>NZ_CM172603.1:0-4322905 GCF_057624825.1 Gallaecimonas zhanjiangensis | reverse complement strand
GCTGACACTCCCCGATCAAAAAGTCCGTTATTCTACCTTTAATAATGTCTGCCCCACCACCTTCGACACAGCGATAAAGACCCTCCCAGGCAAAATGCACGGGATGAATCACGGCAGGGATCGTGGCAGCGGCAGGAGGGTTATTGTTGACTAGGCAGGCCGTCGAGATCAACCACGATCATCAGGATCGTTACATTGATCTCAGACTGATCTAGAATGCTCGCCGCTGATAAATTTACCTTGTGTATATTTGACGCAGTTTGGCCACCTCTATATAATTCGGCCTCTTTTTGTGGGCCATTTACAGGGGCCAAGACGGCCAGGCCAGTAAAGGCTCCTGTGGTTTAACGACTGACCGACGGTAAAAACTTATGAAACGTACTTTTCAACCCAGCGTAATCAAACGCAAGCGTGACCACGGTTTCCGTGCTCGCATGGCTACCAAAAACGGCCGCAAGGTACTGGCTCGTCGCCGTGCCAAAGGTCGCGCTCGCCTGTCTGCCTGATTCACTTGAGTGCTTTGCACCCGCAAGTGTCCAAGCTGACCTTTAGCCGGGAGTTACGTCTGCTAACTCCCGCGCATTTCCAAAGGGTTTTCGATAACCCCGTCCGCGCCTCCTCTCCTGAAGTCACTCTCTTAGCCAGAACCAACGATCTCGGCCATGCCAGATTGGGGCTGACAATTGCCCGTAAACAGGTTAAAAAAGCGACTTCCCGGAACCGTCTTAAACGACTAACCAGGGAGTACGTGCGGCAGCATCAGTCGGCATTACCCGACGCCGATGTCATTGTCATCGTCAAAAAGCCCGCCCAGTTTCTGGAAAACAGCAACTACGTGGCTTTGGTGGACAGGCTATGGAAACTCTTGGCAAAGCGCTTGGCGCATGCCTGATACTGCCGATACGGCTCTATCAGCTGCTGCTCAGTCCCCTGTTGGGGCCAACCTGCCGTTTTACGCCCACCTGTTCCCACTACGCAATTGAGGCCATCAGGCGCCACGGCCCTGTGAAAGGAAGTTGGTTAGCGGTGCGCAGAATATTAAAATGCCATCCTCGCCATCCCGGTGGTCACGATCCGGTTCCCGAACGTAAAACTAGAGAACGTTAAACCCATGGAATCCCAACGCTCCTTGTTGTTCTTCGCCCTGCTTGCCGTCAGCTTCCTGCTGTACCAAGCCTGGGAGAAGGACCATGAACCCAAGCCGGCGCCTGTAGCCGCTACCGCTTCGGTACCCACTGAAGCGCCTGCCGACGCCCTGCCCAGTTCCGACGATATTCCCCAGACCGCAGGCGTGGCGCCTGCTGCCACCACCAAGGCTCACTTGGTTACCCTGCAAAACGACGAGCTCAAGCTGACCGTTGATACCCGCGGCGGCGACATCGTCGGTGCCCAGCTCAAGCATTTTGCCAAGGTGCAAGGTGGCGAAGAGCGGTTGACCCTCTTTACCCGCGAGCCCGGCTTTAACTACGTAGCCATGAGCGGCCTTATCGGCCCCAACGGCTCCGACACCCAGAGCCGCCCGGTTTACACCGCTTCCGAGGCCACTACCCTGGCCAACGGTGACAGCCAGCTGACCCTCACTTATGACGGCGCCAACGGCGTTGTCTATAAAAAGGTGCTGACCCTGGCCCCCGGCAAGTATGTGGTCAACACCCGTTTCGAAGTGACCAACCCCACCGACAAGCCTTTGTCCGTGCAGTTCTTTGGTCAAATCAAACGTACTAACCACGAGCCCGACTCCGGTATCACCTCCCACGGCACTTACACCGGCCCGGTGTATTCCACCGATGACGAGTCCTACGAGAAGTACAACTTTGACGACGTCAAAGAACGTAACCTCAACAAGGAAACCAACACCGGCTGGGTAGCCATGCTGCAGCACTACTTTGTGTCTGCCTGGGCGCCCAAGCTCGACAACGTCAAACTGGACGTTTACAGCCTGCAGTCCGGCTCTGACGCCATCATCGGCATCAAGAGCAAGCCCGTTACCGTACCGGCCCAAGGCTCTGCCAGCCTGACAGCTGACCTCTTTGTGGGCCCCAAAGACCAGGATGCCCTGGCCGCCGTAGCCCCCAAACTGGAAAAAACCGTCGACTACGGCTTCCTGTGGTTTATCAGCGAATTCCTGTTCTGGCTGCTGAAACTGCTGCACGGTGTGGTACACAACTGGGGCTTTGCCATTGTGCTGCTGACCCTGCTGGTGCGTGGTGCCATGTACCCGCTGACCAAGGCCCAGTTCACCTCCATGGCCAAGATGCGTGCCCTGCAGCCGAAACTGGCATCCCTGAAAGAGCGTTTTGGTGACGACCGCCAGCGCATGTCTCAGGCGATGATGAAGCTGTACAAGGACGAAGGGGTTAACCCTCTGGGTGGCTGCTTCCCGCTGCTGCTGCAGATGCCTATCTTCATGGCCCTGTACTACGTGCTGCAAGAATCCGTAGAGCTGCGCCAAGCGCCGTTCATGCTGTGGATTCATGACCTCTCAGCCAAAGACCCGTTCTTTGTGCTGCCGGTGCTGTTTGCCGCCTCCATGTGGTTTAGCCAGAAGCTGAACCCCAGCACCATGACCGACCCGATGCAGCAGAAGGTCATGCAGCTGATGCCGCTGGTGATGGGCGTGTTCTTCGCCTTCTTCCCCTCCGGCCTGGTACTGTACTGGTTTGTGAGCAACTTGGTGTCCATTACCCAGCAGCTCATCATCTACAAGGGCCTTGAGAAAAAAGGCCTGCGATAAAAAAGGGCGGCGCAAGCCGCCTTTTTTGTAAGGAGATTTCCATGTCAGAGACCATCGCAGCCATTGCCACCGCCACCGGTCGCGGCGGCGTTGGCATTATCCGCATCTCCGGCCCCAAGGCAGCCAGTGTGGCCAAGGCCAGGCTGGGTGCCCTGCCCAAAGCCCGTTATGCCCAGTACGGCCCATTCATGGACACCGACGGCACGGTGCTGGACCAAGGCATTGCCCTCTACTTCCCCGGCCCCAACAGCTTTACCGGCGAAGACGTACTGGAGCTGCAAGGCCACGGCGGCCCGGTGATCCTCGACCTGCTGCTGCGGGCCATCCTGGCTGAGCCCGGGGTGCGGCTGGCAAGGCCTGGGGAGTTTTCCGAGCGGGCCTTTTTGAACGACAAACTGGACTTGACCCAGGCCGAGGCCATCGCCGACCTTATCGAAGCCAGCTCCGAGCAAGCCGCCCGCAGCGCTGTGCATTCTTTGCAAGGGGAGTTCTCGGCCCGCATCAACGCCCTGGTGGAATCCCTTATCCACCTGCGCATCTACGTGGAAGCGGCCATTGATTTTCCCGAAGAAGAAATCGACTTCCTTTCTGACGGCAAAGTAGCCGGGGATCTGGCATCCATTCGTGAAGATTTGGCCGCAGTCAAAGCCTCCGCCCGCCAGGGTAGCTTGCTGCGCGACGGGATGCGGGTGGTGATAGCAGGCCGCCCCAACGCCGGGAAATCGAGCCTGTTGAACGCCCTAGCCGGGCGCGAAGCGGCCATCGTCACCGACATCGCCGGTACCACCCGCGACGTGCTGCGCGAGCATATCCATATCGACGGTATGCCGCTGCACATCATCGACACCGCAGGCCTTCGCGATACCGGCGATGCGGTAGAGAAAATCGGTATCGAGCGGGCCTGGGCGGAAATCGAGAAAGCCGACCGGGTGCTGTTTATGGTGGACGCCCTGGATACCGACGCTACCGACCCCCACGCTATCTGGCCTGACTTTGTGGACAGGCTGCCAGCGGGCCTTGGCATCACCGTGGTGCGCAACAAGGTGGAGCTGACCGGCGAGGCAGCCGGGTTCGAGAACGGCATCTTGCGGTTGTCGGCCAAAACCGGCGCCGGTGTCGAGGCCCTGCGCGAGCACCTTAAAGCGCTGATGGGCTTTGAAGGCACCAGCGAAGGCAGCTTCCTGGCCCGTCGCCGCCACCTCGACGCCCTCGACAGCGCCCAGCAGCACCTGGATGTGGGCGAAGAGCAGCTCCATGGCTTTGCCGCCGGCGAGATCCTTGCCGAAGAGCTGCGCCTGGCCCAAATGGCGCTTTCAGAAATCACCGGCGAGTTCAGCTCAGACGATTTGCTGGGCCGCATCTTCTCGAGCTTTTGTATCGGCAAGTAAAAAAGGCCGCCTTCGGGCGGTTTTTTACTACCTCGCCACAAGCTGCCGGCACTTGGCCACACTCATCACGAATTAACAAACGTCACACAACTCAGACATTTACGGTTGTCTATCAACCACTTGCAAAGCCGCTGTAGGCCACTTAACCGACCCAGCTCACGCTTTGCAGGATTTCCCCTGCCGGGTGCTGACAGCGTTACGCAAATGTAATAGAAGGAACTGCCTTTTTTCTTCCGGGAGCCGTTGTTTCATGTCTGAGGGCAGCCGCTTTTACCAGCGCAATTACCGTGTCGGGCAATGGACTGTGCTGCCGGGGCAACTGCAAATCAAGGGACCCCAGGGCCAGGTGGAGCTGCCGGCCAAGGTGTTTGAAGTGCTGCGGCTACTGATGGAGGCGCCGGGGGAGACCTTGTCCCGGGAACGGCTTATCGACGAGATTTGGCACGGCCAGAAGGAAGTGGGGGAAAAGGCCCTTAACCATGCCATCTGGCAGGTGCGCAAAGGCTTTAGCGATACCGGTGGCAAGCAGGAAGTGATCCGCACCATTGCCAAGACCGGTTACGTGCTGCAATTACCGGTGCAAGAACTGCCGCAACAAGCCATGAAAAGGCGCCTTTGGGCACCATTGGTGGCCGCCCTGGCGCTGGTGGTGGCCTTGGTGTTGTGGCTCTGGCCAAACACTCCTCTACCCTTGGCACCACTGGCCAAAAGGCCCCAGCCCCTGACTCACCTGCAAGGGGTGGAAGAAACCCCGGCCTTTACCCGAGACGGCAGCCAGATGGCCTTTCAATGGGACAAAGGTAAGGGCATTCCCGGCATCTATATCCAGCCGCTGGATAACCCGCAACAAGCACCAACGCGCGTTTCCCTACCCAGTGAATACGGCGCCTCGCCGACTTGGTCTGGCGACGGTAAGCAACTGGCTTATGCGGTGATCAATCAGTCAGGGTGCAAGGTCAAGGTGGTGGAACTGGCCAGCGGCCAGGGCCGCTTTATCGACAGCTGCCACGCCAACCGCCTGTTTCGAACCCTGGCTTGGTCCAAAACCGGCAATATGCTGGCCTATGCCTATCGCAACAGCAGCGGCGGCGTCAGCCTGAAAGGCTTTGATTTTACGAATAATCAAACATTGCAATTGAGCCCCGAGCGCGGCGATTTTGAAGACATGCCCATCGACTGGGCCAACCACAGCCAGCGCCTGGCCTACGCCAGCCTCAAAAGTAACCTTGGCAATATTTATATCCGCAGTGCCGACGGCAGCAGCCGGCCGCTGTTTCGGGAAAACCGCGAGGTGTTCTCCCTGGCCTGGAGCCCCGACGACAACTACATCTACTTTTCCAGCGTCTGGCAGGGGGAAGTAACCATATTGCAGGTGTCGGTGAGTAGCGGCGAAGTCTCCCCGCTGTCTTTTGAAAGCGTGCCGGGGCGCATTTCGGTGAGGCCGGGGCCACACCCGCAGCTGGTTTACCCGCGATACAGCACCTCCGAAAGGCTGTTTCGGGTCGCCAAAGACAGGCCCCTTAAGGCGCTGCCCTTCTCGCATGGCCGCGAGCTTTACCCTTTTTATTCTCGAAGCCAAAACCGGCTGGTGTTCTTCTCCAACCGCGGCGGGGATTTTCAAATCTGGTCGGCCGCCCAGGACGACAGCAGTGCCAGGGAACTGACCCAGATGCAGGGCGATGCCTACATCCATGCCCTATCCAACCAGGGCGACCGCTTCTTGCTGCCCATCAAGCGCAAGGGCGAGAAGTACTACAGCCTTTTTATCGGCCAAGTGCAGGGCGGCGCCCTCAAAGAGATCAGCAAGGACAACTTCGCTTCCCAGAACTTCAGCTGGGGCAAAGACGACCAATCCTTGCTGTTTAGCTCCGATCTCGACGGCAAATGGCAGGTCTGGCGCCATGACTTGGCCACCGGTATCCGCGAGCAATTAACGGTAGAAGGGGCCATCTTCGCCCTGGAGCGCAGCGACGGTGTGCTTTTTTTCGTCAAACCCGGCGAAGAAGGGGTGTGGCAGCAAATGCCTAAAGGTAAAGCGATAAAGGTAGTCACAGGCCTTGCCAATACCGACTGGGGGAACTGGCAGCTTACCGAGCAGGGCATCATTTACCTGCAACGCACCGACCTTAACGACCGGCTGATGCTCCACCCGTGGAGCGGCGAGCCCGAGCAGCAAATCGCCGCTTTGGCGCCGCGCTCGGTCAAAGGTGCCCGCTCCTTTACGGTGCTCCCCGACGGCAGCCTGGTGCTGTCGATGTACGAGCAAAAAGAGGCGGATATTCTGGCAATCGACCTGCCCTGACCCTAGGCTGATATCGGTTAAGTGGTGATAAATAGGGACTTCTTTACGCTGCCCCTAGAGTCTCGGCGCGAAGTAGCGATAAGATGAACCCGCTTAGCAACCCTGTCTCCTTATACCTGTAAGGCTTGCCATGCTTCACGAACTGGCCCTGGGTGGCCTGCTGTTCAGCCCTTTTATCGTCTTTGCACTGAGCGGTTTTGTCATGACTGTGGCAACCCGCTTTGCACTGCATAAAATCGTTAGGCGCCAATTGGTCTGGAAAGATGCCTGGTTCGATGTATCCCTGTTCGTCTGCTACCTGGCCCTGAGTATTTACCTGTTCGGAGATTAGAGCCTCTATGGGACAACTGCTTCGTGTCTTAGTGACATTGCTTTTCGTGGCGGCGGCCGTTGTGGCTGGCACCTGGGTATGGAACCACTACCTCTACTCCCCCTGGACCCGTGACGGCCGGGTGCGGGCGGATGTGGTCACCCTGGCACCGGACGTTTCCGGCTGGGTAACCGAGCTCAAGGTGCACGACAACCAGCAGGTGAAAAAAGGCGACGTGATGTTCACCATCGACGATACCCGCTATAAAGCGGTGATCGCCGAAGACCAGGCCGAGGTAGAAAAAGCCAAGTTTGCCTGGGATCTGGCCCAGCATCAGTACGAAAGGCGCAAGCAGCTGATCGCCAAAAAAGTGATCAGCGACGAAGACGAAGAAACCTACCGCATCAATACCGACCAGGCCAAAGCCTCGTATGACTTGGCCGTTGCCCAGCTCAACGCCGCCAATATTGATTTGTCCCGCACTGTGGTTACCGCTCCGGAAGATGGCACCATCATCAACCTGACCCTGCGCCAGGGTAACTATGTGTCCAAGGGCACACCGGTGATGTCGCTGGTGAAGACCGCCACCTTTTATGTGACCGGTTACTTTGAAGAGACCAAACTGCCGCTGGTGCATGTGGGCCAAAAGGCCAGAGTGCACCTGATGAGTGGCGGCAAGCCGCTGCTGGGCACTGTGGTGAGTATTTCTCCCGGCATTGCCAACGCCAATACCGATGCCAACAACCAACTGCTTCCGCAGGTGCAGCAAACCTTCAACTGGGTGCGTCTGGCGCAACGCATTCCCGTGGATATCCGCCTTGACCAGATCCCCGAAGGGGTGCATCTGAGCGCCGGCATGACGGTGTCGGTCAACCTTAAAGACCCAGACTGATCATGCAGCTGTCGCCCAACCTGGCACTGTTTCTCACCCCCAACCGCACCACCATTATTTTTGCGGTAAAGGGGGTGATCGCCATGGCACTGTCCCTGTATGTGGCTATGTACCTAAACATGGACAGGCCCTACTGGGCGCTGGTGTCGGCAGTGTTTTTGCAAATGCGCCCCGAAAGCGGTCTGGTTATCGAAAAGGCCATCTGCCAAATCGTAGGCTCGGTGCTGGGCGGCGGCTTTGGCATCCTGGTTCTGGACTTGTTTATGGGCACCCCGGTGCTGGCCCTTGGCAGCCTGGCGGTTTGGGTATTTTTGATGTCCGCCGCCTCGGCCATGGTGCACCGCATCAACCTGGTTTACGGCTTTGCCATGGCCACCATGACCGCCGCCCTGGTTGTGGCGCTGGTGATGGCCAACGCCGCCACCGCCGACAGCGATGCCGTATTTACCGTGGCCCAGGCACGGATGGGGGAAATTACCGTGGGGGCGGTGTGCGCCACCCTGGTCAGCCTGCTGTTTTGGCCGGTGCAGGTGAAGAACGTGCTGCAGGTTCACGCCCGCAACGTTATCAACCGCACCCTCACTTACCTGGTGGTGGAACTGGACCCTGACGGCTCCCACGAAATCCGCCACAAACAGGCCGACGGTATTCTCGAATCCCTCGGCGCCCTGAGCGACGACTCCAGCGCCGTGGTCTATGAAGGCCCAACAGGTTCGGCGCAGGCCAGGGCCGCCGATCTCCTGTGCAACAAGGTATTGTCACTGCTGGCGGTGGTACAAATCTTTGGCCGCCTGCAGCGTAACCATGGCGAGCTGCTTGACGACCAGGTGACCGAGCAGATGCGCAACATGCGCGAGCATTTTCAGGCCATGGCCGACACCACCAGCTACAGCGATTGCTACCGGCACGCCCAACAGCTTCGCCGCCAATTGCTGCACTTTCGCACCAGCTACGAGGCGCCCAGCCCAATCCTGGCCCGGTTGACGCAGACAGCCTTGGAATTGGTGGCCGATTTGGTGATGGTACTCAGGGCCTACGACGCCCTGGAAAACAGCCACGAAACCCGCCTTAACGCCCCCACCCTCAGCACCTACCGAGACCTCACCCTGTGCGCCATTACCGGCCTGAGAACCTTGGTACTGTTTTTGATTGGTGCCGTTACCTGGGTCTACACCACCTCGCCGGCAGCGGTAATGATGATGGTGGTGCCGCTCACCTTCTCGGTGATGATTGCCCGTTTCCCCTCACCGGTGCTGCTGCTTAAAAAGCTGATGATGGGAGTGGTGGTTGCCATTCCCACCGGGCTCTACTTCGGCCTCGGCATGATGGCCCAGGGGGCGGGGCATTTTGCGCTGCTGGTTATCGCCATGGGCGGGCCGCTTTTTATCGGGTTGATGGCCCTGGCCAACAGACCTACCTTGGCCTACGGCCTCGGCTTTTGCGTGCCTTTTGTTATCCAAACCCAACCCAGCAACGCCATGACCTATGCCGTGGATACCAATCTGAGCATTGCGCTTGGCATCTTCGCCGGGGTTTGTGTTCTCTATTGGGTCTTTAAATTGATAGAGGACCCGGACCGTGCCCTGATGCAGCGTCGGCTGATCAAATCGACCGCCAAAGACCTGGCCGACCTCGGCCACCATCGCCACGCCGAAGGCTGGTTTAACGGGCGTATGGGTGACCGGCTGATGCGCCTTTCCAGCTCCGAGCAAGGAACGCCAAGCCGCAATTTCACCGATCTTGGCCTTACCGGCCTGAACCTAGGCCATGTTTCCATTCGCCTGCGCCGCCAGTTGGCCGCCAATGGCGACCCCAAACTCAATGCCCTGCTCGACCAATGGCAGCGCTCGTTGGCCAGCACCTTCCTGTGCAGCGCCAAAGGGAAATTCAATGCCGAGTTTCGGACCCACAGCCAGCAGCTGCTGGCTGCTATTGAACAGACCAACGGCGTTAATCTGCAATCCGAGCTGGTTGAAGGGATGATGGAACGGCTGGCCCTGACCTTCGAGCGCACCGCCCGCACTTTTGCCGAGCAATCTTCCTCGCAAAAATAAACAAATATGTAACACCTCCTGTATTACCCACCAGACAGTGTCAATTTTTTGACTATCTTTGAGATTACCTTTCCCCGGCCTCAACCTAACTAAGAAGGTTGGCATGAATCAGTCCCTGGCGGCCCCTTGGGAGGAGGAGCTGGCCAATGCATTAGTGCAGCAGGGATGCCTAAGCAGCGCCGACCTGGCAAGAGTCAGGCGGATGCGCGATGAACAAGGCGGCGCCGACCCTTTGCACCGGCTGCTTATTCGGCTGGGCATGGTCTCTGAAAAAGACATGGCGGGCCAGTTGGCCCGTTGTTTTTCCCTCTCCAGCATCAGCGCTGACGACTTCCCCGACGAACCGCTTTTTGAAGACCGCCTCTCGCTGCGTTTTTTAAAGGAATACCACCTTTTGCCCCTGCGCCAGGAGCAAAGCCAGCTGTACCTAGCCATGGCTGACCCATTAGACAGCTACGCCCTCAATGCCGTGCACCTGGCCACCGGCCTTGAGTGCAAACCCCTGGTGGGCCAGAGCGCCGACATCGACGCCGCCATCGAGCGGCTCTACAACAAAGAAGCCCGCGACCGCGCCGCCCGTGGCGACAACGACGACGACATCGCCGAAGAAGACGTCGAGCAGCTCAAAGACTTGGCCTCGGAGGCGCCGGTGGTGAGGCTGGTCAATCACCTCTTCCAAAAAGCGGTGGAATGCCGCGCCTCTGACATTCATATCGAGCCCTTCGAACATCAGCTCAAGGTGCGCTACCGCATCGACGGCGTGTTGCAACCCACTGAAGCGCCCTCGGTCCGGCTGGCCCAGGCGGTTATCTCGCGCATCAAGATCATGGCCCGGCTCAATATCGCCGAGCGCCGCCTGCCGCAAGATGGCCGCATCAAGCTTCGCAGCCAGGGCCAGGAGCTGGATATCCGGGTCTCCACCGTGCCCACCCTGTACGGCGAGTCAGTGGTGATGCGGCTGCTGCGAAAAGACAGCCTGGCCCTGGAATTCAACGCCCTTGGAGTCAGCGAAGACAACCTTCGCACCCTGCAAAAGGTGCTGGCCCTGCCCGACGGCATGCTGCTGGTCACCGGCCCCACCGGCTCGGGCAAAAGCACCACCCTCTATACCGCGCTGAGCCAGCTCAACACCGCGTCGCGCAAGGTGATCACGGTGGAAGATCCGGTGGAGTACCAGCTGGCCGGGGTCAATCAAATCCAGGTCAAACCCGATATCGGCCTGACCTTTGCCAACGCCCTTCGCGCCATCGTCCGCCAGGACCCGGACGTGATCATGGTCGGCGAGATGCGCGACCTGGAAACCGCCCGCATCTGCGTGCAATCGGCCCTGACCGGCCACCTGGTGCTGTCTACCCTGCACACCAACGACGCCGCCAGCTCCATCACCCGGCTGTTGGAGATGGGGGTGGAAGACTACCTGCTCACCTCCACCCTCAACGCCGTGGTGGGCCAGCGCTTGGTGAGGCTGTTGTGCCCCCATTGCAAACAGGGGTTTGCGCCGCTGCCCGAGCTGGTAGAGCAGCTCGGCCTTGGCCGCCTGGCCCACCAGGGGCCGGTGCGCCTATACCGGGCCCACGGCTGCCCCCAATGCCAGGACACCGGCTACCAGGGCCGCATTGCCATCATGGAGCTGCTGGTGCTTTCCGATGCCCTCAAGGCCCTGGTGCTGCGCCGCACCGACGCCACCAGCCTGCTGCGCCAGGCCCGCAGCGAGGGCATGCTCACCATGTATGAGGACGGCTGCATCAAGGCCATGGCCGGGCTTACCACTGTCGAGGAGGTCCTGCGGGTCACGCAGGAAGCCGGATGAGCCAGTTTCATTACCGGGCCGTGACCAGTCAGGGCCAGATGCAGCAAGGGCAACTGGACGCCGACAGCCGCGAGCAGGTGGTGGCCCAGTTGCAGCAGGCCGGGCTTATCGTGCTGGAGATCCGCAAAGCCGGCCGTTGGGAGCTGCGCCTTGGCGGCCAGCGGCTGGCGGGCAACCTGGTGCTGCTCTTTACCCAGCAGCTGGCGGCGCTGCTGGCGGCCGGTATCGCCCTGGACCGGGCGCTGGAGATCATGACCCAGCTTGGCCAGGAGCCGCGACTGACCCGCCTTATCGGCAACATCCATCAGGGCCTTCGGGGTGGCAAGGCGCTGTCGGCGGTGCTGGCCGAACAGCAGGGGTTTTCGGATTTTTACCTGAGCCTTATTCGCGCCGCCGAAGCCGCCGGCAACCTCCATCAGGGCCTGGAAGATCTGGCCTTTTATCAGGAGCGGGCCCAGGCCCTCAAAGACAAAACCCTGTCGGCCTTTCTCTACCCCCTGATCTTGCTGCTGGTAAGCGCCCTGTCGCTGCTGGTGATCCTCACCTACGTAGTGCCCCAGTTTCAGCAGCTTTTCAGCGACATGGGCAAGGCGCTGCCGCTGCCCACCCAGGTTGTTATTGCCAGCGCGGGCTTTATCCGCGACTGGGGGCTGTGGCTGCTGCTGGCCCTGGCCCTTGGCGGTGTGCTGCTACAACGGCAGCTCAAGGAGCCGGTGTTTCGGCTGCGCTGGGACAGCTGGCTGCTGCGCCTGCCTCTTTACGGCACCCTGGTGGGCAAGCTGGAAATGGCCCGTTTTAGCCGCAGCCTCGGCACCCTTTTAAAAAGCGGGGTGCCCCTGGTGAAGGCGCTGCAGGTGGCCAGAACCAGCGTCGGCAATTTTCGCCTCGGCAAGGCCCTGGACGACAGCACCGAGGGCCTTAAAGAAGGCCAGCGCCTGGCGGGGCTTTTGAAACAACAACAGGTATTCCCGGCCCTGGCCCTGCAGATGCTGCAGGTGGGAGAAGAGACAGGGCAACTGGACCAGATGCTGCTCAAGGTAGCAGGCACCTACGACAGGGAGGTGGAAACCGGTATCCAGCGGTTGCTGACGGTACTGGAACCTTTGCTGATAGTGGGTCTTGGCATGCTGATCGCCGCCATCATCATTTCCATTCTGATGGCCATCCTCAGCATCAACGACCTGCCGCTTTAAGGAGGTCTGTGTGAAACAACCCGGCTTTACCTTGCTGGAATTGTTGGTGGTGTTGGTGATCCTGGGGCTGCTGGCAAGCCTGGTGGGCCCCAAGGTGCTCAACCAGTTGTCCAGCTCCAAGACCAAGACCGCCGCCCTGCAGATCCAGGAGCTGCACTCGGCCCTGGATTTGTACCGGTTGGAAGTGGGCCATTACCCCAGCAGCAACCAGGGGCTGGACGCCTTGGTCAGCAAACCCTCGGGAGTGGAGAACTGGAACGGCCCCTACCTGACCAAAAAAGTCATTCGCAAAGACCCCTGGGGCAACGACTACCAATACCGCTACCCCGGCGAGCACGGCGACTTTGACCTCTATTCTCTCGGCGCCGACAACAAAGAGGGCGGCGAAGGGGAAGACCAGGACGTGGTGAGCTGGCAATGAACCGCCACGGCTTTACCTTGCTGGAACTGCTGGTGGTACTGGTGGTGATGATGCTGGTGCTAAGCGCCGCCGCCCCCCGCTTTGGCGCCCTATTGCCGGGCATGGCCCTGAAAAGCCAGGCCCGCCAGGTAGCCGCCTTGCTGCGCGAAAGCCGCAGCCAGGCCATTGCCACAGCGCAAGTGCTGACCATCGCCAACCGCCAGCAACAGCTTTGGGTGAATGGCAAAAAGGTGGCCCTGCAGCGGCTGACCCTGGGCCTCGACCAGCCGCTTTATTTCTACCCTGATGGCACTTCCAGCGGCGGCCAGCTGACCCTGGGCAACGACGCTGGCAGCCTGCGCCTGGAGCTGGACTGGCTCACCGGAGAGGTCAGCATCCATGAAGGCTAACGGCTTTACCCTGCTCGAAGTGCTGGTGGCCTTTGTGGTGCTGGCCATGGTACTGGGCGGATTGCTACGGGTGCTTAGCCAAAGCGGTCGCCTCGAAGGCAGCGCCGCCAACCGCCAGCAGGCCATGGCCCTGGCCCAGTCGCAACTGGCGCTGCTGCTCAGCCGCAAGGCGCTGCCCAGCAGCGAAGAGCGGGGCAAATTTGACAACGGCTGGCGCTGGCAAGCCGAGGTCAGCCCCTTCGAGGGAGCCGAGGGCAACTGGCTTGGCACCGGCAACAGGGCTATAGAAGTGCGGCTCACCGTCAGTTGGGGCGAGCATCAGCAGCTGGTGCTGACTACCCTCGCCATCGAGGGGGCACTATGAGGGCCGCCGGCTTCACCCTGATGGAAATGCTGATAGCCCTGGTGCTGCTGACCTTGCTGGCCACCCTCGCCTTTGGCGGCCTCGACATCACCACCCAGGCCTGGCAGCGCCAGGAGCAGCGCATCGGCCAGCAAGGCCGGGTTGAGGCGGTAAGCCAACTGCTGCGTCGCCAGCTTGAGGGCATGTCCATCGAGCCCATTGCCGACACCGACGGGCACCTCGTTACGCCCTTGCAGGCCAGCAGCGATCGCTTGCTACTGTTGGCCCCCGGCCTTAACTGGCAACAACCGCAGCCCACCTGGCTGCTGCTGTCGAGCCGCCGCCAGGACGACGGTTATCACCTGGAGCTGCGCGCCCAGCCTTTTGTCAAAGGCACCCCGGTGGACTGGCAGGCCTTGGACGCGGCCCTGGCCGACAGCACGCCACGCTGGCTGCTGACCAGCAACACCCCGGCCAGTTTCAGCTACCTGCAACAAACCGAGCCCGAGCGCTGGCAAAGCAGCTGGCCCCAGGGCGCCCAGGCGCCGCTGCTGGTCAAACTCACCCTTGCCAATCAACTTTCACTGATGGTGGCCCCCTATGGTCAGGCCTTTACCCTGCACAGCCGCTAGGGCCGGCGGCATCGCCCTGGTGGCGGTGCTGTGGCTGCTGGTACTGCTGACCCTGATGGCCAGCACCGTGGCCCTGTCCAGCCGCTCCGGCGCCCAGGTGCAATACCGCCTGGAACAGGCCACCGCCAACCTGTGGCGGGCCAAAGGGGCGGTGAGCCTGGCCATCATCAGCTTGAGCACCGCCCAAGACCAAAGCCCCTGGCTGGCGGACGGCAGCCCCTATCAGGTGCAGTTTGACCAGCAACCCATGGCGGTGGCGGTGTTTGATGAGCGGGGCAAAATCGACCTCAACGCTGCGCCCCCCACCCTGCTTGATGGCCTGCTGCGCCAGGCCGGGATTGGTGACAGCGAGCGTACCGCCCTGGTGGACGCCATCCTCGACTGGCGGGACGAGGACGATCTGCAGCGCCTCGACGGCGCCGAAAGCGCCCAATATCAGGCCGCAGGCCTCGATGGCCCGGCCAACGCCCCTTTTAACAGCATCGACGAGCTGCGCCAGGTACTGGGCATGACCGACGCCCTGGTTGAGGCGCTGCGCCCGGCTTTGACCCTTTATTCGCACCGAGCCACGGTATTGCCGCAACTGGCGCCTCGCCAGGTGCTGCTGGCCATGCCCGGGGCCGATGCCCTGCTGGTGGACGACTACATCCGCCAGCGCCGCCAGCTCCACGACAGCGGCCTGCCCATACCGGCCCCCACCTGGTGGCCTGCCGAACAGGCCACCCCAGGCTTTGGCCGCTACTACACAGTGCAGGCCCGGCTGCCGCTGGGCGACGGCCAAGAGGCCCTGTTCAGCGCCCTGCTGCAACGCCAGCAAGGCGACCCGGCCCGGCCCTTTCGGGTGCTGAGTCTGGGGCCGGGGCTGCTGCCCGATATCGATACCGGAGGTCCCCATGATTGACAGCCTGCCAGGCCGCCTGGGGCCGTTTTGGCAATGGTGGAGCAGTGAAATGCTCAGCTTGCTGCCCGCCGGCTGGCGCCCGGCCCGAACCGGCCTCACCATCCGCTTCAGTGACGGTGCGCTGCACTTTGACAAGCTGGCCGAGCCTTTGACCCTGCCCCTTGGCGAGGCCGCCACCCTGGAACATCAGCAGCGTCTTGCCCCCTATCAGCGCAAACGCAGCCTGTTGCTGTTGCCGCCGGACTGGCTGCTCAAAAAAAACCTGCAATTGCCCCTGGCAACCGCCGGCCAGCTCCATCAGGTGCTGGCCATGGAGATGAACCGCCACACGCCTTTTAGCGCCGAGCAAGTCTACTTTGCCGCCCAGGAGGTCGAAGCCAAGCCGGCCCTCGACAAGCTGCAATTAACGTTGTGGGTGGTCAACAAGGCCCTGCTGGCACCGGTGCTGGCGCAACTGGCCGACCACGGCATCCAGCCCCGCTGGCTGGGCCTGGCAGGCAATCCTGGCCGCATCCCCCTTGGCCAGGGCCAAAGCCATCACCGGGCCTGGTTGTGGCCGATATTGCTGCTGGCCGCCGCCTTGGGGGGCTGGGCCTATTACCTGGATCACCGCCTGGCCACCCTGGACGCCAGCCTGGTTGCCCCCAAAGCCCAGGCCGAGCAGGCCCAGCAGCTTAGCCAACGCATAGAGGCCCTCAGCCAAGGCCAGGACTTTTTAATCACCAAACGCAACCGCCAGCCCTCGCCGCTGCTGCTGCTAAGGGAAGTCACCCAAACCCTGCCGGACAACACCTGGATCAACCGCCTGGAGTTTCAACCGGCGCGCATCAGCCTGCAGGGCGAGTCCACCAACGCCTCGGCCCTCATCAGCCTGCTGGAAGCCTCACCCCACTTTGCCAATGTGCGATTTTCTTCGCCGGTCTCCATCAACCCGCGCTCCCAGCAAGAAAGGTTCAGCCTGGAAGCGGCCCTGAACGACGGAGGCCGGCCATGACCCTGCAAAGCCGCGCCCAGCCGCTGCTGGCCCTGCTGGTATTGGCCCTGGGGCTGTTGCTGCTGTGGCAGGTCTTGGTGGCGCCGCTCTATGGCTACTTCTCGGCCCGCCTCGAACAGCTCTCGACCCAGCAGGACATGCTGGCCCGCTATCAGCGCCTGGGCCAACGCATTCCCGAGCTTGAGCAGCAACTGGCCACCCTCAAGCGCCAGCGCCCCACCGATAACCTTTACCTGCAGGCGCCCACCCCGGCCCTGGCCGCCGCCCGCCTGCAACAGCGGCTCAACCAGCTGGTGGGCCAGGTCGGCGGGCAGCTCATCAGCACCCAAATCGTCAACGGCGACACCGACTCGCCGCTGCCCAAGGTGGTGCTGGCGGTGCGTATGCGGGCCGAAACCCCGGAGCTGGCCCGGCTGCTGTATAAGCTGGAGGCCAACCGGCCACTGCTCTTTGTCGAAGACTTGGTGATAACCGCCAACCCCAGGCTGACCCTGGTAACCGCCGCCAGCCGCAGCGGCATTGCGCCGCTCGCCACCCTGGATATCCGTTTTTCACTGGTGGCCTATGCCGGGGGAGATGCCCAATGAGCCCGCTTATTCTGCTGCTGGCCATGGCCCAGCCGCTGGCGCCCATGCCGCCTTTTGACGACTTCAAGGTGATAACCGAGCGCAACCTGTTTGACCCAAGCCGGCGCACCGTCGCCAGCGGCGCCACCTCGGCCAGCGCCGGCAGCCTCAAAGATCAATGGAAGCTCTCCGGCATCGTGCTGGAGGGCAGCCAGCGCCTGGCCCTCTTTGACAGCAGCGACGGCAAACAAAGCCTGCGCCTGCAAAGCGGCATGCCTCTGGATGAGCGCTGGCAAGTACTGAAGATAGAAGCCGACTGCGTGGTCCTTGGCAGCGGCACGGAAGAAGTGCGACTGGAACTGAGGGAGCTGCAACCGAACAACAAGGACAGCAAACCCAGGCGCAAACCGGGTAAAACCCAAGACGCCGGCAACGGCGCCCCACAACAAAAAGGTGATGGGGGTTAACATGATTACCGCACTCAAAACGGTGCTGCCGATGCTTTGCCTGCTCTTGGCCGGCTGCGCCCTGACACCGGCCGGGGAGCACGCCAGTGACAACCCGTTTCGGCAATCCAACCAGGATGACGCCGCCGCCCAAGGCTTGAGTCTTTACGATCAGGCCCACCCGGGCCGAGGCGATGTGATGGCGCCGCTGATAACGGGCGAGGCCAACAACCCGCCGCCCATGGAGCGGGTGGAAATTTACCCCGGCAGCGGCCACTTTGTGGGCCAGGCCGGGAGCGATGCCCCACGCAGCAGCGCCGGTGATGTCACCCTGAACTTTCAGGACACCGCCATCAGCGAGGTGGTAAAAACCATCCTCGGCGACATCTTGCGGGAAAACTACAGCATCGACGATGGGGTGCAGGGCAAGGTCAGCCTGCAAACCAGTAAACCCATCACCCGCGACGCCCTTATTCCCACCCTCGATACCCTGCTGCAAATCAATGGCGCCGCCCTGGTGCGCAACAACGGCCTGTATCAGGTGGTGCCCACCGGCGAGGTGTCGCTGGGCGGCCTCAACCCCCGGCTCAAACTCAGCGCCGACAGGGGCTACCAGATGCTGGTGTGGCCCCTTAAGTACATCGGCGCCAAAGAGATGATGAAACTGCTTGAGCCCATCAAGCCCAAGCAGGGCCTGCTGGAGGCCGATGAACGGCGCAACCTGCTGACCATCGCCGGCACCCAGTCCGACCTTTTGAGCCTGCGCGACACCATCCAGCTGTTTGACGTAGACCAGCTGCAAGGCATGTCGGTGGGCATTTTCCGGCTGCAAGCGGTGGAAGCAGGGGTCATTACCCAGGAGCTGGAGGCCATCTTTGGCGACAGCGCCGAGGGCCCGTTGGCAGGCATGGTGCGCTTTTTACCCATAGACAGGCTCAACGCGCTGCTGGTGATCACCCCCCAGGCCAAGTACCTGACCGACGCCCGCACCTGGATAGAGCGGCTGGACAAAGCCGACAACCCCCGCGGCCTCAACATGTACGTCTATTACGTGCAGAACTCCAAGGCCGACCGGCTGGCGGACATGCTCGGCAAGCTTTTCGAGGGCAGCAACGCCAGGCCCACCAGCAAGAGCGCGCCGGATGTACCCCAGCCAAAGGCGCCGCCGGATGCCGTGCCGGTGGTGGCGGTGAGCGGCGGTATGGACGCCACCAACCTCAATGTCGGTGAGGTGCAGATCATCGCCGACGAGGAGAACAACGCCCTGTTGATCATGGCCAGCCCCAGCGACTACGAGAAGGTGCACAAGGCGGTCAAACAGCTCGATGTGCTGCCGCTACAAGTGCTGGTGGAAGCCACCATAGTGGAGGTGACCTTGCAGGACGAGCTGCGCTACGGTCTGCAATGGTTCTTTAAAAACAGCGTTGGCAGCAAAACCGGTATCGGCTCCCTGGGCACCCGGCCCCTGACCTCACCCACCGATTACCTGGCCAGTGCCACCTATGAGGTGTTTGACGCAACCGCCACCCGGCTGCTGCTCAATACCCTGGCCTCCGACTCCAAGCTCAACGTGGTGTCCTCTCCCTCGTTGATGGTGCTGGACAACCACACCGCCGCCATCCGGGTTGGCGATCAGGTGCCGGTGCGCACCTCCCAGACCACCAATACCTCGTCTGATCTTGGCAACATCACCAGTACCATCCAGTTCAAGGACACTGGCGTGCTGCTGGAGGTGACCCCCCGGGTCAATGCCGGCGGCATGGTGGTGCTGGACATCACCCAAGAGGTTAACGACGTGGCCACCACCACCACCTCGGATATCGACTCGCCCACCATTACCCAGCGCCGCATCAATACCTCGGTGGCGGTGCAAAGCGGCGAAACCCTGGTGCTGGGGGGCCTTATTCGCGACAACCGCAGTAACGACAGCAACGGTGTACCCGGCTTGCGCCAGGTGCCGGTGTTGGGTTGGCTGTTTGGCTCGGCCGGGCGCAGCAATCAGCGCACCGAACTGGTGGTGATGATCACCCCCACCGCCGTGACCGACCGCGAAGAAGCGCGCCAGGTTACCCGCGAATACCGCAACAAATTAAAAGGGGTCACCTTCCCGGCCAGCGCCTTTGGCCGTAAGGGTGATTAAAACCAAACAGGCCGCTGTTTCTTTGTTGAAACAGCGGCCTTTCGTTAAATAACCAGCGTTATCAAGGCGTTGGAAATTCCTCTCCCCCAGCCTGTAATGGCAGCCTAACAACCGCCCCCTCTCCGCCCCGCGACAAAACCAATAAATCAATAAAAATCAATCAGATAAAAACAAGGCATGAGTGTTGCGTTAATAGCGCCGGACATCGCCGGCGTGGCCGGCAGGACTCGTTCGTTACGGGGATACAAGCGGTAGAGGGACGTCCCTGTCGAATGTACTTACCTCCCTCAAACCGGGATGGGCAGCAGAACCATGGCAGTGGGCACTGCACACCACGGCACCGGGAGACCCAGGTCCACACCAGCATGCTGGCGTGGCCTTAGGAGGTGGACATGCGAAATTCCCTTTCAGGAAAAAGATGGCCAACATTCTGGAAAAAAACCAGATGGTTGGCCGCCGCGGCGCTCGCCCTTGGGGTGGGGGTCACGGTTTACGCCGTGCACAACAACGGGCTCTTCGAGCTCGACGGCAACACGGTGGTTAACACCCCGGGCCTTGACGATGCAGAGAGCATCTACGCCAAGGTAATGGGGGACCCGACAGCAGCAAGCACCTATTCGGAGGACTTCTCTTTTGACGACTTCTCCCCAGACCCGACCTACTTCGGCCAGGGGGACAAAGACATCCAGAACGTTTCCCAGTGGGAATGTACGCAGCCCAACAACGTTGGGCCCAAATTCAACATCCTTAACGGCTTCTCCGGCGCCTACCAGATGATGGTTGACGGCCAGCCCCACACCCTGCTGGTGGCCGGGGCCGACCGGGAAAGCAAAAACGGCAGTGCCAACGTTGGTATCTGGCTGTTCCAGGGCGTGGTGGGTTGCGACCCGCTCTCCGGCCTTGGCTTCCAGGGCCAGAAAACCGATGGCGACATCCTGCTGGTATCCGAGTTTACCGGTGGCGGTAAAATCTCCACCATCATCGCCTACCGCTGGATAGACCCCGACGGGGTGCCCGACACCGGCGACGAAGTGCTGGGGCAACTGATTGACCCGGACAACTCGGTCGCCTTGAGCGGCACCTACAACGGTGACGAAATCATCAATGAAGATGACCCCTTCATCTCAGGGACAGACTGTACCGCCACCGCGCCAGACCACCACAGTACCGGTAGCCCGGACTTGTGCGCCGCGGTCAACGCCACCAACATCACCCCCGCCTGGACCACCGATGTACGTGAGCCGGGCCAGTACTTTGAAGCCGGGGTGGATTTAACGGCGCTGCTGGGGCTTGGCAACCAGGTGTGCTTTAACTCCTTCTTGCTGGAAACCCGCTCATCGTTTGAGACCGGGGCCGACCTGAAAGACTTTGTCGGTGGCCAGCTCAACACCTGCGGTACCATCACTATCGTCAAGGTGGCCGAGTCTTTGGCTGATTACCTCAGTAAAGAGGGCAGTTTCGACTTCGACTTCACCTACCCCGATGCCAGCTCAGACAGCTTCACCCTCAACACCACCGATGCCCAGCCCAGTGCTCAGAAATCCTATCTGTCACTGTTCCCCGGCAGCTATCAGGTGGATGAGAGCAGCTTGTCCGGCAACTTTGTATTCAGCGACGTCAGTTGTACTGGCGCCACCGATTACACTGCCAGCAATTCCGCCAACACCGGCGGCAATTCGGCGCTGGACATCACCCTGGGCCTGGGTGACAACGTCACTTGTACCTACACCAACACCATCGCCCCCGGGCCCGGTGTGGTGACCATCAACAAAGTGGTGCTGGCAGGTGATACCGCCACCAGCTTCGGCTTTACCACCGACCTTGGTATCCCCTTGGCCTTTAACCTGACCGACGGCGGCTCAACCCAATACACCGCCGACGCCAGTGATACACCCTACTTCGTTACCGAGACGGTACCGGCCGGTTGGGAGCTGGACTCCATCTCCTGCTCCATCCTCAACAGCGACCCCCTGGGTAGCTACCAAATCAACGGCAATACCGCCAACATCACCATCCTCGATGGCGACGAGTTCGACTGTACCTTCTACAACAAAGAGAAACCCAAGCTGCGCCTGGTCAAACAGGTGGTTAACGACAACGGCGGCACCGCCACTGCCAGCGATTGGCAGCTGAGCGCCACCGGCAGCGGCGGTTTCAACGGCAACGGCGACACCGGCTTTAACTATGTCAACGCCAACACCAGTTATGCCCTGAGCGAAAACGGCCCCAGCGGCTACAGCGCCTCAGCCTGGGTGTGTGACGGCGGCAACCAAAGCGGTGCCAGCATCAGCCTCGACTACGGCGAGGTGGTCACCTGTACCATCACCAACGACGACATCTCACCGACCCTGACCCTGGTGAAAACCGTTATCAACGATAACGGCGGCACCTTGCAGGTCAGCGACTTCCCGCTGTTTATCGACGCCATGCAAGTCACCAGCGGCACGGTTAACAACGTAGATGCCGGTAGCCACAATGCCTCTGAAACTCAGCAACCGGGCTATACCGCCGGCAGTTGGGGTGGCGATTGTGCCAGTGATGGCTCCGTGACCTTGGCCCTGGCCGAAAATAAAGTCTGTACCATCACCAACGATGACCAACCGCCGAGCCTGACGCTCATTAAAGTGGTGGTGAACGACGACGGTGGTACCGCGCTCGCCAGTGACTGGACCTTGTCTGCAACAGGCCCGGTTAACTTCAGCGGCGCTGGCCCCAATGTCAGCAGCAATGTTGCCGCTGGCAGTTATGACTTGTCCGAAAACGGTCCGGCAGGTTATGCCGCCTCCAACTGGGTCTGCGTAGGCGGCACTCAGAACGATGGCGACACCGTCACCCTGACTGTGGGCGAGTCTGCGGTCTGTACCATCACCAACGACGACATCGCACCGACCCTGACCCTGATTAAAACCGTTATCAACGATAACGGCGGTACCCTGCAGGTCAGCGACTTCCCGCTCTTTATCAGCGGCAACCCGGCCATCAGTGGCCAAAGCAACACCCTGAGCGCCGGTAGCTACACTGCCTCCGAAATCCAACAGTTCGGCTATCTGGCTGGCAGTTGGGGTGGCGATTGCGCCGCTAATGGCTCGGTCACCCTGGGTGTGGGCGAAAACAAAACCTGTACCATCACTAACGACGACATTCCCCCCACCCTGACCCTTATCAAAGTGGTGGTGAATGACAACGGCGGTACCCTGCAGGTTGGTGACTTCCCGCTCTTTATCAGCGGCAACCCGGCTATCAGTGGCCAAAGCAACACCCTGAACGCCGGTAACTACAGCGCGTCTGAAACCCAGCAATATGGCTATCAAGCCAGCGGCTGGAGTGGCGATTGCGCAGTGGATGGCAGCGTCAGCCTGAGCGTGGGCGAAAACAAAACCTGTACTATTACCAACGACGACATTGCACCGAACTTGACCCTTATCAAGGTCGTGATCAATGACAACGGCGGTACCTTGCAGGCCGGTGACTTCCCGCTCTTTATCGACGCCATGCAGGTCACCAGTGGCCAAAGCAACAACCTGAATGCCGGTAGCTACACCGCGTCCGAGACCCAGCAGTTCGGCTATGCCGCGGGCAGCTGGGGCGGCGATTGCGCTGCTAACGGCTCGGTTACCCTGGGTGTTGGCGACAGTAAAACCTGTACCATCACCAACGACGACATTCCCCCCACCCTGACCCTTATCAAAGTGGTGGTGAATGACAACGGCGGTACCCTGCAGGTCAGTGACTTCCCGCTCTTTATTGACGCCATGCAGGTCACCAGTGGCCAAAGCAACACCTTGAACGCCGGCAACTACAGCGCGTCTGAGACCCAGCAATATGGCTATAGCGCCAGTGGCTGGACAGGGGATTGCGCCGGTGACGGCTCCGTCAGCCTGAGCGTGGGCGAAAACAAAACCTGCACCATTACCAACGACGACATTGCACCTAACTTGACCCTTATCAAGGTGGTGATCAATGACAACGGCGGTACCTTGCAGGTCAGTGACTTCCCGCTCTTTATCGACGCCATGCAGGTCACCAGTGGCCAAAGCAACAACGTTGCTGCTGGCAGCTACACCGCCTCCGAAACCCAGCAGTTCGGCTATGCCGCGGGCAGCTGGGGTGGCGACTGCGCTGCTAACGGTTCGGTCACCCTGAGTGTTGGCGACAGTAAAACCTGTACCATCACCAACAACGACATTTCACCCACTCTGACCCTTATCAAAGTGGTGGTGAATGACGACGGCGGTACCCTGCAGGTTGGTGACTTCCCGCTCTTTATTGACGCCATGCAGGTCACCAGTGGCCAAAGCAACAACGTCAATGCCGGTAGTTACAACGCCTCCGAAACCCAGCAACCGGGCTATGCCGCCGGCAGCTGGACAGGGGATTGCGCCGGTGACGGCTCGGTCAGCCTGAGCGTAGGTGAAAACAAAACCTGTACTATCACCAACAACGACATCGCGCCGCGCCTGCGGGTCATCAAGTACCTTGATCCCACAGACGATGGTGGCCTGTTCAACCTTTACATCGACGGCGGCCTGTACGCCTCTGATGTAGGCCATAACGGTACCAACGGCTTCGTCAATGTCCTGGCCAACGCCCAGCACACCGTCAGCGAACAGGCCGGTAGCAATACCAACCTGAACAGCTATGACGCCACCATCGGCGGCGACTGCGCAGCAGACGGCACCATTACCCTGGGTCTGGACCAAGAAGGCACCTGTACCATTACCAACGTCAAACGCGGTATGGCAGAAGTGATCAAAACCGTAAACGGCTTGCCGCTGATGGCGGGTGAGGCCTATACCTTTGAGATCCGCCTCGGTGACGGTACTGGCGGCGCCATTGCCAGCGCCACCGCCAGTGGCCCGCTGGGTAACGGCGAAGCGGTGAGCTTCAGCTGTAACGGCACCACCGAAAACTGCGTCAATGTGGACGGCATGGCCAAGCTGAAAGTGAACGTGCAGTACGCTTTCTGCGAAACCAACATGCTGCCCGGCTGGGCTAACACCAGCCTCGACGGTGACACCTGGTTCGTACCGGGTGGCGGCAACGCCGACGTGGATAACTCCACTGAATGTATTGCCTTCACCCTGAGCGCCGGTGAAACCCGTAGCTTCCACATCGAAGACACACCGCCTCCCGGTGGCGACGCCAGGACTATCGGTTTCTGGAAAAACCACACCAGCTGTGATGGTCGTGGTAACCAAGAAGCAGTTCTGGATGCCAACCTGCCCATCACCCTGTACCCCGGCTTTGTCATCGCTAACCCGATGAACCTGGACGGTGACAGTGGTGACCAGGAAGCCTGCCCGTTCGCGGTAGACCTGTTGGATAAACGCCAGGTTGCCGACCCGGATGTGGTTCGTGACGGTAAGAAATCCGCTAGTGATGCCGCCTTTGGCCTGGCCGCTCAGTACATTGCTTACCTGCTGAACCAAAACGCCGGTGCCGGTACCTGCCCTGCCGCCAGCAGCGCCGCTGCCCAGGCAGCCACTCTGCTGCAAAGCATCAGCTTTGACGGCAACGGCACTTACTTCAAAGGTAAGAAAGGGCAAGGTGACGCCGCCCTGGCTAACAGCCTGGCCGGCACATTGGATGCTTACAACAACAATAACCTCTGCCCGCAGTAACGGCAGAGCCAATAAAAACGGCGGGTTAAACCCGCCGTTTTTTTATTTGTTGCGGCCTTTGCCGCCGCCACCGGTGGAACCGCCACTGGTGCTGCCGGAGCTGCTGGCCGTACCTATGGTGACCGTGGCGCTGGCCGAGGCGGTGCCGTCGGTGACGGTGTAGCTGAAGCTGTCACTGCCCTTGAAACTCTTGGCCGGGGTGTAAATCAGGTTGTTGCCGCTCTGGGTGACACTGCCCTTGCTGCCCTGGGTAAAGCTGCTGATAGACAGGGTGTCGCCGTCGGCGTCGGTATCGTTACTCAGTACCGCAATCACCACGCTGCTGCCGCTGGTGGTGGCGCTGTCGTTGTTGGCAACCGGCGCACTGTTGGTGCTGGAGGCCGGGTTATCCACCACATAGGTGGCGCTGCTGCTGACGCTGTTCTGGTGCTGGCTGGCACTGACTTGCACAGTGTAAAAGCCGTCCACCGCCGTGCTGGCAGAGCTCACCACCAAGGTGGTGCTGGCACTGCTGCCGGGGGCAAGGCTCAGGCTGCTGGCGCCCAAGGTGGCGGACCAGCCGCTTGGCAGGGATTTGGCCAGGCTAACGGTACCGGTGGCGCAAGCGGCAGAGTCGTTGTTGGTAACGCTGACGGTGTAGGTGGCGGCGCTACCCGCGGCCAGCCAAGGGCTTTGGCCGGGGCTCAGCACCACAGAGGGGGCCTTGGCGACGCAGCTGTCGGCGCTGCTGCCAGAGGCAATCACCGAGACCTCGGCGGTGTCGCCACCGGCGCTCAGGGTATCTACCTGTACATTACCGCTCTGGTAGCTGTAACCGGCCACCAGGGCTGGGTCGTAAAAGTCGGTATTGGTGGTGCCGGAGCCCGGGGTCATGTCCAGCAGGTACTGGGCATTGCCGTTGCTGGGGTCTACTTCGTGGAACACCACACCGTTTTCAAAGTTGGCGGTGGCCAGGCTGCTGTCCAGCCCGGTGGGCTGGCGATAGCTCAGGTAGTAATAGGTGCCATCGCCCTTGGCGATTTTGATGGCTTTTTCGTAGCCGCTGGTGCCGGCATAACCGCCCAGGGTATAGACGCCGCCGTTGCTGGCGTCGGTAACATTGAGCCAGCCCAGGGCCTCACGGTTGCGGGCGCCGAACAGGGCCAGGCCTTTACCCATGGGGTCGGTGATGTCGCCGTATTCGGAGCTGGTGCAGCTGCTGCCTTCAACGTTGGCGCCGCATTCCAGGGCGTGGGCGTGGTACAGACCCATGCCGTGGCCCATTTCGTGGGTGATTATCTGCCAGTTGGCCACCTGGCCGTTAATGAGGGACACCGCCGGGTTGCCGCCCACGGTAGACAGGCCGGTAAAGCCGCAACTGCTGGTTTTGGGGGTAATGAACACGTAACGGCTGTAAGCGCTCAGATCCACGCCGTTGGCGCTGGCCGCTTCTTTAAAGGCCGGTACCACAGTATTGAAATCGCACTGGCTGGAGCTGACCCCCAAGGTGTACCAGCCGTATACGTCGCCGCTCAGCCAGGCTTTGTTCTGGGAGTTTTCCATGATCACGTCGTTGACGGTGCCAAACACCAGGCTGTTGATGGCGTCTTTGGTCCAAGGCTGCTGGGGGTCGTCGCTGAAGTTGGCCAGCACCACCAGGGTCTTTTGCTCGCCGGTCACGGTACCAGAAGCGCCGGCAGTGCCGCCGTTACTGGTGGTGGTGCTGCCGTCGGCGGCCATCACCAGAATGTTGCTGTCGTCCACCAGCATCTCGCTACCCAGCATGGCGCCGCTCAGCTGCACTTCACCTTTGCCACTCAGTTTGCCAAGGCCTTTGCCTTTGAGGGGGATCTGGTCGCCAAAGGGGGTATTGAGCAGGTACTGGTGGCTGAAACTGCCGTCTTCGTGGTCGGCCACCAGGGTTTGTACTTCCCCGCTCATGGCCACCGGTTGTTCCAGATAGGCCAGCACCGACGCGTCCAGCCCTTGTTGTTTACCAGCTGGTATCAGCAGCTCCACCGCCGCTTGCGGGTCGCTGTCGGCCAGGGCCAGCAAGGCTTGCTGGCGGGCCTGGGCTTTGGCTTCCAGGCCGTGGGCCTTGCCATTGCCATGGCTGTTTTTAATGAGTTTGACCAGATCCTGGGTCAAATCCCGTGCGTTTTCGGCAGGGGCGGCGCCATAAGCGGTGGCAGACATCAATAGGGCAGCGGATAGCAGGCTAAGGGCTGGACGTTTCAACAGGATCTCCTCATAAACAGCAGAGAAAGATCCTCAAGCCAGCATAGGCCCGAAGCAGGGATTCTCTCTTTCGGCAGCCGGGCAACCCATAAGGGGCCCCTGGCTTTGCGACCTTCGGTTACCCGAAGTGTGCCTTTGTCAGGAGAGGATCTTTCTTAGGTAAAATTGTCGCCTTGGAGGGTCCGGTTCCGCGGGTCAGCAGGGTCTGGCTGAAGGCAATAATTCCCGGCAGTTGGGCCAGGACGGCGTGAACATTAGCACGGGCTTATTGAATAAAAAATAAACAATACAGGGTGGGTGAGTCGATCAAATGCCTACTTTTTACGCAGCTGTCAGCTAACTCATTGACCGGCAAACACTTGGCCTGAGGGCTGCGATTTTCAGCGCCTGCGCGATCTGCGCCGTGGATCACGGTCTTCATCCCAAAGATGCACCGGTTCTTCTTCCAGAAGGTATTGCAGGGTCCTGAGGCTCCATAACAACAACGCCCGATGGGGCAGCCCCGGCTCGTCGACGATTTGTGCCAGCCGTTCCAGACGCAGCTGCTGTTGCTGTGGCGTTTGTGCTGTCATGGGCTGCTTCCAGCTGTTGTGGGTCCAGTGGATTTTGCAAAACCCAAGCCACAACGGCTAACCTATATTTATCAATGCCTTAGTAAATTAAAAGCCACCCCGAGGGTGGCTTTTGTTGCACAAACGGAACAGGCGGCGTCAATTAAGCTGATGTTTGTCCATCAGGCGGTACAGGGTCACCCTGGACACCCCCAACAGCCTGGCGGCCTCCGAGACATTGTGCTGGGTAAAAGCCAGTGAGGCGATCAGCGCCTCGCGCTCGGCGCTTTGCCTAGCCGCATCCAGGCTCAGCACCCGGGTGTCCTGTTTGGGGCTTTTGAGCCCCAGATCTTCGGCGCTTATCAGCCGGTTTTCGCTCATCACCAGGGCGCGGCGGATGCGGTTTATCATCTCCCGCACATTGCCAGGCCAGCCGTACTGGTTGATGGCCACCAGTGCCTGCTGGCTAAGGCCCCTGGCCTTGCTGTTGTGGTCGAGGCTGAATTTTTGGAAGAAAAACCGTGCCAGCAGCTCCACATCTCCCGGCCGCTCCCGAAGGGGCGGCACCCGAAGGTGCAGCACATTTAGCCGGTAGAACAAGTCTTCACGAAAACGCCCTTCGGCCACAGCTTTGTCCAGGTCCACATGGGTGGCGGCAATCACCCGCACATCCAGGTTCAGGCTCTGCTCTCCCCCCAGACGCTCGATACTGCCTTCTTGCAAAAAGCGCAGCAGGTTCACCTGCATCTCCAGGGGCAAGTCCCCCACTTCATCCAAAAACACGGTGCCGCCTTGGGCCATTTCAAAACGCCCCAACTTGCGGCGCAGCGCCCCGGTAAAGGCGCCCTTTTCATGGCCAAAGAGTTCCGACTGGATAAGGGTCTCTGGCAAGGCGCCGCAGTTAACGGCAATAAAAGGCCCCTTGCGACGGGCAGAGCGCTGGTGGATGGCGCGGGCGATAAGCTCTTTGCCGGTGCCGCTTTCCCCCAGGATAAGCACCGGCGCATCGACCGCCGCCACCTTACGAATTTGGCTAAAGACCTGCATGATTGGCGGGCTGGCGCCGACCATCTGGCATTCGTCCAGGCAGGAAAGCTGCTTCTCGCCTATCTCCCGCAGGCGATTAATACCGTAGGCGTGGCCCAGGGTGGCCTGCAGGAAGCTGACCTTGCCGTCCAACGGCAGGGTGTAGAAGTCGTAGCAGTTTTCGTAGATGAGCCGGCAGAAATCCTGGTCTTCAAGCTCTTCGGTGCGGGTGAGGACTATCCAGGCGGGTGCGTTGTTGTCGCAAAGAACGTCTTCAAGCTCATCGCGCTGGCTATCCTTTAACGGGCAAACCCTTGCCAGTGCTACCTCGTAGCCGTTCTGGGCCAACATCATCCTGGCTTTGGCGGGGCTGGTGACCCGGTCCAATTGCCAACCCGGCAGGCGGATATCTTCACTGGATGACGACAGATCCAAAAAAAGTGCTTTTCTTTGCCCCTCCTGTCCTTGGCAAGGCCACTCGTATTCAACTTTATTCACGTGGCTACCACTTAGGCCTTGGTCCCAGTGTGCAAAGTTTAGTTGCCTGCGATACACAGCAGCAGCGGCCACAACGAGTGTTAATAGATTGTTCACCTAGTGATCCTGCCATGTAACAGCGGCAATTTCGGACTACTGTTAAAACAGTCACTCTGTGGTTTAGGTGCCATGTACAACCACTACTTCGGGCTGACTGAGTCGCCCTTTTCCATCGCACCGGATCCGCGTTATCTGTACCTGAGTGAGCAGCACAAGGAAGCACTGGCCCACCTCCTTTACGGGATCCGTAACGACAACGGCTTTGTGCTCTTGACCGGCGAAGTGGGCACCGGCAAGACCACGGTCTGCCGTTGCCTGCTTGAACAGCTGGGCGAGCACACCGACTTGGCCTTTATCCTCAATCCCAAATACTCGGTGCTGGAACTGCTGGCGGCCATTTGCGACGAGCTGGCCATTCCCTACGCCCCCGGCAGCACCTGGCTTAAAACCTATATCGACGCCCTTAACCGCCACCTGCTTGAAAGCCACGCCAAGGGCCGGCACACCGTGCTTATCATCGACGAAGCCCAAAACCTCTCCAGCGAAGTGTTAGAGCAGCTGCGGCTGCTCACCAACCTTGAGACCAACCAGCGCAAGCTTTTGCAAATCATCCTGCTGGGCCAACCGGAGCTGCTGACAATGCTCGCCAAACCAGAGCTTCGGCAGTTATCGCAGCGCATCACCGCCCGCTTTCACCTCGGCCCCTTGAGCGCCGCGGAAACGGCGGCCTATGTGCAGCACCGCCTGGCCGTGGCTGGCCAGGAGCAGCCGCTATTTTCAGCCTCGGTACTCAGGCGCCTTTATCAGCTCTCCAAAGGGGTGCCGCGGGTTATCAACCTGTTGTGCGACCGGGCGCTATTGGGCACCTACAGCCAACGCAAAACCCGGGTCAGCAGCGCCATCCTCAACCAAGCCGCGCGGGAGTTAAAAGGCCAGCCGCAACCGGCAGGGCGCCGCCGCCTTTGGTGGTTGCTCACCGCCCTTGGCGCCGCCGTGCTGCTGGCAGGCTATCGCCTGGCCTGGATACCGGGCGCTTCTCTTAACGCCGTTGAAGCCAAGGCCATGGCGCTGTCGCCTACGCCTATTGCCCAGAGCCCCGGCACCGAACCTAAACCGGCAACGGCGCTAGCATTTGATTGGCAGTGGCCAGAGGGGCTCGCCATGGAGCTAAGCCAGGCGGCGGCCTTTACCCGGCTGTTTAGCGCTTGGCACCTCGATTACAAAGCTGCCGAGCAGCCGTCGGTATGCCAGTTCGCAAGAGACAACCAGCTGGGCTGCTTTAGCGAAAACGCCAGTTGGCAGCACCTCACCGCCCACAACAGGCCGGCTGTTATCGGTATCAATGCCGGCAGCCAGCATTACTTCGCGCTGCTGTTAAGAGTCAGTGGCGATCTGGCCGAGCTCGACAGAGGCGGCAACCAGGATCTGGTGCCTTTGGATGATGTAAAAGCGCACTGGGACGGCAGCTACACCCTGCTGTGGCGGATGCCTCCCGGTTACGTAGAACCGCTAAGGCCCGGCCAACAGAGCCTCGCCGTTGCCTGGTTAGAGCACCAACTGGCTGAGATCCAAGGCAGGGCCGAGCGGCCTTTGCCCGACAACCACTATGACTTTCCCTTGTTTCGTGACGTGAAAACCTTTCAATTCAGCCAGGGCCTCGCTGCCGATGGGGTGGTGGGCCCCCAAACCAGCATTCGTTTAACCAGCCTGACCGACGGCAGCGTGCCGTTGCTCTTCCCCCCCGAGGGCTAGCCATGTCCTATATCCTGGAAGTGCTCAAGCAATCGGAGCGCCAGCGCCGCCAAGGCCAGCAGGCCCCGGGCCTCGACACCCCGCAGGCCATGCCGCCACCGCTAAAACCCAAAGGCGCGTCCCTGCTGCCTTATTTGCTGGTATTGGCCGCCCTGCTCGCCACCTGGCTGTTCTGGCCAAGTGCGCCACCGCCGGTAAAAACGCCCACCGCGAAGGGGATATCGGCCGCTCCCGGGCTTGACCCAAAGGCGCTGAGCCCAGTCACCCTTGAGACCGAGCAGCCCACTTTGCAAACCCCGGCCGCGCCGGTGGAAAATGGTAGCGATAGCAAGCCGCCTTCCTCTGAGCTGGCGCAGGCAAGACTGCCGCCGCCCATTGCCGAGCCAGTAGCTGTGCCTGCGAAAGAGCCGGCCATCAAGGCTGATAGCAAAGCCCCTGCTCCCGAAGCCGAACAAACCGCACAAACAGAGGCGGCTGACACCCAACAGGCCCTACCCAGTTGGCGGCAACTGCCGGTGGATGTGCAGCGGGAGCTGCCGGCACTGGTGGTAACGGTGCACATCTATGCCAAGGAGCCCAAAGACCGGCTGGTGAAGATAAACAACCGGGCTTACGGCGAAGGAGCCAAGCTCGGCAATGGCTTGACGCTGACCGCCATCACCCCAGATGGCATTGAGCTTGAATACCGGCAATGGCGTTTTACCATGCCGGCCTATTGAGGCGGGGACCTTGGGTTTATGATAGGGCCAGTCATACGGAGGCCTTATCTTGTCTGATATCCATATCCTGGTGGGCAGTACCCTGGGCGGCAGTGAATATGTTGCCGATGCCCTGTGCGAAACCCTGCAACAGCACCAACATCAAGTACAGATCCACCTCAGCCCCGATCTGGGATCTCTCCCTACCAGCGGTATCTGGCTGCTATGCAGCTCAACCCACGGCGCCGGGGAGCTGCCCGACAACATTCAGCCTTTTGCCGAGCAACTGGCAGACAAACCCGATCTGAGCCAGATCCGCTTCGCCGTCTTTGCCATCGGCGACAGCAGCTACGACACCTTCTGTGAGGGTGGCAAGCAGCTGGAACAAGCGATGATCGCCTGCCAGGCCGAGGAGATCTGGCCAAGAGTGGACATCGACGTCCTGGCTGAAGCCTTGCCGGAAGAGCTTGCAACCGCCTATCTGGAAGCGCAGATCGCGAAAATTTGATCCACATCTCGTCTCTCATTCAGATCAAAGCTGTGGATATCCTTGGATCGTACAGGTGGAAAACCGGTGTTTATTCACTGATTAAGATCCACCACCGCCCCACCCTGTGAATAACTAACCAAGTTGATCCCAGCTCATACCGGCTGGGATCAACCATTATCAACATGATCTGATCGCACCCATGATCCTGTCTTAATTGATCTTTTTCGTGTTACCCACAGATCTGGCGCGATCTAATAGATCAAACAGTAAAGGATCTTTAAAAAAGATCTTTGATCTAATACTGGATCACCGAGCCGATCACCGACTTGGTGAGCGCTGCGCTTCGGAGTACAATGCGCGGCTCTCTATCAGTCTGGCGTTGAGGTTCTCAATGGATAATCCGCATCACTTTGAAGTGATCGTTGTCGGTGGCGGTCATGCCGGTACCGAAGCGGCAATGGCGTCTGCTCGCATGGGCCGCCGTACCCTGTTGCTGACCCACAACATTGATACCTTGGGCCAGATGTCCTGTAACCCGGCGATCGGCGGTATCGGTAAGGGCCACCTGGTCAAGGAGATCGATGCCCTGGGTGGCTTGATGGCCACCGCCATCGATCACGGCGGTATTCAGTTCCGTACCCTCAATGCCTCTAAAGGCCCGGCCGTACGTGCCACCCGCGCCCAGGCTGACCGCGCCCTGTACAAGGCCTTTGTGCGAAGCGCCCTTGAGAACCAGCCCAACCTGACGTTGTTTCAGCAGCCTTGTATCGACCTCATCGTCGAAGGCGAAACGGTCAAAGGCGCCGTTACCCAGATGGGCCTCAAATTCTATGCCCCTACCGTGGTACTGACGGTGGGCACTTTCCTTGGCGGGCGTATTCACATCGGCCTTGATAATTTTGAAGGCGGCCGCGCGGGCGATCCGCCGGCCAATGCCCTGTCCAAGCGATTACGTGAACTGCCGTTTCGGGTGGATCGCTTAAAAACCGGTACACCGCCGCGCCTCGATGCCCGCAGCATCGACTTTTCCCTGATGGAAGCGCAGCCCGGCGACAACCCGACGCCGACCTTTTCCTTCCTGGGCAATCGCCAGCAGCACCCGACCCAGATCAACTGCTACATCGCCCACACCAGTGAAGCGACCCATGACGTGATCCGTGCCAACCTCGACCGCAGCCCCATGTATGCCGGGGTTATCGAAGGTATTGGCCCGCGCTATTGCCCGTCCATCGAAGACAAAGTGGTGCGTTTTGCCGATAAGCAAAGCCACCAGATCTTCTTGGAGCCAGAAGGTCTCACCACCCACGAGGTCTATCCCAACGGTATTTCCACCTCGCTGCCCTATGACGTGCAGCTGGCGATCGTCCGTTCGATCAAGGGCTTGGAAAACGCCCACATCATGCGTCCCGGTTATGCCATCGAGTACGATTTCTTCGATCCGCGGGATCTGAAAAGCACCCTTGAGACCAAATTCATCAAGGGTCTGTTCTTTGCCGGGCAGATCAACGGCACCACCGGTTACGAAGAAGCCGGGGCCCAAGGCCTTATTGCCGGCCTTAACGCCGCGCACCTTGCCCGTGGCGAGGAAGGCTGGGCGCCGCACCGCTCCGATGCCTACATGGGGGTGCTGATCGACGATCTGTCCACCCTCGGCACCAAAGAGCCCTACCGCATGTTTACCAGCCGCGCCGAATACCGCCTGCTGCTGCGTGAAGACAACGCCGACCTTCGCCTGACCGCCAAGGGCCGCGAGCTGGGCCTGGTGGACGATGTGCGCTGGCAGGCCTTTAGCGAGAAGGTGGAGCTGATTGAGCAAGAAGCCCAGCGCCTCAAGGGCCAATACGCTCACCCCGGCAGCCCCCAGGCTGAGGCGCTCAACGCTTTGCTCAAAGCGCCGCTGACCCGCGAGAACAGCCTTGAAGAGCTGCTGCGCCGCCCGGAAATGACCTACGACGCGCTGATGGGCATCGAGGGCTTCGGCCCGGCCCTTGGCAACGAGCAGGCCGCCGAGCAGGTGGAAACCCAAATCAAGTACGCCGGTTACATCGAGCGCCAGAAAGACGAGATTGATAAGATTCTGCGTAACGAGCACACCTTGCTGCCCGCCGATCTTGACTACAAAAACGTCAAGGGCCTGTCCAACGAGGTGATCGTCAAACTGAACGACGCCAAGCCGCAGACCGTAGGCCAGGCCTCGCGCATATCCGGCATCACCCCGGCCGCCATTTCCCTGCTGCTGGTGTATCTCAAGAAGCAAGGTCTGTTGAGGCGTGAACATGCTGCGTAAGCGTCTGGACCAACTGCTGGCCGAGACCAGCCTTGAGGTGACCGGTCATCAGCGCGAGCTACTGGTGAAACTGGTGGAACAGCTCGACAAGTGGAACAAGGCCTACAACCTCACCTCAGTGCGCGAGCCCTTGGAGATGGTGGCCAAGCATATCGTCGATAGCCTGGTTGTGAGTCCTTACTTACCCTCTGGGGCTATTATCGACGTAGGTACAGGCCCGGGGCTGCCCGGGTTGCCTCTGGCCATCATCAACCCGGACAAAACCTTTGTGCTGCTCGATTCTCTGGGCAAGCGCATCCGTTTTATCCGCCAGACCTGCCATGAGCTTGGCATCAGCAACGTGACCGCCATCCAAAGCCGGGTTGAGGAGCATCAGCCCGAGCAGCCTTATGCTGCCGTGGTCAGCCGCGCCTTTGCCTCCATCCAGGACATGCTTTCCTGGTGTGGCCACCTGACCGACCACCGCGGCGCTTTTTTGGCCATGAAAGGCCTCTATCCTGAAGAAGAATTGAACGCCCTGCCTGAGAATATCGAGGTTCGTGCGGTATATCCCCTTGCGGTGCCGGGTCTGGATGGTCAGCGCCATCTGATCGCGCTAGGATACGCGGATACCGAATAAATCGATAAGGGACGACAGTGGCAAGAGTTATCGCCGTAGCCAACCAGAAAGGTGGGGTTGGCAAAACCACCACCAGTGTCAATCTGGCTGCCTCACTGGCGGCTACCAAACGCAGGGTTTTGCTGATCGACCTCGATCCCCAGGGCAATGCCACCATGGGATCCGGGGTGGACAAATACGACGTTCCCCATACCGTTTACGACCTGCTGGTAGACGAAAAGCCGCTGGATGAAGTGGTGGTCAAAGACACCGTTGGCGGCTTTCACTTGGTTGCCGCCAATGGAGATGTCACCGCTGCCGAAGTCAAGATGATCGAGTTCTTCGCCCGGGAAGTGCGGCTGCGCAATGCCCTGGCTCCGGTGCTGGACCAATACGATTACATCTTCATCGACTGCCCGCCGTCACTGAACCTGCTGACCGTCAACGCCATGTCGGCTGCCGACTCGGTGCTGGTGCCCATGCAGTGCGAATACTACGCCCTGGAAGGCCTGACTTCCTTGATGGACACCATCAGCAAGCTGGCCGCCGTGGTGAACCCCAAGCTGCATATCGAAGGGGTGCTGCGGACCATGTACGATGCCCGCAACCGCCTGGCCAATGATGTGTCCGATCAGCTAAAAGCCCATTTTGGCGACAAGCTCTATCGCACCGTGATTCCGCGCAATGTGCGCCTGGCCGAAGCCCCCAGCTTTGGCGCCCCGGTCATGTATTACGACAAAGCCTCCAACGGCGCCAAAGCCTACCTGGCACTGGCAGGCGAGATTTTGCGCCGCCACGACGAGGACACCTCCGCCCTGGCGGCGGCCAGCGGAGAGTAAGGGAATACCATGGTAAAGAAACCTCGTGGATTGGGCCGTGGCCTGGATGCGCTGCTGGCCACCAGCAATGCCAGCCGTGACCGTGACGACCAGCAGCCTGAACCCCAGGCCGCTGCCAGCGCGGCGTCTTCGGCCAAGGAAAAAGAGCTGCGCCGCCTGCCGGTAGAGCAGCTCAGGCCCGGTAAATACCAGCCACGGCGTGACATGGTCCCCGATGCCCTCGAAGAGCTGGCCAGCTCCATCCGTGCCCAGGGCATTATTCAGCCCATCGTGGTGCGCCCGGTTGGCCCCGAGCAGTTCGAGATCATCGCCGGTGAGCGCCGTTGGCGGGCCGCGCAGATGGCCGAGCTGGAGCTGGTGCCCTGCGTGGTGCGGGAAGTGCCCGACGAAGCGGCGGTGGCCATTGCCCTGATTGAGAACATCCAGCGCGAAGATCTCAACGCCATGGAAGAGGCGGTCGCCCTCAAGCGCCTGATGGCCGAGTTCGAGCTGACCCACCAGGAAGTGGCCGATGCGGTGGGTAAATCCCGCACCGCGGTCACCAACCTGCTGCGCCTCAACTCCCTCAATGACGACGTCAAACGGCTGCTGGAACACGGCGACATCGAGATGGGGCATGCCCGCGCCCTGCTGGCCCTCAGTGGCGATGTGCAAAGCGAGACCGCCCGCCTGGTGGCAGGCAAGGGCTTGTCGGTTCGTGAGACCGAGAAGCTGGTCAAAAAGGTGCTGGAAGGCAAACCGGCCAAGGTCGAAAAGCCGGTGGACCCGGATATTCGCCGCCTGGAGACCACCCTTTCCGAACGTTTCGGGGCCAAGGTGGCCATCGATAACGGCCCCAAGGGTAAAGGCAAGGTCACTATCAGCTACAGCTCTCTCGATGAGCTGGACGGGATCCTCGCTCACCTTGGTGTGGAAACAAACTGAGATGTTAACTATTAGCGGCTTTAACAAGATTTCACTGATAAAGCTGTAAAAAAACAAATTAAAGCGCCATTAACGGCGCTTTTTTTTGCAAATATGCCCATTTGTAGTAAAGCAACATCAAGTTAACAGGTCCCATATGGCCCCAGGTCGCCGCTGGTGCTCGAGGCTTAGGCGCAAAAAGCCCTTTAATCGGCCATTTTCAGTATTAACCGGCGTTGGAAGACGACAAAACCTGAACAAAAAAGCCCGTTTTTTATAGGTACCTGTTGCTGTTCCCGATTTGCAATCAGGTTGCAAAACGGTATACTTTCGCCAGTTTTTTTGACCCCCCGGCGTTTAGGGACTTTTTTTCGGGGGGACTGGAGAAAAAAGTGACGAACAAACTGGCTACCGCCGGCCGCCGGCAAGCGTATCAGGTGGTAGCTCGCCAAGCCCTCGTGGTGTTGGTGGCCGTCATAATAATCACTGCCGGTTGGGGATGGCAGGCTGGTTTCTCGGCCCTTATGGGCGCCATTATCTGTGTCCTTCCCAACCTGATTTTTGCCCGCATCGCCTTCAGCCAGGCTGGTGCCAGGGCCGCCCGACAAGTGGTGTACGGCTTCTACAAAGGTGAAGCGGCCAAGCTCGGGCTGACAATTTTGCTGTTTGTCATTGTGCTCAAATGGGCTCCTATTCACGTGGGGGCCCTTTTTGCCGCCTACGGGGTGGGGATTGTGGCGCAATGGCTGGCACCAGTTTTGATTCAACGAAAATAAACGGGACCGACAATGTCTGGTAATGCTTCAGAACTGACAACGTCCGGCTACATCCACCACCACCTGACCAATGCGACAGTGGGTGAAGGATTCTGGACTTGGCACATCGACACCATCATCGTCTCCGTGGTACTGGGCCTGATCTTCCTTGGCCTGTTCCGCATGGTAGCCAAAAAGGCTGACACCGGCGTGCCCGGTAAGCTGCAGTGCTTCCTGGAGATGATCATCGAGTTCGTGGATACCTCGGTAAAAGAGACCTTCCACGGCCGCTCCAAGCTGATCGCCCCCCTGGCCCTGACCATCTTCGTCTGGATTTTCCTGATGAACCTGATGGACCTTATCCCCGTCGACTTCCTGCCCGTGCTGGTGCAGAAAGTGGCCGAGGCCTTCGGTGCCGATCCGCATCACGTCTATTCCAAAGTGGTACCCACCACTGACATGAACACCACCTTTGCGCTGTCGCTGGGCGTGTTTGTGCTGATGCTGTACTACTCTATCGCCATCAAGGGCGTGGGTGGCTTCATCAAGGAAATGACCATGCAGCCCTTTAATCACTGGGCCATGATCCCCTTCAACTTGATTCTGGAAACCGTCACCCTGATCGCCAAGCCCATCTCTCTGGCGCTGCGTCTGTTCGGTAACCTTTACGCAGGTGAGCTGATCTTCATCCTGATCGCCCTGCTGCCTTGGTACGGCCAATGGTTCCTGTCCGTACCCTGGGCCATTTTCCACATTCTGATCATCACTCTGCAGGCCTTTATCTTCATGATGCTGACCATCGTGTACCTGAGCCTGGCGAGTGAAGACCACTGATTTGCTGTTTGATTTGTTTTTAACCATTAACCATTAAAACTGGAGATAACCATGGAAACTATCGTTGGCTTTACCGCTATCGCTGTTGCGCTTCTTATCGGTCTGGGTGCCCTGGGTACTGCTATCGGTTTCGGCCTGCTGGGCGGCAAATTCCTCGAGAGCGCTGCGCGTCAGCCTGAGCTGGCTCCCATGCTGCAAGTTAAAATGTTCATCGTTGCTGGTCTGCTCGACGCCGTTACCATGATCGGTGTTGGTCTGGCCCTGTTCTTCACCTTCGCCAACCCCTTCCTGTCTCAGGTGGCTGGTTAATATCAACGGTAACGCCTCCCACTCACCGATTTAGAGGAGACCCGTTGTGAGTATCAACGCGACCCTTATCGGCCAGGCAATTGCCTTCATCATCTTCGTGCTGTTCTGCATGAAGTATGTGTGGCCGCCGCTGATAAAAGCTATTGAAGATCGTCAGAAGAAAATCGCTGACGGTCTGGCCAGTGCTGACCGTGCTGCCAAAGATCTGGAACTGGCCCAGGCCAATGCTGCTGATACCATCAAGCAAGCAAAAGTCGATGCCAGCGCCCTGATTGAGCAGGCTAACAAGCGCAAGGCGCAGATCATCGAAGAGGCCCAAACCGAAGCCAAGGCCGAGAAAGCGAAAATCATCGCTTCTGGTCATGCAGAAGTTGACGCCGAGCGTGTGCGTGCTCGTGAAGAGCTGCGCAAGCAAGTTGCTGCTCTTGCCGTTGCCGGCGCTGAGAAGATTCTTGAGCGTTCTATTGATGAAGCTGCACACCGCGACATTCTCGACAAGATTGTCGCCGACATTTGATAGGGGGAGCCATGTCTGAGCTGACTACCGTTGCTCGTCCCTATGCCAAAGCGGCTTTTGATTTTGCGGTCGAAAAGTCCGCAGTAGATCAATGGGCAGCCATGCTGCACTTTGTGGGTGAAGTGGCCAAGCACGAAAAACTGCAGGCCCTCTTTGCCGGCAATCTGGGCGCCGGCCAAAAGGCCGATGCCCTTATCCAGATCTGCGGCGAACAACTGGACGCGCATGGCCAGAACCTGGTGAAGGTGATGGCTGAAAACGAACGCCTGCCGGCGCTGCCGGCAGTGGCAGAGCTCTATGCTGAGCTGCGTCATGAGTACGCGAAGGAAGTCGAGGCCGACGTTAAGTCCGCCGTGGCCCTGAGCGCCGACGAGCAAAGCAAGCTGAGTGCTGCGCTAGAGAAGCGTCTCGCACGCAAAGTTAAGCTTAATTGCAGCATCGACCCGTCCCTGATCTCCGGCACCCTGATTCAGGTTGGTGACCTGGTGATCGACAGCTCCGTAAAAGGGCAGCTTGGGCGGATGAATCAATCGCTGCAATCCTGATTGGGGAATAGAGCATGCAACTGAATTCCACCGAAATCGCTGAGCTGATCAAAAATCGTATTGAGCAGTTCGACGTCGTCAGTGAAGCGCATGACGAGGGCACCATCGTAACCGTGTCCGACGGTATCATCCGCATTCACGGCCTCGCTGACGTTATGCAAGGCGAAATGATTGAACTGCCTGGCGACCGCTACGCCATCGCCCTGAACCTGGAGCGTGACTCCGTGGGCGCCGTGGTAATGGGTCCCTATGCCGACCTGGCTGAAGGCACCAAGGTTAAGTCTACCGGCCGCATCCTGCAGGTTCCGGTTGGCCGTGGCCTGCTGGGCCGTGTGGTCAACACCCTGGGTGAGCCTATCGATGGTAAAGGTCCTATCGATAACGACGGCTTCTCCCCGGTTGAAGTGATCGCCCCCGGCGTAATCGACCGTCAAGGCGTAGACCAGCCCCTGCAAACCGGTTACAAGGCCATCGACGCCATGGTACCGGTAGGCCGTGGTCAGCGTGAGCTGATCATCGGTGACCGTCAGGTAGGTAAAACCGCCCTGGCCCTGGACGCCATCATCAACCAGAAAACCTCTGGCGTGAAATGTGTGTACGTGGCCATCGGTCAAAAAGCCTCTACCATCGCCAACGTGGTACGCAAGCTTGAAGAGCACGGCGCCCTGGCCAACACCATCGTGGTGGTTGCCTCTGCGTCCGAAGCTGCTGCCCTGCAGTACCTGGCGCCTTACTCTGGCTGTGCCATGGGTGAGTACTTCCGTGACCGCGGTGAAGACGCGCTGATCGTGTACGATGACCTGTCCAAGCAGGCCGTTGCTTACCGTCAGATCTCCCTGCTGCTGCGCCGTCCGCCGGGCCGCGAAGCCTATCCTGGTGACGTTTTCTATCTGCACTCCCGTCTGCTGGAGCGTGCCTCCCGCGTTAACGCCGAGTACGTAGAGAAGTTCACCAAGGGCGAAGTGAAAGGCAAAACCGGTTCTCTGACCGCCCTGCCGATCATCGAAACCCAGGCCGGCGACGTTTCCGCGTTCGTACCGACCAACGTGATTTCTATCACCGACGGCCAGATCTTCCTGACCACCAACCTGTTCAACTCCGGCATTCGCCCGGCGGCTGACCCGGGTATCTCCGTATCCCGTGTAGGTGGTGCTGCTCAGACCAAGATCATCAAGAAGCTGTCTGGTGGTATCCGTACCGCGCTGGCTCAGTACCGTGAACTGGCGGCATTCGCCCAGTTTGCCTCTGATCTGGACGACGCCACTCGCCGTCAGCTGGACCACGGTCAGAAAGTAACCGAGCTTCTGAAACAGAAGCAGTACGCCCCTATGTCTGTTGCAGAAATGGGTGTGTCTCTGTTCGCTGCCGAGAAGGGTTACCTGAACGACGTCGAGGTTAAGAAGGTTGTCGCCTTTGAAGACGCTCTGCTGTCCTACATGCGTAGCGAGCACGCCGAGCTTCTGGCCAAGATCAATGAGAAAGGCGATTACAACGACGACATCCAGAACGGCCTGACCGCCGCCCTGGATAAATTCAAGGCTACCCAGTCTTGGTAATTCGCCGGGCGGGCTAAGGCCCGCCCCCCGTTGAAAACGGAGTGAATCATTATGGCCGGCGCTAAAGAAATTAAAGGCAAGATTGCCAGCGTCAAGAGCACACAGAAGATCACCAAAGCCATGGAAATGGTGGCGGCCTCCAAAATGCGTCGTGCGCAAGACCGCATGGCCCATAGCCGCCCCTACGCCGAGGCTATTCGCAAGGTGATCGGCCATATTGCCCGTGGCAACCTCGAGTACAAGCATCCCTATGTGGATGAGCGCGAGGCAAAACGGATTGGCTACATTGTGGTCTCGACCGACCGCGGTCTTTGCGGTGGCCTGAACGCCAACCTGCTCAAGAAAGTCACTGCCGATGTGAAGCAGTGGCGTGAGAAAAACGTGGAAGTGGACTTTGCCGTCATCGGCACCAAGGCCACCGCGTTCTTCAAACGTCACGGTGGCAACCTGTTGGCTCAGACCAGTGGTCTGGGCGACGAGCCGGCACTGTCTGACTTGATCGGGTCCGTCCAGGTCATGTTGAAAGCATTTGATGAAGGTCGCATCGACCGTCTGTTCCTGGTGTACAACGAGTTCGTCAACACCATGAAGCAGGACGCCCAGATCGACCAACTGCTGCCCCTGCCTAAATCACAGGACGCGGACATCGCTCATCGCTGGGATTACCTCTACGAGGGCGAGCCCCGTGACCTGTTGGACACCCTGTGCAAACGCTATGTGGAGTCCCAGGTATACCAAGGCGTGGTGGAAAACCTCGCTTGTGAGCAGGCAGCACGGATGGTGGCCATGAAGGCGGCTACCGATAACGCAGGCAACCTCATCGACGAGTTGCAACTGGTGTTCAACAAGGCCCGTCAGGCCGCGATCACCCAGGAACTCAGCGAGATTGTCGGCGGAGCAGCCGCCGTTTAAGGCGTTCATCCGAATTAACAGTTCAGAGGAAACATCATGAGTACAGGTAAGATCGTACAGGTCATCGGTGCTGTGGTGGACGTAGAGTTCCCGCAGAACGCTGTACCTCAGGTATACGAAGCCCTGAAACTCCAGGCCGAAGGCAGTGCCCTTAACGGCGTGGTTTTTGAAGTTCAGCAGCAGCTGGGCGGCGGCGTTGTCCGTTGTATCGTTATGGGTCCTTCCGAGGGCCTCAAGCGTGGCATGGCCCTGCTGGCCACCGGCGGTACCATCCAGGTGCCGGTAGGCACCCACACCCTGGGCCGGATCATGGACGTACTGGGTAACCCCATCGATGAGCAAGGCGCCATCGGTGAGGAAGAGCGTTGGTCTATCCACCGCGATGCCCCCAGCTACGAAGACCAGTCCAACAGCACCGAGCTGCTGGAAACCGGTATCAAGGTTATCGACCTGATTTGCCCCTTCGCCAAAGGCGGTAAAGTCGGCCTGTTCGGTGGCGCCGGTGTAGGTAAGACCGTCAACATGATGGAACTTATCAACAACATCGCTACCCAGCACAGCGGTCTGTCCGTATTCGCCGGTGTCGGTGAGCGTACCCGTGAAGGTAACGACTTCTACTACGAGATGCAGGAAGCGGGCGTAATCAACGCTGACGACCTGAGCCAGTCCAAAGTAGCCATGGTTTACGGCCAGATGAACGAGCCGCCGGGCAACCGTCTGCGCGTGGCCCTGACCGGCCTGACCATGGCCGAGAAGTTCCGTGACGAAGGCCGTGACGTACTGTTCTTCGTGGACAACATCTACCGTTACACCCTGGCCGGTACCGAAGTGTCCGCGCTGCTGGGTCGTATGCCTTCTGCCGTAGGTTATCAGCCTACCCTGGCCGAAGAGATGGGTGTGCTGCAAGAGCGTATCACCTCCACCAAGACCGGCTCTATCACCTCCATCCAGGCCGTTTACGTGCCTGCGGATGACTTGACTGACCCGTCTCCTGCCACCACCTTTGCCCACTTGGATTCCACCGTGACTCTGAGTCGTCAGATCGCGTCCCTGGGTATCTACCCGGCCGTTGACCCGCTGGATTCCACCAGCCGTCAGCTGGACCCGCTGGTGGTTGGTGAAGAGCACTACGGCATTGCCCGCGGCGTTCAAACCGTGCTGCAACGCTACAAAGAGCTCAAAGACATCATCGCCATCCTGGGTATGGACGAGCTGTCTGAAGAAGACAAACTGATCGTGGCCCGCGCCCGTAAAATCGAGCGCTTCCTGTCTCAGCCCTTCTTCGTGGCCGAAGTGTTCACCGGCTCTCCGGGTAAATACGTTTCCCTCAAAGACACCATCCGTGGCTTTAAAGGGATCCTGGAAGGCGAGTTCGACCACATGCCTGAGCAGGCTTTCTACATGGTTGGTAGCATCGACGAAGCTATCGAGAAAGCCAGCAAGCTCTAATTAGGAGGAGCCAATGGCAGCGATGACGATACAGTTGGATGTGGTGAGCGCCGAGAAGAAGATCTTCTCCGGCCTCGTCGAGAGTATCCAGGTCACCGGTGAGTGGGGCGATCTGGGCGTGCATTATGGCCACGCCCCGCTGCTGACCCACCTCAAGCCCGGTGTACTGCGTATGGTCAAGCAGTTTGGTGACGAAGAGCTTTTGTATCTGTCCGGTGGTGTGCTTGAGGTTCAACCCAATGGCATTACCGTTCTGGCCGATACCGTGCTTCGTGGTAAGGACATCGATGGTGAGGCAGCCGAAACTGCCCGCCAAGATGCCCTTAACAACATTACTGCTCAGAGCCACGACTTCGACTATGCCGAAGCCATGGCCGAACTGGCCCAGGCCGCAGCCAAGCTGCGCCTGCTGGAGCTCTTGAAAAAGAACTGATCACGGCCAAAACCGTGATTGGAAAAGGCGGCCAACTTGGCCGCCTTTTTGTTTTTGGTTATGCTGCGCCCAGTTTCAACAAGGACTCGCCCCATGGATCTGCACATCGTTATTCTCGCCGCCGGTAAAGGCACCCGTATGCGCTCTAGCCTGCCCAAGGTGCTACACGGCGTTGCCCACAAGAGCATGGTCAAGCACGTTATCGACGCCGCCCATGCCTTGAGCGCTGCCGGTATCCACCTGGTCTACGGCCATGGTGGCGAGCTGATGCAAGAGCGCCTGGCCGGCGAAACGGTTAGCTGGGCCTTGCAGGGCGAGCAGCTGGGCACCGGCCACGCCGTGGCCCAGGCCATGCCTGCGGTGCCGGACGACGCCCTGGTTTTGGTGCTGTACGGCGATGTGCCCCTGATTCGCCCTGAAACCTTAAAAACCCTCCTGGCCAAGCGCGAAAGCGGTGGCCTGAGCCTGCTTACCGTCACCCTCGATAACCCCAGCGGCTATGGCCGTATCTTGCGTGAGGGTGGCCAAGTGGTGGGTATTCGCGAGCAAAAAGACGCCAGCGCGGCCGAGCTTGCCATCAACGAGGTGAACACCGGCATCCTCGCCGCCGAAGCGCCAGACCTTAAGCGTTGGCTGGGGAGTCTTTCCAACAACAACGCCCAGGGCGAGTACTACCTCACCGACATCATCGCCATGGCCCATGGCGAGGGTAAGTCCATTGCCACAGGCCACCCCCTTGATGCCATGGAAGTGGAAGGGGCCAACAACAGGGTGCAACTGGCGGCCCTGGAGCGCGCTTACCAGCAGCGCCAGGCAGAACAGTTGATGCTGAGCGGCGCTACCCTGCGCGACCCGGCCCGTATCGACGTGCGCGGCGAGGTGAGCGTTGGCGAAGACGTGCTGGTGGATGTGAACGTCATCTTCGAAGGCAAGGTGGTCATCGGCAATCACGTGGTTATCGACAGCGGCTGCGTACTCAAAGATTGCACCATAGGCGACGGCAGCCACATCAAGGCCAATACCCTGGTAGAAGAGGCCGAGGTTGGCCGCCACTGCACCCTGGGGCCCTTCGCCCGCCTGCGCCCCGGCGCGGTGATGAAGGACAACAGCCATGTGGGGAACTTCGTGGAGATGAAAAAGGCGGTGCTGGGTGAAGGCTCCAAGGCCAACCACCTCACCTACCTTGGCGATGCCGAGATTGGCAGCGGTGTGAACATCGGCGCCGGCACCATCACCTGCAACTACGATGGCGCCAACAAGTCTCTTACCCGCATCGAAGACGGCGCCTTTATCGGCTCCAACAGCGCCCTGGTGGCTCCGGTCACGGTAGGCAAAAACGCCACCGTCGGCGCCGGCTCTACCGTCACCAAGGACGTCGCCGAGGCCCAGCTTGCCATCGCCCGCGCCAAGCAGCGCAATATCGACGGCTGGCAAAGACCGGTGAAGAAGAAATAAAAAGACCGGCCCCTGTGGCCGGTTTTGTTTTACTTGAGCAGTGCCGCGCGCTTCATGGCGGCCAAGAGCCTTTATGGCAGCGCCGACCAACTGGACGTGCAGCTGCCCGGCTCGGTCCTGAGCGGCTACTGGACCCATCTGTAACCCCTGGCCCGGTTAACTAGGCCTGTCTCTTTTCTCTTCAGGTGCTTGCCTAAAACTTTTGTTTTGCTAACATAAGTTTCAAATCGAAACTTAACTACCTGCAATGGCCAAACGCAACACCCTCCAGCGCCGTCACACCATACTTCATCTACTTGATAAACAAGGTGAAGTGTCGGTTGAGCAACTGTCCTCCCACTTTGCTACCTCGGAAGTGACCATCCGCAAGGATCTGGCCGAACTGGAGCGTAATGGCCTGTTGTTGCGCCGCTATGGGGGCGCCGTGCCGCTGCCTTCCGAGCTGGTGCAACAGCAAAGCGCGCAAGAAGTTTCGAAACGAAAGTTAGCCATTGGCGAGTTGGCCGCCAGCCGCATTCGTGACCATAACCGCATCATCATGGATTTCGGCTCCACCACGGCGGCCATGATCCCGCACCTCAACGACAAGCGCGGCCTGGTGGTGATGACCAACAGCCTCACCATGGCCCAGGCCCTGCGCGAGCTGGAAAACGAGCCCACCCTGTTGATGACCGGCGGCACCTGGGACCCTCACACCGAAGCCTTTCAAGGCCAGGTGGCCGAGTCGGTGCTCCGGGCCTACGACTTTGACCAGCTGTTTATCGGCTGCGACGGCATCGACCCGGCCCGTGGCACCACCACCTTCAACGAGCTGCTGGGGCTGTCGCGGGTGATGAGCGAGGTGGCCCGTGAAGTGATAGTGGTGGCCGAAGCCGACAAGCTGGGCCGCAAAATCCCCAATCTGGAACTGCCCTGGTCGGCAGTTTCGATACTCATTACCGATGACCGCCTGGATGAGGCGGCCAAAACCCAAATCGAGGCCCAGGGCACCACTGTGCTTTGCGCCGGACTTAAGGAGTAAACCCATGTGTGGCATTGTTGGCGCTGTTGCTCAGCGCGATGTGGCAGATATTCTGGTTGAAGGCCTCAAGCGCCTGGAATATCGCGGTTACGATTCAGCCGGTGTGGCCGTGGTCAGCCAACAGGGCGACCTTGGCCGTACCCGTCGCCTCGGCAAGGTGCAGGCTCTGGCCGATGCCCTGGCAGAAGCGCCCCTTAAGGGTGGCACCGGTATTGCCCATACCCGCTGGGCCACCCACGGCGTGCCTTCCGAAGCCAACGCCCACCCCCATGTTTCACATGAAACCTTGGCTGTGGTGCATAACGGCATCATCGAAAACTACGAAACCCTGCGCCAGTCCCTGCAGGCTCTGGGTTATGTGTTTAGCTCCCAGACCGACACCGAAGTCATTGCCCACTTGGTGCACCATGAGCTGAAAACCGCCACCAGCCTGCTGGCCGCGGTGCAAAGCGCTGTTAAGCAACTGCACGGCGCCTACGGCATGGTGGTGATGGACAAAGCCGACCCCGAACGCCTTATCGCTGCCCGCAGCGGCAGCCCGCTGGTGATTGGTTTTGGTATTGGCGAGAACTTCCTGGCCTCCGACCAACTGGCGTTGCTGCCGGTGACCCGCAAGTTTGCCTTTCTGGAAGAAGGCGACGTGGCCGAAGTGACCCGCCACGAAGTGAACATCTTTGATGCCAGCGGCCAGCCAGTGGCGCGCGAAGCGGCCGAGACCGATCTCAAGCACGACAGCGGCGACAAAGGCCCCTATCGCCACTACATGCTCAAAGAAATTCACGAGCAGCCCATCGCCATTCGCAACACCCTCGAAGGCCGCCTAGTAGGCGATAGCCTGACCCTGGCTGAGCTGGGGGATCTCTCCGACATCCAACACGTGCAGATCATTGCCTGCGGTACCAGCTACCACGCCGGCATGGTGGCCCGTTACTGGATTGAGGACATCGCCGGCATCAGCTGCAACGTCGAAATTGCCTCCGAATTTCGCTACCGCAAATCCGTGACCCGCCCCGGCTCCCTGCTGGTCACCATTTCCCAGAGCGGCGAAACCGCCGACACCCTGGCCGCCCTGCGCCTGGCCAAGGAAATTGGCTACGCCAAGACCCTGACCATCTGCAACGTGCCTGGCTCGTCCCTGGTACGGGAATCTGACTTGGCCCTAATGACCCGCGCCGGCGCCGAAATTGGCGTCGCCTCCACCAAGGCCTTTACCACCCAGCTCACCGGCCTGCTGATGCTGACCGCCGCCCTCGGCCAAGGCCCAGCCCAGCAAGTGCGTATCGCCCAGGCCCTGCACAAGCTGCCGGCCCTGATTGAAAGCGCGCTGACCCTGGATAAACAAATCGAAGCCCTGGCCGAGTGCTTTGCCGAGAAGCACCACGCCCTGTTCCTGGGCCGTGGTGACCAGTACCCCATCGCCATGGAGGGGGCGCTTAAGCTCAAAGAAATCAGCTATATCCACGCTGAAGCCTACGCCGCCGGCGAGCTGAAACACGGCCCCTTGGCGCTGATTGACGCCGACATGCCAATCATCGTGGTGGCCCCCAACAACGATTTGGTGGAAAAGCTCAAATCCAATATCGAGGAAGTGCGCGCCCGTGGCGGCGAGCTGTACGTGTTCGCCGATGTGGACGCCGCTATCAGCCCCGCCGCCAACATGCAGGTGCTGAGCGTGCCTCACTGCGACGAAGTGCTGGCCCCCATCCTCTACACCCTGCCGCTGCAGCTTTTGAGCTACCACGTGGCCATCATCAAGGGCACCGACGTGGACCAGCCCCGCAACTTGGCTAAGTCAGTGACGGTGGAATAACCCAACCGATCAGCAAAAAGCCCCTTGTGGGATGAAAATAAAGTTTCATCCCACAAGACAAAGCCCGCCATTTGGCGGGCTTTTTTATTGGGAGCATTGACTAGCCAGTATTGGATAGGCTCCGTTAGATAACGCTAGGTACTCACAGTGAAAAAAGTTGATTTGATATTACAACTCCATTTTTAGATTAGGAGTGTAGGTAAAAATCATAAAAAAGATAGCGTTTAAAAAATACTTAAGCTGTGTAAGCATTCGGTGCCGGCATGAATGGGATATTTTCATTTTTAATTGCCAGTGTCGTTATATTGGCCTTATCAGCCACCAATATCGTTTTATAAAAAATATCAGAGCTAATTTCACTGGCTGCCGAGTCAATACCGTCTTTTAGCTCGATATTTAATGAGTGCTCACCGATACAGCCAAAGATGATCGGGTCGGTGTGATTAAAAAGCCCATAGCAGCGGGCACCGGCAGCATCGGCCAGGTGCAGCGGGCCGGTATCGGCACTGATAAATCCGTCCAGCGCCGCCAGGGTAGTCGCCAGTTGGCGAAGGTCAGGGCTGCTAAAGGTTTGGCTGTGAGGGTAAAGCGGCGCTGAAATGTCCGGGCAGGTCAGCTCTATCCACTTTATCTGGCCGTGGTTTTCAACCCTTTCTAAAAGACGCTGCCAGTCCTTATCGCCAAGAGCCTTATTGCCTCTGGCACCGCGAAAGTAGGCAACAACCGGGCCGGTAAAGTCGCCACGTAATTGCTCGGCTTGCTGCCTGCCTGCGGCTATTTCCGCCGGGGATAATTGCAAATGATGGCAGTGGGTATCGGGCCTGGCATCGATAAGAGGCAGCGCGGCAAAGGCGGAATGGCATTGGCGTTTTGCAACCGTCATCGAGTGCTTGAAGATCAAATGCCGGCTGCCAAAATGACGGGCCTTCTTATTGCGGCCGTGAATAAAGGCGGCCAGCAGCGTGTCGGTGGAAGAGCTATAGGGCATCAGCAATAAATCGTAACGTTGGCGCCGTAATTCACGGATAACTTTTATGGCTCTTGGCAAGCGGCCTTTGCCGGTCAGGTTAGTGTGGTAGATTTGCCTGAGCCCTAGCCCCGAAAAAAGAGGGTTCTGCCAGGATGCATGCACCAGCAGATCGATCTCAGCATGGGGGTAGCGTTTTTTGAGCATCCTTAAGAAAGGGATAAGAAATAACATATTGCCAATGCGTTTATTGGTTCTCATCAGCAGTATCTGCTTTATCTGGCCCTCCTCCAAAGGCTGGCTGTCTATTTTGGAAAACTTCGACAGCCAACGGAGTAACCACCCATCCATGATCTTGGTATGACGGCGGCGGTATTTATCAAAATGTCTTAATAAAGTTTTAATGTGACCCATGACATTGCACTCGGATTGGAAAAGCCTGCCGAGCATCGTCATGGATAATTAAAAGTCTATTAAGAAATTGCCTCGCTAAAAAGGGAACCTGACCGAGAGATTGAATTGAAATTGGTAACTAAATCATTGATTGCTAAAGATAGCGGTTCGTCAGGATAAAAGTAAGGCTTGGGGGTAAGAAGCCAACCACAAAGAATAGTTCAATTTTAAAATAAAAGAGCGCCGTCGCACATTGTCATGAAAAATACATTTAGAATCTACACTCAAATCCTAACGCTTTCTTAAGATTTGATTCCTAGGGTAAACAAAAAATAGCAAAGGCTAAGGCTTGCATGATCCAACAACGAGAATCCTCTCTACACGCAGCAACCATTGAGCGCAGCAATGAATTGGGGGCCGATATCGGCTTATTTGGCCATCGTCAGGGGCTATTGGTGCTCTGGTTGATGGGGCTGGCGGTGGTCTGTGTCCGGTTGCTGGCCTTTCCCCTGCTCCCGGTAGACGAAACCCGCTACCTATCGGTGGCTTGGGAGATGCACCAGTCATCCAACTGGCTGGTACCGCATATCAACGGCGAACCTTACCCGCAAAAACCGCCGCTGATGTTCTGGTTGCTCAATATCGGCTGGCTACTGGGCATTGGCAGTGATTTTCTGTCGCGGCTTGTGGTGCCGATGGCGGGGTTGATGAACGTGCTGGCGCTGCGGGCCTTGATTGTCAGCGTTGCTCCCCGCCAGCAACAGTTGGCTGCCCTTAGCCCCTGGTTGCTGCTGGGGGCTTTCTCCTGGCAGGTCTTCATGGCGCTGACCATGTTCGACATGCTGGTCTGCCTGTTTTTGCTGCTGGCGTTAACCAGCCTGTTCAAGGCTCAGCAAAACCGCTATTGGGCAGTGGTGAGCGGCATTGCGGTGGGCCTTGGCATGCTGACCAAGGGACCGGTCTTTTTGCTTTATTGGTTGCCCATTGGCCTGAGCGCTTTTTACTGGCGGCCCGAGCATCTGGCGTTAAAGCGCTGGTACCAAGGCCTGGCGGTGGCGACGGTAGTCGGTATCGCGGTGATATTGGCGTGGGCCATTCCGGCCGCTATGGCTGGCGGCAGCGATTACGCCCAGGCCATTTTCTGGAAGCAATCGGCAGGCCGGGTGGCCAATGCCTTTGCCCACACCCGCCCCTGGTATTGGTACCTGACGTTGCTGCCGCTGTTCTTGCTGCCTTGGATAGCCATGCCTTTTTGGAAGGGCCGCATCGCTGCCGCGCCATGGCAGCGCTTTGTGCTGTGCGGCTTTTTGCCGCAACTGGTGATATTTAGCATCATCAGCTCCAAGCAATTGCATTATCTCATTCCCACCTTCCCCTTTGCGGCGGTCTGGTTGGCCGGAAAATGGCTGGAGTTGCCCGGGCGCCGCTGGGGCTTTATGGCGCTGTTGGTGGCCTTTGCGGCGGCTATCGGCTTTTTGCCTGAGTTGCTGGCCCATTCCTTCCCAGGCACCGCCGTGCCGGGCGCGATGCGCTGGTTGGCATTGTTGCCGCTGCTGCTGGCGGCCTGGGTATACCGGCGGCCCTTTGCGATGCTGGTGGCCTTCCCGCTGACGGTGCAGCTGCTGTTGTGCTTGGCCGGGCCGGTGATCCGCCCCTATTACGACTTCAAACCCTTTGCCCAGCAGATAACCCAGATGCAGGACCAAGGCATGCCAGTGGCCTATATCGGCCACTACGCTAACCAGTTCCGTTTTTTAGGGCGCGGCGATAAAGACCTGGTAACGCTGGGCAAGCCCGCTGACGTGCAAGCCTGGGCCAGCCAGCACCCACAAGGCCTGTTGGTGGCAGTGGTCAAAAAGCCCAGCGAGCAGATGCGCCACCTTGCCACCGAGGTTTACCCCTATCGGACCCGGTTCTTCGTGCTGATGCCAAGCCGCGATTGGTTGATGCTCGATACCGCCGCCGAAGACGAGGAGTAATGCCATAAGCCCATTGCCCGGCTTCGGCCGGGCATTGCAAATTAGCGGTGTTAGCCAAAGCTCCAACTCTTTTATCAGAGCGAACCTTACTTCAATCCTTGCCAAACAATCACATAGGTCAAATTTAGCCGGTATCGCCAATTGCTGTTTAGGCGTTTGGCGCCGCTAAATTTTTAGATGACGATCACATAAAGCCCTAGGCCTGTCTTTTGATACAGGTTCGACGTAATGTCACCGTTGTTAATGTTTTGTTGCCGTCTTAAGGAGTGTCGGCATCAACCCATTGATAATACGTAAGGGAATAAAAAATGAATTTACAGGAAAAACTGGCTCAGCGCCTGAATGTATCTGCCGAAAAGCAAAATGAAATCGTTGAGCTGCGTGAAGAGCACCTGGAAATGATCAGCGGTGCCGCTGCCCATGGTTCAGCCCATGGCTCCGGTCACGCTTCTGGCCACCTTTCTGTTGGTAAAGAAATCGCCGAGTAATTATTTGGCGTTAAAGGTATGGAGTATGTCCATACCTTTTTTAAAATTAATAAAGTAAAAGCAGGAGAAATTATGCCGTCGCCAAGGAAAGGTATAGATATCGTACTTAAAATATCTGAAAGGTGTAATTTGGCCTGTACCTATTGTTATTTCTTCTTTCAGGAAATGGATACCCATAAAGAAAATACCGCTGTTATTAAAATGTCTACCGTTGAGCAACTGGTTGTATTTGTCCGGCAAGCGGTAGATGAAATAGGCCTTTCGTCAGTGAATATTGGTCTACATGGCGGTGAGCCGCTACTGATGAAAAAAAGCCACTTTGAGAATATCTGCCGCACCCTTGCTGAGGGGATTAAGCCCTATTGCTCGTTGAAGTTAATGTGCCAGACCAACGGTACCTTGGTTGACGATCAGTGGCTTGCAATCTTTGAAAAATACCAGGTCCATGTAGGGGTCAGTATCGATGGTCCCAAAGCTATTCATGATAAAAGCCGAATCGACCACAACGGTAAAGGCAGCTACGACGAGACGGTCAGAGGCATTCGGATGTTGGCCGAGGCGGCTAAAAGTGGCCGTATTCCCTCTACCGGTGCATTGTGCGTAGCCAATGTAGAAGCCGACGGGGGCGAGCTGGTCAAACATATGCACCAAGAGCTTGGCATCAAGAACTTCGATCTGCTTTTCCCAAGGGAAGGCCATGACAGCTCGTTAAAGCAGCAACAGGATAAATGGATCCGCTATTTTAACGAGGTACTGGACTACTGGTCGGAGAATCAAAAAAATAACAAGCTTTACATGAATACCCTTAATCGTATTCTGGAAATGATGTTGACCGAACAGCATGCGGAATGCCTGGATGAGTATAAATCCATGCAGCACAATATCATCAATGTCAGCAGCGAAGGCCAGCTTGGGGTGGACGATAATATCCTGTCCTTGGATAATGCGCTGCTTGACAAGAATGTCACTATTTTTAATACCTCGCTTAACCAGTTTCTAAGTAGCCAGCTTTGGCAATCTCTTATTACTGCCATTGATGAAAAACCCCAGGGATGTGACGGCTGTGAATGGTTCCGCTCATGCCGAGGTGGTGCCCTTTTCAACCGTTATCAACGAGGTAAAGGTTTTAAACAAAACACGGTATTTTGCGAGACCATGGATTTTATCCACAACTATATTGCGCAGTATTTAGTGGATAAGGGGCTCTCTCTTGAAGAGTTGAGTAACGTGCTTTCCAAAGATCCTGGGTATCTGGCAAAAAATGGCTTGAATACCACTATTGCCAGAGCCGCAGCCAGAGACGTCGAGATTATTCGTGTCAGCTTGTGAAAAAGGACTTTCAGCATGACCACCATTACCCAGTTTTCTCTTCCCGCTGCCGGCGAAGATAATGCCGATCTAGTGGGGCTGTTAGCGGCCTTTCAAATGCAATCGGCAGCTAACCGGCTCCAAAAAGAGTTTTTAAGGCTGACCGGCAAAAACGATGAGGCAACCGGGTCTGTGTTGGCGGCATTGGAGGGAGTTGACCCTAAAAGCCATTTTTTCAGGCCCGAAGTGGGCTGCCTTTTGAAGATCTTCAGCTTGAGGGAAATTACCCTCGAGATGCTGATGGATATTCGTGCGCAGCTGGTGATCGCTGCCAGCCTGATAGGAGTGCTAAGTGATATCGATATCGGCTTTAGCACCGCCAGCCAGCTGCTGCTCCAGGGCAAGCTGTTGGCGCCGGGTCGTTACCACTTGTCGGTGACCGCGAGCCGTATCAGGGTGTCGGGCGATGGCCTTGATACGCCGTTCGTTGTAGACAAACTGGCCGAAAGCGGTGTTTTTACCGGCACTTTGGGCGAGAGCGACGCGGTGATAGCGGTGGCGGATAAAGTTATCTCCTTGGGCGACCTCAATCCCGATTTCTGGGCGTTTTGGGCTGACTCGGTAAATGAGCCATGTCACAGTCCCCTTGCCACTGGCCAGCTTGAAGCGGCGTTGAGTCTCCTTGGCCAGCATATTCCCCATTACCAAAGATGGGTGACAAACGTCCTGCATAAGGTCATTCCCGTTTGTCGCCCGGCACAAGATACCCTGGCTAGCGCGTCCATTCGGTATCGATTTGGGGCGGTGGAGATCGCCTGCCCGGCGTCACCTTTTGAAACCTTGGAAATGCTGATCCACGAATGCTCGCACCAGTATTTCAACCTGGCCCTGTGCCTTGAGCCCCTGGTGTCGGAAAACGCCCCAGCGGTGTATTCCCCGTTGAAAAGCAAAGAGCGGCCGCTCTTTTTGCTACTGACCGGTTATCACGCCTTTGGCAACGTTATGCTGGCTTATTCGTCGTTAAAGGCCGCCGGTTTTGAGGCGTCGCTGGCCGACCGGGACAAGAAAGCCATTTACTACATGCGGGAGTTATCCAGCGGCTTGGAGGCCAACCGCGCATATCTCACCGAGCTGGGCCTGAGCCTGTATCTGCCGCTTCGGGAAGCTCTGCTTCGCATCCCCGAGGCCGTGGCGATGGAGTTGGTGCCTGACCATGGATAACGCCAATCTTTTTCTGGAAAAGGCCAGGGAGCACTACAAATACCGGCTGCTTGGTGAAGTCAGTGTGGTCAAACCCCTGCACCTTGCCCTGGTGCTTTGCCTGCCGCTGCTGTTGGCAGCATTACTGGTATTGGGGTTCCTGTTTATCACCGTCACCGTGCATCTAAGTGGAACGGTGCAAAAGCTGCCTGGCCAGCAAGGTAGTGTGATACAGCTCTTTGAACCCGTGAACGGCACCATTGTAGCGCTCTCTACTGAAGGCGGCGTTCAGTTGAGCCATTGGCAGTATTGCGACAAAAACCAGCGCTGCCTGGTGATTCAAGACTTGGGTGACAGCGCTAACCAATCTGGGCGCGTTTCCCTGGTCGCGAAAAAGAGGCTGATCAATGAAATTATTTAGCTGGTCTCGGTTGCCCATGGTGTATCAAACCGAGTCCTCCACCTGCGGCTTGGCCTGCCTGGCTATGGTGATGCAGTTTCATGGCAAAGCGGTTTCTATTACCGCCATCCAAGAGGCCCATCCGGTTTCGCTTAAGGGAATAACCCTCAAACAGGTTGTCAGCATTGCTAACCGATATGGCCTCATCAGCAGGCCGGTCAAAATCGACGTCGATAACCTGGCCAAGCTGGCACTCCCGGCCATTTTGCATTGGGATTTCAATCACTTTGTTGTTCTTAAAAGCATCAAGGGTGGTAAATTTCTGATCCACGATCCGGCCCTTGGGGTCCGGAGTTTGAGCCGTGAAGAGTTTTCTCGCCACTTTACCGGTATCGCTCTGGAAATCAGGGCTGGCGGCGAATTCTCGGTTGCGCCCCAAGGCGGCCGCCTAGGATTTCGTTGGTTGCTTGGCAATACCAAAGGGGTTCGCTCCTTGCTGGCGCAAACCCTCTGGTTGACCTTGTTTCTGGAAGTCTTGGCGCTGGGTAGCCCGCTCTTTATCAAGCTGGCGGTAGACCATGGCGTGCAGCTGGGAGACCTGGCCTTTATCAAATGGTTGTCCATCGGCTTTGTGCTGCTGGTGTTGTCGCAGTTTTTGCTCAGTATCATGCGCGACTACGTTGGGGTTTATCTTGGCACTCGGTTTAATCAGCAGTTTGTGCGCGGTGTGTTCGTGCATTTGCTGTCGTTGCCGCTGTCCTACTTTGAGAAGCGCAATGTCGGCGCCCTGATTGAGAAGTACCACTCTACCGATCAGCTAAGGAGCTTGCTGACATCCAACTTTGTCAGCGTGGTGCTGGACGGCGCCATTGCGGTGGGGGTTTGTGCCGCCATCTTCTTTATCTCCCCGGTGCTGGGGGCCATCACCTTGGGGTCATTCTCCCTGTATTTTCTGCTGCGCTGGTATTGCTCAAAAGAAACCGGGCTGCGCCTTAGGGAGAAGATTAAGGCCAAGGAAATTGAAACCGGCATCGTGATAGACACCCTGCGCAGCATGTCGCCCATCAAAATTTTTGCCAAGGAAGATGACCGCCTGGGCATATGGCAGAACAAGTACCAGGCCCTGATGGCCTCCGAGGTAAAGCTGGCCAATTTCATCAACCTCCAGAACGGCCTGCGCATCCTTGTACTGGGGGTAGACACCGCCCTTTGTATCTACTTTGGCGGTGGCTTGGTGATCGGTGGCGCCATGGGCATCGGTACCCTGTTCGCGTTTTTTATCTTCAAAGGGCAATTCGCCGTTAAAGCTAACTCCTTGATAACCAGCCTGTTGGATATCAAATATGTCAGCGTCTATCTCGATCGGTTGTCCGATATCGTGTTGGCAAAGCCCGAGGGCAGCGACCTTGGCAAAGGGCTGGAGCCCGAACAGCCCGCCGGAGCACTGGCCTTTGACGATGTTGCTTTCTCTTATGCCGTGGCCGACCAACCGGTGCTGGCCAATGCCAGCTTTACCGTGCAGCCCGGTGAGTTTGTGGCCATTGTCGGGCCCTCTGGCACCGGCAAGACCACCCTTATCAAGTTGGCCCTAGGCCTTTATTCACCGGATGCTGGCCAAATTACCCTCGACGGGGTGCCGGTGGCCGAGCATGACAGCGGCTGGTATCGGCGCCAGTTTGGGGTGGTAATGCAGGATGATCGGCTATTGAGTGCGTCGGTAGTGGATAACATCTCATTTGAAGATCCCTGGGCGGACTTCGAGCAGGTGCAGGTAGCGGCCAAACAAGCCAATATCCATGACGAGATCATGAGCATGCCGATGAAGTACAACACCCCCATCGGTGACCTGGGCTCTACGCTTTCAGGCGGGCAAAAGCAGCGGATTTTGTTGGCCAGGGCCCTTTATCACAACCCCAAAATTCTGTTTACCGATGAAGGCACCGCCAACCTCGACAGCGAAAATGAAAGGGCGGTCCTGGACGAAATAAGCCGGCTTAACCTGACCCGGCTGTGCATTGCTCACCGGCCCGAGACCTTACTGCGGGCTGACCGGGTGCTGCTATTGCAAGATGGCCAGGTTAAAGAGATAAGCAAGTCTGACGCCATGGGCCTGCATCTTAGCGACGCCGAGCCGGTGGCGCTGCGCCAAGCCAAGGGCTGAAGGGCGGTAAAGCCTGCCAGCATCGCTGCTAGCCTGGCTCAGCTGCCAGCGCTGCTTTGCATTTCCTGCTGCAAAAACGCGATAAAGCGCTGGGTCTTGGCCGGCAGCAGGCGGCCCAGGTAGTGCATCATCCCCAGGTTGTTCAGTCTGAATGGTCCCTTCAATAGCTTCTTTGGCGGCAGCGCCCAGGATATACCCGGCATTGGGGCCTGACGGCAAAAGTCCGCCAAATGGCGGACTTTTTCATGGGCGCTTTGGCAGCGTTAGGAAGAAGTCGGCGATAACGGCGCTGGCGTCGATTTGCCGGCTGGGGCGGCCGGTAATAAAGGGGTGAAAGGGTTGATTACCGCCTGGCCAAACGTGGCCACCGCCAACAACGGTCAGCACTTCAACTGGGCTACTGGTCGGGCAGTCCTTAAAACGCTGGCGCTCGATGCGGGTGCGATCAAACCTGGCCTTGGCCGGTAATGGCTCGCTTGCCCCTGGGCCTTGGCAGCCGTTGTGCTTGGCCCAAAAGGCGGCGGTGTCGGCCACCGAGCTAACCAGGCCGCCTTCACCGCGGCCGTTGAAGTCTTTCACGGCGCCGCCGGCAAAGGGCATGATGGGGTCGGCATCGCCGTCTATCTGCAGTACCGCCACTTTTTTAGCGGGATGGCAGCGGCCAATCAGTTCGCTGGGCAAGGTACCGGCCACTGGCGCTATGGCAGCAATTTGGCTGGCAAGCTCGCAGCCTAAGCGTTCGGTAAAGAGAGCGCCGTTGGAAATGCCGGTGGCAAAAATTCGGGCCTTATCCACCGGATAACGCTGCGCTACCTGGGCAATCAGTGCCGCGACAAAAGCCACGTCGTCTTGCGGGTTGCGGATGGTTGAGCGGCCATCGTTCCAGTGTTTATCAATACCGTCGGGGTAGAGCACGATAAACCGATGCTGCTCGGCCTGCTGGTCCAGCAAGGAGATCTTTTCCATGCCAAGGCCCTGCATGCCGCCGCCGTGAAAGGCCAGCACCAGTGGGAAGCCTGACGGTGGTGCGGCCCCTGGCGGTAACTCGATAAGGTAGCTGCGTTGCTGCTGCCCAACCAGCAGGCTACCGCGACTGGACTGCGCCCACGACACAGTGGCCAATAGGCTTAGCGCCAGGGCGAGGGCCGTTTTAAAAATGCTGTTCATGCTGCTACCACCGATAAGAGTCGCGCTTAGCTTATTACCTTGAGCCAATCTTTTATAGAAAAGCCGGTGATAACCGGTACCTGTCAAATCACGGCTGGGGCCGGAGCGCTACGGGTAGCATCCCTGTAACCCCTTGGTGAGCCCAACTGCGACTTGCCGTCTGCGACGGCTGACAAATCCCGGCAGGCCCAATGCCATGCCGGTTTTAAAGGGGAGATGGAAAGGTGAGCTTGCTAGGCGGAGGGCTCCAGATGGCGCAGGAGGCTGAGGTACCCAACTAGTCTTATTTCTATCATTAAAATCTATATTTTTAAGTTTAGTTATATTTATTTTCTATGATTGGCAGGCAAGGCTAAGCCGTGATGGGCTACCTGCTTTTCCCGGTGGCGAAGGTGCCTGTGAGAGCCGTTTTTATCGTTGGCTGGCGGCATCTTTTGGGCGACGGATTTCGCGGCGCTTGGAATGGCGGCAAAGCGGGCTTTTTTGAGCTCGCCCAGGCCCTTGAGGTAGTCAAACCAATACTGCTCGCCCAATACCGCCACTCCGCCAATAAGGGTGGCGATGGCCACGGTCAGTATGATGCCGATGGCCAGCCCCAGATGCCCCGCCATTTGATCTATCCCCCAAAGCAGGGTCGCCAAGGCCAGGGTGGCCAGCAGCCATAGCGTGATGGCCAGGGCGCCCTTTTGCTGCAACAGGCGCCAGCGCTGGCACAGGTTCAAGGGGGCATGGCGCCAGGGGATGGTGAGCAGGGCGCTGGGTAAGTGAGGAAGCCGATTGTCTGGCAACGCTTGGCGTGGTGCGGTGCGACGTAGCTGCATAACCTTATCCATGGTTAATTATTTGTTAAGAGTTTTGTGCGGGTGCGCGGTTTTGTCCAGTGGTTAACACTGCGAATTTGCCGAGGTTTTTGGCGATAAAGTTTGGCCAGGAGGCTGGGTTGCTTATTTTGCGCGCTCTTGGCCTGTGGCTGCTCTGGCTGACTAAGAGGGAGGTGAGGGGCTAACGTTCTACCCAGTCGAAAGGTAGCGTGAATTTTTAGCCATTGTGATCGGTGTTGTCGACATTACCATCGTAAAAGATCACAGATGCCTGCACGTCTAACGCGCCAGGCGAAGCAAAGGCAAAAAGGAGAGAAGGATGTTTCGTAAAACCAGTCTGGCGTTGATGTTGGTAGCCGGTTCCCTGAGCATGAGCGCCATGGCGGCCACCAAGGCCTACCAGATTGACCCCACCCACACCAGCGTGGTGGTGTCCTGGAACCACTTTGGTTTTTCCAACCCGACCGCGTCTTTTTCTGATGTGAGCGGCACCATCAACTTCGATGAAAAGAACCCTGCCAAATCCAACGTGGAAGTGTCCATCCCGGTTAAAACCGTTGATACTCGCGTACCGGCTCTGACTGCCGAGTTCATGGAAGCCCCTTACTTTGAAGTGGCCAAGTTCCCGACCGCTACCTTCAAAAGCACCAAGATCGTTGCCAAAGGCGGCAAGAAATACGATGTGGAAGGCCAGCTGACCATCAAGGGCATCACCAAGCCGGTGGTACTGCACGCCACCCTGAACAAGGCCGGTGAGCACCCCATGGCCAAAGTGCCGGCAGTGGGCTTTGACGCCAGCACCGTTATTAAGCGTACCGATTTCGACCTGGGCCAATACGTGCCTTACGTCAGCGACGAAGTGACCCTTGAGATCACCACCGAAGCCGAAGCCAAGTAAGGTTTTAGGTAAGAAAAAAGCCTGTCGGATGACAGGCTTTTTTGTTTTTAGTCCATGGCCTTGTCGTTAAGGGCCTGGCGGGCGGCCTCTTCTATCAAGGCGGCCACTTGCTGTGGGTGGGATTCATACACCGAGTGGCTGGCGCCGGCGATTTCAATGGTGTGGGCATGGGCCCGCTTGGCGTACATGCGCTCTAGGTCGGGGTTAATGATTTTGTCCATCTTGGCCACGGCGTACCAGGTGGGCTTGTGGCGCCAGGCCGGCTCGCCCGCTACTGCTGCGAACACCGAAGCGTTGGTCCATTCCTGGGCATCGGCTTCAAAGTTGGCCTGGGCTGTGGGCAGGTCGGCAGCAAAGTCGGCCGGGTAATTGGCCGGGGCTATGGTCAGGTAGCCATCGGCAGATTTTCGCAGTGGCTTGGCGCTATTGGGAAAGCGCTTGCCGTTGGCCTTTTCGGTCTCGCCCTTATCCAGGGCATGGGCGGCGATATACACCAATCCTTTGACCTTGGGGTCGTTACCGGCATCGGTGATGATGGCGCCGCCATAGCTGTGGCCCACCAGTAATACCGGGCCAGGCAGGGCATCGATGGTGCGTTTAACGGCCGTAACATCGGCGCTGAAGCTGGTCAGGGGATGCTCGGCAATGCTGACCTGGTAGCCGTCCTTGGTCAGGATGTCGTACACCGGCTTCCAGCCGGCGCCGTTAACAAAGGCTCCGTGTACCAGCACAATTTCTTTGATGGGCTGGGTTTGTGCCTGGCTGGCACCACTGAATAAGGTCAGGGCCAGGGTAGAGGCACCAAGGACGGCTTTTAGCATGGTCTTACTCCGCTTCGTTGGGGAATGCGAGGGTAAGACGTGGCAGCGGCGAGACTATTCCCCGGCATAAAAAAAACCGGCCTAGCGGCCGGTTTGTGCGGGTTAGGCTTTTTGCTGGCTCGCTATCCACTGGTGGATATGGTCGTCCAGCACGGCCAGGGGCACGGCACCTACACCCAGCACCTGATGGTGGAAGGCGCGGATGTCGAACTTGTCGCCGAGGGCGGCCTTGGCCTCGTCACGCAGTTTTTCGATATCGCGGCGGCCCAGCATGTAGCCCAGGGCCTGGCCCGGCAGCGCCATGTAGCGCTCCACTTCGCTTTGAATGTCGGCATCGCTCATGCTGGAGTTGTCGCGCATGTAGGCAATGGCCTTGTCGTGGCTCCAGCCCTTGGCGTGCAGGCCGGTGTCTACCACCAGGCGCATGGCGCGCAGCAAGGCGTCGGAGAGGTGGCCGTAATACTGGTTGGGGTCTTGGTACAGGCCCATGTCCTTGCCCAGGGTCTCGGCGTAGAGGGCCCAGCCTTCCACGTAGGCGTTATAGCCGCTGAACTGGCGATAGCGGGACTGGGTGCCCTGCTCCATCTGCAGCGCAATTTGGAAGTGGTGGCCCGGTGAGGCTTCGTGCAGCGACAAGGTGGTGATGCCGTAGATGGGCTGCACTTTCAGGTTGTAGATATTGGCGTAGAAGATGCCTTTGCGTTTGCCGTCTGGGGTGCCGGGCTGGTATTCACCGGCGGCGGAGTTGGCGGCGCGAAAGGCCTCGGTGGCCCGCACTTCGTAATCTTGCTTGGGCATCTTGTCGAAAAAGCGCGGCAGCTGGGCGTCGACCTTGGTTTTGAGGTCACGAAAGGCCTGCAGGGCTTGTTCAGGGGTCTTGAAGTACTCGCTTGGGTCGTTTTGCATGTGGGTAAAGAGCGCATGCAGATCGCCCGGAATGCCCAGCTCTTGCTGCACCTTTTGCATCTGGCCGTGGATGTCGTCCACCAGTTGCAGGCCCAGATTGTGGATTTGGTCGGCGCTCATGTCGGTAACCGTGGTCTGGGAGCGGATCTCCCAGTCATACCAGGCTTTGCCGTCCGGCAGGCCGCCCCAGCCGTCGCTGTCACGACAAGCCGCCAGATAACTGCCGGCGATAAAGTCGTGCATTTTCTGGTAAGCGGGCACCACCTGGTTGGTGATGGCGGCGCGGTAGGCCGCTTGCAGCCGGGTTTTGTCAGCCTCGCTGAAGCTGGCCGGCAGGGCCTTGATGGGTTCCCAGAACAGGCTGTCTTCGGGGCTCGCCACCACCATGGCCTGCAGCTGCGGTAGCAACCTTTCAGCCAGCACTTTGGGCAATACCACCCCTTTGCTCATGCCGTCTTTCATGTAGCCGATCTCAAGGTCGGCATTTTGTGCAAAACCGTCGATTTTCTTTAAGAAGGCGTCGTAGTCGGCCACGGTGGCAAAGGGCTGGGCGCCGGTGCCGGAGCCCAATTGGGCGAAGGTGGCAAAGTCGTTATAGAACTGGTTAATGGGCAGCAGTTCGTTGGGGAAACGCTCGCCGTCTTTGGCCAGGTTCAGGTCGAAATTCAGCATCTCAAAGGTGGTGCGCTGCTCGCCAGAAAGGTGGCTGGGGTCCACCGCCGCCAGTTTATCCAGGTATTTTTTAGTCAGCGCCCGCTGGGCCTGGAAGTGGGCCGGGGTTTGCAGGCAGTACTGGTCGTTGAAGCGATAGTCCCCCAGGTACACCCCCATACAGGGGTTGAGCTGCAGGTTGTCTTCAAAGTACTGGTCGGCAAGGGCGGTAACATCAACCTGGGCTTTGGCCTGGCTTTGCTGAGGGGCCGAGGTGCTGGCCTCTTTGGGGCCACAGCCGCCAAGGGCCAGGGCCATGGCCGCTGTCAGGGCGGCGATACGAATGGACATGAGCTTTCTCCCTAAAAACCAGCATCTTGCGGCAATGTGCCCTCACCCTACCTGAATTGACCTGCCGCAGAGAAGTGCGATTTATCACGGCAAAAAGGCGCCTGGCCTGCTATGAATGGAGGACAACAAAAAAGGAGTAACCGGCCATGGCCATTTCGCAGCAACTGATTGAAGAAATTCGCGTTCTTTCCAGCTTCTCATTGAACTCGGTGCAAACCGGCATCAAGGTGCACCACGACGCCGAGCCGCAGCTAGTGGCCGCCACCCAGCGGCTCTTTGACAAAGGGCTGATAAGTGCCCGCGACGGGGGTTACCTCACCGAGCTTGGCCGGGAGACCGCCGAGCATATCCAACTGGCTTTGACCATCCTCAGCTCCGAACCCGCCCTTACCTGATCTGCCGCTTTTCAGGCGCATCGGCCCTGACAATCCTGTTGCGGCCGGTGCGCTTGGCTTCGTAGAGGGCGTCGTCCGCCCTTTTCAGCACCGTTTCACTGCAACTGTCGCCGCTGCCAAAGGCTGTCAGCCCGCCGCTGATGGAGCCGCCCTGGCCCAGGCTCAGCTGCGCTTTGAGCCCCTTGGCCAGTTGGATACGGACCCGCTCTGCCACCGCCATGGCCAAATCGGGTGGGGTGTGGCCCATCAGCACCACAAATTCGTCGCCGCCGAGGCGGGCGCAGATATCGGCCGGCCGGAGCTGCTGGCGGCACAAGGTAGCGGCCAGTTGCAGGGCCTTGTCGCCTTGCTGGTGGCCGTAGTCGTCGTTGATGTGTTTGAAGTGGTCGATATCGAACAGCAGCAGCGAGCAGGGAATGGCGCTGCGCTGAAAGTCGGCGAAGTGTTCATTCAGGGCCTGCATCAGCCGCCGCCTGTTATAGAGGCCGGTCAGCTCGTCGGTATCGCAATAATGGCGCAGCCTCGTTTCCAGCTCGTGGCGCTCGGTGATGTTGCTGGCCACCCACAGCACCGCCTCTTCACCGGCAACCAAAAACGGCAGGGCCTGGACCCGGCCCTCGAACCAGATGCGGCCGTCTGGGCCGTCTTCTAGGCCTTTGACATCGCGGCCGCCCAGGCCGTATTCGACGATATGCAATTGTTGCTGGGCCAGGGCCTGGGCAATTTGCTGGCAAAACCAGTCGGCCTTTTCCTGCACCAGCACCTCGTGCAGCTGTTTACCCACCAGGGCGCTGCCGTCGTGGTAATAACGCAGATCGGTGCCGCCAAAAATACCGGCGTAGCGGCCGCTACGGGTGAGGATGAAAACCGGGTCGGGCAAGGCGTTGACTAACAACGCCAGTTGCTCGAAGGAAAGGTTGGCCGGAGTGGGCTGCATTGCAACAGGGTTTGCTTAATTGTGACTCTCTGAGCCTAGTGTAAAAACGCCAAACTGCTGCAAATAAAAAGCCCGCCGGGTGGCGGGCCTGGGGTTAGCCGGGGAGCTTGCTGACTATTAGCGCGGCGTTGACGCCACCAAAGCCAAAGCCGTTGCAAAGGGCGTGGCTGGTGGCCTGCTGGCGGCTGTGGTTGGGCAGCAGGTCGAGGTCGGCCATGGTGTCGTCCACCTCATCGAGGTTGAGGGTGGGCGGCAGGGTGTCGTTCATTACCGCCAGGGCGGTAAAGATGCTCTCCACACCGCCGGCGGCGCCCAGCAGGTGGCCGGTGGCGGACTTGGTAGACGAGACCGGGATGGCGGGCAGGCCGGCGCCAAAGACATTGCGCAGGCTGGCTATCTCGGCCCTGTCGCCCACCGGCGTGGAGGTGGCGTGGGCATTGATATAACCGATGTCCTGGGGTTTAAGGCCGGCCATGGCCAGTGCCCGGCGTACTGCTGCCGCCGCGCCGGCGCCGTCTTCCGGGCCGGAGGTAATGTGGTGAGCGTCAGCGCTGGTGCCATAGCCGCTCAGCACCGCCAGCGGCTTGGCGCCCCGGGCCAGGGCGTGGTCGAGGGTTTCAATCACCAGCAACCCTGCCCCTTCGCCCATTACAAAGCCGCTGCGGGCGGCATCAAAGGGGCGCGAGGCGCTGGCCGGGTCGTCTGTTTGGGTGCAAAGGGCCTTAAGGGCGTTAAAGCTCGCCAGGGACAGCGGGTCAACACAAGACTCGGTGCCGCCCACCAGGGCGACTTTGGCTTCGCCGCTGCGGATAAGGCGCATACCGTCGCCAATTGCCTGAACCCCTGCGGCGCAGGCGGTCACCGGGCAGCCCATGGGGCCTTTAAAGCCGTATTTGATGGACAGGTTGCCGGCGGCCAGGTTGGCCAGGAAGGCCGGCACGGTAAAGGGGGACAGGCGCTTGTAGCCGCGACTGTCGAGGGTCTGCTGGGCACTGGTGATGGTGGTAAAGCCGCCGATGCCGGTACCGATAATGGTGGCGGTGGCTTCTTGGTCTTCAACGCTTTGAGGCGCCCAGCCGGCTTGCTCCAGCGCTTCTTTGGCGGCGGCCAGGGCGTAGACGGTGAAGGGGTCGAGCTTCTTGCGCTCTTTGGGCTCGATGATGGCGTCTACATCAAAACCGGCGTCGGCGTCTTGGTCGATGGTGGGCACCAAGCCTGCAATTTTGATGGGGAAGTCGCTGGTGTCGAAGCGGTCTATAAAGCCGAGGCCGGACTGACCAGCGGTCAGGCGCTGCCATACTGCCTTGACGCCGCAGCCAAGAGGGCTGACCATGCCCATGCCGGTAATAACGATAGGTGAGTTCATCAGGGACTCCAGAGCCGAAGAGGTTTTCTGGCCCAAACCCTAGCGTTCGGCACTATATGATCAAGGTAATATTCATTCCGGTTAAGTAAGGAGCGTCGCCATGTCTCACCCAAAGGACCAGAAAGCCAGGTCCAGGGCCAGGATCATTGCGGCCGCCACCGAGCTGTTCAGCCGCCATGGTTTTGAAAAGGTCTCCATCAGCCAGATCATGAAAGAAGCGCGCATGACCCACGGCGCCTTCTATGCCCATTTCGACTCCAAAGAAGCGCTGTACTCGGCCTCTTTTGTTGAAACCCTCAAAGACAGCGGCCGCTCCCGGCTGGTAAAAACGCCGCTGCCGGTGAAAAAGCTTATCGCCCTGGCCGCCAACTACTGGGGGCTGCGCCAGAGCGGGAATGTCGGGCCCGGCCCCGAGGCGGTGCTGTTCAACGAAATCGGCAACGACAACGACCGTATCCGCCAGTTGTTCCAAAGCTCCTACGAGCACCTTCGCACCATGCTGGAGCGGCGCATCATCGCCCTCAACCGGCTGCACAAGGTGCAGGACGGCCCGGCGCTCATTCGTGACAAGGCCAGGGCCATTTTGGCGTCTCTGGTGGGCGCCGTGACCATGGCCAAGGTCATTGCCGACGACGAAGAGCGCCGCCGTATCCTTGAGGCCTCCCAGCAGCAAATCCTGGCCATGCTCAAGGTCGGTAAAGACCGGGCGCTGTTGCAAAAGTCCTGAACGCGGCTCGTGTTGCCGGGCCTGGCTGTGGATAATGGCGCAACGCTTTGGCCACAGGGGCTTTCATGTCGCATTTCGATTTTTCCGACCTCACCCCGGATACCATCCTCGACGCCATCGAGGAGCTGGATATTGGGGTTAGCTCCGGCCTGCTGGCGCTCAACTCCTTTGAAAACCGCGTCTACCAGTTCCTCGACGACGACCGCAAACGCTGGGTGGTGAAGTTCTATCGCCCGGCCCGCTGGAGCGACGCGCAAATCCAAGAAGAGCACGATTTTGCCGAGGAGCTGGCCCAGGCCGAGGTGCCGGTGGTGGCCCCGGAGCGCCTGCACGGCAATACCCTGCACCACTGCCAGGGCTATCGCCTGGCGCTTTACCCTTCGGTGGGCGGCCGGCCGGTGGAAATTGCCGACCTCGACACCCTCGACACCCTGGGCCAATACCTGGGCCGGCTGCATCAGGTAGGCGCCAAGACCCCTTTTAGCCACCGCGAGCGGCTCGACCCGGCGGCGCTGCTGGCCAATGCCGTTGCCGCCATCAAGGGCTGCCAGCACATTCCCGATTACCTACAAAGGCCCATCGACGCCATTCTTGCGCCCCTGGTGGATGCCACCCTGGAGGCCTTTGCCCAGGTGCAGGTGCCATCGCTTCGCCTGCACGGCGATTGCCACGCCGGTAACTTCCTTGAAGGCAGCCAGGGGCTCTTCGTGCTGGACCTGGACGACGCCCGCCAGGGCCCTGCCATGCAGGATTTGTGGATGCTGCTTTGCGGCAGCCGCCACGAGCAGGAGAGCCAGTTGGCGGTGTTGGTGGAGGCCTACGAGCAGTTTATGGATTTTGAGGGGCGGCAACTGCGGTTGGTGGCGCCCTTGCAGGCCTTGCGCCAGGTGCAGCATCTGGGCTGGCTGGCCCAGCGCTGGGGCGACCCGGCCTTTCCCTTGGCCTTCCCCTGGTTTGCCGAGCCGCGGCACTGGGAAAACCAAATTCTCAATTTCAAGGAAAGCCTGGCGGCACTTAACGAACCGCCGCTGCGTTTATTGACCGGCATGTGAAGCTGTGCCAGTTTAAAAACCTGCCATGCAACTGACCCAAGCTGATGAAAAAAGGACTTTTTGCGCTCTTTCTGTTGCTTGCCCTGCCGCTCTTTGCGGCAGATTTTCAGGCCGGTAAGGACTACCAGGTAATAAAAGGTGCCGCTGGCACCGAGCGGCCGGAGCTGCTGGAGTTTTTCTCCTTCCTTTGCCCCCATTGCTACGCCCTTGAAGGCACATTGGACAGCGTGCGCAGCAAGCTGCCGGCCAATATTGCCTTTGAAAAGGTACACATCGAGGCCCTAGGGGGCAGCACTGGCAAACTGATGGCCAGGGCCTGGGCCATCATGGAGACCCTTGGCGTCGAGGCCAAGGTGTCGCCGAAGATCTTCGACAGCGTGCACCGTTTCAATGTGCGCTACCGTGATTTGCGTGACGTACGGGCCGCCTTTGTGGCTGCCGGGGTCAGCGGCAGCGACTTTGACAACGCCTCCCGCTCCTTCCAGGTAGAAAGCCGCCTCAACCAGATGCGCCAGCGGGTCGAGGCCCTGCAACCGACGGCGGTGCCGGATCTCATCGTTAACGGTAAATACCGCATCAACAGGGCGGCGGTGCCGCAACCGGCCCAACTTCAGGCCCTGATTGAGTATCTGGCCGCAAAAAATGAATGAAACTTTCCGTTCATCGCCGCTGCCATAGCGGTGATGTATTTTGTGTTAGGCTAGCGCTGAAAAATGCCATTCCCGAGGATAACTATGAAAAATCTGTTGTTGGGCCTGGTTGCCCTTTGCCTTGTTCCCTTTGCATTTGCCAAGGATTTCAAGGAAGGGGAAAACTACGACGTCATTAAAATGGCAGCTCCTACTGCCCAACCTGAAGTGACCGAATACTTTTCTTTCCTGTGCCCCCACTGCTATCGCTTCGAGCCCATCGTGCACGAACTGGCCGCGCAGCTGCCCAAAGATGTGAAGTTCACCCGTAACCACGTGGACTTTCTGGGCCGCGACCTCGGTGTGGAGCTGTCCCGCTCCTACGCGGTGATGGAACTGCTGGGCGTGGAAGATAAAGTGGCGCCCAAAATGTTCTCCATGATCCACGAGCAACATGTGCGCCTGACCGGCCGCGACGACATCCGCAAGGTTTTTGTGGCTGCCGGCGTTCCTGGTGAGGACTTTGACTCCGCCGTGAACTCCTTCTCTGTTAACGGCCGCCTGGCCCAGATGGAGCGCAACACCCAGAGCGCCGACATTACCGGCGTACCCACTGTGGTGGTGAATGGTAAATACAAGGTCAACATGGGCTCGGTTTCTTCTAAAGAAGAGCTGTTCCAGTTGGTTGATTACCTGACCCAGAAGAAAGATTAAAAAAAGGGGCCCAAGGCCCCTTTTTCTTTGGCTGTTTTTTACTGCTGCTTGCCAAAGGCGCTTTGCGGCAGGTGAAAGCGCTTCGCGACAGGTTGAGTGATAAAGGCATCCACAATGTTGGGGGCGTCTTTGACCGGGTGCGGGCCGTCTATTTGGTCTACATGCCAGGCCTGGGCGGTGCAGTTCACTTCCTGCTGGCAGCTGGCGGTGTGAAAGCGGCTTTGGCAGGATGGCGGGGTGATCACATTGGCGCCCTTGCGGTAGGCCTGGACCTTGAGCTTCTCGATGGCGCCACTGGCACTGTGCACAAGATAAGGCCGGTTGTCTGGTTGGTCGTTGATGCAGTCATTGCTGATCACGCTGCCGAGATCCTGCTTGCTCATGTTGTTGATGGCAGATAACCGGTAGGTGGCTATCTGGCTCGACATCAGGCTGGGGCCCTGAGCCCTGAGGTGTACTGTGGTGCAACCTTGGGCCAGCGTGGCCAGGAGCGCGAGGGTGAAAATCCGTTTCATCTTCGGTACCGACGGTGAACATTGCTTATTAGCTAACCAGAACGGCCGATTTTGGGCAATAAAAAAGCCCGCATGATGCGAGCTTTCTTATTTTTGGTCGGTGCTGAGGGATTCGAACCCCCGACCCTCTGGTCCCAAACCAGATGCGCTACCAAACTGCGCTAAGCACCGAAATATGGGGTGGACGATGGGACTTGAACCCACGACAACCGGAATCACAATCCGGGGCTCTACCAACTGAGCTACGCCCACCATAAATTCTTTACGCACATATATCGGGATGGCGCGCCCGAGAGGATTCGAACCTCTGACCTCTGCCTCCGGAGGGCAGCGCTCTATCCAGCTGAGCTACGGGCGCCCGACCGGCGAGCGCATATAATACTGAGCTGCTATGGGGTCGTCTACGGTAAGTCAGGAAAAAAGTGCCTAAAAGCGGCTGTTCGGCTACTTTATGGCCAGGAAGGTCAATTAAAAGACGGCGTGGGGGTCAAATGAGCCTGAAAATGATCGCAAAATGGGGTGCTTCCTGGTTGTTATTGGCCTGGACCGGGCTGGCACAGGGGGCTGATAGCCTCAGTGAAGCCCAGCGCCAGGCCATCGAAGCGCGCATCCAACCGGTTGGCCAGCTTTATGTAGAGGGAGACCAGCCAGCTACGGCACAGACTGGTGGCGAACGCAGCGGCGAGGTTGTTTATCAGAAGGCCTGCTTTGCCTGCCACGCTACCGGCATGCTCAATGCGCCCAAACCCCACACCGAAGACTGGCAGCCCCGTCTGGCCAAGGGCATGGACACCCTGGTGCAGCATGCTCTCAACGGCTTTAATGCCATGCCACCAAAGGGCGCCTGCCCCGATTGCAGCGAGGCGGAACTGCGCGCCGCCATTGAGTTCATGGCCGCAAAATAAAAGTTATCAATTGCTTTATCAGATTTAGCTTTTTCGTTAATTAATTATTGTGGTCTGCCTAATTTCCATGCTAAAAAGTCTGACCGCCTAATTTTCGGCCACCCAGCAGAATTTGAGCCTCATGGACGATCAAAAGCCGCTCATGGGCGCCAAAGATGTTTTATTGGACGCCCTGTTCGACATCGCTGAGCTGTCTAGCGAAGCGAACGATCTCGCCTCTTTCTTTCCCATGGTGCACCGCATCATTGGCAATCTGCTGCCTGCTGAAAACTTCTACGTTGCCCTCTACCACGAATTCGACGACACCATTGAACTGGTATACATGGTGGATTTGGCCGATCCAGACATGACCCCAGGTTCGGTCAGCTCCCAGGATCTGCACCGTGGGTTGACCGGCTACCTGCTGCGAAGTGGCGATGCTCTGCTGCTGTCGGGAGACGGCTTCAAGCAACTAGCGGAGAAAGGCGAAATTGCCCATATCGGCCCAGATTCTCTCGATTGGCTGGGTATCCCCCTCAAGCTCGACCATAAAATCATCGGCGCCATGGTGGTGCAAAGCTACGACGCCAGCACCCGCTACAACGAAGACGACAAACAGCTGCTGACCTTCGTGGCCCGCCAGGTGGTTAACACCCTTGAGCGGATCCGCCACCGTGAGCTTTTAGAGCAGCAAATTATGGAGCGCACCCAGGCCCTGCATGAAAGCAACCAACTGCTGCGCCGGGAAGTGCAGGAGCGTAAAAGGGCCGAGACCTTCCAGTCGGTGATGCTGCATCTGTCCGAGCTTGCCCACAGTGACGGTGACCCCCAGGATTTTTATGAGCAGGTGCACGACCAGGTGTCCCGGCTTATCGACGCCCGCAACTTCTACATCGCTCTGCTGGATCGCAAGCAGCTGCTGACCTTCCCCTATTTTGTCGACCAGAACCAGCTACAGGCCAAGGCCCGCAAACCGGGCAAGGGCTTGACCGAGTACCTGATGCGTAACGGCCAGGCGGTGCTGGTGACCCGCAAGGTCCGCGACGAGCTTATCCAAAAGGGCATTCTCGATTCCGAAGGCACCGAGGCCTTCCATTGGCTGGGCGGGCCGCTGGTGGTAGATGGCCAGGTGGTCGGCGCCCTGGTGGTGCAAAGCTACGACGAGTCCAACCGTTACCGGCGCGAAGACTTGGAGCTGATTTCCTTCGTATCGCGCTCGGTATCCGAGGCCTTGTCAAGGCGCCGGCACCGGGAAATGCTGGAAGCGGCCAAACGTGAGCTGGAAGCCAAGGTCACCGAGCGGACCCGCGAGCTGGAAGTGGCCAACGGCGCCCTGCGCCGGCAAATGCAGGAAAAGGCGGCCCTGGCCGAGCGCCACCGCTTCGACGCCATGCACGACGCCCTCACCGGCCTTGCCAATCGCGCCTTCTTTACCACCCAGCTCAACCGGGTGCTCAAGTCCTTAAGCCGCTACCCCAATCGCCGTTACGTGGTGGCCTTTATCGATTTGGACCGCTTTAAGATCATCAACGATTCCATGGGGCACCTGGCTGGCGATCAGCTGCTCAAGCAAGTAGCCCAGCGCCTGCAGGCCTGCATCCGCGAGACCGACATGGTGGCGCGCCTCGGTGGCGACGAGTTCGTGATTCTGTTCGATTGCGTGCAGCACGATGAAGACGTGGCCCTGGTAGGCCAGCGCATCATCAATGCCCTGCACCAGCCCTTTGAGATCCAAGAGCAGCAGGTATTCTCGGGATGCTCTTTGGGGGTGGCGCACCTGTCGCGCCGCTACAAGGAAGCGTCTGACGTACTGCGCGACGCCGATACCGCCATGTACCAGGCCAAATCCCGTGGCCGGGGACAGATGGTGTTCTTCGATGACACCATGCGTGAGAATCTGGTCAGCCGCTTCAGCCTGCAAAATGCGCTGCGCCTGGCGGTGGAGTCCGGGCAGATCTTCCCGGCCTTTCAACCCATTTTCAGCCTGCCGGGGCGCAAGCTGCACGGCTTTGAATTGCTGGCCCGCTGGCCCCGCACTGGCGGCGGCGAGCTAACGCCTGAATTGTTTTTGGAAGCGGCAGAAGAGACCGGCATCATCGTTGATATCGACACCCTGATGGTGAGCCAGGCCTGCCGGCAGCTCAGCATCTGGGGCCATCAGCTGACCGATCAGCCGTTATTTGTGTCGGTCAACCTGTCGGCCCGCAGCCTGCAAAGCAGCGCTTTTATGAAGCATCTGGTAGAGCAGGTCAGAGAGCATGAATTGGCCCCTGGCCAGCTGATGGTGGAGATCCGCGAGAATGTGCTTATCCAGCCGTCGCCGGGCCTGGATGAGGCGCTCAACGCCCTCAAGGAAGTGGGGGTGGGTTTGATTCTGGACCACTTCGGCGCCGGTTCGGCTACCTTGTCGGTGCTGATGCAGCACCATTTCCAGGCGCTGAAGATGAGCCCGCATTTCCTGCGCCAAGTCACCGAGCATGAGCGAGGCCAGAGCCTGTTGCAGTCGGTGATTGCCGTGTCCCGTTACCTTAAAGTGCCGCTGATTGCCCACGGCATCGAAGAAGAAGGCCAGCTACAAGCCGTGCAAAGCATGGGCTGCGCTTACGGTCAGGGCGAATACCTCTGCCAGCCTTTGGCCACCGCCCAGGCCGAGCTGATGCTCTGCGCCTGAGCCTTTTCATTATTCCGCTTATTCCTTGTTAAACATGGACCGCAGGTTGGCGATATTGGCTTTGCCCTTGGCTTGGCGTTCTTCCGGTGTCGGTGGTGGTTGGCGGTGCTCCCACACCAAGTCGTCCTGAGGCAGCTCGTCGAGAAAGCGTGACGGCTGGGGGCGAATGCTTTCGCCAAACTGGCGGCGTTCGCGGCACAACATAAAGGTCAGCTCGCGCTGGGCGCGGGTGATGCCCACGTAAGCCAAGCGACGCTCCTCTTCGATGTTGTCCTCGTCGATGCTGCTCTGGTGCGGCAGCAGCCCTTCTTCCATGCCAATCAGATAGACGTAGGGGAATTCCAGGCCTTTGGAAGCGTGCAGGGTCATCAGCTGCACCTGGTCGGCTTCGCCCTCTTCGCTCTGGCGTTCCATCATGTCGCGAAGGGTCAGGCGGGTGACGACGTCTTGCAGGCTCATGGGTTCGTCCAGGTCGTCGCCCTTGAGCATGCCGCTAATCCAGCCAAACAGGGTGGAGACGTTTTTCATGCGCATCTCGGCGGCCTTGGCCGAAGGCGAGCTTTCATAGAGCCAGTCTTCGTAGTGGCTGCCGCGAATGAGCTCCCTGACTGCTTCGACCGGCTCGCCTCTTTTGGCTTCTTCTTGCAGATCGGTCAGCCAGCGGGTAAAGCCCTGCACCGCTTCCAAGGCGCGGCCGGTCAGATGCTGTTCAACGCCCAGGTCAAAGCTGGCGGCAAAGAGGCTGGTTTTTCGCAGGCTGGCGTAATGGCCGAGCTTTTCCAGGGTCACAGGGCCAATTTCGCGGCGCGGCACGTTGATGATGCGCAGCAACGAGGTGTCGTCGTCCGGGTTCACCAACAGGCGCAGGTAGGCCATGATGTCCTTGACCTCGGCCCGCGAGAAAAAGCTGGTGCCACCGGAGATGCGGTAGGGGATGCGGTTTTGCATCAGCGCCTTTTCCAGGAGCCTGGACTGGTGGTTGCCGCGATATAGCACGGCGTAGTCTTTGTAGTGGGTCTTGTTCAAAAACTTGTGGGAGAGGATCTCCGCCACCACCCGCTCGGCTTCGTGATCTTCGTTGTTGGCCATCATCACCTTGAGCCTTTCGCCCTGGCCCAGCTCCGAGAACAACTCCTTCTCGTAGACGTGGGGGTTGTTGGCGATAAGGATGTTGGCGCTGCGCAAGATGGTGGCGCTGGAGCGGTAGTTTTGCTCCAACTTGACCAGTTTCAGGCCGGGAAAATCGTCTTTAAGGCGCACCAGGTTTTCCGGCCGGGCGCCACGCCAGGAGTAGATGGACTGGTCGTCATCCCCCACCACGGTAAAGCGGGCCCGCTCGCCCACCAGCAATTTGACCAGCTCGTACTGGCTGGTGTTGGTGTCTTGGTATTCGTCCACCAGCAGGTAGCGGAGGCGGTCTTGCCAGCGTTCGCGCACCGCTTCGTTGCCGGCCAGCAGCAGGGTGGGCAGCAGAATGAGATCGTCAAAATCCAGGGCGTTTACGGCCCGCATGTACTGGGTGTAGCGGTCGTAAATTTCGGCAAAGGCCGCTTCCTTGCCGTCCACCGCCTGCACCTTGGCCCGGTCCGGCAGTATCAGGTCGTTCTTCCACTGGCCGATGCGCCACATCAGTTGGTTAAGCAGATCTTTGTCGTCCTGCAGCGCCTTGGCGCCGATTTCCTTGAGGGCCTGGCTCATGTCCGCTTCGTCAAAGAGGGTAAAACCGGCCCGCAAGCCCAGGTGGTGGCCGTCCCTTTTCAGGATGGTCAGCCCCAGGGTGTGGAAGGTGGATACAGTCAGGCCGCGGGCCTCAGCCTTGCCCAGGGTCTGGGCGACCCGCTCTTTCATTTCCCTGGCGGCTTTGTTGGTAAAGGTAACGGCGGCAATGTGTTTGGCCTGCCAACCGCATTGCTGCACCAGATAGGCAATCTTGTTGGTGATCACCCGGGTCTTGCCCGAACCGGCCCCGGCCAGCACCAGCAGGGGGCCGGAGATATATTTGACGGCTTCGTCTTGGCTAGGGTTGAGTTTCATTGGCGGGCCCGGGATCACACAGAGCCTGGCATTGTACCTTATGCAGCGCTGGCCTTGTGTATCACCTCTGGTAGAATGCATGAACGTTCATTCACTCATCCGACCATGACCGAACACAGCAAACCGGCCGACAAACGGCAATTAATCCTCGATGCCACCGGGCGCTTGTTGGCCTCGTATGGCTTTCACGGATTATCCATGCAGTTGGTAGCCAAGGAAGCTGGGGTGGCGGCTGGGACCATCTATCGTTATTTCGATTCCAAGACCTGCATGATCAAAGCCCTGCATGGGCAGATAATCCACGATGTGGCCGCCGAGCTGTTTCGGGGCTACAACACCGCTGCCAGCCTGCGTGAGCGTTTTGACTACCTGTGGCATTGTTCCTGGCAGCTGTTTTTGGACATGCCCGACGTGCTGGTCAGCAAGTACCAGTTTGAGCGCCTGCCGCTGGAAGCCGACCGCCAGCAGATGCAAGACCTTGAAGAGCAGGTTTTTGCCCCCATCAGTGCTTACTGGCAGGAAGGCCGGGAACAAGGGGTGTTCAAAGAGATGCACGACGAGATTTTTGCCACCCTTACCTTTGAAGTCTGTGCCGACTTGGCCTTCAAACAGCTGGCAGGGAAGCTGACCCTGACACAAGCTGAAATTGAGGTGGTGCGCGATGCCTGTTGGGCAGCTATCACCCTGTAACAAGCCGGGCCGTGATTTCAAGAAGCGGTAAGGAAACTTGAGGTAAACTGCCCCATGCCGTTGCTGGCGAAAAGGAGAGCATCATGATTAACACCCAGAAACTCGAAGAGCTGGCTAAGCAGATCACCGAGGCGCTGCCGCCTGGGGTCAAGGCCTTCAGTGGTGAAGTGGAAAGCCGTGTGAAGCAGGTACTGCAAGCCCAGTTGATGAAGCTGGACTTGGTCAGCCGTGACGAATTTGACGTACAAAGCCGGGTGCTGCTGAAAACCCGGGAAAAACTCGATGCTCTGGAAGCCCGTGTTGAAGCGCTGGAAAAAGGCGCAGAGCTGGGCGACAGCTGATCGAAAATCGACTTTTTAAGGTGGGAAAATGGGTGTCATGAGGTGGCGGCGCTGGCACCTGTGGTTGGGGTGGGTAACCGGTATCCAGATGTTTATCTGGGGGGCTACCGGCCTTTATATGGTGTGGATTAGCCTCGATTTTATTCACGGCAAACCGCTGGTTGACGCCCATCCCGATCCCCTGGCTTGGCAGCCCGGTTATGTTGCCCCTGCTGCGCTGAAATTGCCGCCTGACACCCGCCAGCTGACCCTCACTACCCGTATGGGCCACCCGGTGTACGAAGTGCTCACCGAGACCACCGCCTTTTTGCTGGACGCCGTCAACGGCCTGCCGTTCCTGTTGGGGCCACAAGACGTGGGCCAACTGGCCAAGGGCTATTACCGGGGCAAGGGCGACGTGGCTCAAGTCACCCATATCGAAAAAGACGCGCCGCGCGAACTGGGCAGCCGCCCGTTGCCGGTCTGGCAGGTGCGTTTTGACGATGCCTTCGACACCACCCTGTACCTCTCCGATAAAACCGGCACCTTGCTCACCCAGCGCCATCGTTACTGGCGTTGGTTTGATGCCGCCTGGGCGCTGCATATCATGGATTACAGCCAGCGTAGCCGCATCAACCTGCCTTGGTTCCAGGCCATGTGCGGCTTGTCGCTGCTGCTGATGCTAAGCGGCAGCTTGCTGTGGCTGCGCACCCGTTTTACAAGGCTTGCCCCATGAGCCGCTGGCATCGCTGGTTGGCACTGCTGGTGGGGACGCAGCTGCTGATTTGGGTGGTCACCGGGCTGGCCTTGGGCATGCTGCCCACACCGCCGCTGCCGGTGCCTCGGGTACCAGAACCCCTGGATGCCAAGGCGCTGGTGCTGCCTCAGCCGCCGGCCGGTGCCGGTTCGGTGGGCGCCATTACCCTGCTGGGTAAAACCCGTATCAAGGTCGACGGCCAGGTACTGACCCCTATGTCCCAGGGTGATGCTCAGGTGCTGTTTGCCCAATACTTCCCCGGTTTGGATATTGGCCCCATGGAGCGCCTCGACCATGGCTGGCAAAGCTCCCTGCCCGGTGGCTTTAAGGTGGAGCTGGGGGATGATGGCAACATTCAATCCAACCAGTACTGGCTGGCGCCCTGGCTGCTGCGGCTGCATTTCATGGACTGGTGGGGTAATGGTAAGAACTTCAACCAATGGCTGGTGAAACTGACCAGCCTGGTGACCATGGCCTTGATCTTAAGCGGCTTGTGGATGGGCGTGCAGCGCTTGCTACAGCGCCGTCGCCATCAGCCGGTGATGCTCGAAGGCTTTCCGCTGCCGGCCCTTGCCGCCGGCCCCGGCACCCTGGCCCAGCGCCTTGAGCAAGTGGGGCTGCCGGTGACCGGGCCATGCAACGGTGGCGGCCGCTGTGGCGGGTGTTTGGTGCGCACCAGCAGCGAGTTGCCGTTGCCTATCTCCAGCAACGAAAAGCGCCTGCTCAGTACCGAACAGTTGGCTCAGGGCATTCGCCTTGCCTGCCAGCAGGCGCCGCGCCACGGCTGCACCTTGACCGCCATGGCACCCGCTTCGGAGCTTTAACCCAGCCAATGCCCTAACCAATGCTCCAGCTCCCCGGCCGTGAGTGGCCGGGCGAAGTGGTAGCCCTGGCCTTCGTCACAATCGAGGGTGCGCAGGCAGTCGAGCTGGGCATCGGTCTCTATCCCTTCTGCCACCACCTGCATGTTAAGGCTGTGAGCCAGTTCCACTACCGCTTTGATAATGGCCACCGGCTCTTTGTCTTGTGGCAGTTTGGCCACAAAGCTGCGGTCGAGTTTGAGGATGTCAAAGCGCAGTTCGGTCAGGTAAGAGAGCGCCGAATAGCCGGTACCAAAGTCGTCCAGCGCTACCCTGATGCCGCTGTGGCGCAGCCGGGTGATCTGTTTGGCGGCGTTGTCTTTACCAGACAACAGCATCGACTCGGTCAGCTCCAACTCTAGGGCATCTGGCGGCAGGTCCAAATCGCGCAGTAGCTGGGTGACCTGGCCTGGCAAGTCATGGTCTTGGAACTGCCGGGCCGAGAGGTTAACGGCCATTTGCAGCACGATACCCTGTTGGCGCCAGACCTTTTGCTGGGTTAAGGCTTCGCGCAGCACCCATTGCCCCAGGGCGCTGATAAGGCCGGTTTCTTCAGCCAGGGGAATGAAATCGCTGGGGGGGATCTCCCCAAGCTCCGGGTGATGCCAGCGGCACAGTGCTTCAACCCCGGCCACCAGATTATTGCCAAGGCGGATGCGCGGCTGGTAGCGCAGGCTAAGGCCCCCTTCTTCCAAGGCCTGACGCAGGCCGTGTTCCAGCGCCAGGCGGCGCTGGGCGGCGGCGTTCATGGTGTTGGTGTAGTACTGGAAGTTGCCCCGGCCCCTGGCTTTGGCGTGATACATGGCGGTATCGGCGTAGCGCAGCAGGGTGTTGGGGTCGGTACTGTCTTGAGGGTAAAGGGCGATACCAATACTCGGGGTGACCGACACCCGGTGCCCGGCCAGCACCACCGGCGGCTCCAGCGCCTGCATCACTTTCTCGGCCACCAAGGTGGTGGTGAGGGTTTCTTTAACGTCTTCCATGATGATGATGAACTCATCGCCCCCCAGGCGCGCCACGGTGTCGTAGCTGCGCACGGCATGCAGCAGGCGCTGGGCCACTTCCTTGAGTAACCGGTCGCCCAGCTCGTGGCCCAGGGAGTCGTTAACGTGCTTGAAGTGGTCGAGATCCAAAAACAGCAGCGCCACTTGCTGCACGGTGCGGTTGGCGCGGGTCATGGCATGGCCCAGGCGGTCACGGAACAGGGTGCGGTTGGGCAGGCCGGTCAAAGGGTCAAAGTTGGCGAGGTAACGCAGCTCCTCTTCGGCGGCTTTACGCTGGGTGATATCGCTGAACAAAATCACTAGGTTAGCGCCCTGGGCCTGGTCTTGTGCCCAGTGGATCTCGGTTTCCAACAGCTTGAGTTGGCCATGGCCATCCTGAATGCGCAGCTCCCCGGCCCAACTGCCTCGGTCTTTGAGGGCGCCGCGAATTTTGCGCAACAGGCTCAGGCGGGTGGTCTTTGGTAAAAACCGCCAGGGTTTGAGCGCCAGCAGCGTCTCGGTGGGGGTGGCCAGGTGCGTCTCCACGGCCGGGTTGGTGTTGATAATATCCAGCCGTTCATTGGTTACCACTACCCCTTCTGACATGGCGCGGGTCACTAGGTCTGACAGTTGCAACTGCCGCTCCTGGGCTCGCTCGGCACTGATGTCACGGTGGGTGCCAGCCATGCGCAGTACTTTGCCTTTGTGGTCTCTGGCCACCACCCGGCCCCGGTCTTGCACCCAAAGCCAATGGCCTTTGGCATGGCGCAGCCGGTAAATGCAGTGGTAGTGGTCGTCCTGGCCCTTGAGGTGGCGCTTTATGGCGGCAATGATTTTGGGCTGGTCTTCGGGATTGACCAGCTGCGACAAGCCGCGCCGGTTCGGGGCAATCTCACCGTCTTGATAGCCAAGAAAATCGAGGCCGGTGCGCACCACCGCCTGGGTTTGCCAGTCCCAATCCCATACCCCGTAGCCAGAAGCCACCATGGCCAGGCGCAGCCGTTGTTCGCTGTCAGCCAGTGCCCGGCGCAGCGCAATGTCGCGCTCACGGCGCAGCCACCAGCGGTACCAAAGCCAGGCGACCAGCAGTGCCAGCAGTAAGATCTCCCACAGCAGGTTGGCACTTTGCAGGTACCACGGCTCCAGCACTTCCAGGCTCAGTAGCAGCGGCGGCTGAGGGTCCCCAAGGCGGCGCAGTTTGAGCTGGTAATGGCCTGGGGTGAGGTGGGTAAACACCACTTCCTTGCCCATGCCCAGAGGCTGCCAGGAGCCATCTAACTGGTAGAGGTATTGGTTGTTGCCATGGCCAAAATCCAGGTCGGCAAAGGACAGGCTGAGCCGGCTGATATCGGGGGGCAGTACCAATACTTCATCGCTGCTGAGGTTGTGGGGCTGGCCGTTAACCGACGCGCCAATCCATTGCAGCGCGTAGTGGGCGCCGGGTTTGTCGTTGATGCCCGGTTGGATCTCCGCCAGCCCGTTAACGCCCCCGAAATACAGCAGGCCATTACCGTCCTTAAAAACGGCATTGCCGTTGTACTCAAGAATGAATTGGTCGATAGGCGGCGCGGAAAAGCGGCTTAGGTCTGGGTCGAACAACACCAAACCACGGTTGGTACTGAGCCAAAGCCGGCCCTCGCTGCCGGGTGCGACAGCATAGATGGTGTCGTCTTCCAGGCCCGGCTGCTTTTGGTACAGCCTAAGCTTGCCATCGCCGCTCAGGTGTACCAGGCCGTTTTGAGTACCAACCCACCAGCCGTTATTGCCGTCATTGAGCAGGCTGCGGCCGCGGCCAGTGATCTGCGGCTTACCCCAGCAATGGGCCTGGGGCTCCAACCGGCAAACCCCCTTGCCGGTGGCGGCCATCACTACCCCTTGATGCTCGGCCAGGGCATAGAACTGTGCCTGGCTATCAAGGTGGGAGAAGGTCTCGCCGTTGAAGGCATCGAGCCCTTTCTCGGTACCAACCAGCAATTGCCCGTTATGCCACAGCAGCGACCACACCAGCGGGTCGCCAAGCCCTTGTTCGGTGCTAAACCATTGCCATTGCTGCTGGGTGTCATAGCGTATCAGGCCTTGGTTGGTGCCAATCCACAGGTCTCCCTGTGGATCTTTTGCCAGGGCCGTGACCACCAGTAAGAAGCGTGCCGGCGACTGGCCGGTCAGGCGGGCCAGCTCGGTGTTGTAGTTGTGGTACTGGCCTTGGTTGTCGATGCGCCACAGGCCATTGCCCATGGTGCCAATCCAAAGGCCTTGGGCGTCTTTAAGTAGGCTGCGCACGTTGTTCTGGCTGGCCTGTGGTTCACCGTGGCTAAAGTAGCGGATGGCGCCGTCATGGCCTGGCAGATGGATAACGCCTCGGGAAAAGGTCCCCACCCAGAGCTGATTGTCGGCGTCAACATAAAGGGTGCGGGGCCAGTCCACCAGGTTGTGCTGTGTGCCTTGCAGCAGTTGTTCGGCTTTTTGGTGATGCGGGTCCAGCCACATCAGGCCGCGGCGTTTGAGTGCCAGATAAAAGTGCCCCTTGCCGTCGGCCATGAGTTTCAATGCCGGGTGCTCGGCAAAGGATGCCCACTGCAATACCTGGATCAGGCCGCTGTCGGTGTAGTGCCAGAGCTGGCCGTCTCCTGCCAGCCACAGCATGCCTTTGGGATCGAGGGTCAGGGCCTGCAAGTCGGGGCGGGTCAGTTTCAGGGTTAGTTGGCTGCCTTCAAGTTCGAACAAGCGGCCATCTGCGGCCAGCACCCACAGGGTGTTACCTGACGCGGCGAGATCTTTGACCTTACCGTTCAGCACCTTGTGCCATTGCTGACTACCCAGATCCAACAGCCACAATCCCAGGTCATTGGCCACGGCCAACTGATGGCCAACGCTCGCCAGGTGGCTGATGTACTGGTGTTGCCAGGGGGTCTGGTAACTGCGGAAGAGCTTACCGTCAAAGCGTTGCAAGTCGCCGTTGGCGGTACCTAGCCAGAGCTGGTTTTCGCTGTCGCCGGTCAGGGCCGTGAGGTGATTGCTGGCTAGGCCGTAGGGGTTGGCGCTGCTATCGGCATCGGCGTAATAGCGCTTTATCTGAGCGCCGTCATAGCGGTTCAGGCCATCTTGGGTCGCAAACCACAAGAAGCCGTTGTGGTCGCGGTAGATGGCCTCGACGGTGTTCTGGCTCAGGCCGCTACGCACATCAAGTACCTGCGGTGGCAGGTAGGGCGGGGCCAGCAGTGGTGTTGCCCAGCAGGGCAAAGAGAGCAGCCAGAGGAGAAAGAGGCGCAGCAGCAGTGTCATCACCCTTTTAAGCCTGTGTTGAGGCTATTATCAATTTGTTACAAGGACGAACGCAAGGTACGGATAACTATGGCACTTGCAACGCTTTATTGCCGTGCGCAGCTGGGTATGGATGCGCCGCTGGTCACCGTCGAGGTAGACATCGGCAACGGCCTGCCTGCCTTCGCCCTGGTGGGGCTGCCAGAAGCCTCGGTGCGAGAAGCCAGGGAGCGGGTCCGTGCCGCCATCCTCAATGCCGGTTTCGAGTTCCCTGCCCGGCGCATTACCGTCAATCTGGCCCCGGCTGAGCTGCCCAAAGAGGGCGGCCGTTTTGATTTGGCCATTGCCATCGGCATTTTGCAGGCCTCAAACCAAGTGCCCATGGACAGCAACGCCCGCCTGGAGCTTTACGGCGAGCTGGCGCTGTCTGGTGAGCTGCGCCCCTGCACCGGTTTGCTGCCGGCGCTGCTGGCCTGCCAAAAGGCGGGCCGGGCGGCGCTCTTTCCCGAGGCGTGCCGGGACGAGGCCAGCCTGCTGCCCAGCCTCAAGGCCTATGGCGCGCCGTCGTTGCTGGCGGTGTGCGCGCATCTGGCCGGGCAGCAGGCGCTAACGCTGCTGGAGCCTCTGGCCGCTACCCAGTCTGCGGCGCCAGACAGCCTCTCCCTTAACGATGTGGTCGGTCAGGCCCAGGCCAAAAGGGCGTTGATGGTGGCCGCGGCCGGCGGCCATCACCTGCTTTTTATCGGCCCGCCCGGCACCGGTAAATCCATGCTGGCGCGGCGCCTGCCGGGGATTTTGCCGCCCCTTGGCGAAGACTGCGCCCAGCAGAGCGCCGCCATTTATTCCCTGGCTGGCAAACCCCGCGACAGCGACAGTTGGCGCCAGCCGCCTTGGCGCACGCCTCATCACACCGCCTCGGCAGTGGCCCTGGTGGGGGGCGGCTCTATCCCTAGGCCTGGGGAGATCTCCCTGGCCCACAACGGCGTGCTGTTTCTGGACGAAATTGCCGAGTACGACCGTAAAGTGCTCGATTGCCTGCGCGAACCCATGGAAACCGGTGAAGTGAGCATCAGCCGCGCCGCCCACCAGGCCCGCTTTCCGGCCCGGTTTCGCTTGGTGGCGGCCGCCAACCCTTGCCCCTGTGGCCATTTTGGCAACCCGCGCCGGGCGTGTCGCTGTAGCCCCGAGCAAATTCGCCGCTATCTGGCCAAACTGTCCGGCCCCTTTTTGGACCGTATCGATCTGCAAGTAGAAGTGGCCATGTTGCCGCCGGGCAGCCTTGCTGGCCAGGCACCCAGCGGCCCCGACAACGACGAGCTGCGAGCCAAAGTGGCTGCCTGCCAGCAGCGCCAACTGGCGCGCCAGGACTGCTTGAATGCCGACCTTGAAGGGGAACCGATGCGCCATGCCTGCCAATTGCCGCCAGAGCTTGCCCAGTGGTACGACGCCACCTTGCAAGCCCTGGGGCTGTCGGCCCGGGTGCACCACAAGTTGCTGAAAGTGGCCCGCACCCTGGCCGATTGGCAAAAGGCCGAGGCCATCACCCAGGCTCATTTGAGTGAAGCCATGCAGTACCGGGCCATGGACCGGCTGCTGGGCACCTTGCCGTAGTTGTCATTTCGCCAAACAAGCACACCGCTGGTCATCAGACCGGCGGTGTGCTTTGGAGGGGCGATGTTAGATTTGGGCCATGCCGCCGTCGACGAACAGCTCAACGCCGTTGATGAAGCTAGCGCCCTCGGAGGACAAAAAAGCCACCACTTTGCCGATTTCTTCCGGCTCGCCCAGGCGGCCCAGCGGCACTTGCCCGGCCAGATAGTCGAAGAAGCCTTGGCGCGCCTCTTCTGGTACGACACCGGCCAGGCCTGGGGTACGGACGGGGCCGGGGCTGACCACGTTGATGCGAATGCCACGGTCTTTCACATCCAGGGTCCAGGAGCGGGCGAAGTTGCGCACGGCGGCCTTGCTGGCGCTGTAGACGCTGAAGTTGGCGGTGCCCTGGATGGAGGTGGTGGAGCCGGTCAGCACCACGGAAGCGCCGTTGGTCAGCAGCGGCAGCGCTTTTTGTACGGTAAAGACCAGGCCGCGTACGTTGGTGCCGAAGATACGGTCGAAGTGTTCTTCGGTGATGGCGCCCAGGGGCAGCATGTCGCCGCCACCGGCGTTGGCAAAGAGGATGTCCAGCTTGCCGGCGGATTTGGCGATTTGGGCGTAAACCGCGTCCAAGTCGGTAAGGACCGAGGCGTCGGCGCGGATGCCGGTCACACTGTTGCCCAGTTCAGCCACGGCGGCGTCCAGTTCGGCCTGGCGGCGGCCGGTGATAAAGACCTTGGCGCCCTGTTCGGCCAGGACCTTGGCGGTGCCAAAACCGATGCCAGTGGTGCCGCCGGTTACCAGTGCGATTTTACCGTTCAGTTGCTTATTCATAATGTTCACCTTTATCTGTGTGGTTGAGTCAGAGTGCCCGCGCTGCCCGGTTTGGGCCCTGTGCTGCAAGGCATGGGTGAACTTTATCCAGTGGCTTATTGGCGATAAACCGTGCAAAATTGGAATGATTATCCAGCACAATGGATAATCAGGGCGGAGGCGCGATGGACCAACTTCAGGCAATCAAGAGTTTTGCGCGGGTGGTAGAGGCGGGCAGTTTTACCCGGGCGGCGGATTCGCTGGACCTACCCAAGGCCACCTTGAGTAAGCAGGTGCAGGACTTAGAGGCTTACCTTGGGATCCGGCTGCTGCACCGCACCACGCGCCGGGTGACGGTTACCGCCGAGGGCCAGCAGTATTACGAAAAGACCCTGCGCATCCTGGCCGACCTTGACGACATCGACAGCTCCTTTAGCGCCGTGCGCAACTCGCCCCGGGGCAAGCTGCGGGTGGATGTGGGCGGCTCCACCGCCAGTGAAGTGCTGATCCCGGCGCTGCCGGCCTTTATCGCCAAGTATCCCGAGATAAAGCTGGAGCTGGGGGTGTCAGACCGGGCCGTGGATCTCATCAGTGACAACGTCGATTGCGTGATCCGGGGCGGCCCGCTGGACAGCTCCTCCCTGATGGCCCGCGCCATCGGCCAGGCCAGCATGGTTACCTGTGCCACCCCGGGCTACCTTAAGCAATACGGGGTGCCGGCCTACCCCAATGAGCTCAGAAACGGCCACCGGCTGGTGAGCTATGTCACCACCCAGCATGGCCGTGCCGTGCCCTTTCGCTTTACCGACAAGGGCGAGCTGCTGGATATCAAGGCCGAGCACCTGATTGGCGTTAATGAAAGCAACGCCCACTTTGCCGCCGGCCTTGCTGGCCTTGGCATCATTCAAACCTTCCGCTATTCGGCCAAGGCGGCGCTGGCCTCGGGGGCGTTGGTGGAAATTCTCTCGCCATGGCGGCCCCCCAGTTACCCCTTCCATGTGGTCTACCCCCAAAACCGCCATGTCACCCGGCGGCTGCGGGTCTTTATTGACTGGCTGGTCAGCGATTTCCCGAGCCGTTTGGGCTGAAGATGGCCATAAAAAAGGGCAGCCAAGGCTGCCCTTTTTGCTAACTGGCCTTGGCCCTGTCGAAGTGGATGGTCTCCACCTCGATATTGCGGTGGCGAGCCTGCGCCATGTAGTCCTTCACCAGCTCCACCACGTCATGGGCCACCGATTTGGTGTTGGAAAAATCCAGCACCAGGTGCGAGCCCTTGGGGATCTCATTGAGCTTTTTAAGGATGCTGGGCTTGTTGAAGAAGGACACTTCTTCAGCCAGCACGATATGGTGGCTCTCGCGGTCGTCGCGGCGGCTGACCGTTTCCTTGAAGTGATAGGAATTGCGGTAGCTGTGCTTGAGGGTAAAGAAGATGCTGACCGCCAGGCCCGCCATTACCCCGGTCAGCAGATCGGTAGCGAGCATGCCGGCAATGGTGGTGATAAAGGGCAGAAACTGCTCCATGCCGTTTTTAAACATGGTCTTGAACACCGCCGGTTTGGCCAACTTGAAGCCCACCACCATCAGCACCGCCGCCAGGGAGGCCAGCGGAATGAGGTTCAGCATCTGCGACAGCGCCAGCACCGCCACCAGCAGGAACAACCCGTGCAAAATGGCCGACAGCTTGGTCTTGGCGCCAAAGGCGACGTTGGCCGAGCTGCGCACTATCACTTGCGTTACCGGCAGGCCCCCCACCAAACCGGAGACAATGTTGCCAAGGCCCTGGGCTTTGAGCTCACGGTTGGTGGGCGTGGTTTGCTTGTTGGGGTCCATCTTGTCAGTGGCCTCGACACTGAGCAGGGTCTCGATGCTGGCAACCACCGCCATCACCAGCGCCACACTCAGTACCTCCAGGCTCAACATCTGCGAGAAGTCCGGAAAGGCCAGTTGCTCGGCAAAAGAGCCAATGCCTTCCATCACCGGCAACGACACCAGCTGGCCCTCGCTCAGCGGCGCCCCTTGCTGGTCAAGCAGCAGCGCGCAGCCGATACCGAGCAGCACCACGGCGATGGGCCCTTGCACCAGCCGGAACAGCTTATGGGCCGGGCTCAGGTATTTGTCCCAGACATACAGCAGCGCCAGCGACCCAAAGGCGATGGCGGTTGCCGCCGGAGAGAGGCTGGCAAAGAGGTTGCCATTGAGGCTAACGGCATCGGCGTCCAGGCCAAAGAGGTAGGGAAGCTGCTTTAGGATGATCAACAGGCCAATGCCGGTCAGCATGCCGGTGATCACCGCCGACGGGAAGAAATAGGCCACAAAACCGGCCTTGAGGTAGCCCAGCAGCAGCTGAAACACCCCGGCCAGCACCACGGCGCAGAGAAACACCTCCCAGCCACCCAGGGTGTCGATGGCGTCAAAGACGATCACCGCCAGGCCAGCGGCCGGGCCGCTCACCCCCAGCCGCGAGCCACTGGCCATGCCCACCACCACGCCGCCGATAATGCCGGCGATCACCCCCGACAGCAGCGGCGCCCCCGAGGCCAGGGCGATACCCAGGCACAGTGGCAACGCCACAAAAAAGACGATGATGCTGGCCGGGAGGTCAGCGCGTATCTCCTTGAACGATAAGTCCTTTAACATGGCTGCCTCCTCAGCCCGCCGCCAGATTCTGCTCGGCGTAGGCTTCCTGCATTTCGATAAAGGTTTCGCTGGCCGGGTCGTAGCAATGCACATTGCCCTTGGCGATGTCATACACCCAGCCGTGCAGCTGCACCTGCTTGGTGGCCAGTTTGGCCGCCACCGCCGGGTGGGTGCGAAGGTGCTGGATTTGCTGCAGCACGTTCTCGCGGATGAGCTCGTCCAGGTGCTGCTCGCCAAGCTCGCCGTGTTTTTCACGGAGCACTTCGGTGGCGCAGCGGCAATGGCCCAGCCATTCCCTGACATGGGGCAGGGCGCCGAGTTTTTCCGGCGCCAGAGCGCCCTTCATGGCGCCGCAATCGGTGTGGCCGCAAATCACGATATGCCGCACCCCAAGGGCCGCCACCGCGTATTCGATGGAGGCGGTCATGCCACCGGTCTGGTTGCTGTGCGGCGGGACGATATTGCCGGCATTGCGGCAAATAAACAGATCCCCCGGCTCGGTTTGAGTGACCAGGTTGGGGTCGATTCTTGAATCGGCACAGGTAATAAACAGCACCTCGGGATTTTGCCCGGTGGCCAGCTTTTTAAAGGTCGCTTTTTTTCCTGGAAAGACTTCCTTCTGGAATTTCGCTACACCGGAAATAACATGTTCCATAACCAGATATCCTTAACTATCAGGGTTAAAAAGTTGCCTTATCGCTGGAACGGATCTCGGCAATAGGGTCAATGTGGCGTTCGTTTAAAACCTTTTTATTTACAAGGTTATAGGGGGCGCTAATTGGTGTGGTTGGCCCTTAAATATTGAATAGCAGAAAGTTTTGGCAGGAAGGATCTGGTTATTCCGTACTGTGACAGCAAGGAATGTTTAACTTTTATGACACTTGGCTTTTTTTAAATGAGCTGCTGCTTATTTTGAAAGTTAAACTGCGATCTTCATCAATTTTTACCCCGGTTTTGGTTTTAGTTTCCGTAAACGTCATGTTGCGGTTGTTATCAATAGATAATTTTTTAGACAGATCCTTTCCATGCCGCTCTTTTCATAAAATGGCCTGCCAATGGCGTTTCATTAATTTATCTTTCAGTTTGGCCGCCAAAAAAGACGCCCCCGTCGCAAGGGCGCAAAAAAGCCGCTGCCGGTAGCGGGGCAAGCTGGTAACCTGCCGCCAGAACCCCATGCTTATACAGGGACCGTGATGAGCAAAGCACTGCGCGATAAATACGAAGACGTCGACCTAAGCCCCGGCCAGGGCAAAGGCAGCGCCGCCCTGGCGCTGTTCCTGGGCAGCCTTTCCTTGCTGGGCGCCCTGTGTTTTTGGATGCCGGCGGTCTTTACCACCCCCGAGTTCCGGGGCTTTTACAACACCGGTATCCTCAAACCCCTGCTGCAACTGTGCATCGTGCTGGGGTTTGGCTGCGGACTCTTTTCCATGATGCGCCATCAATCGGCCAGCTATGGCCTGACCGGCATGGTGCTGGCGGTGGCGGCGGCCCTGGTGGGCTCGGGCCATATTGAGGCGCCCAATATCGACGGCCGTAACCTCTATGTGGGGCTCGATTACTTCGTGCTGACCCTGGTGGTACTGGCGCTGGTGTTTGTGCCCCTGGAGCGGGCCTTTCCCAAGGATCCGGCCCAGAACATCCTGCGCAAGGGCTGGATAACGGATCTCAAGTACTTCATGTTCAGCCACATGGGGGTGCAGCTCATCAGCTTTTTCACGGTGATCCCGGTGCAGGTGTTTTTGCATCAGGTGACTGCCTGGGAGTTCCAGCTGTGGATAGCGGCCCAGCCCATATGGTTGCAGTTTATCGAGATCCTGCTGGTGGTGGATTTTGGCACCTACTGGATACACAGGGCCATGCATGAGATCCCGGCGCTGTGGAAAATCCACGCCGTGCACCACTCCACCGAGCAGATGAACTGGCTGGCCTCTTCGCGGCTGCATCTGATTGAGATCCTGGTCAACCGCCTGGCCGGTTACCTGCCGATTTTCGTGCTGGGTTTTGCCCCGTCGGCGGTTTACGCCTATCTGGTGTTTATCTCCTTCCACGCCATCTTTATCCACGCTAACGTGCGCTTTCGCTTCCCGGTGCTGCGCTGGCTGCTGGCAACCCCCGAGTATCACCATTGGCACCATTCTTCCGAGGACGAGGCCATCGACAAAAACTACGCCGGTTTCCTGCCCATTTACGATGTGCTGTTCGGCACCGTTTTTATGCCCCGGCATCTTGCCAGCCGCTACGGCACCGTCAGTGACAACATCCCCGACGGCATAGTTGGCCAGTTCCTCTATCCTTTCAGAAGTTGGTTTAAAAGGTCCGAATAGGAGTTGGCGTGGAGTCGTGGATCCGGTTTGATAAGCCCTACCAAAGAACAAATCCGCAGCTCGAGCAGGCGCTGCGCGAGGAGCTGTTGAAGCTGGGGTTTACCGACCAGGCCGTGGCCGAGGCGCTTAAAGTGGCGCTGCCACTCTTTAACGAGTCCAAAGACGTGGTGTCGGTGCGGATGAAAGCCGACATCACCGTTCCCTTGGAAGAAAGCCAGCTAAAAGCCCTTAACGCCGACTTGAGTGCCAAGCTCTCCGATTACCAGAAATCGGTGTCGGATTTCATCTCGAAGATAATCGTGCTGCTGGCCATCGCCCACGCCAGCCGATAAAAAAGCCGCCCGAGGGCGGCTTTTTCAATGGTGGGGGTTGAACTGCTCCAGCACCTGCTGCTGCACCGAGCCCTGCACCTGGAACACCTGCATCAGGTAGCGCAGGAAGTTCTCGTCGTCGCACATGGTCTTGCCGGGGCTGTCGGAGATCTTGGCCACCGGCTGGCCGTTGAGGCGGGTTAGCTTCATCACGATGTTCATGGGTTCGTTGACGCCAAAATCTCCCATCAGCCAAGTGCCGATGCCAAAGGCGGTGTTGATGCGGCCACGGAAATGGCTGTAAATCTGCACCGCCTTGTCGAAGTTGAGGCCGTCGGAGAACACCAGGCGTTTGCGGGTCGGGTCCACGTCCAGTTCTTCAAGGCGCTTGATGATCTTCTCGCCCCAGATGATGGGGTCGCCGCTGTCGTGGCGAAAACCGTCATAGAGCTTGGCCAGGTAGCGGTCCAGATCCCGGCAGAAGGCGTCCACGCCGATGACATCGGTCAATGCCACCCCAAGGTCGCCCCGAAACTCCTTCACCCAGTTTTCCAGGGCCATTTTCTGGCTGTCTACCAAGCGGTAATTGAGGGCCTGGTGGCTTTGCAGCCATTCGTGGCCCATGGTGCCCTGGCAGCGCAGGTGCAGCTCGCGGGCCAGGTGCGGGTTGGAGGTGCCGGCAAAATGCTGGGGCAGGGCGCTTTTGATTTGCTCCAGCACCATGCGCTGGGCGGCAAAGCTGAAGCGGCGGCGGGTGCCGAAATCGGTAAACAGGAAGTCCGACAGGTCCACCTTGTCGCCAAAGGCTTCGAGTTGGCGAATTTTGCCCTGGGTGCTTTTGTGGATGGTGTCGGCATCCACTTCGGGGTAGCGGTGGCGGTTACGCACCTCGGAGATGGCGGCCAGCACCGGGATCTCCAAGGGCGATACATGGAGCAGCGGGCCGTTGGCCTCGATCACCAGTTGGCCGTCCAGGGCGCTTACTTTCAGGAAGTTGGGGTTAAAGCGGAACAGCCGCAAAAACTCCAGGTAGTCGGGCTTTAAAAAGGGGTAATGCTGGCGCAGGTGGGCCAGCTGGTCCTCGGTGGCATAAAGCTGCGACAGTGCCTCAAATTCTTCGCGCAGCGGCGCCACATAGGGGCTTAAATCTTCGTTGCTGCGGCAGCGGAAGGTCCAGCGGGCTTGGGTGTTGGGCTGCTGATGCAGGTAGGCCTGCTGCATGGTGAGCTTGTAGAAGTCGGTGTCCAGCAGGCTCTGCACCGAGGTCTTTCCGAACATATCATGAGTCCTTTTTGACGAGCTGGGCCAGGGTGCGGGCGTTGTCCACCAAGTGGATACCGGCCCTGACCATTTCCTGGCAGGCGGCCTTGGCCCCTTGGGGGCTGATGGCGCGGCAGGCAGCCTGATTCAGATAGACGGTAAAGCCGGCGTTGGCCAGCTGTATGGCAGTGGTTTTAACACAAAAATCCAGGGCCAGGCCCCCCACCAACACAGTGTTGACCTCATTGCACCTGAGCCACTCGATAACGCCGGTGGAGATGCGGTCTTTAAGGTCGTGATAGCAGGCGCCGTAGGGGTGCATGTCGTTCTCCACCCCCTTGTAGACCAGAAAATCGTAAGCCTGGGGCCGTGGCAGGCCGGGGATCAGTTCAAAGCCCGGGGTGCCGGTTTCGGCGTGGCGTACCCAGGTGAGGTCGGTATCGGGGTAGTCCAGGGGCTGGAGCATGTCGTCGTGGCTGGCGACCACCCACTTGGCATTGGGGTTGTGGGCGTCTTTGGAGGCGATGCGAAAATGGGCCAGCGCCGCCTGGGCATTAAGCTCCTCGGCAATCTGGTCGCCACCCGGTACCGGCAGCTCGCCGGGGCAAAGCGGGGTAAAGGTGCGCTGGGCATCGACATCGAACGAGGCGATCATCATAGCCTCCGCTGTTGTGCAGGTTTGAGCACTATACCAAATGAAAAAGCGCACCGAAGTGCGCTTTTTACGATTCTGTTTTCCAAAACCCGGCTTAGCCTTCCAGGGCCTTCTTCAGGAAGTTGGGCAGGGCCATGGCGCCTTGGTGTACGCCGCTGTTGTAGTAGTGGGTCTCGAACAGCTGGGCGTCGGCGGCGTCGCGGCGGAATTCGCCGAAGGCTTCGCCTTTACGGGCCAGGGTGCAGCTCCACCAGCCGGAGGGGTACAGCGGCTGCGGAAACGGCAGGGTCTGGAAGGCGTCGAAACCGGCCTTGGCCATCTCGGAGCGCATTTCCTGGATGAGTTTGGTGTGCAGCAGCGGGCTTTCAGATTGCTGCACCAGAATGCCGCCGGGGCGAAGGGCGCGCAGGCACTCTTCGTAGAAGGCGCGGTTAAAGAGGCCTTCGGCCGGGCCTACCGGGTCGGTGGAATCAACGATGATGATATCCACCGAGGCGCTATCGCGGTCTTTCATCCACTGGATGCCGTCGATGAATTTCAGCTCGGCGCGCGGGTCGTTGTTGGACTCGCACAGCTCCGGGAAGTAAATCTCGGACAGGCGGGTGACGTTCTCGTCGATGTCGATTTGCACGGCGTTTTCAACGCCAGGGTGCTTGAGGACTTCGCGCAGGGTGCCGCAGTCGCCGCCACCGATGATCACCACCACTTTCGGGTCGGTGTGGGTGTAGAGCGCCGGGTGGCTCATCATCTCGTGATAGAGGAAGTTGTCGCGGCTCGACACCATGGTGCAGCCGTCGATGATCATCAGCTTGCCCCAGTCGGTGGTGTCATACATTTCAGTGGTTTGCCACTGAGACTGGCGGGTTTCCAGGTGCTTTGTGATACGCAGGGAAAAGCCGCTGCCGTCACGGTCGCTGATTTCGGTGAACCAGTGCTTGGGGTCCAATTGGGACATGCTTGTCTGTCTCCATCGACGAGGGCGAAAAAAGAGCGCGCATTGTGCCTCTGTGGTCAGACAGGCACAATGAATTTTGCGCACATTTTAGCTGCATAGGGTGTGGGGGATCATTACAATACGCCCCCTAAAATTCTTTGCGGCCACAGGAGCTGCTACCAATGCCAAACTGGACCCTCGACAAGGCACGACATCTTTACGGCGTTGCTCACTGGAGTGACGGCTATTTCGACATTGATGACCAGGGTGAACTGGTCGCGTTTCCCGATAGAAACCGTGAAAGAGCCGGGGTCAGATTGTCTGACCTGGTCAAGGATCTCAAGGACCAGGGCTTGTCCCTGCCGGTATTGGTGCGCTTTAACGACATCCTCACCGACCGCGTAAAACGGCTGACCAGCGGCTTTGCCAAGGCGGTGGAGAACCTCGACTACAGCGGCCGCTACCACGCCGTGTACCCCATCAAGGTCAACCAGCAGAAATCGGTGGTGGAAGGGCTGCTCAATGCCAGCCCCCACGTGGGCCTGGAAGCCGGCTCCAAGCCCGAGCTGATGGCGGTGCTGGGTGTGGCTACCCGCCCCATTACCATCGTCTGTAACGGCTACAAAGACTCCGAATTCCTGCGCTTGGCCCTGATTGGCCGCCGCCTGGGCCACAAGGTCTATGTGGTGGTGGAAAAGCTCTCCGAGCTGAAAAAGCTGCTGGGCGAAAGCAAGGAAATGGGCATCGACCCCCTGGTTGGGGTGCGGGTGCGCCTGAACTCCGTGGGTAAAGGCAACTGGCAGAACACCGGCGGCGAGAAGGGCAAGTTTGGCCTGGCCGCCCACCAAGTGCTGGAAGCGGTAGACATGATGCGCGAAGCGGGCAAGCTCGATTGCCTGAAACTGGTGCATTTTCATATCGGCTCCCAGGTGGCCAACATCCGCGACATCCAGGGCGCCCTCAAAGAGTGTGCCCGTTACTACGCCGAGCTGCGTGAACTGGGTGTGCCGCTGGACGTGGTAGATGTGGGCGGCGGCCTGGGGGTGGACTACGAAGGTTCACGTTCCCGTGGCAACTGTTCCATGAACTACACCGTGGACGAATACGCCGCCAAGGTGGTGTACGCCCTTAAAGAAATCTGTAGCGCCCGTGACTTGCCCGAGCCGGACATCATCACCGAGTCTGGCCGCGCCATGACCGCCCACCACGCGGTGATGATCACCAACGTGATTGACGTAGAGCGCGCCCCCACCCAGGTGCAGTTTGACGAGCCGGACGACGAGGCGCCGTCGGTGCTCAAGGATCTGTGGCGTACCCTCGAATACGTTAACGAAGAGCCGCCGCTGGAAAGCTATCACGACGCCGTGTACTTCCTCTCCGAAGCCCACGCCATGTACACCCACGGCCTGCTGCGTATCGGTGAGTGGGCCCAGGCCGAGAAGATGTACTTTGCGGTGTGCCGCGCCGTGCGCGAGCAGCTCAACCCTCGCAGCCGTGCCCATCGCCCGGTGCTGGACGAGCTCAATGAAAAGCTGGCCGACAAGCTGTTCTGTAACTTCAGTCTGTTCCAGAGCACCCCGGACGTATGGGGCATCGACCAGCTGTTCCCGATCATGCCGGTCAGCCACTTGAGCGAAGCGCCCAGCGCCCGCGCCATCATCCAGGACATCACCTGCGACTCCGACGGCCAAATTCGCCAGTACGTGGACGCCGAAGGCATCGAGTCTAGCCTGCCGCTGACCGGCTACCATCCGGGCAACGACTACTGCATCGGTTTCTTCATGGTGGGGGCTTACCAGGAGATCCTCGGCGACCTGCATAACCTGTTCGGCGACACCGACTCGGTACATGTGCAGCTCACCAAGGACGGCTACCGCTTTGACGCCGCCCTCAAGGGCGACACCGTGGCCGACGTGCTGCGTTACGTGAGTTTCGATCCCAAGAGCCTTATCCAGGGGTATCGCCGCCAACTGGCCGCCGCCAAGCTCACCGACAGCGAGCGCCAGCAATTCAGTGCCGAGCTGGAAGCCGGCATTCACGGCTACACCTACCTGGAGGATTGATGTTCGCTTTTCTGCCCAGCTTCATCAAAGGGCCGCTGGCGGTCTTGGGTTACGTGATAAACACCCTGTTCTGGTTCCCCCTGGCCGTTGGCCTGGGGGTTATCAAGCTGTTGCTGCCCCTTAAAGCGGTGCGCGTTCTGTGCAACTGGGTGCTGGACCGCATTGCCACCTTGTGGATCGCCATCAACAACGCCAACAGCCGGCTTTTTGCCCGCACCCGCTGGGTGGTTGAGGGCCTGGAAGGCATCAAGCGCAAGGATTGGTATCTGGTGGTGGCCAACCACCAGTCCTGGGTGGACATTCTGGTGCTGCAACGCATCTTTAACGGCCGCATTCCCTTCATCAAGTTCTTCTTGAAAAAGGAACTGCTGTACGTGCCCTTCCTGGGCTTGTGCTGGTGGGCGCTGGATTTCCCCTTCATGCGCCGCCACACCAAGGCGCAGATAGCCAAGGACCCGTCCCTGGCCCAGAAGGATATCGACACCACTCGCCAGGCCTGTGAGAAATTTCGCCACCTGCCGGTAACGGTGATGAACTTCGTGGAAGGCACCCGCTTTACCCAGTCCAAGCACGACCATCAGCAGTCGCCTTTTACCCATCTGCTCAAACCCAAGGCTGGCGGTATCGGTTTTGTGTTGAGCGCCATGGGTGACAAACTGCATAAGCTGCTGGACGTGACCATCTGCTACGGCAAGGAGATCCCCAGCTTTTGGGACTTCATTAGTGGCCGGGTAAAAGAGATCAAGGTTAACATTCGCGTGTTACCGATTGACGACAAATTGCTCGGTGACTATGTTGGTGACGCCGAGTACAAGGCCCGTTTCCAGGAGTGGGTCAATCAATTGTGGGCCCAGAAGGATGCTGAACTGGCCCGCCTCAAAGCGAAGTAAAGGAACCCATGCTGCGTTTTCTTCCCGGCGTTATTCTGGCGCCACTGCTGATTGCCCTGTTGTGCCTGAACGTGGCGCTCTGTGGTGGGCTGGTGTTTGTGCTGTCGCTGCCCAAGCTGCTGATCCCGGTGCCTATCTGGCGCCGGGCCATGACCCGGCTGATGGAGCAGGTGGTGCGGGCCTGGAGCCTTCTCAACCTCGGGATTTTACGCCTTGGCAACCGCGTCCAATGGGACGTGCGCGGCCTGGACGGGCTGGATAAACACAGCTGGTACCTGATGATGGCCAACCACTTGTCGTGGCTGGATATCGTGGTGCTGTTTGGTATTGCCGGTGGCAACCTGCCGCTGCCGAGGTTCTTCCTCAAGCACGAGCTGCTGTATGTGCCTTTTCTGGGGTTGGGCTGCTGGGCCATGGACATGCCCTTTATGCGCCGCTATTCCACCGGTTACCTGAAAAAGCACCCCCATAAAAAGGGCAAGGACATCGAGGCCACCGCCAAGGCCTGCGCCAAGCTCAAGCACCACCCTTCCACCATGATCAACTTCGTTGAAGGCACCCGCTTTACCGCCCAAAAGCGGGTCAAGCGCAACTCGCCGTTTCAGCATCTGTTGCCCCCCAAGGCGGCCGGCATTGCCTTTACCCTGTCGGCCATGGGCCAGCAGTTTGACAAGGTGCTGGACGTAACCCTGGCTTACCCTGGCTCTGAAGGCCGTATCGGCCGCGATATCCTGACCGGCAAGCTCAAACATATCGTGGTGGATGTCGAAGCCCTGGCGGTAACTCCCGAGATCATCGGCGACTACTTTGGCGACGTGGAATTTAAACGCCAGTTCCAAGGCTGGCTCAACAGCCGCTGGCAGCACAAGGATGCCAAACTGGCCGGTATCGGCGAGCAGGCCGAGCTGGTAGTGAACCTGGCCGAGCAGCGCTCCTGACAATCACCAACGAAAAAGGCGACCTTCCGGTCGCCTTTTTTACAGCTGCTTGATGGCGCTGATATCCAGCGCCTTGGCGTAGTCTTCCAAGTCGCTGCTTTGGCACTCGCTGCATTCCATCTGCACCAACACGGTGCCGTCCATCATGGTCAGGCTCATTTCGTCATCGGTTTTGAGCATGGCGCTGACACCGTTGATTTTCTTGATTTTGTAACCGGCCATGGCGGCCATGTTGGGGTTGGTAAAGAGCCCGGCCATGGCCTGGACCAGGGGCGAGTCCTTGATGATTTTGAGCTCCAGGCTGATGTCATCACCCTTGTGGTAGAGGCGGCTGCCGGTGACGCCGCCGCCCAGCATGGCAGCGCCGGCGCTTTCGGACTCGGCGTCGTCGGCCTGCCAGCCTTTTAACGGTGCGGGGAACAGTTTGACCATCTTGTCGCCCTGCTGCTGGCGGATAAGGGTGGCGGCGTAGGAAAACTGGTTGGCCGCCTCTGAGAGCTGGCCTTGCTGGTAGGCGTCCTGCCCTGCCTTGATGGCCTCTTCCACATCACCGGCCACGGCCATAAAGCTGGCCAGGGCCAGGCAGCAAACTAACGGTGTCTTACCCATGTTCTCTCCTTTGATTAGGGTTCGTCCAAACGGACCTTTATAATGCGCCATGACGCGAATAAAGGAAGTCATGATGCAAACTTACGCTTTTCCCAAGATTGAACTGGTGACCGGCCAGACGGACAGCGATCTGACTATCTGCCTTAATCCGGCTTCTGCTCCCCAAGGCCTGGCCGCCAGTAAAGCCCTGGCCCCCAAGGCCAAAGCCTGGCTGTTGACCCAAGACCAACCGACCCTGGTGATTGAAACCGGCGAGGCCAAATCCACCTTCGATTGCCAAACCCAGGCCCGCAAATGGCTGGCCAAGCTCGATGGCTTCCAGCCCAAACGCATCCATGTGCAAGGCAGCGACCCAGCCTGGGTTAAAGCGGTGGTGGAAGTGCTGCTGGCCCGCCAGGTGCAACTGCCCAGTTTTAAAAAAGACACCCAGGCACCGGTGGCCCTGGAGCGGCTCAGCACCGATATCGCCCTGGACGCGCCGCGGCTGTTGGCCGAAGCCCGGGCCAATGGCCTGGTGCGCTGGTTAAGCGCCCTGCCCGCCTCCGAGCTGACCCCGGCCCATTACCGGGTGATCCTCGAAGCCCTGGCCCGCGACCATGGCTGGCAAGTGGAGCTCTTTGACCAGACCAAGCTCGACGGCCTGGGCGCCGGCGCCTTCCTGGCGGTGAGCAAAGGCTCCGACAACGACGAGGCGGCCATCATGCGGCTGCGCTACCGCCCGGCCAGCCCCAAGCGCAAGGTCGCTTTTGTGGGTAAGGGCTTGTGCTTTGATACCGGCGGCTACAACCTCAAGACCAGCCACATGTTCGGCATGAACGGCGACATGGGCGGCAGCGCCGTGGCGCTCGCCAACCTGTTGGCCCTGACCGAACTGGGCAGCGACCTGGAAGTGGACTGCTGGCTGGCGCTGGCGGAAAACCATATCGGCCCCAAGGCCTACAAACCCAACGATCTGGTGCGCGCCCTGAACGGCACCACCATCGAGGTGGTGGATACCGACGCCGAAGGGCGGATGGTGCTGGCCGATACCCTGACCCTGGCCTCCCGGGAAGCTCCTGACCTGTTGTTTGACTACGCCACCCTGACCGGCGCCTGTATCCGCGCCATCGGCACCGCCCAAAGTGGCGTCTTCACCAGCCGCGACGACTGGCGCGAGGCTCTGGTGCAGGCCGGCCGCCAAAGCGGCGAACGGGTCTGGCCCTTCCCGCTGGATGAAGACTACGACAGCAACATCGAGTCCGATGTGGCCGATGTCAAACAATGCCATCCCGGTTCCAGCTGCGACCATATCGACGCCGCCCGCTTCTTGTCCCGTTTTGTGGAAAAAGGGGTCAACTGGGTGCATGTGGATTTGAGCGCCTGTGAAAACAAAGGCGGCCTGGGGCCGGTAGCCACCGAGGTCACCGGTTTTGGGGTGCGCTTTACCCTAAGGGCGCTGCTCGATAGCCCGGCTCTGCAATAAAAAAGGCGCCTAAGGGCGCCTTTTTTATTGGGCTTTCTCGACTGGTGGCGCTTCTTCGTCTTTGGCGTCACTTTCATCTACCGGCTCAATGCGCTTGACGGTGGGTTTGGCAAAAGTAACGGCATTCATATACTCGCTTTCTGCAATACGCTCGCCGCTGCTGCGATTGCCCGAAGACCAGACCTGATGGTATCGCTGCGCCGACATCTGAGCGGTTAACTGAGCGCTGTACATGGCATCGGTCTGTTTAGCGTAGTAGCGATTGCGGCCCTTGATAAAGGCGGCCTGTACTATGGGCGCCATGGCCTTGTCACACTGGGCCAGGTATTGCTTGCCTTGACGGCCGGCTAGGTAGGCCTTGTGCGCATCGCATTCCTGATAGGCCAGCTTGGTTCCTGCCTGGGCTAGAGGTGACAAGGTCGCCAGGGCCAAGGCACTGATAGTCATCCATTTCATGCAATTACTCCTTATTTTGCTGACTCTTTTAACTGTTCCAAACGCTGATATTCGCTGTCTTTCACGTCCCGCTGGGTGCTGCGGACAAAGGCGGGAATACGGTCATTATCCTTGGCACGAAAGTGGCTGTTCAGGCTGGTGGCCAAGCTGCTGACCGTCACCGAAGACAAACCGATAAAGTGTTTTTGGCGGTTCTGCAGGCCTTTGAGGTAGGCGGAGCGCCCATCCTCCCCTACCTTTTGGCAGGTGACCGGGAAGTCATGGCCTTTGCGGCCTTCCAAGTAGAGGCGTTTGCTGTCGCAGCCGCTATCGGTGTGAGCAATCGACGGCAGGGAAGCGGCCAACAGGGAGAGAGCAAGAATGACGTGGCGCATGACTTTGTCCTTAAAATCAAAAACGTACCGGTCAATGTGGCCTTTTTTTGCACAATTAGCAAGTGCAACGCTGTGTTGCGTTACATCATCCGCAGCAGCAGGCTGTTGATGTGCATGGATTCCTGGATCAGGTGGTCGCGCTCCCATTTCAGGTGGTCACGGGTCTTGTGGGAGAGCTTGTCGTCGCCGAGCCGGTCGTCTATTTCGCTGATACGCCAGCGGATATCCCGTTGCCGGTCGTAGAGGGATTCGCGGTACTGGTTACGCTCGTACACCTTCCAGCCACGCTCGTAGCTAAGCATGAAATCGTCTTTGGCGCCGCCCTGGCAAACCCCTTGGTAGTGGTTGCCCAGGCTGCCGTTGCGGTAGCCCTGTTCGGGGGTGCAGTACTGGCGGTTACCCTCGGCCCAGCCTTTGGAGTAGGCGCTGTTATCCACCGTATAGCCATGTTGCTGGCACTGGGCCTGCCAATAACCGCTGCGGGCCACCAGGCCTTTAAAGCCGTCTTCCAGGCCTTGCTGGTGCCAGTTCAGGCTGGCGCAGTCTTCCTTGGTCATGGCGCAGCCGGCTAACAGGCTAAGGGATAAAATAGTGATGAGCAGCCGCATAACCTTTTCCTCTTCAGTTGCTTAAGGATAGGCAGCCCGGCCTAAACCTGCCGTGATAAGGCCGCTTCAGCCGTTGCTGTTGAGCTGCTGGATAAAGCGCTCGGATTCGCTGATGGCTTTTTGCATCTCATTGACCAGGTTACCGACCTGCTGCTCGATGCTGCCCAGCTCGCCTTTAAGGGAGCCGATGGCGCGGGCGTTGAGGTTGTGCTTGAGAAACAAGACTTGGTCATGGAACTTGGCCAACACCGGCGGCATTTTTGCCTCTGCCTTACGCATAGCCTTGATAAGCCTTTGGTAACGCGCCTTGGTGTCGCTCAGGGTCTTGGCAGAAGCGGCCCGCAAGGTGGGGGAGCTGTATTGGTCCAGCTCGCCCTGCCACTCGTCAAACAGGGCCTCGGCTACGTCTTGCACGGCGTTGATGCGTTCGGTGACGTTCTTGGCCGATTGCTCGGCGGCGTCATATTGGGCCGAGAGATCGTCGTAACGGTCTTCAAGGTCGCCGCCATCGACTTTCACCACGGCGCGAAAATGCTCGAGGGCATCCTTGAACTGCTGCTGGGCCTCTTCTTGGGCTTCGCCGGCCGCTTCAACGCGGTCGGAGAGGATATCGCGCTTATGGATACCCACCTTTTCCATGGTGGCGTAATAGGCGCTTTGGCAACCGGTCAGTAGCAGCAGGGTGGCAAAAGCTAGGGGAAGAGCGCGCATGCAGTGGTCCTTTGCAGCAAGTATTTGGTGTTAGAGTAAAAGACAGCATTTCAATGAGCAAATATCGCCTATGCCGCTGCTGACCAGGACAGACCTTTTTGCGCACCTCAAGGGCTTTTGGAACCGCATCGCCGAAGACCGCCTGACCCTGCACGCCGGCGCCATGGCCTACGTGACCTTGCTGTCGCTGGTGCCCTTTATCGCCGTGCTGTTCAGCCTGTTTTCGGCCTTTCCCGGTTTTGAGAACGTCAAAGGGGAATTGCAGCATTTTATCTTCAACAACTTCGTGCCAGCCGCCTCAGATGTGATTGCCGACCAAGTGCAGGGTTTTGCCGCCAATGCCTCCAAAATGACCGCCGTAGGCATACTTTTTCTGGTGGTAACGGCCCTGACCCTCATTCGCTCCGTGGACAGCACCATCAACCGTATTTTTCGTATTCACCGGCCACGGCGCTGGTCGGTGGCCTTTGCCATTTACTGGTCGGTACTGACCCTGGGCCCGCTGCTGATGGGGGTTTCCCTGGCCATCACCTCCTATGTGGTGGGTATGGATGTCTTTCAAAAAGGCGCTCTTTCCGGGGTGCGCACCTTTCTGATTGGCCTGGCGCCCTTTTTGGCCTCCTGGGCCGCTTTTATGGTGCTTTACCTGCTGGTGCCCAACAAAAGGGTGCGGATGCGCCATGCGATGGGCGGCGCCATCCTGGGGGCGGTGCTGTTTGAGTTCTCCAAGCGGGCTTTTGCCCTTTACGTGGCCCAGGTGCCGTCTTATCAGCTGATTTACGGCGCCCTGGCGGCGATACCGATTTTGTTTTTCTGGATTTACCTGTGCTGGCTGATCGTGCTGCTGGGGGCGGAGCTAACCGCCTACCTCACCGATCTGGACCAGGAACAGCAAGAGGATGACTGTAATGCGGGAACTGTTGCCTGAGATCCAGGCTAACTGGCAGCAATGGCTGCCGGTAGGTGATGGCCACGAGCTGTACGTGGAAGAAGTGGGTAACCCTGACGGCATGCCGGTGGTGGTGCTGCACGGCGGCCCCGGCGCTGGCTGTAACGAGAATATGCGCCGCTTCTTCGACCCGGAGCGTTACCGGGTGATTTTGTTCGACCAGCGCGGCGCCGGCCAATCAAGGCCCCATGCCTCGCTGAACCAGAACCACACCCAGGCGCTCATAGCCGATATCGAGCTTATCCGCCAAAAGGTGGGGGTTGATAGCTGGCTGGTGTTTGGCGGCTCTTGGGGCTCGACCCTGGCCCTGGCCTATGCCCAGGCGCACCCAAAGCGGGTGACCGGCCTGGTGCTGCGGGGGATATTCCTGGCGCGGGAAGAAGACTTTGCCTGGATGACCGCCCCCGGCCAGGGCTGCTCGCAGGTTTACCCTGACCACTATCAGGATTTCATCGCGCCGCTCAAGGGCAACACCGACGATCTGTTGGGCCGCTACTATCAGCTGCTCACGTCCGACAACGAACTCAAGCGGATGCAGGCGGCCAAGGCCTGGACCCTCTGGGAAGGGCGTATGGTCAACCTTATTCCTCCCAGCAAGGTCGACGAGATTTACACCGACCCCAGCCTGGCGCTGGCGGTGGGGCGCATGGAGTGCCACTACTTCGTCAACGGCTGCTTTATCGAAGAAGGCCAGTTGCTGAGCGATGCCCACAAGATAGTCGACATTCCCACGGTAATTGTCCATGGTCGCTACGACATGGTGTGCAAGCTGGAAAACGCCACCTCCTTGGCCAAGGTACTGCCTGCCGCCCAGCTGTGGATAGTGCCGGCGGCGGGGCACAGCGCCATGGAGCCCGGCATCACCGATGGCCTTATTCGCGCCATGGACTGGATGTGGGAGCGCCTTAAGTGATCGCCCTTATTCAACGGGTGAGCCAGGCGCGGGTGGACATTGCAGGTAGCACCGTCGGTGCCATAGACCAAGGGCTGCTGGTGCTGCTGGGGGTAGAGAAGGGTGATGACGACGCCAAAGCTCAGCGGCTGGCTCAGAAAGTCGCCAAATACCGGGTTTTTGGCGACGATGAGGGCAAGATGAACCTGAATGTCGCCCAAGCAGGGGGCGGTTTGCTCATCGTCAGCCAGTTCACCCTGGCCGCCGACACCCAAAGTGGCAACAGGCCCAGTTTTTCGAGTGCCGCGCCACCGGCCGAGGGCGAGCGGCTCTATCAGGTGTTTTGCGAGGCTTGCAAGGGGCTAGGCTTGCCGGTCGCCACCGGCCGTTTTGGGGCCGACATGCAGGTCAGCCTCTGTAACGATGGCCCGGTAACCTTCTGGCTGACTGCTTGAGCAGAACTTCAGGCAATAAAAAAGGCGCTTAACGCGCCTTTTTTTGATGCCGCAGTGCTTAACGGTTGAGGTAAGCACCCAGCATCCATACGGTTTTTTCCTGCTCCTTGATGTAATCGCTCATCAAAGAAGAGGTACCTTCGTCGCCAATTTCACCGGCCAGTTCCAAAATCTCGCGCTGTTCCTTGATCAGTTTCTGATAGGAGTCGAGCAGATGAGAGATGCCTTTCTTGCCGTCGGTGATGTCCCGCTCTTCGTTGATGCTGGCGCGCTCGATATAGGAGCTGAAGCTATGCAGCGGGCGCTCGCTTAGGGTCAGGATACGCTCGGCTATCTCGTCAACCTTGAGCAGCAGTTCGTTGTAGGTTTCCTCGAACTTGGCGTGCAGTTCGAAGAAGTTCTCGCCACGGACGTTCCAGTGGAAGCCCCGCACGTTCATGTACAGAATTTGGTAGTTGGCCAGCAGCTTGTTCAGCAAACCGGTCAGCTTGCTTACACCGTCCTGGTTCAAACCAATCAGATTGTGGTTGCTCATAAGACCTCCGTCGTCATTTGGAATACCAGTCTATTCTAGTCTTCCTAGTTGAATAAGCGCTTAAATCAATTGATGTTAATCGTTAAATCTAATCAATTGCTTGCATCCTACCCCATGATATCTAATGGTGCGACAGGCAAATGACAAGGGTATTGACCCAATGCAACTTTGTGCGCCCCTTTCGGAACAAGACTTTATCGCGATCTATGCCTTGCGTTGGCAAGTATTGAGGGCGCCATGGCACCAGCCGGTGGGCTCCGAGCTTGATGAGCTGGAAGCTGGCAGCTGGAACCTGATGGTCAAAGACGGTGAGGCGGTGTTGGCCACCGGCCGGTTGCATATTGGCGCCCCCGGTGTTGGCCACATTCGCTATATGGCGGTGGCTCCCGGCCAGCAGGGCAAGGGCCTTGGCAAGCTCATCCTGAATGGGCTGATGACTTTGGCCGACAGCTTGGGGCTGGCCGAGGTGGAACTGAACGCCAGGGACAACGCCCTGCGTTTTTATCAGCAGGCCGGCTTTGAGCTACTGGGGCCGAGCCATACCCTTTATGGCGCTATCCCCCATTTCAAGATGCGAATAAGCCTGGCTGGCAGCCAGGCGGCGCTGGCGCGTGCTCTTACCGGCACCTGGCACAGCACCATTCCCCTGGCCCAGTTTATGGGTCTTGAGGCGCTGGCCTTTAACGGCGAGCAGCTGGTGTGCCAAGCGCCCTTTGAGGCCAACAGCAACCTGCACGGCACCCTGTTTGCCGGCAGCCACTATGCGCTGGCTACCCTCACGGCCTGGGGGCGCATTTGGTGGCAGCTGCAACTGCAAGGCTTGGAAGGGGATATTGTGCTGGCCAAAGGCGACATCCGTTACGCCAGGCCAGCCAAAAGTGCGCCGCGCATGTTCAGCCTGCCGGTGGCCAGTTGGGCCAATCTCGACAAGCTGCAAAGTGGTAACAGAGCGCGCATTCAGGTGGGCGCCGTGGTCACCGAGGAGAAACAGTGCGTCTCCGAGTTTCAAGGCACCTTTGTGGTGTTGCCGCGCTATTGAACCGTAGCCAGCCTCGGATTGGTGTTGTTATAATGTCACAGCGCTTTTCCCTTTGAGAACTCCATGCTGTTGCTACTGAGTTTGCTGGCCCTTTTTGCCGGTCCCCTGCTTTATCGCTACCTCGCCCGCCAGCAAGACTGGCTGGTGCTGCTGGATAATTTCATCTTCGTGGTGATAGGTGGCTTGCTGCTGTTTCATGTGATGCCTGAGGCCTTGCGGGCCGGTGGCTGGCCGGTGCTTATCTTGCTGCTGGCCGGTGCTATCGGCCCCGGTAAATTGGAACACCTGTTCAGCGGCGCTGCCAAGGCTACCCATAACCTGACCCTGCTGGTGGGGGTGGCGGGTCTTTGCCTGCATGCCATCACCGACGGTGCGGCGCTGGTGGATGCCAGCCACACCCAGGCTGGCGCCCTGCTGGCCTTGGGAGTGGTGCTGCATCGCCTGCCGGTGGGGTTGACCCTGTGGTGGCTATTAAGGCCGCAGTTTGGCACCTTCTCGGCGGTACTGGCGCTGGCGCTGGTGGTGATCGGTACCCTGGTGGGCTATTTCGTCGGCTTCCACTGGTTGCCGGATGTCAGCCCCCGCCAGTTGGGCTGGTTGCAGGGCCTGGTGGCCGGCACCTTGCTGCACGTGGTGCTGCACCGGCCCTTTAGCCGCCACCACCATGGCAGCCAGTGGATGGCGGGCCTTGGTGGCCTGGCCGGCGCTGCGGTGCTGGTGGTGATCTCCATGCCGGCCCTTTACCAGGCGCAGGCCCACGGCCATGTCCATGACGCCGATGCCGGTGCGGCATTGCTGCGTTTTTGGCACCTGTTGCTGGCTCTGTCCCCCTGGTTGTTGGCGGCCTACGGCCTGGCAATGCTGATGAACTGGCTGCGCCCCCTTCGCCACCGGGGCGACGAGCACGGCCAAGGGCTGCTGCGGGGCATGGTCTGGGGGCTGATGCTGCCGGTGTGCCTGCCCGATGCTGCCCGGGTTTACCCCAAATTGCTGCAACACGGCGCCAAGCCACTGATGGCGCTGGCCTTCTTGTTAGTCGCGCCCATTTTCGGTATCGACGCCCTACTGGCCAGCTTTGCACTGCTGGGCGGGGAGCTGACCCTCTGGCGCTTTGTGGCGGTATTGGTGTTGGCCTTGGTGTGCGCCGGTTTGCTGGTGCGGTTTTTGCCCCAGGTGCCGGGGCGCAGCTGCTACCAGCATGACGCCGAAGCGCCGCTGCGCTCAGCTTTTGAAATGGGCTACGGCCACTTGATTGACCACACCGCGCCTTGGGTGATCACCGGCCTGGTGGTGGCCTCCACCCTGGCCCCCCATCCGCTGTGGGCCACCTTGGCGGCGCAACCGGTGTTGCAGCTGCTGCTGGTGTTGGCGCTGGCCTTTCCCCTACATCTTTGCGCCACTGGTTTGACGCCGGTGGTGGCGGTGCTGCTGGCCTTTGGCCTCGATTGGGGCGCCGCCCTGGCTTTGTTGCTGGTGGGGCCGGCCTTGAACCTGGGCTTGCTGCGCTATCTGGCGGCGCAGCATTCGCGCCAGTTCGCCCTGGCGTATGGCCTGGCGGTGGTGGCTATTGCTGCGGTACTGGCACTGGTGATCAGCCAGTGGCTTGGCATTGGCGCCAGCTCGTTGCCAGAACTCAGTGCCGAGCAGCTAGACAGCCCCTGGCGGATACTGTGCGCGCTGGTGCTGATTGCGGTGTTTTCCACCGCGCTACTCAGACGCGGCGCCAGGGGCTTTGTGGCCGAGCTATGGCCCAAGGGTTTGGAGATAAAACCTCACCATCATCATTGACTTATAGCCATTGGGCGCCACTCTTAAGGCAATCTGGATATTCGGGAGCAACCATGGTCTGGTTGAAAAGAGTGGTGACAGCACTGGTGCTGTTGGTGGTGATATTGTTGATTGTCGGCTTGTTCCTGCCGCGAGACGTGCAGGTGGAGCGCACCGTCACCATCACCTCGCCGCCTCAGCAGGTCTATGCCGAGGTGGTGGATCTCAAACACTTCAACCATTGGTCACCCTGGTTCGGTATCGACCCTGCCACCCGCTATCAACTGGCTGGCAAGCCCGGCCAACCGGGCCAACAGCTTAGCTGGCAGTCGGACAACCCCAGTGTCGGCAAAGGCTCCATGACGTTGGTAGAGTCCAACGCGCCCGGTTACGTGGCCTTCAAGCTCGACTTTGGCCCCCAGGGCCAGGCCGACAGCTACTTTCGGATCCGCAAAGACGGCAAGCAAAGCGAAGTCACCTGGGGCTTTCGCACCAACTTTGGCAACGACATTGCTGGCCGCTATTTTGGGCTGATGATGGACAGCGTGCTGGGTAAGGATTTCGAGAAGGGTCTTGCCAGTCTGAAAAAGACGGTAGAAGAGGGTGAAAATAAACCCGACGACAACGGCTAGAGGAGGGAAGAGGGGATTCTGCCTGTTTCTATTGTCGTCGGGCCAGTCCGAAAACAACGTTACCGGCCGAAACCGGTAACTAGCGGACCTGATAAGGAACTGCGCAGCCGGGACGTCGTCTGCACAGCTGTGAACCGCCGCAATGACCCCGCTTGCAAAAGGGCATCCGCTGAACACCCGTTCACTCTACAACATCACTTAGGCAGTTGGATAGACGAAATTTATGGTTGTGCCTAAAACGACTGAATTTTCAACAGCAATCATCGGCGCCGGATGGCTGGGAAAGCCGCTGGCTGAAAGGCTTTTGGCCCAAGGTGAGTCGATTTTGACCACGCGCCGGAGCGCCGCAGGATGCGACGAACTGAAAGCCGCCGGGCTACCTTGTGCGGCGCTCGACCTCGCGGCTGATGACGCCAAGCTCACCGCTCTAGCCGGCTTTTCGCGGCTGGTCTTGGCTTTTCCCCCCGGTATTCGCCGTGGCAAGGGGGAGGACTACCTGGCCATGCTGGCCCGCCTGCGCGACGGCCTGGCCGGCACCTCGGTGCGGCAAATACTGCTGGTATCTTCCACTGGCGCCCTGGCCGATGTGGAGGCCGAGGTGGATGAGCAAACCCCGGCGGACCCACATTCGCCCCTGGCCCAAGCCGAGCAGGCTTTGCTGCAAGACAGCCGCTACCAGAGCAGCATTATCCGCATGGCCGGCCTCTTTGGCCCCGAGCGTTATCCGGGCCGCTTCCTGGCTGGCAAGACTGAGCTGCCCCGAGGCGCGGCCCCGGTCAATCTTATTCACCAGGCGGACGCCGTGGGCCTGTGCCTGGCTGTACTTAACCAGCAGCGCTGGGGGGAAATTTTCCATGGTGTGGCGCAGGTGGCCTATCGCCGTGACCATTTCTACAGCGAAGCGGCCAAGCTACTTGGGCTGGCGCCGCCGTACTTTGCCGACCAGCACGGCGGCAAGCGGGTGCTTGGCGATTGGACTGCCCAGAGCCTCGGTTACCAATACCAGGTGCCGGACCCCTTGGCGTGGTGCCAAGGGGCGGCGTCTGGGGTAGAATGCTGACCCTTTGCTCAATTTCTTCTTCGACGGGATGGTGTTGTGAACATTCAAGCGCTGCTTAATGACAAGGTTGGGGCCGCCATGGTGGCCGCGGGTGCGCCAGTTGGGACCCCTGCGGCGGTGCGCCAATCGGCCAGGCCGGAGTTCGGCGATTATCAGGCCAACGGTGTCATGGGCGCTGCCAAGCGAATGGGCCAAAACCCCCGCGAATTCGCGCAAAAGCTGCTGGATAACCTGGATTTGGCCGACATTGCCGACAAACTGGAAATCGCCGGCCCTGGCTTTATCAACATCTTCCTCAAGCCCCAGTGGCTGGCCGAACAGGCCGAAAAAGCCGTGGCGGATGCTGATCTCGCCGTCACCAAACCGGCCAGCCAAACCGTGGTGGTGGACTACTCCAGCCCCAACCTTGCCAAGGAAATGCACGTCGGCCACCTGCGCTCCACCATCATCGGTGACGCCGTGGCCCGTACCCTGGCGTTTTTGGGCCACAAGGTGGTGCGCCAAAACCACGTGGGCGACTGGGGCACCCAGTTCGGCATGCTGCTGGCCTACCTTGAGAAGCAAAAGGCCGAAGGCAAGAGCCAGGCCGAGATGGGCCTGTCAGACCTCGAAGTCTTCTACCGCGCCGCCAAGGGCTGCTTCGACGAAGACGAAGCCTTTGCCAACCGCGCCCGCGAGCTGGTGGTGCTGCTGCAAGGCGGTGACGAGGCCTGCCTGAAAATGTGGCGTGAATTCAACGACATCTCCCTGGCCCACTGCCTGGAAGTGTACGAAAAACTGAACGTATCCATGACCCGGGCCGACGTGATGGGCGAGTCCGCCTACAACGACGACCTGGCTCAGGTAGTGGCCGACCTCGACGCCACAGGCCTCTTGGTGGAAGACCAGGGCGCCAAGTGCGTGTTCCTCGACGAGTTCAAAAACAAAGACGGCTCCATCACCCCCATCATCATTCAAAAGGCCGGCGGCGGTTACCTGTACGCCACCACCGACCTGGCGGCGATGCGCTATCGCAACAACGTGCTCAAAGCCGACCGCGCCCTCTACTTTGTAGACCAGCGCCAGGCCCTGCACTTCAAGCAGGTCTTTACCCTGGCCCACAAGGCCGGTTTCGTGCGTGACGCGCTGAGCCTCGAGCACATGGGCTTTGGCACCATGAACGGTGAAGACGGCCGCCCCTTCAAGACCCGCAGCGGCGGTACCGTTAAGCTTATCGATCTGTTGAACGAGGCCGAAGAGAAGGCCTATCAGCTGGTCAAAGAGCGCGGCGGCGACTTTAGCGAAGACGAGCTCAAGGAAGTGGCCCACGCCGTGGGTATCGGCGCCGTGAAATACGCGGATTTGTCCAAGCACCGCAGCTCCGACTACATCTTCAGCTTCGACGCCATGCTGAGCTTCGAGGGCAACACCGCGCCTTACATGCTCTACGCCTACACCCGGGTGGCCTCCATCTTCCGTAAGGCCGGCATCGAGCCACAAAGCCTCACCGCGCCGTTGGTACTGGGCGAGCCCCAGGAAAAGGCCCTGGCCCAGAAGCTGGTGCAGTTAGAAGAGACTATCGAGTCGGTGGTGCGTGAAGGTGCGCCGCACTATCTGTGCCTGTATCTCTTTGAACTGGCAGGGCTGTTCTCCGGCTTCTACGAAGCCTGCCCGATCCTCTCCAGCGAAGACGAGTCCGTTAAAGGCTCGCGCCTCAAATTGGCGCACCTCACCGCCCGCACCCTCAAGCAGGGCCTGGATCTGCTGGGCATCAAAACCCTCGAGCGGATGTAAGCGCGTCGCGATGAAAAAAGGCAGCCGGTTGGCTGCCTTTTTTGTTATTGGAGGGTGCCCGCCGCCTGGGTCAGCATGGAGCCCAGCTGTTTGACGATGGCCGCTTCCTTGGCCTTGTCGTAGGCCTCGATGCGCGGGGTGTGGATATGGCCGGTAGGGATGTGGCTTTTCAGCAAGTTGCGCAGGCGAATGGCGCGGTAGCTTATCTCGTTGGAGAGATAACCGCCGCCGGAGCCGTTAACCGACACTTGGCCGTCCAGCTCGAAAAGGTGCTGGGGCTCGCGGTCGCCAGCCAGGGTGGTGACCTTGCGGTTGTCGTTCATTTTAAAGGGGCCTTCGCCGTCCTGCAGGGCATCAACCGGCAGGCTAAGGGCCACGAACTCCTTGCCAGACAAGGGCTTGCCGTAGAGCAGCGGCAGTTTGGGAACGGCGGCGGTGGCGCCGGTCATCACCCGCAGGTTGTCCGGAGCCTCGGCGCTACGGCGCTTGCCGGGGAAGCGCTCGATGTCGAAATCGCTGCGGCCCATGGATACCGTCACCACCATGTCGGCGGTGTGCTGGGTGTAATAGGGCAGCAAGGTCTGCTCGATAAGACCCTCGTCAAAATCGGCAAAACGCACCGGTACCAGCACCGTTTCTACCTGCGCCTTGACGCCGTCTTTTTCCAAAATGGTGCCGTCCAGCAGCAAGGCTGCCAGCCCAGAGGGGTTGGATTGATCGATATGGCGGTCGAGGAAGAAGGGGTCAAAACCGGTCAGCAAAATGTGTTTGATACCGGGTTTGAAGTGCACATCTTCGATGCCGCGGCTGACCCGCTCGAAGCGGCGCAGCAACTTGTCTTTTTGCGCGTCGGGCAGCGCCAGTGCCCGCAGTTTGGCCTTGCCGGCCAGGCGAAACCAATAAAGGGGTCTGTCGTCGAGCTGGGTTTTGGCGATGTCCTTACCCAGGGTAAAGCCCTGGCTGGCTACCTCGACCACGGTGGCCAGATCGGGGCTGGCGCTCAGGCGCGCCAGCAGCGGCTTGAACGGTTCAATCAGGCCGGGCATGGCGGCTTCGGCCTTGGGTAGGCGGTCTTCTTCTACGTCGGCCAGGGCCGGCAGGGTGAACAGTGCCAGCAGCAACAGGGTTCGGAACATGGCTATCTCCTTGATTCGGCTCAGCTTGGCAGAAAGGCGCTGCGGTTAAAAGCGCCCTTGGCCTAACCCCGGTGCGGCTTGGCGAAAAAAAGCCCCGCGAAGCGGGGCTGTCGGTTATTGGCAACTGGCCTCTCCTATGTCTACCCAAACCGAGGCTACCCCCGGCTCTTCGCCTTTGGTCCACCATTGGGCGCGGTAGTGGCGGCCGTTATGGTCAACCTCATCGCCGCCGTTGTAGGCCACGCCTGCCTGCCAGGTTTGAGCCACGTCAGACACCAGTGCCCAGGGGCCATCGGCCTGGCTGGGGGCGTCGCCCTGGGTCCAGTATTTGGCCTGCCATACCAGCCCCTGGTAGCTCACCTCGTCGCCACCGGTGTAGACGGAGCTTGTCTCCCAGGCCGGGTAGTTGCCGGCGTTGGGGTCGCTGGCATCGCAGCCGCTGCCGGCCGGGCTTACCACCAGGGTGGTGCTGGCGCTGCTGCTGAGCCCCTCGGCGTCGGTAACGGTCAGGCTGATGCTGTAGCTGGTCCGGGCCGAGACACTGGGTGCGGTCAGCACCAAGGCCGGGCTGGTGAGGCTGGCGGCGCTCAGGCCATCGGCGAGGCTCCACTGGTAGCTCACCTCGCCTTCATCAGACACAGTGGCATTGATGGTCACAGCCCCATTGCTGGCGGCCAGTACCTGGGCCGGTAGGCTGACCGACGGCGCTTGGTTGGCCGCTGGCGGGTTGTTGGTGAGGGTGACGGTGTCGGTGCTTTCAAGGGCGCCGTCGGACACGGTCAAAGTAAAGCCGTAACCGGTGGTGGCGCTGACGGCCGGCAGGGTAACGCTCAGGGTGCTGCTGTTAGTGCCGGCCAGGGTCAGGGCCGGGCCGCTGCTTTGGCTCCAGCTAAAACTCAAGGTGTCGCCGTCGGCGTCGCTTGAGGCGCTGCCCGAGAGGGTAACGGTGACCGGCCCGGTGACCGACTGGTCGCTGCCAGCGCGGGCTACCGGGGCGTGGTTCTGGTTGCCGCTGCCTTCGCCGTTGCCCAGGCCTTCATTCATGGCGTTGAGGATATCGCCGTTATCGGCGTCTATTTCCCAGGCAAAGAGGCCGCCCAGGTTGTGATTGAGCACGTACTGGCCCTTGGCCTTGACCGAGCGGGGGTCGTCGTAGGTGATGAGATCGCCGGTGTCCGCCTTGAACAGATAGGGCGCCTCGGCGCTGACATCGTAGCCGTATTGCCAGGTGGCGCGGTACTCGTTGGCGATTTGCCGATAATCCACCACCCCGGCTTCCCAGGTGCCTTTGACGGCGCCGGTGGCGGTGCCGCTGAAGGGGTCGCCATCGTTATAACCAGACACCCCGGTCCAGCCGCGGCCGTACATGGCAGCTCCTACCACCACTTTGCTTGGGTCGACGCCCTGGGCCAGCATCGCCTGCACCCCTTTGTCGGTGGTGTATGGGGTGTCCGGTTTGTTGGCCGGCGCATAGAGGGCGGTCTGGTTGCCGAGATTCTGGGTATCAAAGGCGCCGAAGAAGTCGTAGGACATCAAAAAGTAGTGGTCCATGTACTGGGCAGTAGCCTGGTAATCGACCTTGGCGATTTTGTCCGGCCCGGCGCTGATGGCCGAAGTCAGCTCCAGGGTGCGGCCGGTGTCGGCTTGTACCCTGTCGAGCATGGCCCGCAGCTCCTGCATCAGGGTCTGGTAGGTGGCGCCGTCGCTGGGGCTGCCAAGCGCCGGGTTGGCGCCCTGGCCACCGGGGAATTCCCAGTCGATATCGATGCCGTCAAAGAACTTCCAGGTGCGGATGAATTCTTCTACCGAGTCCACAAACACCTTGCGCTTGGCGGCGTCGCCCAGGAAGTAGAAGGGATCAGACAAGGTCCAGCCGCCGATGGAGGGCAGGATCTTAAGGCCGGGGTAGGCCTTCTTCAGGGCCATCAGCTGGCCGAAGTTGCCCTTGTAGGCGCTGGCATAGGTTTGGCCGGCCTGGGTTTTTTGCAGGGCGGCGAAAGGGTCGTGCAGGGCGACTTTGAAGTCGTCACGGCCGGCGCAGGCCCGCTGCAGGGCGGCAAAGCTACCCTCGATGGATTTGAGGCTGTCGTTGATGCCGTCGCCACCGCAGATGGGGATAAAGCCGTACAACAGGTGGTTGAGGTTGTACGCCGGGATCTTGTCCACTGGGAAGGCGCGGCCATAGACCCCCCATTCCACAAAGTAGGCCCCCAGCACCTTGTCGGATTGGTCGGTGTAGGGAGTGTTGTTTTCACCAGCGTTGAGGGTGATGGGGTCTAGGTGGCTGCCGTCGGTATCGGCCACGGTGATGGCTTTGGCGTCGCTTGGGGTACAGCCGTCGTCGTTGCAAAGCGCCACCTGCAGTTGGTACTGGCCCCCTTTGTTGATGCTGAGGTTGGCCGAGCCGGTTTGGGTGGCGCCGCCACTGGTGCTTTGCTCCAACACCACGGCGCCATTCAGCAGGTATTGCACCCGGGTGGCACCGTCGCCGGCGTATGTGCTCCAGGCCACCGGCACCGACACGCTGTCGTGCACCGTCACCAGGTTTTGGTAGGCGGTGGCGGCATCATCCACCTCGATAAGGGCAAAGCTGGTTTCCATCCAGTCCAGGCTGGGTTTGCCCGGCGCGGCGGCCAGGGCCGGGGTGGCCAACAAGGCGGCCACCAGGGCCGGCAGGAGTTGTTGTTTGTGGTGCATGAGATCCTCGCAAGGGTTTATTTCTGGGCAACAACGCCGACGGCTTGCACCGACAGCTCGTGGTGACAGCGTTGTCATTTTGTGTCGTATAGCGGCAACAATCGTCCTTTACCCTAGGCATGGTGCCGCGTCTTCGCCCCGATCTGGCTCACAGTTTTGCCGGGCAAATCCCCGGAGCCTTGGCCGTGATGTGCCTGGCCGGATGGCGCCGTGTCGCAATGTAAAGAGGCTGTTATTAAAGGGTTTTTGTTGAAGTTGAATCAGCCTCGCCTGTTCTGTTTTGCAGGTTTTTTCACCAGGGGTTGAGCCGGCGCCGGTAACAAGGTGGCGCGCTCTTGTGGCCAGGGCCGGGCTCGGGCAAGGTGGGAGCACTTTTACTTATGAATGAGCCAAGATGGACACCCTTTTTCGCTGCCCCTGGTGTGGGGACGACCCGCTCTACCAGCACTATCACGACACCGAATGGGGCCGCCCGGTCCACGAAGACCGCACCTTGTTCGAGTTCCTCATCCTTGAAGGCGCCCAAGCCGGGCTGTCGTGGATAACGGTACTGCGTAAGCGCCAGGCCTACCGCGATGCCTACCACCAGTTCGACGTGCACCAAATAGCGGCCTATACCGAAGCCGACCAGCAGCGGCTTCTGGCCAACCCCGGCATAGTGCGTAACCGCCTCAAGGTGGCGGCCAGCATCGACAACGCCAAGGCCTTTATCCGGGTGCAGCAGGAATTTGGCAGCTTCGACGCCTACCTCTGGGCCTTTGTGGGTGGCCAGCCCATCGTCAACCAACCCCGTAGCTTGAGTGACGTGCCGGCGGTGACGCCCCTGGCCGAGCAGATCAGCAAGGATTTGAAAAAACGCGGCTTTCGCTTTGTCGGCCCCACCATCATTTATGCCTTTATGCAGGCCGTGGGGATGGTGAACGATCACCTGCTCGACTGCCATGCGCGCAATCTGCCGGACTGACAGTAAAAACTCTTGCGTGGTCTAGACTTAGCTTCTTGGCCTTTACAGGCGCGGTAAATGATTTGCCAGCCACGCAGGAGGAAAGATGCGACGCTTACTGGCCCGGCTCAAGTTTGTCCACGCGGTATTGATAGTGTCACTGGTGCCCCTGGCGGGGCTGGTGTTTTTGTGGGGAGTGCACTTTAGCTCTCTGGTTAAGGACTCAGGCCAGGCCGCCAATGCCGTGGCGCTGGTTGAGCTGGTGGAAGCGGCGTCAAACCTGGCCCAGCAAGGTGCGGCAGAAAGGGGCCTTAGCGCCGGTTTTCTGGGCTCGGCCGGTAAAAAATTTGGGCCAGAACTCGCCGAGCAGCGCCAGAAGCTGGATCAGGCCATCAGCCATTTTCAATCGGTGCCGGTTGCCCACCTGGGTAAGCGCAGCCAGGCTCTTTTTGACCAGCTGCAACAAACCCTTGATAACCGCAGCGAGATCCGCCGCCAGGTGGATAACCTCAACCCCCAGAGCGGCGCCTTTGGTTACTACAGCCGCCTTAACGACCTAGCTCTGAACCTCTCATCCCGCCAGGCCTTGCAGCTGTCAGACCTGCCGTCGTTAAAAAGCCTGCTGGACGGCATTCTGGCCCTGTATTGGAGCGGTGAATACGCCGGCCAGGTGCGGGGGCTTTTAAATGGCGCCTTTGCTCGCCACAGCCTTGATAACAAAGCCTTTGCCATGGTGCTCCAAGCCACCACCTCGGAGCAGGACCAGCTGGATCGCTTCATGTCTCTGGCCTCGGTAGAAGCCCAGGGGGTATTGGAAAAGGCGCGTCAGCAGCAAAGTTGGCAGCAGGTGGAGGCCATCCAGCAGACAGTGGCGGATGGTGGCCCCAGCGACACCCTGGCCGACCCCTCAAACGGCCAGTGGTTTGCCCTGGCCACCCAGCGCATTGCCGCCATCAAGCAGGTTTCCGGCGAGCTTAACAGCACGTTTGTAGCCGAGGCGCACCAGATTAAGCAGCGGGCCTTGAACGGCCTGTGGGTCACCCTGGCAGTGAGCCTGGTGGTGCTGTTGCCCCTTTGCTACCTCATCTTCTCCCTGACCCGCTCCCTTAAAAAGCGGGTCGCCTATGTCGACGACACCCTCAAGGCCATCACCCAGCAATCCGACCTGACCCTGCGCCTCGGTGACACTCGGGCCGATGAATTCGGCAACATAAGCCGCTCCATCGATGTGCACCTTGAAGAGGTCAACGGGATTTTCAAAGGCTTCCACAGCACCGCCAGCTCGGCCAGCAGTACCATGCACAACATCATCAGCTCGGCTGGCCGCGCCAACGCCAATGCCGAGCAGCAGAACCAGAGCGCCGATCAGCTGGCCCACGCCATGGATGAAATCGCCCAGGCCTCGGCGGAGGTGTCGGCCAGCATGCAGCAGGCTAGGGATGCCATGAACCAGGCCCACAGTCATGTCGGCAGCAGCCAGCGGCTTACCGATACCGTCACCCAGGGTTTTGAGCAGTTAACGGTGTCCATCGCCGAAAACCGCGAGGAAATCGAGCGCCTGGCCCAGCACAGCGGCGAGATTTCCGGCATTTTGGACACCATTACCGGCATTGCCGAACAAACCAACCTCTTGGCGCTCAATGCCGCCATCGAGGCGGCCCGGGCCGGCGAGCAGGGCCGGGGCTTTGCGGTGGTCGCCGACGAAGTGCGCTCTCTTGCCTACAAGACTCGCGAGTCCACCGAGAGCGTACGGGACATGATAGAGCGCCTGCAGCAATCGAGCGCCAGCGCCTTGGCGGCCATGAACCGCAACGCCAGCCAAGTAAGTGAAACCGCTGGCAGTGTCAGGGCCAGCAGCGAAGCGGTGTCGCAGGTAACGGTGCAGATTGAGCGGGTGCAGGATCTGGTGCGCCAGGTGGCGGCCGCCGCCGAGCAGCAATCGGCCACCCTGGCCGAGGTCAACGAAGCCACGGTGGGCATTAACCGCTTGTCTCAGGACACCGCCCAGCAGGTGAGCAGCGTGCACCAGGAGGCCGAGGGTTTAAGCGAGCAATTGCAGGCGTTGGAGAAGCGGCTCAGCGGTTTTCGGATGGCCTAAATACCGCAAGCTGGGTAGCATAGGGCGCTTTCTCATCTTCCCGGAGCGGCCATGGCCAGCGTGGATTCCAAAGGTACCCTGTATGCGTTGTCGGCCTACCTGCTTTGGGGGATAGCGCCTGTCTATTTCAAGCTGATCCAGGCGGTGCCCGCCGTTGAGATCCTCTCGCACCGGGTGATTTGGTCCTGTGTGTTTCTGGTGGCGTTGCTGCTGGCGCTGGGCAAGGTGGGCGCGGTGCGCCAAGTGTTCAAGGACAAGCGCCAGTGGCGCACCCTGATGCTCACCGCCTGCTTTATCGCCACCAACTGGGGGCTCTATATCTGGGCCGTCAACAATAACCACATCCTCGAAGCGAGCCTGGGGTATTACATCAACCCGTTGCTGAACGTGGCCCTGGGGATGGCGTTTTTGGGGGAAAGGCTCAGGCGGTTGCAGTGGTTTGCGCTGGCGCTGGCCAGTGCCGGGGTACTGGCCCAGTTGCTTTACTTTGGCAGCTTGCCCTGGATAGCGCTGGTGCTGGCCTTTTCCTTCGGCTGTTACGGCCTGTTTCGAAAGAAGGTGCCGGTCGATCCGGTGGCCGGCCTTTTTGTGGAAACCCTGCTGTTGCTGCCTGCCGCATTCTTGTACCTGTGGTTCAACACCAGCGCCACCGCCATGACCGAGAACCCCTGGTCGCTTAATCTGCTGCTGGTGGCGGCCGGTATCGTGACTACGGTGCCGCTGCTGTGCTTTATCGCCGCCGCGCGGCACCTGCCGCTGTCGGTGTTGGGGTTCTTCCAGTACATCGCGCCGAGCCTGGCTTTTTTGCTGGCGGTGCTGGTGTACGGCGAACAGTTCGACCCTCACAACGCCCTCACCTTTGCCTTTATTTGGGGCGCGCTGCTGCTCTTTACCTTTGATGCCCTGCGCAACCAGCGCCAAAGGGCAAAGCGGGTTGCCACCAGCTAAGCTCGGTTAAGGTAATGACAACAAAGGGAATAGCAGATGCATGCTGTTGTGGTGATGCTGGCGCTGCTGCTCGGTGCCTGTACCCTGACCCGAGAAGTACACGACCTTAACCAGCTGCGCTCGGGTGAGCCGGTGCTGGTGTCCCTGGCGGACGGGCGCCAGCTGGAGGGGCGTTTTGAACGCATTGACGATGAAAAGCTCTACACCTCGGTCGGCGCTGTGCCTTTGAGCGAGGTGGCGCGGGTAGAAAGCCGCAAAGGGCCGAACGCCGAGCAAACCCGAGACTGGGGCGAGCTGTTCCAAAAAGGGGTGCTGGTGGCCATCGGCGTGATTGGGCTGGCGCTTCTGCTGTAAAAAAGCCGCCTTAAAGGCGGCTTTTTCATCGGCTGTTACAGCACTTCTAGGCGGGCGTAAGCCACCACCAGCCATTTGGGGCCAGCCTCATCAAACGCCACCTGCACCCGCGACTGGGGGCCGGTGCCTTCGTAATTAATGATGATGCCGTCGCCAAACTTGCTGTGGCGCACCCGCTGACCCAGGTTCAGGCCGGTTTCGTTGAACTGGTCGCTGCTCTTTTGGTACTGGGTGATGGGGCGCGTCACCTGGGTACGCACCCGCACCTCTTCCAGGCATTCTTGGGGGATTTCCCGCAGAAAACGGCTGGGAGTGTGGTACTCGTCGCGTCCATAGAGGCGGCGCGACTCGGCGTAGCACAGGTAGAGCTTTTTCATGGCCCGGGTCATGCCCACGTAACAGAGGCGCCGCTCTTCCTCGAGGCGGTCCGGGTCGGTGACCGATTGCATCGACGGGAACATACCTTCTTCCACCCCCACCACGAACACCAGCGGGAATTCCAGGCCCTTGGCGGTGTGCATGGTCATCATCTGCACCGCGTCTTCAAACTCGTCGGCCTGGGTGTCGCCAGATTCCAGGGCAGCGTGGGCCAAAAAGGCGTTCAGCTCGCTCATCTCCTCGCTGCCTTCCGGCGGTTCGAAGTCCTGGGTGGCAGACACCAATTCCTCCAAGTTCTCCACCCGGGCCTGGCCTTTCTCGCCCTTCTCTGCCTGGTACATGGCAAAGAGCCCGGACTCCTTGATGGCGATATCCACCTGGCGGGAGAGCACCTCGTCGCAGCCTTGCTCGTCGAGGTTGTCCACCAGGGTCATAAAGCCGGCAACGGCATTGCCGGCCCGGCCCGACAGCACCTTGGCGTCCAGCAGCTGGCGGCAGGCCCGCCACAGGGTGGTGCCTTGCTCGCGGGCCTGTTGGCGCACGATACCGATGGTGCGATCGCCAATGCCACGGGCCGGGGTGTTCACCACCCGCTCGAAGGCGGCGTCGTCGTCGCGGCTGGCCATTAGCCGCAGGTAGGCCAGGGCGTCCTTGATCTCCTGGCGCTCGAAAAAGCGCAGGCCGCCGTAGATGCGGTACTTGATGCTTTCCCGAAGCAGGGCGTCTTCCAGCACCCGCGATTGGGCGTTGTTGCGGTACAGGATGGCGGCGTCGGACCAGCGGCCGCCGTCGTCCACCCAAGCCTGGATGCGGCTCACTACAAAGCGGGCTTCGTCGATTTCATTAAAACCGGCGTACACCGACACCGGCTCGCCGCTTTTACCGTCGGTCCACAAGTCTTTACCCAGCCGCTCGGCGTTGTGGGCAATCAGGCCGTTGGCGGCCTTCAATATGGTGCCGGTGGAGCGGTAGTTCTGCTCCAGGCGGATGGTGACGGCCGGGGCGAAATCGTCCAGGAAGCGGTGAATGTTGTCGACCCGGGCGCCGCGCCAGCCGTAGATGGACTGGTCGTCGTCGCCGACGATCATCACGTGGCTCTGGGGCCCTGCCAACAGGCGCAGCCAGGCGTACTGGATGGCGTTGGTGTCTTGGAATTCGTCCACCAGCACATGGTGAAAGCGGGCCTGGTAATGGTCGCGCAGGTGCTGGTTGTCGCGCAAAAGCTCCAGGGCTCGCAGCAGCAGCTCGGCAAAGTCCACCAGGCCGGCCAGGTTGCAGGCGCTCTGGTAGGCCTCATAAATCTGGTGCCAAAGGCGTTCCACCGGATCTTGCGGGTCGATGTGCTTGGGGCGCAGCCCTTCGTCTTTCTTGGCGTTGATGTAGCCCATGGCCTGGCGCGGAGGCCATTTTTTGTCATCCAGATTCAGGCTGCGCATCACCCTTTTGATGAGCCGCAGCTGGTCGTCGGAGTCGAGAATTTGAAAGTTCTCCGGCAGCCCGGCGTCTTGGTGGTGAAAGCGCAGCAGCCGGTGAGCCAGGCCGTGGAAGGTGCCGAGCCACATGCCCCGCAGCTGGCCGCCCATCAGTTGCTCCACTCGGCCGCGCATTTCGCTGGCGGCCTTGTTGGTGAAGGTGACCGCCATCACCGCGTAGGGGGAGACGTTCAGCCCCTGGATGAGGTAGGCGATGCGGTGCACCAGCACCCGGGTCTTACCGGAGCCGGCACCGGCCAGCACCAGCAGGTTGGACTGGGGCGCGGCCACCGCCTCCCGTTGTTTGCCGTTAAGGCCTTCCAGCAGGTGCGCAATATTCATGGGAATTTATACAGTGGTGAGCGTGGCGGCCATTATAACAACTGGCGCAGCGAGGCCAATGTCTGGAACTCAAAATGCGGCAACAGCTTGCCTTTGTGCTGATCTTTGATGGCTAACCCTTGGGGGTTGTACCAAGCGGCCTGGAAACCGGCGCCAAGGGCGCCTTCGATGTCTTCCCGCAGGTGATCGCCAATGTGCAGTATCGCTTTGGGAGTGAGCTTCAAGTGCTGGGCGGCGGCCAGGAACAGGTCCGGCGCTGGCTTCATGCGGCGGCTGCCACCGGCGTGGAAGGCGGCCTTGAAATAGGGGCCAAGGCCGAGACGGTCGATGTCGGCGTTGCCGTTGGAGATGGCCACCAGTGGCCGGCGCGTGGCCAGCTGGGCCAGCAGCTGGTGCACTTCGGGGGCCAGGGCGCACTCGGAGCGCCATTCCAGAAAATGCCCCATGGCGGCGTCGGCCAGCACCTCGGCCTGGCTGACGCCAAGGGCGGTCAGGCCCCGGGCCAGGGCCCGATGGCGGCAGGCGGTGGTGTCGTGGGCCAGGGCTGGGTCTTCTTGAATAACCCGCTGGCGCCACCCCTGGAAGTACTGGTAGCTGTCGTCACGCAGTTTGACCCGCTCGGCCAGCCAGTCGCTCAGGCGCTGCTCGGCGCGCTGGATAATGGGCCCGTTGTCGTACAGGGTATCGTCCAGATCGAAGCTGATGGCGGCAATGGGCCCCAGGGGGCGGTAATGGATCATTTGCGTCTCGCTCTTGGATGGGCCGCGTCATACACCTGGGCCAGACGGTCCATGTCCAGGTGGGTATAGATCTGGGTGGTGGCCAGTTGGCTGTGGCCCAGTAGTTCCTGTACGGCGCGAAGGTCGCCGCTGGATGACAACAAATGGGTGGCAAAACTGTGGCGAAGCCGGTGCGGGTTGAGGTGGCTGTCCAGGCCGGCCTTTTTGGCGTACTGGCCAAAGCGTTGCTGCACGGTGCGCACCGACACCCGGCTGCCGCGGCTGCTGATAAAAAGCGCTTTCTCGCCGCCTTTGTTGAACTGGCCGCGCTGCTGGCGCCATTTGGCGATGGCCTCCAAGGCCTTGCCGCCCACCGGCACGATGCGTTCCTTGCTGCCTTTACCCGTGACCCGCACCTCGCCGTTATGGATGTGGTCTACGTCCACCGCCACCAACTCGGCCAGGCGCAGGCCGCAGCTGTACATCAGCTCCAGCATGGCTTTGTCGCGGATCAGCAGTGGGTCCTGGCTGGTGCCGTTAAAAAGGCGTTCGGTTTCGTCGAGATCCAGGGCTTTGGGTAGCCGCTTGGGCTGTTTGGGGGGCTTGACCCGGCTGGCAGGGTTGTCGCCAAGTTCCCCTAAATGGACGAAGTACTGGTAGCAGCTTCGCAGCGCCGACAGGCCCTGGGCCAGGGAGCGGGGCGACTGGCCACGGCGGCTTTCGAAGGCCAGCCACTGGCGGATGTGGCCTTCACTCAGCTCATCAAGCTGGTTCACCCCATGGTCTTTAAAGAAGGCGGCTTGGCTTTCCAACTGGCGGCGATACCCCGCCAGGGTATGGGCCGAGCGCTGGCGCTCGGCTTGCAGATGACGGTAAAAGCGCGGCAGCGCCTCAGCGAAGGCGGCCATGGCCGAAGCTGGCTATTTTCAGGGCCACCACCTCGCACAGCTGGCTGATCAGCAGGGCGTCCATGTCGGGTTGGAAATGCCCAGGGTCCGGGGAGGCAATCACCCAAATTCCCAGTAGCTCTGCGTCTTTTCTGACCGGCATCAGCGCCAGGGAGCCGGCCCGCTGTGGGGCGTGGCCCAGCAGCAGCCGTTTTTCATCTTCGGTGAGGCGGCCAAAATAGGCGCCCTTTTCGAGGCGGGCATACACCGATTGCAGCGCCTTGTGCTGGGTTTCGGCCAACCGGGCGCACAGTACCAGGCGGCTTATTTCCATGCCAAGGTGCTTGCGCACCCCTTCACCCAAGAGGGCAATGAGCTGGTCAAGGCTGCTGGACGCCATGGCTTCGAGGCTCAGGCGATGGCAGGCCACCGCCACCTGCTCGTTGTGCGCCGCCACCGACAACAGACCGGTGATTTCCTCCTCCAGGTTCTGGTGGCGATGGCGGGCCAATTCGAGCTGGCGCTCCAGAAGAGACACCGAGCCGCGCTCGCCGTGGGGCAAGCGCAGCCTTTCCAACAGCCTCGGGTTGCGGTGGAAGAAATCCGGGTTGGACTCCAGGTACTCGGCAATGAGGTCTTCATCCAGGGCCAGCAGGCTGGCGGTGTTGCTCTCGCTCATAGGTGTATCTGTCCGTCGTATACGTGCTCGGCCGGGCCGGTCATGTAAAGGGGCTCGCCAGGGCCGGCCCAGCTGATGCTGAGGCTGCCGCCGGGTAAGTCCACCTGCACCTTGCGGCCCAGTTTGTCCTGCAACTGGCCCACTACCGCGGCGGCGCAGGCGCCACTGCCACAAGCCTGGGTTTCGCCGGCGCCCCGCTCAAATACCCGCAGCCGGATGCGGTCTTTGCTGACCACTTCCATAAAGCCGACGTTGACCCCCTCGGGGAAGCGGTCGGAGCTGCCGATAAGGGGCCCTACCTGCTCGACATCGGCGGTTTTGATGCTGTCCACGGTCAGCACGCAATGGGGGTTACCCATGGACACGGCGCCCACGAAAAAGGTTTGTTCGCCTTCGCGCAGAATATAGGTCTTTTCTTCCTTTTGGGCGCGAAAGGGCACCTGGCCCGGCTCCAGCTCCGGTATACCCATGTTCACCGTGACCAGGCCGTCCTTTTCGATGCTGAGCACCATCTTGCCCTTCTTGGTGGACACCTTGATGCGGTTCTTGTTGGTCAGGCCCTTGAGGCGCACAAAGCGGGCAAAGCAGCGAGCGCCGTTGCCGCACTGCTCCACCTCTGAGCCGTCGGCGTTGAAGATCCGGTAGTGAAAATCGAGGTCCGGGTCGTAAGGGGGCTCAACCACCAGCAGCTGGTCAAAGCCGATGCCGGTATGGCGGTCTGCCAGTTTTTGCACCTGCTCGGCCGAGAAAAAAACGTTCTGGGTGACGTTATCTACCACCATGAAATCGTTGCCCAGGCCATGCATCTTGGAAAAATTGATCACATTCCTACTCCGCCAGCAACTGCTCACCTGCCCACAGGTTCTCCACGGCTTCCCGCTGGCGCACCAAGTGGGCCTTGTCGCCGTCCACCATCACCTCGGCGGCGCGGGGGCGGCTGTTGTAGTTGGAGCTCATCACGAAACCATAGGCACCGGCGCCACCAATGGCGACCAAGTCCCCTTCCTCGGCAGACAGCGGCACGTCTTTGGCCAGCCAGTCGCCGGTTTCGCACACCGGGCCCACCAGATCGCTCATCGGGCCCTGGTTTTGGCTCTGGTTGACGGCCAGCACCGGCATTACCGCTTGGTAGAGGGTGGGGCGCATCAAATCGTTCATGCCGGTATCGAGGATCACAAAGCGCTTGAAGCCGTTGTCTTTGGTCATTTCCACCCGGCCCACCAGCAGCCCGGCGTTGGCCACCAGAGCCCGGCCCGGCTCCATCACCAGGGTCAGGCTGGGGGGAATAAGGGGCAGCACCTCGGCCAGGTATTCGGCAGGCTTAGGGGGCTGCTCGTTGGTGTAAGTCACCCCCAGGCCGCCGCCGATATCCATGTGGGCCAGTTCGATGCCGTCCTGGGCCAGGGTTTCTCTTAGCTCCATCAGCCGTTTGATGGCGTCCACAAAGGGCTGGGTCTGGGTCAGTTGCGAACCGATATGGCAATCGACCCCCAGCACCTTGATATTGGGCAGGCTGGCGGCCTTACGGAAGGCGTCCGGCGCCATCAGGATGTCGATGCCGAACTTGTTTTCCTTAAGGCCGGTGGCGATGTAGGGGTGGGTTTTGGCGTCTACGTCCGGGTTGACCCGGATGCTGATGGGCGCCACCAGGCCCAGCTCGGCGGCCACGCCATTGATGCGGTCGAGCTCAGCCACGGATTCGACGTTAAAGCAGTGAATGCCGGCCTTGAGGGCCTGGGCCATCTCGCTGCGGGTCTTGCCGACCCCGGAGAACACCACCTTGGCCGGGTCGCCGCCGGCGGCCAGCACCCGCGCCAGTTCGCCACCGGAGACGATGTCAAAACCGGCGCCCAGGCGGGCCAGCAGGTTCAGTACCGCCAGGTTGGAGTTGGCTTTTACCGCAAAGCAGATCAGGTGCTTGCGGCCCTGAAGGGGGGTGGCAAAGGCTTGGTAGGCCTGCTCGATGGCGGCCTTGGAATAAATATAAAGAGGCGTGCCGAACCGCTCGGCCAGGGCGGCGACGCCCTGGTCTTCAACCCAAAGCTGCTGGTTCTGGTAATGGGCGCTCATGATGACGGCTCGCTGGGTTGGTTGACCGGGGCGGGGGCAGGCTTGTAGAGCGGGCCTTTTTGGCCACAACCGGCGAGAACGAGGCCAAACAGGGCCAGTAAAAATAAGCGCTTTTTCATCGGGATCGGCAATCGGATTTATCGGAATCTGGCCCTATAATCGCACTACCCATGGCAATTGCAAACCGAAGGTAGAAGATGAACGACAGCCAGTACGAAGACCTCACCGATGCCCTGCTGCTGGCCATTGAGGACGCAGTGGAAAACGCCGCCGACCAAACCGGCCTGGACATCGAAGTGGAGTCGGTTGGCGGCAAGGTCGACTTGGTCTTTCCCGACCACACCAAGATCATCATCAACAAGCAGCCCCCTCTGCAGCAGATCTGGGTTGCCACCAAGTTCAACGGCCATCATTTTGGCTATCAGGAGGGGCAGTGGGTGGATGTGCGCAGTGGCGCCGAGCTGCACGCCTTCCTCGACGAAGCGGTCAGCCTGCAGGCCGGCAGCTCCATCAAACTGGCGCTCTGAGCCAGGTTATTCCGCCAGCGTGGTGGTGGTCAGGGGCTGCATCTGCCAGCCCTCTGTTCCCTCAAACAACTCGTAATACTGCGGCAGGTTGAAGGTGGTGCTGGGGCACAGGCTTTCTTTCTGGGTGTAGAAGCGGCTGATGAGGTTGACCAGGTTGGCTTTGTCCATGGCTGGATAATGGTAGAAGCTCACCTGGTTTTGTTCGTTGGACACGTACAGGCTGTAGCCCTGGTCCTTGCTGACAAAGAAAAACTGCACCAAACCGCTCAAGGCGTGGCCGTAGACCGGCGCCGGTACCCTGCTTTCGCTGTCGTTGCCCTGCTGGGCCAGCTTGGCGGCCGATAGCTGGGCGTAAAAGGCCACCGGATCGGTCATTTCCTGCCAGTGCAAGGTGCCGGCATGGCGCCAGAACACCCACTTGCTTTGCCCAACCGACAAACACCAAGGCCCCTGGGTGAGGCGCTGCTGGGCAGTGCTGATAAGCTCCAGCACCGTGTCAGCAATGCTTTGGCCAAGCTGGCTGGCAAAGCAATGAATATGCACGCGGTTGGCGGCAACCGCGTCTTTGGGCATCAGCGGCAGCAGCACCAGCAGCAAATCGGCCAGGGCCCGCTCGCCACTGAAACTCTGCACCGAACTTTCGCCCCAGGTGTTGCGGATCACCAGGGTCAGCTCGCTGACCAGCACCTGGCGCTCCTTGCCGAACATCAGCGGGTTGATGGCCCCTTTCTGGCGGCGCACTTTGAGCTCGTCGGTGGCGTCTTGCTCCAGGTTGACGATGATCTGCGCCCGCTCCAGCTGGGCCGGTTGGGCCAGGATCTGGTCGGCCGGATCAGGCTTACGGGTCAGCCAGGTCAGGCTGTCGCAGAGACTGTCGAGGGTATCCAGGCTCAGTTTGTCGCTCTCAAGCTTGAGCTCGGTGCGGCTGGTGATAAAGCCGTTCAGCAGGCACCAGGCCAGCAGGCCGGGCAATTCGGTCCATTGATAAAGAGTACGGCCGCTGTCCGGGCAGGCCAGCTGCCAATGTTCGTCGGTGGCCCGCACTATCAGCGCTTCCTGGCCCACTTCCACTTTGGGCGGCAGGCACAGCTGCTGAAGCTTGTGGGGCTTTTCGGCAAAGGCGGCGTCGAGCTTGCGGCTCAGTACCGTCAGCTCGATGGGGCAGAGCCTGGAGCTGGAACTGGTGCGGCGGAACAGCTCGCGCGCCTCGTGGATGCCAGCCAGCATCTGCTCGCGCAGGCGCTGGTGCCACTGCTTGAGTTCGGCCAGCGGCCAGCTGCGGTGCGATTGCAGCAACTGGCGTTTGTCGTTATCCCAACCCCAGGAAACCGCCAGCTCGCCCAGCACGTCAGCATGATGATTGGGCACCTGGTTGAGCTCGTCGCCACCGCATTTGAGGTACAGGCAGCAGCGGGCCATGTCCAAGTCCGCCGGGGCCAGCCCCTGGTGGGCCAGGTAGCGTTCCAGCTGCAGGTAAGGGTCCAGGGCCATCACGTCGGTTTCGCCCTGGTGCAGGGCCCGGCGGGTCTCGTTGCTGAGCAGCTGCACCTTGGGATACTGGCGGGCATACACCGACATTAAGGTCAGTTTCAGCAGCGCCTTGTAGGGGTTCTCGATGCCCTTGTAGAGCAGCCACAGCATGGAACCGAGGAATTCGTCGGCCGGGATAGGGTCCGGGGCGCCAAGGTCAATCCAGTGCTCGGGGTCGACGCCGTTGGCAAAGAGATGAGCCTTGGCCTGCAAATAGGGGCGGCGGTCGTCGGGGGAGATCAGTACCCACACCGGTAATTGACCGGCCAGGCAGATGGCGCTGCGGTAGAACTCGTCCAGCAGCAACCAATGCTGGAAGCTGCCGCAGGACTCCACGTTCATACCCTGCTTGTTACCCTGGCGAAATTCGTCCGGGTCAATAAGGAAGAAGGTGATGTCCATGCCCTGGCCCTTGCCCCAATCGCTCAGACACTGGCACTTGGCCTTCAGGGCCTGGCGCTCTTCCAGAGTCAGGGTGGGGCGATGGCAGACCCAGATATCCAGGTCGGAATTGGGGGTCTGGCCCAGGGTGCCGGTGGAGCCCATGGAGTACACCGCCAGGATATCCCTGGCCTGGGGCGCCGCGGCCTTGATGCCCAGGCGCTTGGCCAGGCGTTTTCTCAAGGGTTCGTCCTCGACGCCGCAAATGCCATGGGGCGCTGGCACTTCCCCACCCGGAAGCGCCGGCGACTGACAATGCAGCAGCGCCGGTACCAAATCGAACACCGCAGCTGCCTGGGACGTCATGGCCTTGCGGGCCAGTCGCCTTCTTTCAGCGTGCAGGGCGGCAATGTTCAGGGTGAGTTGGTCGAGACTGAGATAAGACATGAACCACTTAAAACGTTAATTCCGTCACATTTTAAACCTTGGCGATGCTTTCGCCAATGACCGATTTCCGGATCATCAGTGTGGGTATGGGTATACTGCTGACATTATTAGAAAAAAGGACTATTTAGAATGCGCAAATGGACATTTATATGGCTGTTTTCGCTACTGAGCCCCCTGGCATTGGCCCAGGCCAGCTTGGACCGCGCCCTGGTGTGCCGCGATGTGGTCCAGCGTGAGCCGGTAGGGGTATTTGACGGCCAGCAACTGCCTGGCGGTGTCGACCAACTGGTGCTTTTTACCGAAGTCAGTGGCGCGGCCGGAGAAAAGATCCACCACCGCTGGTATCTTAACGGCCAATTGCAATCCGACGTGGCGTTGCCGGTCGGGGCAAATCACTGGCGCACCTGGTCGCAAAAGCACGTCCAGCCCGGCCAATGGCGGCTGGAAGTCCTTTCCGAAGACGGCCAACTGCTCTATGAGCGTGATCTGACCCTGGGCAACGTCGAAAGCCCGTCCTCCTAGTGGTAGGATGAGTTCAGTTCAATCCAAGGTTACCAAGATGTCCAACGCCGTTCGTATCGCTACCCGACAAAGCCCCCTGGCCCTGTGGCAGGCCGAGTTCGTTAAAGCCGCTCTGGAGCAGGCCCACCCCGGCCTGGTGGTAGAGCTGGTACCCATGGTGACCAAGGGCGACAAAATCCTCGACACCCCGCTGGCCAAGGTTGGCGGCAAGGGTCTGTTCGTCAAAGAGCTGGAAGTGGCCATGCTTGAAGGCCGCGCCGATATCGCCGTGCACTCCATGAAGGATGTGCCGGTGGATTTCCCCGACGGCCTGGGGCTGGTGACCATCTGCGAGCGCGAAGATCCCCTGGACGCCTTTGTCTCCAACCAGTTTGACAGCCTCGACGCCCTGCCTGCCGGCGCCGTGGTGGGCACCTCCAGCCTGCGCCGCCAGTGCCAGCTGCGCGCCCGCCGCCCAGATCTTGTCATCAAAGACCTGCGCGGTAACGTTAACACCCGCCTGGCTAAGCTCGATGACGGCCAGTACGACGCCATCATCCTCGCCTGCGCCGGCCTTAAACGCCTGGGCATGGGCCATCGCATAAAAAGTGCCCTGAGCGCCGAGCAGAGCCTGCCGGCGGTAGGCCAAGGGGCTGTGGGTATCGAAGCGCGCCTCGACGACGCCCGTATCATCGCGCTGCTAAAACCCTTGGGCCACGAAGCCACCCGCATCCGGGTGGCCGCCGAGCGGGCCATGAATACCCGCCTCGAAGGGGGCTGCCAGGTGCCCATCGGCAGCTATGCCATCCTTGAAGGCGAGCAGCTTTGGCTGCGCGGCCTGGTGGGCCGCCCCGACGGCAGTGCTATGGTTGAAGGCGAGGTAAGAGGCCTGGCCAAAGACGCCGAGCAGCTTGGCCAACAGCTTGGCCAGCAACTGCTGGACGATGGCGCCAAGGCGATACTTGAAGCGGTGTACGGACGAACCCTATGACAGTGCTGATCATCAGGCCACAGCCCCAGGCAGACCGCCTGGGCGCCGAACTCGACAAACACCGGATCTCGCATCTGGTGGCGCCGCTGCTGATGATCACTCCCCTGCCCGCCCCTGCCGAGTTGCCTGCTCTTCTGGCCGTTGCTAACTGGGTGCTGGTGGTCTCGGCCCATGCTGCGGCCGCGCTACCGGCGCCGCTGCCCAAAGGCCCCCGTTATGCCGCTGTGGGCGAAGCTACCGCCCAGGCGCTGAAAAACGCTGGCGCCGAAGCGGTGCTGGTGGCCGACCCGCCCGATTCCGAAGGGCTGCTGGCCCAGCCGGCCCTGGCCAAGGTCCAGGACGAACAAATTTTGATTGCCAAGGGCGAAGGGGGCCGCGACCTCCTTGCCACCACTTTGCGTGAGCGCGGCGCCGTGGTTGAAGAGCTGGCGTTGTATCGCCGTGAGCCGGTGTCGCTCCCGCCCCAGGTGCTGCTGGACTGGCAGGACAAAGGCGTAGACAAGGTGCTGGTAACCTCCAACAGCCTGCTCGATGCCTTGCTGGATACCGCCGCGCCCCATCTGCTGCCCTGGCTGCACGGCCTGACCTTGCTGGTGCCCTCGAAAAGGGTCAAGGACTATGCCGCAGCCAAAGGCTTTACCAAATTGGTGCAACTTAAAGACGCCTCTGACCAGGCCGTTGTCGATTATCTCAAGGAAAGTGCCTCTCCCATGACGGATACCCCGACTTCTGCGGCGCCCAAAGCGGCGGCCGACCCTAAATCTTCGCCCAAGGCCGCGCCGGCCAAAGCCGCCGTCGCCAAGCCCAAATCGGCTAAGGGGCCGTTGGCCCTGGCGCTGCTGGCCGTGCTGCTGGGTGCTGGCGCCTTGGGTGTGTCTGGCTGGCAGTATTATCAGCAGCAACAGGCTCTCGCCAACCGGGCGCCGACGGTAAGCCCGGCCCAGCTGAGCGCCGCCGAGCAAAGCCTGAGCGGCAAGCTTGCCGGGCTTGAGCAGCGCCAGCAACAACTGGCTGGCCAACAGCAAAACCGCCTCGACGGCTTTCAGGGCCAGTTGGATAAGCTTTGGAAACAACAACAAAAAACCATCAGCTGGCCGCGGGAAGAAGCCGCCATGCTGGTGCGTATGGCCAACCGCCGCCTCTATCTGGCCCAAGACCTGACCGTGGCCAAGGCGCTGCTGAAAGATGCTGACGCCAGCCTCAAGCAGCTGCCTGAAAGCACCGATGTGCTGGCCTGGCGGCAGGCTATCGCCGCCGATATCGCCAACCTCGATGCCCAGCCCAAGATTGACCGCACCGCCATCGCCATGCGCTTGGAGGCACTGGCTCGCCAGGTGCCCAAGCTGCCCATGAACACCGTGCAGCTGCCGGCAGCCGATGGCCAGCAGCAAGATCTCACCCTCACCGAGGACGAAGGGGACTGGCGCGACAACCTGGAAAAATCCCTGGAGCGCTTTGCCGACAAGTTCATCACCATTCGCCGCCGCGAAGATGGTGTCAAACCGCTGCTTAGCCCCAGCCACGAGGCCTACCTGCGGGAAGACTTCAAGCTGGCCCTGAGCGAGGCCAAGCTCGCCATGTTTGCCGGCGATGCCAGCCGCTACCAGGCCAGCCTGCGCCAGCTGCTGGATTGGCAAAAAGCCTATGGCGACAGCAACAACGAGAGCTGGAAGGCCTTTGCCGGCGAATTGACGGCACTGCTGGACACCCCGGTCAGCCTCAGCCTGCCTGGCCAGCTTGACTCGCTGCGCATGGCGGAGGCCGCGCAATGATAAGGCTGCTGATCCTCCTTGCAATCCTCATTGCCGGGCTTATCGCTGGCCCTCTGCTAATGAACAAGACCGGCTATGTGCTGATCGCCCTGGGCGATTACACCATCGAAACCACAGGGGTGGTGCTGGCCACCTTGATTTTGGTGCTGATGGGGCTGATCTGGTGCCTGGACTGGCTGGTGCGGCGCATTGCCCGCTCCTTTGGCTCTTCCAAAAGCTGGTTTAGCGACCGCTCAGGGCGCCGCGCCCAGAAGAAAGCCTCCAAGGCCTGGGAGCAGTTGTGGCAGGGCCATTACGGCCAGGCCGGCGCTGCCCTGGCGGCGGCCGTGCCCCATGCACCGTTGCCGGATTTCCCGCGCCTGGCAGCCGCCTACGCCGAGCACCGCGCCGGCGACAAAGACGAGCGGGACCGCCAGCTAAAAGCCCTGGACCAGCCCCTGGCAGGGCCTGCCATGCTGCTGCATTTAGGGGATGTCGAGGCGGCCCGCAAAGCCTTTGACGAACTGCCCACCGAGCTCAAAGACGCCAAGAGCGGCAATGCCCTGGCGGCACGCCTGGCTCTTGCCGAAGGAGACATGGCTGGCCTGTGGGCCAATATTGACGCCCTGTCCGATAGCGACCGCGACAAATACTACCAGCAGGCCTTCCAGGCCCGGTTGCGGGTCGCCAGCCAAGAAGGCAGCGCCAGCTTGTCTCGCCTTGAGCAGGTGCTGGATAAACACAGCCGCCAGCGCCCCGAAGTGCTGGCCTCCTTGGCCCTGGCCCATGGCGCCTTGGGTGAAAAGGCCAAGGGCCTGGATCTGGTGATGCCCGGCATCAAGAAAGATCCACAGCCCCAGCTGCTGGCCACCCTGCCGGTGCTCACCGACCACGAATCGGCGGCCAGCACCCAGCGCCAGCTGCTCAAATGGCACCATGGCCGTGACCGTGACCCGGCGCTGCTGGCCTGCCTTGGCGGCCTTAGCCAGGTGCAGGGCGACCTGCGTGAAGCGCGCCGTTACCTCGAAGCGGCCCTGCAACTCAAAGACGAAGGGGCCTGGCGCCAGCGCTTGGCCGAGGTGTTAACCAAACAAGGTGATTTCCAAGGTGCGGTGGAACAGTATCGCCGCCTGGTGTAGGCGGGCGGGCTGCCTGGCCGCTGCGCTGCTGGCGGCCGCGTCCTTGCCGCTACAGGCGGAGGAGCCGCTGTTGTCTTCCCGCTTTATGGACATCGCCTACCCCAGCCGCGACGCCTTTGTGAAAGACTTGCTGCGCCAGCGGCGCCCGGCGGATCTGGACGCCCCCGGCGCCCGCTACCGCGCTCCGGTGGTGTCGCAGGTGTTGTGGCAAAGCAAGGAGGCGGTGGTGCTGACCCAGCAGGCACTGCTGAGCGGCCAGCCCTATCACCTGGTGGTATTTATTGTCGGCGCCGACAACAAGCCTCTGTATCGTGGCCGGCGCTACCATATCGAGTGCCGCCTGGCCGGCCGCTACACTCGCCAGCAAGCCATCGACAGCTGCCGCACCCAGCAGCAGGGCAACTGATTCAGGTTGCATTGAAGCCCATCCGTTAGGCTCATCCCGCCTCTTTTTGCCGACGGTACTAACAATGAAAACTTGGTTGCTGAGCCTGCTGCTGTTACTGGCGGCCTGCCAACCCGACAACGGCCCGTGGTTACACGGCCAATTGCACCTGCCCATGGACGCGAAAATCCCGGCCGATGCCGCCCTGGTGGTGAGCCTGGACACCTTCGAGAGCCCGGACGCCCCCATTCACACCATCGTCAAAGCCCGCCTGGACACCCGTACCTGGCCCCATCCCTATCGGCTGGCCCTGCCCAAGGGCCTGGGCGAGGACCATACCCAATACGTGGTCAAGGCACAGATCACCAACAAGGCCGGGCAGCTTTTATACGTTACCCAGGTGCGCAGCAGTGTCGATCTTCGCCGCCTGGACGAGCCGGTGGACGTGCTGCTGGTGCCGGTTGCCGGCCAGCGGGAAGCACAGGGCCTTTGACAGGCTAAAGCGACCATACGACGTTTCGCTACTTGAGCTTGGGCGCCAAAGCGGTTTTGATATGATCCCAATCATTTTCACGTAGTACCGCTTATGACCACCCGCCTCCAGGGCCTGGCGCTTTACTGGGACACCCTGCTGTTTACCGCCAACATGGTCGCCCCCATCTTCCTGTTGGTGCTGCTGGGGGCCCTGCTCAAGCGCTGGCGGCTGCTGGACGATGCCTTTGTACAGACCGGTTCGCGGCTGGTGTTCCTGGTGTGTCTGCCGGTGCTGGTATTTTTGTCTATCAGCCAAACCCATATCCGCCAGGTGCTGGATCTGCGGCTGATGGGGCTGACAGCAGCGGCGGTGCTGCTCACGTTCCTCGGCTGCGCCTTCTGGGCCCGGCTCAAGGGTCTGGCGGGGGGCGACCGAGGCGCCTTTGTGCAGGGGGCCTTTCGGTCTAACTTCGGCATCATTGGCCTGGCCATGGCGGTCAGCCTTTTTGGTGACAGCGGCCTGGCCCGGGCCTCGGTGCTGCTGGCCCTGGGCATTCCCATGTTCAACGTGCTGTCCATTGTGGCGCTGTCCAGCGGCACCGAGCAGAACTGGGCCGCCACCCTCAAGAATGTCTGCAAGAACCCGCTGATCATCGCGGTGGTGGTGGCGCTGCCCTTTTCCATTTTGGAAGTGCCGATGCCGTCTATCGTCACCGATGCCGCGGGCTCCCTGGGTAAAATGACCCTGCCGCTGGCGCTGCTGACCATAGGTGCCACCTTGAACCTCAGGGATATGCGTTCGGACTCCAAACTGGCCATTCAGGCCAGTTTGGTCAAGCTGCTGTGGATGCCGGGGATCTTCAGTTTTATTGCCTGGCTGATGGGCTTTGACGGCAAAGACGTGGCGCTGCTGTTTGTGATGCTGGGTTCCCCCACCGCCGCCGCAGCCTTTGTAATGGCAAGAGCCATGGGCTCCAATGCCCAGCTCACCGCCAATATCATCCTCGCCTCAACCCTCGGCTCGGTGCTGAGCCTGTCTGGGGGCATTTACGTGATGCGCCTGGTGGGGCTTATCTAAGCTCAAGCCGCCGCGATGTGCCGGTTGCGACCGGCCATCAACCCAAAACCGGTGGCAAACAGGGCGATTACAGCCAGCAGCGGCGCTACCGCCGTCCAACTGCCAAAGGCTTCCTGCCAGGCGCCAACCGCCAGCGGCCCCAAAGCGGCCAGGGCATACCCCAGGCCCTGGGCCATGCCGGACAGCCTGGCTGCCACCTGGGCATCAGCGCTTCTTAGCACAATCAGCGCCAGGGCCAGCCCAAAACTGGCCCCTTGGCCTATCCCCAGCACCACCCCTGCCGGCCACAGCCATTGGGGACCGGCCAGCAATACCAGCATCAGCCCGGCCAGGGTCATCAGCATGGCCACCAGTACCGGCAAGCGTTGGTCACGGCCAAGATGGCTGATGGACGGCGCCAGCAGCGCCGCCGGGGCCTGCACCAGGATAGATACCGAGGTCAGCCAACCGGCGGCTTCCGGGCTCAGGCCGCGGCTTGCCAGCATGCTGGGCAGCCAGGCAAAGACGGTGTAGGCCAGGGAGGATTGCAACCCCATAAAGAGGGTGACCTGCCAAGCCAGCGGCGCGTGCCAGAGCGGTTTGGGCCTGTCGCTGCTAGAAGCCAGGCGCTGGTCGCCATAACGCCACAGCAGCAGTGCCACCAGGGCCGGCAGGGCCCAGAACGCCAGCGCCAGGGGCGCCGACCCAAACTGGTGGGCAAGCGGCACCGTGGTACCGGCCGCGAGGGCCGCGCCCAGGCACAGGGCCATGGTGTAGCAACCGGTCATCAGGCCAGCGCGGCCGGGGTAGTCGCGTTTAACGATGCCGGGCAGCAATACCCCGGCTACGCCAATGCCGCCACCGGCCAGCACCATGCCGGCAAAGAGTGCTGGCGCCGAGCCCAGGCCGCGCAGCAAGGCGCCCATCAGCACTGCCAGCAGCGCCAGGCGGATAGCCCAGCCCAGGCCAAGGCGGCGGGCCAGCAGTGGTGCTAAAGGGGCAAAAAGCCCCAGGCAGGCCACCGGCAAGGTGCTTAACCAGCCGGCAGCGGTGGCGGAAAGGCCAAGTTGTGGCAGAACGGTACCGAGGCTCGACAACACTGGCCGCAGGTTCAGGGCGACCAGCAGCAACGCCAACAGCTTAAATAAAGGCGAAGGCGTCACCGAAGAGGTTGTCACTCACAGCTCCGTGGGCAAGGAAGAGATCCCGGGCGACAGCAGCCATTTCAAAGCGGCCAGCAATGTAGATGTCAAAACCGGACAGATCCGGGTTCAGCTCTTTTACCTTGTCCAGCACCAGCCCTTCTAGGCCGTCAAAGTCGGCCGGCTTGTGCTCCACCACCGGCCGGTAGGCGAGGTTGGGGTGTTTGGCGGCCAGGGCCAGCATTTCCTGATGCAGGTACAGGGCTGACGGGTCTTTGCCGCCCCAGAACACCTGGATGGCGCGGTCGGGGTTGAGCTTGAGGGCGCGGCGCAATATGGCCCGTACGTAGGAAAAACCGGTGCCGCCAGCGATGAGGATCAGCGGCCGCTGCGACTCTTCCCTAAGGTGCGCGTGGCCGGCAGCCACTTCCAGCTCCACTTCATCGTGGCTCTTGAAGTATTCCACCACCTGCATCGCCCAGGAGTCTGGGCCAAAGGCGCCTAGGTGCAGTTCCAGCACTTCTTCGCCAGCCATGGAGGCGATGGAGAAGGGGCGCTTGTCTTCTTCGCTCAGCACCACCTTGAGGTACTGCCCCGCCTCGAAATGCAGCCCTTTCGGGGCCTCGAGGCGAATGTGGTAGACGGTGTCGCTAAAGGGGCGCACGTCCAGCACCCGGCATTTGATTCTTTGCATAACGGCTCTTCAGTTGTCGAGGATGCCAAGCTCATCCCAGATGGCGTCGATACGGGCGACCACTTCCGGGTCTTTGACAATGGGTTTACCCCAGTCGCGGTGCACTTCACCCGGCCACTTGTTGGTGGCATCCAATCCCATTTTCGACCCAAGGCCCGCCTCTGGCGAGGCGAAATCGAGGAAGTCGATGGGGGTGTTTTCGATAAACACGGTATCGCGTTTGGGGTCCATACGGGTGGTAATGGCCCAAATCACGTCTTGCCAGTCCCGGGCGTTGATGTCGTCGTCACAGACGATCACGAATTTGGTGTACATGAACTGGCGCAGGAAGGACCACACTCCCAGCATCACCCGCTTGGCGTGGCCGGGGTAACGCTTCTTCATGGTCACCACCGCCATGCGGTAGCTGCAGCCTTCTGGCGGCAGGTAGAAGTCGACAATTTCCGGGAACTGCTTTTGCAGTATCGGCACGAACACTTCGTTGAGCGCCACCCCCAGCACCGCCGGCTCATCGGGCGGGCGGCCGGTGTAGGTGCTGTGATAAATCGCATCTTTGCGGCGGGTAATGTGGGTGACGGTGAAGACAGCGTGGCGTTCCTGCTCGTTGTAGTAGCCGGTGTGGTCGCCAAAGGGCCCTTCCATGTGGGTCTCGTCCGGGTCGATATAACCTTCCAGGACAATCTCGGCGCTGGCCGGAATTTCCAGGTCGCAGCTAAGGGCTTGTACTACTTCGGTTTTGTTGCCACGAAGCAGGCCGGCAAAGGCGTATTCGGAAAGGCTGTCCGGCACCGGGGTCACGGCGCCGAGAATGGTGGCCGGGTCGGCGCCAAAGGCCACCACCACCGGGAATTTCTCGCCGGGGTGGGCTTCTTTCCATTCGGCAAAGTCCAGGGCGCCGCCACGGTGTGACAGCCAGCGCATGATCACCTTGTTCTTACTGAGCTTCTGCTGGCGATAGATACCGAGGTTCTGGCGGGGCTTATAAGGGCCGCGAGTGACGGTCAGGCCCCAGGTCATCAGTGGCGCCGCATCCTCTGGCCAGCATTTTTGGATGGGAATGGCGTCGAGATCCACCGCGTCCCCCTCCAATACCACATCCTGGCAGGGGGCGGATTTGAGCTTTTTCACCGGCATGTTCAGCACCTGCTTGAACACCGGCAGCTTGTCCCACAGTTCCTTAAAGCCCTTGGGCGGCTCGGGCTCTTTGAGGTAAGCCAGCAGTTTGCCCACTTCCCGAAGGGCGCTGACATCTTCCTGGCCCATGCCCAGCGCCACCCGCTTGGGGGTGCCAAAGAGGTTGGCCAGCACCGGCATGTCATAGCCGGTTGGGTTTTCAAACAGCAGTGCCGGGCCACCGGCGCGCAGGGTGCGGTCGGCGATCTCGGTCATTTCCAGATCGGGGCTGATGGGGTGTTTGATGCGCTTGAGCTCGCCCATTTTCTCGAGCTGCTCGATAAAGTCGCGAAGATCCCGGTATTTCATTGGCACGGCTGGGCTGATGGAAGTGGCGCCATTATGCCGCGCCTGGGGCCTTAAAACAAAACCCCCGCCGAGTGGCGGGGGCTTTTGGACTTAGCTCTTGGTGCGTTTCATCGCCTCGAAGAACTCGTCGTTGGTTTTGGTCATCGACAGCTTGTCGATAAGGAACTCCATGGCGGCAATTTCGTCCATGGGATGGAGGATCTTGCGCAAAATCCACATCTTCTGCAGCTCGTCATCACGGCACAGCAGCTCTTCGCGGCGGGTACCTGAACGGTTGAAGTCGATGGCAGGGAACACCCGTTTCTCGGCAATTTTGCGCGACAGGTGCAGTTCCATGTTACCGGTACCCTTGAACTCTTCGTAGATAACCTCGTCCATTTTGGAGCCGGTATCAATCAGAGCGGTGGCGATGATGGTCAGGCTGCCGCCTTCCTCAACATTACGGGCCGCACCGAAGAAGCGCTTGGGTTTGTGCAGGGCGTTGGCGTCCACACCACCGGTCAGTACCTTGCCGGAGCTGGGTACCACGGTGTTGTAGGCACGGGCCAAACGGGTGATGGAGTCGAGCAGGATCACCACGTCTTTTTTGTGTTCAACCAGACGCTTGGCCTTCTCGATGACCATTTCGGCAACCTGCACGTGGCGGCTGGCCGGTTCGTCAAAGGTAGAGGCAACCACTTCGCCTTTAACCAGGCGCTGCATCTCGGTGACTTCCTCGGGGCGCTCGTCGATGAGCAGCACGATGAGGGTGGCTTCCGGATGGTTGTAGGTGATGCTCTGGGCAATGTTCTGCAACAGGATGGTTTTACCGGCCTTGGGCGGCGCGACGATAAGGCCGCGCTGGCCTTTACCGATGGGCGAGGCCAAGTCCAGTACCCGGGCGGTAATGTCTTCGGTAGAACCGTTACCGCGCTCCATGCGCATGCGGCTGTTGGCATGCAGGGGCGTGAGGTTTTCGAAGAGGATCTTGTTGCGGGAGTTTTCGGGGCGGTCGAAGTTAACGTCGTTGACTTTCAGAAGGGCGAAATAGCGTTCCCCTTCCTTCGGCGGCCGAATCTTACCGGAAATGGTATCGCCCGTGCGCAAGTTGAAACGGCGGATCTGGCTGGGAGAGACATAAATGTCGTCAGGGCCGGCCAGGTAGGAGGAATCGGCGCTACGCAGGAAACCAAAACCGTCCTGCAGGATCTCCAGAACGCCGTCACCGAAAATGTCTTCGCCGGATTTCGCGTGGGCTTTGAGGATCGCAAAGATAATGTCTTGTTTGCGGGCCCGCGCCATGTTTTCCAGGTTCATCTGGTCGGCCAGGGCAACCAGTTCCGAGACTGGTGTATTCTTTAACTCGGTAAGATTCATAGTGGTGGGTTGTCTAAAACGTTTGGTATCAACGGGAAAATTCCACGCCCCGGCGTGAACACAGGAAGGGCATGAAGGGAAGCAATACGGGGTTAAGTTAGCAGCGAACGTTTGCCGCGTCTAGAAGTAAAGGCGTAAATATAAACAGGGCGCTATTGAGCGCCCTGTTTATTTAAGATCAGATGTTGCTGTCGAGGAACTCTTTGAGTTGAGTCTTGGACAGAGCGCCGACCTTGGTGGCGGCCAGTTGGCCGTTTTTGAAAAGCAGCAGGGTAGGAATACCGCGGATGCCGAATTTCGGCGGGGTATCGCTGTTCTGATCAATATTGATCTTGGCGATGGTCAGGCGACCAGCATATTCTTCTGCTACGTCATCCAAAACCGGGGCGATCATTTTACAAGGACCGCACCACTCAGCCCAGAAGTCGACCAGGACAGGACCCTGAGCCTGCAGAACGTCGGCATCGAAGCTGTCGTCACTTACGTGAACAATTTTATCGCTCATGGCTTTCTCCAATAATGTGCGCGATCCGGGGCAAACAACTTGGCCTCGGCGCTGGACGGACCTATTTCAAAGGAATCTGTTCCTCATTGCAAGCCGAAGCTGATATGCTTGGAACCCTATGACAAAGACGCATTTAACCGAAACCAAGTTCAGTGAACTTGGCCTGGCAGAACCCGTAATTAAGGCCCTTTCAGACAAGGGTTTTCACAATTGTACGCCTATCCAGGCGCTTTCCCTGCCCGTCGCATTGCGGGGAAAAGACGTTGCGGGTCAAGCACAAACCGGCACCGGCAAGACCATTGCCTTCCTCGCCGCCACCTTCCACCATTTGTTAAATAATCCCGCTTCTGCTGATCGAAAAGTGCAGCAACCTCGTGCCATTATCATGGCGCCGACCCGCGAGCTGGCGATTCAGATCCATAAAGATGCCATCGAAATGGCCCGGGAATCGAAATTAACGATGGGGTTAATCTATGGTGGTGAGGGCTACGACAGCCAGCGCAAGCAGCTCGAAGACGGTATCGACATCCTGATCGGTACCACCGGCCGCATCATCGATTACTTCAAACAGGGCGTGTTCGACCTCAAGGCCATCCAAGTGGTGGTGCTTGACGAAGCCGACCGCATGTTTGACCTTGGCTTTATCAAGGACATCCGCTATCTGTTCCGGCGTATGCCCGAGCCGACCCAGCGCCTGAACCTGCTGTTCTCCGCCACCCTCTCCTTTAAGGTGCAGGAACTGGCCTACGAGCACATGGACAACCCCGAGCACGTGGAAGTGGAGCCAGCCCAGAAGACCGGCGCCCGCATCAGCGAAGAGCTGCTGTACCCTTCCAAGGAAGACAAGTACAAGCTGCTGCTCACTTTAATAGAAGAAGACTGGCCCGAGCGCGCCATCGTTTTCGCCAACACCAAGATTGTCTGTGAGCGGGTTTGGGGCCATTTGGCGGCCGACGGCCACCGCGTTGGCCTGCTGACCGGCGATGTGCCGCAGAAAAAGCGGGTCAAAATCCTCGAAGAGTTCACCGAAGGCAAGCTCGATTTCCTGGTAGCCACCGACGTGGCGGCCCGGGGCCTGCACATTCCGGCGGTGACCCACGTTTATAACTTCGATTTGCCTGACGACTGCGAAGACTACGTACACCGCATCGGCCGTACCGGCCGTGCCGGCGCCTCCGGCCACGCCGTGAGCCTGGCCTGCGAGGAGTACGTCTTTAACCTGCCGGCCATCGAAGAGTACATCGGCCATGAGATCCCGGTGACCCAGTACCGCTCCGACGCGCTACTGACCGATCTCAACCCGCCGCTTCGCCTGCATCGCGCTGGCCGCGACCGGCCTGGAAACCGCAGTGGCGGTGGTAATGGCCGAGGACGTGGCCGCAGCAATGGTCCTCGCCGAAGCAGCAACGCTTCCCACTGAGGCCAAGGTGCGCGAAACCAGCCCGCTGTATGCGGCCATCGATCTCGGCTCAAACAGCTTCCACATGCTGGTGGTGCGCGCCATACATGGCCAGGTGCAAACCCTGGCCAAGATCAAGCGCAAGGTCCGCCTGGCGGCGGGCCTTGACGATCAATACCAGCTGTCCGTTGACGCCATGGAACGGGGCTGGGACTGCCTGTCTCTGTTCGCCGAACGCCTCGGCGGTATTCCCCCCGACCAAATAAAAGTGGTGGCCACCGCGACCCTGCGGTTTGCCAAGAATGCCGATGTATTCCTGGCCAAGGGCTGGCAGATCCTCGGCTGCCCCATCGATGTGATCAGCGGCGAAGACGAAGCAGCGCTTATCTATCAGGGGGTTGCCCACACCAGCGGCCAAACTGGCCGGCGCCTGGTGGTGGATATTGGCGGCGCCTCCACCGAGCTGGTGATCGGCACCGATTTCACCGCCGAGCGCCTTGAAAGCCTGGAAATGGGCTGCGTCACCTTTCAGCAGAAATTTTTCCCGGAAGGGATGCTGGGCCAGGCCCAATTCGATGCCGCCATCCAAGCCGCCAAAGCGCGCTTGGCGCCCTTTAAGGATGATTACATCCAACGTGGCTGGCAGCATTGTGTTGGGGCCTCCGGCTCGGTTCAGGCGGTGCAGGAAGTGCAGATAGCCCGGGGCGAAGACCAAACCGTGACGCTGGCGCGCCTCAAGCAAACCCTGGCCGATACCATCACCTGCGGCCGCCTCGATCAGTTGTCCCTGCCTGGGCTCAGTGACGAGCGCAAGCCGGTGTTTGCCGCCGGCCTTGCCATACTGCTGGCCATCTTCGAGACCCTGGCAGTGAGCGACATGGAGGCCTCCGGCGGCGCCCTGCGCGAAGGGGTGCTTTACGGGCTTATTCCCAATGGCGAGGTGGATGTCAGGGCCCGCACCCTGGCTGCCATCAGCTCCCGTTTTTCCCTGGATGACGCCCATGGCCGCCAAGTGGCAGACCTTGCCATGCAACTGGGTGCCAGCAGCCTGGACGAGCAGAAGATGGCGCTGGTGGTGGCTGCGGCAAGGCTTCATGAGCTGGGCCTGGCCGTGGGTTTCAAGCAGGCCTGCGAGCACAGCCGTTATCTGATTTGCCACCTCGACCTGCCCGGCTTTTGCGAACAGGACCGGGAAACCCTGGCCGCTTGGCTCAGCCAGCAACAAGGCCCTATCGTCGCCGCTTCCTTGCCGCTGATGGTACTGCGCCTGGCAATCCTCCTTTGTGCCCATCGTGGGCCGCTGCCGGACGCCATGGCCCTGGCGGTAAACCAGCATCACCTGCATTTGCTGCTGCCCGATGGCTGGCTGGCCGGCAAACCCCTCCTTAGCCAGCTCCTTGGTGAAGAAGTCTCACACTTTCAAGCGGTTAACTGGACGCTGGATTACGCCTAAGCACACTTTGCTATAACAAAGTCATGACGTTGCCAAGAAAAGGGCTGCACATGAAAAGTGCCAAGGCGTTTGCACAGTGGCTTGCTGGTCGGGTTGGTCACGCTCCACAAGGGGTCTACCTGACTCGAGACGATATCCAGCAGCTCACCGGACGGCAGCGTTTCACCATGGATTACATCACCGACGTGCATTTTGAACTGGCTGCCGCCGGCTGGGGGCTGGTCAGCGATGTGCATCGAGAGAAGTTCTTTATGGTGCGGCTGCCAAGGGAGCATTGGCTGGAATACGGCGACCGCTACAACGGCCAGGCGGCGCAAGCCGAGGCCGACAACGTGCGGCGATTGAAAGGTTAAAGGGGCCGGCATTGCCGGCCCTTTGGCTTAGTCTTCTTCTTCCTGATCCCCTTCCAGGCGCAGTTCCAGCGGCGATGAACCGCTGTTGCTGCTTGGAGTGCCCAACTCGTTTTTGGCCAGTTTGACCTTCAGGCGCAGGTCGTTGACCGAGTCGGCGTTGCGAAGGGCTTGGTCAAGGTCAATCTTACCGGCCATATGCAGGTCGAACAGAGCCTTGTCGAAGGTCTGCATGCCGAGGTTTTCCGATTTCTGCATGATCTCCTTGATGGCGTGCACGTCACCGCGTTTGACCATGTCCTGCACGGTGGAGGTGCCCAGCAGCACCTCGACGGCGGCGCAGCGCTTGCCGTCCACGGTGGGTACCAGCCGTTGGGACACAAAGCAGCGCAGGTTCAAAGACAAATCCAGCAGCAATTGCGGGCGCCGCTCTTCCGGGAAGAAGTTGATGATCCGGTCCAGGGCCTGGTTAGCGTTGTTGGCGTGCAGGGTGGAGATGCAGAGGTGGCCGGTTTCGGCGAAGGCAATGGCGTGTTCCATGGTCTCGCGGTCACGAATCTCGCCGATAAGGATAACGTCCGGCGCCTGGCGCAGGGTGTTGATAAGGGCGCTGTGGAAGCTGCGGGTGTCGGTGCCCACTTCCCGTTGGTTGATGATGCTCTTCTTGTGCTTATGCACAAACTCCACCGGATCTTCGATGGTGATGATGTGGCCACTGGCATTGGTGTTGCGGTAGTCGATAAGGGCCGCCAGGGAGGTGGATTTACCCGAGCCGGTGGCGCCCACAAATAGCACCAAGCCGCGCTTGGCCATGATCACTTCTTTTAGCACCGGGGGCAGGCCCAGTGATTCGATATCGGGAATGTCGTTGCGGATATAACGGGCAACGATGCTGACTTCGTTGCGCTGCTTGAAGATATTGACCCGAAAGCGCCCGACGCCGGGGATAGATCTAGCCAGGTTCATCTCCAGCTCTTTCTTGAATTTCTCCTGCTGCTCCGTGTCCATGATGGCCGTGGCCACCTCTTCGATTTCTCCTGGTTGCAGCGCTTCTTTGGTCAGCATTTTCAGCTGGCCGTGGAACTTGGCGCAGGGAGGCGCCCCGGTGGAGAGGTAAAGGTCGGAGCCTTCGTTACGGGCCAGCACAGTGAGGAACTGATCGATATCTATCATATTGTTTTTACTTTTAAAGTTGTGTTCTGGTGATGGTTTTGAAGGGGTATTGCCAAGCCCCAGGGCAAGCATCCGGGCCAGGCACCTCAAAACGGTCACTAAAAGGTAGCACGGCAATAGGGCATTTACTGCCCCAAGGGTGCAGTGCAAAGCATGGCCTTACTTTATTTACCAAGCGGCAATTTTAGATAAATCATCAAATGCTAATTGGCCAATAAGAGGTCGGATCTGAACGGATGGCAAAGAATCAATAACGAATGGTGTCTGCCTGGTTTTTGGCAAGGCACCTTCAATTGAAAATGTCGCTAAAGAAGATTATTTAGGAGGATTGGCCGTCGGGCAGCTTCCACGGCGGAAAAAGTAATAGCCAAAGTCTCCTTTCATTACCATGCTGTCGGCACCTTGCATGATCAGGTGGTAATTTCCCAACCGGGTATCTTCGACTTGCAGAAAGCTCTGCTGTTGGTTGAAATCACTCAGGATTGTTATTGCACTGTTAGTCACGTTCAGTTGGGTTTCACCAAAGGACCATAAACTGGGTTGGCTTACGTCTTTAGTGCCGGTCATGGAAAGGGACGTCGCAAAGTTACACCATTGGCCAATAATGGGGCGAAATTCCTGGGTTCGTGTAACCTTGGTGCGGGTGCCGGAAGGCAGCTTACTTTTTTGATAAATACGTTGTACGCCCGATGTGCAGGGGGTATCACGATACTCGGTCCGGCCATCGGCCGTCTGGCACTGATACACCCCGGCCTGCACAGAGCCAGTGCAAAAACACAGGGTGACAAAAAGCCAGAGTCGGGGCATGCTGTTTCTCTAAATTAAGCAGTAACATCCCAAAGACTAACATCCGTTTCTTAAATAACAAGAGCTTAATAAATAGGCAAAGGAATAGAGGGGAGTCACTACAATGCTATTTACCAAGTCAAGGGCCAGGGGGGAAACTTGCGCCTCGACCACTGCCAGACAACTTCAAGCACAATAGGTGGTTGATGAACTTTGAATTTTCCGCTTTTGTGAAAGCGAAGCGGCGAACCCTGGGTCTTTCACAGGAAGAATTTGCCCACCACCTGTCCTGCCGCCGCGAAGCCTTTGCCAGGCTGGATGCCGTGACCATCAGTCGCTGGGAGCGGGGGGTAACGACTCCTTCTTTATATCGCCAGGCCCAAATCATCGCCGCAGTGGGGGACGACCCACTGAAGACGCTGTGTGACAGCGATGACCAGGAAGCCAAAGAACTGGCCGACGCCTTCTTGTTGCGCGAGCCCTGGACGCGGCTGCGTGCCTTCTTCTATCGCTATCGTGTGGCCGACCATTTGAAGGTCGGTGTCGACATGAGCGAGGACGATCCCGAAGAGTTCGAACGTTTTCAGTCTTGGATAGGCTCTTGTGACAAGAGTGACATCATGATCCAGGCTTGCCTGCGGCTCAATCGCGAAGGGCAGATCTCGCATCAGCTGATCCGCCACCACGACCTGCTGCTGGCGCATATGGTGATGGTGCCGATTAAGAAATCGGCCCGTGATGCCATTGCCACCAATGCGTCTGATTACTTCAAGAATCTCACCGCCTCGCAGCAACCTGACGCCAATGCGCCCTGCTACCTGCTGGTTACCCATGCCGGCGGCCTGTGTGACAGCCAACTGGAGCGTTGCCTTCGCAAGCTGATGAACTGCATCACCCACAGCAGCCATATCCATGGCGTGATCTGGCGTGGCTCCCGTGGCGATGCCGATGCCCTGTGCAACGTGCTGGGCGTGGAATTTATCGGTCGCAGCGATGAAACCGGCCACTACTACCTGCTTGAGCGTGAGCGCTTGGCCAGCCAGTTAGCCGCCGCCCTGCTGGGCAAGGCCGACGACAATTGATCAAATGCTCGTAAAAAAGCCCCGCATCTGCGGGGCTTTTTCATGGAAGTGTCTCAGGGCTTTTGGTAAAGACCGTAGTCCGGGCCTTTGTAAAGCGGTGCGGGGGTCACACCGGGCTCACAACCGGCTTTTAGCTCCTTGGCCGACACTAGGTACCAAGTGCCGCCGTGGCGCTCGCCAAGGTTGTCCTCTGGCTTCATTTCAAAGCACTGCTCCATGTTCTCCTTTGGCCCCATCACGTAATACTGCGGGCCACGCTCCACCCAATCACGGGCGCTGGCACGCTGTTCGTCCATGGGGCCGTGGAAACCGAACTGGGTGACCGGGCGGTCGGCAAAGAGAGCGAACTGCTCTTTGTAATCCAGTAGCGCCAGTTGGCCGTCGGGGCCGATACGCTTGGCCACTTCCACCATGATGTCCCTGGGGGTGCGGATGCTATCCAGAGCCGGGCCACCAATAAAGCCGTAACCGGCCCAGAACGCCGCCAGGGCCCAACCCCAGCGGTGCATGGGGGATTGGCGGCGGGTCAGCAGCAAGGCCAGGGCCATGGCAATACCGGTGCCGAGCAGGAATACTCTGCCGTGCGTGCCCAGTTGCTCCAGCACCTTGTGGAGGAAGGACGCCACGATGAGGATAAGAGACAACAGCCAGGCAAAGGCCATCCACAACCGCTTTGGCCACACCCGGCTCAGCAGCTGCTCCAGGTAAGGCGCGATGGCCAGAGTCAGCCACGGCACCGCCGGCGTAATATACACCCCGCGTTTACCGGGGCTGATGGAGAAGAACAGTACGGTAGCCAGCACCATCACCAGCGGCAGCAGGATCTCCGGCTTGACCTTGTCGCGCCACCAGGTTTTGACTAGGAACGGCGCCAACACCGACAGCGGCAGCCAGAACACCGGTGCCACCTCCACCACGTAATACCAGAACGGCTTTTTATGGCCCAGGGAATGGACGTAGCGATTGGCGGTCTGGTTAAAGAGGATGTTGTCGCGGTAGGCCACCGCTTCGGGGTTACTGCTATGGGCGGCGTACCACAGCATGGGCAGGCCCCAGGTAGCAATGGCGGCTATCAGCACCAGCGGCCCCAGCCAGGCCTTCTTGGCCATTTTCTGGCGCAAATCGCTGCGCCAAATCAGCGGCAGCAGCAGGAATAGGGCGATAATCCCCACCCCTTTGGTGATCACCCCAAAACCGGCGGCGGCAAAGCCGAGGAAGTACCATCCCCAGGCCGGGCCCAGCAGCAGGTGGCGGGCAATACCGTAACCGCCAAGGGTGACCCAGAATACCAGCAGCATATCTATCTGCGCTGTCCGCGATTGCAGGCTGAACTGGATGGTGAAGGCCAGCAGCCACAGGCACCAGGTGGCGACTCTGGGACCATGGAGGCGTTTGGCCAAGTCCACGGTCAGCCAGGCGGTGCCAATACCGGCCAGGGCCGAGGGCAGCAGAAAGGCAATTTTCATGGGGACTTTCAACCACAGCAGCACGGCGATGGCCCACATGAAGATGGGGGGTTTGTCGGGATAAAGCTCGCCCACCCGGTGCGGGATCAGCCACTGGCCGGTGTTGACCATTTCCTGGGCGATAAGGGCAAAGCGGGGTTCATCGGCAGGCCAGGGCCAGCGCAGGCCGATACCGGCCAACACCACCACCAGCAACAATAGCCATCCGAGGCGATATTCAGTTTCTGGCTTCATGTTTTTTGATCAGCTGCAGGTTGCGAAGATAAATGATGAAGCCAGCGCTCTGGCCGAGGATAAACACCGGGTCTTTGCGGTAAATGGCGTACACCAGCAACAAACTGGAACCACCGATAGACAGGTACCAAAAAGCGGTCGGCACTATGCTCTGCTTGGCTTTTTCACTCACCAGCCATTGCACCAGGAAGCGGGCCGAGAACAGCAGCTGGCCGGCAAATCCCAGCAGCAGCCACCAATCAATGGTCATTGCAGCTCCTCCTGCAGCAAGGGCTTTTTGGCCCGCTTTTGCAGCCAGCGCACCCCGGCCATGTCCACCAAACCAACCCAGAGCCGGTTGTGCAGACCGTATTTGGAAGTGCCAGCCACCCGAGCCCTGTGGTTAACCGGCACGCTCAGCACCTTGGCGCCTGTGCGCACACAAAGAGCGGGCAGGAAGCGATGCATGTGGTCGAAATAAGGCAGGGTCAGGAACAGTTCGCGGTTCAGGAGCTTAAGGCCACAACCGGTATCCACCACACCATCGCTCAATAGGCGGCGGCGCACGCCGTTGGCAACCTTGGACGACATTCTTTTGAGCCAGCTGTCGTTGCGGCGGGTACGGATCCCACAAACGCACACATCACCACCGGCCTGGCGGGCTTGGTTTAGCAAGTTGGGGATATCGGCAGGGTCGTTCTGGCCGTCGCCGTCGATGGTGGCCACAAACCGGCCCTTGGCTTTGCGGCCACCCAGCCAGACAGCGGTGCTTTGGCCGGACGATTGCCCCAGGCGCAGGGCTCGTAGCCAGGGGTAGCTTTCTTTCAGCTCACACAGCAGGTTCCAGCTGTTGTCGGTAGAGCCGTCGTCAATGACCACGACTTCAAATTGCTCGCTTTCGAGGGCTTGGCCAACTTCTTTCAGCAGAATGGGTAGGTTTTCGGCCTCGTTCTTGGCCGGAATAATAACGGAAACTTCCATCGCCCCTCGCAGTATTGAAAATTACTATTTATCAATAGCTTAAATTTGCAGTCTGGCCAGTCAGACTTAACAAAAAATTAAGGGCAAAAAAAAAGCCGGTGATGACCGGCTTTTGACATTTTTGTGAATTTACTGTGCTTCTTTCAGCCATTTCGCCGCTTGTTTGGCGAAGTACGTGAGAATGCCGTCGGCGCCGGCTCGCTTGAAGCAAAGCAGTGATTCCATGATGGTCTCTTTTTCGGCCAGCCAACCGTTCTGCACGGCGGCCATGATCATGGCGTACTCGCCGGACACCTGATAGGCAAAGGTGGGTACCCGGAACTCGTCTTTTACGCGGCGCACCACATCCAGGTAGGGCATGCCGGGTTTGACCATCACCATGTCGGCGCCCTCCATCAAGTCCAGGGCGATTTCATGGAGTGCTTCGTCACTGTTAGCCGGATCCTGCTGATAGGTCTTCTTGTTGCCGCCCTTGATATTGCCGGCAGAGCCGATAGCGTCGCGGAACGGACCATAGTAGGCCGAGGCATACTTGGCGGAATAGGCCATGATGCTGGTGTTCACATGGCCCGCTTCTTCCAGGGCCTGGCGCATGGCGCCGATGCGGCCATCCATCATGTCGGACGGGGAAATGATGTCGGCGCCGGCTTCAACATGGCAAAGCACCTGCTTGATCAGGATGTCGATGGTGATGTCGTTAATCACATAACCATCATCGTCGATGATGCCGTCCTGGCCGTGGGTGGTGTAAGGGTCCAGGGCTACGTCGGTCATCACCCCCATTTGCGGGAAGGCGGCTTTGACGGCGCGAATAGCGCGGGGAATGAGGCCATCCGGGTTATAAGCCTCTTCGGCCAGCAACGACTTGGCCGCCGGGTTGGTGACCGGGAACAGGTCGATAACCGGTACCCCCAGTTCCACCAGCTCGGCCACTTCCTTGAGCAGCTCGTCGATGGTCAGGCGCTCCACGCCGGGCATGGAGGGCACCGCCTCGCGCTTGCCTTCCCCTTCCATAATGAACACCGGCAAAATCAAATCGTCGGTGCGCAGGTGGTTCTCGGCCATCAGCCGGCGGGTGAAGTCGTGTTTGCGCATGCGGCGCAGGCGGGTGTTGGGGTAAGGCGCGCGGTTCATCATTATCGATACTCCTGAATAAGGCACCTGCTACCCGGCAAAGCCGAACAGGCGCTGGCTGTTGGCCAAGGTTATGGCGGCCAGCGTTTGTGGGTCTTGTCGGCGGCACGCAGCAATGGTGCGGACAATGTGGGGCAAATACTGTGGTTCGTTGCGGCGGCTTTTGAGCTTGAGATCCCGGGGGATGAGATAGGGGGCGTCGGTTTCCACCAGCAGCCTGTCGTCGGGGATCATCCGCACCAACTCGCGCAGGTGCTGGCCGCGCCGCTCGTCGCAGATCCAGCCGGTAATGCCGATATAAAGGTCGAGATCCAGCCAGCCTTTGAGGGTGGCCTCATCGCCGGTAAAGCAATGAGCCACGGCGCCGGGCAGGCGGTCACGGAACTGGCGCAAAATGGCGTACTGGCGCTCGGCGGCCTCCCGCTCGTGAAGCAGCACCGGCATGGCAAGTTCGCCGGCCAGCTCAAGCTGCGCGGCAAACACCTGCTCCTGCACCGCCCTTGGGCTTAAATCGCGGAAAAAATCCAGGCCGCATTCCCCTATGGCCAGCACCTCTGGGCGCTGGGCTAATTGGCGCAGGCTGGCAATAAAGTCGGCAGGAGCCTCATCGGCATAATGGGGGTGGACACCAGCGGTGGCAAAGGCCCTTTGCGAAGAGGCCGCATAATCTGCGGCCTGGGTACTTTGCTCGACCGTGGTGCCGGTCAAAATCAGATAGTCGACCCCTTGGGCCGCGGCATCGGCCACCACTTGCTGCCGGTCGCCGTCAAAGGCGCTGTCGGTAAGGTTGATGGCGATGTCGCAGAGGGTCATTTGCTACGTACTACCCGGATGGTGCGGCCGCCTTCCTTGCTGAGATAAACGGCGCCGAACACACCTTTTTTCAGCTCGACTTTGTCGTCGGCTTTGATGCCGGAATAGCTGCTGTCGGTCTGTTTCCAGATTTGGCCGTTATCCAGTACCACTACCAGCTTGCCGTAGGGGCCTTTGTTAACCTGGGTAACGATGGCGTTGATGCTCTGCAGGGCGTCCTGGTTTTGCACCTTTTCCTCTATCCCGAAGCTGGCCACCGGATCCTCGGTTTTGGCTATCACGGTAGAGCGGCCCACGGCCTGCTCGGTGGCAGCCATATCGGGGTTGGCCTTAACCTGTTTGGCCAGGGCGTCAAAGCAGGCCAGACGCAACTCGTTGTCGCTCAGTTGGGTGCACTGGGCCAGTTTGTCCTGGATAGAGGCATTGGCGCCAAAGGCCAGGGCCAGCAGGGTCAGGTAACGCAGTTTCATTCAGAATCCTCTTCTTCGTCTGGCGCTCGGCGGCGCTTCACCAGCTTGGCCATCACCAGTCCGGACTCGAACAGCAGCCACATGGGCACGGCCAGCAGGGTTTGGGAAATCACATCCGGTGGCGTTAGCAGCATCCCCAGGGTAAAGGCCGTTACGATGATATAAGGGCGCTTTTTGGCGAGGCTCTCCACGTCGGTGGCGCCAGTGTAACAGAGCAGCACCACGGCGATGGGTATCTCAAAGGCCACACCAAATGCAAAAAACAGTTTCAGAACGAAGTCCAAATAACTGGAGATGTCGGTGGCGATGGTCACCCCCTCTGGGGCAACCGAGGTGAAAAAGGCAAAAATAACCGGGAAAACAACGTAGTAGGCAAAGGCAATGCCGGCGTAAAACAGCAGGCTGCTCATCGCCAGCAAGGGCGCTACCAGCCGCCGCTCATGCTTATAAAGCCCCGGCGCCACAAAGGCCCAGATTTGGTAGAGCACTGCTGGCATGGCCACGAAAAACGACAGCACCATGGCCAGTTTGAACGGCGCAAAGAAGGGGGAGGCCACGTCAGTGGCGATCATCGAGCTGCCGACGGGCAGTTTGCTGATCAATGGCAAGGCTAGGTGGTGATAAAGGTCTTTGGCAAAGTAGGCCATCACCACCAGTGCTAGGCCCACTGCGATCAGGGCGCGCAGGATACGGGTGCGCAGCTCCAGAAGGTGCGCAAGTAACGGCATATCACTCATGGGTCCTTGGGATCCTTGGCGTCTTTGGCCTCGGGGGCATCCTGGTAAGGCCTTTCCATTTCTTTGGCGCTGCGTTTCATGTCGTCGACGGTGTCGGCCAGCTCTTTGGGCAAATCCTTGCCCATCTGCTCGGCTTTTTTCATGCTCTCGTTGAGCTCATGGGCTTCCAGCTCGCGCTCCAGTTCGCTACGCACCTGATTGGCCATGCCCTTGACGGTGCGAACCCAGCGTCCCAGGGTGCGGGCCGCGCCGGGCAGGCGTTCCGGCCCCAGCACCACCAGGGCGATGATGCCAACCAGAACTAGCTCCCAGAAGCCAATGTCGAACATCAGACCTTATCCTTGTCAGACGGGGCCTTTTCCTCCTGTTTTTCTTCCTTGAACTGGGCGTCAGGCTTGTCTTCCAGTTTCTTTTCTTCCTCGTCGTCCTTCATGGCTTTTTTAAAGCCCTTGAAAGCCGAGCCGAGGTCGGAGCCGATATTGCGCAGTTTTTTGGTGCCGAACAGCAGCACGACGATGGCGCATACGATAAGCAATTGCCAGATACTGATATTACCCATGGAAGATCCCTACAACGTGGTTACACGATTCTAAGTAGCGCCTACTTTCGCAGCGCCTTTATCCAGGCTACCGCCGAGGCCAATGCCAAGACTACCGGTACCCATCCGTTCACTTTGCCATAAAGTATGGCGCCGCACACCAGCAGGGTTGCGGCAAGAATGCGCAAACTTTGTTTCTGTAATTGTTGCTGGTGCTGCTTTTGCTGTTGCTGGTCTCGCTGGGACTGGCGCTGTTGCCAGTCTCGGGCCAGGCGCAGGTTGTCATACAAAAGATCCGGCAGCTCCGGCAGCTTCTCGCCCCAGAACGGCAGGTTGGACTTGATATGGCGCAGCATGGCCTTGGGGCCCATCTGATCTTTGAGCCAGTCTTCCAGGAAGGGCTTGGCGGTTTTCCACAGATCCAGCTGCGGGTAAAGCTGGCGGCCCAGGCCCTCGATATAGAGCAGGGTCTTTTGCAGCAGCACCAGCTGTGGCTGCACTTCCATGTTAAAACGCCGGGCGGTGTTAAAGAGGTTCACCAGCACCTGGCCAAAGGAAATTTCCGCCAAGGGCTTTTCAAATATCGGTTCGCACACGGTGCGAATGGCTACCTCGAACTCGTCAACGCTGGTGTCAAAGGGCACCCAGCCCGAATCCACATGCAGCTCGGCCACCTTGCGATAATCCCGGTTAAAGAAAGCCACGAAGTTCTCGGCCAGGTAGCGTTTGTCCTCCTTGGCCAGGGTGCCGACGATGCCGCAGTCGATGCCGATGTACTTGGGATCCTGGGGATTTTCGTAGGCCACGAAGATGTTGCCCGGGTGCATGTCGGCGTGGAAGAACGAGTCGCGAAACACCTGGGTGAAGAATACCTCCACGCCTTTTTCGGCCAGGCGTTCAAGGTTGGTGCCGTTGGCCTTGAGGGTCTCGATATCGGCTACCGGAATGCCGTAGATGCGCTCCATCACCAACAGCCGCTTGCGGCACAAGTCCGGGTAGACCTCCGGCACATAGAGGGAGTCGGAGCCGTCGAAGTTGCGGCGCAGCTGGATGGCGTTGGCCGCTTCGCGCAGCAAATCCAGCTCGTCAAAAAGGGTCTTTTGGTACTCGCGCACCACTTCCTTGGGCTTGAGGCGGCGCCCGTCTGGCATCACCTTGGCGGCGATAGCGGCGAAGGTGCTCATCAGCTCCACATCGGCGCTCATTACCTTGCCGATACCGGGGCGGATCACCTTGAGCACCACCTCGGCGCCGGTGTCTTTGAGGCGGGCGGTGTGCACCTGGGCGATGGAGGCAGAAGCCAGGGGCTTTTCGTCAAAGTCGCTGAACCACTGCTCCAGGGGGCCGCCAAGGCTGCGCTCGATACTGGCGCGGGCTGCCTTGCCGTCAAAGGGCGGCACCTTGTCCTGCAACTTGGTGAGCTCCTGGGCGATGTCGTCCGGCATCAGGTCGCGGCGGGTAGAGAGCATCTGCCCGAACTTGATGTACACCGGGCCCAGGCTTTCCAGAGCCAGGCGCAGCCGCTCGGCGCGGGGCTTTTGCTTGTGGCGGTTGGGGATCCAAAACAGCGACAGCCGCCAAAGGCGCATGTACCAAGGCCAGAACCGGGTTGGGATCAGGTCATCAAGGCCATGGTTTAAAAAGGTTTTTAAGACTTTATAGAGTCGCAGACTGCTCATCGGTGCTCCAGCGCCGCAAGACGCCTCTCCAGGCGGGCCAGGGCGCTTTTCAGGTCGTCCACATCATCAAAGAACTGGCGCTGCTCGAGGGCATTGGGGGTTAGCCGGGATTCTTCGGTGAGCTGCTCGGCGCCCCACTGTGCAAAGCGGCCGGCACTGCCAGCCAGGCGCCGGCTGAGGCGTGCGGCGCTGCTAAACAGCAGGTGTGCCGGTACATCGCCCAGGTATTTGGCCAGTTCCCCTTCCCAGTCGATGTCGAGCTTGGCAAAGAGTTCCGAAAACTGCTTGAGCAGCATCGGATCGCCGGTCAGCTCCAGGCGCCCTTCTTTGATGGCGCGGGGCAGGTTGGCGCTGTCTTTAAGCTCTTTGATGGCGGCCACCGGCAGGGCCACCTTGGCGTCGGGGGCCGCCAGATCGCCGGTCACCAGCAGGCCGTCGTCCAGCACCACAAAACCAAGGCCAAGGTTGATGTCGGTCAGTTGCACCAGCACCGTTTTGCCGCTCAGGCGCCCCAAGCGGCGGCCGCTGGACTCATCCAGTGCCAGCAAACGGTTGGCACCGGTTTGAGCTAGGGCCTGGATAAGTTGCTTGAACGGCATCTTAGAACTTGAAGCCTCGGTGCAGGGCGACGATGCCACCGGTGAGGTTGTGGTATTCCACCTCGTCAAAACCGGCTTCGAGCATCATGCCTTTGAGGGTTTCCTGGTCCGGGTGCATGCGGATGCTCTCGGCCAGGTATTGGTAAGACTCGCTGTCGCCAGCCACCAGTTTGCCCATGGCAGGCAGTACCTTGAACGAGTAGATGTCGTAGGCCTGGGTCAGCAGCGGGTTGGCGGGCTTGGAGAACTCCAGCACCAGCAGGCGGCCACCGGGCTTGAGCACCCGTTGCATGGACTTGAGCGCCGCCAGTTTGTCGGTGACGTTACGCAGGCCAAAGGCGATGGTGATGAGGTCGAAGTGGTTGTCCGGGAAGGGCAGGCATTCGGCGTTGGCCTGGACAAAGCGCACGTTGCTGACGATGCCCATGTTGCGCAGCTTTTCCTTGCCGACATTGAGCATGGAGTCGTTGATGTCGGCCAGCACCACTTCACCGCTGTCGCCAACGATGCGGGCAAACTTGGCAGCCAGATCGCCGGTACCACCGGCCAGATCCAGCACCTTCTGGCCGGAGCGCACCCCGGAAAGGTCGATGGTAAAACGCTTCCACAACCGGTGGATGCCCATGGACATCAGGTCGTTCATTACGTCGTATTTGCCGGCCACGGAGTGGAACACCCCGGCCACCATCTTGGCTTTATCCGCCACCGGGACCGTCTTGTAGCCGAAGTCGGTGCTGTTGTTGTCTGCCATGGGCTCATCCTTTTCAAATCGCCCCTAGTGTACTTGAGCCAGCCGCCCGGCGCAGCCCTGGGCAGTGGTGAAAAACGGATTTCTGAATTTTCACTCTATCCCCACTGGCTAGGCTCGGGCCGGGTTAGCGACATTTTGACGTTTACGTAAATGGCGATTGGGTTTGACAGGGTTATTTTGATCGATAATGATACGTTTCGTATCGATAAATGATTTTATTTCGTTGTGTGGCGGGGTTGGCAGCATAAAGGCCGGTGCAACAGGCCCAGGCAGAACCGCCAGAAAACCAATAACAACAAGGGTGCCAAGTACGGCGCCGCCTTTGGGGGAAACCATGAGTTTGATAGGAATAGTGCTGTCGCTGGGGCTGCTGATGTACCTGGCGTATCGCGGCATCAGTGTGTTGATCCTGGCGCCGCTGCTGGCCATGTTGGCGGTGCTGCTGAGCGGTGAAGGCAACCAGTTACTGGGCACCTACACCCAAATCTTCATGACCGGCCTTGGCGGCTACGTCATTAAATACTTCCCGCTGTTCCTGCTGGGGGCCATTTTCGGCAAGTTGATGGACGACTCGGGCTCAGCCCGGGCCATCGCCCACGCCCTGGTGGGCAAATTGGGTGGCTCACGGGCGGTGCTGGCCATTGCCCTTGCCTGTGCGCTGTTGACCTACGGCGGCGTGTCGCTGTTTGTGGTGGGTTTTGCGGTGTTTCCCATCGCTGCGGCGCTGTTTCGTGAAGCGGATGTGCCCAAGCGGCTGATCCCCGGGGCCATCGCCATCGGCTCCTTGGGCTTTACCATGACCGCCCTGCCCGGCACCCCGGCCATTCAGAACGCTATACCCATGCCGTTTTTCGGCACCGACGCCTTTGCCGCCCCCGGCCTTGGCCTTATCGGCGCTGTGGTGATGTTTGGTTGTGGCTGGGGCTGGATGGAATACCGGGCCCGCAAGGCGCGGCTGGCTGGCGAAGGTTACGGCAGCCACCCCGACAGCCAGGAAAGCGGTTTTGATACCAGCCGCCTGCCGCCGCTGTGGGTGGCGCTGCTGCCCATCGTGCTGGTGGTGCTGGGCAACTACCTCTTTAGCAAGGTGTTGTTCCCGGCCCTTAACAACAGCTACCTGGCCGAGGCCAAGTTCGGCCACACCGAACTCAGCGCGGTGCTGGGGATCTGGTCCATCATCAGCGCGCTGCTGCTGGCCTGCTTGGCGTTGGTGGCCTTTAACTGGCGCCGCTGGGGCAACCTCAAGGAGACCCTCAACAAGGGCACCCTGGGTTCGTTGCTGCCGATTTTCAACACCGCATCGGAAGTGGGTTATGGCTCGGTGATCGCCTCTTTGGCCGCCTTCGGGGTACTCAAGGCGCTGATGCTGAACCTGTCGCCAGACAACATTTTGATCTCCGAAGCGGTGGTGGTGAACGTGCTGGCCGGCATTACCGGCTCGGCCTCTGGCGGCATGAGCATTGCCCTTAACACCATGGGCGATACCTACATGCAGCTGGCCACCCAGGCCGGGGTGTCGCCGGAGCTGCTGCACCGGGTGGCGGCCATGGCCTCTGGTGGGCTCGATACCCTGCCCCATAACGGCGCCGTGATCACCTTGCTGGCCATTTGCGGCCTGACCCACCGGCAGTCGTATCTGGATATTTTCATGGTCACCATTCCTGCGGCCCTGGCCGGCCTGGTGGTGGTGATTGGTCTTGGTAGCATGTTCGGTGCCTTCTGAGCATGTGTCAGTTGGCGCCCGGCCGGGCGCCGTAAAGGAGGGTCTTATGGCCTCAGTCGTTCTGCCCCGGGTGATGGAAGTCGGCCCCGGCGTGCTTCAAAAACTGCCCGAATTGCTGGCTACCTTTGGCTGCAAAAAGCCGCTGCTGGTGACCGACAAAATGATGGTGCAGCTCGGTTACCTCGATAAGGTGCAAACCCTGCTGGCGGCCAAAGGCATTGCCAGCGATGTCTTTGCCGACACCGTGCCCGAGCCCACCGCCGCCTCCATCCAGGCCGGGGTGGATAAGGTGCGCGCCGGCGACTTTGACGCCGTAGTGGCCCTCGGTGGCGGCAGCCCTATCGACAGCGCCAAAGCCATCGCCATCTTGGGGAAATTTGGCGGCGTCATTAACGACTACCGTTTCCCGCACCAGGTTAACGAGGCGGGGCTGCCGATTATCGCCATCCCCACCACCGCCGGCACCGGTTCGGAGGCGACCCGCTTTACCATCATCACCGATGAAAAGACCGACGAGAAATTGCTCTGCGCCGGTGTTGGCTTTATGCCGGTGGCGGCCCTGATTGATTACGAGCTGACCTTAACGGTGCCGGCCCGCACCACCGCCGACACCGGTATCGACGCCATGACCCATGCCATCGAAGCCTATGTCAGCAAGAAGGCCAGCCCCTACACCGACAGCCAGGCCCTGGCCGCCATGGGCCTGATTGGCCCGAACCTTCGCCGCGCCTACCACCAGGGCGACGATAAAGCCGCCCGCGAGGCGATGATGCTGGGCGCTAGCCTGGCCGGTATTGCCTTTTCCAACGCCTCGGTGGCGCTGGTGCACGGCATGAGCCGGCCCATCGGCGCCTTCTTCCATGTGCCCCATGGCCTGTCCAACGCCATGTTGCTGCCGGCGGTAACCGCCTGGTCCATCCCTGCTGCCGCCGAGCGTTATGCCGATTGCGCCAGGGCCCTAGGGTTTGCCCATATGGACGACCCAACCGAACTGGCCAACCAGAAATTGCTGGCAGAGCTGGTGGCCATCAACACCGAACTCAAGGTGCCGAGCCCGGCGGATTTTGGCATCGACAAAGACCGTTTCTTCGCAGTGCGCCACACCATGGCCGAGCAGGCCCTGGCCTCGGGTTCCCCCGGTAACAACCCACGGGTGCCCAGCGCCGAAGACATCGTCACCCTTTACGAACAGCTTTGGGCCTGATGCCCAGCCCCCAAGGAGATTTGCAATGACTACCATCGGACATCTCATCAACGGCCAGCCGCGCATGGACGCGGCCCGCACCCAGGACGTATTCAACCCCGCCACCGGCAAGGCCGAGAAAAAAGTGGCCCTGGCCCCCAAGGCCACGGTGGAAGAGGCCATCGCCGCCGCCCAGGCCGCTTATCCTGCCTGGCGCAACACCCCACCCATCAAGCGGGCGCGGGTGATGTTTCGCTTCAAGGAATTGCTGGAGCAGCACAGCGACAAAATTTGTGAACTCATCGGCCAGGAGCACGGCAAGATCGTCCACGACGCCGCCGGTGAATTGCAGCGCGGCATCGAGAACGTCGAGTACGCCTGCGGCGCCCCGGAGCTGTTAAAAGGCGAGTACACCAAGAACGTCGGCCCGGCCATCGACGCCTGGAGCGAGATGCAGCCGCTGGGCGTTGTCGCGGGCATTACCCCCTTTAACTTCCCGGTGATGGTGCCGCTGTGGATGTTCCCCATGGCGCTGGTGTGCGGTAACACCTTCGTGCTCAAACCCTCGGAGCGCGACCCGTCCGCCACCCTCTTTATTGGCGAGCTGTTGCAGGAAGCCGGCCTGCCAGCCGGGGTGTTCAACCTGGTCAACGGCGACAAGGAGGCGGTAGACACCCTGCTCACCGACCCACGGGTGCAAGCGGTGAGCTTTGTAGGCTCCACCCCGGTGGCCGAGTACATCTACGCCACTGCCAGCAGCCACGGCAAACGTTGCCAGGCCCTGGGCGGCGCCAAGAACCACGCCATCGTCATGCCCGACGCAGACATGGACAACGTGGTGAACTCCCTGCTGGGGGCCGCCTTTGGCTCCTCCGGCGAGCGCTGCATGGCGCTGTCGGTAGCGGTAGCGGTGGGCGACGCCGCAGCGGACACCCTGATTGAGAAAATGCAGGCCGGCATGCAGGGCCTGAAGGTCGGCGCTTACCACGACAAGCAAAACGACTTTGGCCCCGTCATCACCCGCGCCCACCAGGAAAAGGTGGTAGGCCACATCAACAGTGCCGAGGCCCAGGGGGCCAAGGTAGTGGTGGATGGCCGCAGCGTAACGGTGCCGGGCTTTGAAGAGGGCTTTTTCGTTGGCGCCACCCTGATTGACCGGGTTACCCCCGACATGGACAGCTACCAGGCCGAGATCTTCGGGCCGGTATTGCAAGTGGTGCGGGTAAACACCATGGAAGAGGCCATGGCGCTTATCAACGACCACGAGTACGGCAACGGCACCTGCATCTACACCCGCGACGGTGAGGCGGCCCGTTATTTTTCCGACAACATCCTGGTGGGCATGGTGGGTATCAACGTGCCGCTGCCGGTACCGGTGGCCTACCACAGCTTCGGCGGCTGGAAGCGTTCCCTGTTTGGTGACCTGCACGCCTACGGCCCGGACGGCGCCCGCTTCTACACCCGCCGCAAAACCATTACCCAGCGCTGGCCCTCGGCCAACGTGCGGGAAGGGGCCGAATTCTCCATGCCTACCATGAAGTAAAACCCCCGCGAGTTTTGGCCGCCTGCGGGCGGCTTTTTTTATGGGCCGCTCTCGGGTGTTGCAGGGCGGGGATGAAAACGCCACCATTAACCGACTTTTCAGGAACGCAGGTAACCCCTTGACCACAAAACGCGATAAGGGCTCGGCCATCAGCCGGGTGCTGGAGATCATCGAGCTGGTGTCCAACGCCGAGGCGCCGTTGTCGCCGGCCGATATTGCCCACGCCCTGGATATTCCCAAGCCCAGCGTGCACCGGCTGCTGGCCCAGCTCAAACAGGACGGCTTCTTGCAGATGAACCTGCGCGGCCTGTGGGAGCCGGGTAACCGCCTGTATCAGCTGAGCATGGGGGTTTGGCATGCCGACCGCTTCAAGACCTCGCGCCAGGCCATCATGCAGCGGCTGGCGGACGCGGTGCAGGAAACCTGCGGTATCTCCATCCCCAATGGCCTGGAGATGGTGTATTACGACCGGGTGCAGGCCAACTGGCCGTTGCAAATTTACCTGCCAGAAGGCAGCCACACCCCAGTGTGGTGCACTTCCTCCGGTAAGCTGTACCTGGCCTCATTGTCCAAGGCCAAGCGCCAGACGGTACTGGCCTCCCTGCCCATCAAGGCCATGACCCGCAACACCATTACCGACCTTGACGCCCTGAACGCCGAGCTGGATCGCATCGCCAAAACCGGCATCGGCACCGACGATGAAGAGTTCATCGACGGCATGGTGGCCTGCTCTGTCCCCATCAAAGACGGACGGGGCAAGCTGGTGGCCTGCCTGTATATTCATGCCCCCAAATTGCGGCTGAGCCTGGATGGGCTGCTGGCCTTTGCGCCCCAGCTGCGCCAGGCCGCAGAGGATTTAAGCCGGCTGGACGACACCGAGATATAAAAAAGGGCGCCGGTTGGCGCCCTTTTTTATGGTGTTGCCGGCGCTTCGGCCGCAGTGCCGGCCAGACCCCCGCCCAGCACCCGGTACAGGGTGACCCTGTTGCTGAGCTCGGTCAGGCGGGTGCTGATCAGCCCCTGCTGGGCGCTGTAGAGGGTGCGCTGGGCAATCAGGGCGTCCTGGAAGCTGTCGATGCCAGCCTGGTAGCGCTTAAAGGAGAGCCGGTAGCTTTGCTGGGCGGCTGCCACCAGGGCGCTTTGGGCCGCCAGTTGCTCCTCTATTGTGCCGCGCCGGGCCAGGGCGTCGGCGCTTTCCTTAAAGGCGGTTTGCACCGCGTTTTGGTAAGCGGCCAGGTATTTGTCCCGCTGGGCCTTGGTGTAGGCCAACTGGGCGCTGTTGGCACCGGCATCAAAAATGGGCAGGGTCAGGCTGGGGGCCACCGACCAGATACTGCTGGCGCCATTAAAGAGATCTGACAGCGCGTCACTGCCCACCCCGCCTTTGGCGGTCAGGCTCAGGCTCGGGAAGAACGCGGCCCTGGCCACGCCGATATTGGCGTTGGCGGCTTTTAGGTCATGCTCGGCGGCCAGCACATCGGGGCGGCTTAGCAGCACATCAGAAGAGAGCCCCGCCGGCACATCGCTCAGCCACTGGCCGTTATCTGCAAGGGCGGTGGGCAGCAGCTCTGCCGGCAGCTGTTGCCCGGCAAGGAGGTTCAGGGCGTTGATGTCCTGGGCCGCCTGGGTCTTGTAGCTGGCCACATCGGCCCGGGCACTTTGGTAAGTGGTCTCGGCGCCGGCCAGATCGACCCGCGAGTCTACCCCCATGGCCAGGCGTTTTTGGCTGATGGCCATGGTTTGCTGAGCGCTGGCGGCGGTTTGTTCGGCCAGTTTCAGCAAGGAGTGGTCGGCGGCCAAGGTCAGCCAGGCATTGGCGGCTTCACCAATCAGGCTGATCTGCGCGGCCCGCAAGGTTTCACTGCTGGAGAGGTAATTTTCCAGCTCCATCTCGCTCATGTTGCGGGCTTTGCCGAACAAGTCTATCTCGTAGCTCGACAGGCCAAGGGTGGCTTCGCTGCTGCTGGTAATGCTGCCGCTGGTGGTCTTGGCGCGGCTGGAGGAGACGCTGGCGTCCAATTCGGGGAACTGGCTGGCGTACTGGCCCTTATAAGTGGCCCTGGCCGATGCCACATCGGCCAGGGTTTCTTTTAAGGAGCGGTTGCTGGTAAGGGCCTTGGCAATCACTTGTTGCAGGCGGCTGTCGGCCACAAACTGGCGCCAGGGCAGCGTGGCGGCACTGGCGGCCTGTTGTGGCTGGCCATCGGCGGCCCCTAAGGGCAGTTTGGCCGGAATGTCCGCTGCCGGGCGCTGGTAGTCGGGGGCCAGGTTGCAGCCGGCCAACAGCAAAGGGGCTGCCAGTAATAAGGCCAGGGCGGTTTTATGGTCGGTCATGGCCTTACTCCAAGTCACTGCTGTACACCGGCTTTCTGGCCGGGAAGAAGCTACGCACCAGCACGAAGAACAGCGGCACCATAAATATGGCCAGCACCGTGGCGGTGAGGGTGCCGCCAACAATACCGGTGCCGATGGAGATGCGGCTGTTGGCGCCGGCGCCGCTGGAAAGCGCCAGAGGCAGGGTGCCGAAAATAAAGGCCAGGGAGGTCATCAAAATGGGCCGCAGCCGCAGCCTCGCCCCTTCCATGGCCGCATCAAAGGCCGATTTACCGCGCTCGTAGGCCTCTTCGGCAAACTCGACGATAAGAATGGCGTTCTTGGATGAAAGCCCAATGGTGGTGAGCAGCGCCACCTGGAAGTAGATGTCGTTTTCAAGGCCGCGCAAGGTAGCGGCCAGGGCGGCACCGATAACCCCCAGCGGGATCACCAAGATCACCGAGAACGGCACAGTCCAGCTCTCATAAAGGGCGGCCAAGCACAAAAACACCACGATGATGGACACCGTATAGAGCATCGACGCCTGGCCGCTGGATAGCTGCTCCTGGTAAGACAGGCCGCTCCAGGCGTAGCTGATAGCATGGCCCGGCAGCGCTTTGGCCAGGCGCACCATCTCGTTCATGGCTTCACCGGAGCTGACCCCGTTGCCGGAGCCTTGAAGCTCATAGGAGGCGTTGCCGTTGAAGCGGTCCAGGCTTTGTGGGCCCGAGGTCCATTTCACCGACGAGAAGGCCGAGAACGGGGTCATGGTGGTGTTGCCGTCGCTGTCGGTGCCGCGCACAAACCAGTGGCGCAGGTCGTCGGGCTTGGAGCGGTAGGGTGCATCACCCTGCACGTAGACCCGCTTGACCCTGTCCTTGTCCAGAAAGTCGTTCACATAACGGCCGGCCCAGGCGGTGGACAGGGTGTTGGTGACATTGGACAAGCTCAGCCCCAGGGCCGAGGCCTTGGCGTCGTCGATGTTGATTTTGAGCTGCGGGGTGTCGCTGATGGAGCCCTCACGCACCGAGCTTAGCAGCGGGTCCTGGCGGGCTTCGGCCAGCAGCTGGTCTCGCAGTTCGGTCAGTTGCTGGCGCGAGGTGCCGGCGTTGGCCAGCAACTGGAAGTCAAACCCGGCGCTGTGGCCCAGGCCGCGGATGGCCAGCGGTAGCATGGAAAACACCCGGGCGTCGCGGATCTTGGCCAGGTTCTTATTGGCGCGGGCCGAAATGGCGCCGGCGCTGTTCTCGCTACCGGGGCGCTGATCCCAGTTTTTGAGGGACAAGAAGCCCATGCCGGCGTTTTGGCCGCTGCCGCCGAAGCTAAAGCCCGAAATGGTGAAGATGGTGTTGATGTTGTCTTTTTCCTGGGTCAGGAAGTAATGCTCAATCTGCTTGGCCACGTCGCGGCTGCGCGACATGGACGCGCCAGTGGGCAGGTTGAACTGCACCATGGTGCTGCCCTGGTCTTCGTTGGGCAAAAAGCCGGTGGGCAGGCGTACCAGCAGCACCGCCAGGGCGGCGATCACCAAGCCGTACACCAGCATCCAGCGCACCGGTTTTTTCAGCACCTGGCCAACCCGGCCTGAGTAGCGGTCGGTCATGGCATCAAAAGTGCGGTTAAACCAGCCGAACAGGCCCTTGTGGCTATGCTCGGCGTCGGAGGGTTTGAGCAGGCTGGCACAAAGGGTGGGGCTCAGGGTCAGGGCCACGACCACCGACAGCACCATAGACGAAACGATGGTGATGGAGAACTGGCGGTAAATCACCCCGGTGGAGCCGCCGAAGAAGGCCATGGGCAGGAACACCGCCGACAGCACCACGGCAATGCCGATAAGGGCCGGGGTGATCTCTTTCATGGATTTGATGGTGGCGGCCCGTGGCGAGAGCTTGTCTTCGCGCATCACCCGCTCGACGTTCTCCACCACCACGATGGCGTCGTCTACCAACAGGCCTATCGAGAGCACCATGCCAAACATGGTCAGGGTGTTGATGGAGTAGCCGAAGATCTCCAGCACCCCGAAGGTGCCCAGCAACACCACCGGTACCGCGATGGCCGGGATCAGGGTGGCTCGCCAGTTCTGCAAGAACACGAACATGACGATGATCACCAGCACTATGGCCTCGAACAGGGTTTTGACCACCTCCTCGATAGACAGCTTGATAAAGGCGGTGCTGTCGCGGGGGAAGGCCACCTGGTATCCAGCCGGGAAGGTGCCCTTCATGCTGGCCACGGCAGCGCGAACCCGCTCGGCGGTGGTCAGGGCGTTGGCGCCGGGCGCCAGCATCACCGCCATGCCCGATGCCGGGTGGCCGTTAAGCCGTGGCGCGGCGCCGTAGTTTTCGCTGCCCATCTCTACCTTGGCCACGTCGCTGAGTTTGACGTCGGCGCCCTGGTAGTTGTGTTTAACGATGATTTTGCGGAACTGCTCCGGGGTTTGCAGCATCGACTGGGCGGTAACGGTGGCGTTCAGTTCTTGCTGGTCGGGGCTGGGCTGGCCGCCGATGCTACCGGCCGCCACCTGGGTATTCTGGGCCTCAAGGGCGCTGGTGATGTCAGACGGCATCAGCTGGTAGGCCGCCAGTTTGGTGGGGTCCAGCCAGATACGAATGGCATGTTGGGCGCCGAACACCCGCACATCGCCCACCCCTTCGAGACGGGCGATGCGGTCTTGCATGTTGGACACCAGGAAATCGGCCACGTCGTTGGAGGTGGCCTGGTCTGTGGTGTCGTACAGGGCGAAAACAATCAAGAAGTCATGCTGGGATTTGGTAACCGTTATCCCTTGCGATTGCACCGAGGTGGGCAGCCGGGAGGTTACCTGCTGCACCTTGTTCTGCACCTGTACCTGGGCGGTGTCGGCGTCGGTGCCTTGCTCGAAAACGGCAGAGATACTGGCCTGGCCGGAAGAAGAGCTGGACGAGGTGAAATACAGCAGGCCGTCGATACCGGTCAGCTGCTGCTCGAGGATCTGGGTGACGGAGTTTTCCACCGTCTTGGCGTCGGCGCCGGTGTAGGTGGCGTTGATGTTGATGGTGGGTGGCGCCACGTCAGGATATTGGGCCACCGGCAAGGTACGAATGGCAAAGAGGCCGCCCATCATGATGATGATGGCCAGCACCCAGGCAAAGACCGGGCGGTCGATAAAGAAACGGGCCAACATGGCTTAGACGCCTCCGCCGGTGCTCAAATCTAACTTCACCGGCACGGTTTTTACCTGCTGGTTGGGCTGGACCTTGTCGGTGCCTTCGACGATAAGCGTATCGCCATCTTTCAGGCCGCTTTGGATAACCCACTGATTACCCATGGGCTGGCCGGTAACCACCTGGCGGCGTTCCACCTTGCCACTGGCGCCGACGACCCAGGCGTGGGCACTGCCGTCGTTGTCGCGGATAACCCCTTGCTGGGGCGCCAGAATGCCGTTGTCCTGGCGGGCTTCGGCAAGGGTGGCCCGCACGAACATGCCGGGCAGCAGCAGGCCGTCGGGGTTGGGGAAGGTGGCCCGCAGGGTAACCGAGCCGGTGGCCTGGTTAACCGCCACTTCCTTGAATTCCAGCTTGCCCTGGTGGGGGTAAGTGCGGCCGTCTTCCAAGGTCAGCGATACCTGGGCGTTGCGCTGGGCGATGCCGCCCTTGGCCAGCAGGTCGCGCAGCTCCAGCAGCTCCTTGGAAGACTGGGTAAGGTCAACGTAAATGGGGTCCAGGGCGCGAATGGTGGCCAGCGCCGTGGTCTGGTCGGCGGTCACCAGGGCGCCGGCAGTGACGCTGGAAATACCGATATGGCCGCTGATGGGGGCCTTGACCTGGGTGCGATCGAGGTCGATTTTGGCGCTGTCCAGGGCGGCCTGGTAGCGGGCTACGCTGGCCTTGGCTTGCAGGTAGGCAGCGTGGGCGTCGTCGGCGTCCTGTTTGGATACCCCCTGGTCTTTCACCAGGTCCTGATAGCGGTTGTCCTTGAGCTGGGCCGAGTTGAGGGTGGCTTCGGCATCCAGGAGATCGGCCTTGGCCTGGTTGTAGGCGGCCTGGTAGCTGGCCGGGTCAATCTGGTAGAGCAGGTCACCTTTTTTGACCTCGCTGCCTTCCACGAAGCGGCGCTCCTGGACGATGCCGCTCACCTGAGGGCGGATCTCGGCGCTCAACGACGCCACGGTGCGCCCCTGCAACTGAGTGGTCAGGGCGATGGGGGCGGCCTTGAGGGTCACCACACCGACCTCGGTCTCGGTCTTATGGGCGGTCTTGGCGGCGGAATTGGCGTCCTGGCAGGCTGCCAGGGCGCAGGCCAGTGCCAGCAGGCCGGACCTTAACATCAGTTTTTTCATAGGATGACTGCTACTTCTATGCGCGACGGCACCATTTTCCAAGGTGAGGCCTATCTTGCCTATTGGTCCTTGGTTTAGGGGTAAAACCGTGTAAAGAAACGTATGGCAATCTTTGCCGGATGTTTTCAATGTATACGCTGGCCTTAAGACCAGCTTAAGGGCTAGCACTTTGGTCGCTTTTGGCTTGCCGTTGGTGGCTAAGCGCGATTTTTGTGCGGTTTTTAGGGGGAATTACGGTCCGATATCCACCCGCAGCAGCCGGCTGGCACTGCGGCCCTTGTCGTCGGTCACCGACAACTCAAAGCGCCCGGCCCGGGGCGGCCGCCAATCCAGCGCCTTACCCGGCGCGCTCTGGCCAAGCAGGCTATTACCGGCAAACCAGTACAAAACCTGGCTGTCGGAGGGGGCGTCGGCCTTAAGGGCAATGCGCTCGCCAGGGCGGCTTTGGCGCAGGCTGTAGGTCACCCCCTTGAGCGGCGAGCGAATGAGCGGCGAGGCGCTACTTTGGACAAGGCTCTGGTTGCAGGCGCCAGGTAGCGGCGGCGGCAGTTTACGGGGCAGGCCGGCCTGCTCAAAAAGCGCCGCCATGTCAGACGGCCAGAAGGCAAACACCTCCTGGTGCTGGCGGGCCGGGTTGTAAGGCGGGCAGACGGCGGCGCCGCTGAGGTTGTCCACCCACAGCGGCCGGTGCAGGGTGGAGACTTTTACCGGCGACACCCCGGGGATATACCAGCCTTCCACCACCTTGGGGCACCAGGGGTTGGGTAAATCCCCCGAGGCGGCGCAAATGGCCACCTTTTTCACCGTATCTGGCGCCGGGTTGGCCAGATCGGCAGTGGCTGGCAGCGCCCCTTGCAAGGCATCGCTGATGGCAAAAAACAGCGGCCCGGCGGTTTCCACTCCCACAAAGGCCGGGTTGGGGGTGGCGTCGAAGTTACCCACCCACACCACCAGCACATAAGGGCCGGTCAGCCCGGCGCTCCAGGCATCGTGAAAGCCCCAGGAGGTGCCGGTCTTCCAGGCCACAGTCCAGCCGGTGCGGGGCAGGCCGTCGGCGCGGGGGTTGTCTTTGAGCATGTCGCGCACCATAAAAGCCGCCGCCGGGCTCAGCAGCGCTTGGCTGGCCGGGCTCACCGGCTGGCGCTGGCGGTCGCGCAGCGGGTAATGGTGGCCATCGCTTGCCAGCATCAGGTATAGCCGGGCCAGCTCGGCCATGGTCAGCTCGCCGCCGCCAAGGGCCAGGGCCAGACCGTAATGGCTTTCCCCCCGCAGCCCCTTGATGCCGGCCTGGCGCAAAAAGCCGTACAGGTTGGGGTGGCTGATTTGCCCGGCCAGCCACACCGCCGGCAGGTTGCGGCTTTTAATCAGGGCGTCGTGCGCGCTGATGGGGCCGGTAAAGCGGTGGTCGAAGTTCTCCGGCTCGAAGCTGCCAAAGGCGGTGGGGGCGTCTTTGAGGATGCTCAAAGGGTGGATGATGCCCTGGTCCAGCCCCAGGCCGTAGAGGAAGGGCTTTAAGGTGGAGCCCGGCGAGCGGCGGGCGGTGACCCCATCGACCTGGCCTTCGATGTCGGCGTTGAAAAAGTCCGCCGAGCCCACCCAGGCCTTGATGCTCTGGTCGCGGCTGTCCACCAGCAGGGCGGCGGCGTTGGTTACCCCCAGGTGGCGGCGGCTGGCGATGTACTGGCCGAGCCGCCGTTCTAGGAGATCTTGCAGGGCCGGGTCCAGGGTGCTGTGGATAACGGTGGCGGCGTCTTCGCGCAGCAGGCGGCGGCTAAAGTGCGGCGCCAAAAAGGGCAGCTCGCGCCGGTCGTGGCCGATGGCACTCAGCGCCAGCAGGGCGCTGTTGCGCGGGTCGCCGGGGTAGCTTTGTTGCCAGAATCTGGCCAGGCGGTCGCGGGCGTCTTGGAAATCGGCGCCAAAGCGGGCGCGCCGCGCCGGGCTTTGCGGCATCACCGCCAGGCTCAGCGCCTCGCTCAACGACAGCTCACCGGCCGCTTTGTGAAAGTAAATCTGGCTGGCGGCCCCCACTCCTTCCACGTTACCGCCCATGGGCGCCAGGTTGAGGTAGGCCTCCAGAATGTCGTGCTTGGAGTAGCGCAGCTCCAGCCACAGCGCGGCCGCCATTTGCTGGAGTTTACCCGGCACCTGGCGGCTGTTGATGCCGTAAAGCCGCCGGGCTACCTGCATGGTGAGGGTGGACGCGCCCTGGCGATCGCCGCCGATATAAGTGGCGGCAATGGCCCTGGCCATGGCCACCGGGTTGATGCCGGGGTGCAGGTAAAAGTAGCGGTCTTCTTTTAGCAGCATGGCTTGCACCATGTTGGCCGACACCCCTTCCAGGGGTTGCCAAAGCCGGTACTGGCCGTCGCTGGCCAGGGTCAGGCGCAGCAGGCTGCCGTCGCTGGCCAGCACCTCCCGCGACGAAGGGGCCATGGCCGAAAAAGGCTGGGCCGGCCAGAGCCTAAGCCCCAGCAGCAAGGCTGCCAGGGCCAGAAGGGCCTGGTAGCGGCGCCTCATGGCGCCTCGATCACCAGCTCACCGGCCGGGCCCTGGGCCTGGCTCAGCGGGTCGTACAGGCCTTCGGCATAGACGGGCGGTATCTGGAACTGCCCGGCGTTGGTGGCCCGCACCTTGTAGACAAAGGTTTTGGCATCGCGCCAAGCGGTGCCGTAGAGCACCAGGCGGTCTTCCCGCACGTTCAGCCACTGGGGCGACCAGTCACTGAGCTTGCCTACCCCCACCGGCGGCTGCCAGCCGTCGAAGCTGTCGTCCTTGTCGCGGTACACCGGCTCCACCCCGCCCGGCAGCAGGTCGATCATCACCACCTGTTGCAGCTGGTCGAGGCTGGTGGCGCGCAGCCGCAGCCTGACCAGGAATTCGTCACCCACCTTGACCTTGCCAAGGGGCTGGCCGTCCAGGCTCAGATAATCGCGGCTCACTTCCAGCCCTTGGCTGAAAGGTGCAGGCGGCTGTTGGTCAAAGCCTTCTTGGCTCAGAAGATAAAAGGCCTGGCCGTTACCGGTCTTTTGGAATTTCACCTGCTGGCTGCCGGCGGGTAGCTCGGCCTGGGGCAGGCTCAGCACCTGCCAGGCCTGGCCCACCAGCGCCTGCATGGCAAGGCCCTGGTCGCCACGGGCGTTACCCAGGGCGGTGAGGGCGCGCACCAGGGTGCCGGCCGACAGCGAGCTGTAGCGCTGCTCGCTCAGCCACTGGCCCATGCGTGGCAGCAGGTTCGCGGGCAGGTCGGCAAGGCGCGCTGGCGCCTGGCGGGCCAGCAGGGTTAGCAACTGGGCGTCGTGGACCATGGGGTCGAGGTAGAGGCCAAGGCGCTTGGGGGTGTCTTCCAGCAGCTGCCAGTGCTGGGCCTGCCACAGCGGTTCGGCCAGCTGTTGCTGCTGCATCAGGGTGAAGCTCGCCGCCAGCCAGGCGCTGGCGATATCGCCCTGCCAGTCCTTGGGATAGTAGCGCTGCAGGCGCTCGCGGATATCGGCCAGGGCGCCGCTCACCTGCACGCCCTGGCGGGCCAGCAAGTAAGCGCCGTAGGCCCGCTCGCGCAGCTCACCTAGGCCATTGCTGGGGCCTGAGCTTAGCGCCGAGAGATAACCGTTGGCCTTATCCAGCAGATCTTGCGGCACCGGGTAGCCGTTGGCCTTGGCGTCCAGCAGCATGTCCACCACGTACAGAGCCACCATGGGTTCCACCACCGGGTTGGCGGCCCAGAGCCCGAAGCCGCCTTTGCTGTTCTGGCGGCTGCGCAGTTGGCCAATCAACTGGTTGAAGGCGGCCAGGTTGTCTTGGGGCTTGCCAAGGAGCAGCGCCGGTACCGATTTGGACACCAGCTGCTCGGTGCAGGCGTGGGGATAGCTATTGAGGTATTGGCTAAGGCCCTGGGCCCACACCAGCGGGCTGCTGCCAAGGGCGGCGTCCACCTTGCTGAACGGGGCAAAGAGCTGGCGGTCGACCTTGAGGCTGGCTTCGCTGCTGTCCAGCACTTTTGTCGCCAGGGTCAGGCGGTGAGGGGTGAGCGGCCGCACCGAGATGCTCTCGCTCATCTTGAATTGGCCCTCGCTGGTGGCGAGCTGCCAATGCAGCTTGCCTTCACCCAAAGCAGTACCGGCCTTGACCGCAAAGTGGGCGGTGACTTCATGGCCCGGCTCGATATGAAACTGCTGGGGCGCAAGGGTGCTGGCAAGGCCCCCTTCCAGGGTCAGGGTGAGGGTGACATCGGCGGCTTTGGGCTCGGTGTTGTAGAGCCCGAGGGTGACATCGCCGGTGTCGCCCGGTGCCAGGAAGGCAGGCACATTGGGGCTCATCACCACCGGCGCCTTGACGGCGACATCGGCCTCGCTGGTGCCCATGGCGGTGTCGGTGGCACTGACCGCAAAGAAGCGGATATTGCCGTTAAAGCTATCCGGCACGGCATAGCTCAGGTGCTGCTCGCCAGCGACCAGTTCGCGAATGCCGGACCAATACACCACCGGCATGGCGCGTTTACGCTTAAAGGGGTTGAGGTTGGCGGCCAAGAGCGCAGCGGCGTCACCGCCGGGGGCGGCCTGGCGCATCAGCACGTTGAGGTCGGGCAGCAGCAGGTCGAGAATTTGGCTCGAATCAACGCTCAGCGCCTTTTTGTCAAAAAAGTGGCCCAGCGGGTCCGGCGGGGCGTAACGGGCCACCTGCAGGATGCCGGCATCCACCCCAAACACCACCACTTTGGAGGCCACCGGCAGGTTCAGGGCAATATCGAGATCGCTGCCGGGTTTGACCTTGGCTGGCACGCTGAGGCTGATGGCCTGGCGGCGCTCACCCAGGTCAACCTTGAAGGGTTTGACGGCGTAGGACAGCGGGCTCATGAACACTTCCTTGGCATCGGGCGCCCGCAGGAATTGCACGTTGATGTAGGCGTTGCCCTCGATGCCGGCCGGCAGGGTGATGCTTTGCAAAGAGCGGGTGCTGTCAGCCTTGAACCATTTGAAGGCGTAAACCTTGTCGCGCTCGATAGTGATAAGGCCGGCGCCGCTGTAAGGCGCCTGAATAGCCACTTGGATGGTCTCGCCGGGCTGGTATTCGCCTTTGTCCAGGGTCAGCTCCAGCTCGGCGTTGCGCTCCAGGGTGCGGCTGGCGTTGCCGCTGCCGGCGACGCTGTAGTCAATCTGGTTGAGCTGGCGGCCGCTGGCGTCCACCAGCCGCAGCCGGTAGTCGCCCGGGGTGCGGGTATCCAGGGCCAGCACTTGGCCTTGGGCGGCCAGCGCCAGGGGGTTGCTGTCCAGCAGGGTGTCTTTGCGGCGCGACTGGTAGCGGTAGGTGCCGTCGTCTTGCTTAACCAATACCGACACCCAACGGCGGGCAATGCGCTCAACCTGAAGCTCGGCGGCCATGCCTTTGAGATCCTGGCCCACCGCCTGCAGGCTGAGCTGGCGCTCGCCACCTTTGCTGATAAAGCCAAGGTCGCCATCGGCCTTGTAGCCCAGTAGCCAATCGGCATCGGACACCAGCACCTGGCTTTGGGCGCTGACGCCGTGGCCGGAGCCAGCTTCAAACACCTTGGCCAGCAGGTGCAGCTTGTAGGTGCTACCGGCAAAACGGTCTAGGGCCAGGTCGAGGCTGGCTTTGCCATCGCCGTCGGTGGTGGCTTCACTCAAGGTCTCGCGGAACGACTCCTTGAGTTTACCCAGTACCCCAAAGCGGTAACCGGGCCAGGCCTGGAAACTGATATCGGTGGGGGACAGCACCATCTCACCGGTGACCCGCCGGTCGCTGGCCGGGCCGCCAAAGAGCTGCTCGGCCAATACCCCGGCTCTCATCTGCGCCGGTTTGAGCCAGCCTGCTGGGCTGTTGTCGGCGCCAAGGGAGACTCGCACCTTGATGCGGTCGGGCTCGAAATCGCGCACCTTGAAGCTCACGTCGCCCAGGCGGGTGAGCCGGTACTTGCCTTTGATAAGGGACAGGCTGGCCTGGTAATCGCCGGCGGCGGCTGTTTCGCTGGCGGTGAAATCCAGGCTGTCAAAGCCGCTGGCATCCAATTTGAAGGTGCGGTCCAGCACCGTTACCCCGCGAGGGTCTGTGACCTGCAATTTTACCGGCAGGCCGCCAAGGGCGGTGGCCCAATCCTGGCCGCGGACCAGGCTGGCAATATGGGCGGTTTCACCGGGGCGGTAGAGGCCGCGGTCGGTAAAGAGGTAGGCGCTCAGTGCCGCTTGGTCGTCGCTTTCATAGCTGCCGCCGGTGTCGAAACGGGACAAATCGAGATGGCGGCGCCAGTCGCCCATGGGCAGGAAGGACAGGTCACTGCCCTTTTCCACCCGGTAATAGAGGGGGGTCTTTTCCCGGCGCAGGTTGCCGAGTTTGCCAAAGCGGGCGTGGCCGCGCTCGTCAGTTCTGCCGGTGGCTACCGGGAGGCCGTTACGGCCAATCACCGCCACGTCGGCGCCAGCCACCGGCTGGCCGCTGGCAAGGGACTGCACGAACAAATCCTGGCTGCCGTCGCGGCTGCGTTTGGCAAGGATGCCAAGGTCGGTCACCACCACAAAGCGCAGGTCGTGGGCCTCGGTCTGGTAGTAATCGAAGGTTTCGTTGTCTTTCTCGTTGGCCGGGGTCAGTTTGACAACAAAGATGCCGCGCCTGTCTTTGAAGAACGGCTTGAGGTTGATGCTGCCATAGAGGGTCTTGCTGGGGTCTTTGCTGGCAAACTGCTGGTTAAAGACCTGGCGGGTCACTAGCCGGTCAAAATCGCTGTTATTAAGGTGTGGCTCGGCAAAGCTGCCGGTGCTTTGGTCGATAAGGGCATTGAGCTGGTCAGGCAGCAATTGCGCCACCTCCACCTGCACTTTTTGCACGCCACGGGCGAGGTAACCCAGGCGCTGGTCGTCGTCCAGGCTGAGCAGCGAGCCTTCACCCAGAAATTTAAGAGCCTTGGGATACTGGGGCATGCGCACCACGCTCAGCACTGGGTTGCGAGACAGGTAGCCGCCTTGGCCTTCCACTTCCTTGTCGACCATCACCGCCACGTAGCGGCCAACCGGGGCCTGCAACTTGAAGCTGTGCAGCTGATTCAGGCCTTCGGCGCCGGGGATCTGGGTCAGGAACAGTTTCGGGGAGCCGGCCAGCACCTGCTCGGTGACGTTCTCTTCATACCAGCTGTTGCTGCCTTTGGGGTTTTTCTTGGGCAGCAGCCAGGCCTGCACCTTGCCGCGCAGGGCGTCGTCACTCACCGGCCGGGAGCTTTCCATGGTCAGCACCGGTTTGGGCTCGTCTTTGTCGTTGTAGGCAAAGCTCACTTGGGCCGGCTCAAAGCTCAGCTGGTACCGGCCCGGCACCCGCACCTGCCATTTGTCTTTACCGGCCTCATTGCCGCCACCGGCGGCGTGGATGCCGCTGGCCATCTCCAGGGTCACGGTGCTTTGCTCCAGCGGCGTGGCCAGCGCCGGCGAGTGCACGTAGGCAAAAAGGTGTTTGTCGTCGAAGGTGACTTCGGTGTCGCCACTGGCGCTGTAAGTGAGGCCAGGGCTTAGCAGCACCGACAAATGGGTTTTGACCGAGGCCATGTCCACCGGGTGGCTGAAGGCGAGGGTAGCCACCAGCTTTTGGATGCTAGGCTGGGTTGGGTCCTGATAAAGACGCCCTTCGGTTATCTTGGCGGTAAAGGGTGCGGTGCCAAATTCGCTCTGGTATTTATTCAAGAGGATGTGGTCAGCCAGCAGCTGCTTTTTATCCAGCGTCACCTCAAAGCGGGTTGCAACCGGCCAGTCGCCGTCGGGGATAAATTGCAGATGCTTGTCGCTGGCCCAGCGCCACTGCCCGGCGAGCTTGGGGCTCAGGCTGATGCCTTTGGTTATCGGTTTACCGATGCCATCAAGAGGCGCCACCGAGCCGCTGAAGGCCAGGGTTAAAGGGGCGACCTGGGGTTTGTCCTGGTGGTAATCGGTGAGGGCCGGCGCTTCAAGGGAATAGTGCAGGGTGCGGGGTTTGGGCAGATGCTGGTACCAATACCAGCCACCCCAGCAAAGTGCGGCGATCAGTGCCAGCAGCAACAGGCTGCCAACGGCTTTTACGGGGTGCTTTGCGCACCAGCGCATCCAGGGCGGGGCCTGCCATTGGCCAAAAAGTGTTGCCAGCAACGCACGCATCCTTGTGTCCTCTTCAATCTCGGCTGCGCGGCATCATACCCGAAAATCCTTACAAAAGGCGTAACAGCGACCTAACAAAAGTCACCTGCCCTGTCGCTTTTTACTGTGGGATCGTACAGCTATTAAGCATATTACATCCTATTAACCTTAATGCTGCTCCCTAGCTAGGTCACAGGAGGACCTCATCATGTTCAAGAAAATCTTGCTGGTAGTTGCCGTAGCTTCCACTTTGTTAGCCGTCCCCTCTGCCAATGCCTCGGATGACGAGACCATGACTACGCAGGGTGGGACGGAGAAATATTGCATCAACGCCGGGCAAGGCGCCAGAATTTGTCTTGAGTTCTGATTTTATTTTATAAAAAAGGGCCCATCAGGGCCTTTTTTATAAGCCAAACAAACGAAATGAGCTAGAGACCTGACTTTTTGGTCTTTTCTCTACGACTACGACAAGTCGTCCTTTTTCGTCTATTCCCAGATTAACTAGATCCCTTACTCTTAGCTCTAAATTTGCATCTGAGCCATTTTTCAGGCTAATGCTATATATCTCAGAACCGTAGGCAGTTGGAGCAGAGAAGAAAAGATTTCCGTCATCACTTAAAACCCAAAGACTATCTGGAGTAATGGGAATGTAATTGCTGAGAATTCTAGTGTCTCCATTTTCATTTTTAGTCAATAGTCTATTGCTTTCGCTATCAATCCAGTAGAGGTCATTATTAACTAAAAATCTTAATCGCTCATTCAGGGCTATCGTAGATAGCTTATTCTCGTGGTATTTCCAAAGCAATGTTTGCCAACCAAATTGAGATTTCACTATCAGCCATAAAGCCGGCTCGCTTGGTAGATCAATGACCTGTTTTACCTCGCCTTGTATGTCTAGCTTATATTGTAATGTCCCTTTATCTACATCAATTAATTCGACATTTGATTTTTTCACGATAAGGATTTTCTGCTTATCGACAAGTTGAGTAACTAGACTGAAAGGCTCATCACTTACTTCTAGTGCCTTACTTTCCCCTCTGAATTTAAGAACATAGCCAGTATCTTGATAATCAACAATCAAGTCCTTGGTATTCAACACAGGTAGCATATGCGAATCTAGGAAAACAGTGTTGAAAACTTTCAATTGGCCAGATTTTTTTATATAAGTATTTAAATATTGACTGACATTAAGATCGGCGTCATTAAGCACATTTATATCATCGCCGTACAAGCTGAAGTCTAAAATTCTTGTTTTACTTGCTACATTCGTCCGGACATCAAATTTATCTAAGACCCCAGTGCTATTATTCAGTGAGTACGTAGAGTATTCTGTGGCTAAAATTAATGTTGATTTGTTCCACCTAATTTGCACAACCCGTTCATTAAAGAACTTTTGCTTTAGCTGAAGCCGATTCTTCATGTCTAATAATCGTAAGCTACTTCCTTTCTTATGAGAGGTTGCAATTGCGAGAATACTTTTATTTTTAGATAAAGCTGCAATATATGGAGTCTGATTAACTGTGTTTTCTAGCGCATATATACTCTCATCTTTTATATCAAAGATGTATGACTGGTAGTTCCCACCAAGTGTCATCTGCATCGTAATTAATAGCTCTCCACTGTCAATTTTTGATAAATGAGTCAAAGAGTAACAGTGTAGATCTTTGTTGTTTGTACTTGAGTCATTAACTGATACTATTTTAAGGCCGCAAAAGTCAGAATTTTTTAATCCAACGTAAATGTTTTTATCAATGAATATAGGGTTTATTAATGGTTCACTTGAAAAAATAAGCTGCTGATCGTCTTTTGTTCCCGATGGCCTGTAAAAAAGTTGATATCGATGTTCACTAGCTTCATAGCCAATGTATGTATAATCGCCGTACTCGTTCTGGTCCAAGGCTAATATATCATCTTGCGCCAAGGTCATAATCTTAAAAAATGTAGTGACAGATAAAAACAAGATAAAAGCAATCAATAAAGAAAAAATTATCATTTTGAAGAATAATTTAAAGGAAAAGGTAAATTTCCTTCCTTGCACTTTCTTACTTTTTTCTTCATGGAATATTTCATTGTCAACAGATTCTTCCACATCACAAACAAACTTATAACCCTTTTTGACTACCGACTTGATATACTCGGCTTCCTCACCGTTATCATCAAAGAGTTTACGCAGTTTGCTGATGGTGCGTCTGACGGCGGAGTCGCTGACAATTCGACCAGACCAAACGTTTTCGTGCAGTTCTTCCAAGGAGACGTAGCGGTCGCGATTATCGAAAAGATAAAAGAGGATCTCCTGAACTTTCGCTTCAAGGGCGATCTCATTTTTATTTTCGTCCAGCAAGAGCTGTTGCTGGGGATTGATATAAAAACGTCCTACTTTTAACACGTTACGTGCCAACCTATTTCCCTGATAGGACTATTATTATCAGATGTATCAATGGCGGTAAATGCCTAGTGGCGGCATATAGGTCATTGATTGGTAACTAGTGATGTAAAGCCCTCTTGCCTGCTTGTGCTGTGTGACTTTCGTGTGACTTGGCGAAAGTCACCCCAATATCAGTTGCTCCTTATGGTCATACCAAAGCCGTGTTCCTACTGTGGACCCACACCACGGTTGTTGAGGATAAAAACATGGAAGGGCACATTGATATCTGTAGCGTTCTGGCTGATGCCAGGGACATCGACAGTAGGGCCAGCCTGGGCCAGAGCCTGGGTAACCTGACCCGTCAGCTTGGCGCCACCCATTACTGGTTTGCCATGCACAAACCCCTTACTCTGACTCGCCATGATGTACTGAGCCTGCACAACATTCCTTTCGAGTGGGGCGCTGGCCTCACCCAAAGCAAGACAGTGGACTGCCCTGTCGCGCAGTACGCCTCCGAGCACACCGAAGTGACTGCTTTGTCCCCTCTTTTAAAAAAGAACTATCAACAGGCACTGAAAAGCCAACGGCTGATTGGTTTGGTAACGCCGGTTCATGGTATGGGACTTTCTTTTGGTAGCCTGACCTTCTTTTTCCGCGACCCGGAAAGTGTACGGTTCTTCAGTGCCAATGTGGATTTGCTGGCAGCCATATTCCAAGTACTTCACCAGCAGGCCAATCGCATTTTGATGGAAGAAGCGCAAAATCCGAAACTCAGCCCAAGGGAAAAGGAATGCCTTAAGTGGGTGTCTGAGGGGAAAACCACTTGGGAAGTGGCCAAGATTTTGAATATTGCAGAAAGGACAGCTTCATTTCACTTGAATAATGTGTTAGCAAAGACGCAAAGCGAAAATCGCAACCAGGCGATCACCAAGTTACTTTTGAATGGAAGCATATTTTAATGACAGGAAGTCAGGCTATTAACGGCTTCGCCAAGTTCTCCGTCAGCTTTTGTGTGCTGGCATTGGCGGTTGCCGTGTTTTTAAAGACCGAGCCCGGGCGCTACACCCTGGACTTGTTCTTTAACAGTAACGCCAGTTTTCTCTCACTGGCGGAAAAGGAAAAGCAGCACAACCTGAATATGAAGATGGATCTTTCTACCAAGGTAGTGGTGCAGGGTAAAAAAGCGAGGCTGGGTGATTTTATCAACAGGGATACGCTTATCCTGCCTTATGTTGAGAACTGCCCATCCTGCGACGAACTGGTGCATTACCTGAGCCAACAACACGATGTGCCTTTTCTGGTCATTGCTTTTGATGATGAAAAGGCGCCGGCCATGGCTGATGCCAGTAACCGTAATATGGTGGTGCTTTCAACAGCGGCTAAACCCAGCGTGCTTTATATGGACGCCATCTTGTCGCCGGTGCTGTATGAAGTTGACGGTGACGGGGTAATAAAAGCCAAATACCCGGGCTTTTCAGCGGACAAGGTGGCCGATTTGGTTAATCGGCTGCGGGGCTAACCAGGCCCGGCCCAGTTGGGCATAATGGTGGCAAATTTGTATTGAGCCAGGCTTTGCCATGCCGCCAATTGCCGCGAAAAAGAACCACATTCACCATTGCCACGGCCACCAGCGCCACGACCCTTACCATTGGCTGCGCGACGACGAGCGAAACAGCCCCGAGGTCTTGGCGCATCTTGAGGCTGAAAACCACCACGCCCAATCGCTGCTGGCGGTAAACGGCGAGTTGGAGCAGCAGCTTTTTGACGAGATGCGCTCACGCACCGCCCCAGAAGATGCCAGCCTGCCCTGGTGGGATCACCTTTGGCAGCTTCGCGAGCGCACTCTGGACGGCAAGGAATATGCTCTGGTGGAGGGGCGGCGCAGTGAAGATGCCCCCTGGCAGTTGCTGCTGGACGGCAACCTGTTGGCCGGGTCAGCCAGTTACTTCTCCTTGGGCGATATGGCTCTCAGCCCCGACGGCAACTTGCTGGCCTACAGCACCGACCACAATGGCGATCGCAGCTATGAGGTGCATCTGCTGGATTTAACCAGCGGCAAGCTGCTGGACCACCCCTTTCCTGCCATCAGCGGCGAATTGATCTGGGGTAGCGATAGCCAAACCCTCTATTACCTCACCCTTGACGACAGCCTGCTGCCTTATCGCCTTAACCGCCAAGTGCTTGGCCAGGCGCCACAGGTGCTCTATGAAGAAACCGACAACACCTTCTGGCTGGGCATGGGCGAGAGCCGCGACCGCCAATGGCTGCTGCTGTCCTGCGCTGCGACCCTGACCTCGGAAGTGCGGCTGTTGCCCTTGGATGGCAGCAGCGACGTGCCGGCGCCATTTTGGCCGCGCCGCGATGGTATCGAGTACAACCTTGATAGCCTCGGCGCGCGCTTTGTGGCGCTCAGCAATGAAAATGCCCTTAACTTCAAGCTGCTAACCGGCAGCGGCCCCGATGCCATGAGCGAGTGCCAGGCTCACAACCCGGCGGTGTTGCTGGAAGATTTTGACCTGCTGGATAGCGGTATCGCCCTGCTGGAGCGCTTTGAAGGCCAGCCTCGGGTGCGGATCCTGCAAGGTGACGGCAACCAGCTGCTCACCTGGGACGCCGAGGTGCACGATGTCTGGCTTGGCCACAGCGACGACACCCGCGAACTGGTGGTGGGTTACCAAAACCCGGTGCAGCCCCCCAGCCTTTATCGCATCGACGCGGGGCTGACCAAGACGCTACTCAAAACTAAGCCGGTGCCCAATGTCGAGCCAGCGCTTTACGACTGCAAACGTATTGAAGTGCCGGCAAGGGACGGCGCCTTAGTGCCGGTAACCCTGGTGTGGCGCAAGGACAACTTTCAAAACGGCACCAACCCCTTGCTAATAGACGGCTACGGCGCCTATGGCATCAGCATCGACCCTGGCTTTTCCATGGCGCGTCTTAGCCTATTGGATAGAGGCTTCGTGGTGGCCATGGCCCACATTCGCGGTGGCCAGGAAAAGGGCCGTGCCTGGTACGAAGGGGGCCGGCGCCAGCATAAATGGCACAGCTTCCATGACTTTATCGATGTCACCAAAGCGCTGGTTGCCGAAGGTTACGGCGCTCACGACCAAGTGTTTTGCGAGGGGCGCAGCGCCGGTGGCCTGTTGATGGGCGCCGTGCTCAATGAAGCGCCAGAGCTGTACAAAGGCGCCTTGGTCGGTGTGCCCTTTGTGGATGTGGTGTCCACCATGCTGGACGACAGCCTGCCGCTGACCACCGGCGAGTACGACGAATGGGGCAACCCCAATAACCCTTCCGATTACTTCCTGATGCTCTCGTACAGCCCTTACGACAATATCCGCCCCCAAGCCTACCCGCATATCTATGTGCGAAGCGGCCTGCACGACACCCAAGTCGCCTATTGGGAACCGGCCAAATGGGTGGCCAGGCTTCGGGAGCTGAAAACCGATAACCACTTGCTGCTGCTGGAAACCGAGCTGGAGGTGGGCCATGGCGGCCTTTCCGGGCGTTATCAGCGCTTTAAGGAAATCGCCCGCGACTTCGCCTTTGTGCTGGCGCTGGCCAGCGGCAAACTGGGATAAAAAAGAAGGAGGCTCAGGCCTCCTTTTTTGTCGCTAGCTCAGGTAGTAGTGCCAAAGCTCAATCAATACCGGCACAACCGACAACACCAGCAGCAAGCCCATGGCAATGTTGAAAATACGCTGGGCCAGCGGCTGGGTCAGCACCCGGCGCAGGCCCGCCCCAGCCACCAGCCAAAGCCCCACACAGGGAAAAGCCACCACCAAAAAGGCCAGGGCAATGGCCAGCACTTGCCACCACATGCCGGTTTGGGTCGAGGTGAAGGCGGCGATGGCGCCGGTGGCCATCACCCAGGCCTTGCCATTTACCCACTGAAAAGCAGCCCCTTGCCAAAAATTCAGCGGCTTGGCGTGGCCAGCCTGGATGGCTTTGGGAGTCTGGCTGGCAATCTTCCAGGCCAACCACAGCAGGTACAGGGTACCCAGCACCTTGATCAGCTGATGCAGATGAGGGAAGCGCTCAAACACCAGCCCGAAACCCAGCCCCACCAACAGCACCATTAGCGGAAATCCCAGGCAGATCCCGCAAAGGTGCGCCAGGCTGGCCCGCACCCCATAGTTCATGCCGGAAGACATGATCATCACGTTGTTGGGCCCCGGGGTAATGGAGGTGGAAAAGGCAAAGAACAAAACGGCGATGAAAATTTCCATAGGTTTTGGGCTTGGGGAGACGAAACGCCAGCATGCCACACAATGGCCAACCAGGCCCATCGCCGTTATTCACCAAGGTTTGTAACATTAACTTGTTGAGCTTGTTATCAAATGTGAGTTTGTAGGGCTGACAATCCGCCGCCACCCGGATACAGTGGCGGCGGTAAACCGATGCCTTAAGGATGAGCCATGCGTTTTGTGTTTCGCCGCAGCCTGATGCTGCTGTTACTGCTGTTTCCCCTCTTTTCTCACGCCGCCGTTACCCCCTGGGTTTCCTTCGAGCTGCACCACGGCCACATCACCCTGCCGGTGACGATAGCTGGCATTGAAACCAAAGTGGTGCTGGATTCGGGCGCCCAAATCAACGGTATCAACGCCGCTTTTGTAAAAGCAAACCACCTGGAGCTCGCCAAAGGTACGCCGGTGATGGTGCGGGGCGTTTACGGCACCCAGCGCCAGACCAGTTACAACCAGGTGCCGGTGTCGCTGTTTGGCACCGAGTGGAAGATGGACCAGCTGGTTACCAGCCACTTTGGCGGCAAAGACGTGGGGCTGCTGCTGGGTGCCAGCTTTTTTGACAAATTCATCTTCCAGATTGACTACCCCCACAATCGGCTGCGCCTGATTGAGCGCGACTCTTTGGACATGCAGAAATACAACAACATCGAGATGCGCTCCGACGAAGGGGGCAGCCCGGTGGTCAAGGTCAGGCTCAACAACCAAAAATCGGTGTGGCTGGTTGTGGATACCGGTAATACCGGCGGCCTGGTGCTGCCCCGGCTGTTGGCCGAGGATCAAGGCTGGCTGGATAAATACGAAACCCAAGATACCGTCGGCATGGGGGTTAACTTCACCGCCCTTAACGACAGCTTTCGGTTGCCGGTGATCAGTTTTGGCCCCTTTGAGGTCGAGAACGTGGCCGTGACGGTACCCAAAGACGGCAGCATCGACATCAGGGACGACCCGGAGCGCCGCTCCTTGTTTGCTCCGGTACATGCGGTGCGGGTGCGGGGGTTGTTGGGGTACGACGTAATCAAGCACTTCCTGCTGACCATCGACTACAAATACGGGCGGATGAATGTGGCGGTACCTGAGGAGTCTCAGGGCTGAGCGGCGATTAAAAAACCCGGCCTTGGCCGGGTTTTTACTTTGCGTCAGAGTTTATCCAAGGCTTTTTCGGCCTCTTCTCTGGCCATGCCGTAATGGCTTTGCAGCAGGCCAATCAGCTTCTCGGTGTGGCCTTCGGCCTGTTCCAGCTCGTCGTCGGTCAACTTACCCCAGCGGGCTTTGACCTTGCCTTTCAGCTGCAACCACTTGCCTTGTGCAATATCGTGGTTCATCACGTCCTCCTAAAGCCTGGGGCTGCCGCCACGAACCAGATGCACCAGGATGGAAATCACCAGCAACACCACAAACACAAAGAACAATACCTTGGCGATACCCGCCGCGGCGCCAGCGATACCACCAAAACCCAAGGCGGCGGCCACCAAAGCGACAATCAGAAATATCAGTGCCCAGCGTAACATGCGTCCTCCTGAAGTTAGGGTTCATCCTGACTATCGCAGTATCCGTGCCAACTCATAATGAGTTGAAAATAAAGGGATTTTAGTTTCAGGGCTTTGATGTGCCGGGCAAAAAACTCAGGGTGGCCGTGAAAATTCTACCGGCAGTTTTGTATCTGGCCGTGAAGGCGGCGGGAGCGCCTAATGGCAAAAGCCAGGGTTAACCCTGGCCTTTTTGTGAGAGCGCGGCGTAAAAAAGCAGGGCAGAGGCCGCCCTTATTGCCACTCCTCTTCGCCTTCGCGGTATTTTTCCAGCTTGTTGTAGAGGGTTTTCACGCTTACCCCCAGCTGCTGCGCGGCCTGGGTTTTGTTTTGCTGGCAGGCTTCCAAAGTGGCGAGGATCAAGGAGCGCTCGGCATCCCGCAAGGTGGTGCCGGGGCCGATATCTTCGGTGGTGAGGGGCTTTTCAGTGAGATCGGGCAGCTCGCCCAGGCCAATCTCGGTAACGGCCAAAATATGGGCCCGCTCGATGCAATGCTTGAGCTGGCGCACGTTGCCCGGCCAGGAATACTGGGCGATGGCGTCGATGGCGCCTTGGGTAAAGGCCTTGTCGGTGCCGGTTTCCACGTTGCGGTATGCCAGAAAATGCCGGGCCAGCTCGACAATATCGTCGTCGCGCTGGCGAAGGGGCGGCAGCTGGATGGGAAAGTGGGCCAGGCGAAAATAAAGGTCTTCACGCAAAAAGCCGCCGTCTATGGCCTCGTCTGGGCTGCGGTTGGTGGCGGCGATAATGCGCACCTTGGTGTATTGCACCTTGTCGCTGCCCACCCGGCGGAATTCGCCCGTTTCCAGCACTCGCAGCAATTTGCTTTGCAGCTCCAGCGGCATCTCGGTGATCTCGTCCAAAAAGAGGGTGCCGGCAGCGCCGCGCTCGAAAAAGCCGCAATGGTCCTTCAGCGCGCCGGTAAAGGCTCCTTTGACATGGCCGAACAGCTCGCTCTCTACCAGTTCAGCTGAGAGGGCAGCGCAGTTCACCGCCACAAAAGGCTCGGTGGCGCGCTGGCTTTGCTGGTGAATGGTGCGGGCGGCCAGTTCCTTACCGCTGCCGCTCTCCCCCACCAGCAGTACGTTGGCGTCGGTGCGCGATACCCGGCGAATAAGCCGGTACAGCCGGCGCATCACTTCGCTTGAGCCCAGCAGCAGCCCAAATTGGTCCAGGTTGGAGCGAAGCGGCGCTTGGGCGCCATTGGCGCTTTGCTCGGCCAATTCATCGCGAAATTCGGCCAGCACCTGTTGCAGGTGGTCCAGATCCAGGGGTTTACGAAAGTGGTAGGCCACTCCCCGGCGCATCAGTTTGTCGAGCCAGGGGTTGGGGGTGCCGTCGCTTACCAGCAGCCAATCGGCCTGGTGGGCCAGGGGGTGCTGGCGATACTCGCGGTAGTCTTGCTCGCCAAAACGGCTGGGGCCATAAACCACCAGATCGGCCCGGAAGGGCTCTTGAAGGGTCGTGCTTTGGGTCAGCTGGTAACCGGCCTGGGTAAGGGGAGTGGCCAATTGCTGGGCCAGGGCCAGATCATCGGTAACAAGGTGCAGACGAGCCATATCCGAGTCCTCTTCCGTGTTGGTGGTCCAGTACAGCAAAGGCTGGATGATCACGAGATTAACCAGATACTTAACTATCATTTAGGGCCAAGTTGGTTCAGCATCGCCTCACCCTTGGCTTGGCGCGGGCAACAAAAAGCGCAGCCGAAGCTGCGCTTTTTAATGGGGCGACACTCAATGTTTGCGGGCTTGCAAACCGTCTTTGATGGCCTTCATTCGGTCGTGGGTGAGCTGGATGGTCGCCAGACAACCCGCCACATCCTGGGCCAGGGGCCGGCTCTGCAGCTCCCTCACCCCATCTCGAAACCGGCGCAAGGCGCGGTGCTCGGCTTCTTCAAGCTGGGCAACGTACTGGTAGTTCGGGTCGTTGCTCAGCTGGGCGCGAAGGTCGGTGTAAACGGCTTGCATGCTGCCTGCCAGGGTGCCGCCGCGGTCCGGTGTTTCACCCATGGCCTCTACCTGTTTGCTCAGGTCGCGGACAATGTCCGCCCGGGCCATGGCCATGTCGCGAAACAGGGACTGCAAATCGCTGTCGTCGACCTGGCGGGCTGCGTACTGGTAGAACTGCCGTCCGTCTTGGCAGACGGCAATCAGGTCCTGTACCAGCCGTGCATCATGGGTACCGAACATCGAGATACCCGTTACTCGCTGACCTTGAGGTTATCTTTCACGTCGGAGACGTTGTCATAACCTTTGGCCATTTCGATGGCGAGATCGTGCGCCGCGTCGTTTTTCACCTCACCGGTGAGGGTCACTACACCGTTGTCGGTGTCGACGTCGATATCCATGGCGCTCAGTTCACTGCTGGCGGCGTACTTCATGTTCAGGCCAGCGGTGATGGTGGCGTCATGCCAGGCGCGCGAGAAGTTCTTGCTGGTCTTGTCGGCCTCGCCTTTATAGTCCTTCTTGACGGTCAACTTGTTGTTGACGTCGGACACGCCATCGACGTTTTTGGCTATCTGGCCAGCCAGGTCTTTTTCAACGTCGCTGGAGACGGTACCGCTCAGTGTGGCTACACCGTGGGACACTTCGGTGTCGATGGTGAAGTTGTTGAGCTCGGTGTTGAGCATCAACGCGGTTTCCAGTTTGCCGTCCAGCCAGGCGTCTTTGGCATCCCCTTTCCAGTTGTTGGCTGCCATGGCCGGGGCGCTGGCAAGGGCGGTCAGGGTCAGGGCGGTCAGTACGGTTTTGTTAAAACGCATAAGTTCCTCCTTGGGACTGGGTAAGCGTTGTCGCTTTAGCTATTGCGAGCACCGTGCCAACTTTTAAAACCGTTTTATTTCAATAATTTATTGATTTTCTGTTTTACCGGCGCCCCTGCCAGCCTGTAAAAATTACCGCCTTCCGGGTAAGGGCTTCCTGGCCCCATACCGGGGCGACAGCCGTGGTTCAGCCACCTTGTACCGGCCGCGACGCCGTAGTAAAACAGCTGCTTACTCAATGGAGGTCACAAGATGCAGTTGAAGTGGAATTCCGGTGAGCCCCTGGCCTGGCCCAGAGGAAAAGTGGTCTGTGTGGGCCGTAATTACGCCGAGCACGCCAAAGAACTGGGCAATGCCGTGCCCGAGCGGCCGCTGCTGTTTATGAAACCGGCTACCGCTCTGGTACCGGCCGAAGGCGGCTTTAGCATCGACGAGAGCCGTGGTCAGGTGCACTACGAGTGCGAGTTGGCGGTGCTGGTGGGCAAACCCCTCACCAAGGCCAGCGCTGCCGAAGCGGCCGATGCCATTGCCGGCTTTGGCCTAGCCCTGGATTTGACCCTGCGTGACCTGCAAAGCGAGCTTAAAGAAAAAGGCCACCCCTGGGAGCTGGCTAAGGCTTTCGATGGCTCCTGCGTGGTTACTTCCCTGGTGGGCCCCGAGGGTTTTGACGACCTTGGCGCCGTGCATTACCAGTTCTTCCAAAACGGTGAACTGCGCCAAGACGGCCACAGCAGCCAGATGATCACCCCCATCACCGAGCTGCTGGCGCTGATCAGCACCACCTTTACCCTGGAGCCGGGCGACCTGGTGCTGACCGGCACCCCCAAAGGGGTTGGCGTGCTCAATAAAGGCGACACCCTGCGCCTAGTGCTGGAAGACAAGCTGGATGTCACCACCCAGGTGGGCTGAGCTGCCGGTTTTTGTCTACGGCACCTTGCGCCGGCAAAGCCCTCATCCCCTGGCCCGGCGGCTGGCGGATGAGGGCCGTTATCTTGGAGAGGCGCGCTGCCAGGGCCAGCTTTACCGAGTGGCCCATTACCCCGGTTGGGTGCCAGGGCCTGGCTGGGTAACAGGGGACTTGTACCGGTTAACCCCGGCGCTGCTGGCGGCGCTGGATAGCTACGAAGAGTGCGGCCCGGGCTTTAGCGAGCCCTGGGAATACCGGCGCGAGCGCCATCAGGTGTGGTTGGGGGAAGAGGCGCTTTTAGCCTTTATCTACCGCTACAACAGGCCAACTGCCAGCCTAGCGCCGCTAGAAAGTGGAGATTTTTTCCTTACTTGACAACTTGTTAGCTCTCTACCAACTTTCAATGGCTGCCATGGCCAGAAAAGGAGAGCCGGATGCGCCTTGTATACCTGACCCTGCTGGGGCTGGCCTTAGCCGCCTGCGACAGCAAACCCCCCGCCCCCCAAACTCCCCGTTATGACGCCAAAGCGTTTTTCGATACCGTTAACTACCGGGGGCTGTCGTTGTCTCACGACGGCCAGCAGGTGCTGGTCAGCAGCGATATCAGCGGCATCTTCAATGTGTTTGCCATCCCGGTGCAGGGCGGCAGCCCCAGGGAGCTGACCGATAACCCCGGCTCCACCTTTGCGGTGAGCTGGTTTCCCCATGACGAGCGGTTTCTCTTTACCCGCGACGACGGCGGCAATGAGATTTATCACCTTTTTGTGGCCGATGACGCCGGCCAGCACGACCTTATCCCCGACCCCAACGCCCGCGCCCAGTTCCTGGCCTTCAATCAGGACGGCACCGCCTTTTACCTGCTCAGCAACGAGCGCAACCCCAAGCTGATGGACCTCTACCGCTACGACGCCACCACCTACCAGCGCCAGCGGCTATTCAACAACGACCAGGCCTTTGAAATTGGCGCCATCAGCCGTGACGGCCGCTTTTTGGCCCTGGACAGGGTCAACAGCAACAGCGACACCGACCTTTACCTGGTCGACCTGCAAGCTGCCGACAAAACCCCGGTACTGATAGGAGACTTACCCGGCGAGAATGCCAATTTTCGCGGCCTCACCTTTGGCCCCGAAGGGCACTTTTTGTATTTTGCCACCGATGCCTACGGCAACTTCAACCAGGTGTGGTCCCACCATCTGGCCACCGGCACCCAGGAAAAGGTGGCTGGCAGCGACTGGGACGTCAGCGGCTTTGCCTTCTCGCCCTCGGGCCAGTACCGGGTGGAATCGGTTAACGCGGATGGCCGTACCGAGCTTAGGGTCAGCAATGCCCGCACCGGCAAGGCCCTGGCGCTACCCGATTTGCCCCCCGGCGACATTACCGGCGTCAACTTCAGCGACGACGACGCCACCATGGTCTTTTACCTGTCCAGTGACACCAGCCCGGCCAATCTCTACGCCCTGGATTTAAAGAGCGGCCAGGCCCGCGCGCTTACCTCGGCCCTGAACCCGGCTATCGATGCCGGGCAGCTGGTGACTGCCCAAGTGGTGCGCTACCCGAGCTTTGACCAGTTGCAGATCCCGGCCTTGCTGTACCGGCCCAAAGGCGCCTCAGCCGAGGACCCGGCGCCGGTGATTGTCTGGGTACATGGCGGCCCAGGTGGCCAGAGCCGCCATGGCTACAACGCCACCTTGCAGCATCTGGTCAACCACGGTTACGGGGTGCTGGCGGTCAACAACAGGGGCTCGTCGGGGTACGGTAAACCGTTTTTTCACCTGGACGACAGGCGCCACGGCGAGGACGACCTGAGGGATCTGGTCGAGGCCAAAGGCTACCTGCAAAGCCTGCCCTGGGTGGATAAAGACCGTATTGGCATCATGGGTGGCAGTTATGGCGGCTACCTGACGGTGGCGGCCCTGGCCTTTCACCCCGATGTGTTTGCCGCCGGCGTGGATATTTTCGGGGTCACCAACTGGCCGCGCACCTTGAGCGCCATTCCGCCCTGGTGGGAGAGCTTTAAGTCCTACCTGTACGCGGAGATGGGCGACCCGGCCAAAGACGGCGAGCGGCTGCGGCGCATCTCGCCGCTCTTTCATGCCAGCAATATCAACAAGCCGCTGCTGGTGGTGCAGGGCCTTAACGACCCGCGAGTATTGCCGGTGGAGAGCCAGGAGCTGGTGGCGGCGGTAAAGAAAAACGGCGCGCCGGTGCAGTACCTAGAATTTGCCGATGAAGGCCACGGCTTTACCAAAAAGCTCAACCGCATCGCCGCTTCTGAGGCGTACCTGCGGTTTTTAGATACCCATCTGAAGGGGCAGCAGCGCTAGTCGCCGGGAAAGCGGTAAAAGCAAACCCGGCCCTTGCCCTGGGATTTGGCGGTATAAAGCGCCTGGTCAGCCAGCGACACCACGGTTTTGGGGTCGTCGTTGTCCTTGGGCCAATAGGCGCCGCCGATACTGCAACCCACCAGCAGCGAGCCCCATTGGCTTTCCATGGGCTCGTTTACCGCCGCCAAAATGCGCTCGGCCACTTGCACCGGTTGGGTGTGGGGGCCCAGTTGCAGCACCACCAGGAATTCGTCGCCCCCCAGCCGCACTGCCAAGTCGCCGTCGCGGGTGTTGTGAATAAGCCGCTCGGCCACCTCCTTTAACACCAAGTCGCCGGCCTGGTGGCCGAAGTTATCGTTGATGGCCTTAAAGCCGTCGAGATCCAGGTACAAAAACACCAGTGGGTCGACTTGGCCCTGCATAAAGCGCAGCAGGGCGGCACGGTTGGGCAGGCCGGTGAGGGTGTCTTTGAGCGCCAGAGATTCCATCACCCCCAGCGCCGACTGGTGCTTGCTGAGGTTGGTTACCATGTCGCACAGGGAATCGCTGAGCATTTGCAGCTCCCACACGCCTTTGACCTTGGGAATGGAGGCCGGAATGCCGGCGCTAAGGCGATTGGCGGCCCGGGCAATGCGGGTGATGGGCCGGCTTATCCTCCCTGACAACCACCAGCCGAGGCCGGCAGCCAGCAGACTGGCCAGCACTGTCATCCCCAATAGCCGCAGCAGCATCGGCGATATCTGCTCGGCTATCTCCGCCACTGGTTGGCGCAGCAGCACCTGCCAGCCCGGCGAGTGGTAGTGGCTGGCCGTCAGGGCATATAAAAAGGCCTGGCCCTGGTCGTCGTAAAAGCGCTGCCAGCCACGTTTTTTCAGCGCGGCCAGTTGCTCGCCGTCAATCAAATCCCCCAGCTGAGCGCCGCTGCCCACCATTACCACCCCGGCTTTATCCAGCAGCAGCGGCTCGATGCTGGCGCTGTCTTGGCGTGGCAGGGCCAGGGCCTGCTCGATAACCTTGGCCCAGTCCCAGGAGAACTGACCGGCAAGGATGGCCAGGGTTTGCTGGTCGGGGCCGCGAATGGCTATGGTCAGGCCAGCCTGCAAGTAGGGGTGGGCTTGGCGGCTGGGCCAGGCCGGGTTGACTACCGGTACCGGTTTGTTGGCATCGCCCGGCAGATGCAGCAGGTCGAGCCCGGTCAGGGTTTGGCCCACCAGCCAAGGGTCGGTGGCGTAGAGCACCTTACCCTCGGCATCCAGCAGGCCAATCCAGTCCAGGTTTTGCGAAAAGCGCTCGACGTTATCAAAAAAGGCCACCACTGCGTCGCCATCGATGGGTGGGCGGAACAGGGGCAGGCTGGCGGCGCCTTCAAAAAACTGCAGGCGCTTTTCCATGTCCATATCCAGTTGGTTCATCAGAATGCGGGCATTCTGGGTGAGCAGGTGTCCGGAGAGGGTGCGAACGTCGTCCTTGGTTTGGATGATGGTAAAGAAGGTGAAAACCCAGGAAATACAGATGGCGACCAGGGCAATGCCCACTGCTATCTGTACGCGAAGACTGGTGTGCCGCATAGCCAGGCCCCTAACAACGTACGTGTTAAAGGATTGTAAACCATGGGCAAAAAGGTGGTGGAGCCGGGCAATAAAAAAGGGCCCGCAGGCCCTTTACTCAGTTCTGGTAATCGCCTCTGAGCGATTGCACCAGCGGCTGCATGAAGCTGTGCACTTCTTCGTTGAGCGCGGCGTCGTTTACCGAAGCCAGGCCGTTGTTGACGTCTACCCAGGCCAGGGCTTCACGCTGCTGCCACAGCGGCATGTACACGCGGGTGCGCAGCAGGGTCAGGCTGGCGGTGACGTTGGCATCTTTGGGAGCCTCAAACCAGCGGGTGTTGCCCATGCTGTCTTTAAGATCCACCACTGCCACGGCGTGAACGCCGAGGGAATAGGCCACTTTGGCCAGGATCTGGTTGATCTCGTCTTCGCTCATGCTGTTGAGATCCAACGACACTTTCATGTCGCGCATCTGCTTGGCGAAGGTGGCAGGGCCCACCAGGCGGTAACGGGTATCCTCGGCCAGCAGCTCGGTGGTCTGGCCGACAATGCTTTGATAAAGGCGCTGGTTTTCCGGGGAGGTGTTCACCAAGAAGGCAGACAAGTCGGCCACGGCAATGCTTTGTACCCGGTGCAGAACGTCGGATTTGACGGGGCTTTCTTCCAGTTTGTCCTGGGTGACAACCACGTCGAACTGGGGCTTGCTCTTATCTTTGCCCGAGGTCTGCACGCAGCCGGACATCAGAAGTGTAAGGGCGACAAGGAAGAGCGCTTTTTGCATGATCCACTCCTTTGGATACTGAGCGTTATTTGAGCGGGAGGACAATATCAAAACCGCCGCGAGAGTTCCACTACCGGCGTAGTACGGCCCCAGCAGCCCCCATAAGGTGACCCGAAGTACTTTAAGGGAAAATGAACAAGCCCTTGGTTGTTTATGTTATATCTCATGCACTTGGAATAATGGGCCCGGTAACGGCGGCAACTGGGAGGCGGTGGCATGAGTGGTCTGCGTTGGTGGCTGACATCCTTGTCGCTGCTGGTGGCCGGTGCCATTAACCGGGTGCCCCGTTTTGCCCGCGAGCCCTCTTATCGCCTGCCGGTGCCAGAGGGCACGCCCTGGCAGCAGCGCCTGGGAGCCGGAGTGCGGCTGCTGTGGGACAACAAAGATGCCCTGGCCACCCGCCTGGCACTGATTCAAAACGCCAAAGCCAGCATCGATGCCCAGTATTACCAGTGGCGGGCCGACACCTCCGGCAAGTTGCTGCTGGCAGCGGTGCTGGACGCCGCCGAGCGCGGGGTGAGGGTGCGGCTGCTGATTGACGATGTCCACACCGACGACGACCCCCTCATTGCCCGCCTCAACGTGCACCAGAATGTGTCCATCCGCCTCTTTAACCCCTTTGGCAGCCGGGTACTTACCCCCATCACCCGGCCCCTGGAATGGCTGTGGGATTTTTCCCGCGCCAACCACCGCATGCACAACAAGGCGCTGATCGTCGATGGCGAGCTGGTGGTGCTGGGCGGGCGCAACGTGGGGGACGAATACTTCGGGCTGCACCCCAGGCGCAACTTTCTGGATATGGATCTGTTGGCGGTGGGCCCGATAGCCGAAGACGTGGCCGAAGCCTTTGACCTTTTCTACAACGCCCAGTGGGCGGTGCCGGTTTCCCGGCTCATTTCATTGCGGCCATTAAAGCGCGAGGCGCGCCAGGCCTTTAAAAACCTCAAAGCTTTCTGGGACAGGCCCCAATGCCAGGCGCTGCTGGCCAGCCTGCCAAAGAATGTGCTGGAGCAACCCTTGCACCCGGCTGGCATGGAGGTGTTGTTCGACCCGCCCTCCAAGGTGCATCCCTTGCGCAAGCAGCGGCGCCGAGCCGGCTCGCGCACGGCTATTGCCCTTGGCCGCCTGGCCAGAGAAACCCGCCACGAGCTTCTGGTAGTGAGCCCCTATCTGGTGCCGTCTGGTGAGATCTTGGGGCAGATGGGCCAGTTAAAGGGCGCTGGTGCCCAGGTGCGCATCCTCACCAACAGCCTGGCTGCCAACGACGTGGTGATCGCCCACACCGGTTATGCCGCCCAGCGCCAGGCCATGCTGGCCACCGGTATCGAGCTTTTCGAGCTGGCCAGCGACGCTGACCTGCCCGGCGGCCAGGAAGCAGGCAGCCAGTCTGGCCTGCACGCCAAGCTTATCGCCTACGACAAACGCCGGCTCTTTGTGGGTACCTTCAACCTCGACCCGCGCTCGATTTTCATCAACACCGAGATGGGCCTGCTGCTCGATTGCCCGGCTATCGTTGCCGAGCTTGAGGCGCAGCTTGCCCCTTATGTGGGTGGCAGCCAGAGCTGGCAACCGGGGTTTAGCGGCTCGGCGCTGCTGTGGCGCCGCAGCCATCAGGGGGAGCAGTGGAGCGCCTCGGTGGAGCCCCTGGCAAGCCTGGGGCGCCGCTTTTTGGCACGGGTGCTATCTTGGCTGCCGGTGCGCAGCCAGCTGTAACTCAACCGGCAAGCTCAGCCGGCACCTTGGCGCCAAAATGGCGGCTAAGGTGAGCCTTGAGGCGCTCGATATCGGCGTCGATGGCGGGGTTTTTCATCACGTCAAAGCAGGAAAAGGTCGGCAACACCTCGGCGCCGCAAAAGCGGTAGCAGGTGGCGATGTGCAAGAAGGCGTCGTGGTCCGTTCGGCCCTGGTAAAGCACCTGTTCGGGGTTGCCAAAGGCCTCGGCCGGGGCGTTCCAGGTCAGGGACATCATCAAGGATTTGCCCTGCATCAAGCCGCCCATGCCGTACTGGCGGGTGGGGTCGGTGCGGGTGCGGCCATCGGTGGCAATCAGCAACTGCTGCTCAAGCCCGGCGTTGAACACTTCGTCCAGATACTTCTTGTGCTTCCAAGGGGCGCCAAACCAGTTAACCGGGGTTTGCAGCACGATGATGTCGGCCCACACATGCTTTTGCACTTCGTCGTCTACCTGGTAGCCGCTGTCGATATGGGTGTGGCGCACCTCGTGGCCCCTGGTCTGCATTTCCTGGTCGATAACCTCGGCCAGGTGCCGGTTAAGGTTGCCGGGGGACCAACCTTCGTAAAGCTGATGGGCGTTGATGATTAGAACCTTTGCCATGGGAACTCCTGGGTGGTTGATGGGGAGCGGCGATGCCGCCGGGAAGCCATCTTCGGCCAGGAGCCTGCTGTTGCGGTTGTCTGTTTTAAGCCGATTTTTGCCTAAACCAACAAAGCGTCATGGCCGGGCACTATCGCCGTAGGCGAGCCGTGCTAGGCTGGCCAGTATCTTTGGTGCTGCTGGATTGCCATTTATGCCAAGCCCTTCCCTTGCTGCCCTGGCCACGGCCCTTAGCCAAAAGCTTGAGCGCGACGGCGAAACCGCCACCGCCTATGGCGGGCTCAAGCTGTATCGCTACAGCGGCAAGGTGGTACCCATGCCTTGCTTGTATATCTTTGGCCTGGGCATCACGGTGCAGGGCAGTAAGCGGCTGATGGCGGGAGAGGATGTTTACCTGGCCAGCGCCGGGCAGCTGATGATCACCTCGGCAGACTTGCCGGTGATCAACAACATCATCCCGGCCAGTGACAACAGCCCCTACCTCGGTATCTGGCTGGATTTGGACATGCAGCTTATCGCCCAGCTGGCCCTGGCCATGGACGCCGGCAAAGATGGCGGCTACTGCCAGAGCATGAAAATTCTCGACCTCGAAGACGACATCGCCGACGCCCTCACCCGGCTGCTGGCGATACTGGACCAGCCGGTGTTGCTGGCCCAGCTTGCGCCCCTTATCCAGCAGGAGATTGTGGTCAGGCTGCTGCTGGGCCCCGGTGGCTGGACGCTGCGCCAGTTGGTGTCGGCCGGCTCGCCCATCAACCGGGTGGCCAAGGTGGTGTCTTGGCTTAGGTTTAATTTCTCTCGCAACCTGCCGGTAGATGAGCTGGCCGCCATGGCCAATATGAGCCCGTCGTCCTTTCGCCAGCATTTTCGGGCGGTGACCGGCATGAGCCCGCTGCAATACCTCAAGCGCTACCGCCTGCTTGAAGCGCGCCAGCTGCTGCTAAACCATGAGCTGGACGCTGCCAGCGCCGCCCTGCGGGTGGGGTATGAGAGCCCGTCGCAGTTCAGCCGCGAATACACCCGCCTTTTTGGTGCCCCGCCCCTTCGCGATGTGCGCCGGCTGAAGTCGGCGGTGGCCGCCTCCTAGCCTTTCGCCCTGCCTGGCTCGCCCCCTGGCTAACGAGGCTTGTGCCGGCTCGCCAAGCCCGGTAAAAAAGCAGCACAACAATAAGGAGATGACATGAAAAATCTGTTCACCCGGGGCGCCCTTGCCTTGCTTGGCACCGCCTTGCTGACCAGCATGGCCTGGGCCGACGAAACCGCTGCCGACAAAGAGCGGGCCGACTACATTCGCAGCCATTACGCCAAGTACGAATACCAGATCCCCATGCGCGACGGCACCAAGCTCTTTACCTCCGTCTACGTGCCGTACGACCACACCAAGAAATACCCGATGCTGATGCAGCGCACCCCCTACACGGTGTCGCCCTACGGCCTCGATCAGTACAAAACCCGCCTGGGCCCAAGCGAGAGCTTTGAAAAAGCCGGTTATATCTTCGTGTTCCAAGACGTGCGCGGTAAGTTCATGTCTGAAGGCACTTTCGTGAACATGCGCCCCCAGGACGCCGGCGAGAAAGGCGGCAAAGCCGTTGACGACGCCACCGACGCCTACGACACCATCGACTGGCTGGTCAAACACGTGCCGGACAACAACGGCAAAGTGGGCCAGTGGGGCATTTCCTACCCCGGTTACTACACCTCGGTGTCGTCCATCAACGCCCACCCGGCCCTTAAGGCCATCTCGCCCCAAGCCCCCATCGCCGACTGGTTCTTTGACGATTTCCACCGTAACGGCGCCTTTGTCACCCCCATGGCGTTCTTGTTCTTCGACACCTTCGACAAGCCCCGCGACGGCACCATCAGCGCCTGGCCAGAGGGCCACAAGCTGCCAACGCCAGACGGCTACCAGTTCTTTAAAGACCTGGGCCCACACAGCAACGTCAACAAGGATTACTTCAAGAACGACCGCCCGTTCTGGAACGAAATCACCCAGCACCCCAACTACGACAGCTACTGGCAGGCCCGCAACGTCTTGCCGCACCTTGGCAACACCAAGCCCGCCACCCTGGTGGTAGGCGGCTGGTACGACACCGAGGATCTCTACGGGGCGCTGGCCACCTACGCCACCATGTCCCACAAAAACAAGAAGGACAACGTGCGGCTGGTCATGGGCCCCTGGTTCCACGGCCAGTGGAACCGCGCCGACGGCTCCAGCCTTGGCGAAGCCCACTTCGGCTTTGACACCACCAAGTGGTACCAGGACAACATCCAGCTGCCGTTCTTCGAGCACTACCTCAAAGGTAAAGACGAGCCCGAGCTGGCCCGCGCCACCGTCTTTGAAACCGGCGCCAACCGCTGGCGCACCTTCGACACCTGGCCGCCCAAGCACACCCAGCCCGAGACCCTCTATCTGGGCAGCAACCAGCAGCTGCTCAAGCAAAAAGACCCGGCCGGTGGCTTTAGCGATTACGTGTCTGACCCCAATAAACCGGTGCCGCAATCCACCGCCATCAGCCGTGGCTGGGACCGCGAGTACATGACTGCCGACCAGCGCTTTGCCGCCCGTCGCCCCGATGTGCTGGTGTTTGACACCCCGGTTGCCAAAGATGACATGACCATCGCCGGCCAGCTGAACCTGGATCTGTGGTTCTCCACCGACCAAAGCGCCGCCGACATCATCGTCAAGCTGGTGGATGTATTCCCCGGCACCGACGAAAACACCGGTCTTAAAGACGACGCCACCGGCAACCGCCACGAGTTGGTGCGTTGGGGCGTGATGCGCGGGCGCTTCCGTGACAGCTTCTCTGATCCCAAGCCCTTTGTGCCCGGCCAGCCCACCGAAGTGAAGTTCACCCTTTACGACGTGCTGCACACCATCAAGCGTGGCCACAAGCTGGAGATCCAGGTACAAAGCAGCATGTTCCCCTTCCTGGATTTAAACCCCCAGAAGTACGTGCCCAATATCTTTGAAGCCAAAAAGAGCGACTACGTCCGCGCCACTCACAAGATTTACCACTCGGCCCAGTACCCGAGCTCGGTGAGCTTTAACGTGTTGAAAGATTGAGTGCATTTTCTGCTGCAATAAAAAGGCCGCCTGAGGGCGGCCTTTTTTTGTGGAGGTGTTGGCGAGGGTATGAATGTCGCATTTCGGCTGGTTGTAAAACCGGGGCGACAAAAGCCATCTCTGGCCTTAGCACTAAAGGGCATCGTCGTTTTACTTCGATGTTCAAACAAATTTGCCGCCCCGGCGGGCGGCCCTAATTTTTAAACGATCATTTTTGTCTAAAAATGTATGCGGGCCGCTGAGGCAAAGCAGAATCTCAGGCGTTACGCGGTGCCCTCTCGGGGAGCTTGGGTTGAATCAAATGTTGCTTACATTGCGTGGCGATTCCTTCTGGCTTGCAGGTTCTGTGCTCGCGCTTCGCAGCAGCACCGCAGCGCTTTGATAGGCAAGCCTCACCCCGCCGGGCGACTTATGGTCTTGGTTACTCAGGCTTTCTCTGGCCGCTGCCTTTTGGCTTTGCTCTTCGCGCGCTGGCGCCAAAGTGTAAACTTGACGTTTACTTACTGGTCACATTCGCTTGCGCCCACGGCAGTAAGGCGTTCCACGTAAAGCGGGCCAAGGCGGGTAGCTTCGTTACCTCTTGAACTGATTTGGATACGGAAGTGGCTTACCCCTATTGATGCTGGGTTTGTTGTCGCTTCAAAAAACAATTTTTCACATCGCAATCAATAAATGTAAAAACCATGTCGCCAATATGAGTTAAGCATTCATGTCGTCTGGCGACGTAGCGGATTGCGATGAGCATGAAAACGCAGTGCAGCCCTGCGTCAATCATGGCAACTAATCGCCTTTTGAAAAGGGGTGCATAAACGCCTCTTAGGAAGAATCACAATGGAACTGCCTTTGCTCACCAATGATAAAACTCGCTTTCTCTCTGTCGCTCGCTGGGTTGTCATGTTGCCACTCCTTGGCACGCTGCTTGTTGGCTGCGGTGGCGGTGGCGGTGGCGGTGATGATGGCAGTACAGAGACAACTCCCACACCCCCTGTGAGTACCCCTGATACTGACGAACCGGGTGATACACCGGTAACGCCGGTGCCGGAAGATGAAAACCAACCCACCTTGGAAGCGCCCACTCTCACCAGTGCGGTACTGTTGCCCAAGGCCGGTGGCCCTTCATTACCACCGCCGCCGGATAGCTTAAGGCTGCCGGCAGATTTTGTGTTTAGCTCATCGCAACGCCAGTCCGCCATGAGCGCCGCGGCAGCAGTAACGGATGCGGAGGTGGTTACGCCTGTGCAAGCCAGCTCTTCGGGCGATGAGAACGACACCAATACTGCCGCAAAAGCCATTGATGGTGATTTACAAACCCGTTGGGAAAGCGCCTGGAGTAACACAGCGACTGACCCCGACGCGGCGTGGCTGCAGTTTGATTTTGGGAGCAAGACCGCCATCGGTTACATGAAACTGCAATGGGAACGCGCCCATGCAGCGGAATATGCGGTGTATATCTCTGACGATGCCCAAACCTGGTATCAATTGCGTTATGTGGTCGGTTCGCAGGGGGAGACCGAGCAGTTTTACAACTTGGGTATCTACGCCCGTTATCTGCGTTTGCAGGGGATAACGCGGTCAACCCAGTATGGCTACTCACTGTTTGAGGCCGAATTTCGCGCACCAACTGCCGAGAATTCTCTGCCCACACTGCAAACTTCAGCCGTGTCTGTGCCGATGTCGGGTGAAGGGCTGACCCCACTGCCACAGTTTGACGAGCCGATAGAGTCCACCCAGTTTTCCTTACCCGACGGCCGCTTGGTAACACGCTTTGGTATGGTTGGCCGCTCTCGCCATGCCCGTGAACGCGGTGAAGACTGGAACGAGATTGGCTATGGCGTGAATGACACCGTGGATGCGGCAGGTAATCCCCGCGACAAAGGTCCAGGGGCGCATCTTAATTTTGTGGCCAACTATTTTCAGTTTCGTACCTGGGGCGTGGAGATCATCGACGACAGCCATGTCGCCGGGGTGACCCATCCCAAGTTAGTGGTTAACCAATATTTTCAACAGCCGCAAAAAGGCGGCGGGCATGTCTTTGTTCGTGGCTTTGATAATCCCTATGTGACCGGTTATGGCTGGATGAGCCCGGGTGATTTGCTGGATGACTCCACCTATTTGACCGATGGTGCCCCCTGCCCGGTAGTGGCTAAACCCGCTAATGGTGTGTTGCTGCGTCCCGACAGTGGCTATGGCGGCGTAATTGGTGCAAACGACGGTTGCAGTGTGTTGTTTGATACCTTTCCGGGCCATCGCGACAATTCACCCGACGCCAACGGCGTTATGGTGCCGAACGGTAAAACTATTGACGCCCGCCCGTTGGAAGTAGGCGATGTGTTGGAGTTTTCCAGCTCGTTTTTTACCACCCGCGAGATCATGGATTCCCTGGGCGACAGCCACGGTTATCGCTACTACACCAATGAGCTGACTTACGTCATGGGTGAAGGTTTGCGGCCTTGGTATGGGGTGCAGCCACGGCTGAAAAACGAGCCACTGCCCAAGGAAACACTGCAAGGCGGCACGGGCTCTATTTCTTACGATTACGCCGATAATGCCGCTTTTATGTTCCAACAGCCGCAAACCACCATTGCCATGGAAAACATGCAACGCTTTGTGGAAGGGCGCCGTTGGATCCATACCAACCTGTGGACTGGCGAGCACAACGAGCCGGATAACGACCGCAACGATGCGGGCATGGCGTTGCAGGGGCCGCGCTTCAACCAGTCTTCCTGCTTTGGTTGCCACATCAATAATGGCCGCAGTGCAGCGCCAACGGTGGTTAATCAGCGGCTCGATACCATGGCGGTACGCACCGCCGAATCCACCGTCGATGGCACCTATTGGCCAGACCGCCATTACGGCCTTGCGGTACAGATGAACGCCCGCTCAGTAACCACTGGCGAAGCGCAAAATTGGGGCACCGGGGTTTGGTTGGCAGGGTTTGACGATTCCTCAGCAACCCTGGCCGATGGCACAGTGGTGGCGCTTCGAAAACCCAAGATAGCGTTCGAGGGGCCGGCGCCTGCGGTCTATTCACTGCGTGCGGCGCAGCCGATGATTGGCATGGGGCTGCTAGAAGCCATCCCCGATGCCGAGATTTTATCTCGGGTGCGCACCAGCCCAGACGAAGATGGCGTGAAAGGCACAGCAAACTACGGCTACGACCCAGAAACCGGCGAAGTACATCTCGGCCGCTATGGCTGGAAGGCCGGTAAAGTCAGCTTGCGCCATCAAGTAACCAACGCAGCATTGCTGGATATGTCGGTCACCTCACCGGTCTACCCCAATCGGCTGTGCTTGGCAGGCTCTGCCCACTGTAATGCCAGTGATGGGCTAGATATGGGGCTTTCTGCCGAAGCGGTCGAGCGCATGACCCAGTATTTGCAGCTGCTGGGCGTCCCGGCGCAGCGCAGCCTAGTCAGTGGCTTTCCCAAAGGCGTTACCCCCTTGCCGTACCTGGATGTAGACCCAGATGCGATAGCCAAAGGGGAGAAACTCTTTACCGATATCCGTTGCAGCAGTTGCCATGTGGTGGAGCTGCAGACCGGCAACACGTCAGAATTTGCCGAAGTGCGCAATCAGACAATAAAGCCCTACACCGACATGCTGTTGCACGATATGGGTGACGGATTGGCCGATGGCTTTCAAGAAGGTTTGGCAACGGGCAGCATGTGGCGCACATCACCGCTGTGGGGCATTGGCTACACCGAATATGTTGCGGCGGGCACACCTGTGGGATATCTGCACGACAGCCGAGCGCGTAACCTGACCGAAGCCATTATGTGGCATGGCGGAGAAGCGCAAACCAGTAAACAGCGTTTTGCAGCACTCAGTGCGCAAGAGCGCCAGCAGTTGCTGAGCTTCTTAAAGTCGCTGTAAAGAGGGTATCAAGGCCCCGGTTGCCTACGGGCGGCCGGGGTTTAATCCCAAGCTTTTTGTCCAGCCAGCTCGAGCCATCCCTGGCTTTCGCCCCAAGGGCCATCGCCACTTCGCTCCGATGCTCAAAGCTGTTCCGGATAGGTTTGTCACCCCGACGGGCGACTGACTTTCTGGTATCGCTGTTTCCCAAATCCACAGTTCGTTTAGTGATACTGCCCTTGACGCAGCTGACAACTCTATCTCATCGGCGCACTTTCTTATTAAGGACGGCTAAAACAGCTAAGAGCGAATAGATATTCTCCAAAACTGGATGCGCTCTTTTTGCCATGTCTAGGGGGCTGTAACGTCGCCAAGATTTTGTTATCTGGAGTGCATGGATGCGCTTTTTCTCAGAAAATCTGGAAGTTATCGACAACCTGGGCAACACCTACGTCTTTGCTGGTCGGGGTGATGCGGTAGGTTTGCAGTTGTTTGGCGATGCCAAAAACATCGGCCGTGACGACCTGCCTCTGATTTTAAACAGGCTTCCATACTACGGCTTAAACGAGCTACTTCACTTTTGGCGCGATCTCAATACTCAGTCATCGCTACATACCTTCTGTGATACCCAGGCAGAGCAACAACTGATTCAAGCGATAGAAAATGGCGATCTCTACGTCTTCCAAGTTACCGACGGCCTCGATACTGAGCTAAGCAGCGCTACCGCAAGTAACGGTAACGGAGCAGGCAACAATGCTGTCCCCGCTGCGGGAAATGACACCCCAAGGCAACAAAACCAACAGGTCAGTACTGCCCAGTCCCAATCCGTTGCCGCACGTACTGCTGAAAGCGAGGCTGCGGTTGTACCGGGAGACAAAGCTGATATTCTTGGGGAGTCTATCAAAGCAGAAAGTGAAGTTGTTCAAAATAGCAGGCCTATTGATTTGAACAACATAACTCCGAATGATGTTCCGTCGTTCAAGAGTGGGGACTTTAATAAGTGGTTCGATGCGAGGACTCCAGAAGAGCTTGCCGTTCTTTATCAAACGCCTAGTCTTAAGAACAAAATATCTGACGGGTTAAGAGGTGCTGGGGGCAAACACGAATTCATGATGGTTGTTGAAGCCCCTCAATGGAGCAAATGGGGTGTTACAGCGCAGCAAGTGCAAGAGGACTTCGCAATTCCGATCTCGACGCTCAATGAGGGTGGATTAGCCAAGGGTTGGAAGCATTCAACTGGAATCAAAGGGTCTAAAGCGCCAGGTTCAAAGACCGCACATAATGAGTTGCAGACCGTAATTCAAAAGTCTAATAGCTTGAGTGATTACAGAACGAACATGAGAGTGTGGGCTGAGAAGTGGATAAATGGGGGCTATGATGCATTGCCCTCGGGATTTCATAACTAAGTAGGCAATGATATGTCGTTAAAAGACTACTCTGATGAAGACGATTACTACACCCAAGGATTCGAAAAGGAAGGAGTAGTATCTATTTGGGTTGGATTAACAGACAATGCCAATGACCCTGAAGAGCTAGATGCATTACAGGATTTGTGTGGTGTTGGATATTATGATCTAGATAATCAAGAAGCTAACTGTTTTGATTTTAATTTAGTGACATTACAGGAGCTGCTTGAAGACATTTCCTACTCTAAGTCCTTCATGATAGATGCATTAGATAGGGCTAGGGAAAAAGGATTGTCAGAAGCACGTTGGGTCATAGTTCAGTATGAATTCGAATATAACCCGAGCAAAGTGAAGAGAGAAGTTTCCGACGATCCAGTATTTTTGGGGTGTTTTAGTTACGTAGCGGAATAGTTTTTATAAAATCTAGTCTGAATACATAGGTTTACGAAAACGGTGATATTTATTAGCCCAGGCTACTTAAGAGCCTGGGTTAACCTATAAGATTCGGAAAATGATGTTGTTATATCGTATTTAGGCCAGTGTTGCTGTGTGCATTTCAAGTTTTGTATGCGTTTATCGCTCCCCTTTGGGGGAGTAAGTGATGCAGTCCATTAAAGCGGGTGAGGTCCAATAACTAATTTAGCTGCTTTTTATGTGAGTACACCGCCAGCATCTACGAGTCGAATAATTTCTGGAAACCTTTCTTCCTGGCACTGTATTTTTGAGAGAAACTCGCGTGCACTTTTCCAGCTATATTCTTTAACTACCTCCCCACCATCTACACCGCCCTTATACATTTTTGGCTCGTAGTACTCTGTGCTATCAATTTCTTTAACCTGGACAAAAAACTCGTACCAGTCGCCGTCATCCGCTTTGAACGATAAGGAATAAGATCCTCCATCCCTGCAAATGTCTACGCCGTAGATTTCCGTTATTTTGAATTTCATAGATTCACATAAAAATAAAAGAAAAAAGTGAAAGAGGACATGTATTCCCACAACCGCCACAAACCGCTTTTCATCGAAAGTTGCAAAATACGGGGCGTCCATATACGTCCTTTAAGAAAAAAAGACACCCATCCCATCATGTTTTAAGTCGCAAGTCATTTTGGATGAAGCCGGTTTATTGGCTTGTATGGCTTATATCGAACTCAACCCGCTTCGCGCCAAGATAGTGGATACCCCAGAGGCTTCCGCTGATGTGTCGCTGTCGGCAAGACTTAATACTGAAGACGGAACAAAGCCTGCACTACTGCCTTTTGTCACTCAGTTTAAAGACAGCCCCAAGGGTATTCCTTTTGCACTGGCCGATTACTTGGCGCTGGTGGATTGGACGGGTCGGGCACAACGAGACGACAAGCGCGGTTTCATCACCCCAGACACCCCTGCCATTCTGGAACGCTTCGGCCTTGATGCCGACAGCTTCCTTATCGCTCTTGGCCAACACCAGCTTTCCCGTGGCTCTGTGATTGGCCACAAACAAGCCCAAAGTGCTTACGCCAAAGCCCATCATCGACGACATGTGGTCGGCCCACCGATAAAAGCCGCTTAACGCTCCCCTTCACCGCCACACTCACAAACCCTCGGCACCCGCTGACAATCTTGCTCGCCTTGAATTTGCGTTTTTAACGATAAAACGCGGTATCAGCGCGAAGAAAACACCTTCAAGGCTGATTAATACCGCACTGTCGATGCGATACGAAAACTGGACTTTGAATTACTCAGGAGATGGATTTCCTTTATTTTTTTATTTTTCTTTATTTTTTATATAGCGACGAGGAAACACATCGAGTTCACCCTTTATGGTTACTCAAAAGATGGGTGTCCTTTATATTTTTTATATTTTAAGTCCAAATCACTCTTAAGAATTTTGTTAGCCGTTGTCATATGGGAACACTATATTTTCTGCATCACTCAGTAATGGTTTTGAAAAAATAAAATCCACATGTGGAATTTCAACATCTTCCTTATTCATACAGCATGTTTCAAAAGTTTTATCACTTTTGCAAGGACATTTATCTTCCTTAGAAACGCTGCTAAATCGTGCAATTGGGAATTTCATTTTCGTCCAGCGTACATCCCAATCTTCAAATGCATTATCTAAGAAACTAGATAAACGTTCCAAAAGCGTGAAGTCTAAAGTTGAGTCATCGTGCATCACTGAATATTTTTGGACAGGTTTTGTTACGATAGAAATTTCGAGTATCTCCATATCGTGCACTTCATGTACACATAACTGGCCATTATATACCTTGCCCTTCTTATGTTCACACCGAGATCTAGGCCTTACTTTGTGACCACAGATACTGCAAGAATAATAGCCAACTTTAAACCCTGGACTACAGAATAAACAATATGGATAAAGAGATTGCCATTTAGAAACCTTACTCTTGATAAAGTCTAACCTCGAAGCAACGATATGATCTTTGTAAGAGTTTTCTCGAATATAGTTCTCTTTTATTTCACACTGCTCTAGCTCATTCCACGCTTGTCTATAATTTTTTAGCTTTATGTTATTGAACGCCTTAATAAACGATATATTCAAATCCAGAGATTCTAGGCTTAGCCAACAGTTATTAGCCTTATCTTCATCACCATTATCAATAGCAGATCTTTTCTCCGCCTCAAGATATTCTATAACTTTTTTTATTTCATTAGTTTCAGTGTCATCTATAGTTGTTAGTTCAATCTTCATCGCTCAAGCTCTTCACTGCATCTATAGCTTTACTTAAATTTTCTACCTTACCATTAAACTCTATAGCAGTGGTTTTTCCTTCTTTGTTTTCCACCATAATTTTTAATGCAATGTTGTCATCATCTTTAGCTTTTAGTTTGTCATAGATATATGAAGAAATAACACCGCAAAATACTGGAACTACAATGCTTTGAATTATGAATGTACCAAGCCAAAACTCTGCCCCGTGTAAACCTAGTTCCTTATATTCTTCATCAGAAGCATATACATCAGTATTGATTCCATTTTCATTTAAGAAGTCCAATGTGTCTAATGTTCCCGCGTAAAACACATCATCATGACCATGTGAAGGGAGAATTACGACACTCTTCTCCCTCAATCCAGAGGATATCTCAGGAGCTGCTTCATTAACTAATTGTGCAAATGTCAAGCTAGATTCTTCTACACGAAATATCTCTTTTTTATCCAATATACTCATATCAATTTCCACTTAATTATGTTTAATCTTCCGAAGACGGCTAACGCTCACCTCACCGGAACCAAAAGCGTCGCTTTTGGTTCCGGTGAGGTGTTTGTCATGCACTATGGTTGGCCAATAAATGAATTAAATAGAATATAGGCATACCCATTTATGAAATAGTATGAAACAAATGATAAAAATATGAGAATAAATATGTTTTTATATGGGTTTCGATACTCTCGAGTTAGCTTTGCCATCTGGAATGCTAGGCCATTATTTTTTCCTGTAGCTCTAATATGAACTATTGATGTGTAATGAACCAAAGAACTAGCCATTCGCAGTTGCATAGATAGGAGAAAAAACACACCCATAACATGTGTTAACAGCCAAGGAATTGATTCGGGTGTTAACAACTTGATTAAGCCTTTGACACCAAGCTCTCTAAAAATCTGCTGTATAGATGAAAACCCTTCAGGAGCGTACCTCGGCCTTAGGGCTGATGATATTAAAATAAGCGTGAAAAACGAGGCGAAAAGAATTGCAGTCAGATAAATAATCCATTCATTTCCACCAATTTGGTTTTTTATGTACGCATATAATGATGCGCTACTAAAAAATGAAATCAAAAAGAATGATATAGAAGTAAGGGCTATAAGTATTTCGTAACGCCAGTAGATATAAAGTCCACATAGTACAAAAATAGTCCCATAAACTAATGGCAGAATGTCATCTTGACTATTGTCTCTTGAGCTACGACTTTTATCTGTACGATCTTCCATAGGAAGATAAATAACCCTGCCTGATCTTTCGACTATTTCTGGAAGTGACTGCTTCGGCTGAGCCGTTTTAGGATTAGAGTTACGCCTTTGTAATGCAGCCCAAAGAGGACCAAGACCAGACCCAGCCACTAAAAATATAAAGCTAACAATAAAAGAATCTTGATTTCTAATTAGGAATTCTAACATTTATTGATCCATGCTTATTTTGCATAACGCCCAATTAATGTGTGAGGTACGCAATACCAATGCCGCCTCATACCACCTTAACCACTAAAGCCACCACAAACCAAAAATGCCACGCGTGCCGAATCACTCTTAAATTATTTGTTATACCCGTTTTAAAGAGTTGAGAGCACCTTTCAATTGCTTACTTTTCCCTAAACCTGATCGCCTTACAAACTTATCAACATTATGCGCAAGGATATTTGTAGGTAAATCAGCGGCAAGCTTTTTAAACTGCTTTGGGCTAGTAAATTGGAAGTCATAGCCATACTCATTAATAAACGCCATCAAAACAAAATGAAATGAGTTTAAAGCCTGCCACCTCATACAGTCTCTTTGAACCGAAACACCAGACAAATACTCAATGATTTTTGCAAAGTCGTTATCTAAATTAAGCTTTTTGAAATCGTCAAAATCCAGCAATTGTTCGTTAGAGTACAGTTTTTTCAGCATTGCATTGAAATCATCTCGATAAAAATGGTCGGAGTCTGATGATTTATCATAATCTAACTCTTTAAATATACTTGCGTCACAAAACAGTTGCGGAAACAACTTAATATATTTTAAAAAAGTTAAATCAGTGTCTGTTGACACTGTGCTATCTAAATATACAGCTTCCTTTTCAATGTCCCTGCAAATAGCAAAAAACAACAGAAACCTATAGCAAAAGGAAACTAAGTAATATTTTTGAGCTATAGGAGAGCTATCAACTTTGTGCCAACCTTCTGGAGCGTTATCAGAAAAGTTCCACATTCGATGGTTCAGCGATTCTGCTGCGTTTAACAAAGCTATTTTGTGCTTAGATAACGCCTCTCTCACTTGTTTTTTTTGTTTAAATCTATAGTCACTTTCTAATTTATATGTGTGGAAATACCGTTCCCAAATGGGTCTAGAGATTCCCTTCAGTATTAATACAAAAATTGAAACTACAGCCGAAATCAACGCCGCCTGTATTTTAGGATCACTAAAACTCATACTTATCCTCTAAGGGGATAACGCCAGTATTTGCGGCGGTTTGTAGCGAGGCACGAGCGGAAAAACCGTCCAAGCAACGCAGTGGATGATGCAACATGCACTTGTTATAGGGCATTTTCAATATACCAAGTATCAGCAACAACTTTGATAAATCCCATGTCACCTTCGAATGAAAATCCAAAGTCAGATTCTTCTACTGACTCTATTTCTCCAAGGCTAGATACGCCTTCAAATGTGATGAAGTTTGCCTTAAGAGTTAAGCCAACAAACTCAACTGAAATTGGATTTTTATTTTTTATGGGCAAACACTTTAACTTTTTGCCCGTTTTCAGATAAAAACAGAAACTCAATGTACAGACTTTGATTGTCATGAGTTAACGACAATAAGTAGGATTCTGCTAGTTCATTGAGATGCATACTATGCATTATAACAATAGTTATAATACCGGCTCGTTTTCACTTATCAGATCACTTGGGATGGTGATTTTAACCACCTGATCTCCTTGGTGATATCTGCGAACCTGTCAATCACCCTACGTGAAAACGCGCCGGCTTCTTTTGCTGATCGGACCGGCTTCATGTCGTGAAGTCGGACCACCTTAGAGATTCAATTTAGTCAGTGGCTTAGCTACTGCGGTTTGATGGGAATGGCTTTAGTCAGTCTTCTCAACCAAACGCATCGCTAACGCCGCTCTTGGAGCCCATTTAAGTGGAGCGCCTTACCGTCGGGGCGAAGCTTGCATATCAAAGTGCTGCTTTGATGCTGCTGAGCGCGAGCACAGGACATGCGAGCCGGAAGGATCCGCCACGGACGGCTATCGACACATGCTTCAATCGAAGATACCCGAAAGGACAACGCGCAACGCCTGGGCAGTGCTTTTGGGTGGGCTGCCCTGCTGACTTTGTGCGAAAACAAAGTACCTCGCCTGCCGGGGCGAGACCCGGCGTATAGAGGAGCTGTCAGGAAAATCAGGAAAGAATAAAAACTATTAATTATCAGTGTGATATATGCGGAAATAACCTTGGGGTAAGCGACGCTACCGCCCTTGAGTTACAGCTCTCAAATGCTGATAGCATCCTTGTTATCACTTGACCCAGCGTTGGGAAACCTTCCCTGGCGAGTCACCCGGCTCGTGCGTCCTGTGCACTCGCGTTCACCTGCGTCAAAGCAATGCTTTGACTTCGAGGTTCACCCCTTGAGTGTGGTTCCCAATGTCCCTTTCTCATCTTGAGTTGTTACCCATCCCTGGTGGCTCCTTCCACCTCGTATATCCGGAGTTGCTTGGGCATTAGCCTTTCACCAAATCTCCATATTACTCAGCGAGATAAGCGCCATAGACTCACCATAGCCACATCAAAACGACGGGTAAACGGGCTGGCATTAAAAATCTCTCAAAAGTGGCGTACGCCTAGCCCTCACCGCACCCTGCGTAGCAGCTGGGCTTTCTGGGGCACACCGCGCCTCGGGAGCAAATAAGGCGGGCTTCGGTGTCGATGCCTCTTTCTATCCAGTTGATATTCAAAATCTTGGCGACGGTGCGCAGCTCTTTTTTGATGGGGTTGGGAATGGTGGTGCTGCCGCCGTTTTTCACGCAGGAGGCTTTGAGTTCTTGGGCGATGGCGTCTGCTGCAAAGCCCTGGGCGGCGAGGGCGGGTAGCAGGTCGATACCGGCGCACAGCACCCGGTTGTTGCCGGCCGGGTCGATAACGTTCACCGATTCACAGCAATAAATGCGGGGCTGGTCGCCGACGTTGAGAATGGAGATCTGCGCCGAGCTTTGGCTGCTGGCGTGGGCTTCACTGAGCCGGCGAAACACCGCCCAGTGCTGGCAAGGGTCGTTGACCTTGCGCATGTTGCCCCAGGGCAGGGGGATGCCGTTGCCCCGGTACACCGCTTTGAGTTTGCCTTGGCCGTAGGCGTCGAAGTAGTGCCAGTGCGGGTAGGGGGAGACCACCGTCATCCGCCGCATCGCCACCGACGGCGACACTCCGGCCTTGGTGTGTACGTCTATCTCGTAGCCGTTGCGGTCCAACAGTTGCCGAAAGGGCACCTTGGGGCACAACAGGGCGCCGGCGAAGAAGCTGGACTCGAAATCCCGCCAGGCTTGCAGTATGTCCTGGGCGTTGAGATCGGAGGTAGGTTGGCTGTCGGGGGTTTCTTCCCAGGGCTGGGTATTGCCGATGGCCAGCACGCTTTGCAGGGTGTCGGTACTGTGCAGCACCTTGTGGCCGATATACACCGCCAAGTCGTACTTGAGGCGGGTGGGGTATTGGCGCAGCACTTCGTTGAGGTAGAGGGTGCCGGGGGGCTCGAAGAAGGAGGTCACCAACTGTTTGGCGCTGTTGCCCAGTTCGTCCACCACCTCTTTAGGGGGCCTTTTTACCCAGCGGATACTCAGACCTTGGGCCTTGGCCATGGCCAGCAAGTCGTCCACCGCCAGGTTTAGGCGCTTTTGGCCTATGTCTTCGGCGGCCCGTTCCAGGTTGGGAAAGTGGTTTTGCAGGTTTTCCTGGTGGGCGCGGATCAGCAGGTGAGCGAACTGGCGGCCGGTGATGCCGGTTTGCGACAGCATCTCGGGTATGGCGATTTGCAAAATCTCGTTGGAGAACAAAAACCCCGGCTCCAGGGCCATACCGCTGATGCCGCCACGGCTGCCTTTGTCGGGGGTCAGCTCGCTGCTTTGCTCGGGTTCGTTGTCCAAAAACCACTTGGCATCTTTTTGAAAAACCTCGGCAATCACCTCCAGCATTTCCACGCTGGGCACCCGCTTGCCCCTTTCAATCATCGACAGGTAAGACACCGACGGCGCGTATTCAGGGTTGATTCGGATACAGCGCGATGACAGGTCTTCCATGGTTAACCTGTTGCTTTTACGCAAGTTTCTAACCTTGGTGCCGAGGAAGTGGGATTGCCTTACCAGACTTTTTGACACTGCCATTTTGTAAAATTCACACTGTGAAATTTTTGTTGTCAAATTATAGTCAGGATTTGGCTAGGCTACAAAACAAGCCGCTCAAAAGCCCTGGCGGCAGAAAAATCAGGTGGGCAACTGCCCAGTAACGAGGACACTTTCAACGAGGTAACCACAAATGAACATGCCCGCATTGAACAGAACAGACCTGCACGACCAGCACAAACCCGTTATCGCCGAGGCCATCTTTGCGGTGGAAGCGGTGAGCGCCGGCGAGCAAAGCGAGAAGCAGCTCAAAGCCAAAGCGGTGCTGGACAACCTGTTCCCCCTCGATGCCGGCTCCCACCAGGACGTAACCTGCTACGTCATCGATTACCACCACCTGCTGGCCTACTTCAAAGACGGCAGTCATTGTGGCCTGAAAGACGCCAGCCACTTCGTGGCCTTTACCGGCGAGAAGGAAGACCCCTGCGCCATCTTGCTGCGTGATGGCAGCGGCTGCCACCTGGAGTTGTCTTTGGGGTGCCGCAAGGGCAGCGGCGCCGTGGAATTGGTGGCGATTGAAGATATCCAACTGGAAAGCTGCACCACCTTCAGCCAGGGCCCGGCCCTGCCCCCCAGCATGGCCGCCATGCGCCACTGGATAAGCCTGATCAAGGGCGACGGCAAGCCCCAGGCGATGATGGAAGACAAAGAATTTACCGCCAAATGCGGCGCCGATTACTACCTGGATTACAGCTTCACCCTGTAAGGGCGCAGTTGTGAAAAAGCCTCCCCCCGGGAGGCTTTTTTGTGGCCGCTAGGCCGGTAGCGTCAGCTTACTGCCGTTGAATTTCAGGCGGTTAAGCAGCGCCCTGGCGGCATTGGCCCCTTCTTCGTCGAACTTCAGGCCGTAAAGGGCGTAGTGCAAGGAGCGTTGCAGGTTGCACACCGAGCCTTGCAGCGGGGCAAACACCTGGGTCTTTTGGCTGTTGGCAAAAATGCTGAGGGTGAGCTGGTCTCCCAGCTGAAAGGTTCTGCCAAGGGGCGGGGTAACAAAGCGGCAGCCGCTTTTGGATAAATCCCTAAGCTCGCAATCGCTCTTGTGGCTCTCCAAAATCACCTTGCCGGGCAGTTTTACCTCGAACCGGGGTTCTTTTCTGAGCTGGGTTACCTTGACCGAGGTGGGCACCGACAGCAGCAGCATCGGCAGCGGATCTTTAACCTGATGCAACAGCTGGCTGCGAAAGTGCAGCTCGGCTCCTTCGCCACGGGGCGAGATGGCCCGTACGTTTATCCAAAAGCCGTCTTGGAAGAAGTAGTTGAAGTCGTCGGCGGGAATGTCCGGCACTTCCAGCAGCAGGCAGCGGTTACCGTGCTTGCCAATCAGCACCGTGGAGCAATGGTATTGGCTGCCCACCGGGGTGGTGATGTGCAAATCCAGCGCGCCGCCGTGCTCAATCATGGCAAAGGCGTCGGTGCTGTTAACGGTGGTAACGGTGGCGTTTTGTAAAAAGGCCTGGCCCGCATTGCGCCGGGGTGACCCTGTGGCTGTTTGTGACATCGTCCTGCTCTGTTCCCTGATGGCGCCATCGCGCCTTCTAACTACATGATTTATCAAAGCCTGAATCAAAAGAAAACCGCCAAAGGCCAATTTTTTGACGCACCGGGCATTGCGCCTTGCCATCAGGGCGCTGGCGCTAAAAAGTCGCTGGCAAAAAGGCGCCGGCTGCTTATGCTAGAGGCACCTTTTTCCGGCAGCAGGCAGCCCTTGTGAACCCATCCGCGCAATTGAATGACGTTTTTGACTTGCTCAAGGTGCTGATCCGCGAGCCCAGTGTGGTGGGCGCCGAGCATGCGTTTTTCAGGGTGTTACAGCGCGAGCTGGAAGAGCGGGGCGCCAAGGTGACTTGGTATGAGGGGCTGCTGGTGGCCCAGGGTAACAAGCCGCAATCGGCGATGTTCTCGGCCCATATCGACCGCCATGGCCTGATTTGCACCGGCCCCAACGAGTTTCAATACGCCGCCTTTGTGGCCGGTAACCGCTCCGATCTGCTGGGTAACTCGGTGTCTGAGCAGCTGATGGCGAAAATTGTGGACCGCTTCGACGCTACCCCGGTGATGGCTTACGAGCCTTGGTCCGGCGCATACCGGGGCAAGGGGCAGATCGCCTCGGCCCATGTCTGTGAGCGGCGCAACAACCTGATTTTTACCCTCGATGGCCTGGAGCATCTGGTGGCGGGCACCCCGGTAGCCTTTGCCGACCGCCTGACCGTTGGCTCCGATACCGTCTCAGGGCAGCTGGACAACGTGCTTACCGCCGCCTTTTTGGTGCATCTTTTTAGCCTGGGTTTTGAAGGCACCGCCTTCTTCACCGCCCAGGAAGAAGCGGGCAAAAGCTGGCGCTACCTGCTGGAATGGTTCCGCCGCTTTGGCAGCAGCACCAACCGGCTGGTGGTAGTAGACACCAGCCCCTACCCGGACCGCGCCGCTGCCGACCAGCAGCACCTGGTGCTTCGCAACAAAGACGCCAACGCCGCCTTTGATTTGGAACTCACCGGGCAGTTACAGCGGCTTTGCCAGCAAAGCGGCTACCAGGCGAGCTTCAAAGACCAGTTTATCGAGCAGCATAACCGCGAGTTGCAGGCTCAGGGCCTTGAGCCCCAGTCGCTGGGCAGTACCGAGATGGGCCGCATTGTGGCCGCCTCCAACGGTATGGTGACCGGCACCACCTTGCAGATCCCCACCACCGGCTATCACACCATGGAAGAGACCGCCTCCATCGCAGCCTGCGAGGCCTTCTTGCAGGTGCTTTGCAAGGTGGCGGAGATCCCCGCTTAGCCCAGGGGCTTTTCCAGCTCAAAAAAACCGTCGTTGAGGCTGTCGAGACGGGCCGCGATAAGCGCCTGGGCATCGGCCAGGGCCTGGTTGTAAAAATACGGGCCCATTTTGGCGGCGATAAAATCGAGCAGGAATTCGGCATCAAACTGGCCCAGCTCTTGGTCCAGCTCCTTGTCGAACCAGTCTTGCAACAGGGTTAGCAGTTCGGTTTTTTGCGCATTGGGAAAACGGATCAGGGGCGGTGCACTTTTGCTGCTCATTTGCGTATTTTCCTTTGCAAATCTTTACCGCGCCGCGTCTGGCCCGGGTTTACTGTCGGTAACGGGTAAATCACAGGACCACCATACCATGCAAAAACACCATCTTCTGGCGTTGGCCTCTTTGTTGGCGGTCAGCACCGCCTGGGCCGAAGACCGCCCGGCGCCTCCCGCTCCGCCCTCGTTCAGCAGCCTCGACAGCAATGGCGACGGCGAGATAAGCAGCAGTGAAGCCGCCAACGACCCGATGCTGAGCCATATGTTCAGCCGCATCGACACCGACGGCAGCGGCACCCTCAGCGAAGCCGAGTTTAAAGCTGCCCTCAGCCATGGCCCGGGAGACCGCCACGGGCCGCCGTCCTTTGCCAGCCTCGACACCGACGGTGACGGCATGATCAGCACCAGCGAAGCGGCCAGCGACCCGATGCTGTCGCAGATGTTCGACAAGCTTGATGCCAACGGCGATGGCGTGATCAGCGAAGACGAATACCGGGCGCCGCCGCCTCCGCGCCGCTAACTGGGCGCCCCCGGTCTCGCCCGGGGGCCGCCTGGCTGATAAACTGCACGGGTTTTCCTTTCTTTGCGGTATGCCCAAGGGCATGAGGAAGAGTCTATGAGACCCGTTATCCGTTTGTTTTTTATCGTCCTTCGCCGAGTGTTGATGCCTTTTATGCTGATCTACGCGGCCCTTTCCAAACCCAAAGCCATTAAACGTGACGCTGCCAAACAGGCTGAAGTGGACGCTGCCTGTCGCCAGCTGACTCTGTATCAGTTCAATACCTGCCCGTTTTGCATCAAGGTGAAAAAGGAAGTGCACCGCCTGGCCCTGCCCATCGACATGGCCAATGTCCGCCGTGACCCCAACGCTCGCCAGGCTCTGGAAGCCGGCGGCGGCAAGGTAAAGGTGCCGTGCCTGCGTATCACCCACGCCGACGGCGAGGTTGAGTGGATGTACGAGTCCAACGACATCAACCGTTACCTGCATCAGCGCTTCGCCGCCTGATAATGAAAAGCCCCGCAATGCGGGGCTTTTTTCATAGCGCGGCCAGGGCTTGTGGGATGGGGGTCTCGCCGCTTATCAGGTCAAAGGCCTGGCCTTGGGTGTGGGGCGTATCGAGGCAGGCGGCCAGCACCCGGGCGACATCCTGGCGGGCAATGGCGCCGCCGCTGGTGATGTCTTTGGCGGCCGTTATCAGGCCGGTGCCGGGCTCATCTTTTAGCAGCGCCGGGCGCACTATGGTGTAGGCGAGGCCGCTTGCCATCAACTCGCGGTCGGCATAGTGCTTAGCGGCGTAATAGGGCAGCAGGCTCTCGTTCCAGTTGGGGCGGTGGTGGGCCTGGATGGCGCTGACCATCAAAAAGCGGGTGGCGCCGCTGGCCTTGGCCGCCTCCATGGCTTTAACGGCGCCGTCGAGGTCTATCAGCAGGGTTTTGTCGCTGCCGGTAGCGCCGCCGGAGCCGGCGCTGAACACCACCGCATCCATGCCGGCCATGGCCGCGGCCAGTTGGCTGACCGGTTGTTCAAGGGAGGCGGCGACCGCGTCAACGCCCTTTGCCTCAAAGGCGGCCAGCTGCGCGTCGCTGCGGGCCATGGCCACCACTTGGTGTTTGTCTGCCAAGAGCGGCAGCAGGTGCTTACCGACGCCTCCGGTGGCGCCTATAACCAAAACGTTCATCTCTACTCCTTTGCGATGCCGTGAGCCCCCAGTAAAACAAAGGCGCCGGGGCCGGTGCAAAGGCAGGCCGGGCCGGGTTCAGCTTGCGGGCAGTTGCCGGCGGTAAAAGCGGCTGTCTACTGCCATCACCGGAAAACGTGCCGGCAGCGCCTCTTTGGCCACCAGGCTAAAGCCGTGTTTCTCGTAAAAGCGGTGGGCCGCCAGAAACTGGGCGGTGGTGCCAAGGTAAATGTCGCTAAGGCCTTGCTGGGCGCACCAGAGGAGCAGGGTATCAAGGAGCTGGCCGGCCACTCCCTGGCCCGCGCCCCGGTGGCTGGCTTTGACAAACATCTTGCGAAGTGCCCCCTGGCCGGCGCCGATATCCAGCACCGAGATGGAGCCCACCACCTGTTCGCCGTCCAAAGCCACCCAGAAATTACCGGCGCCCTGGCGGTAAAACCCGGGGATATCCAGCAAATCGCTCTGGCGGGCAATATCGATGTCGATACCGAATTCGCGCTGCTGAATGGGCAGGATAAGCTCCACCACCCCTTGCTGGTGGTGGGGCTGGAATGGGGTGATGGTCAACATGGCTTGCTCTCCTTCAATCACCGGTTACGTTACCGCAACCGGCTGATTTGAAAAGCGCTTTATTGCGGGAAGTAGCGATAATGCCCGGTGATGGGAAAGCGCAGCAGGCTGTCGTCCTGCTCCGGGCCCCGGCCGATGTTATGCACCACCATCAGGTTGCCCGAAGGGGCGCGCTGGTCGCTGACGATACCGATATGAGGCAGGTTGCCGGGCAGCATCCAGGTGACTAAATCGCCGGGGCGGTAGGCGGCCGGGTCTTGGCTGACGGGTAGCGATTGGCCGTGGCGGCTGAAAAACACCTGCAGGTTGGGCACTCGGCGGTGGTCGATATTGCTGTCGGGGCGGCTAAGGCCCCAGATCCGTTTGGACGGATACAGCGCAAAGTGCTGGGCCATGTCCTCGTGCACCTTTTGCTGCAAATCGACCCCCAGGCGCCGGTAGCTTCTGATCACCACATCGGTACAGACCCCAAGCCCGGCTGGTACATCGCCGCCAGGGTAGCCGATGGTGAAATAGCGGCCGTCGTAACGTACCGCTTGCTCGGTGCGGGCCTTGGCTGCCGCCACCAGGGCCTCGGCTTCGGTGGCCTGGGCGCCGCTGGCCAACAATAACATCAGCGGAAAAAGACACTTCATGGCAGCACTCCATTGCTGGCAAAAAAGCGACTATCGCCCACCCTGGCCCAGTGAATGCTGAACGCGCGGGCTTAGGGTTTCCCGTAGTCAAAGTGAAGGTCACTGTCTTTCGCTGGCGATGCCGCTTTATGCTCGATGGAGTGAGCCGCTCTGACACCCGTTTTTTTCCTGACCTGAGGGTCACGGATGCCTCACCCTGTTATGCAGGCCCTATTGTTTTTTTACGTCTTAATTAGCCGTATCAACTTGTTTTTAAAGTCGATATCCACATCGTATTGTTTGAAAAAGTCGTTGCCCAGGACGCCGTCGCTGTCCTCTCGGTTAGGGCCCTTGATGGGGTAGAGCAAAATGTGTGAGCTAAAGGCCTTGTGGCCTACCAGCAGCGGCCTGTCCAGCTCGCTGAGCGGCCCTTGGTCGGTGGAATAGGTGCTGGGTTTGACCTGCTCGGTCTTGGGCACCTTGGCTTTATCCAGCAGGGTGTGGCGGGTGCCGTTGGTGAGTGCCAAACGGTAGTTTTTGGCCAGCGTTCGGGCGCTGATCATGATGCCGAAGTAGGGGTCCAGGGTCATGGGTTCGAAGCGGTCGGTGGCCCCGTGTTTGCTGACTTCGCGGATGGTCACCGCCGAGAACAGATAACTTAATTCCAGTTGCCGACCTTTAAACATGTCGCGGCCCAGCACGATTTTGTCCTGGCCGGGTTGCTGGCTTTGTGGCGGCAGCTCGGCGCCGCTGATGTTGCTAAAGCGCATGCAGCCAATCTGAAAGTGCGACACCTGGTAATCCCAGGGGTTACGCTGATTGTCGTCCAGGTCGGTGATGCGTACGTCCTTGCCGCTGAACTTGGTGGCATGCACCTTGAGCAATACCTCCTGCGCCATGGACAAGCCAATCTTGCTGCCTACCTCGATCCGCGCCTGGTAGTCATGGCCAGCCACCTCTACCTCGATATAGGGCCGGCCTTGGGCGTCAAAAGTCAGTGGCAGGGTGACATGGTCACACGTGGCGGCCAGCAGCGGTTTGCACCACAACAGGCCCAGCAGAAAAAGGGCTTTACCCAGGTGCATGTTCATTCCTTTGAGTTACAACGGGTTTTTGCCAAGTTTACCAGCGCTGGGCTGATAAAAAAGCCCCGCTGGGTGGGGCCTTTATATTGGCGGGCTTTAAGCAGCAAGCAGGCAGCATTTTCGCTGCCGCTGGCTGCACTGATCGTTCCGGTGACGTTGCTGACAAGGGCTAATGCTGAGCAAGGCGCTGGCTATTGTGGGCTCGGTTGGGCCTTGGCCGCCAAACGCCATTGCTGGTGGCCAAAATCGATGTCGACTACCGCTTGGCTAAAAAAGTCGTAGCCCAGCAGACCGTCCTGTTGAAAACGCGGATCGAAGGGGATTATCAGCAGCGGCGACAAGGCAAAGGTGTGGCTCTGGACCGTAAGGCCCCCTGCCAAGGTTTGGCAGGGAATGTTGTTGCCAAGATTAAAGCTGCAATGGTCAATGACCGCATCTTTGGCGACTTTCGCCGTTGCCAATACCGAGTTGGTGGCGCCGGTATCTAGCACCAAGTGATAAGGGTGGCCATGGTTTGTAGCCATTATGGTCAGGCCCTCGGCTGTATTTTGGTAACCACTCGCACCCACCAGTGGTGCCTTGCTTGGCGTTATGGTCAGGCGTTGGTGGGCTAAATCAAGGTGCAGTATCTGGCCTTTAAAAAAGTCACGGCCTATTACCGCTTTGGGCTGTTTGGGCGCTTCGGATGCATCGCCCATGTTTACTTCCCAGGGCTGGAATTCAACGCCGCTAAGCTGGGTAAGGGTCAGGCAGCCTAAGGAAAGGCTGTCGAGGGTAAAAAGTTTATTTTGCTGCACTTTACCTTCGGCGTTCATGCTGCGAAGGCTTTTGTTGCTGTAATGCACACCCGGCAGGGTTTTAATCAGCGTGCTTGGCAGATGCAGCGCTGTTCTCGCCCCTAAATCAAGTTCTGCCGTCACTGTTTGTTTGCCGATCGCTAAGGTCAGAAAAGGCGTGTTGTGATCGATGGTGACCGGTAACGTGACTTCACAGCTTTGCGAGAAGGCCGGTGCCGAGGCAACCAGTGCCAGCGCAAACGCCAGGCCCTTAAACATAGATTGTTGCATCTATCCCCCTTTCATTGTTATTGGCTTTTTCGCTATACGACGCCTTGGCTATATTGCCTTAAAAAGCAGCAGCGCCGCTTGGTTTTTAGTGGCGCCGGAGCCATAAAAAGCCCCGCTGGCGGGGCTTGGGGGTTAGTCCTTGCGGGCTTGCTCGGTGGCGATGAATTGGTCTATCTGCTGCTCCAGCACCTTGAGGGGGACGGCGCCGTTGGCCAGTACTGCGTCGTGGAAGCGGCGGATATCGAATTTGTCGCCAAGCTCGGTTTGGGCCTTTTCACGCAGCCGCAAGATGGTCAGCTCGCCCATCTTGTATGACAGCGCCTGGCCGGGCCAGGTGATGTAGCGGTCGGTCTCGGTTTGCACGTTGTGCAGGCTAAGGCCGGTGTTGTCGGCCATGTATTTCTGGGCCTGCTCGCGGCTCCAGCCGTACCAATGCACTCCGGTGTCCACCACCAACCGGGCGGCGCGCCAGGCGTCGAAGATCAGCCGCGCAAAGTGCTCGTAAGGGGTCTGGTAGAAACCGGCTTCTTCGCCGAGGTATTCGCTATATAGGCCCCAACCTTCGCCAAAGGCGCTGATGTAGCCGTTGCGGCGAAAGGCTGGCAGACCGGTTTGTTCCTGGGTAAGGCTGATTTGCAGGTGGTGGCCCGGCACCGCTTCGTGCAGTGTCAGCGGCGCCAGCTCGTAGATGGGGCGCACCTTGAGGTTGTAGGTATTGACCCAGAACTCCCCTGGCCTGTCGTCGGTGTAGGAGCCGGAGTAACGGGCCGAGGTGTAGTTGGGGGCAATATCCGCCGGCACCGGGGTAACGGTGTAGGGCTTGCGGGGTAGCTTGCCGAAGTAGCGGGGCAGGATGCCGTCGGCCCGCTTGGCGTAGTAGGAGGCGTCTTTGAGTAGCTCCAGCGGGGTTTTGGCGTAGAACTGCGGGTCGGTACGCAGGAACTGCATGAAGTCATGCAAATCGCCCTTGAAGTGCAGCTGCTGGATGATGGCGTTCATCTGCTCGTGGATGTGCTTCATCTCGGTCAGGCCGAGCTGATGCACCTCTTCGGGGCTGATATCCAGGGTGACGTAGTGTTTGACCCGGTTTTTGTACCACTCCCGGCCATTGGGCATCTCGGACATGCCGATGCTAGTGCGGGCGTTGGGAATGTAGGTGTTGACCATGAAGTCGTGCAGCTTGTTAAAGGCCGGCAGCACCGCCTTGTCTACCACCTCGTTGGCCTTGGCCCGGCGCGGGTCGTCTTGCGCCAAGGCATCAAAGGGGCTCAGGAACTGCTCTTCGTTGATGTAGGAATTGATGTTGCTGCCCACCAGCCCCAGCACCGCCTTGGGTTGGGTGATGCCCTTGGCCAGGCCTTCTTTCATCCAGGCGATTTGCTGGTCGATGTAACGGGGCACATCGCCAAGGGCGGTGAGGTAGGCGTCAAAATCGGCGTCTTTTTGAAAACGCAGGTAATCCTTCATGCCGGCCAGGCCCACCCAGAAGCCGTACTCGGAGGTGAGCGGCATCAGGTGGTCGCCAAAGCGGTAGTTGTCGATGCGGTTGTCGAGCTCGTAGATCAGCATGGTTTTGCTGATCTGGTCTTGGTTGCCAAGGCTGGCCGTTGGCACCGCTTCGACCTGGCGTTTGAACTGCTGCCAGTATTGGTCCTCGGCGGCCAGGGCTGCCGGGGAAAGGTCCGGCAGGTGGCCGGCACTGCGCCTGGGGTTATGGCTGCCAGCCAGCAGGCTGTCGTATTGGCTGCTGGCCTGCCAGTACTGGTCCATCAGGCTATTGAAATTGGTTTGAACGCTTTGGGCCGGGTCGGCCGGGGAATGGGTCTGGGCACAGCCGCCTAAAAGGGCGAAACAGAGGGCGGCGACAGGGGTGAGACGGTTCATAGCACTTCCTATGGCGTTTTTTGTTCAGTGTCCCTGATTTGGCGCCAGGCTCAACGGCCGGCACGACCACAAGACCGGCAGGCAGGGTGAATGCTCAGTGGCGGTACTTGGTCAGCCAACCTTGCCACAGGGCAAACAGCGCCTGGCGCACCGTGTTGGAAAAATCCGGTACCAAAAGGCCAGTGGCATCGGGCAGGGCGCGAATGGCAGCTGGCGGGTTGGCCGCTTGCCACAGCCCTACCACCATGGCGTGGCTGGCTTGAATAAGGGCCTGGATACTGCGCTCTTCCATGGCGGCGGCCTTGGCCACCCGGGCGGCACAGCGGGCCACGGCATCGGCCATGTGGCGCTTGAAGGTCTGGATGGCGTCCAGATCGTCGCAATGCTCAATCAGGCCGTGGGCCAGGGCCGCCAGGCGGCAGCTGTCTTCGTCGCCAGCAATGTGGCGGCACAGTTCGTCTATGGCCTGGGGCAGCGGCAGGGTATCCACGGCGGTCTCCAGCCGCTCCAGCCAGCTGCGCATGTCATCTTCCAGCAGGGTCAGGAAGATGGCTTCGCGGGAGCGAAAGTACAGATACAAGGTGCCTTTGCCCAGGCCCAGGTGCCCGGCCATTTCGGCGGCGGTGGGCAGGCGCTGAAAATCACGGTGCAAGGTGCGGGCGCAATCGAGGATCTGCCGGTAGCGCAGGGCTTTGTCGTCGGGGTTGTTGGCGCGTCGCATGGCGTGGGCAAATTCCTTGTAATGGGGGCGCTACTGTAAAGAGCGGGCCGCCTCGATGCAATCTGGCGGCCGTCTTGGCAGTCCCTGCAGTCCTTGGTTTAGTCGGGCATATCGGTAAAGGCGTGGCGCAGCGCCTGTGACCAGGCATCAGACAGCGCCCGAAAGTGGCTGTCTTCGGCTTCGATGCGCCGGCGGATACTAAATTGGCATTGCCCGGCCGGCAGCACGGTGAGATCAAGCGGCATACCGACCGACAAATTGGAGCGCAGGGTGGAGTCCATGGACAGCAGCACCGCCTTGATGCCGTCGCTAAGTGGGGTGTCTTCGGTTATTACCCTATCGAGTATGGGCTTGCCGTATTTGTGCTCGCCAATCTGCAGGTAGGGGGTGTCTTCGGTGGCCTCGATAAAGTTACCGGCGGCGTACACCAAAAACAGCCGCGGCTGGCCACCTTTGACCTGCCCAGCCACCATGATGGTGGCGGCGGAGTTCTCGTTACGCTGCTCCAGCGTCTGGTGATACTTCCCCTGCACCTGCTGCATGGCATCTCCCACCATCTGCGCCACCTTGTGCATGGTGGGGGCGCTGAGCAGGGTGCCCTCGGCGTCGCTGGTGTCGATGGCCTCTTGCAGCCGGTTCATCACCGCCTGGGTGATGGCCAGGTTGCCGGCGGTAACCATGGCAATGGCCCGCTCGCCGGGTTCTTCCCAAGTGAACATCTTGCGAAAGCGGGCCACGTTGTCGAGGCCGGCATTGGTGCGGGTATCGGAGAGCAGAACCAGGCCCTCGTTGAGCTTGAGTCCGACACAGTAGGTCATGGCGCGCCTGTTATTGCTGTGATTGTTTCACCACCACTGATACATCAAGTTGTTCCTCGCTGCCACCGGAATGTATGCCGCGGATGGGGGCGGCGTCGCGGGCATCGAGCCCCGAGCCCAGGCGAATGTAGTACTCGGTGGGGCAGCAGCGGTTGGCGCAATCAAAGCCCACCCAGCCGAGGGTGTCGACATAAATCTCGGCCCAGGCGTGGGCCGCTTCATGGGGCACGCCGTCGGCGTCGGCAAACAGATACCCCGACACATAGCGGGCCGGCAGGCCGATGCTGCGGGCCATGGCGATAAGCACCTGGGTGTGGTCCTGGCACACCCCTTGGCCCTCGGCCAGGGCCTCGGCGGCGCTGGTGTGGGCGTGGGTGCTGCCGGGGGCGTAGCGCATCGCCTCGCTCACCGCCTGGGAAAGGGCGTGGGCGAGATCCAACTGGCTGGCCTGGGCATTGTCGGCTTTCACCTTTTGCGCCAAAGCCAGGATGGTCTCGTCGGCCCGGGTGGCGGCGGTGGCGCGCAAAAATACCTGGGGCGAGGCCTTTTCCCGGTGGCCCTTGAGCACCCCGGCGTGGTCCTGGGTGCGCACCGTGCCGGTCACCAGCACTTCCAGGCTGTCCAGGGGGCCATTGGCGGTGAGGGTAAAGACGGTATCGCCAAAGCCATCCACAAAGGGGGTGCCGATGGTGGCGCCCTCGGCGCTTATCTGCCAGTTCAGTACCTGCTGGCCGGCGAAGCGGCTGGCGCTGAGTTTGAGGCTCTGGGTGACGCTGCGCACCGGCGGGTCATAGCGGTAACGGGTGCTGTGGCTGACGGTCAGGCGCATTTATTGTCCTCCGAAGTAGTACGACTCGGCGATGCTGTTAGACAGCGCCGCGTTACGCATCAGAAAATCGCTTAAAAACTCGTGCAGGCCGGTGCTGAAAATGTCCTCCATGTCGCCGTGCAGCAGTATCGAGTACGTCTCCAGGGCCTCGGCGGCGGCACTTGAGCGGCGCCCGTAATGGCGGGCCAGCCGTTGCAGGTGGTCGGTGGTGCCGGCGTAACAGTGGGTGAGGGAGCGCGGGCTGAGCGGGTTTAAAATCAAAAAATCGGCAATCAGCAGCGGCGTGTAGTTGTCCTTGTACACCCAATGAAAGGCCCGCAAGGCCGACACCGCCCGCAGCACCGTGGTCCACTGGTAGCTGTCGCGGCTGTCCCCCACTACTGAGGTTTCCGGCAGCAGCACGTAGTATTTCACGTCCAGCAGACGGGCGGTGTTGTCGGCCCGCTCCAACAGGGTGCCCAGGCGCAAAAAGTCGTAGCCGTCGTTACGCAGCACCGTGGAGTCGGTGGCGCCGCGAAACAGCGCGCCCTGGCGTTTTACCCAGTCCAAAAATTCCGGCAGGTTGTTGCGCACCATGTAGCGCAGCGCCGGCTTTTTCAGCTCCATATGGGCGCTGTTGATAGCGTCCCACATGTCGGCGGTGATGGCGGTGCGCATGGCGCGGGCGTTGTTGCGGGCCTGCTCCAGGCAGTTGCTCACCGAAGAGGGGTTGGCCGGGTCGAACACCAGGTAATCGGCCACTTCGGCTTGGGTCAGGGGAATGTAATCGGTGGGGCTGAAACCGGCGGCGGCCAGCACCGATTGCCACTCGCTGCGATAGCCCTTGCCGGCGGCGGGCATCAGCCCCATGCGATAACCCATTTCCATCAGGCGGGCCATGTTTTCGGCCCGCTCCACATAGCGAGACAGCCAGAACAGGTTGGCTGCGGTACGGCTGAGCATAATGGCGGCTCCTGTTATTCGGCCATGATCCAGGTGTCTTTGACACCACCGCCCTGGGAGGAGTTAACCACCAGAGACCCTTCCCTGAGCGCCACCCGGGTCAAACCGCCCGGGGTGAGCCGTATCTTGTCGCCCACCAGGCAAAATGGCCGCAAGTCCACATGGCGCGGCGCGATGCCGCTCTCCACAAAGGTGGGGCAGGTGGAGAGGCTCAAGGTGGGCTGGGCGATAAACTCGCCGGGGTTGGCGCGGATGCGCCCGGCGTAGGCGTCGATTTCCTCGCGGGTGGCGGCCGGGCCCACCAACATGCCGTAACCGCCGGAGCCGTGTACTTCCTTGACCACCAGCTCTGGCAGGTGGGCCAGCACGTATTCGAGGTCGTCGGGCTTGGCGCACTGGTAGGTGGGCACGTTGTTGAGGATGGGCTCTTCGCCGAGATAAAAGCGGATCATCGACGGCACATAGGTGTACACCGCCTTGTCGTCGGCCACTCCGGCGCCCGGCGCCGAGCAAATGGCCACGTTGCCGGCCCGGTACACGTTCAGCAGCCCCGGCACTCCCAGCACCGAGTCGGGGCGAAAGCACAGAGGGTCCAAAAAGGCGTCGTCAATGCGCCGGTAAATCACGTCCACCCTGGCTGGGCCGCGGGTGGTGCGCATGTAAACGTGGCCGTTTTCCACAAAGAGATCCTGGCCTTCCACCAGCTCCACCCCCATCTGGTCGGCCAGGAACGAGTGCTCGTAATAGGCGCTGTTCATGGCGCCGGGGGTTAGCACCACGATGCAGGGGTCACCGCCGCAGCCTTTGGGGGCGATGCTTTTGAGGGTTTTGAGCAGGCTTTCGGGGTAGCTGTCTACCGGTTCGATACGCAGCTGGGAGAACAGCTCCGGGAACATGCGCATCATTATCTCGCGGTTTTCCAGCATGTAGGACACCCCGGATGGGGTCCGGCAGTTGTCCTCCAGCACGTAAAACTCGTTTTCGCTGACCCGCACGATATCGACGCCGATGATGTGGCTGTACACCTTGCCGGGCGGGTCGATGCCGATCACCGAAGGCTCGAAGGCGGCGTTGTTGAACACCAGCTCACCGGGAATGACCCCGGCTTTGATGATCTCGGCGTTGTGGTAGACGTCGAACAAAAAGGCGTTCAGGGCCCGGGCCCGCTGCTCGACCCCTCTTTTGAGCAGCCGCCACTCGGCGGCGGTGAAGATGCGGGGAATAAGGTCGAAGGGAATAAGCCGCTCTGGGTCGCCACCGTCACCGTACACGGCGAAGGTAATGCCAATCTTGCGAAACAGGGTCTCGGCTTCCATGCGCTTTTGGGCCAGCTGCTCTGGGCCTGTGGCTTCCATCCATTCCACCAGGGCCTGGTAGGGCTCCCGGACCTTGTCGTCGCTCATCATCTCGTTGAACACCGCACACCCCTTGAATAAATCCGCATCCTTTGTGGGATTAATTGCAGGCGGCGGCGGGTTTGGTCAATAGCTGAACAAGGCTTTGGCGTTTGATGGCGGCTTTTCGTGACCCACAGCAATAAAAAAGCCCTCGGATGAGGGCTTTAGGTCAGGCGGCCTGTTCCAGGGCCTCGGTCTTGGGCGCCGGTTCGGCCGGCTTGGCAGCCTGCTGGCGGACCGGGCTAATGGCCAGCACCGCCAGGGCGGCTATAAACAGCATGCAGCCCATCAACAAGAAGGCCTCGTTGTAGGCCATAACGCTGGCCTGGCGGTTCACTTCCTTAAACAGCAGGCCATAGGCCTGGGTGGCGTTGCCGCCCTGGGCCTCCAGTATTTGGCCGGTGTGGCTCAGCCACTGGGTCAGGTTCTGGCTGCCGCTTACCAGGGATTCCCGTACCTGCCACAGGTAATGGCGGGTGCGCACGTCCATCAAGGTGGCCAGCAGGGCAATGCCCACGGCGCCGCCCATGTTGCGCATCACGTTCAGCAAGGTCGAAGCCGAGGGGGCGTCTTTCTTGTCCACCCCCTGGGTGGCGATGATAGACAGCGGCACCATCATAAAGGGCTGGGCCATGGCCCTGACCAACATTGCCGGGATCAGGAAGGCGCCGTCGTAGAGTACCGTCATATTGACGTTCATCCACATGCTGATGGCGATGCCCACGAAGCCGGCAAACACCAGGTAGCGCGGGTCAACCTTCTTCACCAGTTTGGGAATGAGCGGAAACAGCGGCAGCTGCGGGAAGCCCACCCACATCAGCACCAGGCCGATTTGCATGGCGTTGTAGTCGTGTATTTGCGCCAGGTACAGCGGCACCAGGTACACCGAGCCAAAAAGACCGGCGCCCAGGGCAAAGTAAGCCAGGCAGGCCTTGGAGAAATCCGGGTTCTTAAAGAGCCGCAGGTTCACCAGTGGCGCCTTGGCGGTGAGCTGGCGCCAGACAAACACCGTCATGCTGACCACGGCTATGACCGACAGCCAGCGAATGTACTCGGCGTCGAACCAGTCGTCGCGGGAGCCCTCTTCCAGCACCACTTCCAGGGAGCCAAGGCCGAGGGCCATGGTCACCATGCCGAACAGGTCTATGGTCTTGAGCTGGTCGTCGTCACGGTCTTGTTTGTCCAGGCCCATGGCCAGCAGCACCATCACCAGCAGGCCGGGCAGCACATTCAGGTAGAAGATGTAGTGCCAGCTGAAGGTGTCGGTGAGCCAGCCGCCAAGGGTTGGGCCGATAGAGGGCGCGAAGGTGGCGGTGACACCGAACAGCGCCATGCCCACCGGTTGCTTCTCCATGGGTAGCTGGGTCATGACCAGGGTAAAAGCCATGGGAATGAGGGCGCCGCCGGTAAACCCTTGCAGGGCCCGAAAGGCGATCATCGACTCCAGGTTCCAGGAGAAGGAACAGGCCAAGGATGCCAGCACAAAGCCGGCACTGGTCCACAGCAGGAATCGCCGAGGGCTGAGCCAGCGGGTGAAAAAGCCGGTCAGGGGGATGGCGATCATCTCCGCCACCAGATAGGCGGTGGCTATCCAGGAAGACTCGGTCAGGGTGGCCCCCAGGGCCCCCTGGATCTCCTTGAGCGATGAGTTGGTGATCTGGATATCCAGGATCGCCATGAACGCGCCCACCAGGGCGCCCATCACCGCCAGCCAGTTTTTCGGTATGCGCGACAGCATCCCTTACTCCGTGTGGACCGTGGCCAGCACCGACATGCCGGGGCGCATTACGCTCAAGTCCTGGCCGTTATCAAAGGCCAGGCGAACCGGCAGGCGCTGTACCACTTTGGTGAAGTTGCCGGTGGCATTTTCAGGCGGCAACAGGGCGAACTCGGAGCCGGTGGCACCGGCAAAGCTCTCAACGTGGGCCTTGAAGGTCACCCCGGATTTGGCGTCGGCCACGATATCGACCTGCTGGCCAATCTTCATGCCGGCAACCTGGGTTTCCTTATAGTTGGCTTCTACCCAAATCTTGGGTGTCACCAAGCTCATCAGCCGCGCGCCGGGGCTGGCGGTTTGGCCCAGCTGCACCTGGCGGCTGGTCACAAAACCGTCGCGAGGGGCGGTGATGGTGGTATAGGAGAGCTGCAACTCGGCATCTTCTACCTTGGCCTTGGCGGCATCCACTGTGGCTTGCAGCTGCGGCTGTTCACCCAAAATCACCTGCAATTGCGCCTGTTCGGAGGCGATTTGCGCCTTGGCCTGGGCCAGGCGGGCCTTGGCGGCGTCGCGGTTCAGCTCGGCTGCGTCCAGGTCGTCTTGGGAGACATACTGCTTGCCCGACAGGCGCGACAGCCGGTCTACCTGTTGCTGGGCGCGTTTAAGCTCCGCGCTGGCGGCATCAAAGCTGGCCTGGGCCGATTCCACCAAGGTTTGCTGGGCATTCTGGCGATCAACCAAGTGGTCGAGTACCGATTGCTGCTCGGCAAGGTCGGCCTTGGCTTCGGCCAGGGCGACCTGATAATCCCGGGGGTCGAGTTGGATAAGGGGGGTGCCGGCGGTCACCTTTTGGTTATCGGCAACCAGTATCTGTGTCACAGTGCCGTTGATGCGGCTCATCACCGGCACGATGTCAGCTTTGACATAGGCGTTGTCGGTTGTCTCCTGGCCCTGATGCAACCACCACCAGGCCCCACCACCTGCGGCCAGAGCTACCACTACAAGCAAGAAAATAATGCGTTTGGACATTGGACCTCCAATCTGAGGCTCGACATTCTAGCGTCGTTACATTATTTTTATTAGTCGCTCTGTATAACACGTACTGTTTCTAGTTTTATAACAGTTCGTTATGGCGTTATAACCGTTCAACCGGCGTAGGAGGCTTCATGGATCTCAATGAAATTCAGGTATTTACCAAGGTAGTGGAAGTCGGAAGCTTTACCTCGGCCGGTGAACGATTGAACATGACCAAGGCCACGGTCAGCCGCAAAATCGCTGACCTTGAAGAGCGGCTCGGGGTGCGGCTTTTAAACCGCACCACCCGCCAGCTCAATCTCACTGAAACCGGCCAGGCGTTCTATGAGCGCTGCTCGCGGATCATGACCGACCTTGGCGATGCCCAGGCACTGGTTACAACCCGCGCCGAGCAGGTGCGGGGCAAGCTGAAAATTGTCATGCCCATCGAGCTGGGCCAGATGCTGATGGGCCGCTTCCTTGGCCACTTCATGCAGCGCTATCCCGATGTGGAAATCGACGCGGAGCTTACCAACCGCCGCATCGACATGGTGCAAGAAGGGGTGGATGTGAACATCCAGGTGGGCCTTGGCCAGGACTCCAACCTTATCGCCCGGCGCCTGAGCTCGACCCGCAAGATTTTGGTGGCCACCCCTGACTACCTGGCCGGCAACAGCCCGCTGCTGCACCCCGAAGACTTGGGTGACCACGAAAACATTCTGCTGAAGATGTCTGGCGATGCTTACGAGCCGCTGCGTTTTTCCAAAGGCAAGGAGCAGGTAACAGTGCAGCCCAAGGGCCGCATGCACTGCAATAACGTCACCTTTGCCCGCGAAGCGCTGCTCTCAGGCCTTGGGGTTGGCGCCGTGCCGCTCTTTATGGCGCTGCCCTACGTTAACGAGGGCCGCCTGGTGCGGGTGCTGCCCGACTGGACCATGGAAAGCGGCGAGATGTACGCGCTTTATCAAAGCCGCCAGTACATGCCCAAGCTGCTCAAAACCTTTTTGGACGAACTCAGCGAAACCATGGCCGAGATGGACAAGCTCAAAACCAGCGCCTGCCTGGACCGTGAGGAGATCCTTGACCAGATGATGGCCAGCAGCAGAAAGCTCTCCGAGAACGGCCTGGTGGAAAAGGTGCTGGCGAAAATCGACAGCAAAGCCCGGGACGCTGTCGCCTAAAACCCCATGGCACGCTCGCTGGGCCGGGCTGCGTCCTCCTGGCGATAATCGCAAACCCCATCGGGGAAAATGGCCTCCAACCATGCCTGGTAGGGGGCCATTTCTTTGGTGCCGTAAAAGCCCTGCGCTATGGCGTCTTGAACGCTTACCCGCGCGCATTTGAACAAGTCTCCCGCCAGAGGCGAGCCGGCCCTATTGCGCGGTGAACTGTGGGCCGGGTAGATGGCCATGCAGGCGCCATCGGCTTGCTGGTTCCAGCGGCCGTTCCACACCGTATCGCCACTGGCCAATACCTTGCCTTCGCCGTCAAAACAGCTGTCGCTTACCGGGCGCCTGCCGCTTTCGAGCCACTGCTCCATGGCTCTAAGGGCCTGGGGCGTAGGGTCAAAGGGCTTGGCCGCTACCCAGATCACCAAATTGTCGCTGTTGCCCTGCTGGCGAATAAGCCGCTCCCGTACCGACAGGCTGGCAAAGGAGTGGTGCATGTTGAGCACCGGGTCCAGGTAGTGGCGTAAATCGATGGTGGGCAGGGAGAGGCGGCCCAAAAACACCTGGCCGCCCAGGTAGGCTGCAGCCATGGCTTGTGGGTGCCCCTGGTTGCGAGGGGCGGGCTCGAACCCGGCGGACACCGGGCCTGAAAAGGCTGCCAGGGGCAGCAGGCCGCCGGGCCGTTTTTGCATGTTGTGGTCTCCCCACAGGGACAGGCGCCTTAGCTTTTGGTCACCAGAGAGCACCCAAAACCGCTCTTGCTGCATCTGGGCCGGGGGCTTCCAGCCGCCGATATGGGCGTTGAGGTGCAAAAATTCTGCCGGGCTCAGCGCGCCTTCCTTCAAGGCTTCAAGACCATACTGCACGCCGATGTTGTCATAGGTGCGGTTGGCGTAACCGGCGGCGTCTTGGCCGTAAATATCCCCCAAGTCGTGCCAGTAGCTGAAATGGCTTTGGGCGGCTAGGGCGTCGCTGAACAGCGGCGCCCGGTGGTAGTAATGGGGGTTGTTGGTGAGCGGAGTCAGGCCCCGCCAGGAGGCGCTGCATTCGGTGGCACCGGGGGGCAGGCGGCTGGGTTTGAAGTTGAGCCAGCGGGACCAGTCGTCCATGCGCCGAAAGCGGTGGCCTTGGGTGTTGGAGGCGGTCAGCCCCTCCACCAATGGCCGCTCGGTCTGAACCTGCCAGCGCGGGCCGCCCAGTTCGTCGAAGTAATATTCCAGCAGCTCGCAATCGAGGGCCCAGATGGATTGGGTCACCATGTCCGGGTAGCTGTATTGGGGCAGCAGGCCGTCGAGCAGACCCGGGGCGATTTCGGCAAAGATATACTGCTGCACCGCGCCGCCCGAGCCGCCGATACCGATGGTCCAGCGCGGCTCGCCGTAACGGGCCACAAACTGCGCCTTGACCAATTGCGCGGTGCGGGCGCCGCGCCAGAGGTGGTAATGGGTGCTGGTAACGTTGCCGCTGGAGGCCAGGATGGCGTAACCGGCCTTAAGCAGCGTGAGGTTGTCTTCGGTTAGGTCTGAGAGGCGCAATTTACCCTGGTACTTGCCTATACCCACCCCGCCCTTGAAGGCAAAAATCACCTTGTGATTCCAAAGCGTGGCGCTGTTGATGGGCTCCTCTGGCATTACCCGCATGGCAATGCCGTAGAGGTAGCGGTTTAGGCTGCCGCGCTCGACTCGCACTATCACCGGGCCCTGGGCGTCACGCTGGGCATCCGTTGGCAGCGCCCCAGGCGGCAGAGGCACGGGTTGCTCCGCCCCCTCTTGCAGGTAGAAGTAATCAACCCGGGTGGCTATCTGGCAATCTTGGCTAAACCCCAGGGCCGCGCCGTCTGCGCTTGTAACCGGGGTACCGGCGCCCTGCTGGTTATCCACCAAGGGCTGGCCAAGGCCTGAGTCTTCGGTAGCGCAGGCAAAGGGGTAGTCCAGCGGCCACAGCTGGGTGTCTACGGGGCCGCTGTCACCTATTGCCACCGGCAGGGAAAAGGCGCTGAGATCCAATGGGTTAAATACTGGGTGTGGGCCCGGGTAGGGCACTTTGGCCCGGTTGGGTTGGTAACCTGCGGGCAGGGCTAGCACTTGGTGGCTGGGCTTGGCAGGGGCGATTTCGTCTCCCAGCCAGTCGAGGGTCAGTTCCCTTGCCGACCAGCCCAGCAGCATCACCACCGCCAAGGTACCCAAACCGGGTTTGATAAAACCGCGTCCCTTGTTTCGCATAACACCCCCAAACAAGGCATTTCATGTTCAGCCTAGCAAGGGCCAGCGCCATGGCGCCCAAACCGCGGAAAAAAGTTGTGATATAGCCTGCATTACTGAATGCTCATCAATGGCGTGCCAAGTTTATTTAATCTTTTAAAAACATATGGATATGGTCATTGTTTAAGCATTATTCAGTGTTGCGCCAGTGTTAATGCCTTGGAAGGTGAATGCTCCCTGAATCAATCTGTAGCCACGGGTTAACGAGAGGGGAAATGCAATGCACCACATGCTCTGCGGTATTCTGGTTGCGTTGGCAGGGATGCCCGTCTTGGCGGAGACCACCGCACAACCAGAACCTGTTACCAGTTGGTATCAACACCTGATGGCGGAACCTGCTCCGCAGCAGGCCAAAGTCTTAGAGCCGTCGTTGCTCAAGGTTAAGCTCAACCAGGCGCTCACCCTGGGCCTGAGCAGCCAATTCGAAAAGGCCGAACATCAGCGTGTGGAATTCAAACAACCGGCAGCATTTGATGGCGGCCAGTTCAGCAGTTCCTACCATCTGAGCCTTAACTGGCGCTTCTAAAACCAATATAAAATTATCTTGCTTGCACAATTCAGGGGCGCCTCGGCGCCCCTGCCGTATTTTAACGGACTTCTCAGCGCCCCTTTTCTTGCCTAAATTTAAAGCTCCCCCAAGGAGTTATTGCATGTTTGTACCCTTAAATATGGATTTCGGTGAAGCAGTCACCGTCGATTCGGCCAGTGCCAACTGGCTACCCAGCCCGAAAAAGGGGGTGTACCGCTGCCCCCTTGAACGCCAACAAGCCGAAGAAGGCCATGCCACCAGCCTGGTGCGCTACGAGCCCGGTTCAAGGTTCAGCCCCCATGCCCACCCCGGCGGGGAGGAGATCTTGGTATTGGAAGGCACCTTCAGCGACGAAAACGGCGACTACAAGGCCGGCACCTATCTTCGCAACCCCCCTGGCACCCGCCATGCGCCCTTCAGCGAGCAAGGTTGCAAGCTGCTGGTTAAACTCAATCAGTTTCGCCCAGGCGACAGCCGGCGTTTTGCCGTCGATACCCGGCCATGGTGCTGCGAGCCGGGGTTGCCGGTGGAGTTGCCGCTGCACAGTTTTGGTGGTGAATACACCGCTCTAATTCGTCTGCCCCAGGGGGCCGACACCTGCCTGCCTTGCCTTGATGGCCGGGTTGAGGCGCTGGTGCTGGCCGGTACCCTGCTTGATGCCCGGGGCAGATACCGCGCCGGTACCTGGCTGAGAAGGCCGGATTGGCATGGTGACAAACTGATGACCGCACAGGACACGGTGCTTTTTATCAAGCAGGGCCATTTTCCCGGCAGTTGAACTGGACTGTTCGCTTCAGGGTGGTATCTGGAGACGTGGGATGAAAGGCAACAGTCTGGATCTGGTGAGGCGCGCTTATCTGCTGCGCATCATGGGCTTGGGACTGGGGGCGCTGGCCATGGCCGCTGTGCTGTGGGAAGGCGCCACCGCCTGGTGGCTTTGGGGGCTGTTGCTGCTGCACGGCTTTATCTGGCCGCATCTGGCCTTCCTTCGAACCTTGCTGTGCCGCAGCGCCCTGCGATCCGAGCGCCAGCACCTGCTGGCCGATGCCTTGCTGGGCGCGGCCTGGTTACCCCTGATTGGCTTTAACGCCTTGCCCTCGGTACTGGTGTGGGTGCTGCTGGCGGCCAACCTGCTGGTGGCCGGTGGCCCGGTGCTGCTCGCGAAAGCCGTGGCCGGCCAGCTGCTGGTGGTGGGCGCTATGCTGCTGGCCGGCGTGGGGCATTGGCAGTGGCAGACCTCGGCTTTTGAGCTTTTGGGCTGCCTGCCGTTATTGCTGTGCTATCCCCTCCTCTGGGCCTTGCTGAGCTACCTTGGCGCCGACAAACCCGGTAATGGCGCGCTGGCCATAGAAAGCGGCCCGGCCAGCATTTACCCCATGAGCGATTGGGAGCGGCTGGTGGAGCAGCGTTTCTTGCAATGCCAGGCAGATCTGGCATCGGCCAGTATTATCTTGCTGGATATGAGCCAGGCTAGGCGACGAAGGGGCGAGCAGTGGAGCAGCACTCAGATGCGCCATTTGGCCAACATCCTGGCGCTGCAGATGCGCGGCGGCGACAAGCTGGGTTTTTGGGGGAACAAGGGGCTGGGGCTGCTGTTACCGGGGACCCGGCTCGATGCAGCGGTGGTGATTGCCGAGCGCATCCGCCAGCAATTAACTGAACTGAGCCGCGACCAGGGGCAGCTTGGGCTGTGCGCCGGGGTAGCCGGTTTCAGCCCGGCCCAGCGAGACCATCATGGCTGGTTGGCCCAGGCCGAGCTGCGATTGTCCAAGGCCAAAGAGGCAGGGCGAAACCGGGTGGTTGCCGCCTGACAGGCATAAAAAAACGGCGCCCTTGGGCGCCGTTTTTTGCTGGCCGGAACTTAGTCCTTGGACGCGCGGGAAGCGCGCTTACGGTCGTTCTCGGTCAGGTGGCGTTTGCGGATACGGATGCTCTGCGGGGTCACTTCCACCAGTTCGTCGTCGTCGATGAATTCCATGGCGCGTTCCAGGGTCATCTTGATCGGCGGAGTCAGGGTCAGGGCTTCGTCGGTACCGGCCGCACGCATGTTGGTCAGCTGCTTACCTTTGAGGCAGTTTACGGTGAGGTCGTTGTCACGGCTGTGGATACCGATGATCTGACCTTCGTACACCTCAACGGCGTGGCCGATGAAGAGACGGCCGCGCTCTTGCAGGTTAAACAGGGCGTAGGCCAGGGCCTTACCGGTGGCGTTGGAGATCAACACGCCGTTGTTGCGCTGACCAATGGTGCCGCCTTTGAAGGGGCCGTAGTGGTCAAAGCTGTGGTACATCAGGCCGGTACCGGAAGTCATGGTCATAAAGTCGGTCTGGAAGCCGATAAGGCCACGAGCCGGGATCATGAAGTCGATACGAACACGGCCCTTGCCGTCGATGTCCATGTTGCGAAGCTCAGCTTTACGCAGGCCAAGAGCTTCCATGACGCTGCCCTGGGACTGTTCTTCAACGTCCACGGTCAGGGTTTCCATGGGCTCTTCTTTCTCGCCAGCTTCGTTGGTGCGCATGATCACCTGAGGGCGGGAAACAGCCAGCTCGAAACCTTCGCGGCGCATGTTCTCAATCAACACGCCCAGGTGCAGTTCGCCACGGCCGGAGACGCGGAAGGTATCCGGGTCTTGGGTTTCTTCAACACGCAGGGCCACGTTGTGCTTGAGCTCCTGGGTCAGGCGGTCAAGGATCTGGCGAGAGGTAACGAACTTGCCTTCCTTGCCGGCGAAGGGCGAGGTGTTAACCAGGAAGTTCATGGTTACAGTAGGCTCGTCCACGGTCAGGGCAGGCAGGGCCTCGGGGGCGCTGGTGTCACAAACGGTGTCGGAAATTTTCAGCTCGCCAAGGCCGGTGATGGCAACGATGTCGCCCGCGGTGGCTTCGGTGGTCTCGAAGCGGTCCAGGCCCATGTAGCCCAGTACCTGGCCGACTTTGCCGTTACGCTTGGAGCCGTCGGCGCCCAGAATAGTCACCTGCTGGCCAAGCTTAACTTTGCCGCGCTTGATGCGGCCGATGCCGATAACGCCCACGTAGGAGCTGTAGTCGAGCTGGGAGATCTGCATTTGCAGGCCGCCGTCCAAGTCCACGTCAGGCGGGGAAACCTTGTCAACGATGGCTTGGAACAGCGGGGTCATGTCGGCACCCACTTCGCTGTCGGAATCGCTGGCCCAGCCGTTCAGAGCAGAGGCGTAAACGATAGGGAAGTCCAACTGCTCGTCGGTGGCGCCGAGGTTGTCGAAGAGGTCGAATACCTGGTCGATAACCCAGTCAGGGCGGGCGCCGGGCTTGTCGATTTTGTTGATAACCACGATGGGCTTGAGGCCCTGGGCGAATGCCTTTTGGGTCACGAAGCGGGTTTGCGGCATCGGGCCTTCTTGGGCGTCAACCAGCAGCAGCACTGAGTCCACCATGGACAGCACGCGCTCTACTTCGCCGCCGAAGTCGGCGTGTCCGGGGGTGTCCACGATGTTGATGCGGAACTCTTCGCCAGCAGGAGAAGTCCAGCGGATGGCGGTGTTCTTGGCCAGGATGGTAATGCCGCGCTCACGCTCCTGATCGTTGGAGTCCATTACGCGTTCGGCCATTTCGCCGCGGGTTTCCAGGGTACCGGACTGGGACAGCAGCTTATCCACCAGAGTGGTTTTGCCGTGGTCGACGTGCGCAATAATAGCGACGTTACGAAGTTGTTGAATTTGCATGACTTTTCCAGGAGTGGTGTGAGTGCGCCACAGTTCGGCACTGGATCCGGGGCCCAAGGCCCCAGATGAAAAAATGGCCGCTATTGTACTCAAGCCACATGACTTTAACAGTACTAAGCGTAAACTGATTTTCGCACCGGATATTTCGGTTTGCACCAATGTGGTGCAATCGCTGTTCCAATCTGGTGCATTGCCCGTCTGGAACCCCAAGGGAAATGGGTAGATTAGTCATGTAAAACAATCTCTTGTGAAGTTGGCGCGAGAATTGTAGTGATAGTGCCAGCGACGCCCCAGCCAGGCGACATCTACTTAAAATCGGAGGCTAATTCGAATGTCCGTTGAGCAAATCCTCGACCTGATCAAAGAACACGAAGTCAAATTTGTCGACCTGCGTTTTACCGATACCAAAGGTAAAGAGCAGCACGTAGCCATCCCCCACCACCAGGTGGACGCCGATTTCCTGGAAGACGGCAAAATGTTTGACGGCTCTTCCATCGCTGGCTGGAAAGCAATCAACGAATCCGACATGGTGCTCAAGCCGGATCTGACCACCGCCGTTCTGGACCCCTTCGCTGAAGAAGTGACCCTGAACCTGCGCTGCGACATCCTCGAGCCTGCCACCATGCAAGGTTACGACCGTGACCCCCGCTCCATCGCCAAGCGCGCCGAGGCCTACCTGGTCTCCACCGGCATCGCCGACACCGTGCTGTTTGGCCCTGAGCCCGAATTCTTCATGTTCGACGACGTCCGTTTCGGCGCCGACATGTCCGGCTGCTTCTACAAGCTCGACTCTGAAGAAGCTGCCTGGAACTCCGGCCGTGAATACGCCGAAGGCAACAAAGGCCACCGCCCCATGGTTAAAGGTGGTTACTTCCCGGTTGCCCCGGTTGATTCCTCCAACGACATCCGCGCCGCCATGTGTATGGTGATGGAAGAGATGGGTCTGGTGGTTGAAGCTCACCACCATGAAGTGGCTACTGCCGGTCAGAACGAAGTGGCTACCCGCTTCAACACCCTGACTGCCAAGGCTGACGAGATCCAAATCTACAAGTATGTCGTGCACAACGTGGCTCACGCTTACGGCAAAACTGTTACCTTCATGCCCAAGCCCATCGTTGGCGACAACGGTTCTGGCATGCACTGCCACCAGTCTCTGAGCAAAGATGGCAAAAACATCTTCGCTGGCGACAAATACGGCGGCCTGTCTGAAGAAGCCCTGTACTACATCGGCGGTATCATCAAGCACGCCAAGGCCATCAACGCCTTCACCAACGCTTCTACCAACTCCTACAAGCGTCTGGTGCCCGGCTTTGAAGCCCCGGTCATGCTGGCTTACTCTGCCCGTAACCGTTCCGCTTCCATCCGTATTCCCCATGTGTCCAGCCCCAAGGCTCGCCGCATCGAAGTACGCTTCCCTGACCCGACTGCCAACCCTTACCTGGGCTTTGCTGCCCTGATGATGGCCGGTCTGGACGGTATTCAGAACAAGATCCACCCTGGCGATGCCATGGATAAAGACTTGTACGATCTGCCTGCCGAAGAAGCGGCCGAGATCCCGACTGTTGCCTCCAGCTTGGAAGAAGCCCTGGCCTGCCTGGACGCTGACCGCGAGTTCCTGACCCGTGGCGGCGTGTTCACCGACGAAGCTATCGATGCCTACATCGAGCTGAAAGCGGCTGAAGCCAAGCGTATCGCCATGACCACCCACCCGGTGGAATTCGAGCTCTACTACAGCGTTTAACAACACTGAAAGTTTGCTGCTTTGCGTGTTGGGCCCACCGTCAGGTGGGCTTTTTTATTGCGGCAACGGCGATGTTGGTAGAAGATTTTTGAGGTATTGCCTTGGACAAGGCCCGAGCATTGTCCGAGGCTGGGAACAGACCCCTCTACGGACCCGGATCATGAAACAGGCTCTGCTGATATTGCTGCTTGCCGCGTCGACCGCCATGGCGGCCGAGTCCGGCAAGATATACACCTGGACCGATGCCAACGGCGTGACGCATTACTCCGACAAACCCCACCCCGGCGCCAAGGAAACCAATGTGGCCTTGTCGCAGCAGTACGACATGCCCAAGGCCGACCCCAACATCCTCAAGCAAGCGCCCAAGGCTGCCGAGGAAACCCGTTGGAGCATTACCATTCTGAGCCCCGGTGACGAGGCCACTTTGCGTGAAAACGACGGTGAAATGTCGGTGTCGGTGCAGACCCAGCCGGCCATGTTGCCTGGCCAGCGGGTACAACTGTTCATGGACGGCAAACCCCTGGGGGCGGCCAGAACCGTGAGCAGCTTTGTGATAAGGGATGTGGAGCGAGGCGAGCACAGCATCAAGGTGCAGCTGATTGATCGCAGCAACCAGATCATCGCCGAGAGCGAGCCCCATACCATTTATATGCACAGGGCCAGCATCTTCAGCCCCAGCCGTCAGCCGGCCGGTGGCGGCGGTTAAAAGCGGTACACCAGCCCCAGATAGGCCGAGGTGCTGTGGTCTTTGTCGACAATGGGGCTGTCTGACAAGCTGTCGTCCAGCCAGGTGTAGCGCAGGGACGCCACTGCCAGCCACTGGCTGGCAAACTTCCAGTTCATATCCAAAGTGGCAAAGCTGTTGGTGGCCGAACCGGGGTGATACTCGGCAAAGCCGCTACGCAGGCTCTCACCGGTGCTGACACCATAGTAGTAGTCGGCATAGTCGTCCGAGTAGTAAGCCAGGCCCAGGCCGGGGGTCAGCTGAAAGCGGGCGTTGCGGATCACCGGGTACTTGTAGGCGAGCTCTGCATACTGGCCGTCATGGCGGCCTGACACATCGGTTGCCAGTGTCCCTTCCAACAGACCCCACTTGGCTTTGTGGGTCGCTCTAACCCCGCCCAGTACGCTGAACTTGCGATCATCGAGGCGTTTCATCCGCTGATCGTCGGACTTATCCGGGTCGAGCCGCGATGGCCCCAGTTGCAGGCCCAAAGCCAAAGACCATTGCTCATCCTTGGCCAGGTAATAACCGGCAGAAGGGCCGCGCAGATAAAAATCCTTACCCTCGTAACCCACCGCCGGGAACACCAGGTTCTGGTTGCTGACACCGATATAAGGAGAAGGAGACTGGATCACGCCGATACCGGCTGACCAGCGCGATGCCTCCTCGGCCATGGCGGTGCTGCTAAGGGCCACCAAAGCTAGCGCGAGAGGATATTTCATGGGCACAACTCCTTTGCAATCAAAGCGGACCGTCAAAGAGTACCAGTAGCGGATGACAGCTCAAGTAACAGAACGTTCGACAATTGCTGCTATTGGTCACAAAGCGCCGGCCCACTTGCCTTAGCCGGGAACTTTTCCTTTACTTGCTTTGGCTTTTGCACCAAATTGGTGCAATTGGAGGGGTGATGGAAAAACAACAGGTTCTGGACAACTTGCTGACCGGCGTGCTGGTGGTGGACGAAGCCATGAAGGTGGCTTACCTCAACACCTCGGCCGAGTCATTGCTGGGCGTTTCAAGGGTCAAAAGCCAGGGGCAGCCATTGGCGCTGTTGCTGGGGGAATACCTGAGCATGAGCCGGTTTGAAGAGATCCTGGCTACCGGCCAAGGCTTTATCGACGCCGACTGCAACCTCGGCCAAGTGCATGTGGAGCTGGCGGTGTCGGTGCTGGAAGGCGACAGCCGCCGGCTGGTTATCGAGCTCACCCCCATCGACCAGCTAAAAAGGCTCTCCCAAGACGCTTTTCACCAGGTGCAGCAACAAGCCAGCCAGGAGATCTTGCGCGGCCTGGCCCATGAGATAAAAAATCCCCTCGGCGGCCTGCGCGGCGCGGCGCAGTTGTTGTCGCTGGAGCTGACGCCCGAGCAGCGCGAATACACCGACCTCATCATGGCCCAGGTTGACCGCCTGACCGACCTTGTTGACCGGCTGCTTGGCCCCAAAACCGGCCCTCAGCGCAGCCTTATCAATATCCACCAGGTGCTGGAGCGGGTCCGGACCCTGGTGTGCCTGCAGGTGCCAGAGGGCATTCGCATCTTGCGCGATTACGACCCGTCCCTGCCGGACATGGCCCTGGACGGCGCCCAGATAGAGCAGGCGGTGCTGAATATTTTGCAAAACGCCGCCCAGGCCCTGGGGGAGAGCGGGCAAATCATCCTGCGCTCAAGGGTCGCTTCAGGGGTGACCTTACAAGGCAGCCGCCACCGCATGGTGGCCCGTATCGATATCGAAGATAACGGCCCAGGCGTACCCGAGAAGCTCAAAGACACCCTCTTTTACCCGCTGGTTACCGGCCGCGCCGACGGCTCCGGCATGGGCCTTGCCATCGCCCAGTCCCTGGTGGCCCTGCATGGCGGCCGTATCGAGCTGGACAGCCAGCCCGGTCGCACCCTCTTTACCCTGTATCTGCCAATGGAGGAGGCCTGATGAAAGCCTGGGTCCTGGACGACGACGCCGCTATCCGCTGGGTGCTTGAGCGTGCCCTTAGCCAGCAAAAGATAGAGGTCACCACCTTTGTAGATGCCCGTAGCCTGCTGGACGCCCTGGAAAGCGACCAGCCCGACGTGGTGCTGACCGACGTGCGCATGCCCGGCATGGACGGCCTGGCCCTGACCGAGTCGCTGCGCCAGAGCCACCCCAAGCTGCCGATCATCATCATGACCGCCCACTCGGATCTCGACACCGCCGTCAGCGCCTACCAGACCGGGGCTTTTGAGTACCTGCCCAAACCCTTTGATTTGGACGAAGTGGTGGCGCTCCTCAAAAGGGCAGTCAAAGACCAGCCCGAAGCCGAGGTGGCCGCCAGCCCCCAAGGCGCCATGCCCGACCTTATCGGCGAGGCGCCGGCCATGCAGGCGGTGTTTCGCGCTGTGGGGAGGCTGTCTCGCTCCTCGGTGTCGGTGCTGATTAACGGCCAAAGCGGCACCGGTAAGGAGCTGGTGGCCCGGGCCCTGCACCGCCACAGCCCGCGCAGCAAGGCACCTTTTGTGGCCATCAACATGGCCGCTATTCCGGCCGACTTGATTGAGTCGGAACTGTTCGGCCATGAAAAAGGCGCCTTTACCGGCGCCGCCGGGCGCCGCGAAGGGCGTTTTGAACAGGCCGACGGTGGCACCCTGTTTCTGGACGAAATCGGCGACATGCCGCTGCCCGCCCAAACCCGGCTACTGCGGGTGCTGCAAGAAGGGCAGTTCTACCGGGTTGGCGGCGCGGTGGCGGTGAGCGTTGATGTGCGCATCATCGCCGCCACCCACCAAGACCTGGAAAAGGGCGTAAAAGAAGGACGCTTTCGGGAAGATTTGTTCCACCGCCTCAACGTCATTCGCATCCAGCTGCCGCCCCTCGCCGAGCGCCGGGAAGACATTCCCAAGCTGGCCGAGCATTTCCTGGCCAGTATCGCCGCCGAGCTGCGCACCCCGGAGCGGCGCCTGCACCCGGAGACAGTCAAGCTGCTCACCAAGCTGCCCTGGCCTGGCAACGTGCGCCAGTTGGAGAACACCTGCCGCTACCTCACGGTGATGGCCGCCGGCCAGGAGATCTTGCCCTCGGATCTGCCCGACAACCTGGAGCTTAAGGAAGCCTCCCTCGATTGGGTGGAAGCGCTCAAGGTATGGGCCGACCAACTGATGGTGGCAGGTAACCAGGGAGTGGCGGCCCAGGCCCAGCAGATGTTGGAAGACGCCCTTATCGAAGTGGCGCTGCGCCGCTCCAACGGCCACAAGCAAGACGCCGCCAAAAGCCTCGGTTGGGGCCGCAACACCCTTACCCGCAAGCTCTCGGGGCAGGATTAAAGCTTTGCAAAGAACGGTAAAAACAGTTGGTTAAAATAAGGACTCAGTTAGGATGCCGCTATGACCAGAATCCTTATTATCGATGACGACACCAGCCTCTGTGAGCTGTTGGGTGACTACCTGACCAGCCACGGTTTTGAGCTGCAAAGTGCCCACACCGGCCCCGAGGGGCTGGCCCTTGCCTTGGATACCAGCCCGGATCTGGTGCTGCTGGATGTCATGCTGCCCGGCCTTGACGGTTTTGGGGTGCTGCGTGGTATCCGCCAGAAAAGCCAGGTGCCGGTGCTGATGCTGACCGCCCGTGGCGACGAAGTCGACCGGGTGCTGGGCCTGGAGCTGGGCGCCGACGATTACGTGGGCAAGCCCTTTTCTCACCGCGAGCTGGTGGCCCGTATTCAGGCGATTTTGCGGCGTTTGTCGCCGCCGAGCCAGGCCATGGGCGCCCTTGACCTGCTGCCCGAGCGCCTCGAGGCCCGCTACCATGGCCAGGTGCTTGATCTCACCGCTGCCGAGTTTCGGGTGCTGGCGGTGCTGTTTGAGCGCTGCGGCGAGGTGGTGAGCAAAGAAGACATCTGCCAGCAGGCCTTTGGCCGCCACCTGCAGCCTTTTGACCGCCACATCGATATCCATGTCTCTCATATCCGCAAGAAAATGACCGAGGTAAACCCGGCCCAGGTGATCCGTACCTTGCGCGGAGTCGGCTACCAGCTGATCGCGGAGCCCCAATGAGGCGCCTGGGATTGGGGTGGCTGACCGGCTTTGCCGGCCGCCTGTTTCTGTGGTTCTGGCTGGTACTGACGCTGATGTTGGTGGCCAATGTGCAACTTAGCCGCCACCTTCGCTCAAACGAGGAGCTGCGCCCGGCCATGCCCCAGGAAATGGAAGAGCTGGCCGGCCTTCGTGACCACCTGCGCCGCTTTGCCGAGCGCCCCAAAGACGCCCTTATTCACAGTAAATCGGCCCGCTTTCTGGTGCTGTTCGACGCCCGCAGCCTGCAACCTTTGGAGCGGCGCAGGCCCCGCCATTGGCGCATTCCTGAATTGGTGGCCTCCGATAACGGCGTGCAGGTGCTGGAACAAGGCGAGATGCGCGCTATAGGCCCTTTTGATATTCAAACCCTGGACGGCCCGGTGCTGGCGGTGTGGATGATGCCGCCACGGCCCATGGGGCCCTGGGAGCGGTTCTGGCAGGGCCCGGCCTGGATACGGCTGAGCATCTCGTTGGTAGTGGTGCTGCTGCTGAGCCTGGGGCTGGCGGCCTGGCTGGCCGGGCCGGTGCGCACCTTGTCGCGGGCGGCGGCACGTTTTGGTGATGGCGATTTGAGCGTGCGGGTCAAACCCGGCGGCGGCGAGTTGGGTAAACTTGGCCGCGACTTCAACACCATGGCCGAGAAGCTGCAAACCCTGCTGGCCTCGCAAAAACGGCTGCTGGCGGATGTCTCCCATGAGCTGCGCTCACCGCTGACTCGCCTTAAATTGGCGGCAGCGCTGCTGGGGGACCAGCATAAAGACAACAAATACGTGCCCCGCATCGAGAAGGAATGCGACACCCTCGAGCACCTGATTGACCAAGTACTGACCCTGTCGCGCCTGGAAGCCACCCTCAATCAGGAAGAGCCCGAAGAGGGCGACCTGGGCGAACAGGTTAACTCCTCGGTGCAAGACTGGCGTTTCCAGATGCCCGGTAAAACCATCAACCTGGCCGCCCCTGCCGAGGCGCCGGGCAGCTTTAAGCCACGGCTGCTGCAACGCATCCTCGACAACCTGCTGTCCAACGCCTGCCGCTACGCTGACCGCATCGATGTGGGCTTGGAAAAGCGCGGCGCCCAGTGGTTTTTGTCGGTGGACGATAACGGCCCCGGCGTGCCGGAAGAGATGCTCGACAAGATCTTCGAGCCCTTCTACCGGGGCGACCCGGCCCGTGGCCACCAGGGCAAAACCGGGCTGGGCCTGGCCATTGCCCAGGCGGCGGCCAAGGCCATGGCCGGGGAGCTCAAGGTGAGCCGCTCGGCCCTTGGCGGCCTGCGCTTTGCGCTCAGCCTGCCGGCTTAGCCTTGCGAGAGCGGGGGGTCACTGACAGGGGGTCTTGGTGGATGATGACATCGGCCCCCGGGAAGGCGGCTTCCAGGGCTTTTTCCACCTCATCGGCGACCCGGTGCGCCGCCACCAGCGACATATCGTCAGGCAGCTCCAGGTGCATCTGGATAAAACGGGTAGGGCCGGCCTGGCGGGTACGCACTTCATGGGCGCCGTGAACCTGCTCGAAGCCGTGCACGATGCGCATGATCTGCTCCTTCTCTTCCTCCGGCAGTTCTTTATCCATCAAGGTGTTACCGGCCTCGATGGCAATGCTGCCGGCCGAAACCAGGATATAAACCCCAATCACCAGCGCCAGGGCGCCGTCGGCCCACATCAGGCCAAAACCGCCTGCCACCAGGGCAATCAGCACCCCCATGTTCAGCAGTAAGTCGGAGCGGTAGTGCAGGGCATCGGCTTTGACCGCCTGAGAGCCGGTCTTTTTAACCACATAGCTCTGATAGGCGATAAGCCCGAGGGTGAGCACCAGGGCCAGCAGGGTTACGCCAACGCCGATACTGGTTTGGGTTAACGGCATGGGGTTTATCAGCCGGTCGGCGGCGTTGAAGATCAGTAAGATGGCGGAGCCGGCAATAAAACCGGACTGGGCGATACCCGCCAGGGATTCGGCCTTGCCGTGGCCAAAGCGGTGCTCTTCATCGGCCGGTTGCACGGCGTAACGCACTGCAAAGAGGTTGATAAGGGACGCGGACACGTCCATCAGCGAGTCGGTCAGGGACGCGAGCATGCTGGCGGAACCGGTCATGATCCACGCCAGCAGCTTGCTGATGATAAGAAGGGTGGCGACAAAGGTAGAGGCCATTGTCGCCTTTTTCACTAAATTGGCGTATTGCTCAGTCATGTTTCTTAAGATGGCGGGACATCATTTTCTCTCTCATGTCCGCCAGTTTATCCCGCTGCTCCTGAGTTAGCACCTGCATTACGTCGTGACCCAGTTTCATGCGGTCGAGCTCGTGGTCCACTCGCTCTTCCAGAAGGGCGCGGGCCTTGTTCTCGTCGAAGGTGGGGGCTTCCATCAGCGCTTTGAATTCAGCCATCTTGGCTTTCATTTCATCGCGGCTGGGGCGCTCGCCCTTGTGGGCTTCCAGCAGGCTCTTGATTTGCGCCTTCTGGGTGTCGGTCAGGGCCAGTTTTTCGGATACGCGGTCTTTAAGCAGCATGTGCAGCGGCATCATGCCAGGGCCTTCTGGGCCGCCGTGACCAGGGCGGGGACCGGGGTTGTCGCCTGCCATGGCTTGGGCAGACAGCACCAGTGCAGAGGCCAGGGTCAGAGTACGGAAAAGGCTTTTCATGGGGTGTCTCCTGTGATTGACTTCGCCTCTAGATTAACCCGCGCAATGCAAAGGGGCGTTTAGCCCCGGTAAAGAAGCGTAAACATGCTCAATATTGTCTTATTCCAACCGGAAATCCCGCCCAATACCGGCAACATCATCCGCCTTTGCGCCAATAACGGCTGCAAATTGCATCTCGTCAAACCCCTGGGTTTTGTCTTTGAAGATAAGCGCTTGCGCCGGGCCGGCCTGGATTACGACGAATTTGCCACCGTCACCCAACACGACAGCCTGGCCGATTGCTTGGCCTCCTTGCCGGGTGCCACCGTCTACGCCTGCACCACCAAGGGCAGCCGCAGTTTTCACTTACCGGCCTACCAGGCAGGAGACGTGTTGCTGTTCGGCCCCGAGACCCGTGGCCTGCCCATGGCGGTGATTGAAAGCCTGCCCCCCGAGCAGCGCATCCGCATTCCCATGCAGCCCGATTCGCGGTCCCTCAACCTCTCCAACGCCGTGGCCATCATCAGCTACGAGGCGCTGCGGCAACTGGGCTATCCAAACCTCGGTTAATCGGCGCCGCCAAGGGCAAGGCTCACCGACACCAGGGTACGAAAAGGGGTCAGGGCGTCGTCCAGGGATTGGTTGCTGACCAAGAGCTCCACCTGGCCCTGGGCGTAGGTCACGTCATCGGAGAGGTCTTGTAGGCCAGGCTTTTTGGGCAGTTGCGCCAAAAGCGGCTTGGTGAGGGTCACCTTGCTTAGCGGCGAGGGCGCCAGCAGGGCCTGGATACGGGCGCTGTCGGTGCCGCCCTGGGTGCTGAAGTAGTTAACGCTGTAGTTTTCCATCTCGCAGCTTCGCGACTCCACCACCGCCATGTCGCTGTCTTTATAAAGCACCAGCGCCCGGATAAAGGGCTCTTCGCTGTCTTGGCGTATGCCTTGCTGGTAGGTGACCGAGGCAATGTCGGTGCCGGTAAAGCTCGGTTTAATGGGCGCCAGGGTACAGGCGTTGGCGGCGGGGGCCAGCAACACTGTCAGCAACAGCGGCATCAGGGGTTTCATTTTACGTCCTTGTCTTCAAGAGGCTTCTTGTTGGGTTGGATCTCCAAATGCCAGCAGCTATTGCTCTTGGCGGTCTCGTCGATCAGTTTATTGATATAGCCGTCGGTGGCCAATGCCTTGAAGGCGGTGGTGAGCTTTTTCAGGTCGAAGTTGCTTGGATCGGCGGCCTTGGTGGAGTTGACCCCGATATCAAAGACGTTAAGCCGGTTGTAGTCCTCCACCGAGGTGCAGTGCTTGGACACCTTACGCCCGGCTTTGGCCAGCTCTTCGATTTTGCTGGTCATCAGCGCCACCACTTCGCTTTGCGCTTTGCTCTTGTTGGCGTCATACACGTCCAGCACCTTGTCGCCGTTCACCCCGTAAAGCTGCTTTTGCTTGGCCAGGTTGATTTTGGCGTTGCTGTACATGATGGCGGCCTGCTCCTGTGGAAAGCGCAGGGTGCTGGTGATGATGGCTTTTTTCATGCCGGCCTCGGCCAGGGCCTTTTTTACCACTTTGATGGCGTAGTCGCTGACCAGCCGCTTGTTGCTGGGCACACCGCTGCTGTAGGCCACGCTTTTATCGGCGGTGGAAACGGCGGCGAGCTTGACCAGCTTGGCCGGTTTACCCGAATGCAGCGAGAGCTCGATTTTGTCTTGGTCCTTGGCGGCAACATCGCTGAGTAGCTTCAAGAGGGTGCGGCCGCCTGGGTCGACCCGGCCATCGGCTTTCCAGCCGGGCATGATGCGGTTTTGGTAGGCGATGATGGCCTTGATGGTCTTATTGCCGCAGCGCCCGTCGGTGCCGATGTGCTGGGGCTTGGGGTTATGGAGGTTAAGGAGGGTCTGGATCAGTTTGACGTCGGCCGGCAGGTTAATGCCCGACAGCCCCACGGAGTTTTGCAGCTTCAACATAACGGCATCCTTGCACTGGGTTGATGGTTGAACAGCAATGTAGAGGCTGGCGAATTTTCGTACAAAGGCATATCAGCAAAGCAAAAGGCAGAAAAAGAAAACCGGCCAGAAGGCCGGTTTTTTTATGCCAGGGATTCGGATTTTCGTTCCCGGGCCAAGAGGTTTCGCGCCGCTTCTTTTGGGTCGCGTCCCTCGTAGAGCACGGCGTAAATTTGCTCGGTGATGGGCATTTCCACCCCCAGCCGCCGTGACAGCTCGAACACCTCTTTGGCGTTGCGATAGCCTTCCACCACCTGCCCGATATCGTCCATGGCCTGCTGGGCGTTCTTGCCTTGGCCGAGGGCCAAGCCGAAACGCCGGTTGCGAGACTGGTTGTCAGTACAGGTCAGCACCAGGTCGCCAAGGCCGGACATACCCATAAAGGTGGCCGGATCGGCTCCCAGGGCGGCGCCCAGGCGCGACAGTTCAACCAGGCCTCGGGTGATAAGGGCGGTACGGGCGTTGGCCCCAAAGCCCAGGCCGTCGGCCATGCCGGCACCAATAGCGATAACGTTCTTCACGGCGCCGCCCAGTTGCACCCCGATAAAATCGGGGTTGGCGTAGGTGCGCAGCCGCTTTTCGCAGTGCAGCAGGTCCGCCAGGCGGTGCATGAAGTCTTCGTCAGTGCTGGAAATGGAAATGGCCGTGGGCAGGCCAGCGGCCAGCTCCTTGGCAAAGGTGGGGCCAGACACTACCGCCAGCGGAATTTGCTCGCCCAGCACTTCCCGGGCAGCGTCCTGCAGCAGGCGGCCAGTATCGGGCTCCAGGCCCTTGGTGGCCCAGGCCACCCGAGCATCAGGCCGCAGGTGTGGCTTCATCTGCTTGAGCACGTCGTCAAAGGCGTGGGAAGGCACCACCACCAGGATATCGCGGCAGCTCGATACCGCCTTGGCGAGATCGGGCTCCATTTCCAGGCTGTCAGGGAAGGCAATACCGTCGAGGTAACGACGGTTCTGGCGATCTTTGGCAAGGTCGGCCAGGTGCTTGGGGTTGTGGCCCCACAGCAGGGTGCGGTTGCCATTGCGTGCCAGAGAAATGGCAAGGGCGGTGCCGTAAGACCCCGCCCCCAGTACGCAAATGGCCGGTTGTTCGGCTGTCATGCGCTAATCTCAGGCTTCGGCCTGGGCCTCACCGTTGGCAGCGGCGGCGCGCTGCTGTACGTATTGGGCGAACAGGGCGTCGAAGTTGACCGGTGCCAGGTTCAGCGGCGGGAAGGTGCCACGATTAACCAGGTTGGACACCGCTTCGCGGGCATAAGGGAACAGGATGTTCGGGGCAAAAGAACCCAGGGTGTGGGCCAGTTGCGGGTCAGGCATGTTGCCGATGGTGAAGATACCGGCTTGTTGCACTTCGGCCAGGAAGGCGGTTTCTTCGCCAACGGTGGTGGTAACGGTCAGGGCCAGTACCACTTCATAAACGTCGTCAGCCAGCTTGTTGGAGCGGGTGTCGATGTCCAGCTTCACTTCCGGGGTCCAGTCTTTCTGGAAAATGGCCGGAGAGTTAGGGGTCTCGAAGGAGATGTCCTTGGTGTAGATGCGCTGGATGTTGAATTGCGGAGCTTGCTGCTCGGCGGCGTTGTTCAGTTCTTCAGCCATGATATAAACCTGTTTTGATTGTGTATTTGTCGTTATTAGGTGTCTGCTTAGGCGCTCAGCAGGGCGTCGAGTTTACCTTGGGCCTCGAGGGCTTCGAGGTCGGAACAACCGCCGATGAGTTGGCCATTAATGAAGATCTGGGGCACGGTGTAACTTTGGCCACCGGTCAGTTCCAGCATCTTCTCGCGGCGCTCGGCCGCATTGTCATTGCAGATTTCTTCGAACGCTTGCTGTTTTTCACTCAGCAGAGCCTTGGCCCGTACACAGTAGGGGCATCCGGTTTTGGTGTAAATAACGATATCCGCCATGTCATAACTCCTTAACCTTTGACGGGCATTCCGGCGTCGCGCCAGCCCTGGAGACCACCGCTGAGCACATAAAGGGACTTAAAGCCGGCTTTGCTGAGCGTTTTAGCAACTTGCTGAGCGTTATGGCCCGCGTCGCATACCAGGATAATGGGGGCGTCTTTGTGCTTTTCAAGGCGAGTTGTTTCACCTTTTAACAATTCATCCTTGGAAAGGCTCAGGGCATTGGCGATATGCCCTTTTTTAAAGTCTGCTGCCGGGCGGATATCCACCACCACACTGCCTTCCTGGTTCATCAGGAATACCGCCTGTTGAGGCTTGACCCGCTTGATGCTGGAGAACATGCCCTGGACCAGCGCCGCTATCAGCAGCACCAAGAGCACAACCCAGGCGGCGCTGAGATAAGGGTGATGGGATAAAAAGGTTGTCAGTTCTGACGCGTTCATCGATGCCTACCACGAATTTCGAGGGCCTTGAGTATACCTGTGTGCCCTTTCAAAGCCAGTCCCCCCTGCTGGTTTGTGACTGGCCTTTGTGTTTAAACTACCGAGGTTTGATAGATGAATCTTTGATGTGGGTGATGTCATGGCTAAGAAACCGCTGGTACTGATCATCATGGACGGCTGGGGCTACCGGGAAGAGGCGGAAAACAACGCCGTTCTGGCCGCCAAAACCCCCAACCTCGACGCGCTGTGGGCCGAACGGCCCCATTCGCTGATCTCCGGCTCCGGCCTGGATGTAGGCCTGCCGGCCGGGCAGATGGGCAACTCCGAGGTGGGCCATGTCAACCTGGGTGCTGGCCGTGTGGTTTACCAAGAGCTCACCCGCATCGGCAAAGAAATTGATGAAGGCACCTTCTTTACCAACCCGGCCCTGTGCGGCGCGGTAGATAAGGCTGTCAGCCAAGGCAAAGCGGTGCACATCATGGGCCTGCTCTCGCCGGGCGGCGTGCACAGTCATGAAGACCACCTCCTGGCGATGATGGAACTGGCAGTAAAACAAGGGGCTGACAAGGTCTACCTGCACGCCTTCCTCGACGGCCGCGATACCCCGCCCAAGAGCGCCAAAGCCTCCATCGAAGCGGTGAACGCCAAGTTTGCCGAGCTGGGCAAGGGCCGCCTGGTCAGCCTGGTGGGCCGCTACTTTGCCATGGACCGTGACAACCGCTGGGACCGCGTTGAAGCCGCCTACAACCTTATTGCCAAGGGCGAAGGCGCCTTCACCGTAGACGACGCCGTTGCCGGCCTTGAGCAGGCCTACCAGCGCGGCGAGACCGACGAGTTTGTCAAAGCCACCCACATCGGTGCCCCGGTGGCCATTGAAGACGGCGACGCCCTTATCTTTATGAATTTTCGCGCCGACCGGGCCCGGGAGATCACCCGCGCCTTTGTTCAGGACGATTTCACCGGCTTTGCCCGCCAGCAGCGCCCGGCCCTGGGCGACTTTGTGATGCTGACCCAATACGCGGCCGACATCCCCGCCAGCTGCGCCTATCCGCCGGAATCTCTGAGCAACACCCTGGGGGAATGGCTGGCCAAGCACGACAAAACCCAGCTGCGCATCTCCGAGACCGAAAAATACGCCCACGTCACCTTCTTCTTTAATGGCGGTGTCGAGCAGACCTTCCCCGGCGAAGAGCGCATTCTCATTCCCTCGCCCAAAGTGGCTACCTACGATCTGCAGCCTGAGATGAACTCCACTGAGCTCACCGACAAGCTGGTAGGCGCCATCGAGTCCGGCGATTTTGACGTCATCATCTGCAACTACCCCAACGGCGACATGGTTGGCCACACCGGTATCTTTGAGGCCGCCGTCAAAGCCTGTGAAGCGGTAGACCACTGCATTGGCCGGGTGGTATCGGCGCTGGAAAAAGTCGGCGGCGAGTGCCTTATCACCGCCGACCACGGCAACGCCGAGCAAATGGCGGACCCGGCCTCCGGCCAGCCCCACACTGCCCACACCTCCGATCCGGTGCCGCTGATTTACTTTGGCCGCAAGGCCAGGGCGGTTGAGGGCGGGGTGCTGTCGGATATCGCGCCGACCATGCTGACCTTGATAGGCATGGATGTACCCGCCGAGATGACCGGCAAACCGCTGTTTATTGTTGAATGATCAAAGCGGCTATCGCCCTGCTGATAATGGCGGCCCAGGTGGCCGCCTTTGGCTGTTTGGCGGCTGACAACGACCAGAACAAACTCAAGGCGGTGGATAAGGAAATCGCCAAGACCCGCCAATTGCTGGAGCAGCAAAAGGCGCAGCGCAGCAACCTGCAAAACGCCCTCAAGAAGATCGACACCGAGATAGGCAATCTCAGCGCCCAGCTCTCTCGCATCAACGACCAGCAGGCTGAGCAAAACGACAAACGCCAGGCCCTGGCCGGGCAATTGGACGCGCTCAGGGACAAGTCGCGCCAGCAGCAGGCGCTGCTGGTTAAGCAGCTGCGGGCGGCCTACGCCGCCGGCCAGGACGATTACCTCAAGATGATGCTCAACCTCCAGTCGTTGTCGGATCTGGAGCGGATGATGGCCTACTACCAACGCTTTAACGGCGTGCGCATGGACGAGCTGGAATCCCTCAAAGACACCCGCACCGAGCTTGAAGCCACCCAGGCCCAGTTGGACCAGGCCCTGGCCCGGCTGGCCGACCTTAAGGCCCAGGCCGAGGCCCGCCAGGCCAGCCTTAGCGAGCAAAAAGACCAGCGCCAGGGCACCATCAAGCAGCTCAGTGGCCAAATTCAAAGCCAGTCCAGCGAACTGGAGCAAATGGTGGCCGACCGCAAGGCGCTGAACGACGCCATACGCGAGGCCGAGCGCAAGGCGCGGGTGGCGGCCGGCAAACAGACCCTCAAGGGCCAGCAGGGCAAGCTCTCCTGGCCGGTGGACGGCAAGGTACAAAAGCTGTTCGGCAGCCAAAGGGCGGCCGGGGTTGAATGGCGCGGCGTGATCATCAATGCCAGTGAAGGCAGCAAGGTCCGGGCTGTGGCCGGTGGCGTGGTGGTTTACGCCAACTGGGTGCGCGGTTATGGTTTGCTGATGGTGGTGCAGCACGGCGACGGTTACATGAGCCTTTACGGCCAGAACCAGGCGCTGCTCAAAGGGGTGGGTGACGAAGTGGCCCAAGGCGAGCAAATCGCCCTGGTGGGCCGCTCCGGGGGCCAGAGTGACCCGGGGCTATACTTCGAGATACGCCACCAGGGCAAGGCCCAAGACCCCGCCAAATGGTGTCGTTAATCCAAGGAGGTTTGCATGTCCAAGGTGTCTTGGCTGGGCGGTATGGTGACCGGCAGCCTGTTGACGGCAGCAGGTCTCGCCTTGGCCGGCCAGATGGGACAAGGGCCTCTTAACCCCAACCGCCTCTTTAGCGAGACCCTGGCTCAGATCAGCCAATATTATGTCGACCCGGTTGATGAAGACCGCCTGGCCGACACCGCCCTCAAAGGGCTGGTCTCCTCCCTCGACGACTACTCCAAATACCTTGAAGGCGACGATATCCGCGAGCTGCAGGAAATGGCCGATGGCCATTACTCGGGCCTGGGCCTGGAAGTGGATTTTGACGCCCAAAAACACCTGATCGTGACCGCGCCCATCAAAGACTCGCCGGCGGCCAAGGCCGGTATCAAGGCCGGTGACAGGGTGCTGGCCATCAACGGCCAGGATGTGGAGGGAAAATCCCTTAAAGCCCTGGCCCACGCGTTGCGCGGCGCCCCGCAAGATAAGGTCAAGCTGCTGGTTAGCCGCAACAGCCACCAGCTGCGGTTTGCCATTGCCCCGGCCGACGTGCAGGTAGACTCGGTGACCAGCTACCCCCTGGACCACCACCGGCTGTGGCTGAGGATCAGCCAGTTCCAGTATTCAACGCCCCTTGAGGTGAGCAAGGCCATCAAATCGGCCCGGCCCCAGAGCGTTATCATCGACATGAGGGGCAACCCCGGCGGGGTGTTCCCGGCGGCGGTGGACGTGGCAGACCTTTTCCTGAGTAAAGGCACTATCGTCAGTACCCATGGCCGCGCCAGTTACGCCAACCAGTCCTTTGAGGCCAAACCCGGCGACCCTTTTGAAAAACTGCCGTTGCTGGTGCTGCTGGACAAAGACTCAGCTTCGGCGGCGGAGATCCTGGCCGGAGCCCTCAAAGACAATGGCCGGGCCAAGGTGCTGGGGGTGCAGAGCTTCGGTAAGGGCAGCGTGCAAAGCCTTATTCCCCTGGGCGACGGCGAGCGGGCCTTGAAAATCACCACTGCCAAGTACCTCACGCCCAGCGGCGTGTCCATTCAGGGCAAAGGCATTACCCCGGATATCAAGGCCGGCACCATACTGGCCGACGCCAAGGCCCGGTCCCTGCTGAAAAGCCACTACCCTCTGACCCGCAAGGCCGAAACCACGGTGGAAGGAAACTGGGCAGACGATGCCTTGCTGTGGGAAGCTACCAGCTACCTCGACAATAACCATCTCAAATAACAACAAGGAACACCGTGCGCCTTATCGCCCTGCTGTTTGGGCTGTTGCCCTTGCTGGCCCTGGCCCAGCCCAAGATCGCCGTGATTGTCGATGACATCGGTTACAACAAGCACGACAGCCAAGCGCTGATGCTGCCGACCGCCGTTACCCTGAGCGTACTGCCTCACACCCCTTATGGCGCGGCCCTGGCCGCCCGGGCGCGCCAGCCGGTGATGTTGCATTTGCCCATGGAGCCGCTGTCCACCAGACAGCCGCTGGAAGCGGGCACCTTGACCGTGCACCAGGACGAGCAGCAGATGGCCGCCATCCTTGAGAGCGCCCTCAAGGCGGTGCCCGAGGCCAAGGGGGTCAACAACCATATGGGCTCGATGCTCACCGAAGATCGCCAGCGCATGGATTGGCTGATGGCGCTGCTGGCCGGCCGGCATCTGTATTTTGTCGATTCCCGCACCACCGCCAAATCCCAGGCCCTGGCCGCTGCCGAAGCGGCCGGTGTGCCGGCGGTAGCCCGCAATGTTTTTCTGGATAACAGCGCCCGGGATCTGCAACACCAGTGGCAGCGGGCGCTGCGGCTGGCCAAACGGGACGGCCAGGTGGTGGTTATTGCCCACCCCCATGCCACTACCCTGGCTTTTTTGCGCCAAGCCCTAACGGAGCTTCATGGCGCCGAGCTGGTACCGGTTTCGGCACTGATGCCCAAGGTCAGGGTGGCAACTTCTGGTAAAATCACGCCAAACAGAGGTTAAGGACCTTCACAATGCGTTTGACTATCCATGACAATCCGCCGGTTTCGGCGCAGATGGAAATCGACCTGGGTAAGCTCTACGGCCACCTGCCGGCCGATCTTCAGGCCCCTTTCTGGTTTATCGCCACCTTCAACGACCGCCATATCGCCGCGCTGCGCCTGGACGGCGACCGTATCGTCAACCTTGGGGTGCGCAGCGAGACCCGCCGCCGCGGTGTGGGTAAATACCTGCTGCAAAAAGCCCTGGAAAGGGCCCGTGAGCTGGGGCTGACTGAAGTCAGGGCGCTGGCCAGCGACTACCCGGTAGAGAACCGAGCCATGGTGGGAGACTTCCTGCTGGCCCAGGGCTTTGCCGCCGTGGACGATAACCAGTGGCGCATCACCCTGTAAAACCCCATTAAAAAAGCCGGCTTTCGCCGGCTTTTTTAGTTGAGCATCGCGCCCTTGAGTTTGGCCAGGGCGTTCTTCTCAAGCTGCCGTACCCGCTCGGCAGACACTTGGTATTGGTCGGCCAGTTCTTGCAGAGTGGCTTTGTCGTCGGTGAGCCAGCGGCGCTGCAGGATATCGCGGCTGCGATCGTCCAGGGCGCTCAGGGCATGGCCAAGGCGGGCATGGGAAGCGGCTTCCCACTGCTCTTCTTCCACTGCCTGGGCAACGTCAGAGGCGTTGTCTTCCAGAAAATGCACCGGGGCGTAGCTGTCATCGTCATCGTCATTGGCCAAGTCAAAGGCTTGGTCGGGCGAGCTCATTCTTGCTTCCATCTCGCGCACTTCAGCGGCGCTGACGCCCAGCTCTTGGGCCACCATCTGCACTTCGTCATGGCTGAACCAACCCAGGCGTTTTTTCTTGGAACGCAGGTTGAAGAACAGCTTGCGCTGAGCCTTGGTGGTGGCGATTTTGACGATACGCCAGTTTTTCAGAACGTATTCGTGGATCTCCGCTTTGATCCAGTGCACGGCAAAAGACACCAGGCGCACACCGACACCCGGGTCGAAGCGTTTTACCGCTTTCATCAGGCCGATGTTGCCTTCCTGGATGAGGTCTGCCTGGGGCAGGCCGTAGCCGGAATAGCTGCGGGCCACATGCACCACAAAGCGCAGATGGGACATGATCAACTGTTTAGCCGCCTGCAGGTCACCTTCTTCCTGGAGGCGGGTTGCCAGGGCACGCTCTTCCTCGGCGCTCAGCATTGGCATGCTGTTCACCGAGTGGACATAAGCCTCAAGGCTGCCACTGGCAGGAACGGTTAAGGCCATGGATTGCAGATGGTCAGTCATCTCACTCCCTCAGAAAAAATCGACATGGATCACAAAAAACCACATCTAAGAGTCCCACTCTAAGAAAAAGTTTCGTCGGGATCAAGCCGGTTCCATGGCTTTGAGGTGTCGCCAGACCGCCAGATAGGCGCCGCTGAGCCCCAGCAGCACCGACAACCCCAAGACCGCCAGCATTTCGCTGCCGTCCAGGCCGTTGAGGCGGAACTGAGAGCCGTAAAGGTCCACCACCCGGGCAACACTCTGTTCCAGCCACAATACCCCCAAAGTCACCAGCAGCAGCGACAGGCAGCCTGCCGCCAGGCCGTACCACAGGCCGGTATAAAGGAAGGGGCGGCGCACAAAGGCGTCGGTGGCGCCCACCATCTTCATCACGTTGATGCTATCGCGCCGGTGCTCAATCATCAGCCGGATGGTGTTGCCCACCACCAGCACCATGGTCACCAACAGCAGCAGCGCCACCAAAGACACCCCGTCGCGGGCCATGGACACCAGGGCGTCGAGGCGCTTCAGCCAATCGAGATCGAGCCGGCCTTGCTCCACTTCCCGCTCGCCACGGAGCTTGTCCAACAGTGCCTTGGCGGCCTGGGGGCTGGAGTTGCGCTCGGTGGGCTCCACCACGATGACATTGGGCAGCGGGTTGCTGTCCAGGTAGTCGAGGGCTTCGCCAAAGCCGCTTTTGGCGCGAAACTCGGTCAGGGCTTCGTCGCGGGTAATGAGTTTGGCCTTGGCCACTTCCGGGTACAGGCCGATGCGGGTAGCGGCTTTGGCGGCGTCATCGGTGCTCACCGAGTCCTTGAGCAGCAAGGTGATTTCGGAGGCCTTCTGGAACTGGCTGGACACCGATTCTATGTTTTTCAGCAGCACATAAAAGGTGCCGGGCAGGGTCAGGGAAAAGCCCAGTACCGCGATGGTAAGCAGGCTGGCCAGCGGCGTGCGCCAAAGCTCGCCCAGGCTGCCGGTGGCCTGCTGGGCATGGCGCACAAAATACATGGCCAGGCGGCTTAAAAAGCCAGGCCGGGCGGCGCTGGCCGCGGCGGTGCGGTTTTCAAACAGCAGACTCATGCGCCGCCTCCCAAGGAGTCGCCCAGCATGCGGCCATTTTTAAGGGTAAAGGTGTGGTGGCGCATCCGGGCGATAAGGCCCAGGTCATGGGTGGCCACCAGCACCGAAATGCCCAGGCTGTTGAGGTCTTCAAAAAGGCGCAGGATATCCATGGACAGCTTCGGGTCCAGGTTACCGGTGGGTTCGTCCGCCAGCAGCAGCGGCGGCTTGTTGACCACGGCGCGGGCAATACCGACCCGCTGCTGCTCCCCGCCGGAAAGCTGGATGGGGAAACAGTTGGCTTTGTCGGCCAGGCCCACCCAGCCCAGGGCTGTTTGTACCCTTTTACGCACTTCCCCGGCGCTGAACCCCACCACAATCAGCGGCAGGGCGACGTTTTCGAACACGGTTTTATCCATCAGTAGCCGGTGATCCTGAAAAATGATGCCGATATCGCGGCGCACATAAGGGATCTGGGACGATTTAAGGCGGCTGATGTCGTGGCCGTTGATACTGACCCGGCCGGCCGATGGCCTTTCCTGCAGGGTAATAAGACGGAGCAGGGTACTTTTCCCTGCGCCCGAATGGCCGGTCAAAAAGGCCATCTCCCCCTTTGCCAGGTGGAAATTCACGTTTTGCAGCGCCTGAGCGCCGCCCGCGTAGGCCTTTGAAACCTGCTCGAAGCGGATCATTTTTCCTCTGTTCCGAAGAGGGCGTCTACGAAGTCCTTGGCGTTGAACGTACGCAGGTCCTCGATGCCTTCACCCACACCTATGTAACGGATAGGAATACCAAATTTGTCGGCGATGGCAAAGATAACCCCGCCTTTGGCGGTGCCGTCCAGCTTGGTGAGGCTGATGCCGGTCAGGCCCACCGCTTCGCTAAACAGCTTGGCTTGGCTCAGGGCGTTTTGGCCGGTGCCGGCGTCCAGGGTCAGCATCACTTCGTGAGGCGCCTCCGGGTCCAGTTTTTTCATTACCCGGACGATTTTCTTGAGCTCTTCCATCAGGTGCGCCTTGTTTTGCAGGCGCCCGGCGGTATCGGCAATCAACACATCGGCGCCGCGAGCCTGGGCGGCCTGCAGGGCGTCAAACACCACAGAGGCTGAATCGGCGCCGGTATGCTGGGCGATCACCGGGATATTGTTGCGCTCACCCCACACCTGCAGCTGCTCAACAGCGGCGGCGCGGAAGGTGTCGCCAGCGGCCAGCATCACCGATTTGCCCTGGTCTTTGAACTGGCGGGCCAGTTTGCCGATGGTGGTGGTTTTACCCACACCATTCACGCCCACCATCAAAATGACATGGGGTTTGTGGTCCAGCACCAGCGGTTTGGAGACCGGCTCCAGCAATGCCTGCATTTCCTGCTTAAGCAGTTCATAGAGGGCTTCGCCGTCCTTGAGCTGGCCAAGGTTGGCCTGGCGGGTCAGCCGCTCGATAAGGCGGCCGGTGGTTTCGACACCCACGTCGGCCATCAGCAGCTGGGTTTCCAGTTCTTCAAACAGCTCGTCGTCGATTTTCTTGCCACGGAAGATGGCCAGGAAGCCGGCGCCGATATTTTCGCGGGTCCGTTTGAGGCCCTGGCGCAGGCGGGCAAAAAAGCCTGGTTTTTCCCGGCCGGCATGGACAGCGGCTGCCTGGGTAGCCAAATCGGCCTTGATTTCCTCTACAGCTGGCGCAGCATCCTGTTCGGCTTCGGCTTCGGCTTCGGCTTCGGCTTCGGCTTCGGCTTCGGCTTCGGCTTCGGCTTCGGCTTCGGCTTCGGCTTCGGCTTCGGCTTCGGCTTCGGCTTCGGCTTCGGCTTCGGCTTCGGCTTCGGCTTCGGCTTCGGCTTCGGCTTCGGCTTCGGCTTCGGCTTCGGCTTCGGCTTCGGCTTCGGCTTCAGGCTCTGGCACCGGTTGTTCGGGCAGGGCGGCTTCCACCTCAAGGGTCAGGGTTTCGGCGCTGGCCAGCTCGGCCTCGGGCTGTTCCTCGGGGGAGGGGACGGGTGTTTCGGGGGTCTTGTTTTCATCCTCGACGACTTCGGCTTTGTTACGGCCAAAGCCCATCCAAGACAGGAAACCTTTCTTTTTGCTCATGGCAATCTGCAGTCTGGCGGCTAGAATAGCGGGATTTTTAAAGGCGTTAGTCTAACCCGGAGGGCAAAGAACCGCCATGGCAGTCAAAGGCAATAGCGGACAAATTCGCATCATTTCCGGCCTTTACCGGGGACGCAAGCTACCGGTGCAGGATCTTGAAGGGCTAAGGCCCACCACCGACAGGGTCAAAGAAACCCTCTTTAACTGGCTGCAAGGCCAGACCCAGGGCGCCAAGGTGCTGGACTGTTTTGCCGGCGCCGGCGCCTTAGGTTTTGAGGCCCTGTCCCGGCACGCCGCCAGCCTAGTGCTGGTGGAAAAAGATAAAAACGCCGCCCGCCAACTGGCCGATAACCTGGCGCGCCTGGACGCCAAAGCCGGGCGCGTGGTGCAGGCCGACGTGCTGGATTGGCTGGCCAAGACCCCGGCCGAGCCGGCCGACTTGGTGTTTATCGACCCGCCCTTTGGCAAGCAACTGGCGGCCCCGACCCTGGCCCTGCTGGAATCCGGTGGCTGGTTAAGTGATGGCGCCTGGGTCTATGTGGAAGTGGAGAAAGGGCTCGATTTTACCTGGCCATCCAACTGGCGGCTGCACCGCGAACTCAATGCCGGCCAAGTGCAGGCCAAACTGTTTCAACGAGAGGTAACTGAATAATGCTGATGGTTAAAAAGCTGATGATGCTGGTGGTCTGGGCGGTGTGCTTTATCAACCTGGTTCACCCCTTTGAGGCGCCCCTGAACACCTTGTTTTACATTGTGCTGGCGGTAGTCACCGTGCTGCACGCCGTGCTGGTGGCCCTGGTCAACAAGGCCATCACCCTCGATGGCAAGGCCAAGTTCAACCTCTTTGTGTTTGGCAGTATTGCCATGGCTGCCATGAAAAAGGACTTACTGGGTAAGTAAGCCGTTAGCCCGCTATCGGTTTGTCCAGATAGTGGGCTATGCCATCGAGCAGCATCTGCACGGAAATCATCACCAAAATCATGCCCATCAGCCGTTCCATGGCGGTGAGGCCACGTTCACCCAGCACCTTCATCAGCACTTCCGAGCACAGCAGTATTGCGGCGTTGACCGCCCAGGCGCCGACCAGGGCCAGGGTCAACAGCCCCAACTGGTTGGGAACCTGGTTGGACATCAAGATCAGCGACGCCAGGATGGAGGGGCCGGCCATCAGCGGTATGGCCATGGGCACCAGGAAGGGTTCTTCACCCACGGCAAGGCCGGTCAGGCCGCCCGGGCTTGGGAAGATCATCTTGATGGCGATAAGAAACAGGATGATACCGCCGGCAATGGACACCGATTCCTGCTTGAGCCCCATGAAATGCAGCACCGTGTCGCCACCGAACAGGAACACCAGCATGATGATAAGGGCCAGGCACAACTCGCGGATCAAGATGATGCGGCGCCGCTTGGGGGGCAGGTGTTTGAGGATGGAGATAAACACCGGCATGTTGCCAAGGGGGTCCATGATCAGAAAGAGGGTGACGGCGGCGGCGAAAAAGTCCATGTAATTCAGGGTCTGCAAGGCTGGGGGCTGACCAAGATGGTAAATGAAAGCGGCCGAAATTGCGTCCCTATCTGCGCAGACTGTGGTTAAAGCGACATAGAAAATTTTTAAGGGCGGGGCGGGACAAAGGTAAGCCGCCGGAGCGGCTTGAACCTCTTTTATTCTTCCAGGGCGATGCCGAGGTTGGAGATGCCGTCGTTACGGCCCAGCTGCCGGGCCTGGCGGAAGCTGTCCTCGTCGGGGTCATCGGTCAGCAGCGCCAGCAGTTGATCCTGAAAATCGCGCTCTTCAAGCCACAGCGGTTCTTGGTCCAACTGGCTGTAGTCGAGGGTGGTTTCGGCCTGGATATTCAAATAAAACTGCACCGAGCCACGGGACAGGCGGCTGACATCCAGCGCCGGTTGTTCGTCTTTGTCCTGCATCGCTGCCAGCACCGCCAGCACCGCCATGTAGGTGTCCAGCGCCGGGTAAACGCCGAAAAAGTCATGGTCGTCGGGCTGTGGTTCTAGCTCTTCGAGCTTGAGCTGCTGCTTTTCAAAGTTGATTTTGGCTTTGGGGGTCAGCAGTTTTTCCCAGACCGTATCCAGGGCGGATTGCAGGGCGTGGCCAGCTTCCGATTGCTCGGTAAGCTCGGCGAACAGGATGAAATTGGGCATCATCCGTTGGGCCAGGGCGGCGGCAAAGGCCCGTTGGGCCTGGGGCGTCAGTTGCTCTAATTGTTTTTCCATGGGCACGGCTCTTGAAAGTCGCCGACCATTGTAGCCGCTGAATGATGCCTTGTCGTCAATGAGCTCGGCCGCGGCGCAATAGGTGTTGGTAGCCGAACCAGCAAGCGCTGATGGCAAAAATCACTGCCAAAGGCAGCCAGGCAGCAACCGAGGCCTCCAGCACCGCCACTACCAGCAGCACAAAGCTCATGGACAGCAGGGTCAGGGTTTCAAAGTAATCGAGTTTCAACCGTTGAAGCCAGTTTTTCATGGGCAGTACCTCCTCTTTGGGTGCCGCCATTGTCCTTACTTTGTACTGGCCTTTTTTTGCGCTGGCGCAAGGGAAGTTCTGTTATTGAGTTGTTGCCGCCTTTAATGGCTCACCGTTTGATGCCGCGATAAATGGCCAGCAATACCAGGGCGCCCACCACAGCGGTGAAGATGCTGCCGAGGTTAAAACCGGTTGCCGGGCCAAAGCCCAAAAAGGTGCCTATCCAGCCGCCCACAAAGGCGCCGGCCACACCCAGCAGTACCGTTATTACGCAGCCACCACCGTCGCGGCCAGGCATGAGCCACTTGGCCAGGACGCCGGCCACCAGGCCGAGAATGATCCAGGTAACGATCCCCATTTTTGCTCCTGTCCTTTAGGGTAAGGTAATGAGTTAACTCAACTATTTTGCCTAAGGCAAGCTGCGGGCACGGCCTGTTCAGCCACTTGGCGATCTGGCGGGCATCTAGGAGGTGCTCTGGAAAGTCGCGCCTATTCATGTAAAAAGGCGGCTGGTGATTGGCCCAAAGCCGCCATGGCCGCAACACCGCGCTTTGTGGGGCAGCGGCCAGAAAAATCTAAAATAAAACAGCAAATTAGCCATTGATGCACGGAGCATAGCAAAGATGTCTACCCGCCCTGTCGTGACCCTGTATATCGCCATCAGTCTCGATGGTTACATAGCCGGCCCCAAAGGCCAGCTGGAATGGCTGGCCCAGGTGGAAACCCCCGGCGAAGACTACGGCTATAGCGCCTTTGTCGCCGGTGTCGACGGCCTTATCATGGGGCGAAACACCTATGAAGAGGTGCTAACGCTTGGCGCTTGGCCCTATGAAGGCAAATCGGTTTATGTGCTAACCAGCACCGACAAGCTGCAAAGCGGCCCGGTGAGCCCCTTTACCGGCAGCGCCGCTGAGCTGCTGCAAGGTCTTGAAGGCCAGCATCGCCAGTTGTGGCTGGTGGGCGGTGGCCAGACCCTCAAAGGATTCCTGGACGCCGGCTTGGTGGACGAGGTTATCCTGTCACTGATCCCGGTGACGCTGGGGGAGGGCATACCGCTCTTTTTACCCACCGGCCGCCAGCAGCAATGGCAGCTGGCCGGTATCAAGACCTTCGATAGTGGCCTGGTGCAACTTCATTATCACAAGCAGGACTGACCCATGACCGAGACCCAATGGCTGGCTGCCACCCTGACCCTGGGGGCTTTGGCGCTGCTGCTGGCCCTGGCTTTTTGGCAAAGCCGGCGCGCCCTCCATGCCAGCAACTTGGCCCTTGGCAGCCTGCAAAGTCGTTATGAGGCCCAGTCTGAGCGGCTGGAGGTGTTGCAGGCCGAGCGCGACGCCCAGCTCGACACCCTTGAAGAAACCCGCCTGGAGCTGGCCCGTAGCCAGCAGCACCGCGCCGAATTGCAGGCCCGGCTCGAAGAGCAGCAAAAGGCCGCCCAGGAGAAGCTCGCCACCTTGCAAAACGCCGAGCAGCGTTTGTCCGAGCAATTTCAGAACCTGGCCCAGCGCATTTTCGAGCAAAAAGCCGAGGCCTTTTCCAAGCAAAACAACGATAGCCTGCAAAACCTGCTGGCGCCCCTTCGCCAGCAACTGGGGGACTTTCACAAGAAGGTCGACACCGTTTATGACAACGAGCGCCTGCAGCGCCAGGGGCTGATGAACGAGCTCAAGGCTCTCAAGGAGCTGAACCGGCAGATGAGCGAGGAAGCCAGCAACCTCACCCGCGCCCTTAAAGGGGACAAAAAGCTCCAGGGCAACTGGGGCGAGATGGTGCTGAACCGGGTGCTGGAAGAGTCGGGGCTGCGCAAGGGCCACGAGTTTGATGTGCAGGTGGCCCTCAAAGACGAAGCGGGCGAGCGCTTTATCCCCGATGTGGTGGTGCACCTGCCGGACGACAAAGACATCATCATCGACTCCAAGGTGTCGCTGGTGGCTTATGAGCGCTACTTCAGCGCCGAAGACGAGCTGGAAAAAGAAGCGGCCCTGCGCACCCACGTGCAGGCTCTTCGCCAGCATATCCGAAGCCTCGGCGGCAAGGATTACGAGCGGCTCAGCGGCGTAAACGCCCTGGATTACGTGTTGATGTTTATTCCCATTGAGAGTGCTTTTTTTGCCGCCATGGAGGCCGACCAAAGCCTCTTTACCGAGGCGCTGCAAAAAAACATCCTGATGGTCAGCCCCACCAACCTGCTGGTGGTGCTGCGCACCATCAAAAGGGTGTGGAGCTACGAGCAGCAGTCGCGCAACGCTCAAGAAATAGCTGGCCGCGCCGCAGCCTTGTACGAGAAATTCGTTGGTTTTGTCGAAGACTTAGAACGGGTTGGCGCCGCCCTCGACAACACCCAAAAACGCTATAGCGAAGCCATTGGCAAGCTGTCGGCCGGCAAGGGCAACCTGGTGCGGCAAACCGAAATGCTGCTGGAGTTGGGGGTGGAGCCGAAGAAAACCCTGCCAGAGGATCTGCGCCAGCGGGCCAGGGCTTTGGATAACTAAAAACTGACCAAGGCCACATTTACCAAAAATGCGCTGAACCGGGCCGATTTGACGCGGTCCATAAGACTGTCATCTAGGGCCGTTAGGCTTTGGCCGTCTTTGCTGGGAGGAGCGAGTTGTGCGTAGGTTTCCCCAATACCATGTCAAGCAAGTTGCCAAACACGTCGCTGCCTTTTTTGAAGGGGTTATCTGGATTAAGGGTGTGGGCGCTTTTCGTTTTCAGCGTGGCCGAATGCTGCCGCCGGGGCGCCCCAGCACCGAAAAGTTGCGGGTAGTGGCGGAAGTGAACCGCCACATCACCAGCTTGCGAAGCCCCGCCTGAGCGGGGCCAATTCAGGCCCTGGCCAGGGTAAAGGGCATCACCTGGCTGATGTTGCTGGCGCCCAAAATCACCATCAGTAACCGGTCTACCCCCAGCGCCACCCCGGCGCATTCCGGCAGCCCTGCGGCCAGGGCATCGGCCAGGCGCAAGTCGGGATTGTTATAGGGCCGCCCCAACTGGCGGCGCGTTTCTCCATCGGCCAGCAAGCGCCGGCGCTGCTCGGCGGCATCGGTCAGCTCGAAATAGCCGTTGGCCAGTTCCACTCCCTTGATAAAAAGCTCGAAGCGGCAGGCAACCTGATGGCCTTCATCGTCGGTTGCGGTGCGAGCCAATGCCGCTTGGCTGGCGGGGTAGTCATATAAAAAGCTTGGGCCCTGTTGGCCGAGGCTGGGCTCGATAACAAAGCTCACCAGGAGGTTCAGCAGGGTGTCGCGGTCGGTCTCGGCCTCGCCGTAATGGGCGTGCTGCTGGGCCAGCTGTTGCAGCATTTCCAGGCTGGCGGTGTGGGGGTTGATGCCCAAGGTACGTTCAAAGGCTGCCAGATAGCTGACCTTTTCAATGCTGCCGGCGTCGATGCCGGCTACCGCCACCAGCAGCTCGGCAATTTCAGCCATCAGCTGGTGGTGGTCCATCCCCAACCGATACCACTCGAGCATGCAGAACTCGCTGTTGTGGCGGCTGCCCGCTTCTTCGTTACGAAACACCTTACCCAGCTGATAAATGGAGCCCGCGCCTGCGGCCAACAGCCGCTTCATGGCAAATTCCGGCGAGGTTTGCAGGTAAAGGGTCTGGCCCTTGGGGGCCAGGGGGCCGGTGTAGGTGGTGGTCATCACCTCGATGTGGGGGTCGGAAATGCTGCCCTGGGACAATATCGGCGTGTCCACTTCCAAGACCTCACGGGCGGCAAAGAAGGCGCGGATATCGGCGAACAGCCGGGCCCGGCGCTTGAGGGCGTCAAGGGTGCATTGGGGTTGCCACTGAGTGTCTAACATTGCCGGGGCTCCAGGAAGGGGCGCACAAGATAGCGCATCAAATCCAGCCAAGGTAGTCGTGGAAGATAAAGATGAGGATCTCGCTGCTGATAAGCCAAATGACAATCCACTCCAGGAAGCTCGAATGCTTGTGGTGCTCTTCGTCGGCGAGGATCTCCAGCAGCTCGCCAATCACTTCCAGGCGCTTGTTGAGGATCTCCAGGCGGCTGTCCAGCTCCTGGTTGGCGCGGGTCAGGTTGTAATAGGGGTCAAGCTCCGGGTGGTCCCAGAAGAAATCGGGCTTATCCAGCAAATCAAAGTGCAGGTTGACCTGGCTCTTGGCGAGATAGAGCCGCCCGCGCAGTACCGCCAGCTTGCGCCGGGGCAGGCGGATCTTACCCTTGCTGGCCAAGGTTTCCGGGATGGGCGAAGTCTCCTTGATGGTGGCGGCAACCTGCTCTTCAAAGGCCTCCAGTTTGACCGACTGCGCCAGGGCGTGGCTGACTGCCAATTTATGGAGTGGGTCGTCTTCAGGGAACTGGAAGTGGTCATGCTTGATGGTCAGGCGGTCAAGCTGGGGGTTGCCGGCGAAGCTGATTTCGTCGCGGGTGGCACGGATCGGCCCTTCCACCGCCGGGCCCAGCTCTTTACAAAGGGCCAGGGCGTTGTCTTCTTCGATACCCCAGCAGACCAGTACCCCGTAATGGAATACCACGCATTCGCCTTGGCGCATTTTCACCAAGAAGGCGTCGCGCAGCCGCTGAACCTGGCCGATGGTGGCCAGTTTTGGCGATAAAACATCCAGATCGAAGCGATCACCCAGACAATAGCTAAAGCAAGCGCTGTGGCTCATAAAAGGCATCCGTTACACTGTGGCTATCCACAAGCATAAGCGGATATCCGTGATGATTGATAAGACTTTTCCCCTGGTGGATATCCACCGGCACCTGGATGGCAACGTCCGCCTTGGCACCATAGTGGAGTTGGCCAGGCGTTTTAACGTGCAGTTGCCCGCCCAGGACGAAGCGGGCATGAAGCCGTATGTGCATGTGATTGAAAACGAGCCGAGCCTGGTGGCCTTTTTGGCCAAGCTGGACTGGATGGTCAAGGTGCTGGGCGATGTGGATGCCTGTTACCGGGTGGCTTACGAGAACGTCGAAGACGCCGCCAAGGTGGGCATTGACTACACCGAGCTGCGCTTTAGCCCCTGGTATATGGCCATGAGCCATAACCTCGACCCCAACGCGGTGGTAGAAGCCGTAGCCGCAGGCGTTGCCGCCGGCAGCAGCGACTTTGGCGTTAAAACCAACCTGATTGGCATTATGAGCCGCACCTTTGGCACCGCGCAGTGCCAGCGCGAACTAGACGCTATTTTGGCTCACCGCGACCAGTTGGTGGCTGTGGATTTAGCTGGTGACGAGTTGGGCTTCCCTGGCCCCCTTTTTGAACCGCACTTTCGCCAGGTGCAAGATGCCGGGCTCAAGGTCACGGTTCACGCCGGTGAAGCGGCGGGGCCGGAGTCGGTGTGGCACGCCATCCGGGAGCTTGGCGCGGTGCGCATCGGCCATGGCGTAAAAGCGGTGCAAGACCCGAAACTGCTGGCCTACCTTGCCGAGCACCATATTGGTATCGAGTCTTGTCTTACCTCCAACATTCACACCTCCACCGTGGCAAGCTACGCGGTGCACCCCATTACCACCTTCCTGGCGAGCGGTATCAAGGTCAGCCTGAACACCGATGACCCTGGGGTCAGCGCCGTGGAATTGGATCACGAGTATGAGGTGGCGGCTCCTAAAGCGGGCTTGAGCCTTGCGCAAATACAGGCCTGCCAGCGCCATGGCCTGGCCATGAGCTTTTTGAGCGAAGCCGAGAAAAAGGCGCTTATCGCCACTAAATAAAGAAGGGGCCGGTTGGCCCCTTCTTTATATCACCCGAGAAAAGCGGTGCTGCTGCACCGTCTTGCGAAGGTGGGCATCAAAGGCGGTGGCGATGGTGCGCACCAGCAGCCGGCCTTGCTCGGTTACTCCAAGGCCCTGTTCGTCTACTTCCACCAAGCCATCGCTGATAAAGGGCGCCAGCAGCGCGCAGTCATCACTAAAATAGTGCCTGCTGTCGATACCAAAACGGGCATCAAGGGCTGCCCAGTCGAGCCGGAAATGGCACAGCAGGTTGTGGATGGCAGCGGCGCGAATGTGGTCGTCCTCGCTCATCTGGTAACCCTTGGCCCGGGCATGGCCCTGGCTGGCGGTAGCGTCTTGGTAATCCTTGATGCTCTTCTCGTTCTGCACGTAAAGCCCCCCTACCTTGCTGATGGCAGAGGCCCCCAGGGCCAGCAATTCGCAGTCGCCGTCGGTGGTATAGCCCTGGAAGTTACGGTGCAGCCGGCCCTGCTGCTGGGCCAGGGCCAGCTCGTCACCGGCCTTGGCGAAGTGGTCCATGCCGATAAAGTGGTAGCCGGCGTTGGTGAGGGTTTCGATGGTCACCCCCTGCATGCGCAGCTTCTCCTGTGGCCCGGGCATGGTGTCTTCCTTGATGCGGCGCTGGGCCGGGAAGCGCTCGGGCAGGTGCGCGTAGTTGAAGATGGAGAAGCGGTCTGGCGCCAGGGCCAGGGCCTGGTGCAGGGTGTGGCCGAAGGACTGGGCGTTCTGGTGGGGCAGGCCGTAGATGAAATCCAGATTGATGGAGCTAAAGCCCAAGGTGCGGGCGCGGGCCATGATGGCGGCGATTTTCTCGGTGCTTTGGATGCGGTTGATGGCCGCCTGCACCTTGGGGTCAAAGTCTTGTGCGCCCATGGACAGGCGGCTAAAGCCCAGCTCTGCCAGCCAAGTAAGGTCGTCTACTTCCAACGCCCTTGGGTCCACTTCGATGGCGCCGATAAAGTCGTCGGCAAAGTGAAAGTGGCTTTTTAACAGGCTAATCAGCCGGCGCATCTGCTGCTGGCTCAAGAAGGTCGGCGTGCCGCCCCCTAGGTGCAGGTGATGCACGGTAAAGGGGCCAAATAGCTCGGCCTGGTAGGCGATTTCTTTTGCCAGGTGGTCGAGGTAGATATCGGCCTTGTGGCTGTGGCGGGTGACTATCTTGTTGCAGCCGCAGTAGTAACACATCTCCCGGCAAAACGGGATGTGCACATAGAGGCTGAGCTTGCGCGAGGGGGCGGCCTGGATGGCGGCGCGCCACTGATCGCCCCGCACCACGCCATCAAAACTGAGCGCCGTGGGGTAAGAGGTGTAGCGGGGAGCGGCCATATCGTAACGGCGGATAAGGACAGGATCGAATTGCATGGACGACTCCTCACAGTAAAGAGGGCGCCAGTATGGCGCCCTCTTGTCGGAGTCGGCTTGATCTGACTCAATGAGTCAGGTTTTTGAGCACCTGGGCTTCTTCCTTGATGGCGGCGGCCAGCTCTCGCTCCCAGGCTTCCCGTTGGCGGTCCTGCTGGCGGCGCTCTTTTTTGTCCATGTTGTTGCGGGCTTCATGGGTAGGCATGTCCTTGACCCTGTCGTAGAGGTCAAAGAGCGCCGGGAACTGCTCCTGGTAAGACTTATAGGGCAGCAGGTGGTCGGTCAGCACCCGAATGCGGATGGCGCCTTCGGAGAAGTCGCATTGCTCTTCGAGCATGGAAGCGGCGATGATGCGGATGCTTTTCAGCAGCTTCTCGTTGTGCTCGGCCAGGAACGCCTCTTCTTTTTGTTTTTGGGCTTTGAGCATAAACAGCAGTTTGCCGGCGTAGAACGCCAGGCCAATCACCACCAGGGTGCCCACCAGGGCTGCTATTGCCCAAAAACTCATACCGGTTGCTCCTCGTCATCCCAGTCGATGTCGTCCATCAGCTCGTCGTCGTCATCGACGATACCGAGCTCAGCCATCAGCTTCTCGATTTTGGCGGTGGTTTGCTCGACGTAACTTTCGTCTTCGCTGCTGATCTCTTCGCCCTCGTCGAGCATATCCAGCAGGGTGTTCAGCCGCTCGTCGTTCTCCAGGCTCTCGAGCAGGGCAGCCTTGGCGGCCAGGTCCAGCTCGGGCTTTTGCTGCTGCGGCTTGGCTTTGGCCTTAGGCGGCTCAACGGCCTTGGGGCTGACCAGTGTCACCGGCTTGGTAGAGCCGATGCGTTTGTCTTTGTTTTGGCCTTTGGCATTAGAGCTGCCACCTGTCGCCGTGGCATACCCATGGCGACTGCCAGACTTATTGCCCACCTTGTGCTTTTTGCCCTTGGCGGTGCTGAGCTGGGTGTTGCCGGTGTCGACTTTCTTGGAGGCGCCCGACTTACCCGGGGCCCGTGTTTTTTTCATTCGGGTCATCTGTGCCTACCTTTTTTGCAGCAGCAACACATCGTTATCCACCCGCTGCCAGCTAAAGCCAAAACGCTTGGCCAGCCAGGCAAAGGTGGCTTCACTGTGGAAGCTCACGTGGGTGGGGTCATTTTTGTAATGCCAGTTGGCAAAACGTTGTTGATTGATCACCAGCTTGGTCATCACCCCAAGCCAGCCGCCGGGTTTAACCAGGCCAGCCAGGGTTTCCCAGCTCTTCGCCGGGTGATTAAAGTGCTCCACCACCTCGGTGCAGGTGACAAAGTCATATTGCCTGGCCAGTTGCTCGGGGTGGTTGGCGTAATAAGGGTCGTACAGCGCCATGGTCATGCCCGCTTCGCGCAGCATGGCGGCCAGGGCAGGGCCAGGGCCACAGCCAAAGTCGAGCCCATCGCTGCCCACCGCCACCTTGGCCAGCAGCGGCGACACCAGCCTCGACAAAAACCGGCGATAGCCGGGGTCGTCAGGCTGGTTGTCGTGAATGTCATACAGTGCCTTTTCCCCTGCCGCATCAAGATGGCTGCCCGGATCGGCAGACACCAGCGCGCAATCGCCACAGCGAAAATATCGGCGCTTGGCGTCGCTATGAAAGTCGGTAACCGGGCTTTGGCAGAGGGGGCATGAGTGCATGGGGGTATTTTACGGGAGTGCGGAATAAAGAAAAAGGCGATGCTCATGCTATCGCCTTATCCCTTGTGCCTAATATTGACACCTTTCCCATCGTGTTTGACCGCTATTGTTATTTTTCGGTCTAACGGGCTTCCGTCTTTTTTTTTCCAGCTTTCCTTGCATGATTATTATTTTAACGCCGATCCTGGCGCTTTCTCTGTCATCCCTGGAGGCTTGGGACCTTCATGGTCGCCTTACCCCTTTTTCTCGGTTGATTAGCGCTTTTCCCACAGGTTTGTCGATGCTGGCCATCCTGACCTTATTACCGTTTCCTTCGCTTGGGCGCCCGTGCCGTGGGCAACCCTGCAAACCTTGCGACGCGGTTGAAGTTACTCCCCGCACCCTGGGGGTTCAACCCTTGAAATAGGCATATTGTTAAAGCATTGCCAAAATTTCGTACTGGATCACAGTTATCGGAAACGTCACCAAAGGTTGGCTTTTCATCCGATCGCAAATGCCTTAATGGAGCCCTGCGAGGTAATTAGCCAACAGTTGGATGTCATTATCCGTCAACTTGGCTGCAACATCCCGCATCATGTGGTTGGGGTCATTTTGACGCTGCCCGGCCCGGAACTTTTCCAGCTGCGCTTTGATGTATTCAGGGTACTGCCCTGAAATATCGGGATATTTGGCAAGGCCAAGGCCGTTGCCATCGGGACCGTGGCAGGCGGTGCAGGCGGTGATGCCGCGGGCCAGGTCGCCGCCCATATACAGCTGACGGCCTTGGGTCACGTCGGCTTTCGGGGTTTGGCCCTGCACCGGCTTCTGGCTTTCAAAATAGGCGGAGATGTCGGCCATATCTTGTGGCGACAGCGACGCCGCCATGGCGCTCATCACCGGATCGTAACGGCCTTCCTTGCCCCCTGAAGTCAGGCCAAGTTTGAGATCGGCCAATTCCTTGACCATATAGCTGGCATGTTGGCCGGCCAGCCGCGGGTACATGGCAACCGGGCTGTTACCGTCCACACCGTGGCAGGCGCCACAAACGGCGGATTTGGTTTGTCCGGCCTTGGCATCGCCGTCGGCGGTTGCGGTGCCCGACAGGCCACCAAGCATCAAAGCGGCAACGAGGAGTCTTTTCATGCTGTCCACATTCGCGGTGTTGGCAGATGCACACCGTGCAGCCTTTTGTGGCTCTGCCATGTTAGAATTCTGGCCATTGGCCCAAAGCTCGTGACAACGAACCCGGCCCTGCTGCTAAGCCTCTGATACAACAACCAGAGTTGCCCGTAAGTGTACACAATATTTACCGCCTGTCTTTATCGCCCGGCGCCGGAGTACTGATGAATCCAATCCCTGAAATCGACTTTCGCCAAGCCAGATTTATCACCTCTGCGCCTGATATTCGCCACCTACCTCGCAATGAAGGGGTGGAGATCGCTTTTGCCGGGCGTTCCAACGCCGGTAAGTCCAGTGCCCTGAATGCCATTACCGGGCAAAAGCAGCTGGCCAGAACCTCCAAAACCCCGGGCCGCACCCAGCTTATCAACCTGTTTAGCCTGGCCGACCCGCGCCATTGCCTGGTGGATTTGCCCGGCTACGGTTTTGCCAAGGTGCCGCTGGAAATGAAGGAAAAGTGGCAGGCGAGCCTGACCGAGTACCTGGAAAAGCGCGAATCCCTCTGTGGCCTGGTGGTGCTGATGGATATCCGCCATCCCTTCAAGGACATCGACCAGGATCTCATCTTCTGGGCGGTAGAGTCTGGCCTGCCGGTGCTGGCGATTCTCACCAAGGCCGACAAGCTCAAAAGCGGTGCCCGCAAGGCCACCGTGCTGCAATGTAAGGAAGCTGCCCTGGCGTTTGGGGGAGATGTGACGGTGATGGCGCTGTCTGTGCTCAAGGGCTTGGGCATCACCGAGGTGCGCCGTCACCTGGCTGGCTGGCTGAGCCAGGTGGATGCCGACCCGGCAGCGGAAGACGAGCCGCAACACGAAGAGTAATAACGAGAAAGGGCCCTGCGGGGCCTTTTTTGTGGCCGGAAAAAAGGCAAAAAAAACCGGTGGTCGAGACCACCGGAGAGAAATATTAGCTTATTGGGGGAGAAGCTAATATGTCAGCAGAAAATCACCACAAGCTTGCAAAACAAGCATTGAGGTTATGCAGCAACTTCAAGGTACAACACTTTTTCGCCGATTTGAAGTATTTGCTCTAAAAAAATTCACCCAACCGGGTTTATACCGCTACAGGCCAGTAAAGACGGGGCCTGCATCCGTGAAAGTTTTTTGGGCGCCAGGCAAAAAAAACGCCCCGCTCGTTTGAGCGAGGCGGCTTATGTAGCCAAATCCACTACGTGAAACAAAGACCCGTTACTAAGAAGGGGCCTTCTGTACCCTACGCCACGCAGTGTAGCGATCCCCTGTTCAGATTAAAAGCACTTTTTGTAGTTAATTTTCATCTTTGCGCCATATATGAAAATTTTAACCGGGTTATTGAGCTGCTTTCTCGGTAATCAGTAAAAATATTACAACCTTAGGTAAGTTAGTGAGCTTCATCCCAGGTCGCGCCCATTCCTGGTTCGACCACTAACGGCACCTTCAGCTCGGCGGCCTGCTGCATCAGCTGGCTTACCTTGGCCCCAGCCTGTGCGGCAAAATCGGCGTCCACTTCCAGCACCAGCTCATCGTGCACCTGCATCAGCAGTTTGACCTTGTCGGCGGCCTCCTGGGTAACCCAGGCGTCGACGGCGATCATGGCCTTTTTGATGATATCGGCGGCGGTGCCCTGCATTGGGGCGTTGATGGCGGCGCGCTCGGCGGCCTTTTTACGGGCCTGGTTGCGGGCTTTTATCTCTGGCAGATAGAGGCGGCGGCCAAACAGGGTCTCCACATAGCCTTTTTCTTCGGCTTTTTGGCGGGTGCTTTCCATGTACTCCAGCACGCCAGGGTAGCGCTCGAAGTAGGTGTTCATGTAGCCCTGGGCTTCATTGCGGCCAATATCGAGCTGGCGGGCCAGGCCAAAGGCCGACATGCCATAGATAAGGCCGAAGTTGATGGCCTTGGCGCGGCGGCGCTGCTCGCTGGTTACGGCTTCCAGCTCGACCCCGAACACCTCGGCGGCGGTGGCGGCGTGAATATCCTTGCCTTGGGCAAAGGCATCCAGCAGGCCCTTGTCGCCAGAGAGGTGAGCCATGATACGAAGCTCAATCTGGCTGTAATCGGCGGCCAGCAGCACCCGCCCTTTGGGGGCCACAAAGGCTTGACGGATCCGGCGGCCTTCTTCGGTGCGTACCGGGATGTTTTGCAGGTTCGGATCGGAGGACGAAAGCCGGCCGGTGGCGGTGACCGCCTGGTGATAACTGGTGTGGACCCGGCCGGTTTTGTCGTGGATCAGCAGCGGCAGTTTGTCGGTGTAGGTGGATTTGAGCTTGGCCAGGCCCCGGTACTCGATGATCACCTTGGGCAGCGGATAGTCGTGAGCCAGTTCCTGCAGCACTTCTTCGGCCACCGACGGCACCCCGGACGGAGTCTTTTTCAGCGGCTTGATGCCCATTTTGTCAAAGAGGATGGCTTGTAGTTGCTTGGGGCTGCCGAGGTTGAATTCTTCACCTGCTATTTCAAAGGCTTGCTTCTCGAGGGCGGCAATGCGCTCGGCCAGCTCCTCGCTTTGCTTGGCCAAGAGGGTTTTGTCTATTAGCACCCCGTTGCGCTCCATGCGCGACAGCACCGGCACCAGCGGCAGCTCGATATCGCAGAGCACCGATTTGAGGCTGGCGTCCTGTTCCAGCTTGGGCCACAGATGCTGATGCAGCCGGAAGGTGACATCTGCGTCTTCGGCGGCGTACACGGCGGCGTCGGCGATGGCGACTTGGTCGAAAGTCAGCTGCTTGGCGCCTTTGCCAGCGATGTCTTCAAAGCTGATGGCTTTGTGAGATAGATACTTGAGGGACAAGCTGTCCATGTCGTGGCGGCCGGCCACGGAGTTGAACACGTAGCTCTCGAGCATGGTGTCAAAGGCGATACCGCGCAGGGTGATGCCGTGGTTGGCCAGCACGCTCATGTCGTACTTGAGGTTCTGGCCCACCTTTTTATGCTGGTCGCTCTCCAGCAGGGCGCGAAAGGCGTCCAGTACCTGGCTGCGGTCCAGCTGCGGGGTGTCGTCCAGCAGGCTGTGGCCGAAGGGAATGTAAGCCGCTTCGCCGTCGGCCAGGGCAACGGAAAAGCCCACCAGATCGGCCACCATGTAATCCAGGGCGGTGGTTTCGGTATCAAAGGCAAACAGCGCGGCCTTTTCCAGCTTGGTTATCCAGGCGCCAAGGGTGGCCTCGGTGTTCACCAACTCGTAGCTGCTGCGGTCAATGCCGGCCGGGTCGGCGACGGGTTCTTCAGGCTCAGCCGCCGGGGCCACAGCCTGCTCCGGGGCCTTGCCGTCCAGCACATCGGCCAGCCAGCGGCGAAACTCCATTTTGCCGTACCATTCCACCAGGGCGTCCCGGTCTTCGGGTTTGATGGTCAAATCCAGCTGGTCTTCGCTCAAATCCACGTCGGTTTTGATGGTGGCCAGCAGGTAAGAAAGGCGGGCCTGCTCTTCGTTTTCTTCGAGCTTTTTGGCCATGGTCTTGGCGCCACGAAAGCTCAGCTCGGCTATTTTGTCGAGATTGCCGTAGAGCGCGTCCATGCCGCCGATGCCCTGCAACAGGCCAAGGGCGGTCTTCTCGCCAACCCCGGGCACGCCAGGAATGTTGTCTACCTTGTCGCCCATCAGCGCCAGGAAATCGATGATGAGTTCGGGGCCAACCCCGAATTTGTCCACCACTCCGGCCGGGTCCAGCACGGTATCGGTCATGGTGTTGATCAAGGTCACCTTGTCGTCCACCAATTGCGCCATATCCTTGTCGCCGGTAGAGATCAGCACGTGGCGGCCTTCGGCTGAGGCTTTTTTGGCCAGGGTGCCGATAACGTCGTCTGCCTCGACCCCTTCAATGATGATCAGCGGCAGCCCCATGGCCTTTACCAAGGCATGCAGCGGAGCTACTTGGCTGCGCAGGTCATCGGGCATGGACGGGCGGTGGGCCTTGTACTGCTCGAACAATTCATCGCGGAAGGTTTTACCTTTGGCGTCAAACACCACCGCCATTTCACTGGGCTTGAATTGGCGCAGCAGGCTTTTGAGCATGTTGACCACGCCATAGACGGCGCCGGTGGGCTCGCCCTGGGAGTTGGTCAGGTGCGGCGGCGCGTAGTAGGCGCGGTAAAGATAAGAAGAGCCGTCGACCAGAATAAGGGGGTTTTCAGGGATGCTTGCCATGATGGAGTCCAGATGATCCTTGTTTGCGCCAAGGATGCCATAGGGGCGCCATGGAGGGAACGCGAAGGCACCATCAACCGGCCTTACTCGGCAGCAGCTAAATCTGTGGATAAGTCTGTTGAATAACCACGACACAAGCCACCTGCGAAGCAAGTGTCTGCTTAATGTACTGCTTGGAAAGGCCCACCACAGCTGGGCTGGAATTTGTACTTGAACGAGAAGGGGAAGTGTGGATAGCCGCTCCCTGCTTGTGAATAACCTCGTTCCATCAAGTCACATTTTTGTTATGGCTGGCACCACAACAAGAGACCAGTCTAGCATTGCCCAAAAGATGTGCAATAGGCATTTGGCAAACTTTGCGATCAGTGACAGTGATCCGGTCAAGTGGCTACCATATGGGCTGTGATTGGGGAGGATGAAATGAAAAAAGTGGCTGTTATTTTAAGTGGTTGCGGCGTTTTTGATGGTGCCGAAATTTATGAGTCGGTGCTGACACTGCTGGCCTTGGCCGAGGCTGGCGCCCAGGTGCAGTGCTTTGCGCCCAACATGGCTCAGCATCATGTGATCAACCACATCACCGGCGAAGAAATGCCCGAGCAGCGTAACGTGCTGGTGGAAGCGGCCCGTATCTGCCGTGGCAATATCCAGGATCTGGCGGGCCTCAAGGCGGCCGATTTTGATGCGATTATCCTGCCCGGTGGCTTTGGCGCCGCCAAGAACCTCAGCGATTTTGCCTTTGAGGGCGACGACTGCCAGGTGCAGGGTGATGTGCTGGCGGCCTGCCAGGATTTTGCCAAGGCCGGTAAGGCCGCAGGTTATATCTGCATTGCCCCGGCCATGTTGCCCAAAGTGTATGGCCCGGGCGTGCAAGGCACCCTGGGTAACGACGCCAGTACGGCCGATGCCTTCAACGCCATGGGCGGTAAGCATCAGGTGCGGGCGGTTAACGAGATCTGTGTCGATGAAGCAAACAAAGTGGTGTCTACCCCCGCCTACATGCTGGCTGGCTCCATTCTTGAAGCGAAAAGCGGCATCGACAAGCTGGTGCGTAAGGTCTTGGAACTGGCATAAGCTAAGCTAGCTAACTTGGCCCGAAAAAATGTAAGGAGCGCAGTGACTTGAGCACGACTTACCTGCAAAGGTTGTTGATTGTCACTTTCGCTTATTGGGCCGCTGGCCTGCTGGGTTCTTACCTGTCTTTGCCCGGCGACGCCACTTCCCCCTTCTGGCCTGCCGCCGGTGTGGCCCTTGCTGCCCTGCTGCTGTGGGGGCCGGGGATGTGGCTTGGCGTGTTGGCCGGTAGCCTGTTGATCCAGTTTCAGGTTGCCCATGTGGCCGCCCTGCAACAGGGCTGGGAGCCAGTGTTGCTGGCCTTTTGTGCTGCGGCACAGGGCTTGATTGGGGCTTGGCTGCTTGGTTTTCAGCGCCAGTGGCAGCTGCTGTCCGGCAGCGAGATCTTCCAACTGATGGCCAAAGGCGCACTGCTCAGCGCCGCCGTGGGGGCTTGCCTGGAACTGCTGGTATTCCGCTTTGGCGTAGCTGCGGCCAGTCACAACGCCCTACCGGAGTTGGTGGTGAGCTGGACCGGCAACGCTCTTGGCATCGCTTTGGTCGCTCCTATCTGTTTGTTATGGGCCAACGGGGCAGCGCTGGGCCGCCTGCTTTGGACCTCCATTCCCATGGTGCTGGTCAGTGCTGCCCTGATGTGGGGCGTGCAGCAACTGCTGGACAGCCGGGTCAAACAAGTCAGCATTGAGCTTAATCGTCAGGCTGACGTGTTGTCTGAGGCGCTCAATGCCCGCAGCGACCATTACCTGCAATCCTTGACCGGCCTGATGCAGATCTTTCGTGGCTCTGAATATGTGTCTCGCGATGAGTTTAGGGTGGTGGCTGACGAGCTGCTGGCCGAGTTACCGGCGATTAGCGCCTTTGGCTGGCTTCCGAGGGTAGAAACTAACCAAAAAGCCTCTTTCGAGGCCAACGCCAGCCAGGAGCTCGGGGCGCCTTATCGTATCCAGCCCCCGGCCGATGACAGCCATTGGCTGCAAGGGGCGGCCAATCATGTGATTTACCCAGTGCTTTATATCGAGCCGCGCCAGGGCAACGCCGGCGTGCTGGGCTTTTTGCCGGGCACGTTACCAGGGGCCGCCCTGGCCATGACCCAGGCCATTCGCACCGGCAAGGTGGCCATGGGTGAAGTGAGCGAGCAAAACGTTGGCTTTATCTTCCGCGCCGCCCAGGGGCAAGACGGCAAGGTGATGGGGCTGGTGTTTGCCAAGCTCGATATCAGGCTGCTGCTGGCCGCCACCGAAGAAGCGATCGGCAACTTGCCGTTGCAGCTGTCGGTGCAAGATGACAACACCCGCCAATTTCTCCTTGGGAAGGCTGAGGGGAGTGGCGGCCTGCATGCAAGCCGCAGCCTGCAGGTGGGGGGGCGGCTGTGGCGCCTGGATTTTCAGTATCAACAGCCTTATGTGCTCGACGCGGTGCAGGCTGGCCTCGGCCTGATGCTGGTGGGTGGCCTGCTGCTGGTGGTGGTGATTGGTAGCACGGTACTGCTGGTAACAGGCCAAACGAGCTTGGTGGGCCAGGAGGTAGCCAAGCGTACCCGCGAGCTGCAGGCGGTAAACCAGCAGCTGCGGGAGAACGAGCATTTTTTGAATTCGCTGGTGGACAACCTGCCCCTGAGCCTGCAGGTAAAAGAGGCCAAGGGGCTGCGCTTTAAAAGGGTCAACAAGGCCTGTGAAGCGCTGTTTGGCCAGTCTCGTCAGGCGCTCGAGGGCCAGGACGATGCCAGCTTGTGGCCGCCGGAGGTGGTGGCTTCTCTCAGCCGGGACGACCGCCAGGCCTTGGCCGGCGAAGAGCGCACCATGGTCAATGAGGAAAGGCTGCCCACGGTCAAAGGTGAGCGCTGGTTTCGCACCTTGCGAGTGCCGGTGCTGGAGCCCGATAACGCCAGCAGCCACCTTCTGATTTTGCGTGAAGACATCACCGAAGCCCTCAACAACGAGGCGCGGGTGCAGGAGCTAAACGTGGCCCTGGCCGAGCGCAACAGCGAATTGTCGGCGGCCAACCATCAGCTGGAGCAGCTGTCGCGTATCGATTCTTTGACTCAAGTCGCCAACCGCCGGGTGTTTGATGAAGAGCTGGCCAACGAATGGCAACGCTGCGCCCGCCATCAGTTGCCTCTGGGAGTGATGATGCTGGATGTGGATCACTTCAAGCGCTTCAACGACGCCGCCGGTCACCTCAAAGGGGATGTCTGTTTGCAGCGCATCGCCCAGTTGCTGAGCTCTGCTGTCCAGCGCAGCAGCGATCTGGTGGCCCGCTACGGTGGTGAGGAATTTGCCGTTATTTTGCCGGGTTCCGACCTTGCCGAAGCGCAATCATTGGCGGAAAAGGTGCTCGATACCGTGCGCCAGGCGGCACTGCTACACCCCGACTCGCCCCTGGGGGCTTATGTCAGCGTGTCCATCGGCATTGCCTGCGGTTACCCAGTGCAGCACGACGGCGCCGAGCGCCTGCAGCTGCTGGCCTTGGCCGATAAAGCGCTTTACCAGGCTAAGAATGCTGGGCGGGACTGTTGCCAGGCCATGGCCTGGCCAGAACGTCACAGCTAAAAAAGAAGCCGGCTTGAGGGCCGGCTGTATTCCAATAGGAAGCAATGTGAGCAATGTCGTGCGATGCTGCCAAAGCGTCTGGACTGCATCAGTGCGTAGTGAGAACGCAACTCAAATAATAATTGTTCTCATTTGATTGTCAAGGGCGTTGCAGAGTTTTTCGTCAAGGGGTCAAGGTCGTTGAGTCTTTTGAGTGTTAACCCGCATAATGAGCCCATGCCCAGTATTAATCGCATCCTTTACCTATTGAAAACCCGGGGAGATCAGACCGCCCAAGCGCTGGCGGCTGACCTGGGAATGACCGCCATGGGCGCCCGCCAACACCTGCTGCTGGCCGAGCAGCAAGGCCTGGTGGAAAGCTTCATGGAAAAACGCAGCATCGGCCGCCCGGCCAGGGTCTGGCACCTCACCGAGGAAGGCCATGCCCGTTTCCCTGAGCGCCATGCCGACCTCACCCTCACCCTGATTGAGGGGGTCAGAACGGTGTTTGGTGAGCAGGGGCTCGATGCCCTTATTGGCCACCGTGAGCAGCAGATGGGTCAGGTTTACCAGCAGGCCCTGGCGGCAGAGTCCGGCCTTGAGGCCAAGATCCAGCGCCTAGCCGAGCTGCGTACCGCCGAGGGCTACATGGCAGAAGTTGAAGCTGACGGCAGCGAGCAGTGGCTGCTTATCGAAAACCACTGCCCCATCTGCACCGCAGCCCAGCAGTGCCAACAGTTTTGCCGCTCAGAACTGGCCCTATTCAGCCAGTGCCTGGGTAGTGACGTGGAGGTAAGCCGCATCGAGCACTTGTTGCTGGAAGGGCGGCGCTGCGTTTATCGGATAGCGCCCAGACGCTAGCTATCAAGGGGGAGCCTGATGCCAAATCCGCTGAATGTGCTGAGCTCTCCCACCCGCCGCCGTGCTTTACTGCTGGGCATGGTTGTTGCGCTGATTGCCTTTTTGCTCCTTGGCTGGCTGATGAACCGGCTTAGCAAGGCCGACGAGCGCCAGCTGGCCATGGCCTCGGCCAGCCGCACCGAGCAGCTGTTCAACGACATGGTGCTGCCAGCCCGCCGCCAGTTGCTGGCGCTGGATAAACTTCGTGACCTGCCCTGTAGTGAACTCAAGGACAAACTGGTCAAGATGGCCGCCCTGGAAAAATACACCCGCTCCATCGCGGTTTTTTACCCCGACCATGTCTGCCACTCCTTCCTTGGCCGCCTCGACGAAAACCGTCTAGCCACTTGGGCCCCACCGGCGCTTATCCATCAGCCCCTGACCCTGGTTGCCAGCAACCCCATAGTGCAAGACCGCCCGGCGCTGCTGCTGTGGCGCGGTGAGCCAGACTTGTCCCGGGGCGTGCTGGTGGTGATTGAAGGGCTGTATCTTTACGACTTGCTGGGCCAGGCGTCGCGGTTCTCCAACGATCAAGTGGCGCTGGTGGTGGGTAGCAAAGCCATGCTTGGCCTGCAAAAACAGGTGGTGGACGCCGCCAGCCTGGCGCCGGCCCTGGCGCGGATAAAAAGCCCCCAGGGGTTTGAGGTGCAAATCAGTGACGGTCATGGCCAAAGCGGCGCCAGCCACTGGCGCTGGTTGCTGGCGGCGCTGGTTGCTGGGCTCTTGGGGCTGTTTTGCTACTTTGCCTTTAACCGCCGGGAAGGGCCTAAGGCCGAGCTGAAAAGGGCCATGGAAAGGAACGAATTCTTCTTGCACTACCAACCGGTGCTGGCCTTGGAGGGCTTGTCGGTAACTGGCGCCGAGGTGCTGATGCGCTGGCGCCACCCGGTGCAGGGCCTCATTGCTCCCGATATTTTTATCCGGGCGGCGGAAGACACCGGCCTAATCGTCGAGCTGACCCGGCACCTCTTTACCTTACTTGAAAAGGAGCTGGCCCAATGGGAAGGGGGCAGCTTCAAGCTAGGGGTGAACCTGGCGGCCGAGCACCTGCACGATGGCACCCTGACCCGCGATCTGCTGGCCCTCAAGGCGCGGCTGTCGCCCAATATCCAGTTGGTAGCCGAGCTCACCGAGCGCCAGCTTATCGGTGAAGATCCATTGGTGCTCAAACAGCTACAAGACTGCCGCGCTGCCGGTATTCAGATAGCCATCGACGATTTCGGCACCGGCCACAGTTCCCTTGCCTACCTGGAGCGGCTGCCGGTGGATTATCTGAAAATCGACAAGAGCTTTGTCTCGGCCCTGGACAGCGGCTCGGTGCAGGCGCCGGTACTGGAAGCCATTATCCAACTGGGCCATCGCCTGGGGATGGAGCTGCTGGCCGAAGGCATTGAGACCGAGCGACAGGCCCAGTTTTTGCGGGCCAAAGGGGTAGAGTACGGCCAGGGATATTTCTACGCCCGGCCGATGCCAGCCCCCACCCTCAGGCAGTGGCTGGCGACCGCTGGCTCAGCCGCAGCAGCCAATTTAACAGCACTCCGTAAAGAGGCAGGAAAAAAGCCAGACTGATCAGCAATTTGAAGCCGTAATCCATCCAGGCGATTTGCAGCCAATGGGCGGCCATAAAGGGATCGTTGCTCTGGTAAAAGGCGGCAGAGAAGAACACCAGGGTGTCGAAGAGATTGCCCAGCACCGTCGAGGCCGCCGGGGCCAGCCACCAGGGGCCGTTGCGGCGCAGCCGGTTAAACACCTGCACGTCCAGCACTTGGCCCAGCACATACGCCAGGAACGAGGCCAGGGCAATGCGCGCCACAAAGAGGTTAAGGGCGCCCGCTTCGGCAAAGCCGGCGAAACTGCCTTGGGGAAACAGCACGCTGACCCCGTAACTGACAAAAAGCGCCGGCACCATCACCCAGAAGATCACCCGTCGGGCCAGTTCGGCCCCCAGCAATCTTACCGTCAGGTCGGTTGCCAGGAAGATAAAGGGGAAGGTAAAAGCGCCCCAAGTGGTGTGCAGGCCCCATAAGGTAAAGGGGATCTGGACCAGATAGTTGGAGGCAGTGATCACCAGGATGTGGAAGGCAACCAGCCAGCCAAGGGCCTGGCCTTTGGTTTGGATAAACATGATGCACCTTTTTGATATCGGGGTGAGGGAACCCGGGTTAAGGTTGTTGCCCGCTTTTTGGGCGGGGCGCTAGGTTAGTGCCAGTCACCAAGGAGATCAAGATGCCCGTTGTTGCCAGGCTACTGCTGTTGACCCTGTTGCTGGCGTTATTGCCGGTATTAACCTGGCTGTCCGACTGGCACTGGCAAGTGGATGACACCTCTCCCTGGCTAAGGCCCCTTTACTGGCTGACCCTCACCGGCTCTGCCCCCTTTGCCATTGGCACCACCGCCCTGGTGCTGGCGCTGCTGTACCGGCGCCTCGGCTGGCGCCCGGCTGAACTGCGCCGATACGGCTTGTGTCTGTGCTTGGCGCTGCTGGCGGGCCTGGGGGCAAAAACGCTACTGAAATGGCACTTCAAGGAAGCCCGGCCCTACGTGCAGTATCTGGATGACGCCCACGGCACCGATTTCTACCAAGACAGCATTGCCACCCAAAAGCGTCTTATCGACACCGCCCCGGTGCCCGCCTGGCTCAAAAGCCATTGGCGCCACGAGCGTGGCTACGCCTTTCCTTCGGGGCACACCCAGTTTGCGGCCATGCTGGCGCTGTTTAGCGCCATTTTGCTGTGGCAGGCCAGGGCTTGGCTGGTGATGAGCCTGGTGCTGGCCTGGGCGCTGCTGGTGATGGCATCGAGGTTGCTACTGGGCATGCACTGGCCGCAGGACCTGCTGTTTTCTCTTAGCTTTGCCTGGTTGCTGGTGTGGCCGGCCCTGGTATTGGCGGGCGGAAATAAAACTTCCTAGGCAAAAATTAATATCCAGGTCACGCAAATGCTTTTTTTGGTTGACTGTCGCTGTATAAAGAACCGACACTATTGCACGTTTTTTGTTTAGGAAATGTTGACCTTTGGGACACAACGTCATCCTCTGTGACGATTCCCGCCTGGCTCGGAATTTTCTGGCCCGTTCTTTACCCAGCGGTTTTGCTGAGCAGCAGTACTTTGCCACCAGCGGCAAAGAGGCCCTGGATTTGGTTACGCAAGGCAAAGGGGATTTACTGTTTCTGGATTTGAACATGCCGGACCTGGATGGCTATCAGGTGCTGGCGCAGTTGCGTGCCCAGAATATTGACTGCCAGGTCATCGTCATTTCCGGAGACGTGCAGCCCAAGGCGCGCGAAAAAGTCATGGCCCTGGGGGCCCTGGCCTTCCTCCCTAAACCGCTAAGCCGTGAGCAGCTGCTCCAAGAGTTGCTGACCCTCGGTCTTATCAGCGAGAACGATCTCAACGCTCCTGCCAGCCCCAGCGGTGAAGACCCGGCCATGGTCGACCGCATTGAAGTGCTGCGGGAAGTGGCCAACGTGGCCATGGGCCGCGCCGCCGGCACCATGGCCGGTATCTTCAATGTCTTTGTGCAAATCCCGGTGCCCCGCATTCAGGCGCTACCAGCCCATGAGGTCATCACCCTTATCGACCAGTGGCAAGGCCAACCCGGCCACCAGGTGATAAGCCAGGGCTTTGTGGGAGCGGGGATCTGCGGCGAAGTGTTGGTTGAGCTGTCCAGCGACGAAGCCCACAGCATGGCGGCGCTGATGGGCCTTGATGGTCAGCAGTCTCAGGAGCGGGCGCTGATGGTGGAGCTGTCGTCCATCCTCATTGGGGTGTGCATTAAGGGCATTGCCTCGCAGCTGGAGCTGGCCTTCAGCCACGGCCACCCCATTATTCTGGGGCGCAACGAGCGGCGGCTGCTGAACGACATGAGCGACCAGTCGGTGCTGTGCATCCGCTTTGGCTACCAAATTCCACAATACGATTTGAACCAGCAACTGATGCTGCTGGTGACCCCCGCCTCCCTGAAGAACCTGGAACGGCACCTTAGCCAATTGGTGAACTGAGATGATGAGCCTGTCCCTTGGTGAGCTTCAGCAGCTGCTGGACGTCCTGCAAACCCTGGATGTCGGGTTGGTGATTATCGATCGCCAGCACAAAGTGCAGTTCTGGAACGACTTTATGGCCAACCATGCCGGCCAGGGGAGTGAGCAAGTTGCAGGCAAATCCCTGTTCGAGATCTTCCCGGAGATGCCGCGCCAGTGGCTGGAGCAGAAAACCGAGACCGTGATGGCGCTCAAGACCCTTGCCTTTTCCAGCTGGGAGCAGCGCCCACACCTGTTTCCGTTCTTCTCCTACCGGGCTTTGACCGGCCGCTCGGCGGTGATGTACCAGAACCTCACCTTCATGCCCATCGCCTCAGGTAACGGCAATGTCGACAAGATGGCCATCATTGTTTACGACGTCACCGAAGCGGCCAACAACCGCCTGGCGCTGGAAGAGATGAACCAAAAATTGTCGGTGCTGTCCCGTACCGACCCCTTGACCGGCCTGCTTAATCGCCGCTCCTGGGAGCTAGCCCTGGCTGAAGAGTTTGCCCGCTGCCGCCGCTCCGGGCGCGTCAGCACCCTGATGATGTTCGATATCGACCACTTCAAGCAGGTTAACGATACCCACGGCCACCAGGCTGGCGATCAGGTGCTGCAACACACCGCCACCTTGCTCAATAACAAGCTGCGCACCACCGACAAGGCTGGCCGCTACGGCGGTGAAGAATTCGCGCTGCTGCTTGTGGATACCGATGCCCAGCAAGCCTGCCAACTGGCCGACCGGTTGTGCTCGGCGCTTAGCGAGCAGCCAGCGCTGGTGGGTGATAAGCGCATCAGCGTGACCATCAGTGCCGGTGTGGCTGAGATAAGCGAGCAGATGGAACAGGCCCAGCAGTGGATAAAAGCGGCGGACGACGCCCTTTACCAGGCCAAAAGCGCCGGGCGTAACACCATCCGCTTGGCGTCTTCCTAACCGAGGCGCCTTACTTCAAACCCGCCCAGCCGGCAAAAAAAGTCAGCACTTCCAGGCCTTCTTCATCCTCGGCTTCCAGCCAGGTGGTGGCGGCCAAATCTTCATACTCCAGGCGCAGCTCGGTGCCTTCAAACTCCACCCACCATTGATGGCGGTCGGCGCCGCTTTCCTTGCGCCGCACCGACAGCTCCAGGCGTGCCAGCCAAGGGGCGATATCGGCTTCAAAGTGCTCCCAATCGGTGCTTACCGGCAGGATAAGGGTGCCATTTTGGCTATCTAGGGCCATGTGCGGGTCTCTTTAAAAGTTAGCTTGAGCAGGACACTTCCAGGTGCCGGCCCCAGTCGGGTGGGCGCTTGGCGTAATCGTCCATGCCGGGCTGCTGGGTAAAGGGGGTTTTGAGCAGGGAATAGAGCCGCATTAGCTCGCTGTGGTCCCCTTGCTCGCTGGCGGCAATGGCGTTTTGGGCCAGGTAGTTTCGCAGCACATAAAGGGGGTTTACCCCGTCCATGGCCTGCTTGCGGGCGCTGTCGTCACTGTCTTGCCGGTTAAGGCGTTTAAGGTACTGGGTGGCCCAGGCATCAAAACGCGCCCTATCGAGATAGTGGTCGCGGCAGGGGATAAGCGCATTGCCACGCTCGGCGTCGCTCAGCCAGCGAAAGGCGAGGCTGTAGTCCTGGCGCTCATCGGCCAGCAGCGCCAGGAAGCTGTTGATAAGCTCGGCATCGTCTTTACCCACCTGTTCCAGGCCCAGGCGTTTACCCATCAATTTAAGGTAGTGGCCGGCCAGGGCCGGTTGGAACTGCTTGAGAGCCGCCACCAGATCGTCCGACTCAATCATCGGGCTTAGGGCCATGGCCAGGCAGTTGAGGTTCCAAAGGGCGATGCTGGGCTGGGCGTCGAAGGCGTAACGGCCGTTGTAGTCGGAATGGTTACAGATAAAGCCCGGCTGGTAGTCGTCCAAAAAGCCGTAGGGGCCGAAGTCGAAGGTGTCACCGAGGATGGAGAAATTGTCGGTGTTCATCACCCCATGGGCAAAACCGTAAGCCTGCCAGTAGGCAATCATCTGCGCCGTCTTGTGCACCACCCGCTCGAAGAACAGCTTATGGGGCTGGCCTTGTAGCTCCGGCCAATGGCGCTCAACCACGTATTCCTTGAGGGCGATCAGCTCGCTGCCAAGGCCCCGGTGAAAGCAATGTTCAAAATGGCCAAAGCGAATGTGGCTGCGGGCTGCCCGGGTAACCATGGCGCCGCGCTCTACGGTTTCGCGCTGCACTGGCAACTCGCCCGCCACCAGGCACAGGGCGCGGGTGGTGGGAAAGCCTAAGTGATGGAGCGCTTCGCTGGCCAAAAATTCGCGGATGGAGGAGCGCAGCACCGCCCGGCCGTCGCCGCCCCTGGCATAAGGGGTAGGGCCGGCGCCTTTTAGGTGCAAGTCCCAAAACTGCCCTTGAGTGTCTTTTATCTCGCCGAGCAGCAGACCGCGGCCGTCCCCCAAGGCGGGGTTATAAACCCCAAACTGGTGGCCAGCGTACTTCTGGGCCAGGGGCGCGGCGCCAGGAATGGCCTCAGAGCCTCCAAACCACTGGGCTATCTGGGCGTTATCGGCGTCCAGGCCAAATTGGGCGGCGAGCTCCGTATTGAGCAGCAACAGCTCCGGCTGCTCGAAACCGGCGGGGGGCTGGGCGCTGTAGATCCTCGGGAAATCCCGCGCAAAGCGGTTGTCGAATGTCAGGGCCATGCTACCTCCTGCAAAGGGACGCCTAGTGTCCCACGAAGGTCGAAATAGGGATAAATCAACTTTGTCGAAAGGTTGTGTCTATTTTAGTCGCTTTTTGTTCGATTATTCTTGGTCCACTATGAGCCCATCACAGTTAAGGAGGTTCCCATGCGTATTCGTAAAGCCCAAGACCGTCTGCCTACCAAAATCGGCTGGTTGGACTCCAAGCACACTTATTCCTTTGGTCACCATTACGATCCTAACTGGACCGGCAGTGGCGCCCTGCTGGTAATAAACGACGACACCGTCGCCCCGGCTGCCGGCTTTGGCACCCACCCGCACCGCGACATGGAAATCATCTCGGTGGTGCTGGAAGGCAAGCTGACCCATAAGGACTCTGAAGGCAACATCGGCCATTTGGTGCCGGGTATGGTGCAGCGCATGTCGGCCGGTACCGGCATCCGCCACTCCGAGTACAACGGTTCTGAAAGCGAGCCGGTGCACTTCCTGCAAATCTGGATAGCGCCTCATACCCAAGGGCTGCCGCCCAGCTATCAGGAAGCCGAAGTCCCTGAGCAAAAAGGCAAAGTGGTGTTGGCCGGTGAAGGTGGCTTGTTGGCCATCAACCAAAACGCCGAGCTGGCCCAATATCGCCTTGATGACGGTGACCAAGTGAGCTTCAAGGCCGAGAGCCGCCGTAAACGCTACCTGCACGTTATCGATGGTGGCATCAAAGGTGGCGATCTGGACCTTGGCCCGGGCGACGGCCTGGAGCTGAGCGCCGGCGAAGAGAAAGCCTTCGTGGCCAAAGACGGCACCCGCTTCCTGGCCTTTGATATCCCGGCCTAAGTAAAGCGTGCTCACCAAAACGGCAACCCAAGGGTTGCCGTTTTTTATGCCCTCATCCCGGCCATCAATGCGGCAAGCTGGGTGACGGCCTGGCGCGACTCTTCTAAATCCACGGTGGCGTCCTGTGCCCCAAAATCGCCTTGGGCCTGGGTTTGCACCAATACCCCATCGCGGCGCGGGTAGGCCGACACGCCGCTGTCCCAGTCTCGTACTCCATAGCGCACCGCCAATTGTGGCGCCAGCCGGCAGGTTTGGCCGCGCACCGGCAGCAGCGCGTCATCTCCCAGCAAGGCTTTGGCGCCAAAGCCAGTGCAGTTGACTACCAGCTGGCTCCCGAGTCTTGCAAAATCCTGCTCGTCGCTAAGCTCGGCGGCAATCAGGCGCCCGCCGGCGGCGCGAAAGCGGGCCAGCAGCCAATCGCCATATTGGCTGAGGTTAAACATCAGCAGCTGTTCGCGGCGCACATGAGGCCGGTGAAAGGGGCTGGCGCCGGGGGCAAGGGGTTGGTCGGCAGGCCTTAAGCCATTGAGTAGCTGCGCTTCCCAATGGGGGTAGTCGGGCTCGCCGGGCAGGGCGTAGCGGTTTGCCTTATCGAAGGGCAGGCTGGAGAGGTTATAGACCGGCAGCCATTCCACCGGTTTGGCCGAGTGGCCCAACAAGGCCTGGTAGCGGGCAAAGGAGGTGCGGGCCATTTGCTGCCAGCGCGGCGCGAGGGCATCGCCGTGGGCCTTGGCCACGATGCGCGAGTCGGGGGACCAAACCCCGGTGGCAAAGGCCGAATTGGCTTGGGGTAGCTGGGCCTTGGCATAGATGGTCACGTCAAAGCCGGCCTGCTGAGCCTCGATGGCGGTGGTAATGCCAATGGCGCCGCAGCCTACCACCGCGAGTTGTCTGGTATCGGTTTGCCGGGCCAGCTTGACCGCTTCGGCCGCCGCTCCCCAAGACAATGACCAGCCACTGCCGCCGTGGCCGTAATTGTGGATAAGGTTAAGGTGGCCGCGCCGCTCCAGCTCGATGCGCGGGCCGGTCAGCCGAAAAGGCCGGGTGCAGGCGTTAACGGTGACGATGTCCTTGGGGTCGGCCTGGATAGGGATAAAAGGCGCGGCGGGTTCCATAACACCTCGAATGCGGGAGCTGTTACTCGACTCTACGCGGTGGCGGATTTTTATTCAAAAGGCGAAAGCTAACCCTTTCTTTAGGTGCTCTTTCCCAGGCATCAGGGCGCCTGCGAAGCCAGCTGGGCAAGGCGAGCGCCTCCTCCGGCCCGTGCCGCGCTGTAAATGAGCAAGAGAAGGCGGCTTTCAACGCCGCACAGGCGATGGCGCTAGCCCTTATTGAGGTAGTCGGTGATAAGGCCCAAAAAGGGCTCGCCGTAGCGCGACAGCTTGGTTTGGCCCACCCCGCTGATGGCTAAAAGCTCGGCGTCGGAGGTGGGGAAGTGGCTGGCCATCTCCGCCAGGGTGGCGTCGTTGAATACCACGTAGGGCGGCACTTCGAATTCGTCGGCCAGTTGCTTTCTGAGCTTTTTGAGGCGGGCAAACAGCACCTTGTCGGCGGCGCTGTTGTCGGTGGCGCGGGTCTGGCGCACCTTGGTGACCAGCCTTGGCACTGCCAGCATCAGCGGCCGCTCGCCTTTTAGCACCGGCCGGGCTGCCTCGGTGAGCACCAAGGCGCTCTGGCGGGTGATGTCCTGCATCACCAAGCCGTGGTGAATGAGCTGGCGGATGATGCTGACCCAGTAATCGTGGCTTTGGTCCTTACCCAGGCCCCAGGTGCTGAGCTTGTCGTGGCCCAGCTCCTTGATACGGGCCGTTTGGCCACCGCGCAGCACCTCGACAATATGGCCCACCCCGAAGCGCTGGCCGGTGCGGTAGATGCAGCTCATGGCCTTTTGGGCCAGTTCGGTACCGTCCAGGGTCTGGGGCGGGTCCAGGCAGATGTCGCAGTTACCGCAGCGCTCGCCGCTGTATTGGCCAAAGTAGTTTAAAAGCACCTGGCGCCGGCAGGTGAGCCCCTCGGCAAAGCCGGCCATGGCGTTGAGCTTCATCAGCTCTACTTTTTGCTGAGCCTCGTTTTCAGAAAGCTCAATCAGGCTGCGCACCCTGGCCACATCGCCCGGTTCAAACAGCATCCAGGCTTCCGACGGCAAGCCGTCACGGCCGGCGCGGCCGGTTTCCTGGTAGTAGGACTCGATGTTCTTCGGCAAATCGAAATGCACCACAAAGCGCACATCGGGTTTGTTGATGCCCATGCCGAAGGCCACGGTGGCCACCACAATATCCACTTCGTCTTTTTGGAAGGCTTCCTGCACGAACTGGCGCTCGTCGCTGGACAGGCCCGCATGGTAAGCGGCGGCGTTAAAGCCCTGGCCGCGCAGCTTTTGGGCGATGTCGTCCACCCTTTTGCGTGAGCCGGCGTAAATGATGCCGCTCTGGCCGCGCTGGCCTTCCAGGTATTGCAGCAACTGGTTGATGGGTTTGAATTTTTCCACCACCAGATAGCGGATGTTGGGCCGGTCGAAACTCGACAGGTTGAAGTGCGGGTCCACCAGCCCCAGGCGCTGCTCGATATCCTGGCGGGTGGCTTTGTCGGCGGTGGCGGTCAGCGCCATCAGCGGCACCTGGGGGAAATGCCGTTTCAGCTGGCCAAGGGCCATATACTCGGGGCGAAAATCGTGGCCCCAGGCGGAGATGCAGTGTGCTTCGTCCACTGCAAAGAGGCTGATGGGGATCTCCAGCAGTCGCTGCTGAAAATCCACCTGGCTGAGGCGCTCGGGAGAGACATACAGTAAATCCAGCTCCCCGTGGTGTAATTGGTTCAGCACCTGCCACTGCTTGTCTCTGGGTAGCGCCGAGTTCAAATAAGCCGCCCGCACCCCCATGGCCAGCAGCTGGTCTACCTGGTCTTTCATCAGGGAAATGAGCGGCGAAATAACAATGGCGGTGCCGGGGCGCACCAGGGCCGGTACCTGATAACACAGGGATTTACCGCCGCCGGTGGGCATGATCACCAGGGCATCACGGCCGGCCAGCACAGCTTCTACCACGGCCTGTTGGCCGGGCCTGAAGGCGTCGTAGCCGAAAACTGACGCCAGCACGGACTGCGGCGACTCATCGGAGGACTTCACAAAGACGGGGGCTTGGGACATGCTCATAGCGCCGGCCATTGTAATGGAAGGAGGAAGCCTTGTCTTTCTGGTGGGCCGTGATACTCCGGCTAATAAAAATAAAAGTCAGCAGAATCAAACGAATGGGTTGGAAGGAAATGACGTCTTTAACCGATACCCCCTTGAGCCGCGAAGAGATTTTGGCCTTTGTTGGCGATCTTTTCACCGCTCAGATGCCCTTTAACAAGGTGCTGGGCCTGAAGGTAACCCGCTACGAGGCCGACGCCGTGGAAGTGCGTTTTGCCATGAAGAACGATTTGCTGGGCAACCCGGTGCAGAAAATTTTGCACGGCGGGGTGACGGCCTCGGTGCTGGATGTGGTGGGGGGCCTGGCTGCCATCGCCTCGGTAACCGACAAGTTTGACGGCGCCACCGTGAAAACCCTGGCCGAGAAGTTTGGCAAGATGGGTACCATCGATATGCGGGTCGATTACCTGCGCCCCGGCCGGGGCGAGGCCTTTGTGGCCACTGCCACCATCATCCGTGCCGGCAACAAGGTGGCGGTCACCCGTATGGAGCTGCACAACGAGGCCGGCGACCATATCGCCTTCGGCACCGGCACCTATATGGTGGGTTGATAAGGTTGCTGCTGGCGGCCCTTAAGGTGGCGATAGCACCAGGGCGGCCTCAGGGCCTGCCAGCACCCTCCTTGTCAGTGGCGGCGTCGATGCTGTAAAGCGTGTCTACGCCTTGGGTCAGCGCCGCTTGGGCGGTAACAGCATTGTCTTGCTGCGCCGTTGTGGCGTTGTGGGCGGCGTTGGCAAGTGCCTGGCTGGCGGCCATCATCACATTGCCGGTTGCCATGGCCGGTGCATCACCCAAAACCTGGGTGTTTTCCTGGGTGACTGCGTCGGTGATTTGCCCGTTGACTGCGGTGGGAATAGCCATAATTTTCTTCCTTTTCAATTATGTGGTGAGCCTAGGCTGGCTTTTGCAGCGGAGCTTTTAGCGTAGAGTAAATTCTCAGCCAGTGTCGGGCCGCTGCGCAGTTTTGTGGCCTGACGGCCTTGGTGCCATTGGGGCACAGGTACACAAGACAGAAGCCTGCGGCCAGGAAGGTGAGAGGGGGCATGGGCTGCTGGTGCAGGGCACCTTTGGTGATAAACTCGGCAACCTCAATCGCCGGCCACAGGAGCCGTTAGGTGTCGGATCTGAGCTTTTGGGGGCTGACCGCCCTTTCTGCCTTTACCTCGTTTATTACCGCCTGCATGGGTGCCGGTGGCGGCGCCATCCTCATCGCCGCCATGGCACTTATCCTGCCGCCCGCGGCGGTGATCCCGGTTCACGGCCTGGTGCAGCTGGGGTCCAATGTGGTGCGGGGGGTGATGTCCTGGCGCCATATCAACTGGCCGTTGCTGGCAGTGTTTGTGCCCATGAGTTTTGCCGGAGCCTGGCTTGCCAGCTGCTTTTTGGTGCAGCTGCCCAGCGAGGCGCTGCAACTGGCCATTGCTGCTTTTGTGCTGTACCTGTGCTGGGGGCCGGCGCTGCCCAAATTTACCAGTGGCCGTTTGGGTTTGGCCCTTGGCGGCTTTGGCACCGGCTTTATCACCCTGTTTGTGGGGGCGTCAGGGCCGCTGGTGGCGGCCTTTATCAAGCCGCAAAGCCGCGACCGCTTCGCCGCCATTGCCACCTTTGCCGGGGCCATGAGTTTTCAGCATGCGGCCAAGGCCATTGCCTTTGGCATGGCCGGCTTTGTGTTTCGCGACTGGTGGCCGCTTATTATCGCCATGTTCCTGGCGTCTATTGTGGGGAATTGGCTTGGGTTGCAGATGCTGGGGCGGATATCGGAGCAGCGCTTTCATCGGCTGTTTCAGCTGGTGCTGACACTGCTGGCGCTGCAACTGCTTGTGGAAGCAGCACGCGGGCTGTCAGGTAGCTGATGGTCAGGCTCAGCATGATGGTCCACAGATCATGGGACAAAAAGTGCGCGCCGCGCAGCTGCTGGGCTATGCCGAAGGTCAGGCCGATCGCTATGCCGGGCAGCAGCGCCCAGGGCTTTCTACCGGGAATGGCAAAATACAGGGCCAGCCAGGCGTAGCCGCTGCTGGCGTGGCCGGCGGGGAAGCATTGGCTGGCGGGCAGGTCGGCTGGGCGATGGGCAAACAGGGCGATAAAGGGCCGGTCGCCGCCAAAGTCCAGCAGGCTCCAGGGGCAATCCATGGGCACCAGGTGCTTGATGATGCTGACCACAATCACGATCAGCGGCGCGGTAACCGCCAGGTATACCCAGCGGCGGCGTGAGGGCTTTTTCCAGTTCCAGGCCAAGCCCAGGAACACCGCCACCATCATGGCGGCCGTCAGGTGGCGGCCTTGGGTGTGGATGATGCCTTTGGTCAGCCAGTTGTTTTCAAGGGCCCAGTGGCCCCCTTCCAGCTGATACCAAAAATGGGCCAGCGCAAAGTCCGGCCCATGCCACACGCTCAGCAGCAGGGTCAGAGCCCAGCCGAGAAATAACCCCAGAGAATACTTAGCCATACCAGTACCGCCAGCAAGAGGGTAACGAGCACTGCTGCCGAGCCAATGTCTTTGGCTCGCCCGGACAATTCGTGGTGTTCAGGCCCGATGCGATCCACCACTGCCTCGATGGCGGAGTTAAGCAACTCCACGATGAGGATCAGCATCACCGAGGCCACCATCAGCGCCCTTTCCATGCCGGTAACCGGCAACAGACAGGCGCCGGGCACGGCCACGGCAATCAGGATCAACTCCTGGCGCACCGCGGCTTCACTGCGCCAGGCGGCGCGAAGCCCCTGCCAGGAATAGCGGCTGGCCAACCAGAGGCGTTTCACACCCGTGTGTCCAGGTTTCATTCAGTACTCCACAAAGAAGGCGGTGAGCTTGGCGCGATCATCTTAGGAGAACCTTAAGGCAATGAAAATCCGCCTTTCCCTGAAAAGTTATTCTCCCTTGGCGATAAAGAGCCGGGTATCCACCACAAAGCTGCCGTCTTCGCCAAAGGCAAAGTAGTCGCTCACCTCCCGGCTGGCCTGCTGCTGCAAGGCGCGAATGGCCGCCACCTGCACCGCCGGAGTTTGCATGCGCGCCACCCAGGGCGCAAAAGCCAGGGGCAGTTTGAAGCCTTGTTCAGCGGTGATGCTAAACCCCGCCTCGGCCAGCAACCGGCGCCACTGGGCAGGGGAGGCGTTACGCACATGGCTGGGGTCGCGCAGCAGCTCAATGCTTTGCAGCCAGGTGTCCAAAAGCGGCTTGCCGGGGCTTAGCACATCCATGAACAGGGCGATGCCGCCGGGCTTTAACACCCGCCGCATCTGCTTTAGGCCAGCTGCCATGTCCTGCCAGTGGTGGCAGCTGTAACGGGTGATCACCACATCAAAGCTGGCATCGGGGCAGGGCAGAGTTTGTGCCGCGCCCTGTTGGGTGACGACATTGCCAAGGCCGCGGCGTCCGGCTTCCGCTGCCACCACTGCCAGCATCTCGGCGCTAAGGTCGTAGGCCACCACCTTGGCCACATGGGGCGCCACCTGAAAGCTGACATGGCCGCCGCCGCAGCCCATGTCCAGCACCACTGCCTCGGGGCGGGTACGGACCGCCTCTACCATCAGCGCCAGATCCGTGCCAGTGGCATGGGTACTACTGTGCAAATAGGCTTCGGCCTGGGGGCTGAATTGGCCGCTGACAACGGCATTATGGTCTTGATGTGCCATGGGTTTCTCCCTGTTGTTCGGTAGGCAGGGCCATTGTTGGCAGGCCAGTAAACTGGTACAAGATAGGTTTTTATACTGGTACAAATGCTGCCATGACACCCGACGCCGCCCGCCTGCTGGGCCAGTTTATCCGTGCTCACCGAGAACGCCTGGCGCCACCGGCCCGGGCTTTTGGCCGCCGCCGTACCCCCGGCTGGCGCCGCGAAGAGCTGGCCGATGCCGCCGGGGTCAGTATTACCTGGGTCACTTTTTTAGAGCAGGGCCGCCAGGTCAGCGCCTCGGCCAATGCCCTGGCGCGCCTGGCCCTGGCGCTGCAACTGACGGCGGCCGAACGGGCCACGCTTTTTGAACTGGCCGGGCGGCGCGACCCAGAGCTGACCGACCCGCCCGCTGCCGCCTTGTCGCCCTCGCTGCTGGCTCTGCCGGGGTTGTTGGCGGTGCCGGCCTATCTGTTGGACCGCTGCTGGTACATTCAGGCCTGGAACAGCGGCGCAGAGCGGCTCTTTGCGCCCTGGCTTGACCAACAGGCCGAGGGCCACAATCTGCTGGAATTTGTGTTTCTCTCGCCCCTGGCCCGGCGTCTTATTGCCGACTGGCCGGTGCGCTCGGAGCGGTTGGTGGCGGAGTTTCGTAATGATTTTGCCCGCCACCCCGGTGACCCGGCCCTGCTGGCGCTGGTGGAGAGGTTGAACGGGCAAAGCGCGGATTTCAGCCGCTGCTGGCAGGCGCAGGCGGTGCAGTATCGGGAAGGGGGTGAGCGCGGCTTTTGCCGCCAGGGTAAGGTGCTGAACTTTATCCAAACTACCTTGGTGCCAAGCGCTGCGCCAGATTGCAAACTGGTGTGCCTAAGCCCGGTGGCGGGCCAATAAAAAAGCCGCGTTGCGCGGCTTTTTTCACATCTGGGACTGAATGTAGTTTTGCAGCCCCACCATGTCGATAAGCCGCAGCTGCTTTTCCAGCCAGTAGGTGTGGTCTTCTTCGGTGTCAGACAGCTGCTGGCGAAGCAGGTCGCGGCTGATGTAGTCGCCTTTTTTCTCGCAAAGGGCGATGCCCTTGGCCAGCTTCTCGCGCACCTCGTATTCCAGGGCCAGGTCGGCCTTGAGGCAAGACACCACATCGGTGCCGACATTGATATCGTGGCGGTTCATGTCCGGGGTGCCCCCCAGGAACAGCACCCGGCGGATGATGGCGTCGGCATGCTCGGCCTCTTCCTGCATCTCGTGGTCGATGCGCTCGTAAATACGGTTAAGGCCCCAATCCTCGTACATGCGGGAATGGATAAGGTATTGATCCCGCGCGGCCAGTTCGCCGCCGATCAGCATATTCAGGTATTCAATGACTTCAGGGTTGCCGCGCATGGTGGGTGCTCCTTTCCTTGTGGCTAAAGGATGCAGCAGTACGGCCAGAAAAGCAAAAAAGCTATCAAGAAACTGTATTTTTATCGATAAATAAGAATGACTTTGATTTCCTGTTGGATCTACTACCAATGAAGGTTCGTTTTCTTGGTGTTAAATGTCCGGAATTATGCAGTTTTCCCAAAAGGGGACAGCCAATAAGGTTCCTTTAACAACAGTGGGTTTTATTTGCGTTTTTTTGGGGAGAGAGACATCACATGGCAAGCGCGCTTAGCAAAACCACCATCAGGCTGCACTGGATAGTTGCCATCACCATGATTTTTTTGTGCATCGTCGGTTTTTACATGACCAACTGGCACGACTACGGCTATTACGACCTGCATAAGGCCATTGGCGTGCTGATCTTGCTGGTGGTGGTACCACGGGTGATTTGGCGCATGAAGATGGGTTGGCCCAAACCGCTGGGGAAAGACCGCCCCTTCCTGCACTTTATCGCCATGCTGGTGCACTGGGTATTGATCATCTCCACCCTGTCGATGCCAGTGCTTGGATTGTTGATGTCGGCGGTCGGTGGCCACGGCGTTGATATCTTCGGTTGGCAGATGGTAGACACCCATTTTGCCCCCGGCACCCACGACGCCGTGCCTTACTCGCCGTTCTGGGCCGAGGTAGGTGAGCAAGGCCACGAGATAAACGGTTACCTGTTGATGGGCACCATAGTGCTGCACGTTGTTGGCGCCTTGAAGCACCACATTATCGATAAGGACGGCACCCTCAGGCGGATGCTGGGGCATTCGGTAGAGAGCTGAACAAGCGGGGCCAAGGCCCCGTTTTTTATTCCATGGCGTGAAAGAGAGCAGTGAAGAGGGGCTGGGAGCCTCTTTTTGTTGTGCGGTTCGGTGCGTAACATCCATGGGCGCCGATGAAGAAGGAAACCTATGGGCAAGCTCACCAAAAACGAGGATGAAGAGGTTGTTGCCTTGCTGCCAGAAGGGTCGTTTACCTTTATCGCATCGGTAATGACAGGGCTTGTTTGCATTGCCGGTATTTGCTTGAGTTTACGGCTGCTGGTGATGCCTTCTTGGCCGGTAGAGAGGGTGGCTCCCTCTCTTATCGTGAGCTTTATCTGCCTGCTGATTGCCGAGGTGCACGGCAGTTTCATGCTCACCCGAGGTAAAGATTGGGCCCTTCTATTACTTAAGATCCTTTCCGGTGCTTTTGTGTTGTTGTTTTTGGCAGGCTCGCTCCTTAGCCTGACGAGAAACAGCCCGCTGTGGTTTCCCCTTACTGGGCTGGCGGTCTCTGTTATTCACCTTTCCCTGATTTTCTCTGCAAAACTGGCGCTGTTTAAAAGCCACTTTCAGAACATCCATCAGGGCTTGCCGCTTTAACCTTGGCTACTTGCCAAGGGGCCTTCAAATCAGCGTTTTTCATACGCAAAAAAGACCGTCAACCAGGGGTGAATGCCACCCCGAAACTGACGGTCAACCAGACATGATGTCATCTTTGATGCCCTGTCAGGGCTGAGGCAGCGGCAACCACAGCCTGACCCTCAGGCCACCGTTGGCACGGTTCTCCAAGTGCAGGCGGCCGCCGTGGGCCTCGATGATTTCGCGGCACAGCGCCAGGCCAAGGCCGGTGCCTTCTTTCTTGGTGGAATAAAAGGGCAGCAGCGCCTGGGTGAGCACTTGCTCGCTCATGCCGCTACCCCTATCGGTAACTTCCAGGCAATGCCAGCCGGGCTGGGCCTTGATGGCAAGCTCGGTATCCTTGGGCTCGGAGCCTGCTTCGGCGGCGTTTTTCAGTAGGTTCACCAACACCTGGCTCAGTTGAGCGGCATCGCCCCAGCCAGCGCTGGTGGGCAGCGCCTCACGGACCCGAAACGCCACCACCCCTTGCAATCTTTCCAGCAATTCGTGCCAGTTGATGGCCTGGCATTGGGGTTGGGGCAGGCGGGCAAAGCGCACATAGCCTTGCAAGAAGCGGTTGAGGTGGTCGGCCCGCTCGCTGATGGTGTCAAACACCTGGGTCAGCAGCGCCGGGTCGGGGTTGGCCACCAGCTTCTGCCCGGAATGGGCCATGGAGGCAATGGGCGCTAGGGAGTTGTTAAGCTCGTGGCTTATCACCCGGATCACCTTCTTCCAGGTGCCCACTTCGGCGCGGCTGAGCTCACGGGTCAGCTGCTTGAACAGATACAGCTGATGCTGCTGGCCGTTGAGCTGAAACTGGCTGCGCGACAGGTGCCAGATCTGTGGCTCATCGCTGGTGGGCAGGGTAAAAAGCCCGTCCTGGGGCGCGGCCATGGCCTCTTTGATGGCCTCAGGGAGCTGCTCCAGCAAAGTGGCCAAGGCCAAGCCGTTGATGCCTTTACCTTCCAGCAGCAGCTGCCTGGCCGCCGGGTTGGCGTAAAGCACCCGCTGGTCCTGGCTGGTGAGCACCAGGGCGGTAGGGGAGCTTTGCAGCACGGTGTCGAGCATCAGCTCGCGCTGGTAGATATGGGCCCGCTCGGCGCGAAGCTTCAGGGCCGCATCGTTATAAAGGGTGGCCAGACGCGCCATCTCATCGCGGCCCTGATGGGTCAGGGACACCGAAAAGTCGTTGTCCTTGAAGTTCAGTAAACCGGTGGTGAGGGCGTCCAGGCCCCGGTTAAGGCGCCTGGTCACCATTCTGCCCAGCACCAAGCCCAGCAGCAGCGCCGCCAGCAAGCTCATTTGCAGGGCAAGCCAAAGGCCAAAACCCAGTTGCAGCAGCGCACCTACGGCCAGGGCCATGGCCAGCAGGCTGGCTACCAGTACCGCTGTCAGCTTGGCTTCAAAGCTCATTGAGGACGATTCCGTATTTCTCCAGGCGCCGGTAAAGCGCTTGGCGCGACAGTCCCAGAGTGCGGGCCGCCTCGCTGATGCTGGAGGCTTCACTCAATACATCGCGCAGCTGCTGCTCATCGGGCTCAAAGGCGGCCCGGGGGCGGCTTTGCCGTGGCGGCGGCAGGTTTAAATCCACCGCCTCAATGCGTTCCCCCGGCGCCAACAGCGCGGCCCGTTTGAGGCAGTTTTCCAGCTCCCGCACATTGCCAGGCCAGTCGTGGGCTTCAAGGGTGCGCACCGCGTCCAGGCTCAAGGGGCGCCCCGCCAGAAAATGCCGGGCCAGGGGCAAAATGTCCTCGGCGCGTTCTTTAAGGGGCGGCAGGGAAAGCTCGATAACGTTGAGCCGGTAGTAGAGATCTTCGCGAAAGCTGCCGCCCTGAATGGCACTTGGCAGGTCGCTGTTGGTGGCGGATATCAGCCGCACCCGTACCTTGCGGGTCTGGGTGGAGCCAAGGCGCTCGAACTCGCCGGTTTGCAGCACCCGCAGCAGCTTCATCTGGCCGGAAAGGGAGAGATTGCCGATTTCGTCCAAAAACAGGGTGCCACCGTCGGCGGCCTCAAAGCGGCCGATACGGGTTTTATTGAGGCCGGTATAAGCCCCCGGTTCGGCGCCGAACAGCTCGGCTTCCATTAATTCCAGCGGCAGGGCGCCGGCGTTGACCCTGATAAAGGGCCCGGCGGCCACCTGGGAATTGCGCTGGATGATCTCGGCGATCTTTTCCTTACCGGCGCCGTTGGGGCCGGTGATCAGCACCGGCACTTCGGCCCTGGCCACCTGCGCCGCCATTTCCACCAGCCGCTGCATGGCGTCGGACTGGTACACCAGCCCGGCCAAATCGAATTTGTCGGCAAGGGCTTGGCGCCGCTGGGCCTGGGCTTGGGCCTGGGCCTGCTGTTGCTGGCTGAGTTCGGCCAGCTCCAACAGGTTTTGCACCGTGGCGATGAGCTTGGTGTCGTCCCAGGGTTTGCCCAGGTAGTCGGCGGCGCCGGCTTTGACCAGGCTGACCGCGCTTTCCAGCTCGGTCCAGGCGGTGAGCAGGATGATGGGCAAGTCCGGGTGCTGCTCACGGATGGCGAAGAACAGCGCTTTGCCTTCTTCGCCACTGGTGGTGTCGCTGCTGAAGTTCATGTCCTGGATAACCAGGCTGATGTCGCCCGCCTCAAGCCTGGTAAGGCCAGCCTGAGGGGTCAGAGCGGTGTCGCTTTGCAGGCCGTTAAGCTTCAACAACAACCCCAGGGCCTGGCCCACGGCGGGGTTGTCGTCGATGATGAGGATCTTGTCCATACAATCCTTTTACACGCTACGGGTAGCCAGGGACGGCGATACCTGGGCGGCGCGCCAGGCGGGCATCAGCGCCGCCAGCAGGCCCAGTAGCCACACCGCCACCACGCCACCTGCCAGATAGCCGACCTCAAGGGCCTTCATCTGGTAATGCTGCACCATCAGGTGGTTGGCAAACAAGGCCAGCGCGCAACCCAGCACGATACCGGCGCCGATAATGATGCCGTTTTCCACCAGGAAATAGCGCACCACCATCAGTTTGGTGGCCCCCAGGGCGCGGCGAGTGCCGATTTGCTTGCGGCGTTGGTTAACCCACAGCAGGGTCAGGCCGACAATGCCAAGGCCGGTTACCAGGCTTATCAGCACCATGGTCACGCTGAGCATGGAGATGGTGGCCTGGTCGCTGCGGTAGGCCGAACGTTTGTAGCTTAAAAGGCTGCGCACGCCGGTTACCACCCGCTGGCTATCGAGGTTGTTGAGCACGTCGGGCACCTTTTTCATCATGGCGTCCAGTTGGCCCGGTTTAACGCGGATGAGGTAGCGCAGGTTGAAGTTGGTATAGAACTGCGGCACCAGCACCACGTCACCGGCGACATCAGAGTTGGGGTAAGCGCCAATGGTGTCGGAGGCCACCCCAATCACCTGCACCCCAGGGGTGAGCAGTTTGCCGATGGGGTCTACCCCTTTGCCAAAGAGCTTGTTGGCCAGTTGGCGGGTAACGATACAGACGGTGGGTGTTTTACCCTCCAGGCTGGAGGTGACCGTCATGTCGTTGGCGGTGAAGTCGCGCCCCGCCAAAAGCTTCAGGCCAAAGGTGTCCATGCCGCGCTGGTCGGTGTTAAAGACGTTGGCTTCGACTTCGCCGATACCCGGCTTGTTGTCTTCCGAGCGCATGGTGCTGGTGGAGCCGGAGCTCGACAGCGGCGCACTGTTGACGATGGTGGCGCTGACCACATCGGGCAGCTGGTTCAGGGCAATCATGTCCCGCTCCACGTCGGCGTAGTCTTTATCGCCGGCCTGGGTCGGTACCACCGACAGGGTAAAGGTGTTGGCTTCATCAACGCCGGTGGGCCTGTCTATCTTGGCCTGGCGCTGGGTGATGATAAAAGCGGCGTTCACCACAATGGCCAGGGTCAGGGCGGTTTGCAGCATGATCAGCAAGGCGCCGGTTTTGTTGCGCCACAAGGTGCGCAGTATGGGTCCGAATTCAAACATGGTGCGCTCCTTACTGGGTTTTGAGGTAGTAGGCTGGGGTGGTGGTACTGATGCGCCAGGCCGGATACACCCCGGCCAGGAGGCTCGCCACCAGCGCCAGGCCAGCGGTTACACACATCATCAGCGGGTCCATGTGGACAATGGCGGCCATGCTTGGCGCCACCAGCTGGCGGATGGCCACCAGCCCCAGCAGGGCCAGGCCAATACCCAGCACGCCGCCAATCACGCCAACCAGGGCGCTTTCAATCAGGTGTTGGGTAAAGACGGCGCTGCGGCTGGCACCCAGGGCGCGGCGCACACCGGCTTGAGGGGCCATGCGCAGGAACTTGGCCAGCAGCAGGGCGATGGTGTTGATGATGCACACCAGCAGGAAGGCAAAGGCCAGCCAGGTGAGCAGTTGGGTGTCGTTACCCACCACCCGGTTTTGGTAAAGCCATTGGGCCGGGGTGGACAACACCGCGCCTTGGTCACGTTCAAAACGGCCTTGCTTATGCTGGTCTTTAACGTAATTGGCCAGGAACTGCTGGTAGCGTGCCTTTTGCTCTGGGCTGTCCAGTTGCACCCAATATTGCAGCCAGATGCAGTTTGATTGCAGCAGGCCTTCGTAGCCTTCGGGGTTGCCTTTGTCACTGCCGCCGCCCATGCAGCTCATGTTGCCCCAGGGCATGAGGCTGAGCGGCCGGTGCAAGCCAAAGGGCACGTAGGCATCGGCGTTGCCGCCAAAAGAACCGGTGGTGAGATCCTGCACCGAAGGAGCCGGTTCAAAGTCGGCCGCAACCCCCACCACTTCATAAGGGTGGCCGTTTATCTCTACCGATTTACCCACCGGGTTTTCTTCGCCAAACATCTGCTGGCTGGTGCGTTTACTCAGCACAACCTGGTACTGGCCCTGGGTGTCGGCGCTTTTGTCCCAGATGGTGCCATAGAGCAGCGGCACATCGAACAGGGAGAAAAAGTCGCGGGTGGTGACCCGCATCGAGATCAGCGCCGGGCGGATGTCCGGGTTGGGTGAGGTAATGGTGCCGCCCCACTGGTGCATGGCCACCTGCCGGGTGGGAATGTCCGATTGCAACAGCGCTTCGGCATCGGGGTAGGCCAGCTGGTCCGGTATGCCGTTGCGGGTGTGCTGCGGCCCGTTGTTATCGCTGGGGCGAATATCCAGCTGCACGTAGTAAAGCTGGTCGTTTTTGTCGGCCAGGGCGTTGGAAGACATCACGTATTGCAGGGTCAGGGTGCTCATGGCCACCCCCACCCCCACGGCAATGGCCAGCACCATCAGGGTGGACATCACCGGTGAGCCTTTGAACGACAGCCAGGCAAGGCGCAGGTAATAACTGAACATGCTGGCTCCTTAGGCGCGGCGGCTCTGGCCGAAGTCGAAATCGGACACCTGGCCGTCAACGATCTGGATATTGCGCTGGGCGCGGCGGGCCAAATCAGGGTCGTGGGTCACCATGACAATGGTGGTGCCGTCCTTGTTGATGGATTCCAGTAGCTCCATCACCTGGCGGGCCATCAAGGAATCAAGGTTCCCGGTGGGTTCGTCCGCCAGCAAAAAGGCGGGTTTGCCGGCCAAAGCCCGGGCGATAGCCACCCGCTGCTGCTGGCCACCGGAGAGCTGCGACGGCAGGTGGTGGCGGCGCGCCGCCAGGCCCACTTTCTCCAACGCCTCGTCGATACGGGCCTTACGTTCTTTAGCGTTAAGGCCACGGTAGCGCAGCGGTACGTCAACGTTGTCGAACAAGGACAGGTCAGGAATGAGGTTAAAACCCTGGAAGATAAAGCCGATTTTCTCGTTACGCAGCTTGGAGCGGGCGCTGTCGCCGAGATCTCGCACGTCGATGCCGTCCAGCTGGTACTGGCCTTCTTCAAAGGTTTCCAACAGCCCGGCGATATTCAAAAAGGTGGTTTTGCCTGAGCCCGAAGGGCCGGTGACCGCCACAAATTCTCCTTCCTTCACGTACAGGCTGAAGTCGCGCAGGGCGTGGGTGGCAACGGTGTCGGTGCGGTACACCTTGGCGATGTTTTCCATTTTCAACATGTTGGCGGTCCTTATTGAGTAATGAGCAATGTGTTTTGGTTTTTAAAACGGCTGGTGTCCGAGGTGATGATGGTGTCGCCGGCCTTGAGGCCATCCACCACTTCCGCCTGGCGGCTACCGATGGCGCCCAGGGTAATGGGCACCCGCACCGCCTTGTCGCCGCGCAGCACAAAGGCGCTGCGGCCCTGGTCCACGTCGATAAAGGCGCCACGGGGTACGGCCAGTACCTGATTGCGGTTTTCCAGCAAAATGCGGGCGGTCAGGCGCTGGTTCTGGCGCAGCTTGTCGGGGGTATCACCCTTGAAGCGCAGCCGTGCCACCACCTGGCTGTTTTGGATCTCCGGGCTGATGGCGGCCACTTCGCCCTGCCAATCACGGCCATTGACCTTCACCGCTACCGGCATCTTCAGGCCCAGGTCGTCGGCGTAGCTCTCCGGTACCAGCACTTCCACTTCAAAGCTGTGCAGGTCTACCACCGTCAGCAGCGCTTCGTGGGCGCCCACTGCGGATTTTTGGTTCAGGGCCAGGTTGCCCACCAGGCCTTCTACCGGCGAGCGCACGTTCAGCTCGTCGCTCTGGCGCTGTAAGTCCGCCACCAGCAGGGCTTGGTGCTCAACCTGCAATTTGAGGTTCTTGGTTTCAAAGCTGGCCATCTCCGCTGCCAGCCGGGCGTTCTCGGCGCTCTGATGCGCCCGCAGCTTGGCTCGGGCCAGCTCGTCTTTGGCTTTCTCGTAGTCGATTTGGCTGATCACCTTTTTCTGCCAGGAAAGCTCTGCCCGGCGCATTTCCCGGTCAGCCGCCTCCAGGTCCACCTTGGCCAGATCCGCCGCCTGGCGGTTTTCCAGGGCGTCACGCTTGGCCTGGATCTGCTGGCGCTCCGACTCCCCCTGAATGCGGGCGAGGTTGGCTTCTTCCTGCTTGAGCTGGTTGGTCAGGGAAGGGCTGTCGACGGTGGCGATCACCTGATCTTTGGCCACGCTGTCGCCGGCTTTGATGAGGTAAGTGACGATACCTTGGGCCGGGCTGTACAAGGTGGGGCTGTTGGCCGCCACGACCCGGCCTTGGACGTTGATGTCGCGCGCTATGTCGGCCACTTCGGCGGTGCCCAGTTGCAGCGCGGCCTTGGATACCACGGCGTCGGCGCTGGCACTGGCTCGCCAGCTGGTAACAACCCAGCCCAGGGCGACCACCAGCAACGCGGCGGCGCCAAGCCCGGCCCATTTGCGATAAGGGCGGCGGTTATCGAGGATAACGTCTTGCCCTGAGGTATCTCTGATCATGAAAAACTCCTTGGTTTGCAGGAGTTTTATCAAGTTGTGTGCCAGTTTTTATTTTCTTGATTTTAAATGGTTTTTTGTTTTTCTTTGTGGTGGGGACTGTCCGTTTGAGGTGTCCGTTGTCCGGGGGTGTCCGAGTGTCCGGTTTGGGGAATGGCTGCTCTGTGGCCTTGCTTTAGTCGCTGAAAGGTTGTTTCAACGGCTTGGCCCGTTGGTTAATACGGGCCGTTAGTCGCCTTTATGAAGGCGGCTACGGTATCTTTTGGAAGCAAATCAATCATAAGAACGGAAAGGGGTAAGGATGCTAACCACTGTTGCTTTGCTGGCGGCTATGGCGAGCGGGTCTGCCGGAGAAGATGGTTGTTACCGCTATGGATCCGCTCTCAAACTGCCTGGGACTTTGACGGAACGGATCTTTGCGGGACCACCAAACTACGACAGTGTTGCCGATGGTGACAGGCCGGAGAAGGTCTTGATGCTGCATCTTGCCACCCCAATGTGCACCCAGGCCGATAACAACGATGCCATTGACGCGCCGGTTGCCAAGGCTACCGATGTTCAACTGGTCTTTACCGGTGACGCCGCCGCTCGTTATCGGCACCTTCAACCCATGCTGGGCTCGCTCGTCCAATGCCAAGGCATGTTGTTCTCGGCTATCTCCGGGCACCATCACACCCCGGTATTGATGCAAGCAGCTTCGTGCCGGTTAGTGGATTAATGGCGTTGGGCTTTTTCGGCAGCCAAACGGGCTGTGAAAAGCTGGCATTACTGCAAGTTAGCCAACACAAAATCCACCATCAGGCCGGCGATATCGAGGTCGCAGGCCTTTTCTATGCCTTCGAGGCCTGGGGAGGAATTGACCTCCAACAGCAGCGGGCCTCGGGCTGAGCGCAGCAGGTCGACGCCGGCGATGCCAAGGCCGAGGGTTTGGGCGGCTTTGATGGCGATGGCGCATTCTGCATCGGTTGGGGTGATGGCGTGGGCCTGGCCGCCGCAGTGCAGGTTGGCCCTGAAATCGCCGTCCTGGGCCTGGCGGGCCATGGCGGCTACGACTTTGTCGCCTATCACCAGCAGCCGGATATCCTGGCCGGCGCACTCACCGATAAACTCCTGCACCAGCACATTGACCTTGGCGCCGAGGAAGGCTTCGAGGGTGCTGCGGGCGGCCTGGGGGCTGTCGGCAAGGCTAACCCCTATACCCTGGGAGCCCTCCAGCACTTTTATCACCAATGGCGCGCCCCCGACCTCGGCCATCAGCAGCGGTATTTGCTCGGGACTGCTGCCAAAGGAGGTGGCTGGCATGGGCAGCCCTTGTGCCAGCAGCAGTTGCAGGGCGTGGAATTTATCGCGGGCACTTAATAGCGCTGCCGCGCTGGTGGGGCTGTAACTGCCCATGGTTTGCAGTTGGCGAAGCACTGTGGCGCCCAGCAAGGTCAGCTCGTGGCCAACCCGGGGCAGCACGGCGGCAAAAGCGGGCTGGCGCTCGCCCTGGTGAAAAAGGGCCGGGCCTTCGGCGCTTAAGGTCAGCTGGCAACCCAGGGGGCTTAGCACATGGGGTTCAAGGCCACGGGCGGTGGCGGCGGCAACCAGGCGCTGGGTGGAGTGCAGTTCGGCTTTGGCGGACAAAATGGCAAGGCGCACCGGGTGCTCCTTAGAAAGAGGAACGGGGGCAACAGCGCGTTGCCCCGCAATGTGGGCCGGGGTTAGTCGTCGTCTAGCGGCTCGCCTGGCTCGTCGATGCGGGCAGTGCCATTTCGCACACTCAGCCAGTCGTTGCAGACGGTAAAGACCCGCTTTTTCTGGTCGAGGATCTTCTGGTACTTGGCCCAGACCTTTTCCAGTGCGGTTACCGGCGGCCGGGTGCCCTGGCAGCTTTCGAGGAACTGAAACTCCTCGGCGCTGGCCGGGCTGCTCAGCCCACTGACCAAGGCCTGCAGGGCCTGGCCGTGGTTTTCCAGCAGCGTGGCTTCGGCTTTGGTGAAGTCGCCGCTGCGGGCAAAACCGTGGGGAAAGTGCTTCTGGTCGAAAAAGCGTTTTGTACTGACAAAGCTCTGATCCATAACCCACCTCCAAGGCGCTTTCGGGTCGGAGTATTAGCCAAGGCCGGAGGTGGGTAAAACAAAACATTTTTATCGACGAAATAAAGCGCTGTTATTGAGCATCAAGGGCGCTTTTCAGCGCCTCAAGCTTGGCTTTTACCTTGGCCCTGTTGTCCGGTCCCATGCGAATGAGGATCTTCTGGATGGGCTTGAGGTTCTCCAGCGCCGGGTCGGCAAACTGGTACAGCACCTTGGGCTGGCTGAGCTTGATGGGCTCGGCCGGATCCGGGGTGGCCAGGGCAAGATTGATGATTTGCACCAGGTTGGGCTTGAGGTTGTCGCCGTCCAGGCCAAGCTGGCTGTAAGCCTCGCTAAAGAGCGGTTGGTACTTGTCGAGGAAAGCCAGCAGCTTGGTGTCGTCCAGGCCGACAAAGATAGCCACGTAAGGATCGAAGCGGTGATAGCTGTCGCTGTCGAGATAAATGGTGTCGCCATCTCGTACCACTTCAAAGGCCTTGTCGGGAGAGGCAATCAGACGCTGGCGCTCCGGCAGGTAGCCCTCAACGGCGGTGGCGAGGATCTGGGTGACCTTGTCAATCAGCTGCGGCTCTTGGGTTTTGACCACGCTTTGCGAGGGTAGCAGGGCGTTGAGGTCGTCACGGACCATGGGGTCGCTGTCTTTGAGGGCAGGCAGTTTTACCGGCTCGGGTGCAGGGGCGGCGGCGGGCTCGGGCTCCACCTGTTGGGGCTCGGGCTCGGCGGCGCTGTTGTCTACCGGCGCCGGTTCAGGCTCGGCGGCGGGCTGGGGTTGCTGCTCCACCACTGGCGGCGGCAGGCTGTCCTGGGCCGGTTTGGGCGCTTCGCCTTTGGGCCAGAAGACCCAGGCCAACACGGCGGCCACCGCAATCACCGCCACAATGGCGATGGGAACAAAGGGAGAACGGCCTGATTTGGGCGGACGGGTTTGCGGATCGGCTTGCATTGTGGCTCCTTACCAATACTGCTCAACGGTGACGTGACCTGGCTGGCGGCGCAGGTTTTTGTTTAATCCTTTCTCGGCCAGCACCTTAAGGCTATCGCGGATCATATCCGGGTTGCCGCAGATCATCAGCTGGCTTTCGTTATTCAGTTGGTCAGCCAGGGCCGCTTCCAGTTCCCCTGAGCTGAGCAATTGTGGCAAACGGCCACGCAAGGCGCCGGGGTAGGGCTCGCGGGTAACCACCGGCTGGTAGCTAAACTGCGGCCGGCTGGCGGTAATGGCTTGCAACTGCTCGGCGTAGGCGAGATCGCTTCCCTGGCGGACCCCATGCACCAGATGGATGCGCTCAAATCGTTGCCAGGGCGCCTCGGTGCCCAATATCGAAAGATAAGGCCCCAGACCTGTACCTGTTGCCAACAGCCACAGGCTTTTGCCGTCCGGCACCTCATCGAGCACGAAAAAACCACTGGCCGGCTGGCTGACCTCGATGCTGTCGCCGCTTTTCAAGGCTGCCAGCAGCGGCGTCAGTTTGCCGCCGGGTACCAGGGTTATCATGAAATCCAGCACCTCATCCTGAGGGCTGTTGACCAAGGAATAGGCCCGCTGTACCCGGCCATCGGGGCCATCAAGGGCCAGGCGCACAAACTGGCCGGCGGTAAAGGCAAAGGGCGGCGCTTTGACGCGCAGGCTAAAGAGCGTTGGGTTCCAAGAGTGGTTTTCCAGCACCTTGGCAGTAAGCCATTGAGCCATAACACCTCCTTACACGGCAGAGAACCAAGCCCAGGGGGACTTGTGAATGGCGACCCCCACAATATAGATAAACACCAGTACCGCCCCCACTGCCGCCAGGGCCCTGGCTTTGGGGGTGCGGCCGCGTTTGATGGCGAAGGTGCCAAGGGCGATATAAAGCACCAAAGCGATGATTTTGGCGGCCAGCCAGCTGCTATGGAGCGGCGACAGCCCCAGCTGCACCATCAACCAAAGGCCGGCGGCCAGCAGGGCGGTGTCAATGATATGGGGCAGCACCTTGGCCCAGCGCGGCAGGCTGCCCGGGGCGACGATACTGCGGCTGGCGCGCCAGATGAAAAAGACGATGGTCAGCAGGGCCAATCCCTGGTGTAGCTGCTTAACCTGCAGGTAATCCACGGTGACTCCCGGGAGTGATTGAGGCGCCAAAAAGGCGGCAACGGCTGGGACTTTGACACTAGCACCGCGCCATTTTCCCAGCAATCAGAAAAGGTTGCTGACTCCGCCGGGATAAGCCGATAAAATTCGCCGGTCGGCCCTTGGATGTGTTTATGAAGTACAGTCTTCTGCTCCTCTTTGGGTGCCTTATTACCTTTGGCGCCCGGGCAGAAAAGGACCTCGCCCTTCTACTTACGCAAGCGGATCATGCCACAGCCCAAGCGGACTACCCCTCCGCCCGCGCGCTGTTATCTCAAATACCCGAATCGGCGCTAAGCCAGCTACCTGCTCCCCAGCAGGGCCATTACCTGTGCCTGAAAGCAGAAATGATGGCCCGGCTTGACCGCCAGATAGCAGGCTCCTTAAGCCTGTTCGAGCAAGGCATCCACTTACTTAAAGACGCTCCTGCCAGCGAGCTGCTGCCCAACTGCATGCTGACCTATGGCTTGGCCCTTGGAGGGACTGGTTATTGGAGCCGGGTTATCGACAACGCCGAACAGGTGATGGCGCTTACCCACAAATCCGGCAGCAGCGGTTTACAGGCTAAGGCGCTGGTGGAGCTGGGCCACGCCTACCACGCCCTGCAAATGGACGCCCAGGCGCTTGCACCCCTTGAGCAGGCTGTGGCCCTCAGCCAAGCCGGTGGGGACGTACTGACCGAACTAAACGCCACTGCCGACCTTATCGTGGTCAAGCAGCAGTTGGGTCAACCCTTTATGGAGCTGGCCCTGAAGAACTTTGAGCTGGCCCAGAGTAAAGGGGACTTACAGCAGCGGGCGAGGGCGGCGTCGGTGCTGGCTACTGTGGATTTTGCCAATCAGCGCTACGACGAGGCGCTGGACGCGCTGCTGGCAGTTTACAAGGATGTGGAGACCAGTAAAGACGACGGCTGGCAAGGCACCATGGCCAGCAACCTTGCCGAGGTTTATGCCGCCATGGGCGACAACCGCAAGGCGCAGTTTTATATCGACATTGCCTTGGACAAACTGGCCAAGGCCAAGCTAGTTAAGCAGCGTATGGCCGCCTTGTTGACCGCAGCCAATCTTGCCGACAAAGAAGGCGACTGGGCCCGGCGCAATACCTTGTTAAAAAGCGTGGTAGCGGCCCAGGCCACCACCGACAGCCCGCGCCAGAACGATCTGGCCGCCAAGGCGCTCAAGCAGTTGGCTCAGGTGACAACGGGCGACGAGCAGCGCCGCTATTGGGACCGTTATGCCCAGCTGATGGACGACAGGCTAAAGCAAAGCGACGCCGCCAAGCAGGAGATGGAACGCAGCCTAAGCCTTGCCAAGCAACCAGCGCCAGCGCCTGCTCCGGCGCCCTGGCGGCCCAGTGGCCTAAGCCTTGTGTTGGCCGGGGCGCTGCTGTTGGTGCTGGCTTTAGCCCTGGCGCTGTGGCGCTGCAAAAACAAAAAGCGGCTTGCCCTGGCCCAAAGCGCCGGCATTCGCCGCCATTCCGAGCTGCCCTACAGCCGCCAGACTCTGGAGCGGCTGGAACAGCTATTGAGCCAAGGGCTGCACTGCCAGGTGCTGTATTTTCGGGTCGGCTTTACCCGCCAGCCCTTCTACCAGGGCGGCTTTCGTGCCGGTAACGCCATGCAGCAGAGTATTGCCGCCAGGCTAAGGCAGCTTTTCCCCGGCGCTTTGCTGATTGGCGAGCCTGATAGCTTTCATTACCTGGTGGTGTTGGAGGCCAGCCAGAAGTTGGCGCCCCAGGCGGCCTTTGATGTGCTGGAAGAATCCCTGCAGGCGCTGGGTGGCAACGGCCTGCAACTCACCAGCCTGAACTTCCCCAATTTCCCGCAAATTAGCCGGGTGGCCGATATCGGCCCGCTGTGCGAGCTATTGCTGCTGGGGTTGCAACTGGCTAGCGAGACCGGCCCCAATGCCTGGGTGCAGCTCAGCCCCTTGCCGGTGGCGGCCAGGGCCATGGAAGCGACTGATATTCGCGCCGCGCTGCTGGCGGAGCTGAAAAAGGGTTACATCATCGTGACCGCCGGGGGCAGCGCCTTGACCTCGGAGCCAGACTGGGCTTTGCTGGCAGAAAGTCTCTGACAACAACGCACCATGCAGCGATTTTCCAAGTGGTTGCTGGCCCGCCTGGGCTGGCGCATCGAGGGGCAGATGCCGGCGGCGGATAAATTCCTGGTGGTGGTGGCACCCCACACCTCCAACTGGGATTTTGTCTTCGGGGTCTTGGCCCGCAGCGCCTTGGCGCTGAAGATAAACTTCCTGGGCAAACACCAGCTCTTTACCTTTCCCTTCGGTTACCTGTTTCGGGCCATGGGCGGCTTTCCGGTGCGCCGGGACAAGGCCAACAATATGGTGGAGCAAGTGGCCGCTTACTTTACCGGCCTGCCACGGTTCGTGCTGGCGGTTACCCCCGAAGGCACCCGCAGCCAGGTTAGCCGCTGGAAGCTCGGCTTTTACCATATCGCCGCTGCCGCCAAGGTGCCCTATGTGCTGGTGGGTATCGACTACCCCCGCAAGCGCTTTGTGATCGGTGAGGCTCTGCATCCTAGCGGCGATATCCGCGCCGACTTGGCCCTTATCCAGGCTTTTTACCAGCAGGTGCAAGGCCGCTTCCCCCAGGTTATTCCGCCGCTGCTGGGCTGGAAGGACCAGTAGCCACCCCTGTTGTCAGCCAACTGACAGTCAGCATCGCCATACTTTGTGAGCACCTACTTACCAGAGGGGAGTGTAATGACAAAAACAAAGTTTGCTGTGCTGATTTCTTCCATTTTCATGCTGAGCGCCTGTGGCGGCGGTGGCGGGGACGATACCCCCACCCCGGCAACGGCCAATTTGTCGCTGTCCATCGGTGATGCGCCGGTCGATGGCGCCGACAAGGTGGTGGTGACCATCGACAGCATCATCCTCAAACGCGACGGCGACAGCGACGTGGTGTTGCCCGTTCAGGACGCCAGCGGCAACCCGGTGACCTTGGACTTACTCGACTACCAGGGCGGTAACACCTACCTTGCCATCGACAGCGCTGCTATCCCGGCTGGCACCTACACCGACGTGCGCTTGGGGATAGAAGACGAAGACACCAGCAAAAGCTATGTGGAGACCGGCGACGGCACCTTCGAGCTCAAGGTGCCCTCCGACCAGCTGAAACTGGGCGGCTTTACCGCCAGTGCCGGTGGCCAGTTGGCCTTCACCCTGGATTTCAACCTGCGAAAAGCCATGACCTACAACCCGGGCCCGCAGCGCTACATCCTCAAACCCCGTGGCGTCAGCCTGGTGGACAGCACCATCCTCGGCCAAATCGGCGGTGAGGTAGACGCGGCCCTGGCTGAAAGCTGCAACACCGGCACCGACAACGTCAATTACGGCTTTGTCTATCTCTACAGCGGCCACAGCCTGACCAACCTGGGGGATGACTTTGACGACGGCGCCGCCGGCGCACCGGCCGATGCCTCCATACCGGTGGCGTCCATGGCGGTAACCCTGTCTGATGACGGCGACCCAAGCACCACCGACCCTTACCGCTACCAGTTCGGGCTCATTCCGGCAGGGGATTACACCCTGGCCTTCTCCTGTGACGGCATCAACGATGAGCCCGAAACCTACGAGGGCCTGACCATCCCCAACCCGGCAGGCCTGAGCTATGAGCTGAGTCTCGCCGAGGGCCAGGATCTGGCGCAGGATATCTCTCCGGTTACCGGCGGCTGAGCTTGCTCAAAACCCGGCTTTGCCCTAGCATGCCCCGCCATATTGGCGGGGCTTTTTTATGATGCAATCAGCGCTTATTTCCATACTGCAATCCGTGCTTATCGAGGGTCACCCTCTGGATAAGGCGCTGGCCCGTGCCGAGTTGGACGGCCGCCATAAGTCCGATACGGTGCAGGCCGCCCAGCACCTGGTGCGCTACGCCCGCCGTTATGGCGCCCTGGCTGGGCGCAGCTGGCCGGTTAAAAGCGGCGACTTGAGTGCGCTGCTGGCCGCATGGGCGGCCCTTGAATCCCCCAGTTTGCCCCTTAAACTCAAGCCCTTTACCCAGGACAAAGCGCTGCTGGCCGAGGTGAAGGCGAACCCGGTGCTGTGGCAAAGCTACCCTGATTGGCTCTATGAGCTGATGAGCGAGCGCTTGGGCGATGCCTGGCCAGCCCTGGCCGAGGCCCTGAACCGGCCACCGGCTCAATACCTTCGCGCCAATACCCTGCACGGCGATGCCGGCGCGCTGAAAAAGCGCCTGGCCGAAGAAAAGGTGGCCACCGACGTCATCAGTGACAGCTGCCTTAAACTCAAGCGCTTTGCCAACGTGTTTCGCACCCAGGCCTTTAAGGAAGGGCGCTTTGAGCAGCAGGATTGGGGCTCCCAGCAAATTGCCCTGCTGCTGGGCGCTGCGCCGGGGATGACGGTGATTGACGCCTGCGCCGGTGCCGGCGGCAAAACCCTGGCCCTGGCGGCCCAGATGCAGAACAAGGGCCGGTTGCTGGCCATGGACATTTTTGAAGGCAAGTTGCAGGCGCTTCGCAAACGCGCCCGCCGTGCCGGGGTCCATAACCTGGAAACCCGGGTTATCGAAGGTGCGGCTACCATCAAGCGCCTTAAGGGCAAGGCCGACCGCCTGCTGCTGGACGTGCCCTGCTCGGGGCTGGGGGTATTGCGCCGCAACCCCGATGCCAAATGGACCATCGCCCCCGAGCACTTGGATAACCTCATTGCCATTCAGCGCGAGATCCTCGACAGCTACCCGCGCATGCTCAAGGCCGGCGGCAAGCTGGTCTATGCCACCTGTTCGCTACTGCCGCAGGAAAACCAGCTGCAAGTGGCCGATTTTATCGCCCGGTCGGCCGGCCAATTCGTGCTGGAAAGCGAGCACACCTTGAGCCCGGTCGAAGGTGATACCGACGGCTTCTACATGGCCCTGATCAGCCGTCAATAATAGTTGACGGCTTTACGGGCCAGCCCCATAAAAAAACCGCAAAACCCTCCTGACATTGTCATATTCCGCTGGTAGATTGCGCGCCGTTGGCAGGATGCTGACGGATTAGTTTTTTTTATCCTTTTCCCTTACTTTTAAGGTGTGCGTAATGCGTTCGCCATCATTGCGACTGTTTTTGTTGCTTATGGTGACTTTGGCTGCCGTTGGCCAGATGTCCCAGACCCTTTTTGTACCCGGCCAGGGCGCCATCGCCCAGACCTTTGGGGTCAGCCCCGGCATGACCCAAGGCATTATGGCTGCTTATCTGTCCATGTACGGATTATCCCAGTTTTTCTATGGCCCGCTGTCTGACAACCTGGGCCGGCGCCCCGTGACGCTGGCTGGCCTGGTGTTGTTTTTGGGTGGCTCGGCTTTGGCCTGGCAGGCCAGCAGTTTTGCCGCCCTGGTTACCGGCGCCCTGGTACAAGGGCTTGGCGCCGGGGTGGCCGGGGTAATGGTGCGCACCGTGCCCCGCGACCGCTTCGAAGGCCCGGCCCTGACCCGGGTCAACGGCCTGCTGAGCATGGCCCTCATCCTGTCGCCGATGCTGGCGCCGGTATTGGGTGGGGTGTTGGTGTCGCAGTTTGGTTGGCGAGCCTGTTATCTGTTCTTGCTGGGCCTGGGCGGCGCCGTGCTGGCGTTGCAGTTTGTGGCCTTCAAGGAAAGCCGCCCCGACGATCCTGAGCCCAAGGCGCCGGTGCTGGTGCGTTATCGCCGCACCTGGCAAAGCGCCAACTTTCGCCACCACCTGTGGCCGCTGCTGGCGGTATTCAGTGGTGTGGTGGTGTTTGAAGCGGCGGCCGGGGTGTTGCTGGGCGAGCGCCTGGGGTTTGATGCGGCCACCGTCAGCTGGCTCTATATCGTGCCGCTGCCGCTTTATATTGCCGGCTCTTTCCTGGCCGCCGCCCTGGCCCATCGCTGGCGCCATAAGGCCTTGTTGCAGCTGGGCACCACGTTGCTGCTGAGTGCTGCCCTGGCGCAATTGCTGCTGGCCTGGCTGCTGCCCCTTAATGCCTGGGCCTTGCTGGCACCGGTAAGCCTGTACTTTATGGCCGCAGGCCTCTTGGGGCCGGTTGCCACCAGCGGCGCGCTCAGCGATTTCAAAAAAGGCGCCGGTACCGCCGGGGCCCTGCTGGGCGGGCTGCAAAACCTTACCGCCGGTATCGCGGCGGCGCTGTCGAGCCTTATTCCTCAGCACACCGCCTTGCCGCTGGGGGCCTTGCTGACCCTGTTTGCGGTGCTGGCTTGGTGGCAGGCTCGACGGGTTGGCGAACTTGGCCAGAGTTTGGCGAAAAGCACTAACACGGTTTCGCAGGCGTCTCCGCCAGCCCAGTAAAAACGGGCAGGGCAGGGTTGGCATAGGGGTTGCTAAAGTCTTGGCAGGAAAACTGATTCAAGGAATTTAGCCAAATGAAACCCAAGCACCTCATCATTGCCACCGCTGCCCTGTTGTTGGTTGGCGTCCAAGCCAGCGCTTATGCCAGTTGGTGGAGCAGCGACGACGACGTCAAAGGCAACGGTAATGTGGTCGAACACAGCCAGAACCTGGACAAGGTTGACGAGCTGGACCTGGCCCTGCCGGCCAAAATCAAGGTGGTGCGTGGCGAGAACAGCATCACCATCAAGGCTGAAGAAAACCTGCAAGCCTATATCGTGGTCAAAACCGACGGCGACGAATTGGAAGTCAGGGCCAAAAAAGGCTACGACTTGCACCCCACCAAACCCATCGAGATCACCATCAGCGTAGAGAAGCTGCGGACTGTGTCTCTGGCGGGCTCCGGTGATGTCAAAGTGGCGGCCTTCAGTGGCAGCGATGATTTGAAACTGGACCTGTCAGGCTCCGGCTCCATCACCATGGACAGTGCCGAGTATCCCAAGGTCAGCATTGATATCGCTGGCAGCAGCGGCGTTACCATCCATGGCGGCAACACCGACAAACTCAGCGTGGACATTGCCGGCTCCGGCGATGTGGACACTCACAAGCTGGCGGCCCGCGACGTGAAAGTGGATATTGCCGGCTCCGGTGACGTAGCAGTACGCGCCAGCGGCAGCCTGGATATTGACATCGCCGGCTCCGGCGACGTGGACTACTACGGCAGCCCCACCATCAAGCAAAGCGTGATGGGCTCCGGCGACGTATCCCGCAAAGGCGACTAACCCGCTCTACTCGGCGGACGAGGTATGGTCCGCCGTGATGTACCAGTTCCCATCCAGCTTGGCCAGCAACAGGGTGAAGAGTCCCTGGGGCTGGTCCTTTTGCCTGTATAGCTGCCAGTGCCCGAACACCACCGCCTGGTCGCCATATAGATGTACCTCCCTGATATCAAACTGCAACCTGCCCATGGCAGCCTTATCTCGGTAGTGGCTGCGGTATCTGTCCAGGGTTTGCTGCCAGCCGAAGGTCACCTCGCCACCCGATGCAAAACGCAATTTGGGGCTGTGCCAGTAACCGGCCATAAAGCTGTCCAGGTCGCCGCTGTTCCAGGCTTGCTGCTGACCGGCTAGCAGCGCGCGGATCTGGGTTTGGTCGTCCTGTGCGGCAAAAAGCTGCGAGCTGGCTAGCAAAAACAGCATAAAAATCAGGTTCTTCATGGTGTTCCTTGATTGCGATAAGGGCATGCAGAGGGCTAACATGCCAGCAAAGGAAAAGGAAGGCCATGTACTATTACGTCCTCTGCCTGCACTTGGTGGCGGCCCTGCTGGTAGCAGGAGCCCTGTTGCTGCTGGTGTTGGCGCTGCTGCCGCTGGGCTTTAAACGTGGCCAGTGGCAACCCCTGGCGGATTTCTCTTTGGCGTTTGACACCCTGGCTTGGCCGGCGCTGTTGCTGTTGGCCGGCTCTGGCGCGGCGCTGGGGGTGCTGGACGCGCCGGACCTGCGGGTGGTGGGCAGCGGCTTTGTGGCGCTCAAGGGGGCGCTTTGTGCCGTGTTGGCCTTGCTGTGGTGGGGCTGGCGTTACCGGTTGCTGACTCGCCTTGGCGAGGGCGCAGTGGCGCGCTTCATTGCTTACCTTGGCCTGATGGCGCTGCTGGCGCTGGTGCTGGCGTTGCTGGGCACCCTGCACGGCAACGGATTCTTTTCACCCGACAGGCATGTTCTATGAAAGTCTGGTACTGGCTGTTGTTTCTTCCCTCCCTGGCCTGGGCGTCCGCCGTGGACGACCTGCGTTATGCCATGGATCACCGCACCGAACCCCAGTACCGCAAGCAGCTCACCGCCTTGGTGGACCCCGCCGTTGACGAAGCCAAACGCCAGGGTGACCCTTTGCTGCTGGGCGAAATGCTCTACATCAAGGCCAATATCCAAAGCCGGGTGCAGCGCGATTATCCCGGCTCCCTGAAAACCCTGCAACTGGCTGCCGATGCCCTAGCACCGCTGCAAGGCAAAGACGCCCTCAAGGTGCAGATGGAGGTGTGGCTCGAGCAGGGCTCCCTCAACCAATACCTGGGGCATTTTGACAAGGCCGAGTTCTTTTTCAGCCATGCCCTGGGCCAGGCCAAGCGCCGGGAATCTCCCAAAGCCGAGGCCATGGCGCTGTATCGCATCGGCTACCTCAAATACCGCAAGAACGACATAGTCCAGGCGCTGTCGTTCCTCGACGAAGCCAGCCTGCGGCTGCTCAAAGATGACGACCCGGTGCTGCGCCTGGAGATCCTCTCCACCAAAGGCCGCATCTTCAGGCTCAACCACGCCTATGACAAGGCATTGATTTTCTTGCAACAGGCCCTGGCTCTGGCCCAGCAACTCAAAGACGACACCGCCATTCCTGACCTGCTGGTGGGCATTGCCGTGACCTACCAGGAAAAGGGCGACACCAACAGCGCCCTGATTGAGTCCATGCATGCCCTGGATTTATACCGCCAGCAGAACCGGCCGCTGTCTGAGGGCAAGGCCCTTATCAATATCGCCAGCCTCTATATTGACGACCCCAACCAGCAGCAACGGGCCCGGGAATACCTCGACAGCGCCGTGGCCCTGTACACCAAGAACAAGGTGGATTTTTACCTGGGTACGGCGCTGTCGATGCGGGCCCAGTTGCTGGCCGATAAGCACCAGGCCATCAAGGATCTGCAGCGGGCGCTGACGCTGCTGATGGAGCGCGACTCGGTGTCGTCCTGGCAGGAGCGGCAAAAGGCCCAGCAGCGCCTCGCTGACGCCTATCAGGCCCTGGGAGACAAAGACAACGCCATCGACGCGCTGCGCCAGGCCATGGCCTTGCAGGCCAAGCTCACCAACGACGATATCCAAGACGGCCGCCAAGCCCTGGAGCGCCTTACCGAGCAGCTCAACCAAGCCGACCGCCTTCGCCAAAGCGAGGCCGGGCGCCTGCTGGCCGAGGAGCAGCGCCAGCACTGGCGTGAGGGCAGCGCCATCTTGCTGGTATTGGTTTTGGTGGTGATGCTGGCGGCACTGAGGCTTTGGCGCCGCAATCGCCAGCTGGCCGGTAAATTGGCCGGGCAAAACCAGTTGATGACCATACATCCGCTGTCAGGGTTGCCCAACGCCCTGGGGCTGGTGGCGCAGCTGGAACCTTTGATGGACGAGTACCAGCAGGCCCATAACCACAGCCGCGAAGCTGGCCTGCCGCCTGGCGAGCCCCTGGTGCTGTTGAGCCTCAACGCCCTTTTTATCCACCACCTGCCGATGCTGGCCGGTATTGAAGAGAGCAAGGCCATCCTTGGCCGCTTTGTGGATAAGCTCAAGGCGGCGTGCAGCCACTGCGTGATAGTGGCGCAACTGGCGGACGACCACCTGCTGCTGGTGATCCGCGACGAGCCAAAGCTACTCACCGAGCTCTATGAGAATTTGCGTGAACTGACCGCCCGTTTTGTGATTGCCGAAGGGCTGGAGGACGTGCGCCTGGCGGTGGGATTCAACCTGGTACCGACCCTGACCCAGCGCTCGCGGCCGCTGCCGGTGTCGGCTGTCCTTGAGCTGACCCGCTTTACCCTGGCCCAGGCCGATACCCTGCTCAGCGAAACCCGGCGCAGCGCCTGGGTGTCTGTTCAGGCTTTGGAGCTGGCGCCGCCGTCGCTGTTGGACGGCGATGACATTCACCAGCAGCTGCTGCAAGCCCTGGACCGTGGCCTGCTGCAACTGCGCAGCGGACACTGATGTCACAAAGGTGAATATTGTGTGAACAGCCATTTGCTGTTTCAATATGGACACTTTGCTAAGGAGAGCCCCGTGTCTGAACTTCCCGAGACCCTGCAACAACCCGAAACCAAAGCCGTGCACCGGATGCGTTTTACCGGCAGCGCTGGCGAGTATTTCGGTATCTGGATAGTCAATATCCTGCTGTCCATTTTGACCCTGGGGGTTTATTCCGCCTGGGCCAAGGTGCGTAACCAGCAGTATTTTTATGGTCACACCCGCCTTGATGGCCAAGGTTTTGAATACCTGGCCACCCCGGTGCAAATTCTTATCGGCCGCCTTATCGCCGTGGCGCTTATCGTGCTGTGGACCATTCTCAACACTGCGCTGCCGGTGCTGGCCTTGGCCTTCTTGATGATCTTTTCTCTGGCCACCCCTTGGCTGGCGGTACGTAACCTGCGTTTTGATGCCATGGTCAGTCGCTATCGCAACGTGCGCTTTAATTTTGTCGGCAGTTACGGTGACGCTTACCTCAATATGCTGGTCAAACCCATGGCGGTGTATTTTGGGCTGTCCGTGGTGATGGTACTGGCCATTGTGCTGGGTGTGGCGCTGGGGCCTGTGGTGGGTGTGGTGATTGGCGTGCTGCTGGCCGCTGCTCTTGCGGTGGTGGGCTATGCCTTCATTGCCAGCAGCGTGGCCAGTTATGTCCTTAACAATTACCGCTATGGCAGCAAGGTGTTCAGCGCCACCATCGAGTATCGCCAGTACCTGAAAATCGGTGCTATCGGTGCCGGTATCTTCTTTGGGTTACTGCTGGTTATCGGCCTGATTGGTGCGTCCGGGCTCAGCGCCTTGTACTTTGCTATCAAAGACGCAGAGGCGCATACCAAGCCCGATGCAGCGGCGGGCCTTGCCGTGATCGGCTTTTACCTCGCTTTCTTTGCTGCCGGTATCTTCACCTCCACCGTGGTAAGGGTATTGGTGCGTAACTACCTCTTTAGCCGCGTGAAAATCGATGGTGAGCTGCAACTGGGCTCCCATTTCACCGTGGGCGGTTATTTGGGCCTGGTGGTGACCAACCTGCTGTTGGTCATTTTCACTCTGGGTCTGGCCTCTGCGGTGGCCAAGGTGCGCTATGCCCGTTATCTCGCCGAAGGCACCAGCGTCAGTGGCGATCTGGCGCTGGTGGCGGTGCAAGACCATGACCAGCAGGTTGACGTAGCGGTGGCCGATGAAGTGGCCAGCGCCTTTGACGTGCAGATAGGCGCCTTTTAATGGCAACGGTGGCCGGTTACCTGCTGGCCCCTCGCTCGGCGGCGCGCCATCCGGCCACCCTGGCGCTGCTTGCCGGTGGCCGGCTGCAACTGGCCAGCGAGGTCTGGCAGTTTGAGGGCGCGGTGGCCGATGTCGAGGTGTCCAAGGCCCTTGGCAACCAACCCCGTAACCTGCATTTTGCCGAGGGCTGGAGCTTTCATCCCATTGAGGCCGAGCCCCTTAACGGCTGGCTCAAGGCGACCTTGGGCCTGCCATGGATAGCGCGGGTGGAGCGCCACCTTGGCTGGATAGCCGCCGGTGTGGTGGTGACGGTGGCGGCGGTTTTTGCCACCTACCGCTATGGTTTGCCAGCCGCTTCACGGCTGGTCGCCACTCAGGTGCCGGCGGTGGTGTATCAGCAGCTTGGCCAGCAGAGCCTGAAACTGCTGGACCAAGCCATGTTTGCCCCCAGCACCTTGCCTGTTGAGCGCCGCCAACAGCTGCAACAAGAGTTTGAGGCAATGCTGGCCACGCTCTCTTCGCAGGGCGTTAGCTGGCGGGTGAAGCCAAAGCTTGTGTTTCGCAGTTTCAGCGCCGGCCCCAACGCCATGGCCCTGCCGGACGGCACCGTGGTGATGACCGACCAAATGGTGGCCCTGGCCGACAACGACCCGCAGCTGCTTGGGGTGCTCTACCACGAGCTTGGCCATGTGCATTACCACCATTCCATGAACCTGCTGGTGCAAAACACCCTGATGTCGGTAGGGGTGGCGGTGGTCATCGGCGATGCCAGCTCCATTGCCGATAGCTTGGCCGGGGGTGCGGTGTTCCTGGTTAACATGAGCTATTCGCGCGATGCCGAGCGCCAGGCCGACGGCTTTGCCGCCCAGTCGATGTTAAAAGACCAGGGCACTACCGAACCGTTGGCCAGCCTGTTTGAGAAACTGCAAAAGCAGCATGGCAGCGAGGAGGCCGGGCCCGGTTGGATAAGCAGCCACCCCGACCTTGAAGAGCGCATCCGTACCCTTCATGAAATCAATAAAAAACCAGGCAGTTAACGCCTGGTTTTTTACTTCATCGACCATTTTTTACGCCAAGAGAGACAATCTATTTCAGGTTTTCTTGATCTCAATACTCAGGAAAAGGCGAATTTGATGGTAACTTATGTTGCCGCTTTGAAAGCCCCTTCTGCCGCCGGTGCCTACCACCTCGGCCCCGGCTAAACAGTAAGTGGCAATCCGAATTCAGGCATTGCGCCCAACGATATTGGCGCAGTGCCGGCGGGTCAGATGTCAGACCCCTGCTGACCAAGCCACCCGCCCATACCGCTTTTCTTTTTGTTCAGGATGTACTCCATGACAGCATGGTACTTGATTTGTTTTCTCTCGGCCCTGGCCGTGTTCATTGCGTTCAGCAACCAATATATCCTTAAACTTCAAACGACTATCGCCATTACTACCGGCTCGGTGGTGATCTCCTTGCTGTTGATCCTGGCGGTGAAACTGGCTGGCGACAGCACCGCGCTAGCCATTACCAACGTGGTGTCGGGGCTTAACTTCAATGACCTGCTGCTAAAAGGGATGCTGGGCTTCCTGCTCTTTGCCGGCGCCCTGGAAATAGACCTGCAGGCCATGAAAAAGCAAGGGTGGGAGATAGCCATACTGGTGCTGTTCTCCACTCTCGCTTCCACCTTTATCGTTGGTTACTTCAGCCACTGGGCACTGGATCTGCTGGGCTGGCAGGTACCTTTCATCTACTGCCTGCTGTTTGGCGCCCTGATAAGCCCCACCGACCCCATCGCGGTGCTGGCCATCATCAAACAGATGAAGGCCCCCGAGGGTATTTCGGTGCAGGTGGAAGGGGAGTCACTGTTTAACGACGGCGTTGGCCTGGTGGTGTTTACCACCATTTTCGCGGTGGCCTTTTCCGGTACCTCCCCCACTGTTGGCGGCGTTTCCGAGCTGTTTTTGACCGACGCCGTGGGCGGCGTGGCCTTTGGTTTTGTACTGGCCCTGATTGGCCATGTACTGCTGCTGCACTCCAAAGACGCCAACATCCGCTTGCTGGTGAGTATGACCATCCCCTCCGCCGGCTTTGCCCTGGCCAACCTGATGGACATCTCCGGCGCTCTGGCCATGGTGGTGGCCGGTATCTTTATCGGCAACGTAACCCGCTCGCGCATGCAACACGGCGACGAGCATTCCAAGCTCTACGTGCAGTACTTCTGGCACGCTACCGACAGCTTCCTCAACGCCTTGCTGTTCCTTATCATCGGCCTGCTGTTGGTCACCATGCCGGTGACCTTCTCTGAAGTCCTGATTGGCTTGCTGATGGTGCCGCTGGTACTGCTGGCCCGCTTTATCAGTGTTGGCCTGCCCTATATTGGCTTTCGCCGCTTCCGCCAGTACGACATCAACTCGGTGCGTATCCTCACCTGGGGCGGCTTGCGCGGTGGCCTGGCCCTGGCTATGGCTGCCTCCATTCCCCGTGGCCAGATGTTCGTCAACGACGTGGACATCCACAGCCTGCTGGTGATCATGACCTACGTGGTGGTGATCTTCTCCATCGTGGTGCAGGGGCTGACCATTGCGCCGCTTATTCGCAAAAGCATCGACGCTGCCAAGGCGCGTGGTGGGCAGTGATTGCCAGTGAACGACAAAAACCGGCCAGTGGGCCGGTTTTTTTATGCCCGGCGTCGACATCTGCAAAGTGGCTCTTCACAATACTTAAATGAGAATGATTGGCAATATTGCGTTTGGCCATGCGTAAATCCCTGTTCAAGCTGCACTCCTGGCTGGCGCTGTTTGCGTTGCTGCCGCTGTTGGTGATTTCCCTGAGCGGCAGCCTGCTGGTGTTTAAAGACGAAATAGACGCCCTTTTAAGGCCAGATGAGGTGCGTTTGGCGGCTCCCGGCGAGGTGGCGCGCCAGCCCCTTGAAGCCCTGGCGGCCAAGGTGGCCAAAGCGCATCCGGCCTTTGAGCTTGGCTCCTGGGAGATCTTTGACGATGGCCACACCGCCGACAGGGTGTATTTGGTGCGCCGCCACAGCAGCGACTGGTTCAAGCTCTATCTCGACCCTTACCGTGGCCAGCTGTTAAGCCAGCCGGTGCCGGTGGAGGAGCCTTTTACCGACTGGCTGCTGGAGCTGCATTTCAAGTTGCTGCTGGGGGATGGCGGCATGGCCATTGGCGCGTTCTACGCCGCGATCTTACTGTTTTTGGGGATCTCGGGGCTGGTGCTTTATCGCCAGTTTTACCGGCGCCTTTTTACCCTGCGCTGGGACAAGGACCTGCGCCTGGCGCTGAGCGATACCCATAAATTGGTGGGCACCCTGGCCTCGCCGGTGCTGTTGGCCCTGGCCTTTACCGGCTTGTGGTGGAACATCCAGTTTGTAGCCCATGAGCTGGAACATGAAGACCTGCCAATCAGCGAGCGGCTCTACAACGACCAGCTGCCGCTGGAGCAGCTGCGCCAGGACGCGCAAGCGCGGGTGCCGGGGTTCAAGGCCACTTACCTGCTGATGCCGCTGGAAAAGGGTTTTGCCATCAGTTTTTACGGCGCCGTTCCCAGCGCCAACCCCTTGGCCTCGGCTTACGGCAGCGGGGTGAGCTTTGATGCCAACAGCGGCGCCTACCAAAGCCATTGGGATATCCGCGAGCTGGGCCTTGGCACCGCCATTCTCGACAGCTACCGGGAGCTGCATTTTGGCAGCTTTGGCGGGCTGGTCTCCAAGGTGCTGTGGGCGCTGGTGGGAGCAATGCCGCTGATTTTGGCGCTGTCCGGCAGCTATCTGTGGTGGCATCGCAAGCACAAGCAGCGCGGCGCAAAACGGCGCCGAATGCAGCTTGCCAATCCAGGAAGATAGCCAACTGGCTGTTTTTGCCTAGAATTTAATCGTTATTACGCTGGCGGGAGGAGCCATGCGGGTTGCGGTTGTCGGTGGCGGTATCAATGGAGTCTGCATTGCCTGGGCGCTGGCTAAGCAGCTGCATCAGGTTACCCTGTTCGAGCGGGGCCAGCTGATGGGGGAAACCAGCAGCGCCTCCAGCAAGCTGCTGCACGGCGGCTTGCGTTATCTGGAGCAGCGCCAATGGCGGCTGGTGCGAGAAGCCCTGGCCGAGCGCCACTGGTGGCTAAAGGCCGCCCCGGAGCTGACCCGCCGCCTGCCCATTCTCTATCCCATCTATCGCAATAGCCGGCGCTCCCGCTGGCTGTTAAAGGCGGGTTTGTCCCTGTACGACACCCTGGCGCTGGGCAAGGGCCTGGGCTGGCACCGCTGGCTTAGCCACCAGGCGGTAATGGCCATGGAGCCTGACCTTGAGCGGCGCGGCCTGCTGGGAGCCTACTGCTTTTTTGATGGCCAGATGCTGGACGACCATGCCCTGGGGCTCTGGGCCGCCGAGCAGTGCCAGGCCGCCGGGGTTGAGATCCTTGAGCAGCAACCGGTGCTGGCCATAGACCCGGAAGGGCTGGTGGTGATCAACGGCGGTATGGAGCAGTTCGATCAGGTGATCAACGTGGCCGGCCCCTGGAGCCAAAAACTGCTGGTGGACTCGGCGATGCGGCCGCGCCAGCAGCTGAGCCTGATAAGGGGCAGCCATCTGGTGCTGCCCGGGCAGCGCAGCCACGGGCTGATGCTGGAGGTGCCATTTGAGGAGCGGGTGGTGTTTGTGTTGCCCCACGGGGAGCACACCCTGCTGGGCACCACCGAGGTGCGCCATCAATTGGGGGAGCCGGTGCGCTGCTCGGCCGAAGAGCGCCACTACCTGTTGCAGCTCTACAACCATTACTTTCTCAAACCCCGTACCGACGGCGAAGTGCTAGGCAGCTTTGCCGGGGTCAGGCCGCTATTGGCGGGCACATCTTCCCCAAGCCAGCTTAGCCGCGAATACGTGCTGAGCCGCCAGGGGCGGGTGATGACGGTGAGCGGCGGTAAATGGACCACGGCCCGGGCATTGGCCCGGGCCGTGTGCGCTAAAGTCGACGAGGATCTTTAGATCAGGCCTTCGGCCTTGAGGGCGCGCTCCACCGCGGGGCGCTCGGCAATGCGGCCAAGGTAGGCCTGCAGGGTCGGCCAGGGGGCTAAATCAAAGTTCACCACCCGGGCCCAGCTCAGTACGGTAAAGAGATAGGCATCAGCCACGGTAAAGCCGGGGCCGGCGATAAAGGACTTGTCGGCCAGGGTCTTGCTCAGCCAGTCCAGGCGGCGGGTCAGCAGGGCCTTGGTGGCTTCTTTCCAGTCGCCGGTTTGAGCCGGGTTGAACATCGAGCCCATGGGCTTGTGCAGCTCAGTAGAGATAAAGCTCATCATGCTCAGCAGCTGGTAACGGGCTTCACCACTGGCGGGGATCAGCGCCGCTTCCGGGTCCAGGTCGGCCAGGTATTGGGAGATCACCATGCCCTCGGTGAGGATATGGCCGTTGTCCATCTCCAGCGCCGGAATATAGCCCTTGCTGTTGATGGCCAGAAAATCGTCGCCGGCGTCGGTGGTTTTGGTCTTCAAATCGACCTTGACCAGGCTGTGGTCCAGTTCCAGTTCTTCGAGCACGATATGGGGCGCGAGGGAACAGGCGCCCGGGGTGTAATAGAGCTTCATCGGCTTTCCTTTTTTGATGCAAGGGTCTCTGGTTGGTCAGTGTAACCGTTGCTTTCTGGCTAACAAGTACTTACCGTTTGGTTAGTTTTGAATAACGTTGTTGATGTGATGACCCAAACCGCTCCTCTGTGCCTGCCCCCCGATGTGCTGAGTAAAGGCTGCCCGGCCCGCCACGTATTGGAGGTGCTGGCCGACAAATGGACCCTGCTGCTGATGTATGCGCTGTCTGACAAAGCGCCGTGCCGCACCGGCGAGCTGCGCCGCCGGGTAAACGGCATCTCCGAGAAGATGCTGATCCAGACCCTGCGCCGCATGGAGCGCTTTGGCCTGGTGGAGCGCATCGCCTACCCCGAGGTGCCGCCGCGGGTGGAATATCAGCTCACCGAACTGGGCGCCTCCCTAAGTGGCCCCATCCGTACCCTCAACCGCTGGGTGGAAGACAACGTCACCGCCATTACCGGTGCCCAGCTGCAATACCAGCAGCGCCAGCACGATGGCGCCGACTAACGCTTTGCCGCCCCGGCTTTGATCAACATCATGGCCGGCCTGGCGCCAAGCCGCTTTGATAGGACAGTACTCACCCCCAAGGAGACCACCATGACTGCACTCACCGCTATTCCCTTTACCCTGATTGACGGCAAGGCAGCAACCCTCAAGGACTTTGCCGGCAAGGTGCTGCTGGTGGTCAATGTGGCCTCCAAATGCGGCCTCACCCCCCAGTACCAGGGCTTGCAACAGCTCTATGCCAGCTACCGCGACAAGGGCTTTGAGATTATCGGCTTTCCCGCCAACAACTTTCTTGGCCAGGAGCCTGGCAGCGAGGAAGAGATAGCCCAGTTCTGCACCGGCCAGTACGGGGTGACTTTCCCCATGGCCGCCAAGGTATCGGTGCAGGGCGATGACATTCACCCGCTCTTTGCCGCCATGATTGCCGAGCAGCCCCAGGCCACCGGCAATGTCGACAGCCAGCTCAAAACCCGGCTCACCGAGATGGGCCTGCTGCCTCACGACGCCCGGCAGATCATGTGGAATTTCGAGAAGTTTCTGATTGATAGCCACGGCCAGGTGGTGGGGCGTTTTCGCCCCGACATCACCCCGGACGACCCGCGCATTACTGCCACCCTCGACAACCTGCTTGGGATCTAAGTGCCAACAAAAAGCCCCGCTCAAGCGGGGCTTTTTTATGGTTTTTCAGGCGCCAAAGCCGCCGTCGATGGTGTGTTGGGAGCCGGTGATGTAACCGGCTTCCGGCCCGGCCAAGAAGGCCACCAGGGCGGCGATTTCCTCGGGCTTGCCGTGGCGTTTGATGGCCATGAAGGAATGCATCAGCTCGCTGAAGGGGCCTTCGGCCGGGTTCATGTCGGTGTCCACCGGGCCGGGCTGGACGTTATTGACGGTAATGCCGCGCTCGCCAAGGTCACGGGCCAGGCCGCGCACCATGCCTTGCAGGGCCGATTTGGTGAGGGCGTAAGCGCTGGCACCGGCCATGGGCATGCGGTCGCCGTTTACCGAGCCGATAACGATGATGCGCCCGCCGTCTTTCATCTGCCGGGCGGCAGCCACGGCGGCGTGGTAGGGGGCCCGGACGTTGATGTCTATCATGCGGTCTACGTCGTCGGCGGCCAGGGTCAGGGGGTCGCCCATCAGCAGCGTGCCGGCGTTGATCACCAGAATATCCAGGGGGCCTTGGCTCTCGATAAAGGCGGTGAGTTGGTCGCGTTCGCTGCTGTCTACCTGCACAGCCTGGCTGGCGGTGCTGTCTGCCAGGGCTTTGGCGGCTTGCGCCGAGCCGGCGTAGGTAAAGGTGAGGTCGGCGCCTTCGGCGCTCAGGCGGTTGACGATGGCGGCGCCGATGCCACGGCTACCACCCAGGACCAGGGCTTTTTTCGCTGTCAGAGTGTTCACCAGTATTTCCTCGGTAAGGGAGTTCATTAGGACGCACTCAGGCTATTCCTTAACCACAGAAGGAAAAACAGCCTAAAATTCAAATCATCTTTCTGGAAGTCAGAAAAATCCCATGAGTCAGCTGGAACAGATCCGCATCTTTGTCGAACTGGTGAGGGCTGGCAGCGCCACCCAGGCCGCCAACCGCCTCAACCTCGCCAATTCGGCAGTGAGCCGGCGCTTAAAAGAATTGGAGGCGCGGCTGGGCACCCAGTTACTGCACCGCACCACCCGCAGCATGACCCTGACCGAAGACGGCCGGGCCTACTTTGAGCGCTGCGTGCAAATCCTTGATGACCTCGACGAAGCGGAACGCGGCCTTTCCAGTCGAGCCAGCGAGCTGAGCGGGCGGCTGCGCATCGCCGCGCCCTGGAGCTTTGGGGTGTCTCACCTGGTGCCGGCCATTACTGAGTTTATGCACCTGCACCCCAAGGTGCTGGTGGATTTGGATATGAACGACAGGCGGGTGGACTTGGTGGCAGAGGGGATAGACGTGGCCATTCGTATCGGCGAGCTGGGGGATTCGAGCTATATCGCCCGCAAGCTGGCGCCGGTCAGCCATGTGGTGGCCGCTTCCCCCGATTATCTGCAGCGTTTTGGGCGGCCACAAACCCCGGAAGATCTCGCCCATCACCAGGGGCTTTGCTACGCCAACCTCAAGGCCCCCGGCCAGTGGTTGTACTTCGACAAAAGCGGCCAGCGCTGTAGCGTCAAGGTGCCGATAAGGCTAAGGGCTAGCAATGGCGACGCCTTGCGCCACGCCGCCATCGCCGGGCTGGGGGTATTGTGCGAGCCCAGCTTTATCACCTTCCAGGCGATGCGCCAGGGGCTGCTGGTGCCGCTACTGACCGAATATCGCTGGTACCAGATGGGGATCTACGCCCTTTACCCGCAAACCCGCCACCTCTCGCCCAGGGTGCGCGGCTTTATCGATTTTCTTAGCCAGCGCTTTGGCGACCACCCCGAATGGGAGCAGTACCTGCCCCAGCCGCCCAACGCCAAGGGCTGAGAGGGCTCAACCCTTGTTTTGGGCCAGCTCTGCTTCCAGCCATTTGGGCCTTGGCAGGCGGCCGGCCAGCACGTAGAGCACCATTACCAGCAGGGTGCAGGCGGCCATGGCGAGATACAAGGCCCGGCCGGAGTAATGCTCGAGCATCCAGCCCCCCACCAACGGTGCCATCGACCAGCCGATGGAAAAGAGGTTACCGGCCCCGAAGTAGGCGCCGCGCAGCCTTGGCGGCGCCATGGAGTCGATTTGCACGTTGATGTTGGGAAAGAGGATCACTTCCCCCAGGCTCAGCACCAAGGTCGCGCCAATCCAGCCCCAGTAGGCGCTCATGGGGTTAAAGGCATACCAGAGCTGGGCGGCGCCCATCAGCACCAGGCCAATCTGCATGCGCTTGGCCACAGGCATCCGCGCCATGATTTTAAGGAGCGGAAACTGCAGCACCATCACCGTTACCGCGTTCACCAGAATGAGCATCGAAATAAGCTCTATCAGCTTCGGCACCTGGGCCTGGGTCAGGTATTGAATGAGCGAGGAGTCGATATGGGCAAACACGAACATCAGCAGGATATTGGCCAGGATCAGCAGCAAAAAGCTGTGGTCCTGGCGCAGCAGATAGAGGGTCTGGCCGAACCCCTGGCGGGCGAGGCTGGTGTCTTCCCGGCGATAACCCCGGCCAAAGGCCCAGGCCAGCAGCGCCACCAACAGCACATAGCTGGCACTGGTGAGATAAAAGGTGGACTGCTGGGCGGTCAGCCCCGCCCAGACCCCCAGCAGGGGCCCCAGGGCGCCCCCCAGGTTGATAAGAAAGTAGCGCAGCTGCAGGGCCAGCTCTCGGGATTTGGCATCGGGCAGTTGGTCGCCCATCAGCGCCTGGGCGGCAGGTTCAAAGGTGGCCCGGCCAACGGACGTGAGCATGATACCCAGCACATAGCCGGTGATGCTGTGGGCGCCAGCCAGCACCCCAAAGGCCAGGGCGTTTAAAAGGCCGGCGCAATACAGCACCGCTTTGCGGCCAAAGCGGTCGGACAGGGCGCTGACATAAAAGCCAAGTATGCTGCCGGCCACCGCCGCCAGGCTGAGGATAAGGCCGATTTGCAGCGGGTTGAGGCCAAAATCCTGGTGCAGCAGTACCGCCAGGAAGGGCCAGACCATAAAGAAGGTGCCCCTGCTGACAAAGGTGCCCCAGAGGGTTATCCACACCAGCAGCGGGAAGGTCTTGAGGCGCGGCAGTGAAAACGGGCTGTCCATGGCAAAGATCCAATGGGTCGGCCCATCATCAGAACAAAAATCAGGCGTTTGGGGAACGGATTTTTTATACTCGCCACCAATATAAGCCCTTTAGTTTTAAGGTTTTTATGCCTTTGCGCCCGTTGTTGTTCCTGCTGCTGTCTTTGATGGCCTCGCCGCTGCTGGCAAAGCCTGCCTGCCAGCTGATGTTTGATGCCGGCTCCAGCGGCACCCGGCTCTTTCTTTTTCAGCAAAAGGGCGGGCAATTGGTAAGCCAGCGCGGCCCGAAAATCGCGGCCCTGGCCGACCCGGTGCGGGGTATTCGCGGTAAAACCGCCGAAGATATTCCGGCCACCGCCATGGCACTGGCCAAGGCGCTGGAGGACTTTCGCCACGACGGCCCGGCAGGCGAGGGCGGCAAACCCCGCTGGCGCGGTTTTGACTGGCGTGAGCGCTGCCGGTTGCAGGCGGTGTCGGTGCTGGCTACCGCCGGGATGCGCCTTGCCGAGCAAGAAGCGCCGGGGCTCAGTCAAACCCTGTGGCTGGCGGTGCGCCAGCAGCTGCAACTGGCCGTCGGCCCCAAGGTGCAGGTTGAGGCCCGCACCCTGAGCGGCTTTGAAGAAGGGCTTTATGCTTGGCTGGCCCGCTATCAAAAACGCCAGCGCAGCGATTTTGGCATAGTGGAAATGGGCGGCGCCTCCAGCCAGGTGGCCTTTCCCTGCCCGGCCTGCAGCGTTGATGACGATGCCCTGCACCAGGTGATGATTGGCGGCAAAGCGGTGCATTTTTACAGCTATTCCTTCCTGGGGCTGGGCCAGGATCTGGCGCCCGGCTATCTTGGCCTGCCTGACCCTTGCCGCTTCGGCGCCGGTAAGGGTAACCCCCAATGGCGCCTTTCCCAGTGCCAGGCCCAGTTGCTGCTTACCGAGGGCCCGGCCATTCGCGACCCCGCTAACTACCAAGGCGGCATTAAAGGCACCGAGCGGCAGGTGCCGGTGGCCAAAGCCGATGTGGACAAGTGGTATTTGACCGGCGCTTTTAAATACCTGGAGGCTGACCAAGTGGCGCGCTGTTGCCAGGGTACTGGCCAGTGCTACCAGCCCGAAACGGCCTGTTTTCGGGCTGCTTACCTGCCGCTGCTGCTGGAAAAACTGGGAGTGCCGGCTACCGCCAAGGTCAAAGACCGCAGCTGGACCTTGGGGGCGGCGCTGTGCCGCCAGGAAAACTGCCTGGCCAAGGCTGGTGTACTTGCCTGCCGCTGGTCTAAAAACGGCTGTCTGTGATCACGCCGATTGCGCCAGGGCGTCGAAGGCCTGGGTCTGGTTTCGGCCCTGGCTCTTGGCCTGGTAAAGGGCGGCGTCGGCCTGGCGCAGCACCGCCGAGAGGGTCTGGGGGCTGGCAACGCTGGTAAGGCCGAAGCTCACCGTCAGCCTGATGGGCCCCCTGGGGGTTTTGATGACATGGGCTTCGACTTTCTGGCGCAGCCGTTCGACTATCTCAAGGGCCTGCTCGGCGCTTGCCGCTTCCAGCAGCAGGGCAAATTCTTCCCCGCCAAAGCGGCCCAGAATGTCGGTGCTGCGGGCGTTGCGATTAAGCTGGCGGGCGAAGGATTTCAGGGCCAAATCTCCTACCCCGTGGCCGTATTGGTCGTTGATGGTTTTGAAGTGGTCGATGTCTGCCATCACTGCAAACAGCGGCGTGCCGAGAGGCAGGGCCAGGCGGCGGTTGGCCGCCTCTTCAAAGCCGCGGCGGTTTAGGAGTCCGGTGAGGCTGTCGGTGGTGGCCAGGGCCCGCATCCGTTCGGCGAGATCGTCGGCCAGCAGCAGCACCGTAAACAGCCCCAGGCCGGTAAAGGCGGCGGGCATGGCCAAGAAGTTAATAAGCCGATACACCTCAAGGATATCCGGCACCAGCTCCCGGCCCTGGCTCAAGGCCACCAGGCCACTGGCGGCCTGGGCGATGGCGTAAATCACGAACATCAGCGCCAGGGCCTTTTCCACCGGCCGCACCTTGTGCTTGGGGGTCAGCAGTTGATAGGCGCAGCAAAGGCCAATCACCGCCCCTGAGCAGGGGATCAGCACCATTTTCAGCCCCACATGGGGCTGGATCAGGGTAAACCACACCAATACCAGCTCGACCGCTGCCAGCGCTGCCACCAGGCTGGTGGGAAAGCCGATCTTGCCGGCTCTTAGCCGAAAGCCCGCCAACGACAGTGCCTGCATCACCAGGGAAGTGGCGTTGACCACTATCCAGTAGAGGTCACGGTGGCCAAAGCTGGTGTGAAAGGCGTTGAGCAGCACATTGAGTACCGACACCCAAAACAAAATGGACCACACCATGCAGTAGGTGCGCCGCTCTATGGTCCGCCAGGACAGCAAAAAGATAATGCCCAGCATGGTGCTGACGCTGAGCATCAAGACAAAGACGATTTCAGGGGCGTTCATGGCAAGCAAGCTTTGTTAGTTTTTTGTTATTTAAGCTGTTGGCTTATGGCTTGTCACCACTTAAAAAGGCCCGGCAATCGCTTTTGCCAAGCCGGGCGCAAAAATACCCTCAATCGGGCTGTTGGCCGCCAGTGGCGGCGGCTAGGGCGGCGCGGGCCAGAAGGCGGGTGGAGTCCAGCACCGGCAGGCAGGCTTCGGCTTGGCTGATTAAAAGCGGGATCTCGGTGCAGCCCAGCACCACGGCGTCGCAGCCCCTTTGGGCAAGGCTGGCAATCACCCCCTGAAAGTAGCGGCGGGTGGCCTCGCTAAAGTGGCCCTTCACCAGCTCTTCAAAGATGCGTTTGTCTATCTCCAGGCGCTGCTCTGGGGTGGGAAGCGTCATCTCGATGCCCTTGGCGGCCAGGGCCTTGGGGTAGACGGGGCCAGCCATTAAAAAGCCGGTTCCCAATAGGCCCAAGTGCCGGTAGCCAAGGGCCGCTGCCTCTGCGGCCACCACCTCGGCGATGTGCAGCCAGGGCACCGGGCTTTGCGCCCGCACCTGCTCTACCGCCGGGTGTACGGTGTTGTCGGGGCAGATCAGCAGCTCGGCGCCCATGGCCACCAACTTCTCGGCCGAGGCCTGCACCAGCTCGCTAACGCCCTGCCAGTCGGCCCGTTCAAGGGCCGCCATGTGTTTGGCCATGGAAAAAGAGTGCAGGGAGATCTCCGGGTGAGCGTGCTCGCCCATCAAGGGCTGCGCTTCGCTGACCAAGGTGCGATAGCAAAGGGCGGCGCCTTCGGCGCTGATGGCGACAATGCCGATATGCTTGGCCATGGTCAGGAAAGGCCGATGCCTTTGGCCATCAACACTGCCAGCAGCGGGATCACCAGCAACAGCAGCAACTCGGTGCGAATGAGCATCACCACCACCTTGGGCACGGCAACGGTCTCGGCGCTGCTGTTGCGGTGCTTGAGGTAGAAGAGGGTGGGGTAAATCGACAGCAAGGCGGCCAGCACAAAGAGTGTGATTTTGAGGTGGAACACCCAGTTGTGGCTGTAAAAGGCGGCCGGTTTGCCGACCCCAAACCACAGGGTGAGGCCAGCGGCCAGCACCAGCAGCGCGCTGATGCCAAAAATGGCGTCGATACGGGCCAGGCGCTTTAGCTCGGCCGGGGTCATGGTAGGTGCCAGCAACAGGTGCTCGGCCACCAAGGTGGCCATCAGCGCCATAATGCCGATGAAATGCAGGTAACGAAAAAAGATGTCGTCCATCAGGAGTCCGCGTGAAAAGGTTGCGAGCTGCCTACTCTTTCATAAAATCGAGCCTTTCCCAATAAGGGCAGCATTATGAGCAGCGAACTGAAGATTGAAGACATCCTGGTGGGCGAGGGTAAAGCGGCGGTCAAAGGCGCCCTTATCACCACCCAATACCGGGGCACCTTGGAAGACGGCACCGAGTTTGACTCCAGCTATGCCAAGGGCCGACCTTTTCAGTGCGTGATTGGCACCGGCAGGGTTATTAAAGGCTGGGACATCGGTCTGATGGGCATGAAGGTGGGGGGCAAGCGCCGCTTGTGGGTACCGGCAGAGCTGGCCTACGGCGAGCGGCAAGTCGGCCCCTATATCAAGCCCGGCTCCAACCTGTTGTTTGAAATCGAGCTCTTGGAAGTGCTGACCCGCGACGACTGAGCTTGTCGCGGCCTTAAACGGCGGCAATATTTCCCCTGGCAGGACAGCCAGGTTGCCCAATACTAAAACCTCGGTCTGTACCGAGGATGGGTGATGAACACACTGCCGCTTTTGGCCCTGCTGCCTTTTCTGGCCGCCGCCAACCCCCTGCAAGGCGACTGGCGCTGCCAGGCCGAGCGCATGGGGGGCAGCAGCGGCACCCAGGTGCTGCTATTGCAACGCATCGACCCCCAAGGCCGCTACACCCTGGACTGGACCCAACGCTGGTTCACCCAAGGCCTGCAAAACGACCCTTACCTTATTGTTGGCCAGCGCTCCCGTGGCCTGTTGCAGCGCCATGGCCCGGCCTTTGGCTACCTGCAAACCCAGGTTACCGAAAAGGTACAGACCGACACCTACCAGCTCTGGCCTGACACCCCCAGCCGCCGCTTTGCCGACAACCAGCCCGGCCCCCGCTTTCGGCTCATCCCCCAGGCCGATGCGCCGCTGGCCTTTTTAGAACCAGCAAGCGGCCTGCACTTTGCTTGCCAGCGTCTTTAATGCTCCTGGCGTCGCCGGCGCAGCGCATGCCAGGGCCGCATCTTGGGCGGCCAGTCTTCCACGTCCTTGCTAAAGGCGATGGGCGAAAGCTCATGGAGATGGGTGCGCCGGTAGCGCAGCTCATACATGAACACGATAAGGGCGCTGGACAGCAAAAACAGCGAGTAGAAAAAGGGCAGGCATTTGAGGTGGCGAAGGGTCATCAGCCAGTAGCCTCCCGGCGGCACCCAATAAAGGGGCAGGGCGCCCATCACCGAGATCAAAAACGACCACAGCAATAGCCACAGAAAAATCTTCACCAGCGAGCCCGCTTCTTCCAAGGGCTTGTCCTTACTGACAAAAACCCAGAACACCGCGATGGCCAGGCTCATGCTGGCCACGGTGGTGGCGTTGGCTTCCACATAGGGGTAGAGGGCCAGTTCGGTCTGGTAGTCTATTTCTGGCGTGTAATAGCCCAGCACCACGTTGGCCACAAACACAAACTGGGCACCCCAAAAGGGAATGCGCAGGTACTTGAGCTTGGCCAGCAGCGGGTAACCCACCAGGGCGTGCCAAAGCCCATACCAGCCCAGCAGCCCCAGGCTGTAAACAGTGATGGCAATTTCGGCTGGCGGCCCCATGGTGGCTCCTTTTTGGCGGTATTTTGTACCAGCTAACGGCAAGGGCCTGCTCTTTGGCAGGGGAAGGGCTTCCCGGCGCGCCAAAAGGGCAGAAAAAGCCGCCAAAGCGGCTGAAAACACTGAAGACTTTGCAAAGTCCGGTGGTAAGCTTTCACTCAATTTTTACAAGTGTATTTGCCTACAGACAGGGAGAGGAACGGATGTCGTTTGAACATGGCTCGGTGGATTTAGGGATCCCCAACCCGTTCAAAGTGGAAGGGGCGCTGCGCACCCTTCGCGGTGTGGTGGTTAGCCTGTTGGGGGCCGGTGCCCTGATGCAGGTGGCAGGTTTGGTCAAGAACGACCCTGTCAGCGGCTGGATGATGGCCATTGTCGGCTTTATCCTGCTCGGCGGCGGCCTTAAAGCCACCGGCGCTGGTATCTTCCAGATGATGCGCTTTTACGTGGGGCGCGGCGTGCCGACCTCGCTGGCTGCCAACGTCAGCGAATCAGAGCGCTCCACCAGCCACCTGGAACAACCCTTTGTGGCTTACGACTCCGGCCTGCTCGAACAAATGCTGATGGGCCGCAAGAACCTCACCTTTATCGAGCCCCGTGGTTGGATAGCGCGCCTGGTGCACAGCATCTTCCCGCGCCTGACCTTCCTCCCCTATGCCCTTCGCAACACGGCGTTGATGCTCTCTACCGCCGTGACCAAAACCCTGGTGGCGCTGCTGTGCTTTGTGCTGGCCTGGTTTACCTCGGCCACCGGCCTTGGCGGCCAGGGCGCCAGCGCCATGATGCCAGTGCTAAGCGCGGTGCTGCTCATCTACCTGTTGGTGGTGTGGTTTAAAGCTGGCGCAGCGGTTACCCGCCGCCTGGGCTCAAGGGTTGATGCCGCCGGTACCGGCAGCCTGGCCAAGGTGCTGGCGCTGGCCATTTTGGCGCCGGTGCTGCTGGGGTATCTCTACAGCTACGCCACCACTCACGGCGTGTCTCGCGGCTTGGCGGGCTTTTTAAACAGCATCGATGTCATTGCCGCGGCCATCATGCCGGGGCTGTGGCTGCTGGTGACCAGCGTGCTGCTGGTGGCGGCCACCGCGCTGCTGGTTACCCTGCTTAGCGTTCGCGCTGGCCGCGCCAACCCGGTTACCGAGGTGTCGGAGTACCGGGGCAACTGGCAAGAGTCGGTGCACCCCAACGAGATTTTCATCAACATCGATTCCATGGTGATGGCCAACCGCCGTTATCTGGAGATCCCCAACCGGGTCTACCGCGACCTGGAGCCGGAGCTTAACGAGCAATCCGAAGGCAAGGGCGCTTTTAAAGGCAAGATGATCCAGGAAACCCAGCCGGCCTATAAGCCGATGCCGGTGTCTGGTTTGCAAAAGAAACTGCGCCTGGTTGGTACCGCTGTGGGCCAACTGGCGTATGGGGTCTCGGCGCTGCTGTTTTACTTCACCTTTACCGGTGCGGCCGAGGTGCTGGGCCAGCTCAAGGCCCACCGCATTCATGACATGGTGGCGCTGCTGGGCGCTATCGGTGGAGTGCTGCCTTACTTAACCGCATCTATCATCGCGCTGGTGGTAGCGCGGCTGCTGGTGAATCATTGCCACCTGTTCTGGGGCGAGATGCAGTTTGAGTCGACCCTGGTGTACTTCAAGTGCGAAGGCACCTTTACCGAGTCGCGCATCTCTACCGGCGCCGGTATTTACGACTCCACCCGCTCCGAGAACACCCTGGTGCGCTCGTCCATGACCCCTTGGGTGATCGTCTCAAGGCTGGTCAGCTCCACCTTCGCCGGTGTGGGGGGCCGTAACTTGGAGTTCCCCCGCCATGTGCTGGAAATGCACAAGGACGAGGGCACCTTACAGGCCCTGCTCAAAGACCTTAAAGGCTTCCTGGGCGACCGCGAAGTGATTGCCAGCCTCAAGAGCGACAAAGACCTGGCGGCGGCCTCCAATATCTTCAACATCAACGAGCAAACCCGCAGCGCCCTGCCGGGCAAGCCGGACTCGCCGGATGTGGCAGGCCACTTGACCAACAACGCCGACGCCACCGAGCAACACTAAAAAAGGCCCCGAAAGGGGCCTTTTTTATGCGCTGGCGGCTTGGTCGCGGGCGGTCATGCGCATCCAGAACAGCTCCTGGCATTTGTTGGCAAAGGCCTTGCTGCGCGGCTGCACCTCAAGGCCCTCAGGCAGGCTCAGCACCTTGTAGCCAATCCAGCATTCCTGGCAGCTTTGGCTGGGGTCTGGCTCGCTTTGCTCCAGTTCAAACTCGCGCTGCACCACCACACCGTTGGCAAAGGTGTAAACGCCGGTTTGGGCGGTTACCTCGATGCCCGCTTCCTCAAATCTGTGATCGGTAAGCTCGCGCTTTGCTATTTGCTGCGCACTGGGAGCGGCATTGATGGCGGCAATGTAGGCGTGAAGGTGGGTCATAAGGCGTGCCCCGGCAAAAGAGGCCCTATGCTAGCAGCCTTTGCCGGTGCCCTTTGATGGAAAATGCCGATAGCGCCAATGCCCTTAGTGGCGGCTGACAAAAGCGGCGCCCTGGCCTGTCATCCAGCTTTCGAGATCGGCCGCCGCCATGGGCCGGGCAAAGTGGTAGCCCTGGATGAGGTCGCAGCCAAGGCCGGTGACAATGTCGCACTGGGCCTGGTTCTCCACCCCTTCGGCCACCACTTTGAGATGAAAGTTACCGGCCAACTGGATAACCGCCGCAGTGAGGTTTTTGTCGTTGGGGTCGGTGTCGATATCGCGGATAAAGCTGCGGTCCATCTTCAGCTCGGTAACCGGGAAGCGCTTTAAATAACTCAGGCTGGAATAACCGGTGCCGAAGTCGTCGATAGACAGGCCAATGCCCAGTTGGCGAAGGGCGGTCATGGTGGCAAGGATATCTTCGTTGGACTCGATAAGCAGGCTCTCGGTGATCTCAAGAGTCAGGCTGCAACCGTCCAGCCGGTGAGCGGCCAGGGACTTTTTAATGCGCTCCAAGAGCCCTGGCTGGCGAAAATCCACCGCCGACAGGTTCACCGCCACCAGCGGAATGGCAAAGCCCTGGTTGCGCCAAAGGGCCAGCTGCGCCAAGGCCTGCTCCATCACCAGTTGGTCCAACTGGCCAATCAGGCCACTCTCTTCGGCCAGGGGAATAAAGACATCCGGCGGAATAAAACCCAACTCTGGGTCCTGGCAGCGGGCCAGCACTTCCAGCCCTGCCAGGCGCTTGCCGCCGAAGTCGATTTGCGGCTGGTAATGCACCTTGAGGCTTTGGCCATTTAAGGCGCGGCGCAGGGCCTCAAGATGGTGATGGCGGCGAATGGCGGCCTGGTTCATGGTGGAGCGGTAAAACGACAACCCGCCCAGCCCTTGCTGCTTGGCTTGCAACAAGGCGCTTTCGCTACTGCGCAGCAGGTTATCGACGGTGCTGGCATCTTCTGGGGCCAGGCTGATGCCGATACCGGCACAGATCACCAGCTCGCGCTCATCAATGGCCACCGGTTGGTGGATGCAATGTTGCAGCTGCTCGGCAAGGGCGCGGGCTTGGTGCTGGTCACAATCGGGAACCAGCAGCATAAACTCGTCGCCGCCCAGCCGGGCCAGGGTGCTGCGTGGTGGCAGGCATTGCTGCATCCTGGCGGCCAGGGCTTGCAGCAACTGGTCGCCTATTTGCTGGCCCAGGGATTCGTTCACCGCCTTGAAGTTGTCGAGATCGATATGAATAGCGGCCAGGTGAGAATGGCTGCGCTGGCAGGCGCCAAGCTCCTGGTCGATACGGTCGCGCAGCAAGGTGCGATTGGGCAGGCCTGTGAGGGGGTCAAAGAAGATAAGGTTCTCAAGCTGGCGCTGCACCCGGTTGTGTTCAATGGCCAGGGCGCTGACATTCAGGCAGCTTTCCACCATCTGCCGGTGAAAGGCGCTGGGGCCGCGTTTGTCGCGAAAATAAAGGGAAAAGGTGCCCACCACCTTGCCGTTTTTCAGGCTGACCGGGCAGGCCCAGCACGCCACCAAGCCCAGGGGCAGGGCAAGGTGGCGGTAGTTGTCCCACAGCGGGTCTGAGGCGATGTCTTGCACCTCGACGGTGGTTTTGCGCCAGGCAGCCGTGCCGGAGGAGCCAGAGCCAGGCCCGATGGGCAGGTCAATAAAATGGTCGTAGTAGCTGCTATTGAGGCTGGGGGCGGCGCAGGGTTGCAGTAGGCCGTTTTCGTCTACCAGCATCACGCTGCAAATCGCTTCTGGGGCTAGCGCCTCTACCCGGCGGCAGAGAATGTCCATGGTGCGATGCAGGGGGTTGCCCTCGGCCACCGAGCGCAAAATCTCGTTTTGCAGCTGCTGAATCTGGTACTGGGCTATGGGGTTGTCCAGCTCCTTTAGGCTCAGTGACAAAAACTGGCCATGCCATTGGTCGATGCGGCGCAGGGCCAGGGCGAAGTGGCGGCCATCGTGCTTTTGCTCCTGGCTGCAAAGGGTGCCGCAGTGCTGGGCCTGGGCCACCAGCTTTTGCCAGCGCTGGGCCGTGAGACTGTCGAGCAGGGTGTTGATGTTGTCGTGATTCAGCGGCGCCTTGTGGCCCAACAACCGCAAAAAAGCGCTGTTGGCACAATGGAGCTGGCCATTTGGGCTGATACAAGCCGTTGCCTGGGGCACGGCCTCAAGCAGCGCGGTTAGCAAAACGGGATCGGGGGGAGCGACTAACAACCTTGCCTCGCCATTGTTCATCGACATTGTCTCCGCAGGTGAGTCTGGCAGCATGACTATTGAGGATTGTTGCAGCAATGGCTCACGTTAAGGCAACGCTGAATAAAGTAAAAGCAGGGTTAGCGAAGTTGTCTTTTATCCGGCGGTGGTGGCCGAGATCCTACCTGTGTGTCAGTTTTGCTCGGCGCTGTCGGGGTCTTGCATCTCGGCCATCAGCCATTCTTTAAAGGCCTTCATGCCGGCGGTCAGGGGCCGGTTCTTGCGGTACACCAGATAAAACGCCTTGTGGGTATCCAGTTGAATATCAAAGGGCACTACCAGCCGGCCTGAGGCAATTTCCCGCGAGGTCAGGGTGCTGTCGGCCAGGGCTACCCCCAGGCTTTCCTGGGCGGCAGCGGTGGCCAGCTGGCCGCTGGAGATCTGCATGCTGCCCTTGGGTTTGAGATGCCCCACCCCGGCCTGGTGCAGCCAGTTTTCCCACTCGTATTTACGTTTACTGACGTAGATAAGGGTCTGGTGGCGCAGGTCTTCTGGTTTTTCCAGCGGCATGCGCCCGGCCAGTAAACGGGGGCTGCACACCGGCACCAGCATCACCTTACGTAAGAAATGCACTTCGATGTCGTCCCACTCGCCGTTACCGAAGTACACCGCCATGTCGGTGCTGGCGCGGTTGAAGTCAATCAAACCCATAGAGGCGTTGATTTGCAGCTCCACGTCCGGGTACAGCTCCTGAAACCGGCCCATGCGTGGCATCAGCCAGCGGGTCAGGAAATTGGGCGCCACGCTTATTTGCACCACGTTGGCCTCTTGGTTGGCGGTGAGCCGTTGGGTGGCCACTTCTATCTCGTCCAGGGCGTGTTTGATGCCGGTCAGGTACTGCTCGCCGGCCGGGGTGAGTTCCACTTTACGTTTACTCCGGCTGAACAGCGAGACTCCTAAATATTCCTCAAGGGTTTTTATCTGGTGGCTGACCGCAGAGGCAGTGACGTGAAGTTCCTCAGAAGCCGCAACAAAGCTGGCATTTCTGGCAGATGCCTCGAAGGCACGCAGGGCATTGAGGGGAGGGAGGCGGCGCATCACAGCTCACTAATGATGAAATTTTCTCAGCATTATGGTTAGAAACGCTCGCTTTTTCAACAAGGGCGCCGGCAGTAGTATTTGCAGCGTGGAAACACCACTACCCCCGACCCGAGGAGCACCACCATGGCACAGCAACACGATCTGAAACTCGACCCCTACGGCAACATCGACGTCGACTACTACGTCCAGCAAGCCAAAGCCCAACGCCGCGTCTACATGGCTGAGCTTAACGCCGCTGTTAAAGCCAAATTCAAGACCCTGTTCCGCGCCAAGCACCGCAAAGTGGCCACCAGCCACTAATCCGCTCTGCTCCTCGTGTGAGATTGGCCGGCCTGCCCGGCCAGTCTGCACGCCTGGGCCATACTGAGCCCGCCCTCTGCTTTACCGCGTTTTTGTGTTCGTCTTCCTCTATAATTGCCCCCACCTTTTTTGGTCGTGCCCCGTTGTGAACCTTGTGGGTCTACACCACCAACGATGAAGATGACTGCCCCATGCTAACTTCAGCCACCGTTCGCCTGAATAAATACATCAGTGAAAGCGGCATATGCTCGCGAAGAGATGCCGACCGTTACATTGAGCAAGGCAATGTCTTTATCAATGGCAAGCGCGCCTCAGTGGGCGACCAGGTGGCACCGGGGGATACGGTTAAGGTTAATGGCCGGCTTATCGAGCCCCGCGAAGCCGACGACTTTGTGCTGATTGCCCTGAACAAGCCGGTAGGAGTGGTTAGCACCACCGACAGCGCCGAGCGCAACAACATCGTTGATTACGTTAGCCACGGCACCCGCATCTTCCCCATCGGCCGCCTCGACAAAGACTCTCAAGGCCTTATTTTCCTCACCAGTAATGGCGACTTGGTCAACAAGGTGCTGCGGGCCGGCAATAACCACGAAAAAGAGTATCTGGTTACCGTCAACAAACCCATTACCCAGGGCTTTATCGACGGCATGGCGGGCGGTGTGCCTATCCTCGGCACCATGACCAAAAAATGTAAGGTCAGCCAGGAGTCCAATAACGTTTTTCGCATCACCCTGGTGCAAGGCCTCAACCGGCAAATACGGCGCATGGCCGAGCATTTTGGCTATGAGGTGATAAAGCTTGAGCGCACCCGCATCATGCATATCACCCTCAAGGGGCTCGGTATTGGCGAGTGGCGCGACTTTACTGAAAAAGAAATCAAAGAGCTGGCCGAAGCCATTGCCGGGTCTTCTTCTGAATCCACAAAAGGCGGTTCGAGTAAGCGCAGCCCCAAAAAAAGCGGCAGCGGCCAGAATCGTGCGGCCTCAGCTAAAAGCAAAGCGGGTAGTGGCCGCAATAAAGCCCAGGTGCTGGGCGGTGGCGGCAAAGCCCCGGCCAAACCGGCCCGCGACGGCGCCGGTAAAGGGCCAGCCAAAGCGGGGCCTGGCCGCAAAAAAGGCCCGGCGCCAAAAGGCGGGCGCCCGGCCATTAGCCTGGGTGGTAAAAGTAAAAAAGGGGGCCGCTAGGCCCCCTTTTTTACTGTTTGAAAAAATACTCGCCCAGTATCTCTTTTTGTTGCCCCCACTGGTCTGTTACCCCAATACCAATGCCCACTATCTGCCCCTTAGCCTGTGGTGGCTTGGCGGCCAAGGCTTTGGCCACTTCGGCTAGGGCTGGGCTGGTCTCTGAGGCCAGCAGGGTCAGGTGCGGCTCAAAGTTTTGAAAGACGTTGGGGCTGCCGTAGCGCTCAAAGGCGGCCAGCTTGGTGGGGTAAGCCTTCACCCAGCCCGGCAGCGGCGGGTTGGTCGCGCGCAGCGGCGACAGCGCCATGGTCACTTCATCGGCCAGCCGCTGTAGGGCAGGGCTTGGGGTCACGTCTAAAAAGGCCCAGTTGCCCTTGGTAACGCTAAAGCCCTTGGCCTCAACTGCAAACCCTTCCTTGCCTGCCACCAGCTTTGCAATTGCTGCCTTGATGGCCGCCTTGCTGCCCTCTGGGAAGCGGGTCAGGTACAAGGTCACATGCACCGGCTTACCCTGGGCATAAAAGCTTTCCAGGCCCTGGGCCTTGAGGGTATCGCTGGTGGCTTTTACCTCATCGATGATGGGTTTGGACGGAATGGCGAACACATCGATGCCAATGTCCTCGGCAAAAGCCTGAAAGCCAATACAAAGGGCAGCCACTGCCAGCAGGGATCGTTTCAACATAAGGTGTTGATACCGTTAAGGGAATGTAGGGCCATTATGGCCAAGGGAAAGGGGAGGGGAAAGAGGCTTGGCTGGTGGGCCTTATTTTAAAGTGCGCAAGAGCGGCTGCGTGGGCGCGATGCTGCAAGTGGACAGCAATGATTAAGGGTTATTGAGGGGAGTTTGATAAAGCAGTGAGGTCTTGAACCTGCTTTAACAGGCCAACACGCACCATTTAGAAATGGCTTATTTGACCGACACTCTTTTCAGAAGATAATCTCTGCCAAAGCTTTGTTTACAACAGGATGTTGTATGAAAACTATCAAGGAAGAGTACGTTTCAGTTCAGGAACTTGAGAGCGATATTTTCAGCGCGACAGGTAACCGTGCTTTAGCTGCCCAACAAGCTCAACTGTTTGCCATTCACTACCGTGGCGAGGTTATCGATGCCGTTCGCTACAAACGTGGGCAGATCCCCAAAGATGATCTGGTGTACAGTCGTCACGTACGTTGGGAGCATTACCGGCGACATAGCAAAAAATTGGCTGAGAACATGCTTGCAGCAGGCAGAGGGCCACGGCCTAAAAATGTTGAAGCACACCATATCGTGCCTTGGAATGAGACCCGGTCAGCGGCGGCCCAACGCTCGAGACTGCGGTTAGCTGCCTGGGGGATCGATATTGACCACGAAGCAAACGGTGTTTGGTTGCCCTCTTCATCAAAATACTTACCCCATCCCTCCTTTCCTGATGCCGCTTCGCATAGAACTACCCACACCACCGTTTACTATTTAAACGTTGAGTATCTGCTTTCAGAAACCATAGCGGAGGGGCTTGGCAAAAAAGGCATTATCGACACACTGCGTGAGATAGGCGAAGATCTGCAAAGTAATGATTTCCCTATTCGTGAGCTGATAGAGGCATAAGTTACAGATGGCCGTATTTAGCATTGCATTTGACATCGAACGCTTCCCCGTTTTGCAGGAAAAAGCGCTCGAATTGTCCATGCAAACAACAACAGGGGAACTAGCCGATTTGGATGGCAAGCCTGTTTTGGATAGCTGGCAGCCCGTCGATTTGGAATGGCTTGTTGATGGCCAAGATGCCACGCAGGGTCTACCTGATATCACCCTTTGGCGAGCGGGGCTATATGCCTGCAATCAAAAGGCGAAAGCCGAACTTAGCGATATGCTAGGCAGTGATGCAGAGTTTTTACCGTTACGGGTAGGTGATGCACCTTGGTTCGCCATCCATATCCTGACGACTGTCGATGCCATAGATAAGCAACATACTGAGCTTAACTATCGCGCCAACGGCCAGCCCAGCCGTACACGACGATTTAAAAAATTGGTGTTAAAAGAAGAAGCCCTTGCAAATATCGCTATTTGTCATATTACCGGTGCAGGTATGGCAACCTTTTGCAGTGAATCGTTTAAGCGAAAAGTAGAAGAGAGTGGTATTAAAGGATTGGTGTTTAAGCAACACGAAACACTAAGTTGATTAGCTTCAGGCCACTTTCTTTATAGGCAATTAGAGGGGCAATTTCCCCTCTAAATTCATCGGCGGGTTGTGCTTACCAAAACTTCAGTTTTGACTTCTTTTACGCATTCCCGTACTTAAGATGCATCACTGTCTTTTCATGGCCAAAGTCGGACTCGCCGTAAATAACGCTTATCGACTCATCTTCGTCGTGGCCAACAGTATCGCCATCATTGATAACCAGGCCATTAGAGATAAGGTAGCCCGCCAAGCCTGTCAGCCGTTCTCTTAAACCGGCTATGGACTCAGGCGTCTCAACCGCCACTATGTCCATTAACCCCAGTGCTTCGAGGCCAGAGGTAAAGCCTGAAGAGAGGTTGGCTCCGCCATCGCCAACCCGAAAATCAACCCAGATAGGTACTGGTGGCCCATAAGGAAGCACTTCTTCTGAGAACTTGATAAACATCTCTTTGGGAACCACCATCGACGCGTTACTCCATAAAACGCCTAGCGCTTCATCACAGACAGCCAATAGCGCTGCCGTGACTTTGGTGAGTAAAATCGCGGTGTTAACCTCTGAAAGGTTGTCGTCAACGACGGTAACAATCAAATGATGGTCATGGGATGCAAGGTCGTTCGTCGCCGTTGGCCAAAGGATGCTGGTTGCACAGGGCCCTTCCAAGTCGCTCCAGGGAAAGGGAGCCTGTGTGGTGCCAACAGCCACGAATGAATTGCCAACACTAAAAGAAAAGACATTGTCTTTGATGTCATCATCCAATGTGATGTCTTGCTTCCACACCGAACTGAAATAGGCTTTCAGATTCGCTAAAGAGATTACCGGCATTCCTTTGCATAGAGGCATTGCTATTTGTAAAGCCAAAACGTCATCCTTATCAATTGTTGGCTTAAGCCGAAAGCGATACTGGCACTGGCTCTGTAAACCAGAGCTGATAGATTATGAATTCACTTTTTCGGCAAGGACGGCTATCCACACCTCGGTGTCAGCCACTATAAATTCATAATGCAATGCATTTGAAAGCGTTACTCGAACAGCCTCAGTGGTAATAGGTATTATGCCGCCACCTTTGCCTAAACACTTAACGACGGATGTGATTTCACTACGCTTGAACCTGTACGGGCCCAATCCAAAGCTTTCATTAAATGGCACAAAAAGAACTTCCGACTCAGTCAAGGACAGCTTTCCGTCCGCTTTAGCCGCACCGTCTTGCAATGTTGCAGGCGAAGATTTAATAACGTTATCTGGCATAATATGTTCCTTTTAAATTTCTGCTTGGTAAAGCTACCAAGGTCAATTTCGTGACTGACACTGCTAATAAATGATCAAACCTGTTTTCCAAGGTGACTCAGAGGATGGATGTCTCATTTTTTCAATCCCACTCGCCTCTAACTTGCGTTTTTAACGGAAAAACACATTCCTGCGTGAAGTCAGCATCATCAACAGCGTATTGATGTGGCAAAGAGGAGACACGTCGAACTTATTGTTTATTGCTACTAAGAAGATGGATGTCCTTTAATCCTTCTACGTATTCTTCTCTAGTTCCAATCTTCATACAATGGTGCGTCTTGTGCAGCTAACGCCCGCAGCAGGTGCACAGCGTTGGGCGTCCCGCGGAGGCCCGAAGGGCCGGAGCAAACTGCCTGCGTTTGTTAACATTATTGACCGAAGAGCAATGCCACTGCTTGAACAAACGCTCCAAGCCCAATTAAAAATAAAAACTGGGGAAACCTCTTTTGCCTTTTATACATGGCAATTCGCTTATCCTTGTCTGGCTGACCTGACAAAGACACTGAACCATCTGAATTGTATTGAGGCGCAGGTGTACCTAGTGCGGCCGAGATACTGCCGAAAGTAATTAATAGCAATCCAATCAAATTTAGCACTTCAGATAATTCCATTGCCGTTCCCTTATTTTGTGATGTTAACGCCGCATTCAGCGGCCTGTCCGTTGTAATGCCTTATTAAAGCATTCTCTATTATATTCTTGATGTACTCGAAAAACTAAAAGCTCATCTTCAATATTCACTACAATCACCATTCGATCGCGGCTATCGCACATTAAGCGCGCATAACTTTGTTCCAATCTATACTATGCCCAGCCGCTTCAAGTTCGCGCGCGAGTGCCTGTTTCCAGCCACCATTACTGTCCATTGTCTCCCAAACGACACCCGCAAAATCACTAGGAATTTCCAACGTACCGCGCTTGATAGCGCATACTTTGTCTCGGCCCAAGCGGCCGATGAAATAGCCCAGCTCCAGCAATACATTTTGCCTGGCCCGTGGCTCGGGTGTTCCTCCCTTTACACAACCCTCATCATCCGGTGTGAGAAGAACTACCGCAAACCCAACATCGCTGTTTGCAACAACCTTTTCGATAACAGTTCTTCCTTGATTGGCCTGTTCATGAAGAATGACAGCTTCTAAACCAATGCGTTCCAGAAAGCGAGCTACTGTTTCTCGCGCACCATCGTCATGACCGTGAACGATAAATATCTTGTGTGAGAATGGCGACTTCAACACAGTTTCAGTACTCCCCTTCGATTGAACATAGTTCTTGTAATCACGGACAAAAGGAATGATGAGCTGCCCAGTAAGCGCATGGATACCAGCGATGATTTTCCGACCAGAATAGAAAAAATGATGGCCGAAATTGCTAGCGTAACTTGGGTCGTTGGCCAGCTTTTCGATAAGAAGCAATGTTAAACCCATCGTTTTTTTGGGGTCATCAGGCCATGCAAGCTGGGCACTGCCAACCATGCCGACCCCAGTTTTTTCGCTTTCTGCAATGAAAGCATCTAGGTCAACTTCTTTCGTCAGTTCCTCGTTATAAGGTTCAAGGTCGGTATGCCGCAATAATTGGGCAAGCTTTTTCAATGGACGTTCGTACGTCTGCAACTGCGAATTCTGTAAGTCAAGAACAGCGTTGTTAATTTCTCCGAAAATATCTTGGGCCATCATTAATCCTCGTCAGACTGTAATCGGGCCTCAGCAGCTTTTTGGAGAATGTTTTCTCTATAGCTCTCTTTCATTTTCTCGGCTAGCGACTCGACAATGGAGTTATCGGTGTACGGTTCAATACGGTTATCAATCATTCGGTTAACTGACTGGATGGCAGCTTCAATACTGGCAGGTTCGTGAGGATCAAAGTTCACGACACCCAACTCGCCATCCAGTTCGGTCAATGCTTTCTCTGCTTGTTTTAACTCTTTTTGAAGCTTGTCAAGCCCGGTAATTTTAAGCATGGTTCCCTCCTGTTTATGTCAGTGTTTCTTTTCGCTTTAACGCCAAGCTACGCGGCGCAGCTTTGCTGCGTTCTTGCTTGAGCGCCTTGTTACGTGTTTATACTCGACCATACAGTACATCGTTACGGTGTTCCCAGAACTTATACAAATCGAAGCGAGTTTGTATTACTAGTTCGATGATTTTCTGAAGGGAATCTTCCGTAAACTGCACATACTCTTGATGCATCCCATTCTTGGACATTTTAAGCTTCAAGAACGTATAGCCTTCGTCATCGGTATCTTCCCAGTTAGCATGAACCACCATATTCCTTAGGCGGCCACTTTCATTCAGGTTGGTTATAATCTGCTCATAGCCCTCAAGCTTTCTTGCTATGCCAACTTGAAAATCATCACAGAACCTTTTAAACAGGTCTACTTTGGAGGAGTAATTAAGCTTGTTTAGTACTATCAGGCCGGGAGAATCAGTTCTGTCGGAGAAATTTTCACATAGAACGGAATCTAAAGTGCTCTCCAACGAATTGAAGTACAGAACTATTAAGCCTATTGAAGGCAACGCATTATCAATAAACTCTTCTGCCTTATCTTCATCTTCGATCTCATGATAAAGATGCTGGGTGAATTCCTTGAGTTTCTTTTTCATCTGACGATGCTAATTCCTTGTGACACGTAACAGTTTTTTTAGCGAGCGCGCTCGCTTTCACTCATCTGAACAGCTGCTATTTATAACGCTAACATACTGATATTCATATTGATTATCTATTCATACATATCCTTCGGCTCGGTGAAGCCGAGCGGTCTCATTTTTATGCGAGATATGCGTTCGTTGTCATCACATTGGATAAGTTAAATCTTATTATTTTTTAGCAACTTATTACTGTACGAATACGACACCAAAGCCAAGTCATCAACAGCGCTTTATTGACCGTCAAGTGCAGCCCCTCGCGTGAAGGAATGAGAGCTGACAGAGGCATGGATGCCGAAAGAGCGGAAGACGCGTCTGGAACGCCTGTGCAGCGGTCAGCGGTAAATGACTAGTAGCGAGGACAACGCGGAACGGGGGCAGTGCTTTTGGTTGAGGCCCGCTGGCGCACACACCGGTATTTAAAGGAACAAGAGCAAAGCCAAGCGTCTTCACAATCCGCAACCTGCTATCGGCAAATTGACTAAGCCCACACCCACGCTACCGCCCTCAGGACTCGCACCTGCGTTGCCAAGGCAGCGCCAAACACTCCTTGTCAGCTTATGAACAAGCTACCGGCTAAGCCGCTGGTAATAAAGCAAAAAAGCAGCGCCGGGCGCTGCTTTTTTATCGGGGGTATTTAGTCCAGCAAATGGCTGCCGTCGGCGTAGCGTTCCCAGGCAACCGGTGTGTAGCTGTCGGCGATGCTCAGGCGCAACAGGGCGTCGAAGACTTTTTCGGCATTCTCGCTGTTGCTAAGCAGCATCACCCCCAGCTTTTGTTTAGGGAACACAATCAAATAGTGCACGCAGCCGTCGCCCCGGCCTTCTTTGAAGGCGCCCCAGCCGAAGGGGGTTTTAATGAGCCCCCAACCCAGGCCATAGCTAAGGGCGATATCGTCGTAGGCGTCTGTGACTTCATCAATACCCGGGCCGAACTGGGTGGGGGCGCGGATGCGAATTTGCGGGCTGAACATGGCGTGGTAGGAGGCAGGGGTGAGCCCTGCGCCTTGCAGCACGGCACTGGCAAAGCGGGTGAGCTCGTTGGGGGTGGTTTCCAGGCTGCTGGCGCTGCGCGGGGCGTTGTCTTTGTCTTTGGGGTAGGGGCGGCCCTCGCCGTTGTAACCGGTGGCGTAATGGCCCTCAAAGCGCGGTTGCCACTGGTAGCTGGAAGTAGCCATGCCAAAGGGGGTGAATATGTATTCTTGGGCCAGCTCTTCCAGGGTTTTACCGGTTTTTTCTTCCAGCACCGTTTGCAGCAGGGTCATGCCCTCGCCGGAGTAGCGGTAATGGCTGCCGGGCTTGGAGTGAAAATGCAGCTTGTGGTCTGGCTCGAACCAGCGCCAGTTACCCAGGCCCGTGGTGTGGCTCAGGCACATGCGGGCGGTGATGAGCTTGGCCTCGGGCTGGCCCTTAAGGCTGGATAAATCCCGGTGCCAGGCGCGTTTGTCCCCTTTGATGCGCCACAGCGGTTGGTCGAGGTACTGATAAAGCGGGGTGTCGAGATCTATCACGCCCTTATCTACCAGCTTCATCACCAGGGTGGCGAACACCGCCTTGCTGATAGAGGCGCCATAGATCTCGGTGTCCAGGGTTAAAGGGGTTTTGGTTTGGACATTGGCATAGCCAAAGGCTTGGCTGTAAACCGGCTTGGCATCGTTAAAAACGGTGACGCTAAGGCCCGTTACCTGGCCGATAGCCATCAGCTTGTTAACGCCGTCGGTGAGCTGCTGGCTATTGATGGTGCTGCCGTCGAGGCGCTTGATGGGGGCGGCTTGTACCTGGCTAAGCAGGCAAAAGGCGATGATGGGTAACACGCGGCTTAAGATGGTCATGGCTCCCTCCTGTGCCCCAACCATAGAAGCGGGAGGGAGGTTTTACCAACGGGCCTGACGGTCGGTTGGTAACAAGATATTAAGCCTTGGCGACGGGGCTTTTCTTTAAAAGCCCCATCCAAAACAGCGCTTCAAAGCCTGCTCCCATCAGCAGCAGTAGCGTGCCACCGGCCGGGTAGCTGGCGCTGTAGCAGCTAAGGGCGGCGATAAGGCACAGCACTGGTAGCACAAAGCGCTTGATAAACGGCATCACAAAATCCCTAAGTGGCGGTGAGTTCAAGCTAACCCGTTATTTTTATTGTGTAAATAAAAAGGCCCCGCAGGGCCTTTTTGACTTACCGGGCTTTCTTTAAAGCGACGGCAGCAGCCCTTTGGGGGCGAAGGCGTTAAGGGCGCCCAGCAGCAGGATGCCGTTGGCCGCTTCCATATCGGCGGCCATGTAGCGGTCTTGGTCATAAAAACTGACCTGGCTGCGGAGAATGGCCTTAGCGTCTTCCACTATGGGCGCGGCTTTCAGCGGCGCCCTAAAATCCAGGCCCTGGCAGGCGGCCAGGTATTCCACCGCCAGCACACCACGGGTGTTGGCGGCCATGTCTTTGAGGCGGCGGCCAGCAAAGGTGGCCATGGATACGTGGTCTTCCTGGTTGGCGCTGGTGGGCAGGGAATCGACGCTGGCCGGGTGGGCCAGGGATTTGTTCTCGGAGGCCAGCGCCGCGGCGGTGACCTGGGCAATCATAAAGCCCGAGTTCACGCCGCCGTTGTTCACCAAAAAGGCTGGCAGGCCGGAGAGGTTTTTGTCGATAAGGAGCGCCATGCGCCGCTCGGAAAGGGCGCCAATTTCGCTGATGGCCAGGGCCAGGTTGTCGGCGGCCATGGCCACCGGTTCGGCGTGGAAGTTGCCGCCGGAGATAATGTCGTCGTCCTCGGCGAACACCAGCGGATTGTCGGTGACGCCGTTGGCTTCACACAAAAGCACCTCGGCGGCTTGGCGAATTTGGGTAAGACAGGCGCCCATCACCTGGGGCTGGCAGCGCAGGCTGTAAGGGTCTTGCACCTTGTCGCAGTTGGCGTGGGAGGCGCCTACGCCGGAGCTTTCCCCGAGGATATGGCGATAGAGCGCGGCGCTGTCGATTTGCCCTTTTTGGCCACGCACGGCGTGGATGCGGGCATCGAAGGGCCGGCGTGAACCCAGGGCCGCTTCAACGCTGGTGGCGCCAATCACGCTACCGGCTACAAACAAATCCTCGGCAGCAAAGAGCCCTTGCAGGGCAAAGGCGGTGCTGGCTTGGGTGCCGTTCAGAAGTGCCAGGCCCTCTTTGGCGGCCAGGGTAATGGCCTTGATACCGGCGATTTCCAGGCCCTGGGCGGCGGTGATTTTCTGGCCTTTGTGCAGCACATGGCCTTCGCCAATCAGCGGGCACACCATGTGCGAAAGCGGCGCCAAGTCGCCCGAGGCCCCTACCGAGCCTTTTTGCGGAATGCAGGGGTAGACTTCGGCGTTAATCAGCGCCATCAGGCCTTCTAAAACCACTCGGCGAATGCCGGAATAGCCACGGGACAGGGCGTTGAGTTTGAGCACCATCAACAGGCGCACCGTGTCTTCGCTCATCAGCTCGCCGATACCGGCGGCGTGAGACAGCACAATGCGCCGTTGCAGCTCTTCAAGGTCTACCCGGTCGATGCGGGTGTTGGCCAAGAGGCCAAAACCGGTGTTGATGCCGTACACGGTGCGGTCTTCTTCAATCACCTTTTGCACCATGGCGCTGCTGGCGTCGATGGCGGCCCAGGCAGAATCAACAAGGCTGACTTTCACCCCATGGCTGGCGACTTGGCGCAGCTCGCCAAGGGTGAGCTCGCCGGGTTTGAGTACCAATTCAAACATCATTTGTTCTCCAGCATGGGCAGGTCCAGGCCCTGTTCGCGGGCGCAGTCTTGGGCAGTGTCGTAACCGGCATCGGCATGGCGCATTACCCCGGTGCCCGGGTCGTTCCACAGCACCCGGCCCAGGCGTTTTTCGGCAGCGTCGCTGCCGTCAGCCACTATCACAACGCCGGCGTGCTGGCTAAAGCCCATGCCAACGCCGCCGCCGTGGTGCAAGGACACCCAAGTGGCGCCGCCCGCGGTGTTAAGAAGGGCGTTCAAAAGCGGCCAGTCGGAGACGGCGTCGGAGCCGTCTTTCATGGCTTCGGTTTCGCGGTTGGGGCTGGCTACAGAGCCGCTGTCGAGGTGGTCACGGCCGATAACGATGGGGGCTTTGAGCTCGCCGTTTTTCACCATGTCGTTAAAGGCTTTGGCCAGACGCGCCCGGTCTTTAAGACCCACCCAGCAAATGCGCGCCGGCAGGCCCTGGAAGGCGATGCGCTCACGGGCCATGTCCAGCCAGTTATGCAGGTGTGGGTCGTTGGGGATGAGTTCTTTGACCTTGGCGTCGGTCTTGTAAATGTCTTCCGGGTCGCCGCTGAGGGCTACCCAGCGGAACGGGCCTATGCCTTCGCAGAACAGCGGGCGAATGTAGGCCGGTACAAAGCCGGGGAAGTCAAAAGCGTTTTTTACGCCCATATCAAAGGCCATCTGGCGGATGTTGTTGCCGTAATCCAGGGTTGCCGCGCCAGCTTTTTGCAGGGCCAGCATGGCTTCAACCTGCACTGCCATGGAGGCCTTGGCGGCTTTCACCACGGCTGCTTCGTCTTTGGCGCGCATGGCTTTGGCCTCTGCCAAAGTCCAGCCTTGGGGCAGGTAGCCGTTCAAAGGATCGTGGGCTGAGGTTTGGTCGGTGACCACATCGGGGGTGATGCCACGTTTAACGAGTTCGGCAAACACATCGGCGGCGTTACCCAACAGCCCCACCGACACGGCGCGGCCCATGGCGTTGGCGTCTTCGATAATGCCCAGGGCTTCGTCGAGGGTGGCGGCTTTTTTGTCCACGTAGCGGGTGCGCAGGCGAAAATCGATGCGGCTCTCGTCGCATTCCACTGCCAACATGCTAAAGCCGGCCATGGTGGCTGCCAGGGGCTGGGCGCCGCCCATGCCGCCAAGGCCACCGGTGAGGATCCAGCGCCCTTCGGCCTTGCCGCCAAAATGCTGCTTGGCCACTGCCACAAAGGTCTCGTAAGTGCCCTGCACTATACCCTGGGAGCCGATATAGACCCAGGAGCCGGCGGTCATCTGGCCGTACATCATCAGGCCCTTTTTATCGAGCTCGTTAAAGTGCTCCCAGTTGGCCCAGTGGGGCACCAGGTTGGAGTTGGCGATGAGCACCCGGGGCGCGTCGCTATGGGTTTTAAATACCCCCACCGGCTTGCCCGATTGCACCAGCAAGGTTTCGTCGTCTTCCAGGCGCTGCAATACCTCGACGATTTTGTCGAAGCACTCCCAGTTGCGGGCGGCGCGGCCAATGCCGCCGTATACCACCAGCGCCTGGGGGTGCTCGGCCACGGCGGGGTCGAGGTTGTTCATCAACATGCGCATGGCGGCCTCACTCAGCCAGCTTTTGCAGCTCAGGGTGCTGCCGTGGGGCGCGCGAATAACGCGGCTTTCGTCCAGGCGGGTGCCGGTGTGGTTCATCAGAAATCCCCCAATGTCATTGGTAATTGTCCCCCCAGCCTGTAGTGGCTGGGGTGGTAAAGGCGGGCTAGGCTGACAGCGCCCTGGCGTGAGGCGGTAAGCCGGGTGAGTTTAAGAAGCGGGCTGTGTTCGGCTACGTCCAGCAGCCCGGCTTGGGCTAAGTCTGCCGCCACCGCTTCCACCCAATGGTGGGCGGCGGCAATGGGCGCCACGGCGCTCAGGTAGTCGTGGGGCGTGTGGGCGGCGAAGTCTTGGGCTAGGTAGTCTGGCGCCAGGGCCAGGTTGACGAAGCGCTCTTCAAGCTGCACCGGGGCGCTGTTCTCAAAATGCAGGATGCGCGAAAAGCCCACCTCGGCGCCGGTGGCAATGCCCAGCAACTTGGCCAGATCGGCCGGGCAATTCAGCACCTTGAGGCTTAGCACCCGGGCCTGGTGCTGGTGGCCGCGCTCGGCTATCTCGATGGCAATACTGCGAATAGACAGCAACGCGCTCTGGGCCTTGAGTTCGGCCACAAAGGTGCCCTGGCCCTGGCGGCGCTCCAGCACGCCGCTGTCTACCAGCTCGGTCAGGGCCCGGCGGGCGGTCATTCGCGACACGCCAAAGCGCTCGGCCAGTTGGTTCTCAGACGGCACCGCATCGCCGGGGCACAGCGCGCCGGTGTCGATGCTGTCCAGCAGCCATTGTCTTATGGGTACAAACTTGCTCATGCTCAAAAAGGCTTGTTGACGCTCGCGTCAATGTGGCACAGTCAGGTTGTATATACAAGTTGTGGAGGCAAGATGTCGGCAGACTGGGATTGGCTGGTGGTAAACGTGAATATCGCCACCATGGACGAGGCAGAGGAGATACGCGACGCCGCCCTGGCCGTGCAAGGCGAGCGCATTGTCTGGCTGGGCAAAAAGGCCGAGCTGCCCGCCCTTGACCCGCTGCTGCCGGTGATTGACGGCGCCGGTGGCTGGCTGCTGCCGGGCTTTATCGACTGCCACACCCACCTGGTTTACGGCGGCAGCCGGGCCCGCGAATTTGCCCTGCGCCTGGAAGGGGCCAGCTATCAAGAAATAGCGCAGGCAGGCGGCGGCATTATGAGTACGGTGCGCGCCACCCGAGACGCGAGCGAAGAAAGCCTCTACCACAGTGCCAGGGCGCGGCTGCGCGCCCTGCTGGACGAAGGGGTGACCACGGTTGAAATTAAATCCGGCTACGGCCTTAACCTTGAGACCGAGCAAAAATGCCTGCGCATCGCCCGGCTGCTGGGCGAGCAGATGCCCCAGCGCATCCAAACCACCTTTTTAGGGGCCCACGCCCTGCCGGCAGAATTTAAAGACGACCCGGACGGTTACATCGACTTGGTGTGCGAGCAAATGCTGCCCGCCATTGCCGAAGAAGGGCTGGCCGACGCCGTAGACGCCTTTTGCGAAGGGGTGGGGTTCTCAAAAGCGCAAACCCGCCAGGTGTTCGAGGCCGCCAAGGCCCACGGCTTGCCGGTAAAACTGCACGCCGAGCAGCTCTCTAACCTCGGCGGCTCGGCGCTGGCGGCGGGCTTTAAGGCGCTGTCTGTTGACCACCTCGAATACCTGGACGAAGCCGGGGTCAAGGCCATCAAAGACAGCGGCACCGTGGCCGTGCTGCTGCCCGGCGCCTTTTACTTTTTACGGGAAACCCAACTGCCGCCCATCGATTTATTGCGCCAATACCAGGTGCCTATGGCCATCGCCACCGACATCAACCCCGGCACCTCGCCCCTTAGCTCTATGCTGCTGATGCTCAATATGGGCTGCACCCTGTTTCGCCTCACTCCAAGCGAGGCCCTCAAAGGTGCCACTTTAAACGGCGCCAAAGCTCTGGGGCTGGAAACCGATACCGGCAGCATCAAGGTGGGGAAACTCGCCGATCTCGCCCTTTGGGATATCAGCGAACCGGCCGAGCTTTGCTACCAGTTCGGCGTGCGGCCCCTGCGCCAGGTATGGATTGGCGGCCGTGAAGTGAGTGGCATTCGGCGTTAATATTGGGCGAGACCCTGCCTAGGTGAGGTAACAGCGGTGCTTGAAGACCAGTTTGAGCCTCTGCCCGACGTGCGCGACGGCCTGACCCGGCTGGAGCGCATTGTGCTTTATGTACTGCACCAAACCCAAAAGGAGCGGGGTGGGCGCAATGTGCCTACCGCCATGCTTTATGGCCGGGTGGTGGAATACATCAATATCAGCGAGGCAGAGCTGGTGGCCTGCCTGCAGCGGCTGGGGGCGGCGGACCACTTCTAGCTTTTTGCGTGAGCGCGCGTGATTTAAAAAAGGCCGCATCAGCGGCCTTTTTTATCCCAGTGCCAACCACAGCCCCACTCCTATCATCAGGGTGCCGGCGATACGGTTGAGCAGCATCAGGTTGTTGCCCCGGCCCAATACCCGGCCTAGGCTTTTGCCGCCGGCGGCGTAGAGCATCAGGCAGCTGAACTCGGTGCAGAGGATAATGCCCACCAGCATTGTGAGCTGGCCGCCGAGGGCGCGGGAGGCATCGATAAAGGGCGGCAGCAGGGAGATCATAAAGGCCCAGCCCTTGGGGTTGGCGATGGCGGTAACAAAGCCCTGGCTGGCCAGTTGGCGGCGGGAAGCGGCCGGTTTATTGCCATCGAGGGTCATGGCGAGCTTGCCTTTGGCCCGCCACATTTGCACCCCAAGGTAGAGGAGGTAGGCGCCGCCGGCGTACTTCACCACCTTGAACAACAGCGGATAATGCAGCATCACCGCCGCCACGCCTACGGCGGCAGCAATGGCCACTAGCGCCACGCCTATTAATTCCCCCGCCATCATCCACAAGGTGCGGCGCACGCCGATGGTCATCCCCAGGGTCATGGATAAGGTCATGCACATGCCAGGGGTAATGGACACGAAAAAGAAGGTGGTCAGGAAGACCGCCAGCAGGTTTTCTTGCAAAGCCGCCTCCGGCGCCGGGTGACAAGGCCCTCGACGATAAAGAACCCTCAACGGCGCCGCAAGAGGGCTGGGCGCCGCCAAACCCGCTTTTTTGGCGTTAGGTCTTGATAGAGATAACAATTTTTGAGGTTGCGGCTCGCAATCCCCGGCCGCAGCCATTACAAAAACAAGACCGCTTTAAGGAATGGCGACAATGACTCTCAGCCGCACTTTTTACCTGCTGTGCTGCCTTGACGGGCTTTTTATTCTGGGCCGCTACCTGGTGGGCGGCGTACCGGCCCCGGCTCTGTTCACCTCGGCATTGGTGCTGCTGGCGCTGGTGCTGTTTCGCTTGGGTAAGCACATTACCCGGTTGATGGTGGCCATCATGGCGGTGGTGAGCTTGTCGCAGCTTTCGCAGTTGGGGGCGGCGCTCACCGGTTACGCCCAGGACCCGCACTTTATCTTTGCCAACCTAGGGGTGATGGTGGTGGCCATTATCTGCGCCAGGGTGACGCTTAGAAAGGCGCCAACGGCGCTGCCCAAAGAATGAAAAAGGCCGCATCACGCGGCCTTTTTGCTACCCAACTGGTTGATGGCAACGGCGCCGAGGATAACCACCAGCGCCACCCAGGTGGTCCCTGCCAACTGCTCGTGATTAAGGGTGGCGGCAAGCACAACCCCCACCAGCGGCACCAAGTAGTTGGAGAGCGATGCAAACACCGGCCCGGCCTTTTGAATAAGGATCATATACAGCAGGTAGACGATACCGGCGCACATCACCCCCAGGTAAGCCACCGAGCCCAGGGCCTCGGGGGTGGCCTGGAAGCTGCCAAGGGGCGCGCTCAACAGGGCCATTACCAGCAGCTGATTGCTGGCGGCGATCAGCACGTTGCGGGCCACAATCAGCGGCGGCTCGTTATCCAGCCGTTTTAACAGCAGCAGCGCCACCGCAAAGCAGGCCGAGGCGCCGATGATGGCCAGCGCTCCCCACAGGCCGGCGTTCACGCCCTGGCCTAGCTGCGGTGAGAACAACACCAGCAACCCGGCAAAGCCCACCAGCACCGACAGGAGCCCAGCCAGGGTAATGCGGGCACCCTTGACCAGCAGCGGGCTGAGCAGCACCGCAAAAAACGGAATGGTGCCCATCAGAATGGCGGCCACGGCGGTGTCCAGGTATTGCTGGCCCCAAGCCACGGCCACAAAGGGCAGGGTCGCTTCCAGCAGGCCGATAAGGTGGTATTTCCCCCACTGGCGCTGGCGGCTTTTAAGATGCAAAAAACGGCAGACCAAAATCAGGGTCAAAGCCCCCACCACGGCGCGCCCGGCGCCAACCCATACCGGAGGCAGGGCCGCTACCGCTTTTTGCTGGAATAAAAATTGGGAGCCCCAGATAAGGCCGACTCCCCACAGGAAAAGATAATTTTTCAACACGGATACGCTTCCTGAAAACGCCTGGCAGTGTAGTGAGCTGGCCATCATGGTTAAAATGAATTGTCTTCATTAACCCATGGCGAATATCGATATGCAGCGGCTGGACCTTAACTTGTTGAAGATCTTCGACGCCCTGATGAACACCCGCTCCGTGTCTCAGGCCGCCAGGCAGTTGCACCTGTCCCAGTCCACTGTCTCCCACGCGTTGGCCCGTTGCCGCGAGCAACTGGGCGACCCGCTGCTGGTGCCGGGTAAAAGTGGCATGCAGCCCACCCCCAGGGCTCTGGCCCTGGCGCCGGCCTTTGCCCAAGCCCTGGCCACCATCGACGATGCCCTCAGCCAGCCGCCCCGCTTTGACAGCGCCAGCAGCCAGCGCCGCTTTACCCTGGCGGTGGGCAGTTACTTTGACATGGTGCTGCTGCCGCGCCTGATGCAGCGGGTGATGAGCGCCGCCCCAGGCATTAGCCTTAGGCTGACGGTGTTGGGGCCTTCCGACCACGAACGGGAGCTTGAGCAAGGAGAGCTGGACTTGGTGGTGGGCTTTACCGAGCCGGCGCACCTGTCGCCAAGGCTGCAACAGCAGCGGCTGGTAACCGAGTCGGTGAGCCTGCTGGCCGGGCGGCCACTGGCTTTGCCGTTAACGCCGGCGCTGCTGGGGGAGCTGGAATACATCTACCCCTCAGACTGGGGCCACAGCCAGCTGCTGCTGGACAACTGGCTACAAGGCTTTGGGGTTAAGCGGCGGGTGCGGCTGCAAGTGCCTGATTTTCAGGCCATTCCCGGCATGTTGGCCAGCACGCCGTTGTGCGTGGTGCTACCCACGGCGGTGGCCAACCTTTATGCCCGGCAATTTGGGCTCTTTGCTGCCGAACTGCCGGAAAAAGCCCTGCACTTTACCCTGGTGCAAGCCTGGCACCCGCGCTTTGCCAAAGAGCCGGGGCTGTGCTGGCTGCGCGAGCAAATTCTGGCGGTCAGAGATTAACGGCGGCCTTACTGAGCAGCAGCAGCGAGGCGCTGTAGTAGTCCTGCTTGGGGTCTAGCGGCGGCAAGGCGGGCGCGGGCTCCAGGCTAATGGCAATCACCGCCTTTAAACCTACCGAAGCGCCATAAGGCGATTGCTGGCCGGTTTGAACATCAAACCAGGCCGGGGCCTTGCTGCCTGCCAACTGCCAGAAGTGGCGAATGGCCGCCAGGCTGGCGCTTTGTGCAAGCCCTGCCCAGCGAAAATAAAGGCCGATACGTACCGCATCAAAACCAAACCGGGGCGGCCAGTCGGGAGAGGGAGCCAACTGGCCGCTTTGGGTCAGGCGCAGCCAATCGCTGGGCAGTTTGGCGTCGCCAAATTGTGCTGCTGCCACCAGCGCTTCGCCGCTTGCCAGCAGTTGTTGCCAGCGCGGGTCTTTATCCGCCTCGGCAAAGGCGTTGAAGGCTGGCATCACCCAGTAGGAGAGGTTGATGTCGATGTAGCCGTCGCCGGTAAAGCCTTTAAGGCCTGGCAGCAGCACTCGGTGGCCGGCGTAACTCAGGGTGAGGTGGTCCAGCACCGCCATGCGGATCCGCCGCGAGGCGTTGAGGTAGTTGCTGTTTTGCCAGGCATTGCCGGCGCGAAACAGCGCCCAGGCGATGAGCAAGTCGCCGTCGGAGGCGTCATTGGTGTCGGCCACCATGGGCTTGCCGTTGGGGTCGTAGCGCCAGGCAAAGAGCGGTAGATCGTGGCGGCCAAGGTTTTTACGGGTCCAGCGCCACAGCTGCTCGAAGGTGGCTTTATCGCCGTATTGCTGGGCCAGCAACATGCCATAACCTTGCCCTTCCGAGTGGCTGATGTCGCCGTTGCCGGTGTCTATCACCCGGCCTTCACGGCTGATGTAACTGTCTTTGTAGCGAGACCAATCGTCGGCCAGGGCCGAGCTGCTGAGCACGGCGGCCATCAGCCACAGGCCGAGGCGTTTAATCATGGGCAGGTTCTTTACCGTAATGGAGCACCAGGCCGTCTTGGGTATCGGCCAGGCGCACTGTTACGTCCGGCTCGCCGCCCTGGGCCAGCAGCCAGCTGCCGTATACCCCTTCAAGCACCATGGCCAGGCTCTTTTGGGCAGCCTCAACCATGCGCCCCTGCTGATGAGGCACGGGGCAGTGGTAATGGTGAATGGCCAGGTAATCGTCGTGGGAGCGCAGGGTTGCCCGGCCCCAGTCCAGCTCGCTCCAGCGCTTGTTGATGGCGCCTTCCAGGGCGTCGAGGGTGTCGTGGGCACCGAGGGGGAGCGACAACGCCATGTTGGCTCCCACCTGGCGCAAAAAGCTGCGGGCTTCTTGCTCCGGTACCGAGTTCAACAGGCCATCGAACAGTGCGCTGAGCAGATGCCGCCACTGCGGGTGGCAATGGCGGCTACTGAAGTAGGTGTCGTGCTCAGTCATTACTGCCTCCCAACAGGTAGTGAAGATACAGCTGGCCACTGGTTTCGCTGTATTCCCCAAAGTTATCAAAGCCCAGTTTGCCACCCAGGGTGAAATTGGGCGACAACTCATATTTGCCTTCGGCGCCGATGCTCAGGCCAAAACCGCTTTGGCTGTTGGCTTGGTATTGGGAGGCGTCAATCAGCCCCAGGTTGGCAAATACGTCCAGCAGTTGCTGGATCTCGGGGTCGTCCGGGAAGAAGTCCACGGCCTTTTCGGTAAAGCTTTGGAAGCCCGGCGCCAGTTTCACACTGTAGCTAAAGCGGTTGCGCTGCTCGCTGAAGGTGATGGGGAACGACACCGCCACATAGTCTTGCGGGCTGAAGTAGCCGCCATGGCCCAGGCCAAAGTTGCTCATGTTCTTGTCAAAAGACTGGAAGCTGACATGAATGCCGGTTTGCAGTTGCCGGGTTTTGGTGTCAATGGGGCGCAGGTAGCCACCAAGAGACAGATCAAAAGCGGTGTTGTTGTAGACGTTATGGCCAAGGTAGCGGTAGCCGCCAAGGTTGGCATAAAGCCCGAGGTTGCCGTCGTCATAGCCCAGGCCCAGGCCCAGGCCGTTTTTGGTAACGGCGCCCCAGCTGGTGCCGGTGCTGGGGTCGTAGGTTCCGGCGTAAGACAGCACGCTGTCGGTAACGGCCCGGCGCTCCAGGTTCAAATCCAGACGCAGGTTGTCATCCAGCTGCGGTTGCCACTGCACGCCGCCAACCAGGTTGACCTCTTCAAAACCCAATGGCGTGGTGCCGATATCGAAATTGAAATCACCCACCCCATAGGCCAGCGACAAAGCCACCCCGGCGTCGTGCTGCGCTGGCAGATCTTCGGCGCTGCGCATCAGGCTGTTGAGCTGCGCCCTGAGGGAGCCAAGCAGGGATTCAAAGGCATCGCGGCTGTCTAAAAACGCCGCCAGGCTGGTGGAAGACAAACCCCCTGTGCTGTCAAAACCCAACTGGCCAAAGTAGCTGTTGAGGGTTTCCCAGTCTTCGCTGGTGAGGTTGTCGGTATTGAGGCCGATGGCTTTGAGCAGGTCTTGTTGCACGGCCCGGTCGAAGTTGCGCTTGGCCTGGGTGGCGGTCAGTTCGGCTTGGTTGGCGGTGGCCAAAAACTGGGCCTGCTGGATGGCGGTCAGGGTGTTGTCGGCCAGCGCCGCCTGGTAAATCGCCTGGGCGCTCTCGGCGCTTAACCTGGCTTGCTCGTAGCTGTAAGCGGTGTCTTCAATGCCGTCCAGTACATCCGGCATGTCACTCAGATCCTGGCTCAGGCTGCTGGCGGCGCTCCCCAGGGCACCACTGCCAAAGCGGCTGTAATCACCGGAGAGGGTGCCGCCGTTGAGGTAAGTGGGGGTGATCTGGGCTTTCAGCCGGCCACTGCCCAGTTGGGTTTCGATGGTAACCGGGGTTTTAACTTCATCAAGCTGGCCCAAGCCGGCCTGGCCGTTGCGGGAGCGAAACTCCACGTTGGCGTCGAGGCGGGTGGCGCTGTCCTTGTGGATCTCGCGGGTCAGGCTGTCAATCTGGGCCACCAGTGACGGCGGGCCAGCGGGGGTGTCTTGGTCTTTCCAGGGCGATTGCTCGGTGGAAAGGTCCTCTCCGCCCGGCAGCCAGCTGGGCCGGCGCCAGGGGTTGTCGCCAGCCTTGCCCTTGGCCGGTGCCTTGTTGGCGGCAAAGGGGTTGTCAAAGCCCGGCTGGCTGTCGCTGGCCACCAGCCAAGGCTGGTCTTGCTGGCCTTCAAAGAGCTTGCTGCGGGATTTGGCCAGCAGGCGCAGGGCCTGGTCGTTGTCACCCCGGGCGCGGGCTACCTTGGCGGCCAGTAGCAACATGGCGGGTTCTTCGGCCTGATCCCTTGATAGCTGTGCCAGCAGCTGGTCGGCAACGTCCAGATCCTTGGTGGTAATGGCTACTTCCACGGCGCCGCTCAGGGCGTCGAGGCTGCCGGGGTTGTGCTTGAGGGTGTACTGGTAAATCTGCAGGGCTTTGCTGTTTTTATTGCCGGTTTGATAAAGGCGGGCCATGGCCAGCAGCAGCGGTTCGTCGTTGGGTGCCACCCGCAGGCGGGCGGCCAGGACGTCGTAGGCCTCGGCCAACTGGTCGGCCAGGCGCAGTTTATCGGCCTTGGCCACTGCCATGGCATTGCGCGTTTGTTCAATGGCGGCCCAGTCGCCAGGGCCCAGATCCCGGCGTTGGGAGAGCCTGGCGACCAGGGCATCGGCTTCCTGATCGGCGCCGGCTTTGATCATCACCAGCACCTGGGTCTGGTATTGAGCCACCGGTGAGGTGAGGGCTTTTTGGTCATTCTGGCGAATGAGCATGAGCGCCATGGCTGGCTCGCCGCTTTCATAAAGCATGGACGCCACTTCGCCCACCCCGGCAGCGCTTTGGGGGGGCTTGTTGTACATGTCCATGATCAACTGGCGGGCGCCTTCGCGGTCACCTACCTGCTGGCGGCGTTTTATCTCGTCAAGGCGAGCCTGCAGGGCCGCGCTTTCCAAAAGATCCTTTATCTCGGCTGAGCGTTTGCTGGCGCTAACAGGCTCAAGCAGGCGGGCCACATCGCCCCAGCGCTGCTGATCCTTGGCCAGCAGCGCCGCCACGTAGCGGTCATCCGCCAGGCCATAGTCTTGCACGCCGCGATTGACCAGCACCTGGGCTGCCAGTGGGCGGCCGGTTTTATTCAGTAACCGGGCTAAATCCAGGCGCACCCAAGGGTTTTGCGGGGCCAATACGCTGGCCTGACGCAGGGTGGCTTCGGCCATCACCGGCGACTCGCTGGCGGCCCGGTCACGCAGCACCATGGCTTGGCCAGAGGCCAGATCGCCGAGCTCGCCCTTGGCCGATGCCGGCAGCGCCTGGGCCACCTCGCTTGCCTCACTCCAGCGCTGCTGTTGGCGCAGCACGTTGACCAGCCCCAGGCGGGCGGCGTTGTCGGTGCCTCGCTTGGCCAGCAGCGCCCGGTAACTGGCCTCGGCGCTGTCGAGCTCCCCTTTCTTTTGCAGCACATCGGCTTTTAGCAATTGGGCGTCATGGCCCTGGCTGCCGCTGGCGCCGGTCAGGGGAGCAAGAAGATTCAGGGCGGTATCGTATTGGCGGTGCTCGCTGGCGCTACGGGCCTGGCCGAGCCGAGCGTAAAAATCGGCGCTCTCATAGGCCTTTTGCCATTGGCTCTTTTGAGCTGGCGCCAAGCGAATGGCCTGGGCCAGGTTATCCCGGGCGCTGGCAAAGCGCTGGCGGCGAAGCTCAACAAGGCCCAGCCCAGCCAGGGCCTGAGGATCTTTGCTTTTAGTGGCCAGGGCTTGGCGGAAGGCCTTTTCGGCTTCGCCGAGCCTGCCGGCATCCAGGGCCTTGTAACCGAGGCTGCGGGCTTGATCGGCAGCCTGGGTGGGAGAGAGGGTGGTTTTGTTGTGGTAGTAATCGGCAACTTGCTTATCGCCGGGGTGAGCCTGTTCAAAGGCCTGATAGAGAGGCTGGTCGGCCTTGTCGGCATCGAGCCACAGCAGCCCCTGGCGCCAGGCTTTGCTGGCGTCCTTGCTGACGGCGTCGTACTTGGCCAGCAGGTTGATGCCCTGGCGGCGGGTGCTGTCGCGGTAGGTCAGCACCTGGCCGTAGGCTATGGCCACGGCGCTGTTGCCCGGTTGGGCCTGATGAAGCTTGGCGAGCCCCTGGCGGGCAGCGTCCCAGCCGTTCTGGGTGCCGGCGAGGGTCTGGTAGTACTCCAGCGCCAGGCTGGCTGGCGGCGTGTTACCGCTGAACAGGCTTTTATAGCGGGCTATGGCTTCTTCAGCCTGGCCGCTGGCGGCCAGCACCCGGGCTTCGCCAAGGGCGCCGGAGTCGACATCGGTAGAGGCCTGAGCGATGCGCAGCTCTTCGAGGTGCGAATCGTTCGGCGCAACGGCTTTCAAGCGCTCGATGTACGCCGAAGCGTGGCTCTTATCCCCTTCTTGAATGGCGATCAGTGCCAGCCGGTACAGGGCCTCGGTGTTGTTGGGGTCCGCCGCCAAGATGCGGTTAAGGGCGTCTTTGGCCAAGTCCTGGCGCTGTTTGCTTTGCCAAAAATCAGCCTGCTGGAACAGGGCGTCAAAGTCGCTTTGAACCCCGGCACTGGCGGCCAGAGCCGGTACCGAAAGGGAGGAAAGGGCTAGGGTAAGCAGCAGCGATTTATTCATGATGATGCTCTTTGGCTTTAGCCAGGCGCTGTTTGGCGCGCTGTTTGAGAAGGGGATAAATCAAGGTGGCGCCCAGCAAGATGCCCAGCAGCAAGGTGGCCAGCAGTTGCAGCACGTGTTGGCCGAAGTACCAGCGCACGGTCATGTCCCACGACATTTCGCCGCTGCCGGTGCGCGGCCCGACCCGGTAAGAGCGGATCTGCTGGTCTTGCAACAGCACCAGGTCGCCATGGACTTCGCTGCTGGCCTGGGGATCTTGCAGGCGCGTGGTCAGGGTGGGCAGCTGTTGCTCGTTGCTGGCCGTGGCCACCACCACCACCCGCGCCGGATCGGCAGGGGAGATATAACTGGCCAGGCCAAAGAAGCTGTCTTGGGCCTCCAACTGGCGCCGGGCCGGTTTGTCCTGGCGGCCCCAGTCACCCTTAAGCAGGCGGGTCCATTGCTCGGTGAGGCTGGTGGGTTTGAGGCCAAGCTTGTTCTGCTCGAAGCGGAACGGGCTGGTGTAAAGCACCGGGCTGCTGGCCAGGTCGGCAACGGCGCCAACCACCAACAGGTCGCGGCCGGTTTGGGCGCGGATCTCGCCAAAGCCCTTTTTCACTTCGACGCCGTAGGCCGGGTAACCGGTGGCCTGGCCCATCCTGGCCATTAAATCGAACAGGCTTTGCAGCTCCAGGTTGCTGGGGCGGGCCGGTACCAGGGCGGTGGTCTGCGACAGGTCCGCCATGCGGGTGAAGGGAAAGCCGGCGCTGATGAAATAAGAGAGGTTGGGCAGCATGGTGAAATGCTCGGAACCGCTCAAATCCAGGTCGGAAGCGGGCAGAATGCGGCTGATGATCTTGGTGCCCAGCACCTGCTGGCAGTCGCTGTCGGGGTGCAGGCGAAGGTCAAAGTAAAACTGCAGCTTGTTCTCGCCATACAAGAGGTAAGGCGGCAGCTCGACCTTGGCTTTTTGCTGGCGCACATCGCTGCCGAGCATCCGCATGATGGAGGCGCCGATACCGCTGCTGTTTACCGGCAAGGAGCCCAGATACTGGCCGTTTAAGGTCACGTTGAGTTTGGAACGGCGCTCGTCCAGCCAGTCACCTTCAGGGAACAGGTACTGCACTTCCATGGACATGGGCCGCCCGCGCCAGCGGAACAAATCCGGCGGCGCCCTAAAGTTCACCTCGTTGGCGCCGTGGTTGAGGCCCCGGGCGGCCAGGTCGTCCGGCTTAGCCAACTGGCCGAAGGTAACCGCATGGCGGGTGTCTACCCAGTTGGGGGCGTCGTAGGGTTTGCGCTCAGGCAGTTTGATGGCCTTGGCCAACATTTGGTCCCCTTCAAGGGGGGCGCCACTGAGCAAGTAGGTGACGGCGGTTTTCAGCTCGCTGTCGGTGCGGCCCATCACCACCAGCACTTTGTAGAGCGGGTTCAAGGGGTTATCGATAAGCCTAAGCTCAGGCCCAGATGGCGGCGCCAGGGTGGCACCGGCCAGGCTGTTACCCACCACCAAGGCGATGGCGTTGTCGTCGGGCAGGCTGTTGCGGTTCACCGGCAGGTGAACCACCCGAAACCGCGCTTCCTTGCCAAAGTAAGAGGCCAGGATGGCGCCGCTTTCCAGCACCCCTTCGCTGGGCTGCTCCGGCAACACCAGGGGAATGCGAATTTGGCCCATGGCGCCGTTATCAAAAAAAGGTGCCGGGAAGATGGCCAGATCACGGGGCCTTGGTAGGCGGGTAAGATCCAGGTGCAGCGACGACAGCTCGCTTATCAGCACCTCGTTGTGATTGGGGGCGTCTTCATCCAGGCACTGGGGGCCAGCCTGGCCAGCAATGCGAAAGTTAAGGTCGTTTTCGCTGAGGATAAGCGCCGGATTGATGGCGATTTTGCTATCCAGGCCGTCGGCGCTGAACGGGTCCAGCGCGATGCTTTGCAGCAACTGGCCGTTGAGTAGCACATCCAGGTGGCTGTTTTCGGGGAACTTGGCGTCGGGGTAGCTGAGGGTGAGGTCCAGCTCGGCGGCGTTAGCCATCTCGTCTTTACGGATGGAAAAGTGCACGCCGCTGTTGTTGCCGTTACCGCTGACCACCAGCGGGCCAAAGAGGCCAGCCTGGCGAAAGCCAAGCTGCTCTTGGTAGCTGTTCTCTGCGGCCCAGGCCCGGTTGGCCACGATGGTGATGCCAAAGGCCACCAGGGTGACCAGCGCGATACGAAACTTCCAGCTGCCAAAGAGGCTGGTGCGCCAGCGCGCCCAGCCGCTGTTTTTGCTCTCCCGGGTAAAGAGCCCCATCACCGCTTTTATTACTGCCCACAGGGAGGTAAATGCGTTGTCTTTGGGGTGGGGATGGTCCGGTACCCAGGCATCGGCCCGGCCCATTACCACGTTCACCAACTGGCGGCGCTGGCGCACCGGCAGGGCTCGGAACTGGAACCGCAGGGCGTCGTCACCAAGGTTGATGGTGTTTACCGGGAACAGCAGGGTCTGGTTGTCAAAGCGGATCTCCACATCCTCCACCATGGCGTCTTCCAGCGCGCTGCCCATGGGGTTATCGAGCATCATGCCGCCCATGGAAAAGTTGCGGGTGGTGGTTTGCAGGGTATGGCCGTTGGCCAGGTGCAAAATGGCTGGCAGCTTGATATCGACCCGCACCGTATTGCGAACCTGGCGGGTTTCACGGGCAACGGCAACGGCGGCAAGCAGGATAAGGGCGCTGAAACAGGCCCAGAACAGGTTCAGCACCAGCACCGTAGGCTGAATGTCGAACACATCGCTCCAAATCAGCCGCACCACACCCCAGGTAACCCCGGCGATAAGCAGGGCCAGGGTGAACACATGGGGGCGCACGGCGTCGTAATCGAAGTAGCCGTCGCGCAGCAGGCCGCCTTTTTCGGTGACGTTGAACTTACCCTTTTTGGGGTTCCACAGTGTGGCCAGCACCGGCCGCACCAGAGAAAACGCCAGCACTGTCTCGTAAATTTCGCCCCAGAAGGTGTAGCGGCTACGGCCATGGAGCAGGGAGTTGGTGTAAAGGGAATGAATAAGGTGCGGCAAGGCGTAGGCCAAAATCAGCTGCGGGGAGGAGGCGATGATATTGAGCCCAAACAGCAAGTAGGCCAGCGGTGCGGTGAGGAACACCACCCGAGGCAGCGGGAACTGAAAGTGCAGCGCTGCGTTCAGGTAGCAAAGCCGCTGATGCCAACGCAGGCCCTTGCCAAACAATGGGTTATCAATACGCAGCAACTGGCACATGCCCCGTGCCCAGCGCGCCCGCTGGCCAATGTGCAGGGCCAGCCGTTCCGTGGCCAGGCCCGCCGCCAGGGGGATGCCCAAAAAGGCGGTGTCCCAGCCCATACGCTGCAAACGCAGTGCGGTGTGGGCATCTTCGGTAACGGTTTCAACGGCAAAGCCGTTGGTCTGGTTAAGAGCCTCGCGGCGGATCACCGCGCAGGAGCCGCAGAAGAAGGCGGCGTTCCAGTAGTCGTTCCCCATCTGCACCGGTCCGTAGAACATTTCCTCTTCGCTGGGCAAATCCAGGGAAGTGCGCAGGTTCCGGTCAAAGGGGTCAGGCGAGTAAAAATAATGGGGAGTTTGCAACAGCGCCAGGTTGGGCTCGGCCATAAAGGCGCCCACCGTTGCCTGCAAGAAGATGCGGGTGGTGACGTGGTCGCAGTCGAAGATGCAAATCAGCTCGCCGTTGGTTTGCTTCAGGGCATTGTTGAGGTTGCCGGCCTTGGCGTGGTTGTTGTCGTTGCGGGTGATGTAACCCACCCCGGCCGCAGCGGCAAAAGCGCCAAACTCGGGGCGCCGGCCGTCGTCCAGCAGGTACACTTTGAGCTTGTCTTTGGGGTAGTCGAGGTTCATGGCGGCCAGCACCGTGTCCTGCACGATGTCCAGGCTCTCGTTGTAGGTGGGGATGTAGACATCCACCGTTGGCCAGGTGCTGCTGTCTTTGGGGAGCGGCACGATGCGCCGGTTCAGGGGCCAGATGGTCTGGATAAAACCCAGCACCAGAATAAGCCAGGTGTACACCTCGGCCAGCAGTAGCCCAATCCCAAGAATGGTTTCGATGGGGGTGCTGAACACCAGGGTGTCGGTAGCCCGCCAGTACAGGTAGCGGGTTGAGATCACCATGCTCATCAAGATCAGCACGATACGGGCCCAACGGGACGTAAAGCGGCTTACGATAAGCATCAGTACCACGCCGGCCAGGCCAAACAGAGCCTGGCTTTCGATGTCCAGCGGGGTAGTGACAATCAACAGCACAATGCTCAAAAGAACCAGGGTTGCCAGGATTTGGTACGCCAAATACCCCGGCCGGGTAGGTTGATCCGGTTTCATGTTATTCCATCAATTCTGTGAAAACGTCATCGCGCTGTGCCCGTAGGCCTCGGGCAGCATTCGACTTATGCTGCGGGCGATGTTTTCAAGGTCCTGGATAACCGCGGAGGCGGGGGCGTATTCAAATACCGAGCGCTGCGAGGCGTTGGCTTCCGGCACCGCTTCGTCCCGATGCACCCGGCCCAGCATGGCGGCGCCAAGGCGCTGCTCAAAGAACTCGGTAACATCGCGATTAAGGCGAGAGCGGATATACACCTGGTTGACGATGTAAAAAGCGCTTTTTCGGGCATCAATGCCCAGGTAGCTCTCGTGTTCCACCAGCGGCAGGGTGGCAGCGGAGGCGCCATCGGCCAGCATCACCACCAGGCTGATGCCGGCGGTCTTTTTCATCGCTTCCAGCGCGGCGCTGGGGCCAGAGGGCAGGTCCACCAGCACAATGCAGCCCGGCTGGTTCACCAGCGGCCCCAGCCGCTGGCTTAGAAACTCCGGGTCTTGGCGCAGCAAGGCGTCAAAGCTTTCCCGCTGCGTCTGGCTTGCCTCGCCATAGGGCAAGAGGCCGACGCCGCTGGGGGTCTCCATGATCTGGCTGCGCCAGTCACTGCTGTGCTGAAGGCCCGGCACGATGCCGCGCTGCTCGCTTACTGGCAGCCCCAGATGCAAGCGCAGGCTGTTTTGGCAATCGAGGTCGAGGGCCACTACCTGGTGCCCCAGCCGTTGCAGGGCAAAGGCCAGGTTGGCGGTCAGCGTGGTACGGCCTACGCCCCCTTTGGGTGACATCAAGTACACCAGGTTCATTGGCTGACCTTCTTGAGCAGGGAGCGCAGCGCCGTACCTTGCGGCTCGGCAATTGGCTGCGGCTGGCTTTGGACCGGCGCCTGCGGTGGCGGCGTAGTCTTGGCCGTGATGGGCTGGCTGGTAACGGTGCGCTCAACCTGTGGCTGGTAGCGGGCCAACTCGTTAAGCAGTTTCCAGGGTGAATTGAAACGAACGTCCTTGTCCGAAAAAGTCTGGTAATCCAGCTGGGGTTGGTCGGCTTTCTCCTTAAAGCGGCCAATGTCGTCGTAACTATTCACTAACGGGTTCCTCTAGCCTTGTCCCCAAATACGAATCATTGTTGTTATATGGGCCAAAGAGGCGGCAGAACCCCTTCCGGCTTTAGGCTTACTTGTAAGTGTCTGTATTTTGTATGCCTAGTTTAGAGTCACCTTATCATTTATTGATGACACAGTAAGGGCGAATAACGTGCGGCGTGTCAAAAAAATGACGCGTTCCAAAATGTTGAAAAACAAAGCATAAAAAAAGGCCCTGATGGGCCTTTTGGGGGGAAGGGGGTTAGGCGGGGAGGGCTTTGGTACGTAACAGCCCAAGGGAAATGGCCACCCCAGCAAGGATAACCAGGCCGCCCAGCAGCAGGCTTGCAGTCACGCTTTCACCCAGGAACATCGCGCCCCACAGGTTGCCGAACACCGGGATAAGAAAGGTCACCATTACCGCGTTGGCCGGGCCAACCTGGGCGATAAGGCGAAAGAACAGCAGGTACGCAAGGCCGGTACAGGCAATGCCAAGGGCGGCGGCAGCCAGCCAGGCATGCAGGCTGATGCCGTGGCTGGGCCAGTAGAGGATGGCCAGGGGCAACAGCATCAGGGCGGCGGTTATCTGGCTGCCAACAGTGCTGACCAAGGGCGGTACCCCTTCAAGCTGGTGTTTGCTGTAGTTGGCCGAAACGCCGTAGCTCATGCTGGCCAGCAGGCAGGCGCCGATGGCCAGCAAGGCGCCACTGGCCGACAGCTTGGGCCAAACCAATACCAGTACCCCGGCAAAACCCACCAGGATCCCCAGCACCCGCTGGGTGGAGAGTTTGTCGCCGTAAAAGAAGAAGGCCACCAGGGCTGTCCAGAATGGCGCCGTGGAGTTGAGTACGGCGGTAAGGCCGGCGGTCAGCGAGAGGGTGGCAAAGGCAAAAAGGCTGAACGGCAGGGCCGAGTTGGTCAGCCCCACAAAGGCCAGCGGCTTGATATGGCGGCGAATAAGCCCCAGCTGCTTGCGCCAGTACAGCACCGGCAGCAACACCAGGGCGGCGATGCCAACCCGCATTGCAATCAGCGGAACCGGGCCAAACTCCGGCGCGGCAACGCGCATAAACAAAAAGGAGGCGCCCCACAAGGCGGCCAATAACAACAGTTCGGGCAAATAGCGGCGGGGCATGGAACCTCCTAGTAAAACGCTATGATAGCGCCGCAATGTGGGGCTGTCGTGCCGAAAACGGACCTTTAATCAAGCGCTTCCATGGCGCTGATAAAAGCCACCACCAGCGCCGCCAGGGCCTGGCCGCAATCGCTCATACCGGCCTTTTCTCCAGCCGGGTGGCGCGCCGGAGCCGCCTCGCAAAGGTGCAGGTAACGGGGCTTTAACCGGCTGGCAGCCTGGTAGACCAGGTATTCCACGTCGCAAAGGGGCAGGCTGGCATTGGTGTAGGCGCTGGCTGGCAGGTGGTTTATCACGTCAAGATCCACCTCCAGGCCGCAAGGGTGCACCTCAAGGCGCGCCGCCATCTCGGCCAGGGCTTGTTCAAGGCTCAGGCTCCTTTTTACGTAGAGGTCGAGATAACTGGCGTGGTCAAAGCCTGCGTCAACCAAGGCTTGCTGGCTGGCCGCCGAGTTCTTCCAAGGGTGCATGGCCATCACCTGGTATTGCGCCAAGAGTCCTTCTTCGTAGGCGTAGCGAAAACCGTTACCGGAATGGCGCCCCTCGGTGGGCCGAAAATCGGCGTGTGGGTCGATGTTCAGCACCCCAAGGGGGCGACCCAAGGCATGGCTGACGCCTTTTATCAGCGGGTAGGCGTTGTTGTGGCCACCGCCAATAACGATGGGAATAAGCCCTGCTTCAACTACTTGGCTGATAACGGGCGCCAGGCGGCTGTCTACCTCTGCCACCAGCTCCCTTAACTGCGCCAGCTGCTCCGGGTGTTGGCTGCCCAGCGCCTCGCCTTTGGCGGCCAGATCATTCAGCTCAAGTTCGCCGACCAGCACCATACTGGAGCAGTTAAAACCATCCTGGCTTTGCAGGTTTAAAAAGCGGGCCAGGAAGGCGGCCCAGCCTTTGTCGGCGCCGCCTTGGCCGAAATTGGCCCGGGGGCCCAGATCTTCGGGCACCCCCAGCAGGGCATAACGGCCGCCAAGGGCGCGGGCCCCTTGCAACCGCTCGGCCAGGTTAGCGCCTTTGGGAAGCAGGGTCAGCGCCTCGCCCACTTTGGTCTCCAGGGGGCGATGATGGATGAGGGCGGCGATGTCGCTATGGGTGTAGACCTTGAGTGCCATGGGGCTTTTGCGTCGTTTCATGTGGTAGGCGTTACGTTACAATAGTTTGAGATGCCTTTCCTTAGCCCGTTGATAAGCGTAGAAAGGCATCCGGGCGCAGGTGCCGATACCTGTGGTGCGCCATTGATGATTAGGGGAAAACATGTCGCTGGAATTGTTGGAAAAGCTGGAAGCAAAGGTACAGGCCGCCGTAGATACCATTGGCCTGCTGCAAATGGAAATCGAGGAACTTAGGGCCGAAAAGGGCCAGATGACCGGCCAGAATGAGACCCTGGCAGCCGAAAACCAGCGGCTGAAGGGGGAGCTGGAAACCGTACAAACCCGTATCAATGCGGTGCTGGGCAAAATTGCCCAGGTCGACGACCTGCTCTGAGTGAAAAGCCCGGCCTGTGCCGGGCTTGTTGTTTATAGGGAGGAATAATGACCATTGGCGTCTGTACCTGGACCTTGGGTACCCGGGATCTGGATGAGATCATGCAAACCGCGGCCGAGTTGGCCTTTGATGCCGTGCAGTACTGCGAAGATCTCGACCGTTACAGCCCACAACAGGTGGCCAAGGCGGCCGCCCGGCATCAGTTGGCCATCATCGCCGTGGACCCCTTTCACTGTCGCCCGCCCAGCCAAGCGCTGGCGACAGTGCAGGGGGCCCTGGCGTTTTACCAAGGCGCTATCGATTTTGCCGCCGCCTTGGGAGAGGGCATCCCTGTATGCCTGCAAGGGCTCAGCACCTGGCTTGTCAATGAAGAAGACGACCAGCAGCGCTGGGACACTCTGGTCAATGCATGCAAATCGCTGCTGGCTTACGCCGCCGAGCGCTCGGTGCCGCTACTTTACGAGCTTTGTAACCGCTACGAAGTGCCGATGATGCACAACACCGGCGATTACCAGCGGTTGGTCAGGGCCCTTGGCCGGCCAGGGCTTGGCCTGCTGCTGGACAGCTTCCATATGAATATCGAGGAAGAGCACGATCCGGTACAGGTACTGCGCCAGTTTGCGCCAGGCACCGGCATCTATCACATCAGCGATTCCAATCGCGGCGGCATTGGCACAGGTCACCTGGATTTTGTCTCTCAATTTAGGGCGTTGCATCAAGGTGGCTTTCGCGGCGCGGTGGCCGTGGAGGTGGTTTTACCCCACCTTGGGCCCAGCAATCCGCCACGAAATGCCGAAGAACGGCAGCAATTGGCCGGGCAATTGCGCCGTAGTGTGCGGGTTTGGCGCGATCTGGCCAGCCGTTAAGGTGGCCAGATGCCTGAATTCTCGGGGATTGTGCTGAGATAAGACCAGTATTTTGCTGTCTTTTTACGGCAAGCCGATATAATGCCATGGAAGTAGGGCTTTATGCCCTTTGTGGTCGGATCTCTCGACGTTACCGACCATAACCGGACAAATCACCACAAAATTCCGGAAGATTATGGCAAATCCCACAGTACTGCTTATCAACGGCCCTAATCTTAACCTCTTGGGTAAACGCGAACCCGAGGTCTATGGCCACCAAACCCTGGCAGATATCCTTGCCGGCCTAACTCAGCAAGCCACGCAACTAGGCATCACGCTTGAGCATCTGCAAAGCAATGCCGAGCATGTGCTGATCGATGCCATTCACGACGCCATGGGGCGGGTGGATTTCATCGTTATCAATCCCGGCGCCTTTACCCACACCTCGGTGGCGCTGCGCGATGCCTTGCTGGGGGTCGCCATTCCCTTTATCGAAGTGCATTTGTCCAACGTGCATGCCCGCGAACCCTTTCGCCAGCATTCCTACCTGTCTGACAAGGCGGTAGGGGTGATCTGCGGCCTGGGTGCCCAGGGCTACCAATTCGCACTGGAAGCGGCTGTAAAGCGGCTTTCGGTCAATCTCAACTGAGCTAAAAATTAGAGAAGCCTGTTTATGGATATTCGTAAAATCAAGAAGCTGATCGAGCTGGTCGAAGAGTCTGGCATCAACGAGCTGGAAATCACCGAAGGTGAAGAAGCGGTTCGCATCAGCCGTGGCGGCAGCGCCCCCATGATGCCCATGCAATACAGCGTTGCCCCGCAAATGGCGGCCCCTGCTGCTGCGCCTGCCGCCGCCCCTGTGGCTGCCCCGGCTGCGGCTGCCCAGCCTGAGATCAGTGGCCAGGTGCAGAAGTCACCCATGGTCGGCACCTTCTACCGCTCCTCCAGCCCGGGCGCCAAAGCCTTTGCCGAAGTGGGCCAGAAGGTCAGCAAAGGCGACACCCTGTGCATCATCGAAGCCATGAAGATGATGAACCAGATCGAAGCCGAAGTATCCGGCACCATCAAAGCCATCCTGGTGGAGAACGGCGAGCCCGTCGAATTCGACGAGCCCCTGTTTGTCATCGAATAAGGACAGCCCCATGTTGGATAAAGTGGTTATTGCCAACCGTGGTGAGATTGCGCTGCGAATTCTGCGCGCCTGCCGCGAGATGGGCATCAAAACCGTCGCCGTGCATTCAACTGCCGACCGCGACCTCAAGCATGTGCTGCTGGCCGATGAAAGCATCTGTATCGGGCCGGCACCGTCGCCCCAGAGCTACCTGAACATTCCGGCCATCATCGCCGCCGCCGAAGTCACCAACGCCGTGGCCATTCACCCCGGTTACGGCTTCCTGGCCGAGAACGCCGACTTTGCCGAGCAGGTAGAGAACAGCGATTTCATCTTCATCGGCCCCAAAGCCGACACCATCCGCCTGATGGGCGACAAGGTGTCTGCCATTGCCGCCATGAAAAAAGCCGGCGTACCTTGCGTACCGGGCTCCGACGGCACCTTGACCGACGATGAAGCCCGCAACAAAGCCATTGCCAAGCGCATCGGCTACCCGGTGATCGTCAAGGCGTCCGGCGGCGGCGGTGGCCGCGGCATGCGCGTAGTGCGCAGCGAAGCCGAGCTGACCAGCGCCATCGCCACCACCCAGGCCGAGGCCAAAGCGGCCTTTGGCAACCCGGAAGTCTATATGGAGAAGTTCCTCGAGAACCCGCGCCATATCGAGATCCAGGTACTGGCCGACGGCCAAGGCAACGCCATTCACCTGGGCGAGCGCGACTGCTCCATGCAGCGCCGCCACCAGAAAGTGGTGGAAGAGGCCCCGGCACCGGGTATTACCGAGTCCATGCGTAAGGCCATTGGCGAACGCTGCGCCCGCGCCTGTGTGGAGATCGGCTACCGCGGCGCCGGTACCTTCGAGTTCCTGTATGAAAACGGCGAGTTCTACTTCATCGAGATGAACACCCGTATCCAGGTGGAGCACCCGGTTACCGAGATGGTCACCGGTGTGGATCTCATCAAGGAACAGCTGCGTATCGCTGCCGGCCAGCCGCTGTCTATCAGCCAGTCTGATGTGGTTATTCGTGGCCATGCCATCGAGTGCCGTATCAACGCTGAAGACCCGCGCACCTTTATCCCCAGCCCCGGTAAGATCACCCGTTTCCATTCCCCGGGTGGCCTTGGTGTACGCTGGGACAGCCACATCTACGCCGAGTACAAGGTGCCGCCGAACTACGATTCGATGATCGGCAAACTGATCTGCTACGGCGAGAACCGCGATGTGGCCATCGCCCGCATGCAGAACGCCCTGTCTGAGCTGGTGGTTGACGGTATCAAGACCAACATCGACTTGCATAAGCTCATTATGAAAGACGAGAACTTCTACAACGGTGGCACCAACATCCACTACCTGGAGAAGAAGCTCAAAGCGATGGAAGGCCAGGCCTGATATCGACAAAACGCCGGCAGCAAGCCGGCGTTTTCTTTTTGTTAACAACCGAATAAGGTAGGGCATAACAACAAGGAGATTGTTATGTCTGACCAACCCCTGGTATCGCCCGAGCGCAATTTGCAGGAGCTCACCCTCAAGGCCCTGCTGCTGGGGGCCTTTCTCTCTGCCGTACTGGCCGCCGCCAACGCCTACATAGGCCTTTTGGTGGGGCTGACCGTGTCCGCCTCTATTCCTGCTGCGGCCTGTTCCATGGGCATTTTGCGGCTGTTTCGCCGCTCCAGCATCTTGGAAAACAACATGGTGCAAACCGCCGCCTCTGCCGGGGAGTCTCTGGCGGCGGGCATCATCTTTACCCTGCCAGCGTTGGTGATGATGAAGGCCTGGGCCGGCTATGAGTGGGGACCCATGGTGGCCATCGCCATTCTCGGCGGCGTGTTGGGGGTGGCCTTTACCATTCCGCTGCGCCGGGCGCTGATCGTGGAGGCCAAACTCGCCTTCCCCGAAGGGGTGGCCACCGCCCAGGTGCTGAAAACCGGCGGCATTGAAACCGACAAAGACCACCCCGAGTGGAAGCCGAGCGTTGAGGCCAAAGAGGGGTTCAAGCAACTGCTGCAAGCGGCCGGCCTCGGCGGCGGCATCAAGTTGCTGGAAGCGGGCTTTGGGGTGCTGTCTGGCGGCGTGGCGGCCACCAAGGGCTTTTTTGCCGGCAAGTGGCTGTTTACCGGCGACATTACCCTGAGCCCGGCGCTGCTGGGGGTGGGTTACATCGTTGGTCTTAACATCGCCACCTTGGTGTTTATGGGCGGCGTTATTGGCACCTTGATTGGCGTACCCTTGAACTGGGCTTTTAACGGCGACGAAATCGCCCAGCTTGCCGGGGTAACCGGCAACCCGGCGGACTGGACCGCCCAGGATTGGGAAGCCCTGGCCGGCAGCTCCTGGCAGCAGTGCCGACGCATCGGTGTGGGGGCCATGATGGTGGGCGGGCTTTGGTCCCTTATTACCCTTGCCAAGCCTTTGTGGCAGGGAGTTCGGGCGTCCTTGCAGGCGTATAAGGAATCGAAAAATGAGGCCGGCAAGGTGCTGCGCACCGAGTTCGACATTCCCATTCCCTACGTGGGGATGATGGTATTGGTGTCGGTTATTCCGCTCTATTTGCTGTTCCTGAACGCCCTTGGCGACTACAGCGAGCGCTACTGGATAGCCGGGGTGATGACGGCGCTGATGCTGCTGTTTGGCTTTATTTTCTCGTCGGTGGCCGGATATATGGCGGGGCTGGTGGGATCAAGCAACAACCCCATCAGCGGCGTGACCATTGCCACCGTCATTGTCTCTGCATTGATCTTGCTGCAATTGATGGGTAACGAGGGCCTGGCTGGCACCTTGGGGCCCATCGCGGTGATTTATCTTGCCGGCATGATCTGCTCGGCGGCGGCCATTGCCGGCGACAACATGCAAGACCTCAAATGCGGCCATATGGTTGGCGCCACCCCCTGGCGCCAGCAGGTGTTCCAGATAGTGGGGGTGGCCGCCGCCGCTACCGCCATTCCCTGGGTGCTCAACATCCTCGATAAGGGCTACGGCATCGGCCGGGTCAGCCCGGTTAACCCCGATGCCACGCCGCTTTCCGCCCCGCAGGCCGGGCTGATGAAAGATCTCTCCACCGGCATCTTTGGCGCCGGTATCGAGTGGACTTACATCTACATCGGCTTTGTTCTGGCGGTGGTATTGATAGTCCTCGACGAAGTGCAGAAAAGGCGCGGCGCCAGCTTTCGCTTCCCGGTGCTGGCGGTGGCGGTGGGGGTTTACCTGCCGCTGGGGTTGTCGGTGCCCATCTTCCTTGGCGGCCTGCTGGCCCATTGGCAGCAGAAAAAACGCGGCACCCATGAGGCCGAAGGCAAAGGCTTGTTGCTGGCCTCAGGCCTTATCACCGGTGAAGCGTTGATGGGAGTGCTGGTGGCCATTTTGGCGGTGAGCCTGCCAGGCAAGGTGCCCTTTATGGACGGCTTTGCCCTGGCTCCCTGGTTGGGCACGGCAGGTTTGCTGCTGTGCCTGGGTTACCTGGCCAAAAAAGGCTGACAAAAAACCGCCCCTCGGGGCGGTTTTTTACAAGGCTTGGTTCGGTGGTGGCTCGATGCGGTGAAAGATGGTACCGATAAAACCCTGGTTCATGCGTTGCAGCGCGAAGTAGTGGTTTTTATCGAGCTTGAGGATGTAGGGCAGGCGCAGGCTGTTATCGACCCGAAACTGGGCATCGTCCGGCGGATTTTCCAGGCTGAACAGGTTGCGGTTGGTGTCCGGGGTTTTACCGAGATACACCAAGTCCATCTGCTGCTCGCCCAAAAACTCGCCGCTGTCGCTGTACTTAACATCGGCGTTGATGCGTTTGCCTTCGGTGTGCAGGCGATAATCCATCTTGATGAGCTGGTCACCTAAGTCTTGGAAGTAAACCCCCTGCCAGTTGCCCTCGATGGACCACAGCGGCCGCCACTGAGCGCTCAGGCGCCCGGCAACAAAGGCCAGGGCCAGCACGCACAGGCTCAGGATGATGGGATAGGCAAACCTTGGCACTGCCATCCGTCCTCCAAGGGGGTGCAAGCGACCCATTGTTCTTCAAAGTAGGCCACCACGCTGCCGGCCGGTAGCGCCTGGGTGGCGTCCAGTACCGCTTTGGTGGGAGCCTGGGTGTAGATCACCTGCTGCTGGCTGTAGACCTTATGGTCGATGGCAACACTGAAGCGGGAAAAGGCGTAACAGAAGGTGGCGACGGCGCCAGCGGCCAGCAACACGTAAAATAGCAGTTGGCGCCAGGGGAAACGGCGTTTCCTGGGACTGTACAACTGACCGAGGAAGTTAAGCTCCTCATCACTCAGCACATGGTCGATTGAATGCTGCTCGCTAATGGTAACATCCTCCAATGGAGCAGAGACTGACATGCTAATTCCTAACAATGCCTGACTGAATTTTAGGCAACATCAGGCAAAGTCGCCCAAATGGGCAAGAAATGTGCAAGTAGAGCGAGATTGAAGAAAAGGCAGCCCGCAGGCTGCCTTTTTTGCGGGGTTTTAGAAATCAACCACCAGCGGGGAAGAGCAGAGGGCAGTACCACTCAAGCACAGGGTGTAGCTGACACTGGCGCTACTGGTGGTAAAGCGGTCGCGGTAGCGGCCATCGTTGGAGGTGCTTTCTACCAGCACGCCGTCACGGTACAGGTCCACCAGCTCGCCTTCGGCTCCTTCCCAGTGCAAGTCCACCAGGGCGTTGCCGGTGCGAGACAGGAAGCTGCGGTTGAGGGTCAGAGTGATGCTGGTGTCAGACACCGTGACTGCCTGCTGAACCGCGTTACTGAGGCCGGTCGCGTCGGTGACAGTGAGCGAGACGTTGTAGGTGCCGGCTTCCGCGTAGCTGTGGCTGGGGCTGGCTTCCACCGAGGTGGTGCCGTCGCCAAAGTCCCACAACCAGCCGCTGATGTCGTCATCGCGGTCGGTGGAGCTGTCGGTGAAGGTCACCTCCAGGCCGTTGGCTGCCGCGCTAAAAGCGGCCACTGGCGCGCTGGGGCCGGTATCGCCGGTAAGGGCGGTGATATGCAGGTTCCAGCTATTAAGAGTGCCGGTGTCGGAGCCTGCGTAGTCGGCGACTTTCAGCGTCCAGGTGCCTTGCATCTCCTCCCCGTTGAATACGTCGCTGCTCCAGGAATCGACGATGTCATCTGCGCTGCCCCCTTCGCGGTCGCTAAGCACCAGTTCGGTGCCCGCCGGCGATACCAAGGTCACGGTCAGGTCGCCACGCCAGGTATGGGTAATGTCGACACCCACCGTCATGGCGAATACCGGCCCGGCCTGGCTGACCTCAATGGTGCTTTGAATGCCGCTTGGGTCCAGATCCGGGATGGGCATGGCGCTATTGTTGCCAAAATCAAAGTCTTCCAGGCCCTGAGGCAGCAGGTTCAGGCGCATCTGGGCTTCTTTGTGCAGCTCGCCGCTAACGCCAGTGACAGTAAAGACGTATTCCCCCCAAGGGGTGGTGGCGCTGGTGGGCACGGTCAGCATCACCACGTCACCCGGCTGGGCGGTCGCGACAGAGAGGCTGGCACCGGCCAGGGGGCTGGCCAGGGTCAGGCTGACATCGCCGCTCCAGTCGGCGACATTACCAACGGTGATGGCAAAGGTGGCGGTGCTGCCGGCCACCAGTTCCTGGTTGCGGGTGTCGGGGGTCAGTTTGAAGGTGGGGCTGGGGTCGGCGGCGTCGATGGCCGATTTGAGGTTAATGCGCTTGCCGGAAACCGTGGTACCGGCCAAGTCTGCCAGCGGGTCCCCTGAGTCCATCAGCAGGGTTTTCACCTCACCGATACCCAGGCCGGGGTTCACCGACCACACCAGAGCCGCCGCCCCTGTTACGTGGGGGGTCGCCATAGAAGTGCCGGAGGCCATCGCATAACCACCGCCGAGGTAGGTGGAGAGAATATCGCTGCCCGGCGCGCCAAGGTCGATGGTGGTGGCGCCGTAGCTTGAGAAGTAAGACATCTCGTCGTTGTGCTCGGTAGAGGCTACCGCCAGGATGGCGTCCGAGTCATAACTCGCCGGGTAGCCTGGGCTGGCGTCCAGGTCTAGCGCGTCGTTACCGGCTGCCACCACAAACAGGATGCCAGCGTCCCCGGCCGACTCAATGGCCGCCTTGAGCGACTCGGAGTAATCGCCGCCGCCCCAGGAGTTGTTGGTGGCGCGAACATTTACCCCGTGGTTGAGCTTGAGGTCGGTGAAGTAATCCAGGCATTCGATGGCATCGTCGGTATCGCCGTAGCCGTCGGCATCCAGGAACTTACAGCCGACGATGGTGACATCCCAGTTCACCCCCGCCACGCCGATGCCGTTATTGCCCTCGGCGCCGATGGTGCCGGAGACATGGGTGCCGTGGCCATGGTCGTCCATGGGGTCGCCGCTGTTAGCGAAACTGGAGATACCGTGTACGTCGTCAACGTAGCCGTTGCCGTCATCATCGATGCCGTTACCGGGGATTTCGCCGGGGTTAGTCCAGACGTTGGCGGCCAAATCGGGATGGGTGTAGTCGATACCGGTGTCGATCACCCCCACCACCACGTCATGGCTGCCGGTGGTGATGTCCCAGGCTTCGGGAGCGTCGATATCGGCGCCAGCGGTGCCGCCGGTCTGGCCGGTGTTGTTCAGCCCCCACAGTTCGCTAAAGCGCGGGTCGTTCGGCTCGGCCGCCAGGTGCAGCCGGTAGTTGGGCTCGGCCACGGCAATGGCCGGGTCCTGGCTCAGTTTTTTCAGTAGCGCATCCCGGTCCACGCCTTGGGGCACCATCACCTTGGCCAGGCGGCCACCGGCAATGTGTTTGAACCGCAGATCGCGCCCGGCGGCGTCCAGGGCCCGCAATTTGCCGCCGGCACTTTGAATGGACAGCAACCGCTGCTGGCGGTCAATGCCGGTTTTGAACATCACCAGGATGGAATCGGTGGCGGCGTTGGGGGTCAGGGACTTGCCAGGGGCTGCGTAGGCGCTACTGGCGCCAAGCAATGCAGCGCCCACCGCGAGCGCGATTAGCTTTTTATGACTCATGAATTTTCCTTGTCTGTGGTCTCTGAAGGTTGGTGCAGGCACCTCTTCAAGCCTTATCAAGGAGTTCGGGTTCTGCCTGTACCCAAGCGGTAATACACCCTTTTGGGCTAGTCCCGCTGGCAGTGCTATTGCCGGGTATTGGCGCTAGTGAGCTGAAACTTAAGAAATAATTAAGTTTGGGCATGGCTCTCGTTTCTGCCGGATATCACCCTTTCTTCCGATTGCCTGAGATCCTCGCTGGGGTAGGCTGATGCCCTGACTGTCAAAATAATGACGCTTGCCAAGGAGCCAAGGTGAAAAGTCATCCCCTCTTGTTGTCTCTGCCGCTGCTGCTGAGTTGTGCCGTTTGGGCTGACGACCCTTTGCCAGGAGGCCAGGTGTTGAGCCCGACCCTGGCTGCCTTGCTGGAACGCCAGCAACTGGCCAACACCCTGGTACTGGCGCAAACCGGCCAGGCTAACAGCGCCGTGCTTAACCAGCAGGGCGCGGCCAACCTGGCGGTTATCCAGCAACTGGGTGAGCAAAACAGCCTGGATTTGCTGCAAATCGGCCGTGGTAACCAGGCCAATGTGCTGCAACAAGGCACCGGCAACCAGGCCACCCTCAGCCAGCTTGGCAATGACAACCAGATCACGCTGGGACAATGGGGCCAGAGCGGCTTTTCCATTGAACAGCTTGGGAACGGGGCGGAAATCACCGTCCTGCAATATTAAAGATAGGGAGAGTCCTCGATGTGTTCGTTTAAATTCCGTAAACACCTGCTCAGCCTGGCCGTTGGCTTGGCCTTCAGTGGCAGCGTGCTGGCTGTTGGCAATGAAGCCACCATTACCCAGACATCCGCTGCCGGCGTCGCCGCAGGTAACACCGCCACCGTGACCCAAAACGGCGACATCAACGTTGCCGAAGTCACCCAAGATGGCGAGCTGAACGTGACCACCGTGACCCAGGATGCGGTCTGGGCCGAAGCCTATGTCGACAGCGCCGGCGTCAACAACCAGGTGACCGTTACCCAAAGTGACGACTGGCATATCGCTAGCGTGTCTGCCGAGGGTAGCGACAACACCGCAAGCGTTATTCAGACCGATTTCCTCAACGTTGCCGACGTAGAGATGAGCGGCGATGCCAACAGTGTTGCCATTGAGCAGCACGGCCAGTTGAACGAAGCCAATGCCCTAACCTACGGCGACAACAACAGTGTCAGCCAATACCAGTTCGGCTCCAGCAACTGGAGTGAAGGCAGCTTTGTTGGTAACAACAATAGCCTGGAAAGCACCCAGGAAGGCAGCGGCCAGGAGTCTGGCCTGATTGATGTTTACGGCAACAACAACGCCATGGAAGTAGAGCAGTACGGCGTGTCCAACGTCGGCGGCGTGGTGGGTGTTACCGGCGACGACAACACCGCCTACATCTACCAAGAAGGTACCTCCAACGTCTTTATTGCCCGCGATCTGTCCGGCACCAACAACATGCTGGACGCCTACCAAAGCGGTGTGAGCAACCAGTTCCTGCTGCAACCGGTTTCCGGTGACGACAACGTGGTGCTGGCCGACCAGCGCGGCGACTACAACACCATCGAAGCCGGCTACGGCCTGCCGGGTGACGACAACTACGTCGACATCCAGCAGCGCGGCGACGACAACTACAGCTACGTGGAAGTGGGTGAAGACCACCACGACGTGGTGATCAACCAACTGGGTGACCAAAACCAGGCCGAAGCCCTGACCTACGGCGACAGCAACAGCGTCAAGATCACCAGCCGCGGCGACATGAACCTCGCCAGCGTCTATGCCGACGGCGTAGAGGTAGACGCCGAAGTGATGCAAGAAGGCACCGACAACTGGGCCATCATGGATGTGTCCGGCGAGTTCACCACTGTCGATGTTGACCAGGACGGCACCTCCAACACCACTTACATCCTCGGTGACCGTGCCCAGAACGACACCATCGCCGTTGCCCAAACCGGCGACCTGAACATGGTGGACCTGCTGGTTTCCAGCTCCCAGAACGTGGTGGATATAGCCCAGAACGGTAACACCAACACCGTGGTAGGCCTCGATGGCGGCGCCTTTGCGGTAACCGGCACCGGCGGCGATGTCAGCATCACCCAAACCGGCAACGGCAACATGGTAATGGGTGCCCAGGGCGGCGCGTCCAACCTGATGACCATCAGCCAGAGCGGTGACATGAACACCGCCACCATCAGCCAAAACTAAGGCTAAAGGCGCGGCCTGGCCGCGCCTTTTCACCATGAAAAAGCATTGGCTGCTACTGCTGATACTGCTGCTAAGCCCGGTGAGTATCGCCAAGGAAATCGAGCTGTCCGGCCTGGTACTGGACCGAACCCTTACCCGTTTTGGTAAGGATTTCGTGTTTTATTTTTCCAGTTACTGGCGGGACTTACCCCAGACCGACGGGATCTCGGTGGTGGTCTATGAGCGGGTTTATCCCCAGGCCGGCACCTATCTTTGGGTCGAGATGAATCAAAACCGCATTTACGCCACCTACTTTGGCCGGCGTTACAACAACATCAAAGAAAAGGCCGAGCAGGCCACCCTGGTGGCGGTGAATGAGCTGGCGCAGATCCGCGCCCGGGTCATCACCGGCGAAGGATTGGAACAAGGATTGTAGCGATGACAAGAATGCTGGCCCTCGTGGCCTTGCTGGCGTCGGCCAGCGCCGGGGCGACCGAACTGGTCTATACCCCCATCAACCCGAGCTTTGGCGGCAATCCGCTCAACGGCAGCTTCCTGCTCAACAAGGCCCAGAGCCAGAACGACCACAAGGCTGAAGACGACTCCCTGAGCTTTGAAGACCAGTTCAAAGCCGCCCTTGAGCGCAACATCATCAGCTCTCTGACCCGGCGCATCTCCGATGGCGAGGTAACCGAAGGCACCTGGGACACCGGTGATTACCGCATCGATGTCAGCGCCGGCGACGGCAGCGGGGTGATTGTTACCATCACCAACCTGGCAACAGGGGAAGTGACCATCATTACCATGCCGTCCATGGGGTAACGCGATGCGCCTTGTACTTTCGTTGGCAGCCACCTTGCTGCTGGGTGGCTGCGCTGCCTTTAACAACCCCCAGTTCAACCTGAGCGATGCCCAGGTCAATCCGCCGTCCCAGGACATGCTGGCGCTGGAAAAAGGCCCCAAACCGCGCCACCCCATTCCGGTGGCGGTGTACGCCTTTCGTGACCAGACCGGCCAGTACAAACCCCAGGAGAACGTCAGCTCGTTCTCTACCGCTGTTACCCAGGGCGGCACCTCCATCCTGGTGCAGCTGCTGCTGGATTCGGGCTGGTTTATGCCCATGGAAAGGGAAGGCCTGCAAAACCTGCTGACCGAGCGCAAAATCGTTTCGGCCGCTCAGCAAAAGGGCCAGGAGCTACCCAGCCTGCAGGAGTCGCGACTGATTTTTGAAGGGGGGATCATCAGCTATGAAACCAACCTCAACACCGGCGGTATCGGGCTGGAGTATTACGGCATCGGCGCTTCTGAGCTCTATCGGGAAGACCAGGTGTCGGTTTACTTGCGGGCGGTGGACGTTCGCAGCGGCCGGGTGCTGTTGTCGGTGTCGGCCTCCAAGAAAGTGTTGTCTCAAGAAATGAGGGCTGGGCTGTTCCGCTACGTCAGCCTTAATCGCCTAGCCGAAGCCGAAGCTGGTTTTACCACCAACGAACCGGTGCAATTGTGTGTACGCCAAGCCATGGAAGCAGCCCTTATCGGGCTTATCCAGCAAGGTGAAGACAAAGGCTATTGGCGGGCAGACGACACCGGGGCCTGAGCGTCCTTCAGGCCCCTGCTTGGGTTACATCATCATCCGCGGTTCCCGGCTGAGCTGCTGTGCCCAGCGCAGCAGCTCGACCCGGTTACGTGACTGGGTCTTTCGGAAAATCGACGACAGATGCGCCTTGACGGTATGGGCGCTGATGTTGAGGTTGTAGGCTATTTCCTTATTGCGTGCCCCTTGCCCCACCAGCTCGATGATGCGCTTTTCCTGGCGGGTCAGCGACATCATCGCCGACACATCTCCCTGCTCGGCGCCCAAGGACTGGCGCTGGCGCACCATGTCGTCCACCAGTGCCGACAGCAGCGCTCGGTCGTAATAGAGCTGGCCCCGCATCAATAGCTTGATGGCCAGCAGCACCTGATCGAGCTGCTCCTCACGGTGAATAAGGCCCCGCACGCCCAGCATCAGGGCGATTTGGGGGTCTACCAGACGGCTCTCCACCTGATAAAGAAAGATGGGCGAGAACTGCATGGCATGGCGCAGGGTATTGGGCAGGCCGTGTTTGTCCAAGCGCAGGCCACTAAAAGGGATCGCCAGCAGGGTGCTGTCGTCGGCTTTTTCCATGGCTTGGATATCATCTCTGACCACCTCGGCTTCAAAGCCAAGGGATTGAGCCAGCAGGGGCAGGTTGCCCGGCGGCTCGCGGTTTGCAAGCACTATGATTTTTCTAAAGTCTTCCATGATCACCTCAAGGCATCATCAGTCATCCCACTTCACTGTGGTGTTATTGGTTGATTTAGGTTCGCATCGCGGACGCCATTGAGTGACTTATATTGACGATTAATTAACCTTTTTTCTACATCTTTGCATGATGTCCTAGCCCAATGGGCTAGGACAAAAGGGTGAGGAGGGGGTTAGCGGATCAGCCAGTTGTACAGTTCGTCCTTTAATTGGGCTCGTTTCTGTTTGAGCCCCTTCATGGTCTGGTCATCCACAGGCTGGTTACGCATCTGCAGGCCTCTTATCTGGTGGTCGAGCTTGTGATATTCGGCGGCGGCGCGCGCAAAATCGGCATGAGCGGACTTGAGTTCTTGGATACGGTCACAGTGATCGGGGAACTCGGTATAAAGGCTGTGGTTGTCCGACATCTCTTTGTTCCTCCTTTTCAGGCAGTGGATGAATTACCGGGCCCGCTGCGGCTTTTCCATACCGCTATCGCGCCCGGTCTCAGCAAGTATGACCCATGATAGACTTACCCGTTCGCGCGAATCGGAGAATGACATGGCCTGGATTCAGGTACGTACCAATACCACTGCCCAAGTAGCGGAAAAGCTTGGGGATCTGCTGATGGAACAAGGGGCGCTGTCCATCACCTTCATGGACGCCAAAGACACCCCGGTGTTCGAGCCACTGCCCGGCGAGACCCGCCTGTGGGGCGATACCGACCTGATGGCGCTCTTTACTGCCGACGCCGACACCAGCGGCGCCCAGGCACTGCTGCGCACCGTGCTGGGGGAAGAAGCTCCTATCAAGGTGGAAGTGTTAGAAGATAAAGACTGGGAACGGGCCTGGATGGACAACTTCCACCCCATGCAGTTTGGCAAGCGCCTGTGGATCTGCCCGTCCTGGCGTGACGTGCCAGACCCGAGCGCCGTCAACGTGCGCCTGGACCCGGGCCTGGCCTTCGGCACCGGCACCCACCCCACCACCGCCCTGTGCCTCGAATGGCTGGACGGCCTGGATCTGAGCGGTAAAACCGTGGTGGATTTTGGCTGCGGCTCCGGCATCCTCGCCATCGCCGCCCTCAAACTGGGCGCCGCCCGGGTGGTGGGAGTGGATATCGACCCCCAAGCTATCGAAGCGAGCCGCGCCAACGCCGAGCGTAACGACGTCGCCGACCGCCTCGAGCTTTACCTGCCCAAAGACCAGCCCCTTGGCCTCAAAGCCGATGTGGTGGTGGCCAATATCCTCGCCGGCCCCTTGGCCGAGCTGCGCGACATTATCCTCGGTTACCTCAAGAGCGGCGGCGCCATTGCCCTTTCAGGGGTGCTGGAAAGCCAGGCCCAGGGCCTCGTTGAGCACTACGGTGAGCAATGCCAGATGGCACCGGTGGTTACCCGCGAAGAGTGGTGCCGCCTGGGTGGCATCAAAGACTGAATGCAAGGGAAATCGGGCCCTTGATGATGTTTTTGCCTGTGAGCCAACAAAAAACCGCTTTCGGTTAATTTGTGACCTTTTCAGACCGGGTATAAATGCGTAAACTACGCGGCCCTGTGCTACTGGCTTTCCCGGGTTCATGCAAATCGGTCCTTACAAACTGGATGTGCCGCTGATCCTGGCCCCCATGGCCGGGGTGACAGATCAGCCTTTTCGCAAGCTATGCCTGCAGATGGGTGCAGGCCTGGCGGTGTCGGAAATGCTGTCTGCCAACCCCGATGTCTGGCAGTCGGAGAAATCCCGGCTGCGGATGGTCCATGACCAGGAAGCGGGTGTAAGGGCGGTGCAGATCGCCGGCTCAGAGCCCCAGTTGATGGCCGATGCGGCCCGTTTCAACGTAGAAAATGGCGCCCAGGTGATCGACATCAACATGGGTTGCCCCGCCAAGAAGGTTAATAAGAAGCTCGCAGGTTCTGCGTTGCTGCAATTTCCCGATCTGGTGGAAGACATTTTGAAGGCCGTGGTGGCGGCAGTGGATGTGCCCGTCACCCTGAAGATCCGTACCGGCTGGGACCCGGAAAACCGCAACGGTGTGGCCATCGCCAAGCTGGCCGAGCGTTGTGGTATCCAATCCCTGGCGGTGCATGGCCGAACTCGCGCCTGCATGTTCAAGGGCGACGCCGAGTTCGAGACCATCAGGGCCATCAAAAGGGCCGTGGACATGCCGGTGGTCGCCAATGGCGACATCACCAGTGTGGAAAAGGCCCAATGGGTGCTCAAGCATACCGGCGCCGATGCCATCATGATTGGCCGCGGCGCCCAGGGGCGACCCTGGCTGTTCCGGGAAACCGCACACTTCCTCGAAACAGGGCGGCACTTGCCAGCCCCCTCGATTGGGGAGCAGGCCTCCATCCTTCGGGAACATGTCGAGGCACTGCATGGGTTCTATGGCGATTTCAAAGGCGCCCAGATCGCCCGCAAACACGTGGGGTGGTATCTGGCGTCTCATGATGAGGGTGGCGAATTTCGCCGGGCTTTTTATGCGTTGACGGACGCCCAGTCGCAGCTTGATGCGCTGGCGCGCTATTTCCGTTCATTGTAGTTTTCAAGATAACAACCAAGAGCGTTAAGACTATGTTTGACTCCAACATGACGACTGATGTTTCCAAGTCTCTGACTGCCGTGAGCCCTAAAACTGGCGACTCACAGCCCCTGCGTAATTCCGTACGTCAAGCGCTCCAGAACTACTTCTCCCAATTAGATGGCCAGGAAGTAACCGAGCTGTATGAAATGGTGCTGAGCGAAGTCGAAGCCCCCCTGCTGGATGTAGTGATGACCTACACCCGTGGCAACCAAACCAAGGCTGCTAACATGCTGGGCATCAACCGCGGTACCCTGCGCAAGAAGCTGAAAAAATACGGCATGAACTGATATAGAGTCAGTTAATGCAATAAAAACAAAGCCTTATCGCTAGCGCGGTGAGGCTTTTTTTGTTTGAGCTACACACCGTGCTACACACCGCTTATGACTAAACGTAAAACATCTACCTTTGAGCCGCAGTACGAGAACATGATTTTCTACGGTGCTGCCTGGCAGGCTTTACAAAATGGCGCCAGCTTCGAAGAGGCTGCGCGAAAGCTACAGGAAAGACCTGAAAGCGGGATCTTCTCAACATCGCCCATCGCACTCATGCAAGGTGTCGAAGCCTCCGTTCGCCGGTTGTATAACAGTGGCTACCCGCTGGATTTCGAACATGCTGAGGGTCAGGGCGTAACATCATTAGTCCACGTCCACGAAAGCTTTAGTCGGGTCGCGGACATCTTTAAATCAGTTATGGTGCTGAAACCCGAGGAGCAACCTCAGGAAGTGAGGGCTGCTTACGAAAAGGCCATGCTGTTCTTGGTGATGGGATTTGAGTTAGGGCTGAGTGTGGGGGTGCATAATGCACAGGAAGCTCTTGGCCAAGTAATCAATTATGCAGCGCAGCAGAAGAACACGAATATTGCACGTGCTAGAGATGCCCTAAAAGGCAAGTTTGGTAAGGCAATGGCGATCACCACCCTTATTGCCTCTGACTTTTATGCCCAAGAGTCGGCATTACAGGTACCGGCTGGAGCTTTGGCTGAAGCGATTAGAACGCTCTGTAATGAAGAAGAGGTACCTTGCCAACAAGTAGTGTCCTTAAAGCGATTCATCAAGGATCTTGTCGGCGAGGAGCGGTTTGCCCATATTGCGACCAGCAAAGCACCGCCATCCTTTGATAAGCACAGAGACGTTATCCTCAAATACCGTCCCGAGCTCCGCCAGCGAGGGCTCATCTAAGGTAGTCAATCCTCAAGGTTTGTACACAAACCTTGAGGATTGGGAATATCGCGGCCCGATAGCATCTTGCAGAATGCCTCCGAACATTAATGAACAACGGAGGCCTTCCATGGCTTTTAAAGTACCGCAATTTCACAACATCCAGCAGCAATATGGCGTACCGGATCGCATCGTCCGTGAAAAGGAACGCCGCCAAATCACCTCGCTTTCTCGCACCCAGGTTTGGGCCTTGGAACGGGAGGGCAAATTCCCAGCGCGTATTCAAATCAGTGACAGAGCCGTTGGCTGGCGGTTGTCGGAACTCATGGTTTGGATAGAGCAGCGTACCCGGGTGGTTTCTGTTAATGGTCTGGGAGAATAAGCATGTTCCTGGCCTATCAACAGAAGCCATCTACCATCAGCAGGCTCATCAGCCTTCAAGATCTGTGTAAGTATCTTAACCGCCACCGCTCGACCATTTACCGGTGGGTGAAGCAAGGGCAGTTTCCGCCGCCAAAGTACCTCAACAAAAAGCCGATTGGCTGGCGATTCGACGACATACAGGCCTGGCTAGACGCCAGCTAAAACGGACGTTCGGCAAGGGGCGGCTCAGGCTGCCCTTTTCTTTGCGACAAGATGCAACCAAATGTCATCGCTCCCCGCTAATTTTTGAAAGCCTAAAGCTGCTTTATGCCACATCTGGCGTGCCTTTCAGGCGTTTTTTCTCCTAGCTAAGCGCAGGTATTTAATAATATGACCTGCTTGTATAGGCCCTTTGATGTTTGATTTCTCGCATGAGCGCTGTGATGTCTTTCCCTATCAGGAACTGATGTTGCCGGTCATGCGCTTTGAAAGTGGAATCAATAAAAAGTACATGGCGCGTATCGTTGAGCAGTTCGCTGCCATGCTCAGTCACTATTCAAGGGTCATCATGGTCAGGGCAGATCTTAAGATGCGACGTTACACCCACAGCAACAAGCTGCTGAGTGACTTTCAGATCCGGCTCAAGGCACAACTTGCTAAGGAACTGGGTCTTAAACAGGTTGCTTTAATGTGGTGCCGAGAGCAAAACCTGGCGGACCAACAGCATTACCACTTGGTGGTGCTGGCCAATGGCCATAAGGTCCGATGGCCCACGAACATTAATCGCATCATCACGGACCTTTGGAAAACGTTCTCAGATGCCCATCACTACATACCGAAGCACAGCTCTTACCTGATAGAAAGGGGCAAGTTCGATACCTATGCTCCAGCGATTTATCGCGCCAGTTACCTTGCCAAGAATTGGTCCAAAGAACGCGGCCAGGCCAAGGCCTTTGGAGCCAGTAGTATCAAGGCGAATCCTGATAAGTGCTGGTTGGGTGGTTAATTCCCAGCAGTGACGGCTTATTGGTCACCAGCTTAACCTGGCGACTTGACCGTTCATCTGTATAGAAGACAAGGAAGCCTGTGCATGTTGCCAGTGAAAACATAGAAAACCCCGTATTGCTATGTAGGTTGTAAGCCACCCTGACTATGCGGGAGGCCAAAATCACTATGCCACGACCGTGCTGGGCTTAGCCTCTGGATACTGACCTTCGATTTGGACGATGCTCTGTGCTGAATGTAGAGCTGGCGGCGCTACCTCTGCACTGTGAAGGCGCGCATGGGCAGCTTTGTGACCGTGTAAAGTGTGAGACTAATGCCAGCCATCGGCACCCTTTCATGACGATTTTGGCCAGGCGTGGTTTAATAGCCGCTAAGCACCAACCAGACCTGTTTAAGGCCGGCGGCAACTTCAGTGTTAGCAGCTTATTGGGCAAATCAGAGTAGCAGACTCGACGGCCTGTGCCTCATGCCGGCCACTATCGCTGCCCTCAATGCTGAAGCCCGGTGGAGCACACCATCCCATCAGGGCAAAGCCCAACATCACGAGTACGGAATCAGTAGTAACCACATGATCGCTAACGACAAAATCAACCAAGACAGCATTAACAAAGCCCTGTGGGCCGCCTGCGATACCTTTCGCGGCACCATCAGCGCCGACACCTACAAAGACTTCATCCTCACCATGCTGTTTTTGAAGTACATCTCCGATGTATGGCAAGACCACTATGACGAGTACAAAGCCCAGTTCGGCGACGAGCCACAGCTCATCGAAGAGATGATGAAAAACGAGCGCTTTGTGCTGCCCAAGCAATCCAGCTTCTACGCCCTTTGGGAGCACCGCCATGAACCCGGTAACGGCGAGCGCATTGACCAAGCCCTGCACGCCATCGAAGAAGCCAACGGCACCAAACTCAAAGACGCCGGTAAAAGCGTGTTCCAGGACATCAGCTTTAACACCGACAAACTGGGCGAAGAGAAGCAAAAGAACACCATTTTGCGCCACCTCTTGGAAGACTTTGCCAAGCCGGAGCTAAACCTTAAGCCCAGCCGCGTTGGCACCCTGGATGTGATCGGCAACGCCTATGAATATCTCATCAAAAACTTTGCGGCCAGCGGCGGTCAGAAAGCCGGTGAGTTTTATACCCCGCCGGAGGTCTCAGACCTCATCGCCGAGCTGCTGGACCCCGAGCCCGGCATGAGCATTTGCGACCCGGCCTGTGGTTCTGGCTCCCTCCTGATGAAGTGTGGCCGCAAGGTGGTGGCCAACCACAGTAGTAAGCAATACGCCCTCTACGGGCAAGAGGCTATTGGCTCTACCTGGTCGCTGGCCAAGATGAACATGTTCCTGCACGGCGAAGACAACCACAAAATCGAATGGGGCGACACCATCCGTAACCCCAAACTGCTGGACAAAAACGGCGAGCTGATGCTGTTTGATATCGTTACCGCCAACCCGCCGTTCTCGTTGGATAAATGGGGCCATGACGAAGCCGAGCACGACAAGTTCAGCCGCTTTCGCCGGGGCGTACCGCCAAAAACCAAGGGCGACTATGCGTTCATCCTGCACATGATTGAAACCCTCAAACCCAAAAGCGGCCGCATGGCGGTAGTGGTGCCCCACGGCGTGCTGTTCCGGGGTTCCAGCGAAGGTAAAATCCGCCAAAAGCTGATTGACGAAAACCTCCTTGACGCCGTGATCGGCCTGCCGGAAAAGCTGTTCTTTGGCACCGGCATTCCCGCCGCCATCCTGGTGTTCCGTAAAGACAAGTTCGACGACAAAGTGATGTTTATCGACGCCAGCCGCGACTTTAAGCCGGGTAAAAACCAGAACCAGCTCACCGACGACAACATCAAGAAAATCGTTGCCACCTACAACGGCGGCGCCAATGTCGATAAATACGCCCATGTGGCCAGCCTGAAAGAAATCCAGGACAACGACTACAACCTCAATATCCCCCGCTATGTCGATACCTTTGAAGAAGAGGAAGAAATCGACCTGATGGTGGTGCGTGCCGAGCGTGAACAACTTAAAGCACAACTGACCAAGCTGGAAACCGAAATGGCCAAGTATCTGGAGGAGTTGGGTTATGGTGCCTAAGGGGTGGGAGGTTTCGCAATTAAAAGACATACTAGAAGGTTCAATTAAGAACGGCTTTTCACCTAATCCAGCTGATTCAGACACAGGTTACTGGGTACTAGGCTTAGGGGCACTGGGAGAGGAAGGAATTAATACCTCAGAAATTAAGCCTGTGGTTCCACAAGATAAAGTTTTGAAAAATATCTTAGAAAAAGACGATTTTTTAGTTAGTCGCTCAAACACTCCAGACAAAGTCGGAAGATCTGTTCGTTTTGGAGGTGAAGTCAAAAATTGTTCATATCCAGACTTGATGATGCGCTTTCGCATAGATCAAAGCAAAGCGGACAAGTCTTTTATTGAGCAACAATTGAAAAGCTCGAAAGTCAGAACATATTTTAAAAATTGCGCTGCTGGTAGCAGTAGCACAATGGTAAAAATCAACAAAGGAATTCTAGAAAAGACGCCAATAACCACGCCCCCGCTACCCGAACAAAAGAAAATCGCCCAAATCCTCTCTACCTGGGATAAGGCCATCACCACCACCGAACAACTGCTCACCAACAGCCAGCAGCAGAAAAAAGCCCTGATGCAACAACTGCTCACCGGCAAAAAACGCCTATTGGATAAAAATGGGGTTAGGTTTAGTGGGGAGTGGAGGGACATACGCTTAAAGACTGTCTTACGTGAGGAAAAATCGCGCAACAAGAGTAACTCGATAGTTCGAGTACTGAGCGTGACAAACCATAGCGGCTTTGTTTTGCCAGAAGACCAGTTTTCAAAACGCGTCGCAAGCGACGATGTAAGCAACTACAAAGTTGTTAAAAAGGGACAGTATGGCTACAACCCCTCGCGACTCAATGTCGGCTCATTTGCACGTTTAGATAGTTATGATGAAGGCTTACTAAGCCCAATGTACGTTGTTTTTAGTGTGAATGAAAAGCTTCTTAGCAGTGATTACTTTATGAGCTGGATGAGTACCAATGAAGCCAAGCAGCGCATAGCAGGAAGCACACAAGGCTCTGTACGTGATTCTGTTGGATTCGACGCACTGTGCGGCCTTCCGTTTAAGCTGCCACCAATAGATGAACAACAAAAAATTGCTGCTGTGCTATCAATTGCTGATCAGGAGATTTCTGCTCTGCAACACAAGCTGTATGCCCTCAAGAAAGAGAAAAATGCCCTAATGCAGCAGCTGCTGACGGGTAAACGCCGGGTGAAAGTTGATGGTAAGGAGGCCGCATGAGCACGCCCAAACGCCCACGCACCATTCAAATTTTTCTGCCTACAGGCGACCCTGCCGGTATTCGCATTGCCGAGCAGACCACCTCGATTATTCGCTTAATAGAAGTGCCTCGTAGCGATATTGCTGAATTTATCGCCATGCCAGAAGCCAAACAGGTGGGGCTATATTTCTTGGTTGCCGGCGACAACAAAGATGAAGTGTACATTGGCCAGTCGGGCGAGGTGGGTAGCCGGCTCATGCAACACCATAAAGATGAAACAAAAGACTGGGAGCGCGCCTTGGTATTGGTATCGCTCACCAACAACCTCACCCAAACCCACGTACTGTATTTAGAGTCGTTGGCCATTGAAAAAGCCAAAAGCTGCCAACGTTATAACCTGCTTAATGGCAATGGCGGGCAGCGGCCCCATACCCCCATTCCCTTAAAAGCCGACTGTGACGAAATACATGAAATTGGCAGTTTATTGTTAGCCACCTTGGGCTACCCGCTGTTTGAATCACTGACCGAGACCGCAGCAGCCAACGGCGAGCATGTGTTCATTTGCAGCCGCGCAAAAGTAGATGCCAGGGGCGTCTACACCAATGAAGGTATGGTGGTACTCAAGGGCTCTTCGGCACCCATGACGACAAAACGCAAAACCGAGCAACGTTACTTTGATAAACGTGACCAACTGTTAGCCAAGGGCGTAATTGCACAGCAAGGCGACCGTTTTGTGTTTCAACGTGACCACCTGTTTCAAACGCCCAGCGGCGCCTCAATGTTTTTGCTGTTAGGAACATCAAATGGTTGGCTGGACTGGAAAACAGAACAAGGGATGACGCTACACGACTATCAAGGCCGTACTCTTGAGTCGGCCAGTAGCAGGCATATCAATACTGATTAGCCTATACGCCCTTTACCAAGGAGAGCCCCCTGGCATGATGGAGTTTACCCCGGCGCAGTTACTGGCCCAGTTAAGAGAGTTGGACGAGTGCGCCCGTATTGAGGCAAAGCGCGGCGGCGAAATAGGCCCGTCGGTGATGCAAAGCATCTGCGCCTTCGCCAACGAGCCGGGCCTGGGCGGGGGGTATTTACTGCTGGGTGTGGATGAGCCAAGCGATGCTCGGGAAAGCTTTACGGTTTGTGGCATCAACAACAGCGACCAACTGCTGGGTAACCTGCAAGCCAACTGCCGCGAGCAGTTTGAACAGCCCATTCCCTTCGAGGCCGAGGTGGCGTTGCTTGAAGGCAAGAAAGTGTTGGTTGTCTTTGTGCCTGAACTGGCGCCTGCCGCCAAGCCTTGTACCTTCAAAGGCCGCTTCGACAGTAAAAACAAGCGTAAAAGCGGCGTTTGGCGGCGCAGCGCCAACGGCGACTACGAATGCACCCAGACCGAACTGGAACCGCTACTACTGGCCAAAAGTGGCCTGGGGTATGAGTTGGTGGTGCCACCCGATGCCGAATGGGACGACTTGGACCCAGAAGCCATTGCCCTTTATCGCACCTTACGCGCTAAGGTGCGGCCCAACGCCCCCGAACTGCAAGCACCCGACCAGGAGATGCTACGGGCGCTGAGGTTGGTTGAGAAACGCAATAATCATTGGCTACCCAACATTGCCGGCCTGCTGCTATTGGGTAAGCCTTTAGCCTTAAGGCGGTTACTGCCTGCGGCGCGGGTGGATTATGTACGCATTGCCGGCACCCAATGGGTGGAAGACCCCCAGCAGCGATTCCAGACCACACTGGACCTGCGTGAGCCGCTGCTGCGGCTGATACCCAGGCTTGAGGCGACCATTGTTGATGATCTCCCTCGGCATTTTCGCTTGGAAGAAGGGCGAACCCAACGCACCGACCAGCCTCTGCTGCCGCAGCAAGTGATCCGCGAAGCGGTGGTTAATACCGTGATGCACAGGGATTACCAGGTTAATCAGCCGATATCGGTGGTGCGATATAGCAACCGTATTGAGATCCATAACGCCGGTTATTCTCTCAAGCCCGAGGCCAGCCTGGGAGAAGTAGGTTCAATACTGCGTAACCCGGTGTTGGCTGCCGTGCTTTATGACATCAGCTTTGCTGAAACCAAGGGATCTGGCATTCGCACCATGCGCGGCTTGCTTGAAAAAGCCGGCCTTACCGCGCCGGTATTTTTGAGCAAGGTATTGGATAACCAGTTTACGGCCACCTACTTGCTGCACCAGTTATTAGGTGAAGAACAACTGGGCTGGTTGAAGCAGTTTGGCCATTTTCAGCTCAGTAACGACGAAGCCAAGGCGCTGATCCTGGCCAAGGAAACCGGCGCAATCGACAACGCTGGCCTGCGCGCCATAACGGGCTTGGACACGCTTGCTGCCAGCCAGGTACTGGGTCGTTTGCACCACCAGTACCATCTGCTGGTAAAAGGCGGAGCGGGGCCTGCAACTTACTACCGACTATCAGAACTCAGCGATCTCCCCCTCTTTGCAGCCAACGATGCAAATACGAGTGACCTCGGCGCAAATACGAGTGACCTCGACACAAATACGAGTGACCTTGGCGCAAATACGAGTGACCTGCCTTCAGCATTGCGCCAGCGCCTTGCCCAACTCACTCCCAAGGCTCGCAAAGAAAACCTTTGGCCGGTGATCGTCTGGCTTTGTGCAATAAAGCCGCTCACGGCAAAACAACTGGCCAGCCAGTTGCGCCGAAAAAACGTAACCGCTTTGAAAACGATCCATTTGAACAAGTTACGAGAACAAGAAGGGTTGCTCGATTACCTCCATACCGAAGTGGTCAACCACCCCGACCAGGCCTACCAAATAACAGCGAAAGGCCGCCAATGGCTGGCACAGCAAGGCATTGAGTTGGATAACTGACCAACTCGTTCAAAGCCACCAAAGGCAATAACACAGCAAAAGGATTAAGAATGCGCGGTAAACCAGCCCCCAAATTTCAGGAAGAATACAGTGCCAAGTTGCCGGCGCTGACGTTGTTGGCCAACCTGGGGTGGTCCTTCCTCTCTCCTGAACAGGCCCTTGCCGCCCGGGGCGGCAAGGCCGATGAGGTGGTTTTACGCCAGGTGCTGCGCAGTGAACTCCAAAAGCGCACCTTCACCTTTGCTGGCAAAAGCTACTCGCTGTCTGAAAAGGCCATCGATAACCTGATTGCCGAGGTGTGCAGCCCTGCCCTTAATGAGGGCCTGCTCACGGCTAATGAGCGCCTGTACAATCACCTGCTGTATGGCATCAGCGTGACCGAGTTTGTGGAGGGTAAAAAGGCCAGCCCGACGGTTGCGCTGATTGACTGGCAAAACCCGGCCAACAACAGCTTTGTGTTTACCGAAGAGTTTACCGTTACCCGCTCTGGCGGCGTCGGCTCTTCATTTCAAGATAAGCGCAGGCCCGACATAGTGTGCTTTGTAAACGGTATTCCGCTGGTGGTAATTGAGGCCAAACGCCCCGATGGCAATGCTAAAAAAGGCCCCACCATTGACGAAGGCATTTCCCAAAGCCTGCGTAACCAGCGCCATGACGAAATCCCGCTGCTGTTCGCCTACAGCCAGCTGCTGTTGTCCATTAACGGTAATGATGGCCGCTACGGCACCTGTGGCACGCCCGCTAAGTTTTGGGCCGCCTGGCGTGAAGAGGACATCAGTGATGCCCAGATGCACACCACCAAGAACAAAGCGCTCAACGACGCGCAGTTGGCAAACCTCTTCAGCCATCGCCCGGCAAAGGACCTGGACTGGTACCAAAGCCTTGTCGCGGGGGGCGAGTTGGCGGTGACCGGGCAAGATCAACTGCTAATCAGCCTGTTAAGCCCTGCCCGACTGTTGGAGATGACCCGTTACTTTACCTTGTTCGATAAAAAGGCCGGCAAAATCGTTGCCCGTTACCAGCAGGTGTTCGGCATCAAACGACTGATTGAGCGCATCAATACTCGCAGCAGCACCGGCGGCCGTGAAGGCGGCGTGATCTGGCATACCACGGGGTCGGGCAAGTCCTTCACCATGGTGTTTTTAAGTAAGGCGCTGATCCTGCACGACAGCCTGAAACAATGCCGCATTGTGGTGGTGACCGACCGGGTAGATTTGGAAGACCAGCTCAGCAAAACCTTTGCCTCAGGTGGTGAACTGGCCGGTAAGAAGGACAAAGCCGCCGCCATGGCCACCTCTGGCAAACGCCTGGCCGAACAGATCGGCAAAGGCACTGAGCGGATTGTCTTCTCGCTTATTCAAAAATTTAATACCGCCACCAAACTGCCGGAGTGCGTAAACAACAGCGCAGATGTGATTGTGCTGATTGACGAAGGCCACCGCAGCCAAGGCGGTGAAAACCACATCCGCATGAAGCAGGCGCTGCCCAATGCTGCTTTCGTCGCTTTTACCGGCACCCCGCTGCTAAAAGACGATAAGACCACCAATAAATTTGGCCCCATTGTCCACGCCTATACCATGCAACGCGCCGTGGAAGATAAGACCGTAACGCCACTGCTGTACGAAGAGCGCATTCCCGACTTGGACGTGAATGAACGCGCCATCGACAGCTGGTTTGAACGCATCACCGAGGGGCTTTCAGACGAACAAAAGGCCGACCTGAAGCGCAAGTTTGCCAAAAAAGGCCAGGTGTATAGCGCGGATGACCGTATCCGCCTGATTGCCCTGGATATCGCCAACCACTTCGTTAAAAACATCGACGACGGTCTAAAGGGCCAACTGGCCTGCGACAGTAAGCTGTCGGCCATCAAATACAAAAAGTACCTGGATGAGGCAGGCTTGTTTGAATCTGCCGTGGTAATGAGCCCCCCGGACAGCCGTGAAGGCAATACCGCCATAGATGAAGCTGCCACGCCGGAAGTGACCCAGTGGTGGAAAGACAACGTTGGCAGCCAGGACGAACAGGCTTACACCAAACATCTGATTGAACGCTTCGACAAAGATGACTCTCTGAAGATCCTTATCGTGGTCGATAAGCTGCTCACCGGCTTCGATGAGCCGAAAAACGCTGTGCTGTATATAGACAAACCGCTGAAAGAGCACAATCTCATTCAGGCGATTGCACGGGTAAATCGCCTGCATCCGAAGAAGCAGTTTGGCCTGCTCATCGACTATCGCGGCATTCTGGCGGAATTGGATACCACCATCGCCAAGTATCAGGATCTGGCCTCCCGTACCCAGGGCGGTTACGACATCAATGATATTGCTGGCCTCTACAACCAGATGAGTACCGAGTACAAGCGCCTGCCGCAGCTCTATAAGCAGCTCTGGGCCATATTCGATGGCATCAAAAACAAGAACGATATCGAACAGTTGCGCCAGGTTCTGGTACCCAAAATCGAAGCGCGGGACGATGAGCTGGTCGATGTGCACCTGAAGGTGCGAGAAGACTTTTACGAAGCACTGACGGCCTTCGCCAGTTGCCTGAAAGTCGCCCTGCAATCGGCCACCTTCTTTGAAGATAAAAGCTTTAGCGATGCCGACCGCCGCCACTACAAAGAGACGGTGAAGCAGTTTTCCAGTCTACGCCAACTGGTGCAGCAAGATGCTGGCGAAAGAATCGACTACGACGAATACGCCGACCAGGTGAAAAAGCTGCTGGATAAGCATGTGGTGGGTGTACAGGTCAAAGAGCCCGACGGCGTGTATGAAGTGGGCAAGATGGGCCAATCGACGCAGCCACAAGACTGGAGCGAAGATAAAACCCGCAACGAAACCGACATCATCAAGACCCGCGTAACCCGCATGATTGAGCAGGAGTTACGGGATGACCCTTACGCTCAGGAAGCCTTCTCAGCCTTGTTGCGTCAAGCCATTGAGGAAGCCGAAAAGCTGTTCGACCACCCACTGAAACAGTACATGCTGTTCCGTGAGTTCGAAGAGCAAGTACAGGACAGGCGTCTGGGGGACATTCCCGATGTGTTTGCTGGCAATCGCCACGCCCAGGCCTACTTCGGTGTATTCAAGAAAGTGCTGCCTGAAGTGTTAGCCGTGCTTGATCAGCAGGTACAGGATAAGTGGGTCAAAGTTGCCTTTGAAATCGACCAGGCGGTAGAAACGTCCGTTGCCGAACACTCCATCAACCCGCAAAACATCGAAGCCGACATCCGTAAAAAGTTACTGCCGCGAATGTTCCAGGAATGCAAAGCCATTGGTGGCGGCATGGACCAGGCCAAGAAGATTGTTGAGATGATTGTGCAGATCACTCGTGTGGGCTTGAGCGGGTTGTAAGTTAATGAATGTGCCGATAAAGCCTCATAACCAGACCATGCACTTTCGCTACGGCGACGAGCAGATCACTTTTGAGCGAGAAAAGCGCTCGCAAGCCACAGGCAAGATATTAATTAAGGTTCATCCCGATTGCCGGGTGATCGCATCTGCTCCTGAAGGCGCTGACAACGAAGCCATTCTATCCGCTGTAAAAAAACGGGGCCGTTGGATATACGAGCAGCTGCGTGACTTTCGCAAGCAGCTTGAATTCACCACTCCCCGCCAGTACATAAGTGGCGAGAGCCACTACTACTTGGGTAAACAATACCTACTGAAAGTGATAGAGGCCCCAGAACAGGTTCAAAGCGTAAAGCTGTTGCGCGGCAAGCTGGAGGTTTCTGTACGAACGAAGTCAGCCGACAAGGTTAAAGCCCTGCTGGCTGACTGGTACAAAGCCCGCGCCAGAGAGCTTTTCGCAAAGCGCCTCAATGCCATGCTGGAGCAGGCACTATGGGTAGATGAACGTCCGCCACTGCGCATACTGACCATGCAGACCCAATGGGGCAGTTGTTCTCCCAATGGCCGTATCACCCTGAACCCCCACCTGGTTAAAGCCCCTCGCGAATGCATTGACTATGTGATCCTGCACGAGCTTTGCCACATCGCCGAGCATAACCATAGCGAACGCTTCTACCGGCTGATGGGGCAAGTGATGCCGGGGTGGGAGAAAACCAAGGCACAGCTGGATGGGATGGCACATCACTATTTAGCGTGGTGAGTTGGCTCCACCCCACCTCCCAAAGCCTGAGCATTCTGACCGTGTGCCAAAAAAAAAGTCAAAGTGACCATTTTGATCCCTTTTTCAATGGTGTTTGTTCACTTAATGAACCTTGGCGAGCATTGGAAAACAACCATTTTTGGATCAAATGGTTATCTTTCATGTGATCCACTAAGGACTATTCGCAACGATTTGCACCAGGACGCGAAATTTAAAAAGGGATCATTTGTGCCATATGTGCCTTTTTGCGGGCTGGATTGGGGGCCAAAACGGCATTTGATCTCCGAGCTTTATAGTCCGCCGGCGGATTAAGCCAAAGCGTTATTACCTCGTGCTGTTCAACATTACGGTGGAAAAGCATCATCCGTATCTCACTGAACGGCTCAACATATTGCTGGTTATGTAAAGATCACCTTCTATAACCGGTAGCAATTCGATTACACGGTGTGGCGTGTAGTGGTGTGTTTACCTTCTGTAGCGTGTAAAATTTGATTTACCTGTTTAAGCGTGTAAATTGAAAACATCTAGCCAGTCGGATGTCGCGATATGAAGATCACCAATGCCAAGCAGCTCAGCGCCTACTTGCGAGATGTGCGCCTCTTAGAAGACCTTTCCCAAGGAAGCGTGGCCAGTAAGGTGGGGATCCGCCAGGACACTGTCTCCAGCTTTGAACGCCAGCCGGGCACAACCAAGCTGGAAACCTTCTTCAAGATCTTGTCAGCGCTGAATCTGGAGCTGGAAGTCAAACCCCGAGGTAGCTTGGATGGCGATACCCAAAGCTCTGAGGGTTGGAAAGAGGAGTGGTAATGGCTGATTTGAATGTCTACATGAATGGCTATCAGGTGGGCGTTTTCAGCCGTGCAGGCACTGGCGCCCATTCATTCCAATATGCAGAGGCCTGGCTGAATCAGCCTGGCAGCCGTCCCATATCACTCTCCATGCCCTTGCGGCGCCAGCCTTATCGAGGCGATGAGGCTTACAACTTCTTCGATAATCTGCTGCCGGACAGCCCAGAGATACGGAACCGTATTCTGGCCCGTTATCATGCCGACTCAACCCAGCCGTTTGACCTTTTAGCGCGGGTTGGCGCTGATACCGTGGGGGCGCTACAACTCTTACCTAAAGATGCTGCACCGGGTGACATTCACACCATCGATTACAAGGAATTGTCCGACCAGGAACTGGCCAAGATACTCACTGGCTACAAGGCTGGCGCCCCTTTGGGCATGATTGAGGACATTGAAGACTTTCGCATCTCCTTGGCCGGTGCCCAGGAAAAAACCGCCCTGCTGTTCAAAGACGGCCGCTGGTGCCAACCCAAAGGCACCACGCCCACAACCCATATTCTCAAGTTGCCCATCGGCAAGATAGAGAGCCACTCATACAGTCTCGATTTGTCAGACAGTGTCGAAAACGAATATCTCTGTGCCTTATTGGCAAGAGAGTTTGGGTTACCGGTGCCCCATTGCTTTATGGTGCAAGTGGGTGACATCAAAGCCTTGGCTGTCGAACGTTTTGACCGCCGTTATGCCTCCAACGGCAGTTGGATCATGCGGCTGCCCCAGGAAGATTTTTGCCAAGTGTTGAATGTGCCGTCGGCCCGAAAATACGAAACCCAAGGCGGCCCTGGGATCAGCGAGATAATGGCGTACCTGCTGGGTTCAGCCAACGCAGAGCAGGACCGTTACCATTTCATGAAGGCACAAGTATTGTTCTGGCTGCTGGCGGCTACCGATGGCCATGCCAAGAACTTTTCCGTGTTCATTGAGCCAGAAGGGCGTTTTCGTCTTACCCCTTTTTACGACATTCTGTCTGTGTACCCGGTGTTTGGTGGCCGGGGCCTCAACCGAAGGGATGCCAAGCTTGCCATGGGGCTGAAAGGCAGCAAGGGAAAGAAGTACGCCATTGAACAGATATTCCCGCGCCATTTCTTGCAAACGGCCAAAGCCGTGGGGTTTGAGCGTACCGCGATGGAAGCAATTCTGAAGGAATTGGCTGGCGCCGTTGATGCCGTTATCCCGCGCGTGGCACGGCAGTTACCCGCCGATTTCCCTACCGCTATTAGCAACGCCATATTAGAAGGCTTAAAGGCCCGCTGTGCACGACTACTTGAGGTTTGAAATGACCCTTGAGAGCCTTTGCATCAACATGCGATATGCACAGGGGCTTATTGGTGTGCTTCAGGCCTGTTTACGGCCGGCATGAAGGGCCACTACGGTATTTGCTCCCCGAGCTTGATAGTCCGCCAGCTGATTAAGCCACAGCGTTAGTGCTTGGCGCTTTTCCAACAAATACTGGCTGCGGTTATAAACCGCCATCACACCGCCCAAGGTATGGCCTAAGAGTTGTTCCACCACGTGGGGCGCAACCCCGGCATCGTTGAGATGGGTGGTAAAGGTGCGGCGCAAGTCGTGCAGCCGCCAAGGGCTGGCATGGCCCAGCCGCTTCCAGATGTTACGGCCGACTTGGCTGACCGCTTCAGGCTTTTTAAGCTCGCCCAGCAGGTAACCTGACTTCCCTGTTTGTGCTTTCAGTTCGGTGAGGAATGGCACCAAGTCTTCAGGGATGGGGCGAATGATTTGCTTGCCGGTTTTGGAGTGCTCGGCCGGTACCGTCCAAAGCCAGTTGGCAAAGTCCCACTCGGCCCAGGTTGAAAGACGTAGTTCCTGAGAACGAGCGCCGAAGATCAACAACAGGCGAATCAGGGTGCGGTAGTAGGGTTGTCCTTTAGGCTTGTCGAGCCAATTGAGTAGCTCGCTCACTTCTTGAATCGTTAAATAACGCTCACCTTGTGCTTGTTTACGGCCAACGTCGTTGATAGTCAGGTCATCCAGCACCCTGCTTTCGGCATAGCGCCGTACTCGACAAAAGCGCAGTGCTTGCTTGGCATTTTGCAGCACGTAGCCGGCCGAGACTGGCGCCTTTTTGCGAATGCGGTCAAAGCACTCTACCCAGTGGCGTGTCTCGCATTCCTTCAACGGGAAGGGGCCAATAAAGGGGTAGATGTGTTTGGCGAACTGCTGGCGGTGCTTGTCCACGTTTTTGCGCCTATCTTCGGCGTATTCAGTCAGCCAATACTCTAGGGCATCTTGCACCGTAACGGGACGCAGTTGCTCGTTGCGGGTCAGCTGCAATTGCAGCTTTGGATCTTTGCCCTCGTCCAGCCAACTGCGGCATTGGTCGCGTTTCTGCCGGGCTTCTTTGATGGAAACATCGGGGTAGTCACCCAGGCTCAGCCACCTAGGGTTTTCATTGCGGCCGCCGCTAAGACGGTAGCGAAAAGACCAGGAAATATTGCCGTGCTTACTGATACGGGCCAACAGCCCTTTGCCGTCGGCCAGGGTATGCGCTTTGTCCTGGGCCTTGTTCAATATGGCTTTGAGTTTTCGGTCACTCAGCTTATCTGCACTGCTGCTCATTGATGTCCTTCAGAGTCAGAAATGGTCTCGAAAAAGGGCAAAGTTTTGCACACACCGTGCTACACACCGTTTGCCGCATGAAGGCTAACAGCTCCGAACCATAATGAACAAGGTTTGCCTTATTTTTCTTTAATATCAATGTTTTATTTGAAAATTAACGAACGCTAAATAACACCCCAAAACCATGGGTAAAACTATACGGCATGAACTAAGCGATTGGTTGATGCAAAAGAAAAGCCCCGGTGCGAAAGCCCGGGGCTTTTTGTTGCTTGGGATATAAAAAAGCCCCGCTTCGGCGGGGCTTTTTTCAGGCTTGCGGGGCGACGATGCTGACCTGGCTGTTGTTGCTGATACCGTCGGGCGGTGTGCTGATCACCTTATCGCTGGCCACCAGGCCAGTGGCCACTTCCACATCCCGGCCCAGATCCCGGGCGATGGTGATGGGCTTGAGGCGGACCTTGTCGTTGGCATCCACCGTGGCTACAGAGAGCCCCTTAGCGTCGAAAATAATGGCACTGGCGGGCACGGTGACAACGCCTGGCGGCCGTGGCAATTCCAGCGCGACGCTGGCATAGCCGCCGGGCAGCAACTCGCCTTTGTCGTTGTCGACTACCAGTTGCATCAGGGCGGTGCCGGAGCTTTGGTCAACCGCCTGGGATGAAGCCTCCACCCGCGCCTGGTAGAGCTTACCGGGGTGCTCGGGCACGCTGATGTTAGCCAGGGTACCCACCGGCACCTGGGGAACATCTTGTTGTGGCACCCGGATATAAACCCGCAGTTTGCTGACATCGGCTATCCGGAACAGCGCCTGGCCGCCATTGCTGCCAGAGCTGATAAGGTCGCCAATATCGGTGTTGCGGGCCGTCACCACGCCGGCAAAGGGCGCGGCAATCACGGCGTAATCTTTCTGTACTTCCAGGTATTTAACGTTGGCCTCGGCAGCGCGCACCTGAGCCAGGCTCGCCTCATAGGCGCTTTGATTCTGCTGGGCTTCCTGCACCGACACCGCCTTGGTTTGGGCCAGCTTCTGCCAGCGCTCGGAGGTGGATTTAGCCAACGCCGAGTTGGCCTGGGCTACCCCGAGCTGGGCTTTGGCCTGCATCAGCTGCTGGTCGATATCAGGGGTGTCGATGCTGGCCAGCTGCTGGCCGGCAGCCACCTTGCTGCCAATATCGAGCTGCCAGTTTTTCAAATAACCGTTAACTCGCGAGTAGATGGGCGCCTGGCGATACGCCTCCAGGCGCCCCGGCAGTTGCAGCTGCATCTTGCCACTGCCCGCTGTGGGGTTGACCACCACCACGGCGGGTATTGCCTGGGCGTCGGTCCAGGCCTTGAGGTCTTTGCTCTCTTTGGCACGCAACACCAGGCCAGAGGTAGCCACGGTTGCCGCTACCGCAAAAACCCCAATGGCAACGTTGCGCAGGGTGTGTGATTGGGATTTAGACATGGGCTTCGCTCCGATTAGGGTGGCGGTGAAAGAGGCTAAACAGCACCGGTACAAAGAACAGGGTGGCAATGGTGGCAAACAGCAGGCCGCCGATAACGGCGCGCCCCAAGGGGGCGTTCTGCTCACCGCCGTCGCCCAGGCCAAGGGCCATGGGCAACATGCCGATGATCATGGCCAGCGCCGTCATCAATACCGGGCGCAGGCGGGCATAGCCGGCGGCAATGGCGGCCTGGGTGGAGTCGCCCAGTTCGGCCAGTTTTTCCTTGGCAAAACTCACCACCAGCACACTGTTGGCGGTGGCGACCCCCATACACATGATGGCGCCAGTCAGGGCCGGGACGCTGAAGGTGGTGTGGGTGGCAAACAGCATCCAGACAATACCGGCCAGGGCCGCTGGCAGGGCGGTCACTATCACGAAGGGATCGCGCCAGGATTGGAAATTCACCACGATCAGCAAATACACCATGACAATGGCGCCCAGCAGGCCAAACAGCAGGCCGGAGAAGGCGCTGTTCATGGTTTCTACCTGGCCGGTCAGGGTGACGGTGGCGCCCTTGGGTTTGCCAGCAGCATTGCTTTGCAGCAGGTTTTGAATGTCGCTGGCGACAGCGCCCAGGTCGCGCTCCTGCACCGTGGCGTAGATCTGCACCACCGGCTGGATGTTCTCTTCGGTCAGCACGCTGTTGGTGCGGGTACGGGTGATGTGGGCAAGGCCGCCCAGCACAGTGGAGGTGCCCGAGTCAGCGCCGTTGACCGGCATGTTTCTGAGCATCGGCAACGAATCAATATCGTATTGCGGCGTTTGCACAACGATGGGGTAGGTCACGTTGTTTTGCGGGTTAAGCCAATAAGTGGGAGCCACCTGGGCAGAGCCGGCCAGGTTGACCACCATGCTGTTGGTGATATCCCGTTGGGTGATACCGGCGTACATGGCCCGGCTGCGGTCAACATTGACGTTGAAGGCTGGCGCGTTAGGAGACTGCTGAATACGCACATCGGCAATGCCGGGGATCTGCTTGAGCTTGGGCAGCAGGGTATTGGCATAGGCAAAGTTGGCCAACTGGTTGTAGCCGCGGATCTGCACATTAATGGGAGAGGGCGAGCCGAAGTTCAAAATTTGGCTGACAATATCGGCCGGCAGGAACGAGAAGGTCATGTCGGGGAAGCGCTTTGGCAGTTCCTCACGCAGTTTTTTCACGTAATCGGCGGTGGGGGCGTGGCCCTCGTGCAGTGAGATTTGAATGTCACCGTCTTGTGAGCCGGTAATGCCGTTATTGGCATAGACGGTATTGATACTGGAGATATAGGTACCGAGGTTATCAACCTGGGTGGCGAGATCTTTTGCCGGAATGATTTGGCGGATGGCGTCTTCAATCTTGGCAAAGCGGGCGGCGGTTTCTTCTACCCGGGTGCCCACCGGCGCCCTGGCGTGCAGGATGATTTGCCCGGCATCGACGGTGGGAAAGAAGTTCCTGCCAATAAAAGGCACCAGTGCAAAAGACAGCAGCACAAAGGCCATAAACACCACAATAAAGGTTTTGGGAGTGGCCATGGCGCTGGTCAACACGTTTCGGTAGCGCTCGCGCATGCCGTTAAAACCGCGCTCAAAACCCGCCTGGAAGCGCTGCAAAAAGTGCAGATTGGTGTGGCCTGGCCCGTCGCCATGGTGAGGCTTGAGCAGGTACTTGGCCATGGTCGGCACCAGGGTGAACGACAGAATAAAAGAGAACAGCATGGCCAGCATCACCGCTTCGGCCATGGGCACAAAGAGGTAGCGGGGCAGCCCTTCAAGGAAGTACATGGGCACAAACACGATACAAATACAAAGCAGTGACACAAAGGCCGGCGCCAGAATTTGCTTGGTGCCGTCCAGAATGGCCTGCTCAACCGCCTTGCCTTCCTCGAGGTGGACGTTGACGTTCTCTATGGTCACCGTGGCCAAGTCCACCAAAATACCCACCGCCAGGGCCAGGCCGCCGAGGGTCATAATGTTGAGGGTATTACCCATCAGCGACAGGGTGATAAGCGCGCCGAGAATAGACAGCGGAATAGACACGGTCACAATCAGGGTGGAGCGCCAGCTGCCGAGAAACAGCAAAATCATCAGGCTGGTCAGCAGCGCCGCTATTACCCCTTCGGTCACTACCCCTTCTACGGCGCCTTTTACGAACAGCGACTGGTCACCCAGGATCTTCACTTCCAGGTTGGGCGGCAGCTGCGCTTTTACTTCTTCGAGCTTTTCTTTTACGCCGTTAATGACATCCAGGGTTGAGGCGTTACCGTTTTTAAATACCCCCATCAGCACCGAGCGGCCGCCGTCCACATGGACGATGTTGGTTTGTACGGCGCTGCCATCGCGCACGTTGGCCACATCGCCGATAAAGACCATGGCACCATTCACCTCCTTGATAGGAAAGTTATTGATATCGTGAAGGTCTTTTGGCGAGTTGTTGAGGTTGATGGTGTATTCGAGCCGGCCTATCTTCTGGGTGCCAGCGGGAATAATTTGGTTTTGTGCCGCCAGGGCATTGGCCACATCCTGGCCGGTCAGGCCGCGAGCTTCCAAGGCTTTGGGGTCAAGATCAATCTGCACCTGCCGCTGCTTGCCGCCGTAAGGCCAGGGAATGGAGGCACCGGGCACCGTGACCAAGGCGGTACGCAGCCGGTTCATGGCTAAGTCGGCCAATTGCTGTTCTGTCAGCCCTTTGCCTGATAGTGCCAACTGCACCACCGGCACGGTGGCGGCGCTGTAGTTGATGATCAGCGGTGGTTGGGTACCGGAGGGCATTTGGCGCAGCATCGCCTGGGCAATGGCCGTTACCTGGGCATTGGCGGTACTGATATTGACCGTGGGGTGGAAGGATATCTTGACGATGCCAAAGCCGGTGTAGGAGTTGGCCTCGATGTGCGAGATATCGTTAACGGTGGTGGTCAGTGCCCGCTCAAAGGGGGTGGTGATACGCCCGGCCATCTCGTCAGGAGGCAGGCCGCGATATTGAAAAGCCACTGCGATAATGGGGATGTTGATATCGGGGAAGATATCGGTTGGCGTGCGCTTGGCAGCCAAAGGTCCAAGAATGATCAGCAGCAGCGCCAACACCACAAAGGTGTAGGGTCGGCTTAGTGCAACGCGAACAAGTCCCAACATGTCAGGCCAACTCTTGCAGGTGAACAAAATGCGCACGTTACCCTGAACGACAGGTCAGGTTAACTTTAAATTCGTGAATACTGAATTGCCGACGGTACTTCGGCGTTAACGCCTTGATCTGGCAAAGATCAGCCGATGTCACCGGAAATACTCTTATCCCGAGCGCAGTGCTTCCAGCACCAGGCTGAACGCCGTGGAGTGTTGGCGGCGGTTGGGGTAGTAGACCGAATATCCATCAAAAGGCGGGCACCAGTCATCCAACACTTGCACCAGTTCGCCGCTTTTTAGGTGCTGTTTGACTACATCCAGGCTGGTAAAGGCGACGCCGTAACCGTCGATGCAGGCTTGGATGATGTGCTGGCTGTCGTTGAACGCCAACTGCCCTGACACCCTGACCGCCAGCTCTACGCCGTCTTTGGCAAATTCCCAGGCGTAGAGGCCGCCATAGGTGGGCAGGCGCAGGTTGATGCAATCATGGCCAACCAGCTCGTTGGGGTGTTGCGGCGCCGAGTGCTCGGCAAGATAAGCGGGGCTTGCCACCGCCACCATGCGCAGCGGCCCGGAGATAGGCACCGCTATCATGTCTTTGGGTAGGCTCTCGGTGAGGCGCACCCCCATGTCAAAACGCTCGGCAACAATATCGGTAAAGCGGTTTTCAGCCGAGATCTCGATATGGATCTCCGGGTAGTTCTTTAATAACGGCTTGAGTTTGGGCCAAACATACAGGCTGACCGCGTGGCGCGAGGCGTTGATCCGGATAGTGCCGGTGGGCTTACCGCGCAGGTCGCCAAGGGCCGAGAGCTGCTCTTCTATTTCTTCCAGGCGCGGCGCCACCGTCAGCAGCAGTTTCTCGCCAGCTTCGGTAGGGGAGACGCTGCGGGTGCTGCGCGCCAGCAGCCGCAGCCCCAGGCGCTCCTCCAAGCCGCGCATGGCGTGGCTCAGGGCTGAGGTAGACACCCCCATCTGCGCCGCCGCCTTGGTAAAACTGCCCTGCCGGGCCACGGTGACAAAGGCCACCAGATCGTTGAGGTTTTCGCGCAGCATGGGAGTCCTGATGGAGAGGGGGAATTGCGTTATTTTATATCACTCACCAAAGATGATTATTGTTGAGTTATCCTCATTAGCCCTTGCGCCTTTCTCCCTCTAATGCCTGCTGCTGGACTTTGGTAAAATCGCCATCACGATTTTGGGCTATCGCTTGGCATTGCTCTGCCGCTGCTTTCTCGGGGATCTCTGCTGTTGTACCTGAGCTGGGGTTTTTGCTATATCCCACTTAAAAAATGGCCAGTGTGAAAGAAAGGCGCCTATAACCCGGTCTTGAAAATGGGAAAAAAGAGAAGGGCGCTAATCATGCTGCGGCTTATATTTTTATTTTGTATATGTCGCATATCGAAAAATGATTTGTAAAGCTAACGCTATCTTTTAAATCTTCTTTCTTGAAAAATACTAATAAGCGCGTTCGGAAATTTAGTTTAATGAGCGACGAGCGAGCTTGTTAGAATCCTGTTTCCACTGTGCCTGCCCTGTGATTCTTATCGGGCCATCATACGCATGATTTTATCTACGCCTTCTTATCGAGGGCTGAGTTGTCTTTCGATTTTCACTTCACTTCCTGGCAGGAGATACCGATGCTGCAACGACAGTTAGGTCAATTTGGTCCGCAGGTGTCGGCGCTGGGCCTGGGCTGCATGGGGCTGAGCGGCGGTTACGGCCGGCCGGTAAGCCATGGCGATGCCCTGCGCCAACTGCACAGTGCCGTGGAAATGGGGGTCAGCTTTTTTGATACCGCCGAAGCCTACGGCCCCTTTACCAACGAAGCCCTGCTGGGCCAGGCCCTGGCGCCGGTGCGCGACAAAGTGGTGATCGCCACCAAGTTTGGCTCGCAGATCAGCCGTGACGGCACCCTGCACGCGCCGCAAAGCCGGCCCGACCATATCCGGGGCGTGGTAGAGGCCAGCCTGACCCGGCTTGATACCGACCATATCGACATCCTTTATCAAGACAGGTTTGACCCACAAGTGCCCATCGAAGAGGTGGCGGGCACGGTGCAGGCCCTTATTAAGGAAGGCAAGGTGCGTTACTTTGCCATGGCCAACAGCTGCCCCGACATCATCCGCCGCGCCCACCAGGTGCAACCCTTGGCGGCAGTGCAATGTGAGTACTCGCTTTGGCAAAGGCCCGAGCCGCAGATGCTGGCGCTGGTAGCGGAGCTGGCCATTGGCCTGGTGGCCTGCCGCCCCTTGGGCCAGGGGCTGCTGAGTGGGCTGTTGGACCAGCACAGCCATTTTCGCCGTGGCGATGTGCGCCGCGACCAGCCGAGGTTCAGCCGCGCCAACCTGCAGCAGCTGGCGCCCACCCTGGCGCGGCTGCACGTTATTGCCGAGCGCCACCGGGCCAGCTGCGCCCAGGTGGCCCTGGCCTGGCTACTGGCCCGCTATCCGGCACTGGTGCCGGTGCCGGGGTCCAGCAACCCCCAGCATCTGGCCGAAAACCTGGCAGCCACCCGCCTGGTGCTGCCCGAGGCGGAGCTGGCCTTGCTGGATGGCCTTTTTGCCGCAGACCAAAGCCTGCCGAACGAGGCCATGGTGGCGATGGCCTGAGGCCAGCGCTGTGGCGGATTAAGTCTTTTTAGCGGGAGCTAACCGCTGATTGATGAGCCAGATTGAAAGATGTGTTCAGAAATACCTAACTAATCAAAGGATGATAAATGCGGTACTGTGTTAATTGCTTGCCCTCGGGATTAAATAAAACCAACACCCCCATTAGCTAGGCAACCTATTTTACTCCTAACCAATGCCGGTATTTATTCAACCGGTAAAGCCAACCATGGCTAGCAGAATGCCGTGAATTACATCACTGATATGAATTGATTTTATAACCGTGGTGAATAGGTGTTTTGGTTTTCTCCAAAACACGGTGTGTGCCGCCCGGCACAGTGCACCAATTCAAGACATTTTTTATTTCCTATTCGGCGACGAAAGCCCCTTTTCTTTCTGGCCGGTGAGAGTCCTTTTTACTGTTAAAACGAAGGTGAATCGACATGAGCGCGCCAAAACTGCCCGTTCGCAATACCTGGCTGGTTGCCGTCGCCCTGGTGACCGCCAGTGCCGGCTTGTCCCTGATGATGCCTTGGGAGTCTTCCCAGGCCAGCGAGCCCGCCGCCGCGCCGGCTGCGGTGAGGGTATCGGTGGCCAAGGTCGAGGCCAGCCACTTTACCAATTGGGCCGAGTTCTCGGGCCACCTGGATGCCATCAACCGCGTTGAAGTGCGGCCCAGGGTGTCAGGGATGCTGCTTAGCCGTCATTTCACCGAAGGAGCCCTGGTTAACAAAGGCGATCTGCTATTGACCCTGGACCCAGCTCCTTTTGCCGCCGAAGTGGCCAGGGCCAAGGCCGATGTGGCCGCCGCCAAGGCGCGCCAAAGCCAGGCTCATAACGACTACGACCGGGCCCAGGGCCTGTGGAAAACCAAGGTCATTGCCAAGAACGACCTGGACCAGCGCCAAAACGCCGCGCTGGAGGCCGATGCCGAACTGGAAGCGGCCAAGGCCCAGCTGCAAACCGCCGAGCTGAACCTTTCCTACACCCAGGTCAAGGCGCCCATCGCCGGGCGCATCGGCAAGCTGACCGTGACCGAGGGCAACCTGGTGGCCTCCGGCCCCAGCGCCCAGGCCCTGACCAGCATTGTCTCGGTTGACCCCATCTACGCCAGCTTTGACGCCGACGAACAAACGGTGATGCGCGCCCTGAGCGGCATTTCCGCCGCCGACCGTGCCACCAGCCAATACGGCGCCGTGGCGGTAGAGCTGGGCACCGCCGCCACCGACAACACCCCCATCCAGGGCAAGTTGCAGTGGGTGGATAACCAGATTGACCCCGGCAGCGGCACCATCCGCCTGCGCGCCCAGTTCAGCAATGCTGGCGCCACTCTTATTCCCGGCCAGTTTGTACGGCTGCGCCTGGGCCAGGCCCAGCGCACCGACGGCCTACTGATCACCGAGCGGGCCCTGGGCACCGATCAGGACAAGAAATACGTGCTGGTGGTGGGCACCGACAACAAGGTGCAGTACCGCGAGGTGCAACTGGGCGACGCCGTGGGCGACCTGCGCCTGGTGAAAAGCGGCCTCAAAGCCGGTGAAAGCATTGTGGTCAGCGGCCTGCAACGGGTGCGCCCGGGCATGACCGTTGCGCCCCAAACCGTTCCCATGGAGCCTAAAGCATGAATTTATCCCGCTTCTTTATCGACAGGCCCATCTTTGCCGGGGTGCTGTCGGTATTGATCTTCCTGGCCGGGGCGGTGTCCCTGCCGCTGCTGCCCATTTCCGAATACCCGGAAGTGGTGCCGCCCACCGTGGTGGTGAAAGCCTCTTACCCCGGCGCCAACCCCAAGGTAATTGCCGAAACCGTGGCCACGCCCTTGGAGGAATCCATCAACGGCGTGGAAGGCATGCTCTATATGAACAGCCAGGCCACCACCGACGGCGCCATGACCCTGAACGTGGTGTTTGCCCTGGGCACAGACCCTGACAAGGCCCAGCAACTGGTGCAAAACCGGGTGGCCCAGGCCGAGGCCAAGCTGCCCCAGGAAGTGCAGCGCTTGGGGGTAACCACCACCAAGGCCTCGCCCGATCTCACCATGGTGGTGCACCTGGTGTCGCCCAACGACCGCTACGGCATGGACTACCTGCGTAACTACGCCCTGCTGCACATCCGTGACCGCCTGGCGCGGGTTAAAGGGGTAGGGGACGTGGCCATCTTCGGTGGCGGCGAGTACGCCATGCGGGTTTGGCTGGACCCGCAAAAAGTGGCTGAGCGCGGCCTCTCTGCCAGCGACGTGGTCTCTGCCATCCAAGGCCAGAACGTGCAGGCGGCGGCCGGTATTATCGGCGGCTCACCCAGCCTGGCCGGTACCGAGCTGCAACTGTCGGTTAACGCCAAGGGGCGCCTTAAAGACCCGGAAGAGTTCGGCAACATCATCATCCGCACTTCCCAAGATGGCGCCGTCACCCGCTTAAAAGACGTGGCCCGCATCGAGATGGGGGCGGCGGATTATTCGCTGCGGTCGCTGCTGAACAACAAACCGGCGGTGGGTATCGGTATCCACCAGGCGCCGGGCGCCAACGCCCTGGAGATCTCTACCCAGGTGAGGGCGATCATGCAGGAGATAGGCAAAAAGATGCCCGAAGGCGTCCAGTACCGTATCGCCTATGACCCCACCCAGTTTGTGCGCGCCTCTATTGAGTCGGTGATCCACACCTTGTTGGAAGCCATTGCCCTGGTGGTGTTGGTGGTGGTGGTGTTCCTGCAAACCTGGCGGGCCTCGCTGATTCCGCTGCTGGCGGTGCCCATTTCCATTGTCGGTACCTTTGCGGTGCTGAATCTGCTGGGTTTTTCCATCAATGCGCTGAGCCTGTTCGGGCTGGTGCTGGCCATCGGTATCGTGGTGGACGATGCCATCGTGGTGGTGGAGAACGTCGAGCGTAATATCGAGGCGGGCCTTGGCGCCCGCGAGGCCACCTACCGCGCCATGCGCGAGGTGTCTGGCCCCATCATCGCCATTGCCCTGGTGCTGGTGGCGGTGTTCCTGCCGCTGGCGTTTTTCAGCGGCCTGACCGGCCAGTTCTATAAGCAATTTGCGGTGACCATCGCCATCTCAACGGTGATCTCCGCCTTTAACTCGCTAACCTTGTCACCGGCGCTTTCGGCCCTGCTGCTGCGTGGCCACGATGCCCCCAAAGATTGGCTGACCCGCTTTATGGAGCGCTACCTGGGCTGGTTCTTTACCGGCTTTAACAAGCTCTTTCATCGCGGCAGCGACAACTACCAGGGCGGCGTGCGCCGGGTGCTTAACCACAAAGGCGCCATGCTGGTGATGTATCTGGCCCTTGGCGCCGTCACCGGCGGGCTACTCAAATCGGTGCCCTCGGGTTACGTGCCGGCCCAAGACAAGCAATATCTGGTGGGCTTTGCCCAGCTGCCAGACGGCGCCACCCTGGACCGCACCGAATCGGTTATCCGCCGCATGGGCGAGCTGGCCATGAAAAACCCCAACGTGGCCGACACCCTGGCGTTCCCGGGCCTGTCTATCAGCGGTTTTACCAACAGCCCCAACTCCGGCATCGTCTTTGTGGTGCTCAAACCCTTTGCCGAGCGCAAGCGGGCCGACCAGTCCGGTGCGGCGGTGGCGGGGCAGCTCAACCAGGCCTTTGGCGGCATCCAAGACGCCTTTATCGCCATGTTCCCGCCGCCGCCGGTGCAGGGCCTTGGCACCACCGGGGGCTTTAAGCTGCAACTGGAAGACCGCGGCGACCTGGGGTATGACGCCATGAACAAGGCGGTGGCCGATTTCACCGCCAAGGCGGCCAAGGCCCCTGAACTCACCGGCATCTACAGCAACTGGAAGCTCAACGTGCCGCAGCTCTACGCCGATATCGACCGCACCAAGGCGCGCCAATTGGGGGTGCCGCTGGCAGATATCTTTGACACCCTGTCTATCTATTTGGGCAGTGCTTATGTCAACGATTTCAATGCCTTTGGCCGTACCTACACGGTGCGGGTGCAGGCCGACGCCCCTTACCGGGCCAAGCCGGAGAATATCGGTGGCCTGAAGGTACGTTCGCAAAAGGGTGACATGGTACCCCTGGCGGCGCTGATGAAGGTCGAGCCCAGCTACGGCCCCGAGCGGGTAATGCGCTACAACGGCTTTTTGAGCGCCGATGTTAACGGCGGCCCGGCGCCGGGGTATTCCTCCGGCCAGGCCCAGGACGCCATTGCCCGCATCGCCCAAGAAACGCTGCCTCCTGGCATCAGTTACGAATGGACCGAGCTGACCTACCAGCAAATTTTGGCCGGCAACTCGGCGGTGTGGCTGTTCCCGCTGACCATCCTCTTGGTGTTCCTGGTACTGGCCGCCCAGTACGAGAGCCTGATGCTGCCGCTGGCCATCGTGCTTATCGTGCCCATGAGTGTGCTGGCGGCCATGGTCGGGGTGTGGCTCACCGGCGGCGACAACAACATCTTCACCCAGATTGGCCTGATGGTGCTGGTGGGGCTGTCAGCCAAGAACGCCATCTTGATTGTCGAGTTTGCCAGGGAGCTGGAATTTACCGGCAAAACCCCGGTTCAAGCGGCCATCGAGGCTTGTAAGCTGCGCCTTCGCCCCATTTTGATGACTTCCATCGCCTTCATCATGGGGGTGCTGCCGCTGGTGCTGAGCTCCGGCGCTGGCGCCGAGATGCGCCAAGCCATGGGCATCGCCGTATTTAGCGGCATGATTGGGGTAACCCTGTTCGGGCTGATGCTCACCCCGGTGTTCTACGTGGGCCTTCGCCGCCTGAGCGGCAACCGGCCCCTTAAACAGCACGGCCAGATGCCTCACTTCGAAGGTTTTGCCGAGGAGCAACCCGCCAGGCAATCGTAAAAGTGGTAATAAAAAACGGGCCCTTGAGGCCCATTTTTGTTTTGCTGGCCACCGTTGTTTGCGGCGCAAGGATATGGCTATCATCCCGGGTCGCTTATCAGGGAATGAGACCCACCATGGAATGGCTGCCCCAACTCTATGCGCCGGTTACGGCGGTAGCACTTTATCTAGTGCCGATGTTTTCCTTGCTGATGGTGGTCCTCGCCTATAAGCGTTTTAGTCAGCGCAACCGCATCAACCCCTTGGGGGACAACCTGCTACGCCCGGCCGGTTACAGCCTGCTGCAGCGTATTGACGATTTGCAGTTTGAGCTGCTGAAAGTCTTTTTGGTGGTGCCGATGATGGGCAGCATTGGGCCGCTGGTCCTGCTATTGCAGGAGAAGTTCCTGCATAAAACCGCTAACGGACCAACCTGGGCGATAGTCATGGCGGTATCGCTGCTGGCGGTGGTTTATTACATCTTCCGTGCGGTCAGAGCAGTCAAAAAGCTGGCCCACCTGCGGCTGGGCTTTGCCTGCGAAATGGCGGTGGCCCAGGAGCTGGAGCAACTGGCGCATCGCGAGCCCCACCCTTACCGGGTGTTCCACGACCTGCCGTTTGGCAACTTCAACATCGACCACCTGGTGGTCAGCGGCCAAGGCGTCTTTGTTATCGAGACCAAGGGCCGCTCCAAGCGCCTTATCAAAGGTAAAAAAGAAGCGCGGGTCAGGCTGGAAGAAAACGCCCTGCATTTTCCAACCCATGTGGAACGCCAGCCCCTGGAGCAGGTGCGCATGAACGTGCAGGCGGTACGGAACTGGCTGGGGGAGGCGACCGGTTTTGAGGTGCCGGTAATGGGCATTCTGGTATTGCCGGGCTGGTATATCGAACGCAAGCAGCGGGCCACCAGCCCTTATGTGCTGAGCGCCAAAGAGCTGCCAGCGCAGCTGCCCAAGCTGGGTAGTGGCCGCCTCGATAACGGCCAGTTGCAGGCCGTGGCCTACCAGGTGGCCCAGCGGGTGCGGGATGTTGACCGCGATAGGATTATCTAAAGCGGCACCTTAAGGGGGAACTGGGGTAGGATCGCGGCCATTGTTTGCGTATCAAAAAAGCACTAGACGACCGGTCTAGTTGTTGTTAAGGTAACCACCATGAACAGCATCCCTGCCAACCGCGACGTAAAAGACCATATCCTCGATACCGCCCAGCGGATCATGGGGAGCCGGGGCTTTTCGGCGGTGGGGCTAAACGAAATTCTCACCTCCTCCGGGGTGCCCAAAGGGTCCTTCTACCATTATTTTGGTTCCAAGGAAGCCTTTGGGGTGGCGCTGCTGGAGCGCTATTTCAGCCTCTATATGGCTGGGCTCAACCAGCTGCTGGACAGCAACCAGGGCACGGCGGTGTCGAGGCTGATGGATTACTGGCAGCGTTGGGTGGATACCCAAGCCGGGACCGATCTGCAAAGCCGCTGCCTGGTGGTGAAATTAGGCGCCGAGGTCAGCGACTTGTCTGAAGACATGCGCCAGGTCTTGGAGCAGGGCACCAGCCAACTGCTGGCCCGCCTGACCCGGGAGATCGCCCTGGCCCAGCAAGAAGGCGATGTTGACCACAGTGTCGACCCGGCCGAGCTGGCCGATGCGTTGTACCAGATGTGGCTGGGGGCCAGCATGTTGGCCAAGGTTACCCACACCGGTAAACCGCTGGCCTCGGCGCTGGCCACCACCACGCGGCTGCTGAGCCGAACCTAAACCCAAGGGCTGCCCGGCAGCCCTTTTATTTACACTGCAACTAGACGACTGGTCTAATGCGATAAGCCTTATCCGACAGGAGAAACACCATGGCGCAATCGAACACCACTAACCGGCAATGGGTATTGGCGTCTCGCCCCCATGGCGAGCCCACCCCCGGCAACTTTCGCCTTGAGCAAAGTGCCATCCCCGAGGTGGCCGACGGCAAGGTGCTGCTGCGCACCCTGTATCTCTCCCTCGACCCTTATATGCGCGGCCGCATGAGCGACGCCCCTTCCTACGCACCGCCGGTGGCGCTGGGTGAGCTGATGGTGGGCGGCGCCGTCAGCCGGGTGGTGGCCTCCAAACTGGACGGCTTCAAAGAAGGGGACTGGGTGCTGGGCTACACCGGCTGGCAGGACTATGCCCTGTCTGACGGCGCCATGCTCACCAACCTTGGCCAGCAGCCGGGGCACCCTTCCTATGCCCTTGGCATCATGGGCATGCCCGGCTTTACCGCCTACATGGGGCTGCTGGATATCGGTAAACCCAAAGCTGGCGAGACCTTGGTGGTAGCGGCGGCAACCGGCCCGGTTGGGGCGACCGTTGGCCAGATCGGCAAAATTTTGGGGCTGCGGGTGGTGGGCGTGGCTGGCGGCGAAGACAAATGCCGCTACGCCACCGAGCAACTGGGTTTTGATGCCTGTATTGACCATCGCAGCGCCGATTTTGAGGCCCAGCTGCAAGCCGCCTGCCCGGCCGGTATCGATGTCTATTTTGAGAACGTTGGCGGCAAGGTGTTCGACGCCGTACTGCCGCTACTGAACACCGGGGCCCGGGTGCCGCTTTGCGGCCTGGTTGCCCAGTACAACGCCACCAGCCTGCCGGCCGGGCCCGACCGCCTGCCGCTGCTGATGGGCACCCTGCTGAAAAAGCGCATCACCATGCAGGGCTTTATTATTTTTGACGACTACGGCCACCGCTACGGAGAGTTTGCTGCCCAGATGTCCCAATGGCTCAAAGAAGGGCGTATCCAATACCGTGAAGAAGTGAAAGACGGTTTGGAGAACGCACCGGCTTTGCTGGTGGGGCTCCTTAAGGGGGAGAACTTCGGCAAATTGGTGGTTCGTGTCGGTGACGAAGGCTAAGGAGTGAATGACATGAAAGTATTGATGGTATTGACCTCTCACGACCAACTGGGCAACACCGGCAAAAAAACCGGTTTCTGGCTCGAAGAGCTGGCCGCCCCTTATTACGCCTTTAAAGATGCCGGTGCCGACATCACCCTGGCGTCCCCCAAAGGCGGCGAGCCACCGCTGGACCCCAAAAGCGACGACCCGGACGCCCAGACCGAAGACACCACCCGCTTCAAGGCCGATACCAGTGCCATTGCCGCGCTGGCCAATACCGCCAAGCTGGCCGATATCGACCCTTCAGGCTTTGACGCGGTGTTTTACCCCGGCGGCCACGGCCCGCTGTGGGATCTCGCCGAAGACAAAGACTCCATCGCCCTGATTGAGGCCACCCTGGCGGCCGGTAAACCGGTGGCGGCGGTGTGCCATGCCCCGGGTGTGCTGCGCCACGTTAAAGGCAGCGATGGCCAGCCGCTTGTAAAAGGCAAGCAGGTCACCGGTTTTACCAACAGCGAAGAAGACGCCGTTGGCCTTACCGAGGTGGTGCCGTTTTTGGTTGAAGACATGCTCAAAGCCAATGGCGGCCAATATAGCCGCGGCGACGACTGGGCCTCATACGTGCAGACCGACGGCCTGCTGGTAACCGGCCAAAACCCGGCTTCTTCTGCCGACACCGCCAAGGCGCTGCTGGCGCTGGTGGAGTAACGGCCATGACCGCCTACGTTATCTTCATCAAAGACGGGGTCAAAGACCCGGGCGAAATGGCCATTTACGCCGAAAAGGCCAGTGCGGCGCGGGGCGATCACCCCCTCACGCCTCTGGCGTTCTACGGCGACATTACCACTCTCGAAGGCCCCGAGGCAGAAGGGGCGGTGGTGCTGGCCTTCCCCGACATGGCGGCGGCCAGGGCCTGGTATGACAGCCCGGCCTACACCGAGGCCAGGGCCCATCGCCTGAGGGGCGCTGACTACCGGGTGTTGCTGGTAGAAGGGGTCTGAAGCAAAAAGCCGGCATTAAGCCGGCTTTTTGGCTGTTGGGCCCCCCACAACCCCTCGTATATCAGGCTATTGTCCTCTAAGCTAAGGTCCTGAACGGATTGGCATTCGCCGTCTGGGTGGCGCCACTATTGGGCCGGATAGCTGGGAGGGATTTTGGCTTTGCAGACAGCGATATCTCAAAAGTACGGCATCAATATCCGGGGCTGGTCCTCTGCCACCTGGTTTTTCATCACTTTTATTACCTGCCTGACACTGACCCTGCTGCTGGCCTGGGGCCAGCATAATGCTAACCGCAGCGGTGCCGAAGACGCCGTCAAAGAACATGCCCAGCGCCTGAAAGACGCCGTGCTGGCGCGCATCACCCTCTACCAATACGGTTTGCGCGGCGCCCGCGGTGCCATCCTGGCAGCCGGTGAAGAGAACCTTTCCCGGCCAATCTTCCTGCGCTACAGCGCCACCCGCGACGTAGACACCGAATTCCCCGGTGCCCGCGGTTTTGGCTTTATTCGCCGGGTTAGCCCCGCAGATGAGGCTGCCTTTGTGGCCAGGGCCCGCCAGGACGGCTGGCCGGATTTTTCGGTGCGCCAATTAAGCCCCCACGACGGTGAGCGCTTTATCATCCAGTACATCGAGCCGGTGGACCGCAATATCCAGGCGGTGGGGCTGGATATTGCCTCCGAGACCAACAGGCGCACCGCCGCCATGGCCGCCATCGATACCGGCACAGTGCAGCTGACCGGCCCCATTACCTTGGTGCAGGCCACCGGTGCCCCCACCCAGTCATTTTTGATTTTGATGCCCATCTACCATGGCGCCGTGGTGCCTGCCAGCGTTGCCAAAAGGCGCGAGCAGGGCTTTGGCTGGAGCTACGCGCCGCTCCTGATAAGTGAAGTGCTGGCTGACCTTCCCATCAAGGACGAGCGTTTCCAACTGGCCCTAAGGGACGTCACCGACCCCAAAGCCGCCGTGCAGTTTTATGCCACTTCGCCGCAACAAAAGACCCAGTGGCTGTTCCCGCAGCAATCGCAGGTGCTAGTTTTTGGCCGCACCTGGGAGTTTGACATTGCCGCTTCGCCGGCCTTTGTGGCGGGGCTGCACCAACTGCAACCCAACCTCATTGTTACCGTTGGTACCCTGGCCAGCATACTGGCGGGGCTGCTGGCCATGGCGCTCACCGCCAACCTGCGGGGCCGGCGCGCCATCAGCATGGAGCGGGCCCGCACCGCCACCATTGTCGACAACTCCTCCGATGCCATCATCGGTGAGGCGCTGGATGGTCACATCATCCATTGGAACAAAGCGGCCAGCGAGCTTTTCGGCTACAGCGAAGAAGAAGCGCTGGGCCAGCCCCTGGCCGACTTGCTGTTGCCAGAGGGGCTGATTGATGAAGACCGCTTGATGCTGGCGCAAGTCGCCAAGGACAACACGGTGCGCCTTAACGAAACGGTGCGTCGGCGCAAGGATGGCAGCACTGCCGAGGTGTCGGTTACCGCCAGTGCCATCAAGGATGAGCACGGCCAGGTGATTGGCGCTGCCAAGTTGATTCATGACATCAGCCACCACAAGGCTGCCGAGCGGCAGTTAAAGGAATTCAACATTCGCCTGGAGCGGCAGGTCGCCGAGCGCACCGCCGAGCTCGACAGTGCCCGCAATACCCTGCGCACCGTGCTGGACGCGGTGCCATCGATGATCGGCTACTGGGACAAGCAACTGGTGAACCGGGTGGCCAACCGTGCCTACCACGACTGGTTCGGCCTCGAACCCGGCCAGATGCCCGGCAAGACCCTGATGGAGCTGCAAGGGCCGCAGCGCTTTGCCCAAAACCGCCCGGCGGTGGAGCAGGCCCTGGCGGGGATCGCCCAGACCTTTGAGCGGGTCACCCCCAAGCCCGATGGCAGCGGCGACCTGCACGCTCTGGTGTACTACCTGCCGGATGTGGTGGCAGGTGACGTGCGTGGCTTTTATTCGGTTATCCACGACGTGACCGAACTGGTAGAAAGCCGCCAGGCCCTGGCCGATGCGCTGCGTGAAAACGAGGCGCTGCTTAGCACCATCAATGCCCAGATGCTGTATTCGGCCACCGATACCGACGGCCTTATCATCGATGTCAACGACAGGTTCTGCCAGCAAACCGGCTACAGCCGCCAGGAGCTGCTTGGCCAAAACCATCAGCTGCTGCACTCAGGGGAACACAGCAGCGCTTTTTGGCAACAGATGTGGCAGCGGGTGCTGGGGGGCAAAGCCTGGCACGGCGAGGTGTGCAACCGCAGCAAAGACGGCGAGCTGCATTGGTTTGACACCGTGATAGCCCCGTTCCACGACAGCGCTGGCAACATCGAGCGGCTGGTGGCGCTGCGCACTGACATCAGCGACCGCAAGGCCGCCGAAGCCGAGCGCCACCGCGTCAACGTGATGCTCAACAACGTGCTAAAGGCCGCCTCCGAGTTTGCCATTATCGCCACCGACACCCTGGGCCAAATCACCATCTTCAACGCCGGCGCCGAGCGGATGCTCGGTTACAAGCATGGCGAGATGCTGGACCAGTCTCCCTTAAAGCTCTTTAACCATGAGCAAATCAGCGAGCGGGCCAAGATGCTCAATGGCCTGTACAACACCAGCGTCATGGGATTCGAGACCTTGGTCTATCGCTCCAAAGTGGAGACCGCCGAGCGCCGCGACTGGGACCTGTACCGCAAGGACGGCACCGTGGTGCCGGTGTCCCTGGTGGTCACCTCAATCCGCGATGAGCGCCGTAATATCGAGGGTTACCTGATGGTGGCCCAGGATATTGGCCGCCAGAAGGAGTTTGAGCAGCACCTGATGACCGCCAAACAGGCCGCCGAGCAGGCCGCCAAGGCCAAGGGCCAGTTCCTGGCCAACATGAGCCACGAAATACGCACCCCCATGAACGCGGTGCTTGGCATGCTGCAACTGGTGCAGCAAACCAGCCTCAGCCCCCGCCAGGACGACTACGTGACCAAGGCGTTCTCGGCGGCCAAATCCTTGCTGGGGCTGCTCAATGACATTCTGGATTTTTCAAAAATCGATGCCGGCAAGCTGGATTTGGACCCTTACCCCTTCAGCCTCGAAGAGCTGATGCGCGATTTGGCTGTGGTGCTGTCGGGCAACCTTGGCAGCAAGCCGGTGGAGCTGATGTACGACATCGACACCCGCCTGCCGGCAGAGGTGGTGGGGGATGCCCTGCGTCTGCAACAGGTGCTGATTAACCTGGCTGGCAACGCCATCAAATTCACCGACCAGGGCCATGTGCTGGTGCGGGTATCCGAGCTGATGCGCGGCGGCAACCATATCAAGCTGCGCTTTTGTGTCGAGGACACCGGCATCGGCATCAGCAAGGAGCAGCAGGCGCGTATCTTTGACAGCTTTACCCAGGCCGAAGCCTCCACCACCCGCCGTTTTGGCGGCACTGGCCTTGGCCTGGTGATCTGCAAGCGGCTGGTGGCGATGATGGGCAGCGAGCTGAGCCTGGATAGCATCCCTGGCCGGGGCAGCCGCTTCTGGTTTGACGTTGAGCTGCCCATCGCCGACCAAAGCCCAATGACGGCGCTGCGCGCCAAAGACCAACCCAAGATTTTGGTGGTGGACGACAACAGCGTGGCCCGTGAGCTGATTGTCGATTTAGGCACCGACCTTGGCTGGCAGATGAAGGCCGCCGCCAGCGGTAAAGAGGCCCTGGCGATGCTGGATAAAGCCTTTAAAAAAGGCGCCGAGCATGCCTTTAAATTGGTGCTGCTAGACTGGCGGATGCCGGAGATGGACGGCCTGAGTGTGGCCCAGCAAATTGGCGAGCGTTATGGCGACCAGGCCCCGGCCATCGTGATGCTGAGCGCCTACGGCCAGCAGGTGTTTCTAGAGGCCCAGAAAAAGGGCGATGCCCCTTTTGATACCTTCCTCCTTAAACCCGTTACCCCGGTGCAGCTGGCCACCGTGGTGTCGGCTTGCCTGAGCGGCGAAGTGCCGGCGCCACAGGCGAGCGCCGTGCCCAAGCAGCGCCGCCTGCAAGGCCTGACCCTGCTGGTGGTTGAAGACAACGCCCTTAACCGGGAAGTGGCCGAGGAACTGCTGACCGGCGAGGGCGCCACCGTGGTGCTGGCCCAGGACGGCCAAGTGGGCGCCAACCAAGTGCTGGCTGCCCGCCAGACCTTTGATGCGGTGTTGATGGATATGCAGATGCCGGTGATGGACGGCCTGGAAGCCACCCAGATGATCCGCACCGACGGGCGCTTCGACAATCTGCCCATCATCGCCATGACCGCCAACGCCAGCGCCACCGACCGCCAGCAATGCCTGCAAGCGGGCATGAACGATCATGTCGGTAAACCTTTTATTTTTGAGCAGCTTATCACCGTGCTGCTGGCCGCCACCGGCCGCCAGCAAGGGGCGGTAAAACCCGAGAGCGCACCCCTGGAGGGCATGGAGCTGGTGCTGAGCCGTTTTGGCGGCAAGGTGGGGCTTTATAAACGCAGCCTGGAGCGGTTTAAACCCGAGGGCCTGGCGCTGCTCGGAGCGCTGCGCCAAGGTTTTGCCGACAACGACTTGGCCAGTTGCCACACTGCGTTGCACAGCCTCAAAGGGTTGGCGGCCACCCTGGGGGCCAACGCCCTGGCAGTGCAGGCGGCGGCGCTGGAGGCGCTGTTCAAGGCAAGAGACGTGAACCTTGCCGATATCCATGAGCTGATCGGCGAGGCCGATATCGACCATTTGCACCAGCAGTTTCGCGACAGCTGCGAGCAACTGGCCGCAGAGCTTGCCGGCCTTGGCAGCCACAATGAGGAAGATGCAGAGCCTACGCCAGTAACGGCTGCGCCGCTCAAGGTTTTGTTGCAGGATATCCAAGGGCTTATAGACGAGCGTAACCTCAAGGTGCTGAGCGAACTGCCGTCGCTCAGAGGCCATGCCGAGGCCAAGGGGCCGCTCTATGAGGCCCTTAACCAGCAGGTGGAAGCCCTGGATTTTGAATCGGCCTCGGCCACAGTGCGGCAATTGCTAAGCCAATAACCTGACAAGGAGCATTCATGCCTGATATCGCCAGCATGATCGCCAACAGTCTGCCCCGTGGGCGTTTGCTGGTGGTGGACGATCAGCCCACCAATATCCGGCTGCTATACGAGGCCTTTCACCAGCAGTACGACATCTTTATGGCGGCTAATGGCGAAGAGGCCCTGGAGCAGGTAAAGCGCGCCCAGCCAGACTTGGTGCTGCTGGATGTGATGATGCCCGGCATCGACGGCTATGAGGTGTGCCGCCGCCTCAAGAGCGACCCGCAATCGGCGCAAATCCCGGTGATCTTTGTCACCGCCCAGCGCAGCGAAGCCGATGAAGTGATGGGCTTTGAACTGGGCGCCGTGGATTTCATCACCAAGCCCATCAACCCGGTGATAGTCAAAGCCCGGGTGGCTACCCACATGGCCCTGAAGCGCCAGACCGATTTGCTGCGCTCCATCGCCATGCTCGATGGCCTGACCGGGGTGGCCAACAGGCGCAAGTTCGACGAAGAGCTGGTGCGCCAATGGCGCCAGTGCCAGCGGGACAACGCGCCGCTGTCACTTATCATGCTGGATGTGGACTACTTCAAGCTCTACAACGACAGCTACGGCCACCAGGCCGGTGACGATTGCCTGCGCAAACTGGCCGAGCTTTTTCGCCACGCCTTGCAGCGCCCGCAAGATCTGCTGGCCCGTATCGGCGGTGAGGAATTTGCCTGCATTTTGCCCTGGACTGACGCCAAGGGCGCTTTGACCATCGCCAATCGCATCAAGGATGAGGTGCACCAGTTGGCGCTGGAGCACCAGGCTTCCCCCTTGGGGCAAATCGTGACCATTAGCATGGGGGTTGTGACCCAGGTGCCGGGGGCTGCCAGTCGCATTGCCGCCCTGATGGAGCTGGCCGACCTGGCGCTGTACCGGCAAAAGGCCAATGGCCGCGACGGCATATCTGTGGCCTAAGAGCGCTAATCGCCGCTGATAAAGCGGCGAAGATCTTGGCTAAAACGCGCCAGCTCGCTGCTGCTGGTGTAGCTCATATGGCCGCTTTGATAGTAATAAAGCCGCCCCTTAGCGGCGGGCCCGCTGGCCTGTTGCAACAGGTATTCACTGGCTCCCACTGGGGTCAGGGTGTCGAAGTAACCCACCCCCAGCGCCAGCTTAAGGGTGGGCATTCTGGCCATCAGCTCGTCCAAGTCTCCCTCGTAACCTTGCCTGGTAAAAGGCGCCAGCCCCCAGTGCCATTGGACCGGGTTTTTTACCGGCGAGTCGGTGAGGTAGGGCGGTAACTTACGTAGCCCCAAAAAGCCCTGGGCAAAGGCCAGATAAGCCTTTTCAACGGGGCCGCCAAGGGGCAGGGACGGGTCGGTATTGGGGGCTTGCTGCAAGGGCGCCGTCACCCGGCCATCGGCTTGGCCGAGCCGCAGCCCTTTATCGGCCAGCAGGTTTTCCCTGAAGGTAGCCATATCCACTTTCAGTCCCTCTTTGAGATAGAGCGCAGTGTTTAGGCCGGTCAGCGCGCTTAGGCGGTTGGCCAGGGCCAGGCGGTCTTGTTCTGCCAGCCGGTTGCCGAGGTAGAGCGCCTTTAACAGCGGCCCGGCGGCAAACTCGCGGCTTTGCGCCATAAACTGCTCGAAGCTGCGCCCCTGGTGGCTGACTTTGCCGTGGTACCAGCCAAGGGCGCTTTGGGTGGGCAGATTGCTCACCGCGTGCAGCGGACTTTGGCCAGCAAGACTGCTGACATTAAGGGCCTGACCCAATAAAAATAGGCCTTTAAGGGGGAGCTTTGGGTCTTGGTGGCTAAGGGCCAAGGCCGCCTCGACGGCGCGGATACTGCCGTAGCTCTCGCCCAGCAAATAAAGCGGCGAGCCTTGGCGGCGGTGGCGCTGCACCCAGGCCCGCATAAAGGCCAGCAGCGCCTCGGCGTCGCTTTGGGTGGCAAAGTAGCCGGTTGGACTGGCGCCTTCGTCAAAACGGCTAAAGCCGGTGCCGGCCGGGTCGTAGAACACCAGATCCGCCACATCCAAGGGACTGTGGGGGTTGTTGGTAAGCGGCGCTGCGGCCTTGGGGTCGCCCCCCTGCACCAGCCGTTTGGGCCCCAGCGCCAACAAGTGCAGGTACATAGACGGCGCCAGCGGGCCGCCGTTAAACACAAACAGCACCGGCCGCTGGCGCCCGGCCTGCTGGGCGATATAACTGGTGCTGACCAAAGTCAGGGGGCCATGGCGGGTGGGGGTGAGGCTAAAGTGCTCCACCACCGAGCGGTAATGCACTTCTTGGCCAGCAAACTGGCCTTGATGGCTTAGGGTTTTGCCGCGCAGTTGCGGTTCGGCGCCCTGGGCCCCACACATCAGGGCGGCGGCGCATAGCAGCAGGATGGTCAGTCGCATCTGGGACTCGCCTTGGTTAACCGTTGCCGTGCCGGTACCGCGTCCCTGCTACCCGACACTACCCAGAATAGTCGGCCTGCAAGGGCGTGGCGGGCTCAGGGCAAAGAGAGGCTAAAGCAGGTGCGCTGGGGAGTGGAGCTGACGGTAATATCGCCGCCGTGCAGCCGGGCGATGGATTTAACGATGGCAAGGCCTAGGCCGACGCCCCCTTGGCCTCGGGCCGGGTCAACCCGGTAGAAGCGTTCAAAAAGGTGCGGCAGGTGCTCGGCGGCGATGGGGCTGCCGGGGTTGCACACCTCTACCCAATGGCGCTTGCCTTCGGCGTGCAGGCGAATAGTGACCGCTTGCCCGGCCGGGGTGTGGCGAATGGCATTGGAGATGATGTTACTCAAGGCCCGGCGCAGCAGGTGGCGGTCGGCCTGCACCGTCAGCGGCCCGCCTTCGAGCACCAGCCGCACCCCTTTGTCTTCGGCCAAAAGCTCAAAGTAATCGCAAAGGCCCTGCACTTCTTCTGCCAGCGCCAGGGGGGCCAGGGCCGGGGTGATATTGCCGTTGTCGGTCTGGGCCAGCCACAGCATGTCGGTCACCATCTTGGCCAGGCGCTCAAACTCCTCCAGGTTGGAGTAGAGAATTTCTTTGTATTCCTCGGCTGAGCGGGCCTTGCCCAGGGCCACCTGGGTCTGGGTGCTCAAGTTGGTGATGGGGGTGCGCAGCTCATGGGCGATATCGGCGGAGAAGTTACTTAAACGCTCGAATAAATCCTCTAGGCGCACCAGCATGTCGTTAAAGGCGGCCACCAGCTCGGCCAGTTCTGCTGGCACCTGGCGCGGGTCGAGGCGGCTTGAGAGCTGATCGGAGCGGATTGCGCGAATGTCGGCCGAGAGCCGGCGAAGGGGGGCGTGGCCCCAGCGCACCGCCAGCCTGGCAGCCAGTATGGTGATAAGGGCCGCCAGCGCCATGATGCCCCACAGGGCCTTACCGAAGTGGGTGAGAAAGTGCTGGTGGATGTCGATGTTCATGGCCAGTGCCAACTTGTAGGGCTGGCCTTGGCTGCCTTCGATGACCAGGGCGGCGCCCCGGTAACTGTGGCCGCCCTGGCTGAAACGGGCCAGATGGCGGTGGTCGATTTGCGCCCGCGCCTGGCTGGCGAGAAAGCGAAGGTCTGGCCCCGGCGTGCGGTACAGCACTGTATCGGCCGGGCCGAACACGGTAAAGGAGATGCCTTTAAGGCCGCGCAGGGTGCGGTCGAGGTGGGCGGCGTCGGGGGGCTGGCTTTGTAAGGTCATGGCCAGGGGCTGGGCGGCGTTGGTGAGCTCGTTGCCATCCATGTCGGCAAAGTGCTGCTCTATGGCCTGCTGGATAACCCAGCCCAAGAGGCCCAGGCAGAGAATGATGCTGAGCCCCACCAACAGCATTACCCGCCGGGCCAGGGAGGCTGGCGCCTTGCTCCCCTCAAGCATCGGGCAGTTCCAGCTTGTAGCCCATGCCGCGCACCGTTTGGATAAGCTTGGGCTCGAAGGGGTCGTCTATCTTGGCCCGCAGCCGGCGAATGGCGACATCAATCACGTTGGTGTCGGAGTCGAAATTCATGTCCCACACCTGGGAGGCAATCAGGGAACGGGGTAGCACCTCGCCTTGGCGGCGAACCAAAAGCTCCAGCAGCGCAAATTCCTTATTGGTGAGGGTAATGCGCTGGCCGGCCCGCACCGCGCGGCGCTTGGCGATATCCAGTTCCAGGTCGCCAAGGGCCAGGGTATCGCTGCCCGGGCTCACCGCCCCCCGGCGCAGCAAGGTGCGCACCCTTGCCAGGAGTTCGGCAAAGGCAAAGGGTTTGACCAGGTAGTCGTCGGCCCCCAGCTCCAGGCCTTTAACGCGGTCTTCGATGCTGTCGCGGGCCGTTAAAAACAGCACCGGGGTGGTTTTACCGGCGTCTTTTATCGAAGCGAGGATGCGCCAGCCGTCCACGTCCGGCAGCATCACGTCCAGCACGATAAGGTCAAATTCTTCGGTCATGGCCAGGTGGTGGCCGTCCAGGCCACTGCGGGCCAGCGCCACCTGAAAACCGGCCTCGGACAGGCCCTTTTGCAGGTAGTCACCGGTTTTGTGTTCGTCTTCTACAACCAGAAGTCGCATAAAGGTTCCGAAGTGGTTGATTTGGCCAGTGTAGCCCGGCGCGGCGCACCGCCAGATTACCCCAAGATGACAACTTTGTAATGAAGGGGTCATGCCCCTGAAAGTGGCCGCTTTCTAAGCTGAGGGCATCATCAAGCTGGCCGGAGGCCCAAGCATGTCATCTTCCAAGCCGAATTTGCCTCGGCGCCGTTTTGTTCAAGGACTGGTTGCCGGTGGGGTGCTGCTTGGCCTGGGGGCCGGTACGGCCCGGGCGGCAGCGCCGCAGACCAGGCAGGGCGCTCCGGTACTGAAGGGCCGGGAGTTTCACCTGAAAATCGGCACCTCCCGGGTCAATTTTACCGGCAGCGAACGCACCGCCATTACCGTTAACGACTCCCTGCCTGGGCCGACCTTGGTGTGGCAGGAAGGGGACGAGGTGACCATCCATGTCACCAACAACCTCAAGGTGCCCACTTCCATTCACTGGCACGGTTTTATCCTGCCTTTTCAAATGGACGGGGTGCCGGGGCTGAGCTTTAAGGGCATAGCCCCGGGGCAGACCTTCACTTACCGCTTCAAGGTGCAGCAAAACGGCAGCTACTGGTATCACTCCCACACCGGTTTTCAGGAGATGCTGGGCCTGAGCGGCGCCATAGTGGTGCTGCCCAAAGACAAGCCCCGTTACAGCTTTGACCGCGACCACGTGGTGCTGCTGGCCGACTGGACCGACGACGACCCCATGGCGCTGTTCTCCAAGCTCAAGCAGCAAAGCGACTACGACAATTTTATCGAGCCCACGGCGGTGGATTTTTTCAAAGACGCCTCCCGCTACGGCCTCGGCCAGGCCCTTGAAAAGCGCAAGATGTGGAATCAGATGCGCATGAGCCCCACCGACTTGGCGGACCTTGGCAGCCATTCCATGACCTTCCTTATGAACGGCCGCACCCCGGCCGGCAACTGGACCGGGCTATTCAAACCCGGCGAGAAGGTGAGGCTGCGCATCATCAACGGCTCCTCCAACACCTTTTATGACGTGCGCATTCCCGGCCTTAAACTCAGCGTCATTCAGACCGACGGCCAGGACGTGGAGCCGGTAACGGTAGACGAGTTTCGCTGTGGCCCCGGCGAAACCTACGACGTGCAGGTTACCCCCACCGCCGATGCCTACACCCTCTTTGCCCAAACCATGGATAGAACCGGCTATGCCGCTGGCACCCTGGCAGTTAAAGAAGGGCTGCGGGCGCCGGTGCCCAAACCCGACCAGCCCCAGTGGCTGACCATGACCGACATGATGGGCACCATGCACATGGGCGATATGGCTGGCATGGACCACAGCAAGATGCCCGGTATGGACCACAGCAAGATGAACATGGACCACAGCAAAATGGCCATGGGCAGCGGCAACATGGCCGGTATGGACCATAGCAAGATGACCATGGACCATAGCAAGATGGCAGGCATGCAGGGGATGGACCACAGCATGCACGGCATGGCCATGGATCACAGCATGCATATGAAAGGCCCGCTGGCGGTGCCCTCTAAAACCGTGCATCACGCCCGCACCGAGTTTGGCCCCAGCACCGACATGCGGGTCGACAGCCCCCGCACCAACCTTGACGACCCGGGCGTTGGCCTTCGCCATAACGGCCGGCGGGTCCTGACCCTGGCTGATCTGGCCACTATCGGCGGGCCGCTGGACCCTCGTGAGCCCGACCGGGAGCTGGAGCTGCATCTGACCGGCAATATGGAGCGCTACACCTGGTCTTTTGACGGCCTGGAATTTGGCCAATCCACCCCGGTGCATTTTCGCCAGGGCGAGCGGCTGCGGGTGATTTTGCAAAACGACACCATGATGACCCACCCCATGCACATGCACGGCATGTGGAGTGAAGTCGAAGACGACCAGGGCAACTTTGTAGTGCGCAAGCACACGGTGCCGGTACAGCCCGCCCAAAGGCTGAGCTTCCTGGTCAACGCCGATGCCCCCGGCCGCTGGGCCTGGCATTGCCACCTGCTGTTCCATATGGAAGCAGGGATGTTCCGCGAGATCCTGGTGGTGTGATGATGAAAAGCTCCCAACTGCTCTGCCTGCTGGCCCTGCCGCTGCTGGCCCAGGCCGCCGATATGAACATGGACATGGCCAAACCCCAGCCTCAGGCCGAGCTGCGTGACCCCAACGTCTACTCAGACGGCTACCAAAAAGGCGAAGGCCCCTACGCCATCAAAGACGCCCCCATGCACATGGGGGATGAGCACAACTTTGCCCACCTGCTGGCCGACACCTTCGAGTGGAGCGACGGCGGCAGCGGCGCTTACGATGTCAAAGGCTGGTACGGCGGCACCTATGACCGGGTGCTACTGAAAGCCGAGGGCGACTACAACCACTCGCGGCTTGAAGATGCCCGCACCGAACTCTTGTGGGACCATGCCATCAGCCCGTTTTGGAACACCCAACTTGGGGTGCGCAGCGACAACGGCGAGGGCCCGTCCCGCCAGTGGCTGGCTTTTGGGGTGGAGGGGCTGGCCCCTTATTGGTTTGATTTGGAAGCCACCGCTTATCTTGGCGACAATGGCCGCAGCGCCCTTCGCTTTGAAAGCGAATACGAGCTGTTACTGACCCAGCGGCTTATCCTGCAGCCCAAGGCCGAGCTCAATATCTATGGGAAAAGCGACCCTGAGCGTGGCATTGGCAGCGGCTTTAGCGACGCCAGCCTTGGGCTTCGGCTGCGCTATGAAATCACCCGCCAGTTCGCCCCCTATGTGGGGGTGCTATACAGCCGCAAGCTGGGTAACACCGCTTCTTTTGCCCGCAGCCAAGGCGAAGACCCCGGCGAAACCCAATGGCTGGCCGGGGTGCGATTCTGGTTTTAAGGAGGCTTAGATGACAACCCTCAGACCCGGTGTGCGCCAAGCCTATCTGGTGCACCGCAAACTGACTGTTAGCGGCGAGCAGGCCGCAGCCCGCGATTGCGCCGAGGCGCTGGACGCCTTGCCCGGCATCAACAGCGTGAGTGTGAGTGGCAACCGCCTGACCCTCAGTTACGATGCCACCGTCGCCAACCTCGACGCCTTGGAAAGTGCCATTCAAAGCCATGGCCTTGCGGTAAAACGCCGCGGCCTGGCCGGCCTACGTTTTGGCTACTACCGCTTTGTAGACCAAAACATCCGCGACAACGCCACCCACGAACCCTGGTGCTGCCACCGGCTGCCACCCAATGTGAAAAAATAAAAAAGCCCCGGCCTATGCCGGGGCTTTCTACTGCTGACTTAATTTATATTTTCAGATAGTTTATCTGGCAGTATATGCAGGGTATGGAAAATCCATAAAGTCACTTCAGCTCAATTAGAGATATCTGAGCTGAGAGCTTTTTTGGGTTTGTCAGTATGGTTGGAAGTGTTTAAAAGGTTTGCCCGCTAAAATTCAGCGTAGAAAAAGCACATGTATCCTTGCTTAATAATGATGAACTGAATTCGCAGGAGATCTATGAGAACGCCCTATTATTTATCAGGGCCGAATGGTGATAACGATGAACAAGAAGCTTTTTTTCACATCTTTGGCAGCGTTGCTCTTTATTTTCGTGTGTATCACGTTCACATCAAGCGGAGATACACCCGTTACTAAGGATAAACAGTCTGAAGGCAAGACGCTTTATGAGAAAGCTATAGCTATGGAAAGTGAGTTACTTTCTACCCCTGCGGGGCAGGAAAAATTTGCTTCGATGTTAAAATTGTCATCGGATGAGAAGTATCCTTTGGCTCAGTACCGGTATGCAGAGCTATTGCTTTCTGGAACAGGGGTTAGTAGGAATGAGCCTGCTGCTTTAAACCTTCTTGAAGAAGCAAAGCGCGAATACCCTAAAAGCAACGAGCTGATTGGTCTTATTTATCTTCATCTCGCGGGTTCAGGCGATATAAAGCTAAATGTCGATAAAGGTGTCGGATTTATTACCCAAAGTGCTATGTCTGGGGTCGTTACATCACAGGCTATGCTCGGTGTTTTTTATTTGGATGGAGAGACTCATATTCCCAAAGATAAATTACAAGCTTACTATTGGCTCCGCCGTGCTGCCGAGCAAAACGATAAGGTATCGCAGCTCCTTATTTCAGGCCTTGTCGGTGAGGGTTTTGAAGTGCCAGCAAATGGTACAAGGCAAGAGTATTGGGAATGCCTAGCCAACTCTAATCACGGTTTTGATACGTTTGGCTACTGTAAAGGCGATAGCCAATGAGTAAAGAATGGTCTGTGATGTGACCGCGCATTTATGAAAATGCCGTTGTGACCATAAACAAAAAGGAGGCAGTTGCCTCCTTTTTGTTTTTACCAGTGGTGCTTTTGAGATCAGTAAAGGTAGAGGGAGCCGGAACTGCTCAGGCTCTGATCGCTGCTGGTGACCCCAAAGCTGATGCTGCTGGCGTTGTTGCTTTCCACGTAGGAGGTCACCGCCAGGGTGCCGTCATCGGCCAGGGCTATGGCTAGACCGAAGTAAAGATAAGTGCGGCTGTTACTGGCTTTGATGTAATGCTGCTGGCTCCAGCTGCCGTCGCTCAGGGTAAAGAGGTAAGCGGCGCCGCCGTAGAACGCGCTGTTATTGTCGCTGCCATCGATGCCGGTAGAGATGCCATCTTCATAAGGGGCCGATACCGCGACGGTGGTGCCGTCACTGCTGATGGCAACGCCATAGCCCATCTCATCGCCGCCTTCGGCATTACTGGCCTTGAGATAGGCGGTTTGGCTCCAGGTGCTGCCGCTTTGGCTAAAAATATAAACGGCGCCAGCGGCAGCGGCGTTGGTGTTGGGGCTGTCCATGGTGCTGCTGGCGTCGCCATATTCGCCGATGGTGCCCACCGCCAGGGTGGTTCCGTCGGCCGACAGGGCAACGGAATAGCCAAAATCGCTGTTGGCGCGGGCGTTGCTGGCTTTGAGATAGGCCGTTTGGCTCCAACTGCCGCTGTCATCGCTGAACACATAAACGGCGCCAGCGTAAGTGGCATTGTTGTTGGGGCTGGCACTAGTGCTGTTGGCATCGCCTTTTTCGGCAAAGGCGCCTACCGCCAGGGTATTGCCGTCGGCAGACAGCGAAACCACCGCGCCAAAATAATCGCTGGCTTCGGCGTTGCTGGCCTTGAGGTAGGCGTCTTGCACCCAGTTGCCGCCGCTTTGGCTAAACACATAGACGGCGCCAGCATAACTGGCGTTGTCGTTGGGGCTGGCAGCAGTGCTGCTGGCATCCCCCGATTCGAGATAGGCGCCTACCGCCAGCTTGGTGCCGTCACTGGACAAAGACACCGATAGCCCAAAATAATCGCCCTGGCCGGCATTGCTGGCTTTGATATAAGCGCTCTGGCTCCAATTGCCGCCACTGTCTTTGCTGAACACATAAGCGGCGCCACTGTTGAGGCCGTTGTTATTGGGGCTGGCGGCGGTGCTGCTGGCATCGCCGTCTTCCAGATCGGCGCCCACCGCGATGGTGGTGCCATCGTCGCTTACTGCCACCGACACCCCGAATTCGTCGCTACTGCCGGCATTGGACGCCTTGAGATACCCGCTTTGGGTCCAGTTGCCGTTGCTGTCTTTGACGAACACATAGGCAGCACCAGCATAGGTGGCGTTATCGTTGGGGCTGGCGGCTGTGCTGTTGGCGTCACCGGATTCCTCATAGGCGCCCACCACCAGGGTGCTTCCATCCCGGGACAGGGCCACCGACTTACCAAAGCTGTCGGAGCTGCCGGCATTGGCGGCTTTGAAATAGCCGACCGCTTCTACCAGGGTGTTTGATGGGGTGAGGGTATTGGAGTCTGTGCAACCGGCCGCATTGCAGGCCGCCACCATATATTGGGCATTGACGCGGTTATAGAGCACCACGTCAGTGAGGTTGTAGCTGGTGGTGGTGATGTTATTGGCCACCAGGCTAAAGCCGGAGGCGCCATCGGCGTTTTCATAAAGCTGGTAATAGCTGGCGTCTGATACCGCTGCCCAAGTGAAATCAAAGGCTTTTAAGCCATAACTCAAGCTGGCGGTAGGGGCCGAGGGCTTGGACAGGCAGTTGACCAAGACCGAGCTGATATCGGCGCCGCTGAGTGTGCCGCTGCCGTTGTTGACGGTACACAGCTGATTGCTGGGTTGGGTCAGCACTGTGACGCTATAGCTGCTGCCATCAATGATGGTGCTGGCAAAAGCAAAGGCGCCATCGGCGCTCAGGTTGAGGTTGTCACCGCCATTGTTTTGCAGTACCAGGGTGCCATCAAGGCCGGAGACGGTGCCGCCAACATGGTAGGTGTTGGTGGTGCAGCTCACTGCAACCGAGCTGATGTTTGCCGCACTGATGGTGCCACTGCCGTTGGTGACGGTACAGGTTTGAGTGGAAGGCTGGGTTTTCACGGCCACGCTGTAGGTGGCGCCGTCATCAATGGCGGTGGCAAAGGTAAAACTGCCGTTGGCGGTGAGGCTGAGGTCATCGCCGCCGTTATTAGCCAACACCAACGTGCCATTCAGGCCAGAAACCGTGCCGCCAACAGTGAAAGTGGGGGTGACATTGGTGGTGCAGCTCACTGCAACCGAGCTGATGTTTGCCGCACTGATGGTGCCGCTGCCGTTGGTGACGGTACAGGTTTGAGTAGAAGGCTGGGTTTTCACGGCCACGCCGTAGGTGGCGCCGTCATCAATGGCGGTGGCAAAGGTGAAGCTGCCGTTGGCGGTGAGGCTGAGGTCATCGCCGCCGTTATTAGCCAACACCAACGTGCCATTCAGGCCAGAAACCGTGCCGCCAACAGTGAAAGTGGGGGTGACATTGGTGGTGCAGCTCACTGCAACCGAGCTGATGTTTGCCGCACTGATGGTGCCGCTGCCGTTGGTGACGGTACAGGTTTGAGTGGAAGGCTGGGTTTTCACGGCCACGCTGTAGGTGGCGCCATCAGCGAGGGCGGTGGCAAAGCTGAAGCTGCCGTTGTTGCTTAGGCTGAGATCGTCGCCGCCATTGTTTTGCAGCACCAGGGTGCCGGTGAGCCCCGATACGTTGCCGCCAACGTTATAGCTGCTTGGCGTTTGGCCGGAGTCCGGGTTTGGAACGGCTATCTCTAAGTCGTCGCCGCAGGCGGTCAGCAGGCCAGCGCCCGCCAGTAACATAACGCGCAAAAGCCACATAAATGCAGTTCGGGGCAACATGGCTGCCATCCTTGTCAAAATGCCAGAGTGAAGGGAGGGGGAAGTGTTTCTTGGGCATATTAGAACACTATCCATACATTTATGTAACGGCCAAGGTTGTGCCGGGCATCATGTTACTGGCCAATAAAATAAGGGCTTAGATAAAAGAAGGCGGCCTTTGGCCGCCTTCTTGTTTACTGCGCCTTAACTCAGAGGGTCAGGCTGTTGTTGGCCCTGTTGCAGTCGGGGATCTTATGGTCAGGGTCCAGGGTGACTTTGGCCACCGCCTTGGTGGTGGGGAGCAGCACGCTGGGGCTGGCCAGTTGGCGCCAGGTTTCTACCGGCAGGCGGATGTCCTGGTGGCTGCCGTCTTTATAGTCCACCCGCACTGTGGCTGGCATCACCAGCTTTTGGTGGGCAGAGAAGGTCACCTTCAGACCCTTGGCCGGATCTTTGGCATCCTGGTAGGCGGCTTTGTCGACGGCCATGTCCAGCTGCCAGTTGTTGAGATACCAGCCGCGCCACCACCAGCTCAAGTCTTCACCGGCTTCGCTTTCCATCATCCTGAAAAAGTCTGACGGAGTCGGGTGTTTATAGGCCCAGGTAGCGATGTATTTACGAAACGCCTTGTCGAACCGCTCTGGCCCCAAGATCTGCTCGCGCAGCAGCACCAGGCCCAGGGCGCCTTTGAAGTAGCTGATGGCGTGGCGGTATTTCTCGGAGATGGAGTCTGCCGGGGCCATCAAGGTGGGAGCGTCTTTGTCGGCCAGAATAGGCAGAATTTCATCCACCGGGTTGCCGCCGCCAGGGGCGTATTCGCTGTCGCGTTTGGGGCCGTACTCGCCGCCGTTAAAGGCGTCGGAGGCGTAAACGTCGATAAAGGTGTTAAAGCCTTCGTCCATAAAGGCGTTGCGGCGCTCGTTGGAGCCCACCACCATCGGGAACCAGGTGTGGCCAATCTCATGGGCGGTTATCCAGAACAGGAAACCGGCGCTGTCGTCCATGCCGTCAAAGACGATGCCGGGGTATTCCATGCCGGCGCCATGGCCGCCAAGGTTCACCGCCACCGGCCAGGGGTAGGGGTACCACTTGTTGGAGAAGTGCTCCACGGCGCCTTTGAGGTACTCGGTGGAGCGGTCCCATTTGTCCTTGCCCACCGCTTCTACCGGGTAGGCCGACATGGCCAGGGAGTGCTTGTTGCCGGGCAGGTTGATGCGGGCGGCGTCCAGCACAAAGGCCTTGGAGGCGGCAAAGGCCACGTCGCGGGTGTGCTCCATGTGAAAGCGCCAGGTCTGGGTGCCGCTGTGGCTGGGGCGGCTGGCCGGGTCTGTGACTTCCGCCGGGGTGCGGATATACACCGTTTTGTCGCTGTTTTCGGCCTGGTCAAGGCGGCGGCGCTGGGTGGTGGTCAGCACTTCTTTGGGGTTCATCAGCTTGCCTGAGCCTACCACCAGATAATCCCAAGGCACCGTTACCGAATAGTCGATGTTGCCGTACTCGAGGTAGAACTCGGAGCCCAGATAAGGCTGAGTATCCCAGCCGCGCAGGTCGTCATACACCGCCATCCGTGGGAACCACTGGGCGATCTCGAAGATCTCGCCATTGTTGCTGGGGGTCACGGCGGTGCGGCCGCCCCAGGTGCCGGGGATCTGGTACTGATAAGTGATCTTCAGCTGCAAGGTGCCGCCGTGGGCCGCCAGGGGCTTGGGCAGGTCAATGCGCATCCGGGTGTCGTCCACCAGGTAATGAAGGGGCACTTCCTTACCACCGGACACCAAAGCTACCGCCTTGAGCTGATAGCCATCGGTGTAGCCCTTGCGCTCACGGCCAGAGCTCATGGCCGCGCGGGAATCGCGGCGGTAGATGTTCTGGTCCAGCTGCACCCACAGTTCGTCCAGGGCGTCGGGGCTGTGGTTGGTGTAGGCAATCACCTCTTCGCCGCTCAGGCTGTGCTGGTCCGGGTTGATGGTGGCGGCTATCTGGTAGTTGACCTTGTTCTGCCAAAAATTGCTGCCGGGCAGGCCGCTGCCGCCGCGGATGCTATTGGCCTGATGAGGCAGGGTCAGGGGCGCAAAAAGCGGCTGGGGGTCAAAGCCGGTGTCGGCGGCGCAGGCGCCGGCAGAGGCCAGGCAAAGCAGGCTGATCCATTTCAGCATGGGGACTCCATTGGGGGGATGGACGACGAACACTCCGGAAATAATGCCGGTAAGTTACGGGATACTGGTAACAACGCTACCAGAGAGAATAAAGGCAAACCGGGCGGAAAGTCTCAAGAATGCGGTAAAAGGATATTGTGTTTGCCGCCAGTGGCTTAGCCTGGGTTTGTCGCTGCAAAGCGGCGCTTGGCCCCGGCCGGTTTTGCCCTTGGTGGCCGCTCGGGCATGCTGGAAAAAAGCCACAACAACGGAGCCCTCGATGCTGCGCAAATCCCTGTTGCTTGCCCTGGTTACCCTGCCGGTTCTGGCCACCCCGGCCTTTGCCGACCCGGTGGCGGATGTCGACCCCTTTATTGGCACCGGTGGCGACGGCCACACCTTCCCCGGCGCTACCCTGCCTTTTGGCATGGTGCAGCTGAGCCCCGATACCGACATGCCCAATTTTCACCACGCCTATGGCTGGGCGGCGGGGTATCGCTACAGCGACGACAGCATTCTGGGCTTTTCCCATACCCATTTTTCCGGCAGTGGCCACTCCGACTTGGGGGATGTATTGCTGATGCCCATGAGCGGCGAGCTGCATCTCGACCCCGGGACCAAGGATAAGCCCGGCAGTGGCTACCGCTCCCGCTTTAGCCACCAGAGCGAGCGCGCCAGCCCCGGCTATTACGCCGTGACCCTGGACGACAACCAGGTCAAGGTAGAGCTGACCGCCGGCAAGCGGGTTGGCTGGCACCGCTATACCTTCGCCAAAGGTGAAGAAGCGCGGGTACTGCTAGACCTTCGCCCCAGCATCTACGACTACGACGGCAAGGTGCTGTGGTCCAGCCTCAGGCTGCGCCCGGAAGGTGTGCTGACCGGCATGCGCCAAACCCGTGGCTGGGCGCCGGGGCGCCAGCTGTTTTTTGCCATGCGCTTTTCCAAGCCCCTTAAAGGCCACCAGCTTCTTAACCGCGAGCAAAATGTCACGTACCGGGGCTTTAAAGGCCCGGGCCACAACCCTGGCGATGTGGCGGCCATCAGTGGCCGGGCTTTGGAAGCGGCCCTGGATTTTGGCACCCTGGACTCGCCGCTGCTGGTCAAGGTGGCTATTTCCAGCGTCAGCGAACAGGGCGCGTTGGATAACCTCAGCAAAGAGGCCTCCGGTTGGGACTTTGACGGCGCCAAAACCGCCGCCCAAGCGCAGTGGCAAAAAGCCCTTGGCGCCATCGACATCAAGGCCCCGGCGCCTATTCGGCGCAGCTTCTATACCGCCCTCTATCATGCCCTTATCGCCCCCAACCTCGCCTCCGACGCCGACGGCCGCTACCGGGGCCCAGACCAAGAGGTGCATCAGGCCAAGGGTTTTGACTTCTACTCCACGTGGTCGCTTTGGGACGTGTACCGCGCCCAGCAGCCGCTGTTGACCATCCTTGAGCCCGAGCGTATGGGCGAGCTGGTCAGCTCCCTGGTGGCAGCTCAGCAAACTAGCCCTTTTGGCATACTGCCGGTGTGGAGTTATCAGGGCCAGGAAACCTGGTGCATGATTGGCTACCACGCCTTGCCAGTGATTGCCGACGCCTACCTCAAGGGCATCACCGGCTTTGACAGCGCCGCCGCCCTCAAGGCCATGGTGGCAAGCGCCGATTACGGCCCCTATGGCGACCTTGCCGATTACATCAAGCTTGGCTATGTGCCCATCGACAAAGAACCCGAGGCCGCATCCAAGACCCTCGAATACGCTTTTGACGACTGGACGCTGGCCCGCATGGCCAGTGCCATGGGCAAGGACGCGCTGGCCAAACGCTTTATTAAGCGGGCCGGCAACTGGCAAAACGTCTTTGACCGCCAAACCGGCTTTGCCCGGGCCCGGCTCAGTAATGGCGATTATCGCACCCCCTTCGACCCGGCTGCGGTGGGTTACGGCAGCGACTACACCGAGGGTAACGCCTGGCAATACTCCTGGTATGTGCCCCAAGACATCGCCGGGCTGATCAACGCCATGGGCGGCCAGTCGGCCTTTGTGAACAAGCTCGATGCGGTGTTCGACACCAAGGTGGACCCGAAAACCTTCGCCCACGTGGAGGACATTTCCGGGCTTATCGGTTACTACGCCCATGGCAATGAGCCGAGCCACCATATGGCCTACCTCTACGACTACGCCGGCGCGCCCTGGAAGACCCAGGAGCGGCTGACCACCATCATGAACAGCCAATATCACGACGGCCCCACCGGCCTTGCCGGGAACGACGATCTGGGCCAGATGTCGGCCTGGTATCTCTTTACCGCCATGGGCTTTTACCCGGTGGCGCCGGGCTCCAACCAATATGTGCTGGGCCGGCCCTTTGTCGAGGAAGCGAGCATTCGCCTGCCGGGCGGCAAGCGCTTTGTGGTGAAGGCCGAGCATCTGGACGACGCCCATCCCTATGTGGGCAAGGTGCTGCTAAACGGCAAGGCGCTCGCCACCAGCTACATCACCCATCAAGATGTGGTGGCCGGGGGCACCCTGACCTTTGTGATGCAGCAAAGCCCCAATAAAGACTGGGCCACAAGCCCTGCCTCAAGGCCATACAGCATGAGCCGCTGACAACAAAAAGCCCGCCAATTGGCGGGCTTTTTCTAAGGCATCAGGCCTCGCTTTCGTCGGCCACCTGGCGCAGCGCCATCTCGAAGTAGTCGCTGCTTTGGCCACCGGTGATGAGGTATTTGTCGTTCAGCACGATGGAGGGCACCGAGTTGATACCGCGCTTGCGGTATACCTCTTCGGCGGTGCGCACTTCTTCGGTAAAGAGCGAGCTTTCCAGGATGGTGGCCGCCTCTTCGCGGCTCAGGCCCACTTCGGCCACTTTGTCCAGCAGCTGGGCGCGGTCGCTGGGGTTCATGCCCTTGGCAAAATAGCCGTCCAGCAGCGCCTTTTTCAGGGCATATTCCTTGCCCTGGGGCGCGGCCCAGAACAGCAGGCGGTGGGCGTCGAAGGTGTTGTAGGTACGGCTGCGCAGCCCTAAATCAAAATGCACCCCGGCGGCCTCGGCGCGGGCCAGCAGGTTGGCCTCGTTCTCGGCCAGCTGCTGCTCGGTGAGGTTGTACTTGCGGGACAGGTGCTCTTTGATGTCTTCACCCTCGGGGCCCATCTGCGGGTTCAGCTCGAAGGGCCGAAAATGCAGCTCCACCTTGATGTCGCCCTCGACCTTGCTCATGGCGTCTTCTAGGGACGCCAGGCCAATGGCGCACCAGGGGCAGACCACGTCTGAAACAAAATCCACTTTGACGGTTTTCATGCTGTCTCCTTAGAAGGCAATGCTCGCCCCGGCCTATGGGGGCGATGGCCCGGCACCCGGGCCCTAAATGGGCCCACCATGAACCATCGGCTGGCAAAAGAAAAGGCCGGGGGCGCTGCAATTTTTTACAAGACACCGGCCCCGGCGCTCCTTAAGCTGGAGCCATGGCCGCCAAGACCCCTTCTCGCCACATCGAACACCAAAGCCTGCCCGGCTGGCCCGGGCTGGAGCTGGTGCGCGCCCATTACAGCGGCTTTGTGTTTGACCGCCACGTGCACCTCGATTACCACATCGGGCTGGTGGACCAAGGCGCCCAGGCCTTTATGCATAAGGGCCAGCGGCTGATCTTGAGCCCCGGCAGCCTGTCAACCTTCAACCCCGACGAAGTACACGACGGCGCTGGCCATGAAAGCGGCGACTACCAGGTGCGGCTGATACGGCTGCCCATGGAGTCCATGGCCGCACTGGGTGAGCAGTTGGGGGGCGATGGCCGGCTGCACTTTTTCAAAGGGCCCATGGTGGCTGACCCCATCCTCTACCAGGGCTTACTGCAGCTGCATAACCAGCAGCACAGCCCCGAGCCGCTGGCGGCCCAGAGCCAAATGCTGCTGCTGATGGCGCACCTGTTGCTGCGCCACGGCGAGCCGGGGCTCAAGCCGGCTGGCCAGCAGGGGCTGAGCCGCTTCCAATTGGCCGATCTCAAGGGCTATTTGCTGGCGCATCTGGACAGCAAACACAACCTGCCGGCCCTGGCCGAGCGCTACCAGCTCAGCCAATACCAGTTTTTGCGCCAGTTCCGGGCCGCCACCGGCATCACTCCCCATGCCTACCTCACCTCGCTGCGGGTAGAGGCTGCCCGCCAACACCTGAAAAGCGGCATGCTGATAAAAGACGTGGCTGCCGCTGTGGGGTTTTTCGACCAAAGCCACCTGGTCAAAGCCTTTAAACGCCATTACAACCTGCCGCCGCAAAGCTACCAGCAGCAGATTTGCCGCTAGTTTTTACAAGGCGCGCCAAGGCCTATGGCGCCACCCTTGGGGTTTTCCCAAGGAGACCTGTCATGAGCCTTGCTTCACTGTTCCTCACCCTTGCCCTTGTGCACCTGGCCGCCCTGGTGGCGCCGGGCCCCGACTTTGCGCTGATGCTGCGCTCCAGCCTCAACCAGGGCCGGGCCCAGGCGCTGCAGATGGCGCTGGGGCTGGCCTCGGCGATCATGGTGCACAGCCTGGTGGTGGTGTTTGCCTTTGCGCTGCTGGCCAAGGTGCTGCCGGGGCTGCTTCATTGGCTGCCGCTGGTGGCGGGGTGCTGGCTGCTCTACTTGGCGGCCCAGTGCCTTAAAAGCGCCCGGGCCCCCCAGAGGGCCATCGACACCCAATCGGCCCCGGCCGGTGGCGCCTGGCTGGCCGGCTTTGCCACCAATATCCTCAACCCCAAGGCGTACCTTTACTTCTTTACCCTGGTGGGTGGGTTGTTGCCGCCGGCGCTGCCGTTGGCGGCCAAGCTGGGGGTGGTGGCGCTCTTTTTCAGCCTGGCCCTGGCCTGGTTTGGGGTGTTGGGTTGGCTGCTGGGGGCGCCGTGGTTTCGGCAAAAAATGCTGGGCTGGCGCCGGGGCATAGAAGGGGCGACGGCGCTGGTGTTTGCCGCCGTCGGGGTACTGATGCTGCTGCGCCTTGCCTAGAAGTAGTGGGCGATGGCCAGGTAGCGCTGGCGGATGTGCTCAATCAGCAGCCGGATCTTGGCCGGCAACTGGCGGGTGGTGGGGTAAACGGCGTAGATCCCCAGCTTCTTGCCCACCTGCTGGGGGAAAAGCTCCGTCAACATGCCCTGGGTCAGATCGTTGTAAATGAGGCAACGGGGCACATAGATGATGCCGTAACCGGCCAGGGCCGCCTTACGCAGAGCGGCGGCGTTGTCGGTGGTCATGTTGCCTTCTACCCGCACCGTAAAGGGGCCTTTTTTGTTCTTGAAGGCCCAGTCGGAGGCGCCGGTGCTCTGGTAGCTGTAGCGCAGACAGTTGTGCTGGCGCAGATCTTCGGGGTGGCGCGGGGTGCCGTGGCGCTCCAGATAGCTGGGGGAGGCGCAAATGGCCCAGCGTGAATCGATGATATGGCGGGCGATAAGGCTGGAGTCGTCCAGGTAGCCGGTGCGGATCACCAGATCCATACCCTCGGCGATGATGTCCACAAAGCGGTTTTCCAACGACATATCGATGCTGAGCCCGGGGTAGCGCTCACAAAACTCTGCAATGGCGTCCGCCAGCACCAGCTCGCCGGAGATGGTGGGCACCGACATGCGGATATGGCCGCTCACCTTCTCACCAAAGCCCGACAGGGTGTCCAGGGCCCGGTCGGTGGCCATCTTTATTTGCCTTGCCTGCTGGTAAAGCAGCCGGCCCGCCTCGCTCAGGGTCAGGCGCCGGGTGGTGCGGTACAGCAGCTGGGTACCCAGCTCTTCTTCGAGTTTCGAGATCCGTTTGCTGGCCACCGAATTGGTGACGCCGGCCAGTTCGGCTGCCTTGCTGAAGGAGCCGGTATCCACCACTTGGGCAAACAAAATGAGGTCGTCGGCGCGGGGCATATTCATGCAGTTTTGGAATTTATGTTTTCGATTATCTCCGTATATCCATAAGAAGGAAAGGGGTATTGTCTGCAAGCTTACCTTTACGTAAGCCCACTATTCGTGCAGCAAAAGCCCTGAAAACCGGCTCGCCCGGTATAAAAAAAGGACAACAACCATGAGCAATACCCTGCTTGCCATTATTGCCTTTATTCCCATTATGGCCGCCGGCATCCTGCTGCTCGGCCTGAACTGGCCGGCGCGCCGGGCCATGCCGGTCGCCTTTGTACTGACGGTGCTGGTGGCCCTGTTTGGCTGGGACATGAGCATCAACCGCATTCTGGCTTCCACCCTGCAAGGGCTGGTGGTCACCGTTACCGTGCTGTGGATCATCTTCGGCGCCATTTTCCTGCTCAACAGCCTCAAGCACACCGGGGCCATTACCAGCATCCGTAACGGCTTTACCAACATCTCGCCGGATAGGCGCATCCAGGCCATCATCATCGCCTGGTGTTTCGGCACCTTTATCGAGGGGGCCTCCGGGTTTGGCACCCCGGCCGCCATCGCCGCGCCGCTGCTGGTGGCCATTGGCTTCCCGGCTATGGCGGCGGTGCTGATGGGAATGATGATCCAATCCACCCCGGTGTCCTTTGGCGCCGTGGGCACTCCCATTCTGGTGGGCATCAACAAGGGCCTGGACAGCCACACCATCGGCCTGGAACTGGCCGCCAAAGGCTCCAGCTGGGACGCCTTCTTGCAGTACATCACCAGTGACGTGGCCATTATCCATGCCCTGATCGGCACCTTTATGCCACTGCTGATGACCATGATGCTGACCCGCTTTTTCGGCCGTAACAAAAGCTGGCGCGAGGGCCTGGATATATTGCCCTTCGCTATCTTTGCCGGCCTTGCCTTTACCCTGCCTTATGCCCTGACCGGTATCTTCATGGGCCCGGAGTTCCCGTCGCTTATCGGTGGCCTGGTCAGCTTGCCGCTGGTGGTGCTGGCGGCCCGCAAAGGCTTCTTGGTGCCCAAGAGCACCTGGGATTTTGAACCGGCCGCCCATTGGCCCGCCGAGTGGCTGGGTAACCTGAAGATGGATTTGAGCCAGGTGCGCGAGCGGCCCATGTCGCTGGTGATGGCTTGGTTCCCCTATGTGCTGCTGGCACTGCTGCTGGTAATAAGCCGCATGGACGCTGGCATTAAGGCCTGGCTGGCTGGGGTCAGCATCGGCTTTAACAACATTTTGGGCGAAGCCGGGGTCAGCGCCGCCATCCAGCCTTTGTACCTGCCCGGCGGCCTGCTGGTGGTGTCGGCGCTGGTGGCGGTGCTGGTGCAGGCCCGCTCCGTCAAGCCGCTGCTGGGGGCGGCCAAGGAGTCCGGTAAAACCCTGCTGGGCGCCGGTTTTGCCCTGGTGTTTACCATTCCCATGGTGCGCATTTTTATCAACTCCGGGGTCAACGGCGCCGACCTTGCCTCCATGCCCATCACCACCGCCAACTGGGTGGCAGGCATGGTCGGCCACGCCTTCCCGGCGCTGAGTGCGGTGATTGGTGCCCTGGGCGCCTTTATCGCCGGCTCCAACACTATCTCCAACATGATGTTCAGCCAGTTCCAGTTTGAGGCGGCCCATGCCCTTGGGGTGTCGTCGGTGGTGGTATTGGCGCTGCAAGCGGTAGGGGCGGCGGCCGGCAATATGATTGCCATCCACAACGTGGTGGCGGCCTCGGCCACTGCCGGTTTGATGGGCCGAGAAGGGGCGGTGCTGCGAAAAACCGTGCTGCCCACCTTCTATTACCTGCTGTGCTGCGGCCTGCTTGGCATGGCCATGATCTACCTGCTTGGGCAAACCGACGTTTTGATGCAGTAAACGAGAGTGTTATGGACGTTATCCGTGTTTACCCGGCCAAACCGGCCCAGGTCTACCTGTACGCCACCTGCCTGGTGGACTTGTTCGACCCCCAGGCAGGCCTGGACGCCATCGGCCTTTTGGAGCGCCAGGGGCTGGCGGTAACGGTAGTGACCGGCCAAACCTGCTGCGGCCAACCGGCCTACAGCTCTGGTTATAACGACGAGGCCCGCGCCGTGGCCCAAAGCCAGATGGCGCTCTTTCCCGAGCCCTGGCCGGTGGTGGTGCTGTCCGGCTCTTGCGGCGGCATGATGCACCACCATTACCGCCGCCTTTTTGCCGGCGACGCCGCCGTGGCGGCCTTTTGCGAGCGGGTGTTCGAGTTCACCGAGTTTTTGGTGCAGGTATGCCGGGCCAAGCTTGAAGACAAGGGCCTGCCTCGGCAGGTGACCATGCACACCTCCTGCGCCGCCCGCCGCGAGATGAAGGTGCATGTCACCGCCAGCCAGCTCCTTGGCCAACTGGCCCAGGTGGAGCTGGTGGAGCACGGCTACCAGGAAGAGTGCTGCGGCTTTGGCGGCACCTTTGCGGTGCGCCACCCACAGATAAGCCAAGCCATGGTGGAAGACAAAACCCGGCACATCGTTAACAGCGGCGCCCCGGAGCTGGTCAGTGCCGACTGGGGCTGCCTGCTCAATATCAACGGCGCCTTGGAATACCAGGGCGAGCGGCTGCAAGGCCGGCACCTGGCCAGCTTCTTGATGGAACGGGTAGGAGGCGGCCATGGCTGAGCACAGCCCCCGGCGCTTTACGCCCCAGGCCCAAGAGGCCCTGGCCAGCCCCGTTATCCGCCAGAATTTTCGCGGCGCCATGGATTACCTGCGTAAGGCCAGAAGCAACGCCTTTAGCGACCCGGTTGAAGCCAGCGCGGTGCTGGCCAAGGCCGAAGCGGTGCGCCGCCGCTGCCTAAGCAAGCTCCCCGCGCTTTTAGAGACCTTGGAGCAGCGCTGCACCGCCAACGGTATCCAGGTGCACTGGGCCGAGACCCCGGCTGAGGCCAACGCCATCATCAGCGCCCTTTGCCAGCGCGAAGGCGCCAAACTGGTGGCCAAGGGTAAATCCATGGTCAGCGAGGAAATCGGCCTTAACGAACACTTGGCCGGTCTTGGCATCGATTGCCGCGAAACCGACATGGGCGAGTTTATCGTCCAGTTGGATGGCGACCGGCCCTCCCACATCATCATGCCGGCCATCCACAAGAACAAAGACGAGATAAGCGCCACCTTTGAGCAGCACCTTCCCGGCTTTGAGGCCACCCGGGATGTCGATCAGCTGATCGCCGCCGGGCGCCAAGCGCTTCGCGAAAAATTCCAGGCCGCCGAAGTGGGGCTGACCGGGGTTAACTTTGCTGTCGCCGAAACCGGCACCCTGTGCCTGGTTGAAAACGAAGGCAACGGCCGCATGTGCAGCACCATCCCCAGGGTCCATATCGCCGTCACCGGCATCGAAAAGGTGGTGGAGCAGCTCAGCGACATCGCCCCGCTTTACAGCGCTCTGACCCGCTCGGCCACCGGCCAGGCCATTACCACCTACTTCAATATGGTGAGCGGCCCGCGCCGCCCCGGCGAATGGGACGGCCCAGAGGAAGTGCACCTGGTGTTGCTGGATAACGGTCGCTCCCAGGCCTTTGCCGACGACGAGCTGCGCCAAACCTTGCAATGCATTCGCTGCGGCGCCTGCATGAACCACTGCCCGGTGTACGGGCGCATCGGCGGCCATGCCTACGGCACCGTCTACCCGGGGCCCATAGGTAAAATACTCTCGCCGCACCTCTTGGGGCTGGACGACGCCGGCGAGCTGCCTACTGCCTCTAGCCTGTGCGGCGCCTGCGGCGAGGTGTGCCCGGTGGGTATTCCCATCCCGGCGCTATTGCAGCGGCTTAGGGTGGAGGCCAAACATGGCGCCAGCACCGGCCATCTGCCGCTAAAAGGGCAGGGGGCCAAAGCCAACCGCCTTGAGGCCCTGGCCATGAAGGGTTTTGCCTGGCTGGCCCGCCACCCCCGTTGTTACCGTGCCGGTACTTGGCTGGCCAGGCGGCTGGCGCCTTTTTACCCGCGCCGCCTTGGTGCCTGGGGCCAATGCCGGGTAACCCCGAAACCGGCCCCCAAACCGCTCAGTCAGCTATTAAAGGAGCAGCGCCGTGTCTGAGGCCAAAAACCGCATTCTGGCGAGGCTTTGCCAGGTGAACCCGAGCGCCCCTGAGCGCCCTGAGCAGCCCTATGCCCCCTACCTGGGGGAAGATGCTCCGGCGCGGCTGGCCCGGTTTTGTAGCCGCCTGGAAGCGGCCCATGCCGAGGTGGTGCGCTGCCCCCAGCAAGACCTTGCCGCGCAGTTGCAGGCCATGGTTGAGGGCGCTTCGCTAACGCGGCTGCTGGCGGGCAATGACGGCCCCTTTAGCGCCGCCATCAGCCAGGCGGGCGGTTCGCGCTTAAGCTGCTTTGATAAACCCATGAATGAATTCAAGGCCGCGCTTTTTACCGAGATTGATGCTGGCATCAGCCAGGCTTGGGGCGCCATTGCCGATACCGGCACCCTAGTATTGTGGACAGGCCCCAACGAGCCGCGCAGCTTGTCGCTGGTGCCGCCGGTGAGCATCATCATTGTGGCGGCCTCGGCCATCGTGGATAACTTTGCCCAGTTGCTGGCAAAGCCCCAGTGCCGCCAGGGGCTGCCCACCAACCTGCTGCTGGTGTCGGGCCCGTCCAAGACCGCCGATATCCAGCAAACCCTGGCCTATGGCGCCCACGGGCCCCGCCAGCTTTATGTCGTGGTAGTAGAGGATTGTTGATGAGCTACGCCAGCCTGGTTGCCACCCTTACCGAACGTATCGACGCCGAGCGCGTGCTGACCGACCCGTCCTTGTGCCTGGCCTACGGCACCGACGCCAGTTTTTACCGGCTGCTGCCCAAAGTGGTGCTGCGCCTCGACAGCCTTGATGAAGTGCTGTTTGCCATGGCCAGCTGCCGCGCCCTTGGCCTGCCTTTTACCTTCAGGGCGGCGGGCACCAGTTTGTCGGGGCAGGCGGTGTCGGACTCGGTGCTGATTACCCTGAGCGACAAGTGGCGCGGCCATAAGGTATGGCAGCAGGGCGAGCGCATCAGTTTGCAACCTGGGGTGATAGGCAGCGACGCCAACCGCTACCTGGCGCCTTTTTTACGCAAAATTGGGCCAGACCCTGCCTCTATCGACAGCTGCAAGATAGGCGGCATTGTGGCCAACAACGCCAGCGGCATGTGCTGCGGCACCGCCCAAAACAGCTACCGCACCCTTGATACTTTGACCGTGGCCTTGAGTGACGGCACCGTGCTGGACACCGGCTCCCCCGAGAGCGTGGCCGCCTTTCGCAAGCGGCGCCCCGAGCTTTTGGCAGGGCTTAGCGCCCTTCGCCAGGAGGTGCTGGCCGATGACACCCTAAGCGCCCTTATCCGCCACAAATACCGCCTTAAAAACACCACCGGCTATGCCCTTAACGCCCTGGTGGATTTTGAAGACCCCGTCGATATCCTCGCGCACCTGATGGTGGGCTCCGAAGGCACCTTGGGTTTTATCGCCGAGGTGACTTACCGCACCGTGCCGGACCACCCCCACAAGGCCACGGCGCTGCTGGTGTTTGCCGATGTAGAGCAGGCCAGCCAAGCGGTGTCGGCCCTGGCTAAAACCGAGGTCAGCGCGGTGGAGCTGATGGACGGGCGCTCCCTCAAAGCCGTGGCCGACAAACCCGGCATGCCGGATTTTGTGGCGGGGCTGAGCCTCGATGCCACGGCGCTGCTGGTCGATTGCCGGGCGGCGAGCCTTGCCAGCCTTGAAGCCCAGTGCCAGCAGGTGATGGCAGCCATGGCGGCTTTTACCCTCAGCCAGTCGGTGCCTTTTTCTACCGACCCCAAGGCCCAGGCAGCCCTTTGGGGCATTCGCAAAGGCTTGTTCCCGGCGGTTGGGGCGGTGCGGGAAACCGGCACCACCGTCATCATCGAGGATGTGGCCTTCCCGGTAGAAGAGCTGGCCAGTGGCGTGCGCGCCCTGCAACAACTCTTTGACCAGCACGGTTATCACGAGGCGCTGCTGTTTGGCCACGCCCTGGCCGGCAACCTGCACTTTGTCTTTACCCAGGGCTTTGGCAGCGACGCCGAGGTCAAACGCTATGGCGCCTTTATGGACGCGGTGGCCGAGCTGGTGGCGGTGCGTTTTGGCGGCTCGCTCAAGGCCGAGCACGGCACCGGCCGCAATATGGCCCCTTATGTGGAGCTGGAATGGGGACCGGCTGGTTACCAGTTAATGCAGCGCATCAAAGCCCTGTTTGACCCCGAAGGGTTGCTAAACCCTGGCGTTATCATCAACCCGGACCCGGCTGCCCACTTAAAAGACCTCAAGCCGCTGCCGGCCGCCGACCCTCTGGTGGATGCCTGCATCGAGTGCGGCTTTTGCGAAGTGGTGTGCCCGTCACGCACCTTGAGCCTGAGCCCCCGCCAGCGCATCGTGCTGTACCGCGATCTGCAGCAGCGCCGCCGCGAAGGGCAAGACACCGAGGCCCTGGCCGAGCTTTTTGAGTACCAGGGCCTGGATACCTGCGCCGCTACCGGCCTTTGCGCCGAGCGTTGCCCGGTAGGCATCAATACCGGCAGCCTGGTCAAAACCCTGCGCCAAGACAAATACCGGCGCTTTGAGCCCATTGCCCGCTGGACCGCCGAGCACTTTGGCGCCACCACCAGCCTGGTGCGCACCGGCTTGCGGCTGGGGGCAGCGGCGCAAGCGGTGCTGGGCGGCGAGCGGCTGGAAAAACTCAGCGACGGCGTTAATCGCCTCAGCGGTGGCCGCACCCCGCGCTGGCTGGCACAGATGCCCAAAGCCAACGGCGCCAAGGTACAGGCGCAGCTGGCGCATTTTCCACGGCGGGTGCTGTACATGCCGTCTTGTGCCAGCCGGGTGATGGGCCAGCAGCAGGGCAATAGCGAGCCGCGCTCCTTGACCGAGGTTACCCTGTCGCTGCTGCAAAAGGCGGGCTTTGATGTGGTGGTCCCCGAGCACCTGGCGAGCCTTTGCTGCGGCATGCCCTATGACAGCAAAGGCATGGCTGCACTTGCTGCCAGCAAGGCCCGGGAGCTGGAAGCGGCGCTGTGGCAGGCCAGCGAACAGGGCCGCCTGCCGGTGCTGATGGACACCAGCCCCTGCGCCCTTCGCAGCATCGAGCAGTTCGAGATGCCCCTTAGCATCTTTGAGCCGGCTTCTTTTGCCATGGAATATCTGCTGCCGCACCTGAAGGTGGAGCCTTTGGACGAAACCGTGCTGCTGCACATTACCTGTAGCGCCCGGCGCATGGGCCAGAGCGAGCAGCTGCTGGCGCTGGCCAAGGCCTGCGCCAAGCGGGTAGTGGTGCCGGAGCATATCCAGTGCTGCGGCTTTGCCGGTGACAAGGGCTTTAGCACCCCGGAGCTTAACGCCGCGTCTTTGGCCCCTTTGGCCGAGCAGGTGCCGGCCGATTGCAAGCGGGGCTTTAGCAACAGCCGCACCTGCGAGATTGGCCTGTCACGCCACAGCGGCGTGCCTTACCAATCGCTGCTCTACTTGCTGGATGAAGCGTCCCGGCCATAAAAAAGCCGCCCTTGGGGCGGCTTTTTTATGGCCGGGCTGTTACACCAAATCGAGCTGCTCGGGGGAGAGGATAATGCCGGTGGAGTCGGCGTAGAGCCAGTCTTCCGGCAGGAAGGTTACCCCGGCAAAATTAACCGGTACTTCGGTCTCGCCGACGCCTTTGTCTTCGGCGCCCACCGGGATGGCGGCCAGGGCGCAGATCCCCAGTTCCAGCTCTTCGAGGGTGTCCACTTCCCGCACCGCGCCGTTGATCACCAGCCCTTCCCAGTTGTTGCGCATGGCCAGCTCGGCAATGTCGGCGTCAATCAGGGCCCGGCGCAGCGAGCCGCCGCCATCTACCAGCAGCACCCGGCCTTCACCCGGCTCTTCGAGCATCTCGCGAATAAGAGCGTTGTCTTCGAAGCATTTAACGGTGCTGACCTTGCCGCCAAAGGAGCTGCGGCCACCGTAGTTAGCGAAGATGGGTTCAACCACGTCCACCATGTCGATGTAAGTGTCGCAAAGGGCAGAGGTGTTGTATTCCATGGCAAAATCCTGAGCTGGGCCGGGGTGCCTAAAGGTTAGCGCCAAAGGCGGGGCCTGGGCAAACAACAAATCGCTTGTTGAGCCGGGGTGCGATCAGCCTTGGTTCAACCAGCGGTCATTACCCTTTGCTCACCGGCGTCGCTTTGCCCGTTCATCTCGGTACAATAGCCGCCTTTCATTTCTCTGGAGCCTGGCATGCGACTTTGGCCGTTGATTGTGCTGTGTTTTTCTTTCGGTTTCGTGCCGAAGGGCAACTGCGCCGACACCCAGCGGCTAGAATCTGAAACCGCCGTCACCATCAAACAGTTCCTGCAAACCGACCCCGGCCTCAAAGCCTTCTTCAACCGCGCCCACGGCTATGCGGTGTTTCCCAAAGTGGCCAAAGGTGGCCTTATCCTCGGCGGTGCCTACGGTGAGGGCTTGGTGTTTGTGAACCGCAAGCTGGTGGGCACCAGCCGCCTCAAGCAGCTGACCCTGGGCTTTCAGATAGGCGGCCAGACCTACAGCCAAATCGTGTTCTTCAAAACCGCCGATGCCTTCAAACGCTTTACCAAGGGCGAGCTGGAGTTTGGCGCCCAGGCCTCGGCAGTGGCCCTGGATGCCGGCGCCGGCACCAATGTGGATTACGAGAACGGGGTGTCGGTGTTTACCATGGCCCAGGGCGGCCTGATGTACGAAGCGGCCCTGGCTGGCCAGGTGTTCACCTACCAGGCGATTCATTAACAAATTCGTCAAGTGCCGGTCACGGCACTGTCATTGTGGACTTCTATCTTTGCGTCTAAAGAGGGAGGTTCACTATGCGCATGACCCTATTCACCGCATTAGACCATCAGCTTTTCCGCAGAAGCCAGGCTCACCCTCAGTGGCGGCAATGGGCCGGGATGGCCCGCTGGATCTCCAGAACCGGTGACGGCCCCCTGTATGGCCTTATCGCCCTGGCGTTTTGGATGAGCCAATGGCCGTCGTTGCAGGCCTACGTGCTGGACCTGCTGTACGCTTTTGCCATCGAGCTTCCCCTTTATGTGCTGCTCAAGCACGGCTTTCGTCGCCCCCGCCCTGTGGTTGCCCTGCAAGGGGTACAGGCCTTTATCAAGCCTTCTGACCAGTTCAGCCTGCCCTCCGGCCATACCGCCGCCGCCTTTGTGATGGCTTCCATGGCCATTGGCCACTTCGGCTTCATTGGCTTGCTGGTACTGCCCTGGGCCATGTTGGTGGGGCTGTCACGGGTGCTGCTTGGGGTGCACTTTCCTTCCGATATTCTGGCTGGCGCCGCGTTAGGGAGCTGCGTCACCTGCATCGTACTTTTCTGAGTCAACCCAAAGGAGTCTTGATGCGCATTCTTTATGGTGTGCAGGGAACCGGTAATGGCCACATTACCCGGGCGCGAGTCATGGCCGAAGAACTGGCCAAACGGGATGTCCAAGTGGACTTCCTCTTCTCCGGACGGGATGCCAGTGAATACTTCGATATGGAGCCCTTTGGCGACTACCAGACCCGCCGCGGCCTGACCTTTGTCACCGAGCGCGGTGGGGTCAAACTCATTAAAACCCTCAGCCAAAGCCGGCTGGGAGAACTGTGGCGCGACATCAAAAGCCTGCCGGTGCGCGATTACGATTTGGTGATCAACGATTTCGAGCCCATCACCGCCTGGGCCGCCAAGCTTGCCAAGGTGCCGAGCGTGGGCCTTAGCCACCAGGCCTCCTTTTTACAGCCGGTGCCCAAGGACGGCGAGAACCTCAGCTCCAGGCTGCTTATTCGCCACTTTGCGCCGGTCAATATCGAGCTGGGGGTACACTGGTACCACTTTGGCAAGAACCTGCTGCCGCCCATCATTGAAAACCCCGGCCAGCAAAAGGCCCCGCGCCACAACAAGGTGCTGGTGTACCTGCCTTTTGAGTCCATAGAAGAAGTGCAGGCGCTGCTTGAGCCCTTCCCGGATGTAGAGTTCTACTGCTACCACCCTAAGGCGACCTTTGAGGACCGGGGCCATATTCACCTGCGGCCGCCGTCGCGTGGCGCTTTTCACCAGGACCTGGCCGATGCTATGGGGGTGATCGCCAATGGCGGCTTTGAGCTGCCTTCTGAGGCGCTGCGCATTGGCAAGAAGCTGCTGTTAAAGCCGCTACATGGCCAGTTCGAGCAGCTCTCCAACGTGCTGACCTTGCGCCAGCTGGGGCTGGCTTCGGTGATGTATGAGCTGTCGGCGGCGGAGCTGGACGCCTGGCTTGAGCTGCCGGCGGCGCAGCCGGTGTCTTATCCGGAAGTGGCCAGCAGCCTGGTGGACTGGCTGCTGGCTGGGAACCTCAGCGACAGCGAGCAGCTGTGCCAGGGGTTGTGGCGGCAGGTGGCCTTCCCCAGTTACTGCAAGCTCTCGGCCGGGGTCAACAACAGCTGACAAAGGTGCTCCACCAGGCTCAGGCGGTCGGCGTCTTTGAGGTAGGCCGCGTACAGCTCGCGGTGGATCTCCGGCGCCCCGGCTACCTCGAACAGCTGGCCCTCGGCGACGGCGTCTTGGGTCAGCCCCAGGGGCAGGTAGGCGCTGCCGCCGTGGTCGAGGATAAAGTCCAGGGCGATGCGGCCAATGCCGGTGTGCAGTATCGGCGGCGCCTGCTCCTTTACCAGCTTGCCGTGCTGGATGCTGAACTGGGTACCCCAGTCCACCTTCACATAAGGGCCGTTAAGGGCGCTGTGCAGGTCTTGGCCGGCTTTGCTGGACACCAGCTGCAGGCGCAGGCTGCCCACTTCCCGCACTTCCAATTCTTCCACCTTGGGCGGGTCGAACAGCAGCGCCAGGTCGAGCCGGCGCTCTAGGAGCGAGCGCACCATCACGTCGGCCGGCGCCGTGTCGGCCCGCAAGGCGATTTGGCCGAGACTTCGGTAGATAAGCGGCAGGCGCCGCTGCAAGAAAGGGTCCCAAACATTGGTGCTGGCACTGATGGCCAGCTGCACCGACTGGTGGCTGGCCAGGGCAATATCCTGCTTGGCCCGCTGCCAGGACAGCAGCATGGCCTCGGCGTGGGGTAGCAGGCGTTCGCCGGCGCCGGTGAGCTGGATATTGTTGCGATGACGGGTGAACAACGATACCCCCAGCTGGCTCTCCAGCTGGCGGATGCGAAAGCTGACCGCTGATTGGGTCAGGTAAAGGTTCTCGGCGGCCTTGCCGAAATGGCGACAGCGATGAACCTCCAGAAAGGTTTTCAGCAGCTCGGTATCCAAATCACAGTCTCGTTAAGTATCTTTTCTGGTGGCGATAAATATTTTTCATTTTACCCCTATTGACGGGTTATCCATACTCCGCCGCGTAAGCCTACCCGGCCGTACGCTTTACCGAACTATGGGGACAGGTGTAATGAACAGCTTTATGTCTGGCAAGAAATTTTTTGATGATCTGAACTACCCGCGCGGCTTCCAGCGCAGCGGCGACTTTACCATCACCGAAGCCAACCTGCTCACCGACAAAGGTATGGGTATGCACCTTTTGGCCAGTAGCCAACGGGAACCCATGACCGCTGAAGAGCAGCGCTTTATCAGCGTATGCCGCGGCGAAGTGCCTGCCACCAGCGTAGAAGAAAAGGTCTGGATGAAGTACCTTAACCGTATCACCCAGCGTCGCCACATCTACACCATTTGCGACGCTCCCGCCCGAGGGGCGAGCAGTGATTACGACACGAGCGATAGCTCGGACGAGTGATCAAAGGGGCGCCGATGGCGCCCTTTTTCATTGATACGGAGAAGTAGCTGTGAATAAGGAACAGAGCAACGGTGTGGTACTGGCCCTGCTGGAACAGCTCAATGACCACCACATTCCCCGGTTGCTCAAGCTTAAGGAAAAGGTCGAAGAAGGCTCGCGCCTCGATGATTACGACCTGCGCTTTTTGAAAGACGCCATCAGCGTGGCCGAGGAAGAAAAAGACCTCATCCACCAGCACCCCGAGCTCAACGAGCTAGCTGGCCAGCTCTACCACCTCTACAACCTCATCACCGACCAGGCCATCGTCAACGAACGTGACAACGGCTAAATAGTTACATAAAGTTAACACTGTCGTTTGCCGACGTGACAGTTCAGCACTGCCACGCCGGTCATCATCAGCCTCCAGGGACGGTACAACTTGCGAGGCGCCCGTTATGCAGTTCCTGCCGCTCTTCTCTCACCGACTTAATGTTGTAATAAAAAATTCATCTTACTGTTCGCACTTTGTGCCGATAACGGCATAAGGGCTGACTAGGCTGGATATTCAGCGTCAACGCTCAGGGATGGCTCCGTCTTCTTTTCTACAGGCGAGGCACTATGCTCATCAAACACAAACTTTATGGTCTGGCCGGGTTGGCCGTTGGCGCTCTGGCACTGCTGGTGCTGGGCGTGTGGTGGTCTTGGCAGGGTATCGACAGCCTTAACCGGGCCAAGCTGCTCAACCAGACCCTCAACAACAAGATGCTGCTGCTGCGCCGCCATGAGAAAGACTTTCTGATGCGGCTCGACGAGAAGTACGCCAAAGCCTTTGCCAGCGAAGCCAGTGCCTTCACCGGCACCACCCAGCGCCTGGCCAAGCTGCTGGACAGCGACGGCGTCAACGGCACCTCCCTGACCGAGCTGGAAAAGGACATCAACAACTACCAGGCCCTGTTCAGCCGCCTGGTGGACCAGTACCGCACCGTGGGCCTGAACCCGGAGTCCGGCCTTTATGGCAGCCTGCGTGACGCCGTACACGACGCCGAGGCCCAAGTGAGAGCCAGTGGCCGAGACGACCAGCTGGCCGGTATCCTGCAGCTGCGCCGCCATGAAAAAGACTTCATGCTGCGCCTCAACACCAAATACGTTGACCAGTTCAACACCGACTTTGCCAAGCTCAATGCCCTGCTGGACAACGACCAGACCCGCCAGGCCATGGCCAAGTACCAGCATGATTTTTTAGCCCTGGTGGATGGCCAGAAGGTAATAGGCCTGACACCAAACGACGGTCTGACCGGCGAGCTACGTAGCCAGGTGCAAGCCACCGAAGAGCAGTTTGACCAGATCAGCAAGCAACTGGACAGCGTTATCGACCAGGCCCAGGCCAGCACCCTCTGGAAGTTGCTGGCGTTCTGCCTCTTTATCGCCCTGGCCCTTATCGTGCTGGCGGTGCTGATCGTGCGCCAACTCAATCGCCAGCTCAGCGACAGCATCAGCACCATGCAGCGCATTGCCGCCGACTGCGATTTGACCCTGAGCCTCAACCAGGACGGCAAAGACGAGCTGACCATGATGGGCGGCCATTTCAACGCCATGATGGACGGTGTGCGCGAACTGGTGCGCCAGAGCAAGCAGGCGGTGGACTACTTAAGCCGCGCCACCTCGGAGCTTTCGGCCAATGCCGAAGAAACCTCGGCAGGCTCGCAGCAGCAGCTGACCCAGACCGACTTGGTGGCCACCGCCATCACCGAAATGGGCTCCACCATCGAGGAAATTGCCCGCAACACCGAGATGGCCGCCGCCAAAGCCCAGGAAACCAACGACAACGCCCAGCAAGGCCAGCGCCAGCTGCAAAATGCCATTGGCCGTATTGAGCAACTGGCCAACCAGCTGGAAAGCTCTACCGTGGCGGTGGATGAGCTGGTGCAAAGCTCCAACACCATCGGCTCGGTGCTGGATGTGATTCGTGGCATTGCCGAGCAGACCAACCTGCTGGCCCTGAACGCCGCCATCGAGGCGGCCCGGGCTGGCGACCATGGCCGCGGCTTTGCGGTGGTGGCCGATGAAGTGCGTACCCTGGCCATGCGCACCCAAACCTCCACCGAGGAGATAGACGGCATCATCAAGGGCTTGCAGCAAAAGACCCAGTCCATCGTTACCCTGATGGAAGAGTGCCGCAGCGAGGGCCTGGAAAGCGCCGCCGAAACCCAAAAGGCCGGTGGGTTGCTGACCCGCATCACTCAGGACGTGAACGGCATCCTCGACATGAACACCCAAATCGCCGCCGCCATCGAGGAGCAAAGCCAGGTGTCGAGCGAAGTGAACCGCAACGTGGTGGTGATCCGCGATGTGGCCGAGCAAACCGCCGCCGCCTCCCACGGTAACGCCGAAACCTCGGCCCACGTGGCCGAGCAGGCCGAAGAGCTGGCCGCCGTTATCAGCCGCTTCAAGGTCTGAACTACGCCTATAAAAAAAGGCCACCCATCGGTGGCCTTTTTTGTGCGCCGCGCTTAGAGGATAAAGCGGGACAGGTCTTCGTCTTCCACCAGCTTGCCCAGGTGCGATTGCACGTAGACTTCATCGATGGTGACGGTCTGGCCGTCGTGGTCGGCGGCGTCGAAGCTGATTTCTTCCATCAGCCGCTCCATCACGGTGTGCAGGCGCCTCGCGCCGATGTTCTCGGTGCGCTCGTTGACCTGCCAGGCCGCTTCGGCCAGCTTGTGGATGCCGTCTTCGGTGAACTCGAGGTTCACGCCCTCGGTGGCCATCAGCGCCTTGTATTGCTCGGTGAGGCTGGCTTTGGGCTCGGTGAGGATACGCACGAAGTCTTCGGCGGTCAGGGCGTCCAGCTCGACCCGGATCGGCAGGCGGCCCTGCAGCTCGGGGATGAGGTCGGACGGCTTGGCCATCTGGAACGCGCCGGAGGCGATAAACAGGATGTGATCGGTCTTGACCATGCCGTGTTTGGTGTTGACGGTGCTGCCTTCCACCAGCGGCAACAGATCGCGCTGCACACCCTCGCGGGATACGTCGGGGCCAGAAGTGTCGCCGCGCTTACAGATCTTGTCGATTTCGTCCAAGAAAACGATGCCGTTGTTCTCCACCGCCGCCAGGGCCTTTTCCTTAACCTCTTCGGGGTTTAGGAGCTTGGCCGCTTCTTCGTCGATGGCCAGCTTCAGGGCGTCTTTGACCTTGAGCTTCTTGCTCTGCTTGGTCTGGCCGCCACCGAGGTTTTGGAACATCGACTGGAGCTGGTTGGTCATGTCTTCCATGCCGGGAGGCGCCATGATCTGCATCTCCATTTGCGGCGCGGCCAAGTCGATGTCGATCTCTTTATCGTCCAGGCTGCCCTCGCGGAGCTTCTTGCGAAACACCTGGCGGGTGTGGCTGTCAGAATCGCTTTTCTCGGCCTCGCCCCACTGGTTCTTGGCGCGGGGAAGCAGGGCGTCGAGGATGCGCTCTTCGGCCGCTTCTTCGGCGCGCACCCGTACCTTCTTCATTTCCTGCTCGCGGGTCATCTTCATGGCCACGTCGGCAAGATCTCGGATGATCTGCTCCACTTCCTTGCCCACATAGCCCACCTCGGTGAACTTGGTGGCTTCCACCTTGATAAAGGGGGCGTTGGCCAGGCGTGCCAGGCGGCGGGCAATTTCGGTTTTACCAACCCCGGTGGGGCCGATCATCAGGATGTTCTTGGGGGTCACTTCATGGCGCAGCGCTTCGTCGAGCTGCATACGGCGCCAGCGGTTACGCAGGGCAATGGCCACAGAGCGTTTGGCACCGGCCTGGCCGATGATGTGGCGGTCAAGCTCGTGAACAATCTCGCGGGGGGTCATGGATGACATGCTTTACTCCAGGACTTCGATAGTTTGGTTGGTGTTGGTGAACACGCAGATCTCGCCGGCGATGGTCAGGCTTTTCTCGACGACGTCGCGGGCGCCAAGTTCGGTGTTGTTCAACAGCGCCTTGGCGGCGGCCTGGGCAAAGTTGCCGCCGGAGCCAATGGCGATGATGTCCTGCTCGGGCTGCACTACGTCACCGTTACCGGTAATGATGAAAGACTTTTCCTTGTCCGCCACTGCCAGCATCGCCTCAAGGCGGCGCAGGGCGCGGTCGGTACGCCAGTCCTTGGCCAGGGCCACGGCGGCGCGCTCCAGGTTGCCCTGGTGGGCCTGGAGCTTGGATTCGAAACGCTCTAAAAGGGTGAAGGCATCGGCGGTACCACCGGCAAAGCCGGCTAGCACCTGGCCGTTATGAAGACGATGCACTTTACGGGCATTACCCTTCATGACCGTATTGCCAAGGGAAACCTGGCCATCGCCGCCAAGGGCGACCTGGCCGTTGCGGCGAACGGATACGATTGTGGTCATGGGATCTCCTGAGACAAGGGCGCAGCAGGCGCCATTGGACATGAGATGCAAACTGGGGGCAGGGTGCGGCCTTTTCAAGGGCCGCTCAAAGATTAGATAGCCCCGTTCAGGTTGTGCCGGAACGGGCCCGGGCGCTTAGCGCCAGGGCCAGATGGCGCAGTGCGGGAAACCGGCCTTCTCGGCCTTGTGCTGCTGGTTCTGGGCGGCCCGTTTGCCGGGGTAGGGACCGAGGATCACCCGGTACCAGTCGCCGGTCTTGCGCACCTGAGCTTCCAGGCCCACAAAGGCGAGCTTGGCCTTTTGGGTTTCGGCCTGGTCGTACACCTTAAAGGAGCCGCACTGCATCTGATAGGGCTTGTCGTCCTTGGGCCTGTCCGGTACGTCGACTTCCACTTCCTTGTTTTTCAAGGTTTCGACGTAGCGCCACTCTTCCTTGGGCGGAGCGGGCAGGGTTTCTTTGGGCTTGGTGGCCGGTTTGGTGTCAACCGGCACCGAGGTGGCCTTCACCTCAACCTTGGCCGGCGGGTTGGCCGCCGCTGGGGTTGCCGGGCGCTTGGCCAGGTTCACCAGAAAATAGATAAAGCCCAGGGCACAGACGGCAAAAACCGCTATGGCTATCCAGGGGGTGCGGCGCGGCGGGGCGCTCTTTGGGTTGCTGCTGCGGCGCTTGGGGGCCGCATTGCGTACGTAATCTTTACGGGCCATCGCTAAGGGGGCTCTTAAATGGTCGGCTTATGCTGGACAAGGGGGCCTTGGAAATCAAGCACTGTCGATAGGGTCTAGGTCCAGAGTCCAGTTTGCCCGGCGGTGAGGCGGGTCTTCTTCGAGGTTTGCCAACAGCGGCGCCAGCCATTGACGCAAACCTTTCTTGTCCTGGTACTGAACCCAGAGCTGAAAACGAAACTTGCCGGCGCGCCGCTCCAAGGGGGCTGGCAGCGGCCCCAGCACCCAGCCACCCTCGGGAGCGCACTGTTGCAGGCGCTGGCCTATGGCTTCAAGGAGGCTTTGGGCGTCTTCGGCCTTGAGGGCGTCGCTGCGAAACAGTGCCTGGGCGCTGAACGGCGGCAGCAGGGTTTGGCGGCGCTCAACCAGGGCATTGGCGGCAAAGGCGCCATAGCCGTTGGTGAGCAGTTGGCTCAGTAGCGGGTGCTCGGGGTGGTGGCTTTGCAGCAGCAGGCGCCCGGGTTTGTCGGCGCGTCCGGCCCGGCCCGCCACCTGCACCACCAACTGGGCGAGGCGCTCGGCGGCGCGAAAATCTGAGGAATACAGCGCGCCGTCTACATCCAGCAGCACCACTAGGGTGACATCGGGAAAGTGGTGGCCCTTGGCCAGCATCTGGGTGCCTATCAAGAGTTGATACTGGCCCTGGCGGATGCCGGTGAGGGCCGATTCCAGGCTACCTTTGCGGCGGGTGGCGTCGCGGTCGATACGCACCGCCTTGTAACCTGGGAACAGCGCCGAGAGTTCGTTTTCCAGCTGCTCGGTACCGAGGCCCACCCCCACCAGTTGAGTGGAGCCGCAGCTGTGGCACTGGTGGGGCAGGGGCCGGTCAGAGCCGCAGTGGTGGCAGATAAGCCGTTGCCTGCCTTTATGCACAGTGGGGTAGGCGCTGCAGCGGTGGCAGTCGGCTATCCAGCCACATTCGTGGCACAAAAGGGTGGGAGCAAAGCCGCGGCGGTTTAAAAACACCAGCACCTGCTCGCCCCGGCCAAGGTGGGCCTTGATGGCGGCCAGCACCGGCGGTGACAGCCCGGCGGTCAGCGGCTGGTGCTTGATGTCGATAAGGTCAAAGCGCACCTGGCTGGCGTTACCGGCCCGTTCGTTTAACACCAGCTTCTGGTATTTGCCGGCTTCGCAATTGGCGAGGCTTTCCAGGGCCGGGGTGGCCGAGCCCAGCACCAGCGGCACTTTCTCAAGTTGCGCCCGTACCACCGCCAGATCGCGGCCGTGGTAGCGAAAGCCTTCCTGCTGTTTAAAGGAGGCGTCGTGTTCTTCATCAACGATGATAAGGCCCGGCCTTGCCAAGGGGGTGAACACGGCGCTGCGGGTACCGATGACAATGCCCAGCTCCCCATCCCTGGCCTGGCGCCACACCTTGAGCCGCTCGTTGTCGGTAAGCCCCGAGTGCAGCAGCGCCATGGGCACTTCAAAGCGCTTTTGAAAGCGGCGCAGGGTCTGGGGGGTAAGGCTGATCTCCGGCACCAGCACCAGCACCTGTTTACCGGCCTTGAGGGTTTCGCTCATGGCGCTGAGGTAAACCTCGGTCTTGCCCGAGCCGGTTACCCCTTCCAATAAAAAGGGCGCAAAGCCCTTGGCGGCGTTGATAGCGGTAATGGCCACCGCCTGCTCGCTGTTGGGGCGGGGGCCGGGGTTTACCAGCAGCGGGTTGTCCCAAAAGGGCGTGCCCTGCTGGCGCCGCTGCTCGCTTTGCACCAAGCCTTTGTCTTGCAGGGTGCGAAGGGTGGCGCGGTCAAAGGGCAGCTCGCCAAGCTCGTTGTCGGACAGCTCACCGCTTTGCAGCTGAGCCACCGCCGCCAGCTGTTTACTGGCGTTTTTGGCAAGGGCGCTGGTATCGGCGCCTGGGGCCAGTTGCCAGAACAGCTCGTCGCCGCTGGCAGGGGCGCCTTGGCGCAGCAGCACCGGCAGGGCTTGCTGCCAGGCGTCTCCTGGGCTGTGCAGGTAGTAATCGGCGGCCCAGCGCACCAGCTTATTAAGGGCCGGCGGCAGGATGGGCGCGCTGTCCAGCACCGCTTCAATGGGCTTTAATTTGTCCAGCGCTACCTGGGGGCTGACATTGCATTCGCCGACAATACCGATACGCCGGCCCTTGCCAAAGGGCACCCAGACCCGCATCCCCGGCACCGGTTTGAGTTCTGGCGGGCACAGGTAATCGAAGCCGCGCCGCAAGGGGGTGGCCAGGAAAACACGGATAACCGGAGGGGGGGATTGATTATTGAACAACTGATCCGCTATGATGCGCGCCTTCGAATTTTTGAACGTTAACACAATCGTGTGGTGTCTGGCACTGGACCAGATGGCGACACGGCCCACTGAGGGAATCCCCATGAAAGACGGTATCCATCCTAAGTACGTTGAAATTACCGCTACCTGCACCTGCGGTAACGTGATCAAAACCAAGTCCACCCTTGGTAAAGACATCAACCTGGACGTTTGCGGTGCTTGCCACCCTTTCTACACCGGTAAGCAGAAAGAAGTGAACACCGGTGGCCGTGTTGACAAGTTCAACAAGCGTTTCGCAGTACTGGGCGGCAAAAAATAAGCAGCCCCTTACTGAAAAAAGGCGCCTTCGGGCGCCTTTTTTTGTGGTCGGATATTTGAACCCTTGAAAACGTGCGACACTTCACAAAGCCTAATACCAAAGACCTATACCCCTACCCTACAAAAGTTGCCGCACTATGTCTGACTTTCGCGAAAGAGCCCTCAAGTACCATGCCGAGCCCACGCCCGGTAAAATCGCCATTGCCCTGACCACCGCCGCCGACACCGCCCAAGACCTGGCCCTGGCCTATTCTCCTGGTGTGGCCGAGCCGGTGCGGGAAATCGCCGCCGACCCGGACAACGCCTACAAGTACACCGCCAAGGGCAACCTGGTGGCGGTTATCTCCAACGGCACGGCCATTCTTGGCCTGGGCAACCTGGGGCCGCTGGCCTCCAAGCCGGTGATGGAAGGCAAGGCGCTGCTGTTTAAACGCTTCGCCAACCTCGATGCCATCGACATCGAAGTTAAACACCGCACCACCGAAGAATTCATCAACACCGTGGCGGCCATTGCCGACACCTTCGGCGGTATCAACCTTGAAGACATCAAGGCCCCCGAGTGTTTCGAGATTGAGCAGGCTCTCAAAGAACGTTGCTCGGTCCCGGTGTTCCACGACGACCAGCACGGCACCGCCATTGTCACCGCCGCCGGCATGCTCAACGCCCTTGAGATCCAAGGCAAGGACATCACCACCGCCAAGGTGGTGTGCATGGGCGCCGGCGCGGCCGCCGTGGCCTGCATGGAGCTGCTGATCACCTGTGGCGCCCAGCGCGAAAACATCTACATGCTGGACCGCAAAGGGGTTATCCACACCCGCCGTGACGATCTCAACGAGTACAAGCGCCAGTTCGCCAACAACACCGACAAGCGCACCCTCGAAGACGTTATCGAAGGCGCCGACGTCTTTGTGGGAGTTTCCGGCCCTGACGTATTGCCTGCCGATGCCCTGCGCCTGATGGCCGAAAACCCGGTGGTATTTGCCTGCTCCAACCCGGACCCGGAGATCAAACCCGAGCTGGCCCACCGCACCCGTGATGACCTCATCATGGCCACCGGCCGCTCCGACTACCCCAACCAGGTCAACAACGTGCTGTGCTTCCCCTTTATCTTCAGGGGCGCTCTGGACGTGCGGGCCACCGCCATCAACGACGAAATGAAAGTGGCGGCCGTGGAAGCCATCCGCAGCCTCACCAAGGAAGCAGTACCGGCCCAGGTGCTGGCCGCCGCCGGCGTTGAGAGCCTGAGCTTTGGCCGCCAGTACATCATTCCCAAGCCTATGGATCCGCGGCTGCTGCCTCGGGTTGCCCGGGCCGTGGCCCAGGCGGCGGTGGACAGCGGCGTTGCCCAAATCCCCCTGCCGGACGACTACATGCTGTAACTCGGAAAAAGGGCCTAGGCCCTTTTTCTTTATCCGCTGTTTGCCTGTGGCCATCGAAGACCCGGGCCCTCCTGTTACCGCCTTCTCAATAAGTTATTGATCAATTAGGTGTTGTCGATGCTCTGTGGCACTTGGCGGCAGGATTTTTGTAAGTTGTCAACTGGTTGAAAAACACCCTTCAGTGTCATGGTTTTGACGTCTTTGCCGCCCTGCCTTGGCTAGTTTTGGTTTGCCCGCTCGGGCCATCACTAAAACAGTTCAGAGAGGACAACCATGAAGAAAAGGACGCTGATGGCGACCTCCGCCACAACCTTGTTGGTACTTTCCACCCTCGGCAGTGCGGTGGCCGCTTCCCTGTCCGGGGGCGATCTCAGCCTCAAACCGGTGGATACCGACACCCGCTACATCATCAAATACAAGGCGCCCAATGCCCTGAGCAAAGATCCGGCCCTGGCGGCGGTAAGTGGCCCCATGGCCCAGGGTGCCTTTGACATTCAGGCGGCCGACAAGGTGCTGGCCAAGGCCGACGCCAAGGCCATCATGCACCTGAAAAAGGCCGGCCTGAGCGTGGCTGAGCTCAACCCCAAACAGCTGGCGCTGCTGAAAAAAGACCCTTCAGTGGAATACGTGGAGGTGGACCCTAAGCGCTACCTGATGGCCGAATCCCAGCCTTACGGCATCTCCATGGTGCAAGCCAACCAGGTGTCTGACAGCGCCATTGCCAACCGCAAGGTGTGCATCATCGACACCGGGTACGACTTGGGCCATGAAGACTTGCCAAGCTCCGGCATCACAGGTAACGACAACTACGGCGGCTACGACACCGGCAATTGGTACGAAGACGGTTACGGCCACGGCACCCACGTGGCGGGCACCATTACCGCCATCGGCAACAACGGTATTGGCGTGGTGGGGGTAAGCGGCTCGGGCAATATCGGCCTGCATATCGTCAAGGTGTTCAACAACAGCGGTAACTGGGCGTATGGCTCGGATCTGGTGGGCGCCATCTCCCAGTGTGAAAACGCCGGGGCAGACGTGATTAGCATGAGCCTGGGCGGGCCCGACTCCTCCACCTCTGAACGCAACGCCATGGACAGCGCCTACAGCGACGGGGTGCTTATCGTGGCGGCCGCCGGTAACGACGGCAACTCCAGCTTCTCTTACCCGGCCTCTTACAACAGCGTGATGTCGGTAGCGGCGGTAAACAGCAGCGGCAGCTGGGCGTCCTTCTCCCAGTACAACAGCCAGGTGGAGATAGCCGCCCCCGGGGTTAATGTGTTGTCTACCGTCCCCGGTGACGGCTATGCCTACTACTCCGGCACCTCCATGGCCACGCCCCATGTGTCAGGGGTCGCGGCGCTGGTGTGGAGCCTGCACACCCAATGTACCGCCGCCCAGATCCGCTCGGCCCTGGACGCTACCGCACTGGACCAAGGCGCCAGCGGCCGTGACAACTACTACGGCTACGGTATCGTCAAGGCCAAGGCCGCCCACGATTACCTCACCGCCAACGGTTGTAGCGGCGGCACCACCCCTCCGGGCGGCGGCAATAGTGGCAGCGTCTCCAACCTGTCGGCCTCCACCGGCAACTGGAACTACCAAAGCGTGAGCATCCCCTCAGGGACCAGCACCCTCACCGTGACCATCAGCGGTGGCAGTGGTGATGCGGATCTCTACACCCGCTTTGGTGCCCAGCCCACCACCAGCAGCTGGAGTTGCCGCCCCTATCTCAACGGCAACAACGAGACCTGCACCATCAGCAACCCCAGCGCCGGTACCTGGTACCTGGGGGTGCGGGCCTATAGCAGTTATTCCGGGGTGACTCTGTCTTGGAGTTACTGAGGCGGGAATGAAAAACGCGGCCTGTTGGCCGCGTTTTTTTATTCTTCGTAAAGGTCCGGTATTTCCAGGCCCAGCTCTTTCATTATCTGCTTGGCACTCTCGGGAATATCGTCTGGGCGGTCTTTGCGCAGGTCTTCGTCACCGGGCAGGGGCTGGCCGGTAAAGGCGTGCAGGAAGGCTTCACACAGCAACTCCGAGTTGGTGGCGTGGCGCAGGTTGTTAACCTGGCGGCGGGTACGCTCGTCGGTGAGGATTTTCAGAACCTTCAGCGGGATGGAGACGGTGATCTTTTTAACCTGTTCGTTTTTCTTGCCGTGCTCGGCGTAGGGGCTGATGTAGTCGCCGTTCCATTGAGCCATGTGAGTGCCTTAGACCTTTTATTTTATTGCGCAAATTGTACCCCCTTGGTGGGGACAGTCAATCTCGGCCATTTTGGACGTCTAAACATCTTGACGCCCAGAGATGCAAACGGCTACCCTATGGTCACGGTGAGCACCCATTCACCGCTCAGCACCCCAATTCAGAACACCTCGAGGTAACCCGGATGAGTATTCGCCAAAGCACCACTGCCGTTCGTTCAGGCCTGGAGTCTGACCAGCAGCACAACTCGGTGGTGCCGCCGCTGTATCTCTCCACCAACTACACCTTCGAGGATTTTCGCACCCCCGGTAGCTACGATTACAGCCGCTCCAACAACCCCAGCCGCGACCTGCTGGCCGACGCCATCTGTAAGCTCGAAGGCGGCGCCCGGGCGGTGGTGACCGCCACCGGCATGGGGGCTGTGACAGTGGCGCTGCAACTGTTGTCGGCGGGCGACACCCTGGTGGTGCCCCACGACTGTTACGGCGGCTCCTGGCGCCTGTTCAACGCCTGGGCCAAGAAGGGTGCCTTTAACCTCATTACCATCGACCAGGCCGACCCTAAAGCCCTGGCCGATGCCCTGGCCAAAAAGCCCAAGCTGGTGTGGGTGGAAACTCCCTCCAACCCGCTGCTGCGGGTGGTGGACGTAGCCGCCATTTGCGAGGCGTCCCACGCCGTGGGCGCGCGGGTGCTGGTGGACAACACCTTCTTGTCGCCCATCGGCCAAAGCCCCTTGGCGTTGGGTGCCGACTTGGTGCTGCACTCCACCACCAAGTACATCAACGGCCACTCCGATGTGGTGGGTGGCGCTTTGGTGGCCAAAGACAAGGCCCTGGGCGACGAGCTGGCCTGGTGGGCCAACTGCATCGGCGTAACCGGCTCGGCTTTTGATTCTTACCTGACCCTGCGCGGCATCCGCACCCTGGCGGCGCGGTTTCGCATTCACGAAGAAAATGCCCAAAAGCTAACTGCCTGGCTGGCGCAAAAACCGGAGGTGTCGGTGGTGCACTACCCGGGCCTTGCCAGCCACCCCGGCCATGAGCTGGCCAAACGCCAGCAAAAGAGCTTTGGTGCCATGTTCAGCATCGAGCTCAATGTCAGCCTCGACACCCTGGGCAACTTTGTTTCACGGCTCAAACTGTTCAGCCTGGCCGAGTCTCTTGGCGGGGTAGAGAGCCTGGTGGCGGTGCCTGCCACCATGACCCATGCGGCCATGACCGCCGAAGCCCGCAAGGAAGCCGGCCTTAACGACGGTTTGCTGCGCTTTTCCGTGGGCATTGAAGATGCCGACGATCTGATTGACGACCTGGCTCAGGCCTGGCCTGCCCTCAAAGAAGGTTAACAGCGGTATGCGACACATTCATAAGTTCGGTGGCTCCAGCCTGGCTGATGCCGATTGTTACCTCAAAGTGGCGGCGCTGGTGCGCCGTCATTGTCAAAAGGGCGATGTGGTGGTGGTGTCTGCGTCTGGCGATACCACCGATCACCTGCTGGCCCTGACCCTCGACTCCCTGCCGGCCCTCAAGGCCCAGCAACAGGCCTTGTTCAAGGGCATTGAAGGGGTCGATAAAGTGGCCCAGCTCTCGGCGGCCCTCGGCGCCGATCTTGCCGCCATCGAGCAGGCCCTGACCGATGGCATCACCAACAGCGACTGGTTGGTGTCCTTTGGGGAGATTTGGTCGGCCCGCCTGCTGGCGGCGCTGCTGGATGCCCGTTTCCTGGACGCCCGTGATTTCCTGGTGATTGAGAACGGCCAGGTTCAGCCCCAAAGCCGCGAGCGCCTGCAGGCCATTGCCAGCGACGAGCTGACCATCGTTACCGGCTTTATTGGCGCCGATGCTCAAGGCGAAACTCGCACCCTGGGCCGTAACGGCTCTGACTACAGCGCCACCTTGGTGGCAAGCTTTTTAGAAGCGGCGTCGGTGACCATCTGGACCGACGTCTCCGGCATCTACACCGCCGACCCCCGCAAATTGGAAGGCGCCTACACCCAAAATCACCTGGCCGGTAAGGTAGCCACTGAGCTTGCCCGCCTCGGCTCGCCGGTGCTGCATCCTCGCACCTTGGGGCCGCTTGATCTTACCCGCCAACAGCTCATCATCCGCTGCACCTTCGCCCCAGACGAAGGCGGCACCCGCATCAGTACCGAGCGCGCTAACAAGAACCTGGCCAGTCTCACCTGGCGGGGCGATGTGTACCGCTGTCACGCCGCAGAGGCCAGCTGCGACATTCGCGCCCAGGCCTATGCCGAGGAAGAGGGCGGCGCCATCCTCTACCTGCCCTTCGCCTTTGGCGAGCAGGCCGAGAAGCTGACCCTGCTGGCCCTGGTGGGTCAGGGCCTTGATTGGCAAAGCCCTGCTGGCCAGGCGCTAGCCAACGTGGCCCAGCAAGGGGGCCTGGTGCATCAGGCCAAGGGCCCTGAAGGGCTGTCACTTATCGCCTTTGTACGGGAATTGCCGGCCAAATCGCTGCTGGCTCGCCTGCACGACCAACTCTTTGCCGTGGGCGTGGTGGTGCTGGGGGTAGGGAATATCGGCGGCTGCTGGCTGGACGGCTTTGCGCCGCGCCTCAAAGACCGGCTGCGCCTCTATGGCCTGGCCAACTCCAAAAAGCAGCTGTTCTCTCTTAACGGCATCAAGCCGGCCAACTGGCGGGACGAGTTTGCCAAAGGCGGCGAGCCGCGTTTTGAAGGCGACCTGCTGGAGGCCTTTAAAAAGGCGCCCTTTGCTCACTTGTTGCTGCTGGATCTCACTGCCTCCAAGGCGGTGGCCGACCAGTACCCTAAATTCCTCAACGCCGGTGTGCATCTGGTCAGCGCCAACAAGCAGGCCGGCTCCGCGCCTCTGGGTGAATACGACCGCTTGCACGTGACCCTTCGCCAAAGCGGGCGGCGCTGGTTCTACAACACCACGGTCGGTGCCGGTTTGCCGGTACAGGCTGCCATTCGCGACCTCTTGGGCTGCGGCGACGATCTCGAAGGGGTTGGCGGCGTGTTCTCCGGCACCCTGTGCTGGCTGTTCCAAAACTTCGACGGCACCAAGCCGTTCTCACAGTTGGTAAAAGAAGCCCATGCCAAGGGCTTTACCGAGCCTGACCCCCGTGACGACCTCAACGGCCTGGACGCCGCCCGCAAGCTGCTGATTTTGGCCCGCGAAGCCGGCTGGCGCCTGGAGCTGGATAACATCCACATCGACAACTTGGTGCCAGAGCACCTGCGCGACATCAGCCGCGACGAGTTCTTCGCTCGCCTCGATGAGCTGGACCAGCCGCTCTTGGCCGCCCTTAACCAGGCCAAGGCCAAAGGTAAGCTGCTGCGCTACGTGGGTAACCTGCGCCAGGAAGAAGACGGCTTTCGTGCCACAGTCGGCCTTGAGACCCTGGATGCCACCCATCCCTTTGCCAACCTCACCGCTGGCGACAACATTTTTGCCATCCAGAGCCGCTATTACCGGGAGAACCCGCTCATTATCCGCGGCCCCGGCGCTGGCCCCCATGTCACCGCCGCTGGGGTGCAATCGGACGTGATCCAGCTGCTCTCCTGGCTTGCCTGAATATAAGTGATTGATAAAACCCGCCTTTTGGCGGGTTTTTTTATGGGGTTTTTTCAGCGATCGCCTTGATCTTCAGAAAAAGATCTCTATGATGGCCGTTTAGACGGCTAAACATCCATAGATCTAAACATCCAGAAATCCAAGGAAGACAATCATGGCTCTTACCCACTCTCTCGGTTTTCCACGCGTCGGCCGCCGCCGCGAACTCAAATTTGCCCTCGAGGCCTACTGGTCTGGTGACAGCAGCGAAGGTGAGCTGCGCGATCTCGCCGCCCAGGTACGCCATTACAACTGGGGCGTGCAGCAAGGCCTGGACTTCGTTCCCGCCGGTGACTTCACCCTCTATGACCATGTGCTGGACACCGCCGTGCGCCTGGGCGCCGTGCCCGAGCGCTTCAAGGCCGATGAGCCGGCCATCACCACCTACTTCCGCCAGGCCCGTGGCCGCGCCCCCGGTGGCCAGGACGTACCGGCCCTGGAGATGACCAAGTGGTTCAACACCAACTACCACTACCTGGTGCCGGAGCTGGCCGACGACCAGCAGTTCAGCCTCAATGTCGACGAGCAGCTGGCACAAATCCGCGAAGCCCGCGCTGCTGGCCACAAGGTCAAGCCGGTGCTGGTGGGGCCTGTCACCTTTTTGTACCTGTCCAAGCAGCGCGAAGGGGCAGACCAGCGCCTGAGCCACCTGCCCAAGCTCATCAACGCCTACAGCCAGTGGCTGGACAAGCTGGCCGCCGAAGGCATCGAATGGGTGCAGATTGACGAGCCGCTGCTGGTCACCGACCTCTCAAGCGACTGGCAACAAGCGCTGCAAACCGCCTACCAGGCCCTGAGCGAAGCGCCAGTGAAAATCCTGCTGGCCAGCTACTTCGGCACCCTTGGCAATAACCTGGCCCTGGCCACCAGCCTGCCGGTGGCGGGGCTGCATATCGACGCCGTGGCCGGCCGCGCCCAACTGGCTGTGGTAGACAATGCCTGGCCTGAGGACAAAGTGCTGTCGGTGGGGATCGTCAATGGCCGTAACGTCTGGCGCACCGACCTTCGCGCCGCCGTTGGCAGCCTCAAGGCCATTGGCGAGCGCCGTGGCAACCAACTGTGGGTGGCGCCAAGCTGCTCCTTGCTGCACAGCCCCGTAGACTTGGCCCAGGAAGATCAGCTGGATGACGAGCTGAAATCCTGGCTGGCCTTCGGGGTGCAAAAAGTCGAAGAAGTGCAGCTGATTGCCAAGGCCCTTAACGAAGGGGAGGGCGCCATCAGCGACGCCCTGGCCGCCTCTGACGCTGCCGCTGCCGCCCGTAAGTCTTCCAAGCGCATCCACAGCGACGCCGTTGCCAAGCGGGTTGCCGCCATTACCGGTAATGACAGCCAGCGCCACAGCGCCTTTAGTGACCGTATCGCCAAGCAGCGCGAATACCTCAAATTGCCTGCCTACCCCACCACCACCATCGGTTCTTTCCCCCAGACCCCCACCATCCGTGGCCTGCGCCGCGACTGGCGGGCCGGGCGCCTGAGTGAGCCGCAATACCGCGAGGCCATCTCCAAGGAGATTGAAGCGGTTATTCGCGAGCAAGAAGCCCTGGGCTTGGACGTGCTGGTACACGGCGAAGCCGAGCGTAACGACATGGTGGAGTACTTCGGTGAGCTGCTGGGCGGCTTTGCCTTCACCCGCTTTGGCTGGGTGCAAAGCTATGGCTCGCGCTGCGTCAAGCCGCCCATCATCTTCGGGGATGTCAGCCGCGCCCAAGCCATGACGGTCGAGTGGGCCGCCTTTGCCCAGACCCTGACCGACAAGCCGGTCAAAGGCATGCTCACCGGCCCGGTGACCATCCTCGGTTGGTCCTTCCCCCGCGACGATATCGAGCTCAAGACCATCGCCCAGCAAATTGCCCTGGCGCTGCGCGATGAAGTAGTGGACCTGGAGCAAGCCGGTATCAAGGTGATTCAAATCGACGAGCCGGCCTTTCGCGAGCTGCTGCCGCTGAAATTGGCCGAGCAAAGCGCCTATTTCGACTGGGCGGTGGAGGCGTTTCGCCTGTCGGCGGCCGGGGTGGCGGACGACACCCAAATTCACACCCACATGTGCTATTCGGAGTTCAACGCCATCATCGATGCCATTGCCGCCCTGGATGCTGACGTGATCACCATCGAGACTTCCCGCAGTGCCAACGAGCTGCTGGATGTGTTCCGCGAATACGCCTACCCCAACGAGATTGGCCCTGGCGTGTACGACATCCACAGCCCCCGTATTCCGTCGGTGGACGAGATGGCCAAGCTTATCCAGCGCGCCGAGGCCTACATTCCGGCCGAGCGGATCTGGGTGAACCCCGATTGCGGCCTCAAGACCCGCCGCTGGGAAGAGGTGCGCCCGGCCCTTAAAAACATGGTGGACGCTGCCAAGCAGCTGCGTGAGCAAACCGCCTGAGGCTAAGGCTCCCCTGGTAAAGCCCGCCTTTTGGCGGGCTTTTTCGTGACGCGGCAGGGGTGATTGGCGACTTTTTTAGCGCTTTTTGTAATTTGCGCTTGCTTTAGCCGTCTAAACGTCTAACATGGCCATTTAGACGTCTAAACATATAAATGGCTGATAAGCGAACCCGAAGGAGCCACCATGTCACTGTCCCACGCACAACACCTGGAACTGCTGAACCAGAGCGTCGGCGAACTCAAAAACGACATTCAGGTGTCCTTCGAGTTCTTCCCCCCCGGCACTGAAAAGGCCGAGGCCAGCCTGTGGGAAGCCCTGGATCGCCTGGCGCCGCTGGCGCCGCGCTTTGTGTCAGTGACTTACGGCCACACCGAAGAAGGCCGGGTTCGCACCCATAACGTCATCAAACACATTCGTGAGCGCACCGGCCTGACCGCGGCGCCGCACCTGACCTGCATCGACACCCCGGAAGCCGAGCTTCGCCAAATTGCCCGTGATTACTGGCAAAGCGGTATCCGCCATATCGTGGCGCTGCGCGGTGACAAACAGCCGGGCCGCCAGTACACCAACTACTACGCCTCCGATCTGGTGCGCATTCTGCGTGAAGAAGGGGATTTTGATATCTCCGTTGCCGCCTACCCGGAAGTGCACCCCGAGGCCAAAAGCGCCCAGGCCGATCTGCTGGCGCTGAAGAAAAAAGTGGAAGCCGGTGCCAACCGCGCCATCACCCAGTTCTTCTTCGACGTGGAAAGCTACCTGCGTTTTCGTGACCGCTGCGTCAGCGCCGGTATCGACGTGGAAATCGTGCCCGGCATTCTGCCGGTCAGTAACTTCGAAACCCTGAAACGCTTTGCCGGGCTGACCAACGTGGCGGTACCCAACTGGCTGGCCCAGCGCTTTGACGGCCTGGAAAACGACCCTACCACCCGCTCTTTGGTAGGGGCGTCTATCGCTATCGATCAGGTACGGGTATTGCGCAAGGAAGGGGTGAAAGAGTTTCACTTCTACACCCTTAACCGCGCCGAGCAGAGCTATGCCATCTGCCACACCCTTGGGGTGCGGCCGCAACTGGCCAAAGCAAGCTAAACCACAAGCCGGCGCCCGCCGGCTTTTTTGTGACTGTGATCAGCTCTTACCGAATAGATACTCAGGCGTCGCGGCCAAGCGCCACTTTGGCACGATAAACGGGAAAAGTGTTAAAGCGCCCCGTGGTCTGAACGTGTATGGTCGCATTAGCCGTATCTGATGTGGTTTTTGCCCAGCGCTTGGCGCCTTCTCTTAAGGGCAGATGCGGCCCAATCAAAGTGGCGTTGTAACGCCCAAAAACACAAAGATGGGAGTTTCCTTTGAAAAATACTGCTGTAGCGGCTGCTGTGATCAGCGCCCTGATGGGTTTGGCGCTGCCGGCCCACGCCGATGTACCTGCCCCTGTTGATAAAGCCTACCCCGGCACCCTGAAGATCCACGTTGATGCCACCGATATCGGCCACCGCATTTTCCAAATCAACGAAACCATCCCGGTCAGCGCCAGTGGCGATCTGACCCTGCTGTACCCGGCCTGGATCCCCGGCAACCACTCTCCCACCGGCCCCATCGACAAGGTGGCGGGTATCGAGTTCAGCGCCAACGGCAAAACCCTGACCTGGGAGCGCGACGCAGGTAACGTGTATGCCTTCCACGTGGCGGTACCCCAGGGCGTGACCGAAGTGAAAGCCAGCTTCAAGTTCCTGTCGCCCCAAAACCCTGCCCAGGGCCGGGTGGTGATGACCCCGGAAATGCTGAACCTGCAATGGAACGCCATGTCCCTGTACCCGGCCGGCCATTACACCCGTCAGATCCAGGTTGAGCCGTCGGTGACCCTGCCCAAGGGCTGGCATTACGCCACCGCCCTTGAGAACGAGAGCCACAAGGGCGACACCTACGCCTTTAAAGCCATCGACTTTGAAAACCTGGTGGACTCGCCGATGTTCGCCGGTGAGCACTATAAGCGCATCGATCTGAACCCCGGTGCCAAGACGCCGGTGCACCTGAACGTCTTTGCCGACAACGCCAAAGACTTGGAAGTGAGCCCCGAAGCCCTCAAGGCCCACCGCGAGCTGGTACAACAGATGTACAAGCTGTACGGCGCTCACCACTACAACCACTATGACTTCCTGCTGGCCCTGACCGACAAACTCGGCGGCATCGGCCTGGAGCACCACCGCTCCAGCGAAAACAGCGCCAAGGAAAACTACTTCACCGAGTGGGACAAATCCTGGCTGGGCCGCGACCTCTTGGCCCACGAATTCAACCACTCCTGGGACGGTAAGTATCGCCGCCCCGAGCAGCTGTGGACCCCCACCTACAACCAGGTGAAACGTGACCATGGCCTGTGGGTCTATGAAGGCCAGACCCAGTTCTGGGGCTATATCGTGGCCGAGCGCTCCGGTCTTTGGAGCCACGACAACGCCATGGACATGCTGGCCCTGCTGGGCGCCACTTATGACAAAGGCCGCCCCGGCATGCAGTGGCGCAATATCTGGGATACCACCAACGATCCCACCATCGCCCAGCGCGCGCCTCTGGCGTATCGCAGCTACCAGATGAGCGAAGACTACTACCAGGGTGGCCAGCTGATTTGGTACGCGGTAGACGCCAAACTGCGTAACCTCAGCGGCAACAAGAAATCCCTGAACGACTTCGCCAAGGCTTTCTTTGGCGTGCACCCCGGCGCCTGGGACATCAACACCTACAGCTTCGAAGACGTGGTTAATACCTTGAACGGTATCGAGAAGTTTGACTGGACCAGCTTCCTCAACGACCGCCTCAAAGGCCACGTGAACCTGTCCAAGTCCCTGAACGACCAAGGCTGGCAGCTGGTATATAACGACAAGCCGTCAGACGCCGTTAAAGGTATCGAAGGCCGCTACAAGGCCACCGACTTTACCTACTCCCTGGGCTTTATGGTCAGCAACGAAGGCACCATGCGCGACGTGCTGTGGGACAGCCCGGCCTTTAATGCCGGCCTGGCGCCGAGCATGACCATAGTGGCGGTAAACGGCACCCAGTTCAGCGGTGACGTGCTCAAAGACGCGGTAACCGCCGCCACCAAGGACAAAGCCCCCATCGAGCTGTTGGTCAAAGACTTCGACAAGTACCAGACCATCAAGATTGATTACCACGGCGGCCTCAAGTACCCGCACCTTGAGCGCATCAAAGGCGCCAAGGATTACCTGAGCCAGATCCTCAAACCCCTGTAAGGCCTCGCCTTATGTAAAAGCCCGGCTTAGGCCGGGCTTTTTTGTGCCTCGCGGTCGGTAGGGGATTAGCGATAGGCAAAGTATGTTTTTTAAGCAGGGTTGCTGTTGCGTTCATCTTGGCGCGAAGCTGGCACTATGCCAGTTCATGCCAATACGTTTTCAGGGAGGAAAACCATGATCGCGCTCTTTATGTCAGGCTCGGTGGGTACGCGGGGCAAAAATAATGGCCTCGACGTGTTGATGATCAAATCGCTGCTCAATGCCTACGCCCGGCGCAACAAGTTAACCGAGCTGGCAATGAATGAAACGGTTGACGATGCCTGCCTGACCCTTATCGCCGTCTTTCAAACCAAAGTGGTAAAAATGGCCAAGCCCGACAGCCTGGTCTCGGCCAATGCCGGCACCTTCAAGCAGATGGTCGCCTATCTCAAGGCCGGCTTTAGCGTGGCCGCCATCACCAAGCCCACCGAAGGCGCCCTGACCTGGGACGCCGAAGGCAACGAAGGCGGCTACTACCACAGCCGGGTATTTCACGTGCCCTCGGCCAGCTCCGGGTTAACCATTGGCCGGGGTTACGATATGCGCGATAAAACCACGGCTACTATCGTCAGCGATCTCACCACGGCTGGCATTGATACGGTAAAAGCCAACCTGATTGGCAAGGCCGCCACCAAAAAAGGGAAAACGGCAGAGCAGTTTGTCTATTCCAATGATTTACTGGATTTCGAGATAACTGCGCCCCAGCAATTATCCCTCTTTAAAAAGACCTACCAGTTTATGCTGGACGATGTGAAACGTATCAGCGCCGGGGCATCGCAGGTAAAGCATTACGGTACGGTAGATTGGGATAAAACGCCGCAAACGGTCATCGACCTGCTGGTAGATTTACGCTATCGGGGTGATTACACTCCAGCCACTCGGCGCCTTATCCAAAAGTTTGTTGCGGACGGCGAGTATGTGAAATTCAAGGACGTTATTCAGGACCAAAGCAATTGGTCTGGTGTGCCGGGAGACCGTTTTACCCGTCGCTCCAATTTCGCCGACGCCATTAAAGACAAGGACGGAAAAAAGTAAATGTCACCCTTTTCGCGCGCGCTCTTCTCCTTTGCCTTTGGTGCCAGCCTGGTTGCCGGCTGCCAGGCCAATACCGCCGAGCAAGGCGGCTACGACATGGAAGCCACCAGCACCTTGAACGCCAAGGTGGGCGACAGCACCTTTATCTACCAGCAGTTCGACCCGGAGTTTGATTTCCCCTGCCCGGTGGTCAGCCTGCAAAAAGCCGGCAAGACCCTGGTATCCAAAGAGCTGTGTGTATACAAGGCGCGAGACAACAGCCCTTTTGATCTGCGCAGCGACGTCTCTTATAACGCGATCAGCGATGCGGCCATTAACGGCAATACCCTGAGTTACACCTTGGATATCAGCCTGCGCCGCGCCGATGCGTTTTTGCAAAAATGCACCCTCACCTTCACCGCCGATAGCCTCAGTGAACCCAACTGCGTGCTGGAAGATTTACCGCCAAGCCAGTAATAACCCCCAAGCCCGAATCTTCGGGCTTTTTATTTTTAATGGTGCAAACAGTGCGTCCTTGTCTTTTTGCTGGCCAAAATTCTGGCATCGCGGTAGTAAATAAAGCTAACAGTGGCCTTGGCGGATAACAGGCTGCGCTACCCGGACAGGAATCGATGATGAAAAAGCCCCTGATTGGCCTTGCCCTTGCGGCGCTGTTAAGTGGCTGCGCGACCACCAGCAAACCGGCGGCGCCCGTGGCCAAGGCGGAGCCTTTGACGCCGCTGGTCACCGATTGGGCAGCCCCAGCCGATTATGATGGGATGCGCAAACAACTGGGGTGGAGCGACCAGTACATCGCCCGCTGCGAGCAGGGCAACCCGGTCAAAGCCATGGACGAGGCCATGATGGACAAGCAATGGCAACAGGCCGCCACCTTGGGGCAAAACTGGTTGCCTCAATGCCCGGTGGATATGCGGGTGCAGTTCTTTACCGCCATCGCCCTGGATAAGCTGGGGCAGGGCGCTCAGTCCAAGGCGCACTTTGCCTGGACCAAAGGGCTGCTGGATTCGGTGATGGCGTCCGGTAACGGCAAAACCCCGGCGACCGCCCTTGAGACCATTTCCGTGGCCGAGGAATACAACACCCTCTACCTGATGCAGTTGCAGCCCAAGGATCAGGCGCTGGTGTCGGGGCCCATCATGTGTGACCGCCTCACCGCCACCTCAGAAGACGGCGAGCTGGTCACCCTGTACTTCAACCCCAAGGCGCATTTTGCTCGGTTGATGAAGATGATCAAAGAAGGTGAAAAGTAAGCTGGCCCCGACTCAGGCCGCGCCGGTTCGGATCTGGTTGCGGCCATTTTCCTTGGCAAGGTAGAGAGCGGCGTCGGCCCGTTTCACCACCTCTTCCAAAGGCTCTTTGGGGCCGTTTTGGGCGACCCCACCACTGAGGGTGATGTAAAAAACCTGGCCCTTGAAGGTAAAGCGGTGCTCGCTCATGCCGGTACGGACCCGCTCAGCCAGGGATTGGGCCTGCTCCAGGTCACAGCCGCTTAGCAGCACCAGAAACTCTTCCCCGCCCCAACGGCAGATGGCGTCCGACTCGCGCACATACTGCTTTATCTCCTGCACCATGTCTTTGAGCACGGTGTCACCGGCCTCATGGCCATATCGGTCGTTCACTTGCTTGAAGTGGTCAACGTCCAGCACCACTACCGACAGCGGCTGGCTTTGCTGGTTGCACTCGTCCAGCATCAGGCGGTGCAGCTCCTGGCCGCTGCGCCTGTTAAGGGCCAGGGTTAACGGGTCCACCGAGGCTTGGGCCGCCAGTTTGCGCTGGTAGCGCCCCTGGGTCGCCAGGCTGATGCCCAGCACCATCAGGGTGATAAGGCCAGCAATGGCCACGTTGATAAGGAAGGTTTTAAACACCGCTTGCAGCGAGGCGGCCTGATGTTCCTCCACCACCAGGTACCAGTCAAATTCCGGCACCAGCCGGGCATTGACATAGGTTTTGTGGCCGCCGCTCTCAAAGTGGTAGCTGCCTGAAGGGGCAGACAACAGCTGAGCGGCGATAGTGGTCATTCCCGGCATGCTTTGCAGGCTGTCTTCTCCCTCAAAGCGCTGGCCGCTGAGCACCACCTTGCCTTGGCGGTCCACAAAATAAATGCGGCGCTGGTAGCGCTGCTCATAACGTGCGATGAGCTGATGCACCTGTTCGACCGAAAGCCCCACCCCGGTCACGCCGATAAAGCGGTGCTGGTAGTCGTAGACTTTGTGGTCGATAAAGATGTCCATCTGCCCCTTTCGCTCTGGGTCCATACCCACAGTGACCAGATAAGGCTTGTTCTCGGGCAGGGCTTTGACCTTTTCGTACCAGTCGTAGCGATGGCTGGTGGCGTCGATGATGTGGTCGGCGGCATCGGGCAGATAGAGGCGGCGGTCGGCGTCTCTGACAAAAAAGGCGATGATGGTGTCAAAGCGCTGGTCTATCTCCGCCAGGTAGCGCTGCATGGGGGCGGCGCTGGGTGTGGCTTGCATGGCCCAGTCGCGTACAAAGGTGTCGTGGGCCATCAGGGCCGCCACAAAGGTGGGTTGCACCAGGTCACGCTGGATCTGCGAGTAGACGTTGTCACTGGTGAGCGGCAGGGAGTTGTGCTCAATCTGCTGGCTAATGGAGCGCTGGGCAACCCGGTAGCTGCTCCAACTCATCAGGAAAAACACCACAAACAGTACCCCGCAGAACAGCCAGAGGGTTTTCACCCTGATATTGGCCAGGGGTTGGTGTCTTTTGAGCATCTGACGCTCCCTATCAAGTTGGTAACTGATTGCCCGCAAAGGGAAATCATAGCATTTCCAAGGCATTGATAAGAGCGCTTTTACCGGCAGGGTATGTCGATTTATTTTTAATTAAATTGTTTGTGGCCGTTTATTAATTAAAAGATGTTGTATTTTCTTTTTATCAATTTAATCTCTACCTATAACGACATTATTTTTATATTCGCCTTTGGCAAAGGTTTTTGTATTGAATTTACCAATGCCTATTTTTACCGGCAAAACCGGCGGAAGATTGCGTTATGCAATGGCCTTGTATAATCTTTTGGCACGTCGCACGGATGCTATACGAAAGACTAACGGATTATGCCATTTCATGAGACACCTCTTAATTACCCCCAAGCTGCTGTCTGCACTGGTTACCCTGGTGCTGGTCTGTATTGCCTTACTTTGGTCGGGAGCGCCTAACGCCATGCTTTTCTTCGGTAAAAAAGCCAGCTATCACCTTTCTCCCGAGATCAACGGCGTGATCACTCTCCACGGCAAACCGGTGGGCCACGTGGAGGTCACCCGCACCCTGGACAGCAACCAGTTCAAGCAGCCCTATGTCGACACTGCCATTACCGACAGCCAGGGTAAATTCAGCTTCCCGGAAAAGGAAATTGAAGACAAAAAGCCCTCCGAAATGACCACGGTGGTGCGTAGCCAAAATCTGGAAGTGGAATACAGCGGTAAAAAATACCTGCTTTGGTTTATGAGTATTCCCACCATTCGGCCGGTTGATGTCGTGAAAGAAAAACTGCATTTCCTGGAATGTGACCTGGACAATGCCGAAGAGTATTTCGATTTTCATGACGCGCAGTTTTCAGCCATGCCTTTTACTGCCGTCTCGATATGCAGATGGAAGGATAACTAACCTGTATCAACGTCAAAGGGATTTGTTATGAGCTTTATTTCACCGAAAGTGGCCTCGCAACTGGCCTTGCTGACTTACTCAGCCGAAAACCGCAGCGCCAATGGCCGCTACAACTTCGCGCCTTCTGCCGATATTCGCCGGATCTTCGATCTGGAATCAGAGGCCCTGACCGGTAAATCCGGTTTTGCCCTGTTTCGTAAAACCCTGGGGTTTTCGCTGGTCGGTAAGGGTAAGGCGGAGTTCGAAGGCGACCACGTTATCGCCATGCGCGGCACCAACATGAAAAACGTGGTGGATGCCCTGACCGACGCCAACTTCGGTATGGCCTCTGCCGACAACGGCTCTGCCGCCCACTTTGGCTTTGTGCGCACCTTCGATTCTATCAAGCCCGGCCTGAAAGCCTACCTCGATGCCAACCCCGGCCGTGGCGCCGTGCACTGCGTCGGCCACAGCCTCGGCGGCGCCCTGGCGACCCTGGCCGCCGATTGGGTAGCCATCAATTATGGCCGGCCCGCCTACCTCTACACCTTCGGTTGCCCAAGGGTGGGGCAGGCTGGCTTTGCCCGCAGCGCCACCGCCAATATCGACCGGATCTACCGCTGCACCCACGGTGCCGACGTAGTGCCCAAGGTGCCTTTGTGGCCCTTCCAGCACATTCCCGCTGGCGGCACCGAGTATCGCCTCGACGGCTCCCAGGGCTTTAGCATGGCCGCCCACTCCATGGGCTACGACGGCTCCCCCGGTTATGTGAACACCGCCAGTAAAGGTGGTTGGGATGAGCTGCACCAGAACTCCGAGCGCTTTATGAATACCCCGGTGCGCCTGGATTTCGACAAGCGGCTCAATGCCTCTTTCACCAGCTACTGGGCCGACAAGATTGGCGCGGCGCTGATCACCCTGCTCAAAGACGCCGGTTACTACGCGGCGGTGGCAGCCCAAATGGCCCTGGCCACCAGCTTTACCGTGTACGACATCCTGGCTCAGACCATCGAGAAAATAGCCCAGGCCGGCACCAAACTGGCCGCCCAGGCCAAGGGTCTTATTGGCCACATGCTGGTTTTTGCCGGCAAAGTGGCTGGCGTGGTTATCAACCTCACCGCCGCTTTTATTCGCGGCGTGTTTGACCTGATGCTAAAAGCCCTGGGCCGCATGGTGCGCAACTCCCTCAAGTTGCTCGACTAAGCTGTTTGAGACGAAAAAGCCCGGCATGGCCGGGCTTTTTTATTGGCTGCAAACCGGGCAGGCTGGGTCGCGGCTTAGCTGCCAGCTGTTCCAGGCGAGGGTTTCCCCATCAAAAAGGTGCAGCCGGTCTTGAGCTGGCGCCATGCCCAGCAGCTGCTGTATGGCCAGTAGCCCCTGAAAGCTGCCGGCCATGCCCAGTAGTGGCCCGGCTACCCCCAGGGCATCGCAGCTACCGGCCCCTTGCTCGGCCTCGCCGTACAGGCAGGCAAGGCAGGGCCCGCCGCGTACCAGTTGCACCCGGTATTGCCAGCGGTTGGCAATGGCGATCACCAGCGGTAGGTTTTGGCCAACACACCAGCGGTTCAACAGTTGCTTGGTGGCGAGGTTATCGGCGCAGTCCAGCACCAGGTCGGCGCCTGCCAAGAGCGGGGCGATGTTCTCCTCCTTTATATAGGAAGAGCATTCTTCCACCTGGCACTGGGGATCAAGCGCCTCTAGCTGGCGACGGGCCATTTCGGCCTTGGCCCGGCCGACGTGGCTGCTTTTATAAAGAATTTGCCGGTGCAGGTTACTGAGCTCCACCTTGTCGGCATCGATAAGCCGCAAACGGCCCACCCCGGCGCCAGCCAGGTAAAGGGCCGCCGGGCTACCCAGGCCGCCGAGGCCAACAATGGCCACTGTGCTGGCACCAAGCCTTGCCTGGCCTTCGCTGCCCCAAAGCAGCTGTTGGCGGTGATGGCGCATGTCAGCCTCCACAGAGCGCGAGCCAGCGGCGAACGTCAGCATCAAGGTGGGCGCTTTCGGTTACCGCTCTGACGACCGCCAGGCTACCTGGCCCTTGCGCCAGCACCGCTTCGGCGTTAGTGAAGTCAATACCGCCGATGGCGACCGTTGGCGTGTTAGCGGCGCGCTGGCAAAAGGCCTTAAGCCGCGCCAGCCCCTGGGGGGCGGTGGGCATGGCCTTGGTGGGGGTGGCAAAGATGGCGCCAAAGGCAATATAGGAAGGCCTGAGCGACAAGGCTCTGGCCTGCTCAAAAAGCCCGTGGCTACTGAGGCCCAAGCGAATGCCGCTCAGGCTGAGCCTTTCCAAGTCGGCACTCAGCAAGTCTTCCTGGCCCAGGTGCACGCCATAAGCGCCATGGTGCAAGGCGGCCTGCCAATGGTCATTGATAAATAGCCGGGCTCGATAACCCTGGGCAGCTTTTACTGCCTGGGCCACCTGGCGCTCCGCCTCAGAGGCCTCTCCTTTAAAACGCAGCTGCAGGGTTTTAACGCCCAGATCCAAGAGCCGTTTTAGCCAGTCGCTGCTGGGCACCACCCCATAAAAACCCAGCCGCGATGGGCAGGGCGCAAAGGGCTGGTTTGGCGCTTCGCCGGTGAGCTGCGGCAGTTGCGCATCGCCCCCCCGCTGCGCCAGCCAGTCATCCAGGCTGACCGGTGCCAGGGGTAAATCCCCCTTGCCGTGCCTTAAGGTCAGCTGCCGCTCGCCAAGGTGCAGCACATCCTGTTCCGGCCCCAATTGCAACGCGTCTTTATATAAGAAGGTCATGACTCCTCCTTATGCCAAAAAGGCGTGCCCACCACAGGGGTGCTGGCCTGGGCCAGTTCCCGGGCGCTGATGGGGCCAGCCAGAAAACCGGCCCGCCCAGCCTGCACCGCCTGGGCCATGGCGCCAGCCATGGCGATGGGGTCACCGGCCTGGGCCACGGCGGTATTGGCCAGCACCGCATCAAAGCCCAGCTCCATAGCCGCACAGGCATGGGAGGGGCGGCCTATGCCGGCGTCAATCACCATGGGGACTTTCGGCAGCCGCTGGCGCAGGGTCTTGAGGCTTTGGATGTCGCTAAGCCCCTGGCCTGAGCCGATGGGTGCGCCCCAGGGCATCAGCACCTGGGCGCCAGCATCCAGCAGCTTTTTGGCCAGCACCAAATCGCTGGTCATATAAGGGAAGATTTGAAAGCCCTCGCGGGTGAGCTCGCGGGTGGCGTCCACCAAGGCGAAGGGGTCCGGTTGCAGGTTGTAGTCGTCGCCGGTGATCTCCAGCTTTAACCAGTTGGTGGCAAAGAGCTCCCTGGCCATAAAGGCCAGGTTCACCGCTTCATCCACGCTGCGACAACCGGCGGTATTGGGCAGCAGCGGAATACCGAGCGCCTGCAAAAAGGCCCAGAAATCGCCCCCGCCCTGGCCCTGGCGGCGCAGGCTGCAAGTGATCAAGCCCGGCTTGGCGGCCTTGACCGCCTCCAGCAATAGCTGCGGCGAAGGGTAACCGGCGGTGCCCAGCCAGAAGCGGCTGCCAAGGGCCACATCATAAAGGTGCATCAGCCGCCCTCCATGGGAGACAGCACCTCGATGCGGTCTCCCTCCTTTATATAAAGCGCCGCGTATTGGCCTTTGGGCACAAAGCGGCCGTTCACCGCCACCGCATAGGGCGGCTTGGCCGGGTGATTCTCCAGTAGCCGTTCCAGAGGCTGGGTGCCCGTTACCAGCAGGCGCTTGCCGTTAAGCTCAATGAACATGCTGGCCTCCCAAGCGTGTGGTGATGTCGCTGACCGCCCGCTCGGCAAGCACAGGGCCAATCATAAAACCGTGCCGGTAAAGGCCGTTGATGCTGAGCCGGTTACCTTGCCAAGACAGCTTTGGCTCGTTGTCCATAAAGGCGGGGCGAAGCCCCACCTGTAATGCCTCGATGCGCGCCTCGGCAAAGCCGGGGTGCAGGCTGTGGGCGGCAGACAGCAGCTCCAGCGCCGACTGCACCGACACCGGGCTGTCGTCGCGGCTTTCAATCTCGGTGGCTCCCACCACGTACCGGCCATCAGGGCGCGGCACGATATAAAGAGGGTAACGGGGGTGCAGCAGCCGCACCGGCCGGGTGAGGGTCACCTCGGGGGCATGGAGCCTGGCCACTTCGCCGCGCACGACGCGAAGGCCGGGCTGCTGGCTGCCAGCGCCGGTGCAATCAACGATGATGGCGGCCTCGTCGCTGCCTCGGTAGCCCGAGCCCAGCTCGCCAAGGCGATGCATCAGGGCGCTGTTATCGAGATAACCTTCGCCGCTTAGCCACAGGCCGCGCCCAAAGCGGCCCGCCAGGGCCGGCTCCAAAGCCCCCGCCTGGCAAGGCTCGCATTCGGTGCGGCGGCTGAAATCCACCATCAGCCCCTGGTCTTGGGGGTGGCTTACCACCAGGGTGCCGGTAAAGCCGTGCTGAATATCGCCAAGCTCGCTAAGCCAGGCCTGCCACAGGGGCAGGGCGGCATTGCCCATGGCAAAAATAGCCGGGCTGCTGAGCACCGCTTCGGCCTTGGGGGCCAGCATGGCAGCGGCCACCCAGCCGGCGGCGCGCTCTGGGCTGGGGTCGCTCCAACTGACGCTGACTCCGGCCTTGTTAAGGCGCCAGCACAGCAGACGCCCCATCAGACCAAAGCCGCGGATATGGACCTCAGTCCTGGTTGACATAAATCTGTGCCCCTTGCTCTTTAAAGCGCTGCGCCTGGGCCTTGAGGCCGTCGCGGTTGGCCGACAGCTCCTGGCTTAGTTTCATGGAGCAGAACTTGGGCCCGCACATGGAACAAAAATGGGCCACCTTGCCGGCCGGGCTGGGAATGGTTTCGTCGTGGTACTCCCGGGCCCGCACCGGGTCCAGCCCCAGGTTGAACTGGTCTTCCCAGCGAAATTCAAAGCGGGCGCGGGACAGGGCGTTGTCCCAGGCCTGGGCCGCCGGGTGACCTTTGGCCAAGTCCGCCGCGTGGGCGGCAATGCGGTAGGCGATAAGGCCTTCTTTAACATCGTCCTTGTTGGGCAGGCCCAGGTGCTCCTTGGGGGTCACGTAACAGAGCATGGCGCAGCCAAACCAGCCGATCAGCGCCGCGCCAATGCCGGAGGTGATGTGGTCATAGCCGGGGGCGATGTCGGTGGTCAGTGGCCCCAGGGTGTAGAAGGGGGCGCCGTGGCAATGCTTGAGCTGCTCATCCATGTTTTCCTTGATGAGCTGCATCGGCACATGGCCCGGGCCTTCAATCATCACCTGCACATCGTATTCCCAGGCTATTTTGGTGAGTTCACCCAGGGTGCGCAGCTCGGCGAACTGGGCTTCGTCGTTGGCGTCGGCTATGGAGCCGGGGCGCAGGCCATCGCCCAAAGACAGCGACACGTCATAGGCGGCGCAGATCTCGCAGATCTCCCGAAAATGCTCGTAGAGGAAACTCTCTTGGTGATGGGCCAGGCACCACTTGGCCATGATGGCGCCGCCACGGGAGACGATGCCGGTAACCCTGTCCACGGTCAGCGGCACAAAGGCCAGCCGCACCCCGGCGTGAATGGTGAAGTAGTCCACCCCTTGCTCGGCCTGTTCAATCAGGGTGTCGCGGAACAGCTCCCAGGTCAGGTCCTCGGCAATGCCTTTGGTTTTCTCTAGCGCCTGGTAGATGGGCACAGTGCCGATGGGCACCGGCGAGTTACGCACTATCCACTCGCGGATATGGTGGATGTTACGGCCGGTAGACAGATCCATCACCGTGTCGGCGCCCCAGCGGGTGGCCCAAATGAGCTTCTCCACTTCCTCGTCGACGCCGCTGGAGACAGATGAGTTGCCGATGTTGGCGTTCACCTTCACCCGGAAGTTGCGGCCAATGACCATCGGCTCGGCTTCCGGGTGGTTGATGTTGGCGGGGATGATGGCCCGGCCCTCGGCCACTTCCCGACGCACAAACTCGGGGGTAATGGCGTTCGGGATGGTGGCACCGAAATCCTGGCCCGGGTGGCGCTGCTCGGTTCTGGCTTGTTCCAGGCCGATGTTCTCGCGGATGGCGATGTATTCCATCTCGGGGGTGATGATACCGGCACGGGCATAGTGCAGCTGGGTTACCCGTTTGCCGGCCTTGGCTCTACGTAGCGCCCGGCGGCTTGCAAAGCGCGGCATGGTGGCGGTCTCTTCGGCCATCTGCCGGGCAAAGTCGGAACTCACCCCTGCCAAAGGCTCGGTGTCACCCCGTTCGGTTATCCAGCTGTCGCGCAGCGGCGCCAGGCCAACGCGAATATCCACCGGCGTGTCGGTGAAGGGGCCTGAGCTGTCGTAGAGACTCACCAGTACCTGGCCACTGCCGTCGCTGGCCAGCACCTGGCGCACCGGCACCTGGATATCGGCTCGGCTACCGCTGAGATAGGCTTTATGGGACCCCGGCAAAGGCTGGGTAACGTCGGGGCTCAATTGGCCCTGGATGAAAGATGATGATGTAGACATGGCTAACCTCGTTTTCAAAATACAAAAACGTTGCTGGCCGATGTGCACGGTGAGAGAGGTGCAGCCAAGCTGCACCCCATCCGGGAGACGGTTTCAGATTGTGTGTCTCACTTGTTCCCTTCGCAGGTATTACCCTGATCAGGTTCCACGGATCCCACGTCTAGCGTGATCTCAGCCCTAAGGCACTCCGACAAGAACGATTTTTAGCCTAAATCGAAATCATCTGTCCTGTAAAGGGCCAGTTTCTGTGGATAAGTTGTGCTTAAACGGTGTGTGAGTTGTGTGAAAGCCGGTATTCGATTTTTTTCGCAAAAACCCCTTGCAGCCTGCGTTTAGGTCCCTATAATGCCGCCTCGTCGCCAAGGGAAAGCGCGGTTGAGAGCTGATTAAGCGGTGCTTAAAAAGGCCTTGACCGATAAAGATAAGTGAGTAGAATGGCGGCTCGCTTCGGGGATTGAGTCGAAAGGCTTAAAAAACGAAGTTTAGTGTGAAGCGAAAGGGCTTGACACTGTATTGGGAGGCTGTAGAATGCGCCTCCTCGCTTGAGAAAGCGACGCTCTTTAACAATTGAATCCAAGTAATCTGTGTGGGCACTCACAGTTGGGTAGACTCAAAAATTGAGAACTACTCGATGAAGTGAAGTGTTCAACACTTCAGCAATTCATTGAGCATCAAACGCTTTTAATTGAAGAGTTTGATCATGGCTCAGATTGAACGCTGGCGGCAGGCCTAACACATGCAAGTCGAGCGGTAGAGGGGAGCTTGCTTCCCTTGAGAGCGGCGGACGGGTGAGTAATACGTAGGGAGCTGCCTGATAGTGGGGGATAACCATTGGAAACGATGGCTAATACCGCATGATGTCTACGGACCAAAGAGGGGGACCTTCGGGCCTCTTGCTATCAGATGCACCTACGTGGGATTAGCTAGTTGGTGAGGTAACGGCTCACCAAGGCGACGATCCCTAGCTGGTCTGAGAGGATGATCAGCCACACTGGGACTGAGACACGGCCCAGACTCCTACGGGAGGCAGCAGTGGGGAATATTGGACAATGGGCGCAAGCCTGATCCAGCCATGCCGCGTGTGTGAAGAAGGCCTTCGGGTTGTAAAGCACTTTCAGCGAGGAGGAAAGGTTGATGCTTAATACGTATCAGCTGTGACGTTACTCGCAGAAGAAGCACCGGCTAACTCCGTGCCAGCAGCCGCGGTAATACGGAGGGTGCAAGCGTTAATCGGAATTACTGGGCGTAAAGCGCACGCAGGCGGCTTGTTAAGTTAGATGTGAAAGCCCCGGGCTTAACCTGGGAATTGCATTTAAGACTGGCAAGCTAGAGTCTTGGAGAGGGGGGTGGAATTTCCGGTGTAGCGGTGAAATGCGTAGAGATCGGAAGGAACATCAATGGCGAAGGCAACCCCCTGGCCAAAGACTGACGCTCAGGTGCGAAAGCGTGGGGAGCAAACAGGATTAGATACCCTGGTAGTCCACGCCGTAAACGATGTCAACTTGGAGTTTGTGTTCTTGAAACGTGGACTCCGGAGCTAACGCGTTAAGTTGACCGCCTGGGGAGTACGGCCGCAAGGTTAAAACTCAAATGAATTGACGGGGGCCCGCACAAGCGGTGGAGCATGTGGTTTAATTCGATGCAACGCGAAGAACCTTACCTACTCTTGACATCTAGCGAACTTGGTAGAGATACCTTGGTGCCTTCGGGAACGCTAAGACAGGTGCTGCATGGCTGTCGTCAGCTCGTGTTGTGAAATGTTGGGTTAAGTCCCGCAACGAGCGCAACCCTTATCCTTTGTTGCCAGCGAGTAATGTCGGGAACTCAAAGGAGACTGCCGGTGATAAACCGGAGGAAGGTGGGGACGACGTCAAGTCATCATGGCCCTTACGAGTAGGGCTACACACGTGCTACAATGGCGCGTACAGAGGGAAGCAAGCTAGCGATAGTAAGCGGATCCCAAAAAGCGCGTCGTAGTCCGGATCGGAGTCTGCAACTCGACTCCGTGAAGTCGGAATCGCTAGTAATCGTGGATCAGAATGCCACGGTGAATACGTTCCCGGGCCTTGTACACACCGCCCGTCACACCATGGGAGTGGGCTGCACCAGAAGTAGATAGCTTAACCTTCGGGAGGGCGTTTACCACGGTGTGGTTCATGACTGGGGTGAAGTCGTAACAAGGTAGCCGTAGGGGAACCTGCGGCTGGATCACCTCCTTACTAAAGAGATACCTGCTGTTGCAGTGTCCACACAGATTACTTGGGTTAAAGGTAAGAGCGTATACAAGTGTGGGTCTGTAGCTCAGCTGGTTAGAGCGCACCCCTGATAAGGGTGAGGTCGGTGGTTCAAGTCCACTCAGACCCACCACACTTTTGGGGCTATAGCTCAGCTGGGAGAGCGCCTGCTTTGCACGCAGGAGGTCAGCGGTTCGATCCCGCTTAGCTCCACCATTATTGATGTCCCCTTCGTCTAGAGGCCTAGGACACCGCCCTTTCACGGCGGTAACAGGGGTTCGAATCCCCTAGGGGACGCCATCAATAAGGTTCGCTCGAGAGAAGACTAAGTTAAGTCAACGACTTACCTTAGGCTTTTTAAGCCTGTTCTTTAACAATTCGGAAAGCTGATAACACTGCAATTTAAACGAGATTCTCAAGTTTTACTTTGAGCGTCCGGCGAAAAACCAGGTGTTAGTCACATACGGATGTCGCCATTAACGGGCGATATGTTCGCACAAGCGAAACCCTTAGGGGTTGTATGGTTAAGTGACTAAGCGTACAGGGTGGATGCCTAGGCAGTTAGAGGCGATGAAGGACGTGCTAATCTGCGATAAGCATTGGTGAGGTGATAAGAACCGCTTGAGCCAATGATTTCCGAATGGGGAAACCCACTGACATAAGTCAGTATCTGTATCTGAATACATAGGGTGCAGAGGCGAACCGGGAGAACTGAAACATCTAAGTACCCCGAGGAACAGAAATCAATTGAGATTTCCTCAGTAGCGGCGAGCGAACGGGAAAGAGCCCAGTGTGTTTATCAGCGGTTGGTATAGTGGAAGGCTCTGGAAAGTGCCGCGATACAGGGTGATAGTCCCGTACATGAAATGCCAGCTGTTGTTGCACACGATGAGTAGGTCGGGACACGTGGTATCTTGACTGAATATGGGGGGACCATCCTCCAAGGCTAAATACTCCTAACTGACCGATAGTGAACCAGTACCGTGAGGGAAAGGCGAAAAGAACCCCGGCGAGGGGAGTGAAATAGAACCTGAAACCCTGTACGTACAAGCAGTAGGAGCACCTTCGTGGTGTGACTGCGTACCTTTTGTATAATGGGTCAGCGACTTATATTTTGTGGCGAGGTTAACCGAATAGGGGAGCCGTAGGGAAACCGAGTCTTAACTGGGCGTCCAGTCGCAAGGTATAGACCCGAAACCCGGTGATCTAGTCATGGGCAGGTTGAAGGTGCCGTAACAGGTACTGGAGGACCGAACCCACTACTGTTGCAAAAGTAGGGGATGACCTGTGATTAGGGGTGAAAGGCCAATCAAACCGGGAGATAGCTGGTTCTCCTCGAAAGCTATTTAGGTAGCGCCTCGGACGAATACCTTGGGGGGTAGAGCACTGTTTGGGCTAGGGGGTCATCCCGACTTACCAAACCCATGCAAACTCCGAATACCCAAGAGTACTATCCGGGAGACAGACAGCGGGTGCTAACGTCCGTTGTCAAAAGGGAAACAACCCAGACCGTCAGCTAAGGTCCCAAAGTCATAGCTAAGTGGGAAACGATGTGGAAAGGCTTAGACAGCTAGGAGGTTGGCTTAGAAGCAGCCACCCTTTAAAGAAAGCGTAATAGCTCACTAGTCGAGTCGGTCTGCGCGGAAGATGTAACGGGGCTAAGCTATGCACCGAAGCTACGGGTTCACGCTTAGCGTGAGCGGTAGAGGAGCGTTCTGTAAGCCTGCGAAGGTGTGTCGGGAGGCATGCTGGAGGTATCAGAAGTGCGAATGCTGACATGAGTAACGTTAATGGGGGTGAAAAACCTCCACGCCGGAAGACCAAGGGTTCCTGTCCAACGTTAATCGGGGCAGGGTGAGTCGGCTCCTAAGGCGAGGGCGAAAGCCGTAGTCGATGGGAAACAGATTAATATTTCTGTACTTCTATGCAATGCGATGGGGGGACGGAGAAGGCTAGGCAGGCATGGCGTTGGTTGTCCATGTGAAAGTGCGTAGGGAGAGTGCTTAGGTAAATCCGGGCGCTTAATTCCGAGACACGAGACGAGTCACCACGGTGACGAAGCTGTTGATGCCACGCTTCCAGGAAAAGCCTCTAAGCTTCAGTTGCATAGGAACCGTACCCCAAACCAACACTGGTGGTCAGGTAGAGAATACTAAGGCGCTTGAGAGAACTCGGGTGAAGGAACTAGGCAAAATAGTACCGTAACTTCGGGAGAAGGTACGCTCTTGTTTGTGAAGGACTTGCTCCGTAAGCAGACGAGAGTCGCAGTGACCAGATGGCTGGGACTGTTTATCAAAAACACAGCACTGTGCAAACTCGAAAGAGGACGTATACGGTGTGACACCTGCCCGGTGCCGGAAGGTTAATTGATGGGGTTAGCCGTAAGGTGAAGCTCTTGATCGAAGCCCCGGTAAACGGCGGCCGTAACTATAACGGTCCTAAGGTAGCGAAATTCCTTGTCGGGTAAGTTCCGACCTGCACGAATGGTGTAACCATGGCCATGCTGTCTCCATCCGAGACTCAGTGAAATTGAAATCGCTGTGAAGATGCAGTGTACCCGCGGCTAGACGGAAAGACCCCGTGAACCTTTACTACAGCTTGACACTGAACATTGAGCCTACTTGTGTAGGATAGGTGGGAGGCTATGAAACCCGGACGCCAGTTCGGGTGGAGCCAACCTTGAAATACCACCCTGGTATGTTTGATGTTCTAACTTAGACCCGTTATCCGGGTTGAGGACAGTGTCTGGTGGGTAGTTTGACTGGGGCGGTCTCCTCCTAAAGCGTAACGGAGGAGCACGAAGGTTGGCTAATCCTGGTCGGACATCAGGAGGTTAGTGCAATGGCATAAGCCAGCTTAACTGCGAGACAGACACGTCGAGCAGGTACGAAAGTAGGTCATAGTGATCCGGTGGTTCTGAATGGAAGGGCCATCGCTCAACGGATAAAAGGTACTCCGGGGATAACAGGCTGATACCGCCCAAGAGTTCATATCGACGGCGGTGTTTGGCACCTCGATGTCGGCTCATCACATCCTGGGGCTGAAGTCGGTCCCAAGGGTATGGCTGTTCGCCATTTAAAGTGGTACGCGAGCTGGGTTCAGAACGTCGTGAGACAGTTCGGTCCCTATCTGCCGTGGGCGTTGGATGATTGAAGGGAGTTGCTCCTAGTACGAGAGGACCGGAGTGAACGAACCTCTGGTGTTCGGGTTGTCACGCCAGTGGCACTGCCCGGTAGCTAAGTTCGGAATCGATAACCGCTGAAAGCATCTAAGCGGGAAGCGAGCCCTGAGATGAGTCATCCCTGAGACTTCGAGTCTCCTAAAGGGTCGTTGAAGACTACGACGTTGATAGGCTGGGTGTGTAAGCGTAGCGATACGTTGAGCTAACCAGTACTAATTGCCCGTGCGGCTTAACCATACAACACCCAAAGGGTTTTGTGGGACGCCAAAGTAAGGCGAGAGAATCGAAAGCACTGTTATCAGCTTAATCCGAATTGATAAGTTGGCTCGCAAGAGCGGACTTAAACGAATTCGCCTGGCGGCAATAGCGCTGTGGAACCACCTGACTCCATTCCGAACTCAGAAGTGAAACGCAGCCGCGCCGATGGTAGTGTGGCATTCGCCATGTGAGAGTAGGTCACCGCCAGGCACCTAATAAACGAGAAGGCCCAGTCTAACGACTGGGCCTTTTTGTTTATTTCGTCTCTGACCGTTATTACGCTCACATGGCGAAAATAGATAAGCCGCTGCCGCAGGCAGCGTCCTTCCATGGGAGAGGAGGGCGGAAAGCCGGTCGCAACGCGAGAGGCAGTGCCGGTGGCACTGGCTCAGGCTTGTAGCGCGAAGGGCTTGTCCCTGAGCTGGCCACCGCCAGGCTTCATTAACGGCGCTTGGCTCTTGCTTTGGGGTCAGTTTATAAGTCGGTCCCCCTTTAAGAACCCTCCCTGGCCAGTCACCCGGCTCGCACATCCTGTATGCTCGCGTTTGCCTGCGTGAAAGCGGCGCTTTCACTTCAAGGCTCACCCACCGCCGCAAGCGGTGTGGCATGACGGTTGGCCTCCCTGCCAACCGTCCTTCGGACCGTGCTGCGCACGTCCAAGCGCCGGTTCCCGACGCGCTTGTCGCCATCTGATGCCGCTTCGATAGCTAGGTGAGAGTAGGTCCCTTCGCCACATCAAACGAAACGACCGCCACCAGGCTTCATTAGCCGCTCTGGCTTCTTGAAAGTCACCGCCAAGTAGCCAAATCCAGCCTTTCTCCTTAGCTGATCACAGTGTGCCAATGCATCTTGGCGCAGTTGGCTGGGGTGTTTTGTTTGTGGTTGAACCCGTAAACTGCTGCTGCATTTGTCTTCGCGGTTTTACCTATTGATACCGCTGTCGTTCCTTGGCGAAAGGTTGCCCATGTCAGAAAAACAGCTCACCTTTGCAGCGCGTCACCACCAGCTGACCAACATCAATGTCTGGACGGCCGACAGCCGGTGGCTGGCTTTTGATGTGCGTCCTTCCGGCGCCTCTTTTACTGGCTTGAGCGTAGAGCGAGTCAACGTGGAGACTGGCGCGGTAGAAGTGTTGTATCAGGCAACAGATGGCGCCCATGTGGGGGTGGTGACGGTGAGCCCGCAGCTGCCGCCACGTTATGTGTTTATCCATGGTCCCGAGCATCCCGACTCCCATTGGCATTACGACTTTCACCACCGCCGCGGGGTGATTGTGCAGCAGGGCGGCGTCACCAACCTCGATGCGTGTGACATTACCGCCCCTTATACCCCTGGCGCCTTGCGGGGCGGCTCCCATGTGCATGTGTTCAGTCCTGACGGTTCGCGGCTGAGCTTTACCTATAACGACCATGTGATGCATGAAAGGGACTCGCGGGATGACCTACGTAATGTCGGGGTGGCGGTGCCCTTGCAGCCGGTGTGTCCGCCCAAATACCACCCCCGTGAATATGACGGCAGTTATTACTGCGTGCTGGTCAGCCAAACCCGGCGCGATCCGCGCCCTGGTAGCGACCAAATCGACCGGGCTTATGAAGAATGCTGGATTGGCGACGAGGGCTACCTTAAAGCCGATGGCAGCCGGCAGCGCTGGGCCATTGCCTTTATTGGCGACACCCGTTCTGCTAGTGGTGAGAAAGTGCCTGAGGTGTTTGTGGTGGACTTGCCTGACGCCCTGGCGGATTACGCTAAAGCAGGTGCGGCTCCCCTTGAGGGCACTGCAAGCTCTCTGCCTGCTCCCCCGGCAGGGGTCACCCAGCGCCGTGTTACCCATACTCAGGGGATAGCCTTACAACCTCGCCATTGGCTGCGGGCCGCCCCGGATGGCAGTGCCATTGCCTTTTTGCTGGCTGACGCCGAAGGCATAGTGCAGCTTTGGACGGTTTCGCCCAATGGCGGGGTGCCCAGGCAAATCACTACCCTGAGTAGCCCTATTCAATCGGCCTTTAGCTGGCACCCTAAAGGCGGCGCTATCGCTTTTGTCTGCGATAACCGGGTAATGCGCTGTGAACTGGCCAGTGGCCAATGCACGCCGCTTACCCTCCCTAGCGAGCAGTCGCCTTGTGGTGAGGCGGTGGTGTGGTCGCCTGATGGCGCGCGCATTGCTTACATGCGTGAGGTAGAGGGCTGGCGCCAGCTCTTTTGCGTGAGTGCAGCGCTGCCCCATTAATGGGGGGCGTTTAGCGGGCAGCCGTTAAAACTCCCACTCTTTCATCACCATATGGGTTTTCACCCGCTGCATCTTCGGGTATTGCTCGATGGCGGCGCGGATCTCGATAAGGCGCTCCATGTTATCCGCTTCGATATAGACCAGCATGTCGGTCTCGCCGCTGATGCCGCTGCAGCGCTTTATCTCGGGGAAGACGCGCATCTGCTCGGCAAACTCCTCGCAGCGGCTCTCGCCGTAGAAGAGTTCCAAAAAGGCTTTGACCGGCTTTTGAGGTGAGGCCACCTGGGCGTGGTAGCCGGTGATAACGCCGCTGGCTTCCAGTTGGCGGATACGGTCACTGACGGCGCTACGTGACAGGTTGACTTCCCGGGCGATGGCGGCGGTTGGCAACCGGGCGTCTTTACGCAGCAGCGCCAGGATGCGTTGGTCGAATTTATCCACTGTTGTCCTTTGCCTGAGCTGCAAACCGGGGCGGCATTGTGCCGGTGGATTCCGGCAATACGGCGGCCATTACCGGCGTTTTGGCAGGCCACTTCCGTTAACGAGCCCACTACTATAGCAGCAGGATTTTCCTCTTTGCTGATGTATCTGCCATGAGTCGATTGAACAAGGATCTGAGCCTGCTGCAGGGCGTGGGGTTGCTGACCACCTCACTACTGGGTACCGGTATTTTCATTATTCCCGCGGTTGCCGCCACCACCGCCGGCGCGGCATCCCTATGGGCCTGGCTGATTTTGATTGTGCTGGTGCTGCCCATCGCTTTTACCTTTGCTCAACTGGGCAAGCGCTTTCCCCATGCCGGTGGGGCGCCTCATTTGATTGGCCGGGCTTTTGGCCCGCGCCTGGAGCAGGGCACTGCCTTTTTGTTCTTGTCGGTGATGCCGGTGGGGCTGCCAGCGGCGCTGAATATCGCTACCGGCTTTTGGCATGCGCTGTTTGCGCTCAGCAGCGGCGCCATCCTGGTTATCCAACTGGCCACCCTGGGGCTGATGTGGCTGTTGGGGCAACGCCCGGCCAGGGCCTCTGGTACGGTGCAAACCGCCATTGCGGTGGTGATCGTCGCCACCGTGGCGTCGCTGTGGTGGTTTGGGGATCTGCCTCTTGCCAGCATGCCGCTACTGCCGACTCAGAAGGTAGCCTGGGGCAGTATTCCGGCGGCCCTGGCGGTGATGTTCTGGTGCTTTGTGGGAATAGAGGCCTTTGCTCATGTGGGGGAGGAGTTTAAATCGCCTGACCGGGACTTCCCCCTTGCCCTGCTGATAGGCACGCTGCTGGCCGGTTTGGTGTATTGGGCCTGCTCGGTGGCGGTACTCAGCTTTGGCGCCTTTGGCAGCCCCCAGGCCAACGGCGCCTCCATGCCGCAGATGATTGCCGGGCTGTGGGGTGACAAGGCCAAATGGCTGGCCGCATTGATTGGTTACCTAGCCTGCTTTGCCTCCATCAACATCTATGTGCAGGGTTTTGCCCGGTTACTGTGGAGCCTGGCCGACGAAGGCAAATTGCCTGTGGCTTTAGCCGGGCGAAACCGCCATGGCGTGCCGGGGCGGGCCTTGACGCTGGTGGTGCTGATTTGCGCGGCTTGCGCCGTGCTGGCCTGGTGGCAGGGGCTCTCCATCAGCGCCCTTATCCGCTACGCCAACGGCAATTTTGTGCTGGTGTACCTGCTGAGCATGGCCGCCGGCTGGAAGCTGCTGCACGGCCCCTGGCGCTGGCTGGCCGGTATCAGCACCCTGTTGTGCCTGCTGACGCTTTCAGTGTTGGGCCAGGACATGGGGTATGGCCTGGGGATGCTGGCGCTGTTTCTGGTGTTAAGCCGGTTGCTGGCTCGCCAGCAAAGGCCGCGCCCTGCCAAAAGCCTATAAAAAAGGCCCCAGCGGGGCCTTTATCAAGCAGCGTTTTGGTTTTCTTTTTCCTGTGGCGGCAGCAGGGCGATGATGACCTCGTCCACCTCGGGCTTTTGATCGCCGTTGATGATGGGGCTTAAAAAGCCCTTCTTATCGATGATATAGAGCGGCAGCGCTTCTTTTTGCCGCTCCTTGTAGGCCTCCCAGTCGAAGGCTTCCTTAAGCTTGGTGCTTTTCACCTGCCAGCCCTGCATCAACAGGCTATTGAGCTTGGCAAAGGTGCAGTCTTCCGAGAACAAAATCTGCCGCGCCCTGAAGGTGGCACTCTCCTGGTTGGCAAAGCCTTTACCCTGGGAAGATCTTATGGAAAACACCTTTTTGTCGCCGAAAAGGTAGGCAAAATGGGTGATCGCGTTGGCATTCTGGTGGCGGTTTGGCGACAGCGCATAGACCTGGCGGATGGAGGAGAAATCCAACACCGCTTCGGCTTGTTCCGACTGGGGGTTGCCGTAGTAAACGTCCAGCCCCTCCATGCGGGCCAGGCGGTAGTTCTCCCAGACCGGGTCGGCCAGCAGCACCTGGATATCCACCTTCTTCAAGGCCTGGGCCACGGCGCGGGCCAGGCTGTTGGCGCCGATGATCAGCACCCCGCGTGGCGCTTCGCGCACCACGCCCAGCAGCTTGGCCACCGGGCCGGCGGTGAGGCTTTGCAGCACCACGGTGGCGATGATCACCGCAAAAGACAGGGACACCAGCTTATCGGCATCGGCAACGCCGGCTTGCTCTAAGCGCAGGGCAAACAGCGAACTGACCGCCGCAGCCACAATGCCGCGCGGCGCTATCCAGGATAAAAACAGCCGGTCACGCCAGTTGAGCTTTTTGGTCCAGGCCGAGGCCAATACGCAAAGGGGCCGGGCCACCAGTTGTACCACCAGCAACAGCGCCACCAACGGCAGGCCCAGTTCCACCAGGTTGCCGATGTTGACCCGAGCCGCCAGCAGGATGAAAAGGGCGGATATGAGAATGACCGAGAGATCTTCCTTGAACTCCATGATGTCGTCGATATCCAGGTCGCTTTTGTTGGCCAGGAACATCCCCATCACGGTCACCGTCAGCAGGCCCGACTCATGCTGCAGCTGCTCCGACAGGGCATAGGCCAGCAACACCACGGCCAGCACCCCAATCTTGCGAAGATAAAGCGGCAGCCAGCCCTTTTTAAGGGCGGTAGCGGTGGCTACCCCGGCCCCCAGGCCAAGGGCGCCGCCCAGCAAAATGGTTTTACCTAAGATCCATAAGCTGTGCAGGGCCGCGGCCTGCTGGCTGGTTTGAATGATCACCAGCTCGAACATCAAAACCGCGAAGATGGCGCCCAAAGGGTCGATGATGATGCCTTCCCAGCGCAGCACTCTATCGAGCTCGGCGCGGGGCCTGATGGTACGCAGCAGCGGCGCCACCACGGTGGGGCCGGTTACCACCATCACCGCGCCAAACAGCAAGGACACCTGCAACGACACCCCCAACAGCCAATGGCAGGCAAAGGCCAGCACCGCAAAGGTGATCAACATGCCGATGGTCACCAAGTTGCGCACCACCTTCACCAGGCCACGAATTTCGTGAAAGCGCAGGGTCAGCGCCCCTTCAAAGAGGATGATCGCCACCGAAATGGACACCAGCGGAAACAATGTTTCTCCCAGCAGCCGGTCCGGGCTCAGGGTGTGGGTGCCCGGGCCCAGCAACAGGCCGGCCGCCAGTAGAAACAGGATGGCCGGTAGCTTGAGGCGCCAGGCCAGCCATTGGGCTGCGAGGGATATGGCGGCAATAAGAGAGAGTGCCAGTGCGAGGTCCGTCATGCGTCAGGCTCTTTGGGGGAAGGTCGGGGAAATCCTAGCCACAGCGGCTGGCAGGGTAAAGGCAAAATGGCATCAAAGGCCGATGTCAGCTTATTCTGTGGCCGTTATTTGTTAAGGATCACACCATGTTTGAAATGACCCTGATACCCCGCTTCCAAGAGACCGATGCTCTGGGGCACATCAACAACTCGGTTCCCGCTGTCTGGTTCGAGCAGGCCAGGGAGCCGGTATTTCGCTTTTTTACCCCGGATCTGGATGTGAAAAACTGGCACCTCATCATTGCTGGCTACCAGATCCAGTTCAAAGGTGAACTGTTCTACGGCACTGATGTCACTATCCGTACCCGGGTCAGCTATATCGGCAATAGCTCCTTTCGCCTGCTGCAACAGGCCTATCAGAGTGGCAAGCTTTGCGTAGAGGGTGAAACCACCCTGGTACATTTTGACCATAAGGCCAAGCAATCGGTACCGCTGCCAGATAGCATCAGGTGTAGCCTAGAACAGCATATGTGAATATGCTCTTTTCGTTAATGCCAAGCGCCGCTAGGATGCCGGCGCTTTTGATTTAGCGAAACGGAGTTCTACGTGAAAAAAGCAGTTGTATCTTTGGCCATTCTGGCCGCCATTAGCGCCCCTACCTTTGCCGCAGACAGCTTCCAGCATGAAGTCAACGCCGGTTACAGCGACCACACCGACAGTGACAACGCCGACACCTGGGATCTGGGCTACCGCTATTACCTGAACAGCCAAAGCAATGCGCAATACGCCTACGATCTGATCCCCTTTCTCAATCACGCGTCCTGGGTTGAGGCTGCCTACGCCAACAACGATTACGTTGATGCCTATGGCCTGGGTGGTCGTTTCGTTACCCAAAGCGACTGGGTTATCGAAGCCAACTACAGCCGTATCGACCCTGACCATGCTTCCAGCGACGACGTCTGGGGTTTGGGCATCGGTAAATACCTGGCCAAAGGCACCTTGCTGCGTTTTAACTACGCCAACAGCGACGATGCCGATAGCTACGGCCTGACCCTTGAGCACCTGGTGCCGGTTAGCGGCAGCGAAGGCCTGCTGTTGTCTGCCAGCATCGACAACACCGACCCTGACTATGGCGACGACGTTTGGACTTACGCCGTGGGTGGTGATTACTTCATCAGCCGCCAGTGGTCTGTCGGTGCCGATATTAACTGGAACGACGGTTCTGAAGATTACGGCTGGGGCCTCAATACCTCTTACTGGTTTAACAGCCAGGCCAACGTCAAGGTCACTTATGCCGACCAGGAAGACGTAAAAGGTTATGCCTGGGGTATTCAAGGAACCCTGCGTTTTTAATTGGTTCTTTTTAAGACAAAGGCGTCCGTTGGACGCCTTTTTTGTTTTTCTTTCATTAACGGTTGTTAACACGCTGGTGATTTCTGACCGCTGCTTAAACTGAAATGCGGAGAGAGCTGAGAGATTATTAAGATGGGATTATGTTGACGTCGCTGCTTTATCATTTATCAGGAGTATGAAGCATGAAATACGTACTTTTCCCACTGACTCTTTCTGCTGCTATTTTGGCTGCCCCCAGCTTTGCTGATACTTTCCAATCCGAAGTTTCTGCCGGTTATGCCGACCATACCGACAGTCACGACGCTGATGTCACCAGTCTGGGCGCCAAGGTTTATCTCAACCCTATCAGCACCGATAACGGCCCGTACGAGCTGAACGGCTTTTTGAGCCACTCCAGCTACCTGCAAGCCGGTATGGGTTTTAACCATAACCTGGACACCTACAGCATCGGCGGCCGCCTGGTCACTTCCGGCGACCTGGTGCTGGGTGCCCACTACGAAAACTTTGATTTTGACCACCACAAAGATGCCGACAGCTTCGGTGTCGAGGCCGGTGGTTACCTGAACGACGGTACCCTGCTGACCGGTTACTACAACCGCCTGGACTGGTCTCCCTTTGACGCCGACACCTGGGGTGCCCGCATCAAGAGCTACAACCCGCTGGTGGGTGACACCGGCCTGCTGCTCAAAGCCGACATCAACAACACCAATGTTGACCATGCTGACGACGTTCTCTCTGCATCCGTGGGTGCCGACTACTTCTACAACAAGCAGTGGTCCACTGGTCTGGCTGTTGACTACATCAACACCAAAGACGATGCCGTTGCCTACCTGGTTAACGGTACCAACGACACCACCTACTACGCCAACACCAGCTACTGGTTTAACCCCCGCGCCAATGTGTCTGTGGGCGTGAACAAAACAAGCGGCGAAGACGGCATGGGCTGGGCTGTTAAAGCTGCCTACCGCTTCTAAGTGGCCTGCGTTTCGTGAAAAAAGCCGCCGTCAGGCGGCTTTTTTATAGCCGGTAACCCAGGTCCAGCTGCCAGGCGGCGCCGTCACCTTCTTCCATGCTCATGGTCAGGCCCATGCTGGCCTGGGGCGCAAACCAGTAGCGACTGCTCACTTCGTAGCGGGTTTTCTGTACTCCCTTTATTAGGCGCACCATTTGCTGGTTGTCGCTGTGCACATAGGTTAGCCCCGCGCCCACCGACCAGTTCTTGGCTAAAAAGAGCTGCGAATGCCCCGCGACCACAAAGGCGTCCAGCCCCTCTGAGCCGTTGATGCGGCTGATGTCGGCTTGGGTCCAAAGCCCTCTTTCGCTGCTGCCAAGGTAGCGGGAAAGGGTGGCGCCAAAGGTGTCGGCATTGACCGGGCCACCTTCCAGGCGATGGTAATAAAAGGTGGCCAGGGTGGCGTCGTCCAGGTAGCGGCCGGCTTCCAGGTAATAGCTGTGGGAGCGGCTGTCGCCTTGGGGGTTGTCGTCGCTGGCACCGGCGCCCATCAGCCAGTCGTCGCTGTTGATGGTGCGGGCGCTGATGTCATAACGGTCGAGCTGGTCGCTCTGGCTGCCGCTGAGTTTGAAGTAGCCGCTGTGGCTCAAAAAGGCGTTAACCCCATAGGGGCCATTGTCGGTGCTGACCGGGCTTAGGTAACGGGTCAGGGCCAGTTGCCAGCTGTTGTCGTCTGACTGGCCGTTATATTCACTGCGGCCAATATTCAGCTCGGTACTGTAATTGTCGGCCAGCGCGGGAAGGGCAATAAGGCTAAATAGCAGGGCGTTAAAAATGCGTGATTTTTGCATTTGATTTTTTCCGGCAGGGAAACAGACTTTCAAAGCCGGAAAAGTAGCATAGCCTGTCCATTAATTAGCCAAGGTAAAAGGGAAAGAATAAGAAAGCGGGTTGCGTAATTGATAAATGGTGTTTCTATTTGTGTCGGTATTGATTTTAAAAAGGCGATTTAAAAAACGGAGCCGAGGCTCCGTTTTTTAATCAGGCGGGTTGGTTTAATTTAAAATCCAGCACCACTTCCTGGTTATGTAAATCCTCGGGCTTGCCGTCTCGCATCTGTGGCTTGTAACGCCATTTGCGCAGGGCATCGATAGCGGCGCGGTTGAAGATGCGTTTGGGGCTGGCGTCAATCACTTGAATATCGTCCACCAGGCCGGCGGTGTTGATGGTAAAGCGCAGCTTCACCCAGCCTTCTTTGCCGTCACGGGCAGCGTCAGCGGGGTAGCGGGGGTCCATTCGCACCAGCGGGGTTGCCACGCCGTCAGTGCCCGCAGTAAAGGAAGGCTGCTCCATTTTTAGCGTCATCGGGCCCATGGTGGGGTTGATGGCGCTGGGCTGGCCTTTCATTACAGCGGTTACCGCTGTCGGTGCGGTGGGCGCCAGGCTTTCAACGCCGGGCATGGTCATAGCGGTGCGGGGCTGGGGTTTGGTCTCTTCCGGTTGTTTGGGCGGCTTGGGGGGCGGCACGGCGGCGGCCGGTTCAACTCTGGCCAGGGGCGGCGCGGCTGGTGGCGCTTCGGGCTGGTTTATCAGGCGGGTCATGAAGTACAGACAGGCCAAGGTGGCCAGGACCGCCAATACGGTTGCCGACAGATATCTCGTCATAACGCCTCCGGTGCTGTTGAGAATCACTTTCAACAGAGCGCGTTTTTTCCATAGCTGTCAAGCAGATAAAACAAAGGGCGCCGCTGGCGCCCTTGGCTTACAACATGGGTTTGAGGAACCTAGCGGTGTGGCTGGTGGGGTGCTGGGCCACGGTTTCCGGGGTGCCGGCGGTGAGAATGCGACCGCCGCCACTGCCGCCCTCGGGGCCGAGATCAACTATCCAATCTGCGGTTTTGATCACATCCAGGTTGTGCTCGATCACCACGATGGTGTTGCCGTGGTCGCGCAGGCGATGCAGTACATCCAGCAGCAGTTGGATGTCTGCAAAGTGCAGGCCGGTGGTGGGCTCGTCCAGGATGTAAAGGGTCTTGCCGGTGTCGCGTTTGGACAGCTCCCTGGCCAGTTTCACCCGCTGCGCTTCACCACCTGACAAGGTGGTGGCGCTTTGGCCCAGGCGAATATAGGACAGGCCCACATCCATCAGGGTTTGCAGCTTGCGGGCCACCGCCGGGATGGGGTCGAAGAAGTCGCGGGCCTCTTCGATGGTCATCTCCAGCACCTGGTTGATGTTCTTGCCCTTGTAGGTCACTTCCAGGGTTTCGCGGTTGTAGCGCTTGCCCTTACAGACATCGCACGGCACGTACACGTCTGGCAGGAAGTGCATCTCTACCTTGATAACCCCATCGCCCTGGCAGGCCTCGCAGCGGCCCCCTTTGACGTTGAAGCTGAAGCGGCCGGGCTGGTAGCCACGGGCCCTAGACTCTTGAGTGCCAGCAAAGAGCTCGCGCACCGGGGTGAAGATGCCGGTGTAGGTGGCCGGGTTGGAACGCGGGGTACGGCCGATGGGGCTTTGGTCGATATCCACCACCTTGTCGCACAGATCCAGGCCGATGATCTCTTTGTAAGGCGCCGGTTCTTCCCCTTCGGCCTTGTTGAGCTGGCGATGGGCCAGGCGGAACAGGGTGTCGTTGACCAGGGTGGACTTGCCGGAGCCGGAGACACCGGTCACGCAGGTAAAGAGGCCAAGGGGGATCTGCAGGTCCACATTGTTGAGGTTGTTGCCGCTGGCGCCCTTGAGCTCGATATGGCCGTTCTCGGCCGGGTGGCGGCTGCTGGGCACGGCGATTTTCTTCTCGCCACTCAAGTACTGGCCGGTCAGGGAGGCAGGGTTGCCCGCCACTTCGGCCGGGGTACCGGCGGCAATCACTTCACCGCCGTGCACGCCGGCGCCAGGGCCGATGTCGATAACGTAATCGGCGGCGCGAATGGCGTCTTCGTCGTGCTCTACCACCAGCACGGTGTTACCCAGGTCACGCAGGTGCACCAGGGTATTGAGCAGCCGCTCGTTGTCGCGCTGGTGCAGGCCGATGGAGGGCTCGTCCAGTACGTACATTACCCCTACCAGGCCGGCGCCGATTTGCGAGGCCAGGCGGATCCGCTGGGCTTCGCCGCCAGAGAGAGTGTCGGCGCTGCGCGACAGGCTGAGGTAGTTAAGGCCAACGTTGACCAAAAAGTGCAGGCGGTCGCGGATTTCCTTGAGGATCTTCTCGGCGATTTGTGCGCGCTGGCCTTCGAGGCTCAGGCCTTCAAAAAAGCCCAGGCAATCGCCAATGCTAAATTCTGCCACCGCCGGCAGGTTGTGGTCGGCCACAAACACGTGGCGGGCCTCGGTGCGCAGGCGGGTGCCCTTACAGCTGGGGCAGGGCTGGTTGGCCAGGTACTTGGCCAGCTCTTCGCGCACGGTGTTGGAGTCGGTCTCCCGGTAGCGCCGCTCCATGTTGGGGATCACCCCTTCAAAGGCGTGCTTGCGGGTAACGATATCGCCGCGGTCGTTAACGTATTTGAACGCCACTTCTTTATTGCCGGAGCCGTACAGCACCAGATCCTGGGCCTTTTTGGCCAGGCTGTCGAAGGGCTGGTCCAGGGCAAAGTCGAACTGCTCGGCCAGGGACTTGAGCATCTGGTAGTAGTAGAAGTTGCGTTTGTCCCAGCCGCGAATGGCGCCGCCAGCCAGGGAGATCTCGCCGTTGACGATGACTTTGTTCTCGTCAAAAAACTGCTGCACCCCCAGGCCGTCGCAGGTGGGGCAGGCGCCAGCGGGGTTGTTGAAGGAAAACAGCCGTGGCTCCAGCTCGGCCATGGAATAGCCGCAGTGGGGGCAGGCGAAGTTGGCAGAGAACACCAAGTCGACGCTGTCGTCGTCCATGCTCACTACCCGGGCGCTGCCGCCGGTCAGCGCCAAGGCGGTTTCAAAGCTCTCGGCCAGGCGCTGCTGGAGGTCGTCACGCACCTTGAAGCGGTCTACCACCACCTCGATGGTGTGCTTCTTTTGCAGCTCCAGGGTTGGCGGATCGGACAAATCACAGACTTCACCGTCAATCACGGCGCGGATATACCCCTGGGCGGCCAGGTTACCCAGCAGTTTGACGTGCTCACCCTTGCGTTCTTTTACCACCGGGGCCAGCAGCATCAGCTTGCTGTCCTGGGGCTCGGCCATCACTCGGTCCACCATCTGGCTGACGGTTTGGGCGGCCAGGGCCACGTTGTGGGTAGGGCAGCGCGGCTCACCGACCCGGGCAAACAGCAGGCGCAGGTAGTCGTGGATCTCGGTGATGGTGCCGACGGTGGAACGGGGGTTGTGGGACGTAGACTTTTGCTCGATGGAAATGGCCGGCGACAAGCCTTCGATGTGGTCGACATCGGGCTTTTCCATCAAGGACAAAAACTGCCGGGCATAGGCGGAGAGAGACTCGACATAACGGCGCTGACCCTCGGCATACAAGGTGTCAAAGGCCAGTGAGGACTTACCCGAGCCCGACAGGCCGGTGATCACGATGAGCTTGTCCCTGGGGATATCCAGGCTGATATTTTTCAGGTTGTGGGTACGTGCGCCGCGAACCGAAATCTTGTCCATAACGTCCTGCTTCAACCATTTCGACAACAAGCGGACAAGTATCGCACAGCCGCCCGATTAGCCCAATGGCTGTGCTATGATGCTGCCTTCTTCTCTTGCGCCAAGCTTTGATTATGTCGAAATCAGGTCTGACGAGCACGGAGCTCCGTGCTGCATTCTCACTGGCCTCGGTCTTTTCCCTGCGCATGCTGGGACTTTTCATGATCCTGCCGGTCTTCGCCCTTTACGGTCAGCATTTAGAAGGATATTCGCCGCTGTGGGTGGGCATCGCCATCGGTGCCTACGGCCTGACCCAGGCCGTGTTGCAAATCCCCATGGGCATGGCCTCGGACAGGTTCGGCCGCCGTAAGATCATTATTCTGGGTTTGTTGATGTTTTCCGCCGGCTCGGCGGTGGCCGCCTCGGCCCACACCGTATGGGGTGTGGTGCTGGGCCGCGCCATGCAGGGGGCCGGCGCCATTGCCTCGGCCATCCTGGCCCTGGCCGCCGACTTAAGCCGTGACGAGCAGCGCCCCAAGGTGATGGCCATTATCGGGGTGTCTATCGGCACCTCCTTTGCCATTGCCATGGTGGTGGGGCCGATACTGGCCTCCCATTGGGGCCTTTCAGGGCTGTTCTGGCTCACTGCCGTGCTGGCGTTGGTGGGTATTGCGGTGGTGCAGATGGCGGTGCCCAAGGTGGTGAGCCAGGCGCCCAAAGGCGATACCATGCCGGCCCCCAAACGGCTCGGCAAGATGCTCAAAGACCCCCAGCTTATCCGCCTGGATCTGGGCATCTTCCTGCTGCACTTCTTGCTCACCTCCATCTTTGTGGTGATGCCGTCGATGCTGGTGCAGGCTGGCTTGCCCTCTGACCGCCACTGGGAGCTCTATTTCCCCATCGTGGTGATTGCCTTTTTCGGGATGGTGCCGATGATCATCATCGCCGAGAAAAAACACCTGTCGCGGCAGATGGTGCAGGTGGCCTTGGTGATCATGCTGGCGGCATTGGCCGCAGCCTGGTTCCTCAAGCACTGGCTGTGGGGCCTGATTGCCGCCTTGATGTTGTTTTTCATCGCCTTTAATTTCCTTGAGGCCACCTTGCCGGCACTTATTGCCCGCATTGCCCCGGCCGGGGACAAAGGCAGCGCAATGGGGATCTACTCCTCAAGTCAGTTCCTTGGCGCCTTTTTTGGTGGCAGCATGGCCGGTGCCATGGCACAGTATGCGGATAAACAGGGCGTGCTGATCTTGGCCGCCGCTATGGTGCTGCTGTGGCTATGGATGAGCCGGGGCATGCGCCATCCCAGCAACCTGAAATCGGTCAGCCTCAGCGCAGATTCCCTGCGTGGTCGCGAGAAGCAAGTGGCCGACGGCCTGTCGGCCCTGCCAGGGGTGCTGGAAGTCAATGTAATGGCGGAAGAGTCTGCCATTTACCTAAAAGTAAACACGCAAGAATTTGAATTAGCCGAGGCCAGAGCACTGCTGGCCGAGGCCGGTTAGTCAGGAGCGAAGATGGCCAGTCGAGGCATTAACAAAGTCATTATTGTCGGCAACCTGGGTGGTGACCCGGAAGTACGTTACATGCCCAACGGCAATGCCGTTGCCAACTTTACCGTGGCAACCAGCGAAAGCTGGAAAGACAAGCAGAGCGGTGAGCAAAAAGAGCTGACCGAATGGCACCGCATGGTGATCTACGGCCGCCTGGCCGAGATCGCCGGTGAATACCTGCGCAAAGGTTCCAAGGTCTATATGGAAGGCCGCCTGCAAACCCGCAAGTGGGCCGGTCAGGACGGTCAGGACCGTTACACCACCGAGATCATCGTCAGCGAAATGCAGATGCTCGACAGCCGTGGCAGTGGCCAGGGCGGTCAAGGCGGCGGCTTTGGCGGTGGTGCTCAAGGTGGCGGCTTTGGTGGCGGCGCTCAGGGTGGCCAGCAAGGCGGCAACCAGGGCGGCTTCGGTGGTGGCGCCCAGGGCGGCCAGCAAGGTGGCGGCTTCCAGCAGCGCCCCGCAGCCCAGCCAGCTAACCAAGGTGGCTTTGGTGGCGGTGCCCAAGGCAGCGCTCCTCAAGGCAACCAAGGTGGTTTTGGCGGCGGCGCTCAGGGCGGCCAGCAAGGCGGCAACCAGGGCAACTTCGCCGGTAACCGCCCCCAGCAGGGCAACTACAACGCATCCAAGCCCCAACAAGGCGGCTACGGCAGCGACGAGCCCTCCATGGATTTTGACGACGATATCCCGTTCTGAGGAACGTCTTATCGTTAAAAAAGCCCGCATCAGCGGGCTTTTTTTGTGCTTGCAACCTGCCTGCTATCCCTTGGTATAGGCCGCTCACACCAAGGCGTGTTTCAGTGCTGACCTAGGTACCAGTGTAATCACCCACTCCCTCTTTTAGGCTGTTGATTCTTATGCCCTATGGCCGATAGGTGCTGTTGGCCTGGCGTTAACAAAGCGAGGAAGTGTCGATGAAAGCAAGAACCGTCGCCAAGACGCTGGGCGGGGTTGCGGTCCTGGGCGTGCTGTTTTGCATCTGGCTGATGTGGGAGCCCGCCATCGCGCCGGTTAAGCCATCGATGCCTGCCGATAGAGCCGCTGTTGCCCGAGGCCGAATGGTGCTGGAGGCCGGCGACTGCGCCGTTTGCCACACCGCGCCGGGTGGTAAATACCTGGCCGGCAGCCTGCCGCTGAAAACCCCCTTTGGTACCCTCTACACCACCAACATTACTCCCGACACTGAAACCGGTATCGGCCAGTGGTCCGAAGCGGCCTTTACCCGGGCCATGCGTGACGGGGTAGCCCGAGACGGGCACCTGCTTTACCCCGCCTTTCCCTATGTGCATTACCGCAAAATGTCGGACCACAACATTAGCGATCTCTATGCCTACCTGATGAGCGTGGACCCGGTCAGCCAGACCCCGCCGCCCAACCGGATGATGTTCCCCATGAACTTCCGGCCACTGGTGGCGTTTTGGAACCTGTTGTTCCGCCATGGCGACCCTCTGGAAGACCAGCCCGGGCAATCGGCGCAGTGGAACCGTGGCCGTTACCTGGTTGAAGGCCCCGGGCATTGTTCGTCTTGCCATACCCCGCTTAATTTCATTGGCGCCGAAAAGGGCGGCAGCGAGCATTTTGCCGGCAGCATCATCGATGGTTGGACAGCGCCGGCCCTGGCTGGGCTGGGCACCGCCATCAATCCCTGGACCCAAAGCGAGCTGGTTGCCTACCTGCGAGGCGAAGTGGCTCCTAATCATGGTGCTGCCGCCGGTCCCATGCTGCCAGTGACCCACGGCATGGCGACCATGCCACTGGCCGATGTGCAGGCTATGGCTACATACCTGCTGAGCTTTGCCGGGGCGCAGCCTGTGGCCGGGGCCTGCAAAAATCCCAGCTTCGGCGCTTTGCAACCGGCCAGCCAACTTAGCCAAATTGAGCAACAAGGAGCAGCGCTCTTTACCGGTTCCTGCTCTGGTTGCCACGGCGACGCCGCCACCATGCGCCGCCTCGATGACCGGCCCGATCTGGGCCACAGCTCGGCGCTGCTGGCCGGCACTCCTCGAAACCTGGTCAAAGCCGTTCTGGAGGGGATCCCCATGAGCGTAGGCGCGCCCAGCCATTACATGCCGCCTTTTGCCAACAACCTCAGCGACCAGCAAATTGCCGCCATTGCCCAGTACCTGCGCGGCCAATACTGCCCGTCCCAGCCTTGGGGCAACCTTTCCCAGACCGTGACGCAGATCCGCCAGGAGGAGAAATAACCATGGTTACTTTGACGGTGAACGGCCGTACCCACCAATTGGATATTCCCCCTGATATGCCGCTGCTGTATGCGCTGCGTAACCATCTGGAGCTCAATGGCGCCAAATTTGGCTGCGGCCGTGGCCAATGCGGCGCCTGCACCGTGATCGTTGACGGCAAAGCGGTGTTCTCCTGCGTAACGCCAGCCGGCGCCCTGGGGGAGCGGAAAATACGCACCATCGAAAGCCTGGGCAGTGCCGAGCATCCCGGGCCGCTGCAACAGGCCTTTATCGACAAACAAGCGGCCCAATGTGGTTACTGCATTGCCGGGATGATCATGCGGGCCCAGGCACTGCTGGAGACCAACCGCCAACCCAGCGACGAGCAGATCCGCGAGCATATGGCCCCCAACCTCTGCCGCTGCGGCACCCATATGCGCATCTTCGCCGCCATCAAAGCGGTTATCGCCAAGGGAGAGTTGTGATGAGTCACTCACCAGACAACATCAACCCGAGCCGCCGCGCCTTCTTGGCCAACGGCTCGCTGATCATGGCGTTTAGCCTGCTGCCATTGTCTTTCAAGGCTATGGCCGGCTCCGAAGAAATGGACACCCTGGGCACCGCCATTCTCGACCCCAACCTCCCCGGCAGCCTGCGCTCCAACCCCTACCTGGACGCCTGGGTACGCATCGACCCGGACAACCACATCACCGTTTTTACCGGCAAAGTGGAGCTGGGTACCGGGGTGAAGACAGCGCTGCTGCAAATTGCCGCTGATCGCCTGGATGTACCGCCGCAACAGATTGATTTTATTACGGCAGATACTGGCCTTACTCCCAACGAGGGCTATACCGCCGGCAGCCACTCCATCTTTGACAGCGGCACCGCGCTCTTTAACGCTGCCGCCCAGGTGCGCCAGCTGCTGCTGATGGCGGCCGCCAAATTGTGGAAGGCGCCGCTGGCCAGCCTGCGTACCGGCAAGGGCACCATCTTGGATGACACCGGCCGGCAGATGACCTACGGCCAGGCAGTGGCCGGGGTCGACCTGCATCAGGTCGCCAGTGAACATACCCCCAGCAAGGATCCCAAGGATTACACCGAAATTGGCCGTTCCCTGCCGCGGGTGGATATTCCCGCCAAGGTATCGGGCGGCGTGGCCTATGTGCAGGACATGCGCCTGCCGGGCATGTTGCACGCCAGGGTGATCCGGCCGCCCCGGCGCGGCAGCCGTTTGAAGGCCATTGACGTTGAGGCAATCGAAAAGCTGCCGGGGGTCGTTAAGCTGGTTAAAAACGGCAGCTACCTGGCGGTGGTGGCGAAAGACGAATGGCAGGCCATTTCGGCCATGAAGGCCGGTTATCTTGCCAGCCAATGGGGCGAGGGCAACCCGCTGCCAGAGCCGACAACCATCTTCAACCTGCTGCAAACCCTGCCGCAAAAGCTCTACCCCATTGCCGATAAAGGCACGCCAGGCACTGCCGGCAGCGGCCCGGCTTATAGCGGCCGCCAGACCCGCCAGTATTTGATGCATGGCTCCATCGGGCCTTCGTGCGCTGTGGCCTGGTTTAAAGATGGCCTGTTGACGGTATGGACCCACACCCAAGGGGTTTTTCCCCTTCGCGCCGGCCTTGCCGAACTGGTGGGGCTGCCAGCCAAGCAGATCCGTTGTATCCACAAGGAAGGGGCCGGCTGTTACGGCCATAACGGCGCCGACGACGTGGCCGCCGATGCCGCCCTTATTGCCATGGCGCTGCCGGGCCAGCCGGTGCGGGTACAGTGGATGCGCGAAGATGAAAACCTCTGGGAGCCCTACAGCTCAGCGATGCTGACCGAGCTCAAGGCTAGCCTGGACGGCAACGGCAAAATTGCCGATTGGGGTTATACCCTGTGGAGCACTCCCCACAACGAGCGCATCGTCAACGCTGGCCGCCTGCTGCCGGCCTGGCTGCTCGAGCACCCCATAGCGCCGGCGCCGCCGGTGCCCATTCCCCGCCCAGAAGGGGACGGCGACCGTAACTCGGTGCCGGCGTATGACATTCCGTCGCTGAAGGTGGATTTCAACTTCGTCACCACCATGCCGTTTCGTACCTCGGCCATGCGCTCGCTGGGGGCGCACATCAATGTGTTCTCCATCGAAAGCGCCATCGATGAGCTGGCAGAAAAAGCCTCGGTTGACCCGGTAGCATTTCGTTTGCAGCACCTGTCGGACCCAAGGGCAGTGGCGGTAGTGAACAAGGCGGCGCAGGCCTTTGGCTGGCCGGGTAAGGTCACCCAACCGGGCCAGGGTTACGGTTTTGCTTTTGCCCGTTACAAAAACATCATGGGCTACTGCGCCATTGCGGTAGAGGTGCAGGTGCAGCGCCAAACCGGTGAGGTCAGCATAGTGCGGGTGGTCACGGCGGTGGATGTGGGGCAGGTGGTGAGCCCTGACGGCCTTATCAACCAGGTGCAGGGCGGCATAGTGCAGTCCTCCAGCTGGAGCCTATACGAGCAGGTGCTCTACGACAAACAAGGGGTACACAGCTTTGACTGGAGTGGTTACCCCATCTTGCGCTTCCCGCAGATGCCGTTGCAGGTTGATGTCCACATCATCAACCAGCCAGGCGAGCCCTTCCTGGGGGCGGCAGAGATAGTACAAGGCCCCATGGCGGCGGCGCTGGGTAATGCCATCTCCCACGCTGTAGCCAAGCGCCAGCTTCATTTGCCCATGGCCCGCGAGGGTTGGCAAGGCAGCCTCTACTGAGCCCAACTGCGGGTTAAGGCGTATTAAAAGCCGGGCTTTGGCCCGGCTTTTCTCGTGAGGATACTGGCCCGGTTGCTGGTATTCTTGCCGCAACAACAAGCAGGAGCGAACCATGTGGCCAGTGCTGATTGTTGCCTCCAAGTGGGGCATCTACCTCACCTTGTGCAGTGCCATCGGCGCCCTTTTCATTCAGGTGATGGCGCTGTTTCGCCTGCCGGGGCGCGAGGGCATCCACCGCCATCTGGGGCGTTATGGCCTCTTTTGTGGCGTGGGCGGCGCGCTGATGGCGCTGGGGCACTTTCTATCCTTGGTGGGCAGCTTTTCCGGCAAGGGCCTGAGTGGCATCACCGATACCACCGCCCTGGCGCTACTGTGGCTGAGCCCCGAAGGGGCGGCCCTGTGTTGGCGGCTGGCGGCAGCGGCGCTTGTTGTGATGGTGGCCCTTGGCCTTCGCCTCGGTTTTTACCGGCTGCTGGCGGGTAAGGCGCTGCTGCCCATTCTCTATGCTTTGGCGGCTATTTTTATGGCCATTGGCGGCACACGAAACGGCCACAGCCTGGATATGGGCGGGGTGGGGCAGGTGCTGATAGCCCTGCACCTGCTGGCGGTGGGCTGGTGGCTCGGAGCGCTCTATCCGCTGTGGTATCTGAGCCGCACCTTAGGTGGCCGCGAGGCGGCCCCGATCATGGCCCGTTTTGGTGACGATGCCGCAGTAGTGCTGGTGGTGCTCTTTATTACCGGCTGTAGCGCTTTGATCCTGATTGGCGTGTTGCCCGAGCTAGGGGTCAGCCCCTACGGCAAGATGATGGCCATTAAGCTGCTGCTGGTGATGGGCGTTTTGCTGCTGGCGGCGCGCCATAAATGGAAGCTGGTTCCCACCCTGGCAACGTCCCCTGATGCCAGCGCACTGGCCCGCTCCATCGTCATCGAGGGGCTGGTGATGCTAAGCCTGCTGGCGGCTACCGCTTATCTGGCCCTGCTGCCGGGGCCGGGTTGACCTACCGGGCAGTGGCGCGCTCACTCTTGCACGCCGCTGGCCCAGACGACAGGGTGTTAAACTGGCATTACTTCTCTAAACGTAACAGTTCCTTGTCTGGCGCTTCTCTTTCGGTCTTTCGCCGCGATCGGTAGATTGGGCACCGTTATCGCTTTCCCCATTTTTGTTTTCCAACTCTGGGAATGTCTCTGGTGGATCTTTTCTCTCTACGCCGCGGGCTTTGCCTTAGCGGTGTTTTTGCTTTGTCCGTAACAATGACGGGCTGTATCAGCTCTGAAGGGCTGGGACCCAAGGCCGATGCCAAGGCCGCCCAGGCCCTGGTGTTTGATGATGCGGTTAAAGCAGCCCGCAAAGATGCCGCCTGGCCGCGCCAGGACTGGTGGCAGGCTTTTGGCGATCCCCAGCTCAATGCCTGGCTGGTCAAAGCCATGGCCGACAGTCCCAGCCTGGCCCAGGCCGAGGCCCGTATTCGTGGTGCCATGGCCGTTGCCGGCCTGACCGCCGGTGACGAGTCGCCTAAGTTGGGTGTCGATGCCAGCATCAAGCGCCACAAATGGGCAAAAGACAATTTCTATGGCCCGGGCGCCCTCTATGGCGCCAATACCTGGGACAACAGTGTTGGCCTGGGCTTTTCCTATGTGCTGGATTTCTGGGGCCGGGAGAAAAACCGCTCCGAGGCGGCCTTGAACCGGGCCCAGGTGTCGGTCGCCGAAGGCCAGGCGGTTCAGCTAGCCCTGGCCGGGCAGTTGGTGCGGGCCTATATCCGCTTTTCCCTGCTGTATGCCGAGTACGATGTAAAAACGGCGCTGCTGGCCCAACAGCAACATATCCTGGCCCTGGTGCAAAAGCGCTATGACGGCGGCCTGGGTACCGAGTTGGATGTGACTCAGGCCCAGGCCCCCATTCCCGCCCTTGAGCGGGAAATGGAAGATCTGGACGAGCAGTTGCAACTGAGCCGCAACCAGATAGCGGTGCTGGCTGGCCAATCTCCAGCCGCTGGCGCCAGCCTGCAACGGCCAAGCCTTAACCTCAGCCAGGCCCCAGCCATTCCCGATGTAGTGCCGCTGGCGCTGGTGGGCCACCGGCCCGATGTGGTGGCCAGCCGCTGGCAGGTGGCCTCTTATGCCCGCGATATCGACGCCGCCCGCGCCGATTTCTACCCCAACATCAACCTGGCTGCCTCCATTGGCCTGTCGGCGGTGAACGGCAACATGCTGGATGTGCTGAGCCGCGACAAGTTCACCTACTCGGCCGGGCCTGTGTTGTCGCTGCCCATTCTCGATGGTGACACCCGCCGTGACACCTTGGCCGCCTACAGCGCCGATTACGACGGCGCCGTGGCCCATTATCGCCAGACCCTGCTGGGCGCGCTGGAGGGGATCTCCAACCAGCTTATTCGCCTGCATTCGCTGGACAAACAGCAGCTGCTGGCGGCCAAGGCGGTGGCCCTAGCCCAGCAAAGTTACGACCTGACGTTAAAAGCTTACGAAGGCGGCCTTAGCGATTACCTGGACGTACTCAGCACCGAGCAAAACCTCTTTACCCAAAAGCTGGTGGTCGAGCAGCTGGTGGCGGCGCGGCTGGCGGCTCACGCCGGTCTGCAAGTCGCCTTGGGCGGCGGTTTGCTGGCTGACAAAGACAGCCCCACCCTGACCCAGATGCAGCCGGAAAAGGAAGCCGCGCATGGCCACTGACGCCTGGCGTCTGCCCAGCCGCGATGACTGGCGCCAGGCCGCCCGGGCCTGGGCCCGCAGCGACGGTCTGGTGTGGGTATACCTGTTCAAAGTGGTGCTGGCGGCTTTTTTAACGCTGTCGCTGGCCATGGTGTTGCAGCTGCAAAAGCCCAGCACCGCCATGATCACCGTCTTTATCGTGATGCAGCCCCAAAGCGGGCAGGTGATCGCCAAGGGCATCTTCCGGTTGCTGGGCTCGGTGGTGGGCTTGGCAGTGATGGTGGTGCTGTTGGGGCTTTTTGCCCAGCAGCGCTGGCTGTTTCTGGGCGCCATGTCGCTGTGGATAGGGTTTTGTATCGCTGGCGCCGCCCGTTACCGCGACTGGCGCTTCTACGGCTTTGTGCTGGCCGGTTACACCGCGGCGCTGATTGGCCTGCCTGCCTCCTTGCACCCACAAACCGCCATCCTTGATGCCATCTGGCGGGTGCTGGAAATTGCCCTGGCCATTTTCTGCTCCACCCTGGTCAGTGTGCTGGTGTTCCCCCAGACCAGCCACGCCGCCATGAATGCCTCGGTGGCCAGTCGCTTTGGCCGCTTTGCCGCCTTCGTGCTAGAGCACCTGGATGGCCAGGACCCACAGGTGCTGCGCAAGGTTAACGTGGAGTTTGCCACCCAGGCGGTGGGGTTGGAGGCCATGCGCTCGGCGTCAGCCATTGAGGACCCTCACACCCGCCTGCGCAGCCAGCGGTTGATTCAGCTCAATAACGATTTTTTAGGCTTGCTGACCCATTTTAATGCCCTGCATCGCCAGTTGCGGCGCTTACAGGAGAACGGCCAGCAGCAGGTGCTGGCGGCGCTTGAACCTTGCCTGGCGGCTTTTAAAGGCGAACTTGCTCCTTGGCCCGACAGCATGATGAGCCCGGCAGAGGCGGCCCGTCTGGCAGAGGCTATCGGCCAATTCCAAGGCCGGTTGATGCCCCAAATCCGCGATTGTCGCCAGCCGCTCAAAGAGGATGAAGCGGCGCTGCTGGAGTTCAATACCGCCGCCGAGCTGCTCTATCACTTTACCGAGGCTCTGGTCACCTACGCCCAGAGCCACCACGCCCTGGCGGCAAGGCTGCACGTGCGGGAGCAATGGAAGGGCGATTTTGCCTCCCAGGCCAACCTGCTGGCCTCCTTGGTGTCCGGAGTGCGGGCGGCGGCGGCCATCTTTGTGGGCGGCGCCATCTGGTTTGCCCTCGACTGGCAGGCCGGGCCTTACATGCTGGTTAACGCCGCGGCCATCTGCGCCTTGTCTTCCGGTATGCCCAACCCCAGCAAGCTGGCGGTGCAAATGGCCATGGGCACCTTTGTTGGCGGCGTGTTCGGGGTGATTGAGAGCGTCTATGTCTACCCGCTCATCGACGGCTTGCCGCTGCTGCTGATGGCGCTGTTGCCGGTGGTGATGCTGGGCACCTATATCACCATGAAACCGGCCTGGGCCGGCTTTGGGCTGGGGCTCTTGATCATGTTCTCCATGGGCAGTGTGCCCACCAACCCCACTGTTTATGCGCCGCTGTCGGTGATCAGCGCTTACGGCGGCCTTTTTATGGGAGCGGTGCTGGCGGCGGTGGCCAATAGCGTGCTGTTGCCCCCGGCCAGTGGCTGGATGTGGCGGGCCTGGGAGCGCGACCTTCGCGCCACCCTGGCCATGGTGGCTGATGACGACCTCGGCAGCCTGCCCGGCCGTTTTGACAGCCGCACCCGCGACATTCTCAGCCAGGTTTATGGCCTGGCCGCCCGCCGCCCTGACGTGCAAACCGAGCTGGTGCAGTGGAGCCTGATTGTCCAGGAAGTGGGCCACGCCATGCTCAACTGGCGCCAGGAAGTGGCGGCCATGGCGCCAGCGCCCTGGCACCGGGAACTTAACGCCCTGCAACAGCAACTGGTGGCGCTGTTTATGGCTCCTTCGGCCAACGAGCTGATGGTGGCCCGCCAGATGCTGGACGTACTGCTGGCCAAACTGCAAGGCCAACTGGGCGCCCAAGACCATTTCGACCGCTCGCCGCTACGGCGGGTGGTCAGTTACCTGCACTTTGCTCGGACCACCCTGCTGGACCGGCATTCCATTTTGTACCGACGCTGCCATAAAGGAGCTGACCATGCTCAGTGACGGTTTTCGGGAAACGGCGCTCGAAGGGCTGCTACTGCCTTCGCTGATGGTGATCTTCCTGGCGGTGATGGCCCTGACCTGGGGCCTGGACCGGCTGGTGGCCAGGCTGGGGCTGTATGACTGGATCTGGCACCCTTCGCTGTTTCGCGTTTCGCTTTTTATTTTGCTTTTCAGTGGTTTTGCGCTTTTCATCTATTGAATATCGGGTTTTAGCATCATGAAACTGAAATCGGTTATCGGCTACGCCGTCACCATCGCTGTACTCTGCGGCGCCGCCCTTACTGGCCAGCGCTTGTGGGAGCAATACATGCAGGCTCCCTGGACCCGTGACGGCCGGGTGCGGGCCAACATCATCAACGTGGCCTCCGACGTCTCCGGGCGGGTGGTGGAGATGCCGGTCAACGACAACCAGCAGGTGAAAAAGGGCGATCTGCTGTTGCGCATCGACCCCGAGAAATACCAAATCGCGGTTGAGCAGGCCGAGGCGCTGGTGGCGGCCAAAAAGGCCAACCTTAAAATGCGCGAGTCAGAGGCCCAGCGCCGTATCGCCCTGGACCGCAAGGTGGTGTCCCGCGAGAGCCTGGACGACGCCTCCAACGGCGCTGCCGTGGCCAAGGCCGAATACCAAGAAGCGCTGGCCAAGCTGGATGAGGCAAAATGGAGCCTCAGCCGCACCGAGCTGCGCGCCCCGGTGGACGGTTACGTCACTAACCTCAACGTGCACCAGGGCGACTACGCCGCCGCCGGTGTGCCGCAAGTCGCGGTGGTGGACGAGCATTCCTACTGGGTTTATGGCTACTTTGAAGAGAACAAACTGCCGCGGATCAAGGTAGGAGACCCGGTACGTATAGAACTGATGAGCGGCCAGGTGATGCAAGGCCATGTGGACAGCATCACCCGCGCCATCTACGACAGGGACAACCCGGAAAGTCGCGAACTGGTGGCAGATGTGAACCCCACCTTCACCTGGGTGCGTCTGGCCCAGCGCATTCCGGTACGCATTCATATCGATACCATCCCGCCAGGGCTGGTACTGGCTGCGGGCACCACGGCCACGGTGATCGTCAAGCCCCAGCAGCCTCGGGCCGGCTAAGCCCGAACGCACAATTTGAACAGGAGAGATGATGGATATTTTGCACAACATGCGGGTTTTCATGCAGGTGGCCGAAACCGGCAGTTACACCGCTGCCGCCAGTAACCTCGATTCCACCACGGCCAGCGTGTCCAGGGCCGTCAGTAACCTCGAAGCCCACTTGCAGGCAAGGCTCCTTCATCGCTCCACCCGCCGGCTGGCCCTCACCGAAGTGGGCCAGCGCTACCTGCTCCGTTGCCAGCAAATCCTGCCCATCATCGAAGAGGCCGAAGCCGAAGCGGCCGACGCCCACGCCCGGCCCCGTGGCACCTTGCGGCTGCATTCCATGACCGGGGTAGGGCAGCACTATGCCATTCGCGCCATCAATCAATACCGCCAGCAATATGAAGAAGTTACCTTCGAACTGACCCTGGCCAACCGCATCCCGGATCTGCTGGAAGAGGGCTTTGACATGGCCATAGTGCTCAGCACCCAGCTGCCCAACTCCAGCCTGATTTCCCGGGTTATCGGCCGCACCTACAGCGTGCTGTGCGCCTCCCCCGATTACCTCAAAGCCAGGGGCGAGCCCCGCACCCCCGAAGATCTCAAAGAGCACGACTGCCTGCGGCTGCTAAGCCCGGTACTGCCCATGGACAACTGGGAAATGGAAGGCCCCGACGGCCACATCACTGTCGAGCTTGGCCATTCGCCGCTGCAAGCCAATGTAGGGGACGCGGTGGCCGAAGCTGCCGCCGGGGGCCTGGGTATCGCCGCCCTGCCTTTGTATTCGGCGGTCGACATGCTGCGCCGTGGCGAACTGGTGCGGGTGCTGCCCGAATACCGGCTGCAGGATTTAAACATCCACGCCCTTTACCCCTCCCGCCAGTATCTGGATGCCAAAGTCAAAACCTGGGTCGAGCTGCTGCGCCAAGCTATTCCCGAGTGGATAGCCACAGACGAGCAACTGGTGCAGGAGCTGAGCTTGTCTCGGCGGGTCTGAGCGGCTGGCGTTAATAAAAGGGGATCTGGCGCTAAGTTATTAAGATTTAACCGATACTTGCCATGGACATTGGCTTGCCATCTGGTTAAATGGACCTGGCATTCATATCCGGCAAGGCTTATGGAAAAGCGCTTACCTTTTGTTATTGCAGTGATTTTATCCTTGACGCTGGCCCTGGCCGGCGTCCGCTGGTTAACCCTGGTACTGACCCACCAGCAACACGACGCCCACATGCTGGCCAAGGCCCGGCAACTGGGCCGAGTGGTGGCCCTTTATCCCCAAACGCCGCCGCCCGCCTTGTGGGACGCCCTCACCGACGACGCCGACATCCACGCGGCGTCGCTCTATGTAGAGGGCCAGCCGCGCCTGCAAACCCGCAACCAGGTGCCCGGCATCGGCGACTACCAGCGAGTGGAGCTGCGCCTGACCGGCCAGCGGCTGCTGAGCCTGACCTTCTACCACCATCCCATGCCCTGGCAGCAGGTCTTTGTGGCCATGTTGCCGATGCTGCTGGGGGTGCTGCTGCTGCTGTGGTTGCTGTTTCGCCTGGCCAGGAGCTGCTGGCAGCAGCGCCAGCAGGTGGCCACCTTTGAAACCGAAGCCAAAAGCGGCCAGGTGGCCCAGCAGGGCAGCTTTCCAGAGGCCCGTGCCCGGCTGCTTGGCCAGCAAAAACGTATCCACACCCTCGAGGCCCAGCAGCAACAGCTGGACGGCCTGCTGCACAGTGCCGCCTGGCTGGATGAGCGCACGGGCCTGGGTAACCGGCTCTTTTTCGAGCAGCGCCTGGCCACCTGGTTGCAAGAGTCCGAAGGCAACCGCATTGGCTGTGTGATGCTGTTGGAGCTCAGCAACCTCGATGGGGTAGCCGATAGCGACTTCGAGCCATGGCAGCGCCAACTGGTGCTGCTGATGCAAGACAAGGCCCAGGGCTGGCCCGATGCGGTGCTGAGCCGCCTGGATGACGACGAATACGGTCTGCTGCTGCCGCAGATGCCCACCAAGGACGGTCAAAGCTTCGCCCTGGGGTTAATCAAGGATCTGGAGCGGCTGCAAAAACCCAAGGGCCTGACCGGCAACGACTGGCTGCACCTGGGCTGGACCCTCTACCAGGCCGGTGACGATACCGCCCTGGTGCTCGATAAAACCGCCATGGCTCTACGCGGCGCCCAGTTGCAGGGTGAGAACGCAGTCATGGCCGCCGATGTGGAGTCCATGCCCCAGGTGGAAACCGGCAGCGTGCGCTGGCGCACCTTGCTGGACCAAGTGCTGGGCCGCCAAAGCGTCAACCTGGTGACCGAGCCGGTACATAGCCTGGACGGCGACGTGCATCACCTGCGGGTCAGGGCCCTTATCACCGATCCCAAGGGCCAGAAAATCGACGACAGCGTCTTTATGCCCATGGCCTGCCGGGTAGGCCAGGAAGAGGCCATGACCAAGTTGTGCCTGCAATTGCTGCTGGCCAAGTTGGGCCAGGCCCGCAACCGGGGCCACCGGCTGGTGTTTCGCATCTGTGTTGACGCCTTGCTCAAACCCGGCTTTAGCCGCTGGCTGCAACTGGCGCTTTTGGAAGTGCGGGATTTATTGCCGCAGCTGATGCTGAGCGTCACCGAATTCGAGCTGGCCCAGCACGGCAATACCCTGGCCGAGCCGCTGCGCCAGCTGGGCGCCATCGGGGTGGGCGTTGCCGTGGAACGCCTTGGCCAACATTCCAAACGCTCGCCCTGGCAGGACATTCCGCCGCGGCTTATCAAACTGCACAGCTCCATGGTGCGGCAAATTCACCGCAACAGCGAACAGCAGCTGTGGGTGCAGCGCCTGGTGCAAAAGGCGGTAGACAGCAATACCGAGGTGGTGGCCACCGGCATTGTCGACAACGACGAGCGGCTTTGCCTGCAACGGCTTGGGGTCAGTGCCGGTGAAGGGCCACTCTTTGGCCACGGCGCCTGGGACCCGTTATAACCGAGGCCAGCGCCCTTGCTGGCGAAGGGCCTCAAGGCCCTGCAGGCCGCCGCTATGCAGCAGCACGATATGTTTGCCATCAAGGAGCCCGGCCTCAAGCTGCTGCCAGAAGGCCAATAGCAGCTTGCCGGTGTAGATGGGCTCCAAAGGGATGGCGAGCGTGGCCTCCAGGGCCTGCATTTTTGTTGCCATCTCCTTGGTGAACTTGCCAAAACCCGGCCCTTCGAAGCCGCGTACCAGCCGGTAGTTGCGGTGCGGGCAACCTGCCTCGGCCAACAGCGCTTCGATGCGCCCCTCAAGGCTTGGGTCCTTTACCGCCATCACCCCGACAATCTCGCCGCGCCCCTCGGCGCCCACCACCAAGCCGGCCAAGGTGCCACCCGAGCCCACCGCCGTCCAAATCTCATCAAAAGGGTCGCTGAGCTCTGCCACCAATTCGGCTACCCCGGCCAGGGCCGCTGGCTCCGAGCCGCCTTCCGGTAGCACCAGCCAACCGGCAAAACGCTGCTGCCAGGCCGCCAGCCACTGGCTGTCGTGGCGAAGGCGATATTGCTCGCGGCTGACAAAGCTCAAGGTCATGCCCTGGCGCTGGCAGTGCTCAACAGTGGGGGTGAGCTGCTGATGGCCGCGCACCACACCGTGGCTGGCAAGGCCAAGCCGGGCACAGGCGCTGGCCAGGGCGCTCAAATGATTGGAGTGGGGGCCGCCAAAGCTCAATACTCCGGGGCAACCGCTGGCCTTGGCGGCGGCCAGCGGGTATTTGAGCTTTCGCCATTTGTTGCCCGATATCAAAGGATCGAGCAAATCATCCCTTTTGATGGTTAAAAAAACCTTTTTTTCCAGTACGCTAGGCACTGTGATGCGTTGATTAAGCGATTTGGATGAAGTGTTAAACATCAGGTTGCCACTTTGTCGTCGACGGGAACGGCCCCGAACGCTGAACAGGGAGTAGAAGATACCTAAAATGGCATGGTTCCACCGTAAGAAATCCGCCCGCCAATGGGGAGTCGGGCTCAGCCAACAGGCCGTGCGCCTGGTCAGCGATGACGGCCAGGTAACCCGCCTTGACTGCCAGGGCCCGGCCCAGTGGCCCGCGCTACTGGCGACGCTGCCGGTGCAGCCGCAGGATCAGGTTCATCTGGTGCTGCCCCACAGCGAGCTGAGCAGCTTGTCGGTGGACAAGCCCGCCACCGAGCCGGTGACCGAAGAGCTGTTCTGGGCCCTCAAGGACGCCGTGCCCATCCCGCCCCAAGATCTGCAATTTGATTATTACGATCTGCCCGCCCAGCCCATCGGCCGCGAGCGGGTCAACGTGGTCTGTGCCAGCAAGAAGCTGCTGAGCGGCATCTGCCAGGCGATGCCTGCCGAGGTGGTGTCCATCGGCAACGAAGAGATGAGCCTGCGCCATCTTTTTAGCGCCGGTGAAGACGGCCGGCCGGTATTGGTGCTGAATCTTAACGGCGACGGCGACCTGCTGCTGGCCATCTACCACCAGGGCATGCTCTATTTCTCCCGCTGGCTGCAGGGCTATCGCCTCACCCAAGACGAGCTGGACCCTTACATCCTGGCCGAGCGGTTGTCGCTGGATATCCAGCGCGCCCTGGATTACTTGGAAAGCCAGCTGCGCCAGCCGCCAGCCGAGCGCATCCTGCTGGCCCTTTCCGAGCTGCTGGACAGCTCCTTGGCGCCGCTGCTGAGCGACACCTTCTCGGTGCCGGTGCTGCCGCTGGACGATTTTTTTGAGCAGCGCTGCGCCGACTGGGCGGCCCTTGGCGCCTTGCGAGGTGGCCATGAAGCATAACCTCAACCTGCTCACCCCGGATCTGTTGCCTAAGCGCGAGCGCCTCAGCGCCCAGACCATGTTGCTCAGTTGGGCGCTGCTGCTGGCGCTGCTGGCCCTGGGCCTTGGCTTGGGCTACTGGCAAAAAAGTGGCCTCGAAGCCCAGCAGCGGCAACTCAAAGCCCGCCAGCAACAGCTGCAAACAGCGCTCACCGACAAGGAAGCAGCCCTGAAAAAATGGCTGCCAGACCCTGCCCTGGTGGCCCAGCGTGACGTGATAGCCAAGGCCCGTGACAACAGCCGGGCGCTGCTGGCCCGTATCGACGAGCTTAACAGCCTGCCGCAGCAGGGCTTTTCGCCGGTGCTCGAAGCCCTGGCCCAACGCAGTATCAACGGCCTGTGGCTGGACCAAATCGCCATCAACGGCCAGCAGCTGAGCCTGAGCGGCCACGCCACCAAGGCGCCCCTTATTCCAAAGTGGGTACAGACCTTTGCCAAAGAGCCGGCTCTGGCCGGGCGCCAGTTTGCCACCGTCGGTATCGACAAGGAGCAAGACGGCACCCTGGCCTTTAGCCTCAAAAGCGGAGGCGCCAATGAAGCTCCTTGAATGGTTCTCGGCCCTGGCACTTCGTGAAAAAGTGTTGGTGATGGTGGCCGGTTGGGTGCTGCTGCTGGGGATCCTCGGCCTTAGCTGGTTACAGCCGCTGTTGAGTGAAAACAGCGCCCTTAAAAGGGCCATTACCCAGCAGCGCAGCACCCTTAACCTGACCCAAAGCCAGATAGCGGTGCTGGACGCGCGCCTCTCCCAAGACCCCAACGCCAAGCTGCGCCAGGACATCGAGCAGCTGATCGCCGAGCGCAAAGGGCTGGACGCTACCATTGCCGAGCGCACCCAGTCTCTGGTGCCGCCCGAGGCGATGGCGTCTTTACTGCAAGCGCTGCTCTCTGGCACCGGCGACCTGCAACTGGTGAAGCTGCAAAGCCTGCCACCAGAGCCGCTGAGCCTGGGCGAAGAAACTGGCAAGGCCAAGGCCGCCGATGACAAGGCGCCAGCCGAAGGCCAGCTTTATCGCCATGGCCTGAGCCTGACCTTAAAGGGCGGTTACCTGCCCACCCTGACTTTTTTGAAGGAAGTCGAGAAACTGCCCTGGCATTTTTACTGGCAGAGCCTGGACTTCAAACAAGACCATTACCCTGACGCAGAGATCCAGATCCATGTCTACACCTTGGGCACCAGTCCTCATTATCTTGGCGCTTAGCGCCGGGGCCGGGGCCCAGGCCGTGGCGCTAAAAGACCCCACCCGGCCGCCGGGCAACCATGGCCAGGCCAGCCGCCAGCCCCAGGCGCCGCTGGTGCTGTCGGCGGTGCTGCAGACGCGCCCGGCGCGGGCCATCATCAATGGCCAGGTGCTGGCCATAGGGGACAAAGTGCAGGGCTGGACCCTCAGCCATATCGACAAGAATCAGGTGTCGCTGGTCAGCGGCAACCGTCGAGAGCTGCTCAAGCTGTTCGACGATAACGCCGTAACAGCGGTAAACCCGACAGGACATTGAGGAACCCATGCTAAGACGGTTAACCACCCAATCTGTGACCTTGCTGATGGCAGCCCTGTTGGTTGCCTGCCAGAGCCCGTCGCAGCGCAATGCCAACCGTGGCGTTGCCGATGTCAAACGTCAGTTGCCGGCAGCGGCCAAACCGGCGGCGCCAAAACCGCCGGCGGCTCTCGAAAAGGAACTGCTTTCCGGGCTGGTGGCGCCGCCGCCGATGCCGGAGCAGCGCATTAACGTCTCAGCCAAGGACACCGACGTAAGGGACCTGCTGGCGGGGCTGGTCAAAGGCACCCCTTATTCGCTGGCCATGCATCCGGGGGTAACCGGCAAGGTGACGCTGGATCTCCATAACGTCACCCTGGCTGACGTGTTCTCGGTGCTTGAAGATCTCTACGGCTACGACATCCGCCGCCAGGGCAATCTGGTGCGGGTATACCCGGCTGGGCTTCGCACCGAGACCATTCCCGTGAACTACCTGCTGATGAGCCGCAAGGGGTTGTCGCGTACCTCCATTACCTCCGGGCAGTTGACCGAAAACAACCGCAACAACAGCAACGGCAACTATTCCAACAACAGTGGCTTTGACAACAACAACAGCAATAACGGCAACGGTTCGCTCAACAACAACAGCAACCAGATGACCTCCGGCACCCGCCTTGAGTCCCGCTCCGAAGCAAACCTGTGGGACCAGCTCGAAAAAGTGCTCAACGCCATGGTTGGCAAAGGCGACGGCCGCATGGTGGCGGTAGACCCTTTGGCTGGCCTGGTAACGGTGCGCGCCTACCCTGACGATCTGCGTAACGTGAAGGATTTTCTCACCCAGACCCAGGATCACCTGCAGCGCCAAGTGGTACTGGAGGCCAAGATTGTCGAGGTGACCTTAAGCAACGAGTACCAGCAGGGCATCAACTGGACCCAGGCGCTGTTTGATGGCCGCTCCAGTACCAGCCTTAACCTCACCACCTCCGGGGTAACGCCGTCCAACGCACTCTCTGCCACCTTGGGCGGGGTAACGGCCCTGACCTTCAACAACGCCGACTTCTCGGCGGTGATCAACTTGTTGGACACCCAGGGCGACACCCAGGTGCTGTCCAGCCCGCGCATTACCGCCACCAATAACCAAAAGGCGGTGATCAAGGTGGGTAGCGACGAATACTTCGTTACCGATGTGCAGTCCCAGCTCACCAACAGCGGCACCAGCACCAACACCATCAGTAACGGCATCCAGTTGACGCCCTTTTTCTCGGGCATTGCTCTGGATGTAACCCCGCAGATCTCTGCCGACGGCCACGTGCTGCTGCATGTGCACCCCTCGGTTACTGATGTCTCCGAGCAAATCAAAACCTTGTCGTTCTCCGGCTCTGATGAGCCGACCGTGCTGCCGCTGGCTCACAGCGACATCCGCGAGTCCGACACCATAGTGCGGGCCAAGAGTGGCGATGTGGTGGTGATTGGCGGCCTGATGCGCACCAACACCCGCCAGCAGGTCTCCAAAACCCCGCTGCTTGGGGATATACCCGGCCTTGGCGAGCTCTTTACCAGCCGCCGCGACGTGAAAGAGAAAACCGAGCTGGTGATTTTGCTCAAGCCCATGGTCATCGAAGGCAGCCAGGACTGGGCGCCCCAGGTGGACAGGTCCCGGGAGCTGCTGGATAAATGGTATCCCAAGGCCCATTGATGTACCTGCAGCACTTCGGCCTCAGCGACAAGCCATTTGGGCTGACCCCCAGTACGGCGTTTTATTGCGATCTGCCCATGCATGCTGAAGCGCTGGATGTGCTCAAGCTGGCGCTGGCCGACGGCGAAGGTTTTATCAAGGTGACCGGCGAAGTGGGTACCGGTAAAACCCTGCTGTGCCGCCGCCTGCTCTCGGAACTGGCGGCGCCTTTTACCCTGGCTTATCTGCCCAACCCGGACCTCACCCCTGGCGAGCTGCGCTGGGCGCTGGCCATGGAGCTGGGGCTCAAGCAAGCCGGCAATATCGACCAGCAGCAGCTCGGCCACCTGTTGCAGCGCCAGTTGATTGGCCTGGCCGCCAATGGCCGGCTGCCGGTGGTTGTTATCGACGAGGCCCAGGCCCTGCCCGATGAAACCCTCGAAGCGCTGCGGCTGCTGACCAACCTTGAAACCGAGTCACGCAAATTGCTACAGGTGGTGCTGCTTGGCCAGCCGGAGCTTGACGCCAGGCTGCGCCAGCATCACCTTCGCCAACTGGCCCAGCGGGTGAGCTTTCATTACCGGCTAAGGGCCATGAACCGCCAGGAGCTGCGCTACTACGTTGGCCACCGGCTGCGCTGCGCCGGTAGTGGCCAGATGCTGTTCAGCCGCGCCGCGCTGTGGGCGTTGTACCGCGCTTCAAGGGGCATTCCGAGACTGGTCAATATCCTTTGCCACAAGGCGCTGCTGCTGGCCTTTGGCAAGGGCCTTAAACAGGCCGGCTGGCGGCAGATGCGCTTGGCTATTCGCGACACCGAAAGCTGCTACCGGGCGGCAGGAGCCTTGTTATGAGCGTACTGAACCAGATGCTCAAGGATCTCGACAAAAGAGGTGCCGCCCAAGCCGGGCCCCAGCCCCGTTTTGAGGCTACCCCAAAAGCCCGTTGGCCCTGGCTGCTGGCAGTGCCGGCCGCCCTTGCCATGGCGGCCGGTGGCTGGTGGTACCGGGGCGATGTTGCCACCAACCAAGCCACGTTGCTGCCTTCAGCGCCGCTACTGCTGGCAAGCGCCAAGGCGCCGCAAAGCCCGGCGCCGAAAGAGACCGCTGTTCCCAAGCCAGAGATAACGGCCCGCGAGGCGGCGCCCAAAGCCGACGCTAGCCCCCAGCCCATGGCGCCCAAAGCCGGGCTGAAACCGGCCCCTGCGATTGAGCCTAAGGCACCGGCCAGCGCGCCGGTCACTGAGGCAAAAGCGCCAAAAGCTGCGCCCAAGGCCGGGCCCTTGCCCGAGACCGTTGCCGTTAAAGCCGCTGCGCCTGTGACAGCGGCTCCTGCCAAGGCTGCTATCCCTGCTGCCGCGAAAGTGCAGCGCGAGCTGCTAAGCCCGGCCCAGCAGGCCCAGCGCCTTTATCAAAGTGGGTTGCTGGCCTGGCAGCAGCAACAGCTGCTGGAAGCCGAGGGCGACTGGAAAGCGGCCCTGGCCGCCGATAGCCAGCACCAACCGAGCCGCCTGGCCCTGGCCAGCCTCTATCAGCAGCAGGGCCGTTTGGACGACGCCATCACCACCTTGCTGCCGCTGAGCGATAGCGACGCCGAGGTCAGCCTGGCTTTGACCCGGGTATTGGTGCAAAAAGGCGATATCAAGCAGGCCTACCAGCAGTTGCAGATGATGCCGCCAACAGGCCGCAGCGGCCTGCAACTCAAAGCCGAGCTGGCCCGTTTGAGTGGCGATTTAACCGGTGCGGCGGCTCAATACCGGGAGCTTGCCAATCACTACCCCAATGACGGCCGCTTGTGGGTGGCCCTTGGCCTCACCCTTGAAGGCCTGCACCAATCAAGTGAAGCGGCCGCGGCCTACCAAAAGGCGCTGGGCGCCGCTTCCCTGTCTGATGAGGCGCGCCAATATGCCCGCGCCCGCTGGCAGGCACTGGAAAAGACACCATGAGCCAACCACGACTGAAAACCCGCCTGGGCGACCTGCTGGTTGCCGAAGGCATCATCACCGAAGCGCAGCTGCAACAGGCGCTCGCCAGCCAGCACCGCCTCGGCCGCAAGCTGGGCCGCGCCCTGGTGGAGCTTGGCTATCTGAGTGAGCAGCAACTGCTGAGCTTTTTGTCGCAGCAGCTGAAGATCCCCTATCTAGATATCGCCGAGAAGCGCCTCGACCCCAGCCTTGCCAAGCTCATTCCCGAAGTGCTGGCCCGCCGTTACCGGGCCCTGGTGCTGGAGGCGGACGACGACAGCGTGCTGATTGGCATGTCGGACCCCGCCGATTTGCAGGCCCTGGACGCCCTGGAAGAGCGCCTAGCCCCCCGCGAGCTGCGCCTGGCGGTGGTGGAAGAAGCGCAGCTGCTGAATGCCTTTGATGGCCTTTACCGGCGCACCCAGGAAATCGCCAGCTTTGCCTCGCAGCTCGAAGAAGAGCACCAGCAGACCGCCGATTTCGATTTTGGCACCCTGGCCCGGGACGACGGCGAAGGCGGCGCCACCGTGGCGCGGCTGCTGCAATCGCTGTTTGAAGACGCGGTGCAGATGCGGGCCTCGGATATCCATATCGAGCCCGAGCAGCACCAGCTGCGCATTCGCCAGCGTATCGATGGGGTGCTCCACGAAAACGTGCTCAAGGAAGCGCGGGTAGCCAGCGCCCTGGTGCTGCGCCTGAAGCTGATGGCGGAGCTGGATATCTCCGAGCGGCGCCTGCCCCAGGATGGGCGTTTTCATATGCAGATCCGCGGCCACAGCATCGATGTGCGGGTGTCCACCATGCCGGTGCAGTACGGCGAAGCGGTGGTCATGCGTTTGTTGGACCAATCGGCAGGCTTGCTGACCCTGGAACAAACCGGGATGCCGGCGGACTTGGTGGCTCATCTGCGCCGCAACCTCAAGCGCCCCCACGGCATGGTGCTGGTTACCGGCCCCACCGGCTCGGGGAAAACCACCACCCTCTACGGCGCCTTGGCCGAGCTGAATGAGGCGTCCAAGAAAATCATCACCGTGGAAGATCCGGTGGAATACCGCCTGCCGCGCATCAACCAGGTGCAGGTCAACCACAAGATTGGTTTGGATTTCTCCCAGGTGCTGCGCACCACCTTGCGTCACGACCCCGATATCCTGATGGTGGGGGAGATGCGGGACGAAGAAACGGTGGAAATTGGCCTGCGCGGCGCTATCACCGGCCACTTGGTGTTGTCGACCCTGCACACCAACGACGCAGTGACCTGCGCTCTGCGCCTTATCGACATGGGCGCCCAGGGCTACCTGGTGGCCAGCGCCTTGCGGGCGGTGATCGCCCAGCGCCTGGTGCGGCGCCTTTGCAGCAAATGCGCCCGGCCCCAGCCGCTGGACCCCAAAGACAAGCTGCTGCTCGAACAGCTCAATCAAGGCCCCTTGGATGAAACCGGCTTCAAGGCGCCCCACGGCTGCCAGGCCTGCAACCACACCGGCTACCGGGGCCGGATTGGCGTCTTTGAGCTGTTGGAGCTAGACGGCGCCATGAACGAGGCCATGCGCAGCCAAGACCCTCAGGCCTTTACCCTGGCGGCCCATCGCCACCCCTTGTACCGGCCACTGGTGCAGATGGCCCTTGATTACGCTCGCCAGGGGGTCACCTCGGCCGAGGAAGTGCTCAAACTCTGGGACAGCGCGGAGGTTGAGGCTTGAGCCAATTCTACTATCGCGGCAAGGATGAGCGCGGCCAGGTGGTCAAAGGCTTGGTGGATGCGGGCTCTGAAGAGGCGGCTTTCGAGCAGCTTCTGGGCCGGCGTATTCGCGCCGAGTCGTTGCGCCCGGCTCGCCAGCCCATCCGCTTCAATCTCTTTGAAGGCCGGGTAGAACTGGACGACATGCTGATGCTGTGCCGCCAGATGTATTCTCTGAGCAAGGCTGGCATTCCCATTTTGCGGGCCGTGGCTGGCATGGCCGAAACCAGCCCGTCCAAGGTGCTGCGCAAGGTGCTGGCGGATGTGGCTACCCAACTGGAAGCGGGGCGTAATCTCTCCACCGCCCTTAGCCGCCACCCCAAGGTGTTTTCCAGCTTGTTTGTCAGCATGATCCACGTAGGGGAAAACACCGGCCGCCTGGATGAGGCCTTTGCTCAGCTCTCAGACCATCTAAACCAGGAGCAAGAAACCCGGCGCCGGGTTAAATCGGCGGTGCGTTACCCCAGTTTTGTCATTATCGCCATCGCCATTGCCATCGCCGTGGTCAACCTCAAGGTGATCCCGCAGTTTGCCGAAATTTTCAAACGCTTCCACGCAGAGCTGCCGCTGCCCACCCGCATTCTGGTTGGGACCTCGGACTTTTTTGTGCACTACTGGCTGTGGATGCTGCTGGCCATTGGCGCGGCGGTGACCGGCTGGCTGCGCTGGCTGCAAACCGACAAGGGGCGCCTGTTCTGGGACACCCGCAAGCTGCGGCTGCCCATTGTTGGCTCGCTTATCAATAGGGCGCTGCTGGCCCGTTTTGCCCGCAGCCTCGGCATGATGCTAAAAGCCGGGGTGCCGCTGCCCCAGGCGCTGAGCTTGGTGGCCGACGCCGTCGACAACCAGTTTATGAAGAACAAAATCCTGGCCATGCGCCAGGGTATCGAGGGCGGCGAGAGCCTGCTCAGAAGCGGCGGCCAGAGCCAGTTGTTTTCGCCCCTTATTCTGCAGATGTTCGCAGTGGGGGAAGAAACCGGGAACATCGACGAAATGCTGCTGGAAACCGCCGGTTTTTACGAGCGGGAGGTGGATTACGACTTGGCCAACCTCACGGCCCGCATCGAGCCCATTTTGATTGTGTTTGTGGCGGGTCTGGTGCTGCTGCTGGCGCTGGGGGTATTCCTGCCGATGTGGGACCTGATGCGCGCCTACAAGGGCCAGAGCTGAGGGTGGTAACGGCGGTTATCTACCAGCGGCGGTTAAGGCTGCTGGCGGTACTGGTGGTTGTGCTGCTGTTGGTGGCCACCTTGCTGAGCCGAAGCCCCGACGACAAGGCTCTGGCCGGCACCTGGATGGGCGAGGCGCAGCAAAGCTTTTTGAAGGAGCTGGACCAGGTCAGGGTACTGGCCATGGCGCAAAAGGGCCAGGCGGTGACCTGGCAGGGCCGGCCCATTGCCATCAATGAATATGGCTGGCCGGCGCCCCCTTGCGAGGCGCTCTGGCAGGATTTTGGTTTGCCGCCAAGCCTTGGCGGCGACAGCGTACAGATAAGCTGGCAAGGCGATTTTTGCCGCTTTGCAGTTGAGGAAGACGGCTTTGACTACTGGCCCCATAGCGGCCGAGTTGAAGCATTCAAACAAGGAGAAGGGCAGTGAAAGGGCAACAGGGTTTCTCACTTATCGAGCTGGTGATCGTGATTGTGATCCTCGGGCTGCTGGCGGCGGTGGCGCTGCCGCGCTTTTTGGATGTGACCGACAGCGCCGAAGACGCCACCGTCGAGGGCGTGGCCGGTGGTTTTGCCAGCGCCGTGGGCCTGGTGCGCGCCGAGTGGGAAGTGGAAGGGCGCCCCCAAGGCGCGGCCAACGGGGCCGGCGCTTCGGTGACGCTGGATAACGAAACAATCTATGTGGACGGCACCAACGGCTATCCTGTAGGGCTGGCCGGTGCCTATGCCAACGGCATGAGCACCGATGCCTGCCTGGCGGTGCTGGACGCCATATTGCAAAGCCCGCCACGGGCCACCACCAGCGACAGCAACATCGGCAGCAACCGCTATCTGGTGCGGCTGCAAAATGGCAGCGGCGGCGATACCTGCGTCTACTACCTTATCGCCACCCTCAACAAGAGTTCGCTTCCGGCGGCCGGTGATTACAACACCGCCGGCGTGGGCAACAGCTTCACCTACCAGCCTCTCACCGGCAAGGTGATGACGTACAACAACAATTAGGCCTCAATACGCAACAAGCAAATGGAGTAATACGTTATGAACAGACAACAGGGCTTTACCCTTATCGAACTGGTGGTGGTGATCATCATCCTGGGGATCCTGGCCGTCACCGCCGTACCCAAGTTCATCAACCTGCAAGATGATGCCAAGGAAGCGGCTGCGCACGGCGTTGAGGCTTCCCTCAAAGGCGCTAGCCAACTGGTGTATGCCAAGGCGCTGATCGCCTCTAAAACCAATACCGGCGACAGTTCACAATCCGTCACTGTCAACGGTAACGACACCGTGGCTCTGGTGTACGGCTACCCTGCAGCTTCTGCCGACGGTATTGCCAAGGCCGTTGAAATTGATTCGCCTTGGGCGGGTGCTGTGAGCGGCGCGGCTTATACCTTTACTTACAACAACGACAGTACTTGTACCGTTAGTTATCAAGCTCCGGCGGCGTCCAACGGTTCCCCGACTATCAGCAGCGACTGCGCTGCCAACTAATGCAAGCAAGCCCCGGCATAACCCGGCCCATGACCGGCTTCACCTTGGTGGAGCTGGTCACGGTCATTATTGTGCTGGGCATTCTCTCGGTTGCCATAGGCAGCCGCTTTTTTGACCGGTCTGGGGTCGACGATGTCGTGACCCGGGACCAGATCCTGGCGCTGGCCCGCCAGGTGCAGATGCAGGCCATGCAGCGCACCGATTCCAGCAGTTGCCATAGCCTGCTGGTCGCCAGCCACAGCGTGCGGGTGGCTGACGCCAATTGCGCGCTAACCGCCGAAGACGACCTCACCGTTGACGCAGGCAGCGCCGCTCTGGCCTTAACCAGCGGCGCCAGCACCATGGCTTTGCCTACAACACTGGTTTTTAACGCCATGGGCCAGGCCAGCAGTTGCAACAACGGCTGCCGCCTTGAGGTGCAGTCAGCGCAAAGCGCGGCGCTGTGCATCGAAAGCCAGGGGTATATCCACCCATGCTAAGGCGCCAGCAAGGAGTAACCTTGCTCGAACTGGTGGTGGGCATGGTGGTGCTGGGCATCGCCATTACCCTTATCAGCGCCAGTTTGTTGCCGCTGGCGGTGCGCAGCACCGACCCTTGGCATCAGGTGCGGGCCGCCGAGCTTGGCCAAAGCCTGCTAAACAGCATTCTGGCCCGGCGTTTTGACCAGCAAAGCCCGCTCTCGGGGCGCCGCTGCGACGACACCGGCACTCCGGCGGTGCCAGCCTGCTCCAACATCCTGGGGCCAGATGGCGAGCCAAGCTGGCACGACTACAACGATGTTGACGATTTTAACGGCTTGTCTCTTAGTGGCGCCCAGGTGGTAGATAACCTCGACCCTTCCCTTGCCGATATTTACAACCAGTACCGGGTGCAGGTCACTGTGGTGTATGACGGCGCCGCCCTTGGCCTTGATAACCGCCAGGCCAAACGGGTGGACGTGGCGGTGACCACCCCGGAAGGCACCGATATTGTCTTTAGCGCTTACAGGGGGAACTGGTGATGAGCCGGGGCTTTACCCTGATTGAGCTGATTGCGGTGATCGTGCTGCTGGGGGTGATTGGCCTTGGCGGTTACGGCTACCTGCGCTTTGGCACCCAGCTTTATACCGACACCGCCGGGCGCGCCCAAACCCTGAGCCAGGGCCGCTTTGCGGTAGAGCGCCTCACCCGCGAGCTGCGTAACGCCGTGCCCAACTCGGTGCGGGTATCGAGCGGCGGCAATTGCGTGGAATTTGTGCCTATCGTGGCGGCCATGCGTTATTTGCAGGCGCCACTAGCGCCAGAGAGCGCCAGCACCATCAAGGCCCGCTGGTTACCGCCGGACGGCTCAACCCCGGCCAGTGGCGACAGCATCAGCTGGAACAGCGATTTTTTCGGCAACCAGCTTTGGGCCATCATCAACCCCACCCAGCCCGGCCAGCTCTACGCCCCCAGCGACACTGACCGGCGCAGCCAACAACTGACCGGCTCGGCTTACGACAGCCAGGGGTTCTACCTGCTGACCCTTTCCGAGGCTAGCCGTTACGCCAAGGATTCCCCCAGCCACCGCCTTTACCTGGGGGCCTCGCCGGTGAGTTTTTGCCGCCAGGGCAGTGGCCTTTATCGCTATCAATTCTACGGGCTGAGTGCCACCCAGCCGACGCCGGGGGCCGGCCTTGCTGGCGGCCAGCTCATCGCCGAGCAATTGGCCGATAGCAGCGAGCCGCTGTTTCGTTATGACAGCGCCACGCTGACCCGCAACGCCGTGGTGCATATCCTGCTGCGCTTTGAAGCCCTCAGCCAGGACGATCTCTTTTTCAACCTCGAGGTCCATCAGCCCAATGTGCCCTGACGCTAAGCGCCAGCAGGGCAGTGCCCTGATGATGGCGGTGTTTATTATCGTGGTGATGAGCCTGCTGGTAGCGGGGCTGGCGGCGATGCTGGCGCGCCAGTCGGGTACCGTGGTTTATGAGGTGTGGGGCACCCGCGCTTATCTGGCCGCCGAAAGCGGCCTGCAAGGGGGCTTGGTAAAGCTTTACCCTATGAATAACAGTGGCTTGGCTGGTTGTTTTACGGACTTTCAGCAACACTTCAACGCAGAAGGGTTGGCGGGGTGTCAGGCCGAGGTGCAATGCCAGTATGTGCCCAGCTCAGACGATATGCCGGCTGTGGCCAGGGTCACCAGCCGCGCCAGTTGCCAGGGCGGGCGCCTGACCACCAGCCGCACCTTGTCTGTGGAGGTAAGCCAATGAAAAGGATGTTATTGCTGGGCCTATTGCTGCTGACGCCTTTGCTGGCGCGGGCGACCGCCTATAACCTCAGCACGCCGCTTAACGCCAACACCTATAAAAGCATTCCCTGCAGCGCCGGCACCGGCGGCTGGTCGCGCAGCGGCAGCGTTTATACCTGTAGTGGCAGCATTACCCTGGCCTCTGGCGACACTATCTCGGCGCTTGCCAATAGCACTATCGTTGCCAACGCCGGTTTTAACTTGAGCAACAACACCATCGGCAGTAGCTATTACGGTATCAGCCTGCAATCGACTTACGGCGCCATCACCAGCAGTGCCACCACCCGTATCTACGGTAATGTCAGCAGCTCCAGCGGCGCCATCAACCTTACCGGCACCTCTGTCACCGGCGGCATTACCACCAACGGCACCCTGAGCCTCACTACCAGCACCGTCACCGGCAGCATCAGCGCCCACAACGGCATTACCACCAATAACGCCGATATTGGCGGCAGTGTTACCGCCAGTAACGGCGCCATCAATCTCACCGGCGGCACCATCAGTGGCAACGTCACTGGTGGCAACAGCATCACCACCAACAATACCTTTGTGCAGGGCAGCATCACTGCCAACAGCGGCAGCATCAGCTTGACCGGCGGTACCATTTCGGGGGCTGTAACCACTAGCTGTTGTACTCTCACCACCCAGAACACCAACCTGCAAAGCGGCGCCACCGCGCATTCCGGTTTGAACATTACCGGCGGAACCCTCAGCGGTGATTTTGTGGCCGACAATAACCCGGCCAGCTTTACCAATGTCACTCTGACCGGTGGCAGCATCAGCGGCGCCAGCAGCGTGGATATCACCAACAGCACCCTGGGTTCTGCCAACACCAACGTCACCATCGACTCGGTCTCCGGCGCCATCAGCCTTAATGGCAACACCACGGTCTATGGCCACCTCACGGCGCCTAATTACTCCACAGTCAACGTCAACAGTGGCAGTACTGTCTACGGTACCTGCCTGCCAGGCTCCACCCCGGCCAATGCCTGCAATGGCAGTGCCCCGGTGCTGAGTTGGCACCTGAGTGAAAACAGTTACAGCGCCAATGCCGGTGAGGTGGTAGACAGCTCCGGCAATGGCCTTAACGGCACGGCGCGAAATGGCGCCAGCACTGAGCTTATCGCCCCGGCGCTGCCAACGGTTGATGGCCAAGGAACCTGCCGTTACGGGGTGTTCAACCGTGGCCAGGGGCAATACCTGGAAGCGGCTGACAACAACCTGCTGGACATGACCAGCGCCATGACCTTAAGCCTGTGGGTCAAGCCGGCCAGCAGCGGCAATACCATGGTGCTGGTGACCAAGGCCGCCAACTACACCTTGTACCTGCGCTCCGATGGCCGCCTGGTCTGGGAGTGGGAAGGGGCCGATTACTGGTGGTGGCAGTGGAGCCCCTACAGCCGCAGCCTGACTAGCAATCTGGCCCTGCCCACCAACAGCTGGAGTCATGTCACCATCCGTTATCGCTATGGGCGTCAGAGCATCTTTATCAATGGGGTGGAAAACGCCTTCAGTACCAACAGCGAGAATCTGCGCGGCGGCAACAGTTCAAGCCTGCAAGTGGGGGGCTATTACGGCAATGCCAGCTACTACTTCAACGGTGCCCTTGATGAGTTGCGTATTTTCGCCACGGCCCTGACCGACAGCCAGGTGGCGCTGTTGATGACCGAGCGCACCGCTTGCAGCCAGTCATTGCAGTGCTTTACCGACGACTTTAACCGCGCCAGCCTGGGAAATGACTGGGCGGTGTCGTCTTCGAGGGGCAGTTTTGCGCCCTCTATCGTCAATGGCCGGCTGCGCCTGACCCAGGACCAGACCGAAGAAGCCACAGCGGTATCCTTGCGTAAATTGCTGCCGGCCAGCGACAACCTGGTGATAGTGCAGTTCGACTATTACGGCTGGTCGCCAAACAGCGGTAGCGGCGCCGACGGCATGGCGGCTATTTTCTCCGATGCCAGCGTTACCCCCAGGGCCGGTGCTTACGGCGGCTCCCTGGGCTATGCCCAGAAAACCGGTATTAACGGTTTTGCCGGTGGCTGGCTGGGGGTGGGGCTGGACGAGTTCGGCAACTATTCGGCCGCCTCAGAGGGCCGAGAAGGGGGCCCCGGTTTTCGCACCAACGCCGTGGCGCTACGCGGCTCCGGCAGTGGCACCAGTGGCTATCGCTACCTCACCGGCACCAGCGCCAACCTGAGCCCGGCCATCGACGCCCGGTCTTCCAACGTGGCGGCGCCGGGGCATCGCTACCGGGTTACCCTCGATTCCAGCGGCGGCCCCAGCAGCGCTGTGGTCAAGGTGGAGCGGGATAACGGCAACGGTTTTGTCACCCTTATCGACAACTACAATGCCTTGGGCCAGCTGACCCAAAGCAATTTGCCGCAAAATTTCTTCCTGTCTTTTACCGGCTCCACCGGGGCCAACTCCAACTACCACGAAATAGACAACCTGCAGGTCTGCGCCGCGCAGCTTGGCGACTTGGGCCAGCAAATTCATCATTTCGAGCTCGATTACAGTTCTAATGCTCTGACCTGCACCGGCCATGATGTCACCATCAAGGCTTGCCTCAACGCCGATTGCAGCCAGCTTTACACCGATGAAGTCAGCGCCACCTTAAGCCCCGCCAGTGGCTGGCCTGCCAACCCGGTGGTCTTTAGCGGTGGCAGCACCACTGTCAGCCTGCATCAGGGCACGGCCGCTTCCCTGACCCTGGACGTGCCGTCCTCCACCCCGGCTACCGAAGCCTTCAGCCAGACCCTGTGCTCCATCGACGGCGGCGCTCCCAGTAGCAACTGCAATCTCACCTTTGCCGACAGCGGCTTTGTGTTTGATGTGCCGGATTTTATCGCCAACCAGGGCGCCAGCGCGGTGCTTAAGGCCGTGAAGAAAAGCGACACCAGCCAGCGCTGCGTGCCGGCCTTTGCCAGCACCACCAAAACCCTGGCGCTGTGGTCCAACTATGAAGACCCAATCCGGGCCGACAAACAGGTATTCAGGGCGGTGTCGGTCAATGGCGTGGCTATTGGCACCCAGCAAAGCGAGGCCACCAGCCAGCAGCTCACCTTTAACAGCCAGGGCGAAGCCACCCTTAATGTGAATTACCAGGACGCCGGGCGCATGCAGCTTAACGCCCGCTACACCGGCACCGCGCAGGAAAACGGCCTGGTGATGAGCGGCTCAGACAGTTTTGTCAGCCGCCCGGTGGGCTTTTGTATCCAAAGCCAAAGCAGCGCCGGGGAGTGCAGCGCCAGCGACGCCAGCTGCCACCTGTACCGCTACGCCGGTGAAGCCTTCCCGCTGCAACTCATTGCCAAAGCCTGGGACAGCGCCACCGGCGAGGGCGGCTATTACTGCGCCAACCCCATCAATACCCCCAGTTATCGCCAAAGCGGTATCAGCCTCGGAGCCGCGCTTTTGGCCCCTGCGGGCGGCCAAAGCGGCACTGTTGGCACCAGCAGTTACGACCATGGCCTGGCAACCGATGCCCTGGCCGAGGTCAGCCAGTCGGTCAGCGAAGTGGGGGTGTTTTCTTTTAGCGCGGCGCCGCCCAGCTATTTTGGCACCAGCATCAATAGCTCTCGCAGCCAGCCCATCGGCAAGTTTGTGCCAGCCACCGTGCTGCTCAGCGGCCAGGTGCTTACCGGCAGCTGCGACGCGGCCAATCCTTACACCTATATCGGCCAGCCTTTCACCTTAAGTGGCACCTTGACCGCCCAAAACGTGCAGGGCCAGCGCACATACAACTACACCGGCGCTTTTGCCTTGGGCCGCCTGGGGTATGTGAGCGAGTTTGCCGGCGCCGACCAATCGGCAAGGCTGGTGGATAACGGCCCGGCGCCCCTTTGGAACCTGGGCCAGGCTGCGAATTTCAGTAACAGTGACATCCTGTTTGCCCGCAACGCCCCCGAAGGCCCCTTTGCCAATGTGCAGGTGGGAGCGGTCTTTAACGACGGTGAAAGCGCCGCTAACCGCATCGGGGGCCGACAAACACGAATGGCGTCACAAAACATGGCCCTGACCGGCGGCACGCTGTGGGGTACTATTGCCTCCCTGCGTTATGGCCGGGCGGTTCTGGACGATGCCAGTGGTCCCGAGAACGAAAACCTGCCCATTTCGCTGCACACCCAGTACTGGAACGGCAACTATTTTGTGGCCAACAGTGACGACAGCTGCACCGCCGCCGCGTATGGCGACCTGCGTTTTCCCACCGGCACCAATGGCCTTGGGACCAGCGCCATGGGCAGTAGCGGAACTTTAGCTGCGGGCACCAGTCCCTATGGGGTGCTGGCGCTTAGCGCCCCTGGCAGTGCTGGCCAGGTCAGCATTGAAGCGGCGGTTGCCGACTGGCTTAAATTCACCTGGGATGGCAGCAGCAACGGCAATCCTCAGGCAACGGCCTATTTTGGCCGTTTCCATGGCAATGACCGGCAAATTTACTGGCAGGAGATCTGGGGCAATAATCCGCCTGAATAACAGGCAGTAACCCCTGGATATCTGAATAAAACAAATAAAACTGAATCACCGGCTGACGGTGGCGCCGCCTTGCTTGTGGATAAACAAGGCGGTTGGTAAAGTTAGCCGATTAACAAAGCATCCGTTTGCGCAAAGACAGGATCGGCCTTCCTCATGTTCAAAAAACTCCGTGGTCTCTTTTCCAACGATCTTTCCATCGATCTCGGTACCGCCAACACTCTGATTTACGTTCGTGACAAAGGCATTGTCCTCAACGAGCCCTCCGTGGTCGCCATTCGCCAGGAGCGCGCCGGTGGTCCCAAGTCTGTTGCCGCAGTGGGTCATGCCGCCAAGCAAATGCTGGGCCGTACACCGGGTAACATCAAGGCTATCCGCCCCATGAAAGACGGCGTGATCGCCGACTTCTACGTCACCGAGAAGATGCTGCAGCACTTCATCAAACAGGTGCACGAGAACAATTTCTTAAAGCCCAGCCCTCGGGTGCTGGTCTGTGTGCCGGTAGGGGCCACCCAGGTGGAACGCCGTGCCATCCGCGAATCGGCCATGAGCGCCGGTGCCCGCGAAGTCTTTTTGATTGAAGAGCCCATGGCCGCCGCCATCGGCGCCGGCCTGCCGGTCAGTGAAGCCACCGGCTCCATGGTGGTGGACATCGGTGGTGGTACCACCGAAGTGGCGGTTATCTCCCTGAACGGCGTGGTGTACAGCTCTTCTGTGCGTATCGGTGGTGACCGTTTCGACGAAGCCATCATCAACTACGTGCGCCGCAACTACGGCTCACTGATTGGTGAAGCCACCGCCGAGCGCATCAAGCACGAGATTGGCGCGGCCTATCCGGGCGACGAAATGGTGGAAATCGAAGTGCGTGGCCGTAACCTGGCCGAAGGGGTTCCGCGCAGCTTTACCCTCAACACCAACGAGATCCTCGAAGCCCTGCAAGAGCCGCTGACCGGTATTGTCAGCGCGGTGATGGTGGCGCTGGAGCAGTGCCCGCCGGAGCTGGCCTCTGACATTTCCGAGCGCGGTATGGTGCTCACCGGCGGTGGCGCACTGTTGAAAGACTTGGATCGCCTGCTGATGGAAGAAACCGGCATTCCGGTGGTGGTTGCGGACGACCCGCTCACCTGTGTGGCCCGCGGTGGCGGTAAGGCCTTGGAGATGATCGATCTCCACGGCGGCGATATCTTCAGCGAAGAATAATGAACCAGGGCGCCCAAGGGCGCCCCTTCTTGCCTTATGAAGCCAATTTTTTCGAGAGGCCCTTCGCTGCAGTGGCGGTTGCTGCTGTTGGTGGTGGTGTCCTTTGTGATTATTTTTCTCGACCACTGGCAACATCGTTTCGATGCGGCCCGTTTCTACTTGAATTCGCTAGTGACCCCCGTTCAGTACCTGGCGGACGGCCCCTCGCGGCTGCTGCGTTGGGGCTCTGAAGAGCTGACCAGCCGCAGCCACCTCAAGGAAGAAAACGCCGCCCTCAAGGAACAGTTGCTGGAAACCTCCGAGCGCCTGCAGCATCTGGCCTTTTTGGAGCAGGAGAACAACCAATTGCGCTCCTTGCTGGGCTCCCAGCCCCGTACCGACGCCCGCAAACTGGTGGCCGAGGTAATGACGGTGGACTCGGACCCCTTCAGCCTGCAGATCATGATCAACCGTGGCCGCAGCGACGGCGTCTATGAAGGCCAGCCGGTGTTGGACGCCCAGGGCCTGATTGGCCAGGTGGTGAGTGTCGGGCCAAGCTCGGCGCGGGTGCTGCTCATTACCGACGCCACCCACGCGGTGCCGGTGCGGGTAGCCCGCAACGGTATTCGCGCCATCGCTGCCGGTACCGGCCAGCTGGACGAGCTGAGTCTGAGCCACGTGCCGCACCGCTCCGACATCAAAGTGGGCGACTTGCTGCTCTCTTCCGGCCTTGGCGGCCGCTTCCCCGAAGGCTACCCGGTGGCCAAGGTCACCTCGGTGTTCTCGGATGAAGGCAAACCCTTTGCCCGGGTGCTGGCCCAGCCCCTGGCCCAGCTTGACCGCATTCGCTACCTGCTGCTGATTTGGCCAGGCCAGGCTGAGCCGGCGCCGGTTGCGGCGCCTAAAAGCGCTCCGGTTGCCGATGCCGCCAAGCCCGAGGGAGACAAACCATGAGCAGCCTGGTGATTGCCCTGTCGTTGCTGGTGGCCATGGTGATGGCCATCTTGCCGCTGCCGCTGGGTATCGACGCCTTCCGCCCCGACTGGGTGCTGCTGGTGATTTTTTACTGGACCCTGGCGCTGCCCCACCGGGTGAGCGTGGGTATCGCCTGGCTGTGCGGCATGATGATCGACATCATGCTCGGCTCCACCCTCGGGGTGCATGCCCTGGCCCTGACCCTGGTGACCTACGTGGCCACCATGAATTTTCAGCGGGTGCGCAATTTTCCGGTCTGGCAACAGGCCGGGGTGGTGGTGATTCTGGTGGCGGCCAAGCTGCTGCTGGTGTTCTGGGTTGAGCACCTCACCAACGACGTGGTGATCACCGGCCGCTACTTCTGGCCGGCCCTGACCAGCGCCGCCATGTGGTTCTGGTTGTTCCCGCTGCTGCGCCGTCTGCGTCGCCGCTTCAGGATCCGCTGACCATGGCGGCCCCGGCGCTCTACCTGGCCTCGTCGTCACCGCGGCGGCGCCAGTTGCTGGCTTTGCTGGACCTCCCCTTCGAGGTGCTGGCGGTGGATGTGGACGAGTCGGCGCTACCCGGCGAGTCGCCCCTGGCACTGGTGGAGCGGCTGGCCCGGGCCAAGGCCGAAGCCGGCGCGGCGCTGGCGCCTCAGCCTTTGCCGGTGCTGGGCTCCGACACCCTCGGGGAACTGGACGGCCAATTGCTGGTCAAGCCTGTAGACGAGCAAGACGCGGCGCGCATGATGCGGGCCATGTCGGGGCGCAGCCATTTTATCCACACCGCCATCGCCTTTTCTGACGGCCGCCGCACCCTCTCCCAGGTGGTGACCAGCACCGTGACCTTCAAGCCCCTTAGCGACCCACAAATTGCCGCTTACTGGCAAAGCGGCGAGCCGGCCGACAAGGCCGGTGGCTACGGCATCCAGGGTCGAGGCGGGCGTTTTGTCAGCCATTTGTCTGGCAGTTATTTTGCCGTGGTAGGCTTACCTCTGATGGAGACAGAGCGACTGCTCAACCAGTTTCTGGGCAAGGAGACCAAATGAGTGCCGAGCTGCTGATCAACACCACGCCCTCCGAAACCCGGGTGGCCCTGGTGGAAACGGGCATTTTGCAGGAACTGCATATCGAACGGGCGGCCAAGCGCGGCCTGGTGGGCAACATCTACAAGGGCCGGGTTAGCCGGGTATTGCCGGGCATGCAGGCCGCCTTTGTAGACATTGGCCTGGATAAAGCCGCCTTCCTGCACGCCTCCGACATCATCCCTCCCGGCAGCGGCCTGGACGAAGAAGACCTGCGCCCCTTCCAGACCGGCGATATCGCCCGGCTGGTTCACGAAGGCCAGGATATTGTGGTGCAGGTGGTCAAAGACCCCCTTGGCACCAAAGGGGCGCGCCTTACCACCGACATCACCTTACCGTCTCGCTATCTGGTGTTTATGCCCGGCGCCACCCATGTGGGGGTGTCCCAGCGCATCGAAAACGAAGAAGAGCGGGCCCGCCTTAAAGATCTGGTGGAGCCTTTTTGCGACGGCGCTGGCGGCTTTATTGTCCGCACCGCCGCCGAAGGGGTAGGGGAGCGGGAATTTAAAGAAGACGCCGCCTTTTTGCGCCGCCTCTGGAAGAAAATCGAGGAACGCCGCGCCCGCCACACCACCCGCAGCATGCTCTATGAAGAGCTGAGCCTGGCCCACCGCATATTGCGCGACTTTGTCGGTACCGATTTGGACCGCATCCGGGTTGACTCCAAGCTCACCTTCGAAAGCCTGATGACCTTCTGCGAGGAATTTGTCCCCGAACTTTGCAAAGTTTTGGAGTATTACTCTGGGGAGCGGCCCATCTTCGATTTGTTCGATGTGGAAAACGAAGTGCAGCGGGCGCTGGACCGCAAGGTAGAGCTGAAATCCGGTGGCTACCTCATCATCGACCAGACCGAGGCCATGACCACCATCGACATCAACACCGGTGCCTTTGTGGGCCGGCGCAACCTGGAAGAGACCATCTTCAACACCAACGTTGAGGCAACCCAGGCCATCGCCCGCCAGCTGCGGCTGCGTAACCTCGGCGGCATCATCATCATCGATTTTATCGACATGCTCGATGAAGACCACCGCCGCCGAGTGCTGCAAAGCCTGGAGCACGCCCTGCTCAAAGACCGCGCCAAGACCTCGGTCAACGGTTTTTCGGCCCTGGGCTTGGTGGAGATGACCCGCAAGCGCACCCGCGAGAGCCTCGAACACATCCTTTGCGGCGAGTGCCCGGCCTGCCATGGCCGCGGCCGGGTGAAGACGGTGGAGACGGTCTGTTTCGAGATCCTTCGGGAGATCCTGCGGGTACACCGGGCTTATGATGCCGACAAGTTCGTGGTTTATGCCTCGCCCCAGGTGGCCGAAGCCCTCACCGACGACGAATCCCACGCCCTTGCCGAACTGGAAGTCTTTATGGGCAAGCAGGTGAAAATCCAAGGCGAGCCTTTGTATAACCAGGATCAGTTCGACGTGGTGATGATGTAGTGGCCGCAGTGCAGGCGGTGTTGGGCTGGCTGGCCCGCAAGTTGTGGTTGTTGCTGGCAATATTGTTGCTGGTGGCGGCTCTGCTTGTATCCGGCGCCCGGCTGCTGGTGCACCGCCTGGACGACGTGCGCCCCTGGCTGGTGGAACAAGCCAACAGCCGCATGGGCCTGCATCTGGCCATTGGCGAAGCCAAAGGCGACTGGCAGGGGCTGGGCCCCAGCTTTACCTTCAATGACCTGACCCTGACCGACGACAGCGGCGATCTTAACCTCAAGGTGAAGACCCTGTCGGTGGGGCTGCGCTTTTGGGCAAGCCTCTTTACCATGGAGCCAAAACTGGCGTTTTTGAACGCCGACGGCCTGAACCTCAAACTTAAGCGCTGGCCCAAGAACGACGACGCCAGCCAGAGCGCCATCAACCGCCACCAGCTCGAAGCCCTGTTTCTCAAACAACTGACCCAGGCCAGTCTCACCCACTCGCAACTGGAGCTGCCGTCGCGCTATGGCCCAAGGACTGTTGAGATAAGCAAGGTGTCGTGGTTCGGGGGGCGGTATCGCCACCAGGCGGTGGGCTATGCCAGCATCCGCGAATACGGCGAGCAGCAGGTGCGCTTTATCCTCGACCTTTACGGCCTTGAGTCGCGGATGGAAGACCTCGACGCCCGCCTCTTTGTGGACGCTCAGGACCTGCACCTAGACCCTTGGGTTAACACCTTCCTTGGCGATTACCTCACCGTGCAGCGGGGCACCGTCAACTCCCGGCTGTGGCTGGATTTCGAAAAAGGCCGGGTGGTGGGTGGCCAGATGCTGCTGCGCGACAGCAGCCTGCGCTTTGACCGCCACGACATCAAAGTCGATAGCTGGGTGCTGACCTTCAACGCCACCCAGGGCGGCTGGCAACTGGACAGCCGCCAGGCTGATGTCAGCACCGACGGCAAACCCTGGGATTTAGGCCCCATGCAGTTTCGCCAGCAGGGCCACGACCATCTCCTCTACGCCCAGCAGTTGAACCTGGCGCCGCTGACGCCGCTACTGAACCTCTGGCGCGGTCTGCCGCCGCCGCTCAAGCACTGGCTGGCGGTGGCCAAACCCAATGGCAATATTCGTGACCTCTATCTGGCGGCTAACCAGGATTACGTGCTCTCTGGCGATGCCAGCGTCGATTTAAACTGGGACGCCAAGGACGAGCTGCCCGGGGTGAAAGACCTCAAGCTCAAGCTGTCCTGGGCGGGTGATAAGGGCCTGGCCCGTTTTAACGACAGCCAGGTCGAGATTGACCCAGGCCCGCATTTTCGTGCGCCCTTTGCCTTGAGTGAGTTAAAGGGCGATTTGTGGCTCCTTAACGGCGAGGGCGGCTGGCAGCTTCGCACCGGCGCCCTGGCGCTGGGCACCGAAGACCTGGCGGTCACTGCCCGGGGCAAAGTGGATTTGGGAGCCGAGCCCGGCATGGCCCTGGCCGCCGAGGTCAGCAAGCTCACCGTGGCCAAGGTGGGAGATTACCTGCCGCTCACCGCCATGCCGCATCAGGTTGCCGACTACTTAAATGGCGCCCTTAAAGGCGGCAAGGCCCAGGGTGTGGTGCTGTGGCAAGGGGCCTTTGGCCATTTCCCCTACGCTGACAACAGCGGCACCTTCCTGGCCGAAGCCCGCATCCACGACCTCGACTTTCTGTTCGACAGCCATTGGCCGGCCCTCTATAGCCCCGATATCACGGCCCGTTTTAACGATGCCGCCATGAACATCTATGCCGACAAAGGCCAGCTGCTGGCGGTGCCGGTAACTAACCTCAGCGCCGACATCCCCAACCTCGGCCATCAGCCGCTGCTTGGCATTCACGCCGACACCCACACCCAGGGCCCCGATGTGGCGGCCTTGATGAACGCCTCGCCACTGGCTGACTCGGTGGGCGCTGCTCTTGGCAAGCTTGAGGTCAGTGGCGCCTTGGACGGCAACCTGAGCCTTGCCATTCCCCTGGATAACGCCGAGCAGGTAGAAGCCAAGGGCCAGGTGAACTTTGCCGACAACACAGTGCGGGTGCTGGACGCCTTCAACCTCACCGGCGTGAAGGGCCAGCTCAGTTTTGACAACGACAAGATTGCCGCCACCGGCCTGCAGGCCAAGCTTTATGAGCAGCCGCTGAGCCTCACCCTCAAGGGGGGCGACGACAAGCTTGGCTACAAGGTAGGGCTGGATCTGGGTGGCCGCTTTGACACCACCAAGATCGCCGCGCCCTGGTGGCAACTGACCGGCCAAAGCAGCTGGGCCGGGCGCCTTGATTTACTCATAAAAGCCAATGATTTTGACTTAAAAATCAATGCCAAGAGCGATCTCAAAGGCATTGCCAGCCCTTATCCCTTCCCGGCCAATAAATCCGCCGACGAGGCCTGGCCGCTGACGGTCAATGCCAGCGGCGGCGACAGCGGTGTGGTGATCAACCTGGCGTTGGGTAAAAGGGCCATCGCCCGCAGCCTCTTTGCCCACGGCAAGGTGCAGAACTGGGAACTGGGCGTGGGCTACGCGCCGCTGCCGGACCCGGCGCCCGGCCAGGGTCGCATTGGCGTTGGGGTTTCGGCTATCGACCAGCAGGACTGGATGAATGTGCTGACCCGCATTCAAGGCGGTGAAGGCGAGGGCCTGCTGCCGCCGCTGACCCAGGTACAGCTCAACGCCCAGAAGGTGCTGAGTTACGGCCATACCTTGAACAGCGTCTCGGCCCTGGCCCAGCGCCAAACCGATGCCTGGAAGCTCAGCATCAACAGTAAGGAGCTGGACGGTTCGTTGTGGCTACCCAGCCGCTGGGGCATCGACCCGCTGCTGATTAACCTCGACCGGGTCGACCTTGCTTCCCTTGCCCCGGAAGCCGGGCAAGAGCAAAAGGCGCCAAGTAGCCTGAGCCCTGCCGACATTCCGCCCTTTAAGTTCCATTGCACCAGCTGCACCATCCAAGGGGTGAAACTGGGCGAGCTGACGGCAGAAGGGCGCGGCCAGGGCGACGACCTGCTGCTGCCCGTTATCAAGCAGCAAAGCGCGGGCGGCGGTATTTCCGGCTCCGGCACATGGCTGGCCAAGGGCAATTACACCGACTTGGATCTGCAACTGGATGTGGACGATATCGGCAAGTACCTCGACGGCATGGGCATGGCATCGAGCCTGCGTGACGCCCCGGCTAAAGGGGAGGTGCAGATGAGCTGGCCGGGCGGCCCCCAGGATTTTGAGCTGGGTAATGTCGATGGCAAGGTCAGCGCCAAGCTGGGCCAGGGCTACGTGGCCGACGTATCCGACAAAGGCGCTCGGTTGCTCACCGTGTTTAGCTTTGATTCTCTGCGCCGAAAGCTGGCCCTGGATTTTCGGGATCTCTTTGACAAGGGCCTCTATTTTGACAACATCACCGCCTCCGGCGAGCTGAAAAAAGGGGTGCTGCGTTCCAACCAGATCAAGATGGACGGCGTAGTGGGGGACATGAACGCCACCGGCTGGACCGATTTGGTTAACCGCAACCTCGCCTACGACATCAGCTTCAAGCCCAATGTTACCGGCAACCTGCCGGTGCTGGCCGCCTTTGCGGTCACCCCGGTAACCGGGGTGGCGGTGTATGCCCTGACCAAAATTTTTGGCCCGGTGATCGACGTGGTCACCGAAATTCGCTTTAACCTGACCGGCACCATCGACAACCCCCATCTCGAAGAGGTGTCTCGCTCCAAAGGCTCTGTCCCCTTGCCCAAACCCCCGGACGATGGCAACAATGGCGAGCCCGAAGGCGGCCAGCCGCCGGCGGCAGGTAGCGCCGCTGCCGGCAGCGGCGAAAAGCCTGCTACCCTCGTCAAGAGCAATCCCAATCCTCCCCAGGAGCCCCATTCATGAGTATTGTTACCGCCCTGCAGATGGTGTCTGTGCCCAATGTCGCCGACAACCTGGCCATGGTTGAGCGCCAGTTGGCCGACCTGGCCCGCACCACCCGGCTGGTGGTGTTGCCAGAATGCTTTGCCTATTTCGGCGGCAAGGACCGGGAGCAACTGGGAGTAGCCGAGACCTTTGGCAGCGGCCCCATCCAGGATGCCCTCAAGGATTTGTGTAAAAAATACGGGGTATGGATGGTGACCGGCACCTTCCCCATCTTAAGCGGTAACCCGGAGCGTTTTGGCGCCGCCTGCCTGGTGATTGACGACCAAGGCCAGGTCCGGGCCCGTTACGACAAGATGCACATGTTTGACGTGCAGGTGGCCGACGCCACTGGCACCTATCTGGAGTCGGCCACCACCGTTGGAGGCCCCGGCCCTGCCGTTATTGACACCCCCTTTGGCCGGGTTGGAGTGGCGGTCTGTTATGATGTGCGCTTTGCCGAACTCTTTGCCTGGTATCGCCAGCAGCAAGTGAATGTACTGGTGCTGCCGGCCGCCTTTACCGCCCGCACCGGAGAAGCCCACTGGGAAGTGCTGTGCCGGGCCCGCGCCATCGAGGGCCAGTGCTATTTGGTGGCCGCCAACCAGGGCGGCGTCCATGCCAATGGCCGCGAGACCTGGGGCCACTCGATGATCGTCGACCCCTGGGGTCAGGTACTGGAAGAGCTGGGACTCGGGGAAGGCAGCATCAGTGCCAGCCTTGACCACAAATTAACCGAGGCGGTACGGGAGCGGATGCCATTGGATACGCATCGCCGCTTTGCCATCGTACCGCCCAAGGAGTCGTGATGAGCCTTTTCTCTACTGTTGCCGGCAGCCTGCTGGAGCCGGCCGGCCTCGACCAGGCCCGCCTTGAACAAACCCTGGGGCTTATTCACCAGCATCAGGTGGATTATGCCGACTTGTACTTCCAAGGCTCGGCCCACGAGTCCTGGGTGCTGGAAGACGGCATCGTCAAAGACGGCAGCTTCAACATCGAGCGCGGTGTCGGGGTGCGGGCCATCAGCGGCGAAAAAACCGGCTTTGCTTACGCCGAAGATATCGAGCTGGGCTCCCTTAAAGACGCCGCTACCGCCGCCCGCTCCATTGCCGCCAGTGGTGGCAACCAGCAAATCAAGATTGCCACCCCGGTGCAGGCCAAGGGCCTGTACGGCGCCTTTAACCCGCTGGACAGCATCAGCCAGTTGGACAAGCTGGCCCTGTTGCGGGAAGTGGATCAGTTCGCCCGCAAGCTCGACAGCCACGTCACCCAGGTGATCGTGTCCATGGCCGGGGTTTATGAAGAAATTCTGGTTGCCGGCTCCGACGGCACCCTGGCCGCCGATATCCGCCCGTTGGTGCGTTTTAACGTGTCGGTGCTGGTGGAAAAAGATGGCCGCCGCGAACGGGGTGGCAGTGGCGGTGGTGGCCGCTTCGGTTACGACTACTTCCTGCAAAACGACGGCGGCGAAAAACGCGCCCTGGGTTATGCCCGCGAAGCGGTGCGCATGGCGCTCACCAACCTCGACGCCACCCCGGCGCCAGCCGGCCAGATGACGGTGGTGTTGGGTAATGGCTGGCCCGGCGTACTGCTGCACGAAGCGGTTGGCCACGGCCTGGAAGGGGACTTTAACCGCAAGGGCAGCTCCGCTTTTAGTGGCCGAATCGGCCAGCAGGTGGCGGCCAAGGGCGTGACCGTGGTGGACAACGGTGCCATCAAGGACCGCCGCGGCTCCCTGACCATCGACGACGAAGGCACCCCGACCCAGGAAAACATCCTTATCGAGGACGGTATCCTCAAAGGCTACATGCAAGACAAGCACAACGCCCGCCTGATGGGGGTTGCCCCCACTGGCAACGGCCGCCGTGAGTCCTTTGCCCACCTGCCGATGCCGCGCATGACCAACACCTACATGCTGGGCGGCCAGCATGAGCCGGGCGAGATCATAGCCTCGGTAGAGAAGGGTATCTACGCCCCCAACTTCGGTGGCGGCCAGGTGGACATCACCTCCGGCAAGTTCGTGTTCTCCGCCTCCGAGGCGTATCTGATTGAGAACGGCAAGGTCACCCGCCCCATCCGCGGCGCCACCCTGATTGGTATGGGCCCGGACGTGATGCAGAAGATCTCCATGATCGGTAACGACGCCAAACTCGACCCCGGCGTCGGCGTCTGCGGCAAGGACGGCCAGTCAGTGCCGGTAGGGGTTGGCCAGCCAACCCTGAAGATCGACGGCATCACCGTCGGCGGCACCGAATAAGAGACTTTCTCTCGATAGAGATAAAGCCGGCCTTGTGCCGGCTTTTGTTTTCCATTTGTACCATGAGCATGGGAGAACCGGGGTCACCCGCTTGAACATAGCTGTCGTGAAACGCAAATATCGCCATATTATCGTGCTACCTCCACTCATCAATCATCCGTTCTCATCAAGGACATTCAGCCAAATGAGCAATGTCGTTCTATTTTTTTATGAAACTTATTCCCCTTCATTTGGGTTCACTTCTGGCAACTGCATGTTGATTGGAATTTGTAAGGGCGAGTAGCATCAGGCAATTACGGTGAATAGCAGCGCTAGCTGAACTTATTTTAGGATAAAGGCCTATGGCATGATAAGTGCCCAAGTGAGCCTGAAATGTGATCCGATGATTCAAAAATGCGGAGATTTCGATGTTCCGTTGCCAACAATTGATTAGTCAGACGGTGAGCCTACGAAGTGACAACGGTCAGTTTTCTGAAGTCCTGACAGTGGGAAAGGTGATGAGGAACTAACTGACTTTTGGTCCACTTGTTTGTCAGTCCAGCCGCTAATAGCGATGCTTTTAAAAGGCAAGCTTGTTACTTTTAGAAAGGGTTTGGTTTGTGTTTTATATAAATTCAACCTGCATAATTTTACAGGCTTTATAAGCGGGCCAATTTTTTGGAACAGAGTGTTTGTTTCCTTTTTTTTTCGTAGATGTTAAATGTTTTCTTGCTCGCTTCAGAGCAAATAAAATTTAACTTTTAAAGTAAGGATACGAAAATGAAACTCTTTAAAAAAATTATGCTGAGCTCTCTGACTGCTTGTGTTTTTCTTTTTGGGTCGGCTAACGCTGCCGTTGCTGCTGAAAAAAACGCTACCCCGGAAGCTGATAACCCGACAGCTCAAGGCGAACTCAAGTGCCACATCAATAATGATAGCTATGGTTGTGAGATCGTTATTCACTTCTAAGCTATAAGTTGGTGCCATCTTGGCACCAACTTAAAATATTATAAGATTTTAGCTTGGCAGCTTACGGATAAATTAAATCTTAGCTATGGTATTTTCACGTACAATGCTGCCAAACCATGCATGCTTTCTTAATTCATTGATTAACTGGTTCTTTACTCACTTCAAAGTAAGGTATTGAAAATGTCTACATTGAAAAGGTTTACGCTCAGTCCTTTAGTTGTAGTGCTTTTTTTGGGATGTAATAATATTGCGATTGCTGCCGATAAATCGCCTGTTGTGAATGCCAAGGAAATTAGAATAATCTGTGATATGGTAGGCAAAGGGTGTCGTATTGTAATAGAAAAATGAAGATTAAGCTGGGATTTGGTAGCTGGCTGCTATTAGTGCCTTTTATGGATTGATAGCTATGCTGGTGGTTTTTAAGTGCATGTGGCCTTTTTATGCATGAATTTTAAGCTCTCATGCACTATTTTAAAACTATCGCTGATTCGTGATTTTTTGTTGATAAATGCGGTGTTTCGTATATTGTACTTTTGTTGTGAAGTTGTATGAAAGGTGCTGGTTGTGGAAATACCCAAGGATGCCCCCTCTCTTAGAAAATGGACTTTGCTTGGCGGTATTGGTGCCGTATTGGTGCTGGCTGTCGTTATCGTTGTATCCCTGCGCTCGTCTTTCGGAGCCATCTTCCACGAGAAAAACGATGCCCTGGTTTTCAAAACCGTGGTGCGGGGGGACTTTGTCGAACAAGTCCCGGCTTATGGCACCTTAAAATCCGATGTGCGCCGCAGTGTGGTCAGCAAGGTGTCCGGCACCGTCACCCAGATCATCAAGTTGGCTGGTGAGCCGGTCAAAAAAGACGACGTCATCGTCGTGCTTACCAATCCGCAGCTCAATCAAGAAGTGCGCAAAGCCGAGCTGAGCCTCAAAGATGCCGAGGCGGCCTTGCAACAAACCAAGGCGGAAATTGCCGACAATCACCTCGAGCTGCAAAACACTTATGTGATTAACCAGTCCGATGCCAAGGCGCAGTTGGCTCAGCTGACGGCCAGGGAAAAACTGGCCAAGCTCAACATCATCTCCAAGCTGGAGTTGATGCAATACCAGGCCACCTACGACAAAGCCGTGCTGGCCGAGAAGCTGGCCAAAAAGCGCCTCGATGCTGCCGCTTCTGCTGAGCAAGCCAAGCTGGCCTCAGCCGCTATCAAGGCTCAATCGGCCCAGCAGGCGCTGGATAACGCCAAACTCAACGAATCCTACCTTGCCATTCGCCCCGGCCTTAACGGCCGCATTCAGAGCCTAGCCACCAATGTGGAGCTGGGCACCTGGATTGAGCAGGGCACCAGCCTTGGCATCGTCGCCGACCCGGACAGCCTTATCGCCCAGTTACAGGTCAGCACCAGCGACGCTGCCAAGGTTAAGGCCGGCGACAGCGCCCTTATCAATATTAACGGCAGCCAGGTGAGCGCTTTGGTGACTAGGGTTGCCCCCAATGCCAGCAATGGCCAGGTACAGGTGGATGTGCGCTTTGACGCGCCGCTGCCTGGTGGCGCCCGCTCCGATATGGACGTGCGCGGCACCATTACCACTTACAAGATGCAGGACCAGTTGCTGGTGCCGCGCCCGCCTTATTATCGGGACGGCGACGAGCTGGCCATCTACAAACAAAAGCCCTCGGGAGAGTGGGTATTGGCGAGAGTGCCGGTAAACCGGGCATCGCGAGATTTTTTGAGTGTGAGCAAGGGGTTTGCAGTGGGTGACAAGGTCGTCATGAACAACCCCAAAGACTGGCAACCTTAAGGACAAAAAATGAGTGAAGCATTACTGGCGGTAAAGGGACTTAGCAAGGTATTCAACGCCGACAAGGTGCCGGTGCAAGCCCTCAAGGGGCTGTCGTTTGCCATCAACGAAGGGGAGTTTGTGGCCATTACCGGTAAGTCCGGCTGTGGTAAATCGACCTTACTTTCTATTTTGGGGCTTCTTGATGAAGCCAGCGATGGCGACTACCACCTCTGTGGTCAGCCAATTCGCCAGCTCTCTGCCTTTCAAAAGGCCGCCCTTCGTAACCGCAATATCGGTTGGGTGTTTCAAAACTTCAACTTGGTCAATGATATGACCGTGATGGAGAACATCGTGCTGCCGCTGCGTTACAACAAGGCGGTGGCCAAATCCCAATACCGTACGCTGGCCCAACAGGTGCTTGAGCAGGTTGGCCTAAGCGACAAAATCGACAGTTACCCCGAGCAGCTCTCCGGTGGCCAGCAACAACGGGTGGCCATTGCCAGAGCTCTGGTCACCAAGCCCGATATCCTGCTGGCCGACGAGCCCACCGGCAACCTGGATTCTGCCTCGGAAGAAGCCATCTTCAACCTCTTTGAGCAGCTCAACGGCGAAGGCGTCACCATCCTGTTGGTCACCCACTCCCAGAAGCTGGCGGACAAATGCGCCCGGGTCCTGCACATCCAGGACGGCGAATTAGTCACCGAGCACTGAGGGAGCGGCCATGTTTTTTGCAATCGCTTATGGCTTTCGCCAGTGGAAGGCCCACCTTGCCCAGTACCTGCTGCTCTTAGTGGGTTTTACCCTTTTTGCCATGCTGCTCAGTATCAACCTGGCTACCGCGCCTTCGCTGTTTAGCGCCGTGCCTCAGTGGGTGAGCAATACCAGTTCGCAGTACGTGACCATCGGCCTTCGCAGCCCCAAGGACACCCTGCTTGGGGTGGGTAGTGAGGTGCTGGACCAGGCAGCCAAGGCGCCGGGGATCCTCAAAATGGTCAAAGTCGGGCAGACCCCCGGTGCTTTTCGCATCGACGATAAGAGTTTTAAAGAAGATATCGGCTTTGTTGACGCCGATTTCTTTAGCACCCTTGGCATCAAGGGCATTGATGCGAAAGCGGCGGACTTTGATAATCAGGCCTATGTCAGCCGCGCCTTTGAGCGCCAGTGGGGCCAGGGCAGTCTGCTGGGCAAAACCCTTATCGCTAAAGCGTCGGGCAAGGGGCTGCATATTGCCGGTTACCTTCCTGATGCCATCGCCGCTGATAAAAAAATCGGCGGCGCGCTCTGGGTGTCGGCCAATAACCTGGCCGCGTTTTTCGAGATAGGTTTGCCTCCAACCATGTCGGCCGAGCAAATCGCTTTGATTAAAAAGCAGCTGGTTGCCAAGGTACCCTTCTACTACGGGGTGGCGGTGGTCAAAGAGGGTTTTGAGCCGGCCGATTTGCAGCGTCTTCTTAACGAGGAAGACGAGCAGAAGCAGGAAGGAGGTGTCAGCCTCTCCTCCAACCTCGACAACATGAAGAAATACGTGCTGCCCGGGGTGAACTTTGCACCCAGCGAGCAAAGCCAGATGCGCAAGCAGTGGTGGGTGATCCTGGTACTGAGCCTGATGTTCGGCCTTATCAACGTGCTGAACCTGTTAAGCCACGGCATTAACCAGTTTTTGCGGCGCCAAGGGGAGTTTGCTACCCGCATAGCGGTGGGCGCCAACGCCCAGCAACTGGCTCGGCAAGTGTTTTTAGAGCAGTTACCGCTCTTGGTGCCGGCCTTGCTGCTGGGCTGGCTAGCGGCGGCGGGCCTGGCGCTTTATAGCCATGCCCATGCACTGTGGCCGCTGCCGGTGAGCTTTGGTGCCACGGTGCTGGCGCTGGTGGTTGCCACCTTGGTGGCGGCCATGGCCGTTGCCATCAGTACCAGCCTGCCGCTACTGGCGTTGCTGCGAAAAAGCCAGTTCAGCCGCAGTAAAAGTCAGGATGCCAGCCCGGCCCAGCGCCAGCTGAGCCGCCTTAACCTGGGGGCGCAGCTGTGCTTTGCCGGGCTGTCTCTGCTGCTGGCCTTTGCCATGCTCCATACCCAATGGCAAGTACATCGGCAAGAACAGTTCGGGGTGGGGCTCGATACCTTTAAGCTCCACGCCAGTGACGACAATGATGCCGCTCACCCCTTGAATGTGCCATCACTGCTGGTGATGGCCGAGCGCGGTGACGTTGCCATCACCAAAGGCGGCTTTGTGTCGCCCATCAGTTTTCCGTCCAAAACCGCTGTCGCGGCAGCGGATTTTAAAAAGGACAGCCCCAACATCAACACCCTGGCGGTGTCGGGCAGCTTCTTTTCCGTTATCAAGGCCAAGATGCTGGCCGGTGGCCAGCCTAATCGTCAGGGCGTGGTGCTGAACGCCTCGGCGGCGCAGATCCTGGGCCTGCCCTTGGATGAAAGCAGCATCGGCCAGACCCTGTTCATGGAAAAGGGCGACACCCTCGGCTTTGAGAAAAACCAGGCGATTCATGTTGATGGCATCATCGATGACCTGCCGCATCTGGGTGTGCTCAATAAGCACCAACCGATGATCTACGGCCTGCTCGATAACCTCGACAAGGCCGACGCGCTGAGCTTTATCGTGCAGCGGGAGGCTGAGCCGGCTCTGGTGCAGCAGCTCAAGCGCTTTAATCAGGACAATGGTGAGCTGTGGACCCTGACCCCCACCGGCAGCGTCAAAGAGGCGCTCGCCAAACTCAACGTCGCCATGGATAACATGGTGCTGCTGGCCATGGTGCTAGGTGGCCTGGTGAGCCTGCTGAGCATTTCAAGCCTCTATAACCAGCTTGAAGCGCAGCTTCGGATGCGTAAACGCAAGTTTGGGGTGATGTTGGCGGTTGGTGCCCGGTTCCACCACTTGCTGGGGCTGTTAAGCCTGGAGTTGCTGGCGGTAGCGATGGCGGCCTTTGTGGTGGTGGCGGCCCTGGTGTGGCGCCTCAATGATCGTTTGGCCCTGAGCCTTAATGCCGACCTTGCCAGCCTGGATGTGGTAGCGCTGACCTTGGTGCTATTGCTGGCGGTGCTGGCCTTTTGTAGCCTTTGGGCGCTGCGGCGCTCATTAAAAAGGCCGATAAGGGAACTGCTGTAAAAAAGCCCGGCTGATGCCGGGCTTTTTTATGGGGCTAACTTTCTGGGTCGGCGGTGGTGCAGCGGCCAAAAAGGGCCGGGTATTGCTGGTTGGGGACATTGCTGTGGTTGTCTTTCCAAACGTTGATTTTAAAGCCCGGTTTGGCGCAATTGGCGGCGCTGTCCACCCCCACGGCGTAGCCGAAGGTATTGTCGTTTAGGGTGTTGTCTTGGAAGGTGTTGTCCGCGCTCATGGAGTTGTCCCAGCAGATCAGTGGGTTGCGGGTGCGGATGGCGCAGGTCAGGTAAATGCCGGCCTGCTTGTTGTTGTTGATGGTGTTGTCTTCAAAGACATTGCGATAGGAGTTGGACAGGTAGGCGCCGTGGGAGCCGTTATCCACCAGCTGGTTGTTGCTGATGTAGCTGTCTTCTAAGTTCTCGGCGGTGATGGCGGCGGCCACGTTGTGGCTGACGCTATTGCCACGCATCACCACAAAACGGGTACTGTTAAAGGATACCCCGTCCCACATCGCGCCGGTGATGCGGTTTTGCTCGATGCGCACATTGCTGCTTTGGCGCTCGGTCAGCAAACAGGCGCTGCGGCAACGGTCGAGGGTGAGGTTTCGAAACACGATTTGCTCGCCGCGGCGCACAATCACCACGCTGTTGCTCAAATAGGGCAGGGCCGGCATGAATTCCTTGGCGCTGTGGTTGCCGGTCAGCTTGAGGTTCTCAATCACCACATTGCGGATGGCGGCCTGGGGCTCGGGGTGTTGGTAATCGCCAATAACCAGTACCGGCTGCTCTACGTCATCGCGCATCAATATGTGGCTGGCATCGCCGGCGCCGCTCAAAGTGACATTGCTGCGGCTGATGTGCAGCAGGCCGTCGATGTGGTAGGTGCCGGCTTGCAAGCACAGGGTCTGGGGGGAGTTGTCCTTAGGCAGGGCATCAATGGCGGCCTGGATGGATTGGCCGGGCGCCACGTTTTGGTTGCAGGCTTGGGCCAGCGGCGCGGCAAGGGCCAAACTGGCCCATAAAAAAACGGCTTTTCGCATACTGCCTCCTTGGAAAGCGGCCGATAAAAGGCCCCGCTTGGGGCCTGTCTTGGTAACCTGTTGTTATATCTTACTGCGCCCGGCGGGCACAGCAGGCGCGGCGTAACAGAGTATCGCTTTGCCGGCGCGCCGCCCTTGCGGCGAAATGGCGGCGCCATTGACACAACATGGTAAGGACAACGCCATGAACATAGACCATCTTGACCACCTGGTACTGACCGTGGCCGACATCGACGCCAGCTGCGCCTTTTATCAGGACATTCTGGGCTTTGAGGTGGTGACCTTTGGTCAGGGGCGAAAGGCGCTGGCTTTTGGCAACCAGAAGATAAACCTGCACCAGGTGGGCCGCGAGTTCGAGCCCAAGGCCCTTAACCCCACCGCCGGTGCTGGCGATCTGTGTTTTATCGCCACCACTGCGCTTACCGAGGTGGTGGCTGAGCTTAATGCCAAGGGTGTTGCCATTGCAGAAGGCCCGGTGCCCCGCACCGGCGCCGCCGGCCCCATTCTCTCGGTTTATATCCGCGACCCGGACCACAACCTCATCGAGATAGCCAACCTGGCCCCATAAAAAAGCCCCGCTGGCGGGGCTTATTGGTCGGAGAGTTGTTCTTTTACGAGCTGGAACAGTTCCCGGAAGTACTTGGGCGGCTTGTTGGCGGCCTTTTCTTTTAATGCCAGCCGTAGGGTCTGGCGAAGACGCTGGATGTCCACCCCGGGGTATTCGTCGATAAAGGCCTGCACCGCGTCATTGCCCTGGCTCATAAAGCGGTCGCGCCATTGCTCGGCCACATGCAGCTTTACCGTCTCCTTGGCATGCAGGTTCTTGATTTTATTCAAAGCCTCGATAATAGGCTCCTGCTCTGCCTGGCGCACCAGCTTGGCCACAAACTGGCGTTGGCGACGAAAGCCTTCGTGCTTGTTGCGTATTTTGTTGGCCAGGGTAATGGCGGCGCGCAGGTCGTCGTCCAGGGGGATTTTGTCCAGCTGGGCGGGGGCGAGCTCCATCAGCTCCTTGCCCAGATCCGCGGCCTCGTTGGCTTCGCGTTTGAGCTCGGACTTACTGATGTAAATGATTTCTTCGTCGTCGTCTTTGGGTTGCATGAATAAGGCGCGTTGGCAAATTTCCCCTATGATAGCAGTTTGCTCGGCGCCTCCGTAGCTGCCTGTCTGTGTTATGCTCGGCAGCATTAGCCGAGAACAGTTGAGGTTGCGGTGAGCAACATTATCCAGGATATGAAAGCGGTCGAGGCCCTGGTGGCCCAGGGCCTGGAACATGCCAGGAAAATCGGCGTCAGCGGCGCCGAAATGGCCATCAGCCGCCAGGCCGGGCTCAGTGTCTCTACCCGCCTTGGGGAAGTGGAGAACATCGAGTTCAACAAGGACGGCGCGCTGGGGGTTACGGTGTATCGTGGCAAGGCCAAAGGCTCTGCCTCTACCTCCGACCTGCGGGTGGAAGCCATCCGCGAAGCAGTGGAAGCGGCCGACCGTATCGCCAAGCTCACCTCCGAGGATGACGCCAACGGCATGGCCGATGCTGACACCCTGGCCTTTGACTACCCCGACCTCGACCTCTACCACCCACAAGATATCGACCCCGAGCAGGCCATTGCCTTGGCCCAGTGCTGCGAAAGAGCGGCCCTGGACAGTGACCCGCGCATCGTCAATTCCGATGGCGCCAGCTTTGCCAGCCACGCCGGTTTTAAGGTGTACGGCAACACCCACGGCATGATTGGCAGCTACCCGTCCAGCCGCCATAGCCTTTCTTGCGTGGTGATCGCCAAAGACGGCGAGCAGATGGAGCGCGACTACGACTACGCCATCGCCCGCCGCCTGGGCGAGCTGGACGACGCCGCCCTGGTGGGCCGCAACGCCGCCAAAAACACCCTGGCGCGCCTTGGTGCCAAGAAGCTTGGCACCATGCAGGTGCCGGTGCTGTTCCAGGCCGATGTAGCCACCGGCCTGTGGGGGCACCTGGTGTCTGCCATCAGCGGCGGCAGCCTGTATCGGCGCTCAAGCTTCTTGCTCGATAGCCTTGGCAACCAAATTCTGCCCGATTTTGTTGAAATCCTTGAAGATCCCCACGTCAAAGGGGCGCTGGCCTCCACCCCCTTTGACAGCGAAGGGGTGCGTACCGTCAAGCGCAACATCATCGAAAGCGGGGTCTTGCAAACCTACCTGCTGACCAGTTACTCAGGCCGGCGCCTTGGCATGCAGACCACCGGCCACGCCGGCGGCATCCACAACTGGTATGTCAAAGGCAACGGCGACGATTTTGACGCCATGGTCAAACGCTTGGGCCGCGGCCTTATCGTCACCGAGCTGATGGGCCAGGGCATCAACATGGTGACCGGCGATTATTCCCGTGGCGCCGGTGGCTTTTGGGTGGAGAACGGCGAGATTCAGTATCCCGTCTCCGAAATAACCATCGCCGGCAACCTCAAGGACATGTTCATGGGGATGCAGGCCATCGGCTCGGACACCGAACGCCGGGGCGGCATTTACACCGGATCGGTGCTGATTGACCGGATGACGGTGGCAGGCGATTAAAAAAAGCCCGGCGATTGCCGGGCTTTTTTATGTCATCAGCAGGGTCGCCGAGCCCAGAAAGGCAAAGAGCCCCACCACATCGGTGACGGTGGTCAGCACCACGCCACCGGCAAGAGCCGGGTCGATACTGAATTTCTTCATCACCAGGGGCACCGTAACCCCGGCCGCGGCAGCGGCAATGAGGTTGATGCCCATGGCAAAGGCGATGATCCCCGACAGCTCCCAGTCCTGCTTCCAAATACCGACAATAAGGGCAATCAGGCCGGCCCAGATCAATCCGTTCAAAAGCCCGATGGCCATCTCCTTGGTAAACAGGAACCGCGAGTTCTGGGTGCCGATATGGCCAAGGGCCATGCCGCGAATAACCAAGGTCAGGGTTTGCGAGCCGGCAATGCCGCCCATGGACGGCACTATGGTCATCAGCACCGCCAGGGTGGCGAGCTTGGCCAGGGTGTCTTCAAAGAGGTTGGATACCGCCGCCGCGGCGAGGGCGGTCAGCAGGTTGATGCCCAGCCAGATGGTGCGCTTTTGGGTGGATTTGAGTACCGGCGCGAAGGTGTCTTCTTCGTCATCGAGACCGGCCATGCTCATCATCGAGTGGCTGGCGTCTTCGCGGATGATGTCTACCACGTCATCGACGGTGATCCGGCCCAAAAGATGGCCGTCGTCGTCCACCACCGGCGCCGAGTACCAGTCGTAACGGGCAAAGAGCTGGGCCACCTCGGTCTCGGGCATGTTGTAATGCACCGGCTCCGGCTCGTGGTCCATCACTTCCTTGACCTTGTCGGTGGGGCTGGCGGTAACCAGCACCGACAGCGGCACTTCGCCCACCAGTTTGTCGGCCTTGTTCACCACATAAAGGCTGTCGGTGCCCTTGGGCAGCTCGCCCTTGCGGCGCAGGTAACGCATCACCACGTCGACCGTGACATCAGGGCGCAGGGTGATGGTATCGGTGTTCATGATGGCGCCGGCGGTGTCGTCGGCGTAGGACAGCACCTGCTCCAGGCGGGAGCGGTCCTGGGCGTCCATGGCCTTGAGCACCTTGCGGTACACCTCGTCGGGCAGGCCGCGCAGCACGTAGGCGAGATCGTCGGTTTCCATGCCCTCGGTGGCGGCGGCCACCTTGTCGGCATCCATCAACTTGAGGATGCCGCGCTGCACGTCTTCAGACAGCTCGTCGAGGATGTCCCCTTCCTGATCCGGGTCTACCAGCTGCCACAGCGACAAACGGGCCTTGGAGGGGCTGGATTCCAGAAGGTGGGCGACGTCGGCCGGGTCCATGGCGTGAAGCAGTTCCCGGGCGCGCACGAACTTTCCCCTGGCCAGCAGGGTACTGATCTGTTCAAAGGCGGGCGGGGACTTGTCTTCGGCCATAGGGTTCCATCTGCCAGGCGGGACTTGCTAAACAGTGTAACCCAGTTGAAGTGAATTATTTATGAGAATGAAGTGCTTAGCTGTTACTGCTCTTCATCGAAACCGGCGTCGATAAGGGCGCTGGCGGCATTGAGGGCGGCCTCGGCATCGGGGCCTTCACAGTGCAGGGTCACGGGTTGGCCCTGGTGGCCTTCCAACAGCAGCAGGCCCAGCACCGAATCGGCGTTGGCTTCGCGGCCCTTGGCTTCCAAGAGGATACTGGCATCAAATTGCTGGCTGAGTTTCACCAACTGGGTGGCAGCCCGGGCATGAAGCCCCAGCTTGTTTTTAAGGATAAGGGTGCGGCTTAAGCGGCTCATCAGCCTTTCATGTCCCGGTGCTTGCGCTGTACGTCCCGGCCCCGGCTTTCAAAGCGCTCGGCCAGTTGCTCGGCGATAAATACCGAGCGGTGCTGGCCACCGGTGCAGCCCACCGCCACTGTCACATAAGCGCGGTTGTTGCGCTCCAGCTGCGGCAGCCAGCTCTCGAGGAGGTTATCCAGCTGCATCACCACCCGCGCCACTTCTGCTTCGCTGGCAAAGAAGTCCTTCACCGGTTGGTCTTTGCCGGTCAGGGGCTTGAGCTCGGGGATCCAATGGGGATTGGGTAAAAAGCGCACGTCAAAGACGTAGTCGGCATCCTTGGGCAGGCCGTGTTTGAAGCCGAAGGACTCGAACACCAGCATCAAGGGGCCTTCTTTTTTACCCAAAATGCGCTCGCGCACCAGGTCGGCCAACTGGTGGATGGAGATATCCGAGGTGTCGATGCGAAGGTCGGCAATGTCTGCCAGCGGCATCAGGCGGCGGCGTTCCAACTCCAGGGCGTCTTCCAGGCTGCGGTTCTGGTGGCGAGACAACGGATGCAGGCGGCGGGTCTCGGAGAAGCGGCGCAGCAGCACTTGCTGGTCGGCATCGAGATAGAGCACGGTGCGGTTGATGTTGTCCGGCAGCCAGTCCAGCTCCTGGGCCAGGGCCTCTTCAGCCTCGGGCAGGTTGCGGATATCAATGCTCACCGCCACCTTGCGCACATCTTCTTTCAATGTTTCCAGCAAGGCCGGCAGCAGGTTCAGCGGCAGGTTGTCGACGCAGTAATAGCCCAAGTCCTCAAGTACCTTGAGGGCCACGGACTTGCCTGCACCCGAGGTGCCGCTGACGATAACCAGGTTCATGCGGCCGCGCCGTCGGTGCCGGTAAGGATGTGGTACACCTCGCTGTCGTCGCTGGCGGTGCGCAGCCGTTTGAGGGTGTCCTTGTCGGAGAGCCTCTTGGCGATGGCAGCCAGGGTCGACAGGTGGGCCTGGCATTGGTCGCTCGGCACCAACAGCGCAAACAGCAGGTCGACCGGCTGGTTGTCGATGGCGTCAAAGTCGATGGGCTGGCTGAGCCTGGCCACCACTGCCACGACGGTGTCGGTGTCCTGCATGCGGCCATGGGGCAGGGCAATACCATTGCCAATGCCGGTTGAGCCCAGGCGTTCCCGGGCCAACATGGCATCAAAGGCCGCATGGGCGTTGATCTGGGGGCACTGGCGAGCAGCGATTTCGCCAATCACTTCCAGTACCCTTTTTTTAGACAAGCCCGGAGCCAGGGTGACCACGGCGTCCGGGCGAAGCAGATTATTCAGATCCATTTAGTGTTGGTTGAGCTTTTCTTTGTGCTTAATGATCTGCCGATCGAGCTTGTCGATCAAGCCATCAATGGCGGCATACATGTTTTCATGCTCGCTGGAGGCGTGAACCTCGCCACCACTGACGTGTAATTTGGCTTCGGCTATCTGCCGAATTTTCTCCACATTCAGCACCACGTGGACATTGCTGATGTGGTCAAAGTGCCTTTCCAGCTTGGCGAACTTGTCGGAGACATAGTTGCGCAGCGGTTCGGTGATCTCGATATGGTGGCCAGTGAGATTGATTTGCATAGTCTCATCCTTATATGCCAGCCCTATAACAGGCTCTTACGTTGATTCGAGGGCGGTATGTTCAGCGCTTCGCGGTATTTGGCGATGGTGCGTCTGGCAACCTGTATGCCCTGCTCGGCCAACAGCTCCACCATTTTGCTGTCGCTCAATGGCTTCGCGGTGCTTTCCTCTGCAACCAGCTTCTTGATAAAGGCGCGGATCGCGGTGGAAGAACATTCCCCGCCATCGTCGGTAGCGACGTGGCTGGAGAAGAAATACTTGAGCTCGAAAATCCCTCTTGGCGTGTGCAAGTACTTCTGGGTGGTGACCCGGGATATGGTGGACTCGTGCATATCCACGGCTTCGGCGATGTCATTGAGCACCATGGGTTTCATGTACTCTTCGCCATATTCAAAGAACCCTTGTTGAAACTGTACTATGCAGCGGGCCACTTTCAACAAGGTCTCGTTCCGTGACTCCAGGCTCTTAAGGAACCATTTGGCTTCCTGGAGGTGGGAGCGAATAAACTGGCTGTCCGACGGGTTGCGGGCATGGCGGCTCATGGCCGCGTATTGCTGGTTTATCTTCACCCTCGGCATGGCGTCGGGGTTCAGCTCCACCACCCAGCGCCCACTTTTCTTGCTCACCGACAGATCCGGTATCACGTACTGGGGCTCTTCACTTGAGACCACCGAGCCCGGCCTTGGGTTCAATCCCTGAATAAGGCGCAGCGCTTCGCGCAGCTCGTCTTCCTTGAGCTTGGTAACCCGCATCAGGGTGCGGTAATCGCGGTTGCCAAGCAAATCGATGTGTTCGGTGATAAGAATGCGCGCCTCGGCCAGCCAGGGAGTCTGGGCGGCAAACTGGGCCAACTGGATAAGCAGGCACTCTTTGAGGTCGCGGGCGGCAACGCCGATGGGGTCAAAATGCTGGATGCGTTTTAGCACCGCCTGCACTTCGTCCAGTTCCAGATCGTCAATGGCGAGGCTCTCAAGGATCTCCTCGCAGCTTTGGCGCAGATAGCCGTCAGGGTCGATGGCATCGATGATGGCAACAGCAATGGCCTGGTCGGTATCGCTAAATGGGGTCAGGCGCATCTGCCACAGCAGGTGCTGCTGAATATCGTCAACGGTTTCGCCCTGATAGAGGCTGTCGTCGTCCACGCTGACCGCGCCGCTGCTGGCGCCGGTGCTGGCGGAATAGACCTCATCCCAGCTGGCGTCCATAGGCAAGTCTTCGTCGAGCTTACGCTCTTCCATGACATCGGAGGTATCGGGTTCGCCCTGGGGGTCGTCGAAATCGTCTTGGCTGGCGGCTTCGTGCTCTTCGGCCGGTTCGTCGGACGATTGGCTGGAGGTCTCGTCGAAATCCTCATCGAGGCCTTCTTCGAGCAAAGGGTTGGCATCCAGAGCGGCCTGAATTTCCTGCTGGAGTTCCAAAGACGACAATTGCAGCAGGCGGATGGCCTGTTGCAACTGCGGCGTCATGGTCAGTTGCTGTCCTATGCGTAATTGCAGGCTCGGCTTCAACACGGGTGCGATATCCCTCCGGGTGACGTACCTGGCGTCACCTCTTTAGTCACTATAGTTGGAACTGCTCGCCCAGATAGACGTCCCGGACCTGCTTGTTGGCCAGGATCTCCTTGGGGGACCCGCTGGCGATCAGCTCTCCATGGCTGACGATATAGGCATGTTCACAAACCGACAAGGTTTCCCGCACGTTGTGGTCGGTGATCAGCACCCCGAGGCCACGGTCTCGCAGGTGCTCGATGATCTTTTTGATGTCGATAACGGAAATGGGGTCTACCCCGGCAAAGGGCTCGTCCAGCAGGATAAAGGCCGGGTCGGCCGCCAGGGCGCGGGCTATTTCCACCCGGCGCCGCTCGCCGCCGGAGAGGCTGGCACCCAGGCTGTCGCGCAGGTGGCTGATGTGAAACTCGTCCAGCAGCGCTTCCAGGGCGTCTTCGCGGCCAATCTTGTTGAGATCCTTGCGCCGCTCCAGCACCGCCATGATGTTGTCGTGGACGCTTAGCTTTCTGAAGATACTGGCTTCCTGGGGCAGGTAGCCGATACCGGCGCGAGCCCTTACATGCATGGGCTCGAGGGACAAATCGCGCTCGTCGATGGTAATGCGGCCCTTATCGGCCAGCACCAGGCCCACCACCATGTAGAAGGTGGTGGTCTTGCCGGCGCCGTTAGGGCCCAACAGGCCGACGATTTGACCGGTGCTGACGGTCAGGCTGACGTCCTTGACCACCTGGCGGCGTTTATAACTCTTGGCGAGATGCTCGGCCTTCAATAACGCCATTAATGACCCTCCTGGGCATTATTGTGCTCGCTGGGGTCTTCTGGCTGCTCAGGCTCGGTGGGGATCGCCGGGATAGCATCAGGCTCGTTGTTAGTCGCCGCGTTTTTACTTGGCTCGAAAATGGTGGTGACCCTGCCTTGCTCATCGTCGGCGGTGGCCATCAGGCGTTGGTTGGCCAGGTCGTACTTGATGGTGTCGCCCTTGGCCAAGCTGCCGTTCTGCTCGATTTGCGCAGCGCCGGTCATAACCACCAGCCGCTTGTTGTCGTAATAACGGATCTCTTTGGCCTGGGCCTTGACCCAGGTGCCATCGTTGAGCTTCTGGCGGAAGGTGACCGGGTTGCCGGTGGCGGTAAAGATGCGCTCAGGCCCGGAGGCGTTTACCTCTAAGCGATCGGCTGTGATGGTCAGGGAGCCTTGGGTGATCTTTACATCGTGCTCATAGACGATGATTTTCTTCAGGCCGTCGGCATAGTTCTTACTGGAACTAATAGCGATTTTCTCACCGAAATCGCCGTCCGAGGCCATGGCCTGCAACGGCAGAAGCAGGGCGAGCAGGACGCTACTGATGATCTTTGAGCTGTTCATATTCGGTACTAACCTGACTTTTGAGGCGGACTTGCTGCCCGTCCAGCATGGCATCCAGACCCACACCTTTGGTTGTGTATCCCGGTCCGACAATGACCACCGGGGCATCGGTATTCATGGTTTTGGAATCAAGGTCCAGTTCCAGATTATCCGTATCTACCCGCGTTATCGGCGCATCTTTGATAAGGCTCTGGATAATAACATTGTTTTGCAGGTCAACCAGCCGCTGAGCGGTCACTTTTGCCTTATCGGCAGTGATCCGCCAGGGACTGCGCTTGTCCTGGTCGTAAAGTTCGAACTTCGGCTCGGTCAGCCAGGTCTCCTGGCGAAGGCCGTAGTGGGCCATGGATTGGGCGTTGACCTGCATGCTGAGCTGGCCCTTTTCATCAAATTGGCGCACCTGCAGATCTTCGGCGATGCCGTCGGGCTGGTCAGCTCTAAGTGCTTGATTATCTGTGGTCTGTTCCACTTTGCCGTCGGGCCAGAACACCAGCGCCAGGGTGGCGGCAAACAGCAGCAGGATAAACACAAAGGCGCGGCTCACAGGCTGGCCCCCTTGGGCGTCAAGCTGTGGCCTTGGCTTTGCAGCAGCAGGTCGCAAAGCTCACGGACCGCGCCTTCGCCACCCTTGATGCGGGTTACATAATTTGCCGCTTCGGCCACCAAGGGGTGGGCATCGGCCACGGCAACGCCAAGGCCGCAGGCTTCGATAAGGGCCAAATCGGGAATGTCGTCACCGATGTAGGCGACTTCGGCGGGGGTTAAAGCCAGCTGTTGCAGCAGTTCATTAAAGGCGATGCGTTTATCCTCCTGCCCCTGGTAGATGTGCGGTACGCCAAGGGCCTTGAACCTGTTCTCGACGATGCGGCTATTGCGGCCGGTAATGACCGCCACTTCGACGCCAGCGCTGCGCAGGGCCTTGACCCCGAAGCCGTCACGGGTGTGAAAGGTTTTCAGTTCCTCTCCATTGTTGCCCATGTAGATGCGCCCGTCGGAAAAAACACCGTCAATATCGCAGACCAGCAGTTTAACGGCCGCAAATCTGGCCCAGGTGTCGGGGGCGATGGGCCCGTAAAGCGTATTGTGCATCGGTCAGAGTACCCCTGCGCGCATGAGATCTTGAGTATTGAGTGCGCCTACCGGCTTGTGGTTCCCGTCCACCACGAACAGGCCGTTGATTTTACGCTCTTCCATCAGGTGCAGCGCCTCGGCGGCCAGCATCTGCGGGTTGACGGTAATGCCGCCGCGGGTCATCACCTCGCTGATAACGGCGGTGCGAACGTCCTTGCCGGCATCCAGCACCCGGCGCAGGTCGCCGTCGGTAAAGAGCCCGGCCAACTTGCCATCTTTGTCCACCACGGCAGTCATGCCCAGGCCCTTTTGGGTCATCTCCAGCAAGGCGTCCTTGAGCAGAATGTCTTCGGTAACCACCGGCACCCCGTCGCCGCTGTGCATCACATCTTCGATGCGCAGCAACAGGCGTTTACCCAGGCTGCCGCCAGGGTGGGACAGGGCAAAATCGTCGGCGGTAAAGCCGCGGGCGTTAAGGAGCGCTACCGCCACCGCATCGCCCATGGCCAAGGCCGCTGTGGTGGAGGCGGTAGGGGCCAGATTCAAGGGGCAGGCTTCTTTTTCCACCGCCACGTTCAGGTGTACATCCGCCAGGCGCGCCAGGGTGGAGCCGGGTTTGCCGGTCATGGCAATCAGCGGCACGCCCATGCGTTTGAATACCGGCAGCAAGGTGGTGACCTCTTGGGTTTCCCCGGAATTGGACAGCGCCACCACCACGTCTTGCTCGGTGATCATGCCCAAGTCGCCATGGGAAGCCTCGCCGGGATGAACAAAAAAGGCCGGGGTGCCGGTGGATGCCAGGGTGGCGGCCATTTTTTTGCCGATGTGACCGGATTTCCCCATTCCTGTCACTATTACCTTGCCTTTGCAGTCGAATAATTGCTGGCATGCGCGGTCAAAATCGTCGCCCAAGTGCTGGTAGAGCCCTTCGATCGCCTCTTTTTCGATTTCGAGAACATGGCGGCCAAAGCGGGAAAATTCGGGTTTCACAGGGGCACTCCTTGATGCTGGGTGGCGCGATTATAAAAAAGGCGGCCGCCGATAGCGATAAAAGCAACCTTCCGGGGCTGATTGTGACAAACAAATGGCATCATGATTAAGGGCACAAGAAAAAAATGAACGTGCATTCAGTGCTGTGTAAATGGCCCCTAGCCCTTATCCCACGGGAGGTTCACTGGCAATTCAGTTGTTGCTCATTATCCTTTTAGAACGTTTTGTTGCATTTATTGGCATTGCTTTGCCGTCCTCACCCCTTGTTAAAATGCCCACGCTACGGATTTCAGGACATCATTGATGAGCGTCAACCGCCCCCTTGTGGACATCAAAAACATGACCTTTCGTCGTGGTGACAGGGTCATCTACGACGATATCAGCCTGACCATTCCGGTGGGCAAGGTCACGGCCATCATGGGGCCCAGCGGTATCGGTAAAACCACTCTACTGCGCTTGATTGGTGGGCAACTGCGCCCTGACCAGGGGCAAATCCTCTTTGACAGCCAGAACGTGCATAGCCTGTCACGTAACCAGCTGTTTCATTTGCGTAAACGCATGAGCATGCTGTTTCAGAGCGGCGCCCTTTTTACCGACATGACGGTGTTCGACAACGTGGCGTTTCCGCTGCGCGAGCACACCGAGCTGCCCGAATCGCTGATCCGCAAAGTGGTGCTGATGAAGCTCGAAGCGGTGGGGCTGCGTGGTGCGCACAGCTTGATGCCGGGGGAGCTTTCTGGCGGTATGGCGCGCCGCGCCGCCCTGGCCCGGGCTATTGCCCTGGACCCGGACATGATCATGTACGACGAGCCCTTTGCCGGCCAAGACCCTATCTCCATGGGGGTTATCGTGAACCTTATCCGCCGCCTCAATGACGCCCTGGGGCTGACCTCGGTGGTGGTGTCCCACGATGTGGACGAGGTGTTGTCCATCGCCGATTACGTTTACGTGGTGGCAGACCGCAAGGTGATTGGCCAGGGCACCCCCGAGCAGCTTCGCCAAAGCGATTCGCCCCAGCTCAAACAATTTTTGCGCGGCGAGCCCGACGGCCCGGTGCGTTTTCATTATCCGGCGCCTGACTATCAGCAGGATTTGAAAGGAGAGGCTGTCGATGTTTGATGCCATTGCCAACCTGGGCCGTATCGGGCTGGCGTTTACCTCCGGCATGGGCCGCGCCCTGCTGATGATCCTCTCGGCCGTGGCCTGCTTGCCACGGCTGAAAAGCATTGGCCTGTTGGTCAAACAGCTTTACGTGGTGGGGGTGCAATCCCTGCTCATTATCATTGTTTCCGGTCTTTTTATCGGTATGGTGCTTGGCCTGCAGGGCTACACCATCCTGGTGGATTACGGCGCCGAGGCCTCCCTTGGGCCCATGGTGGCGCTGAGTATTCTTAGAGAGCTGGGCCCGGTGGTAACCGCGCTGCTGTTTGCCGGCCGCGCCGGTTCGGCGCTGACCGCCGAAATTGGCCTGATGAAGGCAACCGAACAGCTCTCAAGCCTGGAGATGATGGCCGTTGACCCGCTCAAGCGGGTGATAGCGCCACGTTTTTGGGCCGGGGTTATCGCCATGCCGCTGCTTTCGGCGATCTTCTGCACCGTCGGTATCTGGGGCGGCAAGCTTGTTGGAGTGAACTGGCTGGGGCTGGACGCCGGGACCTACTGGTCGGTGATGCAGTCGGCGGTGGATATCTCTGATGACATCCTCAACGGCTTTATCAAGAGTCTGGTGTTTGCCCTGGTGGTGACCTGGATCGCCGTGTTCAACGGTTATGACGCGACCCCCAACTCGGAAGGGATCAGCAAGGCCACCACCCAAACCGTGGTGCACTCATCGCTGGCGGTGCTGGGGCTGGACTTTATTTTGACGGCATTGATGTTTGGAAACTAATTATGCAGAACAATCGCAAAATTGAATTGTTGGTTGGCTTTTTTATCCTGCTGGGCATCGCCGCCGTGCTGGTGCTGGCCCTGAAGGTCGCTAATGGCGGCGTGGCCGGTAACGGCAAGACTTACACTCTGTACGCCAAATTTGACAACGTCGGTGGCCTCAAGCCGCGCTCGCCGGTCAAGGTCGGTGGCGTTGTGGTGGGGCGGGTCGAGGGTATCAAGCTCGATGCCTCTGACTTCACTCCGGTAGTGACCATGGCTATCGACAGCGAATATACCGACAAATTTCCCGAAACCAGTTCTGCTGCCATCCTCACCTCCGGTTTATTGGGGGAGCAATACATTGGCCTGCATCCTGGGTTTAAGGACGATAGCGTCGAGATGATGAAGAACGGCGATTATATCGAAGACACCAAGTCTGCCCTGGTGCTTGAAGAACTGATTGGCCAGTTCCTGTTTGGCAAGTCCCATGAAGATTAAGGAGACCTCCATGTTTAAACGTTTCATTGCCGCAGCCGTGGTAATACTGGGCCTTACCAACGTTGCCCAGGCACAGGAGGTGGACCGCAAGGACCCCTACAACATGGTCGAGCAGGCTGCGACCATCGCCTTTAACCATTTCAAGGCCCAGCAGGCGCAGATCCAAAAGAATCCGAACCTGCTCAAGGATATTGTTCGCGAAGATCTGCTGCCCTACGTGGATTACCGCTATGCCTCCTACAAGGTGATTGGCCGTAACCTGCCCAAGACCTCTTCGGATCAACGTGACCGTTTCGTGTCGGCGTTCAAAAACTATCTGGTGACAACTTACGCCCAGGCCTTTACCCAGTACGACAACCAGCAGGTAGAGTTTTTGCGTGACGGTGGCGACAGCCATAGCTCCAAAATCGCCTCGGTGAAAGCCCGCATCTATGCGCCGGGTCGCCCCGATATCAACATCACCTTCAAAGTGCGTTTTAACAACAAAACCGGCGAATGGGGTGTTTACGACATGGTGGCAGAAGGCATCAGCCTGCTGGCCTCCAAACAAGCCGAGCTGGAAGGGCTTATCCGCCAAAAGGGCATCGATTACGTAACCGATGAACTCAAGGAAAAGTCCAGCCTCGACATTACGACCAAGAAAGAGAACAAGGCAGCATGAGCCTGGATATCCAATGGCAACAGCCGGTGCTGACCCTGGCCGGCACCTTGGATCGCAACACGGTGCCGGCGCTTTGGAAGCGCCGGGGCAGCTGGGACGGCCTTAAGACCATCAGCGTTGAAGCGCTGGATAAGGTTGATACCGCCGGGCTGGCCATTTTGCTGGCCCTAACTGAACGTTATCCTGCTGCCCAGGTCCGTGGGGCTTCTGAAAGGCTCAAAAAGCTGGCAGAATTGGGCGATCTGGACGCCATACTGCCTATTGAGCAAGCATGACCAATCAAGAGATCGAACAATTACTCCGTGACAGCCTGTCCCTTGACGAAGTGATCGTCAAAAGCGAAGGCAGTCATTTCAACATCATCGCCGTAGGCAGTTGCTTTGAAGGCCTGCGGCCGGTAAAGCGCCAACAGCTGGTTTACGGGCCCCTGACCGAGGCCATCGCCAGCAACGTGGTTCACGCCGTTTCCATTAAAACCTACACACCAGCCGACTGGGCACGCGACAAAAAGCTGCTCATGCTGGGCCAGTAAGAAGCTACCCATGGATAAACTGCTTATTACCGGCGGCCAGGCGCTGTCCGGTAACGTTGCCATCAGTGGCGCCAAGAACGCGGCTTTGCCAATTCTGTTCTCTACCCTGCTGGCCGACGATATCGTCACCCTGACCAATATTCCCCACCTCAATGACGTCACTACCACTATCGCCCTGCTGGGGCGCCTGGGTGCCGATATCACCCTGGGTGACAACATGACCGTTGAGGTTGACCCGCGCTCGGTAAACGAGCATGTGGCGCCTTATGAGCTGGTGCGCACCATGCGCGCCTCCATCCTGGCCCTGGGGCCACTGGTGGCCAAACATGGCAAGGGGCAGGTGTCGCTGCCCGGCGGCTGCGCCATTGGTGCGCGCCCGGTCAACCTGCATATCCACGGCCTGGAGCTGATGGGCGCTGACATCGTGGTCGAGCACGGTTACATCAAAGCCGACGTGCCTGGTGGCCGCCTCAAAGGCGCCCATATCCTGATGGATACCGTGTCGGTGACCGGCACCGAGAACCTGCTGATGGCCGCTACCCTGGCAGATGGGCGCACCGTGATTGAGAACGCGGCCCGGGAACCGGAAGTGGTGGACTTGGCCAACTGCCTTATCGCCATGGGCGCCAAGATCCAGGGCGTGGGTACCTCCAAGCTGGTGATTGACGGCGTCGAGCGCCTGAGCGGCGTTAATTATCGGGTGCAGCCGGACCGTATCGAAACCGGTACCTTCCTGGTAGCGGCTGCCGTGACCCGTGGCAGCGTGACCTGCACTCATACCGACCCTTCGCTTCTGGAAGCGGTGTTGGTCAAATTGGAAGAAGCTGGCGCCGTTGTTGAAACCGGTGAGGACTGGATCAAGCTCGATATGCAGGGCCGCCGCCCCAAAGCTGTGGATGTAACCACCGCGCCTTACCCGGCGTTCCCCACCGACATGCAGGCCCAGTTTACGGTGCTTAACGCCGTGGCCCAGGGCGCCGCGCGGATCAAAGAAACCATCTTTGAAAACCGCTTTATGCATGTGCCGGAACTGAGCCGCATGGGCGCCGATATCAGCCTGGACGGCAATAACGCCTTGGTGCGGGGCGTAGAGACCCTGTCTGGCGCCGAGGTTATGGCAACGGATCTGCGCGCATCTGCCAGCTTGGTGATCGCCGGCCTGGTGGCCGGGGGCGAAACCTTGGTGGACCGCATTTACCACATTGACCGTGGCTATGAATGTATCGAAGACAAGTTCTCGATGCTGGGCGCCAATATCCGCCGCGTCAAATAACAAAAAAGGCACCGTAAGGTGCCTTTTTTTGTGCCTAAAACCACCTCATATGAGGTGGTTTTTTATTGCCTTAGTAGGATGACTCGGGAGGGCGCTCGCCAACGGTCACCTTGAGCTTGAGCTGCTTTTGCTGGCGCATCACGGTCACTTCAATCTCGGTGCCGGGCTTGGTTTCTGCCACTACGTCTTTGGCTTCCAGGCCGTTGCGAACCGGTTTGCCGTTAATGCCGACAATCAGGTCGCCAGCGCGGATCCCGCCTTTATCGGCCGGTGAGTCTTTATCGACGGCGGTGATCAGTGGCGGCTGGGACATGATGGGCACTCTCGGTTGCTGATAGACAACCCCAAAATAGCCGCGGATCACCCGGCCACTTTCCACCAGCTCCTTCATTATCTTAGCCGCCAGGGTGTAGGGAATGGCAAAGCTGATACCGGGTACGTCCATGCGCTGAGACAGGTGGAACAGGGCGGTGTTGATGCCCACCAACACGCCGTTGCTGTTGACCAAGGCGCCGCCAGAGTTACCGGCATTGATGGCGGCATCGGTTTGCAAAAAGTCCTGGTAGCCGGTGGAGCTCATGCCGGAGCGGCCGGTAGCGGAGATGATGCCCTGGGTGATGGTCTGGCCGATGTTGTAGGGGTTGCCGATGGCCAGCACCACGTCGCCCACCTGCGCTTGGTTGTGGGTGTCTTGGGGAATGACCGGCAGGTTGTCCAAATCGACCTGCAATACGGCAAGGTCGGTCAATGGGTCTGTGCCCACCAACTCGGCGTAGGAGATACGCCCATCCTGCAAAGCCACCACGATTTGGTCGGCGTTATCAATAACGTGCACGTTGGTGAGGATGTAGCCCTTGGAGCTCATGATCACCCCCGAGCCCAGCCCCTTGACGGTGCCGCGTTGCTCATCGAGGTTGGTGCCGACGTTACTGACCGAATAGATATTCACGACCGCCGGCGCGGCGCGGCGCACGGCTGTGGAGAAGGACAAGATAGGGGGAAGGTTGTCTTCCTTGCGGAACAGGCTCTGGTTTTCTTCTGTGCCCTTTCGCAACTGCGGGAAAAAGGTCAGTACCACTGAGGCCAACACCAGGCCCAGGACGATGGCTCTAGCCAAATCTTTGAAAAGGCGTGCCATTGCCGCTGCCTTGAAGATGGTTAATAAAGGGTTGAGCATAACAGGTTTTCAAAGACAGCAAAAAGGGGCCCTCGGGCCCCTTTACACTGCTATACGCGGTTATCAGCGGATCACCAGGAACAAGCTGGAATGGCCGCGGACGATGTTGATCGCCAGCACGCCGTCTTTGTTGTCCTCGACAATCTTTTTAAGGTCTTTGACGGTTTTCACCTGTTGGCGGTTCACACCAACGATGATGTCGCCTTCCTGCAGGCCGGTGTAGGCTGCCGGTGAGCGGTCTGCCACCTTGCTGACTTTGACGCCGTCGCTGCTGTTTTCAAAATCAGCACCTTCCAGGCGTGGCATCAGTGCTTCACCACTGGTTTCCTTGGCTTCGCTTTGACCCTGCAGGGTCACGGTCACGGTTTTCTCTTTACCGTCGCGAATGATACCCAGGGTGATCTTGGTGCCTTGGCCCAAGGTGCCGACCTTGGCGCGCAGTTCACCGAAGCTCTTAACCGGTTTACCGTTGAGGCTGGTGACGATGTCACCGGCCTTGATGCCGGCTTTATCGGCTGCGGATTTCTCCAGCACCTGCGACACAAATGCGCCCTGGCCGGAGTGGTAACCCATGGCTTGGGCCAGCTCGCTGGTCAGCTCGCCACCCATGATGCCCAGGTAGCCGCGGCGCACTTCACCGTGGTCAATGATTTGGTTGACCAGGTTTTTCATCATGTTCACCGGAATGGCAAAGCCGATGCCGATGTTGCCGCCGTTGGGGCCAATGATGGCAGTGTTGATACCGATCAGCTGGCCTTTGAGGTTAACCAGGGCGCCACCGGAGTTACCGCGGTTAATGGCGGCGTCGGTCTGGATGAAGTTTTCCAGCTTCTCCACTTGCAGGTCGCTGCGGCCAAGGGCCGAGACAATACCGGAGGTCACGGTTTGGCCCAGGCCCAGGGGGTTACCGATGGCAACGGCGAAGTCGCCCACCCGCAGGTTGTCGGAGTCGGCCAGTTGGATTTGGGTCAGGTTCTTGGCATCGATTTGCAGCAGCGCGATGTCTACGTCTTTGTCGACACCAATTTTCTTGGCCTTGAAGGTACGCCCGTCGGTCAGGGTAACTTCAATCTTGTCTGCCTCATCGACAACATGGTTGTTGGTAACCACATAGCCTTTTTTGGCATCGATGATGACCCCGGAGCCCAACCCTTCAAAGGGCTGCTCGCGGGTCTGTTCCTGAGGTGCATTGGGCCCGAAGAAAAAGCGGAAGGCATCGGGAATGCGCTGCCGGGAAATATGGGTACCGGCAACGTTGATGCTGACCACAGCAGGGGTCACCTTTTCCAGCATGGGAGCCAGGCTGGGCATTTCCTCTCCAGCGACGCTGCTGGGCAGCGCGGCGCTGGCAGGAAGACTGACAAGGCTTGCTGAACCCAGCAGGGCAGCAGATACAAGGATTGAGAGTGACTTCATTGGTACTGAATCTCCTAAAAATACAAAGGCTGTTTCAGTCTTGGCTCAATCACTGACCCGGGGAAATGTTAAAAAGTTCCAGAATTATTTTTTGATGAGGCCATGGCGCTCATGGGAGTAGTCCCGTGGCGGCTCGGCAAAAAGCTCGGGCTGGACCGGCTCGGCCTCTTCGTCGTCGGTGTATTTGAGGGAGATCACGTCGGCATCTAGGCTCAGCAGATTGCTGGCGCCACTGCTGACATGGCGGGCCAGGCGATCGTAGTCCTTGGCCAGCTGTTTCATCATCTCGGCACTTTCCTCGAAGTAATCCTTCACTTCTTCCTTGTACTGCTCCAGTTCGAGCTGGGCTTGCTCCAGTTGCTGGCGCAGTTTGTCTTCGCCTACCGGGGTAGTGCCGCGCAGCCTGCCAATAATCAAGCCAATCACGATGCCTACAACCAAACCAATTGCGATACTAATGATCATGGACGCTGCCACTCCTGTCCTTATGTTGTTGGCGATCAATATACCTGCTCGCTGGGGTCCGTGGTACCATGCCCGCCTTCAATTTACCCTGATGAGACCCTGATCCGATGACTCCCTGGCAGCGTTATCAGGCGGATTTGGCCCGCCCTGAATTCATGCATGACAAGGCGCAGGAAAATGCCGTTCGGCACCTGCAGCGCCTGTATGACGATTTCTGCGCCCGGGACAAAGATCAGGTCAAAGGGTTGAAAAAGTTTTTCCAGAAATTGAGCGGTGCCAGCGCCAAGGCGGCGGTGAAAGGCCTGTATTTCTGGGGTGGGGTGGGCCGCGGTAAAACCTACCTGGTGGATACCTTTTTTGAATGCCTGCCCACCGAGCGCAAGATGCGGGCGCACTTTCACCGCTTTATGCACCGGGTTCATCAGGAGCTAAAACTCTTTAAGGGCGTCAGCGACCCCTTAGAAAAGGTGGCCGATAAGATCGCCGGCGAAACCGACATCATCTGTTTTGACGAGTTTTTTGTCTCCGATATCACCGACGCCATGCTGCTGGGCACCTTGTTCGATGCCCTGTTCAAGCGCGGCATCGTACTGGTGGCCACCTCCAATATCGTGCCCGACGAGCTGTACCGTAACGGCCTACAGCGGGCGCGCTTTTTGCCCGCCATTGCCCACATCAAGGAAAACTGCGAAGTGGTCAACGTCGACTCTGGTATCGACTACCGCCTTCGCACCTTGGAGCAAGCCAGGCTATTCCATTACCCAGCTGACGATGCCGGGCGAAGCCAACTTCGTGAGTATTTCAAGCAACTGGCCACCGAGCCCCATGAGCAAACCCGCGAGCTCACCATCGAAGGGCGGGCCATCAGCGTGCTAGCTGAGGCTGAAGGGGTGTTGCTGATTGATTTCAAAGCCCTTTGTGATGGCCCCCGCAGCCAGGCCGATTACATGGAGCTGGCGCGCCTTTATCACTCGGTGCTGGTGAGCGACGTGTTTCAGATGAGTGCCAACCAGGAAGACGTGGCGCGGCGCTTTATCGCCATGGTGGACGAGTTCTACGAGCGCGGCGTCAAGCTCATCATCCTGGCGGAAGTAGACATGTTCAGCCTCTACGCCGGTGAGCGGCTGACCTTTGAATTCCAGCGTTGCCTGTCTCGCCTGCAGGAAATGCAATCCAAGGAATACCTCGCCCGGCCACATAAACCGTAAAAATGGGCGAAAATTGGGCGTGACCTTGTGGGGCGACATGCGTATAATCCGCGCAGCCCCACGTTACAACCTGCCCAACAGGGGCAGCGCATATGTCACCAGCCAGTATTCGAAGGGATACCGTGGCCGGTTTTTGCACATTGTGCGGGCAACAAAGCCCGCACGGGTATGTAACAATTCGATTTTGGGTTGATTTGATGAAAACTTTCGTAGCTAAGCCAGAAACCGTAAAACGTGACTGGTACGTGGTTGACGCCGAAGGCAAAACCTTGGGCCGCATCGCCACTGAAATCGCCACGCGTCTGCGCGGCAAGCACAAGCCTGAATACACTCCTCACGTTGACACCGGTGATTACATCGTTGTTATCAACGCTGAGAAAGTGGTTGTGACTGGTGCCAAATCTAAGGACAAGATGTATCACGCTCACTCCGGTTTTCCGGGTGGTCTGAAGTCCATCAGCTTCGAAAAGCTGCAAGCCAAGAAGCCGGAAATGATCATTGAAGCTGCTGTTAAAGGCATGCTTCCGCGTGGTCCCCTTGGTCGCGCCATGTTCCGTAAGCTGAAGGTTTATGCCGGTGCTGAACACAAGCACACTGCACAACAGCCTCAGGTCCTCGACATCTAATACGGAATTGAAGAAATGGCAGACAATCAATACTACGGCACTGGCCGTCGCAAAAGCTCCACTGCTCGTGTCTTCATCAAGCAAGGCACTGGCACCATCACCATCAACAAGCGCACTCTGGAAGAGTACTTCGGCCGCGAAACTGCCCGCATGGTAGTTCGTCAGCCGCTGGAGCTGGTTGAGATGTCCGAGAAGCTGGACCTGTACATCACCGTTTCTGGCGGTGGTATCTCCGGTCAAGCTGGCGCCATCCGCCACGGTATCACCCGCGCTCTGATGGAGTACGATGAGTCCCTGCGTCCGAACCTGCGTAAAGCTGGCTTCGTGACCCGTGACGCTCGTCAGGTTGAACGTAAGAAAGTCGGTCTGCGTAAAGCACGCCGTCGTCCTCAGTTCTCCAAGCGTTAATCTGGCCTCATCGGCAAGATGCAAAAGCCCGGCTTATGCCGGGCTTTTTTATGCCCAGCCGCCAGTGGCTTGCGACCCTTGTCCTTGTTTTTTCTAGGGGTTCTTTTTATGCTTTGGGGCACCTTGAACGTTTTTCCAGGTCACCCGAGCCAAGAAATGCTGTAGCTTCTGCCAGGGGATCTGTGAGCCAAGATAAGCCGCAGCCATGACAAAAAATGCGGCCGGTTCCAGAACGGGGAGAAGAATGGATGAGCAATGCACCTGTTGATACAGGGCGTCGGCGGTTCCTGACATGGACCACGGCTGTGGTGGGTGCTGTCGGGGCCGGGTTTACCGCCGTCCCTTTCGTGGCATCGTGGAATCCCAGTGCCAAAGCCCGCATCGCCGGGGCGCCGGTCACGGTGGATATCGGCAAGCTCGAGACCGGGCAGCTACTGCTGGTGAAATGGCGGGGCAAGCCGGTCTGGGTGGTCAAGCGCAGCGACGCGGTACTAGCGCAGCTACCAAGTCTTAACGACGAGCTGCAAGACCCTGACTCTAATGAGCCTCAGCAACCCGGTTACGCCAAGAACATCAACCGCTCCATCAAGCCGCAAGTGCTGGTTACGGTGGGGATCTGCACCCACCTTGGCTGCTCGCCAACCTACCTCAAAGGCAATTTTGCCGAGCATGCGCCCGGCGTCGATTACGGCTTCTTCTGCCCCTGCCACGGCTCCAAATACGACATGGCGGGGCGGGTCTTTAAAAACGTCCCGGCGCCGCTGAACCTGGTGGTGCCCCCTCATTATTACGTGGACGACAGCACCATCCTGGTGGGGCTCAACCAAGGGGAGGCCGAGGCATGAACCGACTACTGGCCTGGTTTGATGAACGCATCCCCCTGAGTAAGACCTGGGACAAACACGTCGGCAGGTATCCCGCCCCGAAAAACTTCAATATCTGGTACTTCTTCGGCTCTTTGGCCCTGCTGGTGCTGGTTAATCAGTTGCTGACCGGCATCTGGCTGACCATGCATTACAACCCCAGCGCCGAAGGCGCCTTTGCCTCCCTGGAATACATTCGCCGCGATGTGGATTACGGCTGGCTGCTGCAATACATGCACTCCACCGGCGCCTCGGCCTTTTTTATCGTCATTTACCTGCACATGTTCCGGGGGCTCTTGTACGGCTCCTACCAAAAGCCTCGGGAGCTGGTCTGGCTGTTTGGCATGCTTATTTTCCTGGTGCTGATGGCCGAAGCCTTCATGGGCTACCTGCTGCCCTGGGGGCAGATGTCCTACTGGGGCGCACAGGTGATCATCTCGCTGTTCGGGGCCATCCCCTTTGTCGGAGACGACATCACCCTGTGGCTGCGTGGCGACTACGTGGTAAGCGGCGCCACCTTGAACCGCTTTTTTGCGCTGCATGTCATCGCCTTGCCGCTGGTGCTGGTGGTGCTGGTGTTCCTGCACATCGTTGCCCTCCATGAAGTGGGCTCCAACAACCCTGACGGCATCGAGATTAAAAAGCACAAGGACGAGAACGGCTGGCCCAAGGACGCCATCCCTTTTCATCCTTACTACACCGTCAAGGATCTGATGGGAGCGGCAGCGTTCCTGTTTATCTTTGCCTACGTGGTGTTCTTCATGCCTGAAGGGGGCGGTTTCTTCCTAGAGCCTCCCAACTTCCAGCCGGCTGACCCGCTGCAAACCCCCGAGCACATCGCGCCGGTGTGGTATTTCGCGCCTTTCTACGCCATCTTGCGGGCTGTCCCAAGTAAGCTCTTCGGGGTGCTGGCCATGTTCAGCGCCATCGCCTGCCTGTTCTTACTGCCCTGGCTTGACCGCTGCAAGGTGCGCTCGGTGCGTTACCGCAGCACCCTGCACAAATGGAATCTGGGCCAGTTCGCCCTGGCCTTCTGTGTCTTGCTGTTCTTGGGCACCCAGCCGGCAACGGACCTCTACACCTACCTTGCCCGCCTGTGCGGCCTGATGTACTTCGGTTATTTCCTGGCACTGCTGCTGTACAGCGGCAGCGAGCGAACCAAGCCGGTACCCGAGAGGGTCACATCATGATAAGGACATTGCTGCTGATACTGGCCTGGACCTTACCTGGCCTAAGCCATGCCGCCGACGGCCACAGCGTTCATTTAGACAAGGCCAGGTATGATTTGAGCGACAAGGCGTCCTTGCAACGGGGCGCCCGGCTTTACATGAATTACTGCCTGGGGTGCCACCAGATGCAGTATCAGCGTTACCTGCGCACCGCCGACGACTTAGGCATTCCCCACGACCTCATGGAGAAAAATCTCGTTTTCACCGGGGCCAAGATCGGCGATCATATACGCAATGCGATGCCAGCCGAGCAAGCGGCGGCCTGGTTTGGTAAAATACCCCCCGATTTGACCCTGGAAGCCCGGGTGCGCGGTGCAGATTGGATCTACACCTACCTGCGCTCCTTCTATGAGGACGAGAGCCGTCCCTTTGGGGTCAACAACGAGGTGTTTAAAGATGTAGGTATGCCACATGTCCTGCAACCCTTGCAGGGCGTGCCACGCAAGACCTACGAAACCCGTCTGGTGGACGGTGAAGAAAAGCAGGTATACGTCGGCATCAAGGCCGACGGTACCGGTGAATTGAGCGAAGAAGCGTACGACAAGGCCGTGCTGGACCTGGTGAACTTCCTCGTTTACACCGGGGAACCGATGCGACCTCAGGCCGAACAGCTTGGCTGGAAGGTGTTGGTGTTCCTGGCCATCTTCTTCGTGCTCGCGTACCTCTTGAAGAAAGAGTATTGGCGTGACGTCCACTAAGGACTTTCCCACAGCAATGGGGGCCGGGGCCTCCATTGTTGTTTTTGCGTTTTTTTCTGGAGGCTTAAGATGGCTTTGGCAGCCAACAAACGCTCTGTGATGACTCTTTTCGGTGGCGGTTCTGACATGTACAGCCACCAGGTCCGTATTGTACTGGCCGAGAAAGGCGTGACTTACGACATCGTTGAAGTGGACCTGAGCAACCCACCCGAAGATCTGGTCGAGCTCAATCCCTACGTGAGCGTGCCGACGCTGGTTGACCGTGAAGTCACCCTGTACCGTGCCGACATCATCAACGAGTATCTGGACGAGCGTTTCCCGCATCCGCCGCTGATGCCTGTTTATCCTGTGATGCGTGGCAACGCCCGCCAAACCATGTACCGCATTCAGCGTGACTGGTATGTGCTGGCTGACCGTATCGAAAAAGGTGAAAAGGTCGCGGAAGCCCGCCAGGAACTGCGCGAAGGCCTGCTGGCCCTGGCGCCGCTCTTTGCTGACACCCCTTACTTCCTGAGTGAAGAGTTCGGCCTGGTGGATTGCGTACTGGCCCCACTGCTGTGGCGCCTTAACCATCTGGGTATCGAGCTGACCGGCCGCGGCGCCAAAGAGATCCGCACCTACATGGCGCGTATTTTCGAGCGTGAATCCTTCCAGGCGTCTCTGTCCGACGCTGAGCGGGAATACAGCCATGGCGCCTGAGCGCCTGCTGACCCCTCACCGGCCCCACCTGTTGCGGGCCTTTTATGAGTGGTTGCTGGAAAACGACCTCACCCCACACTTGGTGGTAGATGCCACCCAGGACGGCGTGGAAGTGCCCCAGGAGCATGTCCGTGATGGCCAAATTGTGCTGAACATCGGCCCCAGCGCCGTCGGCAACCTGAACCTGGGCAAGGACGATGTGGTGTTTAGCGCCCGCTTTGGCGGCGTGCCACGCCGCATCGTTGCGCCCATGGCCGCCTTGGTGGCCATCTATGCCCGTGAAAACGGCGCCGGCACTGTCTTTGAGGACGAGCCTTATTACGAAGCTCTTCGTGAAGGCAAAATCGCCCTGGAAGAAAGTGGCCCGGAGGACGACCCCGAGCCACCCAAGCCGGGCCGCAAGGCCCCGTTCTTGAAAGTGGTGAAATAAAAAAACCGGCCCTTGGGCCGGTTTTTTTATGGGGTGTTCGCATCAGCGGTATTGGAACACCTTGACCACCCGGGTCACCCCGGAGACGTTGCTGGCAACACCGGCGGCGGTATCGCCTTCTTGGTGGCTAACGAGGCCCATCAGGAACACTTCGGAGTTCTCGGTGATCACCTTGATGGCCGAGGCGTCAACGTCGGAGGCAATCAGCTTGCCTTTGACCACCGAGGTCAGCCAAGTGTCGTGGGTGCGGGTGGAGAGGCGGGTTGGGGTCATCAACCGCAGTTGGTTATTGACCTTACGCACTCCGGGGATCTTCTGCACTTCGTCGATAAGGCGCGAGCGCATGGCTTCCCCAGGCACCTGGCCAACCAGCAGCACGTCGCCGTTGATGGACACGGCGCTAACGTGAGTCTGGTTACGAAGCTCTTCATCGGTACTGATGATGCCGCTTATCTTCAGCTCGATGCTTTCATCATCGATATAGGCGCCAACGGTGCGTCTGTCGTTGGCAACGGAAGCCGTGCCGGCGGCACCGGCCACCACGACGGCGGCGCAGCCTTGCAGCAGCAGAACGGTGGCCATCAGGCTGGCGATTGCGAATGTCGGTTTCATGCTCAGTCTTCCTGGCTAAAAAGGGTGGAGTCTATAGCGTCACAAAGGGCATGCAGCACCAGCAGATGCACCTCGTGAGTACGGGCCGGGCGGTAGCCGGGCACCCGCACTTCCACGTCACCCGGCCCCAGCAATCCAGCCATCTCGCCGCCGTCCATGCCGGTCAGGGCGAGAATGGTCATGTCGCGGGACAAGGCCGCTTCCATGGTCTTTATGAGATTACGGGAATTGCCTGACGTAGAGATGACCAGCAGTACATCCCCCGGTTGGCCGAGGGCCCGTACTTCTTTGCTGAACACCTCGCCGAAGCTGTCGTCGTTGCTGATGGCGGTGAGCATGCCGGCGCCGGCGCCCAGGGCCAGCGCCGGCAGGCTGGGGCGCTCGGTTTCGAAGCGGTGAATAAGCAGGTTGACGAAGTGCTGGGCCTGCAGGGCGCTGCCGCCGTTGCCGCAGGCGAGGATCTTGTTGCCGGCCAACAGGCAGTTGACCAGCATCATGGCGCCTTGTGCCAGGGTCTCGGGCAGGGCCTCGCTGGCCACGATTTTGGTTTGGATGCTTTCGGTGAAGCTGTCTTTGATCCTGTCCAGCATTACGACTCCGCTAGGCGTCAAAGGCCCCTTTGATCCATAGCGGGGCCTGGTCGCCTTGATAAATCATTACGTCAAAACGGCACTGGCAGTCCCATTCATTGAGGCCCTGCTGTGCCAGGTAGCGCCGGGCGCTTTGCCAAAGACGCTGTTGCTGGGCTTGGCTGATGGCATGGTGTGCCCCGCCAAACCCTTGTTGTTGTCGGTATTTTACTTCCACGAACACCCAGAGCGGGCCGTCGCGCATCACTAAATCCAGCTCGCCGCCGCGGTAACGCACGTTACGGGCGACGGCGCTAAGACCTTGTTTTATCAGCCAGCGTTCGGCGTCCTGCTCAAAATGTCTGCCCTTGGCTGTCTTGCTCGGGAAGAGGCGGAATAACATGATCCTGTACCTGGGTGGTGCCGTTTTTAATATTGACCCACTTGAGGCGGCGGTAAATCACGCCATTGCTGTCGATACCGATGCTGCCGGAAATGCCTTGCACTGGCTCGGTGCCTGCGACCCGCAGCACCGCCATACGCGGCAGCAGCCGGGCGGCATCATAGCCCATGGCAAACAGCCGTTCCAAGGCTGAAGGCCACTGCGGGCGCAGTTGCCCAAGCAGATCGCGCATAGCAAGGGCCGGGCCCTGCTGGGCCACGAAGTAGGGCATCTCAGTAAAGCTCAGGCCGTTAAAGTCGCGAAGGCCGGCCGGGCTCTCCAGGTCGGGGTGGCCCCGTGAAGAGGTATAGGCGGCGATGGGGTCGGCAAAGGGGCTGATGGTGACATCGATAAAGGCCTTCATCAGGCCCACTTCTTCGCGGTCACCCAAAAGGTAAAGGAAGTCTACGTCGCGGCGGGAGCGGGCTTCGGCCACCACACTGCGGCCCAGTACCGACTCCACCTGGCGAATGCGTGCCTTGGAGTCGTCTATTTGCAGCATGTCGCGGATCCCCGCTTCCAGCTGCTGGCGATTGGAGAAGAGCCGCATGTCCACCGGCTCGTTATGGCCGTACTGGCGCCAGCGGTCGATAAAGGCCTGGGCCTGGCGGCTGTTGGTGCTGGTGTCGAGCCCCAGCAGCATCGGGTGGCGGGCGTTTCTGTCCACCGCTTCTTCGGCGGCTTGGGCCGCTTCGTCCTCGGGGGCGAGGGCAAAATAGTAATCATCGGCAAAGCCGGGGCGATACACCCGATTCAGCGCCAACCACGGCACTTTGACGGTGCCAGATTGCTGCAACGCTTCAACCTGCGGGCGCAGCAGCGGGCCCACCAGCATGTCAGCGCCCTGGGCCTGGGCTTGTTGCCAGGCGGCCACGGCGTCTTGGGCGCTATCAACCACCACCAGCTCGGCGCTTTGGCCGCTCTCTACCCAGGCCGAGACAAAACCATCACGAATGGCCTGGCCCTGGGCGGCAAAGTTGCCGGTAAGGGGCAGTAGCAGCGCCACCTTGGTGGGCTGGTAATCGGTCACCTGAGTCAACTGCTCGATGGATTTTGGCAGGTACTGGGCGGGCAGGGAGCCGGCGTAGAGCTGGCGCCAGTCATTCAGTGCACTTTGCAGGGCCGGGCCGCGTTTGTCGCGGGCCAATTCCTGCAGGGTCAGCCAAGGGGCCCAGTCGGCGCCCAGTTTATTGGTGTCGGCTTGGGGCAGCAGCGTCCAGATGCGGTCGGCGCTGCGGGCTTTGAGCACTGTGTCGTTGGTGGTGGCAGCTAGTTTGGCCAGGGCCTGGAGCTGGGCGGTGGTGTCGCCGGTCAGCTCGGCGAGCTTGGAGGACAGGCGCAGCCTTTGAATTTCAAAGTCACCGGGCAGCGGCGCTTTTAGCAAGGCACCGGCCTGATCGTAGCTTTCCTGGGCCATGGCCGATTCGGCGGCCAGCAACTGGTAGGCGGCCTGGCCTTCAGGAGAGACCAAACGGCCGCGCAGGGCTTTTAGCACATCGTCGGTGCGGGCCCAGTCGGTGGCTTGGGCGTAGGCGCGGCCAGCTTGCAGCTGCCACAGCAGCTTGGCATCGCCATCGGCCTGGCGGGCTTTGTCGAGATAATCGCTGGCCTTGAGGTAAACCGGGCCGCTCAGGCGTTGTGTCCAATTATCCTGCTGCGACGTGGTGGCGCAGCTGGTCATGAGCAACGCCAGACACAGCAGTCCTGCGCTCCGTGTTAGAATCCTGGTCATTTACCGTCAAGTCCTCGCTGAAACTGTGCCTAGTGTATGCGAGGGGCCATAGCGACACAAACAGAGGGCCCACTCCCATGAATGAAGCCAAAGGCACCTTGTATATCGTTCCGACCCCTTTGGGTAATCTGGGGGATATCAGCCAACGTGCACTGAACGTTTTGGCTGATGTTTCATTGATTTGCGCTGAGGATACCCGCCACACCGGCCAGCTGCTGCATCACTTTTCCATTCGCACCCCCAGCCAGTCGTTGCACGACCATAACGAAAAGCAAAAAGCGGCCTTTATCCTCGGCAAACTGGAAGCGGGCAGTGACATTGCCTTGGTGTCCGACGCCGGTACGCCTCTTATCTCCGACCCGGGTTACACCCTGGTCAGCCTTTGCCGCCAGGCCGGCATCAAGGTGGTGCCGCTGCCGGGCCCCTGCGCCGCTATTGCTGCGTTATCGGCCTCCGGCCTGCCCACCGACAGGTTTGCATTTGAAGGTTTCTTGCCGGCCAAGCAAAGTGCGCGGCTTACCCAGCTCGAAGCGCTGAGCGACGAGCCCCGCACCCTGGTGTTTTACGAGGCGCCGCGTCGCATCCTCGATACCCTGGCCGACATGGAAACGGTATTCGGCCCCGAGCGCCAGGTGGTACTGGCCAAGGAGCTGACCAAAACCTTTGAAACCATTCATGGCGCCGCCGTTGCCGAGCTGCAAGCCTGGCTCAAGGAAGACAGCGACCGCCAAAAAGGCGAAATGGTGTTGATGGTGGCGCCGGCCCCCAAGCAGGAAGAGCTGCCCAAGGCGGCGGTAAAACTCTTTATGGCCCTGGCCGAAGAGCTGCCCCGTAAGAAAGCGGCCAGCCTGGTGGCCGAGGCATTTGAGCTAAAGAAGAACGCCCTTTACAACCTAGGGCTGGAGGGCTGAGCCCGGCGCAGGTATACTGCGCGTCCGCAGAGTCGGCCGGACGGTTGCTGCCCACATCGTGGGGGGAGGAAAGTCCGGGCTCCATAGGGCAGGGTGCCAGGTAACGCCTGGGCGGCGCAAGCCGACGACAAGTGCAGCAGAGAGTAAACCGCCGATGGCCTTCGGGCACAGGTAAGGGTGAAAGGGTGCGGTAAGAGCGCACCGCGCGTCTGGTAACAGTTCGTGGCACGGTAAACTCCACCCGGAGCAAGACCAAATAGGCCCCCGTTAAGTGTGGCCCGCGCAGGGGGCGGGTAGGTTGCTTGAGCCAGTGAGCGATTGCTGGCCTAGACGAATGACCGTTCAAGACAGAACCCGGCTTACAGGCCGGCTCTGCGGATTTGATTCTTGAACAAAAAAGCCGCCTTTAGGCGGCTTTTTTGTTTTGGTGCGGCGAGTGCAGCCGTGCTCGGTTTTCGGGTTTGAGTATTGGGGCACGTCTTCTTTATTTCGCTGTTGCTTGTTGGGAGTGTCATCGGCTTTAACCATCGTTGGAAGTCATCCCTGGCGAGGCACCCGGCGGGTACATCCTGTGTACCAGCGCTCGACTACGTTAAACCAGAGCTTTGGCTTAATTGGGCTTTCCTGGTACCCGCCGTAGGGGCCGTCGTCGCCAGGCTTGGATGTTCAAATCTGCTCTTGGTGGGTTTTTTGTTTTAGTGTGGTGAGAGAAGCCATCCCTGGCGAGGCACCCGGCCGGTACATCCTGTGTACCGGCGCTCAGCCGCGTCCAAGCGGTGCTTGGACTTCGGGCTTCGCCCATCCAGGGGCTCGCGCTCAGCCGCACCAAAGCAGCGCTTTGGTTGTTGAACGGGGTTGCCATTGGTCTTGGTGTGATTGCCATCCTTGGCGCTCTGTCCGGCGCGCCCATCCTGGGGGCTTGCGCTTAGCCGCACCAAAGCAGCGCTTTGGTTTCGGGCTGAGCCCCACTTTTTGCCACCATGTTGGAGATTTGTTCATTTTCCCCTGTCTTTTCAGGCAGGTAGAGCATTCCTTTCCAGCCCTTTAAATCCCTGCCATGGGGGCTGTTTTCATTTGGCTGCAGGCCGCGTCACAACTGGCTTTTAGCTTCCTTGACAACCTTGAACGGGAGCCCCTAGACTTGGCATCGTGGGGATTTGTGGGAATTTGTGGTTAATTTGCTAACCCAAGGGAATAAGAACGATGTTTCGTGGCGCAAGCGAAGTCAGCCTAGACAGCAAGGGGCGGCTCGCGATACCTAAGCGGTATCGCGACCAGCTTATTGCTGACTGTGATGGCCAGCTGGTTTGCACCATCGATATTCACCAACCCTGCCTCTTGCTCTACCCCCTGGCCGAATGGGAAGTGATTGAGCGCAAGCTCAGCCGCCTGTCCTCTATGAAGCCTGCCGAGCGTCGTATCCAGCGGATGTTGCTGGGCCACGCTACCGAATTGGAACTGGATAACCAGGGCCGGGTGCTGCTCACCGGGCCATTGCGCAACCATGCCGGTCTTGAAGGCAAGATCATGCTGGTTGGGCAGTTCAATAAGTTTGAAATCTGGTCGGATATCGCCTGGCAAACCCAAATCGCCGTCGACATGGAGACGGTAAGCCAGGAATTGGAACTGACTGACGCCTTGAAGGATTTTTCGCTGTGACCGAACACGTCAGCGTACTGCTAAACGAAAGTATCGAGGCCCTGGCCATCAAGCCGGATGGCCTGTACGTGGACGGTACCTTTGGCCGTGGTGGCCACTCGCGCGCCATTTTGAAAAAATTGGGGGCCAACGGCCGCCTGGTGTCTATCGACCGCGACCCGGCCGCCATCGCCGAAGCCAAAACCATCGCCGATCCGCGCTTTACCATAGTGCAGGGGCCCTTCTCCGGCTTGGCCTCTTACCTGGACGAGCTGGGCCTGAGCGGCAAGGTGGACGGTCTGCTGCTGGATTTAGGGGTCTCCTCCCCGCAGCTGGACGATGCCGAGCGCGGTTTTAGCTTTATGCGTGACGGCCCGCTGGACATGCGCATGGATCCCACTTCAGGCGAAAGCGCCGCCGATTGGCTAAACCGCGCCGACGCCGACGACATTGCCTTTGTGCTCAAGACCTTCGGTGAGGAACGCTTTGCCAAGCGCATCGCCCGCGCCATCGTCGAGCGCCGCGCTGTGGCGCCACTTAGCCGCACCAGCGAGCTGGCCGACCTTATCGCCAAGGCCGCCCCCGTTAAAGAGAAACACAAGCATCCGGCCACTCGTTCCTTCCAGGCCATTCGCATTTACATCAACAGCGAGCTGGATGAAGTCAAACAGGCCCTGGACGGTGCCATCAAGGTGCTGGCGCCCAAAGGCCGGCTGGCGGTGATCAGTTTTCACAGCCTCGAAGACCGGCTGGTCAAGCAATTCATCCGCGCCCAGGAGAAGGGCCCGGAGCTGCCCCCCGGCCTGCCGGTTACCCAGGACCAGCTCAAACACCATATGAAGCTCAAGGCCCTTGGCAAGCCGGTCTTCCCGAGCGACGCCGAGACCGAGCACAACCCCAGGGCGCGCAGCTCGGTGCTGCGCATAGCCGAACGTACCGAGGCCAGTTATGGCTGAGCGGCAGCCCAGGCTGGCTGGGATCATCGGCGCTGAACTGTGGCAGTCCAAGTGGCTGCTTTTGCTCTTTTTGTTGGTCATAGGTTCGGCTTTTGCCGTGGTTTATCTGGCCCAGAGCAACCGCCTGCTGACCGCCAACAAGGAAAAGCTGATGGTGGAGCGCGAGAACCTCGACGTGGAGTGGCGCCACCTCAACCTGGAAGAAGGCACCCTCGGCGAAGACAGCCGGGTTGACCGCATTGCCCGAAAAGACCTGAACATGAAGCGGGTTTCCCGTGAAGACGAGAAGGTGATTGAACTCAAATGAGCAGACACGCTCGCAACCGCATCAAGCCTGGCGTCATTAACTGGCGCCACTTGTTTGCCATCGGCCTGATGGGCGCCGTTTTCGCGGCGTTGGTGGTGCGTGCTGCCTATATCCAGGTGATCTCCCCTGACCGCCTGCGCCAGCAGGGCGACATGCGCTCCCTGCGGGTGACCTCCACCCAGGTGCCTCGTGGCCTTATCACCGACCGTAACGGCGAAGAGCTGGCGGTGTCGGTGCCGGTGGACGCCATCTACGCCGACCCCAAAGTGGTGCTGGAAAAGGGCGGCCTGCAGGACAAACGCCGCTGGCAGGCCCTGGCCGAAGTGCTGGGCAGCGACGCCAAAGAGCTGATGGATAAGATAAGCTCCGACCCCCAGCGCCGCTTTGTCTACCTGCAGCGCCAGGTAACCCCGGCCATGGCCCACTACGTTAAAGAACTGAAGATCCCCGGAATCGGCCTGAAGCGTGAGTCAAAACGTTACTACCCCACCGGGGAAGTGGACGCTCACATCATCGGCTTTACCAATATCGACGACCACGGCCTCGAGGGTATCGAACGCACCTATGATGACCTGCTGACCGGCCAGCCCGGCAAGCGCAAGGTGCGTAAAGACGGCCTGGGCCGGGTGGTGGAATCCCTCGGCACCTTGCAGGTGGCGGAGAAGCCCCAGAATATTCAGCTGACCATAGACCAGCGCATCCAGTCGCTGGCTTATCGTGAGCTGAAAAAGGCGGTTAACTATTTCGACGCCACCAGCGGCTCGGTGGTGGTGGTGGATGTGGCCACCGGCGAAGTGCTGGCCATGGCTAACGCACCGTCCTACAACCCCAACAACCGCAGCAACGTCAAACCCTATCAGCTGCGCAACAGGTCCATCACCGATGTCTTTGAGCCGGGTTCTACCGCCAAACCCATAGCGATGATGGCGGCGCTGGAAGCCGGTATCGTCAAACCCAACGACAAGGTGGACACCAACCCCGGCTGGATGCGCCTGGGGGGACGGCGGGTGCAGGACCACAGCAATCTCGGGGTAATCAGCCTCGACACCATCTTGCAAAAATCCTCAAATATGGGCATCGCCAAGCTGGCGCTGTCTATTTCCAAAGAGCAGTTGCTGGGTACCTACACCAAATTTGGCTTCGGCTCGCAAACCGGTATCGATTTGGTGGGCGAGTCCAGCGGCCTTTTCCAGTACGACCGGCCCCGTTGGTCCGAGTTTGAGCTGGCCACCCTCGCTTTTGGTTATTCCATCAGTGTCACCCCGGCCCAGTTGGCCCGGGCTTACGCCACCTTGGGCAATTACGGCCTGCGTAACCCGCTGACCATCATCAAGGGCCTGCCGCACCTGCCGCCCGAGCAAATAGTGAAACCCCAGAACGCCCGCGCCGTGCTGCACATGCTCGAGTCGGTGGTGGAGCCCGGCGGCACCGCCACCAAAGCACAAGTGCCCGGTTACAAGGTGGCCGGTAAAACCGGTACCGCCCGTAAGGCGGTGGCGGGTGGTTACGGCAACGAATATGTGGCCAGTTTTGCCGGGGTTGCCCCGGCCAGCCACCCGCGCCTGGCGGTGGTGGTGATGATCAACGAGCCCCAGGGTGACCAATATTACGGCGGCGACGTGGCCGCGCCGGTGTTTTCGGCGGTGATGGGCGGCGCCCTGTCGCTGCTCAATGTCATGCCCGACGCCATCACCCCCGATATGCGCGTGGCAGCCGTAGACAAGGAGGTGCCTCGTGGTTAACTGGCAGCTAAAAGCCCTGTTGGCGCCCTGGTTTGATACCCCTGTTGACGCCGCCGTCGATACCCTGTGCCTGGATTCACGCGCGGTGCGCGTCGGCACCCTGTTTGTGGCCATTCCCGGCCATAAAGTCGATGGCCGCGATTTTATCGACGACGCCCTGGAGCAGGGCGCCAGCGCCGTGCTGCAAGAGGCGGACGACTTTGCCGTCGAGATGCGCGGCGCCGTGCCGGTGGTGTCCTTCCCGGCCTTGAGGCGCAGCCTGTCGGCCCTGGCTTGGCGCTTTTACGGTGAGCCGCAAATCGTGCCGGTGGGCATTACCGGCACCAACGGCAAAACCACCACCTCCCAACTCTTGGCGCAGCTTTGCGACAAACTGGGCAGCAACGCCGGTATTGTCGGCACCCTGGGCGCCGGGCGTTTTGGCGAGCTGGTTCCGGCCCTTAACACCACCCCGGATGCCATCGCTGTGGCCCGCACCTTGGCCGGGCTCAAAGCCAGTGGCTGTGAGCTGGCGGCCATGGAGGTGTCCAGCCACGCCCTGAGCCAGGGGCGGGTCAGCGCTGTGCCATACAAAGTGGCCATCTTTACCAATTTGAGCCGCGATCACCTCGATTATCACGGCACCTTGGGGGCCTACGCCGCCGCCAAGGCTCAGCTTTTTGACTGGCCGACTTTAACCGCTGCGGTGATCAACGCCGACGACCCCATCGGCGAGTCTTGGCTGCGTGAGCGCAAGGGGCGCCAGCACACCATCGCTTACAGCCTTGAGCCCATCGACCCTGCCATGGCCAGCCAGGTGCTCTTTGTCACCGACGTGCGCCCGCACCTTGGCGGCGTCAGGGCCAAGGTCAAAGGCAGCTTTGGTGAAGCGGAGCTGGCGTCGCCGCTGCTGGGGATCTTCAACCTCTCCAACCTGCTGGCCGCCATTGCCGGCGGCCTGGCCCTGGGTTTTGACCTAAAAGCCCTGTGCGCGGCGGCCACCAGCGTTCAACCGGTGCTGGGCAGGATGCAGGCCTTCGAGCGCTCTGGCCGGCCCCAGGTGGTGGTGGATTACGCCCACACCCCCGACGCCCTGGAAGCGGCGCTCAGCGCCCTTCGCCCCCACACCAAGGGCAAGCTTTGGTGCGTCTTTGGGTGCGGCGGCGACCGCGACCCTGGCAAGCGCCCCTTGATGACCCAAGCGGTAGAAAAATGCGCCGATATTGGCGTTATCACGGCGGATAACCCCCGCAGTGAAAAGGTAATGGACATTATTCAGCAGATGTTGGCGGGCAACTCTTATGGTGACGCCATGCAGGTGGTGGCTGACCGTCGGGAAGCCATTCGCCATGCCATCTTTCAGGCCTCGCCCCTGGATGTGGTGCTCATCGCCGGCAAAGGCCATGAGGATTACCAGGAGATCAACGGTGAGCGCCTGCACTTTAGCGACATTGAAGAGGTCCAGCGAGCGCTGGACGAGGAGCCTTCATGCTGAAAATGACGTTATCCGACATTGCCAAGGCCATTGATGCCCAATTGCTTGGCGAGGATATCAGCGTTGAGGCGGTCAGTACCGATACCCGCCAGTTGCAGGGCGGCGAGCTGTTTGTGGCCCTTATCGGCGAACGTTTTGATGCCCATGATTTTATTGCCGACGCCAGCAAGGCGGCGGCACTGCTGGTAAGCCGCCAGGTCGAGAGTGACCAGCCGCAGCTGCTGGTTAAAGACACCCGCCTGGCTCTTGGCCAGCTGGGCCATTACCTCAAAGCCAAGGTGGCGCCACTGTCGGCGGCCCTGACCGGCTCTTGCGGTAAAACCACCGTCAAGGAAATGCTGGCCGCCATCCTGGCCCATAAAGGCCGGGTGCTGGCGACCCAAGGCAATTTTAACAACGACATCGGTGTGCCCCTGACCCTGCTGCGCCTTCGCGGCGACGAAGACTATGGCGTCTTCGAGCTGGGCGCCAACCACCAGGGCGAAATTGCCTACACCGTCTCCCTGGTGGAGCCGGACGTGGCCCTAATTAACAACGTGGCGCCGACCCACCTGGCCGGTTTTGGCACCCTCGAAGGCATTGCCCAGGCCAAGGGCGAGATTTACGGCGGCATCAAGGCCGGCGGCACGGCGGTGGTGAACCTCGACGATGATTTTGCCCCCCAATGGCTGGCCCAGCTCAAAGACCAAAAGGTGCTGACCTTCGGTTATGGCGAGGGCGCCGACATTACCGCCACCGACATTCACGACCAGCTTGAGGCTGGCAGCCGCTTCACCCTTTGTGTGGGGCCAAAGCGCCTGAGCGTTACCATGCCGCTGCCTGGCCGCCACAACGTGGCCAATGCCATGGCCGCCGCCGCCTGCGCCCTGGCGCTGGGAGTGGAGCTTGAGGTGATTGCTGACGGTCTGGCTCAGGTCCAGCCGGTACCGGGTCGCCTTATCTTCAAGTCCCTCGGCCAGCGTGGCCGGTTGATTGACGACACCTACAACGCCTCGGTGGGCGCCGTGAAGGCGGCCATCGACACCCTGGTGGGCTTTGATGGCCGCCGGGTGCTGGTGCTGGGGGATCTGGGCGAACTGGGGGAAAAGGCCGGTTACTACCACGCCGAGCTTGGCCGTTATGCCAAGGCCGCCGGGGTGGACAACCTCTTTACCCTGGGTGTGCTCAGCCAGGCCGCCACCGACGCCTTCGGCCTCGGTGCCCGGCATTTTGATAACAAAGAAGGGCTGGTAAACAGCCTCGTTCTGGCATTGGCCGACGAATCGGCCGAGGTCAGCATTCTGGTGAAGGGAGCGCGTAGCTCGCGTATGGAATTGGTAGTGCAATTGATTGCGGCAAGCCCACTGGCTGCCCCACAGGGGGCCGCATGCTAGTCTGGCTGGCCGAGTACCTGACCCAGTACATCAACGGGTTCAACGTTTTCTCATACCTGACCTTCAGGGCCATCTTAAGCGCCCTGACCGCCCTGATTCTATCGGTCTACATAGGCCCTCGGATGATCAAAGCGCTGGTACGGCTGCAAGTGGGCCAAACCGTGCGTGACGACGGCCCGCAAAGCCACCTGTCCAAATCCGGTACCCCCACCATGGGCGGCCTGATGATTTTGCTGTCGGTGTCGGTATCCGGGCTGCTGTGGGCAAACCTCGCCAACCCCTACGTGTGGGTAGTGCTGTTTGTGCTGCTGTCCTACGGCGCCATCGGCTTTGTGGACGATTACCGCAAGGTGGTGCGTAAAGATCCCAAGGGCCTTATCGCCCGCTGGAAGTACTTCTGGCAATCGGTGGTTGCCATCGGCGTGGCAGTGTTCCTGTACTGGCAGGCCAAGCCCGAAGAAACCCAACTGGTGCTGCCCTTCCTTAAGGATGTGATGCCGCAGCTGGGGCTCTTTTACATCATCCTGACCTACTTCGTGATGGTGGGTACCTCCAACGCGGTCAACCTCACCGACGGCCTCGATGGCCTGGCCATCATGCCCACCGTGATGGTGGCAGCGGCCTTTGCGCTCATTGCTTATCTCACCGGTAACGTGAAATTTGCCGAGTACCTGCACATTCCCTATGTACGCCACGCCTCGGAGCTGGTGATCCTCTGCACCGCCCTGGTGGGCGCGGGCCTTGGCTTCCTGTGGTTTAACACCTACCCGGCCCAGGTATTCATGGGTGATGTGGGTTCCCTGGCGTTGGGCGGCACCCTTGGCATCATCGCGGTGCTGGTACGCCAGGAAATTTTGCTGGTGATCATGGGCGGCGTGTTCGTGATGGAGACGCTGTCGGTGATTTTGCAGGTGGGCTCTTACAAGCTGCGGGGCCGGCGCATCTTCCGTATGGCGCCCATTCACCACCACTACGAACTCAAAGGCTGGCCTGAGCCGAGGGTGATTGTCCGCTTCTGGATCATCTCCCTCATTCTGGTCCTCATCGGCCTTGCAACCCTGAAGGTGCGGTAATGATTGGCGTCGTCGGTCTTGGCATCAGCGGTCTGGCTACCATCAACTGGTTGATGGAGCGTGGCGTGGCCGTGCGCGCCTTTGACACCCGCCCGGCGCCGCCAATTTTGGCCGAGCTGCCCGAAGAAGTGGAAGTGCACCTGGGGCCGCTGGATCCGATGGTGCTGGCTCAGTGCCTATATCTGGTGGTAAGCCCCGGCATTGCCAAGGATCACCCGGCGCTGGTGAAAAGCGGCCTTGAGATCATCGGCGATGTGGAGCTTTTTGCCCGCAACTGCAAAGCGCCGGTGGTGGCCATTACCGGCTCCAACGGCAAGAGCACCGTCACCAGCCTGGTCGGCGACATGGCCAATAAGGCCGGTATGCGGGTGGCGGTGGGCGGCAACATCGGCGTGCCGGTGCTGGCGCTGCCGGTGGACGCCCGGCTTTATGTGCTGGAGCTCTCGAGCTTTCAGTTGGAAACCACCACCAGCCTCAAGCCGGTGGCCGCTACCATTCTGAATCTCAGCCCGGACCACCTCGACCGCTACCGCACCATGGCCGAGTATGGCGCCGCCAAGCAGCGCATCTACCGGGGCGCCAGCCACTGCATTTACAACAGCGACGATACCGCCACCACACCGCCCCAAGGCGGGGTGAGCTTTGGCAGCCAGGGGCTTTATCACTTGGCGGGCGGCATGCTGATGCGCGGCGAAGAGCCGCTGATGGCCGCCGCCGAGGTGCGCATCATCGGCCGCCACAACCATATGAACGCCCTGGCGGCCCTGGCCCTGGGTGAAGCGGCCGGCATTCCCCTTGGCGCCATGATCAAAAGCCTCAAGAGCTTTCGGGGCCTGCCCCATCGCTGCGAGGTGGTGGCCGAGAAGGACGGGGTGCTGTTCGTCAACGACTCCAAAGCCACCAACCTTGGCTCCCTTGAAGCGGCCCTGGACGGTTTTGCCGATATCGACGGCAACATCATCCTGCTGGCCGGTGGCGACGCCAAAGGCGCCGATCTCAGCCCCCTCACGGCGCGGATGGGCAAGGTGAGCGCCCTCATCTGCTTTGGCCAGGACGGCGACAAGGTCGCCGCCCTTAAAGCCGGCGCGCACCGGGTTGAAACCCTGGATGAGGCCCTGCCGCTGGCTGCGAGCCTCGCCAAGCCCGGCGACCTGGTATTGCTGTCGCCGGCCTGCGCCAGCCTCGACCAATTTACCAACTTTGAAGCGCGGGGCGCGCGCTTTCGCGAACTGGTGGAGGCCTTATGATCGCCCTTGCCAGCCTGCGTGAGCGTTTCTTCACCAAAGAGGCCGATACTGCCCTCTACGATCGTCCCCTGATCGCGGTGATCCTCGGCTTGCTGGCCTTCGGTTGGGTGATGATTGCCTCTGCTTCCATGCCGGAAGCGAGCCGCCTCACCGGCGACCCGTTCTACATCATCTACAAGGAAAGCACCTTCGTGGTGGGGGCCGTTATCCTTGCCATCATTACCTTGCAGACCCCGATTGCGGTGTGGGCCCGCTTTAATGGCTACCTGCTGCTGGCGGCCTTGTTCCTGCTGCTGGCGGTGCTGGTGGTGGGCCACAACGTGAACGGCGCCACCCGCTGGTTCCGCCTTGGCCCCATCAACGTGCAGGCGGCAGAGCCGGCCAAACTGTTCCTCTTTGCTTATCTCTCCGGCTATCTGGTGCGTCGCCACCAGGAAGTGCGGGAGAACTTTGTCGGCTTTATCAAGCCGCTGGGCGTGTTCTTCTTGATGGCGCTGATGCTGCTGGCCCAGCCTGACCTTGGCACCGTGGTGGTGATGCTGGTAACCACCCTTGGCCTGCTGTTTTTGGCCGGCGCCCGGGTCTGGCAGTTTATCGCCATGATCGTCATGGGGGTGGCGGCGCTGGTGCTGCTGGTTATCACCGAGCCTTACCGGATGAAGCGGGTCACCGGCTTCCTCGACCCCTGGGCCGACCCCTTCGGCACCGGCTACCAATTAACCCAATCGCTGATGGCCTTTGGCCGTGGCGGCCTCACCGGCCAGGGCCTGGGCAATTCCATCCTCAAGATGGAATACCTGCCCGAAGCCCATACCGACTTCATCATGGCCATTGTCGCCGAGGAGCTGGGCTTTGTGGCGGTGCTGGCGGTGATGGCGGTGATTTTCTGGATAGTGCTGCGGGCCCTTAAAATTGGCCGCCACGCCATGGCCAACGAGCGTTTCTTCGAGGGCTTTTTCGCCTATTCGATTGCCATCTGGGTGGCCTTTCAAACCGCCGTTAACCTCGGGGTGGCGGCTGGCGCCTTCCCCACCAAGGGCCTGACCATGCCGCTTATTTCCTATGGCGGCTCCAGCCTTTGGATCATGACCATCGCGCTGATGGTGCTGGTGCGTATCGACCACGAAAGCCGGCTGGCCCAAACCCACGCCAGGGGAGGCCGCTCATGAAACGTTTGATGGTGATGGCTGGCGGTACCGGCGGCCATATCTTCCCGGCCCTGGCGGTTGCCCAGCACCTGCAAAAGGAAGGCTGGCTGATCGACTGGCTGGGCACCCCCACCCGGATGGAAGCGGATATCGTGCCCAAGTACGACATTCCGCTGCATTTCGTGAATATCCAAGGGGTGCGGGGCAATGGCCTGAAACGGCTGTTGGTCACCCCCTTCAAGCTGGTCAAGGCAGTGTTTGACGCCTGGCGGCTGTTCGGCCGCTTAAAACCCGATGTGGTGCTGGGCATGGGCGGCTTTGCCTCCGGCCCCGGCGGCATTGCCGCCAAGCTGCGCGGCATTCCGCTGGTGCTCCATGAACAAAACGCGGTGAGCGGTGTCACCAACCGGTATCTGGCCAAGGTGGCCAGCAAGGTGATGCAGGCCTTCCCCGGCGCCTTTGCCGGTGCCGAGGTGGTGGGTAACCCCATTCGCGAGCGGCTCTTTCATATCAAACGCGAAGCCCACCAGGGGCCGATGCGGGTGTTGGTAATTGGCGGCAGCCTGGGGGCGCAGGTCTTTAACGAGGTGTTGCCCGAAGCCTTTGCCAAGGCCGGTGTGCCGCTGGATGTCTTCCACCAGACCGGCAAAGGCCGCAGCACCGAGGTGCAGGCCCGTTATGACCAACTGGGTTTTGAGGCCCAGGTGGCCGATTTTGTCGACGACATGGCCTCTGCCTATGGCTGGGCCGATGTGATGGTGTGCCGGGCCGGCGCTCTGACGGTCTCGGAGCTGGCTGCCGTTGGCCTGCCGTCCATTCTGGTGCCGCTGCCAAGCGCGGTGGACGACCACCAGACCCAGAACGCCCGTTTTCTGACCGAACACCATGGCGCCATCTTATTGGCACAAAGCGAGTTCAATGCCGAGCGCATTGGCTCCTTGCTCAAGGAATGGCACCACGACCAAGAACAACTGCTGGAGATGGGCGCTGCTGCCCATCGCCAGGCAAAACCTGATGCAACTGAAGCCGTGGCTTCGGTGTGCCGGCAGCTGGCCGGCCTAGAAAAGAGTGACAGATTATGACCAGAACTGGCCCTATGCGCCGCGTTGAGCGAATCCACTTTGTCGGCATCGGTGGTGCCGGCATGGGCGGTATCGCCGAAGTCCTGCTGGGCGAAGGGTATCAAATCACCGGCTCGGACTTGAGCCGCAACGCCGTGACCGAGCGCCTGGCGAGCCTGGGCGCCACCATCTGGACCGAGCACCAGGCCGGTAACGTGGACGGCGCCTCGGTGGTGGTGGTGTCGACCGCCATCAAGGGCGACAACCCGGAAGTGCTGGAAGCCCGTGCCCGCCGTATCCCGGTGGTGCGCCGCGCCGAAATGCTGGCCGAGCTGATGCGTTTTCGCCAGGGCATTGCCGTGGCCGGTACCCACGGTAAAACCACCACCACCAGCCTGGTGTCCAGCCTGCTGTTTGAAGGCGGCCTGGACCCGACCTTCGTGATTGGCGGCCTGCTCAACTCCCACGGCACCAATGCCAAGCTCGGCACCGGCTCCTACTTGGTGGCAGAAGCAGACGAGTCCGACGCCTCGTTTTTGCACCTGCAGCCTTTGATGTCGGTGGTGACCAACATCGAGCCAGACCACATGGACACCTACGGTGGCGACTTTGAAAAGCTCAAGGCCACCTTTGTCGACTTCCTGCACAACCTGCCGTTCTACGGCTTGGCGGTGCTCTGCATCGACGACCCGGTAGTGCGGGAACTGGCCGCCCCTGAGCTTGGCCGCCAGTACCTCACGTACGGTTTCAGTGACGACGCCGACGTGCGCGGCCACGACTTTTCCCAAAGCGCCAACCAAAGCCGCTTTGTGGCCGAACGCAAAGGCCACGCGCCGCTGCAGGTTACCCTTAACCTGCCTGGACGCCACAATGCCCAAAACGCCCTGGCTGCCATTGCCATCGCCACCGACCTTGGCATCAGCGACGCCGCCATCCAGGCTGCCCTCGCGAAATTCCAGGGTATCGGCCGGCGCTTCCAGCATTACGGCGAGTTTGCCACCAGCAAGGGCAAGGTGATGCTGGTGGACGATTACGGCCACCACCCCTCGGAAGTGGATGTCACCATCAAGGCTGCCCGTGCCGGTTGGCCCGATAAGCGCCTGGTGATGGTGTTCCAGCCGCACCGTTACACCCGCACCCGCGATTTGTACGAAGACTTTGCCGAAGTGCTGAGCCAGGTAGACGTGCTGGTGATGCTGGATGTTTACAGCGCCGGGGAAACCCCTATCGCTGGCGCTGACAGCCGCTCCTTGTGCCGCACCATCCGCTCGCGCTCGCAGCTCGAACCGGTGTTTGTGTCCAGCCTCGACGATGTACCCAAAGCCCTTTATGAGCTGATGAACGAAGGGGATTTGGTGATCACCCAAGGCGCCGGCAACGTCGGCTCTTTGGCCCGAGGCCTGGCCCAGGCTGGCCTGGAGGTGCAGCCATGAGCAAGGTCGCCGTACTGCTGGGCGGCAACTCCGCCGAGCGCCCCATTTCGTTGTTGTCTGGTGAAGCGGTGCTGCGCGGTTTGATTGCCGGTGGCATCGACGCCCATGCTTTTGACCCGGCCGAGCGCCCTCTGGAAGATTTGCACCGCGAAGGCTTTGCCAAGGTCTTTATCGCCCTGCATGGCCGTGGCGGCGAAGACGGCACAGTGCAAGGGGCCCTGGAATGGCTGGGTATCCCCTACACCGGCAGCCGGGTGCTGGGCTCGGCCCTGGCCATGGACAAGGTGCGTACCAAGCAAATCTGGCAAAGCCTGGGACTGCCTACCGCCGACTTTTGGATCCTTGAAAAAGGCCTGTTGGATGACACCCTGGCCGCTGATATTATGACCGGCCCGGTGATGGTCAAGCCGTCTCGGGAAGGCTCCAGTCTTGGCATGAAAAAAGCCAGCACCGTGGCCGAGTTGAAGGACGCTGTCGCAGAGGCTGTTGCGCTGGACGACGTGGTATTGGTCGAGCGCTGGATCAACGGTCCCGAATTCACCGTGGGCATTCTGGATAACCAGCCGTTGCCGGTTATTCAGATGAAAACGCCCAATGGCTTTTACGACTACCAAGCCAAATACCAGTCCAACACCACCCAGTACCTCATCCCCTGTGGCCTGCCGGCCGAGCAGGAGGATGCGCTTAAGGTTTTGTCCATGAAAGCCTTCCACGCCGTGGGCGCCGAGGGCTGGGGGCGGGTGGACGCCATGCTCGACGAACATGGCCATTTTCAATTGCTGGAAGTGAACACGGTGCCGGGCATGACCGAAAAGAGCCTGGTACCCAAGGCAGCCAAGGCCACCGGTATGGATTTTTCCACCCTGGTGTGCCGCATCCTGGCATCGGCCCGGTAACGAGGGCCGGTGGTGCGAGGTTGGGGTTTTTGGCTGGGGGTGGTGTTTTTCGCCCTGGTAATGGCGGGTTTCACCTGGGCCGGTTTTGCCCTGTGGGGAACCATGAAAGACGAGGGGCAACTGCCGGTCGAAGAGATCGAGGTGAAAGGGGCGCATCCCCACATCCCGGCCGACGACATCAGAGCGGTGCTCAAGGCCCGGCCCCTGGGCAGCTTCTTTACCGTTGATGTCAACGATGTACAGAAGCGCCTCGAAGCCATGCCCTGGGTCTACCAGGCCGCGGTGCGCAAGGCCTGGCCTCGCAAATTGCAGGTGTACCTGGTCGAGCAAAAGCCGGTGGCGGTATGGAACGACAAAAGCCTGCTGAACGACCAGGGCGAGGTGTTTAACGCCGCGCCCACCGACAAGGAAAACGGCCTGCCTCGGCTGTACGGCGAGGACGGCAACAGCGTCGACGAGCTGGAAGGCTTTAAAGGCCTGGAAACCCTGCTCAGCGGCAACGGTTATCAGCTGACGGCGGCCTGGCTTTCAGACCGCAACAGCTGGGAATTACAGCTCAAGGGTGGATTGAAGATCATCCTGGGCCGAGAAGACACCCTTCGAAGGGTGCAACGCTTTATCGATTGCTTCCCCTACTTGCAGGGAAGCGACAAGCAGCCAGCCTACCTGGACATGCGGTACGACATCGGCTTTGCCGTGGGCTGGAAGGAAGAGGAAAAGAAAGAGACGCCATGACCAAGGCACTGGACAGAAAACTCATCGTTGGGCTCGATATCGGCACCTCCAAGATAGTGGCCGTGGTTGGGGAAGTATTGCCCGACGGCGACATCAACGTGCTGGGTGTGGGTAACCACGCTTCTCGCGGCATGGACAAGGGTGGCGTCAACGATCTCGATTCCGTGGCCCAGTCGGTGCAGCGCGCCGTTGACGAAGCCGAAGTCATGGCCGATTGCCAGGTCAGCGCCGTCTACCTGGCTATTTCCGGGCGCCACGTGCGTTGCCAGAACGAGTCGGGCATGGTGCCCATCAACGACGCCGAAGTGTCTCAGGACGACGTAGACGCCGTTATCCACACCGCCAAGTCGGTACAGATCCCCGAAGGGCGCCGCATCCTCCATGTGCTGCCCCAGGAGTTTGGCATCGACTACCAAGAGGGCATCAAGAGCCCCATCGGCATGAGCGGTGTACGGCTGACCTCCAGCGTGCACCTGGTGACCTGCGCCAACGACATGGCCCGCAACATCATCAAGTGCGTCGAGCGTTGCGACCTGCGCGCCGACCAATTGATCTTCTCGGCCCTGGCGTCCAGCTTCGCGGTACTCACCGACGACGAAAAAGAGCTGGGGGTCTGCGTGGTGGACATGGGCGCCGGCACCATGGACATGGCGGTCTATACCAACGGCGCCATTCGCCACACCGCCGTTATTCCGGCGGCCGGCAACCAGGTGACTTCGGATATCGCCAAGATCTTCCGCACCCCGCTCAGCCATGCGGAGGAGATCAAAACCCGGTATGCCTGCGCCATCAAAAACCTGGTGAGCAAAGAAGAGAACATCGAAGTGCCGTCCGTAGGTGGCCGGCCTTCACGCACCATGAGCCGCCATACCCTGGCGGAAGTGGTGGAACCCCGTTATCAGGAGCTCTTTGAACTGGTTCAAGAAGAACTCAGAAAGAGCGGCCTGGAAGAACAAATTGCCGCCGGTATCGTGTTGACCGGTGGTACGGCCCAGATGGAAGGCGCCATTCAGTTTGCTGAAGAGATCTTCCAGATGCCGGTGCGGCTCGGTGTGCCGCTGCCGGTCAAGGGGCTAAACGACTACGTGGCCGATCCCCGTTTCGCCACCGCCATGGGCCTGTTGCACTACGGCAAGGATGACAGTGCCGGGCGCCGGGTAGAGCGGATTTCCGTCGGGGAAGGGGTCAGTAGCCTTTGGAGCAAGCTGCAAAGCTGGTTCAAGGGACATTTTTAAGGACATACAGGCAGAAGACTGGAGACTGAATCATGTTTGAATTTGTCGATGGCCATAGTGACGAGGCCGTAATTAAAGTCATTGGCGTGGGCGGTGGCGGCGGTAACGCCGTGCAGCACATGGTCGAGCAAACCATTGAAGGCGTCGAGTTCATCGCCGCCAACACTGACGCCCAGGCGCTGAAAAACTCCAACGCCCACGTCACCATCCAATTGGGTGCCAACGTGACCAAGGGCCTGGGTGCCGGTGCCAACCCCCAGGTGGGCCGCCAGAGCGCTGAAGAAGACCGCGAGCAGATCCGCGAAGTGCTGGAAGGGGCCGATATGGTCTTTATCGCCGCCGGCATGGGTGGTGGTACTGGTACCGGCGCCGCTCCTGTGGTGGCGGAAGTGGCCAAGGAGCTGGGTATCCTGACCGTGGCCGTGGTCACCAAGCCGTTCCCCTTCGAAGGTAAAAAACGCATGGCGTTTGCCCAAGAAGGCATCAACCAGCTGGAGCAGCACGTTGACTCGTTGATCACCATCCCCAACGAGAAGCTGCTCAAAGTGCTGGGCAAGTCCACCAGCCTGCTGGCGGCGTTTAAATCCGCCAACGACGTGCTGCTGGGCGCTGTAAAAGGCATCGCCGAACTCATTACTCATCCCGGCATGATCAACGTCGACTTCGCTGACGTGCGCACCGTGATGAGCGAAATGGGTAAAGCCATGATGGGCAGTGGTATCGCCAGCGGCGAAGACCGTGCCCAGGAAGCGGCCGAACTGGCGATTTCCAGCCCGCTTCTGGAAGACGTGGACTTGGCCGGTGCCCGCGGCATCCTGGTTAACATCACTGCCGGCATGAACCTGACCATCGAAGAGTTCGAGACGGTGGGTAACGCCGTACAGGGCTTTGCTTCCGAGCACGCCACTGTGGTGGTGGGTACCACTATCGACCCCGAGATGGAAGACGATATCCGGGTTACCGTGGTGGCAACCGGTATCGGCGGCACCGAGCGCAAGCCGGAGATCACCCTGGTGCAGAAAACCCAGGTTGAGCCGCCGCGCCCGACTTACCAGCAGCCCAGTGGCGACGGTACCCATGGCCGCATGCCGGCTGCCCAGCCTGCCGTAGCGCCCCAGCCGGAGCTGCGCAAGGCCGAGGAGCCGGCGGTAGCCCAGCCCAAGCGTAAGAGCCAGGCGGATCTGGATTATCTGGATATCCCGGCTTTCCTGCGCCGCCAGGCTGACTAAGACGCTGACACCAAGCGTTTGTAAAGCCAGGGTAAATTCCATGTTTTTTACATGGTTTACCGGGCTTTAGGTGTTCAGTTTTTGATAGTAGGGGCGTTATAGTGGTATATTATTGGCCCTTTTGACCCAGGTAGGCCCTTTGGGGGACTGCCCGATTTTGCGAGGTTAGCCACAGATGATTCGGCAACGTACCTTGAAAAGCGCGATTCGCGCCACCGGTGTTGGCTTGCATAGCGGTAATAAAGTATCGCTATGCTTGCGGCCTGCGCCGGTCAATACGGGTATCGTCTTTCGCCGTGTCGACCTTGACCCGGTGGTGGAGATCCCGGCCGATGGCCGTTTGGTTCAAGACACCATGCTCTGCACCTGTTTGCACGGTGAAGAAGGCGTCAAGGTAGCGACCATCGAGCATCTGTGCGCCGCCCTGGCGGGACTGGGTATCGATAACCTTTATGTGGAAATCGATGCCCCTGAGATCCCGATCATGGACGGTAGCTCCAGTCCATTCGTGTTCCTCCTGCAATCTGCCGGTGTGGAGGAGCAGACTGCCGCCAAGAAATTCATCCGTATCAAGGACGTGATCCGGGTAGAAATGGGCGACAAGTGGGCCGAGTTCCGTCCCTATCAGGGATTCAAGATGGATGTGGCCATCGACTTCAACCATCCGGCGATGGAAGGGCGCAACCAGCGCCTGGTGATGGATTTTTCCAGCACCTCTTTCGTCAAGGAAGTCAGCCGCGCCCGTACCTTCGGCTTTATGAAAGACATCGAGACCCTGCGTGCCAACAACCTGGCACTGGGCGGCTCCATGGAAAACGCCGTGGTACTGGACGAGTACAAAATCCTCAACTCCGAAGGCCTGCGCTACGAAGACGAATTCGTGAAGCACAAGCTGCTGGATGCGGTGGGGGATTTGTACCTGGCGGGTCATTCCATCATTGGCGAGTTCCGTTCCTATAAGTCCGGTCATGCCCTTAACAATATGATGGTGCGGGAGATCCTGGCCCATCAACAGGCATGGGACATGGTGACCTTCGAAGACGAAGGCGACGCTTCTCCCATCTCCTACCTGTCGCCAGGCCTCAGCCTGGCCTGATGATTCCAGTCTTTATTTGTTGTTCTGGCGGCGCTCACTGAGCGCCGCTAGTTTTTTCAGGCTTTCACTTAATTTCCCGTCTGTGGTTTCCGCCAAAGCCCGTAATTGTTCGGCGGTGTGGGAACTGATCTCCCGCTTGTTGGGTCTTTGAACCAGCGGATTTACCGCAGCTTTCACCAGTCCTGGGTTGATCCGCAGATCAAGGCTGGTTAGGCTGGGGTCAATTTGCCGCATCTGGCTTAATAAGGCAGACCTTTGCATGCGCAGCTGGCTCAGCCAGGCCGCGCTGGCAACTTCGATCACCAAGACACCTTGGCGCAGGTTGGCCACCCGGCTGTGACTGGCCAGGTGAGGCGGTACCTGCTGCTGATAGCTGTGCTGCAGCGCACTGAGCCTGGATGCCTTTCTCGACAGCTCGGCAAGGCCTGACAGGCTCTGGCTTAGCAGGTTTTCAAGAGAGCTTGGGTGGTCGGACATAACTAAGGCCTTCACCTGGACGTTGACCTTCATTATCGGTGCCTGGGGGTACTAACGGCAATGGCCGTGCCCCAGGGTTTCGCAATGCACCTTGAAAGTCCCGGTTGTTGTCACCATATGAGCAGATAAGCATGTTCATTGGGGGCGACCTTGTTATGGATCCCCTGCGTGCCCCGGCTGGATGCGGCTTGCTCTGGGCAGCCTCATGAAATTGAGGCACTTGCGCGTTTTTTGCCCTGCGCATTTTGTGTATCGCCCGGACGGGCTTTGAGGAATAATAGCCGGCACCCTAACCGGGCCACGTACAAGAAAAGACAGGATTATGTTCACACAACTGCTCACCAAGATTATCGGTAGTCGCAACGATCGCACTATCAAACGCCTCAGCAAGATCGTGGCCCAAATCAATGCCTTGGAACCTCAGTTCGAGGCCTTGGACGACGCCGCTCTCGGCGCCAAGACCGCAGAATTCCGCGGCCGCCTGGAAAAAGGCGACACCCTGGACGATATCCTGCCCGAAGCCTTTGCCACCGTGCGCGAAGCCTCCAAGCGGGTGTTTGGCATGCGCCATTTCGACGTGCAGATGATTGGCGGCATGGTGCTGCACAGCGGCAAGATTGCCGAGATGCGTACCGGTGAAGGTAAAACCCTGACCGCCACCCTGCCAGCCTATCTCAATGCCTTGGCTGGCCCCGTACACGTGGTGACCGTCAACGATTATCTGGCCAAGCGTGACGCCGCCACCAACGCCCCGCTGTTTGAATTTTTGGGCCTGACCGTGGGTGTCAACGTGCCCGGCCTTGGCGCCATGGAGAAGAAGACCGCCTATGAAGCGGACATTCTCTACGGCACCAACAACGAATTCGGCTTTGACTACCTGCGCGACAACATGGCCTTTAGCCCGGCCGAGCGGGTGCAGCGCAAGCTGTATTTTGCGGTGGTGGATGAGGTTGACTCCATCCTTATCGACGAAGCCCGTACCCCGCTTATCATCTCCGGCCCTGCCGAAGACTCTTCCGAGCTGTATCGCCAAATCAACGCCATCGTGCCGCAGCTTGAGCGCCAAGCCGAGGAAGACAAAGAAGGCGAGATGGGTGACGGCGACTTCACCATCGACGAAAAAGCCAAGCAGCTGTATCTGACCGAACACGGCCAGGTGCACATCGAAGATATCCTCAAGGAAAAGGGCCTGCTGGCCGAAGACGAAAGCCTGTTCGGCGCGGGCTCCATCAGCCTGCTGCACCACGTCAACGCCGCCCTGCGTGCCCATCACCTGTTCCATAAAGACGTGGACTACATCGTGGCCGACGGCGAGATTGTCATCGTTGACGAGCATACCGGCCGTACCATGCCGGGCCGCCGCTGGTCTGAAGGCCTGCACCAGGCCATGGAAGCCAAAGAAGGGGTGAAGATCCAGAACGAAAACCAGACCCTGGCTTCAATCACCTTCCAGAATTACTTCCGCCTCTATGACAAGCTGTCCGGCATGACCGGTACCGCCGACACCGAAGCCTTCGAATTCAACCATATCTACCGCCTGGAAACCGTGGTTATCCCCACCAACAGGCCGATGGTGCGTGCCGATATGCCCGACCAGGTGTATCTGTCTGCCGAAGAGAAATACGAAGCCATCATCAACGACATCAAAGGCCAGCGTGAGAAGGGCCGCCCCACTTTGGTGGGTACCATCTCCATCGAATCGTCTGAGCTGCTGTCCCGTCTGTTGAAAAAAGACGGTATCGCCCACCAGGTGCTGAACGCCAAGTTCCACGCCATGGAAGCGGATATCGTCGCGCAAGCCGGCCAGCCAGGCGCCGTGACCATCGCCACCAACATGGCCGGCCGTGGTACCGACATCATCCTGGGTGGTAACTGGCAGTCTGAAATCGACAAACTCGAAGAGCCGACCCAGGCCCAGATTGACGACATCAAGGCCCAATGGAAGCTGCGCCACCAGGAAGTGCTGGACGCCGGCGGCCTGCACATCATCGGTACCGAGCGCCACGAGTCACGCCGTATCGACAACCAGCTCCGTGGCCGTTCCGGCCGCCAGGGCGACCCGGGCTCCAGCCGTTTCTACCTGTCCATGGAAGATGCCCTGATGCGCATCTTCGCCTCTGACCGGGTCACCAACATGATGAAACGCCTGGGCATGCAACATGGCGAAGCCATCGAGCACCCTTGGGTCAACCGCGCTATCGAGAACGCCCAGCGCAAGGTGGAAGGCCGCAACTTCGATATCCGGAAGCAATTGCTGGAATACGATGACGTTGCCAACGACCAGCGCCGCGTGATCTACGAGCAGCGCAACGAGATCATGGACAGCGACTCCATCAAAGACACCATCGACGCCATCCGCAGCGATGTTATCGACAAGACCATCAGCAGCTACATTCCGCCCCAATCCCTTGAGGAAATGTGGGATGTCTCCGGCCTCGAAGAGCGCCTGCGTGGCGACTTCCTGGTTGCCCTGCCGCTGCAACAGTGGCTGGACGAAGACGACAAACTGGATGAAGAGGGCCTGACCCAGCGCATCCACGAAGCGGTAGAAGCCACCTACCAGGCCAAGGAAGAAGCCGTTGGCCCGGAAGTGATCCGCCACTTTGAAAAGGCGGTGATGCTGCAAACCCTGGACGGCCTGTGGAAAGAACATCTGGCCGCCATGGACCACCTGCGCCAGGGCATTCATCTGCGCGGCTACGCCCAGAAAAACCCCAAGCAGGAATACAAGCGCGAAGCCTTTGAGCTGTTCACCGAGATGCTGGAAAGCCTCAAGCACGACGTGGTGAGCATTCTTTGCAAGGTTCGGGTGCAGGCCGAAGAAGACGTGGAAGCGGTTGAAGAACAACGCCGCCGCGCCGAAGCCGTACCGCACCAGTACCAGCACGCCGAAAGCGGCGCCCTGGTTGAGGAGGCTGACGAAAGCAGCGAGCCAAGCACCGTGCTGCGCGACGGCCCCAAGGTTGGCCGCAACGACCCTTGCCCCTGCGGCTCGGGTAAAAAATTCAAGCAATGCCACGGCAAGCTGGTGTAATTGAAAAGTGGCCCTTCGGGGCCACTTTGGTTTTAAGGACAATATGATGAAAAAACAGGTACATGTTGCCGTTGGCGTCATTGAAAACGGCCGTGGCGAGATCTTTGTGACCAAACGCCTGGGCCACCAGCACCAGGGCGGCAAGTGGGAGTTCCCCGGTGGCAAGGTGGAAGAGGGTGAGACCCTGCTGCACGCCCTGGATCGGGAGCTTAGCGAAGAGATTGGCATTAACGTGGTGGCTGCCGAGCCGCTGCTGCTGGTAGAGCACGACTACGGCGACAAAGCAGTGAAGCTGGATGTGTGGCTGGTGCGGGGCTTTGTGGGCCAACCCCGTGGCCTTGAAGGCCAGGAAGGGCAGTGGGTGGCCATCAAAGATTTAGACACCCTGGAGTTCCCTGATGCCAACGGCCCCATAGTCGAGGCCGTGAAAGCCCTGCAATAACTCTGGAGAGTAGTGATGGAACTGGTCTGCTCCCATTGCCTGCGCCTTAACCGTGTTGATGATGCGCGCCTGCAAGACGGCCCAAAATGCGGCGCCTGCAAGGGCGCTTTGCTTGATGGCAGCCTGCTGACTCTGGACGATGGCAACCTGCGCCAAAGTATTGCCCGTCATGGCCTGCCGCTGCTGGTGGATTTTTGGGCAGACTGGTGCGGCCCCTGCAAGATGATGGCGCCGGTGTTTGCCGATACCGCCCGTGAGCTGGCCGGCAAGGTGAGCTTTGCCAAGGTTGATACCATGCAAGCGCCCGCTGCTAGCGGCAGCTTTGCCATCCGCTCCATTCCTACCCTTATCCTGTTCGTTGGTGGCCAGGAGAAGGGGCGTATCAGCGGCGCCCTACCGGCGGGGCAACTGAAAGCCTGGCTGGCGCAGCAGCTCGCTTAAGGCGCCAGTGGGGCATGCGGCGGTGGGCGCCGCCTGACAAAATCTGTACAATGCCGCGCTTCCCGTTTTAGTAGAGGAAGCTTGCTCATGAGCTGGCGCCAGCAGTGGTTCTCGCAACCCGTCAAAGACATTCTTTCCGGCTCGGTGGTGGCTTTGGCCCTCATTCCCGAGGCCATTGCCTTTTCCATCATCGCCGGCGTCGACCCTAAGGTCGGCCTGTACGCGTCTTTTTGTATCGCCACCGTCATTGCCTTTTTAGGTGGTCGGCCTGCCATGATCTCGGCGGCTACCGGCGCCATGGCGCTGCTGATGACCGATCTGGTAAAAGACCACGGCCTGCAATACCTGCTGGCGGCCACCTTACTGACCGGCGTCTTTCAAATTATTGCCGGTTGGCTGCGCTTAGGGGAGCTGATGCGCTTTGTGTCACGGGCGGTGGTGACCGGCTTTGTCAACGCGCTGGCCATTCTTATCTTCATGGCCCAGCTGCCGGAGCTGACCCACGTTACCTGGCCGGTGTATGTGATGACCGCCGCCGGCCTTGGCATCATTTATCTGTTCCCTTATGTCACCAAGGCCATTCCATCGCCGCTGGTGTGCATTCTGGTGCTCACCGCTGTGTCGATGTACCTGGGGCTCGATATCCATACCGTGGGCGACATGGGCGAATTGCCCGACAGCCTGCCGGTATTCATGTTGCCGGACATTCCCTTTAATCTCGACACCCTTGCCATTATCGCGCCTTATTCCCTGGGCCTGGCGGTGGTTGGCCTGCTGGAATCGATGATGACCGCCACCATAGTGGATGATTTCACCGACACCGACTCCAACAAGAACATGGAGTGCCGTGGCCAGGGCATCGCCAATATCGTGGCGGGCTTTTTTGGCGGCATGGCGGGCTGCGCCATGATTGGCCAGTCGGTGATCAACGTGAAATCCGGTGGCCGCAACCGCCTCTCCACCCTGGTAGCTGGCGTGTTTTTGCTGATCCTGGTGGTGTTTCTCAATAAATGGGTGGCCCAGATCCCCATGGCGGCCTTGGTGGCGGTGATGATCATGGTCTCCATCGGCACCTTTAGCTGGGGCTCTATCCGCGATATGCGTAAAACCCCGCTTACTACCAATATCGTGATGATCGCCACCGTGGCGGCGGTGGTACTCACCCACAACTTGTCTGTTGGGGTGCTGCTGGGCGTGTTGTTGTCGGCCCTGTTCTTTGCCAACAAGGTGGCCAGGGTGCTGCATGTGGGTGTGCGCACCGAAGACGGCGTTACCGAGTATCAAGTGACAGGGCAGGTGTTTTTTGCTTCCGCTAATCGCTTTGTCGGCTGTTTTGACTTTAAAGAAGCGGTGGCCAAGGTGCGTATCGATGTCAGCCGCGCCCATTTTTGGGATCAAACCGCCGTTGGCGCCCTCGACAAAGTGGTGCTTAAGCTGCGCCGCGACGGCGCCAGTGTCGAAGTGGTGGGCCTTAACCAGGCCAGTGCCACTTTGGTAGACAAATTCGGCGTACATGATAAAGCTGAGGATGTAGAACAGCTGATGGGGCACTAAGGATGACGAGCATGACCAACACTATCATGGCCTGTATTGACGGCGCCCAACATGCCACTACCGTTGCTGATTGCGGCGCCTGGCTGGCAAACCGCCTCGATGCACCGCTGACCCTGCTGCATGTGCTTGACCATCACCACGGCCTGCACAGTGGCGATTTCAGCGGTGCCATCGGCCTTGGCGCCCAGGAGGCGCTGATAACCGAAATGGCCAAACTCGACGAGCAGCGCTCAAAGCTTGCCATGGAGCAGGGCGCCTTGATGCTCGAAGCGCAAGTGGCGCGCCTAGCCGAACAAGGCTTTGACGGCGCCCAAAGCCGCCAGCGCCACGGTGAAGTGGTGCAAAGCCTCAAAGAGCTGGAAGCTCAAACCCGGGTTTGGGTGCTGGGCAAAAAAGGTGGCAAGGATAAGGGCGAGCACCTGCTGGGCGCTCATGTTGAAGCCATGGTGCGGGCGCTGCACCAGCCGGTGCTTTTAGTGGCTGAGCAATTCACCGCGCCCCAGGCTGTGCTCATTGCTTTTGACGGTTCGGCAACCGGCCGCAAGATGGTGGAAGTGATAGCCCAAAGCCCCATCTTTGCTGGTTTGCCTTGCCACCTGGTAATGGTGACCGAGGACAACGAGCCAAACCGCAGTCAGTTGACCTGGGCCAGCGCGCAGCTGCAGGCAACCGGCCACCAGTGCCAGGGGCAAATCCTGCAAGGCGAGGTAGATAAGGCGCTTTGCGCCTATCAGCAGCAGCACGGCATTGGCTTGTTGGTGATGGGGGCCTATGGCCACAGCCGCATTCGCCAGTTTTTGCTGGGCTCAACCACCACCACCATGCTGCAAAGCTGCCAGGTGCCGGTGCTTATCCTGCGATGAAAAAGGCGGCCGATTGGCCGCCTTTTTACTGCCTTTTAAATCGCGTTAGATAAAGCGCATCGACAGGTCGATGGCCTGTATGTGTTTGGTCAGAGCGCCGCTGGAAACAAAATCCACCCCGGTGGCGGCGATTTGGCTTAGCGCCTCGTCGGTAACGTTACCGGACACTTCCAGCTTGGTGGCGGGGCGCTCGCTATTGCGCTTGGCGACGGCTGCCGCCATCTGCTCAAAGCTGAAGTTATCCAGCATCACGATATCGGCCCCAGCCGCCAGCGCCTCGTCCAACTCGGTCAGACTTTCCACTTCCACTTCCACCGGTTTGCCTGGGGCTATCTGGTGGGCCTGGCTGATGGCGTTGGCGATGGAGCCTGCCGCCAGGATATGGTTTTCCTTGATAAGGAAGGCATCAAAAAGGCCGATGCGATGGTTTTGCCCGCCGCCACATTTCACCGCGTATTTTTGTGCCAGCCGCAGCCCGGGAATGGTCTTGCGGGTATCTAGCAACTGGGTATGGCTGCCAGCCAGTTTCTGGGCATAAAAATGGGTGGTAGTGGCGGTTGCCGAGAGCAGCTGCACAAAGTTAAGGGCGGTGCGCTCGCCGGTCAACAGCGCTCTGGCCGGGCCTTGCAGGGTGAATAGGGTGCTGCCGGCGCTTACTTGTTGGCCATCTTCCACTGCAAAGGTCACGGTGACGTCACTACCCAGTGCCTTGAAGGTCTCCAGTACCCAGGCTTTGCCGCAAAACACCATGCCCTCGCGGGTGATCACCCGGGCTGTCTTGTGCTCACTGGCCGGCACCAGCATGGCGGTGATGTCTCCAGAGGCGATAACCTCGCCTCCTAAATCTTCAGCCAGAGCAGCTTGTACTTGGCGGGCGATATCCTGTTCAAATGTCATGTTAAAAGCGTTGGCTGAATGCGGCAGATGGGTATGCATTCTACCCTTAGCTGCCCGCTGGCAAAAGCCGCCGGACAAACCAAAGGGCAACGCGATGTCATACTTGGTTAAGGCTCTTTAGCATTTTGTTGCTTTCATATTTACCTAATGCCCTGGCTGCTAATATACTGACGGCTGTACAAAAGTGCCGAAATCGCGGTGCTTTCGGCCACTTTGACGCAACATTTTTTTGACATGCGTCTTGGCGTTTTGACCGGCTCGCGTTAATAATGGATTCAGCCCAGCTTGCGGGCTTCCGACAGATTACAGATGTAAAAGAGGGGATTTACCATGAAGAAACAACAAGGTTTTACCTTGATCGAACTGATGATCGTGGTGGCGATCGTAGGTATCCTGGCCGCTATCGCCCTGCCTGCTTATCAGACCTATACCAAAAAAGCCAAGTTCTCTGAGGTTATGGCTGCGACTGGGTCTATGAAGACTCAGGCTGAAGTTTGTGCTCAGACAAACGGTTATACAGCGGCATCTAGCTTGACTACTGCCAACTGCGGTTTTCAAGCTGTTGGTGCAAGTGGTTATGTTACTTCTGTAACTTGGACCGATGGGACAGGTATTGTTGCTACAGGCACTTCTGTCGTAGACAGTAAAACCTACACTCTGACAGCCGCTGTAAATGCAAGCAGCAGCCAAGTGACTTGGACTGCTGGTGGCACATGTAAAGCAGCAGGCATTTGCTAATATAGCGCGTCGATTTAGGGGAGATTTAGCGATCTCCTCTAAATGACGATTGCCAATAGCTTCTAAATGTCCGGATTCCTTCCTGTTGCCAAAGGCACCCTCGCTCTTCTACTTAGACGAGGCAAAATAACCCAATCCACAGTCGAAGAACTTCTCAAAGAGAACCATTCTGGGCTGATACCGCTATTTGATGTTTTAAAAAAATCTGAGTTAACGGCTGAGGCTTTTGCCAAGTTTCTATCTGAGCAGTTTGGCCTGCCGATTTTCGACCTCACCAAGTTTGACCTCGACACCATTCCCAGCACCCTTTTGAATGAGCAGCTTATTCAAAAGCATGCTGTGCTGCCGCTCTTTAAGCGCCAGAACCGTATCTTTATTGCCACCGCCGACCCCAGTAATCAATCGGCCCTGGAAGATTTTCGTTTTAACTTGCGCCTACCCACCGAGCCGGTGCTGGTTAATGCCGATGAGCTGGCCAAGGCCATCGACAAACTGCTGGAGAAGACCGGCTCGGCCCTGGATATCGGTGATGTTAACGATGCCGAGCTTGCAGAGCTTGCAGTAGATGACGAAAGCGACCGGGACCAGGATATTGGCACCGGCAAGGAAGACGACGCCCCTATCGTTATCTACATCAATAAGTTGTTGATGGATGCTATTCGTAAAGGCGCGTCAGACCTGCACTTTGAGCCTTACGAGAAAAGCTACCGGGTGCGGTTTCGCATAGACGGTATTCTGCATGAAGTGGCAGCGCCGCCGGTATCGGTCGCCAACCGGCTGGCGGCTCGTATTAAGGTGATGTCCAAGCTGGATATTGCCGAACGCCGCATTCCCCAAGATGGCCGTATTAAGCTGCGCCTTTCCCGTAAAAAGGCCATCGATTTTCGGGTCTCGACCTTGCCGACCCTGTGGGGCGAGAAAATCGTAATGCGTATCCTCGATTCCAGCTCGACGCAGCTCGGTATCGATATGCTGGGATACGAGCCTGAGCAAAAACGTCTGTACCTTGAGGCATTGCATAAACCCCAGGGCATGATTTTGGTTACCGGGCCGACAGGTTCGGGTAAAACCGTGTCGCTTTATACCGGCCTTAATATCCTTAATACCGAAGAGCGCAATATCTCGACGGCTGAAGACCCGGTGGAAATCAACCTGCCCGGAGTTAACCAGGTGCAAATCCATACCAAAGCCGGTATGACCTTTGCCTCGGCGCTGCGGGCCTTTTTGCGCCAGGACCCGGATATCATCATGGTAGGGGAGATCCGTGACCTGGAAACGGCAGAGATCTCCATCAAAGCGGCCCAGACCGGCCACTTGGTGCTTTCTACCCTGCATACCAACTCGGCATCGGAAACCCTGACCCGTCTGGTCAATATGGGGGTGCCGCCTTATAACATCGCCTCCAGTGTCACCTTGGTTATTGCCCAGCGCCTGGGCCGGCGGCTGTGTTCGGTATGTAAGCAGCCCGAGCACCTACCCAAAGACGAATTGCTGCGCCAGGGCTTTTCACCGAGACAAATAGAAGAAGGCTTTACCTTATACCGTCCGGTTGGGTGCAGTGAATGCACCGGAGGCTACAAGGGGCGAGTAGGGGTGTATGAGACCATGCCCATGACAGAGGCACTGGCTAAAATCATTATGGAAGGTGGGAACTCGCTGGATATTGCTGCCCAGGCTCAGCGAGAGGGGATAAAAAACTTGCGCCAATCCGGGCTGGAAAAAGCCAGGCAGGGAGTCACCTCCCTGGCCGAAGTCAACCGGGTTACCAGCTACTAAGGAGTCGCCATGGCAACCGCAACGGCAACCAAAAGAAAAGTAGAAACCCAGAAGCTGGAGATTTTTTCCTGGAAGGGCCTTAATCGCCGTGGCGAGAAAGTCCAAGGGGAGATGACCGGGGCCCGGATTAACGAAATCAAAGCCCAGCTGCGGGCTCAGGGTATTACCCCCAAAGAAGTTAAGCGTAAACCCAAATCCCTATTCTCTTTTGGCCAGAAAATTGAGGCTGCCGACATCGCGGCGGTGACCCGTCAGCTGGCCACCATGCTGGCCTCAGGCGTACCCTTGGTGCAGTCCCTGGACATCATTGCCAAAGGCTACAAGAAAGACGCGGTGCGGGAGATGATGGTGAAGATCTCCGGCGATGTGCAAGGCGGGACGCTGCTCTCTGAGGCGCTGGGTAAGTATCCAACCCTCTTTGATTCACTATATCGCGACTTGGTGGCTGCCGGTGAGCATTCCGGTGCTATGGAGACCATGTTTGACCGTATTGCTACCTACAAAGAGAAACAGGAAGAGCTGAAAGCCAAAATCAAAAAGGCGCTGTTCTATCCTTCAGCCATCGTTTTTGTGGCTATTGTGGTTACAGCGATATTGCTGATTTTTGTGGTGCCACAATTTGAAGATATCTTCCATTCTTTTGGCGCTGAACTGCCTGCCTTTACCCGGCTTTGGATCTCCATCTCTCATGCTTTGCAGAGTTCTTGGTACATCATTCTCGGCGTGTTGATTATTGCCGGATTCAGCTTTCGAAGCGCCCACCGTAAATCTCAGAGCGTCAGGGATAAGACTGACAGGTTTATCCTGCGCCTGCCTATCGTTGGCTCTATTTTGCACAAAGCTGCCTTGGCTCGCTTTGCCCGTACCTTGGCCACTACCTTTTCGGCCGGTGTACCGCTGATTGATGGTCTGGCCTCCAGCGCTGGCGCCTCGGGCAACGCCCTCTACCGTGACGCAGTGCTTAAGGTGCGCCGCGAGGTAGAAACTGGCATGCAGATGAACGTGGCCATGCGTACCACCCAGGTGTTTCCAGAGATGATCATCCAGATGGTGCTGATCGGCGAAGAGTCCGGCTCCATCGACGAGATGATGTCTAAAGTTGCTCAGGTATATGAGCGGGAAGTGGACGACGCCGTGGATGGCCTGATGAGCCTGTTGGAACCTGCCATTATGATCGTCCTTGGCCCTATTATCGGCGGCCTGGTCGTGGCAATGTACCTGCCTATCTTCCAGTTGGGACAAGTAGTGGGTTGATCCCTGATGCAGTTGATTGATGTGTTAGGCCGCGAGCCGTTATGGCTGGCGGTCTTTGTTTTTATCTTCGGGCTGCTGGTTGGCAGCTTCCTCAATGTGGTGATTTACCGGCTGCCGGTAATGCTGGAGCGGCGCTGGAAAAAAGAAAGCCGCGAATTGCTTGGCCTGGACCACAGCCATGATAGCCAGCCGTTCAACCTGATGGTACCCCGCAGCCACTGCCCCAAATGCCACTCCCCTGTCGCTTGGTACGACAATATCCCGCTCTTTAGCTGGCTGCTGCTCCAGGGCCGCTGCCGTCACTGTAAGGTGAGCATTGCGGCGCGTTACCCTTTGGTGGAGTTGGTTGCCGGGCTGATGTCGGCCGCTGTTGCCTGGCACTTTGGGGCCACCTGGTTGATGCTGGCGGCGCTGCTTTTCACCTGGATACTGCTCACCCTCACCTTTATTGACGCCGACACCATGTTACTGCCTGACAACCTGACCCTGCCGCTGATGTGGGGCGGTTTGTTGGTGAGCCTTTTGGGTGGCTTGGTGAGCCCAGAGCAAGCCATCATCGGCGCTGCTTTGGGTTATTTGTCGCTTTGGTCAGTGTATTGGGTATTTAAGTTGCTGACCGGCAAGGAAGGCATGGGCTATGGCGACTTCAAACTGCTCGCCGCTCTTGGCGCCTGGCTTGGCCCCTGGATGCTGCCGCAAATCATTTTGCTATCTTCGGTCTTTGGCCTGCTTTGGGGCATTTATGGCGCCCTTCGCAGCAACAAGGGCAGCCAGCCCATGCCTTTTGGCCCCTTTTTGGCGGCAGCCGGCTGGGTGGCCCTGATGTGGGGGCCTGCCATTAATCGCTGGTATCTGGGGTATTTAAGCTGATGTTCGTGGTTGGGCTTACCGGCGGTATCGGCTCAGGCAAAAGCACGGTTGCCAACCTTTTTGCCGAGCAGGGCATAACGCTGGTAGATGCCGATATTGTCGCCCGCCAAGTGGTAGAGCCCGGCACTCCCGGCCTAACAGCTCTTACAGCGCATTTTGGCGCCGATATTCTGGGTGCTGACGGCAGCCTCGACAGAGCAGCCCTTCGTGGCCATATCTTTAACGATGAGCAGGCCCGCCAATGGGTAAACGATCTCCTTCATCCGCTCATTCGCACTGAAATGACGCAGCAGTTGGCTGCAGCTCAAAGCCCTTATGTGCTCTGGGTAGTGCCGCTGCTGATTGAAAACGACCTCTACCGCCAGTGCGACCGGGTGCTGGTGGTGGATGCCCATGAGCATCAGCAGCGCAGCCGGGTGCTGGCCAGGGACAGCCGCGCCGATGCCGACGCCATCATGGCCCGGCAAATGCCCCGCGAGGAACGGCTGAAATATGCCGACCATATTGTCGACAACAGCGGCGATCTTGAGCAAGTGAAAGCCCAGGTTCAGCTTTTACATCGCCGCTACCTGTCGGAGGCGGCGCAAAAAAGGCTATGATTGAGGCGGACAAATCAACAACGCCTGGGCCATGGACTGTCAGTTCGAATTTCCCCTCTCAGAAAAATTCCGCGCCTACCTGAGGCTCGATTATTTGCTTCGCCGATTGTTCAAATCGGCGGACAATGCCGATTGGCCGTTTTTCACCGCCCTGTTCGACTTGTTAGACGTAATGGACAGAGGGGACGTGAAGGCCGAGCTCATCAAGGATCTGGAACGGGCCATCGAGCAACTGCAGCGTTGGGAGCAGATGCCCGGCGTGGATGCCCAGCAGCTCAACGAACTGGGCCGTGAGCTGCAAACCCACAGGCAATGGCTGCTAACCCAGCAGCGCCTGCCGCCCGGCTGGCGGGACGACCCTCTGCTGATGGCCCTTCGTGCCCGGTTCACCGTAGCCGGCGGCGACGCCCCCTTTGATTTACCGCAACTTGCCTGCTGGCAGCAACGCAGCGCCGTGGTGCGCCAGGCCGATGTGGCCGCCTGGCTCGACAAGGTTGAGCCTTTTGCCAGGGGCCTTTCTTTATTGCTGAAATTGGTCAGGGAAGGGGGGCGGCCCGAGCCGGTAGTGGCCCGTAACGGCTTTTTCCAGGCGAGCTGTGAAAACCTGGTGCTGCTGCACCTTGCCGATCTGCCAGCGGATCTTTACCCTAGTGTGTCCGGGCACCGAGGCCGCTACACGGTGCGGCTGATGAGCCTGGGTAATGATGGTGAAGCAACGCCGGTTGCAGAAGATGTGCCCATGACGCTATGTCATTGCAGCTGGCAGTAGGAGATAAGTGTTGGTTGTCAGTTGTCCTATTTGTAATAAAGATGTCGAGTGGTCCGAGCAAAGCCCTTTTCGCCCTTTCTGCTCCAAACGTTGTCAGTTGATTGACTTGGGCGAGTGGGCCTCCGGCGAGCGTGCCATTCCTGCCGAAGAAGATGCTCCCTCCGAGTCTGACGACTACGAATAAAGCCTGTTTTTCAAACGGTTAAATCCTTGTGCTACAGTGGCTTCAACACTCTTATGGAGCCGCTGTTCGTGACCGATTGGTACCCCGGCGCCAAGCGCCACCCCAGCCCCCATTGCGATGACAGGCCTGCAAGCCTTCGGCCTGATCTGCTGGTGATCCACAATATCAGCCTGCCGCCCCAGCACTTTGGCCAAGGCCTAGTGCCAGCGTTTTTTGACGGTAGCCTCGATTGCAGCGCTCACCCCTGGCTGGCACGGCTGCAGGGGGTGAGAGTATCGGCGCACTTTTTTATCGAGCGAGATGGCAGGGTCTGGCAACTGGTGGCTATAAGCCAGCGCGCCTGGCATGCCGGCCTTTCGCAGTTTGCCGGCCGTGAACGCCTTAACGACAGCAGCGTCGGTGTGGAGCTTGAAGGGGCTGACCATCTACCTTTTACCCCAGCCCAATACCAGGCCCTGGCGCACCTTAGTGCCTGGCTGTTTACCCATACCGACATCGGACCTCACCGGGTCACCGGCCATGAAACCATAGCCCCTATTAGAAAAACCGATCCGGGTCCGCTGTTCGATTGGCTGACTTATTACCGTTTGATGGAGCTGACGGCATGATGCTGATAACCCTGTTGCTGATCCTGGCCCTGGACAGGGTGGTGATGCTACCCGCTGCCTGGCAACTCGATACCTGGCTGGCAAGGCTGCCGGCCGCCGCCAGGGCGCCCTCTGTGCCATGGCCAGTGCTGCTGGTGGGGTTGGTGCTGGCCACGATAGCGGTGGACGCTGCGTTGTACCTGCTGCCCTGGGTGCTCTCTTGGCCGATAACGGTATTGCTGCTGTGGGCGGCGCTTAACAGCACCCAGCTTCGCCAGCAATACCGGCAAATGCTCAACGCCTTTTCCCGGGGCGACCTGCAAGCGGCCGACCTTTACTCTCAAGGCATCGAGCAGCCCCTGACCTCAGCCACCTACAGCGGCCGGGAGCGCACCTTGATGGCGCTGCTGTGGGCCAACTATCGCCATTATTGCGCCGTGTTGTTCTTTTATGTGCTGGCCGGTACCGGCGCCGTGCTCGCTTACGGTTTGTTGCGTTACTGGCATAACCAGGAGCAACCCGAGGCGCGCCGCCTGATCAAATTAGTGGATTGGCTACCGGTACGCTTTACCGCTCTGGGATTTGCCTTTGTCGGCCATTACTCCCGGGCCATGCCCCGCTGGCTAGAAGGGCTGCTCAAGCATCCCAACGACAACGAAGACTACCTCGGCCAGGTCGCCCTGGCTGCCGAAGAGGTCGATTGCTCCGAGCCTTGCAGCGACAAGCCGGTGCTGAACATGGTGGCCCTGGCCAAGCGTAACCTGCTGTTCTTCCTGTGCCTGGTGGCGGCCCTTATCCTGTTGGGATTTTTGGTCTGACCAATTTAAGCCGGCATCTTTACTGAACAACTCTGCCGAGCTGGCTTCGACTGCGGTCTAATAGACAGGGTTATTCCCATCTGCTAAGGTGTGGGCACTTATTGCGCTATTGGTAATACCAATTTACACCATGGCTGGTTACCAACGGATTAGACAACCGCGCATTGCGGACGTCATACAGGAACAACTGGAGACCTTGATCCTCGAGGGCACCCTGGCGCCGGGGCAGAAGCTGCCGCCTGAGCGTGAGTTGGCGGTGCAGTTCGATGTATCCCGTCCTTCGGTGCGTGAGGCTATCCAGAAACTGGAAGTCAAAGGCCTGCTGTTGCGTCGCCAGGGTGGCGGTACCTATGTCAGCCAGGACATTTACGGCGAGATGGCCAATCCGCTGTTTGACATGCTGACCCACCACCCCGAAGGGCAACTGGATCTGTTGGAGTTCCGCTACGCCTTGGAAGCCATGGCAGCCTATTACGCGGCGCTGCGTGGTACCGATACCGACTTTGCCGAGATAAGCGCCGCTTACGTCGACGTGGAAAAGGCCCACGCCACTGACGACGTGCCCTTGGAAGCCAAAGCCATTACCCGATTTCACGAACTGGTAGCCCAGGCCAGCCACAACGTGGTGATCCTGCACCTGTTCCGCGTCATGAAGCCGCTGCTGATTCAAAACGTGCAACTGAACCTGGAAATGCTGTATCAGCGTTCCAGCGCTCCGGAGCGGGTAGGGCAGCATCGCAAGCATTTGCTGGAGTGCATTGTCTCCGGCAAACCCCAGGACGCCAGGGTTGCCTGTGAGCAACACCTGGCTTACCTGGAAGAAACCCTGTTGGACATCCGCCGGGAGCAGAGCCGTTTGCAGCGCTCTCTTCGGCGACTACAAAGCAAACCGTCGCGCAGCAAAACCTAGTCTATGTTTTTAAGCGCAGACGACTTTCTAATCACAATCAGAGCAAGATAAGGAATAAGCCATGTCAGAGAAGGTTATGCATGACGTGGACCCGCAGGAAACCCGTGAATGGCTGGACGCGCTCCAGGCAGTCATGGATGAAGAAGGTGCTGAACGCGCCCATTACCTGCTGGAATCCCTGACCGATCAGGCTCGTCGTAATGGCGCGCATCTGCCTTTCGAAGCCACCACCGCTTACGTCAACACCATTCCTGCTGGCCAGGAACCGGAAATGCCGGGCGACCAGGGCATGGAACGCCGTATCCGCTCCATCATCCGCTGGAACGCCCTGGCCATGGTGCTGCGCGGCTCCAAGAAAAACCTGGAACTGGGCGGCCACATTTCCTCCTTCGCCTCCAGCGCCACCTTGTACGATGTGGGTTTCAACCACTTCTTCCGTGCGCCCAATGACAAAGACGGCGGCGACCTGATTTACTTCCAGGGCCACATCTCTCCCGGTATCTATTCCCGTTCCTTCCTGGAAGGGCGCCTGACCGAAGAGCAGCTGGACAACTTCCGCCAGGAAGTAGAAGGCAAGGGCCTGCCGTCCTACCCGCACCCGAAACTGATGCCGGACTACTGGCAGTTCCCCACCGTTTCCATGGGTCTGGGCCCCATCGCCGCCATTTATCAGGCACGTTTCCTCAAGTACCTGACCGACCGTGGCATCAAAGATTGCTCCGAGCAGCGGGTTTACTGCTTCCTGGGTGACGGCGAGTGTGACGAGCCAGAAGCCCTGGGCGCTATCGGCATGGCCGCCCGCGAGAAGCTGGACAACCTGACCTTCATCATCAACTGTAACCTGCAACGTTTGGACGGCCCGGTTCGCGGTAACTCCAAGATCATTCAGGAACTGGAAGGCACCTTCCGTGGCGCCGGCTGGGAAGTGTTGAAGGTGATCTGGGGCCGTTACTGGGATCCTTTGTTGGCCCGCGACACCTCCGGCAAGCTGCTGCAGCTGATGGAAGAAACCGTCGACGGCGAATACCAGAACTGCAAGGCTAAAGGTGGCAAGTACACCCGCGACAATTTCTTTGGCAAGTACGAAGAGACCAAAGAAATGGTGTCCAACATGTCCGACGACGACATCTGGCGCCTCAACCGTGGTGGCCACGACCCATACAAGGTGTACGCCGCTTATCATCGCGCCGTGAACACTAAGGGCCGCCCCACTGTTATCCTCGCCAAAACCGTTAAAGGTTACGGCATGGGTGACGCCGGTGAAGGCAAAAACATTGCCCACCAGGTCAAGAAAATGGACATGGAAGCCATCAAGTACTTCCGTGACCGTTTCAACATTCCGATCAGCGACGAAAAGCTGGCCGAGCTGCCTTACTACCACCCGGGCGAAGACTCCGACGAGGTCAAATACCTCAAGGAACGTCGCGCCAAGCTGCACGGCTTCATGCCCAAGCGCCAGGTGCGTTTCAACGGCGAGCTGGATGTGCCCAGCCTCGACGCCTTTGAGTCCGTGACCAAAGGCAGTGGCGATCGCGAGATCTCCACCACCATGGCTTTTGTCCGCGTGCTGACTGCCCTGCTCAAAGACAAGCAGATTGGTGGCCGTGTGGTGCCCATTATTCCTGACGAGGCCCGTACCTTCGGTATGGAAGGCTTGTTCCGCCAGGTGGGTATCTACAGCCGTGAAGGCCAGAAATACACCCCGCAGGACGCCGACCAGGTTGCCTTCTACAAAGAAGACAAAAAAGGCCAGGTACTGCAGGAAGGGATCAACGAACTGGGCGCCATGTCCGACTGGGTTGCTGCTGCCACCAGCTACAGCACCAACGGCGAGCCGATGATCCCGTTCTACGTCTACTACTCCATGTTCGGCTTCCAGCGCGTGGGCGACATGGCCTGGGCCGCTGGCGACCAGCAAGCCCGTGGCTTCCTGATTGGCGGCACCGCCGGCCGTACCACCCTTAACGGTGAAGGCCTGCAGCACGAAGACGGCCACAGCCACATCCAGGCTGGCGTTATTCCTAACTGCGTGACTTACGACCCGACCTACGGCTACGAAGTGGCGGTGATCGTGCAAGACGGTATTCGCCGCATGTACGGTAACGACCAGGAAAACGTCTTCTACTACCTGACGGTGATGAACGAGAACTATCACCAGCCGGCCATGCCAGAAGGTGCCGAGGAAGGTATCCGCAAGGGTATCTACAAGCTCGAAACCGTCAAAGGCAGCGGCAAAACGCAAATCCAGCTGATGGGCTCCGGCACCATCCTGCTGCAAGTGCGCGAAGCGGCTCAGATTCTCGCCAATGACTACGGTGTAGACGCCGACGTGTTCTCCGTCACCAGCTTCAACGAGCTGGCCCGTGACGGCCTGGCCGCCGAGCGCCACAACATGCTGCATCCCGATGCCACTGAGCAGGTGCCTTTTGTGACCTCGGTACTGACCAAGGACGTGCCGGTTGTTGCCGCCACTGACTACGTCAAGCTGTACGCCGACCAGATCCGTGGTTTTGTCCCCGGTGCATACCGGGTGCTGGGCACCGACGGTTTCGGCCGCTCCGACAGCCGCGACAACCTGCGCCGCCATTTCGAGGTCAACGCCCACTACGTGGTGGTTGCTGCCCTGTACGAACTGGCCAAAGCCGGTAAGGTCGAGAAGAAAGTGGTGGCAGAGGCCATCAAGCGCTTCGGTATCGATGCCGACAAAGTCAACCCGCTGTACGCATAAGGAAAAGAGCAATGGCAGAGACTCGTGATCTGATCGTGCCCGACATCGGCAGCGACGCGGTGGACGTCACCGAGCTCCTGGTGAGCGTGGGCGACAGCGTTGAAGAAGAACAAGGTCTTATCTCCGTCGAAGGGGACAAGGCCGCCATGGAAGTGCCGGCGCCTTTTGCCGGCACTATCAAGAGCCTGACCGTCAAAGAAGGCGACAAGGTTTCTACCGGTGACAAAATCGGCACCATCGAAGTAGGCGCCGCCGCTGCTGCGCCTGCCAAAGAAGAAGCCGCTCCTGCCGCCCAAGAAGCGCCCAAGGCCGAAGCGCCGGCTGCAACGCCTGCTCCGGCTGCCGCGCCTGCGGCCGCCACTGGCGCCACCGAGCGCCAGGAAATTCACCTGCCCGATGCCGGCGGTGAAGTGGAAGTGGTGGAAGTGCTGGTTGCTGTGGGCGACGTGGTGGAAGTAGACCAGGGCCTGGCCTCTGTGGAAGGCGACAAAGCCGCCATGGAAGTGCCCAGCCCGCTGGCTGGCAAGATTGTCGAAGTGAAGGTGAAAACCGGCGACAAGATTTCCGAAGGCGCTCTGGTGGCCATCATTGAAACCGGCGCTGCGGCACCAGCCGCCAGTGCAGCTCCTGCTGCCGAGCAGACTGCGGCCCCCGCTCCGGCGGCGGCACCTGCTGCCAAGGAAGTCAAAGACGTTGCCCTGCCGGATGCCGGCGGTGAAGTGCAGGTCGTTGAAGTGCTGGTAGCGGTTGGCGACAGCGTCGACGCCGAGCAAGGCCTGATTTCCGTGGAAGGCGACAAAGCCGCCATGGAAGTCCCGGCGCCCTTTGCCGGTGTGGTTAAAGAAATTCTGGTGAAAACCGGCGACGCCATCAACGAAGGCACCTTGATTGTCCGCGTTGAAACCCAGGGCGCTGCCCCGGCTGCCGCTCCTGCTGCTGCGGCCCCAGCGGCCTCGGCGCCGAGCGCTGCCCCGGCTCAGGCCGCCAAGCCGCCGCCGGTACCACATCACCCTTCTGCGGGTGCCAAAGAGCCCTCCGGCCTGGTGCATGCCAGCCCGTCGGTGCGTCGCCTGGCCCGTGAATTCGGTGTGGACCTGACCCTGGTGAAGGGCACGGGTCGCAAGAGCCGTATTCTCAAAGAAGACGTGCAGAACTTCGTGAAAGCGGAGCTGGCCCGTCCCAAGGCTAGCGGCTCTGCCAGCAGCGGTGGCGGTAATGTGTCGGTGATCGATTGGCCGAAAGTCGATTGGAGCAAGTTCGGGGAAGTGGAAGTGGTCAAGATGAGCCGCATCCAAAAGATCTCTGGCCCCAACCTGCACCGTAACTGGGTACAAATTCCCCACGTTACCCAGTTTGACGAAGCCGACACCACCGAACTGGAAGCCTTCCGCAAGAGCCAGAACGATCTGCTGGTCAAGCAGAAGGAAAGCTTCAAGATCTCGCCGCTTATTTTCATCATGAAAGCGGTGGCCAAGGCCCTGGAGCTGCATCCCAAGTTCAACTGCTCCATCGGTGATGATGGCGAAACCCTGGTGATGAAGAAATTCGTCCACATCGGTATCGCTGTCGACACCCCCAATGGCCTGGTTGTGCCTGTGGTCCGTGATGTCAACAAGAAGGGCATCTACGACCTGGCCAAGGAGCTGGGTGAGATCTCTGCCAAGGCCCGCGCCGGTAAACTGACCGCGGCCGACATGCAGGGCTCCAGCTTCACCATCTCCAGCCTCGGCGGTATCGGCGGAACCCAGTTCACGCCTATCGTCAACGCGCCGGATGTGGCCATCCTGGGTGTGTCCAAAGCCGACTTCAAACCTAAGTGGAACGGTAAGGAATTCGAACCTCGCCTGATGACGCCGCTGGCCATGTCTTATGACCACAGGGTGATCGATGGCGCCGACGGTGCGCGCTTCATTACCACTCTGTCTGGTCTGCTTGGCGATCTGCGTCAAATCATTCTGTAAACAACGAGGGGGCTTTGCCCCCTCGTTTTTATAGCGTTACACTTGCGATGCCCTACAGGAGTGGCACCGCGCAAAGAATAACGAGGTATACAATGAGCAACGAAATCAAAGCACAAGTCGTTGTGCTGGGTTCTGGTCCGGGGGGTTACTCCGCGGCCTTCCGTGCCGCCGATCTCGGTCTGGACACCGTCATCGTTGAGCGTTACAGCACCCTGGGCGGTGTCTGTCTGAATGTGGGCTGTATTCCTTCCAAAGCCCTGCTGCACGTTGCCAAGGTCATCGACGAAGCCAACACCATGGAAAGCCACGGTGTCACCTTTGGCAAGCCTGAAGTCGATCTGGACAAGCTGCGTGAGCACAAGAACAAGGTGCTGGGTCAGCTGACCGGCGGCCTGGCCGGTATGGCCAAAATGCGTAAGGTCAAAGTGGTGCAGGGCTTCGGTAAATTCACCGGTGCCAACACCCTGGAAGTCGAAGGTGAAGGCGGCAAGACCACCATCAACTTCGAGCAGGCCATCATTGCTGCTGGCTCCCGTCCCATCAACCTGCCGTTCATTCCGCAGGACGAGCGGATTTGGGACAGCACCGGCGCCCTCGAACTGCGCTTCATCCCCAAGAAAATGCTGGTGATGGGCGGCGGTATCATCGGCCTGGAAATGGGCACCGTCTACAAAGCCCTGGGCAGTGAAATCGACGTAGTTGAAATGTTCGACCAACTGGTACCGGCTGCCGACAAAGACGTCATCAAGATCTTCACCAAGCGCATCAGCAAGAAAATGAACCTGATGCTGGAAACCAAGGTGACTGCCGTAGAAGCCAAAGAAGACGGCATCTACGTCACCATGGAAGGCAAGAACGCCCCGGCTGAGCCCGTGCGTTACGACGCTGTGCTGGTGGCTATCGGCCGTACTCCTAACGGCAAGCTGATTGATGCCGACAAAGCCGGCGTCAACGTTGACGAGCGTGGCTTTATCGCGGTCGACAAACAAATGCGCACCAACGTGTCCAACATCTTCGCCATCGGCGATATCGTTGGTCAGCCGATGCTGGCCCACAAAGCCGTGCACGAAGGTCACGTGGCCGCCGAAGTGGCCTCCGGCCTCAAGCACTACTTCGACCCGAAAGTCATTCCGTCCATCGCTTATACCGATCCGGAACTGGCCTGGGTTGGCCTGACCGAAAAAGAAGCCAAAGAGAAAGGCATCCAGTACGAAGTGTCCAACTTCCCCTGGGCCGCCAGCGGCCGTGCCATCGCCTCTGATACTTCTGACGGCATGACCAAGCTGATTTTCGACAAGAACACCCACCGCATCATCGGCGGCGCTACTGTGGGTAGCAACGCTGGCGAACTGCTGGGCGAAATTGGCCTGGCCATCGAGATGGGCTGCGACGCCGAAGACATCGCGCTGACCATCCACGCTCACCCGACTCTGCACGAGTCCGTAGGTCTGGCTGCCGAGGTTTACGAAGGGTCCATCACCGACCTGCCGAACCCCAAGGCCAAGAAGAAGAAATAAGCCTCTTGTTGATGCGAAAAAGCCGCCCGATGGGCGGCTTTTTTATTGGTAGCGCCTGGGGCAGCTAATCGCTGGCCGGGGCGCGCCTAACAAAAAGCCCCGGCAGGCGAACCTTACCGGGGCTTTTTTGCGCCTCAAAGAGGTGCGTTTTATCAAAGCAAGGTGTTGATATGGCCTACCTTACGGCCCGGCCTTGGTTCCTTGTTGTACCAATGGACCTTGCCGTTGCTGGCCAGCCATTGGTAGTCCAGCTCGACGCCGATCAGGTTGTCCATGCGAGTAGGCACCCAGCTCAGTTTTTCAGGCAGCGGAAGCTTGGCAACGGCACGCAGGTGCAGCTCGAACTGGCAGACATTGGCCCCGTCCTGGCTCCAATGGCCGGAGTTGTGCACCCGCGGCGCCATCTCGTTGATAAGCAGCTTGTCACCACAATCAAAGAGTTCAACCGCCATCACCCCCACGTAACCCAGGTGGTCCATCAAGGTGCCGAGAATATCTTCGGCCTCTGCTTGCCATTTGCCAGCCTCGGGGGCCGGGGCCAGGGTCTCAACCAGGATGCCGTCCTGGTGGACGTTTTCTACCACCGGGTAGAACAGTTTGCGGCCATCCGCGCCCCGCACACCGACGATGGACACTTCCCGGCTAAAGGGGATCATGGCTTCGGCAATGCAGTCGGTTTCAGAGACAAAGCCCGGCTCGCTGACCCGCCACTGGCCTTTGCCGTCGTAACCGCCCTGGCGGGCTTTGACCACCAGTTTACCGCCGATATCGCGCAGCAGCGGGTCGGCAGACTCGCCGGTGTTGAGCTCGCCCCAAGGGGCGGTGGGCAAGCCTAGCTCATCGTAGAGCTTTTTCTGAGGCAGGCGGTCACTCACCAATTGGTAGGTGGAGAGGTTAAGCAGCACGCCGTGAAAAGGGGTCTGGGGCAACAGCTCGCGCTCGGCGGTCACCCAGTCAAACTCAACGGGGCCGGTGTCGCCACGGGCGTCCATCTCGGTGCCGAAGAAATAGCGGTGGGTATCGGGGCAGTAGCGCCACAGCTCAATACCCAGGCGCCAGGCCACTTCGCCCATCATGGCGCCAAGCTGGCCGGCGCCGATCACCAGGCCCTTCATGCCGGCAGCCTCGGGTCAGGATTGGCCAGTACCGCATCGGTTTGTTCTTTACGAAAATCATCCAAGTGCGCTGCCACTTTGGCGTCGTGCAGGGCAACGATTTGCGCTGCCAAGAGCCCGGCGTTGGCCGCGCCAGCGGTGCCGATGGCGAGGGTGCCCACGGCAATGCCTTTGGGCATCTGTACGATGGACAACAGGCTATCGAGGCCTGACAGGGCCTTGCTTTGCACCGGCACGCCCAGTACTGGCAGCGGGGTCATGGAGGCAATCATACCCGGCAGGTGGGCGGCGCCACCGGCGCCACCGATGATCACATGAAAGCCTTTGTCTTGAGCGCCTTTCGCGAAATCCACCAGTTTTTCCGGGGTGCGGTGGGCGGATACCACTTCAACATGGTGGGGCACACCCAGGCGCTCCAGCATTTCTGAGGCGCCTTTCATGGTTTCCCAATCAGAGCGTGAGCCCATCACGATAGCGACTTTCATAGGATCTCCAGCAGTTTTTAGCCATGGAAAACGGTTGCGGGCCGGCATTATACCCGCAGAAGGCCAAGAGTGCTCCCCCGAGATGGGCCCGGCTCGGGATCATCCGATCAGCGGTGTATTCGTTTAGCCAAGGTAAATCTATGGCGAATTAAAATTACGATAAAATCGTAGTTATGTGCGAGTGTGAGTGATGCAGTACACACCCTATTTCCCCAGCCGCCAGGCCATGGCGGCGCAGATCTACCCTGGCCGCACGGCTCATCAATTCAAAAAGCGCCTGCTGTTCCTGGGCCGCAGTTTGTTCTATGGCACTTTGTATCAGCGCACCCTGGCGCTGTTCAGCCCTCCTGGGCTGCAATTGGTGCTACATCGCCACGCTCGGGCGGTGGAGAAGATCTTCAAGCCCTACCTAATGGCCGAGTTCAGCCCCCAGCAGCGCCATACCATGCTGGCCCGCCACTATTGGTTGTTGATGCAACTCTGGTCGCGGCCCGCCTTGGCACTGTATCTGGAGCGGGGTCTGACCTTGTGCCGCTTTGACGGTGCCGATGGGCGGTGCGTGGAAGTGCGCCTTGAGTACATTCCCCAATTCCAGCGCGAAGGGGAGTTGACCCTGGTCATGCGCATGGACGGCGAGCGTTTTTACTCGGTGACCTTCTCCCTCACCCAGAACGAGCAAGGCCAAGCCGGGCTTTTTATCGGCTGCCTGCAAGGGCCGGGTAAAGACAGCCCTTTTAGCGAAGATGATATTCGCGCTCTAACCCGCCACTGCTTTGGGCTACGTCCCAAGGCGCTGATGCTGGCGCTGCTGGGGGTCGTTGCCGGCAATTGGCACTGCCGTTTTATCCAGGCAGTGTCGAACCAGGGGCATATTTTTTCCAGCCGCCGTTACCAGCGTAAAAGCAAGGTCAAGACCGACTACGACGCGCTGTGGGCCGAGTGTGGCGGCGAGGTGATAGACGCAAACCTCTGGGCCTTGCCGGTGTCTTTGCCCCGCAAACCCTTGGAAGAAGTGGCCAGTAAGAAGCGCAGCCAATATCGCCAGCGCTACCAGTGGCTCGATGAGGTCACCGCAGAGCTCAATCATGGGCTGGATGACATAGTGCGACTTGGCACTTTATATCGCGAGGACTAATCTTAGGCGCTGGTAATAAAAGGATTTTTTAATGCAGCGCCTCTGTTTCCTCCTCGCCTTAGTGCCGCTTTTTGCCACCGCAGACCTGCCGGATGATGACCCTGAGCCGCCCGCAAAGCGGCCACGCATCGCCCTTGTGTTGGCGGGCGGCGGCGCCAGGGGCGCGGCCCATGTGGGGGTGCTAAAAGCCCTGGAGGAGCGTCATATTCCGGTGGATATCATTACCGGCACCTCCATGGGCGCTTTTGTCGGTGGCCTTTATGCCTCGGGCAAAAGTGCCGATGAAATCGCGGCGCTGCTGCAAAAGCTCGATTGGAACCAGGGCTACCAGGAAGACCCACCTCGCAGTGCCCAGAGCCTTCGTAAAAAAGAGCAGCGCGACCGCTTTCAGCTCGGGCTGAACCTGGGGCTTAGCGACAGTGGTCAGATAAAGGTGCCCAAGGGATTCTTGCAGGGCCAGGGCATGATGGGGCTTATCCGCCAGAGCCTTGGCAGCATGCCCGATTTGCCGAGCTTTGACGCCTTGCCCATTCCCTTTCGCTGCGTGGCCACCAATATCGAGACCAAAGACGTGGTGGTCCTTGAACGCGGCAACCTGGCGCAGGCCATGCAAGCGTCGATGGCGGTGCCCGGCATAGTGCAGCCGGTGGAAATTGACGGCCTGCTGCTGGTGGACGGCGGCGTGGTCAACAACATGCCCGTGGATGTGGCCAAGGCCATGGGCGCCGATATCGTTATCGCCGTGGATGTGAACTCCCCCTTTCATGGCCGGGGCGAGCTCAATTCCGCCCTGGCCATTCTCGACCAGCTGTCGCGGTTTTTGGTGCGCGACAACATGGACCGGCAAAAAGCGCTGCTAAGCGGCCGGGATCTGCTGATAAAACCCGATCTTGACGCCATCGCCATGCTCGATTTTCAAGGGGTAGGCAAGGCGATGGAACAAGGGGAAAAAGCGGCGGCTAGCGCCTTGGACCATCTTTCTGCCTACGCCGTTACCCCAACAGCTTACGGCCAATGGCGGCAAGGCCTGAAAAAAGGGCCACCAAGCCCGATGATTGATGCGGTGGTGATTGAGGGGGCCAGCGATCTGGACTCGCGCTGGCTGCTCGAACAGCTCGGCATTGGCGCCGGCCAGCGCTACGACGAGCAGCGTATCGAAAAGGGCATCAACCGCCTGTATGCCACCGAGCTTTTTGAGCGCATCGATTTTGAGCTGGCCGACGAGGCGGGCAAAAGGGTGCTGCACGTACGCACCCATGAGCGCTCCTGGGGCCCGGGCTACCTGAACTTCAGGCTGGCCCTGGAAGATAACTTCACCGACGCCTCCGACTACCAACTGGGGGTGTCTTATACCCGCACCAAGTTGTCGCGTTTTGGCGCCGAGTGGCATAACGAGTTGGAAATCGGCCAGTCCCAGCGCGCCCTGACCGAGCTCTATTGGCCTTTTGACGCCGAGCAGCATTTCTTTGCCCAAGGCGATATCGAATACCAGCGCATGCCCCTTCGGGAATACCTGAGCGACGGGGCCATCAACTACCTGCTGGAATTTGACCGTACCACCACTACCTACAAGGCGGCCCTTGGCAGCAACTTCAGCCGCTGGTCTCGCCTGCAATTGGGCTGGCGCTATGTGGATGGCAGTATCGAGGACAGTCTGGGCCTGTATTTACAACCGCTGCTGGGGGCCAACCACCTGCACTTTCAGCAGCAGGGGCCTTTTTTGCTGTGGGAGCACGACACCCTCGACAGCCGCACTTTTCCAAGGCACGGCCAGCGCTGGAAGGTGGAGCTGCGCCGCACCGAAGACAATGTGCTAGGGGAGGGCAGCACCAACTCCTACTATCTGGTGCGCTGGCACCCGGCCTTTTCCAGCGGCAATCACGCGCTGGCCTTTGACCTTCGCACCGGCTCTTATTTCAATGACAAAGCCCAGCCCATCACCACCTTTGAGCTGGGGGGCTTTCGTAACCTCTCGGGCTTTGGGCGGCTGGCGGTGTCGGGCAAATACCTGCGCTTTGCCTCGGTGGATTACAGCTACCGCCTCTTTGAGAACAACTTCGGCTTTTTCAAAAGCCCGGTGTACCTGGGTATGACCTTGGAAGCCGGGAATGTCTGGGAGCAAAAGCAGGAGGTAAGTTTTCGCGGCAACGCGCTTATCAAAGCGGGCAGTATTTATGCCGGGGTAGACAGCCCACTGGGGCCGCTGTTTTTGGCCTATGGGCAAAACTCCGAGGACGAGTCCAGTTTTTACCTTTCTCTAGGCACCGATTTTTGATGTTTTTTTGTGAGCTTGGCGGCGCCGTGGTGTTAACTGCTCACTGCTGTACATTAACAATAAGTGTTAAACTTGCGGCGTGTTTTTGCCCTCAACAGGCCTTGATATGTGGCGATGGCTGTTCGGATTGCTGTTGGCATGCAGCTATGGTTTTGCTGCCGCCGCGACCAACGATGTATTGATCCGCCAATGGACGGCTCAGGAAGGGTTACCCAACGCCTGGGTTAACGGGTTGCTGGAAGATGCCCAGGGCGACATGTGGGCTGGCACCTCGGACGGCCTGTTCCGGCTTACCCAAACCAAGGCCCTGCTGATCCCCATGCCCGATGGGGTCGATCAGGTGGTCAATGGCCTGATAGCGGATGAAAATGGCTTCTATATCGGCACCAGCAATGCCCTGGTGCATTGGTCCGACACAGAGGGCCTGACTACCCTTGCCCGCATCAAGGACGAGCCGCTTCTTAATCCCGGTGGCATTAATGCCTTCACCCGCAGCCAAGGGCGCCTTTGGATGCAACTGGGCTCTGAGAAACTGGCCTATTTGCAGCAAGGCCATGTTGCCCTTGAATCCCGCTTTACTCTCCATGATCGCTGGCGCTCTTTGGCCAGCGATAGCCGCTTTATTTACCTGCTATCAGTGCGCCAACTGGTGGCCTTTGACCCGCAAAGCGGGGCAACCAACGCCATTTCACTGGCAAAAAGCAGCTACGGCACCCCCAAAGCGCTTTATGTGGATCGCCAAGGACAATTGTGGCTGAGCTCGGATAAAGGCCTGTTTACCGCCGCCTTGGGGGATAACGGCTGGCAGTTGCAGCCAAGGCTTAGCGGGCGCTTTGTGCGCAAAATGATTGAAGATGGCCAGGGCGGTTACTACCTCACTGGCCGTTATGGCATTCAGCATTGGTCAGGTAAGGGTGAACAGCTGGAGGATTTTGGTGAGCTCATTCGTAACCAGACCGCCGTTGAAGGGCTGGACCAAATTCTTATCGACCGCAACGGCTTGGTGTGGGCTGGCGCTTTAGGTGAAGGGATAATTGCGCTTATTCCCAAGGCCACCAAGCCGTTAGCGCTTTATAGCCGCTATACACAGCCTGCACTGGCTTCTGACATCGTCTGGAGTATCTATCGACAAGCAGGTGGCATCATTTGGCTGGCCACCGATGCTGGCCTTGAACGTATTGATGGGCAGCTGCATCAGGCGTTTCGCCCCCAAAGCCTGGGGGTAAACGACGGCTTTTACGATGTCACTTCCTACCAAGGCCAGATAGCCGTGTGCGGCCTCGGCGGCACTTTTTTGTTTGAGCCGGCTACCGAGCAGTTCACTTCACCGTTGCAAGGCACGCCTTGGGACGGCAGAACCTGCCTGGGGATGGATGCTACCGATAACCGTTTGCTGATCGGCGGCGCCGACAGCCTGCTCAGTGTTCAAGACGGCAAGGTACAGGGCTGGAACCGCAACGCTGAAGGCAAACCCCTGGATTCGGTAAAGGTCTTCGTGCACCAAGGTCCCCGGACTTGGGCCGGTGGTGCCGCTGGCTTGTTATATGAAAAAGATGGCCAATGGCAGCCGGTGGACGACCTGCCCGGGCGGCGGGTCAACGCCCTTGACGCCATGGATGACGGCGCCTTGCTGGTGGGGTTCGGCAAGGAAGGTATCTGGCGTTACGACTGGCAGCAGGCCACCCCTAAATGGACCCAAATGAACACTCTTTGGGAGTTGCCGAACCAAGCGGTGTACTTCTTGCTGCACTACAAAAACCGCCTCTATGTGGGGCTGCAGGATATGGTGGCCAGGATTAAGCTCGACACCCAGCCACAGCAGGTGGATGCCTTTTTTGAAGAGGACGGTCTGCCTGACGATGAGCTCAATGAAGGCGCCGGTTTTATCAGTGAAGACGGCACCTTATGGATAGGCACCGCCTCTGGGGTGGCCGCTTTTGCCAAGGACAGCCTCAAGCACCGGCAAAATGATGAGCGCAGCGGTGTGGTGTACATGGAAGCCAGCACAGTAGGTGGCAATTCCACCTTGCTGTGGAATACCGCCAAGACCCTGCAATTACCGGCGGATTTAAGCTTGCTCAGCATTCAGCTGGGCTCGCAAAACTATGCCTCTAAACGGCTACCGCGTTTTCGCTACCAAATCTCCGGGCAAAGCCGGGCCATCGACCTCACCTCCGAGTCACCCATCGTGCTTGGCAACCTCGAATTTGGCCTGCATCAGCTCAGCATCTGGCATGCCGAGCAAGGGCGCTGGCGTGACGACCCGGAAGTGCTGACCCTGGAAGTGGCCACGCCCTGGTATCGCAGCTACGGCTTTTTTGCCCTGTTGGCGGCGCTGGTTATGCTGCTGGCCCTGGCCTTTGGCCAGCAACGTCGGCGCCAGCGCTTGCACCTGCAAAAAGCCTACAACCTGGTGGCTGAGTCCGAACATCAGCTGCGCCTGGCGATGCTGGGGGCCAACGTCAATACCTGGACCTGGGATGCAGCGGCGGACGCTTTCTCGGTCTCCCGGCCGGAAACGGAAACCGGCGTGCTGGTGGTGCCCTTCGACAACATGCCCATCCACACCGACGACAGGGAACGGGTGACCAAACTCTGGCAAGAACACCTTGAGGGCAAAACCCTGCGTTACGACGTGGAGCACCGGCTGAAGCTGAGCGAGCACTGGCGCTGGATCCACGCCGTTGGCCGGGTGGTGGACATCGACAGTCGCGGCAGGGCGCTAAGGGTGTCCGGTATCTACCAGGACATTACCGAGCGCAAGCAACTGGAAGGGGAGATAAACCTCTACGCCAAGGCTTTTGAGAACACCGCCGAAGGGGTGCTTATTCTCAGCAGCGACAAGGCCATTCTGTCGGTGAACCCGGCGGTGGAGCGCATCTCCGGCTTTGACCGAGCACAGCTGCAAGACAAGGATCTGGGGGTGCTGCTGTCCGAGGAGTTTTTAGACACTGACCTGTGGCAGGCGGTGCTGGCAAAAGGCGCCTGGACCGGCGAGTGCAGCCTGCGCCGCCGTGACGGCAGCCTCTGCGCCCTGTGGCTGAACATCTCCCACATGGATGACAGCGCCTCGGCGCGTAGCCACTTCGTGTTGGTGTTCTCGGACATGACCGAGCGCAAGGCCGCCGAGTTCGAGCTGCGGCGCCTGGCCAATTATGACGTGCTGACCGGCCTTCCCAACCGGGGCCTCTTTATGAAGCGCCTGACCCAGGCCTTGGAAAAGGCCCAGGGCAATGAGTCCAGCCTGGCGCTGCTGTTTATGGATCTTGACCGCTTCAAAATGGTCAACGACACCTACGGCCACAGGGTAGGGGATGGCCTGCTTATCGAAGCGGCCAGCCGCCTGCAAGAAGTGGTAGGCGAGAAGGACACGGTGGCGCGCCTGGGCGGTGATGAGTTCGTGGTGATCATCCAGGACATCCGCGGCCCAGAGCAGATAGTGCCGCTGTGCGAATCGCTGCTCGAAGCCCTGGCCATGCCGTTTAATATCTATGGTCGCCAGTTCTTCCTATCCACCAGTATTGGGGTCAGCCTGTTCCCCGATGACGGTAACCAGCCCGAAGCGCTGCTGCGTAACGCCGACATGGCCATGTACCACGCCAAGGACGAAGGCCGGAACAACATGCAGTTCTACAGCCACGCCCGTAACATCGAGGCGATGCGGCTTATCCAGCTTGAGTCCGATTTGCGCCTGGCCCTGGAGCGGGACGAGTTCTTTGTGGTTTACCAGCCCCAGGTGGACGTGCTGGAAGGAGAGCTGGTGGTGGCGGTGGAAGCCCTGGTGCGCTGGCACCACCCCCGGGAAGGGCTGGTCAACCCCGACACCTTCATCAAGGTGGCTGAAAGCTGCGGCTTGATTGCCGCGCTGGACGAGCAGGTGCTGAGAAAATCCTTACAGGGGATAAGCCAGCTCAACGCCAGCCTGAAAAAACCGCTGACCCTCAATACCAATATCTCGGCGGCGCATTTTCGCCAGCCCGATTTTGTCAGCCAGGTGCGGCTGATGCTGGCCGAAACTGGCCTGGCTCCGCATCTTCTGTGCCTTGAGATCACCGAGTCTACCCTGATGCGCGAAGTGGGCACCGCCAAGGAGCACCTGTCGGCCTTGCGGGCGCTGGGGGTGTCGGTGGCGGTGGACGACTTCGGTACTGGCTATTCTTCCCTGGCTTATCTCAAGCAGTTTGCGGTGAACGAGCTCAAAGTGGACAAGTCCTTTGTGCGCGACCTTACCGAAAGCGAAGCCGACGCCGCCATTGTCCGCTCGGTGGTGGATTTGGCCCGCAACCTTGGCCTTAAAGTGGTGGCCGAGGGGGTGGAAACCGAAGAGCAGTTGGATCTGTGCCTGGCCCTGGGCTGTTATCGGGTACAGGGTTATTACTACGCCAAGCCCATGGAGCTGTCTGACCTGAAGCGTTGGCTATTGGACTGGAACAAGCGGCAAGCGGGCTGAAACATTTGCTAAAGAAGAGAGGCTTTGCGGACCTGTCTTCACTTTGTAACATGGCCCGTTGTCAATAAAATAAACAAGGACTAGAACATGACCAAACTGAGCCATCTGGCCCTGGCCGTGGCCCTCGGCATGGGCCTGGTTGCCTGTGCCCAGCAGACCACCGACACTGCAGCTACCCCGGCACCTGCCGTAAAAGAACAAAAAGCCCTGAGCTCCGGTATTGAGCTGGCCAACTTCGACAAAAGTGTTTCCCCTAAGGATGACTTCTACCACTACGTCGACGGCACCTGGCTGAAAAACACCCCCATCCCTGCCGACAAGTCCAACTACGGCGCCTTCTCCAAGCTGTACGACGACAGCCAGCAGGCGCTGAAAACCATCATCGAGGAAGCGTCGGCCAAAACCAACGCGGCCAAAGACTCCAACGACCAGAAGATCGGCGACTTCTACAAGTCCTACATGAATACCGATCTGATTGAGCAGCTGGGCCTTAGCCCCATCCAGGGCGACCTCAACACCATTCGCGATCTCGACAGCCACGCCGGCGTGTCCAAGGAAATGGGTACTCTTGCCCTGCAAGGTGTGACCTTGCCATTTGGCTTTTATGTCTATGCCGACGCCAAGGATTCGTTGAAAAACGCCGCGTACGTCGACCAATCCGGCCTGGGCTTGCCCAACCGCGACTACTACCTGGATAAATCCGACAAGTACCAGAAGATCCGTGACGCCTACGTGCAGTACGTGTCTGATCAACTGGCCAACGCCGGTTTTGACAACACCGAGAAGCGTGCCAAGGCGGTACTGGCCCTGGAAACCCAACTGGCCAAGGCCCAGTGGGACAAGGTGAAAAACCGCGATCCGAACGCCACCTACAACAAGGAAGCGGCCGCTACCCTGGCCAAGACCTTGAAAACCTTCTACTTCGACCAGTATGCCGAGGCCTCCGGCCTAGATGCCGCCCACGACCTCATCGTTGGCCAGCCTTCCTACTTTGAAGATTTCGGCAAGCTGTTTGGCAAGGTACCGGTTGATACCTGGAAGTCCTACATGGCCTTCCACCTGGTCGACAACTACGGCAACCTGCTGCCCAAGAAAATTGCCGACCGCCACTTCGATTTCCACGGCAAACTGCTGTCCGGAACCGAAGAGCAGTCCCCCCGCTGGAAGCAAGCGGTAGACGCCACCGACAACGTGCTGGGTATGATGGTGGGCAAGGAATACGTGGCTCGCAACTTCAAGCCCGAAGCCAAAGTGCGCATGGAGAAGCTGGTCAACAACATCCTGGCCGCCTATGGCGACTCCATCAAGCACCTGGACTGGATGAGCGAAGACACCAAAAAGGCCGCCCTGGTCAAACTGTCCAAGTTCACGCCCAAAATCGGCTACCCCGACAAGTGGAAGTCCTACAACGGTCTGGAAATTAAGGCTGACGAGCTGATCGGCAACTACCGCCGTTATGCTGCCTTTGAATACAAAGACATGCTGGATAAGCTCAGCAAGCCGGTTGACCGCAGCGAGTGGGGCATGACCCCGCAAACCGTTAACGCCTACTACAACCCGGTTGCCAACGAAATCGTGTTCCCGGCCGCCATCCTGCAACCGCCGTTCTTCGACATGAACGCCGACGACGCCGTTAACTACGGTGGTATCGGTGCCGTTATCGGCCATGAAATCGGCCACGGCTTCGACGACTCCGGTGCCAACTTCGATGGCGACGGCAACCTGCGCAACTGGTGGACTGCCGAAGATCTCAAGCAGTTCAAAGAGCGTACCGGCCAGCTGGCGGCGCAGTACTCCAGCTACTACCCGTACCCCGATGCCCACGTTAACGGCAGCTTCACCCTGGGTGAAAACATCGGTGACCTGGGCGGCCTGACCATGGCCTACAAGGCTTACCACATGAGCCTGGACGGCAAAGAAGCTCCTGTCATGGACGGCTTCACCGGCGACCAACGCTTCTTTATCGGTTGGGCCCAGGTATGGCGCCGCAACTACCGCGAAGCGGAGCTGCGCAAGCGTCTGAACACCGACCCTCACAGCCCGAGCCAGTACCGCGCCAACGGTATCGTGGCTAACCTGCCGGCCTTCTACCAGGCGTTTGACGTCAAAGAAGGCGACAAGATGTACATCGCACCCGATAAACGTGTGAAGATCTGGTAAGCAGAAGTGGTACAAAGTACCTTCAGCTGAAGTTAAACAGCCTCCCTCGGGAGGCTGTTTGCTTGTCATTCCCGGGAGTAAAAAATGAAAAAAGCCCTGATCCCCCTGGCGCTATCCGTGGTGCTGAGCGCCTGCGCCACGACCCAAAGCAGCACCCAGACCCCCGCCGCGGCGGCCAAGCCCGATTACCAGGTACAGACGCCGGCCACCATGCGTGATGCCAGCGGCCACCCGACCCTGGAACAGATCATGAGCGACCCCCAGTGGATCGCCCGCAGCCCTCAGCAGCCCTTTATCGGCGCCGATGGCCAGGTGTATTTCTGGCAACAGCGTGAAAACAGCGAGCTTTATGACCTGATGACGGTCAAAGCCGGCAAGGTGGCAAAGGTTGCCGACCAGGACCGCTACCAGCACGTCGATGGTGGCGTCTGGCAAAACGGCCGCCATGCCTACAGCTACCAGGGCAACCTTTACCTGCAGCAGCAGGGCCAGGTACGCCAGCTGACCGGCACCAGTGACAGCGACAGCGATCCCCAGTTCTTGAGTGATGGGCGCATCGCTTTTCAGCGCGGCAATGCCATCTACACCGTCGACCCGGCCTCCGGCCTGGTGCGGATGCTGGCCAGCGTCGAGCTGAAAAAACAACCGGAAAAACTCAAGGAAGCCAAAGGCTACCTGGAGACCGAGCAGAAGAAACTGCTGCAATGGGTAGACAAGAAGTACTACCAGGATCCCAAAGCGCAGCTGGCGGAAGATGACAAGCTGCAAGCCGCCGACCCCACCGCCAACCCAGAGCCCTTTTACCTGGGTGAAGGCCGCCGCCTGGTGGAGCTGAGCCTGTCCAAGGACGGCAGCAAACTGGTGGTGGTGACCGAGAACGACACCCCGGAGCGCGCCGACAAAGACATCATGCCCAACTACCTGGGCCGCAGCGGCGAAATCGAAGTGCGCCAGGTGCGCCAGCGGGTGGCCGAGTGGAAGCCGAACCCGCAGGTATTCACCGTTATCGACCTCAAAACCCGCGCCAAAAAAGACCTGGCTCTGAGCGATCTGCCCGGCATCGACAAAGATCCCCTGGCCAAGGTGCGTGAAGAAAACCGCAAGGCCGGTTACCAGGTCGAGCCCTTCAAGGGCCCCCGCGCCGTACACCTGATTGAAGACTGGAGCGGCCACCAACTGCCCATCCAGTGGAGCGACGACGGCAAGCTGGCGCTGATGCTGGAAGCCGAAGACAACAAAGACCGCTGGCTGGTCACTGCCGACCTGAAAACCGGCGGCCTTACCACCCAGCACCACCTGCACGACGATGCCTGGGTCAACTACCAGTTCAACGATTTTGGCTGGCTGAAAAACGACAGCCTCTGGTATCAGTCTGAAGAGTCCGGCTACAGCCACCTCTACCTCAAACCCTGGGGCGGTAAGGCCAAGCAGCTGACCCACGGCGCCTGGGAAGTGAACGACCCGGTGCTGAGTGACGATGAGCAAAGCATCTACTTCAAGGCTAACGTCAAGCATCCCGGCATCTACGAGGTGTATAAACTGGATTTGGCCAGCGACACCCAGACCGCGCTGACCGATCTTAACGGCATGACCGACTTCGTGCTGAGCCCGGACAACAAAGAGCTGGTGCTGACCCACTCCAAGGTGCTGAGCCCGCCGGAGCTATACAGCCTCAATACCAGCGGCGGTACTCCCAAGCAGCTGACCCACACCGTCAGCAAGGCCTTTGAGGACAGCCCCTGGATTGCGCCCAAGATTGTGGCCATTCCTTCCAGCCACACTCAGCAGCCTATCTACGCCAAGATTTACCTGCCCAAGAACTTCGACCCGGCCAAGCATTACCCGGCGGTAGTGTTTAACCACGGTGCCGGCTACCTGCAAGAAGTGGACATGGGCTGGAGCGATTACTTCCGCGAGTTTATGTTCAACAGCATGCTGGCCAGCCAGGGCTATGTGGTGATGGACATGGATTACCGCGCCTCCGAGGGCTACGGTCGCGACTGGCGTACCGCCATCTATCGCCAGATGGGTACCCCCGAGGTGCAGGATCTCAAGGACGGCGTCAACTACATGGCCAGCAAGTACGGCGTGGACAAGAGCCGGGTAGGCACCTACGGCGGCTCTTATGGCGGCTTCTTGACCTTCATGAGCCTCTATACCGCGCCTGATTTGTTCAAGGCCGGTGCGGCGCTGCGCCCGGTGGCGGATTGGGCCAACTACAATGCGCCCTACACCTCCAATATCCTCAACCTGCCCGGCAATGACCCCATTGCCTATCACCGCAGCTCGCCCATCTATTTTGCCCAAAACCTTCAGAGCCAACTGCTGATCATGTCCGGCATCCTTGATGACAACGTGTTCTTCCAGGATTCGGTACGCATGGTTCAGCATCTGATTGAGCTGCATAAGACCAATCATTTCAGCGTGGCGCCCTATCCGGTGGAGCACCACGGCTTCCGTCAGCCCTCCAGCTGGCTGGACGAGTACCAGCGCATCTACAATCTGATGCAGCAGAACTTGAAGTGATCACAACAGTTTGTTGTGGAAAAACGCTGCCAAATGGCAGCGTTTTTTATTTTTCGCAAATTCAATTCTGGTCACAAAATCGCTATAATCGCCGCACCTCCACGGGCCTGGCCCGAAAGACAAACCGGTAGGCCTCGTCTGGCCTGCTACACAAGAGGATCGAGTCGTGCTAGAAGCCTATCGTAAGCATGTTGAAGAACGCGCCGCCCAAGGCGTTGTACCCAAGCCCCTTTCCGCCGAGCAAACCGCGCAACTGGTTGATCTCCTGAAAAATCCCCCGGCTGGCGAAGAAGCCTTCCTGCTGGACCTGCTGGAAAACCGCATTCCCCCGGGCGTTGACGAAGCCGCCTATGTTAAAGCCGGTTTCCTGGCTGCCGTGGCTCAGGGCCAGGCTCAGTCTCCTATTGTCTCCAAAGAAAAAGCCACCCAACTGCTGGGCACCATGCAGGGCGGCTACAACATCGAGCCGCTGATCGCCCTGTTGGATGACAGCGCCCTGGCTGCCATCGCCGGTGAGGCCCTGTCCCACACCCTGCTGATGTTCGACGCCTTCCACGATGTGGTTGAGAAAATGAAAGCCGGCAACGCCGTTGCCAAAAAAGTGGTTGAGTCCTGGGCTGAAGCCGAGTGGTTCAAAGCCCGCAACGGTGTTGCCGAGAAGATCACCGTTACCGTATTCAAGGTACCTGGCGAAACCAACACCGACGACCTGTCTCCTGCCCAGGACGCCTGGTCACGCCCTGATATCCCGCTGCACGCCCTGGCCATGCTGAAAATGGCGCGCCCCGGCATCGACCCGGATAAAGACGGCGAAATCGGCCCCATCACCACCATCGACAAGCTCAAAGAAAAAGGCTTCCCTCTGGCCTACGTGGGCGACGTTGTGGGTACCGGTTCTTCCCGTAAGTCTGCCACCAACTCCGTGCTGTGGTTCATGGGCGACGACATCCCCAACGTGCCCAACAAGCGCGCTGGTGGTGTCTGCCTGGGCGGCAAAATTGCCCCGATTTTCTTCAACACCATGGAAGATGCCGGCGCTCTGCCCATCGAAGTGGACGTCTCCAAACTGGAGATGGGCGATGTCATCGACATCCTGCCCTATGAAGGCAAAATCGTTCGCCACGACAGCGGCGAAGTGCTGGCCCAGTTCGAACTGAAGACCGACGTGCTGCTGGACGAAGTGCGCGCCGGTGGCCGCATTCCGCTGATCATCGGCCGTGGCCTGACCGACAAGGCCCGCGAAGCCCTGGGTCTGGGTCACTCCAGCGAATTCCGCCGCGCTGCCGCCGTGCAAGAGTCCAACAAGGGTTACACCCTGGCTCAGAAAATGGTCGGTAAAGCCTGTGGCGTTAAGGGCGTGCGCCCTGGTCAGTACTGCGAGCCGAAGATGACCACCGTTGGCTCCCAGGACACCACTGGTCCCATGACCCGTGATGAACTCAAAGACCTGGCTTGCCTGGGCTTTAGTGCCGATCTCACCATGCAGTCCTTCTGCCACACCGCTGCTTATCCCAAGCCGGTTGACGTTGAGACTCACCACACTCTGCCCGACTTCATCATGAACCGTGGCGGCGTGTCCCTGCGCCCCGGTGACGGTGTTATCCACTCCTGGCTGAACCGCATGCTGCTGCCCGACACCGTCGGCACCGGCGGTGACTCCCACACCCGTTTCCCCATCGGCATTTCCTTCCCGGCCGGCTCTGGCCTGGTGGCCTTTGCCGCGGCTACCGGCGTTATGCCCCTGGATATGCCCGAGTCTGTGCTGGTGCGCTTCAAAGGCGAAATGCAGCCCGGCATCACCCTGCGTGACCTGGTCCATGCCATCCCTTACGCCGCCATCCAGAAAGGCCTGCTGACCGTTGAGAAGCAAGGCAAGAAAAACGCCTTCTCCGGCCGCGTTCTGGAGATCGAAGGTCTGCCGACTCTGAAGGTTGAACAAGCCTTCGAACTGGCTGATGCCACCGCCGAGCGTTCCGCTGCTGGCTGTACCATCAAGCTGGATAAAGAGCCGATCATCGAGTACCTGAACTCCAACATCATCATGCTCAAGTGGATGATCAGCGAAGGTTACGGCGACCGCCGCACCATCGAGCGCCGCATCACCGCCATGGAAGAGTGGATCGCCAACCCTGAGCTGATGGAAGCCGATGCCGACGCCGAATACGCCGAGATCATCGAAATCGATCTGGCCGACATCAAAGAGCCTATCCTCTGCGCGCCGAACGACCCGGACGATGCCCGTCTGTTGTCTACCGTTGCCGGTGAGAGCATCGACGAGGTGTTCATCGGTTCCTGTATGACCAACATCGGCCACTTCCGCGCCGCCGGTAAACTGCTGAACAACTTCAGCGGCCAGCTGGAAACTCGCCTGTGGATCGCGCCGCCCACTAAAATGGACCGCGACCAGCTGACCGAAGAAGGCTACTACAGTATCTTCGGCCGCTCCGGTGCCCGCATCGAGATCCCCGGTTGCTCCCTGTGTATGGGTAACCAGGCCCGGGTAGGCGACAACACCACTGTGGTGTCCACCTCTACCCGGAACTTCCCGAACCGTCTGGGTAAAGGGGCCAACGTGTTCCTGGCCTCTGCCGAGCTGGCTGCTGTTGCCGCCATCCTGGGTAAACTGCCGACGCCGGCCGAGTACCTGCAGTATGCCCGTGAGCTGGACGCCACCGCGGCTGACACTTACCGCTACCTGAACTTCGACCAGCTGCCGCAGTACACCAAGAAGGCTGACGAAGTGATCATCCAAGCCGCTGTCTAAGCGCCGATGATGATAAAAAGCCCCGCTCAAGCGGGGCTTTTTTTATGGCCAGGCGCCACTGTTTGCTTAACGGAAACGGGCCGTTTCAGGAGCCGGGCGGGACTTTTATAGGGAAATACGATAAAATGCGCAGCGTTAGTAAGAAAAAGGAGATTGAATGAAGCTGTACAAAAGCTTACCCGCCCTCTTTATTTTGGCCTCGGCCAGCCTCTTTGCCCGCGAGATGCAACCGGAAGATGTACTCGACGTTATGGCGAGCGGCACCATCAAACCCTTCGATGAATTGCACGACAACCTGCTGGCCGCCTTTCCCGGTGCCCGCATCAAAGCGGCAGAATTGCTGCAGGTAGAAGATGACTACCATTATCGGCTGCATATTCGCGACCATGCCGAGCAGACCCATCAAGTACTGATGGACGCCGCCAGCGGCATTATTCTTGGCGCCTGCCAGAGCGCCTAATACAATGTGCCTCCTTTATTCGGGGAGCCGCCATGGAATACCAGTTCAGACTCAACCCTTTTGATGGCCGCCATCAAATTCAAATGGAATACGGCTTCGAGGCCATGGGCCGCTTTATTGAAGACGAGCTGGGTACCGACAAAAGCAAGATCAGCGCTCTTATCGCCCGCCTTCAGCAAGGCCGGGATCTGCGTTTTGAAGGGCATGAGTGGGCGTTGGTTGTCGAGCAGGGCGAGCTGAGCGTGCTGCATCACCGCCTGGACCACAACGAAGTGGACCTAGACCCCGACCTGACCCTGGATGACGCCGATGCCAGCAGCCATTGTGGCCTCGAAGATGGCCTACTGTTGTTACAGGCTTGGTTGGATTTTGTTGCACCACTTTAGTGCATTAGCGTTCCCTGCTGGTGCGTTAATTTCCTCCCTCACCGTACGTTTTTTCCTAATTAATTGATCTTGAATCGCTTTTCCTGTTGGCACGGGCTTTGAAATAGTCCAGCAAAGTCAACAAGGAGGAAAGGCGATGAAAAAGGTCACCGCCATTATCAAGCCCTTCAAACTCGATGACGTCCGTGAAGCCCTGACTGAAGCCGGGGTTCATGGTCTCACCGTGAGCGAAGTGCGCGGCTTCGGCCGCCAACGCGGCCATACCGAGCTGTACCGGGGTGCCGAATACCGTATTGATTTCCTGCCTAAGGTGCAGTTGGACATCCTAGTGACGGCCAGTCAGGTCGATCTGGTGATTGATGCCATCCTCAAGGCGGCCCAAACCGGCAAGGTGGGCGACGGTAAGATCTGGGTGCAAGACCTGGAAACCGTGGTTCGTATCCGCACAGAAGAGCGTGACGAAGACGCCATCTAAGCTCGTCCCCCAAACGAGAATAATTTTTAGGAGAGGATAATGGATCAACCATCAGTACAAATAGCCTACGCGCTCGACACCTTTTACCTGTTGGTATCGGGCGCTTTCGTGATGTGGATGGCAGCCGGTTTCGCCATGCTCGAAGCGGGGCTGGTGCGCGCCAAAAATACCACCGAGATCCTGACCAAAAACGCCGTGCTGTTTGCTGTTGCCTGCGTGATGTACATGATCTGCGGTTACAACATCATGTATCCGGGCGAAGCGGTTAACAGCTTCTGGCCTGGTATCAGCTTCCTTATCGGTGGCGACCACAGTGCGGAGCTGGTACTCAAGGGCGGCGACGATGCCCCGGTTTACTCCCACATGGCCGACTTCTTCTTCCAGGTGGTGTTTGTGGCTACCGCCATGTCGGTGGTGTCCGGCGCCGTGGCCGAACGGATGAAGCTGTGGGTGTTCCTGGCTTTTTCCGTGGTGCTGACCGGCTTTATCTACCCCATTGAAGGTTTCTGGAAATGGGGCGGCGGCTTCCTCGATGCCATGGGCTTTGCCGACTTCGCCGGTTCCGGCGTGGTGCACTTGACCGGCGCTTCTGCGGCCCTGGCTGGTGTGCTGCTGCTGGGTGCCCGCAAAGGCAAATACGGCAAGAACGGCGAGATCAACGCCATTCCCGGTTCCAACCTGCCGCTGGCCACCCTGGGTATGTTTATCCTATGGCTGGGCTGGTTCGGCTTTAACGGTGGCTCGGAGCTGAAAGTCTCCAACATCGAAGAAGCCAACGCCGTGGCCAAGGTATTCGTGAACACCAACATGGCGGCTGCCGGTGGCCTTCTGGCCGCGCTTATCACTGCCAAGCTGCTGTTCGGTAAAGCGGATCTGACCATGGCCATCAACGGCGCCCTGGCCGGCCTGGTTGCCATTACTGCCGAGCCTCTGGCCCCGAGCCCGCTGCTGGCCACCATTATCGGTGTGATTGGCGGTGTGCTGGTGGTGTTCTCTGTTATCGGCCTGGACAAGCTGCGCGTCGACGACCCGGTGGGTGCAATCTCCGTGCACGGTACCGTGGGTATTTGGGGTGTGCTGGCGGTGCCGCTGAGCAACGCCGAAGCCACCTTCAAGGTGCAGCTGATCGGTGCGGTGAGCATCTTCCTGTGGGTATTCGTCACGTCCTTTATCGTCTGGTTCGTCCTCAAGAAAATCATTGGCCTGCGGGTCAGCGAAGAGGAAGAATACGAGGGTGTGGATATGGCCGAATGCGGTATGGAAGCCTACCCCGAGTTCAAGATCAGTAAATAAGCAAAAAGGGCGCCTGAGCGCCCTTTCCTTACGACCTGTCAGGGTTACCTGAACAGGTCGTTGATCATTTTCAGGGTATCCCGAATGTGGCTGATACGGGTGGGGATCACCATGATGGTGTCATCACCCGCTATGGTGCCCATGATGCCGTCGGCCTTGGTAAATGAATCCAACAACCTGGCTATCAGCTGGGCCGAGCCGGGGCTGGTTTGGATGACGATCATCGACTCGTTGTGGTCGATGTCGACAACCAGGTTTTTCAGCTGGCTGCTGGCGGTGGGGACCCCCAATTCGGCGGGCAGGCAATAGACCATTTCCTGGCGGGCATTGCGGGTACGCACTGCGCCGAATTTGGTCAACATGCGGGATACTTTGGATTGGCTGATGTTGTCGAATCCCTGGGCTTGCAAAGCAGAGACTATCTCGCTTTGAGAGCCGCAACGTTCTTCCTTGAGAAGTTGTTTAAAGGATTTGACCAGCGCTTCTTGGTTGCTTTGTGTCATTGTCTTGTCTGCATAATCATGCACAAACGACATGGTAGCATGGGACGCCTGCTTTGGCAGCTTGCATCCATGGGCGTTCGCTGTCAGTCTTGGTGGCAATATTTAGGTAGGGAGCGGTTGTTTAAGGTGATGTGCAAGGCGGTTTGGCTTGGCCTGTTGTACTGCTGCACCTGGGGCCTGGCCGCAGCCGATGAGGTTTCCGGCGCTGGCAGACCACTGGTATTCGGTACCGAGGCAACCTATCCACCCTTCGAATACAGGGACGATGCCGGCCAGTTGGTAGGTATCGATATTGATGTTGCTCATGCCGTATGTGAGTTGCTACAGCGTCCCTGCATCATTATTGAGCACCCCTTCGACAGCCTCCTGGACGAGCTGGAAGATGGTGAACTGGACGCGGTGATCGCCGCCCTGGATATCTCCTCCCGCTACGACAACAGCATCCGTTTTTCAGACCCTTACTACCGCAACAGCGCTGTGTACGTGACCCTGAAAGACGCAACAGATCGTTACGCCAAGTCGGGGTATATCGGGGTGCAAAATGGCTCCAGCCATCAGCAGTACCTGATTGACCAACGCCAGTGGCAGCTGACCAGTTATGACGATCTTAATGGCGCGCTGACCGAGCTGAGGGCAGGGCGGATCTCGGCTATTTTTGTTGATGCCGCTGTTGCCAATGCCTGGCTTTCTGACCCTGCAAACAAAGACTTACGTTTAATGGGTAGCCCTATCCGTGACCTCCGCTACTTCGGCAGGGGCATGGGTATTGCGCTTTCGCGGGGCGAGCGCAGCGATGCCTTGCTCGATGCCATCAACAAGGCCCTTGCCAAGTTGCGCGAAGATAAATCCCTCGATCACATTCTTTCCCATTACCTGCAAGTTCACTGACGTTTACCGCTCCAGACCTCATCGGCACCATAACCGCTGGCTTGGCATAATTGTTTTTTAACCCTTGTTGAGCTAAGGTGCTGCCCACACCTGAACAGGTCAGACACAAGGGAGATAATGCGATGAAAGTAGCCGTACTTGGCGCCGCCGGTGGTATCGGTCAGGCCCTGTCTTTGCTGCTCAAGACCCAACTGCCCGCCGGTTCCGAACTGGCACTGTACGACGTAGCCCCGGTTGTTCCCGGTGTTGCCGTTGATCTGAGCCACATTCCGACCGCCGTTAAGGTCGAAGGCTTTGGGCAGGAAAAACTGGCCGACGCCCTGACTGGCGCCGATGTCGTTCTGATCCCCGCCGGCGTACCTCGTAAGCCTGGCATGGACCGCTCCGATCTTTTCAACGTTAACGCCGGCATCGTTCGCGCTCTGGTAGAATCCATTGCCGACAATTGCCCTAAAGCGTTGGTTGGTATCATCACCAACCCGGTTAACACCACCGTTGCCATCGCTGCCGAAGTGCTCAAAGCCAAAGGCGTTTACGATGCCAAGCGCCTGTTCGGTGTGACTACCTTGGACGTTATCCGCGCCGAGACCTTTATCGGTGAAAAACTGGGTAAAAACCCTGCCGACGTGCACATCAATGTCATTGGTGGCCACTCCGGCGTGACCATCCTGCCGCTGCTGTCTCAAGTAGAAGGCCTGGAACTGTCTGCTGACGAAACCGCTGCCATGACCAAGCGTATTCAAAACGCCGGTACCGAAGTGGTTGAAGCCAAGGCCGGTGGCGGCTCCGCTACCCTGTCCATGGGCCAAGCGGCTGCCCGTTTCGGTCTGTCTCTGATCCGTGGTCTGCAAGGCGAAGCCAACGTAGTTGAGTGCGCCTATGTAGAAGGCGGCTCCGAACACGCCCGTTTCTTTGCTCAGCCGGTACGTCTGGGCAAAAACGGTGTGGAAGAAGTACTGGGCTACGGTGAGCTGTCTGCTTTCGAGCAAGGCGCTCTGGATAGCGCTCTGGCCACCCTCAAGGGTGACATCACCCTGGGTGAAGAATTCGTTACCGGTAAATAAGCCGTACGAATTCAAAAAAGGGAGCCATTGGCTCCCTTTTTTAATGCTGTCAAATCACAAAAAAGGCCCCGAAGGGCCTTTTTCTTTTGCAGCAATTTAGCTTTTGCGTTCTACCGCCACCTTGGCTAGGCCGATCAGCGCTTCCTTGTAGGGGCTGTCGGGAATGGCGGCCAGGGCACTGATGGCCTTGTCCGACTCTTCCAGGGCGCGCTGGTAGGTGTAGTCGAGGGAGCCTAGGCGGCGCATGCAGCCTTGTACCAGCTCCAGTTTGTCACGGCCATCGCCTTGTTCAATGGCTTGGCGGATCATGGCGGACTCTTCGGCGTTACCGTTGTGCATGGCATGGAGCAGCGGCAGGGTGGGCTTACCCTCGGCAAGGTCATCCCCCAGGTTTTTACCCAGTTCGTCGGCGTCTGCTTCGTAATCGAGCAGGTCGTCAATCAACTGGAAGGCGGTACCCAGGTACTTGCCGTAATCACTCATGGCGTCTTCGAGCTCTGGCTGGCCGCTTATCACGGCCGAGAGGCCGGTGGCTGCCTCGAAGAGCTTGGCGGTCTTGGAGTAGATCACCTTCATATAGCGCGCTTCGGTGGTCTCGGGGTCGTTGCAGTTCATCAGCTGCATCACTTCCCCTTCGGCGATGACGTTGGTGGCGTCGGCCAGTACCTGCATCACCTTCATCGAATCCAGCGCCACCATCAGCTGGAAGGCGCGGGTGTAGAGGAAGTCGCCGACCAGCACCGAAGCCTGGTTGCCAAAAAGGGCGTTGGCCGTTTCCCGGCCACGGCGCAGGGTGGACTCGTCCACCACATCGTCATGCAAGAGGGTTGAGGTGTGAATGAACTCAACGAGCGTGGCCAGGCGCACGTGCTTGTCGCCATCGTAGCCCAGGGCCCTGGCTGCCAGGACGGTCAGCATGGGGCGAAGGCGCTTGCCTCCGGCATTGACGATGTAAAAGCCGAGCTGGTTGATGAGGGCCACGTCAGAACTGAGCTGTTGTTGAATGGTCTCGTTGACCGAGTCCATGTCAGTGGCGCAGAGTTGGCGAATTTGGGCGAGATCCATATAAAAAGACGATGGCCGCCAGGCCCTTATATTGTGTGTCAGATGCGGTGATCTTACACTAAAAGCCCGGACGCATGACATAGTCAGTTCGGGTTCAATCTGTTGAGCAATTTTTCTACTTTTTTACGGATGATCGGGTTGCTGTATCAGACGCTTTTCTTTAGAATACGCGCCCTATTGTCAGGTTTATAACGCATCCGCTTGCAGGCCGATGCGAAGAATAACGGAGAAAAACCATGTACGCGGTTATCCAAAGCGGTGGCAAGCAACACCGTGTAGCTGAAGGCGAAGTTATTCGTCTGGAGAAGCTGGATCTGGAAGCTGGCGCCACTGTCGAATTCGACAAGGTGCTGATGGTCGCCAACGGCGACGACGTCAAAGTAGGTGCTCCCTACGTTGACGGTGGCAAAGTGGTTGCCGAAGTGATTGCTCACGGCCGTGGCGAGAAAGTCAAAATCGTCAAGTTCCGTCGTCGTAAGCACCACCGTAAGCAGATGGGCCACCGTCAGTGGTTCACTGAAATTAAAATCACTGGCATCAGCGCCTAATAAGGAGACCTTACCATGGCACACAAAAAAGCAGCCGGTTCTACCCGTAACGGTCGTGATTCCGAAAGCAAACGCCTGGGTGTAAAGCGCTACGGCGGTGAGTCTGTTCTGGCAGGCAACATCATCGTTCGTCAACGCGGCACCAAATTCCACGCTGGCACCAACGTGGGCATCGGTAAAGACCACACTCTGTTCGCTACTGCCGAAGGCAAAGTGAAATTCGAAGTGAAAGGTCCTAAAAACCGCAAGTACGTCAGCATCATCACTGAATAAGCTGACCGCTGTACTTGAAAGCCCCGCCCAGCGCGGGGTTTTTTATTGGAGCCGTCCTATGCTTAAGCCTCTGCAGGAGAAAAGTCGCAATGAAATTCGTAGATGAAGCCGTGATCCGCGTTGAAGCGGGAGACGGCGGCAATGGCGTTGTCGGTTTTCGTCGTGAGAAATTTATTCCCAACGGCGGCCCTGATGGTGGCGATGGCGGTGACGGCGGTGACGTTTACATCGAGGCTGATGACAACCTCAATACCTTGATCGACTATCGTTTCGAGCGCTTCCATAAAGCCGAACGCGGCGAAAACGGTGGCGCGGCCAACTGTACCGGTAAAGGCGGCAAGGATTTGGTCCTCAAGGTGCCAGTGGGTACCCGCGCCAGTGATCACGACACCGGCGAAGTGGTGGGTGAAGTCACCAAACATGGCCAGCGTTTGATGGTGGCCAAAGGCGGCTTCCACGGTCTGGGTAACACCCGCTTTAAATCTTCGGTCAACCGGGCGCCACGCCAACGTACCTTGGGAACCAAGGGCGAAGTGCGTAACCTGATGCTGGAATTGCTGCTGCTGGCCGATGTGGGCCTGCTGGGGCTACCCAATGCCGGTAAATCGAGCCTCATTCGCTCGGTGTCCAAAGCCAAGCCCAAGGTCGCCGATTACCCCTTTACCACCCTGGTGCCGAACCTGGGTGTGGTCAGCCCTTATCCGGGTAAGAGCTTTGTCATTGCCGACATCCCCGGTCTTATCGAAGGTGCTGCCGACGGTGCTGGCCTTGGTTTTCAGTTCCTGCGCCACCTCGAACGCTGCCGCATTTTGCTGCACGTTATCGACGTGAATCCCTTTGACGGTTCCGACCCGGTGGAAAACGCCCTGGTTATCATCGACGAGTTGGACAAGTACTCACCCAAGGTAGCGGCCAAGACCCGCTGGCTGGTGTTTAACAAAACCGACTTGCTGGAAGCCGACGAACTGGAAGAGCGCATCGAAGAAATCATCGACGCCCTGGATTACCACGGGCCGCACTTCAAGATCTGCGCCGTGCTCAGTGAGGGTACCGAACAGCTGGCCCGTGAGCTGATGACCTTTATCGACAGCCTGCCGCCGGAAGAAGAAAAACCGGAAGACAAGGTCAATGTCGACTTCAAGTGGGACGACTACCACGAGAAGGCCATCGCCGAGCATCAGCATGACGATGACGACGATCTGGACGATGACGACTGGGATGACGACGACTACGACGTAGAAGTCATCTACGAACGTTAACTTTGAAGCCGTGCTCAATAGCACGGCTTTTTGTTAAGCTCGCTTTTTTGTTTAAGAGCGCAACACCATGATCCTCTCCTTGGTGGCCGCCATGGCCAACAACCGCGTGATTGGGCGTGACAACGACATGCCCTGGCATCTGCCCGCCGATCTCAAACATTTCAAAGCCGTGACTCTGGGCAAACCGGTGATCATGGGTCGCAAGACCTTTGAGAGTATCGGGCGGCCCCTGCCTGGGCGCCGTAACTTGGTGATAAGCCGTCAGGCCGATTTCCGCCCACAAGGAGTGGAAGTCGTGGGCAGCCTTGACGACGCCCTGGCAGCCACCGCTGATGCCGAAGAGGTGATGGTTATCGGCGGTGGCCAGATCTATCGCCAAGCTTTGGCGGTGGCGCAGCGCCTGTACCTGACTTTTATCGATGCTGATATCGAGGGCGACACCCGGTTTCCCGACTGGCAGGCAGAAAATTGCTGGAAAAAAGTTCAGGAGAGCCAATTTTTGGCCGATATACATAATCAGTACAATTTGACCTTTGTCACTTTTGAACGTTTATTACCAGGCATTTGACCTATTTCTGATTGAGGGGCAGTGCCTAGATTGTTAGCATTTGCGGGCTTTTCTTTGCTTGCCTGTTAGGAGTGGTTGACGTGTTGAAATCAGTAAAAATGGGTGCTGTAGCGCTTTTGTTGGCGTTTACCTATCAGCCCACCCCCGCCAAGGCCGACGCGGCGCAATTGGTTGCCAGTATCTGTGACTACGTGGCATCCAATGACAAAAACCGCCTGCGCTCCAAGCTGTCCGATTCCGGTATTCGCCTGCGTAACATCTATGACGGCGTTAAGTGCAACGGTTTGAGTCTGCTGCGTTTTGCCATGAGCTCCGGTGCCGACGGTGCCGGCGAATTCATCGCCAAGCAGCTGCCTGGCTCTACCTTGGGTGCTCCCGAGGCTGATGGTAAAACCGTTATCGCCTGGGCTGATGCCAATGGCTTCGGTGGCAGCGCCACTGCGGCTGCTATCAAAGAACGCCTCTGATAGGTGTTTTTAAGAAAAACCCGCCATTAAGGCGGGTTTTTTTATGCCTGAGGGGCCAACTGCCACTGGCCCTTATCGTTTAGTATCAGTTGCAGACTGTCCTGACGCTCAAGCAGGTCCCCTTTTCGAAACACCCCAAACTCCATCTTCAGTGCCATGGCCCCAAGGCTTGAACCAAAGCGGGCGAACATGTCGGGCTGCCCTGTGGAGAGGGCGCGAGCGGCGTCGGGAAAGTTTTCGGTAAAGCGCACCTGATAAGCCAGAGCCACCTGGATGTGGTTGTCATCCTGGCGCTTGCTATCAAGCAAGGTGACGTTTTCTATCTCCAGAAAGGCATCCGGTCCCAGTGCGCCCAGATGGGCCAGCAGCGCCTCTTTGAGGGCTTCCTGGCTCGGTGGTGCCGGGGTGCAGGCGCTGAGCAGCAACAGCAGTAAAAACAGGGTTCTTTTCATGGCGCTTTCCAATAAAAAAACGCGGCCTTGGGCCGCGTTTCATAGTGCAGGTGAGGCTTATTGTATCCTAAAGCGCCTGACCGAATTACGCAGCTCCTCGGAGAGCCTGGCCACTTCTTCGCTGGAGGTGGCGGTCTGCTCGGCGCCCTGGGCGGTCTCTTCGGCAATATTGACGATAGAGGTGAGCTTCTCGTTGATCTCCTGGGCCACGATCCCTTGCTCCTTTGCGGCTTGGGCGATGTGCTCGCTCTTGTCGCGGGCTTCGTGAACCGCATCAGTGATGTGGCTTAGGGCCACATCGGATTCCACCGATTTGGACACACAGCTCTCGGCCTGGAACTTACCCTGATCCATGGCGCTTACCGCCTGTTCGGCGCCCTGCTGGAGGGCCTCGATCATGGACTGGATCTCTTGGGTGGACTGCTGAGTACGGGACGCCAGAGTACGGACCTCATCGGCAACCACCGCAAAGCCTCGGCCTTGCTCGCCGGCACGGGCCGCTTCAATGGCGGCGTTCAGCGCCAGCAGGTTGGTCTGTTCGGCAATGCCGCGAATTACGTCGAGGATGGAGCCAATGTTGGCGCTGTCCTGATGCAGTTTGTTGATCACCTGAGAAGCAGATTCCACTTCGGCGGCCAGCATCTGGATGGTGCTCTTGGTATCGGCAGACAACTGGCGTACCCGCTCTGCTTCTTTTTCGGCCCGCAGTACGGAAGACAAAGTATCGGAAGCAGCATGGGTAACCTGATCGGCACTGGCTGACATTTGAGTGGTGGCGGTAGCCACCTGGTCAACCTGACCTTTTTGCTGCTGGATAGCCACCTTGGTCTGGGCGGTGATGGCCGAGGTTTCTTCGGCGCTAGCGGCCAGTTGGGTCGAGCCGCTGGAGATCCCTTCAATGAGGTTTCGCAGCGAATCGGTAAGGCTGTTGGTAGAGCGGGCCAGCTCGCCAAACTCGTCCTTGGCGCTGGCGTCCAGGCGGCGGCTAAGGTCGCCTGAGGCCAGGATGGTCAGCATCTCTTTGACCTTGTCCAGCGGCGCAGTAATGGAGCGCACTACGTAAGTGCTGATCAGTACCGCCGCGATGACGCAGATGGCCATCACTACAAAGGTGGCGGTATTGGCGGTGGCAATGGAACTGTCGATGGCTTCTTTGGTGTCGGCGGCAATGGCCTGGGAAGCGTTTTGCAGCTTGTTCAGGGCGCCGCGCAGGCCGTCAAGGTTGATCTGCTCTTCGGTCAACGCGCCTTCGGCTTTTTCGTTTTCCTTCAGGCGGGATTTTTGCAGATCGATAATGCCGGTGCCGGCATCGGTTACTTTGGCGCGCAGCGCCTTGGCCTTGTCCTGAAGCGACTTGATGTACTTGTTGTCGGTACCGACCGAGCGGGCCACAAAAGCGAGGTTGGAGTCGATATCACTCAGGGCAAAATTGATTTCACCAGCGATGGTATCGGCTTTAGTCAGGGTAGTGGACTTGTTGTACTCGATGATGCTGGTGGACAGCGACAGGAACATGTTCTCGAGTTTGCTGGTGGTGTTGGCCGCCGCGTCCGGTACCCCGGCGTCGGTCAAATCGAGAATGTCGGCGCTGGCATCATCGGCGGTATCGGACACCGACGATTGCATCTTTTTCAGCTGGTCGCGCAGTTTGAGGCTGGTCAGCTTGGCGTCAAACAACCGTCCCTGAGCGCCTTGAAGGCCGCTGAAGCTGCCTTCAACCACTTTGGCGGTTTCCACCAAAGACGCCTCGTTTTTAATGAGGTCTTTGAATTTGCGCAGAGATGTATTCAACTCGTCGGAGGTGGACTGGGCGGTCTGCTGGTAGCCCTCAATCTCGTTGATGCTGTCGCTGTGATAGGCCTTGAGACCCAGCTCGCTCAGGGTGGAGCTGCTTTGTTGCAGCTGGCCGACACTGACCACGGCACCCACCGCAAGAGAGGTGGCGCGCTGGACATTGCTTTCGACCTTATCAAAGCCGAGATAGGAACTCAGGCCGTTACCGAACAACAACAGCGTAATGATGGCAAAGCCAAGGACTATCCGCTTGGCAACAGTGAGGTTCATCGGGGCTTCCTCTGACAAAAACTTGACGACATAACCTATGCAAAAGGCTTGCCCAAAAATTCGAGCTGCCTAGTGTAACGGCTGTTTTTCATCCTTAACAGATGGTTTGAGGCAGGTTACAGATATGTATCGGCAAAAATTTGAAATGCTTTAGGAAATTGCTATTTGCTGATGCAGGGTATCGGTCTCGGCACACCACAAAGTGAGTGATTCTCCCCACACGCAGCCGGTATCCAATGCCTTGATGTCGGAACGGGGCAGCGCCCCTTGCAAGGATGCCCAGTGGCCAAAGGCCAGGGTGAAGGGAAGGGGAGGCTGAAGATCGAACCAGGGCACAAAGCCCTGCTTGGCACCTTCGGCCGGGCCCAGCTTGCATTTGAGGTCAAGGCTGCCGTCCGGGCGGCAAAAGCGCATCCGGGTCAGGCCGTTGATGATGTAGCGCAGCAAAGGCGTGCCGCAAAGCTCCGGTGACCAGCTGTCAGGTTGGTCGCCGTACATGTCGGCCAGGAGCTGTTGCCAGCCATCGCCCTGCAGCGCCTGGCTTACCAGGCTGCTGGCTGCCAGGGTGCGCTGGCAGTCCCAAAGGGGCGGCAAGCCAGCATGGGTCACCAACAGCTTGAGCTCGTTAAACCACAGCGCCAAGGGCTGGCGCCTCAGGTAGTCGATGATGGCGCCGCGCTCGGGGCTCGCCAGCACTTCATCCAGCAGATCGCTTTTCTTGGCTTTGCGAAGGTCACAGAGCACGGCCAGCAGGTTCAGATCGTGGTTGCCCAGCACGGTTTGGCAGGACTCGGGGTGACGCATAAAAAAGCGCAACACATCCAGGGAGTTAGGGCCCCGTGCCACCAGATCGCCAACGGCAATCAGTCGGTCAGACTGCGGGTTGAACGCGACCTTTTCCAGCAGCGCCATCAGCTCGCGATAGCAGCCCTGAATGTCACCCACCACATAGTGCATCAGTTAACGACCTTGGGCACCGCTAGGCGAAAAATGGGCACCGGGGTCTTAAAGTTGCCGCCGCCCTGGGCTTCCATCTCGTAGTGGCCTTCCATGGTGCCCACCGGGCTTTCCAGCACCGCCCCTGAGGTGTAGCTGTACTCGCTGCCCGGTTGAATAGTGGGCTGCTGGCCCACTACGCCGGCCCCGGACACCTCGGTGGTTTTGCCGTTGCCGTCGGTTATCAACCAATAACGGTTGATAAGCTTGGCCGGCTGGGTGTCGAGGTTGCGGATGGTGATGGTGTAGGCAAAAACGTATTTGTTTTCGTCCGGCAGCGAGCGGTCATCCAGGTACCGGGTGTCTACGTGGATCTGAAAACGCAGCATCAGGCCTCCGAGGATCGACCAGCCAGGGCATCGGCCAGGGCCGCATACTGGGCCAGGCTGAGGTTTTCGGGGCGGGCACCGGGGTCCACACCCAGCGCTTCAAGCTGCTCGGTGCTGAAGTGGGCCTTGAAGGTATTGCGCACCGTTTTGCGGCGCTGGTTGAAGGCTTCAGTCAGCACCTGGCTCAGTTTGCGCTCGTCTTTGACCTTGACCGGCTTGTCTTTGTAAGGCACCAGTCGCACCACGGCGGAGTCCACCTTAGGGGGCGGGGTAAAGGCGTGGGGGCCGACGTGCAGCACCGGGATCACCTGGCAAAAATACTGGGTCATCACCGACAAGCGGCCGTACTGCTTGGTGCCGGGGCCGGCGGCCATCCGCTCTACCACTTCTTTTTGCAGCATGAAGTGCATCTCGTTGATGCAGTCAGACCAGGTAAAGAGGTGGAACAGCAGCGGGGTGGAGATGTTGTAGGGCAGGTTGCCGAACACCTTGAAGGGCTTGCCTTCTTGGTGCAGGGTGCCGAAGTCGAATTTCAGGGCGTCGGCTTCGTTGACGGTAATGCCGTCGCGCTGACGCAGGCGAGCCGCCAGGTCGCGGTCCAGCTCCACCACTTGCAGTTGCCCGGCCTGTTCCAGTACCGGCTCGGTCAAGGCGCCAAGGCCGGGGCCGATTTCCACCAGCACGTCGTCGGGGCGCGGGTTGATGGCCCGGACGATATTGGCGATCACATCCTGATCGTTGAGGAAGTTCTGGCCGAAGCGCTTGCGGGCCCTGTGGCCCATATGGACGTTGTCTGTCATCTAATTAACGGTTTGCCAGTGCGATGGCCTGGGAAAGGGCCAGTTTCATGCTGCCTGCGTCTACCTTGCCGGTGCCGGCCAGATCCAGGGCGGTGCCGTGGTCGACCGAGGTACGGACAAAGGGAAGACCCAGGGTGATATTGACGGAGTTGCCGAAGCCTTTGTGCTTGAGTACCGGCAGCCCCTGGTCATGATACATGGCCAGCACCGCATCGGCATTATCCAGATACTTGGGTTGGAACAAGGTGTCGGCCGGTAACGGGCCAACCAGGTTCATGCCCTGCTCTCTAAGCCCTTCCAGGGTCGGCTCAATGACATCGATTTCTTCGCGGCCCAAATGGCCGCCTTCGCCGGCGTGGGGGTTTAGGCCACACACATAGATACAGGGTTTATCGATGCCGAATTTACTGACCAAGTCCTGGTGCAGCACACCGATGACCTTAGTGAGGCGCTCCGGGGTAATGGCTTTGGCCACATAGGCCAGAGGGATATGGGTGGTCACCAGGGCCACCCGCAGCCCCTCGGTGGCCAGCAGCATCACCACGTCGCTGACATTGGCCTGATGGGCAAAGAACTCGGTATGGCCTGAGAAGGCAATACCGGCGCGGTTGATGATGCCCTTGTGCACCGGGCCCGTGACCACGGCGGCAAAGCGGCCATCCATGTTGCCTTCACCGGCAAAGGACAGGGTCTCCAACACGTAGTGGGCGTTGGCCTCGTTAAGCTCGCCGGGGACAACGTCTTCCCTCAGCCCAAAAGGCGCCAGGGTCAGGGTGCCCTTTTGCTGGGGCAGGGCCGGCGCCCAGGGTTCATAGGGGCGTAATTCAAGCGGTAAGCCCAGGCACTTGGCCCGGGCTTTTAACAGGTCGGCATCGGCACAGACCACCACTTCAACCGGCCAGTCTTGCTGGGCCAGCATCACCGCCAAATCTGGCCCGATGCCGGCCGGCTCGCCGGGTGTCAGTGCGATACGCTGGATCATTTTTTGTTGTCCAGGATATCGATATAGGCCTGGCTACGGATCTCGCGCAGCCATGCCAGGGCTTCTTCGTTGAACTTACGGTTGAACAGCACTCGGTAGGCTTTTTCTTTCTTGGCCTGTTGGGTGGCGTCGGTGGTGCGGGTGTCAATCAGCTGCACGATGTGCCAGCCAAAGGAGCTGCGGAAGGGCTCGGAGATTTGGCCTTTCTTCAGGTGCTCAATGGTGTTGGCAAAGGTGGGGTCGTAGATCTTCGGATCGGCCCAGCCCAAGTCGCCGCCCTGGCTGGCACTGCCGGGGTCTTCAGAATGTTCCTTGGCCAGTTCGGCAAAGTCGGCTTTACCGGCCAATACCTCGCTGCGCCATTGCTCCAGCTCGGCTTTGGCTTTGTCGTCGCTGAGAATGACAGAAGGTTTGACCAGGATGTGGCGCGCGTGCACTTCTTCCAGTTCAACGGTTTGTTGGCCACGGATACCATCCACTTTGATAATGTGGAAACCGGCACCGGAGCGGATGGGCCCAATGATCTCGCCTTTTTTGGCGTCTTTGAGGGCATCGGCAAAGAGGGTGGGCACTTCGTTGGCGTTCATCCAGCCAAGGTCGCCCCCTTCCAGGGCGTGGTTGCCGGAAGACGACACGATAGCCAACTGGGCAAAATCTTCACCCTTGTTGAGGCGGGCCAGTACTTTATCTGCGCGGTCTTTGGCGTCGGCCAGTTGGGCGGCGTTGGCGTTTTGGGGTACGTCAATCAGGATGTGGCGCAGGTGCAGCTCAACATTGCGGTCACCTTGCTCGTCGAGCTGTTTGACCATGGCCTCGATTTCCTGAGGGCTCACCTGAATGCGGCGGCTGACCACGATGCGGCGCACTTCGCCGAGGGTCAGCTCGGTACGTACATGCTCGCGGTAGCTCTCGAAGTTACCGCCTTCGGAGTCGATTTTCTGGCGCAGCTGCTCCACGCTCAGCTTCTGGTCCTTGGCGATGTTACCAATGGTTTGGTCCAGTTGGGCGTCGGAGATTTGCAGGCCGATACGTTTGGCGGTCTGCATTTCCAGCTCTTCGGTGATCAGGCGATCAAGCACCTGTACGTGCAGTACCCGGTCGGAGGGCAGCTGTTGCCCGGATTTGAGGGCGCTGGCCTTGATGTCGCGCATCATGTCGTTGACGTCGGACTCGAGTATTACACCCTGGTCGACGATGGCGGCTACTTTGTCCAGGACTTCAGGCTGGGCCTGGGCCTGGCTAAACATCATTACGCCACCAGCCATGGCAGCGAGCATTTTCGGGGTCATTCTCATGGATCAGTAACTCAGGTTGTAGGGCTCACGATAGCTGAAAAGCCCTTTGCTTAATAGTTGGTCGCCGCTGGTGCCGTGCCCGCCCAAGCCTTTGAAAATAAACTCAAAACTGATGCTGTTTTCATAAGTAGGCTGACCGGCAAACTCGATGCTGTTCGACAAAATGGTGTTCAGGTGGCGCCTGGCCGTTACCCTGACGGCAAAACAGCAGGCTTCATACTCGAAACCACCATAGGTTTCTTCAGCGCGGTGCAAGTTAAGGTCTTCGTAGTGGGAGGCAAACACCTTCCAGGTGGAATTCACAGCCCAGGCACCGCTGATGCCCGCCTGATCGATGTTCACCCCGTCAGAAATGTCACGGACATAACGGTGGGTAAACTGGACCAGCTTGTCATCACTGACCCTGTAATCGACCCGGAAGTTCCCTTTGTTGGTTTTTCCGGTGTCGGTGTCGTAAAGAATGTTACTGGAAAGGCTCCAGTTTTTATCAACCCGCAGGTCAATCTCACCGGCCAAGGCCGAGGTGGAGTTGGTGACCTGGCCCACATCGTTCTCAAGACCCACTGTGGCATCACGCAGATAAAAAATCTGGCCAATGGACACCCGCATCCGCTCCTGGTTCTTCTGGTCGAAGATGCGGCTGGTGACACCCAGGGTCACCTGGTTGGCGTCGGTGATCCGGTCCAGCCCCGAGTAACGGCGGTTGCGGAACAGGGCGTGGTAGTCCTCACCCAGCAAGCTGGTGTCGTAAAGGCCGATATCGCTCTGATCTTCCTTGGGAATGTACAGGTATTGGAACTGCGGCTCCAGGGTCTGGCGGTAGTTGCGCCCGGCCAGCTCCAATTGGCGCTCGAAGTTCAGCTGCCCATACACCCGCAGTTGCGGCAAGGTCCGTGACACGCTCTCGTTGAGGCGGCGGGTCGGATCGTGCTGCTCGTAGAAGGTCTGGTAGAGCTTGAGCTCGGTGGTGAGGTTACCGGCCGGGCTGTTGAGCGGGAAGGAGATGGTGGGCTCCAGGTGCAAACGCTCGGCCGTGGGCTGGGTTTTATCGTTGTTGTCGAAAGATGACAGCTCCGAGTAGAAGCTGAAATCCAGGCCGTTCCAGAAGTTGGTGTCGTCCCGTGACAGCTCCAGGCGCGGCACTACCTTGTAGGGCTCGGGGTAATCCCCCAGAACCTCGAAGTCTTTCACCTCGGCCAGGAAGTTCCAGCCATAGGAGAGGTAAGCCACGCTGCCGGTGCGGGTGATTTGGGTGTCGGTGGACGAGCCCATATTCGAGTCCATATCGACAAAGTAGGCATCGTCGCTGACGGTGGTGTAATCGGCGTTGTAGCGCCAATGCTCGTCAGCCTTGCCGCTGTGCTGCCAGTTGAACAGGTAGCGGGTGTTGTCGGCGCCAGCGAACTTACGGTCATTGGGCAAATACTCAAGGTTAAATTGCCCGAGGTCGTCATCGCCCACCAGATAGCGAAACTGGGTATTGAGCTGGGTGCCCCGGTAAGACATGTACCTGGGGGTAATGGTGGCATCCAGGTTGGGGGCGATATTCCAGTAGATAGGCTGGGCAAATTCCAGGCCCCGTTTGTCGCTGGAGGTAAAAGTGGGGTAGAGCAGGCCGCTCTTACGCTCCCCAGACACCGGAAAGCTCAAGTAAGGAAAATAAAAGACCGGCACATCGTAGAGGCGGAACTTGGCGCCCCAGGCCTCGCCCCAGCCTGCATCCGGGTCAACATGGATCTCATTGGCATCGATGGCCCAGGCCGGGTCGTCCGCCGGGCAGGTGGTAAAGTTACCGCCTTCCAGGGTCATGCCGTCGTTTTGAGAGACATGCAGCTTCTTGGCGCTGCCACGGGCATTGGTGCCCAGCAACTGATAGGTCACCGCCTCCAGATCAGCCCGGTTCTCATCGGTGTGGGCATCCAGGGAGTCGCTGCTCAGACGCAGGCGGCCATCGTCAAAACTGACGGTACCTTTGGCCTTGATGCGGTTGTTTTTGCGATCAAGCAAGGCTTCGTCGGCGCTCAGCTCCCGGCCGCCCTGGTTGATTTTGACGTTCCCCTTAAGGAGCGCAGAATCCTGGCCTTGGATCACCGTTTCTTTGGCGGTGGCCTGGATCGCGGATTCATTCAGGGGTTTGATGTCCTGCCCCTCGCTGCTTTTTACCGGAAGCGGGGGCGGTTGGCAGGTCTTGCCGAATTCTTGTTCTGCTGCCAGGGCCTGGCTGACACTGGCAGCAACAGCTGATAACAGCAACCAATGGCGGACTTTAGTCACGCTCCTTCCCATGTCGCTCTCGCTCTGTTGGCCCTCTCGGCCGATTTATCCGAGAGGCGAATCATAATGCAATTTTCCCGCTCGGGCTATTGAGCTATAGTGGCCGCCACTATGCGAGATATTCCTGTCGATGCCCTGAAATCATGGGCTTGCAGCCAACTGGGCTGCAAAGATGCCAGCCTGGTCGCCCTGACCGGCGACGCCGGCAGCCGCCGTTACTGGCGCCTGGGCTTTGACGGCGGCACGGCCATCGTTGTGGCCTACCAGGCCGATGAACTGGCCCAGCGCGACGCCTTTATGCGTCTGGCCAAAGCGCTGGACGAACAAGGCATTCTGGTACCAAAGCCCTTGGCCACCCAAGACACCTGGATGTTACTGCCTGATCTTGGCGATACGCAGCTGGCGGGCCTTAGCGAGGCCGAGCGGCCGCTCTGGTATGGCCGGGCTGTCTCCATTATCGCAAAACTTCAGCAGCTTAACCTGCCTTTAACAACAGCAGGCCAGCCCTTTGTGCAGCGCAAGCGCGACTTGTTCCAGGATTGGTTCCTGGGCAGGCATCTTGGTTTAAAGGTGGATTGTGCCAGCCTGGACGGGGTTTTTCAGTCCCTGTTTGCCAACTTTTTCGCCCAACCCCTGGTGCCGGCCCATCGTGACTACCATGGCCGTAACCTGCACCGGGTTGGCGACGCCCTGGCGGTGATTGATTTTCAGGACATCCAGCGCCTGCCGCTGACCTACGATGCGGTGTCTTTGGTGCGTGACAGCTACGTGTCACTCAGCACCGAAGAAGAAGAGCGTTTGATTGCCCAGGCCTTTGGTCAGCAGCAACACACCAGCGATGAAGCGCTGTTTCGGCGCTGGTTCGATCTCACCGGTATCCTGCGTCAACTCAAGATCCTCGGTATCTTTTGCCGCCTTCACTATCAGGACGGAAAATCAGGCTACCTTGGCGATCTCGAGCCCACCCGGCAAAAACTGCTGCGGGTGGCGCGCCACTACCCGGAGCTTGCCCCTCTGGTCAGCCTACTGGAGCAAACCCCATGAAGGCGATGATTCTGGCCGCCGGTCGCGGCGAGCGGATGCGCCCCCTGACCGACCACACCCCCAAACCCTTGCTGGTGGCCGGTGGTAAAGCCCTTATCGTTCATCATCTTGAGCGTTTGGCCGCCGCTGGCATCAAGGAGGTGGTGATTAACACCGCCTGGCTTGGCGAGCAGCTCCCCAAGGCGTTGGGCGACGGCAGCGCCTTTGGCGTGCGCATTGACTACTCCCATGAGGGCGAGGCCCTGGAAACCGCCGGCGGCATCCGCCGGGCGCTGCCATTGCTGGGCAGTGGCCCTTTTTTGCTGGTCAATGGCGACGTCTATTGCGACGCCGACATTACCTCGCTGATGGCGGCCCCGGCGCCAACCCTGCTGCTGGTGGATAACCCGCCGCAGCACCCCGATGGCGATTTTGGCCTCATCGGCGGGCAGGTGGTCAACACACCTCGCCACTACACCTATGCCGGCATTGCTCTTTTGGATACCGCGCTTTTTGAAGGCCTGGCCGAGGGCCACGGCGCCCTGGGGCCACTGCTGCGCCAATGGGCCGAGGAGGGGCGGCTTGGCGGCCTTTATCACGGGGGCTACTGGCAGGATGTGGGCACCCCGGCGCGCCTTGAGGCGCTTAATCATTATCTGGAGGACAAGGCGTAATCATGTGGGGACGTATTGTCGGCTTGCTGCTTGGCCTCGCCTTTGCCCGTCTGCCGGGCGCCATTCTTGGGTTTATCGTTGGCTGGTGGTTCGACAAGGCCCTGAAGCGGGATTTTAACGGCGCCGGTTTTGGCAAGCTCTGGCACCGCCTGGACGAGGCAGGCCGCGAGACCTTGTATTTTCACACCAGCTTTGCGGTGATGGGGCACCTGGCCAAGGCCAAGGGCCGGGTCCGTGAAGAAGACATTGCCGCCGCCAGCGCCCTAATGGACAGGTTGCATCTGAGTGGCGAGAAGCGCCGCGCCGCCCAGGAGGCCTTTCGCGAAGGCAAATCTGCCGGTTATCCCCTGGAGGCAGCGGTGCAGGCCCTGCGAGAAGCCCTTGGCGGCCAGCGCGACCTTATCCAGCTGTTTATGGAGATCCAAGTGGCCCTGGCCCTGGCCGACGGCCAGTTGCAGGCCGAAGAGCGGCGGGTGTTGGAGCGGGTGCGTAAAAGCCTGGGGCTACCGGAGCGGATGCTCGATAGTCTTATTCGCATGGCCAAGGCTGGCCAGGCATTTACCCAAGCGCCGGAGCAATCCCGTTACGCCCAGCTCAACCAGGCTTACGAGTTACTGGGCTTAAGCCCGGACGCCGACATGCAGGCGGTGCGCCGCGCTTACAAAAAGGCCATGGCCGAACATCACCCCGACAAACTGATGGCCAAGGGCCTGCCGCCGGAGATGATGGAGCTGGCCAAAGAGCGGACCCAGGCCATCCAGGCCGCCTACCAGCAAATCAAGGCTCAGAAGGGCTAGGCCCGGAGCCTGTCTTTTTCAAGGCTTCGAGCCAGCCACTGATGATGGTGGCAAGCTCCTGGCTCTCTCCCGGGGTGTTCTCCCTCAGCGCCAAGGCGTAAAAGCGGCTGTCCGGTTGGGCCGGCAGCAGCTTTTGCCTAAGTGCCATATCCCCTTCCAGCGGCAAACGCGGGGCGTTGACCAAGTCCAGGGTGGGTTTGGCAATGGCGTCTGGGCGGTATTGGGCGTTAAGGAAGATACAGGCCTTGTAGGGCCCTTCCTGGCAGGCTTTGAACAAGGCGCCGTTTGAGGTCAGCAGCACTTGCTCTGGCTTGGGTTGCCAGTTGTCTTTGGGTAGCGCGGAGTAGAGCTCGACACTCAGGCCATCGGCGGCCAGGGCCTTGGGCAGGGGCGGCGGCAGGGTGCCGCTGGCCACCAATTCGGCCTTGGGCTCACCCACGGGAGTGAAGCGCTGCGGCTCCTCGGCCTTGGCTGCCAGGGGCAGGAGTGTCAGCAGGAGCAAACAGCGCTTCATAAATGGCCTTTGGGTTACTCGTTCACCACCACGATAAGGCGCACCATGTCCAGGCGCAAGGCGGCATCGCCGATGTGCTTGAGCAGGCTGGCCTGGCGGGTCTCCAGGGCGGTGATTTCGTCATCACGGATGCTGTCGTTCACCGCCTTGAGCGCCTTGAGCCGTGCCAGCTCGCTACCCAGATGCTGGGCGATGCCGTCCCGGGCCTTGGCCACCAGGGTGTCGAGCTGCGGCGCCACTTCCGCTTCGGCCTGGCGGATGAGGGTATGAATAAGCTCCTGGGAGGCCACCGCCAGTTTGGAGGCGGTATGGCGCTTGATGGGGGTCAACTGGCGGTTGAAGTTGTCAAAGGGCACCTTGGGCGCTAGGTCTTTACCGGTTTTGTCCAGCAGCATGCGCAGCGGCGTCAGCGGCAGGTAACGGTCCAGCTGCAATTCTTTGGGCGCCTGATGCTGGGTGGTAAACACCAGCTCCACAAAGGTGGTGCCGGCCGGCAGCGCCTTATTTTTCAAGAGTGCCACCGAGGCGTTGCCCATGTCGCCGGTCAGCACCGCATCCATGGCTTCCAGCACCAGGGGGTGATCCCAGCTCAAGAACTGCACGTTGTCGCGGCTCAGGGCATATTCGCGGTCGAAGGTGGTTTGAATTCCTTCTTCGTCGAGGCCCGGCAGGCTGGTCAGCATGCGCTCACCGGGGCGCAGCAGCTGGGTGTAGTCGTCCAGGTCTTCCTGGTCGACACCGAACACGTCCAGCACCTGGGTCAGGAAGATAGGGAGCTTTGGATCGTAATCCAGCACCGCGATGTCGGTGGCCAGCTTGTCGCCCCGGCCTGCGCCTTGGGAGGCGAGCTCCAGCAGGCGGTCGCGGCCAGCTTCCATTTCCGCCATCAGCGCCTGGCGACGGTCGGCTGCCTCGCTAATCAGCTCGCCCATGGCATCGGCCTCTTCGCTTAACAGCGCTGCAGTCAGGGCTTGCTGCTGGGCCTCAAACACGGCGCCGCCCACCGGGCAGGTGGATTCGAAGGCGTTCAGGCCCTGGTGATACCAGTCCACCAGCTTTTGCTGGGCAGAGGCTGCCAGGTGCGGCACGTAAATCTTCACTACCCGCTCCTGGCCGATACGGTCCAGGCGGCCGATGCGCTGTTCCAGCAAATCCGGGTTCAGGGGCAGGTCAAACAGCACCAGCTGATGGGCAAACTGGAAGTTACGCCCTTCAGAGCCAATCTCGGAGCACAGCAGGATTTGCGCGCCGTCTTCGTCGGCGAAGAACACTGCGGCGCGGTCACGCTCGATGATCGACAAATCTTCGTGGAACACCGCGGCCTGGATGCCGTGTTTTTCCCGCAGGTAATCGTTGATGGCCTGCACCTGGCGGCGGGTATGGGCAATCAGCACCACTTTTTCGTTGTTGTTGTGCTTGAGGTGTTTAACCAGCCACTGCACCCGTGGGTCGTGCTGGCACCAGCTGTTACCTTCGTCGCCTTCAAAGGCCTGGTAGATAAGCTCGGGGTTGAGCTGCTCTTCGAGCTTCTCGGCTTCGGCTTTGCGGCCGCTCATCATCTTACCGACGCGAATGGCGGTGGCGTAGGCGTCGGGCAGGGCCAGGGCCTCGCTGATCAGCTCGCGGCCAGGGAAGCCCTGCACCGCGGCGCGGGTGTTACGCAGCAGCACCCGGCTTGTGCCGTGGCGGTCAATCAGCGCCGAGACCAGCTTTTTGCGGTCGCCGTCGCTGCCGTCGGCGAGCGCCAGCAGGTCATCGCCCCAGGCGGCCACCTTGGCTTTGTCGTCGGCATCGAGAGGTTGGTTGTCCAGCAGCTTCTGGGCCACCTGAGCCAGGGGCTTGTACTGGGCTTCTTCTTCGCAGAAGGCTTCATAGTCGTGGAAGCGCTCGCCGTCCAAGAGGCGCAGCCGAGCAAAGTGGCTCTGGTGGCCAAGCTGGTCCGGGGTGGCGGTGAGCAGCAGCACCGAGGGGATACTCTCGGCCAGGGCTTCTACCACTTGGTACTCGCGGCTGGGTTTGTCTTCTTCCCAGGCCAGGTGATGGGCTTCGTCCACCACCAGCATGTCCCAGTCCGCTTCCAGCAGCTGATCAAAACGGGTTTTGCGCTTGGCAATCAGCTCCAGGCTCACCATCACCAGTTGGGCGGTGTCGAAGGGGTTGTCGGCGTCGTGTTCGGCTTCTTCGAGGCGACTTTCGTCAAAGAGGGCGAAGTTGAGGTTAAAGCGGCGGCGCATTTCCACCAGCCACTGGTGCATCAGGTTTTCAGGCAGCAACAACAGCACCCGCTCGGCAAAACCGGCGCGCAGTTGCTGGTGGATAACCATGCCCGCTTCCACGGTTTTACCCAGGCCCACTTCGTCGGCCAGCAATACCCGGGGCGCCTGGCGGTTGCCTACTTCCTCGGCGATATAAAGCTGGTGGGGGATAAGGTCCATGCGGGCGCCAATCAGGCCACGCAGCGGGCTTTGCGACAACTGGTGCATCTGCTCCAGGGTCTGGTAGCGCAGGGTAAACCAGTCGGTGCGGTCCAGTTGGCCGGCAAATAGGCGGTCCTGGGGTTTGTTGAGCTGGATGGTGCCGTCGATAAAGGTTTCGCGCAGGGCGGTTTGCTCGCCGGTGTCCTGGCGGATGCCGATATAGGTGAGCAGATCTTTTTCTTCTTCTATCTGCTCGACGGTCAGGGTCCAGCCTTCATGGCTCTTGATGGCATCCCCTTCGCGGAAGGTGACCCGGGTGATGGGGGCCTCGGTTTTACTGTAAAGGCGGGTTTCGCCACTGGCGGGGAAAAGGACGGTAAGGGTGCGGTTATCCAGGGCAACCACGGTACCCAAACCCAGCTCGGATTCAGCGTCGGCAATAAAACGTTGGCCAAGGGCGAGTGACATCAAATAGCTCCGAAGGCGAAGAAGGCGGCGTATGTTACCCAAGACCTAAAGCCTAGGCAAAAGCGATAAGCCTTGATCTTGGTCTCCCCTTTTGTCGCCAACTAAGGTTAAAGTGAGATTGAGGTGAGATTGCACCTTCTTTGGCCGTTCAGTTAGGGAGAGCGCTATGGCTCCAGACGAAAGAAAAGTCTACATCCTTGATACCAACATCCTGCTGCACGAACCCCTTGCCATCTACTCCTTCGACGAACACGACGTACTGATCCCGATGACGGTTCTGGAAGAACTGGACAACATCAAGGACAGACGTAGCGACATTTCCAGAGATGCCCGCGCCGCGATCCGGGCCCTGGACGATGTTTTTAAAAATACCAGCCCCGAAGAAATCGCCGCTGGCGTGCCCTTGCCAAGCCAAGACTTGGAAGGCAACCGCGGCCACATCTCCATCTACCCCGACCACGAAATCAAAGGCGAACTGGCCCATGTGCCGGGGTCGGAGGCAGACAACAAGATCATCAACGCCGCCCTGCACCTGCAAAAGGAAAAGGCCCCCACCAAAGTGGTGCTGGTGACCAAAGACATCAACATGCGGCTCAAGGCCAAGGGGGCCGGCCTTCGCCATGTGGAAGACTACCGCACCGATCAGCTGGTGGACGACATCCGCTACCTGGCCAAGGGCTACCAGGAAGTGGAAGGGCGGCTGTGGGACAAAGTAGGCAAAGTAGAAAGCCAGACCCAGGGCCGCGACACCATCCAGACCATTGCCGCCGGGGTGCTGGAAAACCTCTACACCAACGAATACATCCTCGACGACAGCCACGAGTTTGTCGGCCGGGTGCAGGAACACGGCGACAAGCAAGTCAAACTGCTGGATCTCGGCTATGACCGGCTGATGGCCCAGCACGCCTGGGGCATCGCCCCCAAAAACATCTACCAGGGTCTGGCCCTGCACGCGTTGATGGACCCGAGTTTGGACTTGGTGATGCTCACCGGCCCGGCCGGCTCCGGTAAAACCCTGCTGGCCATGGCCGCGGCGCTGGAAATGGTGATAGAGCGGGGCCAGTACGACAAGGTGATTGTGACCCGTAACACCCCGGAGATAGCTGAGAGTATCGGCTTTTTGCCGGGCACCGAGGAAGAAAAAATGCTGCCGTGGCTGGCGGCCATCACCGACACCCTGGAAGTGCTGCACGGTTCCGACGCGCACCCGTCTGGCAGCCTGCAATACATCATGGATAAGGCCAATATCCAGTTCAAATCGGTGAACTTCATGCGCGGGCGCTCCATCCAGAACGCCATCGTGCTGATTGACGAGAGCCAGAACCTCACCGCCAGTCAGCTTAAAACCATCCTCACCCGCTGCGGCGAGGGCACCAAGATGATCTGCTCGGGCAACCTAGCGCAGATTGACTCCAACTACTTAAGCCCGGTGACCTCGGGCCTCACTTACATAGTGGAACGGTTCAAGGATTTCCCTGGGTCGGCCAATGTGTATTTGGATGGGGTAGTACGGAGCCGGTTGGCGTCCTTTGCGGAGGAGAACCTTTAAAGATCGTCGTCTTGTTGCAGGCGGGCCTTGAGGGCCCGTCTTTTTTTGCGCTGCTGGCACAGCTCGATGACTTTGCGTTTTTCGGCGTCGTTCATGGCGTTCCAGCCGAATCGCTCGTCCCGCGAGCGCAGGCAGCCCAGGCAATAGCCGCGGTTGTCTGCCTGGCAGACCCCGATACAGGGGGAGGGGATAGCGAAGAATTCAAGCTGTTCCATGGCGCCAGCTTAGACGAAAAAAGGCCGGCTAAAAAGCCGACCTTTTCGAGGGTGGTGCAGATGGGGAGACTTGAACTCCCACGACCAGAGGTCACTAACACCTGAAGCTAGCGCGTCTACCAATTCCGCCACATCTGCAAATTGTCGAACCGTTTTACGCCTTGTTCCGGGCTAAAAAAACCTCGAATGATTCGAGGTCTTAAAATCTGTTGGTGCAGATGGGGAGACTTGAACTCCCACGACCAGAGGTCACTAACACCTGAAGCTAGCGCGTCTACCAATTCCGCCACATCTGCACACCAAATTGTGGTGGGAAGCTTCGCTTTCCACGGGGAGGCATTCTACCCATCCAGACTGCTCCGTCAACGGTTTTTTTAACGGCTGGCGCCCGTTTGCGCGAAAGCTGAGCAATGGGTCGTTGAGGCAATAAAAAACCCGGCCTAAGCCGGGTTTTTCGAAGGTGGTGCAGATGGGGAGACTTGAACTCCCACGACCAGAGGTCACTAACACCTGAAGCTAGCGCGTCTACCAATTCCGCCACATCTGCGTTGTGGAGGAGCATTCTAGCGATGCACCCAAAAAGATCAAGGGCTTTTTAACGGCCCGAACCGCGGCAGTAGAGCACCTTGAATTTGTTGGTCTGGGCCAGGGTGTCCACCTTGTTGTTAAAGCCGGCAGCCAGCAGCGGCTCGTACTTCAAGAAGCGGTTGGCCACCAGCACCAGATCGCCCCCTTGCACCAGCCGTTTGGGGGCCTCGGCCAGCAGCTGCTCGGTGGCGCTGTAGTCGGTGCCCACCCCGGTATGAAAGGGCGGGTTGGTGATGATTTGGTGGAAACGGCCGGTCAGAGCGCTCAGGCCATTGGAGGCTGTTACCTTGGCGTTCTCGATGCCGTTGGCCTTGAGGGTTAGCTCGGAGGCGGCGATGGCGAGGGCCGAAACATCCAGCATTTCCACCTGGGCGTCGGGGGCTTTTTTAGCAAGATAGCTGCCGATGATGCCGGCGCCGCAGCCAAAATCCAGCAACCGGCCGCTTTTCACCCGAGGCAGGGCCTCAAGCAGCAGCGCCGTGGCGCTGTCCAGCTCGCCGTGGCTAAACACCCCGGGCAGGCTCACCACCTTGAGGTTTTCACCGGCAACGGTCAGCTCGAAGGTCTGCTGCCAGTCGGCCAGGTAAAACGCCGGGGCCTTTTCGGTCAGCTCGACTTCAAACAGGCTGCAATGGCGGGCGCTGTCGATTTTCAGCGGCTCGCCGTAAGGCTCCAGCAGCTTCACCGCCGATTTAATACCGGACTTGTTCTCGCCGGCCAGCAGCAATTTGCCACCCACCGGCAGCAGGGCCGCCAGGGCCGCCAGCAGCATCCGTGCTTCGTCCTTGCTTTTGGGCATGGCCAGCAGCGCTTGGTCCACCTCGACGCCGGTCGGCGCCGGGGCAAACAGGGCCTTGTCTCCCAGGGCGCGCTCCGCCATCTGCCAGGCAACGAAATCGGTATGGTGGGTATAAAGGGGGCCACCTTCCCACTGCTGGGCCAGGTTGTCGCGGGGAGACTGGCAAACAAGGAGACTGTGCTGGGCAAAATGGTCTTGATTGCGCAGCAATAACTGGCTGATGTTGGAAAGCATGACGGGCCTCGTGAAAGCAAGGCGCGCAGTATAGCACCGGCTATACTCAAAAACGGATTTCCCCATGCCAGGGAGGCATGAGCACCGTGCCAAGTGTCAGGCCCGCCCCGGTGGCCCCTATCCGCCGCCCCTTTCTCAGTCTTTACCTCAAGTTGCTGCTGGTGATGGTACCGGTAACAGTACTGCTATTTCTGGGCCTTTGGTTGTGGCAGCGCAGCGCCGAGCAAGCCTATCTCGATGCCGATCGCCAGCAGGTTGAAGGTACCCTCGCCACGCAATTGAGCGCCCGCCTGGCCGCCCGGCGCCAGGAGGCAGCCCTGCTGCTGGAAGGATGGGTTGAGCGCAGCGGCAACGATCCGGTGGTGCTGGCCGCTATCCTGGCCCAGCAGTGGCCAGCCTTGCAGCGCAGCCGCAATTGGCAAGGGTTGGTGCTGCGCCAGCATCAGGAGGTACTGGTCGCCTTGGGTGACAGCGCCCTGTGGCCACAAGGGCAGGATGGTAGCCACCTGGTGTGCCGCCAGCGCTGCATGCAGTTACTGACCTTAAGTGTGGATAAAGACACCCGTCTTGGGCTGTTGTTGCCGCTGGCGCCGCTGTTGGACGGGTTGCATCAGGAGCTGGGCCTGGAGTTGTTGCTGCTGCGCCCGGGCGGCGGCGACCGGGTTTGGGGCATGGGCATTGCCGAATCGGCCACTACCCCGGGTTTTGCCCCCATGCTCTCGGCCCTTGGCCAGGAAAGACCCACTGACGACCAGCGCCAGCTCGGCCAATGGCTGCTGTGGTGGCAACCATTGGCGCAAATGCCGGTCGGCGGCCTGTTGGTGGCCAAAGACGTGCGCGCCCTCCAAGCCGGTTACCAGCAACAAGGGGCGCTACTTTTGTGGTTCGGGGTGCCGCTGGTGCTGGTGGTGTGTGTGCTGTTGGCCTGGTGGGTATGGCTACTGGTGCAGCGCCTGGCGCTGCATCGCCAGCAACTGGGCTGGCTGGCCGAAGAGCCACAAAAAGTGCAGGCTCCGCTGGCCAGTTGGTTTCGTGATGAGCTGGACCAACTGGGCGAAGACACCTTCAAGCTCTCCGGCCATTTACAGCACATCAACAGCCAGATGCAAAGCCAGGTGGAGCTGCTGGAATACCGGCTGCGCTTTGACGAGCTCACCGGCCTTGCCAACCGCCATTACCTGGAAGAAAAAATCAGCCTGCTGCTGGAATACGCCGAAGGCGAAACCCTGGCGGTGGTGTTTGTGGACATCCAGCAGTTCAAGGCCATCAACGACAGTCTCGGGTATGACAAAGGCGATCTGCTGCTAAAAGAGGTGGCCAATCGCCTCAAGGAAGTGGCCGGCGCCTGCCACGGCCTGGGCCGTTTTAGCGGCGACAAGTTCGTGGTGCTAATGCGTTATCGGGAAAAGGAGAGGCTGCAACTGCTGCTCCAACAACTGCACTGGCACCTGGAGCCGCCGGTGATTAAAGCCGGTATGCACTGCCAGATAGCGGCGGTGCTGGGGGTAGCGCTGGCCAAAGACGAAGTGCTGAGCGCCCCAGAACTGCTGCGCCGGGCCGACTTGGCGCTGCACCACGCTAAGGAGAAGGGGCTGTCTCAAAGCTTTTTCAACGACGCCATGCAAAACCGCCTGCAAAGCCGCCTGGAGTTGGAGCGGGATTTGGACCAAGCCCTCAAGCTGCAACAGTTTGAGCTCTACCTGCAGCCCAAGTACTGGCTGGCCGATGGCTCAGCCGCCGGCTTTGAGGCCTTGATCCGCTGGCACCACCCGGTGCGAGGGCTAGTGATGCCCCAGGCCTTCATCCCACAGCTGGAAAACACCGACCGGATCATCGAGCTGGGCTACTGGGTTATCGAGGAGGCTTTGTCGATGCTAAGCCGGGCCCGTGCCCGGGACGGCAAAGAGTGCCGGCTGGCGGTAAACCTGGCCTGCCGGCAGTTTCTCGATGCCAGCCTGCCCACCTTTGTGGAGGCCGCGCTCAAGCGCCACAGTATCAACCCCGCCATGCTGGAGCTGGAAGTGACCGAGTCCAGCCTGGTGGACCACTTCCAAAACGCCCTGACCTCCCTGCACAGCCTCAAACGGCTGGGGGTGGACATTGCCATCGACGACTTCGGTACCGGTTACTCGTCGCTAAGTTACCTGCACAAACTGCCCTTTGATGTGGTCAAGGTGGATAAAAGCTTTACTCAGGAGCTGGGCAAGGACGGCGCCACCGAGCATATCGTCAAAAGCCTTATCACCCTGGTGCACGAGTTAGGGGGCAAGGTGGTGGCCGAGGGCATCGAGACCGGCCAGCAACTGCAATGGCTGCAACTGATGGGCTGCGACATGGGCCAGGGCCTGCTGCTGGGGCCGCCCATGAGCGAAGAGGAGCTTATCCGCCGCCAGGACGGCAGCCTGCTGGAATGGCCGCGCATACGCCATAAAAAAAGCCCGGGAACACCGGGCTAACAGAGAGAACGACAAGGTTACCGCCATCGCGGCAAGGGGGTTACCAGCGGCGTTTTTTATGGCCCGCCACCGCAAAGTAAAAGATGAACAGGTAACAGGGCAGCATCAGCAAGTAGGCGCTCTGGTTACTCATCAGGTCCGACAGCACCCCATACAGCAGCGGCAGCACGGCGCCACCAGCAATCCCCATGATCAGTAGCGCCGAGCCGCGGGCGGTAAATTTCCCCAGGCCTTCCAGGGCCAAGGGCCAGACCGCCGGCCACACCAGGGCATTGGCAAAACCCAGCAGCGCCACCAGAGCCACGGTATTGGGCAGCAGCGGCAGGCCAAGCCAGCCCCATACCAGCGCCGACACCCACTGATGGCCAGGGTCACTCATCACCACCGACAGCGCCAATAACAGCCCCAGCACCGCCGAGATGGCCAGCGCCTTGGCCTGGCTTATCAGCCTTGGAATAAGTACCAGCCCCAGCAGGTAACCCATCACCATAAAGGCCATGGTAAAGGAGGTCAGGGAGGTGGCATTGGCCATCCCCAGCTTGGAGCCCAGCAGGCCGATGGTATCGCCGGCGATCACCTCAACCCCCACGTAGAAAAAGAGGGTAATGGCTCCCAGCACCAGCTGCGGGAACTGCAATACCGAGCTTTTTTCACCCTGATTTTTCAACTCTTCCTGGGACGATTCGATTTGCAGCTCCGGCAGCGGCGAGAACTTCAGTGCCACCGCCAGTACCGCCAGGGCAATGGCCATGCCCAGGTAGGGCGCTATCAAGCCATGGGACAGGGCCTGGATATGCTCGATACGGGCGGCCGGGGCCATCTCGGCCACGGTTTTGGCGGTAATGCCTTCAAAATCCCCCAGCACCAGGGCGGTGAAGATCAAGGGCGCTGCCACCCCGGCCCCTTTGTTCAAGAGCCCCATCACCGAGATCCGCGCCGCCGCACTTTGCTGCGGGCCTATGTGCACGATGTAGGGGTTGGAGGCGGTCTGCAATATGGTCAAACCCGTGCCCACCACAAACTGCGATAGCAAAAAGATGGCGAAGGTCTGCTCCAGGGCGGCGGGAATAAAGCCCAGGCAGCCGATGGCGATAAAAGCCAGCCCCAAGCTCATGCCCTTTTTATAACCGGTGCGTTCCAGCAGCCAGGCCATGGGCAGGGCCATCACCGTGTAGGCGATGTAGAAGGAGAAGGCTACAAACAGCGACTGGGTACTGCTCAGATCGCAGACGATCTGCAAAAAAGGGATCAACGCGCCGTTAAGCCAGGTGATAAAGCCGAAGATAAAAAACAGAGTGCCAATGATTGCCATCGGCATCAGGCTGCTGCGTTGTTGTTCTGATGCACTCATTGTTGTTTCCATCGGTTGCTTCCTTGATGTGCTGCTGCGTAAAAATCCGGGCTCAGGGCTGGGGCCAGGCCTGCTTGCCGGCCATCCAACTGGCGCTGACCTGGCCTTGGTCATCCAGGAGCACCATGTCGGCTTGCTTGCCGGGCTCTAGAAGGCCCCTGTCGGCAAGGCCAAGAAACTGCGCCGGGGTGCGGCTGGCCATGGCCAGGGCCTGGTCTTGGGCGATATGCATCTGGGCCATGGCGTTACGCACCGCGCTTGCCATGTCCAGCGCCGAGCCAGCCAGCCGGCCGTCCTTGTCGGTGAGGCGGTCGCCCTGGCGATAAAGGGTGTCGTCGAAATACGCAAATTCGCTGGCGCTGCTGCCCACAGCGGCCATGGCGTCGGTAACCAGCATCAGCCCCTGGGCGCCTTTGGCGAGGTAGGCCAAGCGGGCGCAGGCCGGGTGCAGATGGTGGCCGTCAAGGATGATGCCGCACACCCCATTGCCGGTCAGGGCCGCACCCACCATGCCCGGCTGGCGCGAGCCTAGCTGCGACATGGCGTTAAAAAGGTGGGTAAAACCGCTGGCGCCGGCAGCGAGGGCTTGCTGCACCAGGTCAAAATCGGCGTCCGAATGGCCAAGGCATACCTTGACCCCGGCGGCCACCAGGGCGCAGATATCGTCCGGGTGCAGGTTTTCCGGGGCCACCGTCACCAGCCGTACTCCCAGGTCGGTGCGGCAATAAAGGGCCATTTCGGCGCTACTTAGGCGGCGAATATGCTGGGCCTTGTGGATACCCTTTTTCGGCAGCGAAAGGTGCGGGCCTTCAAAGTGGATACCGATGATGCCGGGGCGCTGGTGGGCAAGGGCTTCGGCCACCGCATCTGCCGCCTGGGCCATCTTGTGGATATCGTCAGTGATGAGGGTGGGCAACATGGCGGTGGTGCCAAAGCGGGCGTGGGCCGCCACCATGGCGTCCAGGCAGGCAAGGGTCGGGGTTTGGTTAAAGAGCACGCCGCCACCGCCATTGACCTGCACATCGATAAAGCCGGGCACCAAGGTGCCCTCCAGCACCGTGGCGGCGCTGTCGTCCACCAGGGAAAACCCTGTGATAACGCCATCTTCAACGCTGATGGTGCGGTTCTCGTGCCAATGCCAGCCGTCAAAAAGCCGCCTGGCCAGATAGTGCTGGCTGGCCATCAGAGGGTCCTCGTGACTTTGTTAAGGCCGGCCGGGGCGTCGGGGTTGAGACCCATGGCCACCGCAATCTCGGCGATATCCAGGTAAAAGCGTTGCAGCAAGCAAAGGGGGGCGAGGCGCGGGTGCACGTCGCTTGCCAACACCCGCATCGGCAGGATGTGCGCGCCGCGGTTTTTCACGTCGGCTATCTGGCTGCTGTGGTTGGCGGCGGACTCGTCGTCGATATGTAAATCGATCACCGTCAGCGGTTTGGAGGCGAGGGTCACCGGGCCGTGGAGGAACTCGGCGCTGGAAAAGGCCTCGGCCTGGATGCCGCACACTTCCTTGAGTTTGAGCGCCACTTCCCGGCTGATGGCGTAACCGAGCCCCCGGCCCAGCACGATGCCGTGGCCAACACCGCCCAGGCTGTCTTTGTGCAGTTGCGCCGGCTCCTTGCACACCCTGTCCAAGACTTGAGGCAGCTTGGCAAGGGCCGCTTCTAGGTCTTTATTTTTGGTCCAGGCCGCCACCAGTTGGGCGATGGCCGACAGCGTGGTGAGGTAGCTTTTGGTGGCGGCCACCGCCTTTTCCGGGCCGGCTTTGAGGGGCAGCACCGCATCGGCCAGCTCCGCCAGGGGCGAGCTTTCGTCGTTAACCAGGGCCACCACAAAGGCGCCGGCTGCCTTGGCTGCTTCGGCTTGGGCCAGGATGTCGGGGCTGCGGCCGCTTTGGGAAATCACCAGTACCAGGGCGCCGGCAAGCTGCAAGGTGCGGCCGTAAACGCTGGTTACCGACGGCGCCGAAGCCGCTACCGGTACGCCGGTTTCTATTTCAATCAGGTACTTGGCAAAGACCCCAGCATGGTCTGAAGACCCCCGGCCCACCATCATCACCAACTGGGGTTTGAGCTTGCGGATCCGCTCGCCAAGCATGGTGGCCAGGGTCTGGTTGTGGCTCAGTTGTTCGGCAATGCGCTGGGCGCTTTCCCGCGCTTCGGCGGCCATCAGGGTGGTCATGCGGCGTGTTCTCCTGTGTAACGCTGCTGGGCGTAGATCACCGCGCCCACTTCGGGGCCCTGCAGGGCCGGGGTAATGCGGGCCTTGGCCGCGTCTGACAACCAGGGCTGCCAGATGCCGCCCAGGCCGCCGATAAAGGCCACCTTGATGGGGCCAAGTTCGGTCAGTTGCAGCACCATGTTGCTCAGGTAACCGGCGCCGTCGGCGACAATGGCCTTGGCCACGGCATCGCCTTTGGCGGCTTCATCAAAAACCAGGGCCGCCAACTGGCCATAAGGAGCCGAGGGTTGGCCGCAAAATTGGTCCATCAGGGCGGTGCTGTCTTGGCTGTGGGTCTTGGCCAGAACCGCTTGGCTCAGGGAGGTGGCGGGGCCGAGGTTGTCCAGGGCCAGCAGCGCCGCTTGCACGGCAGCAAGCCCCAGCCAGGCGCCGCCGGCTTTGTCGCCAAGGGGAAAGCCGTGGCCACCCAAAAAGCGTTGCTGCCCGGCGCATTGGGCGAAACCGCTGGAGCCGGTGCCGGTGATGATCACCGCGCCATCGGTGCCGTCGTGGGCGCCGAGGCTGGCAATGTGCAGATCGGTGGTGAGATAGAACTGGGCAAAGGGATGCTGCCAAGACAGCATGGCCGCGCGGGTGCGGGGAGCGTTAACCCCGGCCAGGCCCGCACCGACAATCAAATGGCCCAGTTGCGACTGAGACAGGCCGGCGTCGCTCAAGGCGGCGCTGGCGCAGGCCAGTACCGCATCCTGGGCCCGCTCCAGGCCCTGTACCGGGTTGGCCGGGCCCGCCAGGCCCTCACCGATAATGCCGCTGTCCTTGCGGTACAACACGGCCCGGCACTTGCTGCCGCCGCCGTCGATACCCAGAAATAGTGGCTCGTTGCCAAAAGACGTCATTTAAAACCTCATCCACTCGCCGATGGCGTCCCAAAAGGGGTCTGTGTTCTGTGGGCCATCAGGCCCTTAAAAAGCGTTGCTAATCAAAAGGGTCATTGCGGGTTTACCCAAATGGCCCGGCCCGCTCTGCCGGTGTTGGTCAAAGCCCTGGCGGCAAAGGGGGCGCTCAGCGCCATGCCCGGTTGCCAGCTCTGCCAGTTATCTTGCCCCTTGGGTTTGACCTGGATGGTCAGACCGGGCAGGGCGGCCCTTAACCTGTAGGTATTGCCTCTCTTTTCGGCCCCCACCGGCCCGATGCGATAGGGCAGCGCTTTTTTGTCCCAGCGGGCCAGCCAGTGGCGGGAGATGGTGGCCGATAACTGGGCGTACCCTGCGGCTTCCCCTTGCTGCCTTGCTTCACCTTCCAATGCCTCCCAGGGCGCCTTGTGCCAGGCCTTGTCGGCCATGATGGCAAGCCTTGGCAGCAACCGGTACCAGGCTTGGGCGGGGCTTCGCACCGTTTCGCTCCAGAGCTGGGCTTGGATGCCCTTGATGTTTTGCGGCTTGTCCAAAGGCCAGTGGTCGGCCTGGTAGGGATGCTGCTGGCGGTCCTTGAACTGGCTGGCATTGGCGGCCAGCTTATCAGGCATAAATGCATAGAGTTTGGCAGCATCGAGGTAGCGGGTGCCCCAGTAGTAACCGGGTTCCTCTGGGTCCGGCGCTGCCGGGAAATCGAAATAGGTGAGCTCGGGGAAAGAGTACACCACGTCAAAGCCGGCGTTGGCCATCTCGTGGGCCACCTTCTCGCCGCCCCAGTAAAGAGGCGTCCAGACATTAGCCTGCACATGGGCTGGCAGGTGCTCGCGGGCCACTTTTTCCAAGCCATCGCTCCAGGCCGCCGCTTCAATTCCCAGGCTATCGAGCTGGGCCGTTACCTTTTCCAAAAAGTAGGGCAGCAACTGGCCGGTATCGGCCACCTTACCCGCTTTTATAAGCTGCCGGCAGGCTGGGGAGTCGGCCCAGGCGCCGGCGGTCTCGTCGGCGCCGATATGGTAGCGCTTGAGCGGCACACCGGCTTGCTGGTGAATGGCTTTAAGGGCGCTGAACACCTTGCCGGTAAAGGCGTAGGTGGAGGCAAGGCAAGGGTTGAGGGTGTTGTCGTTGTAATACTGCACCGACTGGTAACGGGTGCTATCGGCCGGCTCCACCAGCCGATACTGGCTGTCGCCTGTGGCCTGGAAGCGGGCCTCCATGGCCTTGATGGCGGCGCGGCTGTGCCCCGGCATGTCCAGCGACGGGATGACCTCAATTTGGCGAGCCTTGGCGGCTTTGAGGATGTCCTGATAGTCGGCCACGCTCAAAAAGCCGTCGCGGCTGGTGCTGACCGGCCCTGCGCCCAGCATCGGCAGCAGGCAGTGGCGCTCGCTAAGGTCGTGGCAGCGCTTGCTGGCCACGGTCGTCAGCTCAGGCAAGCCCGGTATGGCCAGGCGCCAGCCTTCGTCGTCGGCAAGATGCAGGTGCAGCTTGTTGAGTTTAAGGGCTGCCATTTCCTCTATCAGTTGCAGCACGAAGGCCTTACCGAGGAAGTTACGGGCAAGGTCGAGATGCAGGCCGCGAAAGCCGTAGCGGGGCGCATCCTCGATATGCACCGCCGGCAGGCTGGCGCCGTCAAAGAGCTGGCTTAGGGTCTCAAGGCTGTAAAAGCGCCCTGCTTCATCGCCTGCTGCCAGGGTCACGCCGCTGTTATCGATATCCAGCACATAGGCTTCGCTGCCAAGGGCGGGTTCAAGGCGGGTGGTAACGGCAAGGCCATCGGGGCTTGCTGGCAAACCGGTCAGAGCCGCCAGCTTTGCATCCAGGGCAAAGCCATGGGCCTTGATACGCCCGCCTTTGGCAACCACCTTGGCGGCGTTTGGCAACAGGGCGATTTCGGGCGCTGGTACCGGCTCGGGGTAGCGGCCGTAATACCAATTGGCGTCTGCGACCGGGGTGTCGTCATCCAGGGTGCGTTTGTGGGGCAGCTCGCCTTTGATAAAGGGCATCTCCTGATGAGGCAACACGGCGCCTGGCACCGAGCGGGTGGCGGCCAGCAGCGCCGGTTTCAACCCGGGGGCGGCCAGGTAGAAGTTGGGCAGGCTGTCGCCATAGCTCAGTTGCCAAAAATTCGCGTACCAGTCGATATGCAGGGGATGGCCCTTTTCAAAGGGGACCTTGGGGGTGATCTGGTGCAGGTCGCCATTGAGATGGCGAATGGCCAGGCTGTCACTGGTAAAAGATTGCACCGGGTTAACCAACCCCAGGTAAAGCTGCCAATGGGTGTCTGGCTCGTCAAACGGCAGCGTCAGGGTCAGCCGCGCTTTAAAGCAGTGGCCATCGCCCATGTCCTTGGCGCAGGCCTTGGCGCCACTTTGTGCCAGCACCTGGTATTGCACCTCTAAACCGGCTGCCATCTTGTCCAGTTGTGGCTGGGTAAGAGCGCTGGCCATAAAAGGCGCCAGGAGCAGGGGTAATGCGGTCAGTTTCATCGGGCTACTCGCTAAAGAGGCCCGGGCAAGCCCGGGCCGGCTTGGTTTAGAAGCTGTAGTTCAGGCCCACGTAAAAACGGCGGCCGTTACTGTACTTCTTGGACGGTGCGGATTTGTCGATGTGGTACTGCTCGATGTCTTCATCGGTGATGTTGACCGCTTCGGCAGTCAGCTCCAGGTTTTCCATCACCTTGATGCCGATACGGCCGTCGAGCTGACCATAGTTGTCGGTAAAGACCTCGGAGCCGTACTCACTGATACCGTCGTAATAATGGGTACGGTAGTTGTACGCCAGGCGGGCGCTGAGCCAGTCGTTCTCGTAATAACCGGTCAGGTTGGCCATGTGCTTGGAGGTACCAAGAGTCAGGCCGGAGCCGGGTTTGTTGAAGGGATCGCGCTCTTCCTTGGCGTCGGCATCGGTATAGGTGTAGTTGGCCAGAATACCGAAGTTACCAAACTCCTGCTGGTAAGACAGCTCCACCCCTTTGACTTCGCTGCCCGAGCCGTTGATGGGCTGGGTGACGTTGACCACCACATTCTCGCCGGCCTGCTCGTCATAAGCTTGAGTGTCGATATTCTGATACTGCACCAGGCCTTCGATATCCTTGTAGAAGAAGGTGCCGGTCAGCATGCCGGTATCGTTGAAGTACCATTCGTAGGCGATGTCGTATTGGTTGGCGCGGGTTGGGTCGAGGTTCGGGTTGCCGCGTTGGCCGCTACGGGTGGGGATGTTCAGGGACTCGTGATAGGCGATATCCACGTAGTCGGGGCGCGACATCACCCGGGCGGCGCTAAAGCGCAGTAAGGTGTCGTCGGTCAAGTCAAAGACCAAGTTCAGGTTGGGCAGGATGTCGTCATAGCTGTGCTTGGCAGTTGCTTGGCGTACGTTCCACTCACCATCGGCACTGGGGTCGACAGCATCGGCCAGCAGGCTGTAACCATCCAGCAGGCTGATGGCGGCGGCGGTGGAGTCGCCATCCCAGAGATAACCGCTGGAGCGCACTTCGGTTTTCACAAAGCGCACGCCCACGTCACCCCGGAACCCTTCACCCTGGAAGTTGCCTTTGGTGTAGGCCGAGTAAATCTTCTCGTTCACTTTCCAGGTGTCGGCCAGGAACAGGAAGGTGGCGGTGGGGCTGGCAAAGGCCGCGGCCGGGTAGGCAATGGCGGCCGCTTTGCCGGTGTCGAGCAGCGGGTAGTTGGCGGTGGAGTCGCCACCGATAAAGTCGCTCAGGTTGTATTGACCCAGCACACCTGAAGCCCAGTTGGTTTGCCCCGGCAACACGTCGCCCCAGGCGCCATTTAGCTGGTCGTCTTTATACCAGTGGAAGCGAGTGCCGGTCTGGCGCTGGCTCTTATCGTGGTCACGATAATAAACACCGGCCTTGAAGTCGGTGAAGATGCCGTGGCTTACCGGCAGTTCGAAGTCAAAGCCGCCGTAGCGCTCTTCGTCCTTCATGGTGCGGGCGCCTTCCTGCATCCAGTCGAAGGGGCGGGCCAGCAACTGGTCGCGGCTTTCGGTGTTGGAAGCATCCACATAGTCGGTGTGGTTAAGGCCGTCGAAGGTGACGTGGTCCATGGTCCGTGAGAACTGGTAGTGGCGGTCACGGCTGGTGCCACCTTCTGCCTCGGTAAAGCCAGCCTTCATGGTGACCTTGAAGACATCGGCATCATAGCTGCCTTCAAAGTCGTAGGCCTTACTCTTGGAGTAGGAGATACGGTCAATCACATAAAGCTGAGAAATGGCGTTGTCGGCACTGCCGGCGACCACATGGTTACCCGAGAATTGGGCATCAGCCTGATTGAAGTTCTGGTCCAGGAAGGTGTAGAGGTTGTGGTTGGTGTTATTGGCGTCGAGCTTGGTGTTGAGGATATTGAGGTTCATATCCCAACGCTCGGCGGGGCGCCATTGGATGGCGGCAAAGCCGGTCTTACGTTCGCGCTTTTGGTAGAAGTAAGCATCACCCAACACCCGTGGGCGCCAGAAGTCGTCACTTTGGTCCTCTTCAGTGCCGTTTTTATCATGGACAAAACCCAGCGCTTCCTGGCCTTCACGCACCAAGGTGCGGTCTTGACGGGTCAGGGAGATTAAAAAACCGAAGGTCTCGTCGTCGTTCTTCCAAGAATAAAGACCGGACAGCTGCGGGTCCCACTTTTCCGAGTTGTCCGAATACTGCTCTTCGGCGCTCAGTTTGAGGGTGTTGGCATCGAGCTGCATCGGCTTGAAGGTCTTGAGGTAGACGGTGCCACCCAAAGAGCCTTCCTGAATGTCGGCTTGGGGGCTTTTGTACACCTCAAGAGAGGAAATAAGGTTGGACGGCAGCAGGGTGAAGTTAAAGGCGCGGGAGGGGTTGTCCAGCACAAACCAGTCTGCCGAAGCCACCGCCGAGCCGTTGAGCAGGGTCCGGTTTTGCGACGGATCGGTACCGCGCACCGCGATTTTTTCCCCTTCACCGAAGTCGCGGGTCACCGATACGCCGGTGATCCGTGACAGCGACTCGGCCACGTTTTTATCGGGGAACTTGCCGATGTCTTCAGAGGTAATGGCATCCACCACCGAGTTGCTGAACCGTTTGGTGTTGACGGAGGCCTTCATGCTGGCACGGATGCCGGTGACTTCAATGCGCTCGATGTCGCTGGTGTCCTTGCTGGCAGTTGCTTTGGCGGCGGGCTGCGGCGCGGGGTCAGCGGCCAGGGCCGGCAGGCTCAATGCCCCACCCAGTACCAGAGCTACCCTCACGGCCAGAGCGCACGAGCTCAGTTTGCGAGTTTCCATGACGTTTTATCCTGATGTCTTGTTTTCTGCATTTGGCTCCTTACTGCTGGAGCTCTGTTATGGGTATGACAGCGTTGTCATTACCGTTGACATGACAACGCTGTCAATCGAGTTTCACGCTAACGACGATGTGAAATCCATGCAAAGGCTTTTTTGCAAAAAGATGACATTGATCCCATCTCTTTGCCGGTAGGGCCGCCTCAACGGGCGGCGGACGTGGAGTCTCGTTCGAGCAGTTTTGGGCAGAAAATCAATTGGTTATTGCGTTTGTCGCCGCGGATGTCGGCCAGTAGCAGGGTAGCGGCCTGGCGGGCGATTTCGGCATTGGGCTGTTGGGCAGTTGTTAACGGTGGCCAGGTTTGGCGAGAAAAGGGCGAGTCTTCAAAGCCGGCAATGGCCATGTCTTCGGGCACCCGCACTCCTTCGAGGCGGCAGGCAAAGAGCGCGCCAGCCGCAATTTCGTCGTTGGCGGCAATGATTGCGCTGGGGCGCTCGGCAAGGGCCAGCACCTGGCGGGCATTTTTGACGCCCGAATCAAAGGCATAACTGCCGGGCAGAATGGTTGCCTGGTTGGCATCCACTCGGTGTTTGGCAAGGGCCGCTTCAAAACCGGCCTGGCGCTCGGCGGTGGAGTGGTGCTCGGTGTCGCCGCAAAAGAACGCCAGTCGCCGGTGGCCCATGGCCAGCAGGTGCTGGGTTATCTCGAAGGCGGCGCCGCGGTCATCCACCATCACGCAGGGGCTCAGGTTGTCTGGCGCCTGTGAGCCTGACAGCACCCGCACAAAGGGGATCTGCTTTTCCTGAAGGCACTGCACCACCTCTGGGATCTCCGAGAGCGGCGGGGTCAGTACCACTCCGGCCAGCCGCGCCTTTTTCACCGTGGCCAACACTTCCTCGACGATGTTGTCGGTAAAGGCGTCACAAGGGTGAATAAGCAGCTCGTAACCGTGCTCGCGGCAGGCGGTGAGCAGGCCGCGCTGCATGTCGATGACGTAATAGGCGTTGGGGTTGTCGTACAGGTAGCCGATGTTGAACGACTTGAAACCGGCCAGACTGCGCGCCGCCTGGTTGGGTTGGTAATCGAGCTCCTGGACCGCCGCCATGACTTTGGCCGTGGTTTCTTCCCGCACATTGGGCTCGCGGTTGATCACCCGTGACACGGTTTTGATGGACACCCCGGCAAGGCGGGCGACGTCGTTAATAGTGGCTGATTTCAAGGCGTTGAAGGCTTAGGTCAAGGAAGCTAACAGTTAACACCAAGGGGGCCCAAGTCTCAACCACCGGCGAGGGTTGCGGCAGGGCTGGCCGACAGGGCCTACGCTTTAAAGACTGCATCACCGGCCAACCACTCATGGTAAAAGCGCTGCTTTGGGCCCTGTTGTTGTGCTGCTGCCCACTCCTGGCCCAGGGGGTTTACTGGCAGCTCGGTGTCAAAGGCGCCATCGGGCCCGGCGTGGCTGAATACCTTAAAACCGAGATAACAGACGCTGCCAGCGCCAACCCAAAACCTGTGCTGCTGCTATTAACCCTCGACACCCCTGGCGGCCTTTCTTCTTCCACTCACGATATCAACCAAGCCATCCTGGCAAGTGCTGTGCCGGTGGTGATTTATGTGGCGCCCCAGGGGGCAAGGGCCGCGTCGGCCGGCACTTTCATGCTTTATGCCAGCCATGTGGCCGCCATGGCCCCGGCCACCCATCTGGGGGCAGCCAGCCCCATTCAGCTAACGGGGAGCGGCGGCGAGCAAAAAGAGCCAAGCGAGAACCAAAAGACCCTGGCCCGCAAACAGATGAACGACGCCATTGCCGATATCCGGGCCCTGGCCGAGCAGCGGGGGCGCAATGCCGAGTGGGCCGAGGCGGCGGTTAAAGATGCCGCCACCCTGACCGCCAGCCAGGCGCTGGACCAAGGGGTGATAGAAATTCTTGCCAAGGACGAAGCGGCGCTCTTGGCAAAGCTTGACGGCCGCCGGGTCGACACTGCCTCTGGCAGCGTGACCCTCGCGACCCAAGGCATTGTTGCGGTGAGCCGGGCGCCGGACTGGCGCCAGAAATTCATCATCGCCATTACCGACCCCAACATCGCTTACATCCTGATGCTGATTGGCATCTACGGCCTGCTGCTCGAGTTTTACAGCCCCGGCTTTGGAGTCTCCGGCACCATTGGCGTTATCAGCCTGATGCTGGCGCTGCTGGCCTTTCAGATGCTTCCTATCAGCTATGCCGGCCTGGCGCTGCTGCTGGTGGGGATAGCGCTGTTGACCGCCGAGGCGATGATGCCCAGTTTCGGCATTTTAGGAGCCGGCGGCCTGGTGGCGTTCTCGGTTGGCTCGGTGTTGCTGTTTGAAAGCCCCGACCAGGCCTACCAGGTGGCCTGGCCGCTGGTGGCCGCCAGCAGCGTGACCTCGGTGCTGTTTTTGGTAGTGGTGGCGAGGATGCTGGTGCGCCAGCGCCGCCAGCCGGTGGTGTCGGGGGTTGGTAAGCTTGTGGGCTGCCCGGCCCTGGTGCTGGATAACCGCCCTGATGCGCTTACCGTCAGCGTGCAGGGCGAGATCTGGAATGCGCGTTGCGAAGAGCCCCTGGCCCGGGGGCAGAGTGTGGTTATTACCGGCGTTCACGGCCTGGTGCTGGACGTCAAAGCCCAACCGGAGGTATCCCCATGATCCCCGCCAGCCTGTTCCCCCTTATTCTGTTTATCTTTCTGGTGCTGCTGCTATCGAGCATGTTCAGGGTGCTGCGCGAGTATCAGCGCGGCGTTATCTTCCTGCTGGGGCGCTTTTACAAGGTCAAAGGCCCGGGGCTTATCATCGTGGTGCCCTTTGTGCAGCAGGTGGTAAGAGTCGACCTTCGCACCCTGACCATGGACGTGCCCACCCAGGACGTGATCTCTCGCGATAACGTCTCCATCAAGGTCAATGCGGTGATTTACTTTCGGGTGGTGGACCCGCAAAAGGCCATCATCAACGTCGAGAACTATCTTGAAGCCACCAGCCAGCTGGCCCAAACCACGCTGCGCTCGGTGCTGGGGCAGCACGAACTGGACGAAATGCTGGCCGAGCGAGAAACCCTCAACACCGACTTGCAACGCATTCTCGATGCCAGCACCGACGCCTGGGGCATTAAGGTCAGCAATGTGGAGATAAAACACGTGGACCTGGACGAGTCCATGGTGCGCGCCATTGCCCGCCAGGCCGAGGCTGAGCGGGTAAGAAGGGCTAAGGTTATCCACGCCAACGGCGAGCTGGAGGCGGCGAAAAAACTGCAAGAAGCCGCCGAGATCCTCTCCAAGCAGCCCCAAGCTATCCAGCTTCGTTACCTGCAAACCCTCACCGAGATCTCCGGCGAGCACAACTCCACCATCATCTTCCCGCTGCCCATGGAGCTGATGGAGGCCTTTAGTCGCTTTGCCAAAAATTGAGCCGGCCGCCAAGGCCGGTTAGGCTGGCCTTTTTGCCGGAGAGTCTCTGTGCCACACGCCTTGCTAAACGCCCTTGGCATCCGCTACCAGGCCTTTGAGCACCCGCCATTAAACGACAGCCAAGCGGCAGAACGCTTAGGCGTGAAGCGGCCAGGGCAGCGCATCAAAAACCTCTTTTTGCGAGACAACTATGGCCGCCGGCATGTGCTGTTGTTGGTGCCGGCCAGCAAAAAGGTGGATCTTAAAGCGCTCTCGGCGGCCAGCGGTTTGTCGCGCCTCGGTTTTGCCTCTGCCGAGCGGCTGCAAAAATATCTGGGAGTAAAGCCAGGCGCCGTGTCACTGCTGGCCCTTATCAACGACAGCGAGCGCCAAGTAATGCTGTGGATTGACCAAACGCTTTGGCAGGGCGGGGACTTTCAGTGCCACCCGCTGGTATCCACCCGCACCTGGGTGCTGGCCAAAAGTGACGTCGAGCGCTTTTGCGCCCACCTTGGGGTGGTGCCAGCCATCATCGAGGTGCCCAGCGGCGATTAAAGCCAGTCATCGGCTTGCTGCTGCGCCTGGGCTAGCAGCCAGTCACGCAGGTAACAGGCCTCATCCAGCGCCAGCCAGGGCAAATTGAGATTGCCAGCGCCGGTACTGATGGTCAGGCTCGCCAGGTGCCTTCTGCGCTGGCCTGGGCTTTGGCTGAGGGTCACCCGCTGCACCTTGGCCGGTTTCAACAGATATTGCCTGACATTAACCAGCCCCCGGCGCACCCAAAGCCGGTTGCCGTTGACCTGCCAACCGCAGCCCAGCCAATGCATGGTGATGGCCAGCCAGGCCAGGGGCCACAGCAGGCTCGCCAGGGCGCCAAATTCATGCCAAAGGGAAAGGGTGGCGACCAGTAGTGGCAGGCTGCTCCAAAGCAGCAGGCGGCGAAGATAAAAAGGCGAGGGGCGGCTGTAGGGCGCCTGGGGCAGCGCCTTGGCGCCGCCCAGGGCCAAAAGCGGCGCCAACTCCCCTGGGCGCAGGGCCGGGGCCAGCAGCTTTTGGCTTTTGCCTGGGTCTTTAGCGGCTTTGCCGTCTTTTACCGGGTAGAAGGTCAACACCCAGCGGCCAAAGAGCCGGTCAAGCAGGCTTTGGCTGGCTACCAGCCACTGCAGGCGGCGGCGTTTCATGGCCAGTTGCCGGTGGGTGATGATGCCGCCGCTTTGCACTAGGCGCTGGTCTTGCTGCTCCAGGCGGTAGGGCGCATAGATGAGCCAGGCCGCCGCCATGGACAGCACCGTTAATATCAGTGCCAGCATCACAAAGCCCAGCAGGTAAAGGCGCCAGCCAAGGTGCAGCACCTCGGTACTCAGCAGATTGCCAAGCCATTTGCCAAGGTTGTCATAGAAGGGGGCCAGTAAAACCAGCAGCCAGGTCAGGTGGTTGTGGCAAAAGCCGTAAATCAGTAAATCGCCGGTGCTACGGGTTAACAGCGGCGGCGCATCAAGGCTGGCAGCCTGCGCTGGAGTCTCGCCCAGCAAGGCGGCCTTGATGGCGTTGGCCTGCTGCTCGGTGAGGGCCGCCAGTTTGGCCTCTTGGCCGCTGGCCCCGGCGGTTTCAATGGTCAGGTTGTAAAGCCTCAGGGGCAGGTAGTAAAAGGGCTGGCTTATCTCGATGTTCTGCACCCGCTGGGCCGGGATCTCAAGGTGTTTGGTAAACAGCAGCCCCTGGCGGATCTCCAGGCGCCCAGGTTTAACCAAATAGAAAAACCGCCACCAGCTCACCAGGGCGCTGCCCATCATGGCGAGCGGCGCCAGGATGAGCACTGCCAGGGTGACCCGGCTCCAATTGGCGCCACCACCATAAACTCCGGCAGCAAACATCGCTGGCACTGCCCTGGCCCAGGCGCCAAGTTGCATCATCAAGAAGAAAAACACACCCCAGGGAGAGAGCCGCTGCCAATGGGTCATTGCGGGCCTATCCTCTCCAGCAGCCACTGGCGCAGCTGCTGGGCCTGGGCCTCTTCAAGCCCCGGCAATTCAAGCTCTGCCGACGACGACCCGGCTGAAAAGAGCCGCAGCCTGGCCAGCCCAAAGCGGCGCTCCCAGGGGCCCTGCTCGATGGCGATATGCTGGATGCGGCTGTAACTTAAGGCCGTGTGCTTTTGCCAGAAGATGCCTTCGGCGCTGTGGATGTCTTGTTCACGCACCACATACCGAAAACGCTTGGCAAGTTCCACTCGGTGCCAGCCCACCAGTACCACTACTAACAGCGCCAGCGGCAGGGTGAGCAGCGCCATGGCGCCATCCCCTGCTAGCAGCGGCGCTGCGGCGGCTACCACCAGTACGGCCAGCGCAATAAGCAGCATCCGGTAACCCTCCATGGCGGGGTAGCGCGGCGCGACCTGTTGCCAGGGCAGTTGGCGGGCTTGGGGCAGGGTCTCGACAACATGGTTGTGATACATGCAAGCATCCTTCCTTTGACATGGCCTGATTGTCGCAAAGGGCAAGGCTTTGGCAAGGGGGCAGAATGTAAGGGGGTTTGTCGGCCAAGCCTGAGCGAGGGCCAAAAAAGAAAACCCAGCCGAAGCTGGGTTTCTAAGATGGTGTCTTGAGCCGGAATCGAATGGGGCCGCCGAGGTCAGCGACACTGTGGCGCGGATAACAAAAAGCCCCGGTCTTGCGACCAGGGCTTTCTTTTTATGGTGCCTCGAGCCGGACCAAAATGCCGGGAGCATTTTGGGACATCACAGGTGATGGCCCGTAGGGCCAGGTCCAGGGAAGGGCCTGGCAATCTAACTTGTTCGATGACGGCAAAAAAGAAAACCCAGCCGAAGCTGGGTTTCTAAGATGGTGCCTCGAGCCGGAATCGAACCAGCGACACGCGGATTTTCAATCCGCTGCTCTACCAACTGAGCTATCGAGGCAAATTTTAAGTGGTGCCGGCTGCAGGAGTCGAACCCGCGACCTACTGATTACAAGTCAGTTGCTCTACCAACTGAGCTAAGCCGGCAACCAAAACTGGCTTGAAGGTCAGCAATTTATCGTAATTTTCTGACCAGAGACAAGGCCTATAACCTTATCTTTCTTGCAATTCGTGGTGCCTCGAGCCGGAATCGAACCAGCGACACGCGGATTTTCAATCCGCTGCTCTACCAACTGAGCTATCGAGGCAACGGGCGCTAATTAAATAGATCTTCGGGGGGCAAGTCAACCAGTCTGAAGGGGCTTTTCGGCGCCCTCCAGACTGTTTGCTCAAAGCCTGAGCAAAATCAGGCTTTGGGTGGGGTGTAACCCTCGATTTGCGGGTCTTTACCCTCGAAAAGAAAGTCGGTCATGGCCCCTTCCAGGAACTTGCGGTGCTCCGGGTCCATCATGTTCAGCTTCTTTTCGTTGATCAGCATGGTTTGTTTTTTCTGCCAGGCCGCCCAGGCTTCCTTGGAGATGTTGTCAAAAATGCGCTTGCCCAAATCCCCTGGGTAGAGTTGGAAATCCAGGCCTTCGGCGTCTTGTTTCAGATGGGCGCAAAATACGGTGCGGCTCATTGGCTGTCCTCGTTTTTCAATAGGGTCAAAAGCTTGCTGGTGGGAGCGGCCAGGCCCACGGCCGGTGGCTGGGCCAAGTTATACCAAAGCCCCTGGCCGGCTTCCATGATGCCGGGTAAAGGTTCGACATCCAGCACTATGGGGGTGATGTCCAGGTGGAAGTGGCTGAAGGTATGGCGAAAGGGCGCCAGTTGCTGCTGGCGGTTGGCCACCAGTTGGCGGCTATCCAGCCAATCGCCAATCTGTGCTTGTGGCACCTCTGGCGGGCAGTAGAGGCCGCCCCACAGGCCCGATGGCGGCCGTTGTTGCAGTAATACTTCCCCGCCTTTTTTTAGCAGCAAGAAGGTGGCACTGCGCACCGGCAGGGTCTTCTTGGGCTTTTTACCGGGGTAGTCGCTTTGGCGCCCGACAATAAAAGCGCCGCAGTCTTCGGCTACCGGGCACAGCTCGCACTTGGGCCGTGAACGGGTGCAGATCATGGCGCCCAAGTCCATCATCGCCTGGTTATAGGCGGTGACGTCCTTGCTGGGGGTGAGCGCTTCGGTGATATCCCACAGCTTATCGTGCACCTTCTTGTTGCCGGGCCAGCCTTCTACCCGCTGGTGGCGGGCCAGCACCCGTTTGACGTTACCGTCCAAAATGGCGTGGTCTTGCCCCAATGAGAGCGACAGCACGGCGCCAGCGGTGGAGCGGCCAACGCCAGGCAGGGCTTCTACCTCTTCGATGCGCTCTGGGAACGTGCCGCCATGTTGGTCGCGAATATGCTGGGCGGCTTTATGCAGGTTACGGGCCCTGGCGTAGTAACCAAGGCCGGTCCAATGGTGCAGCACTTCGTCCTGAGGGGCATCGGCCAGGGCCACCACATCGGGAAAACGCGCCATAAAGCGCTCAAAATAGGGGATAACGGTGGCAACCTGGGTTTGTTGCAGCATGATCTCGGAGACCCAGACCTTATAAGGGGTCTTGTGCTGCTGCCAGGGCAGGGTTTTGCGGCCGTGTTGGTGGTACCAGTTGACCACCCGCTCAGCAAAGGTCATGAGCAATCTTCTGTCTGGAAATAGGCCGGTATTGTAGCGATAATGCCCGCCCCAAAACACAGGAGCCTCAGATGTCCGAGCAAAACGCCGAAAATACGCCTTATCTGCGTAAGATACGTAGCTTTGTGCGCCGCGAAGGGCGCCTGACCAAAGGCCAGTCCCAGGCCCTGGAAGCCAATTGGCCTACCATGGGCCTTGAGCACAGCATGGGGCTGCTGGATTTTGCCAAGGTCTTTGGCAACAGCAACCCGGTGGTGCTGGAAATCGGCTTTGGCATGGGCAAAAGCCTGGTGGAAATGGCTCAAGCTGCCCCCGAGCTCAACTTTATCGGCATCGAGGTGCACAAGCCCGGTGTGGGCGCCTGCCTGATGGCGGCCAGTGAAGCTGGTGTCACCAACCTGCGGGTGTTTGAGCACGATGCCGTGGAAGTGCTGGCCGACAACATTCCCGATGGCAGCCTGGCGCGGATGCAGCTCTTTTTCCCCGACCCTTGGCACAAAAAGCGCCACCACAAGCGCCGCATCGTGCAGCTCGAATTTGCCGAGAGCCTGCGCAAAAAGCTCGCCATTGGCGGCGTATTCCATATGGCCACCGACTGGGAAAACTACGCCGAGCACATGCTGGAAGTGATGAGCGCGGCGCCGGGTTATCAAAACCAGTCTGCCAGTAACGACTACGTGCCGCGCCCCGAGCACAGGCCCAAAACCAAGTTTGAAGCCCGCGGCGAGCGGTTGGGGCATGGGGTGTGGGATCTGATGTTCGAGCGCGTTGAATAAGGCGCTACTGCACTCGCCATGACTGCGTTGAATTGCCCTGGTCAATGCTCATTTACACAAGAGTAAACTGCGCTTTCCCAGGGCAATTCGCCTTATCCTGCCGTCGTTCGCGACGCGCCTTGCGCTACTGCACTCATTCATACGGCGTTAGCGGCCCAGGGAAAATGCTCATTTACCAATGAGTAAACTGCGCTTTTCCCTGGACCGCTGCCTTGTTTGAATGTCGTTCGCGACGCGCCTTTGTATGACTGCACTCGCCATGACGGCGCCCATTGCCCTGCTTTCCTTCGCTACGCGCCTTGCACTGCTGCACCCATTTGCACGGCGTTGGCGGCTCTATCTAAGGCCATTCGCCTGGCCCCTTCTCACGGCACTAGCTTATCAACCCGCCCTTTGGCGAATTCGCCAAAAGCTGGTGAAAATCACCAGCCAGATCAGTGAGTTGAATTTATATCTTTTTGATTCATCAGTGTTTTTACTGTTGGCATGTAGTTTGATTGCTCACAGTCAGAATCAGCCAAGGAGCTTCTGATGAAAAAAGCACTGATCCCCGCCCTTTCTTTGCTGCTGCTGGCGCCGCTGGCCCAGGCAACCAATATGAATTTGAACCTGGATGAAAAATGCGAAATGACCCTGCCCCACGACATGCGTCTGGATAAATCAGGGTTCACGGTTGCTGACAAAGACAAAACCCTGATGCGCTACCAGGACGGCACCTTGGTGATAGGGGGTAAAACCCAGTCCCTCAGCGCCCAGCAGCGCCAGGCTCTGGACGGCTTTAACCGCGACCTTCGCACCAGCGCCGAAAGCGCCGCCCGCCTGGGGCTAAAAGCCCTGGATTTAGCGGCAGAGGTCACGACAGGAGTACTGAAAGACGTGCTGGGTACGGACGCCGCCGATGAAGTTGAAGCAGGCCTTGCCGAGGCGCGGGTCAAGCTGGACAGCAAACTCCATGAGCAGGGCGGCACCTGGTATGTCGGGGCCGGCAGCTGGGACCAAGACAACGACGATTTTCTCGGTAAGGACTTTGAAAAGCGCATCGAAAGGGCGGTGCAAAAGTCCATGGGCAATATGTTCAGCCAGTTGGGCCAGGCCATGAGCAGCGGCGACGGCAGCTTTGAGGAGAACATCCAGGCCTGGGCCGATAACCTGGAAAGCAAGGCCAAGAAGATTGAAGCCGAGGCCGATGCCAAGGGCGACGCCATCAAGTCTGACGCCAATGCCCTGTGTGGCCAGCTGATGGCCATCGACAAACAAGACAATGCCTTTAAATCCCAGTTCGACGGCTGGGTCGAGGTTATCGAGCAATAACGAAAACGCCGCTTAATGCGGCGTTTTTTAATAGCTGGTGGCGATTTTTTCGATGGGAACCGGTTGGCGCCGGGTGCTGTAACGGCGGTTGAAAAGATTATCGCTTCCCCACCAGGACACGGCTATCTCGGCAAAGGGGATCAGGTAGATGGCCTGCAGGTGGATGCTCCACAGGTAATCCTTGCCGGTTACGTCGGACAGCGCCAGCAGCAGGCTGGCGGAGATGGAGATCAGCAGCACCCCGAAATACACCCAGTAGGGCTTGCGGCCTTGCTGGGCTTTTAACAGCCCTTCAAAGACAAAGGCCAGGATCACGATTTCCCGCAGTGCGTTGATAAGGTACCAAAGCCCGTAGAATTCGTGGTCCCCCAGGAATATGTTGTTCTCATAGTCATCGGACAACCAAGCCAACACCCCGTAGGCGGCATAGTTGCTCAAGATAACCAGGGGCAGGCGGCGCTCCTTTCTGGCCGTTATCAAAGCCAGCAATATCAGGCTGCAAGCCAGAATATTGAGGTAGTCACCGTTGATGAAGTCTTCCAAAAGCCAAGCACCGCAAAATCAAACGCAGCGGCTAGTGTCTGGTGTCAGGGCGCGAAGGTCAATCAGCTTTGCCGGAAGAGTCGTTTGGAAGGGCGTTTTCCACGGGGGATGTGAACGATCTTTTGAAAAAACGGCTAATAACGTTATTGCTGCTGCCCCAGGCGATAAGGATTTCAGCCAAGGGTATGGCCTGATTTACGTAGTAGTGAAAGGCTCTAAAACCACCTTTACCTGCTATGGCGTAGCCTACTTCGGTACTGGCGTCTGCCGCCATAATCACATTGCAGGATGCCGAGATGGCCAACACGCTGAGGTAGGCTTTACACCAAAAGGCACTGGCCTTGTTTTGCATCCATGCCTCAAGCAGGAAGGCAAGAATGACCACTTCCCTGGCGGCTTGCAGCAGGTAATAGGAATTTCCAACGCTGAAGGTGAATTCCTTCCCATCGTAGTGGGTCAGCGAAAATTCCAGCCCATACCAGATGGCATAGTTGGCAAGTATCAGCACAATAAGCCGCTTGGCGTCTTTGGAGACTAACCAAGCGGCTGTAATAAGCACCAATGCCGAGCTGTTAAATAGCTCAATAATGGTCATGGGATGCATATGAACTGGGGGTCAGTTCTGTTTTTTGCCAGAATCGTCTGTTGGCTCTGGGGTTTCACCGTTCTGATTTGTGCCAGGCATCGACTACTCCTTTGATTTAAGTACAACTTCAGCTACCAGAGCTTATTGCTTTCCCAAGATAAATCAATTGCTTTGTGCCTTAATCCAGGCCTCAGTCTGCTTTTGCAGCACATTGAGGGGCAAGGGGCCGTTGGCAAGGAGCTGGTCGTGGAAGGCGCGAATATCAAAATCCTTGCCCAGGGCTTTTTGAGCCTCTTCCCTTAACGCCATGATTTTGAGTTTACCCACCATGTAGGCGGTAGCCTGGCCCGGCATCACGATATAGCGCTCGGTGGCCTTGACCACATCGCCCTTGGGGTTGGGGGTGTTGGCCAGAAGATAATCAATGGCTTGCTGGCGGGTCCAGTGCTGGGCATGGATGCCGGTATCCACCACCAACCGGCAGGCGCGCCACAGCTCCATGGCCAGGCGGCCAAAGTCGCTGTAAGGGTCCTGGTAAAGGCCAATCTCCTTGGGGAGTTCTTCGGCGTACAGGCCCCAACCCTCGATATAGGCGGTGTAGTGGCCGTAACGGCGGAACATGGGGATGTCCTTGAGCTCTTGGGCGATGGCGATCTGCATATGGTGGCCGGGAATGCCCTCATGGTAGGCCAGCGCCGCCATTTGATAGACCGGCATGTCTTTCATGTTGTAGAGGTTGACGTAATAGCGCCCGGGCCGGGAGCCGTCCGGGGCCGGCCCTTGGTAAAAGGCCTTGCCTGCGGATTTTTCCCGAAATGGCTCCACCGCTTTTACATCCAGCTCGGCTTTGGGCATCAGGGTAAACAGCTCCGGCAGGCGGGCTTTCATGTCGTCAATCAGGGCGGTGGCTTCTGTTAGGTACCGGGCCCGGCCCTGCTCGGTATTGGGGTAGAAAAACTGCGGGCTGCTACGCATGTACTCAAAGAAGGCCTGCAAGTCTCCTTTAAAACCCACCTGGTTCTTGATGGCCAGCATCTCCTTTTGGATACGCTTGACCTGCGCGAGCCCCAGTTGGTGAATTTGTGTGGCGCTGAGGTCGGTGGTGGTGATTTCCTTGAGGCGCCACTGGTAGAAGGCATCGCCCTGGGGGAATTTCCAGGCGCCGTCGTTATCGTCGGCACGTTTTTCCAGCTTGTCGATGGTGCTCAGCAAACGGCGATAGGCCGGGCCAACCTTGGTGCGCAGGGCATCGGCGGCCTCGGCGTTCAGGCGGTATTGGTTGAGCCCGGCCACCTTGGCCACCTTGGCCCGAAAATCGGCCATCAGCGGGTTGTCCGGTTGGCCGGTCTCGAAGGGGTAGCCACGGGTGAGGTTGGCGATATCGCTTTTGACGTGCTCAAACACAAAGGCCGGCGCGATGATCCCCTCATCGGCCCGTACCCTGAGGTTGTTCTCCAGTTGGCGGAACAGATCCGGCATTGCCCTTAGCCTGCGAATATAGGCCCAGGCATCGTCATTGCTGTTTATCTGCTGGCTGTTAATAAGAAACGCCGCCGGCTCGCTGTGCCAGCCATACATCTGGTTGACTGGGTAGTCGTAATGGCGCCACTTGAAGCCTTCGATGGTGCTTTGCAGCTGCTGGGTCAACAGGGTCCAACTGAGCTGGTCCTGGGGGGAGAGGCGATTGCTGTCCAGCTGGTCAAGCCGTTGCAGCATCAGCTGCGCCCTGGCCACTTTGTCTTCTTCGGCCCGGTCGGAGATGTCGTCCCATTTACCCTTGTTGGTGTCCATACCCAGTTCGGTCTGCCACATGGGGCTGGCCGCTACTTCGGCATCAAAGTAGGCCTGGAAAAGGGCCTGGGCCCGCTCGTGTAGCTGAGCCTGGCTTAGCTCGGATTCTGGCACCTTAGTGTGGTTATGGGGCATTTGGGTGCAGGCGGACAACGACGCAGCCAGCACGGCGGCCAGGATACCGGAACGAAACACCATGGGTTCTCCAGGGCAAGGGCTTCAAGGAGCGGCAATGTTAACCCAATGGCGATTTTTTTGTCGGCTGCTGGTTATGAAAGGTTACAAAAATGAGGCAAGCAGCTGATTAAGGTAGCGATGCCCCTGTTCGGTGACCTGCCAGTGGCTGTCGGTTTCCACCATCAGGCCCTTGGCAAAGGCATCGGCCAGTTGCTGCTGGGCAAGGGCCAGCGGCAGGCCGGTACGATGGGTAAAGTCGGCCTTGGGTACGTCTTCAAAGAGCCGCAGCCGGTTCATAAAGAACTCGAACGGCAGCTCGTCTGCCTCTACCGCCAGCAGTTGGTCCATAAATGAGCGGCTGGAGTCTAGGTAGCCCTTGGGGTGGCGTACCTTGACGGTGCGAAGAATGCGGCCGTCTTTTTGCGTGAGCTTGCCGTGGGCGCCGCAGCCAATGCCGAGGTAGTCGCCAAACCGCCAGTAGTTGAGGTTGTGGCGGGCCTCAAAGCCGGGCTTGGCGTAGGCGGAGATCTCATATTGGCGATACCCCGCTGCCAGCAGCAGCTCGTGGCCAGCTTCCTGGATGGCCCAAAGGGTGTCGTCGTCGGGCAGTACCGGCGGCTTACTGGCAAAAAGGGTGTTGGGCTCGATGGTGAGCTGGTACCAGGACAGGTGCGCCGGGTTGCAGGCAATGGCTTGGCGAAGGTCGTCCAGGGCATCTTCCTGGCGCTGATTGGGCAGGCCGTGCATCAAGTCGAGGTTAAAGCTTCTCACCCCGCAATCGGCGGCGAGAGCGGCGGCGCGCAGGGCTTCGCCCGGGCCATGAATGCGCCCCAGCAGGTTGAGTTTGTCCTGCTGCAGGCTTTGCACGCCAATCGACAGGCGGTTGACGCCACCTTCGGCAAAGCCCTTGAATTTATCCGCTTCCACGGTGCCAGGGTTGGCTTCGAGGGTGATCTCGATATCGTCGCTAAAGGGAATGCGGGCTTTCACCCCGGCCAGCAGCCGGGCTATGGCCTCGGTCGAGAACACGCTGGGGGTGCCGCCGCCAATAAAAATGCTCTGCAAGGTGCGGCCGCCGGCCAGGGACAGATCGGCCTCTAAGTCGGCCAGTAGGGCGTCCACGTACTCGGCTTCAGGAATGCCGTCCTTGATGGCGTGGGAGTTAAAGTCGCAATAGGGGCACTTTTCCACGCACCAGGGAATATGGATATAGAGCGAGAGCGGCGGCAGCGTCACCTTATTCCCCCAGCTTGGCCAGCAGCGCCTTGAGGGCCTGGCCCCGGTGGCTGACAGCGTTTTTCTCTTCCTTGCTGAGCTCGGCGGCGGTTTTGGCCAGGGCCGGTACATAAAACACCGGATCGTAACCAAAGCCGCCTTCGCCAAAGGCTTCCCGGGCGATACGCCCTTCCCAGGCCCCTTCGCAGATGATGGGGGTGGGGTCGTCGGCGTGGCGCAGGTACACCAGGCAGCAGATAAAGCGGGCGCTGCGGGCATCCATCGGCACGTCTTGCAGCTCGGCCAGCAGTTTGTCGATGTTCTTGGCATCGGTGGCGCCTTCGCCGCTGTAGCGGGCCGAATAAATACCCGGCGCCCCGCCCAGGGCATCCACCACCAGGCCCGAATCGTCGGCAATGGCCGGCAGGCCGGTAATGCGGGCGGCATGGCGGGCTTTGATGATGGCGTTTTCCACGAAGGTGGTGCCGGTTTCGGCCACTTCCGGCACATCGAATTCGCTCTGGGCGACAACGTGCAATTTAAGCGGCGCCAACATGGCGTCCAGCTCGCGCACCTTACCGGCGTTGCCGGTAGCCAGGACAATCTTACTCATGGCACCTCCAAAATTCGGGGCGCTAGTGTAGCACATCAGTCGGTGTAGAAACGGTGGTCAAAACGCAGCGCCAGGGGCGGGCCACCGGCAGGGCGTAGGGTAATGGCAAAGACAAAATGTTCCTGGTGGCTGACCGGCAGGGTTGCCAGGTAATAGATGGCGTCCCCTTCAATCACTTCCCGAAAGGACAACCGTCTCTGGTTGCCCACCCTGTTGGTGGCGGTGCCGTCCAGCACGGCCCTTATCGCCCTGTTGCCGTGGCGGCTATCGAGTACCGTGACGGTAACCAGCCCTTCATAGCGGCTACGCCGGATATGGTATTGGCCAGCGATGGCCGGGGTCAGAAAGGTGGTGGGCAGCGCCTGGTAATGGACGCGGTAGGGGCCAAAGTCCTGCTTTTGCTCGGCATGCAGGCAAAAGCTCAGCAATAACAGCAGCAGCGGGCGGTAATTCATGGGATGCCAAGTCCGTGGTGGGCTTGGGCACAGTTTAGCCGGTGAGCCAGTCCCAGTCGGGGGGCGGCGTTAACGGGCCGCAAAGTCGCACCTTCTTGTGGCGCCCCAGCTCGCCCTTTTCAATCAGCACCTGGCTTTTGGCGATGCGGCACTGTTTGGCGAGGTATTTGCGGATGTGTTCGTTGGCTTTGCCATCCACCGGCGGGGCGGTGATGGCCAGTTTCAGCTCATCGCCGTGCAGGCCGGCAAAGCTGTCGCGGCTGGCTTTGGGCTGCACATAAAGATGCAGGACCAGATCCTGGTCCTGCCATTCAAATGCGCTCATTAAAAACCGATGCCGGTCAGATCGGTCAGCAAGATGCGAATAAAGTACAGGCCCAGCAGCAGCACCATGGGGGAAAGGTCCAGGCCGCCCATATTGGGCAAAATGCTGCGGATGGGGCGAAGCAGCGGCTCGGTGAGCTGGAACAGTGCTGCCGCCACCGGGTGATAGCCTCGTACCACCCAGCTTAAAATCACGCCGGCGAAGATCACGTAGATGATCAGCTGGAAGATGTTGGAAACCAGCAAAATAGCGCCGGTAAACAGTATTGACAGCAGCGGCGGTATGCCACCACCGAGAATAAGGTTAAGCACTATCACTTCCAGGCCGCTCAGCACCAGTGCAAACAGCACCGAGGCAGTGTCGATGGGGCCAAGAGAAGGGATCACCTTGCGCAGCGGCCGCACTATGGGCTGGGTGGCCTTGACCACAAATTGGCTGAAGGGGTTGTAGAAGTCCGCCTTGGCCCACTGCAACCAGACCCGCAGCAACACCACCATGATGTAGAGCTCAAACAGGGTCTTGAACAAAAATACAAAGGCGTTCATCAAAGCTCCTTGGCCATTTCTGCCGCGCGGCTGATGGCGGCGTCCATGGCGTCTGCAACGATCTTCTCAAGGCCAGCGGCCTGGAAGGACTCAATGGCCTTGGCGGTGGTGCCGCCGGGGGAGGTGACCTGGCGGCGCAGCTCGCGGATGGGCATGTCGCGGCGGCGTACCATTTCCGCAGCGCCACTGGCTGTTTGCTGCACCAGCTCGCGGGCGGTGGCGGCGTCAAAGCCCAGTTCTATGGCTTTGGCTTCCATGGCTTCCATAAAGAGGAAGAAGTAGGCCGGGGCGGAGCCGGCGGCGGCGATGATGTGGTCCAGTTCGATTTCGGTTTTCACCCAGGCGGTTTTACCCACGGCCCGCATCAGCATATCGCTGATGGCTTTGTCGTCTTTGTTGGTGGTGTCTGAGGCGTACAGGCCGGTCATGCCCAGGCCCACCAGGGACGGGGTGTTGGGCATGGTGCGGATCATCGGGACCGCTTTGCCAAACCAGGCTTCAAAATGGGCCAGGGTGACCCCGGCAGCGATGGAGATAAACAGCTTCTTGCCGTCGTTGAGGTGCGCCAGCTGTTTGACCACCCCTTCCATCATGTTGGGTTTGACCCCCAGCACCACCACGTCGGCGGCTTCGGCCGCCTTGAGGTTGTCGGTGGTGGTATTGATACCCAGTTCATCGGCCAGGGTCTCGAGCTTACCCTCGGAGCGATTGGCAGCGGTGATGGCCTTGGCGGGGTAACCGGAGGCCACCAGGCCCCCCATGATGGCGCCGGACATATTGCCAGCGCCGATAAATGCAATGTGCTTGTGTTCCATGTTCAACCTTGTCAGTTGGTACGGGCACCGAACAGGGCGGTACCCAGGCGAACCATAGTGGTGCCCTCCATGATAGCGATTTCCAGGTCGCCGCTCATCCCCATAGACAAAGTGTCTACCTGGGGATACCGGCCCTTAAGCTCGTCAAAGAGGGTTTTCATGGCGTGAAACTCGCGGTGCTGGGTGTCTGGGCCGGCATCACTGCCAATGGCCATCAGCCCGCGCAGGGTAAGCTTAGGCAGGGCGCTGATGGCTGCGGCAAGGGCCAGGACCTCATCGGGGCTAACACCAGACTTACTTTGTTCACCACTGATGTTCACTTGTATGCAAATTTGGATGGGTTTAAGGTGAGCCGGTCTTTGTTCGTCGAGGCGTTTGGCGATTTTGGCGCGGTCCAGGCTTTGCACCCAATCGAAGTGCTCAGCCACCAGCGCCGTCTTATTGGACTGGAGGGGGCCAATAAGATGCCACTGCGCCTTATGGCCGGGATGGGCGGCAGACAGGGCCTGGATCTTCTCCACCCCTTCCTGCACATAATTCTCACCGAACGCCAGCTGGCCTGCGGCCAGGGCGGCAACGACATCCTCGAGGGGTTTTCGCTTGCTTACCGCAAGCAGACTAATGGCATCCGGGTTCCGGCCTGAAACCGTTGCGGCCTTGGCGATGCGCGCTGCCGCGTCATGCAAGCGTTCTGCTATGGTTGTCATGTTGGCCCGCAGTTCAAGAGTGATAACAAGAACATGGATATTACCGAACTCCTGGCATTCAGCGTCAAGCACAATGCCTCTGACTTGCATATCTCTGCGGGCGTTCCGCCCCTTATCCGGGTTGACGGCGATGTGCGCCGCATCAACCTGCCGGCCTTAGAGCACAAAGAAGTGCACTCGCTTATCTACGACATCATGAACGATAAGCAGCGCAAGGAATACGAAGAGTTCCTGGAAGTAGACTTCTCCTTCGAAGTGCCCGGGGTGGCGCGTTTTCGTGTTAACGCCTTCAACCAAAACCGTGGCGCGGCGGCGGTATTTCGGACCATCCCGTCCAAGGTGCTGACCCTGGACGACCTGGGGGCGCCAGCCATCTTTAAAGACATCGTCACCAAGCCCCGTGGCCTGGTGCTGGTGACCGGCCCCACCGGCTCCGGTAAATCCACCACCCTGGCGGCGATGATCGATTATGTGAACGACAACCGCCACGACCACATTCTCACCATCGAAGACCCCATCGAATTCGTGCACGAGAACAAAAAATGCCTGGTCAACCAACGGGAAGTGCACCGCGACACCCACAGCTTTGCCAACGCCCTGCGCTCGGCGCTCCGTGAAGACCCCGACGTGGTACTGGTGGGCGAGATGCGGGATTTAGAAACCATCCGCCTGGCGCTTACCGCCGCCGAAACCGGCCACCTGGTATTTGGCACCCTGCACACCAGCTCGGCGGCCAAAACCATCGACCGTATCATCGACGTATTCCCGGCCGCAGAAAAATCCATGGTCCGCTCCATGCTGTCCGAATCCTTGCAAGCGGTTATTTCCCAAACGCTGTTGAAGAAAACCGGCGGCGGCCGGGTGGCGGCCCACGAGATCATGATTGGTACCCCGGCCATTCGTAACCTTATCCGCGAAGACAAGGTGGCCCAGATGTATTCGGCCATCCAAACCGGTATGACCCACGGCATGCAGACCCTCGACCAATGCATGAAAGAACTGGTGAACCGTAACCTTATCAACCGCCTCGACGCCCGCGCCAAAGCGGTGGATAAAAACGCCTTCTAAAAGGGGAGTGCGCCATGGACATGAAAAGCCTGCTGCAACGCATGGGCGAGCTCAATGCCTCGGATCTGTTCATTACCTCCGGCCTGCCGCCTTGTTTGAAGATCAACGGCGAAATTCGCCCTGTGGCCGACCAGCGCCTCTCCATGGCCGAGGCCAAGAGCCTGGTGGAAAGCGTGATGAACGAGCGCCAGCTTGATGAGTTTCGTGACCACAAAGACGCCAACTTTGCTATCAGCGTCAAAGGGGTAGGGCGGTTTCGGGTGTCGGTGTTTACCCAGCGCGATGCCGCCGGCATGGTGCTGCGCCGCATCCAAACCAAGATCCCCTCCATCGAGGAGCTGGATCTGCCGCCCATCCTCAAAGACATCGTGATGACCAAGCGCGGCCTGGTGCTGATGGTGGGGGCCACCGGTACTGGTAAGTCCACCACCCTGGCGGCCATGGTGGGCTATCGCAACGAGAACAGCCGCGGCCATATCGTCACCATCGAAGATCCCATCGAATTCGTGCACGAGCACAAACGCTCCATCATCACCCAACGGGAAGTGGGCATCGATTGCGAGTCTTTCGAGGTGGCGCTGAAAAACAGCCTGCGCCAGGCGCCGGATGTGATTTTGCTTGGGGAAATTCGTACCAAGGAGACCATGGAGTTTGCCCTGGCCTTTGCCGAAACCGGCCACCTCTGTATGGCCACCTTGCACGCCAACAACGCCAACCAGGCGCTAGAAAGGGTGCTGCACCTGGTGCCCCGTGAAAAGCACGAGCAGTTCCTGTTCGACATGAGCCTTAACCTCAAGGCCATTGTCGCCCAGCAACTGGTGCCCAAACGAGATGGCTCTGGCCGCATGGTGGCGGCCGAGATTTTGCTGCACTCGCCGCTGGTTTCAGAGCAGATCCGCAAAGGTGACATTCACCTCTTGAAAGACAGCATGGAGCGCTCCCGGGAGCTGGGCATGATGACCTTCGACCGCAGCCTGTTCGAGCTCTATGCCAAGGGCGAGATAAGCTACGCCGACGCCCTGCACCATGCCGACTCGCCCAACGATCTGCGCCTGATGATAAAGCTCAGCCAGAACGAAACGGGCAAGACTACGTCCTTGGACAACGTCACCATCGACCGATAAAAAAGGCGCCCCAGGGCGCCTTTTTCAATCGCTATCAGTACTGGCTTTCAAACCAGGATTCGAGAATAAGGCAGGCCGACACCGAGTCGATTTTGCCTTTTTCCAAGGCGCTGTAGCCGCCGTTCTCAAATAGCCACTCCTTCGCCGCCGCCGTGGTCAGGCGCTCATCTTGCGTTGCCACTTCCAGGCCAAAACGGCCATGGAGGCGCCCGGCAAATTTCTTGGCGCTGGCCGTGGTGTTTTGTTCGGTGCCGTCCATGTTGAGCGGCAGGCCCACTACCAGCAGATCGGGCTGCCAGGCTTTGAGGACTTTTTCCACCAGCTCCCAATTGGGCTGGCCATCCACCGCTTTGATGGCGGCCAAGGGCTGGGCCGAGCCGGTGACATCCTGGCCCACGGCCACACCGATGCTCTTGGCACCATGATCAAAGGCAATAACGGTTTTGGGCATCAGGCGTGGCCTACGTCGTTGGACAGTTGCCAGATATCAAAGCCCAGGTGTTCGCAGGCTTTTTGCCAGCGCTTGGAGGGCGGGGTATTGAACAGCAGCTCAGTGGCAAAATCGCCGTCGGCAGGCACCAGCAGCCAGGAGTTGTCGGCCAGCTCCTTTTCCAGCTGCCCGGCTTCCCAACCGGCGTAGCCGAGGGTCACCATAAATCGCTCTGGGCCGTGCTCGCCGCCAAGGGCCGAGAGAATGTCCACCGAGGTGGTGACCATCAACTCCTCACCCAGGGACAAACTGGCTGTATAGCCGCGTTTGGGGGTGTGAATAACAAAGCCCCGCTCGGGGTTCACCGGGCCACCGGAAAACACATAGCGGCCGCTTAGGGTTTCGGGCTCGTCTTCTTCCACCAGCTCGAGCTGGCGCAGCATGTCGGTCACGGTGATGTTGACCGGGTGATTGACCACCAGCCCCATGGCCCCTTCGTCATTGTGCTCGCAAAGGTAAGTCACAGTGCGGGCAAAGTAAGGATCACGCATGGCAGGCGTGGCAATCAGAAAGTGATTTTGCAAACTACGCATCGGCAGCACCTGTCAGAGCTTTCCCCAAGTATGGCCATTTACGACCAGCAGTAAATAGCTAACTTGGGGCGGGTGCAGGGCTTTTCAAGGGCAGGCGGGCTTTGGCGTGTAAAGCGTGACCATTCTCTGGCTAACCGCGCCAACCATCGGCAAGCAAGGTCAGCAGCGCCTTGAGGGTGCCGTTGGGGTCCTGAGTGCGAATGGCCCGTTGGAAGGCATCGAGGATGTAATGGGCAATCACCTGCGCCTGCAATGGGCTGATGGGCGCTTGGCTTGACGCCAGGATGGCGCCAGCCAGCGACGCTTCGTGACGCAGCCACATGTCCTTGGCGTAGCGGCTGAGCTCCGGGGTGTTATCCACCAGAGCCATAAAGCTTGCTACCTGTTGCTGGTGTTCGGCGTGGTCCACATCGATACCGCTAAAGCCGGTTTCAATCAGCGCTTCCACAATGCTTTGCCCGGGGCGGCGCTTGACCACAGTGTCGATGAGGCCCGCCTCAATGGCCCGGTCTTCATCAAACACCATAGCTTCTTTGGTGGGGAAGTAATTAAACAGGGTCGGCACCGACACCCCGGCCTTTTCGGCGATCTCGGCGGTGGTGACCTGATGGTAGCCGCGCTCGATAAAGAGCAGCGTGGCCATGTCGGAAATGGCTTTGCGGGTGCGCTTTTTCTTCTGTTCTCTCAGTCCCACTGTGTTGGCTCCCCTGATGACGGTGCCCATGATGCCGTCAAAATTTAACTTGATCAAATTTTTAAGTGACTATAAATTTATAGCGGTTCTATTTTTGGCCAACCTGGGAGAGACCTTGCACAGCCAGTTTGATGTGATTATTGCCGGCGCCGGCCCCGTGGGGCTATTCCTGGCAACGGAGCTGGGTCTGGCTGGCCTAGCGGTACTGGTGTTGGAAAAAGACCCTGCCGATACCAATCCCATTAAGGCCCAACCCTTGGGGCTAAGGGGCCTGAACACGCCTTCCCTGGAGGCCCTGTATCGCCGGGGCCTGCTGGGCGCCGCGCTGGCCGATACCGGCGCGGCGCTGGCGCACGTCAAGCCCAATGAGGGCTTTCGCTCCGCCGGCCATTTTGCTCGCCTGCCCATCAACGCAGAACGGTTTACCCCGTCCCGCTGGCGCTACCTGTTGGCAGGGCCGGCCTTTGGCACGGCGCTCACCGACCTTGCCACCCTCAACCGGGCCCTGACCGAAAGAGCCTTGGCCCTTGGGGTCAGCATCCGCTATTGCGCCGAGGTGCAGGGCCTCTTGCAGCATGGCGGTGGCGTGCAAGTCCAGACTGGCGGCGAAACCTTTGCCGGCCAATGGCTGGTGGGCTGTGACGGCGGGCGCAGCCAGGTACGTAAGCTGGCGGGCATCGCCTTTGAGGGCACCGAGCCCAGCTTTACCGGCTACCAGCTGCTTTGTGAGCTGGCCGGCCCAGAGCTGCTCAAGCCAGGTTTTCAAACCACCCCGGCTGGCTTTTACGCCAAGGCTGGCCAAGGGCTGGTGATGGTGACCGAGTTCGACCAGGGCCGTTTCGACCGCAACCAGCCCATAGATCTCGAATACGCCCAGGCTCTGCTGCGCCGGGTAAGCGGTACTGATGTCACCATCAAAGCCCTGCACCAGGCCCACAGCCACACCGACCGCGCCAAGCTGGCCAGCCGTTATTGCCAGGGGCGGGTGCTGCTGGCCGGCGACAGCGCCCATATCCACTCTCCCTTGGGAGGCCAGGGCCTCAATACCGGCCTTGGCGATGCCATCAACCTGGGCTGGAAGCTGGCAGCCTGCATCAACGGTTGGGCCAACCCCGGTTTGCTGGACAGCTATCAGGCGGAGCGGTGCCCGGTCGCCAGCCAGGTGCTGGCCTGGAGCCGGGCCCAAGCGGCAGTTATGGCCCCGTCAACCCAAGGGCGCGCCCTGGGGGCCTTGTTTAAGGACCTTATCGAGAGCCAGGACGGGGCGAATTACTTTATCGGCCGCATCTGGGGCCTGGCCCAGCGCTATGAGCTGGGCGACGCCCACCCCTTGCTGGGGGCCAGCGCCCCGGACTTTGAGTTGAGCGGTGGCCGCCTGGGGCCAAGGCTCCATAGCGGCCGCGGCCTGCTGCTGGATTTTACCCATGACCCGGCCCTTCGCGCCCTGTGCCGCCCCTGGCAGGGCCGGCTCGATTACCTGGCGGGCACTGCCGAGGACACCCTTGGTCTCAAGGCGCTGCTGATAAGGCCGGACGGGGTGGTGGCCTGGCTGGCCGAAGGCCGCGCCGATTTGGCCACCGCCGAGGCGGCGCTGGTGCGCTGGTTTGGCCCCGCCTGAGTCCGGCTACCCCTTTTTATTCCCGGGCCAAGGCCCGCTCTTGCAAGGAATTTTCATGAACAAGCTGTATGACGTCATCATCGCCGGGGCTGGCCCGGTGGGGCTTTTCCTGGCCCACGAATTGGCCCTGGCCAACCTGTCGGTGCTGGTATTGGAAAAAGACCCCAGTGCCCAGATGCCCTGGAAGCGCAAGCCTCTTGGCATGCGCGGAGTGAACAGCAACTCGGTGGAGGCCTTCTACCGCCGCGGGCTATTGGACGCCCTAGTGGACGACGCCGACCAGCGCCCCCAGCGCCCGGATAAGGCCATTCCCTTTCAGTTTGGCGGCCACTTTGCCGGCATCATGGTCAATGCCAGCCAGCTGGAGCTGGCGCGCTTTCCTTACCGCCTGGCCGGGCCGGCGCTTTATCCCGCCAGAACCGACATGGAGCGTATTTGCACTGCCCTTAACCATCTGGTGGCCAAGCGCGGCGTGACTGTGGTGTATGGCGCCGAGGTGACGGCCCTGGAGCAGGGCACGGACCAGGTGGCGGTGCAGGCCGGTGGCCAGCATTACCAAGGCCGCTGGCTGGTGGGCTGCGACGGTGGCCGCAGCCAGGTGCGAAAGCTGGCCGGGTTTGAATTTGTCGGCACCGAGGCTAACTGCACCGGCTATAGCGTGCACTGTGAGTTGGCCGACCCGGAGAAGCTCACCCTGGGTTTTCAGTACACCGCCAATGGCATGTACGTGCAGGCCAGCCCCGGCCATTTTGGGGTGATGGAATACGATGGCGGCCGCTTTGACCGCAGCCAGGAGGTGACGGTGGCGCATTTTCAAGCGGTGCTGCGCCGGGTCAGCGGCACTGATGTCACCGTAAACAGCATCCAGATGGCGGCCACCTTTACCGACAGGTGCAAGCAGGTTACCCAGTATCGCCAAGGCCGGGTGCTGCTGGCCGGCGACAGCGCCCATATTCACTCGCCCCTTGGTGCCCAGGGCCTTAACGCCGGTATCGGTGACGCCCTGAACCTCGGCTGGAAGCTGGCCGCCACTATCAAGGGCAGGGCGCCGGCGGAGCTCCTTGACAGCTACCAGGCTGAGCGCCACCCGGTGGCCAGTTGGGTGCTGGACTGGACCCGCGCCCAAGTGGCCTGCATGGCGCCGGGGCCCCAGGGTGAGGCACTGGCCCAGCTGCTTCGCGACCTTATCCAAACCGATGATGGCGCCAACCATTTCCTGGGTAAGCTGTGGGGCCTGACCCTGCGTTATGACCTTGGCGACAGCCACCCGCTGGTGGGGGCCAGCGCCCCGGATCTGGAGCTGACAGATGGCAGCCGCCTTGGCCCCAAGATGGCCAATGGCCAGGGCCTGCTGGTGGCCTTGGGGGACGATAGGGACTTGGCCAGCTTGTGCCGGGGCAGGGCTGGGCTTGAGTACCTGGCCCTGGATGCCAAGGACAATCTGGGCCTTGGCGCCATGCTGATAAGGCCCGACGGCATCGTTGCCTGGGTCAGCCCAGCTGGCAGCCCGCCCGATGTGGCGGCGGCCGAGGCCGCCATCGCCCGCTGGTTCGGGCAATAAAAAAGGGCGCCAACGGCGCCCTTTTTTACGGTCGGCCTCAGGCCCCCAGGGCCTCGAACAGCCGGGCGCAGATATTGATGCCGGTGGCGGCCTCAATTTCCCGCACGCAGGTGGGGGAGGTGACGTTAATTTCGGTGAGCTTGTCGCCAATCACATCAAGGCCCACAAAATAAAGGCCGCGTTTCATCAGCTCCGGCCCCAGGGTCTCGGCGATATGGCGCTCGGCATCAGAGATGGGGCGCACTTCGCCGCGGCCACCGGCGGCCAGGTTGCCACGTGTTTCACCGCCTTGGGGAATGCGGGCCAGCATGTGCTCTACCGGCTTGCCGGCCACCACCAGCACCCGTTTGTCGCCGTCTTTGATGGCGGGCAGGTATTTTTGCGCCATGCAGTAACGGCTGCCGTGCTCGGTGAGGGTTTCGATGATCACCCCAAGGTTCGCTTCGTCGGGCTTTAAGCGGAAAATCGAGGCGCCGCCCATGCCATCCAGGGGTTTAAAAATTACGTCGCCATGTTCGGCGTGGAAGGCCTTGAGCCTGCCGGCCGAACGGGTCACCAGGGTGGTGGGGGTAAACTGGGGGAACCAGGCGGTAAAGAGCTTTTCGTTGCAGTCGCGCAGGCTCTGTGGCTTGTTGACCACCTTGACCCCTTGCTCTTCGGCCCGCTCCAGAATGTAGGTGGCGTAGATGTATTCGGTGTCAAAGGGCGGATCTTTACGCATCAGGATGATGTCCAGCTCCTTGAGGGGGGCTGTTTGGGGCTCGTCCAGGCGGTAGTAATCCTTGGGATCGTCCTTGACGGTAAATTCGGTCATCCGTGCCAGGGGCTCGCCGTCTTCGAGCATTAAATCCTGCATCTGCATGTAATAGAGGCTGTGGCCGCGGCGCTGGGCTTCGAGCGCCATGGCAAAGGTGGTGTCTTTTTTGGTGTTGATGGCCTCGATGGGGTCCATCACTATGCCGATCTTCATCTTTACTCCTTATCCCAGATCGCCCAGGGTCAGTTGCAGGGCGCTGATGGCGGCCAGGGCAGCGGTTTCGGTGCGCAAAACCCGGGGGCCTAAAAGTACGTCGGTAAAACCGGCCTGGCTTGCTATGGCCACTTCGTCGTCGGTAAAGCCGCCTTCGGGGCCGATGAGTAGCCGGGCGCCGCCGGCCTTGGCAAGGCTGGCAATGCCGCCTTTGGCGTAGGGGCTCAAGGTCAGGCTGTGGCCGTCAAAGGGCTCTGCCACCCAGTCGCTCAGCATGGCCACCTCGTTTATCACCGGCACCGTGGCGCGGCCGCATTGCTCACAGGCGCTGATGGCTACCTTTTGCCATTGGCCGACCTTTTTGTCCAGCCGCTCGCCCTGGAGCTTAACGCCGCAGCGCTCGGAAAAGAGCGGGGTAATTTCGCTCACTCCCAGCTCTACCGCCTTTTGAATAACAAACTCCATGCGATCGCCCCGGGAGATCACCTGGCCCAGATGGATGCGCAGTGGCGATTCGTTGGCCAGCGCCTCGGCGCCGGTGATGGTGACCTGCACCTGCTTTTTACCGGCTTCGGTAATGGCGGCGTGGTAGTCGTTGCCGTCACCGTTAAAAAGGCGCAGCTCCTGGCCCGGCTGCATGCGCAGCACCCGGCCCACATGGTTGGCGCCGTCTTCGCTCAAGGCCAGGGTCTGGCCCTGGCTCAGGGGCTGGGGTTCATAAATGCGCGGGTTTCGCATTATTGCTCCTTGCGGGCGAGTTTGAGGCAGGCCTGGGTAACAAAGGGGTTGTCGTTACCCTGCACCGCTTTGATCTTCTGGTTGCGCTGGCACTCCCAGCTGTTCACAGGGTAGAGGTTGTTCCAGGCCGTGAACAGTTGCCGCTGCTGGCGGGAGATGCGAATGCCGTAGGCTTTTTCCATGTAAAAGTAGGTGCGGGCGATGCTGCCTCGGGCCCGCTCTGGGGGCATGGCGCGGCCGCCCTTGAAGTCCACCAGCATGGTGCAGGCGCCGTACTGGTTGGGTTTACCGGTAAGGGCCGCGTAGCGGAAGTTGGAACGGTCGCCGTTCACCTCGCCTATGGCCGGTGCCAGGTTGTGAAGGTCCCCTTCCATGCGCTCAAAGCGCTTGTCTTTTTTACAGGCTTTGCGGCCACCTTTTTGCCAGCATTGCAGCTGATGGCCAAATTCCCAGGCCGGCATGATGTGTTCCCACTCGATGCGGTTGGCGCGTTTGGGTTGCTTGCGAACCTGATAGCCGCAGCTACCCAGGGCCGGCACGCCTTTTTTTCCGTGCCAGTCGATGTCGCAACCGCAATAGAAGGTTTCGGGGTGGGACTGGTACAGCTCGGTTGCCAGTCGTTTGGCCTTGCTGAAACTTTCTACAGCCAGGTTCTGGCCGCTGGCAAGGGCCAGCAGCACAAACAGCATCAAAAGGCGCATTACGTCTTGGGCCTGTTTTTGTCATCGTTATGGTTGCCGGGCATTGTCCGGTAACAGCCAGAGTCGACTCAAGCTTTTTGCGCCGCCCAGCCAGCATTGCTACACCTTAGCTAGGGCCATAGGCGCCGCTTGAGTGCTGAAAATCTTCATGAAACTCTATGCCTTACTCTCAGAACTGCTGCTGATTGCCGCCTTGGTGAGCTGCGTTATCACCTTGCGCGGTGCGCCTTTGCAGCGCTTGATAAAACCCTTGTATCTGGCTTTGCTGGCGGCGCTGGCCCTGAGCGCCTGCACCGCCTTGCTGGGTTTTGCCGGCTGGCTGGAACTGGGGTTCAAACACCAGGTGTTGATGGAGCTGGGGGAGAATTTGGCGATGCCGCTGCTGGTGGGTTTGGTGGCCTGGCAGTTTAATTGCCACAGCCTGCTGCGCTTTCTTATCTTGGCGCTGATGCTGTGCTGCGTCGCCAATCTGTGGCTGGCGCTGCCGCTGCTGACCGAGTCGATGACGGTGCTGATGATGGCGCTGATTGGCCGGCGCATGTTGAGCTACCCGGCCATCGGCAGCTTTTACCTGTCGGTGGCGGCCCTGGCGCTGATGGCCTTTTTACCGCTGTTGCCGGCGGTGTCCCGTGAGCATTATGAGGGCCTCTTTCATCTCGACCTGGCGCTGCTGGCTGTATGCATGACGGTGCTGCTACACGCTTATTTACGGTTTCACCAGCTTGCCGAGGCCGAAGAGGGTGCCGAAGAAGGGGCCGATTAACCGGGCAGCACCGCCTGCAGGTGTGCTTCAAGGTGAGCGATAAAGCGCGCCACCCTCGGGGTTTGGGCCAGGCGTGCCGGGTACAGGGCCCACACCGCGCTTTCTCTCGGTTTCAGTTGCGGTAATAGCTCCACCAAGGTGCCGTTTTTGAAGTGCTCAAGCACGTAGTAATCCGGTAGTTGCACCAGCCCCAGGCCGTCCAGCGCCGCTTCCAACAGCACTTGCCCCGAGTTGATGCGCAGTCGCGCGTCGGGCTGAATGGGCCCGGTGCGGCCTTGCCAGTAACCCAGGGTGCCCAACAGGCAGCTGTGCTGGTGCAATTCATCAAGGCTCTGGGGCGTGCCGTGGGCGGCAAGATAAGCGGGGCTGGCGCAGATATAGAGCCGGCGCGGGGCCAACTTGCGGGCAATGTGGCTGGAGTCTTCCAGTTTGCCCAGGCGAATGGCCAAATCGATGCCATCGGCTACCAAGTCCAGGTTGGCGTTGCTGAGGATAAGGTCGATTTTCAGCTCCGGGTATTGGCCGAGAAAGCTCATCACCGCCGGCGCCACATAGCGCTCGCCAAAGGCGGTGGAGGCGGTGATGCGAAGCCGCCCCTGCAAGTGGCCCTCCAGGGTGGATACGGCGTCTTCGGCTTGCTCCAGGCCGTCCAGCAGCGCCCGGGCATGCTGGTAATAAAGCTCCCCCGAGTCCGTTACCATCAACTGGCGGGTGGTGCGTTTGATAAGCTGGCTGCCCAGGCGCTTTTCCAGCGCCTTTAACTGCCGGCTGACATGGGCCACCGACACCCCCAGCATCCGCGCTGCCCCAGAGAGGCTTTGCTGCTCCACCACCGCCACCAGGGCTTCAAGGCCATCGAATCGGCTCATCTTTACCGTGCTGAAAATCTGTTTTGTATTTGAGGTGATTATCTCAGCATCAGACCACAATACAATGGCCACAAACCAATAAGGAGTTGTCCATGATCAAATCCCGTGCTGCGCTGGCGGTTGCCGCCGGAAAGCCCCTGGAACTGGTAACCGTAAATGTGGCGCCGCCCAAAGAAGGCGAAGTGCTGGTACGGCTGGTGGCCACCGGTGTTTGCCACACCGACGCCTTTACCCTGAGCGGCGCCGACCCGGAAGGTATCTTCCCGTCCATCCTCGGCCATGAAGGCGCCGGTATTGTTGAAGCGGTCGGCCCCGGCGTGACTTCGGTCAAAGTGGGCGACCACGTTATTCCGCTGTACACCGCCGAATGCGGCAAGTGTAAGTTCTGCCTGTCTGGCAAAACCAACCTGTGCCAGGCGGTGCGCGCCACCCAGGGCCAGGGCCTGATGCCCGACGGCACCAGCCGTTTCAGCCTGGACGGCAAGCCCATCTTCCATTACATGGGCACCAGCACCTTTAGCGAATACACCGTGCTGCCGGAAATTTCCGTGGCCGTTATCAGCAAAGAAGCGCCGCTGGACAAGGTGTGCCTGCTGGGCTGTGGCGTGACCACCGGTATCGGCGCCGTACTCAACACCGCCAAGGTAGAGCCGGGTGCCACCGTGGCCATTTTCGGCCTGGGCGGTATCGGCCTTAGCGCCATTATCGGTGCCAAGATGGCTGGTGCTGGCCGCATCATCGGTATCGATTTGAACCCCGACAAGTTCGAGATGGCCAAGAAACTGGGCGCTACCGACTGCATCAACCCCAAAGACTACAGCGACCCTATCCAGCAGGTGATCGTCGATCTGACCGACGGCGGTGTCGACTATTCCTTTGAATGTATTGGTAATGTTGACGTAATGCGCGCCGCCCTCGAGTGCTGCCACAAGGGCTGGGGCGAGTCGGTGATCATCGGTGTGGCTGGCGCTGGCCAGGAAATTCGCACCCGCCCCTTCCAGCTGGTGACCGGCCGCGTCTGGCGCGGTAGCGCCTTTGGTGGCGTAAAAGGGCGCAGCCAACTGCCGGGCCTGGTGGAGCGTTACCTCAAGGGCGAGATCCCCATGGATGACTTCGTGACCCACACCATGGGCTTGGAAGACATCAACAAGGCCTTCGACCTGATGCACGAGGGTAAGAGCATCCGCTCCGTGATCCTGTTCTAAGGAGCCGTTATGGAACTGATTGAAAGCCATCTGTGTTTTGGCGGCGAGCAGCGCCGCTATAAACATGGCTCAGCGGTACTGGGCTGCGAGATGACGGTGTCGGTATTTTTGCCGCCGGATTTTGGCAGTCACACCCCGGTGCTCTATTGGCTGTCGGGGCTTACCTGCACCGACGAGAACTTCGTGCAAAAGGCCGGCGCCCAGCGCTTGGCCGCCGAGTTGGGCCTGGCGATCGTGGCGCCGGACACCAGCCCTCGTGGCGAAGCGGTGGCCGACGATGAAGGCTATGACCTGGGTAAAGGCGCTGGCTTTTATGTCAACGCCACCCAGGCGCCTTGGGCCAGCCACTACCGGATGGACGATTACATCGTCAAGGAACTGCCGCCCCTTATCGAGGCCCTGGGCCTTGGCAGCCGGCGCGGCATCAGCGGCCACTCCATGGGCGGCCACGGCGCCCTGGTACTGGCGCTGCGTAACCGCGATTTTTACGGCTCGGTGTCGGCGTTTTCGCCCATCAGCAACCCGGTCAATTGCCCCTGGGGCAAAAAAGCCTTTGGCGCGTACCTGGGCGATAACCCGGCAGACTGGGAGTCTTACGACGCCTCGCTGCTGCTGGCTGACGCCAAGGCGCCCTGGCCGGTGCGGGTAGATGTGGGCCTCAAGGATAACTTCCTTGAGGAGCAGCTGCGGGTAGAAGCCCTGGAAGCCGCCGCCGCGCAAAGCGGCTCCGAGCTGACCGTGCATCGCCAGAGCGGTTACGACCACTCCTACTTTTTTGTGGCCAGCTTCATGGAGGCGCACCTTCGCTTCCATGCCGCCCAGCTCAAATGATTCAAGGCCGCGTTTGCGGCCTTTTTCTTTGCTGCTAAGGTGAAGGCGTGCTCTCAACAAAGGCCCTGTGATGCTGTCGTTATTGCTGCTGGCTGCCTCGCCCTTCCAAGACCCCGATGTTCACTACCATGAGCAGGTTGCCTATTACCCCATCAAGGCCGACAGCTGGGACGCCTTGCTTGAGGTAGTGCGCCACCGTCCCGGCAAGGGCAACAAGGCCTGGGCCCAAACCGCCTGGAACGCCTCATACAAAGTGGCCTTTGCCAGCGACCAGCGCCGCTGCTGGATAAGCGCCATGGAGGTGACGCTCAAGGTCACCATCAGCCTGCCCCGCTGGCTCGACCCCCCCCGAGAGCTCAAACCCCGCTGGGAGGCGTTCTACGAGCACATCCACCGCCACGAATACCGCCACCGCCAACATGTCATCGACATGATAAAAGCACTGCGTAGCCGCGCCATGGCCCTGCCACCCGGCCCAGATTGCGGTGCCATCAAGGCCAGTTACCTGCGTATCAAGACCGAGCTTGAACAAAAGCGCGAGCAGCAGGACAACAACCTCGACGAGCAAGACCGGCTGTGGCAGATCTCCGAGCAGCAACAAGCAACGGGCTGATCCAGATCTACGACAAAACTATTGGCGTTAATGGCTGATGGGAAGGTTATCGCCATACGGAGGAGGTAACGGCCGTAAGCGAAGTCATTTTCCCCTTATAGAGTCGTGACTTATCGCAACTTAATTTGGCCTACTGGCATTTATCTACGATAGCGATAAATGCCATTAAAAATTTGAATTTCACTGTCTGGATTGAGTTTGTGAAAGTCCAACTGCATTACCAAAAATGCAGTAACAATCTACTGCAATAAGTGGTGCGGCCAACTCCACCTATGAGGATAAAGACTGTGAATATCAACTTGAAAAAGTTTGGGGCGACATTGCTGGTTGTGATGTCGGCTCTCGGTGTAACTAGTGTGTCTCATGCAGAGGACAGCCCGCTACCGGCCAAGCATAAATTAAAAGTCATGGTTACCGGATACAAAGGATATATTGGTAGCCGCTTTGTCAAAGCGGTTCAAGATAAATATGACATCGTTGGATATGACTTGGTTGATGGGGATGACATTCTTGACTACGACAAATTAAAGGAAAGAATGAAGGGAGTGGATGTTGTTGTTCATGAAGCTGCCATTCCTCGGCCGGTGCCAGGTAAGAGTTTTGAAGATTACTTTCGCACGAATGTTCAAGGTACTCTGAATGTCGTCAGAGCAGCAGCCGAAGACGGTGTGAAACGAGTTGTTTATGCAAGTTCGACAACCATCTACGGGATTGAAGGTGGCATTCCTTTTGATTATCCCATTACCGAGGGGCAGAAGTTTGTTTCCCAATACCTTAAGGCCAAGGACCTGACTAAAACCCGGGATGTGGATCTGTCATATCATATATCGAAAGTGATGGCTGAGCAGGAGCTGGCTTGGTACGGCTTGAATAAGAAAGTGCAAGTGATTGCCTTACGTTATGGACCGGTTGACCAAGTTAATATTGGCGCTCATGTCAGTATTGATAACGTTATTCAAGCAACCGATCTTGCTATAAGTAATCCCAATGAGTTTTGGTACGAGGCTTTCAGCATTGTCGATGCTGATGTCAAATTCATTGATATCTCAAAGGCAAGAAAAATGCTCGGATACAAACCAAAGCCAGCTAAATATAAAAAAGAGCAAGTGATTGCTGACTTTAATAAAAGGCTTAGTTTGGATATGTAAAAAAAGAGAGCCATTAGGCTCTCTTTTTTTGTTTCTCTAAAGTTGTTAGCCCTACCTGCCTAGCTTCTCTTTGGAGGTGTGCGCGGTTTGCGAATTATCAACACGGCTTGCCGTAGTTTGGCCATTAGAATGAAGCAGATAGTTGAGGATCTTTACATAATCATCACTGGCCATTGAGCCAGGTGCGCTGGCAGGCATACGCTGAGACATAAAATCGTACAACTCGCCCACCGTTTCAAAGCGGGCACTGGCATGAGCATACATAGAGCGAGTCGTTGAACCGTGGCATATAGCGCAGTTGCTCTTGTAAAGGTGGCTACCAGCTTCATCCAAAGCCGTTACGGATTGTTGGCTATCGTCCTTTGCCCAGGATGCGAATGATGATGCCAACAGTATTGCAGCATAAGTCAAAGGAACGATTTTCATGAATACCTCAAGTGCTGTTAAGTTGGTGAAAATTTGGAGTAGCCAAGCAATTACTAACGAATAGTGCTGGATGACTTCCAGAAGTCGACGTTGGCATCTACTGCATACAGATCAATCTCATCGAGTTCTTCTTGAGTGAAGTGCATGTTATTTAAACTTCCAAGAGAGTTTCTCAGCTGCTCTACTGAACTTGCTCCAATCAGTGCCGAGGTCACTCTTTTATCCCGGAGTACCCAAGCAATGGCCATTTGAGCCAAAGTTTGGTTACGCCGCTCAGCGATATTGTTCAATTGCTTTATACGGTTTAACACTTCATCTGTTATCAAGTCTTTATTCAGACCGCCACGAGCGACGCGGGAGCCTTCTGAAATACCAGATAAATACTTTGATGTCAGAAATCCTTGAGCTAAAGGAGAAAAGGCTATACAGCCGGTACCTAACTCGTTCAACGTATCAAGCAAGCCATTCTCTATCCAGCGATTAAACATCGAGTAATTTGGCTGGTGTATAAATAACGGAACACGTTCCTCTTTAAGTAGAGCTGCAGCTTGTTTTGTTAATTCTGGCGAGTAGCTGGAAATCCCAATATAAAGGGCTTTACCTTGGTGGTGCAGCTGGGCAAGTGCTCTCATTGTCTCTTCTAACGGAGTATTAGGATCAACCCTGTGAGAGTAAAAAATATCGACATAATCTACTCCCATCCTTTTGAGAGACTGATCAAGGCTGGCCACCAGATATTTTTTGCTGCTACCAATCCCACCATAAGGGCCGGGCCACATTTCCCATCCGGCTTTTGTCGAGATAATCATTTCATCACGATATCGACCAAAGTCAGATTTCAATATTCGGCCAAAGTTTTCTTCTGCCGATCCAGGAGGCGGGCCATAGTTGTTTGCCAAGTCGAAATGAGTAATGCCATTATCAAATGCATGATGCAAAATAGAACGACAATTTTCGAGCCGGTCATGGCCGCCAAAGTTATGCCACAGACCTAGTGAAATGGCTGGTAAGAATAATCCGCTGTTACCGGTTTTTCGGTATTGCATGTTGCCTTTATATCGAGACTCTGAAGGAATGTAACTCACTAAATTCACCTTGTTTTATCTGCTATCAACACTTGCGATGGGTGGAAAATTAGATAAACTCTGTTAATAGTTAGGCGAGTGTTGTAATGATGACTACTGACTCCTTTCTATGATGTTCTCAATTCTATTATCTAATGAGAAATTCATTGTATTGATGGCTTTAATCTATTCAGGAGATAAATCGTGGAGCTTAGACAGATCCGGCATTTTTTGGCTGTAGCCGAGTACGAAAATTTTACTCGTGCTGCACAAGCTATGCATATCGTGCAATCTGCCCTATCAACTTCGATTAAACAGTTAGAAGATGAGCTGGGAACCTCCTTGTTTATCCGCTCAACCCGCAAAGTCAGATTGACAATGGCGGGGCGTGTTTTTTTAAAGTATGCAAAGAACATAATGAGTTATGTTAGCAAAGCGACTCAGGAAGTGGAGGCTATCGTATCTCTTAAATCAGGGTCTATTTCAGTGGGGACCGTGCAGAGTATTCCTCCTTTCATTGATTTGCCTATTCTTCTTAAGAACTTTATCAATAAATTTCCTGATTTTGATGTTAAGCTTTGTCAGGGGTCATCTTCTGAACTAAACGAAAAAGTACAGAACCAGCAAGTGGATCTGGCCATTATGCCAATTGAAGAAGTTTCTGACCTTTTGGCGTCAAAGATTATTGCTTGTGATTCAATTGTGGTTGTTTATGCGAAGGATTCCGGAATTTTTAAAATTGATGACGGTAGTGTCTCTGTTTCAGCTTTATCTAAGCTGAGCTTTATTGATTTTGAACGTGGTCAGGGAACGCGTGACATCAATGATAAGTTCTTTGATATGCACAATGTCGAAAGAAAGATAACTTTTGAAGTGAGTGATCTTGAGACCTTGATAGGGCTTGTTGAAAAAGACATGGGTATTGCATTGTTACCGGAAGATGTAGCTTCATCGAGAGGAGATAAATTGGAATTCAAAGAGTTAAAGGAAGAAAATCTATGCTGGGAGCTGGCCGTAGTATGGCTAAGTGATGGCCCCAACAGTGATAAAATACATGAGCGGCCTGTTAAAGAATTCATGGATATTTTGGAGCAAGGTATATAGCTACTTATCTATAGAACTGATTAATGCCATCACTATATTGAATTTCACTATGAGTTTTACCCAATGTTAGATTGGGTGAAATTCTATATATCTACTAAGGTGGTATGTGTGAACCTTCATATCAAAGTGACAAGCAAGGCTTTTATCTTTTCTATTTACATAGCTTTGCAATTTTTGTCTTTCTCTCCATCAGTACAAGCCTCTGAAGTAGAAAATAAAGTCCATCATTTCACCAATAAGGACTTTTACGTGAATGGCGTCTTTCAAAAAGAAGTGGCTAAAGATGCCATCGCACAATTAATGAAGCACTATGGTCAAGTTTTAACGCCTGAGCTGCGTAAGCAATTATGGGTTAATGATTTTGGCCTGGGTGATTATGAACATGTCGGCCTAGCCAGTATTACCTGGGTTAACAACACGACGTACGGCTATTATGCCATGACGATGTTCCTGCTTCCTGACCAGATGATTCCCGAGCATAAACATATGCCAATCCTCAGTGCACCAAAGATGCCAGCGAAGCATGAGTCTTGGCGTGTTATGCAGGGCTGGGTTTATAACTTCTCGAACATTGGCAAACCTTCAGTATCACTTCCCGATATTCCAAAAAGCTTTGGGAAAATAAAGAGCCAAAATGTGGTTGTGCAGCACCAAGGCGAAATTCTATCTCTTAAAAAGCTGGAAAGCTGGCATTTTCTTAAGGCCGCTGCAGAAGGCGCTATTGTAGATGAGTATGGAAACTGGCAAGACCGGAGAGGGTGGTTCAGTTCTAATCCAAAGGTTGCTCCGACACCCTAAGCTAAGGATAATATTGCATGCTGCGTTTTGGTGTAATCTCAACAGCAAAAATAGCTCAGGATCATGTGATCCCAGCGATACTGGATGCAAAAAACTGTATTGTTAATGGCATTGCCAGTCGGGATATATCTAAAGCATCAGCAGTAGCGGACCGTTTTTCTATTCCACTCCGTTTCTCATCTTATGAAGAAATGCTCGATTGCTGTTATATCAATGCCATTTATATTCCATTACCAACATCCCATCATATGAAATGGGTCATGAAGGCGGTGCATGCAGGTAAACATGTACTCTGTGAGAAACCCATTGCTCTTAGCGCAGACGACATAGCGAAACTTATAGCGGTCCGTGATGAAAAAAAGGTGACTATAGCTGAGGGTTTCATGATCACTTATTCACCTGTATGGAAAAAAGTTCGTGAACTCATCGCCTTGGGCGCAATTGGAAGATTAAAACATGTGCAAGGTGTTTTTTCTTACTTTAATCGCAGTGCAGACGATATGAGGAATCAGCCTGGTCTGGGTGGTGGTGGCCTTTTTGATATCGGTGTCTATCCGATAATGGCGACCCGGTTCTCGACAGGTTTAGAGCCACGACGTGTGCGGGCAAGTATTGAGTACGATGATTTATTTGGTATCGATACTTATTCAAGTATTCAAGCAGACTTTGGAAGCTTTGATTTAAGCTTTTATATTGCTACACAACTTGCCGAACGGCAATTAATGGTTTTCCATGGCACCGACGGATATATCGAGGTGAAATCGCCTTTTAACGCTAATCGATGGGGGCCTGAGGAAGTTGAATTGACTAACCGTTCGCATAATGAGTCTAAGATTTATCGATTTCAGGATGGCCGACAGTATAAGTTACAGGCTGAAGCCTTTGCTGATGCAGTAATGGGTTTGGATACGGAAGTGCTGTCTTTGGAAAGCTCATATCAAAACCAGCTTTTTATTAATGCTGTTTTTCGAGCCGGTAGTAGTGGCCAATGGGAAAATGTTTTATAAATTAGTGGCTAATTTAGCTTCGTTTGCGTATTGATATGGATGCAATATCATATGAAGAATTCATTTTTTCGGGAAACCTGTTTCTTTTATCAGTAGGGTAAGTGCTTTTTTCGTCAGATAATTTCTCTTCAGCTGTTAATCAAAAGAAGGGAAATCTATGAGTAAAAAACTGTTGTCTTTTTATAACGTATTGTTGTTTTCGCTTTTTAGCGTAGTTTTTTTGGTACCAGTAAGCGCCAATGAATTGGCTCGGTTTGACCGCTCTGTCACTGCATACAATCGAAGCATGGTTGAGAAATATCATCCGATGTTTGATTTTGATGGAGACGGTTGTTATCCGGCTACGCCATTCGACCGCTATAACAACCTCTCTCAAAACCCTGGGTTAAGTGCTACCGGTACACCACAAGGGAAATGCGCAGACAGTAACTTTGGCCAATTCGCGAATACCTTGCACCGGCAGTTGTGCCACCGAGACTATGGCGATGGCGGTTGGAATCTTCGCTGTGCCCACTTCTATGAACTCTACTTTGAAAAAGACCAGGCGGTAGGGGGATCATTTCTCGGTGGGCATCGCCATGACGTGGAAACGGTGATCATCTGGACCGGGCAGGTATGGAAGGACAACGGTCAGTACAACGAGTTTGTCTCTCATGTCAGTACCAGTGCGCACGGACACTATACGACGAAGCATTACAGCGAAGTGCAAAAGCATTGGGGCCACCCGCTTATCGTTTACCACAAAGATGGCGCAGGCACTCACGCGTTCAGGCATGCCAATGCAAATGACAAAGCGCATGTTGAATTCAAAGGCAACTGGGGGGAGTTTTATGCGCCGGATATCATCAGCTATTACTCAGCTCTGCACTGGTGGACATCAGACGAGTGGGACCGCTATCGAAACAATAAGTGGTTTCGAGATACCTTGCGTAATGCCAATTTCGGGTCTGCCTCTTTTAAGACTCGTGACGAATGGACACTGATGAGCCAAGCAAACGATGCGATGCCGCGCTGGGATCCCTTCTGGGCAAATATTCAATTCACCTGGGACGATGTCTGGTTTACCCGAGGTGAGGAGTTTAAAGCTAACTATCCCAATATCTATCGCTCCATTGAGGAGTAATCGCTGAGATATAACCTGCCATCCAAGGCACCAGCCTCACTGGTGTAGTGCAGGCTAGGGCGGGCGCTGCTGCTTGTTCTAATGCAGCGCCCGTTTTTGTTGTCAGCTACACTGGCGCCTTTGCCTTTTAGTGGACATTCCCCTTGCTGTTTGAATCCCTTGCCCTGGCGGCGGCTTGCTGCTGGGCTGTTGCCAGCCTCTTTTCTGCGTCCGCCGCTCGCCATTTGGGGGCCTTTGCCTTTTCGCGCTGGCGTATGGCCTGTGTCAGCTTGATGCTGTGGTCGGTGTCGCTGGTCAGTGGCGGCTGGCAAAGCCTTGATAGCAGCAGCATCGAGGTGATGGCACTGTCGGGGCTGGTGGGGATTTTTATCGGTGACACCGCCCTTTTTGCCGCCATGAATTGCCTGGGGCCGCGCCGGGCCGTGGTGCTTTTTGCCTGCCATTCGCTGTTTTCGGTGCTGCTGGGGTATCTGGTGCTGGGGGAAACCCTCAAGGGCCTGACGCTGGTGGGATGCATGTTGGTGGCCAGCGGCGTTATGGGCGCGGTGCTGTTTGGCCGCCGCGAAGGGGAGAGCCACCATTGGGAGCAGGACAACGGCAAGCTGGCGGTAGGGGTGGCCCTTGGGCTGCTTTCGGCCCTTTGCCAAGCCAGCGCCACCTTGATGGTCAAACCGGTGATGGCCGGGGATATCGACGCGGTGTCGGCCTCGGCGGTACGCATGAGCACTGCCCTTGGCCTGCACCTGTTGCTGCTTTGGAGTGGCGCCGCTATCGCCAAGGCCAGGCTGCCCATCAATTGGGCGGTGCTGGGCAAGGTGGCCATCAACGGCTTTTTGTCCATGGGAGTGGGCATGACCCTCATCCTGTACGCCCTTCGCTACGGTGAAGTGGGGCTGGTGGCCATGCTGAGCTCGGTAAGCCCGGTGGTTATCCTGCCGCTGCTGTGGGTGGTGCAAAAAAGGGCGCCAGCCAAAGGCGCCTGGCTGGGGGCCGTGGTGACGGTCATCGGTACCATGCTTATCGTCAGCCGCTAACAAAAAGCCCGCCAATCGGCGGGCTTTTTCATGCCTGTATGTTATTGCTCCAACAACCGGTAGAGCATGGCTCGTACTTCGGCGGGCTCGAAAGGCTTGTCGCAGATGGCGTCGACTCCTGACTGCGCAATATTGGCCAAGTGGGCGCCGCTGGCTTCGCTGGTCACCATCAGTACCGGCAGGTGGGACTGGTCGGAATGCTGGCGAATATGCTCGGTCAGTTCGCGGCCATTGATATTGGGCATGTTGTAGTCGGTGACCACCAGATCGAACATCTGGTTTTGCAGCTGGGCAATGGCGTCTTCGCCGTCCACCGCTTCGGTGATGTGGCTGATGCCGAGGTTTTCCAGCACCCGCTGGATATGGCGGCGGGCCATGCGGCTGTCATCCACCACCAGTACCCTCAGCGAGTGGGTATCAAAGTGAGTCAGCTCCAGCTCTTGAGGCGAGAGCAAATCGAGGGTGGCATTGATGGCCAGGCCCAGCTGCTCGTGGGTGAAAGGCTTGGGCAGGATGGCGGCCACCCCGGACTGCTTAAACGCTTCCAGCTCGTCGGGGCGGCGCTCGCTGGACACCAGCACAAAAGGCGTGTCCTTGATCTCGGCTTCGCTGCGCATCGTGCGTACCAGCTCCAGAGCGGTACCGTCGTTAAAGTGCAGGGCGCTCAGCACCAGATCCGGCTTGTTGGTGCGGATGTTATCCAGGGCCTGGGCCAGGTTGCTGGCCTCATCGACGGTCTCGATGCCTTCGCCGGCCAGGTGGCGCAGTATCACTTTACGTTGGGTGTCTGAGGGTTCGACCAGCAGCAGGGACAGGTCACTGGGTACCAGCGAATGCATCGTAATTCCGCCTTGTTGTTTACAAGCTTATAACTGCATTGTCGTTACTTTAGCCAGCAAGGCAAGCGCTTTGTTTTTTAAAGTTTATTTGCCAAGTTGTCGGGTACGAAAAACCGCCCCGAAGGGCGGTGGGTAATAGCTATTATCAGGCTTCTAATGATTTCAAATCTATAGAAGGCTAACCATAGCTCTCACATCAGGGCAGAGCGGGAAAACCGGTACCGCGCAAGGCTTGGGCCAGCTGGTTACGGCTTTGGTTACTGATGATGGTAATGCGGTTCTCGTCGCGATCAATACGTACCTGCGCTTCAGCGTCACCGGTCATGATGGCTTGCTGAATGCGCGATACGCAGTGGTCACCCAAGATGTTGCGAACTTTGAAGGTATACAAAACAAGGCTCCTAAATATTATTAGTGCCCTATCTATTTCAGCGGTTTTGCGTGCAAATTTCAACCGTTAAACGGAATTTATTGTTCTGCTTCTAATGAATTTTATGTGTCAGGCAGTGCTGGTGGCCTTCAATAGCTGCGCCAGGGTACGGGGCGGCATGGGCCGGTAGAGATAAAATCCCTGAAAGAATTTACAGCCCTGGGCCAACAGCCAGTCCAGTTGCTGGCGGGTTTCTACCCCTTCCACCAAAGGCTCTGCGCCGGTGGAGCGGCACAGCTCGATAATGGCTTTGAGCATCCGTTCGCTGCGGTCCTGGCCCGGTACGGCGCGCAGAAAATCGCGGTCAATCTTGATGATGTCGGCATCGAGGTTGGTCAGGCGGGTAAGAGACGAATGGCCAGTACCAAAATCGTCAATGGCCAGGGGAAAGCCGGCCTGGCTCAGAATTTTTAACGATTTACTGGTCTGGCGAAGGTCAGCCAGGGCGGTTTCGGTGATCTCCAGCTCCAGCATGGCGTTATCGATTTGCTGCTCCCGGCAATGCTCGATAAGCCAGTGGGTGAAACGCTCGTCTATCAAATCCAGCACCGAGAGGTTCACGCTCAGACGCAGGTTGATGTCTTGTTGCTGCCAGCTTTTTAGTTGGGCGCAGGCTTGGCTGACCACCCAGCGGGTCAGGCGGCCGATATTGCCGCTTTGCTCGGCCAGGGGAATAAACACCGCCGGGCTGATATTGCCTTCTTTGGGGTGGCGCCAGCGCAGCAGCGCTTCGGCGGCCACAATGTTGCCCTCGGTGTCGCACTGGGGTTGATAATCCAGGTAGAGCTGGTCGTGGCTGGCAAGGGCGGTACGCAGGTCTTCCACCAACTGGTGCTGGGAGTCGAAGCGTTGCAGGGCGCTGGTATCCAACAAGGTCACGTCGCCAGCGGTAAGAGGTTGGCCGTAAAGGTGCACCGCCAGGCTGCTGATGTGGTGGCCGGGCGGTAGCAACCCGGGGTGGGAGGCAATCTTCCAGTGGCGCTCGGTTTCGCACAGGGTGCCATCGTCCAGGCGAATACTGTTGTCCAGCTGCATTTCAATGCCCTGCACCATAGCCAGCAGCGCATCGCGTTGGATAACGGGATGGCAAAACACCAGGGTGCCACGGCCGATACGCCCGGCGATGGCGCCTTTGGGGAGCAGCGCCTTAACCTTGGCGGCGGTCTTGTTGAGTACCTGATCTTTGGCCGGTTTGCCGTATCGGAAGCGGATGCCGGGGCTGTTGCACAGCTGCATGATGGCAACCGCCGCCCGGGGTTTGCGGGCCAGCCAATGCTCAACCCCTTGTTCGTTGAGCATGCCGGTGCTGGTGTCGTGCCAGCGCAGGCGCCGGTTTTGTACCCGTTCGTCGGCCAACTGCATTTTCAGCTGGGAGGCTTCGGTAAGGTCTTCAAGCAGCAGCAGGTGGTACTGGGGGTTGGCCATGCGGGTCTTGGTCAGTTCCACCATGCGTTGCTGGCCGTTTTGCACCGACACCAGCCTGGGCAATTGCTTGCAGTTATCGGGCGGTAACGACAGCGCTGGCAGCAGCGCGTTAATGCTCAAGCGATGTTTTTTAAGCCAGCGGGCAAGAGCCTTGTTCTGGCGCATCACTTTTTGGCTCTGGTTGATAATAAACGCCGGGTGGGTGTCGTTATCAAACAGGTCGCGATACAGCAGCATCGACAACTGCAGCTGGCGGTTAAGATCTTGCTGGCGGCCGTGGGTCCATTGCAGGGCGCTCAGCATCCGCATCAAGGCCAGCGGCAGGCAGAGGTTAAAGAAGATAAACAGCAGCAGATTTATGTAGATGGGGGTACTGGGTAGGTCGATATTGACGGCGTCCCAATGCAGCAGCGGTTTGTTATACACCAGGTAGGCAAAGGGCAGCAGGTTAAAGGCCATGGCCGCTACCGCCGCCTTCTTGCCCCACAGCATCAACATGGCGATGGGCAGCGAGTAAAGGAAAATAGCGCCAAGCTTGGCTTCGTCAAAATCCTTGATGAAAAACTGCATGGTGGCGCCAGCGCCGACAACGCAAAGGGCCAGCAATATTCGCCCCAGCCGGTAACGGCGCCGGGCAAAAAGGGCGGCGCCCAGCAGCACCACATAAAAGCCCAGCACGATATAAAGCACGTGATAGGCCCCCAGCTGCCATGCCTTGTAGCTGCTGTGCGCGGCAACGCCTAACACCAATAGCAGCCCCGATAGGGTGAGGATCCGTAGCACGCTGATACGCCAAGGGGGGGTAGGCAGATTGCCTTGCTCGTCATTCAGGTACAGCAGCTGTTTGAGCATCCACTTCTCTCACACGTCAAAGACCCGCACATTGGCGGCGGGTGGTGATAAGGTATTGTTTAAATTGAGATGTTTGCTGACGAACCGGGCGCCCTACAACCCGCGCTGTAGCCTCGGCGGCTGCAACGGCAGAGAAACCCCAGTAAAGTAGCGACCAAACTTCAGGCAATCTTGAATCGATGCGGATCCTTCACACCTCCGACTGGCACTTGGGCCAGCACTTCATGGGTAAAACCCGCCAGGCCGAGCATGGCGCCCTTATCGCCTGGCTGCTTGATACCGTTGCCGCCAACCAGGTGGATGTGGTTGTTATTGCTGGCGATATCTTTGATACCGGCACTCCGCCCAGCTATGCAAGAGAACTTTACAACAGCCTGGTGCTGGGGATGAAGGAACAAGGGTGTCAACTCGTTGTGCTGGCGGGTAACCACGACTCGGTGGCGGTGCTGGAAGAATCCCAGGCGCTGCTGGGGGCGCTGGGTACCCAGGTGGTGGCCTCGGTGGGGGAGGGCGCTGCCAACCAACTGCTTACCCTGCATGGTGCCAGTGGCGAGGCGGCGGCCACCCTTTGCGCCATTCCCTTTTTGCGGCCTCGCGAGTTGCTGCAAAGCGAAGCGGGGCAAGACGGCCAGGCCAAGTTGCTGGGCATGCAGCAGGCCATTCAGGCCCATTACCAAGGGCTTTATGAACAGGCCAAAGCCCGCGGCCTGCCGGTGGTGATGACAGGCCATCTCACCACGGTCGGTGCCAGCGCCTCGGAGTCGGTGCGGGAGATTTACGTGGGCAGCCTGGAAGCCTTTCCCACCAATGCTTTCCCGCCGGCCGACTACATTGCCCTTGGCCATATCCACAGGCCCCAGAAGGTGGGCGGCCTTGAGCACATTCGCTACAGCGGCTCGCCTATCCCCTTGAGCTTTGACGAAGCGCGCCAGCAAAAAGAAGTGCTGCTGGTGGAGCTAGACGGCGCCCTGCGTTCGGTGACCCCCATAGCCGTGCCCCGGTTTCAGCCACTGGCCAGCGTGCGCTCTGAGCTGGAAGGCATCCGAGCCCAGGTGCAGCCCTTGACTGAAACCCTGGCCGATGGCGAGCGGTTGTGGCTGGAAGTGGTGCTCTCTAGCCAGCAGTATCTTAGTGACCTGCAAGCACGGGTGGCCGAGCAGCTGGACGGCTTGCCGGCGGATCTGCTGCGTCTTCGCCGCGAGCGCCAACAGCAGCAGGGCATCATCCGGGAGCACCGCGAAACCCTCGACGAGCTCAACCCCGAAGAAGTCTTTGCCCGGCGTCTGGCCAGCGAGGGTCTGAGCGGCGAGCTTAACCTGGCACTGACCGAGCGTTACCAAGCCACCCTGGCCGCCCTTAGGGAGGCCAAATGAAGATCCTCAGCCTGCGCCTTAAAAACCTCAACTCCCTCAAAGGGGAGTGGAAAATCGACTTCAGCGCCGAGCCCTTTGCTGGCAACGGCCTTTTTGCCATCACCGGCCCCACCGGCGCCGGCAAAACCACCCTGCTGGACGCCATTTGTCTCGCCCTTTACCACGAGACGCCGCGCATGAAGACGGTGTCTCAGTCCAGCAACGAGCTGATGACCCGCCACACCAGCGAGGCGCTGGCGGAGGTGGAATTCGAGGTCAAAGGCCAGGGTTACCGGGCCTTTTGGCAGCAGCGCCGCGCCCGCGACAACCCCGACGGCAAGTTGCAGCCCCCCAAGGTGGAGCTGGCCCGCCTTGATGGCGAGATCCTCACCGACAAAATCAACGACAAGCTCAAGCTCACCGAAGAGCTGACCGGCCTCGATTTCGGCCGCTTTACCATGTCCATGCTGCTGGCCCAGGGCGGCTTTGCCGCCTTTTTGAACGCCGACGCCAACAAGCGCGCCGAGCTTTTGGAGGAGCTGACCGGCACCGACATCTACGGCCAGCTCTCCCAAAAGGTGTTTGAAGAGACCCGCGCCCTGGCCGAAGAGGTCAAGGTGCTGGAAGCCCGGGCTGGGCAAATTGCGGTGCTCACTGATGAGGAGCGTCAGCAGCTGGGCGAGGCCTTGGCGGCCCTTCGCACCCAAGAGCAGGGCCTTAACGAGCAGCTGCGTAAGGTGAGCACCCAACTGGATTGGCGCAAACAACTGGACGGCGCCACCGCCGAGATGGCCCAGGCCAGTGCGCAACTGGAAGTAGCTCAAACCCAGTGGCAACAGGCCGAACCGAGCCTTAAAAAACTCAAAGCCGCCAAACCTGCTGAGGCGCTGCGGCCCCTTTACCGCCATTGGCAGCAGCTGGGCCAGGAGCTTGCTACCGGCCGCGAGCGCGAGCAAGAGCTTGGTCGCACATTGGCAGACATGGGCCAGCAAGAGCAGCAACTGGCCCAGCAGGGCGAGTGCCTGGCCCGCCAGCAGCTCGGCGCCGCTGCCGGCGAATTGGCGAGCTGCCAGCAAGAACTGGCAAGCCTGGCAACCTGGCTTGGCGAGCATCAGCAAGACAGCGCCCTGGCCGCCGAGCTCGGCAGCTGGCGCCAATGGCAGCAGCAGCTTGGCCTTGAGCAGCAACGTTTTGAGCAAGGCCAAAGCCGCCAGCAGCAACTGGCGCAGCAGGTGGACGCCGGCCGTCAGGCCCTTATTGGCCAGCAGCAGCGCCTGAGCGATACCCAGCAGCAGGCAACGCTTGCCGAGCAGCATCTCCAGCAAGCCCAACACAACCTGGCCCAGCGCCTGGACGGCCATAGCCTCGATGAATGGCAAAGCCATTGGCAGGCCCAGCAGCGGCTGCTGCCGTTGGCCCAGGCCCAGCAGCAGGGCGAGGCGCGCCAGCAGCAACTGCGCCAAAACATCGCGGATACCGAGCGCAGCATCCAGGCCCTTGGCCAGCAGCGTGAGCAGCTGCGTGAGCGCTACAAGGTGCTGCGCGAGCAGGTCAAAGACAAAGAAACGCTCCTCGAGCAGGAAAAACTCATCGGCGAGCTGGCCCATTACCGCCAGCACCTCAAAGCCGGCGAGCCTTGCCCGCTGTGCGGCAGCGCCCAGCACCCCGGCATCAGCGACTACAGCGCCCTGAGCCAATCAGGCACCGCCAGCCGCTTAAAGGCGCTGACAGAAGAACTCGACGAGGTTAAAAACAGCGGCGCCAGTCTCGGGGTGCAGATAGAGCAGCACCAGAAGGGGCTGGCGCAGCTGCAACAAGAAAGCGCGCAACTGGCGGCAAGCCTTGGCGAAGGCCAGCAGCAACTGGGCGGCCAAAGCCTGGCGGCGCTTAACAAGGCCCTTGAGGAGCTGGACGGCACCATGGCCGCCATCAAGGCCGCCGCCAGCGCTGCCGATGCCGCCCAGCAAGGCTGGCAACAAGCCAAATTCGATGCCGATAAGGCCCAGGATCAGCTGGGCTTTGCCCAAAAAAGCATTGAGCAGCAGCAGCGCCAACTGGACGACAGCGCCCGGCAGCTGCAAAAAGAAGGCGAGGCCCTTACTGATAGCCAGCAACGCTTTGCCAACAGCCTCGAAGCCAAAGGCCTGGCGGCCGATGGCCAGTGGCAAGAGAGCTGCGAGCAGCGCATTGGCGCCTATCAAGAAGCCCAGGCCCGCCAGCAGCAACTGGATAAAGCAGTGCAGCAGCACGGCGCCCGCCAGGAGCGCCTGGACGAAGCCCTTGGCCGCTGGCGCCAGCGCTTGGGTGAGCGGCAAGCCTTGGACGCGGCCCCTGCAGGTGTTGAGCTTGGCGAGCTGGAGCCGCGCTATACGGCGCTGCTGGATAGCCAAAAGACCCTGGCCGCCGAACACCAAGCGCTACTTCAGCGCCTCAAAGAGCTCGATGGCCAGCAGAGCGAGGCCCTGGGCCAGTGGCAGCAGGGCCTTAAAGACAGTCCCTTCAAAGACGAAGCGGCCTTTCACGACGCCCTCTTGCCTGCTGACGAGCAGCAGCGCCTTACGGAGCTGGAGCAGCGACTGCACGACGCCCTTATTACCGCCCAAAGCCGGGTGCAGGATCTGAAAGCGCGCTTGCAGGTACTGGGTAAAGACAAAGCCGATGGCGCCACCCTGGAGGCCTTGCAGGCCGAGGAGCTTAAGCTTCGCGAGCAGCTGCGCGAGCTTGCCAGCCAGGACGGCGCCCTGGACACCCGCCTGAAAAGTGACGCCAAGGCCCGCCAGGAGCTGGGGGGGCTGGCCGCCACTTTGCAAGCGCAAAAGGCCGAGCTCGATATCCAGCAGCACCTTAACGGTTTGATTGGCTCGGCTGACGGCGCCAAGTTCCGCCGCTTTGCCCAGGGCCTGACCCTGGATCATTTGGTGCATCTGGCCAACCAGCGCCTCGACAGGCTCCACGGCCGCTATGGCCTGCGCCGCAAGGCCGGCGCCGAGCTGGACCTGGAGGTGCTGGACAGCTGGCAGGCCGATGTGGCCCGCGACACCCGCACCCTCTCCGGCGGCGAAAGCTTTTTGGTGAGCCTGGCGCTGGCGCTGGCGTTATCAGACTTGGTCAGCCAAAAAAGCGCCATCGATTCGCTGTTCCTCGACGAAGGCTTTGGCACCCTGGACGCCGACACCCTTGAGCTGGCCCTGGACGCCCTGGATAACCTCAATGCCGACGGCAAGATGATTGGCGTTATCAGCCACGTCGAGGCACTTAAAGATCGCATTCCGGTGCAGCTGAAGGTGCACAAGGGCGCTGGCATGGGCTACTCGCGGCTCGACAGCCGTTTTGCTGTTACTGGGTAATCGATTATTGCGATAAGTTTTTTGCGTGTCAGGGCTTGTGGAGTGAAGCACTCTGGCCCAGACTGGCACGGCAGCAAGGGGGCATTGGCTCCCTTACAAGGCCAGAATCAATCAAGGAGTTTTTATGGCAACCGTTACTCTGCAAGGCAACCCGGTTTCTGTGAATGGCGAATTGCCCGCCAAGGGTGCCACCGCCCCGGCGTTCAAGCTGGTTGCGGGCGACCTGTCCGACAAAGGCCTGGAAGCATTCGCAGGCAAGCGCAAGATCCTCAACATTTTCCCAAGCGTTGACACCCCCACTTGCGCCACTTCCGTGCGTAAGTTCAACGAAAAAGCCGCCAGCCTCGCCAACACCGTGGTGCTGTGCATCAGTGCCGACCTGCCTTTCGCCCAGGCCCGTTTCTGCGGCGCCGAAGGCATCGAAGGGGTGGTGAGCCTGTCTACCCTGCGCGGCGTTGAGTTCCTCAAAGACTACGGCGTTGCCATCGGCGACGGCCCTCTGGCCGGCCTGGCTGCCCGCGCTGTGGTGGTGCTGGACGAAAACAACAACGTGCTGCACACCGAACTGGTGAGCGAAATTGCCGACGAGCCCAACTACGAGGCCGCCCTGGCCGTGCTGTAAATCGGCCCGGCTTGATGAAAAGGCAGCCCCAGGGCTGCCTTTTTTCTATCCGTTATTTCGGTTATTGGTGCCCATGGTGTTACTATCCGCCATCCTTTTTATCGCCCTGGCTGTTTGATGACCCAAAGCCTCACTTTTGCTGATCTGGGATTGAACCCGGCTCTTCTTGATGCGGTAGCCGAACAAGGCTATCAGCATCCCTCCCCGATCCAGGCCCAGGCCATTCCTGCCGTTCTTGAAGGCAAGGACGTGATGGCAGCGGCCCAAACCGGCACCGGTAAAACTGCCGGTTTCACCTTGCCGCTGCTGCACCTGTTGGCTGGCGGCAACAAGGTGCAGGGCAACCAGGTACGTGCCCTGGTGCTGACCCCCACCCGGGAGCTGGCCGCCCAGGTAGGCGAGAGCGTGGCAACTTACGGTAAGCATCTGCCGCTGCGCAGCCAAGTGGTATTTGGCGGTGTGAAGATAAACCCGCAGATGATGGGGCTGCGCCGCGGCGCCGACGTGCTGGTGGCCACCCCTGGCCGCCTGCTGGACCTGTACCAGCAGAACGCCGTGCGCTTTAAACAGCTTGAAGTGCTGGTGCTGGACGAAGCCGACCGCATGCTGGACATGGGCTTTATCCACGATATCAAGAAGATCCTGGCGCTGCTGCCGCCCAAGCGCCAGAACCTGCTGTTCAGCGCTACCTTCTCTGACGATATCCGCGCCCTGGCCAAGGGCCTGGTCAACAACCCGGTAGAGATCTCCGTTACCCCGCCCAACAGCACTGCCGAGCGGGTAGAGCAGGCCATTTACCCGGTGGACAAAAACCGCAAGGCGCCGCTGCTGTGCAAGCTCATTGACGACGGCAACTGGCAGCAGGTGCTGGTGTTTACCCGCACCAAGCACGGTGCCAACCGCCTGGCCAAACAGCTGGAAAGCGCCCAGATCACCGCCGCCGCCATCCACGGCAACAAGAGCCAGAGCGCCCGTACCAAAGCCCTGGCCGACTTCAAGGCTGGCGCCGTGCGCGCCCTGGTGGCTACCGATATCGCCGCCCGCGGTCTGGACATCGACCAACTGCCCCAAGTGGTGAACTTTGACCTGCCCAACGTCGCTGAAGACTACGTGCACCGTATCGGCCGCACCGGCCGCGCCGGCGCCAGCGGCCACGCGGTGTCTTTGGTGTGCAGCGAAGAGATGAAAGAGCTCAAAGCCATCGAACGGCTGATAGGCCAGGTGCTGCCGCGCGAGAAGTTGCCGGAATTTGAGCCGATAAACCTGCTGCCCGAGACCAGCCTTGATACCCGGCCGCAGCGCCCCAAAAAGCCGAAAAAGCCCAAGGCCCACCAAGACGGCCAGCGCTCGCCCAAGAGCGACGCCCCGACTCAAGGCCAGCACCGTGGCCAGCGTCAGGGCCAGCAAGGCCCGGCCGGTGAAGGCCAGCAAAGGCGCCGTCGGCGCCGGCCTTCAGGCCCGAAACCCCAATAAAAAAAGCGCCTTAGGGCGCTTTTTTTGTGACTAAAGCCAATCAGGCTTCGACATCGATGGTGTTACCCAGCGGCCCCTGGGGGCGGGAGCTGGTCATAACGCCATCATCCTTGTCGCCATCGTTGTCAGGGGCGGCGCTTTGCTGTGGCTGCACCGGCGCCTGTGCCTGGGCTTGCTGCGTGGCCAGTTGTTGAACCTGGGCATTATTGGTTGCATTGATATTCATAAGGCGTACCCGTTAATGGTTTCTGGCACGGCTGCCAGAAACCCAGCATGGGGGCCTTGTATTAACAAAGCCTTAGCTGGTGATAAGCCGTGCCCGAAAGCGCTTGCCCTTGATGCTGTGGCCAAGCTGCTTGAGCGCCACCTGGGCCTTGGCCTGCGGCACCGCCACAAAGGCCCAGTCTTCAAAGACCTGGATTTTACCCACCTGATCGCCCTCCAGGGCCTTGTCGCGGGTGAGGGCGCCAACGATATCGCCGGGGCGCAGTTTCTGGCGTTTGCCGCCGTCAATTTGCACTGTCACCATCTCGGCGCTGTAGGGCGGCTGGCGCAGCAGATCGGCGTCGGGCAGGGGCGATTCTGCCACCTCGATACCCAGCTTTTCTTCCAGGGCCATCAACCGGTGGCTCTCTTTGGCACTGAACAGGGTGCAGGCCACCCCTTGGTTGCCGGCCCGGCCGGTGCGGCCCACCCGGTGTACGTGTACTTCAGGCTCGAAGGCCAGGTGGTAGTTGATCACCAGATCCAGCGCTTCTACGTCAAGGCCCCGGGCCGCCACATCGGTGGCTACCAGCACCGTGGCGCTTTTATTGGCAAAGCGCACCATGGCCTGGTCGCGGTCCTTTTGTTCCAGGTCGCCATGCAGGGCCAGGGCGCTAAAACCGCGGCCACTGAGGGCTTGGGCCAAGTCTTGGGTTTCGCGCTTGGTGTTGCAAAACACCACCGCCGAGGCCGGGCGATATTGCTGAATAAGCAGCTGCACCGCCTGGCGGCGCTGGGTGTCGTCCGCCACCAGGAAAAATTGCTGGTTGATGCTGAGCGGGGTGTGGCCGGCCTTGACTTCTATCCGCTCGGGGCTGCGCATCACCCGCCGGGCAATGGCTTCAATCTCGGCCGGGAAGGTGGCGCTGAACATCAGGGTCTGGCGGCTGGCCGGGGTCTGCTGGATGATGCCGTCAATCACCTCGCTAAAGCCCATATCCAGCATTCGGTCGGCTTCGTCCAGCACCAGGGTGCGCAAGTGATTGAGCTGCAAGGTGCCGCGGCGCAGGTGGTCGTCCACCCGGCCCGGGGTGCCGACAATAATATGGGCGCCGTGCTCCAGGGAACCGACTTGCGGGCCAAAAGGCATGCCGCCGCAGAGGGTCAGCACCTTGATGTTGTGAATAGCGCGGGCCAGTTTGCGGATCTCGCTGGCTACTTGGTCGGCCAGTTCGCGGGTGGGGCACAGCACCAGTGCCTGAATACGAAACTGCTTAACGTCCAGGTGATGCAAAAGGCCGAGGCCAAAGGCGGCGGTCTTGCCGGAGCCGGTCTTGCCCTGGGCTATCACGTCCTTGCCGGCCAAAATGGGCGGTAGGCTCTGGGCCTGGATGGCGGTCATGGACTGGTAGCCAAGGCCGGCCAGGTTGGCCACCAGGGCGTCGTTTAAAGGCAGAGTGGAGAAATCGTTGTGGCTCACGGCGGTTCCTGGGTTGGCGGGGCGAAGGGGCGCGCGGATAGTATACAGCTTTGTGCCAATAGCAAAGTAAAGAGCGCCCGACTTGCATAAGAACCCGGCCGGGACAATGCTTGCAGGCATCTGCCGCTATGGAATTGGCAATGCTGTTATCCCGAAAATCCCTGACCCCGCGCCGCTGCCTCTACCTGGCCTTGCTGCTTTGCTGCCTGGTGTTGCTGGTGGCGGCCCATTGGCTGTGGCTGGCCCATCTGCCCATTCGCCAATTGTGGATGCCAAGCGGCATTGCCGAGCTGCTGGTGTTTCTTATCATCCTGGTCACCCTGGTCTTTACCCAGATGGTGGACCTGCCCAAACCCATTTATTTGCTGCTGACCCTGGGCTTTAGCCTGTGGGTGATGAGCGCCAGCGTGGACGTAATGGACGAAATCACCCGCCAGCCGTTGTGGCTGGCCACCTGGGGAGAGGACATGGTGCGGGTGCTGGGCATGGCCATTACCGCCCTAGGCTTTTTTCGGTTGCTTGAGCATTTTGTCCGGGTGCAGGGGCAGCTGGAGCAATTGGCCCATTTTGACCCCCTTACCCAGCTTGGTAACCGCCGCTTCTTCCAAATACAGGCTGAGCGGATGCAGGCCCAGGGGTTATCGCTGTTGATGCTGGATCTCGACCATTTCAAGGCGGTGAACGACAGCCTTGGCCACAGCGCTGGCGATGCGGTGCTTCGTGACCTTGGCGCGTTGCTCGGCAGAAGCAGCGCCCCCGGTTACCCGGTGCGCCTGGGCGGCGAGGAGTTTGCGGTGTTGCTGCCGGCCATGGCAGAAGACGAGCTGCTGCATTATGCCGAGGCGCTGAGGCTGGCGGTAGCCAAGCGGTTGGCGCCCCAGCTTGAGCTGACGGTGAGTATCGGCGCAGCTACCTTACTCCCCAATGAGGGGCTGGACGGGCTGCTGAGCCGCACCGACAAAGCGCTGTATATGGCCAAGCATGGCGGCCGCAACCAGGTGGCCCTGGCGCAACCCGAGGAGCCGCCGCTATGGCGGCAAGGGCGATGATCCTTATCCGGCCGGGCGCCGTATCGACCCCAATCATCGTTAAGGCTTATCTAAATCTCGATGTTTACAAAATGCCAAGTTGATCGCAGAACAAAATAAAACCAGCTGTAAACCCGCCTGTTTTCTCTACAATTTCGCCTCCTTACTCTGAGGGCCCCTGCTATGCTGCTTCGTCGCTCACGTTTACTGCAAGAAAAGGTCGAGACCATGGAGCGGTCACTGGCAGACAAGGAGGCCATCATCACCGCCCTGAGCCGCGCCCAGGCGCTGATCAGCTTTACCCCTGACGGGCGGGTATTGCAGGCCAACGACAACTTCCTGAACCTGATGGGCTACCGGCTGGAAGAAATAGAGGGCCAGCACCACCGCATGTTCTGCCAGCCGGCCTTTGCCACCAGCCCCGAATACCGCCAGTTCTGGGACAAGCTGGCCCGGGGCGAGTTTGCCGCCGGGCGCTTTGAGCGGCGCAACCGGGCCGGTGAGACCCTATGGCTTGAAGCTTCCTATAACCCTTTGCTGGACAAAAACGGCCGGGTGCAGCGCATCGTCAAGCTGGCCTTTGATGTCACCGAGAAAGTCCGCAGTGGCCAGGTGGCCCGCAGCCAGCTGTCGGCCCTGCATAAGGCGATGGCGGTTATTTCCTTTGACACCGAAGGGCGAGTCACCGACGCCAACGACAACTTCCTGGCCACCATGGGCTATCGCCTGGAGCAGGTTCAGGGCCAGCACCACAGCCTCTTTTGCGAGCCAGGCTATGCCCGCAGTGCCGAGTACCGCGCCTTTTGGGACAAACTCAAGCGCGGCCAGTTTATCTCCGGCCAGTTTGAGCGGCGCAACGCCCGTGGCGACGCGGTGTGGCTGGAAGCGAGCTACAACCCCATCGTCGACGACAAAGGCAAAGTGACCCGCATCGTCAAGTTTGCCTCCGATGTCACCAATCAGGTGCAGCGCCACCAGCAAGAGGCCGAGCAAGCTTCCCAGGCCTTTGATATTTCAGTAGAAACAGAGCAAATGGCGGTAAAGGGTACCGGTATCATCCAAGAGGCAGCCGCGCAGATGCAGCACATCGCCGCGCGCCTTGGGCAATCGTCCCAGTCCTTGGGTGAGCTTGGCCAGCAGTCTCGGCAGATAACCTCCATCATCGAGACCATCGGCGATATCGCCGCCCAGACCAACCTGCTGGCCCTCAATGCCGCCATCGAGGCGGCCCGCGCTGGCGATCAGGGCCGGGGCTTTGCGGTGGTGGCCGATGAAGTGCGCAAGCTGGCCAAGCGCACCTCCGAGTCCACGGCGCAAATCGCCCAGATGATCACCCAAATTCAGCAGGGTACAGACGGCGCCATTACCGATATGGAAGGCTGCCTGGATAACGCCACCCAGGGCGCCGAGCTGGCCCGCCAGGCTGATGCCATGATCCTCGGTATTCGCGGTGGCGCCCAGCGGGCGGTAGAAGCGGTGGAGCGGCTGGCCAGCCAGGTGCGGCGCCAAGACTGACCCGGCAGCCTCGGCGAACAAAAACTGGTATCTGCCGGCACTATTGGGCAGCATAAGGTTTTTATCATCGGAAGCTGTTATGAAACGTCATCAGATGCTATTGGCCGGCCTGGTTCTGGTATTTACCGCCATGGGCCAGGCCTTTGCTGCCGGGGTGGATTTTAAAGAAGGTACCGATTACGAGGTACTGAAGACCCCTGTCACCGTCGATACCGACAAACCCTTTTTGGTTGAATACCTGTGGCTGGGCTGCCCGCACTGCCAGGCCCTCAACCCCTACATGCTCCAGTATGAAAAAGACCATCCCAACGTCGAAATCGTGCGCAAGCCCGGTATCGGCCCCAAGCGCTGGGTGCTGGATGCCCATATCTTTTTCGCACTCTATGAAACCGGCAACGGCAAGCTGTTTGCCCCGCTGATGGACTTCTACCACAATCTGGAGACCAAAGAGCGGCGCCTGCCCGACCAAAACGATATCAACGGCTTCTTAAAGAGCCACAATATCGACCAGAAGAGTTTTAACGAAGCCATGACCAGCTTCGAAACCATGAACAACCTGCAGCGCACCCTCAAAGAGGAGCAAAGCATCAACCTGACCGCGGTGCCTACCGTGGTGGTGGCCGGTAAATACAAGTTGCTGACGCCCCCGGAAGGCGAGGGTGATGCGATTAAACGCTACTTCGAGCTGATTGATTACCTTTTGAAGAAAGGTTGAAAAAAGCCCCGCAATGCGGGGCTTTATTTTTGGCTGTCGCGCCAGGTCAACCAGAGCCGGGTGTCCAGCTCCAACTGGTGATAAGCCGGTTCGATATGGCAGCACAGCTGGTAGAAGCGCTTGTTGTGGTCCTTTTCCTGAAAATGGGCCAGCTCGTGGGCCAATATCATGCTTAAAAACTCCGGCGGCCCCTCCCGAAACAGGGCGGCGATGGTCAGGCTGTTGCGGGTTTTGATTTTGCTGCCCTGCACCTGGGCCTGGTAGGTGTGCAGCCCCAGGGTGTGTTTGACCGGGCTGAGCTTGGCATCAAAGCGCGCCGAGGCCAGTGGCGGGGCGTTACGCATGTACTGCTCTTTTAGCTCCCGCGCCAGTTGGTAAAGTGCCTTGTCGCTCTGCACCTGGTGGCGCTCGGGGTATTTTCGCTCGAGGTAGAGGCCGAGCTTGTCGTTATCGATGAGATCTCGGGCTTGAGCTTGAATAGATTCGGGATACCCCTGCAGGTATTTCAGCATGGCCAGTTGTCGTTCCTCTGCCTTAAATCCGCACTTTTGGCGCCATATTTGGCATATCGCCTTGAATTAAACATGGGATTGTCTATTTAACCATCAGGGCCCATGAAAAGGCCCTTATCCTGCCACCGGCACCACCTGCCACACAATCACGGAAGAAGGATCTTTCATCATGGGGCTTTTTACCACCATCAGAGGCAAGTACACCCTGGCATTCTCGGTAATGAGTGCCGTGTTTTTGGTTGTGGTCGTGGGTACTTACCTGCTGGTGTCGTACCTTCAGCACAATGTTGGGCGCTATGCACCGGGAGTTAGCCTTATCCAAAACGCCGACCGGGACCTCTACCAGTCGCGCCTGGCTTTGAGTAACCTGGTCTATGACCCTGCCCACAGCCCGGCCCTGGCCGAAGACGCCCGCAGCAATGCCCGCCAGGCTTTCGAGCGGATGGACAGCTTTCGCCAGATGGCCGCTGGCCTGCCACAGGTGCAGCAGCTGTTGGGGGACTTTGACGCCTTTTACCGTGCCTGGCAGCAAAGCAGTGAAGAAGTGATGGCGCTGCAAGACACTGACCTTGCCAAGGCCTCGGCCCTCTTGGCTGGCGCCAATAGCCAGCATTTTTCGCGCCTGCGCGGCCTTTATGACAAATCTGAAGAGCTGATAACCGCCATCGCTGCCGATGAAAAGGCGCAAAGCAACGCCTATGCCGACAGTTTTAAAAAGGTGGTGCTGGTACTGGCTGGCTTGGTGCTGCTGAGCAGTATCTCCCTGGCCTGGCTGGCGCCTCGCAACATTGCCCTGGCCATCAACAAGGTCACCCGTGGGGTGCGGGAGATAAGCTCGGGGGACGGCGACCTTAGCCGGCGCATCAACAACAAGGCCGGGGACGAAACCGGCGAGCTGAGCCGCGAGGTGGACGAGTTTGTCGGCAAACTGGCCGGGCTCATCATGAAGGTTAAGGCCGGTTGCGACGGTATCCGCAGGGAAATGGGAGATATCGGCAAAGGGGCCGACCAATCCGCCGACCTTAGCGACAAGCAAAACCAGTCTTTGGAGCTTATCGTTACCGCCATTGAAGAGATGAGCGCCGCTACCCGCGAAGTGGCCCAAAACGCCACTGGCACCGTAACCGAAGTCGAGCAGCTGGCCAGCATGACCCGCAGCGGCATGGCGTCTTTGGACAACTCCACCAGCCAGCTGCAGGAACTGTCACTACAGATAAGCGACGCTGCCGAGGTTATCAATGCACTGTCGGCAAGCTCTGAGCGCATTATCTCGGTGCTGGATGTGATTGTCGGCATTGCCGAGCAGACCAACCTGTTGGCCCTCAATGCCGCCATTGAAGCAGCCCGGGCCGGCGAGCAGGGCCGGGGTTTTGCGGTGGTGGCCGATGAGGTGCGCACCCTTGCCAGCCGCACCCAGGCGTCTACCACCGATATCCAGGCCATGATCAACGAGCTGCAAAACGGCGTTGGCAAGGCGGTCAGCGCCATTTCCGCCAATGTCACCATGGCCAGGGACACGGTAGAGCACACCGAGGCGGCCAAAGCGGCTCTGGAGCGGGTGCAAGGGGCTTCGGAGCGTATCTACGACCTTAGCGCCCAGACCGCCAGCGCCGTCGAAGAGCAAAGCAAGGTGGCCGAGACCATCAACGAGAACCTCAGCGAACTGGCGCAGATGTCAGGGCGGATAAAAGAGATCTCCAGCAAGGTCAGCCAGTCGGTGCAGCAAACCCTGAGTAATTCCAACCAACTGGCAGGGCAGGTCAAACGCTTCTCCGTCTAACCCCTCTCGTTTGAATACCTGTGGCCCGGCGCAGTGCCGGGCCATAGGCTTTCGCCTCATTTACCAGCGCTGGTAAATGCCCTTGCTGTAGAGGTTCCACTCGGCGGCGCGGCGGTTGGCCAGGCCCTGGTTGAACTTGCCCTGGGATTTATTCCAGGCTTTCCACGCCTCCTCTAAATCCGCATAAGGGGTGGGTGTGGCGGGGTCGTTCACCAATTTGAGCACCGACGAGCTGCTAAAGGCGCCAATGCCGATGTTGAACATCAAAATCACCAAGGCATCGAACTTGTACTGGGTGAGGGTGCGGGTAACCAGGCGGTTTACGGCTTGTTCAAAAGGGGCCAGGTCACTTTTAAAAAGGGCCTCGGCGCCGGCCACATTCAAGCCCTCTGCGTAAAGGGGCCACTGCGCCTCGCTGATAAGGTGCCCGTAGCCGATGGTGGCGCCAGGCACCCATTGGTGGATCACATTGCCGTTTTGGTCGTCGTAGGGTTTGAGGGCCAGGGTCTCGATGCTTTTTAAAAGATCCAGGCCCTGAGGGCTTAGGGATAAGGCGTTCATCAATTCACCTCCGTTGTGACAGGCGCTTAGCAAACCGCAGCCGCTAGCTGCCGGTAAGGGGAAGGCCTTCCCCGTCCATGTTTTGCTGCTTAATTAATAGCGCGCCGTGGAGGTTTGATTGAAAAAGCCGGCAAAAAGACCTGGCCGATGGCCATGCTAGCTAACCCCTTAGTGGCTGGCGGTCAGGCTGGCGGAAGCCTCAGCAGGTTGGTCGGCCAGGGCGGCAAGGTATTGCTGATAGGTGTCTTGGCCCCAGCCAATCAGTTTGTCGTCGCTAAACAGCAGCGGCGTGCATTCGTCACGGGTGGTGATGCCATCGGATTTGGTCTGGTGGGTGCGATAAAACAGAATGGTCAGGGCTTTGCCCTGGCTGAACTTGGCTTCACTGAAATCGGCGCTGCCCATCAACTGGTGGATGTGCTCGGTGCTCAGGCCCAGTTTCAATTCGGCCAACTTGCTCTGGTTATAGGCCTGGCGGTCTTCCCAGCTCATGTTGTCTACCGAGGGCTGATAAAAGATCAGCACCATGCCAACGTAGGCAGCGTAAGCCAGCACAATGGCGGCCACCACCCAGGGCATTTTGCTTTTCATGTTTATTCCTTAACATTTGCGCTTCATTAATGAGCCTGTTATGAAACATCAGCAGACGCCAGCTGTAAACCGCAGCTTTGTAAGCGGGTATTTGCAAATGCCTGTTTGTGTTGCTGGAATTGATTTCAACTCATTGAAAGTAAACAAATAGATGGATTTTCTGGTTTGAGCCCGCTCCCTGGCCCCTGGCCAGGGCCCTTATTTTTTGTTCAAGGAAGAACGCCATGACCTTAGCCTTACTGGCATTAACATCCGTGTTGCAATTGCCCGCCGAATGGCTGACCCGCTACTGGCAGGACGGCATGAACACCACCGTGGTTAACGAAGCGGTGGCCTACCGGGGCGAAACCGTGCGTTTTAACCACCTGCTGTGGCGTGTCGACAGCCACTCGGTGTGTTTTGACCAGCAGCAAGATGCCAGCCGCTACAGCCACTGCACTCAAAACGCCAAGGCCCTTTTTGGCGAACTCTGTCAGCAGGTACAGGAGCAGCGCCATAAAAACATGTTTTGCCAGGCGGCAGCCAATTTCCGGCTGATGGTGGCGCAGATCAGCGATTACGGCGCCGGCCAGGTGGCAACCTTGAAGCGTCAATGTGGAGACTTACGGGTCCAGGCCATGGCCGACAAAAGCAAGGTGGCGGAGCGTAACCGGGTATGCGGGCAATACCAGGCATTGCTGGGCGGGGCTAGCTCTTCGCCACAGTAGGCTGCAACTGTCTGAAATGGTTAAATATTTGTAGGGTTTGCTTAACGGTAGCTGGCTGGCGCGGCGTTTTTTAGCGGCGCGTCTGATAAGACTCTCTAAATTTAAAAATATTCTTGGCGCACCACTGGTGGCGGGTGCGCTAAAGAGTAGTATTAAGCCTCTTTTTTGTTGTGGGTCCTGGATGTGTCAACTGTGAATGGCGCTGTTGTGATCACCCCTCCTTCTGAAAGTGCTGCCAAAGTGGCGGCACCCCCAAGCGGCCGTTTGATCGAGTTCGATCTGTTGCGGGGGCTGGCTATTGTCGTGATTTTGCTGGGCCACTCTGTGGTTAATTCCAACCACGGGTTCCCGGTGTGGTTGGAAAACCTGGTGCGTGGCGGCACCGGTGTTTTTGTGTTTATTTCCGGCTTCTTTTTCCACCGCATTTTTTACAAGCGCTTTGAATACAAAGACTTCATGGTGAAAAAGGCCCAAAACGTCTTTTTACCCTTTTTATGTGTGTCCCTGGTGGGGCTGCTGGTGGGGCTGGCGGGGTCAATGCTGATTGACGGCAGCACCTGGCAGGCGGCGGTAGGCCGTGGCTGGGAGCAAGTGAAAAACGGCTATGTGCTTTTCCCGCACTGGTACATTCCCTTTATCATGCTCACCTTTTTGTGCTCGCCGCTGCACATGCACTACATTCGGCTGCCCGCTGCGGCGCAGCTGACAACCTTATTGGTGTTCTCGGTAACCGCCATTTTCATGCACCGGCCATTGGGTAACGTCGACCCATTGCAATCGATGGTGTACTTCACCCCCTTTTACTTGCTGGGCATGCTTTATTCCCAGTACCTGCCCTGGTTTCGCCAGTACTACCGTTACCTTTTTACACTGTCGCTGCTGGCGTTGGTGGCCACTGTCTGGCTGCAATCTGAAGTCTGGGTACACCTGGGTAATTACCATAAGGCGCCGTTTAAATACGGCGGGGTAGACCTGCAATTTATCCAGAAGATGGGGCTGTGCATTTTGCTTATCGGCCTTTGCGAGCGGTTGACCTGGCAAAAAATATCGGACCACCTTTGCATGCTGGCCAACCTCAGTTTTGCCATTTTCTTCCTGCACCCGCTGCTGGCCCTGGCTTGGGGCAACGGCCACTATTATCTACTCAAGCACGGCTACCTGGGTGAGCACCAAACTGTGCTGGCCAGTCTTGGGTTGTCGCTGCTGCTGTTCCTGTTCCTGCTCTACGGCACCGTGCTGCTGATTAAACTGCTCAAGCCACTGCTGGGCGATAAAAGCCGGATGGTCATCGGCTGCTAACATCATCAGGGATATAAAAAAGGCCGCCACGTTTTTTAATGTGGCGGCTTTTGTTTATGGAATGTTCTTATTTTATTTAAGTGCATTTTCTTTATTTTGTGCATTAAATTTATTGGCTTTTAATCGCCGAAAAATAGATTTATACCACTAGCTATTAGTCGAATTGTCGGCCAAGAATTTAAATTCTAGATTGCCAACAACCCATAAAAATATTCAATTTACGGCAGCGGAGCTTTTGCAGTGAGCATTCCCAACAGTTCTACGCAGGCTTCTGCGCCCGGCAACGGCTGGGCTCAGAAGTGGTGGCATATTCTCGATAACTGGAAAGTCGGCATCATCCCCTTGCCCATCTTTGTGCTGGCCGGGGTGCTTATCCTCATCGATGGCCTGGACGGCGAGTTCCCCAGCAATATGGTGGTGATGACGGCGGTACTGGCCTTCTTCGGCTTTGCCTGCGGTGAGTTCGGTAAGCGCTTGCCGCTGCTGGGTAAACTGGGGGCGGCGGCCATCTGTGCCACCTTTATCCCCTCGGCGCTGGTCTATTACCAGCTGCTGCCCGACGCCATGGTCAGCTCGGTTACCCACTACTTTAAATCCACCAACATTCTCTACCTCTACATCTGCTGCATCATTGTCGGCAGCATCATGAGCATGAATCGCAAGGTGCTTATTCAGGGCTTTTTGCGGATCTTCGTGCCCATGGCCTGTGGCGAAGTGGTAGGCATGGCCCTGGGCATGCTGGCGGGGCTGGCCCTTGGCATGGACCCTTTCCACACCTTTTTCTTTATCGTGTTACCCATCATGGCCGGTGGCGTAGGGGAGGGGGCAATACCGCTCTCCATCGGTTATGCCACAGTGCTGCATATGGAGCAGGGCGTGGCCTTTGGCCAAATTCTGCCGATGGTGATGCTGGGCAGCCTGGTGGCCATTATCACCGCCGGGGTGCTGAACCAACTGGGCAAACGCTACCCGCACCTGACCGGCGAAGGCCGGCTGCTGCCGGGCGATAAACATGACGCCGCAGCCAACCTCAACGACCAGGGCAACCCGGTGTTTGATGTGTCTACCATCGCCGCCGGGGCGCTGCTTGCCATCTTGCTGTACATGGTGGGCATGCTGGCCCAGAAGTGGACAGGCCTGCCGGCGCCGGTGGCTATGCTGTTTGCCGCCGTGCTGATCAAGCTGTGCCAGGGGGTGTCGCCCAAAATGCTGGAAGGCTCGCGCATGGTGTATCGCTTCTTCCAACAAGCTGTCACTTACCCCATCCTCTTTGCCGTCGGCGTAGCCATTACCCCCTGGCAATCTTTGATGGCGGCCTTCACCCTCTCCAACCTGCTGGTCATAGTGGTGACGGTGTTGTCGCTGGTGGCCACCGGCTTTGTGGTGGGCCGCAAGATGGGCATGTACCCCATCGACGTGGCCATTGTCTCTTGCTGCCAAAGCGGCCAGGGCGGCACTGGTGATGTGGCCATTTTGAGCTCCGGTAACCGCATGGTGCTGATGCCCTTCGCGCAAATCGCCACCCGCATCGGCGGTGCCATTAACGTGTCGGTGGCGCTGCTGCTCCTTAACCACTTCCTGGGGTAGGCCAGATTGGGGTAAGCATTTGGCGATAGCGTTGAGCCCTGCCTTTATCGCCGGATGCTTACCCCATGCTGTCAACCCTGACGTTGCTGATGTCTCTGTCTGCTTCTCCCCTGGCGGGCAACGCCCAGGAGATGCGCTACGACAACCGTGGCCGCCCTGTTACCCAGGCCTATGTGAATGACCAAGGGCCCTATTTTTTTGTTGTCGATACCGCCGCGCAAAGCAGCCTGCTGTCGCCACGGCTGGGCGACAAGCTGGGCCTTAGCACCATGGACAGCGGCCTTCGCATCAACGGTGCCACCGGCTCCACTCAGGCGCAGATGTATCCGGTAGAGCGCTTTTCTTCCCGCTTTTTTGACCAGCGCCAAGTGGGCCTTTTAAAGCTCCCTAACCCCAACTCCACCCCGGCAGCTGGCATCATCGGCATGGAATATTTTGCCGGGGGCAAATTGGTTTTTGATGCCCAAGGCAAAGAGCTACGTGCCGAGGTGTCTGGCCCGGCGCCCAAAGGGGATATCACCATCAAGGGGGAAACCCGCGACGGCAGCCTGCTGGTAGTGCCGGTTAAGGTTAATGGCATTGAGGTTCATGCCCTTATCGACACCGGCGCAGCGGTAACCCTGGCCAACCCCGCCCTGTTAAACGCCCTTGGCTGGAACAAAGACGACCCGCACTTTAGCGACGGCGGGCAGATCACCGGCGCCACCAGCAGCGGCCAAGGCGTGAAAAAGGCCGAGCTGGACAGCATCGAGCTTGGCGGCATGCGCCTTAGCCATGTGCCGGTGTATTTCTCCGCCGGTGACGACACCTCGCAACCCATGCTCACCCTGGGGGTGGATGTACTGGATCTCCTGCAAGGCTACGCCTTGGATTTCCCGCGCGGCGAGCTGCAAATTCAGGTGCCAAAGCGCGGCTAACCGCCCTTTCCCCTTAGGCCATGGCCTTGGCCGGCGACTTACCCAGTACGGTGGCGGCGCTGGCCAGGGTAAACAGCAGCATGACCCAAGCCATGGATATAGATGCCCCAGCCGCCAGCCTAGTAGCGCTTTAGCTCAACGGCGCTCAGCATGGCAAAGGCAAAAATCAGCGGCGCGGCATAGTGAAATTCAATGCCCGCCGCCGTCAGCAAAGGCTGAAGCAAAAAGATATAGAGCAGCAGCAACGGCAGCCCGATAAGCCCCACCTTCAGCATATTGATGCGCCGCGCCACGGTGCTGGCGCAGTGGGGGCAGGGGAATCGGCCAGGGCCCGATAACACCGCAAAGTAATGCTTCACCTCAACCTGGCACTTGGGGCACTTCATCCTTGGCTTCTCTTCACAATCAGTTTGAGCGCCAGCTTATCTGCAACAATTGCTAGCCGGTAGCGCCGTTTTGTAACTAGTTGATTAGCTGGGCTGGGCCGTCGCTAGGGAGTGGATCGGCTGTCTTATGCCATGCGCTCAAGGGCGTCTTTCAGGGTAAGGAGCTGAGCGCCTTGCTCGATTGCCAGTTGCCGAAAGGGCTCGCTGACCCCTAAATCCTTGCTAACCCGCTGCCAAAAGGTGAGGGCCGGTTGCCAGGCCCAGCGCCAGTGCTCGCCGGCAACCTCGGCGCTCAATACGGGCGCCAGTGGCTCGTCACGCATATCGCCTTGGCGGCTAGGGGCGAAGGCCATGGGCAACATGTCGTAGATGGGGGCCAGGCTCAGTGGCTTTTGGCCGTCATAAAGGAAAGAGAGATTACCGTGGTGCATGTCGCTGTTGGCGATAAGGCGGCCAAAGCACCAGGCCCTGCTGGCATCAATAGCGGCCTGTTCAGATACCACATTTTGCCTGGCAAGGGCTGCCACCAGCCGAGGCCAATTACTGGTAGCGTCACCGACAAACTGCGCATCTAGCATGGCCAGCGATATCAGCCCCCGGCGGCCAAGTGCGCCACAGCGGTCAAAGCGCTTACTGGCCAGAAAATAGCGGTTAGCTTGCTCGATGATGTGGCAATGGGCGCTGCGAAGCCCGGCCTCATCAAGCACGGCCAGCGCCAGTGCCTCGCAAATCAGCAAGTCGCCCCAGCGCCTGGCCTGTTCTTTAGCAAGGGGCGCAGAGAACTTCACCAGGCAATGCTCACCGTCTAAATAGCAGGCAAATTTGGGCTGTTCCCCGGCCGCCGAAGACCCCACCGGCTCACCGGCCATGGCCTGCTCAGCAAGCCCTTGCAGAGCGGGTTTATTGATGGCGGTTGGCGCGTCATGCAGCCACTGCTGATACGCCTTTTCTCCCACCAACAGATTGCCGAAGGTATCGCGAGGCTGAGTACTAAGGGCGATTAACACCTCGTCATCGCTCCAATCCCGAGGGTCTTCTGCCAAGTGCAGCGTTGCCGTGATTTGCCTGGCTAAGGCCCGGCCCATAAAGCCCTGGGGGCGCATATCTGCCAGCCACCAGGGCAGGCTTTCAAAGCACTCAAAACTGCCGTCGGGCGAAAGGCTCAGATATCCGGCCGGGTATACCGAATACAAGGTGGTCAGCAGCGCCGCCTTGCCGCTTTCGTCTATCCGATATAGTGGCCAGTGATTATGGCCGCTGACAGTGCGCCTTAAAAAGTAGCGACTGGCCCTGGCTTTACCTACCGCCAATACCGCCTCACCCATGTCGCGCAAGCGGCGCGACACGGTGGGCTGGCTCAAGCCACTGAGCTTTGCCAGTTCAGTGGTACTGCGGCCTTCGGTTAACAACAGGGTACGGATAGCATCGGTCATGACGAGATTCGTGAATAGATACTTGAATAGATTTATCTTGGTTTGATGTTAGCTATATCAATAGGTTAAGGCAAGTTTTTGGTGGTATCTGAATAGATAATGGTGGGGGAGTGAAGAGATACGGGGAGCGGTTCAGGCGGCTCACACTGGTGAGCGTATGTTTGGGTGACTGTTGGGCTCGATAAAAGCGCCCTGCATTGCCCGGCAGGGCATTATTCATCGTGGCGGCTGGCAACGGCCTTCGGTGCAGCGAGAGCCGGGCAGCAACCAACCCGACACCTGGTAGCGATTGGCGGCAAACCACAGATAAAGCCGGTCAGCTAGGCCGCGTAGCAAGCGCAGCGGCGCCGTCAACCAGCCGCGCCCCACCAAAGACCAAGCCTTGTGGGTCACATCCAGGCCTTTGATAAGTGTCCAATTATCCAGCCCCAACAAAATGCGGCCAGCCTCGGCTTTATCAATCTGCGGCCACCGCTCGGCAAAGTCTGGGTGCTGAATATCTTCAAACTGCAAAGCGCAGCGCTTGTCCAGGCGGCGCAAATGCTGCACCTCGTTAACGCAAAGCGGGCAATAGCCGTCAAAGAAGAGAATAAGGGTTGGCAAAGTGAACCTCCTTTTGCGCAGGGCATACGCAAGGGCGTGGTGTTAGCTTTGATGAGAAAAAATTTGATAGCCAGATAAGTGCAGAAAATGCGTGTTAAATATTTATTCTAAGCTACTAAAAATCAACTTAATCGGGTATCTTTAGTGGCGTCATATTATTTTTATAAAGACATTGGAAGGTCGTTAACCTTTAGCAAGGAGCAAACTATGGAATATTATGACTATCTGGAAATACCTGGCGCTACTGATATTGAAATAGCTGAAGAAGAAAAAGCGATAGGCCACTCCTTTCCTGAACTCCTTAAAGAGGTTCTACGGACTAAACAGGGGTTTCGGCCAAGTAAATTCAAGATGAGAGTGAATGGTGGCCCTATCGTTAGAATGCAAAATTTTTGTTGCTGTCGTGGTAAGCATGATCGCAATAGCTATACTATCGATGCCAATACCGATCAAGTTAGAACTGATTGCCCAGTAGATCTTTCACATATTGTTGTCTTTGCTATCTGTAGCCCGCAAACCCGACTTTGCTTAGATTACCATCAGCTTACTGATGGCGAACCCGCTGTTATTTTTGCTAATCTGGATTTTATACTGCCCGATGATCGAGCTTTCAAATATGTCTGCAAAAACTTCGATGAGTTTATGAACTTAGTGAGAGTTAATTCCTTTTCTGATTAATTTCTAAGGGTTGAATTCATCAATTTTTGGGGAGTGTGTCGGTGCATGTAAGACTTTTTTTCATATTGTTCATTCTGCTGATTTTCGCAGAGAAAGGTGCTAGCGGCCAACAACTTAAAGATGGAAGCGAGGAGGCCTGTCAGTCACTATCAAGTATGGAAGATACGATTTTTTCAAGAGACGAAGGTCATTTTAATAAATGGCTTGCCATGATTGTTGATGCCGCAGCTGCGCAGTGCCCACAAGCACAATATGTTTATGCCCAAGTGTTATTAAAGGGCCGAAATGTCCCGGTGAATATCCCTAAAGCCCTTAAGCTGCTCGAAGCATCAAAAAACAAAGAGCCAAGAAGCAAAGAGTTATTGGCGTTGATTTACCTGCAAGAGTCTGCACCGGGGGCTGTACCATTGGATACAGATAAAGGTGTTAAATTACTTACAGAGAGTGCAAGTGCAGGGCTGGAAACATCGCAATACTTGCTTGGTACTTTTTATCTGCATGGTGATGACGGCATTAAACAAGATAATCTCCAAGCATACTATTGGTTAAGACGCGCCGCTGAGCAAGACAACAAGGTCGCACAGCTAACGCTCTCGCGTATTGTAGGCCAGGGTTTTGATGTGCCAGCCGATAAAAAAGCCAGTGAGGAATGGGAGTGTATTGCTAACAACCAGCATGGCTTTGATAGTTTTGGGGTTTGTGAAAATTAACGCTTAGAGCGATATAGGAATATTGTTCCCTTTAAAAAAGGAGTATATCTTTCAGCTGATGGGCAGTTGATGCGGGACTAGGGGAATAAATGCATAAGTTGTTGATAGCCGTATTGTCGGTCGCTTTCTCCCTGCCGGTTTTGGCTGAGGGATATGCCCAAGAGGCCATGGCGAAGCGTGTTGATACTGCGACGGAGTTACTGCTAGGGCGGTTAGAGCAGGAAAATACCAGCAAGCATCAAGGGCTCGTTGAAGATCATATGAGATTTTCCGAGACGCTGCAAAAAACTAAGCGCCGTCCAAATCCCTATCAGTGCGGTTTGATAATTAGGCCGGATGAGCCCCGTTATCCGGTTTCCTACACCGTTCAGTATCTTGGGCGGTTGGAGGAATTTACACCACTGGATGGAAAGACTCAGGTCAGTGAAATCTGGAGTGTTGGCAAGGCGCAATAGCTTGTTCTTGCCAGTGACTATAAATAACAGTTCCTAATTGTGAGCCATTCCATGCTGCTACAGCCCTCGAAAACATGGACTCCGGGGCTGCTCAGAGTTATCTACTATTCGGCACAGCTATTTAGGTGCCGTGTTTCTTCAACTGACCCGGTTTGACGACTCGCCACATGGTTTGCTGGATAATGCTACGGGCACTTTTTCAACGCCTCTGAAAAAAGAAACGTGTATTGGCTTTGGATTGTGCTTTGGTAAATCTCTCCTTGGCTAAGCGTAACGGCGCAGCCATTCGGGAAGTCTATCTGTACGGAAGATACAGATTTTACCATTGAGTCGCTCTGGCTATGTGAGCGCATTCCCGAGGTCCATTCAATATGTTCGCCCTGGCCAAGTTTGCCTTGTGACAGTGCTGAAGTGTTATCCCAGGTAACGGTATAGTGTGCTGGATAAGGAGTGTCATTTTCTATGCCGAAAACAGCAATGCCTTCACCTTGGTAAAGGCACCCCGTAAGGAGCAGCGCTGAGGCGTAGAAAACTAGTTTACCCATGGTAGTTTACTCAAGTTAAGTAGATATCTTCTTGTTATTAGTATTTTTTATAGCTGAATTATCAAGTCGGCTTGCGTAGCACTCCACGAAGGCAGCACAGCTTGTATTTAGTCACTTACATGTCACCCTTTTGAGTTCTCCGCTTTGAGTGAGAAGTTCATAGTGGTTTCTGTAACTGGCAAGCAGTATGTCTCCATTTAACAATTGGTGGCTTTTATAGGGTTGTGTGATTGTGAATAAGGAGGTGAGTTTGGAATCGTTGTTCAGTAACCAGATGTCACCTTTATCGCCGCGTATTCCTGGGTCAGTACTGACCACAATTACCCCAAAAGGCATTTGATAGATATTATCTACTCGTACCTCAGCCAGTCGCTCGGCTTTACCCGAATCACTTAGCAACATCACTTCACCTCCTCGCTCCCCGAAGTCGGCTCCTGTTAGCAACATCTTGCCAAGACGCAAGGTGACAAAGGGGGTGACCTCGTAATGCTCCAATTCTTTCACTGTTGAGGCATAAGGCATTATATGCACTTGGGTTACTTGATAACTGCCGGTATTGATATCTGTGATACGAGTTTTCACTGTCCTAATGCTGGCGTCATCATTGGACTTTGCTAAGAAAGCGGCATAACCAGTTTTGTCATATTGAAACTTGGCTGCAGGTTTTTGGTACCTTTTGTTTGGTTCCAAGTTGAGGTCTTTGCCTGATGTGCAGTCAATGGCTTCAAAAAGCTCTGCCTGCACTGGAGTGCTAAGGGCGAGAATAAGGATAAATAGCTTACTTAGCATCTAAGGTCATCCCTGCATGAAGGGTGTTTAGCTTATCCGGGACTTTATTCTCAAGACAAGAGTGAAGTTTAATCTTGCAAGACCTACTCGGAGCCCATTGCTTCTCGCTGCCAAAAGGCACGGTTCACGATTCGATGCCGTAAGTTCATGCAGATTTCCTGGTTAACACTTGCTATTTGTCTTGGCGTTTAAGGCACAGCAATTTGTCTCGTCAGCTTATTCAGCAGGCATAGGGCGCTCCATTTAAAGAAGCCCCAAAGGCCCTAAACGCAGGCCACAAGCATTGGTTTACGCCCCGCGAACTTCAGTAGCCACACTGGGCAACAAGACAGGTCTGTTGCGTACTTCTTGCTTTTTTCTGCTTGCCTTGTCACCTTAATGCCTAGTGAACAAGTGCCAGGGACAGGCTGCCGTACTCACCCGCCCCGGGCCAAGTCAGTGGAAGACGCTATGGCCAAGTTTCTCAATACCAGTGCCACCAATTACTTTCTGGAAGAGCTGATCAAAGCTCTGAATGCAGGGTGGAGCCCCTACACGCGCCCTACTTTTGAGGCCAAAAGTCAGCGGGGGTGCCCAGACAAAACCACGGCCCACGTTCCGCCAATGAGTTCAGATAGTCAGTGTGTTGTTAGCCTGCCGTGGCGGCTCATTCCGGTTCGCACGTCCTGTGCTCACGCTCAACAGCTGCGAAGCTGTGCTTCACCGTGCAAGCTTCGCCCCGACGCGTCCTCCGCTCGACTAAGCTGGCCGCCTCGCATCCATGTCTCGCGTCAGCTCACGCTCCCGTCAGTGAGGCGCTGCTGCGCTTAACGGGCTAAAGGTCCAAAGCCGGTAGCTTCGTTATCGTGATGGTTTTATTGAGATGGTGGAGAGGATGTCCTTGTTCAATACAACAGGTGTAAATTTAGCGCTGACTATATATACAACGATTAATAAGTAGAGATAACTTTTTTGTGGTTTTTATATAAATTATCATCTAGCCAATATTCTGCGCAGTTTCTAAGTGATAAAAAATTTATTTTTTCTTTAAAATAATTTCTTATTTCATTTATTTTATTCCCAAGGTCAGTGCCGTTAAAACCACTCGCCTTGACAGTTTCAATCTCCTTGCTTATTAATCTTCTCTTTATTTCATCTACTATAGGTTTAATCATTCGATCTTCTAAGTCATGACCATCAATGAATTGATAAGAGTTATTTTCATTTAATCCTAATTCATTAGTGTTTTTAATGAATTCCTTGAATTTATCGTCTTCATTTATATCTAATCTCTGGTTGAGAATTTCAAGGGATTTATCAAAAAGATCCCACTTGTCGTCAAAGAATGGATTAATTAAATCTCTTGGAATGATCATTTTATGAAAGTCAGCATGTCCTATCGTTGTTGATTCTATATCTAAAAGATATAAATACTTTAATAAAAACGGGTATATTTTTATTGAGTATTTAGATAAGAAATAATCAAATTTATATGGATTTTCTTGAAAGTAAAAATATTTACTCAGACAGCTATTAAGGCATACATAAGAATTTGTCAGACTTTCTTTGCTATAACCAATAGAATGTATAATGTAAGGATTTACTTTAAGTTCGTTGCATATATCACTCTTATTTGAAAGGAAAATATCAAAGTCTGCATCAACAGCAAAAATTACTGACTCGCTTGCATTGCTGTAGTGATCTTTGAATCTACTTTTCCCTCTGGATAAATCGTCTAGTTGACCTGGTCCTCTAGCAACACTGAAATTAAATCTAGAGCATATGTCTTTTCCAATGAACTTCGTCCAGAAATCCTTGTCAATTTCATTTTCTATAAATATCTGACCAATCCTGTCGTTTTTTATTCTAGCGTAAGCTTTATTAAAATTACTAGAAAAAATTTGGTCGGTGAACGTCGATTTCATTTGTCGAACTCCTCAATAAGAGAAGACACTTTTTCTATTTCAACTAAGCAATCCATCCACCCATTCATAACGACGCCGGGGGAGTGTGAGGCAATGATAATTTGGATGTTCTTATTTATTTTTCTTATTGTTGATATTAATTTTTCTTGCCAGTTTAAATGTAGTGATATTTCTGGTTCATCTAAAATTATTATTGATGGTTTTGCAGAGCTGTTCACTATTTTTAACAAAAGGAAAAGAATTTGCTTTTCTCCTGATGATAACTCGTTAAGGTTTAATTTTTTTCCATCCAGAGATGCTGAAATACTACCATTTTTTTCGATAGAGAAAGATTTTCCATCGTCATTAAAGAATCCATTCAATTCCTTTATGAAGATATTTAGTGAGCTTAATTTGTTATTCTTTATGACGTTAAAGCTTTTGTTTTTATTATCTTCATATGTCTTTGAAACATCATTAATAATAGAGAGGTTGAGTGAAGCTAGTCTGCTAATTTCTTTATCTATCATTATGTCAAGTTGAGATATTGCCTTTCCACTATATTCATCATAATCTCTCCTATCAAGTAAAAGCATATCGAAAGTGGAAATAAAATCCACTGACAAATTATCACTCAAAGAGAATCTTGGTTCTCTATCTTTATTGCTTTTGGTAGTGAAGTCATTTTCAAATCTCAGTGATTTAGCCTTGGTTTTTGAATCAGAAGTTGTTGAAATGAATTCTTTCAATCTTTTTCTTTCTTCTTCACTGATTTTTAAATCCTTATTTTTTAAAACACTTTGAAGAATATATTTAGTTATGCTTTCGTTTATATCATTTTCAACCTCGGAAACTTTACATACTTTTCCATTATTAAAAGTAAGTGTTATGGATGTGAATTTATCCAGTAGTGAAGTAATCTGGTTTGATTGAATGTCTCCATTCTTCAATGTGAAATCAATCAATCGTAGTAGAGTACTTTTACCTTTCCCGTTTCGCCCAACCAACACATTAACGTCTTTTAGATTCCAACATATATTCCATTTTGAAAAAAGACCGCTAACTTCTATCTTCCTTAAGAAATAAGGGTTTTTTAAAACCCAACTGTCAGTTTTTTCTGTCATCATAGCTTCCATATTTTAAACTTTTTGTAGAGGTTTTAGAGTTAATTGCAAGTATATACTGCTAGATAGCTTTTGCCGGTATATAAAATATATCGATATTTAGTATCTCGAATGAGACACTAAGCCAGTTGAACTTATATCCTTTAACAAAGGATTAAAAAATAGGTATCTGAAGATTGAAAAGTACGTACGTAGGTAGGCGTGAAAGTAGTTTATAGTAAGTGACTCATTCGTAGTGATAGCTCTTATCAATAAGTGTCTGGCGTACCTGCCAGCAAAGAAAAGTAGAAAAAATAAGAGCATAGTAATCAGTAAGATAGCTCTTGTTGGGAGTAGTCTCTTTAGACGCTACCGCCCTTAGGTGTGGTTCCCAATGTCCCATTCTGATTCTTAGTTGTGCTGTATCTACCAGCAGCGGAACTCTGCTTACATGCACTTTAACTCTTTAAATTATAAGGATAAACTGTAGGTAATAAAACTTTTGAAGAAGTTATGGATCGCTTAGAGGCTGGTTGTAGTGGTGTCAAGAGTTATGAGCAGAGCATAGAGCTACTTTCATTTAATTTTCATATAAATCAATGTTTTAAATGATGCTGGCCCGAAGTGATTCTTGGACTATTTGGTATAGCTCTCCCGCCCGTTAAGTGAAGCGCTGAGCCGTCGGGAGAGGAGGGGCAGCCGAGACAGGGACGTCGAGGCAGGTGAGTACGTGCCGGGAGCGCGTATGAACCGGTGTACCGGGAACGACCAGAGGCGAAGAATAAGCGGAACATGGGCCTTGGTTTTGGGTACTTTTGCCAAAACAAAAGTACCCCGCCTGCCGGTGCGGGAACCGGCGTATAAAGCAACTTTCAGTTAAAAACCGAACCTGCTGGTGGCAGCAAACTTACCCAAACGCTTCGCGCAACCCAGAAGCACGTTCCACCTTCCTCTCCACCGCTGCCGCCAGTAACCCCAACTTCGGTGCCGCCAGGGTAAAACAGGACTTAGCGCGGGTAATGCCGGTATAAACCAGCTCGCGGGTGAGTACCGGGCTTAGGGTGTCGGGTAGCACCAGCACGGTGTGGTCAAACTCCGAGCCTTGGGATTTATGCACCGTCATGGCAAACACGGTTTCCACATCAGAAAGGCGCGAGGGCAGTACCCATTTGATGCCGCCCACCACCGGGAAGGCGACCCTTAGCCGCTGGCTGCCGTCGGCTTCCACTACCCGCAGGCAAATGCCTACATCACCGTTCATCAGTTCCAGGGTGTAGTTATTGCGGGTTACCAGTACCGGGCGGCCCTCGTACCAGCCGTGGTCGTTTTCCAGCTGGCCGTTGGCTTTTAAGGCCTCGGCAATTTGCTGGTTGAGTCCTTCGACCCCAAAGGGGCCTTTTCTTAGGGCGCAGAGCATTTGAAAGCGGCCAAAGGCGGCCAGCACCTTGGCGGCCCAGGTGTCGCGGTCGCTAACGCGCTCGGCGCTTAGCACCTGCAGATAACCCCGGTAACCTTCGATGGCGAGGCGAGAAAGAGCCACGCCGTCGTCTTTGATGGGCAAGAGCTTTAAATCGTCTCGGTTTTCACGCAGTAGCTTTAGCGCCGCCTCGCTTTGCCCGAGGTTCACCGCCCGCGCCAGTTGGCCTATGCCAGAATCGCTACCAAAGCGGTGGCTGACGCGCAGCATGGCCCTGCATTGGGCGAGAGTACTTTGCCCTTGGGTAAAGGCCGCCAGGCTTTCGCCGCAAAGGCCCTCTAAAAAGCCCTGGGTGTCGGCGTCGTAACCGCCCAGATCGGCCCCTTGGCACAAGTCCCCCAGCACCGAGCCCGCTTCTACCGAAGCCAACTGGTCTTTATCCCCCAGCAAAATAAGCTGCGCCGAGGCGGGCAGGGCGTCCAACAGGGCGCTCATCATCTCCAAGTCCACCATCGAGGCTTCGTCCACCACCAGTAAATCCAGATGCAGCGGGTTTTGATGGTGGTGGCGAAAGTGGCGGCTTTGGGGAATAACGCCCAAGAGCTTATGAAGGGTGGTCACTTCCACCGGAATGGCTGCTTTTACGGCATCTGGCAGCGCCAGCTTTTCTACGGCGCCGCGAATGGACTCGGTCAGCCTTGCCGCTGCTTTGCCGGTGGGGGCGGCAAGGCCAATACGCAGCTTCTGGCCGCCGGCCAGCGCCAACTGCTGCTTGAGGCCCAAGAGGCGCACCACAGTGGTGGTTTTGCCGGTGCCGGGGCCGCCGGTGATGATGGTAAAGGGCATGCGAAAGGCAAGGCCGCAGGCGAGCTTTTGCCAATCGAGCCCCGGCGCGCTAAAGAGGGCGTCCAGCTGCGGTTTAAGCTCGGGGCTCACTTCCATGGGCGCAAGGCGGCTGCTGATATGGCCAGCCACCGCTTGCTCAAAACTGTAATTGCGGCGCAGGTAAAGGCGGTTTTCCACCAACACCAGCGGGCTTGCCTCACTGCTGACCAGGGGCGAGCCCTTGATGGCCGCCAGCCAGCTTTCAAGCTGGACGCCCTCTAAAAGCTCAGACGGCTTGGTGGGCATCTCTTCCCCCACATCGCCCTCGGGCGGCAGGGAGAGGGTGGCGTCGGCGTCCAATAAGGTGGCGCTTAAATCCAGGCAGATATGGCCACGGCCATATTGGTGGGAGCAAAGGGCGGCCGCCAGCAGCAGCGGCTCTGGGGTGCTTGGCTCCAGCTCTTTAAGCCAGCGCACCAGGGCGCGGTCGATGCGGCGCAGCCAGCCCCGTTCTACCCAGGCATCCAGTAACTCAAGCATGGGTGTCTCCCTCGAACATGGCGTCTAGGCCCTCAATGAGTTCGCGCTGGGGGCTGTCTAAGTAGCAGTGGCCGCCGCGCAGGAATAAATACACGGCGCCGCCCAGGTGCTGGTCGTAGTCGTAATCGGGGATGCGCGATTTTAACAAGCGGTGCAGGGCCAACAGATAAATCACGTATTGGAGGTCGTAGCGTTTTTCGCGAATGGCCTCCGCCATGGCCTGCTGGCTGTAGGCGCTGTCGCCGTCCCCTAGGTGGTTGGATTTGTAGTCCAGCACGTAGTAGCGGCCATTGTGCTCGAACACCAAGTCGATAAAGCCCTTGAGCATGCCGTTCAGCTCGCCGGGGCTGAGCATGGGCCGGCCATGGCCGCCAAGGGTGTGGCGGTGTACCAAGAGATCCATTTTCTCAAGGTTCACATGCTTGGCCGAGAACCAGAACTCCATCTCTGCCTGGTAACTATTAAGGGTGCCCAGTGCCACCGCCTCGCCGTTTGGCAGCGGCAGCGGTTTATTGATAAGCGCCACAAACCAGTTGGCCAGAGGCGTCAGCCACTGCTCCCAGCCTCTTTGCGAAAGGCGCTGGGCCAGCAGTTTTTGCGCCTGGGGCTCGGTGACCTTGCCAAAGCCTTCCAGGGCGGCCCATTCAAAGAGGCCATGGAGGAAGGTGCCGGGGCCGGGGCCACGGGGGAACTGGTGGATGGAGTCTGACAGCGCCTTGCTTTGCGCCTCTTGTTCCTCGTCGGGGTTATTGAGGTTTTCGGCGAGCGGCGTGGCGATATCGCTTTGCCAGTCCTGGGTGCGCAGCGCCGAATAAGAGGCGATATACCAGCGCTCGGCCGGTGGCGCCTTAAATTCGCGGGCTGCCACCAGCGCCAATGGCTGGGTTTTCGGCTGGTACTGCATATCGGTCGCTTCAGGCGCTTCAGTCAGCATCATATCGCTACAGCCGGCGGCGAGCCTGGCAAAAGCCTCACCGACAGCGCCGTTGTCGATGGGAGTACCGCCCGTTAACAGATACCCGAAGGCGCCCCGGTGCAGGTCGTTCTCGCCCTTTTTGCCGTGGCGCTGCATTTTCACCGGCGCTATCCCCAAAAAGCAGGCGTGGCGGGGGCGGGTGAGCGCCACGTACAACAGACGCATGTCTTCGGCCAGCCGCTCTTTTTCGGCCTTGGCGTAGGCGCCGTCGGTTTTTTCGATATCCAGCACCGCCTTGCCGCTGTCGTCGTGGTAGCGGATGTAAGGGCCCTGGCGGTCTTCTGCGCGGTAGCCCATCACAAAGGGCAGGAACACCAGCGGGTATTCCAGGCCCTTGGACTTGTGGATGGTGATGACTTTGACGAGGTCTGCGTCCGATTCCAGGCGCAGAATTTCTTCATCGCCCGCGGCCGGGTCGGCCACTGCTTCGGCGAGATAACGAATCAGCGCTTGCTCGCCGTCGAGCTTGGCCGCCGCCCCTTGCAGCAATTCCGCCAGGTGCAACAGGTTGGTTAGGGACCGCTCACCGCCTGGGCTTGCCAGGAGGCGCGCCGGAATCGAAAAATCGCTTAATAGCTGGCGCAGCATCGGCAGCACCCCGCGCTGGTGCCAGCGCAGCTGGTAGCCCTTAAAGCGCTCTACTTGCTGCTCAAAAAGCAGTTCGTCCTGGTTAAGGGTATCGAGCCAACCGAGGCTCAGCTCCAGCACCGGCGCTGCCAGGGCGGCGCGCAGCATGCGGCCGTCTTCCGGCTCGGCGCAGGCGGCCAGCAGCGCCAGCAAATCCCGCGCCTCCTGGGCGGCAAACACCGATTCTTTGTCCGACAAATACACAGACGCCACGCCACGGGCAAAAAGGGCGGCGCGAATGGCGTCGGCTTCGCCCCGGCCCCGCACCAGTACTGCCATATCGGCTGGGCGTAGCGCCGTGAGTGTGTCTTCACTTTTAAAGCCAGCGTCGCTATTGAGCATGGCCACCATTTGGCTGGCGCAGCGCTCGGCCATCAGCTTGCGGTATTGGCCGCCCGACACGGCGCTATCCAGCGCCAAGTGCCAGCCGGTCATGGCCGGTACCGGCGCGCCGTTCATCACCAACTGCTCTTTACGGCCATTGGCGTTGACGGCCTCAAAGGGAATTTCGTCAAACAAAAAGCTGTTGGGCTGGTGGCTAAACACCTGGTTGACGGCGCTGACCAGCCCCTGGGTAGAGCGGTAGTTGGTGTCCAGGTGGTAGTGGCGGCCAGCGGTGGCGCGGCGGGCTTTTAAATAGGTAAAGATGTCGGCGCCCCGGAAGCCGTAGATGGCCTGCTTGGGATCGCCGATGAGGAAAAGTCCTGTTCTGCCTGCTGCGCTGGTGCTGGCGGCGTTAAGCGCCTCGGCTTCGCTCATCACGCCAGAACGGCTGTTTTCCGCGCCAGCAATGGAGGCTTCCTCATCGCGAGGAGTGTCTTCCCCGGCATGCTCAAGGTCATAGATGTTGGCGAAGATCCGAAGCTGGGTCGGGTCTGTGTCTTGGAATTCATCAATCAGGGCTATGGGGTATTGGCGGCGGATCACCTCGCTAAGCTCTGGGCCTTTTTGCAGGGCCTGGTCCAGGCGGGTGAGGAGATCGTCAAAGCCCAAAGTGGCGCGCTGGTGTTTCTCTTGCTCCAGCCGGGCCTTTATCCAGCCGGCGGCGTGTTTGGCCAAATCAATATCGGCCTTGGGCAGCTTGGCGCGGGCAGCAAGAATGGCCCCCAGGGCGTCAATGCCGGGGTGGTTCATGATCGCCACATTGGCCTTGGCGGCATCTTCCAGCCCTTCGGGGCTAAAGCGCTCCCAATGTTTGTCGGAGATCTCGGGCAGCAGGGCGTCGGACTGTACCCAGGCTTTTAATGCCTCAAGCCAGCCTTCCAAGGTAGCGATGCGCACCTTGTTGCCGTTGAAATCCTTATTGCCGTGGGCGGCCAGCATGGCGGCGCTAAAGTCGTCCACTAAGTTGCGCCACTGGTCTTTCACCGGCGCCAGCAGTGCTTGCTGGCGCTCGGCGAGATCTGCCAGCACCTCGCTGGCGCTCACCACTGGCGGCTCGGCCCAGGGCAGCCAGGGACGGATGGCGGCATGGAGCTTGGCAGGGCTGTTCCACAGCTCTGCCACCACCGACACATCGGCCAGGGGGTAATACTGGCTGCGCCAATAATCGGCCAGCACTTGCTCAAAGAGGTGGCGCTGGTCGGTCTCCAGGGTCAGTTCAAAGAGGCTGTCGGCGGCAAAGGCGTGGGTGGCCAGCATGCGGTTGCACCAGCCGTGAATGGTGTAAACGGCGGCTTCGTCCATCCACTGGGCGGCCAGTTCCAGGCGGCGGGCGCAGCCCGGCCATTGGTCCTCGGGATATTGGCCTTTAAGGGCGACCACCAAAGGGTCGCCCGCCAAAGTGCCGCGAAACACCTTGGCTGCTTCCACCAGCCGGGCGCGAATGCGGTCTTTGAGCTCCTTGGTGGCGGCGTCGGTGAAGGTCACCACCAGAATTTGTGGCGGGGTCAGCCCTTCAAGCACCAGCCGCAGGTAAAGGGCGGCAATGGTGAAGGTTTTGCCGGTGCCAGCGCTGGCTTCAATGAGCCGGGTACCAAAGAGCGGAAAAGTCAGGGGGTTAAGGTGCTGGCTCATTGCACGGCCTCCGTCAGCGGCGCGTAAAGGCTCTGGGCCAGGGCCTTGAAGTGGTCCACATCCATATCGGCAAAGCTTGGGTAAGCGCGGGCGCAGTAAAGGTCTTGCAGCCGCTCGCCGGGGCTAAAATCGTCGCCGTCATAGGCTTTTTGGGCGGCGGCGATGGCGGCCTCTTCGCCTTTATCCAGCGCTGCCAGGTAGGCAAAAGCGGTGCGGGGCGCCACCGGCAGCGGGCCATCGAGGGCGGCTTTAAAGGCGGCCAGAATAGGGGCGGCGTTTTGTGGCCCACGGGCCAGGTGCAGCTCGGCGTCGGGGGCCAAGAGTGTGCTGTCCACAAGGTGGCCGGTGCCGTTGGCCAACAGATGCCCGGCCCAGAGCCGCAGCAGGGCGTGGTACTTCACCTTGTTGCCGGCCATGACGCTGGTGGGGCGCAATTGCAATTGCAACTGGTCGCCGCTGTTGCTTTGCCGCACCTCCAGCCAGTCGGCAAAGCCGTCGGTGGCCAGCTCCAGGGCCTTGGCCGGGTGGTAGCTGGCGAGAATTCCCTGGGCCTTGGCGGCGAGTTCCGTCGCCGCTTCCACCACGCCTCCAATGGCGGGCTCGGCAAAGCCGGCCAGGGGCAGGGCGCCGCTGCCTTTGAGGCGTTCCAGTTCCCGGTTCAGGGTGCCATCCAGGCTGGCGGCCAACAGCTGGTCGGTAAGCTGGTATTGCTCCAGGGCGTTGAGGGTAAAGGGCTCGTCTTCGGCCAGCACTTCTTGCTCGTTGCCCAAATAAATCTTCAGCCGTTCGTTAAAAAACAGCTGGCAGGGGGAGCGCAGCAGCTTGGCCAGCAGCTTGAGATCCGCCGCTGGCGTTTCGGTGAGCGGTGCCACGCTGTGGCTGGCTTCAAGCTCGGGGCTGTCCAGCACCTGGCGCCATTCCCGGGCAAAGCTGGTGAACTCACCGCCCTCAAAGTAGCGGCGACTAAAGGGCTGCAAGGGGTGCTGGATAATGGCCGGTGGCTGCTGCCAGCCCCCTTCTAAATAATCTAATAATTGCCCCAACAGCACCGACGGTGGCCGCTCGGTGTTGTCTTGCACGCTGCGCCCCACCCAGGACAGATACAGGCAATCCCGGGCCGACAGCAGCGCTTCCAAAAAGAGGTAGCGGTCGTCTTCGCGGCGGGAGCGGTCCCCGGGCCGGTATTGGCCGGGCAGGCTCATTAAATCAAAATCCACCGGCGCCACTGAGCGCGGGTAGTCGCCGTCGTTAAGGCCCAAAATGCACACCAGCCTGAAGGGAATGGCGCGCATGGGCATCAGGGTGGCAAAGTTCACCGAACCGGCCAAAAAGCGCTGGGCCAGGCCGCCGTCGTCCAGCATGCCAAGCCAGGCGTCGCGCACCAGGTGCAGCTCGATGGCGCTGTCAAAATGGGCCTCAGTGCAGTGCTCCAGCCAGGCGTCCAGCGCCAGGCTGAGCTGCTCGAGGGTGAGGCGCTCGTCGCTGTCTTGGGCGGTGAAAAGGTCGCTCAGCAGCTGGCGCAGCAGCGCCGCCCAATCCTCTGGGCTTTGGGGGTGGCGAAAGGCTTGCCAGTAACCTTCCAGCAGCGCAATCAGGTCGGCCAGACTCCCGGCGGCGCCCGCGGCGAGGCCCGCTACTTCGTCATAGGGTTCGATATCGGCAAAGCGGCCAGCATTGCCTTGGGCATAGCCCAGCAGCCAGCGTTTAAGGCCAAACTGCCAGCTGTTTTGCTCCAGGGCCGGCACCCCAAGGGCGGCGCGCTGCTGGCCGTTAAGGCCCCAGCGGATACCGGCGCCCGCTATCCAGTCTTTCAGTTGCGGGAGATCCGCTTCGCTCAGGCCAAAGCGGGCCCGCACCGCCGCCAGGTCCAGAAGATCGGACAGATCGCTCACTGCAAAGCGCCACTGGGGCAGGGTCAGCAGTTTATCCAGGGCCACCAGTAGCGGGTTGACGTCGCGCTCGGTGCGGTCAGACAGGGTAAAGGGAATAAAACGCGGGTCGCGCCAGTCCAACTGGCCGAACACCGCCTCGATATGGGGCGCGTAGGCCTGGATGTCCGGGGTCATCACTATGATGTCCCGGGGTTTTAGGCCCTTTTCCATCTGGGTGAGCAGAAAGTCTTGCAGTATTTCCACTTCCCGCTGGCGGCTGTGGGCCGAGACGAGGCGAATGGAATCGTCCGCCTCGCTGCGTTTTTCGGTGGGCAGCGGGTTGAGATCGAGGATGTCTTGCTGGATTTGCCCCAACACCGACTCGCCGTAGCCGCTGAACAAGTCAATTTGCTGGAAATCGGCACGGTAGTGGTCCGGCTCGTCGTAGCGGGATAACAGCCCGATGTAGTCGCGGCCCTGCTTGCCCCAGGAGGCCAATAGTGGGTTGGCGCTGGCGTGCAGTTCGTCGTCGCTGGGCTCAAGTGGCAGGCCGGGTTTTCGCTGCTGGCGCTTTTGCTCAAGGCGCAGCAAATCGCGGCCATCGACGATATCGCCCCAAAAGTGCTGGCAGGGGTTGGCTACAAACAGCAGTACCTGGCAGTGCTGGCTAATGGCGTCCAGGGCTTCCAACACTTGGCTTGGCAAGGACGAAATACCAAAGACTATCAACCGTTTGGGTAGCCCCGCCGGGCGGCTGTCCAAGGCTTTGGCGGCGGCCAAGAAACGCTGGTGCAGCGCCGAGCGGGAAATGCCGGTTTGCTCGCTTTGCATGTCGGCCATCAGCACTCGCCACAGCGCCGGTTGCCATCGGTGCTCGCTGCCTAGCTCTTCAACCTTGCCACGGGGGCTGATGACCCGGTCAAAGCCCGCTTCCCACTCTGCCAGCCAGTCGGCGCGGTACATCTGGTATTGGTCGAAGATGTCGGCGATTTTCTGGGCCAGCTGCCAGGCCTTGCGCTGGTCGCTGTCCCCTTCCAAAAAGCGTTTAAGGGGCGCGTAGGTGTCGCCTTGTAGGCCGGGCAACAGCCGCAGCAGGCGCCAGCGCAGCCGGGGTTTGTCAAAGGGGCTATGGCGGGGCACGTTATGGGCGCCCAGCACGGCGCGGTAGGCCTGCCAGAGAAAACGCACCGGCATCTGCATGTCTACGGCGGCGCAAATGCCGGCGCTCTCGGCCAGGCCTAATTTCAGCCACTGGGCCATGCCGTTGGATTGCACCAGGAAGGTTTCGTTTTCCAAGGGGGAGAGGGGGCTTTGGGCCAGGAAGGCCACCAACAGATCGCGCAGATCGTCGAGTTTATTGCCCTGAATAATGGAGAGGCCGCTTTGCATGGAGTCCCTGGCGTAAAAGCTTTGCCTTATCTTAACGGTGAATGCCCCCAAAGCGCCAAGCACTTGCCCGAAAAGGCAAAATGCCGTCAACTGCAAGGGCCCTCTTTTAAGGAAAGCCCGTTATGCCCGCCTGGTTGGACACCCTGATTGACGCCATTAGCCCTTATCTGCCGGCCATCGGTATTGGTGGCCTAGTGATGATGCTGGCGTCCATGGTGGTGATCCCCTTTCTTATCGTCAAAATGCCGGCCGATTACTTTGTTCGTGAGCGCCACCAGCGCCATTGGACGCTATGGACCGCGCTCTTGTGGCTGCTGCGCAACCTGCTGGCGTTGGTGCTGTTTGTGGCCGGCTTTTTGATGCTGTTTTTACCGGGCCAGGGGCTGCTGACCATTTTGATCGCCCTGGTGGTGTCGGATTTCCCCGGAAAATACCGCCTGGAGCGGGCGGTGATTGGCCAAAGCTCGGTGCTCAAGGCGGTGAACTGGGTACGCCGCAAATACAACAAAACCGAGTTGCGTTGCCCCTCCTGAGCATTTCTACAGTTGCCAGAGTGAAACTGTTGTGCAACTTTTACTCACTGGGCGGACCTGTTGCAGCCAACCAATAAGGCAGGCCGACCCACAACGGAAATGCAGCACAACAAGGGGGAGTTATGTCACTCAAGTCTCTGTTTTTGGGGCTGGCGCTGCTGTGCGCCTTGCCTGTCCAACCGGCCGCTGCCAGCGGCTATACCCAAACCAAATACCCTATCGTTCTGGTTCACGGCCTTTTCGGCTTTGATTCCCTGGCCGGGGTCGATTACTGGTACGGCATACCGCAAGCCCTTAGCCAAGACGGCGCCACTGTCTATGTGGTGAACGTGTCGGCGGCCAACAGCACCGAAGTGCGGGGCGAGCAGTTGCTGGCGCAAATCGATAACATCCTGGCGCTTACCGGCGCCAAAAAGGTCAACCTGATTGGCCATTCCCACGGCGGCCCTACCGCCCGCTATGCGGCGTCCATCAGCCCGGGCAAGGTGGCGTCGGTCACTTCTGTGGGCGGCGTTAACTGGGGCTCGCGCTTTGCCGATGCCCTGCGCGGCACCATAGCGCCCGGTAGCGTGTCGGAAAGCGTGATTGGCGCCGCCGCCAACGCCTTTTCGAGCATTATCGAGTTCCTCTCTGGCACCCCGGCCGACCCGCAAGACTCGGTGGCGGCGCTCAATGCCCTGACCACCGCCGGCTCGCTGGCCTTTAACGCCAGCTACCCCGAAGGCATGCCCAGCCAGTATTGCGGCCAGGGCCAGATGCAGGCGGCCAACGGCGTTTATTACTTCTCCTGGAGTGGCGCCAGCCCGCTCACCAATGTGCTGGACGTTACCGACGCCGCCCTGGGCCTCACCTCCTTGGTGTTTGGCGAAAGCAACGACGGCCTGGTGTCCAGCTGCTCAAGCCACTTGGGTAAGGTGATCCGTGACGACTACGCCATGAACCACCTCGATGAAGTGAACCAGACCTTCGGCCTGGTCAGCCTGTTTGAAACCAACCCCAAGACGCTTTATCGCAACCAGGCAAACAGGCTCAAAAACCTGGGGCTTTAACATGAAGCCCTTCAAGATCATGGTGCCGGTGTTGGCGGTGGCCGGCCTCTTGTATCTGGTGTTTCCCGAGCGCCACCCCATGGCGCCAGTGGAGGCTGCCGCCAGCCTGGCTGACACCCAGGTTGATGGCGCCGTGGGCAGCCGCTACCGCATGAGCGCCGCCCTCAAGGCCCGCTTTGACTACTGGCTGAGCGCCGTGGGCGAATTGCCGCTCTCGGCGCTGCCGGAGCAACTGGCCCAGTCCCTGCGCCAGGACGGCTGGGCCGAGGCGGATATCAAGGCAGCGCTAGCCGCCTTTGCCCACTACCAGCAGTATCTGGATGCCTTAAGTGAGGTTGCCAAGCCCCAGGCGGCTACGGCCGCCGAACTAAAGGCAGCCTGGGCCGAGCGGGACGCCCTGCGCCGCCAGTTTTACTCGGACGCTGAGATCAAACAGCTGTGGGGCGACGAGGCGGCGGTGGAGGATTTCACCCTGCGCCGCCTGGAGATCCAGAGTCTCGGGCTGAGCGAAGGCGAAAAGCTCAAATGGGAGGAAGACGCCCTGGCCCAGGCACCGGCAACGGTGCAGCAAGCCTACGGCCCCAGCCTGAAGTTGGCGCAGTTGCAGCAGATGAGCGGGGCCAGCCGTGACCAACTGGCAGCCCAGTATGGCGACGGCGCCGCCGACCGGCTGATGGCCGCCAAGGCGCAGCAGCAGGCTTGGCAGGGCAAGGTGGCGGCCTATCGTGACAAGGTAAAAAGCCTGGCGGCGCTACCCAGCGCCGAGAAGGCCCAGGCCCTGGCCGAATACCAGGCGCGCCACTTCTCGGCCAACGAGTTAAAGCGCTTGCGGGTGTGGCTCAGTAACGGCATGCAATAAAAAGCGCCCTGCGGGGCGCTTTTTCATCAGGCAAGGCCGACGTAGATCTCCTGCACGTCGTCGTCCTCGTCGAGCTTTTCAAGCCAGGCCTCAACGTCTGCCAGGGCGTCACTGCCGAGGCTAAGGGGGTTTTTGGCTTTGTAACCGAGCTTGGCCGAGAGCACCTCGAAACCGAATGCCGGCAGGGCGCGGCTGACCGCGTCCAGATCTTTTGGGTCGGTGTAGAAGGTCACCCCTTCTTGGTGTTCTTCCAAGTCTTGGGCGCCCGCTTCAATGGCGGCTTCTTCGGCATTGGCGCTGCCTTCGGCCTCAATCAGCCCAAGATAATCAAAGTCCCAGCTTACCGAGCCGGAGTTACCCAACTGGCCGCCGCGAAAGGCCACCCGCATGCCGGAGGCGGTGCGGTTTTTGTTGTCGGTCAGGCACTCGACAATCACCGGCACCTGATGGGGAGCAAAGCCTTCGTAGGTGACCAGCTCATAATTGACCACTTCGTCCAAGAGACCGGCGCCTTTTTTGATGGCGCGCTCCAAGGTGTCGCGGGTCATGGACGCCTTGCGGGCTGCCTCGATGGCCATGCGTAGCCGAGGGTTCATGTCTGGGTCGGCGCCGCTACGGGCCGCCACCATGATCTCGCGGGTCAGTTTGGTGAAGATTTTGCCTTTGGCATTGGCCGCCGCGCTTTTGTGCTTGGCCTTCCATTGAGCGCCCATGGGTTGTCTCGCTGCGTGGTGATGGCCCTGCCGGGCCCCGGATGCCGCCATTATAGGCGGCGCCAAAGGGGCCGAAAAGCGCCTGGCTCCTGCTAAAGTGCAATGGATCGCAAGGGCGGCAAAGTGGTATCACTAAGCCAACGCCAATAAGGAGTTAGCAATGGCAAAGCGTATTCAAATCGAACAAAACGGTGGCCCAGAGGCCCTGCAATGGGCCGAGGTGACCCCGGCCGAACCCAAAGTCGGCGAAGTGCGGGTAAAAAACCACGCCGTGGGCGTGAATTTCATCGACATCTACTTTCGTGACGGCCTCTACAAGGCCCCCGTCATGCCAACCAGCCTTGGCACCGAAGGCGCCGGGGTGATTGATGCGGTAGGCGAAGGCGTCACTGGCCTGAGCGTTGGCGACCGGGTGGCCTACGCCCAGGGCCCGCTGGGCTCCTACAGCGAATACCACGTGCTGCCCGCCGCCAAAGTGGTATCGCTGCCAGGCAGCATCGATTTTGAAACCGCCGCCGCCATGATGCTAAAGGGCCTGACCTGCCAGTATCTGCTGCGCCAGACCGCCGAGCTTAAAGCCGGTGACGTGGTGCTCTTTCATGCCGCCGCCGGTGGCGTGGGCACCTTTGCCTGCCAGTGGGCCAAGGCCCTGGGGGTAAAACTTATCGGTACCGTCTCCACCGAAGAAAAGGCGGCCCTGGCCCGTGCCAACGGCGCCTGGGAAGTCATTAACTACAGCAAAGAAGACGTGGTTGAGCGGGTCAAAGAACTGACCGGCGGCGCCATGTGTGACGTGGTGTACGACTCGGTGGGTAAAGACACCTGGCTGACGTCGCTGGACTGCCTCAAGCCGCGCGGCCTGATGGTGAGCTTTGGCAACTCCTCCGGTCCGGTGGAAGGGGTGAACCTGGCGATTTTGAATCAAAAAGGCTCGCTGTTCGTGACCCGCCCCAGCCTCAACGGCTACGCCGACACCCCCGAGCGGCTCAAGGCCATGTGCCAAGACCTGTTCAGTGTGGTGGCCAATGGCGACGTAAAAGTGCAGATAGGCCAGCGCTTTGCCCTCAAAGACGCCGCCGAGGCTCACATCGCCCTTGCTGGCCGCCAAACCACCGGCTCGACGGTGCTGCTGCCCTGAACACCACCTGCCTACTGGTTAAAAGCTGTACCAAGGAGGTACAGCTTTTAGATATACTTAGGCGGCTTATTTCTCGATATTTGGTGAGGTTATGGCACTGACAGCTGAGCAAAAAAGAGCGGCTTTCATTAAAAACCGTGACGCCAACTTCCAGGCCAGTTTGCGGCTTGAGGGGTTCAGTGCAGGCAAAGACACGGTGCCCAAGGATGAGCGGCCGGTAGCGGTCCGCATAGCCGAAGCCAAAGCCAAATATGCACGATAAATACGGGGTCCAGCAGGACCCTTATTGTTATCCCGGTTCCACCGTCCTTAGAAACCTGCTGAACATCCAAGATAGTCTTGCACTGGAAGAAGCCGAGCGGCATTTGACCGAAATTCGAGCCAGTGAATTCGACACCCTTCCTGATACATTCGATTTATCGACCCTCCAGCGCATTCATCGCCAGTTGTTTGGGGATATCTATGCCTGGGCGGGCGAATTGCGCTCGGTGGATATCAGTAAAGACGACGAACACTTTTGCCATCAGCCCCATGTGCAACGGGAGGCGAAAAAGCTGTTTGATAAGCTGGCTGATGCCTATTATTTCAAAGGCTTGGATACCGATGCCTTCGTTCTGACCATGACCGACTTTTATAACGAGTTGAATGTTATCCACCCGTTCCGGGAGGGGAATGGCCGGGCCCAGAGGGTACTTTTCGATATGCTGGCGGCCAATGCCGGTTACCTGATGGATTGGACGCCAGTCGAGCAAGAAGAGTGGTTACTGGCCAATAGATGGGGATTTCACGGCGAATTGGAGCCGCTGGTAAGGATCTTCAGCAAGGTGATCACCCCCATATAAACCGGCCCTAGGGCCGGTTTTTTGATGGCGGCGCTTGACGGCGCCAGCGGCGACCGGGATGGTTAAAAGAACGCCATTTTCGGGAGCCTGCCATGGCTTTTCGCTACCAGCTCGGCAGCCAATCGGTTGTTTTTCCTGATCTTAAAACCCTGCTGGCCAAGGCCACGCCGCTGCGCTCGGGAGACGAGCTGGCCGGGCTGGCGGCCGCCTCTGATGAGGAGCGGGCCCTGGCCCAACTGGCGCTGAGCGAGGTGCCGCTCAAGGCTTTTTTAAGCGAGCTGGTGGTGCCCTATGAAGAAGATGATGTCAGCCGCCTTATCATCGACAGCCACGACGCCCGCGCCTTTGCTGCCATTAGCCAGCTGACGGTAGGGGACTTTCGCAACTGGCTGCTAAGCGATGAAGCAGACAGCGAGCACTTGGCGGCCATCGCCCCCGGCATTACCCCGGAAATGGCGGCGGCGGTCAGTAAAATCATGCGCAATCAGGACCTTATCCTGGTTGCCAAAAAATGCCGGGTCGAGACCGCCTTTCGTAACCGCCTTGGCCTGCCGGGGCGTCTTGCCACCCGGTTGCAGCCCAACCACCCCACAGATGACGCCACCGGCATTGCCGCCAGTATTCTCGACGGCCTGCTCTACGCCAACGGCGATGCGGTGATTGGCATCAACCCGGCCACCGACAACGTCGGCCAGGTGCGCCGCCTTTTAGAGTTGCTGGACGGGGTTATTCAGCAGTACCACATTCCTACCCAGTCCTGCGTGCTGACCCATGTCACCACCAGCCTCAAGGTGATGGAGCAGGGGGCGCCGCTGGATCTGGTGTTTCAGTCCATCGCCGGCACCCAAAAGGCCAACCAGAGCTTTGGGGTCACCCTGGACTTGTTGGCCGAGGCCCGCTCGGCGGCCCTTAGCCTTAAGCGCGGCACGGTGGGCAGTAATGTCATGTATTTCGAGACCGGCCAGGGCAGTGCGCTGTCGGCCAACGCCCATTACGGGGTAGACCAGCAAACCCTGGAGGCCCGCGCCTACGCCGTGGCCCGCGCCTTTGAGCCACTGCTGGTAAACACCGTGGTGGGTTTTATCGGCCCCGAATACCTCTTTGACGGCAAGCAAATCACCCGCGCCGGCCTTGAAGATCACTTTTGCGGCAAGCTGCTGGGGCTGCCCATGGGGGTAGACGTTTGTTACACCAACCACTGCGAGGCCGACCAGAACGACATGGACAACCTGCTGACCCTGCTGGGAGTGGCCGGTTGCAACTACATCATGGGCATTCCGGGCTCGGACGACATCATGCTCGGCTACCAGAGCACCTCCTTTCACGACGCCCTGTATTTGCGCCGGGTACTGGGGCTACGCCCGGCCCCGGAGTTTGAAGCCTGGCTGGAGAAAATGCAGATCCTGGACAGGGAGTTTCGGCTACCCAAAGGGGTACCGCCGCTGTTTGCCCCTGCCATCAAACGCCTGGAGGGCTGAGCTATGAGTGATGCCTGGCAACAGCTTCAACAATTTACCGCCGCCCGCATCGGCCAAGGGCGGGCCGGGGTGAGCCTGCCTACCGCAAAGCAGTTGGCTTTTCAGCTTGACCACGCCCGTGCCCGCGACGCGGTCCATAAGGCGCTGGATGTGGCCAAACTGGAGAGCCAACTACCCGAACCGGTGCTCTTTTTAACCAGCCAGGCGCCGGATCGCGCCAGTTACCTTAAGCGCCCCGACTGGGGCCGGCGCCTGGACGCGCCGTCGCGGCAAATAGCCGAGCGCCATCAGGGTGATTACGATCTGGCGCTGGTGATAGTGGACGGCCTCTCGGCCCTGGCCATCGAAGAAAACGCTGCCGCTTTTCTGGCGGCCCTAAGGCCCGAGCTGAAAGACTGGTCCCTGGCGCCCCTTAGCGTGGTAACCCAGGGGCGGGTCGCCATAGGGGACGAGGTAGCGAGCCTTTTAGGGGCGCGGATGGTATTGGTGCTGATTGGCGAGCGCCCGGGGCTTAGCGCCCCGGATAGCCTGGGGCTCTATTTTACTTACGAGCCAGAGGTGGGCTGCACCGATGAGCGGCGCAACTGCATCTCCAACGTGCGGCCAGCGGGGCTCAGTTACCAGGACGCGGCCAAACGCCAGGGCTACCTGATGAGCGAGGCCTGGCGCCGGGGAATAAGCGGCGTGGCGTTAAAAGACGAAAGCGCCATGGACACGGCGCTTACCCAGCAAGGCAATTTCTTGCTGGGTTAACGGCGGCGAAGCAGCAGGGCGGCTAGGGCAATGCCAATCAGGCCACCGGCCATATCCACCAGGATGTCGCCCCATTCCAGGCCATGGCCGTAGCCATACATTTCGCACACTTCCTGAATAACAGGTAGCAGCAACGCCGGCACCAGTTGCCAGTACCATTTAAGGCTGGGCCAGGCCCAGCAACCCATCAGCGCCACCAGGGCGAAGGTCAGCAGGTGCAGCGGCGTGTGCCAACTGCCAGCCAGCTCCCCAAATTCGGGAATAAAGGCGCCGCCAATCAGGCAGGCCACCAGGATGGCGTAGAGGCGATAGCGTAACCAGCCGGGAACATGCATTATCGAAAACCCCATAAAAAACAGGCGCCAACCCTAAGAGAAAGCGCCCTTTGGTGCAAGATAGCGGATAAAAAAGCCGGCTCGTGCCGGCTTTTTTTAGTCCATTTCCCGAGCGATGGCCCGGTAGGCGATGTCGGTTCTGAAGAAGGCGCCGTCCCAGTGGATGGCCCTTACCCCTTGGTAAGCGTTGTGCTGGGCAGACACCACCTTGTCGCCAAGGGCGGTTACGCACAGCACCCGGCCACCGTTAGTGACCACTTGGCCGTGCTGCTCGGCGGTACCAGCGTGGAACACCTTAACCCCTTCCGGTACCTCATCGAGGCCGGAAATGGCATCGCCCTTACGGGGCGTGTCGGGGTAGTTGGCGGCGGCCATTACCACGCCCACTGCCGGGCGCTCGTCCCAATGGGCTTCGGGGAACTTGTCCAACTGGCCAGCGGTGGCGGCCAGGCACAGTTTCACCAAGTCGGATTTCAGGCGCATCATGATCGGCTGGGTTTCCGGGTCACCGAAGCGGCAGTTGAACTCGATAACCTTGGGGGCGCCGCTCTGGTCGATCATCAGGCCAGCGTACAAAAAGCCGGTGTACGGGATGCCGTCGGCCTTCATGCCTTCCACGGTCGGGTAGATCACCTCGTCCATGATGCGCCGGTAGACTTCGGTGGTCACCACAGGGGCCGGGCTGTAGGCGCCCATGCCGCCGGTGTTGGGGCCGGTGTCGCCGTCGCCAACCCGTTTGTGGTCCTGGCTGGTGGCCATGGGGGTGACGTTGTTGCCGTCGACCATGACGATAAAGCTGGCTTCTTCGCCGTCCAGGAAGTCTTCAATCACTACCCGGGCGCCGGCATCGCCAAAGGCGTTGCCAGAGAGCATGTCGTTTACCGCGTCTTTGGCTTCATCCAAGGTCATGGCCACAATCACGCCTTTGCCGGCAGCCAGGCCGTCGGCCTTGACCACGATAGGCGCGCCGCGCTCTTCAAGGTAGGCCAGGGCTGGCGCGACCTCGGTAAAGGTGCGGTACTGGGCTGTAGGAATGGCGTGGCGGGCCAGGAAGTCCTTGGAAAAGGCCTTGGAGCCTTCCAGTTGGGCCGCAGCGGCAGTGGGGCCGAAAATGGCCAGACCTTCAGCGCGAAAGGCGTCCACCACCCCCGCTACCAGCGGCGCTTCGGGGCCCACTATGGTCAGCTCAACGTTATTGTCCTTGGCAAACTGCACCAGGTTGGCATTGCCGGTGACGCTGACGTTCTCAAGTTTGGGCTCAAGGGCGGTGCCGGCGTTACCCGGCGCCACAAAGACGATTTCAACTTCTTCGCTCTGCGCCGCTTTCCAGGCCAGGGCATGTTCGCGGCCGCCGCCGCCGATAACCAGAACTTTCATGCTGACTCCTTAGTGGCGGAAGTGGCGCATGCCGGTAAATACCATGGCGATGCCGGCTTCGTCGGCCGCCTTGATGACCTCGTCGTCACGGATAGAGCCGCCCGGTTGGATAACGGCGGTGATACCGGCCTTGGCGGCGGCGTCGATACCGTCGCGGAACGGGAAGAAGGCGTCAGAAGCCATCACTGAACCGGGCACTTCCAGGCCTTCGTCTTCGGCCTTGATGCCGGCGATTTTGGCGGAATATACGCGGCTCATCTGGCCAGCGCCGACGCCGACGGTCATCTCGTTTTTGACGTAGACGATGGCGTTGGATTTCACGAACTTGGCCACCTTCCAGGCGAACAGCAAGTCTTTCATTTCTTCCGCGGTGGGGGCGCGTTGGGTAACCACTTTCAGGTCGCTCTCGCTCACCATGCCCTGGTCTTTGTCTTGAACCAGCAGGCCACCGTTAACGCGCTTGTAGTCCAGGGCTGCCGGGCGCGCTGTCCATTCGCCGCATTCCAGTACCCGCACGTTGGTTTTGGCGCTGCACACTTCACGGGCGCTGGCGGAGACTTTGGGGGCGATGATCACTTCCACGAACTGGCGCTCGATAATGGCCTTGGCGGTGTCACCGTCCAGCTCCTGGTTGAAGGCAATGATGCCGCCAAAGGCGCTGGTGGGGTCGGTTTTAAAGGCGCGGTCGTAAGCTTCGAGGATGCTGGCACCCACCGCTACACCACAGGGGTTGGCGTGCTTGACGATAACGCAGGCAGGCTCCACGAACTCCTTGACGCATTCCAGCGCCGCGTCGGTGTCGGCGATGTTGTTGTAGGACAGTTCCTTGCCTTGCAGCTGGATGGCGGTGGCAATGGAGGCCTCTTTGGGCTCGGCTTCAGCGTAGAAAGCCGCCTGCTGGTGGCTGTTTTCGCCGTAGCGAAGATCCTGCTTCTTCACAAACTGAGTGTTGAAGGTGCGCGGGAACTTGGATTCGCCGAACATGGCGCCAAAGTGGTTGGCAATCATGCCGTCGTAGGCAGCGGTGTGCTCGAAGGCGCGGATGGCAAAATCAAAGCGGGTCTCAAAAGAGAGGCTGCCGCTTTGTTGGTCCATCTCGTCGATAACCCGGCCGTAGTCGCCAGCGTTCACCACAATGGCCACGTCTTTGTGGTTTTTGGCGGCGGAGCGGACCATGGTGGGGCCGCCGATGTCGATGTTCTCAACCGCGTCTTCAAACTTGCAATCGGGTTTGGCGACGGTGGCGGCGAAGGGGTAGAGGTTCACCACCACCAGGTCGATGGGGTTGATGCCGTGCTGGCTCATCACGCCATCGTCTACGCCGCGGCGGCCCAGGATGCCGCCATGAATTTTGGGATGCAGGGTTTTCACCCGGCCGTCCATCATCTCCGCAAAGCCCGTATACTCGGACACTTCGGTGACATTGATGCCGTTGTCTTTCAGCAGGCGGTAGGTGCCGCCGGTGGACAGGATCTCCACGCCACGTTGGGTGAGGGCCTTGGCGAAGTCGGTAATACCGGTTTTGTCAGATACGCTGATAAGGGCGCGACGGATGGGGCGAGCGTCTTGCATCAGTTGGTCTCTATGGCTGGCGATAAGAATAGGAAAAAGCGGGCGGTATTCTACACGAAAACGTTTCCGAAGGGGGAGCGGCGGGGGAAATTCCTTGGCCTCTTGACCCTGGAGTAGCGTTAAAGGCTAGGCTTGTTCCATGTCTCGAAGCGGACAAGGTGGATATGACATTACTGACGCACTTTTTAGCACTCTTTATGGACGCAGCCCCCTGGCTGCTGCTGGGCTTTATTACCGCCGCCGCCATCAAGGTGTGGTTGCCGGCCGATTGGCTGGGCCGCCACCTGGGCGGCGAAGGGGTTAAACCGGTGGCCAAGGCAGCCCTGTTTGGTGCGCCGCTGCCGCTGTGCTCCTGCGGGGTCTTGCCGGCGGCCATGGGCCTGCGCCGGGCCGGGGCCTCCAAAGGCGCCACCGTGTCTTTTTTGGTGTCTACCCCGGAAACCGGTGTGGACTCGGTGGCGGTGTCTTATGGCCTGTTGGGCCCCTTGCTGGCCATAGTGCGGCCCATCGCTGCCATCACCTCGGCGCTGCTGGCCGGGCTTTTGGCCGGGCGTGCCAAAGCGCCGGTGTTTGCATCTTTCACCCCGCAACCGGCCAGTTGCTGCGGCCCCAAAGCCGAGGCCGCCTCCTGTTGTGGCGGTAACACCGCAGCGCCAGCAAAAGCGAGCTGCGGCGGTGACAAGCCTAAAGACACTGGCAGCTGTTGCGCCAGCGAGACGCCGAAAGCCGCAAGTTGCTGCGCTGGCGAAAGCGTGGTGGCCAAGGCGAGCGATTGCACAGCAGACAGCTGCTGCGCCCCGGTGGACAGCAGCAAAAGCAAGTGGCGCCAGGGCTGGGATTTTGTCACCCATGATCTGGTGGACGACTCAGTCAAATGGCTGCTTATCGGCCTGGTGTTTGCCGCGCTGGTCGTCAGCTATGTACCTACCGATTTTCTCAGTCGCTGGGGCGGCGGCCTTACCGCCATGGTGGTGATGGTGCTGATTGGCATCCCCATGTATATCTGCGCCACCGCCAGCACCCCTATTGCCGCCGGGCTGTTGCTGGGCGGGGTATCGCCGGGGGCGGTGCTGGTGTTTTTGCTGGCGGGCCCCGCTACCAACGCCGCCGCCATTGGCCTAGTGCGCCAAGAGCTGGGCAACCGGGCGCTGCTGGCTTATCTCGCCGGGGTGATAGTGCCGGCCATCGGCTTTGGTTTTCTTACCAACTACCTGGCCGGGCTCTGGCCTGCCGGTATCGCCGCCCAAGGCGGCAGCCATGCCTTGCTGCCCCAGTGGCTTAGCATCGGCTCGGCGCTGGTGCTGGCGCTGTTGATGCTGGCGAGCCTTTACCGGCAGTTAAAGCCGGGGGCAGGGCACAGTCACAGCCATTAAAAAAGCGGCCCGAGGGCCGCTTTTTTATCACCTTCAACTCGGTTTTTATTGAGACATCAGCTGGTTGGCTCTTTCCATCAACGGCTGAGCCGCTACCACCCGGCGATGGCTCAATAGCTCGTTGGCCTGGGCCAGGTAGGCGTTGGCCAGCTGCTTTTTCAATGCCGTAACGCTTGGCAGCTTGGCCGGTAGGGCGGTTTCAAAGGCGCTCAGCTCGTCATAAACGGCGTCCAATTCCTTGGGCTCTTTGGCGTCGGTTATCCGCTGCTGCCAGCCCGACAGCTTGGTCTGGTAGAAGGCTTCGGCGGCCTGCACCGGGTATTGCGGAGTCTGGCCGTTATCCACCTGCTGCTGGTAATCGGCCAACTGGCCGATGGCGTCTTTGAGGGCGCCGGCCTTGGCCAGCGGTTCGGCCAGGGTATCGGAGGCGGGGAAGAAACGCCCGGCCACATCCATCAGGCGGCTGATGGCGGGGGCGTCTTCGTTGGCCATGGCTTGGTTCAGGTTCTCGGCCAGTTTTTGCTGGGCCGCCTCGGAGGGCACGATGGGCGCCGGGTTCAAAAAGTGCAGGTCGGCCTTGAGGGCGTCCAGCTCTTCAATGGCGGCTTTATCGTTGTAGGCGGCCTGTTCCAGGCGAGCTTTGTATTCTTCGGTCAAGGCGCTCAGCAAGGACTGGCGGCGCTGCTCAAGGCGCAGGTCGAGATTTCGCACCTCGTCATCGTTGGGGAAGATACTGAGCAGCTCTTTGAGTACCAAGGCGGCGGCCGGGAAGTTGGGGAGATCCGGGCGGTCTGCTTCTTTTAAGGCGCTGTCGATGCGCTGCTCGTAGTGGTCAAGGATGCGGTTGCGGTTAACCCGCAGCAGGCCAGCCTGCTCCTGGGGGGAGAGGCTGGGCAGCTTAGCCAGCAGATCTTCAACCGGCATCAGGTTGATGGCTTCGAGGTTTTGCTGGTGGCCGTTGATGGCGTCAAGCTGCGCCTGCAGGCTTGCCACCTCATCCTTGCCGTGGCTCCACAGGCTGAATGCCACCAGTACCGACGCGGCCAGGGCCACCGGGTAGAGGATATTGCCCAGGCGCAGCGGCTCTATCACCTTTTGCAGGCGGTGCAGGGTCGGCTGCGGCTTTTCTTCTTTTAAGAGCTTGCGCACCGGCTGCCAGAGGCGCCCGGGCATATTGGCCGGTTTGGTCAGCTTGAACTGGCGGCGCTCTTCTTCGCTGAGCTTTTTGCGATCAAAGGGGTGGCGTGAGCTCAGCAGTTCGTAAGAGACGCAGGCCATGGCGTAGAGGTCGTCGCACACCGTCGGTTCTTTACCGGCGATAAGCGAAGTGGAGGCATAGGCCGGGGTGTAGCCGTAAACGGTGGTTTCGTCGCTTTGCTGCTCGTTTAGGAAGTCTTCGTGGCCGGTGGGCTTGAGGGCCTGGGCGACGCCGTAATCGAGGATCTTGATGCTGCCCTGGCTGGTCACAAAGATGTTGGACGGCTTGAGGTCGGCATGGACGATGCCCTGGGCATGGGAGAAGGCCAGGGCCGAGAGGATTTGCTCCAGCACCTTGGCGGCGCCCTTCCATTTGAGGCCTTGGGGCTTGGCCCGCTGGATAACCTTGGACAGAGGCTCGCCTTCCAGCAGCTCCATCACCATAAACCAGGTGTCGCCGTCGTGGTCCAGATCGTACACGCGGATGATATTGGGGTGGGAAAGGCGCTTGGATTTGGCCGCTTCTCTGGCCAGCAGGCTCAGGGCCGAGCTGTCTTTGGTGAGCTCGGCGCGCAGGATTTTCACTGCCACCTGGGCGTCGCGGGCACCGGCTTCTTCCAGGTGCAGGTCCGTTGCCTTGTAGACGTCACTCATGCCCCCGGAGCCAATCAGGGATTCAATACGGTAACGCTGCTTGAGGGTTTTGTCGGTCCACTGATGATCGTTGTGGTTGGCAACGGGCTCAAGTTGACCGGACACAGTGGTGTGAGTCTGGGCGCTGGCTTCCATGCTGAAACATCCTTTGTTTCATTAATTAAGAGGGGGCAAAAGTAAAGTTCACATCCTGAACTTTCAACATGAACTGTACTATAACGGTGATTTTATTTTCCACAAAGTTAAGTGAAACATGAAATGGATCGCGTTGACAGTCCATTAGGGGATCCGTAATCTTGAGCCGTTGTCTTTCAGGAGAAAGGCAAATAGGCAGGTTTGTTATCAAGGAAAGGTAAAGTGCCATGGAACTGGAGCTTGAAATAACAAGCTACCACAGGCTGTCTCCCTCTATTCAGTCTGTTAAGCGTTTTTCCAATGAAAATCAATTGCTTGGTCGTTCAGAGCAATGTGATTGGCAGCTGCCTGACCCGGATCGGGTTATCTCTTCTAAGCACGCTGAAATCGTAAAAAAAGATAATGCCTACTGGTTGAAAGATATTTCGACCAACGGTGTCTTTGTGAATAATTCCACCCAGCCGTTGGGTAAAGAAAACCCCTCAAAACTTAATGACGGTGACGTGCTTCGTATCGGCGATTATGAAATTGCCGTGAAGCTGGTAAGTCAAAATAATGACAAGCCAGAACCGGTAACACATTCAACGGCTTCAGTTAATTCTTTTTCAGAAAACACTGAATTAGCTTCTGCGCCTATTTCCCCCATGCCGGCCGAACCGGCGGCGCCGGCCCCGGCCCCTGAGCCCAGTTTGAGCTTTGGCAGCCTGGCTTCTTCCCTGGCCGAACCCGGCTCGGCCGACAGCCATGTAGACATGCCCAAAAGTACCGGCGCTGACGGTATTCCCACCGAGTGGAACTGGGGCAACAAAGAGCCTGCCAAGGAAGAGGCGCCCAAACCCCAGGCCAAGCCGGAGCTGGTAGAGGCCCTGCTCGAAGGCCTGGGCATGCAAAAGCAGTTTACCGACAAGGCGCCGGATGCGGCGCTGATGAAGGAGCTGGGCAACCTCACCCGCATCATGCTCGAAAGGCTGCTGGATCTGCTGCACATGCGCGCTGAGCAAAAGCAGAAGCTGCGGGTGCAGCAAACCACCTTCCGTCGCCAGGAAAACAACCCCCTGAAGTTCTCTGCCACCGCCCAGGACGCCCTGGAGTCCTTGATTATCCGCCGCCACAACTCCTTCCTTGGCCCCCAGGAGGCCATCGAAGAAGCCTTTGCCGATATCCGCCACCACGAGCAAGCCCTGATGGCGGCCGTGGAGAGGGTAGTGGTGTCGCTGTTGGAAACCGATGCGGTGGTGGAAGACAGCGCCCTGGACAAAATGCCGGTGATTGGTAAGGCCCGCGCCTTTGAACGCTGGCAGCGCCAGCAAGACCACCTCAAGCATGAATATGGCGATGCCGAGCGCATGATGCGTTCCGATCTCTTTGTTGATGCCTACGAAAACGCTATCCGTACTTTGAAACAGGAGTGATCCGATGTACGCCAAGTGGCTGCGTCCTTTCTTTATGTCTGCCGTGCTGGTGATGCTGGCCGGTTGCGTGGTGGCTAACGCCGTTTACGAGCCGAGCACCGATCTCAATGTCAGTGCTGTAGACAACCTCAACCCCGACTACACCGGCCGGCCCTCGCCGGTGGTGATGAAGGTCTACCAGCTCAATGGCCGCAGCGCCTTTGATGCCAGCGACTTTTTCAATCTTTACGGCGACGCCGCCAGTGCCCTTGGCAACGAGTTGGTCAAAGTGGACGACTTTGAGCTGCAACCGGGCGAGAAACGCGACATCAAACTGCGCCTGAGTGGCAAAACCCGTTTTATCGGCGTGGTGGTGGCCTACCGCGATATCGAGAACGCCCAATGGCGCCTGGTGCTGGATGCCGATCCCACCGGTTACAAGGATGTCAGTCTGAAACTGGATGCGCTGGCTATCAGCACCAAGGGATAACGAGAGGCAACATGGAACGTTTGGCAAAGGTCGCCTGGTCAGAAGGTATGCTGCTGCGCCCGCAGCATTTTCAGCAACAAGACCGTTTTCACTATCACGCCGCAAGGCTTCGCCACAGCCGCATCTTCCCGTTCGGTTATGGGGTCAACCAACTGACCCTGGACGAGCAAGCCCTGCCGCTGGGCCAGGTCAGCGTTATTAAAGGCGCCGGGCTCTTCCCCGACGGCCTGCCGTTCGAGTTTGACCAGCAGGACAACCTGCTTTTAGAAGTGCCGGCCGATGCCCGCGACGAGCTGGTGTACCTGGCCATTCCCCTGGAAAAGCTGGCTGGCGCCAATATTGTGGCCGCCGATTCCCACCACATCGGCCGCTTTGTGATGCGCGACGTCAAGGTGCTGGACGAGTCCTTGGACGATGGCGACGAAGAAGACTTAAGCCTTGCCTACCTCAACCCCAGCCTCAAGCTGGAGCGGGAAGACATGGCCGGCTTTGCCACCTTGCCGCTGGCGCGCATCATTGAAGTGATCAACGAAAAAGAAGTGAAGCTGGATCGCAGCTACATGGCGCCGTGCCTGGATATCAACGCCATAACCCCGCTGGCCTCTTTACTGCGCGAAGTGCTGGCCATGGTCAAACAGCGGGCCCAGGCGCTGGCCATGCGTATGCAAAAGGGCGCCGAGCAGTCCACCACCTTGCTGGACGTGCTGATGCTTCAAGCCCTTAACCGCTGGCAGCCCAATCTCGAACACCTCAAAGACAGCCCTCAGGTGCACCCCGAGCGGCTCTACAGCCTGCTGGTGACCCTAGCCGGTGAAATGGCCACCTTTACCCGCGCCGAGAAGCGCCCGCCGGCCCTGCCGTCTTACCAGCACGACCGCCTCACCGAGACCTTTGGTGATTTGATGGCGGTGATCAGCCAGTCGCTGTCGACGGTGCTGGAACAAACCGCCGTGGCCCTCAAACTCGAGGAAGCGCAGTTTGGTATCAAGGTGGCGCCGCTCACCGACAAATCCATGCTGGCCAGTGCTCAACTGGTGCTGGCGGTGAAGGCCGATTTGACCACCGAAGACATTCGCCGCCGCCTGCCCACCCAGATCAAGCTGGGGCCGGTGGAGCATATCCGCGACTTGGTGAACAACCATCTGCCCGGTATCGGCGTCAGCGCCTTGCCGGTCGCGCCGCGGCAGATCCCCTACCATGCCGGTTACCACTACTTCCTGCTCGACAGCCAGTCGGAGCGCTGGCAGCAGCTCAAGCAAAGCGGCGGTCTGGCATTGCACGTGTCCGGTAACTACCCGGGCCTGGCCCTGGAGCTTTGGGCCATCAGGCAATAAACCAGCACCCACAGGGATGTGAGTATGAATGACAGCACCATAATCAAGCCGCGCCCCGGCGCTCGCCAGGCGCCCCCGCGCCCGGCCCAAGAGCCGGCCGGCCATGACGACAAAACCGCCCTGGCCTCGGTCAGCGACGAGTTTCAGCGCGGCCGGTTCCGGCTCCCCGCCACCCACCTGGATGTGCTGGTGGACGAGGCGTCCAAGATTTTGTCTCTGGCCGACCGCCTCGGCCAGGCCAGCAGCGTTGACGACATCAGCGCCCTCAAGCGCCAGAGCATGGATCTTATCCGTGAATACCTGCGCGCATTACAGGGCCAACAGGTGGCGCCAGACACCGTCAACATGGCGTCTTACTGCCTGTGCGCGTTGCTGGACGAAATCGTACTCAACAGCCCCTGGGGCGGCAGCGGCCAATGGGCCGCCAGTTCGTTGCTGTCGGAGTTTCACTCCGAGACCCTGGCCGGTATCCACTTTTTTGAACTGGTGGAAAAGGCCCAGCGCACCAACGACGTGCCGCTGCTGACGCTGCAGTTCTTGTGCCTGAGCCTGGGTTTTAAGGGCAAATACCGGGTCGAGAACCTGGGGCAGGAAGCCCTGGATGGCCTCAAAGACCGCATCTACCAGCAAATCTGTGCCGACAAGGGCCGCTACGCCACCCCCTTTGAAGGGGATTGGGAGCAAAAGCTGGTGCCCGGTGACGAGCTGGCCCAGCGCTTCCCGTTGTGGGTGGCCTTTGCCCTGTGCGGGGTGGTGTTGCTGCTGCTGTACATGGGCTTTGTCTACAAAATTAACCAAAAGTCCCAGACCACCTTCTTGAACTTCTCCAAGGTGTCGGTGGCGTCCCAGCCGGTGGCAGGGGACGAGCAGGGCGACCTGAAAGACTCGGCCGACGCCAAATACCTGCGCCAGATCCTGCAAACCGAAATAGACAAAGGTTTGCTGGAGATGGTGTACCTGCCGGACCGCATTCGCCTGCGTATCGGCAACGAGGCGCTGTTCGGTTCCGGCTCGGCCACGGTGCGCGAAGACATGACCCCGGTACTGAACAAAATTGCCCGGGCGTTGGAATCCACCCACGGCAAGGTGCTGGTTACCGGCCACACCGACGACCAGCCCATCTTCACCAGCAAGTACCCGTCTAACTGGCATTTGTCCCTGGCCCGCGCCAATGCGGTGGCCAATGTGCTGGCCAGCGGCGGCAAGCTTGACGGGCGGCTCTGGCCGGAAGGTCGCGGCGAAGCCGAACCTTTGTACCCCAATGACAGTAACGAACACCGCGCCCTTAACCGGCGGGTGGAAATTGATTTGATCCCCTGAGGCTAGATAGATGAAAGGCATGACATGGATCCGTCGCCTCGGAGCGATACTGACCTCCCGTTACACCGTTATCGTGCTGGGGGCTCTGGCCCTGGCCCTTATCATTTGGTTTGGCGGCCCGCTATTAGCCATCGCCGGCTGGGAGCCCCTGGCCTCGGTGGCGGCGCGGGTGATCTTCCTGCTGCTGATCGCCCTGGTGTGGGTAGGTGTGTACCTATTGCGCATGAAGCGCGAGAAAAAGGCCAACGAACAGGTCGTTAACGAAATGCTCAGCGGCGCCAACACCGACGATGAGCTGCTTAAAGAAGAAGTAGAGACCCTGCGCGAGCGGATGCGCGAAGCCCTGGCGCTGGTGAAAAAGTGGAAGCCGGGGCGTTTTCGCTCGGTGTACGAGCTGCCCTGGTACATGATCATCGGTGCCCCCGGCTGTGGTAAATCCACGGCGCTGCTCTCATCCGGGCTCGAATTCCCGTTAAAAGAGCAAATGGGCATCGACTCGGTCAAAGGCGTTGGCGGTACTCGCCACTGCGACTGGTGGTTTACCAACAAGGCGGTGCTGATTGATACCGCCGGCCGCTACACCACCCAGGACAGCGCCGACAAACGCGACGCCCGCGGCTGGAACTCCTTTTTGGGGCTGTTGAAGAAAAACCGCCCGCGCCGCCCCATCAATGGCGTGCTGCTGTCGGTGAGCGTGGCCGATCTGCTGGAGCAGACCCCCACCGAGCGCATGCTCCATGCCCGCGCCCTCAAGCAGCGGGTCCAGGAGCTGAAAAACCGCCTGGGGCTTATCTTCCCGGTCTATGTGCTGCTCACCAAGTTCGACCTCTTGGAAGGCTTTAACGACGTCTTTGCCCAGCTCTCGGAAAAAGAGCGCGAAGAAGTGTTCGGCATGACCTTCCCGCTGCAATCGGTGCGCGACCCCAAGAGCCTGCCGGGCGCCTTTGAGGCGGAATTTATCAACATGCTGCAACGGGTAGACAAGTTCGCCCTGCACCGTTTGCAGCAAGAGCGCAACGCCAACGCCCAGCGCCGCATCTACCAGTTCTCCAAGCAACTGGCACTGTTGCAGGCGCCGCTGTGGGACATGCTCAAAGAGGTGTTCTTCCCCTCTGCCTATGAAGAAGTGCCGCTGCTGCGGGGCATCTATTTGGTGTCGTCCGAGCAGGGCGGCCAGGCCAAGGACAAGGTTTCCAAGCTGGTGGACAGCCAGTTCAAGGTCAAGGCCCCGGCCGCGCCGGCCGTGGCCCGCACCCGCGACGGCTTCTTTTTGCGCCGCCTTTTTGAAGACATCATCTTCTCCGAGCACAACCTGGCCAGCACCGATGTCGCCCACGAAAAACGTTTCGTGTGGGTACGCCGGGTGGCCCTGGCGGCCGCCGCCGTTTGCACCGTGGCGCTGGGGGTGAGCTGGTATCTTTCCTTCCAGTGGAACAGCAACCTTGTGGCCGGTTACGACAAGACCCTCAAAGAGCTGCAACCCACCCTGGACGAGCAAGACCTCGATTGGGTCAAGCTCGACGGCCTGCTGACGGCGGTGTCGTCCATGCCGGGGGTAGAAGGCCAGCCGATGCCGGCCGGTGGCCCGCAGCAACTGGGTTTGTTCCAAGGTAATAAGCTGGGCCAGGCCGCCGAAGGCGCCTATGGCCGCCTGCTGCAAATGCGTTTGGGTAAGGCGCTGACCTCGAGCCTTGAGTCTGAGATTGGTTCCAACCTCGATAACCTCGAGTACCTTTACGAGACCCTCAAGACCTACCTGATGCTGCATGAGCGCGCCCATCTGGATGCCGACCAGGTCCACGCCTGGTTCGAGCTGATGCTCGAGCGCCAGCTGCCCGGCGAGGTTAATCGCGCTACCCGTGAGTCTTTGAACAATCACCTGGGCCGGTTGCTGGCCCTGGGCCAGGCCTTGCCGGTAGACAACCAACTGGTGGCCAATGCCCAGGCTGAGCTCACCGCCATGCCCCTTGCCGAGCGCGCCTATCACCGCATGAAGCTCGACGCCCAGAACTCGCGGCTGCCCGATTTCCGCCTGCCGCTCATTTTGGGCTCGGTGGCAGACGGGGTCTTTGAGCGCCGCTCAGGCACCGATCTCAACGCTGGCATTCCCGGGCTTTATACCCGCAACGGTTACAACGGCGTGTTCTTGCCGGAAAAAGACAAGATCGTTAAGCGCCTGGTGGAGGACTCCTGGGTCTACGGCCAGGAAGACAACGACTTTAGAAACCTCGACGAGAACGCCATCCAAAAAGGCGTGGCCGAGCGTTACTTCCGCGATTACGTCTATGTCTGGGAAGAGTTCATCAAGGACTTGCGCATCAAGCCCTTCGACAACGCCCGCGACGGCGCCCGTATCGCCAACCTGTTGTCAGGCCCCGAGGCGCCGGTGAGCCGGTTGCTGTCGGCAGTGAAGAAAAACACCGATTTGTCCGAGCCCAAACAGGCCGGCAAGCTCGATGCCGCCGCTGATCAGGCCAAAGACATCGCCAACGCCCGCTTGTCCGAGCGTAAGCGCCAGCTCTCCGGCCTGGTGGCTTCCACCATCGCCCAGGACGAGCCCGAGGCCACCCCGGTGGAAAAATCCTTCGAACGCCTGAACGCCGTGTCCGACGAGCTGGTGGCGCAGATGCAAGGCGATATCAAAGTGGCGGCCCGTTACTTTGAAGAGCAAGGCGGGCTGTCGCGCCCCCACGCCATTGCCACCGTCAATCGCGGCCAGTTTGACGATGCACTCAAGGATTTCTACACCGCCTTGGCGGACTCCGAAACCGACCAACTGGACGGCCTGATGGGCGACTTTATCGTCGATGCCAAGAAGGTGGTGCGCCAGTCGGTGAGCCGCTCCATCAACGAGATTTGGCGCTCCAGCGTATACCGCGATTATCGCAGCGCCATTGCCGGCAAATACCCCTTCCGCCGTCAGGCCGACTCGGAAGTGGCCTTGCAGGACTTTGCCGGGTTCTTCGGTTACGGCGGCACCCTGGACAGCTTCTTTAACGACCAGCTCAAGCCCTATGTGGACACCCAGCGCAGCCCCTGGACCCTCACCAAAGACATTGGCATCAGCCAAAGCAGCCTGGCGCTCTTTGAAAAGGCCCAGCAGATCCGCGACGTGTTCTTCCCGCGCGGTTCCGGCGAGCCGCGCCTGGGCTTTAGCCTCAAGCCGGTGTTCCTGGACTCAAGGGTCAGTCAGTTCATGCTGGAAATTGACGGCCAGGATCTCATCTACCGCCACGATCCGCCGCGCTTTATCAGCTTTAACTGGCCCGAGCGCACCGGCGCCCAGCTGACCCGGGTGGTGTTTACCCCCACCGGCAGCTCGTCACCGTTGGCGGCCAGCTACCAGGGGCCCTGGGCCATCTTCAAGCTGTTACAAGAATCGGCGCGGCTGTCCACCCAGGACCGCCACGAGCTGGTGGAAATCAGCCTAGGTGAATACCAGGCCAAGCTGGAGCTGGTCACCAACTCGGTCAAGCAACCCTTTAATACCAGCATGCTGGAGAGCTTCCAGTTACCCAGAACCTTGTAGGACGGACTGATGTGGGGATATTTCGGTAAGGTGCCAAACCGCGGGGATTTCATCAGCCACCAGCTGCCCCCCGCCATTCGCGACCTGTTTTTCGAGTGGTGCCAGGCGGGCCTGGCGGTTAGCCGCGAACAACTGGGCGAGAACTGGCTGGACGCCTACCTCACGGCGCCCATCTGGCACTTTGCGGCCAGCCCCGACACCCTGAGTGAAAGCGGGCTGGTGGGCACCTTTATCCCGTCGGTGGACAGGGTAGGGCGGCACTTTCCGTTTATGGTGATTGGCCAGTATCCGGGGCGCGCACTCGATGCCTGGCGTGACCCGCAATGGGCCGGCCAATTGGAAGAAAAAGTGCTGGCGGTGCTGGACGACCACTGGGACGAAGCGGCCTGGCAACAGGGGCTGGGGGAGATAAAACCCCCGGCGCCAACCCCCGGCCGGCTGCGGCTGCCCAACGAAGAAGGCAACCTGGTGCTTCCCGGCGAAGTGTCGGAGCGCCAATTGCTGGCGGCCCTTTTGAATAAAGAAGAAGAAAAGACCCTCTGGTGGACCCAGGGCTCGGCTTATGTCGAACCCTGCTGGCTCTCCACCCGGGGCCTTCCCCAGGTGGGACAGTTCGCGGCACTCCTGGCCGGACAATGGCAGGAACAGGGATGGCAGACCGCGACCTTGATGGAGCAATAAGACAATGCGTTATCTTTCTTCCGGTTTTACCCACAGAGGTGGCACCCGTAATCATAACGAGGACGCCTACCTGGATGTGACCGACAGGGGCATCTGGGTAGTGGCCGATGGCATGGGTGGATATCAGGCCGGTGATGTGGCTAGCCAATTAATTTGTGACACCGTTGATAGCGAGATCAGAAAAAAAGACGTAGGCAAATTCACGGTAAATGATTTGGAAAAGGCTTTATCCCTTTCTAATCAAAAGATACGTGATTACGGCGCCCGTTTTTTAGATGATCAAACCATAGGTTCCACCGTGGTGGCATTAATGGTTGTGGGTAATCAATTTCACCTTTTTTGGGTGGGTGACAGCCGCTGCTATTTAGCCCGCGACGGCCAGCTTCGGCAAGTTTCCCGCGACCATTCGCAAGTGGCTGAAATGGTTGAACAAGGCCTCCTGGATGAGGCGGATGCCGAGTCCCATCCCTTGGCACACGTGATCACCAGGGCGGTTGGGGTGGATGACGAGCTGGCCGCCGAGTACCTCAATGGCGAGGTCAAAGACGGGGATATCTTCCTTATTTGCAGTGACGGCATTAGCAAGGAATTTAATCAGGAAGAGCTAAATGCCTTTTTGTCCGTCGGTGAATTGGAAGAAGCCGGAATGGCCATGATGCATTCAGCTTTAGTTAAAAAATCAAAAGATAATATTACCTGTGTTCTTGTGAAGGCACAGCAGGATTGCTATGCTGGATTTTCTAGCGAAAACGGTGATGATGTAACCATCCCAATTTACTCTCGCTAGGTGTCTGGAATTAAATTGCTAGGGATAGCTTGTGAGCGAAATTACCATTTCTCTCTTTGATTTTGACGCACTGATGGCGTCTATTTCCGAGGATAGTCCGTGCGGCGTCGATCTCCGTGAGGACGAGTCACCGGTCTCTCCCTATTTTACCCTCAAAGACATTCGCAGCCAGGCCCGGGCCATTGAGCGCCAGGCGGTGCTGGAAGAAGACTACCAGCCCCCCAGCCAGTGGCGCGATCTGAGCCAACAGATCCCCGATATCGTCTCCGGCCAGTCCAAAGACTTGGAACTGGTAACCTGGCTGATTGAAGCCTGGTGCCGCGAGTACGGCTTTTTAGGCCTCAAAGACGGCTTCTTGCTAGCCGCTAACCTTATCGAGCAGTATTGGGACCAGCTCTACCCCATGCCCGACGAAGAGGGCATCGCCACCCGGCTGGCGCCCCTGGTGGGGCTTAACGGCCTGGACGCCGAAGGCGCCCTGATTCAGCCGCTGCTGTCTATTCCGCTCTTTTTCGGCCAGAGCTTCGGCCCCTTTGCCACCTGGCATTGCGAGCAGGCCGCCGAAATAAACCGGCTGGATAAAGACAAAGCCGAGCAGAAGATAAAGGCAGGCGCGGCCTCGTTCGAGCAGATAAACCAAACGGTCAAGGAAATGCCGGCCAGCGAGCTGGCGGCCCTTGCCGACCATATTGAAGGTGCCCAGGCGGCGTTCAAGCGGTTGTCCGATGCCATGGACAACGCCAGCCAGGAGCCCCAGCCCACCACCCAGATCACCAAGGCGCTGCAACGTTGCCACGACACCCTTTGGTTCCACGCCGGCGCGGTCATTGAAAAGGCCCGCGCCCAGGCCGAACCGGTGGCGCTGGATGAAGACGCCGCAGTCGGTGACGCCGACGCACCAGCCGCAGCCAGGGGCGGCGACCCTATCGAGGTTGCTATCCATGGCCGCGAGCAGGCGGTGAAACAATTGGCTCGACTGGCGGACTTTTTCCGCCAGACCGAACCCCACTCTCCCGTGTCCTACGCCATTGAGCAGGCCATCCGCTGGAGCAAGCTGACGCTTCCCGAGCTGATGCAAGAGCTCATCAGTGACGATGGTGCCCGCGCCGGTTTCTGCCGGTTAACGGGCGTGCCGGGTTCCGGATCCCAGGAGTAGCTCGGGCCCTTAAACCGTGAATTGCCTCAGGAGACCATGACATGGATAGCATTCACCAGAAACTGAACCGGGTCCGCAAACCCCGCGTTCACATCACCTACGACGTCGAAACCGAAGGCGCCATGGTCAAGAAGGAACTGCCCTTCGTGGTCGGCGTAATGGGGGATTTTTCCGGTAACAACAATACCGATATCAAACCCCTCAAGGATCGCCGTTTCATCCAGATTGACCGGGACAACTTTGACGACGTAATGCGTCGGATGAGCCCGAAAATCAAGCTGAAGGTGGACAACAAGCTGAGTGATGACGGTACACAGATGAGTGTGGAACTGGCCTTCAACTCCATGGCCGATTTCGAGCCGGCTGCGGTGGTTAACCAGGTTGAGCCGCTGCGCCAACTGATGGAAACCCGCAACAAGCTGCGCGATCTGATGACCAAGGTCGACCGCTCCGAAGAGCTCGAAGTGCTGCTCGAGCGGGTACTGAACAATTCGGACGACCTGCAAAAGCTGGCCACCGAACTGGGTAACGGGGAGGACAAGCAATGAGTGCCGAACAGCAAAGCGCCGCCGTCGCTACGGAAGAAGAAATTTCCCTGTCGCTTTTGGAGCAGGCCATCGGTGCTACCAAGCAAACCGAGTCCAGCCGCGCCGAAGAGCTTATCCGTACCCTTACCGAAGAGGCCATGAAGGGCACCGTCACCTGGAATAAAAACCTGACGGTCACCTTCAACCAGGCCATCAACGCCCTGGACCAGCTTATCTCCAGCCAACTGGCTGAAGTGATGCACAGCGACGAGTTCCAGAAGCTCGAAGGCTCCTGGCGTGGCCTGCACCACCTGGTAATGAACACCGAAACCAGTGCCGCCATGAAGCTGCGGGTGATGAACCTGCCGAAAAAGGAGCTGCACAAGGACTTGTCCAAGGCGGTGGAGTTCGACCAGTCCCAGGTTTTCAAGAAAATTTACGAGTCCGAGTTCGGCACCCCGGGCGGCGAGCCCTACGGCGCCATCATTGGCGACTACGAGTTCACTAACCACCCCAACGACATGGAAACCCTGAGCCTGATGTCCAACGTGGCCGCAGCCGGTTTCTGCCCCTTCCTGTCGGCGGCGTCCCCGTCACTGTTCGGTTTTGACAACTGGACCGAACTGACCAAACCGCGGGATCTGGAAAAAGTGTTCGAGTCCTTGGAGTACACCAAGTGGCGCTCCTTCCGCGACTCTGAAGATGCGCGCTTTGTGACCCTGTCCATGCCGCGGGTGCTGGCGCGTCTGCCTTATGGCGCCAACACCAAGCCCATCGAAGAGTTCGGCTACGAAGAGTTCGACGTGGACCCGACCACCGGCCGCGCCGGTACCACCGAGCACGACAAGTACTGCTGGATGAACGCCTCCTACGTTCTGGGCACCCGCATGACCGACGCCTTTGCCAAGTACGGCTTCTGCACCGCTATCCGCGGCGCTGAGGGCGGCGGCAAAGTGGAAGGCCTGCCGACTCACATCTTCACCAGTGACGATGGCGACCCGGATCTGAAATGCCCCACCGAGATCGGTATTACCGATCGCCGCGAGGCAGAGCTGTCCAAGCTCGGTTTCCTGCCGCTGTGCCACTACAAGAACACCGACTACGCCGTGTTCTTTGGTGCCCAGACTTGCCAGAAACCCAAGATCTACGACAACCCGGACGCCACCGCCAACGCCGCCATCTCGGCGCGCCTGCCCTACATGATGGCCACCTCGCGTTTCGCCCATTACCTGAAGGTAATGGCCCGCGACAAGATTGGCTCCTTCATGGAAGCGGCGGATGTGGAATCCTGGCTCAACCGCTGGATCCTCACCTACGTCAACGCCTCCGAGGGCGGTGGCCAGGAGATCCGTGCCAAGTACCCCCTGGCCGACGCCAAGGTACAGGTCAAGGAGATCCCCGGTCGCCCTGGCTCTTACAACGCGGTGGCCTGGCTACGCCCCTGGCTGCAGATGGAAGAGCTGACCACCTCGCTGCGCCTGGTGGCCAAGATCCCCGAGATCGGCGGCTGATAATGCCTGGGGCGGCCTGGCCGCCCCGCAAGGATGCGTATGAACATGGCATTGCAGTTTGTCGCCAAGGACTATCTCGAACAGCCTGAGCCGGTCAAGGCCAGCCCCCTGTTGCCCATGGGTTTCATGGCCAGGGTGGCGGCTGAGCCCGATGAGCTCAAGGCGCTGTTGATGTGGCTTGGCCGGGTTAACCCCGAAAAAAACTGGACCGATAACAGCGTCAAGGCGCTGCTGACCAAGACGCTGGTCATGCTGGACGAGCTTATCAACGCCCAGCTCAATGCCATTTTGCATCACCCCGAGTTGCAGGCCGTCGAGGCCAACTGGCGTGGCTTGTGGCTGCTCACCGAGCAGGCCGCCCACGACGACAGTGAAGGCCTGGTGAAGATCCGGGTATTGGATCTGGACTGGGCTGAGCTCTCCAAGGATTTGACCCGGGCTATCGAATTCGATCAGTCCCGGCTCTTTCAAAAGATTTACTCCAACGAATTCGGTATGCCGGGGGGCGAACCCTTCGGCGTGCTTATTGGGGCTTACAGCCTCAGCCACCGCAGCAAAGGCGGCCAGAGCAACCTCGATACCCTTAAGGAATTGAGCCGGGTATCGGCCGCCGCGTTTGCCCCTGTGGTGCTCAATGCCGAGCCGAGCTTTTTCGGTGTCGACGAATTTGCCGATCTTACCGGCATGCGTGAGCTATCCAGCTATTTTGCCTCCCCCGAGCTTGCCAAGTGGCGGGCCCTTCGGGAGATGGACGACTCACGGTTTTTGGCCCTGGCCATGCCCAGGGTGATGATGCGCCCGCCCTACCGGGGCGAAGGGGAGGGCCCCGAGGCGTTTCGTTTTATCGAATCGCGGGCCAACCCGCAGCGCGATTTTCTGTGGGGGCCCGCGTCCTTTGCCGCCGGCACCGTGATCATTCGCGCCTTTTGCGAGTCCGGCTGGTTTGCCAATATTCGCGGTTACCAGCGTGGCCGGGTCACCTTCGGCGCTATCGACAACCTGCCGGCTATTCAAAACCTCACCCGCAGCGGCGCCATTTATCAGACCCGCACCCCGGTGGAATGGCAGGTGTCTGACCGCCTCGAACGCATGTTGGCCGAAGAGGGTTTTTTGCCGCTGCTGCCGCTTACCAACACCGAGATGCTGGTGCTGCACTCGGCCGCATCGGTACAGGCGCCGCGCCATTACGACAACACCACTGCCCAGCTCAGCGCCCGCCTCTCTACCATGCTCCATTACACCCTGTGCGTGTCGCGCTTTGCCCATTTTCTCAAGGTCATGGGCCGCGACCGGGTCGGCGGTTACAGCACTCCCGAGGAGTGCGAGTCGTTCCTGCAACGCTGGCTGCACGGCTACACCATGGCCTCGGAAGGGGCGTCGGACGAAATGCGCGCCCGCTTTCCGCTGCGCGAAGCCAAGGTCACGGTCAGGGAGCGCCCCGGCGAGCCGGGCCGCTACTACTCCATTATTCGCTTACAACCCCACTTCCAGCTCGACCAGCTGGTCACCGGGGTCAAGCTCATCACTGAACTGACCCCGGTCAACGGGGCCTGAAGGACGATTGTATGAAAGGGATCATCGACGCACTGGCCGCCGGCCAACTCCAAGACGCCATCGATCAGGCCCAGAGCCTAGTCAAAGACGACCCGGCCAACCTGGACTTACGGGCCAAGCTGATTGAGCTTTTGTGCCTGGACGGGCAGCTGGAACGGGCCGACGACTCCCTGGCCAGCCTGGTTAAACGCCAGCCCGAATGGCTGGGCGGCGCGGCCAACCTGCGCCAGTTGCTGCGCGCCCAGCAGGCTCGTGTTGCTTTTCACCAAGGCCAGCTGGCTGACGACGTAGTGGCCGCCCCCGGCGAAGCCCTCGAAGCGCTGGTGGATCTCAAGGCCAAGCTTTTCGCCGGTGATGTGGAAGGCGCCACCAAGGCTGCCGAGCGCCTGGAAGCCACCCGTGGCGGCGACGGCCCCTTTGCCGAGGTGCGGGACTGTGACGACAGCCTCGGCCCCTACCTTGAGTGCCTGGGCACCGACGGCAAGTTCTACCTGTGGCGCTTTGATGAAATCGCCGCCATCCAGCTGCACGGGGCTACCTCTCCCATCGAGACCATCTGGCGCCGCGCCCAGGTGATCCTCAACGACGGCCGCGAAGGCGAAGTCTTCATTCCGCTCACCTACGCCGCCAGCAGCGACAGCCGCCAAAAACTGGGCCGCGAAACCGACTGGCAGGAGCAAGGGCAGCTGGTTACCGGCCTTGGCCTCAAATTGTTCTTGGTCGGGGATGAGGCCATGACCCTGCTGGAACTGGCCACCAGCGATATCGCCGAGACCAGCCATGCCGGCTGAAACCCTGGCCCAGCTCAGCGTGCTTGACCGGCTGCTGGATGAAGGGGAGCCCCAGCGCTTCTCGGTCAGCCAGCTGCGCCAGTCGGTGCGCCGGGATCTCGAGTGGTTGATGAACGCCCGGCGCAGCTGGCTGCCCTGGGACGAGAGCCTTAACGAGCTGGACACCTCGGTGCTGGGCTTTGGCCTACCCGATTTTACGGTGATGGAACTGTCTACCGAAGAGAGCCGGCTGTGGCTGTGCGAAGAGGTCAAAAAGACCATCAATCGCTTCGAGCCCCGGCTGACCCAGGTGGAAGTGAGCCTCAGAGACAAGGACACCCCGGAAGACAGGGTGCTCAGGCTGCGCATCGACGCCGTGCTGCTGGCCGATCCGGTGCCGCTGCCGGTGGCTTTTGACTCGGAGATGGAGCCCATCAACCTGTCCGTGACCTTGCAGGAAAGTTTGCGATGAGTGAAGCACTGCTCAAGTACTACAACCGGGAGCTGGCCTACTTGCGCCGCCAGGGCGCCGAGTTCGCCAAACAGTACCCCAAGGTGGCGGGGCGCCTTCGCATCAGCGAAGAGGCGGTGGAAGACCCCCATGTCTCGCGCCTCTTAGAAGGCGTGGCCTTTATGACCGCGCAAATTCGCCAGCGCCTGGACGGCCACTTCCCCGAGCTGGCCGACGTGCTCTTGGGCAGTCTCTACCCCGATTACCAGTCGCCCATTCCGTCCATGACCGTGGCCCAGCTCAAGCCGGCGCCGGCGCTGTCGTCCCATATGGATGTCAAAGCCGGGCTCAACTTCACCACCTTGGTGGAGAACATGCCCGAGTGCTATTTCAGCGCCGTGGGCAACCATGTGCTGGCCAATGTCAGTGTCGACAGCGCCAATTTCGAGAACGCGCCCTTTGATGCGCCGCGCCCCCAGGGCAGCAGCGGCGCCCAGGCGGTTATCAAGCTGCGTCTGTCGGCGCCGCTTAATTTCTCCGAGATAAAGCTGCCGTACCTGCGCTTTTACCTGCACGGCCAGACCCACCACAGCCACGAGCTTTACGAGCTTATCCACCGCTCGGCCCTGGGCTTTGCCATTGCCCCGGCGAGCGACAGCCGCCAGCTGCGCTTTTACGGCAAAGAGCACATCAAGGCGGTGGGCTTTGACGCCGAAGACGCAGTGGTGCCCTACAGCAAACGCAGCTTCGACGGCTACCGGCTGCTGGTGGAGCACTTTCTCTTTGCCGAAAAATTCCTCTTTGCCGACCTTGCTGACCTCGACCCCGATTGGCCAGACGACAAAGAGCTGGATATCTATATCTACCTTGCCGAGGGTTCGGCCGAGCAGGAAAAGAGCCTGGTGCCCGACCACCTGCGCCTAGGCTGCGTGCCTATGGTCAACACCTTCGAGACCCTCTGCGAAACCCTGCGCTTTGAAGAAGAGGCCCTGGAATACCGGCTGGTGCCCAACTACCGCAACGCCGATTCCGGCGAAGTGGTACGGATCATGGGGGTTGAGCTGGTCAAATCCGACGAAGTGTTGCCGCTGGCGCCTTATTACGGCCTGCACCACCCGCGCTGGCAAGACAGTGTCAGCCTCTACTGGCACGCCCGGCGCCGTTACAACGACTGGGCCGGCGGCCAATACGAGCCCGGCACCGAGACCTACCTGTCGCTGGTGAACAAAGATTTTGAGCACCAAGACGAAGACGAGTTGCCCCGCGACCGCTTTTTGCGAGTCAAGGTACTGGCCTGTAACCGTAACGCCCCGGCCCAGCTGCCCTTTGGCGGTGGCCAGCCGAAGATGCGCTCGGAAGATGCCTATATCCATGACGTGAAAGTGCTGCTGGCCCCTAGCCCCACGGTGCGCCCCGAGCTTGGCGACGCCAGCCGCTGGCAGTTTATCCGTCACCTCTCTTTGGAGCACTTTGCCGGCCCCGACGCCCTCGACCGCTTAAAAGCCGTGCTGCACCTGCATGACTTTAAGCAAACCCCGGAGTCCCGTGCCCTTATCGAAGGCATTGAGAGTGTCAGCATCAAACCGGCGGTAGCACGGGTGGGCAGCGGCGTGCGCAAGGGCCTTTGCCAGGGCAACGACATCAGCATTCGTTTCTCCAAGCCCCGCTATGCCGGTGCCAGCGTGTATCTCTTTTCGGCGGTGCTGGACCGCTTCTTTGCCCAGTTCGCCCAGCTCAACACCTTTACCCGGCTGCGCATCAAGCTTACCGGCCATAACCAGGACTACCACGTCTGGCCGACCCGAGTCGGGGAGCGGGAGCTGCTATGACCGGCCATCGCGACCCTTTGGACAACGGCGCCCTGTACCGGGAGATCTGGCGCATCGAGCGGCAGATCAAAAGCGATAAGGACAGCTGGCACCGGGTTGGCGAAGACGGCTGGCCCGAAAAAGAGCTGGTGAAGTTTCGTGCCCGCCAGCACCAGGGCTTTGCCGGCCAGGACGTAGTGCGCGCTCGTCATGACCGTACCAGCGATGGCAAGACCCGCGCCGTGCTGGACGTGGATTTTATGAGCCTGACCGGCGCTCGCGGTGTATTGCCGGGCCACTACAGCGAGCTGGTGCTGCAGCAGCTAAAGGGTAAATCCCCGGCGCTGCAGGACTTTTTAGACCTCTTTAACCACCGGCTGCTGTCGCTTTTTTACCGCAGCTGGGCCCGTACCCAGCCGGCGGTGGAGCAAGAGCGCCATGGCCAGGACCCGTTTAGCGCCATCATGCAGGCCCTGACCGGGGTCAGCGACCAGAGCCAGCTCTATTACGGCGCCGCCATGATGCGCGGCCCCAAAAGTGGCTCGGTATTGTGCCAGGTGCTGAGCGACCTCACCGGCAGCGCAGTCAGCCACCAGCCGCTGCAAGGGGGCTGGGAAGCCATCGCCCCTGATGAACAAAGCGCCATGCCCAGCAAGGCCTTGCCGCAGGGGCGCTTTGCCCGGCTTGGTGAGGCGGTGCTGGGCAGCAAGACCTGGGTGGCCGACCGGGGCATGGTGCTGGCCTTTGCGCCCAGTACCAAAGAGCAGGCCTTGAACCTGCTGCCCGATGGCCGCTACAGCGCCACCATTTCCCGTTTGAGCCGAAGTTTTGCTGGCAGCCGGGTCAAGGTGCAGTACCAGATGACCACCAAGGCCGGTTACCTGCCCGGCGCACGCCTGGGCAGCCAGGGGCGCCTCGGTGCCGACAGTTTTTTAAAAGCCGTTACCCAGCCCGACAGGACACTGACTGTGGGCTTTACGCCAAGGAAAGGATGAAGTCATGTCTTCTATGACCTTAAAAGCGCTGGTCGAGCGCATGGAACCCGGTTGCCACCAGGCGCTGGAGAAGGCCGTGGGCCTGTGTTACCAACGTACCCACCACAGTGTCGAAGTCGAACACCTGCTAAAGGCGCTGCTGGAAACCGAAAACAGCGACGTGCTGGCGGTGCTGAGCCATTATGGCCTCTCGGCTGAGCGCCTTAGCAGCGAGCTCAACCAGGCCCTGGAGAGCTTTAAATCCGGCAATGGCGCCACCCCGGCGCTGTCTCCCCGGCTGGTAGAGCTGCTGCGCCAATGCTGGATGGACAGCTCCATCGAGTTTGGCGAGCAGCAGATCCGCGGCGCCACCTTGCTCTATGCGCTGCTGAACGACGATGCCATGGCTGCCCTCGGTACTCGCCACGCCAAGGAGCTGGACAAACTGGACTCGGCCCGGTTGCTGGCCGACTGGCCCAGCCTGCGTGACAGCCTCGGCAACAGCCAGCCCAACCCGGCTCGCAAAGGGCCGATGAAAGAAGAGGCCCTTGGCCAATACTGCATCGACCTCACCGCTCAGGCCCGCGAAGGCAAGCTGGACCCGGTATTGGGCCGTGACGATGAAATTCGCCAGATGGTGGATATCCTTACTCGCCGCCGCCAGAACAACCCCATCCTCACCGGCGAAGCCGGGGTCGGTAAAACGGCGGTAGTAGAAGGCCTGGCTCAGCGCATTGCCGAAGGTACCGTGCCCGACGCCCTCAAGCGCTGCCGCCTGCTGACCCTGGACTTGGCCCTGCTGCAAGCGGGCGCCGGGGTCAAAGGGGAATTTGAGAACCGCTTAAAGCAGGTGATAGCCGAGGTGAAGGCCTCCCCCGAGCCGGTGCTGGTGTTTATCGACGAGGCCCACAACATGATTGGTGCCGGTGGCCAGGCCGGGCAGGGCGATGCCGCCAACCTGTTAAAACCGGCGCTGGCACGGGGCGAGCTTCGCACCATTGCCGCCACCACCTGGGCTGAGTACAAGAAATTCTTTGAAAAAGATGCCGCTCTTGCCCGCCGCTTCCAGGTCGTGAAAGTGGAAGAACCCACCGAAGAGGTAGCTGTTCAAATTCTGCGCGGCTTGATGCCGGTGCTGGAAAAGCACCACGGGGTGCACATCACCGATTCAGCCGCGCGCGGCGCCGTGGTGCTGTCGAGCCGTTATCTCGCTGGCCGCCAGCAGCCCGATAAATCGGTGGCGCTCTTAGACACCGCCTGTGCCCGGGTGGCCATGAGCCAGGCCAGTCTGCCGGCCGCCCTGGAACGGGCCCAGGCAAGGCTGACCGCCCTTGAGACCGAAGCGGCCATCCTCGACAAGGAACAGCGCAAGGGTTTTGACCACGGCAAGCGCCGTGACGAGCTCGGCACCGAGATGGCCTTACTTCAACAAACCGTTAATCAATTAAGTAGCACTTGGCAATACGAGCAGGAGATGGTGGCCAATGCTCTGTCTCTTGGCGAGCAGTTGAGCGAAAGTGACGACGCTGCGCTACTGAACGAATTGAACTCGCTTCGTAGCCAACTGGGCGCCCGGGTCGAACCCTTGGTGCACTGGCAGGTTGACGAGCAACTGGTAGCAGAGGTGCTGTCGGACTGGACAGGCATCCCGCTGGGACGCATGCAGGCCGATGAGGTCCAAGGGATTTTGGCCCTGGACGAGCGCCTCAAAGCACGGGTGAAAGGGCAGGACCACGCTCTTGATGATATCGCCCGTACCGTACGCATCGCGCGGGCCAACCTGGCTGACGAGAAGAAACCCCTTGGGGTCTTCCTGCTGGTAGGGCCAAGCGGGGTAGGTAAAACCGAAACCGCCCTTACCCTGGCGGAACAGGTTTATGGCAGTGAAGCCAACGTGACTGTGATTAACATGTCAGAGTTCAAGGAAGAACATAAAGTGTCACAACTTCTGGGTTCCCCTCCAGGTTATGTAGGTTATGGCGAAGGCGGCGTTCTGACCGAAGCCGTGCGCCGTAAGCCCTACAGCGTTGTGCTCCTCGACGAGATGGAAAAAGCCCATCCCGGGGTGCAGGACATCTTCTATCAGGTCTTTGACAAAGGCATGCTGCGTGACGGTGAAGGCCGTGACGTGGACTTCAAAAACACCGTCATCCTGATGACCTCCAATGCCGCCACCGACAGCATCACCGATCTGTTCGCCGACGAGCTGACCGCCCCTGACGACATGGGCAAGGTCAAAGAGGCTATCTGGGACGATCTGCTGGGCATCTTCAAACCGGCGTTTCTGGGCCGCTGTAGCGTCTTGCCCTACAAGCCTCTTGGCGCCGAGCAGCTGAGCGAAATTACCCGCCTGCAACTGGGCCGGGTCAGCGACCGTATCGCGCGCCACCACAAGGTGCCGTTTAGCTACGGCGACGAAGTGGTAGACACCATCGTCGAGCGCTGCACCGAAGCCAGCTCTGGTGCCCGCAACATTCAACAAATTCTACAGCGGCAGGTTCTGCCGCAAATGTCGGAGCAAATACTGCGCTGCCTGGCCTCGGAAACTCCGGTGGCCGGTGTCAGGCTGTCCGTCGTCGACGGCGAGCTGACAGTGGACGTCGAGGGCGCCGCAGTGTGACCCAACCCTGCCCGGGAGGGCCGGGCTGGGTAAACTTGTCCTCGTTACAGGACGTAACTCGCAATCGAAAGGAGCTATACCATGCAAGCCAATACTTACCTGAACTACGAAGGTATCAAGGGCGAAGCCACAGCAGAACAGTACAAGGACATGGTCACTGTCCTGTCTATGGACTTCAACGTACACCGTGAAATCAGCGCTTACACCGGTACCGCCATGGACCGTGAAGCTTCTGCTACCCGTCTGGGCGATATCACCATCACCAAACTGCAGGACAAAGCTTCCCCTGACTTCTTCAAAGAAGCCACCATCGGTAAAGGCAAAAAAGCCGTTTTCCACATGACCAAGCAGGGCGAGAAGATCGAAGAGATCATGAAGATCGAACTGACCGACGCCATGATCTCCAACTACTCCCTGTCTGTTGCTGGTGACCGTCCGGTTGAAACCGTGACCATTTCCTACACCGAAATGGTAATGACCGTGACTCCTACCGACGACAAAAACGCTGCCCAGGCCCCTCTGGTCTACGGCTACAGCGGCGTCAAAGGTCAGAAGCTGTAAGGCTTACTGCCCTGATGTCCCCTTGGGGAGGGTTCAGGCCCTCCCCATCTTTGATTTTCAAACACTTGGATGGTGTAGAGAAACATGGGCAAGGAACTGCAACATCATTTTCTTAAGATCCAGTCACCGCTTGGGCAGGACGCCCTGGTGTTGGAACGACTTGATGTCAGCGAGGGACTCTCGCGACTGTTCAACATCCAGGTGGGCTTTTTTGCAAACTCCCGTATCAGCGATCTCGATAGCCTGGTCGGAGAGAATGTTACTGTCAGCCTCGGCCTTGGCGATAAAGCGGGGGCCAAAGAGCGCTATTTCAACGGCCATGTGCTCAGCATCAGCGAGCTTGGCAAAGCCCAGCACAGCGACGAAGGTCAGCGTTATCAGGCGGTTATAGTACCCCGCGCCTGGTCCGCCACCCGCCGCGTCAACTGCCGGGTATTTCAGAACATGACCTCGGTGGATATCGCCAAGAAGGTGCTGGGTGAACACAGCCAGGCCATCGAAGAGTCATTGAAGTCTTTTTCCCCCTACACCCTGCCGTACTGCGTGCAGTACCAGGAATCGGACTGGGACTTTGTGTGCCGCATTCTGGCCAACGACGGCCTGTTTTTCTTCTTCAAGCACGCAAAGGGCAGCCACAAGCTGGTGATCGCAAGCTCCGCCAAGGCCTTTGAGCCGGCGGCGGAAAAAGACGTGATTTTCCGCACCAAGAAAAAAGGCGAAGCCCACATCAGCCGCTGGCTGGTGAGCAGCCAGGCCGCCACCGCCAAGTGGCTAGACCGCGCCTACAACTACTCGGCCCCTAATGACCGGGTGGATGAAAAGACCGACGGCAAACCGGCCGGCGACAAGTTTGGCAAGCAAGAGGCCTTCTACTACCACGGCGAGGAAAACCGCGCCCTGGAGAGTAAAAGCCGCGCCAAGCAGCACCTGAGCGCGCAAATCAACGACACCAGCCTTATCGAGGCGCGCAGCGATCTGCGCTCCCTGGGCGTGGGCCTTAGCTTCGGCTTTAAAGAGCACGAGGACAAAATCCCCTCGCCCAACGAGTTCAACATCGTCGAGATGACCCTCACCGCCCGGGTGCCGCTCAACAGCGACGGCGCCAGCGGTGCCAATGCCTTCCAGTTTGCCAACGCCTTCCAATGCATGCCCGGCGACAAGGACATTGTGCCCAAACGCCGTGCCAAGCCGCTGATCCCCGGCATCCAAACCGCCACCGTTACCGGCAAGAGCGGCGAGGAAATTCACGTCGACAAGGACGGGCGCATCAAGGTGCAGTTCCACTGGGACAGGGAAGGCAAGAACAACGACGAAAGCTCCTGCTACGTGCGGGTTGCCCACCCCTGGGCCGGCGCCGGTTTCGGTGCCCAGTTCATCCCGCGGGTTGGCGAAGAGGTGGTGATCGCCTTTTTAAACGGCGACCCGGACCAGCCGTTGGTTACCGGCGCCGTCTACAACGGCACCCATAACCTGCCGTACAGTACTGACGGTGACGGCAAAAACCGTTACGGCATCAAGACCCAGACCGTCAAAGGTGGCGCCAGCAACTACAACGAGTTGCAGTTCGACGACACCAAGGGCAAGGAGCTGGTTAACGTCCAGGCCGAAAAGGACATGAAGCTGCTGATCAAGAACGATCAGATTTTTGAGATCAAAAACGATCGCAGCGGCAAGGTACTGAACGACGACAGCCTGAACGTCACCAACAACCAGACCGTGAAAATCGACGGCGACCAGAAAATCACCGTGGCCAAGACCATCACCCTGGACGGCGGCACCTCCATCACCCTCAAGTGCGGCGGCGCCAAAATCGAGATGAAAAGCTCTGGTGAGATCAGTATCAAGGGCTCGGTGATCACCCTCAAAGGCTCGCAGATCAAGCTCAACTGATGGAAGCACTGGCCCGTTTCTTTGCCCAGAGAAAAGCCGTTCTGGCCAGTCACGAAGCCGATCTGGGGGTATTAAAACAACTGGACCGGCGCTTTTTGGGCGAGTTGGCCCAGGGGCAGCTGGGGCCGGTGAGCCTGCCGGGGCTCAGCGCGGCAACGCTGTTGGCCGAGGCGGCAGACCCGCTGGAGGCGATGGTGGTGGTTGAGGGGCGAGATTGCCTCTGGCCCGGCGAGCTTTCGCGGCTGCACCAAGCCCTGTGCGCTATTGACCAAGGGCAGCTGCTGGCCTGGTGGCTGGCGGCCTGTTACCCGGCTCTGCCGATGCCAAAGAATGATGGCGGCTGGTTACAGGCCAGAGCCTGTTGGCTCAGGCAAAAGTCCCTGGAAGGGCCCTGGCAGGATTGGCTGCTGGCCACCCGGGGCGAACAGCTGGGCAAGTTGGTCCCTGCGCTTTGGGCGCTTTGCGCCGGGCACCAGTGGCAATACTGGCTGCCGCCGCTGTGGCAGCAGGCCAGCGAGGCAGAAGTGGTGGCCAGCATCAATGCCCTGGCGCCGCTGGTGGACGAAGTCACCCTGGTGGAGCTGATGGGGCGCAGCCATCTGGGCCGGTTCCTGCCCTGGCTTGGCACCCTTCGCCAACCGCAACTGAGTGAGGTGGTTATGGAAAATCAGCTGTATCTCACCGGCGGTGACAACAAACGTATTGCCGAGCGCCAATGTTGGGGCCAGGCCCTGGAAGGGGACTGGCTGAAATTGGCGCCGGCGCAATTAACCTTGAAGTTTCGCCAGCGGCTGTGGGCCCTGGTGGGGCGAGACGGCCGGGGCGCGCCCTGGTCGCTGTTTGGGGGGCGGTTATGCCTTGGCAACTGAACCTCAGTGGCGAGCTGGCCGGCGTGAGCGCCGAGGCGCTGCTGGCCGGCATGGCGCCCATGCCAGAGGATGCCCCGGCGCCCGAGGCGCCCGAGGCGCTACTGTGCGCTGACAAGCCCAACTGGTACCTGCTGGCCTATGGCGACCAAAGGCCGGTGCCGCCCCAGGCGCAATTGGCAAGAGGCCGGGCCGGGTTGGCGCTGGTGTTTAGCCAGCTGCAAAAATCCGGCGAAGGGGCCAGGGTTATCGCCCCGCACCGCCAAGGGGTATTGGCGCTCGATATCACCCCGGCGGCCGAAGGCATTGTTTGCCGGGAGCTGCTGATGGACGGGCGCTGGGACGCCAACCCAGATTTTGGCCCGGTGCTGCGCCGGGCTCGCCAGCATTGCCCGCAACCGGCGGCGGTGCTGATGCCGGGCTCTGGGGCCGACAATCGCCTGGAGCGGTTGATGCCGTTTTTCGGCGAGATGGCGGGCTGGACCGGCAGCGACGTGCCCTGGCAGTTTGCTGAGGCGGGCATGGCGCTTGAAACCGCCGGCGCGCTTTTTACCTGGGCCTGGATGGCGCAGGGTCTGGCTTGGGGGCAATGGCAGGGAGATGCTGTTGTCGTGGAATTGGATGACAGCCCCATGATGGGGTTGGCCGTAGTGCGGTGGCAAGGTAGCGAAGGATAGCATGAGTACGATCAGTTCCGTCGAAATCCAGGCTCACGGCTGTGATGTGATGCTGGCACTGCCCGGCAGCGGTGGCGTGGGTAACCAGGTCATGGTGCCGGACGATGACGTCCTGGCCTGGATGGATTGGCTGCACACCACCTTCATGATCACCGCCGACGAGAATCTGGACGATTTCTCGAAGGTGATGAAGATGCTCAAGCTCGACAAGAGCGCCCAGTCTCCTTCCCAGGCTTATTCGGTGCTGGCCAATGCCCTGGCCCAAGGCGAGTTGGAAGCCTGGCGCCTACCCCTGCCCAATGTACCCGAAGCCCCGGCTGGCGCCGATGCCGGCGGTGGCTCCGACAGCTCCCGCGCCAATAGCGGTGCCAGCCAGGCCGGTGCCGGCAGCAGCGGCGGCGCGGCGCAGTCCAAAGGTGCCAGCGGCGATGCCCCGGCCCCTGATGCCGCCGATGCCCAGACCCTGGGCGATCCGGTGGCCCCGGCCAGCGGCGAAGAGCTGCTGCAACTGATTGATTTTGAGATCCAAGGGCCGATGCCACTGGCGCTTAAGCGCTGGTATCGCTCCAGCCTTTGCGAACGCGACAGCGGCCTGGGCTATGGCTGGTATTGCGATCTGCTGCGCCCCTTGTGGCAGGACGACGACCACGCCTACCTGCTCGACCACGAAGGCCGCCAGCTGCGGTTCCCGCATTTAAAACCCAAGGAAGTGGGCTGGCAGGCCGCCACCGGCCATCGCCTTGAGCACAAAGCCGACGGGCGCATGGTGCTGACCGAGCCCGGCGGCCTGGTGTGGGTGTTCTTGCCCCATGGCCGGGGGCAATGGCGGGTGGATGCCATCCACAACCTGCAAGGCCATTGCTGGCTGTTTTATTACGACAACAAAGGCCGGTTGTCGGCCATCGACGTGGCCCCGGAGCGGCGCCTGGTGCTGGGCTGGCAAGATAGCCACCTGGCCAGTATCGGCCTTAAACAGGGCAAGAAAACCCTGGCTCTGGCCCATTACCATTACGACGACAACGCCAATCTCAGCGAAGCGCGCAGCCAAAAGCTCAGCGAGCAGTACCGTTACCGTGGGCATTTGTTGAGCGAGCGCCACCTCGCCTCCGGTTACCGCTTCTTGCTGGACTGGCAGGGCACAGGCCCCGGCGCCCGCTGCATCCGCACCCGCGGCGAAGACGGCTCCGACGATTACGCCTTCGAATACGACACCCTTAATCGCCAGACCAGCGTCACCGATGCCTTTGGCCACCAGTGGCTGTACCGCTACGACAACGCCGGGCGCATCACCGCCCGCCGTGGCCCCGACGGCGGCGAACATCAATGGACCTACGACACCCAAGGCAGGTTGCGCCGCCACCGCTTGCCGGATGGCCGCGCCTGGCGTTACGAGTTTGACCGCCGCGGGCTGCCGGTGTGCGACTGGCAGCCCGATGGCCGCCGCCATCGCCGGGTCTTTAACGGTCTGGGTATCTGCATCGCCGAAACCTTACCGGACGGCCGCTTTATCGAGCGTAAAGTCGACGGTATCGGGCGCCTTTTAAGCGAACGCCGCCCCGACGGCAGCCAATGGCAATATCACTACAACGACGCCGGCTGGCTGCAACAAGCCCAGTGCGACGATGGCCGGGTGGAGCGCTATGGGCTCGACGCCAAAGGCCAGCCCCTGGCGGTAGAGAAAAACCGCCATCTGCGCCGCTTTGCCTATGACGATTTGGGCCGCCCCGCCGGCCAACTGGTGCACGATCTGGTCACCCAATACCAGTACGACGGCGACAAACTGGTGGCCAGCCATCAGTTCCCCGAGAATGCCCCTGCCCAGCAACAAAGCTGGCACTTTGGCTACGACAGCGCCGGGCGCTTAAGCCGCTTTGAAAACGCCCTGGGCCAGGTGCACCGCTTTGAATACGACGGCCGCGAACGGCCGCTGCGTTACATCCGCCCCGACGGCAAAACCGTGCACTACAGCTACGACAAGGCCCGCCGCCTGGTGGACTTGGTGCGCCCCGACGGTGGCCGCTGGCAGCTGGGCTACGACGCCCTGGGCCAGGTTGACCGGGTTGCGGCGCCGGACGGGCGGGACATTCGTTTTCGCTATGACGCCAACGGCCAAATCGTCCACCGCGAGCAAAGCGGCGACTGGGTCCAGCACTTAAAACGGGACGCCGGTGGCCGGGTTACCCGCCAAAACTCCCAAGGCAAAGGTCGCCAGCCGGTGGCCAAACAGTTCCGTTACGACCATCTTGGCCGCATGGTCACCGCCGCCTGTGAAGGGCGGCGCCTGGCCTGGCGCTACGACAGCCAGGGGCGCATGGTGCGCCACGACCAAGACGGCCACAGCGTCAGCTTCGGTTATGGCCATGGTAACCAGCTGCAACGCCTTACCCTGCCCGATGGCACCCAAATCGCCTTTACCTTTGAAGGCGAGCGCTGGAGCCAGGTGCAGGTCAACGGCGAGACGGTGCTGACCCGCAGCTTTGACGACAGCGGCCGCGAGCACAGCCGTCAAGGTGCGGCCAACCAGCAAAGCCAGGTTTGGGACCGCCACGACCGGCTGGTAAACCGCCGCTGGCAGGGCCAGCAGAGCCACCTGCGCCGCTACAGCTGGGACGCCGAATCGCGCCTCGAAGAGTTGGAAGACTCCGACACCGGGGAAACCCGCTTTGAGCGCGATAGTGTCGGCCAGTTGATAAGCGACGGCGATATCCACTTTCGTTACGACGAAGGGGGCAACCGCCGCAGCGACCAAGACCAATTGGGTAAAGACCGATTGGTGCGCACCGAGAGCGCCTGGCGCCGCTACGACGCCCTGGGCGCTGAGGTGGAGCTACGCGGCGAGCGGGACGAATCGCGCTACTTCGATGCCGAAGGCGGCCTTATCGCCTTTAACCGGGGCGGCTTGCAGCTTCGCTACGGCTACGACGCCCTTAATCGCCGTGCCTGGCGCAAAGGGCCAGACGGCACCGTTAATTACCTCTGGCAAGGAGACAACCTCCTTGGCGAGCAGCGCAATGGCCGCTGGCAGTGGTTTATCCGCGATCCGCAAACCCAAGAGCCGCTGCTGACCATCCATAACGGCGATGTGTATTTTTACGAACTGGACTGGCGCAAAGCCCCCATCCGCCTTTGGGACAGCCAAGGCCAGTGCGCCTGGAAGGCGCAAAGCGACGCCTGGGGTAACTACCAGTGCGAAGGGGATATCCACCAACCATTGCGCCTGCCCGGCCAGTTTGAAGACGAGCTCACCGGCCTTTATTTCAACCGTTTTCGCGATTACGACCCCAAAACCGGCCGCTACCTCACCCCCGATCCTTTGGGTTTAAAAGGTGGCCTTAATAGCTACCGCTACACCCCCAACCCCGTGGACTATATCGATCCCCTGGGGCTAAGCGCCGCAGATGTGGGGGTTACGCCTGCTAATCTAGCGAATGGAGCAATGTCTCCGGTATCAGAAGACGCTCCTGCTATGCAGGAACTGCACTCTGGTTCACCTAGGGACCGTGTCCCGCCGGAGCAAGGTGCCGTGTTCGCTCAGTTTGAAGAAGAGCATATGGGGATGTTTAGCTCTGATGAGGACTTAGTTTTAGCGTATGAAGATCTTAGAGATAGCTCTTCTCCTTCTCCGTGGCCAATAGGATATATTCCCAAAGAGGGTGTCCTTACTGCCGGCACAAGATTTAGAATGATTACAAATTTGGGGAGCGAAACTTCACCAGGGAAGTTCGCTACCCCTGATATCATTGAAAATGAAGCATACGGTAGAGACTCATTAGCCATCAAAGAAGTATGGAAGCCGACGTTAGACCAAGTTGTTGAGTACGAGGTAGAGAGTGGCAAAGAGGTACCATATAAACATGGGCCTGTTGGTCCTCAGATAGATAAATTGAAAGATGGTTCTTATAAGTATCTTCCAGGTGGTGGCTATCAATATGAGTTAATGTATGAGGATTATTGGAATGCGGTTCCAAATAAAGGAAATAATTTCACTGATGATGCATATTTGAGCGTAAAAAATATTTCTAGTTTAAAAGGGGAAAAATGATCATAAGCGAAGAGGCAAAAAGGGGATATACCTCCTTTAGTTGGGATTATAAAGGCTCATGCATTAAAGTGGAGTATCCATTTTCTGCATACGCAGCCTATGATGAGAAAAATAATAAAATTGTTGTATTTAAATCTGAAGAATCTTTATGTTTAGTTCTTGATCCTGATGGAACGCTTTCTAAAAAGTTTTTTTTAGTAATTCCAGCTAATTGTCGGTTTTATAATTTCACGAAAAGTATTGTAGGAGATTTCGGCTTTACTGTTATTTTAGGGCACCAACCTAATTATAAAGGCGAACTTTTCTGGCAACATATTCTTGATATTGATAAAGAGATATTGAGTGGCCCTGAGGCGATCTGGAGATAATAACATCGATTACTTTGCAACAAGGAGCATGCCTTGTTGTCATCTCATTCTTATTCTTAAGTTGTTGTAAAGGTTAAACCCTGGTTTGATAAACCCGGGAATGGAATGTAACACGAGCACTCTGTTAATCAATTGATTAAGTTTGGTATGCTCAAGGAGGTACCATGACGCTAGAGAAAAACAATAGTTCAATGCTGGTGTTTGATGGAACTATTGAAGATATGAAAAATCAGTTGCCCTCGTTCAATATGGATGGTCATAACTATTTCATTGATCCTGATAATATTATCTCTGCCGTCGATGCGATCAATGATGAAGAGATAAAAGGTGTTGATAATATTGCTAATGCTTTAGGCTTCGATGTTTCAGATTTGGGATTTGCAAAAGTTTATCATGGATGTCGTAAAGGACTGAAGTTGGCCTTCTATAAGTTCAATGAAAAAATATTGATTCTTTCCTTTGGTGAGTTCCAGTCTGGTCGATTTATCTGTTATTTTGAAGGCTTTGTTAGATAATAATTATTCTCTATTTACGCTAAATGCAGCTTTTTCTATTAGCGATTTTTTATAAAGGTTATAGCGTCTCTACATTATAAATGACCAACTCCTAAGTTGGTGTCGACGACTTTTGAATTGGATTCAGTTTTAAATATCTCACATTTAAAATCCTAGATGATTTATGTCACCTAAATAATAATTCTAAATTTTTAACCATCCTATGTCAATAAAGTCTGAGAAAAATGGGATTTTGTGAGTGCCTTGGTGATCACCGCTCAGAATTTTATAGAGTTGTAGCCTCTGAGTAATTAAAGCATTTTTAGAATTAAACAAAAAACGACGTTTCGGTTATTTGTTTTGTTTTCGATGGTTTTAGTGCGTATTCTCGGGTTGGTAATTTTCTATAGTAGATATTAATGAGGCCGGATTTCTGATTTTCAAAATGGATTTTAAGGTGAATTTTCATGGGGTATTTTGTCATTTTATTGAGTCTATACCAGCACTGTATGGTGCGTGGAAAATGATCTTGAAGACTCTATGAAGAAGGTATCCAATAATGAAAACACTTAAAAAAGTTCCATATAGCTATATCTTGATGGAAGATGATGAAGGTTATATTTTAACCTTTTTAAAAGGTGGAGTTGCAGAGCTTGATGTGACAGTCCGGCTAAACTCCCAGGAAATAAAAAAATTTGAAGATGAAGCCAGCTATATTGATGAACTGGTTAAGTCGTTTCTTAATGACAGCTCTTTATATTCTGATAGAATGATTTTTCCAACTATTTGGCCGAGCAAGAATTGATTTTTCAATAAAAATTCCACTTGTAATTATTAAAGGAATACGCTTCTTTTAATTGGCTTTTTAAGCCCCACCGCTTTAGGTGGGGCTTTTTGCATTACTGCGCTTCAAACGCGCCTATATCCGGGGCGCTGCCTTGGTAGTCTTGGCCGACGTTGGTGCCGGCGTCGATAAGGTCAGAGCCGTTTACCAAGTGGAAGAACTGCACGTCGGGCAGGCTGCCGTCGGCTTTGCGGGGGCCGGTTAGCTCGTCGATATCCATGCTGTGAAAATCACTGGAACTGGCCGACAGGTTGTTTTGCCAGCTGTTGTAGCTGATGTTGGTGCTGCTGGCTTTAAGGCTGTCAGAGGAGTTGCCGTCCAGCGAGATGCTGTTTTTGATGGTAAGGCTGTTGGCAGCATTGGTGCTTGAGAAGCCGAAGTTGCGGCCGTTGGCGTATCCGATGCTGTTGTAGATGGTGATGTCGCCGCGGTTGGAGTTGTGGTCGAAGCCGTCCACGGCGTTACCGGCGGCAATGGCGTTGATATAGACGGCGTTGTGCTTGAGGGTCTTGTCGTCGCTGCCGCCGGTTTTAAAGCCGTTGCCGTCGCCGCCACTGGCCGAGCCGTTTTCCTGGTAGCCGTTACGGATGGCCCAGGAGTTCTCGTAGGTGGTGGTGACATTGTCGGCGCCGCGCAGATAGCCGTCGTAGCCGTCGTCGAGGTTGTTCCAGGCCCGGCAGCCGTAGAACTTGTTGCCGTCACCCACCCCCAGTTTGGCGGCAAAGCCGTCGGCGTTTTCCAATGACGAGTCGGCGTTGTAGAACGAGTCCACGTTTTTAATCAGGTTGTTGCTGGCGCCGCTGTCCAGTTGCAGGCCGGTGTCGGCGTTATGGGAGAAGGTGGCGAACTCCACGGTGTTGTAGGAGCCGGTAATGTGCATGCCGTTGTCGCCGGCGTACTCCACGTCGATACCGTAGATGCGCCAGTAACTGCCGCGAAGCTCAATGCCGCGGTTGCTGCCGCTTTCCGACATGGCCGAGAAGTTGAGCCGGGGCCGGCTGTCACCGGGGTATTTACTCAAGGTGATGGGGCTTGAGGCGGTGCCGCTTTGGTCAAGGTCGATGGGGTCGCCAAAGGCATAGGTGCCGCCGCGAAGATAAATGGTGTCACCGGCCGAGGCCGAGGCGATAGCCGAGAGCAGGGCGCTGGCGCTATTGACCACGGTGGCGTCCGGGTCTACCGGCGCCGAGGCGCTGGGGGTGGCGCTAAAGGCATTGGAATTGTCGCTGCTGCCGTCGCTCTGGGTGAATTTTATCCAGAACCAGTAAGGGGTCTGGTTGGCAAGATTGGTGGCGGTGTAGCTGTGTACGGTGGAGGCGAGGGTGGCTAGGCGGGTACGCCCGGCCGGGTCGCTGTCGGTGTCGTAATACACCTGGTAGCTTGAGCCGTTGCCTGGGTCGGTCCAGTTGAGCGTTACCTGGCCGTCGCCAGCGCTGCCGCTTAAGGTAATGCTGGCATCAGCGCTGCCGCCATCACTACCGCCACCGCTGGAGCCGTCGCTGGGTATTGAGCATTCCTTGACGCTCTTGCTGGGAATGGGGTCGCTGCCGAAGGTGGCAACGCTGCACACAAAGCTGCCATTAAGCACCTTGTAAACAAACTGCCCCGAGGCGCCAAAGGCGACGTTGGTGGCCTGGCTGACCGAGCAGCTCTCGTCGCTTTTGCAAATGGTGGTGTAGCCGTCTGGCCTGTTGGTAGCGGCCTGGGCCGACAGGGCGATGAGCCCCAGGGCCAGCACGCAGATACGGGATCCCATGGAATTCTCCTTCAGTTCGCCCAGGCCTATGACCCTCCTGGCAGGGGCCGGGCAGACAACATCAATGTTCGGCGTCGCGGTTTTCCTTGTCCGCGCGGCGGGCACCTTGGGGTGCCAGAAGGAGAATACGGCTGGTTATTGTATGAACTTTTGTCAGCCTGTCTGAATGAGCAGGGGCAAGATGGCCAAAGGTGCCGCATCTGAATAATTTGCCTCGGCCGAGGGCGGGGAGGGGATAAAAAACGGCGGCCTGGGCCGCCGTTTTCACTCAGGCAAGCACCCAGCCACCATAGAGGGTGCCGCCCACAATGGCGATGGACACCAACAGCCTTGCCAGGGTGGGCAGGGTGCCATGGGCCAGCTGGAAGCGGTTCCAAAGGTCCAGGCGCCGCTGCAACTGGTGTTCGCTGCCCGGCATCAGCACCGGGTAGCTGGGCGGCGCTGCCGGAGGCGTTGGCGCGGCTTTACTCTCAAGCTCGCCGGCCGCCATTTTTTCTACCTGGCCTTCGGCTTCGATAAGGTCGTCCAGCAGCAGGTCGCGAATGTATTCCAGCGCCCCGGCGATGCTGTCCATGCGCTCATGGGCCGCAGGGCACCATTCGCCCCAGTTGTGTTTGTCCACTGCCACCAGCCCAAACTCGGGGAAGGAGTCGCGCCAGTTTTCAATCTCGAAGTGGGCCAGCAATTTTTGGGTGGGCACCATCTCGGCCATGGCCTGGTTGATGGTTTCCATCACGGCGCCAACGCTGGTGGCCACCTTGAGCATGCGTTTTTTCTCAAAATACCCCACCTGGCCGTCGGCGGTGATCACCAGCCAGGTATTGGCCAGCAGGGCTTGTTCGTTACGTACCACCGCCGCCATGTGCTCGCAGGCGTGCAGCAGCCCCAACAGGCCCTTGAGGTAGGGCTCCCAGCCCTGGCCAAGGCTGGCGGCGGCTTGCAGGTGTGAGCGGTGGCAAAGGGCATCGTGCTCCTTGAGGGTGTGGGCCAACTGCTGGTGCTCGGCGGCCAGGGCTTTTAGCACCCGCGGGATGTCGTCTTTTTTGATTTCCTCGCCGCGGTGGCGGATCACCCCGCCCGAGGGCTGCAACTCGCCCCGCTGCAAGGCCTTTAAGGTGGCGATCTCGATATCGAGGTTGCGGGCCGAGGCGAGATCTTCCTTAAGGCTCTGCGGGTAGAGGCTGGCCAGGGCCGTGCCGGGCTCGGCGCCGGTTTGCAGCAATTCGTCCAGGGAGGCGAAGTTGCGCATCAGGTCGCGGTCCAGGTAGTTGCCCCGGTAGCGCGGGTGCAGAGACTGGCGGCTAAAGCGGCGCATCACGGCGTCTTGCTCTGCCACCGGCTCCAGCTCGTCACGCTTTTCGGGGTTGTAAAAATCGCGGCTCAGCTGCTGGCGCAGCGCCTCCGGCTCGCTAAACAGCACCCAGGCCGAGCGATGGTCGATGTCGGCGGCGATATAACAGGCCTTGGCGTTGTCTTCCCGGTCGCGGTTGGCCGGGTGGCTGGCCCACATCTGCGGCGGCCGGGCCATGTCTTCATCAAAGACTCGGTGCTGGGCCGGGTCGCAGCCTTCCTCGGCGGCGGGGGGCTTGCCGTAGCCGGGGTCGTCCAGCACGGTGCGCATGGCGTCCATGGTGATGTGCTGGGCGCTGAATAAGTCCCCCAGGCGCTTGCCTCTGCCCGCTTCGCTGCGGGCCACGTCAATGGCGGTTTGCCAGCCGTGGTCGGCGGCCTGGAGTTTATGCAGGGCGTTGACCAGGGCGTCGCTGCCGGTCACCGACACCGCCACCAGATCGGCGTTAAATTCCATTTCCCGGCTGAGGGCGCGCTCGGCCATCAGTACCAGCCGGAATAGGCTGTCCACCACCGCCCGGATAGACCAAATCACCAGCCCCAGCAGCCAGCCAATCCAGGCGATGCGCGGGTCGGTGCGGCTGACAAAGCTGATCAGCTTATCCAGCCAATCGCGGGTGCTGACCATATGGCCGATGATCTGCTGGGCAATGTACACCCAGCGCCCCACCATCATCGCCCGCTGGGCAAAGTGGCCGAACTCGTGGGCCAGTACCGCTTTGAGCTCCCCCAGGCTCAGCACATTCACCAGCCCAAGGCCGATGATGAGGTTCTTTTTCGAGGGCAGCAGCAGGTTCATCAGCGACAGATCGTAAAACACCGCCGCGTTCACCTCCGGGGTTAAAAACACCCGGTGCGGGCGGGGCGCGCCGATGTCGTCGGCCAGCTGATGGACAAAGGCAAACAGCTCCGGCTGCTGCTCGGCGCTCACTTCGATGCCGCCGGGGTTACCGCCTTTTCGCACCGTGAGCAGGGATTTGGCCATAAAGAGGGTGAGCAGCGAGGCGCACACCGTTACCAGCAGCCGCACCCAGTCAAAGCGCTCCAGCAGGTGCTCGATGCCCCTGACGCTGACAATGCCAAAGCAGATCCCAAGGGCGATGTAGCCCAGCATAAAGAGGGTCAGCCCCAGCATGGCGATGGTAGCCTGGCGCTGGTAGGAACGGCGGGGTTTGGTGAGACTGGCCGGCACCTTGGCCGGGCCGGCAGGATAGAGGGCGTGCTGCGCCATCTACGACTCCTTCCTTGGATGAGTAAATATCGCCCGATACTAGCAGCAGCGGGGCTTGCATGGAATGGCGGGCAGGGCACGGGCCAGAGCCTTGGCCATAAAAAAAGGCCCCTTGCGGGGCCTTGCTCAGTTGCCTTCTTTTTTCTTGAACAAGTCGCCGAGCTTTTCGCCCAGTTTGTCCTTGAGCTTGTCTTTGACCTTGTCTTTCTCTTCGTCGAGTTTTTCCTTGGCCTTGCCTTTTAACAGCGCGTCCATATCCGGGCGGACCTTGGGATCGTCGAAGCTGCCGGTGATCTTGATTGGCAGGGTAATGCCCTTGAGCTCATCCATGGACTTGCCGTCCTGGCCCTTGAGGGTGCCCACCACTTTGGCGGCCACGGCGTAGTCCAGGGTCTTCTTGGGCAGGTCGATATCACCGGCGCCGGTTACCCGCAGCAGCGGCGAAGACAACAGCAGATCCGGGTTGTTCATCTTGCCGTCCTTGAAGGTGGCAGAGCCGGACAACTCGGCAAAGTCGGTCTTCTTGGAGTCCTCTTGCGGGGCGCTTTGGCCCTTGAGGATGGCACCGGCTTTGCGCAGCTCATGGGCCACGTTGATGCCGTACACGGCGCCGTCGCGGAACTGGAAGTCGGCGCTGCCGTTGAGGCTCTCGGTGATGCTGTTGGGGGTAAGGCCAATGGCGGTGATGTTGGCCTTGGTACTGGTGGTGCCGGCCAGCAGCGGCTTGTCGGACTGCATGAAGTCTTTAAGCAGCGGCTCAATCTGCACGCCGCTCAGCTCGTTTTGCACCGCCAGGCGCGCCGGTTGTTTGCGGGCGTCGAGTTGGGCGCTGAGCTTGATGGCGCCGCTGTAGAGCTTGGCGCTGAGCGGGGCCAGGGCCAGTTGGCCACGGTCATTGCTGGCCTTGAGGCTGATGTCCTGCATCTTGACGTGCTTGATGGTCAGGGCGCCGAGGCTTAAATCAGCGCTGGCCTTAAAGCCGCGCAGGGCAGAAAGATCCGGCTCGATTTGCGGGCCGGCGCTTTCGGCCGGGGTGCTGGCGGTCGCAGGTTTGTCTGACTCTGGTGGCAGGTAGCGGTCGGCGTCGAATTTATCCAGGGCCAGGGTCAGGGCCAAATCGGGCACGGCGGTGGCCACGTCTACCTTGGCCGAACCGCTGATTTTGGTTTGGTCCAGGTTACCGGCCAGGTTGGTCAGAGCTGCTTTTTTCTGGCCGTATTGCCAGTCAAAGCCCAGGGCAAAGTCCGAGAGTGTGCTGTTGTCGGCGCGCTCTGGCAGGGCAATGCCTAAGCGCTCGGCCAGGCCGCGCAGGTCGGTTTTCTCTATTTTCAGGCTACCGCTTGCCATGGGGTCGGCAAACAGGGATTTGGCGGCCAGCTTGCCGGTCAGCACCAGGTTGCCCACGTCCAGCTGCAGGCTGTCCATGGTCAGGGTGGCTGCGGCCAGATCCAGCTCGCCCTTGGAGGCAAACTGGGTCTCGATGGGCTTGGCAAAACCGTCGCCGGAGAGCTTCACGGTGGCGGCCAGGCGCGGCAGGGTAATAGTGGTGAGTTGGTCGTTGAATTTCACCTGGGCGTCCAGGGTGGCCACGGCCTGCTGGGCACCGAGGGTGTGCAAGCGGGCATGCAGGCTGGAGTCGCCGCCAGGGGCAAAGCCGTCCAGGGTCATTTCATCCAGCACCAGTTGCTGGGTGGTTTTACCCTTGGCATCCAGCATGTTGACCTGGATATTGTTGAGGGTGATGCTGCCGAGGTTGAGTTTTTTCAGCGCGCTTAAGTCTGGGGCGCCAGGGGCGGTTTGGGCGTCGGTTTTCGCCTCGGGCTGGGTGACCTGAGTGTCGCTGGGCTTGATGTTCACCACCACGTCGCTCAGGGTCACGCCGTTCACTTCCACATTGCCTGAGAGCAGCGGCATCAGTTTAACCGACACTTTCGCGTCGCCAATCTGGGCGGTGGTGCCTTTGGCAAAGCCGTCAGGCTCGGACACGGCAGCCTTTTCGATGGAAAGGCCAATGGATGGGAAGAAGGTCCAGCCCAGGTCGCCATCGAGCTTGAGCTCGCGGCCGGTGTTGTCCTGCACAGCCTTTTGGATCTCGCCCTTGTAGCTGTTGGGGTCGATGCTGAGGATAAAGCCCACCAGGGCGATAACCAGCACCAGAATGACCCCCACCACTATCGCCAGGATCTTGCCTGCTTTCATGTGTTCTCCTTTGCTCCGCTCACACCAGGGCCGGGGTCGGCCGGGAGCCTATGGCATTTAACTTAGGATATAAGTTAGCAATTCAGCCTGCCAAAAGCAGGCTGAATCAAGGCTTTAATGTGTTTCGATAGATTATCCAACGGCTTGTTGACAGCGCCGTTACTCGCGCTCTATCACCATTTCGTCCAAGAGATTGGGGGCCGGGTACACCGACTCGAGCAGCCACAGCACGTAACGCATATCCACGTGAATGGCGCGGGTTATCTGCGGGTTGAAGTACCAGTCCTTGGTGATGGACTCATAAGTGGAGTCGAAGTTAAGGCCCACCAGGCGGCCCTGGCCATCCATCACCGGCGAGCCGGAGTTGCCGCCGGTGGTGTCGGCGCTGGACAAAAACGCCACCGGCACCGAGTTAAAGGGTTTTACCGCCGGGCAGGGCAGCAAGGTGCAGTACCAGGCTGGCTTGGGCGACAGGGTATCGCGCTCGAACTGGCCAAAGCGCCGGTCTTTAATGGCGGCCTTAAGGGCCTCAGGCACCGCAAACTCGCCGCTGTCCTGCTCTTTTTGCAAGATGCCATCCACCGAGGTGAAGGGGCCGTAATAGACAGCGTCGCGTGGCTGGTAACCGGCCACGGTCCCGAAGGTCACCCGCAAGGTGCTGTTGGCATCGGGGTACACCGGCAGGCCGCGGGCCTCGTTGTAGGCGATGATGTCCTGCATGTAGGCCGGGCGCAGCGCCGAGAGCTCACCGTCCAGGGCCTCTTCCTGGTCTTCGGCGGCGATCACCTGCGGGGTGAGGGCGACCGCCAGTTTCACCATTGGGTCCTGGCTTTTTGCAAAGGCAGCGGCGTCCATGTCCAGCAGCGCCAGGCGGGCCTTGGCATCAAGCAGTGCGGTGTGCTGGTAAAGGGCGCCTAAGGCGGGTTTTCCCTCAACGATCGGCAACAGGGCATCCAGGGCCGGGTCGCGGTAGTCGCTTGCCAGGTAGTGGCTGAGCTTGGCTTGCCAGATGGCCTGGTCGATTTGCGGCACAAAGCGGCTTTGCAGGCGCTCAAGGCCGGCTTTTAGCATGGCTTGGTCGCGGTCTTGAAAGCCCGCTTTACGGTCGGCATCGGGCTTTTGGCGCTCCAGGGCGTTGCGATAGAGGCGTATGGTGGTGTCCAGCAGCGCCGACTGGTGGCTTAGGGCCTGATACCACTGGCGCTGCCACTGGGGCTGGGCCTCTTTCAGGGCGTTTTCCAGGGCCTCAAGGTGGGCTTTGCTGGGCAAGGCCGCTTCCTTTTGGGCCTTGATGGAGGCGATATCGGTTTGTTTAAAGCCGTCTATCAGCCCTTCGAGCTTTTTCATGCGGTTGTTAAAGCTCGCCACGGTGCTGGCGTAAGCCACGGCCCATTCGGGGTGGCCCTGGCTTTGGCTGGCGATAATGGCCAGGGTTTGGCGGTAGTCGGCGGCCTGGGTGGGGTAGGTCCAGTTTTTGGCAAAATTGACTTCCGAGGCCAGGCGGTAGCGGGAGGTGGAGCCCGGGTAGCCAGCCAGCAAAATGCCGTCACCTTCACGCACGCCCTGGGCGTTGATGTGCAGGAAATGCTCGGCGTGATAGGGCTTGTTGTCGGGGCTGTATTCGGCAGGCTTGCCGTCGGGGCCCACATAGACCCGCAGCACCGAGAAATCGCCGGTGTGGCGGGGCCATTCGAAGTTATCCGTGTCGCCGCCAAATTTACCTATGGCCTCTGGGGGCGCGTACACCAGGCGCACGTCTTTAAACATGGTCTGGGTAATGCGCTGGTAGGAGAGGCCGCCGTGGAAGCTTCGCACCTGGCAGCGGGTAAAGGCGTCGGTCTCGCAGTCCTTGATAAGGGCTTTGCTAGCCTCTTCGATAGCGTCAAAGCGGGCCTTGCCGGTTTGCTGGCCCACCTTGGCCAGCACCGCTTGGGTGACATCGTCGATGGCGCGGGTCACATAAATCCGCTCCTGGGGGCCGCCGGGCAGCTCTTCGGCATAGGCTTTGGCAATAAAGCCCTTTTCAATCAGGTTGTTGGTGGCCGTGGAGTTGTGCTGGATCATCCCGTAACCACAGTGGTGGTTGGTGAGGATAAGGCCATTGGGGGAGACAAAAGCGCCGGAGCAATAGCCTAGGGAGATCACCGCATTGAGGGGGAAATCCAGGGGATTGGCGAGCTGCTGGGCATCGAGGCGGATGCCCACCGCATCCAGTTGCTGGCCCAGCTGAGCCAGTTGGGCCGGTTGCCATTGGCCTTCGTTGGCCTGGCTGCAAAGGCTGAAAAGAGCCAGGGTGCTGGCCGCTAACAGCTTGGTTTTCATGGCGATATCCTTGCCTGATTCAGAATGTCGCCAGTGTAGTGGCTTACAGCCAGTTGGTCAGCATGATCCCGGTGCCAATGCTTTGAGTTGCATGGTTATAGTCGATGAGTGACTCGCCATAGCCATTAAAGTACTGCACATAGCCCCGCAATTTGCCCCAAAGGGGGAAGGTAAAGCCCAGTTGCAGGGCCCCTTTGTTGTCGCTGCCGCGCAGGTTGTTGCGCAGCATGAAGTCGACACTGTAGTTACCCATCACGTAGACCCCGCTAAATTCGCCGTAGCCCAGGTATTTTTCGATATCGGGGTTGTTGTCGTCTTCACGGTTCTCGGGGATGCGGTACCAGGGTTTAACCTGGAACACGGCGTTGTCGGTCTCGAAGATAAAGCTGGCGTAGATGCGGTTCCAGGAGCGCGAGTAAGGGTCGGAGTGGCCGTTGGACTGGTGCACGGCGCCAACATTGACGTACTTGGGCTTGATGCCGAACCAGTCGTCGGAGACGTTAAAGCTCATGAAAATTTCCGGCTCGTAGTTGGTCTCGCGAAACGGTGAGGAGAGCCCGGAGTTATAAGCTTGCCAGTAAGATTGCTGGGTGTAGGCCACCCACAGGCTGTTGTCGCCGCCAAACATCTTGAAAGCCAGCGGAAACTTCAGGCTGAGCTGGAATTTAAATTCCACGTCGTCGAGGTTCTCGTCGTTTTCAAGCTCACCGGGGTAGGAGTTGGGCTTGGGGTCTTTGCGGTAGTACACCGGCAGCATGTAGTTGGGCTGGTGCGGGGTAATCACAAAGGGGTTTTCGGCGGTGCTCTTCTCGCGGTTGACCCGCTGCTCCACCAAGCCGTCATCTTTCTTGGCGCGCTCCTCGATGGTCTCGGGCTGGGGCGGCTCAACGGCGATGTCGGATTCATTTTCCACCGGTTTGGTGGTGGCAGGTTCCTTTTGAGTCTTGGTCTGGGTTTCGTTTTTAGGGTTGTCGGCGGCGGTGGCGGCAACCGGCAGCAAAAGGGCAAAAACACAGGCTTTGATCATGGTTCTTCCGTGAGTCTTTAGGTTCAGGAACTTTAGCCCCATAATAATGGGCCTTTGATTGAACTGATACTGACGTCATGGCCGAAAAGCGCAAAGCTTTCAATAAGGAAGGTGACTCCAAGGTCGCCGCTCTCAAGGTTCCCCCGCACTCCCTGGAGGCCGAGCAAAGCGTGCTGGGCGGCCTGCTGCTGGACAATCAGGCCTGGGACAGGGTAGCGGAAGCCGTGGTGGAGCAGGATTTCTACTCCCGTGCTCACCGGCTCATCTTCAAGGCCATGGTGCAGTTGATGGCGGTGAACAAGCCGCTGGATTTGATCACCGTCTCCGAGCAAATGGAGCGGGAAAACGTCCTCGAAGAAGCCGGCGGTTTTGCCTATCTGGGCGAGATTGCCCGCAACACCCCCAGCGCCGCCAACATCCACGCCTACGCCGAGATTGTCCGTGAGCGGGCGGTGGTGCGGGAGATGATTGGTGTTGCCAACGAGATAGCCGAGTCGGGGTTCGACCCCCAGGGCCGCAGCACCGAAGAGCTGCTGGACATGGCCGAGAGCAAGGTCTTTAAGATTGCCGAGAGTCGTGCCAACGCCAACGAGGGTCCCCAGGACATCAAGCGCATCCTCGAAAAAACCGTCGACCGTATCGAAAAGCTGTTCGGCCAGCCCCACGACGGCGTGACCGGGGTGTCGTCCGGGTTCCAGGATCTCGACAAAATGACAGCGGGGCTTCAGCCGTCTGACCTCATCATCGTGGCCGCTCGTCCGTCCATGGGTAAAACCACCTTTGCCATGAACCTGGCCGAGTACGCGGCCATGACCCAGGACAAACCGGTGTTGATCTACTCCCTGGAGATGCCCTCCGAGCAGATCATGATGCGTATGCTGGCCTCCTTGGGCCGCATCGACCAAACCAAAATCCGTACCGGCCAGCTGGACGACGACGATTGGGCGCGGCTGAGCTCCACCATGGGCCTGCTGATGGAAAAGGGCCGCATGTACATCGACGATTCGTCGGGTCTGACCCCCACCGAGGTACGCTCCCGTGCCCGGCGTATCGCCCGTGAGCACGGCGGCATTTCTCTTATCATGGTGGACTACCTGCAGCTGATGACGGTGCCTGGCATGCAGGACAACCGGACCCTGGAGATCGCCGAGATCTCCCGCTCCCTCAAGGCCCTGGCCAAGGAGTTGCAGTGCCCGGTTATCGCCCTGTCGCAGCTCAACCGCTCCTTGGAGCAGCGGGCCGACAAACGCCCGGTAAACTCGGACCTTCGGGAATCGGGCTCTATCGAGCAGGACGCCGACCTTATCATGTTCATCTACCGGGATGAGGTCTATAACCCGGAGACCACCGACAAAGGCACGGCAGAAATCATTATCGGTAAGCAGCGGAACGGCCCCATCGGCCGGGTGCGGCTTACCTTCCAGGGCCACTTCTCGCGGTTTGATAACTACGCCGGCCCTGCCTTCGAGGACGATTACTAAGCGCCATGAAAGTCGCTACCGCTGTTATTGATACCAAGGCCCTTCGCCACAATTTTGCCGTGGTGCGCCGCCACGCCCCCAACGCCCGGGTGCTGGCAGTGCTAAAAGCCAATGGCTACGGCCACAACCAGGTGGAAGTGGCCAAGGCCCTTGGCCAGGCCGACGCCTTTGCGGTAGCCCGCCTCAACGAGGCCCTGGCGCTGCGCGCCGCCGGCATTCGCCAGCCGCTGGTGATGCTCGAAGGCTGCTTTAACGCCTCCGATCTGCCGGTGATGGCCAGCGAAGGGGTGCAAGCGGTGTTCCATACCCAGGCCCAATTGGAGATGCTGCGCTCGGTGGTGATGCCAGGGCCTATTACCGCCTGGATCAAAGTCGACAGCGGCATGCACCGCATTGGCCTGGCCCCTGCCGAGGTGCCAGCTTACCTCGACGCCTTGCTGGCCACCGGCAAGGTGGCGCCGCCGGTGGGGCTTATCAGCCATTTCGCCTGTGCCGACGAAAAAGGCCACCCCCTTAACCAGCAGCAGATTGACCAGTTCCTGCCGCTGGCCAGCCACTGGCAGGGGCCGGTATCCATGGCCGCTTCCGCCGCCATTTTAAGCCTGCCCCAGGCTCATTTTGACTGGGTGCGCCCCGGCTTGATGCTTTACGGCGCCAGCCCCATGGCTGGCGAGAGCGCCGTCCATTACCAGCTCAAACCCGCCATGCGGCTGGTCTCAAGCCTGATTTCGGTCAAACGTCACAAGGCCGGTGAGCCGGTGGGGTACGGCGCCACCTGGACAGCCGAGCAAGACACCGTGATTGGCGTGGTGGCCATGGGCTATGGCGACGGTTACCCGCGCCACGCCAAAAGCGGCACCCCGCTTTTTGTTGGTGGCCGCAAGGTGCCGTTGGTGGGCCGGGTATCCATGGACATGGTCACCGTCGACCTGGGCCCTAACGCCAAAGACCAAGTCGGGGACGAGGTGGAGCTGTGGGGGCCGCAAGTGCCGGTGGAAGAAGTGGCCGAGTGCGCCGGCACCATCAGCTACGAGCTTTTATGCAATATCGCCCAAAGGGTGCGCTACGAATTCGTCTAATAAAAACGCCCGCGAAAGCGGGCTTTTTTATGGCGTGAGGCTGCTCCCAAGAACCGCTTTTCGGCTTTATTTTTAAGCTAAATCAAGATATTAATCTTGGTCTTCAAGGAAGAGGGAGTAACGAGATGGGTAACAAGGCGATATGGGCTTTGCCACTGCTGTGGCTGTCGCTCGGGGTGCAGGCTGCAGGCGACAAGGTGGGCACAAAGGTCGACAAGGCCGAGATGAGCCGCATCACCCAGGGGCTGGGGCCCATGGCCGAACAAATGGCCAACGAGCTCAGCTTTCCCGACTTTGCTTCCCTGCAAGGCCCCTATGCGCCCATGTATCTGGAGTCCAACACCACCCCGGTAACCGATGGCGAGCGCAACTTCTTCTTCGGCTTTATCAACGGTGCCTACGGGCTTACCAGAAAGCAGATATTGACGCTCAATACCGCTGTTATCAGCTTCTCCACCAGTGACTCAGAAAAGCAAAGGGTCAGCAATCAAGCCGCCGCTCTCACGGCGCTGTTTAGCGATTTTGATGCCCAGAGCGCTACCCTCATTGCCCGCTGGCTGCCAGACCAATATCGCATCGACGATGTGTGGTTTGTCAGGGGGCAAACCTCCAAACGCCAATGCGGCCAGTACCGCATTAACCTGTGCGACGCCTATCTGCCGGTAGACGACCAAGCCACCCCAGCCCAGTTGGCCCTTATCAATGACATGGCCAAACTGCGTATCTCGGCCTTGAAAAAAGACGAGGGCGCGGTGCGGGCCATTATTGCCTCCGGCGGTAATAACGAGATGGGGGTTTTGCAGAGCCGTAACGCAATGGCCGTGGCAAGTTTTGAACAACACCACGACCTGGCGCTGTTCCTGAAAATTGCCGACGGCACTTTCTACTACGTCTCCAGAGCCAACCTCGATTCGGCAGGCAAAGAGATTTAATCAAACTCCAGCGCAATATCGGTGCAGCCCTTGGCGCAGCGGATGCCGGGGGTGGCGCTGCCCGGTGGATGCAATACCAGCGGGCCTTTGCAGACAGGGCAGGGCACAGTGCGCCCCGCCATCACCTTTTTAATCAGCGCCTTTTGGTCATTAAAGGACTTGGCGGTCTTTTTATTGAGATTTGAAAAGTCCATGGCGCTTATTCTCCTTGCAGCGTCAGCACCAAGCGGCGGCTACCGCCCTGGTCGCGGTGTTCCCCAAGCCAAATGCCCTGCCAGGTGCCCAGTAGCAAGCGGCCACCGGCCACCGGAATGCTGACGCTGGCGCCCAGCAAGGAGGCCTTGATATGGGCGGGCATGTCGTCGTCGCCTTCGTAGTCGTGCTGGTAGTAGGAGGCGCGCTCCGGGGCCAGCACGTTGATGTGCCGCTCCATGTCGCCCCGCACCGTTGGGTCGGCGTTTTCGTTGAGGGTCAGGCTGGCCGAGGTGTGCTGGATAAACACATGCAACAGGCCGGTTTTGACCCGGGCAAGCTCTGGCAGGGCGGCCAGGACGTCGTCGGTTATCAAGTGAAAGCCGCGTCGGCGTGGGGCAAGGGCCAGGGTCTTTTGCTGCCACATCAGCTTTTGCCCCTTCGAAGCTTGAGGCTACCCAGTAGCCCTTCGTGGCGCCGGCCCCAGTCGTAGAGCATTTCGATGGGCTCGATAAAGAGCCGGCCGGTGTCGGTCAGGTCATATTCCACCCTGGGCGGCACCTCGGGGTAGACGGTGCGGTCGATAAGGCCGTCGGCTTCCAGTTCGCGAAGGGTCTGGGTGAGCATTTTCTTGCTGATGCCGGGCAGACAACGTTGCAGCTCGCCGGTGCGAAGGCGCCCGCCTTTCAGGGCGTAAAGCACCATGGATGTCCACTTGGTGCTGAACAATTCCAGCACCCGGCGCGGGGTGCAGGTTTCGATAAAAACAAAAGGTTGTTCTTTAGGCATCAGGAGCCGCCAGCCGGGGATTTAATGATATTGAAACCCTTATGGCCGTTGATGGCAAATGGCTAACCAAAGGTCGAATATCCGCTCTTCTCAAGTGCTGCTACCATCTTGTTAACCAAGTAACTTACTGGTTGCCCTGCAGATAAAAAAGTGGCCCCACAGGTCATACCAATGAGAGGACTCCTCATGTTCAAATTCACTGCTAAAGCACTGCTGTGTGCCCTGGCTATCGGTATCTCCGGTATGGCCTCGGCAGACCCTATCGTCATCAAGTTTTCCCACGTGGTGGCGGACAGCACCCCTAAAGGCCAGGGTGCCCTGTTGTTCAAAAAGCTGGTGGAAGAGCGCCTGAAGGGCAAGGTGGAAGTACAGGTTTACCCTAACTCTTCCCTGTATGGCGATGGTAAGGAAATGGAAGCCCTGCTGCTCGGCGACGTGCAGATGATCGCCCCCTCCCTTGCCAAATTCGGCCAGTACACCAAGAAACTCCAGGTATTTGACCTGCCGTTCCTGTTCAACGACATCCATGCGGTTGACCGTTTCCAGCACAGCGCCACCGGCAAAGAGCTGCTCAAATCCATGGAAAACAACAACATCACCGGTCTGGCCTACTGGCACAACGGCATGAAGCAGCTGTCTGCCAACAAGCCGCTGCGTGAGCCCCGTGATGCCCGTGGCCTGAAATTCCGCGTACAGTCTTCTGACGTGCTGGATGCTCAGTTCAAAGCCGTGCGCGCCAACCCGCGTAAAATGAGCTTTGCCGAGGTATACCAAGGCCTGCAAACCGGCGTGGTTAACGGTGCCGAGAACCCCTGGTCCAACATCTATTCCCAGAAGTTCAACGAGGTGCAGAAGTACATCACCGAGTCCAACCACGGCGTGCTGGACTACATGGTGATCACCAACACCAAGTTCTGGAATGGCCTGCCTGCTGATATCCGCAGCCAGCTGGACGAAATTCTGGGCGAAGTCACCGAGAAGGTAAACGCCGAGGCCTGGGCTCTGAACCAAAAAGCCAAACAGGCGGTTATCGATTCCGGTACCTCTGAAGTGATTGAACTGACTCCAGAAGAACGCGCCAAGTGGGTGAAATCCATGAAGCCGGTATGGAAGCAGTTTGAAGGCGAGATCGGCAGCAATGTTATCGACGCTGCACTGGCTGCCAACGACGCAAAATAAGGTCTATTGATGGCTGCTGTATATAAGTTCTGGTCCAAGCTGGAGGAAGGCGCTATCGCCTTCCTTTTGGCATCCATGACCCTGGTGACATTTGTCTATGTGGTCCTGAATAACCTCTACACCCCGTTCTACGATCTTTCAGACTGGCTGGCGGATAAGGACTGGACCGCCTCCAGTGATTTCTTTCTGAAGGTCGGCGATTTCTTTATCGGCCTGGCCCAGGAGATGACCTGGTCCACCGCCCTGACCAAGGCCCTGTTTGCCTGGCTGCTGTTCCTGGGCATGGCCTATGGGGTACGTACTGCCGGCCACATCGGCGTGGATGCCGTAGTGAAGCTGTGCTCCAAGCCGGTGCAAAAGGTGCTGGCCATCGTGGCGGCCCTGGCCTGCCTGCTGTACGCCTCCATGATGTTTTACGCCAGCTTTGACTGGGTAAAAACCCTGTTCAACGCCAACCTCTACGCCGAAGACTTAGAGCAAATCCACATCAAGCTCTGGTATATCGGTGCCGTGGTGCCGGTGGGCTTTGCCCTGGTATGGCTGCGTTTTGCCGAGGTGCTGGTGCGCATTATCCGTGGTTTGCAAACCGGGCTTGGCCTGGCCGATGAGGCCGGCGATGCCCTGAAACACGTTGTCGACGGGGAGGAGCACAAATGACCATCCTGTTCCTCTTTTTCATGCTGTTCCTGCTGATGCTGATAGGGGTACCTATTGCCATCTCCCTGGGTTTGTCCGGGGCGCTGACCATCCTCTTTTTCAGCCAGGACTCGGTACGGTCTTTGACCATCAAGCTCTTTGAAACCTCAGAGCATTACACCCTGCTGGCCATTCCGTTCTTCCTGCTCTCCGGCGCTTTTATGACCAGCGGCGGCGTAGCAAGAAGGCTGATTGATTTTGCCAATGCCTCGGTGGGCCACATTCGTGGCGGCCTGGCCATTGCCGCCGTGCTGGCCTGTATGCTGTTTGCGGCGCTGTCCGGTTCTTCACCGGCCACGGTAGCGGCGGTTGGCTCCATTGCCATTGCCGGCATGGTGCGCTCCGGTTACCCCAAAGAGTTCGGTGCCGGTATCGTTTGTAACGCCGGTACCCTGGGCATCCTTATTCCGCCGTCTATCGTGATGGTGGTTTACGCAGCCGCTACCGAAACCTCGGTAGGCAAGCTCTTTATGGCAGGGGTTATCCCCGGCCTGCTGCTGGGCCTGGGGCTGATGGTGGCCATTTATGTGGTGGCCCGTAAGAAGAACCTGCCGGCAATGCCGAGGGTCAGCTTGCGGGAGTGGCTCTCCAGTGGCCGCAAGTCCATTTGGGGCCTGCTGCTGATGGTGATCATCCTCGGCGGCATCTATTCCGGTATGTTCACCCCCACCGAGGCGGCAGCTGTGGCGGCGGTGTACGCCGGTTTTGTGGCGCTCTTTGTCTACAAAGACATGAAAATAAGCGAGTGCCCCCGGGTACTGCTGGACGCTGGCAAACTCACCATCATGCTGATGTTTATCATCGCCAACGCTATGGTGTTTGCCTTCGTACTGACCACAGAGCAAATTCCCCAGACCATCGCGGCCTGGGTAACCGGCCTTGGCCTGTCGCCCTGGATGTTCCTGCTGATCGTCAACATCGTGCTGCTGCTGGCCGGTAACTTCATGGAGCCGTCGGCCATCATCCTGATTTTGGCGCCGATCCTGTTCCCCATCGCCGTTAACCTCGGCATCGACCCCATCCACCTGGGGGTGGTGATGGTGGTGAACATGGAGATAGGCCTTATCACGCCGCCCGTGGGGCTCAACCTCTTTGTGACCTCGGCGGTCACCGGCATGCCTTTGGGGCAGACCATCCGGGCCGCCTTGCCCTGGTTGTTGCTGCTGCTGGGCTTCTTGATGATAGTGACCTACATCCCCGCCGTATCCTTGTGGCTACCCAACTTCCTGGGTATGCCCTGATAAAAAAGCCGCCTTCGGGCGGCTTTTTCATGTACTGGGCTGGGCGAGCTGTAATCTGAGCAGCGCCAGCTCGCTAAAGGGGCTCATCTGCACCTTGCCGCTGCCCGGCCCATAAGGGGCGTGCATGCCGCTGGTTATGGCCAGAAAATCCCCGTTTGGCCCCTGCAAGGCCACCAAAGACGCATCGGCCGGGTTACAGCGCACCAGAGTAAAGGCGGTGGCTTCCAGCTCAGAGCTGGTCATGGCGAGGTTCTCCCCCAGCACGCACAGGTAACGCCCCAAAAACTGCATCGACTGCAGGTAAAAGCCCGGAGCCTGGCTGGCGTTAAGAAGCTGCCAACGCTCCCAGGGGCCAGCGCCATATTGGCAATTCACCATATGGCCGTCGGTCCTTAAGACGTTGTTGGCAAAATGGGTGGAGCAGAGGTTGTAACCGTTTTCCGCTGCCATGTTGACCCTCCTTAACCAGAGACGCTATTTGCTAACAGCTACTCTAGGTTCGGTAACAGCCAAGGGCCTTCCGGTAACCTGTTGATGTAAGTAGTTCTTGTTTAAGGCCTTCTTAGATAGAGAGTTTCCATTTGGTGCCCCATTCCCCACTTGGTGCCTACTGTTTTGTGCAGGCACAGGGGCATAGACTGGGAGGCCTCAGTTAAAAGGAGGCCTTATGTCTTTGCTTTCCCAAATCCCCTTTTCCCTGTTGGAACTGGCGCCCATGCGTGAAGGGCAGGGCGCCGGTGAAACCCTGCGCCACAGCCTCGATTACGCCCGCGAGGCCGACAGCCTCGGTTTTAACCGCTTCTGGCTGGCCGAGCACCACAACATGGAAGGCATCGCCAGCGCCGCCACCTCAGTGCTGATTGGCTATATCGCCGGCGGCACCGAGCGCATCCGGGTGGGGTCCGGTGGCATCATGCTGCCCAACCACCCGCCACTGGTGGTGGCCGAGCAGTTTGGTACCCTCGAATGCCTCTATCCGGGGCGTATCGATCTCGGCCTTGGCCGGGCGCCGGGTACCGACCCTGAAACCAGCCGCGCCCTGAGCCGCGACCCAATGCGGGCCGAGCGTTTCCCGGCCGAAGTGGCCGAGCTGCAACGCTTGCTTGGCCCTAGAGACAACAACAGCACCCGGGTCAGAGCCATTCCCGGTGAAGACTCCAACGTACCTATCTGGCTACTGGGCTCCAGCCTCTTTGCCGCCGAACTGGCAGCGCAGCGCGGCTTGCCTTATGCCTTTGCCGGCCACTTTGCGCCGCGCTTCGTGTTTGATGCCATCCGCCTATACAAGAGCCAATTCCGCCCCTCAGCCACCCTGGCCAAGCCCTATGTGATGCTGGGTTTGCCCTTGGTGGCTGCTGAAACCGACGAACAGGCGGCCTACATTGCCACCAGCTCCCAGCGGCGAATGCTGGCCCGCAACCGGGGTGAGCCGTTGTGGCTGCGCCCGCCGGTTGAAGATATGGCGCCCTACTGGAACGAGCCAGAGAAGGCCTCGGTTAATGCCGTGCTGGGGCTCCAGGTAATGGGCGGCCCTGCTACCATCCGGGCCGAGTTGGAGAACATCGTTAATGAGCTTCAGGTCGACGAGCTGATGTTCACCAACGATATCTACGATCCGGCCCAGCGCCTCAAGGCACTGTCCATCCTGATGTCGGTTAAGGAGTAGGCTTGGCAAACAAGGTGAGGGAACACCTGTCGTGGCTGGCCTTGGTATGGGTGCCTTTTTTGGGCGCCGGGCTCTGGCCCTTGCCTCCCTTTGGCGGCGCCTGGTGGCCGGCGATGCTGGCTGGCGCCCTGATGAATGCCCTGGCCCTGGTGGGGTTGGTGGCTTGGCCCATGGGGGCCGGGGTGGCTCACCTGGGGAAAATCGGCCTTAGCTGGCTGGCACTTTGGCTGCTAGGTGCCTGGGCGCTGTGGCAGCTGCCCTGGCCCTGGCTTAAACCGCTGGTGCCAGTGGCTGTGTTGGCTGGCGCCTGGGCGGCGCTGCATCTTGCCCTTAGCAAGAAAGGTTGATGCGGTCTCGCCCCTCGGCCTTGGCTCGGTACAGGGCGGTGTCGGCGGCAAACAGCAGGGCCTCGGCGGTACGGAACTGGCCGTTGACCTCGGTAGCAATACCCTGGCTGACGCTTACCCGCACATCGCTCCCCAAACCGGCTGCTGCAAAATCCAGGGCGTTGATACGCTGGCGAATAAGGTGGGCCACGCTTTCTGCCTGCTGGCGGTTGTAACCGGGCAGCAGGGCGGCAAATTCTTCCCCGCCGTAGCGGGCTGCCAGACATTCCTTGTCCGGCAGCGCTTGGCTTATTTCGCGGGCGATGCGTTGCAAGCACTTGTCACCGTTGATATGGCCATAGCAGTCGTTGAAGGTTTTGAAGTAATCCACGTCGATCATAATGGCGCTGACCGGCCGCCGTTTGGCGGTATAGCTCTGCCACTGCTGCTCCAATACGTCCAAAAAGGTGCGGCGGTTGGCAAGGCCGGTCAGGCTGTCGGTTGAGGCCAGGCGAAACAGCTCGCTGACCTCGTCTTTATGGCGGCTCAGATCCTGCAAATTCACCAAAAAGCAGGCGGTCTTGGCCGGGATAAAAGACAACGACAAATTAACCGGCAGCATGTCCCTGTCGCCGAACGTCACCGTCATCTCTGTTGGTTCGATGATCTGGTGGTTCAGCTTATTGTTTTGCTGGGCAAAGATTGCCTCTAGTTGCTCTTTCCAGGGCGAGCTCAGCCACTGATGCCAAGGCCGGCCAACAAAGTGCGATGCGTCTTTTCCCAGCAGCCCCTCTGCTGCGGTATTAACGCAAAGTACGGTGCCATCGGTATCCAACTGAAGCGTGGCTTCCTGCATTTGGCGCACGACCATGCGCAGCAAGTCTTCTTCGTTGGCGGCGGACAAAAAGAAGGTGTCCGCGTTGGTCACTGTGGCCGGTGGTTTGGTTGAGTGTGGCATCTGGCTCGCTCCCCTGGGCTCTTCCCAAGCCGTGTTGATGGGGATAACTCTAGGTTTCTTCTTATACTGTTACCTTCCGGCTTCCTTCTCTTTCATCATTTTGAATTTAAAGGTTTTTGTTTTAACCTTCTGGGCCCTCTAGCAAGGCCCTTTAGGTGTTTTTAGCGCTTATTGCAGGGCAGGGTGCGACAATTTGTCGCATTCGCAGGCTCGGCCCGGCTCTCTATACTCGCGGCAAATTTCAAAAAGAGAGCCTGGCCGTGAGCCCTTTTGCTACCCGTATCCTCCCCCTTTCGCCGCTGGCCATTATCGTTGCCGCCAGCCTGCTGCAAACCGCCCGCGCCGACGACAACCTCGAAGTCATAGAGGTGCATGGCCAAAGCCTGCCCCAGAGCGTTGCCGGTTCTACCGAAGATCTGCTGGCTAACAGCGGGGTGGATTTTTCTGCCGCTGGCGGTGTCTCGGCGCTACCGATTTTGAACGGCATGATGAGCGACAGGGTCAAGGTGCTGATTGACGGCGCCGACATCTCCAGCGCCTGCGCCAACGAGATGAACCCGCCGCTCTCTTATGTGTCTGGCAACCAAATCAGCCAGGTAGAGGTGATGGCCGGGGTAACGCCGGTGAGCATGGGCGGCGACAACATCGCCGGGGTAATAAGCCTCACCACCATAGACCCGCATTTTTCAAAAAGTGATGCGCTTGGCTGGCAGGGGGGGTATCTCTCGGGCGGCTATAAAAGCAACGGCAATGTGCAAACCTACGGCGCTGGCGCCGAGCTTGCCAGCAAGCAGCTGAGCCTCAAATACGACGGTGCCTATGAAGATGCCAACAGCTATAAAGACGGCAACGGCGACAAGGTGCTAGACACCCTCTACCGCGCCCAAAACCATGCCCTGACCGCCGCCTACCGCGACGACACCCAGCTCCTGGCGGTAAAGCTGACCCACCAGTCCATTCCCTTCCAGGGCTTTCCCAACCAGTACATGGACATGACCGACAACCGCAGCTTTGGCGTCAACGCCCAGTACCAGCGCCAGTTCAGCGCCGGCCAACTGGACGCCCGCCTCAACTGGCACCGGGTCAAACATGAAATGGGCTTTTTCACCGCCGAGAAGGCCGGCACCATGCCTATGGACACCAAAGGGGTAGACCGCAGCTACCAGCTGCATTGGAGCCAGCCCCTTGGCACCGGCAATACCCTGAAACTGGGCCAGGAGCTGTACGATTTTCGCCTCGACGACAGCTGGCCGGCGGTGCCCGGCTCGATGATGATGGGGCCCAATACCTACATCAATATCAACGACGGCAAACGCCAGCGCCTAGCCGCCTTCGCCGAGATGGACCAGCAGCTAAGCGCCTGGCACCTTAACTACGGCCTGCGCTTTGAGCGCGTGCACACCAACGCCGGCGCCGTGCAAGGTTACGGCTCGATGATGATGGCCGCCGACAACGCCGCCGCTGCCGCCTTTAACCAAAGTGACCGCAGCAAAACCGACAACTTGGTGGATATCAGCGCCAGCGCCAGTTATCAGCTAGACGAGCGCCAGCAGCTGCAATTTGGCCTGGCCCGTAAAAACCGCGCCCCCAACCTCTACGAGCGCTACTCCTGGGGCCGCACCACCATGGCCACCACCATGATTGGCTGGAACGGCGACGCCAACGGCTATGTGGGCAACCTCAACCTCAAGCCCGAAACCGCCTACACCCTAAGCGCCAAATACCAGTACCTGGGCGACAGCCTGCAAGGCAGCATCAGCCCCTTCTACACCAAGGTGCATGACTTTATCGATGCCGATGTGATTGGCAGCTTTAATAGCGGCGCGGCCACCCGCCATATCCTTGAGTTTGCTAACGTTGATGCCCGCCTCTACGGGGTGGATGCCAAGCTCGCCTGGCTGCTGGCCGATACCGCCTTTGGCCAGTGGCAACTGGCGGCCAAGGCCAGCTACACCCATGGCGAGCGCGACGGCAGCCACACCCCGCTTTACCAAATCATGCCCTTTAACGGCAGCCTGGCGCTCAGCCAGCAGTGGGGCCGGGCCAGCAACAAACTGGAATGGCAGTGGGGGAGCGATAAAAACCGGGTGGACAGCAACCGCCTTGAAAATAAAACCGCCGGCTATGGCCTGTTAAACGCCAGCTCCCAGTGGGACCTCAAACCCCTTACCCTAACTCTGGCAATCACCAACCTGCTGGATAAAAACTACCAGCTGCCCCTTGGCGGCGTCAGCATCGCCGATTATCGCCAAGACCCCGCCAATGGCTTTGGCCAGCTTCGCGGGGAAGGGCGGTCGCTGAACCTCAGCGCGCGTTATCGTTTTTAAGGAAAGAAAAGGCGCCCTTAGGCGCCTTTTCTTCTTCATGTTGGATCGTTGTCGTTAATGATTTCAGGGTCCGGGCTTAGCAATAACAGCCCATTCTCGCTGCTGCTGAAAATAAACTGGAACTTACCAGGGCCCGCCACCTGCTTGCTGTCATAAAGCTGCAAGGTCTTGCCATCGCTGCTCACCTCTACTTTGTCCACCACCCCGTTAAAGGGGTTGGCAAAACCGGCGCCCACAAAGCGCAGCCCTTGCGGGGCCTGCTCCAGGTTAATCAGCCGATAGGTGATGGTACCCGCCTCGCTCACTTCCACATCGCCGCTACAGCTTTGCCCAAACTGGGAATAGTCAAACTGCGGCTGGCCGCTGCTATCGATGGTGACTGCCAAGTCAATGGCGCTACCCGCCGCACAAGGCGCCAGACCCTCGGCCATGGCTGGTGCGCTTAGCAGCAAAGCCGCGCCAAGCAGTGTTTTTAAAGGGGTCATGGAAGTCCTTTTCGAGCCTTAAAGATGAACGGCCATTTAAGCACTTTATTGTTCTGATACAAGCGCTTATTTCACTTTGCTGGCCTTTTACGCTCAGGTGTTGACGAGTAAAAAATTCAGTTTCTCCGAACTTTGGCTTTTCTGGCGAGTCGCATCCTTGTTATTCGTTGATCGGTAAACCAAGGGGGAATGCGCTGTTGTCGGCCTTTTCTAAACCCAGCCAGAGCACCTGTCACCTCGAGGAACACCTGCCATGACTCACCGCTTGAGCGCCCTTGGCCTCGGTTTTGTTGTCCCCCTGGCCCTGCTGCTTGGCGGCTGTGGCGATGAGGGTAAAAGCGCCCAAGTGGCGGTACGCCAGTATCAGGTCTCAGACCAACTGGCGCCGGCCGCCCAGCAGATCCTGCACCGGGGGATCTCCATGTCGCCCCGCACCCTGGACCCTTCCCTTGCCACCGGCATCCCGGCCTTTAACGTTATTCAGGACTTGTTTGAAGGACTGTTGACGTTAAGCCCCGATGGCAAGCTGGTGCCGGGCACTGCCTCGTCTTGGGATGTCAGCGCCGACGGCAAAAGCTACGTATTTCACCTGCGCCCCGAAGCCAAGTGGTCCAACGGGGCGCCACTGACGGCCGGGGATTTTGTCTATGCCTGGCGCCGGGAGGTAGACCCGGCCACCGGCGCTGAATATGCCGAGTCGCTGGCGCCCATTGTCAACGCCAGCGCCATTATCGACGGCAAGATGCCAGCCAAGAGCCTGGGCGTAACGGCGCTGGACGCTCACACCCTTGAGGTGCGGCTCACCAAGGCCACCCCTTACTTTTTGACCATGCTCTACAACCAGTACCTCTTTCCGCTTTATAAACCGGCCATCGACAAGTGGGGTGACGCCTGGACCCGCCCCGAGCACATGGTCAGCAACGGCGCCTTTAGCCTCAAGCAATGGGTGATCAACGGCCACCTTACCCTGGTTAAAAACCCCAACTACTGGGACGCGGCCCATGTGGCGCTGCAACAGGAGATTGAATACCCCATCGCCGACAAGGCCTCGGCCCTTGACCGCTACCTGGCCGGCGACCTGGACTTGGTCAACAACCCGGCCTTTCCCGCCAGCGACTACGGCTGGCTAAAGCAAAACCTGGGTTCGCAGGTGCAGGTCAGCCCCTATTACGCCACCGCCTACCTGGGCATGATGGTTAACAAAAAACCTTTTGATAACCGTGACTTGCGCCTGGCCCTCAATCTGGTGCTCAACCGCAAGGTGTTGTCCAACAAGCTGGGTGGCGGCTTGACGCTACCGGCCTACTCCTTGTTTCCGCCGCTGCCCGGTTACCCACAGCAACTGCCGCAATGGGCCAATTGGCCCATGAGCAAGCGCCTAGCCGAAGCGCGCCGGCTTTACCAGCAGGCCGGCTACTCCAAGGCGCACCCGCTGAAGGTTGACCTGCTGTACATGACCGAAGGGGTAGACACCCAAAACTACATGGAAGCGGTAACCACCATGTGGAACCAGGCCCTGGGTAGCCAGATTGGGCTGCGCAACGAAGAGTGGAAGGTGATGCTCCAGGATCTGCAATTTAAAAACGCCAAGCTGTTTTGGAGCGCCTGGGTAGGGGATTACCCCGAGCCCTACACCTTTGCCCAGCAGTTTCTCAAAGACTTCGCCATGAATTACGGCAGCTACCACAACTCGCAGTACCAGCAGACGATAGCCAGAGCCGCCGGCGAGCTCGATACCCCGGTCCGTTATGGCGATTACGCCGCCGGCGAGCGCATTCTCAACCAAGATGCGCCCCTTATCCCGCTGTATTTCTACAAATCGCCGGAGCTTATCAAGCCTTATGTGGAAGGGGTCAAAGCCAATGTGGTGGCTTTGCACCTGGCCCGGTACATCGCCATTCGTCAGCATACGGAGCGCTCCTTATGATGCGGTTTATCTTGCGCCGGGTGCTGGGGGCCATTCCCACGCTGCTGGTGATCATCACCCTGAGTTTCTTCATGCTGCGCGCCGCCCCTGGCGGCCCCTTTACCACCGAGCGGGCCCTGCCGCCCCAGGTCAAGGCCAACCTCGAGCACATGTACCACCTGGACGAACCCCTGTGGGAGCAATATGGCCGCTACCTGGGCAACATTGCCCACGGCAATTTCGGGCCCTCTTTCGTGTACCGGGGTACCAGCGTTAATGACCTGATAAACGAAGGCTTTCCGGTGGACTTGGTGATCGGCGGCCTGGCGCTGCTGCTGGCGATGCTGGTGGGGATCCCCATCGGGATACGGGCGGCGCTCAGGCAAAACAGCGCCTGGGACTACGTGCCCATGGCCGCCGCCATGGCAGGGATCTCCATTCCCGCCTTTGTGGTGGCGCCGCTGTTGGTGCTGGTGCTGGCGGTCAAGGCCAACTGGCTGCCCGCGGGGGGCTGGAACGACGGCCACCCGGCCTACCTCATCTTGCCGGTGGTGTCCCTGGCATTGCCGCTGGTGGCCTACATGGCCAGGCTGATGCGCGGCTCCATGGTCGAGGTGCTCAACAGCCCCTTTATCCGCACCGCCCGGGCCAAGGGCATGCCGGAGCGCGTGGTGATTTTTCGCCATGCCCTGCGCCCGGCCATGATGCCGCTTATTTCCTTTCTGGGCCCGGCGGCGGTGGCTACCCTGACCGGCTCCATCGTTGTCGAACAGATCTTCGGGCTGCCCGGCATCGGCCGTTTCTTCGTCAACGGCGCCATGAACCGTGATTACACCCTGGTGATGGGGGTGACCATCCTCTACGGGGCGCTGATCGTGCTGTTTAACCTGCTCGCCGACATTCTCTACGGCGTGCTCGACCCAAGGGTGCGCCTGTCATGAGCCGTGTATTGAACTGGTTTCCGGGCCGCGCCGCTGCGGCCAAGGCCCAAAGCCTGAGCCAAGGCCAGGCCGGCCGCTCCCTGTGGCAAAACGCCTGGCGAAGGCTGCGCCGCAACCGGGCCGCCATCGCCAGCCTGTGGGTGCTGGGGCTTATTACCCTGGCGGCCATCGTGCTGCCCTGGCTGTGGCCCTACGGCTATGCCGAGCCCGACTGGGACATGCTCTACCACGGCCCCACCTTGAGCGGCGGCCACCTCTTTGGCACCGACGCCCTGGGCCGTGATTTGCTGGTGCGGGTGATGTGGGGCTGCCGTATTTCCTTGATGGTAGGGTTGATAGCCACCCTGGTGACCCTGGTGATCGGGGTGGCCTGGGGGGCAACGGCCGGCTTTGTGGGCGGCTGGGTCGACAGCGCCATGATGCGCTTTGTCGATATCCTCTATTCCATTCCCTTTATTCCCTTCGTGATCATCCTGATGGTGCTGTTTGGCCGCGAGCTTATCCTGGTGTTTGCCGCCATCGGCGCCGTGTCCTGGCTGGATATCGCCCGCATCGTGCGCGGCCAGACCTTAAGCCTTCGCAACAAGGAATTTGTAGAGGCGGCCCAGGCCAGCGGGGTGGGGCGCGCCACCATTATCCGCCGCCATATCGTGCCCAATTTGCTGGGCATCGTGGTGGTGTATGTCACCCTCACCATTCCGTCGGTGATTTTGTTCGAGGCCTTTTTGAGCTTTTTGGGGCTGGGGGTTAAGGCGCCGCTCACCTCCCTTGGCGGCCTGGTCAATGCCGGGGCGGCGGTGCTGCAATCGCACCCTTATCTGCTGGTGATCCCGGCGGCCTTCCTGGCGGTGATCGTTTACTGCTTCAACTTCATCGGCGACGGGCTGCGCGACGCCCTCGACCCCAAGGATCGCTGATATGGCCATGCTGGATATTCAAAACCTCAATGTGCGCTTTACCACCGACGATGGCGAAGTGTGCGCGGTCAACAACCTCAGCCTTAGTGTCGAAAAGGGCCAAGTGCTGGGTATTGTCGGTGAGTCGGGCTCTGGCAAAAGCCAAAGCTGGCTGGCGGTGATGGGGCTGCTGGCCCGTAACGGCAAGGCCAGCGGCAACGTGCTGCTAGACGGCCAGCCCATCCTCAACCTGCCCGGCCCCCAGCTCAGCGCCCTGCGCGGCAACCGCATGGCAATGATCTTTCAAGATCCCATGACCGCCCTGAACCCCTTTTTGACCATAGGCCGGCAAATGACCGAGGTCCTGCAATGGCACCAGGGCCTGGGCCGCAAGGCGGCAGTCAAAAAAGCCATCGCCGCCCTGGAAGCGGTACACATCAGCAGCGCCGAGCGCCGCCTGGCCATGTATCCCCACGAGTTTTCCGGGGGCATGCGCCAGCGGGTAATGATTGCCATGGCCCTGCTGACCGACCCAGAGCTGCTTATTTGCGACGAGCCCACCACGGCGCTGGATGTCACGGTGCAGATGCAGATTTTGGCGCTGCTGGATGAGCTGCGCCGCCGCTTTGGCACCGCCATTGTTTTTATTACCCACGACCTGGGGGTGGTGGCACAAATCGCCGACAAGGTCAGCGTGATGTACGGCGGCCGCCAGGTGGAGCAGGCCGAGGTGCATCAGCTTTTTGGCCACTATCGCCACCCCTACACCGAAGGGCTGCTCAGCGCCGTGCCAAGGCTGGACGCGCCGCGCACCGAGCGCCTGCCCACCATTCCCGGCCACCCGCCGGATTTAGCCCATCTCCCCGCCGGCTGCCCCTTTGCGCCGCGCTGCCGCTACGCCGAGGACAGCTGCCGCCAGGCCATGCCGGCCCTGCAGCAACGTGACGCCGGGCACCTTGTTGCCTGCTATCACCAGGGCCCATTGACCTTATTGGAGGCCAGCGCATGAGCGATGTGTTGTATCAGGTCGAGCAGTTACAGGTGCAATTTGCGGTGCGCGACAAAGGCCTGTGGGGCCGCACCCGTACCCTCAAGGCCATTGATGATGTCAGTTTTGCGGTGCGCCGGGGCGAAACCCTTGGCGTAGTGGGCGAATCGGGCTGCGGCAAGTCCACCCTGCTCAGGGCCTTGATGCGCCTGGGGCCTGTTACCAGTGGCCGCCTGCAATTCCAGGGCCGGGAGTTACAGCAACTGGACACCAAGGCCATGCGCCCTTTGCGCCGCGATTTGCAGATGATCTTTCAAGATCCCCTGGCCTCACTGGACCCGCGCATGACGGTGGGGCAGATCATCAGCGAGCCTTTGGAGGCGCTGGAGCCCGGCCTGGGCGCCGCCGAGCGCCGCCAGAAGGTACTGGCGGTAATGGCCCAGGTGGGTTTGCTGGCCGAGCAAATCAACCGCTACGCCCATGAGTTTTCCGGTGGCCAGGCCCAGCGTATCGGTATCGCCCGCGCCCTGGTGGTGGAGCCGGCCCTGTTGGTGTGCGACGAGCCGGTATCGGCCCTGGACGTATCCATTAAATCCCAGGTTATCAACCTGTTGATGGACCTTCGCGACCAAAAGGGCCTCACCTATGTCTTTATCGCCCACGACCTGGCCAGTGTGCGCCACATTGCCGACCGGGTGTTGGTGCTTTATCTGGGCCGGGTGATGGAAATTGCCGACCGCGACGCCCTCTACAGCCGTCCCCTGCACCCCTATACCCAAATGCTGCTCTCGGCGGTGCCCATTCCCGACCCGGTTATTGCCCGGCAGCGGCAGATGAGCGTGCTGCGCGGCGAGCTGCCGTCACCGCTGGACCCGCCCTCCGGCTGCGCCTTTCGCACCCGCTGCCCCCACGCCACCGAGCGCTGCGCCGCCGAGCGCCCAGCCCTTCGTGAGGTTGACGGTAGCCAGGTGGCCTGCCATTTCGTCGAAGCCATTAGCCAGGCAAACCAGGCCGCTGGCTAAAAAACATCCGGCCGCTCTGGATAAGCTCTACCAGCAGCCGAGAGGCGTCAGCATCGCCGATCACCGCCAATGGCTTTGGCCAGCTTAACGGGGAAGGGCGGTCACTGAATCTCAGTGCGCGTTATCGTTTTTAAGCAAAGAAAAAGGCGCCGATTGGCGCCTTTTCATTCACGACATCCAAGTACGTTATTTGATATCGCCTTTGTTGATGATCTGCGGATCCGGGCTTAGCAATAACAGCCCATTCTCGCTGCTGCTGAAAATAAACTGGAACTTACCAGGGCCAGCCACTTGGTTGGCATCATAAAGCTGCAAGGTCTTGCCATCACTGCTTACCTCTACTTTGTCCACCACCCCGTTAAAGGGGTTGGCAAAGCCGGCGCCCACAAAGCGCAGCCCTTGCGGGGCCTGTTCCAGATTGATTAAGCGATAGGTGATGGTACCCGCCTCGCTCACTTCCACATCGCCGCTGCAGCTCTGCCCAAACTGGGAATAGCCAAACTGCGGCTGGCCGCTGCTATCGATGGTGACCGCCAAGTCAATGGCGCTACCCGCCGCACAAGGCGCCAGATCCTCGGCCATCGCCGGTGCGCTTAGTAGCAAGGCCGCGCCAAAGAGGGTTTTTAGATGGGTCATGGAAAGTCCTTCTGCCAAGTAAAGTATTTAACTTGGAAAGTAGCCCATTTAAAATAGGCCTACTTTCACCTTTTTTAAGATTTATGAATTCGGAGGGGGGCAGGTTTGGTCTCTATTTATTACTTCTGGATCGGCGCTTAATAACAATAAACCGCTAGCATTTTTACCGTTTGGCATCTTTCCAATATTAAAGCCAAACTGGAATGAAACGCTTTTCATTTCGCTGAAGGGATCTTTCATAATTACCGAGTCTCTTTTTACTTCAACTTCAGTAATAACATCGTTAAAGGGATCACTGAAGGCTACTCCAGCAAAAGATAATTCAAATTCAGTATTATCATTTAAAACATATTCAAGGTTGCAAGCTCTTGTGACAACTTTTGTTCCATTTTTACAATCTTGATAGTCAAAACTGAAACCATTCTCTTTGTCATAATTTACTGTAACAGTTATGTTTTCGGTTTTTAGATTCATATTAAGTTCCTTTTTCATCGAACGTAAAGTTTGATAGCCCTTCTGATTTTATCAAGAAGGTTGTTGGTACATCTTTTTTTTTCAGACAATCTAAAGCTCTTGCATATGGTATTAATACACTGTAATCCTTGCTATTACTGAATTTTAATTCAATTAAACTCAAGGCTTTTTCACACCATGGTTTATAATTATTCTTTCCAGAGATTTTCTCTATTATAGCTTTCTCAATATATGAAGAAGCAGTTTTAGACACTATTTTTAGACTGTCTTTATTAAAGATTTCATTATAGTATTTAATTGCTAAATCAATTGATTTTTGTGATGAGTAACTATCTTCATTTAATAAGATCATTGACTTATACAAATTGAAGTCAGCTAATCTTTCCTTATAAAGATTGGTGGAGATTGTTGACCGTATAGATTCTATATCTTTCTCTATTTTCGAGAGTTGTAAAACTTTATATCCACAATGACTAGTGTAATAACAATATTTTATTCTCAAAATTTCGTTATTTATTTTTGACATAATCCATGTATGGTTATTTGGATCTAGATTAAGAGCCATTTCATTCGCGGATATGGATTTTTCTAACTTCTCTAGTGCTTCAGTGGGGCGGCCTAAGGCGTTTAATAAATATGATTGTTGCTGTAAGGAAGAAACAATTCTTTCTAGCATGTATCCATTTTTTATATAGTTCTCAGGCGGAAACTCGACTGTGTTTTTCTCAAAGAAACTAAGAGCTTCTCTTGTTTTACCTTGACTGGCAAGTGAAGATGCTAGCCAAGAACGAGTATTTATAATGTCTGCACTGAGTCTTTCTGTTTTTTCATTTTTATTAAATATCTTTTTCTTCAGTTCTAAAGACTTTTTGAATTTTTCTTCGGCATCTGAAAATTTAGATTGTTTTGATTGAATTGAACCCAAGTTATTTAAAGCGTAGGACAGTTCCATCTGTACATCGCTATTGTTAGGTTTTTTATCATACATCGCCTGGCTATAGGTCAGATATTGGCTAAACCATTTTTCCGCGCCGGGCCAATCGGCTTGGTCATAACGCATTTGCCCCAGCCAAAAGGCGTTGGCGCCCAGGGATTTTAAAAGCTCCAGGTTATCGGGCTGCTGTTTTAACAGCGGCAACAATTCTTTTTGGGCGGCCAGCAGGGCGTTTTTGGCTTCATCGGTTTTGCCACGGGAATAGGCTACCTCGCCGATGGCTTCCAGGGTTTGGCCGTGCTGGAAGCGGCCGTCAAAGCCGATATGGTCCTCGTCGCTGCCCGACACCGATTTAAAGTAGTCCAGCGCCTTGCTGGAGATGCCGTCCAATAAGTCCATCCGGCCGATGCCGCGCAGTTTGTCGGCAAACTGGCCCACCATGTAACCCAGCAGGTTTTCGGCGGCCAGCCGCTGCTCGGTGGCGCGCTTCTCGGCTTGATTGCTTTTTACGCTAAGGGTGACTGCGGTAAGGGTAAGCAGGCACAGCAGCATCACGGTGCCGTTTCGCAAGGTGTGGCGCCAGGAGGCGCGGCGCCGGGAGGCCCGCACAAAGCTGGCTTCGTCATCGCTTAGGGTAAAGAGCGGGTTGGTGGCCAGTTGTCGGGCTTCATCCAGGGGTTTACCCAGGGCCAGCAGGTAGGCGCTGGCCTTGCCTTCGTGCAGCCAGCGCTGGCTTTGGTAATAGAGCCTGGCTTTTTGGGCCAGGCTGTCCTGGTGGGCGTTTATCCAGTCGGTGGCCCGGGGCCAGCGGCGCAGCAGCGCTTCGTGGGCGATGGAGAAGCTGGCCTCGCCGTGTTGCAGGTGCGACACAAACAGGCGTTTATCCACCATGGCCTGCACCAGGGCTTTTTCGTCTTCATGGCTTAAGTCGGCCCAGCGGGCGCTGCGGCTGGTAACGGATTCTTCGTCTTCGCGCAGGGTAACCAGCATCGACAGCACCCTTGGCAGCGCTTGCTGCTGGGCGGGGCTGAGCTGGGCCATGGCGTCTTCGGCGGCCTTGCCGATGGCCCCTTCAATGCCGCCCAGGCTTTGGTAAACCGAGACTTTCAATGTGCCGTCGCTGCCCCGGCGAAGGTAGAGCTGCTCGAGCATGTATTGCAGCATGGGCAGGGCGTCGGGGTTGCGGGCGGTCTCAACGCAGAGCATTTCATCAAGGGGCTGGGCGGTGTTGGGGTCTGTCTCCCAGCTAAGCCCGGCGGCCTGGGCCGGCAGGCGGATCATCTGCAGCAATTCGGCCCGGCTGGGGGCGCCAAGGTCAAAATGGGCGCCGTTGCCTTTACCTGCCCTAAGGCTCTCAAAGCTCATCAACTGCGGGTAGAAATCGTTGCGGCACGCTCCCAGCACCAGCACCGCGCCGCTGAGCGCCAGGGTTTCCAAGAGGGCGATAAAGTGGCTGCGCTCGTCATGGCTAAAAAGCGGTGAGGACAGGGCCACTTCCAGGCGATCGATAAAAAGCCCAAAGTGGGGCGTGGCGTAGCCGGTTTTAGGCAGCTTTTCTTTAAGGCTTTGCGCCAGGGCTTGCGGGGCGTTTTGCAGCTTCTCGGCCAGGGTTTCGGCGCTTTCATTGTCAAACAGCGGCGCGTCGCCAAGCTCCCAGTCCAGCAGGGCGCAGGCAAGGTCTAGCAGCAGCCGGCCCTGAGTGACATCGGCTAAATCGAGGCTGGTGTAAGTGGGCAGGCCGACACCGTTATAGCCCTGGGGCGAGGCGAGGTTGGCAAGGATACCGGCGTTGATGAGCGACGATTTACCGCTGCCGCTGGGGCCCAGCACCAGGCAAAAGCCGCGGCCAAAACGCAGCTGCTGGCTGATGCGCTCCATCAGGGTGGCAATTTGCTGGCTGCGGCCAAAAAAGACCTGGGCGTAATCGCTGCTGTAGGCGCGAAGGCCAGGGAAGGGCGAGCCCCCTTGCCAGGGCGCTTCTTCTACTTGCTGCTCGCTGCCCACCGGGAAACGCACCTCGGCCAAGGCGCGGTAGCCGCGCTTGCGGATGGTTTCGATAAAGCTGGGGCTGCTGGCTTTGTCGCCAAGGGCGGCGCGCAGTTGGGTAATGGTTTTATGAAGGGGGTTGTCGCCGGTTTCGGCGTTGGGCCAGCAGCGGCTGAGCAGGTCTTCGCTGGTCACCACATCGCCTTTGGCTTCGCACAGGGCCAGCAGCACATCCATGGCTTTGGGTTCGATTTGCTTGACCCTCTGCCCCAGTCTCAGGCTGTTGGCCTTAGGATCCACCTGCCAGTCACCAAAGAAAAAGACCGCCCCGCTCATGGTGTTACCGCTTCCTGTTGTTACTTTTGGGCCCTAGCCTACTCCAAGGGCGTTACCAAAGGATCATTTATCTTAAGGTAACCTAATGGAATGCCTAGTTTTTGTGATTTATGTTACGGCAATACAAGCTAAGACAAAAAAAGCCTCCCGGAGGGAGGCTTTTTATCAGATGGCGCCGTAGTGGCCGGTGCCGTCCGGCCAGCGGGTGAGCACGTCAAAACCGTCTTCGGTGACCGCCACCATATGCTCCCACTGGGCCGAGAGGCTGGCGTCGCGGGTGATGACGGTCCAGCCGTCGGCGAGGGTTTTCACCCCTGGCTTGCCGGCGTTGATCATCGGCTCGATGGTGAAGATCATCCCCGGCTTTAGGCGCATGCCCTGGCCCGGGTTGCCGTAGTGGAGAATTTGCGGGTCGTCATGGTAGGTGGTGCCAATGCCGTGGCCGCAGTACTCGCGCACTACCGAGAAGCCGTCGCGGTGGGCCACGGTTTGAATGGCATGGCCGATATCGCCAAGGGTGGCGTCGGGGCGCACCGCCCGGATACCGGCGCACATGGCCTCGTAGGTGGTCTCGACCAGTTTTTTGGCCTCAGCCGCTGGGGTGCCCACAAAGTACATGCGGCTGGTGTCGCCGTACCAACCGTCTTTGATGATGGCCACATCGATATTGATGATGTCGCCGTCTTTTAACACCACTTTGGGCGAGGGAATGCCGTGGCACACCACCTCGTTGACCGAGCTGCACACGGTTTTGGTAAAGCCGTGGTAGCCAACGTTGGCGGGAATGGTCTTTTGCACCTGGGTAATGTACTGGTTGCAGCGGGCGTCCAGCTCTTCGGTGCTGACCCCGGCCTGCACGTAAGGGGCGATCATTTCCAGCACGTCGGCGGCCAGGCGGCCAGCCTCGCGGGCCTTGGCGATTTCTTCTTTATTGCGAATAACGACTCTGCGGCTCATGGCTTGGCTCCCTGGGAACTGAGGGTGGCGGGGGCGTTGACCAGTTTGTCGACACTGAGCCCCCCTTGTTGCTCGGCACGGATCAGCAATTGGCTGATCTCGCTGTGGCTGAGCTGGGGGTAGAGTTCGGCCAGCATGCCGATACGCATCCAATGCTCGGCCTGGGCGTTGATGGAGCGGCAAAGCGCCCCACTGGCCAAGCGCAGGTTCTCGTGCATGTCGTCGGAGATCTTGACGATGCCCATACTATAAAACCTATACGTTGTGTATATGTTTCATATCATACGGGCATCGCCAATGGCGGGCAAGGCTCAGGAAGGTTCGTTAGCCACAATACCGCTCTGGGCCATAGCCTCTTTGGCCAGGGGCCGCCACCAGGGCTGGCCTTTATGGGGGGCGGTGATGTCCAGGCGCTCGGCCATGGCCGGGGTACAAAGGGCCACCTGGCGGCTGTTGGCCAGGGCCAGGATTTGCTCGAAAGGGTCAAACCAGGCGTGCATGGCCAAATCAAAGGTGCCGTTGTGGATGGGCAGCAGCCACTGGCCTTGCACATCCAGGTGGGCTTGCAGGCTCTCTTTGGGCTGCATGTGTACGCCGGGCCATTTGGGGTCGTAGGCGCCGGTTTCCATCAGGGTGAGGTCAAAGGGCCCGTACTGCTCGCCAATGGCTTTAAAGCCGTCGAAGTAGCCCGAATCGCCGCTAAAGAAAATGCGGCACTGGGGGGCCTTTATCACCCAGGAGCACCATAGCCGCTGGTTACCGTCGCCAAGGCCACGGCCGGAAAAATGCTGGCTGGGGGTGGCTACTAAGGTCAGCGCCCCCAGCTCAGTTTGTTGCCACCAGTCGAGCTGGCGGATCTGCTCTTCCTTGATGCCCCATTTGGCCAGCAAATCGCCCACCCCGGTGGGGGTGATGAAGTACTGGGTATTGGCTGCCAGGGCTTTGACGGCGGCCTTGTCGAGGTGATCGTAATGATCGTGAGAGAGGATCACCGCCTTGATGGGGGGCAGCTGCTCGATGCCGATGGGGGTGGCGTGAAAACGCTTGGGGCCCATCCACTGAAAGGGCGATGCCCGCTCACTGAACACCGGGTCGGTCAGGTAAAATTCGCCGGCCAATTTGAGCAGCAGCGTGGAATGGCCAAGGCGCCACAGGCTGTTGTCAGGGGCTTCCAGTAATTCGGCCTGGGTGAGCTTTTTCACCTCGAATGGGGCGGCCGGCTGGGTGTTGCTGGGCTTATTGAAGAAGAAGTCCCAGAAGATTTTGACCGTTTCCTTGAAGCCTGATTTGGGCAACGGCTGGGTGTTGCGGTACTGCTTGCCATCGAAGCGATAACGGGGCAGGGCGCTGTTGTTACTCACGGCAGACTCCAGAGGTTTAAATTACACTGCACAGTGTAGTTTTGTGATTTGGGAAAGTAAACTAGTTAGTGTAATCTTGCCCCGCCTGCACCGGAGCCCATATGACCAAGACCCGACAAACCGACCGCAAACGCGAAGCCATCATCACTGCCGCCATCAATGAATTTGGCGACAACGGCTTTGAGTCCACCAGCATGGACAAAGTGGCGGCCAGGGCCGAGGTTTCCAAACGCACCGTGTATAACCACTTCTCCAGCAAGGAAATTCTCTTTGCCGAGTGCCTCGACGCCCTCTGGCAAAGCTGCCAGACCGGCCATGACAACCGCTACGACCCTAACCGGCCGCTACGAGCGCAGCTGGCCGGCATCCTCGGCGCCAAGGTGGCGATGATGCAAGACAGCAACTTTATGGAGCTGGCTCGGGTGGCGGTGGCGGCCGGCATTCACGCCCCGGAGCGGGCCCAGGCTATTGTCGAGCGCATCGGCCAGCGCGAGCAGGGCTTTACCAACTGGATAGCAGCCGCCCAGGCCGATGGCCGCCTCAAAGCCGTTGACCCCCACTTCGCCGCCCAGCAGCTCCATGGCCTGCTCAAAGCCTTTGCCTTCTGGCCCCAGCTGACCCTCGGCGCCCCGCCCCTTGGCGAGAGCGACGCCAAAGCCCTGGTAGAGCGCACCCTGGATATGTTCCTGGCGTGCTATCAGAGCTAGGCGGTATTGCAGACACAAAAAAGGCCAGATCTTCATCTGGCCTTTTTGCGTCTTGGCATCTTAGAGCACGGTTATTACGTCATCCATTGCCAGGCGGGCTTTGGGCAGACCGTGGTTATAGTCTTCTCCATCCTTGTGATAGCCCATGGCCAGGGCCACCTCGCAGATGTGGCCGTCCAGCTCTTCTTTAAAGAGCTCGGTCAGCATCTCGGCATCCACACCCTCCATGGGGGTGGAGTCGATACCCAGGCGGGCCAGGGTGTGCAGAGTGTTGCCAAGGGCCAGATACAGCTGGGCTTTGGTCCAGCCGCCGTTATAGCCGTTGGCGTCGGTGTTGGCGTCGGCAAAGGCATAGGCGCCCATAAAGGCATCGTACATGTCTGCTGGCAGGTGGCCGGAGCTAACCTCGGCATCCACGCGCTTACTGAATTTTTCTTTGGTGAAGTGCGGGTCATAGGCAAAGAGGATGGTGTGGGAGGCCTCTTTGGCATGGGGCTGGTTGAACTGGTACTTGTTGACAAAGCTGTCGTGCAGGCGCTGTTTGGCGTTGTCGCTCTCGATAATGATGAACTTCCAGGGCTGGGAGTTAATAGAGGACGCAGAGAGGCGCAGCGCCTCTTTGATAACGGCCAGGTCGGCGGCGCTGATGCGCTTACTGGCGTCATATTTTTTCACGGTGTAGCGATCGTTCAGATCGGTGATGATGGGGTGAGTCACGTCATTCTCCAGCTTGCTTAATCAAGGGCCGACACGCTGCCAGTGTGTGGCAGGGCAAAAGTTGGCGTTCATTGTAAGCAGCCTTGTCCGGCGAAAAAGACGCTGGCGCCTGAATGAGTTTCTTCGTTTTTTTGATAATGCGGTTTTACCGCCACATTCAATGGCCCAGATCCCAATACGGCGGTGAGCCGAAGCGCTCAATCAGGAAATCGATAAAAACCCTCACCCGGTGCGGCATCAGCCGAGCGTTGGGCCGCACCGACCAAATGGCGGTGCGCTCCTGCACCGGGTACTGCGTCAGGATGGGTACCAGCTCGCCGCGTTTGACATGGTGATAGGCACACCAGGTTGAACTCATGGCAATGCCCATACCGGCTACGCAGGCATCCCTCACCGCCTCGCCGTTGTCGGTGCGAAGGCTGCCCTGCACCTTTACCGTTTTGATGCTGCCTTCGCTCTCAAAGGCCCAATTCTCAAGCCCGGCCAGGGTAATACAGCTGTGATCTTTGAGCTGCTCGACAGATTGCGGCGCGCCATGGCGTGCCAGGTAGGCCGGAGAGGCGCACAGGATGCGTTTATCAGTAGCCAGCTTTCTGGCCACTAGGGAGGAGTCTTGCAGCGCGGCAATGCGAATGGCGATATCAAAGCCGCCTTCGATAAGGTCTACCACCATGTCGCTTAACCGCAGGTCGATAGTGAGCTTGGGGTAGAGCTCGCTGAAGGCGGCCAGCGCCGGGATAAGGTGCATTCGGCCAAAAGAGGCCGAGGCCGCTATTCGCAGTGTGCCAACCGGTTCGAGCTGAGCACCGCTTATCACATCCTTGGCGGCATCCACACTGGCCAGCACGTCTTCGGCGTGGGGTAAAAAGGCTTCACCTTCATCGGTCAGCGCCACCCGGCGGGTGGAGCGGTGCAGCAAGCGCACACCCAGGCTTTGCTCCAGTTTGTTGAGTTGGGCACTGGCCACGGCCGCCGAAAGCCCCAATTCCTTGCCTGCCTGGCTGATGTTGTGCAGGGCTGCTACCCGAACAAAGAGCTTGAGGTGCTGAAGATTCATGGCGCCATTATCAATGTATTTATGAAAGTGATTGTGGATGTTGGTCCATTATCAAAAATAAATCCAGGGAATAGGCTTGGTTCCGCTAGCAGGGTCATTGTGGCCCGGCCATTGCGAACGAGGACCAAAGCATGACTGAACATATCGGCTGGATTGTTGAAGCCAAAATCAGCGACGGTAAGCGCAGCGAGTTTGAAGCGGTAATGCACGAGATAGTCGCCAAGACCCGCAACGAAGGCGGCACCCTTAACTACCAGTATTTCGTTTCCGATGACGGCGACGTGCTTATCTGGGAACGCTTTGCCACCATCGAATCGGCCCATATCCACATCGACAACTGGGACCACTTTGCCGAGCGTTGGCTGGCGGCCGCCCCGGCTACCCGCATGGTTCACCTTGGCAACCTGCCCGAGGAGCTAACCCGGCGCCATGCCGCCCTGGCTCCCAAACTGCTCAAACTCATCGGCGGCTTCTCCCGCTAAGACAACGCCTTAACACCGAGGACAGGCAAATGACCTATTACTCCGTGCTTGATGTCACCCCCACCACCAACGCTTGGATAGCCGACTACATCGGCCCGGCCAATACCTTGGTCGCCCAATACGGCGGCAAGTATTTGGCCCGCACCACCAGCCATCAACAACTGGAAGGGGAAGCCCAACAAGCGGCGCTGCGCATCGTGATCCAGTGGCCCTCCAAGGAAGCGGCCCTGGGTTTTATGAGCGACCCAGGCTACGTGCCGCACCTTAAAGCGCGGACCGCAGGGTCAATCAGCCACCACTACCTTATTGAAGGTAAAGACGACCTGACCTGAGCGCCAATACCCAGCGCCCCAGGCAAAACGGCTCAGCCTATTTGCCGCTGGGGCGCCCATTGAGTAAACTTTGCGCCCCTTTTGATGTGAGCGCGCCATGCTGGACCGTACCTTCTCCGTTGCCCCCATGCTGGATTGAACTGATCTTTCCATCATCTAGTTGATAATGTTTGTTTTTTTATTTTTGTGGGGCAGTTTTGGGGCAGTGTTAGCGTTAGAACATCCTTCAGTCTCTTTACATCCTAAATAGCTGTGCCGAATAGTAGATCACCATGGGCATCCCACGTTCCCTTGGTTTCGCGGGCTGTGGTGACATCGTGCGGTACCACCAAAGGCAGCTGGTTATCGTCAGGTTTAGTTCGATGCCACTCAGCTGCCTCATAGCCGGCCTGGAATGTCGCCCCTCTTCAAGGGAACGTCAAAAAACGGGCGCAGATATGCGCTAAGGCCTGAGGGCGTCGGAAAACGCCTGTTTTCCGTACGCCGCCGCAACAGCCGCCACGGGTCGATGTCGCCGCTATCGAAATTTTCCTATCGTTCCGGCATCGGGCAATTCCGTTGCTCCCATTCGATGCGCTGACGAAAGATGTCGCAATCTGAGTTGACAAAACAATGCAACCCGTGGCAAAAGATGCATATGCATCATAATTCACTTACCACCACCGACTTAAACTGCGCCTGCAACGCGCTGCGTAAGGCATCGCGCGCAGTGACACGCTTCTATGACGAAGTGATGGAAGGCACAGGCCTTTCGCTTGGCCAGTTTGCCGTGCTCTTCAACATCGCCCGGCGTGAGCCGCTGCCCTTGATGGATCTTGCTCATATTCTCGTGATGGACCGCACCACACTCTATCGCGCGCTCAAACCTCTTGAGCGGGATGGCTGGGTTGTGCTCGAAAACGGTCATGGTCGGGCAAAAAATGCGCGCCTGACCGACCTTGGTCATCAAGCCATCGATAACTCAACCGATGCGTGGTTGGCCGCACAACGGCAGTTGATCGAAAAGTTCGGCTTGGATCGTTGGACCACTACGGAGGCCGCACTTCAGGATCTGGTGACAATTTCGCAGGAAGCGATGCTGTGAGCCGCCTATTACATAGGACCGGCCTTGTTTCACCGCGCGTTCACATTGTCCTGATTGTCGCCGTCACCTTCTTGGCGCTGCTTGTGTCAGCGGGGCTTCGCGCCACACCCGGCGTTCTGATGATGCCCCTGCAGGTCAACTTCGGATGGGATCGGGCGACCATTTCGCTCGCTGCTGCGGTGGGAATTTTCCTCTATGGCCTCGTCGGACCGTTCGCGGCGGCACTGATGATGTCATTTGGCATCCGCCGTACAATGCTGGCCGGCCTTATGCTCATGGCGGTATCGACATTCGCCAGCCTCTGGATGCGTCTGCCCTGGCAGTATGTATTGAGCTGGGGTGTGGTGTCCGGCATTGGCAGCGGCGCGGTCGCATCTGTTCTTGGGGCCGCCGTAGTCAATCGCTGGTTCGCCACCCGGCAAGGTCTGATCATGGGCTTGCTCAGTGCCAGCACCGCAACAGGCTCCCTCATTTTCCTGCCCTTTCTGGCATGGTTGTCAAATCAGGGAGCATGGCGGCCGGTCGTCATGGCGGTAAGCCTGGCTTGTCTGATCCTCGTGCCGATCGTTGCGCTGGTACTGCCCGAGCATCCCGGTGACATCGGCACGCGACGGTTTGGGGAAAGCCCTGATATTGCCCCTCCAGCACCGAGTAAACAGGCGCGCAAGGCAGGCCTGGCGATCAGTGTGCTGGTTCGCGCTGCGCAGCAACCCGTCTTTTGGCTACTTTTCGGAACCTTCTTTGTCTGCGGCCTAACGACCAATGGTCTTGTCGGCACCCATATGATCGCCTTTTGCGGAGACCATGGCATCGCCCCTGTGGCAGCGGCAGGTCTGCTCTCGACCATGGGTTTCTTCGATCTATTCGGCACCACGGCATCGGGTTGGCTGACCGACCGTTACAATCCGCGCGTGCTGCTGATCGTCTATTACGGCCTGCGCGGTCTCTCGCTGATGGCGCTACCGTTTTTGAGCTTCGACACCGTGAGCCTTGGCGTTTTTGCCATTTTCTACGGATTAGACTGGATTGCAACGGTGCCGCCCACTGTGAAGCTGGCGAACGAGGCATTCGGAGAACAAGAGGCGCCAATTGTATTCGGTTGGATCCAGACTGGACACCAGCTCGGGGCTGCCTTTGCAGCCTTCGGCGCCGGCGTGATCCGCGAGCAGAGCGGGACCTATCTGCCCGCTTTCCTGGCAGCCGGCGCGATGGGCATACTCGCAGCTGGCGTGCTGATCCTGACCCTGCGGCAACGGAAATCGACAAAGCTCTGAGAGCCGCTTGATCATATTTCGAGGAGACGAGTGTTGCGAATTCTAGTTGTGGGAGCTGGTGCCGTTGGCGGTTATTTCGGAGGGCTTTGGTCGGCCGCAGGTCGCGATGTCACGCTTGTCGTTCGTGAAGTGCGCCGTGATGCGATCAACCAATCCGGTCTCACGCTTGTCCGGAAGGGCAGCGAAATGCAGACCAGGCCGTCGGCGATCGTTGCAACCGACATACGGTCATCCTTTGACATCGTCTTTTTCGCCGTGCCGGGCCATGCCGTGGCGGAGGCCATCGCCGAAATTCGTCCTGCGATCGGGCCGGACAGCGTCATCATCCCGTCCCTGAACGGTGTGCGCCACTTTGATGTTCTACGGGACGCCTTTGGAGATGCAGTCCTGGGCAGTGTCGTCAAATGTGTCACTGCACTCGATAATAAGGGACGGATCGTCGAACTTGCACCTGTTGCAGAGATCGCGATTGGGCCCTGGTCCGGTGTTGGCGACAGGCGACTGGACACGGTCCGGTCTTTCCTCGCTATCGAGGGCATGGAGGTGAGGATCTCGCCGGTCATCCATGAAGAGATTGCCGAAAAGTGGCTGATGATGATTGCCCTCGGTGCGGCCAACAGCTTGCTCGGTGGAAGTGTCGGAGAGATCAACGCCGATCCAGATGGAGCCTGGGCGATCCAGGCAATGCTTGGGGAAGCGCATCGGGCGCTGGTCGAGACCGGCATGCCGCCTAGGCCAGCGGTTCTCGACAGTCTGGCGCGAATGCTGAGTGATACCGCTTCCAGTCAGACGTCCTCTCTCTATCGCAACATGCTTGCCCAGCGCCCGGTCGAGCATGAGCCGATCATCGGCGACATACTGGCACGCGTCAGCAACCGCAGTGCCTATCCGCTGCTGTCCGCCGCCTATGCGCGCCTTTCGGTCTACGAAGTCCAGCGCAGAGCTAGAGGAGCCGCGCGTTCTCAAACCCCGGCCGCAGCGAGAAAAGGATCGTGATGTTCCCCCGTCCGACCAAAGACTTCATCCTTTCCCTGCTCGGCTACGCGCTCGTTGCCGGCGCTCCGGGGCAATCGTTCGCGGCGGATCAGGCGATCGACCTGCAATTGAGCAGTGGCATAAAACAGCGCGTGTTGTGGCGTGCGCCCGATAATCCGCGCGGAACCATCGTGATGCTGCCCGGCGGGGCTGGAAATCTCGGTATCGAACGCGATGGCGATCTCAAGCACGGCCAAAACTTCGTCGTTCGCACGCGGGCCGTATGGAACTCGCGCGGTTACGCGGTGCTTATCCCCGATACTGTTGATGATCAGAACCTGCGGGGCGTGCGCAGTACATCGGGCTATGCACGGCTCGTCGAAGACCTCGTCCGACTTGCGCATGGTCAGATCCACTCACCGGTCTTCCTGCTTGGTACCAGCCAGGGTTCGATCGCCGCGATGAACGGTGCAGCGCACGCCGCACCCGGCAGCATTGCCGGCGTCGTGTTGACCGAGTCCGTGTCGGCCATGGGTGGCAGCGGCGAAACCGTGTTCGACGCGGATCCCGGCGGCGTTCGCGTGCCAGCCCTCGTCGTCGCCAATCGCGATGACCGCTGCAATGTGGCACCACCCGCGAACGCAGCGAAGATCGGCGCGGCGATGACCGCCAGCCCCGATGTCCGTATCCTACTCGTCTCGGGTGGTCTCGACCGCGACGGCAACGACTGCGGTTCACTGTCGCCACATGGCTATTATGGCATTGAGCCCAAGGTTGTCGGCGCTATTGCCGACTGGATGGATGCCCATCTCGATAACAACCGCACCTCGCGATAACTCCCAACATCAAGGAGCCTCCGTATGATCGATCTGCGTAGCGATACCTGCAGCCGCCCGACGTCCGAGATGCGGGCCGTCATGGCCAGTGCTGATGTCGGCGACGATGTCTATGGCGACGATCCAACGGTCAAGGCGCTAGAACGCGCCACGGCCGAACTGCTGGGTAAGGAAGATGCGGTCTATATGCCCACGGGCACTATGACCAATCAGGTTGGCATCCGCGCGCATACCGAACCGGGTGATGCAGTGTTGTTCGATCAGAATGCCCACGTCTACATCCTCGAAGGTGGCGCACCAGCGGCATTCTCGGGGGTGTTACCTCGTCTTCTGCCAGGTATACGCGGGATCTTCACGCCGGCCGACGTGGAGGCTGCCGTCGGAAGCGTCCACCCTTTTTTCCCGACAACTATCCCGGCGCCCGTACGGTTGCTGTGTCTGGAGAACACGCACAACATCGGTGGCGGCACTATCTGGCCGATAGAGCAGCTGAATGCCGTCACCAAGGCGGGCCGAGATCTTGAACTGTCCCTGCATCTCGATGGTGCCCGTCTGTGGCACGCTACCGCTGCGACCGGGATCAGCGAAGCCGATTATGCAGCCCCCTTCGATTCGATCAGCGTCTGCTTCTCAAAGGCGCTTGGCGCGCCGGTCGGCTCCTGCTTGGTCGGCGGTAAGGACTTCATTACCCGCGCCCGCCGCTTCAAGCAGCAGATCGGCGGGGGCTTCCGGCAGGCCGGCATCATCGCTGCGGGCGCGCTTCATGCGCTTACGCATCATCGCGGGCGACTGGCCGAGGTCCATGCACTTGCCCGGTGTTTCGCCGATGGGCTGGCCGAATTTGAGCGGATCATAATCAATCCAGCCAGTATTGAGACGAACATCGTGCGCTTTCAGCTTCGCGATTGCGATGCAGGCAGCTTCGTCGAGGAAGCCCATCGTCGTGGCCTCCACATGCTTCCCTCCGGCCCAAACGCGGTTCGGGCGGTCTTCTATCTCGACATCACGGTACCAGATGTCGAGGCGGCGTTGTTGATCGTCCGTGAGACGCTCGACGCCCTTTTACCACAGGGGGAAGGCCAAGCTGCCGCTTCGCATGTCGGGAGGGCAGCTTACTGATCGACCGGGGGCATAGTCCTCTCACAGCGTCCCGCGCCGGTGATCCTCGCTGAGTTTCAGGATGGGGCGCTTCGAGAGGGTTTCCGGTTGCACGCGCTCCCATAGCGTTTCGCCACCGGATTCTTTGGCGCGGTCTTCCTCGCGCCGAATCCACTCCTCCGCACTTCTGATCCGTCCGGGATGGATTTCATCAAGCAGCGAATAGTCGCGTGTGATGATGTCGTGCTTCCACTGGTTCCAGAAGCCAGTGAAATTGTCTCGGAAGCTCATCGTGCTCTTGTCGGCTGGGTCCGCATTATAGCCAGCGGGAAGGCCCGTGATGGCAGCGAGCGGAGCGAAATAGGCATCGAGATCAGTATCGACGTAGCGCGCCGGGTACCCGGTCACGCGCGTGAAGGCGGCGGCGAGATCGGCGTAGCGGATATGCTCGATAGCGACTTCCAGATCCATGCCGTTGGCGCGCTCGGGATGGTCGAAGAGCCAGCGGACATAATAAGCGCAGTCCTCGAGTGCGACATGGACGACCGCACCCTGTCCGAGCGGCACGCGCCAAGTCAGTACACCGTCCTCGATCCTTGGCGTCATCGGTGTCTGGGCGGAAAAGGCCATTTCCATATAGGGGCCAGTGGTGAACAACGCGGCCCCCATACGACCGCCATTGCTGACGTTCTGATTCAGGATCCACTCGCCGATCCGGCCCTTGCCGTCATAATGTCCGGTGCGGAACATCGACCGGTAACCTGCCTTTTTCAGCGTGTAATCGAGGTTACCGTAGACAAAGAACTTTACGCCCTCTTCCAGCGCGATCTCATAGGCGCGGATCGCCCAATAAGTCTCGGTCTTTTCTCCGGTGTTGAAGCCGTCGATGTTAAGGAAGACACCATCGCACGCGCGCATACCCTGGCGCAGGATAGTCTCGTCCGCGAACGTACCTTCCAGAAACTCGACATTCCCAAGTTCCGCGAGAGCCCGCGCCCGGGCCGACACCGCATCGCGCGTCAGCGCCAGCACAGAATAGCGGCCGTCGCTGACCAGGCCACGCACAACGGGAATACCCTGCGCCCCAGTCGCGCCGACGACGAAGATTCGGGAGGTTTTCAACATAGAGGTTTTCAACATATCCGACTCCAAGCAGTTGATCTGCTGCATATTTACTCTCATAATGAGAGCATGCTAACTCTCATTATGAGAGTAAATCAACTCTTATTATGAGAGTAAGTGAAATTGGTATTGAAAGACGATGAAATCAAAGAGTTTTGAGGGAATGGCCTGTTCAATGGCCGAAGTGTTGTCGGCATTAGGCGATCGTTGGGGCATGATCATCATGCGTGACCTGCTGCTAGGTCTCACCCGCTATGATGATCTGCGGCGCTCCACAAGTGTGACCAACGCCACTTTGTCTGGCCGGCTCAAAGATCTGGAAGAAGCGGGGCTGATCGAACGCAGACAATACCAGGCTCGGCCCGAACGACACGAATATGTCCCGACCGAGAAGGGCCGCGATATGGCCCTTGTCATGCAGGCAATGGTGCAAGTAGGCGACAAATGGCGTCAGCAGGAGAAACGCGGCGCTACTTTGCAATTCGTCGATAGCGTTTCCGGTCACAGAATTCGACTGGCATTGGTCGACGCTGAGACGCTGGCTGCTACCGTACCCTCAACCATCCGAGTTGAGGCAGGCCTTGAAGCGGATGATCTCATGAAATGGCGGATATCGCAGGGCGAATCCGAGCGTGCTCGTCGAAGGGGACTGCTGCAGGCTCAGTCTCGCTAGACTTAGCTGACGTTTTCCGCGCTCGATGTCGCGCCCCCCCTGTCCTACCGCAATGTCCCAGCCCCGTCCGTCACGTCCATCAGATCGAGGCCGGCAGAAACTTCTGAACGGCAGGTACTGGATAGCGTGTATTCCATTTCATTGGGGTGCAATCGAGATGGGCGTTGTTTCCCAAATCCGACAAGGAAACAACGCCTTGGTAAAGTAGTATCAGTGGGCGAATTATCGCTACAGCTTGTTGGTTCTTGGATATGGGTGTGGAGGAGTGGCCTCGGGTAAATTTTCCTCCAGCCACTCTCTTTCATGTATATACAACCAAAAGAAGGCCGCATTGCATTCAGACTTTATTTCTCGCCCGATGGCTTGTGGGTAGAATTGGCGATAGCGAAGGATCTGGAGTTTATAACGTCGCCTTTTAGAGTCCTGTCTACACTTTTTTCGCCATTGCACTAGACCTTTTGTGGCAGATATTAGCATTTCAACACTTCCGCTAGAGATGGACAATCTCCGAGCAATTTCTTGACGGTGAAAGCCTTTTGTAGCGAGCTCAATTGCAATTTGGCAAACCGAGGGGGTTAACTTGGTCGGCTTAAGTTGTGTATTCACTTTTTCACGAAGGGCAACGGCTTTGACAAAACAACGACTTTTTCCTATTCCCCTGCTAATACTAGCAATGGATTTACCTTCTCTCAGCAGTGTTAAGCACTCGGTTATTTTTTGTTCGCTGCGTTTTACTTGGCAAAATTCAGGGGGCTCACAGCCGTACTTTATCGGCTCAGCCTTATTCAGTCAGTAATTAAATAGAATATGCTTAAAAGGATGCTGCGAAACATTTTCGCAGAGCAAGTATGACAAATATTTATGGTCAACCTCCGTTTTAGGAAGCAAATAGTCAGATGGATATTTCAATAGCAAACTAAACCGATAGAACTCATCAGATAGCAGCCGTCTTCTAAATCTATTATTTTTCGTTACGTACCCCAGCTCGCGTAGCCTTTCTCTATAGAAACCAAAACTTATCTTAGGGTAACTCGTCTCGTTTGAGAGCAGGAATTTATTTGCATAGTCTGCCAACTCAAAGCTTAGCTGGGAGCTTTTTCTATAGAATTTTGAATCGCCCCGGATTTCCTAGACACTTTCCAAGCTCAGTAAATGTCGCTTCTCAAACTCTACCGGTGACAGCTGGTTGTTGAAACCATGCCGACGTTTTGGGTTGTAAAACATCTCGATGTAGTCGAACACATCAGCGCGAGCAGCCTGCCTACTGCTGTAGATCTGTCGCCTGATCCGTTCCCGTTTCAGCAACTGGAAGAAGCTTTCCGCTACGGCGTTGTCATGGCAGTTGCCACGTCGACTCATGCTGCCAAGCAAGTGGTTGGCTTTGAGGAAGCTCTGCCAGTCGCCGCTGCTGAACTGGCTACCCTGATCTGAGTGGATCATCACCTCCTGCTTTGGCTTACGCCGCCAAACGGCCATCAACAATGCATCAATAGCCAGGTCGCTGGTCATCTGCGGTTTCATCGACCAACCGATCACTTGCCGCGAAAATAGATCAAGTACTACCGCCAAATACAACCAGCCCTCATAGGTGCGTATATAGGTAATGTCCGTGACCCAGACCTTGTTGGGCTCAGTGACATTAAATCGGCGCTCCAGATGATTCGGTGAGATCACTGGAGACTTACCACCATAGCGGCCTGGTCGACGATGATAGCCTGTCTGCGAGCGAAGCCCTTCCAAACGCATCAGGCGAGCAACACGATGCTTGCCACATGCCTCTCCAAGCTCGCGCAGGTCGTCGTGGATTTTGCGGTAGCCGTACACCCCGCCGCTCTCTAACCACGCGTGCTTGATCAGACCAAGCAGGCGCTGATCATCCTTGGCTCGTGCCGACGTCGGTTCAGCCAGCCAGGCGTAGTAACCGCTGGCATGTACTTTCAGCGTCAGGCACAGGCGACGAACCGGATAGTCAGCGGATAGCTGGTTGATGAAGGCGTACTTCAGCCGCACTCCTTGGCAAAGTACGCGGCGGCCTTTTTTAGGATGTCTCGCTCTTCGGTTACGCGTTTGAGTTCGGCACGCCGACGACGCAGCTCAGCTTGCTGATCGTCTTCTTGCGCGCGCTGCTCTTGGGGTTTGCTGTAACGCTTCACCCAGGCATACAGGCTGTGGGTAGATACGCCCAAACGCGCTGCCACCTCGGCCACCGGCAGGCCTCGTTCGGTCACTTGTTTGACTGCTTCGATTTTGAATTCTTCGGGATAACGCGGGTTGCTCATGGCACCTCCTAATGGGCCGTATTATGAGGCCTGGAGGTGTCTACAAAACTAGGGGCGATTCAGACTTTACCTCAAGGTAGATGGAAATACTTTGAGGTAAAGTGAGGTGAGATATACCTCTTACTAAAAAATCGCCAGCAGGTCCTCTTCGAACCTTAAGCCTTGCAGGTTATTATTCTCGCAGATTGATTTGAAATCGTCATTGCAGAAAATACTGCCGCATAATTTACTGTTAGATTTGAAAACGGGTTTGTCCTTGGCGTCACTCTCATCGAACTCTAAGCTCGTTAAGTTTATTGCATTACCATTGTGATACTCGTAGGACAAGGAACTCTCGATTTCCTTCCCATATGTAAAACAAGTAAATATATAGTATTGGTGACCATCTGCTTTTATTGGTAGGAAATCGCCGTGTGACTCCAGTTTCTCTCTAAGTACTTTATGGGCTTTATCACTCACAAGTAAATGGATGTTTGCCCAAAGCGAAATATCGGGAAGAGTTGGATTTACGCTATCTTCCATGTCACGCATTTCACAATCAATTTCTTTCCAGTCGTCCTTCAATGACTCGTTTGTTGATGGCTGTTTATGAACCCTCATGACTAACTTTTCATCACCTATCTTATTTAGTAAGATCATTGGAGTAAGAGACAAAATCTTGTAGCTCTCAGGTATAGTCTTTAATTGATAAATCATGACAAGCCATCCCAGTTCTCATCGTATTTTTCTTCTATTTTGCTAGGATAAGTACCCGTTTTCAATCTGATTTTTATATTGTCTAGCCGATCAACGAAAACATCTTCCGGAATATAATCAGACATAAAGTGTACTGTTATCCAAGTTTCGTAATTTTTGGTATGTATAGGTAGATGCACTGGCGAGTCCGGTGTAGCCCAGTGACGAGGTTTCTTCGTATCACCATCCTTAAATTCACTGCTCCAGACATCATGATCTACTCTGTTATGAACAAGCCATACTCCATTCAATGGGTCATTAATTCCAATCCCATGAAGATGAAGATTGAATCGTGCTAATGCCATGTTTTCTTTAAGCCATCTACCTTTTCCCATAATGATATGGTGAGCGGTGTGTCGATGACTGGGTTTAACCTCACCGTCAGCAGCGAGATTTCGCTCTAAGATATCGGTGGGATGATGGTCCTCTTTTGCTAGATCAAACGGGCTCAGCTCATTTTTGGCTGCATTGCGATAATCTTGTAGGCTTTTTTTATTAATCTCTTGCGTAGTATGCGCCATTAGCGATGCTTTTAGCATTCGTAAGTGGCTCCAATCTAAAGCCTGAGCTTCAGCATGCTTCTGCTGCTGTGCTGGTGTTAGGGACGCTACTTTAGTTGCACGCTTTTTGCAGTGGAATTCTGCACATTTCTTCTCGTACAAATAAATAGCCATCTCCAATGGACTTGGGTTCTCTGGACGTATTGGTAGGGGTATCGCTTGGTATTGAGCAGCCATGATGCATCCTTGCTTCATATGAGGTATTTGCACCTTACCTTAATGTACAAGTGGTGCAACAGGCCATGGCTTATAAAGCGTTGATGAAAGTAAGGCTGCCATCGCTGACGACCCCTTAGGAGGCTTGCCTTACCTCATCAATGTACTGTGCGAGATCGGCTATGTGGACCAGGTACTCAGCCTTCTGAGTGGCTCGGAAGGCCTTCACCGGGAGCCTGCCTGCATTGGCCCTGAGCTTGGCAGTTTGGGGGGATAAGCCAAAGTACTCATCGCAGATCTCTGACAGCTTTACTACGGGCTTTTCGTACTGGGCAAGCAGCATAAATACGGTTTTCATCAGGACCTCCATCGTTCTGTGATGGGGACTATTTTCGAGTTATTCCCCGCTATTTCTCGGCTCTGCAACTGTCCTATTTGGGCATCAACAGCGTTTTTTTGTGAGCCATAACTTTCACATGTGAAAGATCTTGCCGGTGTCAAAGAACTCTGCAAGGAAGAAGAAACTTTGTCCTTTGAACAGGTCGGCTTTGGCATTGCAGAGTTTTGCTGACAATCCTGCGGGGCAGGTATCTGATGTACTGCATGTTTAACACTGCTTTTCGTAGCTGGAGTGGCCAATGATGTCGGCTCGGTACGATTTAGTAGATGACAGTACTTGGCAACCGTCTGTCTGGATAGCCCTGCAAGCTTGGCCACCGCCGTCAGGGTGAGCTTGAGACCCTGTTGAGTAAGCTGCTGGCAAGCTTGCTGTATGCGTACTTGGGTCGATTGGCGCCTGGTCTTGTGTGTGCGCTTAGCTGCCTTTTGCTGGCGTTCTCGCAAACTTAGAGAGTTATCCAGTCGCATCACTCCTTTATTGCGAGGCAGTGAGCCGGTGTAGCGATCCCACGTCCATCTAGCTACGCTTTTGACCGTTGCCAGTACCTGAGATTGGGTGAGGTTGGCCGCAAAGCCACGATTGATGAATGCGTTGTGGCTGTGGGCGAATGATTCCAGCTGTCTTGAAAAGCTAATGAAGCTGCCCTGTTCGCGCTCTTTGGCGACAATCGAATAAGCAAAGAACCTCAGTTCTTCAAACAGTAGGCAGTGCCTTGAATGAGAAACTGCATCGGTATTTTCTTTATGGCCCCAGTAAGGTTTCAGGGGCAGGTCTAGCGAGTCTGCTAGTTCTCCCAGCTCATACACGTCACTGTGTATTTCCCAAGTGCGCCACCAGGGATGGCCAGGAGTCTTGGCTACCGGGCCTGAATAGGCTGGGTCAGCGTTCAGTTTGGTCGCCATAGCCTCGTAAATGGCTTTCATGTAACGAATGGGTTTGGAACGCGCTTTCTCAGAAGTACAGACGGGGATAATGGAGTAGAAAAGATGGGATTGGCCGTTGTGGCGGTTGCTTACGACCAAGTTAGGAGCGGGAAGTCCTGCACTTTCCCAAACTAAAGGATCATTGTGGTCAAGATCGAATATTAGCCACGAAACCATGCCAGTCCGGTTGACCTGCATATAGGGGTAGCGAATAGCGAATTCTCTTGGGCGTATACGTGCTGCGGTTTTGTTATCACTGCACCGGGTAAAATAAGGTGCTTCGGCTATGATCCGGCTGAGTGCGGTTTTTGGCTGAAAATAGCGCTCTGCGCTTTCATTTAATACTGCACTATTCAATGGATGCTTCCTTTGCTGGATATTTGAGCAATGGGAAGCCGCACCCAAGCAGTTTCTGCTGCTGTGGAAATTGCAGTTCAATCATAAATTGCGTACATTATTTGTACGCGTTTGGCTTCCCAAGCCACGCCCTGAATGCTTTGTGGAGCGCCAACTCGTGAGCATTCAGCGAACCGCCCAACAAACCCGGTCCTGTGCCGGGTTTGTTGTTTTTAATGCTGGTTACGTTTTATCCAGTCATGAACATCACAAGCCCGATAACGAACCGCTCGGGCTACACGTACAGGGCGTGGAAAGTTACCGGCTTTTGCCAAGCGATAAAGTGTTACCTGGGAGATCTTGAGCAGCTCCGTAACCTCTTGAGTGGTCAGGAGCAATAGTTCCGGGCTGGCCCCGGCGAGTAATCTTGCGTGGCTTTCCATTGGTGCAGTCCCCATCGGCGTGAATGAATCTGAAACGATGGGAATATTCTGGATCTGTGCTGTAGTTCCTTAGGAGCGCTCAAAGTGCCCAATTAGGGTGCAAAAAACAAAAATCGCTGCGACTAAGCCCCAAAAACTTTCACATGTGAAAGTTTTTGGGGCCAATGCTCTAAGGTTTGCCGTTCCAGTCAGGGAAAATTTTCGAGGCCGACTCTCGGCGAGCCTTATCTACGTCAATGCCTTGCAGGCGCTCCAATACTCGCTCGGCGGCATTGTGACGATTCCCGTCCAGATTAAAGTCGCTACCCGAGCCGGTAAGTGACTCTAGGTTCAGCGATGCTGGGTTAGGGAACTTGCCGTTCTGTTGCAGAATGCCAAGCCATTCGTCCAAATTAACTTGGCTCCAGTCAATATTTGCGATCTGCTCCAGCGGGATCCCACCACATTGTGGATTGCTGGGGTCGCCAAAATTCAAGCCTAATTGAGGGCGCACTTGTTCTTGAATGATACGAGACAGGGGAGAATTAAAGCAGCAGTAGGACTCGCGCTTCTCAGTACAGGCACCCAATACTTTTGATTTGCAGTAAGAGCCCACATAAGAGCAGTTTTTTAAAGCTCGCTTGGCGTTGAGTGTGAACTCATCTTCTTCACACTTGTAGACCATCTGGATCATGACAATGGCCACCACATACGCGGTGTAAATGGTCATTGCTGTACTCAGCCAGGTGGTAGCACTTTCCATCATCCCTTCCTGGGCCATTTTGCCAGCACCTCCGGCAGCCGCCTCCTGAGTTGCTGCATCCTGCCCAAGCCCCTTCATTACGTCAGCCATTACCTCTTTAACCTGCTCGGTTAGCTGGTCCATCAACTCGTCAATAACCTGCTCGACCGGTTGATAGAAGGAGTCAACGGCGCCAGAGATGTTCTCGACATAACTGGTGAAGGGCTTGGTGATTTCAGTCCAGCCTTGCAAAGCTGGCTCACGCAGGATCTGATAAGCCCCTTTTATTGCGTTGCCGTTTTGGAGGCCCATCACTGCGCCGTCAAGCTTGGGTACTGCCATGATCAAATTGAGGTAGTCGGCCAGCGAGATGTTGGACGGTTTCTCACAGCAATCGGAAACCCCTCCCACGGCAACTTTGCAGGTGCCTGCCTCACCTGCAAAGGCAGTGCATGATACATCCTCATGTCCTGTTGGATTGTCATTACCATCAAGGCCGGTGCAACTCATGTCCTGAGTCATGAACTGTGCTGCGTTAAGCAGGGCAGTGGCACGAGCAAAGTCGGTACTTTGAGTCTTCGTTACATCAAGGCAGTCGTCTCCCATGCAGCGCACAGGGCCACCACATTGATACTGGGTGTCTTTTTCCAAGGTTGGGACCGCAACGTCTGAACCGCAATCGTAGGTGTCTTCATGGACATAGCAGGTTCCAGACTTGCCTTGAGCACCATCAACGCATGTGGAGCTGATGAATCCGCATTGTGGATTCGCCTCTAAGCGAGCGCAGGTATTGAGATTTTCGCCGGTGTTCTTAGGGCAATGCACGGTGCCTTGTGGGTCTGTCCAGCATGTCATTGCCCCCTTGTAAAAGTCATAGTTCGCTTTCACCTGAACCTTTTTGCAAAGTGCTGAGATACCGCTTAGTGGGGCTGGATTTAACTGGTTTTCACAAACATTGATGCCATTAACGACGGTGCAGCCGTTGTTATCTGATGGGTCGTCGATACAGGAAACCTCTCCGGCAGCAAATTCATCCACTACGCCTTTAGCAGCATCGAGGCAACTTTTTGGAGACCACAGGTCCTTGATGACGGCTTTAGCCGGGTCATAGTTAATCTTGATTCGCCCGTAACCTTCGCCCTTATCTGTGACGGAAACCCGCAGTTTGAAAGTAACAACGGTACCAGGCGCCACTTGTTTTAAATTGGCCGTAACATCCACTCCTGGATTGACGGCCCAACTGGTATTCATCTCACAAGAACCAAGGGTTTCTGGTGGGAATAGGGCTCTGGTTTCTGTGTAGTTATCCGGGCGCCTATCACCTTGAGTGCCAGCATCTTTCATGCCTGCCACGGGGCCGCTGAACACCTTGTCGTGGTTGAGGTAAATCTGTATCCAGTCATCCCATTTGGCGTATTCCAAAACCGCTTTGGTGATCGCGTCAGGGTTTGAGACAACGATACTGGTGGACTCTTCAAAGACACCACAGTTACCTGACCAGTAATCATTGCCGACCTTACCAATCCAAAGCTCGGTACATCCCTCGCCGCAGGACTTAAGGTTGTAGGGACCGTCATAATGCTTAACGACCGATGCGTTGTAGTCGTGGATAAGATCACATTCCGCGCTTTGGTCCACTACCCGCTGGCACCTTTCGTATTCAGGTACGTGAGCGCTGATGCTGCTGGCTGTCATGCTGGTTTTGGTCGAGCAATCGCCAAAGCTCCCTGCAATCAAGTCCATGTCTTGGTATGTCTGCTTACTGAGGTTCAATACTGGATCGTTTGTGAAGTCCGGGCGAGAGCGATTGGCCGCGTCAAGCAACACTTTGTATGCCGCGCCCGATATGGACGGATTGCTGCTGTTGGCATCTTCCCAGAGTGAGCCTTTAGCGCTATTCCCCAGGCTATCCATGTTATTGCTGGAGTCATAAACACCTTGGAGCGTTTCAACGTCGGGTTGGTTTGCGTCTGGAAAGTAATCGCTCAGATCGCTATTAGCGTTTGTGCCTGGGAACAGCGCCTTGACATCAATCTGGCTGCCACCATTCATCTGGAATTGTCCGTCTTTCAGCGTCGGCATCGATATGGTGCCGTCTTGGATCGAGCCAGGGTTTACTCTAAAAGAATTGGCAAGCTCTTGGCCAAATTCCTGGGCTTCTTTTCCTACCTTGGAAAGATCTGAACTGGCGGTATTGTTGGCGTAAACACTAAGTGGCAATACTGACATGGTGACCGTCAATACTGAGGCCACCAATCTTGATAAAATCGGGTTTCTCATAGTACGACCTGCAACAACGACTGTTTCAGGCCATGCTATTTATTTGGTTTTAGAAACTTCCTACGGCTAACTGCCCATTTCTGGAAATTACGCTGCTTTCAGTTTGTCGGCGGCACAAAAAGGGCAGTCTACGCAGGTACGCTGGTTGACGGAGGTAAAGTAAGTACACTGGCAAGTATCGCAGAGCTCCAGCATAGCGTCTCCACAACGCAGTTCAGAAGCAAGGCACCAGGCATCTGTGATATCGAACGGGGGCCATCGAGCCCCAGTCAGCCCAACTTCTTTGCGGATCGCGTGGTACATACGGTAGGCCTTGTTTAGTGCAGAGACATTGACAGTACGGGCAACATTCTCGCCACCAAGGTTCTGGTACAACTGCATCAGGATAGATGCTTGTATCTTGGCAGTGTGGTTTTGAATCAAGGTTGCCCCGCCTCTAAATACCCGAGATTTACGCTCTATCGAATAGCCATCGCCCTCCAAGTCATGGTAAAGCCTGCGCAGTTGCTTATAGGTCAAACCGGTTTCAATCATGATGATCTTGCTGATGTATCCAGCCAGCACCATGTGCCGGGCCGTGATCCAACGCCCAAGCCAACTGGTTTTAGGGGGCTGCGGTGTGTCCATGGCAACGCTACCTCTTAAATACGGTTCTAAATTGAAGGATGAGGGCTATGACCATTGCAGGGCAGGCGGCTATATAAAGCCAGTCCCCTCTTGCAACACCGTCTTTGCTTATCAACACTGAGATACAAAACATGAAGGCAGCGGCAATAAGCCAGACTACCTTTTTCTTTTGGATATAAGTCATAGTGATTTTCCTAACAGAGAATAATATTTTTCTACCATGAGAATAGAAATATGCAATGCCATTGCTTTGCTTTTTTACGGGCTCATTTTTTGATACTTTAAATAACCAAGCTCGTCATGGCCGACTATGATTTATACTGGTCTTAGTAAGGTTGATTTGAGGCTATGATGCGTATTCTAATTTTAATTTTTATAAGTTTGTTCGTTCCGTACAAAGTTGCTGGAATTGGCGGAGTTGTACTGGCATTAATTGCGCTGACGGTCCTGCTTTCAATCGTCTCAACTTTCAGAAATCGTAGTATTTCGGAGACTAATGAAAATGAATGGGAAGCGCCCATCGATACTTCTGTAACTACAGAGGAGAATAAAGTGCTTTTTGCCCGTGATACCGGCCCTGCGTTTCAGAGCTGGGCCGGTGGTCCCTTTTAATCGAGATGCAGTACCAGAGTATCCCCCTCTTGCCTTAGCAGAGGGCTGCGTTGTGGGCGATGCAGGCTGCCTTTGAGCAGATGTAAGCTAAGGCCTGTTTCTGTACTTGCGTGTCTTAGCGCCTCTGCTGAGGTTTGCAGCTTATCGCCGACTCGCTCAACATCACTTGCCAGCCAAGTCCCTTGTCCATCCAGTATCATCACCTTCAATTGGTTAACTGCCTGCTGGTAGGTCAGAGGCATCTCGGGTACTTCGGCAACCCCAGCCAGTTCTTCCCAAAGCTGTTCTAATTCGTCTGTCAGCAGCCGTTCTTTGAGCTTTAATTGCAGCAGTTGCTGGTTCACAAGCTGTTCCCCTCTTTTACCGCAAGGTAACGTGCTACCGGTGACAGGTAGCCACCGGCTTGTTCTCGGCCGGCACTGGCGGCAGCCTCAATCATATCTGCCGCTTTATTACCCAGTGCTTGGTCACCTAGTTCGTTCTGAAGCTCGGTGCGATATCTTGCTTCTTGCCCATCACTGGCTCCCATGATGGATGAGGCAAACAATTTGGCTCCGGCGTCAGAGTGCAAACCATGCTCGTGCATGGCCGTTTGCGCAGCGATATCACGAAACTCATTGCCGTACTGCTGAACAAAAGCTTGTGCTTGTCCGGCACCGGCTTCACTCGCACTGGCCAAGGCAGATGCAAAGAACATCCCTTTTTCCCTAATAGACATACCTTTAGCTGCCTCAGACAAGTCCGCTTCCCCAGTTAGCCATTCCTTGGCGGCGTAATAGCCAGCGACGCCTGTCCCCATGATGTCGCGACCTAAGTTGGCGGCCCCAGTTGCCATAAAGCCTGGCACGCCGTACTGCTGTTTGATGTAGTCATCTCCTTGGTGAGTATCAGCAATGAGTTTGTCGCGTTGCTCTGGGGTCATCTTGGCCAACGTGCTCATAGAGTGTGCAAAGTCATTGGAAAAGCTGTCCATTGCCGCACCGGCGCCACCAACAATTTGGTCGAAGAATCGACCGGCTCCCTCAGCGGTAGCAAAGACGTTGGCGGCGACAGAAGGCGTTACATTGGAATTCATTATTTGGGCGCGAAGTGCATCTAGACGCTCGCCCTGCAAAGACTGCTGGTAGCCTGCATGAGCGCGTTTAACTCCTTCAATATTTTGGGCGTGTTGCTGATGCACGGCTTGTGTTCCTGCCACTTGGCCAGTGGACTGACGTCGCTGCTGTGCTGTCATTTCTTCCGGAGCTTTGAGGTCGGCTGTCGGGGGAGTGATACCTGGGGCTTGGTTAAACAGTATTTGGTTTTCGTTGAAGCGACCTGGTGCTTGAGTGATGGCGCCGCCGGTGGCAGCACTGATCGACTCAGCGGCCAGGGCTTGCTCAGCCCCTTTGCTTGAGTTGAGCAGTGCATAAATTTGACCTCCAGCAAGGGCCCGTGCGGGATCCATTCCTAATGCTTGGTAATAAAGCGCCTTGTCATTGGCGAGCTGGCGAGTTTCTGGTGTAGCTAGGCGCATACCGCTTTGCAGCATATGCTGGGCAGTGGAACTGCTCATCACAGAACCTGCCAAAGCGCGTATATCCATTTGGCTGGAAGTGCCAATAGAGCTTTGGGCTGCTGCCAAGCGCTGATATGTGTCTTGGGCGCTGAGTGCTTGAGTAGCGGACTGTGATAGTTGCTTGCGCTGCTCCTCACCCAAAGAGTGAGTGAAACGTTGACCCGATTCGGTATTGGTTTGTCGCGCCAGATCCTGAGTCAAAGACGCCGAATCGTCTTGTGAGAAGCCAAGGTTCTTACTCAGTCTGTCCAGATCGTTAGTGAGCTGCTGGCGTTGGTCAACAGCCCGTGATTCGCCAGAACCTGATACGTCGCCTTGGATTTTTATTGGCGCATCTTTTCCTGTTGCCCCGGACAACGATGCTAGGCGGCCTATGGGTCCTCCCAGTGCTGCTGCCAGCTTACCTGCATCAACCGAGCCCGATGCTCGCATGGCGATAGCCCCGGCAATAGCATCGGTATGGCTTTCAGCCAAACCATGCTCCCGAGCGTAGTCCTGGGCTTGTCCATAAATTGCCTTTGCTTGGCTTGAGTCCGACGCTCTTAAGGTTTGCCCCAAGCCTTGCAACCGGCTGAAGCTTTGGTCTGCTGATGCACCGGAGAAAATGGAGTTTGAAAGCTGTTCTGAGAAACCTTTGGTTGCTTGTGCTGTGGCGGCATGGCTGCTGCTTACCGCTGAGCTGAGTGTTTGACCAACATTGACCTTGTCCAGCAAGGAGTCGGCTCCTGACTCCAGTGACCCTCCGGCTCTTGATTGTTGGAACTGAGGTTGTTGTTCCACAACAGGCCCACGGTGGAGCAAATCGGGAGACATGATCTTTTCGTCTATGTGGTCGCCGCCACTAACACGCTGAGCCAGTGAGTTCATTGCAATGGCTGAGCCTGAAACCAGCATCAAGGCAATGGCTGGTGTTGATGCTGCCATCATCCCGCCAATAGAGATCCAGCGTTCCAGTTCAGCGCTGGCATAGGCGATACCTTCAAACGAGGTCAGATCCCCGGTGTACAGGTAGTTGTTCAGGGCGTCTTGCCCCTGGGTGTAGATGTACAAGTTGATGATCGACATGACTGGCATCCAAAGCTGTATCCAAATCAGCATCTGGAAATACTTACCTACCAATACAATGCCTTTAGAGCCTGTAACCATGATGAAAGCAGCCAGTGGAGTTATCGCATAGACCAGCCCTTCAATCAGGGTCATCAAAGGCCTGATGGACTTCATCCATAAACTCTGTTCGGCACTCCACTGGGTATTACGTTGCCTCTCAGCTTGAGCCATCATCACCTGCGCATAGGGGTCATGGGCATCGCTGTAGTATTGGGAAAATCCGCGTGAAACGATGGGCTGTAAGATGTGAGCTTTAATGTAGTCCGCAGTGGCCACACTCTGTGCGTGTAGGTTATCCAAGGCGTCGGAAGTGGCGTTTACGGCATCTGTTTTCCCCAGAATGTAACCCAGGGTTTGTTGGGATAGCCCCGCTGAGTAGGCCGAATTAATGGCCTGAGCTAGCTGGACCCAACCTGCCGTACAGGTTGGATAGGTGGAGCCGGAGGGGGAAAGAAACAGCTCAGTGCCAAATACCGCAGACTCAAAGCGCAGGGCTTGCTGCCAGTTTTCTGTGTTGATTTGGTCTTCTGTTGCTTCACCTCGGGCAAACTTTACGGCAGTACAATCAGAGATGTAATTGAGCAGGCTTTTTTTCACATCGACTTTGCTGCCTCCAAGAGCATTGTTCCAAGCCACCCACAAACCCGAGCGCATCTGGGTATCGCGAAGCTTTACCAGTAAGTCCAGGCTATCGAGGAACTTATGTTCGGTTATCCCTGGTGCAATTGGGCTATATGCCACCTCGAACAACTTGGTAATGCCATAACCCACTTCAGAGATAAGCGAACCAACTGCTGCCGGGCCAATTGGGACATTAGCCACCACTCGCACTTCACCATCATAGGCATCCTCGATGGTGACGGTCGTACTGGCACCAAATGCCAGCCCATAAATAAGCCACGCGACAAAGACCTGGTGTAAGTCCCAGGACTTAGCCCCTTGAAAAAGTGATTGGAAAGAAACGATCAGAGCGCCAAGCAAAAGCCCGATACCGATCATTTTTTCGAAGTCCCCGGTGCCTGTCACCATAGCCACAGCGACGAGGATCTGTTCGAGGAAACCGGCATCCCCGATAGAGTGAATTGTGAACATAGCCTGCTCTCCTGTTTTCTAAGACCAGGCTATTGGTTTCATCCTCACTATTTCGCCTCTGTAACTGCCCATTTTCGGCATCGTGCTTAATTAGGGTAACTTTGTCCCGTCAGAACATATTTTCTTTTTAATCATGTGGTTATTGCATTTCGTGAAGCCTGTGGCACCCTTGCTTCATTGCAAAAGGAGAACCGCATGAAAAAGAAACTTGCCTTGACGCTATGCGCTGCTGGATTTACCTCCGGCTGTGCCACAACACCCGAAACACCGTCATACGATGCGAGCCACAGCCGTGCCTATAACTTGGCTAAGGCAGGAGGGCTTTATGGCGCCAAAGATTATGCTGTTCCCGCATCGCAGCGGAGCAGCGCACTGGCGAAAGGCTGGAGTGTTTCTGGCGATGCAGTGCTCTTCAACGCTCGGCAAGGGATAGGGCTTGACTGGGGAAAGTCTCTTGGGCTGGGGCTTCTTACAACGGCATTTAGCCCTAAGGGCGTAATGGAGCGCGACAGCGTCTTCGCCTGGATGCCTGCCACTCAGGCCAGCGATAGCCATCATGCTTGGGAGCTGATGTCGGCAACATTGCTCACCGGCATTGAACAGACTTTGCAACACGCTGGTGTTAAGTATGTTGTTGATAACAAAAACCGACATCAGGATCTGCCATTGATGGCTGAATACATTTTGTCTTCTGTTCGCATTGTTGCGCCACAAAAAGGCTGTCCAGATTGGGAAGCCTCTGGGCACAGCTATGAGAAATCCTGCTCTATCAGCACCCTTGTCTATGCACCCAGTGAGCAACCTAGGGCAATCCCTGATTTTGTAATGGCTCAGCAACAGGGCTATGCCTTTCTCGCCGGTGATGATGTTGAATACTCCCGTATCAAAGTCACCATTCCCGAAGGGGCGAGACTGGATAAGAACAGCTTACTGGCCAGTATTAGCAAGGAACTTCCAGCGTGGGCGGCAATCTTTGTGGCCTCACAGCGCCAGGCTAAAGGGCAATACAGTGCGCCAGTTGTGCTGGAGCAGGGCAGGGCTGAGCTCTTTATCACCCCAGAGTAAAAGAGCTGCCTTTGACTGAAAACTTTCACATGTGAAAGTTTTTTGGCGATGACCAATAGGCCAGTTGTGATAGGACTGATGATTAGAGAGAGTTCTAACGCATTGACTGGAAATTAATTTTAGAGAGCCCTTACATGTCACGGTTTTGATACTGTGACATGTAACGGCTGCATCAGTCTTTATGGTTTTTGCACTTTTGAGATTTGTTATAGAGGTACAAACTTCCAAAAGTGACCACAGTAAAAAATGCGAGCAAACTCAGCATGGCAATTGTAAATGCATCCATGATATTCATCCTCTGTGCAAACGTTCTATAATCAGATTTTAACTAAACTAACGAGGTATTCCAGTGACAAGAACACTCGAGCAGATTCTGGAGCAGGAGAAACCCGAAGTTGTGGCCGAGGCCAAACGAAAGGCATCGGAAATTCTCGCCACTTTGGAGCAACAATCTACAAAAGAACGGAAGCGTGAAGACAATCCCGTAAACGCCTCACCTCAGAAATAACAAAGGGCCAGACAAGCTGGCCCTTTGATTATTCCGGTCAAACTAAAGAAGCTACTACAAAAAGTATCGTAAAACGTTCTAAAGCACCCGTTTAACTTATGCCCGCAAAGGCAAAAAGTCATTCTTATCTACACCTTTAAAAGGTGAAAAAGCCTTCATTCTCAAGGCATGGCAATGATTGGTAAAATTCTTCACAAGCCATTTCCTTATGGTTTTCGCTAAACTTCCTATTATTCAGGTAAGCATGAAATGAGTTAATATAGAACTCTCGCTTAAGCTTACAAATCAAAAGTTTAACATCTTCCTTAAAGAGGATTGTTGGCTTCTGGGTCATCAAATCGTTCCACTCAATGTCAACTTTGCATAGTACGTCATCTATCAGAGATTTAACTTCATCGATAGCGCTCCATGCGTCCTTTTCATCAGCAGCACGATGCGCTGCGATAGGAAGAAGAACGCCTTGAATGGTCTCTTCAGTTGACCAAGCTCCATCTGATAAAAAGTACTCTCTATTTTCAAAGTTAAGGTGTAAGTGATATGTCATATTTAAATCCTCCTTTGAAAGGTTTTTCAATATTACCAATCTAAGTTGCTCTGCAAAGACGCTGGGTCTGCCCATTTTGGACAATCCCAGCGTTCTGGTAGAGTTTTTACCGAGGCGCGTATCCCAATTCAGCAAGACTCTTCTGCAATGCAGATAAAGCCTCTCTCATCAGATACGCATCGTCGTCATCCGCCGCATTGATCCGAACTTCGTTCCAGCCGATACGTTTAACGAGTTGAACCAAAGCCCAGGCATGGCGATCAGATAACGCAGCGGTGATTGTGATGGTGTCTTCCATTTTTCCTCCTTCAACAACAGGAGGGAAAACCCTCAGGGCTTCCCCTGAGGGTTTTCTGATTAATGGACTAAAAATGGTTCATCGCTATCACTTTCAGCAATCGTCAAATCGATAGTGAACGTAATTTCGACACGGTCCACGGTCAGGTTGAATTCGCGAGCGTGTTCAACCAGATTATTTCGAAATACGGTTTCCGCCTCGTCATGAGATAATGCCTCCACCGTTTCAGCCACCAACTCGCCTTCTTTACCAGTGTAATTAACCTCGCGGTAATACACACGACCACACACGTCGAATTGATGGACCTCGGATTTGGTTTTTCTCGGCATTTTCATTCTCCAATAGATAAAACGCCGGGATACTGCCCAACCGGGCAAAACACCCGGCAGGGTTGGTTAAGGTTAGGATTCAGAGCTCTGGCATGCGTTGTTTCGTGAATGACTCACAAACACTGTGGCCGTAAAGCACTGCATTGCCCTGGGGATACTGCTCTAAAAATCTTTGAGCAGCTCTTAGTGCAGCCCTGTAACCAGCCTCGGTTGGCTGGTATTGTCGGACGTTCTTCTTAGGATTTGTCAGGATAAGCCGGTACATAGACTTTCCTTAGATCCTTGCTGGCAACAACTTCTTATGGGAAGCCATGGCAACTTGCTTAGAAGCCAATTTCCCTTCGAGGGGGACGCATCCGACTGCTTCGAATACACTAGATTGATGACCACTTGAAGTGGCTTTCAACCATTCCCCACTCAATGAGTTGTCCGCATTAACCAGTGGACTGACGACCCGTACGGGCCGCATTTTTCTCATATTGCGATACGCTGCCAGTGAAGCTTGCTTGAGTAGCCATACAGTTGCAGCAGCACCTAAAGCAATGACGCCAACAGTCACGCACATGATCAAAATGAACGTAGAAAAGTACATACACACCTCCAATTTACTTGGCATTGAAGGGGTACACCGCGTAACCGGTGAACCCCGGCTACGGGATGGATAGTCTGCTGTTTGTTTTTGGCGACCAGCTATCGCACATCTCAGCCACAGGCTGAAGATGGAGCTACTTTAGCGGATAGAGCTAGGCAGTGTAGGCGCTGTAATTGCCCTTTTGGGAAATAATTAAGATATTTTTAAGGCGACTTGATCAAACTAGAGAAAAGACTTTTCATTTCCTCATCATCAAAAATATCTTTTTCGTTCTTGCTATAACCCTTTCCGTTGCTAAATGAAGTTCTTTCGTAATATTCATCTTCAAGATCTGCTATTTTCTTAAAAATAACATCTCTTGAGTATTCAATGTCTCGTTTAGTTGATTTTGCTATATTAGTTAAATAGTCTAAATGCTCTAGTAGTTCATCTTCAGAATCCAGGCTATTTATGGCACTCCATGTTTCTTCTAACTCGTAATCAACAACGCTATCTAAATCACATTTAACATTGGGTAATTCTTTTTCTAATCCAAAGTTGTATATGCTTTCAATCATTGATGCTAGTTCATCAATTGCTAAACCGCTATTGAGCACCCTTATTAAATATTTTTCGACAGCAATTAGAAGGTCGTTTTTATATTCAACTGTATAGGACTCGTTATCTCTTATAAGACAATATAGTTCGGGTATTGACTGTCCATCTGACCAGTATATTTCTAATTTATCTGAATTCATCGCTTTTATGGCTATATCTACATAACTGTAGTCGTGTGATTTATCCCACCAGTCAAGGAGAAGCCTCACGCGTTCAATTATGCTTAAATCGTTATAACTCATTGAAATGTAGTTATTGTTTTTAGTTATTTTTAATGTCGGAACTGTTAGCATTTTTTGAGATATCATTTGATATTTTAATGCATGTGCATTTAGTAATTCATTTCTTGATTTGCAAACTTCTTTAACATGATCCCAAAGATTTTCAGCCCAATCGAGTCGCTCTGATACTTCAGGAAAAATTGAAAGGTATTCAATATCTACTAAGTGGTTTCTGAGGAAATCTCTGAGTGACGGGTTTACAAAGGTTACCTTAGTATCCGAAATTGATACAAAGCCTGACTCTAATATTTTTAATGAGGAGTCAAAATCATTCGGCATGGAAGACTGATTGTAATGTAAACAAACTGCACGATGAGCTTTCGAGTAGATAAGTCTTAGCTCTTCAATACTTGCTCCCCAGTATTGATTGCTAAAAAATAGGCATGCTAATAAATTTTGGCACATTATAGATAACGATAAAAAAGATTTTTCCCATATAAAATTAGGATTGTTTAAAGCATTGTAGATATATTGAGGGTAATCTTCTTTGTTAACATTTTCTATTAATTCACTTGATACAGATGAAATAATCCGAGGGTTATAATTTTTATGATCAATTATTTTCTTTAGCCAATCATCATGAAGTAGATGCTCTACAAATCCTGAATTTAGTTCAGAATATGCAAGATGATTAAATAGTATCATGGCTTTTATCTTTCGTGTGTATATCCCGACGTCGAGTAAATACTTAGCTAGCTGAACCCGTCCGTTGTCGAGATTATCTGATAAGCGCCTTGCTTCTTCGAAAATGTGAGATCTTGTTGTAAGGATAAATCGAGAGTTCTTTGATTTTGCTATCCTATTGACGAATGTAATGAATGCATTATCCTTCTTGCGCAGCGCATCTTTGTCTAGATCTATTCTGCCTAGAAAGTCGTCAAAGAAAAATAGTGTCGGGTTTTCATTGTTAATTTTAGCAAACCCATCATCTAGAGACCTTATTGCATGGAATTTCCAGTCTTCATTTAAGTAATGATATGAAATCATTTTTGCCAGTGTAGTTTTACCAACACCTGGAGGTCCTGAAATGATAAGTGTTTTTTCTTTTTCTAATATTTCTATGGCATCATCGAAACTTTTATTTTTTGCATAGAGCTTTACTTCGTGAAGTATCTCATCCTTTGTTGAGTGTGTAAATTCTTCAAGTCCTGAATGTAATATTTTCTCCAACACCGCGGAGCTAGATAACCAAAGTTTAATGTGGCTTTTTTCTATGGAGGGATGACGCCGAAGTGCAGCTTCAATATCCTCTTTTCCCCATATATCACCATAGCTGGACATTGTGGATTCGAATATTTCAAGAAGCTCTTTGCGTTTCATTGGTGTTAGAGAATTTGAGCAAAAGAAAATATATCTGCTAGGCTTAATCTTTAATACTTTTACCATTTCTTTAATGGCAGAACGCTTTAGCTGAGAAAAAGTCGAGTTGAAATAATGCTTGCATTGAAGAATAATATTGTCAGAACCTACAGAATAGCGTCCATCAATTCCGCCATCAGCTCCTGGACCGAAGGCTTCAAATCTTACGCCCAACTCAGCCTGAGCAATGTCTCGGCATAAGTCTTCGAAGTCAGCTGGTGATAAATTGCTTAGTCCGCTCATCTATAAGCCTAGTGCCTGTTGATTAAGAGCATTAACTGCCATCGAAATCTTCTCTGCTGTATTTCGGAGGCTCGCCTGCCCGTTCAAGGAGTAACCATAGTAGCCGGAATGCATAGAAATGGTCACGCAGTGTGGTCGGGCTAAGATGCTGGTGCCTGGCGTAGTAGCGGTGAATATGAGCTCGCCCTACTTGTTCTGGTGATTTGACCCCTCTTTCATGGGCAGCAATATCCTCAAGGGCGGCGATCAGACGCTTGACCATGGCTCGTCTGGCTGTCTTACCGCCGTGCCTCACATAAACATGCGCTCTTTCTTTAACCCACTTTTCCATTGTTCACCCCAAATAGGCATTAGTTACGTCGATCCTCCCGTGACCAAGCTCCCTGGCAATTTCAGCTCTGATTTCCTTGTCGAGCATCCTGGCTTGAGCGACAGAGACCTTAAGTGTTTTGGCAAGATACTGGTGATGAGCATGGCCATGCCTAAGCCCTGCTTTTACGGGACTGTCAGCGCCAAGTAGCTGCCGGTAACGAGTCTGTGCATAGTGGTGCCTCTCCCCGTGGAAATTAACGGGATGGCAGCCAATCTCTCGGTAAGCCGCCTGACGAAACTCTCGGTAAGATTGGTCATTGGGGATCATGCTGCGGCCATCCTGGATAGAGGCTGCGTGGCGAAGTGTCGCAAGCTGCGCCGCACTGGTCATGGGAATGGTACGTGCTCGGCCGCCTTTGGTGCCGTCTTTCACCGTGAAGGAGCCGATTTTCGTTGCTTCTTTCAGGGCTTTTGCCGCATCAAATTTGGCCGATTCTTCAAAGCGCAACCCAAAGTTGCGTTGTAAGGCCAGCAAGGTTCTCAAACGGCTTGAAACTGTTGCCATTGCTTCATTGTGGGCCACCTCTGAGACACTTCTGTCTTGTGAAGCAATACCAGAGCGTTTGGGGAGGCCGCCTTCGGCAACGGGATTTACCCGTACTTGCCTGTCTCCTCGTGCTATTTCCATTACCCGGTTCACAGCACTCAGATAGTTCTGAGCTGTAGACGAGGCGACTTCACCTCGCTCGAACCGATCATTTAAGTGAGCGGCATAGGCGACTAGGTGTGCTTTCTCGATATCACGCATGTCTTTGATACCGTGTTCGAGCTTGAGCCAGGTAGCGAATACCTGCCACCTATCGTGCATAGTGGCAATGGATTGGAAGCTCCTCACCGCCTCTTTGAGAGCGTTGAGGCCAGCTTTACCCAAGTCTCGGCTTTTCAGGCCAAAGTTTTTGGCATTGGGGTTGGCTCTTGCTGAACGCATGGTGTTGCCCTGGTTGTTCTACAGAGTTGATGAAAGCTGGCCTGTTCGTCATCGGTGGTAAGTGATACGCAGTTTTTGATTAGCTCTGCATGCTAAGGCCAACACTGGGACTCTCGCCCAGGCAAAGGGCAGGTAAACCGTTGCCCACGGTCATCTTTACGAACGGTACTGCTATGGAGCGAACAACTCATTCCACTGGCTGGTCTGTTCCGACGGAACAAACTGCCAGCAGATCCGGCTGGTACAGTTGTGTCATTCTCTGGAAGGGAAGCGCGTAGCGCGCTAACCGCCGAAGGCGGTATTTATTCGCGCATTTTCGTGCGCGGGGCGAAAGCCTTGAGCCCTTGAGGCACAAGGCTTTCGTCGGGGGGTCCTCCCCCGTCTCTGTTTTCGCCGTTGGCGACAGAGACGGGGGAGGGCACCGAGTCACCGAAAGGTTCGGTACTCGTTTGGCAGGTGAGGGAGGCCCTCGTGTGTTTGGCTGCTCAGTATCGAGCGCCAGGGCCGTGACAAGGCATTCAGCTGTGTCGCGGAACAGTAGCCTGGTGGCTTGGGCAGCGCACAAGCACAGGCAGCAGCAGAATGCTGCAAGCACAATGATGATGAACATCAGATTTTCCTCCGGGAAGGTCATGTTTTGACGGAGGAGTGCCCCTAGGGGACATCCCCCCTGAGGGTTACGAAGTGAAGGCAAGAGCCTTGTTATTGAGAAATGCTGTTTTAGGCCAGCTACCGTTGACAATCTATATATTAATCAATCATCTAAGCTCGTCAAGGCCATTGAGAAGTCGCTTTTTGGTGGCTTTTCAGTACCTTTTAAACTCTGATAGGAGCATCTACATATCAAGAAGTCGCTTTTTGGTTGGTTTCCGATGCTGACACAGTGACTCTCAGCTCAATTTTTGAAGTAAAGCATCAAAACGCCACCTTTGGATGCTGTTTAGATGTTTAACCGGACCCATCTAGAAATGGCGATGCGTAGCCAAAATACTCAGTTTGAGGAGTTCGTGCTGTATCCCATCTTCTATGATAATCAGCAGGCCTATCTCGCTCTTTTGCGTATGTAAGAATGAGCCGACGCTTGGCACGGGATACACCAACAAAGAAAGCACACCGATTAGCATCTTGATCCCCAAAGAATATTTCGTTCTCAACGGCCATAATTATCGTTGAGTCAAACTCCAATCCTTTACTCTTGTGGATAGTCAGAATACGTACAGCCTGATCATCAGAAAAACGAGTCAAGGCTTGAGGTAAATCGGGGGTAAGTTCAAGCAATTCTTCAATGTGGGCTTTGGTCTTTCTCACAACTTCACGAAGTCTGGCAAATGACTCATAGTCAGGAGATAGAGCAACAAGAGTTTCCTTTCCTAATGTTTTAAGAAAAGTACGTACCGATTCCCACCATCCTGAAAACGGACCGTCCAACAGCTCGGCTATGGTAATGATTTTTCGCTGTTCTCTGAATAAGCGTTGAAGATTTTGTCTGGCGGTAGACTGCAGCTCTTCATCGTCAAACGGAGTCAGTTGGTTCATTAGCCGAATCCAGGCCTTGGGCTCCCGTTGTCCATAGAGGCAGGACAAATAGTCAACAATGAGCCTTGCTGCAGGTTCGACAGTAATATCCTGCATGTCCTGCTCGTTCCGGTACGGTATTCCCCTAGCTTCCAATGCCGCCATCAAGTGATTGGCATAAAGATCTAGTTGCTTGGACACTAATATGGCGATTTCGGATAACGGAACTTGTTCGTTTCTTATCCACACGACTATCAAATCGGCCAAGTGCTCAGCTTCTTTCTGGGCACTCTCGAATTGCCACGCGAAGACTTCTCCCTCCTCACCAGCAAGTTGGTGTTCTGGCATAACAGATGCCGGATCAAGTGCGCGAATTATCTCATTTTGCATTCGAAGCAAGCGTGGTTTTGAACGAAAGTTTCGGTACATGTTTAATGGCACTGCTGAGAAATCCCTAGCGAACGTTTGGAATATTCCGTCTAAAGCACCTGCCCATCCCATGATTTTCTGCTTGGTATCACCGACAGCAGTAAGACGAATACTAGTGCCTTGGAAGGCTACCTTAACTAGTTCATATTGCTGATCCGTGCAGTCCTGGAATTCATCCAAGAAAACATCGCTGTAAGTTTGGCGTATGGCATTTCTTGCGACAGTAGAGGCCTTGAGAATTTGAATTGCTAGCGGCACAAGATCATGAAATGTAATTTGCCTTCTTGTGACTTTTCTTTCGCCAATCGAATAATCCATATCCAGAGCATCATTACCAGTAAGCACTACTCGGAAGCGATCAATAATACGCTTTGCAAACGCATGAAATGTGTAGCTATCAAAACGGGAAGCCAATTCTTGTCCACAGCGTCGCTGGATTCGCTCCTTCAAGTTTTTGCTGGCATCAACTTTGAAAGAAATAGCGAGTATTCTCTTCGGATAACGGCAGGTTCCGGTTCGGAGGAGGAAGTCAGCTCGCTGTGCAAGCATTTCCGTCTTGCCCGCTCCCGGCCCCGCAGTCAGTGCAAGACAGCGCGCTTGTTCCTTCGCAGCCAGCAGAGCATTGGGTTCAAGTGTTAGCCCATCCGAAGGCAACCATGCATCTACAGCAATCACTCGGGCAGCTCCGCAAGCTTGGCAATCACAGCATCTGCTAGTCGTGCAAGTGATTCAGGCATATTCGCCAGTAAATCCTCGTCGCTCAGTTGAGCCAGAGCGTCTATATGCGCAGCGGGCTTGCTGCCCAGCTTAAAAAGCTTGTGATAGGAAGCAAACAGCTTCAACTCGTTTTCGCTATATTGCGATGAGTCATGATGGCTTTTCCCTAAAACCGATTTTAGTGTTGCTTCATCCGGAGCTTCCTCTTGAACATTGTAGGCGCGAGGATGGCTGAGGATCATTGAGAAGTCCAAGTCCATTGGATAGGAAAAAAATATTCCTCGCTGCTCTAACGCCTGTATATGACCAGGATAAATACGCACTTTATAATCATCGGAGTTCCATGGAGGTATTCCGTGGTCTTTAGGAAGACTATTCTCGGGTCGAAAAGCTGTTATTTGGTCATTTACATACTTAAACCGTCCCCATCCACCTTGATACCTGGCCAAATCCAAGTCAAGAAGTGTTAGATAGGGAATCTGTAATGCCGTGAGTAAGCGCCAAAAATGGTTAACGTGCCTTCCTCCCAGAGGAGCAATCGTCACCGCTGATTCATCGATTGGAGCACCTTTCGCCTGGAAAAGGCGCGGTAGTACAATTTCTTCGCTATCCCCTTCACCCAATACAACCAAACGTGAGAAGTAAATCTCAGGAAATGCCTGAACAGCCTCGCGTACAAACTTGTGCGCTTCATCGGCTTTAGCGGGTAATTGGATTTTCGTAATTATTGATTGCCGGGTTTTGGTAAGTCGAAGATATCGAATATGTTCCGGATCGACACGTCGCAACATTGACGGAGCATGCGTAGCAATTAGGGCCTGAGCATCTTGGTTCCTCGTCATTGAGTTAAGAGCGCTAACAATTCTCCCCAAATAGTGAGGTGAGAGGCTGTTCTCTGGTTCCTCAAGGGCTATTAAAGTAAAGACTGGCGGACGTAACTTTTCTGGGTCAAAAGAGTCGTCCTCACCGGCAAGGACAGCACGGCCAATAGCTTGAGATGAGAGAACCAACGATAGATAGAGCATCGACTTCTGACCGTCACTGAGTCGAGAAAAATCGACAAGATTTTCATCATGTCCAGGCGAGAATGATACGGACAAATGACGAAGCAACGCCTCGATCTCAGATGCCACAAAAGTAATCTTGGGATCTGTAAAATAGCTACCTTTATGAAGGGTGCTCCATGTTTTCTTCAGGTGGGCACTAAAAGCATTGACCGATGGATTAGCAGCCAAACTCTCGCTAATCTGGTCGGTGAACCCTTTGACCTCTTCTCGTTCATTTTCCCAGTTCACGGCACGTAGCAATCGGCCAAGCAGCGCGCTCGTTCCGTATGCAATGTGGTCAGTCGGATCTCTCCTTGCGGGCAGATAATGGACCTGTATGTGATTTCGTTCAGACCTGGGAACAGCTTGAGGATTTAAAGGAACGCCGTCTGGACCAGCTTCAAGCACATACACAAAAGTCTCATCAATATCGCCATCAATGCCCATCGTGGCACTTAGGCGGTATCGTACCCTAGGAATCCCGTCTGGATCGTCAAGGCGCATGTGGCTGAAATGGGGAGCAACTGTCGAGCTATCTTTTCCATCCTTCAACTCTGGGAATACAAAGTCAGCCTCAATCCATAGCTGCCGTTCTTCGGGGACTACCTCTTCATTATGTGGGACATGGAAGTCTGAGCGCTTCACACGACGCAATGATGGGTCATATGCAAATAATCGACATAAAGCTTGAAGTGCAGCGGTCTTTCCGGAGCCGTTGGGACCAATTAGATAAGTAATATTTTCTGGCGTTAGTTCTGTTGGCTCTGGTCCGAAACTTTGAAAATTGAACAACCTAACAGTTTGAAGATTCATCCATGCTTTTCCTTAATCTGCCAGCTTTAGTCGGCACTCCCTAAATATTTTTCACTACTCTGCAGTTGTGAAACTTTAGCAAATTTCTCATGCACTCGACTCGGATACAACTGGGTATAGATCTGCCACAAGATGTTGAGGTCTCTATGCCCGGTCACTTGAGCCACTTCATCCAGTGAAAACCCTGCCTCGAAAAGCCTACTTGCACCTTCTCTGCGTAGGTCATGGTAGCGTAGATCTTGAATGCCCAGCTTATTACGTACCCTTTGGAATCCTGCAGTAACGCTCCTTGACTCGAAGGGGAATACCCGTTCATCGGTCCGTGGTTGGCGTTGCAGTATGGTCCAGGCATCGCCGAGCAGTGGCACCTGCATGTGATTGCCTTGTTTCTTACGTGGGTCTTTGCGATCGCGCACCAGTACGGATTTGGTTTGCTCGCTGACATCTTCCCAACAAATGCTGCATACCTCGCCAATACGCATACAGCTCAAGATAGAGAACTGGAGGATGTCGCGAAAAGGGATCTTGGATTGACGCTTACCTTCGCGCTCTGCAAGCGCTTCTTCTAAACGTGCTAGCTCGTCGCCTACTGGACGACGGGTGCGGCGCTCCGATTTACCGATAAGCCCGGCATAGCGCAGGTGGTTTTGTGCCTGCTTAACAACCTGGTTGGAGACGTCAATTTTGAAGTGGGGCCAAGCAGCGGCCATGACAGAGCTTAAATAGCTGACGTCATGCGCAACGGTTTGAGGAGATGCTCCGGCGGCCACCCTGTCTTCGCAGTGACGAACAAGATCAGACTCCACCAACTTGTCTGCTTGGATGCGGCCAATATCGCAGTCCATCAGCAGCTTTAATACGTATTCCTTAGTCCTACCGGTCCTCGCCATCAGAGTAGGGCTGCTCAGGTACTTAGTGATGAGCTCGCCAATAGAAGGTATGGCCATGCTTTGGCCCGGAATACCGTCTCGTTCGATGCTGGCCTGCATTTGGATGCCCCAGGCTTGCGCATCGCTCTTCCTGCCAAAGGTGCGGGATTCGCGGTACACTACCTGGCTACCTTGGTGGGCCCTGACAGTGCAGCGGTAACGGAACTCGCCTTTGCTGTTTTTGCGCTTTTCGATAGTGAAGCCTGCCATGACACCTCCTTAGTACCTGCCCCATATCTTAGGGGGCAGATATGGGGCAGTCCATACCCAAAAATTGCTTGAAAACGGTTAAGAATGGCTAGAGAACAGATCACTGAAAAACAAGGTGAAACCCGGCAAGAACAAGCTTTTCCAAGCCTTGAGCGGTCCCGGCTATTCTCCGTGGCGCCGATGCTGGATTGGACAGATCGCCACTACCGGGTCTTTGCCCGGCAGTTGAGCCGTCATGCCCTGCTGTATACCGAGATGGTGACCACCGGCGCCATTATCCATGGCAAGGGCGACTACCTGGCGTTTAGCGAAGCGGAACATCCAGTGGCGTTGCAGCTGGGGGGCTCCAACCCGGCGGACTTGGCTCACTGCGCCAAGCTGGCCGAGGAGCGGGGCTATGACGAGGTGAACCTCAACGTCGGTTGCCCGTCTGACCGGGTGCAAAACGGCCGCTTCGGTGCCTGTTTGATGGCCGAGCCCCAATTGGTGGCCGACTGCGTGAAGGCAATGAAAGATGCCGTGTCCATTCCGGTGACGGTAAAAAGCCGTATCGGTATCGACGATATGGACAGCTACCCATTCCTGGTGGATTTTGTGTCCACCATCAGCGAAGCCGGCTGCGATACCTTTATCGTCCATGCCCGCAAGGCTTGGCTGAGTGGCCTTAGCCCCAAAGAGAACCGCGAGATCCCGCCGCTGGACTATCCCCGGGTCTACCAGCTGAAAAAAGACTTCCCGCAACTGCATATCGGCATCAACGGTGGCATCAAGACCCTGGACGAGATGAAGGGCCATCTTGAGCACATCGATTCGGTGATGGTGGGGCGCGAGGCTTACCAAAACCCCTATCTGCTGGCCGAAGTGGACGCTGCCCTTTATGGCATGGATACCGCCATGCCCAGCCGCCGCGCCGTGGTGGAGGCCATGTTCCCCTACATTGAGGCCGAGCTCGCCGCCGGTGCCCGCCTTAACCACATTAGCCGCCATATGCTGGGGCTCTTTAACGGCCAGACCGGTGGCCGCCGCTGGCGCCGGTATTTGTCTGAGAACGCGCATAAACCGGGCGCCGGCCTTGAGGTGATGGAAGAAGCCCTGGCTCTGACCGAGTACCGCCCTGAATGAGTGGTGAATTTCGCCAATAGTGTTGGCGTATTTGGTCACCACTGTCCCCAAATGAGGCTGCCCTAAAGGCGGCCTTATTTTTTATGTCTTTAAAAATCATACAGATAAAAAATTATCTCAGGTTGGCACGGCCCTTGTAATAACCCCTGTGTACTTGATAACCCACACATGGAGTTGGCCATGAAAAGCCTGAAAATCGCAGTATTGGCCGGTGTTGTTATGTTGTCTGCACCTGCTTTCGCCCAAGACGATCTCACCACCACCTTGACCAATATGGTGGTTGAGCAAAGCACTAAAGCCTTGGATCAAATCCAGTCTCAGTTGAGCGATGAGCTCAGCAAGAAATTTGATGAAGCCATGGCTGCCATGATGCCGCAAAGCGCCCCTGAGGACGCCAGCGACGCCAAGGCCCAAAGCCCTGCCAAGGAAGGTCAGTGATGCTGAGTCTGGGTGTGTTGTTGTTGTGCTGGATGGTGCCGCCCGCCGTGGTGTTGCTGGGCGGCGCCGTAGTCACCCTGATCGGAGGTAAGCATGCGTGAACGTTGGTACAAAGACACTTCAAACAAGCTGTTGTTCGGTGTCTGTGCAGGGCTTGCCCCTATTATCGGCCTGGACAAGGCCTGGGTAAGGCTGGCGGCGGTTGTTGCATTGCTGCTCTCGCCCCTGACCACCGCCATTCTTTATGGGGTCGCTGTCTGGTTGTTGCCGGCTAAACCGCATCTGGAGGGACAATGGGAAAGAAAACCCTGATACTTCTGGCGCTTGTGGCCGCCTGGCTTTACTTCACCTTTGGCGGCCACTGGCACCACAGCCTGATTGCCTTTTCCGGCAGTGACTGGCAAGTCAGCAACCCCCTGGGCGCGGTATTGGCGCTGGGCATTGGGCTGCTGGTGGCCTTCCTGGCCATAGGCGGCACCCTGATTGGCGTGGTGGCTGTGTTGCTGCTGGTAGCAGGTAGCCTTTTTTGTGGCCTGGCCTTTGTTTCCATCCCGCTGTGGGTGCCCATCCTGGTGATTTGGCTGTTGGTAAGGCCAGGCCGGCGCGTTAACGCCGGGTAAAGAAGGCTTTTATCGCGGCCTTACATTCATCGCCCTTGAGCAGGCGAACAAATTGCTCGGCTTCATCAAAGATGGCCTTCTCAGCCTTGGCCTGATTGGGCTGACGGATAAGCGCCTTGGTGGCCATCATCGCCCCGGAAGGCAACTGGGCAACCTGCTTGGCCATGGCCGTGGCTGTCTCGCACACTTGGCCATCCACCACTTGATTAATCAAGCCGTGCGCCAGGGCTTCATCAGCCTTGAAGGGTTTACCGGTCAGCAGCCATTCGTTGGCCTTGGCCTGGCCAACCCGGTCGGCCAGCAGCACCGAGGAACCGGCTTCGGCGCACAATCCCAGTGCCACAAAGGGCAACTGAAAACGGGCTGCCTTGTCGGCCAGTACCAGGTCGCAGTGGAGCAGCACCGTGGTGCCAATGCCCACCGCCGGGCCGGCTACCGCCGCCATCAGCGGCTTTTTAAAGCGCACCAGGGTGGTGAGGAAGCGCAAAATGGGGCTGTCCGGGCCCAGTTCCTTTAAGGTCAGAAAATCTTCGAGATCGTTACCGGCGCAGAACACGTCGTTGTTGCCGACCAAGAGCACCACTTTGACAGCCGGGTCGGTGTCGGCTTGGCTTAAGGCGGCGGTGAGGCTGTCGTACATGGCCTGAGTCAGCGCGTTTTTCTTGTCGAGGCGGTTCAGGGTTACCGTCATGACGCCATCGGCAACGGCGCTTTGGACGAAATCGGTCATGGTGATTTCCTATATCTGATTTGGCATGAGTACGTTAGACTGGTACAACCAGTAAAACAAGGAGCTAGCGTGAAATACGCCCTGTTGCTGTTGTTATTACTGAGTGGGCCGCTCCAGGCCAAGGTGCTGGACGTTAAAGACCCCTGGGTACGGTTGGTGCCGCCGGGGGGCAACAGCGCCGGTTATATGGAGCTGACCAACAAAGGCTCGCAAACCGTGGTACTAACCGGGGTGCGCAGCCGCGATGTCAAAGACATCAGCATCCATAAAACCCTGGCCCAACAGGGCAGGGTGAGCATGTATCATGTGCCCAGCCTCAGCCTGAACCCCAGCCAACGCCTGACGCTGGCCCCCGGCGGCCTGCACCTGATGCTGATGGACATTGTAAAACCCCTCAAAGAGGGCCAGCCGCTCAGGCTGGAATTGATTTTTGCCGATGGCCAGACCCAGGAGATTGAAGCCTGGCCACGTTATTCTCGATAAAGGAGTTGTTATGGCGCGAGGAAAAGTCGTTACCTGGAGCCTGCTCGGAGTGATTTTTGCCGGCTACCTGCTGGGAGTGTATTGGTCGGTAGAGCCAGACCGTTTTGACGTTAAAGCGGTTACCCAAAAAGCCGAGCAAGAAGATAACTTGCCCGACGTGACCGGCACCACCATCACCACTACCGTCATCACCATCGCCCAAACCCTGCTGGATAAGCCCGGCGGCTTTTTATCCAACGACGTCACCCCGCCCTCGGTGTTTTTGGACAACATGCCGGCCTGGGAGTTTGGCAACCTCGAACTGCTGCGCGACACCACCCTGGTGATGCGTAACGAGCTTTCTCGCTCCCAGTCCCAATCCCGAGAAGACCCGGATCTCAAAGAAGCTCAGCCGCTTTTTAACGTGGACCGCCGCTCCTGGGTGATGCCTCGCGCCGAGAGCGAGTACCAGCGCGGCATCAACCACCTCAAAGCCTACCGTGCCCGCCTGAGCAAAACCGGGCCGGATAAAGCCGAGTTCTACGCCCGCGCCGACAACCTGCGCGAGCTGCTGCGCCTGGTGGATAAACGCCTGGGCAGCTACAGCCAGCGCCTGGCCGCCTCGGTGGGCCGCGAGAGCCTGGACGTGCCGGAAGACAAAGAAACCGCCGCCGATAAAGTCGCCACCTCCTGGTGGCAGCTCGATGACGTGTTCTACGAAGCCCGCGGCTACAGCTGGGGCCTGCTGCACATCCTCAAGGCTGCCGAAGTGGACTTTGGCCCCATTCTTGAGAACAAACACGCCTTGGTGAGCCTGCGCCAGGTGATCCGCGAGCTGGAAGCCACCCAGCAAACGGTGTGGAGCCCCATCATTCTTAACGGCTCTGGCTTTGGCCTGCTGGCCAACCACTCGCTGGTGATGGCCAACTACATCAGCCGTGCCAACGGCGCTGTGGTGGATTTGGAAAACCTGCTGGACCGCGGATAAAGGATAAAAAGAGGAACAAGGGCTGCCTGGGTGCAGCCCTTTTTGTTTTCCTGTTATTTATGCCGCCCAAGCCGCCGAAAGGGCGGCTTTTTCATGCCAAGGCCCTGGCCTTTTCCTGTTTCTGTGGAGTCCTCATCATGAAATCCTCCGTTGCTCTTGCTTGCCTGGCTCTGGCGGCCGCGCTGCCGGCCCGCGCCGATATCATTGGTGTCTATGCCGGCGGCGGCTACTGGCACAACCATCTCTCCGGCGATCTGCTCTCAACCGACACCTCGGCCAATAACGAACTGGGCCTCGATAACGCCAATTTGGGCCAGTGGTACATCAACATCGAACACCCGCTGCCGCTGCTACCAAACCTGCGAGTCGCGTACAGCGACATCAGCGCCCAAGGGCAGGGCACCCTCGATAGCGGCATTGTTTTTGATGACAAAACCTTCTCTGGCCAAGTGTCGTCCGACTTTGCGGTGAAGATGACCGACGCCACCTTTTACTACCAGCTGTGGGATACCGGCGGTGACCTGGATCTGGGCATCACCGCCCGTAAACTGGACGGCGAGGTGCGGCTACAAAGTGCCAGCCAGCAGGGCAGTGCCCGCCTTAATGACTGGGTGCCCATGCTTTACGGCAAAGCCCGGGTCGATTTGCCGCTCACCGGCCTTTATGCCGGGGTGCAGGGCAATGGCCTTGCCTACAGCGGCAACCGATTGCTCGATTACAGCGCCTTTGTGGGTTACGACTTCGATATTCCGGGGCCGGTGGACGTGGGGGTGGAGCTTGGTTATCGCCGCCTGGAGCTGAAACTGGCCGACATCGGTGATTTTGAGTCAGACCTTCGCCTTTCTGGGCCTTTTGCTAACCTCACCATGCACTTTTAAGTAACATGACGCTCCTTGTCAGGCCCGCGTAAGCGGGCCTTTTTACACGCAACATTAATGCGTTAGTGGTTTTAGGCCGCTGATACTGTCGGTGTGTTACTGGCCACGCTAACCTTTAAGCCAATGTTGACATGGAGTTATATCAAATGAGAAAGCTGCTGCTTACCCTTGCGATCACCGGTGGCGCCGTGCTGCCGGCCTATGCCGACAATGTGGGGATCTACGCCGGTGTTGGCCGTTGGAGCAACGATTTTTCCGGCGATTTGCTGTCCGAAAGCGTGCAAATCGATGACGAGATGGGCCTTAAAAGCGCCGATCTCACCCAGTGGTATATCAACTTCGAACACCCCATCCCGGTGCTGCCCAACCTGCGTATCGCCTACAGCGATATCTCCGAAAGCGGCCAGGGCCAGCTGAACGAGAACGTTGAATTTGACGACACCCTCTACCCAGCCGGTAGCGAAATTAACAGCGACCTGCAAATCAAGATGACCGACGTCACCCTCTATTACGAGCTGTGGGACACCGGCGGCGATTTCGACATCGGCCTGACCGGCCGTAAGCTCGACGGCCACCTCAAAATAGCCAACCCCCTGGTGGGCAGCGCCGAAGAGCCGGTCGATGAATGGGTGCCGATGCTCTATCTCAACGCCCGGGTCGACCTGCCGCTCACCGGCCTTTATGTGGGTGCCCAGGGTAACGGCGTGGTTTACAGCGGCAACCGCCTGCTCGATTACAGCGCCTTTGTCGGCTACGACTTCGACATCACCGGCCCCGTGGATGTGGGCGTGCAACTGGGCTACCGGGCGCTCGACCTCAAGCTCAATGACATTGGCGACTTTGACGCCGACATCAAGCTCGACGGCGCCTTTGCCTCGGTGACCATGCACTTCTAAGTGCGGCAAATATAAAAAAGCCTGCGTAAGCAGGCTTTTTTATTAGCTGAACTGGCTCGCTGTCCACAGCGCCAGACCCACAAAGACCCCCAGCTTTTCATCGTCGAAGTAGCCCGGGCTAAAGGCCTCGGCGTCGAGGATGCCGATGGTATTGCCGGCTTCGTCATACAGCGGGATACAAAGCTCTGCCTGCACTTTCGGGTCGCAGGTGTAGTACTCGCCGCCGTCCTTGAGATAAGCCGCCACGTCTTGAATCAGCCGGCCGCGGCCGCTCAGGCCCACGGTGGCGTTGTTGGAGATGGTGGCAAACTCGGGGGTGAGCGGAAATTCGGCCCGGGAAGGGGCGCCGCGGTAGGCGGCTTTAACCAATACCCGCTCGCCAGCGGCATTCACCTTGGCCGGATACAGCCCCAGCCAATCCACCTGGCTTTGGGTGGTGATATGGGCAACTGCGGCGTTCAGGCGCGCCAGCAGAGCGTCGTTGGCGCTGTTTTGGCCACCGAGGATGGGGCGAAGGTCGTAGGGTTCGTCGGCCAGTTGGCCAAACAGCGAGCAGGCGCCACCTTCACCCAGCTCTGGCACCTTGAATACGTAGTGGGCCAAGGGGCTTTCTGGGGCCAGGGGCGCCAGGGCGTCTAGGGCGTTGGCAGTAGCATCGGCAATAGCCAGGCCCTTGGCTGAGAGCTCAAGGCCAGACAGTTCGGCATAACGGGCTGCGTTCATGGCGCCCTCCCTAAGTAAATGATGATAAAGCGGCTTGGCATTCTACTCAGGGGTTAATGCCCTCACAACGTAGTGCTTATTCCGATATGGCATACAAAAGCCCTTTTTAATCTTTTCGTTTGGCCATCCAGGCCCCTAATATGGCGCCCATCATAATTTATGAATAGGCGCCCATGTCTCACGTACTGACACAGCTGACCCAAGCGGTCAGGGAACAACTGTCGCAACTGTCCAGCGACGATCTGCGCTGGATGAGCGGTTATCTGGCTGGCCTGGCCGATGCCAAGGCCGGAACCGGGTCTGTTGTTGCTGCACCTGCTGCCATTGCTGCTGCCAGCCGCCCGTTGCTGGTGCTCTACGGCTCCCAAACCGGCAACGCCGAGGGGGTTGCCAAAACCTTTGCTGATGCTGCCAAAGCGGCTGGCCTTAATGTCACCCTGGCCTCCATGGCCGGTTTCAAAGCCAAAAAGCTTAGCGACGCCCAGGATATTGCCCTGGTGGTGTCCACCCACGGTGACGGTGAAGCACCGGACGATGCCATTGCCCTGCATGAGCTGCTGGGCTCCAAACGGGCGCCTGATCTTAGCCAAACCCGTTTCTCGGTACTGGCCCTTGGCGACAGCTCCTATCCGCTGTTCTGCCAGACCGGCAAAGACTTTGACGAGCGCCTGGCCGCCGCCGGCAGCGAGCGCCTGCTGGCTATCAAAGAAGCCGATGTGGAGTTCCAGGCCACGGCCCAAGCCTGGCAAGACGAGCTGCTCGCCGCCCTTGCCGATGCCGCGCCCCAGGTGCAAAGCGCCGCCGAGGTCAGCAGTTCTGCTGCGCCCCAGCCGACCCGCGCCAACCCCATGAGCGCCGAAGTGCTGGCGGTGCACCCGCTGACCATCGACGCCGGCCACGAGGTGTATCACCTGGAGCTGGACGTACCTAGCCTTAGCTACCAGCCTGGCGATGCCCTTGGCATCGTGGCGCAGCAAAGCGACGCGCTGGTTCAAGCGGTGCTGGACGCCACCCGCCTCAATGCCGACGAGCCGGTCACCCTTGACGGCAAAAAAGTGCGCCTCTTTGATGCCCTTAAAGGCAAAGAGCTCACCACCTTGCACCCCAAGACCGTGGCCGATCTGCAACTGTCTGAAGGGGAGGGCCAGCTGCCCGAGCGCATTCGTACCCGCAGCGAGTCTCTGACCGCCCAGCAACTGGTCGATGCCCTCAAGCCCCTGGCGCCGCGCCTTTACTCCATCGCCTCTTCCCCCAAGGAAGCCGAAGGCGAAGTACACCTGACCATCGCCCTGGTGGCCTTTGAGGCCGAAGGCCAGGCCCGCTTTGGGGTAGCCTCTGGCCTGGTTTCCCGCCTGGAAGCCGGGGATGAGCTGAAGGTGTACGTGCAGCCCAACAACCGTTTCCGCCTGCCTGACGCCGACAAACCGGTGATCATGATTGGCCCTGGCACCGGCGTGGCGCCGTTCCGCGCCTTTATGCAAGAGCGTGAAGCCACTGAAGCGCAAGGCCGCAACTGGCTGTTCTTTGGCAGCCGCCACCTGCGTAACGACTTCTTGTATCAAACCGAGTGGCAGCGCTGGCTGAGCGAAGGGCAGCTAAGCAAGCTGAGCCTCGCCTTCAGCCGTGACCAGCAGGACAAAATCTACGTGCAGCACCGCCTCAAAGAGGAAGGTGCCGAGGTATGGCAGTGGCTCAATGACGGCGCCTATCTTTACGTGTGTGGCGACGGCGAACGCATGGCCAAAGACGTACACCAGACCCTGGTCGACCTCATTGCAAGCCACGGCAACACCGATGGCGAAACCTATTTGAACGAGTTGCGTGCCCAAGGCCGCTACTTGAGGGATGTTTACTGATGGCTTCTCCCAACGAACGCATTAAGAACGAAAGCCGCCACCTGCGTGGCACCCTGGAAGAGAGCCTGCACGACGGCTACACTGGCGCGCTGCGTGAAGACGACACCCAGTTGTCCAAGTTCCACGGCTTTTACCAGCAGGACGACCGCGACCAGCGCAGCGAGCGCGCTAAGCGCAAGCTCGAACCCCTGTACAGCTTTATGCTGCGCGCCCGGGTGCCAGGCGGTGTGGTAACCCCCGAGCAGTGGCTGATTGTCGACAAACTGGGCCGGGAGCTCAGCGGCGGCAGCGTGCGCCTGACCACCCGCCAGACCTTCCAGTACCACGGCATCTTAAAAGAGAGCCTCAAGCCCCTTATTCAAGGCCTGCACAGCGCCCTGCTGGACTCCATCGCCGCCTGTGGCGACGTGAACCGCAACGTTTTGTGCAACACCAACCCGGTGGATTCGAGCCTGCACCAAGAGGTGTATCGCCAGACCGTGGCGCTGTCCGAGCATCTGCTGCCCAACACCCGTGCCTATCACGAGATTTGGCTGGACGAAGAAAAGGTGGCCGACTCCGCCGAGCCCATTTACGGCGATACCTACCTGCCCCGTAAATTCAAAGCAGCCGTCGCCGTTCCGCCCCATAACGATGTGGACGTTTACGCCAACGATCTGGGCTTTGTGGCTATAGCCGAGAACGGCAAGCTGCGCGGCTACAACGTGCTGGTAGGCGGCGGCATGGGCACCACCCATGGCGACACCGCTACTTACCCGAGGGTGGCAAGCTGCCTGGGCTTTATCAGCCCCGAGCAAATGAATGTGGTGGCCGAAGCGGTGCTCACCACCCAGCGTGATAACGGCAACCGTGACCAGCGTAAAAACGCCCGTCTCAAATACACCGTCGATCGCATGGGTGTAGACGCCTTCAAAGCCGAGGTGGAGAAACGCAGTGGCGTGACCTTCCTGCCGGAAGTGCCGGTGGTCTTTACCCAACAAGGCGACCGCTTTGGCTGGGTAGAGGGTGTGGACGGCCGCGACCACCTGACCCTGTTTGTGCCGGAGGGCCGCCTTATCGACAAGCCCGGCCAAGCCTGGCTGACCGGCCTTCGCGCCATCGCCCAGGTGCACCAGGGCGATTTTCGCATGACCGCCAACCAGAACCTCATCATTGCCGGTGTGCCCAAGGCCGAGAAGGCCAAGATTGATGCCCTGGTGGCCGAGCATGGCCTGAACGTGCCCACCACTCGCCTGCGTGAAAACGCCATGGCCTGTGTGGCGCTGCCTACCTGTGGCCTGGCCATGGCCGAAGCCGAGCGTTACCTCGAAGACTTTGTGGCCAAGGTGCAAGGCCTGCTGGACGAAGTGGAGCTGGGCGACCAAGACATCGTTACCCGCATTACCGGCTGCCCCAACGGTTGTGCCCGTCCTTTCCTGGCCGAGATTGGCCTGGTGGGCAAGGCCCCTGGCCGTTACAACCTGTTCCTGGGCGCCGATGGCCGTGGCCTGCGGGTCAACAAGCTGTATCGCGAGAACCTTACCGAGACCGAGATCCTCGCTGAACTCAAACCGGTGCTGAGCCGCTACCGCGCCGAGCGCAACGCCGACGAGCGCTTTGGCGACTTCGTGGTACGCGCTGGCGTGGTGAAGGAGGTCAAAGATGCCCAAGTCGATTTTCACGCCTGAGCACCAGCAGTTGCTGGAAGGCCTGGACGCACCCGCGCGGGTGCGCTGGGCCCTGGACAACCTGCCCGGTGAATTTGCCCTGAGTTCGAGCTTCGGTATCCAGGCGGCGGTGATGCTGCACCTGGTTAACCGCGAAGCCCCCGGCATTCCGGTGATCTTCATCGACACCGGTTACCACTTCCCGGAAACCTACGGTTTTGTGGACCAGCTCACCGACAAGCTCGGGCTTAACCTTAAGGTTTATAGCCCCAAAACCACCGCTGCCTGGCAAGAAGCCCGCTATGGCAAGCGCTGGGAGCAAGGGGTAGAGGGTATCAAGGCCTACAACCAGGAAAACAAGGTTGAACCCATGCAGCGCGCCCTGGAAGAGCTCAAGGTGCAAAGCTGGTTTGCTGGCCTTCGCCGCGAGCAATCCAGTACCCGCGAGAGCCGCAGCGTGCTGGAAAGCCAGAACGGCCACACCAAGGTCTACCCCATCATCGATTGGAACAACCGCGATGTGTACCGCTACCTCACCGAGCACGGCCTGCCTTATCACCCCTTGTGGGACCAAGGCTACGTCTCGGTAGGGGACTGGCACTCCACCGTGCCCCTGTCAGAACAGCTGAGCGAAGAACAGACCCGCTTTGGCGGCCTGGTCCGCGAATGCGGCCTGCACGAGTAAGTCATTGATGCACGATTTCCCGTTGTTCCTGGATTTACACGGCAAGGATGTGCTGGTGGTGGGCGGTGGCGCTGTGGCCTGGCGTAAGGTCCAGGCGCTGCATAAAGCCGGCGCCAAGGTGCGCCTAGTGGCCAAGACCCTGTGCGCCGAAATAGCGGCCAGCCCCGTTGACCACGTGGCCGAGCAGTTCGAGCCCAAGTGGCTGGACGGCGTGTGGCTGGCCATTGCCGCCACCGACGACGAGCTGGTCAACGAGGCGGTGGCCGAGGCGGCCAATGCCCGGCAGATTTGGGTCAACGTGGTGGACCAGCGCGCGCTTTGCAGCGCCATCGTGCCGGCTGTGGTGGAGCGAAAGCCGGTCACCATCGCTATTTCCAGTGATGGCCAGGCGCCGGTACTGGCCCGGCGCCTTCGGGAAAAACTCGAAGCCGAAGTGCCGCAGTGGACCGGCGCCCTGGCGGCGCTGATGGGCCGGTTTCGGGACAAAGTGGCCAGCCGCTTTGCCGCCTTTAGCGACCGGCGCCGCTTCTGGGAAGCGCTACTGGACGGCGACACCGGCCAGCAACTGGCCAAGGGCGACGCAAAAGCTGCCGAAGCCGAATTGGAAGCCTTGTTGGCCGGTGAAAACCGCCGCGCAGGCTGGCTCAAATTGGTAGGCGCCGGCCCCGGCGACCCGGACTTGCTGACCCTCAAAGCCCTGCAGGCCATCCAGGCGGCAGACGTTATCGTCTACGACAGGCTGGTCTCTGACGCGGTGATGAACCTTGCTCGCCGCGACGCCGACTTTATCTCGGTAGGTAAGGAAAAGGGCCTGCATTCGGTGCCCCAGCCCGAGATTGAAGCCATCTTGGTGCGCGAAGCAAGCGCTGGCAAAAGGGTCGTGCGCCTTAAAGGCGGCGACCCCTTTGTATTTGGCCGCGGCGGCGAAGAAGTGCTGGCCGCCCGCGCCGCCGGTATCGAGGTGGAAGTGGTGCCCGGTATCACCGCCGCCGCTGCTTGCAGTGCCCGCACCCAGGTGCCGCTCACCCACAGGGGCCTTGCCAACCAGATGACCCTGGTGACCGGCCATTGCCAGCCCGGCGGTGAAGACGCCAACTGGCGCGCCTTGGCCCAGGAAAAGAGCACCCTGGCGATTTACATGGGGCTGACCCAAAGCAGCCATATCGCCGACGAATTAATGGCAGGAGGCCTTACCGCCTCCACCCCGGTATTGGTGGTGGAGAACGGCACTCGCCCAGAGGAGCGGCGCTTTCGCACCGACCTTGGCCACCTGGCCGACACTGTTGAACAGGCGCAGGTCAAATCCCCTGCGCTGTTGATGATTGGAGACACCGTGACCCTTTATCAGGAGGCCAAATGAGCCTAAGCCCCCATCTCGCGGCCCTTGAGGCCGAGTCCCTGCACATTATTCGTGAAGCGGCAGCCGAGTTTGAGCGGCCGCTGATGCTCTACTCCATCGGCAAGGATTCGAGCGTGCTGCTGCACCTTATCCGCAAGGCATTCCTGCCGGCCCTGGTGCCCTTCCCGGTGCTGCACATCGACACCGGCTGGAAATTCCAGGCCATGTACGCCTTTCGTGATGCCCAGGCCAAGAAATTCGGCCTGGACCTGAAAGTGGTGCAAAACCCCGAGAAGCTGAACCCCTTCGACCACGGCAGCCGCTACACCGACGTGATGAAAACCGAGGCCCTCAAAGCCGAGCTGGCCCGTGGCAAGTACGACTGCGCCTTCGGTGGCGCTCGCCGTGACGAAGAAGCCTCCCGCGCCAAGGAGCGGGTGTTCTCCCACCGCGACGCCTTCCAGCGTTGGGAGCCGCGTCGCCAGCGCCCGGAGCTGTGGACCCACGTCAACAGCGACTTGGCCAAAGACGAGAGCATGCGGGTGTTCCCCCTGTCCAACTGGACCGAGCGGGACATCTGGGCCTATATCCGCGCCGAAGAAATCGAACTGGTACCGCTGTACTTTGCCGCCGAGCGCCCCGTGGTGGAGCGTGATGGCCAGCTGTTCATGGTGGATGACGAGCGTTTCCGCCTTGAGCCCGGCGAAGTGCCGCAACTGAAAAAAGTGCGTTTCCGTACCCTGGGCTGTTACCCGCTGACCGCCGCCATCGAGTCCGACGCCGAGACCCTCGACGAGGTGCTTGACGAGCTGGGCCAACTGGGCGCCAGCGAGCGCTCTGGCCGCATGATCGACAAAGACTCTACGGCCGCCATGGAACGTAAGAAACGCCAGGGGTACTTCTGATGCAAGAAACACTGAAACTGTTGACCTGTGGCTCCGTCGACGACGGCAAGTCCACCCTGATTGGCCGCTTTTTGTTTGAAACCGGCCAGCTTTACGCCGACCAGCTCAAAGCCCTTGGCGACCCGGACGAAAACGGCGAACTGCCCTTTGCCAACCTGCTGGACGGCCTGGAAGCCGAGCGCAGCCAGGGTATTACCATCGACGTGGCCTGGCGTTTTGCCGAAGCGGGCAGCCGCCATCTCATCATTGCCGACACCCCCGGACACGAGCAGTACACCCGCAACATGGTCACCGGCGCTTCCCATTGCGACCTAGCCATCATCCTGGTGGATGCCCGCAAAGGCATCATCCGCCAGACCCGCCGCCACAGCTTCCTGTGCCACTTGCTGGGCATTCGCCAGTTCGTGGTGGCGGTGAACAAGATGGACGCGGTGGACTACGACGAAGCCACCTTCAAGGCCATCGAAGCGGACTACTACAAGCTGGCCGAGCGCATGCCAGGCGCCAACATCAAGGTGTTGCCGGTCTCAGCCCTTAAAGGCGAGAACCTAGCCAAGCTGTCAGGCAAAATGCCCTGGTACCACGGCCCAAGCCTGCTTGGCGCCCTGGAAGACGCCAGCGTCAGCCGCCCCTCGGTGGACGGCGTGCGCCTGCCGGTGCAAAGCATTATCCGCCCCAACCAGGATTTTCGCGGCTTTGCCGGTACCCTCTTTGCGGGCACGGTGCAGGCCGGCGACACCCTTTATCACTGGCCGTCCGGCAACCACGCCCTGGTGCAAAGCGTGTGGCGCTCCGGCTCCGAAGTGGAGCTGATTGAAGCGGGCGACGCTGTCGCGGTGCAGCTGGACCGGGAAATTGACATCAGCCGCGGCGACTGGCTGACCAACAGCCCGGTCACCGGCGCCCGCACCTGGAAAGGCTGGCTGGTGTGGCTGGACGACCAAGGCCATCAACCTGGCAAGCGTTATCGCATCAAGGCGGCCAGCCGCTGGACCTGGGGTAAGGTCACCAACGTCAGCGGCCAGCTGAACGTGGACAACTGGACCATCAGCGACGATGCCGAGCTCAAGGCCAACGCCATTGGCCAGGTAACGCTGCAACTGGAAGAAGCCCAGGCTCTGGATCTCTACCAGCAAAGCCGCCACACCGGCAGCCTGATCCTGGTGGACCCGGACACCCAGCAGACCGTGGCCGCCTTTATGGCCGAAGAAGCGGTGGCGGACACCGCTGAGCAGCGCCCGGCGGTAACTCAAGCCGAGAAAGAGCTTAACGCTTACATTCGCCGCCACTACCCGCACTGGCAAGCCATCGACGTGAGCGACTGGTCATGAGCAGCAACCTGACCTGGCACCAGCACACGGTGGACGCGACCAGCCGCGCCAAGGCCTTGGGCCAAAAGCCGCTGGTGCTGTGGTTTACCGGCCTGTCTGGGGCCGGTAAATCAACGCTTGCCAACGGTGTGGAGCAGGCCCTGGCCGGGGCCGGTAAGCATTCGTTCCTGCTGGACGGCGACAACGTTCGCCATGGCCTTTGCAGTGACTTGGGGTTTAGCGACAAGGATCGCACCGAGAATCTGCGCCGGGTCGGCGAAGTGGCCCGGCTGATGGTGGATGCAGGGCTGATTGTCCTGGCCGCTTTTGTGTCGCCCTTTGCCAGCGACCGCCAGCTTATTCGTGAGCGCCTGCCCCAAGGGCGCTTTTTCGAGATTTACGTGGAAGCGAGCCTTGAGGCTTGTGAATCCCGCGACCCCAAAGGCCTTTATGCCAAGGCGCGGCGCGGCGAAATCAAGCACATGACCGGTCTTGATTCCCCCTTTGAAGTGCCTGCCAGCCCTGACTTGGTGGTGAACACCCAAGCCTTGTCTCCTGCCGAGGCGGTCAATAAAGTACTGGAATGGCTCGAAAAGGAAGTGGGGCTTGATGCAAGCACTGATTGATGCGGTTAAAGCGGCGGGGCTAAAGGCCCTGTCGTTCCAGGGCAAGGTGGGCGCCGAGGATAAGGCCGACGGCTCGCCGGTGACCCTGGCCGACAAGGCCGCCCACGACATTCTGATGGTGGCCCTGGGTGAAACCGGTTACCCGGTGTTGTCGGAAGAGGGGGCCCATACCCCTTGGGAGGCGCGCCAACACTGGCAAAAATTCTGGCTGGTGGACCCTTTGGACGGCACCAAGGAGTTTTTGGCCGGGCGCCCCGATTTTACCGTCAACGTGGCTTTGATTGACGGCAGCGAGCCGGTGCTGGGGCTGGTGTATGTGCCCGCTACCGACCATCTCTATGTGGGCGAGAAGGGCAAAGGCGCCTACCTGGAAGTGGCTGGGGAGCGGCGTGCTATCGCGGTTAACCCCGATGGCACGCCGCCGGTGGTGGTGGCCTCTCGCTCCCACCCGGCGCCGGAGCTGGCCGGCTGGCTGGCCAAGCTGGGCGAGCATGACCTTCTGAATCGCGGTTCCAGCCTGAAGTTCTGTGCCATTGCCGACGGCAGCGCCCAGCTCTATCCGCGCTTTAATCCCACCATGATGTGGGATACGGCAGCGGCTCAGGCGGTATTGGAAGCGGCCGGTGGCCTGGTGCTGACCCTGGCCGGCGAGCCATTGGGGTATCGCCGAGAGAACCTGCGCAACGGCGGCTTTATTGCCACTGCAGCTGCACGTCTGCTGCCAGAGCCTTCTTAAACTCCCCTTCAAACTTGCTGTCCGGCTCGGCTGACATCAGCCGGGCCAGTTCATCCCCCACCGAACTGAAACGGTAATAGGTCAGATGCACCTTGCGCCGGCCGCCACTCAGCACCCCTTTGTGGGAACCAACGTTAAATTGCAGCGGGCTGAGTTTGAGGTCGGCGCTCAGCAGCTCCGAACTTTGCAGCAGGCCAATTTCCATCAAGGTGGCCAGGGCCGAGTAGGGCAGCCCGAACTGGCCCAGGGGCAGCAGCCGGGTTTGGCTACCGCCGAGGGTATGGCGCCGGTAAATACCAATCACCAGCCGGTATTCCTGGCCCACCTGCAGCGCCATGTTGACGGCTTTGGCAAAGAGCCCGGTTTCCTTGACCGAGAGCTTTTCCAGCACTTCCAGGGCGCGCCGTGAAAAGCTGCCGGGGTTTTCCAGCTCGCGCAGCAGGATATTGGCCCACAGCCCCTGCATGCGGGGGCTGCCGATGTTCTCGCTCAAGCGGCTGAAGTGATAGAACCAGTCGCCATCAATATCATCCACCACGGTGCTGCCATCGGACTGGCCCAAAGCCCGGCGGATAATCGCCTCCAGGTTCTTCTGGCGGCGGGTCACGCCGATGGCGGCCCTGTGCCTGGCTCTGTCCAGGGGGTTACCCCTTTCTTCGCTGTTCAGTGCCCCTTCCAGCCCTTGTTGCTGGGCCAACTGGCGCAACCTGTCGGTGGGGCTGTACCCCATGCGTTCCACTGCCGGTGTTTTGTCCATGATGGGTGATGTTGAAAATGGCGTGACGCCAGCCTAGCGCAAATCGCGGTGGCTGTCGCCAGCCCAGGCACCATACTAGGGATGGAGGTGCCTGGATCATGAGAGTCGTTTGTTTGGTGTTGCTGTGGCTGCTGATGACCCCTGCTCGTGCCGACTGGTTAGACAGTCAGCGCCAGGGCCTGCAACAGGCAGAAGTACAACTGCAATTGCTGGCCGAGATGGGCAACTGGCCGCACCTTGAGGGCCCGACCTTGCGCCTGGGTGACAAGGGCGATGCGGTGCTCAAACTGCGCGAAATGCTGGTACTGAGCGGCGATCTCACCGAAGACGTGCCAGGCCGTGACCAGTTTGATGCCGCCCTTGGCGAGGCGGTAAAGCGTTTTCAAGGGCGCCTTGGCCTTAACGAAGACGGTGTCGTGGGCAAGGGCACCATGGCGGCGCTTAATGTCACCCCGGCCCAGCGGCTGACCCAAATTCAAGCCACCCTGGCGCGGATGCGTCAACTGAGCCCGGCCGGTGAGCAGCTTATCGTCAATATTCCCGCTTATACCCTCACTTGGTTTGCCGGCGACGAGGTACGTTTGCAATCGCGTATCGTGGTGGGGCGTCCCTCCCGGCCAACGCCGCTGATGCAAAGCGAAGTCACCGCCATCGAGCTCAACCCCTTTTGGAACGTGCCATACAGCATATTTCGCCGTGATTACCTGCCCAAGATGCGCCGCCAGGGCTTTGAGCCGCTGGTGGACCATCAGATAGAGATTGTCGAAGGGTATGGCCGCGCTACCCAGGTGGTGCCGCTGCCGGAGCAAGTGCCCGCTCACTGGCCACCTACCTGGCGGCTTCGCCAGCGGGCAGGGGATTTTAACGCCCTGGGCCGCTTGAAATTCGTGCTGCCCAACAACGAGGCCATTTACCTGCACCACACCAACCAGCCGGGGCTGTTTCGCCAGGCCAAAAGGGCGTACAGCTCGGGCTGCATAAGGGTTGAGGCGGCCTACACCCTGGCCGACCGTTTGCTGTTCGACCACCCCGGTTGGCGCCAGGCCCTCGACAGCGGCCAGTGGCAGAAGATAGTCCTCAGCCAACCTCTGCCGGTGGCGCTGGTTTACTGGACAGCCTGGGTGGATGCAAGTGGTCACTTACACTTCAGGGACGATATCTACGGGCTTGATCTGGGGCCTAACTCACAATTTGCACTGCATAAAGATTGATCATTTTTTGTGCTGTAGGTAGTTTGAGGGCTGTTTTAAACGCAACTCTCTAAAACACCCAGTTGTAGGAGGTGAAATGCAGCACAAAATGCTCTCACGCCGTCGTTTTCTTGTCGGCGTCAGCACCCTGGCTGCTGCCAGTGTCCTACCAGGGAAGGCCATGGCCAGTGTGGGCCACAAGCGTGCATTAAGCATGGTGAATTTACACACAGGACAGACTGCTCAGGGGATTTATTGGCAAAACGGCCTTTATCTCGACGAAACCCTGCAAAGCTTCAATGAGGTGCTCAAAGATCACCGCAGCGGCGATGTGACCCACATGGATCCGGCGCTCTTTGACCAACTCACCCGCTTGACCGGTAACCTCGGTTTTGACGGCACCATCGAAGTGATCTCTGGCTATCGCAGCCCGGCGTCTAACGCGGCCATGAAAAAGGCCGGCCACCATGTGGCCACCAAATCCTTTCATTGCTTAGGGAAAGCCATCGACATTCGCCTGCCCGGCGTCAAGCTGGCCAAAGCCCACAAGGCGGCGCTGGCCATGAAAGCTGGCGGCGTGGGCTACTACCCCCAGGATGGTTTTATCCATATCGATACCGGCCCGGTGCGGCGCTGGTAACCAGGCGGCGATAAGCGCCCACAAAAAAGACGAGCCTTGGCTCGTCTTTTTGCATTTAGGGGGATTACGCGCCCAGCAACTGGTGCAGCAGCGCCATCACGTTTTTGATGTCGTCGTCGCTCAGCTTGCCGTCTTTAGCAAAGCGTACCTTGCCGTCTTGGTCCACCACGATGATGGCCGAGCTTTTCGGCTCGAGATCCCAGGCTTTTTTCACGGCGCCTTTTTCGTCCAGCACCACCTGCGAGTAGGGGAAGTCTTTTTTGCCGTCTTTGGCTGAGCTGCGCACAAAGGCGCCGGTGCCCCAGATGGCGTCATCAACGTTGATGATGGTAACGGTCTGGTATTTGTCTTGGGACAGGTGATCTTTCTTGATGGCGTCGATCAGCGGATCGTTGATCTCTTTGGCGCTGGTGCGCCCGGCAAACGCCTGGATCACCCGCACCTTGCCGGTGAGGCTGTCGGTGGAGAAAGGCTCAAAGCCGAATTTCTTGTTCTCATAGGTAATGGCGCCGTCGTCGGTAACGGTCACGCTGGGTACCGGAGCATTGAGCTCGATATTGTGGGCCAGCGCCGGGAAAGCCATTGCCAGGGTAAAGGCGGCGGTAAGGGTTAAACGCATGTTCTGCTGCTCCTTATTATGTGGTCCAACCATTTTGCAGTAACTAATCCGAGTTGCAAGGTATTCAAGCTGAAGGGAGTTGCAACGGGCGGTTAAAAAGGGCGCAATGGTTTGGATACACCAACAAGAATTGAACAAGGAGTCACCATGCGCGTTATCGCCTTGCTTGCCGTGCTCTGGACCGGGAGCGCCTTTGCCGCCGTGATCGATGGCCTGGCGGCCGAAAAGGGCTTTTATACCCTCTACCCCGACCCGAACCACGGCGCGCTGTGGGTCAAACCCCGCTTTGACGAGCCCTTTTTGCTGCATGCCAGCCTGCCCTGGGGCATGGGGGCCAATGAAGTGGGGCTGGACCGTAACCAGGTCAGCGAAGCGGTACTGGTGCATTTCTCCCGCCAGGGCAAGGTGGTGCAGCTGATCCGCGACAACCTCAATTTTCGCGCCCGTGGCGGCTTTAACGATGAAAAACGTTCAGTTGAAGAAGCCTTTGCCCGCTCCGTTATCTGGCAAGGGGAGCTAAAAGACGGTTATGTGGACCTTTCCAGCCTGGTGCTGAGCGACCGCCAGGCCCTGGCCGAGCGGGTGGCCGAAGCCGGGCAGGGCAGTTACCAGTTTGACGGCAAGCTCTCCGCCATCGATTGGCAAAGCAACAAGAGCTTTGTGGACAACACCGAGCTGCAAGGCATCCTCACCTTTAGCGGCAAGCCCGCCGGGGACGCCATCCGCTGGACTGTGCCTGACCCGAACCACCTGACCCTGGTGCAGCGCATCTCCCTTATCCGCCTGCCGGACGACGGCTACCAGCCCCTGGCCTATCACCCTCGCAGCGGCTCCTTCCACGTGGATTTTCAAGACTACGCCACCGCCTTGGACCAACCCATAGAGCAGGGCTACCAAATTCGTCACCGCGCCGATGCCAAGCACCCCATCATCTATTACCTCGATAACGGCACCCCCGAGCCGGTGCGCTCGGCGCTCTTGGACGGCGCCCGCTGGTGGAGCCAGGCTTTCAAGGAAGTGGGCATCGATTTTGAGGTCAAGGTGCTGCCCGAAGGGGCCGACCCCATGGATATCCGCTACAACGTCATCAACTGGGTACACCGCGCTACTCGTGGCTGGTCCTATGGGGCGGCGGTGGTGGACCCGCGCACTGGGGAAATTTTAAAAGGCCAGGTGAGCCTTGGCTCATTGCGGGTGCGCCAGGACCTTCGCATCGCCGAAGCCCTGGTGGGTAAGGCTCATCATCAAGAGGCCCTCAACATGGCCCTGGCGCGGCTTCGCCAACTGGCGGCGCACGAGGTGGGCCACACCCTGGGCTTTGCCCACAACTTTGCCGCCAGTACCCAGCAAGACGCTTCGGTAATGGATTACCCCCATCCCCAGGTGCACCTCAAAGGCGATGAAGTGAGCCTGGATAACGCTTACGGCGTTGGCCTCGGCGGCTGGGACCACTACCTGGTGCATTATGCCTACGCCAAAAATGCCCAGCAGCGGGCCGCGCTTATCAAAGACAACCAGCAGCGCGCCTATGTTTCCGACGAGGGCGCCAGAGGCTTTGCCAGCAGCGAGCAAAGCGGCAACCTGTGGGACTTTGGCGCCGATCCGCTCAAAGCCCTTGAGCAGTTGCTGGCGGTGCGCAAAGTCGCCCTGGCCCACTTTGAAAGCGATGCCGTTGGCCCCGGCGAGCGCGGCGACGACTGGCAACGCAAGCTCACCCCGCTCTATTTATTGCAGCGCTACCAGGCCGAAGCGGTGGCGCGGCTGCTAGGCGGTGTCAGCTATCAATACGGGCGCCAGGGCGAAGCCTTCCTGGGCACCACCGAAGTCAGCCCCCAGATGCAGCAGCAAGCCCTCAAGGCGCTGGATAACCTGTTGTCTGACGAGGTGCTGACGCTGCCGCCGGGCCTGGCTCGCGCCATGCCGCCTTCCGGCCAAGACCTTGAAAACCAGGCCGAATGGCTGCCAAGCCGCCTGGGTAAGGATTTTGATCCGCAAGCTGCCGTTGAGGCCGCCGCGCAGCTGGTGCTGGCCCCGGCCCTGGCGCCAGCACGCCTGGAGCGGGTCTATCAGCAGGCCAAGGGCCCTGATATGCTGAGCGTCGTTAACACTCTGGTGCTCAATCGCTGGCGTATGAGTGATGCCAGCGCCGTGCAAAGTGCGGTAGCCTGGCAGGGGCTGGCAGAGCTCGCCAAGAGCCTGCCCAAGCTCTCAGCCCCGGCGGCGGCCCTTATCCGCAGCGAATTGCGCCAAAGCGCCAGCTGGCTGCAAGGCCGGCGCGGCGACGAAGCCTGGCGCCGCCAGCAGCGCGAGGCAGGAGTATGGCTGGCGGCCTTTTTGGCCGACCCTAAAACGCCCTTGCCATTGCAGAGCACCATTCCACCGGGTTCACCCATTTAAGGAGCCAAGATGTCGGTGATTGAACATATCCAAAGCAAGCTGGGCGACCTCGACGCCTGGCTTATTCCCCACGAAGACGCCTTTTTGGGTGAATACCTGCCGGCCGCCAACGAGCGGCTGGCTTTTGTCACCGGTTTTACCGGTTCGGCCGGTATCGCCTTGGTCACCAAAGAGCGCCTGCATATCTGGGTAGACGGCCGTTACACGGTGCAGGTGCAAAGCCAGGTGCCAGCTGGCACCCAAGTGCATCACTTGCATGAAACCCCCATCGGTGATTTTTTTGCCGAATTGCCCCAAGGCAGCCGCGTCGGCTTTGACAGCTTTTGCGTCAGCGCCCGCCAGCTGCGCCAGTGGCGCGAAGGGGCGCCCGGGGTTGTGTTTGTCCATGGCCACAACCTGGTTGACGCCTGCTGGCCCGAGCGCCCGGCGCTGCCATCGGCCAAGGGCTTTGCCCTGAGCGACAAGCTGACCGGCAAAAGCTGCCAGCAAAAACGCCAAGAGCTGGCCAAAACCATCGCCAAGAAAGCCGATGTAGCCCTTATCGCCCAGCCCGATAGCCTGGCCTGGCTGACCAACCTGCGCGGCGCCGACATTCCCTGCATGCCGGTGATGCTGATGCGCGGCCTGCTGTCGGCCAGTGGCCATCTCAAGTTGTTTGTGGATATCGCCCGCCTGCCGGCCGACGCCGAGCTGGGCTCGGATGTGGAAGTCTTTGCCCCCGAGATGCTGGGCGCCGAGCTTGCCGCTCTTAAAGGGCAAAAAGTGCTGGTGGACGAGGGCCTGACCTCGGCTTTCTTGGTCGAAGAGCTCAGCATGGCCGGCGCCACCGTGGTGCTGGGCACCGATCCGGCGCTTATTCCCAAGGCGGCCAAAAACGCCGTGGAAATTGACGCCATGCGCGAAACGCACCTGCGTGATGGCGCCGCGGTCAGCCAGTTTTTGTGCTGGCTGGATGACATCGTCGCCAATGGCGAGCGCCCCGATGAAGCCGACCTTGCCGAGCAGCTGGAGAGCTACCGCAAAGCTCAGGCCGATTACCTCGAACCGAGCTTTGACACCATCTCGGCGGCCAGCGCTAACGCCGCATTGCCCCATTACAACTTCCGTAACGGCACCCCGGCCAAGCTGCCACAAGACGGCCTCTACTTGGTGGATTCGGGCGGCCAGTACCGCCTGGGCACCACCGATGTCACCCGTACCGTGGCCATCGGTGAGGTGAGCGCCGAGCAAAAACACCTCTACACCCTGGTGCTTAAGGGCCATATCGGCCTTGGCCGGGCCCGCTTTGTTAAAGGCACCTGTGGCCACCAGCTCGACTACCTGGCCAGAGCGCCGCTTTGGGCCGAAGGCTACGACTACGACCACGGCACCGGCCACGGTGTCGGGCAGTGCCTGAGCGTCCATGAAGGGCCGCAGCGCATTGGCAAGGCCGCCAACAACTACCCGATACTGCCGGGTATGGTGTTCTCCAACGAGCCGGGTTTTTACCGCGTCGGCGCCTTTGGCATTCGCATTGAGAACCTGGTGACGGTGGAAAAGGCCGAGGCCCCGGGGGACCGTGAGGTGATGTGCTTTGAAAACCTCACCTACATCCCCATCGACAAACGGCTGGTGGACAAAAGCCTGCTGAGCGACACCGAGCTTGGCTGGTTTAACGACTACCACGCCAAGGTGCTGGCCAAGATTGGCCCGCGCCTTGAAGGCGAGAGCCGCCAGTGGCTCGAAGCCGCCTGCGCGCCCTTATGAAAAAAGCCGGCATCAGCCGGCTTTTTTTTCACCCCAAGGCGTGCCATGCACGCCTTGTTCAGTCGTGAGCCAAGTCGCCCCAGTTAAAGCTCTCGCCGCTGGCGGTAGACACCAGGTTGCGGCCATCTCTTTTGCTCAGGCGCTGCCACTGGCGGCCTTCGGGGGCCGGGAACTGGCTGGCTTCGTCCATGTCCGGCAGGGCCGGGGTGGCGATGTCGTAGAGCATCATTTCAATGACTTCGGTCATGCCCTGGTTGGCCTGGTCAATCAGCCAATCCTGGTGGGCATTGAGAAAATCGCTGTATTGCTTGCTGATCCCGGCTTCGTCCTGCTCGGTCTCGATGGCGTCCAGCTCACGCTGCTGATCTTTACTCAGTTGCAGACGCTGGTAGCCGTCGGTGGCCTTGTCTTTGAGGGCGTAGTATTTCTCGTCGATGACTTTGCGCTCGGCGGCAATCTCGTCACTGTTGCGGGTCTTCCTGGGGGTAAAGGCCAGGGCCGGCGACTGGAAGTAAAAGGTGTTGCGATACAGCACCCGAGGGGTCTTCTCGGTACTGAAACGGCTCTTTTTCGGCGGCTCGAAATACTCGGCCAGCAGGGTCAGCTGCAGGTGGCGCCGGTCGCTGCTCAAGGTGTAGCTGGGGGTGAGCTTGAGGACGTTTTTGCCGTCCACCCCGCGCACCGCAAACAGATCGGTAAGGCTCGCCGGGTCGTCCACCTCGATGATTTTGTTGCCCCTTAACTGCTCGTGGTCCCAAAAAGCTTTGCGCAGCTTGTGCTTGAAGCTGGTTTGGAACATAAAGCGCTGCATCTGGGCCTGCACCGGCGCCAGGGTGGTGACGGCGGCGCGCTCTGAGGTGTCATCGCCGTAGCGGGCCCCCAGCAGCTGGGCGCTTTGGTCCTGGATAATAACGCTGTCGTTGAGGCTGGCGTTGTTCTGGGGCGCCAGGGCTTGGCGTTTGGTGGTTTGGCAGCCCAGCAGCAACAGGGTGGTAAGCAAGCAAAGTACGAGATTTTTCATTTAGTTATCTTTTGTGCGATTTTTGTACGGGGCGATTTTAGGGAAGCGGGGAGTCCATCGCAAGACACCTTTGCGGTATAGTTGGGCCCTTAGCCGAAAATTGACCTGTTATGACGGACAACACCAAGCGTGCGCTCGTTGTCGGCGAGCACATCATCCCCGTGGCACCGGACCTGCCCATCCTCGATCAGCTGCTGCTTAAAGGCATTCCCGTGGAATACCAGTGCCGGGGCGGCTTTTGCGGGGCCTGCCGGATGCGCCTGAAAAACGGTGAAGTGCGTTATCTCGACACCCCCATTGCCTACATCAACGACGGGGAAGTGCTGACTTGTTGCAGTGTTGCCGTCAGCCGCATCGTTGAGCTGGAAGCCGATTATCTGAAAAAGGAGTAAGCCTTGGACCCTGTTTACTTGCAGTCACTGGCCGCCTTTGTCGGCTACTTTGCCCTGGCGGCCGGCATGCTGCTGGTGTTTGTCTGGATTTACACCTGGGTGACCCCCCACGACGAGTTTGCCCTTATCCGCCAGAACAACGTGGCGGCCAGCCTGGCCTTTGGCGGCGCCCTGGTGGGCTTTGCCATACCCATGGCAAGCGCCGTGGCCAACTCCCAGTCCTGGGTAGATGGCGCCATCTGGGGCCTGGTGGCGCTGGTGGTGCAGCTGCTTACCTTCAAGGTATTGCAGCGGTTGCTGGCGGACTTGCCGGCGCGGATAAGCCAGGGCGAAGCGGCGGCAGGCATCTTTACCGGCTTGGCGTCGGTGGCGGTGGGGCTGCTTAACGCCGCCTGCATGACCTATTGAAAGGAGCGCAAATGAAACGCAGTAAAAAAGTGGCCTTGACCCTGATGGCGCCTATCAGCGCCCTCTACATTGCCGGTTGCAGCGAGCCGCCGGTGGATGCCAGCGTCTATAAAAGTGTCGAGCAATGCGCCCAGTTTCATGACCGCGCCCAGTGCGAGAGCCAGTTCCAGCAAGCCAAGCAAGTCGCCGAGCAAACCGCGCCGCGCTACACCAGCTTGCAAGCTTGCGAGCAGGACTTTGGCGCCGGTAACTGCGCTGTTCCCGGCCAGCAGCAATACCAGCAAAGCGGCGGCTTTTTCATGCCGATGATGATGGGCTTTATGGCCGGCCAGATGCTGAGCGGTGGCCGCAACCCGGTGCAAACCCAGCCTTTGTATCGCTCCAAAGACGACCCCAACACCTACCGTACCGCCCAGAACGTGCCGGTTTCCCGTGGCGAAGGCCCGGTCAAGGTGCGCCCCTCTGACGTCAAAGTGGCGCCGGCCGGTGTGGTGCGCCGTGGCGGCTTTGGTGCCCAGGCGGCACGTCGCACAAGCTTTGGTGGCTGATGAAACGCATCACGATTGAAGAGCGCCCCTGGTGGCAGGAGCAGGCCCGTGATTTGGGCTTTCGCTTTCACACCATCGACGGTGAAAAGTACTGGGACGAGTCCGCCTATTACCAGTTCAGCCTCAAGCAGGTTGAGAACGACATCGAAGATGTCACCCAGGAGCTTCATGAATTGGCCATGGCCCTAGTGGACGAGGTGGTGGCCAGCGAGCAAAAGCTTGAGCAGCTCTGTATTCCCGAGCGCCACTGGGACTTGGTGGCAACCAGTTGGCGCCAGCGCCAGCCGCATCTGTACGGGCGCATGGATTTTAGCTACGACGGCGCGGCCCCGGCCAAGCTTTTAGAGCTGAACTACGACACCCCCACCTCGTTGTACGAGTCCGGGTTCTTCCAGTGGCTGTGGCTCGAAGATGCCATCAAGCACGACATGGTTCCCAAGGGCAGCGATCAGTTCAACAGCCTTCAAGAGCAGCTACAAAGCCGCTTTGGCGAGTTGGGGGTGGAGCGGCTGCACTTTGCCAGCGTGCAAAACAGCGACGAAGATCTGGGCACGGTGCGCTACCTGCAAGATATCGCCTCCCAGGCCGGTCTTGCCACCCGCTATGTGCCCATGGAGCAGATAGGTTTTGGTGACGGCCGCTTCTGGGACCGTGAAGATCAGGCTATCGACGCCATCTTCAAGCTCTATCCCTGGGAATTCATGCTGGCCGAAGAGTTTGGCGACCTTATCGCCGGCAGCCAGACCTTATGGCTGGAGCCGCCCTGGAAAATCATCCTCGCCAACAAAGGCATCCTGCCGCTGCTGTGGCAGGCCCATAAAGGCCACCCCAACTTGTTGGAAGCGCACTTTGACGACGGCTCGGCCCTTGGCCGTGGCTGGGTGAAAAAGCCGATATTTTCCCGGGAAGGGGCCAACGTCGAGCTGTACCTGCCCGATGGCCAGCGCCTGGCCGAACCCGGCCCATACGATGATGGCCGCTTTATCCGCCAAACCCTGGCGCCGCTGCCGGCCTTTGCCGGCAACCATACCCTGGTGGGCAGCTGGGTGGTGGGAGACGTGGCCTGCGGCATGGGCATACGCGAAGACAGCAGCCTTATCACCAAGGACAGTGCCCGCTTCGTGCCGCACATCATCAGCGAATAAAAAAGCGGGCCTGGCCCGCTTTTTTATTTCAGGGTGACCACATCCCCCACCAACGCTACCCCGGCAATGATGGCGCCGGCACCACACTTAAAGGTGGTGTCGCTGGTGGTGAGGTTGTTGCGATAGTTGGAGCGGATATTGATAACCGCGTTGCCACCTTCAGCTTCGGCCCGCTGCTTAAGCGATTTCATGGCCGACAAAAACACCCAGTTGCAGGCCTTTTCGTCGCTTTTCCCAAAAGCGTTGGTTTTTTGATTGGTGCGAAACTCACCGAAGGTTTTGAGCACCTTGCCATGGTGCTGGCCACCGAAATAAAAACGGATGTTGTCGCCCAAAATTTCCTTGGCCTCGGATTGGGCCATGGCGTCCTTGACTGAGTAATCGTTGATGGAGTCCCGGGCCATAACCGGTGCGTTCAGTAGCATTAGCGCGGCGGCGCCCAGCAGAATTTTTTTGTACATCGACTGTCCTTGTGTGGTTATCCGGTCGTTAGTTAGTAGCAGGCCACCGGCTGGTGGTGCCTTATTTAATCAAGCTGTTAGCTGATGGTAAAGCGCGCACCGCCATGGTTTTCGCACTTTGCGGGCCAGCGCCAACTCAGCTGTGTGGGTTCTGGCACTTTTGTATTGTTAATGTTAAATTTCGCCTGCTTTTGAGGAATGGCCAACACACGGGAAAGCCCATGGAATGGACACTGTTCGAGTCGCTGTCGGCGGCCGTGGTGGTGTTGGGGGTGATGATGCTGTTGCCGGCCCTGCTGGTGATTGCGTCCAACCGCCAGGTCAAGGGCTCGGTCGGCTGGTGGGTTATGGCCTGCTTGCTGGCGTCCTGGCTCGGTTTGGCCCTGTTTTGGGTGAAAAGCCGGCCACCCCACTCCTCCCTCACGACATAACAAGAAACCTAAAAAAGCCCCAGCACGGGGCTTTTTTATTGGCTCGGCAAAGGGCCTCTTTGCTGAACCGCCTTGCTTGCCGACCTCGCCGCGTCTGCTTGGTGCCGTTAAGCTGGGGGCTGCTAAGGAGGGACCATGGGCAAACGTATCCGCCTCATCATTAACGGTAAATCTGCCGCCAACACCACGCTTCGCCAGCTTATCGAGCAAAGCCGCAGCCATGGCCATGAGGTTTCGGTCAGGGCCACCTTTGAAGAAGGGGACGCCGAGCGCTTTGCCAAAGAGGCCCTGGGCCAGGGCCTGGACAGCATAGTGGCGGTGGGGGGCGACGGCACCCTCAACGAGGTGCTGCAAGGCATGCTGGCCAAGGGAAAGCCGGTAGAGGCCATGGGGCTGCTGCCCATGGGCACCGCTAACGACTTTGCCCATGGGGTGGGGATCAGTGCCGACAACCTGCACAAGGCCATGGCCATTATCCTCAACAAGGCGCCCCGGCCCATCGATGTAGGCTTGGTTAACGGCCGCGCCTTTTTGAATGTGGTGACCGGCGGTTTTGGCTCCCAGGTGACGGTGGAAACCAACCCGGATCTCAAGCGGGTGCTGGGCAAGTTCTCTTACCTTCTGACCGGCATCGGCAAGCTGTTTGATTTTCAGCCCATTGCAGTGGAGCTAAAAAACGGTGACGCCAGCTGGCGGGGCGAGCTGATGGCGCTGGCGGTGGGCAACGGCTGGCAAGCCGGAGGCGGCATCCGCCTGTGCCCCGACGCCTGCCTGGACGATGGCCTGCTGGATATCACCTTGCTGCCGCACAACGAGCGGGTCGGGCTGCTGGATATGCTGGACGCCCTGGCCAAAGACGGCCTGCAAGGCCACGAGGCTTGGGTCAAACGCCGCCAGGCTGCCGAGTTTGAACTCATTGCCGAGGCGCCGCTGCACATCAATCTGGACGGCGAGCCCATGAAGGACACCCATTTTCGTTTCAGCGTGCTAAAACAGCAGCTGTCATTCCACTTACCGGAGTAAGGACGCACCGTGGCGAACACCCTATGCCGTAACCCATTGCTGTGGTTAACCTGCCTGCTGTTGCCTGGCATCAGCCTGGCGGATGATTTTAGCCGCACGGTGAGTGACATCGAAAGCCAATACGGCGGCCGCCTCGGGGTGGCCGCCTTTGATAGCCGCGATGGCCGCCAGTTGGGGTATCGCGAGCATGATACCTTTGCCATGTGCAGCACCTTCAAGGCGCTGCTGGCCGCGGCGGTGCTGAAAAAGGCCGAGCTGGGGCAGCTTAACCTCAATGCCCAGGTGCCTTATGGCAAGGGCGATCTACTGGATTACGCGCCGGTAACGGCGGCCCATGTGGATGAAGGGCAGATGACGGTCTCGGCCCTGGCCGGCGCGGCAATCACCTTGAGTGACAACACCGCCGCCAACCTGCTGCTGGCCAAAATTGGCGGCCCGGCCGGGCTGACCGCCTATATTCGCAGCCTTGGTGATAACCTCACCCGCCTTGACCGCACCGAGCCTTCCCTTAATACCAACCTGCCTGGCGACCCGCGCGATAGCACCACCCCTGCGGCCATGGTGACGCTGTGGCAAAAGCTGTTGCTGGGTAAGGCCCTTGCGCCCGCCTCACGCCAGCAACTGCTTGCGTGGCTAAAAGCCACCCAAACCGGTATGGCCAAGATCCGCGCCGGTTTGCCCGGCGGCTGGCAGGCTGGCGATAAAACCGGTAGTTGCGAAAACGGCGGCAGCAACGATGTGGCGATCGTCTGGCCCAGCGGCCAGCCTCCTTATCTCTTGGCGGTCTATTACAGCGATGGCCTTGGCGGCAGCGCCCAGAAAAACGCCGCCATTGCCGCTGTCAGCCAAGCGGTGGCCGAGCAGTTTTATCCCCCCGGCCACTAGCCGGGGGACGAATCATGGTTGAGCGGTTTGGCAGGTATTTTTATTGAAAATGCGCGGCGGTCAGTACCACCAGCCATAAAAAGCACACCACCTGCACCATATAAAAGCCAAAACGCAGCAGGGTCATGGTGTTGGTTTGGATGAGATACACATGCACCAGCGATTGCGCCACCCTGGCTACCAGCACCGCCATACAGAGGCCGTCAATCAGCTCGCCCCTCAGCCCCGCTAAGTGCTGCACCACCACGATGGCGCCAAATACCGGCAGGTTTTCCACGCAATTGGCGTGGGCTCGCATCGCCCGCCGGTACCATTCGTCGCCGGTTACATCATCGGCCCGAAAACTGTTGATGGCCTGGCGCCCGGCCAAGATCCGGCTCCAGCGGTAAAAGCCCACCGTAAACAGCATCAGCACCAGGGTCCAGACGGCAAAACCCAGCAGGGTCCAAAGGGGGATGGTCATAGCGGCACCTTAAGGAACAACGGGTTATCAGGCTAAGTATCGGTCTTGGTCAGAGTTTTTACCTGCCGGCGAAGGCTCATGAGTACTGCTCCAGGGCCCAGGCCACCAGCAGAATAACCCCGGCCCAGAGCGCCAGCAGAAGGTAGCCTTTTTTCCAATACTGGTCGCTTTGCTGCTGGGACTGGCTGCGCCAGAACAAGCCGTGCTCAAGGCGTGGGCGCTGGCTGAGTAGGCTCACCAAGTAACCCACGGCAAAGCAGCAACCAAAGCCAAAGGCGTTCCACCACAACCAGGAGAGCGCCGGTAGCGCTATCCAGCAATAGAGGTTAAGGCCAAAACCGGCCAGCAACCCGGCCACGGCGCCGTTACCATTGGCGCGGCGGGTCAGCAGCCCCAGGGCAAAAACCGCCAATACCGGGCCGTTTATCAAAGAGCCGATGATATTGATGGCTTCCAGCACGGTGTCGGCGATGCGGCCCACGAAAAAGGCAAAGGTCAAGGTCACCGCGCCCCAGCACAGGGTGGTGAGCCGCGACAGGTTAAGCTCGGTTCTCTCGCTCCAGGCGCCGCGATGAAAGCGGCGGATAAAGTCTTCCATGGTGGTGGCGCTCAGGGAGTTGATCACCGAATCCAGCGATGACATGGCGGCGGCAAAGAGCGCCACCATGGCCAGCCCCACCAGCCCGGTCGGCAGCAGCTGGGTCATCATCAGCGGCACCGCCAGGTTGTAATTGGGGCTGGCGCCGTCCTTGGGCAACGCCTCGACAAAGCCCGGGTGGGCGCTGGCAAAGGCCGCCACCGCTACCCCCAGCAGGCAATAGAGCAGTACAAAGGGAAAGCGCAGCAAACCGTTTAGAAAGAGTGCTTTGCGGCCATCGTTAAGGCTCTGGGCGCAAAGCTCGCGCTGCACCTGGCTTTGATCGCAGCCGTAGTAGGACACATAGAGGAAAAAGCCGCCAATCAGCATGGGCCAGAAGGCAAATGTTTGGCCGTCACCCAGGCCGGAGGCGGCAAAGTCCAGGCTTTGAAGGCGCTCGGCGGGCAGCGCGGCAAAAACGGTACTGATGCCGCCAAGCTCTGCCACCAGCAGGGCCAGCAAGCCCGCCAACACCACCACCAAAATCAGCATTTGCAGCACGTCAGAATAAATAACTGCGCGAATGCCCCCCAGCACGTCATACACCAGGGTGATGGCGCCTATTAGCAATACCGACCAGAAGAACGACAGCCCGGTAATCAGCTCAATCACCAGCGAGATGCCGTACACCGTGACGGCGGTGGCAAAGGCCCGCACCAGCTGAAAAAGGCCGCTTAAGATAAGCCGAGTTTTAAGGTCAAAGCGCTTTTCCAGGTACTCGTACACCGAGATCAATCGCAGCCGGTAAAAGGCCGGGAACAAAAACACCATGATGGCAATCATCGCCAGCGGCACCGCCAGTTCGTACTGCAACCAAACCAGGCCGCCCCCGGCGGCAAAGGCCACGAAAGCCGGGGCGCCGAGAATGGAGCTGGTGGAGCATTGGGTGGCCATAGTGGAGATGGCGATGGCCCAGGGGCCAATGCCGTGGTTGCCCACGTAGTAATCTTCGCGCGAATGCTGGGAGCGGGAGAGATAGAGGCTCAACAGGATAAGGCCAACCAGATACAGGCCGATGACCAGCCAGTCGGCCCATCCGATTTGTGCAGACATAACAAATGCTTACCTTTTCCTTCCTGGATGTTTTTTAAGCTACCGAGGAAAGGGCAAGGATGCAAATGCCGCTAACAAAGCCCGCGCCAGGCGGGCACTTGGTTTAGCGGTGGCGTTTGATGCCGGTCAGTCGGCCTTGTTGATACAGCAATTGGTGCTGGCCTGTGGCCAGAGAAACTTGGTAGACGTGGCCGGTAAGGTCGCTGACAAAGGCCAGCTGATTGGCCAGATCCAAATCCAGGCCAATGGCTTCTTTAAAACCCCCGGCCACTATCTGGTGATCCTCCAGGCCCTGGGCGGTGATACGGGCCTTATTGAGGGTGTTGCCCTTAGGCTCGGCGCCGCGATCGCTCCAATACAAGGTGGCGTTGGCAAAATCGATCTCCAGATCGATAGGCTCGGGCAAGGCGCTCAGCAGGGTCTCGATATCGGTGCGGTTGATGGCATTTTGCCCTTGTGGGATCTCGATATTGGCGCGAAAGATGGCGCCCTGGTTGCCTTTGGACGGGCCTTTTTGGCTCCAATAGATTTTGCCGTTGGCATCGTCCACGGCAATCCCCACACATTGGTCGACAAAGTCGCGAGGCTCGGGCATCTTCGGCGCCCGCTGCACCAGTGTGGTAAGCGCGGTGCCGTCGGGGCGGCAGCGCATCACCCGGCCCCCTTCGCGGTCACAAAAATACAGCCAGGATTTGTCGGCGTTAAAGACAATCTGCTTGGGGGTGGTGATAACGCCGCCGCCCACCAGCATCCGCCGCTGGCTGCCGTCCAGGCGGGCCACTTCAATGGCACCATCCGGGCCGTTCCAGTCGGCGCCCATGTTGGTCCAGTAGATAAGCTCGTTTTCTTCGTCCAGCAATATGCCGTCCGGGTAGCCGCCCAGGTTGTTTATTACCGTGGAGTGGTGGCGGGTTAGCGGGTCGAGTTTCAAAATGGATGTGCTGTCCCAGTCTAAAAAGAACAACTGATTTTTTAAGGGTGAAGAAACTTCGGTATTCAACATGGGGACCTCGCAGCAATAAATAAAACGCCATTGGCACCCGAGGGAGATGTGCCAGCTCTGTATGTTCAATCGATGCCGTTTATGCTGCGCTTGCCAGCTATGTTTAGTGAATTGAGTTTTTTGGTGTGATTGTTTTAATTACTAAAATTGTACTCTATTTGTCTGATTTTAAATGCGTTTAATCGCTTTTGTTTTTAATTTTAAGGTGCCTGGGTTTCTATTTTTACCTTTACGTTTTCGTCAGCTTTAATAAGCAATTAAACAGTCATATTCCCGACATTTTTCAGACGTATTTCTTTTTGATACTGGCCGCTCTTTTCCCTACAAGGCCTAAATGAAATGTATAACAAGCCAACCTTTTATTTGTTACCGCTGCTGCTGCTCGGCGCCTGCTCTGACGATAACAACACCGCCGACACCACCCCCGAGCCGCCAGTGGCGCAAGGGCGCTGGGTTGCCGGTGATATCCACACCCATACCGCGGTCTCTGGTGATGCCCGGGTGCCCACCAGTGATGTTATCGACCACGCCTTTGCCAGCTTCGGGCTCGATTATTTGAGCCTGTCCAACCACATGCGCGATAACAGCCAAGACAACGACGACAACGACCTTGGCGAACAGCTTTACTACGACGCCCTGGTTAACTACGAGCAGCCGGCGGTGCAGGCCAAACAGGCCGAGTATCCGGGCAAAGTGCTGTGGTCGAGCTTCGAGTGGGACATGCCCACCCACGAGCACTACAACATCGGTATTTTGGGCGATCCCAAGGATCCCGAGGCACGGCTGGCGGCCATCAAGCAGTTTGAGTACGAGTTCAGTTACAAAAACAGCCTCAGCGATTTTGCCGCCAGTGACGTTGCCGCCTGGAACGCCGCCGGCGTGGTGCGCCAAAACAGCACCCATCAAGACGCCGTGGCGGCCCTGGCCTGGTTGCAGGCCAATTTCCCCACCACCAGCTATGGCATGCTGAGCCACCCGCGCCGCTACCGCTCCAGCTACACCATCAGTGACATTCGCGATCTCAACAACGCCGCCCCGGACGTGTTCTTCATGATTGAGGGCATAGTGGGCAACCAGTTCAACGGCAGCCGTGGCGACTATGGCGACAGCAGCGCCGGGCTGTTTGGCGGGGTTGACCCGACGGTTGCCGAAGTAGGGGGCTGGTGGGATGCGCTATTGGGTGAAGGGCGCCACGTCTGGAACATGGCCAACTCGGATTTCCACTTCAAGGCCATCGTGCCCTACGCCAGCGGCTACTACCCCGGTGAATATGCCAAGACCTACACCTGGGTCGACAGCTCCAGCCCGGATGCCGCCGCAGTGCTTGCCGGGCTGCGCTCGGGCAACAGTTTTGCGGTGACAGGGGATCTCATCAACGCCCTGGATGTTGAGCTGGCCACCACCAGTGCCAAGGCCGTTATGGGCCAGACCCTCGCGGCCGCCAATGGCGACACCGTGACGCTGACCATCCGCGTGAAGAGCCCGACTGCCAACAACAAAGAGCCAGACCTTGGCGACGGCAACTACGTGGGCACCAACCCCGGGCTTGACCATATCGACCTTATCGCCGGTAACGTCACCACCAAGGCCGAGCCCGGTACCGATGCCTACGCCAAAGACACCAACGACAGCACCCTGGTGGTGAAGACCTTTACCGCCAGTGACTGGACCCTTGATGCCGACGGCTACTACAACATGAGCTTCAGCTTTGTTGCCAACGGCCACCAGTACTTTCGCCTGCGCGGCACCAACCTCGGCTACAACGTGACCGGCCAAACCAGCAAGGGTAACCCCGAGCTGGACGCCCAAACCCCCATTGCCGATGGCCAGGCGGTGCAGGATTGGTATAACCAGCTTAACGATCGCAACTATGACGATCTGTGGTTCTACTCCAACCCGGTTTTCATCAACGCCAGCTAACCGCGTACTTCCATAAAAAAAGCCCCGCAAGCGGGGCTTTTTCACCAAGCACTCACAGCCTTATTTTTGCTGGGCGCGCTCGAAGGAAGTCATGATTTCTTCTTTGGCGGCAGCGGCATCGGCCCAGCCTTCCACTTTTACCCATTTGCCGGGCTCGAGCTCTTTGTAGCGCTCGAAGAAGTGGGTTATCTGGTTTTTCAGCAGCTCAGGCAAGTCGGTGACGTCTTTAACGTCGTCATAGATCTTGGTGAGCTTGGATACCGGCACGGCAACCACTTTGGCGTCTTCACCGGACTCGTCGGTCATCTTCAGCACGCCAACCGGGCGGCAACGGATAACGGCGCCGTGGATCAGCGGGTAGGGGGTGGGCACCAGTACGTCTACCGGGTCACCGTCCAGGCTCAGGGTGTGGTTCACGTAGCCGTAGTTGCAGGGGTAGAACATGGGGGTGGACATGAAGCGGTCAACGAAAACGGCGCCGCTGTCCTTGTCTACTTCGTACTTGATAGGGCTGGCGTTGGCCGGGATCTCGATGATGACGTTGATCTCGTCGGGGAGGTTCTTGCCAGCAGGTACCTGATTCAGGCTCATAGGTGTTGTCCTTTCAACTCTCACTTGGTTCAGGCGCCTATTATAGCGGCCTGTCCGTGACTGACTAGGCTGCGGTGCGACTTTGCCGCACCGCCGTTTCAGCGCTGGTGGCTGTAGTATTGCTCGACGGCGCCCACCTCGTTGGCGGCCCCCAATACTACGGCTACCCGCTGGTGAATTTGTTCCGGTTGAATATCGAGAATACGCTCGGTGCCGGTAGAAGCGCGGCCGCCAGCTTGCTCAATCAGCATGGCCATGGGGTTGGCTTCGTACATCAGGCGCAGTTTACCGGGTTTTTCCGGTGCCCGGCGATCCCAGGGATAACTGAACAGGCCGCCCCGGCAAAGGATGCGGTGCACATCGGCCACCATGGCCGCCACCCAGCGCATATTGAAATTCTTGCCGCGGGGGCCTTCGCTGCCTTTGAGCAGGTCGTCGATGTAGTCCTGCATCGGCTTGGCCCAGTGGCGCTGGTTGGACATATTAATGGCAAATTCCTGGGTGTCGGGCGCAATCTCCACCTTGTTCACGGTGAGCAGGTACTCGCCGAGGGTTTGGTCCAGGGTGAACATCTTCACGCCGTTACCTGTGGTCAGCACCAGCAGGGTAGCAGGGCCGTACACCACGTAACCGGCGGCAACCTGCTGGCTGCCCGGTTGCAAGAACGAGGACTCGTCAACCACCAGCGAATCGTTGGCACGGTAGATAGAGAAAATGGTGCCAACCATGGCGTTGATGTCGATGTTGGACGAACCGTCCAGCGGGTCGAAGGCTATGAGGAACTGGCCGTCGATGTCGCCCACCACGATGTCGTCTTCTTCTTCCGAGGCCAGGGCTTTGACCAGGCCGCTTTGCAGCAGCAGATCTTTGAGCAGGTCATTGGAGATAACATCCAGCTTCTTTTGCACTTCGCCCTGGACGTTTTCGTCTTCGGTTGAGCCCAGCACACCCGCCAGGGCGCCCTGGTGCAGGCGAAAATTGATTTCTTTGCAGGCCACACCCACGGTCTGGAGCAGGCTTATCAGGGCGTTGTCGACCCCGTCTTGGCGAAGGGCGTTAACCAAAGATTGCATGGACAGTATTCCCGGCGGCTGAAAAAAGCGCCGTCATGATAAACGATTTCGCCCCGCCCTCACAGGGCGTGCTGTTAAGCTTTCTGCGCCGGATTGTGCTGTTACACTAGGCGCCAGGATACTAATTAATGAAGCGCATCATGCATATACACATTTTGGGGATCTGCGGGACCTTTATGGGCGGCTTGGCCCAACTGGCCCGGGAGCTGGGCCACAAGGTGACCGGCTCTGACCAGAACGTTTACCCGCCCATGAGCACCCAGCTGGAAGCCGCCGGCATTGTGCTGACCGAAGGCTACGACCCTGCGCAGCTCGACCCCGCCCCAGATTTGCTGGTGGTGGGCAACGCCATGAGCCGGGGCAACCCCTGCGTGGAAGCGGCCCTGAATTTGGGCATTCCTTATGTGTCAGGCCCCCAATGGCTGTTTGATGCGGTGCTCAAAGACCGCTGGGTGCTGGCGGTTAGCGGCACCCACGGCAAAACCACCACCACCTCCATGCTGACTTGGATTTTAGAAGACGCCGGCCTCAACCCGGGCTTTTTGGTGGGCGGGGTGCCGGCCAACTTTGGCCATTCCGCGCGCCTGGGCGACGCACCGTTTTTTGTGGTAGAAGCGGACGAATACGACACCGCGTTTTTTGATAAGCGCTCCAAGTTCGTGCACTACCGGCCGCGCACCCTCATCATCAATAACCTCGAATTCGACCACGCCGATATCTTCACCGACTTGGCCGCTATCCAGCGCCAGTTCAACCATTTGCTGCGGATGGTGCCGGGTAAAGGCCTGGTGATTGTGCCCTCCAAAGACCAAAACGTGGCCGCCACCCTGGAGCAGGGCTGCTGGAGCGAGGTATTGCGCCTGGGTGAAGATCTCAAGGCCGAGCTTATCAAGGGCGATGGCAGCCAGTTCACCGTGCACAGCGGCGACGAAGCAGTAGAAGTGAGCTGGGAACTGGTGGGGATGCACAACGTCCACAATGGCCTGGCCGCCATTGCGGCCGCCCGTCATGCCGGGGTGCCGCTCAAGGTGGCCGCCGAAGCCCTTGGCCGCTTTAAAAACGTGGCCCGGCGCCTGGAATTCAAAGGTGAAGTGGGCGGCGTTGCGGTTTACGACGACTTTGCCCATCATCCCACCGCCATTGCCACCACCATCGACGGCCTGCGCCGCAAAGTGGGCGGCGAGCGCATTCTGGCGGTACTGGAACCCCGCTCCAACACCATGAAGGCCGGGGTGCACGCCGACCAGCTTAACGACGCGGTCAAGGCCGCCGACCGGGTGTTCTGGTTTGAGCCCCACGGCCTTAAGTGGTCCATCAAAGACCTGTGCCACGAATCCCTGGTGCCGGCCAGCTACAGCGACAACGTCGACACTTTGGTGCAGATGCTGATAAGTGAGGCCAGGGCCGGGGACCATATCCTGGTAATGAGCAACGGCGGCTTTGGCGGCATCCACCAAAAACTGCTCGCCGCCCTGGAGACCGGCCGTGACTGACAAAGCTCTGACCCTCGCCATTACCGGCGCCTCTGGCGCGCCTTACGCGCTGCGATTGATGGAATGCGTGCTGGCGGCCGGCTGGCAGCTGCATCTGCTTATCTCCTCGGCGGCCAAGGTGGTGCTGGCCACCGAGACACCCCTTAAGATCCCGGCCAAGCCCGAGGCGGCCGAGGCCTTTTTGACCGAGCACTTCAAGGCCAAGCCCGGCCAGCTCAGGGTGTACGGCAAGGACGACTGGTTCTCGCCAGTGGCCTCCGGCTCGGCGGCGCCCAAGACCATGGTGGTTTGCCCTTGCTCCACCGGTACTTTGTCGGCCATCGCCCAGGGCGCCTCGGACAACCTGCTGGAGCGGGCCGCCGACGTGGTTATCAAGGAGCGCGGCCAGCTTATTCTGGTCGCCAGAGAAACCCCGCTGTCGGCCATTCACCTTGAAAACATGCTGAAACTGGCCCGCCTTGGGGTCACCATCATGCCGGCGGCGCCGGGGTTTTATCACGAGCCGCAGTCCATCGACGACCTGGTGGATTTCATGGTGGCCAGGGTGCTTGACCATATCGGCCTGGAGCAGGGCCTGGTGCCCCGCTGGGGCTATGGAAAGGCCTGAGATTGGCGTATCCTTGCCGCCCAAGTTGTGCACGGGAGAGAAAGATGAAACACCGGGTTGATGTCCTCATCAGCGAAGCCGACGTCAAGGCCAGGGTTGACGCCATGGCCAGAGAAATCGAAAACAGCTACCAGCCGGGAGACGAAATTCTGCTGGTGGGCCTGCTGCGCGGCTCCGTGGTGTTCCTGGCAGACCTTGCCCGGGCGCTGAACATGAGCGCCGAGTTCGATTTCATGACCGTCTCCAGCTACGGCAGCTCCATGCATTCGAGCCGCGACGTGAAAATCATCAAAGACCTGGACGAAGACATTCAGGGCCGCCATGTGTTGATCGTCGAAGACATCATCGATACCGGCAACACCCTCTCCAAGGTGGTCAAGGTGCTGCAAACCCGTGACCCCAAGAGCATCAAACTCTGCACCCTGCTGGACAAACCGTCGCGCCGGGAAGTGGACGTGCCGGTGGATTTTATCGGCTTTACCATCCCCGACGAGTTCGTGGTGGGCTATGGCATCGATTGGGCGCAAAAATACCGAAACCTGCCCCATATCGGCATCGTGGTGCCGCTGGAATAACAAAAAGCCCGGCAGATGCCGGGCTTTTTCGTGGGCGGGGGGTTACGAATTGAAGTAACCGCTCAGCACCTTGTCTCTGGCCGGGACTATGTCTTCCTGGCTGTTGATGGTCAGGCCCAGCTCTTGCAGCTCGCCGTCGGCCACACCGTAGATCCAGCCGTGAATAGACAGCTTTTGCCCTTCGTTCCAGGCCTTTTGTACGGCAGGTGAGCGGGCCACGCGGCATACCGCTTCCAGCACGTTGAGCTCGCACAGGCGGTTGGCCTGCTCGGTAAAGGTCAGGCCGTCCAGCAGTGACGCGTAACGCTCGGCTACTTCTTTTAAGTCCAGCAGCCATTGGCCCAGGCTACCCTCGGCGCCGCCTTGCAAGGCCGCTTGCACGCCGCCGCAGCCATAGTGGCCGCAGACGATGACATGGCGCACTTTCAGGGCGCCAACCGCAAAGTCGATAACTGACTGGCAGTTCACATCGGTGGTCAGCACCTGGTTGGCCACGTTGCGGTGCACAAACAGCTCGCCCGGCAACAGGCCGGTAAGCTGCTCTGCCGGTACCCGTGAATCGGCGCAGCCAATCCAAAGCAGGTGGGGATTTTGACGTTCGGCCAGACGTTCAAAGAAGGTCGGGTCGTTCTCGCGCATCTGATGAGACCACTCGCGGTTGTTGGCGAGCAGTGTTTTGGGATCTTTCATTTACAAGAAGTCTCGGCGGAACAGTGCCCACAGTTTACCCATTGCGGCGCGGTGAACAAAGCCGAGCAGTCTGGGAAGCAAAAAGGCCAGCTGTAAAGCTGGCCTTTGGGGAATGATTTAGCGGGGGCGGCGGCCTTGCTGCTCGCGAGGGCGGGCCTCGTTGACCACTAGGTTGCGGCCCTGGTACTCCTGGCCGTTCAGGCCCTTGATGGCGGCCTCGCCAGTGGCCTTGTCTGCCATTTCGACAAAACCGAAGCCCTTGGAGCGGCCGGTTTCTTTATCTTTGACGATGTGAGCACGTTGAACTTCACCGTACGGACTGAACAGCTCTGCCAGATCGTTAGACTCAACACGAAACGGCAGATTAGATACGAACAGATTCATCGATCATTCTCATAAAATCGTGCTACTGGGCTTTACGACCGACCCTACCCGTAGCACGCCAATGTCGGGGCAGCCGGCACACCTGAGTGTTGACCGGCCTAATATAGCTCAAAAATCAACCAAGAAAAGTGCCTTGTTTCAACAAGTCCCGAGAATTTTTTGTGATTCTGGCCAGGGGCCGCAGCGGGCAGGCAGTTGCCGGGCAGGTGCCCACGCAGATGCTATCCTTTGTCAGGTTCATCCCGCAGTTTCCTCTATTAATCAAGCTCCTATGATGGATGCCCGCAAGGATGGGGTTGGCTTGGACCTCTACACAGAAATACTCGAACTCGTTGATAAGCAAGGTATTGCTAATGGCTAACCCTCCCTTTTGGCAGTCGTTGCGCGTGCGTTTGCTGGCAATGATGGTGGTGATGATTTTGGGTGTGGCCATCATTGGGATTTGGCTGGAAAACCGTGCCGATATGGCCGCGCTGCAACGTCAGGCGCAAGATGAAGCGGCGCTGGTGGCCTCGCTGGTCCATGCCGGTATGGACGACACCCGTGACTTGAGTGCCGAGTTTGCTGCCCTGGCTAAGCAGCCGCTGCTGTCGAGACTGCTCATCGTCGAGCAGGGCCGGGTAGTGGAAAGCAGTGGCCCCTTCAATGGCCAACTTCTGGCCGACCTTAACAGCAACGTCTGGTTACCGGCCGTGGCGCTGGATGAAAAGCCCCACAGTTACGCCAGTGATAGCCAGAGCCTCTTTGTGTTCCCTTTTGCTGACGACGGGCGCTATCTGCTGCTGTGGTTTGACACCCAGCCCTCGGCCGATACCCAGTTTGCCAATCGCATTCGCCTGCTGGGGCTGGCGCTGGTAGTGGCCATGGTGGCTGGCATTGCCTTTTATGTGGTTTCCCAGCGCTTGCTAAATGCTCCTCTCAACATTCTGGTGGCGGTATTGCAGCGCCGTATTAAGGGAGAACGGCAGGCGCGGGTACCGACACTTGGCACCCATGAGCTTGGCCAGCTAGGGCATTGGCTGAACCAAACCATGGACAGCGAAGATGCCGCTCTTGAAGCGCTGCGGCTCAGCAACCTGGAAGGTGAAGACCAAAAGGCACGCTTTTTGCGCATTTTCAAAGTGATGCCAGATCTGGTGACGGTCACGGTGCTGGATGATGGCACCTTGGTGGACGTCAATGAAAACTGGGTAAAAGCCACTGGCTGGCCCAAGCAAGAGGCCATAGGTAAAACCGCCACACAGCTGGGGTTGTGGCTAGATCCGGCTGACCGTGAAAAGCTACTTGGGCAGATAAGGGATAACCTGCTTCATGCCGCGCGCATCCAGTTTCAAAGCCGCTGGGGCGACAAGATAGAGGCCGAAGCCTCAGGCTGCGTTTTTGAAGAGCAAGGGAAACGGTACCTGCTGCTATCGCTTCGGGACATCAGCGACCGGCTGCGCAAGGAAAGAGACTTGCACCTTTTGGCCCAGGTGGTGGAAGTGAGCCTGGATGGGGTGATGATCACCGACGCCAGCCAGTCCATCCTGGCGGTTAATAGCGCCTTTACCGCCATAACCGGTTTTAGCGCCGACGATGTGGTGGGCCATACCCCCAGGGTGTTGAGTTCTGGCTATCAGGAACGGCAGTTTTATCAGCGGATGTGGCAGCAAATTCACATACAGGGCATGTGGCAGGGGGAGATCTGGAATAAGCGTAAAAGCGGCGAGATTTACCCGCAGTGGCTCAGCATCCGCAGTGTTAAAGACGATGACGGTCAGATACTGCATTATGTGGCGGTATTTAGCGACATTACCGACCGCAAGGCGGCAGAAGCGCGCATTGCCTTTTTGGCCTACCACGACCCGCTAACTGGCCTGCCCAATCGCACCTGGCTGGTGGATAAATGCGAAAACGCCATCAGCCAGGCCCGCCAGCAGCAGCATATGCTGGCCCTGGTGTATCTCGACCTTGACCGGTTCAAATCGGTCAACGACAGCCTGGGCCACGATATCGGTGATGCCCTGCTCAACGAAGTGGTTAAACGCATCAAGCCGCTGTGCATGGCCGACGAGTTGTTGTCGCGCCAGGGCGGGGATGAGTTTCTTATCCTGCTACCCAATATTGAGAACTGTCGGCGGGTAGAGATGCTGGTGGAGCGAATCTTGGCGGTGATGAGCGAGCCGTTCAGCGTGGGCGGCCATCGGCTGTGGATCAGCACCTCCATTGGTGTGTCAGTATTCCCTGAAGATGGCGACAACGCCGCCCAATTGCTGCGAAAAGCCGATACCGCGCTTTATCATGCCAAAGACAGTGGCCGCAGCACTTTCAGTTTCTTTGCCCGTGACATGGACAAAAACCTTACCGAGCGCCTGCAAATGGAAGCGGCGCTCAAAGAGGCCATTGGCACCGAGCAGTTGCAGCTGTATTACCAGCCCCAGGTACTGATCAGCACCGGCCAAGTGGTAGGGGTCGAGGCGTTGATGCGCTGGAACAGCCCCGAGCTTGGCAGCGTGTCGCCTGGGCGCTTTATCCCGCTGGCCGAGGAAACCGGCCTTATCATGCCCCTTGGTGCCTGGTGCCTGGAAGAAGCCTGCCGGCAATTGGCCCAGTGGCGGCTGCTGGGTTTTAACGGCTTGATGGCGGTGAATATTTCAGTGCGGCAAATATTGCGGGCCGATTTTTTTGACCTGCTTGAAGCAGTGCTGGCGCAAAGTGCAATTCCTGCCGACCGCCTGGAGCTGGAGCTGACCGAAAGCCTGATGATGGACAACGTCGAGGCCAGCCTCGAGGTAGTGCAGCGGCTTAAAGGGCTGGATGTAAGCCTTGCCATTGACGATTTCGGTACAGGTTACTCGAGCTTGAGTTATTTAAAGCGCTTTGCCGTGGATTGCCTGAAAATCGACCAGAGCTTTATTCGCGGCCTGCGGGAAGACAACCAACAGGCCCGCTCCCTTATTCGCGCCATAGTGCAGATGGCCCATAACCTTGAGCTCAACGTGGTAGCCGAAGGGGTAGAAACCCCGGAGCAGCTGGCTATTCTTACCGCCGAAGAGGTGGACGTGGCCCAGGGCTATTACCTTGGCAAGCCGATGGCGGCCTCGGAAGTGGAAGTGATCTTACGCAACCAAGGGGCAACGCTGCGGGTCAACGAAAAGGGCTAGGGCTGTGACACTGTATTTCACAGATACCATTTCCATTTGATTTATAAGGCTATTTTTTAAGGCGGAATGCTGGCGTGGTCGGCATCTATCGATGAATTTGCGTATAATGGCCGGATTCAATCGGGAGGTACCATGTCAGCAAGCCCCATTGCGCTGGATATCAGCAATCTCAAAAAGACCTACAAGGGCGGTACCGAGGCCCTCAAGGGTATCGACCTGCAGGTCACCCAGGGCGACTTCTTTGCCCTGCTCGGCCCCAACGGCGCCGGCAAATCCACCACCATTGGCATCTTGTCCTCCTTGGTCAACAAGAGTGAAGGCAAGGTCAGCATCTTTGGGCACGACCTGGACAGCGACCCGGTATCGGCCAAAAGCGCCCTGGGCCTGGTACCCCAGGAGTTTAACTTCAACCAGTTTGAAACCGTGCAGCAGGTGGTGGTCAACCAAGCGGGCTATTACGGCGTACCTCGGCCGGTAGCGCTGAAAAAGGCCGAACAGCTGCTAAAAGAGCTGGACCTTTGGGGCAAGAAAGACGCCCGCACCCGCGAGCTTTCCGGCGGCATGAAGCGCCGGCTGATGATAGCCCGCGCCCTGGTACATGAGCCCAAGCTGCTTATTCTTGACGAGCCCACTGCTGGGGTCGATATCGAAATTCGCCGCACCATGTGGCGCTATCTGCGGCAGCTCAATGAAGAGGGGCTGACCATCATCCTGACTACCCACTACCTCGAAGAAGCCGAGATGCTGTGCCGCAACATCGCCATCATCGACCATGGCCGCATCATCGAGAACACCACCATGAAGGGGCTGCTGGGTAAGCTCAATACCGAGACCTTCATCCTGGATCTGGCCGCTGACGCCCCTGAGGCCAAGCTTGATGGCTTTGAGACCAAGCTGCTGGACGGCAACAGCCTGGAAGTGCAGGTAGCCAAGGAAGCTGGCCTTAATCCACTGTTTGCCCAGTTGTCCGCTCAGGGTATTGAAGTGCTCAGCATGCGCAACAAGGCCAATCGTCTCGAAGAACTCTTTGTCACCCTGGTCGAGAACGGCCGCAACGGAGGACAGGCATGAACAGCCGTAACCGTATTGCCCTGAATTCCATCGTCTACAAGGAAATCAACCGCTTCATGCGGATCTGGGTGCAAACCCTGGTGCCGCCGGCCATCACCATGACCCTCTATTTCATCATCTTCGGCAGCCTCATCGGCAGCCGGGTGGGCAAGATGGGCGGTTATGACTACATGGAGTTCATTGTGCCCGGCCTCATCATGATGTCGGTGATCACCAACTCCTATTCCAACGTGGCATCGAGCTTCTTCTCGGCCAAGTTCCAGCGTTTCATCGAGGAAATGCTGGTGGCGCCTATCCCCAACAGCATCATCATCTGGGGCTTTGTGGCCGGTGGCATGGCAAGGGGCCTGTTGGTGGGCGCGATTGTGACCGTGGTGTCGTTTTTCTTCGCCCATATCCAAATCCAGCATCCGCTGGTGGTGGTGGTGACCGTCTTGCTAACCTCGTTGCTGTTCAGCCTCGGCGGCCTTTTGAACGCCATCTTTGCCAAGAGCTTCGACGATATCTCCATTGTGCCCACTTTCATATTGACCCCGCTGACCTACCTTGGCGGCGTGTTCTACTCCATCAGCCTGCTGCCGGGCTTCTGGCAGGGCCTGAGCCACATCAACCCCATCCTCTACATGGTTAACGCCTTTCGCTACGGCTTTTTGGGCTCGGCGGATATTGCCCTGTGGCAGGCCTTTACGGTACTGACGGTGATGATTGTGGCCATGTATGGCCTGGCTCTTTACCTCATCAAGAACGGTGTAGGGCTGCGCCACTGATGACGGCAAGGGCGGTCAGCAGTAATCAGCTGGGGCTGCACGACAAGCTGGACGAGGTGGTGCTGCGCCACCTCGCTCATGACTTTCAAAAGCCCTATGCCGAGCACAGCCTGGCCGCCTTTAGCGAACTCGAAAAGTGGCTGGCGGGCCGCTCCCGGCCTCTGGTACTGGATAGTTGCTGCGGGGTAGGGCAGAGCACGGCGCTGCTGGCCGAGCGTCACCCCGAGGCGCTGGTGCTGGGCGTGGACAAATCGGCTCACCGCCTTGGTAAACACGCGCACTATGCCCTGGCCCGTGATAACTACTTGGTGCTGCGGGCCGATCTTAACGATCTGTGGCGGCTGATGGCCGAGCACGGTTATTTTCCCAGCCACCATTACCTGCTCTACCCCAACCCCTGGCCCAAAGCTGCCCACTTGGGCCGGCGCTGGCACGGCAGCCCGGCCTTTAAGGCGCTGCTGGCCCTGGGTGGCCAGCTGCAGCTGCGCTCCAACTGGCGGCTTTATATCGAGGAGTTTGCCAGGGCGCTTAGCCTTGCCGGCAAAGACGCGGTGCAAAGCGAAGCCAAAGGTGCCGCCATGACCCCCTTTGAACACAAGTACCGGGCTGCCGGGCAGCAATGCTGGCAGCTGGACGCCCATTTGGGGGCTGGCTAGAGTTAAGGGTGAGCACCACCATTAACGGGGCCGCCATGAAAGACTTAGTGAAGGTAAAACTGTTGGTGATCGCCACGGGAGCGGCGCTGCTACTGGCCCTTGAAGGGATTTATCTGTGGGCCATGATGGAATAACGAAAAACGCCGGCAAAAGCCGGCGTTTTCTTTGTCCAGATCAATATCAGGCAACCTGTACAGGAATATCCTTACTGGTACGCACGATGTTGTTCTTGGCATCAAGGTAGACAAGGCTGGGCTTGTGCTTCTTGGCTTCGGCATCATCGAGGCGGACAAAAGCGCAGATGATCACGCGGTCACCTTGCTTGGCCTTGTGGGCTGCCGCACCGTTGACGGAGATCACTTTGGAACCACGTTCGCCGCTGATGGCGTAGGTGGTGAAGCGCTCACCGTTGTCGATGTTGTAAATCTGGATCTCTTCGTATTCCAGAATGCCGGCAGCGTCCAGGAAGTCCTGGTCGATGGCACAGGAACCTTCATATTCCAGAACAGAGTGGGTTACTCGGGCCTGGTGCAGTTTGCCTTGCAGCATGACTCTTTGCATGGCTAAAAATCCTATGTTTCTTCGCGACCTTTACGGGGAAACGCGGCTATCGTACCACGTAGCCGAGAAAGTCGGCGCAATATAAACCAATTCGGTTAGGCCTGCAAATCTACTCGCAGGTTGTCGATGAGCCGCGCTTTACCCAGGTAGGCCGCAGCCAATAAAACCAATTCCTTATCCTCTTTTGCTGCCGGCAGCAGGGTGTCAGCGTTGAGGATATAAAGGTAATCGGGCTTAAATCCGGCTTGGCTGAGCTGGGCTTTGCCCTGGTCGATAAGGGCGGCAAAATCCTGCTCACCCTGGGTGAGGCTATCGCTCATGGCATTGAGGGTGGCGTAAAGGGTTGGCGCCTGGGCGCGCTCCTCGCTGGTGAGGTAGCCGTTACGGGAGCTAAGGGCCAGGCCGTCTTCAGCGCGCACCGTCTCAACACCTTTGATGTCGATGGGCATGGCCAAATCTTCGACCATACGGCGAATAACGGCCAACTGCTGGTAGTCCTTGGTGCCAAAGCAGGCGATATCGGGCTGAACCAGGTTAAAGAGCTTGCACACCACCGTCGCCACACCGCGAAAATGCCCGGGGCGGGTCTGGCCACAGTACAGATCGGAAATGGCGGGCACTTCCACCTTGGTGTGGCCTTCCATACCGTTGGGGTAGAGGGCCTCTACGCTCGGCATGAACAGCAGATCCACCCCTTCTTCGAACAGGGCGCTGGAGTCTTCGTCCGGCGTTCGCGGGTAGGCCGACAGGTCCTCGTTGGCCCCAAACTGCATGGGGTTGACGAAAATGGAGACCACCACCCGGTCGGCCAATTGCTTGGCTTCCCTGACCAAAGTCAGGTGCCCCTGGTGCAGGTTGCCCATGGTGGGGACCAGGGCGACCCGCTCCCCTTTCTGGTGCCAGGCCTTTACCTGGGCGCGCAGATCTTTAACGGAATGCACGGTGCGCATTCTATGGTTACCTCAATCAAAGGAGTGCTCGGCCGCCGGGAAACGCCCTTCGGCCACGTCGGAAACATAACGGGCAACCGCGTCTTGCATGTTGCCGGTTTCTATCAGGAAATTCTTGGAGAACTTGGGAATATGCCCGGCGCTGATGCCAAACAGGTCGTGCATCACCAGTACCTGGCCGTCGGTGTCGGGGCCGGCGCCAATGCCGATAACCGGAATGCTGAGCGCCTCGGTTACCGCCTTGGCCACCTTCTTGCTGACACATTCAATCACCAACAGCTGGGCGCCAGCGGCTTCCACGGCTTTGGCTTCACGCAGAATGCGGGCGGCGTCTTCTTCGCTCTTGCCCTGCACCTTATAGCCACCCATCACATGTACCGATTGGGGCATCAGGCCGATGTGGGCGCACACCGGCACTGAGCGCTCCACCAGGGTACGGATGGTGTCGCACACCCACTCACCGCCTTCAAGCTTGACCATCTGGGCGCCGGCGCGCATCAGCATGGCGGCATTTTCGCAGGCCTGCTGGGGGGTGGCGTAACTCATAAACGGCAGGTCGGCGACGATAAGGGCGCCCTGGGTAGCGCGGCGTACGCAGCGGGTGTGGTAGGCGATGTCTTCGGTGGTAACGCCCAGGGTGTCGTCCAGGCCCTGGACTACGTTGCCAAGGGAGTCGCCAATCAGCAACATGGCAACGCCCTGCTCGTCAAAAAGCTGGGCAAAACTGGCGTCGTAGGCGGTGAGGGTCGCGAACTTCTCACCTTTTTGTTTCATCTTATGCAGGGTGGAAATGCTGGTGCGCTTTTTGAGCGCCGCTTCGTTTACCTTGCTCATAAGAGGACCTTCCGAGCGAAATTAGGGCGATTACTCTAACTCAAGGTGCAGCCGACTCAAAGAGGCGCTGCTACCTTGACCAGCTCCCCGGCTTGGGAAGGCAGGTTTTCCAAGGACTCCCCGTCTGGTAATACCAGTTTGGGAGCCAGCTCTTTCAAGGGGTCTAGGACAAAAGGGCGGGCTTTAAGGCCCTCATGGGGCACCGTAAGCCTGGGCAGTGCCAGCCGCTGCTGGCCGTAAAGCAGCAGGTCTAAATCCAGGGTGCGCTCGCCCCAGCGCCGCTGGCGCACTCGCCCCTGGCGCTGCTCTATGGCTTGCAGGGCGTCCAGCAACGCCAAAGGGGGCAGAGCAGTATCCAGAGCCGCCACGGCATTGACATAGTCAGGCTGGTCTTGCGGCCCCATGGGTTTGGAGCCGTAGAAACTGGAACTGGCCACCAGCGTGCTGTGCTCGATGGTAGCCAGGTGATGCAGGGCCTGCCAAAGCTGGCGGGCGGGGCTGGCCAAATTGGCGCCCAGCCCGATATAGGCCCTGACCCTCACGCCTCGCCTTGGGTACGGGGGCGAGGTTTGCGCTTACGGGGCTTGCGGCGTTTGGGGCCTTTGGCTTCAAACAGGCCAGACACCAACTGCTGGCGGCCGCTGCCGTCGGTTTCCTGATACTGGTGCCACCACTGGGCCAGGGCCTTGATCTCCTTGCCTTCCACTTCGCCACGCATTTCCAGGAAATCAAAAGCGGCGCGAAAACGCGGGTGCTCGAACAGGCGGTCGGCGCGGCGGCCGGCGCGTTTGTCCAGGCGGGTCTGCAAGGTCCAAATCTCGCGGATGGTGGTGGTAAAGCGGCGCGGAATGGCGATGCGTTTGCATTGCTCGTCCAGCACTTCGTTCATGGCTATCTGATAGGCGTCGTTGGTGGGCAGGCCAGACTCCAAGAGGATGTCCTGGGCTCTGACGTCCAGCACCGGCCACAGCAGGGCGGCAAACAAGAATGCCGGGGTGCTTTTCAGATCGTTACGGACCCGATAGTCGGTGTTCTCAAGGGCCAGCTCGATAAAGCGGCCAGCGCGCGGGTCGTCCAAAAACGGCACCAGGCTCGGGAACAGCCGTTGCAGCAGGCCGTACTCGCTCAGCATCTGGAAGTTATCCAGGCCTTTGCCGGCCATGAACAGCTTGAGGCTCTCTTCAAAAAGGCGCGCTGCCGGAATGTCGTCCAGCAGTGGCGCCAATTCGCGGATGGGAGCGGCAGTCGCCGGGGCGATATCCATGCCGAGCTTGGTGGCAAAGCGCACCGCCCGCAGCATCCGTACCGGATCTTCGCGGTAGCGGGTGGCAGGGTTGCCAATCAGCTCGATACGGCGGTTCTCCAGCGCCTTCATGCCGCCAGCAAAGTCGAGGATGCTGTAATCGGCGATGTTGTAGTAAAGGGCGTTGATGGAGAAATCGCGGCGCAGGGCGTCTTCTTCGACCGAGTCGGAGTAGGCGTTGTCGCGCAGCAGCATGCCTTCGTCGGAGCGGGCGGCCTGGGGGTCGTCGGTCTGGCTGCCCCGGAAGGTGGCCACTTCGATGATGTCGCGGCCAAAGAGGATATGGGCCAGGCGGAACCGCCGCCCAACCAGGCGGCAGTTGCGGAACAGTTTTTTGATGTCGTCAGGCCTGGCGTTGGTAACGATGTCAAAATCCTTGGGCTGAAGGCCCAACAGCAGATCGCGGACACCGCCGCCCACCAGATAAGCCTGGTAACCGGCCTTGTTGAGGCGGTAAAGCACCTTGAGCGCGTTGTCGCTGATGTCCTTGCGACTGATGGAGTGGTCGTCCCTGGGGATAACGCTGGTGACTTCTTCTTCTTTACCGCCGACAACCCGGCGACAAAAATCAATAACTCTGGAAATGATGGCGTTCACCTGAATGCACATACAAGCTGATTAAGGCGCAAATCATACCCGAGCTTGCGCCGGTTGAGAATCATCCAGCCATGACCATTGCATGATGGCGTCTTTGAGCATGGCCTCTACCGAGCTGTCGTCGCGCCCTTCAAGGCCAAGATAACCAAGGGCCATGTTGAGCGCCGGTAGCGGATTGGCATCGTCAATGGGGGCGGCGTGGTTCTGTTTGGAGAGCTTCTGGCCGTCTTCGCCCATCACCAGCGGCAGGTGCAGATACCGGGTCTGCTGGGCGCCAAAGGCCCGGTACAGCTGCAATTGCCAGACGGTGGCCTCCAGCAGATCGGCCCCCCGCACAATTTGGGTAACGCCCTGGTCGATATCGTCGCTCACCACCGCCAGTTGGTAGGCGAAAAGGCCGTCTTTACGGTGGATAATGAAATCTTCACAGGCTAGGGCTGCCGGTACCGTTATTTGGCCCAGGCGCCGGTCGGTAAATTGGCTTTGGGGTTCGTCGTTTTTAAAGCGCAGCGCCGCAGCCTCAGCAGTTGCCGGGCATCGGCACAGTTCGCGCTGGTGTAGGCCTTGGGCTTTGAGTTGCTTGCGGGTACAGGCGCAGCGATAACTCAGCCCGTTGCTGGCTAAAAAGGCCAGGCGTTCACGGTAGCGGTCATGGCAGGCGCTTTGATAGCGAACGGCGCCGTCCCAATGCAGGCCAAAGGCATCCAGGGTACGTAAGATGGCGTCGCTGGCACCGGGCACTTCACGGGGAGGGTCGATATCTTCGATACGGAGCAGCCAGCGGCCTTGGTGGCGTTTGGCGTCCAGAAAAGAACCAAGGGCCGCCACCAGGGAACCCAGGTGTAACGGCCCTGAAGGGCTTGGGGCAAAACGCCCCACATAACCGGGCATCAGCCGGCCATTTGCTTCTCGCGGATCTCTGCCAGGGTTTTGCAGTCAATGCAAAGTTCGGCAGTAGGGCGGGCTTCGAGGCGGCGAATGCCGATCTCAACACCGCAAGACTCACAGTAGCCGTAATCACCGTCTTCGATGATCTGCAGGGTCTTTTCAATCTTCTTAATCAGCTTGCGCTCGCGGTCGCGGGTGCGCAGCTCCAGACTGAACTCTTCCTCTTGCGAGGCCCTGTCGGCCGGGTCGGCGAAGTTGGCTGCTTCATCCTTCATGTGGGTCACGGTCCGATCCACTTCTTCCCTGAGCTGGCGACGCCATGCTTCGAGGATCTTGCGAAAATGCGCAAGCTGAGCCTCGCTCATGTACTCTTCGCCTGGCTTCTCTTGATAAGGCTCCACCTCGGCAATTGCCAGGACCCCCAGGGAGCTTTTCTTCTTGATTTCAGCCATGCTGACTCTCCTAATCATCAGGATGATGTGAGCCTTCAGCTCGTTTAAGGCGGCTATCTATAGCAGATAGTCCCTGCCTGCACAACGCTTAGATGACGACTTTTACAGACTTGTCAATAACCATGCCCTCGATCCCGATATTGGCCTTCACCGCCAAGACCTGGACACCGGCTTGGGCTGCATCCTTAAGCCTTTGAGCATAGACAGGATCAATCTCGGCTGCCGCCCGCACTTGGTTGATGCCGCTGTGCAGCACCGTAAATAAAAGTGCAGCTTCTTCCCCGCCGGTCACCTTGGCCATCAGCGCGTCGAGATGTTTAAGGGCCCGGCTGCTGACTGCATCGGGAAAGGCGCCCACGCCATTATCGGTCAGCAGTGTGACACTTTTTACTTCCAGCCACAGGCGCCGGCCCTGGCCTTCCAGCACAAAGTCCACCCGGCTGCCGTGGCCGTCGTCTTGTTCGGGCAGCACTTTCTCGGCCCAGCTAAGGGCCTCAATGGCGCCATTGGCCAAGGCTTCTTTTACCAGGGCATTGGCCCGGGCGGTGTTGATGCAAATCAGGTTGCCGTCTTTTTCGGTGAGCTCCCAGCTGCCTGGCAGCTTTTTCTTGGGGCTGGGATCATAGCGGTACCAGATGGTATCGCCGCTGTCGCCGCAGCCGGTCATGGCGCCAGTGTTGGCGCAGTGAACGGTGAGCGCGCCGCGGTCACTGTCGATGTCGGCCAAGAAACGTTTGTAGCGTTTTAATAAAAGGGCTTTTTCCAGGGGCGGTTGAAACTTCATGGGGCCTCGTCTGGGTTCAAATTCGGCTCTAGTGTATGCTTTGCTGCCTACAAGGCCCACTCGCCGTCCAATAGGAGTAACAGATGAGTGACTGGTTTGAGGTAAATCTTTCCGGCGAAGCTGCTGCCAGCCAATGGGGCAACAACGCCTTACTGAGTTTTCAAGAAAACGGCGCCACCGTGCATGCCAGCGAGCTGCGCCGGGTGCAACAGGCCGGCCGCCGCCTGCGCAGCCAAGGCATTATGGCCGTGCAGCTGGGCAGCAGCTTTGCCGACCAGGAGCTGCAATGGGCCTTTGCCGAAGGCTTTATGTCTACCCTCGGCGGCGAGCAGATCCGCTGGGCTGGCGAGTCCCAAGAGCTGGACGCCCGTTTCAAGGTGGCCCGCTGGGTGCGCGACATTACCAACAAAGGCCCGGAGCAAAAATCGCCCCAGGTGCTGGCCTCAGAAGCGGCTTCCTTTATTAGTGCCATCGGCGGCGACAAGGTCAGCTACAAGATGATCTCCGGCGAAGCCCTCAAAGACGCAGGCTGGACCGGCCTCTACAACGTGGGCCGCGGTTCCATCCGCCCGCCGGTAATGCTGGTGCTGGACTACAACCCCGGCGGCGAAGACACCCCGGTCAGCGCCGCCCTGGTGGGTAAAGGCATCGTGTTTGACTCCGGCGGCTACTCCCTCAAAGCCTCCGAAGGCATGCTTTATATGAAGGCCGACATGGGCGGCGCGGCCATGGTTACCGGTGGCCTGGCGCTGTCTATTCTGCGCGGCCTCGATAAGCGGGTACGGCTCATCCTCTGCTGCGCCGAGAACCTGGTGTCCGGCAACGCCTACAAGCTGGGTGACATCCTTACCTACAAAAACGGCACCACCGTTGAAGTGGTCAACACCGACGCCGAAGGCCGCCTGGTGCTGGCCGACGGCCTGCTGGTGGCCGGTGAGTCCGGCGCGCCGCTTATTATCGACGCCGCTACCCTGACCGGTGCCGCCATGACCGCCGTGGGCAGCCACTACAACGCCCTGTTTGCTCTGGATAAAGACATCGCCGGCCAGGTTAACGCCATCGCCAGCGCCGAAAACGAGCCGGCCTGGCCACTGCCGCTGGAACCCTTCCACCAGTTTGAGTGCCCCAGTGCTTATGCCGACACCGCCAACAGCCGCCCCATGAAAGGCGGTGGCACCGGCGGCGCGTCCAACGCTGCCGGCTTCTTGTCCCGCTTTGTGCGAGACAACGGCAAAGGCTGGGTACACCTGGATTTGGCCGCTTGCTTTAACAACAGCGAAAACAGCCTCTGGGCTGCCGGCGGCACCGCCCGCGGTATCCGCACCATTGCCCGCAGCCTGACCGACCTCGGTTAAGGCTGATTTAAAAAGCCACACCCAATAAAAACGCCGGCATTGATGCCGGCGTTTTTATTGGGGCTGTGTCAGACAGCGAGTCTCTATTTCTTGTGGAAATGCCCCTGGATTGAGGCCTAGAAAGGCTTGCCTTGGCCTGCTAGTGCTCATTAGCATCACCGTATTGTGACAGGAAGGTTGGTCTTTGATGTTTGTTGGAAGTTTTGCTCTTAATGGTAAGCCGGTGCCGGTAACCGTTAATGCTATTGCTGCCGCTTTGGCGCCTTACCGCCAACCAGATGCCAGTGGTTTTTGGCAAGGCCATTTGGGGTGGCTGTATGAGCAGCGCCATCACCATGGCTGTTTTGACCGGGACGCTAAATTGCCTCTGCGCTGCCTTGAGTCAGGCTTGGTGGTCGCTTTCTGGGGGCGGCTCGACAATAGACCTTTATTGGCGAGCCGCCTAGGGCTTGATCATAAAGATGTGCACGTGACCGACGCCCGTTTAGTTCTGGCCGCTTGGCAGCGATTTGGCGAAGCATTGCCGGAACAGCTCTTGGGGGATTTTGCCCTGGTGATACTGGATGAAAAAAAAGGTCAGGCCTTCCTGGCAAGGGACCCTCTGGGGGTAAAACCCCTTTACTACCGGCAGGATGGCAGCCATCTGACTTTTGCCTCTTCAGTAGCAGCATTGAAAGTCCTTGATTTACCCTTAAGCCGAAATACCCAGTGGATGGCCCGTTATCTCTGGGGCATGTCCAAGGACAAAGTGCACACCGCCTATGCCGAGATACACAAACTCCCACCCGGCCATTGCTTGAGTCTGGTGTCTGGGCAAACGCGAAAGCTGCGGGCTTTTCACCAGTGGCGTGACGACGCCCCTCAGGCGACCCAGCGCGATCCACGCTGGGTCGAAGACTATCGAGTCTTACTGGAAGAGGCGATCCGCTGCCGTATGGGTAGCCCTTTTGCCCTGGGGACCGAAAACAGTGGCGGTATTGATTCGGCCACCATTACCGCTTACCTGGCCAAGTTCCTTGGCCAGCCGAGGGATAATCTGCATAGCTTTGGTTTTGCACTTTGCGAGCAGGAGCCTGCCTATATTCTCGAAACCAGCCAAGCCTGCAATATCGTTCATAACTATTTGGTCAGTGGCCAGCAAGATAACGAAGATGAGCGTATTGAGCGTGGTCTCAAGGTGCTGGGCTACCCAGAGGAGCACGGCAATGCCAGCTTGCACCTACCGTTTTATAACGAATGCGAAAGACGGGAGGTACGAGTGCTGTTTTCCGGGTTCGGTGGTGACGAAGTGGTCTCCAATCCCGGTCAACACTTACGGTATGAGCTCCTGGATGGCGGTAACTACAGGGCCTTATGGGATATCTTGCCTGGCAACCTGCTGACAAAGAGTTTGAGACTAGCCAAAGCCAAAGCCAAAGCCAAAGCCAAAGCCAAGCGACATAACGTCCCGTTCAATCCTAACTATCTTGCTGCCTGGCAGGCGCGTTGGCCTTATTGCCCGTTAAAAGATGAGGTGATCGCCGAGTTTGATATTCACCATCACTATATGGAATCAGCGCGTTATGACGCCCCTTACCGGCGTATTAATGACTTTATTCTTCAGCATCACCTGGCTCGGCTGGATGTCAGCACCCGTTTAGAAAATTGCACCTTGATGGCGGCCGCTTCCGGCATTGATTATCGCTGGCCGCTGTGGGATGTACGCTTGGTACAGCAATATCTCTCCACCCCTGCTATCGAAAAAGTAGGCCCTGGCGGTATGGGCCGTTATCTGCACCGGCGCGCCATCAGCGGTACCGTGCCCCACAAAGTGGCTTGGAAACCCAGTAAAAACATGGGCAATGGCTCCACATTGGTGAGCGTCCGTGCTGAGCAGGGGAAGAGGAGACTAGCAGCATTACCCGAGCTGCATCCGGCTCTTAAGGAACTGGTGGACGAGGGTAAGCTGAAAGGCCAGGGCGAGGTGATCGAAGCAGGCCCGAACCTGGGGCTTAGCTTTGCACTGATGAAAAATGCCAGCCATTTGCATTGGCTTAATAACTGGCTTTGGGGCGAGAAATAGGCGACTGGCCGTGTTGGGCTTTTTCGTTTTTTAACTCGCTGATATTATTGGTAACAGAAAATCTTACAACCAAGGAGATAGCACATGGACCTGCAACAAAAAGAAGCGACCAACCAACGCCTGCCTTATCAGGCTCCCGTGATACAAGATCTGGATTTTCAAGAAACTGAAGGAAAACCCCTATCTGGTGGGGAGTCTGGGGCAACATTTGGCTCTTAATTGGCCACGGTGGGAAGATGTAATAATCTCTCGCCTGCCATCTGGGGCATAGTGGTGCTCCAGCCGCTGTTGCCTTCCAGCAGTACCGGCCCGGCTTCGGTAATGATCCAATCCCAGGCGATGGTTTGGATGTCGGCAATGTGGCTGTGGGCCAGCGCGCTTTGCGCCACCACCTCCTGCCAATAGGGGAGCAAGGGCAGGGCTCTGGCTCCCTGCGCCAGGGCTTCCTTCCTAGCCACCTTTGGCAAAGCTAAGGCGCTGGTTAGCGGCGCCAGTTCGCCTCGCTCAGAGACCTTCAAAAAGCCGTACTCCATTTCTTTGTCTTCCTGGTAGGGCACTTCTAGGAAGGCGCTCAGGTAGCCGACTTTAGCCCCTTGCCAGCGGCTGATATAGCGCAGGGTAATCGCTTCTTCTGCCTCGGTAAGGCATGTAAGAGCTGGGTGATTGGCCAATAAGGGTTGCACCAGGGCATCGTCGCTAGCCAGCAGGGTATGCCAAGCTTGCTCAACTTCAGCTCCACTTAATGATTGGCCTTCGAAGCTTTTGCCTGCCAGGGTGCCACTTTGAAGCCAAACCGCAAAGGCGCCGCGTCCCTGATTGCCATAACGGCTTTTGATAAAGCACCGTTGCATTGGCGCTATTAACTGGGCCAAGGGCTGAGCTTGGCCTTTTGCAACCACGGTTTGGGTGGTAACCGTCTTCACCCCAAGTGGTGCCAGAGCTTGAGCCAGGGCGTCCTTGTCTTCTAGCAGCCTTAAGGAACCTTGGCTCAGCCCCAAGGGTAGGCTTTGCAGCCGGTGATAGCTTTGAGCTTCCTGGCCGAAGATAAAATCCAGGGCTTGATGGGGGGCAAGATGCAAGCCAAAACGGTAGGCTGCTTGGGGGGGGATGCACCAAGCCAGGGCTAGGGATTGCAGCCGCCAGGCTTGGCTTAAGAGGCTTAGGCCGGTTTGTTCTTTAACCTCTAGCCCATGGCACTTCAGTGCCTTGTAAAGGGCACGCCAACTGAACCAGCACTGCCAGCGCAGCCACAGCCAGACTTGCAGCAAACACCAAATCGGCCTAGGCCATGGGCTAGACGCTTGCCACCAGAAGCGGCGGTGCTGTCTTACCCTTTCATCTTTGCCCGGCCAAAGGTAGCGCCAGCCAAGGAGCCCATGGGGCAAGCGGCGTCTTGCCCAGTCGTGCCAAGCCAAGCGTATACCCCTTTGGACTTTGTCAGATAGGCTGCCCATGGTCATCCAGATAGCCCAGGCGGTGCATCATGGGGCCGTGGTCGGCAATGATCTGGGCCACCTGCTCTGGGCTTAATTTTCCTTGCCAGCTGCCGCTGTGGCCTTGACGAAAAAAACGGGCGGTATGGTGGAGTCTTTCTTTAAAGCCTTGCTCCTGCTCCTGGGCTGCTAACACTTTAAAATCACTGAAAGCGATGGCTTTTTGGATGCGGGTGGTGTCGGTTGGTAGCTCCAGAAAGTGGCAGGCTTTGGTAAAGGTTTCCAAAGGGTTGGCGTGCATATCTTCGTAGCGGAGAGCCAAGCAGTTGAGCGCAGGGGCGTCCAGCCAACTGGCTACATGCCCTGACCAGCTCAGCAGTTTTTGCCGCACCTGGCCGCTCAGCCGCTTGGGGCTGCCCACCATGCAATGGCCTGGGTTGCCCATATGGATGATGGCCTGGTCTAGGCTGCACTGGATATGGTTAGCGTAGGATGGCGCCACATCTAACGGGTTACGCACAATATACAGGGCGCCTTTGGTGCCTTTGATGCCCATCAGCGGGGTACCGGCTGCGGTCAAGGTATAGGCGTCGTGGTTCTTGTGATAGCCAAGCTCTACGTTCTGCTGCGCCCAGTCGTAGACGGCGGGGCGCAGGGCATCTATTTCATCTGGCATGAGGTCGGCGGTATCAAAGCCCAATGTTTCATCTAGCCAAGCTCGGCTACTGGCTATGTGTCCGGTATTGAGGTCGTTGATTTCAATTGGTTGTTCGCCATCTGCCAGCAAATTTTGCAAGAAGGCGCGGAACCAAGTGTTACCGGATTTAGGATAGGAGGCCAGCCAATAGATGCCACTCATGGATTGACCTCGGTGTCGGCCAAAATGGCGTCGACCATGGCATCCAGAGTAAACCCTTGCTTTGGTCTAGTGAGGCGAGCCAAGTGGACTTGCCCGGCCAACTGGCCACAGTGTTTGAGGTGCTGGGTTTGGAGGGCCATGCCATCTAGGAACTTATGCCTGTAAGTATTGTTCTGCAGTGGCTTGAACTTGGCCATGCCGCGGATGGGGTCGATGGCGATATCCTGCACATGATCGTTGCCGAGGATGTACATCCAGCGTACGGGCAGCGCCTCCTGAGGGCCGGGCTCTGAAACCGGCAGATTGAACTTGGCCATGCTTGGGCGAATGCGCCGCAAGGGGCTTGTGTCGATGGCCAGCTTGTCGGCGACGTCCTGCCACAGTTTGATGCGGGGAAAGCCAGGCAGGGCTTTACCTTGGTTGTTAATGGGCACCACATCGTCTGCCAGTACCTGGTAGCCTCGGCGCATGAAGCCCGCCGCCAGGGTGGATTTGCCTGCCCCTGATGGCCCCACGCAGATAAGGCACTGGCTGCCGATACGAATGGCGTTGCCGTGGATCACCAACAGCCCCCGTTGGAACAACAAGGCACCCAAAGCAGAACCGAGCAGAAAGACACGGATGCTGTCTTCGTCAACGCCTTTTGCCGGTTCCACCAAGATCTCTTTCCCATCATTGATTAAGAAACGTGCCACATTAGGCACTTCCAACCAGAGACTGCTCGGACTGGCCCATAAAAAGGGGCCAAGCTGCTTACCATGTTCAAGACCTTGGGCCGGGACCTTGGTGAGCCGAATCTGTATATCAACATTGCCACTTTGAGCCGGTAGCAGTTCGGGAAGGGAGATGTCGCTGGCTAAAGTCAGTTGGTAAGCGGTATAGAGCATGGAGGACGCCATGTTGTTTTCATCAAGCCCTAGGGCTTGTTTCAAAAGGGATCTTGTGGAGGGTAAATGGTAACATGAGTCCTCCATATTCAGGCTCTGATAGTCCTGTATTGTTCGAAATTTTTCTCAAACCTCGGCGGTGTAAAAAAGGGTTTTCATGGCATTTAAGCTGGGCTTTAAGCTCTCCCTCAAGGAGTGGTCAGCGTTGTTGCTGGTGCCATTGCTGCTTTGTATTGCCATCGTGTTCGTTGTTAATCGTCAGCCTTGGTATCGCCTAGAGGTGACCGTTGTAATGAAGCAATCGCCCCTGATGTTTAAAAAAGGGGCTTTTCAAGGGCTGCGAAATCTAGATAAAAGTCTCAGGCGAGCAATGGTAGGCCAATTTCGTCAGCAACAAAGTGAGAGTCTATTTAGCTTTCAAACTAAGCTGGCTACCCTTGAATCTAGGGCCTTCCTGGCTGCTTTCATAGAAGAAAAACGACTTAAACCGCTTCTTTTCAATAAACGCTGGGACCCCGTTGCAAAACGTTGGGTTCGACAAATTAGCCCACTGGGTGCGGTGATGCGTTTATTTAGAAATAACAAAGAGATTAAGGAGCCTCTTGAGCCCAGCATCGGTAAGGCAGTCAAGGCATTAGAAACAGCATTAAAGGTAAAACCTGACAAACAGCGTAATGTTCTCAATATTAGCTTGCTTTGGCATGATGAACCTGAGGTGGGACGTGACCTGATCAATGCTTTTATTCCTTATGCAAATCGTTATATTGCTCAGAAAGAAAAAATGACAACAGAGGCATTAGAGGCCGCACTTACCGCTAAGGCGGATAATGAGAGTAACCCTATGATTCGCAGTATTCTGCTGGCTAACCAGCAGTTCCTTAAAGGGGAACTCTTGACCCAAAATGAGCAGCTCTCTCCCGCCTTCTGGGTTCTGGATTGGGCGGTTGTGCCGGAGTCGCCTTATCTGAAAGTTCCCGTTCTCCCATTATTGTTTTTTGGGTTTTTTTTTGGCCTTCTGACGTTTTGCGTCATTATCTTTAGGCGCAGCCGTGAATTGGTGTTGGGTCGAAACCAAGTTACGGCTTAGGGCTGGTGTTCTCTTTTAGAAATGTATTTAAAGCGGCGAGTTCCTTGCTCTCGGCGTTCAGCTCCTTGTTGTTTTTTACTCGCAGCACAGAAGGCAAGCGGCTAATAAGTTGCAACCATTTGAGGGGATAGCATAGGTAGATCAGCGGCGAGTTCGCTTGAAGCGGATAACGACTACTCAGCTGGTGCTTGGGAGGAAAAAACTTTCTTAAAACCAATCCCCCCTTAGACTTAAGGCTCTTTCTTTCGATGAGCATACCAACCACAGCCTGATCGTTGCGTAATTCATAATTTTGCAGTGTCAGTAATGCAAAGCGTTGCGCCTGGCTTTTTAGCGCAGCAGTATCTTCGCCTAGGATTTTCGTCCAATCCATCCCCAATGTGCCGTGATAATGGCGCACCATTTCCAGCACTAACTGGCAACCTCTTTCACCCTTACCAGCCTTGGCCATTTTCCAGAAAAGTGACCAGTCGATCCTTTGGGTGTGAAGCAGGTAAGCGATATCAGAAAACAGTAAAGGACCGTTATTGAACTTGTGGTCATAGCTACCATGTACGATGAGATGCAATAAAAGGTCGGTTGCGCCCATGACTGGCAATGGAACTCCGGCTGTAGTCACAGTCGTTGCGCGTTCCCAGAATCCTGGCTCTTTAGTGAGGTCCTGCCCTGGCCAGTCTTCAGGGTGGAACACTTTGTCATGCAGCTCAACCAGTACCTTTCCCGAAGGGGTTCGCAGTGGTGGCAGGTGCTTTCCTTTTTGGATATAGGCTTCTGGCCTGCCCTTGTATTTTGAGGGGTGAGTGTATCCCTTGGCCAAAAGTAAATGGTAGGCCTCTTCTAGATTTGACTTCGGCACCAGCATATCGATATCACGCATGGGCCTCAGGCCAGCTTGCGGATAAGCGTGGCAGGCAAGGTAACTCCCCTTCAATGCAAGATGGGGGATATTGGCCTGTGCTAAAAGCCGATGCAAGGCAAGCAGTTCTGCCTGTAAGGCAAGGGCGCGTAAGGTTGCTCTTTGGTGGCACTTGGCGAGCTGGCCGTTGATGGGGTCAGGGGAGAAAAGTTGGCGCTCTTTAAGGCGCCAATACAACAAGGGCTCCAACCTATGTTGGTGCGCCATATCCATCAGTATTGGCCAATCTGCTTCATCCAGGCGTTGCTGGGTGACAGATTGCGTGCTGGATAAGAGATCCAGCAATAGGGATTTGCTCATTAGGTAGACCCTTGCCTTATCTTTATGTCTTGCCAGGTGCCTTGGGCAAGGATACGCCCTTGGTCCAATTGCAGTACCAGGTCGGCATGTTCCAGCGTCGGCAAGCGGTGGCCAATTACTACTACTGTAAGGTTGCCGTGCAGTCGCTCTATGGCCTCACGGACACGTAGCTCGTTATCCAGATCCAGGGCGCTGGTAGCCTCATCCAGAACCAACAACGCCGGTTGTTTCAGCAAGGCTCTGGCCAGTGCTAAGCGTTGGCGTTCTCCGCCTGAAAGACGCAGGCCACCGTCGCCTACCTCGGTATCTAGCCCCTTTGGGAGAGAGAAAACGAACTCGGCAGCAGCCAGGTGCAAGGCTTGCTCTAGCGCCTCATTGCTAGCGTGGGGGTTGCCCCACAATAGGTTGACTCTGATGCTGTCGTTGAATAGGAATACGTCTTGAGGAACATAGGCCACTGCCTGGCGCCAGGCTTGGAGCTTTTGCCCGGTGAGTGGTTCATCGTCAATGTAGATATGACCACTGTCGGCAGTTAATAGACCGGTAAGGAGGTCGGCTAAAGTACTTTTCCCTGCGCCTGAAGGACCGATGATGGCGGTAGTGGTATATGCCGGTAGGGTGACGGATATATCTATGAGTGCATGGTCAGTGCCCGAGTAGCTTATACCCACGCCTTCCAGGCGAATGGTTTTGGTCAGAGATAAAGGTGTTAAAGCTGGGCTGTTTTGGGGCTCTGCATGAGCTTGGTATTCGTGTTGCAGGCGCTGGGCATCATGCAAGGCAGGCAAGGCGTGAAGACAATAATGCAATTGCTGCTGGGCAGCCATAAACAGGGGAATAAGGCGGCTAAAGATGACCACTAAGGTCAGTAATTGGGCGACTTCCAGATGCCATAACTTCAAGCCAGCTAGTAGGTAGGTAACCAGCAACAAGGCACCACCAAATTGAAATAGTGCCTTGGATAGGCTGGTATCAGCCTGAAATGCCAACTGCTGTTGTCTGAGCCCTTGTGTGGCATTTTCAAATTGGGCCAGTAATTGGCTTTCCCTGCCAAGGATCTTGGCCACCTTGATACCGGCTAGGCTCTCTTGGACAGTGGCCTGCATAGACTTATTGGCCAGACCCAACCCTTGGCCCAAATTCAGCGCCCGGCGACGCTGGCCAGCCAACAGTGCCAGCAACACGCTTCCAGTAACAAGAGCCAACAGTGTTACCGTCCAGGATAAGCTGAAAGCTGCCACTACGTAGGCAGCCATAGTTGCTAATGAGGCCAATAGCCCCAGGGCAAAGTTAAAGCCAGTTCCTATTCGGTTGATATCGGTAAGCAGGCTGTTGGCATGGTCGGAGCGCCGCTGTTGGGTTAGCCAACGCCATTCCACTCCCAGCAACAGGGCGAAGCTTTTGGCTCTCATGCGATCTACCAACTGGTGCTGGAGGCGAGTGCTGGCTCTCTCTCGACCATACTGCAGTGCGGTTCTAAGCAGCACCAGCAACAGCAATACAGCCATCAATCCTTCGGTTGATAGTGGAAGATGAATGGTTGCGAGGAGTTTCACCAATAAGTTTGGGTGGGCGGCACCTTCCTCTTGCAAAGATTGCAACAAGGGCACTAACAGCAGAATACCGAAACCTTCAGTGAGTCCTGCCGCTACCATCAATGCAAGCATTCCAATGATTTGCCCCTTTGGGGCCACTTTGAAAAAGGGAAGCAGGGTCTTTAATGCGCCCATATTTTACCTTTTAAGACGTGGGGTTAGGAAAGCAGCAACTACGCTGAATTGGCTGAAGCCGACACCACCTGTAACCCTGACTTGCCCCGAAGCTAACCAAGCATGAGCCCTAAGTTGCCCTGCTTCCTTACGTACCCCAAGAAACAGCGCGCAAGGGATGCAATAGAGACCCAGCAGCACTCTTGCCGCCAAGGCTTGGGGAAAACAGTTGGACTCCCAAGGGGTAAAGTCTGCGATCCCCTGGACCAGCCGACTGATCTGCTTGGCTCGTCGCTGCTGAGCCGGGGTTAACAGAGGGACCCAAAACTGATCGCCAACCGACGTGCCCATTTTGGCTGCTATGAGTTTGAAGGGCAGGCAATAAATAGCCATCTTGCAAACAGCTAAAAGCAGCCAGGTTGGCAAAGCCCACACCTGAACGAAGGTGTCTTGGCGGGCAAATTTGACAAGGGTCCCTTTCAAGGCGCTAACTGAGCTAGGCCTTTGGCCAGTAGGTCGTTGACAAAGGCTAGGATGTCCGCCTGACATTGCGCTTCAGACACCTCATATTTGGCGTGGATCACTTCGATTAGCTCGCCCACAGTCTTGGGTTCATCTAACAAGGTCCAGATGTGGCTGCCGACGCCGCCGATGCCAAAATAGGTGCCTTTTTCCATATCCATCATGACGACATCGCCGTCCATGTCGGTGAAAATTTGTCCAGGGTTGCGACGAATGCGGGTGTGAAGATCGAGCATGCTCATGTTCTTGTCGGATATGTTGGAAGCTGGTTGGAAATTCTAACATAGCGAAGAAGATCCAACAGCTGCTTGGGTTATCCGCACCATTGCCCGCAGCCTGACCGACCTCGGTTAAGGCTGATTTAAAAAGCCACACCCAATAAAAACGCCGGCATTGATGCCGGCGTTTTTTACCTCAATTACCTGATTTATCAGTGCCGATGTAAACCTCTTTATGTCGCCTAGCGAGTGGCGTTGATAAAGAGCCGTGGAAAAGGCAGTAGTACTGAACCGTCGGCCATGACGGGGTAGGTCTTTTGCAATTCCGCTTTGTAATCGTCTACAAAAATTTGCTGTTCAGTCTCGTTTAGTCGTGACAAATACGGGCGTAAGCCACTTCCTCTGAACCAGTCGATAATATCGTCAATACCGCCCTTTAAGTGGTGGTAATAACAGGTTCGCCATACCGTGAGCTGGGCACATTTTTCGTTGAGCAATTGAAAATACCAATCGGCACTCGGCCTTGGTGTGCGTTCAATTCCTGCCAGCTTGCCCTGCCATTTACCGCGTGTTGCCACATCTCTTATCAAGCAATGGGCCGGCTCTGCTAAGTTGTCCGGCGTTTGTATTGCTAAAACCCCGCCCTTATTCAAATAGCTCAGTAGCCTTGGATAGAGCTGTTGGTGGTCTGGTACCCATTGCAATGAAGCATTGGCGAGGATCAGATCGTAGCTTGCGGTTGGGGCCCAGGCTTCGATACCCACTACGTCGAAGTTAACTTCGGGCAGGCGAGCCTTGGCTTTGTTAATCATGTCCTGGGAGCTGTCGATGCCCGCGATTGTTACACCGGGAAATAAATCCACCAGCACTTGTGTGGAGTTGCCGGGGCCACAGCCTAAGTCGATGGCGCTTTTTATGTGTTGTGAAGGAACATGGGTTAATAAGTCTAAAACGGGGCGGGTTCTTTCATTTTCAAAAGTGGAGTAGATATTGGCGTATTGATTCAGGCTGATTGACATGAAGACCTCTTCAGCTGCTTGTCTTCCAAGATTGACGGGGCGTCAAAGAACGCACCAGAACTATACGCCGACCACAAAACGACAGGTAGCTGCCGAAATGTAGAGAGTTGTCACCAGGGGTGAAGAGGCCCGGCGGGAAATCTCCGTTGTCAGCCATGATACACTGGCCGGCATTATTCGATGAGGAAGACTCCGGCTTTGCGTTCCCTGCCTGTTGATGAGGTATTGCCACAACTGACCTCGGCCCTGGCCCAGCATTCGCGGCTTATTCTGGAAGCGCCTCCCGGTGCCGGCAAGTCCACCCAGGTGCCGCTGCATCTGTTAAAAACCCTTGGCGGCGCCATCATCATGCTTGAACCAAGGCGGCTGGCGGCCCGCAGCCTGGCCCGCTATATGGCCGGCATCCTGGGCGAAAAGCCCGGCCAGACCATCGGCTATCGCACCCGCACCGACAGCGCCGTTGGCCCCGAGACCCGCCTTGAAATCGTCACCGAAGGTATTTTGGTGCGCCGCCTGCAAAGCGACCCGGAGCTTGATGGGGTCAGCCTGGTGATTTTCGACGAATTTCATGAGCGCAACCTGACCGGCGATTTGGCCCTGGCTCTGGCGATGGACGTGCAGGCCGGGCTTCGCGATGACCTCAAGCTGCTGGTGATGTCTGCCACCCTCGATGGCGATCGCCTGGAAAAGCTGCTCAGCCCCTGCGCCCGGGTACAAAGCCAGGGCCGCAGCTTCCCGGTACAGGTGCGCTATCAGGCCCCCAAGGTCAACCAGCCCTGGCTGGGGCTGTGCGGCTCGGTGGTGGTCAACACCTTGGCGGAAGAGCCCGGCTCGATGCTGGTATTTTTGCCGGGAGGCGGCGAAATTCGCCGCCTGGCTGCGGATTTAGAAGGGCGCCTGCCCGCAGATGTCGATCTCTACCCTCTTTATGGCGATCTCGACAAAGCCTTGCAGGACGAGGCCATAGCCCCGCCCAAAGCCGGCCGGCGCAAATTGGTGCTGGCCACTCCCATTGCCGAAACCTCGCTCACCATCGAAGGCATCCGCCTGGTGGTAGACAGCGGCTGGTGCCGCCGGCCGATGCTGGATGTGGCCACCGGCATGAGCCAGCTCAAACTGTGCCGGGTCAGCCAAGCCTCCGCCACCCAAAGGGCCGGGCGGGCAGGGCGTTTGGAGCCCGGCATTGCCATTCGCCTTTGGGGCGAGAGCCAGCAGCAGAGCCTGAGCGCCCAAACCCCGGCCGAGATAACCGAAGCTGACCTGGCCCCGCTGGTGCTGGAGCTGGCCCAGTGGGGCGTCAGCGACCCGGCAACCCTGAACTGGCTCGATTTACCCCCGCCCCGGCCTTGGCGTGAAGCGGTGAAGCTGCTGGCGCAGCTGGACGCCATCGACGAAGGGCGCATCAGCGCTCAGGGCCGCGCCATGGCTCGCCTCGGGTGCCACCCGCGTCTGGCGCACATGCTGACCCAAGTGGCCGAAGAGGCCAGCCTCGGCCTCAAAGAAGCCTCGCTACTGGCGGCATTGCTGGAAGAGCGCGACCCTTTCCCGGGCTGGGACAGCGATATCGAAGGGCGCCTTGGCGCCCTTGGCAAGCACCCCATCGCCCGCCAGGCCGAGCGTTATCAGCGCCAGCTCAAAGGCAAAGGCCAGGCGCGGTGGTCCCTTGGGGCCATGCTGAGCCTGGCGTACCCCGAGCGCATTGCCATGGCGGTGGCGCCGGGGCGTTACCGGCTGGCCATGGGCCGCGGCGCCAAGCTTGCCGAAGGCGACCGGCTCTGGGGCAGCCCCTGGCTGGTGGTGGCGCAGATGAGCGGCGACAAGGGCGATGCCCTTATTCGCCTGGCCGCTGCCGTTAATCTTGACGAATGGCAAGCGCTGCATAGCCGCCACCTTTATTGGCAGGCCCGCCTCGACTGGGAAGGCGAGCGCCTCACCGCCCAGGAAGAGCAGCGCTATGGCGAGCTGGTGCTGGCCACCCGGCCTTTGGCGAGCCTCACTGAGCAGCAGCGGGTAACCGCCCTTTGCGACTGGCTGCGCCGCCAGGGCATGGGCGCCTTGCCCTGGGACGAAGCCAGTCGCCAATACCAAACCCGTATCCTATGTGCCCGCCAATGGCTGCCAAAGGAGCCCTGGCCTGATGTCAGTGACGAGGCACTGCTTAGGGATTTGCAAAGCTGGCTTGGCCCCTATCTTGGGGAGGTGCGCAGCAAGCAGGCCCTGGCTCGCCTTGACCTTCGCCAAGCCTTGGAGAGTTACCTGGCCTGGCCGTTACCCCAGACCCTGGCCCAAAAGCTGCCCGGCCGCCTGGAAGTGCCCACCGGCCAGCAGTTTGCCTTGGAATACCGCCTGGAGGAGCCGCCGGTACTGTCAGTACCGATTCAGGCCCTTTATGGTCAATTAACGTCTCCCACCCTTTGTGACGGCCAGGTGGTGGTGACCTGCGCTTTGCTCTCGCCCGCCAGGCGACCCTTGCAGGTAACCCGCGATCTGGCCGGGTTCTGGGCCGGCAGTTACAAGGATGTGCGAAAGGAAATGCGTGGCCGCTATCCCAAGCACGAATGGCCGGAAGATCCGGCCAATGCCAAGCCCACCCGTTTTACCAAAAACCGGCAACCCAAGTGAGTTTCAGTGACCAAGAAGAAAACCAGCCCCAAAAAACCGGCTCAGCCTAAGGTCGCCGCCAAGCGGTTTCGCCCCTGGGCCTTGCTGCTCAAAGTGAGCCTGGCCTTGATTGCCGCCCTGGCGCTTTACTGCGTTTATCTGGACGGCCAGGTACGCCACCGCTTTGAAGGCCAGACCTTCCAACTGCCGGCGCAAATTTACTCAAGGCCGCTGGCCCTTTATGCCGGGGCGCCCCTGTCTCGCGACCAGTTCATCGACGAGCTGCGCCTGTTGAAATACCGCAAGGTGGCCAATCCTGACCAGCCGGGGGAGTTTTCCGCGTCCAGCACCAAGGTAGAGCTGTATCGCCGCCCCTTCTTGTTCCCCGAGGGCCTGGAGCCGGCCCGGCGGTTGCTGGTGGCCTTTGACGGTGACCGTATCGACGAGGTTTACGACAGCGCCAGCCAACAGCCGGTGGCCATTGAGCGGGTCGAGCCGGTGCTGGTGGAGCTTTTAAGCCAAACCACCGACGACGAAGAGCGCATTTTCGTGCCCTTGGATGAAATGCCGCAGCTGCTGCCCAAGACCCTTATCCAGGTGGAAGACCGTAACTTCTATGACCATTACGGGGTGTCGCCGCTGTCCATCCTGCGGGCGCTGTGGGTCAACCTGCGGGCCGGCCACACGGTGCAAGGGGGCTCGACGCTGACCCAGCAACTGGCCAAGAACTTCTTCCTGACCCGCGAGAAAAGCCTGGTGCGCAAGGTCAACGAAGCGCTGATGGCGCTCATCATTGACCTTCGTTACGACAAAGACCGCATCCTCGAGGCCTATCTCAACGAGATTTTCCTTGGCCAGTCCAGCGCCCAGGCGGTGCATGGTATGGGCCTGGCGGCGCGCTTTTATTTCGGCCGTCCAGTACAGGAGCTGACCCCGGATCAGATAGCGCTGTTGGTGGGGATCATCAAGGGGCCGTCCTATTACGATCCGCGCCGCCACCCGGAGCGGGCCAAGGAGCGGCGCGACCTGGTGCTCAAAGTCATGCTTGAGAACGGCCTTATCGATAACCGCACCTACCAGCGCAGCGTGATGTCGCCGCTTGGGGTCAGCAAAGAGCGCAGTGTGCTCAGCACCAAGGTGCCGGCCTACATGCAGGAAGTGCGGCGCGAGCTGGCCGGTATCGTCAAACCCTTTATTGACGACCAGCAAGGGGTGCGGGTCTTTACCGGCCTGGAGCCACTGGCGCAGCGGGCCTTGGAAAAATCCATCAGCACCACCTTCCCGGCCATTGCCGGCAAGAAACCGCTGGAAATGGCGGCGGTGATCTCCGATCCGCGCAGCGGCCTGGTCAAGGCCATGGCTGGCGGCAAGGACGTGGATTTTGCCGGTTTTAACCGCGCCCTCGATGCCCGGCGCCAGATAGGCTCCATCGCCAAGCCGGCGGTATACCTGACCGCCCTTGCCAGCAAAGACTACAGCCTGGCCACCCAGCTTGAAGACAAGCCCATTACCCTCAAATCCCAAAACGGTGATGTCTGGCAGCCCCAGAACTACGAGCGTACCTACAGCGGCCAGGTGGCGCTGGTAGACGCCCTGGCCCATTCCCTGAACGTGCCGACCGTCAACCTTGGTATGCGCCTTGGGGTGCCGGCGGTGCTGGACACCTTCCGGGCCCTGGGGGTGGACGCCGATCTGCCGCCTTATCCTTCGGTATTTTTGGGCACGGCGGCGCTGTCGCCCTGGCAGGTCAACCAGATGTACCTGACGTTGGCCAAAGGTGGCGCCCAGGTGCCTCTGGCGGCGGTGTCCGAAGTGACCAGTGGTGATGGCAAGCTGCTGTGGAAGCGGGCCGATAACGCGGTGCAAAATGTCAGCAAGGAAGCGGCGTATCTTACCGATTACGCCCTGACCCAGGTGATGAGCGAGGGCACCGGCCGCTTTGTGGGTAACCGTTTCCCCGGCAAGGTCCTGGCCGGTAAAACCGGTACCACGGACGACTTGCGCGACTCCTGGTTCTCCGGTTTTGACGCCCGTGATGTCACCACCATCTGGGTGGGGCAAGACGATAACGGCCCGGCCAACCTCACCGGCGCCACCGGCGCGGCTCGTATGTACGGCAGTTATCTCGACTACCGCCATCCCATCAGCCTGCGGCTGCGCCCGCCTGCCAATATCGTCGATGCGGTGTTTGACGACGACGGCAACTACCTGGGGGATTGCAACCGCAGCGGCCGCCTGTTGCCCGCCGACAAACGCTACCTGCCCGAGGTGCAGTGCGATAAGTTGCGAAGTTTCCTCGACCGCCTTTTTGGCAATTAACCTTAGAAAAAGCCGAAGCAACCGCTTCGGCTTTTTTCTCTCCTACCTTCCTGTAGGCCAGTAAAAACGGGGGGCTAGCGTTATCCGCTTACTCGGAAAAAGAGTATTGTTCGAAAATAGTAGATATAGTTTCTCAGTTTTTAATGAAACCTTAAGGTTGAAGGTAATGTCCGCTGGCCTTTAAAATTGTGACAGTTAGATTTCAAGACACTGTCACGGTTGGCGCTGGCGCCTCGGTGGTACCTGACAACGGAACTGTCGGTAACGCGGCCTTTTGGCCGGGCTCTCCTCCCTACCTGCTGGTATTGGCTCAAGGTCACTACCGCTGTCTTGATGATGCAAAGGCAAGACGCCTGTTGTGGGCATCAACGGACTGACTAACTCCCTGGCAGCAACTTAGCCGCCTTCTTCTTGGCCATGGCCCCCCGGTTGGGGCTGGTGGTTTTAGCAACAGGTAATGTTGCTCATTTTCATTGGTTTTCGCTTTTTCGCCGCCGCCCTTTGGGCGCTAAGGCATGTGCTCCTTTGGAGCCAAAGCACCGTCTCGGGTTGAGGTTGTGGTGATGAATTCTCTAAAAAGCCGTGTATTGACCGCGCTTGCAAGCCGCTTTAGCGACAAGTCCTTCGCGTACGACAAGCTGGAAGTGATGCACAAAGGGCGTTTTGCCAACGCCATTGTCATGCGCTATCGCGATGACGACGTGGATCTGGTTATCAAAGACTTTTCCCATTGCCCCTGGCCGGTGCGCTTTACCGCCGGGCGCTTTTTCGTGGGCCGAGAGGCCAAGGCCCTGGCGCGCCTGCAAGGCATTGAGGGGGTGGCTCCCCAGAGCTATCGCCTTAACGAACTGATGCTGGCTTATCCCTTTATCGAAGGCACTCCCCTTCGCAATCTCAAAAAAACCGAGCAGCGCCTGCCGCGCCAGTTCTTTTTGGAGCTCGAGAAGATGGTGGCCGAGATGCACCGCCGTGGGGTGGTGCACCTGGATCTGCGTAACCTGGGTAATGTGCTGGTAGGGGACGACGGCAAGCCGCACTTTATCGATTTTCAATCGTCGCTGCGCTATGTGCGCTTCCCGAGCTGGGTGCAGGGCTTTATGCGTGGCGCCGATTTGAGCGGCGTTTACAAAGCCTGGAAGAGCCTGTGCGAAGAGCCGCTGTCGGCGCACCGGGAACAGTTTTTCGACAACTACAACCTGCTGCGCAAACGCTGGATCTTCAAGGGATACCCCCTGACCCGTACCGCCATCAAGGTGCGCACCGCCGGGGCGCAAATGGCCCTGGCCGGCGGTGAGCTGGTGCGTAACGTGCTGGAGCGCATTTTCTAAAGCGCCAACTGCCAGTGTTGGCCCCGGCGCTCTAGCCGGGCCAGCAAATCATCCGGCGCCAGCGGCCGGCTGAAGTAGTAGCCCTGCACCACAGGGCACTGCAAGGACTGCAAAATCGCCAGTTGCTCGGCGGTCTCCACCCCCTCTGCCACCACGTCCATCCCCAGCTTGTGGGCGATGGCAATGAGCGCCGCCACCAGGGTGTACTCGCGGTCACGCTCGGGCAGCGCCTGCACGAAGCTTTTGTCTATTTTCAGCACGTTGAAGGGATGCTCGGTGAGATAACGCAGCGACGAATAACCGGTGCCAAAGTCATCCAGCGCCAAGCCCACCCCCAGTTCTTCCACCACCGCCAACGATTGGCGCACCTGCGGGTGCGAGGTGTCCAGCACCGCCCTCTCGGTCAGTTCCAGCTCCAGTTGCCCGGACGGCAATTGGTACTTTTCCAGCAGCCGCTGTAACTGGGTGTGCAGTTCATGGGTGCGCAGCTGCCGGGCCGATAGGTTGACCGACATCACCGGGTTAAAACCCAGCTCGCGCCAGGCGGCCAATTGGCGGCAGGCCTCTTCCAGCACCCAAAGGCCGATGGGCAGGATTTGCCCGTCTTCCTCGGCGATAGGAATGAACTGGTCTGGCGGTACCTGGCCCAGTTTGGGGTTGTACCAGCGTAGCAGCGCCTCTACCCCCACCACCTGGTTGTCGTCCAGTTTGACCTGGGGCTGGTAGACCAGTTGGAACTCGTTATACCCCAGGGCTTGGCGCAGGGCTTGTTCCACCAGGATACGGCGGGACAGGGATTCGTTCAGAGCCGGGGTAAAGAAGCGGTAGCGGGTGTCGTCGGATTCGCGGGCCTGAGCCATGGCCGCTTCGGCGTTACGGATCAATACCGAAGGGTCGTTGCCGTCCTCGGGGTACATGGCGATACCGGCGTGGGCATCGACGGTGATCTCCTTGCCCTGAATGCGAAAAGGCGCCTTGAGACAATCGATAAGCTTGGCCGCCACCACCTCGGCGGTTTTGGCCTTGGCGGCCCGCTCGAGAATGACAATAAATTGGTCTGAGGCCAGGCGAGCCAGGGTATCGGCCGGGCGCAATGCGGCGCGCCAGCGGCAGGCCAGGGCTGAGAGCAATTGGTCCCCCAACCAGTGGCCGTGTAAATCGTTCACGTCTTTGAAGCGGGCCAGGTCTAAAAACAGCACCATCACATGGCCGTCGTCTTTTTCGTGGCCGACCATGGCCTGTTGCAACCGGTCAAAGGCCAGCAGCCGGTTGGGCAGGCCGGTGAGGTTGTCGAGGGTGGTTTGCTTTTTCAGGCTCTGGGTCATGCGAAAGCGATGAATAAGCTCACAAAAGAGCGACAACACCGCTTCGAGGAAGGGCACTTCATCGCTGCTGAGCTTAAGCCCGTAGCCGTCTTCGCTTTTCAGGCCGATAAGGAGCGCTAGCTCGTGGTTGCTTCCAAAGGCCAGGCGCGAAAACGAAGGCGGCTCGCCCAAGCCGGCCAGCCAGGGCGGCAACGGCTCAGAGGCTTGCCAAAGGAGCTGACTCTCGCCGCGGGCAAGCACCGGCAGCGCGCCTTGCCAGCGGCCAAGCTGGCCGATGCAGTGCCAGGCATTGTCTACCGGCCGATATAGGGCTACGGCGTCCAGCAGGCCGCTTTTCAAAAAAAGGTGCAGCAGGGTGCGAATCAGAGCCGATTCTTCCTCGGCCTCGGCGGCTTCCTGGTAGCCGTCGCGTACCAACCGGGAGAGCACCCGGCTGCGGCGCACTTCACGGCTAAGGCGGGTGCGCTCGGCAAGCCCGGCCACCAGCTGCTGGCGGATCTGATGCTCTACCATTGCAGCAGCACTCCGCTCCAGTTGATAAGCCGGCTCTCGCCGCCTTGGGAGGCAAGCTCGGCGCCGGAGAAAATACCGGCCACATCCTTACCCAGGTACTGGCGCACTAGGTCGGCTTCTTCTTGCAAGGCGCCGCTAAAGGCGCCGGTGCGTCCGGCGCAGTTGATATAAAAGCTTGGCTTGTTGGGGGTAAAACCACCCAGCTGCTGCTCTACATCCACAAAGGTGCTGTCGGCGCTGCGGCTCATCAGCACCACCTGCTGGCCTGGCGGAAAGTAACCGGTGGCCATGCGCAGGCTCTTATCCTTGGCATTGGCTTCGGCGATAAGGTGGCTGGAAAAATGCTCCTGCCAGGGTTGCCCCAAAGAGAGATGACGAAGAAAGGCGCCGCGAAGCTCTGCTTCATCAAGGCCGGTGATGTGGCTGATGGCTTCCAGCGCCGGTTGGTCGTCGAGGCGTTGCACCCATTGGCCGTCAGCCTGGGTTACGGTCAGCGGCTCGCTGATGGGCACCGAGCCATGGCTGACGGCGCTTTGGGCCGGCTGCGGTATTTTCACCGCCACCAGGCAGTCGTTGGCAACCCGGTCGCCGCAAAAGAGGAAGCTGGACTGGCGGTTAAAATCCCCCAGCAAGGACGCGCCCATCAGGGTGCAATGGCGAAGGGGCTCCAGGGCCTTGGCTGGCCAGCCAGCCAAGTGGTCGAAAAAGCACAGGGCAAAGTCCTGGCCTTGCCAATCGGCAACATGGGCCAGCTCGCTTTGCTTGAAGACGTGGTAGTCCGGCTCGCTGTCAAACAGCAGCAGCATGGCTTCAAAGCCGCCGTATTCGACGCCGTTAGGGGTGATGATGCCGCAGCAGCTGCCACCAACAAGGGGAAGGGAGCCCAAACGGCGCTGCACTTCCGAGAACAGCCCCTGGGCTTCATGAAAACCGCTGGCAAATAACAGCCCCCAGCGTGCGCCTTGAACATTGGGTTGGCGCCTAACCAATTGGGCGGCCGCCTGACGACTGTCGGGGGCCAAACTCCAGCTCGTATTGAACATGATTTTTATAATGAGTGAGCGTCAGGCCAATCTAGACCGGGGGCAGGTGAAATGTAAAGGGGCTGTTGCGACAGCCCCTTGAGTGGTACTTACAGCGCGGCGAATGCCTTGGCCGCCGCCGCCAGGGTGGCGTCGATGTCGGCGTCGGTATGGGCCAGGGACAAAAAGCCCGCTTCAAAGGCGCTGGGGGCAAGGTAGATGCCCTCTTGCAACATCAGGTGGAAGAAGCGTTTGAATTTCTCCACGTCACAGGCGCAGGCCTGCTCGAAGTTGCTGACGGCCTGTTCGCCGGTAAAGAAGAAGCCGAACATGGCGCCGGCGTAGTTTACCGCCAGGGGCACACCGGCCTTATCGGCAGCGGCTTTGAGGCCCAGGGCCAGCTTCTCGGTTTTGGCAGCCAGGGCCGCTTCGTTGCCGGGTTGGTCCAGGGCGTTAAGGGCGGCAAGGCCCGCCGACATGGCCACCGGGTTACCGGAGAGGGTACCGGCCTGATACACCGGGCCCAGGGGCGCCAAAAATTCCATTATTTCGCGCTTACCGCCAAAGGCGCCTACCGGCATGCCGCCGCCGATTATCTTGCCCAGGGTGGTGAGATCCGGTTTCACGCCGTAAAAGGCCTGGGCGCCGCCAAGGGCGACCCGAAAGCCGGTCATGACTTCATCGAAGATCAAGACCGCGCCGTAGCGGTCGCAAAGGCTGCGAAGGCCTTCGAGGAAGCCTTTGATGGGCGGTACGCAGTTCATGTTGCCGGCCACCGGCTCGACGATAATGGCGGCCACGTCGTCACCCACTTCTTTGAAAATGGCTTCCACCGAGGCCAAGTCGTTATAGGTAGCGGTGAGGGTGTGCTTGGCAAATTCGGCCGGTACCCCTGGGGAGGTGGGCACGCCCATGGTCAGCATACCGGAGCCGGCTTTGACCAGCAGGGTGTCGGCGTGGCCGTGGTAGTTACCTTCGAACTTGATGATCTTATTGCGGTTGGTGTAGCCACGGGCCAGGCGGATGGCGCTCATGGTGGCCTCGGTGCCGGAGTTGACCATCCGCACCATGTCCATGCTCGGCACCAGGGTGCAGACCTTCTCGGCCATGGCCACTTCCAGCTCGGTGGGCGCGCCAAAAGACAGGCCCTTCTCGGCGGCCTTGATCACCGCTTCGCGGATCGCCGGGTGGTTGTGGCCGAGGATCATCGGGCCCCAGGAACCCACGTAATCGATGTAGCGCTTGGCGTCTTCGTCAAAGACGTAGGCGCCGTCGGCGTGCTCGATAAAGAGCGGGGTGCCGCCCACGCCGTTAAAGGCGCGAACCGGTGAATTTACGCCACCGGGGATGCGGCGGCGGGCTTTGCTGAACAGGTCTTCAGAACGGGACATGTCAATTCCTTATAGCGATGCCTTGGTGGAGTGCCAAAGCACGGGGGCGTCGTATTTTTCCAGCAGGTGGTCGACCCCAAGGGTCAGGGCGAACAGCGCCATGCGAATGAGCACACCGTTGTCGGCCTGGCGGAAGATGGCAAGGCTGGGGTGCTCGTTAAGGTCGTTATCCAGCTCATTGGCCTCGGCCCGCGAATCTCGGGGCAGGGGGTGCATGATCACGGTGTTGGACTTGGCGTGTTGGGTGTAAATGCTTTGATTGAGGCGAAAGCGGCCGCGGTATTGGCGGGCGTCTTCCAAAGACGGAAAGCGCTCTTCCTGGATGCGGGTCAGGTAGCAGATATCGGCTTGGCTGAGGCTGCCTTCGAGGCGGTCGGTAATGACAAACTGGTGGCCGGCATCGTCAAGGATGCCCAGTACTTCGTCAGGCATGGCAAGCTCAGGCGGCGACACCAGGGTAAAGCGAATGTCTTTGTACAGGCGCAGCAGTTTGGCCAAAGAGTGCACGGTGCGGCCATGCTTGAGGTCGCCGACCATGGCGATGTGCATGCCGTCGATGCCCTGGCCGCGGCCCTTTAGCTCTTTCTCGATGGTGTAAAGGTCCAAAAGGGCTTGGGTGGGGTGCTCGTTGGCGCCGTCGCCGCCGTTAATCACCGGCACCCGCGAGCCCTTGGCAAACTCGGCCACCGAGAAGGAGTCGGGGTGGCGCATGGCAATCACGTCCGAGTAGCTTGAAAGCACCCGGGCGGTGTCATAGAGGCTCTCGCCTTTGCTCAGCGACGAACTGGCCAGGCCCACGGTTTCGCGGACCATGCCACCCAACAGGTTGAAGGCGCAGCCAAAACTCACCCGGGTACGGGTGCTGGGCTCGAAAAACAAATTGCCGAGGATGGCCCCTTCCAGCACCTTGGTGCGTTTGCGGCGATGGGCATAGGGTTCCATGCGGTCAGCAACGCCGAAGATGTCGTTAATGGCATCGCGGTCCAGTTGCTTGACGGAAAGGATATTGGTACCGGTGAAATTCATGGGCGTCCTCGTTTGGTGGGGGCAGGGCGCCGTCCAGCTGGGCTGGCCTGGCTGGACCGACATTATAGTGGTTATGGCGTCCTCACAAAAGCCAACTTTTGCGTCGCTTTTGATATACTGCCAAGCCTTCACAACCTACTGACTTCCAACGCCATGCAACCGAAAGCACAGTCAAGCAGCCTGGTCCGGCTTTTTCTCGCAGCCGACAAGGTGCCGCTTTGGCTTTTGCTGCTCTCGGCCCTGGTGGGAGGCATCGCCGGTTTGCTGGCAACCGGCTTTCAGGCCGGCCTGCATCAGGTGCTGGCCTTGCGCCTCGAAGGCATCAGCCTCTGGGCGCAGTGGGGCTTGCCGCGCTGGCTGCTGGCCATGGTGAGCACCGCACTGATGACGGTGCTGGCGCTGTGGCTCACCTTTAAATTCTCCCCTGAAGCGGCCGGCTCCGGCATTCCCGAAATCGAAGGGGCTCTTGATAACCTGCGCCCGGTGCGTTGGTGGCGGGTGCTGCCGGTTAAACTGTTTGGCGGCTTTTTGGCCCAGGGCGGCGGCCTGGTATTGGGCCGCGAAGGGCCGACGGTGCAGCTGGGCGGCGCCGCTGGCAAGATGGTGGCCGACCTTTTCAAGGTCAGTAAAGACAACGCCCATGCGCTGCTGGCGGCAGGGGCGGCGGCCGGTTTGTCGGCGGCCTTTAACGCGCCTTTGGCGGGCGTGTTGTTTGTGATTGAAGAGATGCGCCCGCAGTTTCGCTACGGCCTTATCTCCATCAAATGCGTGCTGATTGGCACCGTGGTGGCCAACGTGGTGTGCCGCGCCTTTCTTGGCCAGCAGGCCTCTATCGAGATGCCAAGCTATAGCGCCCCTGCTCTCAACACCCTGGCCCTGTACCTGCTGCTGGGCGGCCTCTTTGGCGCCTTTGGCATCCTCTTTAATAAAGGGGTGGTTTGGACCCAAGACTGGTACGCCCGCTACCACCAAGGCCAGCTTGGCCGGCGCCTGGTGATTGGCGCCATTTTGGGTGCGGTGCTGGGCATCCTCACCGTGTACGGGCCGGATCTCACCGGTGGCGGCATCGAGATCATCCCGGCGGTGACCGTGGGCAGCTTTACCGTCGGCATGTTGCTGCTGCTCTTTATCGGCCGGGTGGTAACCACCCTGCTGTGCTTTGGCTCAGGGGCGCCGGGGGGCATTTTCGCGCCGATGCTGGCCCTTGGCACCCTCTTTGGCATGTGTTTTGGCTCCCTGAGCCAGAGCCTGCTGCCGGGGCTGGATATCCAACCCGGCACCTTCGCCATTGCCGGCATGGGGGCGCTTTTTGCCGCCACAGTGCGGGCACCATTGACCGGAATTATTTTGGTCATCGAAATGACCAACAACTATCTGCTGATTCTGCCGCTACTCATCACCTGCCTTGGCGCCACCATGGTGGCCCAGGCGCTGGGCGGCAAGCCGCTTTATGGCCAGCTTTTAGCCCGCACCCTGGCGGCAGAGGCCCGGGCCAAAGCCCAGGCCCAACAGATGGATACACAAAAAGAAGCGGCCTCGGCCTGAATAACCTCACAAGGCCCATGGTTGAAGCCGGGGCCTTAGCGGGGGGATAATGTCCGGTACTTTGGTTTTCGGAGTCTCTAATGAGCGAAGCACCCATGCCCATCCAGTTTACCGATGCGGCGGCCCTCAAGGTCAAAGGCCTGATTGAGGAAGAGCAAAACCCTGAGCTGAAACTGCGGGTTTATGTGACCGGTGGCGGCTGCTCTGGGTTCCAGTACGGCTTTACCTTCGACGAGAAGGTAAACGACGGCGACACCCTGATTGAAAAAGAAGGCGTGACCCTGGTGGTTGACCCCATGAGCCTGCAATACCTGGTTGGCGGCACTGTCGACTACACCGAAGGCCTGCAAGGCTCCCGCTTCCTGGTCAATAACCCCAACGCCACCACCACCTGCGGCTGCGGCTCGAGCTTCTCTGTCTAAGCCATAGCCGCAAAAAAAGGCAGCCAGTTGGCTGCCTTTTTTATTGCCTCGCCTCAGCCTTGTGCATCCATTGGCACCAGGGCAGGCAGTTTTCTGGCCATCTCGCGTCTTGCCAAAACATAACTGAGCGCCGCCTGCATAAAGCCCACCCACACCGACCAATGCCAGAGCTCCGTCAGGGCAAAATCCTCCTGGTGCGCCAGGTAAAAGGCGCCGGCTGCAAAGAGTGCCAGGCGGCTGGCGGCAGTAAATAGCGCCGGCCAGGTGTTACCCATGCCCTGGAAGAAACTGGAGCAGGTAAAGTTGATGCCGCTGGCCACAAAGATAAAGGAGATAATGGCCAAAAACTGCTCGGCAAAGGCCAGTACCGCAGGGTCTTGGGTAAAGACCTCGGCCAGGGCCTGGGGCTGCCATTGGCACAGCAGCATGGCGAGGGTCATCAGCACCACTTCAATCAGCAGCGCCTTGTTGAGGGCCTCGCGGATACGCCCTCCCTGGCCAGCGCCGAGGTTCTGGCCGACGATGGCTGGCAGCGCGAAGGACACCGCCATGGCCGGCATAAAGAAGAACTGCATCAACCGGCTACCCACCCCGTAGGCGGCCTGGGCCTGGCTGCCAAAGTCCTTGATAACCCAGTAACTAAGGGCGGTGGAGGCAAACAGCATCAAAAACTCGCCCCCCGAGGGCAGGCCGATATTAAAAAGCTGCTTCCACACCGTGAAGTTGGGTTTGAGCAGGGCAATATCGAGTTTCACCAGGTGCTCTAAGCGCAGGAAATACCAGGCCAATAGCACCACCCCCACCAGCACCGCCAAGGTGCTGGAAAAGGCCGCCCCCATCACCCCCAGCGGGTGCCCGGTTAACCAGCCGGCGGTCATGATGGGGGTGAGGATGATATTGACCAGCACCGTCAGCATCTGCACCACCATGGTGGGTTTAACGATGCCGGTGCCGCGAAGGGCGGCCCCCATGACGCTGCTGACAAACATCAGCGCCAGCCCCGGCAGGTACCAGTGCAGATAAACGATGCCGGCTTGCCGGGTTGGGGCGTCGGCGGCAAGGGACGCCATATAGGTATCTGCTACCCAATAGCCAAAGCCCAAAGTGAGGGCGGTGAGCAGCAGGGCTATCAACAGCGCCTGGTTGAACACCAGGTTGGCATTGCCGGTCTGCCTGGCGCCCACGGCCCTGGCGATAAGGGCCACGGTACCCACGCTCAGCATTTGGGTCAGGGCCATCACCAGCATCATCACGTTGGAAGCGGCATTAACCCCGGCAAGGGCGGTGCTGCCGAGGCTGGCAACGAAGTACAGGTCCACCATCAGGTACAGGGTCTGCACCACCATGCCGACGGTAATGGGCAGGGCCATGGCCAGGATCTGCTTTGTTACCGAGCCTTGAGTGAGATCGCGCATGTTATTTTCGCTCCAACAAGCGTTGGCAAAGGCTGGTCAGCGCCGCGATGTCGCTCTCTGGCAAGGTGCCCAGCAGCTCGTCGGCGCTTTGGTGGAAGGTGGCCTCGGCTTCTGCCAGGCGCTGCTGCCCGGCGGCCGACAGCCTGACCAAGCTGACCCTGGCATCCCGCGGGTTGGCCTCGCGTTCCACCAAGTGCAGCTTTTCCATGGGCAGCAGCAGGCGGGTGACCCCCGAGGCGCTGAGGCCGGTTTGCTCGGCCAAGTCGATACGGCGCAGGCTCATCTGCGGCGCCCGGGCCAGCTGCTGCATTACCTGCAGCTCGGTAAAACTTAGCCCGTGCAGGCTTAAGCGCCGTTCCAGTTGCTTGGTGAGCTGGCTGTTAAGGGCGTTAATCGTCAACAGGGCATCGCTATGAATAGACATTTGCGTCGTGCTTGCTTGATGTTTGAGTATGCAAATATTTGATCGGATTAATGGCCAATGCAAGGCCTTGATGATTATTTTTTGGACGTGGACGTGGACGTGGACGTGGACGCAGGTGGCGCAGTTTGCAGCGGCTCTTGGCGGTACTGGGCCATCAGCGCCTCGGCCCGCTCGGGAAAATACTTCTCCAACAAGGCAAAGAGGCAGGCGGCGGTATCGCTGTCCCAGACGCCATCATAACGGCTGGGGCGAAAATGCATTTGGAACATGGTCACTACGGCCCGGCTCAGGGTGTCCAGTTGGCCGCTGGGCTCCAGGGCGTAGCCGTAGGCGTTTAAGGCCTTTTGCATCAATAAGGTGGACGGCAAGCGTTGCTCGAACAGCTGCCGGTAGCGCGATTGGGTATCGGCGTCGTACCAGGCGCCGACACCGCTCAGGTAAAGCTGGTGCCAGGGAAAGCGCGGGCCAGGGTCGTCCTTGCGAAGAGGGGCTATGTCGGCGTGGCCCACCACCTGGGTAGGGCCGATGTCCGGGTGGCGTTTTAGGATGTCTTGGGCCAGGCCAATTACCAAGGCGATTTGCGCTTTGTCAAAGGGCGGGTAGTCGCAGTGGCGCAGAATAATGCCTTGCGGATAAGGGGGCGGATCGCACTGGGGTACGTTGACAATTTCGATGCCGATGGAGGTATCGTTGAGGTTGCTGCGGCCCTGCCAGTCGCTGGCGCCGGCGTGCCAGGCTCGTTGGTTTTCATCCACCAGTTGGAATATTTTGAGCCTGCCGTAGGGGTAGCTGGGGTCGCCCGATTCGGGCACCAGATAGTGGCTGGAGACATAATCGCCCTTGGCCAGATCTCCAACCGAACCGGCAAAATCCTCGGCGGTAAAGTGCAGCACCAGAAACTGCACCCTGTCGTTGTAACTTTTGGCAGGCATTTGGCTGATGGGCAGGCCGGTGCAGCCGGTCAGCAGCAGGCTTAACAGCCATAACCTCATGGCAAAGTCCTTGAGCGTTTTTCCCCATGCTAGGAGAAAAGCGCCAATCTGCCCAAGCAATGGCTTGTTTTTATTAAGGTTGGGCAGGCTTTGGGGTAGGCTGTGGCGAGCATATCCGAGGTAGGGCAGTGATGCGCCAGCAGATCGAAAAACAGGTACTGAGCCTGACCGGCCTTGCCATTGGCGGGGTGGATTACCATCACCCCAAGCACGACCCCGGTCTTTACGGGCCTGAGTCTATGGTCTGGCAGGTCCACGGCGATTTTACCTCCATGCTCTGCGGCGGTATCGCGGCCCTGCTGCTGCAGATGATGGAGCCGCGCACCCTGGCCGGGGTGTGGGACCACTCCAATTTTCGCCAAGACATGCTGGGGCGCTTGCGCCGTACCGCCCGTTTTATCGCCGCCACGTCCTTTGCCAGTGAAGACCAAGCCCTGACCCTTATCGAGCAGGTTAAGCGCATTCACGGCAAGGTCAGCGGCAGCTGCCCCTACGGCCAGCCCTACAGCGCCAATGACCCGCAATTACTGACCTGGGTGCACGTCACTGAGGTGTCGAGCTTCCTGGCCGCCTACCTTCGCTATAAGGGCCCCTTGAGCCTTGATCAGCAAGACCGCTACTACCAAGAGGCCGCCCGTACCGCCGAGCTTTTAGGGGCAAGGTCGGTGCCTAAAAATCGCCGCCAGGTGGCCGAGTATCTGGAAGCAATGCGGCCGCTTTTAAAAGTGGATGAGCGGACCCGCACCGTTCGCGATCTCCTGCGAGGCGGCCTGGATGGCGCGCCGCATCTCTCCCCGGTTTTGGCGCTGTTTATGGCCGGAGGCTGCGATCTGCTGCCCGGCTGGGCCGCCGAAGCCTTAGAGGTCGATATGAGCGAGCCCAAGCGCCGCTGGGTGCGCCGGGGCATTCATGGCAGTGCCAAAGTGCTGCGCTGGGCGGTGCGCGATAGCGCAAGGCTAAGGGCTCTTACCCGCATGGGGCTTAACTGAGCCCGCTCTCCTTATTCTTTGTCAGGTTTTTTCCCAGCCTTCTCTCTAACCTCCAATTGACAGGTTTTTGCATTGCATTAACAAACCGCCGGAGGACACATGAGCAATCACAACAAGCGGCCGCTGAGCCGCAGAACCGTACTGACCGGCCTAGGCGCGGCCGCCGTTACCTTGCCGTTTTGGACCTTGAGCGGCTGCTCGTCAGATTCAAGTGACACCACTGTTACCAGTACTGACAGCAGCAACAGCGGTTCAACGGGCAGCACTGGCTCAACAGGTACCAGCTCGGATCTCGACCTCAGCTACAGCTGGGCCAGCGGTGGCACCAGCGCCCTGACCGCCAACTTCCCTGACGACAGCCTCTTTGACAGCGCCAGTGCCTGCGCCCTGGCCCTGACCGGCACCCTTACCCAGGGGCCCTGTTACTTCAGCGTTGGTAGTCTCGACGATATTTCAGAGGGCCAGGAGGGCCTGCCGATGCAGCTTTGCCTGCAGGTCATTGACAGCGACTGCAACCCGGTCTCCGGGCTGGAAGTGGAGGTGTGGCACTGTGACGTAGCGGGAATTTACTCTGGCGACACCAGCGATGCCGACGACGGCGGGCAACAATTTAACAGCGCCTTTTGTACCGACAACGACAGCGAAGCGCTGCAATCGAAATGGTTTCGCGGCTATCAGGTGACCGACAGCAGCGGCCGGGTCAATTTTAAAAGCTGCTTTCCCGGCTGGTATTCGAGCCGCACCATCCATATCCATTTCAAAATCACCAGCAACGGCAACCAGGAACTGGTGTCCCAGTTTTGCTTCCCCGACGCCCTGACCGCCAATATCTGCACCACCCAAAGCGATTACGCCAGCCGAGGCATCCAGGACACCACCCTTGCCAGTGGCCGCGACACCGTTTACGGCAGTGATTACGACGACTACCTCTTCGAGTGGCAACAAAACGAAGACGGCTCGCTGCTCGCCTATAAAACCATTCAAATCAGCTGAAAAAGCCGCCCTCGGGCGGCTTTACTCACTCATTCCCGCTTTAACCGCTGGCGCTCTGTAGGTGCAGTCGTAACGGCCTTGGGGGCTTTCCACGTCCAGGCTGTCGCTGCTGTATTGCCAGCCGTTGACGCTGAAACGCACATTGCCTTGGTAGGCAAGGCGGTTGGGGGTAGGGCGGCTGAGTGTGTCCCAGGCCAGCACTTTAAGCTCGCAGCGCGCTGAGCGGGCGGTAAATTCCTGGTACTGAGGGGCGCCGGTTGCGTCGAGGGTTTCGGCGCGATAGGCAATGTCGACGCCTTGGTTCATCAACAAGGGGGCGATGGAGCCGATAACGAGGGGGAGCAGCATAATAAATCCTTTTATCTATGCCAGATGTTCACGCTTTCCTTAAGTAGCCAAAGGTATCACAGAACCGGGGTTTTCACCCGAAAATGGTTAAAAAATATCCTGAGTAAAGCAACAGAGAATTGCGCCAGGTCAGGCGCGGCTTTTGGTGGCCGGTGTTAGGATTAATGCCACTTCCCGCGTTTTTGGGTCCGGTATGCTAAAGCCCTTGTCGTTGCCTCAGCACCTTTGCCACCAAGACACCCACTTGGAGCAGAGCTTTGGGGTGCTTTGCTGGAACACCCAAAAGAAAACCCTGGATAGGCGCTTTCAATATCGGCTGTGGAGCCTGGTGCATCAGTACCCCTCGGCCATGCTGCTGCTCCAAGAGGCCAAGCTGCCCCTTGGCCAGCGTATCAACCTGGCCGGCCTTTCCTACGCCATGGCCCCCAATATCCAGACCGCCTCCCACCAATACGGGGTGCTGACCGCCTCGAACTGCCATTTCAGTGAGCTTGAGCCCTTGCTTAGCCACAGCCGCGAGCTGCGCTTTGCCACCCACAAAAGCGCCATGCTCAGCTGGCATCTGCTGCCTGACGGCCGGCCGCTGCTGGTGGCCAATGTACATGCGGTGAACTTTGTGCATCACAAGCGTTTTTGGGCGGAAATGGAGGAGCTGCGCGGGCGCTTGCACCACCACAACGGGCCTATGGTGGTAGCGGGGGATTTTAATGTCTGGAACCACAAACGAAACGGCTACCTGGCCGCCTTTGCCAAGGAGCTGGGGCTAACCCAGGCGGTGATGGAAAATCCCCACCACATCAAAAGCATGTTCCGCCTGCCCCTGGATTTTATCTTCTACCGTGGCCTGACCTTGGAAGCGGCCATTGCCATCGACACTGACGTCATCTCCGACCACAACCCCATCTACGCCCGCTTTGCCTGTTAAGCCGGTGCCGGTTTTTCTTTATTTTGTGCCGGTGCTTGGCCGAACAGGCGCGCGTATGGCGTGCCAGGCTGGTCTACTAAAGCCCCAGGGCTGACCTGCTGCACCACTTTGCCATGGTCCATGACCAAGATGCGGTCCGCTTTGGCGATGGTGGACTGGCGATGGGCGATGATAAGGGTGGTGCGGCCCGTCATCAGGTTGTCTAAGGCTTCTTGGACCAGCTGCTCACTGGCGCCGTCAAGGGCGCTGGTGGCTTCGTCCAAAATCAACAAGCGCGGGTTTCGCAGCAGCGCCCGAGCAATGGCAATACGTTGCTTCTGACCGCCCGATAACTGCACTCCCCGCTCACCCACTTCGGTATCGTAGCCCTTGGCAAACTGGCTGATAAAGTCGTGAGCATTGGCCTGCCGTGCTGCTGCTTCAATGGCCTGTTGACTAGGAGCCTCGTTGCTGGCGCCAAAGGCGATGTTGTCTTTGATGGTGCCAAAAAAGAGCGAAGGTTCTTGTTCGACCACGGCAACTTGCGCGCGAAGCGCCTGCCAATCGAGTTTGGTACTGTCGATACCGTCAAACAAAAGCTGCCCGGTATCGGGGGTGTAAAAACCCAGCAGCAGGCTGGCAACGGTGGACTTACCGGCCCCCGATGGGCCTACAAGCGCTACCTTTTCACCCTGGTGAAGAGCCAGGTTAACTTGGTCAAGGGCTAGCTTGTCTGGGCGCCCTGGGTAGGCAAAACTGACATTCTCGAAGCGAATCGCGTGAGCTTTGGCAACAAGGCCTTTCGGTGGGTCAGGCCTATCGCCATCCAGTAGCTTGAACAGGTGTTGCGTGGCTCCCAGGGCCCGCATCCATTCGCTCCAGAAGTTACTGATGGCCCCTGCTGATGCTGTCACCATGGCCGAATAGAGCACAAAGCTGGTCAGCTCCCCCACGCTAAGGGCATGGCTGGCGATAAGGTTGGCGCCCAACCACAGGGTAAGTACCAGTACTAGGTAAATCAGCAAGCTGGAAAACCCTTGGAAACGAGCCAGATAGCGAGTTCGCCCTAGTGATTGCCCAAATGCCTCGGTCGTTGCTTGCTGGTAACGGTGTTGTGCTAACGGCTGGCGATTGAAGGCTTGCACCAAACGGATATTAGACAGGTTCTCGTGGGCAACTTGGCCGCATAGGGCTTGGCTAGCCTGGATCTCTGCCGAGCGGGCTTGAATTTGTCTGCCCACCTTTTTGCCTAAGTAGAGACTGAGCGGAATAAAGGGCAGCATCGCCAAGCTCAGCAAAGGGGAGGTGGCGATCAGCAATACGATGCCGCCAACACAAACCAGTGCTGAGCGCAGGGAGATGGCCATGCCCATGGTGAAAGTGTCTTGCAGTGCTTCCACATCAGCACTCAGCCTGTTGGTCAGCTCGCCAACATTATGCCGGTCGAAAAAAGCCACCTCTTGGCGTAGCAACACCCGGTGCACCTGTTCTCTTACGGCTGTAACCAGCATCAATCCGGTTGATTCAAACAAGTAATAACGCAGCGCTGTTGCTCCGGCCTGAACCAGCAGTAGCGCAAGCATCATCAGTGCAAAGCGGCTGAACCACCCCGGCGCCTGGATTTGCCCAAGGTGGTCGATAAAGTAGGCCAGGGCCTTGGGGTAGAGGAGCTGAATCACAACAGTGACGGACATTGCTGCCAGTCCTGAAAGGAGTCGCCAGCGATAAGGCTTAAGGAGTGCTAGCCGTCGCCAGTGGGTGTTCATGAGCTAGCTGCCAGTTCTTGACGAATTTGCTGCATTTGCTCGGCAAAGCTCTGCCAGTTTTCATCGCCAATATGACCGCCTGCCTCCAACTGCCCAAGGTGATCAACGAAGAGGTAAAAGGGGCTACTCAACGTGGGGTTAAGGCGTTTATGTTGCCTGGCTGCCACCCGGACGACTCTGGACAACAGCGGCGTGCTGGCCAAAAAGCGCCGGAGCCTAGCACTACTTTCGGTGCTCACCAGCCAAAGTTGTAAGCCGGCTGGTTCGGCCAGCTCAGCCAACTCGGTTATCTGCGGCAGCTTTTCTCGGCATTTAGGGCACTTGCTGGACAAAAACAGCAGGGCACTGGCCTTCCCTTCTTGGCCCAGAGCCAGCTTGGTTCCTTGAAGGCTCTTGCCAACTACGGCTGCTAACGGCTCGCCAGGCACTGTGGGCAGTAGTTCCGGTATTTGGGGCGGCTCATCGAGTCGTCTCAGTATCCGAAACGTCAGGTACAGATTGAGCGCCACACTCAAAGACAGCAGTAGCAGTACCCACTGGCTGAGATTCATAGGGATGAGCCTTGCCGGTAAAAGAGCGCCTCAACCGTTTCATGAAGGTGTACCAGCCATTGCACCAGTACCAATGCCAGGGCGCCTAGCACGAGTTCGGTCGAAAACGGCAGTGGATGAGGTTCGGCGCCAAACAGGAGGTAGCTGGCAATCATTGCTAATAGCAGCAGATTTCGAGCGATATCCCAGTGAGAAAGAGGCCTGCTGCTCCTGCCAAAACAGTGGCAGCGAAGGTTCCCTTCCTGGTAGTAACGCCAGCTCACCACGGCGGTGAATACACTTAAAGCCAGCAAGGCGGTAAGCATAGCTGCAAGCCGACCGTGCCTGCTCAGCAGCAAGGTTGTAGCCAATAGGGCTTCAAAGGTGCAAAGCCCGGCGCTCAATGGGCCAGCGTGAAAAGGCTTTATCCCGAAACTTTCTACCAGATTGTGGCGAAACGCTTCAATAAATCGGAATTTCCCTATGGCCGAGAAGGCAAAAAAGAGCCCGGTCAGCAACCGCGTTAACGTGGCAAAGCCGTCGGCTGTGCTCATTACCAAACCTCCTCGCGCCATAGTCCTTGTTGTGCCATGTCGGCATTGCGGATACGCAGCCAGCAATATTCAGGGGTAGCGATCATTGCATCCTGCCAATCGTTCTCCGCAGAGCGTGCAGCTCCGCCTACCAAGGCCTGTAACGCCAAGGATGCCTCCCAAGCCTGGGCTTCTATCTCGTCGTCTCGGCTGACCTTAAGGCCCAAGGCCAGCAGCTCTTCAGCCGTAAGGGCGTAATCATGGGAGTGGTAGCCAAACATCAAGGTTTGGACCAAGGCGTGGCGTTGCGCGCTTGCCATCGCTGGTAATTGGAAAGCCAGTAATTGCTCACCAACGTCTTGCAGTTCCAGGGTGCTGCGATAAAAGGCCGTCAAAGTGGGTGGAAAAATGCTCTGACACAAGAGCGATAAAGCTTGCTGCTCGGCTTGTTGCTGGTCATGACCGAACCAGTCTTGGCAAAGGGCAGCAAAGCGGCGGATGTCCTGGCAAGACATGGCCTGTGGCGCCCCATCGGGGCCGCTGCCATGCAATAAAGGGTCAATGGGGGAAAACAGGGCTAGATCGCCCGCTATTATTTCGTCGCCTGCCAGGGTTAGCAGGGTGGCTGCCGATTGGCAGTGATAGGGCACAATAAAGGTCAGGTGCTGGCAGTACCGTCTTAGCAGCAGGGCAATTCTGCGTGTGGCGTTGACCTCGCCGCCTCTTGCTTGAAGCAGCACGTCTAGCTGCCCCACCTTTCCCATTCGCCGAAGGCTTTGTTGCAACCTGGGCAGTAGCTCAAGGTCAAGGTGTGAGGCACTTATTACCAAGAGCTGGCGTTGCCGGTGTTGGCTTAAGCGAATCAACGTACTTTTTAGGCCTGCCATTATTGACTGCGCCATTGGGCCTCCTTGACCAAGGTGTCGGCCAGGCATTGCATCAAGCCAAATTCCGGCACTAACTGCTCAACGTAGAGAAACTGGCCGTTGGGGTTATTCTCCAAAAAAACGTACTCGTTGCTTGGGGTAACAATGAGGTCCAAGGCGCTGTAGTTAAGGCCGTAGCTTCGCATCAGGTAGCGGCAACGTTCGGCAACGGAAGGGGGCAACTCTGTGGCTTGGTAACGTATGGGAGCAGACATGTCTCGCGAGTCGATTTGGGTTCGAGGGTCATCTTGAGAGTGGATCTTGGCGGCGAACAGGGCGTCTCCAATCAGAGTGACTCTCAGCTCGTACTGCTTGGGGATGTATTCCTGAAAATGGCAGGGAAGCTCTTGCACGCCATCGAGTTCGCTAAGTAACTCATCGGTTATCAAGGTGGTTGGCAGGCCATGGCTGACACGCTCATCGTCACTGACTTGATCGGCCGCCAAATGCGGGCTGGAAAGGGATTTAAAGATAATGTCACTGCCAATCTGTGCCTTGAACTCGCTTACTGTCTTAGGGCAGTTGGTTATCAGGGAGCGGGGCACCCGAAACCCCAACCGCTCCGCTCTTTTCAATTGTTCTGCTTTCCAAATGGCGCCGCGCATTTGCATGGGATGGCTCATCCAGAAGCAATCAAGACAATAAAGCCAACCAAACATTGCCTGGTCGGTTTCCTGCTGCGCGTAAGCCTGTTCCTGTGCGCTGAGATCCGAGCTTAAAAAGGCATAGGGCGCTGGCTTGCGGATCCAGGTGGCGCCCACATCTTCAAGAGCCAGCCGTTGGCCGGTGGGCAGATGGATCAGCAGGCTTTGGGGCGCTGAGGGGCCAAAATGCTGAGTAAGTTGATAATCCCGGGGAAAGTGGTCGAGATTAATCCGAAACGGTCGATGCCCCCTGACATGCAGCAGAGGCTCAAGCAGGTCGGCGTGCAGATCGCCGCTGTGGGTGACTATCAGAATTTTTTTGGTCATGGGTTTGGCGCTTGAAAAAAGCCTTGAGCAGAGCCCAAGGCTTTCGGCATTGCCGGCTTAGCAATAAACGCCGCCGTCGTAGGAGGTTTGAGTGGAAGCGCGGGTAAAGGGCCCGGTGCAGGCGGCAGTGGCGACGTTGTCGCGGGCGGTCCACTTCTGCTGTTTCACGTCCTGCTTCTTCTCGGCCAATTTAAAGGCAAACAGCTTGGTGTCTTTTTGCTTGTTCATCTTTGATTCCTTCCATGATGTAGCGAATGTGATTGAGCAAGAGGACCCTGCTCAATCAAGACGTTAACGAGCATAAATTAACCTGTCAACAAGTTGTTATTTTTTGTTCTCTTGGATTATTGCTGGCTTTGATGGCAGTACTGATTGGAGTAAAGAGCCTTCCATGGCCCTTGATACTTATGGCTCGCTGCGGCCTGGGCCAAGCAGCGGGCACAGGAAGTACATGTCTTCTTGGTCCATCTGGCCGTTGCCGTTGAGATCTATCCACCAGCGGCCGCCAAGGTAGCCCGCATCGCCGGGGCCAAACTCGGTTTGGGCACCATCGGGGCCCATGACCAGCTGTTGGAATCGGCCTGAGCCGGGCAGGGCATCGACGGCGGCAAAGGTGTCGAAGTACAAGCCCTGGCTGGTGACATAAATGGGGGTGCCGCCGCTTCGCCGACCTTGGTTGTTGCCAGGGTCGGCGAGGGCGAGGGGCGACAGCAGGCCAAGGGCCAGGGCCGCCATGGTGAGGGTTTTCATCTTGCCTCCCGTGTTGTGAGTAAGGGGCAAGCACAAAGGACCGGGCGGCGGGCTAGTGGCTTTCAGTCAAGGCCCATGCAGTTGGCGTAGTAGGTGACGGTGCCGGGCCAGTCGCTGAAGATGGCCTTCACCCCTACCTGGCGGGCCAGCACGTCCAGCAGCGCCATTCGGTCGCCGTCCTTGTGGATGGCTTTTACAATGCTTTGGTAATACCAGCCGCCACCTCCGGCCAGGGGCCCGGCCCGCTCAAAGCTCCAGGTGATGATGTCAAGACCGGCGGCCTTGGCCGCTTTGGCATAGGCAGAGGGGACTATCTGGCCGTTCTCGTCCAGGGTCACCAGCATCCACAGCGGCGGCGCCAGGATATTCACCCCTTCTGCCTTTAGCTCGGCCATGGAAGGCTGCCAACTGGCGGCGTTCATGGGGTCAAAACCCGGTTGCTCGTCGCGCTCGTCAAGAAAGACCCCTTGTTTGCCAAAGGCCGGGGCGGCTTTGAGCCAGTAGCGGATGTCTTCAAGGTTAAAGGACTGGGGGAAGACGTCTTTGGGGTCGATGCCGGCGTCGACAAAGGTGTCGATGAGTTTTTGGGCGTAGGCCTGCTGGGTCATGCCGCTAAAGGGCATCTTCACCATGGGCGCCTTGAGCTCGGGGGTTTGTTTGACGCCGAGCTTTTTAAAGAGCGCGATGCTCTCTTTTAAGGTCATCAGGGTGCCGGTCTGGCTGTATAGGTCGGTGCGCCAGCCCGGGGTGCCCAAGAGGTACTGGGCCGGGGTTTGGGCTTTGGGGTTAAAGCCGTCCATCTTGCCTTTAAGGCGCTTGAATTCGGCGAGGGTGAAATCGCTGGTGCAGCACTGCGCTTGGGCGGGCTGGTCGCCGTTTGCCGGGGTAAAGGGGACCGAGCATTTGGCGGCAAGGTCGGGGATGAGCAGCACATTGGTGGTGGTGGCCAGATCGCACTGGCTGTGGCGGCACACCAGCTCTTTGTCTTTGGTAAAGGTGACGTCGCATTCGAGGGTGCCCGCTCCCATTACGGCCCCGGCCTGGTAGGCCTCTTTGGTGTGCTCGGGAAATTGCAGCGGCGCGCCGCGGTGGCCAAACACGAAATCGCTGCGATAAAAGGGCCCTTTGCGGCACTGCTCCAGGCGGTCTTTAAGGGGGCCTGGGCTCATGTCATCGACCAGATAAAAGGGGCGTGGCCCCACCTGGGCCGGTACTTTGGGGGCCGATTGGCAGCCGCCAAGGGCCAGGCAGGTAAGCAGTAGGTAGCGCAGCATCGGGGGTCCTTGTCCGGGTGTTTTCCCTACCTTACCCAAGCTGAGTGACAATTGATGCAGTGTGAGCCGGCTCTTTGCTTATTCCTGGCTGGGCAGCATGGCGTCCAGATCCAGGGTGGCTTCCTTACCGATGCGGTGGCCGTGTTCGGCCAGGAACTGCTCGGCGGCGCGGCGCCCTTCGTCCCTTAGCACCATCAGGAAGGACCATTCGGCGTTGAGCTTGGAGGAGTAGTCGAGCTTGAGCATCATGTCGGTGGTGATGCGGTGCATGCGCATGGTGGCCCAGCGGTTGCCCTCCTGGAATTGCGAGCAGATGCTGCGCCGTAAAAAAGCGATCATCCGCAGCTCCTTTAACAGCCCGGCGTTAAAAGAAACCTCGTTGATGCGGTTGGTGATGGCGTGGGCGGTGGTGGGGATTTCATCGCGCAGCACCGGGTTTATCTGCACCAAAATGGTGTCGTTGGCGCTTGAGCCCAGCATCAGCGGGCCAAGGGTTGGGTTACCGGAGTAGCCGCCGTCCCAGTAGTATTCACCGTCTATTTCCACGGCGTGATAGAGGGTGGGCAGGCAGGCCGAGGCCAGCAGCACGGCGGTGCTCATTTGCTCTTGGCGGAACACCTTGCCGGCGCCGGTGTGCACGTTGGTGGCGCTGATAAAAAGCTTGATGGGGCCATTGGCGATACGCTCGAAATCCAGGCAGTTGTCTAGGATCATCGCCAGCGGGTTGCCGCCGTAGGGGTTGAGATCGTAAGGAGAGAACATGCGAGCGGTCATGTCCATCAGTTGGTAGGCCGGCGAGTTCTCCAGCGACCAACTGCCCAGCAGCACATTGAGCGGGGTGCGCTGAATGGGGCTGAACATGGCGGCATTGGCCACCATTCGCCAGAACTGGTGCAACTTTCGGCGGGCACCCACCCGGCCCTCTTCGGCGTAGCCGTCCACCAGCACCGCCGCGTTCATGGCCCCGGCGGAGGTGCCGGAAATGCCCTCTATAGTCAGCCATTCTTCCTGCAGTAACCTATCCAGCACGCCCCAGGTAAAGGCGCCGTGGGAGCCGCCGCCTTGTAACGCCAGATCCACCGATACCTCTTGTTGTGCTGTCGCCATTACGTCTTTCCTCCGGGCAAAACATAGGTTGCCGCCAGCCTCTATCAAGGGGGCTGACGGCGGGAGTTATGTGGGCTGCGAAATGCTGAGGTGACGGCCAAGTCTTGGCTTGGGCTCGCTGATTATCTGTTTAGCCTAGGAGAGTTTCGGGCAACATCAAGGCCGGCAACAGAATGTAATAAAAGGGTTATTTAGGCAGGAACAGGCGTGCCTTAAAAATCCAAATTGAATTTTTATGTTTTTATATTGATTTTTTATTCTTGTGGCGTGATAGTGCTGCCATGCAACCTGATGCCTGTTTTTCAAGCCCCGCTCAGTACCGACGCCTCCTTTGGCGCCGCGGCTGAGCTTGGTGTATCGCGCCCAAGCCGCAGCCGTCGCTGCGGTTTTTTATTGCCTGGAGACCCTATGACCAGCCCCGACTATTCCGCTCTTATCCCCGTAGCCAAGCGCCCCGGGCAACTCTTTGTCAAAGGGCAGGGAGGTTATCTGTTTGACGATACCAACAAGGGCTACCTGGATCTGGTGCAGGGCTGGGCGGTAAATACCCTGGGCCATAGCCCTTTGGTCATGCAAGAAGCCCTGGCCCGCCAAGCCGCTACCCTGGTGAACGCCAGCCCCGGTTTTTACAACGGCCCCATGGTGGAGCTCGCCAACACCCTGGTGAAGCATTCGGTGTTCGACCAGGTGTTTTTTGCCTCCAGCGGCGCCGAGGCCAACGAAGGTGCCATCAAGCTGGCCCGCCGCTGGGGCCAAAAACACAAGAACGGCGCCTTTAAAATCATCACCTTCGAAGGGGGGTTTCACGGCCGCACCCTGGCCTGTATGTCTGCCTGCGGCAAACCGGCCTTTGAGGCGCTGTTCGAGCCCAAGGTGCCGGGCTTTATCAAGGTGCCTTTTAACGACTTGGCGGCGGTAGCGGCGGCCATGGACGACGCCACGGTGGCGGTGATGCTCGAACCCATCCAAGGGGAGGCGGGGGTAGTGGAGGCTAGCGGCGATTTCCTGCAAGGCCTGGCTGCCCTTTGCCAGGCACAAAATGCGCTGCTCATTTTTGACGAGGTACAGACCGGCATTGGCCGCACCGGCAAGCTCTTTGCCTATGAGCACCACGGCATCAAGCCCCATATCATGACCCTGGCCAAGGGCCTGGGCGGCGGCGTGCCGCTGTCGGCGATGCTGATAGATAACGCGGTCAGCTGCTTTGAATACGGCGACCAGGGCGGCACCTTCAGCGGCAACCCGCTGATGTGCGCCGTGGGCCAGGCTATGGTAGAGGCGGTCACCGCCCCCGGCTTTTTGGATGGGGTCAATGCCCGCAGCCAGCAATTGAAAGAAGGCCTGGGTCTGCTGAGCGCCAAGTACGGCCTTGGCGAGGTGCGGGGCCAGGGCCTGCTGCTGGCGCTCAATACCGGGATGCTGGATGCCAGCGCCTTGGTGGAAAAGGCTATGGCGCTGGGGCTCCTTATCAACGCCCCCAGGGCCAATACCCTGCGCTTTATGCCAGCGCTCAATATCAGCGAGGCCGAAGTGGCCGAGGCCCTTGGCCTATTGGATAAGCTCTTCAAACAATAAAAAGGGAGGCTTTGCCTCCCTTTTTATTTGTCGTCCCATTCGATATGGGTAAAGAATCCGGCGCTGCTCGCTGCCTTTTCCAGTAAGGCTTGAGCCTCAGCTTCAGCCTCGTAATTGGCCTTGCCAAGTAAGCGGCTAAGCCAGCTCCACTGTTGTTGCGGCCAGACCAACCAAGTGGGTGGCGTGGTGTCATCCTCAGTTTTACCGAGATAAAACGACACTGGCATGCCAGCAACGTTAGCCTCCACCACCTGCATAAAATCTTCGTCGGTCACATTGCCGGTGATGACGCCTTCTTTTTCCAGGGCGCCAAGCAGCCATTGGGCAAAAGCGTTGTTATCGGCGAAGTCTGCGGTTTGCAGATACAGGTAGCGGCGAGGCATCAGGCTTCTTCCATTGCCGATTCCGGCTCGGGGGCCTTGGCGTCGATAAAGATCCAGTCTTTTTCTTCCACCAGGTTGACGGTGCCGTCGCGGGTGGTGCGAATGGGCACCACCACGTCACAGGAAATTTGCGGTTTCACTGAGGCGAAAATGGGCACAAAGCCAAAGTGGCGGGCGGTGTCGATAATGGCCCGCTGGTTGGAGGGGTCTATGTCCGCCGCTTCGTCGATATAAAGGGGAATGCGGTACAGGCCGCGCTCTTTTTCGCTGAGTAGCTGGCGGATAAACAGCATGCCGCAAAGCAGCTTGATGGTGATGCGGGTACCGTTGGAGCCGGCCGAGTCGATTTTGTCGTAAGAGTCGGTGTTACCGGCCCGGTCTGTGACCTTAAAGCGGATATCAAAAAGGTCGTCCAGAGTCAGGCCGGCGGCGTCGGTGCCCACCTTGATAAGGTAATCCTTGGCTTCGCCCAGGGCCTTGTCGTCGGTGGGTTGGTTGAGGTCAAGAAGGTCAAAGCTCTCGCCGCTCTCGTAAGTGCGGGAGGTCTCCAAGATGGTGTCGATGTGCTGCACCAGCTGCGGCCTGTCCACCACCTCGATTTTAAAGCCCTTGAGGTTGGAGATGGGGTGGCGGGTGATGCCCTGGTTAAAGCGCTCCATCTCGCCGTGCAGGCGGTGCAGGTCGTTACGCAAGGAACTTAAGGTCCCGGCCACGTCTACCAGCGCCGCGCGGGCCTGGCGGGCGATCACTTCCCGCTCTGCCGGCAGGTTGTGGAAGCTGTTAATGAGCTTCATGCAGCGGGTTTCTTCGTCCGGCTCGCCGTCAAACTGGCTGATGCCTTGCTTGAACAGGTGCATGTAGGTGTTGCTGATGCCAAGGTCATGGTCGCGCAGCTCCCGGCACTCGCGGTTAAAGTGCTCCAGGCTCTCACTCAGGGCGTCCATGTCCAGACGGATATCAATCATGTAAGGGGTGGTGCGGCCGCTGATAAGATCCAGTTGGTCGTCGATGCGCTGGCCCTTGACCCGGCTTAGGGTCTCGTCCTGACGCTTGAACTGGTCCTCGGTGACTTTCAGTTGCATCAGCTGATCGTTAAGGCGGCTTTCCATGGCCCTCAGCTCTTCGAGCTGCTCGCGAAGGCCCGCTTCTTCCTCGGCCAGGGTGTCGAATTGAGCCTGGCGCTCAGGGTAAAGGGCCTGCATCTCCTCAAAGCGCTTGAAGGCGCGAAGGGCCGCTTGTTCTTCTTCCACCTGCCGTTCCAGGGCGCTCTTTTCGGCCAGTTTGGCTTCCAAGTCCTGGGCCACCTTCAGCTGGGCGTTAAGCTGGTTGAGCTCCGCTTCCTGCTGGTCGATGGTTTCTTTTAAATGCAGCTTGTCTTCGCTGGCGGAGAACTGCGCCGAGTGCAGGTGGCTCAAATCCACCGTCGCCCCCGGCAGCTGCATGATATGGCCCTTGATGGCGCTGGCCACGGCTTCCAAGAAGTCGCCAAAGGCGCTGTCGTCGTTTATCTCCACCTCGCCGCCCTTGGCGGTGGACAGCGCCAGCAGATCCGGGTTCAGCAGCTTGCTGACTTCGGCCATTTCTCCCGGCGCCAGATCTTCACGGAGCCTTGAGTAAAGGTTGTACTCGAGGTTCTTAAATTGCAGCTTGTTGGAGCTGAGCTGGCGGCGAAGGTCCTTGATGCGCCGCTCGATGGCGGACATCGGCTGGGCCTTGGCCGAGGCCAGCAGGCCCACCAATTCTTCGTATTCGGCCTTGAGGCTGGCGATATTGGCCTTGAGGGTGGGTTCGTCCACCAGGGCAAAGTCCTGGTAGAGGGCATTGTACTCGTCCAGCCATTGGCCAAGGCTGGTCTTGGTGCCGCCCAGGGCCAGCATCTGGTTTTGCAAGAAGCTGAACTTGTCTTTGAGGCCGGCCTTGTCTTCTGACAGTTGCTCGCGGCGGGACGACAGCTCCTGGTGTTTCTCGTCCATATGGTCGTGCCACTGCACCAGGGCTTCGTCCAGGCGCGGCTGGTAGGCGGCCAGTTTGCCCTTGAGCACGGCGCGGCTGTCTAAGAGATGCTCCAGGGCCTTAACAGCGTCGGCTTCTTTTTCCATGGCCAAAAGCTGGGCGCGCATGCGGTTAACCCGGTCAAAGGCGCTGTGCCACACCGCCAAAAAATCGATGCGGGCATTGGAAAAATGCCGGTCGAAGACCTTGAGCATAAAGCCCTTCACGTCCTGGGCGGTGAGCTTGTGCAGGTTCAGCATGCGCCGGAAAATTTCTTTATAAACCGGCGCGTCCGAGACGTTATTGAGGGGAATGAGCTTCATGGCCAGGTGGTCGTAAGGGCTGGCGCCACCGGTCAAAAGGGCGTTCAGTTCAGAGGCTTTCAGCTCCTGGGGAATGCGGCCGTATTGCTGCAAACGCTCCATCAGCTTGCCGTAGGGCAGTATCGCCTTGCCGTCCATGTAGTCGCTCATGTCCAGCGGCCCTTCGTAGCAGAAGTACTGGTACTGGTAGCCGCTGGCTTTGCCGCGGCCGGCAACGCCTATGGTCATGGCACGGTCGCCCGGCAGGCGCGCTTCTAGCAGCACATAGGAGCGGTCGGTGGCGAAGTAGAACTTGCGGGTTTCTTCAAAGCTGTGGCCGTCCCATTCGGTGAGCCGCATGTCGTTGATCAGGGGAAACTGCAAGGCGTTGATCACCGACGATTTGCCGGTGTTGTTGGGGGCGCACACCGACACCGATTTATCCAATGGCAGCACGCACTTGCCGTAACCGGCGGTATTTAAAAGGGCCAGCTTGGTCAGGCCATAACACTCAGCCATCGACTTTCTCCTCGGTCAGGGCCAGGGCGGCGTCCAGGAAACGGTGGCAGGGGGCCAGCAGTTTGAAGCCGTCGCCCTCTTCGCGGGCAAAGCCCAGGCGCACCATGCGGTTAAAGACTTCCTTGCGAAGGTCCGAGGCGCTTTGCACGTTGAGCTGCTCAAAAAGCGGCAGGTGGCGGCTTACCAGTTGGTCCATCTCGGTAAAGCCCAAGACGTTGTCAAAAAGGGCGTTGACCGGGTCTTTGCCGGCGTCGGCAAAGTCTTCCACCAGGCAGTAGAGGGTCAGGGCAAACCACTGGGAGGTCTTCGACATGTTCACCGAGGTTTCCGGGGTGTCGAAGTAGAAAAAACCGCGTTCGTCATGCTTGAGGCTGTAGCCCAGAGCCGCAAAGAGGGCGGCGTAGGCGTCGTGCTGGGCGCTTAGCTCCAGCCACAGGCCGGGCTCGGTTTCACTCAGGTGATAGCCGGCCGCCAGCTTGCGGTGAATGTCTTCCAGGGCCTTGAGTTCGGCCAAATCAATCTGCATGGCGGATCTCCAGCGGATGAAGTTGAATGGTGCAGTCTTTGAGTTCCAGGGTTTGGCGCTCGCCGTGGGGCGCCTCGGCCTGAAGCTGAATGTGTTGGTAGAGGTGCAAAAGCTCGTCTGCCGCCAGATCTGGGTAGCTGGCTACCAGCCAGTGGATGGCGCTTTTTTGTTTGGCGGCCTTGAAGGCACTTTGCACCTCGGCCGGGTCTGGCAGGTGCATGTGGCTGGGCGGCGCCAGGTCGTCATCGTCGGGCAGTACCACTTCTTGTTCTTGGAAGTTGGCTATATCACCCAAGTAGGCCAGCAACTGGTGTTGGCTGGCCAAGGTGCGGCGCTGGTTATCAGAGGCCAGCACCGGCATGGCAGTCAGGGCCCGCTCCAGGCCTTTTTTACGCACCTCGCCCAAGAGCGCCGAGGCGGCCTTGGCAATCAGGGTGTTCTTACGCAGCTCTTGTCGCAGCGGCAGCAACAAGTCGGAGGCGCGGCGCAGGCTTTCGCGGCCCTCGTTAAAGAGCACCAGGATGCGGGTGCGCAGCAGCAACAGGCCATTGCGCACTTCAAAGAGGTGGCCGGCCTTTTCCAGGCGGCGGTGCTGGTAATGCAGGTTTACCGCCAGGGCGTCCAGGGCCTGGGCAAAGCGGCCGTTGGTGTCGAGCATGTCCACCATGGGCTCGACGTAATCATCAAAGGCGTCCAGCACCAGTTGGTAGCGGTGATTGAGAGACAAATCACTCTGGCCCTTGGCGGTTTCCGCCAGGCGGTAGATGGCCCCTTCGTTGTCTTTGAACTGGCCGGCCACCTTGCGCACCAGGTTGTCGATGCGGCGCAGGTAACGGCGGCTGTCTTCGTTATCCAGGGCTTCGAGGCTTTCTTCGAGTTTGGCGCTGAGGCGGGCAATTTCTTCGAGCTGGGCTTCAATTTCCCCGGCCAGGCCCAACTGGTGTTCTTTGACCAGGTACTGGACAAACTCGAAGACGGCGCCGTTCATCTCCAGCAAGCTGGATTTGGGTAGCGGCAATACGAGGTCCAGGCTCAGCAGCCGCTCGGCCTCTTTAAAGACCTTGTCGTGGCCCCAATCCGGGTATTGCTGGCGAAACAGGCCCTGGAGATCCTGAAAACTAAAGGGGCTGAAGCCGAAGTGCTCTACCAAACGCTCGAAGGTAGACCAGTGTTCGGCCAGCAACCGTATGATTTTGCTGGGGTGATGCATGCAGTCTCTCAGCCTTTTATAAGGCTTTGGTCAGTTGTCCCAATATGGCGGGGCGCGCGGCGCCGGTCGCCTCCGGCAGGTTGCCAGGAAGTCCGTTGATAAATTGCCGGGCCAGCCAAGCAAAGGCCATGGCTTCGAGCCAGTCGCCCGGAATGCCCTGCTGGTCGGTGGTGGTCCAGTCAAGGGCTGGCAGTTTGGCCTTCAAGGCCTGCATCAGCACCGGGTTCTGGGCGCCGCCGCCGCACACTGCCACCCGGCCTGTTACCGCCAGGGCCTTTAAATGCAAGGCGACCGACTCGGCGGTGAGCTGCAACAAGGTGGCCTGCACATCGGCTGGCGCTTCCTTGCCGGTTAAAAAGCCGTCCAGCCAGTCCAGATGAAACAGCTCGCGGCCGGTGGATTTGGGCCAGGGCTGGGAAAAGTACGGCTCGGCCAGCAGTTTTTCAAGTAACTCGGGCAGCACCTTGCCGGAGGCGGCGAAGGCGCCGTCTTTATCGAAGCTCTGGCCTTGGTGGCGGCGCATCCAGGCGTCCATCAGGGTGTTGCCGGGGCCGGTATCAAAGCCGCAGACACTGTCGCCGAGGAAGGTGACATTGGCAATACCGCCGATGTTGAGCACCGCATCACTTTTCAGCACTTCCTTATGAAAAGCCGGCACCAAAGGTGCGCCCTGGCCGCCAAGGGCCAAGTCCTTCATCCGAAAGTTACTGACCACGTCGATGCCGGTTTCCACCGCCAGGGTGGAGGCGTCGCCAATCTGCACGCTAAAGCCCCACTGAGGGCGGTGGCGGATGGTCTGGCCGTGGCTGCCAATGGCCATGACCTGGTCAGGGGAGATGGCGGCTTTTTTCAATAGCGCCCGGCAGGCTTTGGCGCTGGCCTTGGCGAAGGCCAGGCTCATGCTCATCACCGCATCGAGGCTGTCGCTGCCCGGCTGGCACAACAGGTGCAACCCTTGGCAGAGTTTGTCTGGCAGCGGTTCGAGGTGGGTGGCCAGCAGCTTGGGCGCCGGGTGCTCGAAATCCACCAGCACCGCGTCGATGCCGTCCATGCTGGTGCCGCTCATCAGGCCAATATAGAGGCTCATGCCAATCTCCCTTTTGTGCACAGGGCTTTTTACTGTGGCCAGCATACATGGCAAGGGGCGGATTTGGCAGGTTTGGCACAGACAACAACGCCCGCTAAATGCGGGCGTTGTGACGGGGTTCAGCCTTGGTGCGGCGGCTGGTTATTTCATGGCCAGCATGATGCGCTTTTGGTTACTCAGGCGGGCCATCATGTCCTGGGCCTGGGTCCTGAAGTCGGCCAGCTCGGCTTTGGGCACCGGGGCGGCCTCTGGCAGCGGCACGGTGCGGGGGTTGCGGTGTACGCCGTTAACCAAAAATTCGTAATGCAGGTGTGGCCCGGTAACCCGGCCGGTGGCGCCCACCTTGCCGATGGTCTGGCCCTGGCGCACCTTCATGCCGGCTGCCACCAAGCGTTTGGAGAGGTGCAGGTACTTGGTGACGAACTGCTCGCCGTGCTTGATGAAGATGTAGTTGCCGTTAAGGCTCGAATAGCCCGATTTTACTACCCGGCCATCACCCGAGGCATACACCGGCGTGCCCACGGCAGCGGCGTAGTCGATGCCGTTATGAGGGCGTACCCGACCTGTTACCGGGTGCAGGCGGCGCGGGTTGAAGCTCGACGAGATGTACTTGTAGCTCACCGGCGAGCGCAAGAAGGCTTTGCGCAGGGACTGGCCGTTGGGGGTGTAGTAGTTGCCGTCGCTGTGGCGCACCGCGTTGTAGGTGATGCCCTGGTTGGTAAAGCTGACCGCCAGGATATCGCCGTCTGAGACGAAATCGCCGTCCACATAATCTTGCTGGTAAAGCACCGCGAAGCTGTCGCCGTGGCGCAGCTCAAGGGCAAAGTCGATGTCGTAGCCGAAGATGTTGGCAATGCCGTCAATCACCGCCGGGCTCAGGCCTGCTCGGACCCCGGCGTTCCAGAAGTTGGAGGTAATGGTGCCGGTGGCGAACTCTTCGCGGTGTTCAACGGGAATGGTGTCGCTTTGCAGCTGGTAGTTGCCGTCTTGCTGCACCACGTTGAGGATCTGGGTGCGGCTCATGGCGTAGCGGATGGCCAGCAGGGTGCCGTTTTCGTCTTTGGCGAAATCCAGTTTCTCGCCGGGGCGAAGCTCGGTGAGCGGTTTGGCTTTGGCGCCGAGGTTGGCCAGCATGTCGTGCAGGGTACGGGCCGAAAGGCCAGCGCGGTCAAAGAGTTTGGCCAGGCTATCGCCCGATTTTACGGTCTCGGTGTGCCAGGCGTATTCCGGGGCAGTGTCGGATTCCACCAGCGGGCGGGACTCGACATTAACCACCAGCGGGTAGCGCTCCCCGACCTTGAGCTTCTCAAGATCATGGTCGCGGGTGGCTTCGGCGTCTTCGGACGGAAGCAGCAGCGCCAGCGCCAACAGGGCGCTGATACCACTCACCAGAATTTTATGGCCCTTCGGTAGGGCTTGAAAATGCTGCAGCATAGGCGATTTGGGCAGGTAAGTTATTGAATGCAGCTGAGCTGCCTAATCCTTGGGCAGTCTATCGGCTTTTATTGGCCTTAGCCAATCGGATACACTAGGCCCTTATGACTTTTTGCCGTGAAATGAGGTTTTGATCATGACTTTGGCCCAGGACGCCCTGGAAATCCTGAAACGGGGTGTAGAAGAGATCCTGGTTGAAGAGGAGCTTGTCGCCAAGCTCAAGGAAAACCGCCCGCTGCGCATCAAACTGGGTGCCGACCCGACCGCACCCGACATCCACCTCGGCCATACCGTGGTGCTGAACAAAATGCGCCAGTTCCAGGATCTGGGTCATGAGGTGATCTTTCTCATCGGTGACTTCACCGGCATGATCGGTGACCCCTCCGGCAAAAACACCACCCGCCCGCCGCTCACCCGCGAAGATGTGCTGCGTAACGCCGAGACCTACAAAGAGCAGGTGTTCAAAATTCTCGACCCGGCCAAGACCCAAGTGGTGTTCAACTCCTCCTGGCTTGAAGCGCTGGGCGCGGCCGGTATGCTCAAATTGGCCTCCAACCTCACCGTGGCGCGGATGCTGGAGCGGGACGACTTTAAAAAGCGTTTTGCCGGCAACCAGCCTATCGCCATTCACGAGTTCATGTACCCGCTGCTGCAAGGGTACGACTCTGTGGCCCTCAAGGCCGACGTGGAGCTGGGCGGTACCGACCAGAAGTTCAACCTGCTGATGGGCCGTGAGCTGCAAAAATCCGAAGGCCAGCCTACCCAGGTGGTGATGATGATGCCGCTTCTCGAAGGCCTGGACGGCGTCAAGAAGATGTCCAAGTCGGCGGGCAACTACATCGGTATCAACGACGCTCCCACCGAGATGTTCGGCAAAATCATGTCGGTCAGCGACGAGCTGATGTGGCGCTACTTTGAGCTGCTGTCGTTCCGCCCCATGGACGAAATCGCCGGCTTTAAAGAGGCCATCAGCGGCGGCGCCAACCCCCGCGACTATAAAATTCTGCTGGCCAAGGAAATCATCGCCCGCTTCCACAGCGATGCTGACGCCGAAGCGGCCCACGAAGACTTCATCCAGCGTTTCCAGAAAAACGCCATCCCCGATGAAATGGATGACGTGACAGTGCAGGCCGAAGGCGAAGGCTTGGCCATTGCCAACCTCTTGAAAGACGCCGGCCTGGTGGGCTCCACCTCCGACGGCATGCGCATGATCAAGCAAGGCGCGGTCAAGCAGGATGGCGAGAAGGTCGAGGATGCCAAGCTGGTGGTGGCCAAAGGCACCACGGCGGTGTTCCAGGTGGGTAAACGCAAGTTTGCCAGGGTCACAGTGGCCTGATGACAAAAACGGCGCCCAAGGGCGCCGTTTTTATTGATAAGCCCCTCGCTGAGGGGCTTTTTTATTACTGGTAGCTGGCGGTCAGGGTGACACCGCTGAAGGTGCGGTAGGCCCGGATACCGATATACCAGGTGCCAGCAGCAGGAGAGCTGATAGAGCAGCTTTCGTTGTTACCGCTCAGGTAAGGGCGGCAGCTGTAGCTGGTGGTGGTGGGCTGGGAGCCTTGGCGCAGGTACAGATCGGCATCGCCGCTGCCACCGCTGATGGACACGTCCAGGCTGGTGGTGCCGGCCGCAATCTCAACCGGGTAGTACAGCCAGTTGTTGCGGGTGGCAGACAGGTTGCTTTCGGTAAAGCCACCAGTGTCGCCATCGCCGCCGCCATTATCGCCACCGTCGCTACCGCCGGCGCAGCCGTATTCGGTCAGGTAGTCAACGGCGTCCTGGGCTTGCACCAGGCCGTAGCCGTAGTAGTTGTCGCGGCCGCTGGAGCCAAGGTCCTTGGCGGTTGCGTCAAGGGCAGAGCGGATCTCGGTGGCGGAGCAGCTCGGGAAGTAGCTCCACACCAGGGCGGCAACACCGGCAACGTGCGGGGTGGCCATGGAGGTGCCGTTGTAGTAGTCGTAATCCTGGCCGCCAGACACGGTCAGGGTGGCGCTCTGGCCGGCTTTGGCTGCCAGGGCAAGACCGGTGGCACGGTCAACCGAGGCGGTGGGGAAGTCGGCATTACCAGTGGAATCAATCAGGTAAGGCGCTTCCAGCCCGGGCAGGGACGACTTGGAGTAGATGATGGCACCGACGCCGCCGGCGCTGGCACAAGCCTGGGCAGCATCCCCTTCAGGATAGGTGCCGGAAGACTCGTTGGCGGTACGCTCCACCACGCAGATTTTACCGCTGGCGCCGCTACAGCTGGCGCTGGAGCCGGTGGTGGTACAGGCTGCCAGATCGGCGGTGACCGAGCCGTTGACATCGTTGGACACATAGCTGCTACCGCTGATGGTGTAGCGCTGATGCGGCACCACGCCCTGGTCGGCGTAGCTGGTGCCGCCGACGGTGATTTGGGCTTCGCGGCCGTCACCGGGGATAACGGTGGAGCGCACCGCCACACCGGGGGCAGCCAGTTCGACCTGGTTGTTGTACTGGGAGAAATAGGCCCAGTCTTCGTTGTTATCCACCGCTGCTACCGACACCACCGAGTTATAGGAGGCAGGGTAGGACAGGGTGCTGTCACCGTCGTTACCGGCAGCGGCGATAGAGAGCACGCCGTTACTCAGCAGCTGGCTGAAGGCGTTGGACTCGGTGGTGGACGAACCGCCGCCACCCAGGCTCATGTTGATAACCGAGGCGCCAGCGTCGGCGCAGGCCTCGGCGGCATCCACCAGATCAGAGGCGGTAGGCCAGTTGCCGTCGTTGTCGAAGACTTTGACGATGTAGAGGTCAACCTGCTGGTTCGGGAAGATCCCCACCACCCCTTCGCCATTACCGCCGATACCGGCGATGGTGCCGGCAACGTGGGTGCCGTGGCTAACGCCGGGGGAGCTCCATACACCGGTGCCGCTGTTGCCTTCACCGCTGACATTGCTGGTGGTCAAATCGGGATGGCCCAGGGCAAAGCCGGTGTCCATGATACAAACCTTCTTGCCGGACGGGGCGTTGGCGCCCAGGGTGCCGGCGGCCTGCACCTTGCTGATACCCCAAGGCAAAATTTCGCCAAGGGTGGTGGACATGGGCTTACGAATAGGGTCGGGCTCGATGTAGTCGACATCAGGGTCGGCTTTGAGCTTACGGAATTCGGCGGTGGTGAGGGTGGCACCAATGGCGTTGAAGCGCTCCAGGCGGTTACGTACCTTACCGCCGGTCTTGGTTACCAGGTTGGCGTTTTCCAGGGCGCGGCTTTTGCGCTCCAGAGCGTTCATGGCCTGCAGGCTCATGTTGCCCCGCTCCTTGAACTTGACGATGTAGCGGGTCGCGGTTTGGTCGTTGCTGTCATCTAGGAAGGGCGGGGTCATGCCTTTGGCGGCGCTGACCGAGGGAGCCAAAACGGAACAAAGAGCCAGGGCTACGGGGGCCAGGCGCAAAGACACTTGCGATACTTTCATGGTGAGTCGTCCTCTGCATTGTTGTTGTCCTGTGCTTTTACCGACTGCCTTATCTGGGGCACAGGGGGCTTCACCATTTCACAAATGTTTCAATTCTGTAGTGATCCTGATCGCTCTTTTGATACCACTGGTTGGTCATTATCCAACAGTATTTTTATACAGGGTCAGGGGTTGTAAATGGGGCCGCCATCGCGCTGGTAATTGTCTAAAACGCCTTTTGCATCAGCACGTAACAGGCCACGCTCCACTTTAACGCCGGCCTTTTCCAGATAGCGGTAAGACTCGTAAAACACCGGGCCCTCATCAAAGCCGATGGCCCGGGCGTCGTCGCCGCTGGCGGCGCACACCAGTCGCTGCACGCCACTCCACAACGTGGCACCCAGGCACATGGCGCAAGGCTCGCATGAGGTAAAGAGGGCACAGGGCACCGATTTGAGGGAAAAGGCCTGCAATTGGTGCTGAGCCATCATGATGGCGGTCACTTCCCCGTGCAGGCAGGAATTGTGGTTGGCCACCACCGCATTGACTCCAACGCCCAGCAATCGCCCGTCCTGTTCACTGAAAATGGCGGCGCCGAACGGGCCACCGGTGCCCCTTGCCACATTTTCTTTAGCAAGTTGTATGGCAAGACGCATTTTTTCATTATCGTCCTGATAGTGCTTTTGCCAGTCCACTAACGGTATGATCCACTCAGGCAGCTTGGCCGACAGAGTCAGGCTGGGGGAAGCGGTGTGGGTGTCCAAGATCATGGGCAAACTCCTTTTTTGTGAAAAGCTTGTGTCTAGCCATTAACACGCCGATTCCCTTCATAAAAAGAAGATTTTTTACGAAAACGTTTCTATAACAAGCTGTTGTGATCCAGTTCGGTAATTTCTCCATGTGCTTATACAGCATGAGTTTATTGGGGGTATGGAAAGATTACCGTTTGGTCTTACGGGCCCTTTGGGCCAAGGAGGAAGGGTGAACCGACCAACTCTAAGAATAGCCGCGCTGCTGCTGTTGCCACTTTGCCTGATGGTTAAAGCCATGGCGGCCGATGCCCCCGAAGTGGCCACTTACACCAAAGACGGCCCCTTTAGCCGTGACACCGTGGTCGAACTGGCCCGGCAACTGGCCAAAAAGCCTTTTAAGGCTGCGGACAAACCCCTGCCTGACGTCCTTGACGACCTCTCCTACGACGAATACAGCGATATTCATTTCGACCCCAACAAGGCTATTTGGGCCAAAGAAGGGCTGCCTTACCAGATGCAGCTGTTCCTGCGTGGGTTGTATTTCAAAGATCCGGTGGAAGTGGCCATCGTCAACAACGGCGAAGCCAAGCACCTGGCCTTTGACCCGACCATGTTCACCACCGGCAAGGCCATGACCAAGCCGCTGCCTAATCAAGACATCGGTTTCTCCGGGCTGCGCCTGCACGCGCCTTTTGCCAGCGGTTATTACGACGAAGTGGCGGTATTCCAAGGCGCCAGCAACTTCCGCTCCTTGGGCAAAGGCCAAAACTATGGCTTGTCTGCCCGTGGCCTAGCCATCAAGACCGCCGACCCTCAAGGTGAGGAGTTCCCGGCCTTTCGCGCCTTCTGGATTGAAAAGCCCTCCAAGGAAAGCAACTCCATTCTGGTTTACGCCCTTTTGGATAGCCCCAGCGCCACCGGCGCCTACCGCTTTACCATCCGCCCCGGCGAGAACACCGTGATGGACGTAGAAGCGGTGGTGTTTCCCCGTACCGATCTCACCAAGGTGGGCCTGGCACCGGCGTCCAGCATGTACATGTTCTCCATGAATGACCGCCGCCGTGCAGACGATTACCGCCCCCAGGTACACGACTCCGATGGCCTGCTGATTTTGAACGGCAAAGGCGAGCGCCTGTGGCGGCCGCTGTCCAACCCCACCAGCTTGCAGCTGAGCGCCTTTGAAGACACCGCCCCTATGGGCTTTGGCCTGATGCAGCGCGACCGGGATTTTAACGACTACCAGGATCTCGACGCCCATTTTGAAAAGCGCCCGAGCCTGTGGGTTGAGCCGGTGGGCAACTGGGGCAAGGGCTCGGTCAACCTGATTGAGATCCCCAGCCAGTCTGAGATCCACGACAACATCATCGCCTTCTGGAACCCCAAAGAAGTGCTTAAGGCCGGCTCCGAGTACAGCTTCTCCTACCGCTTGAGCTGGGGCACCGAGCCGCTGTCCCGTGCGGTGCGAGTGGTGGAAACCGCCTCTGGCCGCGCCGATATCAAGGGCCCGACCCCAGATCGCCTCTACGTGGTGGACTACCAGGACACCCAGCCGCCCTCCGCCACTCCGCCCAAAGCGGTAGTGACTGCCTCGGCCGGTAATATCAGCGACGTAACCGTGGTGCCTAATCCCAAGGTACAGGGCTACCGGGTAAGCTTTAAGCTGCATCCGGGCGATGCCAAGCTCGCAGAGCTGCGCATGGAGCTCAAGTTTGAAGACGGCCGACAAGCCGAAACCTGGTTGTATCGCTGGGTGAGTGGCTCATGAGTACAGGGACTCCCGAGGAACTGGCCGGCTTGATGCCGCCCCAGGACCTCAAATCTGTTTACCGCCGTACCCCGGTTGACCCAAAAGCCGTCAAATCCCGCTGGTGGCGGCGGCTGTTGGTGGTGGGCAGCGCCATGGCGCTGTCGGCCTACGCCGTTTTTGAAATGTGGATGGTGTTTGCCGCCGGGAAGATAACCTGGCCCGAATACATCGTCATGGTGCTCTTCGCCATGACCTTTTGCTGGATTGCCCTGGCCTGCAGCACCGGCCTGGCCGGTTTTTACGCCCTGCGTTTTGGCCCCAAGCCTCAGTGGCAAACGGCGCCGCTCACCAAAAAGACGGTGGTGCTGATGCCCACCTACAACGAAGATCCGGCCCGGATCTTCGCGGCTATCGAAGCCATGGCGAGCGGCATTATCGAGGCCGGGGAAGGCGAGGCCTTTGATTGGTTCATCATTGCCGACACTACCAACCCCGAGGTGATGCTCCAAGAAGAAGAAGCGCTGCTGGCCATCCGCGAGCGCCTGGGCGACAAGGCCCGCATCTTCTACCGCCGCCGCCGCGAAAACCTGGCCCGTAAAGCCGGTAACGTCGCCGATTTTTGCCGCCGCTGGGGCCGCCATTACGACCATATGCTGGTGTTGGACGCCGATAGCCTTATCGCGCCTGACACCCTTATCCAACTGGCCCGGCGCATGGAAGCCAACCCCGACGCTGGCCTTATCCAGACCATTCCGCGCCTTATTCGCGGCACCACCTTGGTGGCGAGGGTCCAGCAGTTTGCCACTCGTATCTACGGGCCTATCGTCGGCACCGGCCTTGCCTGGTGGGTTGACCGTGACGGCAACTTCTGGGGCCACAACGCCATTATCCGCACCAGCGCCTTTATGGAATGTGCCGGTTTGCCGGAGCTGCCCGGTAAAGCGCCTTTTGGCGGCCATATCCTCAGCCACGATTTCGTGGAAGCCGCCTTGCTGCGCCGCGCCGGCTGGGTGGTGGATATCGCCTGGGATCTGGACGGCTCCTATGAAGAGAGCCCGCCGTCGCTGATTGATATGGCGGTGCGTGACCGGCGCTGGTGCCAGGGCAACCTGCAACATGCCAAGGTGCTGCCCACCCGTGGCCTGAGCTGGGTCAGCCGCATGCACATGGTGACCGGTATCATGTCTTACCTGAGCTCGCCGCTGTGGCTGCTGCTGGTACTGGCCGGTTTCGCCCTGGCCTTGCAGGCGCAGTTTATCCGCCCCGAATACTTCCCCGACACCTTCTCGCTGTTCCCCGCCTGGCCGGTGCTGGACTCCGAACGGGCGCTGTGGCTGTTTGCGGTGACCATGTTGGTGCTCTTTGCGCCCAAGCTGATGGGGCTGGCGTTGGGGCTTTCTGACAAAAGCCTTCGCCAGGAAAGTGGCGGTGCCTGGGGTCTTATCAAGAGCTTCTTTTTGGAAGTGATCCTCTCGGCGCTGATCGCCCCGGTGATGATGCTCATCCACTCCGGCGCCGTGATGTCGGTGTTCTTGGGCGCCGACAGCGGCTGGAATCCCCAGCGCCGGGATGATGGCAGCCTGCCCTGGGGTGATGTGTGGCGCCGCCACCGCAGCCATGTGGCGGCAGGGGTCATTTTAGCGCTGGCCGCTTGGTACAACTCCTGGCAGCTATTGGCCTGGTTGTCCCCGGCCATCCTCGGCATGTTGCTGGCGGTGCCGTTGTCCTACTACACCGCCTCGGCCAAGCTGGGTGAGTACTTTGCCGAGCGCGGCTGGCTGCGTATTCCGGAAGAGGCAGAGGCGCCCGCCATCGAAAAGGTGCTGGACCAAACCCTGCCTTATTACGAGGAGCGGCTGGCCAAGGCCCCAACATTGGAGACCTTGGCGACCGATCCGGTGATGGCGCGTCGCCGCCTGCCGCTCATCGATGCGGTGGCGCCCCGTAAGGCCGGGGTGGTTAAAGGCCAGGACGCCTTGGTGTTTACCAAGCTTTCTGACACCACAGACCCCCTCGAAGCTTTTTCCTTTATGGACAACAAGGAAAAGGCCTGGCTGCTCTCCACCCCCGAGCTTTACCAGCGCTTTGTGGCCATGACCGCCGACAAGGCGGTTGGCGCCGAAGTCTAAGCCATGAAAAAGCCCGCCATTCGGCGGGCTTTTTAGTCCTCTAGTGGCGCTTCCTGGCCGCTGAAATCCCGGTTACTGAGCCACAGGCACTCGTAGGGCTGCAAGGTTAGGTCGGCATGGGGGTCGTTGAAGTGGCGGCCAGTGATGAGATCGAACCACAAGTCGGTACTCACCAGGTTGATGGTGGAAAGCGCCACCTGCTGCACTTCGCTGGACACGTTGTGGATGGCAAAGATGCTCTGGCTTCGGTCCAGGCTCTGGCGCCAGAACCCGAATACCTCCAGCCCCAGGTGCAAGGTGAACTGGGTGGCGTTGGGGTGAAAGGCGGGCTGGGCGCGGCGAGTCTGGATAAGGTGGCGCATCGCCTCATAAGCCTGCTGGTGGTGGCTGCCGTTACTCAATGCGGTGCGCAGCGCCTCCAGGCTCCAGGTGTGGCGGTTAATGGAGCGGTTACGGGAGGTGAGCGCCACCTTCTGAGTGTCGTTCTCGGTGGCAAAGAGGCTGTGAATATAAAAGGCCGGTATGCCTTCGAGGCCCAGCATGATGGTGTGGGCGCACAAAAAACGGGCCAGTTGCTGGTGGCTCTTGCCGCCGTCCACCGTGTCTTTGAGGGCGTCCCAGAGGCTGACATTCAGCTCGTAGGGTTTGTCTTCGTCGCCTTTACGCCGGTAACTGACCATGCCGCCGGAGCGGCTGATGGTGCCGATAAACTCGGCCAGCTCTTCCTCGCTCAGCAGATCTTCGGCTGGGCGCAGGCCGATGCCGTCGTGGCTGGCGATAAAGTTAAGGTAGGCCGTGCCGTTTTGGGCCGGCGGCATGCTCATGGCCCAGGTTTTTAAGTGCCGGCAGCTGCCCGAGAGCAAGCAATGCACCAGCAGCGGCGGCAGTGAAAAGTTGTAGATAACATGGGCTTCGTTGGCATTACCGAAGTAGGTGAGGTTCTCCCGGTTGGGCACGTTGGTCTCGGTGATGATCACCGCGTTGGGGTAACCATGCTCGATGAGGGTGCGCATCAGTTTGACCACTTCATGGGTCTGCTGCAGGTGAATACAGCTGGTGCCCGGCACCTTCCAAAGGTAAGCCACCGCATCGAGGCGGAAAATGCGCACCCCTTGTTCGAGATAAAAGTGGATGATGCGCACGAACTCCACCAGCACCTGGGGGTTACCAAAGTCCAAATCCACCTGGTCTGGGCTGAAGGTACACCACACCATGCGCTCGCCGTCGTCGGTTTGCACTGGAGTGAGCAGCGGGCTGGAGCGGGGCCTGACCACCTGGCTCAAGTCGTCTTCCAAGCTCGCTTCTTTAAAGTAATCCTTGCCTGGGTCGCGGCGGCGCTTGAAGTTCTCAAACCAGGCGCTGCGGCTCGACATGTGGTTGATAACCAAATCCGCCATCAGGTGCTTGCGCTTGGCAATGGTGCTGACATGGCCCCAGTCCCCCAGGCTTTCGTTGACCGACACATAGTCGATAACCGAGAAGCCGTCGTCCGAGCTGTAGGGAAAAAAGGGCAGGATATGCACCGCCGACAGGCAATCGTCCAACTCGTTGGTCAGCAGTTTGTTGAGGGTGACCAGGGGCTTTTCCCCTTCGTCTACCACCGAGTTGCCGTAGGTGATCAGCAACACATCGTTCTGGTTCCACAGGTTTCTGTGGGTTGGGGGCGCCTGAGAGGCCGGGTCCAGCGCCATGGTGGCAATGAGCTGCTCCACCAGCGGGCCGTTGTCGGCCTCGGGGTAAATCACCCGTAAGTGGGCCAATAACTTGCGCGTTAGCGGGGTGTCCATGGCTCAGGCTCCTAAATAGGCTTTGGTGTCTTCTTCTACGGCGGATTTCAAGTCATCGAGGATATTGGGTACGGCGCTGATCACCCGGCTCCAACTGGGCATGAAGGGGGTTTCCATGGGGTTGGCCAGAAAACCGGTGCCGGCATCGACGATATTCTGGGCAAAAAGCTCCACCGCCTGTTCTTCCTTGTGCCTGTCGTATTGGAGGCCATTGATCATGGCGTCGTCGTTGAAGATGTCGATGAAATCCAGAGCGATGCGGTAATAGGTGGCCTTGATGGTGCGAATTTTCTCGGTACTGAAGATCTCGCCGTTGGTGGCCAGCTTGCGAAAGAAGGCCTTGGCGATGTCGGTGCTCATTTTCGACAGGCCCTGATTGGCGTCTTCGGCGCTCAGCTCCTGGTGTTTGTGGTCGTAGTTGTCGCTGATATCCACCTGGCAGATGCGCTGTGTGGCGTAGCTTCGGAACATCTCCGAGAGCACGCCAATCTCCAAGCCCCAGTCGCTGGGGATATGCAGGTGCGCCACCAAGTCTTTACGCATGGAAAACTCCCCGGCCAGGGAGTAGCGAAAGCCGTCCATGTAGTTGAGGTATTCGCTGTAGCCGCACACCTTTTGCATGCTGCGGATAAGAGGAGTCACCAGCAGCCGGTTGACCCGGCCATGGAGCTTGCCGCCGGCGCAGCGGGCGTAATAGCCCTTGGCGAAGTTGTAGTTGAACACCGGGTTGGCCACCGGGTAGAACAGCCTTGCCAGCAAGCCGCGCTCGTAGGTGAGGATGTCGCAGTCGTGCAGGGCCACGGTTTGGCCCTTGCCGCTTGCCAGCATGTAACCCAGGCAATACCAGACATTACGGCCTTTGCCCATTTCCTTGGGGGCTAGGTCGTGGCTGGCCAGCAGTTTGTCTATTTCCCGAAGGCGGGGGCCGTCGTTCCACAGCACCCGGTGAAATTGCGGCAGCCGCGAGAAGTATTTCAGGGCGTGGCGGTATTCGTCTTCATTGGCTCTGTCCAGGCCGATGATGATCTCAGACAAATACGGCACCTTTTCCAGCTCATCGAGGATCCCGGCCAGGGCCGGTGATTGCAGTTCCGAATAAAGGGAAGGCAGCACCAGGCTCATGGGCCTATAGCGGCGAAAGCGCATCAACTCCTTTTCCAGATCTTCTACCGGTCTGCGGGTGAGGTTGTGCAGCGTCGCGATGGTCCCGTTCTGGTGAAAATCCGCCATGCTTAGCTCCTGTGATTAAGAATGTCCTGTATGGCTTGGTTCCAGCCGCTGGGGCCGGGCGCCGTTGTTCTGATGGTGGGGCCCTTGGGGTGGAGCTGGTCGCTGCGGGCCGATTGGATAACCACGGCGATATCGGCAGCGTCCAGCATGGGGCCGTCGTTGGGGCTGTCGCCCAGGGCGATCAGCCGGGCGCCCGGGTAATGGCGGCGCAGGGCGTCAAAGGCGGCGGCCTTGGAATACTGGCCCATTACCGTAAAAAAGCGCCCGCCCTGCTGGGCTTGAAGCTGATGCCCGGCCAGTGCCTGCTCGAAGGCCCACTTGCTGCTCTCATCCCCTTGCCACTCCAGTGGCTCGGTAAATTCCCTGTCCCCGGCCAGTAAGGCGCCGTGGTGGCTCAAGCCGGTTTTGGCGGCAATTTGCTGGGCGCTCCAATCGGCAAAGCCCTCAAAGGCAAAACCTTGCAGGCGCAGTTGGCCCAGCACCGTCAGCAGGTGTTGGCGCGGCTCGGCAAAACCCTCAACCTGGCCATCGCCCCAATCCAGTATGGCGCCGTTTTCGGCGATAAAGGGGCCGCTTAACCCAAGTTGGCTTTGTAGCTCACGAATTTCGCTGCGGGTCTTGGATGAATTGAGCACCACCGGGATGCCAAGCTCGGCCAGGCGGTCAAGGGCTGGCTGGGCCGGTGCCCAACTGTAGTTGTGATGGTCCAGCAAGGTGCCATCAAGGTCGGTTACTACCACCCACTCAGGCATGGTGCACCGCCTTGATGCTGTGGTTGTCGTCCAGCTCGAACCTGACCAGGGTGTTGCGCGGGTGTTCGGCCAGCAAATGGCGGGTTAGGCGCTCGTAATGCTGAATAAAACGGGCAATTTGGGTGTCGCTCATGATGCCGGGGCCATCGCCGACCCGGGCCTTGAGCTTGTGCTCCTGTTTTTGGCGCCAGGCCAGCACCGCGTCCATGGACGGTGCCTGCATAAAAATCTGGTATTGCACCCGGTCAAAAAAGCGCCGGTACGGCCCTTTGAGCTGGTCGTTGACGTATTGGCGCCAGGCGCCGCCTTTATCTTCGCTGGCTTCAAGGCTGTTGGCCGGTTGCGATAGGGCGCTGTCGTCCTGGGCACCGGCTCCCAGGCACCAGCCTTCAAGGATAACCACATCGGGGCGGCCGGTGATGTGCGGCCATTGGCTTTGGGGGGCGCGGTCGTCAACGGCTTTGTCAAAGCGGGGCAGGGCGGTGTGTTGCTGGTCGGAAGCGGTGGCTAAGGCGTCCAGTACCGCTTCGCCCAGGGCCACATCGTGGGTGCCGGGTACGCCGCGGGTTTTTAACAGCGGGTGCACGGTATCGCCCAGGGCCAGGCGCTCGGCGCGGGTCAGGTACAGGTCGTCAAGGGAGATAACCGCCACCTTAAAGGCAGCCATTTCCCTTAGCAAGATGGCCAGAAAGTCGGCCAGGGTCGATTTGCCGGTACCTTGGGCGCCGGTAACCCCCACCACCAGCGGCGCCGGGCTCCACTGGCTGCGGGCAATGATTTTTTCTGCCAGAGGCAGGTAGTGCTGGGTAACGGTTTCCTGGAACTGCTCAGGTAACCCATGGGCCTTGACGGCGTCTTGTATAACCTGGTGCATAAAGGTCCCCCTTCATTCATTTCAGCATACGGACTGAAAAGGCAGGGGTAAACGATTTATGCAGATTAAATGCCTGTCTATGAAGGATTATTGCAGCTGAGAGGGGACCGATTCGTAGTCCAGCATGTCGCGGTGAATGCGGATTTGGCCAGCGCCGGTATCCACCTGTAATTCGGTGATGCCTTTGACGACTATCCACACCGGTTGCGGCCCAAGCCCAAACTGGGGGCCTGACACCAGATAGTGGTATTCCCCCATCAAAATGACCCAGTTGCCGATCACCATGTGGTTGTTCTCCACAAAGCGGATCTGGGCCACCCCTTGTTCGGCTTTTTTCAAAAATTCGAGGATGGCGGTGCGCCCGGCGATGTTCTGGCTGTTGCCTTGCACCGAGGCGCTGGGGTCTTGGAACACGGCGTCGAAGTGGTAGAACTGCTCTAGCTCGCCGTAATCCATGGCGGTGTAGGCCTGCATGTACTTTCTGGCCAGCAGCAGCGCATCTTCATCGGCGAAGGCCGGCAGGCAGAAAAGTAAGATAAGCAGGTACAGCGCTCTCATTCAGGGGTCTCTTTACTATTACAAATGCGGAGTTTGCCAGACCCCCGTTGCCTCGCCAAGTCAGCCCATCTCGTCTAGGTGGATGTCCAGGGCTTTGACCGAGATGCGGATCTCTATCACCGACAGGCAAAGGGAGATCCCCAAAAGCAGCAGCGACAACCCGAACAGCCACCAGGCGAGAGTGGGCGACCCTACATACAAGGCCAGCATGGTCAGCACGCACAGCAGGAAACTCAGCACCCCGGCCTCCTGCATATAGCGGATCAGGATAACCCGGCGGCGCAGGTTGGCGATTTGACGGCGAATGCGGGGGCTAAGTTCCGTGGCGTGCATCTGGCGGATAAGATTGGCCAGGTGCAAAAACCGGTTGGTGTACGCCAGCAGCAGCAACGATATGGCAGGGAAGAGTACCGCCGGGGTGGTGAGGGTCAGTTCCACACTTTTTCCTTTGATTTCATTGCGCTGGCCGAATGTCGAAGCTTAGCAAAAGGCGCCGTTAATGCACCAGCACCAAGGTCAGGGCCACCAGCAGGAAGCTGGCGCTCTCACCGCCCATGGCCAGAACGCCAAGGCGCCTTAATGTTGCGGCATCGGCAGGCTGGCCGGGGCCAACTCGCTCCCGGCTTATCTTATGGCCGCCGATAAGAAGCGGCCCTCCCAACTGGCAACTAAGGGCAGTAGCCAGCATCGCCATCTGCCGGGGCTTTTCCCGGCTAAAAAGCGCCGAGGGCTTTAACGCCAGCACCGTCCAAAAGAGGGCGAGCGGCGCCCCGAGGGCCCGGCATAGCCAGGCGATGGGCACCAAGGCCTTACCAAAATCACCAAAGCCCGGGCGAGCCGGGTGCCAGCGATCGCCAATCACCCACCAAGCTCTTATTAAAAAGGCGGGCAGGCCAGCGCCAAAGGCCAGCAGCAGCACCAGCAGCAAGCGCTCCTTGGTTACCCGCCAACGCCCCTCGATGGCCGCTTTGTAAATCCCTTCCTGGGAGTAGCGGCTGCAATCGCGCTTGAGCACCGAGCCCAGAAGTTCTCTGGCTGGGGCCTTGGCCAGGGAGCCGACGGCGCTGAGTTTGGCGGGGCGAGGGTCGCTAAAGGCAAGATAAAAGGCCAGGCCCTGGATAACCAGCGGCAGCTCGGCGCTGTAAAACAGCAACGCGGCCACCAGCGCCAGGCTGCCCCACAGCAGCGTAAAGGCCAGCACCCCGGCCAAGCGCCGCTGGCGGGGTTCACCTTTGTTGACCTTGGTTGCCAGCCGGTCTGCCAGGCGCGAGATGGCCTGCCAAAACGGCAAAGCCGGCAGCACCAAGGCTGCCGGCCAGGCAAGAAGGAGGGTTAACTCAGGCCAGTTCACTGTCTTTGAGTTTGGCGACCAGCGCCATTACCAACTCGGCGGAGTGGGTAGCGGCTTTTTCCAGGAAGCTTTCAAAGGACATGGGGGATTCTTTGCCAGCGATGTCGGACAAGGCCCGGGTAACCACGAAGGGCACATCGAACTGGTGGCAGGTTTGGGCGATGGCGGCGGCTTCCATTTCCACGGCGATCATGGTGGGGAAGGCCTTGCGGGTGGCTTCAACACGCACCGGATCGGACATGAAAATGTCGCCGGTGGTGATAAGGCCGGTTTTGGCCTTGTGGCTGGCCATTTCGCCAATCACGTCCTGGGCCACGGAAACCAGGGTGGGGTGAGCCTGGAAGGCGGCCGGCATGCGCGGCACCTGGCCCAGCTCGTAACCAAAAGCGGTTACGTCCACGTCGTGGTAGCGTACTTCGCTGGAGATCACCACGTCGCCCACTTCCAAGGTCGGGTCGAAGCCGCCGGCAGAGCCGGTGTTGATGATGGCGTCGGGAGCGAAGCGTTCAATCAGGATGGTGGTGGCGATGGCGGCTGCCACCTTGCCGATACCGGAGCGCATCAGCACCACGTCACCGCCGCCCAGTTGGCCGCTGTAAATTTCGCAGCCGGCGACGACTTCGGTGCTGAGGTTACTGATCTGGCTTTTAAGAAGCGCCACTTCCTGTTCCATGGCGCCGATGATGCCGAGCTTCATTGGGGTTCATCCTAACCGGAGGGGAAAACCCCAATGATAGCCCGAGCCTTAGGCTGCGGTCACCCCAGCCGTGAGGCCGAGTTTGTCGAGAATGCCCATGGCGGCTTTGCGGCCGTTGGCGATGGCGGTCACCACCAGGTCGGCCCCCAGCACCATATCGCCGCCAGCGAAGATCTTCGGATGCAGGGTCTTGCCGTCCGGCGCCAGCACGCGGCCCGCTTCGTCGGCAACCACGCCTACTTCCGAGAGCCAAGCCGGCAGCTGCGGGCGAAAACCTAAGGCCAGCACCACGGTGTCGGCCTTGAGGTCGCGCTCCGAGCCTGCCACAGGTTCAGGGCGGCGGCGGCCAGAGGCATCCGGGGCGCCCAACTGGGTTTCCTGAACGCGAATGCCCTCCACTTTGCCGCCTTGGGCCAGCACTTCCAGCGGCTGGTGGCAAAAGGCAAATTGCAGGCCTTCTTCCTCGGCAAAACGCACTTCCTTGGGCGAGCCGGGCATGTTCTCCCGGTCACGGCGATAGAGCAGGGTGACGCTGGCCGCGCCTTGGCGAAGGGCGGTGCGGGAACAATCCATGGCGGTGTCGCCACCACCGATAACCACCACGTGCTTGCCCTTCTGGTCAAAGTGCAGCTCGGTGCCTTGCATCAACTTGAGGTTTTGGTCGTAGAGGTAATGAGCCGCTTCCAGGCAGCCCTCGGCGTCGCTGCCAGCCAGGCCGGAATCGACGCTACGGGGGGCGCCCAGGCCCAGGAACACGGCGTCATAGCCGTCCAGCAGCTCCTTAAAACTGATGTCCTGGCCGACTTTGGTGCCCAGCACAAACTCCACGCCCATGTCTTTGAGCACCTCAAAGCGGCGGGTGATGATGTCTTTTTCCAGCTTGAAACCTGGGATACCGGTTGAGAGCAGGCCGCCGATAACGGGTTCTGCTTCATAGACGGTGACCGCCACACCGGCGCGCACCAGGTAATCGGCGCAGCCGATACCGGCCGGGCCTGCGCCGATCACCGCCACCTTGTGGCCGGTCTTGGCCACATAAGCAAGGTCTGGGCGCCAACCGGCGTCCAGCGCCAAGTCGGTGATGTCGCGCTCCACCTGGCCTATGGTCACGGCGCCGAACTCGTCGTTCAAGGTACAAACGCTTTCGCAAAGCCTGTCTTGCGGGCAAACCCTGCCGCACACTTCTGGCAGCGGGTTGGTCTGGTGGGCCAGCTCCGCCGCTTCCATGATGCGGCCTTCACCGGCCAGCTCCAGCCAGCGGGGAATGGCGTTATGGAGCGGGCATTTCCATTGGCAATAAGGAGTACCGCAGTCGAGGCAGCGGGAAGATTGCTCTTCACGCACCTGCTGGTTTTGCTGGGCCTGAACTTCCTTGAACTGGGTAACCCGTTCCTTGGCTGGCACAACTTCGCCGGTCTGGCGCTCGAAATTTAAAAAGTGCAGGGGATCTTTCACGATACGGCCTCCCTCAGTTGCGGCTGCCAGCCTTGCGGATGGATCAAGGTAAAGCGTTGGGCCCAGTCGGCGTCTTCCAGCAGCTCGCCAGCGCGAACCGAACCGGTGAGGTTCTGGTGGCGCTTGATAAGGGCGCGCACCTGCTGAGTGATGTCGCTATGAGCGCTCAAGGGGCACCACTGCACCAACTCGTTGTTGACGGCGCGGTCGTCCAGGTCCATCACCACAGCCAGGCCACCGGTCATACCGGCGGCGAAGTTGCGGCCGGTTTTACCCAGTACCACCACCATGCCGGCGGTCATGTACTCGCAGCCGTGGTCACCTACACCTTCGACAACGGCGGTGGCGCCGGAGTTGCGCACCCCGAACCGCTCACCGGCCTGGCCTTCGGCAAAGCATTCGCCGCCGGTGGCGCCAAAGAGGCAGGTGTTACCCATGATAAGGGTGTCAGCGGCCACAAAATGGCTGCCAGGCGGCGGGCTCAGCACCAGGGTGCCGCCGCCAAGGCCTTTACCGACATAGTCGTTAGCGTCGCCCACCAAGCGCACTTCCATGCCGGGCAGGCTGAAGGCGCCAAAGCTTTGGCCAGCGGTGCCGCGGAACTGCAGGCGAATGGGCTGCGGGCAGCCACCGTCGCCATAGGCTTTGGCGATGGCGCCGCTCAGGGTCGCCGGCACGGTACGGTCGGTGTTGCTGATGGGGTAATAAGCCAGCCAGGGGGTGTCGAGCTGGGCTTCGGCCAGAATTTTGTCATTCAGGCTGTGCTCGGGCTCAGGCAGCACCACCTCGTAATCGGGTAGGGCCGGCAAGGGTTTTAGCAGCACTTTGCCGATGTTGCTGTCGCTGCATTCCAAAAGATCCAGGCGGCCTTTGGCCTCGTCGAGGCTGGCCACGCCAAGGCTTGCCAGCAGCTCGCGAATTTCGCGGGCCATCAGGGTAAAGAAGGACTCCACCTGCTCGGGCAGGCCACGGAAATGCTTGTCACGCAGCAGGGTGTGCTGGGTGGCTACCCCGGTGGCGCAGTTGTTGAGGTGGCAGATACGCAGGTATTTGCAACCCAGCGCTACCATGGGAGCGGTGCCGAAGCCGAAGCTGTCGGCGCCCATGATGGCGGCTTTGACTACGTCTTGGCCGGTTTTAAAGCCGCCGTCCACTTGCAGTATTACCTGGTCGCGCAGGCCTTCTTTTATCAAGGCGTGGTGGGCGTCCACCAGCCCCAGCTCCCAGGGGCCGCCGGCGTATTTGACCGACGTCAGCGGGCTGGCGCCGGTGCCGCCGTCGTAACCGGACAAGGTGATAAGGTCGGCGCCGGCCTTGGCCACGCCACAGGCAATGGTGCCCACGCCTTGGCTCGATACCAATTTCACCGACACCAACGCCTCGGGGTTGACGGTTTTAAGGTCGTAAATCAGCTGCGCCAAGTCCTCGATAGAGTAGATATCGTGGTGCGGCGGCGGCGAGATCAAGGTGGTGCCGGGGGTGGAGTGGCGCAACTTGGCGATTTCCACCGACACCTTGTGGCCGGGCAGCTGGCCGCCCTCACCGGGCTTGGCGCCTTGGGCCATCTTGATTTGGATAACTTCGGCAGTGGCCAGGTATTCCGGGGTCACGCCAAAGCGGCCTGAGGCCACCTGGCGAATTTTAGAGCGGCCCTCGGAGCGGCGGCGCTTGGGATCTTCGCCGCCTTCACCGGAGTTGGAACGGCCACCCAGGCGGTTCATGGCGATGGCAAGGGCCACGTGCGCCTCCGGCGACAAAGCGCCGATGGACATGGCCGCGGTATCCATGCGCGGGAACAGCTTCTCGGCCGCTTCCACCTGCTCTACCTCGATAGCCTTGGTGTTGGCCTTGAAGCTCAGCTTGTCGCGAAGGAAACCGTCGCGGCCCTGATGCACGGCCTTGGCGTATTGTTGCCAGGCTTCCCAAGAATCGCTGCGCACCGCGGTTTGCAAGGTGCGCACCACGTCTGGGTTCCAGGCGTGATACTCGCCGTCCGGCTGGAATTTCAAGAGGCCGCCCAGAGGCAGTGGCCCCGGCATAAAGGCCTGGTTGTGCACGGCGAGGCTTTGCTGCTGGATGGCGGCAAAGGTTTTGCCGCCGATGGGGCTTCTTAGCCCCGGGAAGCACAGCTTGCACACTTCGTCATCAAGGCCCAGCACATCAAAGAGCGCCGCGCCCCGGTAAGAGGCGATGGTGCTGATGCCCATCTTGGAGAGGATTTTCTTGAGGCCGCCGTTGATGCCGTTGCGATATTTGATCAGCACCGCCTTGAGCGAATCATCCAGCATGCCGGCATCCACCAGCGCCGCCAGGGATTCAAAGGCCAGATAGGGGTAAACGGCGGTGGCGCCCAGGCCCAGCAGCACGGCGAAGTGGTGCGGGTCGCGGACACTGCCGGTCTCGATAAAGAGGTTTGCGCTGGCCCGCAGGTGACGGTCAACCAGGCGCTCTTGCACCGCGCCAACCGCCAGTGGCGCCGGGATCATCAACTGATCGGCGTGGATATGGCGATCAGACAGCAACACCAGCACCGCGCCGTCTTTGACCGCGTTTTCGGCGTCGTCACAGAGCTCGATGATGGCCTCTTTAAGGTTGCCGTCTTTGGGGTAGGCGAGGCTCAGGGTCTTGTGGACTTTTTTGTCCAGCAGTTGGCGAAGGTCTGAATAGAGCAGCACCGGCGATTTAAACTGCACCCGCTCGGCGTGGCCGGAGGTCTCGCAAAAGACGTTTTGCTCGGCACCGATATAGGTGGTGAGCGACATCACAAAGGCTTCGCGCAGCGGATCGATAGGCGGGTTGGTCACCTGGGCAAAACGCTGGCGGAAGTAATCAAAAAGGCTGCGCGAAGTCTTGGAAAAGCCGGCCAGGGGGGTGTCGTCACCCATGGAGCCTACCGCTTCTTTGCCGTCGCGGCCCAGCACTTCTACCACCTCGTGAATTTCTTCACGGGTCAGGCCAAAGTATTTTTGGACCTTCTTGAGCTGGTCGTCGGTGAGGTCACGAATACCGGCCTGGGCGGCCGACAAATCCTCAAAAGGGGTCAGCTTGGTGTGGTTTTCGCTCAGCCATTCACGGTAGGGGTGGCGGCCTGCCAAATCGCGGTCGATGGCGTCACTAAACCACACCTGGCCTTTAAAGGTGTCCACGGCCAGCAACTGGCCTGGCCCGACCCGGCCCTTGGCGATGACTTCGTCTTCGGCGTAATCCCAGATACCCACTTCCGAGGCGAGGGTAATGAGCCCATCAGAGGTCTCTACCCAGCGCGCCGGGCGCAGGCCGTTACGGTCCAACTGGCAAGCGGCGTAGCGGCCATCGGCCATCACTACACCGGCCGGGCCGTCCCAGGGCTCCATGTGCATGGAGTTGAACTCGAAGAAGGCTTTAACGTCATCGGCCATTACCGGGTCCTGTTCCCAGGCGGGCGGCATGATAAGACGCATGGCCCTAAACAGGTCCATACCGCCGGAGAGCAGCAGGTCCAGCATGTTGTCCATGGCCTGTGAGTCAGAGCCGTTGGACGACACAAAGGGCTTGGCCGTTTGCAGATCCGGCAGCAGCGGCGAGGCGAACTTGTGGCTGCGGGCCCGGGCCCAGTGGCGGTTACCGGAAATGGTGTTTATCTCGCCGTTGTGGGCCAGATAACGGAAGGGTTGAGCCAGTTCCCAGCGCGGCAGGGTGTTGGTGGAAAAGCGCTGGTGGAACAGACACATGGTGCTTTCCATACGCAGATCGGTGAGATCGGTATAAAAGCGGGGCAAGTCGGCGGCCAGGGTCAGAGCTTTATAGACGATGACCACGCAGGACAGGGACGCCATGTAAGCGTCTTGCTGCTCGGCTTCCAGGCGTTTTTCGGCGCGGCGACGGGCCATGTAGAGGCGACGCTCCAGCTCGCGCTTACGCCAGCCGGGCGGGGCGTTGACCAGCACCTGTTCGATAACGGGTTTGCTGTGCAGGGCGATATAGCCCAGTACCGACTCGTCTACCGGTACCGGCCGCCAGCCGGCGATGGTCAGGGTCTCTTTGGCCAGCTCATCGGCGATGATGGCCTTGGCGCGGGCCGGGTCTTGGGGCAGGAAGACCATGCCCACGGCAAAGCGCTTGGCCAAACGGAAACCGTTTTCCTCGGCCACAGCACGAAAGAATTTTGTCGGCAGGGAAAGTAACAGGCCACAGCCGTCACCAGTACGGCCGTCAGCGGCAACACCACCACGGTGCTGCATGCGGGAAAGCCCCTGCAGGGCCAGGCGAAGCAGCCTGTGACTGGCTTGCCCTTCTTTGTGGGCGATCAAGCCAAAACCACAGTTGTCATGGGCTTCAACCATGTGTCCACCTCCATCATTTTTATGCATTAATGCAGCATAAAAAATGTTAATGCTCAGTTGCGGACTGTTCACCCTATAGCCCCTGCTGGGGTGTGGTCAATGGCTTTTTGCGATCCCACGCACAGTAAAGCCGCCACAAAGCGGAAGAAAACTTCCGCCTTTATCAGATAAATCATGTGGTTATTTGGCTGTTTAGCCGTCCGGAAGGCCTGAATAAATTTTTTGTTTGTGAAAATACCGCGCAATCGGGAAACCAACGGAATATTCAGTACCTAACAAGGGACCCTGGCCGGCAAAGCCGCATTTGTGCTTCTTTGTCCTGCCGATTGCCCCGGGGGGCCGAGTAAAGGACAATGCCCCCAGTTGTGGAGGACGACACCCTATGATGACAGCCTGGGCGCAGAAATTTACCGAGCTGCTGACCCGTCTGGGAACGGCGCGGTTCAGTATCGCCCTTTTCAGCCTTATTCTGCTGGTGAGCCTGGTGGGAACCAGCACCACCGATATCCTGCTGCACGGCAACGTCACGGTTTACGACCTGCTGACCCCGCTGCTGCTGACCCTGCTGACCGCGCCCTGGATCCTCTATTTCTTCCTGGAAATGATTGCCCAGCTCGAGCGTTCAAGGCGCCACCTCTTCCAACTGGTCGAGCAGCTTGAGCAGCTGCGCGAGCAGGACAAAGTGCTTAACCAGAGCCTCAAGGACAAGGTCGAGCAGCTCAACTTCGAGATAGACGAGCGTAAAAAGGCCGAGTTTGCCCGCCAGGACGCCATCGACCGGCTGAGCCTCGAGGTAGTGGAACGTAAAAAGACCCAGGAATCCTTGGGTGAACAGACCGCTCTGCTGCGCTCTTTTATCAACTCCTCGCCGGACATGATTTATTTTCGCAACGAGAAGGGCATTTTCTACGGCTGCAACAAGGCGGTAGAAGAGGTGACCGGCAAGAAGGAGCAAGAACTTATTGGCTTGTCGCCTTTCGAGGTGTACCCCAACGAAGTGGCGATGCGGGCCATCGAAACCGACAAGGTATTGTTTGCCAACAACCAGCAGGTGACTTACGAGCAGTGGCTGCAATACCCCGATGGCCGCAAGGCGCTGTTTGAGATGCGCAAGGTGCCGTTTTTCTCCGCCTCGGGCCGGCGCCTGGGGCTGCTGGGCTTTGGCCGCGATATCACCGAGCGTAAAAAAGCCGCCGACGCCCTGGAAAAGGCCGCCAGGGAAAAGACCCAGTTTATCGCCACCCTCAGCCACGAGCTGCGCACGCCGCTGAACGGCATCGTTGGCCTTGCCAGGATGCTCAAAGACACCGAGCTGACCGAGCAGCAGCGCTCTTACCTCAACACCATTTATGTGTCGGCCGAGACCCTGGGTAACCTCTTTAACGACATCATCGACTTGGATAAAGCCGACCGGCGCCGCTTGACCATAGTGCCGGACTCCCAGGACCTGCCAGCCTTTGTCAAAGACCTGGCCAACCTGGCCGAGCTGATGGCCCAGCAAAAAGGCCTTGGCTGGCAGTTTGAATGCCAGGGCGAGATGCCGCAGCGGGTGCAGATGGACGCAACCCGCACCCGCCAGGTGCTGTGGAACCTGTTGGGGAACGCCGTCAAATTCACCGAGCAGGGCAAGGTGGGGCTGGCGGTGAAGGTAGAGCCGGCCCCCACCGGCAGCACCCGCCTGGCCTTTACCGTGACCGACACCGGCATCGGCATTCCCAAGGCCGAGCTGGATAAGATTTTTGCCATGTATTACCAGGTGGAGTCGGGTGGCAAGAAACACGCCACCGGCACCGGTATCGGGCTGGCAGTGTCTCGCAACCTGGCCGAGGCCATGGGCGGCGAGCTGGACGTGCAATCGGCGCCCGGCAGGGGCTCGTCCTTTACTTTGACCTTAACCCTGCCGCTTTGCGACAAACCCAAGGCGCTGCCCGCCGAGGAACCCGCCGCCCAGCGCAAGCTCGACATCCTGCTGGTAGAAGACATCGAACTCAACGTGACCGTTGCCAAGGCGCTGCTCACCAAGCTTGGCCACCAGGTGACTGTCGCCATGGACGGGCAGGCAGCCCTTACCGCCTGCCAGCATCATCTGTTTGATCTGGTGCTGTTGGATATTCAGCTGCCGGATATGACCGGTTTCGAGGTGGCCTGTGCGCTGCGCGAAGAAGAGCGCTTTGCCGAGCTGCCCATCGTGGCGCTGACTGCCAACGTCATCAAAGACAAGGACGAGTACCTGGAGAACGGCATGGACGACGCCATTTCCAAGCCGTTGTCGGTGGCCTCGGTGAGCGCCATTATCGACGAGTTTTATGGTGAGCCTGGGGCGGTATTGGCCACCCGCCGCGAAACAGAGGAAGACGAAGACAAACTGCTGGATACCGATATCCTCAGCCAGTTTGTCGAGGCGGTTGGCGCCCCCATCATGCAGCAGTCGGTAGACCTGTTGGAAAACCAGATGCCTGACTACCTCAAGGTGCTCGAATCCAACCTGATGGCCGGCGACAAGAAAGCCACCTGCGAGATGGCCCATAAAATCAAAGGGGCAGCCGCGGCCGTGGGGCTTAAGCGTATCCAGCAGTTGGCCAACCATGCCCAGCACGGCGAGGCCCCGGCCTGGGACGAGAACATTCACGAATGGGTGGATGAGATAGTCGAGCAGTGGCAATCAGACTTGGCGCTGCTGCGCCAGTGGCTCGACGAGCGCAGTTAACCGGCCACAAAAAAGCCGCCCTAAGGGGCGGCTTTTTTGTTCTTGCTTAGTCTCAGACAGCGGTCTCAGTGGCTTCGATTTCGCCACAGAAACGGTAGCCTTCACCGTGGATGGTGGCGATGATCTCCGGGGTTTCCGGCACAGATTCAAAGTGCTTACGGATACGGCGGATGGTTACGTCTACGGTACGGTCATGGGGCTTGAGCTCGCGGCCGGTCATTTGCTTTAGAAGCTCGGCGCGGGTCAGAATTTTACCGGGGTTTTCGATAAAGAACTGCAGGGCGCGGAACTCGCTGCGGGGCAGCTTGAAGCTCTCGCCTTTGGGGCTGACCAGAGAGCGGCTGTTCACTTCCAGAGACCAGTTGTTGAATTTGTAACGCTCGATTTCCGAGTGTTCTTCCGGCTTACCGCTGGCCAGGGTACGGCCTAGCAGGTTGCGGGCACGGATGGTCAGCTCACGGGGGTTAAAGGGCTTGGTGATGTAATCATCGGCACCAATTTCCAGGCCCAGGATCTTGTCGACTTCATTGTCGCGACCGGTCAGAAAAATCAGACCCATATCTTTTTTCTCGCGAATTTCGCGAGCCAGCAACAGGCCGTTTTTACCCGGCAGGTTGATGTCCATGATCACCAGATCGATAGGATGGTTGGCCAATACATCATGCATCTCGGCGCCGTCACTGGCTTCCACCACCGCGTAACCTTCTGCTTCGAACAGGCTTTTAAGGGTGGTGCGAGTTACCGTTTCGTCTTCAACAATGAGAATATGAGGGGTTTGCATGGGCTTACCTAATTTTAGGACTCAAAATTTTGCATCAACAATGGGCAAGGACTAACTAATGTACGTTCTGAGATTTTAGCAACGAAGCGCTGACAATCCCTTAAATCCACACCGACAACTGCTAACTTGGGTTCTACCTATTCAATAAAGTTCAGCCGGCACTGCCGAACTCCAGTAAAACCCCTTCGATGCTCAATTTTTGTCCTTGCTGTGGGGCGAGCAGTATAAGCGATGTAACAGCGGCCTAACAAGCTGACGCACTAGGCTAAAGACTGTTACAAAGCCTAAAATAATCATAAAGTTCTTTGCCGGAAAGCACGATGGATCAATGGCTGTTGTATCAAAACACAGTGTTTCTGATGCCAAAGCCCCTATCGAAGCGTTTGGACTTTGCCATCGTCACTGCTCACAACCCCAGGGGAAAGCTGCTCAGCGAGCAGGCCAATCACCATCGGGACCTGCAATTGGCCGCTGAACTCACCGCCGCTGGCGTCAAGGCGCAAAGCCTTTGGGGCTGCTCGCCAGACCTTAAGCATCGTGAGAAATCCTGGGCGCTGGTGATGGCGAAAACCCCGGCCCTGGCCCTTGGCCAGAAGCTGGAGCAGAACGCCATCTTCTGGGTGCAAAACGACGAGTTATACCTGCTGCCTTGCCTGCTGGAACAGCCGCCTTGCTTCCTGGGGCTCTTTTCCGAGCGTATTGTGGAATGCCCCACGCAGGGCTGAGGCTTTTTTTACGCCGGGCTTTGGCGTAGCGTGAACAAAAACGCCAGAAAGGCGGTAAGAGGAAATCATGTCAGGAAAAGTGGCCACCTTCCCCCGCGTGCAAAGCATGCCAAGCAGCCTGTCCAATTTGCTGGACCAGGCCAGGGGCGCTTTTGAAAGCGAGCCATTCCCGACAATTAAAACCCGGCGCCAATGGCTCGAGACCCTGCGCCTGCTGCTGGTAGAGAATCAGCAGCAGTTAAGAGAAGCCATCGACAGCGACTTTGGTGGCCGAAGCCCCATGGAGACCAGCCTTGGCGAGCTGCTGCCCGCCATTGAAGGCATCGACCATCACCTTAAATACCTGCGCTTTTGGCTGCAACGAGACAACCGCAGCCCCGGCTTTAGCCTGTGGCCCTCCAAAGCTTGGGTGGAGTATCACCCGCTGGGGGTGGTGGGGGTGATGGTGCCCTGGAACTACCCCTTGTATCTCGCCATAGGCCCGCTGACGGCGGCGTTGGCGGCCGGTAACAGGGTGTTGGTGAAAATGTCCGAGCACACCCCGGTTACCTCGGCGCTCTTTGCCCGGCTGATTGGCCAGTATTTTTCACCGGCGGTGGTGCAGGTGGTCCAGGGGGATGCCAAAGTGGCGGCGGCGTTTTCGCGGCTGCCCTTTGATCACCTGGTGTTTACTGGCTCAACCGCGGTGGGCCGCATGGTGATGCATGCCGCTTCCGAGAACCTCACGCCGGTGACCTTGGAGCTGGGCGGCAAATCGCCGGCCCTGATTAATGATGATGTGCCCTTGGCGCTGGCGGCCGAGCGGCTGTTATTCGGTAAATGCTTCAACGCCGGCCAAACTTGTGTGGCCCCCGATTACGTGTTAGTGCCCAAAGGCAAGGGCGAAGCCCTGGCCGAGGCCATGCTGGCTGGCTTTAACCGCCGCTACCCGGACTGGCAGGACAACGGCGATTACTCGTCAGTCATCAACGGCGCCCAATACCAGCGGCTCTGTGGCTACCTGGATGAGGCCAGAAACGCCGGGTGCAAGTTGCTGCACAGCGGGCCTGATAGAATAGACAGCCGCCAGCGCCTGGGGCTGCACCTTGTTATCAACCCACCGCTTGGGTTGGCGGTGATGCAAGAAGAGATCTTCGGGCCGATTTTGCCCATTATCGAGTACGACAACCTGGCCCAGGCCGTGGCTTTTATCCGAGCGCGCCCCAAACCACTGGCTTTTTATCCTTTTTCATTTAAAAAGAAAGTGCAGCGGCGCCTGTTGGATGAGATACATGCCGGTGGGGTTTGTATCAACGACACCCTGTTGCAGGTGGCGGCACCGGACCTGCCCTTTGGCGGCATAGGGCCGTCTGGCATGGGCCACTACCATGGCAAGGAAGGGGTGCTTAGCCTGTCCAAGGCCAAACCGGTGCTTAAACGCGGGCGCTGGACCCTGAATGCAATGATTTACCCGCCCTACACCAAGGGCGCCTTGAAAGCCTTTTTAACATGGATGCTGAGGTAGGCTGCGGCTTACCCGGCGGTGAAATTGTGATGTACCGTTACCTGCAGATGGGCAAAACCGACAAGGTGCATGGCTGGCACCCTTGGCTTATCGGCAGGCAGTGAGGGGGAAAGATGCCTGAGATTTGCGTCTCCATAGAAGCGTTAAAAGTGGGTGACTTGGTCATCCGAATAGAAGAAAGCACAGGCTATCGACTGAAAAAATCCGGCCGTATCCAATCACCTCAGGACATCCTGGCGCTGCGTAGCGCCGGGGTCAGCAGTGTCTGGATAGAGCCGCGCACCGAGCAAAAAGAAGAAGCGCCAGCCCCTGATACATCCGCTGCCAGTGAAGAGGCGCCGGCGGTGTCTGGTAGCGTGGCCAAAAGCCGCACCTTTTACGCTAAGGCCCGCGACCAGATGGCCGACTTCTACTCTCTGGTGTCGGATGGCGGCATCCCGGATGTGGAAGTGGCCCAGCAATATGCCTCCACCTTTGTTGACGGCGCCCTCAAGCACCCCACTACCTTGTCCTGTTTGACCCGAATCCGCGAAAAAGACGCCTACCTGATGGAGCATTCTTTGAATGTGTGCATCCTGATGGCGATTTTTGCCAACCACTTGGGCATTGCCAGGGAAACCATCGACAAGCTGGCTCTCGGCGCCCTGCTGCATGACCTTGGCAAGGTCATGGTGCCGGAAACCATCTTGATGAAACCTGGCAAGCTCACCGACGCCGAATTCGAGGTGATGAAAAGCCATGTGGTCCACTCGGCGGCCATCCTCGCCGAAGAAAAAGATCTGCCGCCAGAGGTGATGGACGTGGTGGCCAACCACCATGAGCGCATCGACGGTAACGGTTACCCCAAAGGCAAGTCGGGTAAAGAGGTGTCCATGTACGCGCGGATGGTGAGCATTGTCGATGTCTACGACGCCCTTACCGCCGAGCGCTGCTACAAGGAAGCCATGGCGCCAACCAAAGCCATGCGGCTACTGATGGAGCTGGCTGGCAGCCATTTTGACGACAACCTGGTGCGCCAGTTTGTGCGCTGCATGGGGGTGTATCCGGTGGGCAGCCTGGTTAGGCTCAAATCTGGCCGCTTGGCGGTGGTGGTGGAGCTTAACCCCGAGTCGGCGCTTAGGCCCAAGCTCAAGGTGGTGTATTCCATTGCCAGCCATTCCCACCTGCCGGTACAGAATCTCAACCTGCTGTTTTCCAGCGATTCCATTGAAAAGGCCGAAGACCCCAGCGAATGGAGCATCGACGTGGCCCGTTATCTGCTCTGAGCCGACAGGGAACTTGATCCAGCGTAATATCTCGCCCTTGCTTTCTGATTAGGCTTTCCATGCGAATTTTTGCGTGGAATGCCTATGTCTCCCGTTGCCCCTTTTTCGTTAAGCGCCGAGCCCACCGTTGGCAGCATCATCAGTGGCGGCTTGCTTAGCTGCCCGCCCGCCACCACGGTGCGCGACGCCTGCCGCCTGATGCAACAGGCCAAGGTCAGCTGCATCTTGGTGCAACAAGGCGATGAGGTGCTGGGCATTTGGACCGAAGGCGACGTGCGCCGCCTGGATTTAGCCTCTCCTGCCAGTCTCACCACGCCCATCTCCACCTTGATGCACGCACCGGTAAAAAGCGTGCCGGCAACGCTTCCTTTGGGGCAGGCCGCCAACCTGCTAAAGCGCCACCAGGTACGGCGGCTGTTGGTACTGAACGAGGCCGAGCAGCCGGTGGGCATGTTGACGCAATCTGACATCATCCGTTTTCAAGGGGTTGAGCATTACCTGTTGATGCGCGACTTGGCCAGCACCCTGCGCCGCCCGGCGGTCAAGGTGCCGGCGGGAGAGAGCGTTGCTACCGCCCAGGCCTTGATGGCCGAGAAATGCGTCGATGCGCTGGTGGTGGAGCGCCCCGATGGCTGCCAGGGCATTATCACCGAGCGCGACTTGGTGGCCTGGGTGGCCGAGCCGTCCGGCCATTGCCTGGATGACATTGCCACCTATCCGCTTTTTTCCATGCCAAGCGGCGCCGGCCTGATGCTGGCGGTGCAAACCCTTCAGCAGCAGCACTACCGGCACTTGGGCGTGCTGGACGCCAGCGGCGACCTTTTAGGGCTGCTGTCCTACAGCGATGTGCTGGCCAATATCGAGTACGAATACGTCAACCAGCTGCGCCGCTTGCTGGACGAACGAGACACCGCCCTGCGGCTCTCGGTGGAGCATCTGCGCCTGGCCACCCAGGTGATCAACGCCTCTTTGGACGGCATCATGATCACCGCCCCCGACGGCACCATCGAGTCGGTTAACCCCAGTTTTTCACAGATGACCGGCTACCAGCAGGACGAAGTGGTGGGCAAGACCCCGGCGCTGCTGAGCTCGGGCCGCCACGGCGACGATTTTTACCAACTGATGTGGCGCCAGCTTGAAGAGCAGGGTTTTTGGCAAGGGGAGATCTGGAACAAGCGCAAAAACGGCGAGGTGTACCCCGAGTGGCTGACCATCACCGCCATTCACGACGACAGCGGCGCCGTCTGCAAATACGCCGGCATCTTTACCGACATTACCGACCGCAAGCAAAAAGAAGCCCGCATCCAGTCTCTGGCCTATTTTGACGAGCTGACCGGGCTCCCCAACCGGCGCCTTTTTACCGACCGGCTACGGCTGGCCATTGCCAATGCCCGCCGCCATCGCCATCAGGTGGCATTGCTGTTTGTGGATTTGGACCTGTTTAAGCGCATCAATGATTCCCTCGGCCATCTGGCCGGCGACCGGGTGCTTATCGAGGTGGCCCGTCGCCTTGAGAAAACCGTGCGTGAAGGGGACTCGGTGGCGCGGCTGGGGGGCGATGAGTTCACGGTGCTGGTGCCAGAAATCGACAGCCTGGGCGGCCTGGAATGCCTGGCCCAGCGCCTGATTGACGCCATCTACGAGCCTATGCACATCAACGGCCGGGCGCTTTTTGTGTCAGCCAGTATCGGCATCAGCCTTTTTCCCGGTGACGGCAGCAATGAAGAACAGCTGCTGCGCTTTGCCGACACCGCCATGTACCGCTCCAAGGAGCTGGGGCGTAACAAGTTTCGCTTTTATAACAGCGAGATGAGCGAGCGCACCCGCCAGGAAATGCGCCTGGAAGAACGGCTACATCACGCCCTTGCCAAAGGGGCGCTCAAGCTTCATTACCAGCCGAAAATCAACCTCGCCAGCGGGCGCCTTGAAGGGCTGGAGGCCCTGCTGCGCTGGTATGACGACGAGCTGGGCCAGGTGTCTCCGGCCGAGGTTATTCCCCTGGCCGAGCGGCTGGGGCTGATTGAAACCCTGGGCACCCAGGTGCTGGAGATGGTGTGCGCGCAGCTTCAAAAGTGGCAGCATCTGGCCCGAGTGCCGGTGGCGGTAAACCTCTCGGTGCTGCAATTGCAGTCGGACCATTTCCTGCGGGTGCTGGACCACTGCCTGAGCCGCTACCAGATAGCCCCTGAGCTGATTGAGCTGGAGATAACCGAGAGCTTTTTTATTCCCGAGCGGGCCGAGGCGATGCTGGCCATGCTCGAAGCCATTCGCAGCCGAGGTATTCGCCTCTCCATTGACGATTTTGGCACCGGTTATTCGTCCCTCGCTTACCTTCGCAAACTGCCCATCAATGCTCTGAAACTGGACCGCAGCTTTGTCCAAAACCTGCCGGGCAGCCAAGGGGAGGTGGAGATAAGCCTAGCGGTACTGGGGATGGCCCGTGGCCTTGGGCTGGAGGTGATAGCCGAAGGGGTAGAAACGGCGGCCCAGGCCGAGTTTTTGGCCAAACACCACTGCCAGCAGGCCCAGGGTTTTTATTTTTCAAAGCCGCTGCCGGCCGACGCGGTGCCGCGCTGGCTTGAAGGGGAAACCTCAAGCCAATAAAAAAGGGGCCAAATGGCCCCTTTTTTTAAATGCGGTTATCAGTCCCGCTCGATGGCCAGGGCAACCCCCTGGCCGCCGCCGATGCAAAGGGTCGCCAGGCCTTTTTTGGCGTCCCGCTTGAGCATCTCGTGCACCAAGGTGACCAGCACCCGGCAGCCGGAGGCGCCGATGGGGTGGCCAATGGCAATGGCGCCGCCGTTCACGTTGACCTTGCTGGTGTCCCAGCCCAGCTCTTTAGCCACCGCCAGAGATTGGGCGGCAAAGGCTTCGTTAGCCTCAATCAGATCCAAGTCTTCTACCTTCCAACCGGCGCGGGCTAGGCAGCGTTGGGTGGCGGGGACTGGGCCAATACCCATGATGGACGGGTCTACCCCGGCATTGGCGTAGGCTTTGACATGGGCCAGCACTTCCAGGCCCAGCTGCTGGGCCTTTTCGCGGCTCATCATCACCACGATGGCGGCGCCGTCGTTGATGCTCGACGCGTTACCGGCGGTCACGGTGCCGTCCTTTTTAAAGGCCGGGCGCAGTTTAGCGAGGCTCTCGGCGGTGGTGCCAGCGCGGGGGCCTTCGTCGGTATCAAAGACCAGGGGGTCGCCCTTGCGCTGCGGCACCTTGATGGGGGTGATTTCGTCTTTAAAGCGGCCGGCTTCAATGGCGGCCGCGGCCTTTTGCTGCGACTGGGCGGCAAAGGCGTCCTGCTGCTCACGGCTGATGTCGTATTTCTCGGCCAGGTTCTCGGCGGTGATGCCCATGTGGTAATCGTTGAACGCGTCCCACAGGCCGTCGTTGACCATGGTGTCCACCACTTGGGCGTTACCCATGCGAAGGCCGGTACGGGCGCCAGGCATGATGTAGGGAGACAGACTCATGTTTTCCATGCCGCCGGCAATCACCACGTCGGCGTCGCCGCAGCGGATGGCCTGGGTGGCCAGGTGCAGCGCCTTAAGGCCACTGCCGCACACCTTGTTGATGGTCATGGCCGGCACCATGTTGGGCAGGCCGGCGTGAATGGCTGCCTGGCGGGCCGGGTTTTGGCCACAACCGGCGGTCAGTACCTGGCCGAGCAGCACTTCATCTACCTGGCTGCCGTCGAGGCCAAGCTTGGCCAGGGTTTCCTGGATAAGGGTGGCGGCCAGTTGCTGGGCCGGGATCTGGCTGAGGCTTCCTTGGAAGCCGCCAACGGCGGTACGGGTTGCTGCGACTATTACTACGTCCTGCATGCTATCTCCTTAACGGGCGACATGCGCCAACAGGTTGGGGGAGTTGAGCCATGATGCCGTCTCTTTGTGTCAATTTGGAATAGTCCATTAGTTACAAGCCCGGCCCATGCTAGAATGCGCGCCCGGGTTTGGGGGTAACTGATGAGCGATTACGACACCAGATTTGGCGGCATTATCCGGCTCTATGGCCAAAGTGCGGCCAATGTACTGAAACATAGTCATATTTTCGTGGCCGGGATCGGCGGCGTCGGCACTTGGGTGGCCGAGGCGCTGGCCCGCAGCGGTGTGGGTGCCATCACCCTGGTGGACATGGACGATGTCTGTACCACCAACACCAACCGTCAGATCCATGCCCTGACCACCACAGTGGGTCTTCCTAAGACCGAGGTCATGGCCGAACGTATCCGCCTAATCAATCCCGATTGCCAGGTGACGGCCATCGATGATTTTGTCACCCCGGAAAATGTAGCTGAACTTTTGGCTGCTGGCTTTGACTATGTGATTGATGCAACAGACTCTTTGGGCGCAAAGGCGGCCATGATCGCCCATTGCAAGCGCAACAAGATACGCATCATCACCATAGGCGGCGCCGGTGGCCAGGTTGACCCGACCCAGGTGCAGGTGGCGGATCTCACCAAAACCATCCAAGACCCCCTGGCCCGCAAGTTAAAAGAGCGCTTGCGCCGCAACTACCACTTCTCCAAGACCCGCAAGTTCGGGGTGGACTGCGTGTTCTCCTCGGAAGCCCTCAAATACCCCAAGCCCGACGGCACCGTGTGCGCCACCAAGCAAGCCGACGGCTCCATGCGCATGGACTGCGCTTCGGGCTTTGGCGCCTCCATGGTGGTCACCGCCACCTTTGGCCTAGTGGCGGTGGCGAAGGTCATCGAAAAGCTGACCGGCGTTAAGCCCTAGCACTTTGGTGCTTGGCGGCCACCGTCAGCACCACGGCCAGCACCATGCAAAGCACACCAGCCAAGGTGGCGCCGTCTGGCCATTGGCCGCGAAGGGCGTAGCTGTAGCCAAGGCCGGTGAGGATCTCAAAGGCCGCCATCGGCCCCATCAGCACGGTCGGCAGGCGCTGGCTGGCGGCGTTCCAGCACAAGGTGCCCAGCCAGGAGCAGAGCACCGCAATGGCCAGCATCAGCGCCACAAAGATGCCGGGGCGTGGCCCCAGCGGCAGAGGAAACTGTGGCTGCTCAAGGTGCAGGTAGAGGCTTGCCAGGGCAAAACCCAGCAGGGATAACGGCAAGGTGGCAAGGCCCTGGGCCGTGGCCCAGGCCGCCGGCGAGCGCCTTGGGTTGGTGCGCAGCCAACGGGCATTTTTAAGGGCGTACCAGCTCCAGCAGGCCACCGCAAAAAACGCCAGCAACAAACCTTCCAGATAGTGCCCGCCGCCAAGGCCGGCCGCGCCGCTCTTGAGCTCACTGATATTGACCAGCACCAACCCGGCCAGCATCAGCGCCACTGCCGCGCTCATTACCGGCCAACGCAACTGCCCTTCTTGGTCGCGGTATAAAACGTTGGCGGCCAGGGCAATCACCACCGGCAAGGTGCCCACCACCATGGTGGCGATGGGCGTGCCCACCCGCAGCACGGCGCCGGCTACCCCGCAGTAATACAAAAGGTTGCCGATAAGGGCCAGCAGCAGCGCCAGCTGCCAGTCGCGCCGGCTAAGGGTGGCGAGCGCCCGGCGCTGCTGCCAGGCAAGGGGCAGTGCCACCAATCCAAGGGCGAGATAGCGGCCGGTCGATTGCAAGGGGGCTGGGTAGTCGGGCACCAGCAGGGGGCCGATAAAGATAAGGCCCCACAATAGGCCTGCGGCGATGGCGTACAACACTCCGGCAAACATGCACTTCCCCGATAACAATACCTTGCCAGCCTACCAGCGGCAGGGCGCGCCGTATTGTAGGAGATTGCTACCGGCCAAAAACCTGCTGGCGGTAGCGTCCCGGGGTGGTGCCGTAGCGGCTGGTAAAGGCGCGGGTCAGATGGGCCTGATCGGTCAGGCCCACGGCGGCGGCCACCAGCGCCAGGGGTTGGCCCTTTGCCAGCAGGCATTTGGCGCGGTACAGGCGAATGGCCATCAGCATTTGCTGGGGAGTAACGTGGCACTGGTGCTTGAATTGGCGTAGGAAGTGATAAGGGCTGAGCCCGGCCTGCTGGGCCAGCTCTTCAAGGCGAAGCGGGCGGTGATAGTCGCTGTGCATAAGCGCGGTGACCTTGGAAAAATCATGGCGCCCTTCTGGCGCTGCCGGGCGCGACTTGGCAAAGGGGGCGCACAGCGCCACCAATTCCAGCAGCAGGCTGTGGGTGGCCAGCGCATCGCTATTTTGCCAAAGGGCGCCGAGGAGGGCAGAGAGCCGGCGGGTGCTGCCGGGGTGGCTTTGCAGCACCTCGCCAAAATGCCAGTCTGGGGCGCCGCCGAGGTTTTCCACCAGCGCCGGCGGCAGGTAAATCATCCGGTAATGCCAGCCGTGCTCGCTGGCGCTTTGGCCGGTGTGCAGTTCATCGGGGTTCATCAGTACCAGGGCGCCGCTGCCGGCCAGGTGGTTGGCGCCTCGGTAGCGAAAGCGCTGGGCACCACGGTCAATCAGGCCTATGCCAAAGGCCTGGTGGGTGTGAGGGTCAAAGCTGTGGCGGTCGATATGGGCCTGGTACAGCTCCACCTCTGACACCCCGGCCAGGGCCTTGAAATCGGCTCGGTCGGTTTGGCTGGCAAAATGCGCCGGCACCCCGTCCATGGTTAGGCAAGGCCCTGTTCGATGCGTTCCAACATGGCGTAAAGGCCGTTGCTGCGGCTGGGGCTTAAAAAGCGGGCAAGGCCTGCCTGCTCGAAGGCTTGGCGGGCGTTCACCGCCTGGGCATCTTTGACAGGCAATCCCTCAAACAGGCTGAACAGCAGCGCCATCAACCCTTTGACGATGCGCGCTTCGCTGTCGCCGCGCAGGTTGACCCGGCCCGTACTGGTGTCAAGGTGCAGCCATGTTTTGGCCTCGCAGCCGCTCACTTCATCATTGACGGATTTGCTGTCCAGCAGCGGCAGGGTGCGGGCCAGGCTCAGCAAAAAACGGGTGCGACCTTCGAAGTGCTTCTCGGCGGCAAAGTCGTCGAACAGGCTCATGCCATCTCCTGAAATAGTGCTATCGCCTCGGCCAGGGCGGCCAGGCAATGTTGCAGCTCCTGCTTCGTATTGTAGGGCGCAACCGCCAGGCGCAGCGAGCCCGGTAAGCCCAACAGCTGATGCAGTGGCTGGGTGCAGTGGTGGCCAGCCCGCACCGCGATGCCCTTACCGGCAAGGTAATGGGCCAGATCGCTATGGTGCACTCCGTCGGCGCTGATGGACACCAAACTCACCCTCGGCCCCTGGCCCAGCACCTTGACCGGCAGCGCCGCAAGGCCGTCCAGCAACAAGGCGGTGAGCTCGGCTTCGTAGGCTGATGCATCGAGGGTTCGCAGCATGTTTGCCGCCGCCCCCAGGCCGATTATCTCGCTGATGGGGCCGGTGCCTGCTTCCAGGCGGTGGGGCAGGGCATTGAAGGTGACGCTGTCAAAGCTCACCTTGCTGATCATCTCCCCGCCCCCCATAAAGGGCAGCAGCTCCCCCAGGCTCTCAAGGCGCCCGGCCAGCACTCCCACCCCGGTAGGGCCAAACATCTTATGGCCGGAGAAGGCGTAAAAATCGCAGCCGATAGCCTGGATATCCACCTTGAGGTGGGCAATTGCCTGGGCGCCGTCGATAAGGGTCAAGGCCCCGGCCTGGCGGGCCTTGGCGCAGATAGCCTCCACCGGGTTAATCAGCCCCAGGGTGTTGGACACATGGCAGCAGGCCACCAGCTTGGGTTTGTTGGCCAGCAGCGCCTCATAGGCAGCCATGTCCAGGCTGGCATCGTCCTTTAGGGGAATAACTTCGATAACAGCGCCGGTGCGCCTGGCCAGCAGCTGCCAGGGCACCAGGTTGGCGTGGTGCTCCATGGCGCTGACCAAGATCCGGTCCCCGGGCTGGAAGTAATCAATCAGCCCCCAGGCCACCAGATTGATGGCGGCGGTGGTGCCGCTGGTAAACACCACGGCCCGGCGGTCGGCGGCATTGATCAGGCTTTGAATGCTGTCCCTGGCCGCTTCCACGGCGCTGGTGGCGCGCTCGGCCCAGCTGTGGCTGCCGCGATGCACATTGGCCCGGTATTCGCGGTAGTAGCTGTCCATGGCGTTAAGAACCGCCTCAGCGGTTTGGGTGCTGGCACCGTTGTCGAGGTAGATCTCGGGCTGGCAGAGGCTGGGAAATTGGGCGCGAAAGGCGATGGGGTCGAACATAACAAGGGCCGGGCCTGGGCACAAAAGTGCATTGTCGGCAAAGCGATGGGCGGGCGCAAGTGCGCCCGCCGCGGTCAGGGGCGGGCCTTTTGGCCAAACAGCACTTGTTTGCCCTGCTCGGTAACAGTAGCGCGGTTGTTGCTCACCGCCTCGCCTTTGGCGTAGGCCCTGAGGGTGGCCGGGCGCTTGGCGATGGCCTCGAACCAGCGTTTGAGGTTGGGGAACTGGTTGAGATCCTGCTGCTGGCGCTCATGGGGCACTATCCAGGGGTAGCAGGCCATGTCGGCGATGGAGTAGTCGCTGCCGGCAATAAAATCGCGGCCTTCAAGGCGCTTGTTGAGCACCCCGTACAGGCGGTTGGTTTCGTTGACGTAGCGGTTGATGGCGTAGTCGATTTTCTCCGGCGCATAAACACCAAAGTGGTGGTTTTGCCCGGCCATGGGGCCAAGGCCCCCCACCTGCCAGAACAGCCATTCGTTGACGGTGTTGCGTGCCCGCACATCCTTGGGCCAGAACTGGCCGGATTTTTCTGCCAGATACTGCAAGATGGCGCCGGACTCGAACACCGTGATGGCCTCGCCACCATCGGCCGGGGCATGGTCGATGATGGCCGGCATGCGGTTATTGGGGGAGAAGGCCAGAAACGCGGGTTTGAACTGGTCTCCAGCGCTGATATCCACCGGCACGATGCGGTACTCAAGGCCGGCTTCTTCAAGGAAAAGGGTGATTTTGTGGCCGTTGGGGGTGGGCCAGTAGTAGAGGTCTATCATCTGCGGCTCCCGTGGCGTTGTCGCCTGTTGCTGGGCGGTTTAGTCGGCGGTCCAGACCTGATTGCGGCCATGGTGTTTGGCCTGGTAGACCGCCTGGTCGGCCCGTTTTACCAAGGCGGCGGGGTCTTTGTCATCCGCGTTGACGGTGGCAACCCCGATACTCAATGTTGCGCTAAATTGCCCCAGGCGGCCGTCGTCCAGGGCCAGGGCGGCAAATTGCTGGCACAGCTGCTGGGCGGCCTGGTTGGCGCCCTCGGCGCGGGTGCCGGTCAACAGCACCAAAAACTCCTCGCCACCGATGCGCCCGGCCACATCGGTGCGCCTCAGCGACTGGCCAAAGAGCGCGGCCAGGGCTTTTAGCACCTCGTCACCCACCGGGTGACCATGGCCGTCGTTAATGGCCTTGAAGTGGTCAATGTCGATAAGCAGCAGCGAAAAGGGCGTTTGGTAACGCTGGTATTGGTGGAAGGTATCGTCGATGACCTTAAACAAATGCCGGCGGTTGAAAAGCCCGGTCAGCTCGTCGGTGATGGACAATATCCGCAGCTGCTCTTCAAGGTGCTTACGTTCGGTGATGTCGGTAATGATGCCGTGCCAGAGGATGGTGCCGTCTTCGAGTCTCTCCGGCACCGCGTTGCCCTCCACCCAGATCTGCTTGTCATCCAGTTTGACCCGGTACTGGCAGTGCCATTTGCCCAGGGTGCGGGCAGAGCTGCGGATGCTGTCGGCTACCGCTTCGGCGTCATCGGGGTGGCGCCGCTCAAACACCAAGCTGGCGTCAGAGGTGACCTGCTGCGGCGACAAGCCGTAAATGGCGCGGATCCCTTCGCTGGCATAGGGGAACCAGGAGTGGCCGTCAGGGCCCAGGGCGTATTGGTAAATCACCCCCGGCACGCTTTGGGCCAGTTTATTGAGGCGCTCTTCGGTCAGGCGCGACTCGGTGATGTCGATATGGGTGCCGGTAACCAGCAGCGGTTTGCCGTCGCTGTCGCGGCTGGTGAGCTGGCCCCTGTCGTGTACCCACACCCAATGGCCGTCCTTGTGGCGCAGCCGGCAAATCTGCTCGTAATAAGGCAGCTTGCCGGCAAAATGCAGGGCCAGTTTTTCGTCGGAAAAGGCAATGTCGTCGGGGTGGGCCAGGGTCTTGAACACCTCGCCGCTCATGGGCTCGAGCTCGGCCCGGGTGTAACCGAGCATCTGCGCCCAACGCTCGTTGATGCGGGTTTGGTCGGTCTGCACGTTCCACTCCCAGGTGCCAGCCCGGGTGCCGTTGATAATGGCTTCAAGGCGAGCGTTTTGGTCCCGAAGCTCGGCTCTGTCCTGGACGGTGCTGGAAACGTCTTTGATAAACACCAAAAAGCCGATGGGGCTTTGCTGCGGGTCAAGGCGCGGCTCCAGGCTCACTTTCAGGTGCCGGGTTTCGCCCAGGTTGCTGCGTTCGACCTGCAAGCCGGCAAGGCTGGCCTGAGGGCTGGTGGCCAGCGACACAAGGTAAGGGGCAAGGGCTGGTAGCAGCTTCGCCAGAGCCAAACCCTCGGGGCGCTCTACCCCCAGCGCCTGGCAGGCGGCAGGGTTGGCAAAGCTCACGCTGTGCTGTGCATCGGTCAGCAGCACCCCTTCGCCGAGCTTATCGAGGATAAGGCCCAGTTCCTGGGGTGAGGTGTTCGATGGGATGGGCGAATGCAAAGGCGGTGGCTACCTGGGAAAAACTAAGGAAGGGTTTCGAGTCTGCCTGAGGGGGCGCGGGGCTGTCCAGCTTCCCAGGCGGCCTGGCCACTGGCAAGGCCCATGGCGTAACCGGCCTCAAGGCGGGCTTTGTCGGTGGTGGTGCGCCCTACCTTAAAGCCCTCGCCTGGGGCTATCACTCGCACTTTGCAATCGGCCGGGGGCTGCTCGATAAAATCGATGGCGGCGTTGTAGCTCAGATGGCGGTTGACCATGGCCTCGGCGAGCGCCGGGTAACCTGCCAGCAGCCTTTTGGTGAGCCAGGGCGCCTTGCCGGGCTTTTTGCGATAGCCAAGGGGCCGCGACAGCACCACGGTTATCTCCCGCGCCCCTTTGTTGTAAGCCTCTATAACCGGGATGGAGTCGGCCACACCGCCGTCGGTCATGGCAATGCCGTCAAGGCAGGGGTTGCTTCGGTAGGCAAGGGGCACGGCGCAGGAGGCTTTGAGTAGCTGCTCCAGGTTGCCCGCATCGGCTTTGATATAGGCGGCCTTGCCGTTATCCACCCGGGTGGTGACCACATAAAGGGGCACCGGCTGGGCGGCAAAAGCGTCGATATCCAGGCGGATTTCACGGATGGTCACCTCCCACAGCCAGTCGAGGTCGAGCCAGTGGCCGCCTCTTAAAAAGCGGCCAAGGGAGATAAACTCGGGCCGGCAGGAGTAGTCGGTGATCACCTTGTAGTTTCGGCGCTGCTGCCCGGCCAGCCAGGCGGCAAGGTTGGTCGAACCGGCCGAGACCCCCAGGCAAAAATCGAAGGGGCGGTAGCGGTGTTCTAAAAAGGCGTCGAGGACGCCGGTGGCGAAGATGCCGCGCATGGCGCCGCCTTCCACCACCAGCGCCCGGCTGGGCTGCTGCATCGTTGGTCCTGCAAGGTTTTTGGCCAGTGTACCCAAAGCCGGGCTCGACTTAACCCAGTAAATGGCTGTTGCCTTGCCAGAGGCTGAAGGTCAGCAAAGCGGCAAAGCTCACCCAGGCAAAATACGGCACCAGTAGCCAGGCCGCCAAGCGGCTTACCGGGTAAAAGCCGCGAATGCAGGCGCCAATCAGCACCAGCAGCGCCAGCACATCCAGCATCGCCAGGGCGCCCTGGTGCCAGCTGAAAAACAGCCAGGACCACAGGGCGTTGACCCCCAGTTGCAGCAAAAACAGCCGCTGCGGCCACTTTTGTTTGCCGGGGCTTTGGCCGTAGCGCCACAGGGACAGGGCCATCATCAGGTACAGGGCGGTCCAGACCGGGCCGAACAACCAAGGGGGCGGCGCCCAGGACGGCTGGCTAAGGCTGGCATAAAAGACGTTGGCATCCACCGATGCCATGGCGCCGAGGGTGCCGGTGATGCCAACCAGCACCAGGCAGACAAGTAAAGACAGGAGTTTGTGTGGTGAGCTCATAAGATTAGCGCCATTTTTTCAGGCTCTTACGGCGCTAATCAGCCTTTGGATCGCCGCTATTTCACCACCAAGGTGCCGCGGTACATGTTCATCTGGCAATGAAACACATATTCCCCCGGCGCCAGGGGCGGCAAGGTGAGGGTGTAGGGCTTGCCGATGGGCAGTTCGACGCTGGCGTCCACCCCGTCAAACAGCACCCACTGGGCGCAGGCTGCGGCGTCTTTTCGCAAAAAGGTCAGGGTGATGGGCTGGCTGGCCGGGCGCACCGGCCGCTCGGGCTCGTACACGCCGCCGTCCACGACTATGGTGGCCTCGCTATTGCCTGGGGTGGCTTTGCTGGCGCCCTTGCGGGGCCAGAACCAGAACACCACAAAGGCGATGGCCAGCAGGCCTATAAGGTTGACTAACATGCTGCCTCCTTGATGGCGGTAAAGATAAGCGCTTCTTTTTCCAAGACATTGCCAAGGATGGTCACGCTGCGCTCGGGCCTTTTTTGCCAACTGACCCGAAAACCACCGCTCTCAAGGGCGCAGGCGAGCTCGGGGCCGTCAAAAAAACAAAAGCCCTCGGCAAACTGAGGCTGGCCGGCCATGGTGGCCCTGGAACGTACCCCCAGCACCAAAGTGCCGCCCAGTTTCAGGCAGCGGTTAAGCTGCGCCAGGGCTGGCGCCAAGGGCTGCCAGAAATACGCGGTGTTGATGGTCAGCACCTTGTCAAAAAGCTGGGCTGGGGTAAAAGCCAGCAGATCGCCCTCCATAAAGGCAAGCTGCGGGTGAGGCTTTTCGCGGGCAGCCGCTACCATGGCGCTGGCGCTATCAAGACCCAGGTAGCGGCAATGGGGCAAGCCGGCCAACAGCTCCGCCGCGTGGGCGCCGTTGCCGGGGCCCACTTCTAAAAGCTGCTCGCCGTCCACCAGGGCCAGGGCCTCTTGGCAGTACTGGATGATTTGCGCATTGGTCTTATTCATTCCTTCGGCCACTTTCAGGCCAAGGGCGCCTTCGGGCTGGCGCAGCTGGCGGCCCAGTTCCTCTGGGGTCACGCTCATGCTTTGCCTGCCCCTTTGAAAAAGCGCAGCCGGTTGGCGTTACTGACGACCGTAACCGAAGACAGCGCCATGGCCGCCCCTGCCACCACTGGGCTGAGCAGCAAGCCGGTGAAGGGATACAACAGGCCCGCCGCCAGGGGAATGCCCAGGCTGTTGTAGATAAAGGCGCCGAACAGGTTTTGCTTGATGTTACCGATGGTGGCGCGGGAGATGGCGATGGCGTCTTCCACCACCAGCAACGAGCCGCGCATCAGGGTTAAATCTGCCGATTCCATGGCCACGTCGGTGCCGGTGCCCATGGCCATGCCTACGTTGGCGGCGGCCAGGGCCGGGGCGTCGTTGATGCCGTCGCCGACCATGGCAACGCTGCGCCCCTCGCCTTGCAGCCGGGTGATGGTCTCGGCCTTTTGCTCGGGTAGCACTTCGGCTATTACCTCGTCGATACCGAGCTTGCGGGCCACCGCTTCGGCGGTGCCCTGGCGGTCACCGGACAGCAGCACCAGCCGCAGCCCTTGTTTTTTAAGGCCATCAAGGGCCGCCTGGGTGTCGTGCTTGATGGGGTCGGCCACGGCAAAGACCGCCAGCAGTGCATTGCCACGGGCCAGGTACACCGGGGTGGCGCCTTGCTCCATCATGGCGTTTGTTGCGCTTTCGCCAGCATCCAGGGCGATGTGGTACTCGGCCATCAGCTTGTGGTTACCCAGCAGCAGCGGCGCGCCATCGAGGCTGGCTTTGACCCCTTTGCCGGCCAGGGTGTCAAAGTCGTCCAGGGTAGCGGCCTCTACCTCCCCGGCCCATTCCAGCAGGGCACTGGCCAATGGGTGCTCGGAGCCTTGCTCCAGGGCTTTGATCAGGGGCTTGATGTCGGTGTCGGTAAAGGTATTGACCTCCACCACCTGGGGCTTGCCCTCGGTGAGGGTGCCGGTTTTATCCAGCACCAGGGTGTCGATGTGGCTGAGGGTTTGTAGCGCTTCGCCGTTACGAATAAGCACGCCAGCCTCGGCGGCCTTGCCGACCCCCACCATCACCGACATCGGTGTGGCAAGGCCCAGGGCGCAGGGGCAGGCGATAATGAGCACCGAGGTCAGCACCACCAGGGCGTGGCTGACCGCCGGGGCTGGCCCCAGGTTGTACCAGACCAGGGCGGCGACCAGAGCCAGCACCATCACCACCGGCACAAACACGGCGGCAATGTTGTCGGCCAGGCGGCCGATACTGGGCCGCGAGCCCTGGGCCTTTTTCACCTGCTCGATGATGCGGGCAAGAGCGGTGTCCTTGCCGACACCGGTGGCGGTAAAGACCAGGGTGCCTTTTTCCAGCAAGGTGCCGGCTTTGAGGCTGGCCCCGGCGGCCTTTTCCTGGGCCAAGGGCTCGCCGGTGAGCATGCTCTCGTTAACAAGGCCGCTGCCTTCAACCACTTCGCCATCCACCGGCACTGTCTCGCCGGGGCGCAGCCTAAGCTTGTCGCCCTTGGCCACCGCCGCGACCGGGATGTCTGACTCTTGCTTGCCGCGGATCACCCGGGCGGTCTTGGCTTTGAGATCCAAGAGCCGCCGCAGTGCCTGAGAGGTTTTGCCCCGGGCCCGGGCTTCTAAGGCCTGGCCCAGGTTGATAAGGCCGACGATCATCACGCTGGCTTCAAAATAAAGGTGGCGCGCCTCGCCGGGGAAGCTTTGGGGCAGCAGCAACACCGCCATGGAGTAGAGCCAGGCGGCGCCGGTGCCAAGGGCTATGAGGGTGTCCATGTTGGCCTGGTGGTGGCCAAAGGCCTTGAAGGCGCCCCGGTAAAAGTGGCCACCGGCCAGCACCATGATGGCCAGGGTCACCAAGCCAATCAGGCCCCAAACTATCCGGCTTGTGGGGCTTATTGCCATCATCTCGCCGCCCAGTAGCCCCCAGAGCATTAAGGGAACACCCAGGGCCAGGCCGGCGCCGCATTGCCACCAGAGCTTTTTCAGGTGAGCCGCTTCGGCTTGGGCTTGGGTGTCCAGATCGCTCTCGTCGTCGCCGCTCAGCTCACGGGCGTCGTAACCGGCGGCCTGAATGGCGCTAATAAGGGTGGCGCTGTCGGCGCTGCCATCAATATGGGCGCTGCGGTCGGCCAGGTTGACCTGGGCCTGGTCCACGCCATCGACCCCGTCCAGGGCCTTTTCGATGGTGCGTACACAACCGGCGCAGCTCACCCCCAGCAGCGCCAAGTGCACATGCTGGCTCATGGCTTACTCCTTGATAAGTTCGGCGGTAAAGCCTGCGTCTTCAATGGCTTTGATAACGGCGGCGCTTGCGGCGGTGCCGGTTACCTTGGCCTGATGCTCGGCAAGGCTGACCTCAAATTCGCTGACGCCAGCCAGTTCGCCCAGGGCAGTTTCAACGGCGCTGACACAGCCGCCACAGCTGATGGACGGCAGGGCAATATGCATGGTGTTGGACATAACAACCTCCTTGGATGATGCCCTTAGGCTAAACCCTGGAGTTGGTTCAAGGTCAAGTGCTTGAGTGAAGACGCTCTGTTGATTATTATCCGCGCAGCCAAGGAGGGCTTATGTACTGGATTATCCTGCGATTTCTGCTGTTTACCTTATGGCTGTTCCCACTGTGGCGGGGCTGTCGCAAACGCCACAGCGACGACAAACCCTGGCTGTTTATCCTGCTGTTAACCTTGCTGACCCTGGCCTGGGCCGAACTGGCTCCCACCCAGGAATGGCAAACCTTGCTGCTGTGGTTTTTGCTGCCTTGGCTCAGCCTGATGGTGAGCCGGAGCGGGCGTTAAAAAAGGGCCCGCAGGCCCTTTTTCAGAAGTGGTATTTGACCAGCAGGTTGGTCACGCTCTGGGTGGTTTTAAAATCGTCGGTGTCTTTGATACCGAAGCGGTGCTTCCAGTAGTCGTACTCGATACCCACAAACAGCTTGTCCTTTTTCAGCCCCAGCACCTGGCCCAGGTCGTATTTGAGCTGCGGGTTGAAGTGGAAGTTGTGGTGATAGCTCTGGTCGCTGTCCACTACCCAGTCGATGAAACCGTCAAAGACGATTTGGCTTTGGCCAACCGGAAAGTGCATGCGCCAGGTGGGGGTAACCTGAAAGGTGTCACCGTCGTGGCGGCCACGGGGCAGGCGCTTATAGAAGTTGAGCTGGAAGTAATCGAACCCCGGCAGTTTGAGATCAAAACCCGGGCCCACCAGCAGGGTGTTGACGTTGCCTTCACCAAACTCGTAGGTGGTGGCCAGCAGCACATCGCTTACCACGCCAAAAGACAGGTCCTTGCCGGTCAGCTTGCCGGCGCTAAAGCGCGGGCTGAATTCGCCGTACAGGGTTTTGTTGTCGCCTTTGACGCCGTTGAAACGGGTGCCGTCGGTAAAGAAGAACACATCGCCGAAATCCCAGCCTGAGGCGTGCTCGAAGGTCAGGGTCTGTTCGGTGCTGGGGTTAACGGTGAAATGCTGGCCGTACAGGTAGGTCAGGCTGTTGTCTTGCCATTGCATGCCAGCAAAGGCGGCAGGGCTGGCCAAAACGCTGGCCAAAAGCAGTGCGCGCATCGGGGTCTCCTCAAAAAGTGGCGCACAGTCTATTGGCCCATTACAAAAACGCAATCGCTTTCCCCGGCCAAGCCAGGGAAATGTGAGCTTTGCCCGCTAAAGCCCCGGGTTTAACCGCTCGCTGATTTCGCAAAAGCCATTTACGCGCACGGGACTTGTCTGCCTCGAACGTCGGCGTAAACTGTTGCGCACGCAAAGGTACCCCCACATTTTATAAGGGCTCTTCAAAGCCTGCCTCGGGGACCGCCCTACAGCAACAATCACAGTGCGGAGAAGTTTCATGGTTGAACAGCGTTGTCGCCTGCCCGGATGGCAGGATTTGGTTATGTCTGCCGAGCAGGCTGCCGAGCTTATCCAAGACGGCATGATAGTGGGCATGAGCGGCTTTACCCGGGCCGGCGAAGCCAAAGCGGTGCCCTTGGCCCTGGCCCAGCGCGCCCATGAAAAACCCTTCTCCATTACCCTGATGACCGGCGCCTCCCTCGGCAACGATCTGGACGCCAAGCTCACCGAGGCCAAAGTGCTGGCCCGCCGTATGCCGTTCCAGGTGGACAACACCTTGCGCAAGGCCATCAACGCCGGCGAAGTGATGTTTATCGACCAGCACCTCTCGGAAACCGTAGAGCTGCTGCGCAACAAGCAGCTGGGCAAGATGGACGTGGCGGTAATAGAGGCCTGCGCCATTACCGAAGAGGGCGGCATCGTGCCCACCACCTCGGTGGGTAACTCCGCCAGTTATGCCATTTTGGCCGAGAAGGTCATTATTGAACTGAATCTGGCCAGCCCCGCTGGCCTCGAAGGGCTGCACGACATTTATATTCCCCAGATGCGCCCCAACCGCCAGCCCATTCCGGTGGTGGCCCCGGACAGCCGCATCGGCACCCCTTATATTCCCATCGATGCCAGCAAAATCGCCGCCATCGTTATCACCGAAGGCAAAGACAGCCCCTCCAACGTGCTGCCCGCCGACAGCGAAACCCAGGCCATTGCCGACCACCTTATTCAGTTCTTTAAAGAAGAAATTGAAGCAGGGCGCCTCACCGAATCTTTGCTGCCGCTCCAAGCCGGTATCGGCACCATGGCCAACGCGGTGATGGAAGGCCTGATTGAAGGCCCCTTCGATCGCCTGACCATGTACTCCGAGGTGCTGCAAGACTCCACCTTTGATCTACTGGACTCAGGCAAGCTCACCTTCGCCTCAGGCTCTTCCATCACCCTGTCGCCCAAGCGCAACGAGCAGGTGATGCGCGAGCTGGATAAATACCGCAACCGCTTGATCTTGCGGCCCCAGGAGCTGTCCAACCACCCGGGTATCGTGCGCCGCCTTGGTATCATCGCCATCAATACCGCCCTGGAAGCGGATATCTATGGCAACGTTAACTCCACCCACGTCTGCGGCACCCGCATGATGAACGGCATCGGCGGCTCGGGGGATTTTGCCCGTAACAGCCAGCTGTCGATTTTCGTGACCAAATCCATCGCCAAGGGTGGCGATATTTCGAGCTTCGTGCCCTTTGTCAGCCATGTTGACCACACCGAGCACGACGTAGACATTCTGGTCTCCGAGCAGGGCCTGGCCGACCTTCGCGGCCTGGCGCCCCGCGAGCGGGCCCGGGTTATCATCGACAACTGCGTGGCGCCTTTGTACCGCCCGGCCCTTAACCGCTACTTTGCCGAGGCCTGCACCCGGGGCGGCCACACCCCGCACTGCCTGGAAAAGGCCCTTTCCTGGCACCAGGCCCTCAATACCGAAGGCAACATGCGCAGCGTATTGGCCGAATAAAAAGGAGGCGCCGCAAGGCGCCTTTTTTGTAGTTGCACTTGTTTGAGCCGGCGCTAGAATACAAAAAATACTGTTTTTATATACAGGTTTTGTGTGCGCAAGATCATTCATGTGGACATGGACTGCTTCTTTGCCGCCGTGGAGATGCGGGACAACCCGGCCCTCAAATCGGTGCCGCTGGCCATTGGCGGCAGCCGAGAGCGGCGTGGGGTAATTTCCACCTGTAATTACGAGGCCCGCAAATACGGGGTGCGCTCGGCCATGAGCACCCACAAGGCGCAGCTGCTGTGCCCCAAACTGGTATTGCTGCCGGGGCGGATGGGGGTCTACAAAGCGGTCAGCCAGCAAATTCGCGCCATCTTCGAGCGCTACAGCGACCTTATCGAACCTCTCTCCCTTGACGAAGCCTACCTCGATGTTACCGACAGCCCCCATTTTAAGGGCTCGGCTTCCCTGATCGCCGAAGCCATTCGCGCCGATATTCGCCGCGAGCTCAACCTCACCGCCTCGGCCGGGGTGGCCCCCAACAAGTTTTTGGCCAAAATCGCCTCGGAAGAGAACAAGCCTGACGGCCTTTTTGTGCTGACCCCAGCGGCGGTGCCCGCTTTTGTCAAAGACTTGCCCCTTCGCAAGATCCCCGGGGTGGGGCCGGCTACCGAGGCGCGGCTGGCGGCCCTTGGGCTTAAGACCTGCGCCGATATCCAGCGCTGCGACCAAGACTGGTTCGAGCTGCAATTTGGCAAATTCGGCCGGGCCCTTTATGAGCGGGCTTTTGGTATCGACGAGCGGGGGGTGACCGTTAGCCGGGAGCGAAAATCGGTGGGGGTGGAAACCACCCTGCCCAAAGATCTGGAAACCCTGGCGGCGGTGCGCCGGGTGGCTGATGAACTGGCCCCGGAACTTACCCGCCGGCTGGGGGAGCGGGCCATCGGCAAGGTGGGAGTAAAGCTCAAGTTCAGCGATTTTACCCAAACCACCATGGAGCATGTCAGCGGCGAACTGGACCACGGGCTCTTTGACGCTTTGCTGGAAACCGCCTATCAGCGCGGCCAGGGCAAAGGGGTGCGGCTGGTGGGGCTTTTTGTCGGCTTGGCGGGGCAGGGGGTTATCCAGCAGCTCAAACTGCCCTTTGCCGAGTAAAGCTTTCTTTATCTATCCCTTTGTTTGTTCAGGCCCTTGCCTGGCCCTGTTGCTTTCGTGATAATGATAATAATTGTTATTTGGAGGCTGCATGCTGGGCATAGGGACCTTGTTGGCGACCTGGTTGGGGTGGCACTACCGCCGGTATTTCTGGGCCGTTATTAGCGCGGTACTGGTTGTGACGGTGCTGAGCACCCTGGTGTTTGACGACAGTGCTCAGTGGGCCATGGCGCTAACCGGCGCCATGACCGGGCTGGTGCTGTGGCCGCTGCTGCTGCCAAGGAGGGCGCGATGACCCTGCGTTTGCTGGTGAGCCTCATTATTGGCGGGCTGCTGAGCTTGTCGTTGTCCCTTAACTGGTTCTTGCTGATGCCCATTGAAAACGGCAGCCGCCTGGCGGGCATTTTGCTGGCCGCCATGCCCATCTGGGCGCTGGTGGTGATGTTCATGCTGTGCGATGGCCGCCGCCTGCACCATGGGGTGGCCTCCTGGGGCGCCGCGCTGCTGCTCTCGGCCCTTGTTAATGGAGTGCTGTGGTGAGTTTTATGCGCCGCTACTGGACCCAGGTCCACAACTGGGTGGGGGTATTGATCACGCCGCCGCTGGCCATCATCTTCTTTACCGGCATCGTGCTGTTTTTTCACGACGCCCTCTATCAATGGGAGTTTGGGCGCCAAGGGCAGCTGACGCTGCCTCAGGCCATGGACCAAGCCGCCAATCGGCTTGAGCAGCAGGGCATATTAAAAGAAGGCGGCAGCCTCTCTTTTTACCCGGCCGAGGAGGGTGGCTTCCCGCTGATGTATTACGGCGGCAAAGGCTACCAGGCCATTTTGGCTGACGGCACCGTGCTTACCGATGCCATCAGGGGTAACGCCGGGCGCACCCTGCTCACCATCCACGATTCCCTGTCCTTGCCCATGGGCCTTTATCTAGCAGGCCTGGTGGCCATTTTGATGCTGGTGCTGCTTATCAACGGCATGGTGGTGCATTGGCCCAACCTCAAGCGTCAGTTCCAGCAGTACCGGCCCGATTCGGCCAAGGACAAATGGCTGGACCTTCACAAACTGGTTGGCATCGCCAGCCTGCCGTACCTGTTGATGTACGCCATCACCGGCGCCGCATTTTGCCTGCTGGTTTTGTACCAGGCCTTGCTGCTGATGGGCCCTTACCAGGGAGACCGCAGCGCCCTGATGAATGACATGGGCTTTGCCCAGGTACCCCAAGCGGCCAAGGTGGCAGCGGCGCAGTTGCAGCCCTCGGCCCTTCTTGCCCAAAGCGAGGCGCTTTTAGGGGTCCAGCCCACCCGCTTGACCATTGGCCCCTGGAAGGACCAAAACCAGCAGGTTATCGCGGCCAGTAGCCGCGGCCGCGAGTTGGTTGAAACCCGCGAGATAATCTTTACTCCCGGCGCCAAGGCGCCTTTGAGTGATATCCGCCAGGACAACATGGGCCCGTCACGGCTGATTTACGGCGCCTTTGTGGCCCTGCATTACGGCCATTTTGGTGGCATTACCCTTATCTGGCTGTTCAGCGCCTTAGGCATTGCTTGCCTTGGCATGCTCTTTGGCGGCGCCTTGCGGGCCCATGGGCGGCTGCCTAAAAGCGGCTGGCTTTATCACTACAACCGCAAATCTCTGGTACTGGCCGGTAGCCTGCCACTGGGTACCCTGGCGCTGCTGCTGGCCGCCCGCTACCTGCCCATGGATAGCCCGGCGCGGTTCTGGGCCTTCCCTTGGGTGTTCTGGGTGGTGACCTTGCTGCCGGTGCTCTGGCCCATGGCTACTGGCGCCGGGCGCCGCCGGGTGGCGTTTTTGTGGTGGACCGGCGGGCTTTTCGCCCTGGCAAGCCTTGGCTCCATTGCCTTGAAACAGGGGCCAGAGCTCTGGGCCTGGGCACTGGCCCTGGTGGCCGGTACCCTGGTGCTGGGGGCGGGCGCCACGCTACTGACCCGGCGCTTGTCGCCTCCAGCGTCCTAGCGCCGACACCAATATTTACAGTTCCCTGGTGCGGCGCGGCGGGCCGTCCCTTGGTTGCACCGGGGGACTGCCCTAGAATGGCTGCAAACTCAGTAATGGAAATCTCTTATGGCCTTTGCCAAACCACAACGTGAAGCCTCCTTCGAAGCTGCCCTTGAGAGCGGCCAATACGATGCCCTTATCCTTATTCATAGCCCCGGCGCGGCCCTGGCCGAGCCTTTGGCAAGCGTGCTGGCCGAGCATGCCCGCATCGATGCCCGGGTTGCCAGCGATAGCCTGTTGATCCCCGCCGCCAAGCTGCCGGGCCAGCGCCTTATCAGCACCGCCACCGGCCCTTTGCTGCGCGATTACGACGATGTGCGCCGCTTCTATGACGCCGGTAAAAAAGCCGCAGCTCTGGCCCTGGCTGCCGGTATCACCAAGCCTTTGCTGCAAGTGGCCGGCGTGCCGGACGACGAGCGCTACGCCCAGGCCGAACTGCTGTCTTTATTGGGGTTCTGGCAAGGCCTGTGGCAGCCGCTGGAAGCCCGTGAAGCCCTGGGTGAAGCCGAAGTCGAACCGGTCTCCCTGGTTGGGGTGCTGTCGGCATCTTTGGATGTGGACGCCGCCGCCGCTATCGAAGCGGGCCGCCGCGCCGGCCGCGACCTTTGCGGCACCGAGCCCGAGCGTATGGCGCCCCTTAAATTTGCCGAATACTGCGAGAAGCTCTTTGCCGGCAGCCCGGTGAAGGTTTCCGTGCTGCGCGACACCGACACCCTCAAGCGCGACTACCCGCTAATGATGGCGGTGGCCCGCGCCAGCCTGGCGGTAGAGCGCCATGTGCCCTGCGTTATTCGCCTGGAATACCAAGGGGAAGGGGACATTGAGAAGACCCTGCTGTTTGCCGGCAAGGGCGTGACTTACGACACCGGCGGCGCCGATTTGAAAGTGGGTGGCCATATGGCCGGCATGAGCCGCGACAAAGGCGGCGCTGCCGCCGTGGCCGGTTTTATGAAAACCCTGGCCGAGCTCAAGCCCCAGGGCATCAAAGCCATCGCCGAAATTGGCGCGGTGCGTAACTCAATCGGTGCCGACAGCTTTGTGGCGGACGAGATCATCACCAGCCACGGCGGGGTGCGGGTGCGCATCGGTAACACCGACGCCGAAGGGCGCCTGGTACTGGCCGACCTCCTCTCTCACCTGCGTGAAGCGGCGGTTGATGCGGTGGAGCCGGAAATTTTCTCCATCGCTACCCTGACCGGCCATGCCGCCCGCGCCCTTGGCCCTTACACCGCTGTAGTGGAAAACGGCCCGGCCCGCGAGCTTAACATCGGCCGCACCCTGGCTACCCTTGGCGACCTGTACGGCGACCCGGCCGATGTGTCCCGCGTGCGCCGCGAAGACTACGCCTTTATTGCGCCGCGCACCCGCGCCGACGACGTGCTGAGCTGTAACAATGCCGGTTCTTCTGTCACCGCCCGAGGCCACCAGTTCCCCATGGCCTTTTTGGATATCGCCTCCGGCCTTGCCAAACACGGCCTGGACAGTGCCCAGCCCATTCCCTACACCCACCTGGATATTGCCGGCTCAGGCATTGAAGGGGGCGACTGGCAACATGGCGCCCCTTCTGCGGCCCCGGTGATCACCCTGGCCGCCAGTTACCTGCTTTAACGTAAGCGACAAGCCCACCCTCGAGGTGGGCTTTTTTTGCCCTTATTTTGTAATTAAATTACTTTACGCCAGCGTAAACTGGTATTTTACGGATTTTTTGTTTGGTTTTATTGTAATAAAACTACATTTTGCTATACTGGCTTCGAGGTTGAGAAAACCTCCTCGTGCTAACTCCATGGATTGGGGGATAAGAATCTCCACGGAACCGAGATCAGGCGCCCAAGAGGGCAAGTGCCGAGAAGCCTGTGAACGAAATTGAGGAGCTGAACTATGAAAATCGTCTTTCCTTTTGCCAACCAGGGTGTTTTTCCGCCGGCCAAGGGTGAGCAGCGCAGCATGCCGCTGTTCCTTTACCCCACTCAGTGGTCCAAGGCACCAAAGAAAAAATAAAAAATCCTGTGATGACAAAAGGGGCCGCAAGGGCCCTTTTTTATTGGCTTTTTTCCCTTTCATACCCCCCATCTCCAGCAACTGTCCTAAAGCTGTCACATAGCCGTCATCTTGCGATGGTAAAAAACTGCCGACCTGATGAAAAAAGGAGGCGCCAAGGCGTCTCATCTCACCAACTGGTTTTAGGATCTCGATATGAATAAGTTGCTTAAAGGTGTGGTACTTAGCTGCGCTGTTCTGGGTTCAGCCTCTGCTTTTGCAGACACCGTGATCAACGGCGCTGGCGCTACCTTCCCTTATCCTGTTTACGCCAAATGGGCCGAGCAATACAACAAGGAAACCGGCGTCAAACTGAACTACCAGGCTATCGGTTCTGGTGGTGGTATCAAACAAATCATCGCTAACACCGTTGACTTCGGTGCTTCCGATGCGCCGCTCGACAAAGCCGAGCTGGACAAGCAAGGCCTGGTACAGTTCCCGGCCGTTATGGGCTCCATCGTTGCCGTTGTTAACGTTCCTGGCGTGAAAGCCGGTGAAATGAAACTGTCTGGCGAAGCCCTGGCTGACATCTACCTGGGCAAAGTAAAATTCTGGGACGACGCTGAGCTGAAAAAGCTGAACGGCGGCCTGAAACTGCCTCACCTGCCTATCTACGCCGTACACCGCTCTGACGGTTCCGGTACCAGCTACAACTTCACCGACTACCTGAGCCGCGTTTCTGGCGACTGGAAAGCCAACGTAGGCGTAGGTAAAGAAGTGGCTTGGCCGAAAGAAGCTCACCAGCTGGGCGGTAAAGGCAACGCCGGTGTGGCCAACTTCGTTAAGCGCACCAAGGGTTCTATCGGTTACGTTGAGTTTGCCTATGCCAAAACCAACGACCTGACCTACACCCAGATGCAAAACCAATCTGGCGCCTTCGTAGAGCCTTCCATGAAAGCCTTCATGGCCGCTGCTGCCAACGCCGATTGGGCCCACGCTCCTGGCTTCAAGCTGATCCTCAACGACCAGCCTGGTGCCGACTCCTGGCCGATGACTGCCGCTACTTTCATCCTGATGCACAAAGAGCAGGCTAACCCTGAGACTGCCAAGGAAGTTCTGAAGTTCTTCCAGTGGGGTTACGAGAAAGGCGACAAGCTGGCCACCGAGCTGGACTACGTACCGATGCCCGCCAATGTGGTCAAAATGGTTGAATCCATGTGGACCCAGGACATCAAAAACAATGGCAAAGCTGTTTACTAACAGTAACTTGTCATGAAATTCACCCCCGTGCTTCGGCGCGGGGGTTTAGTTGTTTGTAGAGCTGATACCTTTGACTATGAAAGCATTACTGCTCAAGGCATTCCCAGTGGACGGCGATGGATTCTTCCGTAAGGCCAGCATGGCCAGTGCAGGGCTCATCGCTGTATTGATGTTTGCTTTGCTGTTGTCGCTGGTGACAGGCGCCTGGCCGGCCCTCGAAAAGTTCGGCCTGGGATTCTTTTTCAGCAATGAATGGGACCCGGTAAATGAGCAATTCGGGGCCGCTAACGCCCTGTACGGCACTTTGGTGTCGTCGCTTATCGCCGTGTTGCTGGCCTTGCCCGTTGGCGTGGGCGTGGCCATCTTCCTGTCCGAGCTAAGCCCCAAATGGCTGTCCAAGCCATTGTCCATTGCCATTGAGCTGCTGGCCGCCGTGCCCAGCATCATCTACGGCATGTGGGGTCTCTTTGTGTTTGCCCCCTGGTTCTCGGAAGGGTTCCAGATGTGGGCTGGTGAGCATTTGGCAGAGCTGCCGGTTATCGGCAGCTTATTCAGTGGGCCCCCCATGGGTGTGGGACTTTTGACATCAGGCATCATTCTGGCCTTCATGATCCTGCCAATTCTGACCTCCCTTATCAAAGAGGCGCTCAGCACAGTGCCCAACGTACTGCGTGAAGCCACCTACGGTATCGGCGCTACCCAGTTCGAAGTGATTGCCAAGGTTTTGTTGCCCGCCATCAAGGGCCCCATTTTCGGCGCGCTGATCCTCGCGCTGGGAAGGGCTCTGGGGGAAACCATGGCTATCACCTTCGTGATTGGCGGCGCCCAGAGCATGGACGTCAGCCTGTTCATGCCGGCTACCTCTATTTCCGCCACCATCGCCGAGCAGTTCAACGAGGCCACCGGTGAGACGCACATCGCTTCTCTTATCGGCCTGGGCCTGGTGCTGTTCATGATCACCTTCGTGGTGATGGGCACAGCCCGGGTGCTGCTGCGGAGGAAAATGCAATGATCATGCGTAAAGCCAAGAACGTGCTGTTCAAGGCCTTCTGTCTGGGTGCCACTTTGCTGGGCCTGGGCGTATTGGTGTTGATCCTCTACACCCTGTTCGAAAAAGGCCTGGCCGGCATGAGCTGGTCGCTGTTTACCGAAGTCACCCCGGGCCCCGGCGGTGAAGGCGGCCTGGCCAACGCCATTATCGGCAGCGTGATGATGACCGCTCTGGGTATTGTGCTGGCCACCCCGATTGGGGTGCTGGCCGGTACCTGGCTGGCCGAGTTTGGCCAGAACTCCAAGACCGCCGACACCATCCGCTTCTTGAACGGCATGCTGATGAGCGCCCCTTCCATCCTGGTGGGCCTCTTCGTGTATCAGCTGGTAGTAGTAGGCATGGGGCACTTCTCCGGCTGGGCCGGCAGTATCGCCCTTGCCATCATTGCCCTGCCCATCATCATCAGCACCACCGAAGAGATGCTTAAACTGGTGCCCCGTAACCTGCGTGAAGCCGGTGCCGGCCTTGGTACCCCGCGCTGGAAGGTGATTGTCAGCCTGTGCTATCGCAGTGTTGGTACCGGTATCGTGACCGGTATTTTGCTGTCGGTGGCGCGCATCAGCGGTGAAACGGCACCTTTGCTGTTTACCGCTCTTAACTCCAGCTTTATGACCCTCAATCCCAATGAGCCCATGGCCAACCTGCCGGTAACCATTTACCAGTTCGCCATGAGCCCTTACGAATCCTGGAACCAACTGGCCTGGGCCGGCGCTTTGCTGATCACCATGGCCATCCTGCTTCTCAACATTTTGTCGCGGGTACTGCCGCAACTGAAAAAACGGAGGTCCTGATGAGCCAGGTCGCCCATATCCAGAATTACCAGGCTTCACCCCTTAAAAAACGCATGGACGTTCAAGGGCTGAATTTCTTCTACGGTAAGGACAAGCAGGCCCTGTTCGAAGTGAGCCTGCCTATCTACAAGAATCGCGTTACCGCGATGATAGGCCCGTCCGGCTGTGGCAAATCCACCCTGCTGCGCTGTTTGAACCGCATTTATGAGCTCTACCCCGGCCAGCGCGCTGAGGGCAACGTGTTGTTGGATGAGAGCTGCGTGCTGACCAAAAAGGTGAGCCTGAACGACCTGCGCGCCAAGGTGGGCATGGTGTTCCAAAAGCCCACCCCCTTCCCGATGAGCATCTACGACAACATCGCTTTTGGTATCAAGCTCTACGAGAGCCTGTCCCGCAAGGAGATGGACAAGCGTGTGCGTGAGGCCCTGGAACAGGCCCAGCTGTGGAACGAAGTGAAAGACAAGCTCAACAGCGACGCCTCCAGCCTCTCTGGTGGCCAGCAGCAGCGCCTGTGTATCGCCCGCACTATCGCCCTCAAACCCGAGGTGATTTTGATGGACGAGCCCACCTCCGCCCTGGACCCCATAGCTACCCAGGGTATCGAGGAGCTCATCAGCGAGCTGCGCAAGCACTACACCATCGTCATCGTGACCCACAACATGCAGCAGGCGCAGCGGATCTCCGACTACACCGCTTTTATGTACCTGGGCGAGCTTATTGAGTTCGGTGAAACCGAGCAGGTGTTCAAAAAACCGGTTAATGCCCGCACCAAAGATTATGTGCAGGGTACATTTGGTTAACCGAAAAGGCCGCGTAAGCGGCCTTTTTTATTAGCACTTTACCGACCAGGGGTTTTGGGTAACATGGTGGTAACCTGATACAGCTCGGGAATGGCTGTTTCGCGCCTTGCAAAACGTTTGCCCTGCTTGGATAATCGCGCGCCATTCTCCGTCTTTGAGTGGCTCCCCCATGCTCGAAAAACTGTTCAAGCTCTCTGAGCTCGGCACCAATACCCGTCAGGAAGTGATAGCCGGTATCACCACTTTCCTGACCATGGCCTACATCATCTTCGTCAACCCGTCGGTACTGGCCAAGACCGGTATGGACCAGGGCGCGATTTTCGTGGCCACCTGTCTGGCAGCCGCCTTTGGCTGTTTCGTGATGGGCTTTCTGGCCAACTATCCCATTGCCCTGGCACCGGGTATGGGCCTTAATGCCTTCTTTACCTACACCGTGGTTTTGCACGACCACTACAGCTGGGAAACCGCCCTGGGCGCGGTGTTCTTCAGTGGCTGTATCTTCGTGCTGCTGTCGCTGTTCAAAATTCGTGAGTGGATAATCAATTCCATCCCCGGCGCGCTGAAGGTGGGGATAGCCGCCGGTATCGGCCTGTTCCTGGCCATGATTGGCCTGACTAACGCCGGCGTGGTGGTGGACAACCCGGACACGCTGGTGAGCCTGGGCAATTTGAGTAAACCCTCGGTGCTGCTGGCTATCCTCGGTTTTTTCCTGATTGTGGCGCTGGAGACGCGGCGGGTAAAAGGTGGGGTGCTGATTGCCATTTTGCTGATCACCGTGCTGGGCTTGGTGGCTGGCCTTACCGAATACAAAGGCTTGGTGTCGGCGCCGCCGTCTCTGGCCCCCACTTTTGCCAAGATGGACTTGGCCGGCGCCTTTAGTATCTCCATGCTGTCGGTGATTTTTGCCTTCTTGTTCGTGGACTTGTTCGACACCTCAGGCACCTTACTGGCGGTGGCGCAAAAGGCCGATCTTCTTGATAAAAAGGGCAACCTGCCACGGCTTTCCAAGGCATTGTTGGCCGATTCAACCGCCACCATCGTCGGTGCCACATTGGGTACCTCCACCACCACTTCTTATGTGGAAAGCACCGCTGGTGTTGCCTCCGGTGGCCGCAGCGGCTTGACCGCCGTTACCGTTGGGGTGTTGTTCCTGGCCGCGCTCTTTTTCGCGCCCCTGGCCGGTATGGTACCGGCCTTTGCCACCGCCGGCGCCCTGGTGTACGTGGCGGTGCTGATGCTGACTAGTCTTCGCCACCTGGACTGGGATGACCTGACCGAAACGGTACCGGCAGCGGTGGTGCTGATCATGATGCCGCTGACCTATTCCATCGCCACCGGCATTGCCCTCGGCTTTATCAGCTACGCCCTGGTCAAGGCCCTGGCTGGCCGCTTCAAAGAAGTGAGCCCGGCGGTGTGGGTGCTGGCGATTCTGTTCTTCTTGAAATTTGCTTTTGCAGGATGATGCTATGACAAAAAAATATCTGGTCACCTGGGAAGCCTTTCATCAGGCCGCCCGCGAACTGGCAGCCCGTCAGCTGCCTGCCGAGCAGTGGAAAGGCATAGTGGCGGTGACCCGTGGCGGCATGGCCCCGGCTCTGGTACTGGCCCGTGAGCTGGGTGTGCACAACGTCGATACCGTGTGCATTTCCTCCTACGACCACGACGCCCAGCGCGGCCTGAACATCATCAAACCGGCCAGCGAGGCGGTGGGTGACGGCGAAGGCTGGCTGGTGGTGGACGACCTGGTAGACAGCGGCAATACCGCCCGGGCCCTGCGGGAAATGTACCCCAAGGCCAAGCTGGTGGCGGTGTTCGCCAAGCCAAGCGGCAAGCCCTTTATCGACGAGTACGTAATAGATATTGCCCAGGACACCTGGATTGAGCAGCCCTGGGATATGGGCCCTGCCTTCCAAGCCCCCTTGTCCGGGCGCGACTGATAAAAAAACCGGCCTCAAGGCCGGTTTTTTTATCGCCAGTGATACACCGGCCAGCCGCGCACTTCGGCGATGGCGGCCAGCTTTGGGTCCGGGGTCACCACATGGGCGCTATCAGCAAGGCTCAGCAGCGCCAGATCGTTGATGGAATCGGAATAGGCGTGCAGCAGGGCCGGCTTTTCACCCAGATGCTGGGCCAACCGCCAGGCCTTGCCGTGGCCGAGGCTGGGCACCCCCTGGCATTGGCCGGTAAAGACCCCGCCCTCGACTGCCAGCTCGGTGGCTATCACTTCATCTAACCCCAGCAGCCTACATACCCCCTCAACGATGGGGGCGATGGTGGCGGAGGCCACTATCACCCGGTGGCCCTGCTCCTGGTGGCGCCTAACGGCGCTCATGGCGTCGGCCCTTACCTTGGGGGCCACTTCCTCTTGGGCAAAGGCATCCACCCAGGCGGCGACGGTATCGCGGCGCTGGCCGGTAAAGGGGGAGATGATAAATGCCAAGTATTCGTCCACTGGCAGGGCGCCTTCTACATAAAGGCGGTGCCAGTGGGCCAGTTTGCCGTGCAGGTCGTCCACGGCCCAGAGCCCCTGGCGGTGGGCCCAGAGGCCAAAACCGTTGGCGCTATCGGTATCAATCAGGGTGTGGTCGAGGTCGAATACGGCAACCTGCTGGGACATGGTGTTGGCTCCGGGTACGGCGTGGGGGGAGCCATGATAACAAAAAGGCCAGCCTCGATGGCTGGCCTTGATAGGGGTGCTAATGCTTAGCCGAAGGTGCGGGCCAGGCCTGCGATGCGGTCGGTGTTCTTGTTGAGCAGCAGGCCGCTTTTTTCCAGCTCGTCCATGGCATAAGAGGTGCTCTCGGACAAATCCTTGAGGCGCTGGATGTTGTCGTTGACCTCTACCGCCACCGCGTTTTGCTCTTCGGCGGCGGTGGCAATTTGCGCCGCCAAGTCGTTGATTTCGGCAACCCGGCCAAAGATGTCGTCCAGGGTCACTGTCACCGCCTGGGTGCCGTCCACGCAGCTTTGGGCGTGCTCGCGGTTGCGCTCCATCAGCTCGCGCCAGGAGTCGAGCATGCGGCGCATACCGGCCAGGCTGTCGCGGATATCACCGGCCGACTGCTGGGTGCGGCTGGAAAGGGCGCGCACTTCGTCGGCCACCACCGCAAAGCCGCGGCCATGTTCACCGGCGCGGGCCGCTTCAATGGCGGCGTTCAGGGCCAGCAGGTTGGTTTGGTCGGCAATGCCTTCAATTTCGCCCATGATGCTGGTGACCTTCTGGGTCTCGGCTTGCAGGGCCTCGGCGGCGCGGGCGGACTCTTCTACGTCATCCTGGAGTTTATTAATGCGCACCGCCGAGTCTTTCAGCGCGGTGCGGGCGTTGTCGCACTGGGTGTGGGTGTCGCGCACTTCGTCAGAGGTGTTCTGGCTGGAGCGGGCGATCTCCTGGATGGTGGCGGTCAACTGGTTGATGGCCACCGCCATCTTGTTGGCTTCGTCTTCCTGGGCCAGCACTTCCTTGCGGGTGTGGGTAACGCTGCGCACCAGGTTGGCGGACACGTCGCTCAGCGAATGGGTGGCGTCCTTGGTGCGGCCCAACATGGCGGCGTTACGGGACCAGTTCATCATGGCGTCAAAGCGCATGCCGGCGCCAAAGCCGTGGCCCACGTAAATGGCCTGGGACAGATGCAGGTTGTGAAAATTGGTGGCCTGTTCGTCTTGTACCCACAGCGGGCGCAGCCAGGCAAAGATGCCCAGCGCCGACACCAGGCCGCCAATACAGAAGGTAAGGGCGGTATTAAAGCCAAATACAAAAAAGGCAATCAGGCCCAGCACTATCACCGGCAGGCCGCCAAAGCTAAAGCCGCGCAGGTCCACCAGTTTACGGACCTTCTCGCCCTTGTTGATGCGGGCGTAGGCCTTCTCGGCTTTCTCGATAAGGTGGCGGGTCGCTTTACGGCGCACCGACTGGAAGCCCACGCACTGCTTGCCTTCCATGATCGGGGTCAGGTAGGCATCCACCCAGTAATAGCGGCCATCCTTGCAGCGGTTTTTCACCATGCCGCGCCAGGGGCGGCCGGCTTTGAGCTTGGCCCAGACATCGGCAAAAGCCGCCGATGGCATGTCCGGGTGGCGCACCATGTTGTGGGGCTGGCCAACGAGCTCGGCCTCGCTAAAGCCCGAGACCTTGATAAAGGCGTCGTTGGCGTAGGTGATCACGCCACGCAGATCGGTGGTCGAGACCAGCTCTTCTCCCTCAGGTACCTGTACCTCTGAGTCGACTACAGGGAGATTCTTGCGCATAAGCTGTCTTCCTTGGGAAAGGTTCTACTGGCTAGTATCGGCTAAATGGTCATGAACTTTAAGATATTCAACGCTTAACTGATATAGTCCAATTCGTTGACAAGGCGAAGAGTGGGGCAATGAAAAAGGGCCCGAAGGCCCCTGTCAGTTGAGTTCATCCCAGCGCCAGTATTTGGCGGCGCCGATGGTCGCTTGCAAGGCAATGCCCGACTCGGTGAGCTGGTAGGTGGTCACGTCTAAATCCACCGACTGATTGGCCGCCACATCGCCGCCGCTGTCGTTGGCCTTGGCGGTGGCTTCGGCCTGGGCCGAGGCGTCCCAGCCAAAGTCGCGAAAGCGCTCGAAATCCGCTTTGTGCTTGAAGATAACCACTTCGCTGTAGTCCTTGATCCCCAGCCCAAAACCGATACCGCCACCGCCCATGCGCATGTAGGTGTGGTGGCCTGCCTGGTCGGTGAGCACGCCGTAGCCACCGGAGGTGGACAGCAAAATCAGGTTCTGGTTGGCCAGATCAAAGACGCCGTAGCCATAGGCGTTGGCGATTGTAGTGCGGGCTCCTGGGTGCTTGGCATAGAGCTTTGCCAGGGTTTGCTGCTGCATTTGCAGCACCGCCTGGCGTTTCTCGGCCGGGGTGTCACCGGTGCTGGTGCAGGCCGAGAGCAACAGAGCCAGGCCCAAGGATGCGGTCAGGGTACGTAATGCCATGGGTTCCTCCTTATTGCTGCCTCTGACTATAGGCGGCCCGGATGAACCCTTACCAAAAGGGCGCCATTTGGCGCCCTTTGGTTAAGCTTCGAAGCCGTTACCGTTAAAGGTCAGGCCAAGAAAGTGCAGCAATTGCTGCGGGGTGCTAAAGCGCTGCTGGAAGGCGGGGGTCATCATTTCGCCGACCGAGAGCTGCTCGCTGGGGCTTGCCTTGATGGTCAGCTCGTGGCCGCCCTGGAAGAAGTCTTGCAGGGTTTGGCGCTGGGCGTCGGTGAGCACCGGGTTCATGGCAACCTGCTGGCCCAGCTGCTGCTGAAGGCTGGCCTTATCGAGGCCGGTATCGGCAGCGCGCAAGCGGTAGAACAAGTCCACCAGGCCGCCGTCTTTTACCCGCAGGCTAACGTTGTTGATCACCATTTGCTGAAGCTTGGGCATCATCTGGCCCAGCAACTGACGCTCGGCGTCGGCGCCCCTGGGCTGGTTGTCTTTCAGCTTTTGGCTGTACTGGTTGGCGAACTCGATAAAGGGGGTGGCACCGGCGGTGCTGAACTGCATTTCCACTTCGCCAAGGGACTTGTCGTCCAGCAGTGTGCTGGACTCAAAGGTGCCTTTGCTGGCGTCGTAGTGGCTTTCCAGGCGGCCGTGAAGCTTAACCTTGCCCAGGGCATCCTTGAGCTCGGCTGGGGCTTGTTGCAGCAGCTCTGGGCTCAGCTCCAGGCCGGAAAATTCCGCCAGGCTGTGGGGCTGCACCTGGTCCATGTCGAAGTTGTTGGAGCTGACTTCGGCCACTTTGAACAAGCTGCCTTCTGGGCCTTGGAAGTCAAAACCGCTGATGCTCCAGCTGTGGGTCAGAACGTTAACCGAGGCATCGCTGTAGCTCAGGGTCATACCGTGTTTGGCAAACTCCTTTTGTTGAATAGCGATGGTATCGTTGAGCTGCTTACTCAAATACCAGTTGGTGCCCAGCACGCCTACGGCGCCGATAACGGCAACGGCGATAACGCCTTTGATGACTTTGCTCATGGGGGATGTCCTTATCAGGGGTGCAATAAAGAAAGCGCCCATCATAGGGGCGCCTTTGGGGGCTGTAAAGCGGGCTTAGAACACCCAGTGGGCCACGGCGGCAATCACCGGCAGGGTCACCAGGGTACGCAGAATGAAGATAACGAACAGCTCGATAAAGTTGACCGGAATGCGGCTACCCAGCAGCAGGGCACCCACTTCGGAGAGATAAATCAGCTGGGTCACCGACATGGCCGCTACCACGAAGCGGGTCATTTCGTTGTCTACCCCGGTAATGAGCACCGAGGGGATGAACATGTCGGCAAAGCCCACCATCACCGTTTTGGAGGCGGCCACCGCTTCGGGAATGCCCAAGAGTTCCAGATAGGGCACAAAGGGTTTACCCAGCCAGCCAAAGACCGGAGTGTGCTCGGCGATGAGCAGCGCAATGGTGCCCACCGCCATCACCACCGGCAACACTCCCAGCAGCATGTCCAGGGCGTTTTTGATGCCATCGCCCAGGGGCTTTTTCAGGCTCTCGATGCTGTCGGCGCGGTGCAGGGCCCGCTCCAGGCCAAAGCTCATCACGCCGTGGTGGCCGGGAATGGCTTCTTCTTCACCGGTGCGGGGGCTGCCACCGATAAAGTGATCTTTCTTCCAGCTAAGGGGCGGCAGGCGCGGCACCACGATGGCGGCTACCACACCGGCCAGGCAGATGGCGCCGTAAAAGGGCAGGAAATAGCCTTCCAGTTTGACCTGGGCCAGCACCACCAAGGAAAAGGTGATGGACACCGCCGAGAAGGTGGTGCCGATGATGGCTGCTTCTTTTTGGGTGTAAAAGCCGCCTTCGTATTGCTTGCCGGTCAAGAGAATGCCCACCGAGCCGTCGCCCAGCCAGGAGGCAAAGCAGTCCACGGCGCTGCGCCCGGGCAGCTTGAATACCGGCCGCATTACCTTGGTCATCAAGGTGCCGACGAATTCGAGCAGGCCAAAATCCAGCAGCAGCGGCAGCAGCAAACCGGCAAAAATAAACACCGAGAACAAGGTTGGCAGCAAATCGCCAAACACCAGGCCGCCGGTGTTGGGGTCCAGCAGGTAGGCCGGGCCCTTGCCGCTATAAATCAGCACAGCAAACACGGCGCCAATCACCCGCACCAATGTCCACAGCCAGTTGGGGCAAAACAGGCCCTTGAGAAAGGGGCTGGCCATCACGTTGGCGGGTTTGAACAGTTGGGAAAAGACGGTAACCAGGGCCGAGAGGCTGACAATCAGGGTCAGCAGGATGGGCATAACCCCTTCCAAAAGCGCTTTAAAGCTCTTGGCCACCACCGCAATGGCGATGGTGATGTCGCCCTGGTAGCGCAGCGGGGTCATGAAAAGGCCGATCCCAATCAGCGATGGGATAAGGAACATCAGATAGTTACGAAGCCTGGAGCCTTTGAATTGGGGGGCGTCTGCGGCTGTCACCTTTTCCACGTTGGACTTTCCTTTCAGGGCCCTCGGGGCGCTCTTTTTTCAAAGGGCGCAAGTGAACCACGGGCCGCTGCCCGGGTAAAGAGCAGCGGCGGGGGACTTTGGCGGGGATCGCAAAATAACGGCTAGCCCCAAAGGGCGGCAAAGCGGGCCAGCAGCGTCTCTTTACTTTCAACCTCTCCCTGGCTGATGCAATCGATGGGGCAGGCGTTGACGCACTGAGGCTCAGGGTAGTGGCCCTCGCACTCGGTGCAGCGGGCCGGGTCGATTTCATAAATGGCAAGGCCCATGGTGATGGCCTTGTTGGGGCACTCGGGCTCGCACATATCGCAGTTGATGCAATCGCTGTCGATGCTCAGGGTCACGGTGTGTCTCCCAGGCGGACCAGCAGGCCCAGGCGGCAGTCGATTGCCTGGGGCAGCGCCACTTTCACCTGATGGCCATCGCCGGGCGCCACGGCAATGGGCTGGCCTTTTTTGTCAAAAAGGGCCTCAAGGTGCAGCGGGTAGTTCCCCTTGGGGGTGACCAGCAGCAAGTTATCGCCCAGGGCAAAGCGGTTTTTGACGGTGATATCGACACTGCCATCCTGCTGCTGCTCGCCCAACACTTCCCCGACAAACTGGTGGGGCGACTCAGGTTTGCCGCTTTGGTAGTTTTGCAGGCTGGCCGGGCCATGGCGGCGCAAAAAGCCCTCGGTGTAACCGCGATTGGCCAGATGTTCGAGCTGTTGCAGGTAACCCTCGTCAAAGGGTTTACCGGCCACGGCATCGTCGATGGCCTGGCGGTAAATCTGGGCGGTGCGGGCCACGTAATAGTGGCTTTTGGTGCGCCCTTCAATCTTCAGCGAATGCACCCCCATGGCCACCAGCGCCGGCACATGCTCCACCGCCCGTAAATCCTTGGAATTAAAGATGTAGCTGCCGTGTTCGTCTTCTTCGGCGGCCATCGGCTCGTTAGGGCGGCTTTGCTCGGTAACCACCATGATCTGCGGCTCGCGGCTGACCACATCGCCGTTTTGGTCTTCGCGGGCGGCGCTGGCCTTGTATTGCCAGCGGCAGGCGTTGGTGCAGGCGCCCTGGTTGGGGTCGCGTTTGTTGATGTAGCCCGACAGCAGGCAGCGCCCGGAAAAGGCCATGCACAGCGCGCCGTGCACAAAGACTTCCAACTCGGTGCCGGGGCAGCGCTCACGGATAGTGGCGATTTCCTCAAGGGACAACTCCCGCGACAGAATGACCCGCGCTATGCCCTGGCGGGCCCAAAAGTCGACACTGGCGTAGTTGATGGCGTTGGCCTGCACCGACAGATGAATGGCCATGTCCGGGAAATGGCTGCGCACCAGCATAATCAGGCCGGGGTCCGACATGATAAGGGCGTCAGGGCCCATGGCAATGAGCGGCGCCATGTCACGGATAAAGGTATCGACCTTGGTGTTGTGGGGCTGGATGTTGGCCACCAAGTAGAATTTTTTGCCAAGCTCATGGGCGCGGTCGATGCCCTGCTGGATGTTCTCGGGGGTAAAGCTGTTGTTGCGCACCCTCAGCGAATAGCGGGGCAGGCCGGCATAAACGGCGTCGGCGCCATAGGCAAAGGCGTATTCGAGGTGCTTGAGGCTACCGGCAGGGCAGAGCAGTTCTGGGGCTGGCATGGAATATTGGGCTGGCTGCTAAAGGGAGCGCAGCATAGCGCCGCTTTGCATGGATGAAATTGATCTGCCTTAAGGTATAGTGATTAGGCACTATAACGATGAATGGCTCGATAACCATGGCCAATGAAAACGACTTGCTTGCATCCTTGATCCACAAGATCAAGAACGACTCACTGATCCTGCCCACCCTGCCAGAGGTGGCGTTGCAGGTGCGCTCGGCCACCGAAAAGGACGAGATAGCCCTGGACGAACTGGCCGATATCATCCGCCAGGATCCGGCCCTGGCCGCCCGGGTGATCCGCATGGCCAACACCGCCCATTACCGGCGGGTGGCAGCGGTAGACTCCATCCAGGGCGCCCTTGGCCGCATCGGCACCCGCCAGATCCGCTCCATGGTCACCGCCGCTGCCATGCAGCAGCTCTTTATCTGCTCCCACCCCATCATTGAGGACGTGATGATGACCGAGTGGGAAGAGAGCGTGTCGGTGTCCAGCGCTGCTTGTCTGCTGCTGGGTTCGTATCTGACAAGGGGCGGCGCCAACCCCCGGCAACTGACGGTGGACGGCGCCCAACTGGCGGGGCTTATCCACAATATCGGGGTGCTGCCCATCCTGGCCGAGGCCGAGCAAATGCCGGACGCGGTCACCAGCCCTTATCTGCTGAAAAAGGTGCTCAACCGCCTGGCCCAGCCACTGGGGCTCAATATCCTGCGCTCTTGGGGTTTTAACGAGGACCTGTTAAAAGTGGTGCGCCACTGGAAGGACCCGGACTACAAGGCCCCCGAGCCCGATTACGCCACCTTTGTGCGCTTAGGCGCGCTCAGCTGCGGTTTGCTTCAGCGCTATGGCGTCGACACCGATGCTTTGACCGCTGAAGCGCTGGCCAAGGGGCTGATCCCCTCAAGTGATTACTTTGAGGACCCGGCTTTTACCGAGCCCTTGGCGGAACTCAAAGAAGCCTTCGACCTATAAAAAACGCGGCCTTGGCCGCGTTTTTTCATGGGTTTTTGTTACGCCAGTTGGTCGGCCTCACCGCCCAAGGCGGCCAGCAGTTCGGGGATGAACTGCTCGAAGGTGCGGGTCATCAGCACGAAATCGGCGTCCAGGCGGGCAACCCGGTCGGTGCCGTCGATATCGTCGTTTTCTTCACGCAAGACATCGGCAAACTTGAGGCGTTTGATGCCCAGGTTCTCGTCCAGCACGAAGGACAGGTTGTCCGGGTAGTTGATGGCGAGCTTGGAGACCATGCGCTGGTTGTCGAGGATGGTGCTTATCTCGTCGTCGTTCAGGGCCTGCTTCTTGGTGCGAATGACGCCGCCTTCTTCGAGCAGGGATTTAAACTCTGCCTCGTCTTCCACTTCAAAGGGCTTGGGCGCCTGGGTTTTTAGCCAGTCGGTGAGGCTAACCGCCACCGGGGTGGCTGCCGTCACTGGGGTGACCGGCAGCGAGCCGATGGATTTACGCAGCAGCCCCAGCACTTCTTCGGCGCGAGCGGCAGAGGACGAGTCCACCACCACCAGGTTTTGTTTTTCACTGATGTAGGCGTAGGTAAAGCGGCTTTTAACAAAGGCGCGAGGCAGCAGATCGGTGACGATCTCTTCCTTCATGCTTTGTTTTTCCTTGCGGCCAACCGGGCGGCCCTGGGCCTGCTGGATTTCGTCGACTTTCTCGTCCAGCAGCTCTTTGATCACGCCGCCAGGCAGCAGTTTTTCTTCCTGGCGTACACACAGCAGCCAGCAGCCGTCGCCAAAGTGGGCCAACTCGCCCTCTTCGCGGCGGGTTACCGGGTTTACAAAGCCATAGCGGGCGATGTCCTGGCTGCCGCAGGGGCTGAAGCGGTTGTCGGCCAGGCGTTGGGTAAAGGTGTCACCCACCAGCCCAAGTGGCTTGGTCAGGCGGTACAACATCAGGTTTTTAAACCACATGGCGGGTCCTTCAATGCGGGTGAAGGGCAAGAGTATATGAAAGGGAGCAGATGGGTAAAAGCGTTTCTAAATGTCGCACAGGTCACGTTTTTGCGGTATGGACGCCTGGCGGTCGGTGCTAGACTCCCGCTCTTTGTTTCGGCCAAAAGGCCGGAACCGGTGTTCCCCAACAAGTAATACAGCCATGAAAGAAAACCAAGATATCTGGGCACTGCTCCTCTCCTACTTCAGTGCCGCTGTGGACTGGCTCAATGGATTGCTGTGGGGATCGGTATTGATCTACCTGCTGATCGGTGCCGGTCTGTACTTTACGCTTCGTCTGAAATTCATTCAGGTGCGCCATTTTGGCCACATGTTCTCGGTGCTGAAAAACTCCCGCCAGGGTGACAGCAGCGGCGTGTCCTCCTTCCAGGCGCTCTGTACCTCTCTTGCCGCTCGGGTTGGTACCGGCAACTTGGCCGGGGTGGCGGTGGCGCTCACCGCCGGCGGCCCCGGCGCCATCTTCTGGATGTGGCTGATTGCCTTTATCGGCATGAGCACCAGCTTTGTCGAAAGCACCCTGGCCCAGGTGTTCAAGGTCAAGGACAAGCACGGTAACTTCCGTGGCGGCCCGGCCTATTACATGCAGTTTGGCCTCAAGGCCCGCTGGATGGGCATCTTGTTCTCGCTGTGTCTGATTTTGGCCTTCGGCTTGGTGTTCTGCGCCGTGCAGTCCAACTCCATCTCCGAGGCGGTGGAGTCGGCCTTCTCGGTGCCGCGCTGGATAACCGGCGTGGCCACCGTGCTGCTCACCGCCCTGGTGGTGTTTGGCGGCCTTAGGGTGATTGCCAGCGTCGCCGAAGTGGTAGTGCCCTTTATGGCCCTTGGCTACCTGGCGGTGGCGCTGATTGTGGTGGGCATGAACATCTCTGAGCTGCCGGCCATCTTCAAGCTCATCATCGGCTCTGCCTTTGGGGTCCAGCAGGCTGCTGGCGGCCTTGCCGGTTACGGCATTGCCAAGGCGATGATGGAAGGCATTCAGCGGGGGCTTTTCTCCAACGAAGCGGGCATGGGCTCTGCCCCCAACGCCGCTGCCACCGCCGCGCCTACGCCGCCGCACCCGGCCTCCCAAGGCTACGTGCAGATGCTGGGGGTCTTTGTGGATACCCTGGTTATCTGCACCGCGACTGCGTCCATCATTTTGCTGTCTGGGGTTAAGATCACCGGCGGCGTGGAAGGGGTCAGCCTGACCCAAGCGGCGCTCAGCTCCCAGGTGGGCGGCTGGGGTAACGGCTTTGTGGCCATAGCGCTGTTCTTCTTTGCCTTTACCTCAATCATGGCCAACTTCTACTACGCCGAAATCAACGTCGATTTCCTCAAAGACTCCGACACCGCCATCCGTATCTACCGGGTGCTGGGGCTGGGCATGGTGATGTTTGGCGCCGTGGCCAAGCTGCAAATCGTCTGGGATATGGCCAACCTCGCCATGGCGCTGATGGCCATTGTTAACCTCATTGCCATTTTGCTGCTGTCCAACATCGTTTTTAAGGTGGCCAGAGACTACAACTGCCAGCGCGCCGCCGGTAAGACGCCGTTCTTTGATCTGCGTAAATTCCCCGAGCTCAAACCCAAGCTCGCTCCCGGGGTTTGGGAGCAGCAAAAGAGCAGCGAGCGAACGTAGCAATCGACAGATAAGCGGCCCCTAGCGGCCGCTTATCTGTTAGAGTGGCGGGCACTTGATTTAAGGAGTCTTGCCCATGTTGATGCTGGTGTCCCCGGCCAAATCCCTGGATTTTGAAACCCCGCCCGTTACCGACACCTTCACCCAGCCCGAGCTGCTTGAGCAAAGCGCCGAGCTTATCGACGTGTGCCGCCAGTTGTCCCCGGCCGAGCTGTCCAGCCTGATGAGTATCTCCGACAAACTGGCTGGCCTTAACGCTGCCCGGTTTACCGAGTGGCACAGGCCTTTTACCCCCGATAACGCCAAACAGGCGGTGCTGGCCTTTACCGGCGACGTGTACACCGGCCTCGATGCCCCAAGCCTTGGCGACAAGGGCCTGGGTTATGTGCAAAAGCACCTGCGCATCCTCTCCGGTCTCTATGGCCTCCTCAAACCGCTGGATCTGATGCAGCCCTACCGCCTGGAAATGGGCACCAGCCTTAACAACCCCCGTGGCAGCAACCTCTACCAGTTCTGGGGCGATATCGTCACCGACAAGGTCAACCAGGCCCTGGCCGAGAGTGGCAATGACGAGCTGGTGAACCTGGCCTCCACCGAGTACTTCAAGTCGGTCAAACCCAAGCAGGTCAAGGGCCGGCTTATTACCCCGGTGTTCAAGGACGAGAAAAACGGCCAGTTCAAAATCATCAGCTTCTACGCCAAAAAAGCCCGGGGCATGATGGTGCGCTATGCGGCCGACAAAGGCCTTGGCAAAGCCGAAGACCTCAAGGCCTTTGACTACGGCGGCTATTTTTTCAGCCCCGAACAATCCAAGGGCGATACCTGGGTGTTCCTGCGCCACGAGCAATAAAATGCATTGATAAAAAAAGCCGGCAACTGCCGGCTTTTTTGTTTAGATGCGAAATTGCCTGACCAGGTTGCCCAGGCGTTCGGTTACCCCCGACAAGCCCTTGGCAGTGCCGGCGGCGCCTTTGGCATCGTCGGCCACGCTGTCTACCTCCCGGGCAATTTGGGTCATGCTGCGGCTGATCTCCTCGGCCACTGCGTGCTGCTCTTCCGAAGCGCTGGCTATCTGGGCGTTCATGTCGTTGATGGTTTCAATCAACTGGGCAATGGCGTCCAGGGATTGGCCGGCTTCATTGGCCAGCACGCCGGTGCTCTGGCCGGTTTCGCTGGAGCGGCCCATGGTAACTACCGCCTGCTGAGTACCCTGTTGCAGGCTGTCTATCATCTGCTGGATCTCTTGGGTACTTTGCTGGGTGCGACTGGCCAGCGCCCGCACTTCGTCTGCCACTACCGCAAAGCCGCGGCCGGCGTCACCGGCCCTGGCCGCTTCAATGGCGGCGTTGAGGGCCAAAAGGTTGGTTTGGTCGGCAATGGAGCGGATCACCTCCACTACGCTGGCGATGGCTTGTACGTCGTTTTGCAGCTGGTCCAGTGACTGGCTGCTGTCGCTAATCTCGCCAATCAGCAGGTGAATGCTGTCGATACTGCGGCTCACCACCTGTTTGGCGCCTTTACCTACGTCGCTGGACTCACGCGCCGCCGTGGCGGCTCCTTGGGCGCTGGTAGACACCTCAGAAGCGGCGGCCGACATCTCGTGGATGGCGGTGGCTACCTGGTCGGTTTCGTGGCGCTGGCGGTTCATGGCCGCCTCGGAGCGCTGGGCCTGGTCGGCCATGTCGCCAACCAGGTTGTTGAGCTGGCCGGTCATCTCGGTGATTTGCCGCACCAGGCCGTGGATTTTCTCCACAAAGCGGTTAAAGGAGCGGGCCAGGGCGCCCAGCTCGTCCTGGCTGCGCTCAGGCAGGCGGCGAGTGAGGTCACCTTCGCCGGCAGCAATGTCGTCGAGGTTTTCCTTGATAACCAGTAGCGGCTTAACCAGGCCCCGGCCAAGCACGGTGCCCACTATCGCCACCACGACCAGGCTGCCGAGAATAACGGTGACAATCAGCGACGTAATGTTGTTTATACGGCGCTGGGTGGTGGCTGCCACCTTGGCCACTTCCACGTCGATATCGTCGAGGTTTACCTGGGTGCCGAAGGCCAAATCCCATTTCGGCAGGTAACTGGTGTAGCCGAGTTTGGGAATGGGCTTGCTGCTGCCGGGCACTGTCCAGTCGTAACGCAGGTAGTGGCTGCCGTCTTTGGCGTTATCCACCAGGCCGCGAATAACGTAGACGCCGTTGGCATCTTTGGCGTCGGCAAAGCTTTTGCCGATATCGATGTTCTTGTCGGCCCAGAACACCCTTTTGTAGCTGGAATCGTAACCGAAGAAGTAACTGGCTTTGTCGTACAAAAGGTGTTTGAGGATCTCAAGAGCCTTGTCGCGGGCGGCCATGTCGCCGGGCGCTGAGGCATCGTAAATCGGTTTGATGGCCGCTTCGCCGATCTCCTGATAGTGCTTGAGGGCCAGCTTACGTTCTTCCAACAAGCGCTGCTGGGTATGGGCTACTTCCTGGGCTGCCAGGTTTTGCAGGACATACCAGGTGATGGCACTGATAACCGTTGCCATCAGCAGGCAAGGCACAATAGCGAGCAGAATAACTTTCGATTTGATGTTGATAGCCAAGGCTTACTCTCCCTTGTCAAACGACAGTGGCAAGGATTGGATGAAAGGGTAGGGCGCAAGGCACCCAATGGTGCTGACGCCGCCTGGGCTAACGACTGCGGTCAGTGTGAAGAACCTTTCTGTTACTGGCTGTAAGCGACCTGGGGTGGTCCGATCTTTAGCCAATCAGGCATTAGGGGTTCTACCTTTTATAAGCAATGCCTGCACACCAGTCTGGTGCTGCCAGAGGAATATGCCAACTGGCTGATTGTAAAAGTCATTTATTGGTAGCTTGCGCAGGATCTCGGCACTGGCTCAACTGAGTGCTGTGAGCGGCCAAGCAGTCTGTGCAATTTTCAGGCAGCGAACCTTGTTTAGCGCTATAAGTCATTTGCATGAGTCAAATAATCGCAAATGCCTAATTGCGATGCTTGTATAAACCAAATGCAGCAGGTTGTCGTGGCTTTGGAATCCGTTTATCACATCCGTTTTCGCTCCTGGTTATGGCTCGCCTTCCTGCGCCACTCCATCGTGCCGCTATTGCTGGTGGAAGCATTGTTGGTGGTGGCGTACCTGGCCACCAATGCCACTATTCGCAACAGCAACATCAACTACTTGCATGACACTGCAACGGTGGCTCTGGCCCACGAAGCCGAGCGAGAAGCGGAGCTTATCGTAAGTCGCTTGAGTGGCGTCGAGACTTTGCTGAAGGTATTTGCTGAGCAAACCGCCAAGGCGCTGCAAACGCCCTACCGGCAGGTGCCGGCTGAAGAGCGGGCCAACTACGTGCGCAATGGCAATGGTGTGCTGCACAGCATCGCCGATATCGGTGGCGCCGCCTCTTTTTACTCTGCCATTACTCCGGCTGAACGCCAGAGCCTGGACAAGGTCTACCGCCTGAGCCGGCTGGACCCCTTGATGATATCGCTGGTAGAAGACCAGCCGCTGGTTGTGCAGAGCTATTTCAACAGCTTTGACAGCTACAACCGTATCTACCCTTTCTTCGATACCCAGGCGCAGTACCTGGCTACCCTGGATATTCCCAGCTTCAACTTTTACTACCTGGCCGACGGCGCCCACGACCCAAAGCGTGAACCGGTCTGGACCAATACCTATCTGGACCCGGCCGGCAGTGGCTGGATGACGTCGGTCGTTGCGCCGGTGTATCGCGGTGATTTTCTCGAAGGGGTGGTGGGTTTTGATATCACCATGGAGAGGATCATCCACACCATCCTCGCCATCAAGTTACCCTGGCAAGGTTATGCCTTGCTGCTGGATAACGACATGACCATGCTGGCTGTGCCCGAGTCCGGCCAGCGAGACTTTGCCTTACCTGCTCAGCCGCAAGGCCTTAAGAAAGTATCTGAAGAAACCGCGCTGCCGGCTGCCTTTAATCTGAATAAGCGCCAGGACACTGCGCTTCTGGCCCGCGCCATTGCCGCCAAGCCCAAAGGCGTTATGCAGATGCAGCTGGGCGGCAGTAACCGGATGTTGGCTTGGGCGCGGATCCCCGACAACGGCTGGACGCTGCTGACCGTGGTGGATGAAAACACCCTCTTTGCCAATGCCAACGGCCTGGCGCAGCGATTTCGGCATGTCGGGCTGCTGATGATCGCGGGGTTAGTGCTGTTTTATCTGGTTTTTTTCTTGTACGTCCACGCCAAAGCGCGGCGCCTCAGCGACAGCTTGTCCGGGCCGGTTGGGGCCATCATCGACATGGTCACTGCTATCAAAAAGGGCAATTACCAGACCAAAGCGCCGCCTTTGCCGTTGGTTGAGCTTCAGCATTTTGCCAATGGGGTAGCCGATATGGGCCAAGCCCTGGGCGAGACCGTTGCCGCCCTTGAAGCCAGCGAAACCCGGGTCCGTCAAGCCCTTGAAAACAGTGGTGATGTGGTGTGGGAATATTGGCCCAATAACCATCAGTTTTTGGTGTATGCCCATAGTGGAAGCGGCCAGCCCCCTCGCTCGTTAAGCCTCAGGCAGTATCTGGACAGTTGCCATATTGATGACAGGCAGCGCATGCAAGAGGTGCTTGGGCAGGCATTGAAAACCGCCGAGCCCTTCAGTCTTGATTACCGGGTAAAAAATAGCGCTGGTGATTGGGTCTGGCTCAATGCCAGGGCCCAGCTCAATACTCCAATTAACGACCCACAGCCCCGTGTTACTGGCATTACCGCCAATATCAGCCGCCGCAAGGCAATCGAAAGTGCGCTCAAAGAAGCCCGAGACGCCGCAGAAGAGGCGAGCAAGGCCAAGTCGCTGTTTTTGTCTTCTGTGTCCCACGAGCTGAAAACGCCGCTCCATGCCATTTCGGGGTTCAGCCAAGTACTGCAATGCCAGGTGACAGACCCCGCCGCATTACGCTCTGTTAACCAGATAGTGGCGGCCAGCCAGCACCTTAATCAGTTGATTGAAGACTTGCTGCTGCATGTGCGGCTTGAAAAACACAGCCTGAGCCTCGCTCCGGCCCTTATTGATCTGGCCGATGTTGCGGGGCAATGCCTGGCAATGATGGCCCCCGAGGCGGCCAAGCGTCAGGTAGTACTTAACAGCGAGCTTAGTGGCTCTCTTAGTTATCTTGGGGATGGTGGGCGTATCAAGCAGGTGCTGCTTAACCTGCTCAGTAACGCCATCAAATACAACAAGGCCGGCGGCTCTGTTGTGGTGGGCCTAACCTACCGGGAAGGCAACATCGGTTTTGAGGTGAAAGACACCGGTATCGGCATTCCTAACCACAGCACGGCGCGCATCTTCGAGCCGTTCGAGCGGTTAGGCAACGCCAACTCGGCCATCAACGGCAGCGGCATTGGCCTTGCGGTGAGTAAGGAGCTGGCGGAGTTGATGGGAGGCTATATTGAGGTCAACAGTAAAGAAGGAAGCGGTTCCACCTTTACTTTCTGGCTGCCCTGGACAGGAGAACGCGCAGATGAGGTCAGTTGATCCGGCAATCAAAAATGCCCAGATCCTGGTGGTAGACGATATCCAGACCAATGTATTGCTGATGACCGAGATCCTCGACATCGGCGGCTACCGGCATATTCACAGTCTTACCGATCCTCGCCAAGTGCTGGCCTATATCCAATCGCAGCCGGTAGACCTGTTGTTGATGGACCAAAACATGCCGGGCCTGACCGGCCTGGAGCTGGTGGATGTGCTGCGTGAGCACTTGCTGACGCCGCCGCCCATGATCATGGTGACCGCCCTTAACGACAGGGAGCTTCGCCACCAAGCCCTGGGTAAGGGAATTTGCGACTTCATCGTAAAGCCCTTTGACGTGCAAGAAGTGCTACTGCGCATTACCAACACCTTGGAGCGCAGCTTCCTGCACCGCGCGTTGAACCAACGGCTTTGGGATATGGAGCAACTGGTAGAGCAGCGCACCAGAAAGCTGCGCGAGTCACAGATGGAAATCATCTTCAGCCTGGCCAGGGCAGCAGCCTATCGCGACAGCGAAACCGGCGAACACGTTATTCGCATCGGTATGAGTGGTGCCCTGTTGGCTCGCCATATTGGCTGTGACCCCGATTTTTGCGCGCAAATCGAGGTGGCGGCGCCCATGCATGATGTGGGCAAAATTGGCATCCCCGACCAAATCCTCCTAAAACCCGGCAAGCTCAACCCGGATGAACGCAAAATCATCCAGCAACATGCCAGCATCGGCCATCAGATCTTGGGTGCTGGTACCAAAAGCGAGCTTATCAACATGGCGGCTGAAATCGCCTACTGCCACCACGAATGGTGGGATGGCAGCGGTTACCCAAGGGGCCTTAGAGGTGAAGCCATTCCCCTTTGCGCCCGCATTACCAGCGTCTGTGACGTCTACGACGCGCTGCGTTCAACTCGCCCCTACAAAGAGCCCAAAGGGCCACAACACTGCGCGCAAATGCTGGAAGCCATGGCTGGTTCTCAACTTGACCCGCGATTGGTGAGCGCCTTTTTAGAGGTCCAGGACGAGGTAGAAGCTATCCGGGAGCGGCTGGCGGGAGCCTGCACGCCTGATGTGTTGGGCGGCGCTGCGCTGCAGGCCGGATAAAAAAGCCGCCCTTGGGCGGCTTTTGGGTTAGTTACAGCTGGCGCCGAAGATGGACTGGGCCCATTCGGGGTGGTCGATAAAGGGGTTGCGGTTGTGCTGGCGCTCAAACACCCGCTCGTTGCGGCGCCGCTCCCAATCCGATACTGGGTCCTGGGCGCTCCATTCCAGCAAGGTGCACAGGTCGCCAAGCTGGGCCCCACTGGTGCCGGTGCTGTTCACCAGCGTTAAATCCGGCACTCCTGAGCTGTCGTTCCCTTCGTAGCGTACGTCCATGTAGAACAGCATCCGCGCCACATCGCCTTTTACCGCATCGGCCGGTTCAAAGCTGTCGCTGTCGGTTTTGTTCTCGGGCGATTCGCTAAGGGCGGTGCCGCCCCAGTCAAAATCCTTGTTGCCTCGGGCGCTGTTGATGGACACATCGGCCGGGCGCAGGTGGTTGATGTCGGTGTAGGCGTATTGGCTGGACGATGGAAAGCCGTGGCTTTTGGCCCAGACATGCTCGCGGTTCCAGGCGTCCTGGTCGTTGGTCTGGCCGGCCCTGAAGCTCTTGGCCTCGGAGCGGCCAGAGTAGAGCAAAATCACGTTGTTGCTGTTGTTTGGGTCTTCGTCGGTGTATTCCAGTTGGTCCCAAACCTGGGAATAACTGAAGTGCACCGCGTCTTGCAAGATGGCGTTGAGGGCCGCCTTGAGGGCGCTGCCGCTTTTACCCAGGGCCGAGGCGTAGTAGCTGTCGGTGTCGCTACTGCCGCCGCCGGTATCGCCGCCATCACCACCGCCGTTATCGCTGCCGGTGTCGAAGCTGGCGGTCAGGCTGACGCCGCTGTAGGTGGCGTAACCGTAAAGGCTGACAAAGACCCGGCCGGTGGCGGACACCACGCAGCTTTCGCTGTTACCCGACTGAATGGAGCGGCAATCGTAGCTGCTGGTACTGGGGGCGCTGCCTGCTTTGAGGTAGAGGTCGGCATCACCGCTGCCGCCACTGGTCACTACTGTGACCGGGGCGTTGTCTACATCGATGTAGAAGCTTTGCAGCTGGCCACTCTGGCCGCCAAGGCCGGTGCTGGCCACGCCGTTGGCAAGAGCGGTGGCGCTTGGGGTGCCGCTGCCGTCATCGCCGCTGCCACAATCGCTTTGCAGCGGCCCGCTGCCGGGGCTGCCGGCCGTGGCGGCGACTCGCCAATCGTCTTGGTTGCTGGTGGCCGTCAAGGCCGCCCGCTCGATGGCCACGTTGCTGGCGTTAAGGCTCCAACCGGAAAGACCGCCTTCCCAGCCCACCTGGTCGATAAGGCTGGTGCCTTGCAGCAATTTGACGTAGTCGCCGGAGTTACCCAGCGCCAGGGTCATGCCGCTAATATCGGGGTTACTGCCAAATAAGCTGTAAAAGCCGCTGCTGGAGCGGGCTACGGTGAGGTAGCCGCCAGCCGGCAGGCTGCCGCTCAGGCTGAAACTGGTGCTGTTGTCCTGCAATTGGTAGCCGGACAGATCCACAGCGCTACAGCCGCTGTTGTATAGCTCGACAAACTCCTCGGTACTGTCGTTGTTGGGGGCGTCGTACAGCACTTCGCTGATCACCACCTGCCCCTGAGCCGTGGCCGCCAGGCCCAGACTCAATCCTAAAAGCCAAAAAGGTTTCATTATCAACTCCCTGTGATTGTGGTTTTGTGTGCAAAGGCACCGGGCTTTGATAAAGGAATGTTAAAAAGTGGGCAATGGCATTGCCCGCTTTTTGACCTGCTTATTGGCTATCTTCGCGAAAAATTCATCAAACCAGGCAGCCTGAACCGTGCCCGATTTTTCTCTGCCTTGGGAGTCAGGGGGTGAGGTTGTCCTGGCGCATTTTTAGCACGTCCAGGCCTTGAATGCGTTTGATGGTGCAGCGCTGGCCACCGTAGAGCACCGCATCGCTGCGTACCCGGATCAGGGCATTGCCGCGGCTAAACGCCAGGGCCGGTAGGGTGGAGTCTAAAAAGCAGCCGGTGGTGGTGGTGAGCAGGTAGGCCTTGTTTATGCCGTCCCAGATGATCACCTGGTCGCGGCTGGCGATTTCAAAGCGGCTGAGGCTTAACGAGCGAATTTGCTGCTCTTCGCTGCTGGTGTACTGCTGCCAGTCCACCGGTTCGGCCGGTTTGGCGGCGCAGGCGCTGAGCAACAAGGCCAGCAGGCTAAACAGGATGCGCATCGGGTCACTCCTTGTGTTGGCTCCCGTCCTTTATAGCGCGCCGTGCCGGGCGAGTATAGCGGCGGGCACCAGAGCGGGCAGGGCCCTGGTGCCAAGCTGGCTTTACTTGAATACCCCATCGGCCTTGAGCAGCTCGGTATTGAGCTGGTCAATCTTGACCACAGGGCAGCGCTGGTGGTCGTAGATGATGGTGTCGGTGAGGGGGTTGAACATTTGGTCGCGGTTGGTAAAGCCCAGCACCGGGTAGGAATTGTCAAAGAAGCAGCCGCCGGCGGTGGTGACCAGGTAGGCTTCTCTTGGGCTGTCCCACAACACTACCTGATCGGTACCGACAATCCGGAAATTACTAAAATCGGGGTTCATAACGTCTACCGCTTGGCGGGTCACGTACTTGTTCCAAGGGATAGGTTTGGCTTTGGCTTCAGGGTGACTGGCACAGGCACTGAGCAGCAGGGGCAGAGCAACCAGGGCGGTTTTGAGCACGACTTTCATTACGGCTTCTCCTCTGTTAAGTACAAGATTTCAGAGGGCTATTATGGCCAGAAGTGCGGCGCCATTATGGAAATAGTCTGTTTGCAGGGCCGCTAAAATTCCTCGCCGGGGATCTTGTCAAAATCCCCCGAGCCAGACGAGAATAGAGCGCTGTTTGGGATGTCCTTTCCCGGCAGTTGGCCGACCGGCCATTTTCTTTGTGTTTTCAACAATATCAATTCTTTACCTGAATAAGGTGCGGAGTGCGTGCTGCATGACTGTAGTGAATCCGTGCGTTTCCTGTGGTGCCTGCTGCGCCTATTTTCGCGTGTCCTTTTACTGGGCAGAGTCGGAACTGGGCGGCGGCACCGTACCCGATGAGCTGACCTCACAGGTCAACCCGTACTTGAGCTGCATGAAGGGCACCGAGAGCCGCAATGGCTGCCGCTGTGTGTCCTTGGGTGGCGACATTGGCCAGGCGGTGGCCTGCACCATGTATGAAAAGCGGCCCAGCCCCTGCCGGGAATTTGAATACTCAGGCTTTCTTGGCATTCATAACCCCGATTGCGACAAGGCCCGTGCCCACCACGGCCTGGCTCCGCTGCCGATCATCCACATCGCACCGGCGGCGTGAGGCAATAAAAAAGGCAGCTTGCGCTGCCTTTTTTATTGGGCCGGGGCTTACTCTTCGCCGGTCTTGCCGCGGGCGACATCGCTGCGCTGGCGGGCTTCACTGCCGCGCGGCGCACCTTTGTTCTTGGTGTCGCGGTGGCGCAGCTTTTTGCGCTCCAGTTGCTTGCCTTCCTTTTTGGCCTTTTTCTTCGCCAGGGCCTTTTTGGCACTGGGCTTGAGGGTCTTGTCCTTTTTCTTTTTCACCGGCTCTTTGAACTTGGACTTGGGCCGCAGCTCGTCCACCACTCGCACCTTGATGGGGTCGCTCTGGTAGCGCTCAACCCGGCGCAGCATGGACAGATCGTGCGCCTCAATCAGGTTGATGGCGGTGCCTTTGGCACCAGCCCGGCCGGTACGGCCGATGCGGTGGATATAAATGTCGGCGGTGCGGGGCATGTCGTAGTTGATGACATGGCTGATGTCGTCGATATGCAGGCCGCGGGCGGCCACATCGGTGGCCAGCAGCACCGGCACCTGGCCGCTTTTAAAGCGGGCCACGGCGTTGTTGCGTTTGTCCTGGGCCATTTCCCCCTGCAACCACACGCAGGGCACTTTTTGCCCGGCCAACTGGTCACGCAGTTCGGCCAGCTTGTCGCGGGTTTTGACAAACACCAGCACCTTTTCGGCTTCCGGATCTTTCAAAAGCGCCAGCAGCAGCTTGAACTTGTGGGCTTTGTCGTCGCAGTAATAGGCCCACTGGTGGATTTTCTTGCGCTCGCGGCGGGACGGGTCGGCGCTCAGCTCCACCGGATCGGTCAGCGCCTTCTCGGCAAACTGCTCGAGGTTATGGCCTTCGAGGGTGGCAGAGAACAGCAGGGTCTGGCGGCGCTGCTCGCATTTCTCGAGGATCCGCTCCATGTCCTTTTGAAAGCCCATTTCCAGCATGCGGTCGGCTTCATCGAGGATAAGGATCTCCACGGCGATGCAGTCAAACAGGTCTTTCTCGATGTACTCCACCAGCCGGCCAGGGGTGGCTACGATGAGGTCTACTTCGCCGCCCAGGGCCTTGCCGTGGACTTTATAATCGACACCGCCAATCACCGAGCCGATGCCGATGGGGGTCTTGCCGGCCAGGGCCTTGGCGTCGGCTTCTACCTGCAAGGCCAGCTCGCGGGTGGGGGTGAGCACCAGAACCCGTGGCGGCTCCTTGCGCTTTTTTGGATAATCCAACAGGTGTTGCAGGGCCGGCAGCAAGAAGGCGGCGGTTTTGCCGGTGCCGGTGGGGCTCATGGCCAGCAGATCGTGACCGTCCATGGCAGCCGGAATGGCCTGGCTTTGGATGGCGGTCGGTTTCTTAAAGCCCAGTTCACTGACGGCTTCAAGCAGGGCCGGGTCCAGTTCCAGATGTTCAAATGCCATGGGAGTTCCTCAGGTTGGCCTGCAACACAGGCAAGGGGGCGCTGATTTTAGGCAAAGTGGCACTGGGGTACAATCTCGCAGCTATGAGTAAAGGTTTCCAGTTCAAACAATTTTTTGTCGCTCACGAGCGCTCGGCCATGAAAGTGGGCACCGACGGCGTGTTATTGGGGCTATGGGCGGCATTGCCGCAACAAGGGGCGGTGCTGGACATCGGCGCCGGCACCGGGTTGGTGTCCTTGATGCTGGCCCAGCGCGGAGCGGCCTTACTCCTCGATGCGGTAGAACTCGACAGTGATGCCTGCGCCCAGGCCCAAGATAACGTGGCCGCCAGCCCCTTTTCCGGGCGCATCACCCTGCACCAGGGCGATATCAATGGCTTTGTGGGCGGGCCCTACCGGCTGATTGTCTCCAACCCGCCCTTTTTTAGCCCCGATGTGCGCTCGCCCCACGCCGGGCGCGACCAGGCGCGGCATATCAGCGCTTTGCCGGCCCCTGTGCTGGCCGCCAACTGCGCCCGCCTTGGCGGCGAAGAGGTGGCCATGGTGCTGCCCTGGCAAACGCAGCAGCAATGGTGCGAGCCCATGGCCGAGCAGGGCTATCACCTTTACCGGCGCTGCGCCGTGTATTCGGTGGCCGGTAAAACCGAGCCGGTGCGGGCCTTGCTGCAATGGCGCCGCCAGCCTGGGGCGCTTGACTGCTCAGAGCTCGTACTTCGCGAGCTCGATGGCCGCTGGACGGCGGCGTTTCGTGCACTGGGCAGGGATTTTTACCTCAACTTCTAATCAAAGGTTGTGGCCCCGGCGCAAATCATGGTACCCCTTCGCCTTCACTTTTTTTCGAGAGTTAATGCGTGGCCAAAGAGTTGAAAGGCGCTGATGTACTGGCGCTGGGGTTCATGACCTTCGCCTTTTTCCTGGGCGCAGGAAATATGATTTTCCCGCCCCTGGCGGGGCTGCAATCGGCCGGTGACTTGTCATCGTCCATTGTCGGCTTCCTGATGACCGCCGTGGGCCTGCCTTTGCTCACCATTATTGCCGTGGCCCTGGCGGGCGGCGGCCTGGAAACCCTCTCCAAAGTGCTGCCAAAGGGCCTGTCGCTGGCGCTTTGTATCGCCATTTACCTGATTTTGGGCCCGTTCTTTGCCACGCCGCGCACCGGCCTGGTGGCTTATAAGCTCGGTTTCAGCCCCTTTATCAGTAACCCCGACTGGCTGACCCAGGCCCTTTATAGCCTTGGCTTTTTTGCTCTGACTTTTTATCTGGCCATCCGCCCCGGCAAGCTGTTGAGCGTGGTGGGTAAGGTGATAACCCCAGTGCTGCTGGTGCTGCTGGCCGCCATCGCCGTGATGCTGGTGTTCCATCCCCTGGGGGAGATTGGCAGCTCCAACGTCGCCTGGCACAAGGCGCCTTTTGCCAAGGGCTTCTTGGAAGGCTACATGACCATGGATACCCTGGGTGCGCTGCTGTTTGGCCTGGTGATTGTTAACGCCCTTAAATCCCGTGGCGTAGAAGACCGCAAGGCGCAGTTTCGTTACCTGTGTATGGCTGGCGCCATGGCCGCTACTGGCCTGGCCCTGGTGTATATCACCCTGTTCTTCCTGGGGGCCACCTCCGGCCACCTGGTAACCAACCCCAAAGACGGCGCCGACGTACTGGTGCCCGCCATCGAAGCGCTGTTTGGCCCGGCTGGCCTGTATCTGCTGGCGGCGGTGGTAACCCTGGCTTGCCTCACCACGGCCGTGGGGCTTACCAGCTCCTGCGCCGAGTATTTCAACGCAACCCTGGGCCTTAACCTCAAACTGGTGGCGGCGGTGGTAGCAACCGGCTCAGCGCTGGTGGCCAACGTGGGGCTGAGCCAACTTATTGCCATCTCGGTGCCGGTGCTGTTCTTTGTCTATCCGGTGGCTGTTGCCCTGGTGGCGCTGCGCCTGTTGGCAGGAGTAGTGGGGCATAAGCGCTGGGGCCAGCAACTGGTGGTGGGCATCACCGCTTTCTTTGCCCTGTTCGATGGCCTCAAGGCTGCCGGTTTGCCGGTGCCTGAGCAGTGGCTGTCGCACCTGCCGTTCTTTGAAGATGGCCTGGGCTGGCTGGTGCCTACCGCCGCCGCGCTGGTGGTGATGGCCATGTTCCGGCGGGCAGAAGCCGTGCGCTCGGAAGTGCTTAATTAAAAAAGGCGCCAGAAGGCGCCTTTTTTATTCGCCGAGGGACGCGGCGTATTCTTCGAGGATTTGCACGCACCAGCTTTGCAGGCGCTCGTCGGTGAGCTTCCACTGGTTGTCGTCATCCAGCGCCAGGCCCACAAAGTGGCTGGCGTCGTCGCTCAGCGCTTTGGAGGCGTCAAATTCGTAGCCCGCCACCGGCCAGGCGCCGATAAAACGCACCTGGTGGCTGCTGAGCTTTTCCTTGAGCATGCCCATGGCGTCGAGGAACCATTCGCCGTAACCCAACTGGTCACCCATGCCGTACAGGGCGATGGTTTTGCCGTCCAGCTCGGCGCTATCGAGGGCGTCCCACTGGTCTTCCCAGTCTTCCTGCAATTGCCCGAAATCCCAGGTGGGAATGCCGAGGACCAACAGATCGTAATCGGCCATCAAGGCCACGGGAACATCACGGAGGTTATTGAGTTCCACTAACTCTTCACCGATGACGCCGCGGATCTTTTCTGCGACTATTTCGGTATGGCAGTTGGTGGAGCCGTAAAAAAGGCCAATTCGCATGACTAATTCAGACAACAAAAGCGATGGCGGCAGCTTAGCAGAATATCAGCCCTTTCTCGATCACCTGCTGCTGGTTGAGCGCCTCTCCGAGCGCACCATCGACAGTTACGGCCGCGATTTAAAAGCTCTGGCCCAGTGGGCAAGGGCTAATGGCCGCGCCTTTAAGCAGTTAAGCAGCGATGACCTGCGCGATTTTCTCGATTGGCGCCAACACGCGGACTACAAAGCCTCTTCCACCGCCCGGCTGCTAAGCGCCGCCAAGCGCTATTACGGGTACCTGCTCAGTGAAAAGGCCCGCAGCGACGACCCCACGGCGCCACTGCTGCGCCCGCGCCTTAGCCGGCCGCTACCCAAGACCCTCTCGGAAGCGGACGTCGATTTACTGCTTGACGCCCCAAACCTGGAAGAGCCCATTGGCCTTCGCGACAAAGCCATGCTGGAGCTTTTGTACGCCGCCGGCCTTCGCATCAGCGAGCTGGTGGGGCTGACCCGCGATTGCGTCAACTTGCGCCAAGGCTTGGTGCGGGTGATAGGCAAGGGCGACAAGGAACGCATCGTACCCATGGGCGAAGAGGCCCTGCATTGGCTGGACCAATACCTTAAATACGCCCGCCCGGCCCTTATCAGTGACGGCGACGTGCTCTTTCCCTCCCAGCGCGGCCAGCAGATGACCCGCCAGACCTTCTGGCACCGCATCAAGCGCTATGCGTTGGAGGCAGGGCTGAAAAGCGATCTTTCGCCACACACGGTGCGCCACGCCTTTGCCACCCACCTTGTTAACCACGGCGCCGACCTTCGGGTGGTGCAGATGCTGCTGGGTCATGCGGATCTCTCCACCACCCAGATCTACACTCATGTAGCCAGGGAGCGTTTAAAAAGCTTTCATGGTCAGCATCATCCCCGCGGTTAGTCGCAACGCCCTTGCAGTTGCTGTTAACAGCTTGTAGCGTTGCCCCGCAAATGGGGAGCAAATGAGGAATGGAAGGATGAACGCATTTACCGGGGGCCTGTTGGCCCTGGCTCTGATAAGCGTGGGTGCCCAGGCCGGTGAGAAGGAGATCCGGGCCAAGGTACAGGCCAAACTTGGGGCCAAAGTGAAAACCATCGCTCCGTCGCCGGTGCCGGGCATGTTTGAAGTGGTGGCTGGCAACAGCGTTTTCTATGTCTCAGAAGACGGTAACTATGTGCTGTCGGGTAACCTCTACAGCCTCAAGGACGACAAGCTCACCAGCCTCACCGAAAAACGCCTGGACGACGTGCGCCTGGCCGCCATCAAGCCTTATGAGGCCTCGATGATCGTCTTCCCCGCCGCCCAGCAAAAGCATGTGGTTACCGTCTTTACCGACACCGACTGCGGCTATTGCCAGCGCCTACACGCCCATATGAAGCAGTACAACGATTTGGGCATCACCATTCGTTATTTGGCCTTCCCCCGTGCCGGGCTCAGTTCCCCTGCCGCCACCGAGCTGGAATCGGTGTGGTGCGCCAAAGACCAGCAAGCGGCCATGAACCTGGCCAAGCACCGCCAACAGGTGCCCAAGGCCAGCTGCGCCGACGATCCGGTGCCAGAGCATTACCAACTGGGCCGCTCTTTGAATGTCACCGGCACTCCGTCGATGATCCTCGAAGACGGCACCCTGGTGCCTGGTTACTTGCCGCCGGAGCGGTTGGTGCAGGCGCTGGAAAAGCAGTAGAGATAGGCGCCCACATTGCTTAGACTGTGGGCCATCAGAACATTAAAAAACGGCGGCGCAAGCCGCCTTTTTCGTCCATGCCAAAGATAGTCCGCCGTCCCGAACCGCAAGAATTGCCCAATTGGCCTTTGCCGCCGCTGCTTACCCGTATCTATGTAAGCCGCGGCGTGAAGGCCCTTAGTGAACTTGAAAAAAGTGCCAAGGGCCTGGCTCCCTTTCAGGCCTTAAAAGGCATGGATGCGGCGGTAAAGCTGCTGGCCGGGGCGCTGGCGGCGCAAAAGCGCATGCTTATCGTCGGCGATTTTGACGCCGACGGCGCCACCAGCTCGGCTCTTTGTATCCTGGCGCTAAAAATGCTGGGGGCAGAGCAGGTGGATTTTCTGGTGCCCAACCGCTTTGAGTACGGTTATGGGCTGTCGCCGGAGATTGTCGAGGTGGCGGTGGCGCGGGGCGCCGAGCTGCTTATTACCGTGGATAACGGCATCTCGTCCATTGCCGGGGTGGCTGCCGCCAAGGCCGCTGGCCTTGATGTGCTGGTTACCGACCACCACCTGCCGGGCAGCGAGCTGCCCTGTGCCGATGCCATTGTTAACCCCAACCTCGAAGGCTGCGCCTTTCCCTCCAAGGCCCTGGCCGGGGTAGGGGTGGCTTTTTACCTGATGCTGGCGCTGCGCGCCCATTTGCGCGACTCAGGCTGGTTTGCCAATCGGGCCGAACCCAACCTCGCCGACCTGTTGGACATCGTTGCCTTGGGCACCGTTGCCGACGTGGTGCCGCTGGATGGCAACAACCGCATTTTGGTGCATCAGGGCCTTAACCGCATTCGCGCCCAGCGCTGCCGCCCCGGCATTTTGGCTCTTTGCGAGGTGGCGGGGCGCGAGCCAAGACGGCTGGCGGCAAGTGACCTTGGGTTCTTTTTGGGGCCACGCATTAACGCCGCCGGGCGCCTGGATGAAATGTCCCTGGGGGTAAGCCTGTTGGTCACCGACGACTTTCACCAGGCCCGGCTCATTGCCGCCGAACTGGACAGCCTTAACCGCGAGCGCCGCGAGATTGAAAGCTCCATGCAGCAAGAAGCGCTGGCGGCCCTTGCTAAGGTGGATATCACCGAGGCCCCGGCCGGTATCGCCTTGTACCGGGAAGACTGGCACCAGGGGGTGATTGGCATTTTGGCGTCCCGTATCAAGGAGCGCTTTTACCGGCCGGTGTTTGCCTTTGCCCCGGCAAGCGAGACCGAGCTCAAGGGCTCGGGCCGCTCCATTCCCGGCCTGCATCTGCGTGACCTTTTAGACGAGGTAGACACCCAAAACCCCGGCCTTATCATCAAGTTTGGTGGCCACGCCATGGCGGCGGGGCTGTCTATTCGCCCGGAAAATTTCGAGCGTTTCAATGCCGCTTTTGTCAAAGCGGCCGAGGCCAAGCTCGAACCCCATATGCTGACCGGCGAAATTTTAAGTGACGGCGAGCTATTGCCCAGTGAGTTCAGCCTGGAGACGGCGCAGCTTTTACGTGACGGCGGCCCCTGGGGCCAGGCCTTTAGCGAGCCGGTGTTTGATGGCCACTTCAAGGTGGTTAGCCAGCGGCTGGTGGGGCAAAAGCATTTGAAACTGGTACTAAGCCCTGCCGGGCGCGAGCAGCTGATTGACGCCATTCATTTCAATGCCGACCTAGATACCTGGCCCAACCCGGCCATTGAATGGGTCCAGGCTGCCTATAAACTGGACATCAACGAGTACAAAGGCCGCCAGTCGGTGCAATTACTGGTAGATCACATCGAGCCGGCCTAGGAACTGGGGGCAGAAATAGGCTAAAATTCTGCCTCTTTTTCGGCGGCTGACACAGAGACACAACGCCCATGTTTGAAACGAATCCTATCAAGACCCAAGTACAGGACCTGTCTGAGCGGACAGCGGTTCTTAGGGGGTACCTTTGACTACGACGCCAAGAAAGAGCGTCTAGAAGAGGTCAATGCCGAGCTTGAGCAGCCCGGCGTTTGGAACGAGCCTGAAAAAGCCCAGGCCCTTGGCAAAGAGCGCGCCGCGCTGGAAATGGTGGTGGAAACCATCGACACCATGACCCAAGGCCTGGAAGACGTGCTGGGCCTTTTGGAGCTGGCCGTTGAAGCCGAAGACGAAGACACCTTCAACGAAATTCAGCCCGAGCTGGACGAGCTGACCAAAAAGCTCGAGGCGCTGGAGTTTCGCCGCATGTTCTCCGGCGAGATGGACCCCAGCAACGCCTACCTGGACATCCAGGCTGGCTCCGGCGGTACCGAAGCCCAGGACTGGGCCAACATCATGCTGCGCATGTACCTGCGCTGGGCCGACGCCCACGGCTTTAAAGCCGAGATCACTGAACTCTCCGAAGGGGACGTGGCCGGTATTAAATCTGCCACCATCTACGTGCAGGGCGACTATGCCTTTGGCTGGCTGCGTACCGAAATCGGCGTACACCGCCTGGTGCGTAAATCCCCGTTTGACTCCGGTGGCCGCCGCCATACCTCCTTTGCCTCGGTGTTCTTGTCGCCGGAAGTGGACGACTCGGTGAACATCGAGATCAACCCGGCCGACCTGCGTATTGACGTGTACCGCGCCTCCGGTGCCGGTGGTCAGCACGTTAACCGTACCGAGTCTGCGGTGCGTATTACCCACATGCCCACAAACACCGTGGTGGCGTGTCAGCAGGGCCGTTCGCAGCACCAGAACAAGGACTACGCCATGAAACAGCTCAAGGCAAAGCTCTATGAGCTGGAGATGCAAAAGCGCATGGCTGAGCAGCAAAAGCTGGAAGAGTCCAAGTCTGATATCGGCTGGGGCAGCCAAATCCGCTCCTACGTGCTGGACGACTCGCGCATCAAAGACCTGCGCACCGGCGTCGAGACCCGCAACACCCAAGCGGTGCTGGACGGCGACCTGGATCGCTTTATCGAAGCCAGCCTCAAGGCCGGCCTGTAATTATTTGAGCGGGGCGCGGCGCGCCCCTATCCCTTACTCAATGGTTTAAATGTCATGACCGAACAAAACCAAAGCCCGGAACTGGATCTCAACGAACAGCTCAAAGTGCGCAAGGAAAAGCTCGATGCCCTGCGTGCCAAGGGCGTGGCCTTCCCCAATAGCTTCCGCAAGGACAGCAACGCTGACGCGCTGCAAGCCAAATACGGCGAAGCCACCAAGGAAGAGCTGGCCGAAGGCGAACCGGTACGCGTCAAGGTAGCGGGCCGGATCATGACCCGCCGCATCATGGGTAAGGCCAGCTTTGCCACCATCCAGGACGGCAGCGGCAAAATCCAAATCTACGTAGCCCGGGACAACCTGCCCGAAGGCTTCTACAACGACGAGTTCAAAAAATGGGACTTGGGCGACATCATCGGTGCCGAGGGTTTCCTCTTTAAAACCAACACCGGCGAGCTCTCCATCCACGTTGAAGCCATCGAACTGCTGACCAAGGCCCTGCGCCCGCTGCCGGACAAATTCCATGGTCTTTCCGACATGGAAACCCGCTATCGCCAGCGCTACCTGGATTTGATTGCCAACGAAGAGTCCCGCCAGACCTTCATCAACCGCTCCAAAATCGTTAACGCCATCCGCAATTTCATGACCGGCCACGACTTCCTGGAAGTCGAGACCCCCATGATGCACACCATTCCCGGTGGCGCCTCCGCCAAGCCGTTTATGACTCACCATAACGCCCTGGATATGGAGCTGTTCCTGCGTATCGCCCCTGAGCTGTACCTCAAGCGCCTGGTGGTCGGTGGCTTCGAGAAAGTGTTTGAGATCAACCGTAACTTCCGTAACGAAGGTCTCTCCACCCGCCACAACCCAGAGTTCACCATGATGGAGTTCTACTGGGCCTACGCCGATTACCAAGATCTGATGGACTTCACCGAAGCCATGCTGCGCACCGTGGCCAAAGAAGTGCTGGGCACCACCGCCTTCCAAAGCCAAGGCGTGGATTACGACTTCGCCCAGCCCTTTGAGCGCCTGACCATGACCCAGGCCATCATCAAATACCGCCCCGATGTTACCGAGGCGGATCTGGCGGATTTCGACAAGGCCAAGGCCATTGCCGAGTCTCTGGGCATGAAGGTCAGCAAGACCGATGGCCTGGGCAAGCTGCAAACCTACATCTTCGAAGAAGTGGCCGAAGCCCAGCTGATCCAGCCCACCTTCATCACCGCCTACCCGGCCGAGGTGAGCCCGCTGGCCCGTCGTAACGACGACAACCCCTTTATCACCGACCGCTTCGAGTTCTTCGTCGGTGGCCGCGAGCTGGCCAACGGCTTTAGCGAGCTTAACGACGCCGAAGACCAGGCCGAGCGCTTCCGCTCCCAGGTAGAAGCCAAGGACGCCGGTGACGAAGAAGCCATGTTCTATGACGCCGACTACGTTACCGCCCTCGAGCACGGTCTGCCCCCTACCGCCGGCCAAGGTATCGGTATCGACCGCCTGGTGATGCTGCTCACCGACAGCGCCTCCATCCGTGACGTGCTGCTGTTCCCCCATATGCGCCATAAATAAGCGCCTTTGGTTGGAAAATGAAAAAGCCCCGCAAGGGGCTTTTTTATTGGCATCGATTCAACATCAAGAATGAGCTGCTTAATAAAAAGGCGATTTGATTGTGTCAAAACTGGCTTTGGGTAATATAGGCAGATGTTGTTTTTTGCTGTTGGCTGATGCCAGGTTTTAAGAAGGATTTTGATGGTGAAGAAGGTCGCGACGTTACTAGCGGTGATTTTGCTCAGCGCTTGCAGCCAAACCATGCCTGAGGTGGATTCGGCCCAGCTAACCAACAGCTTTGATCAACTAAAAGCCCAGCCTGTTGCTGTTCCTCCCGGCCATGGGCAAGTGCGCTACCTGCAAGCCAAAAACCAGAAAACACCCTGTCGTATCGCATTGGTCGGTGACGGTGCATTTCAACAAGCCAAATGGTTTGGACGCTGTAAAAGGGGCTATGCCAGTGGCCTTGGCGTTTCCGAGCTAATCAACGGTGAGCACCGCATTCTGAATTTGGAAGAATACAGCGCCCCCGGTAAATCTGTGACCTTCTGGCATTTTAATAACCAGAGCCACCTGCTTTTTGTCGGGCGGGGTACCGAGTTATATCGCTCTGGGCGCCAGTTGCAATTGACGCTGGATCAGGACGGTTATTACAGCCTGACTGATGGCTATCTATTTATCGATCAGGTGAAAGGCGATGTCTTTGCGGGTGCCGTGAATAAGCTGTTGGGCTCGCAGCGCGTTATGCACGGCTACGGTAATGGCACCACCTTTATGGTAGAAACCAGCCAAGATGGCACTAACAATATTGCGGCAACCTTTAATGTCATGGCAGCAAGCAAGTTGATGTTCGGAGCTGTTCGGTTGCGTAACGGCTCCGTGGTCACTGTTCATAATGGTAAATATGAGGATGCGTCACCGATACTGCCCTATATCGTCGATGAGGTGCAGCAAACGAATCAGTACATGCCGATAAGTGAGAATGATTTTGCCGAAGGTTTCAGCAAGTACCGCTCTGCCAGTGCTCAGCTTTGCCAAACCCACGGTAGTGAATTGTCTGAGTTTTGCAGCTCCAATCCCTTTGCCGCTTTCGGTGATGAGCTGCGTAAAACGGCGCAGTACCAGGCTAATGCTCGCCAGCAGAGAGCCGCGCAGATTCAACAGCAGCAGATGGTGGCCCAGATCCAGCGCCAGCAGCAATATCAGGCGTTGAGTAACACCTTGGACAACCTCAACAAGGTCAGCCAGAACATGACCAACAGAGCGCTGCAAAATATTCAGAGCATGCCACTGCCAAGCCCGGTTATTCCCAGCAACAACAGCGTGAATATTTACACCTGCCAGAACGTGGCCAATTGGAGCTATTGCCGCCAGCAGCGTTAAGGCTGGTAAAGTCGGGCGCAAGGAGTGGGCTATATCCCTGCGGGCATCGACAAGGCGGTTTGGTGGGAGAAGCCAAGGACGCCGGTGACGAAGAAGCCATGTTCTATGACGCCGACACCGTTACCGCTCTCGAGCACGGCCTGCCGCTAGCCAAGGTATCGGTATCGACCGCCTGGTGATGCTGCTCACCGACAGCGCCTCCATCAGAGGCGTACTGCTGTTCCCCCATATGCGCCATAAATAAGCGCCTTTATTTTTCTGCTATTTATCGTTTCATAGTTGTGCATCTAGTGATATGAAACCATAACTACTATTTTTATTAATCATACTTCGGGTCTAGGTCCTTCATGTCTATCAACTTGGAAGGGCATAATTTCGGATATAAAACTCTTTGATATGTGATTAAAGTCTAGTATCACAATTTATTCTATTTGTTAGACGTTAACTTGTTGTTTAGAATTGGATTTTACTGAAAATTAATAGGGAAGTTTCATGGATTTATTTATTGGCTATCTCCGAACGCTTTTATACTTCAGTCTCTTGATCTGTTGTAAATCAGTCTTTGGTTATACTCTTACTAGTGATACTGATGTTAAAATATCAAGCTCATATCCCCTCAATAGCTTTGGTCAAGTCAGAATTTCTGATAAGGCGTGGAGTGTTCAAGGAGCGTGGAGTATTGCTGAGTTTGAGATTACCAGTGACGGGTATGATTTAAATAAAAACTACTATTTACCAGCATCTTTTTATTCATCATATGTTTGTAGCTCTAATGTATCACCCAAAAGTTCCTGTGCTCCTAAATGGGCTTTTTCAAAAGATTCTAGTATCGTATTTGGTACGATTGTAGGTATTTTTAAATGGGATTTGAGTGGGGATAATGGTCCCGTTCTTATTTCTTCAAAGAATCTTGAACATTATGCTGGTAATATAAATAATGAATCTTTAATTTTATACTGATATTCAGGTATCTATAAACTAAGCGTAGATGATTACTCCTTATCTGCGATTAACTATACCCCTCACAGTAGTGGCTACTCTGCATTGTATCGTAGTGATTCAAATACATTGCTTGTTCATGATGGTGATTTCTCTATATATAATTTAGATACTGATTCATATAGAACCTTTTCACTCTCTAATGATCCGCTTTTCCTAACTAAAATATGGTACGATAGAAACAACGATTCTATTATCTATAATTCAAATGGAGCATATTATTATGCTTCACTTTCTGGAATCGATAGTGGAGAAACGCTTCCTTCACAATCAGTTGCAATAGATAGTAATTGTGCTACTGATGGTATATTTTTTAGTTTTTATGAAAACACATCAACGGTTATATTCTCTACAGAGAGTGGGTTCTGTTACTTTGATAGCTCATCTATCTATCATAATGACTTTAGTGCATCAACTGAGTTAAGTGATGTATATCATTTTTTTAGAAGCAAGCCATTTCCAATTAGCTTAGATGAAGGGATTCCAATAGGGAATAGAGTAATTGTTGGGGAGTCCGTTTTTGAGATAAATAATGGGAAAGTTACTTACATATCAAGTAATCGAAAATTAAGTTCTGAGTTGAATACAGAGCTATCTAATGCAACTGTAAAAGTTTTAGAAAATGGCTATTTTTTTTCATACAAAAATGCTATTGCTGGAACGGCGGGTCTGTATGCCGTAGATGATAATGGTGTGATATCAAAAAAAGCTTTTTTCAATCTTGATGATAATAGCGGAAGCTATACGACTTATGTCGGTAGTGCAATAAATGAAGACGCTGGTGTTGCTCTTTTTATAACAAAGCGAGCTGTTATTTCTTTAGATATATTTAAAAGAGATACAGCAGGATATTGGATTCCTATAGAAAGAAATAAAGATTTTAATGGTGGGGATAGTATTAATGTATTTTACTCTTCGGGGTACGCTTATATTTTTTCCACCAATACGGCTTCTTCTACATATTTTCTTTGCGATATATCATTAAACAGCAATGGTGATTTTAGTGGATGTGTAGAAAGAGATATACCTGAAGGAATATATATTCCTAATGATAAATATTTCACTTGGAAAGATGGAGTTGTATATCGCTCACAAAACAGGGTTTACTTTCTAAACAAAGATGGTTTTAGCGAAGTAGGTGATCTAGGAGTAAACTCTAACTATTTCTTTCGTCCCAGTAGTAAAATTGTTTTCTCATCCTCCGTTGCTTACAATTTTAAAAACAATGATATGTTGAAAACAGATATCAGCGCTTGGGATCCATCTGTTGCTGACAGTTGCGGTGAGGTACCTAGTGAGGATAATGAGCTATTTTATTACGATGATAGCGGTAGGCATATTTGTATAGAAAATGCTTATCATATAGTTGGTAGCATAACTAATCTTGACGCCTCAAGTGATTTAAGCTTGAAGGCTATAAATAATTATTATGCTCTTGATTTATTGGGCGATAGTACATTCGCTATTAAAAAGATAAATAAGTCACCTATTTACTTTTCTCATGAGCCTATTTTTGATATTTATCAGGATGAACCGCTAACGATCAACTGGAGGAGTTATTTTGGTGTTGGTGAAGAAACAGCATTCAAAATAGAAAGTGTCTCAGGCGAAATTCTACAGCTAAATTCCGATGGATATACATCTACTATTTTAGTGAATAATGACTTCACTAAATTCCATGATGGGGATGTAATATTTAAATATGTCCATATAGAAAATGAAAATATAGACACTGATATCGAAGTTGGTTTAAGAATACATGATATTAATCAAGCTCCTTATCTTTTAACTGATTCGTTATCTGAGAGTGTTAGTTCAGACTACACATACGATGCAGACTTTAATGAACTCATAGTTGATCCTGAAGGAAGTTATTTAACATTTACTTATAAAAATTTCCCTCCGGGAATATTTGTGTCTTCTAGTGGCTACTTGAGCGGTAGTCCAACAATGTCTGGAACTTATAATGGTAGTGTAACAGCAACCGACCCTGGTGGGCTGTCAGTCACACTTCCTGTAATAATGATTGCTACTGTAACTTCAGCTGGCGATGCTCCCAGTAACTCCGGTGGTGGTGGCGGTGGTTGTTTATCAATTCTCGAACTGTTAAGCTTTTGTATATTGCTGCTATGGCGAATGAAAAAGAGTAATTATTTAAAGTAAAGGTTATTAACTGTTTGGGTTAGTAGCAAACTAAGCTACTAACCCATTATTTAATTGTTCATATAGAGATAAAGCCGAATTTTAAATTAATGGTTATTTATAGAGCTTGTTTTTTATTTTAAACGATGGTATTAATGATTTTTTATCATTTCTTTTTTTGGGTTTGTAAAAAATAAATTGTCATGAAGCCTCGTTTAGTATGCTGAGGGAGAAGGAGTTTTAACGTTAGAATTAAAAATTAATTTTCATTGGTATAAATAGAGCATTACCCTGGTTTTCCTCCACACTGATGGGCTTTAGTGTAGAGGTGTGTCTAATACTACCTTCCGTAACCATGGCATCCATGTCGAAACTGTTAATAGCATCGTTGAACCGTGGTAAATATCAATGCGTACAACATGCAAACGAGACATTATATTTTAATCTAGATTAAACTTCTGCTAGCTTAAAATGTTAAGCTGGCCAAAATAGTTGTCACTACAATAAAAAACGAACCCAAGAATATTACAGCGAGAGTGCGATCTAGTGGTCTTGCATATTGCCTGATATAAGATTCGTGAGAAAATAGACTACGTCGCTCAAAAAATTTGAAAAAAATAATGAGCGCATACATCGGCGCTCTAGCTCCTATACCGCTATCCCAATCTGGTACAGGGTTTTAATAAGTTCTTTGTCTATAAAATTAACTGATATCCTAGTGAATATTAGGCCAAGGATTACCATTGTGAATGCCGATGCTGAAAAAATAATGCTAAGTGTGCTCGGCATTTTTTAATTCCTAAATTCTGGCTGAGCCATATGTCCAACCTGTCAGTTTCTTTATCTTCAAGTCCGTAAATATCAATGGTACGAGGTGAAAAGAGAGTAGCTGGCAGTATCGTTCACGTCTTTTTAGCCTGTGCTGGACCTGAAACAGCTGTACTTGCCAACATATGATAAAAGCCGTTTTGTCGGTGTATAAATCGCTTATCGCAATCGCTATCTGTGCGTCGCCCTGGCTTGACCGGGCTGGTAGAGTAGGGCGCTGAACATAGGAGGCTTTATGACTGCGAAAACCGAGAAGGCCATTCTGGCCGGCGGCTGTTTCTGGGGTATGCAGGATCTGATACGCCGCTACCCTGGTGTGCTCTCCACCCGGGTGGGCTACAGCGGCGGCGATGTGCCCAATGCCACCTACCGTAACCATGGCACCCATGCCGAAGCCATTGAAATCATCTTTGACCCGGCGCAGATAAGTTATCGCAAGATTTTGGAGTTCTTCTTCCAAATCCACGACCCGAGCACCGTTAATCGCCAGGGTAACGATGTGGGCACCAGCTACCGCTCCGCCATCTTTTACCTGGGGGATGAGCAAAAAGCGGTGGCCGAAGACACCATTGCCGATGTGAATGCTTCAGGCCTCTGGCCCGGCAAGGTAGCCACCGAGCTGGCCCCTGCCGGTGATTTCTGGGAAGCCGAGCCCGAGCACCAGGATTACCTGGAGCACTTCCCCAACGGTTACACCTGCCACTTTATCCGGCCGAATTGGGTGTTGCCTAAACGGGGTTGAGCTCGTTTTGGCTTATGCCACATAGGAAAGGAAAAGCCCCATTGAGGGGCTTTTTCTTTTGGGGGTATGGGGTGGGGGAGGCGTGTTGGTCAGAGGATTTGGTGTTATGCCAAGATTCCTTTATAAGCAGGGTGGCGCCACTGCACGCGCCCTACTTTTGAGGTCAAAAGTCAGCGGGGCTGCCCAACCAAAAACCTCGCCCATGTTTACTCGGACCATCCTTGGTCCTCGCCCTGCCGGGTAATTGTCGCAAGCTCCGATATTCAAATTTGCTCCAGGCAAATTTGTCGCTTCTTCTTCGCCTTTGGTCGTTCTCGGTTCACCGGTTCATACGCGTGTCCCGACACGTATTCACCTGTTTCGGCATCCTTGCCTCAGCTGACCCTTCACGCCAGTTCGCGGACAAGCCGCTCTCGCTCCCTAGCTAAAATCAGTCCACCGGACTGATTTCTGAACGTGCTCGCCCCGACAGCGAAGCGCTGCACTTAACGGGCGGGAAAGAGGGGGGCTTCGTTAGATATCTGATTTTGTTGGCATATAGAAGTGGCTGCTCTCTATTTCCCCTGCTTACCTTTACGGAATTCGGCTGCCGGCGAGACAATATGAAGAGGGAATGTCCAGCGCCTCGGCCACTTCCTTGACGCTGCGGTGCGGTTCATGGCTCCACAGCACGGCTTTTTTCTTGAACTCCAGGCTGTACTGCTGGGTGCGTTTTCCGGTCTTGTAAGTAGGCATCCACTACCTCTCAGTGAGTTAGCGATGCGTGTCCGTTAAAGCGGGTGAGGTCCAGGCCCAAGAGCGGTGGCTTCGTTAGGGCCTAAATTTTATTGAGGCATAGTAGCGTAGGGCCGTTATTTCTATAGAAAATGGGCGACATCACGAAGGGTTTTGATGAACCGCATCCAAAATCTGTCGCCATACCTGACTGCCAGAAGTGCAAACATGACCGCGATGAAGAGAGAAAATACCCACAAAGGTCCGGCGCTGAGGCCAATAACGAACAACCCTATAAACGCACCTAGGAAAATCCCGGCAAACGCGCCGCATCCAAAGCGGATATTCCGTTCCTGCGAGTCGATTGGGGTATTGTCTTTCATATCGATTCCGGCTAACTTGAAATTCTCTGGCTGCAAATCGGGTGAAAGTTAAGTCTGATTTTTGGTAATCTATATTTGTTAAATAGTCATTTTTTAGCAAGCATATCCGTAACAAACTCAAAGCATTGGAATAGTTATAAAATAACGTTTACTTGAGTTTTAGCTACGGGCATTCCAAATGTAAATTTCGCTATCAGTAAGAATGCCCTACTGCTCAGTAAAAGGTAATCAGAATCACCATATTTTACAATCGGTGACTTCCCCATTAGCTAACCATGTTTCGATTCGTTCTGCATGGCGTACCCAGAATCTATTCAATGGATAAACTATCACTGAAGTGTAAGATTTTGATCTGCTAATATCTACGACCTCCATATAACCACGAGGTTGAATCCCTACTTTTTGGCTAAGTGAAATTTCATAGCTGTTATTGCCTAATTCCCTGCCCTCGACAAATTTATCAGATTTAACACTGTTTGTAATGAATGCTCCTGAAACTGGGACTGCTGTAGTCAATGACCCATGGTATTCATAGCAATTCATCATTTTATCTTTTAAATAAGAGTATGCATCTACTGGTGATCTGTTTGACTTATATTCGATTGGTTTGTAAGAGTTTGCATGTAAATCATCTACTGAACTTGCCAAGCCAGTGCACCCGGAAATAAGTAGTGAACTTACTAGTAGAAGTTTTCTCACAAGATGTTATCCTTTTTGTATTTGATTCTGATCATACTAGATGTTGATCATATATTTATATGGAATGATGAAGAAACGAGTTACTTCTTACGTTACCAGATATTTCTACTCATTTTCTACTTCTAGCCAATGTAATACTGCCTACGCCTAAGGCGGCAGCAAACGGTGAGATATCCTGCTCTGATATGGCGAAGTAGGCTGTTGCCACCAACCAGAAGCCACCAAAGAAGTGGAGAAAATAGCTACTGAATAATCCTTTGTTCCTACTGCTGTTGTTGGAGAACAACAGCAAATAGCCCAAGTAACCTAAAGGAAGTGCAACAAACACATCAAAGACAAGCCAAAAGCCGGTGTCTTCTGCGAAGACAGCCTTAAATAGCCCGAAGAGACCTACAACTATTCCTACAATGCCTAAGATCAGTTGCCAGGAGCGGGGTAGTGGTTTATTGGAGTAGAATTGATTCAAGAAAAAGCCTTTTTATAGGGAGTCTGGAGCATTCATAGCCTACTAATTGTAATTGGCGGATAAAGTTACTGCTCCTGGCATAGCGTTTTTAACTTTTCCTGGAAACTCACTCTTGTTGTCTCAGCTTTCCTGTAAAACTTTCCAATATCATCAATGGTGTATTCACCATTAATATCGATGTCGTAACTGATGATGTAGCCACTGGTAGCTGCATACTTGATGGTCACAATATATCCACTATTATCTTCGAAAGAAGAGGTCGTTTTATTAAAGCATGTTTCGCTTATTTTATTCTTTACAGTTACTCCATACCCAATTCGGTTGTCTGCCTTGCCTTCACAGCTTGTAAGGAATATGAGCATTAATACTAGGATGGCTTTATTCATTTTTCTTGGTACTGCATTTGTGATAGTTTGAAGTGAAAATAATCACACCGGTAGTTAATTGAATTTTTCAATCATTGGTTCAGCCATGTCGCATGATTTTCAAAAATGGTGTCGAACCTCACATGCATAGAGCGGCTAAAACATGGCATATGGTAGGGTTATCTCATTTTTTATTTTCCGACAGGGTGAAATCATCAGGCACCTTTTTCAAGGTGAACTCATTACCTGTGGCGATACCTTTGTAAACAAAGGTATCGCCGTCGAGGCTAATGATGTTGTAAGCATCGGCGTTATTGGGGTCTCTGGGGTCGGCTTGTACGAACTGACCGTCCCTCAACCAGCCTTGGAAAAAGCTGAAATAAACTGGCCCTGCTACACCCCACAGACCCATTTCTACTTCATCCTCATGGTGACCACTTTTATCGTATGTACGGAAAGTAACCTTATAAACACCGGGGAAACGCTCAACCAATTCTTCTCGTACCCTGCCGTCAGTGGTGGGTTGTTTGCCATACCACTTGCCCAACAAATTGGTCCATGTCTCTTTCTGTGACAGCGTCATATTGGGCTTGGCTGGTGTAACGCTTTTATTCGAGGTGTCTTCTGTTGCGTTGCTGGTGAAAGAGAAAATGGTCAAGACTGATATCAGTAGAAGAGATTTCATTACAACGTTTCTCGTGTAGGTGAGCTGTGATAAGGCTCAGTTTTTGTTACGTCTTTGCGTCAAGGCATTCATTTTTTTGCGATGAGAAATGCCAGCACCATCCAGATAATGTATCGGTGCGCAACGATTTAGTTAGTGTGGCGTTATTGAATAAATCTTTATTTATCAGTTGGATAGTTTGGCTTGATGATGAGTGGCGGTTACGCTACCGCCCTTGAGTGTGGTTCCCAATGTCCCATTCTCTTCCCTGCGGCACTAAACTCCAAACCTAGCCATTACCCCCACATTAACCACCGCCTTGTTTTCGGTAAAGCCTTTGAGATTAAGGTGTTGCGCTTTTTGCGGTGTCGGCGGCTTTTTGTTGTTGGCAGGCGCTGTGGTAGTGGCTTTCAAGGGGAATGGCCAGGGGCAGCAGCAGGGTGTCCATGACCAGGCTAAAAGGCAGGTCAACCAGGCCAAAGGCGCCGAGGGCGGCTGAGCGGTCTGGGCCGGTAAAGCTGTTGCCAATCAGCATGCCGTCAATGCGGGTGCCGCCATAGATGTAACCGGTTTTACTACAGGGGTTGGGGCTGTCGTCGAAGGCGTAGCGTAAGGTGCTGCCACAGCCGCTAAGTTGCAGGCAGGCGAGCAAGGCGCTGGCCCAAAAAAGGGGGCGGGCGCTCATGGCTTGGCCTCTTGCAAGAAGGCGGCGTTGGCGTCCATGTGGTTGTCTTTGGCGTAATCGAGGGCGGTTTTGCCCAGGCTGTCTTTGGCATCGAGGCGGGCGCCGTTAGCGAGCAGTAATGTAAGCATGGCGGTATCGCTGTGCTGGGCGGCGTGCATCAAGGGGGTGCGCTGCCAGTGCTCGATATTAAACGCGCATTGAAAGCGCCAGTCGTTGGCGTCTTGAAGCTGGTAGCCGTGGTTGATGTCGGCGCCAGCGGCCAGCAGGTCTGTTACCGCCTGGGGCTGGTTAAATTGGATGGCGTAAAAAAGCGGGGTTTTGCCAAAGTCGTTTTGCTGATTGGGGTTAAAGCCTTTCTTTAACAGTGCCGCCAGCAGCGCTGGGTGGGTAACGGCAAGGGACAGCGGTGATTCGCTCCGTGGCGGCTCTTTGATTTGGGCCATGGCATCAAGCAGCGCTGAGATAAGCGGGGAGTCTGGGGCTGCCACCAGCAGTTGGCGCAGGCTGGTCAGCTTCTGGCTGGGGCTTGCGCCAGCCAAGGCATTGAGAAAGGGCTGGCTGTTGCCGGCCAGGGCTTCTTCGGTGTGGGGCACCGGTTGCCCGGTTTGTAATCGCCTTGGGTGCGCGCCATAGGCCCAGTTGGCGATGGCGTTAAGGGCGTTATCGGCATACGCCTTGGCGGTAGTGGCGTCCACTGAGGCAGTTGTTTGGTACCAGCTACTGAGCTTTGGCAGGGCCTTGGCAGCCAGCGCCTGGTATTGCTGGTAGAGGGCGCGGTTATAGAGGCTTTGGTAGCTCCAGGTTTTAAAGTAGTGGCTGTCGTCTTGGCCCTTGAAGGTTTTTTGCGGGTAGTAGCCGAGCTGCGCCAATTCAAAGGCGTGATAGCGCCAGATGGCAAAGCGCATGGTGCCGGTGCAGCCTTGTGGCAATGGGTTGGGGTCTCGAATGGTGTCAGCCAGGACCAGCAGCGATTTGAGAAAATCAAGCTGGGCAAGGCTTTGCGGGCACTGGTAGTCAACCTTATTGGGCGAGCCGCTGCCGGAGCCAAGGTCGGCATTGTTGCTAAACACTAGGGCGGGCAGCTCGGCCATTTCCTGGCAGCTTATCTGGTGGTCGCGGTAAGGGTCCGGCTGGTTGCTCACCACAAACTCAAAGGCGTTGCCTTTGCCCTGCCAGAGCCCGGCGATTTGGGTTATCTCGTTAGTTGCGCCAAATAAGGTGCCATTGAAGCGCTCGGCCAGCGCCGGGCCGGTTTGCAGCGCCAGGTTTTTACCTTGCACCGTGCCGCTAAGGGCAATTGGGCGCTGGTATTTTTGGTAGGCGTAATGGCCCGAAACCTCGCCGTTATCGGTGATATGCAGCGTCATGGTGATGGCGGCGCCTGCCAGGGTGCCGCTGCCGGTAAAGTCGGTATCGGCCAGGGCCGGCAGGCACAGCAGGGGCAATAACAGGGCGAGGGGTTTCATGGTGTACGTCCTTTTTTAACCATAAAGGGCCAGCATTGTGGGCTGTACCTTAGAGGGCAAGCTCAGCTCCGACAAGGCTTGGCGCATGGAATTTGTAACAGAATCAAGGTATTTTCTTAGGCTGGGCGAATATGGTGATGCCCTTTCCTTGCTGGAGCCTCCCCCTCATGACCAAGCGGTTAGCGACGCTACCCACCCTCTGGGATGAAAAATCCCGGTTCCGCCGTGCCTTGTTGCGGGTACTGCTGTGGGTGGTGATGGTGGTGTCGCTGGCGTTAAGCGTGCTCAATTTCAGGGCCCATGGCCTAGACTCCATCGCCATTATCGAGGCCATTATCGTGGCCTATAGCGCACTTTTTTTATGGCGCCTGCCCAAGACGCCCTACCTGCATTGGTGGTCCACGTCGCTGGTGATTTTTATTAGCGCCACCGTGCTTCATAGCTTGGTCACCAAGGCCATGCTTAACGACGGTTTTTACTGGCTGCTGCTGGTGCCCACCACCAGTTTGCTATTGCTGGGGTTACTGTGGGGCGGGGTTATTACCGGCGTGGTGGGCATCGCCGGTGTGGCGGTGCTGGTGTGGGCGCAGCCGCCCGGCGGCGGTAACGCGACGGTGGCGGTGGGGATAAATGCGGGGCTCACCTACGTCTTTATCTGGGCTCTTAGCCATGTCTACGAAGCGAAGCGCCACCAGATGGTGGCAAGGCTACAAACCGTTGCTGCCCAAGACCCGTTAACCGGCCTTTATAACCGTCTTTATCTTGAAGATGTGTTTGCCCAGCTATGCCAAAGCCAGCCACAGCATGCCTTTACCCTGGTACTGCTAGATATCGACCACTTCAAGCAAATCAACGACAACCACGGCCACGAAGCGGGCGACCAAGTGCTGCGGCTACTGAGCCAGATGCTGCGAAGCGCCACCCGCGAGCAAGACTGGGTGTTTCGCGTAGGGGGCGAGGAGTTTTGCTTGCTGCTGCCCGGTTGCAACACCCAAAGCGCCATGGACGTTGCCCAGAAGCTGCGCCGCGCAGCGGCCGATCTCACCCTGATGGCCGAAGGGCAGCCGGTGAGCTTTACGGTCAGTATTGGCCTTGCCCAATGGTTAAAAGACGGCGACGACTTCGACAGCCTCTACCGCCAGGCGGATATTCGGCTCTATCAGGCCAAAGAACAGGGGCGCAATACCGTGGTAGCGGATCAGGCCTAACCCCTTGGCGGGCTAGTAGGTTTTCGCTTCAGTAGATTGTGTGTTGCTTGGTTAATCTTTAAATCAGATTGTATGAAGGCGCTTTTCTCTGCCTATCATGTCGGCACTGGTTCGGTTGCCTGCTGAGTAAAGGTTTTGCCAATGACATCACCCAAGGCATTGTTGCCTGTACTTTCACTGACCTTGTGCCTTGGCGCCTGCTGTTTGGCAAACCCCGCCCGCGCCGACGATGACGACGATGCCAAAGCCGTCCAGGCCGAACTCTCCATGACGAGCGAGTTCTACAGCAACCTGCGTGGCGGCCTCAAACGTGGCAGTACCGGCCTCACCAACATTTACGCCTCCTTGCAAGGAAACGGCGGTGCCCTTTGGGGCATGCCGGGCCTGACGCTTTTTACCCAAGGGCTGCTGGTGCGCGGCGGCGACCCCAGCGCACTAACCGGTGACGCCCAAGGCGCCAGCAACATTGCCGCGTCGCACCTCAATCGCCTCTATGAAGCCTGGGCCCAATACAACAGCGACGATTCGCGCTGGTCGGTACTGGGTGGGCTTTACGATGTAAACAGCGAGTTTGACCGGCTCAACTCGGCCTCGCTGTTTCTCAACAGCTCCTTTGGCATGGACCCAAGCTTTGCTGGCAGCGGCCCGGCTGGGCCGTCTATCTTCCCTGCTACCTCGGTGGGGGTGCGGGTGGATTACAAACCCTTCAAAGACATGGTGTGGCGCACCGCCCTGTTGGATGACACCCCGGTGTACCGGGACGGCGCCCCCGACGGGCCCTTTGCCCAGAATGACGGCTTGTTGTGGATAAGCGAATGGGCCTGGCTTGACCGTGAGCAAACAGGGGAGCCCCCCAAGGGCTGGCAGCCCGACATGGTAGGGCGGGTATCGTCACTGGCGCCCTATGACAACAAGTTGGCTGTTGGGGTTTGGGGTTACACCCATAGCCAGGGGGCCTTGGATGGCGGCAATAACGCCCGCTCCAACGGGCTTTATGTGCTGCTTGACCGGCGGCTTTATGTGTCAAGCAAGCTGCCGGGGCAGGTGCTGGGCGGCTTTGTGCAAGGCGCCGTGGCGAGCCCTCAAACCAACCGCTTTGCTCGCTATCTGGGTCTGGGGCTCACCCTTACCCAGCCTTTTAGCCACCGCCCCGACGACACTGCCGGTATCGCCTTGGCCCTGGCCCGTAATAGCCGCCACTACCGCCCCGACGACAGCACCGAAGATTTTGGCGCCACCGAAGCGGCATGGGAGCTCAGCTACCAGGCGGCGGTGAATTCCTGGCTCAGTATCCAGCCCGATCTGCAATACATCGCGCACCCGGACAGCCGTCGGGATATCGGCAATGCCCTGGCATTTCAGCTCAGCGTGCAGGTCAATCTTTAAAAAGCGCGCCGCTGCCAGCTAGCGGTAAGGCAAGCAGGGTAGGTTTATCGCTGAAAGACAAAGCTTTTTACATTTTGATACTGGGGTAATGCGGCCCTGGCCGTTACCTTATGGCATTCGCAAAAGGAGTTTTGATAATGAAGCCACTTTCCCGGTTGCTGATGGCCGGTGTGCTGGGGGCGCTGGCCTTGCCTGCCGCGGCCTACGACGCCAAGGACGTAAAAACCTTTACCCTTAAAAACGGCATGCAGTTTCTGGTGCTCGAAGACAGCGCCATTCCCAACGCCAACATGTACACCTTCTGGAAAGTGGGCTCGCGCAACGAGCGCCCTGGCATTACCGGGCTGTCGCACTTTTTCGAACACATGATGTTTAACGGCGCCAAGAAATACGGCCCCGGCCAGTTTGACAAGGTGATGGAAGCCGCCGGCGGCGCCAACAATGCCTACACCACCGAAGACATCACGGTTTATACCGACTGGTTTCCCTCTTCGAGCCTTAAAACCATTTTTGACCTGGAATCTGACCGCATCGCCCACTTGGCTATCGACCCGAAAATGGTGGCCTCCGAGCGGGAAGTGGTGGCGTCTGAGCGCCGCACCGGCCTTGAAAACTCCAGCTTTGAGACCCTCAACCAGCCGCTGCTGAGCGTGGCCTTTACCGCCCACCCTTATTCCTGGCCGGTGATTGGTTACGAGTCTGATATCAAGGCCTGGACCCAGCACGATCTGGAGAGCTATCACCGCACCTATTACGCTCCCAACAATGCGCTGGTGGTCATCGCAGGCGATGTGGATTTTGCCAAGGTAAAAAACCTGGCCACCCAAGCCTTTGCCGCTATCCCGGCGCAAAGCCCGCCGCCTCCGGTGGTAACGGTTGAGCCCAAGCAAACCGGCGAGCGCCGCCTTTACGTGCAAAAGCCCTCGGTAACCAGCCCCAACCTGATGGTGGCCTACCATGTGCCCGCCACCAAAGACGCCGACACCCCGGCCCTGAAGTTGCTGGCAACTCTGCTTTCTGAGGGGCGCAGCGCCCGCTTGAAAAAGTCCCTGGTGGACGAGCAAAAAGTGGCAACCGATGTGTTTGCCTACCTGCCCAACAACCTGGACCCAACCCTCTTTTACCTCTACGCCGTAGCGGCCCCCGGTGTGACCGAGCCTGCCCTTGAACAGGCGCTGCTGGCTCAAATCAAAGACATTCGCGACCACGGCATCAGCGAGGCCGATCTCACCAAAGCCCGCAACCTGCTGCTGGTGAGCCAGTACAACGAGCTGCAAACCATCAACGGTATGGCCAATGCCCTGGGCAGTTACGCCCTCTACAACGGCGACTATCGCAAGCTCTTTTCCATGGCGGACGACTACGCCAAGGTTACCCCGGCCCAGGTGCAGGCCGTGGCAGCCAAATACCTGACCAAGGCCAATCGTACTGTCGGTGTGCTGGGCAGCCAGGAGGACAAGGAATGAAACACGCTATTTTTGCCCTGGGCCTGGCCCTTGCCAGCCAAGGCGCCGTTGCCGGAGTCGACATGAAGCTGCCTGCCATGACCACCCAAACCCTGGATAACGGGGTAAAGCTGCAATTGATGGCCCGCCATAACGTGCCGCTGATTGACGTAGTGGTATTGGTGAAAACCGGCGCCGTGCATGACGGTAAAGCAGGCCTGGCCTGGCTTACCGGCAACAGCCTGTTGCAAGGCACCCAAGCGCTCACTAAAGGCGAGCTGGAAAGCGAACTCGACAGCCTGGGCGCCTCCATGGAGGTGAGCGTCAGCGAAGAGGGCACCGAGCTGCACAGCCAGTTTATGGCCAAAGACAAGGTTGCTATGCTGGCCCTTATCAAGGACGTGCTCAGCAAACCCCGCTTTAATGACGACGATTTTGCCAATCTGCGCGCCCTGCACCTAGCCGATTTGGCCCAGGCCAGGGAAAGCCCGAGGGAAGTGATCAAGCCTTACTTCAAGCGCCTGGCCTGGGGCGACAATCCCTTTGCCAACCCTGTTGCCGGTAGCCAAAACGGTGTGGCCGATATTGCCCTGGCTGATGTCAAAGGCTTCTATCAGCGCTGGTATAACCCCGGCAACGTGGTAGTGAGCGCCGCCGGCGATTTTGAGGCCGCCGCTTTTGCCAAGGCGCTTGGTAACAGCCTTGGCAGCTGGCAAACCGGCCGCGAAGCGCCGCGCATGAAGATGCGGGCGCCAGCGGTGGCTGACAAGGCAAGGGTGCTTATCGTCAACAAGCCCGATGCCACCGAAACCACCTTTATGATTGGTGGCCAGGGCTTTGCGGCCAGCAGCCCCGACTGGGCCCGCGCCGAAGTGTTGAACACTGTGCTGGGCGGGCGCTTTACCTCCTGGCTTAACCAGGCGCTGCGGGTAGAGAAGGGGTACACCTATGGCGCTGGCTCGCGGTTTTATAGCACCAGCTCCGGCGGCCTTTTTTACATCTCCACCTTTACCCGTAACGCCACCAGCGAGCCGGCCATCGATTTGGCCCTGGCCACCTATCAAAAGCTCTTTAGCGGTAAGTTGGACCAAGCCACCCTGGCCTCGGCCAAGAGCTACCTGATTGGCCAGTTCCCGCCCAAGCTCAGCACCAATGACGCCCTGGCCTCGGCCATGTCGCGCTCGGCCCTTTATGGTTTGGACATGAACCGTTATGGCCAGTTTGGCAGCGAGGTTGAGAGCTTGACCCTGGAGCAGGCCAAGGCCCTGATCCCGGCGCTCTTTCCGGAGGGCAATTTGCAAATGGTGCTCATTGGTAATGCAGATGAGCTGCGCAAATTTGCTGGCAAGTACGGCGAGGTGATTGAAACCGGCATCGACGCCAAAGACTTTTCCCCCTAATCCCTCTAATCCCTTTCAAAAGGCCCGCAAGGGCCTTTTTTGTGGCTAAAAATTGGGCATTTTTTCATGGCATCTCAGAGCCTTATGCCCAGAAATGGCGCCGGGCTACTACACTCCATAGTTATGTCAGCGGCTCCGGTCGTTTAAAGCAGGCAAGGAGCCGCATCCCTTTTCATCTCAAGAGGATGGGGTATGCAGTGGTTAAAGGATCAATCCGTCGCCCTCAAAATCGTGTTGCTGGTTGCCATGGTGCTGTCCATCACCGTGCTTATCTCGGCGTTCAGCATGATAAAAATGGGCAAAATCGCCGAAGAAATTAAAGGCATAGCCCACGAAACCATCCCGCTGGTGCAGCTGACCAGCCAAATCACCGTGCGCCAGATCCAAAGCGCCACCGTGCTGGAGCAATCCTTTCGGGCTATGGACATTCCCATGGATGCCAGCCGTGACGATGTGGCCAAGATGATGCGCCGCTACCGGGAAATGCTGCTGGATTTCGATAAAAACATTACCCAGGCCCAGGGGCTGCTGAGCGGCGCCATCGAGCACAGCATTTCCGCCGAGGTCAAAGAAACCGAGCTGAGCCTCGTCCAGCAATTGCAGCAGATCATCGAGCATCATGACGCCTTTGAAAAACAAGCTTTTGCCCTGATTGAGCTACTGCAAAAAAGTGAAAAGCCTGCCGCTTTTAAAGATCAGGCTCAGGCCCTTGAGCAGCGCCAGCAGGCCTTGAACCAGGAGCTGACCCTCTTTATTGGCCGCATTGAAGCGGTAGGGGAGTCGGTGGCCATGAACGCCGAAGCCGACGAGAAACATGCCCTGTGGCAAACGGTGTTCCTCACCGCCACCGCTTTGCTGCTGGGCATTGGCGTGAGCGTGGTGATCAGCCGGCAAATAGTTGGCTCGGTAGCCCAGGCGCGCCACGTGGCCGAGCAGATGGCAGACGGTAATTTCGATGTCGAGATTGAGGTAAACCGTAAGGACGAGTTGGGCCGGTTGCTGCAATGCATGGGGCAGATGGCCGGTTCATTGAGCACCATGGTGGCCAGCATCATGAGCCATTCTAACCAGATGGTGAGTTCGGCTACTTCGCTCTCGCAAATGGCCAAAGACAACCGCCAGGCGGTCAATCAGCAGCAGCAAAATACCGAGCAGGCCTCAAGCGCCATCCACCAGATGTCCACCACCATCTCCCAGGTGGCCCGCAACGCCCAAGACACTTTTGCCAGCAGCTCCCAGGCCGAGAACAGCATCAAGCAGGGCAGCGTGACCATGGACAAAACCCAGCGCCTGAGCGAAGAGCTAGTGCTGAGCACCGACAAATCCCGGCAGATGATTGACGACCTTCGCCAAAGCACGGAGAAAATCAAAGAGTTCATCAACATCGTCAACGGCATTGCCGAACAGACCAACCTCCTGGCCCTCAACGCCGCCATTGAAGCGGCCCGGGCTGGCGAGCAGGGCAGGGGCTTTGCGGTGGTGGCCGATGAGGTGCGGGCGCTGGCGTCGCGCAGCCAGGACGCCACCCAGGAGATCCAAAACCTGATTGGCACTCTGGTAGGTAACGCCGGTAGCGCCGCCGAGATGATCTACCAAAGCTCTGAGAAAATTCTCGAGACCTCGCAATGTATCAACACCGCCAAAACCGAGCTTAGCAGTGGCTATCAGGCCCTGACCCAGCTCAACGACGCCAATGCCATGATGGCCACCGCCAGCGAACAACAATCGGCAGCAGCCGAGGAGATAAGCCGCAACGTGGTGGATATCCGCGACGCCGGGCAGCGGGTACTGGCCAGTTCTACCCAAACCGAGCGGGCCTGTGAAGACTTGTCAGAACAGGCCGCCAGATTGCGGCAAATGGTGTCTCGTTTTCGGATAAAAAACGAGGTGGCGGTGTCATGATAAGCGGGCCATGAATAGGCCGTTAATGAGGTTATTAACGGTTTCTTATGGCCGCTATTTTTGAGTGTGATTCTTGGGCATGTCTTAAATGACGTGCCTTTTTATTATTTGCGTCGCCGTTAATGTGAATTAACGGCAAAAAAGCAAAGCTGGTAAATAGGCGATTAAGTTATGTAAGGCAGGTTTCAAAAAATGGCGTGGGGTCAGTGCATTGGTTGTGACAGCGCTATGTCATTGTATCTATTTAAGGAACAAGAGTTTTTTCAGATGCCGTCTTTAAAAAAATCCTGATTCCTCTACCTTGGATAGGCATCTTGAGTCGCTGATACCTGTTCATTTTTATCCAGATGAAGCAGCCACGAATGAACCGGTATCCAGGCTCGGGCTTTTGATAAATCCCCTCAATGCAGGGCCAAACTTTCGAGGAATCAATTATGTCTATCGACACTACCAGCACCCAATACATCACCACCAAAGACGGCACCCGCATCGCTTATAAAGACTGGGGCACCGGCCAACCTATCGTGTTCTCCCACGGCTGGCCTCTGGCCGGTGACGCCTGGGACGCCCAAATGCTGTTTTTCGGCATGAACGGCTACCGTGTTATTGCCCACGACCGCCGTGGCCACGGTAATTCCGACAAGCCCTGGGACGGCAACAACATGGACCAATACGCTGACGACCTGGCCGAGGTTATCGAAGCGCTGGATCTCAAAGATGCCATTCTGATTGGCCACTCCACCGGCGGCGGCGAAATTGCTCACTACGTGGGTCGCCATGGCTCCGCCCGTGTCGCCAAAATGGTGCTGGTTGGTGCCGTACCGCCGCTGATGCTCAAAACCGATGCCAACCCTGAAGGCACCCCCATGGACGTGTTCGACGGTATCCGCCAAGGCACCGCCACCAACCGCGCCCAGTTCTTTAAAGATTTGACTGTGCCCTTCTACGGCTTTAACCGTGAGGGCGCCGAAGTCAAACCCGGCCTGCAAGAGTCGTTCTGGCTGATGGGCATGCAAGGCGGCATCAAGGGCGAGTACGACTGTATCCGCGAATTCTCTGAAGTCGATTACACCGAAGACCTCAAGAAAATTGATAAGCCGACCCTGGTTATCCACGGTGACGACGACCAAATCGTGCCCATCGGTGCCTCCGGTGCCAAAACTGCCCAGATCGTCAAAGACGCTACCCTGAAAATCTACGAGGGTGCGCCCCATGGCTTGGCTCAGGTACATCCCGACAAATTCAACGCCGACGTGCTGGCCTTTATCAAAGGCTAAGTCGCCAACTCTCTTTGCGTGTTAAAGCCTGGCTTCGGCCGGGCTTTTTATCGCCTGGGCGCCGTGCTATAAAGGCCCGGTCGAAAAAGGTGGACCGGTTTGGTAAGCCCCGGTCGGCAGTGTCATGCTGCTTTATTCCAGCCCTCTGGGCCGCGGACCACGACAGAAAACGGACATGTGCGTTTTCTGGTCGGGTCTTTTGGCGGCACTCTCTCCCTCCTTGCACCCAGCAGAACGCCCTGTCCCGGTTTGACACTGTATGGAGCAAGACACATGAATGACATCCCGGTAGTGATTGTTGGCGGTAGCCTGGTGGGCCTCGCCGCGTCGGTATTTCTGTCCTGGCGCGGTATCGCCAATATCGTGATTGAAAAACACCCACAAAGCCTGCCCCATCCAAGAGCCATGGGCTTTACCGAACGCACCTTGGAGTACTTTCGGGCGGTAGGCCTGGGGGCTGATATCCCGCAGGTGGCGCCCGGCGTGCGGCTGCGCCGGGTAAAAGCCGACAGTCTCTTTGGCTCCTGGCAAGGCGAAACCCTGTGGACACCAGGGCAGGGCAGCGGCTGTGAGAACCTTTCACCTTGCCAAGGCGCCGCCATTGCCCAAGACCGGCTCGAACCCATACTGCGCCAAAAGGCCGAGCAGCTTGGCTCGTCCCTGTGGTTGGGATGGGAGATGCTCAACTGGCACCAGGACGCGCACGGCGTGCAGCTATGGGTAACAGAGCGCAACAGCGGCGAGCGGCGCCTTATCAAGGCCCGCTACCTTATTGGTGCCGACGGTGCCAAAAGCGCCATTCGCGAGCAGCTTGGCATTACCCGCCAGGGCTGCGGCGAGCTTCGCACCGTCAGTAGCGTGCTGTTTTCCTGCCCGGCGGCCGACGCCCTGCTAAGCCGAGGTGTTCAGCAGTTCGAGATAAGCCAGCCCGGCCTTGAGACCTTTTTGACCAGTTATGGCGAGGGGCGCTGGGCGCTGATGCGGGTGAGCGACAAGGGCTTGGATGACGAAGCGCTTTGCCGCGCCATTCCCAAGGCCCTGGGCCGGGAAGTGCCTTTTGAGGTGCTCACCACCGGCCAGTGGCCCATGGCTGGCCTTATCGCCGAGCGCTACCAAGAGGGCCGGGTGTTTCTGGCCGGAGACGCAGCCCATCAATTGCCCCCTACCCGTGGCGGCTTTGGCGCCAACACCGGTATTGAGGATGCTTACAACCTGGCCTGGAAGCTTGCCTGGGTGCTCAAGGGTCGCTCGGCCCCGGCGCTCCTTGACAGCTACAGCGCCGAGCGCCAACCCATAGGGGCGCTGCGTTACCAGCAAACCTTTGCCCGCCCCGACTATCGACGTTACCTCAAGGCGCCTTTGGAGGGGGTAACCCTTTTTGGCAATGAGGCCATGGAGCTTGGCCAGTTGCAGCGCTCGGCGGCGATTTTGGGCGCCAGCAGCGAGCTACCGGCTGCGGCTCACCCTGATACCTGGCAAGGCCAGCCCGGCGTCAGGGCGCCGCACCTGTGGCTGGCGGACGGGGTATCGAGCCTTGATTCTTTTACCGAGGAGCTGACGTTGGTGTTTGCCGAGTCGCGCTGGCAGGACCTTGCCAGTACCGCGGCACTGAAGCTCAATATCCCGGTTCACACCCTGGTGCTGAGCGAGGCCCAAGCCCAGGCTTTTGGCCTTGTGGACGGCAGCGCCCTGGTGCGCCCCGATGGGGTGGTGGGTTGGCGATGCCAGCGTATGCCAAAAGACCCTTTGGCCGAGCTTATTGGCGCCATCAAAGGCGTGGCTTTTTTGCGCTAAACCTCAGGGCTATCACCAAAAAGCAGTGTTATCACCATGAAAAAAGGAGGCCCGGGGCCTCCTTTTTGCGTTATGCGCGGCTTACCAGCGCATGGAGACCATTACCCCGGTATCGCCATGGCCGTCAAACCAGGGGGCGATAGCCAGGTTGTCACTGAACTTGTGGGTAAAGAGATAGCCGGCGGTGGTGCCGATGGCGGCGCCGGCCACCACGTCTTTCCAGTAGTGGCGGTCAGCCTGCACCCGGCCAACGGCGGTGAGTGCTGCCAAGCCGTAGGCCGGCACCCCGTATTGCCAGCCGTAACGGATGTTCAGGGTGGTGGCGGCGGCAAAGGCGGCGCTGGCGTGGTTGGATGGAAAGCTGTCGTCACCGCTGTGGTCCGGGCGCTCCTCATGAATAAGGTGCTTGGCCACAATGCTGGTACCGGCGGCGCTGCCGATGGAAAAGGCGGCTTGCTTGGCGCCTTCCCAATCTTTTTTGTAGGCGGGCACCACAAAGGCCCCGGCGATCAGGGCATCGGTGCTGACATTGCTGATGGTTTCCCAGGTATCGGAGGCGTGGGCGCCAAATGCGCTTAAAAGGCTAATGGCGGCGGCCAGCTTTATGGAATGGAACTTCATCGGTACGGCTTACCTGGTTACGACAAGGACGGGCCCATCCTCAAAGCCGTTGCTTAGCGCTTTATTAAGAAATGTTACCAAGGCAGCCGGGCTGTTACCGGCCAAGCCTTAAAGTGTTATTTGGCTCCCAATTCGCGGATCTTGTCCATATCCAGATACTGGGTATAGCCGGTCACGGCAGCGCTGACATCGGGGTTGGTCATCAGCTCCTGCATGGCGACCTGGCCCACCATCTGAAAAGCACCTTGCCAGGCGGTGGGGGAGGTTTTCAGGGCGGCACTGGCCTGGGCTGGGCAGTCTTCGGTTAACAGGCGGGTGATAAGGGCGCCGGTGCTTTTATTGGAAAGGGTAATGTTCTGGGCGCTGACCTTGGCGTATTGCTGGATGTCGGGGTGTTTGGACATGGCAAAGAAGATCCACTGGGCCAATTGTTTGCGTTCCCGGCCATTAAGAGAATCAATCAAACACTGGCCAAGATTGGCCGAGGCATCGGCAGCCAGCACCGGTTGCGGGAGCAGGCTGGCTTGGGTGAGCAGCAGCGCAAAAAGGGCTTTTTTCATGGGGTTTTCCCTATCCGTTTTATTGTTATTAAAAGGTAAATTCGAATTACCTTAACCCTGGCGGCAGGCCCGGTAAAGACCAGGCTGCGCTAAAACGGGGGAGATAAAAAACACCGGCCCATGGCCGGTGTTTTTCAGCACTCGGTAAAGATGCGTGACAAAGGCCAGCGAGACTTGGGTAGCTTTTTATTGAAGTCGTCTTCGCTGTGATAGCCCAGGGCCACAATCACCAGGCTGGTATAGCCCTTGGCGTGCAGGTCGAACTCGGCATCCAGGACCTGGGCGTCAAAGCCTTCGATGGGTACCGCATCGATGTCCAGCGTTGCGGCGCCCAGCAGCACGGTGCCGAGGTTCAGGTAGACCTGTTTTTCCATCCAATGCTGGGCATCTTTAAGGGCAAAGCGGTGCTGATTGACAAAAAAGGTGCGGCCCCGGCGGCCACCGGCTTTGGCCTCTTCGGTGGGGTAACGGCCATCGGCATCTTCGGTGGCGATAAGCTCTTCGATGTAGTGCTCATCAATGCTGGTTTTGGCGCAAAACACCAGCACATGGGAGGCGTTTTTGATCTTCGCTTCGTTAAAGCTGTAACCGCCCTGAGCCGCTTTGGCGATGCGGTTTTTGCCTGCTTCAGTCGCGGCCAAGATCAGGTGCCAGGGCTGGGAGTTAACGCTTGACGGGCTAAACCGCGCCAGCTCCTTGAGCTGAGCGATTTTGTCGTCGCTAATGGTTTTGCTGGGGTCAAAGGCCTTGGTTGAATAACGGGCCTTGGCAAAATCGGTGATGTTCATTGGGGTCCTGCAGCGAGGTTGGGGGATTGCTTACCCTAACCGCTGCTTCGCGCAAGTAAAACGCCGAAATGGCAGATTCACTTTCAATGTTGCTTTGAAAATACAGGGGCTTTTGCCCCTGTATTTTAGGCGTTACCACAGCGCCACGGCGGCTTGCTGCTGGTCGATGGGCAGCAGATGAAAGGCCTGTAGGGCTTGGTGTACATCCGGGTAGTCAAAGGCGTACCAGACATTCAGGGTGTCGCCATGGGGGCCAAAATCGTAAGGGTTGGCAACGCCGCCGCCGTTACCCTCTAACCAATTCAGGCAGCCATTGCAGGGTGCCAGCTCGACAAACATCACCGCCGGGTTGGTCAGCGCCAGGTGGTTATTGCCCGCGGCGGTGAGGGCGCAGCGCTCGGCGTGGTTGCCAACCGGGCCTTGGTCAAGGCCACCGGCAGCCACTTGCGAATTACCAAAAGCCACCCCAAAACCTTGGCCCGGCAACGCCGGAAACTGATGGCTGGGCTGTACGGCAAGTGCCGCGCAGCAAGAAGCCGGGCCAATGCCGACATTGGTGCCGCGCACGGCGGCAAAATGCAGCACCGTTTCCTGGGCCAGCACTTGGGCCGTGGCATAGCCGGGTTGCAGGGCGTTGTTGGGAGTTAAGTGACGGACGATTACGGGCATGGGTGTTCTCCTTTCCTTGAGAGCCAGCGGTTGCCGGTTAGGGGCAGGATAAAAAGTGCCGTTGCCGGTTGGCAGGGGAAGCTTTTCCATGGTGATGCGCTGAAGTGGGGGTATTGACGAGCTGAAAAGTGAAATAAGCCGGCTACCGCAGTAACCGGCTTTGGCTCAGGCCTGTACCGAACTTACCTGGATGGTTTCCGGGGCTGGGACGCCAGTGTTATAAACGATATCAACGCTGGTGATACCCCGGATGGTGGCCAAGGGATTGGTACAGGTAAAGACGGCGTTGGCACCGGCAAGGCCCGTCAGCGGGATACCACCCGGTTGGCCACGCATGTTGTGAACACCGTTTTGGTTGTCGGCATTGTGAACGAGGGTAATGGTAGGCATGATCTTCTCCTTGATAGTGTGTCCCTGTTGGACGGCTTCAAGGTAAAGGCGCCTTGCGGCCTTACTAAGAGGAAGGGCTTCCCTCAGGCCGCTGCGGCTTGTTGCTCCAGTAACACAACCAATTCGCCCAAGGTCATGGGTTTACCAAACAGCCAACCCTGGGCGTAATCCACCCCAAGTTTTCTAAGGGCTTGGTATTGGCGCTCGTTCTCTACCCCTTCGGCCACCAACTGCACATTCAGCTGGCGGGCGATGCCGACGATTTGCGGAATAAGGGAAGAACGCACACTGTTCTCTTCCATGTCGGTGACGAAGCTGCGATCGATTTTCAAAACATCGCAGTCCATTTTGATGAGCTGGCCAAGATTGGCATAACCGGTGCCAAAGTCATCCACCGCCAGGCCAATGCCCTGCTGGCGCAGGTAGTGCAGGTTCGCTTGCGCCTGGGCCTTGTCCAGTTCTTCGTCTTCGGTAACCTCAAACACCAATTTAAAGCGGCTGGCCTTGATGACCGGCAGGGCCATTAATTCGCGAATGGCGCTGGTGGCAAGCAGGTGAGGGTAGATATTGAAACTCACCTTAAAGCCCGCCGGCAGTTCGGTGCAGGCTTCAAGCTCGGCCAAGGTGCGGTTTAGCATCTGCACCGTAAAGGGCCAGGCCAGCTCCAGCTCCCGTAAACGATCGATAAACTGGTCCGGCGATAACGGCCCGATGTCGTCAGCAAAGCGGGCCAGAGCCTCGGCGCCAATCACCTTGCCGGAGGCCATGTCCACCACAGGTTGCAGCAGCCAGTAGAAACCTTGATGCCTCAAGCCCTGGCGTAACCTGACCCGGATGGAACTGCGGTAATCGCGATACAAACTTTGGCCGATGCTGGTGGCGGCGCCCACTATCAAGCTGAAGATAAAAGCCACCACCATCAGGTAGCTGTTTTGCTCAAGCACTGCCCGCGATGACTGGCGAAGGGCAAGGCAATATTGAGGGTATTGGCTGCTACAAGCGCTAAAACGGGTATTGGTGAGCTGCTTTTGGCCAAGCTCACCGGCGCCGAATAACCCTTCCACGCCTGCCATATGCACTGGCTCCTGGCCTTGGAATACCAGCTCCCACTCCCTTTCGTTGCGAAGGGCTTGTGCTATCCGCTCCTGCAACTCCAATACCACGTTATAGCGGCCGTACTGGGCGATAAAGGCGTAACGCGGCGTGGTGTCGTCACGAAACAACATGATCCGCGAGCGCAGCCAGAATTGATTGCCTTGGGCATCTTGGTAATCGGGCTTGGGCTCGGTGAGCGGCGTTTTTAATCTTCCTGAACTGGTGGCGCACACCAGTTTGCCGTCTTGGAAAAAGCCAATGCCCTTGATGTAGTTGGCATTAAACACGGCCCGGCGCATAGCCAGCAGGTTGTCACGGCTGCAATCGGTGTAGCCGAGGCTGTTGAGGGAGTGGGTAACTGATTGGATCTCGCCGAAAATGGCGTCAAAGGTGGCCAGGGTCTCCTGGCCGTTTTGCTGCAACTCATGGCGGGCGCTGACCAGGATCAGTTGTAAGGCAATGACGAAAAACAGCACGGCAGTAAGCACAGACAGCAAGGTCGAGAAGGTGTGCTTGGCCAGTTGGGTCCTGAGGGTCATCGATACATCCGTGTCAGCGCTGCCTTAACGGCTGGCCAGTTTATTAGTACTTACTGTTTACGATAACTGTCACATTATCTTGTTGTTTTTCACTTCGCCAGCACCGTAGAGGGCTATGGAACTGTTGTTTCTCAAAAAAGTAGTCTTGATCAAAAAAAGGCCACTTAGTAGCGAAATTTTTCACATATGCCTAGTTTTGCCCTGTGCTGGCGGCGTGAAGGCATCGTGCATCCAGCCGTGCTGTTACGCCACTGGCAGAGGAACACTTTTCGGCTACCTTTGAGAACAAAGGTTAACGCCTTGGTTAATGTTGTAAATAACCATGATTATCATGGTGTTAAATGATTCGTTATTGATTTTGGTCATCCCAAAAACCTTGAGTTTCCTCTATGGTCCGCTCAAGATCCGCGCACCGGTGTCGCTATAGATGGGCAGCTCGTGCATAAAAGAGGCAACCCCCCGATGAGTAACCTAACCCGTATCATGGATAACCTGTCAGTCGCCGCCAAGCTCTCGTGGGGGTTTGGCATCGTTTTGGTGCTGACCCTGGTGGTGGCCGTGACCGGGAGCCGTGGGTTAAATGCCATGCTGGCAAGAAGCGATAAAGTCGCTGTTGGGGGGATGGTCAACGACCTGTTGATGGACGCCGAGGTGAGCCGCCGCGATTATCTGGTGTCGGGTGACGATGCCAAAGTCGGCGATTTTGATAAGGCCATCAAACAGATTGCCAGTGTCGCCCAAGAAAAGAAGCCGCTGTTTCACGTGGCTGCTGATATCAAAACCCTAAGTGACATCAACAGCATTGCCAAAGAGTACCAAAGCGAATTCACCCGCTTTGTGGAGCTGTCCAACAAGAAAGCCGAGATCCGCACCAGCTGGGTGAAAATCGGCAACATCATGGTGGGCAAGGTTACCGAACTCAACAAAAGCCTGGGGGGCATGGCCCAGGTAATGGCCGACGAAGCGGTGGTGTCCAATGCCCTGCTGGCCTCCGACATCAACCAGCGGGTGGCCATGCTGCGCTACTACATGCGCGGTTATATTTTTGATGGCAGCAGCAAAAACCTCGATGCCGCCACCATGACCATGGCCGAGATCCAGCAACTGGCCGACACCCTCAATATTGGCGGTGGTGACCGTCAAATCCTCGATGACGCCCTCAAGGCCCTGGCCGGTTATCGCCAGCATGTATTGCAGCTCAACAAAGTGGTGGGCGAGCAGGAGTCGCTGCGTAAAGAGATGGACGCCGAAGCCCTGAAACTGGGTGCCCAGGTTGACCGCCTGATGGAGTCTCAATCCGACAAACGCGAAGCCGACAGCCATTCGGCCATCCTCACCCTGATTGTGGTGTCGGCGCTGGCGTTGGTGCTGGGGGTGCTGGGCGCTTGGATTATTACCCGCCAAATAGTGCGCCCGCTACGAGACACCGTGAACGTGGCTCGCACAATTGCCGATGGCGATCTGAGCACCAATATTCGAGTTGAACGTAAAGACGAGCTGGGCGAGCTGATGCAGGCCATGGCCCATATGAACCAGAACCTGCGCGATGTGATGAGCCAGATCAGCGGCAGCGTCGAGCAACTGGCCAGCTCTGCCGAGCAGCTGTCGGCGGTGACTGAACAAAATAGCGCCGGCATGCAGCGCCAGCGCGCCGAGACCGATCAGGTGGCCACCGCCATCAACGAAATGACCGCCACTGTGCAGGAAGTGGCCCGCAACGCCGAGCTGGCCGCCGTGGCCGCCTCCGAAGCCGACCACACCACCGCCGAAGGCAACAAGGTGATTGCCAGGGCCGTGCAGCAAATTGAAGGGCTGTCCCAGGAAATTGGCCACACCGCCATGGCCATGGAAAAACTCAAGGCCGACAGCGACAGCATCGGCACTGTGCTGGATGTGATTAAAGCGGTGGCAGAGCAAACCAACCTGCTGGCGCTGAACGCCGCCATCGAAGCGGCCCGCGCTGGTGAAGCCGGGCGCGGCTTTGCGGTAGTGGCCGATGAAGTGCGGGGCCTGGCACGGCGCACCCAAGAATCCACCGCCGAGATTGAAAACCTTATCGCCAACCTGCAACACGGCACCCAGGAATCGGTGCAGATGATGGAGCGCAGCCGCCAGCTCACCGACGAAACCGTGACCCTGGCCCAGCAGTCCGGCGCGTCTTTAACCGACATTGCCAATGCCGTGTCCCGCATCCAGGACATGAACCACCAAATCGCCACCGCCGCCGAAGAGCAAAGTACGGTGGCCGAAGAGATAAACCGCAGCGTGGTGCGGGTGCGGGAAATTGCCGAGCAAACCGCCCAGGCTTCGGAGGAAACCGCCAACTCCACCGAAACCTTGGCCGGGCTTGGCACCGAGCTCCACGGCCTGGTGGGCAAATTCAAAATCTGAACAAGCGGCCCAAGGGCCGCTTTTTTGTGTCTGGTCACCGCCCGCCGATAAAAACGTTGATACTGGTTTTTTAACCAGTAAACTGGCCGCTGCTGCCACAGTGGAGACAGACCCTTGCCCCAGGGCTTTTTACTTTCCCGCCATCATCGCGATATCGCTGGTAAAACCGAAATTCACCTTTGGCTGAGCTGCCCTGACGGCCCGGCCAAACTGGTGGTGGAAGGGGAACAGCCGGTGTTGATGGTGGCGGCCAATCACCTGGCCAAGGCCAAGAGCCTGCTGGCGGGGAGCCTGGCGGACGTCAAAGAACTGGGGTTTCAAAGCTTTGCCCGCGAGCCGGTGGTCATGCTCTATTTCGCCACCCTTGAGGCCCACAAGCAGGGCCAGGCGCAGCTCACCAGCAACGGCATCGAAGTGCTGGAAGCGGACATCAAACTCTCCGACCGTTACCTGATGGAACGTTTTGCCCGCGGCGCCATCGCTTTTGACGGCACGCCAACCGCCAAAGCCGGTTATACCGAGTGGCGCCAGGTGCGAATAAAAGGCGCCGACTACCGGCCCAAGCTCAAGGTGCTGAGCCTGGACTTGGAATGCTCGGCCAAGGGCGAGCTGTATTCGGCGGGGCTCTATGGCAACGGCGCTGCCAAGGTGCTGATGGTGGGAGCGCCTGAGCCCAGCGATGGCGAGATAGACTGGGTAGCCGATGAAAAGGCATTGCTGCAACGCCTTGAAGCCGAAATCACTCGCCTGGACCCCGACATCATCATCGGCTGGTCGGTGGTGGCCTTTGACCTGCGGCTCCTGGCCAAAAGGGCGGAGCGCCACGGCATGACCCTGCGCCTTGGCCGGGGCGGTGAGGCCCTTTGGATACGCGATGCCACCGGCGACGGCCAAGCCTTTGCGTCCCTGCCGGGGCGGGTGGCCATCGATGGCATCGACGCCCTCAAAATTGCCACCTACAACTTCGAGAGTTTCAGCCTGGAATTTGTCTCCCAGGCCCTTTTGGGGCGCGGCAAGAAAACCGAAGACGTGGATAACCGCCTGGCCGAGATTGAGCACGATTTTCGCTTTAACAAGCCGAAACTGGCCGCCTACAACCTCGAAGACTGCGTGCTGGTGTGGGACATTTTTGCCAAGACCCGGCTGCTGGATTTTCTCGTGCTGCGCAGCCAACTGACCGGCCTTGAGCTTGACCGCGCCGGCGGCTCGGTAGCGGCCTTTACCAACCTCTACCTGCCAAAGTTGCACCGCGCCGGTTTTGTGGCCCCCAACCTTCCCTTGGGTGGCGGCCTTGCCAGCCCTGGTGGCTACGTGATGGATTCTAGGCCAGGGCTCTATCGCAATGTGCTGGTGCTGGATTTTAAGAGCCTGTACCCGAGCATTATCCGCACCTTTAAAATCGACCCTTTGGGGCTGATTGAAGGGCTGGTGGAAGCAGACGCCATCCCCGGTTTTCGGGAGGCCAAATTCTCCCGCACCAAGCATTTTTTGCCCGAGATAATCACCGAGCTCTGGCAAGCCCGGGACGAGGCCAAGCGCCAAAAAGACGCGCCTCGCTCCCAGGCCATCAAAATCCTGATGAATTCCTTCTACGGAGTACTGGGCTCGGGTGGCTGCCGTTTTTACGACACCCGCCTTGCCAGCTCCATTACCCTGCGCGGCCACGCCATCATGCAGCAGACCGCCAAGTGGGTAGAAGAAGCCGGCCACCAGGTGATTTACGGCGACACCGATTCCACCTTTGTGCTCTTGGACGACGGCCTCGACCATGACCAGGCCGACGCCATAGGCAAAGGGCTGGCAGCCACTATCAACGGGCGCTGGCAACAGACGTTACAGGACGAGTTTTCCCTCGAGTGCCACCTGGAGCTGGAATACGAGACCCACTACCAGCGCTTTTTGATGCCCACCATTCGCGGCTCGGAGGCGGGCTCTAAAAAACGCTACGCCGGCCTTAAAAGCGACGGCGAACTGGTGTTTAAGGGGCTGGAGACGGTGCGCACCGACTGGACGGTACTGGCCAAGCAATTTCAGACCGAGCTCTACCGCTTGGTGTTTGAAGAACAAGATCCCTCGGCATTTATCCGCACCACGGTGGAAGACACCCTGGCCGGCAAGCGCGATGGCGATTTGGTGTATAAAAAGCGCCTGCGCCGCAAGCTCGATCAATACGTGAAGAACGTGCCGCCCCATGTGCGGGCCGCGCGCCTGGCCGACGAGCACAATAAAAAGGCCGGCAAAACCCTCAAATACCAAGGCAAGGGCAGTATCAGCTACCTGATGACCCTAAGCGGCCCCGAGCCTTTGGAATACCAGCAAAGTCCCATCGACTACCAGCACTACATCGACCGCCAGTTAAAGCCGGTAGCCGAAGCCATCCTGCCCTTTATCAACCTCGAGTTCGAACAGCTTATCGGCGGCCAGATGGGGCTTTTTTAAAAGCCCCTTTGCCATTGGCTTGGTGACTTTGGCTTTAGGCGGATCCAATCCTGACGATTCAGGGCCATCTTCAGGCCTTGCCTGGCTACTAGACCCACTATCAGATTGTAAGCCAGCGCAATCCAGGCCGAATTATTTCCGAGGAACCAATGGATGGCCAAGGCCAATGATAAGCCCAGTAGCCCAATACCAACCAAGCAGCTGACAAGCATCGGCCATTGGCACTGGCGTAACCAACACACCAGTTGTTGTGACGCCCACAGGTAGCTACAACCGAGCGGTACCATCAGCAAAAGGGCGATTGGAGCTGTCTTTGTGCCGATGCCTATCATGGCGATTGCTGCCAAAAAAGGTGCCGATGCGATAAACGTCTGGCGCCACAGCAAGCTATCCAGCTTTTGCCAAAGTTCGGTCCTATGGCCAGGTTGGCGTAACCAGAGCCAGCGCAGGCGCGGCACTACCTCCAGAGTTACTATGGGGGCCATCAAAAAACCGTAAAACGTGAATAAAAAGGCGCTGTGGCCATCGCTAAACAAGGCAAGGAAAGGCTTCAGGCTCCAATCCTGAATGCACAGAAGCAAACCCATTAACACCGGATAGCCCCAAAATAACAGGCAATAGCTCCGAAGGTTGCGACTAAGGCTCCCTCTACCCGCCAGTAGCATGGCCCAGACCGGGTCTCCCTGGGCGGTTTGGGGGCTATCTTTGTTCTCTGTCATGGCTCGTATCAGGCTGCCATTGAAGGGCTGTGGCGAGCGCAACTTGACTTGCCTTGGCAGCCAAATATAGAAAGCCACCCAGGCCAGTGTGGTGCCCAACAAAACCAAGGACCAATATTGCTGGAACAAGCTGTTCAACCAGGGAGTAGCCAGGTGCGACGGGAGGTTTGCCAAGGCGACTATCAGCCCGGTGATGAGCACACCTCCCCAGGCATAGCAGATTGCCCACTGGCTCAGCAGCAGATAGCTGGTAACCACTAAAAAGACCCAGGTAAAGGTGGTCGGTTGGTCAGTAAGCCAGGCTGCACCCAGGGCGGCCAGCAAGGCAATTGTCGCCAGTGCCAGCGCTAATAGCGGCCTGGCATTGGGGGCCAGGGTGAAACGCGGGTTACTGATTAGGTGGCGAAACTGAAAGCCTCCAGCCAGAACCGGCACGAAAAGGAGCGCCAACAGCCCGGCCTTCCTGGCGATGTCGGCCCAGCCTACCGGCAGCAAGCTGATGACACACAGTACCAGCCCCAGATAGCTGAGCCAGCGCAGCAGCGGCAGGTAGGCAAAAAAGTATTTGAGTACTGCCAGATAACCTTTCATCCATGTAACTCCAAAAAGATGTCTTCCAGGCTGTTAGGAGCATTAAAGCCATCGGTGCCGGTGGCTTGCAGGGCGTTTTCCTTGAGCGCATCCAGGGTGCTGTCTACCACTAGCCGCCCTTCTTTTAGGATCCAGATACGATCAGCGATCCGTTCGAGATCCGAAACAATGTGGGTAGAAAAGATGAGTGTGCAGCCGGTGTCACCAATCAGTTCTATCAGCGTTTGTAAGAAATGGCGGCGGGCTAGTGGGTCCAAGCTGGCGACGGGTTCGTCGAAGATCAGAAAGTCTGGATCATGGCCTAATGCCGACAATATGGAGAGTTTCTGACGTTGGCCGACTGAGAGAGCCTGTGCCCGTTTGTTAAGGGGGATGTCCCACTCCTTGGCCAGCGCGGCAACTTTTTCTTTGTCCCAGTTTGGGTAGAAGGCGCTGAGCAGATCCAGGTTTTGTTGGCCGCTGAGATTGGGGAGCAGTTCGTCTTGCTGGGGCACAAAACCGATGCGCGCCTTGCTGGCTGCGTTGAGCTCGGTGGCGGGGTGGCCAAACAACAGGCATTGGCCGCTGCTAGGCAGGGCAAACCCCAGCAGGGTTTCCAATAGGGTGGTTTTGCCAGCGCCATTGAGCCCTAGCAGGCCAATAACGTCTCCTTGTTTAACATCAGTACTGATGCTGTCCAGCACCATTTGCTTACCGAACTGCTGGCACAATGCGTCCAGCGTTACCATTGTCTCAGTCATGGTTTTGCTCCAATCCCTGGCGTACTGCCTGAATGATATCGTCGTCGCTCAGTGCCAACTGGCGAGCGGCTTGGATCATGTTGTGAATTAGGGGGGTTAGTAGGGCTTTTGCTTCCTGGGCCTGCTCGGCCTGCGGGGCTACGGTCATGGGTTTACCGCGTTGACGTAGCAACAAACCTTCCGCTTCCAGCAGGTTGTATGCCTTGGAAATGGTCATGGGATTAACGCTGTGGTGCACCGCCAGTTCCCTGACCGATGGCAGCGCCTCGCCAGGTTTTAGCTGGCCTGCGGCAATAAGGCGTTTCACCTGCTCATAAAGCTGGCGGTAAATCGGTATGCCGGATTGCGGGTTGAGATTAAACAATGTCTTCACCTGTATTGTGTATTGATACACTAATACACATTGGGTGAAGAAAACAACAACAATAAAAAACGCCGCTAAGCGGCGTTTTTTTATTGCGGGCTTACTGCACGGCGCTGATGGAGAGGCGGTCTATGGCCTGGACATTGCCCTGGCGGGCGGCCTGTTGCAGCCAGTAGCGGGCTTTAGGGTCGCTTGCGGGTAGCAGTAATCCCAACTGGTATTGAGCCTTGGGTTGGCCCTGTTTGGCGGCCAGTTCATACCAGTATTTGGCGGCGCCAAGGTCTTGAGTAACGCCGCGGCCCAGCTGGTAAAAGTGGCCCAGCTGATATTGGGCCTGGCTATCGCCTTGGTCTGCTGCCTGGCGATACCAGTGGGCGGCCAGGTGTAAATCGGGGCGCAGCAGCTCACCGCTTTCCAGCAACAAACCCAGGTGGCGCTGGGCTTCGCTCAGCCCCTGGGCGGCGGCTTGCTGATACCAGTAGAAGGCTTGGTCGGGATCTTGAGCCAGGCCCTGGCCTGCTTCATAAAAGCGGGCCAGCCAGTATTGGCCCTGGGCGTTACCTGCCTTGGCGGCAAGGCTTGCCCAGTGGGCCGCCGCCGGGTAGTCGGGCAGGGTATTACCTTTGGGATTGTCCAGCTTTTGAGCGTAGAGGGCTTGAGTCTCGGCGCTGCTCTGTTCCAGGGTGACCTGAGTGCGAAGCCAAGTGCCGTGCTGTTTAAGATACTGCCTTGCCTTGAGGTCGCCTTGTTTGGCAGCCTGATTGAGCTGGCCCAATGCCAGGGCAAAGTGAGCGTTATCTAAACTGGTGGCGTAGTCGGCACGGGGAGACGTTGGGTTATCGGTGTGGGCGGCGCAGCCAGCCAGCAGGGAAAGCAACAGGGGGAAAAGGGCGGTGGTACGGGACATCATAAGGCAAGCTATTGTTGTTAATTCACTTATAGAGTACGACCGCTATTTGGTTAGCCTTAAGAGAAAATTTGTAACAAAAGGTCGATAAAAAACAGCGCCCTAGGGCGCTGTTTCTGTTGGCTTATCGCATCTCGTTGATGCCTTGGGCCTTAAGGTAGTCGTCGTAGCTGCCCAGGTAGTCTTTTATACCTGTCGGGGTCACCTCGATGATGCGGGTGGCCAGGGAGCTTACGAACTGGCGATCGTGGGACACGAACAGCAAGGTGCCCTTGTAGTGTTCCAGGGCCAGGTTCAGCGCCTCGATGGACTCCATGTCCATGTGGTTGGTGGGCTCGTCCATCAACAGGATGTTGGGCTTGTGCATCATCAGCTTGCCAATGAGCATACGGCCCTGCTCACCACCGGACAGCACTTTGACCTTCTTCTTGATGTCGTTCTGGCTAAACAGCATGCGGCCAAGGGCGGCGCGCAGGGTCTGTTCGTCGTCCCCTTCCTGCTGCCACTGGGCCATCCAGTCCATCAGGTTGGTGTCCATGGCGAAATCTTCGGCGTGATCCTGGGCGTAGAAGCCGATGTTGGCGTTCTCGGACCATTTGATATCGCCGGCTTTGGGCTCCATGGCGCCGGCCAGGGTGTTGAGCAGGGTGGATTTACCCACGCCGTTGGCACCGATGATGGCGATGCGCTCGCCCACTTCCACGCTCAGCTTGAAGTCTTTGAACAGCAGCTCGCCGTCGTAGCCCTGGGCCAGGTTTTCCACTTGCAGCGCTTGGCGATACAGCTGTTTGGCCTGCTCGAAGCGGATAAAGGGGCTCTGGCGGGAAGAAGGCTTCACTTCTTCCAGTTGGATTTTGTCAATCAGCTTGGCGCGGCTGGTGGCCTGCTTGGCTTTGGAGGCGTTGGCCGAGAAGCGGCTAACGAAGGTTTGCAGCTCGGCGATTTGCGCTTTCTTCTTGGCGTTGTCGGCCAACAGGCGCTCGCGGGTCTGCTCGGCGGCGGTCATGTATTCGTCGTAGTTGCCCGGATAGAGGCGCAGCTCACCGTAGTCCATGTCCGCCATGTGGGTGCACACCTGGTTTAAGAAGTGGCGGTCGTGGGAAATGATGATCATGGTGGAGTCGCGCGCGGTGAGCACCCCTTCGAGCCAACGGATGGTGTGGATGTCCAAGTTGTTGGTGGGCTCGTCCAGCAGCATCACGTCGGGGTTGGAGAACAGCACCTGGGCCAGCAGCACCCGCACCTTGAGGCCGGGGGCTACGGCGGCCATCAGGCCGTAGTGTTGCTCCAGCGGTATGCCCAGACCCAGCAGCAGTTCACCGGCGCGGGACTCGGCGCTGTAGCCGTCCATCTCGGCAAACTGCACTTCAAGGTCGGCCACCTTCATGCCGTCTTCTTCGCTCATTTCCGGCAGGCTGTAAATGCGGTCGCGCTCGGCCTTGATGGCCCAGAGCTCGGCATGGCCCATCACCACGGTGTCGATAACGGAAAAGTCTTCGAAGGCGAACTGGTCCTGGCCCAGTTTGGCCATGCGGGTATGGGGTGCCAGGGAGACGTTACCGCCGCTCGGTTCCAGCTCGCCGGTGAGGATCTTCATGAAGGTGGACTTACCACAGCCGTTGGCACCGATCAGGCCATAACGGTTGCCCTCACCAAACTTGACGGAGATGTTTTCGAAAAGCGGCTTGTCGCCGAACTGCATGGTGATATTGGCGGTGGTCAGCACTCTGGGATACCCCTTGGTTAATAAGGGGCGCAAGCCTACTGATTTTGTGTGACAGGAGCAATGGCCCTGGCGGAAAAATCGCCATAAAAAGGCGCCGGTGGCGCCTTGGGGGAAATCAGCGGGAAGCGCGCAGGGTAAAGAGCCCTTCGCTGGTCACTTCCCGGGCTTTGGGCTTGTCTTGGTCAACCGGCAGCACCGTTTTGCAAAGGGGGTAGTTGGCGCAGGTCCAAAATACCTGGCCCTGGTATTGGCCTTTGCTGACGGTGCGCTTTTGCATGGGGCTGTCGCACTTGGGGCAGTGCTTCTCGGCCCGCTCAAGGGGGGCGTCGCTGCTTATCTCCACCAGGGCCTCTTCTTCTGCCTGGCGGCTGGCCACCAGCGGCGGCAGCGGCTCGTCATCCTCTTGGATTGGCACTGGGGCCTGCGGCTCGGCGACGCTTTGCTGCGGGGGGATAACGGCATCGGGCTCTGCGGCAGCTTTACTTGGGCGCGCCAGTACCGGCTCAGGCTTGCGGCCCTTGAGGGCTTGCTCGATACGAGCGCGGATATCGATGGCGCGGGGATTGTTGCTCACATCAAGCTGGATAAGGGGCAGGCCGATTTTGTCGCAAATCTTGATGAGCTGCTTGTCGCGTTTTTTGCGGTCGCGGCTCGGTTTGCCTTCGGGCAGCAATTCCAGCACCAGCATCACGGCCAGGTCGTCCGGGCGGCACAGCACGAAATCGAGGCGTTTGGCACAAATGCGGTTAAAGGCTCGCTGCCAGTCGCTGCCTTTGAATCTGGCCTGCACGCCAATGACATCGGCCCAGCGCACCTTGGCAAAGACCCGGTAATCGCGGCCACAGGCTTCGTCCAGCAGCGGTAAAAAGGCCAACTCCCGGTCATTGAACAGCGGGGTGCGCTCATAGGCATTGCGAAGCCGCAAGCGCCGCCAGATATAAAGCAGCAGGGCCAGCACAATAAGACCGGCCCCGGCATAGATAAAGGGTCTGAGAAAGGAGAGTTCGTCAGTGAGCATCGGACGTTACCAGGAGTGATTACCTCTCGATGCTAAACGCCAAAGGCTGTCGTTTTACTGACCCGGCCAGTCTCAACGCAAGTCGCGGCGAAATTTTTGCATCTGATCGAGGATCTGCAAGCGGATCCAGCGCGGAAACTTCTCGGTTTGCACCAGGTAGCGCTGCTCGTCGGTATACACAAACCAAGCCGGCGCCTGGCTGCTGCCCACCGACTCGATGCGGGTGATCTGCTGGCGGCTCAGGGTAATGCGGCGGCGCCGATAGCGTATCTCGATGGCTTCGTCGTCAAACATCAGGCCGTGGACCCTGTTGTCCATCAGCCAGTTGGCCAACATGATGCTGGCCAGCACTCCGGCTAGGCTCCACATCAGGCCTGGCCCGGTGATATCGCCAAGGTATTGGGTGTTGTTAGCGATAAGCGCGGCTACCAAAATCACCGCAGTCCCCACCGCTTGGCTGTAAATCAGTTTGTCTGAGCCTTTGAATATGCGCATGGTCGTCAATCTTCCCGCTGTTGCCTGGAAACCCGACAACTTCTTATCGTCTTCCGGACCGGCCGGAATGAGGAGGGTCTCTTTAACGGCGTGTTAAGCCAATTCGTGTTTTTGGGCTCTTTATCAGGGCCTTCTAAAGTGGTTCACATTGCAGTTCAAAAACTGAGCTGTCAATAAGCAAGGTTTTGTTTGTGTTAAATGTTTTTCATCTTATGTGCTCAAGGTCACGAACTGCGCGGACCTGTCGCCATTTTGTATAACATGACGAAAATGTTACGAACCGAGAATGCCTTGCCGTGACTTGTGGCCTATTGGCAAAACCCGTTACTGGCCCATAATGCCTGCATGAACAAAGACTTCTATCGCAATGCCAACTTCCTGGCCGGCTCTTTGACCTGGCTGGTGGTGACTGGCTTTATGGCAACCCAGGGCAGCTCCATGCTGGCGCTGGGGCTGATGCTGCTTTTCTTCTTCGGCTTTGTGTTGCAGTGCGCCCACTGGCACGGCCGCTGGGGCTGGCTGCTGGCCGGGGCCTCGGCTGTGGCGCTGTTTAGTTTCAATAGCTTTGGCTACCTGGGCGTGCTGGGGGTTATCTGGTGCGCCGGCGCGCCGCTTTACCTGCCACGGCGCTGGCCACTGCTGGCGACACTCGCCATGGCCAGCGCCTTTGTGCTGAGCCAACACTTTCACTACCAGGGGATTGACCTTATCTGGCTGGGGCTTTGGTACAGCTTCCACCTCTTTTCTTTGGGGATGGCGCAATCGGCCCGCTCTGAAAAGTTGGCAAGGCAAGAGCTGGAGAGCCTTAACCGCGAGTTGCAAGCCACCCAACTGCTGCTGGAAGAAACCGGCCGCCAGGCCGAGCGGCTTCGTATCGCTCGCGATTTGCACGACAGTCTTGGCCACCAGCTCACTGCCCTTGCCATCGGTTTGCAGGTGCAAAGGCGCACCCACCCACAGCTGACCCAACTGGCGGTGCTGGAAGGGCAGGCCAGGGACGCCCTTGGCTCGGTGCGAAGCGCGGTCAGCGATATTCGCGACGAAAACCTCGACCTCAAAGCCGCCCTTGGCCAACTGGCAGGCCCTGCGGTGGGGCTTAACCTGCACCTGGAGCTTTGCGCCCTGGCTGAGCCGCAACTGGCGCAGCTGGTGTTTTTGCTAAGCCGCGAGGCCATTACCAACACCTTGCGCCATGCCGGGGCCAACAGCGCCTGGCTGACCCTGACCCCCAAGGGCCGAGGTTATGAGTGGCGTTATCGGGACAACGGCAAACTGGCAGCCAACTGGCGCCAAGGCATGGGCCTTAAGGGGATGGCCGAGCGGGTCGCCGCCGCCGGTGGCACCTTGCAAGTTGGCCGCGAACAAGAGGCATTGATGCTTAAAGCCGAGCTGGGAGGCGGGTGATGATAAAAGTGCTGGTGGTGGACGATCAGGCGCTGGTGCGAGACGGTATCGCCTCTTTGCTGGCGCTGTCCGGGCAAGTCGAGGTGGTGGCAACCGCCGCCAACGGCCAACAAGCGCTGCAGCTGTTGAGCGAGCATGACGGCATAGAGGTGATGCTTTTAGACCTTCGCATGCCGGTACTGGATGGTCAGGGGGTGCTGGACAAGCTCGGCGGCAGCGGCCCTGCGGTACTGGTACTCACCACCTTTGACGACAGCCAAGCCATGGCAGCAGCCATGGCGGCCGGGGCCAAGGGCTTTTTACTCAAAGACGTGTCCATGGAGACTCTAGTTGAGGCGGTAGCAAAGCTGGCTGGCGGCGGCCGCTTTATCCAGCCGGGCCTGACCGAGACCCTGGCCCGGCGCATGCTGGCCGGGGAGGCAGGCGGCCCTGCTGACAGCGCCCCTGCCTTAAGTGAAAAGGAAGTGGAGATCGTCAAACTGATGGCGGCCGGCTACGCCAACAAGGAAATCGCCAATACCCTGTTTAAATCGGAAGGCACGGTAAAAAACCAGGTGTCGGCCATTTTGGCCAAGCTTGAGGTCAGAGACAGGACCCAGGCGGTGCTCAAGGCCATGAGCATGGGCTTGCTGTAAAAAGACGGGCTTCCGTGCCAGCTAAAGGAATGAAAACCCGCTAAGAGTAGTGGCCCCGCGCCATGGGCGACAGGGCAGGGCGTAAGGGGTTAGCGGTAAAGTTGCCTGCTTGAATAGCAGCGCCGGCCCTTGCGTTTACTGTCGTAGAGGGCGTCGTCCGCCAGGGCGATAAGGGCATCCAGCTCCAACTGATCGCTGCTGCCTATCCCCATGCTGATGCTGATGGGTACCGACAGCGCCTCGTTAATGACCACAGGTTGCAGGCAAATGGCGTCCAAAAGCCGGGCCGCCAGTTTCTCGGCCTCTTCCAGCGGGCAGCTGCCCAGGTAAAGCAAAAATTCGTCGCCCCCCAGCCGTATCACCAAATCGTTGCTGCGAAGGTTATGGCCAAGGCGCGCCACCAGCTCTACCAGCACCGCATCCCCCACATCGTGGCCCAGCTCATCGTTAATGCCTTTAAAGCAATCCAAATCTACCGCCACGGCAGTGCTGGTTTGATAAACGGCGGTGCGGCGGTTGACATCGCTTGCTACTTGGGTGGGCAGAATGCGGCGGGTCCAGGCCCCGGTGAGGTGGTCAGTCATGGCTTGGCGATTGGCCACTTCCAACTGGCCGCTCAGTAGGTTGCGCTCCTGGGTCATGGCATTGAGGCGCACCTCGTTTTCTACCCAGGAGGCGAGGCTGGCCAGGGTGTCCATGTCTTCTTCGTTAAAGCTGCGGGTTTTGGGGCTGATAAGGCACAAGGTGCCAAGGATTTGGCCTTCAAAATAGATGGGGTGGCCGGCATAAAAGCGGATGTCCGGCGGCCCGGTCACCAGGGGGTTATCAAAAAAGCGGGCATCCTGGGTGGCATCTTCAATCACCATAGGGGCGGCCTGGGCCACCACATGGCCACAAAAGGAGGTACTGCGCGGCGCCGAGCTATCGCTTAACCCCTCCTTGGCTTTGAAGCGCTGTTCGTTCTCTGCTACCAGCGATATCAAGGCCATGGGGACTTTGAACATCTTGGCTGCCAAGCTGACAATGCGGGTAAAACGCGGATCTTCACCGCTTTTTAATAATCCGCTTCGCTCCAGTGAGGCCAGTCGTTCTGGCTCGTTACTGGGCACTACCGGTGCCAACATCGGCTTCCCCTTTGTTTTGAACTCCTTAGGATGACAATAGTAAATGCGGAATTTGCGTTCCAGGCAAGCCGCTATCGGCCATGGCCCACACCAGGGCCAGTAATGCTAGTAGCACCGCGCTGTACCAGGCGCCGCCCACAACCATGCCCCAGCTGTTCATGGGCAGTTGCCGGGTTGGCTGGTTGCGCTCACCTAAAAGATCCAAAAGCCCCGCCACCAGCAAGATGGCCAGTAGCAACAGCCCAAAATACAGGCTCAGGGCAAACCCCAGGGCCGATACCACCAGCAGGCCATAGAACGCCAGTTGGTTGCCGGTTGAGGCCATCACCGCCTTGAGCACCCGGCCGCCGTCGAGGGGGTGGATAGGCAAGAGGTTTACCAGGTTCAAAAAGGCGCCAAGGGCAGTGACGGCCCCCAGCCAGGGGTTTTGAGTAAATTGCCAGACGCCATAGGCCAGTAAGGTGCTGGCAAGGCCGGCACTGGGGCCAGCCAGGGCGACATAAAGCTCCTGCCACTGGCTTTTAAACTGCTCGGCGGGCACCGCTGCCCCACCGACAAAGGGGATGAGGTAAATCCCCTTGGTTTTGATGCCAAAGCGCTTCATGGCCAAAAGGTGGCCATATTCGTGAATAACCAGGATGGCGATCAGGGCCAGAGCGATTTTCCAGTCAAAGAGGTAGGCATAAGAGGCAAAAGAAGCGCCGGCCAGGGCCACCTTCACTGCCGAGGCACTTTTAAAGAGCTTAAGTGCCAAGGCCAACCAGCCTAAGCCCTTGCCGTGGCGGCTTTGCTCGGTGGGCTCAGTGGGTTCTTGGGGGGGAGTCACGGGCTGCTCGGGCTCGAAAGGCTCGCTGCACAGCACCTGGCCTTCGCCGGCGCGCTGGCCGTTTAGTTGCATCTGGTAATGAAGGCTGCGCTGCTGGGGTTGCCAGAGCAATTTTGCCTGCCAGTTATCGTCACCAACCGAAAAGCAATGCTCGGACTCAAGACTGCTGGCAGCACGCAGGCTGACCGGCTTGTCATCGACGAAAAGATGTTCAAGGCCCTCACTGCGGGTGAGGGTGAACTGGTGGCCTGCGCAATGAAAGGTTAACCGCATTGGGTAATTCTATCGTTTGTCGTAAAAATGTGTTTAGGTAAAGTCATTAAAAGCTAACGCCTTTTTTTGATTTAGCCCGCTTGGATGCTCAATGACAGACACCCATAACGCCTCTTCATACGATCGACGTTACCGCTTGGTGCCCATTCGGATTGCTGTTATTTACTGCGTACTGGCGTTGCTGTGGATCTGGGGGTCCGATCAACTAAGCCTGCTGCTCTTTGGTGACAATCCCTGGGTGCAAACCTATAAGGGCAGTTTTTTCGTGTTGATGACGGCCCTTATCCTCTACCGCCTCATTGACCGCTTCGCCCAAAGTCAGCGGCGCATTTATGATCGGCAGCTGGCCTTAACACAAAGTTATCAAAGCCTTTTTAACGAACACCCCCTGGCCCTTTGGCTGGTGGATACCGCTGGTAGCGTGATCCAGCAAAATCATCAGAGCCTGGCCATGGTGGGCGAGGTGTCCCACCTAGACCAGATCTTTGCCAGCCAGTTCCATCCGCTGTTCGATTCCGCCTTGTTATCCGGTGACCTGTCAGCACTGAAAGACGAAATGCTGTTGGCCAATGGCCTAAGTGTGTCGGTACTGGCCCGGCAGTTGCAGTTTGACAGCCACACACTGGTGCTGGTGGCGGCGGTGGACTTGTCTCGCGAACGCCAGGCCCGCCAGCGGCTGGCCCAAAGCGAGAAGATGATGCAGGCGCTGGTTAGCCGCCTGCCCCAGGTGTTTTGGAGCTTTGATGTGGCCAGTCGCCGCATCGAATATGTGTCGCCCGGGTACCAGGCGCTGCTGGGGCGTGACCCGCATATGCTCTACGTGGATGCCGAAGACTGGCTGGATGCCATAGTCCCTATGGACAGGGACAAGGTGGCCCGGGTGATAGCCTCCGGCCAGCGCCTTCGTGGCGAAACTGAGCTTGAATATCGGGTACTGGACCAAGACGGCAACGAGCGCTGGATAAAGGACAACGCCTATCCGGTCACCGACGACGATGGCCGCACCCTCAAGGTGGCGGGCATCATGACCGACATCACCGAAAGCCGCACTCAGCGCAGCCGTATCTGGCATTTATCCCACCACGACCAACTCACCGGCCTTGCTAACCGGGCGCTGCTGGGGCAAAGCCTCAATCGCTGGTTGCGCCAGGGTAAAAGCGGCTTTATGTGCCTGTTGGATTTGGACCGCTTTAAAAACATCAACGACACCCTTGGCCACAAGGTGGGCGACGAAGTGCTGGTGCAGCTGGCCCATCGATTGCGCAGCCGCTTTGGCGACGAAATGCTGATTGTGCGAAGCGGCGGCGACGAATTTATCCTCGCCGCTCCCCGGGATTTGAGCCTTGAAGAGCTTGAAGCCTTGGTGGCCCACCTTCGCCAGGGGGTGGCCGAGCCCCTGGTGATTGGCAGCGACCGCCACGTGCTGACCCACAGCCTTGGCTTGGTGCGCTTTCCCGAGCATGGCGACGACGCCGAGAACCTGCTGAGGTGCGCCGAAGTGGCCATGTATGCGGCTAAACAAGCGGGGCGCGACAACTACCGCTTGTACTCCACTACCCTCAGCGGGCCGACGCTGGAGCGAGTACGGATGGAAAACCGCCTGCGCACCGCTTTGGCCAACAACGAATTTTTGCTGGTCTACCAACCCAAATTCAGCATCAACGCCCAGCGTATGGTTGGAGTGGAAGCGCTTATTCGCTGGAGCCAGGACGGGCGCCTTATTCCGCCTTGTGATTTTGTGCCGCTGCTGGAAGACACCGGCCTTATCCGCCAGGTGGGGCGCTGGGTGGCCAGCACCGCCCTTGCGCAGCTTAAGGCCTGGCAGGCGCTTTGGCCGGGGCTGACCATGGCCATTAATGTGTCGGCAGTGCAATTGGATGAAGCGGATCTGGCGGATTTTTTTGCCGGTGAGCTTAACCGCCACGACCTGGCCGGTGCGCTGTTAGAAGTGGAACTCACCGAAGGCGCGCTGCTGCGCGATCCTGAGCAAGCCTTGGCCTTTGTAAATGGCATGCGCAATAAAGGCATTCGCTTGGCGGTGGACGACTTTGGCACCGGTTATTCGAGCCTGTCGCACCTCAAAGACTTCGCCCCCGAGGTGCTGAAACTGGATAAAAGCTTTGTGCAGCCCATGGCCAGTGATACGCGCTCAGCCAGGCTGGTAGAAGGGGTGATTGCCCTGGCCCAGGGGCTGGCTATCGAGGTGGTGGCTGAAGGGGTAGAAGACGAAAAAGCCCTGGCACTGCTGGCAAAGATGCGTTGCGACACAGTGCAGGGCTTTTATCTAAGTGAGCCGGTGCTGGCTGGCGCCCTGTCTTCAAGCCAGGGCGCAGCCAGGCTTAGTGCAGTTTCAGGCGAGGCCTGACCCAGCCGTTGAACTTGTCGGCGATCACCATGCCAATGGTGCGCCACAGCCCAAACATCGCCAGCTGGTGTTTGCGGTACAAAGAGATGTACATCCAGCGGGCGATATGGCCCTCCACAAACAACGTGCCTTTGGCGATAGAGCCCATCAGGCCGCCCACGGCACTGTAGTTGGCCAGCGACACCAGCGAGCCGTAATCTTGGTATTTGAACTCGTCGCTGAAGGGCTCGTCCTTGACCAGCGCCGCAAACAGCTTGTTGAGGAAGATGGCCTGCTGGTTGGCAGACTGGGCCCGTGGCGGGGCGGCATCACAGCAATCCCCCAGAGCGTAGATATGCTCGTCGGAGGTGCGCAGCTGGCCGTTGACCTCGAACTGGTTGCGCCGGGAGGTGGCAAGCCCCAGCTGGGCCAGCCAATCGGCGCCTTTGATACCGGCGGCCCACACCATTAAATCTGCTTCGATACGCTCGTCACCGTCCAGCACAAAGGCGTCTTTGGTGGCTTCAATCACCTTGGCGCCGGTACGCACCTTCACCCCAAGCTTGTTGAGTTCGCGCTGGGCTTTGGCGGCAATTTTTTCGTTGAGCGCCGGCAAGATGCGGGGGCCCGCTTCCAGCAAGGTCAAATCCAGGCTCAGGTGCTTGGCGCCGTAGTGGCGAAACACCTTCTCGGCGCTGCGAAGCTCGGCAGAGAGCTCTACGCCGGTGGCGCCGGCGCCAACAATGGCTACCGACAGCTTGGCCGGGGTTTCGCTTAAAGTTTCGCTTTGCACCCGTGCCAGCAGGTGGTCGTGAAAGAGGTTGGCTTGCTCGGGGCCGTCGAGGAAGAAGGCATGTTCGGCCACGCCTTTGGTGCCGAAATCGGCGCTTTGGCTACCTACCGCCATCACCAGAAAATCGTACTGAATATGCTGGTTGCTGTTAAGAAAGCGGCCTTTGCCGTCGCGGGTGGGGGCTAAGGTCAGTTGCCGGTTTTCCCGGTCCAGTTCGGTAAGTTGGCCCTGGATAAACTGAAAGCCGCTCAGGCGGGCGAGGTTCAGGTAGTCGGCGCCGCCAAGTTCAGGGTTGAATGCCCCGGTGGCCACTTCGTGCAGCAGCGGTTTCCAGACATGCTGGCGGTGCTGGTCGATAAGCAGCACCTGGGCCAGATGTTTCTTGGCAAGACTGCGACCCAGCCGGCAAGCCAGCTCTAATCCGCCGGCGCCACCGCCGACAATCACAATACGCTTCATAAAACGTCTCCTCGGGGGTTGGCCTACGTTACCAAAGCTGCGAAGCCATCGCTAAGTAAAAAAATCAGCTGGTTAGCGCCCGGTAAACGGGGTGAAAAGGCGGTTACCAAGCCATTGTCAGGCTGGGTTGAACTGGGGTGGCTAAGGTTACAGCTGCAAGGTTGGGGGGATTTATGAGCAAACACATCTGGCCGGTTGTACTGGTACTGCTAAGCGGCTGCGGCGACAAAGGCAACACTGATTTGCCGGTAACAGCCAAAGCGCCAGAAGCGCCGGATCTCTCCGAGCGGATAGCCGGCCCTGGCGCCAGGGTCTATCACTGCACCGACACCAGCCTGGTACTGGAGCGAAAGGGCGGCAGCAGCATGTTGTATCTTGATGGCCAAAAAGTGTCGGTGCAGCAGCGCCAGAGCAGTAATGGCATCGAATACACCGGCACCGAGCTGCACTTGGTTACCAGCGGCAAAGAGGCCACCTTGACCACCAGAGGCGCCAGCCAGAGCTGCCGGCTCGACCCCAAGGCCACCGCCTGGGACAGCGCCAAGCTTAAAGGAGTGGACTTTCGCGCTTTGGGCAACGAGCCCGGCTGGCAGCTGGAGATATCCGGCACCGCCATGGAGCTTGATACCGATTACGGCCAGCAACGCTTCAAAAGCGGCGCCCGGCGCCTGCAACAAGGCGACAAGACCCTATTTGAGGGCAGCGGCTTTAGCGCCACCCTAAGCCCCGGCCCCTGCGTTGACGACATGAGCGGCGAGCGCTTTGACACCAAGGTGGATATCCGGCTGGAGAGCCAACAACTGCATGGCTGCGGCAATTTCCTCAAATAACAAAGGCGCCAGCGGCGCCTTTGTTATTACAGGCTGCCCTGCACCATAAGCGGCACGTCGGCTTTGGCAACAATGTCTTTGATTTCAATCTGCTGCTTCATCCTTCTCAGGAACTGGCTGGCAACACGGTCATTGCCGGCTTCGGCGGCAAAGCGCCCCACTGACATGTCGTTGCAGCGCAGGTTGTTGGCAAGAAAATGGTAACTCAGGTGAGTTTCTTTGAGCTCCATCACCATGCCGATTGGGGTGGCGGTGGCGGCTGAAATGCAAAGCTGGGTTCCCAGGCTATTGTCGGCAGCCACATAACGGGTTTGTGCCAGGGCCGGTGCGGCGGCGAGGGTGGCGCCAAGGATCAGTATCGAGGCCAATTTCATCTTCACTTCCTCCAAACGCAAAACAGGGGTGTCGGTGTCCATGTCTAAGTCTGGAAGAGGGGGCTTGGATGGCTGATACGGTCTGTAACAGAGTGTGTCAGGCGATATCGGCAGGGAATGGGCTAAGGCGCTAAGTTTCATCAGTATTCCCTTATGCAATCTCTTGCATAAGGGAACAGTTGCTTACAGCTTGTTGCCCTCGGCGACCAGGGCGAGGGTGCTTTCGGGGGTGTCTTTGAGGCGAAATGCGCTGTCGGGCTCCAAATCATTGCTGGCCACTGCCAGTACCCGAAGCTCGCCTTCGGCAAAGCGATAAGCCGCTACCACCACACCGCCACGGCGGTAGTTTTCACCGAGTTTGAGCTCCAGCTCGTCTCCGGCCTTGGGGGCTTGGTCGGCGCTGCCGGCCAGTTGCCAAAGGGCGCGTTTGTTGCCGCCGCGAAAATGCATCCGCGCTACCACTTCCTGGCCGATGTAGCAGCCTTTTTCAAAGCTGATACCGCCGAGGTTATCAAGGTTCAGTTGCTGAGGAATGTACTCGCCCTGCAAGGCTGCGGGCAGCCAGGGCTGACCGGCCAGTACCTCCAGTCCTTGCCAGGCCGAAGGTTCAAACCAGGCATCGGGCAGCTTGCCAACCAGGGCCTTCATGGCCTCAACGGGCAGGGCCACCAGGTAGCGAGACGCGCCTTTGTTCAGCACAAAGCCGCCTTCTACCGGGCTCACCTCAAGGGGCGCGGCGGGCAGCGGCAAGCCAGCGGCTTGCAAGGCATCGCTGGCGCTGCTGCCACTCACCCCTAGCATCAGCAGCTCGTCGCTGGCATCGCTCAGGGTAACTTTGTTAAACACCGCAAATTTGGCCATGCCGGGCAGTTGGCTGGCGATGGCGTCGCGGGCCTGGATAAGCAGGATGTCGTCTTGCTGCCATAGCAGGGTAAAGAGCCCCTGCATCTTGCCTTTGGGGTCGCACTGGGCGGCGAGGCTGGCTTGGCTTTTAGGTAAAACAGTCAGATCGGTGGTGACCTGACCTTGCAGGAATTTTTGCGCCTCAACGCCTGCCAGGCGCACCAGGCCCAGCTCGGTCAGGGGCATCAGCGCCAAGGTGGGCTGGTTCAGGGGCAGGGGGCTTTGTGGCAAGGTGCCAAGGATGCTTTGCCAGGATGACATCAATCACCTCCTCAGAATAAGTGGCGCCATCATACCACCAAGGGGCGGCCACAATTGAAGTGCAGGCTGATAGCGGCGCCAAAAGCAGGTAAACTTGGCCAACAAAATTTGCCGGAGTATTGCGCAACATGACCGATAACAAGAACAAGTCACGCCTCAAATGGGCTTGCCGCCGCGGCATGCTGGAGCTGGACGTGCTGTTTGAGCCCTTTGTCGACGAAGCCTATGACGAGCTGAGCGACAAGGACAAGGTCACTTTCGAGCGCCTACTGACCCAGGACGACCCGGATCTTTTTGCCTGGGTGATGGGCCACCAGCAATGCCCTGACCCGGAGCTGGCCGCCATGGTGCAGCTCATCCTCGACCGTGTCCACGCCCGTATCAAGCCATAACCTCCACCTGCGTTCATGGCGCTGGCGCCCCTGGCTCAAGCGGGCGCCGTTGCTGCTGATTTTCCCCGCTCTTTGCTGGCTTGGCTGGCAAGCATTGCTGCTGTTACCGCTCCTTTACTTAGTGACCTTGCCGGCCGCCCCGGCGCTGTTGTGGCTAAATGAGGCCGGCATGGTGCGCCTTGATGGCCAGCCGGTGGTTGTCCGCCGGGTAATGAAAAGCCCGCTGCTGGTGATGTTCCAGGCGGGCTCAACGTGGTACTGGGTTTATCGGCCAGAGCTTGGCGAGGCCGACTGGCGCCGGCTCAAACGCTGCCTGGGCTCAGCACCGTAGGGCCGGCGTTCTCCAGCTGGCCGGGGTAATCGAGGTTGTAATGCAGGCCGCGCGACTCTTTTCTTGCCATGGCGCAGCGCACGATAAGCTCGGCCACCTGCACCAGGTTACGCAGCTCCAACAGGTTGTTGGAGACCCTGAAGTTGGCGTAGTAGTCGTGAATTTCCTGCTTTAACAGCTCGATGCGGTGCATGGCCCGCTCCAGGCGTTTGTTGGTGCGCACTATCCCTACGTAGTCCCACATGAACAGGCGCAGCTCGTGCCAGTTGTGGGCGATCACCACTTCTTCGTCCGAGTCGATAACCTTGGACTCGTCCCAGGCCGGGGCCATGGGCAGGCTTTGCAGTTGGCCAAGCTCGGTGTTTATCTTCTCGGCGGCGGCGGTGCCGAACACCAGGCATTCGAGCAGGGAGTTCGAGGCCATGCGGTTGGCGCCGTGCAGGCCGGTGTAGGCCACTTCCCCTATGGCGTAGAGGCCGGGCACATCGGTCTGGCCCTGCATGTCGGTCACCACGCCGCCACAGGTGTAGTGCGCGGCCGGCACCACCGGAATGGGGCTGGTGGTGATGTCGATGCCAAGGCCTTTGAGCTTTTCATGGATGGTTGGGAAGTGCTTGATGATGAAGTCGCTGTCCTTGTGGGAGATATCCAGGTACACGCAATCGGCGCCCAGCTTCTTCATTTCATGGTCGATGGCCCGGGCTACCACGTCCCGTGGTGCCAGCTCCCCCATCTCGTGGTACTTGTCCATAAAGCGGCTGCCGTCGGGGCGGCGCAGCACCGCGCCTTCACCGCGCAGGGCTTCGGTGACCAAAAAATTCCGGGCCTGGGGGTGGTACAGGCAAGTGGGGTGGAACTGGTTGAATTCGAGGTTGGCTACCCTACAGCCGGCCCGCCAGGCCATGGCAATACCATCGCCCGAGGCGATGTCGGGGTTGGAGGTGTACTGGTAAACTTTGGAGGCGCCGCCGGTCGCCAGCACCACCGCCTTGGCACGGATGGTCTCCACCCGCATCTTGTTGCGGTTCCACACATAGGCGCCGAAGCAGCGGTCGGTATCGAGGCCGAATTTGCGGCCGGTGAGCAAATCCACGGCGTTATGGGCTTCGAGCAGGCGAATGTTGGGGTGATTGCGCACCTGCTCCACCAGGGTCAACTGCACGGCGCGGCCGGTGGCGTCGGCGGCATGGAGAATGCGCCGGTGGCTGTGGCCGCCTTCGCGGGTCAGGTGAAAGCGCGAGTCGTCGTCTTCTTCGCGGTCGAAGGGCACCCCAAGGGAAATCAGCCATTCCAGGGCTTCCTTGGCGTGGCTGGCGGTAAAGCGCACCGCGTCTTCTTCGCAGATGCCGCCACCGGCCACCATGGTGTCTTCCACGTGGGACTCAACGGTGTCGGTTTCGTCAAAGACGGCGGCAATGCCGCCTTGGGCATAAAAGGTGGAGCCCTCTTTGAGGGGACCTTTGGCCAGCACCAACACCTGGGCGGTGTCGGCCAGTTTCAGGGCCAAGGTCAGGCCGGCAGCGCCGCTGCCGACAACGAGGACGTCACAGAGATGGTCAGTGTCTGCTTGCATACAGTATGATGGCGGGCGGGGCAAGTGACTGGATGCGGCGCAGTATCCCTCCAAATCCGAGGGAGAGTCAAAAAGTTACGAATGCATTGAACTTCCCCTTAACCGCCGCGTCATAGAGTTGGCGCTTGTACCGAGTCACAACGCAGAAATGAGAAGAACATGTTGGGAGAATCGGCTCGGATGAATGAGCAGACCGTAGATAACGACCTGGCGTTGGTTGAGCGCGTCCAGCGAGGCGACAAACAGGCGTTTAATCTGCTGGTTGCCAAGTATCAGCACCGGCTGGCCAATTTGGTGGGCCGGTATGTGAAAAATCAGGGGGACGTGCCTGATGTGGTGCAGGAAGCCTTTATCAAGGCGTACCGGGCACTCCCTAATTTTCGCGGCGAGAGTGCCTTTTATACCTGGCTTTATCGCATCGCCGTGAACAGTGCCAAGAACTATCTTGTGGCACAGGGCCGCCGTCCGCCGGCCAATGATGTAGACGCGGACGAAGCAGAATTTTATGACGGCGCCGATGCGCTGCGTGAAGTCGACAGCCCAGAGCGCATGCTGCTGTCGGAAGAAATCAAGAAAGTGGTGTTTGAAACCATTGAGTCCCTGCCGGACGATTTGCGATCAGCCATCACTTTGCGGGAGATGGAAGGGCTCAGTTACGAGGAGATAGCTGTCGTGATGGATTGTCCCGTAGGGACAGTACGATCGCGGATCTTCAGGGCCCGCGAAGCTATCGACAAACGGCTGCAACCTTTGCTCAGGCGTTAAGGGTAAAAACTATGGCACAGCATCGTGACGAACTCTTCTCTGCCCTGGTGGACAACCAGCATCCGCTGGATGCCACCTGGCTGGAAGAAATCAAATCAGACCCAGAGGCGGCCGATCGCTGGCAGCGCTATCACCTGATCGGTGATGCCCTGCGCGGTGAACTGCCGGCTCAGATGTCCTTTGACATCACGGACCGGGTCGCTGCCGCATTGGACGAGGAACCGGCGCTGCTGGCCCCCAAGGCGACTGAAACCAAAGCCAAGCCCCGTGGCCTGCAAGGCTTCTGGCGCCCGGTGGCCCAGATGGCGGTAGCGGCCTCCGTTGCCCTGGTGGCGGTGATCGGTGTTCAGCAGTACGGCGCCAAGAGCGACGTGCCGCAACCGGTCAGCAACCCAGTTTTGTCTACCCTGCCGGCTATCGGTACTGCCGCGCCGGTGAGCCTGGAAGCTGGCCCGCCGAACGGCGAGCAAGGGCGTCTTATTCAGGCCGAGCAGCAACGCCGCGTTAACGCCTATCTGCAGGACCACGCCCAGCAACTGCGGTTGCAGGACGATGAAAAAGTGACCGAGGATAGCGAGGCGAATCCGCAATGATGTTCCCCTGGCTGGTGCTGGCAGCGGTCACTGCGACCACTGTGCCGGCCAACCAGGGGGTAACCCCCGGTATCCAGCCCCAAACTGAAAGCGCCCAGGCGCTGCCCCAGCACAATCCTTCGTCTCAAGATGCCGAACAAAATCAGGCCCAGGCGCTGCAATGGCTCGATGCCTTGTCCCACGCCCTGACCAATGACGACTACGTGTTGTCCTTGGTCAAGGTCCAGGAAGGGCGAGTACAGCCGTTCCGTTATGAGCATGGGGTGATTGACGGCGAACAAATCGAGCACCTGGTGTTCCTTAACGGGCCGCCGCGGGAAGTGGTCAGGAAGGGCGACGTGGTCACCTTGCTGGACATGGACCATGCGCCTTTTTCCTACAAGGCCGACAGCATCCGTGGCCCTATCCCCGACGCGCTTTTGACCGCGCCGGCCGACCTTGTTAACCACTACAACCTTGTGTTGGCAGGGGTGTCGCGGGTAGCGGGGCATCCGGCCCAGTTGCTGCGCATCGTGCCCAAGGACAACTACCGCCACGGCTTTTGGATCTGGATAGACAGAGACAACCACCTGCCGCTGCGGGTAGACCGTGTGGCCCAGAATGCCGAGGTGATCGAGCAGCTGATGGTGGTGGACATGGATAAACTGGACGCCCCGTCCGACCATATCCAGCGGGTAGCCAAGGCCCAGTTCCCTGCCCCCAGCGCCCTGCCCAGTCAAGGCTCGCCCCAGGCCCTTGGCAAGGTCAACTGGCTGCCGCCGGGCTTTCACCCGGTTACCGCCAACTACCATCGCCTGGCCTTGCTGGGCGAAGGGGTCGATTACTGGCTCTATTCCGATGGCTTGGCCGAGATTGCCGTGTACATCAACCCCAGCGCCCCGCGCCAGGAGCTGACCATCCACCAGAACGGCTTTTTCAACCTGGTGGGCATCAACCACGGCGGCACCGAGGTGATGGCCGTTGGCACTGTGCCTACCGCAGCCCTTGAGCGGGTGGCGCGCCAGGTCAGCCTGACCGGTGGCCAGCCATGATGGAGCGTGACGTAGAAGTGGTGGCGGTGAAGGGCCGGTTGATCCGGGTCCAGTTTCGCCGCCAGTCCAGTTGCGACAGCTGCTCCAGCAACGAGCAATGTGGCTCGGGGCAGCTTTCCAAAGCCGTTAACCGCCGCCTTGACGTGCTGGACATGCACTGCGACCAAGCCGTGGCGGTAGGGGATTTTGTGCGGGTAGGCATTACCGAGCAAAGCTTGGTGCGCGGCACCCTGATTCTGTATCTGCTGCCGCTGCTGTGCCTTATTGTGGCGGCGGTGCTGGCCAGCCAGTTAACCACCAGCTTGGCGTTGTCCGAGTTGTGGGTGTTGCCGGCCTTGGTGGGCGGCGGCTACGGCGGTTTTCGCTGGGCCGGTTATCTGGCCGGGCGACTGGTGGCAGAGCCCAAGCTTATCAAGGTGCTGAGCCGCGAAAGAGACAGAATGGAACTTGCGGTGACGGGCGGGTGATTTGCCTGGCGGTTTAGCGTAAAATCCCCGCATTTGCGACCCAGCATTGACGTGGACCCATCCTAGCCTCATGAAGCATATTCGTAACTTCTCCATTATTGCCCACATTGACCATGGCAAATCTACCCTGTCCGACCGCCTGATCCAGGTTTGTGGTGGCCTGACCGACCGCGAAATGCAGCAGCAGGTGCTGGACTCCATGGATCTGGAACGCGAGCGCGGCATTACCATCAAGGCCCAGAGCGTTACCCTCAACTACAACGCCAAAGACGGCGAAACCTACCAGCTCAACTTTATCGACACCCCCGGTCACGTGGACTTCTCCTATGAAGTCTCCCGCTCCCTGGCGGCCTGTGAAGGGGCGCTGCTGGTGGTAGACGCCGGCCAGGGCGTAGAGGCCCAGACCCTGGCCAACTGCTACACCGCCCTGGAGCAAAACCTGGAAGTGGTGCCGGTTCTCAATAAGATTGACCTGCCCCAGGCCGACCCTGAGCGGGTGGCCACCGAGATTGAAGACATCGTTGGTATCGAAGCCATCGACGCAGTGCGCTGCTCGGCCAAAACCGGTATCGGCGTTGAAGACGTGCTGGAGCGTATTGTCCAGGCCATTCCCGCCCCGGTCGGCGACCCGGACGCGCCGCTGCAAGCCCTTATCATCGACTCCTGGTTCGACCCCTACCTTGGGGTGGTGTCCTTGGTGCGCATCAAGCACGGCTCGCTGAAAAAAGGCGAGAAAATCAAGGTGATGAGCACCGGCCAGAACTGGGATGTGGACCGCATCGGTATCTTCACCCCCAAACAAAAAGACACCGACGGCCTTAAATGCGGCGAGGTGGGCTGGGTAGTGTGCGGCATCAAAGACATCCACGGCGCCCCCGTAGGTGACACCCTGACTTTGGCCCGTAACGGCGCCGACAAACCGCTGCCGGGCTTTAAAAAGGTCAAACCCCAGGTTTACGCGGGCCTGTTCCCCATCAGCTCTGACGACTACGAGTCTTTCCGTGACGCCCTGGGCAAATTGTCCTTGAACGACGCGTCGCTCTTTTACGAGCCGGAAACCTCCACCGCCCTTGGCTTTGGCTTTCGCCTGGGCTTTTTGGGCATGCTGCACATGGAGATCATCCAAGAGCGCCTGGAGCGCGAATACGATCTCGACCTTATCACCACTGCCCCTACCGTAATTTACGAGGTCAAAAAGACCGACGGTGAAACGGTGCAGGTGGACAACCCCTCGGCGCTGCCGCCCATCCAGAATATCGAGGAGATTGGCGAGCCCATCGTTGAGGCCCACATCCTGGTGCCCCAAGAGTACCTGGGTAACGTGATTACCCTGTGTATCGAAAAGCGTGGCATGCAGACCAACATGGTTTACCACGGCAACCAGGTGGCGCTGACTTACGAGCTGCCCATGGCCGAAGTGGTGCTGGACTTCTTTGACCGCCTCAAGTCCACCAGCCGTGGCTACGCCTCCCTGGACTACAACTTCAAACGTTTCCAGGTGGCCGACATGGTGCGCCTGGACGTGATGATCAACGGCGACCGGGTTGACGCCCTGGCCATCATCACCCACAAGGACAACGCCCAATACCGTGGCCGCGAACTGGTGGAGAAGATGAAAGAGCTTATCCCTCGCCAGATGTTCGATATCGCCATCCAGGCCGCTATCGGCAACCACATCATTGCCCGTAGTACCGTTAAGGCGCTGCGTAAGGACGTAACCGCCAAATGTTATGGTGGTGACGTCTCCCGTAAGAAAAAACTCCTTCAGAAACAGAAAGAAGGTAAAAAGCGGATGAAGCAGCTGGGGAACGTTGAAGTGCCCCAGGAGGCCTTCCTCGCCATCTTGAAAGTGGGTAAATAAGGACAATTCATGGCGCAGTACTTCTCCATTTTATTGGTGCTCATCACCCTGGGCACCGGCCTGGTCTGGTTGCTGGACAAACTGCTGTGGGCGCCCAAACGCCGGGCCGCCCTGGCCCGAGCCGAACAGGCCGCCGGTGGCGAACTGGATCAGGACAGCCGTGAGAAGATGCTGGCCCATCCCAGTTGGGTAGAGAGTTGCCGCGGCGCCTTCCCGGTGATTGCGGCGGTGCTGGTACTGCGCTCGTTCCTGTTTGAACCCTTTCAAATTCCGTCCGGTTCCATGATGCCCACCCTGCTGGTGGGCGACTTTATCCTGGTGGAAAAATTTGCCTACGGCATCAAGGACCCGGTCTTTGCCAAGACCATCATCCCCACCGGCAAACCCAAGCGCGGCGATATCATCGTCTTCAAATACCCCGAAGATCCCAAGGTGGATTACATCAAGCGGGTAGTGGGCTTGCCGGGGGATAAAATCATCTATCGCAACAAGCATTTGTATATCCAGCCGGCTTGCGCCGAGGGCGTTAAGGAATGCCCTGGCCTGAGCGAAGTGACCAGTGTCGACAAGGGCAAGGGCGAGTTTTATCTCGGCAACTTCCCGCTGGATAGGCGCACCGAAACCTTAGGGACTGTGCAGCACGATATCCTGCTCAACTACGCCTTTCCTGACCGGGTTGGCGAGTACTTCGAGCAGCCCGGCACCCGCCCTGACGAATGGATAGTGCCGCAAGGCGAGTATTTCGCCATGGGCGATAACCGTGACAACAGCCGCGATTCGCGCTTCTGGGGCTTTGTGCCGGAGCAGAATCTGGTGGGTAAAGCGGTCTTTATCTGGATGAGCTTTGACATGGACCGCAGCCCCGACAGCTGGCTGCCAAGTTGGGTTCCCACCGGCGTGCGCTTTGGCCGCCTGGGCCCCATTCACTAACAGGCCCTGACCGAGAAGGCGCATACGGATGGCACAGTATTTCTCTATCCTGCTGGTGATGTTGACCCTGGCCACCGGCCTGGTCTGGGCCCTGGACCGCTACCGCTGGGCCCCGAAGCGGCGCAGCCAACTGGCCGATGCCGAAGCGGCAGCCGGTGGCACCCTGGAGGGGCCGGAGCGTGACAAACTACTGGCCCAGCCCGGTTGGGTAGAGAACAGCGCCGGGGTATTCCCGGTGATCGCGGCGGTGATGATACTGCGCTCGTTTTTGTTTGAGCCGTTTCAAATTCCCTCCGGCTCCATGATGCCCACCTTGCTGGTGGGCGACTTTGTGCTGGTACAGAAGTTTGCCTACGGCCTTAAAGACCCGGTTTTTGCCAAGAAGGTGATTGCCACCGGCGAGCCCAAACGGGGCGATGTGTTTGTGTTTAAGGACCCGCGCGACCCGAAAATCGACCTGATTAAAAGGGTGGTGGGGCTGCCGGGAGACAAAATTGTCTACCGCAACAAGCACCTTTATGTGCAGCCGGCCTGCAAGGGCCAGCAGCCTTGCCCGGCCCTTGCCGAAGTAGCCAGCGTTGATGAAGGCCTTGGCGCCTTTTTTATCGGCAACTACCCGCTGGACAACCGCCTTGAGACCCTGGGCGAGGTAAAGCACCATATTTTGCAGGCGCCGGATCTACCCGACAGGGTAGGCGAGTACTATCGCCAGCCGGGGCAGCAGAGCGGCCAGTGGCTGGTGCCGGCCGGGCATTATTTCGCCATGGGTGATAACCGCGACAACAGCGCCGACTCGCGTTTCTGGGGCTTCGTGCCGGAAGAAAACCTGGTGGGCAAAGCGGTATTTATCTGGATGAGCTTTAACATGGACCGCGGTCCGGACAGCTGGCTACCAAGCTGGGTTCCAACCGGGGTTAGATTCGGACGCATCGGTCCCATAAAATAACGATTCAGCAGGGCGGACACTCCGCCCTCTTTATTGGAAGAGAGATGACCCATTCTTTAGAGACTTTGTATCGCCGCCTGGGCTACCGCTTCAATGACGAAAAGCGGGTTCGCCAGGCGTTGACGCACCGCAGTGCCGGCTCCCAGCACAACGAGCGCCTGGAATACCTGGGCGACTCCATTTTGAGCTTCGTCATTGCCGACGCCCTCTATCACCGGTTCCCGGCGGCCAACGAAGGGGATATGTCGCGGATGCGCGCCACCCTGGTCAAAGGCAAAACCCTGGCCGAGTTCGGCAGCGAGTTCCAGCTGGGCGATTTTCTGCGCCTGGGGCCGGGCGAGCTGAAATCCGGCGGCTTTCGCCGCGAGTCCATCCTGGCCGACGGCGTCGAAGCCCTGATTGGCGCCATTTACCTGGACTCAGACTTACCCACCATTCGTGACCTTATCCTTAGCTGGTACGACAGCCGCCTTGAGGCCATTCAGCCCGGCGTCGCCCAGAAAGACCCCAAAACCCGGCTGCAGGAATACCTGCAGGGCAAGCGCCTGCCTCTGCCACACTATCAGGTGGAGAAAGTGGAAGGGGAAGCCCACCAGCAGACCTTCACCGTGTCCTGCCTGGTGGACGGTATCGACAACCCCTTTATGGGCGTAGGCTCCAGCCGCCGCAAGGCAGAGCAGGCCGCCGCCGAGCAAGCCCTGGAGCAATTAAATGACTGAGCAACGCTGTGGTTTTGTGGCCATTGTCGGCCGCCCCAATGTGGGTAAATCAACCCTTTTGAACCAGCTTTTGGGCCAGAAGGTATCCATCACCTCCAAAAAGGCCCAGACCACCCGCCACCGCATCCTGGGTATCGACACCCAGGATGACCTGCAGGTGATCTACGTTGACACCCCCGGCCTGCATAAGGACGAGAAAAAGGCCATCAACCGCCTGATGAACCGCGCCGCCGCCAGCTCCCTGGGCGACGTGGAAGTGGTGGTGTTCGTGGTGGAAGGCAGCCACTGGGAAGACGACGACCAGATGGTGCTTGAAAAGCTCAAAGCCGAGAAAAAGCCGGTTATTCTGGCGGTTAACAAGGTCGATAACGTCAAGAACAAGAACGACTTGTTCCCGCACCTTAAATGGCTGTCCGAGCAGTTTGATTTTGCCGCCATCGTGCCGATCAGCGCCGAGAAGGGCACCCAGGTAGAAGCCCTGCGGGCCGAGGTGGAAAAGCGCATTCCCGAGTGCGAGCACATCTTCCCCGACGACCACATTACCGACCGTTCCAGCCGCTTTATGGCCGCCGAGATCATCCGTGAAAAACTGATGCGTAACCTCGGCGACGAAGTGCCTTACTCGGTGACGGTTGAGATTGAGCAGTTCAAGGAAGAAGAAGGCCGCTTTCATATCAATGGCCTTATTCTCGTGGAGCGGGAAGGGCAAAAGCGCATGGTGATCGGCGCCAAGGGCGACAAGCTCAAGCGCATCGGCACCGACGCCCGACAAGACATGCAGCGCCTCTTTAACTACCCGGTGCACCTTGAGCTGTGGGTGAAGGTGAAATCTGGCTGGGCCGACGACGAGCGGGCCCTGCGTTCCCTGGGTTACGGGGACGACTAATGGCCCAGGGGGCCTATGTGCTGCACCGCCGTCCGTACCTGGACGACGCCGCCCTTGCTGAGCTCTTGCTTGAAGACGACAGCAGGGTCGGCGCCGTGGTACGGGGCATGGCAGCCAAGAAGAGTCATAAAAGGGCTGCCATGCAGCCCTTTGTGCTGCTCGAGTTGACCCTGGCTGGGCAGGGCGATCTGAAAAACGCCCGCAGCATTGACGTTAAAACCGCCCACCCCCTCACCGGCAATGCCCTGTACGCGGGCTTTTATGTCAACGAACTGCTTATTCGCCTGGTGCCCCGTGGTGTTGAGACCGATGGCCTGTTTCGCCTCTACCAGCAAACCCTGCTGGCGCTGAGTAGCGCAGATGTGGAGCCGGTGCTGCGCCGCTTTGAGCTGAGCCTGTGTCATCGCCTGGGTTATGGTGTTGATTTGTGGCGCGACACCCAGGGCCAGCCCCTCAATCCCCAAGGGCGTTACCAACTGCTGCCCGAAGAGGGCCTGGTGAGCGATGTGAAAGGCCCATACCCTGGCCAGGCGCTGCTGGCCATGGCTCAGGACCTTTGGCAGGATGAGGACACCCGGCGCATCGCCAAACACTTTTGCCGTGCCCTGCTGGCCCCGCATCTGGGGGACAAACCGCTAAAAAGCAGGGAGCTTTTTCGACTCGCAGGAGGAGTCCAATGAGCCCAATCCATCTTGGTGTGAACATCGACCATATCGCCACCGTGCGTAACGCCCGTGGCAGCCAGTACCCGGATCCGGTGGAAGCCGCCTTTGTGGCCGAACGGGCCGGGGCCGACGGCATTACCATCCACCTGCGCGAAGACCGCCGCCACATTAAAGACCGCGACGTGTTTCTCCTCAAAGACACCATCCAGACCCGTATGAACCTGGAGATGGCGGTCACTGACGAGATGCTGGCCATTGCCGAGCAGGTCAAACCCGCTTTTGTGTGCCTGGTGCCGGAAAAGCGCCAAGAGCTCACCACCGAGGGCGGCCTGGATGTCGTCGGCCAGTTCGAGCGGGTTAACGCCGCATGCCAGCGCATGGCAGAGGCGGGCATTTTGGTGTCGCTGTTTATCGACTGCGATCCGCGCCAGATAGAAGCGGCGGCCAAGTGCCGGGCGCCTTTTATTGAAATTCACACCGGCCACTACGCCGAGAGCCAGGGCAGCGAGCAGGCCAAGGAGCTGGAGCGCATCCGCCGCGGCGTAGAGCTGGCCGACAGCCTTGGCATCACCGTTAACGCCGGCCATGGCCTGCATTACCACAACGTGCAGCCCATCGCCGCCATGCCGCAAATCTATGAGCTCAACATTGGCCATGCCATTGTCGCCAGGGCGCTGTTTGACGGCCTGGACAAAGCCGTGCGGGACATGAAAGCGCTGATGGTGGCCGCCAGGTGATCCTCGGCCTGGGTAACGACGTGGTGCAAATTGGCCGCTTCGAGCGCGCCAGTGAGCGCTTTGCCAAACGGCTGCTTACCGCTGCCGAGCAGGCCCAGTTTGAAGCGCGGGGCAAGCCGCTGTCTTTTATAGCCAAGCGCTGGGCCGCCAAGGAAGCGGCGGCCAAGGCCCTTGGCACCGGCATTGCCGCCGGGGTGAGCTTTCAGGATTTTGAAGTCAGTAACGATGCCGCCGGCAAGCCCATCTTGCGCCTAAGCGGCCAGGCCAAAGCCCTGGCCGACGCCATGGGGGTGCGCCATTGCCACCTGGCCTTGTCAGACGAAAAGGCCCTGGCCATGGCCACCGTTATCCTCGAAGGTTGAACCCGGCACTGGCCGGGTTTTTTATTGATTTGCCGGGTATTTTCATCATTTGGTATAAAAAATTTCATATACCAAGTTAATTTACCCTTCCTAATCAAGGGTTAACAAAACAGTCACTGAGCTTTCATAAAGAGTGCTTAGGGTGCTGGGACTTTTTATAAAAGGACCCCCAGCCATGTACCCCAACCCATTGCAACGTTCCGCCTTGTCCCTGGCCGTGTTGGCCGCCCTGACCCTGGTACTGCCCGGCTGTAATGACAGCCATGACGATACCCCCAGCGTTGAGATAACCAAGCCGGCCATCCCCACCGGCCTTGGCAGCGAGCTGAGCGTACCGCTACCGGCGGTGGACTACCCGCTGCCGTCGGCCGAGAACGCCGCCAACAATGCCGACTCGGCGCTGCGTTACAACATCGACCAAAACCCCATCGCCAACCTGCTTAAGGGCATCAACAACATCTGGACCGCCGGTTTTGCTGGCTGGCAGCAAAATGCCAACGGCAATGGCCCTGATAACTTCGACGGCCAGCAGATAGTCAACGCCACGGTGTGGAAGGAAAACATCCAGTACGTGGTCAAGGTCACCGCTAACCGCAGCCAGGACCAATCCGTCGAGGCCTTCCTCGATGATCAGCGCAGCAAGAACTACAGCGTGATTGACGGCTACGGCCCCCTCACCGAAGCCTACGTGGCCGGTGCCGGCGCCTATACCGATATCCATGCCCCGGCGCTGTCTGACGTGCTCAGTAACGCCCATTACAGCGCCGCCAACAACGACGGAATCCAATATGCCGGCAGCAGCGACAGCGAGCTTGGCGCCATCTACCAGCTGGTTTACGACTTCCGCCAAGCCGCGCCAGCTTCTACCAGCGCCTCCAAGTACCTGTTCTCCACCCCGCGCCCCTGGCGCATGGACGATGACGGGCAAGTGGATTACCTGGGCTCGGCCAACTACAGCTGCGTCGATGCCGACAGCAGTGCCGACAACAGCTGGATCTTCGACAGCTACACCAGCAGCGTGAAAGTGGTGCCGGGCCTGGTATGTGCGCGCCGCCACCACGAGAGCAGCATCATCGCCGACGACCAGGAAAATCGCCGCAAAGATGGCGCCTACCCTTCAGGCCATACCAATGCCGGCTACCTGGCGGCCATGGCTTATGCCTATGCCTTGCCGCAGCGCTACGCCGAGATGCTGACCCGTGGCTCGCAGCTGGGTGAAAACCGTATCCTGGCCGGTATGCACTCGCCGGTAGACGTGATTGGCGGCCGTATCCACGCCCTGGCGGTGGCTGCTTACGCCCTTGGCCAAAGCACCATTCAAAACGACGCCCAGGCGGCCTACACCAAGGCCCAGTCTTACTTTGGCGCCATGGCCGATAGCGCCGACATGAGCCTCTATGCCTACGCCCACACCACCGTTGCCAACCCTGGCAGCCTGGTTGATGGCAGCGCCGTTAACACCAGCGTCTTTAACAACAACCGCTACAGCGACCACGCCGCCATGAAGGCGCTGTACCGAGCGCGCCTGACCTACGGCTTTACCCAAACCGGCACCGCTGGCGCCGCTGCGGTCGTGCCCCAGGGCGCCGAGCTGCTGCTGGCGAGCCGCCAGCCCTACCTCAGCGCCGAGCAGCGCCGCGCCGTGCTGGCCACTACCGAAGTTGACTCCGGCTACCCCATCCTCGATGAGTCCAACGGCTGGGGCCGCCTGGATCTTGTGATGGCAAGCGACGGCTACGGCGCTTTTAATGGCGACGTGACTGTGGACATGGACGCAGCGGACGGCGGCTTTAGCAGCCACGACTGGTGGCGCAACGACATTAGCGGCACCGGCCTGCTCACCAAGGAAGGCACCGGTACCCTGACCCTGACTGGCGCCAACAGCTACAGCGGCGGCACCCTGGTCAAGGCAGGTAGCCTGGAAGCCCAGTCTCCCAGCGCCTTTGGCGCCGGCGACCTGTACCTCAGTGCCGGTAATGTGCTGGTTAACGCCACCGGCGCGGTGACGGTAGCCAACTTCACCCAGGACGACGGCACCCTCACCATCGACATGGACGACGACGCCGCCCAGTTGCAAACCACCGGCACCGCTTATATCAGCGGCGGCCAACTGGTGCTTAACTTCAGCAGCCAGCCCGCTGCAGGCACCCAGTTCACCCTCATCAGTGCTGGCAAGCTGGCCGGTGAGTTCGCCAGTGTCAGCGCCGGCGCCGTGAAAGTGGCCCTGAGCTACACCGACACTGCTGTTATCGCCACAGTGCAATAAGCCCTCGGGCCAATAAAAAAGCCGCTCATCGAGCGGCTTTTTTGCGTTTAAGGCTTGGCATTGCTCCAGTCTATCCAGTGGAACTGCCAGGTCAGCAAGATCAGCAGCCCAAAGCCGATGCGGTACCAGGCAAAGACGGTGTAGCTGTGGGAGGCCACGAATTTCAGCAGCGCTTTGACCGCCACCATGGCGAAGATAAAGGAGAACAGCAGGCCCAGGGCAAACACCGGGATATCACTCATCTGGAACAGGTGGCGATACTTGTAGCCCGAGTACACAGCGGCTCCCAGCATGGTGGGAATGGCCAGGAAGAACGAGAACTCGGTAGCGGCGGTACGGGATAGCCCAAACAGCAGGCCGCCGATGATGGTGGAGCCGGAGCGGGAGGTGCCGGGAATAAGCGCCAGGCACTGGGCGCAGCCCACTTTCAGGGCCTGCTGCCAGGTCATGTCGTCAACGCTCTGGGCGGTGATGGTGTGCTGGCGCTTCTCGGCCCACAGCATGATAACGCCGCCAATCACCAGGGCGGTGGCCACGGTAATGGGGTTGAACAGGTACTTGTGAATGTCGTCGGCAAAGGCCAGCCCCAGGATCACCGCCGGGAAAAAGGCCACCAGCAGGTTGGCGGTAAAGCGCTGGGCCGGGGCCCGGTTTGGCAAACCCACCACCACGGTGGCGATGGTTTTACGGTACTCCCACACCACCGCCAGAATGGCCCCCAACTGGATGATGATGTTAAAGGCCATGGCCCGCTCGCCTGTGAAATCAAGCAAGTCGGCAACGATGATCTGATGGCCGGTACTGGAGATGGGCAAAAACTCGGTGATCCCCTCGACCACCCCCAAAATTATCGCCTGAACGGCAACCCACAACTCCATCGGTACTTCCTTCTGTGGTTTGGGCGACTGCCCTTGTTGTCATGGCCAGTGGCTGGCCTGGTTATTGGTCGCGCCCGATAGTAGCAAAGTTCCCTTGCCTCCAAAGCGCCACAGCCGGGCTTTTTCGCCAGCCTGTGAGGCAGGGTTCATTTAGCGGGATATCACCAAGAAGCACCTGAAAATTAAGGTTGTTTTAAGGTTTGTGCGGTGTGGGGGATGGGGCGGCTTTTGTGGCCTTTAGCACCAATGCCTTTCAGCCCTGGAGAACGGCGTGTGACCTTCTAACGCCGGTTCCCGCACCGGCGGGCGTGACTCGGGACAACGGTTTACACGCGTTCCCACACGTACTCACCTGCCTTGCCCTCCGCCTCGGCCGCCTCTCCATTCCTGGCGGCTCAGCACTCCACTTAACTTGCTTCGGTGGAGTAAGCCAGTCTAGGAATTACCTTTGAGGTAGTCAGCTTCGCCTGGTTAACGAATTTTTAAACTTAACCTTCTACTTGGTCAGGCTGCTTTCATTTTTGGTCTCCCTTTTATTTACTGTCTACAATTTGAACTTTGGTGTTGATTATGTGTGAGGTCTCTGATGAATGATTTATCTCAAAGGCGCCGCTCTGGTAACCCCTATGCTTCTCTCGGCGACGAAAGTGAGTTTTATAGATTGGACAGTGCCGATATCAAGGCATTGAGAGGTGGTGACAAAAAATCTCAGTATAGTTTTGAGGAAATAGAAGAGATCACTACTCAGTTACAGCGCCTGCTTTGGAAAAAGAGAGATACTCTTTTCGGAGAAAGAGAGGTTATGCCTATCTTGAATCCAGCTAACGTTTTCAAAAAGTTAGGTTTCCAATTGGAATACGAAACAGGACTTGGCTTACATAATGGAGTCGAGGTTGCCGGTACTATCGATCAAGCTGATTTGATGGTCCGTATATCACGACAATTCCCACTGGCGGTACAAAACTTCACGCTAGGGCATGAGTTAGGGCACGCAGTACTTCATAAAGGAACTGGCTTACACCGGGATCGCCCCTTGGACGGGACCCGCTCATTGGGAAATAGGATGGAAAAAGAAGCCGATAAATTTGCAGCCTGCTTTCTGATGCCCGCCAAACAAGTTCGCAAAGTCTTTACTGAAACCTTCTCGTGTGAGCAGTTTTCTCTAAACCCAGGCAACATCTACGCATTAGATCCGTCGGATAGGTTAGGGCTTAGAGATAAAACGGTATCGACCAGTAAATTATCGTTAGTTCTGGCGAGTAGTAACTTCTTTAACACAGCGCCTATTATGTCTTTGGCTAGCCGATTCGGTGTTTCAGATGGGGCCATGGCTATCCGCTTAGATGAGTTAAACCTAGTTGCCGTATAGACTAGGTAAATGATTGACTCTCGCAGGAAAGCCGAGCTTATGCCCGGCCTTCCTGCCTAACCCATGTTATTTTTTATTTTAATATTGCTTTTCAAACTTTTGATTTTAAATGCTTTTTATCGTGGTTCTGATTGGCTTTACTTTCGACTTTTTTGGAGCTTTTGACAAAGCGACTAAATATGTATTTATGGCAGTAATTATAACTTCAGAGCTTCAGCCCATCACTCTACCAGCCCTTGCCGCCCCACTTCTTCATTGAGCTTATCCATCTCATCTATCAGCTCGAACACTTCCGGCTCGACTTCAGTGGTGGTGGCGCCTTTTTTCAGCTGGGTTTCGATTTCGTGGGCGAGGTTTTTCAGGCGCGGGGTGCCGGTGTAGGCGAGGGCGCCGTTGAATTTGTGCACCACTTGGTAGAGGGCTTCGCTGTCGTTGCCGCCAAGGGCGTGTTCTAAGTCCTGGCGGGTTTGGGGCAGGGAGTCGATGAGCATTTTCATCATGTCTTTGGCCAGGGCTTCGCGGCCGCCGGCCTGGCTCAGGGCCAGCTCCCAGTCCAGTACGATGTTCTTTCTCAGCCAGCGCAGCAGGCAGGCGTGCAGGGTGCGCTCGTCTATGGGTTTGGTGAGGTAGTCGTCCATGCCCTGGCCCAGCAGTTTCTCCCGCTCGCCGGCCATGGCGTGGGCGGTGACGGCGATCACCGGCGGGCATTTGTCGCCCAGTTTTTCGCGGATGCGGGTCATGGCGGTAACGCCGTCCATGTTGGGCATCTGAATGTCCATAAAGATGGCGTCAAAGGGCCATTTCTCCACCGCTTCAAGGGCTGCCATGCCGCTGGTGGCGGTGTGAACGTCGCAGGGGGTGTCTTCCAGCAGTGCCGCCATCAATTTCAGGTTGGGGGCGTTGTCGTCCACCACCAGGATGCGCCCTGGGGGCAGGGGAGCCAGAGCGCTGGGGGCGCTGAGGGCCGGTTGCTGTTTGACGCTGGCCTGCTCGCCCACCAGAGCGCGGTACAGCCTTGGGGCGGTCAGCGGTTTAACCAGGCATTGGTCGAGCCCCAGTTGCATCAGCTGCTCGCGCACCCGTGGGTCGGCGTGGTTGGACAGGCCAATCAGCTTGGCGCCGGCGGGTTTGTCCATGGTGCGCAGCAGATCGGCCAGGTTGACTTGCTCGAGGCGGTCTATCAGCACGAAATCGGCTTCGGGCATCAGGGTTGGGTCGTCGGTGTTTTTCAGCACGAAGGGCCAGCTTTGGTTTAGCAGGCTCAGCATCTGGCGGGTACGGCGGCTGCCGCCCACCAGCACCAGGGTTTTGTCTTTGAGCGGCTTCATGGGCAGCGGATCGTGGAACACCATGTTGGCGCGCTTGACCGGTAGCGAGAACCAGAAGGTGGAGCCGTGGCCAAGCTGGCTTTCCAGGCCCATCTGGCCGTTCATCTGCGCCACCAGGGTTTTGGAGATCACCAGGCCTAGGCCGGTACCGCCAAAGCGGCGGGTAATGGAGGCGTCGGCCTGGGCAAAGGCGTTAAAGAGGTGCTGCTGTTTGGCGTCGATGCCGACCCCGGTGTCGGTCACCGTGACCTTGAGTTCGCACTCTTCGCTGTCGTCGGTGCAGCTGTGGCTGATGGTGACATCAATACCGCCCTGGGCGGTGAATTTCACGGCGTTGCCCATCAGGTTGGTCAGCACCTGCTTGAGGCGAAGGGCATCCCCCACCAGGGCGTCGGGGGTGTCGGTGGGCAGGTGCAGGCACAGCTCCAGGCCCTTCTCGCGGGCGTTGGCGCCCATCATGTCTACCACCTCGAACAGGGCGTCGTGGAAGGAGTAGGGGGTGTGGTCCAGTTGCAGCTTGCCGGCCTCGAGCTTGGAGAAGTCCAGCACGTCGTTGATGATGGCCAGCAGATGCTGGGCCGACCGCTCGATGGTTTGCAGGTAGTCGGTCTGGCTGGGGGTAAGCTGGGTTTTCATCAACTGGCGGGCAAAGCCCAGCACGCCGTTGAGTGGGGTGCGCAGCTCGTGGCTCATGTTGGCCAGGAACTCGGATTTCACCTGGCTGGCTTCCTGGGCGCGTTTGCGGGCTTTATCCAGTTCGATGTTCTGAATTTCCACCTGCTCCAAGGTCATGCGCAGGTCGTAGGTGGCCTGGTCGATGTTGTGCTGCATGTCGGCATGGTATTCGTCCAGGGATTTAGCCATGGCGTTGATACCGTTTTTGAGGGTATCGAGCTCGCCAATCAGCACCCCTTGCACCCGGGTGTCGAGCTTGCCTTCACGGATGCGATCCACCGCGCTTACCATGTTGGAGATGGGGTCGGTCACGTGTTTTAACAGGCGCCAGGTAAAGAGCAGGTGCACCATGATGCCGATAAAGACGATCAGCAAGGTGCGGAACAGGGCGTCGTATTGCTCGAGCTTGGTGGCGTCCTGGTTCAGCTGGATGGTGACGTAACCGAGGATCGGGTGGGCCGGGTCAATCTTGTCGCGGTAGCTGGCGTAAAAGCTGGTGTCGGCAACAATGGGGGCCCGCAGCATCAGCCGCCCTTCTACATAGGCAAAGGTGGGTTCCTGGGGAATGGGCTGGCCGGGGGGCAACTTCATCAGCGGGAAATCGCGGTGAAAGGTCGACGACACCATGGGGGTTCCGGTCTTGTCGTAGATGGCGATGTTTTTGATGAATTCGGTGTTGCGCCTGTGCATGGCGCTGACCAGCCGCTTGAGCTGCTCGCGGTCTTCCAGTACCAGGCCGGCCTCGGCAGAAATGGTCAGGGAGTTGGCAACCGACATGCCTTTATCTTTGAGGTGTTCAAGTACCTCTTGATAACGTTGCAGGGTAAAATACCCGCCCAACAGGGTGCCGATCAGCAGTGTTGGGGCAAGGGTCAGTATTAACACCCAGGCGCGTAGGCCGAATCTGGTCATGCCGGTGACAAGCGTCCTTTACAAAAGATGAGCATCCATTCTCGCCGCTATAATGGCACAGCCTTTTGCCAATCCCCAAGGGTTACAATGGTACAGATTTATCGCACAAAGCAACGTCAACAACAGTCTGTTGTTCAAGAAGTTACCATCACCAGCCTGGATTTGCATGGCCAGGGGGTGGGGCGCAGCAACGGCCTGGTCTGCTTTGTGCCTGGCGCCCTACCCGGGGAGCGGGTAACAGCGAGGCTGACAGCCAAGGGTAAGGTAGCCAGTGGCCGCCTGCAAGGGCGTGTTGAGACCAGCAGTGAGCGTATTGCGCCGCGCTGTGATTACGTGGGCCGCTGCGGCGGTTGCCAGTTGCAGCACCTGGCGGCGCCGCGCCAGCTCCACTACAAGGAAGCGGCTTTAAAAGACGAGCTGCGCCGCGCCGGCATCGAGGTTGGCGCCTGGCAGCCGCCCCTGACCGGCCCGGCCTTTGGCTACCGGCGCACCATGCGCTTGGCTATCCACCAGGGCCAGCTTGGCCTTCGCGCCGTGGGCTCGCAAAACATCATTCCGATTAGCCATTGCGAGGTGGCCGACCCAGCCCTGGCCCGCCTGCTGCCGTCCTTGCAAGAATTGCTGGCCACCTTAAAGGGCCACAAGCTGCTCGGGCACGTGGAGCTTTTACACCTGCCGCCCCATACCGCCGCCCTTTGGCGCCTGACCGGCAAACTGCCCAAGGGCGACCTGGAAAAGCTGATTGCCTGGGCACAAAGCCAAGACGTGGTCCTTTACACCCAGCAAGAGGCGATCGCCCAGCATTGGCCAGAGGCCCCCGTTAGCCTTGGCTATCCATTGGATGGCCTTGCCCTTGGCGTGGGCCCGGCAGATTTTATCCAGGTGAACAGCGCCATCAATACCGCCATGGTGGCTCAGGCCATGGCCTGGCTTGCCCCCACCAAAACCGAGCGGGTGCTGGACGCCTACAGCGGCTTGGGTAACTTCAGCCTGCCCCTTTGCAAAAGGGCTAAAGCGGTGGTGGCGGTAGAAGGGGTAGCGGCCATGACCGCCCGCAACCAGGCCAATGCCGAGGCCAATGGCCTTGATAACCTCGATTCCCAAACCCTCAACCTTGACGACCCGGCCGCCGTGCAGGCGCTTTTGGCCAGCGGTTTTGACGCCGCGCTGCTAGACCCGGCCCGCCCCGGCGCCCAGGTGCTTTGCCAGGCGTTGGCAGCGGGCTCTGGCCCCAGCCGGGTGCTCTATGTATCCTGTAACCCTTCCACATGGAAACGGGACGCCGCCTTGCTTATCGAAGGGGGCTACCGGCTTGTGCAATTGGGGCTGATGGACATGTTCAGTCAGACCGCCCATGTGGAGTTGATGGCACTTTTTATCCGGGAGGGGTGATGGTATCCATCCGTGGTACACACCAGGGGCAAGGGGCGCTGGACACCCAGACGTGGCTGTCGGCGCTGAACGTCAAAGAACAGGACATGGCGCGGCTGCGGCTCGCCTGTGAGGCGCTGGCCGACGACCGCCAGCGCGCCGCCGCCCAGGAAATGGTGGAGATCCTCTCCGATCTCGCCATGGACGGTGACACCCTGCTGGCCGCTCTGTTGCTGCAACCCTACCGGGCCAAGACCCTCAACCACGACCAGGTGGTAGACACCTACGGCACCGGCCTTGCCAGCTTGCTGGACTCGGTGCTGGACATGGACGCCATCCGCACCCTGCACCAGGGCGCGGCCTCGTCCAACCAGGTGGATAAAGTGCGGCGCATGGTGCTGTCCATGGTCAACGACGTGCGGGCGGTGGTCATTAAACTGGCCGAGTCCATCGTTGAGCTGCGCGCCGTCAAAGACGCCGACGAAGAAACCCGGGTGCTGGTGGCCAAGGCCGCCGCCAACCTCTACGGCCCCCTGGCCAACCGCCTGGGGATAGGCCAGCTCAAGTGGGAGCTGGAGGATTTGTCCTTTCGCTACCTGCACCCCGATACCTACAAGCGCATCGCCAAACTGTTGGACGAGCGCCGTATCGACCGCGAAGACTACATCCGCGATTTTGTGGCCAACCTCACCGGCGCGCTTAAAGAAGAGGGCATCAACGGCGAGGTTTACGGTCGGCCCAAACACATTTATTCCATCTGGAAGAAGATGAGCCGCAAGCATCTCGCCTTTGACGAGCTGTTTGACGTGCGGGCGGTGCGGGTGATCGTGCCGCGCCTGCAAGACTGCTACGCCGCCCTCGGCGTGGTGCACACCCAGTATCACCATATTCCCAAAGAGTTTGACGACTACGTCGCCAACCCCAAGCCCAACGGCTATCGCTCCATCCACACCGTGGTAGTGGGCCCGGTTGGCAAGACGGTGGAAATCCAAATTCGCACTCAGGCCATGCACGACGAGGCCGAACTGGGGGTGGCAGCGCACTGGGCCTATAAAGAAGGCGGCGCCGGCGGCAAAGATGCCGGCCTTGAAAGCAAGGTGGCCTGGCTTCGCAAAATCCTGCAATGGCAGGAAGAAATGGCCGACGCCGGGGATCTGGTCGAAGATCTCAAGCATCAGGTGGTGGAAGACCGGGTCTACGTGTTCACCCCCAAAGGGGACGTGGTGGACCTGCCCGCCGGTGCCACGCCGCTGGATTTTGCCTACAACATCCACTCCATGGTGGGCCACCGCTGCATCGGCGCCAAAATTTCCGGGCGCATCGTGCCCTTTACCTATCAGCTGCAAACCGGCGATCAGGTAGAAATTCTCACCGGCAAAGAGCCTAACCCCAGCCGCGACTGGCTAAACCCGCACCTGGGTTACGTGCGCTCCAGCCGGGCCCGGGCCAAGGTGCAGCACTGGTTCAAGCAGCTTGACCGCGACAAAAACCTGGCCGCTGGCCGCGAGGTGTTGGAGCGGGAGCTGGCGCGGCTTGATTTGGACATGAGCCATGCCCAGGTGGCGGTTGAGAAGTTCAACATGCTCAACCTCGACGACCTCTTGGTGGCCATCGGCGGCGGCGACATCAAGCTCAATCCGGTGGTTAACTTCCTCAACAGCCACTACTTCAAGCGGGAAGTCACCGACGACGAAGCGGTTGCCGAGATAATCAACCAAAAGTCCTCTGGTAACCGCAAAGCCGGCAAGAGCCCCTTTGTGGTGCAGGGGGTGGGCAACCTTTTGACCAACATCGCCGGTTGCTGCCAGCCGGTGCCGGGAGACGACATCGTCGGCTTTATCACCCAGGGCCGCGGCATTTCGGTGCACCGCACCGATTGCGACGAGCTGCTCAAGCTGGCCCGCAAGCACGGCGAGCGGGTGGTGGAAGTAGACTGGGGCGACACCCCGGGCCAGAGCTTTGGCGCCACCCTGCGCATCCAGGCGGCGGACCGCAACGGCCTGCTGCGCGACATTACCGTGATCCTCGCCAACGAGAAGGTCAACGTGGAGGCCATGCGCAGCCACACCGATTACAACAACAACGTTGCCACCATCGAGGTGCAGGTAAGCCTGCAAAAGCTCGACATCCTCGGCAAGGTGCTGGCCCGTATCAGCCAGATACCCGACGTTTTTGAAGCCAAGCGTATTACCCAGAAATGACCCAGCTAGAACGCCTGCTCGACATCATGCGCCGCCTTCGGGACCCCGACGGCGGTTGCCCCTGGGACCAGGCCCAGGACTTTGCCTCCATCGTGCCCCACACCCTCGAAGAAGCCTACGAAGTGGCCGATGCCATCAATGGTGGCGACCGGGGCCAAATACGGGACGAGCTGGGAGATTTATTGTTCCAGGTGGTGTTTTACGCCCAGCTTGGCAAGGAAGAAGGCGCCTTTGATTTTGACGCGGTGGCCAAAGCCATCAGCGACAAACTGGTGCGCCGCCACCCCCATGTGTTTGGCGAGCAGGATGTGGCAGACAGTGAGCAGCTCAAGGCCAACTGGGAGGCCATCAAGGCCGAAGAGCGGGCTGGCAAGGGGCAGGGCGATTCGGTGCTCAACGATGTGCCCAAGGCGCTACCGGCACTTAGCCGCGCCGTCAAACTGCAAAAGCGGGCGGCCCGGGTTGGGTTCGACTGGGACGACCTCACCCCGGTGTTTGACAAAATCCATGAAGAGATAGATGAAGTGCGAGTGGAGGTGGCCAAAGGCGACATCGACCGCATGGAAGATGAGCTGGGCGACCTGCTGTTTGCCGTCACCAACCTCGCTCGCCACCTCAAACTGGACCCGGAAGCGGCGCTGCGCCGCGCCAACGGCAAGTTCGAGCGGCGCTTTCGGGCCATAGAGCAGCGGGTAGCTGCAGCCGGTGAAACCATGGGCGAGCAGGGCCTTGAGCGCCTTGAGGCGCACTGGCAGGCGGTAAAGGCCGACGAACCGCCACTGGCCTGACCGCCGAGAAAAAGGGCGCTTTGATGTGCGCTTCGCATTGTGAGAAAGCGCCTTTTTCCTCTATAATGTCATCCCGTCCCAAGATCCCCACTTCTTAACGCGCTCAGGTTTTACATGACGACAAATTACATCTTTGTGACGGGTGGAGTTGTATCCTCCCTTGGTAAGGGTATTGCAGCCGCCTCTCTGGCCGCTATCCTCGAAGCCCGTGGTCTGAAAGTGACCATGATGAAGCTCGACCCTTACATCAACGTTGACCCAGGCACCATGAGCCCCTACCAGCACGGGGAAGTCTTCGTGACCGAAGACGGCGCCGAGACCGACCTGGACCTGGGCCACTACGAGCGTTTCATCCGCACCAAGATGACCCGCCGCAACAACTTCACCACCGGCCGTATCTACGCCGATGTGCTGCGCAAGGAGCGCCGTGGCGACTACCTGGGTGCCACCATCCAGGTGATCCCCCATATCACCAACGAAATCAAAGAGCGCGTTATTGCCGGTGCCGAAGGCCATGACGTCGCCATCGTTGAGATTGGCGGTACCGTGGGGGATATCGAGTCTCAGCCTTTCCTCGAAGCCATCCGCCAGATGGGCACCGAAGTGGGCCGCGACCGCGCCATGTTCATGCACCTGACCCTGGTGCCTTACCTGGGCGCCTCTGGCGAGGTAAAAACCAAGCCGACCCAGCACTCGGTCAAAGAGCTGCGCTCTATCGGTATCCAGCCCGATATCCTGGTGTGCCGTACCGACCGCGCTTCTCTGCCGGCCTCCGAGCGCTCCAAGATCGCCCTTTTCACCAACGTCGAAGAAAAGGCCGTTATCAGCCTCAAAGACGTGGACTCCATCTACAAAATCCCGGCGCTGCTCAAATCCCAGGGCCTGGATGAGCTGGTCTGCAAGCGTTTCCATCTTGATGCCCCCGAAGCCGATCTGGCCGAGTGGGAACAGGTGGTTTACCAGGAAGCCAACCCCCAGGGCGAAATCACTATCGCCATGGTCGGTAAATACGTTGAGCTGCCCGACGCCTACAAATCTGTTAACGAAGCCCTCAAGCACGCTGGCCTGAAAAACCGCGTGTCGGTGCACATCAAGTACATCGACTCCCAGGACATCGAGACCAAAGGCATGAGCCTGTTGGAAAACGTAGACGGCATTTTGGTGCCCGGCGGCTTTGGCGAGCGTGGCGTGGAAGGCAAGATTTTGGCCGCCCAGTATGCCCGTGAGCAAAAGGTGCCTTACCTGGGTATCTGCCTGGGGATGCAAGTGGCGCTTATCGAGTTTGCCCGTAACGTGGCTGGCATCGAAGGCGCTCACTCCACCGAGTTCAAAAAAGACACCCCGGCACCGGTGGTGGGCCTTATTACCGAGTGGCTGGACGAAGACGGCGCCGTGGAAACCCGCAGCGAAGCCTCCGACCTTGGCGGCACCATGCGCCTTGGCAGCCAGCTGTGCCACCTGCTGCCCAGCACCAAGGCCCATGACCTGTACGGCTCTGACACCATTTTCGAACGTCACCGCCACCGCTACGAGGTGAACAACAAGTTCCGCCCCGAGCTGGAGAAAGCGGGCATGGCCTTTACCGGCCTGTCAGCCGACAAGAAACTGGTTGAAATCATTGAGATCCCCTCACATCCTTGGTTCGTGGCCGGTCAGTTCCACCCCGAATTCACCTCAACGCCACGGGACGGACACCCGCTCTTTGGCGGCTTTGTGAAGGCGGCCTGGGAAGGCCATAAGCAAAAAGCCTGATTTCAATGGGCCGTGCCGATGGGCACGGCCTTTGTTTTTACAAGAAGGACAGCAATCAGATGACCACTATTGCCAACATCATTGCCCGCGAAGTTCTGGATTCCCGCGGCAACCCCACTGTTGAAGCCGAAGTCCACCTGGCCGACGGCAGCATTGGCCTGGCCTGCGCCCCTTCCGGCGCCTCTACCGGTACCCGTGAAGCGCTGGAACTGCGCGACGGCGACAAGGCCCGTTATCTGGGCAAAGGCGTGCTGACCGCCGTTGCCAACATCAATGGCCCCATCAAGGCCGCCCTGCTGGGTAAAAACGCCCTGGAACAGGCCGCCATCGACGCCGCCATGATTGAACTGGACGGTACCGACAACAAAGCCAAGCTGGGCGCCAACGCCATTCTGGCTGTGTCCCTGGCCAACGCCAAAGCCGCTGCTGCCAGCCAGAAGAAGCCGTTGTACGTGTGGATAGCCGAACTGAACGGCACCCCTGGCGTGTACTCCATGCCGGTACCGATGATGAACATCCTCAACGGTGGCGAGCATGCCGACAATAACGTCGACATCCAGGAATTCATGGTGCAGCCGGTGTCTGCCCCCAACTTCCGCGAAGCGCTGCGCATGGGCGCCGAAATCTTCCACAGCCTGAAAAAGGTGCTGCAAAAGCAGGGTCTGAACACCGCTGTGGGTGACGAAGGCGGCTTTGCCCCTAACCTGAAATCCAACGCCGATGCCTTGGCCGTTATCAAGCAAGCGGTGTCCGACGCCGGTTACGAGCTGGGTAAAGACGTGACCCTGGCCCTGGACTGCGCTGCTTCCGAGTTCTATAAAGACGGCAAATACGTGCTGGCCGGTGAAGACAAATCCTTCAGCTCCGAAGGTTTCGCCGACTACCTGGCCGGTTTGACCGAGCAATACCCCATCGTCTCCATCGAAGACGGCCTGGACGAGTCAGACTGGGCTGGCTGGAAAGTGCTGACCGAGAAGCTGGGCGAGAAGATCCAACTGGTAGGGGACGATCTGTTCGTCACCAACACCAAGATCCTCAAAGAAGGTATCGACAAAGGTATCGGTAACTCCATCCTCATCAAGTTCAACCAGATTGGTTCCTTGACCGAGACGTTGGAAGCGATCGCCATGGCCAAGGCCGCCGGTTACACCGCCGTGATCTCTCACCGCAGCGGCGAAACCGAAGATGCCACCATTGCCGACCTCGCCGTCGGTACCGCTGCTGGCCAAATCAAAACCGGTTCTCTTTGCCGCTCCGACCGGGTTGCCAAGTACAACCAGTTGCTGCGCATCGAAGAGCGTCTGGGCGCCGATGCTCCTTACCGCGGCCTGAGCGAAATCAAAGGTCAGGCGTAAGCAAAAACAATGATATAAAAGCCGCCTACGGGCGGCTTTTTTTATGGACAGCATGCAGTCTCCATCCTTACCAGACAAACCTCAGGCGCAGCCGTCGGCCTTTAAGGGCTATTGGCTTTTTGGCGCCCTGGCCCTGGGGTTGCACCTGTTGCTGCTGTGGCTGGTCAAGCCTTCTTTGCCTGTGGTGCCGGCGCCGCCTAGCGGCCACCCTATTTCGGCCCAGCTTATCTTCACGCCCCCCAAACCCCAGGCGCAAAGCAGCGATGCCGGCCAGGACCCAAATGCCGTGGTGAAAAAGGACCACACCAGTGCAACGGTGTTGCCAGCGGCAGGGAGTAACCAAAGTAGCGGCCCGCAAAGTGCGGCGCCTGGGCAACAACCGGCAACCAGCCGCAGCGGCACCTTGCCGGCTGACCCTTTTGCCCGCCAAGAAGGCGGCGGCCAGGATTTTGGCCAGCAGCTTGAGAGCAGCCTTAAGCGCCTTCAGCAGCAACGCCAGCAGCAATGGCTGGACAGCGCCAAGCCCGGCGCCGACGCCCTGCCAAGGCCGACGGTAAAGAAGAACGAGCCGCAGATCATTGAGCTGGGCGGCGGCCAGCGGCTATACCGCGGGCCCCATGGCGAGTGCGCTTTGTTGCAGGAGGTGGATGTGGTGGGCGGCAAGGAGACCCGCTGGCTTTCAAGCAGCCTTTGCCAAGACAAAGGCCCTGATTTTCAATCCTTTATCAAAAAGCGCCAACACCAGGGCTAAGGCGCCAGGGTAGGCGTGGGCAATGCCCGGTGTTACCCTCGGCATGGTTTGCAGCCCGCATTTTGATAAGGAGCACGACATGGCAAAGTGGCCCATCAATCACCCCGAGCGTCTTCAGCTTTTTTCCCTCGCTACGCCTAATGGCCAGAAGGTGTCCATCGCCCTTGAAGAGCTGGGCATTCCCTACGAGGCCCATACCGTTCGCATCGGTGAGGACGAGCAGTTCGACCCGCAGTTCCTGGCCATCAACCCCAACAACAAAATTCCTGCCATTGTCGACCCGGACGGCCCCGGCGGCGAGCTGAAGCTGTTCGAGTCTGGCGCCATTTTGCTGTACCTGGCCGAGAAGACCGGCAAGTTGCTGCCCAAGGATCCGAGCGAGCGCATCGAGTGTATTCAGTGGGTCTTTTTCCAGATGGCCGGTATCGGCCCGATGTTCGGCCAGTTCGGCCACTTCTATAAGTACGCCGCCGACAAATGCCAGGACCCTTACCCGGTCAACCGTTACCGCAACGAGGCCCGGCGTTTGCTGGGGGTTTTGGAAAAGCGCCTGGCAGGGCGCCAGTACATCATGGGCAGCGAGTACAGCATTGCCGACATTGCCACCTTCCCTTGGGTGGGCTGCCTGGACTGGGGCTACAACGGTTACCAGGCCATCGGCCTTGACGACTTCCCCACCGTGATGGCCTGGTACGAGCGCTGCAAAAACCGCCCGGCCAGCCAAAAAGGGCTGAATGTCTGCGCTTTTGACTGAGCTTAGGCATTCCCAAAGGGGCTGGTGCCCACCATAATAGGACCCCAGGACAGACAGGAGACAGCATGGCTCGATTGGCAATAGTGCTCCTGGTGCTCCTGGGGATGTTGCAATACCGCCTTTGGTTTGGCGACAACGCCCTCAAGGATCACTGGCAACTCAAGGCGGATATCGCCCGCATTCAAACCCAGAATGCCGAACTGAAAAAGCGTAACGATTTGATGTACGCCGAGGTCAAGGATCTGCGTAAAGGTCTGGCCGCGGTAGAAGAACGTGCCCGCAACGAGCTGGGCCTGATCCGTGATGGCGAGACCTTCTACCGGGTTCTGCAATCCAAGTACGACGACAAAAACGGATCGGCCGATAACAATGACTGACAAACTGGTCGCCCTGGTGCCCGCTGCCGGTATTGGCAAACGCATGGGCGCGGGCAAGCCCAAGCAATATCTGCAACTGACCGACAACGCCATTCTCGGTGAAACCCTGGCCCGGTTGCTGGCCATGGAGGTTATCAGCGAAGTGGTGGTGGCCTTGGCAGAAGACGATCCTTACTTTGCCGAGCTGCCCCAGGCCCAACACCCGCGGCTTCGCACCGTGATTGGCGGTGAAGAGCGTGCCGATTCGGTGCTGGCCTGCCTTAATGCCGTTAATCCCGATATCGCCCCCTGGGTGCTGGTGCACGACGCCGCCCGGCCTCTTATTACCGAGGCCGATGTCAATCAACTGGTGGCCAAGGCCAAAGCCGGGCAGGGCGCCATTTTGGCGCTGCCGGTGGTGGATACCGTCAAATGGTCTGCCGATGGCCATAGCATCGAAGAAACGGTGCCGCGCCAACACCTGTGGCGGGCGCTCACCCCCCAGTGTTTCCCCACTGCGCTGCTGCGCCAAGCCCTTGGCGAGGCCTTGAGTGAAGGGGCCAGCATTACCGACGAAGCCTCCGCCATCGAGCGCCTGGGGCTGGCGGTAACCTTGGTTAAAGGCCGCAGCGACAACCTCAAGATCACCGAACCGGCGGACCTGCCTTTGGCTCGCTGGTTGCTTAGCCAACAGGAGTAACCCATGCGCATTGGCCATGGTTTTGACGTACACAAGTTTGGCGCCGAGCGCGACCTCGTCCTTGGCGGCGTGGTGGTGCCACACTCTATTGGCCTGGTGGCCCACTCCGATGGCGACGTGGTGCTGCATGCCGTGGCTGATGCCCTGCTGGGGGCAGTGGCCCTTGGCGATATCGGCCGCCATTTTCCCGATACCGATGCCGCCTTCAAAGATGCCGACAGCCGGGTGCTGCTGCGCCATGTGGCAGGCCTGGTGGCCGAAAAGGGCTACCGGATAGGCAACCTGGATGTCACCATCATGGCCCAGGCGCCGAAGATGGCGCCCCATATCAGCGCCATGGTCAGCACCATTGCAGGCGATCTGGCCTGCGAAATCGGCCAGGTCAACGTTAAGGCCACCACCACCGAGAAGCTCGGTTTTGTAGGCCGCCAAGAAGGCATTGCCGTGGAAGCGGTGGTACTGCTGGAGAAAGCCCTATGAGTGTTACCGCCCTTTTTAAAAGCCAGCCCGAAGATTTTTTTGTTGAAGAAGTGCTGGGCTTTGAGCCTTGCGGCGAAGGCGAACACCTTTTTGTGCTGATTGAAAAGCGCGGCATGAACACCCAGTGGGCCGCCAAACTGCTGGCCGAGGCCTGTGGCCTCAAAGAGCGGGACGTGTCCCACTCTGGCCTTAAAGACCGCCACGCCGTCACCCGCCAGTGGTTGTCGGTATGGCTGCCGGGTAAAGAAGACCCGGACTTGTCCGCCATCGAGAGCGACGAGCTGAAGATTCTCAAAACCGCCCGCCACAACAAGAAACTGCGCATTGGCACCCACAAGGCCAACCGCTTTGAGATTGTGCTGCGGGAAGTGTCAGACCAAGCCCAGGCCGAGCAAGCCTTGAGCGCCATTGCCGCCAACGGCTTTGCCAATATTTTTGGCGACCAGCGTTTTGGCCACGATGACCGCAACCTCAAGGTGTTTGAGGAAGTACTGGCCGGCAAACGCATGAAAAAGCCGCGCCAGTCCATGGCCATTTCTGCCGCCCGCTCCATGCTGTTCAACCAGGTTGCCGCCCATCGCCAGGCCAAAGGGCTGATGGACACCGTGATCCCCGGAGACGTGCTGATGCTGGCGGGCTCCCACTCGGTGTTTGTGGCCGAAGAGGCCGAGCTGGCAAGCCTGCAACAACGCCTCGATGAAGGCGATGTGCAGCTTACCGGCCCGCTGTGGGGCCGGGGCGGGGTGAAACCTCTTGAAGAAGCCGCCGCACTTGAGCTTGAAGCCTGCGCCGAGCAAGGCGCCTTCACCGAAGGCTTAGAGCGCCTTGCCAGTAGTGACCGCCGAGTGTTGTGGCTAAAGCCTGCCATCAGCTGGCAATGGCAGGGCCAGGACCTTACCCTCGGCTTTACCCTGCCTACCGGCAGTTTTGCCACGGCGCTGCTGGCCAATGTGGCCGAGCTGGTGGAGCCCGAGCGCCGCACTGAGGCCCAAGCATGAAGATTCTGGTCAGTAACGACGACGGCGTTCACGCCCCCGGTATCGCGGCCCTGGCAAGGGCCATGGCCGAGATTGGCGAAGTGCGGGTGGTAGCGCCGGATCGTAACTGCTCCGGCGCCTCCAACAGCCTGACCCTGGAAAACCCGCTTCGAGCACAGCAGCTTGAAAATGGCTTTTGGGCGGTCAAGGGTACCCCCACCGACTGCGTGCACCTTGCCATCAATGGCCTTTTCAGCGATTGGCAGCCCGACTTGGTGGTGGCCGGCGTCAATGCCGGGGCCAACCTCGGGGACGACGTGCTCTATTCGGGCACGGTGGCAGCCGCCACCGAAGGGCGCCACCTTGGCCTGCCGGCGGTGGCGGTGAGCCTGGTGGGGCGTACCTTGCAGCATTACCAGGACGCGGCCGACATCGCGGCTCGCATTGTCGGGCGGCTTGAGCAGCACCCCTTGCCGCCGATGCACATTTTGAATATCAACGTGCCGGACATTCCGAAAACCCAGTATCGCGGCGTGGAAGTGACCCGCCTTGGGTACCGGCACCGGGCCGAGAGCATGGTCAGCACCGCCGACCCTGCCGGGCGGCCCATTTTTTGGTTGGGCCCGCCGGGGCAAGGCGCCGACGCCGGCCCGGGGACGGATTTTCATGCGGTGAGCCAAGGCCGCATTTCGGTGACGCCGCTGCAGATAGACCTGACTGCGCACCGGATGCTAAGCCCCATGGCCAGCTGGCTGGAAGACCTTTAACCCTCAAGCACGTAAAGGGAGACTATGGCCAACGACGGCGCAGGAGCACGCACCCGCCTGACAGCCCAGCTGCGTCAGGAAGGGATCTGTAATGAAAGGGTACTGGCCGCCATGGCTGCCGTACCCCGGCACTGGTTTGTAGACGATGTGCTGGGCCATAAGGCCTACGACAACACCGCCTTGCCCATAGGGGAAGGCCAGACCATTTCCCAGCCTTATATTGTGGCGCGCATGACCGAGTTGCTGCTTCGGGGCGGCTCTTTGGGCCGGGTGCTGGAAATTGGCACCGGCTCGGGGTATCAAACCGCAGTACTGGCACAACTTTGCGAGCAGGTGTTCAGCGTCGAGCGCATCAAGAACCTGCAATATCAGGCTCGCAGGCGGTTGCAGCGGTTGGATCTGCACAACGTGCAGATGAAACATGGCGACGGCTGGCAGGGCTGGTCAACCAAAGCGCCCTTTGATGGCATCATTGTGACCGCCGCCCCCAGCGCCATCCCTGACGCCCTGTTGGCGCAGCTGGCCGACGGCGGGGTGATGGTTATCCCGGTAGGGGACGACCAGCAGCTGCTCAAGGTGATCACCCGCCAGGGCCAAACCTATACCGTGGACGATGTAGAGTGGGTGCGCTTCGTGCCCCTGATTTCTGGAAGCCTTTTGTGAAAATATTTTCGGTGCTCTACGACAAGGTGCTCAGATGGTCTGCGCACCCCCACGCTTCGCGTTACCTGGTGTCCATGAGTTTTTGTGAGGCCATCTTCTGGCCCATTCCGCCGGACGTGATGCTGGCGCCCATGTCCCTGGCCAAGCCTCAAAAGGCCTGGCATTTTGCCTTGTTAACGACTCTGGCTTCGGTTATCGGCGGCGCCGTGGGTTTTGCCCTTGGCTGGCTGCTGTTCGAGCCGGTGGTGCAGCCCTTTATCCACTGGGTGGGGTATGACCATCAGCTCGTTAAGGCGCAGCAGTGGTTTAGCCAATATGGGCTGTGGATAGTGCTGCTGGCCGGCTTTTCACCGCTGCCGTACAAGTTCTTCACGGTGACGGCCGGTGTAATGCAAATGATGTTTCTGCCCTTTATGCTGATGTCTCTGGTCAGCCGGGCGGCCCGGTTCTTTTTGGTCGCCGGCCTGATGAAACTGGGCGGGGCGCGCATGGAAGAAAAACTGCGCCACTACATCGACTGGCTGGGATGGGCCACCGTGCTCCTGGCGGTCGCGGCTTACCTGATACTCAGATAGGGGTTATGCGCGGGCTGCTGGTTGTTCTCTTTCTAACCCTGCTACTGTCGGCATGTACTGCCGACAGGCCAGCCCCCGTGATCTCCCTTTCCACCGAACAAGCTGCCGTGCAGGTGGTCAACTACGACCCCATTCGCGGCAGCAGTTACGGGGTTACCCGGGGCGATACCCTCTATTCCATTGCCTTTCGCGCCGGTATGGATTACCGGGAGCTTGCCGCCCGTAACCACATCCGTGCCCCTTACACCATTTATCCCGGCCAAATCATCAAGTTGTCATCAGCTCCTGCCAAAGTCGTCAGGCATCCGGTGCAGAGCAACTCAAAAAATCCCAAGAAAACGATTGCTAAGCCGATAGCGGATCAGTACAGTCAAAATCAAGATGTTAACAAAAAAGTTACATCTTCTTCGGCCAGCCCAGGGATTTCATGGCGTTGGCCGACAACAGGCCGGGTGATCTTAGGCTTTTCTGATGCTCAAAAAGGCAACAAAGGGCTAGACATCGACGGCAACAGGGGAGACTCTGTAGTTGCTGCCGCTCCAGGCAAAGTGGTTTACGCGGGGAGTGCGCTGCGGGGTTACGGGAAACTCATCATCATCAAACATAACGATGAGTACCTTAGCGCCTACGCGCACAACGATGAACTGCTGGTCAAGGAGCAACAGTGGGTTAAAGCAGGGCAATTGATTGCCCGCAAAGGTGACTCCGGCACCAATGGCGTGAAACTCCATTTTGAGATCCGCCGCCGGGGAGAAGCCATTAACCCGCTGTTAAAACTACCCAAACGAGGATAACAACAATGACCAAATAGCGGAGTGTTCGACAACGAGTTGACAGGAGGCTTTATGGCCCGCAAAAAATCTGAGAAGCAAGATAGCCATGACATGGACGACATCGAAGTCATGGACAAGGAAGCCCAAGTTTCTACTGAAGAAGTGGAAGACCAGCAAGAGGAAATCACGTTAGGGGACGATTTCCAAAAGAGCCTGGACGCTACCCAGATGTATCTGAGTGAAATAGGGTTCTCACCGCTGCTCAGCGCGGAAGAGGAAGTCTTTTTTTCACGAAAAGCGCTGCGAGGTTGCGATGCATCCCGCAAACGCATGATCGAAAGTAACCTGCGACTGGTCGTTAAAATTGCACGCCGTTATAACAACCGCGGCCTTGCCCTGCTGGATTTGATTGAAGAAGGCAACCTGGGCTTGATCCGCGCCGTTGAAAAATTTGACCCCGAGCGGGGGTTCCGCTTCTCTACCTACGCCACCTGGTGGATCCGCCAGACCATCGAACGCGCCATCATGAACCAGACCCGCACCATCCGTCTGCCCATTCATGTGGTCAAAGAACTCAATGTTTACCTGCGCACCGCCCGCGAGTTGGCCCACAAACTGGACCACGAACCCACCGTTGAAGAAATCGCCACCAAGCTCGATAAACCCGTTGATGATGTAGCCAAAATGCTGCGCCTGAACGAGCGGATCAGCTCAGTGGATACCCCCATCGGTGGCGACTCGGACAAAGCCCTGCTGGACGTTATTGCCGACGAAAAGGAAATGGGCCCCGAGTATGAGCTGCAAGACAACGATATCCGGGCCAGCTTGATGAAATGGCTGGACGAGTTGTCCGACAAGCAGCGGGAAGTGTTGGCACGCCGCTTCGGTTTGCTGGGCTATGAGCCGGCAACCCTGGAAGAAGTGGGCCATGAGATCGGGCTCACCCGCGAGCGGGTTCGCCAGATCCAGGTAGAGGCGTTAAGGCGCCTGAAAGAGCGCCTGTTTCAGGAGGGCTTGAACGCCGAAGCGCTGTTTAGCGATTAAAAACCGGCGTCTTCCTTGAGCTGATAAAGCAGCATCAAGGCCTCTTTTGGAGATAGCGCATCCACATCCAACGATTTGAGCCGGCTGACAACAGCCGGTTCTTCATTTAAGGCCAGGGAAATTTGCCGCGGCTGTGGCGCCTGGCCCGCAGCCACCGGTGTGTGGCTCTCCAGCTCTGCCAGTTTTTGCCTCGCCGCTTTGACCACGCCTTTGGGCACCCCAGCCAAGAGCGCCACCTGCAAGCCAAAACTCTTTGAGGCCGGGCCGCTTTGCACCGCGTGCATAAAGGTCACGGTATCGCCGTGCTCCACCGCATCCAGATGCACGTTATCCACCCCGTCCAGTTGTTCTGCAAGGGCGGTCAGCTCGAAATAATGGGTGGCAAAGAGGGTGAGGCTGCGGCTCTGGCGGGCCAGGAAGTCCGCTACCGCCCAGGCCAGGGACAGGCCGTCGTAGGTGGAGGTGCCGCGGCCTATTTCGTCCATCAGCACCAAGCTGCGCTCGGTAGCGTTATTGAGGATGGTGGCGGTCTCGGTCATTTCCACCATAAAGGTAGAGCGCCCCGAGGCTAGATCGTCGGCGGCGCCGATACGGGTAAAGATGCGGTCTACCAGGCCAATTTCGGCGCTCTCGGCCGGCACCGGGCTGCCGATATGGGCCAGCAGGGTGATGAGGGCGGTTTGGCGCATGTAAGTCGACTTACCGCCCATGTTGGGGCCGGTTACCATCAGCATCTGCTTGGCATCACTGAGCGCCACCGGGTTGGCGATAAAGGGGCTGTCCAGCACCACTTCCACCACCGGATGGCGGCCGCCATCGATACGAATGCCGCGCTCGGCTTTGAGGGCCGGGCGGCAATAATTAAGGCTTTGGCCTCGCTCGCAAAGGGTGGCCAGCAGGTCCAGCTCGGCGCAGGCATCAGCCAGGCGCAGCAGCGCTTCAAGCTGTGGGTGCAACTGGTCAAACAGCGCTTCATAAAGCTGCTTTTCCAGGGCCAGGGCCTTGCCTTGGCTGGTCAGTACCTTGTCTTCGTATTCTTTGAGCTCGGGGATGATGTAGCGCTCGGTGTTTTTCAAGGTTTGGCGGCGCTGGTAATCGGTGGGAGCCAGGTGCGACTGGGCCCGGGTCAGTTCAATAAAATAGCCATGAACCCTGTTGAAACCGACCTTGAGGGTGTTGATGCCGGTGCGCTGGCGCTCCCTGGCTTCGATATGCTCGAGAAAATCGGTGGCGCCTTTTGACAGTGCCCGGTACTCGTCCAGCTCTCTGTTGTAGCCGGGGCGAATGACGCCGCCGTCACGAATGAGCACCGGCGGGTTGTCGATAATGGCGTTTTGCAGCAGCTCGTACAGCTCTGGCTGCGGCGCACAGTGACCTTTAAGGGCGGCAAGGCGCCCTTGGCTGCCACTGAGCAACTCGCCAAGCTCAGGCATCACCGCCAGCGCCGTGCGTACCCGCACCAGATCCCTCGGCCTTGCCGAACGCAGCGCCACCCGCGCCATTACCCGCTCAAGATCCCCGACCTGCTTCATCAACTCGCGAAGCTGGCCGTCCAGAAGCTGCTGGTTTAAATAATCGATGGCATCGAGGCGCCCCTCGATAACCTCGACGCTGCGCAGCGGCCGGTGCAGCCAGCGCCCCAAAAGCCTTGAACCCATAGGGGTTGCGCAGCGGTCCAGCACCGAAAACAGCGTGTTGTCGGTGCTGCCAGCCAGGCTTTGGGTCAGCTCCAGGTTGCGCCGGGTAGCGGCGTCCAGCACCACGGCCTCGTCTTCGGCTTCCAGTTTGATGGCGCGAATATGGGGCAGGGCGGTGCGCTGGGTATCTTTGAGGTATTGCAGCAAACAGCCGGCGGCAGCCAGGGCACGCTTGGCGCTTTGCACGCCGAAGCCGGCCAAATCGCGGGTACCGAACTGCTGGGTAAGGGTGCGCTGGGCGGTATCGAGATCAAACTCCCAGAGCGGCCGGCGCCTCAGGCCTTTTCGTTCACCCAGCAGGCTGGTGTCAAAGTCTTCCGGGTACAAAAGCTCGGCCGGATTGGTGCGCTGCAGCTCGGCTTTTAAATCATCAATGCCGTCTGGCTCCGACACCAGGAAGCGGCCAGAGGTGATGTCCAGGGTGGCGTAGCCAAAGCGGCCATCCTTGCCAAATACCGCGGCCAGCAGGTTGTCGCGTTTTTCGGTCAATAGCGCTTCGTCGCTGACGGTGCCGGGAGTGACGATGCGCACCACCTGACGCTCCACCGGCCCTTTGGAGGTGGCCGGGTCGCCGATCTGCTCGCAAATGGCTGCCGATTCGCCCATGGCCACCACTTTGGCCAGATAACCTTCCACGGCGTGGTAGGGCACCCCAGCCATGGGGATTTTTTCGCCGCCGCTTTGGCCGCGGGCGGTCAGGGAGATATCCAGCAAGGCGGCCGCCTTTTTGGCGTCATCGAAAAACAGCTCGTAAAAATCCCCCATGCGATAAAACAGCAACACGTCTGGGTGCTGGGCTTTGATGCGCAGGTATTGCTGCATCATGGGAGTATGGGATTCCAATGGTTGCGAGGGCATGGGCAGGTCTAGATAATGACGTTGAATTTGACTGTCCGAGAGTCTACCAAAATGCCAGCCCACACTCCTACCTGGGATGAAATTCAGCAGCTGGCCGCCAGGCTCGGCTTGGCAGCCAAGGCCGCCGGGGTACGCTTAAGCAGCGCCGAGTCTTGTACCGGTGGCCTTATCGCCGGGGCCATCACCGATATCGCCGGCTCCTCTGCTTGGTTTGACGAGGCCTTTGTCACCTACGCCAACGCCGCCAAAATGCGGCGTCTGGGAGTAAGTGAAGAAAACCTCGCTGGCTTTGGCGCCGTGTCTGAGCCGGTTGTGGTGCAGATGGCACAAGGCGCCCGGCAGCAAGCGGGCGCTGACCTGGCAGTGGCCACCAGCGGTATTGCCGGGCCTGACGGCGGCAGCCCGGACAAACCGGTTGGCACAGTGTGGATGGCCTGGGCTTCGCAGCAACATTGCGAAAGCCGCTGCTTTCACTTCGCCGGCGATCGCCAGGCGGTGCGGCTACAGGCCGTTTTTGCGGCCTTGACCGGGCTTTTGGAAAAAATCCCTGTAGACAGGGGTTGATACTGTACGGTCATACAGTATACTTCCCTGCAACTGAATTCACCTTCTTGCGGATCTTTGGAGCCGGAAATGGACGACAACAAACAGAAAGCCCTTGCAGCAGCGCTGGGTCAAATTGAGCGCCAGTTTGGTAAGGGTTCCATCATGCGGATGGGCGACAGCCAGGTGCTGAGTATTGAATCCGTATCCACCGGCTCACTGGGCCTGGATATTGCCCTTGGCATCGGTGGCCTGCCTTTTGGCCGTGTTGTCGAAATTTTCGGGCCGGAGTCTTCCGGTAAAACCACCTTGACCCTGCAGGTCATTGCCGAAGCCCAAAAGCAAGGTAAAACCTGCGCCTTTATCGACGCCGAACACGCGCTGGACCCAATCTATGCCCGCAAGCTTGGCGTGAATGTGGACGACCTGCTGGTGTCCCAGCCCGATACCGGTGAGCAGGCCCTTGAAATCTGCGACATGCTGGTACGCTCCAGCGCCGTAGATGTGGTGATTGTCGACTCCGTTGCCGCCCTGACCCCGAAAGCGGAAATCGAAGGCGAAATGGGCGACAGCCACGTCGGCCTGCAGGCTCGCCTGATGTCCCAGGCGCTGCGTAAGCTCACCGCCAACATCAAAAAGTCCAACACCCTTTGTATCTTCATCAACCAAATCCGGATGAAGATCGGCGTGATGTTCGGTAACCCCGAAACCACCACCGGCGGTAACGCCCTTAAATTCTACGCCTCGGTGCGCCTGGATATCCGCCGCATCGGTTCGGTGAAGGAAGGGGACGAAGTGGTGGGTAACGAAACCCGCGTCAAAGTGGTGAAGAACAAAGTGGCGCCGCCTTTCAAACAGGCCGAGTTCCAGATCATGTACGGTGCCGGTACCTCCAAGGAAGCCGAACTTATCGACCTGGGCGTGTCCCAGAAGCTGGTGGACAAAGCCGGTGCCTGGTACAGCTACCAGGGCGACAAGATTGGCCAAGGTAAAGCCAATGCCGTTAAATTCCTTTTGGAAAACAAAGATATTGCCGCCGAGATTGAAGGCAAGATCCGCCAAGCCCTGCTGGTAACTCCCGGCACTGGCGCCACCGAAGATAACGTTAGCGAAGCCCTCGTCGAGGGAGACGAGTTCTGAGTGACGACCTGATGCAAGCAGCCGTTCGGCTGCTTGCCCTTAGAGAACACAGCCCCCGCGAATTGGCCGATAAACTGGCCCGCAGGGGCTTTTCTTCTTCTGAAATCCAGCCCCTTATCGACAAGCTGCTTGCGCAAGGCTTGCTGGATCATTACCGTTATGCCGAAAGTGCCGTTCGACGCCTGCTGCAAAAGGGATATGGTTCCCAGCGCATCCAGGCCGAACTGTTCCAGAAAGGCATCCCCGATGACATCGCCAAAGCGGTCCTTGCGGACGATCAGCCCGACTGGTTCGAACAGGCACAAGCTGCCTATAATAGGCGATTTCGCGACGCCGCCATCACGAGCCCGAAAGACTGGGCGAAAAGGGCCCGGTATCTGTCCAGCAGGGGCTTTTCTCCTGAGCAGATCCGCGCCGTTTTAGCCAAAGTAGAACGCGCCTGAAGACAACCGACAGGATTTTCCATGAGCATGACCAGCGCTGATATACGTGACGCTTTCTTGAACTTCTTCAAGGACAAAGGCCACCAGATCGTGCCTTCCAGTTCCTTGATCCCGGCCAATGACCCCACCTTGCTGTTTACCAATGCCGGCATGGTGCAGTTCAAGGATGTTTTCCTTGGCTCCGACAAGCGTCCCTACAGCCGAGCCACCAGCTCCCAGCGCTGCGTTCGCGCCGGTGGTAAGCACAACGACCTGGAAAACGTCGGTTACACCGCCCGTCACCACACCTTCTTTGAAATGCTGGGCAACTTCAGCTTCGGCGATTACTTCAAAGAAGGCGCCATCCAGTATGCCTGGGAGTTTTTGACCGACGTGGTCAAGCTGCCCAAAGAAAAGCTCTGGGTCACAGTGTACGAAACCGATGACGAGGCCTATGACATCTGGGCCAAGGACATCGGTGTGCCGACCGACCGCATTATTCGCATCGGTGACAACAAAGGCGCGCCTTACGCCTCTGATAACTTCTGGTCCATGGGCGACACCGGCCCCTGCGGCCCTTGTACCGAGATTTTCTACGATCACGGCGAGCACATCTGGGGCGGCCCTCCGGGAACCCCGGAAGAAGATGGAGACCGTTACATCGAGATCTGGAACATCGTGTTCATGCAGTTCAACCGCCATAGCGATGGCCGCATGGACCCGCTGCCCAAGCCCAGCGTCGATACCGGCATGGGCCTGGAGCGCATCAGCGCTATCCTGCAGCATGTGCATTCCAACTACGAAATCGACCTGTTCCAGCACCTTATCAAGGCGGCGGCTGGCATCATCGGCACCACCGACCTGGAAAACAAATCACTGCGGGTAATCGCCGACCACATCCGTAGCTGCTCCTTCCTAGTGACCGACGGCGTTATGCCGTCCAACGAAGGCCGCGGTTATGTGCTGCGCCGCATCGTGCGCCGCGCCGTGCGTCACGGTGCCCAGTTGGGCGCCAGCGAGCCCTTCTTCTACAAGCTGGTGGCGGCCCTTGGCGAGGTGATGGGCGATGCCTATCCCGAACTCAAGGAAAAGCAGGCCATCATCGAAAAAGCGCTGCTGATGGAAGAAGAGCAGTTCCGTAAAACCCTGGAGCGCGGTCTGAAACTGCTGGACGAAGCCCTGGCGGAAATTGACGGTACCGTCATTCCCGGCGACGTGGTGTTCAAGCTCTATGACACCTACGGCTTCCCGGTGGATCTGACCAACGACGTGGCCCGTGAGCGCGGCTTGACCCTGGACGAAGCCGGGTTTGAGACCGCCATGGAAGCCCAGCGCCAGCGCGCCAAGCAGGCTTCCAACTTTGGCGCTGACTACGGCAGCCGCCTGAGTCTGGATTGTGAGACCCAGTTCTCCGGTTACGACGGGGTCCGTGACGTATCCCCGGTGGTGGCTCTCATCAAAGAGGGTGAAGAAGTGCAATCGGCCCAGGCCGGCGATCAGGTACTGGTGGTGCTGGAGCGCACGCCTTTTTACGGCGAGTCCGGCGGCCAGGTGGGCGACACCGGCGAGCTAAGCAGCGACGGTGTGCGCATTGCCATCAGCAACACCACCAAGAATGCCAATGCCTTTTTGCACCACGGTAAGGTGCTGGAAGGTAGCGTCAGCTTGGGCGACAAGCTAAAAGCCGAGGTGGATAAAACCCGCCGCGACGCTATTCGCCTCAACCACAGCGCTACCCACTTGGCCCACGCCGCCCTTCGCAAAGTGCTGGGCGAGCACGTCACCCAAAAAGGCTCGCTGGTGGACCCTGAGCGCCTGCGCTTTGACTTCTCCCATTTCGAAGGGGTCAAGGACGCTGAGATCGTTGAGATTGAGCGCCTGGTCAACAACGAAATCCGTGCCAACCACGCCGTTACTACTCGCCTGATGCAAATCGACGAGGCCAAGGCCGCTGGCGCCATGGCGCTCTTTGGCGAGAAGTACGACGACGAAGTGCGTGTGGTGCAGATGGGCGATTTCTCCACCGAGCTGTGTGGCGGTACCCATGTCAGCCGTACCGGCGACATTGGCCTCTTTAAAGTGGTGTCCGAAGCCGGTATTGCCGCCGGTGTGCGCCGCATCGAAGCGGTGACCGGTGAAGGCGCCCTGTCCTGGCTGCAAGGGCGCGAGCACATGGTCGGTAGCCTGGCGGCCAGCCTTAAAACCGACGTTGCTGGCCTGCCCGAGCGTTTCGCCCAGCAGCTGGATCGCACCAAGCAGCTGGAAAAGGAACTGGAGAAGGCCAAGGCGCAGCTGGCGGCTCAAGCTGGCGCTGCCCTTGCCGAACAGGCCGAGGAACTTGGCGGTATCAAACTGCTGGTTGCCGAGCTGCCTGGCGCCGACCCCAAATCCCTGCGCGAGCTGGTCGACAAGCTCAAAGACAAGCTAAGTGGTGAGTCGGTGGTGGTACTTGGTGTACCTGGCGACGATAAGGTGAGCCTCATCGCCGGTGTCTCCAAAGGCCTGACTGGCAAGGTTAAGGCTGGCGAGCTTATCGGCATGGTAGCGGCCCAGGTGGGCGGTAAGGGCGGTGGCCGCCCTGACATGGCCCAGGCCGGCGGTAGCGATGTTGCCGCCCTCAAGGGCGCCCTGGCCTCGGTTAAGGACTGGGTACAGGCACGGCTCTAAATGGCCTTGTTGGTTCAGAAGTTCGGTGGCACCTCGGTCGGCTCCTTGGTGCGCATCGAAGCCGTTGCTGAACGCATCATCAAGAGCCGTCGACAGGGCCACGACCTGGTGGTTGTGGTCTCAGCCATGAGCGGTGAAACCAACCGCCTTATCGCCATGGCTCAGGCGTTGTCGCCTGAGCCAGACCGGCGCGAATTAGATGTACTGCTGGCCACCGGCGAGCAGACCACCATTGCTCTTTTGGCCATGGCCCTCAAGGCCCGCGGCCAGCCTGCTGTTTCCCTGACCGGCGACCAGGTCCGTATCCATACCGACCACCGTCACGGCAAAGCCCGCATCGAGCGTATCGACACCACTGTAATCAACCAGGCGCTGGCCCGTGGCCAAGTAGTGATTGTGGCTGGCTTCCAAGGCCGAGGCCCCGACAACGCTATTACCACCCTGGGCCGTGGCGGCTCCGATACCACGGCCGTGGCCCTGGCGGCGGCGCTCAAGGCCGAGGAGTGCCAAATTTTTACTGACGTGGACGGTATCTACACCACAGACCCACGGCTCGAACCCAAGGCGCGGCGCCTTGAGTACATCGATTTCGAGTCGATGCAGGCCATGGCGGCCCTAGGCGCCAAGGTGCTTGAGGTGCGCTCGGTTGAGCACGCCGGGCGCCACAAGGTCAAACTCAGGGTGCTATCGAGCTTTGCCGAACACAGCGCCGGCACCCTGATGACCTTTGACGAGGCGGCGCCCCAGGGCATTAGCGGCATTGCCTGCTGCTTGCAGTCGGTGCTGGTAACAGTCAAAGGGCTGGCACCCGATGGCCAGCAGGTGCGGCCCCTGCTGGAACCGCTTATCGATGCCGGTATCGATGTGGATATGCTCAGTGGCGCTGATGATGCGAGTAATGGCTTGGTTTTTACTGTACCCTTGGGCGACTTTGGCCAGGCCCTCCCCATGTTGCAGGCCAGTGCGGCAGCGATGGGGGCTATCGATGTTTTACATCGCCAGGAAGTGGCCAAGGTGTCTGTTATCGGTAATGATGTTGGCATCAGGTCCGATATCGCCACTATCGCCTGTGGGGCGTTATCTGATAAACAGATAGAGGCACGGCATTTCCTTACCTCGGCCAGGCGCCTAACCTTGGTTCTGGCGCAGCAGGATATGGCGCAAGCAGTGAGAATTTTGCACCACACCCTGATCGGCGCGTAGTCCGGTTAATGACCTGCAGGTGAATGTTCGGCCAATTTTCTTGAGGTTCAAGGGGTTGGCTTTATACTAAGCTACGAATGAAGCAATTTGAGCGGCTTTCATTGCAAGGAGCAAAGCGATGTTGATTCTGACTCGCCGTGTTGGCGAAACTCTGATGATTGGTGACGAAGTCACCGTGACTGTACTGGGTGTTAAAGGTAATCAGGTACGCATTGGTGTGAACGCACCTAAAGAAGTGTCTGTTCACCGTGAAGAGATTTATCAGCGTATCCAGGCAGAAAAGGATCCCGAAGACACGAACGGTAATTATTGATCGCTTTCTTCGCTGTCGATTCCTGTTAACGGCAACCTTTTCAACAAGGTTGCCGTTTTTCTATCCGCTTTGTTTAAAGGCTGCGCAACCAACCCGGATGTCCGGAAAAAGTGTTTGACTTGCCAAGTCGTTCCGGTAGTATTCGCATCCGTCGAGGTGAGGTGGCCGAGAGGCTGAAGGCGCTCCCCTGCTAAGGGAGTATGGGTCAAAAGCCCATCGGGGGTTCGAATCCCCCCCTCACCGCCATCGACGCTTTCAAGATGCGACCATAGCTCAACTGGATAGAGTACCTGGCTACGAACCAGGCGGTTGGAGGTTCGAGTCCTCCTGGTCGCGCCATCTTGAAATGTGTTGAATAGCGCTTACCCTTGGTAAGCGTTTTTTGTCTGAAGACTGCGACCATAGCTCAACTGGATAGAGTACCTGGCTACGAACCAGGCGGTTGGAGGTTCGAGTCCTCCTGGTCGCGCCATTCAGATAAAAAACAACCAAAATTTGCGACCATAGCTCAACTGGATAGAGTACCTGGCTACGAACCAGGCGGTTGGAGGTTCGAGTCCTCCTGGTCGCGCCATATTAAGAAAAACCCGCTCACCGAGCGGGTTTTTTGCATTTCAGACCCAGCGTCTTTTCTTAACCCATCTCAATGGTTCTCTATAGCGCTCTGAGCGGCTATAAGCTGTCTTAGCTGCTAAGGGCTGCCAGCGCCTTGTGCTTGGCTTTACTTAGCCGTGTGGGGTGATAAACACCATCAGGGTCATAAAGCCTATCAGCAGGGCGCTGATGGCGATTATCCAGTAAAAGCCGATGCGGCCCTTGGCAAAAGGAATGTGGAAGTAGCGCATCACCAGATACCAAACGATGCACAGCAGCAGTGGAACAAGAAAGAGTCGGCTCATAATGCACTGATAAAAAAGGGCGGTAAGCCAAAAGCTTACCGCCCTTGTTGGCCTATAGCACCAGTTTAGGCGCTTTGGGCGTTTTGTGGCAGCGCCTGGGTCCGGCTCATGTCCACCTGCTGCTCGCTCTTGCCCACTACTAGCGCCACCATCATGTCACCGGTGACATTGGTGGCGGTGCGCATCATATCCAGCACCCGGTCAATGGCGGCGATAAAGGCGATGCCCTCCAAAGGCAGACCAACGGCGTTGAGGGTAACGGTGAGCATCACCATGGCGGTGCCGGGCACGCCAGCGGTGCCTACCGAAGCCAGGGTGGCGGTCAGGGCAATCATCAGGTACTGGGTCCAATCCAGGGGAATGCCGTAGATGTGGGCGATGAAGATGGCGCTGATGGCCGGGTAGATACCGCCGCAGCCGTCCATGTTGATGGTGGCGCCCAGCGGCAGCACGAAGCTGCTGTATTTGGGCGATACATGGAGGTTCTCGGTCACCACCTTGGTGGACATGGGCAGGGTGCCGTAGCTCGACGAGGTGGTAAAGGCCACCATCTGCGCCGGAAACACCGCCTTGAAAAACCGCAGCGGGCTAAAGCCGGCCAGTTTCACTAGGCCGCCATACACCACGAAGATATGAATAAGGCAGGCGATGTAAATCGCCGCTACAAATTTGGCCAGCGGCAGCAGTGCGGCCAGGCCGTAAGCGCCCACCACCCAAGCCATCAACCCAAAGACGCCGATGGGCGTCAGTTGAATAACAAAGCGGGTGATCTGAAACATCACCTCACTGCCGGCCACGGCAAACTTACGCACCGGCTCGGCCTTTTCTCCCACCACATTGATGGCGATTCCCACCAGGGCGGCAAAGACGATGAGCTGCAGGATGTTGCCGTCGGTCATGGCTTTGATGGGGTTGGCAGGCAGGAAGTCGAGAAACACCTGGCTGACCGAGGGGATGTGTTTGGGGGTAAAGTTGCCAGGAAGCAACTGCTTGCCAAAATCCCAGTTAAAGAGGCTGCCGATGGCCATGCCCAGCAGGGAGGCGATAAGGGCGGTGAGCAAAAACAGCCCGATGGTTTTCAGGCCCAGGCGTTTAAGGTTGTCGCCGCCGCCCATGGCGGTGACCGAGCTGATGATGGCAAATAGCACTAATGGCACCACCAGCATTTTAATCAGCCGGATAAAGGCGTCACCCAAGGGTTTGAGGTAATCGGCCTTCTCGCCCAGCACAACCCCGGCCAGTACCCCCAGCGCAAAGCCTGCCAGTACCTTTTGCCAGAGGGGAATTCGGTTCCATAGCGCAAACATTTTGTTCCACCCTTTGTTATGCCCGAACATAGGCAAAGGAGGAATAGTAGGAAAATCAGGGGATAGAGGACAATTCGCTTACGTTCTAAGCTAAGAACCCTTTTCTCAAAAAGACCGATTTTACGTGATCGCCCTCGCAAAGATTTTGCATCCGGGGGGTGTCACAGATTACGCTTAGCCACTTGGTAACAGCCAGCCGGGAGTTGCCTTGTTTTCAATCTGGGCCTTAGATTGTTGCAAGCCCGGCACAAATGGGAAGGTTTTCTTTGCTCAATCAGTTGCAACGCCGTCTTGACGATCTGGCGGCCCAGAATGCATTGCCCCTGTTGTTTACCCCCAAGCGCGGTGTAGAGCGGGAAGCGTTGCGGATCACTGCCCAAGGTGACATGGCCGTTTCTGCCCATCCCCAGGCGCTGGGCTCTGCCCTGACCAACGAATTTATCACCACCGACTTTGCCGAAAACCTGCTGGAGTTCATCACCCCGGTCACCGACTCGGTCGAGCAGTTGATGGCGTCGCTGAACGACATCCACGTTTTTACCCTCAAGCACCTGGGGCAAGAGCGGCTCTGGCCGCTGTCCATGCCGTGCTATATCAGTGAACCTGACGCCATTCCCCTGGCCAACTACGGCAGCTCCAATATCGGCCGTATGAAGCGGGTTTACCGCGAAGGCCTGAAGAACCGCTACGGGCCGGTCATGCAGCTCATTGCCGGTGTGCACTACAACTTCTCCCTGCCGGAGGACTTTTGGGCTCACTGGCAGCAGGGCAGCCAGTCCGACGCTTACATGGGGCTGCTGCGCAATTACCGCCAGTTGGTTTGGGTGCTGCCTTACCTTTTTGGCGCCTCGCCGGCGCTGTGTAACTCCTTCCTTGGCGGGCGTGAGCACCATCTGCCGTTTGAAAAAAGCGCGACCGGCAGCCTCTATCTGCCTTATGCCACCTCGCTGCGTTTGTCAGACCTGGGCTATACCAGTTCGGCCCAAGCTGGGCTTCGTATCGACCACAACAGCATCGATGGTTATATCCGTGATTTACGTGCCGTTATTGCCACCCCCAGCGACGAGTTTGCCAAAATCGGCGTGAAGGTTGACGGCCAGTATCGCCAGCTCAACGCCAACCTGCTGCAAATCGAGAACGAGCTTTATGCACCCATCCGCCCCAAACGGGTGAGCGAGAGCGGTGAAAAGCCCTCCGAGGCCCTGGCCCGTGGCGGCGTACAGTACATCGAAGTGCGGGCCCTGGATGTCGACCCGTTCAGCCCCACCGGGGTTGATAGCGACACCGTGCGCTTTATGGATATCTTCCTGCTGGCCTGCCTGCTACTGGATGCCGAGCATTTGGATAACACTCAGTGGAGCGAGAACCTCGCCAACTTCCAAGCCACGGTACTGGAAGGGCGCAAACCCGGTTTGATGCTCAAGCGCAAAGGGCAGCCCCTGGCTATGGCCGACTGGTTTGCCGAGCTGATGCCGGTTTGGCAGCGCATTGCCGAAGGCCTCGATGCCCAGCAAGGCGGCCGCGCCTATCAAGACAGCCTGAACGTGCAGCGCCGTAAGATAAGCGACTCGTCCCTGACGCCCTCGGCAAGGCTGCTGGCAGCCATGAACAGCAGCACTGATGGCCGCCTTGGGGTGGCGCTTGCCGACGCGCACCGCAGCACTTTGCTGGCGAGCCCCTATCAGCGTTGGAGCGAGGTCTTCTTCGAGCAAGAAGCGGCAAGGTCCCTCGCTGCCCAGGTGCAGCTTGAGGCCAAGGACGAGGTGCCCTTCGATGAGTTCCTAGCCGATTACTTCCATAACGCCAAAGCCGGCGTCGCCTGATAAAAAAGCCCCGCAACTGCGGGGCTTTTTTATGCCAGGGCCTGGGCCAGGTCTTCTTTTAAGTCTTCCACGTCTTCGATACCCACCGACAAGCGCACCAGGCTATCGCTAATGCCAAGGGCCAAGCGCTCTTTTACCGGAAAGGAGCCGTGGCTCATCTGGGCGGAGATATTGATCATGCTCTCCACGGCGCCGAGGCTGTCGGCCAGCACGAAGTAGCGGCAGCGCCGGGCCAATTCCTCGGCCTTTTGCTGGCTCTCAAGCTCAATGGTAATCACGCCACCGTAGCCGTCGCTTTGCTTGTCGTGCACCGCTTTGCTGGCGGCGTCGGCAAAGCCCGGGTAGTACATCTTTTTGACCGCCGGGTGGTCCTTGAGCCAGTCGGCCAGCACCCGGGTGTTGGCCTCAATGGCCTCCATACGCAGCCCAAGGGTGCGCATGCCGCGGATCAGCAGGAAGCTGTCCTGAGGGCCGAGGATGGCGCCTATGGTGTTTTGCAGGCGCTTGATGCGCTTACCGTAGATATCGTCGCGGGTGACCACCAACCCTGCCATCAGATCGGAATGGCCGCCCAGGTACTTGGTGGCGCTGTGAATAACGATATCGGCGCCATGGGCCAGGGGGTTTTGCCAATAGGGGGTAGCAAAGGTGTTGTCTGCCACCAGGGGAATATCGTGGGCTTTGGCTATCTCAGCCATGGCGGCGATGTCGGTAACTTTTAGCAGCGGGTTGGACGGCGTCTCGATATAGAGCATTTTGGTCTGCGCTGTTACTGCTGCTTTGACCGCGGCGCTGTCGCTGGCGTCGACAAAACGAATGGCCACGTTCATTTGGCTGAGCACCTGCTCAATGACCCTGAAGGTACCGCCGTACAGATCGGCACAGATCACCAGTTCATCGCCGCTTTTGAGCATCATCAGCACAGTGGTAATGGCTGCCATGCCGGTGGCGAAGGCAAAACCGCGCTGGCCGCCCTCCAGATGGGCGATGAGGTCTTCGAGGTTCTGGCGGGTCGGGTTGCCGCCACGGCTGTACCTGAACTCGCTGTCGTTACCGATATGGGTAAAGGAGCTGCTCTGGTAGATAGGGGGACTGATGGAGCCCATGGCATCATCATGGTGGTGACCATGAATAAGGGCTGTTTTCTTGCGCATCCTGGCCTCGGTCTTGCGTTAGGGTGCTAACAGCATACCGATAAAAAAAGAGGAGGCCAGTGGCCTCCTAACAGGAAAGATGTCATGAAAAAGAAAGTTTGCTGCTTTCACTACATCTGAGTACCGGCAGCCAATAAAGTTCCGGGCTGCTATTGCCGCCCGTTCAGTTATGTCTCAGGCACAAATCGCGGGCAAAAAAAGAGGAGGCCAGTGGCCTCCTTACAGGGAAAGATGTCATGAAAAGAAAGTTTGCTGCTTTCACTTCATCTGATTGCATCTGGCCGGGAAAGTTCCGGTAGCCTGTTGCTGCTTATTCAGCTAAATGCCAGGCAAAAAAAGGGAGGCCATAAAGGCCTCCATCCAGGGATATGACATGAAATGTTTGCTGCTTGCGGTAATTTAGAGGCACTTGCCTTGAGAAAGTTCGCCAGCTCTGGCAACTTTTTTGCGAATTTATTGGAAGACGTTGTTAATGAAGAAATTTCTATGGCTGTTGCCGGTACTTATTCTTGCAGGTTGCGCCACGGCGCCCCCTAAGCACCCCGATAACCTGTGCTCCATCTTCAGGGAAAAGGACGACTGGTACGACGCCGCCATGGACGTACAAAAAAAATGGGGGGTACCGCCCCACATCCCGTTCGCCATGCTGTATCAGGAGTCGAGCTTTCGCCACGACGCCTTGCCGCCTCGCGATTACCTGCTGGGTTTTATCCCCTGGGGCCGGGTCTCCAGCGCCTATGGTTATGCCCAGGCCAAGGAAGACACTTGGCAAGATTACATGCGCGAGACCGGCAACTGGGGCGCCGACCGCGACGATTTTGACGATGCCCTGGATTTCATGGGCTGGTTTATCGACAAAACCCGTAAGCTCACCGGGGTCTCCAAATGGGACGCCTACGGCCAGTATCTTGCCTACCACGAAGGCTGGGGCGGTTATAACCGCAAGAGCTACAACAAAAAGCCCTGGCTCAAACAGGTGGCCCGCAAGGTGGAAAGCCGCGCCAAAACCTTCTCTAAGCAATACTGGGGCTGTAAAGATGATTTGAAAAAAGGCTTCTGGGATTGGTTCTAAGGAGCAGAAAAAAGGCCGCGGATGCGGCCTTTTGGTCAGTCTCTTTTGAACTGCGGCAGGATGCGCGCCGTTTTGACCATGTTGTCCTTCACATCCATGATCTCCAGCGGGTAGCCCGCCAGACGGATGGAGATATTGGCCTCGGGGATCTCCTCTAAATGCTCGAGGATCAGGCCATTGAGGGTTTTGGGGCCGTCGGTGGGGAAATCCCAGTTCATTTCCTTGTTCAGCTCGCGAAGAGAAATGCCCCCTTCCACCAGATAGGAACCATCGGGCTGAGGCACTATCTCCTCATGAGCAGATGGCGCCTGATCGGTGGTGAAGTCGCCGACGATCTCCTCAAGGATGTCTTCTAGCGTCACCAAGCCCTGAATATCGCCGTATTCGTCCACCACCAGGCCAATGCGTTCCTTGTTGCGCTGGAACTTCAAGAGCTGCACGTTAAGGGGCGTGCCTTCGGGGATGAAGTAAATCTCCCGCACCGCCCGCAGCAGCGCCGACTTGGTGAACTGGTTTTTCGACAGCAACCGCAGGGCGTCGCGGGCATGGACAAAGCCCACGGCATCGTCGATGTTGTCTCGGTACAGCAGCACCCGGGTGTGCTGGGCGTGGGTCAGCTGCTTGACGATGGTGCTCCAGTCGTCGTTGATGTCGATGCCTTTGATGTCGGAGCGGGTGGTCATTACGTCTTCGACCTGCACCTTCTCAAGGTCGAGGATGGACACCAGCATGTCGCGGTGGCGCCTTGGGATCATGGCGCCGGCTTCGGCCACCACGGTGCGCAGCTCTTCGCTTGAGAGGCTATCGCCGCCGCCAGTGCTGGGGCGGATGCGCAGCACAGCCAACAGGCCATTGGAAATACCGTTTACTACCCACACCAGGGGGTAGAACACTTTCAGCAATACCTTGAGGACGATGGACGCCGGAAATGCCACTTTCTCGGGGTAGAGGGCGGCCAGGGTCTTGGGGGTGACCTCGGCAAACAACAACACCGCCAGGGTCAAAACGATGGTGGCCAGCAAGATCCCCAGGCCACCCATCAGGCGTTCGCCAAGGATGGTGGCAATAGCCGAGGCACCGATGTTGACCAGGTTGTTACCGATAAGAATGAGGCCGATCAGGCGGTCGGGGCGTTCCAGCAATTCGCTGGCACGTTGGGCACTGCGTTGGCCTTCCTTGGTGAGATGCCGTAACCGATAACGGTTAAGCGACATCATGCCGGTTTCAGAGCTGGAGAAAAACGCCGAAAGCAGGATGAGTACCACGAGGGTAATAACTAAGGTACCCGTCGATATGTCGTCCAAAAGGGGTGTCCTTTAAAAATACAGGAACACCCATTTTACTACGCGAAGGGGGGGCTGTGATCAAGACCGCAGTATCACTTCCTGGACAAATCGGCTGCCAAAGTAGGCCAATGTCAGTAAAAACGCCCCTGCAAGGCAGGCCCACACCGCGCCTTTACCCCGCCAACCATGGCGATAATGGGCATAAAGAGCGCTGGCATACACCACCCAGGCCATCAGCGACAGTACCGTTTTGTGGGCGGTGGCCTTGGCGAACATGGCACCAAGGAACACAAAACCGGAGCCCAGGGCCAAGCTCAGCACAATCAAACCCACCAGCATCAGTTGGAACAGCTGGCGCTCCACCGTCATCAGCGGCGGCAAGAAGGCGGGCAGGGCAGAGAGGCGGCGCGACTTGAGCTGGCGGCGGATAAAAGCCATCTCCAGGGCGTACAACGCGGCGATCACCATGATGGCGTAAGCAATCAGGCTAAGGGTGATATGCACCACCACTTCCGGCTCGGTGCGCAGGTGCAGCATCCATTTTACCGGCACCAGCCAGGCGGCCAGCACCACCAAAGACGCAAAACCGTGGACAATGGGCATCAGCTGCAACACCGGCAGGCGCATTGCCGCCGAGGTCATCAGCATTACCACCACCCAACTGGACATGGACGCCACGTTCACCACCCCGAGGTTTTCACCGTCGCCGGTGGTGATGAGGATCATCAAACTGGCCAGGTGAGCACCGGCGGCGGCAAAGCCCAAAGACACCGTATGCACGCGGTTGGGGCCTGCATGTGCGAACAGGCGGCTGGCGGCCAAAATGGCAGACAGGGCGTAGAGCACAGCGGCAAGCAGGGAGAATATAGAGGTCAACATGGCCTGGAACGCTTCCTTTTTATGAAGGGCCATTCTACGGGACGGCTTTTGTAAAAGTGAATAGCGGTGTTTCGGACTGGCCCGGTGTTTGGGGTATACTGCCAGGCAGTTACGCATCCTGGGATAAAGCATCGATGTTTGAGAATCTTTCCGACAGGCTTACACGCACCCTGAAAAACATCAGTGGCCGCGGCCGCCTGACCGAAGACAACATCAAGGATACCCTGCGCGAAGTGCGCATGGCGCTGCTGGAGGCCGACGTGGCCCTGCCGGTGGTGCGCGACTTCGTGGCCAAGGTCAAGGAACGGGCCCTGGGGGCCGAGGTCACCAAATCCCTGACCCCGGGCCAGGTCTTTATCAAAATTGTGCAAAGCGAGCTTGAAGCCGCCATGGGCGAGGCCAACGAGGCCCTCAACCTGGCCGCCCAGCCGCCGGCGGTGGTGCTGATGGCCGGCCTGCAAGGTGCCGGTAAAACTACCTCGGTCGGCAAGCTGGCTCGCTTCTTAAAAGAGCGCCACAAGAAGAAGGTGATGGTGGTCAGTGCCGACGTTTACCGTCCGGCCGCTATCAAGCAGCTCGAAACCCTGGCCAGTGAAGTGGGGGTGACCTTCCACCCTTCCGATATCTCCCAAGACCCGGTTGCCATCGCCAAAGGCGCCATCGACGCGGCCAAGAAAGGCTTTTACGACGTGCTGCTGCTCGATACCGCCGGCCGTTTGCACATCGACACCGAGATGATGGGCGAGATCCAGCGCCTGCATAAAGCGGTCAACCCGGTGGAAACCCTGTTTGTGGTTGACGCCATGACCGGCCAGGACGCAGCCAACACCGCCAAGGCCTTCCACGAAGCCTTGCCGCTCACCGGCGTCATCCTTACCAAGGTCGACGGTGACGCCCGTGGCGGCGCCGCGCTGTCCATCCGCACCATCACCGGCAAGCCCATTAAATTCCTGGGGATGGGTGAGAAATCTGACGCCCTCGAGCCTTTCCACCCTGACCGGGTAGCCTCGCGCATCCTCGGCATGGGCGACGTGTTGTCGCTGATCGAAGAAGTCGAACGCAACGTTGATAGGGACAAAGCCGCCAAACTGGCTGAAAAGGTCAAAAAGGGCAAAGGCTTTGATCTCGAAGACTTTCGTGAGCAGCTCGAGCAGATGAACAACATGGGCGGCATGATGGGCATGCTCACCAAGCTGCCGGGCATGGGCCAGATCTCCGAGCAGATCAAAGGCCAGATGGACGACAAGATGACCAAGCGCCTGGGCGCCATCATCAGCTCCATGACCCCGGGTGAGCGCCGTACTCCCGACATCATCAAAGGCGCGCGCAAGCGCCGCATCGCCGCTGGCGCCGGTGTGGAAGTGCATGAAGTGAATAAGCTTTTGAAGCAATTCACCCAGATGCAGAAAATGATGAAAAAGATGTCCGGCAAGGGCGGCATGATGAAGATGATGCGCTCCATGAAAGGCATGATGCCGCCTGGCGGCATGCCCAAATTCTAAGCCGTAAAAAAAGGTGGCCTGGGCCACCTTTTTTGTTTCTTTGCCCCCTTCACCGCCTTTTCTTGCAAAAGCGAGCAATCTGAGTAAAATTGCCGGGCTTTACAGCATGGGTCCCCTCGTGGGCCCGCCATTCACTTGTATCAACCAAGAGGACGGTATGGTTACCATTCGTTTGGCACGTGGCGGCGCTAAAAAGCGTCCGTTCTATCAAGTTGTCGTTGCTGACAGCCGTTACTCCCGCGACGGGCGTTTCATCGAGCGCGTTGGCTTCTTCAACCCTGTAGCCCGTGGCCAGGAAGAGAAACTGCGTCTGGACGTGGATCGCATCACTCACTGGGTTTCCCAGGGTGCTTCCATGACCGATCGCGTTGCTCAACTGGTTAAGAGCAACAAGGCTTAATAGCCTTAAGTTTTTCGGTAGAGGTAAGGGCTTTTCATGGAAAAGATCACTGTTGGCAAGCTCGGCGCGCCTTACGGCATCCGAGGTTGGGTAAAAGTGAATTCCTTCACCGATGACCCGGAAAACATTTTTTCCTACCAACCCTGGCTCTTGGGCCGTGATGGGACCTGGCAGGAAACCGGCATCGTCAAATGGCGACGCCACAACAAGGGCCTCGTTGTGCTCTTGGACCAAATTACCGATCGCAATGGCGCTGAGCTTCTGAACGGCCTGGACATCGCTGTCCCCGCCGAGCAGCTGCCGGAGCTTGCTGAGGGTGACTTCTACTGGCGCGACCTGGAAGGGCTCCGCGTGGTAAACCTCCAGGGTTACGACCTTGGCCAGGTAGACCACCTGATGGAGACCGGCTCCAACGACGTGCTGGTGGTGAAAGCCAACAGCCGCGACAGCTTTGGTCAACGTGAACGATTGATCCCCTTCGTCATGGATCAGTTCATTAAAAAGGTCGACACCGATACCGGTGTCATCGAAGTGGACTGGGATCCCAGCTTCTGATGAAGCTGGCGATAGTGACCCTTTTCCCTGACATGTTTCGGGCATTGACCGACCATGGTGTGATGGGAAAAGCCATCGACAAAGGTTTATTGCAGCTGGAGTGTATTAATCCTCGTGATTTTACCTCCGACAAGCATCGCACCGTGGACGACCGGCCTTATGGCGGCGGCCCCGGCATGCTGATGAAGGTCGAACCGCTGCAAGCCGCCATTGCTGCCGCCAAAAGCGCAGCGGGCGAACAGGCTAAGGTGGTCTATCTTTCCCCCCAGGGGCGAAAGCTTGACCAACACGGCGTCCGAAGCCTGGTCCAGGCCAAAAACCTGGTCCTGGTGTGTGGCCGCTACGAAGGCATAGACGAGCGGGTGATTGAATCCCTGGTGGACGAAGAATGGTCCATCGGTGATTACGTCCTCTCGGGTGGGGAACTCCCCGCCATGGTACTGATTGATGCGGTTGCCCGGCTGGTGCCGGGGGTACTGGGTCATGAACAGTCCGCCGAGGAAGACTCCTTCGCGACGGGGCTACTTGATTGCCCCCACTACACGCGACCGGAAGTCCTTGACGGGCAACAGGTACCTGATGTGCTTTTGAGCGGTGACCACGAAGCCATCCGCCGCTGGCGCTTGAAAGCGTCACTGGGGCGGACCTGGCAGCGGCGTTCGGATCTGCTGGACAACCTAGCTCTGACTGACGAGCAGGAAAAACTTCTTGCTGAATTTATCCGCGAACAAGCGGATCACTGTTAAGTCTCAGTTACACCTAGGGAACTTGAAATTATGAGCAACATCATCAAGCAACTTGAAGACGAGCAGCTGAAACAGGACGTCCCCGCTTTTGCACCGGGCGATACCTTGGTTGTTTCCGTCCGTGTTAAAGAAGGCGATAAAGAGCGTCTGCAGGCCTTTGAAGGCGTGGTTATTGCTATCCGTAACCGCGGTCTGCACTCTGCTTTCACCGTTCGTAAGATCTCTAACGGCGAAGGCGTTGAGCGCGTATTCCAGACCCACAGTCCTCTGGTCGCTAAGATCGAGGTCAAGCGTCGTGGTGACGTCCGTCGTGCCAAGCTGTACTACCTGCGCAGCCGTACCGGTAAGGCCGCACGTATCCGCGAGAAGCTGACCACCAAGTAATGGTCGCTGTATAAAGCTGAAAGCCCCGCCACCTGGCGGGGCTTTTTTGTGAGCGTCTACCCATATAGACGCCTAGATGTATCTCTTATGTTGCCATTTGGTTTTTTTTTCATAATCCTGACTGCTTCGCTGCAAGGGAGGGGTTATGGAACACAACAGCGCCACGATGCTGGCCGAGCCGGGTGCCGCGCAACGTTTTGCTGCCCACTACGGTGAGCTGAACCAATTAGCCAGGCAGAAACTGGCGGCCACTTCTTCCCTTACCCTGATTGACGTCTCCTCTCTGGTACACGAAACCTACCTGCGCATGGAGCGCTGTGGCGAGTTGCCGGTGGACAGCAAAGGCAGCTTTCTTGCCTACAGCGCCACGGTGATGCGCTCGGTTTTGATGGATTACCTGCGAGAAAAAGGCGCGCTCAAGCGCGGCAGCGGCAAGCGGGCTCTGACCTTGGTTACCGAACTCAATCCCCTGCAAAGCCAAGACTGGGATGTTGAAGCCCTGGACCGCGCCCTGGCGCAGCTGGCCGATATCGACAGCCGTGCCCATCAAGTGGTGGAGATGCGCTTTTTCGGCGGTTTTTCCCTCGATGAAATCGCCGAGCATCTGGGGGCGTCCAACGTTACCGTTTGGCGCAGCTGGGAGAAGGCGCGGGCTTTTCTGTACCAAAAACTCCATGGCTGAGCTGAATTCCGCCCAATGGGCCGAAGCCCTTGAAGGTTATGCGCAGCTTATCGAACTGCCTGAAGCCGAGCGTCAGCAAGCCCTGGCAAGTTGGCCCTGCAGTGACGATACCATTCGTACCCAGATGGGCGTTTTACTGGGGGTGGCAACCCAGCTGCAGGAAGCGCGGTTTCTCGACAGCCCCTTTTCTGACTGGCTGGAGCGCAGCGGCCTGAACATGGCCGGCCACCGGGCTGGTACGGTGCTTGGCAATTATCGCCTTGAGCGCCAGCTTGGCAGCGGCGGCATGGGGGAAGTGTGGTTGGCCGCAAGGGCCGACGGCCTCTATCAGGGCCAGGTGGCGCTGAAGATCCTGCACGGTCACCTGCACAGCCCCGTTATCAAAGAGCGTTTTTTGCAAGAAGCGGCGATCCTCGCCAAGCTGGCGCACCCGCATATCGCCAGATTACTTGACGCTGGCGCCACGGCGCAGGGCCAGCTGTATCTGGTGCTTGAACATGTTGCCGGTGAGCCGCTTGACCAATGGTGTGAGGCGCGCGACCTGGACATCAACGCTCGCCTGGCCCTGCTGCAACAGGTGGTGCAGGCCTTGTCCTTTGCCCATGCCCACCTAGTGGTGCACCGGGATCTCAAACCCTCCAATATCCTGGTTACCCTGGATGGCTCGGTAAAGCTGCTGGATTTTGGCATCGCCAAGCTGGTTGACCCGGGTAAGCAAGCCGAGCTGACCCAATCCGGGCAGCGGGTCTTCACCCCTGAATATGCCGCTCCCGAGCAGCGCCGTGAAGGCAATATCACCACTCTCACCGATGTCTACGCCTTGGGAATGCTGAGCTACCGCCTGCTGGCGGGGCGCCTGCCTTTTGATGCGCTGCCTCAGGAATGCAGTGCTTTTCCGCTGATGAGCCAGCGCGTCGAGCCCTTAGGGCTTGGCCGGCGCCTTGCTGGGGATCTCGATAACATCGTGGCCAAAGCCATCGCCGTTGAGCCGACGGAGCGTTACCCCTCGGTGGTGGCCATGAGTGAAGACATTCAGCGCCACCTTCAGCACCAGCCCATCATGGCCAAAGCCCCTGGAGCCTGGTTAAGAGCCAGCAAGTTTTTGCGCCGCAATCGGCTCGCCGTAGGGGTAAGTGCGCTGTTGGTCTCGGTGGTGGTAACAGGCACCGGCGCCGTGGCCTGGCAGGCTCATCAGGCCCATCTGGCGGCAAATGTGGCCAATGTGCAACGCGAACGCGCCGAGCAGGTAAAAGACTTTTTGGTGTCGGTGTTCAGTGAAATGGACCCCTTGAGCCGCATGCAGCCGGAGCAGCGCAGCCCCCAGCAACTGGTGCAGCGGGCCGTAGCAAGGCTGCAAAACGAGTTCGACAACCAACCGGCGCTGCGCGCCGAGCTTTATGGCGACCTTGGCGAGATCCAATTTAGCCTGGGGGATTTTGAGGCAAGCCAGCAGGTACTTGAGCGCGCCCTGACCGAGCAGCGGCTGCGCTTTGGCAACCAAAGCCTGGAAGTGGCGCTGACTTTATACCGATTGGCCGCCGTGCACTTTGCCAGAGACCGCCGCCTGGACGCCGAGGGCGATCTGAACGAAGCCCTTGCCATTTTGACCGGCTTGGGCGCCAGTCATGGCGCCGATGCGGCAAGGGTCAAGGCGCGGCTCGCCAGCTTTTTGGCTCAGCGTGAAGGAGTCAAAGACAGCAGCCTGCAACTGATCAACCAAGCCTATCAAGACGCCCTGGCCAGCGGCGATACCAGCTCCACCCTGGTGGCCGAAGTACAGGCCCAGCGCGGCGAAATGCTGCTGCGTGCCCGCCATGTGGACACCGCCAAGGCGGCGCTCCTTGATGCCATCAGCCGCTACCGCCAGGTGCTGGGCAAAGACGCTATTGCCCAGTGGAAGCCGCTGTCTTTCCTTGGCAAGTTGCAGGCGAGTGCCGGGCATTTTGAGGATGCTTTGCAAAGCTTCGATACCGCATTGGCCCTGTTATCACCGCAAGTGCCGGTGCTGAGCCGGGAGGTGGCGTCGCTGCTGCTGGACAAAGGCAATGTTTATCAGCGCCAGGGCCAGTTTGACACTGCCGAGACCTTCTACGCCGAGGCTGAGCGGCGCGTGCCTGGCAACGCTGACGATGTGATGCGCCGGCTGCTCACCGAGCGAGCCGAGCTCTACTTTCAGATGGAACAGGATGAAAAAGCGGAGTTTTATTATCGCCGGGCCTATGAGCTTAAAAGGGATACCTTAGGTCCGCACAGTTTCTCGGTGCCGCTGGCTGCCTCCGAGTGGGGCAGGGCGTTAGCCGTGCTGGGGAAAGTGGACAAAGCCATCGAGCTGCAAACCGGCGCTCTGGCCGCCATAACCGCTTTGGAAGGCCGCGATGCTTACCATAACTGCCTGGTGCTCGATGCCCTTGGGCAAACCATGGTGGTGGCCGGTCGTTACGTTGAGGCCGCGCAATATCAGCGCCGCGCCCTTGAGCTAACGGAAATGCGTTATGCCCGCAGCCATAAGGTGTGGGCCGAACGCGCCTGGCTGCTTATCAAAAGCCTGGCGGCGCAGCCCGGAGCGGCGCCGGCCCGTGAGGCATTGGGGCTGCTCGATGGCGCCATGGCGGTGCTGCAGGGGCTAGATGCCAGTGATGATCGCTTGCCCTTTATGCACCAGCTGCGCCATACCCTGGCCTTGCAGGAAAAGGGAAATCGCGCCGAAGGTTAGATCTTGGTCACGAAAATGTTGTTTCTATGAAAATTAAGTGAAGGTTTTTTCACGGCGTTCGCGTTTGTCCCTGTAGAAGGCGGTTTTCGTTACCGCCTGTGAAACAGGGAATAACCATGCGCAAACTGAGCCTGGTTGCCCAGGCAGTGCTGTTTAGCACCGCCTGCCATGCGGCAACCCCCAATAACAACAGCAACTTTGATAGCTTCCTGACCGCTACCGAGAAACAGCAGCAGGACAGCTCCTCCACGCAGTCCATGCACCATCGTCTGCAAAGTGAGCAGCTAGTCGCTACCTTGCCCAAGGTGCAGGGCTACCAGGGGCAAATCGATAAAGCTCTTGGCGCCGCCACCCTGGTGTTTGCCAAAGCCCAAACCAGTAGCGCCGCCAAGATGACCCCCCTTGACCCGGCCACGGCGGCAGACAGCAAAGCGCGAGACTTTTTGCTGCATCAAGTTGGCAAGATGAGCCTGGACCGCACCAGCATCACCCAGGCAAAGCTTATCGACAGCCCAGTTGCAAACGGCAACGGGATGACGGTGCTGCGCTATCGCCAGCAACTCAATGGTATCGAAGTTTACGGCCGCCAGGTGGCGGTGCTGCTGGATAAAAACAGCAAACCGGTAGCGGCGTCGGGCTATTTTGCCCCGCAGTCTGCGGCCACCAGTAAAACCGCGGCCACCCTCAGTGCCAAAGAGGCACTGCTAAAAGCCTGGCAGGATCAGGGCCTTGAGCTGGACCCCGCTAGTTTGACCGAGGGCAGCGGTAATGCCCGTTTTCAGCAATTTGCGTTTGCCGGTGAGCTGACTGACGACACCCGTCCAGCTGCCAAGCAGTACGTACGTCAGATCTGGTATCCCCTGGCCGATGGCAGCCTGGTGCTTGCCTATCAGGTGGTCGCCTCCGGTGAAAGCGCCGATGGCGCCACCCAAAGCGGTTATGGCTATGTGATTGATGCTGCCAGTGGCAAGGTGCTGGCCCGCAATAACCTAGTGGCCTTTGAGAAATTCAATTACTACGTCTATGGCGATGAAAACGGCCCCTATGATGGCCCGCTCGGCAACGACAAAGTGCCTTTCACCAGTATGCCGTCGGCGCCCTTTGACCGAACCCCTGGGGTGATGAACGACATCAGCCTTGAGCACGGCCCCATCTCCACCGGCGACCCTTGGCTGGCCAGCGGCGCCACTGAAACCACAGGCAACAACACCGATGCCTACCTGGATCTGGACGGCGTGCTCAATGCAGACGGCAGTGACGGCCCCAACGACGGTTTTACCCCCAACTCCGCCGATTTTCGTGCCCAGACCAACGGCGCCAACAGCTTTCACTATGCCCAGCAAGTGGACGGCGACCCCACCACCACCGAAGCCCGCAACGCCGCCATTGTTAACCTCTTCTACATCAACAACTGGCTGCATGACTTTTGGTACGACCATGGCTTTAACGAAGAAGCCGGCAACGCCCAGCAAAGTAACTACGGGCGCGGCGGCATAGAGGGCGACCCGCTGCTCTCCGAGGGCCAGGATGCCAGCTCTACCGACAACGCCAACATGTACACCCCGCCAGACGGCATCAGCCCGCGGATGCAGATGTACCTGTTCTCGGCCCGCGCCATTGGCAGTGTCACCACCAGTGCTGGCGACAGCTACAGCTTTGGTACCGCGAGCTTCGGGCCACAGAGTTTTGATCTGCAAGCGCCCCTGGCCAATTATCTCAACGGCAGCCAGGACAACGCCTGCCGGGCGCCGGACAACCCCGAGGAAATCCAGGGGCATATCGCCCTTATCCACCGTGGCAGCTGCGATTTTACCGTTAAGGTAGCCAATGCCCAGGCGGCCGGTGCCCTTGGGGTGCTGGTGATGAACGGCGACGACAGCATCATCAACATGTCAGGGGTCGATGAAACCCTGACCATTCCCGCCATGTCAGTCAGTGTCACTGATGGCGCCCGCCTTCGCTACCGAATGGAGCACGGCGAGGCCATCACCTTGCACATGAAACGCGAGCTGGCCCTGCCTCACGACGGCACCATGGATAATGGCATCATCGCCCACGAGTATTTTCACCACATCTCCAACCGGCTGATTGGTGATGGCAACGGCCTTGGCAACCAACAGGGCCGAGGCATGGGGGAAGGTTGGTCCGATTTTGCCGCGCTGCTGATGGAAGTGCGGCCAGAAGACCAATTGCTGCCCGGCAACGAGCAGTATCAGGGCGCCTACAGTATCGGCGGTTATGTGCTGGAAAACCCCTACTTTGGTATTCGCCGCTATCCCTACTCAACCGATTTGAACATCAACCCGTTGACCCTGCGCTATATCGAAGTCAACGCCAGCTTGCCGCTCAATATTCCGGTTAACGGTGGCCGTGATGGGGGCAACAACCCCGAGGTGCATAACCTTGGTGAGGTGTGGGCCAGCGCTCTGTGGGAGGTCTATGCCGCTCTCTTGAACGACCCGCGTTATGACTTTGCCAGTGCCCGCGCCCGGATGCAGGACTACATCATCGCCGGGCTTAAGCTAACGCCGGTTATGCCCACCTTCCTTGAGGCCCGCGATGCCTTGTTGGCCGCCGCCCTAGCCACCGACGAAAAGGACTTTCGGTTAATGGCCAAAGCCTTTGCTAAACGCGGCATGGGGGTTGGCGCGGTGGTGCCAAGTCGGGACAGCGTTGATATGAGTGGTGTGAAGGAGAACTTCGACGCCTTTGCCGGTTCGCTAGCAGTAGACAGCGCCATCGTTGATTTCAACTTTGAGGACGGCCATCTGGGCTGGATTGATAACGACGGTATCCTGGACCAAGGTGAGACGGCGCTGTTGACCATCACCCTGACCAACAAGGGCACTAGCGATATCACCGTACCTATCAATGCGCATATCGAATCAAATGCCGACTTCAGTTTCCCTGATGGTAATCAAATCGTTTTTGCCCCTGTCGCCAAAGGCCAGAAGGTAACAGGCTCAATGATGATCACGTTGGATGACGATGAGCCTATTAAACGCGTTTCGTTGTCGGTGATCTTTGATGATGTCAGTCCTGATGAAGAGGCCGTTTTTATTCCTGATACGTTGGAGGGTGCTTTTTATGTCAATTACGACGTAGCACCTCATCAACGGGAGCTTGAGGAGCTGAATCAAATTGCGGCACTTGCAACTGACTGGTCAACGACCATAGACGGAGGGATTTTTGCTGCAAGTGCAGATCCTTCCTACGGCTGGAGCCCTGCTGATTGGAGTGAGTATTATTCCACCGGCTCTGCTTGGTGGGGACAAGCTCCCAGTGCGCCGATCGACTCAAGCCTCGTCACGCCCGAGGTAACAGTAGGTAGTGGAGATTTCACCTTTAACTGGTCGCAGTGGTTTTCTTTCGAGGCAAGAAGCTATGACAGGATAGACGGTGTGCTAGTCCCTATCGGCTGGGATGGTGGGGTTGTGGAGATCAGCATCAACGGTGGTGATTGGCAAGACGTGGTGGATGCTGGTGGCGAGTTTACTCAAGGGTCCAGTTACAACGGCCGGGCATATGCCTTTAATGGGGATGAGGACGCTGCCAATATGCGCCCAGCATATGTTTTTCATGATGTTGGTTCACCAGAAACTACCGAGCTCAATCCTACTCAGCTAAGTTTCGGCACCGCTCTGGCTGGTGACAACGTACGTTTTCGATTCCGTATTGCAACTGACTCTGTTGGCAGTACCACTGGCTGGTTGATTGATAACATCTTCTTTGATGGGATAGTTGAACCTCCCTTTACTGCTGTATTGGCCGAAGACGGCGTCGTGGAAAACCGTCCACCGCACTTTACTTCGGTGCCTGAGCCCGTTACCGCCAACGCCCTGACCTACGCCGGCCAGCCGCTACCGGTGACTCTGGCGGTGACCGCCATCGACGCTGACAACGACACCCTTACTTACCAATGGCTGCAAACCGGCGGCGACGCGGTGACCTTGAGCGACCCGGGTGCAGCAACGGTGACCTTTACCCCTGACAATAAAACCCAGCAACTGACCTTTGAAGTGACGGTCAGCGACGGTCAGCAAAGCATCTCTTCGGACGTGGTGGTGAACATGAAAGCACTGAGCATGGCAGAACCTTCTGAGCCCAGCTCATCTGGCGGTGGCGGCGCCTTCTCGCCCTTGTTGCTGCTGCCGCTGTTGCTGCGTGGGCGCAGTAAAAAGAAATTACTGGCCTTGGGCTCTGGCCTGCTGGCTTCCCTGGCGCTGCCGGTGCAAGCCGCTGGCCAGGCGCAGCGGCTGGCCGAGTTGCCGCTCAGCTTTGAGCAAGACGCCAGCCAGGGTTTTGTGGCCAAAGGCCAGGGGTACCGATTAACCCTTAATCAAGGTGCAGCCAAGCTGTTGATGATGGACCCGCAAAGTCACAGCCCCAGCCACATTCAGGCCAATCTGCTGGGCGCATCCATGACCGGAAAAGCCCAAGGGGAAGGGCTGCTTGGCGGCACCCACAACTACCTGATAGGCAATGACGCCAAAACGTGGCGCCACAACGTGCCGAGCTATCAAAAAGTCCGCTTTGCGGACGTGTATGCCGGCATCGACCTTGTCTATTACGGTAAGCAGCAACTGCTGGAATACGACTTCGTGGTGGCGCCTGGGGCTGACCCGCGCAACATTCAGCTGAGCTACCAGGGCCTGGATGACGCCCGTATCGACCAGAAAGGCGATTTGCTGCTGAGCGTGGCCGGTAAAACCGTGCGCCTAGAGGCGCCGGTGACCTACCAAATGCAAGGCGGCGAGCGCCAACCGGTTGCCAGCCACTATCAGCTGCGCCGCCAGGGCGAAAACTGGGTTGTGGGTTTTGGGGTAGGGGAATACGACCCTGCCCGGCAGTTGGTGATTGACCCGGTGCTCAAATACGCCAGCTTTTATGGCGGTGAAGGCGCCGAAAACCTGGGAGACATGGCTATTGCTCCCAACGGTGACATCCTGGTGGCAGGCTGGACCAACTCCCTGGGCCTGGGCACCGACGGCAGCGTTTACCCCGAGCACGGCGGGGTTGAGGGCAGCAACGAGGGTTTTATCTCCCGCTTTAGCGGCGATGGCCAGCGGCTTATCTACACCACCTACATTGGCGGTACCTATGACGACTACCTGCGTGCCATCGCGGTAGACAAAGACGGCAATGCCTACGTTACCGGCTGGACCTGCTCTACCGATTACCCAATGGTGCAGCCCTATATGGGCAATGCAGAGAGCTACAACTGTAACAGTTTTCTTAGCAAGGTCAGCAGTGATGGCAGCGAGCTGTTGTATTCCACCTTCTTGGGCAGCCCCAGCTACGACGGTATTACCGACGGGCTGGATCTAGTAGTGAATGACCAGCAGCAGGCAACCATAGTGGGCTTTACCGAAGCGCCTGATCTTCCTCTGGTGAATCCCTTGGCATCACCGTCGCCAAAAGTGAATACCGGCTTTGTTACCCGTTTTGCTGCCGATGGGCAGTCGCTTGTGTTCTCAACCTATCTTGGCGGGAGTTACAGCGACGAGATTGATCGCATAGCCCTGGCCAAGGATGGCAGCATTATCCTGGCCGGTACCACCCGCTCGCGGGATATCACCATGGTTAACGCTTATCAGCCGGCGCTGGATCTCTACACCGCTGGTGAAAATGTGTCCTCCTACTCCACCCCCAGAGACGCCTATTTGGTGAAGTTGAGCGCCGATGGCAGCGAGGTAAAATTCAGCACCTATTTTGGGGGTAACAACAACGAATACACCAAAGGGGTAGGGGTCGATGACGATGGCAATATCTATCTGGCCGGTCATACCAACTCCTATATCGAGTTTCCGTTCCTTAACAGCGATAAAACCAACATCGATTCGGTTGGTGACGTGTTCCTCGCCAAATTTACCCCGGATGGCCAATTGGTTTACGCCACTACCTACGGTGGATCTAAGGTAGACGATGGTGGCATGGCTATCGGGGAGGTACTGGGCAATATCCATGTGACGGCCGATGGCGAAGTGCTGTTGGCAGGTACCACGGCCCCGGCTAATTTCCCGGTGGTTAACCCGCCTCCGGGCCTCACTGCCCGCGTGACCAGCCAGGATATTTTTGCCATGCGTATTGGGGCGGTGGATAACGCCAACCCCTCGGTGCCAGCCATATTGTGGTCAACCCGCTTTGGCAGCGAGGTTAACGACCTCACCAGTAACACCGCTATCGGCCTGACCCCAGAGGGCGATGTGGTGGTGGCCGGTAATGTCTCGGCTGGCAGCAGTGTGCCGTTAAAAGACGCCTATCAAGATACCTTTGGCGGCAGTGGCAATACTGCTGGCGATCTGTACCTGGTGAAAATCGGTGACGGTGAACCAGAGAACGACCAACTGGCCTTTGTCAGCGCCCAAACCCAGGTGGATGCCACCCAGCCCGGTACCGTGACCCTGGCGGTGAGCCGCGCTGGCAATACGGCCGGTACCATCAGCCTGCCCTGGAGCACGGTCGATGGCAGCGCTGTTGCCGGCCGTGATTACCAGGCCGCCAGTGGCACCTTGCAATGGGCGCCGGGGGATACCGCCACCAAGCTTATCGAGGTGGAGGTGATGGCGGTTGAGGGCAATCGCGACTTCCAGGTTGCCCTGCAGGCGCCGCTCGCCACCGGCACCAACGTGGCCCTTGGCGAGGCCAGCACTGTGACCGTGACCCTGGCCGGTACACCAGAGCCCCAACCGGCTCCCCCGGCAGGCTCGGGCGGTGGCGGCAGCGCCGGGTTTTTAACCCTGCTGCTGCTGGCCCTTCGGCGCCGCCGCTAAACCATTACACCCCGCCTGCTGGCGGGGTTTTTTATGCCAAGCCCCTTTGCGGGGCTTTTTATTTTGCGTCGGCATATTCGCTTGGGCGTTCAATAAAGATTGTTTTTCATCCTATGACGAAGGTCACTTTCCGGCGCCTCTGGTGTCGGTTTGAGCTGTTGTTCTCTCTTTTTAAATCGTATACGGTATTTTTTATTCGCTTTGTTGGCGGCGGCGCAATGGCCTGGCAAGGGCCTTGCCTTTACCGGCGCTCCCAAAGCGATAAAGGCGACTTCATTCATATAAAAACAACGCGTTAGGATTTCAGTTATGACAGAGCCCTCTTCCCGCCGCCTCCCCAATGCCCTGGAGATCTCGCTGCTGGCCCTGGCCATCATCGGGGTGATTTTCCTGTTCGTCCATGTGCTGGAGATGGCTATCCAACTGGCGCTGCTGGGCTGCTGGTTTGTGATGCTGGGCTTTGGCAAATACCTCAAGCTCGATTACGGGCGGATGCAGGACGGCATTACCGCCGGCATCAACCAGGGCATGGACGCCATTTTGGTGCTGATCGCCGTTGGCGCCCTGATCGGCAGCTGGATGGCTGGTGGCATCGTGCCCAACATCATCTACCTGGGGCTGTCGGTGATGGACCCCAACATCTTTTTGATGGCGGCGTTTTTCATCTGCATGGTCACCTCCCTTGCCACTGGCACCTCCTTTGGCACCGCCGGTACCGCCGGGGTAGCGATGATGGGTATTGGCGCCGGTTTTGACTTTCCCATGCCGCTGGTGGCGGGGGCGGTGATCAGCGGCGCCTACGTGGGCGACAAGCTCTCGCCGCTGTCTGACACCACGGTCATGACAGCCTCCCTGTGCAAGGTGGGCCTTATCGACCACGTAAAATCCATGCTCTACGTGGCGGTGCCGGCAGTGACCCTCAGTGGCCTGCTGTTTTTGCTGGTGGGCTTTCAGTACGGCCATGGCGGCAACGTCGGCCGGGCTACTCAGGTGATGGAAGCGCTGTCCGGGCAATATCAGATTGCCTGGTACATGCTGCTGCCGGCGCTGGCGGTGATCGCCATGCTGGTGATGAAGCTGCCGTCGGTGCCGGTGATTTTCTTTGGCGCCGTGCTGGGCGTGGTGTGGGCTTGCCTGTTCGAGCAGATGCCGCTGGTGGCGGCCATCAAGACCCTCTACGAGGGCAACCATATCCAGTCGAGCCTCGAGTTTCTCAATATCCTGCTTAACCGCGGCGGTATTGTCTCGATGCTGGAGGTGATCATGCTGGTGATACTGGCCCTTGGCCTTGGCGGCCTGATGGAGGTAACCGGGGTCTTGGCCACCATCTCCAACGGCCTGCAGCGCTGGGCCACCAACCAGGGGCGTTTGGGGCTGTCTACCATCTTTGCTGGCTTCTTGGGTAACTTCCTAGGGGGCGCGGCTTATGTGTCTCTTATTACCGCCACCACCATCACCGCCAAGAACTACGACAAGCTGGGGGTAGACCGGCGGGTGCTGTCCCGTAACACCGAGGCGGGCGGCACCGTTACCACCCCGATGATCCCTTGGACCGATGGCGGCGTCTTTATGGCCACCACCCTGGGGGTGGCCACCACCGCTTACCTGCCATATCTGTGGTACCACTTTATCGGGCTGTCTATCTCTATCTTCTATTGCTACGCCAACATCTTTTGCTTCGATAAAAAAAAGGCCGCAGATGAGGCGCCCGAGGCGGCGCTGGAAGCGGAATGACCAAAAAGGCCGGGTTGCACCCCGGCCTTTCATTTTTTGGCAATCTGCTGCCAACAGACTGTCTCCACCCCGGAGCGCCAGGCAGTAGGCAGCGCAGCGGGTATATAGTATAATGTTTGCCTAAGCTCGTTACTTATGCCGCACCTAGATAAGCCTTTCCTCTTTCGTGCCAGCACCGCGCTTTGCAGAAACTGCCGTTAGGCTTCGGAGCCAATATGTCATCAATTGTGGTCAAGACCCTGTCCGAACAGGCATACGAGATCTTGCGCGAACGGATCCTGTCAAATGACATGGCCCCGTCCAAGCCGATCCGCCAAGATGCCCTGTCCAAGGGGCTGGGGGTCAGCAAGATCCCGCTGCGAGAAGCCCTGACCCGCCTCGAACACGACGGCCTGCTTATCTCGCATCCCAACCGGGGCTTTTTGGTCCGCCCGCTGACCATAGACGAAGCCGAAGACGTGTTTCACCTGCGGATGACGGTCGAGCCAGAGGCGGCTGCCGACGCCTGCAAAGTTGCAACCGACGAAGAGCGCGCCTATGCCGAGCAGGTGTTTATCAAGCTGCGCGCCCTGTCGGACGAGTGCTCCCCCGATGCGGTATCCATCAACCGCCAGTTCCACCTGGCGCTGACGGCCCCGGCCAAGCGCAGTGTTACCCAAAACGTATTGCTCAAGCTGCACCTGCTGTCCGAGCGTTACGTGCGCAAACACCTTGAGCCACCTAATCGTGAGGAAAGCGCCTTCCACGAGCATCAACTGATCTTTGATGCCTGGATGGCCCGCGACGCCAAGCTGGTCAAAAAGCTCATCAAAGACCACACCAAAGGCACCCTGGACGATCTGCGCCAACAGCTCCAGGCCGAATAAGCCAAAAAGCCAACCTCCGGGTTGGCTTTTTTTATGGCGCCAAAGCGCCGCTGTGGCAGGTTCTGTGGTGCGTTGCTCACTTAGTATTTTATATATAGTATACGGAATGAGGTTCTCAGGACGACGGAGCAAAGGGTGCCCAGTATTGCGATCATCGGTGGCGGCGTGGTGGGCCGCTGCAGTGCCTTTCACCTGCAAAGCCGCGGCTTTGATGTCACGGTGCTGGACGACGATCCGGCCCTAGCGGCGCCGTCTTGGAACAACGCCGGCCACATTGCTACCGAGCAGCCAGCACCCTTGGCGTCCATCGCCGCCATCCGCTCGGCCCCCAGGCGCCTGTTCCGGGTAGGGGGCGCCCTGGATTTTGATTTCTCCGCCCCCGGCATTTATCGCTGGATCTGGCGCTACCTTATAGCCGCGACCCCCCGCCGTTTTGCCAAAGGCAAGGCCGCCCTTGGCGCCCTGGTGGCCAATGCCGACCAAGCCTGGGCGGCTCTGGCTGAAGAGTTGGGCGAGCCGGCCCTGGTGCAAAACGCCGGGCACTGGGTACTGTGGGAGTCGCCCAAAAGCGCTGCCAAGGGCTTGCAGCACTGGCAGCAGGCCGACATTGGCACCGCGGATTTTGCGCCGCTCTCCCAGGAGGCGTTGGGGGCGCTTGAGCAAAAGCTCAGCGAGCCGCTGCAAGGGGGCATTGCCTTTACCGGCACCGGCCAGGTTGCCCGCCATCAAGCCCTGGCCAAGGCCTTGAAAACCGCCTTTATCGCCAGGGGTGGCCAGTGGCTGAGCCAAAGCGCCGCGCCGCTGGTTATCAAGGAGGGCAGGGCGACGCTGCCCGGCGGGGCGGACTTTGACAAAATCCTGGTATGCGCCGGAGCCGCTTCTGCCAAGGTGCTGGCCAATATCCACCCCGGAGTGCCGCTGATGGCCGAGCGCGGCTATCACATCGAAGCCGACTGTGACGACAGCCTCTGGCCTGCCGGTTTGCCGCCGGTGGTTTTTGAAGACCGCTCCCTGATAGTGACCCGCTTTGGCGACCGGCTGCGGGCTTGCAGCTTTGTGGAGCTGAGCTCCCTTGATGCCAAACCCGACCCGCGCAAATGGCAGCAGCTGCTGCGCCACGCGGCCGAGCTCGGCCTGCCTTTTGCCCATAACCTCAGCCAGTGGTACGGCGCCAGGCCGACCCTGCCCGATTACCTGCCAGCCATGGGCCAGAGCGACAAGGCCAGCAATCTTTACTATGCCTTTGGCCACCAGCACCTGGGGCTGACCCTGGCCCCGGCCACCGCCATTTTGCTCGGCCAGTTGCTAAGCGGCGAAAAAATGGCGCAGCCCCTGGCCCCTTTCTCGCTGGCGCGTTTTGGCTGCTAGCCCAGTAAAAATGTGGCCTGGCTCAGATTTAATCAAGCTGTCACAGATAACGGCTTGAACGAATTTAGTATACGATATAATGTATATGTGAATTTAAAGTTGTAACTATCCAGTGAGGAAATGATGAGTATGCAATGGTCCGGTGTGTTCCCTGCGGCAACCACGCAGTTTGACGAAAACCTCGCAATCGATCTCAAGGCCACCCAGCAAGGGTTTACCAACCTGCTCAACGACGGTGTCGATGGCCTGGTGATCATCGGTACCTGCGGTGAGAACAACTCCCTGGAGCCCGAAGAAAAACGCACCGTGGTAGCAGCCGCTGTGGAAGCCAAAGGCAAGAGCCCCATCATCGCCGGGGTATCCGAGTTCACCACCGAGCGCGCCATCGCTTTTGCCAAAGACGCCGAGAAACTGGGCGCAGACGCCCTGATGCTGCTGCCGGCCATGGTGTATGTGCCCACCGAAGACGAGCTGATCGCCCACTTCAAGGCCGTGGCCGCTGCCACCAACCTGCCGATCATGCTCTACAACAACCCCACCTCTTACCGGGTGAATATCGGCATCGAGTCCCTGGCCAAGCTGGTTGAGGTAGACAACATCGTTGCCATCAAGGAAAGCGCCGCCGATACCCGCCGCTACACCGACCTTATCAATGCCTATGGCGACCGCTTCCACGTGCTGGCGGGCCTCGATGACGTGGCTCTCGAAGGCATGATGCTGGGCGCCTGCGCCTGGATCTCCGGTTTGACCTCCGCTTTCCCGCAAGAATCGGTAGAGCTGGTTCGCGCCTTTAACGCCGGCGATATGGCCCGCGCCCTTGAGATTTACCGCTGGTTCATGCCGCTGCTGCACCTCGATGCCGGTTACGATCTGGTACAAGCCATCAAGCTTGCCGAAGAGATCATGGGCCGCGGCTCCGAGCGGGTACGTATGCCTCGCCTGCCGCTGGCTGGCAAGCGCCGCGAAGAAGTGATTGCCATGGTGGAAAAAGCCGCCGCCACCCGTCCTACCCAACGCTAACGGTCGAGGCCGCACCATGAGGCATACCTTTTTCTGTATCGATGGGCATACCGCCGGTAACCCGGTACGCCTGGTGGTTGGCGGCCATCCGCCCCTTGGCGGCGAAAGCCTCAGCGACATGCGCCAGCAGTTTATGGCCGAGTTCGACTGGATCCGTAAGGGCCTGATGTTCGAGCCCCGTGGCCACGACATGATGTCTGGCGGCTTTATCTACCCGCCCAAAGACCCTCGCGCCGATTTCGGGGTGGTGTTTATCGAGACCAGCGGTTGCCTGCCCATGTGCGGCCACGGCTCTATCGGCATCATCACCTTTGGCCTGGAACACGGCCTTATTACCCCCAAGACCGAGGGGCGCCTGGTGATGGAAGCCCCGGCCGGGCTTATCGAAGTGGAATATCAAAAGACCGGCGCCAAGGTTGAATGGGTCAAGCTGCGCAACGTGCCCAGTTATCTGGCCGCCGAAGGCATCGAGATTGACGTGCCCGGTTTTGGCCCCCTGACCCTGGATGTGGCCTACGGCGGCAACTACTACGCCATCGTCGACCCCCAGCCGGGTTATAGCGGCCTCGACAGCCTCTCGGCCAGCGACATTCTGCGGTTAAGCCCGCAAATTCGCGCCGCGGTGCAGGCCCAGTTCAAGCCGGTACACCCCTTAAATCCCGCCATCAATGGCGTCAGCCATGTGCTGTGGGCCGACAAACCGGCCTCAAGCGATGCCCATGGCCGCAACGCGGTGTTCTACGGCGACAAGGCCATAGACCGCAGCCCCTGCGGCACCGGCACCTCGGCGCGCATGGCGCAGCTTGCGGCCAAGGGCGTGCTTAAACCCGGCGATACCTTTATCCACGAAAGCTATATCAAAAGCCGCTTTATCGGCCGGGTGGAAGCGGCCACCGAGCTTGCCGGGCAAAGCGCCATCATTCCCTCCATTCAGGGAACGGCCTATGCCACCGGCTTTAACCAGATTTGGATTGATGACCAGGAGCCCTTCCCGGAAGGTTTCTTGGTGGTGTAAGGAAAGTTGTAATGCAGGTTATTGAATTATTTCACCATATTGGCGGTGAGCCGGTTGCGGGCGAGGCCCTGCTGGCCCAGTACAACCCCGCCGATGCCACCGACCTTAAAGTGGCCATTCCGGTGGCAGACGCCGCCCTGGTTGCCAAGGCGGTAGCCAGCGCCGAGCAGGCCTTTGGCCGCTTTCGCGATCAGGGCATCGAGGCCCGCTCCGACGCCTTGGCTAAAGTGGCCAGCCTTATCAACGCCAAAAGCGACGAGCTGGCCCGGCTGATCGCCCGGGAAACCGGTAAGACCCTGGGCGATGCCAAGGGCGAAGTGGGCCGCGCCGCCCGGATCTTCAGCTTTTTTGCCGGCGAAGCCCTACGCATTGTCGGCGAGCGGCTTGAGTCCACCCGCAATGGCGCCATGGTGGAAATCGAATACGCCCCCAAAGGGGTGATTGGCCAAATCACTCCCTGGAATTTTCCCATCGCCATTCCTGCCTGGAAAATCGCCCCGGCGCTCGCCTTTGGCAACACCGTGGTGTGGAAGCCTTCTGAGCTTTCTTCTGCCACCGGTGCGGCGCTGATGGCAATTATTGCCGAAGCCGGCGTTATGCCTGGTGCTGTGAACATGGTGCTGGGCGCTGGCGAGACCGGCGCGGCCATTTGCAGCCACCCCGGCGTAGATGCCCTGAGCTTTACCGGCTCGGTGGCCACCGGCAAGAAGGTGCGCATGGCCGCTGCCGAGCGCGGCGTGGCGGTGCAAACCGAGATGGGCGGCGTCAATGCGCTCCTAGTACTCAAAGATTGCGACCTTAACAGCGCCGTGGAAACCGCCCTTAACGGCGCCTTCCTGGCCGCTGGCCAGCGCTGCACCGCCACCTCGCGCATTATCGTTGAAGAGGCCATCGCCGATGCTTTTGTCGAGCGCCTGAGCCTTCGCATCAGCGAGCACCGCTTGGGTAACCCGCTGGACGGCGCTACCCACATCGGGCCGCTGGCCTCCAAAGGCCAGAAGGCGCTGATAAGCCGCCAGAGTGCCGCCATGGAGCGCCACCCCGGTGCCCAACTGGTGTTTGGCGGTACGGCCCAAGAGCTGCCCGAGTGCTTTTTCGCCCCCACCCTGTTTGACCACGCAAAACCGACAGACCCCATCGCCCAGGAAGAGATCTTCGGGCCGGTGGCGGCGGTGTTTCGGGTGGCCGATTACGAGGCGGGGCTGGCCATGGTCAACGACAGCCGCTTTGGGCTCTCGGCCGGCCTTTGCACCGGTTCGCTTAAATACAGCGAGCATTTCAAACGTTACGCCCGTGCCGGCATGTTGATGATCAACCTGCCCACCGCCGGTATCGACTACCACGTGCCCTTTGGCGGCGTGGGCGCCTCCAGCTACGGCGCCCGCGAGCAGGGCAGGGCTGCCAAAGAGTTTTACACCCATACCAGGACGACCTACCTCAAGGCTTAAGTCCGCCCAAAGGGCCCCGATGGTGATGCCATTGCGGGCCCTTTTTTTATCTAAGGAAGACTGCCGTGACCGTTATCCGAAAAGCCCCGTTCTATGCATTTTTGAGTCTGCTGTTGTTGTTATCGGCCTGTCAGCAGATGCCGCCTGCGGCCATCAGCCATGACAACGACTGGGAAAACCCGGCGGTGTTTCGGATAAACAAATTACCGGCAAGGGCCTGGTTCACCCCCTACCAGAGCGCCGCCCTGGCGGCGGCAGGGGATGAAGGGGCGTCGAGCCAGCAGCTCTCCCTTAACGGCCAGTGGGCCTTTCATTTCTCCCCCACCCCAGAGGGCCGGCCCAAAGATTTTTACCGGCCCGATTTTGATGTCAGCCAATGGGCGAAGATTGCGGTGCCCGGCAACTGGCAGATGCAGGGCTATGACTACCCCATCTATGTGAGCGCCGGTTACCCCTTTAAGCCGCAAAAGCCCTTTATTGACCACAGCTATGCCCCGGTGGGCTCGTATCGGCGCGACTTCACCCTGCCTGCGAGCAGCGATGGCCAGCGCATTATCCTCACCTTTGGCGCCGTTAAATCGGCCTTTTATGTGTGGGTGAACGGCGCCAAGGTGGGCTATAGCCAGGACTCCAAGCTCCCGGCCGAATTTGACATCACCGAGCTGGTGCACCCCGGCGCCAACACCCTGGCACTAGAGGTGTATCGCTACAGCGACGGCAGCTACTTAGAAGACCAGGATTTTTGGCGCATGAGCGGCATTCCCCGCGATGTGCAGCTAAAGATGGTGCCTAAAACCGCGCTTTGGGATTTTCACGCCCTGGCGGGGCTGAGCAATCACTACCAGGACGGCACCTTGGATCTGGCGGTGGAGCTGGCCAACACCGAGCCATTCCCGGCCAGCAGCGAGGTTCAGGCGCGGCTTTATGACGGCGCCAAGGTTATCTGGCAGCAAAGCCGGGCTCTGGCCCTGGCGCCGGCGAGCCATGGTAAGGCCCAGTTCAAGGCCACGCTTGCTGCCGTCAAGGCCTGGTCGGCCGAGCAGCCCAACCTTTATCGCCTGGAGCTGACCCTTAAAAACGGCGCCAAGATCAGCCAAGTGGTCAGCCAAGCCATTGGTTTTCGAAGCGTCGAGCTCAAAGGCGGCCAGCTTTTGGTGAACGGCGAGGCGGTGACCATCAAAGGGGTAAACCGCCACGAGCACGACCCGGTAACGGGCCAGACCATCAGCCGTGAGAGCATGCTGCGCGACATCAAGATGATGAAGCAAAACAACATCAACGCGGTGCGCAGCTCCCACTACCCCAACGACCCTTACTGGTATCGTTTGTGCGACCAGTTTGGCCTGTATGTGATTGACGAGGCCAACCTCGAAGCCCACGGCTACGGCTTTGACGAGCATGGCCTGGGTAACGATCCGCAGTTTAAAGAGGCCATCCTCGACCGGCTGCGGGGCATGATTTTGCGTGACCGCAACCACCCGTCCATCATCTCCTGGTCGCTGGGTAATGAAATCAGCCCCGGTGCCAACATGGCCGCCGAATACCGCCTGGCCAAAGCCATGGACCCAAGCCGGGTGGTGCAGTTTGAGTTTCGCCGCTTCTGGTACCACGAGAAGATGACCGACATCATCTCCTGGATGTACGCCGACCGGGAGATGCTCACCGACAAGTATCTCGGCAAGTACCCCGACCGTCCCTTTATCTGGATTGAATATGCCCACTCCATGGGCAACAGCGACGGCAACCTCAAGGAGCTGTGGGATTTCGTGCGCAGCCACCGCCAACTGCAAGGCGGCTACATCTGGGATTGGGTTGACCAGGGGCTACTTAAACACGACGCCGAGGGCCGCGCTTATTTTGGTTACGGCGGCGATTTTGAGCCCCCCGGCGGCCAGAACGACGGCAACTTCTGCGCCAATGGCCTGGTCAGCAGCGACCGTACCCCGCACCCGGCTCTGATTGAGGTGAAAAAGACCTACCAAAACCTGGCCATCAGCCGCACCGAAAACGGCCAGTACCAGCTTGAAAACCGCTTTTATTTTACTGATTTGAGCGGTTTTTACGGGCGCTGGACGCTGCTCGAAGACGGCCAGCCCATCCTCACCGGTGCCACCCCGGCGTTGCTGGCCGCGCCCCGTGCCCACCAGCGCTTTGCCCTCGGCCAATTGGCGGATTTTCACTACCGGCCCGGCCACGAATACGCCGTGACCTTCGGTTTTTTCCAAAAGGCCGCCACCCCCTACAGCCCGGCGGATTTTGAAGTGGCAAGCGAGCAGTTCGTGCTGAAAAAGGCGCCGCCACTGGCCCCGGCGGCCAAAGGCCCGGCCCTTGCGGTCAGCCAGCGCTATGGCGAGGTGAGCGTAACCAGCGGCGCTGTTGCCATGCGCTTTAACACCCTTAATGGCCGCCTGGAAAGCTACCGGGTCAAAGGGGTTGAAACCTTGAAGGAGGGACTCTTCCCTAACTTCTGGCGGCCGCTTACCGATAACGACTACGGCAACAAGTTCGGCCAGCAAAGCGCGGCCTTTTACAAAGAGGCGGCCGCCAAGGCCGAAGTCACCTTGGTGAAGGTGCAAAAAGACGGCGCCGACCTGCGGCTGCACCTGGCGCTCGCCTTTCCTACCCTGCACAGCCAAGGGAGCCTGGATTATCGCATCAGCCCCGGCGGCGTTATTCGCCTCGATTACCAGGCGCAGCTTGCCAAAGACTTGCCGGAGATGCCGCGTTTTGGGGTGAAATTTCAAATGCCTCAGGGGTTTGACCAAGCGCGCTGGTACGGCCGTGGCCCCCAGGAGAACTATCAGGATCGCAAGCAAAGCGCCTACCTCGGCATTTACCAGGCCAAGGTGAGCGACCTTTACACCCCCTATATTCGCCCCCAGGAAAACGGTAACCGTAGCGACAACCGCTGGCTGGCTCTGACCAACGGCGCCGGTATTGGCCTGCGTATTACCGGCGGGCCCACCTTTGACTTTGGCGCCCACCACAACACCCTGGCCGATTTTGACCAGCCCAAAGACGGCCCTAACCGCCACACCAGCGATATCCAGCCTCGGCCGCTGACCGAGGTCACCCTGGACCTTCGCCAGCGCGGCTTGGGGGGCGACACCAGCTGGGGCGCGCTGCCTTATAAACCGTACCGGCTTCTGCCGGCCGAGCATCAGGGCCCCTACGCCCTGCACCTCTACCTAAGCCCCTTGGGCCTTTGACAAAAAGGGTTTAAATGACAATGCCATGCCGTTTCACGCCTTTTAAGCTAAGCCTGCTGGCCCTGGCGGTTGCCAGCGCCGGTGCCAAGGCCCAGACCATCAACACGCCGCAATTTACTCTCACGTTCAGTGACGATGCCCAGACTCTGCTGGCCATGAAGCCCAAGGGGGCTGGCGGTTTTGACTTTCTGCCCTCGGCCCACAGCGACCGCAAGGGCCCGGGTTATTACCAGCTGGGAGATATTGATATTCGCCTGCGCTTTGTGGGGGAGGGGGCCTGGCAGGATTTCTCAAGCGCCCTTGCCACCACCAAGGTGAAGCCGCTAAAAGCTGGCGGTGAGCTGCTGGCCAGTAGCGATATCAGCGCCGATCTGGCCGGTATCCCCCTTGAGGTGCGCCGAGACTGGCTGCAACAAGACGGCCAACTGGTGCTGCGCTTTACCCTTAGCAACCACAGTGGCCGGGACATCGAGCTTGGCGGCCTGGGCATCCCCATGGTGTTTGACAACATCATCACCGGCCGCACCCTGGACCAAGCCCACGAGCAGGCCAGCTACGCCGAGCCCTACATGGGCCGCGACGGCGGCTATGTGCAGGTGGCCCGCCTTAATGGCAAGGGCCCGGCGCTACTGGTATTGCCCAAACAAAACGCCGGCCTTGAGAACTGGCGGCCGCTGCTGGACGCCAAAAACGCCGATGGCAGCCCCAAGATCTATAACGATCCCACCCACCGCACCCACACCTTTGAAGGCTTTTATGACTGGCAGGTGCTGAGCAAGGGCTTTAGCGACACCGACTGGCAGGGCGCCAAACAGTGGAACGACCCCACCAGCCGGGTGCTAAAAGCCGGTGAAACGCTGCAAACGGCGCTGCGCTTTGCCCTTTCGCCTTCCATTCGCGGTATTGAAAGCACCTTGCAGGCCAACCAACGGCCGGTAGCGGTGGGCATTCCCGGTTACGTGGTGCCTACCGATATGCCAGCCGAGCTGTTTTTAGATAGCCCAAGCCCCATCGCCGCTATCACCGTTAGCCCCGAAGGTGCCCTGGCCATCACCCCGGCGCCGGCCAAAGGCGACTGGCAGCATTTCAAGGTGGCTGGCAAAGCCTGGGGCCGGGCGCGGCTCGATATCCGCTACAAGGACGGCAGTGAGCAAAGCATCCACTACTTTGTGACCGACCCCATGGCCAAAGCCGTGGCCAAGATGGGCCAGTTCCTCTACCACCAGCAATGGTATGAAGGCAAAGATGACCCCTTTGGCCGCGGCCCGGCGGTGCTGGGTTTTGATAACGAAGCGGGGCACCTGGTTTTGCAAGAGCCGCGGGTGTGGATTGCCGGGCTCTCTGACGAAGGCGGCGCCGGCCCCTGGCTGGCCGCCATTATGAAGGAGCTGGGCCAGCCCGACGCCAGCGAGGTGGCCAAGTTCGAGCGTTTTTACACCCAGGTGCTGGATGGGCGCCTGCAGGTAAAAAGTGGCCCTGAGCAGTACGGCGTTAAAAAAAGCCTCTTTTATTACGACCCCAAGGCGCTGCCCGATTTTGCTTACGACAAAAACGTCGATTGGAGCACCTGGGCGTCTTGGAACAAAAAAGACGCCGCCGATGTGGGCCGCTCCTACAACTACCCCCATGTGGCAGCGGCCCAGTGGGTGCTCTATCGCCTGGCCCGCTTCCACCAGGGGCTGGTTAAAGCCCACGACTGGCACTGGTATTTGGAGCAGGCCTATCACACCAGCATGGCCATGACCGAGCTTGCCCCCCATTACGCCCAATTTGGGCAGATGGAAGGCAGTGTGTTTGTGGCCATCCTGGCTGACTTGCGCTCCGAAGGCCTCAAAGCCGAGGCCGACCGTCTGGAAGCGGCCATGAAAAAACGCGCCGAGCACTGGGCTTCTCTCAAGTACCCCTTCGGTAGTGAAATGCCCTGGGATTCTACCGGCCAGGAAGAGGTGTACGCCTGGATGCGCCACTTTGGCAAAACCGAGCAGGCCGATGAGACCCGCGAGGTGATTCTCGGCTACGACTTCACCCAGCCGCACTGGGGTTACAACGGCAGCGCCCGGCGCTTTTGGGATTTTCTCTACGCCGGTAAATACAGCCGCATCGAGCGCCAGCTGCACCATTACGGCTCCACCATCAATGCCTTGCCGCTGCTCGACAGCTACCGGCAAAACCCGGGGGATCTGTACCTGCTGCGGGTGGCCTACGGCGGCATGATGGGCGATTTGACCAACATCGACCAGCACGGCTTTGCCTCGGCGGCTTTTCACAGCTTCCCCGACATGCTGCGTTTTGACCCTTACAGCGGCGACTACGGCACCAGCTTTTTTGGCCACGCCTTTGGCATTGGCAGCTACTTGGTTAAAGACCCCCGCTTTGGCTGGCTGGGTTTTGGTGGCAGCGTCAGTGAGCAAGGTAACGAGGTGACCCTCACCCCCAAAGACGCCTTTCAAAACCGCGCCTACCTGGCGCCGCAAGAGCTGTATCTGACCCTCGATGCCGGCCGCTTTCGCCAGCTGACCCTGGGGCAAGACGGCACAGTGCGCCTGACCCTGGCGCCCAAAGATGCCCACACCCGCCAGGCGATGCTCAGCATCGAGGCCTTGGGCGGCGCTTATCGCCCCAAGGCAAGGCTAGAAAAGGCCGAGGGGCGCTACGTTATCCCCCTTGGCGATGGCCCTACCACGGTGGAGCTGGTTAAAGACTAAAGCCATAAGAAAAAGCCCCCTTCTAAGACGGTGGCTTTGAGACAAAGCCCCCTTTTAGGGGGCTTTCGTGTTTACAGCCTCTTACCAAGGGCTGGCACCTGCTTGTTCAACGCTTTTTCTCATCTATGTGCTGGCTCTTTTGGTGAACAACAGCCACCAACGCAACAGCATCACGGCAATCACCGGCACCAGCATCGTTCTGATAATGGGCTCTCTAGGAGCTTAGCCCTGGTTTGGCCACCTCTTTAGGAAGTGGTTTAACGCTGACAAACCCAAAAGCCCCCGCAAGCGGGGGCTTTTTTATGGCTGGATATCCGGCGCCTTTATCAACACAGCGCCACAAAAAAGGCCCCTAAAAGGGGCCAAAAGTGTTGCCATGACGGTTGTTTAGAACTTGGCGGTGAGCCCGACGTAGAGCTCGCGGCCCAGGGCATCGTAGATACCAGGGTAGGTGTTGCCGTTAACAAAACCGGTGGCCAGGTTGCTGACGATGATCGGCGGATCTTTGTCCAGCAGGTTGTTGGCACCAATGCGCACCTGAATGTTGTCGGTGAGCGGCATGTTGGCGGCCAAGTCCAGGTAGCTGTAAGCCTGGATATGGTCGCTGACATAGAAGGTGCTGTCGCCGGCCAGCAGCGGGTTGCTGTCGTTGGTGGAGAGATCCACGCTGCCGATATAGCGCCACAGGGCTGAGACTTCCAGGCCGTGCCAGGGGGTGTCCCAGGTGACCCGGGCGTTATGGCGCCATTCCGGTGCAGGCTGGCCACAAGTGGGGCCATACAGGCCTTTACAGTCGTAGCTGCCAAGACCGGGCAGGGGCTCGGTGGTCATGTCTTTGAGCCAGGTACCCACCAGGTTGAAGTTGAGGCTTCCCCAGCCGTTCAGGGCGACGTCGTAGTTGAGGTTCATGTCCACACCGGAGGTGCGCAGGTAGCCGGTGTTGAGGGTGGTGGAGATCACGTAGCCGGTGGTGCCGAACAAAGAGCCGGCGCTGGGGCTGCGGTGGATAAGGCCACAGTAGAAGCTTGAACCGGTACCGATACACTGGTTGAGGATCAGGGTCGGGTCTACCGAGCTGATGTAGTCGTCAACCTTGATGTGGTAGTAGTCCAGGCTCAGGCTCAGGTTCTCGATAAAGCGCGGGGTCAGTACCACACCAGCGGTGAAGGTTTTGGCTTCTTCCGGCTTGAGGTCGGGGTTGCCGCCGTACATGGCCACACACTGGTCGGCCGGGCACTCGACGATGTTGCCGTACTGGGCGCTGGTTACGCCGCTGTTGGCACACTCAATCTGGCTGGCAGCAGGGTTGGTGCCGGAGCACGGATCGGTACCCGAGTAGTTGCCGAGGCTTTGCGACGAGAACAGCTCGCTGATATTGGGCGCGCGGATGGCTTTGTTAAAGCTTGAGCGCAGGCGAATATCGTCGATGGGGGAGTAGGTCAGCTCAAACTTGAAGGTGTTGGCGCTGTAGCTTGAGGCGTCGCTTGAGTCGTGGTTTTTGTACTTGGAGTGGCGATAGCCGCCGTTAACCCCCAGGTATTTCACGCCAGGCGCGTCTTCCACCAACGGCACGTCCAGCTCGGTGTAGGCTTCGTCTACCTTGATTTTGCCGTAGGCGTCTTCGTAGCCGTTGGCCTCGGAGACGGCGTCGGCGTTGAAGTTATACACCTCTTGGCGATGCTCCAAACCCACTACCATGGCCGGGCCAATGGACGCGAAAGGCGACTTGATGCCATAGGCGTCCAAGTCAATCTGGCTGTAGGCGCTGTATACGTCCAGAGTCTGCTCGCTGTTGGTCTCACTGGTGGTGAGGATGTAGTCAAGGCCAGCATCGGAGATGCCACTGTAGGCAAACACATCGATGGGGGCGCAGCCACTGTTACCGGACAAACACACCACGTTGCCGTTGCCATCATCCACCGCCAGCAGGGCGTCGGCGGCTTTAAGCTGGTCGACGTCGTTCTGGTACTGCTCGGAGTAATTGGCCTTGGCGTGCAGGTAACTGACGTTGTAGGTGATGTTGTCGGTAAGGTTGCCACTGGCCGCCAGGTTGAAGCGGTAATCGCTGTGCTGCAGATCGTCGCGGCGGGCTCGGGCATTGGTGCCGTCCAGGCGATAACCCACGTAGGCGTCTACCTGCTCGCTGGTGCCGGCGGCGCTGCCACACAGCAGTGAGGCCTGCTGGCTGCTCATCAGCGGGTTGTCACAGTTGATGGCAAAGTCCGAACCGAACCACAGGGCCGAAGGCGCTACCTGGGAGAAGCTGCTGTCATGCATGTACATGAAGCTGCTGGACAGGCGGGTGCCGTTGTCAAAGTCGTAGTGGGCCATGTAGCCGCCGGTATAACGCTCGTCGTCACGCTGGATGTAGTTCAGCGGCGTGTAGTTATACAGGTAGTCATCGCTGTAGGCGTCCCAGGTTTTGGAACCGTCTTTGACGTTGTTGTAAGAACCGCCGCTGTTTTCACCGCTCAGCACGTAAAAGCGGCCCCAGGGGTTGTTGGAGGAGCCGCCGCAGGCGAGGCCGTCCAGGGTGTCGTTGGCGTTTAGGGCGCAAGCCGAGTAATCGCGCTTGTCCTGGGTAACGGGGTTGGTTTTACGGTAGGTGCCATACAGGGTGATGTTGCCCTTGCCGTCCAGAAAATCGGTGCCGCCGGCCAGGGAGAAGTTGTACTTCTTGCCGTCAAACACCGAGCTGCTGGCGTTCTGGTAGCCGTAGCTGTCCACCAGGCTGCGCACTGAGTCGTTGTCGTTCTTGTGTTGATAAGCGCCGCCCTGGGTGTCGAAGACAAAACCGTTGAGGTCGTCTTCCATGATGAAGTTCACCACCCCGGAGATAGCGTCGGAGCCGTACACCGCCGAGGCGCCGCCGGTGACCACGTCTACCCGTTTGATAAGGCTTGAGGGAATGAAGTTGATGTCCATGCCCATGGTGGGCAGGATGCGCTGGCCGTCAATCAGGGTCAGCACCCGGTTGGAGCCGAGGTTACGCAGGTTGATTTGCGCGCTGCCGTCAGAGCCGTTGGAGACGTTCTCGTTGGCGTCGGCAGTAAACTGCGGCATCCGGCTCAGGGCTTCTTCCACGTTGGTGGTGCCCTGGAGCTTCATTTCCTTGTTGGTGAGCACCGAGATGGGGCTGTTGGAGCTGTACTCGGCGCGCTGAATGCGCGAGCCGGTTACGGTGATGGTCTCGGTGTTCTTGTCTTTGGATTTGGCGCTGGCCTCTTCCACGCCGGTCTGGGCGCTGACCGGTTTTACTTCAATGTCACTCTGAGTCTGACTGCTGTCTGTGTTGGCGTCTTGTGCCTGCACCAGGCTGGGCGTGGTTATTCCCAGCAGTGCACAGATAGCCAGAACCCCAGGTGCTAATGGTTTTTGGTTTGTCATGGGTTCTCTCTCGCTAAACACGCTTATCGGTGTCAGAACCCCTTTTTTCGCCGAGGTCGGGAAAGCCGGAACTGTCTGTCTGACCTGGTTAATAACTGCACTCTGAAATAACGTATGTCAAATATATTATACGATATTCGTTATATGATCAGATCTCGCTCAAACTTTTAGGGGCCGCCAAGGCCGCGCTGGCTATGGCTTTGACAGAATATGTCAGGCCCTGGCGATACAGCGCCGTTACAGGCTTTTAGCAATTAGCGCTGGAAAATGGCCGGCGCGGTGGGCGGCTTTTAACAAGGGGAAAGGCGGCCAAAACTGGCCCTGGCGTGCACAAAAGTTCCCAGGTTGGCGCGGCGCGTCTGCCAACAAAAAGCCCGGCATCTGCCGGGCTTTTGCTTAGTCGTTGTAAGGGGAGGGGCCGCCGTCGGCAATGAACTTGTCGATGCGGTCAGACAATACCTTGAGCGGCACCGAGCCCATTTGCAGCACGGTGTCGTGGAAGGCGCGGATATCGAACTTGGCCCCCAGGGCCTGTTCGGCACGCTTGCGGTCCTTCTCGATGGCCATTTCACCCAAGTAGTAAGACAGCGCCTGGCCCGGCCAGGCAATGTAGCGGTCCACTTCGGTGGTGACTTCGTGGGTAGACAGCGCGGTATTGTCCAGCAGGAAGTCCTGAGCCTGCTTGCGGGTCCAGCCCTTGGCGTGAATGCCGGTGTCTACCACCAGGCGGGCGGCGCGCCACATCTGGTAGCTCAGCATGCCAAAGACTTCATAGGGGGTTTTGTAGATCCCCATTTCTTCGCCCAGGGCTTCGCAGTAAAGGGCCCAGCCTTCGCCGTAGGCCGAGATGTAGTAGTTGCGGCGAAACACCGGCAAATCTTTGTTCTCGGCGGCCAGCGGCATCTGGAAGGCATGGCCGGGGGCAGACTCGTGCAGCGTCAGAGCCGGCAGCGAGTAAAAGGGCCGCGATGGCAGATCGTAGGTATTGACCAGATAAATCCCCGGGCCGCCCCGACCACCGGTGTAGAAGGGGGCAATGTCGGCCGGCACCGGTACGATTGCAAAGCGGCGCCTTGGCAGGCGGCCAAAGTATTTGTCGGCCACGCCGTCAAACTCCTTGGCTATCCAGGCGGCGTGGTTTAGCAGCTCCTGCGGGGTCTTGGCGTAGAACTGCGGATCGGTGCGCAAAAAGTGCAGGAAGTCTTTAAGGCTGCCTTTGAATTTGACCTCTTTCATCACCTCTTGCATGCGGGCGCGGATCCGCGCCACCTCATCAAGACCAATTTGGTGGATCTGGTCCGGGGTCATGTCGAGGGTGGTGTATTTCTCGATTTGCGATTGGTAGAAGGCCTTGCCGTTAGGCAGATCTTCGGCGGCAAGGGAGGTAACGGCGCCCGGAATGTATTGCTTGCGAAGAAAATCCAGCACCGCCTGGTGGGCCGGTATTACGTACTGGGCAATAGCTGCCTTGGCCTTGGCTTGAAGGTCTTTTTGCACCGCCTCGGGCAAGGTGGCGGGCAGGTGCTTGAAGGGGGTATAGAAGACGTTGTGTTCGCCCTTGGCAGCCACCACCGAGGCGGCGGTGGCGTCGCGCCCGTCGAGGGTTATCTTGGGCAGGGTAAAGCCGCGCTTTAGGCCAGCTTTCATGTTGTCGATGTTCTGCTCAAAGTAGCGGGGCATGGTGGCCAGCCATTCGAGGTAGTGGCGATAGTCCTGCTCGCTGTGAAAATCCCCCTTGGCCATATAGGTAAGATCGCCCCAGAACGAGGTGTCGCCGGAGAGCGGCCGCTCATACACCTTGTTCACCACGTCGGAGATCAAGGAATCAAGCTGGGTTTTGTACACCGCCAGATTGACTTGGTTTTCATAACTCAACTGCGCTTTATCGAGCTTGGCCAGGGCCGCTTCCACCTGTTGCCAATGCTTGAGGTGGGCCTGCTGGGTGGCAAAGCTGACATCGGGCAGGGCGGTGGGGATAGCGGTGGCGGGGCTGTCTTCGTCCACGCTCTGTTGGTCTTGGCGCCACTGCCATTCGTCGCTGTAAATCTTCTTGAATGCGTCATCGGTGGCCGAGGCCAGGGCCTGGCTTAAGGGCGCTGCGGCCAGCGCGGCCCCTAAAAACAAGGCCCGTGGTAGGGCTGCTAACTTCATCACACCTAGCTCCTTGAATTGGTTTGTTAGTCTATATATCGTATACCGTATATAACTTGAGATAAAAAGACCTACGTCGGCGACGACCACAACGGGAGCCCTTATGTGCCATCTTTGCCTGACCACCAGCAGGCGCCAGGTTTTAAAAGGCGTATCCGCCCTTGCCGCTTTGTCGGCCCTTGGCAGTCTTTCACTGGCTGGCTGCGCCGAGCAGCCCAGCCAACAATTGGCCGGTGCCAAGCCCTTACCCGGCACCGCCAGCGCCTTGCCGCTCAATCAGGTAAGGCTGCTGCCATCGCCCTTTAAAACCGCTCAGGAAGCCAACAGCCGCTACCTGATGGCACTGGAACCCGACCGCTTTTTGCATAACTTCCGGCTCTTTGCCGGCCTCAAGCCCAAAGGCGAGGTCTATGGTGGCTGGGAAGCCGACACCATCGCTGGCCACAGCCTCGGCCACTATATGTCGGCCCTGGCGCTGCTTCACGCCCAGACCGGCAGCCTTGAGGCGAAACGCCGGTTAAGCTACATCATCAGCGAATTGGCCGAAGCCCAGGACGCCGAGGGCGACGGTTACGTGGCGGGTTTTACCCGCAAGCGAAAAGACAAATCCATCGTCGATGGCAAGGAGATCTTTGCCGAGATAAAGGCCGGCGATATCCGCTCAGCGGGTTTTGATCTCAACGGTTGCTGGGTGCCCTTCTATAACTGGCACAAGCTCTATACCGGCCTCTTTGACGCCCAAACCTATTGCGGCCTGGACCAAGCCTTGCCGGTGGCGGTGAAACTGGGGGGCTATATCGAAGGGGTGTTCGCGCCTTTAAGTGAGGCCCAGGTGCAGCAGGTGCTGGACTGCGAGCACGGCGGCATCAACGAGAGCTTTGCCGAGCTTTATGCCCGTACCAACGACCAACGCTGGCTGGCCCTGGCCGAAAAGCTCTACCACAAAAAGGTGCTAGACCCCTTGGCCGACGGCAAGGACGAGCTGGCCAACATCCACGCCAATACCCAGATCCCCAAACTCATTGGCCTGGCTCGTATCCATGAGCTGACCGGTGAGCAGCGCAAAGGCGCCGCGCCGCAGTTTTTCTGGGAAGCGGTCACCGAGCACCACTCCTACGTGATTGGCGGCAACGCCGACCGCGAATACTTTTACGAGCCCGACGCCATCGCCAACCACATCACCGAGCAAACCTGCGAGGGCTGCAACACCTACAACATGCTCAAATTGACCCGCCACCTTTATAGCTGGGGGGTTAATGCGGCCTACTTTGATTACTACGAGCGGGCGCATCTGAACCATATCCTGGCGCAAATCGACCCAGAATCGGGCATGGTTACCTACATGATGCCGCTGATGTCAGGAGCGGTGCGGGAGCACTCCACCCCCTTTGACAGCTTCTGGTGTTGCACCGGCACCGGTATGGAAAGTAATGCCAAACACGGCGACTCCATCTATTGGCAAAGCGCCGACACCTTCTTTGTTAACCTCTATATTCCCTCCAGCGCCGACTGGCGCGAGGGCAAAGCCGCCTTTAGCCTCAATACCAGCTACCCCTACCAGGGCGAGATAAAGCTGAAGGTTGAGAAAGCCGAGCAGGCCTTTACCCTTGCCATGCGCATTCCCGCCTGGGCTGGCGCCGACTGGACCCTGGCCCTTAACGGCAAGCCGGTGGCGGTCAGCCAAGACCGCGGTTACGTCTACCTCAGCCGCCGCTTCAAGGCCGGGGATGAAATTACCCTCACTCTGCCCATGACCCTGCGCCTTGAAGGCACCCAGGGCGACGATAGTGTGGTGGCGTTGCTCCGTGGCCCCATGGTGCTGGCCGCCGACCTTGGCAGCAGCCAAGACACCTTCGACGGCACCGCCCCGGCCCTGGCCGGTAACGACCTGCTGGCGGGCTTTAGCGCCATGGACGAAAGCAGCGCCCTTTATAAAACCCAGGGCATTGGCCGCCCGGCAGAGATGACCTTCTCACCCTTTTATGCCAACCATCACCGGCGCAGCGCCGTGTACTTCAAGCGCTTTAACGACGCCCAATGGGCCGCCGAAGAAGTGGCCTATGCCGCCGAGCAAGAACGGCTTAAAGACCTGGCCGCCCGCTCGGTGGATGTCATGCACCTGGGGGAAATGCAAGCCGAGCGCGACCACAAGCTGGAAGCCGAGATCAGTTACCCGGTGGTGTACCGGGGCCGCAATGGCCGCGACGCCCGCACCGGTGGCTTCTTTGAATTTACCTTCAAAACGGCCCCCGGCCCGCTTAAGCTGCAGGCCACCTATTGGGGGGAGGAGCGCAAGCGACTTTTCCATATACTGATTGACGGCAAGCGCATCGCCAGCCAGACCCTGGACTTTGACAAGCCCGGCGCCTTTTTCGATGTGGAATACGACATCCCGCCGGCCCTGACCCAGGGCAAAAAACAGGTGCGAGTGCGCTTTGAGCCCGAACCCGGCAACACCGCCGGCCCGGTATTTGGCGTGTTGCTGTTTAAGCCCAAACAGCAATCGGCCTGAGTAGACAACCTCTTCAAAGGCGGCCCCTGGGCCGCCCTTTTGTGTAGTAAGGACCCCTCAACATGAACGCAATTGGCGGCAAAACCGCAACCGAGGCCCTGGCGGGCCTGTCTGACATGACCCTCAATACCCAGGCTATTGGCCTGGAGGAACACCAGGCGCGTATCCAAAAAGCCTGCGCCTACATGCAGGCCAACGGCATCGACGCCCTTTATCTCAACGCCGGTACCAATCTCTCCTACTTTACCGGCCTTGACTGGTACCCCAGTGAGCGGCTGGTGGGGGCGCTACTGAGCCAAAGCGGCGAGCTTTGCTATTTGGTGCCGCACTTTGAGATTGACTCCATCCGCGAACGGCTGCTGCTTGAGGCCCCTCTTCACGGCTGGCACGAGCACGAAAGCCCCTATGCCCTCTTGGCCTCCAAGGTGGCGGGCAAGGTGCTGGCTATTGATGAGTCCACCGCCTTTTTCGTGGCCGATGGCATTCAAAAGGCGGCGCCGGGGCTCAGTATCATCAACGGCGGCGAGGTTAGCGCCCATTGCCGGATGCACAAGTCAGCAGCGGAAATTGCCCTTATCCAAACCGCCATGGACATGACCATCGCCGTACACAAGGCGGCGGCCAGCATCCTTTATGAAGGCATCTCCACCACGGAGGTGGAGCGCTTTATCAACCAGGCCCACCAGAAGGTAGGGGCCAGCGGCTCCTACTTTTGCATCGTGCTCTTTGGCAAAGCCACCTCCTTCCCCCATGGGGTGAAAGATCCGCAGCTGCTGAAAAAGGGCGACTTGGTACTGATTGACACCGGCTGCAAGGTCAAAGGCTACCTCTCTGACATCACCCGCACTTACGGCTTTGGCAATGTTGGCGATAAAGCCCGCGCCATTTGGGCCTCGGAGAAAAAAGCGCAGCTCGCCGCCTTTGCCGCCGCACAAGTGGGCCAGCCCTGTGGCGATGTCGACGCCGCCGCCCGCGCCTCCTTGGTTGCAGACGGCCTGGGGCCAGACTACAACCTGCCGGGCCTGCCGCACCGCACCGGCCATGGCCTGGGTATGGACATCCACGAATGGCCCTATCTGGTCAAAGACAACCCGCTGCCCCTGGCGCCGGGCATGGTGTTTTCCAATGAGCCGATGATAGTGCTACCTGGCGAATTCGGGGTGCGCCTGGAAGACCACTTCTACATGACAGACCAAGGCCCCCGCTGGTTCACCCAGCCCGCCCACAGCATCGATAGCCCCTTCGGGCCTTAATAAAAAAGCCGGCAAATCGCCGGCTTTTTTATGTCGGGTCGTTGCCAAGTTTTTTCATCAAAGGGCATAGTAGGGCGGTGTTTTAATTAAAAGCCTAGTCGTGCATGGATGCCGTTAATGCCCAAGGCAGCGCCAATCAGCGTTGCTGGCTCATCGAACTTTTCGCCTTTTGGGAAGGCCGGGTCACCACCGGCCATGTGAGCCACTTCTTTGCCATTGGTCGCCAGCAGGCCAGCAAGGAACTGGCCAGTTACCGCGCCCGCTATCCCCACCAGCTTGCCTACAGCGCCTCTGCCAAAGGTTATGTACCCACGCAGTGGTTCAAACCTGCCCTTATTAGCGGTGATGTGGGGGAATACCTTGACTGGGTAACGGCCCAGCAGCGCCCAAGCCTGGTGCCCAAGGCGGCCTACCACCTCGAAGCGGGCGCCACCGCCCTTGCCCCGCGCCGGGTTAGCGCCCGGCTTATTCGCCCTTTGGTCAAAGCCCTTCGCCAGCAGCAACGGCTGGAGGTGGACTACCTCGGCGTCACCAACCCCAGCCGCGAAGGGCGGGTGATTATCCCCACCCGTTTTGTCAAAACTGCCCAGCGCTGGCACCTGCGTGCCTGGTGCGAGCAAAGTCAGGGCTACCGCGACTTTGTGCTAAGCCGTTTTCGTGGCGAGCCCGAGCTAATGGGCCGGCCCTTGGCCCCCTTGCCAGACGACACTGCCTGGCACACCCACATCACCCTCTGCATCAAACCCGACCCGCGCCTAAGCCCCGCCCAGCAAGCCGCCCTGGCCGCCGACTACGGCATGGCAAACGGTGAGCTTTTGCTCCCAAGCCGCGCCGCCCTTGCCAACTACCTGCTACTGGATATGCACATCCACACCAAGATGCTCGACGGCAACCCCGCCGCCCAGCAGCTTATTCTCGCCAACATCGACGAGGTTAAGCCCTGGCTCTTTGGCGGCTGACATGTCGCCTCAGGCGACATGTGAAAAACCACAGTGTTGGCAAGAAGTTAGGAGAGGGTAAGGTGCAGTGACACAGCGGGAGATGCTTTGATGCAAGATTTTACACCGTCGGACATGAAGACCATTTTGCATTCAAAAAGGGCCAACCTTTATTACCTGCAGCACTGCCGCGTGCTGGTCAATGGTGGCCGGGTGGAATACGTCACCGGTGAAGGCCAGCGTCAGCTCTATTGGAATATTCCTATCGCCAATACCACAACGGTGTTGTTAGGCACCGGCACCTCGGTTACTCAAGCGGCGATGCGGGAGCTGGCCAAAGCTGGCGTGATGGTCGGTTTCTGTGGCGGTGGAGGGACTCCGCTGTTTAGCGGCACGGAAATGGGCATGGATGTGGCGTGGTTCTCACCGCAAAGCGAGTACCGGCCTACCGAATACCTACAAGCCTGGGTGCGGTTTTGGTTCAACGACGAACTGCGTTTGCAAGCGGCCAAAAATGTGCAGTTGGCACGAATTAACAGGCTGAAAACACAGTGGTTGAGGGATAAGGCGCTGCACAATGCGGGCTTTCAACTGGATAAAGCGCCATTGGAACAGGCCCTGACTAAGGCGCAAGCCGATGTGCTCAAGGCCCAGGACCACACCACCTTACTGACCGAAGAAGCGCGGCTGACCAAGCTGCTCTTCAAACTTGCTGCTCAAGCCACCGGCTATGGCGATTTTGTTCGAGCCAAAAACGGCACCGGTGCCGACCCTGCCAACCGCTTTCTTGATCACGGCAACTACCTGGCTTACGGCTTGGGAGCAACGGCCTGTTGGGTGCTGGGCCTGCCCCATGGGCTGGCAGTGCTGCACGGTAAAACCCGGCGTGGCGGCTTGGTATTTGATGTGGCTGACCTGGTTAAAGACGCCACCATTTTGCCCCTGGCCTTTATCAGCGCCATGCAAGGGGACGACGAACAGCAGTTTCGCCAGCGCTGTATCGAGAGCCTGACCCAAAGCGAAGCGCTGGATTTCATGATTGACCATCTCAAGGAAACGGCTACCACCTTGGGGCAGGAAGCGGCTCTATGAACGTGCTGCTGATCGCGCAATGTGACAAAAGAGCCTTGGCCGAGAGCCGCCGTATCCTCGACCAATTTGCCGAGCGCCGAGGTAGCCGCACCTGGCAAACCAGCATTACCCAAGCGGGGCTTGATACCTTAAGAAAGTTGCTGCGAAAAACCGCTAGGCGAAATACCGCTGTGGCCTGCCACTGGATCCGTGGCCACGACCACAGCGAACTGGTTTGGATAGTGGGTGATGCCGGGCGCTTTAACGAGCAGGGCGCGGTACCTACCAACATCACCCGCCGCGATGTGTTGCGCGCAGATGACGAGAACGACTGGCACTGCGGCGAGGCTATTTACCTGTTATCGGCCATGGCTGCCTTGATGCATGACTTAGGTAAAGCTTGCCTGGCGTTTCAGCGCCGCCTTAAAGGCCAATTGAGCGAGCGAAATCGCTATCGCCATGAGTGGATATCGCTGCGTCTGTTTCAGGCCTTTGTCGGCACCGATAGCGATGAACAGTGGTTGCAAAGGCTGGTAGAACCCTCGCTAAAGGACCATGCCCGTTGGCTTGCCAATTTGCAAAAAGACGGCCTAGACAGCCACTGCGATAGGCCTTTTGCCAAAATGCCGCCCCTGGCAAGCGCCATTGGCTGGCTTATCTTAAGCCACCACCGGCTGCCGGCTTACCCTGCCTACAACCAGCATGACCAGCAACTGCCCTATGGCCGCAAAGACGACCAGCTTCAGGCCCAGCAGCTTCAGCAGCTACTCAGTAAAATCGACGCCCGCTGGAATGAGATTGTCGAGCCTGCCGCGGCCAAAGAGCTGCAAAGCTACTGGCACTTTGATGACGAGCTACCAGTTGTTACCCCGCCTTGGCAAAAGCAGGCTGCCCGAATCGCCAAGCGCCTGCAACTGGCCCAGCAGCACGAAAGCCCGCAGCGCTGGCTTGATAGCCCCTATGTCATGCATCTTTCGCGGCTCTGCTTGATGCTGGCTGACCACTACTATTCATCGCTGGGGGTCACTACCCATAGCGCCGATAAAAGCCGCTGCCGGGACCCGCGTCGCCTTTCGGCGTTGCCTGGCTATCGGCTTTATGCCAATACCCTAAGGGCAACGGGCGAGCTTAATCAGCCACTGGACGAGCACCTGCTGGGGGTCTGTGCCCAAGCCGGAATTGTCAGCCATGCACTGGCAGGCGTTGAGCGCCACTTGCCAACCCTGGCCCGGCACAAAGGGCTTCGAAAACGCAGCCAAAACCCGCGCTTTCGCTGGCAAGACAAAGCGGCAGACATGGCGCTGTCTCTTCGGGAACGCTCGGTGCAACAGGGGCTTTTTGTGGTGAACATGGCCTCCACCGGCTGCGGTAAGACTCTGGCCAATGGCCGTATCGCCTATGCCCTGGCTGATCCTTTGCGCGGCGCCCGCTTTACCGTTGCCTTGGGGCTTAGAACCCTCACTTTGCAAACCGGCCAAGCGCTGCGAGAGCGTTTGCAACTTGGTGAACACGAACTGGCGGTACTGGTTGGCGGCCAAGCACATCGCGATTTACAAGAGCACTACCAGCACCAGTCAGAGCAGCATGGCTCTGCTTCTGCGGCATCGTTATCAGAGCCGCAGGACCATCTGTATTTTGAAGGCAATGGCCAAACCCACCCCTTATTAACGCGATTGATGCTTGAGGGGCGTAGCCGCCAGTTACTGGATGCTCCGCTTTTGGTATGCACCATCGACCACCTGATGCCTGCCACTGAGAGCTTGCGAGGTGGCCATCATATTTTGCCGATGCTGCGGCTGCTCAGTAGCGACCTTATCCTCGATGAGCCGGACGACTTTGATTTAGCCGATTGCCATGGGTTGACCCGCCTGGTGTATTGGACCGGCCTACTGGGGCGGCGGGTGATTTTATCTTCTGCCACCTTGCCCCCTGCCTTGGTGGAAGGTTTGTTCAATGCTTACCTGAAGGGGCGCGAGGCCTACCAGCAATATCGGGGCGAGCCGGGCACGGCGCTTGATGTTTGCTGCGCCTGGGTTGATGAACACCGCACCCAGCATAACGACTGCCCGGCCCTTGATGATTTTGCTAAAGCCCATCACAGCTTTGCCAGCAAACGCTACCGGCAACTGGCAGAAGACGAGGCCCGGCGCCTTGGGGCATTAGTTGCCTTGCCACCGGCACCGGTCGCTCGGGAAAAAGCCGGTGAGATGTTGGCGCCGTTACTTCTTGAACACATGCAAAAGCTGCATGCCGCCCACGGCCAGCCAGACCCTAAAAGCGAGAAAAACGTCAGCTTCGGGCTTATTCGCCTGGCCAATATCGAGCCACTGATTGAGGTTGCCTTGGCCCTTTTTGCTGCTGAACTGCCTGCCGGTTGGCGCTTGCATTTGTGTGTGTATCACTCGCAGTTTCCGCTTTTCTTGCGCTCGGCCATCGAGCACCGGCTGGACTCGGCCCTTAACCGGCGTGACCCGGATGCGGTATTTGCGTTAGCGGATATTCGCCAGCGGCTCGACAACCACCCCGAGCCGCAGCAGCTGTTTGTGGTGCTAGGTAGCCCGGTTACCGAAGTGGGCCGCGACCACGACTACGACTGGGCCATTGCCGAGCCCTCTTCCATGCGCTCGCTTATTCAGCTGGCCGGGCGCATCCGCCGCCATCGCCCAGGGGCCGCGCAAGGGGACAACCTGCTTATTCTCGACACCAACCTTAAACACCTGGCCGAGCCGCGCCAGCCTGCGTTTTGCCGGCCCGGATACGAATCGCTTGGGCATCGCCTGCACGCGCATCGCCTCGGCACCATTTTGCAGCCTGGCCAATACCGCGTTATTGATGCCCGGCCAAGGCTATTGGAGCCCGCACCACTAAACCCCAATGGCCAGTTGGTGGATTTGGAGCACCAGCGCATTCGCGATGTGATGCACCCAAACCTCAGCGCGCCTTCGGTGACGCCTGGCCGCCGAGGGGCTAGCACCCCGGTAGTGCCGCCGCTGGGTGCTTACAGTTGCTGGGCCATTCCCCACATCGGTTTAACCGGGGTGCTGCCCCAGCGCTTTCCCTTTCGTGAAGACAACCGGCGTTATCGCGACTTGGTGTTTTTAGCCGATGACGACCAGCAGCAGTTGCTTTGTTACGAATTCATACCCAAGGAACGGCAAACCATTCCAGTCGATAACAGCCTGCTCACCTACGATAACCACCGTATTTTCAGCGGCCAGAGGGTCAGCCCGTGGGCAGAAACCGATCTGCTGGTGGCCCTTACCACCTTGGCAACGGCCTTGGATATGCCACTGGAGGATTGTGCCAAACGCTTTGCCACGGTGCGCCTGCCAGACAACGAACGAGGCTGGCACTTTCACCCGGTGTTGGGATTTAGGAAACGGAGGTAAAAGGATGAAAAACAGAAATACCCTTGGGAGGGCTATTTATGGCTGACCTAGAAAGCCAATCTCAAAAACTACGTGCGCTTATCGCCGAGTTTATCCAAGGGCGGTTGGCTGCCAAGCTGGAAAAGCTAGCAGCGGATGACCCTAAATACGCTCTGCTCACGGCGCAGTATCAATATGACGCCTGGTTGGAAAGTGCTGCCCGCCGGGTAGGGCAAATCCAAAGTGTTACCCACACCCTCAAAGCCATTCACCCTGATGCCAAAGGCAGCAATCTTTACGTTAGCCCTGGCACCTTAAAAGCCCATTCATTGCTGGGTAGCCATGATTTGGCAGGTGGCTTTCAAGCCGATGTAGTGGGTAACGCCGCCGCGCTGGATGTGTACAAGTTTTTAAAGCTGACCGACGAGCGTGGCAATACCTTGCTGGAGCTGGCGCTGGCGGATGATGCCGCCCTCAAGGCGGCACTAAGCAAAGACGCCGCCGAGGCTGAACAGTGGCTGGCGGCTTTTGCCAGCCTCCTTGGCAGCGATGGTGCTCTTGCCAGTCACCCACAGGCCAAACAGATTTACTGGTTAACCGGCGAAGACCCCGGTAACGACCTTCACTATCAGGTGTTGGCGCCCCTTTATGCCAGCTCGCTGGCCCATGAGGTTTTTACTCGCATCAACCAGCACCGCTTTGGGGAAGAAGCCAAAGCGGCGCGTGAGGCGCGCCGCAATGGCCACTTTCATGAAACCGGTTATTGCGACTACCCCAACCTAGCGGTGCAAAAACTCGGTGGTACCAAGCCGCAAAATATCAGCCAGCTCAACAGTGAGCGTGGTGGTAATAACTACCTGTTAGCGTCTCTGCCACCCAGTTGGGACACCAGCTTGCTTACGCCGCCTCTCAAAACCGATTCTGTTTTCAAGCGTTTTGGTCGGCGCCCGGCTGTGCGCCACACCGTCAAAGCCTTGCAGGGGTTATTAAAGGCCGAGCCACCGAAAAACCTGCGCACCCGCGAAACCCGTTTTTCCCTTACCTCAGCCTTGGTGGATGAGTTGCTGCAATTTGGCGCCGAGTTCTGGGAGCTAAACCCAGGCTGGAGCCAGCACCCGGACTGCCGCTTAGTGGAAGAAGAGATCTTCTGGCTAGACCCCTACCGCGCCAAATCGGACCTCGACTTTGCCGAGCATCGCCAACAAGCCGATTGGCCACAGCAAATCCGCGAGCGTTTTGCTAATTGGCTTAACGCCCAGCTCCATAAAGCCGGGCTGCCGGTGGGCGACCCGGAGTTCGCGCAATGGCAAAAGGAGGTCAAGCTCGACGATGACTGGCGCCATTGGCTCAAGCACCTGCAACAAGAGCTGGATCAGTTACAAAAGGAGTTGAGCCATGACTAACTCGCCAGAAACCGGCTTGCTGGTAGTGCCCCGCATCAAGGTACAAAACGCCAACTGTATCTCCAGCCCTATGACCTGGGGCTTCCCGGCCATCACCGCCTTTACTGGCTTGATGACCGCGCTAGAGCGTAAAACCCATGGCCATATCGGCTTGCAGTTCTTGAGTGTGGGGGTGATTTGCCATCACTTTGAAGCCCAGGTTACCCAAGGGGGCTACACCCGCGCCTTTCGCCTGACCCGCAACCCCGTGGATAAAGACGGCTCAACGGCCGCCATTGTCGAAGAAGGGCGCGCCCACCTGGAGATCACCCTGGTATTTGGGGTGGCGGGGCAGGGCATGGCAGCAGACCCACAGCAATATGCCCAGATGGCCCAATACTGCGCCGACACCCTGGCAACCATGCGGGTTGCTGGCGGTAGCGTGCTAGCTGCCAAGCCCGGCACCCGTGCTTTTTATCAAAAGCCGCAGCTTGTCAGCCTGGGGGATAGCGCCGAGACCCGGCATAAAATCTTTCGCACACTGTCGCGCCAATGGCTGCCGGGTTTTGCCCTGGTTTGCCGTGACGATTTATTGCAAACGCGGCTGGAAGAGTTGCAACAAAGCAACCCTGCGGCTTCGCGCCTTGATGCCTGGCTGGATTTGTCGAGCTTGCAGATAAAGCCCTTGCAAGAGCAAGGCACCGACAAAGTGCAATGGCAAGCGCGGCGCCCGCCCGGCTGGCTGGTCCCCATTCCGGTTGGCTTCGGGGCTTTGTCCGACCCCTATGCACCAGGCCAAGTGGCTAACGCCCGCGACCCACGGGTGCCCTTTCGCTTTGTAGAAAGCCTTTATTCCATTGGCCAGTGGCTGAGTCCGCACCGGCTGGAGGGGCACCAGCAACTGCTTTGGTACCCCGTCACCCTGCCTGAAGAAGGCGTGTATCGCTGTCTTAACGAATTTACTGTTGAAACCTCTCACATTTGAAAAGGAACCTGAATATGGCAACTGCACCAGTAAAAACCGCTTCGGTATTGGCCTTTGAACGCAAGCTTGACCCCTCTGACGCCCTGATGTTTGCCGGCAACTGGCACGAGCGCCAGCAAAGCCAGGGCTGGCCAGGTATTAGCGTGGGAACCAAGTCGGTACGCGGCACTATTTCCAACCGCCTTAAAGCCAAAGAGTTGGACCCGGCCAAACTCGATGCCCAGATAGAAAAGCCGAACCTGCAAACCGTTGATGTGGCGGCCTTGCAAGCCACTACCGATACCCTGAAAGTGGCCTTTACCCTGCGGGTGTTGGCCGGTACCGGGCAGCCCTCAGCCTGTAATGACATCGCTTATCGCGACAAGCTCAAACAAACGGTGGCCGGTTATGTGAGTCAGCATGGCTTTGCTGAACTGGCCAGTCGCTACGCCAGTAACCTCGCCAATGGCCGCTTCTTATGGCGCAACCGTTTTGGCGCCGAGCAAGTGGAAGTGGTGGTTAGCCATCTGGTCGATGGCCAGCCTCAGCAAAGCTGGACCTTTGACGCCCTGGCCCATTCGCTGCGTGAGTTTGGCAACCACAGCGCCGTGGCCGAGCTTGCCAAGCTGATTGAACAAGGCTTGGCTGGCGAGCAGCATGTATTGCTGGCCATTAGCGCTTATGTGCGCCTTGGCGCCGGGCAAGAAGTGTTTCCATCCCAAGAGCTTATTCTCGACAAATCCCAGGGCGATCGTAAAAGTAAAACCCTTTACAGCGTCGAGGGTATCGCTGGCATTCACTCGCAAAAAATCGGTAATGCCCTTCGCACTATCGACACCTGGTATCCGAGCGAAGCGGGCGAAGATCTAGGCCCCATTGCCGTTGAGCCCTACGGCTCGGTCACCACCGAAGGCAAAGCCTATCGCCAACCCAAAGCCAAAATGGATTTCTACACCCTGCTTGATAACTGGATCACCGCCGACAAAGAACCCGCAAAGGAGCAGCAGCATTTTGTGGTGGCAACGCTTATTCGTGGCGGCGTGTTTGGTAAGGCGGATTAACCATGAACCATTACATCGATATTCGGCTGCGGCCCGATCCAGAGTTTTCGGCTGCGCATCTGATGGCCACGCTGTTCAGTAAATTACATCGGGTGTTGGCACAGCGCGGCGAACTGCAAGTCGGGGTGAGTTTTCCGTTAATGGAGCAACAGCATGCCGGGCTGGGGGGCGTGATGCGCTTATTTGGCTATGCCAAGCCCCTCGATATGCTGATGGCCGAGCCATGGCTGTTGGGAATGCGCGACCATACCGAGGTAGGTGCCATTGCGTTGGTGCCTGACCATGCTCAATACCGGCAGCTAAAGCGGGTACAAGCCAAAAGCAGCCCTGAGCGGCTTCGCCGCCGCAGCATCAAGTGTTTGGGCATCAGTGAACAAGAAGCCAAAGTGCGGATCCCCGACAGCGCCGCTAAATGGCTTAACTTGCCGTACTTGCAGCTGCAAAGTGGCAGTACCGGCCAGCGGTTTCGCCTGTTTTTGGAACTGGGGCCATTACAGCAGGCGCCGCAGCCTGGCCTGTTTAACCGCTACGGCTTAAGCCCATCAGCCACCATCCCATGGTTTTGACCCTTTTTTAAAGGCTCTGTAGAGGGCCTTTAAAAACAACACCTTACAGCGCAGCTCCACAAAAGGGCTGCGCTGCCTTTTTGCACCATTGCTCTTTAACAATCAAAACGTTAGGTTGGATAGGCTCTACTTCACTGCCGCCCAGGCAGCTAAGAAAGCTAGTACCGGTTATCGGCGCCCAATAGGCTTCTTCACTGCCGCCCAGGCAGCTAAGAAACAGGTAAACGGCATGGCCCGGCGCAGCTCAATCTTCACTGCCGCCCAGGCAGCTAAGAAAAAACCCAGCGAGACCAAGCGAGGCAGTCATAGCTTCACTGCCGCCCAGGCAGCTAAGAAATTGAATGTATTCGGATGCCACAGCATGGCGTTCTTCACTGCCGCCCAGGCAGCTAAGAAATGCTCACGCAGAGCTGCCCGCCGCCATCGGCACTTCACTGCCGCCCAGGCAGCTAAGAAAATCCAGGCGCAGCAGCACCGTGTTGGGGTTGTCTTCACTGCCGCCCAGGCAGCTAAGAAAAGCGGGAGGAGCTGCTCCAGGAACTGACGGTGCTTCACTGCCGCCCAGGCAGCTAAGAAAAACATTCTTTGGCTCAGTAACAAGATGTTTAACTTCACTGCCGCCCAGGCAGCTAAGAAAATCGGTATGTGAAAGTTGCCGAAAAGGGTTTACTTCACTGCCGCCCAGGCAGCTAAGAAATATAAGGCGGCCTATCTTCCCCGCGATGCTGGCTTCACTGCCGCCCAGGCAGCTAAGAAACCTTGCATACCGCGCCTGAGTCGCTTGGTGTACTTCACTGCCGCCCAGGCAGCTAAGAAAGCAGAAGGTACGAATGACGCTTTTGCGCTTTTCTTCACTGCCGCCCAGGCAGCTAAGAAATGTACTTGTGCCCTTCACGCTCAAGATACGCACTTCACTGCCGCCCAGGCAGCTAAGAAAAAGTTCGGGTTTCACAACGTCGCGGAACTCGTCTTCACTGCCGCCCAGGCAGCTAAGAAATTATCCGCATTACTCGCTGTGACCTCGCCGTTCTTCACTGCCGCCCAGGCAGCTAAGAAATGCACCTATTTGCTCGGCATTAAAGATTCATTCTTCACTGCCGCCCAGGCAGCTAAGAAAATACCCCAGTTCGACGGGTGGGCGGTTTAAAAGCTTCACTGCCGCCCAGGCAGCTAAGAAATAAGTGACCCGGGGCCCTATGATGCGCGTCTTCTTCACTGCCGCCCAGGCAGCTAAGAAATTTTCATCCTCGCTATTGCTGCGACCATTCTTCTTCACTGCCGCCCAGGCAGCTAAGAAAAATCAGGCCCTGTAGCTCAGAGGTAGAGCTATCTTCACTGCCGCCCAGGCAGCTAAGAAATCGCCACGATAGTCGGAGTCGATGACGCCTACCTTCACTGCCGCCCAGGCAGCTAAGAAAATCAGAGAATTCTAACAGGTCAGAGAACTGGCCTTCACTGCCGCCCAGGCAGCTAAGAAAAGTTGACGGAACCTCTTTTGGTGTTTATACCTCTTCACTGCCGCCCAGGCAGCTAAGAAAAAAAGAGGTTCCGTCAACTGGTGTTGTTCTTGCTTCACTGCCGCCCAGGCAGCTAAGAAAATACCAACCACCGGCCTGATACTGACAAACTCCTTCACTGCCGCCCAGGCAGCTAAGAAAATACGCACCAAACCAGAACGGTGATGCAAAAACTTCACTGCCGCCCAGGCAGCTAAGAAAACCATCAAGAAGATAAGGGCAGAGATACGCGACTTCACTGCCGCCCAGGCAGCTAAGAAAAAGATCACACCAGCTTTATGGAACTTGAAACCCTTCACTGCCGCCCAGGCAGCTAAGAAATTTCCCGATTGCAGATCTGCAAACAAATCCATCTTCACTGCCGCCCAGGCAGCTAAGAAATTTGGCACTTTGTAGGTGCCCTCAGGGTCCCACTTCACTGCCGCCCAGGCAGCTAAGAAAACAGACACCCCCGCACGGTGGACCGCTGGGACCTTCACTGCCGCCCAGGCAGCTAAGAAATTAGCGTTTGACAGGGACTTACTAAACGGTATCTTCACTGCCGCCCAGGCAGCTAAGAAAACCATTCTTGCCAAAGCCGGCTTGGCATACCGCTTCACTGCCGCCCAGGCAGCTAAGAAAAATCATCCGGACCCAGTTCGATGACGGAACTTCTTCACTGCCGCCCAGGCAGCTAAGAAAATTAAATCAAACAAATCACCATCTTCGATGGTCTTCACTGCCGCCCAGGCAGCTAAGAAATCAGGAAGAAGAGGCCAACACGAAACCTGAGCCTTCACTGCCGCCCAGGCAGCTAAGAAATCGGCACCGGGCTGGTACCGGGTGCCCGTCTCCTTCACTGCCGCCCAGGCAGCTAAGAAAATTATCGAGCAATTGGCTGGTCCGCATTTTCACTTCACTGCCGCCCAGGCAGCTAAGAAAAAATCAATCAAGAGCGAAGTTCAGATTATGGTCTTCACTGCCGCCCAGGCAGCTAAGAAAATTGAATGCAGGTTACCAGCATGCACAGAGCGCTTCACTGCCGCCCAGGCAGCTAAGAAAACCGACAAAAGATGAGTTCTATGGCATAGCCACTTCACTGCCGCCCAGGCAGCTAAGAAAGGATCGAAAAGTGATGCGTTTGAATAGTCGATCTTCACTGCCGCCCAGGCAGCTAAGAAAATGGAGGTTGTCCTTGACGAAGATGGCGTTCCCTTCACTGCCGCCCAGGCAGCTAAGAAAACTAGGCTAACCAGGAGGGCGTCTGGCGAAGGCTTCACTGCCGCCCAGGCAGCTAAGAAATCAGCAGAACAAAAAGGGCCATCAACGCAAAGCTTCACTGCCGCCCAGGCAGCTAAGAAATCAATACGCCATCCGCTATCAGCGAGTCCCTGCTTCACTGCCGCCCAGGCAGCTAAGAAAATGTACACAAGAACACTGGTAGACCAGTACAACTTCACTGCCGCCCAGGCAGCTAAGAAAAATGCCATCAGGTGCTTTAACTCTGGTGGTATCTTCACTGCCGCCCAGGCAGCTAAGAAATTGATGGCATCCCAGTTTTTATAAATCAGATACTTCACTGCCGCCCAGGCAGCTAAGAAATTCGGTATCCCAAGCTGGCCCCGGTGCTCCAGCTTCACTGCCGCCCAGGCAGCTAAGAAAAAACACAAAATGAAAACCATCAATGTTGGCGCCTTCACTGCCGCCCAGGCAGCTAAGAAATGTGGCACGCCGCCGTAAACCACCCCGAAGTTCTTCACTGCCGCCCAGGCAGCTAAGAAATCGATTTCTTGGCGAATGATGGCCTCGTCACACTTCACTGCCGCCCAGGCAGCTAAGAAACATGACTTCACGGTCACTGAAGTTGTCGCGGTCTTCACTGCCGCCCAGGCAGCTAAGAAAGGGAAAAGAACGGTTCAACGACAAAATAATGCCTTCACTGCCGCCCAGGCAGCTAAGAAAGCCCACTCCATGGAGCGGCGCTGGCGCTCCACCTTCACTGCCGCCCAGGCAGCTAAGAAAAAACCCTACGCACTGCCGACAACGGCCAGCCACTTCACTGCCGCCCAGGCAGCTAAGAAAATCTGTAGACGATGCGCTATATGCGGGACAACCTTTACTGCCGCCCAGGCAGCTAAGAAAATGGCATCGATAACCTGGACCTCGCCGAAATCCTTCACTGCCGCCCAGGCAGCTAAGAAAAGGCCTGGCCACGTCGGCCAGCTCTTCAACCACTTCACTGCCGCCCAGGCAGCTAAGAAAGTTGCCGAAGATCAGAAAGTCCAGGGCGATGGCTTCACTGCCGCCCAGGCAGCTAAGAAAAAAAGGAAATGGGGCAACCATGGAAATCAACACTTCACTGCCGCCCAGGCAGCTAAGAAAAAGATGAACAAGGCCGCCGAGGACGTGGATAACTTCACTGCCGCCCAGGCAGCTAAGAAAACCTTGATGACGTAGAACGTGGCAAACAGCATCTTCACTGCCGCCCAGGCAGCTAAGAAAGCGAGGCAAGGAGACGGTAATGCACTCCCCCACTTCACTGCCGCCCAGGCAGCTAAGAAATGCCCTGGTTCGTGGCGCACAGCGTAGCTGTGCTTCACTGCCGCCCAGGCAGCTAAGAAAATGAAAACAGGGTCTTTATCAGCTCCCAGCCCCTTCACCGCCGCCCAGGCAGCTAAGAAAAGTTCGCCGGTAAGATACATGACGACTTCACTCTTCACTGCCGCCCAGGCAGCTAAGAAAAACTGGCGCTGGCATCGTCGGCGCTTGCTTAGCTTCACTGCCGCCCAGGCAGCTAAGAAATACCAGGCGCCACAATCCATGTGGCAGTATCGCTTCACTGCCGCTCAGGCAGCTAAGAAAATGCCGGCAATAAGCCGCAGTTCGACACAGCCCTTCACTGCCGCTCAGGCAGCTAAGAAAATTATGTCGCGCACCTACGATTTGACCTCGCACTTCACTGCCGCTCAGGCAGCTAAGAAATCGAACTGGTGCCGGACTACTGGCGGCAAACCCTTCACTGCCGCTCAGGCAGCTAAGAAATAATTCGGACACGCTCGATGGCTCCTGCGCCTCTTCACTGCCGCTCAGGCAGCTAAGAAATTTATCCGGCGTCGATGCTAGGGCAGATAAATCTTCACTGCTGCTCAGGCAGCTAAGAAAAATATTTGCTGGCGCATTTGACGATGGTTTTACTTCACTGCCGCTCAGGCAGCTAAGAAATGATCATAAACCGCATCGCGGGGGGACTTGATCTTCACTGCCGCTCAGGCAGCTAAGAAAAAGTGCGGTCCCTCAACTCAGTGGACGCCAAACTTCACTGCCGCTCAGGCAGCTAAGAAATGGCAGTAGACGGCGACGAGAAGGGCGCTAAACTTCACTGCCGCTCAGGCAGCTAAGAAAGTAGGAGAAGCCCAGGGTTTCGATCTTGCGGCCTTCACTGCCGCTCAGGCAGCTAAGAAATGCCACTTTTACGCTCCTGTTAGTATGTTGCCCTTCACTGCCGCCCAGGCAGCTAAGAAAACGAAGAAAGGGCAAAAACAGCAGAAGAAAAGCTTCACTGCCGCCCAGGCAGCTAAGAAAATTTAAGCATCGGTGTATCCCTCAAGCGTACCCTTCACTGCCGCCCAGGCAGCTAAGAAAATTTAAGCATCGGTGTATCCCTCAAGCGTACCCTTCACTGCCGCCCAGGCAGTTCAGAGAGCGATATTCCAAATCTGACTTAATAGATTTAATTTTTCATTGGTGCCACATCAATTCTGTCAGCGCTTTCTTAAATTCATAGTGTGGGTTTCTATGGCGAAAAGGCGTACTTGTTGCTGACTCTTTTAAATAACTAAAAAATGGGTGGCACTATCGGAGATATTTGTCTTTGTCCAGCCGCTAAATTGACCAGGGTAAGAATTTAAAAGTTAAAAAAACTGCGATGTTAATTTAATGCTCGTTAGTCATTCTGGTTTTTTCACAACAACGAGCATACTTAATATGAAAAAAACACTGTCATCCCTGTTATTGATCGCATCGGCGCTGTTTTCCGGTCCGTTGCTGGCGGCCAATTGCGTTTACGGTTGTCCTACCGGTAAATCGGGCCAGGTGATCGAGCGTTCCATCTATACCCTGCAAAACAACGCGTCGACCAAGTTTGCCGATTGGGCGGCTTACCATGTCACCGCCAGCACCATCGACGGCCCGACCCGTACCCGCACCTGGAAGGCCGACCCCAGCATTGCCGCTTCGGCGACCCTGGAGCCGGCCGATTACACCGATGCCAACGCGGTGCTGGGCACCGACCGTGGACATCAGGTGCCGCTGGCGTCCTTTAGCAACACCAGCGACTGGGCCATGACCAACTACTTGTCCAACATCACGCCCCAGGCCTCCAACCTCAACCAGGGCCCCTGGGTGGATCTGGAGTCGGCGGTGCGGGCGGTGGCTCGCTCCGGCCAAGATGTGTATGTGGTAACCGGGCCGCTCTACGAGTGGTATTTCGGCACCTTGCCCCAGGCGGATGAGGCCCACACCATTCCTTCTGGTTACTTCAAGGTGGTGATCACCGACGTAAACGGCTGGGTGGAGGCCTCGGCCTTTATCATGGAGCAGGACTTGGCCCGCTCGGCGAACTTCTGCGCCACCGAGGTAACGGTCAACGAGGTGGAAAGCCGCACCGGCCTTAACATCATGCCGACCCTGCCGTCCTATAAGGAGTCGGCGGTGGAAGGGCAAACCGGCGGTTTGTCGGCGGCCCTGGGTTGTAACTAAGCAAAGCCCAAAGGTTTGCAGGCCGCCGCTGTTGCTGGCGGCCTTTTATTTTAGGTGCAGCACCGAGACCGGCAGGTGGTGGCGGGCGAGAAAGCGCAGCCAGCGTTTTTGCCCCGGTTGCAGCCGGTCGCCGGGGCCTTTGACTTCCACCAGCTGGTATTGGCCGCCATCGACCACCAGCAGATCGGGAAAGCCGCTGCGGTGGTGGCGCGGGTCTTTTAGAAAATGGCGAAACCAAAGCGCCAGGTGGTGGCCGGGGATATGGCTGGCAAGGGCCAGGTGTTCGGCGCGCCACAGCGGCCAATACACCAGATCGTTGGCAATGCCGGCCTTGGCGGCGAGGGTGGCTTTGGCCCGCTGTTGCCAGCCTTGCTCAATTTCATTAAGCCGGGCCTCGATAAGCCCTTGGCGCTTTTCATAAAAGCCCTGGCTGAACAAATCTTTGGGGCCGCGCTGAAAGGGGTGGAAAAAGGCGCCGGGCACCGGGTTAAAGACAATGTCCCAAAACAGCAGGCCAAAAAGGCCGGTCAAGAGTTGGTTCTCGCTGTGCATACCGGCATCGAAATAGCCAAGGGCTTTCTGCTCGACCCGCTCGCTGCCCTCTGGCAAGGGCCGCTGCTGCTCGCTGACGCTGCTTACCGGTAACTGGGGCAGGCTGTGGCCGAGCTTGCTGGCCAGGCGCTTGGCAAAAACGTCGATAAAGTCTTGTTCGCTGGCATCTTGGGGCGCTTTTAATATGGGCGCCAGGGCCTGCCAGGCCGCCTCTTGGCCGGCGGTTTTTTCCATCAGCCGCACGCTACGCTCCCTGGCTGGGGGCAGGGTGAGGCGCTGGTAAAACGCCAGGGCCAAGGGCAGATTTTTGCTGCGCTCAAGGCGCCGGGCCAGTTGCAGGGTCAGGCGTTGCCAGCGGTTGTCATCCCCGGCAGGCCAGCATTCTGCCAAGGCGCCTAGGGCGTGGTCGGGGCAGGCATCGAGGGTTTGCGCCAGCTCTGCAAGGGCAAAGTGGCGTTCCAAGTGGCCCCGGCTTTGGTAGTAGCGGCTTTGGCTATCAAGGGGGTAGGGCTCGTAGCGCACATGCTCAAGGGCGGTTATCACAAACTCGCTAAGGTCTTGGTAGGCATTGCCAAAATAGAGCAGCAGGCAGCGGCGCATCAGCGCCTCGTGCTGCATTTGCCACAGGGCAAAAGGCGGTGCCCGGTAGGGCAAAGCCTGGGCCGCTTCGATAAGGGCGGGGCGCGCCAGGCGTTTATCGAGGCTAAAAAGCGCAGCGATTTCGGCCTTGGTAAGCAGTGGCAGCAGCAGGGCCTGCTCGGGGGCCATGGGGGTAATAAAGCCGGCCTCTTTTAAAGCCTCAATGGCCAGCGGCAGATCAAGCTCGGGGTAGCGCAGTTTATCTTCACGAAAGCACTGGCCACGGCGGCTTAAAAAGCGGGTGTAAAGGGCGCGCCCATCCAGTGGCAGGGCGGCAAAATCGTCAAGGCACTGGTTTTCTTGTTCGCTAAAAAGGTCGCCGTAGCGACCTTTTACTGCCCCCAGCAGGGCTTCGAAATGGGCCAGATAATAGGTGCCACTCAGGGCGTTAAGGTCAACTGCCATCGCGCTTCCTGGGGCATCAAGGGCTCGGGGGTGCCGTCTTGCCAGTCTTTGTGGCCGCTTAAGTAATAAGGGCTGAAGGGGTTGCCGCTCTGGCCGCCTGGCATCACCAGAATGCCGCGGTCTTCATGGCCGGGGGTCACCACCAGCCGCTCAGAGGCGCCAAAGGCGGCGCCGGTAACGTGCACCGCGTAGCTGTCGCCAGACTGGGGCGACACCGGGGCATCGAGGTAGCGGGCCAGCCAGCCGGGCAGGGCGGCCGATAGCGGGTGGCGGATGTGGCTTTGGTGGACGCTGCCCCAGGTGGGCCAGCCAGCCTCGGCGGTGCGAGTAACCTGGCGGGCGGTTTGCTCGCTCAAAAGCCCCTGCCAGGACTCATAGCCTTTTGGCAGCATGGCCGGCGGCTGCTGGCTCAGCAGCTGGCGCAGGGGGTATTCCCACTGGTTGTCGATACTGGCGGCATCAAAGCCGGGCAGGGTTTTGTCGAGGTTGTAGAAGGGGGCGAACACCAGCCCCAGCATGGCCTGGCGAAAATCGTGGATCATCACGAAGGCCTGGGAGCCGCTGGCGGCGGTGCCGTCCCATTCGTCTACCAGGCGGCGGGCTTTAACAAAATCCGGCGAGGGCGGCATCTGCGACAGCTCGTTGGCCAGCAGCTTGGCCCAGAAATCGTAAACCGGCACCTTGTTGTCGTACTGCATGGCAAAAAAGCCTTTTTCGTCCCAGAGGTTTTGGCTTTTCAGCAGATCGCGAATGCGCCCGGCCCGTTCTCCAAGCACATAACCCCCATCGCCGATACGGCTGAGCTCGGCGCCGCCCAGCATCCGCTGGTTGGCGCTCCAGATGCGGCCACTGGGGGGATTGATGCGCCGGGGGTAGGCGCTGGCCGGGAGCCGGTCTTGCCAGCTGACACCGGCCTGGCTCAAATCCACCGGCGCCAAGCCGCTGTAGCCCAGGCGCTCGGGGATGGGGCCGGCTAAGGTCCAGGCCACGTTGCCACGGGTGTCGGCCACCATCATGTTCTGGGTGGGAATGCCCATGGTGGGGGCGAGCGCCAGGGCGCAGCTGACATCGGGGCAGTCCACCAGCTTCATCAGGTTGATGTTCACGCCCCCCGGCTGCTGGGCTGTCCAGAGCTGGGCGTAGGGGCGGCCGTCGGGCAGGGTGCCCATCAGCGGGCCCCATTGGGTGTCTTTTACCACCAGGGTTTCGCTGTGGCCGCTGCTGCTTTGGATAGTTTCCGGGTGGTCGGTAAAGGCTTTGGGGCCGTCGCTGGTTTGGTATTGGTTATTGCCAGCGTCGCTTACCACCACCAGATCGGAAAAATCGCCATAAGAGTTGGTAAAGCCCCAGGCGATATGGCCGTTGGAGCCCACCACCAGCGCCGGGGTGCCGGGCAGGGTCAGGCCCACTTCCATGTTGTCGCCAATGCGGGCAGCCATGCGATACCAGATATTGGGCACCCGCAAACTCAGGTGCATGTCGGAGGCCAGCATGGCGGCGCCGTCGTTGGTAAAGCGCCCGGCCACGGCCCAGCCGTTGGAGCCGGGGGCTTGCTCGGGCGCGGGGCTGGCCGGTGGCGCCTGCATGTCGGGCCAGCCGCTTTTGGGCAGCGGCGCTGGTTGCGGGAAGGTGCTGTCCAGCGCGGCGTCAAAGCGGCCGCCAAAGGGGAACCAGAACGCCTTTTGTTCGTCGTCCAGGCGCTGGCTGATGGCAGCCAGGCTCCATTCGCGCTTGGCGGCGTTGCCTTGGAGATCAAGATACATGCTGTCTATAACCAGCAGGCTGTCTTCGGGGCGCCATTGGCGGGGCGTTTGGCGCAGCAGCCAATATTCAAAGGGTTTGGTCAGTAAGTCAGCCAGACCCTTGTTTACGCCGTTGCTGTAAGCCACCAGCAGCGCCCGGTCTTGTGGGGCCATGGCGCTGATGGCTGCTTCGGCCCTAGCCCGAAAGCGGTGGCGGCGGATGTCTCGGTCATGGTCGAGGGCCTTGTCGCCCACCAGGGCGGCCAGCTCGCCGGCAGAGAGGCGGCGCAGCAAGTCCATCTGGAAGAAGCGGTCCTGAGCGTGCAGGTAGCCCAGGGTTTGGGCCAAGTCCAACTGGTTTTTGGCAAGAATAAGGGGCACGCCACGGTTGTCACGGTTTACCGCCACCGGGGCATTGAGGCCGGGGAGTTTGACGGTGCCGTCGAGCTTGGCGGTATTGAAATACATCACCGCCAGGGGAGAAACAGCAAGTAACGCCAGTATTAGTGCTCCAATACGCCATTTCACGATAATTTTCCTTGCTGTTTCAGATCAGTCCATCAGAATACTGAGCCAACGATACAAAGAAGCTCAGGCATTGGGAAGCAGCGCAAAGACTGCACCTTAGATGGAGAAGACATGGCGCCACAATGGTTGGCCGTCGGCGGCAGTGCGGGAACTGCGCTGATGTTTATGTTGCTCTGGGGTTTGGGTTTTCGCCAGAAACGCTTTTTGCAAAAGCGCTGCGACCACTTACAACAGCAACTGAAAGTGCGCGACGAGTTGGCAAACCAGGCAAGGACAGGCTGGGTTGCTTTAAATCAAGACCTGGATATCCAGAGCGTCAGCACGTCCCTTAATAACCTCTTTGACGACCCCAAGGCCGCCGTCGGCAGCCATGTGTCGGCCTTGGTGCTGCCCTGGCCGTTGGCTGCCCTGCGCGCCTGGCGCGACGGTAAAAGCGCCTTTTTCGAGCAACAGGTGCCTGACTACCAGCTCTGGGGCTACCGCCGCGACGGCCTGCTGTGGGTGCAAATCACCTGCCAGCGCGGCCAGCAACAACAGGTGCGTACCCTGCGCCAGCAACTGCAAAAAGACGGCCTGACCGGCCTTTTGAACCGCCAGGGCTTTATTTTGCGCCTGGCCTCCGAGGGCCTGAGTGGCGCCTTGCTGGTGCAATTTAACCTCAGCCGCTTTCGCCTGCTTAACGACAACCTGGGCCTGGACGCCGGCGACAACCTGCTGCGCCGCCTAGGGGAGCTGGTGGAAGGGGCGCTTCGCCACGGCGAATTTGCCGCCCGCCCTGACGGCGACACCTTTTGGCTGCGCCTCGACGGCTCCAAGCCCTGGCAAGAGCGGCTCGAAGGCCTTATCAAGGTGCTGGACGAAGCGCTGGACCAAAGCATTCCCCAGGGCTTTCCGCTGGCGGTCAAAGCCGGGGTTTGTGAAGCCGAAGAGGGTATGGATCTGTGGGAAGGCCTGCGCCGCGCCGACTTTGCCTGCCACCTGGCTTCAGACCAGCCCTGGGTGAGATTCAGCGCCGACCACCCGGTACTGGTGCAGCGTCTGCAGGCCTCCAAATGGGCCAAGGCGGTGAGCCACGCCATCAACACCGACAACTTCCTGCTGTTCTACCAGCCCCTCGAATCCCTTAAACCCCAACACGGGCAGCTACGGGCCGAAGTGCTGGTAAGGATGCTGGGGGACGAAGGTGAAATGCTAAGCCCCGGGCGCTTTTTGGCGGCAACCGAGGATTTTCGCCTCACCAGCCGCCTTGACCGCTGGGTGATAAAGGCCGTTATCGACTGGCTGGGCAAGCATCCGCAGCTGCACGATCACCTGGTGCTGGCGGTGAATTTAAGTGGCCAGAGCCTTTCTGACAGCCGCTTTGCCCTGGCCATTCGCCAGTGGCTGGCCGAGGCGGCCGTACCGGCCAAGACCCTTTGCATCGAGATCACCGAATCGGTGGCCATCGACAACCTCAAGGAAGCGCGCCGCTTTATGCGGGCCCTGCAAGAGGTAGGGGTGCGCTTTGCCCTCGACGATTTTGGCAGCGGCTTTTCGTCTTTTAAGTACCTGCAGGCCCTGCCGGTGGATTACGTGAAGATAGACGGCAGCCTTATCCAGGATCTGTTACGCTCGCGCCGCGACCGCGCCATAGTGCGGGGCATTGCCTCGGTGTGCCGGGGCTTGTCGCTGCCGGTGGTGGCGGAGTTTGTGGATAAGCCGGAGTTGCTGGAGTTCGTGCGCAGGCTGGGGCTGGATTATGCTCAGGGCAACCTTATCGGTCGCCCCTCCCGGTTGGATTTGCTGCCCCTGGAGTGGCAGGAGCAGCAGGACGAAGTGGTTGGTTAAAAGGCGGGGTTTTCCGCCGCTGGGCTCTCCACGTCCAGTAGTTGGGCCCTGTTGGAGCGCACCGCGCGGTGCGCATGGGGTTTGTGCAGGTAGGTCTTGAGTTGTCGCTGCAGTTTTTGGGTCAGGGCACTTAAGGCAACGTAGCCGTCCAGATCGCGCGCCTTGGCCACCAAGTCCCCGTTGGGCAACCCGATGCTGGCTTCCATAACCACGGCCATGCCGTCACGGTCGATAACCAGTTTGGGGTTGATAAAGGGCACGTCGAAGCGTTCAAGTTTGCTCAGTTGTTTTTGGATCTGAGCCTCAAGCGCGGCGGTGACTGGCTGGGTCCGGCTGGTGATGTCGATACGCATATAAAGACCTCCATGAGTCATCACTTGTGTATTGCCTTCACCCCCAACCTACGCCTTTGCATCGCCGCTGTCATGTGATCTTGATCAACTTTTTATGGCTTTTGGGCCGCGGCAAAATAAAGCGTGAATTACCTGGCAGAACCTGCCGAAATGGCCTTGCCGAGGGGCCAACAGGCAGGCATAGTTGAGAGGATTTATCCCCGTGTTAGCCGCCAAAGACATCCAGGCCATGCGCCTTATCCTCTGGGCCAGCGAAGCCCTGATGCTGCTCTGGGTGGGCATTGCCGAACTTCCCTATCACCTCTTTTGGTTACTGGCTATCTGGTCTTGCCAGGGGCTGCTGGGCGCCGTCAGCCTGCGTTTTAATGCCCACTGGACCCTGCTGCTGGTGGACATGGTGCTGCTGACCTTACTGTTTGCCCTCTCCGGTGGCCACACCAACCCCTTTGTGTCCTTGTACCTGTTGCCGGTGGTGATCGTGCTACTGGCCAAAGCCGAAGGCGCAGCGGTGTGGATCTCGGTGCTGGCAGTGGCCGGCTACAGCTCACTGATGCTGCTGCCGGACGACATGGGCTGGCACAAGCCCGGCCACTATTGGGGCATGTGGGCCAACGCCATGCTGACCATGGCGATCATGGTGATCTTTGCCCTTCGCACCAGCAAGGTGATGCGCCGCCAGCAAGCGGCGATCAGCAACCTGCGCGAGCGCCAGCTGCGCTCCGAGCAGGTGATGGCGGTGGCTTCTCAGGCTGCGCTCTCGGCCCATCAGCTGGCTACCCCGCTTTCCGTTGCCAGGCTGACCGCCGATGAGTTGGCCGACGAGCAGCCCGACCCCCGCCTTGGCAGCCTGCGCCAGGCCCTTGAGCGTTGCAGCGCACTCTTACAAAAAATTCGTGAAGCGGCAGAGCCCCAGCCTGCCGGGGCCATGGCCGTGGAGGCGCTGCTTGGCGCCCTGGCCGAGCGTTTTCGGCTGCTGCGCCCCGAGGCCGAACTGGTGCTGCCGGCCAGCATCGAGGGCGAAGTCAAAGGGGATGCCACCCTGGTGCCGGCCATCCTTAATTTGTTGGATAACGCCGCCCATCAGGGCTCGGTTATTCATCTGGCGCTGTCGAGCGATGCCGGCCATTGGCTGCTGAGAATTGACGACGGCGGCCCGGGGCTGGCTCCTGAGCTCGCTAAAGCCCTTGGCCAGCCGCTGCCCTCAGACCGCCACCCCGGCCCCGGCCTTGGCCTGTTCCTGGCCCATGCCAGCTTCGAGCGGCTGGGGGGCTTTTTACGCATCGAGGGCGATGGCAGCCAAAGCTGGCTGGAAGTGGGGCTCGCAAAATCATGAAACTGCTGCTGCTGGAAGACGACCAAGCCCTCGGCCAAACCTTGCAGCGGGTCCTTAGCCGCAAAGGCTTTGAGGTGCGCCACCTTAGCCACTGCGAGCCGCTGCTTGGTGAGGCGAAGGCCTTTGATCCGCAAGTGGTGCTGCTGGATTTAAAACTTGGCGCCGCCACCAGCCTGCCTTTTATCGAGCCGCTGCGGGCGCTGCTGCCGCAGGCGCGCATTTTGGTGATAACAGGCTACGCCGCCATTGCCTCGGCGGTGGCGGCCATCAAGGCCGGGGCCGACGATTATCTGCCCAAGCCCTTGGACATGGCCTCCTTGTTGGCGGCCATCGGTGGCGAGCAGCGGCTTGGCGCCGAGGCGGCGCCGCTGCCGCCGGCAAGGCTTGAGTGGGAGCATATCCAGAAGGTGCTGGCCGACAACGACGGCAACGTTTCCGCCACCGCCCGCTCCCTTGGCATGCACCGGCGCACACTACAACGTAAACTGGCCAAACATCCGGTCGCCTGCGAGGCGGACAACAGCGCACATTCATCATAGGGACATGTCATGGTCAGGGTTTGGGACAGCTTTATCCGAGGTTTTCACTGGGGGCAGTTGCTGCTGCTCATCGGTTGTTGGTGGAGCGCCGAGGCCGGGGAAATGGTGTGGCATCAATGGCTGGCCATGACTCTGCTGGCGTTCTGGTTGACCCGCATCCTGTGGGGCTTTGTCGGCTCGGCCAGCGCCCGGTTCAGCCACTTTGTGGTGTCGCCGCTCAAGGCCTTTGCCTATGGCCGCGCCCTGGCCAAAGGCCAGGCGCCGGTAACGGTGGGCCACAATCCGCTGGGCGGCTGGATGGTGCTGGTGCTATTGCTGGTGGTGGGTATTCAGCTTGGCAGCGGGCTTTTTGCCAGTGACGAAATCTTCACCGAGGGGCCGCTCAGCCATCTGGTAAGCAGCGAAACCGCCACCTGGCTCACCCGCCTGCATCATCTGAATTTTGATTTCATCGTCTGGCTGGGCCTTGCCCACTTGCTGGCGGTTATTTTGCACTGCGCCAAGGGCGAGCGGCTGGTACCGGCCATGTTTACCGGCCGTAAACGGGGTATCGACGGCCCCAGCCAGGTGCGGGCCAGTTGGCCGGCCTGGTTTTGCTTCCTGCTGCTGTGGGGGCTGTTGTACTGGGCCTGGGGCAGTGGCCTTTAAATGGTGTAATCAGGCTCGCTATCGCGGTGCTTGTCTTGATACATGCGCTTGTCGGCGCGGGTCAGCAGGGTATCGATGTCGTCCCCCGGGCTTGGGAAGCTGTAACCCAGGGCCGTTGAGATACGCAGCACCAAGCGGTTCTCCAGGTGCATATCGCGGTTAACCGCTTCTAGCAGCCGCTGGGCGATGGCCTCGGCCTGTTCACTGCCGTTGATGCCGTCTAGCACCCCAACGAACTCGTCCCCGCCCAACCGGTAGTACTGGTCACTTGGGCGTGACACTTCCTGCAGGCGCCTTGCAACCATCACTAACACGTCGTCGCCGGTTTCATGGCCGTGGTTGTCGTTTATTTCCTTAAAGCCGTTGAGGTCGAGATAGACAATACAAAACGGCTCGCCGCTTTTACGGTATTGGCCGAGGTTGTCATTAAGCTTTTGGTAAAAGGCGCGGCGGTTGGGCAGGCCGGTCAGGCTGTCGGTGTTAACCAATATCTTGTTGCGGCTGTGCTCACGGATGATGGTAAAGAACATACCGGCAAACACCATGGATGCCAGCCAGCCTATCACCCGGGTCAGCTGCAGCCACCAAAGCCCCTTGGGCTGCTGGGTGGTAGCGGCCAGCATCCAGGTCTCGTTATGCAGGTATAAAGGCAGACTGATGTGCTCTGGGCTCTCCAGCACCTTGGGGTCGCCAAAGATAAACCCCTTGTCCTTCTTGGAGGGATTGTAGAGATAAAGGTGAAGGCCGGCAGGTTCGGCGGTGAAATTGGAGGCGGCCAGCAATTTGTCGATATCCAGCACCACGCTTATCACGCCCCACAGCTTGCCTTCTTTAACAAACACCGGGGTGCGGTTAATCAGCCCCCGGCCGCCCTGGATAAGATTCACCGGTCCGTCCAGCACCGTTTCTTTGAGCGCCACTGCCTTTTCCACATAGGGCCACTGCTCGGGCACAGTGCGAAAATCCACGTTGAGAACCTTCTCGTTGCCCTTGAGGGGATAGACCATCCGTACCACCAAGTCCGGCGCCACCGCGATGCTGCGAATGCTCTTACCGTCGATATAAATGTTCTTGATAACCGGGTCGATTTGCTCACGGGTGGCGTCGGGGTAGGCCTGCAGGTAGGCGGCAAGGCCTCGCACCAGGTAAATGGCGGCGTTGCTGTGGGCTTCGATACGGGTGCGAAGGTTTATAAGCTCGTTGGTGACCCGGGCCCTGGCATCGGCCTGGCGATTAACGGAGATCAGGTGGTGGAATATCTCAACGGTACCGACAGCCAAGATAAAGATAACGAGGGTGCCCAGGTAGGTCAGTCGGGAAAGCTGTTGGTGGTGCTGTCGCATCGGATGCCCAGAATTCTATTTATGTAACATAGTCAGGCCATCCGTAGCGCAGTGCAAGTCAACCGCCGCTAACGCCAGCTTGCATTAACGAAATAATAACGTGCCGTCATGCACTGGACGGCCAAAATGAGACGCTTTAGCGCCATTGTTGAGCCAAGTGGCTGTGGGTGAAGGTTTTTTCCTTTAGCATTTACAAATACTTCCAATTTGTATGACATGCGGCAGGAGCAATTCGGCCTTGTGGTTTTGTTGTGGGTACTTTCCTCCTCTTGCAGTTTGTTGGCCCAGAGCGCCGCACCGCTGCTGGACGGGTATCAATAATGAGTGAGGCAAGGCGTTGATGAATCCTCCGTTGTCATACAGTTTGATCCCGGTGCCCAAACGGCTCTGCATCACCCTGACCTTGCTGGTTGCTTTGCTGATTTTCAGCCTCGATTACTTCACCCATTTCGATATGGCCATGGCCACCCTGTATGTGATTGTGGTGGCCATGGCCGCCAACTTTGCCAGTCGCCTGGGGCTTATCGCCATCATCCTTGGCTGTTTGGGCCTTTCCTGGCTGGGGTTCATGCTGGGCTCGGGCAACCCGCTCCATTTCGTTATCAGCCTGGTTGCCATTATTGCCACCGGCCTCTTGGTGGGGCGTAGCCGCAACGCTTTTCGTGAGCTTGAGCGCCAGGCAAGCCTGCTGGAGCTGACTCACGACGCCATCTTTGTACGCGGCCTTGACGATAAAATTCAGTATTGGAATAGCGGCGCCGAAGAGCTCTACGGTTTTGGCCGCCAGCAGGTTCAGGGCCGGGTGAGCCATGAGCTCCTTAACACCGGTGCCGAGCAATCGGTTGCTCCCATCACCAGCGAGCTGATGCGCACCGGCCGCTGGGAGGGCGAGCTGGTCCAGCAGCGCGCCGACGGCGCCTGGCTGACCGTTTCCAGCCGCTGGGCGCTACTGCGCGACAGCCGTGGCCGGCCCCTGGCGATACTGGAGAGCAACAACGACATCACCGAACACAAAAAGGCCGAGGCCAGCCTCAAAGAGCAAGAGCGCAGCAAACGGGTTGCCCTGGCTACTATCCCGGCGCTGGTGTGGATAAGCCGCCCCGATATGTCCCTCGACTACGTTAACGCCCATTGGCAGGCGCAGGGGTTTGGGGAGTCAGCCAAGACGCTTGGCTGGTGCCAATTGCTCCACCCCGACGACACTGCCCAGTGGGACGCCAAGTGGCAACTGGCCTGGCAGTCTCAAAAGCAGGGTTTGGAAGTGGAGGCCAGGCTGCGGCTAAGTGACGGCAGCTACCGCTGGTTTTTACACCGCGCCTTGCCGATTTACGGTGACGACGGCCAGGTAGCTCGCTGGTACGGCACCAGCACCGATATTCAGGAGCGTAAATGTGCCCAGGAGGCCCTTATCAAGGCCCAGGCCGAGCTGGCCCATACCAGTCGGGTGCTAAGCCTCGGGGAGTTGGCGGCTTCTATTGCCCATGAGGTCAATCAGCCGCTCACCACCGTGGTCACCCATGGCGAGGCGCTTCAACTTTGGCTAAACCAGCCCGAGCTTGCCACGGAAGAAATTAAAGCCGGTGTGGCCGCCATGGTGGCCGAAGGGCGCCGGGCCGGGGAGATCATCCGCCGGCTGCGGGACATGGCCCGCAACAGCCAGGCCCAGCACGGCCCTTTGCAATGCGTGGCGCTGATTGATGACGTGCTGGCCATGGTGCGCCACGAGCTGGAGCGAAAAAAGGTGCGCTCAAGCCTGGAGCACCCTTCATCTTTGCCGCCAATCACTGGCGACAGGGTGCAGTTGCAGCAGGTACTGCTGAACCTCATCTTAAATGCCATTCAGGCCATGGCCCAGGTGCCTGAAGAGGCCCGCCACTTGCGCCTTGATATCAGTAAAACAGGCCAGAGCCTGACCTTCAGCGTTACCGATTCTGGCATGGGCATACCGCCCGGCCAGCATCAGCAGCTGTTCAATGCCTTCTATACCACCCGCGAAGAAGGCATGGGCATGGGGCTTTCCATTTGCCGTTCCATTATCGAAGCCCACGGCGGGCAGATCTGGGCCGAAACCCCGGCAAGTGGCGGCGCCCGCTTTAGCTTTACCCTGCCGGTGGCCGCCGATATTGCCCAGGTGGCTGACCATGCACCTCTTTAAAGGCCCGGCTAAAGGCGGCCTGTGACAAATAACCGCATTGCTCGGCAATAAGGCCGATGCCGTGGGGCTGCTCCAGCAGCAACCTCGCGGCCAAGGTCATGCGCACCTGGGTGAGCCATTGCTGGGGCGTAAGGTGGTAGCTGGCGGCAAAGTGCCGGGCAAAACTGGCGCGAGACAAATGGCAGCACTCGGCCATGCGTTGCAAGGTCCAAGGAGCCTGGAGCTCGGCCAGTACGGCGCTAATGGCCCCGGCGATGCGGCTGTTGGCCATCAGCTTTAGCCAGCCTTGCGCGGTGTGCTGCTCGGCCAGCAGCGCGCGCAGCACCAGGGTAAAAAGCGCGGCCGACAGCTCGGTTACAATGGCCGCGCCGCCGGGGGCATTGGCCTGGCTTTCTCTTGCCATCATCCGCACCAGGGCGCCCAACTCCTGGCAATCATCGCGCTGCTGGGTGGCAATGTGCAGCCAGGGCGGCTGCTGGCCAAACAGCAAAGCGCCATGGCGGCCTATCTTGAACTCCCCGCACAGCATCTCTAATTCAGGCCCGTCGCCCTGGCGCTCAAGGGCGGTTAAAGCGCCGCCGTGGCGGGTCAGTAGCGGCGCCATCTGGCCTTTATGGGTGAGGCTTTTGAGCTGGTGAGCGCTGGCGTTTGGCAACAGCACGATGTCGCCGCTCGATAAGGCAAGGCGTTTATTGCCCAGCTCCAGCACGGCGCTGCCGCGCAAAATCAAGTGATAGGGGATCACCCCCAGAGCCTGCTGCGGGTGGTCTGCCTGCCAGTGGCCGGCAAAGCGACAATGGAGGTCAACACTGCATTGGGGCGCCAGTAGCTGCACGAGGTGGCTGAGGTTGTCCATGACCCTCCTGAGACGATAGAGCATAAAGTAGCGATTTTTGAGCGCAGATTGTGCACCGGCCGCTCCCTAATATGAAGCCATCGCCAACGGGGCGACAGCATTTATCAGGAGAGACACCATGAGCCGTTTACAGACCCTGCCCGTCACCGACGCCACTGGCCAAACCGCCGAACTCTTTGCCGCCATCAAAGGCGCCGTGGGTAAAGTGCCCAACTCTTACGCCGTTATCGGCAGCAACGCCCCGGCGGTGCTGGCCCAGGCCCTGGCCCATAACGCCGCCTTGAAAAAGGGCAGCCTGAACGCCAAACAGCTGGAGGCCATCAATCTGGCGGTGAGCGAAGTGAGCGGCTGTGATTACTGCCTGGCAGCCCACACCCTGGCCGCCAAAGGCGCGGGCTTTAGCGCCGAGCAAATTCAGGCGCTGCGCCACGGTATCTACCAAGATGACGCCGCCATCGACGCCCTTATCACCTTTGCTCGCGATCTGGTGGCAAGCAGCGGCACGTTGGCCGCCAGCAAAGTTGAGGCCCTTAAAACGGCCGGTTACAGCGACCGCCAGATAGTCGAGGCCATCAGCGCCATCAGCGCCATCCTCTTTACCAATATGATCAACAGGGTCAACGACACCGTGCTGGACTTTCCCAAAGTGAACTAACCCGGCCAATAAAAAAGGCGGCCCAGGCCGCCTTTTTTATTTTTAACCTTCTGCTTAATCCCAGTCTGGGGCCAGGCCTTTAGGGTCTACTTCGCGGCCGTTTCGCTCCAGTTCGGCAATCTTCGCCATATCCTCTGCGGTAAGCACCAGCTCTTGGGCCAGCAGGTTACTGGCCAGGTTCTCCCGCTTGGTGGAAGAGGGAATAACCGAGTAACCAAGCTGCATGGCCCAGGCCAGGGCGACCTGGGCCGGGGTGGCCTGGTGGCGCTGGGCGATGTCGGCCAGCACCGGGTCGGCCAGCACCTTGCCGTAAGCCAGGGTCATGTAAGAGGTTACCTGGATGCCCGCGTCTTTCATAAAGGCGGTGACGCTGCGGTTTTGCAGGTAGGGGCTGAGCTCAATCTGGTTGGTGGCAATGGCGTCTTTACCCACCACCGCCATGGCCTCTTTGAGCTGGGCAATGTTGAAGTTGGACACGCCAATCTGGCGGGTCAGGCCCTGGGCCTTGGCCTCATTGAGCGCCGCCATGTAGTCGGCCAGAGCCACGCCATTGCCGGGCGCCGGCCAATGGATGAGGGTCAGATCCACTTGCTCGGTGCGCAGTTTGGCCAGGCTCTCCTTGAGGCTTGGGATCAGCTTGTCCGGGTGGTAGTTGTCTACCCAAATCTTGGTGGTGATAAAAAGTGCGTCGCGGGGCACGCCGCTCTCGGCGATGGCCTGGCCGACCTCGGCCTCGTTACCGTAAATCTGGGCGGTGTCGATGGCGCGGTAGCCAAGCTCCAGCGCAGTGCGTACCGAATCAATGACAACCTGGCCTTGCAGGCGGAAGGTGCCAACGCCAAAGGCGGGAATGCGCATAACCATCTCCTCAATGGGTAAGGGAAAAACCGGCCGGATGCCGGACCTTGAATTAACGCCAGTCTGCCGGGATGATACTTTCCAAAAAAGCCATTAAAGCTGGAAAGATATTTGATAGAAGGTCAAAGATGAAGGCGACCCTCGACGAGATGCAAGTGTTTATTGCGGTGGTGGATTGCGGTTCTATCAGCGCGGCCGCCGAGCGGCTTGAGCAGACCGTCTCGGCCACCAGCCGCACCTTGGCGCGGCTTGAAGAAAAGCTCGGCACCACCTTGCTGCGCCGCACCACCCGGCGGTTGTCGTTAACCGAGGAGGGCCGGGATTACCTGGCCCGGGTGCGCGACATCATCAGCTCGGTGCAGGCCAGTGAAGAGATGCTGGCCATCAGGCGCAGCAAACCGGCCGGCCTGCTGCGGGTGGACGCTGCCACCCCCTTTATGCTGCACGTTATCGCGCCGCTGGTGGCCGGGTATCGCCGCCAGTACCCCGAGGTGGAGCTGGAGCTTAACAGCAACGAGGGCATTATCGACTTGCTGGAGCGGCGCACCGACCTTGCCATTCGCATCGGCGAGCTCAAAGACTCTACCTTGCACGCCAAAGCCATAGGCCAAAGCCAGGTGCGGGTACTGGCAAGCCCCGACTACCTGGCAAAGGCCGGTACGCCGCAGCAGGTGAGCGAGCTTGCCGGGCACCCCTTGCTGGGCTTTAGCCAGCCCGAGCACCTTAACGACTGGCCGCTGCTGGACGCCAGGGGCCAGCGCCTGCACGTGCGCCCGGCCATTCGTGCCTCAAGCGGCGAAACGGTGCGGCAACTGGCACTCAATGGCGGCGGTATCTGCTGTTTGTCGGATTTTATGACCGCAAATGACCGTAAAACCGGGCGCCTGGTGAGCCTGTTTGACGAGCAAACCCTCAGCCAGCGCCAGAGCATCAATGCCGTGTATTATCGCAACACGGCGGTGTCGGCGCGGATAAGCTCTTTTATTGCCTACCTGGCCGGCGCCATTGGCGAGCGGGGTTTTGATTAAAGCGGGCGGGTGGCTATTTCAAGATCCCCAAGCCACTTCATGGCCTGACTGCGGCTGTCGCCGCACATTTCATTAGAGGGTTTGAGGCCGGCGCAAAAGGCCGGGCGCTCGGGCTTGCCGAAAATCTTGCAGCGAAACTGCTCATCGAGCTGCACGCAGGGTACGTTGGCGGGCTTGCCGTCTGGCATGCCGGGGATGGGGCTGGTGATGGACGGCGCAGTGCAGCAGGCCCCGCAGTGTTCACGACAATTCATTCAATTGGGGCACCACAAAAGTTGGGCGCCGATTGTGACCGAAAAGCGCTGCCAGATCACTCAAAGCGGCGGCGGACTGTGCCTTGGCTCGCAATGTCGTTAGGCGGCGCTGGGCTATTGCACTTTTGTGGCGACAAAGGCAGTCTCTGAAGGCTCCGGGCCGCGCAGTTAAAGACGCCGTCCGGCACAGCATGAAAACCGTCAGACCTTTTGGAGTACCCATGACCCGCCAGCCGTCACCGAGCCTTGTTATTGAGCCTACCGCCAACCCCACTTCTGCCGAGGCGCGCCAGGCGCTGCTCGCCAACCCGGTGTTTGGCAAGGTCTTTACCGACCACATGGTGACGGTACAGCACAGCAATGAGCGCGGCTGGTATGACGCCAAGCTGGCGGCTCGCCATGATTTTCAGTTCTCCCCCGGCACCACCGTGCTGCACTACGGCCTTGAAATTTTTGAAGGCCTCAAGGCTTACCGCCAGGCTGGTGGCGGCGTGGCGCTGTTTCGCCCCGACGCCAACGCCCGCCGCTTTGCCAATTCGGCCCGCCGCCTGGCCATGGCGCCGCTGCCCGAAGAACTGTTTATCGAGGCGGTAAAGGCCATCAGCGACCTTGACCGCGACTGGATCCCCGAGCAGGACGGCGCCTCACTGTACCTGCGCCCCTTTATGCTGGCGGCCGACGCCACCTTGGGCCTGAAACCGGCTGACCAGTGCCTGTTCAGCGTTATTGCCTCGCCGGTGGCGGCCTACTTTAAAGGCGGCGCAGCAGCGGTATCGCTGTGGGTGTCTGACCATTTCACCCGCGCCGCCCCTGGCGGCACCGGCGATGTTAAATGCGGCGGCAACTACGCCGCGGCCATGGTGGCGCAGCTCGAAGCGGGCCGCCAGGGCTGCGACCAGGTGGTGTTCCTCGACGCCGTGGAGCGCCAATGGGTGGAAGAGCTGGGGGGCATGAACGTCTTTTTCGTGTTTGACGACGGCTCCATCCAGACCCCGCCCCTGACCGGCACCATCCTGCCCGGTATTACCCGCGACTCCATCATCCAACTGGCCATGGACAAGGGCCTGACGGTGCGCGAAGAGCGCTACTCCATCGACCAATGGCAGCAAGACGCCCAAAGCGGCCGCCTGGTAGAAGCCTTTGCCTGCGGCACCGCCGCAGTGGTTACCCCCATCGGCAAGGTGACCGGCAACCGCCACGATTTCACCATCGGCAACGGCGAAGGCGGCGAAGTGACCGCCATGCTCAAGGCCGCGCTGCTGGATATCCAATACGGCCGCAGTGAAGACCCCCACGGCTGGATGGTGCAGCTTGGCTAACGCCGCTCCTTAAGAAAAGGCCTCCCTTTGGGAGGCCTTTTTGTTACCAGCCGAATTTAAATTCGACCCCGAGATAATCGCTGTCCGAGCCGCCAGCGGCTTTGAGGCTGCTACCCACCTGGTAGTGCACCGCTTCGATGGCGGTGCTCAGGTGGCCGTTGACCTTCCAGTCCAGGCGCAGCTGGCCGTAGGCGCCGGTGTAGCGGCTGCCGTGGCCAGCGGTGTTGGGCACGGCGATGCTGGGCATGGTGTACACCGCGTCGTCAGTGGTCATCCGCCACAACCCGGCCACCGCGCCCATCAGGCTCAAGTTCGCCATGGGCTTGATGGTGATGGAGGGTTTGACGTGAATGAAGTTCACATAGCCGGTGTAGCCCGCGAGGTTCAGGTATGAGCCATTGGGGAACAAGGGGTTAAAGGTGCCGAGCTTGTTGTCGTTGGGGTTGGTATCGCCGGAGGCGGCGTCCAGTTGCATGCCAAGCCTTGGCGCCAGGGCTACGTCTTTGAAGGTGTAGCCAACCCGGCTGCCCGAGCCCCAGGCGCGAATGCGCTGGCCGCCAATATCACCGGTTTGCAACATGGCTTCCAGGTCCCAATCAACGTTTGCCTTTTTGCCGGCAAAACGCAGATCCCAGACATCACGCTGCTCGTTGCCTGACACCGTTAAGAAGTGGGCGTCGGCGTCGGCAAAGCGTGACCAATAGGCCGACAACTCGTTGCCCCCCAGCACCAGGCGCTCGACGCGGGCACCATAAAAGCGCTGGTGGTGGGAGCTGGTGTCGTCAAAGCTGTGGCGGTCCTTGTTGACCACAGGCTGGCTGTAATAGCCGATAAAGCGCCACTGGCCGGTTTCATAGTCTGACCACAGGGCGTCAAAGGAGCGGCGCACGTTAGGCCCTTCGCGAACTGACACAAAGCGCTGCAAGTCAAAGGCGAACTGCTGGCGGCCAGCCCGTATCTTGAGGGTGTCATTGCCTATGGGGTGTACCAGCGCCACAAAGGCTTGCTCCAAATCCAGCTTGTTGGCGTCGGCCGGCCCTTTGTTTTTCTTCCCGGGGGCGCTGTCGTTTTGCAACTGCACAAAGGTTTGTACCTCTCCCAGGCGCAGGTCGGCATGCACTTCCATGCGGTTGATGAGGTAGCCGTCGCCTTGCCCAGCAACCGTGCCAAAGCGGGGGCTGTGGTTGGTTTCATAGCGTTCTCTGAGGTTGGCCCCCAACGACAGGTAGTTGGCCGGGTCGTCTCCGAGGGAGATGTATTTGAGGCTATCGAGAGGCTGGGTTTTCAGGGCCGGGTCGGCCAGGGCTGACCAGTCTTCTTGCCAGCGATTGGAGAGGATGGCCGGGCGGCCGGTAGCGGCATTGGCAGTGCTTGCGGCCATGGCCAGCAACGGCGCCAGCAGCAGCCAGCTTCGGTGGCGATATGTCATGGTGGATCCTTAAAAGAAAGGCCGGGTAAGCCCGGCCTTAAGGGTGCAGCGGATTAGGAGGCGTGGTGCAGCTGGTGAATTTCGGCGATATAGCCGCCGGGGAAGCGCACCATCACCGCTTCGCGGTCACCGGCGTTATAAGGGGCAACCAGCACTTCAACACCGGCGGCTTTGGCCTTTTTCAAGGTGGCTTTGAGGTCGCTGACTTCATAGCCGGTCATGTCGCGGCCATAGGGCCAGGGCAGTTGGCCCTTGGTCACCAGCACCGTCATCTTGCCGTAGCCAGAATCAATGCGTACCCGGCGGATGGGGTGGCTAAGGCCAGCGGCGCTGCCGGGGGCGGCGTTCTCGTCAGACACCACTGTGCCATGGGAGAAGGCAACCCAGTCCTTGATAAAGGTGTCGGCGGCGTCCTGGGTCAAATAGATGCGGTTTTCCGGCACTGTTGCCAGGGGGTCGTAATGGGGCTTTTGGGTGTGCCAGTAGAGCTGCATGTTCACGCCGCCCGGCCACTGGATAACGGTGTCGCGGCCGATGGGGTCAGGGAAGGCTTCTACCAGGCGGGTGGCACCGTGTTTCACTGCCGAGTCCAGGGCCGCGTCCATGTCGGTGACCAGGTAGCCGGTACGCTCGGCGCCAAAGGGGTAGGGAACCGGGGTTTTAAAACCGAATACTGAAATGGTGCCAGCCGGGGTCAGCGCCAGTTGCGACATGGTCTTGCTGGCGGTCGGGGTTACCTGAAACACCCCTTGCTTGCTGGTTTTGCCGCCGAAGGTGTCCACAAAGCTTTTCACAAAGTGGTTGAAGTCTTTGGCATCCACATAAACGTGGGTGGTGTCGTATTGAGGGCCGACGGCAAAGCCGGCGTCTTCGGCCATGGCGGCCTGGGATGACAGCGCGGCGCTGCCGGCAAACAGGGCGCCAAGCAGCAGGGATTTAATAGAAGGCACGGGATGAACTCCTTGATAAAGACAACGAAGGGGAATGGCGTGTAATGGCAAGGCTGAAGCCGGCTTCGCCAGGGGCGAAGCCCGTTATTCAGGCTTTTTCTTCTTGCTCGGCTTTTTTATCGGCCTGGCGGCCCGGCAATTGGCCAAGCACATGGTCTACCGCGTCAGCTTTGTCGCAGGCGGTAGAAAAGGCGGTGCCCTTGAGCAGCTGTTTACCAACCGGGATCACCTGCTCACCGACCAGGATCCCCAGCAGACCAACCAGGGCCACCAGCGGCGGCGCGGGGGAGCGGACATTGAGCAGGCTGTAAATCACGCCTACCAATAAACCGGCAGCCAGGGAAAATAAATAGATCTTCATAATGCGAAACTCCTTAAAGGCAACAACAGGCCGCAGGCTGCGCTTGCTTGCGGCCTGACGAAAGAAAGTGGCGAGTGATATCCGGACTATAAATGGCGGATCTGTGTCGTAATACGCGCCGCCTGGAATAACTTTGTTTCCACTTTTTAAAGCAGATAGCCGCATTTACATTTAACGGCTTATTTTCTGGCTGTTTTTGCCCTTTATTAAATATGCGCCGCGTTTTGTTATTAACGTTAAAGGATGTTCAGGCGGCCCAATAAAAGGCGTTGCTGTAAAACACAGCGTTTATTTGGGCTGGGCATGGGGGGCAAATGGTAGGCTGGGTATTACCAACATCTTATGGCCCGGTGCCCTGGCGGCCGGGCCTATCGCAAAGGAGCGAGCCACCATGGAATACACCAAACTGGGCACTACCGGGCTGGACATCTCCAGGCTGTGCCTGGGCTGCATGACCTTTGGCGAGCCAAACGCCGGCGCCCACCCCTGGACCTTGGATGAAGAACGTTCGCGGCCCATTTTTCGCCACGCCGTGGAGCAGGGCATCAACTTCTTTGATACCGCCAACAGCTACTCTGCTGGCACCTCAGAAGTAATGGTGGGCAAGTTTCTCAAGGAATTTACTCGCCGCGACGACATCGTGCTGGCCACCAAGGTGTTCTTCCCGCCCGGCGCCGCTGGCGCCCCGGCCAGCCCCAACGGTAAGGGATTGTCGCGCAAGGCGATCATGGCGCAGATTGACGCCAGCCTTGGCCGCCTCGGCACCGATTATGTGGATCTCTACCAAATCCACCGCTGGGACTACGACACCCCCATCGAAGAAACCATGGAAGCGCTGCACGACGTGGTAAAAGCCGGCAAGGCCCGCTATATCGGCGCGTCCTCGATGTTTGCCTGGCAATTTGCCAAGGCCCAAGCGGTGGCGAGCCAAAACGGCTGGACCCGCTTTGTGTCCATGCAGAACTACCTGAACCTGCTGTACCGCGAAGAGGAGCGGGAGATGATCCCCTTGTGCGCCGACCAAGGCGTTGGGCTGATGCCCTGGAGCCCGCTGGCCCGTGGCCACCTGACTCGCCCACGCGGCCAGGGCACGGCCCGCAGCGCATCCGATGTCTTTGGGAAAACCCTGTATGAGCGTACCGAGCAGGCCGATGGCCAAGTGATTGATGCCGTCGAGGCGGTGGCCAAGGCCCGGGGCGTGCCCATGGCTCAGGTGGCCCTGGCCTGGGTGCTGGCCAAGCCGCAAGTCTCGGCGCCCATTGTTGGCGCCTCGAAAACGGCGCAGCTGGACGATGCGGTGGCGGCCCTGGCCTTTAAGCTAACCGATGAGGAAATCGCCCAGCTTGAGCAGCACTATCAGCCCCACAGCATTACCGGGCACCAATAAAAAAGGCGCCGCAAGGCGCTTTTTATTGGTCTTTTGATGGGTATTTCCAATAAGGCGTGGGGCCGTATTTCTCGGCAAAAAAATCAATCACGCTGCGCACCGCCGCCGGTAAAAAACGCGCCTGAGGGTAGAGCATGGCAATTACCTGCTGCTGGTGGCCCGGTGCTACTTGGTAGTCGCTCAGCACGGGCTGCAGCGCTCGGCTTTGCAGCAGGTGGCCTATTTGCCAATCGGGCATCATCACAATACCCACATCATCCAGGGCGGCGCTGACCAGGCTGTCGGCGTTGTTGGCCACCAGCGAGCCGCCAAAGGTGTGTACCTCCAGCGGCGCCCCGGCGGCGCTGAAATAGGCCCGCTGCATCCCCATTTTGCCTTTATAGACCAGGCAGTTGTGCTGGTAGAGCTGCTGCGGTGTTTGCGGCGCGCCGTGCCGGGCTAGGTAGCCGGGGCTGGCGGCCAGAAAATAACGGGGTTTGTCGACCAGCCGCAGGTGCAGGCCGGAGTCTTGCAGTGGCGCGATGCGAAACAACAAGTCGGCGGCGTCGGCCAGGGGATTGATGAAGTCGTCGGTTTGCACCAGTTCAAGGCGAAGGGCAGGGTGGCGGCCGGTCAGCTCGGCCAGCCAGGGCACGATGTGCTTTTGGGCAAAGGTCACCGGCGCATTGATGCGTACCAGGCCGCCGGGCTCGCTTTGGCTGGCCTGCAGGCGCCGGTTGGTGTCGTCGAGGGTGGCGAGCATCTGGCGGAAGGTGTCGCCATAAAGGCGTCCGGCTTCGGTGGCCTCAACGGCGCGGGTATTGCGATAGAGCAGCTGGCTGCCAAGCTCGGTCTCCAGTTGCTGCACGATACGCGACACCGAAGAGGGGGACATGCCCTCACGGCGCGCCACCTCCGAGAAGTTGCCCAGCTCCAGGGTGGCCACGTACAGCTGCATGGCTTTGATATTGACCGTCATGGCCCTGTTCCTTATGCGTATCTTGCACAGAAGTTGTGTTTATCATCGCATTTTTCAAACAAGTATCCCTCCCTAAAATGCCCGCTTTATTGATTGAAAGCGCGAGGCGTTATGAAGTTGCTTGCCATGGTGCTGGTGGTGATAGCCGGCATGGGCTTGTCAGTTGAGGCCGGCATTTTGGGGCCACTTGGCCAACAGGTAGGGCATTACTGGGCGTGTTTTAGCCTGTTTGCGGTAGAGGCGGTGCTGGCGTTTTTGTTGATGCTGCTGTGGGGGCCGCGCCAGCCGGTATCGTTTTTCAGCGCCCCAGGCTGGCAGCTGACCGGCGGCATCCTCGGCCCGGGGTATGTGGTGATCCTCACCATCGTTACCCCGGTTATCGGGGTCACCTTGGCCATGACCGGCATCCTGGCCGGGCAGGTGGTGAAAAGTCTCGTTATCGACCACTTCGGTCTTTTTGGGGTGCCAAAGCGCCCGGTTAATCGCCACCACCTCATCGCCCTTGGCTTTGTGGCGGCGGCACTGGCGCTTATCGCAGGAGGGCAATGATGTTGGTGTTAATGATGGTGCTGCTGGCGGTGCTGGGCGGCGCGCTGCTGAGTATTCAGGCGGCGGTAAACGGGCGCCTTGGCGCCGTGCAGGGCAGTATCAGGGCCACCTTTTTAACCTTCTTGGTAGGTACCCTGGTGAGCGGGTTGCTGGTGCTGTTTTTCGAGCCGGCCCGAAATGTCACTTTGTTTGATGTACCCAAGTGGCAGCTGACCGGTTCGTTTTTGGGGCTGGTGTATGTGCTGACCATGGTGTTTGCGGTGCAGCGCATTGGTACCGCTGTGGCCACGGTGGCTGTGATCCTCGGGCAGTTGGCCATGTCCATGGTGATAGACAGCTTCGGTTGGCTGGGCAATGAGGCCATCGCCTTTTCCAGTAACAGGGTGCTGGCGGCGCTGTGCCTGGCGGCGGCGCTGTGGTTTATCTACTTGAGTAATAAAAAAGCGGCCAGCGCCGAGCCAGCGGCGCCAGAGGCCTTGGCTGAGAAGAGCTAAGGGCTCAGGTTTTGGCCAGACGGCGGGCGCGGACAATGCGCCCGCTTTCTTTTAAGGTGATCTCCACGGCGCCGTGGGCAACGGCCAGGGCGCGCATGTCCTGGTTGATGTCGTAATGGCTTTTGTGGGTGCCGGGGTGCTGATGCCAGCGCCGCTGTATGCCGATTTTATCGGCCATAGCATGAAGTTCGGCCTCGGTGTCGGCCAGCATGTGGCACATCACCATGCCCCGAAAGGGCGCCTGCATGTTGTCTACGTAAACCGCCACTACCACGCTCTTTTGCTTAAAAAAACGCCTGCACTTTACCAAAGCTGGGGGCTGGCGGCAAAGGTCGCAACCGCGGCGGCTATTGGTGATAATGGCGCCAACGCTTCTTGCAAAGGCAAAGTGCATGACCAAACCCCAGGGCCCCAAGGGCCAGTTGCAGGGCGATATCTTCTGGTCCAACGGCCAGCAGCCCCTGGCCGAGGCGCAGGTGGCGCTGCTTAAGGCCGTTGAACAAAGCGGCTCTATTTCCAAGGCCGCCAAGCTGGTGGGAATAAGCTACAAAACCGCCTGGGATCGCATCGATGCCATGAACAATATGTCGAGCCAAGCGCTGGTAAGCCGCACCACCGGCGGCGCCCAGGGCGGCGGCACCCGGCTCACCGAGCATGGCCTTCGCATCGTGGCGGGCTTTGAACAGTTGCAGGACGAGCACCGGCGCTTTATCGCCCAACTGGGCAATAAGGTGCAGTCGCTTAACGATGTGGCGTCATTTATGAAAGGAGGCAGCTTGCATACCAGCGCCAGGAACCAGTTTCGCGGCCTTATTCGCCGCATTACCGCCAGCGCCATCAACGCTGAAGTGGAGTTGGATATTGGCGCCGGCCAGCCGCTGGTGGCGATGATCACCCGTGACAGCGTCGAGCGCCTGGGCTTGGTGGAAGGCAGCGAGGTTATCGCTTTAGTGAAAGCCTCATCGGTGATAGTGAGCACTGACACAACCATTCAAACCAGCGCCCGCAACAAGCTGGTGGGCAAGGTGGCCAGGGTGCTGACTGGCAGCGTTAACAGCGACGTGACCCTGGATATCGGCGGCGGCAAGGCGGTGAGCGCCATCGTCACCAACACCAGTGCCCAAAGCCTGGCCCTTGCCGAAGGGATAGACGCCTGCGCGCTTTTTAAAGCGCCCAGCGTCATTTTGCTCAAAGAAGGTTAACGGACAATCGCCACCGATTTTATCTGCGCCCACAAAGATTGCCCTGGTTGCAAGGCCAGGGTGCTGGCCGAGCGGCGGGTCAGGCGGGCAATGAGGTGGTCGTTTTGGGCCTTAAGGCGCACCAGCACCATGGCGTCGTCTTTGTCTGGCACGATTTGCTCCACCTCGACCGCCAGCAGGTTAAGGATGCTCGAATCGCTGTGGCGGCTAAGGCTCAGGCTCACGTCTCTGGCCTGAACCCGAAGCCGCACCGGGCCGCCCAGGGTATCGCCGTTGTCTCTGACCCAAAGCGCGCCCCCAGGGCAGGCCACCTTGGCCAGATGCCACAGTGGGTCTCGCTCTGCCAGCTGCCCTTGCCACACCACGCTGGCGTCGTCCCCTGCCGGCAGCGGTAAATCGAGGCGCGAAAACACCTCCCCCACGGCCCCTTCGGCCTTCACCTTGCCTGCTTGCATAACCACCACGTGGTCGGCCAAGCGCGCCACTTCATCCATGGCGTGGCTGACATACACCACCGGCAGCGCAAAGGTGGTACGCAGCTTTTCAAGGTAGGGGAGGATCTCCTGCTTGCGCGCCATATCAAGAGCGGCCAGGGGTTCGTCCATCAACAGCAGGCTGGGCTGGATCAACAGCGCCCGGGCAATGGCCACCCGCTGGCGCTCGCCGCCGGAGAGCTGGTGCGGGTATCGCCCCAGCAACGGCTCGATACCCATCACCGCCAGCACCTTTTGATAAAGCGCCTCGGGGGTGGCTTTACCAGAGCGCTTGGTGGCGTAATCGAGGTTGCCTTTGGCGGTAAGGTGCGGGAACAGGCTCGATTCTTGAAACACGTACCCCAGCGGCCTTTTATGGGTTTTCAAAAAGAGGCCCTGGTCTTGCCAGGTATCGCCATTGACCGTCAAGCGCCCCACCGGGGCGCGCTCAAGGCCGGCCAGGCAGCGCAGCAAGGTGGTTTTGCCTGAGCCTGAGTGGCCGAAAATGGCGCTGACCCCTTGGCCGGGCAGGGTGAGGTCAACATCCAGGCTAAAGGCCGACTCGCCCTTGCCGGTCAGCCCCAGCGCAAAGCGGGCTTCGATACCGTGTTTAGACACCATCACTCCTTACTTGAGGCCCCACAGGCTGCTTTTACGTTGCAGGCTGTAAAGCCCCAGCAGTACCACAAAGGCAAAAACAACCATGGCGGCGCTCAGCACCTCGGCATGGCCGTATTCCAGGGCCTCGACGTGGTCATAAATTTGTACCGACACCACCCGGGTCTGGCCGGGGATATTGCCGCCTATCATCAGCACCACCCCAAATTCCCCCACGGTGTGGGCAAAGCCCAGCACGGCGGCGGTGATAAAACCGGGTTTGGCAAGGGGCACCACCACGCTGAAGAACCGGTCCCAGGGGCCGGCCCTTAAGGTGGCGGCCACTTCCAAAGGCCGCTCGCCCATGGCTTCCATGGCGTTTTGCAGCGGCTGGACCACAAAAGGCAGCGAATAAATCACCGACGCCACCACCAGTCCCCAGAAGGTAAAGGGCAGGGTGCCAAGGCCAAGGGCACTGGTGGCCTTGCCCACAAAACCGTTAGGGCCCATGGCGATAAGCAGGTAAAAACCCAGCACCGTTGGCGGCAGCACCAGCGGCAGGGCCACCAGGGCGCCGATGGGCCCTTTAAGCCAGGAGCGGGTGCGGGCCAGCCACCAGGCGATGGGGGTGCCCAACAACAGCAGCAGCGCGGTAACGGTGCTGGCCAGCTTCAGGGTGAGCCAAACGGCGGCAAGGTCAGCGTCGGAAAAAGCCATGGATGGGGTTACTCGGTTTTATAGCCGTAGGCATGGATGATAGCGCGAGCGGCATCGCTTTGAAGATACGAAAGTAACGCTTTGGCGCCGGCATCGTCGGCCCCGGCTTTAAGCAGCACTGCGTCCTGGCGGATGGGGCTGTAATACTCGCTTGGCACCAGCCAGCTGGAGCCGGAGGTGATTTTGCCATTGCTCATGATCTGCGACAGCGCCACAAAGCCGATGTCGGCGTTACCGGAGGCCACAAACTGGTAGGTCTGGGAGATGTTTTCACCCTGCACCCATTTAGCGCGGGTGGCGGCGGTAAGGTGCATTTTTTCAAGGGTTTGGGTGGCAGCCAGGCCATAGGGGGCCAGCTTGGGGTTAGCCAGAGACAGCTTGTTGAACTGGCCGCTTTGCAGGGGCTCGCCGCCGTCTTTGACCACCCCGGCTTTAGGCGACCACAGCGCCAGGGTGCCGATGGCATAGGTAAAGCGGCTGCCAGGTACCATCAGGGCGGCTTTTTCCATGGCGATGGGTTTGGCCTGGTCGGCAGAGAGGAATATCTCATAGGGGGCGCCGTTTTTAATTTGCGCAAAGAACTTGCCGGAAGAGCCAAAGGCCAGGCTCACCTTGTAGCCGGAGGTTTTTTCAAATTGTTGGGCGATTTGCTTCATCGGTGCCGTGAAGTTGGCCGCTACCGCCACTTGAATGTCTTTTGCATAGACGGGACTAATGAATAAATAAATAACAGTTATTAAAGACAGACTTTTAACCAATTTCATACCTTTCACCTCAATCAACTTTCATTTTGATGCTTGTCATTCTAAAGCATTCTGCTTACCGTTATATAGCGTTTTATATATCGCATATTTAAAAGTCATGAATCCAGCATCTCGGCTGTGAAAGCGAAATTTCTTATTTTTTATTTTTCTTTTTTGGGAGCTCAAGTCATGAAGAAAGGGCAATCCTTTCCTACGTTGTTGCCTTTGGCATCGCTGCTGTTCTGTTCCTCGGCGGTACTGGCAGACCAGGCCTCACCCTGGCAATTCGACGGCCATTACCGGCTGCGTTATGAAAGCCTGCAAAACGCCTACCGCGCCAATGCCCATGGCGACGACAGCGTGCTGGCCTCACAGCTTTTGGCCAGCCTCAAATACCAGGGCGAGAACCTGCTTGGCCAGGTAGAGCTGGAAGATGCCCGCACCTGGCTCGACGACAGCGGCACCCCCCTCGGTACCGATGATGTGAACACCCTTGAGCCCCTGCAAGCCTGGCTGGGCTGGCATGACGGCGACAAATGGCAGGTGCGGGTGGGCCGCCAGACCCTGGATATCGGCAGCCGCCGCCTGATGGCCCGCCAGCGTTTTCGTAACACCATCAACGCTTTTGACGGTATTTACGGCAGTTATAACGACGGTTTCGCCACCTGGCAGGCGTTTTACTTCAACCCGGTGACCATCCGCCCCGATAACCGCCAGGACCTTGACCACAACAAGACCCACCTGGACAAAGAAAGCAACGACCACGTCTGGGGCCTGGACTGGAACCACAAGGGCGCCACCGACCTGGAGCTTTACTATTACGGCACCGACAGCAACCGTGGCCGGCTCAAGCTCAGCACCCTGGGCTTTCGCAACCTCAACGCCATCGCCGCCAACCAGTGGCATTATGAGGTAGAAGCGGCCTACCAGTTTGGTGACAACGGCGATTTGGACGTCAACGCCGGCATGTTCCACGGCCAGATCGGTTACCAGTTTGATGACGCCCTGGCCTCGCGCCTGTCATTGCTGGCCGATTACGCCAGTGGCGACAGCGATCCGAACGACGGCAAATCCCAGCGCTTTAACACCCTGTTCGGGGTAAGCCGCTTCGACTTTGGCCCCACCGGCATTTACGGCGCCTTTGCCCGCACCAACATCATCTCCCCCGGCGTGCAGTGGGATTTCAAACCCGGTATTGGCAAAAGCGCCTTTATCGCCTACCGCGCTGTATGGCTGGCCTCGGCCCACGATTCGCAATCGCGCTCCGGGCTGCGTGATGCAAGCGGCGACAGCGGCCGCTTTGTCGGCCACCAAATCGAGGCTCGCTGGCGCATCGATTTGATGAAGCAGCTGCAACTGGAAATTGGCGGCGCCTACCTCATTAAGGGCGAGTTCTTCCGCGATGCCCCGAGCGCCCCGGACGACGGCAACACCAGCTACTTCTACACCCAGGCCACCTACAAGTTCTAAAGGCCAGGCCGCTAAAAGCGCTTCTTGATGAAGCGCTTTTTTTATTGGCAACGCCCCCCTTTTTACGCCGCCCACTGGCACTGATAGATAGCGTTGATTAGCGCTTCAAATGTTTCGATTGGATAGTGGCCGGCTATTTCATTATTTTCTTAATCGAACCCGCTCCCCGGTATTGAAACTCGTCTTTGAGCCTGTTTAACAAGTGACATTTCGTCGCTTGCGGCCCGCTATTGCCTGTTTTTTGCGAAACCGGCAATAGACATGGGGGGAGGGCAGTCGGTCTTTTCAGCACCGCGTCTATTAAGGCGCCCTTGGAGCCAGCGATGAGCAACAGTGACAACATCAAACCCTATTCAGGCCCGGCGGCAGGCTGGGGCGCGTTAAAAAGCGTGACCAAAAGCTGGCTGGGCAGTGAAAAGCCCCTGAAAAACCTGCGCGCCATGCTCAAGACCAACCAGAACAACGGGTTTGACTGCCCCGGTTGCGCCTGGGGCGAGTCCCCTGAAAGCGGCATGGTGAAATTTTGCGAAAACGGCGCCAAGGCGGTGAACTGGGAATCGACCGGCCGCTATGTCACCCCTGAATTCTTTGCCAAGTACAGTGTTGCGCAGCTGCTGCGCCAAACCGATTACTGGCTCGAATACCAAGGCCGCCTGACCCACCCAATGCGCTACAACGCCGCCACCGATCACTATGAGCCCATCGGCTGGGACGACGCCTTTGCCCTGGTGGCCAAGCACCTTCGCAGCCTGCCTTCTCCTGACATGGCCGAGTTTTACACCTCCGGGCGCGCCAGCAACGAAGCGGCCTATCTGTACCAGCTTTTTGTACGGGCCTTTGGCACCAACAACTTCCCCGATTGCTCCAACATGTGCCACGAGGCAAGCGGCCACGGCATGAGCACCACGTTGGGGGTGGGCAAGGGCACCGTGGTGTTTGACGATTTCGCCAAGGCCGACGCCATCTTCGTGATTGGCCAAAACCCCGGTACCAACCACCCGCGCATGCTCGAACCCCTGCGTGAAGCGGTAGAACGCGGTGCCCAGGTAGTGTGCTTTAACCCCTTGAAAGAGCGGGGCCTTGAAAGGTTCCAGCACCCTCAGCACCCCCTGGAGATGCTCAGTAACGGCGCCGAGCCTACCAATACCGCCTATTTTCGCCCGGCGCTGGGGGGCGACATGGCCGCCTTTCGCGGCATGGCCAAGTTTTTGTTGCAGTGGGAGCGTGAAGCCCAGCAAAAAGGTGAGCCGGCGGTGTTCGACCACGACTTTATCAACACCCACACCACTGGCATGGACGACTACCTGGCCGAGGTGGACGCCACCTCCTGGGAGCAGATCATCGCGCAATCGGGCCTTAGCCTGAGCGACATCGAGCTTGCCGCCGGCATGTACCGGCGCGCCGAGCGGGTGATCATGTGCTGGGCCATGGGGGTTACCCAGCACAAGCACTCGGTGCCAACAGTGCAGGAGATAGTCAACCTGCAACTGCTGCGCGGTAACGTTGGCAAGCCTGGCGCCGGTTTGTCGCCGGTGCGGGGCCACAGCAACGTGCAGGGGGACCGCACCATGGGCATTGATGAAATGCCCCCCGCCTGGTTGCTGGACGCCATCGAAAAACGCTTTAAATTCAAAGCGCCTCGTGGCCACGGCCATAACGCCGTGCAGGCCATTCAGGCCATGGAAGCGGGCCGTGCCAAGGTGTTTATTGCCCTTGGCGGTAACTTTGCCCAGGCCACCCCCGACACCCCTCGTACCCACAGCGCCCTTAAAAACTGCGCGTTAACGGTGCAAATCAGCACCAAGCTCAACCGCTCGCACCTGGTGGTGGGTAAAGACGCCATCATCCTGCCGTGCCTGGGCCGCACCGAGATTGACATGCAGGCCGAGGGCCAGCAGGGCATCACGGTGGAAGACACTTTCTCCATGGTGCATCTGTCCTTTGGCCAGCTAAAACCCGGCTCGGCACTGCTGCGCTCAGAGCCCGCTATCCTGGCCGGTATCGCCAAGGCCACCCTGGGCAATTTCCCGGTGGATTGGGACTATCTCATTGGCGATTACAGCCGCATTCGCGACCTTATCGCCGACACCATTCCCGGCTTTCGCGATTTCAACACCCGCTTGCAGCGCCCCGGCGGCTTTTACCTTGGCAATGGTGCCGCCGAGCGCCGCTGGCATACCGCCAGTGGCAAGGCGCAGTTTATCGCCAGCGCCCTGCCGGTAAGCCTGGTTAATCCCGAGGTGCTGGCCCGTGGCGACCAGCCCGACCTCATCTTGCAAACCCTGCGCTCTCACGACCAGTACAACACCACCCTCTACGGCCTGGACGACCGTTATCGCGGCGTGTTTGGGCTCAGGGAAGTGGTGTTTATCAACGAACAAGAGATCCGCCGCCTGGGCTTTGCCCCCGGTGACAAGGTGGACATGGTGGCGCTCTGGGACGACGGCCGCGAGCGGCGGGTCAGCGGTTTTGAGCTGGTGGCCTACGACATGCCCACCGGCCAAGCCGCCGCCTACTACCCGGAGACCAACCCGCTGGTGCCTCTGGAAAGTTACGGCGACACCACCTTTACGCCTACTTCCAAATTCGTGGCCATCAAGCTCGAGAAAGCCAAGCCCGACGGGCTGATCGCTTCTTCGGCCGTCTGAGCCGCCGGGCAGGGACGCCCCTCGCTTTACCACCGACTCCCAGGGCCGCCAGACGGCCGCCCCGGCCAGTCCTTGCGTCCAAAAACAAGGGGAACAACATGTTGCATGCTCTAGATCTGGCGCGGATACAGTTCGCGTTCACGGTCTCGTTTCACATTATTTTTCCCGCCATCACCATCGGGATGGCGAGTTACCTGGCGGTGCTTGAGGGGCTTTGGCTGAAAACGGCCAACCCCGTCTACAAGAACCTCTATCACTTCTGGTCAAAGATCTTTGCCGTCAACTTCGCCATGGGGGTGGTGTCGGGGCTGGTGATGTCTTACGAGTTTGGCACCAACTGGTCCCGTTTCTCCGACGTGGGCGGCGCCGTGACCGGCCCGCTGCTCACCTATGAAGTGCTGACCGCCTTCTTCCTCGAAGCGGGCTTTTTGGGGGTCATGCTGTTTGGCTGGCACAAGGTGAGCCGCAAGATGCACTTTTTCGCCACCATCATGGTGGCCATCGGCACCTTGATCTCCATGTTCTGGATCCTCTCCTCCAACAGCTGGATGCAGACCCCGCAGGGCTTTGACATCGTCAACGGCCGGGTGGTGCCGGTGGACTGGTTCAAGATTGTGTTCAACCCGTCCTTCCCCTATCGCTTCTGCCACATGGCGCTGGCGGCCTTTATCTCCACCGCCTTCTTTGTGGCCTCTTCGGCGGCCTGGCATCTTCTTAACGGCAACGACTCGCAGCCGGTGCGCAAGATGCTGTCCATGGCGATGTGGATGATCCTTATCGCCGCGCCGGTGCAGGCGGTGGTGGGGGATGCCCACGGCCTTAACACCCTGGAGCACCAGCCGGCCAAAATTGCCGCCATCGAGGGCCACTGGGAGAACAAACCCGGCGAGGCGACCCCCCTTATCCTCTTTGGCATTCCCGACATGGCCGCCGAGAAAACCAAATACAGCCTGGAGATCCCCTACCTTGGCAGCCTGATCCTCACCCACAGCCTGCACAAGCAGATCCCGGCCTTAAAGAGCTTCCCCAAGGAAGACAGGCCCAACTCCACCGTGATTTTCTGGACCTTCAGGGTGATGGCGGGGCTGGGCATGTTGATGGTGCTGAGCGGCCTGCTGGCGCTGGTGCTTCGCCGCCGTGGCAGTTTGTACCGTAATCGCCTGTTTTTGCGCTTTGTGATGCTGATGGGCCCGTCCGGCCTTATCGCCCTGCTGGCCGGCTGGATCACCACCGAAATGGGCCGCCAGCCCTGGGTGGTGTATGGGCTGCTGCGCACCAAAGATGCGGTATCCAACCACGATGTCTACCAGCTGAGCTTCTCCCTTGCCCTCTTTGTGGTCATCTACTTCGCCGTCTTTACCGTCGGTATTGGCTACATGCTGCGCCTAGTCAAAAAAGGCCCGGCCCAGGGCGACGACGGCCATGGCGACCAGCACGGCGCCTTTCGCAGACCTTTGTCCATCACTGAATAACCGGGGACTGACTCATGATTCAAAGTATCGACCTCTCGGTCATCTGGGCTGTCATCATCCTCTTTGGCTTGATGATGTATGTGGTCATGGACGGGTTTGATCTCGGCCTTGGCATCCTCTTTCCCTTCATCAAGGACCGCCATGAGCGGGACGTGATGATGAACACCGTGGCGCCGGTATGGGACGGCAACGAAACCTGGATAGTGTTTGGGGCGGCGGCCATGTATGCCGCTTTCCCCCTGGCCTACGCCGTGATTTTAGAAGCGCTCTATATCCCGCTGGTGTTGGTGCTGGCCGGGCTTATTTTTCGCGGCGTGGCCTTTGAGTTTCGGTTTAAGGCGTCGGATGAAAGCCGCCACATCTGGGACAAAGCCTTTATCGGCGGCTCTTTGCTGGCCACCTTTTTCCAGGGCGTGGCCCTTGGCACCTATGTGTCGGGCATTCCGGTGGCCAACCGCCAGTTTGCCGGCTCGGCCCTGGACTGGCTGGCGCCGTTCCCGCTCTTTTGCGGCCTGGGGCTGGTGGTGACCTATGCGCTGCTGGCCAGCACCTGGCTGCTGATTAAAACCGACGGCATGCTTGAGTCGCGGATGCGCAGCATCAGCCAACCGCTGTTGTACCTGCTGGCGCTCATTATTGCGGTAACCATCTTCTGGACCGGTGCCAATCATGGCGACATGGCCCGCTTCTGGGTGGCCGGGCACGGGGTTGGCTTCGGGCTGATGGTGGTGCTGGCACTGCTGGCCGCCACCCTTATCCGCAAGACCTTGCGCCGCCACCACTCGCACCTGCCTTTTGTGGGGGTGCTGCTGCTGGTGTTCTTGGGCTACGCGGCCCTGGGTATTAGCCTCTGGCCCAACATCATTCCTCCATCGGTAGACTTGTGGGCCGCTGCCTCGCCCATCCAGAGCCAGCTGTTTGCGCTGATTGGCACCTTGTTCATCTTGCCCATCATCCTGGCCTACACCTGCTGGGGCTATTACGTGTTCCGCGGCAAGGTGCGGGTAGGGGACGCCTACCACTAACTTGCCAGTGAAGCCCTAATCCTGTTTGCGTTGTAACCCACCTCAGAGGGTCTTGCCCTCCTTTGCACAAGCGCCGCGGCTTTCGCTGGCGCTTTTTTTTGCCTGTTTTACAGGCCGATACTGAGCACCTTTTGGGCGGCGGCAAAGCATTGCTCGGCCAGCGCCGAACGCGGCTCGGCGCGGCGCATCACCAGGCCCACCGGTGAATGGGTGGCGCCGTCGCCAATGGGCAGCAATTGCAAAGTGTCGCTGAGGCTTTCCATGCCGCTATGGCGGGGCATCACGGCGCAGCACACCCCGGCCCTTACCGCCTGCATCAGCTGGTAGGTGGAATCGCTCTCCAGCACCGTTCTTGCGTGTAGGCCAAGGCCGGCCAGTTTGACGGCGATGGCCTGGCGAAAACGCATGGTGCGGCTCAGCATGCCAAGGGGCACCGACACCACCTCTTGCCAATCAAGGGTGGTGCTTGCAAAGCGAAAATAGCGCTCGTCAAACAGCAGCCCCATCTCGGTGACCGCCAGTTCGATGATGTCAAAACGCTCCGGGTCTACTTCGTCGAGGTAACAAAGGCCAAGGTCCAGCTGGTTGCTGCCAAGGTGCTCGATGATGTCTTCTGAGCTCATGGAGGAAAGCTGAAACGACAGCTCCGGGTATTGGCTGGATAGCGGTTTTACCAGCTCCATGGCGTCAAAGCTCGACAGCGGCACCATGCCTAAACGCAGGTTACCCACCAGTTGGCCCCGGCAACTGGCGGCTTCGACCTTGAGGCCGTCGTGGGCGGCCAGCAGGGTCTTGGCCCAGGCCAGAATGCGCAGCCCCGAGTCGGTAAAGCCCTCAAAGCGGTGGCCACGCCTGACCAGCTCCAGGCCCAGCTCGTCTTCAAGCTTGCTGATGCGCATGGACAGGGTGGGCTGGGTAACGTGGCAAAGCTCGGCGGCTTTACGAAAGTGGCGGGTTTGGTCGAGGGCGATAAGAAATTTGAGTTGTTTTATATCCATAAAAGGCCCTATGGCTGGCGGCGTACCGCAATGTCGATGAGGGTAATTAACGATGCTGGCGCGGGGCTTGGCAAGGCGGGGGCGGTGAGAGTGCTGGCTAAAACGCAAAAAAGCCGACGGCGGCGCCGTCAGCTCAGTACAAAATTCACCGGTTTAAGTGGCGGCGGCAGGGCCTTGGTGCCGGTGGCGGCCAGGATCTCCCGCTCTATGGTGCGAATAAGGGCGTCGAGGGGCAGATCGTTGTCCTCCATGCCAAAGGGGTCTTCCAGCTCGGTGGCAATGGCATCGAGGCCAAAAAAGGTGTAGCTGACCATGGTGGTAAAGAGCGGCGCCAGCCAGCCCAGGGGCTCGGCCATGGCGATGGGCAGCAGCAGGCAAAACAGGAAGGTGGTGCGGTGCAGCAGCAAGGTGTAGGGAAAGGGCAGCGGCGTGTTTTTAATGCGCTCGCAGTTGGCCTGGGCCTCGCTTAAGCCTTGCAGGCGCTGCTCCAGGGTAATGTAGCGCCATTCGCTCATCTGCCCTTCTTTGGCAAGTGTTGCGCAGCGCTCCCCCAGCTGGCGAAGCAGCAGATCGCTGATGTTGTCGCAGCCGTCGTCACTCAGCTCGGCCACCCAGGGCTTGGCGGCCCGGTACTCGCTGGCACCGCGCAGGCGGGCGCCAAGGGCATGGGCAAAGCCCAGCAGCTGGTAAAGGGCGACGCGCCGCGCGGGTTCTGGCAGGGCAATGCTTTCGCGGATAAAAGAGCGCACCTCGATGATGATTTTGCCCCACATCTGCCGCCCTTCCCACCAGCGGGCATAACAGGCGTTGTTGCGAAAACTGAGGAATATGGAAAGGGACAACCCCAGCAGCGTAAAAGGGGTGGCACTGACCTTGGTAAAGGTGGAGGGGTAGTGTTTTTCCACCAGCACGATGATGCAGGCCAACAAGGTGATCAGCAAGCAGCGCCAGGCCACACGTTTAACAATTGAGCCCTTGCGCATGGTAAGGGTGGAAAACCAAAAAGTGTCGCGGCGGATGATCATGGCATGTCAGCTTTTAAAAAGGCAGGCATTATTACTCGCCCATAAATTCGCGAATAACGCTGTTAATTTTAATTAAACTGCCCGGTGAATGGGCAAGGGTATTTTTTAAATCAAGAAAAGGCGCCTTTTTATTTTCAAAGGATAAGGTGCCGGCCGCAGTTAAATGCAAATGGGTTGGCGTTTGCGCTTTGGCCGGCAGCAGTTGCAACTGGGTGTCGGCGCTACCGGCCAGGTGCCATTGCTGCGCGCCCTTTGTTACCAGGGCAGGGTAGTTGCCAAGGGTCTTGGCCAGGGCTTTGACATCCTCGCTGATAAGGGTGAGGTCCAGCCGGTGATGCAGGGCCAGGGCCAACAAAGACTCCAGCTGCGCCGCAGGCGCTGCGGCTGGTAACCGGCTGAGCAAGGTGGTGTGGCGAAAGCCCGCTGCATTTGCGGCGCTAAAGCCAGCATCTATTGCCAGGCGCGCCTTGGGGGCAAGAGCGGCGGGGTTATCCAGCTGCACGCCGATGCGCGACAGCCCGGCCGTAAAGAGCGCGGCGGCCTGTTCGGCAAGCAGTTGGCCGTTGGTCAGCAGCGCCAGCTCAACCAGCCCGGGCAGGTGGGCAATGCGCCGGCAAAGGGCAATGATGTCGCCCCGCAGCAGCGGCTCACAGCCGGCCAGCAGCACCTTGCGAAGGCCAAGGTGAACCAGGCTTTTTATCAGCAGGCTCAGTTCATTGAGGGTCAGGGCAACCGATGCGCTGAGAGATGAATGCTGCGCGTTTTTATCAACGCAGTATTCACATTGAAAATGACAAGAATCTAAAAGTGAGATCCGTAAATAACGTCCCGTTAAAAACGAGCTGAATGTTGCCATTTTCACACCCTTTTCGTCATAAGCCCGGTGAACATGCAATAAAAACAACCATGGCTGGATCTTGGCAAATATCAGGAGTGCTGTGAAATCGTTTGAATTTACCGCTTGATAAGCGTTGTCTATTGAGTAAATCCCGCTTAAACAAAGAAAATTAAAAGGGCATTAACGCCATTCGTTGCTTTTATTTTTTTGGTTTGGTTTGGTTTGGGTGGCAGGGGCCAGACATGGCCTATCTCAAAGCCCAATATGCCAGCGTCACCACCCCCATCATGGCGGCCAACGCCCTGGACGACCTATGGGCGCTGGTGCAATCGCGAGACGCCTTCATCAAGGCTTATAGCCAGGCGCCGCAAAGTTGCAGAGACATCGAGGTGCATGGCTGCAGCATCGGCCACATGGGGTATTTTCGCCCCGCCTGCCAGTGGCTGTGGGAAGACATGCTGCGCTGGCTGCAATCGCCCATCTCCGAGGCGCAGCACCGCCAATCCTGGGCGCTGGATAAAGAAAAAGAGCTGTTCCCACGGCTGCCTATATAGCCCTGAGCCCTTCTTCAAAAGACGTGACCTTAAAGTCGGGAAAGCGCGCTTTGAACTTGTCCGATACAAAAAGGTTATCCACCTGGTAGCGGGGCAACAGTTCTGCCGCATCCCGCAAGGTTTGGCTAAAAAGCCCGGCCAGTTTGAGCTGCCAGGCCTTCAGCACCTTGTAGCGGGGCGCCGCCCCCAGCACCTTGGCGGCCAGGGTCACAAACTGGCGGTAGGTAAGGCGGTTGTCGTCGCAAGGCAGGTGCCAGGTCTGGCCGAAGGCGTCCGGGGTGTTGCCCAAAAGCGCCATGGCCCGGCTGGCATCGGGGGTGTAGATAAGGCTTCTAAGGGTGTCATCGCGCAAGAACACCTTGGCGGCTTTACCTGCCTTCAAGGGGTTGATGACGGTGGCGTTGGTGATGCTCTGGGTCTTGCCCGGCCCGTAAAACTCCGGGGCCCGGCAGATAAGGGCCTGCACCCGGCCCTTTGCCATGGCCTCAAGCAGCATACTGGCAATTTCGCCCCGCACCCGGCCTTTGGCGCCATAAGGCACAAAGGGGGTCTCTTCGGTCTGGGGCGCACTGGTCTGGGGATACATGTAGGTGTTGTCGAAAAACACCAACTTGGCCTTGTGGGCGGCGCAGGCGTTGATGACGTTTTCCATGATAAGCGGCCACTGGGCCTGCCAGAGCGCCGTGTCCATGGGCAGGCCGGCGGTGAGGTAGACCACCTCTGAGCCGGCTACGGCGTCCATGGTCTGGCCGGCGTCCAACAGATCGGCGCTCAGCAGCTGGTCGCTGCCGTTAACCTGTTGCGGCCGGCGGCTAACTAGGCGGATTTGCTCGGTAAAGTCCGCTTTTAACGCCTTTGCCAGTTCTTGGCCAATTTGTCCGCTAGCGCCCAGTATGGTTTGCATCTTGTCTTGCCTCTTTGCTCGTTATTGCAGTAGCACTAAGGCTAAGGTTAAAGCCAGATTTAAGGTCAAGCCTGGTCTCAGCCTATTGACCTTAAAGTGAGATTTAACCTTAGAGTGGCGCCTGGGTTTTAAATCAAGGTAGGCAAGGTGATGGAAAAAGATATGACCCAAGTGACCTTCGGCAGCCAGCAAGTGGATGTGATAGCCGGCGGCTATTACCACAGGTACCGTATGAACCCGGACCTGGATCAGGTGGCCAAAGACCCCTTGGCTGGGGACATCAGCTGGTTTCGCACCTTGCCCAAGCGCCAGCTCGACTCGCGGATAGGCCTGACCTGGGCCCCCAACTTTTACTACCGCAGCCAAAACCTGCAGTTGCTGATGCTGGCCCCCATGGCCAAGCTCAAAGCAGCCTTGCCGGTGCCTTTGGAACCCTTGCGGGCCCTGCCTGGCTATGGTCTGGTGGCGCTCACTTTTTTCGCCTACGACCTTTGCGACAATGACCCCTACCAGGAGGCCTCAGTCGCCGTGGTGGTTCGGGCGCCAGGGGCCAAGGGCTCGCAGCTGGGTGAACTCATCAGCGCCATGGGCCAGCGTCATTTTCATGCCCATGTGCTGGCCTTGCCGGTCACCACCGAGATAGCGAGAGTGCGGGGTGTAGAGGCTTACCAGCTGCCCAAATGGCGGGCCGATATCGACCTCGAGATAAGCGATAAGGCCAGTGCCCGCATCCTGGGGCCAGACGGCAAGGTGGACTTGGCGCTCAGCGCGCCGCTGCCGCGCCTTCGCCGGGTGCCCAGCCAGTCTCATATGAGCCAAGCCACCATGGTCCACCAAGTTGACGGCCGCTGGCAGCAAACCCTGGTGCAGACCAATACCCTGGCCTTTGCCCAGCAGCTGCTGCCGCGAAAACTGCGCCTGACCCGGGGCCAGGGCCCCTTGAGCACCTTGCTGCAACAGCTGGGGGCGGGGCTGGTGCTGCGTTTTGATGTGGTGCAGGACGCCCAATCGGCCCTGCATCTACCCACCCCTTTAGGAGCCCGCCTATGACAGCGCCCCGTTTTGATCTGGTGGTGTTCGGCGCCACCAGCTTTGTTGGCCAAATTTTGACCCGCTACCTGAGCCAGTACCTGGCAGAAAGCCAAGAACCGCTGCGCTGGGCCATCGCCGGGCGCTCGGCCACCAAGCTCGAAGCCCTTAAGGCCTCCTTGGGGGAAGCGGACAAAGACTTGCCGATACTCATTAGCGACGCCACCGACGCCAGCCAAATCGCCGCCCTTTGCGCCCAAACCCAGGCCGTGGTGTCCACCGTCGGCCCCTATGCCCTCTATGGCGAGCCTTTGATTAAGGCCTGCGCCGAAGGGGGCACCGATTATTGTGACCTTACCGGTGAGGCCCAGTGGATAAAGCGGATGGTGGACAAATACCAGGCCGCCGCCCGCCAAAGCGGCGCCCGCATCGTTCATTGCTGCGGCTTTGACTCTGTGCCCTCAGATATGGGGGTGTGGCTTTTGCAACAAGAAGCCGTCAAACGCTGGGGCCAGCCCCTTGGCAAGGTCACCATGAGGGTCAAGGCCATGAAAGGCGGCGCCTCTGGCGGCACAGTAGCCAGCATCCTTCAATTCATCGAAGAGGCCCTGGCCGACCCGGCTATCCGCAAGGACATCAACAATCCCTATTCACTGTGCCCACCGGCGCCGCTCAACAGCGCCCGCCAGCATCAAGTCAAAGCCGCCGAATACGACCACAACGCCCAGTCCTGGGCGGCGCCCTTTCTGATGGCCGCCGTTAACGAACGGGTGGTGCACCGCTCCAATGCCCTCTTGGGGCAGGCCTACGGCCAGGACTTTAGCTACAACGAGGGGCTGCTGACCGGCCCTGGCCTCAAGGGCCGCCTTAAGGCCTTTGGAGTGGTGGCGGCCCTGGGGGCCTTTATGCTCGGCGCTTTACTTAAGCCGGGGCGCTACTTGATGCAGCGCTTTTTACTGCCCAAACCCGGCGAGGGCCCAAGCCCCGCCGCCCAGCTTGCCGGTTACTTTGACCTGCGCTTTTGGGGCAAGGGCGAGGCTGGCCGGGCCCTTAGCCTCAAGGTCACAGGCGACCGGGACCCAGGCTATGGCGCCACCGCCAAGATGTTGGGCCAAGCCGCCCTCTTTTTGGCCCTTGATATGCGAGCAGGCAGTGAGAAAACCGGCAGGCCCGGCGGTTTTTGGACTCCGGCCAGCGCCTTTGGCGAGGGTTATCTTGAGCGCCTGCGCCGCCACAGCGGCATGGCCTTTACGCTTGGCGAGGGGCACTAAATCATGCAAGACACCCTTAACATCCACCAGGATCTCCCGGCCTTGCTGGCCGCCCAGCGAAGCGCTTTTCTTGCGCAAGCCGCGCCCAGCCTTGGCCAGCGCAAGGCGCGGCTGGCTATGTTGCGCAAAGCAGTGCTGGCCTACCGGCAGCGGTTACAGGCCGCCATCAGCGCCGATTTTAGCCATCGTTCGGCCTTTGAAACCGACATCATGGAGCTGATGGGGGTGGTGCAGGCCATCGACTACCTGAGTAAAAAGCTGCGCCGCTTTATGAAACCGCAGCGCCGCCATGTCAGCCTCTACTACCAATCAGGCAAGGCCTATGTGAGCTACCAACCCCTGGGGGTGGTGGGCATCATGGCGCCCTGGAATTACCCCCTGTCCCTGACTCTTATTCCCCTGGCTACCGCCCTTGCCGCGGGTAACAGGGCCATGGTCAAGCCGTCGGAGCTGACGCCGCGCACCAGTTCGCTATTGCAGGAAATGCTGGCGGCCAGCTTCCCCAAAGAGGAAGTGGCGGTGGTGCTGGGCGGGCCTGAGCTGGGCGCCGATTTCAGCCGCTTGCCCTTCGACCACCTGTTTTTTACAGGCAGTACGGCGGTGGGCCGCAAGATAATGCAATCAGCCAGTGACAACCTGGTGCCCCTGACCCTGGAGCTGGGTGGCAAGAGCCCGGCCCTGGTGGCCCCCGGCCATGCCAAGGCTGAGGCCGCCGCCCATATTGCCTACGGCAAGTTGGCCAATGGCGGCCAGACCTGCGTCGCCCCCGATTACGCCCTGGTGCATGAGGATGAACGCGACGCCTTCATAGCCCATTACCAACAGGCAGTGGCCCAGCTATATCCCAAAGGGCCGGACAGCGACGACTACACCGCCATCGTCAACCCGCGCCACTTTGACCGCCTCAATAACCTGATTGACGATGCCCGCCGCCAGGGCGCCGAGGTGCTAACCCTGGGGAACAGGGCAGCAAAGCCCAGGGAACGCACCCTGGCTCCCACCCTGATTCTTGGGGCCACGGCGCAGATGGCGGTGATGCAAGAAGAGATCTTCGGCCCGGTATTGCCAGTGCTGACCTACCGCACCCTGGAAGAGGCCATCGATTTTATCAATGCCCGGCCCCGGCCGCTGGCGCTCTATTACTTTGGCGCCACCGACCAGCAATGCGCCGCCGTACTGGCCCGCACCACCTCGGGGAATGTGGGGATCAACAACACCTTGTTGCATGTGGTTCAGGACGACTTGCCCTTTGGTGGCGTCGGCCCCAGCGGCATGGGGGCCTACCACGGCATTGAAGGCTTCAGGGCCATGAGCCACGGCAAAGGGGTCTTTATCCAGGGGCGCTGGGCCTTGCCACGGCTGCTGCGGGCGCCCTTTGGCAAGCTGGCCAAATGGACAACGGCGCTGCTGCTAAGGCCCTAGCGGTCTGCCACGAAAAAGCCGGGCTTGCCCCGGCTTTTATCATTCTTCTTGCTGGTCTTTGCCCTTTTGCAGCTTGGCCAGCACCCGCTTGGCGTTGGCGGCGCAGTCTATATCCGCCGGCTTGGCCTCGATATCCCCGATAATGGCCAGTAGCTGCCCCTTGCTATTGGCAAGGCGCGCCTCCAAAGCTTCGATGTCCGCCACCTTGGCCTTCAGGGCCGCCAGCAGCTCTTGGTGCTGCCAATCATTGAGATCCGGCGGCAACAGGGTGCGCAGCTCGTCCAGGCTAAAGCCCGCCTGCTGGGCACTGCTGATGAGATTCAGGGCCTGCACCGCCGCGGGGGGATAACTGCGATAGCCGTTGGCCTTGCGCTTTACCAGCTTAAAAAGGCCGATGCGTTCGTAAAAGCGAATACGCGATGGCGCAAGCCCGGTGCGCTCTGCCAATTCTCCAATATTCATGCTGCCTTGCTCATACCTTAAAAAGCCCTACCCAAGGTTACCTTGATGGGAATGATATTACCTTGGGTAAAGCGTAAGGCTGAGGCGCTGCCAAGGAGAAGGCAGCGCCTTGGTAGGAGCTTAGAGCGCACTTGGGCGCCGTTATTCCGGCAGGTGCTGGCGGAAGAAGCCGGTCAGTTTGTCAAAGGGGATAAGGGTAACCCTGTCATACAAATCCACATGGCCGGCGCCTGGCACCACAAACAGTTCCTTGGGCTCGATGGCGCGCTGATAGGCATCTTCACTGAACTCTTTCGAGTGGGCTTCGCTGCCGGTGATAAACAGCAGCGGGCGCGGCGAAATGGCATCCATGTCGTTGAATGGATAGAAGTTCATGAACTTCACATTGCTGCTAAGGGTGGGGTGAGTGGTCAGGGCCGGTGACGAACTCTTGGGGGTAAATTCCCCGCGCGCGGTGCGGTAGAAATCAAAAAACTCACGCTCGATGGGGTGGGAGTTTTCGTCAATCTTATGGGGCGAGCCGCTGGTGTACAGGGGCTCGCCACCGCTAAATTCCACATAACGCTGTTCGGCGGCTTCGGCTATCACCTGCTTGCGCGTTTCAAGGCTCAAGGATTTATGAAGGGCGTGGCGGTTGGCGTCGCCCATGTTGTACATGCTGACGGTGGCAACGGCCTTGAGGCGAGGGTCGATTTTGGCGGCGCTGATAAGAAAGCTGCCGCTGCCGCAAATGCCGATACCGCCGATACGCTGGCGATCGACAAAGGGGCGGGTGCCGAGAAAGTCCACGGCGGCGCTGAAGGTTTCGGCGTAAAGGTCAGGTGAAACGGCGTTGCGTGGCTCGCCCTCACTTTCCCCCCAAAACGACAGATCTACCGCCAGGGTGACAAAGCCCTGCTCGGCCATTTTGGTGGCATAAAGATTGGCACTTTGCTCCTTGACCGCGCCCATGGGGTGGCCCACCACCAGCGCCGCGTGGCCCTGGGTTTTATCCAGGCCGTTCGGGATAAAAAGGTTGCCCACTACCTGCATCCGGTACTGGTTTTGAAAGGTCACCCTTTGCTGAGTGACCTTGTCGCTTTGATAAAAGTTATTGGCATCTTGAGGCATAACGGTTCCTTTGACGCGGTGTCGATAAAGTGAGGTTGCCAGGGGCAACGGGGATTAATCGATGGTGTCTGGCTGGGCCAGCGGGTGCCGCCCCACCGGGTGCCGGCCCAGCCTAAAGCCGCGGCCAATCACCATGGACGCCAGCACCAGCAGGGCGCTGCCAAACAGGAAGGTGGCGACAATGGTGATTTGGTCAACCAGCAGGCCGCCGACGGCGCCGCCGAGCATGATGGAGAGCTGGATGGCGGCCACCATCAAGCCGCCACCGCTTTCGGCGTCATCGCCCATGGCATGGGCCAACCAAGCCGACCAGCACACCGGAATGGCCGAAAACACCAGGCCCCAGGCGATCATCAGCGCGGCGGCGCCTTCCAGCCGGCCCCCCAGCCACACCAGGCTCAGGGTCAGGGCGGCGATCACCAGCGGCAGCCAGCGCAGCATGGGAAAGAGCTTTTCTTTTTCCAGCAGCTTGCTGGCCAGCTTGGTGCCCAAAAAACCGGCCAGCCCCAGCCCCAGCAGCAATAGCGAAAGCTGGCTGGCGCTAACCCCGGTACGGGTTTCTAAAAAGGGGCGAAGATAGGTAAAGGTGGCAAACATGCCCGAGAAGGTGAGCATCACTGCGGTCATGCCAAAGGCCACATGGCGGCGTTTTAACAGGGCAAAGACCCTGGATACCGGAATGCCGGCTTTGGGCGGCATGGAGGGCATGGCCCGCAGCTGCCAAACCAGGTTCAACAGCACCAAAGGCACCAGCCCCCAGAAGATGGCGCGCCAGCCCACAATGGCGCCCAGGTAGGCGCCGATGGGCGCGGCAAAGGCGGTGGCTACGGCATTACCCATGTAAATCATGCCAAGGGCGCGGGCCACCATGGCCTTGGGGACCAGTTGAATGACGGTGGCCGTGGACAGGGCCCAGAAGCCGCCAACGGCCATACCCAGCAGCGCCCTTGCCACCATCAGCAGGCTGAAGTTGGCAGCGCTGGCAATCAGCACCAGTGACACCAGCATCAGTACCGTCATGGCAAGCAGCACATGGCGGCGGTCATAGCGGCCAGCAATGGGGGCTATCAGCAGGCTGGTCAGCACCGCAAAAAAACCGGAGATGGAAATGGCCTGGCCAGCCATGCCGTCGGTGGCATTGAGATCGGCGGCAATGGGGGTCAGCAGGCTGACCGGCATAAACTCCGAGGCAATCAGCATGGCCACGCACAGCGCCATGGAGCCAATGGCGCTCCACATCTGTTTGGCGGGCAACAAGGTTGGGGACATTTCACACTCCACAGCGAAACTCTGTGCCAGCGCCTTGCTGGCAGCACAAGCAAATAAAAGATGGGAGAGGTCATGATAAGGAGCGCTGAGCAGAAATTAAGCGAATTCGCCTCACATTGGTTATGAGGCTTACTCATTAATTTAACTGTTTGATTTTTATGTTTATTAATAGCTTTTTTAGTGTGAGTGCCAATCCGGCAGCAGCGGATTAATTCATTTTTTAATTAATGCAGGCAAAGCCCGTTGCGGCGGCAGCTCTTTTAAGCGACCGCCGCATTTTTCAAGGTGCTACTGGTGGTAAGGCATTTGCGCCTCGGTCAGCCAGCCCGGCACGTATTCACTCCAGCTAAATTTCCACAAGCCTTGCTCAAGGCGCAGCTCAATACGGTAGTAGGCCCCGTACAGCTGCTGCTGGTGTTCGTTGAGCCGGTGCCCGGGAATGAGGCGGCCAACCCACATCTGGGCGTGCTGGCCATCCTCTGCCACAACAATCTTCAGCGGCACGCCATAGTGCTGCATCCAGGGCCAGTGGCGCCGAAATTCTTTCAAGGCACCGGTGATGTCATGCAAGCCTTCCAGCGGGCCAAGGGGAGGAAACAGGCCTTTGGCATCCTCGGTGTAGCAGCTTTTAAAAAGCGCCATGTCGTTTTGGTCTATCCCCCAGCTGTAGCGCGAGTAGGCCTCGGCAATGCGGGTTTCGACACTGGCCTCAACCTGGTTGTCCGGCAGGCAGACCCAGGGCGAGTCGAGCTCACTGACCAGCACCGGCGGAAGATCGCCCGGGCGCCAGCCCCGTTGCCCAGGGGGCAACTTCCAGGTGCTTAACAGCCGGCTGTCGCCCTCAACCCAGCCGATATTGACCAGCAACTCGCTTATCTTCCAACTGCCGTTTTCCCTGGTCAGGGTCAATCTCAGCACGCCACCTAGCAGGGTGGAGGGCTGGCTGGCGCCTTTGGCAGACACCTCGCCCCCCAGATAGGCGCTAACCATGGCCAGGCCCTGATCGTTACCGGTGACATAGTGATTGGTGGCGATAAGGGCCATGTCGTTGGGTTCTGCAAAGGCCTGGGTGACCTCGGCCAGCCCCTGACGTTTACCTTTGTGGCTGCTCAGCAGGTTTATGGTGTCGCTAAAGGGATTGGCCGTGCCTGGCTGCCCCTGCCAAAGTGCCAGGAAATCGGCCAACAACGACAGCGCCTCACCGCGTTTAATGATGTTACTCATGGTGCCTCGCTTGCCTGGGCCGGGCCGCTGTGGCCCGGCGCGGCTTAGAACTTTTGCACTTCGGTGATGTAGGTCACCGCAACGTGCTCGGCAAAGTTGGGGACATCGGCAAAGGCCTCCTGGCCAACCGGCGAGGCAAAAGCGGCCTCGGCGGCTTCCAGGGAGTCGAACCACAACTCGGAAAAGCCATCGATGGGGGAGTCGGGATATTGCTCCCGGTCGATAGGGTTGATGACGTATTTGCGAAGGCCCGGCACCTTAACGGCAATGGCACTGTGTACCTCCAGCCAGTGCGCCACGAACTCTTCAAAGCTCTGGTCCGCTTTTTTGGTGATAAGGCCAACGTGTTTAAAACCTTTAGTCTCTGACATGAATGACTCCGTTTTGTGAACAGAAGGCGCGCTCAGCTTGTTGCCGGCGCTGCGCCTTGGGGTTGGTAAGGGGGGTAATCGGTGTAGCCTTTAGCGCCACCGCCGTAAAAACTGGCCCTGTCCACCATGGCGAGAGGCCATTGGTGGCGGATGCGCTCCACAAAATCGGGGTTGGCGATAAAGGGCGTGCCAAAGGCGGCCAGATCGGTGATGCCTTCGGCGATGAGGTTGTCGGCCTGCTCGGGGGTCAGGCCCCCGGCGAGGATCAGCGGGCCTTGCCAGCGGCGGCGCACCTCGGCCAGCAGGCCACTGCTAAGTACCGCCCCCTGGCACGCCAGGTGCACATAGGCCAGCTGGTACTCATTGAGCATTTCGCTGATAAAAGCGTAGGTCTCAAGGGTTTGCGGGTAGGGGGGCATATCTTGCAGGGTATTGAATGGCGAGAGCCTTACCCCCAGGCGCCCGGCGCCTATCTCTTCGGCTATTTGGGCCACTATCTCTAGCAGCAACCGGCTGCGGCTTTGCAAGCTCTGGCCGCCGTAGCGGTCGCTACGGGTGTTGAGCACCGGGTTGATAAATTGCTCGATAAGGTAGCCGTTGGCGCCGTGCAGCTCGACGCCGTCAAAACCGGCCGCCATGGCATTGGCGGCCGCCTGGCGAAATTCTTGGATAACCGCGCCTATGCCCTTTTCGTCGAGGGCGACCGGGCTGCTGGCCGGTACGGTGGCCGGTTGGCCGTTGCTGTCAAAGGCATAGGCGCTGCCCCCTGCCACCGCCACCGCGCTGACCGGGGCCTGGCCTCCGGGCTGCAAGCTGTGATGCGAAACCCGGCCCACATGCCAAAGCTGGGCAAAAATGCGGCCCCCTTTGGCATGCACGGCATCGGTAACCTGGCGCCAGGCAGCCACCTGGCTTGGCAGGTAAATACCCGGGGTATGCAGATACCCCACGGCCTGGGCCGATACCGGTAACCCTTCTGAGATCATCAGCCCGGCGCTGGCGCGCTGGGCATAGTAGCGGGCGGTCTGTGCATCCGGGTGGCCGTCAATGGCCCGCGAACGGGTCATGGGCGCCATCACGACCCGGTTGGCAAGGGAGGTATCGGCCAGTCTGAAGGGGCTGAGCAGGGTTTTCATCAGCGCTCCTTACTGTTGCCAGGCCTGGGCGATCAACTGGTGGGAATAGATGCGCGCCTGTGGGTCGTGGATCCAGGAGTTGACCATGATCTCGTTGGCCCCGGTGCGCTTAACCAGCGACGCCAAGCCTTCTCTTACCTGGGCCGGCGTGCCCCAGATTGACTCGCGCAACTGGCTCAAAACCCGCTGGGCTTCGATGGTGTGCCAGATGTCGTCCATGCTTTGCACCGGCTTGGGCAGCAAGGTATCGACCCCCCGGCCCAGGTTCAGGAATTTTTGCAGCTCGGTGGTGGACAGATGCTCGGCTTCTTTTTGCGAATCGGCGGCCACCACGTTCACGCAAATCATCACGTAGGGGGCATCGAGCTGGGCCGAAGGCTGGAAGTGGCTGCGGTAGATTTCCACCGCGGCGGTCATGGCATCGGGAGCAAAGTGCGAGGCAAACACCAAAGGCAGGCCCTTGATGGCAGCCAGCTGAGCGCTGAAGGTGCTCGACCCCAGCAGCCAAAGGGGAATGGCCAGGCCGTTGCCGGGAATGGCGCGGATCCTCTGGCTCGGCTTGGCCGGCGCCAGATAGCTTTGCAGCTCATCGACCATCTGCGGGAAGTCCAGGCCCTTGGCCCGGGTGTCGCGGCGCAGGGCATGGGCGGTTTCCATATCGGTGCCCGGCGCTCGCCCAAGGCCCAGATCGATACGCCCCGGGTACAAGGATTCTAGGGTGCCGAACTGTTCGGCCACCATCAGCGGCGCGTGGTTTGGCAGCATGATCCCGCCGGAACCCAGGCGGATGGTGCGGGTTTTGGCACCGATATGGCTGAGCACTACCGACGTGGCGGCGCTGGCGATATCGGTCAGGTTATGGTGCTCGGCAACCCAATAGCGGTGGTAGCCGGCCGCCTCCGCCGCCTGGGCCAGCGCGGTGCTGTGATGCAGGGCGTCACTGATGCTGTGGCCCTCGGTAATGGGGACCAGATCCAGCAATGACAGCGGGATATCGGCGTTACTCATGACAAACTCCTCAGTCGATTTAGCCCTGTGGCTTGGTCGGGTTGGCAGTATGTCTGTGAGCTATCTTGCGATAAACGCCCTTTCGTTCGCTTTAATGGCGACATATATTCGCCAATGTGCCTGTTGTGCTCGGCGTATGCTGGCGTCGCCACCTAACCGAGAGGACCGCATTTATGGATCAGGCCAGGCTTCATGCCAGCATCGACATCGCCCATCGCTGGTTTGCCTTTTTTGAAGGCCAAACCGAGCCTGTGGCGCAGCATCTGGCGATATTCACGCCGGATGTGCGCCTGGTGCATGCCGGCCGCCAGTTACTGGCTGAAGGAAGCGCTGCTATGGCCCGCTGGCTGGGGTCGGTGCCCTGGGAAGAAGACGCCCATGTCATCACCGAGCCGCGCTTTCGCCAAACGGGCCCGGACAGCGCCGAGCTGGATATGACAGTGCACTACCAGGTACTGGGAAATGATGGCCGCCTGGGCGGGGCCGTGATCGCCTATCACACCCAACTGCGCTTTGACCGGCAAGACAGGGCCGCCTTTCACTTTATCCAAAAGACCCCGGTAGCGCCCAATCCGGCCCGGTACTTTGCCCCGTCTTTTGCCGCCAATCGCCTGGCATCACTTACGGCGCATCTTCGTTACCTGGAGGCAAGGGGAGAATTGGCCGCGTTGGGGGCGCTGATGGGCGACAAGGCGCAGGCCCAGCAGTGGCAAAGGTGGCTGGCAGAAAGTGCCCCGGCGCCATTATCGGCACTCAACGCGGCGCCAAACGGCCTAGAACTGGCCATTACCCTTGGCACCCGGCAGGCCCGGTTTATCTTGCGTGAACGCCAGGGCCGTTACCTGACTATCGAGGCATTTGACCCCGGCAGATAAGAGAGGAGCGATGCGAACAACGGATCATTTCGGCGGCATTACCGCCTTTGTTACCACGGCTCAGCAAGGCAGCTTTACGGCGGCGGCTGAGCGCCTTGGGCTGACCAAGTCGGCGGTGGCCAAAAGTGTTGGCCGTCTTGAGGCGCGGCTGGGCCTGACCTTGTTCCAACGCTCCACCCGGCGCTTGAGCCTCACCCCTGACGGTGAGCGGTATCTGGCCAGTTGCCAAAACGCCCTGGAGATCCTGGAGGAGGCCGAGTCGGAGCTCAGCTCCCACCGCATGCGCCCGGCCGGGCGGCTGCGGGTAGACTTGCCCGCCGCCTTTGGGCGCCGGCGTATCTTGCCGTTGCTGCTGGATATTGGCCGGCGCTACCCGGAGCTGGCCCTGACGGTGACTTTTAGCGAGCGCTTTGTCGACCTTATCGAAGAAGGGGTCGACTTGGTGGTACGCATAGGTGAGCTGGCCGACAGCAGCGGCCTGGTGGCAAGGCGCCTGACCACCCAGAAACTGGTGATCTGCGCCTCTCCTCAATACCTGCTGTTTAACGGCGAGCCCATGACCCCCCAGGAACTGGCTGGCCACCAATGTGTGGTGGGATTTCGCCGCAATCAGCCGCTGTCGTGGCTGCTCAAGGAAAAAGACGGCCACATTCGCCGCTACACGCCACCGCCCACCCATGAGTTTGCCGACGGTGACGCCATGCTGGCTGCGGTGTTGGCTGGCTGCGGTTTGTCGCAATTGCCGCTGTGGCTGGTGGGTGAACACCTGGCCCGGGGCGAGCTTACCGAAGTGCTGGCCGGCCACTCGGGAGGGGAGATGCCCATCAATGCCCTGTGGCCTAAAAACCGGCAGTTGTTACCCAAGATCCGCCATGTGGTGGACGCGCTGGTGGCCGCTGCCGAGCAAGGGCTGTTAGATGGCTAAGCCTCAGGGCTGTTGCTGATGGTGGCGCAGCCTGTCTAGCAGCAGTTCAAAAGCCTTGGAAGGCTGGCGGCGGCTGGGGTAGTAGAGGTAAAAACCGTCCCACAGCGGAAACCAGTCGTCCAACAGGCTAACCAGCTCGCCACTGTCGAGATAGGGCTGGGCCATGTCCCGTGGCACGTGGGCCAGCCCCTGGCCTTCGCGGGCAGCCATGATTTGCTGCTCGGTGCGGCTAAACACCAGTTGGCAATCGGCTTTGACGTTAAGGGCCTTGCCGTCTTTTTCAAACTCCCACACATACAAATTGCCGTGAGTGGGCAGGCGCAGGCCAATACAGCTGTGGCCCATCACATCATGGGGGTGAGCCGGGGCCGGGTGCTGAGCCAGGTAGCCAGGGGAGGCCACCAGCGCAAAGCGCACATCCGGGCCGATGCGCACCGAGATCATGCCGTCTGACAAGTGCTCCCCCAGCCGGGTACCGGCATCAAAGCCCTTGGCCACGATGTCCACCAGGGCGTAGTCGTCAATCAGCTCCAGGCGGATATCGGGGTACTCCTTTAGAAAGGATTTGAGCTTGGGCCACAGCAGGCCATAAACAGCCATGTCCGAGGTGGAAATACGGATGGTGCCGGAGGGCTTGTCACTCAAGTCTTTGATGGATTGGATCTTGTCTTGAATGGCGTCCAGGTCCGGGCCCAGATCGTCCAAAAATTTCTGGCCCAAATCGGTCAGCGACACGCTGCGGGTGGTGCGGGTTAACAGCCGCACCTCAAGCCGCGCTTCGAGGTTGCGCATGCTGTGGCTGAGCGCCGATTGGGAGATGCCGAGCTGGGCGGCGGCCCGGGTAAAGCTGCGCTCCCGGGCTACTGTGACAAAGGCCACCAGATCGTTGAGGTTTTCTCTTGCCAAAATGGGTCACTACCTTTGGGTTAAAGGGCTAGCGGCTGGATACCCGCAGCTGCTCAAGCACCAGATCGAAAACCGGTGAAGCCAGGCGGCGGTTGGGGTAGTAAAGGTGATAGCCGGTAAATGGCGGGCACCAGTCTTCCAGCAGCCTGACCAAAGTGCCGTCTTCGATGTGCTCGGTAAAGCAGTCTTCGGGCAAAAAGGCGATGCCAAAGCCCTGCACCGCTGCCCGGGTAATAGGCCGCACGCCGTTGAACACCAACTGCCCCTGCACATTGACATTAAGCTGGCGCTCGCCTTTTTCCAGCTCCCAGGCGTAAAGGCCGCCGTAGGTGGGCAGGCGCAGGTTGAGGCAGTTGTGTTTTACCAAGTCTTGCGGCGTCTTGGGGTGGCCATGGCTGGCTAGATACTCGGGGGAGGCTACCGCCGCCATGCGCAGATCCGGGCCGATACGCACCGCTATCATGTCTTTACCGAGGCGCTCGCCAAAGCGCACCCCGGCGTCAAAACGGTGCTCGACGATGTCGGTCAGGCCGTAGTCGGAGTTGAACTCCACATGGATATCCGGGTGCTCTTTTAAAAAAGGCGCCAGCTTTGGCCACAAAATGGTGTCGATGGCGTGGTCGCTGGCCGAGATACGAATGGTGCCGGAGGCCTTTTCCTTTAGCTCGTTAAGGCCAGCCAATTCAGCATCAATTTCCTCGAAATGGGGGGCCACTCGCATCATTAACCGCTCACCGGCCTGGGTGGGGGCGACGCTACGGGTGGTGCGGGTTAGCAGCCGTATCCCCATCCGCTCTTCAAGTTTGCGAATGGTGTGGCTGAGCGCCGACTGGGAAATGCCCAGGCTGGCGGCGGCTCGGGTGAAGCTGCGCTCTTTGGCGACGGCAATAAACGCCAGCAGATCGCTGTAACTTTCGCGGCTCACTTATGAGCGTCCTCAATGAAACGGCATCTATTATGTTGCTCCAAATTATGTGTTTGCCCCGACAGATAGCAAGCCATCCCCCCCTTACCCCTAGATTGCGTCTTGTTTCCAGGCCTTGTACCGCCTGGGCTGCAGCGGATATATGAGATTTGCTCATATCCGTATTCTGGTGGGTGCGCTTAATCGCCTGCTCTCCCTGGGCAATGCTGCTGGGTTGATGCTGCCGGCGCCGCCAAGGCTCGGCCGCTTTGGCAACCACAGGGGATCTTTATGCAAACCACAATCCGCACACTCGGTCTGATGGGGGCGGCGTTGATGCTGGTCTCGGGCGCGGCGGCCGCAGACTCTGACGCTCCAATTGCTGATATGCAAATCTTTAAAAACGCCAGCCAGGCGGTTATCCAGGGGCCACAAAAGCGCTTTACCGGCCACGCCACCATTACCCCGGTGTTTTTCCCCAAAGCCGGGCAAAGCGACTTGTCGGTAGGGGAGGTGACCTTCGACCCCGGCGCTCGTTCGGCCTGGCACACTCACCCCAAAGGGCAGCTGCTGGTGGTGACCAAGGGCCAGGGCTGGGTGCAGCAAGAAGGCCAGCCCAAGCAACTTATTAATGCCGGTGACGTGGTGTGGACGCCGGCCGGAGTCAAGCATTGGCATGGTGCTACCGACACCAGCGCCATGACCCACTACGCCATCCAGGAAGCGGTGGACGGTAACAACGTCAATTGGCTGGAAAAGGTCAGCGACAAGGATTATCTCAGCGCCCTTTCGCCAGCAAAACTCAAGGCCCTGACCCACGCCAACACCATGGTGGTGCTACACCCTGGCCACCAGGCTGATTTTCGGGGCACCGATAAGCAATACCGGGGCGACGCCATCAGCTCGCCGCTTTTTCTTGCTAATGACCAAACTGACTTGAGCGCCGTTTATGAGAGCTTCATGCCCGCCGCCCAAACCGCCTGGCACACCCATCCCAAAGGGCAGCTACTGATCGTCACCCGCGGCCTTGGCTGGGTGCAACAAGAAGGTAAGGCGCCGCAGCAAGTCAGCAGTGGCGATGTGGTCTGGACGCCGGCCGGGGTTAAGCACTGGCATGGCGCCGCCAAGGGCAGCTCTCTGACCGAAGTGGCCATTCAGCAGTTTGTTGGCGCTAATGCGGTGACCTGGCTGACCCTGCCCGAAGCGCAGTAACGGCAACGCGAATGGGATATTCATGATTTATATGCATGGGTGCATTCGCTTTAGCCATCTTAATCAATAAATAAATCTCTCTATAGTGGCTGGTAACAGACAGCGCTGCCCGGCGAGAAGCGCCCGGCAGCGGCTACCGCTAACACCTGAATGGAGCAACCCCATGAGCAACAATATCGAAGGTAAAGTCGTTGTTATTACCGGTGCCAGCAGCGGCCTGGGCGAGGCAACTGCCCGCCACCTGAGCGCCCTGGGCGCCACCGTGGTGCTGGGTGCCCGCCGCCTGGACCGCCTGCAAAGCTTGGTGGCCGAGCTGGAACAAGCCGGCGGCAAGGCGCTGGCAGTGCAAACCGATGTTACCGACAAAGCCCAGGTCCAAGCCCTGGTAGACGCCGCCATCAGTACCTTTGGTCAGGTGGATGTGATGGTCAACAACGCCGGCCTGATGCAGCAGTCCATGCTCGAGAGCCTCAAGGTCGACGAGTGGGACAACATGATTGATATCAACATCAAAGGCACCCTCTACGGTATTGCTGCCGTGTTGCCCCACATGAAGGCCCGTAAAAGCGGCCACGTCATCAACGTGTCTTCCGTGGCCGGCCACAAGGTTACGCCGTCCGGCACCATCTACTGCGCCACCAAACATGCGGTGCGGGTGATCAACGAAGGCCTGCGCCAGGAAGTCACCCCTTACGGCCTGCGCACCACCGTGCTGTCTCCCGGCGCGGTAGCCACCGAGCTGCCGAGCCACATTACCGACCCAAACATCGGTGCTGGCATGCAGGCGTTCTATGACCAGTTCGCTATCCCGGCTGAGGCTTTTGCCCGCGCTGTGGCCTTTGCCATCAGCCAGCCTGAGGACGTGGACATCAACGAAATCCTGTTCCGCCCTACCGCCCAGGAAATCTAATCAGGCAGCAGGAGGCGGGTTACCGCCTCCTGCGCTTTTCAATGGGAGTATTGCCATGTTTTCTTTTGCTTTTAACCGCCTTTTTGGCCCCCGCCTCTTGGCCAAACCGCTGCTCTTGGCGTTGCCGGTGTTGATGAGTGCAGGAGCGCTTGGCGCAGAGACGAGCGGGGTGTCGCCAGCCTTGGCAGAGGCAAAAGAAAAGCTGGTAGACCAAGAGCTTTGGCATCGCCCTGGCCTTAGCGGGCGCGACCGCAGCCTGGTCACCCTTGGCGCCATGATCGCCCGTGACCAAAGCTCGGTGCTGGCCCCGGAAATTGACCGGGCCTTGGACAATGGCCTGACCCCGGCCGAGATCTCCGAAGTGATTTACCACCTGGCGTTTTACGCCGGCCTTGGCAACGCCGAAGCGGCCGCCAATGCCTGCGCTGAGATCTTTGCCAAACGCCATATCCCCCAAAGCGCCTTGCCACCGGCCAAAGCCAAGCTGCTGGCGTTGGACAAAGATACCGAGGCCAAGCGCAAGGCACTGGTGGCCGGGCTTTATGGCGACACCGCCCCCGGCGTGGTGCATTACACCACCGAAGCGCTGTTTTTAAACCTGTGGCTAAGGCCAGCGCTGGCGCCGCGCGACCGCAGCTTAGTCACGGTCAGTGCGCTCATTGCCACCGGGCAGGCCGAGCAGGTGCCGTTTCACCTCAACAAAGCCATGGATAACGGCCTGACCCAGAGTGAGGCCTCAGAAATGCTGACCCAACTGGCCTTTTATGCCGGTTGGCCCAAGGTCTTCTCCGCCTTACCGGTGGTGAAGAAGGTGTTTGCAAGCCGTAAGGGCGCTTAAGGAGTCATTCATGCCACACATTGTCGTCAAACTCATTCCCGGTAAAACCGAGCAGCAAAAGCAGCAACTGGCTGACCAAATCACCCAGAGTGTGATGCAGGTTCTGGATCACGGCGCCGATCCAGTATCGGTGGCCTTTGAAGAAATCAGCCTGGATGACTGGGCCGAACAGGTGTACCGGCCCGAAATCAAAGCCAAATGGGACAGCCTTTATAAAAAGCCCGGCTACGAGATGTAATACCCGGCGCCCCTTGGGGCGCCATCTTTTTTCAGGAGTGCATTTGGTGCGCAGTAACGGCGATAGCCTCACCTTTATCGGCGCCGCGTTATCGCTGGTGGCCACCTTTGTTGCATCGGCAACCCCCATTCCCCTTTATGGCCTGTACCGCGCCCAGGATGGCCTGAGCTACGTGGATTTGTCCCTAAGCTCGGTGGTGTATTTTGTCGGGGCGGTGTCGGCGCTGCTGATCTTTGGCCGCCTCTCAACCCACCTTGGCCGCCGGCCGGTGTCGATACTGGCGGTGCTGCTGGCGGCCCTGGCTTGCCTGTTCTTTTTGCACCTGCATCAGGTTGCGCCGCTGCTGATAGGAAGGCTGCTGCAAGGGCTGGCCTGTGGCCTGGCTTCCACAGCACTGGCAGCCTGGATAGTGGACGCCTCCCAAAGCGTGCCCGAATGGGTGGCGCCAGCCGTGATCAGCTGCGGGCCCATGACTGGCCTGACTATCGGTGGTATCGGCTCAGGCGTGCTGGTGGAATACGGCCCCATGGCGCGCCAGTTGCCATTTTTGGTGGTACTGGTGTTGCTGGTGCTGTGCATGTTGCTGCTGGCCCGTGGCCGCGAAACCATGGCGCTTCAACCGGGCCTGCTGGGGGCGCTCAAACCTCACTTTGCCCTGCCGCCGGCGGCCAAAAAAGCCTTTCCGGTGGCGGCCTGTGTTTTTGTCTCGACCTGGGCCCTTGGCGGTTTCTTCCAGGCCTTTGGCCCGGCCATGGCCCGTGAGCAGCTCCATTCCACTAGCGCCGTGGCTGCCGCCTTGGTGTTTGCCTCGGTGATGGCGCCAAGTGTCATTGGTGCATCCATTGCCGGGCGTTTTCGGCCGGTACCGGTGCAGCGCCTGGGCATGGTGGTTTTTACAGTGGCGTTATTCGGGCTGCTGCTGTCGCTAAAGGCCGGTTTGCTGGCGACCTTTTTGCTGGCCAGCGTGCTGGCCGGTACCGCCCAGGGGGCAGTGCTTGCCGCCAGTATCCAAACCATGGTGGCCGGGCTTGCCCCCGCCCAGCGGGCCAATGTGTTGTCGGTGATTTACGCCACCTCCTATACCGGCGCCGCCGTGCCTACCTTGATCGCTGGGCAAATGTCGGAGCGCTTTAGCCTGCTGCAGGTGGCCTGCGGCTATGGGGTTTTGGCGCTGGTGGGTTGCCTGTGCGTATTGGCCGCCGCCAGGGAGCGCCCTGCAGTTAAGGAACAACGTCATGTTTAACCGTTTTACCCTAAGTTCGCTGCTGCTTTGTGCCAGCGCCTTTGCCTCTGCCTCAGAACCCCAGGAGCCTGCCATGCGCATCCGTATTGATATTCAGGGCCAGACCCTGAGCGCCACCCTTAATAGCCAAAGCAGCGCTGCCAAGGATTTTTACAGCCTGCTGCCGCTTAGCCTGACTTTGACCGACTACGCCGCCATCGAAAAAGTGGCCGACCTTCCCAAGCGCCTCTCTACCCAGGGCGAGCCGTCCGGCACCGCCGCCAAAGCTGGCGACATCACCTACTACGCCCCCTGGGGCAACCTGGCCATTTTCCACAAGGACTTTGGCCGCGCCTCCGGGCTGGTCAAATTGGGCAGCATCGAGGGCAGCCTCGAACTGCTGCGAAAATCCGGCCCGTTGGCGGTGACCATCCGCCAGGCCGAGCAGTAAAACCGCAGGTAACCGACGCAATAAAAAAGGCCGCTATTGCGGCCTTTTTTTAGGGAGCCAGGGCGGCTTTGAGGCGGTTTAGGCCCTCTTGCACCCGGGCTCTGTTGGTGGCGATGTTCATCCGTAAAAAGCCTTCACCGGCCTCGCCGTAAAGGGTGCCGGCGCTTAGCCACAGCTGATGCGCCATCAGGGTGTCGGCGAGGGTCTGGCTGGGTTGGCCAAAGGCCTGGCAGTCAAGCCACACCAGGTAGGTGGCCTCCAGCCGGCAGACCTTGATTTGCGGCAGGTGCTCGGCCACAAAGGCGGTTACCAAGGCGTAGTTATCAGCCAGGTACTGGCGCAGGGCGTCGAGCCAGGCTTCGCCCTCGTTGTAGGCCGCCGTCAGGGCCGCCACCGCGAACGGGCTTATCTCGCATACCTCGTTGATATTGATTTGCTTATCAATCAGGCGGCGCTTTTGCGGGTCGCAGGCCAGGATATTGGCCACATGCAAGCCGGCCATATTAAAGGGCTTGCTGGGGGATGAGCAGGTCACCGAGCCTTGCAAGAAAGCGTCGCTGATGCTGCCAAAGGGGGTATGGGTAAAGCCCGGCTGGGTGAGGTCGCAGTGAATTTCGTCAGATACCACGGTCACGTTGTTGGCCAGACAAATCTCCCCCAGGCGGGTCAGCTCTTCCTTGCTCCACACCCGGCCCACCGGGTTGTGGGGGTTACACAGCAGCAGCAGGGTATTGCGCGGGTCTGCCGCCTTTTGCTCAAGGTCGGCAAAATCCATGCGGTAGTCGCCGTTTTCCAGGCGCAGCGGGCTGTCGATTTGCCGGCACTGGCTGTTACGGATGGACGAGAAAAAGCAGTTGTAGGCCGGGGTTTGCACTATGACCCCGTCCCCTGGCTGGCAGAGCGCCTGGATAATGGCCGACAGCGCCGGCACCACGCCGGTGGTGAAAATCAGCGCCTCGCGGTCAAATGCAAAGCCGTGGCGGCGGGCGAACCAGCCGGTTACCGCCGCAAAGTAACTGTCAGGGACCTTGGCATACCCAAAGAGGCCGTGCTGGGCGCGCTGGGTTAGCGCGTCGATGACCGCCGGGGCGGTGCGAAAGTCCATGTCGGCCACCCACATGGGCAGCACGTCGGGGTCTTGGGCGCTGTCCCATTTCACGCTGTGGCTGCCGCGGCGGACAACCGGGGTGTCGAAATCAAAATCCATGAGTGTCCTTAGGCGCTGGCGGTATTCTCTGCGGTGATAAGGCATGCACCAGGGTTAACGCAATGGGCATCGAGGATGATCTCCCCAATGGAGCCGGCGTTGATGCGCCCGCCCTGGGGGTTTTTCACGCTGTCGATATGGCCTTTTACGTCGGCAGTGAGGGTGCTGTACTCAAAGGCCAGGTCGGTCTCTTCCATGATGCAGTTTTCCAGCACCAGGTTGGTGCAGTAGCAAAGGGCCTGGGTGCCGCGCAGGGTGCAGTTAACCAGGCGCAGGTTCTTTGAGTGCCAGCCTAAGTATTCGCCGTCGATCACCGAGTCGTAAACGGTGACGTTCTCGCTGCCCCAGAAGGCGTCTTTGGAATTGAGGTGAGAGTTGCGCACCACCACGTTCTTGGCGTCCTGGAAGCTGTAGTTGCCTTGCAGGCGCAGGTTTTCCACCTCGATATTGCGGCCATTCATAAAGAAGTAGTCGCCGTTGGCGGCTTCGATGTTGCGCAGCACCACATCACGGCAGTTCCAGCCGGTTTCTTCGGCGTTGGGCATCTTGAGGTTTTCGGCCACCAGGTTGTCTACTTCCCGGAACATCTTGGGGGCATCTACCTGGCAGTTGCTGATGCGCACGTTCTGGCTGTACCAGATGGCGGTGCGGCCGTAGACGGTGAACAGGCAGTCGTCGATCACCACGTCATGGTTGTGCCAGAAGGGGTATTTGCCCATGAACTGGCAGCGGTAAGCCTCGACATGGTGACTGTGCTTGATGGCAGACTCGCCCGGGTAGAACTTGACGTTCTCAAAGCGGGTATGGTTGGCGGCAAAGCAGGCGCGCTCGCCTTCGAAAAAGGTGTTTTTGATGAGATGCATGGATACGGCTCTTGGCTGGTCAAAAATGGCTGGCCGGGTGGCAAGGGACCGGCCTCGTGATGCGGTATCGGCCTGATGGGCTGAGGCTCGGCTAGCCGATGGCCCATTAAACGCCCCGGCCTGAACTCAATAAATAGGCTGGATTGGCATGGACCTATGACTTGGCGTCATAAAAGCGGGGTGTCGCAATGATGGGCATAAAAAAGCCGGCCCTGGGGCCGGCTATGTAAAAGGCGTGCTCAGTCTTTTTTGACCGGGCCTGCCAGGTAGTCTTCATCGGACACCGGCTCAAACCAGGTAACCGGGCTGCCGTCTTGGGCCTCTTGCACGGCCACGTGTTGCATCGCGGTGGTGTCGGTGGCGCCGTGCCAGTGGCGGCGGCCACAGTTGCACCAGATGAGGTCGCCAGGGCGAATTTCGGTTTTCGGGCCGCCTTCGCACTGGGTCCAGCCCACACCGTCGGTTACCAGCAGGGTCTGGCCGAGGGGATGGGAGTGCCAGTTGGTGCGGGCGCCGGGCTCGAAGTTCACCACCGCCAGGCCAATGCGAGACGGGGCGGGGGCATTGAAGATGCGGTCAATGCGCACATTGCCGGTAAACCAGTCGGCCGGGCCTTTGATGGCCGGAGTGGCACCGGCGCGGTGCACCAGCATGTCTAGGTCTTTGTTATCGGTATTGCTCATCACCGGCTCCAGTTGCCTTGGGTGGGGTGATGAAAAGATAACAGTGCCAGATTGCGCTGATAATATGGCTAATTAAGAACCCTGTTTTAAGAGGTACTTCACAATGCCGTTGCCAAACCTGGATGAACTCAAGGTATTTGTGGCCGTTGCCCGTGAGGGCAACTTTACCCGCGCCGCCGCCCATCTGGGGGTGTCGCCCTCGGCGGTGAGCCAGACCTTGCGAACCCTCGAAGAGCGCCTTGGGGTGCGGCTATTGACCCGCACCACCCGCAGTGTCACCCGCACCGAAGCCGGAGAGCGGCTGCTGCAAAACGTGGCGCCGCTGCTAGAAGAAATCGACGGTCACCTGGCAAGCCTTGCCGAGCTGCGCGACAACCCGGCCGGCACCGTGCGCATTACCGCCGATGAATTTGCCAGCCGCCATGTGCTGTGGCCCAAACTGGCGCCGCTTTTGGCCAGCTACCCTGAGCTCACCATCGAGCTCATCACCGACTATGGCCTTACCGACATCGCCGCCGAGCGTTTTGATGCCGGAGTTAGAGTAGGGGGCATGATAGCCGCCGACATGGTGGCGGTGCCCATCGCGCCAAGAATGCGGCTGATGACGGTAGCGGCGCCGGCCTACCTGGCCGAAGCCGGCACCCCACAAACCCCCGAGTCGCTGACGGCGCACCGCTGCATTAACCTGCGTCTGCCCACCCACGGCGGCCTTTATGCCTGGGAGTTTTCAAAAAAAGGGCGGGAATCGCGAGTGCGGGTGAGCGGGCCCCTTATCATGAACAGCTCCCTGCAAATTCTTGATGCTTGCCTGGCTGGTATCGGCTTGGCGCAACTGCCCAATGGCCTGGTGGAGCCGCACCTTGCGGCCGGGACGCTGGTGGAGGTGCTGGCCGACTGGTGCGAGCCCTTCGACGGCTACCATCTCTACTACCCCAGCCGGCGCCAGCAGACCGCGGCCTTTAAAGTGGTGGTGGAGGCGCTCAAACTAAGGTGACAAAGGCAGTGGGCACTGCCTTTGTCTGGGCTCACAGCAGCCGTTCGGCCAGAGCCCTTAGGGTAAATTCGCGGTTGGGCGCGCGATTGGCTGGCTGCGAGGCATAAGCGGCAGTAACCGGGTTTATCATCATTTCACTGACCCCAAGCTCTTCGGCGAGGCTGGCAATTTGGCGCGCGGCGTTATCTGGCGAGCCGATTATCCACGAGCGCAGAAACATCTCCACCAGCCCCCGGTAGCGGGGCGGAAACTCCACCCTGTCGGCCTCTTCGGCCAGCAGCTGCGGCTCTACCGGCTCGCCGGAGCGAAAGGCCGACATAAAGTAAAGCTGCGAGCGGGCCAGGCGCTCGGCTTCCTGGTCGGTGTCACCCACCACCACAATGGCCGACACCAGGGCCTTGGGCTCGGTCAGCCAGATGCTGGGTTTAAAGCGCGCCTTGTATAGAGCAATGGCCTCTTTGGCGCCCTCGGCGCGGATGTGATAGCCAAAGGCGTAGGGCAGGCCAAGCTCTGCTGTCATCTGCGCAGAATACGAAGAGGTGCCCAGTATCCAGGGCGCCGGGGAACTGGTGGCATTGGGCACCGCCTGGACGGTCAAAGCGTCTTCGCCTTTGCCTATGTCCGTGCCCTCGGGGCGGATAAAGGCCAGCAAATTGAGCAGATCGTTGATCATCCCTTCGCTGGTCTTCATTGGCGCGCCGCCTCGCAGCGCTGAGCTGGTTGTCCAGTCGGCGCCGGTTGAGCGGCCAATGCCAAGGTCAACCCGGCCGGGAAAGCAGGCTTCTACCAGGCCCATTTGCTCGGCCACCAACAGCGGCGGGTAGTGGGCCAGCAGGATGCAGCCGCCAATGCGAATACGGCTGGTGGCAGCGCCAATAACCGGGGCAAAGCTGGCGGTATGGCTGGCTGCCACGGCGTTAACGTTATGGTGCTCGGCCAGCCAATAGCGATGATAACCAAGGCGTTCGCCCAGTTTGGCCAGCTCCAGCATGGAGTTGAAGCAGTCGCTTGCCGACTGGTTCGAGCGAATAGGCCCGATGTCCAAAATCGACAGTGTCAGTTTGTTGCTCATGGCGCTCACTCCTTGGGGCGCCAGGCAATGCCAAGCGCCATTGAGGCACCTGCGGCAATAAGGGTTGGGGGCGTGGTACCGCAGGTGAACAGATATTGGGGGAGCTTCGCGGTATCCAAGGCCTTAAAAGTGAAGCGGTTTCACTTATAAGGCCTTGCGAACCGGCTTTCACCTGGGGGCGGTTTCAACCGGCCGGGGTGAAAGGTAATAGCGGGCCTTAACGGCCACAAAACTCAGCCTTTTTGCTTTTTCTCTGCCCAGCGGGCAATGCTTTGGGCAAACAGCGGGGTTTCACGCTGGTTGTGGTCGCCACTGGCGTCCTGACGAGCCGCCGCGGCCTGCTCAAAGGTTTGGCCGTTTTCGGCAATAAAGGCCATAAAGGCGTCGGTGGGGTGGGAAACCACACGGTTGGTGTAACGGGTGGTTTTCTCGTCCACCGCTTCAGCGATGAGCTCCCAAATCACATTGACCTGGGTACGACCGGCTTTGGTGAATACATCGGAGATGGAGTTCATTTTGCAATAAGCTGGCGTTGCCTCTTCGGCGACATAGTGCTGGATAACCAGGCCGGTGCCAATTTGCTCAACGTTGATGGACATACGGCGGCCATCGTCAGTACTGGTGGTGCCAGCTGAAATGTGGTCCGGTGCGCAGCAGCGTTGATATTCTGCTTCGGGCAGGTTGAATAACCAGTCGGCAATGTCGACTTGCTCAAGAGGGACATTGATGTCGAAGGAAAATGCAGATTGCGACAGGATTTTATCTTCAAGAACTTTCATTTTTAAATCCTCAACTGAAAGTGATAATGGCATCATTTCTCTGCCATGAAGGGGGCGAGATATCGTCTGCCTTAACCCTTCGCTTTCAACACTACTCAGCTGGGATTTGACCAGCAATTATACTGTGAAATCAGCGTGATACACTTTGGTATACGCTTAGAAAAACAGCCGCGCATGGCATTAAAGGCCTGTTCATCTTCGCCGTTTTTTGAGGGGGATTTAGCACCGCTTGGGTAATTGGGTGGTGAAATGAATCCGGTGATAAAGCCAAAGAAGGTGGTAAATAGAATGGGCTGGTGGCAGGTAGTCAATAACCACCATGGCAATAGTGGGGCTGGGTGTCAATCTATACGCCGGTATAATAGAGAGCAGTGCGCCTTTTTTGTTAAATTTTGACCAATCCCAGCGCTGTATTCCGTTTTTATTTTGCCAAAGGGAAGGTAAAGCGCCAAGGTGTTTCAATGTTGTTTTTGTTTTGGGAATAAAGCGCTCGCTATTGGGGCTTTTTTTACATTATGAAAACGAGTCGCCAGGGTAAAAGGGCAAATGGTTTTTTATTTTTCGCCGTATTGTCGCCTTTTCGTTTTATTGCTGTATTTGAGGCCATGCGGCGCTTTTAAGGGCGCAGGCCGCGTCCTTTTTCGTTAACAGAGAATACACGCCTTGGTGGCGTTTTTTCTTATCCGCTCAGGAGTCCCTATGCAACAGGCCAGTTTACCTCGGTCAACGCTCTTTTTACTGGCCATGGCCTGTGCAATGGCGGTGGCCAACATCTATTACAACCAGCCGTTGCTGGCACTGATGGGAGAGAGCTTTGGCCGCAACGCCGAGCACTCTGGCCAGATAGCCACCGTTACCCAGATGGGCTACGCCTTGGGCCTGCTGATGTTTGTGCCGCTGGGGGATCTGTTTGATCGCCGCAAGTTGCTGACCTTCCTGGCGCTAGCCAACGGCGCCAGCGCCCTGGTGGTCGCGGCGGCGCCGTCCTTTGCCTGGTTGTTGCTGGCCAGCGCGCTGCTGGGGCTGACGGCGGTGTCGGCGCAAATCATTATCCCGGCGGCAACTGCCGTGACCGATCCGGCCAGCCGAGGCGCGGTAATAGGCACGTTGCTGAGCGGCCTTTCTGCCGGTTTGCTGTTTGCCAGAACGTTGAGCGGCGCGGTGGGGGATATTTGGGGCTGGCGCACCATGTTTGTAGTGGCCGCCGTGCTTAACCTGGTGTTGCTGTTTATCGTGCGCGGCCGAGTGCCGGCCCATAAAGTGACTCAAAAGCAGCCCATAGGGGCCTTGTTTTTGTCTCTTTGGACACTCATTCGCACCGAGCCTGTGCTGCGCCGGGCCAGCCTAACCGGTTTTTGCTTTTTTGCTGCTTTCTCAAGCCTGTGGGGAACGCTGGCCGAGTTGGTCAGCGAGCCGCCCTTGAGCTTGTCGGTCACCCAAATCGGCTCCTTTGGCCTGGTGGGCATTGCCGGCCTGCTGGCGTCGCCCTATATCGGCCGGGCCGTTGACCGTTGGCACGCCAAGGCTGTTACCCTCTTTGGCGCCATGCTGGTGCTGCTGGCCTTTGTCCTTATTGGCTTGGTGCCGGCCAGCATTGTGGTGCTGCTGATTGCCATGGCGCTGGTGGATATTGGCAACCGCTCTGGCATGGTCAGCAACCAGCACAACATCTATTCGCTGTCTGAAAATGCCCGTAGCAGGTTAAATACCCTCTATATGGTCTGCTACTTCCTGGGTGGTGCCAGCGGCACTGCCGTGGGCAGCATCATGGTGGGCGCCATGGGCTGGGTTGGGCTTAGCCTTACTGGCATCGGCTTTGTGCTGGTGGCAACGGTGCTGCAACTGACCAATAGGCGCTAAAACTCTTTAAAAAAAGCGGCACAGGCTCTATGGCCTGTGCCGCTTTTTTGTTGCCGCTCAGGCGAGCTTGGCGTTGCGGTTTTGCAGGTAAATCAACCGGCACTGCACCACAAAACCCACCACAAAGAGCGCCAGCAATATAAGCAGGGTATTTAGCACCACCGGCGCCATGGGAGCGCTGGCCAAGGGGTGCGCTACCGGCAGCCGGGTCAGGGTCTCATTGGTGCCCGGCACTAAAGACAGGAAAAAGCTAAAAGACAGCCCAAAGGTATAGAGGTAGGGGCGCAGCCTGCCTAAAAAGCGCAGGCGAGTCGCCAGCATGGCCCCGAACATGATGAACAGAATAAATACCCCAAAGATATGCCCGGCATTGAGGCCCCCAGTGCTGGAGACGCCGAACGAGGTCAACACGGCCAGCACCATACTGACCCAGTAAACCTTACCGGGGGTTTGGCTGGTGTCTATCTTGCGATAGCGCACGAAGCTGTAGATCCCCGCCACAATGGGGACCAGGCTAACCAGGGTGTGAACAACGCCTAAGGGTGAAATGGGGTGTGCCATGGGATAGACCTCTTTGGTTAAGGGTTAACCTGCGGCGCCAAAGGGGCCGGTAGGTGTTGTGTATCAAACTCTGTCTACTAGTTGGTAGGTTGACGGTGCCAAAAAAAGGGGCCCAAGGGACCCTTGTGTTGGCACCCGATCAGGCCACCAACTTCTCTATCAACAAGGTAGTAATGCTTTGAAACGCCTTTGTATCTTGGCAAACCCTGGCCGACATCATGGCGCCGTGCACCGTGGCCATAAACACCTCGGCCTCCAGTGCTGGGGCCTGGGTTAAGCGAAGCTGCCCGCTTTGGCTGCCTTTTTCCATCAAGCTTGCCAGCCAGGCGGCCAGATCGCTGAAGTGGCCACGGATCTCAAGGGCGATGTCATCGGGCAGGGCCGGCAGCTCGGTGCCCAGCATGGCGCAAAGACAAAAGGACGAGACTTGGCCTTCAATGCAATTTACCCAATACCCCAAATACGCCTTGAGCTCGGCTAAAGGGTCGGCAAGCTGCGTGTCTAGCGCCGCCATACCGGCCCGCGCTTCTTCGCGGTAGCGGGCAACCACCACCCGCACCAGCTCTGCTTTGCTGGGGAAGTGATGATGGATGCTGGCCTTGCTGATGTTTACTCGCGCCGAGATGTCGGCATAGCTAAAGCTGTTGTAACCGCCAGCCTCCAGCAGGGTACGGGCGTGCTGGGCAATCTCTGCCGCTTTGGGGGAAAGTGCTGTGCTCATCGCCACTACCTCTGCCTGGGGCCGTTAACCGGCTGGTATCTCTTGAGGTGTGAATCTACTAGTTGGTAGGTTGACTGTCAATGGGCTGGTGTAAAAACAACCAAGATACGTTTTGCGGGCTGGCGCTGTTTCGCTAAGAGCGCTCGGTGCGGATAAACAAAAACGCCCCGGCACTGGGTACCGGGGCGCTTTTATGAAGGCAGGTTATTGCTGGCGAGCCGCTTTTACCTGCTGGGCCGTTACCTGACCTTGCTGATCGCCAAAGTGATGCAGCATGTAGTTGGAGATGGCGGCGATATCCTGGTCAGAGTAAATCGCACCAAAGCCGGGCATAAACTGGGTCGCGCCGCCAACGTTGAGCTGGGTGCCGTTGAGGATCACCTGCACCAAGGCGTGGCCTTGTGGGTCATTCACCGCATGGCTGCCTTTAAGGGAAGCGTACTGTGTCTGGCGCCCGGCGCCGTCCCACTGGTGGCAACCGGCGCAATCGCCCTCAAACAACATTTTGCCCCTGGCGTCGGCCTGTAAGGCGGCATTGGCTGGCAGCACTGCATTGGCGCCTTTGAGGGTGGCAGGGTCGATATTGACCTTGCCGCTGCCCTCGCTGGTGCGCGGCGACACGCTGCGAAGATACGCCACCAGGGCATGAATATCGCTTTGAGTGAGGTACTGAAGGCTATGTTCTACCACCTCGGCCATGGGGCCGGCGGCAGAGCTTCGCCCCGGCGCATGGCCACGGGACAAAAACTCGGCCAGTTGGGCGTTGCTCCAGTCGCCAAGGCCGTAGGCGTCATCGGAGGTGGTGTTGTACGCCTTCCAGCCTTCGAGGTCGGCGCCAGCCAGGTAGTCATGAGACTTGGTGGCAAAGCCGATACTGCGTGGCGTGTGGCACTCGCCGCAGTGGCCAAGGGCGCCGGCTAGATAAGCGCCCCGGTTCCACTCTTCACCTTTGGCCGCATCGGGCTGATAACGCTTGGCATCAAGGAACACCGCGTTCCAAAAGGCCATGGTCCAGCGCTGGTTAAAGGGGAACGACAAGGTATTGGCCGGCGGCGCCTTATGCACCGGTTTGAGGCTCATCAGGTAGTGCTTGATATCCAGCACATCGGCGCGGCTCATTTGCACATAAGAGGTGTAAGGCATGGCCGGGTACAGCAGGCCATGGGGGCCAACTCCTTCACGCACGGCGGCCACAAAGGCGTCGTCGCTCCAGCTACCAATGCCGGTTTCCTTATCTGGTGTGAGGTTGGTCGAAAAAATTGTGCCAAAGGGCAGTTTAAAGGCGCGGCCGCCCACATAGGGCGTACCGCCGTTCTCGGCGGTATGGCAGGCCACGCAATCGGCGGCTTTGGCCAGATACTCGCCGTGGCTCATGGCGCCGTTCAAATCCGCTGGCACCCCGGCAACAGGGGGCACTGGGTCTGGCCCTCGGGGGGCAAAGCGGCCATAGGCCAACAGAGCGCCGGCCGCCACAACCGCTACCGCTACGGCAACACCCAGCAGTTTCTTCCAAGACATGCGTTTCTCCACTGCGTTTGGTTAACGCGTAACGTAATCGCCCACGGGCAAGCGGGTTGGGTACTGTTTGGTGATGCTGGCCAGAGCGTCCAACACCGCCGGTACTATGGGGGGCACCGCCGGTTCGCCCATGCCGGTGGGGGCCAGGCTGGAGTCGATAATCGACACCTGGGTTTGCGGCATGGCGTTGATGCGCAGCACCGGGTAGGTGTTGAAGTTGCCTTGCACGACCTGCCCCTTGGCAAGGGTGATCTCCTGGCGCAAAAACGACAGCCCAAAGGCCACCGAGCCCTGTGCCTGGGCCTCGATAATGCTGGGGTTGATGGCATGGCCGCAGTCCACCACGCAATAGACTTTATCGACGCTGTAGCTGCCGTCGGTGGCAACGCTCACCTCGGCCACCTGGGCGACAATGGTGCCAAACGCCTGGTGGATGGCGATGCCGCGCGCTCGCTGCTGGCCGTTGTTGCCGCCTGGCAGCGGCATATCCCAGCCGGCGTCTTTGGCAACCCGGTCAAGCACCGCCAAATAGCGCGGTTTGTCTTTGAGCATGGCCCGGCGGTATTGGTAAGGGTCTTTACCGGCCATGGCCGCTGCCTGGCTTACCAGCAATTCTTCAACCACCCCGGTGTGGGTGTGGCCCACGGCCCGCAGCCAACTGGTAGGAATGCCCACAAAATCGGGAATGTGCTGCTCTACTTGCAGGTTGGCAATGGCATAGGGCATGTCGGCCGAGCCTTCAATCAGCAACTCGTCGACTTCGGTGGTGGGTTTGTTTGAAAAACTCTGGCCAACAATGCGCCAGCGCCAAGCGCTGATATTGCCGGCTTTATCGAGCACCAGGCGGGTGTCATGCACTGTCATTGGCCGGTAACCCACGCCGCGCATGTCGTCTTCGCGCATCCACACCATCTTGATTGGCACTTTGATGTTCTGGGCGTAGGCCACCTTGGTGATGCGGGCCGCTTCCAGCACGTAATCGGAATGAAGGTTGCCCCGGCGGCCAAAGCTGCCCCCAGCATAAAGCTGGGTGATCTCCACATCCCCTGGGGTCAGCCCCAGCTCTTTGGCAACACTGGCTTGGTTGCCGGTTTGCCATTGCTCGCCGTTCCATATTTGGCAGTGGCCCTCGGTTATCTGGACCACGGTATTCATAGGCTCCATGGGGGCATGGGCAAGATAGGGCAGCTCAAACACCGCTTTGAGCTCCTGGCCGCCCTCGGGCACCGCCTCGGGCTGCTGGCCCCGGTTGATAACGGTGGTGCCTTTGGTGGCGCCAAGCTCCCGGTAGCGGGTGAACAGGGTGTCTGAATCCCAGTTAAGACCAGTGTTTGGGTCCCAGGTTATCTCAAGGGCGTCGCGCCCCTTTTTGGCAACCCAGGTGTTTTTAGCCAGCACTGCCACCCCGCCTTGGATGGTGCTATCGCCCGGTATTTCCAGCACCGCTACCACGCCGGGAACGGCCTTGGCCTTGCTGGCATCGACCTTGAGCGCCTTGGCAAACAGCCTTGGTGGGTGGGCAATAACCGCCACCAACATGCCGGGCAGTTGGATGTCTTGGGTGTAAATGGCGCTGCCGTTTACTTTGGCGGGAATGTCCACCCGCGGCATGGCGCCGCGCACGCCAATCTTGGTAAAGGCGGCGCTGTCTTTGAGTTTGACGGCGCTAGCCGCTGGTAAGGGCAGGGTGCTGGCCTTGGCCACAAAGTCGCTATAACCGGCGCTTTTGCCAGAGCCAGCCTGGCTTATCACGCCGTCTTTAACGCTAAGGGTGGAGGCTGGCACGCCCCAGGTTTGAGCGGCGGCTTCAAGCAGCATCTGGCGCGCCGTGGCGGCTGCGGTGCGCATTTGTTGCCAGGCGCCAGCCATGGCGGTGCTGCCACCGGTACCCTGAACCTTGTCGCCCCAGCTGGCCAAAATCGGGTTCATGTAAAGCTTTACGTCGGCCGGAGCGGCTTCTACCCGCAGCTGGCTTGGGTTGATGTCCAGCTCCTCGGCTGCCAGGGTGGCAAGGCCGGTAAAGGTGCCTTGGCCCATCTCCAGGTAGCTTGAGATAACGGTCACCATGCCGTCTTTATCCACCCGGATAAAGGCATTGGGCTTGAAGGTCAGCGCGCTCTTGTCGCCAAGCTCCGAGGCAATGGCCATGGGGCCGCTAAAGCTCACTGCCAGGGTCAGCGCGCCAAAACCGGCCAGAAACTGACGGCGCGATACCGCCGCCTCCAGCAGCGCCGGCGACTTTTGCTCAGTGCTCATGATGTCAGTTCCTGTGCGGCTTTATGGATGGCGGCGCGAATACGAGGGTAGGTGGCGCATCGGCAGATATTGCCGCTCATGGCCGCGTCGATATCGGCATCGGTAGGGTTGGGGTTGGTTTTCAGTAGCGCAATGGCAGACATCAGCTGCCCAGACTGGCAATAGCCGCACTGGGGCACCTGCTTATCAATCCACACCGCTTGCAGCACCTGGCCAATGCGGTCCTTGTCGGCCGCTTCGATGGTGGTAACGCTTTTTTGCGCCACAAAGGCCACCGGCGTCATGCAAGCGCGAATGGGCTTGCCGTCTACATGCACGGTGCAAGCGCCACACAGCGCCATGCCACAACCAAACTTGGTGCCGGTGAGGTTAATTTCATCCCGCAAAAACCACAGCAGTGGCATTTGTGGGTCGCCATTAAAATCAACGGTATTACCGTTTACAGAAAAGCTGATCATAGGTGCGCTACCAATAAGATGAGTGACTGAAAAAGAAGCCGGTTTACTGGATAAGATAGAGAGTCGCCCCCGCCAGAGGTAGCGCCAAGCAGGCCAATCACCCTATAAACACTGTTGCCAAAGCATTAACAGCGCGGGTAAATAATAAAAACTCTCATTACTGGGGGCGTTTTAGGGGGAGTGGTAAATAAAGCCCGCTCGCTGTTTGGTTGCTTTGATTTTATAGAGCGAAGAGGTATTCAATAAATCGTGCTTCGTTGACTTAATTTTAAATCTTATTGTTTTTTACTGCTCTCAGTTTTTATGGGTTAAAAACATTTAAGCGAGGGAATACGCGGTTTTTATAGGTAGGGCAGGGCGGTAATCGTTAAAAAAGCCTTTTTATAAAGGCTTTTTTATCAGTATAAGCAAAGATTTCAAGGATGAAACGATGAGCACGAATTTCAGGCCTATTGCTGCACCTCAGCGACCAGATGAGCCCTGCCCTCTCGAACTGGCCTTTTATAATTTCGAAGTTGAGTGTGCCAAGTACCATAACGGGGTGGAACCCATCAGTTTTGAATCTCCTCTTAGGCAGTCTAAGAAATAAAACGTTTCCACAGTCACGAAAACAGCAGGAAACTAAGGGGTATAGACTCGTTTTGCATCGTAGCATATCATGCGGACAGCCTTATTTTTTCCAGGATGGACAAGTACTTAATGGTTCTACACGAAAGAATTGCGATACTACGAACGCAGCGAATTGACGAAACTGGCTTTCCAATTCCTTCCGCGTACCAAGGCGTAACAAAAGACAAAATTAGGCAAGTTCTCGCTCGACTCGATCTTGGCAACAATGTTGATCTTGTAGATGGTGTCTTTGCACTTCTCGACAACGAGACAAACAGCTGGTTCTCGAAAGCTCCTCAAGGTACAAAGTTCAGCGACGGTGCGACCACGGCGCACCTTGCCTGCCATATCGGCATCCTTCAGCGCGGTAACGGTAAGTTGGATCGCGAGGGCCGGGACTACTGGATCAAACCCCTTCGAGAGCTGGGCGGAATTGAGCCGATACTTTTACATGGGGAAGAATTCATCCACGGCCACGTCAAGGCGAAGTCTCCCAACTCCTCCTATCGGCTCGCGGAGGACTTTAAAGCAATACTCCAAGCCCCGGACGATCAATGGCCCGACATGCTTACCGCTTGGGCGAGTCAGGATGCTGCAAGACAGAGGCGCGAGTTTCAAGCTGCTATGGCTGAGACTTCTCGTCAGTTGGTTGACTCTGGTCACAGTGACTTGATCCGTGCGAGCGCAGACCACTATGCGACCCGGTTCCTTCCGGGCTATGAGGTGATCTATGTCGATGACGGGGACGGCGATCGGATAACGGCAGAGGACCGGGCGGCACTTGAGCGGGCTGGGATTGATTTACAGCTTGGTGACGCTATGCCGGACCTGCTCCTATGGAACCCGGAGACTGACCGATTGTGGGTAATTGAGGCCGTTACCAGTGATGGAGAGGTAGACCTGCACAAGGTCAATCAACTCACTACGATGGCGGGGCGTTGCGGGAAAGCTGGCGTTGATTTCACAACAACCTATCGCACATGGAAAGAGACCGCAGCCCGACAAGGAGCCCACGGCAACCTCGCGGTAGGTAGCTACGTTTGGATTCAGGCGGACCCAGCTAAACACTTCCGGGTCGATTCCTTCGAGTAGGTCCTACAGCAGGGCCTCGACAATTTCATCAATCTGCTCTTGCGGCGGGAGCGCTTCACCAAAGTGACGCCCCGCCTTCTCAAGCTGCTCCACTGTCGGATAGTGGAGGTTACGGAGGTCGGTTGCGTTGACTTGGGTGTGGCCGCTGAACTGGCGGAAATACTGGTCAACCGCTGTTGAGTTCAGAAACAAGGCGAGCCCGCGCGCGAGGTCGCCCGGGAGCCCGGCACCACTCATGTGGAAGTAGTTGAGGTGATTCTCAAACCCCACAAGCTCCGCGTCGATTCGCTCCGGAGAATAAACCACCGCGACAATGCGGCGCTTCTCCTCCTTCGAGGTAAACCGTTTTGTCAGTACATAGGTGCCGCGCGGAACCATAAGTGACGCGGTTTCCCTATTCGAAACCAGTGCGTTGGGCTTCTTCGCTCCGGGCTTAGGCCATGCGACATAACCGCCGTTGAAGTGGCAAGGATAGATCAGTGGCACCGTATCTCTTTCGGGGTCCATTCTCAGGTAGTCCCTTGCTCGGAAGTCCACCACGCGCCCAGTCGATACAGTGACGCCCAAGTCACGGAGCATACACGGTAAGGTGCGGACCCGTTCGGCCAGCTCGCTATCCTGTTCAGATACCGCCAGCCGGATATACACATGCGGGTCATTCGGCAAAACAACATCCGTGAACGGCACATCCCGGCCAGTCGCTTCGATATCCTGAGGACTATGACTCAGGGATAGGCGCACCGTCTGCGGTTGTAGCTGTGACTTAGTAAGCTGATAAATAATGTTCTCTTGTAGGACTTCATCATCTTTGAACGCTTGCTTACGCGACTCATACACATGGATCTTGCGCAAAGCGGAGCGCTTAAGCATGAAGCGCCGGAAGGGCTCGAAGTAGGAGCCATTGCAGAAGCTACGAGGTGTAATAGCAACAAGCTGGCCTTTCGGTTTCAACTGGTCGAGGGCGACCGCTACGAACGCGGTATATAAGTTTGACGTTTCGATCCCCAAATTCCTCAGCGCCTTTCGGGTTTTGGAGTTGCTGTTTATTTTGGCGTAGGGGGGATTGAGGATTGCACAGTCATACTGCTCCGGTACGGAGTGCTCAGATAGCAGGGCTTCTGACGCGTTAAGAATGTAATCCTCAGCAACTACTCTGTAAGTGAATTGAATTCCAGCGTCTGCACATTCTTCCTCACAAGAGGCCAATGTCTCAGCGAGGTATTGCCCAAGCACGGAATCAACCTCAAAGGTGGTCACGTCGAGTGATTGCGGGCGGGACTCCCGGTTGCAGACTTCGCGGACAAAGGCAGCAGTCAGAGAGCCGACCCCTGCTCCGGCATCGAGTAGTCGTATTTGCTTGGGGAGTTGGTCGAACATACCTGCCATAAAAGTAGCCACCGAGGCAGGCGTCATAAATTGACCTAGCTTGCTACGCTGCTTGGGATCAAGTGTTGGTGAGACCTTGCGGCGCGCTGCATCCGCTCTATCCAGAGCTAGAACAGCCAAAGGCTCCGCATCTTGTAACTTCATAAAATTTCTCACCATTACATTGTTAGCAAATGTTTTTCTTTGCTTGAGTTTGAGTGATTATCGCGTCTTGGGTTTGCAAGGGCTACTGAAAGTGTCTTTTAGAGGTCGCTAATTCCACGACCTACTTTGGGTAGCAATTTACGGCACTAAACATGAAAAGATCGATAGGGGTTTCCCCCTATCTCAATGCATTCTGATTGCCTCACGCAATAGCAAATCGATAATGCTAACTAGGGGGTCAACTCGCACCATCCTTGGCGCTCGCCCTACGGGCAGCGCTACGCGCTGTGCCAATCGGCTGTCCTGCCGATTGGTGAACCCGGTGGCGTTCATTCACACCACCAACACCTTCCTGAAACGGGGGGATTTATTCGGCGCATCCTTGCGCCTCACCCGCTCGCTACGCTCGGGGCCAGCCTGCGGCTGTTCCAGTTTGTTCCGGACAAACTGGTGACTCGGGCCATCCTTGGCCCTCGCCCCTTTGGGGTCGCCTGCGGCGCTCCAAAATGGCTATCCTGCCATTTTGTGAACCCCCTACGGGGGTCGTAAATCCCTCCAAGCTACCGCGAACAAACAGGCCTCCTTGCGGAGGCCAAGCCGGGGGGATTTCACTCGCACCATCCCTGGTGCTCGCCCTCTGGGCAGCGCTAAGCGCTGTGCCAATCGGCTGTCCTGCCGATTGGTGAACCCGGTGGCGTTCATTCACACCACCAGCACCTTCAAACAAAGAAAAAGGCCACCTTGCGGTGGCCTTTTTCTTTGTTTGGTGGAGCCGGGGGGATTTGAACCCCCGTCCGTGAACCCTACATCCTCGGTACTACATGCTTAGTCGATCTTTTAGTTAACTACGTAGAACGCCGGTCGACAGGCTGTCAGGTAGCGAGCCTGATTGGTTTTAACGTCTTGGCTCCAGGCGAAGCCGCCACGCGATCCTGTCTGGTTTGACCTTCCTGATCCAAAGCCGACAGGCGGGCTAAGGGGGAAGGGCTCTCTACTGCTTATTAGGCAGCGAGTGCGTAGTTTTCGTCGTTTGCGACTATTAGTTTGCGGTTTTTTTACGAGGCCAACCGCACCTCGGCATGCACCTTGGGTTTCGCGATCCCCGTCGAATCCTGATCGGCCCCAAGTGGTGAACGGCGATTATATCAGAGCGGGGGCCTTGCATCCAAGGGTCGTTCGCTGTGATCTTGAGCAGTTGTGGTACCGTAAGGCATTGAGTTGGTTATAACTTAAACAGCAAGTCGTGCATGGAGAGAGAATATGAAGAAGCTGGTTTTGGCAACCCTGGTGCTGGTTGCCCCCTTGGCCCAGGCTTTTGACGATAAGGACGAGGCCATTCACTACCGCCAGTCGGTGTTTACCTTGGTAGCGGCCCAGTTCGGTGAAATGGGCGCCATGGTCAAAGGTGAGAAGCCCTTTGATGCCAAGGAGTTTCAGTACCGGGCCGAGAGCCTGGCGGCGCTGTCAAAGATGCCGCTGGAGGGTTTTTTGTACCCAGGTTCTGACAAGGGCGACACCAAGGCCAAAGAGGCGGTGTGGCAAAAGCCTGGCGAGTTCAAGGCCAAGCTCGCCCATTTTCAGAACGATGCAACTAATCTGGCCGAGGCGGCTCAAAGTGGTGACTTGAGTACCATTAAGCCGGCCTTTATGGCGACGGCAAAGAACTGTAAGGCTTGCCATTCTGAATTCAAGAATCGCTAAGTGACCGAAAAGCTGCCCTTTGGGGCAGCTTTACTGCCATGTTGAGGGCAAAAGGTAGCGTTGGCGTAATAAATCTTTAGACTGGATGCGCTATATCATCGTTGGCTTTATCAGTACATTTCGCTAACGTTGAGGTCGATAAGATTAAGGAGACAGAGCAGGTCGGTGTTTTCCTTCTAAGTAACGGTGGCATCAATGCAAAACATGGCGGGGATCAGCTGCAAGTCTTGTACTTCAGAGCTCTACACCATTCGCAAAACGGTCAAAGAGGCCTGCCAGGCCTTCGGTTTGACCCAAGCGCGTAGCAATGAAGTGGTGCTGGCCATCGACGAAGCCTGCGCCAATGTCATCCGTCACACCTGTTCTTTTTCCGACAAATTCCATATCGAAGTCTCCTTTAAGGAAGAAAACGGCTACGGCGTTTTCTTGATAAAGGACGACTGCCCCCCCATATCCGAGCAGTGCCTGCGTCCCAAGGATGCAGAACCGCTTAAACCTGGTGGCTTGGGGCTGCATCTTATCCATCACGTCATGGACAGTGTCGCGTTGCTACCCCACCCCGGCAAAGGCAACTGGCTGGAACTCAAGTTAAAACTCTAAGGCGCAAGCTTATGCAAATTACCCTGTCCGACTTTGGGCGCTTTAAGGTGGTCAAGTTGACCGGTGAAGTGGACCTGCACAACTCCCGTGAGGTCAAAAAGGCGTTGTTCGACCAGATAGACAAACAGGCTAACCTGGTGGTGGATTTTTCCGCCCTCGACTATATCGACAGCTCCGGCATGGCCACCCTGGTCGAGACTTTTAACCTCTCCAAAACCCGCAAACTTGAATTCCATATCAGTGGTGCCAGCGGCGCGCCGTTGCAGGTGCTGCAACTGACCCGCCTGGACTCGGTATTTTCGCTGGTAAGCTCCCTGGACGCGCTACAGGAATAACGCCCTTATGAGTGATTCTGTTATCTCGGTTCGGCAGCTAAACGGCTTCTATGGCCCGCGCCAGGTGCTGTTTGACGTCAACCTGGAGGTCAAACCCGGGGAGATCATGGTGATCATGGGCGCTTCGGGTTCGGGGAAAAGTACCCTGCTAAAGCACCTGTTGGCCTTGCAGATGCCCAGCTCCGGCCAGGTATTGATAGACGGCCTGGATGTAGACCGCGCCTCGGCCCGCGAGTTAAAAGACCTTCGCCGCAAGATGGGGGTGGCCTTTCAGGGCGGGGCGCTGTTGAGCTCCCTTACTGTGGGCGAGAACGTGCGCCTGCCGCTGGAGCAAAACACCAAGCTTGATAAAAACACCATCGATATCATGATGCGCCTCAAGCTTGAGCTGATGAACCTGGCCGGTTTTGAGAACCTGATGCCTGCCGAGCTGTCCGGCGGCATGCTCAAAAGGGCAGGGCTGGCCCGGGCCGTTGTCATGGACCCGAAAATCCTGTTCTTTGACGAGCCCTCGGCCGGGCTTGACCCTGTTACCTCGGTGGAGCTTGACGAGCTTATCCTCAAGCTGCGCGCCGCCATGAACATGACCATGGTCATCGTCACCCACGAGTTGGAAAGCGCCTTTAAAATCGCCGACCGGATCATGGTGCTGTTTGACGGCAAAGTGGCGCAAATCGGCACGGTAGACGAGATAAAACAGTCGCCGGATATCCGCATTCAAAACCTGATTAACCGCCGCCCGCGCCATGAGCCGGTGGACGCCGACGCCTACCTGCAACGGCTGCTGACCGGGGAGAAACGCTGATGTTGATGGTGATTAGAGGCATTAACGCGGTAGGGGCTCGCACCCGCAGCATTGTCGGCGGGGTAGGGCTTGGCATGGTGTTTTTAGTTAAAACCCTGGCCAGCCTGTTTAGCGCCGTGCCGCCGTTTCAAGAGATAGTGAAGCAAATCCTCTTTGTGGGGGTGCGCTCCTTGCCGGTACTGCTGGTGTCGTCGCTCTTTACCGGCATGGTGGTGGCGCTGCAGTTCTACGACACCCTGGTGCGTTTTGGCTCGGTAGACCTGCTTGGTTCGGCGGTGGCCCTTAGCCTTATCCGCGAGCTGGGGCCGGTGATGACGGCGCTGATGGTCATAGCCCGGGTCAGCTCCGCCACCTGCGCCGAGATTGGCATTATGCGCAACGAGCAGCAGTTTGACGCCCTCGACTGCATGGCTATCGACAGCTACCGCTACGTGATGCTGCCAAGGCTGCTGGCCTCCATTGTGGCAGTGCCTATCCTAACGGCGGTGTTCGACATGGTGGGGATAGCGGGCGGTTATATCGTCGGCGTTATCATCCACGGCGAAAGCGAAGGGGCCTATATCCAGGGCATTTTCGACACCGTTAACCTGCACGACGTGATGATGGGGCAGGTCAAATCCCTGGTGTTCGGCCTGGTGGTGATGTGGGTGCCTTTGGTGTACGGCTACTACCTGCACCTTGACCGGGAACAGGCCGGCGCCGCCGGTGTCAGCCGGGCCACCACCCATGCCGTGGTGCTCAGTGCCATTTTGATGCTGATCAGCGACTACGTGATCAGCTCCTTGCTGCTCTAGCTTAGTAATCAACAAGTTAATTGGAAGACGACATGAAGAATATCGGTGTGAACTTTATCGTGGGGCTGTTTGTGGTCGCTGGTGCCGCCCTGCTGCTGTATATGTCGATCAACATTGGCGGGGCAGCGGTATCCAATGCAGGCCACTATGATCTGGTGGCCCGCTTTCAAAGCTCCTCCGGTTTGAAGGAAGGCGCCTTTGTGGAAGCAGCCGGGGTCAGGGTTGGCGTTGTGAAACGGATTGTTTTTGACCCCAAAAAGTTCGAGTCCGTGGTTACCCTGTCGCTGGAAGATGAAGTGGAAGTGCCAGAAGATTCGGTTGCCTCCATCCGCACAGCCGGTATCATCGGCGACCGTTTTGTCAAAATCGCCCCCGGCGGCTCCGATGTGAATCTCACCAACGGTGAGGAAATCGTCGAAACCGAACCCTCCATCAGCCTTGAAGAGCTGATCAGCAAATACATGTTCAGCAGCAACGGGAACAAATCATGAAGAAGCTTATCGCGTTTCTGTTTTTCGCCAGTTTCAGCTGGCTGGCCAGCGCCGCCGAAACCCCCACCGAGGTGGCCAAGGAAGCGGTGGGCGAGATCCTGAAAATCGCCCAGAACAAAGCAGAGCCCGAAGCCCAGCGCAAGGCGGCTTTGGAGCAGGTGATCGGCAAATACGTTGACCTGCAGGCCTGCTCCCAGCGGGTACTGGCCCTGTACTGGCGCCAGGCCAGCGACGAGCAGAAAAAAGCTTTCATGGGCGTGTTCCAGCAGGTGCTGACCAACACCTATTACACGCTGCTGCAAAACTACACCAACGAAGCGGTGACCTTCAAAAGCGAAGACATCGAGCGCAAGCGCTACGCCACCGTTGAGTCCATTGTGCTCTCCCAAGGCAAAGACATCCCGGTGACTTACCAGCTGCTGCTGCGTAACGACCAATGGAAGCTTTACGACTTCTCGGCCGAAGGTATCTCGGTGGTGCGCTCTTTTAGCAGCGAATACCAAGGTATTTTGCGCACCAAGGGTGTGGACGGTTTGATCGCTACACTTAAAGCCAAACTTGCCGAAGGCACTAAATAAGTCGATTGATGGCCAACTTGTCCTGTCTTACTCAGTCCGGCTCCGGGGAGAACCCCTGGAGCCGTGTTGTCAGTGCCGCCGGTAGCGGCGTTAGCGCATTGCTGCTTGAAAACTCCATCGAGGGGCCCTGCTGGCACCCGTTGGCTGCCGACGGCAGCCTGATGAGCGCCAACGCCACCCGGCTCAGCCGCGACACCTTGATTGAACTTGCCGCCCTTGAGCAGCCCAGTGCCTTTGCCCAAGGCATTAGCCCGTTAAGTGAAGTGCTGACTTGGGTTGTGCCGCTGCCGGAGCAGCCCCATCACCGCTGGCTTTTGTTGCTCGACCCGGCAGGGCAGCTTTCTCAAGGCGAGATTGAACAAATCTTTTTGTTCCTGGGTTGGGCGCTGACCCGCCAGGCTCTGCAAGTGGCCCGCAAAGAGCTGGCCGAGCATCGCCAGCTCAGCGAGCACGCAAGAGAAGAGATGAGCCGCCTGCAGCAGCTGATGCTGCCGGACCCCGGCCTTAAAATTCCCGGTACCGAGATTGCTTTTGTGTACCGGGCGCTGCGAGGTGCAGGGGGGGATTATCTCGATATCGTCAACCTCGAATCTGACCAGAACATGACCGACCATCCCCACCAGATGGGGGTGATCATCGCCGATGCCACCGGCCACGGCCCCAGCGCCGCAGTAGAGTCGGCCATGGTGGACGCCATCCTTCGCACCTACAAACCCACCGAAGCCGAGACGGCGCCGTCGGAAGTGCTCAATTACATCAACCGGCACTTTTTTACCCGCAAGGAGCGGGGCTCGCTGCTGACCGCCAACCTCATCCGTTATCGCCCGGAAAAAAAGGCCATTTTCTACGCCAATGCCGGCCACCCCCACGCCTATTTGCGCCGGGGCGACCGCTTGATCACCCTCGACCAGGGCGGCATTCCTATTGGCGTGCTGCGCGATTACGAGTGGCAGTCTCATGCCCACGGCATCGAGCCTGGCGATATCCTCTTTATCTACACCGACGTGGTGATTGAAACCAAAAACCCTCAGCAGGAGTTTTTCGGTTTCGAGCGCCTGGAAAAGGCCTTGCTGGAAAGCCACCCCCACCCCCGGCAGCTTATTGCCCACGTGGAAAACCAGTTGCAGCTGTTCTGCCAGTGCGGGCAGTTCCAGGATGACATGACCATGTGCGCCATCCAGTTCACCGGTTAACATTGCCCAAAGGCGGCGGATCATCTTTGGATCCCGTCGCCTGAACGATTTGTTAATTGATAATGGTTATCATAACCGTTAGCCTTCCCTGCAATTAAACAGGGAGAGCCGTTATGAACCCATCGCCTACCTTCAAGATGTTGCCACTGGCCGCCGTGATTGCCGGCCTGCTAAGCCCCCAGGCTATCGCCGAGCAAAAGGCGGACAAAAACGCCGATGTTGAGAAGATAACCGTCACCGGCAATTACACCGTCAGCGAAGTGATAGACACCGCCACCGGCCTTGGGTTGACCCTTCGCGAGACCCCGCAGTCGGTAACGGTGATCACCAAAGACCGCATCCGCGATCAGAACCTCAATACCGTACTGGATACCGTGCTCAACGCCACCGGCCTCTCGGCCGAGCAGTACGACAACGTGCGTAACAGCTTCCAGGCCCGGGGTTTTGAGATAACCAACTACCAGATTGACGGCGTGCCGCTGTCATGGAGCCTGGCCGGTGACGCCGGGGAAACCATGGCTGACGTGTCCTTGTACGAGCGGGTGGAGTTTGTGCGCGGCGCCACCGGTTTGCTGACCGGCGCCGGCGACCCTTCTGCCTCCATCAACCTGGTGCGAAAGCATGCCGACAGCACCAGCCTTACCGGTTATCTGGACGTAGCGGCCGGGCGCTGGGACACCAAGCGGGTGACTGCCGATGTGGCCAACAAGCTCAATGCCAGTGGCTCGGTGCGGGGCAGGCTGGTGGCCAAGGTGGTGGACGGCGACTCCTATTGGGACAACTACCAAGACCGCAAACAGGTGCTTTACGGCGTGGTGGATACCGACCTGAGCGCCGACACTCTGCTGCGCCTTGGCGCCAGCTACCAGCACAGCGACCCTAAAGGCGCCACCTGGGGCGCGCTGCCGGCCTTTTTTGCCGACGGCACGCAAACCCATTGGAGCCGCTCCAAAACCACTGCCTCCGGTTGGAATCGCTGGGAAACCACCAACAAGAACTACTTTGCCAACCTCAACCACAGCTTTGGCAACGGCTGGCAATTGGTGGCCAACTACAACCGCATGGAATACACCAGCAAAACCAAGCTGCTGTATGTCTCAGGCCTGTTGGACCAAGACACCGGCGCCGGCCTCGGTGCCCAGCGTTATCGCAGTGAAGGGGAAAGTAACCAAGACAGCTTTGATCTGCAGCTCAAAGGGGATTACAGCCTGTTCTCGCGCCAGCACGAGTTTGTAATGGGCGCCCTTTACAGCACCCAGGATGCCACTGCCGACACCTTCGACCCCATAGGCGGCGACATGAGCAGCGGCTACGACAGCGTGCCGGTGCCCAATTTTTACCAGTGGGGTAGCCTTACCGAGCCCCAGTGGCAGAGCCAGAGCGCGCGGGTTCAGGATATCGACACCCGCCAAAAAGGCGCCTTTGCCGCCACGCGCTTGTCGGTTAGTGACCGCTTCAAGCTTATCGCCGGTGGCCGGGTGTCCAGTTGGAAGCGAAGCGGTATCAGCTATGGCACTGCCACCGATTTTGGCGATGACGGCGTCTTTATTCCCTACGCCGGCGCGCTTTATGATGTCACCGCCCAGCACCGCCTTTATGCCAGCTACACCGAGATCTTCAATCCGCAAAACTACAAGGACGCCAGCGGCCAATACTTGGACCCCGTTACCGGTAAAAGCTATGAGCTGGGCCTGAAAAGCACCTTCTTGAATGACCGCCTGCACACCTCGCTGGCGCTCTTTAAGACCGATCAGGACAACCTCGCCACCCTCGACCCCACCTTTGAAGGCAACGCCCAGCAAAGCAAGGCTTACTACGGCGCCAAGGGCTCCGAGAGCAAGGGCTTTGAAGTGGAAGTGGTGGGCCAGCCGGTAGAAGGCTGGAACCTTTCGGCCGGTTACTCGCAGTTTCATGCCGAAGACGCCAGCGGCGCCAGGGTGGCCACCACCAGCCCCCGCAAGCAGCTCAAACTCTTTACCACCTACCGCTTTGTCGATGCCTTGCCGGCGCTGACGGTTGGCGGCGGGGTTAACTGGCAAAGCGAGAGTTACTCCCAGGGCACCGACCTTCGCCTGGAGCAGGGCGCGTATGCGCTGGTCAACCTGATGGCCCGTTATGAGCTGGCCGATAACCTCAGTTTGCAGCTCAATGTCGATAACCTGTTCGACAAGACCTACTACAACTACATGACCGCCAGCACCCCGGCCTACAGCTTCTACCGCTACGGCAAGCCACGGGATGTCACCCTGGGCGTGAGTTATCACTTCTAAAGAAAACGCCAGCCTTCGGGCTGGCGTTTTGGTCACTGGGCCTGGCTAAAGCGCTCGGCCAGCCAATCAACAAACACCCTCACCCTGGGCGAGAGCTGGCGATTTTGCGGGTACAGCGCCGACACCGGCATGGCCGGTGGGGCAAAGGCGGCCAGCACTTCCACCAACGCGCCTTCTTGAAGCTCACGCTCGATGCGATAGCGCGGCACCTGTATCAGCCCCAGGCCGCCGAGGGCGGCGCCGGTGTACATGTCGGCGCCGTTTACCGACACCACCGTGTCCAAATTGATGTTGTTAAGCTCGCCATCGACGGTGAAATCGAGGCTGGCGTCCACGCCGGTGGTGCTGGCGATATAGGCCACCGCCTGGTGCCCGGCCAAATCTTCAAGGCTCCTCGGCGTGCCAAAACGGGCCAGGTAACCCGGGCTTGCTACCGTAACCTGGCGCATCTGGGCCAGGGGTTTGGCCACCAGGGAGGAATCTCGCAAGGGGCCGGCGCGCAGCACGCAATCGATGCCTTCGCGCACCAGATCCACCAAGCGATCGTCCTCGCCCAGCTGCAAGGTGATATCGGGGTAACGGGCCACAAAATCAGCAAGGGCCGGCAACACGAAAAACTTGGCCAGGGTGCCTTGCAGGTTGACCCGCAGCAGCCCCTTGGGCGGGGCGCCGCGAAAGGCGGTGTCGGCTTCTTCGAGGTCGGCAAGGATGCGCATGGCTCGCCGGTAATAGCCTTTGCCTTCTTGGGTGAGCCGCACCTGGCGGGTGGTGCGTTCCAAAAGCCGCACTCCCAGCCGCCCCTCAAGGCGTTTGATGAGGTTGGACACCGTCGCCCTTGGGATCAGCAAATCCTCGCTGGCCTTGGAGAAGCTGCCGCTTTGGGCGATGCGCACGAACACCTGCATTTCCTGGAATCGATCCATGGCGCCTAATAGTTAAAGTAAATGGAATTATGATGGCCAATATAGGGTAATTATCTTGTGAGGTGAAAGGCATAACCTCGTTCTCGTCAAACAACACGAGAGGAAAAGGTTATGTCTACTCAACAAAAAGTCGCGCTGGTTACCGGCAGCTCCCGTGGCATTGGTGCCAGTATCGCCACTCGCCTGGCCAAAGACGGTTTTGCCGTTGCCATCAACTACGCCAGCGGCGCTGATGCTGCCAAGGCGCTGGTGGCAAGCCTTGAAGCTCAGGGCCACAAGGCGTTTGCCGTGCAGGCCAACGTGGCCGACGCCGGTGAGGTGAGCGCCATGTTCAGCGCTGTAGAGCAGCACCTTGGCAAGGTGGATGTGCTGGTCAACAACGCCGGTATCTTAAAGGTTCAGCCCCTGGCCCAGGTCTCTGACGCCCTCTACCAGCAGTACTTCGCCATCAACACCCAGGGGGTGTTCAACACCCTGCGCGAGGCGCACACGCGCCTTAACGACGGTGGGCGCATCATCAACCTCTCCAGCACCACCTTGGCGCTGAAAATGCCCGGTTACGCCATCTATAACGGCACCAAGGCTGCGGTGGAAGCCTTCACCCAGGTGTTTGCCAAAGAGCTGCGTGGCCGCGCCATTACCGTCAACGCAGTGGCGCCCGGCCCGGTGGAAACCGAGCTGTTCCTCGAAGGGAAAAGCGATGAGCTGATTGGCCAATTTGCCAAGATGCCGCCGCTGGAGCGCCTGGGCCAGCCCGAGGATATCGCCGCAGTGGTGGCCTTTTTGGCCAGCCCCGATGGCGGCTGGGTGAATGGCCAGGTGCTGCGCGCCAACGGCGGCGTGGCCTGAGCATGACGCCCTTTAAGCCCCTGGCGCTGCTTTTGGGCTTGGCCCTTGGCGCTTGCCAGGGGGCAACCGCCTTGGACGCCGACGGGAAAAAGACCATGACCCCTTCCACCACTTACCTGCACTTGCTGCGCCACACGCCGTTTTTCACGGCCCTTAGCACCCACCAGCTGCGCTGGGTGATTGAGCACAGCGCCGAGTGGCATGCCGAGGCCGGGGCCGTTATTGCCCGCAGCGCCAGCGCCCCTGACTACTGGGTGCTGCTGGACGGTGGTTGGGAGCTGGTTTGCGGTGAGCGCCATTACCCCAGCGGCCATGGCGCCCCCGGCAAGTGGTTTAACCCGGCGCTGGCCAAAGGCCAGGATTGCGCCCTTATCACCACCACCGGCAGCTATGTGATGCGCATTTTGGCAAGCGATATGAACGCGATGCTGGCAAGCGGCTTTGCCTTTGACAGCCAGTTGCAGGCCGGGCGCGATTTTTACACCCCCCTTTTTGATACGGCCCTTGAGGGCCGCTAGGAGTCAACCATGTCACAGATCATTTTGATCACCGGCGCCTCTTCAGGTTTTGGCCTGATGAGCGCCAAAGCCCTGGCCGAAGCCGGCCACACCGTTTATGCCTCCATGCGCCAGCTTCATGGCCGCAACGCCACACTGGCGTCTGAGCTGGCGGACTGGTCAGCCGAGCGTGGCCAGGACCTTCGCACAGTCGAGCTGGACGTGCAGGATGAAGAGTCGGTAGCGCAGGCGGTGCAGCAGGTATTGGCCGAGAGCGGACGGCTGGACGTGATTGTTCATAACGCCGGGCATATGGTGTTCGGGCCGGCCGAGGCCTTCACCCCCGAGCAGTTGGCGGCCCAGTATGATGTCAACGTGCTTGGCACCCAGCGCCTTAACCGCGCCGCCCTGCCGCACCTTCGCCGCCAGGGTAAAGGACTGGTGCTGTGGGTGGGCTCGTCTTCCACCCGGGGCGGCACCCCGCCGTTCTTGGCCCCTTATTTTGCCGCCAAGGCGGCCATGGACGCCCTGGCGGTCTCCTACGCCGCCGAGCTGAGCCGCTTTGGCATCGAGAGCACCATCATGGTGCCCGGCGCCTTTACCAAGGGCACCAACCACTTTGCCCATTCCGGGAAACCGGCCGATGCCGAGGTGGAAGCGGCCTATCTGCAAGGCCCATACCGTGGTGTAGCGGAGCAGGCCCTTGCCGGCCTGGCGGCTTTGGAGCCGGCCGATGCCGACCCGGCCGAGGTGGCGCGCAAATTGGTGGACGTGGTGGGGATGCCCCATGGCAGCCGGCCGTTTCGGGTGCATGTTGACCCAAGCCAGGACGGCGCCGAAGTGGTGAATATGGTGGCCGACCGGATGCGCCGCGAGATTTACCAGGCCATGAAGTTAACCGATCTGCTGAGCCCTAAACGCTGAAACCAACGGCGGCCCCGCGCCGCCTTATTGGGGTTTTTGCGCGCCCCATTCAAGCAGGGCATCAAGGGCCGGGCACATGCCCTGGCCCCAAGGCGTCAGCCGGTATTCGACCTTGGGCGGCACCACCGGGTAGGCTTTTCGCTCGACGATGCCGTCACGTTCGAGCTCTTTTAGCTGCTGAATCAGCATTTTTTGCGACACGCCCGGTATCGCCCTGTCCAGATCGGAAAAGCGCAGCACGGTTTTGTCGAACAAATGAAAGATGATGATGAGCTTCCAGCGCCCCTCCAGCAGCCTAAGCACCGACTCGGTGCCCGAGGCCGCGGCGTCCGGTGTCACGTCCTCTATCCTACCAGTGGGTGAGTAACTTACCTTTTTGTCAGTACTGTTCATTTGGTTTGTTAGTTCCTATATTGGCTGGGCCATTTATCACCAACGGACAGCGCTTATGACTCTGCAACTGCCCCAGCCCCTGGGACGCTACTTCGAGTTGGGGAATTCCGAGGATCATGCCGGCATTGCCGACTGCTTTAGCGACACCGCCAAGGTTAAAGACGAAGGCCAGTGGCGTCGAGGAAAAGCCGAGATCCTTAATTGGGTTATCCATACTCGCCAGGCTTACCAATACCGCGCCGAGCCGCTCTCGTTTACCCAAGAGGGGGACTTTGTGCTGGTCACAGCCCGGCTCACCGGCAACTTTCCCGGCAGCCCCATCGTGCTGCGTTACCGCTTTGGCCTGGCCGGCGACCAGATTGATCACCTGGAGATAGCACCATGAGCTTTGCCTTGGAATTGGCTGGTAAAGAAGTGCTGGTCACGGGGGGCACCCGCGATGTCGGCAGCGCCGTGGTTCGCGCCCTGGTGGCGGCTGGCGCCAAGGTTACGGCGGTGGCCCGTACGGTGCCGGAGCAAAGCGGTGACGGGGTGCGCTACATGGCCGCCGATGTCAGCACAGCCGAGGGCTGCCAAGCGGTGGAGCAGCAGGTCATTGGCGCCGGGCCGCTGGACGCCATTATTCACCTGGTAGGCGGCTCCAAGGCGCCGGGCGGTGGCTTCAAGGCCTTGACTGACGACATCTGGCAACAGGAACTGGCCCTTAACCTGATGCCGGCAGTGCGCCTTGACCGGGCCCTGGTGCCGGCCATGGTGGCCAGAGGCCAGGGGGTGGTGCTCCATGTCACCTCCATTCAGCGCAGCCTGCCGCTGCCCGAGTCCACCACCGCCTACGCGGCGGCCAAGGCGGCTTTGTCCACTTACAGCAAGAGCCTAGCCAAGGAAGTGACCCCGCACGGGGTGAGGGTGGTGCGGGTGTCGCCGGGCTGGATTGATACCCAAAACGCCAAGGCCCTGACCGAGCGCATCGCCGCCAGCAACGGTTGCAGCCTGGAGGCGGCCCGCCAAAGCGTGATGGATGCGCTGGGCGGCATCCCTCTTGGCAGGCCGGCAAGGCCGGATGAAGTGGCCGACCTTATCGTGTTTTTGATCTCGCAAAGGGCGAGCGCCATCAGCGGCAGCGAGTTTGTTATCGACGGCGGCACCATTCCTACCGCCTGACGGCAAAGGCCGCCTTGGTGGCGGCTTTTCTTTTTGGGCGCTGGTGCAAATGCGATTTGCTATGTTATAACAACCTGGATTTTGTGATGTTATAACAAGGCTGATTGATGACCCTTCCCGATACACGCCTGCCGGTCACCGTGCTGTCCGGCTTTTTGGGCGCCGGTAAAACCACGGTGCTCAACCATATTCTCAACCACCGCCATGGCCTCAAAGTGGCGGTGATCGTCAACGACATGAGCGAAGTGAACATCGACGCGGCCCTGGTCAACCAGGAAGTGACCCTTAACCGCAGTGAAGAAAAGCTGGTGGAGATGAGTAACGGCTGTATCTGCTGCACCTTGCGTGAAGACTTGCTTCTGGAAGTGACGCGTCTGGCCAAAGAGGGCCGCTTTGATTACTTGGTGATTGAGTCCACCGGCATCTCCGAGCCGCTGCCGGTGGCCGAGACCTTCACCTTTGCCGACGAAGACGGAGTGAGCCTCTCTGATGTGGCCCGCCTCGATACCCTGGTCACGGTGGTGGACGCGGTCAACTTCTTGGATGAATTTGAAAAGGGCCGCAGCCTCAAAGAGGCAGGGGAGAGCCTGGGCGAAGAAGACCAGCGTAACGTGGCCGACTTGCTCACCGATCAGGTGGAGTTTTGCGATGTGCTGCTGATAAGCAAAACCGACCTGGTCAGCCAAGAGCGGCTTGAAGAACTCAAAGGGGTACTGCGGGGCCTTAATAGTGAAGCGAAAATGGTGCCGATAAGCCAAGGCAATGTGGCGCTCGACGAGGTGCTGGGCACCGGGCTATTTAGCTTTGATAAGGCGGCCCAGGCGCCGGGCTGGCTAAAGGAGCTGCGCGGCGAGCACATCCCGGAAACCGAAGAATACGGCATCAGCAGTTTCGTGTACCGGGCCCGGCGGCCCTTTGACCCCGAGCGGTTTTTCAATTTCCTGCACCATAGCGATTTCGCCGGCCGCCTGATCCGCTCCAAAGGTTATTTTTGGCTCGCCACCCGCCCACAATTTGCCGGGCAATGGAGCCAAGCCGGCGGCGTGGCCCAATACGGCTTTGCCGGTCTTTTTTGGAAGGCGGTGCCAAAAGACAGCTGGCCTACCGATGAAGACTCCCTGGCCTTTATTGCCGAGCATTGGCAAGAGCCCTTTGGCGACATGCGCCAGGAGCTGGTGTTTATCGGCCAAAACCTCGATGAGGCCGCCATTCGCGCGGCCCTCGACGGCTGCCTGCTGGACGATGAAGCCCTGCTGGCTGGCCGCGAATACTGGCAGACCCTGAGCGACCCCTTCCCGGCCTGGGAATAAAAAAACGCCGCCCACGGGCGGCCTTTACTTGTCGATATGGCCCATATCCCGGTCTGGGGCTATCACATCGCGCACCTTTTGCTTGAGCACTTTGGCCTCGGGGAAGCCGCCGTCGCGTTTTCGCTCCCAAATCAATTGGCCGTTGCAGTGAATTTCAAAGCGCCCGCCGGTGTCCGGGTGTAGGGTCAGGCTGGCGATGTCGTCGCTGAAGGTGCTCAGCAGTTCCTGGGCCATCCAGGCGGCGCGCAGCATCCAGTTGCATTGGCGGCAGTAATAGATGTCGAGGGTGGCTTTGCTCATGGCGGCTCCCGGCTTAAAGCGGCTTTATAGCAGCTTGGTGGGCGGCAGGTAAGGGGCAAGAGGCAGCGGTAATAAAAAGGAGGCATTTGCCTCCTTTTTGATGACGGTCGTTAGAGCCGGGCCTTTGGCGCATTAAAGCTCCCTACTCAAGGTGGTTACTTGTAGCTGCGCTTTACCCTCTAACGCTTTGGCCAGGGCCTGGAAGGGGGCGGCGGCGATATGGGCATCGAGGGCGGCTTGGTCGCGCCATCGCTCCAGCATCACCAGCCGGGTGCTGTCGGCGCTGTCGCGATAAAGGTGGTAGTAAAGGCAGCCATCTTCGTTTTGGGTGGTGAGTTCTACCGCTTTGAGGGCTGCCAGTACCTCGGCTTCAAAGCCTTGCTCGGCAACTATGGTGGCAACCACCGCCAGTTCTTCATGCATCACTGCTTCTCCTGATTAAAAAACACCGGCTGCCTCGCTTGAGGGCCGGTGTCAGGGTGCGCCGGTTAGCCTTTGCCAAAAAGCCCTGGCGCTGGGAAAGACTTTCGTGCAAAAAGCGAAAGTCAAAGGCTGGCTTTAGCCGAGCCGCGCCCCTTGGCGCAGGATCTGTGGCGGAATGCCAAAGCCGCGGATAAAGACTTCGCGCATGTGGCGGCGGTCGCGAAAGCCGGTTTCTTTGGCTATCACGTCCAGGGTCTGGCGGCTTTGTTCTATTAGCAGGCGCGCCGCTTCCAGGCGCATACCTTCTACGGCCTTGGCCGGGGTATGGCCGGTTTCCTGACGAAACACCCGGCTGAATTGGCGGGGGCTCAGGTGTACGGCGGCGGCCAGATCGTCAACGGTCAGGCTGCCTTTGAGGTTACGCCGGGCGTATTCCAGGGCGTTTTGGATGCGGCTGGATTTGGGGGAAAGGTCCACCATCTCGGAATGCTGGCTTTGGCCGCCGGAGCGTTTTTGGCTCATCACCAGTTTGTGGGCCACAGAGCGGGCCACTTCGCTGCCAAGGTCCTGCTCGACCATGGCCAGCGCCAGATCCAGGCCTGCGGTCATGCCGGCAGAAGTCCAGATATTGCCATCGGCCACATAGATGCGGTTGGCGTCGATATGGACATCGCTAAAGCGCTGCTGCATGTCGCCAGCCAGGGCCCAGTGGGTGGTGGCGGTTTTATTGGCAAGGAGGCCGGCTTCAGCCAGATAAAAGGCGCCGGAGCAAATGGCGGCCATGCGCTTGGCATGGAAGGCGGCATTTTGTAAAAAGCGTTTTTTGGCCTGGCTGGCCGGGGCGGCCATGGGGTCGTTGACGCCGCCCACTATCCAGGTGTCGGCCGTGCTGTGTTCATCCACGGCGCGGGTTTGTACCACCATCCCAAGGGAAGAGCGAATGTCGCCGCCGCTCATGGAGTAGTTTTCCACCTGGTAGAACTTCTCTCCAAAGGTGAGGTTGGCGGACTCGAAGACCGCCTGGGTAGACAGTGCCATGACTTGAAAACCCTCTTCCAACAAAAAGCCGACCTTGTGCATAACGTCCTCGATTTTTCCGGGCCCGGCTTGCCGGGCTTAGCCTCACTTTCTGGCCGGTTGCGACCATGAAAGCCGTTTCTGGCCGGGAGCCCCCGGCAATAGCTAGCTGCGTGCCTTGGGGTGGTGCACCAGGGTCAGCCAGATGTAAAAGGCAGCCAGCACCAGGCACATACCTGAGCGCCGCGCCGCCAATGAACCGCGCCCGCTGGGGTATAGGGCCCCGGCCAGCGCATTGGTGAGAAACAGGCCGCCAACCAGCAGTGCGGCGGTCAAAGTGGCGGCTGCGGTGCGCAGCTGCCTTGCCATTCTTCTGCCCATCCGGCCCCGGCGCGGGCGGCTCAGCAGCCCCAGTAGCGGCAGGGCAAATATCCCCAGCAGGCTGGTGACAAAGAGTGCCAGCAGGGCGATGTCTACCAGTGCCAGGCCACAGACCAGCAGCCCCAGCCGGCCGATACCCACCAGCGGCATCGCCAGGCCATGGCCGATAAGGCTGGCCGCGCCTTTTAATCTGGGCTTGAGCACGTTGACGTTGGTCATGACAAGGCTCCTTGGGCTGATGAGTTAGGCCGCTTGCGCTGGTTTAAGACGACGCTGGCAACGCCTGAACACGCCTTGGGCGGTGCAGGGTATAAAGATTCCTGGGCCTTGCCGGTGTGGCTTGAGGCTCCGGGCGGACATTTAAGTGTTTCTCAACAAATTCAATAAATTGCTGCGGCTTTAGCGGGCGGGAGAAATGAAAGCCCTGGAGAATGTCGCATTGGTATTCTTGCAACAGGCGCAGTTCTTCGACCGACTCAACCCCTTCGGCGATGACCTTGAGATTAAAGCTGTGGGCCAGGTTGATAATGGCGCGCACGATGGCGTCGTTGTCCTTGGTCAGATGCAGCCCCTGGACAAACGAGCGGTCGATTTTGAGTTTGCTGACGGCAAAGCGCTTGAGGTAGGCGAGGTTGGAATAGCCGGTGCCAAAATCGTCGATGGACAACTGCACCCCCAGCGCTTTGAGCTGGTCGATGATCTGGGTGACCCGTTGGGAGCTTTCAATCAGCATGGACTCGGTCAGCTCCAGCTCTAACAGTGCCGGGTCGAGCCCGGATTGGTCCAGGGCCGCTTTAACGTCAGCCACCAGATCCCCTTGCTTGAAATGCACTCCGGAGCAGTTGACACCAATGACGATGCGGCCAAGGCCCAGGCGCTGCCAGATAACCGCCTGCTTGCAGGCTTCACTGAACACCCAGCGGCTGATGGGAATTATCATGCCGCACTCTTCCGCGGCCGGGATGAACTCGGCCGGCGAGATGGCGCCGGCCACCGGGTGTTCCCAGCGCAGCAGGGCTTCAGCACTGACAATATGGCCGGTCTGAACGTCAAACTGCGGTTGGTAGTAGAGGGTAAGCTCGTTGTTTTCAAAGGCCTGGCGCAGCTCGGTTTGAATTTGCAGGCGGCGCAGGCCGTCTTCACCCATCTCTGCCGAGTAATAAGCGTAAGTGTTACGGCCGGCGGCCTTGGCGGCATAAAGGGCCATGTCGGCGGCTTTGAGCAAGGTGTCGTAATCCTTGCCGTGCTCGGGGTACATGGCCACGCCAATGGAGGGGGTTACGCCCAGGCGGGTATCGCCGTCCATCACCGGGCTGACAAAATGTTCCAAGATGGCGTCCAGCAGGTCGCGCAGCATGAAAATGTCCGGTACCCGGGCCAGGGCCAGGTATTCATCGCCGCCGAGGCGGGCTACCACGCTCAGGCGTGGGCGCATGCTGCTTAGGCGACTGGCCACTTCCTGCAATACCCTGTCGCCCACTTCGTGGCCCAGGGTGTCGTTGATGGTTTTGAAACCGTCGAGGTCGAAATACAGCAGTACCGCCATTTCGCCACGCTGATTGGCGTCGTTCACCACCTTGTCGAACTGCTCACCCAGCTGCCAGCGGTTGGGCAGGCCGGTCAGCGGGTCGTGGTAAGCCATAAAAGCGATGCGCTCTTCGCTTTGGCGGCGCTCGGAGATGTCCTGCAGGGTAAGGATGGCGCCATCCGCCTGCTGGGTATTGGGGTAAGCCCGGACTTCCACCGGCACCACTTTGCCGTCGACATTGATAAAGGCGCAGTCTTCGCAGTGGAAATACTCCCCTTTACCTACCGCAGCCAGCACTTGCTCGCTGAGTTTGTCAGGGAAGCCGCGCTCGTCGATAAAGTGGCTGTCGATACGGCTATCGAGCAGGGCCTCGGGGTTTTCAAAACCCAGCAAGGCGGCGCCGGCCAGGTTGCAATAGGTGCAGCGGCCCTGGCCATCTATCACAAAGATCGGGTGGCCAACGGCGTTGAGCAGGTAATTGACCCGTGCTTCGCTACTTTGAAAGCGTTCCACCGCTTGCCATTCCCGCTGTTTGGTCATCAGCAATTTGCGGCTCAGCCAGTGTTGTACCAGGAACAAAATGGCGCAAAGGGCGCAGGCGAGCAGGGCATAAGCCTGCCACTGGGCCAGGTAATCGCGGCTGGAAAGGCCAACCTCCAGCACCAACGGCAGATTAGGCAGGGTGCGGTAGCTGTACAGGCGGCTTTGGTCGTCCACAACCGACGGCATGGTGGTAAGGCCGTCACTGCCGTCATGGATAAGCTTTTGGTCGGCCTGCACAGTGGGGTACTGGCGGTAGATATCCGGCAGGGCAGGGCGGCGCAGCAGGATGTCGCCGCTGTTTTGCTGGCGCAGCAAGATCTCGCCATCTTTACCGATATCCAACTGGGCAAAGAGCGCGGTAATGGCTTTTAACGACAAGCTGGTGGCGACCCAGCCCTCGGGGAAGGTTTTGTCTTTGCCATAGACCGGCACCGCCAGGTGCAGCACCTGATTTACCCGGTCTGGCTCAATGACAACGGCCTGAGGAGTGCTGGTGGAGCTGAGCAGTTTGCGAAAGAAAAGGGCCGGGGAATAGAGCTTGTCGATGCTGGGGATGTCGTTAGCCGGTTGGGAGCGAAAGATCACCTGCCCCTGGTCGTTCAGCACATCAAAGTAACGGCTGAAGGACATTTGTTCGGCCAGTTGGGTCAGGTGTTTTTTGTCGGCCGCCAGTTGGTGGCCTTGAGCGAAGAAAGAAGGCGGTAACAGGTTGGCGATACGGTCCAAATCGACCCTGACTGGCTCGATAAGCCCTTGGTCTAGCTGCGATTCCAGAGCCAGGCTCAGGTTTTGCAGCTCAGCTTCTGTGTGGCGTTTGGTCTGTAGATAAGAGGAGACCAGAAAGCCTGCCAGCAGCACTACCAAGATGGCGCTAAAGCCAAGCCAAAGTTTTTTGTAAGGGCTCGGCGGGGTAGTCAGCAGGGTGAAATCGTTGTCATCACTCATGGCTGCCACTCCGCGTTTTCACTATTTGCAGCCCGTGGCGCTGAAAGCTGTGCCGGGGCTGGACTTTGGGGGATGGCGCTTTGAGGGTCAGCAGATGAGGGCCAAAACCAGGCTCCCAGAGCATGGCGTAGACAACAGGGATCTTTTTAAATCCCACTTTAGGCCGCTGCCTTGATTTGATGTTGTCCTGTTGCATTGCCGTTGCCTCCGAGGAGCACCTTAAAGGACGAAATCGCGTTACGGATTTCCGTTATGGGTGATCCTAGAAAAGGCTGGCGAGTAAAACACTTCTACCTAGGCTGGATTGGCGTTGCGCCTTGGTTTGAACCTCTTATACCTAAGTATGGATAGCGGTCATCAATTACGGATTTCAGACGGCCAAAGGCCAGATAAACGTAAAAACAAACCAAGGTATAGGTTGCCCATACTTTTATATGAATGTTAGCGCGCCAAAGTATGGATGGAATTTACATAGCTGCCCGGTAATCTAAATGTGCATCTGGCGGATATTTTTTATCTGCAAAGAAGCGGCTTGGTAATAACGATGTATGAGGTTGCTTTTTCTCTTTTTGGTATTAGCTCGCAACCTCTGGGCGCTATTCTTTCATCCCCCGCACTGGTCGCTTCGGCGAGCCTTTAAGCGACAACTGGCCTGAATGGCCAGTTTTTTTTATCTGAAATTCGCCTGTTTTGGGCAGTGATACCATCGCGGTGCAAAGACAATACGCGCTAAAACTAAGGGTCCAAATGCGGGCCCTTAGGTAGCTTAAAGAGGCAATACGGGGTTAGGCGCTTAAGGCCTCGTCAAGGCAGGCAATCATTTGCTCGGCAGAAAAAGGCTTGCTGAGCATGCAAAGGGCGCCTTCCGGCTTTTGCTTTGTTTTGCTCTCAAAATGCGCCGAGATAATGATAACGGGCAGCGGGTTTGCTTCGTTTTTTAACTTATCCAGCAGTTCCAGGCCACTCATGCCCGGCATTTGCACATCGACGATGAGGCACTGGCATTGGCTGTCGCTATAAGCCGCAGATGCGAGGAAAGCTTCGGCGCAATCAAATTCCACAGCCTGGTATCCCAGCACTCTTACCAAGCTATTTAACGCAGCCCTTATTGGGGCTTCGTCATCAATGATTGCAACTAACGATGGGGTCGACAAAACGGCATACCTGTCTAGTGAGAAAGGCCGGGATAAACCGACTGCTACACGATAGCGCAATCAACACCAGAGCAACATCATACTGAGGTATAAAAAAGACTTTGCTTATTCTGCTGATTTTTTGAGCGATTCAGACATTCTGACCAGCTCGGCGAAGGTTTTTGCCTTCATTTTTTTCATCGCGTTGCCGCGATGCACTTTTACCGTAATCAGGCTCAGGGAAAGCTCACCGGCGATTTGTTTATTCATCAGCCCGGATACCGCCAGCTGCATCACCTCCTGCTCACGAGGGGTAAGGGTGTCAAAACGTTGCTGAACGTCAAAGCTTTCCAGCTCGCTGGAACGGCGGTTTTGATCTTTGTCTAAGGCGGCCATCACCGCATCTAGCAAATCCTGGTCACGAAAGGGCTTGGCCAGGAAATCCACTGCGCCGGCTTTCATGGCCCGCACCGACATGGCGATATCGCCGTAGCCGGTGATCATGATGATGGGGACCATAATGCCCTGGTCGGCCAATTGGCGCTGAAAATCCAGGCCGCTGGCGCATTGCAGCCGCACGTCCAAAATCAGGCAGCAGGGATTTTTGGGCATGTCAAAGCTCAGAAACTCGGCTGTAGACGAGCAGGCTTTGACAACCAGCCCCACAGAGCGCAACAAGCTGCTTAACGAGTCGCGGACGCTTTGCTCGTCGTCAACAATAAAAACCTGAGTGCCATCGGTGTTGGTGCTGGCTTTAATCACTGCTTACTTCCTCTAACCGGGGGAGCGTGAATACCACGCTGGCCCCGCCTTCTTCGCGGTTTTGCGCATTGATGGCGCCGCCATGCATATCGATGATGGAGCGGCAAATCGACAATCCCATACCCATGCCGGTGGCCTTGGTGGTGACAAAGGCCTTGAACATGTTGCCAGCCACCTCTTGCGATAAGCCGGGGCCGTTGTCATTCACGGTGCAAACCACCGGGTCAGCGTCGCTCAGTACCACGGATATCTGCCGGTAACGCTGCTCGTTGCTGGCCAGTGCCTGAATAGCGTTAAGCAGCAGGTTAATCACAACCTGTTGTAACTGAATGTAGTCGCCCATCACCGGTGTAGCCTTGAGCTGGGTTTTGACGATGACCCTCTCGGCTTTGAGTTCGCGCTCAACCAAGGCAAGTGATTCCTTGACCACATCCTGTAGATCCAAGGGGGCGTGAACCTGCTCGGTCTTGCGGGCAAGGTTACGTATGCGTTTGATCACTTCACTGGCCCGGCGCGCCTCGGTAATGATGCGGTTCATGCAATCGGTGACCTCCGTGAGGTCTGGCGGGTCGCGCTTTAACCAGCGCAAAGAGGCTTCGCCGGTGGTGGTGATGGAGGCCAGCGGCTGGTTTATCTCGTGGCTAAAAGAGGCGGCCAGTTCACCCAGGGTGCTGAGCCTAGCGGCGTGCGCCAACTCGCTTTGTGCTTGATGTAGGGCGGCATCGGCCTGTTTGTGGTCGGTAACATCGTTGTTGGTGATAAGAATGCGGGTGGGGTGCCCCTGGTTATCCCGGATAAGAGACCAGCGGCTGGAGACGATAACCGGTTGCCCGTCTTTACCGATTTGGGTGAGCTCCCCTTCCCATTGGCCATGGGCGGTCAACCATTCTTTAGCTTCAGCGCGATTGGATGGGTATTGGGTCGCCAGTATGTCGTCGCTGCTGCGCCCCTTTACCTCGTCAAAGTGCCAGCCATAAAGGCTGGTGGCGCCAGGGTTCCACAGCTCAATCTTGTCTTGCAGGTCGGTCAGGATAATAGCGTCGTGGGTTTGGCCAAGCATCTGTACCTGGCGTTTGAGGGCGTCCTGGAAGCTTTTATTACCCATGGCCAAGGCCGAGGTGATGCAAATAGCGGCCAGGCTGACCAGGCATCGCGCAAAAGCGGATGACTCGAAATCGATACCGTGGGATAAGAAAAAGGCAAAGACGGTCAGCACGATGGAGGCGATGGACATCAGCAACAGGCCTTTTGGGCTAAACAGTCTAATGCCCATCAGGATCACCGCCACATAAAGTACGGCTACGGCAATATCCAAGGATGTCAGGGTGTCGATAATAAAAATAGCCAGTGTAGCCAGCAATATCAGTGCCTTCAGCAATACGTGGCTGACCCCTGAAGACAATAATGTGGCAAAAGGATATTTATTTATCATGGCATGAGAGGACTAAATCAATTCCAAAAAGGGAACATGTCAAGTGTCATCTATGTTTGATGAAATATGGCTGCTTTGCAATGCATATCCGCATACTCTGCCAGAACGCAGGAGATTGTAACGTTAATAACGTTAATCTTGCGTAGTACTTTAAGGCTATTGAAAAATACTAATAGCGATAATTAAGTGCGCTGGCTACGGTTTTTCCTTAAGGCTTTAACTTATACAAATTCAGACAATAGGTTAATCACCGTTATTTACATGCTCTTGATAACAGAGTATTTCCAATCTGCGCTCGATTCTCCGTTACCTTTGTACAGGGATTAGCCGAAAGGCAAGCGACAAAATACATAATGCAGCGCCGCTGGGCATATGAACTTGGCTAGGAGTGGCCGAGGTTCCGGCAGGACAAATAAAAAAGGAATCGATTATGAAAGTCACGCGGGCTGAAGCTCAGGCCAATCACGAGCGGGTTTTGGAGAGTGCGTCGCAGCTGTTTCGCCAATGGGGGTTTGACGGGGTCAGTGTCAATGCCCTGATGCAGTCTGCCGGGCTGACCCGAGGCGGCTTTTACGGCCACTTTGAATCGAAGCAGCAACTGGTTATCCAGTCTTTGGAGTTGATGCTGGAAGAAAACAACCTTCAATGGCAACTGCTGGTCAAACAGGGGCTACCGTCGCTGGTCAATTACTACCTTTCCCCCGATCACCGTGACACGCCGCAGCAAGGATGTATGCTGGCAGCCTTGAACGCCGATGTCTCTCGCCAACAACCGGCGGTAAAAGGGCTTTTTAACAGTGGCGTGAGTAACCTGATGGCGCTGCTGACCTCCTGTGCGCCGGGGGATACCGAACTGGAACAAAAAAACAGGGCGACGGTTTGGCTTTGTATTTTGGTTGGTGCTTTGTCGCTATCGAGGGCGGTCGCTGATGAGCAGCTCGCCGAACATATTTGCCAACAGGCGATTGGCAGTATCTTGCAGAGCAAAGAGTAAAAAAGGCCCCTGATGGGGCCTTTTTTTGTAGCGGCGCTGTTATTTCAGGTGCTCTTTGAGCGCGGTGCCGGCTTGGTCGAGGGCGGCTTCTACTGCCGGTACGTCAGCCAGGGCATTGAGCAGGCCGAAGTCGTGGATGAGGCCGTTGTAGCGAACGGAAGTGACATCTACACCGGCAGCGTTGAGCTTACGGCCGTAGGCTTCGCCTTCATCACGCAGCACATCTTCTTCTGCGGTTTGAATAAGGGCCGGCGGCAGGCCTTTGAGCTCTTTGATGCTGGCGCGCAGCGGTGAAGCGTAGATCTGAGCGCGGTCTTTGGGGTTGGTGGTATAGGCATCCCAGAACCATTTCATCATCGGGCGGGTCAGGAAGTAACCCTCGGCATACTTCTTATAAGAACCGGTATCAAAGTTGGCATCGGTTACCGGCCACAGCAGCAGCTGGAAGCGGATATGGGGGGTGCCTTTGTCTTTGGCCATCAGGCTGACAACGGCTGCCATGTTGCCACCGACGCTGTTACCGGCAACGGCCAGCTTGCTGCCGTCAACACCGATCTCTTTACCGTGTTCTGCAACCCATTTAGTGGCGTCATAAGCCTGATTGATGGCAACAGGGTAATGGGCTTCCGGTGACGGGGTGTAGTCAACGTAGACAGCGGCGTCGCCGGAGCGGACAACCAAGTCACGGATCAACCGTTCGTGAGTGGGATAGTCACCCAGGATCCAGCCACCGCCGTGGAAGAACATGAAGGCAGGCAAGTCACCGGTACTGCCTTGGGGGCGCACAATCACCAGTTTGATGTCTTTACCGTTGGTGTGAATGACCTTGGTGGTGACATCGGCAGGAGGCAGCTCAGCGCCTTTTTGGGCGTTAGTCAGCACAGCGCGGGCTTCTTTGGGAGTCAAATCCTGCATCGGTTTACCACCGCTGCTGTTCAGCGCTTTCAGGAAAGCGGCAACGTGGCGTTCTGTATGAGTGTCGGTGGCGGCAAAGGCGCTGTTTACAGTCAGAGCCAAAGCAGAAGCAGCAAGAATTTTGGTAATGCCTTTCATGATGTTTTCCTCTTAAGTGGTTTGGTTTTGAGAACGAGGACTAAGTTATCGCAATAATGATTATCGCGATAACTAAATGCACCGATAGGTGCTATCGCTTTTTCACAAGCGGCTGAGACGCCTTTACCACCAGGTTGTCTCCATGGTCGTTTCGCCATGGTTAGTCATTGTTTTTATTAAGCTTTAAAACTTAATACGAATCAGTATCGCGGAATGACTCGGCCTTAGTAAGGGGGGAGAGGTAAAACGTCTGTTAAAGGTGATGCGATAAGGATTTGAGTCATAACTGGTTATCACTTTGATAATTAATGACTTTTTTGTTCTTGCTCTATCGGCTAGTCGGATCGCCTTGTTTCGGGGAACGCTGGTCACGTCACTGTGTGCGGTTGTCGGTCAGCCAGCTTTAGGTGGGTAAAAAGTGCCGGTAGCGTAAAAAGAGATTTTCTTGTGCAAGAACAACTTGCTCTTTTTGGTGAAAAAATGTGCTTGCCAGTGGCCTTGCCGATGAACTAAAGCTTTATGACCACAGAGCACAAGGAGGCGAAAGATGAACGAGAAAAATGTGAAGAAGAAACTGCCCAAGCCCTTGGTTTTAGCGGAGCAGCAACCATTGAAGGACCAGCGAGTCGAAGATGAACTTCCTGATTTTTCAAATGAAATTCACGACTTTTGCCCTTCGAGGGACAGAGACTACGGCCCCCTGGAGCGCTAGGTGGTTGGGTGACAACGAAGCTGAAGCAGATTTTTATTTTTATGCCAAACTCTAGCCAGCGAATCTAAACTCAGCGATAAATGATTGTCACCTAAAGAAAAAGGAGTGGATATGAAGCGTACATTGACTTTGGCTGCCCTGGTTGTGGCATCTACCGCACTTTTTGGCTGCTCCAGCAACACCAGTAGCCAAAGTGAGATGTTGTCCAACAAGCTCGACCAGCTGAGCTCGAAGGTAGATAAGATTGCCTCCGATCAGGCGATGCTGAAGCAGGAAGTACAAGATGCCAAAGCTGCCGCCGAACAGGCCAGCATGGAGGCCAAAAGGGCCAACCAGCGCATCGACAATATGTCTTCGACCTACTACAAAAAATAAAAAAAGGCGCCGCTGGCGCCTTTTTTAATACCTCATTTTAGTTCAACCATCCCACCAATTGCGGTACCCCCGGTTGCAGTCGCAGCGCTTCACGTACCTTACTGTCGTCTATGGTTTTCTCGCTCAGCTGCCGTTGCTGGGTGCGTGACAGGGTCAATACCTGGGTGTCTTGCCCGGTGCGGGACAGCGGCTTGTGCACTTCCATATAGAAGCGGCCATCGGGTTCTTTGGCCGTTTTTACCGGCTCGTTGATGATCCTTACCTGAGTACCGGCTGGCACCATGGCAAAAAGACTCTCGATATCTTTGGGCTCAAGGCGGATACAACCGGCGCTTACCCGCATACCAATACCTACATCTTGGTTGGTGCCATGAATGAGATACTCTCCATGGCCAAAGCCCAGGCGCATGGCAAAAAGCCCCAACGGATTGTCTGGCCCTGCAGGTACCACATCGGGAAGGGATTTACCTTCGGCGGCGAAGCGGTCGCGGGTGCCTTGGGTGGGGGTCCAAGTGGGGTTCTTTTCCTTTTGTACGATCTTGGTCACACCAAGGGGCGTATCCAGGCCGATACGACCAATACCTACCGGAAAGACATAAAGTTTTTTCGCACTGTTGTCGAAATAGTAAAGACGCAGCTCAGCCAGATTGATGACGATGCCGCTGCGTTCCACATTCGGCAGCAATAATGCCGTGGGTAAAGTAAGGCGGGTACCGGGAGGGGGCAGCAGAGGGTCCAGTCCCGGGTTCGCTTCGATGATGTTCAAAGGACCAACGCCGAAACGCCGGGCGATTTTCTCAAAGGAATCACCCTGCTTAACGGTGTAGGTACTGGGTTTACCGATGAGGGCCTGATTGGCTGCAGGCATCGGAAAAACCGCACAAAAAGCAGGAAAGGTAGTCACGAACAGCAGGGCTATCAAAAAACGCATGGCGTCCCCAATGGCGAATGGCGGATGGCACTGCCGTTCATCTTATCCTGTTTAGTAAGACGATTGCTGAATGCCGGCCTGCCTGGATGCGAGCTGGTTAGCATTTGTACAAAAATAGAGGCGCCAAATGCCCTGTGTGGGGTAAAATACCTGAGACTTTTGCTCGGTCTTTAACCCAGTGTCAAATTTGGCGGCAATGTACCGCCCGGGAGGGAATCCTACTAACCAATGCGTATTTATCGGCGGGATGTCGATAAGCCATTATCAACATGTCGGAGCCAGTATGACGATCGCCCGTAAGTTTTCTCTCGCCATTTTGTCCCTCCTTGTCGTTTTTGTGATTTTGCTGAGTGTTGCCAGTGTGCTGGGAACTCGCCAGGAAACCTTGGAAACAGCCAATCGGCAGGCCAGAAAAGCGGCTGATCAAACTCAGCGCATCCTCAGCGTCACCAATCAATTGATGCTGGCTCAAGTGCACAGCTCCATGGCGGTTTTGAAAACCATGGGTTTGCAACTGGGTACGCCTGCCTTGGGTAGTGAGGTGTCGGTGATGGGCCGCCAGGTGCCCAACCTGCTGCTGGGTAGCCAAAGCCAAGCCAATCAATACCAACTGGTGGACAGCCTGACCGAGAAAATGGGCGGCACCGCAACCTTGTTCGTTAAATCCGGTGACGACTTTGTCCGCGTCTCAACCAATGTCAAAAAAGACGGGCAGCGTGCTACCGGTACTGTGCTGGCGCCATCTGGCGCGGCCATGGCTGCTATTCGTCAAGGGCAGGCTTTTTATGGCCAGGTGGATATCCTGGGGTCGCCCTACCTGACTGGCTACGAGCCCATGCGCGATGGCGCTGGGCAGGTGATTGGTATCTGGTACGTGGGCTATAAAGCTGACATGGCGGTACTTGAGCGCTTTGTCGAAGAAAGCCGGATCATGACTAAAGGCTTTGTGGTTCTTCAGGACAACCTGGGGCGGGTGCGTTTTCATTCTACCAGCCAGGATGACAGCACCATTGCCAAGGTCTTGTCTGGGGATGCAGCGAATTGGACCTTGGCCAAGACCGACTTCACTCCTTGGGGCTACAAGATTGTTACCGGTATTGATAACCGTGAAGTCAGTGGCATCATCTGGCAAAAAAGCCTGTGGCTGCTGGGCGGTTTTGTTATCGGTGGCGCCATTTTGATTGTGGTGTTGCTGATGCTGCTGCGCCAGATGGTGACATTGCCCCTAAACGGTGTAAACAGCCGCCTGCAGGCAATCACCGATGGTGACGGCGACCTTACCCTGCGCCTCAACGCCACCGGCAATGACGAACTGGCGGTAATGTCTCGAGGCTTTGACAAAATGCTCGACCAAGTTCATGAGACGGTTAGCCAAGTCAAACAAATGGCGTGTACCTTGACCGAGTCTGCTAAGTCCATGTCTGCTTTGGCTGAAGAATCTGACCGGGCCCAGGGCGAACAGGTCAAGGATACCGACATGGTGGCCGCTGCTATTGAGCAGATGAGCCAATCCATTGCTGAGGTAGCTAACCGCATCGAAGACACAGCCGGTTTCACCCGCGAGACCGACCAGCAGGGCAGTGAAGGGCAAAAAATGCTGGCCCGCACGCAAGCGGCAATCGGTAAGCAGGCAGAGGAGCTGGGGGATGCCAAAGCGGTGATCACCGAGTTGAGTAAAGCCAGTGACGCCATCGGTAAAGTGCTCGAGGTTATCCAGCATATTGCCGAGCAGACCAACCTGCTGGCTCTTAATGCGGCCATAGAGGCAGCCCGGGCCGGTGAGCAAGGCCGAGGTTTTGCGGTGGTCGCCGACGAAGTGCGCTCACTGGCCAGCCGCACCCAAACCTCTACCGAAGAAATTCACCAGATGATTGCCACCTTGCAGGGCAATGCCGCTCAGGCCAGCGCCGTGATTGAGCTCAGCAGCGCCAGTGCTACCGACAACGCTGATGCGGTAGCCGAGCTTGCCGAGAACCTCAGCGCCATCCTGGCAGCCGTATCTAACATCAACAGGTTTAACACCGACATCGCCGCTTCTGCTCACGAGCAGCAAATTGTTGCCGAAGACATCAACAAAACTCTGGTTTCGCTGGCGGACGGTTCCAACAAGAACCGGGAGCTGTCGGAAAAAACCCTTAGCCATGCCAACCAATTGAATGGCTATGCCGGGCAGTTGGAGCGCTTGGTCGGCAATTACCGCACCCATTAACCTTGTCAGGGTCGGCTTTGCCGGCCCTATTCAACTTTTTCCGAGCTAAATCCCCCTTTTACCGTACTGATTTTTACCTCTTCAGCCTTTAAGATCCCCTGTCTTACGATTTTTGGGGTGACCATCTTGACCGAAAAACTTCAGGCGTTCTGGCAAAGCCATGCCGAACTCATTATGGACGTGGGCTACAAGGCCTTGTTGGCCATCGTGGTGGTATTGGCGACCATGGTGTTGTCTGGCTGGGCCCGGCGCTCTGTCAGCAAAGCTCATCAGCGCCTGCACCGCCTGGATGCTACCCTGGTACCCTTGCTGAGCAGCCTGGCTGCCTACGCCATTTACCTGGTGGGGGTGGTGATTGTTCTTGATATCCTTGGTTTTAATACCTCCAGCCTGATAGCCCTTCTGGGTGCTGCTGGCCTTGCTGTGGGCCTGGCGCTTAAAGACACCCTGAGCAATATCGCCGCCGGCATCATGCTGCTGATTTTGCGACCCTTTAAATTGGCCGATTTTATCGAGTGCGCCAGCTTCTCTGGCACGGTCAGGGAAGTTGGGCTCTTTACCACTGTGCTGGAAACCCCGGACGGCCTCTACATCAGTGCCCCCAACAGCAGCTTGTGGGGCTCTCCCATCAAGAACTTCAGCCGCAATGGCAAGCGCCGCATGGATTTGATTGTGGGCATTTCCTACGGCGATTCCCTGGAGGTAGGCCTGGCGGTATTGACTGAGCTTGCACAAAGCGAAGAGCGGATCATGAAAGATCCCGCCTTTCAGGTGATGGTGCAAAGCATGGGAGACAGCAGCGTTAATCTGCAGCTGCGGCTGTGGTCCAGCGTGGATAACTATTGGCCGCTCTATTGGGACATGAACCGGCGTATCAAGGAGCAAATTGAAGCGGCCGGGCTGACCATTCCTTTCCCGCAGCGGGTGCTTACCATGGCTCCCGGCAGCGCGCTCACTAACAAGGATGTTGACTGATGTTACTTGCCATCTTGGCTATTTTAGGCGGCCTAGCGCTGCTGGTTTGGAGTGCCGACCGTTTTGTGGATGGCGCCGCCGCCACCGCTCGCTATGCCGGTATGCCACCGCTGCTTATCGGCATGGTGGTGATAGGTTTTGGCACCTCGGCCCCGGAGATGGTGGTCTCGGCCTTGGCGGCGCTGGACGGCAACCCGGATCTGGCCCTTGGCAATGCCTATGGCTCCAACATCACCAACATTGCCCTTATTCTCGGCCTAGTGGCGATGCTAAGTCCCATTGCGGTGCAGTCTCAGGTCATCAAAAAAGAGCTGCCGGTACTGGGGGCCATTACCCTGCTGTCTGGTGCGCTGCTGATGGACGGTGAGCTTGACCGCCTGGACGCTGGCATCCTGCTGGGGGTATTTGCGCTGCTGATGGGCTGGAGTATTGTCCAAGGCCTTCGCCAGCGTGGCGATGCCATTGGCCAGGAAGTGGACCTGGATTTAGACAGCCAGCCCATGGCCTTAAAGCCGGCTCTTACCTGGCTTGTTATCGGGCTGGTATTGCTGGTTATCAGCTCGCGCATCTTGGTATGGGGCGCGGTAACCATTGCCCACCACCTGGGGGTGAGCGACCTGGTGATTGGCCTTACCATCGTTGCCATCGGTACCTCGCTGCCGGAGCTTGCCTCTTCCATTGCCGCCGTGCGTAAAAACGAACACGATCTCGCCCTTGGTAACGTGATTGGTTCCAACCTCTTCAACACCCTGGCGGTGGTGGGTATTGCAGCGGCCATCAAACCCATGAGCGTAGAGGCGCTGGTGCTGCACCGCGACTGGCTGGTGATGGCCGTGCTGACGGTATTGCTGTTTATCATGGGCTATGGTTTTAAACGCCAAGGGCGAATTAATCGCTTTGAGGGTTTAATTCTTTTGCTGATTTACATTGGCTATAGCAGCTATTTATTTTACGGAATAATGAATGCCTGATTTCAAAAAGGAGCTGCGGCTCCTTTTTTGTTATTTCTCTGTTTAACGTTAAATTAACGCCGGTTAATGGTCGTGGTTCTCCCATAATTCGATAAATCTTTTGGGAGGACGCTTAGATGAAAAAAAGCCAGATACCTAAATCCGTATCGCTGCGGTATTTCATTCCGTTAATGCTCGCTGCGGTTTCTTCTTGTGGCGCCAGCCAGACTCAACAAGCCAATGACCCCACTCCTGAGCCGGTTGCCATCCCGGAACCGGTCACTACCAGCCATCAATTAACCCTGCCGGTTGAGGTGCTGGGGGATGGCAACCCGGCCAGCCCGCTGGTTAAAGACGTTGCCTTAAGCCTTGACAGCACAGGCCTTGCCCAGGCGGACAAGCTCTGGTTTCAATGCCACCGCTGTGGCAGCTATGGGGCGCCGGAGTATGAGCATACCGATGGCCCGGTCAGTAACGTGATTGCCAGCGTCAGGGTGCTGGGGGGGATGGATGACAGCGCCGACATTCCCTGGGTTGATGTCACCGATGCCAATCTGGAAGTGGAAGATACCGTTAAGGTGCAAGGAGGTATTAACGGCGGCTTTTACACCGTTAATATGGCGCTGATTTTAGACAGCGCCATGCGCCAGCGCCTGGTGGCGAGCCCGGCACTAAACCGGGTGCAATTTCGGTTTAATGGTACCGATGGCGAGTCAAACGGATTTCGTATTCTCAATATTGAAATTACCGATGCCAATAATGAAAAGGTATCAACTGATGAAATAACCAGGGTAGATCCACAGCTTGAAAGATCGGCTGACAATATAAATAAAGATGATGCCGAAGCTGGTAAAGCTCTGTGGTACGGCAAAGATCTTTTGACCAAATCCAGTATTGTTAACCGGACTATTCATGCCAGCTGCTCGTCTTGCCACGCCGAGGACGGTTGGGATCTGCAATATTTCAATTACTCCGACAACGCCATTGTTCAGCGCAGCCGTTTTCATGGCTTGAGTGCTGAGCAGGGCCAGCAGATAGCCGACTTCCTGCGTTATTCCCTGACGCAGGTGCCTTATGTAGACAAGGCACGGCCCTGGAACCCTCCTTACCAGCCAGGCCCGGGGCTGGATTGCGACGACCCGCAGTGCGCTGTGGGTTGGTCGGCTGGTGCCGGCCTCGAGGCGGTTGCTGCCTCTCCGGCAGCGGCAGCGGCAGCGCTGTTTGGTAAAAATGCGCTGGCAGATATCACCCAGGATGACGTAGACCAAGTGATGGACGCTAACGCCACCCTCAATGTGCGGGAAATGCCGGTACCGCTTCAGTTTCCTGATTGGAATGCCTGGCTGCCCCAGGTGCATCCCTTGGATGTGTGGCCGGTTGCCGCCAATACTGAAGGGGCTTTTGACGGCGGCGCCCAATTTGTTAACGGCCACTGGGACCCCAAAGGCCGTTATCAGGGGCTGATTGATTGGTTAACCGCCCACCAAAATGCCACCAACCCGGCGGACTGGAGCCAGCTTAGCGCCCTGGAGCGCGAGCAAATCATGGCCATGTTTACCCAGTTTGGTTGGGAGTCTTACAGCTTCCTGGGCGGCGGCCGTGGCGACCATATCGCGCCTTACAGCCAGTACGGCGCGCAAGTAGGTGCGGCTAACCTCAGTAGCCGTATCGACGCCAATACCATTGCCGGTAAGCCCGCCAACGCCTTTGGTACTAATGCCTTTATCGAACGGGCCATGGGCAGCCTTTTGCATTGGAACAGTGTGCGCCAATGGGACTTGGCCCAGCACTATCACCTGGAAGGCAACCAGCAATGGTTTATCGGCGAGGTTGACCAGGCAACGGGCCAGTGGAAAGGGCGGGGCGAGGCCCATGGTTGGCCCTTTAATACCCCGAGCGTGTTCTATCTCGCCCCTCATATGCTTTATCAGGCGGACAAGGACAGTGCCGGTAACTTCACCCGCGAGTGGTATCAGGCCTGGGAAGCGAACAACCTGATGGGCTCGTATTACCGCTCCAACCAGTGGTATCAGCTGCAAATGACCATCAACCCGGGCGCCCAGAGTGGCTGGGTGAACTACCCCATGGACTGGCCCTATTTGACCTTCTTTGACGAACTGGCGGCCAATACTGTGGGCTCGGCAACGCCGGCGGCAAAAGCGGCCCAGCAAGAGCACAATATTCGTCTGCTGCAAGGGCGCATTAAATCGGCCCAGTACGTTAACAACGACATCGTGCTTTATGACCCTTCAGAGAGCGACTTGGTGGCTAACCAGGGGCGTTATGGCCGGGCCCAGGTAGCCAAACACTTGGCGGTAAACAACTTTATCGACAGTGACAGCGAGTTCGGCCACGCCGGGTCGCCCTTTGCCTTCCTCGATGAGCTGACGCCAGGGTTGTATCTGATGGTCGTGAACGGCGCTATCAACCAGTTCAACAGTCTCTATGCCGACACCAAAGCGGAAGATTGGCGCCGCTGCGACCCGAACAATACCCAACTGGGTGAGAGCGAACCTATTGCCGGGTTCCGCTACTGTCTCGACAGTGCCCGCACCCCGCTTGGAGTAAGGAGCGACGGCAGCCGCTACATGCACACCACCTCTTATGGCATCACCACCGAACAGATTGAGCAGTACGGTCTGTGGCGGGCCACCGCCATGGGAGCCGATCCGGTGCGCCTTGGTATCTGGCAAGGCTGGATTGATGCCATGTGGCCAGCACCTGCTGCCCAATAACCCTCACTAACCGCGGCTGGCCAGAAACAGGCCGGCCGCGGCCATTAAGCTGGCAGCCCCCCTATTAAGCCCCTTCATGGCTCGGTCCGAGCGAAACCAAAGCCTTGCTTTGGCAGCAAAAAGCGCCACCGTAAAAACCCCCAGCAGCAGGCCACAAAAGGTCAGCGCCACCACCAGGGCAATCCCCTGGCCGGTGAGGCTGGATAAATCCATAAAGGTGGGCAGAAAGGCCATATAAAAAAGGATGACCTTGGGGTTGGACAGCGAAATCGCCATTCCTTGCACAAAGCTCATCACCCCTTGGGTTTTGTTGTCGCCGGCGTTGTCATCTAGGGCGCTGACCGGCGCCGACCACATTTTATACGCCAGGTACAAAAGGTAAGCGGCGCCGGCAAAGCGGATAACCATAAACAGGCTTGAAAAGTGTGTGGCAATGGCGGCCAGCCCAAAACAGGCGGCCAGCAGGTAAAGAATATCGGAGCTGATCATGCCAAGGCCCAGCCAAAAACAAGCGCCAGCGCCGCGGCTAAGGGCCCGCGACAAAATGGCAAAGACGCCGGGGCCTGGGGTCAGGCAGAATACATAAATGGCCAAAAAGAACGACAAGGCGCTGTGAAAGGTCATGAAGGGCTCCTTACTGAAGGCGCCAGTGTAAGGAAGGCCCGGGCGATAAAAAAGCGCCCTCAGGCGCTTTTTTATACTCAGTGCAGCGGCCCAGCCTTATCTTCAACCTGACGCTTTAGCTCTTGGCGCAAGCCAGCGGCAAACAGCAGTTCGGTGACCACAAACAGCGGCCCGACAATCAGGCCGGCAATATCGTCGACAAAGGCAGGCTTGCGGCCTTCAAAGTAATGGCCAATAAATTGAAAGGCCCAACCAATAACAAAAAGCCCTATGCCCCAGCCAAGCCAGGCGGCGGTATTAAGGGCGGCAAGCCGCTCACCACAAAAAAGGGCAAGAACCATCAGCACCGTCATTAAACTGCCCAGGCGCCATTCAAGGCGCAGGTAGAAAAGGCAAGCCAGCAGGGTCAACAGGCTGGCTGGGCTTATCGGCAGCGGGCCTAACCAAAGGGCAGGGCGGCTTAATAAGGCGTTGAGCGCTATCACAATCAGGGGGATCCCCACCAAATGGGTGAGGATATTGTGTTTATCCCGGTGGTAGCCGGCGTATTGGGCTAAGTATTCGGTTAAGGTTTTCATGGCGCTGCCTGCTGTCAATTGTTCTAAGGGATTAGTGACTTATCTTTATGAGTCAAAATAATGGAGAATAGATTTAAGTCCAGCCCGCATCGGGACGCTTTGCTAGATGCAGGGGAGCTCTTTTTCGTGAGTTTGGGAAGTTAATGCATGCAGGATAAAACCCTGGGCGGTCAGGGTAAGCGCTTTATAAAAGGCGCCGAGGCCGCACAATACCCACAGTTTGACCTGCTTGGTGAAAACCGGCGGGTGGCCGCGCTGTGCGCCACCCTCAACAGGTTAAACACCCACGTGGCTGATGCACTCAGTGTGCATTGCCGTCATCTCTTTAACGACACCGGTGTTCAAATCACCCTGTCGCCCTGGAAGAGCCAGGGCCAGGACGCCGAATGTTGGCTGGGCGCAGGCCCGGACCATAAAAGCGAACCGCTGGTGTCCATGGGTTTTGCCCATAGCGATTTATTCAGTCTTTCCGAGCTCTTTTTTGGCGGCCAGCTTGCACCGGTTAAAAAAATTGAAGGGCGCCAGGTCTCGGAAACCGAAGAAAGGCTTGCCCAGAAGATACTGCACAGTATGCTTGGCGCCTTTTTTGGCAAGCTGGGTATCAAGCTCGAAGGCTGGCAAAGCCAGTGGCATAACCGCTCGCCCCAGCAACAGCAAGTGGGCGCCGAACTCACCATCAAGGTGGGGGAGGGGCAGCTGCGCTGGCTGTGCAGTTGGTCAACCGATTTTGACCCCAACCCTCAACCCCTGGCGGTGATGCCGTCTACCCTCAAGCCGCAGCTTGAGCAATGTGCCCACGCCATTCCGGTAAAACTCAAGGTCACGGTAGCGCAGCTTTCCTTAAGCCTTGGCGAGCTTGGCAAGCTCAAGGCCGGAGATATCCTGCCTATCGAGATGGGTGAAACCGTTTCGGCACGGATTGGCAAAGTCAGCTGCTTGCGTGGCCAGTTGGCAGAGCAGGGCGATCAACTGGTACTTCGTATTGGCGACGGCATTGGAGAAACAAAATGAGCGATAAGAAAAACGACATCCTGGACGACCTGAATTTCGACGACGACCACCTCGACGGTCTGCTGGACGACAAAGCGCAGCCGGCCAAGGCCGCTGCCGAGCTTTCCTTGCTGCGCAACATCCCGGTCAAACTGACCCTGGAAGTAGACAGCGTGGAAATCAGCCTTGGCGAACTTTTAGGCCTGGGCAGCGGTGAAGTGCTGCCGCTGGATAAAAGCGCCGGCGCCCCGCTGGACGTAAGAGTCAACGGCACCCTGCTGGCCAAGGCCGAAGTGGTGGTGGTTGACGGTAAATACGGCCTTCGCCTCACCGAAGTCCTGGACGAACTCAGCCTCAAGCAACTGTCCAGCGGCTCATGAAAAAACTGTTCTGGCTTTTAGTCAGTCTGCTGCCGGTACCGGTACTGGCGGCAGACCTGCCTATTTTCAGCGTCAAGCACGGCTCGGACGCCGACGATTACAGCCTGAACGTGCAAATCTTGCTGCTGATGACGGCGCTGTCGTTCCTGCCGGCCATGCTGCTGATGCTGACCAGCTTTACCCGCATCATCATCGTGCTGTCGGTGCTTCGCCAGGCCCTTGGCCTGCAGCAAAGCCCGCCGAATAGGGTGCTGGTGGGCATTGCTCTTACCCTTACCATCCTTATCATGCGCCCGGTCTGGACCGACATTTACGACAACGCCTTCGTGCCGTTCGATAATGACCAGATCACCCTCAAGGACGCCTTTGCCCGAGCCGAGGTACCGCTTCGCACCTTTATGCTCAAGCAGACCAAGGAGCCCGAACTTGAGCAGATGCTGCGCATTGCCGATGAGCCGCTGACCTTAAAGCCGGACGAAATACCCTTCACGGTGCTGATGCCGGCTTACGTGTTGTCCGAGCTTAAAACCGCCTTTCAAATCGGCTTTATGCTGTTTATTCCCTTTCTCATCATCGACCTGGTGGTGGCCTCGGTATTGATGGCCATGGGTATGATGATGCTGTCGCCGCTGGTTATTTCGCTGCCGTTTAAGCTGATGATCTTCGTGCTGGTGGATGGTTGGGCCATGACGGTCGGCAGCCTGACGGCCAGTTTCGGGTAGCGCCGCCATGACTCCTGAAATGGCGGTTTCGCTGATTTACGACGCTGTACTGAACATCATCCTTATCGTGTCGGTACTGGTGGTGCCGAGCCTTATCGTTGGCCTTTTGGTCAGCATTTTTCAGGCCGCTACCCAAATCAACGAACAGACCCTGTCGTTCCTGCCCCGTTTGCTGGTCACCCTCGGCATGCTGGTGTTTGCCGGTAACTGGATGCTCGAGCGCATCATGGACGTGTTTCACAACCTGTTCGTTGCTATTCCGGTGGCCCTGGGATGAGTTACATGACCTTGTCTGCCCCCGAGCTGGTGGCTTGGCTTGGCAAGGTCTGGTGGCCTTTTTTGCGGATAAGCGCGCTGCTGTGGGCCATGCCTATCTTCGGCGATTACCTGCAAACGCCTCAGGTGCGTATCCTGCTGGCCTTTTTGCTGGCGGCGCTACTGGCACCCATGATGCCGGCCATGCCGGCGGTGGACCCTTTCTCTTTGCAAGCCCTGGTGCTGGCCGGGCAGCAAATTCTGTTTGGCGGCCTGCTGGGGCTGATGGTGCAGATGCTGTTCACGGTAATGACCATGCTCGGGCAGATATTGTCCATGCAGATGAGCTTGTCGGCGGCGGTGATGAACGATCCCACCCACGGCGACTCGGTGCCGCTGATGAGTCAGTTGATGTTCCTGTTGGCGGGCTTTTTGTTCTTCAGCCTCGATGGCCACCTGGTGGTGACTGACGTGCTGGTAGAGAGCTTTGTCACCTGGCCGCCGGGGGAGAGCGTTTTTTCCCTGGATCTCAACCGTATTCTCGGGCTCTTTGGCTGGATGTTCGGTAGCGCCCTTATCCTTGCTATGCCAGCGGTGATTGCCATGTTGATGGTCAACCTGTGCTTTGGCGTGATGAACCGCTCGGCGCCGTCCCTTAACATCTTTGCCCTGGGTTTCCCCCTCGGTTTGCTGCTGGGCTTGCTGTGTGTGCTGCTGACGGTGTCTGGCATTCCCGGCCGCTTTGCCGATTTTGCCAGCCAGGCCATGGACCAGATGCGGCTGATGGTGGCCGGAGGCGTGCGATGAGCGAAAGCAGCAGCCAGGACAAAACAGAAGCTCCCTCGGCGCGCCGCCTTGAAAAGGCCCGCGAAGAAGGGCAGGTTGCCCGTTCCCGTGAGCTGCAAAGCGCGGCCCTGGTGCTGCTGGGCGGGGTGCTGCTTCTGTCGCTCTCCAAAGGCTTTGGCCATTTTGCCGATGCGATAATGCACCTACAGTTCGAGCTCGAATACAGCGACAGCAATGACCCGGCGATGATGCTTAAACACCTCGGCGAAGCCGGGCGCCTTGCCATCAGCGCTTTTGCTCCGCTTTTTGTGATCATTTGGCTGGCATCGCTGGTCAGCGGCCTGCTGCCCGGTGGCTGGTTGCTGTCCATCAAGGCCCTGGCTCCCAAGTTCAGCAAGCTAAACCCGCTCACCGGTATCAAGCGGATGTTCTCGTCCCAGAGCCTGGTGGAATTGCTCAAATCCATGCTCAAGGTATCCCTGCTGCTGTTGGTGCTGGCCTGGATGCTTTGGGACAACTGGCTGGTGCTGATGGGGCTTAATCGCCAGCCTCTCGGTATGGGATTGGAAGGTGGCCTTCGCCTGCTGGCCTTGGTTTTTATCTGGCTGGGGCTGGTGCTGCTGTTTGTCGCCATTTTGGACGTGCCGTTCCAGCGCTGGTCGATGCTCAAAAAGCTGCGCATGAGCAAGCAGGAAGTCAAAGACGAGCACAAGCAGAACGAAGGCAGCCCGGAAGTGAAAAACCGCATCCGCCAGTTGCAGATGCAGATCTCGCGCCAGCGCATCGACCAACGGGTGCCCAAGGCCGACGTTATTCTCACTAACCCGACCCACTACGCGGTGGCCATCAAATATGACCCAGACGCCGCCGAAGCCCCCTATCTGGTGGCCAAAGGCACCGATCAGCTGGCCCTTCGCATCCGCGAAGTGGCAGGGCAACACGACAAAACCATTCTTGAGCTGCCGGAGCTTACCCGGGCGCTCTATCATTCAACGCGGATAGACCAAGAAGTGCCAGCCGGGCTTTATAACGCCGTGGCCCACGTGCTGATGTACGTTATTCAGCTCAATGCCTTCAAGGCTAAAGGTGGGCGCAAGCCAGCGCCGCTGCCGCAATTTAAAATTCCCGCTTCATTAAGACGAGATAGGTAAACCAAGGTGAAGTTGCCCTTTATCAGTTCTTACGCCGCTATTCCGCTGGTACTGCTGTCCGTACTGGCGATGATGATTTTGCCGCTGCCACCTTGGCTTATCGACACTCTGTTTACCTTCAACATCGTACTGGCGGTGCTGGTGCTGCTGGTAGCGGTCTCAGCCAAGCGGCCGTTGGATTTCTCGGTGTTCCCGACCATCCTGCTCATCGCCACCTTGATGCGCCTGACCCTGAACGTGGCCTCCACCCGGGTGGTGCTGCTAAACGGCCATAACGGTTCGGACGCGGCCGGTAAGGTGATCCAGTCCTTCGGGGAAGTGGTCATCGGCGGCAACTACGTGGTGGGCATGGTGGTGTTCGTCATCTTGATGATCATCAACTTCGTGGTGATCACCAAAGGTGGCGAGCGGATCTCCGAAGTGGCGGCCCGCTTTACCCTGGACGCCTTGCCCGGCAAGCAGATGGCCATCGATGCCGATCTTAACGCTGGGGTTATCGACCAAGGCCAGGCCAAGCAGCGCCGCCAGGACGTGGCCAGCGAGGCTGACTTTTACGGCGCCATGGACGGGGCCTCCAAGTTTGTGCGCGGCGATGCCATCGCCGGCTTGATGATTCTGGTGATTAACCTTCTTGGCGGCTTGGCCATCGGGGTGTTCCAGCATCATCTCTCCGGCGCCGATGCCTTCAAGCTCTACGCCATCCTCACCATAGGTGATGGCCTAGTGGCCCAGATCCCGTCGCTGCTGCTGGCAACCGCCGCCGCCATTATCGTGACTCGGGTCAACGACGAGTCGGAAATGTCCGACCAGGTTCACCAGCAGCTGCTGGCCTCACCTCGGGTGATTTGGACTGCAGCTGCGGTGATGGTGATGCTGGGTATCATTCCTGGAATGCCCACCGCGGTTTTCCTCGGCTTTGGCGCGGTGCTGGCCTTTGCTGGCTGGCGCCAGGGTTTGGTCAAACCCGAGCAAGCGCCAGCCCAGGATTTAGAAGAGCTGTCTGACAGGCTCACCCGTGAGCAGCCTCTGGCCTGGGGCGATTTACCCTATGTCGACACCCTGTCTATCGATCTCGGTTATCGCCTGGTCACCTTGGTGGACAAAAGCCAGGGCGCCGAGCTCTTGGCCAGGGTCCGGGGCGTGCGCAAAATTCTTTCCGAGCAGATGGGCTTTTTGGTGCCGGAGGTGCGCATCCGCGACAACCTGCAACTGGGTGCCAGCGAGTATCGCATCAAGCTCGGCGGGGTGATGATTAGCCAAGGGGAGGTGGACCCTGAGCGGCTGATGGCCATTCAGAACGGCGACGTTTACGGCAAACTCGATGGTGAACTCACCATCGAGCCGGCCTACCAGATGGATGCGGTGCTGATCGCGGTGGACCAAAAAGCCAAGGCGTTGAACCTTGGTTACTCGGTGGTAGACAGCGCCACCGTTATTGCTACCCACCTTGGCAAGGTGATGCGCGAGCACTTAGAAGAGATCTTCAGCCATGACGATGTTATTGCCCTTGGCGAGAGGCTCAAATCTCACTCTGAGAAGCTTTTTGAGAGCCTCAATGCTCAGCTAAGCCCCATTCAGCAACTGCGGGTGTATCGCCAGTTACTGGCCGACCAGGTCAGCCTGATGGATATTCGCACCATCGCTACCACCCTGGTAGACAGCTGCGAACTCACCAAAGACCCCATCTTGCTGGCCGCCGATGTGCGTTATGCGCTGCGCCGCAGCCTTATCAAGGCCGCCGTTGGCGACAAAGAGCAACTGGTGACCATGACCCTGGATGACAAACTGGAGCAGACCCTACTCAAAGCGCTCAATCAGGCCCAGGCTGGTGGCAAGGTGGCGCTGGACAGCTTCCCCATCGAGCCGAGCCTGCTTGGCAAGCTGCAGCAGGTGATGCCGCAGCTCAAGGATGAAATGCAGCGCCAGGGCCATTCACCCGTGCTGCTGGTAACGCCGCAACTAAGGCCCTTGCTGGCCCGTTACGCCCGCACTTTTGCCCGTGGACTCAAGGTGTTGTCTTACAACGAAGTGCCAGAAAAGATGCATATTGATGTAGTTGGCACCTTAGGCTGATGGCTTGACCTGTTTAAAACGGCAGGTTAACTGTTTGATTTTTATGTGCCTAATTCTTTTCAAGAAGAAATATTAATTTTTTCATAATTTTGAAGGTAGGCACTTTACGCAGCCGGGATGTAAATATATGCTTACCCCGTGACGTTAATCTTCCGTTCAAGTTTTGGGAAGTTGATGTCTCGACTTGGCTGCCGATAAGGGCAAACCGTGGCGAAAGCCCGGGACGCAAAGCCTCCGGTCTAAGGAAGTTCGCTTCTAAGATAGCGGGGTTGCCAGAGCTAAGGTGTTGTCGACAGTGGCAGACATGACGTTGCCGCTATGTTCTAACGGGCAATCCTTTCCTCGAATAACGCAAGAAATTGATTTTTAAGCGTTATTTCCTTATCCAGCTACTCATTTTAAAACTTTGAGTAGGCACGATCATTATGTACGCTGCAACTGGAACCAAGCTTTCCTCGACACCCCCTGGTGGGTAATCAAGCTGCAGGTAGTGGGCTTTAGGCACTGCTTTACTTGTTTTTTGCTGGTTGAGGAAAGAAATGCACAGATCATTTCTGGCAATGCTAATGCTGGGTGGCTTGGCGTGTTCGGCCCATGCGGTCGAAACCTTCAGGCCCCAAATGGACAATGTCGCTTGGCAATTCTCCGGGGACCATTTTGCTTGCACCCTGGGGCTGCCTGTCACCAATTTTGGTGAGGTGCGCTTTGTTCGTTATGCCGGTGAACCGCTTACTCTGGTGGTGGAGCCCAGCATTCATTTGTCATCAACCAAGGACATCGCCCTGTCATGGCATAACCCGCCCTGGCTGGCGCCGCTGCAAAGTCCCCGTTATGACTCCACAGGCAAGCTGCCGCTGAACTTCGGTGAAGCGGAGAGCAAAGCACTGCTGGAAGCCATGGACAAGGGACTGTGGGGCAAGGTGTCCTTTCCCGCAGAAATCGTGGAGCTACCCAGTGTCAAATGGCAGCAGGCGGCCACCGCCTTTCGCCATTGCCTGGACGTGCTGGCCCCTATGTCTTACCGCCAGGCCAGGGATATTTCCCTGTTCTATGCCCCTGGCGCACGGGCTTTGACTTTGGAGCAGCGTCAGCAGCTCCGTAGCTTGAGCCGTTACGTGGCCCTTGATAAGGGCGTAGACAAAGTGCTGGTGGACGCTTTTACCGATGATACCGGTGACCACCTTGCCAACCTGCAACTGGCCAGAGAAAGAGCCGCTGATGTTAAAGCGGCCCTCCTTGAAGCCGGGATGTCCGCAAAGCTTATCCAGACCCGCGCCCATGGCGATCGTTATCCATCCACCAACAATCAGACTGCCCAGGCCCGTGAGCAAAATCGGCGGGTGACCATCCGGGTGATCAGGAACCGGTTAGGGAAACGATGATGGAAAAGACCATATTGCTTGTAGACCCGCGAGGGTCTGAAGATCCGGTATACCAAGAAATAAAACAAACCGGCTATCGACTGCTGGTGGCTGAGGATTGCGCCACGGCGCTGGTGTGCCTGCATCAGGGCAACCCGGCGCTGGTGCTGGTGGATGCGGATCTGGATACGCCCATCAGTGAGTTTGTGGCTCGTATCCGCCGCTCCCACCCCAAGAGCCCGGTAGTGGCGCTGGTGAGGGGCAATCAAAGTGCCAAGGCCAGCGATGCCATGCGCCAGGGCGCAATCGATTATCTGCTAAAGCCTTTCACCCGCCAGCAGCTGCTGGGCATGATTGACCACGTGGTGGATTTGCACGAGCCCATCCCCAACATGGTGGTGGCCTCCCAGGCCGGGCGTCAGGTGCTGCTACTGGCCAAGAAAGCGGCCCAGACCAGCGCCTCCATTCTTATCAGCGGCGAGTCCGGTACTGGTAAGGAATGCCTGGCTCGTTACATTCACGAGCAATCGCCCCGTGCCGCCCAGCCCTATGTGGCGGTGAACTGCGCAGCCATTCCCGACACCATGCTTGAGTCCACCCTCTTTGGCCATGCCAAGGGCGCCTTTACCGGCGCGGTGCAGTCTCAAACCGGTAAATTTGAGCACGCCAATGGCGGCACCTTGATGCTCGATGAAATTTCCGAGATGCCGCTGGACCTGCAGGCCAAGCTGCTGCGGGTGCTGCAAGAGCGCGAGTTGGAAAAACTCGGCTCCAACCAGAAGGTTAAGCTCAACGTTCGCATCATTGCCGCCTCCAACAAAGACCTGCGCGAAGAAGTGGCCAAAGGCCGTTTTCGTGAAGACCTTTTCTACCGCCTCGATGTGCTGCCCCTTTGCTGGCCAGCGCTTCGGGAACGGCCTGACGACATCCTGCCCCTGGCCCGACACTTCTTGCAAAAGTACGGCGAAGGCACCGCCTTTGAATTGCACCCCGAAGCGGCCCGCAGCCTGGTGTCACACCCTTGGCCCGGCAACGTGCGGGAGCTGGAGAACGTTATCCAGCGCGCCCTTATTTTGGCCCGGGGCCTGATGCTCCAACCTGAAGATTTGATGCTGCCACGGGCCCAGGAATCGGTGTTTGATATTCCGGTTACCTCCTTGCAGGCCTCCAAGAAATGCGCTGAGTTCCAGCATGTGCTGGACACCCTGCGCCGCTTCAACGGCCACCGCCAACGCACCGCCAACGCCTTAGGGGTAACCACCCGGGCCCTTCGTTACAAGCTTGCTGCCATGCGTGAGCAGGGCATCGACATCAACCAACTTGTCGTCACTGGCTAAGGACACAACATGAAGATCGATACCATCAGTACCCAGGCCAGTCTGCTGCAACAGCTCAGCAAAATGAGCGCAGAAGCCGACGGCATTGCTCCCAACAGCCTGAGCATCGGCTCGGACTCCCAAGGCAGCTTTGTTGATGCCATGAAAGCCGCCGTCAATAAGGTGGACTTTGACCAAAAGACCGCCGGCAGCTTGATGCAAGCCGTGGAAACCGGGCAAAGCGACGACTTGGTTGGCGCCATGGTGGCCAGCCAAAAGGCGGGCCTGAGCTTCTCGGCCCTGGTGCAGGTTCGCAACAAGCTGGCGTCGGCCTTTGACGACGTCATGCGCATGCCGCTGTAAGGAATAGGGACATGGCTGAACTGATTACTGCCGCCCCTGGCGGCTTTACCCTGAACTCGGGGTTCAAATCCATTGCCGGGCGCTGGCGCCGGCTGTCCGGCGATTCGCGCTCGGTGCTGGTGATCGCCCTGCTGGCTGCCATTGTTGCGGCGGCCATCGTGGTGATGTTGTGGACCAGCACCCGCCACTACGTACCGCTTTATGGCAAGCAGGAGCTTTACGACAAGGCCACCATCATCGACACCCTCGAGAAGGAAAATATCGATTTTCGCCTCGACGGCAGCAGCGGCAACGTGCTGGTACCAGAAGACCGCCTGGCTGATGCCCGTATGCGCCTGGCCGCCAAAGGGGTCAAGGCGTCACTGCCGGCCGGTTTTGACGAACTGAACAACATGTCGACCCTCGGCACCAGCCAGTTCATGGAGTCGGCCCGTTACCTGCACGCCCTGGAAGGCGAGCTGGCCCGCACCATTATCGCCCTCGACCAAGTGCGTAGCGCCCGGGTGCACCTGGCGGTGCCCAAGCGTACCCTCTTTGTGGGCCGTGAAGAGCAAAAGCCCAGCGCGGCGGTGATGGTGGACCTGGCGTCTCCCTTAACCCCCAGCCAGGTGGAAGCCATTATCAACCTGGTGTCTGGCTCGGTGCCGGGCATGAGCACCGGCGCGGTGTCGGTGGTGGACCAAAAAGGCGAGCTGCTGTCGGCCGGTATCGGTGACATGAACGACCCGGCCCGTCTTTCCGGCAAGCAGATGGATTACACCAGCAAACTGGAAGACCGCATGACCCAGCGTGCCAGCAGCATGCTGCAACCGCTGTTGGGCAGCGACAACTTCCGGGTTGAAGTGGCCGCCGACGTGGATTTCTCCTCGGTCAACGAAACCCGTGAAGACTTGAACGGCAATCCGGTGGTGACCCGCGAAACCTCCAAAAAGGATAACTCCACCGACTCGGTAGCCCTGGGTATTCCCGGCGCCCTCAGCAACAGGCCGCCGGTGCCGGCCAACCAGGCCAATGGCCAGAACAACCAAAACGATCCGCAAAAAGCGGTGAGCCAGCGCGAAGAAACCAGCCGTACCTTCGAGACCGGCCGTGCCGTAACCCACACCAAATATGCCGAAGGCCGCCTGAGCCACCTGTCGGTGTCGGTGCTGCTTAACAGCGCCAAGGCCCCCGAAGGCGGCTGGACCCAAAGCGACCTCGACAACCTCACCCAGATGGTGAAAACCGCCGTCGGTTTTGATGACAAACGTGGCGACCAGTTCAGCCTCAACAGCTTCAACTTCGCCCCCGAGCCAGCGCCCATCCAGATGCCCGAGCTTAAATGGTGGCAAGATCCCATGTGGCAGGATTACATCCGCTACGCCGTGGGCGGCTTGATGGTACTGCTGCTGGTGCTGTTTGGGGTTCGGCCTTTGGTGCGCCATTTGGTCAGGCCTCAGACGAGCGCTGATAAATCTGTCGCCACCGCTGAAGCCCTGGCCCTTGCCGAGCAAGCGGCCCGGGCCGAGAGCCGCCAAGGCGAGCTTGATGAAGATGATGAAAACGCGATGCTGGCAACGTTGCCGCCTCCCGGCTCCGAGTGGGATGTCCAGCTTAAACACCTGCAGCTCCTGGTAGACAAGGAAACCGTGCGGGTAGCCGAAGTGGTCAAACAATGGGTGAGCAACAATGAGCAGCATCATGAGCCAGCGTAACGATCTCGATAAGGCAGCCATCCTGCTGCTGTCCATGGGTGAAGCCAACGCCGCCAAGGTCATGGCCCGGATGAGCCGCGACGAAGTGACCGCCGTGTCCATGCGCATGGCCAAGCTGCGCGGGGTGTCCACCCAAGAAGCCAAGGATGTGATGCAGCACTTTTTCGACCACTACCGTGAGCACAGCGGCATCAGCAGCGCCTCGCGCCACTACCTGGAGCGCACCCTGGATTTAGCCCTGGGTAAACGCCTGGCCAGAGGTATGGTCGACAGCATCTATGGTGACGCTCTGCGTCAGGAAATGATGGCCCTGCAGTGGGTGCCGGCCGACACCCTGGCCCGGTTCTTCCGTAACGAGCACCCGCAGCTGCAAGCGGTGCTGCTGGCCTTCTTGCCGCCGGAAAACGCTTCGGCGGTACTGGCCGCATTGCCGGAAAACATGCACGACGACATCCTGTTCCGGGTCGCCAACCTCAAGGAAGTGTCCGACCAGGTGCTGGACGAGCTGCGGGTGACCCTGGGCCGGTGCCTGGCCTTTGTCTCCGAGCAATCCACCGCCAAGGTGGACGGTATCCGCCAAGCGGCTGACATCCTCAACCGCTACCAGGGCGACCGCGCTGCCTTGATGGACATGCTCAAGCTCCATGACACCGACACCGCCGGTATGGTGGCCGACAACATGTACGATTTCATGACCTTGGCTCGCCAGTCCGACGAAGTATTGCAAGCGCTGGTGCAAGAGATCCCCACCGAGACCCTGGCATTGGCCCTCAAAGGCGCCGATCCGGACGTGCGGGACGCCTTGCTGGCGGCGCTGCCCAAACGGATGGCCCAAGGCCTCGAAGATGCCCAACTGGCCATGGGCCAGGTCCCGCTCAGCCGCGCCAACCAGGCGCGCAGCGAGATCATGCAGCTGGTGCGGACCCTGCACGAACAGCAGCAGCTTAACTACCAGCTGTTTGAAGAAAAAACGGTAGCCTGATCATGGAAAAGCTCAGAGGAAACTACCGGCGCCACCGCTTTATTTCCCTGTCGTCCCTTAACGCCAAGGAAAGCGGCCAGACCGACCCCTTCCAGCAAGGCTATGACGACGGCTTTGTGCAAGGCCAGGAGAAGGGCCTGCACCAAGGCCTGGACGATGGCCGCCGCCAGGGCCAGGAGCAGGGCTTTAGCGAGGGGTTTAAAGACGGCAACGCCAAGGGCGAAGCCAGCGGCCGCGCCACCTTTGAAGCGGCCCTGTCGCCACTGATGGCGGTGCAGCAGCAATTGGAGACGGCGCGCCAGCAGCAGTTGGCCGATAACACCGACAGCCTCTGCGCCCTGGTGGAGCAGGTGGCAAGACGGGTTATTCACGCTGAGCTCAGCCTCAACCCCCGGCAAATTCTGACCCTGGTGGAAGAAGCGGTGGGGCGCCTTGATAGCACCAAAGGGCCTATCAAGGTGTACCTGAGCAGTGACGATCACCAGCGCCTGGCCAAGGTTGGAGTCAACCGCTGCGGCGAGTATCCGCTGCTGGCCGACAGCGCCCTTGCCATCGGCGATTGCCGCCTGGAGAGCGACCAGCAACAGCTGGTTATTCACAGCGAAGATCGCCTGCAAAATTGCATGGAGCAGGTGCGCGGTGAGCTGGAGAGCGAGCAGTGACAGCCCTTTCCGAGCGTCTCAGCCGGGCCGCTGGCAAGCTCGGTGAGGTAGAGCTTGGGGATGTGGCTGGCCGCCTGGTCCGGGTGACTGGCCTCACCTTAGAGGTGGTGGGTTGCCGGCTGGTGATAGGCCAGCGCTGCCTGGTCGACACCAAAGGCTCTGGCCCGGTGCTGGCCGAAGTGGTGGGTTTTGATAGAGAAACCGCCTTTTTAATGCCCTACCGCACTGTCTCCGGGCTCTATTCCGGTGCCAGCGTGCGCCCCTTGGAAGACGAGTGGCGCCTGCCGGTAGGCCCGGCGCTGCTGGGCCGGGTACTGGACGGCATGATGCAGCCCCTGGACGGCGGCCCGCCGCCGGTCGGCGAGCTTATTAGCCTCAACAGCCAGCCCCTTAACCCTCTCGTTCGCGCCCCCATCAAGGCCCCCTTGGATGTGGGGGTGCGCGCCCTTAACGCCTTGTTGACCCCCGGCAAAGGCCAGCGCCTTGGCATTTTTGCCGGCCCCGGGGTCGGTAAAAGCGTGCTGATGGGCATGATGACCCGTTATACCCAGGCCCAGGTGGTGATCGTTGGCCTGATCGGCGAGCGGGGCAGGGAAGTGCGCGAATTCATTGAAGACGCGCTGGGTCCAGAGGGCCTTAGCCGGGCAGTGGTCATTGCCGCGCCGGCCGACCAATCGCCGCTCCTTCGCCTGCGCGCCGCTGAGGTGTGCCATCGCCTGGCCGAGTACTATCGCGACCAGGGCCAGGACGTGCTGCTGCTGATGGACTCGTTCACCCGCTACGCCCAGGCCCAGCGTGAGCTGGCCCTGGCCATTGGTGAGCCGCCGGCGACCCGTGGTTATCCGCCCTCAGTGTTTGCGGCGCTGACTCGGCTGGCCGAGCGGGCCGGTAACGGCAGCGGCAACGGCTCCTTGTCAGCCTTTTATACGGTGCTCTCGGAAGGGGACGACCAGCAAGACCCGGTCAGCGACGCCGCCCGGGCCATCCTCGATGGCCATATCGTGCTGAGCCGAAGCCTGGCCGAAGCTGGCCACTACCCGGCTATCGACATCAACGCCTCCATCTCCCGGGTAATGCAGCAGGTTACCGACGGTGAGCACCGCCAATGGGCGCTGCGCCTGAAAAGGCTGCTCTCTCGCTACCAGCAGGTGCGGGAGCTGTTGCCCCTTGGCGGCTATCAGCCGGGCCAGGACCCGGAGCTGGACGAGTCGGTGCGCCGCTACCCGGCCATTGCCGCGTTCTTGCAACAAGATACCCACCAGGCGGCCGATTTTGCTGGCGCCGTGGCGGCCCTTAAAGAGGTGTTTAACTGATGTTTGAACGCTTTTTAGAGCGCCAGCAGGCGCTTCTGGACGAATTGGGCCAGCAGAAAAACCACAGCCGCCAGCAGTTGGAGCAGCATCGCCAGCGCTTTGAGATCCTGAGCGAGTTCGACCAGAGCCTGGGCCTGGTACAAAGCCACAGCGCCCTTTTTCACCAAAACCGCCTGGCCCTTCGTGGCCAGTTGGGGGAGTTGCTGGCCAGCCAGCGCCAGGAGATGGAGCTGGCCCAACTGGATTTGAACTACCAGCAGCAAATGCTGCTGCGCCAGTTCGGCAAGGTAAAGGGGCTGGAAGGGGTACAGCAGAAAAAGGACAAGGAAGTGCTACGGCAGAACGAGCGGCGCGAGCAGCAGCAGCTGGATGAGTGGATCAGCGCCCGTGGCCGTAGTCAACGAGGCCCTGGCCGCTAAGCTCGCCCAACAGCTCACGCTGGCTGGCCAGAATTTGGCCGTTGCGCTCGTTAAGGGTCTTGCAGTGGGCCAGTTGGCTGCCAAGTTGCTGCCAAAGGGGCGCGGCTTTGTCAGCCATGTGCCTTGGCAGCTTGGCAATCAACTTGGCCATGCCCTGCTCGTTGGGGTCAACCCCCAAGCCTTGCAGCAGGGCGCTGCGCTCCCGGGCGTGCTCGCCAAGGCGGGCAAGACTTGCCATCACCTCGGTGTTGATTGCGGCCAGCGCTTTCGCATCGGCCTGGCTCAGCAGTTTTTCCTGGCGTACCAGCAGAGCTTGAAGTGCCTGACATTCCAAGGTGTCGGCCTTGATGGCTTGCAGCAGGGTCAGGACAGCTTCTTTGGCGCTCATGGCTGATGGGTAGCCAGGATAGATTCGGCCAAGCCGTCGGCGTCAAAGCGAATTTGGCCGGCTTCCAGGGCTTGGCGCACGGCGTTGACTTTATTGACGTCCACATCGGAGCTGCCCTGCATCACGGCGGCCAGATCTTGGTTGTTTATCTCGGGAGCCTGGCTCTTGGCCGGCGCCGCCTTGGTGTTGGCCACAGGGGCCTCGCTTTTAGCGCGGGGCGCCAGGTTGTAAACGTTGGTACTGGAGTCGATCTTCATAAGCGCACCATGGAATGATTTACCGTAACAAGGGTAAACGACCGGGGCGGAAAAAAACTTTAAAAACGCGTTTCCACCACGCCTTTTTCTACCACCCAGGCGCTCAGCTCCTTGCCTGACGACAAGTTACGCACCCGAATGCTGTCGCCTTTGCCGCCGTCGCTAAGGGCCTGGCCCTTCATGCTGGCCGTCACCCCCTGCACCCGCACCCGGATCACCACATCCTCGCCCTTACGCACCAGCATCGGCGGCGCCACCATGTTGGCGCTAAGCACCTGGCCTGAGCGCAGGTTACGCCGGGCTTCATAGCCCAGGAGCTGGCTGGCGTCGGTGATAAAGCCGCCGTAGATATCATCCAGCACCACAGGCCGGCGCACCAAATCCCCCTGGCTGAGGTTCTCGCCGCGGCGCATGCTGCGGCGCGCCGTCCATACCGACAAGGTGACGGTGACCTCCACCCTGGCCCGCAATTGCCACTGGGGCGACTGGCAGCTTACATCGTAAGGAATGCGGCCCCAGGGTTTGTCGTTGGCATTGCTGGGCGCAAAGGCAAGGCTCGTTTCGCAAGGGGGCAGCTCCTTGGCGCTGGCCGGTAGCCAGGCGCTGGTTCTGACCTTGTAATCGCGCGGCCAAGCGGCCTGGCGGGCATAACTGGCCAAGCGGGCCCGGGCATCACCGCGAAGCGCCTGGCTCAAATCCCCTGCCCAGCTCAAAACCGGCAGGGTGAGCAGTAAAAGAGGAAGGGCGGTTTTCCATAGCGGAAGTTTTTGCTTCCGCTTGGCCTTCCTTTTGAGAGTGTCTTGTTTGTAATTCATTGTTTTTGCTTGTCTTTAAAGTTGGCACAAGCCTTGTTTGTCAGATCGTATCGACATTGAGGAAGAGTTGCCAATTATGGGCATTAGTGTGGACAAAGCCTTGGGGGTACATCAATACGCCCTGGCCATGCAGGTGGAAAGGTCCCGGGTTATCGCCGGTAACCTGGCTAACGTCGACACCCCCGGCTATCTGGCCCGGGACTACGACTTCAAAACCGCCCTCAAGGACGTGGCCAGCGGTGTTGCCAACATGAGCAGCCAGGACCGTCTGCCGGACGCGGATTTCTCCAGCGACCTGCGCTACCGGGTGCCCATGCAGCCTTCCGAAGACGGCAACACCTCTGAACTTGGGGTGGAGCAAACCCAGTTTGCCTCCAACGCCATGGACTTTCAGACCAGCCTGACCTTTTTGAATCTTACCCTTGGCGGTATCCGCAAAGCGATAGAGGGACAGTAACGTGGCCTTTAACAGCATCTACGAGATAGCCGGCAGCGCCATGCGCGCCCAGACGGTTCGCCTGAATACCGTGGCCTCCAACCTGGCCAACGCTGACAGCGTGGCTGGTTCCGAGCAAAAGGCCTACCACGCCCTAAAGCCGGTGTTTGCCACCCTCTATCAAAGCATGGACGTCAATGGCGGCGAAACCGGCCCCATGCTCGGCAACGCCACGGTGCGGGTAGCCGACCTGGTGCAGTCTGACCGCAACGTCGACCGCCGCTACGAACCTAACAATCCCATCGCCGATGGCAAGGGCTTCGTTTATTACAGCAACGTCAACGTGGTGGAAGAGATGGCCGACATGATGTCTGCCTCCCGTACCTTCCAAAGCGCCGCCGATGTGATCACCCGTACTAACAGCATGCAGCAATCCCTGCTGCGTCTGGGCCAGGCATAAGGACCCCCAATGAGCGTATCCCAGGTAGACAGCAGCACCAGCAGCAGCGGCAGTACCAGTAACTCCATCGCCAGCAACAGTGCCGCTGGCCTGCAGGACGAATTCCTGCAGCTGATGGTGGCCCAGATCAACAACCAAGACCCTTTGAACCCCATGGACGGCACCCAGTACCTGTCACAGTTGGCGCAGCTGTCCACGGTGGAAGGTATCCAGAACCTCAATACCCTGCAAAGCCAGGGCAATACCCTGCTCGATACCCAGCAAGTGCTGCAAAGCGCCCAACTGGTGGGCAAAGAAGTGAGCGTACCGGTTGAGAACATCAGCCTGGATAAAGCCGAGAGCCTGCAAGGCAAGGTGCGCCTCACTGAAAGTGCCCAGTCGGTGACCGTCAAGGTAACCGACATCAACGGCCAGGTGGTGCAGACCCAATCTCTGGGTACCCAGGCGGCCGGTGACGTAGCCTTCAATCTCGATGAGCTGCCGGCCGGTGTTTACAAGCTCGAAGTGGTGGCTGCCAACGGCGATGACACCCAAAACTACACCCCCTATCTCAACCGCCAGGTTGAGAAGGTCAGCATTCCTGCCGACGGCAGCGATATCCAACTGCAGGTCGCCGGTGTTGGCAGCCTGTCTCTGTTCAGTGTCAGTGAATTTCTTGGAGAACCCTCATGAGTTACAACATTGGCCTGAGCGGCCTGCGTTCCACTAACCAGGCGTTGGACGTTATTTCCCAGAACATCGCCAACGTGTCTACCGCCGGTTTCAAGGCGGCCCGTGCCGAATACGCCGCGCTTTACGCCGGTGGTGAAGCAGGCGGCGTGGAAATCGCCCAGGTATCCCAGGATTTCAGCAAGGATGGCTCCAAGGAGTTCACCGGCCGTAACCTGGACATGGCCATCTCCGGCCAGGGCTTTTTCGTCACCAAAAACGCCATGGGTCAGATGGCCTATACCCGCGCCGGTACCTTCAATAAGGACGCCAACAACTTCATCGTCAGTGCCAGCGGCGACAAACTGCAAGGCTACAGTGTGGATGCCAACGGCGCCCTGGCCACCGGTGTGGTAACCGATCTGAAAGTTTCCGCCTCCAACCTGCCGGCCAAAGCCAGCACCTCGGTGGCGTTCAAGGCCAACATGCGCGCTGACGCCGCTGTGCCTACCAACCCCACTTTCGACCCTACCGACGCCAACTCCTTTAACTACTCCTACACCAGCCGCGTGTACGACTCCCTGGGCACCGAGCACACCGTGACCCAGTATTTCGTTAAAGACAGCGCCAACAACTGGACCAGCCATTACTACATGGACGGCGCCGCCATGGGCACCCCCGCTACCCAGGCCCTGAGCTTTAACACCGACGGTACCCTGGCCGCCCCGGCTACCCCCGTGACCCTGACCATGGCCCCGGCCGGTGCCGACCCGATGACCGTGACCATGGATTACACCGGCACCACCCAATACGCCGCCGATTTTAGCGCCAGCTATGACGCCGACGGCTACAGCTCCGGTGAGCTGGCCGGGGTGCGAGTAGATGACGACGGCTCGCTGTACGCGGTATTCACCAACGGTAAAGATTTGCTGCAAGGGCAGGTGGTACTGGCCAACTTTGCCAACCCCAACGGCCTGGATAAGAGCGACAGTACCTCCTGGACCTCTACCTTTGCCTCCGGCAACGCCACCCTGGGTAACCCCGGCACTGGCGGCATGGGCAGCCTGACTGCCGGCGCCTATGAAGGCTCCAACGTGGATTTGACCGGTGAACTGGTAAACCTGATGACCGCTCAGCGTAACTATCAGGCCAACGCCAAGAGCATCAGCACCGCCGACAAGATGACTCAGGTGCTGTTTAGCTCCTGGTAAGGATTGAGCCATGGAACGTTACCTCTACACGGCGATGGGCGGTGCCCTGCATACCCTGACTGCTCAGCGGATCCACGCCAACAACCTGGCCAACGCCGCTACCACCGGCTTTCGGGCCGACATGGAATCGGTGTCGGCCTACCAGGTGCAAGGGCCCGGTTTTGCCTCGCAGATCCTGGCTCAAGAGCAGCGCCCCACCACCGACTTTACCCCCGGTGCCATGGAAGAAACCGGCCGCTCTCTGGACGTGGCCATCCGTGGCAGCGGCTTTTTGTCGGTATTGGATGGCAACGGCAACGAGGCTTATACCCGCGCTGGCAACCTGAGTGTGGACGCCGACGGCCGGCTGCTTTCTGACGGCCATGAGGTAACTGGGGTCGATGGCCCCATCCAGGTACCTGACTACCGCTCTATCACCGTGGGCCAGGACGGCACCATCACCGTGGTGCCGGTAGGGGGCAACGCCACCTTGCAGGTAGGCCAGCTCAAATTGGTCAACCCGCCCATCAGCGGTATGGATAAGGGTGAAGACGGTCTTTTTCGCCAGCAAAGCGGCGCTACTGCCGCTGTTGACCCCAACGTGGTGGTGGAGTCAGGGCATCTGGAGCGTTCCAACGTCAACGCCGTGGACGAGATGGTGAATACCCTGTCGCTGTCGCGCACCTTCGAGGTGCAGATCCGGATGATGAAGACCGCCGATGAATTGTCTTCCGCCGGCAGCCGCCTGATTCGCGGCTCTTAAGGCCAAAGGAGAATAAAAGATGCAAGCAGCTCTGTGGGTCGCCAAAACCGGTCTTGCCGCGCAAGACGCCAAAATGGCCACCATTTCCAACAACCTGGCCAACGTTAACACCGTCGGTTTTAAACGCGATCGGGTTGCCTTTGAAGACTTGTTCTACCAGCTTGAGCGCCAGCCCGGTGCCCAGCAGGACCAGCAAAACCAGCTGCCTACCGGTATCCAAGTGGGTAACGGGGTGCGCATTGTCGGCACCCAGAAGGTGTTTACCGAAGGTAACTTCGAGACCACCGGCCAGGATCTGGACATGGCCATCGTTGGCGAAGGGTTCTTCCAGATTGAGATGCCGTCCGGCGAGATTGCCTATACCCGCAACGGCCAGTTCAACCGCAACAGTGACGGGCTGATGGTTAACAGCGACGGCCTGCCGCTGGTGCCGCAAATTCAAATTCCTGAAAACGCCCTGGCAATTTCCGTGGGCACCGACGGCACCGTTACCGCCCAAGTGGCCGGTGACGCCCAGCCCCAGGAGCTTGGCCAGATCACCACCGTTAACTTCACCAACCCCGCCGGCCTTGAAGCCATGGGCGGCAACCTGTACCGGGAAACCGCCGCCTCCGGCCAGCCCCAGGAAGGTGTGCCCGGTGATGAAGCCCTTGGCGCCATCAAGCAAAAAACCCTGGAAGGCTCCAACGTCTCGGTGGTGGAAGAGATGGTCAATATGATCGCCACTCAACGGGCCTACGAGATGAACGCCAAGGTGGTGTCGTCCACCGATCAAATGCTCAAGTTCATCAGTCAATCTGTGTAAGGGGAAGTCCAATGCGCGCTCTGGCGGTTTTATTCATGCTGACTCTGGCCGGTTGCCAGAGTGCCCATTACGACATCGCCGTGCCCGAGCCGGGGGAATCCGACTGGGCACCGACCCTGGTGGAAAACAACGCCGCGCCCGGCGAAGACGGCAGCCTGTATTCCCAGGTGCAGATGTTTACCCTGTTCCAAGACCGGCGCGCCTACCGGGTGGGGGACATCCTCACCATCGTGCTGAACGAGCAAACCCAGTCGTCCAAGAAGGCCGATACCAGCCTTGATAAGAAATCCGGTATCGGTATTGCCGCGCCGGTGTTTGGCAACAAGACCCTTAACGACGCCAGCGCTTCGGTGGATGCCAACCGCAACTTTGCCGGTGGCGCCAGTGCCAGCCAGCAAAACTCTCTGACCGGCTATATCACCGTGACCGTTGCCAAAGTGATGGCCAACGGTGTGCTGGCGGTACGGGGCGAGAAGTGGATCAAGCTCAACCAGGGCGACGAGTTCTTGCGCCTTCGCGGTTTAGTGCGGGTCGATGACATTGACGATCAAAACCGCATCTCGTCGCAGCGGGTGGCCAATGCTCAAATCGCCTACGCCGGGCGCGGCTCTCTGGCCGAGAGCAACCAACCCGGCTGGTTGACCCGGTTCTTCCAGAGCCCGCTGTTTCCCTTTTAACTGGAGCTGACCCATGTCTCGTTTGCTGTGTGGGCTGCTGTGCCTGCTGACTCTGACCGCTCAGGCTCAAACTCAAACCCGGCCGCTGCTGGACATCGCCGATGTTCAGGGCCTTCGGGAAAACCAACTGGTGGGCTACGGCCTGGTGGTGGGCCTGTCTGGCACCGGCGACCGCAACCAGGTGAAATTTACCAGCCAGTCCATGACCAACATGCTCAAGCAGTTTGGGGTGCAGTTGCCGGCGAACATCGACCCGAAGCTGAAAAACGTGGCGGCGGTGGCGGTGCATGCCAACCTCTCAAGCGTGGCTGGCCGTGGCCAGACCGTGGACGTAACGGTGTCGTCTATCGGTGATGCCAAAAGCCTGCTGGGCGGCTCTTTGCTGATGACCCCGCTGCGCGGTGTTGACGGCGAGATTTATGCGGTGGCCCAGGGCAACTTGGTGGTGGGCGGCGTTAATGCCAGCGGCAATGACGGCTCCTCGGTAACCGTTAACATTCCTACCGTGGGGCTTATTCCCAACGGCGCCACCATCGAGCGGGAAGTGCCCATGGCGGCGCACGCCAAGCCGCAGGTGGTGCTGAACCTCAAAGTACCCAATTTCAAGACCGCCCGTAACGTGGAGCTGGCCATCAACAAGGTGTTCGGCCCCAAGGTGGCGGCAGCCCAGAACGCTGGCCGGGTGCTGGTGCAAGCGCCGGTAGATAACGAACAGCGGGTGGTGTTTATGTCCATGCTCCAGGACATTCGCGTCGACATGGGCCGCCAGCGCCCGAGGGTGGTGTTTAACAGCCGCACCGGTACCGTGGTAATGGGCCAGGACGTCAAGGTGCACAAGGCCGCCGTGACCCATGGCAGCCTGACCGTGACCATCACCGAAGACTACAACGTCTCCCAGCCCAATGGCGGCGGCTTCCGTTCCAATAACCCTGGCCGTACCGTGGTCACCCCCGATTCTAAGGTCAATGTGGATCAGGAGCACCCGGCCATGTTTGTCTGGCCTGACGGTACCTCCCTGGAAACCATAGTGCAGGCCGTCAACAGCCTGGGCGCGTCTCCTGGCGATATCATGTCCATCCTCCAGGCCCTGGATGAAGCCGGTGCCCTGGAAGGCGACCTGGTGGTGATCTGAGGAATATGACCATGAACAGCATCAACGCAACCGATAGCCATTTCTACCAGGACACCACCAGCCTTCGAAACCTCAAGGGGAAGGAAGGGCTGGAAGCGGCCTCCGGCGAATTTGAAGCCATGTTCCTGCAAATGGTGTTAAAGGAAATGCGCCAGGCCAACCAAGCCCTGGCCGACGAAGACAGCCTCTTTAACAGCCGCCAGCAGCAGTTTTACCAGTCCATGGCCGACAGCCAGATGGCGCTGGATATGTCCCACAAGGCTCATATCGGCATTGCCGATGCCATGACCCGTCAACTGGGGGGCAATGTCACTGATAACACCAGCGAGGTAACGGCGGCGTTAAAGAATTCCGAGGCCAGCGTCGCTTCTGGTTCTATAAGCACGGCGGCACTTCGCCAGCCACTGATCCGAACTGGTGACGGTAACTGATATGAGCATGTTGAATAACGGGCTGTCAGGCCTACAGGCCTCTCAATACAGCCTCAATGTGGTGAGCCAGAATATCGCCAACATCAACACCCCCGGCTACAGCCGCCAAGAAGCGCTGCTCAGCGCCCGAAACGGTGGCGGCTTTGGCACCAGCAGTGCGGGCGACGGCGTGGAAGTGTCGTCCTTGCGCCGGGTGAGCGACGGTTACCTCAATGCTGCGCTTTGGCGCGCTACCAGCCAAAGCGGCTACGACAGCCAATTCCAGACCATGATTGGCCAGATGGAATCGGTGTTTGGTAGCGACGAGCTCAGCATCAGCAACGGCCTGGACAGTTTCTTTTCTGCCTTGTCGGCGGCTTCTTCCTCGCCGCAATCCATTGCGCCGCGCCAGCAAATTCTGGCCACCGCTCAGGCCCTGGCCAACCGCTTCAACCAGCTGTCGAGCAACCTTGACGTGCAGGAAAAGCAGCTCGACGAGCAGGCCGACGCCACCGTGACCGACATCAACACCCAGGCCCAGAGCATCGCCAAAATTAACCAGTCCATTATCGAGGTCAAAGCTAAAGGCGGTAATACCTCGGCGCTGGAAGACCAGCGCGACGAGCTGGTGTTGGCCCTGTCCAAAGAAGTGTCGGTAAAGACCAGCAACCAGAGCGATGGCTCCATTACCCTGTCTCTGGCCGGTGGGCAGCCGCTGGTCATTGGTAGCCGCAGCGCCACCCTCAGCCGCAGCGGTGACGATATCAACCTTAAATTCGTCAACGACAGCTTTACCCTGAGCGATGTCGGCGGGTCACTGGGGGCTAACCGCGATTACAAAACCGGTGAGCTTAACGACCTTCGCACCAGCCTAAACAGCCAGGCCCAAAACCTGGCCGACAGCATCAACAGCCAGTTGGCTGCCGGTTTTGATCTTAACGGCAACCCCGGCGCGGCGCTGTTTAGCTACGACCCGGCAAGCCCTGCCGGCTCGCTGGCTGTGGACAGCAGCATGACCCCGGAAAACCTTGCCTTTATCGGCGACGATGGCACCGGTAACCCGGTGGGCGGCAGCGGCGATAACAGTAACCTTGGGGTTATTGTCGAGATGAAGGCCGGTTTTTACGACGATTACAGCAAACTGGTTGGCGACCTGGCAGTAAGTTCTGGCCAGGCCCAATCCTTGGCTACCGCCAGTGACAGCCTGCGCCTTGATGCCCAAAGTAAGCGCGACTCGGTAAGCGGCGTAAACCAGGACGAAGAAGCGGCCAAGCTGATGCAATACATGCAGGCCTATCAGGCCAATGCCAAGGTGATCAGCACCGCCGATAACGTGTTTTCCACTTTGATGGGGATGTTCTGATGCGGGTCAGCAGCGGTCAGCTTAATCAATATGTGCTGGCGGGCCTTAGCCGCCAGGGCGATGCCTACGCCACCCTCATCCAACAAATGAGTTCAGGCAACCGCATCACCAAGCCGTCAGACGACCCACTGGGCACCGTTACCCTGCTGGGCCTTAACCGCGAGCAGAGCAACCTCGACCAGTACGGTAAAAACATCGAAAGCACCTCCAGCTCTTTGGAGCAGGCGGAAAGTTACCTTGATTCGAGCTTCAACGTATTGATGCGGGTGCAGGACTTGGTGCTCTCTGGTAACAACGGTTCGGCCACCGATGCCGACCGCTTGGCTTACGCCTCGGAGCTTAAAAGCCTGCGCGACAACTTGGTGGACTTTGCCAATGCCCAGGATGGTGACGGCCATTATCTGATGGCTGGCAGCCAGGTCGACCAGCCGCCGGTGGTGGACGATGGTAGCGGCAACCTCATCTACCAAGGTGACAACCTCACCCGCCAGGTGCAAGTGGCCAAAGGGGTATCCATGGGCGCCAATATCTCGGTTGAAGGCATTTACTTTGATGCCGGTGGCAGCTTCTTCCAGGATCTCGACAGCTACATCACCGCTCTGGAAACCCCTGGCACTGACATGACCACGGTGGGCGGCACCATGACCAACAGGGTCAGCCATACCGTCGATACCATCAACCGCAATCTGACCGATGTGGGCGGCCGTATCAGCAGCTTGCAAAGCCTTGATACCGCTCGCCAGGATGTCAGCCTTGCCAATGACAAAATCATTGGTGAGATCAAAGACCTCGATTATGCTGATGCTGCCGACAGGGCCAACCAAATTCAGCTGGCCCTGACCGCTACCCAGAAAACCTATAGTCAACTGAGTCAACTAAGCCTGTTCGATTATCTCTGATGGCCATGCAGATCTCCGCCCTTAACAGCAAGGACACCCGCCCCCAAACATTGGGGGTGGCAGCCGGCTCTGGCTATGACGAAGCCCAGGCGCCGGCCAAGGTGCAAAACCGTGACAGCGGCGGCGAGATAGGGGTTAAGGTGCAGCGCCACGGCCAGTGGGCATTGATGAGCCAGGCGCAAAGCCGGTTATCGATGCTGCAATCGATGGAGCAGAGCATCGTCAGCACCTACCGGCAACTGGTCAACCTTGCCCGGCAGTTGGATCAAAACGGCGGACAATCCCAGGCCCTGGCCAACCAAGCCAGGGCCTTGGCACATCAGGTCAAAAGCGACGGCTGGCTGGACGGGGAGCTAAGCCCCAACAGCAAGCAGGGCCAAAGTCACTATCTGATGAACCGGGTCGATTTGCTGAGCCCCCGCAATCAGGGCGAGACCGTGCGTATCGGCCTGCCCGGCGGCAATAACCTGTCACTGAAATTGGGTGCCCAGGCCAGCCAAAGCCGCGCCCTTGCAGAACTTGCCCCCCAGTTTGCCAGACTTGGGATCACGGCCAGCTTAAGTGGCCAGGGTAAGCTGCAACTGACCGGCCCCGAGGCATTGTTCTCATCGCCATGGACCTTCCAGGGGCAGGGCATCCGAGTGCCGGCCGGCAACCCTATTCCCATTGGCCTTGATGCCCAGCCCCAGGTGCTGGAGCAATTGGCTGACGGCCTCGAAGGCACCAATCTTGATTACGAGAAGGCCAGACTCAGGGCTTTACTGGTGGCCCTTGAGCAGCACCGTAAGGCGCTGCAAGCCCAGCGCCAGCAACTGATGGCCCGTATGGAGGCGTTGCGTTCCGCCGCGCAATTGGCCAGCCAGGACCCAGACGCCCTTGGCAGTGAAATCAAAAGCTATATCAAGGGGGGCGATTTTGGTGCCCAGCTTCAGGCTTTGATGGCCCAGGCTAACCTGTCCCGCCAGTCAGTTGTCAGTTTGTTATCGCTCTGATTGCCTGAATTTTCTGCAAATTGATTTTTGCGTTTCATTTTTCCTTCCTGCCCGTCGTTTTACTTTCCTGAAGCAATCACAAAGCCGCGCAGAGGCGGCCTTTAACCCTCAGGAGAATACTTATGGCCCTGTCAATCCAGACCAACTTTGCGTCCCTGGTTGCCCAGAACTCGCTGACCAAGAACAACAACATGCTGTCTACCGCCATGCAGCGCCTGGGCACCGGCCTGCGCGTTAACAGCGCTGCCGACGATGCCGCCGGCCTGCAAATCGCCAACCGTCTGACCGCGCAAACCCGTGGTATGTCTGTTGCTCAGCGTAACTCCCAAGACGCCATCAGCATGCTGCAAACCGCTGATAGCTCCCTGGACGAAGCCTCCAGCATCGTGTTCCGCATGAAAGACCTCGCTACCCAAGCGGCTAACGGTACCAACGGTACTTCTGATATCTCCGCCATGGATTCCGAATACGGCGAGCTGAAAAACGAGCTGACCCGTATCATGACCAAAACCACCTACGGTTCCGGCCAAACCCTGTTGGCTGGTGGCAAGCTGGACGGTACTGTGACCTTCCAGATCGGTGCCTCTTCCACTGAAACCCTTGCCTTTAATGGTGCTACCGAAATCGGTGCCATCACCACTGCCCAAGGTAGCTTGGTTGACCTGACTACCAGCGCCACTGCTGAAATGGGTAGCCTGGACACCCTGCAAGACGCCATCGGTGCTGCCCGTGCCAAGTTCGGTGCCAACATCAACCGTCTTGACCACACCATCAACAACCTGGCTTCCATTAGCCAGAACACCGACGCTGCTAAAGGCCGCATCATGGATGCCGACTTTGCTTCCGAAACCTCCAACATGACCAAACAACAGCTGCTGATGCAGACCGGCGTGAGCGTACTGTCCAACGCCAACTCCGTCACCAGCTTGGTTGGCTCTCTGCTGCGCTAAGCGCACAGCAAAAAAGCCCCGCCAAGGCGGGGCTTTTTTATTTTTAAGGCGCTCGAAAGGCGCCTTTTGCCTTTGACATACACAGAGCATTTTTTGCGACATCGCTCTTAAAAAATCCCCGCAGCTGTTTTAGTTTTTACTGCCTTGCGTCGTTTTAATTTCTTGAAGCAATCACAAATGGCCGCACCGGCGGCGTTTAACCTTCAGGAGAATACTCATGGCTCTGTCAATTCAGACCAACTTTGCGTCCCTGGTTGCCCAGAACTCGCTGACCAAGAACAACAACATGCTGTCTACTGCCATGCAGCGCCTGGGTACCGGCCTGCGCGTTAACAGCGCTGCCGACGATGCCGCCGGCCTGCAAATCGCCAACCGTCTGACCGCGCAAACCCGTGGTATGACCGTTGCCCAGCGTAACTCTCAAGACGCCATCAGCATGCTGCAAACTGCTGACAGCTCACTGGACGAAGCCTCCAGCATCGTTTTTCGTATGAAAGACCTCGCTACCCAAGCAGCTAACGGTACCAACGGTACTTCAGACGTAGCCGCTATGAGCTCCGAGTACGGCGAACTGAGCTCTGAACTGACCCGTATTATGACCAAAACCACCTACGGTTCCGGTCAGACTCTGCTGTCCGGTGGCAAACTGGGTACCGGCGCTGTGACCTTCCAGATCGGTGCTTCCTCCACCGAGACCCTGAGCTTTGATGCTAGCACTGAGATCACTGCCATTACCGGTGGTATCACCACCGCCGGTACGGCCATCACCAGCGCTACTGCTTCTACCGCCATGGACAACCTGGATACCCTGCAAGACGCCATCGGTGCTGCTCGTGCCAAGTTCGGTGCCAACATCAACCGTCTTGACCACACCATCAATAACCTGTCTTCCATCAGCCAGAACACCGACGCTGCTAAAGGCCGCATCATGGATGCCGACTTTGCCGCCGAAACCTCCAACATGACCAAACAACAGCTGCTGATGCAGACCGGCGTGAGCGTACTGTCCAACGCCAACTCCGTCACCAGCCTGGTTGGTTCACTGCTGCGCTAATCGCAGTCGCAAAGGCCCCTGCATCGCGGGGGCTTTTCCCCGTTTTTCTAATAGGATGCAACAATGGCAACAGTAAGCAGCAGCTCATTTGACGTGCAAAGTCTGGCCACTCAATACGTGCAGGCCGACCGGGCCAAGATGGACTCGTATTTTTCCAGCCAGCAGACCTATTACAAAAACCGGCTCAGTGCCTATAACGCCATTTCCACTCAGCTCACGGCGTTTCAGGATGCGGTATCCAAGCTCTCGGGTAGCGATGCCTTCAAAGATTACGGCGTTACCCAGTCTGACGACAGCTATGCCAGCATTACTGCCGATTCCAACGCGGTCGAAGGCCAGTACCAACTGCACGTGTCGCAGCTGGCCAGCGCCGACCAATACGCCCTGGATTTTGCCTCCGAAACCTCCACTGTGGGTAACAGCGGCACCTTGACCCTGGCTCTGGGCAGTGACAGCTTCAGTATCGACATGAGCCAGTTGCCGGCTGGCGCTACCGTTGCTGACCTGCGTAACGCCATCAACAGCGCCAGCGATAACACCGGTATCAAGGCCTCTTTGGTGCGCACCGGCACCAGTGTCAAACTGATGCTGACCAGTGAGAAAACCGGCGCGGACAATGCCATGAGCATCAGCACCGATGGCGACCCGGCTCTGAGCGATCTGGACACGGCTATTGCTGGCAAGAGTCAGCTCAGCAAAGCACAAGACGCCATAGTGCAGCTGGGCGCCGACCAGAGCCTGACCATCAGCTCGGACTCCAACACCCTTGATAACGTTATCGACGGCCTGACTATCGATTTGAAAAAGGTGCAGACCGACCCGAGTGAGACCATTACCTTCTCGGTGGGCCGCGACATGGATGCCACCAAGGACGATCTCAACAGCTTCATCGATGCCTATAACACCCTTATCGATACCATCAAGAAGTACACTACCGCCGCAGATGGCCAGTCACCGACTCTGTCTGGTGACAGTACCTCTCGGATGCTGCAAGGGCAGGTCCGTACGCTACTTAATGGCGCCGACCTCTCATCCATGGGCATTAAGAGTGATCGTTACGGTAAACTGAGCCTTGACGAGGACAAGCTGGGTGATTATTTGGAAGCCAATCCCTCAGGGCTGAACCAGGTGCTGGGTAACAAAGACGGGCTGATGGACAAGCTCGACACCATGCTCGATAGCTATGTTAATGGCACAGACTCAGTGTTCAAGACCACCATCTCCAGTACTCAGGCGAACCTGGATAGGCTTAGTGACCGCATGGATGCTTTTGATCTGCAAATGGAGCAACAATACAACCGCTACGTTTCGCAGTTCACTCAGATGCAGACCATCGTCAGCCAAATGCAGCAGACCTCAGGTTTGTTCGGTTAATAGCGCGCAGGAGCAAGCATGTTTGATGATTCCGGCTTTGATGCCTACAAGCACACCCAACTGGATGCCAGGGCCGCCTCTGCCGACCCGCACCACCTGGTGCTGATGCTGATTGAGGGCTTTTTAGACGAGCTGGCCAGGGTAGAAGGCCACATCGAAGCCAAACAGTTTGACCGTAAGGCCAAATCCATTGCTAAGTGCCTGGATATCTTAAGTGGCCTGGACACGGCACTGGACAGGGAAAAAGGCGGCCAATTGGCCGAAAACCTGCACCAGCTTTACGATTTTTGTGGCCGGCGCCTGTTTGAAGTCAGTGTCAGTAACGATTTGTCCGGCTTGGAGGTCATCTACAAGGTGATGGGAGACCTCAAGGACGGATGGGAAAACATTGCGGCCAGCTAGGCCGCTTTTTTTTGCCTTGAGCCTGTCTTTTTCCTCTGGTGCCGTCTTTTCCCCTTATTTTTCCCCATGCGGAAGCGGCGCTTCCGCAATGGCGAGGGTTCGGTTTTAACTCATTGATTTTGTTTGATTAAATTCTTGGCTTGGCATTTGCTTTGCTCTAGCTGGAGAAATGACAGGCAATAACCGGATGGCGTCAATTTCATCGCAGCAGGTCCTGGCTTTGGCCAAGGCCTTGTTAGACAGCGCACAGCAGGGCAATTGGCAGCAACTGGCCCAATTAGACCGGCAAGTTGCCCGCCTGATGGGCCAGCTTGGCCCCGAGCCCAAAGAGCTGGCGCCAGCGGTTGCGCAGCTGGCCAGCGCCCATGGCCAGGCCAGAGCACTGGCCGAGCAGCAGATGCAGCGGTTACAGCAAACGCTCAACAAACACCAGGACCGGCAGGAAGGCCTGAGGGCCTACCAGCAGCTAGAGGACTTTTGATGAAAACCCATAATTTTGCTGCACCGGTGAGTCAATTTGCCAAGGCCGGCGATATCAAGGCCAGTGGCGACAGCGCACCTAAGGGTTTTTTTGGCCGGCAGATGGCCGCTGTCAAAGCCGGAGCCGAGGCCAAGCCACAGACTTTTGCGCAGCCGCAGCTTCAGGCAACCGACCCGCAGCGCGCCGGTGAGGATGCGCTGACGCCCAAAGAGGTTGCCGCCGAGGCCGCATCTAAAGCCACTGTCAACGGCAAGGATACGAGCGAGGGCGCAGATAGCTCACAGGACACCCCAACGGCGCTGGCGCTGCGCGGTTTTCGCGATATCAAGGTGCCTGCCAAAGAGCAGAACACCACTGAGACTGAGGCCAAGGCGCCAGTGGCTTTAGAGCCTGCTCAAGCTGCGCTGACCGAGGCTACAGCGAAACCCAAAGCGGATGATAAAGATCCACACAAAAAGACTGAAACGCAGGACAAAAGCGACAGTACTGCAGATGCGAAGGTACTGACCCTCAACCTGCCTTTTTCGCAAATCACCCTAAAAATACCGGCCCATCCCAGCCAGGATGCCACTGCCGCGAGTGCAACCGGCACAGTAGATAGCATTGGCGGAGCCGGTGCCAAAGAGCCGAAGCTGGCTCAAGGGGGAGGCGACGCCCTCAAGCTCGACAAGCTGGAGCTGATGAGCAGTACCGATAAGAACCTCCATCTTGGCGCCCCCAGCCAAGACAGCTTGCTGGCAAGCCAGCAAAGCGGTACTGGCAAGTTAACGGCGCTGCCGGAATGGGCTCCCATCAAGATGGCGGCGGCTACTGCGGCTCAAAGCCAGCCGGGCCAATTGCAAAACGGCCAGGAGCTGGCTGCGGCCCTTGGCGATCGCTTGCAGCTGCAAGTGAACCAGCAAATCAAAGAAGCCCGGGTGCGGCTAGACCCGCCGGATATGGGCCGGGTCGATTTGACGGTGCGCATGGAAGGCGATCGTCTGAGCGTGCACCTGCAGGCCAGCCAGCCAATGGTGCGGGACATGCTGCACCAACAACTCGACCGGCTGCGCCTGGATTTGGTGCAGCAGCACGGCACCCAGGTGGAAGTATCGGTGGGCCAGGACAGGGGCCAGTCCGGACGCCAGGGTAGCGGTGACCCCCGTTCCCAAGAACCTCAGATCATGGCCGCGCAGGTGACTGCCAGCGGCGACGATGAACAACGTGCTCAGCCTGATCTCCCCCAAGGCTGGGTGAGCACAACAGCCTAAGGAGTCAACGCAGTGGCGAACGAAACGGAAAAAACGCCCCCTTCGGGCAAGAAAAAAAGCCTGTTGCTGGCTCTTGCCGGGGTATCGGTACTGGTGCTGGCAGGCGCCGGTTATGCCGTTTACAGCGGCATGCTGGATGTGAAAAAGCTGTTCGCTCCGGCGCCACCGCCGGCGGTGAAAATGAGCGAAAAGGCAATATTTCACCCCCTTGGCAAGTTCGTTATCTCCATTCCCGGCGACGACGTGCAGCACTACATGATGATGGAGCTGGCTCTGGTCAGCCATGACCCTCGGGTGCCCAAGGAAAGCGATGAACTGGAGCCGGTTATTCGTAACGCCCTGATGCAGTATTTTGCCAACCGCCAATACGATCAGGTTCGCAAAGACATCCAGAATATCGAGCCGCTACAACAAGCGCTCAAAGGCAAGATCCTCGAGACCGTCAAGCGTTACGGCTATCAGCTGTCGTTGGATGAAGTACTGCTTACCAAAGTGGTTGTTCAGTAGGAGAACGGCAATGGAACCGTACCGCGCAGAAAGCCTCGACCCCGTTTCCCACAGCAGTGCCAGCAACGAAGCCCTGCTGATGCGGCGCTATGCCCACCTGGTCAAAAGGGCCTGTTCGCACCTTCGTAGCCAGGTCAGCGCCTCGTTTGGCATGGACGACTTTGAACAGGTGGGCCTGATGGGCTTGCTTGAGGCCATCCGCCGTTACGGAACTCCTGACGAAGCCTTTGAAAGCTTTGCCTTCAAGCGGGTGCGCGGCGCCATTTTGGACGAGCTGCGCCGCCAGGACTGGCGGCCAAGGCAGGTGCGCCAGGCAGCCCACGATTTCAACCACAATCATCGCAAGCTCTACAACCGCCTTGGCCGCGAGCCGGCGGAGCAGGAGATAGCCGATGAAATGGGTATCACCATCGAACAGGTGCGGGAGTTGGTGTACGCCAACCAGGCCTGCGAGATGCAGCACTTGGATGACTGGCTGGTAAAAGAGTTGGAACCGGCCGGTGGTAACAGTGATGTGTTCGAGATCAAGCGGACCCTGGCCAAAGTGCTGGGCAAGCTCAATCCTCGTGAGCAGCTACTACTGACCCTTTACTACCAGCACGAACTGAACATGAAAGAAATCGCCCAGGTACTGGGACTCACTGAATCCCGGGTTTGCCAGTTGCACAAAGAGTGTCTGAGCAATCTCAATTCCTTTCTTGAGAGGCACTGAAAATGCAAAAACTGTTAGGTGTTGGCCTGGTCGCGCTCTGCGTCTTCGGCGGCTTTGTGATGGCAAACGGCAAACTCATTGCCCTGTGGCAACCCTCCGAGATGGTGATCATCCTCGGGGCGGCGCTGGGCTCGATGGTTATCGGTAACTCCACAACCGTGCTCAAAGAAGTACTGCACCAGCTCAAAGGGCTGCTGGCCAGCCGTAAGGGCGAGGCGCAGCTGGCTCGCGAACTGCTGATGATTATGCACACCCTGCTGGACGAAATTCGCCAAAAGGGCCTCAAAGTGCTGGACGAGCATATCGAAGCGCCCATGGCGAGCCCGCTGTTTCAGCGTTTTCCCGAGGTGCTCAAAGAGCCCATTCTGGTGAACTTCATCACCGACAACCTGCGGATGCTGGCCATGGGCAAAATATCGGCCCACGAATTTGAAGCGGTGCTGGAGCAAGAGATTTTGGCCATCGAAGACGACCTGCTGCGCGCCTCTAAGGCCCTGCACCGCGCCGGTGAAGCCATGCCCGGCTTCGGTATCCTGGCGGCGGTGGGCGGTATCATCATCACCATGCAGCACCTCGATGGCCCCTTGGGGGAGATCGGTGTGCACGTGGCGGCGGCGCTGGTGGGGACTTTTATCGGTATCTTCGGCTGTTACTGCCTGTTTGAGCCGGCTGGCGCTGCCATGGCCGAGCTGGTGCACCGCAAAATCTCCACTCTTGAATGCGTAAAGGCGGTGCTGACTTCCCACGTAGCGGGTAAATCGCCGCTATTGGCCGTGGACGCCGGGCGCCGGGTGCTGGAGATGGACGTTAAACCCAGCTTTGCCACTGTGGAACGCTGGCTCGATAGCGAGGCCATGTGATGCAGCGGACACCGCACGAAACGGTCATCATCAAGCGCAAGCGCCGCTCTGGCCACGAAGAGCAGAGCGGTGGCGCCTGGAAGGTGGCCTTTGCCGACTTTACTCTGGCGTTGATGTCACTGTTTTTGGTGCTGTGGCTGCTGTCGGTCACCAACCAAAAAGAGCGCAACGTGCTGGCGTCCAATCTGCGTGACTACTCGGTGTTTGACCAGTCCAAGAACCCCTTTGACCTGTCTAACAGCCCCTTTCCCATCGACCTTGAAGGCCAGCCGGCCATTGTTGAGCGCGTTGCGGCGCAGCTATTGACCAGCGGCGACCGTAAATCCGGCATCTCCATGTATAGCCAGGTGCCCAAAGGGGATGTGGAGCCGGGCAAAGGGCAGGGGCCCAAGCTCGACTCCATTATCGACGGGGATTTCCAGTCTCCAGAATCTCTGGCGGTGCTGGCCGCTGTTATCAAGGAAATGGCCAAGCAATTGACTGCCAGCAACAACCTGGACGTGGAAGTGGTGCCGCAAGGCCTTCGCATCAGTATTCAGGATGACAAAAACCGCCAGATGTTTGCCCGTGGCTCGGTGAACATGAGCCCGTTTTTTGAAGACCTGTTGATGGCCCTGGCGCCGGTGTTTCAGCACGTCAAAAACGGCATAGTGATCTCCGGCCACACCGACTCTATCCCTTACCAGAGCAACCAGTACAGCAACTGGGAGCTGTCTGGTGACCGGGCCCTGATGGCCAGAAGGGTACTGGAGATTGGCGGCATGCCCAAGCAGCGGGTGTTGCAGGTAGCGGCCATGTCTGACCGTACCCCGGTAGACAAGTCTCACCCCGATGCCAGTGACAACCGGCGTATTGAGATCCTGCTATTGACCAAAAAGGCCCAGGCCAGCTTGTTGTCTATTTTTGACCGTCAACAACCGGGCAATGCCCTGACTCAGGCAGACAAAGCGGCCAAGGCCAATGAACCGGTAACCCGTTAGCCGTATGTAACAACAAAGCCCCCGGTGTGCTAAACATAGGTTCATTTTCGGTCGTTTAGTCTTAAAGACAGACTTGCTGAGCGAGATGGATTATGGCGATACCGGAGCGTAAGCGGCGTGTTGATGCTATCCAGAAGTTCCTGATGTACCTGATTTTATTAAATCTGGTACTGGTAGCGAGTTACGGAATGAGCCAATCCCACCTGGTAGGCGCCTGGGCGCTGTCAGTGCCGGTGATGCTGGTATTGTTCAACGTCATGTTGTGCAACATCACCATCAAAAGAGGCCGGCGCCGCCGCGACAGCTATTTGCTGTATCCGGTGGCGGTGTCGTCGATATGCCTGGGGTTTTTCGTACTCAAAGCCATTTTTGTCTGAATAAAAAAGCGCCCTTAGGGGCGCCTTTTTTTAACCACGTTTCATGACCCGGGCTTTTTCCCGCTGCCAATCGCGGTCTTTTACATCATCCCGCTTATCGTGCTCTTTTTTACCGCGAGCGATACCAATGGCGATTTTCGCCCAGGCACGGCTCCAGTACATCTTCAGTGGCACAACAGTTTTTCCCTTCTGGTGCACTTGGCCATAAAGGACTTCCAGCTCGCGCTGGTTGAGCAGCAATTTACGGGTGCGGGTCGGGTCCACCACCACATGGGTGGAGGCGGTATTGAGCGGCTGAATAGTGGCACCGAACAGGTAGGCTTCGCTGTCCCTGAGGACGATATAGGCCTCGCTGATGTTGGCCTTGCCGGCCCGCAGGCTCTTTACTTCCCAGCCTTGCAAGGCAAGACCGGCTTCGAAGGTTTCTTCGATAAAGTAGTCGTGACGGGCTTTTTTATTCTGGGCGATGTCGGTGTCACCGCCTTTGAGGGCTTTTTTCTTGGTCATGCGCGCATTATACGCAAAGGCTGTTTGAATGCATGGCATTTTGCCCGGATGCCCAGCCAGATAACAAGTGATATCATTCGCTGCAAAGCCATAGTTAATGCAAAACGCCATGCCGCGCATTCAGCGACAAGCTCAAGTACCTTTTCCTCCCCAGGCCATGTTTGATCTGGTTAATGATGTGCCCAGCTATCCGGCCTTTCTGCCGGGCTGCGTGGCATCGAGGGTACTGGGCCAGACCGATAACGCCATGACCGCAACCCTGGACGTGGCCAAAGGGCCGGTGCGTAAGTCCTTTACCACCCGTAACACCCTTTTTGCACCCGACCGTATCGCCATGGAACTGGTCAATGGGCCTTTTAAGTTCCTACGGGGTAATTGGCATTTCCTGCCCCACGGCGAGAAGGGCTGTACTGTGAAGTTGGAAATGGAGTTCGAGTTTTCCTCCACCCTGGTGGGCATCGCTTTTGGTGGTATTTTCCAGCAGTTGACCCACGCCATGGTCAATGCCTTTTGCCAGCGCGCCATGGAGATATACCGTGACTGAGCGCCTGCTAAATGTGGAAGTGGCCTACGCCGAGCCTGAGCGCCAGGCACTCATCGCGTTGAAGGTCGTGGAAGGGGCAACGGTGCAGGAGGTGATAGAACGCTCCGGCATGTTGGGCCGGTTTAGCGACCTTGATCTTGCCAAAAATGATGTCGGGATCTGGTCTCGCAGCTGCAAGCTGAGCGACAAGGTGCGGGAGGGAGACAGGGTCGAAATTTACCGGCCGTTGACCGCCGATCCTAAAGATATTCGCCGCCGCCGGGCCGAGAAGGCCAAAGAAGAGGGCCGCGCCGATAAAACCACAGGGGGCCGACCCAACCCCCTGCGCGCAGACACTTAACCGGCTTTGGTGTCGGCCTTGGTGGCCGCCGCCGGGCTGCCACCAAAAGCGGCAGGAATTTTAAAGTCTTCGGCGCTGATGCTTTTGAGCTTATTGCTGGCATCAAACTGCACTATCACATCTTTGCTGATGCTGGTGCCGGTACGCCCTGACCGGTAAAGGTACTTGTAATACCAGGTACCGCTTTTAAAGCTGTCTTTGAGCAGGGGAGTCCCCAGCACGTAAGTCACCTGCTCCTGGGTCATGCCCGGTTGCAGCTTGTCAATCTGGTCTTGTTCCAGGTAATTGCCCTGGGGCACATCGATGCGGTAAATCAGGCCGCAACCACTCAAACTCATCACACTCAGGCCCAGGGTCAGGGCCAGCAAGGCATTTTTCATTCTGTTATCCATCTCAAAACTTTCAGGCGCATGATAGCCTCGCCCGGCAACATGCAGCAACAGAGCCTTTATTGTGCCAAAAGTTCCCTGGCATTGGCACGGGTTGCCTCGGTTATCACATCTCCACCCAACAAACGGGCCAATTCGTCGATGCGTTGGTCACCGCTCAAGGCCTCCATCTGGGTCTCGGTACTGTCTTTTTGGGTCTTCTTGGTAACCCGAAGCTGCTGATGACCCTGGCCTGCCACCTGTGGCAAGTGAGTCACGCACATCACCTGGCTGTGCTCGCCAAGGCTTCTGAGCAATTTACCCACCACAGCGGCGGTGGGGCCGGAGATCCCCACATCCACTTCGTCAAAAATCAGGGTTGGGGTTTGCTCTTGCTTGGATGTCAGTACCTGCAAAGCCAGGCCAATACGCGACAGCTCGCCGCCCGAGGCCACTTTGGCCATGGGCGCCAGCGGCTGGCCGGGGTTGGTGGAAACCAGCATCTGCACTTTATCCAGGCCGTTACTGGCGCCGGGTGCTTCGCCGTCAAAGGCGATGTCGATATCGAATTGGGCGTGGGGTAGGGCGAGCTCCCGCACCACTTTTTGCACCGCTTTAGCCAAGGCTTTGCCGTGACGATCGCGACTTTGGCTGAGCCGCTGGGCGCAGGCCAGGTAATCTTGCTGGGCTTTTGCCACTTCCGCTTCCAGTGCGGCCAAGCGGTCGTCGCTGTCGGTGAGGGATTTAAGCTCTTCGGCCAATTGCTGGTGCAGTACTGGCAGTTCGTGGGTGGGAATTTTGTGTTTGCGCCCCAGATTAATGGCGCTGCTGAGGCGTTCTTCGAGCTGGGCAAAACTCTCGGGGTCGATTTCCAGGCGCTGCTGGTAGCGGCTCAGCTCGTGGCTGGCATCGTCCAGCAAGGCGGCAGCATCAAACAAGGTGGCTACTATGGGCTCAAGGGCGGCGTCGTCGCCTTGCAGGCGGCCAAGGCGGTCGGTGACCTGGCGCAGCATGTCGCTGACGTTGAGCTGGTCATCCTCGCACAGTACCGCCAAACACTGGCCCGATTCACTGATGAGGTTGGCGGCATTGGCCTGGCGGTGGTGCTCTGCCTCAATTTTCTCAAATTCCCCTTCTTCCAGGGCGAATTGGTCCAGCTCCTGAACCTGGTATTCGAGCAGTTGGCGGCGGGCGTCGCGCTGGGCCTCGGTGCTTTGCAGCTCGCTAAGCTCCTGGCGCAGGGCCTTTTGAGCGCGCCAGGCGCTGCGCACCTCTTCTTGCAGGCTTTTGTGGCCGGCGTATTGGTCCAGCAGCACCAACTGATGGTCGGGCTTTAACAGGGCGTGGTGGGCATGCTGGCCGTGTACATTCACCAGCCTTTCCCCCAGTTGCTTTAGCTGGGAGAGCGGCACCGGTTGGCCGTTGATAAAGGCGCGGGAGCGGCCTTCGCAGGTGACAGTGCGGCGCAAAATACATTGCTGCTCGTCGTCCAACTCATTGTCTTTTAGCCAGGCCTGAGCCAGGGGCAGGGCACTGACATCAAAGCGGGCCGCCACTTCACACTTGTCGGCGCCAGGGCGCACCATGCTGGCCTCACTGCGCTCGCCAAGGCAAAGGCCCAGGGCGTCGATGGCGATGGATTTACCGGCACCGGTCTCACCGGTGATGGCGGTCAGGCCCCGGCTGAACTCCAGTTCCAGAAAACGCACGATGGCAAAGTTACTGACGGTGAGTTGGACCAGCATTGAGAAAGCTCCTTACTGTAATTGCATCCAGTATAAGCTGGATTTTCATACAGTAAAGAGGGGGCTAGTAAAGTTTTGAGCCCCAGCCCAATTTGCAGCGCAGCACTTCGTAGTAGTCGTAGCCTGGCGGATGCACCATGCGCAGCGGAAAGGCGCTCTTTTGGATGCGGATTTCGTCGCCAGGTTGCAGGCTCAGCACCACTTGGCTGTCGCAGGTGATTTGCAAGTCGTCGGTATTGGAGGTGACTTTCAGGGTGATAAGGCTGTTGCCCTCCACCACCAGCGGCCGGCTCGACAGGGTGTGGGGGAACATCGGCAGCAACACGATGGCGTCCATCTTCGGGTGCACGATGGGGCCGCCGCCGGACAGTGAATACGCGGTGGAGCCTGTTGGGGTGGAGACAATCAGGCCGTCTGAGCGCTGGCTGTAGACATGCTGCTCGTCGATGCTCACCGAGAATTCGATCATGTGGGCAATCTTATCGGGGTGCAGCACCATCTCGTTGACGGCGGTATTGGAAGCCACCAGCCGCTTATGGCGGTAAATTTGGGCATCGAGCAAAAAGCGGTACTCGGTTTGAAAACGCCCGGCCAGCACCTCTTTTAGGGGCGCTTCGAAGTTGTCGGGGGCAAGATCGGTTAAAAAGCCGAGGTTGCCGCGGTTAACGCCAATCACTGCCACATCGAAACGGGCCAGCACCCGGGCCGCGCCCAGCATGTTGCCGTCGCCGCCTACAACGATGGCAAGCTCTGCTTCTTCGCCGAGGGAAGCGAGGTCGCGCAGGCAGGCTTTGGGCACGTCCAAGCCCTCGGCGGTGCGCTCTTCCACCAGCAGGTGATATTGCTGGTCCGCCAGCCAACGGTACAGGGCCATCACGGTCTGGTTGGCGCCGTCATGTTTGGGTTTGCCAATTAATGCAATGGTTTTAAAAGCTTGCGTCATTTATCCGCCCCTTTGGCCTTCATCGGCAGTATAACCGAGCGCGCATCTCTTGAAACCCGCGTTATCGCCCCCATAATAAGCCGCACGTTGTATTGAGGAGACAGGCAATGACCCAAGAAACGGACAAGCCAATGGATGAGCAGCAAGCCCATGAAGCTGCAGCGGCCGAAGAGCACCTGCCAGAAGTGGATTTGCAAACGGAAGTGGCCCGCCTGGAAGCGGAGCTGAACGAGCAGCGTGAAGCCGTGCTGCGGGCCAAGGCCGAAGTAGACAACATCCGCCGCCGTAGCGCCCAGGATGTGGAAAAGGCCCATAAATTTGCCCTGGAGAAGTTTGCTGGCGACCTGCTGCCGGTGGCTGACTCTCTGGAGCGCGCCCTGGAGCTGGGTGATGTCAGCGACGAAGCCCTCAAGCCGATGCTTGAAGGTATTGAGCTGACGTTGAAATCCTTCCACTCAGCCACCAACAAATACGGTCTGGAAGTGGTAGACCCGGTGGGCCTGCCTTTCAACCCTGAACTGCACCAGGCCATGGCCATGCAGCCAAGCCCCGAACATCCGGCCAACACCGTGCTGACCGTGGTGCAAAAGGGCTACAGCCTTAATGGCCGCCTGCTGCGCCCGGCCATGGTGGTGGTCAGCACCGCCGGTTAACGTGCTTTTGCTAAAAAACCCGGCAAAAGCCGGGTTTTTTTCTGTTTTTGCCTTGAAAAGGGATTTGTCCCTCCCCACATAAGGGTCAAAGGCAATTCGTTGATAACGGACTTGAAAATTCAAGCAAGGCCCCCACGTTATCAACCATCAACTATCAAGCTGTTTAGTGGAGACTGATATGGGCAAAATTATCGGTATCGACCTGGGCACCACCAACTCCTGTGTGGCCATCATGGATGGTGACAAAGCGCGCGTTATTGAAAACGCCGAAGGTGCTCGTACTACCCCTTCTGTTATCGCCTACACCGACGATGGCGAGACCCTGGTTGGCCAGTCCGCCAAGCGTCAGGCGGTGACTAACCCGAAAAACACCCTGTTCGCTATCAAGCGTCTGATCGGTCGTCGTTTCACTGACGATGAAGTACAGCGTGACGTGAAAATCATGCCGTTCTCCATCATCGCTGCCGACAACGGCGACGCCTGGGTTGGCGTAAAAGACAAAAAACTGGCTCCGCCGCAGATCTCTGCCGAAGTGCTGAAGAAAATGAAAAAAGCCGCCGAAGATTTCCTCGGCGAGCCGGTAACCGAAGCGGTTATTACCGTGCCGGCTTACTTCAACGACTCTCAGCGTCAGGCCACCAAAGACGCCGGTAAAATTGCCGGTCTGGAAGTGAAGCGCATCATCAACGAGCCCACTGCGGCCGCGCTGGCTTACGGCCTTGACAAGAAAAAAGGCAACCAGAAAATCGCCGTATACGACCTTGGCGGCGGTACCTTCGATATCTCCATCATCGAGATTGACGAACTGGACGGCGAGCACACCTTCGAAGTACTGGCCACCAACGGTGACACTCACCTGGGCGGCGAAGACTTCGACAACCGCTTGATCAACTACCTGGTTGAAGAGTTCAAGAAAGAGCAAGGCGTTGATCTGACTAAAGATCAGCTGGCCCTGCAACGTCTGAAAGAAGCGGCTGAAAAAGCCAAGATTGAGCTGTCCTCTGCGCAGCAGACCGACGTGAACCTGCCGTACATCACCGCAGATGCCACCGGTCCCAAGCACATGAACATCAAAGTAACCCGCACCAAGCTGGAATCTTTGGTTGAAGACTTCATCACCCGCACCATCGAGCCGCTGAAAGTGGCCCTGGCGGATGCTGACCTGTCCGTGTCCGACATCGACGAGGTTATCCTGGTCGGCGGTCAGACCCGTATGCCTAAAGTGCAGCAAGCGGTAACCGAGTTCTTCGGCAAAGAGCCCCGTAAAGACGTCAACCCTGACGAAGCGGTGGCTGCCGGTGCTGCGGTGCAAGGTGGCGTACTGGCCGGTGACGTAAAAGACGTGCTGCTGCTGGACGTATCCCCGCTGTCGCTGGGTATCGAGACCATGGGCGGTGTGATGACCAAGCTCATCGAGAAAAACACCACCATCCCCACCAAGCACAGCCAGGTGTTCTCTACTGCCGAAGACAACCAGTCTGCAGTGACCATCCATGTGCTCCAAGGTGAGCGTAAGCGCTCCAGCGACAACAAGTCCCTGGGCCAGTTCAACCTGGACGGTATCCAGGCCGCCCCGCGCGGTATGCCGCAAATCGAAGTCACCTTCGACATCGATGCCGACGGTATCCTGCACGTGTCTGCCAAGGACAAAACCACCGGTAAAGAACAGAAGATCACCATCAAGGCGTCTTCCGGTCTGTCCGACGACGAAGTGGCGAAAATGGTGCGCGACGCCGAAGCCCACGCCGAGGAAGACAAGAAGTTCGAAGAGCTGGTGTCGGTGCGTAACCAAGCCGACGCGCTGGTACACGGTACCCGCAAGCAGCTTGAAGAAGCCGGCGACCAGGTGAGCGGCGACGACAAGGCCAAAATCGAAGCGGCCCTTGGCGAGCTGGAAACCGCCATCAAAGGCACCGATAAAGCCGAAATTGAAGCCAAGCAACAGGCCTTGATTGAAGCCTCTGGCAAGCTGATGGAAATTCTGCAGCAAAAAATGCAGCAGGAACAAGCTGCCGGCGGCCAACAGGCCGGTGGCAACCAGGGCGGTGACGACGTGGTTGACGCCGAGTTCGAAGAAGTTAAAGACGACGATAAAAAGTAAGGCCCCGGCCTTATAAACACGGGCGCCCATGTGCGCCCGTCAATCGTTTCAAGCGGACCTGAGATTTATGTCGAAGCGTGATTACTACGAAGTGCTGGGCGTCGAGCGCGGCACCGAAGAGAAAGACATCAAGCGGGCTTATAAAAAGCTCGCCATGAAATATCACCCGGACCGCAATCCTGGCGACGCTGAAGCCGAGGCCAAGTTCAAAGAGGTTAAAGAAGCCTACGAGATCTTGACCGACAGCGACAAACGCGCCGCTTACGACCGTTACGGCCATGCCGGGGTCGACCCGAACATGGGCGGCGGCGGTTTTGGTGGTGGCGCCGGTGGCGCCGACTTTGCCGATATCTTCGGCGATGTGTTCGGCGACATTTTCGGTGGCGGCCGTCGTGGCGGTGGCCGGCAGCAAGCCAGGGGCGCCGATCTGCGGTACAACATGGAGCTGAGCCTGGAAGAGGCGGTCCGTGGGGTATCCAAAGAGATCAAGGTGCCCACTTACGCGCCTTGTGATGTCTGTGACGGCAGCGGCGCCAAGCCCGGCACCAGCGCCAAGACCTGTTCTACCTGTAACGGTATAGGCCAGGTGCAGATGCGCCAGGGCTTTTTTGCGGTCCAGCAGACCTGTCCTACCTGTGGCGGCTCTGGTAAGGAAATTACCGACCCTTGCGATAAGTGCCACGGCCAGGGCCGGGTGCAAAAGACCAAGACCTTGTCTGTGAAGATCCCCGCCGGGGTCGACACTGGCGATCGTATTCGCCTGGCAGGAGAAGGGGAGGCGGGCCAGTTTGGTGCGCCGGCGGGGGACTTGTACGTGCAGGTGCACGTCAAAGACCACCCCATCTTCGTGCGTGACGGTAACAACCTCTACTGCGAAATGCCGATTAGCTTTACCACCGCGGCCCTTGGCGGCGAGATTGAAGTGCCGACCTTAGATGGCCGGGTCAAGCTCAAGGTGGCTGAGGGCACCCAAACCGGGCGCATGTTCCGCCTGCGCGGTAAGGGTGTGAAATCGGTACGTAGCGGCGCCATTGGCGATCTGATGGTCAAAACCGTGGTGGAAACCCCGGTCAGCCTGACCAGCGAACAGCGTGAGCTGCTCGAACAGCTGGAAAAGACCCTCGCCGGTGAGTCTGCCAAGCGTCACAAACCCAAGGCCGAAGGCTTCTTTGACAGCGTGAAACGCTTCTTTGACGACTTATCGAGCTAAGGCTTAAGCCATTGAAAAAGCGCCCATAGGGCGCTTTTTTTATGCCTGCAGCTCAGTGATAGCTGGCCTTGGTGAGAAAACGCTGGGCGCTTCAATTATTCTATAAAATAGAATGGTATTGCTGATTTTATGGAGTTTTAGTTCTAAATTAAAAGAGGATAATGCTCTCCATCAACTCAACACGATTTGGAAGCAATCATCATGAAAACCGAAATCATCAAATTTAACCCCAACTCTACCCTGGCTGGCGTCTTTACCCTGGGTGCCCGCGTGCTGCTTATCCTGCTCTTTATCCAGGCTGGTATCGGCAAAATTTCCGCCTACCAAGGCACCGCTGGTTGGATGGAATCCATGGGCGTACCCGGTGCGCTGCTGCCGCTGGTTATCCTGCTGGAAGTGGGTGGTTCCCTGGCCCTGCTGGTCGGCTACCAAACCCGCTTTGTGGCCCTGGCCATGGCTGTGTTCAGCGTTGTCTCCGCCTTTATCTTCCACTCTAACCTGAGTGACCAGGCGCAGTTTTTGAACTTCTACAAAAACATCTCCATCGCCGGTGGTTACCTGGCACTGATGGTCCTGGGCGCTGGCCGCTTCAGCATCGACGCCAAACTCAAAGGCTAAGCCTTAGCAGTAAAAAAGCGCCCATCGGGCGCTTTTTTGCGTTGTGGGCGTTACAAGGTTTTTGCCATGCAAATCTCGCAGTCGCCGTGGCCGGTTTCTCCCATGGGGTGGGTGAGCTGCTTGAACCCCAAAGCTTGGTAAAGCCCCAGCGCCTCGCCAAGGGCGGCGGTGGTTTCGAGGTAGCAGAGCTTAAAGCCGCTTTGCCTTGCCTCTGCCATGGCAAGCTCGGCCAGGGCCTTGCCAGCACCCTGGCCGCGAAGCGAGGGTAGAAAATACATCTTTTGCAGCTCACAAACGGTGTCGCTGGCGCCGCTTAATGGCGCCATGCCGCCGCCACCCTGAATGTGCCCGTCAAGCTCCACCACCCAATAGCGCCCGCCAAGCTCCCGGTAGTAGTCAAAAAGGTTATCTAGGTGCGGGTCGGACACCCCATAACCTTTGTCGGCGCTCAGGCCATATTCGGCTGAGACGTCGCGGATCACCTGAGCGACGGCGGCGTTGTCGGCCGGTTTCATGGGGCGAATGTGATAAGGCACCTGGGATACTCCTGCAATAAACAGGTCGATAACTTAACACAAGGCCGGCACAGGCCAAGGGCTGTTGCGCTCAGCGGCGACTGAGGAAACAATAGGGAAAACTCCAGGAGGAGCAACAAGATGAAGAAGACCTTCAGCCTGGCCATGGTGGCATTGCTGATGAGCGCCTGTACCCAAAGCCCCACCGGCCGTGAGCAGTTGTTGTTTAACAACGAGTCGACCATGGCCCAGATGGGTACCCAGTCTTTTGACGAGCTGAAAAAGAAAGAGAAGATTGATACCGACCCCAAGACCAACCAGTACGTGCAGTGCGTGGCCGGTGCCATCACCCGGGTGTTGCCAGCCGAGCAGCAAGGGGATTGGGAAGTGGTGGTGTTTGATTCCAAAGAAGTAAACGCCTTTGCCTTGCCGGGCAAGAAGATTGGCGTGTACTCGGGCCTGCTTAAAGTGGCGCAAACCCCAGATCAGCTGGCTGCCGTTATCGGCCATGAGGTTGGGCACGTATTGGCTCACCATTCCAACGAGCGGCTCACCCAAAACCAGATTTATTCGGGCGTCTCGGTGCTGGCCGCTGTGGCCCTTGGCCTGTCCAATGTCGACAACAAAGGGCTCTATATGGCGGCTCTTGGGGTGGGGGCGACGGTGGGGGTGCTGCTGCCTTATTCGCGCAAGCACGAATCGGAAGCCGACCAAATCGGCCTGGAGCTGATGGCCAAGGCCGGTTTTGACCCCAACCAGGCGGTGGTGCTGTGGCACAACATGGAGAAAAACGCCGGCGACACCCCGCCAGAACTGCTCTCTACCCACCCCAGCCCTGCCAGCCGTATCCAGGCGCTGTCGGACCAAGTGCCCAAGGTGATGCCTTATTACCAAAAGGCAGCTATACATCCGCAGTGTAAAAGAGCCACTAACTAAAAAGGCGCCCTTGGGCGCCTTTTTCTCACTGATTTATTCGCACTCGAAATTCGATTCTTCATCGTAGCGATAGTACGGGGTTTTTACTCCCCAGCTGTTTGTTGTGTAGCAGCCTCGGTAATACCAGCCGACAACATTTACCATTTCCGGAGAATCGTAGTAGTAAATGAGGAAGGCATGGGGAACAGCCGCTTGTAAGCTGAATGCAGAAAGCAATGTCATTGTGGCGAAAAAAAGTGAAATGACTTTCTTCATGGATAACACTCCTTGTTTGTAAGTTAGTTGTTATCTTTTAATTGTTTTTTAATTTTTTGAGTGTGAGTAACATCACAGCAAAGGAATTAAGTGGGGGAAAGGCTGTGAATACTTTTCTAGCAACTGTCATTTCCTACAGGTTTTGAAAAATAAAAAAGCCCCGGGCGGGGCTTTTTATTTTATTGGGCATTATAGGTTTCAAACTCCGCCACCGTCGGGGTGCCGTTGCTGCTGGTGATATTGAAATTCACCTTATGGGTACTGACGCTATTAAAGGTGATGGTACCGGCGCCGGTGCCGCTGGCCAGGGTGTTGCCGGTATCGTTGTCCACCACTGTCCAGTTTTGAATATGGCCTTCAAAGCCGGCCGCTTCGCGAATAACGATGGTGTTAAGGCTGGTGGCACTGCTCCATTTGATGGAGATGCGGCCGGTGGCGCTGCTGGGGGCCCAGTAACTTGCCATGTCGCCATCGCGCACATCGCCATAGCTGCCGCTACCTTTGCTGGAGCCGTCGGAGCCGGCGCCAAGGGAGAGGTTGCTGCCCAGTTCGCCGCTGCCACCGCCGTTATCGCCGCCCGAGCCATTGTCACCGCCGCCGTTGTCGCCACCGCCCTGGGTGCTGCAACTGCCATCGGAGACTTGCAGGCCGTTATTGACCCCGGCACTGGCCAGCACAATGGCTTTGACGCAATTGGCATCATCCAGTTGGTAGCTGTAGGGGATGCTGATACTGGTGGTGGATACCGGGTTGGGGCCGGCCGGGTGGTTGGTGTCGTTATCCAGCCAGGTAACATTGGTGAAGATATTGCCGCTGACATCCCAAAAGCCCATGTCGTCGGTATAGAAGGTGCCGATGGGGTTCTGGGCGTCTTCAAAGACGTTGTTCTCGGCTTTGATCTGCCCGCCGATACGGGGGTTCATGCCGGACTTGCTGATGTGGTTGTAGTAATTGTTGTAGGCGTGGGCGGTGCCGTGGCGCAGCAGCGGCATGCGCGAGTCGACGTTTTCGTACCAGTTGTGGTGGAAGGTCACATAGGTGTTGTCGGTGTCGGAATCGCTCGAGCCCATCAGGCCGCCCCGGCCTGAATGGTGCAGGTAGTTGTAGGACACCGTCACATACTGGGTGGTGGCCTTCATGTCGATAAGGGAGTCGTAGCCGTCGCTTTCGCCCCCTGAGGCTTCCAGCTCGTTGTGGTCTACCCAGATATTGTGCACGTCGCTTTCCATGCCGATGGCATCGCCGCCGTTGGAAAGGGGCGAGCCGGACTTTTTCACGTTACGCACATGGATATTGCGGATGATGATATTGGACGCTTCGCGGATATGAATGCCTATCTGGTCAAACAGGGCGCCCTGGTCGGTACCGATAAGGGAAATGTTGCTGACTCGCTTGAATTGAATTTCGCTGTCGGTGGTATCGCAACTTCCCGATACCTTGCTGGTGTTGCCGTGGTTGATGGTGCCGGTCACGTAAATGATAAGCGGGGTGTCGTCGGCGGCCCGGCTGCACATGGCCTGGTTGATCTCTGTGCCGGTGGTGGCATAGACCACATTGCCGCCGGCGCCGCCGGTGGTGCCGCCATTTAAGGTGGCATAACCTTCGATGGCGGCCAGGGCCGGATGGCTGGCAAAAAGGCTCCCCAGCAGCCCGAGGGTTAAACCCGGGCTGGTTCTTTTAACGGTGAACATATTTTATTCCTCGGCGTTTTTGTCTTTATGATGAAACATCTTGTCGATGTACTCGCTGCATAGCGTTGCCGAGTATAGGTAGTGAGAAAATGCCGGTGTTTTACATTTGAAACTTTCCCTCAATGAAAAAGCACTTGGTAATAAAGTGAAAAAGTAATCTGCTGCTATTCTTTATTTTTCTTTTACTTTTTAATCGCCTATAAAAAGACCCCGTATTTTCATACAGGGTCCTTTAGCCAGGGTTATGCTGTGTTAGCTGTTTTCTGAGTTTTCAACTGTGCCGTTATCCACCCCGTAATAGGATTCGGCTTCCACAAAGACCCGCTTGACGGTGGTAAATTCGTTTTTAATGGCTTTATCCAGGCGGGCAATGCACTGCTCGATTTGCACGGCGCTGCTTTGGCTGTCAAAACGCACACTAATATTAACCAGCACGAAATCAGGGCCCATGTGCATGGTCAGCAGCTCATGAACGGCCTCAACCAGCGGCTCTTTCTCTGCCAGGCGGCGAATGCCGTCTACCACCCTTTTATTGGCACTTTCGCCGATCAGCAGGCCCTTGGTTTCAATGGCCAGCCAAATGGCGGTGCCGGCCAGAATAAGGCCGATAACGATGGAGGCGGCGCCATCAAAGACCGGGTTGCCGGTGACTTGGCTAAGGGCCACCCCGCCTAGGGCGACAAAAAGCCCCAGCAGCGCCGCCGAGTCTTCAAACACCACCATGAACATGGACGGGTCCTTGCCGCGCTGCACCGCTTCCATGTAAGTCCATTTGCCCTTGGTTTTGCGAAACTCGTTCAGGGCAAAGGCCCAGGAGGCTCCCTCAAAGACGATACCAAGCGCCAGCACGACGTAGTTCACCATCGGCGAGGTCATGGGCTCTGGGTGCAGCACATGGCGCACCCCTTCATAGAGAGAGACCCCGGCGCCGATGCTGAAAATCAGCATCGCCACTACAAAGCTCCAAAAATACACCTCCTTACCGTAGCCGAAGGGGAAGTTGGCATCGGCGGGGCGCTGGGCCCGTTTTAGGCCAAGCAGCAGCAGGCCCTGGTTGCCGGTGTCTACCACCGAGTGAATGCCTTCGGACAGCATGGCCGAGGAGCCGGTAATGCCCCCGGCGATAAATTTGGTGACGGCGATAAGCAGGTTGCCGGCCATGGCGGCGTAGATCACGGCCTTGGATTCAGAAGCCACGTTGTAACAGGTCCTTTTCTGGTGCAAAGCGCTAAGTGTGACACGCCAAACGGGGTGGGCAAAGCGTGGCGTCAGGTCGCTGCCATGGGGATTGCTTCGATAAATTCGCACTGTTTTTAGCGCTGCTTTTGGCGGTAAGGCCTGTGGCGTCCTTTTCTCATCCTTTTGTTTTTATTGGGTTAAATGCGCGTTAGCAGCAAGCTGATAACCGATCTAATACTATTGTAGTATTAAATTACTTATTGAGGTTTTGACGCCAAAGCTTTATCTATGTCGGGGTAGGTTTTCCGTAGACGTAAAGGTACTGCCATTACTGGCTCGTTCGCGTAATGGCGTCTGCGCCCTTTATTTTGACAATAGGTACTTGTGGTTATGTTCAGCAGAAAGCGCATCGTAACAATCGCTGCCGCCCTGGCCGGGTTACTCTTTGGCCTGGATATCGGCATCATCGCCGGGGCCTTGCCCTTTATCACCAGCGAGTGGCAAATCAGCTCGCAAGACCAAGAATGGATAGTCAGCACCATGATGTTGGGGGCCGCTTTGGGGTCGGTGTCCAACAGCTGGTTGTCGTCGCGTTTAGGCCGGCGCTCCAGCCTTATCGGCAGTGGTGTGCTGTTTGCCGTTGGCACCCTGGGCTGCGCCTTTGCCACTAACCTGACCACCATGTTGGTGTTTCGGATTATCCAAGGCTTTTCCATCGGTATTGCCTCTTACTCGGCGCCGCTGTACTTGTCGGAAATGTCCCCCAAGGAAGAGCGGGGTAAACGCATTGCCATGTATCAGGTGATGATCAACTCCGGCATCGTGCTGGCCTTTTTGTCCGACACCTATTTCGGTTTGACCGGCAACTGGCGGGCGATGTTTGCGGTGCTGGTTATCCCGGCCGTGCTGCTGATTTGGGCGGTGATGATGATGCCCAAGAGCCCTCGCTGGCTGGCCTCCCGTGGCCGCATGGATGAGGCCAAAACCGTGTTGCATGGCATTCGCGAGTCTGACCACGAAGCCCATAGCGAGTACTCGGATATCGTCGACAGCCTCAAGGTAAAGCAGTCTGGCTTTGAGCTGTTTAAAACCAACCGCCATTTTCGCCGCAGTGTTGGTCTGGGGATGGTGCTGCAATTTATGCAGCAATTTACCGGCATGAACATCCTGATGTACTACGCCCCCACCGTGTTCAAGCTGGCCGGCTTTACCAGCCACCTTGAACAGATGATAAGCACCGTGCTGGTGGGGTTGGCCTTTGTGATCACCACCGCCATCCTGGCGCCGTTCATTGATACCTGGGGCCGTAAGCCGGCACTGAAAATCGGTTTTGCCATTATGGGCGCCGGTATGTTCTGCCTGGGGCTGCTGCTGAAGATGATTGAGGGCGGCAACCACACCCCGGTGCTGGCTTACTTGGCGGTGCTGATGGCGATTATCTGCATCATTGGTTATGCCATGAGCGCCGCGCCCATGGTGTGGATCTTGTGCGCCGAAATTCAGCCGCTTAAAGGCCGTGATTTCGGGATCTCCTGCTCCACCACCACCAACTGGGTATCCAACATGATCCTGGGGGCCACCTTCCTGACCCTGATGGAGAGCATCGGCACCACCAACACCTTCTGGCTTTACGCCTGCCTCAACGCGGTCTTTATCGTGGTGACCATCCTCTTCGTGCCCGAAACCAAAGGGGTGGCTTTGGAGCGTATTGAAGCCAACCTGATGAGCGGGGCCAAGCTCAAGGCCATAGGCTTGCCAAGCTGATGTGAAAGGGGCCTTTGGCCCCTTTTCTTTTGGGGCGCGAAAAGGTGACCGGGGCCGCCTTTTGGGCAGGTGACAAATGGAAGTGGCTGTTTATCCAGTGGTAGTATTGCCGCCCAGTCAGAATTCGATGGCATGGAGGCCATGGATGAACAATAAGAAGCGCCTTTGATGTTGTCCCTGTTTAAGCGCCACAAGCACCTGCAATACCTCGAAAACCTGCCCAGGTTGTCGCAAGACGCTGCCGGCATCACCGTGCTGCACGGCGCCCGCCAGTTTCACCAAACCCTGCTCGAATGCATCGCCAAGGCCGAATGCCGCATCTGCCTGTCGGCCCTCTATCTTGAAAACGACGACGGTGGCCGCAGCGTGCTGGCTGCGCTCTATGCTGCCAAGGCGGCGCGGCCGCAACTGGAGGTGTCGGTACTGGTGGACTGGCACCGGGCTCAGCGCGGGCGCATCGGGGATGCCAAATCGGCCACCAATGCCGATTGGTATTGCCAGGAGGCGATGGCCCATCCTGAGCTTGATATCGCCGTGTACGGGGTGCCGGTTAATACCCGCGAAGCGCTGGGAGTGCTGCATCTTAAAGGCTTTATCATCGACGACACCTTGCTCTACAGCGGTGCCAGCCTCAACGACGTTTACCTGCAGCAGCACCAAAAATACCGCTACGACCGTTACCATCTGCTGCAAAACCCGGCCCTGGCCGATGCCTTTTACAACTGGATAGCCAGCCACCTGATTGGCGGCCAGGCTGTTAATCGCCTGAACCTGGCAGACCGCCCCTCCAGCCAGCAGCTGAAAAACGCCATGCGCCGCTTCAGAAAAGAGCTGCAGGGCAGGGGATATGAATTCACCGACAACAGCCGCCGTGGCGAGCTGGCGGTTACCCCTTTGGTGGGGCTCGGCAAAGGCAACGCCCTTAACAGCACCATCAGCCACCTGCTCAGCGCCACCGAGCAGAGCCTGACCCTGTGCACCCCTTATTTCAACCTGCCGGGGGAGCTGGTTAAGCGCATTATCCGCTTGTTGCGCCAGGGCAAAACCGTGGAGATCATTGTCGGCGACAAGACTGCCAATGACTTTTTTATCTCCCCGGACCAGCCGTTTCGGGTGATTGGCGCCCTGCCTTATCTTTACGAGATAAACCTACGCCGGTTCCTGGCGCGGCTGCAAACCTTTGTGGACAGCGGCCAACTGGTGGTGCGGCTTTGGAAGGACGGTGACAACAGCTATCACCTCAAGGGTATCTGGGTCGATGAGCGCTGGACCATGATCACCGGCAACAACCTCAATCCCCGTGCCTGGCGCCTGGATTTGGAAAACGCCGTGCTGATTGACGACCCCAAGGCCGAGCTTCGCGAGCTGCGCCAGCAAGAGCTGGCCTGTATTCGCCACCATTGCCAGCAAGTGGTGCACTTTACCGACTTGCAGGCCATTGGCGATTACCCGGCCAAGGTCAAAAAACTGATCCGCCGCCTGCGCCGGGTACGCATCGACAGGCTGATTAACCGCATTCTCTGACAAGGCCTAAGCGTCTTGTCATCCGTTGGCGCTATGCTGGCTGCGCTTATCAAAAATAAGGAAAATCCACATGCCTTTTCTTCGTCCCTTGGGAATGCTGCTGGCAGTGCTGATGCTCGGCGGCTGCGCCAATGCTGCGCCGCATAATTCCGATGCCCTGTGGCAACTTATCAGCCAAAAATGCGTGCCGGGTATGGCGCAAAAGGGCGAGCCGGCGCCTTGCCAGTCGGTTGATGTCAAAGCCGGGTTTGTCACCCTAAAAGACCGGCGTGGCGTGCTGCAATACCTGGTGATGCCCACCGCCAAAATCACCGGGATGGAAAGCCCGCTGCTGCTCAAGGCATCGACGCCGCACTTTTTTGCCCTGGCCTGGCAACAGCGCCAGCTCGCCAGCCAGCATTATGGCCACAAGGTGCCAGACAGCGATTTGTCGCTGGCCATCAACTCGGCCTATGGACGCAGCCAAAATCAGCTGCACGTGCATATCTCCTGCCTGCGCCCGGCCCTTCGCCAGCAGCTTGACACCTTGGCCCCTGGCCTTGGCCGCCAATGGCAAAGCCAAAGCTTGATGGGGCATCCTTACCTGCTGCGTACCCTAAGCCCGAACGAGCTGGGCCAGGAGAGCGTCTTTATGCACCTGGCCGAGGAAGTGCCAGGTGCCAAGGGCGAGATGGGGCGCTATGGCATGGCCATGGCCACCTTGCCTGACGGCCAGTTGGTACTGATGGCCACCCGCGCCGGCACTGGTGGCAGCCAGGGCTCGGCCGAAGAAATTCAGGACCACGACTGCGCCATAGTGAAAGGCTGATAAGCCGTGTCTCGCGCCGCCCGGTTGTTGCAACTGATGCAAAACCTTCGCCGCCGCCGTTTTCCGGTCAGTGGCCAGGAACTGGCGGCCGAGCTTGGGGTGAGCCTTCGCACTTTGTACCGAGACATTGCTGCCTTGCAGGCCCAGGGGGCGGATATCGAAGGAGAGGCGGGGTTGGGGTATAGCCTTAAACCCGGTTTTACCCTGCCGCCGATGATGCTAAGTGCCCAGGAGATTGAAGCCCTGGTGCTGGGGGCGCGCTGGGTCAGCCAGCGGGCCGACCCGGAGCTTGCAGGCGCCGCCCGTGACATGCTGGCCAAGGTCTCGGCGGTGCTGCCTCAGAGCCTTCGCCAAGAGCTTGCTGCCACCAACCTGCTGATCGGCCCCGGCCCGGCGCTGCCGGCCACCCAAACCGACCTTGGCATGCTGCGCCAGGCCATCCGCCGCCAGCACAAGCTGCTCATTGATTACCAAGACAAGGACGGCGCCCCCAGCCAGCGGGTGGTATGGCCCTTTGCCATGGGCTTTTTCGACCATTGCCGGATGCTGGTGGCCTGGTGCGAGGCGCGGGGCGCCCATCGCCATTTTCGAGTAGACCGCATCCAGCAGCTCACCGCCCTTGATGAGCGCTACCCAGTATCGCGCCAGCGCCTGCTGCGTCAGTGGCAGCAGGCCGAGGGTATCGACCCGACCGGCGGCTGCTGACACTTTCTGACACTCCCTTTTGCCACTATGGCCGGGTCTTCAACACTGCCAAGGAAAACGCAGATGAAAACCCAAACCATGGTGCTGTTTTACGTTAATGATTGCGCCAAAAGCCAAGCGCTCTACCAGGCGCTGCTGGCCCGCCCGGCGGCGCAGCACTCTACCGACTTTGCGATGTTTGCCCTCGATGGCGGCAGCTTCGTGGCCCTGAAAAGCCGCCAGTCGGTCTTGCCAGAAACCCTGCCGGCTGCCGGCGCCGCCGAACTGGTGTTGTTGGTGGACGACATCAGCGATGTTAACCGCCGCTTTGAGCATTGGCGGGAGCTTGGCCTGCGCATTACCCAGCAGCCCCAGGCCATGCCCTTTGGCTACACCTTTGTGGCCGAAGATATCGACGGCCATCTGCTGCGGGTTTGTTGCCCGGCAAAATAAAAAAGGCGCCTAACGGCGCCTTTTTTATGAGGGCATTTCAGGGGCCGGCCCGGTCTTTGGGGTGCCAGTACCGCGCGTTTTGGCGCAGCAACAGATCCAGCTCCTCCACCGGCATCGGCCTTGCAAAAAGATAGCCCTGGCCTTCGTCGCAGCCCAGTTCGGTCAGTAGCTGCATTTGCTCCTGGGTTTCGATGCCTTCGGCAATGATGGTTTTATCCAGGGAATGGCCCATGTCGATAATGGCTTTGACTATCTGCGCTTCTTTTTTATCGCGCATGGCGTTTTTGACGAAGGATTTATCAATCTTCAGCACCTTGACCGGCAAATCCCGCAGTCTCGACAAGCTGGAATGGCCGGTACCGAAGTCGTCTATGGCCAGGGTGAAGCCGGCTTTATCCAGAGCGCACAGCGCGGCGATGATGCGGCCCATGTCGTTCATGATGTGGGTTTCGGTGATCTCCAACTGCACCGCATCGGGAGCGATACCCTGCTGCTGGCTAAGGGCCAGGATGCGGTCGCAAAGGTCGCGGTGCAAAAGCTGCTTGACCGAAACATTGATGGCCATGCCGATATCGACCCCTCCTCGCTGCCAGCGGCTCAGCTGCTCCAGGGCTTGCACCAGTACCCAGTCGCCCAAATCGAGAATAAGCCCCGAGTCTTCGGCGATAGGGATGAACTCCATGGGGGAGATCATCCCTTCCTCCGGGTGGTGCCAACGCAGCAGCGCTTCGACGCCAATAATGCTGCCGCTGCCCAAATCCACCTTGGGCTGGTAGAAGAGGCGCAGCTGCGACGGGTCAGCCAGCGCCTGGCGCAGCTCCTGCTCGAGCTTGATGCGGCGGGTCATGTAGGTGGTCATGGCCGGCTGGAAGAAGCGGAAGCAATTTCCCCCCTCGTCTTTGGCAATGCGCATGGCCTGGTTGGCATGCATCAGCAGCTCGCGGGCGTCATGGCCGTCATCCGGGTAGAAGGCCAGGCCCACCGAGGCAGTCACCTGAATGGCAAAATGCTCGGTTTGCACCGGGTTGGCGATGGACTGAGACAGCTGGCGCAAAAAGCGCATCAGCTCCATGTTGTTTTTGCGCTGCTCAAGGGTAATGGCAAATTCTTCACCGGTGATGCGGCCGATAAAGCCCCCGGAGCCGTTGGCCAGCTTTTGCAGGCGGTTGGCGATGGAGAACAACAGCTCGTCACCTTTGTCGTGGCCCAGGCTGTTGTTCATGTCTTCAAAGCGGTCAACCCCCACTGAAATTACTACAAAGTTGCCTTTGCCCTGCTCGGCAAGTTCGATACAGGTTTGAATTCGCTCCAGCATCGACAAACGGTTGAGAAGGCCGGTGAGGGAATCGGTAAAGGTTTGAAAGCGCACCCGCTCGGTTATCTCGCTGTCCATTTCCTTTAACAGCTTGAGGTATTGCTGTTCGCGCCGGTACAGGCTCAGCAGCAACGGCCGGAAGATGAAAAAGGCCTCGATGATCAAGGTGGTGATCATGCCGAGCAGGGAGATCTTGTTGTAATTCTGAAGCTTGCGTATCGCTGTTTCGCTTTCTTTTTGGTACTGGAATAGCAGGGTGTCCAGGGAGCCGACAATATCGTAATAGGCGGTGGCCTTTATTTGCTCGAAGGCATTGGTGCGCTCATCAAGGCTAAGGGCCGGGTCGGCAATGCGCCGGGCTTGGGTCAGAAACTGCTTGATACGTTGGTCCAGATTGACCGGCGAAGCAGTAAAAATTTGCACGATATCGGCGGAGCTGGGCTTGGGAATATGCAGTTCCTCTGAGCCATTAAGGAGCGCCAGGTGCACCTTTTCCAGGGTGTTGATGGCATCGAGGTAATCGTCACGCAAAATCTCGGCAGCGTAATTCTGGCGGCTGGTCAGCAGCTCGCTGGCAAAGAGGGTAATGCGCTGGGACAGCATCCGCTGACGGCCAGCCAGGTTGACGACTCGGGCGGTGGCTTCTTGTTTATTAACAATGCTTTGCACCAAAAAATGAGAGGTAAGGGACAAGACAGCAATAAAAGCCAGCGCCAACACATAGACAAGGGTGCTGCGCCGCCAGTGCTGGCGCTGTTGTTGGGGGTTGGTATAGGCAGCCTTGTGCATGTGGGTTGAGACTCCTTGGCGCGGGATACATAAAGCACCTGCTACAGGCCACTGCGAACATCGGCAGAATGGGGTGGCAATTTTTGAATGTGCCGATATCCAGCTTAGTCGCTGTCTGGCGAGGCTGCGGCCTCGCCAAACAGCGAGTTGATCCCTATCAAGTTTAGGTGGGGCGCTACAGAGGTAAAGCAGTTGAAAAAGACAGGTTGGCAAAGATGCCAAGGCCGGGCGGCCTTGGCGCAAATAAAAAGCCCCTCAACAGAGGGGCCTCTTTTAGGCGCCTATCTCGTGCAATCGTGCCATTGCTTCGGTTGGCAGCACCAAGTGGGCCGCGGCTAGGTTCTCGGCGAGGTGGCCAACCGATGAAGTGCCGGGAATGGCGAGAATATTGGGCGAGCGCTTTAGTAACCAGGCCAGGGCTACCTGCATCGGTGTGGCGCCAAGGCTGCTGGCAACGTCATTTAACGTAGATGATTGCAATGGCGAGAAGCCGCCCAAAGGAAAGTAGGGCACGTAAGCAATGTTGTCGCAGGCCAGGGCATCGATAAGGGCGTCATCGCGGCGATGAGCCAGGTTGTAGTGGTTTTGCACGCAAACAATAGGCGCTATACGGCGCATCTCCGCCACTTGCCTGGGGGTGACGTTGCTAAGCCCCAAGTGCTTGATAAGCCCCTGTTCCTTGAGTTCTGCCAGCACCGAGAACGGCGCTTCAAGGTCGCCTTCAGCCGGGCCGTGGGTGTCAAACATCGCCCGTAGGTTCACCACATCAAGTTGCTCCAACCCCAAGTGGCGCAAGTTGTCGTGTACCGCATCAATCAGCTCTTGGCGGCTGAAGGCTGGCAGCCAAGCGCCTTTGTCGTCGCGGCGAGCACCAACCTTGGTGACGATGCAAAGCCTCTCTGGGTAGGGATGCAAGGCCGCTTTGATGAGCTTATTGGTGTGGTGGGGGCCATAAAAGTCAGAAGTGTCGATATGGTTGACGCTGGCTTCCAGAGCTTGGCGCAAAACGGCTGTGGCCTGGGCCCAGTCTTTGGGTGGGCCGAACACGCCGGGGCCTGCCAATTGCATAGCGCCATAGCCCAGCCGGTGAACCGGTTTGTCGCCCAGTGTGAAGGTATCAGTGTGCATGAGTTACTCCTTTTGCCGAGCTTTGTAGCCTAGGCGCCTGCTGCATGTGCAACAATACGAATAAATGACTATGGGCTGTGCGGGATATCGGACAATGAATGTGGGGCTTGGCGATCTCAATGCTTTTGTGGCGGTGGCAAGAGCCGGCGGTTTTCGCCAAGCGGCCAGGGTTGGCAGTGCCAGTGCTTCGCAATTGAGCGATGCGCTTCGCCGCCTTGAAGCTGCCCTTGGGGTGAGGTTGTTGCACCGTACCACCCGCAGCGTCGTGCCGACTGAGGCTGGCCAGACGCTGCTGGCTAAATTGGCTCCCGCCATGAACGAAGTCGAAGCGGCCCTAGACGCGGTTAATCTGTTTCGCGAAAAACCAGCCGGCACTTTGCGGCTTAATGTGCCGGTCAGTGCGGTGCGCTTGGTATTGCCGTCCATCGTGCCGGCCTTTTTAGCCGCTTACCCGGATATCAAGCTAGAAGTGATGGCGGACAGTAACGTAACGGATATCGTTCAAGCCGGTTGCGACGCCGGCATTCGGTACGACGAGAAGCTCCAGCAAGACATGATTGCCCTGCCCATCGGTCCGAGGCGCCAACGCTTTGCCATTGCTGCGGCGCCTGCGTTGTTGGCAAAGCTGGGAGAGCCTGCCCACCCTTCTGCATTACTGGGTTACCCCTGTATTACCGGCCGTTTTGGCCAGGGTGCCCCCGAGCCTTGGGAGTTTGAAAAAGACGGTGAGGCGCTCAAAGTGGAAGTGACTGGCCCTTTGACGGTGAACATTGGCGCTGCCATGGATTTGGCGGTGGACGCCGCAGTTGCTGGTAGCGGCGTTATCCAACTGTTCGAGCAGTGGCTGGCCCCTTACCTGGCCGATGGCCGGTTGGTGCCGGTGCTGGAGCCCTGGTGGCAATGGTTCAGCGGCCCTTATCTTTATTATCCGGGACGGCGCCTCGTGCCAGCGCCGCTCAGGGCCTTTATCGACTTTGTCAAAACCCAAGCGCCGCAGGTATAAAAAGCCCCTCGACTGAGGGGCTTTTTTCAGTGCTTGACCAGCAGCCGCCGGGCAGCGGGCACCAGCACCGTGGCAAGGGTAATGGCGGCCAGCACCAGCACGTAGCCGGAGTGGCTGACCACCGCCAGGGGCGAGAGGGTAAAGCTTGAGCCCAGCAGCAAGGCTTGGGCGCCCCAGGGCACCAGGCCCTGGTTGACGCAGGCAAAGATGTCTAAAAGGCTTGCGCTTCGCACCGGGCTGATGGCGTTTTGCTGGGCGATGTCCTTGGCCAGTTGGCCGTTGACGATAATGGACACGGTGTTGTTGGCGGTGCAGAAGTTGGTGGTAAACACCAGGCCGGCAATGGCCAGCTCACCGTTTTTACCGGTGCTGCCGTGGCCCAGTTTGGCGGCAAGCCAGGCAAGGCCCCCTTGCTTTTCCATCAGGTAGGCAAGGCCCCCCATCAGCAGGGACAGCATGAAAATCTCCTGCATGCCGGTAAAGCCGGCGTAGATGTCTTTGACGTACTTGGCGAGGCTGTAGTCGCCACTCAGGCCCACCAAACCGGCCAGTACGATACCCAAAATGAGCACCACAAAGACGTTAAGGCCGGCCACCGCCAGCACCAGGATGGTGACATAGGGCAGTATCGGCAGCAGTTGGAAGTCTTTGGCGTCAATAACATGGCTGCCGCTGCTGGCAAAACCCAGCCACAACAGGGTCAGGATGGCGGCAGGCAGGGCCAGGCGGAAGTTGGCGCGAAACTTGTCTTTCATGTCGCAGCCCTGGGTACGGGTGGCGGCGATGGTGGTGTCGGAGATGATGGAGAGGTTGTCGCCGAACATGGCGCCTGAGAGCAGCGCCCCGGCGGTCAGCGCCAGCGGCAAGTCCCCTTGCTGGGCCAGGCCCAGGGCCACCGGCGCCAGGGCGGCGATGGTGCCCATGGAGGTGCCCATGGCGGTGGCGATAAAGGCGGCAATGACAAAAAGCCCCGGCAACAGCAAGGAAGCCGGCACCAGGCTCAGGCCCAGGGCCACGGTGGCATCGACACCGCCGGTAGCCTTGGCCACGGCGCCAAAGGCACCGGACAACAGATAGATGATGCACATGGCCATGATGTTGGAATGGCCACAGCCTGCCAGGAACTGCTCGACGGTTTTATTGATGCTGTCGCGGGAGATAAGCACCGCTACAATCAGCGCCGGCAACACCGCCACCGGAGCCGGCAGCTGGTAAAAAGCGTAATCAACGCCGGTCAGGCTCAGGTACGTACCCACACCCAAAAACAGGGCCAAAAACACCAGGAGCGGCAGCAGGGGCAGGGGAGAGGCGTGGGGCTTGGACATCAAATTCCTCAAGGGTACCGATTAAAAAAGGAGCCCACTGGGCGTAAAGGCGCGCAAATTTACGTCAGCAGGCTATCAGTGTCAACGTCTGGACGTCCAGATGGAAATCCCTGTTGCTACCCGGTTACACCTCTTATCGCGGCCTGCTATCGGCATATCTGATCCCGTAACAAGGTATTCACTATTGGTGCGACTATTACAAATAGTGAAAAAAGAACGGAAGTACAGCGAAATGAAAAAAGCAGCGGTAGTGGGGGCCGTGATCCTGGCAGGAGCCGCAGCGGGGCTCTGGTGGCACCAGGGCAAGGCGCCGGTGGCCAACACCGGCCCTCAGGCAACGGTAGTAAGGGTGGTGACCAGCCCGGTCAAGCTGCAACTGCTGTCTGACGAAATCGAGGCCCTGGGCACCACCAAGGCCTTTGAGTCCATTACCGTGACTGCCACCGTCAGCGACAAGATTGAAAAGGTGCACTTTCGTGATAACCAGCAGGTCAAAGCCGGGCAATTGCTGGTGACCCTGACCCACCAGGAAGAACAGGCTGCTCTGGATGCGGCCAACGAAGATTTAAAAGAACAAGACCGCGAATACCGCCGCATTACCGATTTGGTGCGCACCAAAACCATTGCCGCCTCCGAGCTTGACCGCCTGCAAAGCGCCGTGGAGATAGCCAAGGCCAAAGTGGCTCAGGCCCAGGCTCAACTGGACGACCGCTTCGTGCGCGCCCCCTTTGACGGGGTGCTGGGTTTTCGGGAAGTCAGTACTGGCGCCCTGATCAGCCCCGGCACCGCCATTACTACCCTCGATGATGTCAGCCCCATCAAGCTCGACTTCACGGTGCCGGAGCGGTTCTTGCCCATCTTAAAACCCGGCAAAGACATTTATGCCACCGCTGAAGCGGTGCCCTCCGAGCGCTTCCAGGGCAAGGTGTCCAGCGTCGATACCCGTATCGACCCGGTGTCGCGCAGCGCCGCAGTCCGGGCGGAACTGGACAACAAAGACGGCCTGCTGCGCCCCGGCATGTTGCTGCGCATTCGCCTGGTTAAAGAGGCCCGTGAGGCGCTGGCGGTGCCGGCTGCCGCCGTTTTTCAAATCAAATCCCAGCATTACGTCTTTGTGGTGGATGAAGACAACATCGTTGAGCAGCGGCCGGTGACCATCGGCTTGCGCCAGCCCGGTATTGTCGAGGTCACCCAAGGCCTTAAGGAAAAGGAGCAGGTGATCATCCGCGGCCTTTTGAAGGTGCGCGAAGGGGCCAAGGTGGAAGTGCGTAAGGAAGACTTCCCGGAGGCCAAGGCATGATGCTCACCGATATGTCGGTGCGCCGCCCCGTGGTGGCGTCGGTGCTGTCGCTGCTATTGGTTATCTTCGGCATCGTCGCCTTTGGCAAACTGCCGCTGCGCGAATACCCCAGCATCGACCCGCCGCTGGTGAACATTCAAACCAGCTACCGGGGCGCCTCGGCGGCGGTGGTGGAGTCGCGCATCACCCAAATTCTTGAAGACCGGGTCTCGGGCATCGAGGGCATTCGCAACATCACCTCCAGCAGCCAAGACGGCAGCTCCAATATCACCATCGAGTTCGATATCAGCCGCGACATCGATGCCGCCACCAACGACGTGCGTGACAAGATCTCCGGCGCGCTCAATAACCTGCCGGAAGAAGCCGACCCGCCGGAGGTGTCCAAGGCCGGCTCCGACGACGAAACCGTGATGTGGCTGAACCTCTCGTCAGACCGGATGACGGTGCGCGAGCTCTCCGACTACGCCGACCGCTACCTGGTCGACAAATTCTCGGTACTCAACGGCGTGGCGCGGGTACGCATCGGCGGCGAGCAGCGCACCGCCATGCGTATTTGGCTGGACCGCCAAGCCCTGGCCGCCCGTAATCTTACTGTGACCGACGTAGAAAGCGCCCTTCGCAGCCAGAACGTGGAGTTACCGGCAGGGGATCTGGAAGCCCAGGACCGCCAGTTCACGGTGCGCCTGCAGCGCCAATACGAGAAACAGGAAGACTTTGCCAACTTGGTGATAGGGCGCGGCTCTGATGGCTACCTGGTCAAACTCTCGGACGTGGCCCGGGTGGAAGAAAGCACCGACGAAACCCGCAAGCTGTTTCGCGGCAACGGCGAGAACATGGTGGGCCTGGGGATAGGTAAAACCTCCACCGCCAACACCCTGGAAGTGGCCCGCGACGCCCACAAACTGGTGGCGAGCCTCAACAAAACCCTGCCGGTGGGGATGCAGCTTGCCATCAGCTACGACTCCTCGGTCTTTATCGAGCGCTCGGTGCAAGAGGTGTACGAGACCCTCTTTATCGCTATGGTGCTGGTGGTGGTGGTGATTTACATCTTCCTAGGATCGGTGCGGGCCATGCTCATACCGGCCCTGGCGCTGCCGGTATCCTTGATGGGGGCGGTGATCATCCTTTATGCCCTTGGCTACACCATCAACCTGCTGACCTTGCTGGCGCTGATTTTGGCCATCGGCATGGTGGTGGACGACGCCATCGTCATGCTGGAGAACATTCACCGGCGCATTGAAGAGGGCGAGTCGCCCCTGGTGGCGGCGTTTTTGGGCTCGCGCCAGGTGTCTTTTGCGGTCATTGCCACTACGGCGGTGCTGGTGTCGGTGTTTTTGCCCATCACCTTTTTGGAAGGGGACCTTGGCAAACTCTTTACCGAGTTTGCCGTGGCCATGGCTTCGGCGGTGGTGTTCTCGGCCATCGTGGCGCTGACCCTGTCACCGATGATGTGCTCTAAGCTGCTCACCCGCCATGACGGTCACTCCGGGCTTTCAGGCTTTATGGAGCGGCGCCTTGACAGCCTTGGCCGTGGTTACCGGCGCGCCCTTGAGCACCTTATTCGCCACCCCATCTGGGTATTGGGCTTTGTTATCGCCAGCATGGGGGCGGTGGCCTGGTTTGTTGAGCATGTGCCCAGCGAATTTACCCCCAGCGAAGACCGTGGCTCGCTGTTTGTGCTGATCAACGGCCCCGAAGGCGCCTCCTACTCCTACATGGAAAAGTACATGGACGAGATAGAGCGCCGCCTGCTGCCCATGGCTGGCCCCGATGGAGACGTTAACCGCATGATAAGCCGCGCCCCTCGCGGCTGGGGCGGGGTGCGGGCCTACAACACCGGGCAGATCGTGGTGTCGCTGAAAGATTGGTCCGAGCGCCGGCCCATCAGCGAAGTGACCGCCGATATTCGCGCTCGTATAAGCGATATCTCCGGGGTGCGGGCCTTTACCATAGTGCGCAGCGCCTTTGGCCGCGGCACCGCCAAGCCGGTGCAGTTTGTTATTGGCGGCCCCGATTATGACAGCCTGCGGGCCTGGCGCGACATCATCGAAGAAGAAGCGGCCAAAAACCCCGGTTTGGTGGGCATAGACGACGACTACAAAGAAACCAAACCCCAGCTCAAGATAACGGTTGATACCAGCCGCGCCGCCGACCTTGGCATCACCATGAGCACCATTGGCGGCACCTTGGAAACCATGCTCGGCTCCAAGGTGGTGACCACCTTTGTGCGCGGCGGCGAGGAATACGACGTGATTTTGGAAGGGGAGCGCGACAAGCAGCGCTCGCCCCAGGCCATTGGCGGCATCTATGTGCGCTCGGATAAGAGCGGCGAGCTGGTGCCGCTCTCCTCGGTGGTGAAAATCGAGGAAATTGCCGACGCCTCGGCCCTTAATCGTTACAACCGGATGCGGGCCATCACCGTGGAAGCCAACCTGGCGGACGGCTACAGCCTGGGCCAGGCCCTGGATTTCATGGACAACCTGGCCGCCCGGGTGCTGCCGGCCGAGGCCTCCATCAGTTACAAGGGGCCGTCGCTGGATTACAAAAACTCCGGCAGCTCGGTGTACTTCATCTTCGCCCTGGCCCTGGGGGTGGTGTTCTTGGTGCTGGCGGCCCAGTTCGAGAGCTACATACACCCGGTGGTTATCATGCTGGCGGTGCCGCTGGCCATGCTGGGCGCCTTGGTGGGGCTTTATCTCACTGGGCAAACCATCAACATTTACAGCCAGATAGGCATCATCATGCTGATTGGCCTGGCGGCCAAAAACGGCATTTTGATTGTCGAGTTTGCCAACCAGCTGCGCGACGAGGGCCAGCGCTTTGACGAGGCGCTCTTAAACGCCTGTGCCCAGCGGCTGCGGCCCATTTTGATGACCGGCATCACCACCGCCGCCGGCGCCGTGCCTTTGGTGCTGGCCAGCGGCGCCGGCGCCGAGACTCGCTACGTGATTGGGGTCGTGGTGCTGTTTGGCATCATCATCTCCACCTTCTTTACCCTGCTGGTGACCCCGGTGATGTACGCCTGGATGGCGCGGCGCACCCGCTCCCCCGAGCATGTGGCCCGTCAGCTCAATGAAGCGCTGAAACAGGAAGGAAAAGCGGTTAGAGTGTTGCCCTCGCTGGAGGAAGACCTATGACCATGACACGCATTGCCATTCTGGGCGCCAACGGCCGTATGGGCCGCGCCCTTATTCGCGCCCTGGCCGCCGACCCCAAAGCCGAGCTGGCCAGCGCCCAGGTGCGCCCCGGCAACAGCCTTATCGGGGTGGATGCCGGGAGCCTCGCCGGTATCGACGCCCTGGGCGTGAACCTGGGCACAGACATCCGCGGTGATGTGGTTATCGATTTTACTTCCCCAGAAAACACCGCCCTGGTGGCCGCTGATTGCGCCAAGCAGGGCCGAGCGCTGATCGTCGGCACCACCGGCCTTGATGGGGCGCAAAAAGCGGCGCTGGCCGATGCTGCTAAAAAGGTGCCGGTGGTGTTTGCCCCCAACATGAGCGTGGGGGTGAACCTGCTGCTGGGGCTGGTGGAGCTGGCCAGCAAGGTGCTGGGGGACACGGTGGATATCGAGGTACTGGAAGCCCACCACCGCCACAAGAAAGACGCCCCCTCCGGTACCGCCCTGGCCCTTGGGGAAGCGGCGGCCAAGGCCCTGGGCCGTGACCTTAAAGATTGCGCCGTCTATGGTCGTGAAGGCATTACCGGCGAGCGCGACCGCCAGACCATCGGTTTTGCCACGGTGCGGGCCGGCGACATTATCGGCGAGCACACCGTGCTTTTTGCCGGTGACGGCGAGCGTATCGAGCTGACCCACAAGGCCCACAACCGCGACACCTTTGCCACCGGCGCCCTGCGCGCCGCCCATTGGGTGGCCGGTAAAGGCCCTGGCCTTTACGACATGAAAGACGTGCTGGGCCTTAACGGCTAAGCCGCTTTTGTTAACAAAAACCGCAGCCTTGGCTGCGGTTTTTTTATGGGCGCGCCTTGACGCATGCGGCAATGGCCGAGGGTGACCCAGGTCAGGTTTTTTCGAACAACAGGTTAAAAGAATATGACCAATTGCTTCTGAATACGTATGCATAGCGTTGTCGGGGGTTCTGGCTATTGCGTAGCATTCAGGTCGGGTAGCGGCTGCCTGTTGACGTAAAGGTAAATCCAATAAATCAGCCGCCTGATGAGTCGAACAATAGCCCAATTGGGTCTGGGGGAAACGATGGCAACATTCAAGCCAAATGTACTGGCACTGGCGCTGGCCGCAGCAGGTATGACCGTAACCGTGCTGCCTGCCAAAGTCTGGGCCGCTGATGCTGATCAACAGGCACCGGCTGATACCAAGAACAAAAAACAGGACGCCGACAAAGACGTCGAAGTGATTGAAGTCACGGGCTTTCGCGCCAGTCTGCAACGCTCTCAGGCGATCAAGCAGACCAACACCTCCATCGTTGAGGCCATTTCCGCCGAAGACATCGGCAAGCTGCCCGATTCCAGTATCGCCGAGTCCATCGCCCGCCTGCCCGGTGTGGCTGCCCAGCGCCTCGACGGCCGCGCCAGCGGTATCTCCATTCGCGGCCTGAGCGAAGACTTCAGCACCGTGACCTTCAACGGCCGCGAGCAGGTCTCCATCGGTGACGGCCGTGGCGTGGAAATGGACCTCTATCCTTCCGAGATCATGAACGCGGTGGTGGTCTACAAGACCCCCGACGCCAGCCTCACCAGCCAGGGCATTGCTGGCACCATCGATCTGCAGACCGTGCGCCCCCTAAAACAAGGCAAGCGCAGCTTCTCTGCCACCCTGACCGGTGAGAAAAACGACATCGGCAAGCTCAACCCCGATGGCAAAGACAAAGGCTGGCGCTCCAGCGTGTCTTACATCGACCAGTTTGCCGACGACACCATCGGTGTGGCCATTGCCTACGCCCACATGGATTCTCCCAGCAACGAGCAGCGCTGGAATAGCTGGGGCTTTGCCAACGATGCCGACGGCAATCTGGTACTGGGCGGCGCCAAGCCTTATGTACGCTCAAGCGAGCTGACCCGCGACACTGTTATGGGGGTTGTGGAATTTGCGCCTAACGACAAATTCCACGCCACCCTTGATGCCATGCACATCAACTTCAAAGACGAGAAGCGGCTGCGCGGTATCGAGATCCCGGCATTCTACGGCCAGGGCAGCATCGAGAACCTGCAAGTAGACGACGGCTTTGTCACCAGCGGCATCATTCACGACCAGCGGGTTGTGGTACGTAACGACTACGACCAGCGCAAGGCTGACCTCAACTCCTTTGGCTTGAACCTCGAATACAACCTGGGCGAAAACTGGGTGCTGGGTGGCGACCTGAGCTACTCCAAGGTCGAGCGGGAAATTTTCAGTCTTGAGTCTTACTCCGGTACCGGCCGCGGCGACACCGGCGGTGTGGCTGACGACATCGGCTTTAACCTCAACGGCGGCGCCGAGGGTGCTCACTTCACCCCAGGCCTGGATTACTCCGACCCGAACCTCATCATGCTCGGCGGCCCGCTGAGCTGGGGTAACGGTATTGCCGTACCCAGCGACGGCCAGGACGGTTTTATCAACCGCCCCGAAATCGACGACGAAATCAAAGCCGTTAAATTCACCGCCCAGCGCTACACCGACAACAGCGTGATTAGCAGCGTGAAATTTGGCGTGCACTACTCCGAGCGCACCAAGACCCGCGAGGACCACGGCACCTACCTGACCCTTAAAGCCTACCCCGGTATGCTGGCGGTGCCTGCTGAGTACCTGCTGTCGCCCACCAGCCTTGATTTCATCGGCATGGGCAACATGCTGAGCTATGACTCCAAGCGTCTGTACGACGACGGCTACTACGACGAGTTCGACCAGGGCGCCACCGAGCCGCAACGGGCGCAAAACTCCTGGGAAGTGAAAGAGAAAGTCACCACCGGTTTCGTGATGGCCAATATCGACAGCATGGTCTTTGGCCTGCCGGTAAAAGGCAACGTCGGTACCCAGTACGTGCACACCAACCAAAGCTCCCTGGGTAACCAGACCACCGTTGTGGACGGTGCTACCCAAATTCAGAAGGTGGACCGTGGCACCAGCTACAACGAGTTCCTGCCCAGCCTGAACCTGAGCTTTGAAGTGGCCGATCAGCAGTTCGTGCGCTTCGGTGCTGCCCGCACCCTGACCCGCTCACGCATGGACCGCATGAACTCCAGCTACGGCTACAGCTTCAACCCGGCCCTTAACGTGCCAAACGCCCCGGTGGGTAACTCCCCCTGGAGCGGCGGTGGCGGCAACCCCGAACTCAAGCCCTATATCGCCAACCAGTACGATCTGAGCTACGAGAACTACTTTGCAGGCCAAGGTTACTTCAGTGCCGCCCTGTTCTACAAAGACCTGAAAAACTGGCAGTTTGAAGTGCCCACCATCGAGGACTTCTCCGGTGTGCCGCCGCTCACTACCGGTACCGTGTACCAGTACCAGGGCGTGGTTAACACCTGGCAGAACACCGACGGCGGTTACATCAAGGGCGCCGAGTTCACCCTGTCGTTGCCGGGCGAGCTGTTTAGCGACTACCTGGAAGGTTTTGGTGCCATCCTGAGTGCCACCTACAACACCAGTGCCGTGTCCTTTAACTACCCGTCTGCCATTAACGCCGACAACAGCGTGACTTACGCCAGCACCAACATCCAGGTGCCCGGCCTGTCTCGCCAGATCTACAACGCCACCCTGTTCTACGAGAAGAACGGCTTCCAATTCCGTACCAGCATGCGTAAGCGCAGCGACTTCAACGGTGAGGTGTCCGGCCTGTCCTTTGCCCGCACCCCGGTGAATGTCAAAGGCTCCGAGATCTGGGACGCGCAGATTAGCTACGACTTCTCTGAGTCCGGTATCGAAACCCTCAAGGGCTTGACCATCATGCTCCAGGGCCAGAACCTGACCAACGAGCCCTTTACCACCACCGAGTCCGGCGATGCCCGCCAGGTGCGTGACTACCAGGTGTACGGTCGTAACTACCTGCTCGGCGTTAACTACAAGTTCTAATCTCTCTGTGTGACCATGACACTTGCCCCGACAACCAACGGTTGTTGGGGCATTTTTTTAGGGGGCGGTGATGACAATCAAAAATGTGGTGATCCTCGGCGGCGGCAGCGCCGGCTGGATGAGTGCGGCGATGCTGGTAAAGAGCCTGGGTAAGCAACTGGCCATTACCCTGGTGGAGTCGGACGAGATTGCCACCGTCGGGGTAGGGGAGGCCACCATCCCGCCCATCGGCCTTTTTAATCGCTACCTTGGCATCGACGAGGCCGAGTTTTTGACCGAAACCCAGGGCACCATCAAGCTGGGTATCGAGTTTGAAAACTGGGGGAAGGAAGGGGAGCGCTACATGCACGCCTTTGGCGAGCTGGGCCGGGATCTCGGCATCACCCCTTTTATGCATTACTGGCTGAGGGCACGCCAGCAAGGCCACCGGCGGGGGCTGTGGGATTACTCCCTTAACTACCAGGCCGCCAAGGCCGGGCGCTTTATTCCCCTGCCCAAGGTGCCAGACAGCCCTCTCAAGGGCTTGGTACACGCCTACCATTTTGACGCCGGGCTCTACGCCGGCTTGCTGCGCCGTTACAGCGAAGGCCTTGGGGTCAAGCGTATCGAGGGCAAGGTGGTGGAGGTGGCGCTGGATGAGCAAGGCGCCATTGGCGAGTTGGTGCTGGCTTCTGGCCAGCGGGTAGCGGGGGAGCTTTTTATCGATTGCAGTGGCCAGCGGGCCCGGCTTATCGGCGAAGCCCTTGGTGGCCAGTTTGAAGACTGGGGCCATTACCTGCCGGCCGACAGCGCCCTGGCGGTACCGAGCGAAAATACCGGCGAGCCGCGCCCCTACACCCGCGCCATCGCCCATGATGTGGGCTGGCAGTGGCAAATTCCGCTGCAACGCCGCACCGGCAACGGCCTGGTGTATGCCAGCCGCTACTTGGGGGACGACGAAGCCCGGGCGAAGCTGTTGGCCACCATTGACGGTAAGGCCCTGGCCGAGCCGAGGCTCATTCGCTTTAAAACCGGGCGCCAGCGCCAGCAGTGGCTGAAAAACTGCGTCAGCCTCGGCCTTGCCAGCGGCTTTTTAGAGCCCTTGGAGTCCACCAGCCTGCACCTGGTGCAAAGCGGCATCACCCGCCTTATCAAACTCTTCCCGCGCACGGGCATCGCCGCCTCGGCGGTGGCGGAATTTAACCGCCAAAGCGCCGAGGAATTTGAGGCTATTGGCGACTTCATCATCCTGCACTATCACCTTAACCAGCGGCCCGAGCCCTTTTGGCAGGCCATGCGCGAGATGGCGCTGCCCCCGAGCCTGAGCCGGCGCCTGGCACTCTTTGGTGATTGCGGCCGGGTGTTCAGGGAAGGCGCCGAGCTATTTAGCGAGGTGGCCTGGCAACAGGTATTGATTGGCCAGAACCTGCTGCCGGCCGACTACGACCCGCTGGCCGACAGCCTCGATGGCAAGGAGCTGGAGGGCTTTTTGGCCAATCTGGCCACCATCATCACCGCCACCCGCGACAAATTGCCCCGTCATGGCGATTTTCTGGCCAGAGCTAGGGAACTGGCCGCGACCAAAGGTAAGGGATTGACGACAAAGGGTTGAATACGTTTGCAATGCCTTGTTGCCAACGGCTGCGGCCGTTAGCGTAAGCGTCAAGTTGCCCCTTGGGCCAATAACATGTCGCCGGCATGCACCCGCGACTGAGGAGATCACCATGCGCGCCATGTTGCCTTTATTGCTGATGCTGGGGCCGGCTTCTGTGCTGGCTCAAAGCCTGGCGGTGAGTTCGCCCGACGGCAAGCTGACCTTTACTTTGAGTGACGACGATAGCCCTCACTATCAAGTCAGCCGCCAGGGCCGGGCGCTATTGGGGGATTCTGCCCTTGGGCTGAGCACGCTGGAAATTGGCGACATGGGCCCTGGCTATCGGATAGTCAAGGTGGCGCGCCATCACAGCGACAGCCAATGGGAGCAGCCCTGGGGGGAGCGCCATTATGTGCAAGATAACCACAACGAGCTGGCCGCCACCTTTGCCAACGACGCCGGCCAACGCTTTGTGCTGCGGGTCCGGGTGTTTGATGATGGCCTTGGCTTTCGCTACGAAGTACCGGCTCAGCCGCATCTGAGCACCGTGAATATCACCGACGAGCGCACCGAATTTCGTATCGCCGAAAGCGACAAGGTCACCGCCTGGTCTATCCCTGCCCGCCAGTGGGACCGCTACGAATACCCCTATCGCACCAGCGCCCTTGAGGCGGTGCAAAGTGCCCAGACGCCGCTGACCATGAAGTTGCCGGGGGGCGTGCACTTAAGTATCCACGAAGCGGCGTTGGTCAATTACGCCGCCATGACCCTCAACCAGCGCCGTCCCGGGGTATTGAAGGCCGACCTCACCCCCTGGAGCGACGGTATCAAGGTGAAAACCGCCGCCCCCTTTATGAGCCCCTGGCGCACCCTCGAAGTGGGCAGCGCCACCGATTTGGTCAATTCCAGCCTCATCCTCAACCTCAATGAGCCCAATAAGCTGGGAGATGTGTCCTGGGTGAAACCCGGCAAGTACATCGGTATCTGGTGGGCCATGCATCTGGGGCGGATGACCTGGGGCAGCGGCCCGCATCACGGCGCCACCACCGCCAATGCCGAGCGTTACATGGACTTTGCCGCTCGTTATGGTTTTGACGGCGTGTTGGTCGAAGGCTGGAACCAGGGCTGGGACGGTGACTGGGTCAAAAACGGCGATAAGTTTAGCTTTACCAAGCCCTATCCCGACTTCGACATAAAGGCCGTCACTGCCTATGGCGCCGGCAAAGGGGTCAAACTGATTGGCCACCATGAAACCGGCGGGCATGTCAGCAATTACGAGGCGCAACTGGATGACGCCATGGCGCTTTATCAACGGCTGGGGGTCAGCCAGGTTAAAACCGGTTACGTGGCTGACGGCGGCGAAATCGACCGTCGCGACTCAAAGGGTATTCGCCGCCATGAATGGCACGACGGCCAGTTTATGGTTAATCACTATCTGAAGGTGGTGACCGAAGCGGCCAAATACCATATTGCCATCAACAGCCACGAACCCATCAAAGACACCGGCCTTCGCCGCACCTACCCCAACTGGATCAGCCGAGAAGGGGCCCGTGGCCAGGAATACAACGCCTGGGGCACGCCGCCCAACAGCCCCGAACACACCGTGATGCTGCCCTTTACCCGGTTATTGGCCGGGCCCATGGACTTTACCCCCGGCATTTTCGACCTGGCGCCCACCGATCTCAAAGACGGTAACCGAGTGCAGACCACCCTTGCCAAACAATTGGCCCTCTATGTGACCATTTACAGCCCCATTCAGATGGCGGCGGACTTGCCTGAAAACTACCAAAAGCACCTGGACGCCTTTCAGTTTATCCGCGACGTGCCCACCGATTGGGAAGAGAGCAAGGCGCTGGCTGGCGCCGTTGGCGACTACCTGGTGATGGCCCGTAAGGAACGGGGTGGCAAGGACTGGTACCTGGGCGCCATTACCGATGAGCAGGCGCGGGTGCTGCCAGTGAAGCTGGATTTTTTGGATAGCGGCACACGCTATGAAGCGCAAATTTACCGCGATGGCGCCAAGGCCGACTGGCAGAGCAATCCTTACGATTATGTCATCGAGAAAAAGACGGTGAGCCGCAGTGACACCCTGACCCTGAGGCTCGCCACCAGTGGCGGCGCCGCCATCCGTTTCAAGGCTCTGGAGTAATGATGCGCCTGTTTTTCTGTGTGTTAGCCCTGCTGACAGCGACGGCAGCCCAGGCCGCGACCTTAGATAAAATCGAGCCCGCCAACTGGTGGGTGGGGATGAAAAGGCCCACCGTCGAACTGATGGTCTACGGCAAGGACATTGCCAAGGCTAAGGTCACCCTGGCTCCCCATGCCGGGGTGTCGCTGGTCAAAGCAGAGGCCCTTGAAAGCCCCGACTACCTCTTTGTGACCCTCGCCATAGCGCCAAAGGCCAAGGCCGGGGAGCTTAATTTGGCCTTTGAGGTGGCCGGGCAGCACTTTGACCGCCACTATCCGCTGCTGGCCAGGGCCCCGGGTTCGGCGATGCGCCAGGGCTTTTCCCAAAAAGACGTGATTTATCTCATCACCCCGGACCGTTTTGCCAATGGCGACCCCGGCAATGACGATGTGAAAGGTTACGGCGATAAGGCAAACCGCAGCCTGCCCGGTGGCCGTCATGGCGGTGACCTCAAAGGGGTGATGGACCACCTTGATTACCTTGAAAAGCTTGGGGTAACCCAGCTGTGGCTAAACCCCGTGGTGGAAAACGCCATGGCGAGTTACAGCTACCACGGCTACTCGGCCACCGATTTTTACCAGGTGGACCCGCGCTTTGGCAGCAATGCCGATTACCGGACCTTGAGTCAGGCCGCCAAGGCCCGCGGCATGGGCCTTATCATCGATGTGGTGCTCAATCATATCGGCAGCAACCACCCTTGGGTGAAAGACTTGCCCAGCCAGGACTGGCTGAACGGCACTCACTTTCACCCCACCAACCATCGCCGCGAAACCCTGCACGACCCCCATGTGGCGGCCAGCGACCGGGCCCAGTTTAACGACGGCTGGTTTGTGCCCAGCATGCCGGATCTCAACCAGCGCAACCCGCATCTGGCCACTTATCTCATTCAAAACAGCATCTGGTGGGTGGAATACGCTGGCCTTAGCGGCATCCGTATCGATACCTGGTCTTACTCCGATCAAACCTTCCTGGCCCAATGGAGCGCGGCGCTGATGGGCGAGTACCCGCATCTGAACATGGTGGGGGAGGAGTGGAGCACTAACCCAGCCATCACCAGTTACTGGCAGCGGGGCAATCACCCCAAAGACGGCTATGTCAGCAACTTGCCGTCCTTGATGGATTTTCCGCTGCAAGACGCCCTCATCAAGGGCCTGACCGAGCCTGAAACCTGGAACAGCGGCATCAGCATGCTCTACCAGGCCCTTGCCAACGATTTTCTCTACAGCGCCCCCAATAACCTGGTGATCTTCGCCGACAACCACGACATGGCGCGGGTGATGACCCAGCTCCAGGGCGACCGGGCCCTGTGGCAGATGGCCATGACCTTTATCCTCACCACCCGTGGCATTCCCCAGCTCTTTTACGGCACCGAGCTGGCCATGGACCCCAACAGCAGTGACCACGGCGTGCTGCGGGCCGATTTCCCCGGCGGCTGGCCGGGGGACAAGGTCAACGCCTTTACCGGTACCGGCCTTGATGGCGGCCAGCGCCAGGCCCTGGGCTTTATGCAAAAGCTGCTGAACTGGCGCAAAACGGCGCCTGCCATCAGCGGCCGTCTGGTCCACTACGTGCCCCAAGACGGGGTGTACAGCTATTTTCGCCTCAGCCCTGCCCAGCAGGTGATGGTGGTAATGAACAAGAACGACAAGGCCCAGACCCTGGACCTTGGCCGCTTTGCCGAACTCAAGGGCCACCAACTGGGCCATGAGGTGCTGAGCGGCAATACCTATTCCCTGACCGGCACCTTGACGGTGCCTGCCAAAACAGCCTGGGTGCTGGAGCTTAAATGATGAAACTGCGTTATCTGCCTTTATCCCTTTCCGTGCTGCTGGCCAGTTGTGCCAGCAAGCCTGCCTATCACCTGGACGGCAATCGCCTGGTGATCCCTAAGGCTGGCGGTGAGCTGGTGCTCACCCCCCTGGATGCCGATGCCATCCAAACCGAATACCTCAAGGCTGGCAGCCAGCAACCGGCCTCCCGGGCCATCGTTCACCAAACGGCGGTCAAGGCCGAGCTCAGCCAAAAGGGCGACACCCTGGTGTACCGCCTGCCGGGGCTCAGGGCTGAGATAGACACCCGGAACCTTACAATTCGCTACTACAGAGGTGAGCACCTGCTACTGGCCGAAAGTAGCGGTTTTAAAGGCGAACAGGGGGTAAACCTTGGCTTTTCGCTGCAACAGGGTGAAAAGCTCATGGGCGGCGGCGAGCGGGTGCTGGGCATGGACAGGCGCGGCCACAAACTGCCGCTCTACAACAAGGCGAGCTACGGCTACACCACCGAAGCGGCGCAGATGTATTACAGCTTGCCGCTGATCCTCTCCAGCGAAAAATACCTGCTGCTGTTTGACAACACCGCCTCTGGCGAGATGGATTTGGGTGCTAGCCAGGGCGACCAAATGACCTTCAGTGCCGAGACCGGCCGGCGCGCCTATGTGGTGGTAGCAAGTGACCACTACGCCGGGCTCACCGAAGAATACACCCAGCTGACCGGCCACCAGCCGCTGCCGCCGCGCTGGGCGCTGGGTAACTTTGCCTCCCGCTTTGGCTACCACAGCGAAGCCGAAGCCCGGGATGTGGTTAACCGCTTTAAAGAAGCCGGCATTCCTTTGGACGCCATCGTGCTGGACCTTTACTGGTTCGGCAAAGACGTCAAAGGCCACATGGGCAACCTGGCCTGGGATAAAACCGCCTTCCCAACCCCGGAGCGGATGATCCGCGACTTTAAAAAAGACGGGGTAAAAACGGTGCTCATTACCGAGCCCTTTATCCTCACCACCTCCAAGTGCTGGAACGAAGCGCTCAGCGCTGGCGCCATCACCCCGGACGCCACCGGCAAACCGGCAACCTATGATTTTTTCTTCGGCCACACGGGCCTGGTGGATGTGTTCTCGCCCAAGGGCCGCGACTGGTTCTGGGGTAAATACCAGAGCTTGCTGGATGAAGGGGTAGCCGGATTCTGGGGCGACCTTGGCGAGCCGGAAGTGCACCCTTCGAACCTGGTGCATGCCGAAGGCTCAGCCGATGCCCTGCATAACGCCTACGGCCACCGCTGGGCCGAGATGGTGTACGACGGGGTGCGCCAGCATCGCCCTGACATGCGGCCCTTTATCCTGATGCGAAGCGGTTATGCCGGCTCTCAGCGCTTTGGCATGATGCCCTGGACCGGCGATGTGTCCCGCAGCTGGGGTGGCCTCAAGCCGCAAGTGGAGCTGGCGCTGCAAATGGGCGCCCAGGGCTTGGGGTATATTCACTCGGATCTCGGCGGCTTTGCCGGTGGTGGTAAGTTCGACCCTGAGCTTTACCTGCGCTGGCTGCAATACGGCGTGTTCCAGCCGGTGTTTCGCCCCCACGGCCAGGAGGAAATCGCCCCTGAGCCGGTGTTCCACGACGCCCATATCCAAAAAGTGGTGGGGGATTACATCAAGCTGCGCTACAGCCTGCTGCCCTACAACTACAGCCTGGCCTTTGAGAACAGCACCACCGGTAAGCCGCTGATGCGCTCGATGCTGATGCAAAGCGATGATGTCAAAGACTTTGACAATCACCACAGCTACTTCTGGGGCGATGCCTTCCTGGTGACCCCGGTCACCGAGCAGGGCGCCAAAACCGTGACCACCCAATTGCCCAAGGGCGCCTGGTTTGATTTTTGGAGCGGTAAGCGCATCGAAGGGGGGCAAAGCTACACCCGCGCCACCACCGTCGAGACCCTGCCGGTGCTGGTAAAAGCCGGTAGCTTCGTGCCCATGGTGGCGCCAACCCAAAGCACCGACAGCTATTCCAGCAAGGCGCTGACCCTGCATTACTGGGCCGACCCGTCGGTAACCGAGGCCCAGGGCCAGATGTATGAAGACGACGGCCACACCCCGGACGCCTACGCTAAGGGCCAATACCAGCTGCTGCGCTTTAGCGCCCGCCAGCAAGGAGGCCTGACTGTGACGCTTGCCAGCCAAGGCCAATACCCCGGCATGCCCAAGAGCCGCCGCCTGACCCTGGTTATCCACCACCCAGGCGCCGTCAAGGCCGCCTTACTGGACGGCAAACCCCATAGCTTCAAACAAGACGGCGACCAGCTGACCCTAACCTTTGACTGGGACGGCGCCGCGCGCACCCTCGACTTGCAGTAAGGATGACATCATGAACAAGCTCTCTTCCCTGGCCCTTTGCGTGATGCTTGCTGCCTGCTCGGAGGCACCGGTTGCCAGCAATGCCGCTCAAGAGGCGTCGGCCAGCGTGCAGCCCCAAGGCTCCGGCAAGCCGGTTATCTACCAGATGTTTACCCGCCTTTTTGGCAACAAGGTCGACAGCCAGGTGCCCTGGGGCACCCTAGCGCAAAATGGGGTCGGTAAATTTGCCGACATCAACGACGCCGCCCTTGCCTCCATCAAGGCGCTGGGGGTCAATTATCTGTGGTACACCGGCATTCCCGAGCATGCCCAGGTCACCGATTACAGCGCCTACGGCATAGCGGCAGACGACCCGGACGTGGTCAAGGGCCGCGCTGGCTCGCCCTACGCGGTCAAGGACTACTACAACGTTGACCCGGACTTGGCCACCCACCCGGCCAAGCGCTTAGAAGAGTTCGAGGCCCTGATTGCGCGCACCCATGCCCACGGCATGAAGGTCATCATCGACATCGTGCCCAACCACGTGGCCCGCCGCTATCACTCCAGCGTCTACCCGGACCGGGACTTTGGCCGAAACGACGACAGCAGTGTGGTCTATAAGCGCGACAACAACTTCTATTACGTACCGGGCCAGGCGTTTAAAGTGCCGAAAGGGGACAAACCCCTGGGCGGCTTGCCTCATCCCCTGGCCGACGGCCAGTTTGCCGAAAACCCCGCCAAGTGGACAGGTAACGGCAGCCGCAGCCCGCAGCCGGCCCTGGACGACTGGTATGAAACGGTCAAGATAAACTACGGGGTGCGCCCCGACGGCAGCTATGACTTCCCGCAGCTACCCGCCGGTTTTGAAAACAAGGATTACCGCGCCCACGCGGCTTTTTGGCAGGGGAAATCGGTGCCGGACAGCTGGGTTAAGTACAAGGACATCGCCCTTTATTGGCTGGATAAGGGCGTCGACGGCTTTCGCTACGATGTAGCCGAAATGGTGCCGGTGGAATTTTGGAGCTACCTCAACAGCGCCATCAAGATGCACAAGGCCGACACCCTGCTGATGGCCGAGGTCTACAACCCGGCCCAGTACCGCGACTACATTCGCCTGGGCAAAATGGATTACCTCTACGACAAGGTAGAAACCTACGACAGCCTCAAAGCCATCATCCAAGGTAAAGAAGGCACCCAGGCGCTCGCCGATATTCTGGTGCGTAACCAGGACATTGCCGCCCACCAGCTGCACTTTTTGGAAAACCACGACGAGCAGCGCATCGCCAGCCCCGAGTTTGCCGGCGATCCGGTCAAGGCCATTCCGGCCATGGCGGTGTCGGCGCTGATGGATGACGGCGCCACCATGGTTTACTTCGGCCAGGCCCTTGGCGAGCCCGGCGCCCGCGACGCTGGCTTTGGCAAAGCCAGCCGCACCACCATCTTCGACTATTGGGATGTGCCGAGCGTGCAGCGCTGGATGAACGGCGGCGCCTTTGACGGCGGCCAGTTGTCTGCCAAGGAAAAGGCCCTGCGCGGCTTTTACCAAAAGCTGCTGAACCTCAGCCGTAGCCAGGGCGCCTTCGGTGGCGCCGGCCAGGCGCTGACGCAGAGCGATGACAAGGTCTTTGCCTTTGCCCGCTGGCAGGGCAGCCAGCAGGTGCTGGTGGCCACCAACTTTGCCGCGAGCGCCAAAGAAGGTCAGGTAGCTGTGCCCAAGGCATTGATTGAAAAGTGGAAACTGGCCGACGGCCAATACGCCCTTAGCGACATTCTTGGCAGCAACAGCGGCACCCTGGTGGTCAGCAAAGGGGTAGGGCAGTGGCACTATCAGCTGGGCGCTTATGGCGCTGCCGCCTTCGAGCCAAAACTGCAATAACACCCAGAAAACGGGGCTAAACTATTGAAACCGGCTTTATGGCCGGTTTTTTATTGCGCTTAGTTGAATTTTTATGTGAGAATTTGCGCGCTTTATGCAGTCAGTCAACGGCGGTTTGCGTACACGTAAAGCTGTGAAAATGGCGCCTTGGCGTCATTTTCATCACGAAAACCTTTTCTAAAAAATTAATGGACAAGGTCAGCCCACGTCTTTATCATACCGCCAATTTGCCAAAAGCTCGGTAAAACGCATCATTTTGATGCTCAGCTCCGATGGTAAGTTACTGATTTCTCTCAGTTACTAACTCTATGGAGGTTGTCTTGAGTCAGCCAGCGCTCTTGGTCCTTGAAGACGGGACCGTCTTCCAGGGCACGGCCATTGGGGCCACTGGAAAAGCGGTCGGCGAAGTAGTTTTTAATACTTCAATGACGGGTTACCAGGAAATTCTTACTGATCCCTCGTATTCCCAACAAATTGTTACCCTGACCTACCCCCATATCGGCAACACCGGTACCAATACCGAAGACGAAGAAGCCGATAAAATCTGGGCCACTGGCCTGGTGATCCGCGATCTTCCCCTCGTTGCTTCCAACTTCCGTAATCAGGCTTCTCTCTCTGATTACCTCAAAGCCCGCAATATCGTTGCCATCGCCGATATCGACACCCGTAAGCTGACCCGCATTCTCCGTGAGAAAGGCGCTCAGAACGGCTGCATCATTGCCGGTGACGTAGACGAAGCTGCGGCACTGGCCGCCGCCAAAGCCTTCCCTGGCCTTAAGGGCATGGACTTGGCCAAGGTGGTGTGCACCAAGGAAAGCTACCAGTGGACGGAAGGCAGCTGGACCCTGGGTGAGGGTTTCAAGCAATTCGGCGACGAGCACTACAAATATCACGTAGTGGCGTATGACTACGGCGTTAAACGCAACATCCTGCGCATGCTGGCTGACAGGGGCTGCAAACTGACCGTAGTACCTGCCCAAACCTCTGCCCAAGAGGTGCTGGCCCTGAACCCCGATGGCATCTTCCTTTCCAACGGTCCTGGCGACCCGGAGCCTTGCACCTACGCCATCGACGCCATCAAAGCCTTCTTGGAAACCGACACTCCGGTTTTTGGTATTTGCCTCGGTCACCAGCTGCTGGCGCTGGCCTCTGGCGCCAAGACCGTCAAGATGGGCCACGGCCACCACGGCGGTAACCACCCGGTTAAAGACCTGGACCGTGACGTGGTGATGATCACTGCCCAGAACCACGGCTTTGCGGTAGACGAGGCGAGCTTGCCCGCGCACCTGCGCGCTACCCACAAATCCTTGTTCGATGGCACCCTGCAAGGTATTGCCCGCACCGACAAGCCGGCGTTTTCCTTCCAGGGCCACCCTGAAGCGAGCCCGGGTCCGCACGATGCGGCACCGCTCTTCGACCACTTTATCGAACTGATGGCGGCCAGGGGGTAATCATGCCAAAACGTACCGACCTTAAAAGCATTCTCATCCTCGGCGCTGGCCCCATTGTTATCGGCCAGGCCTGTGAGTTCGACTACTCCGGCACCCAGGCCTGTAAGGCCCTGCGTGAAGAGGGTTACCGGGTTATTTTGGTGAACTCCAACCCCGCCACCATCATGACCGACCCGGGCATGGCCGATGCTACTTACATCGAGCCGGTACACTGGGAAGTGGTGGCCAAGATCATCGAAAAAGAACGCCCCGACGCCATTCTGCCCACCATGGGCGGCCAGACCGCGCTGAACTGCGCCCTGGACCTGGACAAGCACGGCGTGCTGGAAAAATTCGGCGTACAGATGATTGGCGCGACTGCCGATGCCATCGACAAGGCCGAAGACCGCGAGCGTTTTGTTGATGCCATGGCCAACATCAACCTGGCCGTGCCCCGCGCCCGTATCGCCCACAGCTGGGAAGACTGCGAAGACATCATTGATGACATCGGTCTGCCCTGCATTATCCGCCCCAGCTTCACCATGGGCGGCACCGGTGGCGGTATTGCTTACAACAAAGAAGAATACGAAGAAATTTGCCGCCGCGGCCTCGATTTGAGCCCCACCAACGAGCTCTTGATTGACGAGAGCCTGATTGGCTGGAAAGAGTACGAGATGGAAGTGGTGCGTGACCGCAACGACAACGCCATCATCGTCTGCTCTATCGAAAACTTCGACCCCATGGGTATCCACACCGGCGACTCCATCACCGTGGCGCCGGCTCAGACCCTGACCGACAAGGAATACCAGATCATGCGTAACGCCTCCTTGGCGGTACTGCGTGAGATTGGTGTGGAAACCGGCGGCTCCAACGTGCAGTTTGGTGTGAACCCCAAAGACGGCCGCATGGTGGTTATCGAGATGAACCCGCGGGTGTCTCGCTCCTCAGCCCTGGCTTCCAAGGCCACCGGCTTCCCCATCGCCAAGGTGGCGGCCAAGCTGGCGGTAGGTTACACCCTGGACGAGCTGATGAACGACATCACCGGTGGCAAGACCCCGGCGTCCTTCGAGCCGTCCATCGACTACGTGGTTACCAAGATCCCGCGCTTTAACTTCGAGAAGTTTGCCGGTGCCAACGACCGCCTCACGACTCAGATGAAGTCCGTGGGTGAGGTGATGGCCATTGGCCGTAACCAGCAGGAATCCCTGCAAAAAGCCCTGCGCGGCCTGGAAGTGGGCGCCAACGGCTTTGACCCCATCGTGGACTTGGAAGACCCGGAAGCCATCTCCATTTTGCGCCGTGAGCTTAAAGAAGCCGGCGCCGAGCGGATTTGGTACATCGCCGATGCCTTCCGCAGCGGCATGACCATGGACGATGTGTTCAAGCTGACCAACATCGACCCCTGGTTCCTGGTGCAAATCGAAGACCTGCTCAAAGACGAAAAAGCCGTGGCCGAGAAGGGCCTAGCCGGTCTGGACCCGGTGTTCCTGCGCAAACTCAAGCGCAAGGGCTTTTCGGATGCCCGCCTGGCGGCCATCCTCGGCGTAGCCGAGAGTGAAGTGCGCAAAATCCGCCACGCCAACAACATCGTGCCCGTTTACAAGCGCGTCGATACCTGCGCGGCTGAATTTGCCAGCTCCACCGCCTACATGTACTCAAGCTACGACGAAGAGTGCGAAGCCAACCCCTCTGACCGTGAGAAAATCATGGTTATCGGTGGCGGCCCGAACCGTATCGGCCAGGGTATCGAGTTTGACTACTGCTGCGTTCACGCCGCCCTTGCCATGCGCGAAGACGGTTATGAAACCATCATGGTCAACTGTAACCCCGAGACCGTGTCCACCGACTACGACACCTCCGACCGTCTCTACTTCGAATCCATTACCTTCGAAGACGTGCTGGAAATAGTGCGCCTGGAAAAACCCAAGGGCGTTATCGTTCAGTACGGCGGCCAGACTCCGCTGAAACTGGCCCGTGCCCTGGAAGCGGCCGGCGTGCCTATCATCGGTACCAGCCCAGATGCCATCGACCGCTCTGAAGACCGTGAGCGTTTCCAGCAAGCGGTTGAGCGCCTGGGCCTTAAGCAGCCCGAGAACGCCACCGTCACCAACCTGGAGCAGGCTATCTCCAAGGCGGCGACCATCGGTTACCCGCTGGTGGTGCGCCCCTCCTACGTGCTGGGCGGCCGCGCCATGGAAATCGTCTATGACGAAGTGGACCTGCGCCGCTACATGACCGACGCCGTGAAAGTGTCCAACGACAGCCCGGTGCTGCTGGACCGCTTCTTGGACGACGCCGTGGAAGTGGACATCGATGCCATCTGTGACGGCACCGACGTGCTGATTGGCGGCATCATGGAGCACATCGAGCAAGCGGGCGTGCACTCCGGCGACTCCGGCTGTTCACTGCCCCCTTACACCCTGTCCAAAGACATTCAGGACCGGATGCGTGAACAGGTGCGTAAGCTCGCCTTTGAGCTCAACGTTATCGGCCTGATGAACACCCAGTTCGCGGTTAAGGACAACGAGATTTACCTCATCGAGGTAAACCCCCGCGCGTCCCGTACCGTGCCCTTCGTGTCCAAGGCTACCGGCTTGTCTCTGGCCAAAATTGCCGCCCGCGTCATGGCTGGCCAGTCTCTTGCCGAGCAGGGCATCAGCAGCGAGGTGATCCCGCCTTACTACTGCGTTAAAGAAGCGGTGCTGCCCTTTGCCAAGTTCCCGGGTGTTGACCCCATCCTGGGCCCAGAAATGCGCTCTACCGGTGAAGTCATGGGTGTGGGTAAAACCTTCCCCGAGGCCTATGCCAAGTCGCAGCTGGGCGCCAACAGCGTCACCCCCAAAGGTGGCCGGGCGCTCATTTCCGTGCGTGACACCGACAAGGCGCGCGCCGTCGAGCTGGCTCGTCAGCTGCTGGCCCTGGGCTTTGAACTGGACGCCACCCACGGTACCGCCGTGGTACTGGGCGAAGCCGGTATCAACCCGCGCCTGGTGAACAAAGTGCATGAAGGCCGCCCACACATTGTGGACCGCATCAAAAACGGTGAGTACAGCTACATCATCAACACCACCGAAGGTCGCCAGGCCATCGAGGACTCCAAGGTGATGCGCCGCGGGGCACTGATGAACAAGGTGAGCTACACCACCACCCTCAATGCCGCCTTTGCCACCTGTCAGAGCTTGCTGGTCTCCGACCGCGACTCGGTTATTTCCGTCCAGGAAATGCACCAGCAGTGCTAAGCGCTTAAGTGTAAAAAAGCCCCGCTGATGCGGGGCTTTTTGTTGTCAGCGTTAAACCACCTCCTATGGAGGTGGTGATCGTCAAGTCTGGGCTATGCCCGTAGAGAGCCCACGCTAGACACTAGCCAACGATTGCTACCAACAGTCGAAGGAGAGTAACTAGCGTGAGGCGTTACAAATCATCATCGCACGTCTACTGGCGCCGGGTTCTACCCCGTTATTAAACCGTCCGTAGAAACGGGGTAGAACCCTATGTGCGTCACCAAGAGAAAAAAGAGAAAGAGTCAGAACAGCTAGAACTACTGTCAGCGGGCTCATAAAGACGAAAGCCCCCTTCTAGGGGGCCTTCTCTCAAAGCCACCTTCTAAGAAGGTGGTTTTTTACTTTCAGCATCAAACCAGCTTCCAATACGCCGGTTTGTACTGTTACTGCTTGGGATGAATGGCCTGGATACGAGTCGCTGCTGCTTGGCTGTTTTCAGGCAATTGCCACAATCGGTACAGGTTGATACGCGGCTCAACAAGCGAATAGGTACCGCCATTGCCGTCGGGGCGACTGGCTGATTCAAAGGTAATCATCAACCCATCTTGCTGGAACGCCAAGGGGAGCCAGTGGCGCTGCTCTGTGAGGCTCTCAGAGATTTTACGCGTGAAATCCAGCGAGCCATCCTCGGCTATCTGCCAGGTCGACTCTTGCCGCACTGGGGTTAAGGCGCCAGTGTCGTAATCCACGTCGTGATAGAGGTTGCTACCGGTGCCATCGGCAAAGAACTCCCAGCCAAAATCGCCACAGCCGCTGTAGTCAAAGTTGCCGTCATGCCAGCATTGACTGTCCCAAACGTTAAGAAGGCTCACCCAGTACTGGTTTTCAGGCACCACCAGCTGCGCCGGGGTAAAGACGATATCTGGGCTTTGTTTGACGATATAGTCGTAGTCGAAGCTTTGCAGCTGCTGATTGGCATCAAACAGCTCAACGGCGCCGGTTTGCAGTTGGTCTGCCTTGGCGGCAAGAGTCACTGTCTCATAACGGCCATCGGCAAAGTGCAGGTTTAGTTTACCGGCATCAAGGGTCCAGCTGACTGCTGCATCAGCAAGTTGTGCATAACCAGTGCCATCGGCGTTAAGGGTCAGCACGTCATCGTTGAAGGGACGGGGAGTACTACGTAGGTCACTTGGCTGATAAGGGGTGGGCAGGGCCCAGGTACCGGCAATGTCATCGACATCGAAATTTAGGGCGTTAGCTTTGGCATCTACCAGTGCAGTCAGGTATAGCCAGTGCTGATCTAACTGGTCGATGTTGATGGTCTGCCCGTCAAGGACGATGTCGCCTATAAGGTCGTTGTAGGTCATGTCCATGGCCACTACCTTGTTGGGGCTACCATCGGCCAGCAATTTGATGGTCAACCCTGTTACTTGGCGAGTGACTTTGATGCTGTCGGTCCCGTGGGCTTGGATATAGAGAGAGGTTTGCTTCGAGTCCAATAGACCATATACGCTGGTGTTGTACTGTAGATAAGTCGAGGGGGTGGTGAAGGTTGTTACCAGTTGCCCGTTCTCAACTTGCCACGTAAATGAAGCAGCTCCTGAATTTGATACTAGTTGCCCTGTGCCATCGGCATTAAAGCTCAGCTTGTCAGCACCCACAGCCAAGTATCCGGGAATGGCCGATGAGAGAGTGTAATAGCTGCCTGGCAGGGTATCGGTACTGAATTTAGAGGCCAGCACCGGGTCGGCTTTGATGGTATTGACCATCTGGGTCAGCGCATTATCGTCCGGGTTGGCTGCGGTCAGGCTAGTCACAAAACTGTTGTAGGCGGCGATGTCGGCGGTGAAGGCCAGCACATCGCTAAAGCCTTGAGGCAGGCTGTAGTTACTGTCATCAAGGATGAGCTTGATGACGGCGGCCACTTCCAGCATTTTCTCTGGCGAGATGGCCGGAGCGTAAGTGGCGATATCGGCATCGCTGGCCGGCTCACTGCCTTTGGCTTCTTTTTGCAGCAGGTAATAGGCGGTGGAGAGGTTGGTCACCTGGGTAGCGCTATCTTCATCGGCATCCAGCACTGCGTCCTCACCTGCTTTACCGACCAGTCCTGCCATTTCACCCAGTAGGCTCACCAGTTTGACCGCTCCCATACCCTGGCTGGCATCGCCGGTGGCGGTAAGGGTCACAAAATCATTATTACTCAGGCTCTTGATTAGCAGCTGGTAGTTGCCTTGGTTGTCGGCTTTGGCGCTGAAAGTATTGTTGCCGAGTTTGGCGGTCACAGTGGCGCCGGGGATGGGGTCATCTACCACTTGGCCGTTTAGGGTGACCTGAGCAAAAGATTGCAGGTTCAAGGTGGCAGTGGTTTGAGCCTGACCGTCGGTCAAAGTGAGCTCGGCACTGTCGCTACCGATGAATCCGGCGGCGGGTTGGTAGCTTAAGGTGTCATTGACCAACTTCAGGCTGCCATGCTGTGGTGCGGTAATTTTGACCAGTGAAAGAGTATCACCGTCAGGGTCTTTGGCCAGGTCGTTGAGTGTTACCGGCACGGCCACGCCGTTGATGCTTTCAAGGGTTGTAGACGTAAATTGCGGTGCCTGGTTGGCAGGGACCTCGGGGGAAGTAGAGGTATCGTCACTGCTGCTGCCACATCCTGACAGCAAGGTTGCCGCAAAAAGGGCAAGGGAGGTCTTCTTAATCACACAGCGTTCCTTTTGTGTACTACGTTGACCCCCTATTAAAACGACATGTTTAGCAAATCACTTTATTTGGTTTTTTAATCTTGCCTACTTTTGTGCCAAAACGTCTTGACCGCCGAATTGCCTGGCGTGGACGACTACAGAACTAAGCCGTTGAAGGTACGGAACTTCGTAAGGTGATAAAAGTGTGCATCCGCAACAACTAGGGGCGGAAAACGGCGTTTTCGCCAGTGTGGCCTTTATGCACGCAAGGAACTGAACGAGGCAACTATTGCCAATGATTGCTGTTTCATATCAGAAACCACTCTGTTTTCCGCATGTTACAGCGGTAACCCTTCTGGCCGCCGTATTTTGATCCTGATCATGGATTAATCTGTTGTACAAAAAATCTTCATGAAAATTTAGAGCTGAGGCTCTAGCCCTGGACTAGCTTTAGAGAAAATCAACTGCTCTCTCAGGGGAACTCGATGGACGTACAAGGACAAGTCGCCTTAGTTACTGGGGCAAATGGCGGTATTGGCACGGCGATCTGCCGCGCTTTAGCAAAGGAAGGCTACAAGGTGGCGACGCTGTGTCGCTGCCCTGAAAAAGCCGCACGTTGGGTTGAGCAGGAAAAAGCCTTGGGCTTTGACCCTTATCTGGTACTGGCCGACATTTGCGACCAGGACGGTGTCTTCAGCGCTATCTCGGTTATTGAGAAGGAGCTGGGGCCGTTGTCGGTGGTGGTCAACAATGCCGGTATCACCCGCGATAAGACCCTTAGAAAGATGATGGAAGATGACTGGCTGGAGGTTATCCAGACCAACCTCACCGGTGCCTACCACCTTTGCCGCGCCGCCGTGCCGCAGATGCTGGATCACAAATACGGCCGCATTATCAACATCAGCTCCATCAACGGCGAAAAAGGCCAGTTGGGCCAGACCAACTACTCGGCCGCCAAGGCCGGCCTGCACGGCCTGACAATGGCCCTGGCCCAGGAAGTGGCCAATAAAGGTATTACCGTCAACACCATCTCCCCCGGTTACATCGCCACCGAAATGGTAATGGCGGTGCCTGAGGAGATCCGCAACTCCATCATTGCCCAGATCCCGGTTGGTCGCCTTGGCGACCCGGCCGAGATCGCCCGCATCGTCGCCTTTCTCGCTTCCCCCGAGTCAGGTTTTATCACCGGTTCCAATATTTCCGCCAATGGCGGACAACACATGCATTAAAAGGAGATCGTTATGTTTCAAGATTGGATCCGCCAAGCCAATGGCCAACAACAGGATGTGCTTAAGCCGCTGGCGCAAATCAACACCATGTTGCTGGATAACGTGGCCAAGCTCAGCAAGTACCAGATTGATGCCCTGGACACCTACACCCAGAGCCAAATCGAGTACGCCAAAAAGCTCAACGACGCCGCCGCCAAGGGCGATACCGCCATGGTCGGGCAGGTGCAGATGAGCCAGATGGCTGATTTGAACAAACGCTTCATGCAGGACTGCAAGTCCTTCCTAGAGCTCAATGAAGGCCTGCGAAAGGAGTTCAGCCAGGTCTTTGCCGATATCGCCAAGGAAGAGGTGAAAGGCTGATATGCCCCATGACAACCCCTGGGAGGCCTGCTGGCCTCCCATGCTGGCCATGGGTGACCAACTGGTAACTGCCGCGGCCAACCAGCCCCAGGCTTTCTGGGCAGCGGGGGCCAACTGGTGGCAGGCGCAGAGTCGCCTCTGGCAAGACAACGTCGAAAAGATGCTCAGTGACGGTAAGCCTGAGGAGTACTGGCAATACTTCCAGCAAAGCCACAAGCTGATGAATGGTTATTGGCAGGAGAGCATCGACAACCTCGAACATGTGCCCAACAAGGACAAGAAGCAGCTGGCCTTTTGGGCGCGCCAAACCATGCAGATGCAAGACCCTGCCCATTACCTGCTTACTAACCCCAAGGTGCTTGCCAAGACCCTGGAAGAGGGCGGCGACAACTTGGTGCGGGGCCTGGGATCCTTGGTGGAGGATATGGACAACAGCCCCATCGGGCTCAATATTCCCCTGGGCAACACCAAGCTCTATGAGCTGGGTAAAGACTTGGCCACCACCCCTGGCCAAGTAGTAAGACAATCTCCCCTGTTTGAACTCATTCAGTATGCCCCCAGTACCGAGCAGGTACACAAGACGCCGGTGCTGGTGGTCCCCCCCTGCATCAACAAGTACTACGTGCTGGATTTAAAACCCGAAAACTCCTTTGTGCGCCACTTGGTAGACCAGGGCCACACGGTGTTTTTGATGTCCTGGGTCAACCCCACCGCCCAGCATGCCGACCTGGGCATGACTGAATACATGCAAGGGGTGATTGAGGCCATCAACTGGGTCAGGGAACTGACCGAAGAGAACCAAGTGCATGCCATGGGTTACTGCGTCGGCGGCACCTTGCTGGCCTTGGCGTCGGCCTGGCTTGCTGCCCGCGGCGCCAAACGTATTGCCAGCCTGACTCTGGTGACCACACTCTTGGACTTTGCCGAACCCGGCGAGCCGGGTTTGCTGCTGGTGCCGGCGCTGCTTAAGAGCGTGATGACGGTAACCGACCAGATTGGCTATATGGATGGCAGGCTGATGGCGACCGGCTTTTCACTGCTCCGCGAGCAGGAGCTTTACTGGCCGGCCTTTGTGAACCGCTACCTGCTGGGCCAGAAGCCACCGGCATTCGATATTCTGGTGTGGAATTCCGATGTTACCCATTTGCCAGCCACCTTTTTCAGGGAGTACATCGAAAACACCTACCTGGAAAATCGTCTCGCCGAGCCGGGAAGCTGGAAGCTCGACGGCTACAAGATGGATCTTCGCCGGGTCAACGTACCGGTTTATGTGCTGGCGGCAGACAAAGACCATATCGTTCCCCCCAAGAGCGCCTTTGCCTCGGCGCGGCTCTTTGGCGGTAACAAAAAGCGGCTGGTAACCTCCGGTGCCGGCCATGTGGCAGGGGTGGTCAACCCGCCAGCCAAAAATAAATATGGTTATAAGGTGGATGGTGAAGAGGATGCCAAGCCGGGCTCCTGGTGGCCGGATTGGTATCAGTGGCTGGACAAGCAATCCGACGCCATGGTGCCGGCAAGAGCGGTACCCGAAGGCATCACCCCGGCCCCCGGGCAGTATGTGAAAGTGAAGATATAAAAAAACGCCCCTCGGGGCGTTTTTTCTTAGTTATTGTCGACGATGGGGATGAGCTCAATCTCCACCCGGCGGTTTTTGGCGCGGCCCTCTGCTGTAGCGTTGCTGGCAATGGGTTTGGTCTGGCCGTAACCAACGGTGCTCAAGCGCTCGGGCATCACACCACGGCGCACCAAAAAGCTTTTCACCGAATCGGCACGGTTAACGGACAAGGTCTGGTTGTAGGCCGCAGAGCCGGTGCTATCGGTGTGACCGGAGATCTCCACCATGGTCTTGGGATACTTGTTAAGGGTGCTGGCCAGATCGGTCAGCACGCCTTGGAACTCGGGTTTGACGTCGGCGCGGTTAACATCAAAGGTGATGCCGTTGGGGATGGTCAGCAGCAGGTTGTCGCCATTGCGCTGCACATCAATGCCGGAGCCGGCGGTTTGCTGGCGAATTTCTTCTTCCTGTTTGTCCATGTAGTTACCGACAGCGGCGCCAGCCAAGGCGCCAACGGCTGCCCCAACTAGGGCGCGGTCACGGTGATGGCTGCCGGTCGCTTTACCAAGAATGGCACCAGCGATGGCACCAATGGCGGCACCTGTGCCGGTTTTATTGGTGCGCTGCTCACCGGTCTGGGAGTCAACTGTGGTACAGCCGGCCAGCATAATGGCACCGGCCAGGGCGGTAACGGCGATACGTTTGGAGTTGAACATGGAAGTGTCTCCGAATTTTTTTTGGATATTAACAAAGCTCGTTGGAGTCAGAACAGGTCTCAACGGCTAGGTTCATAATTAATTCAGTGACTTCGAATACTGATCGCCGGGTGGAGATCGATTTTGCCCTCATCGTCGACGGTGATGTAATGGCTGCCGTGCTCCAGCACCGCCAGGGGAGCCAGTTGCGCTGCCCTGACAAAGAGCAACCTGGCGCCCACTTTCATCAAGGCATACACAGCATCCAGCTGAAGCTCTCCCAATATTTCGAAGTTTTGCCGGAGATCTTTGGGGTCGTTCCGGCGTTCAGCTGGTGGCAGCGTTGCGCTCATCTCATATGCTCCATTAGCCCAATCTAAAACAGTGTAGATGCTTCTGGACGCTAGATCTGGCGCTTGGGTGAGGGTTTTGGCTAGAATGCGGGAAAAGTATGACGGAACCGGCATAACCCAATGGGTTTTGTCGGTCTTCTATTGTTTGTTTCTAGCCACTTTATTAATTGGAGACGCCATGACGCCGATCCCCATGACCCAAGCGGGCGCCGACCAGCTGCGGGAAGAACTCAAGCACCTTAAAAGCGTGCGTCGTCCGCAGATCATTGAAGCCATTGCGACGGCCAGGGAACTGGGCGACCTCAAGGAAAACGCGGAGTATCACGCTGCCCGTGAGCAGCAGAGCTTCTGTGAAGGTCGCATTCAAGAAATCGAAGGCAAACTGAGCAATGCTCAGATCATTGACGTCACCAAGATGACCAACAACGGCCGGGTTATTTTCGGTGCCACTGTGACGGTGCTGAATCTTGATACCGACGATGAAGTGACTTACCGCATCGTCGGTGACGACGAAGCCAACATCAAATTGAACCTGATTTCGGTGAGCTCACCCATTGCCAGAGCGCTGGTGGGTAAGCAATTGGACGACGTGGTTACGGTACAGACCCCGTCCGGTGCCAAAGAGTTTGAAATTACCCAGGTCGATTACGTCTGATAAAAAAGGCCGCGTTGGCGGCCTTTTTCTTTGCATTGAAACTTAGCGGGGCAGGCGGATCACCGGCTCTTTGGCCGGGCGGTACAGCACCAGCATGTGGCCGATCATCTGAACCTTGGCAGCAGACAGCTGCTGGCTGATGGTTTCAAAGATGGCAACTTTCAGTTCACGTTCTTTGGTTGGCACCTTCACTTTAATCAGTTCGTGATGCTCAAGCGCCTGGTCGATTTCGGCCAGCACGCCTTCGGTCAGACCATTGCTGCCAAGCAGTACAACTGGCTTGAGGGGATGCGCCAGCGCTTTGAGGTGTTGCCGTTGTTTCGGCGTGAGTTCCATGTAAATGACCCTTGTGGGTTGAAAACCGTAATTTTATCGCCATTTATAGTCCAAGATAAACGTCAAGAGACCTTCATGCCCAAGAAGAAGCGTTCCGCCAGCTCTAGTCGCTGGTTAAAAGAGCATTTTGATGACCCTTATGTCCTGGCGGCCCAAAAGCGCGGACTGAGGTCCAGGGCGGTGTTCAAGCTTGAAGAAATTCAGCAGCGCGACAAATTGATCCGCCCCGGCATGACGGTGGTGGACTTGGGCGCCGCTCCTGGTGGCTGGTCGCAATATGCCAGTGAACTGGTGGGCGAGCAGGGTGAAGTGATTGCCTGCGACATTCTGCCCATGGACCCTTTGCCGGGAGTTGCCTTTTTGCAGGGCGATTTTCGTGAAGAAGCGGTGCTTAACGCCCTTTTGGAACGTATCGGTGGCCAGAAAGTCAGTGTGGTACTGTCCGACATGGCGCCGAACATGAGCGGAACCAAAGGCGTTGACCAGCCCCGGGCCATGTATTTGGTGGAACTGGCATTGGATATGTGCCGTCAGGTCATGGCACCTGGCGGGAGCTTCGTGGTCAAAGTCTTTATGGGTGAAGGCTTCGAGGATTACATGAAGTCGGTAAGAGCCGCTTTTACAACGGTCAAGACCCGAAAACCGGACTCATCCCGATCACGGTCATCGGAAGTATACATTGTGGCGACCGGGTACAAGTTATAGTACCCTGCCGTTTAGCGCGCCCCACAGCCTCAAGAGGTGCTTAAGTTGAGCGACATGGCTAAAAATCTGATTCTCTGGTTGGTTATCGCTGTTGTGTTGATGGCGGTATTCCAAAGCTTCAACGGTTCGGACTCGAGCCGCAGCAGTAATGTAAGTTATACCCAGTTCGTTGACTGGACCGAAAAGGGCCAGATCAAGGACGTCCGGGTTGATAACAAGACCAGCGTGATCACCGGTACTAAAACCAGTGGTGAGCACTTTGAGACCGTTATCCCTGGCGGGTACGACAAGGACCTCATCAACGACCTGCGAGCCCACGGTGTCCAGGCTTATGCAACCAAGCCTGAATCCCCCAGCCTGCTGACCAGCATCCTCATCAACTGGTTCCCGATGCTGCTGCTTATCGGTGTGTGGATCTTCTTCATGCGCCAGATGCAAGGCGGTGGCGGCAAAGGCGCCATGTCCTTCGGTAAATCCAAGGCAAGACTGCTGTCGGAAGATCAGGTGAAAACCACCTTCGCTGATGTAGCCGGTGTGGAAGAAGCCAAGGAAGAAGTGTCCGAGCTGGTGGATTACCTGCGCGACCCTTCCAAGTTCCAGAAACTGGGCGGCAAAATTCCCAAGGGCGTGCTGATGGTAGGCCCTCCCGGTACCGGTAAAACCCTGCTGGCCAAAGCCATTGCCGGTGAAGCCAAGGTACCTTTCTTTACCATCTCCGGCTCCGACTTCGTTGAAATGTTCGTGGGTGTGGGTGCGTCCCGTGTCCGTGACATGTTCGACCAAGCCAAAAAAGCCGCCCCCTGCATCATCTTTATCGACGAAATTGATGCTGTTGGTCGCCAACGTGGCGCCGGCCTTGGCGGTGGTCATGACGAGCGCGAGCAGACCCTTAACCAGATGCTGGTTGAGATGGACGGCTTTGAAGGTAACGAAGGCATTATCGTTATCGCCGCCACCAACAGGCCTGATGTGCTTGACCCGGCCCTGCTGCGCCCCGGCCGTTTCGACCGCCAGGTGGTGGTAGGCCTGCCGGACGTTCGTGGCCGCGAGCAAATCCTCAAAGTGCACATGCGCAAAGTGCCGGTGGCCGACGATGTCGAGCCAGCGCTGATCGCCCGTGGCACCCCCGGTTTCTCAGGTGCAGATCTCGCTAACCTGGTTAACGAAGCGGCGCTGTTTGCTGCCCGTACCAGCAAACGCCTGGTCGGCATGGAAGAGTTCGAAAAAGCCAAAGACAAAATCATGATGGGCGCCGAACGTCGCTCCATGGTGATGACCGAGAAAGAAAAGGAAATGACCGCTTATCACGAAGCGGGCCATGCCATCGTCGGTCGTCTGGTACCCGAGCACGACCCGGTATACAAGGTGTCCATCATCCCCCGTGGCCGCGCCTTGGGTGTGACCATGTACCTGCCGGAACGTGACCGGGTCAGCCACTCCAAGCAGCAGCTTGAGAGCATGATCTCCAGCCTCTTTGGTGGCCGTCTGGCCGAGGAAATCATCTACGGTTCTGAAATGGTGACTACCGGTGCCTCCAACGACATCGAACGCGCCACCGACATCGCCCGTAAAATGGTGACTCAGTGGGGCCTTTCCGAGAAGTTGGGGCCGCTGCTGTACGCCGACGACGACGGTGAAGTGTTCCTGGGCCGCAGCGCGGCCAAGAGCAAGCACATGTCTGACGACACCGCTCGCGCCATAGACGAAGAGATCAAGCACGTTATCGACCGTAACTATCAGCGTTCCAAGAAGATCTTGGAAGAGAACATGGACATCCTTCACACCATGAAGGACGCGCTGATGAAGTACGAGACCATCGACGCCAAACAGATCGACGATCTGATGAACCGTCGCGAGGTCCGGGCCCCTGCCGACTGGCAACCGCCCAAGTCCGATAACACGCCGCCGCCGGAAGGAACGGCTGATAAGCCAATCCGACCAACCGGTGGTGAGGCCCCCGCCAACTGATGCCAAAACCCCGAGCTTGCTCGGGGTTTTCTTTTATCGTGCTAAGGAATAAACATGGTTCAGCCTGAAGTAATGGGCATTCTCAACGTCACCCCCGATTCCTTCTCGGACGGCGGCCGCCACAACGATTTTGACGGCGCCCTGCGCCACGCCGAGCAGCTGATAAAGGAAGGCGCCGCCTGGCTGGATATCGGCGGCGAATCTACCCGCCCTGGCGCCGCTGAGGTGCCCGAGCAAGAAGAAGTCGACCGGGTGGTGCCGGTGGTTGAAGCCATCAAGGCACGTTTTGACGTGAAGGTCTCCATCGATACCTCCAAAGCCGTGGTGATGCGTGAAAGCATCCGCTTTGGCGCCGATATGATTAACGACATTCGCGCCCTGCTCGAACCCGGTGCGCTGGCGGCGGTGGCTGCTTCCAAGGTGCAAGTCTGCTTGATGCACATGCAGGGCCAGCCCCGCACCATGCAGCAGGCGCCCCAGTACCAAGATTTGATGGCCGAGGTGAGCACCTTTCTGGCCGAGCGCGTTGCCGATTGTGAGGCGGCAGGGATTGCCCGTGAGCGCCTGTGGCTCGACCCTGGCTTTGGTTTTGGCAAATCCCTTGGCGATAACTACGTGATGCTCAAAAGGCTGCGAGAGTTTGAAAGCCTGGGGCTGCCACTGCTGGTGGGTATGTCGCGAAAGTCCATGATAGGTCATCTCTTGGGCCGGGACCTTGGCGAGCGGCTGGCAGGCTCCATCGCCTGCGCCTTGATTGCGGTTCAGCAGGGGGCTGGTATTATTCGCGTCCATGATGTCCAGGAAACCTGTGATGCAATACGGGTCTGGCAAGCGACTGAGCAGGGAGTCTAAGGCGTGAGCGAACGTAAGTATTTTGGCACCGACGGTATCCGTGGCCTAGTGGGTGAGCACCCCATTACCCCCGAATTTGCCCTGAAACTGGGCTATGCGGCCGGTAAGGTGTTGTCCCGTCAGGGCACCCATAAGATTTTGATTGGTAAAGACACCCGTATCTCAGGCTACATGCTCGAGTCGGCTTTGGAAGCCGGTTTGTCGGCGGCCGGTATCAATATCGAGCTGATGGGCCCTATGCCCACCCCGGCAGTGGCTTACCTGACTCGTACCTTCAGGGCCGAAGCCGGTATCGTGATCTCCGCGTCCCACAACCCCTATCACGACAACGGCATCAAGTTCTTCTCCACCGACGGTGAAAAACTGCCTGACGAAATCGAGCTGGCCATCGAGGCCGAGTTGGATAAACCCATGGCCGGTATCAACTCCGAGCATTTGGGCAAGGCCCGCCGCCTGGACGACGCCGCTGGCCGTTACATCGAATTCTGTAAATCCAGTTTCCCGTCGCAGCTGTCGCTAAAAGGGCTGCGTATGGTGGTCGATTGCGCCAATGGTGCCACCTACCACATTGCCCCTGAGGTGTTTCGTGAGCTGGGCGCCGATGTGGTTACCATCGGTACCAACCCGGACGGCTTTAACATCAATGCCGGTTTCGGTGCCACCGACACCAAGGCCCTGGCGGCCAAGGTCAAGGAAGTGCGGGCCGACTTCGGGATAGCCCTGGACGGTGACGGCGACCGCCTGATGATGGTGGACCATAACGGCAAGTTGGTGGATGGCGACCAGCTTATCTTTATCCTGGCCAGCTTCTGGCAAAGCCAAGGGCTGCTGAGCGGCGGCGTTGTCGGTACTTTGATGTCCAACTTCGGTATGGAAGTGGCCTTCAAGGAAATGGGCGTTGCCTTCGAGCGGGCCAAGGTGGGTGACCGCTACGTGCTTGAAAAACTCAAGGCCAATGGCTGGAACCTGGGCGGCGAGTCGTCAGGGCACATTATCAGCCTTAACCACACCACCACCGGTGACGGTATCATTGCCGCGCTTCAGGTGCTGCACGCCCTGGTGGTCACAGGCAAGCCCCTGGCCGAGCTGGCGGCGCAGATGCCCAAGTATCCGCAAAAGCTTATCAACGTGCGTTACCAGAAGGGCCAGGACCCGGTTACCCACACCGATGTAGAGCAGGCGGTGGCTGATGCCGAAGCGGAACTGGCCAATACCGGCCGGGTTTTGCTGCGAAAATCCGGTACCGAGCCGGTGGTACGGGTGATGGTGGAAGGGGCCGAATCTGGCCAAGTTGACCGTTTGGCCCGCGCGATCGCCGACGTTGTAACCAGGGTTGCCCAATAAAACAGCACTCGGTTGTCTTTTTTGAAAATCAGCTTGCGGGGGGGCGAGGGCTTCGTTAATATCTGCCCCGCTTTCGAGGTGAAGGGCGCTAAGCGCTGGCAAGTCATCTCGAAGCCGCTTGACAGTGGTTGTTAATTTGCGACAATCACGGCGCGGCGGGGACCACTCCCTGCCAGAGACAGGAAACTGCTGATATGTATGAAGTTCTGTTAGTGGTCTACCTGCTCGTGGCGCTGGCACTTATCGGTCTGGTAATGATCCAGCAAGGTAAAGGTGCCGATATGGGAGCGTCTTTCGGAGCAGGTGCCTCGAATACCGTATTTGGTGCCGGTGGTTCAGGAAACTTTCTGACCCGGGCTACCGCGATAGCTGCAACGCTGTTTTTCGTTCTGAGCCTGGTGCTCGGTAACATGACAGCCCACCAGGCCAAGCCAGACGATAAATGGCAGAACCTGGAAAAACCGGCCGCTGAGCAACAAAAGCAAGAGCAGCCGTCATCAGAAAAGCCGGACGTACCGACCAACTGATGTAAGTGAATTTGCCGAGATGGTGGAATTGGTAGACACGCTATCTTGAGGGGGTAGTGCCTTAATTGGCGTGCGGGTTCAAGTCCCGCTCTCGGCACCAACCAAGGCTCTTTGGCTTGATAAAATCCTTCAAGTCCAGTAAGATGCCGACCTGTTTGTCGCGGGATGGAGCAGCCTGGTAGCTCGTCGGGCTCATAACCCGAAGGTCGTCGGTTCAAATCCGGCTCCCGCAACCAAACAGTTAATCAGAGGCGCTGCCTTTGATTAGCCGGCCCCATGCGGGGTCTGTCAACTAAGGTTGAAGAAAGCCCCGCATCGTTCGGGGCTTTTTGCTATCTAAAGTCCACGGCAGGCCGCTTTATCGCCTCGCGGTGGGGGTATCGACTATGCTTTCGCGCGTAGTCGGCTGTGATACTGGGCGTTAGCCCTTTTTTTGTTTTTGGAGGGATTGCCCTTGGCAAGACTGGAACAGCAATTGACAGAGATGTTGACGCCCGCCGTCGAAGCCCTTGGCTTTGAACTGCTAGGCGTTGAAATGGCCCGCGCTGGCCGCAGTGCCACACTGCGGATCTATATCGACAGCCCCAATGGGGTGACGGTGGATAATTGTGCCGAGGTCAGCCACCAGGTCAGTTCTGTGCTGGATGTCGAGGATCCCATTCAGAGCGAATACTTCCTTGAAGTGTCCTCTCCCGGCCTGGACAGGCCGCTGTTTGTGCCTGAGCACTTTCAAAAAGTGGTAGGCTCGGACATCGAAATCAAACTGGTTGTGCCGGTGGCGGGTCGTCGCCGCTTTAAAGGCAAGCTGGTTGCCATTGAAGGTGACATGATCCAGTTGGCATACGAAGGCAAGGAAGACCGCTTCGCTTTCAGCAATATCGATAAAGCCAACCTGGTTCCACAGTTTTGAATAACGGCAAAGGTGTAACGAGGCATCCTGATGAATAAAGAGATCCTGCTGGTTGTCGACGCTGTCTCTAACGAGAAGGCCGTACCGCGCGAGAAGATTTTTCAAGCGCTGGAGGCAGCCCTGGCGACCGCCACCAAGAAAAAGCATGACAAGGAAATCGACGTCCGCGTCGCCATTGACCGCAAAACCGGTGACTTCGACACCTATCGCCGTTGGCTGATTGTTGAAGACAGTGACGACGTCCTGGAGCACCCGCTCAAAGAAGTGACGCTGTCCGCCGCCCGCGCCATGGAAGAAAACGACGAACTGCAAGCCGGTGAATTCATCGAAGAGCAGATCGACTCCATCACCTTTGACCGCATCACCACCCAGACCGCCAAGCAGGTCATTCTGCAGAAGGTCCGTGAAGCCGAGCGCGCCCAGGTGGTTGAGCTGTTTGCCGACAACGTCGGTGAACTGGTGACGGGTACCGTTAAAAAGGCTAGCCGCGACATGGTTATCCTCGACCTTGGCAACAACGCCGAGGCCGTGCTGTACCGCGACGAAATGCTGCCCCGCGAATCTTTCCGCCCCGGCGATCGGGTTCGCGCCCTGCTGTTTGCGGTCAAGCCCGAGGCCCGTGGTGCCCAGCTGTTCCTGAGCCGCGCCAAGCCGCAGATGCTCATCGAACTGTTCCGCATTGAAGTGCCGGAAATTGGCGAAGAGCTGATTGAAGTCAAGGGCGCTGCCCGTGACCCTGGCAGCCGCGCCAAGATCGCCGTTAAAACCAACGATCGCCGCATCGACCCTATCGGCGCCTGCGTCGGTATGCGCGGTGCCCGCGTTCAGGCTGTTTCCGGTGAACTGGAAGGCGAGCGCGTCGATATCGTGCTGTGGGACGACAACCCGGCTCAATTCGTTATCAACGCCATGGCGCCGGCCGACGTGGCCTCCATCATCGTTGATGAAGATGCCAACGCCATGGACATCGCCGTGGAAGAGAGCAATCTCGCCCAGGCCATCGGCCGTGGCGGCCAGAACGTGCGTCTGGCCAGCCAGCTGACCGGCTGGGAACTGAACGTCATGACCGTGGCGGACATGAAAGCCAAGCACCAGGCCGAGAACGACAAACTGCTGCAGCAGTTCATCGATAAGCTGGAAATCGACGAAGATTTCGCGGCGCTGTTGGTGGAAGAAGGTTTCTCGACCCTTGAAGAAATTGCTTATGTCCCCACTTCCGAGTTCCTCGAGATCGATGGTCTCGACGAGGACTTGGTAGAAGAATTGCGTAATCGCGCCAAGGCAGCCCTGACTACCGCTGCACTGGCCAACGAAGAAAGCCTCGAAGGCGCCGAGCCGGCTGAGGACCTTTTGAATCTGGAAGGGATGGACCGCCACCTGGCCTTTAAACTGGCAGGCAAAGGCGTTCGTACCCTGGAAGACCTGGCTGAACAAGGCGTTGACGATTTGGCCGACATCGAAGAGCTGGATGAAACCAAAGCAGGCGAGCTGATCATGGCCGCCCGCAACATCTGCTGGTTCGGTGACAACGCCGAGGCCTAAAACGGGATCAACGGAGGAAAGATTTAGATGGCAGAAGTTACAGTTGAAAAACTTGCCAATGATGTAGGTACGCCGGTTGATCGCCTGATCCAACAGTTTGCTGAGGTCGGCATCAAAAAGGCCGCTTCAGACGAGGTCAGCGAAGACGAAAAGCAGACCTTGCTGTCTCACCTCAAAGAGCAGCATGGCGGCAATGCAGGTGCCCCTGACAAGTTGACCCTGACCCGTAAGACCAAAAGCACCCTGTCTGTCGGTGGTGCTGGTGGCCGTACCAAAGAGGTACAGGTGGAAGTGCGTAAGAAGCGCACTTTCGTAAAACGCGATCCGGCTGAAGAGCAGGCGCGCCAGGAAGCCGAAGCGGCTGCTGAGAAAGCCCGCCTGGAAGCCGAAGAAAAGGCTCGCCAGGAAGCGGCTGCTCGCGCTGCTGCTGAAGCTGAAGCCAAGGCCAAGCGCGAAGCGGAAGACAAAGCCCGCAAAGAAGCTCAGGCCAAAGCCGTTGCCGGTAACCAGCCTAAAGCTGCCGGCACTGCCAAAAAGGACGATGCTGAAGTGCAACGCCTGAAAGCCGAAGCTGACGCCCTCAAGCGTAAGCAGGAAGAAGAGGCCCTGAAAAAGGCCGAAGCCGACGCTGTGCGCCTGGAAGAAGAAGCCCGCCGCCTGGCCGAGGAAAGCGAAAAGCGCCTGGCTGAGGAAGCCAAGAACAAGCCTGCCGAAGACGAAGACGATAAGTCTACCTACGTCAAAGAAGCAGAAGTGGAAGCCGAGCGCGAGTCCGAAGGTCGCCGCCGTGGTGCTGCCAAGGCCAAAGGCCAAAGCAAACGCAACAGCGATAAGCGTGAGCGTGATGCTGACCGCCGCAGCTCCCGCCTGCCCAAGAAGGGCAAGGGCCGTACCCCGGCTTCCATGCAGCATGGCTTTAACAAGCCTGTTCAGCCGGTAACCCGCGACGTACAGATCGGTGAAACCATCACTGTTGGCGAACTGGCCAGCAAGATGGCGGTAAAAGCGACCGAAGTCATCAAAGCGATGATGAAAATGGGCGCCATGGCCACCATCAACCAGGTGATCGATCAAGAAACCGCGCAACTGGTGGCCGAAGAAATGGGCCACAAGGTTGTACTGCGCAAAGAAAACGAACTGGAAGAAGCGGTACTGCTGGACCGTGACACCGAAGCCCAGGCTCTGCCTCGCGCGCCGGTGGTGACCATCATGGGTCACGTCGACCACGGTAAAACCTCACTGCTGGATTACATCCGTAAGGCCAAGATCGCCGCAGGCGAGGCCGGTGGTATTACCCAGCACATCGGTGCTTACCACGTCGAGCACGAGAAAGGCATGATCACCTTCCTCGACACCCCTGGTCACGCCGCCTTTACCGCCATGCGTGCCCGTGGTGCCAAAGCCACCGACATCGTGGTACTGGTTGTTGCCGCCGACGACGGCGTCATGCCGCAAACCAAGGAAGCCATCCAGCACGCCAAGGCGGCCGGTGTTCCCTTGATTGTTGCCGTCAACAAGATGGACAAGCCCGAGGCCGACCCGGACCGCGTTAAGAGCGAACTGGCTCAGAACGACGTGCTGACCGAAGACTGGGGCGGTGAAGTGCAGTTCGTACCTGTCTCCGCCAAAACCGGTGAGGGTGTGGATAACCTGCTGGACGCCATCCTGCTGCAGTCTGAAGTACTGGAGCTGACCGCCATCAAAGACGGTATGGCCACCGGTGTGGTAGTGGAATCGCGCCTGGATAAAGGCCGTGGCCCCGTGGCCACCGTGCTGGTGCAGTCCGGTACCCTCAAGCAGGGCGACATCGTACTGTGCGGTCTGGAATACGGCCGTGTCCGCGCCATGCGTGATGAAGTGGGCGCCGAAATCAAAGAAGCCGGTCCTTCCATTCCGGTTGAGATCCTGGGTCTGTCTGGCGTGCCGGCAGCCGGTGACGAAGCCACCGTTGTGCGTGACGAGAAGAAAGCCCGTGAGGTGGCGCTCTATCGTCAAGGCAAGTTCCGTGATGTCAAGCTGGCTCGCCAGCAGAAGGCCAAGCTTGAGAACATGTTTGCCAACATGGCCGAAGGCGAAGTCTCCGAGCTGAACGTGGTACTCAAAGCCGACGTACAGGGCTCTGTGGAAGCCATCATCGACTCCTTGCTGAAACTCAGCACCGACGAAGTGAAGGTCAAAGTGGTGGGCTCCGGCGTAGGTGGTATCACCGAGACCGACGCCACCCTGGCTGCCGCTTCCAACGCTATCCTGCTTGGCTTTAACGTCCGTGCCGACGCTTCTGCCCGCAAGGTAGTTGAGACCGAGAACCTGGATCTTCGCTACTACAGCGTGATCTACGAACTGCTTGAAGAAGTGAAGCAAGCCATGACCGGCATGCTGGCACCGGAATTCAGGCAGGAGATCATCGGTCTGGCCGAAGTGCGCGACGTGTTCAAGTCGCCCAAGTTCGGCGCCGTGGCCGGCTGTATGGTCACTGAAGGTGTGGTCAAGCGCTCTGCGCCTATCCGCGTGCTGCGTGAAAACGTGGTTATCTACGAAGGCGAGCTGGAATCTCTGCGCCGCTTCAAAGACGACGTGGCCGAGGTTAAGAACGGCTACGAGTGTGGTATCGGCGTTAAGAACTACAATGATGTTCGCGTCGGTGACCAAATTGAGGTCTTTGAAACCGTTGAGGTTGCACGGACTCTCTAAGGAAACAACAACCATAAGGACGGGGGCCAAGCGCCCCCGTCCTTGTCTTTAAAAAGGCAAATCATATGGCAAGTCAAGTCAGTCGTACCCGCCGTGTCGGCCAAGAGCTGCAACGGGAAATCGCGATGATTCTGCAGCGCGAAGTCAAAGATCCCCGCGTTGGCATGGTCACCGTGTCCGGGGTGGATGTCAGCCGCGACCTCTCTCACGCCAAGGTGTTCATCACCCTGTTTGAACAGGATGAAGAGAAGGTCAAGGAAACCCTTAAGGGTCTGCAAGAAGCCAAACCTTATATCCGCAGCCTAGTGGGCGGCCGCCTGCGCCTGCGTATCGTGCCGGAGCTGAAATTCGTCCACGATACCTCCCTGATTGAAGGGATGCGGATCTCCAACGCCGTCAGCCAAGCCATCGCAAAAGACGAGGCCAAGAAAGTGCAAAGCGGTCGCGAGGACGAGGACAAGGAATGAGCAAGCGTCGGTCCAAGGGCCGTCCGCTGGACGGTGTCCTGCTGCTGGACAAACCCCAGGGCCTGAGTTCCAACGACGCCCTGCAGAAAGTCAAACGCATCTTCTTTGCCCAGAAGGCCGGCCACACCGGCGCTCTGGACCCCTTGGCCACCGGCATGCTGCCGATCTGCTTTGGGGAAGCCACCAAGTTCTCGCAGTTCTTGCTGGACTCGGATAAAGGCTACCGGGTCATCGCCAAGCTGGGGGTGCGCACCGATACCTCCGATGCCGATGGCGAAGTGGTGTCAGAGCGGCCCGTGGATGTGGTGATGGGCGACCTCTTGGAAGCCCTGGATAAATTCCGCGGCCCCATCATGCAGGTGCCCAGCATGTACTCGGCCCTCAAATACCAGGGCAAACCCTTGTACAAATACGCCCGCGAAGGCATCGAAGTACCCCGCGAAGCGCGCCCCATCACCGTTTACAAGCTGACCCTGGTGCGCTTTGAAGGCGACGAAGTGGAGCTGGACGTGGAGTGCTCCAAAGGCACCTATATCCGCACCATAGTGGACGACCTCGGCGAAGTGCTGGGCTGCGGCGCCCACGTGGTGATGCTGCGCCGCACCAAGGTGTCCGACTACCCCATGGAGCGGGTGGTGACCTTGGAGCGCCTGGAAGCGCTGCTGGAAAAGGCCAGGGCCGACGAAGTGAGCCCCGGCGACTACCTCGACAGCTTCTTGTTGCCCATGGACAGCGCCGTGCAGGACATGCCAGCGGTTGAGGTGAAAGAGGCCAGCGCCTATTACCTCAAGCAAGGCCAGGCCGTGCAGGTACCCGGTGCGCCCAGCGAAGGGCTGGTGCGGTTGCTGGAAGAGGGCACCTTTATCGGCGTCGGAATTATCGACGACGACGGCAAGGTTGCCCCCAAACGTATGGTGGTTGCGCACTGACCCTTGGCAGCCATCCGGCCCTGGGGTAGAATGCGCAGCCTCGTGCATGGCTGAATTAGTGATCGGCCATGCTTTTATCAATCAGGAGTACATCATGTCACTAAGCGTTGAAGCAAAAGCTCAAATCGTTGCTGAACACAGCCGCGGCCAAAACGACACCGGTTCCCCGGAAGTTCAAGTTGCCCTGCTGACTGCCCAGATCAACCATCTGCAAGGTCACTTCTCCCAGCACAAGAAAGACCACCACAGCCGTCGTGGTCTGCTGCGCATGGTTTCCCAGCGCCGCAAACTGCTGGACTACCTGAAGAAGAAAGACGTTCAGCGTTATGCCGATCTGATCGGCAAGCTGGGTCTGCGTCGTTAATTCGACTTTGACCTTGCAAGGAAAAGGGGGCTTCGGCCCCCTTTTTTTTGTTCTAAAGCCGGGTGGCTACCTCTTGCCGAATAGCTGCTATATACTTGGCGCGCAAAGTAAGCGACCAAAAAAATCAAGGATCGGCTGATCCTAAGGACAATCTGTGAAACCAATTATCAAGACCTTCCAGTACGGTCAGCACACCGTTACTCTGGAAACTGGCGCCGTGGCGCGTCAAGCCACCGCTGCCGTTATCGCCAGCATGGACGACACCGTAGTTCTGGTGAGCGTTGTCGGTAAAAAAGAAGCCGACCAATCCAAAGATTTCTTCCCGCTGACCGTGAACTACCAGGAGCGCACCTACGCAGCCGGTAAGATCCCCGGCGGTTTCTTCAAGCGTGAAGGCCGTCCCAGCGAAGGCGAAACCCTGACTGCTCGCCTCATCGACCGTCCTATCCGCCCCCTGTTTCCCAACGGTTTCAAGAATGAAGTCCAGGTTGTGGCGACTGTTGTCTCCGTCAACCCGCAAGTCAGCCCTGATCTGGTTGCCATGATCGGCACCTCCGCCGCCCTGGCCATCTCCGGTATTCCGTTTGCCGGCCCCATCGGCGCCGCTCGCGTCGGTTACATCAACGACCACCTGGTGCTGAACCCCACCACCGCCGAACTGGCCTCCTCCAAGCTGGACTTGGTCGTTGCCGGTACCGAAGGTGCGGTACTGATGGTGGAATCCGAAGCCGAACTGCTGGCTGAAGAAGTGATGCTGGACGCCGTGATGTTCGGTCACCAACAGATGCAGACCGTGATCACCGCCATCAACGAACTGGCTGCCGAAGTGAACACCCCCAAATGGGAGTGGACTGCCCCTGCCGAAAACACCGAGCTTAAAGACAAAATCAAAGCCGCTGTCTGGGAAAAACTGGGCGACGCCTACCGCATCCAGGACAAAATGGAGCGTTACGCTGCCATCGGCGCCATCAAGTCTGCCCTGATGGAAAGCCTGCTGGCCGACGACGCCGAGCTGAACACCAAAGAAGCCGGCGATCTGTTCTCCAAAGTCGAGAAGACCCTGGTCCGTGGCCGTGTGCTGGCTGGCGAGCCCCGTATCGATGGCCGCGACCCGCAGATGATCCGTGCCCTGGACGTGGCCACCGGCGTACTGCCCCGCACTCACGGCTCCGCCATCTTCACCCGTGGCGAAACCCAGGCTCTGGTAGTGGCTACCCTCGGTACCACCCGTGACGCCCAGATCCTCGACGAGCTGACTGGTGAGCGCACTGACAACTTCCTGTTCCATTACAACTTCCCTCCCTACTGCGTAGGTGAGACCGGTATGATGGGCAGCCCTAAGCGCCGTGAAATCGGCCACGGCCGTCTGGCCAAGCGCGGCGTACTGGCAGTGATGCCTTCTGCCGAGCAGTTCCCCTACACCGTGCGTGTGGTTTCCGAGATCACCGAATCCAACGGTTCTTCTTCCATGGCCTCTGTCTGTGGTTCCTCTCTGGCGCTGATGGACGCCGGTGTACCGATCAAGTCCTCCGTGGCCGGTATCGCCATGGGCCTGGTGAAAGAAGAAGAGAACTTTGTGGTGCTGTCCGACATCCTGGGTGACGAAGATCACCTGGGCGACATGGACTTCAAGGTGGCCGGTTCTCGCGAGGGTGTTACCGCCCTGCAGATGGACATCAAGATCGAAGGCATCACCAAGGAAATCATGCAAGTGGCCCTGAAACAGGCCCACGATGCCCGTATCCACATCCTGGGTGTGATGGACCAGGCCATCAACGGCCCGCGTGAAGACATCTCTGCCTACGCGCCCCGTATCCACACCATGAAGATCAACCCCGAGAAGATCCGTGATGTGATCGGTAAAGGCGGCAGCGTCATTCGCGCCCTGACCGAAGAAACCGGCACCACCATCGAGATCGAAGACGACGGCACCGTGAAAATCGCCGCCGTCAGCGGTGAGCAGGCTCAGGCCGCTATCCGCCGTATCGAAGACTTGACCGCCGAAGTGGAAGTGGGCCGCGTTTACGACGGTAAAGTCACCAAGATCGTTGATTTCGGTGCTTTCGTTGCCATTCTGCCCGGTAAAGAAGGCCTGGTGCACATCAGCCAGATCGCCGAAGAGCGTATCGAAAACGTGGCTGACCACCTGAAAGTAGGCCAGGAAGTGAAGGTCAAGTGTCTGGAAGTGGACCGTCAAGGCCGTGTACGCCTGTCCATCAAAGAAGCGCTGCCCAAGCCCGAGCAAGCCGAAGCCCCCGCTGAAGCTGCTCAGCCGGCCCCTGCTGCCGACGTAGCCGAGCCGGTTGCTGAAGTGGAAGCCGAAGCCCAGGCCGACGCCAACAAAACCGAATAAGACCTAGGTCTTATTTTGGAAAAAGGGGAGCTTTGGCTCCCCTTTTGTTTGGGCTTCTGGCAGGATGTAGCCATTGCAGAGAAGAGACACGGATTATGCGAAAGACACTGGCCGTCCTGATCCCACTGATGTTGGCAGGCTGTGCCTCCTTGCCTTCGACCTCCCAGCAAGACAGCAAACTTATCCTCGCCGAGCCCCTGGCCACTTCTTTTCAGTCTGAAGTGGAGCTGGCCCGTCTTGAAGAGATCCTGAACCGTGCCGACCTGAACAACGAGCAGCGTGCCCAGGTGTTATACCGTCGTGGCGTGGTATACGACTCGGTGGGGCTCAAGGCCCTGGCCCGGCGCGATTTTAACCGCGCCATCCAGCTCAAGCCGGACATGGCCGATGCCTACAACTTTATCGGTATCCAGGCCATTTCTGCCGAAGAGTACGAGCAGGCTTATGAAGCGCTGGATGCGGCCATCGATTTGGACCCAAAGCACGAGTACGCCTTTCTTAACCGCGGCATTGCCCTGTATTACGGCGACCGGCCAGAGCTGGCCACCCAGGATTTGGAAACCTTCCTGAACCTGCAGCCCAACGACCCGTACCGGGTGCTGTGGCTGTACTTGGCTGAAGAAGCGACCAACCCGGCCGAGGCTAAAACCCGGCTGGCCTATAACGCCACCAAGCTCCATGGCGATGTGTGGGCCAACCAACTGGTGGCGCTCTATGAGGGCAAGATCAGTGAAGCGGCCTTTATCGATGGCCTTAAAGACAACGTCGACTCCAACCGCACCCTGGCCGAGCGCCTCTGTGAAGCCTACTTTTACCTGGGCAAACTGCACCAGCAGAAGGGTGAGGTAGGCGCGGCCATCAACTTCTTTAAGCTGGCGCTTACTACCAATGTGCAGGACTTTATCGAGTTCCGTTATGCACGCCTTGAGCTGAAGCGGATGCGCCGTGACTTAACGCTGCAAAAGGCCGGTTAAGCTCCAACTGCTCTACCGGCTGCGGTTTGGCCAGGAAAAAACCTTGCAGGTAATGAATACCGAGGGTCCTGGCCAGCAGCATTTGCTCTTCATACTCAATCCCTTCTGCCACCACCTTCAATGACAAGGCCTTGGCCAGTTCCACCAAGGCCTGGACCAGGGCCATATCCCGAGGCGACTCGTGGATCCGCGCCATAAAGCTCTTGTCTATTTTCAGGCAATCAAGTGGCAACTGCTGCAGGTGCGACAGCGACGAATAACCGGTGCCAAAATCGTCAAGCGCGATGCGCACCCCCATGTCCCGCAGTTTTTGGATATTGGCGATACTGACTTGCCAGTCTTCCATCAGCGCGGTTTCGGTGATCTCCAGCTGCAAGATGGACGGTTCCAGGCCGCATTTTTGCAGGCGCTCGCAAACCTTGTCGGCAAAGCTCGGCTGGTGTAACTGATTGTGGGAGACGTTAACCGAGACCACCAGCGGCGTACCGGCATCTTGCCAGCGCTTGGCCTGGGTCAGGGCTTCTTCCAACACCCAAAGCCCCAGCGGCAGAATAAGCCCGGTTTCTTCGGCCAGTGGAATAAACACATCAGGGCTGCCGTAAGGCCAGCGCAGCAGGGCCTCGGCCGACACTATCTTACCGGTATGGGTGTTGTAGATAGGTTGGTAGACCAGGGTGAAATCCTTTTGCTCAAGGCTTTTGCGAAGCTGCTCTTCCATGCTGAGCTTGAGGCGCATGTTGTCGTAGATGCATTGATCGAAAAAGAGGTAGCGAGAGCGGCCCAGATTTTTTGCCTGGTACATGGCCACGTCTGCCCGCTGGATAAGCTCTTCACCGTTGTCGGCGTCCTGGGGGTGGCGGGCAATACCAATGCTCACCGACAGATAGAGGACGTTACCGGCCACGTGAAAGGGCCGGGAGAAGCCGTCGGTGAGGCGGTCGGCAATGGCCTTGATACTCTCTTCACTGCCCTGATTGACCAGAATGACAAACTCGTCGCCGCCGTAGCGGGCCAGGAAACTGCACTCGCCCCCCAGCTCTTTGAGGCGCTGGGCGGTTTTCTTTAAAAGCTCATCACCGATGCTGTGGCCAAGGCCGTCGTTAACCTTCTTGAACCCATCCAAGTCCAAAAACATCAGCGAGAACTGAGCGTCGGTTTCCAGCTGCCGGTAAAGGGCCTCTAAAAAGCTGAAGCGGTTGGGTAGGCTGGTCAGTTGGTCTTCACTGGCGCGCCGGGCCAGTTCGGTCTCAAAGCGTTTTAGTTCGTTGCGGTCGGCGGCCAGCTGGTTACGCATGTCCAACAGGCTTTTGGTGAGCTGGTCCAGCTCGTCCTGGCTGCGCTTGAAGTAGAGGGTAGGGGCGACCTCCAGGTTATCCAGGCGCAGGCCTTGAGCGAACTGGGAAAGACGCAGCAGCCGGCGGGTTACCACCTTTTGCACCAGCCACAGCAGCAAGCCAGAGAGGATCAGGGTATACAGGCTCAAGGTCCAAAAGGCGCTGCGTACCTTGTCCCAGGCGTGCTTGCTGATAACGTCTTTGTCAAAGCTCACCGAGAGCTGACCTAGATGACTGCCGTTATCCGCCACTATGGGGTATTGAAAATCGATGCTGTTGACCGGCTTTACCCCCACGGTCAGGGCAATGTCACCACTGACATCGGCGTAGGCGGCAAAAGGTTGCTGAATAAGGCTTTGCAGGTTAAGGCGGGTGCGGTCAGGGTCGAAGTTCCAAATGGCGGCTGCCAAGGTGGGAAGATAGCCCTGGACTATCTGGGTGCTGGTTGCTGCAACACCGTTCTCGGCCTCTTTCTTGTCCATGAAATACTGAACCGGGATCAGCATCACCATCATCAGGAAGCTCAGGCTCAAGGTAGACAGCATCAAACGTCTGCTGAGCTTGGCTTTTTGGTGTTTGATCATGGCAAACCTAGTAGGCATGACTGCTCGTTTATTTACAGTGATGCCTTTTTAGGCGAAGGTCAACAAAGCCTTAACATTATTTGCTGAAGTACCGAGGCCGGTCATCCGGCGGAGATCACTCGCACTTTACCTTGGTGGCTGTTTTATCTGAGTATCAGCGAGAGTAGCTTGAACTGAGCTACGTTGACGGCGGCACCCCATCCTAAAAATAAGAGAACGCGCTATGAAACTTCGTTACAGCTTTCTTTGCTGTCTGGCTGCTCTGGGTATGAGCGGCCAGGCACTGGCCAACAGCGGCCACAGCGGTTACTACCGCCAGCCCGACTTACGTGGCGACACCCTGGTTTTCACATCTGAAGGGGATATCTGGGTGGATGAACTGGGCAGCGGCAGCGCCCATCGCCTGACCAGTAAACCGGCCGAGGAGTCGGGCGCGGTTTTGTCCCAAGACGGCAAGAGCCTGGCCTTCGTGGCCAATTATGAAGGTGCCCCCGAGGCCTATGTGATGCCGGTTGCCGGCGGCCTGCCCAAACGGGTGACCTTCGAGCAAAGCCATGTGCGGCTGCAAGGCTGGACAGCTAACGGCAAGCTGCTCTACGCCACCGACAACGCCTTTGGCCCTTCCAGCACCTGGGTGCTCAAGGAGGTGGACCCTGCCAGCCTCAAGGTTACGGCGCTGCCGCTGGCCAATGCCATCCAAGGCAGCCTGGACGAGCAAGGCCAGTACCTCTATTTTGCCCGCTTCGGCCTGCAGGTTACCGGTGACCACGCCAAGGTTTACCGGGGCGGCGCCAAGGGTGAGCTGTGGCGTTTCAAGCTGGGCAGCAACGACGAGGCCCAACTGCTGAGCGCCAAAGACGCCGGCTCCGAGCGCGACCCCATGTATTATCAGGGCCGCCTCTATTATGTCTCCGACAAAGACGGCAACCCCAACCTGTGGTCCATGGCCAGCGATGGCAGCGACACTCGCCAGCTCACCCACTACCGCGACTGGCCGGTCAAGGATGCACGGCTTTCAGAGGGCCGCATTGTCTTTCAACTGGGCGCCGATGTGATGCTGCTGGATCTCGCCAAGGGCGAGGCGCAAAAGCTCGATATCACCCTCAATACCGACGAGCCCTATCGCCAGCCCCGCTGGCTTAAAGACCCGCTCAAATACGCCACCGACGCCGAGCTTAATGCCAAGGGCAACAAGGTGGTGCTGACCGCCCGGGGCCGGGTTGCCATTGCCGGCACCGATGGCTCCAGGCTGGTGGATATCGCCGTGCCGGCCCAAAGCCGGGTGCGCAGCGCGCTTTTGAGTAAAGACGGCAAATGGGTCTATGCCATTTGCGATGCCAGCGGCGAGCAGGAGATCTGGCGCTTTGCCGCCGACGGCAGCAACGATGCCAAGCAGCTTACCCAGGGCGGCCACAGCCTGCGCTGGAGCCTGAGCCTCTCGCCCGATGGCCGCTACTTGGCCAACGACGACAACGACGGCAACCTCTACTTGCTTGACCTTAATAGCGGCAGCAACAACAAGATCCTGGGTAATGGCCCCGGCCTTGGCCCCTTTGGCGATCTTGCCTGGTCGGCCGACAGCCGCTACCTGGCCATCGGCGCCGCCCTTGTGGGCCATGAGCGCAGCCAGGTATTGCTGTTTGACACCGCTACCGCCAAGCAGCAGTTTTTGACCAGCAGCAAGTACGAGTCTTTCTCGCCGGCCTTCAGCCCTGACGGCAAGTGGCTGTATTTCCTTTCTAACCGCAGCTTTAACGCCACTCCCGGCTCGCCCTGGGGCGATCGCAACATGGGGCCGATGTTCGACAAACGCACCGACATCTTTGCCCTGGCCCTGGACCCTAAAGCGGTGTTCCCCTTCCAAAAGCCCAGCGAGCTGCTGGCCGCCGCTGAGAAGGCCGATGACGGCAAAGCCGGCATCGAGTGGGGCTCTATTGCCGCCCGCCTGTGGCAGGTGCCGGTGGCCGCCGGTAACTACAGCGTGCTCAGCGTGAGCCAAGACCGCCTCTATGTGGAAGACAGTCCGGCCGGGCAGGGCGCGGCCAGCCTCAAAACCCTGGCCTTTGACCGGCTCTCGCCCAAGCTGGAAACCTTTGCCGGGGATATTGCCCAGTACGGGCTGTCTGATGACGGCAAGCAGCTTTTTGTGCGCAAGCAAAGCCAGCCAGAACAGATGTTTATCGTGCCGGCCGGTGCCAAGATGCCAGGCGATCTCGCCAACCAGCGGGTCCAGGGCGAGCAGTGGCAGCTTGCCATCAACCCCGGCGACGAGTGGCTGCAGATGTTCCGCGACGCCTGGCTGATGCACCGCGACTCCTTCTTTGATCCGGCCCTTCGCGGCCAGGACTGGAACGCCATCAAGGCCCGCTTCGAGCCGCTGGTCGCAAGGGTCTCCGACCGTCAGGAACTGGCCGATCTTTTGGGCCAGATGACCGGCCAGCTCAGCGCCTTGCACTCCCAGGTCAGGGGCGGGGACTTCCCGCAAAACCCCGATGCCGCTAGCGCCGCGAGCCTTGGTGCCGAGCTGCTGCAAAGTGATGCCGGGGTGCGCATCAGCCACATTCTTGAGACCGACCCCGAGCTACCCGAGCAGGCCAGCCCACTGGCGCGCCCCGGCGTGGACGCCCGCGATGGCGACATTATCAAGGCCATCAATGGCCGCAAGGTCAGTACCTTGAGTGATGTCAGCCTGCTGCTGCGTAACCAGGCCGGCAAACAGGTACTGCTGACCCTCACCCGGGGTAGCGCTCGCCATGACACCATCGTCTACCCGGTTGACTTGCAGGCCAACAGCCAGCTTCGCTACCAAAACTGGGTTGAGCACAACCGCAGCGCCGTGGCCAAGGCCAGCGGCGGCAAGATTGGCTACCTGCATCTCTATGCCATGGGTAGCGGCGACATCGAGAGCTTTGCCCGGGAGTTCTTTGCCAACTACGGCAAAGACGGGCTCATCATCGACGTGCGCCGCAACCGTGGTGGCAACATCGATTCTTGGGTGATCAACAAGCTGCTGCAACGGGCCTGGATGTTCTGGCAGCCCAAGCACGGCGATGCCAACACCAACATGCAACAGGCCTTCAGGGGCCATCTGGTGGTGTTGACCGACCAAATCACCTATTCCGATGGCGAGACCTTCAGCGCTGGCATCAAGGCCCTGGGCCTGGCGCCGCTGATTGGCATGCGCACCGCTGGGGCCGGGGTGTGGCTGACTGGCCGCAATGCGCTCTCCGATGGCGGCATGGCGAGGGTGGCTGAGTTTCCGCAGTTTGAGCTGGACGGCCACTGGATAGTGGAAGGCCAGGGGGTCTCTCCCGACATCGAGGTAGACAACCTGCCCCACGCCACCTTCGAGGGTAAGGATGCCCAGCTCGACAAGGCCATCAGCTACCTCGAAGCCGAGCTGAAAAAAGCCCCCATCAAGCCCCTTAGGGCCGAAGACATCAGCAAGCTGCCAAGGGCGGCGGATGTCACCCAAGAGTTTAACGAGCACCGTTAACCTAGCCAAAGGCGCCGCAAGGCGCCTTTTTTACGGCTTCTTTACGGCCCCGGCCCCAGCCTTTATAGCCCCTTAACGGCCCTTGTTCTTAGGCTTTCTTGGTCCATTGAACCGAGAGAACCCTCATGAACTGGCTGTATCTTTTCGTTGTTGTCGCCTTGCTCTGTTACCTGGGCTTTGCCCTGGTTCGCAGCGAGCACTAGGAGGCGACATGTGGCAACAATGGTTTTACCCCTTGCTGTTTATCCTGCTGGTGCTGCTGCCGGCGCCCTGGCTTGGCCGCTACATTCACCGCGTGCTGGAAGGGCCGGGCCATGCCCTGGATAAAGGCCTTTTAAAGCTTTGCACCAGCGATAGCCAAGGGCAGAACTGGCAGCGCTACCTTGGCAGCCTGCTGGCCTTTAACCTCGCCGGCATGGCGCTGTTGATGCTGGTGCTGATGGCCCAGGGCTTTTTACCCCTAAACCCCCAGCATCTGCCGGGTTTGCCCTGGCAACTGGCCCTCAATACCGCCGTCAGTTTTGTTTCAAATACCAACTGGCAAGCCTACAGCGGTGAGCTGCAGCTTTCCTATTTCAGCCAGATGCTGGGATTGACGGTACAAAACTTTGCCTCTGCCGCCACCGGTATTGCCGTGGCGGCGGCGCTGTTTCGGGGCATCAGCCAGCGCCAGGGCAGCCAACTGGGCAATTTCTGGCAGGATTTGCTGCGCATCGCGCTCTACCTGCTGCTGCCCATGGCGCTGGTGATGGCGCTGCTGCTTATCTGGCAAGGGGTGCCCCAGACCTTCAGCTCCTACCCGGTGGCCCATACCCTTGAAGGCGCCCAGCAGACCCTGGCTCTGGGGCCGGTGGCCTCTCAAGAAGCCATCAAGCAGCTCGGCACCAATGGCGGCGGCTTTTTCGGGGCCAACTCCGCCTATCCCTTTGAAAACCCCACGGCACTTTCCAACTGGTTGGAGATGGTGGCTTTGCTGCTGCTGCCAGCGGCCATGGTGTTTGCCTTTGGCCGCTACATCAAAGACAGCGGCCATGGCCGCGCCATCCTGGCGGCCATGCTGGTACTGCTGCTAATTGGCCTGGCGGTAGCGCTGTGGCAAGAGAGCCTGCCCGACCCAACTCTTGCCGGGTTAACCACCGAGCCTGGCAACTGGGAAGGCAAGGAAAGCCGCTTTGGCCTGACCCTCTCAACCCTCTGGGAGGTGGCCACCAGCGCCGCATCCAATGGCTCGGTCAACGCCATGCACGACAGCTTTGCGCCCCTTTCCGGCTTAGTCGCCCTGGTGAACATGCTGCTGGGGGAAGTTATCTTCGGCGGCGTTGGCGCCGGTATTTACGGCATGTTGCTGTTTGTGCTGCTGACCGTGTTCCTGTGCGGCCTGATGGTGGGCAAAACCCCGGTGTATCTTGGTAAACGGCTGGGCGCCGGGCAGATGAAATGGGTGGTGTCCAGCATGCTGGTGATGCCCCTTGGGGTGCTGGTGCTGGGCGGTTTGACCCTGCTGCTGCCGGGCCATGAGAGCGTTATCGGCAGCGACGGCCCCCATGGCCTTAGCCGCCTGCTTTATGCCTATGCCTCGGCGACCGGCAACAACGGCTCGGCCTTTGCTGGCTTTGGCGCCAGCGACAACACCCAGTGCCTGCTGCTGGCACTGGCCATGGCGCTGGGGCGCTTTGGCATCATCTTGCCGGTCATGGCGGTAGCCGGCTCCCTGGCCGGCGCGGCCAAGGTAGAAACCAGCCAGGGCGATTTTCCCATCAAGGGCGCCCTGTTCATCACCCTGCTGGTGATCACCATCCTGATGATTGGCGGCCTGGCCTTCTTGCCGGCCCTGGCTTTGGGCCCTGTCGCCGATGCCCTGACTGTGGGAGCCTTCTGATGTTCGATTCGGTTATGGCGGCTCGCGCCGCAAGCGAAGCGCTGCGCCGTTTTCACCCCAAGGCGCTGGTTAACAAACCTATCCTCTTTTGCCTGTGGGTGGCGGCGGTGCTTGCCAGCCTCGAAGCGCTGCTGGGGGCGGCCATCTCCGGTGTTGCCCCGCTTCTTGCCTGGCAGCTCACCGGCTGGCTGTGGCTGACCTTGTGGTTTGCCAACGTCGCCGAAACCCTGGCCGAAGGCCGGGGCAAGGCCCGGGCCGACAGCCTCAAGGCCAATCTCAGCCAGTTGCAGGCCCGTAAGGTGACCGGCCTTGACGACACTGAGGGCCAGTGGGTAGCCGCTCCCAGCCTGCGCCGGGGCGATATTGTGCTGGTGGAAGCGGGAGAAACCATCCCGGCGGACGGCGAAGTGGTGGCCGGTATTGCCTCGGTGAACGAGGCGGCCATTACTGGCGAGTCGGCGCCGGTGATCCGCGAGTCCGGCACCGACCGCAGCGGCGTAACCGGCAATACTCTGGTGGTGTCTGACCGCATTTATGTCGAGGTGAGCGCCGAGCCGGGGCAGGGCACCCTGGATAGAATGATTGCCCTGGTAGAAGGGGCCAAGCGCCAGAAAACCCCTAACGAGCAGGCCCTTGATACCTTGCTGGTGGGGCTGACCCTCATCTTCCTGCTGGTGGTGGCCACCTTGCCCTGGTTCTTAGGTTACAACGGCAGCCAGGTGCCAAGGCTCTACCTCATCGCCCTTTTTATCACCTTGATCCCCACCACCATCGGCGGCTTGTTGTCGGCCATCGGCATTGCCGGCATGGACCGGCTGGTCAAGTTGAACGTGATTGCCAAATCCGGCCGCGCCGTGGAGGCCGCTGGCGATGTGCGCACCCTGCTGCTGGATAAAACCGGCACCATCACCTTTGGCAACCGCATGGCCGATGCCTTTATCCCGGCACCGGGGGTCGACCAAGCCCGGCTGGCCGAGGCGGCGGCCCTGGCCTCCTTGGGGGACAACACCCCCGAGGGCAAATCCATCCTGGTGCTGGCAGCCTTACCCCAGTGCGAGGAAGCGCCGGGGGACGAGGTGGTGGCCTTTTCGGCGCAAAGCCGCCTCAGTGGCCTTGACCGGGGCGGGCAGCGCTATCGCAAGGGTGCGGTGGACGCGGTGCTGCGCCATTTGGGTCTTGCCGCAGGCGAGGCCCCTGAGCCCTTGATGCAGGCGGTGGACGCCATTGCCCGCCAGGGCGGCACGCCGCTGCTGGTGTGCCAGGGCCAAAGCCTGCTGGGGGCGGTGCACCTTAAAGACATCATCAAACCCGGCATCAAGGCGCGCTTTCAGGCGCTGCGCGCCCTTGGGATCCGCACCGTGATGATCACTGGTGACAACCCCCTCACCGCCGCCGCCATCGCCGCCGAAGCGGGGGTAGACGATTTTGTCGCCGAGGCCACCCCCGAGAAAAAACTGGCCTATATCCGCCAGGAGCAACAAGACGGCCGGCTGGTGGCCATGTGCGGCGACGGCGCCAACGACGCCCCGGCCCTGGCCCAGGCCGATGTGGGCCTGGCCATGAACGAGGGCACTCAGGCGGCAAAAGAAGCCGGCAACCTGGTGGACCTGGACTCCAACCCCACCAAGCTGCTGGACGTGGTGCAAGTGGGCAAGCAGCTCTTGGTAACCCGTGGCGCCTTGACCACCTTCTCTATCGCCAACGACTTGGCCAAGTACTTTGCCATCTTGCCGGCGCTCTTTGTGGCGGCCTATCCCCAACTGGGAGTGCTGAACCTGATGCACCTGGCTAGCCCGCAAAGCGCCATCCTCTCGGCCATCATCTTTAACGCATTGATCATCATCGCCCTGGTGCCGTTGGCCCTTAAAGGAGTCAGCCTCAAGGGCAGCGCCAGTGCCTTGCTGCGCCGCAACCTGCTGCTGTACGGGGTCGGTGGGCTGGTGGTGCCTTTTGTTGGTATCAAACTGATTGATTTGGCTATTTCGACCCTGGGCCTAGTGTAAGGAGCCCCTGATGAACGCTATCCGTACCCTGCTGGTACTCACCCTGCTGCTGGGCCTTGGCTACCCCATGTTGGTCACTGGCCTTGGCCAGTGGCTGTTCCCGGCCCAGGCCAACGGCAGCCTTATCCACGACGGCGCCGGGCGCCTTATCGGCTCGGCCCTTATCGGTCAGGGTTTTAGCGGCGCCGGCTATTTTCACAGCCGGCCCTCGGCCACCGGTTATGACGGCGCTGGCTCTGGCGCCACTAACCTTCCCCAAGGTAGCGCCGCGCGCCGCTCCTTTGCCGAGGTTCAGCCCTACAGCCACCCGGCCATGCTCACCAAAAGTGCTTCAGGGGTAGACCCGGATCTCCCCCTGGCGGCGGCCCTGGAGCAGGTGCCGAGGGTGGCGGCGGCCAGGGGACTGCCGGCTGCCAAGGTGCAAAGCCTGGTTCTTAGCCGGCGCCAAGCTGGTATTCTTGGCCCGCAAGTGGTTAATGTGCTGCTGCTGAATCTGGCCCTGGATAAGGAACCCTATGCGCGATGATGTCCGCGCCGACGCCCTGCTGGCTGAGCTGGAACAAGACTCGCCGCGGGGCAAGCTGAAGATATTTTTAGGCGCGGCCCCTGGCGTGGGTAAAACCTACGCCATGCTCCAGGCCCTGCCGGCGCTGATCGCTCAGGGGCTGGACGTGGTGGTAGGGGTAGTGGAAACCCATGGCCGCCAAGACACCCAAGAGCTGCTGGCGGGTCTGGAGGTAGCGCCGCGCCGGTCCTTGGCCCACCGTGGCCAAACCCTTGACGAGATGGATCTCGATGGCCTGTTGGCCCGCCGCCCGCAACTGGCGGTGGTAGATGAGCTAGCCCACAGCAATGCTCCCGGCAGCCGCCACCAAAAGCGCTACCAGGATGTAGAAGAGCTGCTGGCGGCCGGCATTGATATCTACAGCACCCTCAACGTCCAGCACCTAGAAAGCCTCAACGATGTGGTCTGGCAGCTGACCGGGGTCAGAGTCAAGGAAACCCTCCCCGACAAGGTATTGTTGGGGGCCGACAGCCTGGTGCTAATTGACCTGCCCCCCAGGGAGCTGCTGGCGCGCCTGAAAGAGGGCAAGGTCTACATGGAAGCCCAGGCGCGGGCCGCCTTGCAGGCCTTTTTCTCGCTGCCCAACCTCACCGCCCTTCGCGAGCTGGCCATGCAGGCGGCGGCCAGTCATGTGGAAGGCCACATGCAGCTGCAATGGCAGGCCCAGGGCCGCGAGCAAGCCTCTTTGCGTGGCAAGCTGATGGTGTGCCTGGCCGATAACGGCGCTGCCAGTGCCCTGGTGCGCCATGGCCATCGCATTGCCCAGCGCCGCCAACAGCCCTGGCTGGTGCTGCATGTGCAAACCAGAGGCACCCCTTCTGCGGCCCTCGCCGACGCCCTGGCGCTGGCCTCGCAGCTTGGCGCCCGGGTTTTGACCCTCGCCAGCCCCTGGGTGGGGGCAACCTTGGTGGATACCGCCCGCAGCCAGCATGTCTCGCAGCTGCTGCTGGGTAAACCCAAGCCGCGCTGGTGGCGCCGTTCGCTGCTTCGCTACCTGATGGCCAAGGCCAGCCAGCTGGAGCTGACCCTGGTGGACACCCAGGTTGCCAAGCCCAGCCCCTCTTCCTTGCGCGCGCCGGCGCCGGGGCGCTGGGGGCAGCTGGCCCTTGGGGTTGGCATCATGACCCTGGCAACCCTGATCGCCCTGGCGGCGGCGCCCTGGCTGCCGGCATCGGCCATGGCGCTGCTGTTTGTGCTGGGGGTGCTGGCTACCGCCCTTTCTACCAGCGTAGTGCCGGCCTCCTTGGCGGCGCTGCTGGGCTTTGTGGCGTTCAACTTCTTTTTCACCGAGCCCTATTACACCCTGGCGGTGGCCAGTAACAGCGATCTGTTGACCTTGCTGGCGTTGCTGGTGGTAGGCATGGCCGCCGGCCGGCTGGCCGCCAAACAGCGCCAGCAACTGGTGGGGCTTCGCGAATCCCACCGTATCGGCACGGCGCTGTTGGGCCTGAGCCAGGCCCTGGCATCGGCCCACAGCAAAGACGAGGTGCTGGGCCTTGGCGCCTCGGCCGTGGCCGACGCCCTGGCGCTCAAGGTGTTTTGCGTGGGTAGCGAAGAGGCCTTGCAGCAGCGCGGCCTTGGCATGACCGATCAGGCGGCGCTGCAATGGTGCCTGGCCCACCAGCAGGTGGCGGGCCACTTTACCCAGACCCTCAACGCCGCCGCCATGCAGTATCAACCCCTGGGGGAGGGCCAGGCCCTGGCGCTTGAGCTGCCAAGTGCTTTGGGTAGCGGCGCCGAGCACCAGCTCCAGGCCATGCTGGCGGATATCCGCGCGGCTCTCGCCAGGGTAGAGCTGGACAGCCGCTTGCAGCAAAGTGAATTTCAGGCTGAAACCGACCGGATGCGCGCCGCTTTGTTGTCGTCGGTCTCCCACGACCTTAAAACCCCCCTTGCCAGCATCATGGGGGCCAGCACTACTTTGCTGGACTACGACGATCGCCTGGCCCCGGCCGACAAAACCGAGCTGCAATTTTCCATCTTGCAAGAAGCGCAGCGCCTGCACGGTTACGTGCAAAACCTGTTGGATATGACCCGTCTCGGCCAGCCGGATTTTATCCTTAATCGCGAGCCGGTGACCCTGGCGGCCTTGATTGACGGCGCCGCCGGGCGTTTGGCGGCAGCTCTTAGCCAGCATCCCCTGCAAACCCACCTGGACCCGGCCCTGCCCAGGCTTCGGGTACACCCGGCGCTCATAGAGCAGGTGCTGGTCAATATTTTGGATAACGCCGCCCGCTACTCGCCCCCCGGCAGCCCCATCGAGATACGCGCCATGGTGGCGGCCCCGGATCTGTTGGTAGACATCATCGACAAAGGCGCCGGCATCAACGAGGCTGACCGCACCCGTATCTTCAACCTGTTCTACACCCAGCCGGTGGGCGACGGGGGCAGCCGCGGCACCGGCCTTGGGCTTGCCATCTCCCGGGCCATGGTGGAAGCCCACGGCGGCAAGATCTGGGCTTTCGCCGGGCCCAGCCAAACCGGCACCTGCATGCGCCTGTCCCTGCCTTTGGCCTTAAATACCGAGGAAAGCCGATGATCACCGTGCTTATCGTTGACGACGAAGCGGCCATTCGCCGCTTTTTGCGGCTGAGCCTGGCCGCCGAGGGCTTTGCGGTGCTGGAAGCGGCTACGGTCCATGAGGCCCTGGCCCTTTGCCGCCAGCAGCATCCGCAGCTGGTGGTGCTGGATCTTGGCCTGCCCGACGGCGACGGCAGCCAGGTACTGAGTGCCATCCGCCGCGACCATGACTGGCCGGTGCTGGTGTTGTCGGTGCGTGAAGACGAAGCCGAAAAAGTGCGGCTGCTGGACGCCGGTGCCAACGACTACATGACCAAACCCTTCGGCATTCAGGAGTTTATGGCAAGGGTGCGGGTGCTGCTGCGCCAGCAGCTGCGGCTGGCTCAGGGTGGGCAGCTGCGTTTTGCCAGCAGTGACCTGGAACTGGATCTGCCCAGCCAAACCCTTCGCCACCAGGGCCGGGATATTCGGCTGTCCAAGAAGGAATTTGCCTTTTTGGTGGAGCTGTTGCGCCACCCCGGCCAGGTACTGACCCAGCAACAATTGCTGGTGGCGGTGTGGGGGCCGAGCCACAAGGACGACAACCACTACCTGCGCATTGTGGTGGCAAATCTTAGGCGCAAACTTGGGGACGATGCCGAGCAGCCGGCCCTTATCGAGACCCTGCCCGGTATCGGCTACCGCTTTATGGGTTGAGGCGTTCGGCCCTTAACTTGGCATAGCGGGCCAGGCGCTCGCGCTGCTCGGCCGTTGCCGCCGGGCCCGGCGCCATCATGTGGGTGGCCGAGGTCAGGGGTTTGAGGGTATGGGCGTCTACCATCATCGGTTCAGCCGGGCGGCCAGTGTCGGTATCGATGATGTCGATGCTATGGCCCTCAGGCGCGAAATGCTTGTTGCCCCAGGCCGCAAAGGCCATCAGCACCGGCCGAAAATCCAGGCCCGCTTGAGTCAGGTGGTAGCCATAGCGGGGCGGTTTTTGCTGGTAGAGGCGTTTTTCCAGCAGCCCTTCTTCCACCAGGGTGCCCAGGCGCCGGGTCAGCATGTTGGGGGCAATGCCGAGGCTTTTTTCAAATTCGTCAAAACGGGTCAGGCCGTAAAAGGCGTCCCGCAGGATAAGGATGCTCCACCATTCCCCCACACGTTCGAGACTGCGGGCAATAGGGCAGGGTGTACCGTCGAGTTTTTTGCGTTGCATCTAGGGCCCCTTGGACTTGTCTTCGAGGCATTGTAACAGCGGCGCCCGCAAAAGGGCGCCGCCATCGCTCAGCGCTCCATGGCGGTCAGGTACACCGCCTGCTCGGGGCTCAGCCCGGCTTTGACGGCGCGGGTGACATCGTCGCCTAAAATCTCGGTCTTACCGGCTGCCACCTCTGCAATGGCTTGGCGGGCGACACTGGCAGCGCTGACCTTTTCATAGGGCACCTCTTTGGCCATGTCGGTATCCATAAAGCCCACATGCAGGGCGCTGACCTGGGTCTGTTGTTCGGCCAGATGCAAGCGCAGGCTGTTGGTGTAGCTCCAGGCGGCGGCCTTGGTGGCGGCGTAGGGCCCCAGCAGCGGCGAGCCCAGCCAACTGGCTACCGACAGCACGTTGAGGATGGCACCGCCGCCATTGGCTTTAAGCACCGGCGAGAAGGCCTGGCTGACCCGGATCATGCCGTAGAAATTGGTGTCCATCATCCGCTGGGTGGCACTGATGCTGTCTTCTTCGATAAAGCCTTTAAAGTCGGCAATGCCGGCGTTGTTGATAAGCAAAGTCACGTCGCTGCAAAGGGCGGCGGCCTTAGCGACCTCTTCCGGGCGGGTGACATCCAGCTTCACCGGCACGACCCCTGGCAGGGTGATGCTGGCCGGGTCGCGCGCCGCCGCGTAAATTTTACTGGCGCCTGCGGCTTGCAGGGCTTTGACAAATTCCAGGCCCAGGCCGCGGTTGGCGCCGGTAACAAAGGCAATGACAGGTTGGGTAGACATGGCAAATCCTCACATGGGTAGCGGGTGGGTGATACCCCGGCCTTGGACACGGCGCATCACTTAACTTTCAAATGTGAAGTAACTATGGTCTTGCTACTTTCAAAACGCGAGTAACTATAGGCGGTGCCTGCGCCATTGGCCGATACGTTACTTTTATAGCATTGAAAAATAAGGCTTTAACGCCCTGCGTGCCGGGCCGATTAGGCCCAGCGGAAAAAGCGCTCATCAGTGCCCGGCACCTTTGGGAGGCGCAGCGGCCAGGCCACGCATCAGCGGCGCGGCAAGGGTGGTGGCGATAAAAGCCACCAGCAGCACCAAAAAAACATCGGCAAAGGTCAGGGTCAGGGCTTCGCGGTAGGTTAGATGCCAGAGCTGGCGAAGGGCGGCGGCCTGGCCGCTGTCGTCGCCAAACCAGTTGCTAAAGTGGCTGGCCAGTTGGCTTAGCAGGGTGTCGGTGGCTTCGCTTGCCGGGGTCAGGTGCTCGGCGAGATGGAAAAAGTGCTGATTGGTCCTGTCATTAAGCAAGGTGGCGCAAAGGGCGATACCGATGGCGCCGCCGAGGTTTCGCATCAGGTTAAAGAGCCCCGAGGCCAGCTTGAGCCGCTCCGGTGCCAGGCTGCCAAGGGTCAGGGTAACGATGGGCGGCACCGCAAACTGCTGGCCTATGCCGCGAAGGGCCTGGGGCAGCAGCAGTTCGTGCCAGGTCCAGTCGTGGGTGATGTAGGAGAACTGCCACATCGACAGGGCAAAGCAGGCCAGGCCAAACATCATCAGCCAGCGAAGATCAACGCGGTTGGCCAGCATGGCGTAAAAGGGGATGGCCAGCAGCTGAAAGACACCGGTAGAAAACACCGCCAGGCCGGTTTGCCAGGCACTAAAGCCCTGCACCCGCCCCAGGAAGACCGGGGTGAGGTAGATGGTGGCGAAGATGCCAAGGCCGGTCATGAACGAGAAAAAGCAGCCCAGGGCAAAGTTGCTGTCGCCAAGGGCGCGAAGGTCCACCACCGGGTTGCGATAACGCAGGCTGCGCCAGACGAACAGCACGCCGCTGAGCAGGCTTATCCAAAGGGTGGCGCAGATGGTTGGGTCGCTCAGCCAATCCCAGCGCGGCCCTTCTTCCAGGGTGTATTGCAGGCAGCCGAGAAAGAGCGCCATCAGCACCATGCCGAGGTAGTCGGCGCCTTTGAGCAGCGACCAGTCGGGGCTGTCGATGTGCACCAGCCTCGGCACCACCAAGGTGACGAAAATGCCCGGTACCAGGTTGATGTAGAACAGCCATTGCCAGGCGTAATGGTCGGTGATCCAGCCGCCCAAGGTCGGCCCCAGGGTTGGGGCCAGGGAGGCGATGGCGCCGATGGTGGCGGCGGCTATTACCCGCTGTTTGCCCTGGAAGAAGGCAAAGGCAGTGGTGAACACCACCGGGATCATCGAGCCGCCCAGAAAGCCTTGCAAGGCACGGAACAAAATCATGCTCTCGATGTTCCAGGCCAGGCCGCACAAAAGGCTGGTCAAGGTAAAACCGGCTGCCGACACCGCGAACAGCCAGCGCGACGACATCACCCTCGTCAGCCAGCCCGACAGCGGTATCACCACTATCTCGGCGATAAGGTAGCTGGTTTGGATCCAGGTGGTTTGGTCGGTGCCAGCGGAGAGCCCACCGCCGATATCAAATAGCGAAGCCGAGACGATCTGGATATCCAGCAAGGCGATGAACATGCCAAGGCACATGCTGGCAAAGGCGATCACCCGGGTCCGGGTGGGCATGTCCTGAACCGGAATAAGGTTGCTCATGGGCTGTCTCAGCGCACGTCGATGCTGGCGGTAACCGACAATCCCGGGCGCAGCAGGCCCAGCTCGGCGTCTTTGCCGTCCAGGGCAATACGCACCGGTACCCGCTGTACCACTTTGGTAAAGTTGCCGGTGGCATTCTCCGGTGGCAGCACGCTAAATTGCGCCCCGGTGGCCGGCGACAGGCTCAGCACCTGGCCGTGAAAGGTACGCCCAGGCAGCACATCGGCAACGATGGTGGCACTGTTCCCCTGGTGCAGCCGCGCCAGTTGGCTTTCCTTGAGGTTGGCGTCTATCCACAGGCCATGGCTTGGCACCAGTACCAAGAGCTGAGCTGCCGTTTGGGCATAGGCGCCGGTGCGGGCCCGGCGATTCCCTACCACGCCGTCAAAGGGGGCCAGGATCCGGGTGTAGGAAAGGTCGAGGCGGGCTTTGTCCAGCACCGCTTCGGCTTGTTGCAGTTGGGCGGCCGTTTGCTGGGCCTCGGTTTGCAGCACCAGCAGTTGGCGTTCAGCCACCGCCAGGGCCGCCTCGGCTTTTTTGGTTTCGGCCTGGGCCTGTTGGTAGTCGGTGTCCGCTTGCTTGGCATGTTGTTTTGATACCAGCGACTGACCGAGCAGGCGGTGATAGCGCTGCTGATCGTCGTGGGCCCGGCTGAGCTCGGCTTGGCTGGCGGCTATCTGGTCATGCGCCTGCTCTATCACCGCTTGCTGCTGATGGCGGCGCGCCTCCAGATTTGCCTGTTGCGCTTGCTGAGCGGCCACGGCTCCCTCGGCCTTGGCCAGGGCGAGACGATAATCCCGGTCGTCCAGGGCCACCAGCAGCGCCCCTTTCTTTACCGCCTGATTGTCGGTTACCGCCACTTCGGTGATGTAACCGGGCACCTTGGCGCTGATGGGGGTGATGTTGGCTCCCACATAGGCATCGTCGGTGCTTTCGATAAAGCGCCCGGTTTGCCACCAATGCCAGCCATAAGTGCCGCCCGCCACCAGGGTTAGCAGCAACAGCGCCACCCGCAGCCCCCATTTACCTTTCGCCAGATGAAAACTGCTCATATGCCACTACGCCTCTTGCTGCTTTGCCGGGGGCCCGGAAATAGGTCACTACTAAATTGATAGTTACGTTATGCTTGTTACTTCACTTATGCAAGTTATAACGGCGCAGGGCGTAGGGCCCGCCGGGTTTTAAGGGCGAGGTATGTAGGTAAGTAATTGAAAAAATGGCATTCACGGTTTTAGGCGAGGAGGGGCGTACGGGGAGTGGAGCGAAACGGCGAGAAGCTATCGCAGCAAGGCCTGTGGCAGGCCTGCTGCGGCGCCTTGGGATTATTTGAGGTAGGACTTAATCACCTGCAGGATGGCCTCTGCTTCTTGCTGGCGTGCGCTAAGGCTTTCTTCTTCCACCAGGTGGTCCACCAAGTGGCCTTCGATAACGGCGCCCATCAGGCCGTTAACGGCGCCGCGAATGGCGGCGATTTGCTGCAAGATGGCGGCGCAGTCTTGTTCTTGGGCCAACAGTTTTTCCAACGCACTGGCTTGTCCCTGGATCCGTTTTACCCGTGCCAGCAGCTTGGCTTTGTCCTTGACGGTATGCATCGCTTTTACCTCGCACTCATATACTGGGGGGTAGTATTTTTATACTCGGGGGGAGTATCATCTTGGCCACATTATAAGGCGCATCGGAAAACGGATGGAAACCTTCTCTACCTTGTTGGCCCAAGGCAATGCCTGGCTGTTTATTCCCAGCGCCATTTTGCTGGGCGCCCTGCACGGCCTGGAGCCAGGCCACTCCAAGACCATGATGGCGGCCTTTATCGTGGCCATTCGGGGCACCTTGACCCAAGCGGTACTGCTGGGGCTGGCGGCCACTTTTTCCCATACCCTGGTGGTTTGGGCGGTGGCCATGACCGGGCTTTATTTTGGCAGCCACTGGAATGCCGAGCAGACCGAGCCTTACTTCCAGCTCGCCTCGGGGGGCATTATTGTGGTGGTGGCGCTATGGATGTTCTGGCGTACCTGGCGCCCGCACCACCATCATGACCATGACCATGACCATGACCATGACCATGACCATGACCACAGCCACAGCCACAGCCACAGCCACAGCCACAGCCACAGCCACAGCCATGCCCACCCTCATGGCGCGGCGCTAACTCTTGGCGACGGTGAATATCAAGACGCCCACGAGCGGGCCCATGCCGAAGACATTCGCCGCCGTTTTAGTAACCGCGAGGTTACTACCGGGCAGATAGTGCTGTTTGGCCTGACCGGCGGCCTTATTCCCTGCCCGGCCTCGATCACGGTATTGCTGCTGTGCCTGCAACTGAAGAAGGTGGCGCTGGGGGCAACCTTGGTGCTGAGTTTCAGTGTTGGCCTGGCATTAACGCTGGTGGCCTCCGGCGCCTTGGCGGCCCTTGGGGTGCGCCACGCCTCCAAACGTTTTGCCGGCTTTGGCGACTTTGCCCGCAAGGCCCCGTATTTCTCCAGCCTGCTTATTGGCATGGTCGGGCTTTATCTCGGGTACCAGGGGCTGGCAGGGTTGATGCACGGATAATAAAAAGGCGCCCAAGGGCGCCTTTTTATTCTTGAGGCAGTGCCAGTCGCTGCACTGTGGTGCCGGTGACCACCTTGGCGGCGTCTTCTCGCGCTCGCTCCAACCAGTACTGATCGGTATCTGGCAATAGGCGGTTAAAGCTGAAATCCAGCAGCAACAGGTGCCCAGTATCCAAGGGGCTGGCGTAATACAGATTGTCGGGGCGAAAGCCGTGATAGCTCCATTCAAAGCGTACCCAGGGCATGGTTCCCATCGTCACTTCTTCAAAAAACGTCGGTATATGGGCTGAGTCTGCATCCACAGCGCTGTCGATGTAATCGCCGTAGTCCACCAGAACCTGCGCCAGATGGGCAGGGTTGGCCTCGCCCTTTACCAGCTGCTGGTAATAGGCCTCTACTCGGGCCGGCTCAGACTGGTATTCCCGGGTGGCACAATAGGCGATGGCTTTTTGCCGTATTTGCCAGTTGTGGCCACCTTGGTCATTGAAATGGTGTTGGTAGTCGTCTTGGAGATACTGCGCTAAGGCCGTCGAGGTCGGCTCTACTAAAGGGCGCTTGAGCTTCTCCACACCCCAAATGGCGGTGACCAAGGTGAACGGCTCATGTTGATGCTTGTACCAACGTGGCTGGCGGTATTGCCAGAGGGTTGAGGCAATGGTGATGCGTGGGTGCTGGGTGCGGCGCAGTTGGCTGGCTTGGGCTTGGTTTGTCGCAAAGTCGGCGGCATCAAGCTGGCAAGGGTAGCTGCTTGGGACGCGCTCTTCTATCAGGCTGCCCGGCTTTAAAAGGTGGATTTGCGCTGTATCAAAGCGGACCTGATGAGACAAGCTGTGCTCAAGGTCGGGACCGCCATGGGTCCCGCTCTGCACCAGTTTTTGTTTTAACGTGTTCAGCAAGACGAGATCCTAGGGGCGGTACTTGGCAACGATACGGGCCCGGTCGTGGTTGCCGGTCATGACCAGTTGGTGATAGTAGGTCTCCAGCCCCAGGTAAGGCAAGGTGTGAGGGCTTGCCAGGCTGTTCTCACCAGCCACCAGCCCTGCGAACTTTAAAGAGCGGATCAGGCCCGATGGGCTGACATCGTTGCCGCCAGCCAGATTGGGTACCATATCGAAGGGGTTGTTACGGCTTGATACCATCTGGATAAGTGCCTGCTGGCACACCAAACGTGCGTCAGCCATGTTGCAGCCGGCGCCATGCAAACTGACTTTATGGCAGTTAAGCGGAGTGCCAATTTCCTTAAGGTGCACCCGCACCGCTCTGGCAAAAATAATGGCACCCTGGCTGTGTGCCACCCAATGGGTTTGCTGGCCGCGCTGCTGCGCTTCATTGAGCACCGCAGCCAAATGATGGACGTTGTGGCTAAAACCGTGGATACGGCCCGCAGCCCTTTTATCGAAGGCGCATTCCAGTAAATCTTCTTTAGCGCTGTCACTGGGGTTATGGAACAAGGTGTAGTCGTCTATCCGATAGCCTTTATAAGCCGTGTCCAAGTGAGTACCCATCAACCAGGTGGCCTTGGACAACTCGTTGAGCATACCGTTGACGGCGGCGTAGCGGGTTTCAACCCTGTGCACGGGCTGAGGAGTGGCAGTGTCCCAGTTGTCCATCAGCTTATTGACGATTTCGCTATCGCTGTTGTTGGGGTCGAATGTGGCATGGCCGGTGCGTTTCACCCGATAAAGCGCGTTGCGCTCCATGTAGCTGGCCCCTTCTTTCACCCCCAGCAGTCGTTTATCAAACAGCACATCATTGACCACGATGTTTGGGCCTTCCACGGCAAACATCACCAAATAGTGATACCCCTTAAAAGGATATTGGCTGCGGCGAAGGCGCTGAAAGGCATTCTTGCGCTGCACCGACACATCCGGCGCGCTGGGGTTTTTACAGATGCTGACTATCTCCTCAACCACTTTGAGGCGGTCAAAGTCGTTGAGGCTGCACAGCATTTGAAAGGCCTGGTGTTTGAGTTTTACCCGGGTCTCCAGCCAGGCCGACAGCTTGGCGGGGAGCTTTTTGACCGTCATGGGGCGTTGGGTGTCGTTATCAAACAGCTTGGATAGCTCGGGGTATTGAACGGCGTCTTTCCAGCTGACCAAGGTATTGGCAGCAATGCTGCGCGCTTGCGAAGAAAGCATCTGGCGTGACATGACTCTTCCTTGAGTGTGCCTAAGATCTGAACGCGAAGTATTGGGGAGGAAATTTTGGCGCGCCATGGCATATCGGACATGCCTGAACCGGAAAACAAAAGGCGCCCTAAGGCGCCTTTTTCATAGGGGGGGAGTTATTTGACCTCTTCCCCAGCCGCTTGTTTGTCGGCGTGGTAGCTGGAGCGTACCAGGGGGCCGCAGGCGGCGTGCTCAAAGCCCATGTCCATGGCGCTGTCGTGCAGCTCGTCGAACTCGGCCGGGGGCACGTAGCGGGCTACCGGCAGGTGGTGGCGGCTTGGTTGCAGGTATTGGCCCAGGGTCAGCATGGTGACGCCGTGGTCGCGAAGGTCCTGCATTACGGTGCGAATTTCGCCGTTCTCTTCCCCCAGGCCCATCATCAGGCCGGACTTGGTAGGAATGGCGGGGTTGCGCTCTTTGAAGCGTTTCAACAGCTCCAAAGACCACTCGTAGTTGGCACCGGGGCGCACCATTTTATAAAGGCGCGGCACGTTTTCCAGGTTGTGGTTGAACACGTCCGGTGGGGTTTCGCTAAGGATATCCAGGGCGATGTCCATGCGGCCACGAAAATCCGGCACCAGAATCTCAATCTTGATGTTGGGGCTGTACTTGCGGATGGCCTTGATGCAGTCGGCAAAGTGCTGGGCGCCGCCGTCACGGAGATCGTCCCGGTCAACCGAGGTGATCACCACGTACTTGAGCTTCATGTCGCGGATGGTCAGGCCCAGTTTTTCGGGCTCGGCTGCGTCGGGGGCCAGGGGGCGACCATGGGCCACGTCGCAGAAGGGGCAGCGGCGGGTACAGATGGCACCCAAAATCATGAAGGTGGCGGTGCCGTGGTTAAAACACTCGGAGAGGTTTGGGCAGGAGGCCTCTTCACAGACCGAGTGCAGGCCGTGCTTGCGCATGGCGCCTTTGATGTCGTCGATACGCTGGGTGCTGGCCGGCAGCTTTACCCGCAGCCAGTCTGGCTTTCTGAGCATCTGCTTGGGCTCGGAAGGCATCACCTTAACGGGGATCAGGGCCATTTTGTCGGCATCGCGGAGTTTAACGCCGGGTTCAATGCGTACGGTCTTGCTCATGAAGCTACATCCAATCCGTCTGTATAGGACCAATCGTCAAAGCCCAGGCGCTTGGCCAGTTTGGCGACCAGTATGGGATCTACATCGTTAAGAGTGGTATCGGGGCGAAGGGCGCTGAGCTGGGTCATTTCCATGCCCGCATAGCCGCAGGGGTTGATGCGGTGGAAGGGCTCTAAATCCATGGCCACATTGAGGGCCAGGCCATGGAAGGAGCAGCCGCGGCGTACCCTAAGGCCCAGGGAGCAAATTTTATTGTCGCCCACGTACACGCCGGGGGCGTCGGCCCGAGGGGCGCTGTCGACGCCAAAATGCGCGAGGGTTTCCACCACTGCCTGTTCGATATGGGTAACCAGCTCCCGCACCCCCAGCTTTTTACGGCGCAGATCCACCAGCACATAAAGCACGCGCTGGCCCGGGCCATGGTAGGTTACCTGGCCGCCGCGATCGGCTTGCACAACGGGGATATCACCGGGGAAGAGCACATGCTCGGCTTTGCCGGCTTGGCCCTGGGTAAAGACGGGGTGGTGTTCGACCAGCCAAAGCTCGTCGGTGCAGTCTGGTCCGCGCTCCTGGGTGAACGCCTTCATGGCGTCCCACACCGGCTGATAGGGCTGCCGTCCCAGTTGGCGGACCCGAAGCTCAGAGCACATATTTGACCAATTCAATGTCACCGAGGGCCTTATAGAGGGTTTCTATATGGTCCTTGGAGGTGACGGTCACCTGCACTGTTACCGAATGGTAGGAACCTTTGGTGCTGGGGCGCACGCTGGGGGAATAGTCACCCGGGGCGTGTTCCTGAACCACGGCCACTACCTTATCCACCAACTCGTCATGAGCCTGACCCAAGACTTTGAAGGGGAACTGGCAAGGAAACTCCAGATATTTATCGAACTCGGTCTGCATGCTACCACTCCAGACGTTAATGGTGGACAGTGTACCAGAAAGCGACAAAAAAGGCGCCTTGTGGCGCCTTTCTATATGGGGGCAGTTGCGGCGTTTTCAAGGCCTCAGCTAAACCAGCCTTTGACCAGCAGCGTCAGGTAATCCATCAAGCGGGAGAACCAGCCGCCTTGCTTGACTTCGTCCAGAGCCACCAGCGGATATTGGGCGATGTCTTGGCCATCGAGCTTCAAAAACAGGGTGCCGACGCGCTCGCCTTTGGCCAGCGGGGCCTTGAGCTCTTTGTCCAGTTGGAAGTCGGCCTTGATGTCGCTGGCGGCGCCGCGCGGCACGGTTACCGGGGTGGCGTCCAGCACGCCCAGGCGCACTTGATCAACGTCGCCCATGTAGATGCGCTGTTTGGCAAATTCCTGGCCGGCTTTGAAGGGGGTCACGGTTTCATAAAAGCGAAAACCCCAGTTCAGCAGCTCTTTGGAGATATCACGGCGAGCAGCGTTGGACTTGGTGCCGATAACGGCCGAGACCAGGCGCATACCGTCTTTGACGCCGGAGGCTACCAGCGAGTAACCCACTTCGGAGACGTGGCCGGTTTTGATGCCGTCCACGTTCATGGATTTGTCGTGCAGCAGGGCGTTACGGTTGAACTGCTTGATGCCGTTGTAGGTAAAGGACTCGTCGGAGTAAATCTTGTACTCCTCCGGCAGGTCGCGAATGAGGGCCGCGCCCAGCAGCGCCATGTCGTGGGCGGTGGAGTAGTGCTCCGGGTCCGGCAGGCCGTGGGGGTTCACAAAGTGGGTGTTTTTAAGCCCAAGTTGTTTGGCTTCGGCGTTCATCAGGTCGGCAAAGCCGCTGACGGTACCGGCGATGTGCTCGGCCATGGCCACACAGGCGTCGTTACCCGAATCAATGATGATGCCTTTGTTAAGCTCGCCCACGCTGACCTGGGTGCCCACCTCGATAAACATCTTCGAGGAGTCGGGGAAGTTCTTGGCCCAGGCGTTGTTGGAGACGGTGACCATGTCGTCGCGCTTGATGCGCCCGTCTTTGATCTCCTTACCGATGATGTAGCTGGTCATCATCTTGGTCAAAGAGGCCGGCGGCAGGCGCTCGTCGCCGTTGCTTTCGGCGAGAATTTTGCCGGAGTTGAAATCCATCAGCACGTAGGCCTTGGCGTCAACTTGCGGCGCCTGGGGAACGATGCGGGCGGCCTGAACAGAAAAGGCGGTCAAGCCGAGCAGGCTCAAAGATAAAAGGGCGTTGCGCATAGATAAAGTCATCTTCTTATTTCGAATTTGTATAGGTTACCAGAGGCATCAGGGGATGTTGACCCCATCGGTCCCCTGAGGTTCCGCATAAACCTTGAATGGCCGGGCTATGCCTTGGCCTTTTAGCTTCTCAATCAGGGCTTCGGCTTTAAGCTCGTCGCTGACCGGGCCCAGCTGCACCTTGTACAGGCCCTGGTCCTGCACCACCTGGTAGCCGCAGCCCATCAGCGCCGCGTACCGCTTGCCGGCGTCAACGGCGCGGTCCTGGTCGCTGCTGGCCACCACCTGGATAAAGATAGGGTGGGTGGCCTTAAGGGGGGCCAGCACCGTTTCTTTTTGTGGCGCGGTGATCACTTCCAGCTTGACCCTGGCCGTGCCCTTTTTGAGCATGTCCAGCTTGTAGGCTGCGGCGTAGGACAAATCGATAATGCGCCCCTGGTGAAAGGGCCCGCGATCGTTTACCCGCACCACCACCTGCTTGCCGTTGTCCAGATTGGTGACCCGCACGAAACTGGGCAGCGGCAAGGTTTTATGGGCCCCGCTCATGGCGTACATATCGTACACCTCGCCATTGGAGGTGTGATAGCCATGGAACTTGGTGCCATACCAGGAGGCGTAGCCTTCCTGGGTAAAGCCCTGGGGCGCTTTTATCACTTTGTAAAACTGGCCCCGCAGCTCGTAATCGCGATTGCCTTGGCGCGAGTAGGGCTCGTTGGTGACCTTGGCGTCGCTGACATGGTCAAGCTTGGGCACGTCTACCGGGTAGGCGTCGTTCTGCTGGCTGTAGCGGCCGCTTTGGCTGTCGCCGCTTTTTCCGGTGCCGCTATCGGGGGTACTGGAGCAGGCGCCCAGCAACAACAAGGCGCCGTAGCACCAGGCCTTATTTGCCATGGGCGTGCTCCAGCTGTTGGGCCAGGGTCCAGACGGCCCGGGCGTACAGCGGCGAGCGGTTATAACGGGTGATCACGTAAAAGTTGTGAAAGGCCACTTGGTAGTCGGTGCCGTCTTTTTGCTCAAAGGCAAAGAGCTTGGCCGGGGTGGCCTCATCCATGGCGATGGCGGGGCTGACCCCGGCCTTGGCCAGGGCGCCAAGGGTGGTGTCAAGCTCCAGGCCGTCGGTGAGCGGCGCTTTGCCTTTAACGGTGGCGCTGGCCAGCACCGGCTCGCCTATTTGCCAGCCGTGCTCGTGAAAATAATTGGCTACCGAGCCAATGGCATCGGCGTTGCTGGCAAAGAGGTCGCGTTTGCCGTCGCCGTCAAAATCCACGGCGTAATGCTGGTAGCTCGACGGAATAAACTGGCCCATGCCCATGGCGCCGGCGTAGCTGCCCAGCGGGCTTTGCTGCCAGCCTTGCTGCTGGGCCAGTTTCAAGTATTGGCCCAGTTCCTTGGTAAAAAAGGCGCCCCTGGCCGGGTAGTAAAAACCGAGGGTATAGAGGGCGTCGCGCACCGGGTAGGTGCCCATGTGGGTGCCGTAGTAAGTCTCTACCCCGATGATGGCCACAATCACCGCCGCCGGTACATGGTACTGGGCTTCGGCCTGTTGCAGCAGCGCCTCGTTGGCGCGCCAGAAGGCCAGGCCTTTTTCAAGGCGCTCGGGGGTAATGAAAATGGGGCGATATTGGTACCAGGGTTTGGCTTCCCAGGGGGTGGCGATGGCGTCGAGGATCTTCTGGTTTTTCTCTACCCCGGCCATGGCGTCTTGGACTTGTTGCTCCGTCAGGCCTGACAGTTGGGCCAGGGTCTGGGCCTGGTCCTGTGGGATCTGTGCCCAGGCCGGCAGGGACCAAAGCAGCGCCAGTCCCCATTTCCATTTTGTCATCTGACCTCCGTCAGCTATGCAGCAGGCGTTTGTGGGTATGTATCGCCATCAGGATGCCAAAGCCGGCCATCAGGGTCACCATGGAGGTACCGCCGTAGGACACCAGCGGCAGGGGCACCCCCACCACCGGCAACATGCCCGACACCATGCCGATGTTCACGAACACATACACAAAAAAGGTCAGCATAATGGCGCCACCTAACAGGCGGCTGAACGCTGTTTGAGCCTGGGTGGCCAGATACAGCCCACGGCTGATGATGGCTAGGTATAAAAGCAGCAGGCAGCACACCCCCACCAGGCCAAATTCTTCACTCAATACCGCAAAAATAAAGTCGGTGTGGCGCTCGGGTAAGAACTCCAGCTGCGACTGGGTGCCATGCAGCCAGCCCTTGCCCCACAGGCCACCGGAGCCGATGGCGATTTTCGACTGGATAATGTGATAGCCGCTGCCCAAAGGGTCGGATTCGGGGTTTAGGAAGGTCAGTACCCGCTGGCGCTGGTAATCCTTCATCAAGAAATACCAGAGGATGGGCAAAAAGGCGCCGATGGCCGCCACCGCCGCGCCCACCAGGCGCCAGCTCATGCCGGACAAAAACAAGACGAATACCCCGGAGGCGGCAATCAAAATGGCGGTGCCAAGGTCGGGCTGCTTGGCGATGAGCAGGGTCGGCACTATCACCAGCATAAAGCCCTTGAACAGCTGCAGCAGGGTAGGGGGTAGCGGGTGGCGGGAGATGTAATAGGCCACCATCATCGGCACTGCCAGCTTCATGACCTCTGAGGGCTGAAAGCGCATAAAGCCAAGGTCCAGCCAGCGCTGGGCGCCCTTGCCGATATCCCCCACCACCAGCACTGCCACCAGCATCAGGGTGCCGACGGTAAAGAGCGGCAACGACCAGCGTTTGTAGGTATCAGGGGGGATTTGCGCCAGCAGCACCGTGACCCCAAGCGCCAGGGCCAGGCGCACCATCTGCCGCTCCATCATGGGCGCGGACTGGCCGGAGGCCGAGTACACCACCACCAGGCTGACCCCCATCAGGCACAGCAGGAAAAACAGCAGCCAGCCGTCCAGGTGCAGGCGGTTGAGCAGGCTTCTTTGTTCAGTCATGGCTGGCCTCGTCGTCTTTCAGGTGGCCTTCATCCAGCAGGTAATAATCCAGCACCTGACGGGCCAGGGGCGCGGCCACCGAGCTGCCGCCGCCAATCACGTTCTCAAGGGCGATGGTCACCACGATTTTGGGCGTCTCGTAAGGGGCGTAGGTGATGAACATGGCGTTGTCGCGGTGCCGCTCGGCCACTTTTTTGGCGTCGTATTTTTCGTCCTGGCCGATGTTGATAACCTGAGCCGTACCGGTTTTACCGGTGGCGGTATAGGGCGCGTCATTCAGTGCCTTGTGCGCCGAGCCGTGAGGGCTGGTGACGGTAAAGCGCATAGCCGCTTCCACCTCATGCCAATGCAGGGGGCTGGCTTTGACCTCGGGCTTGTCTTCTGGGGGCAGCTTGATGATGCCGGTCGGCGAGCCGGTGGCCATCAGCAGCTTGGGCGTATGGTAGACCCCGGCATTGGCCATGATGGTTACGGCGGTGGCCAGCTGCACCGGGGTCACGGTCCAGTAGCTCTGGCCGATACCGATAGGAATGGTGTCGCCTATGTACCAGGGCTGGCGAAACCGCCGCTCTTTCCAGCTGCGAGAGGGCATTACGCCGTTGGTTTCTTCGTGGATATCGATACCCGAGTACTGGCCAAAGCCGAACTTGGTCATCCAGTTGTGGATGCGGTCGATACCCAGATCCAAGGCCAACTGGTAAAAGTAGGTGTCGCAGGACTCGGAGATGGCCTTTTTCATATCCACCCAGCCGTGGCCCCAGCGCTTCCAGTCGCGCCATTTATGGTCGACATTGGGTAGCTCGAAATAACCTGGGTCCCAAATCTTGCTGGTGGGGGTTATTTCCCCTTCTTCCAGGCCCACCAGCGCCATAAAGGGTTTGACGGTAGAGGCTGGCGGGTAGCGGCCCTGGGTGGAGCGGTTAATCAGCGGCCGGTCTGGCGAGTGCAGCAGCTTGTTGTATTCCTTGCTGGTGATGCCCCGCACGAAGAGGTTGGGATCGTAAGAAGGGGCGCTTGCCATGGCCAGGATGCCGCCGGTGTGAGGGTCCATGGCAACGATGGAGCCGCGGTGGCCGGCCAGCAGTTCTTGGGCTTTGAGTTGCAGGCCGAGGTCGATGTTCAGATAGAGGTCTTTACCCGGCACCGGCGGCTCAAAACGCAGGGTGCGGATCACCCGGCCGCGGTTATTTACTTCCACTTCCATGTAGCCGACCTGGCCGTGCAGCAGGCTCTCGTAATAGCGCTCCACCCCCAGCTTGCCAATCTCGTGGGTAGCGGCGTAGTTGGAGAGCTGGTCCTTGTCGGCCAAGTCTTGCAGGTCTTTGTCGTTGATGCGCGCCACATAGCCCAGCACGTGGGTCATGGCATCGCCATAGGGGTAATAGCGCTTGAGCCGCCCCTCGACGGAAAAGCCCGGGTAGCGGTACTGGTTAACGGAAAACTCCGCCACCTGCTTCTCGGTCATTTCTTCAAGCAGGGTGACCCGGTTAAAGCGGCGCACCCCTTTTAAGGATTCTTTGAAATCGCTGATGGTGTCGTCGTCGATGCCCAGCAGCTGCTGCAGGCCCTTAAGGGGCTCGTCCCAAGATTTGACCTGCTCCGGCACCACTTCCAGGGAATAGACCGGGCGGTTCTCGGCCAGCACCACGCCGTTGCGGTCATAGATGATGCCGCGGTTAGGGGCCACCGGCACCAGCTTGATGCGGTTGTCGTTGGAGCGCACCTGGTAGTTCTGGTGCTCGTCGATTTGCAGATGATAGAGGTTGGTTATCAGCGCGCCGAAACAGACCACCACCACCAGCAGGCAAAACAGGGCGCGGCGCCAGAACAGGGATGCCTCGAAGCTGTGATCGCGGATCTGGACCTTCTTGCGCGCCATCTTACTCTCGGTGGTAGGGGTGGTTGTTGTTGAGGCTCCAGGCCCGGTACAGGGCCTCTGCCATCACCACCCGCACCAGAGGGTGGGGCAGGGTCAACTTGGAGAGCGACCAGGACTGCTCGGCCGCGGCTTTTACGGCCGGTGCCAGCCCTTCGGGGCCGCCAACCATGATGGCCACGTCCCGGCCGTCAACCTGCCAGCGGGTCCATTGCTCGGCAAGTTGATGGGTATCCCAGGGCTTGCCGGGGATGTCCAGGGTGACAATATGGCAGCCCTGGGCCTGGGCCAGCATCAGCTCGCCTTCCTTATCGAGGATGCGGCTGATATCGGCATTTTTGCCCCTTTTACCGGCTGGCACTTCGATGAGTTCCAGCGGGCAGTCGCGGGGGAAACGGCGTTGGTATTCGTTAAAACCTTCGCTCACCCACGAAGGCATCTTTTGACCGACGGCAATGAGTTTGAGCTTCATCAGCCCCAGAGTTTTTCCAGTTGGTAAAAGTCGCGGGTCTGTTCCTGCATCACGTGCAATACCACGTCGCCAAGGTCTACCAGTACCCACTCGCCACCGGCTTTGCCTTCTATGCCCAGGGGCTGCATGCCGGTCTGTTTGGCTTCGGTCACAACGTTCTCGGCAATGGCGTTGACGTGGGTCCGGGAGGTGCCGGAACAGATCACCAGAAATTCGCAGACTGACGATTTGCCACGTACATCAAGGGTCTTGATGTCCACGGCTTTCAGGTCGTCGGCCTTATCGACAACAAAATCTTTGAGTTGTTCGCCGTTCATGAAATTACCTGTCAAAAAATTAAGGCGGGGAGTCTATCACGAAGCCTTGTCGGCCCGGTACAGGCCCGATGCCTGAATGTAATCGGCTACCGCTTTGGGCAGCAAAAAATCCAGCCGCTGGCCGTTTTTGGCCCGCGTTCGGATATCCGTGGCCGAGATGGCCAGCTCGGTGGTGGTGATGGGCAGGATTTGCCCAGGGCCGGTCACCGGGCCTTCCCCCAGCCGCCAAGAGAGCTGCACGTCCAGAGAGTCGGAGTCGAGGCGATGGCCGGGGCGGCAACAGACCGCCAGGGACGCCAGCTCCAGGATGCGCTGCCAGCCGTGCCAGGAAGTAAAAGACAACAAGCTGTCCATACCCATCATGAACAGCAGCGGCCGGCCGGGAAATTCCCGGGCCACGTCTTCAAGGGTGTCGACGGTGTAGGAGTCGCCGGGGCGTTTGAGTTCACGCTCATCCACCACCAACCCCGGCACCGCCTCTACCGCTAGGCGGGTCATGGCCAGGCGCTGCTCGGCGCTCGCCAGCGGCTGGGGCCGGTGCGGCGGCACCTTGTTGGGCAGCAGGCGCAGCGATTCGAGCTCGAAGGTTTCCATCACCTCAATGGCCATGCGCAGGTGGCCAAGGTGGATGGGATCAAAGGTGCCGCCAAAAAGGCCCAGCGGCTTCATTGCACGTACCCCGGGCGAATAACCGGTAGCGCTGGGCGCTTACCGGGGAAAAAGGCCAGGGTCAGATCGTTAAGCCCTTGCTCGACGCCGCGCCCGTCCTGGGTTTTAAATTGCTGGTCAAGCCAGGCCAGGTGGCGGCCGATTTGCCGCAGCCTGCCGGCGGAAAGCCGCTTGATGGCGGCCAGGTACAGGCTCTTGCGCTGGGGTGGCATGCGCCTTTTGGCAAGCTCTCCTTGCGGGTTGCCGGAGGTAACCAGCGCCAGCAGGGTGTCTAGCTCCCGGCCAAGGACCCACAGCAGCAGCGGCGGCTCGGTGCCTTCTTCCATGACCCGGGTCAGAACCCGCAGCGCCTTGGCGGCGTCGTCGCCCAACAGGGCGTCGGTCCACTGGAAGAGATCAAAACGGGCGTGGTCCAGCACGGCACCGGTGATGTCGTCTTCGCTCAAGGGCCCTTGGGGATGCAAGAGGGCCAGCTTTTCCACTTCCTGGGCGGCAGCCAGCAGGTTGCCTTCGGTGAAGTGGGCCAGGGCCTGGACCGCATCCGGGGTGGGTTTAAAGCCGGCATCTTGCAGCTTTCTGGCCAGCCAGCCGGGAAACTCGCGCTCGCCAAGGGGGTAGAGGGGCAGGTAAATACCCTGCTCGCTCATGGTTTTGAACCAGGCGGCGTTGGTGATGCCTTTTTCGGCGCGAGGGCCGCGCAGCACCAGCAACAGATCGGGATTGGGGTGTTGGGTCAGTTCCTGCAGCACCGCTTTACCGGACTCGTCCGGTTTTTGCTGCAGGTTTATCTCAATAATGCGCTTGGAGGCGAACAGCGACAGGCTCTGGTATTCCTCGCGGATAACCGCCCAGTCAAAGCCGCCTTCCACGGTAAAACTCAAGCGTTCTTCCACGCCCCAGCGCTGGCCATGGCGCCGTATTTTGTCGAGGGCTTCTTCCACCAGAAAGGCGTCGTCCCCAAACACCAGCACCCACAGGGGCTGGCGTTTGAGGGCGTCATTCAATTGCTGGGGGCGAACCTGCATCAGCCCTGGGCCAGTTGGCGTACCAGGCGGTCCGCCGCTTCTTTGCGCATTTCGTCAACCAGCAGTTCCCGTTCCTTGTCCTTGGCGAGGATCTTGGTGGGGTCGTCCTGGTAGTCGCGGCGCACTTCGATGGTGAGATCCCGCGGATCTTTGTCCTTCTCGATGATCTGCCACTTCAGGGTGTAGACCAGCTCGTATTCCGCCACCTGGCCGGTGCTGAACAGACTCAGGGTCTGGCGGTCCAGGTGGTCGGCCACCAGGTGGATCTCCGGGCCATTGCCGCCAATGAGGTTAACCCCACTGGCGGTCAGGCTCTTGGTAACCGCCTTGGTGATGCTGGCGTAGGGGTCAAAACTGGTGAGGTTCACCGTTTTGAAGCTGCTCGGCATCTCATAGCTGCCCTGGAGGTGAAAACCGCAACCTCCGAGCAGCAACAGGGTGGCAAAGACAAGCCAGCGCATATCCATTCCTTAGTTGGCGACGATATTAACCAGTTTACCAGGCACGACGATGACCTTACGCACCGTTACCCCGTCGAGGAAACGTTTAACGTTGTCGTCGGCCATGGCCATGGCTTCGAGGTCGGCTTTGCTGATGTCGGCAGGCACGGTGACCTTGCCACGCACCTTGCCGTTTACCTGCAGCACGATGAGCTTTTCGTCTTCCACCAGGGCGTCCTGGTCGGCCACCGGGAAGCTGGCATCGCAAATATCGCCCTGGCCGCCCAGCGCCTGGTAAAGGGCGGTGGTGACGTGGGGGATGATGGGATGCAGCACCAAGGTCATGCTCATCAGCGCTTCTTGCAGCAAGGCGCGGTCTTGCTCGGACTCTTGGGGAGCACGGGCCAGCTTGTTCAGAAGCTCCATCACGGCGGCAATGGCGGTGTTGAAGGTCTGGCGGCGGCCAAGGTCATCGTCCACTTTGGCGATGGTCTTGTGCAGCTCGCGGCGAAGGGCCTTTTGGTCGGCATTAAGCCCCGCGACATTAAGCTCACTCACGGCGCCTTTGGAAAGGTGCTCAAAGGCCAGCTTCCAAACCCGCTTGATAAAGCGGTTGGCCCCTTCCACACCGGACTCAATCCACTCGAGGGTCAGCTCCGGGGGGGCGGCAAACATCATAAAGAGGCGCACGGTGTCGGCGCCGTAACGCTCCACCATCACTTGTGGGTCGATGCCGTTGTTCTTGGACTTGGACATCTTCGACATGCCGTCGTAGATAACCTCACGGCCGGTGTTGTCGGTGGCTTTAACAATGCGGCCTTTCTCGTCACGCTCAACGGTCACATCCAGCGGTGATACCCACTCGCGGCCGCCTTTGTCGTTGACGTAGTAAAAGGCATCGGCCAGCACCATGCCTTGGCACAACAGGCGCTTGAAGGGCTCGTCGGAGTTCACCAGGCCTTCGTCGCGCAGCAGCTTGTGGTAGAAGCGCGAGTACAACAAGTGCATCACCGCGTGCTCGATACCGCCCACGTATTGGTCGGCCGGCAGCCAGTAGTTGGCTTTGGTCGGGTCCAGCATAGCGTCGTCGGTGTGGGCACTGGCGTAGCGGGCGTAGTACCAGCTTGACTCCATAAAGGTGTCGAAGGTGTCGGTTTCAAATTCTGCGCTCTGGCCGTGATACGTGGTTTTACGCCACTCGGGGTCGGCCTTGATGGGGCTGGTAATGCCGTCCATCACCACGTCTTCTGGCAGCAGCACCGGCAGTTGGTCTTCGGGCACCGGCACAGTGGTGCCGTCTTCCAAGGTCATCATGGGGATAGGGGCGCCCCAGTAACGCTGGCGAGACACGCCCCAGTCGCGCAGGCGATAGTTAACCTTGCGCTTGCCGCAGCCAAGGGCTTCGAGCTTGTTGGCGATGGCGTCAAAAGCGCCCTGGAAGGCCAGGCCATCAAACTCGCCGGAGTTGATTAAGGTGCCGTCTTTGCCGGTCAGGGCCGCTTCTTTGATGTCGCCTTCAGCAAAAGCAATCACTTGCTTGATGTCGAGGCCGTATTTACTGGCAAACTCGTAATCGCGCTGGTCGTGGGCCGGTACCGCCATGACGGCGCCGGTGCCGTAATCCATCAGCACGAAGTTGGCGACCCAAATCGGCACTTCTTCGCCGGTTAAGGGGTGGATGGCCTTAAGGCCGGTGTCCATGCCCTTTTTCTCCATGGTGGCCATGTCGGCTTCGGCCACCTTGGTGTTTTTGCACTCTTCGATAAAGTCGGCCAGCTCAGGGAAGTTGGCGGCGGCTTTGTCGGCCAGGGGGTGACCGGCGGCAATGCCCACGTAGGTCACGCCCATCAGGGTGTCGGGGCGGGTGGTGTACACGTCCAGGGTGCCGGTTTCGCCTTTGACGGCAAAGCTCAGCTCCACACCCTCGGAGCGGCCAATCCAGTGGGCCTGCATGGACTTAACGGTCTCGGGCCAGCCTTCGAGGGTCTCAAGGTCGTTGAGCAGCTCTTCGGCGTAGTCGGTTATCTTCACGAACCACTGGGGAATTTGCTTTTGCTCCACCAGGGCGCCGGAGCGCCAGCCGCGGCCGTCAACCACCTGCTCGTTGGCAAGGACGGTTTGGTCTACCGGGTCCCAGTTGACGGTGGCCATCTTCTTGTAGACCAGGCCTTTTTCAAACAGCTTGGTGAAGAACCACTGCTCCCAGCGATAGTACTCGGGGGTACAGGTGGTCACTTCCCGAGTCCAGTCGTAGCCAAAGCCCAGGGTCTTGAGCTGGCCTTTCATGTAGGCGATGTTTTCGTAGGTCCACTTGGCCGGGGCGCTTTTGTTTTTTACCGCGGCGTTTTCCGCCGGCAGGCCGAAGGCGTCCCAACCCATGGGTTGCAGTACGTTCTTGCCCTGCATGCGCTGGTAACGGGAGATCACGTCGCCCAGGGTGTAGTTACGCACGTGGCCCATATGGAGGCGGCCGGACGGGTAGGGGAACATGGAAAGGCAGTAGAACTTTTCCTTGGCCGGATCTTCGTTAACCACGAAGGTGTTGTTCTCTTCCCAGTGGCGCTGCACCTGGGGCTCGATAGCGCTGTGATCGTATTGTTCTTGCATGGGTTACCGCGTCGCGAAAACTAGGCTTGAAAATAATCGCCATAGGATACCTTGCGCAAAGGCCCCCCGCCACCCACCCGTGCCCCTTCTTGCAATCTGGGCTAAGGCGGCGTATCACAGAGAAAAAACACGGAGTGAAACCATGGCAGTAAAAGGTTATCAACGCCTGCTCGACGAGCTGAAAAAACGCATTGATGAAGGCAAGGTCGAAGCGCGCTTCGACGCCCTGGTAGAAGAAGCCAAGGGTCTGTTGCACGCCGCTGGCGAAATGACCAAGGATGAGCTGGCCTTGATTGAAGCCAAGCTCAAGGACGATCTGTACGCCTTGTCCGAGCACGAAGGGGCGCTGGATGTGGACCCGCGCACCGAAGAGCTGTGGAAGCTCCTTTATGAGGGCGCCGACCAGACGGCTCTTGCCTGGCAGAGCTTTGCCAACGACCTCAAACACCCCGACGGTTACCGCAGCGAGGATTTCATCGGCTTTGGCGCCCTGCGCTGCCAGCGCTGCGGCTTTGTGATGCACTTCTACCACCCTGGGCGCATTCCCCTGTGCCCGCAATGCTCCAACGACCACTTCCAGCGGGAATATCGCCCCGAACAGGAATAACAAAACCGGGCCTTGGCCCGGTTTTTTAATGGAGGCGAAAGCGCCAGGCAATGGCGCCCAGCGGCACCAGCAACCAGCACCACAACAGGCCAAAGCGGGCATAGGGGGTTTGCCCTGTGACCAGCGGCAACTGGTCGGTGAGGGTGGCGGCCACAAAGCGCGGCAGCTCGCGGCGGATATGGCCCTCGGCATCGATAGTGGCGGTGACCCCATCGTTGGTAGCCCGCACCATGGGCCGGCCCAGCTCCCGGGCCCGGGTCTGGGCAATTTGCAGATGCTGCAAGGGGCCGATGGAGTCGCCAAACCAGGCATCGTTGGAGATGGTCATCAGGATGTCGGTGTCTTTGTCCACGTTGGCCCGCACTTGCTCGCTAAAGGCCACTTCGTAGCAAATGGCCATGGCGCCCCGGAAGTTGCCCAGTTTGAGGTTGGGCTGGATGTAGGGGCCTTCTGAGAAGTCTGACATCGGCAGGTTGAAAAAGGGCGCCAGGGGCCGCAGCAGATCGCCAAAAGGCACAAACTCGCCGATGGGCAGCAAGTGGTGTTTGACGTAACGGTTGGCATCGCCGTAGTGGTAGTGGCCGTCCAGCACGATGGCGGTGTTGTAGTAGCGCTGGGTGTTGTAGCGGTAATCGATGATGCCGGTCACCAGGTTGTTCTTGCGAAAGGCGGCAATGCTATTGAGCTGGTCGAGAAAGTCCTGCTCGGCTTCTTCCACATCGGGAATGGCTCCTTCTGGCCACAGCACCAGGTCAGCATCCATATGGGGCCGGGACAGATCCAGGTACTTGTACAGGGTGGGAGCCAGGGCGGAGGGGTCCCATTTCAGGCTCTGGGGAATGTTGCCCTGCACCAGGGCCACGCTCATTTCCTGGCCCCGCTCATGGACCCAGTCTTTGGGCAGCAGCGCGGAAAAGCCGATAAGCCCCAAGGCGGCGAGAGCCCAGGGCTTTTTATAGCGGCCATAGGCGAGCGCCCCGGCGCACAGCACCAGCATGAAACCGGCCAGGGCTTCCGAGCCGATGGGCAAGTAATTGCCAAAGGGGGTGTCGAGCTGGCTGACCCCGAGGTTAAGCCAGGGAAAGCCGGTCAGTACCCAGCCGCGCAGCCATTCACTGACCATCCAAAAAATGGGCAGTGCCACCAAGTAGCGTGGCCAGGTCAGCACCGGGAAAAATCGGTTCAAAAGATACCCTACCAGAGCCGGGTAGAGGGCGAGGTAGAGGGCCAGTACCGCCATGATGGCCATGCTGACAATAAGCGGCATGCCGCCATAGGTGGCGATGGCCACATGGACCCAGGCCACCCCGGTGACAAAAAAGCCGAAGCCGAAGTAAAACCCGAGCCAGGCACCCTGGCGCGGGCTTTTGTCCTGCAATTGCCAGAGCCACAGGGGCAGGGTGATCAGCAGCACAAAGGCCATGTGATAGGGGGCGAACGCCATATGGCTGATCGCCCCCAAAACCCAGACCCAAAGTGCCTGGCCTATACCGATTTTTTTCATCCCTGCTCTTCTGGCAGTGTGACCTGGAGCTGGATCAGCCGGCGTTTGTCGGCGCGGGTAACCTTAAATTGCAGGCCGTCCAGCACCACCGACTCGCCCCGGGCCGGCAGGTGGCCAAAGGCATGCATCACCAGGCCGCCGATGGTGTCCACGTCCTCGTCGGAGAAGTGGCTGGCGAAATGGTCGTTGAAATCTTCGATGGAAGTGAGCGCCGCCACCGCGAAGGTGCGGTTGGTGAGCTTGCGAATTTCTTCGCCTTCGTCGTCCTCGGCGTCGTATTCGTCTTCGATGTCGCCGACGATCTCCTCGAGGATATCCTCGATGGTCACCAAGCCCGACACGCCGCCGAATTCGTCAACCACAATGGCCATATGAAAGCGCCCGGAGCGGAATTCTTTGAGCAGTACATCCACCCGTTTGGACTCAGGCACAATCACGGCTTCGCGCTTGACCTTGTCCAAATCGAACGCTTCTGCCTGGCCAAAGGCGTATTTCAACAGATCCTTGGCCAGCAAAATGCCTTCGATGTGGTCTTTGTCTTCGTTGATGATGGGAAAGCGGGAGTGGGCCGACTCGATAATGGTGGGCAGAAAATCCTGCACCCCCTGGCTCTTGTCGATGGCCACGATTTGGCTGCGGGGGATCATGATATCCCTGACCCGCAGTTCGGAAACATCCAGCACGCCTTGCAGCATGTCTTTGGTCTGGACGTCGATAAGCTCGCGTTCGGTGGCACTTTCAATGACCACCATCAGGTCGTCACGGTTCTTGGGCTCATCAGAAAAGAAATGGCTGATACGTTCAAGCCAGCTCTTGGAAGAGCCCTGACTCGAGTGCGGGTTGTCGTCGCTCATAGTCCTTTAAACCAAAATTTAAATGTCGCGGTCGCCGTAAGGGTCCGGGTAGCCAAGGCCCTGAAGAAGCACAATTTCCTTGCCTTCCATCAGCTCCGCATCCTCGTCCTTTATATGGTCATACCCCAGCAAATGCAAGGTGCCATGTATGACAAGATGTGCCCAGTGGGCGGTGGCGTCCTTTTGCTGCTCGGCGGCCTCACGGGCCACCACGCCAGCGCAGATAACCAGGTCACCCAAAAGCGGCAGCTCGATGCCCTCTGGCACCTCAAAGGGAAAGGACAACACGTTGGTGGCGTAGTCCTTGCCCCGGTAGGTGCTGTTGAGCTCTAGGCCTTCTTCTTCATCGACGATACGTACCGTCAGTTCGGTCTCGTCCCGGCCGCTGTCTTTGAGGGCCTCGGCCACCCACAGCTCGAATTGCTCGAGGCTGGGAATGGCTTTGGCGTCAGAGGCGATTTGCAGATCCAAATCCAGGCTCATGGGCGGGTTTCCTGCTGCTCACGGTCGCGCTTGCGCTCGGCTTTGAGGCGCTCTTGCTGCTGCTCAAAGGCATCGTAGGCGTTGATGATTTTTGACACCACTGGGTGGCGCACCACGTCGGCGGACTGGAAGAAGTTAAAGGACAAGTCTTCTACTTCTTGCAGCACCTCGATGGCGTGGCGAAGCCCAGAGCGGGCATTGCGGGGCAAGTCCACCTGGGTGATGTCGCCGGTGATCACCGCCTTGGAGTTAAAGCCAATGCGGGTCAGGAACATCTTCATCTGCTCGACGGTGGTGTTCTGGCTTTCATCGAGGATGATAAAGGCGTCGTTCAAGGTGCGCCCGCGCATGTAGGCAAGGGGCGCCACTTCGATGACGTTGCGCTCAATCAGCCGCTCGACCTTCTCAAAACCCAGCATCTCAAAGAGAGCGTCGTAGAGGGGGCGAAGGTAAGGGTCGACCTTCTGGCTCAAATCCCCAGGCAAAAAGCCCAGCTTTTCGCCTGCTTCCACCGCCGGGCGGGTCAAGAGGATGCGGCGAATCTCCTGGCGCTCCAGGGCGTCCACGGCGCAGGCCACGGCCAGGTAAGTCTTGCCGGTACCGGCCGGACCAATGCCGAAGCTGATGTCGTGGTTCAGGATGTTCTGGATGTACTGGCCCTGGTTGGGGGTACGGGGCTTGATGACGCCGCGCTTGGTCTTGACGAAAATCTCGCGGTTTTCATCGAGGCTGCCTTCGGCTTCCAGCACCTGCAGCTCCTGGATGGCCAGGTGCACCACTTGCGGGTCCAGGTCTTGGATTTTGCCTTTAACCGGCGCCGTTTCCACGTACAGATCCCGAAGGAGGTCAGCCACCGCCTTGGCGGTAATGGCGCGGCCTAAAATCTGGAAGTGGTTGTCGCGGTAGTTGATTTCAACGCCCAGGCGGCGCTCAATCTGCTTGAGGTTGTCATCAAAGGGCCCGCACAGGGACGCCAGGCGGTCCATATGGGCGGGCTCGAGATGTACGCTGACAGTCAGTAAAGGGTTAGCCAATGGTTCCTCTTACGCTGTAGGGTCAAAAGTGGCGACGCCTAGGGCGTCGGCCTTGCCGTTACGGGCATCGTATTGCGCCACGATATCGGCCGGGTTTACCGCCACGCGCAGCCCCATGTCGGGCTCGGTGCGGACAATGCGGCCCCGCAGGGAGTGGGGATACACGTCGGTTATCTCCACGTCCACGAAGCTGCCAATAAGATTGGGGTCGCCTTCGAAGTTTACAACCCGCATGTTCTCGGTACGGCCGCGAAGCTCCATCAGGTTCTTCTTGGACGGGCCTTCAACCAGGATGCGCTGCACTGTGCCGAACATCTGGCGGCTGATGTTCATGGCCTGCTGGTTGATGCGCTCTTGCAGCACATAAAGGCGCTGCTTTTTGGTGTCTTCGGTGACATCGTCGGGGATGTCGGCGGCCGGGGTGCCGGGGCGGGCCGAGTAGATAAAGCTAAAGCTCTGGTCAAAGCCCACATCCGCAATCAGCTTCATGGTCTGCTCGAAATCGTCGTCAGACTCGTTGGGGAAGCCGACGATAAAGTCGGAGCTCAGGCAGATGTCCGGGCGCGCTTCGCGCAGGCGGCGCATCTTGGATTTGTACTCGATGGCGGTGTGGTTGCGCTTCATCAGGTTCAGCACCCGGTCCGAGCCGCTTTGTACCGGCAGGTGCAAGAAGCTCACCACTTCCGGGGTGTCGCGGTACACCTCGATGATGTCATCGGTAAATTCCACCGGGTGGCTGGTGGTGTAGCGAATGCGGTCGATACCGTCGATGGCCGCCACCAGGCGCAATAGCTCGGCAAAGCTGCCGATGCCGCCGTCGTGGGTGGCGCCACGGAAGGCGTTGACGTTCTGGCCAAGGAGGTTCACTTCCCGCACGCCCTGTTCGGCGAGCTGGGCGATCTCATAAAGCACGTCGTCCACCGGGCGGCTCACTTCCTCGCCTCGGGTGTAGGGCACCACGCAGAACGAGCAGTATTTGGAGCAGCCTTCCATGATGGACACAAAGGCGGTGGGGCCTTCGGCCTTGGGCTCGGGCAAGCGGTCGAACTTCTCAATCTCGGGGAAGGAGATATCGACGATGGCCGACTTGGTGCCGCGCACCTGGTTGATCATTTCCGGCAGGCGGTGCAGGGTCTGGGGCCCAAACACGATGTCCACATAGGGCGCGCGCTCGCGCAAAAATTCCCCTTCCTGGGAGGCCACGCAGCCACCAACGCCGATGATGAGGTCGGGGTTGGACTTTTTCAGTTCCTTCCAGCGGCCCAGCTGATGAAATACCTTCTCCTGGGCCTTCTCGCGGATGGAGCAGGTATTGAGCAGCAGCACGTCGGCCTCTTCGGGTACTTCGGTGACGCTTAGGTCGTGGGTGCTGCCCAGCAGATCCGCCATTTTGGCTGAATCGTACTCGTTCATCTGGCAACCCCAGGTTTTAATGTGCAACTTCTTGCCCATGTGACTCGCTACCTGCAACTTCTAATCGGGATGGAAAATGACCGCGTATTCTACCCTATGCGCCTGGCCGCTACCACAATGCCGGGCCGCTTGTTGGCGACCATCTTGGCAAGTGGGCAACAGACTTTGCTGATCCAGAACAGGCCACCCCCACGGCGGAGGTGGCATGCTGGCACTTAGAAGGACACCGACCAGTCGGTATTGCTGGCGGTTTTGCTGAGGTCTTCGATGGTTACCACACCCATGCGGCCACGGCTGAAGATCTGGGCGGCGGTGCGGTCGGCGCCGCGGTCGAGGGCGAAGTTATAAAGCCGTTGGTTGTTGCAAACCAGTTTGTCGGCGACAACCGGGTAGCTCAAGCGATGTTCCTTGAGGGTGCCGCTGAGCACGAAGGGCTTGTTGCTGATGGATGCCTTGCACACTGCTATCAGGGCATTTTCGATTTGGGGGTCCATTGCAGCCAGGGCCGGGGTGGACAACATAACCACGGCAGCCCCGGCGAGAAGAAAGGTACGTTTCATGATGCATCTCCACGTTTGCCGGGTGGCAGTGCATTAGACAGAAGAAGGTTGCCTTTAATTCCTTGCGCAAATGTAAGGGTTTTTGTCAGTCCCGCCGGGGCGCTTTGGGTACAATGGCGCCAGCCTAAGAAGGAGCAGTGATGAACGTGGATCTGGTAATCAATGGTGGCGGCATGGTGGGGGCGGCCCTGGCCTTGGCCCTTGGGCGCCAAGGCATGCAAGTGGTGCTTATCGAGCAGCAAGCGCCCCGGCTACCAGGCCAGCTAGACCCCAGGGTCAGCGCCATCAGCGAAGGGGCGGTGCGTTACCTTGAAAGCCTCGGCGTTATGCTGCCTGCCGCCCATTGCCAGCCCTACCAGCATCTGGCGGTGTATGAAGGCGCCCAGCAATGCCTTTTTAGCAGCGATGAAATCGGCTGCGAGCAGTTAGGGGTCTTTATCGAAAATACCCGCCTGCAACAGGCCATTTGGGACGTACTGCCAGATGCCGTGACCCTAAAACTGGCCCGCGCTAGCGACTTTACTCACCACAGTGACGGGGTCAGCCTGACCCTGGATAACGGGGATACCATTCACGCACGGCTCGCCATTGCCGCCGACGGCGCCAACTCCTGGCTGCGCGGCCAGGCCGGTATTGGCCTGACCGGCTGGGACTATCGCCAGCGCTGCCTGCTGGTGGCGGTGAAAACCCAGGGCCAGATGAGCGATACCACCTGGCAGCAATTTACCCCTACCGGCCCCAAAGCCTGGCTGCCGATGGTCGACAACCAGGCGGTGCTGGCCTGGTACGACAGCCCTGGCGAGATAAAAAGGCTGGCGGCGTTAAGCCCGGCGCAATTGGCCGAAGAGGCCAAAAAGGTGTACCCGGCCCAGCTTGGGGAAATCGAGGTGCTGAGCGCCGGCAACTTTGCTCTTACCCGCCGCCATGCCCAGCACTATGGCCAAAATGGCGTCTGGCTGGTGGGGGACGCCGCCCACACCATCAACCCGCTGGCAGGGCAGGGGGTGAACCTCGGCTTTCGCGACGTGGAAGTGCTCGGCCGCCTTATCGGCGCCGCCTTTACCCAGGGCGAGCCCTGGTGGAGTGACAGCCAGCTAAAAGCGTATGAGCGCGCCCGCAAACCCCATAACCTCTTGATGCAAACCATGATGGACGCCTGCTACAAGGGCTTTTCCAACGACAAGCCACTGCTTGGTAAGCTGCGCGGCCTGGCGGTAATGGGCCTTGATTTCCTCCCCCCCATCAAAAAACAGATCCTGCGCTACGCTGCGGGGCTCAGCTAGAAAGCAAAGCGCTGCTTTGCTGCAGCTGAGCGCGAGCACAGGATGTGCGAGGTGGGCGGACTACAGGGATGTTTCCCCATGACTGGATCTGACGAAAGCAAAGCACTGCTTTGCTGCAGCTGAGCGCGAGCACACAGGATGTGCGAGGTGGTATGAGCCGCCAAGGATGGCTTTCATCGCGGGACAAGACGAAAGCAAAGCACTGCTTTGCTGCAGCTGAGCGCGAGCACACAGGATGTGCGAGGTGGCAAGAGTCGCCAGGGATGGCTTTAAACTTGGGACAAGACGAAAGCAAAGCACTGCTTTGCTGCCATTGTGCGCGACAAGGACGCCGGGAGCGTCCTTGAACATCGCAGGTTCCCTGCGATGGCCCGAAGGGGGAGGTTCAGGACGAACCGACTAACACAGGATGTGCGAGGTGGCATGAGCCGCCAGGGATGCTCCTATCGCGGGACATAGCGAAAGCAAAGCACCGCTTTCCCTTCCTTACCCCGCTTGCGTCTCACTGGCATCGGCATAGATCCACACCTTCTGCCCGGAGCTCATCACTGCTTCTACCCGCCGGTATTCCTCTACCTCATAGGCGTCGGAGTGCGCCAATTCGCTGTCGGTCAGCAAAAACACGGTACCTGCCACCTTGTCATCGCTGTTGCCGGTGTATTGGAGGATAGGGTGGATGGCGGTACCGCTTTTGCGGATCACTTCCGGGTCGCGGATGGTGATGCTGGCCAGCACATAACCTGGCAGGCTGTCCTTATCGCCTTGCAGCAGCCGACCAAAGGTTTCCTGTTGTACCTGAGGCAGTTGCAGGGTGCCGTAGGAAAAGAGTTTGTGCATAGGGCTGTCCATGAAAGGGGGAATAGCTTTTAAGATGCAGCCAGGGGGAGGCACGGTGCAAGCTTTGATAGGGAAGGGCTTTGCCTTAAGCAGAAAAAGAAAAGGCCCGCACTAGGCGGACCTGGATGTAATGGCTGGAGTACCAGGATTCGAACCTGGGAATGGCGGGGCTCAGCTAGAAAGCAAAGCACTGCTTTGCTGCAGTTGAGCGCGAGCACAGGAAGTGCGAGGTGGTATGAGCCGCCAGGGATGGCTTTCATCTCGGGCAATATCCGGGCAAAGCCCCAATAGCGACATAGGATGGGCAAGCTGGAATCAGGCTATCGGGAATAGAAAAAGAAAAGGCCCGCACTAGGCGGGCCTGGATGTAATGGCTGGAGTACCAGGATTCGAACCTGGGAATGGCGGGATCAAAACCCGCTGCCTTACCGCTTGGCGATACTCCAGCAAAACTGTTTTTTCTTTTTATCCGACACCTACCTCGGCAGGCATCAAAATGAATGGCTGGAGTACCAGGATTCGAACCTGGGAATGGCGGGATCAAAACCCGCTGCCTTACCGCTTGGCGATACTCCAGCAAAATCATGGTGGCTATGGCGGGATTCGAACCTGCGACCCCATCATTATGAGTGATGTGCTCTAACCAACTGAGCTACATAGCCACGCTTATTCTTTTGGGCTGGCAATTATTCAAAACCCTGAGGGCTTCGTCAACTGCTGCCGTGATACCCGCGCTAAAAAGGCCAGTATCAATAACATGGCTGGAGTACCAGGATTCGAACCTGGGAATGGCGGGATCAAAACCCGCTGCCTTACCGCTTGGCGATACTCCAGCAAAATGGTGCGGAAGGAGAGACTTGAACTCTCACGCCTCGCGGCGCCAGAACCTAAATCTGGTGCGTCTACCAATTTCGCCACTTCCGCATTGTTCATGGTGGCTATGGCGGGATTCGAACCTGCGACCCCATCATTATGAGTGATGTGCTCTAACCAACTGAGCTACATAGCCAACGAGTGAACGGCGCGAATTATGCCGATACCAGAGCAGAGCGTCAACGGTTTAACCGCCAGAGTGGAACTGTTTGCCGACTATTTAGGCAAGCGCCCGAAACTTCCCGGTTTTATGGCAACCAAGGCTGGCCTGGCCCCGGCTGGTGAGTGTAAAAACCGGCAAGGCATTTTAATGATTTTGGAATGTTAAGTCGCTAAATAACTAGGACGCGACTTTGGGCCCTGCCAGCCTGGCTGGGCAGTTAAGCAGTAAAGAAGGCAAGGAATCATGTTAAGGATATTTTCTGTTTCAGTACTGGCAGCAGCCCTGCTGTCAGGGTGTGCCAGCAAGGCTATTGACGACAAGCCGCACTATCCCAAGAGCAACATCACCGTCAAATACCGCATTCGCCATTTTGATATCGACATCTCCAAGTCCTTTGACCGCCTCGGTAAGCGCATGCTGCCCGAAGAGCAGGGCAAGGCGCTGGCCAGGCAGTATCTTGATACGCGCCTTCAAGATGAGGGGTTATTGGCCGGCCAGGATGACCTCAACGTCGTGGATTTAGATATCTTTATTGACTACCACCAGCGTTTTGTAGGCGATAAAACCCCGTTCCCGGTGGACAAAATGGTCAATCCCACCATGCAGTTTTTCACCAAGCATTATTTGGGCGACGAAATGCTGGAGCAGGACATCAGCCCGGTATTTGACCCGCAAAACCTTAATAACTTTGTTTCCAGCGTTCCCCTTGGTGGCATGTTTACCGACGACTCCAAGCTCGAATACCGTTATCTGAGCGCGACTGTCAACGAGGTCATTAAATACATCCAAATCGATCGCCAGTACGACGCTAACGCCTTTGCTTTTAAAACCAAAGGGTTGGATGACGCAGCCATTCTTGCCAAGCGCCAGGCCCGCAGTGAACAAGCTAAAGCGGCCGACATCAAGCCGGTAGGGCTTACCTCAGCCGATTACATCCCGGCCGAAATCAACGCGCCTTATATTGCCGGTATTAAAAGTACCGACCGCGACCAGCGCATCGATACCGACAAATCCTTGTTGAAGGTTTGGCTCTACAGCGACGCCCTGTACGGCCTGGTGCAAAAGCAGGTGCTGGATAACTACCAAAGCAGCGATCCTGCAGCCATAGAAGAAGCCACTTGGGCCGCCAAAGCGCTGGCGCTCTCTGGCCTTGAAAAGTACCGCCCGACGGTGCAACTGGTGGCAGACAAGGGCGCGACTGAAGCGCTGCAAAAGTACGCCAAGCGCTATTTGCTCCAGATGGATTACCACAGCCACCTAGCCAAGCAAATTCATGACGTGTCTACCATGGACCCGTCCCTTGATTGGCGTGGCAACCAGCTGTCGAACATGCTGCGCACCGGTGACGACGACCAGCGCATGTATGCCATTAAGGATATTGCCCGCAACTACGGTACTAATCCTTATTTGTTGGCCCAGCTAAGCCATATTCTCGATACCGAAGCCCGTATCAGCCGTTTTCGCTTCCAAAAGCAGGATAACTTCTACGCCTGGATCTGCCGTATCCTCGGTAAATCCGGCAACAAGAGCTACCAGCCGTTACTGGAAGACATCGCCGCCCACGGGGTTTACAAAAAGACCCGCAAATACGCCGAGGCGTTTGCCGACAAGTTGGCAGGATAAAAAAGCCCCCGAAAGGGGGCTTTTTTATGGTCAGTGCCAGTCGACCTGGCTGACTTTCAACGGGCTTGCCAGGCGGGTCAGCTGCTCGGTTAAAAGCGCCTTGAAGTGCGCTTCGTCGGTGCTGCCGGCCTTGGCCGGGTCGGGCCAGTAGCTCATCAGGTAGTAATGTAGCGGCTGCTCGGAGGCGTTAAATTGCAGCATATGGTCGTGGTCGCCTTCGCTGACCTTGGCCACTTCGCTGGCCTTATAGAAAAGCGCCAGGCCCAGGTTGTCGTTCTTGCCAGACAGGCTCTGCTTGCCCCAGGTGGCCATGTAGTGCCAGTCGCCGCTGCTGCCTTTTAACAGCTCGGTAGCGGGGAGCTTAACCAGGCCCGTGACCAGGTTTTGGGTGGCTGGGCGGGTACTGACCGTCACTTTGCTGGCGTAGCTGCCGGCATCAATCTGGTAGCGGCTGTCCACGTCGAGGGTTTCGTCATTCACCTTCCAGCCCCGGTAATGCACCTTGAAGGCTGAGCGCAGGCCACCGTCTTTTTCCAGCTGGTAGCGGGTGTCCTTGACCTCCTTAAAGTGGGCAATGCCTTGGCCGGTGAGGCGGCCGAGGGAGCCGATGCCTAAGGATTTACCCACCTTGAGCACGTCCATGCCCCAATCGCTTAGGTGGTGATAGCTCTCATAGCCGTCCTGGCCCACGTCTTTTAGCACCATGTCGCTGGTGCGTTTACCGAACACATCCGAGGCGTTGCGCCAATCGAGGTAAAGCCGGTAGCCAATCTTGTCGCTCTCCCAGCCCGGCCCCTCGTAGCGCAGATAAAAGGAATGGTCGGTCAGTTGCGGCGGGGTCTGGTATTGGTCGGCTTCTTTAAAGGTAAAACCGTCGGCAACGTACTTTTGGCCCTGCCATTTACCGCCCTGGCGCACTGACAACTCGGCATGGGTGCGGGCCATAGGTTTGGCGTTGCCCTGGCTGATATTCACCTGTTGCTGGCCATTGGCCGGCACCGTTACCCACAGCAGCAGGGTGTCGGCCTTGCCGTCGCCGTTTTTGTCCTCGGTGTCCACCTCGCCGCTATCGCTTTTGAGCATGGCCGGCAGGTTGTGGCCGGCCAAGGGCACTTCCAGCACCTGGGACAGGGCGGCGGGGTTGGGGTTGTGAATGGTCAGGGTTAGCAGCGGCGCGGCGGCCATGGCCGGGGCTGTGGCCAGGGCCAGCACGGCGAGGGTGAAGGCTTTGCAGTCCATACATCTACTCCATTGATAAAAAAGGGGGGAGCAAGCTCCCCCATGAGGCTTAGAAACTGGCCCTTAGGCCCAGGAAGTATTGCCGGCCGGTGTGCAGCACCTCGTAGGGGCGCTGGGCGTCCCGGTCAACCCAGAAGAAGCTGTACTCATCGGTGAGGTTGATGGCTTCAAGGCTGATGGAGATGTTGTCGTTGATGTTGTAGAAGGCCGAGAAGTCGAGGTAACCCACGTCTTTAAAGCCGTTGGAATCGTTGCCGTTGTTGCTGGTGGTACCCAGGTTGTTGAGGTATTTGTCCCGGTAGTTGTAGGACAGGCGGGCACCGTAAACATCGGTTTCGTAGTAAAGGGTGGCGTTGTAGCTGATCTTCGACAGCCCAGTGATGGGGGCCGAGTCAAAGACGCCGTCTTCTTTTTCGTAGTCGGTCTTGGCATCCACGTAGGTGAAGTTGGTCACCACCCCGAAGTTCTTCAAGAAGCCCGGCAGGAAGCTAAAGGGCTGCTGGTAGATGAACTCGTAACCGAGGATGTCAAAGCCGGGAGAGTTCACCGGGTTGGTAAAGGCAAACTGGTCGGTGGCTGGGTTGAAGTAGCTGGTGTCCAGGTTGTACTCGGTGACTTCGCTTGGGGTCAGCAGGCGGCTGGAGGTTTCGGTGCTGATCCACTGCTCGATGTCTTTATAAAAGACACTGGCACCCACCATGCTCTCATCTTCGCCATACCACTCCAGGCCCAAATCAATCTGGTTGGCGCGGAACGGCTCAAGCTTGGGGTTGCCGGAGCTGATTTTCTGGTTAACCGAGCTGGGGTTAACGGCGCCAGCCAGGCTGCCAAGGCTTGGGCGGGTAATGGCCTTGGCCATGGAGAAGCGGCCTACCAGTTGGTCGGTCAAATCCAGGGCGAAGTTGGCCGAGGGCAATACGTCGGTGTAGAAGTTCTCATAGTTGACGAAGGCATCCACGTCACCGCCCACGTAGGTGTCGGAGGTGGTCTTGGTGCGCTCGACACGAACCCCAAAGTTATAACGCAGGGTCTTGCCAAAGAGGCTCGATACGTTGTCGAACTGGGCATAGGCGTTGTAGATGGTTTCACTCACCCCAAAAGAGCGCTGGCCTGAAAGCTCCATTTCGGTACCCGGCTGGCCCATGTAGGCGGCCATAAAGGCATCGTAGTTGGGGGTCAGCCAGTTGCTGTCGTTGGGGAAATAGGTTGGGTCCAGGCCGTCGCCGTAGCCGCCCAGGGGCAGCAGGTAGGCCATGTCGCTGGTAACCGGGTCGCCGTCGAAGTTGTTCTCGCCGCTGTTGCGATAATCCCGAAACTCCATCTCGTATTTGCGATAGCCAGCGCCAAAGTGCAGCTTGGCGTCGTCCCTACCCATGTAGGTGAAGTTGAATTCTGCCACCTTGTTGGAGTTGTCGGTCTTGGTGGAGCGCACCCGCATCAGGTCCACCACATAATTGCCCGGGTCAGTGGTATCAAAACCCCACACCATGTTGGGCATGTCCATGTTCCTGACCGCCGTGCCGTTGGTGATGTTGTTGACATCAATGTTACTGGCATAGCTGTAGGAGAAGGTGCTGTCGTTGTTGGCGATACCCACGGTGTTTTGCAGCGGGTTCTTGTAGGTCGAATCGCCATAGCCCAGCAGGATATTGGCTTTGAAGTCGTCGGTGATCTGCCAGTCAGTGTTGAAGGTGTACTGGTCAAACTCGGTTTCCATGCGGTCACGGCGGTATTCCGACACCGTGGACACATGCTCGAACTTGCCCGCCACAATCTCGTCGCCGTTTAGCACCGCTGCCACCGGGGTGATCTTGGAGGTGTTTTTAGAAAGCGGCGCCGAATACTGGAACTCGTCCCGGTCGTTGTTGAGCTCGGCATGGAGCACGTCCAGGGTCATTTCTATTTTGTCGCTGGGGCGATATTGCAAAGAGGCGGTAACCCCTAAGCGTTTTTGCTCGTTAAGCACCCCGGTTGCACGGGGGAAGCGAGGGTAAAAGGCGCCGTTCAGCTCGCCGTTGGCGTTTGCCCCTACCGCCGAGAAGTTGTTGCGCTGCCAGCGCACCGTGGTGTGGCCTTCCTCGCGGATGGAGCGTTTGGAATAAGCCACCGAAAACAGGGCACCGAAGGTGTCGTCGGCAAAGGTGTCGGAGATCAAAAACGCCGCCCTGGGGTCGGTTTTATCCGGCAGCTCGGAGTAGGCGCCTTTAAGGGACAGGGCGGTTTTAAAGCCGTCAAAGTCGAAGGGGCGGGCGGTACGCATGTTAATGGCACCGGCCAGGCCCACATCGCGGGACGCTTCCGGGGTTTTGTACACATCCACCTGCTTAAAGAGCTCGGAGGCGAAGATGTTGAAATCGAAGGCGCGGCTGGTGTTGACGCTGCCCGAGGCATCGGAGCCACCGGTGGCAGCGGCAGAGTCCATGCCGTTGATGGTCACCCGGGTAAACTTCGGCCCCAGGCCGCGCAAGGAGACCTGGCGGCCTTCACCGGCTTCACGGGTGATGGTAATACCGGGAATGCGTTGCAGGGCTTCGGCAACGTTCAAGTCCGGGAACTTACCGATGTCCTCGGCCATGATGCTTTCTTTGGAGCCCACGGCGGCGCGCTTATCCAGCAAAGACCGGTTCAAGCTGGCTCGGTACCCTGTAACTTCAATGACTTCCATATCTTCAGCGGTCTGATTAGCGCCGTCTTTAGCAGGCTCTTCTGCGGCCATGGCAAGGCTCGCTCCCCCAAAAAACAGACCGGCCACTACCAGGCTGGACGCAATACGATTCAGTTTGAACTTGGGCTGCATTCTTGTTCTCCCCCTAAGTGATGAGTACTGCCCTTGCTGGCCTGGTTTGCTGTAAACGCTTTATATGTGAACCAGGCTGCTTTGTGCTTTGCCACCGGTGGCATCATTTGGTTGACATTCTGGCCTTCGCGTGACAAAGCTTAGCTATATGTGTAATTACTGTTACGTAAAGGTCAAAGCCTTACCTTAAGGGAAAGCAGCCAAAAATGAAAAAAGATTCAAATCTGAAATTCACCGGCCACTGCCTCTTTATCTTGGGCTTTTTCTTTAGCTATTTGATTTTTAAAGAAAGATTGACTGCGGTAGGAGACGCATCATGTTTAGCCTGACAGGAAAACGCGCTTTGGTAACCGGCGCCAGCCGTGGTTTGGGGCAAGCCATGGCACTGGGATTGGCCGAAAACGGCGCCGAAGTGATCTGTGCCAGCTCTCGAGAAGGTGGCTGCGATGACACGGTTGCCAAAATTCGTGCCCTCGGTGGCAAAGCGATGGCCTTGGCGGCGGACCTGGCTGACAGCGACGCGGTGAAAGCTCTGGCAGAAAAGGCCCTGGCCAGTGGCAAGGTTGACGTGCTGGTAAACAATGGCGGCTGCATCTACCGGGAAGACGCCCTGGATCACCCCTTGGCCGAATTTCAAAAGGTGATGCAGGTGAACCTGGAGTCGGCCTTTTTGCTCAGCCAGTTGCTGGGGCGGGAGATGGTGGCCACAGGCAGCGGCAAAATCGTCAATATCGCCTCCATGCTCTCTTACAGCGGCGGTATCCGGGTACCGGCCTACACCGCCTCTAAACACGCCATCGCCGGGATCACCAAGGCCCTGGCCAACGAGTGGGGGCGCTTTGGGGTGCAGGTCAACGCCATTGCGCCGGGCTATTTTCGCACCGACAACACCCAGGCCCTGCAAGACGACGCGGCGCGCAGCCAGGAAATTGAAAACCGTATTCCCGCTGGCCGCTGGGGCGAGCCGGAAGATTTAAAAGGGGCCGTGGTGTTCCTGGCGTCAGACGCCAGTGACTACATCAACGGCCAGGTGCTGGCGGTCGACGGCGGCTGGCTGGCCCGATAACAGGAGGTAACCGATGACAACCCATTACGAGGTGCGCTACGCCCTTGGTAAAAATGAGGTCAAGGCCATGGACACCGAGCAGCTGCGCAGCGCCTTTTTGGCCGAGCAGCTGATGGTCGAAGGCGAGGTGAACTGGGTTTACAGCCATTACGAGCGCTTTATGGTGGGGGGCGCCGTGCCCGGCAAAACGCCGCTGGCCCTGGAGGCCATCGACCCGTTAAAGGCGCCTTTTTTCCTGTACCGGCGCGAGCTTGGCATCATCAATGTGGGTGGTCCCGGCCGGGTGGTCGCCGATGGCAGCGCTTTTGAGCTGGATTTTAAAGAGGCGCTGTACCTTGGCACCGGCAACGAAGCGGTGCGCTTTGAAAGCCTCGACAGCCAAAACCCGGCGCGCTTTTACCTTAATGCTGCCCCGGCCCATGCCCGTTATCCCAATAAGAAAGTCGGCAAGAGTGACGCCAAGGTGCTGCATCTTGGCAGCAGCGAAACCGCCAACGAGCGCTATATCAATCAGCTCCTTATCAATGGCGTGGTAGAGACCTGCCAGTTGCAGATGGGGCTGACCGAGCTGGTTAGCGGCAGCGTCTGGAACACCATGCCGGCCCACCAGCACGACAGGCGCAACGAAGTGTACTTCTACTTCGGCCTGCCCCAGGGGCAGGGGGTGTGCCACTTCATGGGCGAGCCCACCGAAACCCGCCATATCTGGGTCAAGAACGAGCAAGCGGTTATTTCGCCGCCCTGGTCCATTCACTGCGGCGCCGGTACTCAGAGTTACAGCTTTATCTGGGGCATGGCCGGTGAAAACCTCGATTACGAAGACATGGACAAGTTCCCGGCCGATGTCCTGCGTTAACGGCGCCGGCTTATAACAACAGCAATGTCAGCAGCAACGGCAGTCCGGCAGCAGGGACTGCAACAATGGGGAAATTTATGCGAGCCCTTATCGGTAAATTGCTACCGGTGGCACTGGGCCTGATGCTCCTGGGGGGGTGTCATCAGGAATCCAAGGTCACGGTGCTACGAATGGCACACACCCTGGACAGCAAGCACGTGGTGCACCAGTCCATGGAGTACATGGCCCAGCGCCTGGAGCTGTATTCTGGCGGCCAGATGCGCCTGATGATCTACCCCAACGGCCAACTGGGCACCGAGCGCGAGCTGGTGGAGCTGCTGCAAATTGGCAGCCTGGCCATGACCAAGGTCTCGGCCAGTACCCTTGAGGGTTTTGTGCCGCAGATGCAGCTCTTTTCCATTCCTTATGTCTTTAAGGACCGCGACCAATTCTGGCGGGTGCTGGACAGCGACATCGGCCAGAACCTGCTGGCCCAGACCCGGCCGGCGCACCTGATTGGCCTGGGCTATTACGATGCCGGCAGCCGCAGCTTTTATTCGTCCAAGGGCTTTATCCAGAACCCGGCCGACATCAAGGGCAAGAAGATCCGGGTACTCAATAGCCCCACCGCCGTGAAGATGATCAACACCATGGGCGGCGCCGCTACCCCCATCGCCTGGGGTGAGCTTTATGCCGCCTTGCAACAAGGGGTGGTGGACGGCGCCGAGAACAACCCGCCCAGCTATTACCTCTCTCACCACTATGAGGTGGCGCCTTATTACAGCCTGGACGAACACAGCTTCGTGCCGGACGTGATTTTGGCCAGCCAAAAGGTGTGGGACAGCCTCAACCCCCAGCAGCAAAAGTGGCTGCGCCAGGCGGTAGACGACTCCATCGTCTTTGAGAAAAACCTCTGGCAAAAAGCCTCCGACGACGCCATCAAGGCGGTGGAAGCCAAAGGGGTAGAGGTTATTCGCCCAGACAAGGCGCCCTTTATGGCGGCGGTCAAACCCATCCACGACAGCTTCAAGGGCACGGCGGTTGGCCGCCTCCTTGAGCGCATCAAAACCATGTGAGGGGCGCCATGAAATTACTGACGCAAATGTTGGATCTGGCCCTCAAGTGGGTGCTCATTGCTGCCATGGCCGCCATCGTGCTGGTGGTGAGTTGGCAGGTGCTGTCGCGATACGTGCTGCAAAGCCCCAGCTCCGACACCGAAGAGATGGCTCGTTTTCTTCTTATCTGGGTGGGCATGCTGGGGGCCGCTTATAGCTACCGGATGAAGGCGCACCTGGGCCTGAGCCTTTTAACTGACCGCCTTGGCCCGGTGCAGGGGCGGCGGGCTGATGCCCTGGTACACCTTTGCGTGCTGCTTTTTGCTGGCGCGGTGATGGTGGCCGGCGGTTATCACCTGATGTCGCTGACCCTTGAGCTCAAGCAAGTGTCGGCGGCCATGGGCATCGAGATGGGCTGGGTGTATTCGGTGGTGCCGCTGTCGGGGCTGCTGATGATGTTTTATGCCTGTGAGCACTTGCTAAGCAGGAGGGCCAGCTGATGGCGTTATCTGTTGTGGTACTGCTGGCGCTGTTTTTTGTGCTGCTGCTTATCAACGTACCCATTTCCTTTTGTATCGGCATTGCCACCGTGGCCACCTTGCTTATCAATGTGGACTTTGAAACGGCGGTGAGCACGGTGTCCCAGCGCATGGTGGGGGGCATCGACAGCTTTGCGCTGCTGGCCATTCCGTTTTTTATTCTCTCGGGGCTCATCATGGGCCGGGGCGGCATTGCCCGGCGGCTTATCGAGTGCGCCATGGCGCTCATTGGCGCCTTGCCCGGCGGCCTGGCGCTGGTGAACGTGGTGTCTTGCATGCTGTTTGGGGCCATTTCCGGCTCGGCGGTAGCGGCCACCTCGGCCATCGGCAGCTTTATGGTGCCGCAGATGGAGAGCAAGGGTTACAGCCGCGACTTTAGCGCGGCGGTCACCGCCGCGGCGGCCACCACCGGCATGCTCATTCCCCCCAGCAACATCCTTATCATCTACGCCATCGCCAGCGGCGGGGTGTCCATCGCCGCGCTCTTTGTGGCCGGTTACCTGCCGGGCATCTTGCTGGGGCTGGCGCTGATGCTGGTGTGCGCCATTTACGCCAAGGCCAAGGGCTACCCGGTGGGCGATAGGCTGCAATGGTCGCAGGTGCTGCCCAAAGTGGGGGCGGCGTTGCCCAGCCTGCTGCTGATTGTGGTGGTGATTGGCGGCATTATCGGCGGCATCTTTACCGCCACCGAGGCCGGCGCCGTGGCGGTGATTTACGCCCTGGTGCTGTCCATGGTGTTTTATAAAGAGGTCAAACCCAGCCAGCTGCCGGGCATTTTGCTCAAAGCGGTGGAAACCACCGCCATCGTCATGTTCCTTATCGCCTGCTCCAGCGCCATGTCCTGGCTGCTGTCTTTTGAGCAAATTCCCCAGGCCATCAGCCAGGCGCTGGTGACCCTGAGCGATAACCCCATCGTTATTTTGCTGATCATCAACCTGGTGTTGATTGTGGTGGGGGCCTTTTTGGACATGACCCCGGCGGTGCTCATTTTTACCCCCATCTTCTTGCCGGTGGCCGAGTCGCTAGGCATGTCGCCTTTGCATTTTGGCATCATGATTGTGCTCAACCTCTCTATTGGCCTGTGTTCGCCGCCGGTGGGCAGCGTGCTGTTCGTGGGCTGCGCTGTGGCCAACACCACCATAGAGCGGCTGCTCAAACCCCTGTTACCACTGTACATCGCCATGTTTGCGGTGCTGATGCTGGTTACCTATGTACCGGCCATCAGCGAAGCCTTGCCGCGATGGATGGGACTCTAGGAGGGAGACATGGATAAGTATCAAATTCCCAGTGTTGCCAAGGCCTGCCAGCTGTTGCAGCTGCTGGCCGCCAACAGTGACGGCCTGTCCGCCACCCATCTGGAGGCCGAGCTTGGCCTGCCTCGTACCACGGTGTTTCGGCTGCTTAAAACCCTGTGTGCCGAGGCGCTGGTGGAAAAACGCGGCAAGCAGTTTGTCAGCGGCCCCGGCATGCTCAACCTCGGTTTTCAGGCGCTGCAGTCCGACAAGCTGCGCCAGCAGGCGGCAGGGCCGGTGCAGCAACTGGCCCAACGCACCGGTCTTGGGGCGCACCTGGCGGTACCCAACAGTGAGTCGAGCCTGATTGTTGAGGTGTGCAACAGCGCCCAGCACCCCAAGATTGCCTGCCGCCCTGGCGTCAGCACCCTGCTGCACGCTTCGGCCACCGGCAAGGTGTTCCTTGCCTTTAAGCATTTTGACCAGTTGGAGCGGCTCTTTGCCGGGCGCTACCTGGCGGCGCTGACCTGCCGCACCATCACCGAGCCAGAGGCCCTTCGCAAGGAGCTTAAAAGGGTGATTGCCCTGGGCTATGCCTTGGACGACCGCGAATACCACGACGAGGTGAGCTGCCTGGCGGTACCCATTCGTGACACCGGTGGCACCGTGGTGGCAGCCTTGGGCTGCACTGGCCCGGCCGGGGAGTTCAAAGGCGAGCGCATCACCCAACTGGTTGGGGAGCTCAAAGACACCGCCAGCGCCATTTATAAAGCGGTGTATCATCGCCAGCCTGAGCCGCGCGAGAAAAGCGCGCTGCCGCTAACCTACGGCATGCAGGCCAGCAGCCCGCTGATGATGAGCAGATGATTATGTTAATGAAAAAACCCACCATCAACGATGTGGCCCGGGCCGCCAATGTGTCCAAACGCACGGTTTCAAGGGTGCTGAACGACTCGGCAAGCGTCGGTGAAGAAACCCGCAAACTTATCCAGAAGATCATTGCCGATCTCAACTACCAGCCCGACAAACAGGCCAGGGGCCTGGCCTCAAGCCGCTCCTACTTTATCGGCATCATCTACGACAACCCCGACGCCCTTTATATCGACCAGGTACAACGGGGCCTGTTGGATGTGTGCTCGCGCCAGGGCTACGAGCTGGTGGTGCACCCTTGTCAATACGACAGCCCCACCATGGTGGAAGACTGCCTGGCCTTTGTGGGCCGATCCAAACTGGATGGGGTTATCGTGCTGCCACCGGTGTCAGAGAGCAAAGTGCTGGCGGCGGCGCTGCGTGACGAAGGCCACCCCTATGTGCGTATGGCCTCCTTGGATTTGGACGACCACACCAATATCGTGGTCTCGGACGACCGCACCGGCGTCAGGCAAATGGCGGCGCATCTGGTGGGCCTTGGCCACCGAGACATCGGCTTTATCACCGGGCCCATGCACTACCACTCCTCCACCGAGCGTTTTGAAGGTTTTTGCGGCGCCTTAAAAGACTTAGGGCTGCCCATACCCGAGGGGCGCATCGTCAATGGCAAGAACAACTACCAAAGCGGCCTCGAATGCGCCCGCACCTTGCTGGCCGGGGAGGGCAGGCCCACCGCCATTTTTGCCAACACCGATGAAATGGCGGCAGCGGTCCTGAAAGTGGCCCATGAGCTTGGCATCAAGGTGCCACAGGAGCTGTCGGTGTGCGGCTTTGACGACAACATCCTGGCGTCTCGCATCATTCCGGCGCTCACCACCATTCGCCGGCCGGTCACCGACATGGCGGGCCTCGCGGCCCAGAAGATCATCAGCGCCATTGAAAACAAAGACGAAAAAACCACAAGGGTGAACTACATAGTGCAGCCCAGCCTCATCATCCGCGACTCTACCAGTCAGCGGGTGGGAACAGAGCAATAGGGGGAGAGAATGCAGCAATTATTAAAAGCCGGCGCCCTGGTGCTGGCCAGCTGGCTGGCGCTGACGGGCGCGGCATCAGCCAAGGACAGTTGGGCCAAACGGATGGCCGATGCCGAGATGGCCCGCCATCCACAGGCCTGGACCATCGAGGGCTATAAAAAGCCCAAGTGGAACTACACCCAGGGCCTGGTGCTGACCGCCATGCTGCGCCTTTATCAGGAAAGCGGCGATGTGCGCTATTTCAACTACGCCAAGGCCTATGCCGACACCCTGATTGACGAAACCGGCGACATTCGCGGCTATAAGCAGAGCGATTTCAATATCGACATGATTAACGCCGGCAAGATTTTGTTTCCCCTCTATGAGCAAAGCCAGGATCCGCGTTATATCCAGGCTTTGCACCTTTTGCGCCAGCAGCTGGCGGGGCAGCCCCGTACCAGCGAAGGGGGCTTTTGGCATAAAAAGCGCTACCCCTTCCAGATGTGGCTGGACGGCCTTTACATGGGCGCGCCTTTTTACGCCCAGTACGCCCAGTGGTTCAGTGAAGGCAGCGACAGCTTTAGCGACATCGCCCAGCAGTTTCGGCTGATAGAGCGGCACGATAAGGACCCGAAAACGGGCCTGCTGTTCCACGGCTGGGACGAAAGCCGCCAGCAGCGCTGGGCCAACCCGCAAACCGGCACTTCCCCTAATTTTTGGTCCCGTGCCCTCGGTTGGTATGCCATGGCCCTGGTAGACGTGCTGGACCACTTCCCCCGTGGCCACAAGGACAGGGGCTTTTTGATTGCCACCCTCAATGAGCTGGCGAAAAACGTCAGCGCCTTTCAAGACAGCTCCGGGCTTTGGTATCAGGTCACTGACAAGGGCGCCGGCAACGGCAACTACCTGGAGGCCTCCGGCAGCGCCATGCTGGTCTACGCCCTGGCCCGAGGGGTGAACCAAGGCTATTTGCCAGAAAAGTACCTGGCAGTGGCCCAAAAAGGCTTTAAGGGCCTGACTGACAAGCTCATTAAAACCCAAGGCGGCCAAGTGACTATCACTCAGGTCTGCGCCGTTGCTGGCCTTGGCGGCGAGCCCTATCGCAGCGGCAGCTTTGAGTACTACGTAGGCGAGCAAAAACGCGACAACGACCCCAAAGCCGTGGGGCCCTTTATCCTGGCTGCCTTGGAGCTCAAACAATGAACCGGCTTTTCTTGAAATGGCTTTGCCACCGGTGGCAAGTTGTGTTTGCAGGGGAGGTAACGCCATGAGTCTGCCAAGACGCGATTTCATCAAGGCCCTGGGTGCAGGGCTGGTGCTAAGCCAGTTGCCAGCCTGCGCTAGTGCCCCTAAAACCCAGGCGCCGGCAGACGACTGGGCCCTGGCCGATGACATTGTCCGTAACACCCAACTGCCGAAATTTGCCGAGCGCGACTTTCCCATCAGCGACTTTGGCGCCGTGCCCGGCGGCAAGGTGCTCAATAGCGATGCCATCGCTGCGGCCATTGCCGCCTGCGCGGCAGCGGGCGGCGGCCGGGTACGGGTGCCCCAAGGGCGCTTTTTAACCGGCGCCATCCACCTTAAATCCAACGTCAACCTGCACCTGGACAAGGGCGCGGTGCTGGTGTTTTCCCCCAACCCCGACCATTACCTGCCAGCGGTGTTCACCCGCTGGGAGGGCATGGAGATGATGGGCCTGTCGCCGCTCATCTATGCCTACGGCCAGCGCAATATCGCCGTGACCGGCCAAGGGGTACTGGACGGCGGCGCCGATGACAACACCTGGTGGCCCTGGAAGGGGCCGCACCCCGAGGGCCATTGGCGCCAGGACCCGATTGCCCAAACCCAAAAGGCGGCAAGGGACAAGTTGCAGCAAGAAGTGCTGGCCGGCACCGACCCGCGTACCCGCCTGCATGGCCAAGGCTCCTTCCTGCGCCCGGCCTTTATCCAGCCTTATTTGTGCCAGAACGTGCTGATTGAAGGGGTCACCCTGGTTAACTCGCCGTTTTGGCTGCTGCACCCGGTGCTTTGCCAGTCGGTAACGGTGCGGGAAGTCACGTGCCGCAGTCACGGCCCCAACAATGACGGCTGCGACCCGGAATGCTGCGACCACGTGGTGATTGAGGGCTGCACCTTCGATACCGGTGACGATTGCATTGCCATTAAATCGGGCCGCAACGAAGACGGCCGTCGGGTGGGCCAAGCTTGTCGCAACCTGGTGGTGCGCAATTGCCAGATGAAAGACGGCCACGGCGGCTTGGTGCTGGGCTCGGAGATCTCCGGCGGCGTCTACAACGTCTTTTTGGACAACTGCCAGATGGATAGCCCGGAGCTGGAACGGGCCTTTCGCATCAAAACCAATGCCCGGCGCGGCGGCACCATCGAAGGCATCCGTATCCGCAACCTGCGGGTGGGGGAAGTCAAAGACGCGGTCAGCATCAATTTCTTCTACGAAGAAGGCCAACAGGGCCGCTTCCTGCCCGAAGTGCGGGACATCCACATCGACAACCTGGTGGTGCGCTCGGCGCAGCGCGCCTTTTACCTGCGCGGTTTTGCCTCGGCCCCCATCGAAGGGGTCACCCTCAGCAATTGCCGTATCGACAAAGTCGCCGCGCCCTCGGTGCTGGAGAACGTCGGCAAACTCGAACTTAACAACGTCAGGGTGGCGGGCAAGCTTGTCAGCGCCACCGAGCTGGAGGCCCTATGAAAGTTGCCCTGGTTAAAGTGCACCCCAAGGACAATGTGGCGGTGGCCACCCTGGCCCTGGACAAGGGCAGCCGCCACCTGATTGACGGCGAAGAACTGCTGCTGGCCACCGATTTGCCCGCCGGCCACAAGGTAGCCTTAAAGGCGCTGGCGGCAGGGGATGAGGTGGTGAAGTACGGCTTTGCCATCGGCTCTGCTACCAGCGCCATCAATAAGGGCGAGCATGTCCATTCCCATAATCTCGCCACCAACCTCAGCGGCGCCGGGGAGTACCGTTACCAGCAGGTTGAGCCCAGCCTTGAGGCCTTTGGCGGCGGCACCTTTATGGGCTATCGGCGCAAAAACGGCCGGGTTGGCACCCGCAACGAGGTGTGGATAGTCAACACCGTTGGCTGCGTTAACGCCATTGCCCAGCGTATCGCCAGCCGCTGCGAGCAGGAATTTGCCGGCATCGCCGACGCCTTCGTGCCCTTTGTGCACCCCTATGGCTGCTCGCAGCTGGGGGACGACCTTAACGACACCCGCGCCATTCTCGCCGCCCTTATCAACCACCCCAACGCTGGCGCCGTGCTGGTGGTGGGCCTTGGCTGCGAGAACAACCAGCTCAACAAGCTGTTAGAAGCGGCCGGCGACATCGACAGCGATCGGGTGCGCTTTTTCAACAGCCAGCAGGTGGACGATGAAGTGGAAGCCGGTGTCGAGGCCATCGGCCAGATGCTGCCGCTGCTGGCGCTGGACAAACGCGAGCCGTGCCCGGCGAGCGAACTGGTGCTGGGCATGAAGTGCGGCGGCTCCGACGGTTTTTCCGGCATCACTGCCAACCCTTTGGTGGGGCGCATGACCGACCGCTTCACCGCCCTTGGCGGTACCGTGCTTTTAACCGAAACCCCGGAGATGTTCGGCGCCGAGCAGGTGCTGATGAACCGCGCCAAGGACAGCGCCACCTTCGAGGCGGTGGTGAAATTGGTGCAGGATTTCAAGCAGTACTTTATCGACCACAAGCAGCCGGTGTTCGAAAACCCCTCACCGGGCAACAAGGCCGGCGGCCTGACCACCTTGGAAGAAAAGTCATTAGGCGCCATCCAAAAGGGCGGCCAAGCCCAGGTGCAAGAGGTGCTGGCCTATGGCGAGCCTGTCCATGGCCGCGGTTTGGCATTGCTGCAAGCGCCGGGTAACGACGCGGTGTCTTCCACCGCCCTTGCCGCCAGCGGCGCCACCTTGATCCTCTTTACCACCGGTCGGGGCACGCCGCTCGGCTTCCCGGTACCGACGGTGAAAATCAGCTCCAATAGCGATCTCTACCAGCGCAAAGGCAACTGGATTGATTTCAACGCAGGTGAACTGCTGGACGGGGTTGCCATGGACGCTTTAAGCCAAGCCTTTTTTGAGCGCCTGCTGGCCATAGCCTCGGGCGAATTGACCTGTAACGAACGTAACCACAGCCGCGAAATTGCCATCTGGAAACGCGGCGTGACCCTTTGACGGGAGGATACTTGCAATGCCACAGCCACTGAACCTGCACCCGGACCGCCTCTTTCCGGCCGACCCGACAGTGCGCGCCATCGCCCGGCGCCTCTACGACAGCATCAAGGATCTGCCCATACTGAGCCCCCACGGCCATACCGATCCGCGCTGGTTCGCCGAGAACCCGTCTTTTGGTAACGCCAGCGAGCTTTTTATCCGCCCGGACCACTACGTGTTTCGCATGCTCTACAGCCAGGGCATCAGCCTTGAACGCCTGGGCATTCCCCGCCGCGACGGCGCCGCCGTGGAAACCGACCCCATCGCCATCTGGCGGCTCTTTGCCGACAACTACCACCTTTTTCGCGGCACCCCGTCGCGCATCTGGCTTGATACCGTGTTCAGCGAAGTGTTCGGCATGACGGTGGCCCTGGCCCCCGACACCGCCGAGCAGTACTACCACGCCATCACCGAAAAGCTGGCCACCGACGCCTTCAAACCCCAGGCGCTGATGGACCGCTTTAACATCGAGTGCATCGCCACCACCGAAGGGGCCCTGGACGACCTCAAATACCACGGCGCCATGAAAGGCGGCGCCATGGAAAAACGGGTGATCACCACCTTCAGGCCCGACGACGTGGTAGACGCTTCCCGGGAAGACTTTGCCGATAACATTAAAAAACTGGGCGAGCTGACCGGCGAAGACACCCACAGCTGGGACGGGTATCTGGCCGCCCTTCGGCAGCGCCGCGCCTTTTTCCGGGACCACGGCGCCACCGCCACCGACCACGGCCACCCCACGGCGGCCACTGCCAATCTCTCCCACGCCGAATGCCGCACCCTCTTTGAGCTTTGCATCAGCGGTAAGGCAGGGGCGGCCCAGCAAGAGCTCTTTCGGGCCCAGATGCTCACCGAGCTGGCGGGGATGAGCATCGAAGACGGCATGGTGATGCAAATTCACCCCGGCGCTTTTCGTAACCACAACCCACGCATTTTTGACGGTTTTGGCCGCGACAAAGGGGCCGACATTCCGTCCCCCACCGAATATGTCAAAGCCCTTAAACCGCTGTTGGACAAATACGGTAACGACCCGCGCCTGAGCATCATCCTCTTTACCCTGGACGAAACCAGCTACGCCCGTGAGCTGGCGCCGTTGGCGGGCCACTACCCCTGCCTGAAACTGGGCCCGGCCTGGTGGTTCCACGACAGCCCCGAAGGCATGCTGCGTTTTCGCCACCAGGTCACCGAAACCGCCGGCTTCTACAACACCGTTGGCTTTAACGACGACACCCGCGCCTTTTTGTCTATTCCGGCCCGCCACGACGTGGCCCGCCGCATCGATTGCCGCTTCCTGGCCGGGCTTATCAGCGAGCACCGCCTGGGGGAAGACGAAGGTTTCGAACTGGCCCGGGCCCTGACCTATGACCTGGCCAAAAAGGCCTACAAGCTCTGAGCGGTGAGGACTCTATGCAAAGACTGACCAGTAGCGCCCTGGCCGCCATCCCAGGCGCCGTGCAAAAGCCCCGCTACCAGCGGGGCGAGGTGAAAACCGGCATAGTGCACATAGGCCCTGGCGCTTTTCACCGGGCCCACCAGGCGGTGTATATCGACAGCCTGCTGGCCACAGACCCGCGCTGGGGCATTTGCGGGGTGTCGCTGCGCTCGCCGGCCCTTAAAGAAAAACTTGGCCCCCAGGACAACCTCTACACCCTGGCGGTGCAGGATTTAACCAGCGGCATGCGCGTTATCGGCGCCTTTACCGAACTGCTGGTGGCGCCAACCGACATGGCCGCCATCTTGGCGCGCATGGCGAGCCCCGAGACCTATCTCATCAGCCTGACCGTCACCGAGAAGGGCTATTGCCTTAAAGACGGCCAACTCGATTGGCAGCACCCGGATATCGCCGCCGATCTGGCCAACATCGGCGCGCCGGTGTCGGCCATTGGCCTCTTGGTGGCCGCTTTGCAGCGCCGCCGCCAGGCGGGCCTTGAAAACCTCACTGTGCTGAGCTGCGACAACCTGGTGGATAACGGCCACAAGCTCAAAGGGGCGGTGCTGGCCCTGGCCGGGCGCCTCGACCCGGCACTTGGGGATTGGATAGCGGCCAAGGTGGCCTTTCCCTGCTCCATGGTGGACTCCATCACCCCGGCCTCGGAAGCCGATCTTGAAGCTACCGTCGCCCAAACCCTGGGGGTGACAGACGCCTGGCCCATCAAGCGCGAAGCCTTTAGCCAGTGGGTGATTGAAGACCACTTCTGCGGCCCTAAACCGGCTCTGGATACCGTTGGGGTCACTTTCACCCAAGACGTGGCCCTTTATGAACAGGCGAAATTGCGGCTGTTAAACGGCACCCATTCCACCTTGGCTTATTTGGGTAGCCTGCTGGGGCTGGAAACCGTACTGGAAGCCATCAGCCAGCCGGTGCTGTCGGACTTTATCGACGCCTTGGTCGCCAAAGAAATCGTGCCGTCCCTGACCGCCCCGGACGACATGGACTTGGCCGCTTATGCCGAGGCCATCCTCGCCCGCTATCGCAACCCCTACATTCGCCATCTGCTGGCGCAAATCGCCTGGGACGGCTCGCAAAAGCTGCCGTTTCGGCTGCTGGGCACGGTGCGGGACAACCTCAAGGCTGGCACTTCTATCGACCGGCTCTGCGTGGCCGTTGCTGCCTGGCTGCGCTTTATCGAGGCCAAAGCCCAAAGCGGCGATGCCCTAACCGACCCGCTGGCCGCCAGGCTACTGGCCTGCCGGGGACCGGATGCCTTCTTGGCGCTTGACGAGGTCTTTGGCGACTTGGGCGCCAACCCCGCCTTTGCCGTCGCCCTCAAGGCGGCCTACCAGCGCCTGGACGGCATCACCCTTAACAGCGTACGAGAATGCCTTCATGACCTTATTGACTGATCTGTTGGACCAAAGCCGCCTGATTCCCATTATCCAGGCCGAGTCTACTGCGGCGGCCGTGGCCGCTGCCCGCGCCATCCACCAAGGCGGCATAGGCCAGGTGGAAGTGGTGCTGCGAAACGCCCAGGCGCTGGACTGCATCAAGGCTATCCGCAGTGAAGTGCCAGAGGTGCGGGTAGGGGCCGGCACTGTGCTAAGCGGCCAGCAGGCCCGGGCGGTACGGGAAGCCGGCGCCCAGTTTATCGTTACCCCCACCACCACCGACACACTGCTGGCGGCGCTGGTGGACACCGGGCTGCCTTTTGCTCCTGGGGTATCGAGCCTTTCTGACATCGGCCGCATGGTCGAGGCCGGTTGCCAGCAACTGAAACTGTTCCCGGCTGAGCTCAGCGGCGGGGTGGCGCTGTTAAAGGCCATCAGCAGCATTTTCCAGGGCGTCACTTTTTGCCCCACCGGCGGCGTAGCGGAGAACAACCTCGCCAGCTACCTGGCGTTGGGTAACGTCTTTGCCGTGGGCGGCAGCTGGATAGCCCCCAATAAACTGGTGGCCGAGGGCAACTGGCAGGGCATCAGCCAGCGCGCCGCCGCCGCCAAAAGCCAGGTGCCGGGCCTATGAAAAAACTGCTGATGCTGGGGGAATGCATGGTGGAGATGGCCGCCGCCGACGGCGGCCTCTATCGCCAAGGCTTTGCCGGCGATGTCTACAACACCGCCGTTTACTTAAAGCGCAGCCTGAAAACTCCGGCCCAGGTGGGGCTGCTCACCGCCGTTGGCGACGATGCCATGAGCGAGGCGATGCTGGCGCGTTTTCGCGCCGAAGGCCTCGACAACCGCCACTGCTACCAGTTGGCAGGAGCCATGCCAGGGCTTTATTTGATTGAGGTGGACGAGAACGGCGAGCGCAATTTTTTGTACTGGCGCAGCCAGGCCGCCGCCCGGCAGCTGGTGCGCTGCATCGAAGAGGATAACGGCGCCGCCTTTAGTGGTACCGATCTGCTGCTGTTCTCCGGCATTAGCCTGGCCATTTTAAGCGCCGAGCACCGGGCGCTGCTGCTTGAGCGCTTAAAGGCGCTGCGCGCCCAGGGCGCCACCTTGGTGTTTGACCCCAACTACAGAGCCAAGCTCTGGGGCAAGGAGGAGGCGGCCCATTGGCTGGCGCAGGCCTATGGCTGCGCTGATATCGCCTTGCCGGGGCTCGAAGAACATCAGCTGCTGTGGGGCCAGCAAAGCCCGGAGCAGGCGGCGGATTTTTTAACCGGCCTTGGGGTCAAGGAACTGGTGATAAAGCAGGGGCCGGAGCGGCTTTTTGTGAACGGCAAGTACCTTGCCGTGACCCCGGCCGAGCAAGTGGTGGACACCACCGCCGCTGGCGATTCCTTTAACGGCGGCTACCTGGCGGCGCGCCTGGACGGCCAAAGCCCCCTGGAGGCGGCCAAGCTGGGGGCGGCTTTGGCAAGGCGGGTCATCGGCTATCGCGGCGCCATTATCGAGCAAAGCCAATGGGCCTGAGCGCATTGTTGCTGGCCCAGGTGCTGGCCTTTCCCGGTGCCGACGGCTTGGGCCGCTACACTGTAGGCGGCCGTGGCGGCCAGGTGCTGATTGTGGATTCGTTAAAAGACGATGCCAGCCCCGGCACCCTGCGCTGGGCCATCGAACAGTCCGGGCCGCGCATCGTGGTGTTTAGCGTCTCCGGGGTTATTGACCTTAAAAAGCCGCTTGTCATCAGCCAAGGCCAGCTGACCCTGGCCGGGCAAAGCTCGCCGGGGGGCATAGTCCTTAAAGGCGCCGAAACCCGGGTGGAAGCGGACCAGGTGATCATCCGTTATCTGCGTTTTCGCTTAGGGCGCGTTGCTGACGACTGGGACGCCATCAACGGCCGCCAGCACAGCGACATCATCATCGACCACTGCTCTATGAGTTGGTCCATCGACGAGACCGCCAGCTTTTACAACAACAATCGCTTTACCCTGCAATACAGCCTGATTGCCCAGAGCCTGGACCACGCCGGCCACATCAAGGGCGAGCATGGTTATGGCGGCATCTGGGGTGGCCGGGGGGCGAGCTTTCACCACAATCTGCTGGCCAACCATCAAAGCCGGCTGCCCCGTTTTAACGGCTGGCGCCTGGGGCCAAACTACCCCCAGGGCGAAGAGCTGGTGGATTTTCGCAATAACGTCATCTTCAACTGGGGCGAACACGGCAGCTACGGCAACGAGCAGGGCAAGGTCAATATCATTGGCAACAGCTACCTGCCGGGGCCGGCCAGCCAAAACCGCGCCATCTTCGAGCTGTGGGGCGCCGATAAGGCAGGGGACCTTTTCCTCAGTGGCAACCTGATGGCTGGCAAGGCGTCCGCTAGCCTTACCGCCTGGCCAAGGCTCACCGATGATGACATGGCCAAGCTGGCTGCCAAGCACTTAAAAACCAAGGCCTTTAGCTACCCCGCTATGCCACTGATGCTGGCCAGCCAAAGCGCCGCCGAAAGCTATCAGCTGCTGGTGCAAAAAGGGGAGGTGGGGGCCAACCGTAACGCCCATGGCCTTTTTCGCGACAGCGTTGACAGTGCGGTGCTTACCGAGGTGAAAAGCGGCCAGGGCCGGCTGATTGACAGCGAGCTACAGGCCATCAGCAGCTGGGCCGCCTACGGGCGCGAATTCAAACAACAACCGGTTGTCGATGCCAACCACAACGGCATGGCCGACGATTGGGAGCAGCGCCACGGGGTCAGCGACCCCAATGGCCATGGGCTTTCTGGCGATTACTCCAATATAGAAAGCTATCTCAATGATTTAGGTCAATTTACGGCTCCTTAATTCCCTTCATTTTTTTTCACGACTGTCGTTATAGGTTGATGTAGGCATTTTTGCTGTCAGCCTGTAACGTTTTGCCGTTTTAAACAGCTGCTCCTCAAATCCCACATTTTTAGCTGCCCCTTTGGCGGTGTTCTATTGGCTTGCTTGTGAAGGAACATTTTATGCACTCGGTTTCTACCGATAACCACCCCCCTGAAAGTGGCTGGGACAGGGTCTCTGCCCGCTACAACCTCTCTCAGAAAATGCTGCTGCTGATGGCCCTTGTGGTGGCCAGCGTGTTGGCCACCGCTGCCTTTAACGCCAGCAGCACCCGCCAGTCTATCCGTGAAGTCATAGACCAGGCTTTGGTCGGCCAGGTGCAAAGCTACCAGCAGGTGCTAACCCGCCTTTACCGGCAAGACCCCAAACAGTTTGTGACCCGCGCCCGGGATATCCTCGAAGGCGCGCGTTGGGGAGAGGGCAACAGCAATTACTTGTTTTTGGCCGGTCGCGACGGTCGGCTGCTCATCTACCCGCCGGATGCCAGCCGTGAAGGGGGCTTTGCCGACCCGGTGCCCCTTGAGAACAGTACCCTCAATATCAATGAAGGGCTGGCTCAGGTGGCGAGCACCGGCGATGCAGCGGTGCTGCGCTACACCTACCGCAAGCCCGGTGGCGGCAAGGTGCTAAAAGACGTGTACGCCATGCCGGTGGGCGATTTCGTGGTGGCTGGCGGGGTTTACATGGACGCGGCCGACCGGGAAATGGCGGCCTTTTTAAAACGCTCGGCGCTGGCGCTCTTGGTCTCGGTGGCGCTGCTGGGCCTTTGGATCTTCGGGGTCAGCAAGGCCATCAAAGGCCGGGTGCGACGGGTCATGGGTAACTTAAGGCGCATCAGCAACCGCGACCTTAGCCAGGACGCCAGCCTCGATGGCAAAGACGAATTTGCCGAAGTGGCCAAAGGCCTTGAACAGACCCGCAGCGCCTTGGCCGAGGTACTGGCCACCCAAAGAGGCAGCGCGCTGACCCTGGCCAGCGCCTCGTTGCAGATGGACAACGGCATGGCCCAGGTCGGTGAAGCCATCTCTTCCCAGCGCCAGCGCCTTGAAACCCTGGCCTCGGCGCTTGAACAAATGGCAGGCTCCACCCAGGAAGTGGCCCACAACGCCCAGGCCAGCGCCAGTGATACCCAGCATACCGCCACCATGGTCAGCGAGGGCATGGCAACACTGGACGCCATTATCAAAGCGGTGCGAAGCCTGGCAGACGACCTTTCCCAAAGCGCCGTTGCCGTGGATGAAGTGCAGCAAGGGGTTCAGCAAATTGGCTCGTTGGCGGCGGCCATTGACGGTATCTCCGAGCAAACCAACCTGCTGGCCTTAAACGCCGCCATTGAAGCGGCTCGGGCTGGCGAGCAGGGCCGGGGTTTTGCGGTGGTGGCCGACGAGGTGCGCCAGCTGGCCGGCCATTCGCAAAAGACCACCCGCGATATCGCCGGTGTGATTGACGATCTCTCCGGCCATACCCGTAAAGCGGTGTCGATGATCCACGGCGCCGTCAAGGTGGCTGGCAGTACCCTTGATGAGGTAGAAACGGCCCGCCAGGAGTTCGAGGCTATCAACCACAAGGCCGGGCTTATCAGCGACCACAGCACCCAAATCGCTGCGGCGGCCGAAGAGCAAAGCCAGGTGACCGAAGAAGTCACCCGCAACCTGGTGGGGATCCGCGACGCGGTGGAAGAAACCGAGCAGGTGGTGGCAGAGCTGCATCTGGCCAGTGCCAGCCTCAAGGGCGAAGCCCACACCCTCGAAGAACTGGTGACCAGTTATCAGTTGCCTTGAAAAGGGCCCCGGCAGGGGCCCTTTTTGTCAGTGCCAATCGATTATCGCAATCTGCTCTTTTGCCTTAAGACACAACGAGATTGGGTAATACGTTGATCGAAAAGGATTATTCCATCGCAATAGGAAACACTCTGTCTAGGCATGACTGATTTTCAATCTATTCCTATGCCTTCTATGGCGCAGTACACTGCGGCCAGAGCAACCGCAGGGTTAAAACCCGCAGGACCGAGGTTTCGTTATGCCCCCGATAGATGTCGCCCCAAGGGCCTTTCACCAGGATGGCTGGTGGAGTCGCTTGTCGGCCCGTTTTAACCTTTCCCAGAAAATGCAGCTGCTGCTGGCACTGGTGGTGGTGAGCGTCATGGCCACCGTTGCCTTTAACGCCGCCAGTACCCGTAGCGCCATCCGTGAGGCCACCGACACCGCCCTGATGGGGCAGGTCACCAGCTACCAAAAGGTGCTGAGCCAGATGCAGCAAAGCGATCCGGCGCATTTTCTTGAAAAAGCGCGGGTGCTGCTAAGCCAGGCCCGTTGGGGCCACAACGACGAAGACTATCTGTTTTTGCTGGCCAAAGACGGCCATTACCTGATTTACCCACCCAAGCCCGAGCTTGAAGGGGGCTTTTCAACAGACGTCAAACTGATGGGCCGTGACGAGCACATCAACGACGCTTTTGCCCGCCTGGGCCAAAGCGGCGAGGCGGCCATGCTGCGCTATCAATACGCCAAGCCCGGCGGCGAGGTGTCGCTCAAAGATTTGTATGTGGTGCCGGTGGGGGATTACCAATTGGCCGGTGGTGTTTACCTCGACGCCGCCGACATGGAAATGATGGCCTTTATCAAGCGCAGCGTCATTGCGCTGCTGGTGTCCATTGCCCTGTTGAGCCTGTGGGTGATGAGCCTGTCGAAGGTCATCCGCGACCGTGTCAGCAGGCTTTTGGCCGGGCTGCAACGCCTGGCCGGCAAAGACCTTCGCGAGCAAACTCTGCTGGCTGGTAAGGATGAGTTTTCCATTGTCGCCAAAGGCTTGGACGAAACCCGCCGCGCCCTTGCCGAGGTGCTGGGAGCTCAGCGCTCCGGCTCTTTGGCACTGGCCAGCGCCACAGTGCAGATGGACGGCAACCTCGAACACGTCAGCCAGGCCATTGCCCTGCAGCGTGAGCGGCTGGAAGCCCTGGCCTCTGCCATGCAGCAGATGGCAGGCTCTACCCAGGAAGTGGCGGCCAACGCCCAGGCCAGCGCCGGTGACACCCAAGACACCGCCGGCCTGGTTGGCCACGGCATGCGTACCCTCGATGAGGTGATTGCCGCGGTCCAGCTGCTGGCAGACGATCTGGCCGCCAGTGCCAGGGCGGTAGATGCGGTGCAGCAAGGGGTTACGCAAATCGGCACCATGGTCGATTCCATCAGCGGCATTTCCGACCAGACCAACCTGCTGGCCCTGAACGCCGCCATCGAGGCAGCGAGGGCCGGCGAGTTTGGCCGCGGCTTTGCGGTGGTGGCGGACGAGGTGCGCAAGCTCGCCGGGCATTCCCAGCAAACCACCAAGGACATCGCCGGCATGATTGAGCGGCTGACCCGCGAAAGCGGCGAGGCGGTTGCCATGATGCAAACCAGCGTTGAAGCGGCAGCCAAAACCATGAGCGAAGTAGAAGAAACCCGTGATGAGTTCAAGGCCATCAACAGCAAGGCCGACCTCATCGCCGACCACACCGCGCAGATCGCCACCGCAGCGGAAGAGCAAAGCCAGGTAACCAAGGAAGTGAGCCTGACCTTGGTGGATATCCGCGACGCGGTGGAAGACACCGAGCGCATGGTCAACGAGCTCTATAGCGCCAGCCGCAGCCTCAAAAGCGAAGCCAGCCAGATGGACCAACAGGTGGCCCAGTACCAGTTGCCGGTTTGACAATAGCGCCAAGGCTGGTAGTCTTTGGCGCTGCTGCACTCGCAGTCGTAAGCGTTTAACGTTAAGCAACGCACTTCCACCGTTGATCGGCGGAGTGCGTTGTTGTGTCTAAAAACCACTCTTCCTTCAACGGTTTCTGTACTCAGGAGACCGTATTACGTGACTAAATCCGCTTTGAACGATGCCCAGTTTGATGTGTTCAAGCTGCTGGCTGCCCTTTGCCTTTCCTATCTGACTGTGGCCATGCCTTTGCCGGTGCTCTCTGGCTATGTGAGCCAACAATTGCATGTTGGCGGCAGTTTGAGCGGTTTGGCGGTGGGCATCGCTTTTCTTTCCACCTTGCTGACAAGGGGCGTTGCCGGGCAAATGGCCGACCGCCAGGGCGGCAAAAAAGCCATGCAATGGGGCCTGATTATTTATGCCTTGGCAGGCCTGCTGTGCCTGGCCTCAGGGTGGCTTGGCCGGGTGCCGGGCTATGGCCTCTTGCTTGTCGGGCGCTTGCTGCTCGGGGTAGGGGAGAGCTTTACCATTGTCGGCATGATCAGCTGGGGCATCGGTTTGATGCCGGCCCGCTCCGGGCGCGTGATGGCCTGGCTCGGCATGGGCATGTACGGCGCTTTTGCCCTTGGCAGCCCTTTAGGGTTTTGGGCCTATGGGCAGTGGGGCTTTAAAGGATTGATGGGGATTTGCGTGCTGCTGCCACTCTTGGGGCTGTTGGCCATCGCGCCAATAACCGGGGTCAACCCTCTCGGCGGGCAGCGCCAGTCTTTTATTACCGTGCTGGGCAAAATCTGGCGCCAGGGCGCCATCGTTGGTCTGCAAGGGGTTGGCTTTGCGCTGCTGGGGGCCTTTATCAGCCAGTATTTTGAGGCAAGGGGCTGGCCCCACGCTGGCTGGGGGCTGAGCTTTTTCGGTGGCGGCTTTGTGCTGATGCGCCTGCTATGTGGCCATTTGCCTGACCGCATGGGGGGCCGGCTGGTGGCGCTGGGCTCTTTGGTGATTGAAGCGGCCGGCCAGTATCTGTTGTGGGCCAGTGATGGCGCCAGTCTTGCCTTATTTGGCGCCTTACTCACCGGCATGGGCTGCTCCATGGTATTTCCGGCCATGGGGGTCGAGGTGGTGAAAAGGGTCAGCCCGTCGCAGCGGGGCGCTGCCCTTGGCGGCTTTTCTGCCTTTCAGGATCTCGCCTATGGCCTTTCTGCGCCATTGTGCGGCCTGATGGTGGGTAGCCTGGGCTTTGGCAGTGTGTTTTTTGTCGGTGGCCTTTGTGCAAGCCTTGCCGCCCTGGCGCTACTGGCTTCGCGCCGTTAACAAAAAGCCCCGCAATGCGGGGCTTTTTTAATGGGGTTGCCAGCCGGCAAGCACTGCATCGGCGTTGTACCAGGGCAGGGCCCGGGGCAGCAGCTGTGGCCGCTCATCGCTTTTAATGGCGCCGGGGCCGGTATTGGCGTATTCAAAAAAACGCGACCAGGGGTGCACCTCAAAGCGCCCAGGGGTGCCGTCGGGGCGGGTGATGCCGATGGCGGCGTAGCCCTCCTTGCCGAAGTGGTCGTCCATAAAGTTGTCGATAAACACCGCCGAGCCTTCGGCCCTTGGGTCGCCGCTGGGGTGCCAGGGGCGGCCAAGGCGCACCGAGCCTTTCGCCACCCCCGGTTCTTTTAAGAAGCGGTTATGGATAAACAAAAAGCCGTAGGGCTGGCTGATGTCGGTGCTGGGGGCGGTGATATAGCCGGTGATTTTCGCGCCCTCGCGGTTGCGTGAAACGATATCGCAGCGGCGAAACACCGCCTGGCCTTTGCCGAAAATAAAATCGACGTTGCCCTTGATGGTGCAGTCTTCAAAAAGCTGGCGGCCAGCGTCCACCAGCAGGGTGTCTTGGTAGCCAAGCAAGGTGACATGGCGAAACAGCGCCCGGTCGCTTTGCCCGGCGGTTGCCAGGGCCACGGCCTGGGTGTGGCGCACCTTGGTGGGGTCGGTGTCGCTTTTGGCGGCGTTGGCTGGGAAATCAAAGCTGTTGTCGATGGTGAGGTTTTGGGCCGTGAAATCCGGCGCCGTGACCCGCAGTACATAGCTGCCCCAGGTGCCCACCGCCTTGCCGTCTGGCCCTTTGGCCTCGGCGCTGTCGCCATAGCGAAGGATGGTGCCGCCCTGGCTTTGCCCCAGTAGCCATACATGGGGTTTGTCGATACTGAGCTTTTCCCGGTACACCCCGTCTTTGATAAAGATGGTAAAGGGCTTGGGGTTATCGGCTGGCACCGCCGCCAGCGCCGCGGCTATGGTGGCGTAATCGCCGCCTGGGCCTACCACCGCCTGATAAGGCGCCGCCAAGGCGCCGCCACAAAACAAGACCAGCCAACTTATCAGTACACGCATCAGCGCCTCCTTAGGTTGCCCCGATGCTAACGCCACCAGGCTAATTGCCTGTTCCAGATATGGAATTTTCCCCTCTTTGGCCAAAAGAGAGGCAGGCGCTGGCGTATGGTGGGCAAAAAACGGCAGAGGTTAACTTGATGAAAAACGTCCTTCTCCTTGTCAGCGCACTTTGGCTCTTTGGCTGCGCCAGCACCACCTTGCGCCCCCAGCACCTCTATTTGGCTGGCGATTCCACCATGGCCGAAAAGCTCCCCGAAAAACGCCCGGAAACCGGCTGGGGAGAAGAGCTGCAACACGCCTTCAAGCCGCAGATGCAGGTGGTGAACCTCGCTAAAAATGGCCGCTCCACCCGCACTTTTATCAGCGAGGGACGCTGGCAATCTCTGGTGGCGGCCTTGCAGCCCGGCGATTGGGTCTTTATCCAGTTTGGCCATAACGACGAGTCCAAGGAAAAGGTGGACCGCTACACGCCGCCGGATGCCTTTCGGCAAAACCTGGAGCGCTTCGTGGCCGAAGTGCGCGCCAAGGGCGCCAACCCGGTACTGCTGACGCCGGTAATGCGCCGCCGCTTTGACGATAAGGGCCAGTTTTATGATGTGCACGGGGTCTACCCCGACATCACCCGTGGCGTGGCCATGGATAAAAAGGTGCCGCTGTTGGACATGCACAGGCGCAGCGAGGCGGTGCTGGTGAAATTAGGCGCCGAGCCGTCACGGGCCCTGTTTTTGCAGCTAAAGCCGGGGCAAAACCCCCACTACCCCAAGGGAGTGGAGGACAACACCCACTTTAATCCCAAGGGCGCCGATGCCATGAATGCGCTGGCAGTAGCGGCCATTCGTGAGCAATTGCCAGCCTTGGCCGCGTATTTAAAATAACCGCCATATTCAGCGCCGAGTGATGCTGGCATGATGGATTTCCAGTCTACTTTTCATAGGGATAGTGTCATGTCAGCGTCACCTACCTGGACCTTTTCGCCAGAGAACCTTTACCAAATCAACTCCGTTGCCACCGATGGCGCCGCCGGGCGCTGCGTGTTCGGCACCTCCAGCGAATTCAGCAGCGGCATCTTCTCGTTTTTCTGTGTCGACAATTGCGGCAAGGCCCTGTGGCAGCAGCCCCTGGCCGAGGCCTGCACCCAGGGCTTTTTCTGGGCCGCCATCAGTAACGACGGCGCCTATGCCGCCGGCGGCGGCCAGTACAGCAGCAACCAGGGTTTTTTGAAGGCTTACCGGGCCGACACCGGCGAGGTGCTGCTGGATGTCGACCTGCCGGCGCGGGTCAATCAGGTATCCCTTAGCCACGACGGCGCGCTGCTGGTGGCGGTTTATAGTGCCACCTTGCAGCTCTACGCCTTGGAAGGGGGGCAGTATCAGCTTAAAAGCGAGGTGGCCCTTGGCTTTAACGGTGTCAGCTATGAGAGCAACAGCGCCGTTATCGACCAGAGCGGCAGCACTGTGGTGGTGTCATGTCGCAACTACAACCTCAATAACGGCGCCGTGTTTGTCTATCCCGTTAAAGACTCACGCTTGGCGCTGCCCAGTTGCAGCCAGTTCGAGGTGGGGGTGATGCGGGTGGCTATAGCCGCCGGCGGCAGCCACTGGGCGGCTTTGCTCCATGACGGCGGCGTGGCGGTTTTCAGCCGCAATCTGCCGGGCGGCGCCTTTTGCCGCTACACCCCGGATGTGGCCAACCTGTCGGTGGGCTATGGCCTCGATATCACCGTCACCGCCGCCGGTGAGGTGGTGGTGGCTTGCGGGGTCAATCTCAATAACACCGCGCCGCAAAACCAGGGCCTGCTGTATCTCCTTAAAGGGGATGAGCAAAGCGGCATGGAGCTGCAATGGCAGGCGCCTCTGGCGCTGGCGGCCAACCCCGGGGTGAGTATCGATAGCGAAGGCACATGGGTGACCGCCACCGACGGCAAACCCACAAACGAGAGCACTGGCGCCGAGTCTATCGGCCATTTCTATCTCTTTGATGGCCACAGCGGCCAGCAGCAATGGCGCTTTCAAACGCCGATGATGAACTGGCCCATGGTGATAAGCCACGACGGCCAGCGGCTTTACGGCGGCAGCGACGACGGCAAGCTCTATTTTTGGCAAAACAGCTAAATAAAAAGCCAGGGCCTAGCCCTGGCTTTTTTGTCACGGGCCTATCTTAAGCGCTGATGGCCACCTGATTACGCCCGGCCCGTTTGGCCTCCAGCAAGTGGCGGTCGGCGCGGTCAAAGGCTTCCATGATGGTCTCGGTTTCCATCACTTCCACTACCCCAAAACTGCCGGCTAAGCCCTGGATGGGGCCTTGTACCGTTAATTGCATCAGCGCCAGGCGCATACGGTCGGCGGTTTCCCTGGCCTGGCTGAGGGTGTCCCCTGGCAGCAGCATCATGAACTCGTCGCCGCCAAAGCGGCCCAAGATATCGGCCTGGCGCAGCTGGCGCTTAACGGTGCTGGCCACCGCCACCAGTGCCATATCGCCAACGCTGTGGCCGTATTTGTCGTTGATGCTTTTGAAATGGTCGATATCGAATACCACCAGGGATATGGGCTGGCGGTAGTGGCGGGCGCGCTGCACTTCCTGTTCGGCCTGTTCGAAAAAGTGGCTGCGGGACGCGGCCTTGGTCAGGCCATCTTCCAGGGCGATTTGCCTGAGCCTGGCGTTATGGCTCACCAATACCGGCACGGTTAGCCCAAAGTAGGTGCTGGCCGCCAGCACGCTGATGGCGAATTGATACACCAAGGCGTGGTCGCTCAGCGCCAGCATCTTGATGCCGATGGCGGTAAGGGTGCTGAGCAGCGCCAGGCTCAGGGCGCTTCTGAGCGGTGTTTCGGTGTGCACTATCCACATTAGGGGAATGCACATAAAGAAGATGCTAAAGGCCACTTCGTCGTGGTGAAACTGGGCGGTGGCGGTCATGGTCAGGGTCAGCAGTAGCGCGCTTAGCAACAGCTTCATCACAAAGCCGTAGCGGTCGCTGCCGCTCTGGCGCAGCCCCAGCTCCAATATCCAGCTGCCACAGCGCGGATAAAAGCGGCTGATAAGGCCGATGCAAAGGGGGGTTAGGGCGATGATGCCGATAAGATCGCCAATCCACCAGGCCAGCCAGATTTGGCTGATGTCGCTGCCACTTAAAATACTGGTAACGGCCAGAGCCTGGGTGCCGGTAAAGGTGGCCAGCAGGGCGCTTAAGGGGCCTAGCAGCAAAAACGCCAGAATAACGGTGGGCAGGTCGTGGCGGCTGGAGCGGCGGATCACCAGCAGTGTGATGGCGGCGCCCAGCCAATAGGACAGGCTATGCACCACCCCAAACAAGAGCCCTGATTGCAACAGCTCGCTAAGGGTGTGCTGGCTTTGGTCCAGCATGTCTTCCCAGAAGGTGCTGGCCAACCCGCAAAAAATAACGGCAGGCAAGGCGCGTCTGCCTAGCAGTAAAAAGGCGGCAAAGGTGACCCCTGAGGGCGGAAACCAGATGCTGGCGTGGGGGGCGTATTCCATGAGTGACGCGATGCGCCAACTGGCCATCCACAACAGGATAAGCAGCAGATCGCTTAGCCAGGGGAAGCGAAGCAGCAAGGCATTAGCGGCAACGGTTGTGCCGAGGGGCGCATCTGACGCGATGCCGTTCCGTTGGTCGTGTGGCAATGGAAAACCTTACAAGCATTCTTATTAATCAGACCCGGTGTCTTTGTTATTGAAGAGTCGCGACTACCAGGGCATTTTCGGATCTCACTGCCATCGTATGCTAACACCAGGGTGATTGCTTTTGGTTAACATTTTTTAACCTTTGTCACCGATTTTCGCGGCCTGGATCAAAACTTGGTGCGTACTTGCCCCGGCCTCTTTCGCCCCTTAGGGTGGAGCAGGGCAATGACAGGGACAATAGCGCAATGTTAAAGGCCATTATTTTTGACCATGACGGCACCTTGGTGGACTCCGAGCCGGTGCACTTCGGGCTCTGGCAGCAGGTGCTGGCAGGCCTTGGTTTAGCCCTTGACGCCGATGACTACCAAGCCCATTACGCTGGCATTGGGGCTTTGGATAACGCCACGGACATGGTGGCGCGCTTTAACCTGGATATGGCGCCTCAGCACCTGGCCGAGCGCAAGGCCACGCTTACCAGGGCTTACCTGGCTGATACCGCTTTCCCGTTGTTGCCTGGGGTGGCCGACACCCTAGAAACCCTCAAACAACATGGCTTTCGTATGGCGATTGCGACCGGGGCCAACCACTTTGCGGTGGCGGCCACCTGCCGGCATCATGACCTTGGCCGGTATTTTGAAGCGGTGGTCTGCCGCGACCATGTCAGCGCCGGTAAACCGCACCCAGAGACTTACCTGCAGGCCATGGCCAAGCTGGGTTTGCCAAGTCATGCCTGCCTGGCCATCGAAGATACTGCCCCCGGCATGGCCTCGGCCCTGGCGGCAGATTTAGGCTGTATCGCGGTGCCGACGTCCACCTCGTCATCTCACGATTTCAGCGCCGCCTTGGTGCAATGCCAAAGCATGAGCGATGCCTGTCGCTGGCTGCTGGCCAATTACCCCAAGGCGCTATAACCGTTATCCACAAAGATCACCTGGCCGGTAATGTGCCGGGCTTTGTCTGACAGCAAAAAGGCGGCGGCTTCGCCGATTTGGGCGATGGAAACCTGCTGGTGCAGCGGCGCCCTGGCGGCCGCCTCGGCCATCAGCGCGTCAAAGTGCGCCAGGCCCGAGGCGGCGCGGGTGGCAACGGGGCCAGGGGAGAGCGCATTAACGCGGATATTGGCCGGGCCCAGTTCGGTGGCGAGGTAGCGCACACTGGCCTCCAATGCCGCTTTTACCGGCCCCATCAGGTTGTAATTGGCTATCACCTTCTCGGCGCCGTAATAGCTCATGGTGAGGATGGCGCCGCCCTCTGCCATCAGTGGCTCGGCCGCTTTGGCCAGGCGCACCAGCGAGTGGCAGGAGATGTCCATGGCCACGCAAAAGCCCTCGGCGGAGCTGTCAAGGTACCTGCCTTGGAGATCGGCCTTGGGGGCAAAAGCGATGGAATGGAGCACAAAATCAAGGCGCCCCCAGGTGGCGCCGATGGCGTCAAACAGCGCCGAAAGCTGTGCTGGCTCGCGCACATCCAGTGGCATGAAAAGCGCTGCATCCAGCTCGTTGGCAAGGGGCGCAACAAAGGGTTTGGCTTTGTCGCTTTGGTAGGTGATGGCAAGTTCTGCGCCCATGGCTTTAAGGGCCTGGGCACAGCCAAAGGCGATGGAGTCGCTGTTGGCCAGGCCAACAATCAACCCGACGAGGGGCTTGGTCATAGCAGCTCCTTGGCAAAGTGCTCCTGGATCTCAAGGGCCATGCAGCCCTCTTCGTTGGCGGCGATCACCAGGTGGCCAAAAGGCGGCAAGAAGGCCAGATGCGCCAAAATCTGTTTGCGAAGAGGCGCGGCGTTTTCGCCGATGCCACCGGTAAAGACCACGGCGTCCAAGCCCCCGAGAGATACCGCCATAGCGGCGATTTGCTGCGCCACTTTCAAGGCAAAAAAGTTAAGGGCAAAGCGGGCCTTGGGATCGCTGCTGGCCAGCAGGGTTTTCACGTCGTTACTCAGCCCCGACAGCCCCTTAAGGCCCGACTCTTCATAAAGCTGGTACTCGATATCTTCGATGGGCATGCCAAGGCCCTTGGCCATATACACCACGGCGCCTGCGTCGATATTGCCGCAGCGGGTGCCCATGGGCAGGCCTTCGAGGGCGGTCATGCCCATGGTGGTGTCGATGCTGGCCAGATGCTTCATGGCGCAAAGGCTGGCGCCGTTACCCAGGTGCGCAGCCACCACCTTGCCCTGGGCCAGTTTGGGGTGATGGTGGCGCAGCTGGTGGGCTATCCAGTCGTAGGAAAGGCCATGAAAGCCGTAGCGGCGAATGCCCCGCTCAAAGAGGCTGTCTGGCAGGGCGTAGCGGTTAAAAAGGGCGCCGTGGCGGGCATGAAAGGCGGTGTCTAAGCAGCCGTACTGGCGAATGCCGGGGCGGCGCCGGGCCAGGGCGCGCACTCCGGCAAGATTATGTGGCTGGTGCAGCGGCGCCAGGGGCGAGAGGCTTTGTAGATAATCCATGGCTGCTTGGTCCAGCTCCACCGGGGCGGTAAAGCGCTCGCCACCGTGCACAATGCGGTGGGCGGCGGCCAGCAGTTGCCAGTCTTGCGGCTGGGCGTCCAGCCAGTTGAGTACCGCTTCCATGGCGCTGTCGTGGTTGTCTGCCCCTTCCAGGGCAACGGCTTGTGGCCCGGCGCCTGCCAACCCTGCCTTAAAACTGGCGCCGGTGCCGATATCTTCCACTTTGCCGCTGGCCAGTAAGGTCAGCGCCTCATCCAAAGCAAAAAGCCGGAATTTGACGCTGGACGAACCGGTATTGAGTACCAACAAGGCTGCGCTCATTTGATGTTCCCCTTTTTGCGGGCAGCCGCCAAAAACACCGCAGCGGCGCAGGAGAGCAGACGGGTGCGCAGGCTGTCGGCGCGGCTGGTGAGGATGATGGGCACCCTGGCCCCCAGCACGATACCGGCGGCGTCGGCCTTGCCAAGGAAAGTCAGCTGTTTGGCCAGCATGTTGCCGGCCTCGATGTTGGGCACCACCAGGATGTCGGCGTCTCCTGCCACTGGCGAGTGGATGCCCTTGTCGGCGGCCGCTTCCCGGCTGATGGCGTTATCCAGCGCCAAAGGGCCATCAAGAATGCCGCCGGTGATTTGCCCCCGGTCTGCCATTTTGCACAGGCTGGCGGCATCGAGGGTGGAGCTCATGCGGCTGGTGACTGTCTCCACCGCCGAGAGGATGGCCACCTTGGGCTGCGCGCCCTGGTGGCCAAAGAGCACTTGCCAGAGGTTGATGGCGTTTTGGCAGATGTCGGCCTTTTCTTCGAGGCTGGGGGCAATGTTGATGGCGGCATCGGTAATGATGAGCGGTTTGTGGTGGCCGCGCACGTCCATCACGTAACAGTGGGAGATGCGCCGCTCGGTGCGAAGGCCGCTGGCCGCTCGCACCACCGCGCCCAACAGCTCGTCGGTATGCAGCGCCCCTTTCATGATGGCCTGTACCTGGCCGCTGGCGGCAAGCTCGGCGGCTTTGGCGGCCGCTTCGTGGCTGTGCTCGGTGTCTATCAAGGGCCAGGGGCTGATGTCGATATCCCCCTCGGTGGCGGCTTGCCAGATTTTGTCTTTGGGGCCAACCAGCACTGGCTCGATAAGGGCGGCGTCACTTGCTTCTTTTACCGCCTGCAAGGCGGCCAGGTTAACCGGGTGCACCACGGCGGTTTTAACCGCGCCTTTATCCTGGCAGGCGCCAATCACGCTTTGGTAGTGGTCCTGGTAAAAGGCAACACTTGGCAGCATGGGCCGGGGCAGGGTCAAATGCTCGGTGGGCGCCAGCACGGTGGCGGTGCCGCTTACTACCACTTCGCCGTGCTCGTTAATGCATTGGCAGTCAAAATCCACTAGCGGTTTGCCCTCACCTTTGCTTTTCACGCTAAGGGTGACGGTTATCTCGTCGCCCAGGCGCACCGGCTTTTTAAAGTGGATGTCCTGGCTTAAATAAATGGTGCCGGGGCCGGGCAACTGGGTGCCAAGCACGGTGGAGATCAGGGCGCCAGACCACATGCCGTGGCCAATTACCCCGTGAAAGAGGCTGGCCTTGGCGTATTCGGGGTTCATATGGGCCGGGTTAACGTCGCCGGACATCAGCGCAAACAGGTTGATGTCGTCTTGAGTGAGTTTGCGTTTGAGGCTGGCACTCTGGCCGATATAGAGCTCATCAAAGGTGATGTTACTCAGAAGGTTGTCGTCCATGTCGGGCTCCTACTTCATCAATACATAGCTGCCGGGGGCATCGCCCTTTGCCGGGTACTGGCGGTTACCGAGGTTTTTGGGGGCGGCCACCTCGGCGCTGCTGTGCTCAGCCAGCCAGGCCTGCCAGGCTGGCCACCAGGAGCCTGGGTGCGGCTCGGCCTTTTCAAGCCAATGCTCGGGGGAGAGGTAAGGGTCTTTGGCGCCTTTAAAAAGCTGGCGGTAGCTGCGGTGCGGGTGGCCGGGCTCGGAGACAATGCCGCTATTATGACCGCCGCTTGCCAGCACGAAGGTCACATCGTTGCCGCCGATAAGGTGTACCTTGTGTACCGATACCCAGGGCGCCACGTGGTCTTTTTCGGTGCCAACCGCAAAGATGGGGAGCTGAATATCCCCCGGCGCCAGCGGCTCACCAAAGAGGCTGTAATGGCCCTCGGCAAACTGGTTGTTCAAGAACAGCTTTTCCAAGTATTCGCTGTGCATCTTAAAAGGCATGCGGGTGGCGTCGCTGTTCCAGGCCATCAAGTCGTTCATGCCCGGCCTTTCTCCTTGCAGGTACTCGTGCACCAGCCGCGACCAGATAAGGTCGTTGGAGCGCAGTATTTGAAAGGCGCCCGCCATCTGCTTGGTATCCAGCACTCCTTGGGCCCACATCATGTTCTTAAGGAAGGCCACTTCGCTTGGGGTGACAAACAGCATCAGCTCGCCGGCCTCGGTAAAATCGCCTTGGGCGGCAAAGAGGGTCAGGCTTTTTAAGGGGGTGTCTTGGCGGGCGCCCAGGTAGGCGGCGGTGAGCAGCGCCAAAGTGCCCCCCAGGCAATAGCCGGCCAAGTGAATGGGCGCGTCTTTGCTGATGCTACGCACCGCGTCGATGGCCGCTAGGGCGCCATGGCGCACGTAATCTTCCATGCCCAGCTCGCGGTCTTCGCCGCCGGGGTTTTTCCAGGAGATCATGTATACGTCGTGGCCTTGCTCCAGCAGCCAGCGCACCAGGGAGTTGCGGGGCGAGAGGTCCAGGATGTAGTACTTCATGATCCAGGCCGGCATAAACAGCACCGGCTCCTTTTTCACCTTGTCGCTCCGGGGCTGGTAATGAATCAGCTCAATCAGCTGGTTTTTCAGCACCACCTTGCCCGGAGTGCAGGCAAGGTTTCCGCCCACCTCAAAGGCCTCCACCCCCACCGGCGCCTCGCCGGTCTGGTCGCGGCGCCAGTCTTCCAGGGCGTTGGCGGCCCCGGCGGCCAGGTTGGTACCCAGGTGGGTCAAGGTGGTGTGGATAAGGTCGGGGTTGGTGGCGATAAAGTTGCTGGGGGAGAGAGCGTCTAATAACTGGCGGGCCGAGAACGAGAGGATGCGCTGGTACTCATCCGACAAACCGTTGATGCCGGTGGTGGCCTTTTGCCAGAACTGCTCGCTCTGGCGAAAGCCCTCGGCATAAAAGCGCCAGGGCCACTGCTGCCAGCGCTCGCTGGCAAAGCGCGCGTCTTGGCTGGCCTTTGGCTGCTCCTGGCTCTGGCTTTGCCAGCAATCGGGCCATTGGCTGAGAGGAAAGAGGGCCAGCTCGCTAAGCCTACCTGGGCTCATGGCCAGATGCGCCAGCCAGGAGGTATAGGCTTCGGTGAGGCCAGCCGGGCTCAGCCCCAGGGTAAAACGGGCCAGATTGGCCTGATAACTGCGGTCGAGATCGTCAAAGAAATTGCGGGAAGCATCCATGGCAAACTGCGGCTCCTTGGCAAGTTTTACAGGATATCGACCATGGTGAACCAAGGCCGGCGGCCTTTTTATAATCCAGGTCAATTTTTGCGCACTCGCCCAGTATAGCCATGGGTAGATGGCTGAAAGTGCAGCTTTTATGACAGCTTGCCAAGGCGCCGGGGTTTCGTGTACCGCCGGAAGGTGGGTGACGTTGGTAGCACTAAAGTAGTAAATCGTTACCCGCTTGCACTGGCTAGGCTGGGTGCGGGACTGGATGTCGCTCTGTGGTGTTGTGGTGGGCCGATGTGGTGCCAGCCCATTTCATTTCACCCAAAGAGGGCAGCAACAATGATAACCAAGAAACATATCCTCCTGGCTCTGGCCTTGTGGCTAGGGCTGGGCGCCGTGGCCTATGCCGGCAGCTGGAGTAAAAACCAAAGCCTGGGGGGCTTTAACAAGGTGCATATCTACACCCCGGACAGCCAATCGACCATCGGCGACGGCCGTGGCCTGCTGCTGGTACTGCACGGCTGCACCCAGTCCATCGACGCGTATCTGAGTGCCAACCTTGAAGACGCCGCCGAGGAGTTTGGCCTGGTGATCGCCGTGCCGGACGCCATGAACAAGGCTGGCTACAGCTGCTGGTCTTACTGGAGCGGCACCAAGTCCCGCAGCAGCGGCGACTATAAAAACCTCATAAACCTGGCCCAGGCTCTGGTGGCGGATACCAGCCGCCATATCGATGCCAACCAGGTTTATATCGCCGGGCTCTCTTCCGGGGCCAGCTTTGCCAACACCACCGCCTGCCTGGCGCCGGACGTTTTTGCTGGCATGGGCATCAGCGCCGGGCCCAGCATCGGCACCAGCTCCAGCGGCGCCCTTGGCCCCTGCGAAAGCGCTGATGTGGCCAGCCGCTGTAGCCAATACGCCGGCAGCTACCAAAGCTATCTTGGCAGCCAAATCGCCTCCATCGCCCAAGGCGACAGCGATAGCACCGTCAACCTCTGTTACAACAGCCAAAACGCCGAGGGCATGGCGGCCCTTTATGGGGTCAGCCCCTTGCCGGGCAGCACCGTTATCAGCGAAGGCAGCGGCCACAGCGCCGAACAAAGCCTCTGGCAAGACGGGCGGGTGTCGATGTTGTGGTTCAACAATGTCGACCACGCCTGGTCTGGCGGCCAGGGTGCCAGCGGCAGTTACATCAACGGCGCCAGCATCAACTATGCCCGCTATCTTGGCCGCTACTTTATGGAGAACAACAAAAGGGTCAGCCGTAACCTGGGGCCGGTGCTGAGTAACGTGGCGCTGGCGGTCAATGGTGATCGCATCCTGGTCACCGGCAAGGCGGTGGATGCTGAGGGCAGCGTGGCCGCCGTCAGCGCCCGCTTTGTGGCCAGCAATGGCAGCGAGCAATCCGCTAGTGCCACGGTAGCGGCCGATGGCAGCTTTAGCCTGCAAAGCCCGGCCCTTGCCAATGACCTTTACCAGGTAGCGGTGCTGGCCACCGACGACGAAGGCATGGACGGCAACCTCTACCAAGGCAGCGCCAGGGTAGGGCCAGCGCCACCGGCCAGCGCCCCGGTGCTGTCTAACCTCAATGTGGCGGTGAGCGGCCAATGCGCCCTGGTGACCGGTACCGTGGTGGATGTGAATGAGGATTTGAGCGCTGTTACCCTGGCCTTTGCCGGTGCCACCCAAAATGCTGATATCAGCGCCAGCCAATTTAGCGGCCAGCGCTGCAACCTGCCGGGAGGCAGCAACAGTGTTACCGTCACTGCCATCGACGCCGGGGGCTTGAGTACCAGCCAGGTACTGGATTTTGAAATCGACGCTGGCCAAACCGCTACCCTTGACGGCCACATCAGCGCCGGGCGCCTCGACTACACCAATTACGCTAACTGTTACCTTGAGTACGGCACGGCGAGCTTTACCCTGCGTGAGGTGACCAGCGGCGAGCAGTGCCGCTGGCAGGACGATGACGCCAGTTGCCAGGGGCCGGTGCAGGCCTGCTCGGGCAGCAGCGCGCCGCCCCCCGGTGAAGGGGACGGCGATTGCCAAACCTTTACCACCAACAACTACAGCCAAAAGGTGGCGGGGCGCGCCTACAGCACCGGCAACCCCCTGGCGCCGGACTACTTTGCCACCGGCAGCGACCAGCCCATGGCCGGTTCCACCTGGGGCATCAACACCCTGCACTCAAGTGACGGCCAGAGCTGGTATCTGGGCAGTTGCGAGCAGTAATAAAAAAGCCGCCCATCGGGCGGCTTTTTCAATAACAGATGTTTAGACGTTAAAGCGAAAATGGATAACGTCGCCGTCTTTGACGATGTATTCCTTGCCTTCCAAGCGCCATTTACCGGCTTCTTTGGCCCCTTGTTCGCCGTTGTTGGCGACAAAGTCCTCATAACCCACCACTTCGGCGCGGATAAAGCCTTTTTCAAAATCGGTGTGGATTTTACCGGCCGCTTGCGGGGCGGTGGAGTTGACCTTGATGGTCCAGGCGCGCACTTCTTTGACACCGGCAGTGAAGTAGGTGTGCAGGTTCAGAAGCTCGTAACCGGCGCGAATAACGCGGTTCAGGCCCGGCTCGTCGAGGCCCAGCTCTTCCATAAAGGCTTGGCGGTCTTCGTCGTCCAGCTCGGCGATGTCAGACTCAACGGCGGCGCACACCGGTACCACAATGGCGTCTTCGTCGGCGGCAATGGCCCGTACCTTATCCAAGTAAGGGTTGTTCTCAAAGCCGTCTTCGTTGACGTTGGCAATGTACATGGTGGGCTTGCCGGTCAGGTAGTTCTGGTAGCCGATGGCGGCTTTTTCGTCGCTGGTGAGGCCAGCGGAGCGCAGCATTTTACCGGCTTCCAGATGGGGCTGAATTTTCAGCAGCACATCTTGCTCGGCCTTGGCGTCTTTGTCGCCGCCTTTGGCTTTTTTCTGCACCCGGGTCAGGGCGCGGTCTACCGCTTCCATGTCGGCCAGCACCAGTTCGGTGTTGATGACATCGATGTCTTCGGCTGGGTCAACTTTGCCGGCAACGTGGATGATGTTGTCGTTCTCGAAGCAACGCACCACGTGGGCAATGGCGTCGGTTTCGCGGATGTTGGCCAGGAACTTGTTACCCAGGCCTTCACCTTTGGAGGCACCTTCCACCAAGCCTGCGATGTCCACAAACTCCATGGTGGTGGGCAGTACCCGCTGGGGATTAACAATCTCGGCCAGCTTGTTCAGGCGGATATCCGGTACCGGTACAACACCGGTGTTGGGTTCAATGGTGCAAAAGGGGAAGTTGGCGGCTTCGATACCGGCCTTGGTCAGCGCATTGAACAGGGTGGATTTGCCGACGTTAGGCAGGCCCACAATGCCACATTTGAATCCCATGGGAGTGTCCTTAAAATTTATGCCTTAAAGGCGTGAAGCCGGTTTTGGGCAGCGGTAATGCCGCTTCCGAACAAAATGTCGGTGGCCCGGATGGCTTCATCTATGGCTGCGTTGATTTGGTCTTGCTCGTTGGCCGGGGCTTTGCCCAGCACAAAACCGGTAACCTTGTTGCGGTCGCCCGGGTGGCCGATACCAATGCGCAACCGATGGAAATTCGGATTGTTACCCATCTTGGCCATGATGTCTTTGAGACCATTATGGCCGCCATGGCCGCCGCCCTGCTTAAAGCGGGCTACACCGGGGGGCAAATCCAGCTCGTCGTGGGCCACCAGAATGCTCTCCACCGGAATACGGTAAAAGTTGGCCAAAGCACCGACGGCTTTGCCAGAGAGGTTCATGTAGGTGGTGGGGATAAGCAGGCGCACCTCTTTGCCCTTGATGGAAACGCGGGCGGTAAGTGCGGAGAATTTGCTTTCCAGAGACAGAGATTGCCGGTGAAGGCGGGCCAGCTCCTCGATATACCAGGCGCCAGCATTATGACGGGTTTGGGCGTATTCGGGGCCTGGATTACCCAGGCCCACCAGCAGTTGAATATCGCTCACGCTTTACTCAGCTGCAGCCTCTTCGGCGCTGTCTTCAGAAGCGGCGCCTTTAGGCGCGTTCAGAGAAACAACGGCCTGGTCGTGGCTTTCGCCTTTGGCCAGTTCAACCAGGGTAACGCCTTTCGGCACGGCCAGGTTGGACAGGTGCAGGGTGTCGCCAACTTCCAGTACGGCAGCGTTCACTTCGATGAACTCAGGCAGGTCTTTAGGCAGACAGCTGATTTCAACTTCAGTGGTTTGGTGAGCGATCACGCCGCCTTTCTTGGTGGCGATGTCTTCGCCAACGAAGTGCAGAGGGATCTTGGTCACAACTTTGTGAGAAGCGTCAACGCGCAGGAAGTCGATGTGGGTGACTTTCGGCTTGTAGGGGTGACGTTGCATGTCCTTAACCAGAACTTCGGTTTTTTCACCGGCGATGTTCAGGGTCAGGATATGGGTGTAGAAACCTTCGTCAGCCTGAGCTTCGATGATTTTGTTGTGCTCAACGGCGATGGAAACCGGCTCTTTATCGGCACCGTAAACGATAGCAGGAACTTTGTCCTCACGACGCAGGCGGCGGCTCGCACCTTTCCCCAGGTCAGTGCGGAGTTCTGCTTCAAAAATATAAGACATGGTATTGCTCCAAAAAGAAGTAAGGTTGTTGGCTTCCCGCGACCAAGAAACCAACCCAGACTTTAGCCAGCTGTGGCTAAAGGCGCGGTAGTTTAACAAAGCCCGCAAATCACCACAATATGAAGCGCCGCCCGGCCAAGGAGAACCCATGGGATTGTTGTCAGGATTGTTGGGAATGGGCTCAGCTGTGAGCAGCGAGAAAATCGACGCCCTGATTGGCCCCTTGCTGGCCGACGGCGAGCGCATCGACAAAGCCTACCAACTGGTGCGAGACCTGTTCGTGTTCACCGACAAGCGCATCATCTTGTTGGACAAACAAGGCCTGACCGGCAAGAAGCAGTTTGTGTTGTCGGTGCCCTACAGCAAAATCACCAAGTATGCCCTTGAAACCGCAGGGCATTTTGACCTCGATGCCGAGATAAAGCTGTGGGTGGGCTCAGAGCCCGAGCCCATCAGCCGCGAGCTGGGTAAAGGTAATGACGTGCGCGAGCTATACAAGGCGCTCTCTAACCACCTGCTTTAAAGCAGGGTCTTAATCAGCGCCGCCAGGGCCACCAGCAATACCGCCCAGATGGCAAAGGCCCGGATGCTGGCCTTGCGTACCTTGTCTTCTTGCCACCAATGGCGCGGGCCAAGGCCTTGCAATAAAAAGGTGCCCACCCCGGCGAGGTTGATGCACACCAGGTTGCTGGCCACCAACAGCGCAGCCTTGCCCGCCAAGGCCCAGTGGCCGCCGCCGGCTAGCAGGCCACAAGCCACCAACGGCGGCATCAGCGCTACGGCCACCATTACCCCGATAACGGCGCCGGCCTGGCCGGCGGTAAAGGCAAGGGTGCCGGCAGCACCTGCGCAAAGGGCCAGCACCAAGTCAGACAGCGACACCTCGGTGCGGCTGTGAATGGCATTAATGCTGGGGTCTACCGCAATCACCAGGCCAATGGCGGCCGCCACCACCAGGCCGAGGGCAAGGCCTGCGCCGTTACACAGCAGCGCTTTTTTGCCCAAATCCAAATCCCCAAGGGTGGTGGCTAGGCTCAGGGCGATGTTGGGCATCAGCAACGGGGCTATTACCATGGCGCCGATGATGATGGCGATGTCGTCACGCAGCAGCCCCACTGCCGCCACGATGGCCGACAGCACCACCATCAGCAGGTAATTGCGGCCCAGGCGGCTGCCGCTGATGGCTTCGTCGTAAAGCTCGTCACGGCTAACCCGGTTGGCGGCCTTTTGCTGCTCTTGTTGCTCGGCCTCTGGTTGCTGATCTTCGTCTTCTTCGGGGTGGGGCAGGGCCGCTTCTACCGGCAGCAAGATGAGCTTAAAGGGGCTTTGCTCGGAGAAGGCGTCACAAAAGGCGTCCATCAAGGGCTCGGCCTGGTCGGCATTGAGCACCATGTTTACTTGCAGGTGGCCGTCGTCTTCTTCTTGCCAGCTGTCTCGCAAATCGCGCTCTTCAAGAATTTGCTCAAGCTTGGCTTTGGCCTCGGTGGCCACCACCAGGGTCATCAATCGTAGCGCCACCGGGGTCTCCTTGGGCTAATACAGCGATGTTACATCTCATCACACTTTAGGCTCAGCTTAACGTTTTCTTCTTTAAAACAGCCTGATAACGTCGACACTACTGCGAAAGCCCAGCCACATATCAAGAGATAAAAACCGTGAAAAAATCCTTGTTAGCCCTGAGTCTGGTCAGCTGCCTTGGCGTTGCCGAGCCAGCCTGGGTCACCCAAAGCAACAGATACGCCCAGCCCGTGCTGGAAGAGATGGCCAAATACAACCCGGAAATGGGCTCCTCGCTGGGGTTGGAACAATTCGACACCCAGGCCCAGGTGCTAAGCCAAGCCGCTTATGAAGCCTCAGTAAAAGACGGCGAGGCGCTGCTGGTGCGCCTTAAAAGCGAGCTGGCCAAGGAAAGCGACCCCAGGGTCAAACAAGATTTAGGAATAATGATTGGCTCGGTAGAGCAAAGCCTGGCCTCGGCCAAGCTCAAACACGGCGCCCTGCTGCCTTATGAAAACCTCGGCGAGACCATCTTCCAGGGTCTGCAAGTGCTGCTGGACGAGCGCAACAGCGCTGAGCGCAAAGCCCGCGCCGTTGAGCGTCTCAAGGCCTATGTGGGCCTGGCTGGCAAGCCTAGCCTGGTGAGCCAGGCCGAAAGCTACACCGAAGCGAGCCTGGCTAACCCCAAACTCCTTGGCCCCTACAAGCGCGAGCTGGACCAAGACTTGGCCAACACCCCCCGCTATCTGGCCGGTATCAAGCAGCTGTTTGAAGCCAACCACATCGCGGGCTGGCAAGACGCCTACAAGACCCTCTCCGAGCAGCTGACCGGCTACGACACCTGGCTAAAAGCCAAGGTTGAGCCCCGCGCCCGCACCAGCTTTGTGCTGCCAGAAGCCCTCTATGCCAACGATCTAAAAGACGTTGGTGTCGATATGGCCCCCGATGAGCTTATCCAGCGGGCGCTGTTTGGCTTTGCGGAAATTCGCGACGAAATGCAATCCTTAGCGGCCATCATCGCCAAGCAAAAAGGCCTTAAAAGCAGCGACTATCGCGACGTGCTCAAGACGCTTAAAAAAGACCAAATCACCGGCAAGGCCATTTTGCCTTTCTATGAAAAGCGCCTGGCCGCCATCGAAGATATGGTCCGCGAGCACCACATCGTTACCCTGCCTAACCGCAAGGCCAATATCCGCCTGGCCTCCGAGGCCGAATCAGCGTCTATTCCAGCGCCGCACATGAACCCGCCGCGCCTGATTGGCAACACCGGCGAATATGGCGAATTCGTGCTGCCCCTCAATAACCCTAATGCGGGCGGTAAAAAGCAGGACGACTTCACCGCCAAGGCGTTTTCCTGGACCTTGACCATCCACGAAGCGCGCCCCGGCCACGAGCTGCAATTTTCCAACATGGTGGAAAACGGCGTTTCTCAGGCTCGCGCCATCTTCGCCTTTAACAGTGCCAACGCCGAAGGTTGGGCCCTGTATAGTGAGGCCATTATGAAGCAGTACCTGCCGCTGGACGGCCAGCTGTTCTCCTTGCAGGCCCGCCTGCAACGGGCGGCCCGCGCCTTCCTCGACCCGATGCTGAACCTGGGCATGATCTCCCCGGCCGATGCCAAGCGGGTGCTGGTGCAAGACGTAGGCCTGTCTGAGCCCTTTGCCGACGCCGAGGTAGACCGCTACACCTTCCGCATGCCGGGCCAAGCCACCAGCTACTACTACGGCTACATGGAGCTTCGCCAGCTGCGCACCGAAGTGGAGCTGAAACTCAAAGACAAGTTCAACCAGCAGGCCTTCCACGATTTCATCCTGGCCCAGGGCTTGTTGCCGCCCAAGTTGCTCAAAAAAGCGGTGCTGGAAGACTTCGTTCCCAAATACCTGTAACCCCGCGTTACCGACAAACCCGGCCCTGGCCGGGTTTTTTTATGCCTGGCGCAAACTGGCAGCCGGGGTAGGCAACTTCTATAACCTGTCAAAGGTTTGGCCTATGTGACGCGCCGTTGGGGGTGACCGTGGATTTTGCAGCGCTCAACAAGATGCTGGCCGAGGTGGGTAATAAGGTGGTCGAGAATCTCTTGATGACCAGCACCTACGCCCAGCTTGCTTTGGTACTGGTGATCTTCGCGCTCTCGTTCTTCCTGGCAAGGCGCCTTCGAAGGCTATTGCCGCTCTTTGCCGAGCTGCCGGCAGGGGAGGTGGCCCCTGGGCCTTTGCGGCGGCTCACCGCCAAGCTGGGTAACCTGTTCTTTCCGCTGTTGGCCATTTTGGCACTCAGCATTTTTGTCACCATCAGCCAGCAGTGGCTGGGCCATTCCTGGTTGGTGCGCGCAGCATTGCTGCTGGCCATGTTGCTGGTGTTTAACGCCCTTATCCGCGACCACGTGCGCAGCGACTTTATCGCCTTTGTGTTTCGCTGGATTGGCCTGCCCCTTATCTTCCTGCACCTTATTGATGCCCTGGCGCCGCTTATCGACATTCTCGATGCCATTGCCGTCAAGGTCGGCAATATCGAAGTCTCCGCCTACGGGGTGGTGCGGGTGGTGCTGTTTGGCTCACTGCTGTTTTGGCTTGGCCGGGTGTCAACCAGTACCGGCCAGGAGATCATTCGCCGCCAGGAAAAGCTCGATTTTCGCACCCGCGAAGTGGCGGCCAAGCTGCTGCAGGTGGCCATTTTCCTCCTTATCTTTTTGATGCTGCTGCAAGTGATGGGCATCAACCTCACCGCGCTGGCGGTATTTGGCGGCGCCCTTGGCGTTGGCCTTGGCTTTGGGTTGCAAGCCATCGCCTCGAACTTTATCTCCGGCATCATCATCCTGCTGGACCGCTCCATCAGCGTTAACGACTACATCGAGCTGGCCGACGGGCGCACCGGCATAGTGCGCGAGCTGACCTTGCGCTCCACCACCTTGGAGACCTTCGATGGCAAAGACATCATGGTCCCCAACGAAAAATTCATGACCGAGAGTTTTACCAACTGGACCCACAAGAATAAGAAGCAGCGCTATCGGGTGGATTTCTCGGTGGCCTACCGCTCGGACATTCGCAAACTGGTGGAGATCATTAAAGTGGTGGTGGCCTCCCACCCCAAGGTGCTGAGCGGCGAAGAACTGCCCATCGAAGAAAGGCCCGATTGCGAAATCGACAGCTTCGGCGACTCGGGCATCAATATGTTTGTGGAGTTTTGGATGTACGGCATCGACGACGGTAAAAACCGGGTTGGGGGCGACTTGCTGCTGATGATCCTCGAAGCCTTGCAAGAACACGGCTTTGAAATTCCCTTCCCGCAACGGGAAGTCAGGGTGCTTAACGAAGGCTTTGGGAAGTCTTAGCTTTGGTGTTGTTTTGGTGGCGCGGTGGCGGTTGCTGCTGGGCTGCTTTGTCTATCGGTATTGGGTTATTTACTGAATAGTGTCAGTGGGTTAGGCTGGGGTTTCAGTCGCAGCTCTGCCGAGATTGGTTTTCAATAGACCTGCGATTATGGGCGGTTTAGTTGATGACAAGGATGCTATCAGCGGTTTGGGAGCTGTAACCCACGGGCGGTAGCGTAAGTTTTTGCCTAGATATCGTAGCATTCCTTCGAATGCTTTTATCGCCGGGACTCGCCCCGGCAGGCGAGGTACTTTGTTTTCGCACAAAGTACCCAAAGGCACCGCCCAGGCGTTACGCGACGTCCTTCCCTCTGGTCGTTTGCCGCTGACCGCTACACATGCGTGTCCCGACGCATCTTCCGCTCACTCGGCATCCATGCCTCGTGCCAGCTCACACTCCCGGCGGTAAGGCGCTCCACTGAAATGGGCTCCAAGAGCCCTAAACCAGCGAGCTCGGCAGATTCTTGTTGGGTACGCAGTTTCGTTCAGGTTTTTGGGTGGGCATACGGTATATCCAGGCGCGCCGTGGAAATTAGGCACCTTTATTACGTATGTCAGGCTCCTTTATCCCGGCAGGTTTTGGCTAAGTAACTGAGTAAAATATATTTTTTAGGTGGTCCGATTTCAAGATATGAAGCCGGTCCAATCAGCAAAAGAAGCCGGCTCGTTTTCACGCAGGGTGATTGATGGGATCGCAGATATCACCAAGGAAATCAGGTTGTTAATATCACTATTTCCAGTGGTTTGATGAGTGAAAGCGAGCCGGCTTCATAACTATTGTTAGGGCCCAGGAGAACGCATGTGGTGGTTTGGTGCAATAGTGACTTACGTCGCTATTCTTGTAGTTCTCGCACTCGGTAACAGGCGAGAGTTCCGTCGCTGTCCCGAGAAGGGAGAGAGATATAGCAGGCTGCCTATCATCTATAAATGTGCCTGCTGGTTTCTAGTGGTTCCGCTATTCGTCGCCTCTGCCTTCGTCCACATTGCCATCAGCCTGCTGGCCTTCCTTTCTTTGCTGATCGTGGAGGCCCTATGTGTTCACTGGTATCGTCGTAATGGGTTACTGCCGTAGGTCTGAGCCCTAACAATTCATTCAAGCCGACGCCACTTCGTGGCGCGGATTAATTACAGCGTTGGGAGGCAGATATGCACAAGTACCTCGTGGGCCTCCAATATCATGAACCAGAGTCATATGCGCTTTGGCAGAAGGGAGTTGTTGAGGACTACGAGTCTTCAACGGGTATATTCGTTAAAGCCAAGTCGGAAGGCGAGGCTCTTGCCTGGGGCAGGGAGGTAGCTAACGCAGTCCTCCGCGCAGCCAACAATGACAGCAGCTTGTCGACCGGAGCTTTTGGTTACGAGTGCTGGATTGAAAGCGCCCCTGAGAAATCCGACTGGCAACATTGCTTATCTTTCTTCCAAGAGGTTACGGTCGGAGAGCTGCCAAATTTTGAGAAAATGGGCGCATTGGCATACTGGGTGTGGTGCCAAGAAAATGGCATCGAATAGGTCGTGCTCGTTGCCCTCTAACACTTGGTTCAAATCGTTCGCTTCGCTCACTGGGACGGGCCAAACGTTAGATGTTCTTCGAGAGTCACGGAATCATCATGGCATTCGACATGTATCACGGTAGCGAAAAGGCATGCATAGAGACATATGAAGAGTCTTTGTTCGTCCCCGTTAATGAAAATTCAAAGTACCCGTACCTCAATTGGCTTCTGGCAGAACTGTACTGCTCACCGATAATTCCACCAGAAAAATCCAACAAAATTGTTCATGAGCTTATTGCCTTAAGAGAAGAAGTCCTTGGCACAGAGCTGAGCCACATAATTAAGACCATTGATAGAGTTATGCCCTTCTTTAGCAAGGCATATGTGCTAAATAATGAAATAAAGTGCGCAAGCGATTGAGCTCCGTGCAATGCATCTAACAATTGGTTCAAATCACTCGCTAAGCTGTAGGGGACTAGCTTTGTCAAAGTACTCTTGTGTTTGTGGTTACATTATGAATCTTTCTCAAGGATGGTCAGACTATGAGCTGACATTGATTCCAGAGGCAGTAATAGATAAATTTGGAGAAAGATTGGATAGTGGAGAGGAACTCTCGTCTGATCAGCTATATGAAGCGCTTGATGAGAAATCTATTACGGTATATCAATGCCCAAACTGTAGAAGATTGCACTTGGAAGATGAAATAAATAAATTCACTACGTATGTAATTGAAAAAGAAAAGGACAATAACAAAGAATAACGAAATAACAAAAATAACAAAGGACATCCATCTTCTGAGTAACCAAAAGTCCAGTTTCGCATTGCATCGACAGTTAGGAAACTCTGATAGCGATGATTAACGTATGAAAAAGATAAATAAATTACTGATTTTTATATTGTTATTGTTATCTGGTTGTACCAGTCAATCCACTGTATATTTTTATGCAAAGTATCTAAATGACAACCAAAAGGAGGCTGTAATAAACACCTTCGAGAAATTGGATAAATATCACGTGGAGATAAACGATTTTGATTTTCCAACCGATATAACAGAAAACACTCTCCTCTACTCATTACTTATACAGAAGCCTGAGTCTATCGATATCGTGTCTAGCTTATCTGCTTCTGCTGGATTTTCAATTCAGCAAAAACAATTTTTTAATGCAGGAAACCACTGGTATACAAAGGACTCAATAGCGTTATTTTTGTTCCCTAAAACTATAGATAACGACATTGCTTTTTTTAAGCAAGATTTAATTAACGCTTATAAAGCGAAAAATTGTGGCACAGCGACCTCTCTGAAGCTTAATAAGAATGGTTCATTCAGTCTCGAATCATTATCAAAAGGCGGCGACAAGGTAATTGAATCAATAGATGGCATATGGAAGTACAGGCAGTACCCATATTTGGAATTGCAAAAAAAAGGCTCGCCATATGCAGACTATTACTTTGAAATAAGACGCTCTAAGGGTGCAGACAAGGTAAGTGAGATAGAATTATTGGAATTGGTTTCTCTGAATACAAGTAGTTTACCCGAGGGCTGTTCTTTCTTAATTGGCACGAGAATATAAGAAAAATAAAAAATCACACGCATCTTCTGAGTAACCAAAGTCCAGTTTTCACATTCCATCGACAGTGCGGTATTAATCAGCCTTAGAGGTTGTTTGCTTCGCTCTGATGCCATTGTTTTTTAATAACCAGATGGGTGTCCCTGTCTTCCCCTGTCTTCCCCTCCCGTATTTCCCCGTACAAGGCGGGTTATGGCCGAAGTCTTTATCAAGAGAAGGTCTTTCAAGGCTAGTTTTCACGAGGAAACTTTGCCATGATTAGATGGGTGTGTTTTTTTCTTTTTTATTTAGGTGTTAGTGTCAAAATGGAGTATCGATGTCATTAGTTATTCGAGAGGCAGAGCGTAGTGACTCAGGTTTGATTCTTAGATTTGTTAAGGAGTTGGCTAGTTATGAAAATGCAGAGCACGAAGTTATAGCAACTGAATCTTCTATTGAAACGTCAATATTTAGTGAAGACTCAGTTACTCAAGCTGTGATCTGCGAGAAGGATGGAGTTCCAATTGGATTTGCAGTTTATTTCTTTAACTATTCTACTTGGCTTGGAAGACATGGTCTCTATCTCGAAGATTTATATGTTTCTCAGAAAGAAAGAGGTAGTGGGGCTGGTAAGGCTCTCTTAAAGCATCTTGCCAGAATCGCGGTCAAAAAGGGTTGTGGAAGGTTTGAGTGGAGCGTTTTAGATTGGAATGAGCCCGCAATTAATTTTTATAAGTCGATTGGTGCGAAACCGAAAGATGAGTGGGTTGGTTATCAGTTAACGGGCGAGGCTTTGGCTGCACTTGCTGAGTCCTGAAACTAACAAAGCAACGTTGCGGAGCGTGCACCTTCCCGCTCTAATGGACGCGCATTAATCACAGACAAAGAGGAAATTGATGCGCGTCTGATAAAGTGCAGTTTTTGAAAGAGTGTTGGCGTTTCAGCAGTGCCTTAGTTGTTTGCCAAAAACGCCCAAGCATAATAAATAACCACTTCCAGTAGCACTAAGGCTGAAAACACAATCGAGCCCATATAAACACCGAGTTCGGCTTTTGGGTCGGTACTGCCCCAGGGGTGCCAGATGGCGTTAACAAGGCGATATAGCCTTGGCATTTTCCAGGAGCGGCTGGCGGCAATGGCGCTAATCAGTAGCGGCAACGCCCAAATTAATAACACCCACACGACATGCCGTTGGTAAGCCACGATATGGCTGGCAATCATGGCGGCAATAAACACAACGCCATATTCGAATAAGCATCTAAAAATGCTCACGAGATCCTCTCAAAACACGTAACCCATCTTTCGGGCCGCTATTTTCCCTCAACTGCTGGCATATAGAAACACTTTATTAAAGCCAATTTTTGAGCAAGGGATGAAGTTTGAATGCATCCACGTTGTTTGAAAAATAAGCTTTAACATTGCTTATCTATCAAGCTGCATTTTTATTTAAAAATAATCGCCCCATAAAAAAGCCCGGCTTATGCCGGGCTTTTCCATTTTTAATGGCATTAAATAATGCGGGCCAGTACTGCCTGGGTGGCGGCTTTGGTGCCGAGTTTGCCGCCCAAATCGCCGGTGCATTGGCCTTGGGTGAGGCAGTCGTACACTGCTTCTTTGAGAATTTGCGCCTCTTCAGTTAAGCCAAGGCCCAGCTCCAGCAGCATGGCAGTAGAGAGCAGGGCGGCAAAGGGGTTGGCTTTGTCTTGCCCGGAAATGTCTGGGGCCGAGCCGTGGCAGGGCTCGAACAGGCCTGGGCCGCTGTTGCCAAGGGAGGCGGAGGGCAACATACCCAGGGAGCCGACCAGCATGGCCGCTTCGTCGGTGAGGATGTCGCCAAAGAGGTTTTCGGTGACCAGCACATCAAAGCTCGCCGGGCGCGACAAAAGGTGCATGGCGGCGGCGTCTACCAGCAAAAACTCCAGTTCCAGCTCCGGGTAGTGCTCGGCAAAGAGCGCTTCGGTGCGCCGGCGCCACAGGCGAGAGGTGGCCAGCACGTTGGCTTTATCCACCATGGTTACCTTGCCGCCGCGCTTTTTCGCGAGCCTGGCAGCCTGGTGCAGCACCCGGTCTACTTCTTCGCCGCTGTAGGCGCAGCGGTCCCAGGCGGTATCTGTGCCTTCTTCCTTCTCGCCAAAGTAAATGCCGCCGGTCAGCTCCCGCACCACCATGATGTCCACCCCTTCCAGGCGGTCGGCCTTGATGGGGCTGGCATCATAAAGGGCAGGGTGGGTGACGGCGGGGCGCAGGTTGGCATACAAGCCCAGGGCTTTACGAATGGCCAGCAGGCCCTGCTCAGGGCGCTTTTCGCTTTTGTCCCACTTGGGGCCGCCAACGGCGCCGAGGAATACCGCGTCGGCTTCTTGGCAAGCGGCCAGGGTTGCGGCCGGCAGCGGCTCGCCGGTGGCGTCGATGGCGGCGCCGCCCATCAAGGCTTCGTTGATGGCAAATTCATGGCCAAAGCGCTTGGCGATGGCGCTGAGGGCGGCCTTGGCCGCCTGGGTGACTTCCGGGCCTATGCCGTCGCCGGGCAGTAAAACGATATTGGCCTTCACGGGTGGCTCTCCTCGTATTGGCGAATTTGCCTATCAAGATTCAATAAATAGCCCAGCTGATCAACCCCTTGCACTATGCAGTGGCGGCTGAATGGGTCCAGCTCGAAAGACCACACCTGGCCGTTATCCAAGGTGACGGTGGCGTCGGTGACGTCGATGCTGACCCGGGTGTCGGGGTGGTCTAGCAGGTATTGGTGCTGCTCGGGGGTAACCTCGATTGGCACCAGGCCATTTTTAAGGGCGTTACCACGGAAGATGTCGGCAATTTGGCTGGAGATCACCGCTTTAAAGCCGTAATCGAGCATGGCCCAGGGGGCGTGTTCACGAGACGAGCCACAGCCGAAGTTCTCGCCGCCTACCAGCACGGTGCAGCCGTGCTCAGTATTCAAAATGGAGTCGGTCTTTTGGCCGTTCTGGTAGCGCCAGTCGGCAAAGGCATGTTGGCCCAGGCCCTCACGGGTGGTGGTGGTTAAAAACCGGGCCGGGATGATTTGGTCGGTGTCGATGTTGTTCTGGCGAACCACCAGGATTTTGGAGTCGATTTTCATGCGGTTTCCTCGATGGCTTGGGGCTCGCAGACAAAGCCGCTAACGGCGGCGCGGGCGGCAACGGCGGGGCTGGCCAAAAAGCTTTGGGAGCCCGGGCCCTGGCGGCCGGCAAAGTTACGGTTGGAGGTAGACACCACGGTCTGGCCCGGCTTTGCCATGTCGCCGTTCATGGCGATGCACATGGAGCAGCCCGGTTCACGCCACTCGGCGCCAGCGGCCAGGATGATTTTGTCCAGGCCTTCGGCTTCGGCCTGGCGCTTGATGTCTTCAGAGCCCGGCACCACCATCATCCGCACGCTCTTGGCTACCTTGTGACCCTTGAGTTCATTGGCCGCTTCGCGCATGTCGGACAAACGGCCGTTGGTGCAGGAGCCGATAAAGACGATGTCTACTTTACGGTCTGACAACTGCTCGCCGGCCTTGAGGTTCATGTAGCTCAGCGCCTTGGCTTCCACTTCGTCGCGGGCGGCCGGTACGGCGGCGCCGATAGGAATCACCATGCCCGGGTGGGTGCCGTAGGTGATGGTGGGGCCGATTTTGGCGGCATCGACGCGCAGTTCTTTGTCGAAGCTGGCGCCTTCGTCGGTGCGCAGGGTGCGCCAGTCGGCGCAGGCCGCGTCAAAGTCTTTGGGAGCCATCTGGCGGCCACGCAGCCAGTTGAAGGTGGTTTCATCGGGGGCAATCAGCCCTGCGCGGGCGCCCGCTTCGATGGACATGTTGCACACCGTCATCCGCTCTTCCATGGTCAGGGCTTCAATGGCGGGGCCGGCGTATTCGATAACGTGGCCGGTACCGCCGCCCATGCCCAGTTTGCCGATGATGTGCAAAATCAGGTCTTTGGCGCCAACGCCTGGGCGCAGGGTGTTATCTACCCACACGCGCAGGGTCTTGGGTTTGTGTTGCAGCAGGCTTTGGGTGGCCAGTACATGGCCCACTTCGGTGGTACCAATACCAAAGGCCAGGGCGCCAAAGGCGCCGTGGGTGGCGGTGTGGGAGTCGCCGCAGACAATGGTCATGCCAGGCTGGGTAGCGCCCAGCTCCGGGCCCATCACGTGCACAATGCCGCGGTGGGGGCTGTCAAAGCCGTGCAGGTGGATGCCAAAACGGCGGCAGTTTTCCTGCAACTTGCGCACCTGTTGCCAGGCCGCTTCAGACACATACTTGCGCTGGCCTTGGGCATCGGGGGCCGAGGTGGGGGTGGAGTGGTCCAGGGTGGCCAGCACCTTGTCGGGGCGGCGCACGGTCAGGCCCCGGTTTTTCAGCTCGGTAAAGGCTTGCGGGCTAGTGACTTCGTGGATCAAATGCAGGTCGATGTAAATCACCGCCGGGTGGCCGTTCTCAGCCGGTTTGACGATATGGCGCTGCCAAATCTTGTCGAACATTGTCTGTGCCATGGTCTTTTGCTCCTTAGCTGGCTTTGGCCAGGACGACGGCTGATACAGCCGCTACGGATTGCCGGGTGATTGTCTGAGCGTGCTTCATGCTGGGCATTCCTTAGCTGGCCTTAGCCATCTGACGGCTGATGCGGTTGATCACGTCCATAAAGGCGGACACGGAGGCGGCAACGATGTCGGTGGAGGTGCCGCGGCCATGGAAACTCTGGCCGGCAAAGCGGGCACGCACCTGGGCTTCACCCTGGGCATCGATACCTTCGGAAATGGAATTCACTGACAATCCCTCAAGATGGATCTCCATGCCGGTGGCGCGTTCAATGGCGCGAAACGCGGCATCGACCGGGCCGTCGCCGGTGGCGGCTTCCCGGTGCTCGCTGCCGTCAGGGCCGATGATAAACACGGCGGCCGAGGCGATGGCGTCGCCGGTGCCGGAGGTCACCTGCATCTGGGCCAGCTGCCAGGGGCCGGTGTTGGCCTGGCCAACGACCAGCGCCTCGATGTCGGCGTCGGTGATGTGCTTTTTGCGGTCGGCCAGGTTTTTAAAGTCGGCAAAGATGCGGTCGATGTCTTCGCTGGCGGCGTCAAAACCCAGCTCTTTAACCTTGTCTACCAGGGCGTGGCGGCCAGAGTGTTTGCCCAGTACCAGGCTGGTATCAACCCGGCCGATGGATTGCGGGCGCATGATCTCGTAAGTCTCGGGGTGGCTCAGCATGCCGTGCTGGTGAATACCGGAGGCGTGGGCAAAGGCGTTGTCGCCGATGATGGCCTTGTTGCGGGGCACCACAGAGCCGGTGATGGCCGACAGCAGGCGCGAGCTTGGCAGGATTTGCTCGGTGCGTACGCCGGTGTCCAGGCCGTAGTGGTTGGCGCGGGTCTTGATGGCCATCACGATTTCTTCCAGGGCGCAGTTACCGGCCCGCTCGCCGATGCCGTTCAAGGTGCATTCCACCTGGCGGGCGCCGGCTTCCACGGCAGCCAGGCTGTTGGCAACCGCCAGGCCCAGGTCGTCATGGCAGTGGGTGGAGATAATGGCTTGCTCGATGTTGCCGACGTGCTTTTTCAAAAAGTCGATGGTTTCGAACATCTCGGTGGGGGTGGTGTAACCGACGGTGTCCGGGATGTTGATGGTGGTGGCGCCGGCTTCAATGGCGGCTTCTACCACCTGGGCCAGGTAATCCTTCTCGGTGCGGGTGGCGTCTTCACAGGAAAACTCCACGTCGTCTACAAAGCTCTTGGCCAGTTTCACGCCGTTGATGGCCCGCTCAATCACCTGTTCTTTGGTCATCTTCAGCTTGTGCTCGCGGTGCAGCGGGCTGGTGGCGATAAAGACGTGAATGCGTTTTTTCTCTGCCTCTTCCAGGGCGCGGGCGGCTTCGCGGATGTCGTTGTCATTGCAGCGGGCCAGGGCGCAGATAGTGGGGCCTTTAACTTCGCGGGCGATGGAGGCCACAGCGTTAAAGTCATCGGGGCTGGCTGCGGCAAAGCCCGCTTCAATCACGTCAACCCCCAGGGCGCCCAGGGATTTGGCCATGCGGCGCTTTTGGGCCAGGGTCATGGCGCAGCCGGGTGATTGTTCGCCGTCCCGCAAGGTGGTGTCGAAAATGATGACTTTGTCTGACATGTGAATTCTCCTGAAAATAAGCCATAAAAAAACCCGCTCTTGGGGAGCGGGTTTTTTGAAATCTGGTTGCCTGTTGGCGTTTCAAATTACAAAAGGTGCCCGCTCCCGCGCTTAAGAAGGAGGAGGAGACCAAGAAGGAGGTTGGTGTTCAGGCACAGAAAATCACGGTCCATTGTGTGGCCGTGATGCTGGGGTGAAGTAACGCTGCCTGACATATTCATGCAGAAGAACTTGCATGGGTTTTCATGGGAAGTCAACAAAAAAAATCGCCGCCAAGGGAGTGGCGGCGAAACATCTTAGCGTCTGGCAAGCCAGGCTAAGGGAGGACAAGAACAATTCTAGCCCTCGTTGGAGGTTTATTCATCAAGGGCGCGGCAAACACCAGCCCTGATGCGATAAGTCTTATTTGAAATCAAAGGTCCGGGACACGGAGAAGAAGATACGGCCATCGGCTTCCTTGGCGTCGTCGATGTCGGTGTCCTGCCAGTTAAGGGCAAAATCAAAGCCTTGGTAGGAGGCGGTTACACCCACCAGCCAGTTGCTGTAGTGGTCTTTGCCGTACCAAAACACGTCAGAACCCGGGCCGGACAGGGCCTTGCTGTAGGTATAAGACGCTTCGAGGCCCCAGATCTCGTCAATGGCGTAGCCCTGGTGCAGCTGGATATAGGTGTGGTCCAGGTTGCTCTGGCCGAACTGTTTCCAGGTGTACCAAACCCGCAGGGTGGTGTCGGTGGGGGCGGTGATGGCCGCGGACACTTCGGGGTAGTTGTAATCAGACTCACCCACGTAGGTGTACTGGTTGATCATCAGATCGTAGTTCCAGCCATCGGCAAAATCCTGGCTGTAACCGGCGTAGAAGTCCCACTCGGCCTTGGCGTCGTCACCGGAGCCAAAATCCACGTTGGACGCCCAAGTGCCCACGTAGAAACCGTTGTCGAAGCCAATATCAAAACTGCCTTGAATGGCCGGATCTTCGCCGGTTTGGCTGATACCGTTGAACAGATAATCGCTGGCACCGGTTAAGGTGGCGGAATAGTCGGTGGCGTTAGCGGCAAACGCAAAACTGCTGGCGATGACTGACGCAATCAATGCTTTTTTCATGTCGTTCCCTTCTGTTGGTTTTTTGCTTAGCCCTGATAAGACGGAGTGTCTTTGCGCCAGTCAAAAACCGGGACCGAAGAAGGTGCAAGCAGCTCGTTCCCTAGAATGTGATCGGCACATTTCTCCGCCATCATCACGGTCGGGCCATTTAAATTGCCTGACACGATGCTGGGCATGATACTGGCGTCCACCACCCTTAACCCTGCAACGCCATGCACTTTGGCTTGGCTGTCTACCACACTCATGGGATCTGTGCCCATTTTGCAGGTACCGCAGGGGTGATAGGCGGAGTCCGCTTTTTCACGAACAAAGGCATCGATGTCTTTGTCCGTGGTACAGCTGGAACCTGGCCGGATCTCCTCGCCACGAAATAAATCAAACGCTTTTTGGGCAAAAATGTCACGGGTAATTTTTACCGAATCGCGCATTTCTATGCGATCTTGCTCAGATTCCAAATAATTGGGCTGGATAATGGGGTGATCGTCCGGATTGGCACTTTTCAGCGCCAAAAAACCTTTGGATACAGGACGCATGGGCCCCACGTGTACCTGGAAGGCGTGGGTGTCACCTTGGTCCCTGCCGTGGTCATTCACCAGCCCGGGTAAAAAGTGAAACTGAATATCCGGGTGTTCCACTTCGTTATTTCGGCGAACAAAGCCGCCTGCCTCCAAATGGGCAGTGGCACACCAGCCGGTGTGGGTTAAAAACCACTGTGCGCCCATCATGGCCATGTTATGGAGCTTAGTCGCTTTAAACAGGGTGATAGGCTGAGTGCAGGCTTGCTGTACATAAATCTCAAGGTGGTCTTGCAGGTTCTGGCCCACGCCGGGCAGGTCTGCCACCACCTCAATACCGTGTTTTTTTAGCTCATCGGCCGGGCCTATGCCGGACAGCATCAAGAGCTGTGGCGAGTTAATGGCGCCGCCGCTGAGGATCACTTCCTTTTGCGCTTTTACCTGCACCGTTTGGCCGTTTTGCCGGTACTCAACCCCCACCGCCCGCTGGCCTTCAAAGAGGATGCGGGTGACCAGGGCGCCGGTTTCGGCGCGAAGATTAGGGCGAGTCAGAGCCGGGCGCAAGTACCCTTTGGCGGTTGACCAGCGCTGGCCTTGAAAGATGGTCATATCCATCCAGCCCACCCCTTCTTGCTGATAACCGTTCATATCTTCGGTATAGGGGTAACCGGCCTGCTGCCCAGCGCGGATAAAGGCCTCATACAGGGGGTTCTTGATTTTGCCGCGGGTAACCTTCAGCGGGCCGTTATCGCCCCGGTAGCTGTCGCTGCCCAGTTCAAAGGTCTCTGAGCGGCGAAAGTACGGCAGCACGTCGGCATAAGACCAACCTTCGGCGCCTTCTTGCTGCCAGCGGTTGTAATCTTCGGCGTGGCCACGCACATAGACCATGGCATTTAACGAGGAGCCGCCGCCCCACACCTTGCCCCTGGGCCAGTAGCAGCGGCGGTTGTTCATGTGCTCTTGCGGCTCGGTCTGGTAGTACCAGTTGTACTTGTCGTCCATCAGGTTGTAAGTCAGCGCCGCTGGCATTTGCACCTTCCAGGTGTCGTCGCGGCGGCCCGCTTCCAGTACCAGCACGCGGTGCTCGGGGTTGGCTGATAGCCGGTTGGCCAGCACCGAGCCTGCCGAGCCGGTGCCGATGATGATGTAGTCAAAGGATTTCATACTGCCTCCTTAAAACGGACTCTCAACGCCGCCGAGATTGACGTAAACGCTTTTGACTTGGGTGTAGTGGCGGATGCTCTCAAGGCCATTTTCACGGCCGATGCCGGAGGCCTTGTAACCGCCCACGGGCATTTCTACCGGTGAGAGGTTGTAGGCGTTAAGCCAGCAAATGCCGGCCTGGAGTTGGTGAATAACCCGGTGGCCGCGCTTGAGGTCGCGGGTAAAAACGGCGGCGGCCAGGCCAAAGTCGGTGTTGTTGGCCCGTTCGATGACCTCTTGCTCGTCTTCAAAGGTGAGGATGCTCATCACTGGGCCAAAAATTTCATCTCGGGCCAGGGCCATGTCGTCGGTAACGCCACTAAAGACGGTGGCCTCGACAAAGGCGCCGGTGCTGCCAATACGGTTACCGCCCACTTCCAGGCGCGCGCCGTCTTTTTTGCCTTGTTCGATGGCGCCAAGCACTTGTTGCAGGTGAGCGTCGCTAATCAAGGCGCCGAGCTGCGTGTTCATATCCATGGGGTCGCCAGCGCGAATGGCGCGGGTGCGCTCAACCACTTTTTCAACAAAGGCGTTATGCAGGCTTTGGTGCACAAAGACCCGGGTGCCGTTGGTGCAAATCTCGCCCTGGGTATAGAAGTTGGCAAGCAGGGCGGCGCTCACGGCGTCGTCGAGGTCGGCGTCGTCAAAGATGATCAGCGGGCTTTTGCCGCCAAGCTCCATGGTCACTTCTTTTAAGGTGCCAGCAGCGGCGGCCATCACTTTTTTGCCGGTGCCCACTTCCCCGGTTAGCGACACTTTTGCTACGCCGGGGTGAGCGGTGAGCAGGGCGCCGGTTTCGCCGTCACCTTGCAGCACGTTGAAAACCCCATCGGGGAGCCCGGCTTCGGTGAAAATTTCGGCCAGTTTTAAGGCGCCGGTGGGGGTTAGCTCGGCGGGCTTAAAAATCATGGCGTTGCCGGTGGCAAGGGCCAGGGCCGCCTTCCAGCAGGCAATTTGAATGGGGTAGTTCCAGGCGCCAATGCCTACGCACACCCCTAAGGGTTCGCGGCGGGTATAAAAGAAGGCCTCTTCTCCAAGGGGCACCTGCTCGCCGGCAATGGCCGGTGCCAGCCCGGCATAAAACTCGATGGCGTCGGCGCCGGTGACCACATCCACCTCAATGGCCTCGGACAGGGGCTTGCCGGTATCCAGCACCTCAATCTTGGCCAACTCGTCGTTACGCTGGCGCAGCAGCGCCACCGCTTTATCGAGGATGCGTTTACGTTCCATGCCGCTCATGGCTGACCAAATCTTGAAACCGGCCTGAGCGGAGGCGACCGCGGCCTCGACATCGGCGGCGCCGGCTTTTTGCACCTGGCACAGGCGCTGTTCGGTGGCCGGGTTGATGTTGTCAAAGCATTGAGCACTTTGGGCATCCACATGGCGGCCATGAATATAAAGGGGGAGGGAGTTCATAAGGCGTCCTCGTCAGTTGAGCAGCAAGGAAATCAAACGGTTAAGGCGTTGGCGTATGGCGGCTGGGTCGGAGCTGTCGCCTTCCAGGCTGGTGCGCAGCCACTCGCCGTCAATGGCCGACAGCAGCAGCTTGGCGTTGTCCCTGGCAAGGTGCCTTGGCTGCACCTTGGCAAACTCGTGGCGCAGCAGGCTTTGCATCCGGCCCACATAGACGTTTTGCAGGCGCGACAAATCATGCTGAAAGGCGCTTTCGGCCCAAAAGCTGAGCCAGGTACGGCCTATGGCTTTGCGAAGCTGGCTGCCATCAAAGTTAACCTCCACCATGGCGCATAGTCGTTCCTGTACGCTTAATTTATCAAAGGCGCTTACCGCCATTTTTAAATCGGCAAAAAGGTTCTTGAGCAAATGACGCATGGTGGCATCAACCAGCCCCTGCTTGTTGCCAAAGTAGTGGGCGATTATCCCGGCTGATACGCCAGCATCCTGGCTGACAGACTTAAAAGTGGCTTTTGATAAGCCGCCGTCGTCAATGCATCGGATCACCGATTCAATCAGTTGGGCGCGCCTTACCGGGGCCATTCCTACCTTGGGCATACCGCTTCTCCGCTTCAGGTTCTTTTTCACTCTAACGTTTTATTGATTGAACATTCAATAAAGAAACGTTTTAATGTTTAGCAAGCGAATGAAATTGAATGCGCTGTCACGGGCCATACCGGCTGCCAGTTTTGCAGCACGAGATGGTCGGCCAGGCGCAGCAACCCAAGGAGCTAACACCATGAAAAAGCACGTTCTGACCCTGATGCTGGGCACCCTGATCGCCACCTCCGCCCAGGCCGCTGTCAGCGACAGCTGCCAAAAAGTGCGCTTTGCCGAAGTCGGCTGGACCGACATTCAGGCCACCACCGGCGTTGCAAGGGTACTGCTGGACAAAATGGGCTACGACACCGACAGCAAAACGGTCTCGGTACCCATTGCCTACGCCGGGCTTAAACAGAATGACTTTGATGTGTTTTTGGGGAACTGGATGCCGTCAATGGCCAGTATCGTCAAACCCTATGAAGCCTCTGGCGCGGTAGAAACCGTGACCACCAACCTCAAGGGCGCCAAATACACCCTGGCGGTACCCAGCTATGTGGCCAAGGCCGGGGTGACATCCTTTAAAGACTTGGCCGAGCACAAGAGCGAGTTTCGTGGCCGCATCTACGGCCTGGAGTCCGGTAACGACGGCAATAAGATTGTTGAGAATATGATCCACGACAACGCCTTTGGGCTGCGCCGGTTCCGCCTGGTAGCGTCATCCGAAGCGGGGATGCTGTCAGAGGTGAAGCACGCTACCCAAAACAAGGATTGGATAGTGTTCCTGGCCTGGGCGCCGCACCCCATGAACACCAAGCTCGACATCACCTACCTCAAAGGTGGTGACGACTACTTCGGCCCCGATTACGGCGCGGCCACGGTGCGCACTCAAACCCGCAAAGGCTATGTGGCGGCCTGCCCCAATGTCGGGCACTTCCTTAACAACCTGACCTTCACCGTGGACATGGAAAACCACCTGATGGACGCCATCATGAACGACCACCAGAGCGCCGAAGACGCCGCCAAGGCCTACCTCAAAAACCACCCCGAGCTGCTGAAAACCTGGCTGGCCGGTGTAACCAACACCGACGGCACCCCGGCCCTTAGCCGCTGGCAATAAGGGGGCTTTTGATGAGTGACGCCATTCTTAAAGTCGACAAGTTGTACAAGGTCTTCGGCAAGGATGCTGAGGACGTCATTGCCCGCCACCATAAAGGAGAGGGCAGAAACGACATCCTCAAAGCCACCGGCAGTACCTTGGGGCTGGCGGACATCAGTTTCGAGGTAAAACGGGGCGAGCTGTTGGTGATCATGGGCTTGTCGGGCTCTGGCAAATCCACCTTGCTGCGCTGCCTTAACCGCCTGATTGAGCCTTCCCAAGGCAAGGTGGAAATCGACGGCATTGATATCTGTAGCCTCGATGCCAAGGCCCTTCGCGAGCTGCGCCGTGAAAAATTCGGCATGGTGTTCCAAAAATTTGCGCTCATGCCCCACCGCACTGTGCTGGCCAACACCGAGTTTGGCCTGGAAGTGCAGGGGATGGACAAACCAACGCGCCGCCAAAAGGCCATGGACGCCTTAAGCAAGGTGGGCCTGGAGGGCTGGGAGAACGCCAAACCGGCGGCCCTTTCCGGCGGTATGCAGCAGCGGGTGGGCTTGGCCAGAGCGCTGGCGGCAGACCCGGATATCCTGTTGATGGACGAGGCTTTTTCAGCCCTTGACCCCCTTATTCGCCGGGACATGCAAAAGGAGCTTCGGGCGCTGCAAGAGGCGATGCATAAGACCATCATCTTCATTACCCATGACCTTGATGAAGCCCTGGCGATAGGCGATCGCATTATTTTGTTAAAAGACGGCCTTATTTCCCAGGCCGGCACCCCGGAGGAAATTCTCACCCAACCGGCCAACCCTTATGTGGCGCGCTTTGTGGAAGGGGTGGATATGTCCGGGGTGCTGACCGCCGAAAACGCCATGACCCAGGCCCGCTGTGTACTCAAAGCCGGGCAGGGGCCGCGTACCGCCCTGCACACCCTTAATGAAGAAGGCTGGGACCACGCTCTGGTAACCGACCGCCAAGGCACCTTGGTGGGTTGGATTGAGCTGGACGCCATCGCCAAGGCCATGGCTGACAAAGCCGAAAACCTGGAGGCTTACGTCAATACCGATGTGCGCAGCGTTGCCAAAGGCGATGCCCTGGCCCAGCTGTTCCCGCTCTTTGACGGTATCCATTACCCGCTGCCGGTGGTGGATGAGCAGCAGAAAATCCAAGGGGTGGTGCTTAAAGGCGCCGTGTTGTCCGAACTGGCAGGAGTGCAATGATGATTGACCGTATCCCGCTGGGGCAGTGGATAGCCGATGGCATCGACCTGCTGACCAGCCAATTTTCCAATGCCACCCGCGCCATTAGCGACAGCACCGAGCAGGCCATCGACTGGGTGATTGATTGCTTGATGTGGATCCCCGAGTGGGCCTTTATCCTGGCCACCGCCGTTATTGCCTGGCGCCTTAAAGGCTGGCGCTTTGCGCTGACCTCGGCCTTGGGCCTTGGGCTCATCTGGAACCTGGAACTCTGGTACCCGATGATTGAGACCCTCACCCTGGTGCTGTTTGCCACTTTGTCGAGCATTGTGCTGGCGCTGCCTGTCGGTATTGCTGCTGCCCTTAACAAGACCTGCTATCGCATTGTGATGCCGGTACTGGATTTCATGCAGACCATGCCGGCCTTTGTGTACCTCATCCCGGCCATTCCTTTTTTCGGCCTGGGGCCGGTGGCGGCCATTTTTGCCACGGTGATCTTTGCCATGCCGCCGGCTATTCGCTTTACCACCCTTGGCATTCGCCAGGTGCCAGAAGAACTGATTGAAGCGGCCGATGCCTTTGGCGCGGCTCCTGCCCAGAAGCTTTTCAAGGTGCAATTGCCGCTGGCGGTGCCCACCATCATGGCGGGTATCAACCAGACCATCATGCTCAGCCTTTCGATGGTGGTTATTTCGGCGATGATCGGTGCTGGCGGCCTGGGGGGCGAAGTGTGGCGCGCCATCAACAGCATGGACATGGCGGCGGGGTTTGAGTCAGGCATTGCCGTGGTGATTTTGGCGATGATCCTTGACCGCATCACCCAAGCGCTGGGTAAGGGCCGGGAGCAATGAGTAAATGGTTATTGGCCTGTGCCTTGCTGCTGGCGGGGTGCTCGGCGCCCAAGGACAACACCATCAAGCTGGCCTATGTGCAGTGGTCGTCGGCGGTGGCGGCCACCGAGCAGGTGCAAAAGCGCCTGGAGGCGGCCGGCTTTACCGTCAAGCTGGTGCCCGTTACCGCCGGTGCCATGTGGGCCGGGGTGGCCAGTGGCAGCGTGGATGCCACGGTCTCTGCCTGGCTGCCGCAAACCCAGGCCCAGTACGCCAAGCTGTATTTGGCCAAGGTGGAAGACTTGGGCCCAAATCTTGAAGGGGTCAAGTTGGGGCTGGCAGTGCCGCAAGACAGCCCCTTGCAAAGCATCACCGACCTAAAAGACTTTAAAGGCCCCATTTTGGGTATCGACCCCGGCGCCGGGTTAATGACCCTGACCAAAAGGGCCATGGGAGCCTACGGCCTTGGCAACAAACTGTTGCCCGGATCGGGGCCGGCAATGGGGTATCTTCTTAAGCGTGCCGTCAAGGAGGGGCGCCCGGTGGTGGTAACTGCCTGGTGGCCGCACCTGATAGTGGAAGAGCTGAATCTGCGGTTTCTCGACGACCCTAAGGGGATATACCCCCAAGGGGAGAGCGTGCATACCCTGGTCAGCCGTTCACTTAAAGCGCAGCACCCCAAGGCTTACGCCATTTTGAAGGGCTTTCATTGGACGCCACGGCAAGTACTGGATGCCATGCGCGCCGCCCGTCAATAAAAAAGCCGCCCTGGGGCGGCTTTTTTATTGGTTACCCTTTGGTGCCCTTGTTTGGATTTGGTGCCGTCTTGCGTGATGGAGCTCACGTTTTTACCCTAGTAGCCATTCAACTTTATAGGAGGCGGCCGTGAGCCAGCTCTTTACCCCCATCAAGCTCGGCCATGTCGAGTTGCCCAACCGCATTATCATCGCCCCCATGTGCCAGTATTCGGCCGACCAGGGCCAAGCCACCGACTGGCATCAAATTCACCTGGGCACCTTGTCTCAGTCCGGTGCTGGCCTGCTTATCCTTGAAGCCACCGCCGTTGTGCCGGAAGGCCGCATCACCTACGCCGACCTTGGCCTGTGGGACGATGCCACCGAGCAGGCTCTTGGCAAGGTGCTCAAGGCCATTGGCCAATACAGCGACATGCCGCTGGGTATTCAGCTGGCCCACGCCGGCCGCAAAGCCTCTACCCACAAGCCCTGGGACGGTGGCAGTGCCATTGCCCCTGGCAGTGACAACGGCTGGCAAACCTTCTCTGCCAGCGACAAACCCTTCCAAGAAGGCGGCCCTGCACCCGAGGCCATGGACAAAGCCGGCATCGATGCCGTTAAGGCGGCCTTTGTTGCCGCCGCCAAGCGTGCTGACCGTCTCGGTTTCGATTTGATAGAGATCCATGGCGCCCACGGCTATCTGCTGCACCAGTTCCTCTCCCCCTTGAGTAACCACCGCAGCGACGAGTATGGCGGCAACCTCGAAAACCGCATGCGCCTCTTGCTGGAAGTGTTTGACGCGGTGCGCGCCGTCTTCCCCAAAGAAAAAGCGGTAGGGGTGCGTATCTCTGGTACCGACTGGGTAGAGGGCGGCTGGGATCTGCCGCAATCCATTGCCCTTGCCAAAGCGCTGGATGCACGGGGCTGCGACTTTATCCATGTTTCCTCCGGCGGCTTGTCACCTCAGCAGCAGATCCCGGTTGGCCCCAACTACCAGGTGCCGCTGAGCGATGCCATCAAGGCCGAGGTGAAGATGCCGGTCATTGCCGTGGGCCTTATTACCGACCCCCATCAGGCCGAGGCCGTGCTCAGCGAAGGTAAAGCCGATGCGGTGGCCCTGGCCCGGGGCATTTTGTATGACCCGCGCTGGCCCTGGCATGCCGCTGCGGCCCTTGGAGAAAAAGCCCAGGCAACGCCGCAATACCTGCGCTGTGAACCTCACGACGTAAAAGGGCTTTTTAAATAAACCTGCCCACTGTTTAAAAAAAGGCCACCTATTAGAGGTGGCCTTTTTTATGGTCATTTATGGCGAGGTATTGGCTGGGCGAGCAATGTCAGCGGCAGGCTAATTGCCATAGGTTTGCAGCTTTGTCATTGTATTGTATAGTTTTTGTCCGATAGTTTTGTTTCACGTCTGCGGTTCATGGATGTGCCTGATTCAGGACAGGGATGCGGTTTATTTCTCTTCTGCTAGCCCGATAGTTATTTGCGGCAAATCAAAATTGCCTAGGCGGGTAGGGCGCATACTTCAGCCCAGGTTCACTAAGGAGAGCCGCCATGGGCATAAAACGCCCTTCCTTGGCGAAAGAAATCGTTGCCATTCTGGTGCTGAAACTGGCGCTGATCTTCACCCTCAAGGTGTTGTTCTTCAGCTCACCGGTGAATGTCGACCAGGGCAACACGGCCATTGATAACCAATTTCTAAACGCCTCGCCTTCAGCATCCAAGGAGTCCGACAATGATCGGTGATGATGTCGTTGATCTATCGCGCTTGCAGTTCGCCGTCACGGCGCTGTATCACTTTTTGTTTGTGCCACTCACTCTGGGAATGACCTTTGTCCTGGCGATCATGGAGTCGGTGTATGTCACTACCGGCAAACAGATCTACAAGGATATGGTGAAATTCTGGGGCAAGTTGTTCGGTATTAACTTTGCCCTGGGTGTCACTACCGGCCTGACCATGGAGTTTCAGTTCGGTACCAACTGGGCTTACTACTCCCACTACGTGGGGGACATTTTCGGGGCGCCTCTGGCCATTGAAGGCCTGATGGCATTCTTCCTCGAGTCCACCTTTATCGGCCTGTTCTTCTTCGGCTGGGAGCGCCTGTCCAAGGTACAGCACTTGACGGTGACCTGGCTGGTGGCACTGGGGTCCAACCTCTCTGCCCTGTGGATCTTGATTGCCAACGGCTGGATGCAAAACCCGGTCGGTGCCGATTTCAACTTTGAAACCATGCGTATGGAGATGACGTCTTTTGCCGACCTCGTCTTCAACCCGGTTGCCCAGGTGAAATTCGTACACACCGTGTCTGCCGGTTATGTCACCGGTGCCATGTTCGTGTTGGCCATCTCCAGCTACTTCCTGCTTAAAGGGCGCGATGTGGCCTTTGCCAAACGCTCCTTTGCCATTGCGGCCTCATTCGGCTTGGCCTCGGTGCTGTCAGTCATCCTGCTGGGTGACGAGTCAGGCTACGAGGTCGGCGACGTGCAAAAAGCTAAGCTGGCCGCCATTGAAGCCGAGTGGGAAACCTCTCCGGCCCCGGCCTCCTTCACCCTGTTTGGTTTCCCCAATCAGGAAACCGAGCACACCGACTACGCCATCAAGATCCCCTATGTGCTGGGCTTGATTGCGACTCGCTCGGTGGATGAGCCGGTCATCGGTATCAAGGATCTGCAAGTCGAGCACGAAGCCCGTATCCGTAACGGTATGCTGGCCTATGCCATCCTTGAGAAACTCAAAAACGGCCAGGACACCCCGGCTAACCGCGCCGCCTTTAACGAGGTGAAAAAAGACCTGGGCTATGGCCTGTTGGTTAAGCGCTACGCCCCCGATGTGGTTGACGCTACCGACGCTGATATCAAGAAAGCAGTTAATGACTCCATCCCGAAAGTGGCGCCGATGTTCTGGAGCTTCAGGGTGATGGTGGCCATGGGCGTTATCATGCTGGTGCTGTTCGCGCTGGCCTTCTATGAAAGTGCCCGCCACCGCATCGGCCAAAAGCGCTGGTTGCTTAAGTTCGCGCTCATCGCTCTGCCTGCGCCCTGGATCGCCTGTGAAGTGGGTTGGTTCGTGGCCGAGTATGGCCGTCAGCCCTGGACCATCGCCGAAGTGCTGCCGACCCACTTGTCCGTGTCCACCCTCTCCGCAGGGGACGTAATGGGCAGTCTGTTTGGTTTCATCTTCTTCTACACCGTGCTGCTTATCGCCGAGATGTACCTGATGATCCGCTATGCCCGCCGTGGTCCTAGCGTGCTGGAAACCGGTCGCTACCACTTTGAAACCAAGGCTGTGGAGGCTTAATCATGGATTATGAAGTCTTGAAAGTAATCTGGTGGGTGCTGATTGGCGTGCTGCTGATTGGTTTCGCCATCACCGACGGCTTCGACATGGGGGCCGGTGCCCTGATGCCCTTTGTCGGCAAAACCGACACCGAGCGCCGTATTGCTCTGAACGTGCTGGCCCCGCATTGGGACGGCAACCAGGTGTGGTTTATCACCGCTGGCGGCGCCATCTTCGCTGCCTGGCCGGTGGTGTACTCGGTGGCCTTCTCTGGCTTTTACTGGGCCATGCTGCTGGTGCTGTTTGCTCTGTTCTTCCGCCCGGTAGGGTTTGAGTACCGCTCTAAAATCAAAGACCCGCGCTGGCGCAGCGCCTGGGACTGGGGCATTTTTGCTGGCTCTTCCATCCCAGCCTTGGTATTCGGTGTGGCCTTTGGCAACCTGCTGCAAGGGGTGCCCTTCAAGCTCGACAGCCTGATGTACTCCACCTACACCGGTAACTTCTTCCAACTGCTCAACCCCTTCGCCATCCTGTGCGGTGTGGTGAGTGTGGCCATGCTGATGCTGCACGGTGGTAACTACCTGCACCTTCGCACCGAAGGCGCCGTGGCCGACCGTGCCCGCAAGTACGCTGGTATCGCTGGTGCGGTGTCCATCGTGGGCTTCATCCTGGCGGGCCTGTGGCTCAACTTTGGTATCGATGGCTACGTCATCACCAAGATGGGTGACCCTAACGCCGCCCTTAATGTGCTGGATAAAACCGTTGAAGTGAAAAGCGGTGCCTGGTTTGCCAACTACGAGGCGGTACCTGCTCTGTGGCTGGCGCCCATCCTCGGCATCCTTTGCACCTTGCTGAGCGTGCTGCTGGGTCTTAAAGGCCGCGCGGGTCTGGCCTTTGTGCTGAGCTCACTGGCCTGTGCCGGGGTGATTTTCACCGCTGGTGGCAGCATGTTCCCGTTCGTGATGCCGTCCAGCATCGACCCGGCCAGCAGCCTGACCATGTGGGATGTGGTGTCCAGCCACAAGACCATGGGCATCATGTTCGCCGTCGCCTGCATCTTCGTGCCCATCATCCTGCTGTACACCACATGGTGCTACTACAAGATGTGGGGCAAGATTAATGCAGAACATATCGAAAAAAATCCGGTTGGCAGCTACTAAGGAGGATATATGTGGTATTTCGCGTGGGTCCTGGGGGTACTGCTGGCCTGTGCCTTCGGTATCATCAATGCCATGTGGCTCGAGTTTGTCGAGTTCGATAAAGAAGAAAAGCAGGACTGATATTGTCCTGGGTAGAGACGGGCCTTCGGGCCTGTCTTTTTATGTGCACTAAGGAGTGTTAATGGGCACCGGTAAATTTCGTTGGATCTCCGCCTTGCTGGCCCTGGCTGGCGTGGTGTTCATCTGGGGCCGGGTGGTCACCGGCAACCCGCCGCCCCACGGCGCCATGTCGCTGATGATGGTGGGTATGGCACTTTGTGTGGTGCACGCCGTTGGCTGGAAGATCCGCGCCAAGTGGGAGCGTTACCTGTTTTTTCCGCCACTGCCCTGGGTGGTGTGGCTGTTGGCTTTGTATTTATCCTTCTAGATCTAAGCTTGTGGCCAGAGCGTAAATTTTTTGACGCTGCCCCTGGCGAAATGGTGTTGAACGTTCCACCATGGAGCCAGAGGCTTGGCCGCAAGCTGACCATTGCCCAGGAGGGGCAGCGTTCACGACAAAGGAGGGAAGATGAGCCACATCATTTTGGGCGGAGGCTGTTTCTGGTGTCTGGAGGCGGTTTTTCAGCGACTGCCCGGCGTTGAAGCGGTGCGATCCGGTTATGCCGGGGGCCACACTTCTTATCCTACCTATACCGATATCTGCCGGGGCGACACCGGCCATGCCGAAGTGGTGGAAATTCACTTCGAGCCGCACCGTATCGGCCTTGATGAACTGTTAGATGTGTTCTTCCTGGCTCACGACCCCACCACGGCTGACCGCCAGGGCAATGATATTGGCCCTCAATACCGCTCCATCATCCTCTTTGGCGACCAAGGGCAAAAAGTCGCGGCTGAAGCGGCCATGGCCCGCGCGCAAAAATACTATGCTGGAACCTTGGTAACCGAACTTAAGGCGTTGCAGGCGTTTTATGCTGCCGAGTCGGAGCATCACGATTACTTCAACCGGCACCCCTCGCAACCCTATTGCCAATGGGTTATCCAACCCAAATTGAACAAATTGCAGTTAGCCGAGTAGTACCGTTTTACACGTAAGGAAGGACTATGCGCCTGGGTATCGTAGCGCTGTTGTGTCTTGTGGCGTCGTCATCATTGAGCTGGGCTGACGACAACTATCTGGAAGCGAGAAAAGCCCAGCAACGAAACGACGACAAAACCTATCTCAAACTGCGCCAGGGCTTGGATGAGCACCCCCTGGCCGGTTACCTCGATTATTACTACCTCAAAGATCATATCCGCACCCTCAAGGCCAAAGAGGTACGTGATTACCTGGACCGTTACCCTGACTTGCCTCTGGGGCGCTTTCTGGTGATGCGCTATATCGACCAGGCCGCGGCCGACAAAAACTGGCAAGGCCTGCTGGCGGTGAGCAGCCAGGTGCCGAACGACACCGAGCGGCAATGCAACTACTACAGGGCCAAACTCGAAACCGGCGACAAAGCCGAGGCCTGGAAAGGGGCCGAAGCCTTGTATCTGACCGGTAAATCCCAGCCCAAGGACTGCGACGCCCTGTTTGATGCCTGGCGAAAAGCCGGCCACCTCAGCCAGGAGCTTATTTTGTCGCGCATGGAGCTTGCCTTTGCCAGCGGCCAGGGCAGCTTGCTCGGTTATCTCTCCAGGCAATTGCACGGCCGTTATCAGGGCTATGGCAAAACCATGGTGTCGCTGTTCAGTGACCCGCAGCAGGTGGCCAGCAGCAACCCGCAACTGGGGGCGGAAGAGCGCAGCCGCCGGCTGGTGGTGCTGGCGGTTGAAAGGCAAGCTAGGCGCGACCCGGTGCGCGGCTGGCGCACCTGGATGATGGCCCGCGAGCACATGGAATTTACCGCTCCCCAGCGCCATGAACTGGCGCGGTTCTTAACTTATCGGCTGTACGACACCGACGATGCCAAGGCCATCGCCTGGCGGGATGAGGCGGTGCGCTATTACCGCGACGATGAAATGACCGAGCGGCGCATTCGCTATGCCCTTAGCCAAGGGGACATCAACGGTATTCGCGACTGGATAGCGCTGCTTAGCGAAAGCGAGGTGGCCAACGACCGCTGGCAATATTGGCTGGCGCGCACAGAATCCGATGACGCCAAGAAAAAGGCATTGCTGGAAGAAGCGGCCAAAAGCCGCTCCTACTATGGCTTTTTGGCTGCCGAGAAGTTGGGTAAACCTTTTGATCTCAACGAGGCGCCGGTGCCGCCCATGACCGATAACCTGGAGCAAAAAGGGGCGCTTAAACGCATTCCGCTGCTGATGGCCATGGATGAGCGGGTGCTGGCTCGTATCGAGTGGTATCACCTGATGACCCCCCTTACCAACGGCCAGCGCCAAGCCCTGGCCGGTTGGGCCCATCGCCAGGGCTATGAGAACCTCGCTATTTTGGCGGCCATTCGTGGCGATGGTTGGGACTTGGTGTCGCTGCGCTTCCCGCTGGCCTTTGAAGACAGCTTCAGGCATTACGGCAAGCTGCGCAAATTGCCCGAAAGCCTGGTGATGGCGCTTAGCCGCCAGGAAAGTGCCCTGGACCCTAAAGCCCAGTCACCGGTAGGAGCGCGCGGTTTGATGCAGCTGATGCCGGCCACAGCCCGCCATACCGCCCGTAACCTCGGCGATAAAAGCCATGGGGACCTTTACGATCCTAAGGTCAACATCCGCCTTGGCACTCAGTACCTTCGAGAGATGCTCGACCGGTTTGACGATAACCGCATCCTAGCGGCGGCGGCCTACAATGCTGGCCCGCACCGGGTGGAGCGTTGGGTGGGTAACAAGTTGCCCTTCGATGCCTTTGTCGAAGCCATTCCGTTTAAAGAAACCCGCAACTACGTGCAAAACGTGCTGGCCTTTAACGTTATCTACCAGCATCAGCTGGGGCAGGACAGCCCCAGTATGCTGACCGACAAGGAACGGCAAAGCGACTATTAAAAAACCGGCCCCAAGGGCCGGTTTTTTTAGCTGTGAAGGCCAGCGGCGTGCATCAGCAAGTGGAAACCCATGGCAACAATGCCAAGGGCCACCACACTGCCAAGCCAGATAGCCACCAACCACCCCAAGCGATAGCGCAGGGCAACACGCTCGGGCTTTTGCTCACTTAAAGGTTGAATATCCAGACGCTGCATATCAGTGGTACCCATCTTCCGGGCTGACCTTGCCCCTGAACACGTAGTAGCTCCAGAAGTTGTACATCAGGATGATGGGAATAATGAACAAGGTACCCACCAGCAAAAAGCCCTGGCTTGCCGGTGGCGAAGCGGCCTGAGTGAAACTGATATCAGGGGGAATGATGTTGGGCCAAACGCTGATGCCAAGGCCGCTAAAGCCCATGAATATCAAAGCCAAGGTCAGGATAAAGGGCAGGTGGTGGGCACTGTCGCGCCAGGCGGTACGCCAAAGCCCCCAGGCCAGCACCAGCACCAATATCGGCACCGGCAGGAAGAAGAAGAAGTTGGGCAGGCTGAACCAGCGCTCGGCAATGGCGTGGTGAGCCAGCGGCGTCCAGATACTGACGATGGCGATCACCACCAGCAGCAAGATCAGCAGCGGCCGACACAGCTCGCGCATGTTTTGTTGCAGCCGGCCCGAGGTTTTAACGATAAGCCAGCTACAGCCCAGCAGTGCATAAGCCACCACCAACCCCAAACCGCAAAAGAGACTGAAGGGGTTGAACCAGTCCATGGCACCGCCAACCCAGGTGCGCCCTTCCACGTGAAACCCGTTGATAAAGCTGCCCAGCACCACGCCTTGAGCAAAGGTGGCGATCAGCGAACCGGCAATAAAGGACTTATCCCAAAACGGCCGGTGGCCATGGTCGGCTTTGAACCGGAATTCAAAGGCCACACCGCGAAAGATAAGCCCGAACAGCATCACTGTCAGTGGCAGTGACATGGCGTCAAGGATCACCGAGTAGGCCAGGGGAAAGGCGCCAAGCAGCCCAGCGCCACCCAGTACCAGCCAGGTTTCGTTGCCGTCCCAGACCGGGGCTACAGTGTTCATCATCACATCGCGGTCTTCGGAGCGGCCCATAAAGGGAAACAACAGGCCGATCCCCAAGTCGAAGCCGTCCAGCACCACATACATCATGATGCTGAACACGATGATGATGTACCAAATCAAAGGCAGGTCGATACCCATCAGTTGATACTCCTCAAGTTGTTGGTGCCTGGGCTAACGGGGTTGTCATCAATAGCGGACAACGGCCGGGCCGGGGTGCGTGAAGGGTGGGGATCGACAGGGTCGGCCAAGGCTTGCGGGCCTTTGCCGATCAGGCGGATGAGGTAGTTGACGCCAATGCCGAATACGAAGCTGTAGATCACCACAAAGGCGATAAGGGTGACCGACATATGCAAGGTACTGTGCAGCGCCACGGCGTCTTTGGTGCGCAGCAGGCCATACACCACCCAAGGCTGGCGGCCTATCTCGGTGGTAAACCAGCCGGCAATGATGCACAGCAAACCCGATGGCCCCATGGCCAGAACAAAGCGGTGGAACAGGGTTTGCTCGTAAAGTTTGCCTTTAAGGCGCAGTACCAGGCCCCAGATACCGGTTGCCACCATCAGCAGACCCAGCGCCACCATGATCCTAAATGACCAGAAAATAATGGTGGAGTCCGGCCTGTCTTCAGGGGGGAAGCTTTTCAAGCCGGGGATTTGTTTGTCCAGGCTGTGGGTAAGGATAAGGCTGCCAAGGTAGGGGATCTCCAGCGCATAGCGGGTCTTCTCGGCCTTCATGTCCGGCACGCCAAACAGCAGCAGCGGAGAAGGCTCGCCGGGTTTGTTCTCCCAGTGACCTTCAATTGCCGCAATCTTGGCCGGCTGATATTTCAGGGTGTTCAGGCCGTGGGCGTCACCGATAAAGGCTTGCAGCGGCGCGGCGATGAGGATCATGCCCATGGCCATGGAGAACATCTTCTTAATGGCTGGCGAGCGGTTGCCCTTAAGCATGTGCCAGGCCCCTGAGGCGCCAATCATAAAGGCTGCTGCGATGATAGCCGCCATGGTCATGTGCGCCATGCGATAAGGGAAAGACGGGTTGAAAATGGCATGCAGCCAGTCGGTGGGCACCAACTGGTTGTTTTCTACCGTGTACCCGGCTGGGGTTTGCAAAAAGCTGTTGGAAGCCAAGATCCAGAAGGTAGAGATCAAGGTGCCAAGGGACACCATGCAGGTGGAGAAAAAATGCAGCCCTGCACCGACCCGGTTCCAGCCAAACAGCATGACCCCAAGGAAGCCCGCTTCAAGGAAGAAGGCGCTGAGCACCTCGTAGGTGAGCATGGGCCCGTTGATGCTCCCGGCAAAAGCGGTAAAACCGCTCCAGTTGGTGCCAAACTGGTAGGCCATGACCAACCCTGACACCACACCCATGCCGAAGTTAACGGCAAAGATCTTTAACCAAAAATGGTAAAGCTCGCGCCAGACGTCTTTTTTCGAGTAAAGCCAAAGGCCTTCCAATACCACCAGGTAAAGACCTAACCCTATGGTTATGGAAGGGAAAATAATATGGAAAGATACAGTAAACGCAAACTGTATCCTTGCCAGGTAAAAGGCTGTTAGGTCAAACATGCTGAGTGTCCCGCAGTTAGGGTGAAGCAAAATATAAGGTGCCTAAGCAGTAACGTTTTTTGACCTATACATGGGTATATTAATTACTGCATTGGGTGTGAACTGCCCGTGTTTCAATAAGGACTGTCTACAGATTGGAAAAACACTGGTGAAGTTAATGAAGAAAAGCCTGCATTTTTCATGCAGGATTTTTATTATCGTAAGGTTAATCTTTTTAGCCAGTAGTCGGCACTGACATAACGCCCGCCACCGTAGAAAAATAAAACCATCAGCATGATGAAGTAAGTCACACTAAATTCCATGCCGTTATTCAATATTACCGGATCGCCCAGCTCAGTGATGTAGTTATAACGACCGGGGAAATTAACCGAGAGCCAGTGAATGAATCCGGCCATGCGCTGGGCCGATTCCATGTCGTTGCTGGCGATGGCTAGCCAGCCATGGGACCAATGCACCATGGCACTGGCAACGCTCATTACAAACGCCATGGGGATGGCGATAATGCGGGTAAAGAGCCCCAGAGCAATAAGAATAAGACCGAGCACTTCGGTTGATGTCGCCAAAAATGCCAAAAAAGTGGGGAAGGGTAGGTCAAGACCACCTTGGGAGTGAGGGGCCGCAAACCAGGCGACGGTGTTGGAGAATCCCAATACCTTGGAGTGTGCTCCCTCATAGATAACGGGAAGCAGATAAATCCGTATCGCCAATAACGCGAGGAAGTCTGCGTGTTTGCACTTTTCAACTAATGCATCATAGTACTGCTGGATTTTCTTTAACATAAATTCCTCTATCGCGTTATAGAAATAAGCTCATCATCTAGGCTGATCTCAGCCCACTGGTTTAATTCGGTATCAGACATAAAATCCCGTGTTGCAGACCTCAGCCGACTTAACGTAATTTCTGGCTTGCTTAGGATGTAGCTGAAAATATAAAGATCGTTCTCAGATACTTTCTTGTAGAGCACGTCATGATGACTGCTACGGTAAATGAGGTAATGTTGTTCCTTCTGAGTGGCAATCGCCGTGCTTGGTAAAATTTCAAAGGGTAGGCGAATAAATGTTAGGGTTGGGTTGGCTGTTATCCGGGTATCCTCTGTCCACTGAGGTATCGGAATGCTTATGCATTTTTTGACAGCATGCTCGCTGATCTCCACTGACAACAGCAGCCACTCATATTCCATCAGTTTTATTGCATCCACTGGCCAGCTTTTATTTTGTTGAACAAAAATAAGCAGCTCGGTAGCAATGTGGTGGAATTCCGGCTCCATGGCGTTGTGCTCAGCAAGGAAATCCATGAATAGCTTTTGTTTCTCTTCCTGAGTCAGATACTGGGTTAAAATGGGATAGCTGTTTTCAAATGCGTCTTTGATATTGCCGAGAATAAAACTACCGTAAAGGCTACTTTTACTCTCCCTGGCTTGCCTGATACCGTTGGACAATGAATTTATATCCTGCTTGAGACGCTCTGGAGGCATTTTCATAACGGTTCCTAATGAGATAAGTCCCTTTTTATGGTGCATAGCTCGCCAGTCAATACAGCTAAAGTGGGGATATTGTTATCCCTCTCAAGCAACATCGGTTTCATGCCATGTATCTTGACCACTTCTTTTGCTAAATCTATCACTGCCTTTGAGGTGGTTTTTCCATGGGTATCGATAATGGGACCATCTCCCTCATCGAGATGACCTGCAATGTGATAGTAGGCAATATCATTACTGTTAATGGTATTGAGAAAATCCAATGGGCTGCCATGATGATTCCGACTGTTGATATACAAATTATTAATATCAAGCAGTAGCTTACAACCGGACTTTGTTATCAGTTCGGCCATAAATTCCGCATCAGACATTTCCCTTTGATAGCGATGATAATAGGTGATGTTCTCTAAAATGAGTGGCCTTTTGATAATTTCTTGCACCTGATAAATACGGTCTGCAAGGTAGTCAATGTTTTCTCTGCGTTTGGGGATGGGTAGCAGATCATACAAATATCCGTTTTCATCCCGAGAAAAACAAAGGTGGTCGCTATACAGATCTATCTCATATCTATCGAGAAAATCCCTCACCTTTTGGATGTAATCCAGATTCAGTGGCTGAGGATCACCAATGGAAAGGCTCAGGCCATGGGCGACCAAGGGATATTTCTCTGCCAACTGTTCAAGATATTGACGTTTGAAACCACCAATACCCATCCAGTTATCTGGTGCCAGTTCCAGAAAGTCGATATCGGCATTCACTGGTGACTGACAAAGTTCCTGCAGATGTTCGTTGCGAAGGCCTATACCAAAGGTATTCGGGGTTATTGGCCGCAGACACCGCTGACACATTTGGAGTCTCCTGCCTTTTGCGGTTCATCATCAACGCCTTTGCCTGTCATGCCGCACTTACCGTCCCGGGCGCGTACCAGTTTCCCTTGGGGGTCGTGTTTGAGAGCCGCTTTACCGTAGATCTTCTCGGTACCACATTTGCCGCTGGCGCATTTGCCGCCATGGGAGGTTTCTTTCTTGACGGCTTTTTGAGGTGCTTCTGGTGCTTGTTGGGCCTGGGCAGCAGCGCTACCGAGGCTGAAAAGGGTGCCAACGGTGATAGAGAGCAGGACGCGGTTTTTCATGTTATTCACCTTGAGTCGGGGCTACGACGGGGAAGCAGGACAGATCTCGGCCGGCATAAACCGGGCCGTTGTAGTACTGCTTGAAGATTGCCAAGGTCTGGTCTTTTTCCACTAGGCTTTTGCCCATGAAGTGGTTAAGTACAACCATTTTTGGCGCAGATGCTTTGGCCAGTTTGGCCATGGCTGACGGGGTGCCGTGCAAGAACTTGGATACCGCATCGGCATCTTCGGTGATGGCGGCAGGCAGCAGCAGAATATCGGCGCCTTTGGCAAAATTGATGAAGGCCGGATTGGAGCCGTTTTGGTCGGCTGATATCACGATGCTGCCGTCTGCAGTGTCCACACGATAGGCCAGGTTTGGAACATTGCCGTGGGGAATGCCGATGGCTGAAACCTTGAGGCCGTCTTTATCGAATACCTGGGTTGGAGTGGTGAGGTGGTAATCGACGTTAGTCAGGTGGACTTTGATATTGACGCCATCGCTACCGTCAAACATGCCAGCCAGATAACTAAAGGCACCGGTGCTGGGAGCAAACATACGGTGCATGAATTGAGTCAGGCTGGGGAAATCATCGCTACCGTCAGGGCCAGCAATATCAATATCCTTTTCTTGACTGAAAAAGACACTGTTTTTAAGAATGGCGGGTAAGTCGGCACTGTGATCGGTATGGAAATGAGATATGCCGATAAAATCGACATCTTCTAAGTGAGCACCGGCTTGACCAAAACGCAAAAAGGTACCGCCACCGGCATCAATAAGTACCCGGGGTTTTCCTTTCCACCAGATTAATTCGCCGGATGAGGCGCGCATGTCATCAGAAATAGGCCCGCCACTTCCCAATAGTTGTAGCGTAAACTCTTTACTGGTGCATTGTGTCGAAACGGCAAAACAAGACATACTGATGGCTGAAAGTCCAAGTATTGCCAGTGATTTTTTAAAAGCGGGCATTAGCCATTCTCCTGCGTATAAATAGCCGTCATTCGGATGTTGATTACTGATTAATAAAATGGCCTGAGCGTCCATATTATTAATGGGGGGACCCTTTGCCTGCAGATAAATTTTAAGTCCGACGAGAGTATATAAAGTCACGGGCATTCAATAAATCCATATTTTCTTAACTAGGTATTTAGAAAATCTGAACGGTGTCTGGTGGTGGGAATTTAAAAAATAGAGGTGATTTTTTTGGAATAAAATTCTGACGTAGGCGTTTTAAGTGACAGATACCGCCTTCGGGTATCAGTTGCTTAAATTGGAGTGAACAATGAAAATGTTGAAATTGATGGCGGTCCCCCTTTTGGCTTTCTCGGCGCTGAGTCTGGCACATGAGGTTGCGGACCCATCTATTGTCCATAATGCGCGAGATGGGGTGGTGCGTCTTTATGGCGCTGGTGGTCCTCATACGGCCTTTAAAAAGGTGGCGGCGGTGTTTACCAAAGAAACGGGTATACCGGTAGAGATCAATGGTGGCCCCGAGTCTTCCTGGTCAAAACGTGCCCAGGCCAATGCTGACATTCTGTGGGGCACTGCCGAAGAACAGATCACGGCAATGCTGGAGACCTACAAGGATTTTGACACCACCAAGGTAGAGCCCATTTACCTGCGCCCGGCAGTAATTGCGGTGCGTAAAGGTAATCCCAAGCACATCACCGGCTTTGCTGACCTGCTCAAACCGGGCATGCGCATTGTGGTGACTGAGGGCGCCGGTGTTGCCAATACCTCCGGTACCGGCAGTTGGGAAGACATTGCTGGCAGCCATGGTAGCCTTGCCGAAGTGAAGGCGTTTCGTAACAACATCGTCGGCTCTGGTACCGGTAGCGGCGCTGCGTTCAAAAAGTTCAATTCTGAACATGCCGATGCCTGGATCACCTGGCCCAACTGGCCTATCACCCACCCCGATGAACTGCAATTGGTCAAATTGGCCAAGGACCGCACCGTATGGCGTGATGTCAACATGGTAATGGCCGACGATGCTGACCCGAGTGCCAAGGCCTTTTTGGCTTTCCTGACCAGTGATCGCGGCGCCAAGATAATGAAAACCGAAGGCTGGGTGCGTTAAGTTACCCCGCGCAATAACGAAGCCGGCCCTGGGCCGGCTTTTTAACGTTTGGCGTGGCGCTCGAAATTCTCGCGCTTTTGCTCGTCGTTTTTTCGAAGCAGCACATAGAGCGCGCCGGTGGAGCCGTGATGGCGCTGGGCGCTATGGTAGGCCAGCACTTCGGGCATCTCCTTTAGCCATTTGGCGCAGTAACTTTTCAGCAGCGCCGGCACCGGTTGGGCGTGTTCGCCGCGGCCGTGGAGCACCAAGAGGGTGCGAAGGCCAATGCGATGGCTGGTGCGGATAAAATCGAAGACTTCACTGCGGGCGGCGATAAAGCGCTTTTTGTGCAGGTCAAGCACCGACTGGATATCGTATTTACCCTGCCGCAATTGCTTGAATACCCCGTCTTGGACCCCGGCTTTCTTGTAGGAGAGCACATCGTGAGGCTCCACCAGCTCGACACTTTCTGATGACAGGTAGTTGAGATCTTCTGCCAACTCTGCCTCGGCGGCGGCGCGCCGGGCCTCGCTGTTGCTGTTGGCATCCTTGGGGGCCAGGCCAATGTGGTCGCCCCGGGATATCGGTTTGACGCCCAGCATTTCCTTTTCAAACAAACTCTTGTCATCATCGTGCATCTTTACCTCCAACTGCTGGCAATTCATGACAACCCGATTCGCCGCCATAGACAGTGCCAGAGGACTGGCCATTTTCGGCATCCTGCTGATCAATATCCAGTCCTTTGGCCAACTGGATGAGTTTCGTTACCACCGGCTGGCCGAGCCAGGCTTGGTGAGCCAGGTGGTGTGGTGGTTCAACATGTTGCTGGCCGATGGCAAGTTTATCAGCCTGTTGTCCTTGCTGTTTGGCATGGGCCTGGTGTGGCTGCAAAAGGCCGGCAACAGCTATCAATACCGGCGGCTGCGTTACCTGGCGCTGTTTGGCGCCGTGCACGGCTTTTTGATTTGGGACGGCGACATCTTGCTGATGTACGCCCTGACCGCCATGGTGGTTTTGCCTTTTGTGATGGGCAGGCCGCGCTTCAAATTACTGATAGCAGGCTTACTGATTATTCTCGCCACCCTGGTGTTTGTGGCCCTGGTGCTGCTCACCACTCAGGGCGGCGAGCCGGACACCACGCCGCTTGCCATCTACAACCAGGGCAGTTACCTCAGCCAGTGCCTCTATCGGCTGTCGAGCTTTGGCTACACCATCGCCTCCTGGCCGGTGTTTATCCTGCCCATGGTCAGCGGCCTGATGCTGGCAGGCGCGGCTATTGCCCAGCGGCCCGCCTGGTTTATGGTGCTCAAGCGCTACTGGTATGGCTGGCTGCTGCTGGGGTTGGTGCCGTCTTGGTTGCTGCTGTGGCGGCTGCCTGACAGCGGCTATGGCTGGTTGCTGATGTTCTCGCCCTTCCAGGCGCTGGGTTATCTGGGGCTGATGCTGCGTATCGGTGAGCACTGGCAGTTGTTGCAACGGGCCGGGCGCCTGGCGCTAAGCCATTACCTGCTGCAAAGCCTGGTGATGACCTGCGTCTTCTACGGCTTTGGCCTTTATGGGCAGTTTTCGAGGCTGACGCTTTTGGCCATCGCCCTTGGCTATATCGCGCTGGCGCTGGCGCTAACCCCGCTTTACCTGCGTTATTTCAGCCAAGGGCCCATGGAGTGGCTATGGCGCCGCCTGGCGCACCGCGACACTACACCAGGCTGAGATTGGGCTCTTTTAAGGTCTTTTGCAGCTTGCGAAGCTGAGTTAACAGCTCGGCGACCGGCAGCGGTGCATCATTGGGGTGGCGCCAGATAAGGGCGTGCAAATCGTTAGGGTGCCAGCGCGATAAATACTGGCCGTCTTCGGGGAAGATGGCCAGTTGGCCAACCCCTAGCACCGCCGCTCTGTGCACCCAGGCCGAGTCTATTCCTAGCAGGCTCTTGGCCCTGGCCAGGATTTGCCAGCCACCAAGATCTGCGCCGCCATCGAGATAAAAGAGCCGTGGCGATTGCAGGCCTCCCAAGGCCTCAGGCCTTGGGTGCAGCAGCACCAGTGCCATGCGCGGCAAGCCATTTAATAGCGCCCGAAACTGCTCGACCAACGGCGTGAAGGCCTGGCCGTCGTCGTCAAGTAGGTTGATGGCCACGATTTCCCTTTCACCAATACGCGCCAGCAAATCCTGCTCCTTGGGCGCCAGCGGCGGCAGCCACTGGTGGTGAGGGCTTAACTGCAAGGTGGCCAGGGCCTGATTAAAGCGTTCGCTGACATGTTGCTGCTGGTTATAGGGCAGGCGCTGGGCCTTAAAGGGGGAACTGCCGGCCAGCAGCAGCCGGTGGGCGCTTGGTAATAAAAACGGCAGGGTTTGGCGCCAGGGGGTCAGCGGCGGCAGGCTCAGATCCCAGATGCTGTCCCACACTTGGCGGCGCAGTTGCCATAGTAGCCTTGGCCAACTGCCGGGATGGTAGGCCACCAGCGGCGGGGCCAGCCAGGGGAGCTGATGAAAGAGCGCGGCGTGCTGCGCTTTGCACAAAACCTGGACCAGGCAAGTCTGGCTGAGGCTTTTGAGCATCGGCAACGCCCAGGGCAGGGTGGCGTCGTCTTCCTGATCCAACAAGCAAAGTATGCGCCTGGCCATGGCGGTCCCTCACAAATGTTTCGATATTGTTTCATTTTGCTTGATGAAGGGTTTTCGTTTTGTTTATATTCAGCATCGTGCAGCAGACGTGCAGCATTAGCCCAACCCTTGCAGTACTACCATAACAGGGCTGAAGCAGATCGAAAAATCATCAGTGGGAGTATCAAGCTCCCCATGCCTGCCCGGCGCTCAAGGCCATGATTTCAGTACAGCCAGAGCAGGGTAGGACGGACGAGGGGTAGACCGGATGCCGTCATCATGACGATGACACCACCAAGGCCTGCCAAGGCCCTGGCGGAACGACTACTTCACCCATGGGTGGTAGCGCCGGTTGCCAGTACCGGCGGTGTTGTTAACAAATGTTGTTAATGGCACAAACCATACTGACATCATGACTTTGCCCCGCCTTGTGCGGGGCCTTTTCTTTTGGCTGTTAACCACTTGGGTGAAAATGCAGCAGGCTATAGCCGGGCCCATGGCTTTTGCTTGAATGCCCTTGGCAGATCGCTATAATGCACGCCGTTGTATCGGAAAGTAGCTCAGCTTGGTAGAGCACTACGTTCGGGACGTAGGGGTCGCAGGTTCAAATCCTGTCTTTCCGACCAAAGCATTCAATGAATTTGCAGTGCCCCTCGGGCAGGCAACGGAAAGTAGCTCAGCTTGGTAGAGCACTACGTTCGGGACGTAGGGGTCGCAGGTTCAAATCCTGTCTTTCCGACCAATAATAAGGCAGCCTGAGGGCTGCCTTTTGTTTTTTCAGGGACCAGACGCATGTGGCTGACCGAAGCACAGTTTGAACGCCTGTATCCCGATGCCATTCGGGGCTACTTTGATGCCGGCCAGCAAGGCCACCTTGAGGGGCTTGACGGTGTCAGCCTCCACTACCGGCTGTTCCTGCCCGAGGGCGCGAGCACCCTGCTGGTGCTGAGCTCAGGGCGTACCGAGAGCGTCATTAAATACCAAGAGCTCATCTTCGAGCTGGGCCAAAAGGGCATTGCCGTGGCGGCCCTCGACCACCGGGGCCAGGGGCTGTCCGGGCGCCTCACCGAGGATAGCGAGCTGGGCTTTGTGGAAGATTTCGACCACTACGGCGCCGATCTCGACCATTTCGTGCAAAAAGTGGTGGTGCCGTTGGGTTATGCGCGGCATTGGCTGCTGGCCCATTCCATGGGCGGCTGCATCAGCGCCCTCTACCTTGAGCGCTACCCCCATCCTTTTGAAAAAGTGGTGATGACATCACCGATGTTTGCCATCAACACCGCCCCTTTTCCGCTGTGGGTGGCCAGAGGCATGGCCCGCTGGCAAAGCCTGCAAGACGAAAAGCGCGGCCAGCCCCGCTATGTGCCCACCGCCGGCCCCTATCAGCGCCGCCCCTTTGAAAACAACGAGCTGAGCCATTCCACTCTGCGCTTTGAACGGAACCTCGATTGGCTCGACGAGCTGCCTGGCGCGCGCCTTGGCGGCCCTTCGGCCCAGTGGCTTAACGCCGCCTTCTTGGCCATGGAAAAGGCCATCGCCAATGCGGTGAACATCAAGGTGCCGGTGCTGGTGATTGCGGCGGGGGACGATAAGGTGGTGAGCCTGGCCGGGCAGCGCGCCTTTGTGGAGGCCTTGCCTGATGGCCGGTTGGATATTGTGGCCGGCGGCTGGCACGAATTGCTGCTGGAAAGTGACGATTACCGGCTACTGACCCTGGCAACCCTCTGGTCTTTTTTTAACGACTAAGCCTCTTTTCTTACCATCACCAGGGCGTGCATCTGGCGGCCCTGAACCGCCGGCAGCGGCTGGATGTCGGCCTGGTAACCTTCCAGGCGGGCAAAGCTTGCCAAGTCTTCGAATATCGCCTGGCGCAGCGCCGGGCGAAACAGCCAGCGCAGCAGCCGCGACGGCCAGTCCTTGGCCGCTTCTTCCTGGGTCATCGACAACATCCTTAAACTGCCAATGGGAATGTCAGGCATCTCGTCTGTTTGCAGCGGCTGGTAGCTTGAGGTGTTGATGAGGTGATAGTCCTTGATGGCCAGCACCATGGCCGGCAGGCGCCGCTCGGTGCCTTTTAGCAGTAATTGCTGGGCCTCTTCCAGGCCAAGGCCAAGGGCCAGCAATTGGCGCTGGCCGCGGATGGGCTCAAAGGCCTCGCCGCTGTTAAGGTCCGCTTCAAACCATTGGCGCCCCTCGCCCTGAGGGGCGGTAGGGCCAACGCAAATCGCCTCAAAGCCCGAGAGCACTTCTGGCAGCAGATGCCCCCATTCCACCAGTACACCGGGCGTCGGTTGCAGCAGCGGGCGCACCGCATCGGTGAGGTTATTAAGGCGCGGCAGCTCCCCTGACAGGTGGCGGTTTAGGCGGGTCAGCCAGGGTAGCTCGTCCAAAAAGGGGGCGGTTCGTACCTGGCCCTGGTGGATAAGGGGGTGACGGGCCTCTTGCTGCATCAGGTGATACAGCACCGGGTACTCGTCCTTCCAGGTGGCTGGCGCCGTGGCCCAGAGGGTGCGGTATTCGGTCAGTAAACGCAGCCTTTCGCTCATTGCAGCCTTTGCACGCTGGCGCCTTGGGCTTTAAGGAGCCCCAGCAGATTGTCTTGGCAGATGATATGGCCAAGGCCCACCACCACCAGGCTGTTGCGCTGCTGGGCAATGCTCAGCAGTTTCGGTACCCACTCGACATTGCGGGCCTTCAAGGTGCTGTCATGCATAAAGCGGTTGACGGCGTTGTCGCCCTGGCTCAAGGGGCACAGCTCGTTGAGCTCTTTAAGCTTGCCATGCTCCCAGGCGCTCAGCATGGGGCTTAAGGTGGTATCGAGGCTGTCCATCTCTTTGGCGCTGTCACTGACCATGTCATTGGCATAAGCGTCGCTGGCGGCCAGGGCCTTGAATTGGCGTTCGGCGGTTTCCAGCCCCTTGATGGGCCAATGGCGCTGGCGGGCGAGGGCGGCCACCTGGTTGTCGATACCCAAAGACGGATCGTAATGGCTGTGGGCAAGGGCGGCCTGCATCAGGGTCATCAAGGCAAACCAGGGCCGGGTGCGGTCAAGCTGGGCCATGGGCAGGCCGTAATCGTCTGCCATGTCGCTTACCTGACGGTACGCTTCGGTCGAGAGATGGTCACTGAGCTTACCCTCGGTGAGGATGCCGTAATGGACCAAGGCGCTTTGTATGGCTTTGGGGCTGAGCTCATCCGGAGAGAGTTCCTGCACCAGAGTGGTGACCTTGGGCAGGGTCGCCAGCATCTTTTCAAGCTGCTGGCTGTTATCGGCCTTGCCGACATGAATAGAGCCCAGTAGCCAGAACCGGCCGCTGGGGGTGTCAACTTGCCAAAGCGCCGGCGCCGCCTGGCTGGCAGCAGGGAAAATGACAAGTAGGATCAGGAAGATAGTTCGTCTCAGCATGGGCTGATAGTAGCCCAACACCTGTGCGGCGTCACCGACTTTCATCTGCGGTTCAGCGCTGCTAGTGGCGCTTTGGCGCGGCCCTGAAAGGAGGCATTAAAAAAGCCCGCTGGCGCGGGCTTATTCGGCTCAGTGGTGGTGGCCACCGGCGCCGTGAACGTGGCCGTGGGCCAGTTCTTCTTCTTCAGCGTCACGCAGCTCGACGATTTCTACCGCAAAGTGCAGGAACTGACCGGCCAGGGGATGGTTGCCATCCACGGTGACGGTTTCGTCGGTTACGTCACGCACAACCACGGTACGTGGGCCGGCGTCGGTCTGGGCGGTAAAGCGCATGCCAGCTTCGATATCGTCAACACCTTGGAAGGCGCTGCGGGGAACTTCCTGCACCAGCTCCTGGTGGTAAGGGCCATAACCGTCTTCAGGGGCAACGGTCACTTCCAGTTTGGCGCCAGGGGCTTGGCCGTCGAGCTGGCTTTCAAGGCCGGGGATCAGGTTGCCGTGACCATGCAGGTATACCAGCGGCTCGCCGCCGGAGGAGGTATCCAGAACGGTGCCGGCGTCGTCTTTAAGGGTGTAGTGGATGGTCACTACCTTGTCTTTGCTGATGGTCATGATGACCCCTATAGGTTTTGGTGCGAAGTAAGCCGCTGAGCCTAGCACAGGCCGGGCCCTGGTCACAAACCACAGGGCTGTCGCGCCGCTGTCACAGTGTTCTGTTAAAAAGCCGTGTCAGCCTTTTCAAAAAGCGATCTTTTTAGCAAAACAAGCTTGCTATCAGCACCTTATTGAGGGGGTGCTCTGTTAATAAAAGGTTTCATTGTGATAATGGCTGCGCACGGAACAACACTATAAACAGGACAACAAACATGCTTAAGAAATCTTCACTCGTGGTGGCCATGGCGCTTTGCAGCCATGGCGCCATGGCTGATCTGCTGATCACCGAATACGTGGAAGGCAGCAGCTACAACAAGGCCCTGGAGATCACCAACACCGGTGACAGCGTCGAGAACCTCGACGGCGCCGACGTGGCGGTTTACTTCAACGGCGCCAGCACCACTACTACCCACATCGCGCTGTCCGGCACCCTGGCCGCCGGTGCCAGCCTGGTGCTGGCCCATACCAGCGCCGATGACAGCATCCAGGCCGACATCCGCTCCGGCTCGGTCAACTTCAATGGCGACGATGCCGTGGCCCTGGAGCGTGACGGCCAGGTGCTGGACCTTATCGGCATCATCGGTGTTGACCCGGGTTCTGAATACACCCAGGACGGCAAGTCCACCAAGGACATGACCCTGCGCCGCATTCCCGGCAGCAGCCCCAGCACCACTTTTGACTTTGACCAGTGGCAAGCCTTTGCCAAAGACAGCTTTGCGGGCCTCGGTTGTAGCGGCCTGAGCGATTGCGGTAGTGACGGCGACGATGGTGACGGCACGCCTCCCGAGGCTTGGGTTTGCCCCAGCGATTACCAAACCATTCCCAGCATCCAGGGCAGCGGCTTTAGCTCGCCGCTGGTGCCAGACGGCAGCTACTACAGCACCGACAAAGTGGTTACCCAAGGCCGGGTAACCCAGGTGATGCGCGGCCTGCTTAAAGGTTTCTTCCTGCAAGACGGCGCCGGTGACGGCGACCCGGCCACCTCTGACGGTATCTTCGTTTACACCGGCTCTGCGCCTGACAGCAGCATTCAGCCGGGCCAGGCCGTGTGCGTTGAAGGCCTGGTGCAGGAGTACTACGGCTTTACCGAAATCGTCATGGACAACATGGCCCAGAGCCCGCTGGACTTGGCCCAGGTTGAGCCCGTTGATTTGGTGATTGACCCCAAAGACATCCCCGGCTCCCTGGAGCGGGTGGAAGGCATGAAGGTGCGCCTGACTGCCAGCAGCGACATGCAGGTAACCCGCCCCTTCAGCTACGACTACGATTCTTCTCGCAACAACATGGTGCTGGCCTACGGCGGCCCGCTCTACACCCCGACCCAGCTCTACCCGGCGCTGAGCGACGACGCTGTGGCCCTGGCCAAGAGCAACGCCGAGCGCACCCTTTATATCGACACCGACAGCAAGCCGGCCGATGGCGTGGTGCCTTACTTCCCTGGGCTGGACGCCGAGCAGGGCTATATCCGCGTGGGTGACCGGGTTGAGAACCTGACCGGGGTTGTAGCCTATTCCTACAGCAACTACCGCCTGGTAGCCGGCACTGATGCCAGCCTCAGCGCCGCCGATTTCGTGCACCTGCAAGACCGTACTGCGGCCCCTGTGGTAGCCGAGACCGGCTCGCTGCGGGTGGCGAGCTTTAACGTGCTCAACTTCTTTAACGAAGCGGTGGGCGGCGATGCCAACCCGTTGGGGGTTAACCGCGGCGCCGAAACCGCCGATGCCTTTGCCCTGCAGCGCACTAAGATCGTGAGCGCCTTGACCGCCATCGATGCCGATGTGCTGGGCCTTATCGAGGTGGAAAACAACGGCTTTGGCGAGAACTCGGCCATTCGTAACCTGGTTGATGCCCTTAACGCCGAGCTGCCAAGCGACAAGCAATACGCTTTTGTCAGCCCACAAGCAGGCGGCAGCATCGGCTCTGACGCCATCACCTCGGCCATTTTGTACCGCCCGGCCAAGGTAGCGGCGCAAGGGGCTCTGGATATCCTGGAGATGCCCAATCAGATCACCGTCACCGACGGGGTTGAAGACATCCACCACGGTGGCCGCCCCAGCCTGCTGCAAACCTTCAAGCGGGTAAATGCCAAAGGCAAGGCGGTGGGTAAAGCCTTCCGCGTCGCCATCAACCACCTGCGCTCCAAAGGCTCAAGCTGCGCCGAGGACGAAGAAGGTAAAGTGGTAGACGGGCAGGGCAGCTGTAACGAGCTTCGCAACACCGAAGTCTCGCGCCTGGCTGACCATATCCTCGCCACCAAAACCCCGACGCTGCTGTTGGGTGACTTCAACGCCTACGGCAGCGAAGATCCCTTACTGGTACTGACCGAGATCCCGGCCCTTAACCGTGAGCTGAAAACCGCCCACGACACCTATCTGGGCGACACCACCGAGGCGCCCCTGCTGGAAGGCCCGGCCCGTGTTATTAGCCAAGGTTATGGCCTGGTGAACCTCACCGAGCCCAAGGCCTATTCCTACCAGTACGACGGCGCCATTGGCCGCCTTGACCAGGCCCTGGCTACCAAAGACTTGGCCAAAAAAGTGGTGGCGGTTGCCGATTGGAACATCAACTCCGCCGAGAGCAACCTCTTTACCTACGAAACCCAGTACACCGGTAGCCTGGTGAAATCCCAAGGGCCGTTCAGTTCTTCCGACCACGACCCGGTGGTGGTTGAGCTGGACTGGGGCGCCCAAGAGCACAGCGGCCCCGCCCTTTGCGAGCACAAAGTGGTTAACCGCTGGACCGGCGGCTTCCAGGGCGCTATCCGTATCACCAACACCTCCGATAAGCCCATCAAGGGCTGGGATGTGAACTGGGGTTACACCGACGGCAGCCATGTAGGTGGTGCCTGGGGCGCTGCGCTCACAGGCGAAGGCCCCTATAACGCCAAGAACCTGAGCTGGAATAGCACCATCGCGCCTAACCAAACCGTGGAAGTGGGCTTTACCGCCCAGGGCGATGGCCATGCCACCGCCGTCACCGGTGATATCTGCCAAGCCGCGGACGACCAAGACGATGGCGACGACACCCAGCCCCTGCCGAGCGCCCAGTGCGAGTACCAGTTGGATAACAGCTGGCCGGGCGGCTTCCAGGGCAAGGTGCGCATCACCAACACGTCAGCGGCGCCCATCTTCGGCTGGCAAGTGGCTTGGTCCTTCCTTGACGGCAGCACCATCAGCCACAGCTGGAGTGCAGACGTCAAAGGCGCCGGCCCCTACACCGGCAGCGACTTGAGCTGGAACCACAGCATCGAGCCGGGCCAAAGCGTGGAGTTTGGCTTTATCGGCAAAGGCGCTGGCAAGGCTTCTGCCATCAGCGGCGATCTCTGCAAATAAGCCTAAAAGGCAAAATAAAAAAGGAGGCGAAAGCCTCCTTTTTTATTGCTCCACCGGTAAGGGTTCAGGGCTGGTCTTTATCGGGCAGCTCGCCCTTTTTGGGGTGGCGGCGGAAAAAGCTGCGGTCCAGCCGCTCGTGGGGAAAGGCCGACAGCACTTTGTCTTTCATGAGCGGCGGGAAGTTGGCCGAGAACGACAGCTGCAACCCCAGGCGGGTTTTATAGGCAAACACCGAGCCTTTGATGTTGGTTTTATTGGCAATGCGCTGGCAGGCCGCCAGGAAGTCGGGGGGCACGCTGCCCTTGGTGACTCTCACCTTGCCTTTTTTAAACTGCAGGCTGAACACACAAAACAGCTGTTTGACCAGCAGATACCCCACCAGCATCAGCAGGGAAAAGACAATCAGCGCTTCGCTATTGATGGAAAACCGGGACAGATCCATGGGCAGACTCGTCAATTTTTTGTCGCTTTTCTTTTTATAGCTCAGGGCGCGGCTTTGGTATGCTGCGTTTTTTTAAAATACCAAGGTCATCACCATGTTAGAGACCGAACGACTTATTCTGCGCCGCTTCACTCTGGACGATGTGCCCGCCTTTTTGGCCATGAACACCGATCCGCAGATTCTGCGCTTTACCGGTGGCGACAAGGCCATTACCAATCTTGCCGAGGCCGAGCAGGCCATGCGCGCCGCGCCACTGGCGGACTATGAAAAATACGGTTACGGCCGCCTGGCGGTAGAGCACAAGGCCAGTGGCGAGGTGATTGGCTTTTGCGGCATCAAATATCTGCCGGAGTTTTCACTGCCGGAGATTGGCTATCGCATCCTGCCTGCCTACTGGGGCCAGGGGCTTATCAGCGAAGCGGCCAAGGTGGTGCTGGCCCACGGCCACAACGAGCTGGGCCTTGACCATATCCTGGCCCTTATTCATCCCGACAACATCGGCTCTATTCGGGTCGCCGAGAAAATCGGCATGCGCCGTGGCGAGCAGGCTGATTATTTTGGCATGCCGGTGTGGCTCTACGCCTCGGTGCGCGGCTGATGGGATTGCTGTGGCTTATCACAGTACTGTGGGCCTTTTCGTTTTCGCTCATCGGCGTGTATCTCGCCGGGCAAGTGGATGCCTACATCGCGGTGGCCTCGAGAATGGCGCTGGCGCTCCTTATCTTTTTGCCGTTCTGGCGGCCACTGCCCTGGCGCCAGGCGCTGACGCTGATGGCCACCGGCGCGGTGGAAATCGGCATCATGTATCTCTTTTTATATAAGAGTTATCAGTACCTGAGCGTTGCCGAGCTGCTGCTGTTCACCATTTTCACGCCGCTTTACGTGAGCCTTTTTGCCGACCTTTTTGCCCGGCGCTGGCCTCGCCAGTTCTGGGCGCCGGCCTTATTGGCAGTGGCCGGTGCGGCGGTTATTCGCTGGACCGATTTGAGCGAGCAGTACTGGCACGGCTTTGCCCTTATTCAGGCCGCCAATGCCTGCTTTGCCTTTGGCCAGGTCTGGTATCGCCACCAAAGCCAGCACTCGCCGCTCACCCACAGAGCCCGCTTTGCCTGGTTTTTCCTCGGCGCCCTGGTGGTGACCCTGGCAGCGATGCTGGCACTGGCCGATTGGCAAAAATGGCCGGCAACACACCTTCAGCAGGGGGTATTGCTGTGGCTGGGCGTGGTGGCGTCGGGGCTTGGGTACCTGGGCTGGAGCTACGGCTCAACCCGGGTCAGTGCCCAGCAGCTGGCGGTGATGAACAACATGCTTATTCCGGCCGGAATTTTGGTGAACGTCTTTATCTGGAATGGCCAGGCGGACTGGCCAAGGCTTGCCCTTGGCAGCGCCTGCATGGTGGCGGCGCTGTGGCTTTGCCGCCGGAGTCAGTCTTCTTGAGGGTACTGGGCCTTGGCCCAGTACTTTTTCAGCAGCCACATCCCTTCTTCCCCGGCCAGCTCCTCGGCAATGATGATGTCAAAGCCGGTGAGTTCGCGAAACCGCTTCATGCGCTGGCCAAGCATGCCTAGCACGCCCCGGTATTCCTTGCCGGTGGGGCTGCGGTAATAGCTGGCTTCAAAGAGATCGTCTGCCTGCGGGTTGGGGCTTTGGGCGCGCAGCGCCAGGACAAGCACATTGCGCTGCTCGGTTAGCAGCCCCACCGCCAGGCGGGTATTGATGGTGTCGAGAAGCACCTCGGGGGCCTTGAGGCGAAAGCCGATATAGGGTAGTTCCATGCGTTCAAAGCCGCTGCCTATAGCCAACTGGTCGATTCTTTGTATATCCTGCCAGCGCAGACTCCAGCCGCCACGTCGGTGGTGCAGGCTAAGGCTGTTGTGGTTCAGTGACAGGCTGACTTTGGGCTCGGTGAGTTTCCCTATCCCCAAGATCAGCAGTACCGGCATGGTCAGCAGTAATACCATGCCCGGACCAAACCAGCCGAAGGCGAGCAGTGTGGGGCCAAGGATAAGAAGCAGTAATCCCAGCAGGGTGAGGGTAAGGCCGTTGCGATAGCGGTGGCTGGACAGTTCCCGAGCGTGCATAAAGGCTTAACTGAGCTAGAGTCTGTTCATCATAACGCAGACTTCCCATGGAGGGATCAATGAAACCTTGCTTGCTATTGGCGGCCGTTTTGAGCCTGCCGACTTTTGCCCAGGACAACCCCTATATCGACAATTCCGACCCGACCCTCGGCCAAAGCGACGGGTTGGCTTTTACCCTGTTCGGTGGCTACACCCAAGGCGGTGACAACTTCATCACCATCAATTACACCGACGATACCCGCGAGCATTTTCGCATGGGTAACCGCTTTCATATCGGGGTGGGTGCCCTGTGGGAAGGGGAGAACTTCGGTACCGCCCTTAACCTCGGTTACCACTTCAACTTCGCCGACGGCACCAATGGCAAAGTGGACTTTGAGCGCTACACCGTCGAGCTGCTGCCCTATTACCGCTACGGGCGTCACAAGTTTTCGGTGGGTGCCGCCTGGCACCTGGGTGTGCGGGGTAAATTGGACGTGACCGACACCGTGGACAACGGCGACGGCACCACCAGCGAAGAAAACACTCATGTGCGGGTGGATTTTGACGACGCCGTCGGCGCCATCATCCAGTACGACTACCAAATCACCCACCACAACTGGGTGAGCCTGCGCTACGAGTGGATTGACTACGACGTGGACAAAGTGAACGGGGTTGACCTTGGCACCGGCCTTTCCGGCGACGGTGACCACTTCGGCATCTACTACCGGGTGGTGTTCTAAGGCAAACCTCTTGCCATCATTTTTGTAACACTGTCTTTATGCTCTGCGCCGCCAGTTTGGCGGCGCAGTTCTTTATAATGGGCCAAAACAGGTTAAGCCAAGGATAGAGATGTTAAAGACGCTGCTTACCAAACGTTGGCTGCTGCTGTGTGCGCTGCTGGCGTTTGTCTCCGGCTGTGCGCTGGTGGCCAAGCTCACCCTCAATGACCGCTACGGTAAACCCGAAGTGCGCCAGCGGGTGGCACCGCCAATCTCACAAGAGGCCGATTTTTACCTGACCGAAGTCAAGCCTATTTTGGAAGAGCGCTGCGTGGTGTGCCACGCCTGCTACGACGCACCTTGCCAGCTCAAGCTCTCCTCCCCCGAGGGCATTGACCGGGGCGCCAGCAAAGAGAAGGTCTACCAGGGCACCCGTCTTCTGGCTGCCAATGTTAGCCGGCTCTTTATCGATGCCAAAGATACCCAGCAGTGGCGCCAAAAGGGGTTTTACCCGGTGCTGAACGAGCGGGACCAAACCTCCCTTGCCAACACCCAGGCCAGCGTGCTGGCTCGGATGCTGCTGCTCAAGCAGACCCATCCGCTGCCTGACCAAAAAATCCTCGATGACAGCTTTGACTTGAGCCTCGACAGGGCCCAGGTTTGCCCCACCATCGAGGAAATGCCCGACTTTGAGCAGAACAAGCCGCTGTGGGGTATGCCCTATGCCATGCCGGGCCTGACCCCGGCCGAGCACCAAACCTTGATGACCTGGGTAGACCAAGGGGCCGAGATGGCGCCGCTGCCTGCCCTGAACGAAGACACCGAAGAAAGGGTCGCTCGCTGGGAGCGCTTTTTAAACGGCACCAGCCTCAAAGAGCGGCTGGTTAACCGCTATATCTACGAGCACCTTTTTGTTTCGCACCTCTACTTTACCGAGCAAAGCCACGCCGGCCAGGCGCCGCGCTTTTTTGACCTGGTGCGTTCGACCACGCCCCCCGGCCAGCCGGTGGACATCATTCCCACCCGCCGCCCCTTTGACGACCCGGGGGTGAAGACTGTCTATTACCGGCTGGTGCCGGTGCGCTCCACCATCGTCGATAAAACCCATATGCCTTATGCCCTTAGCCCCAAGGTGATGGCCCGCTGGCAGGCGCTTTTTTACCAGCCTGATTACCAGGTCAGCCGCTGGCCGGGTTACGAGCCCGAAGTGGCGGCCAACCCCCTCAACGCCTTTGAGCAGTTGCCGGTGGGCGCCCGTTATCGCTTTATGCTCGATAACGTTGAAAACACCATCATGGGCTTTATCAAAGGCCCGGTGTGCCGCGGCCAGGTGGCGCTGGACGTGATTAACGACCGCTTCTGGGTGCTGTTTGTGGACCCGTCTTTGGCCGATGCCCCGGACGTAACCGCGTTTTATCACAGCCAATTGGCCAATCTGCGCATGCCGGCCGAGAAGGAAAGCACCACCATTGCCTCCAACTGGCTGGGCTATGCCAAGCGCCAGGGCAATTACGTGCGGGCCCGTATCGACTTTATGAACCATGCCTTCAAGGACGGCCGCCACCTCAACCTCAACGGTATCTGGGACGGCGGCGGCACCAACCCCAACGCTACCCTGACCATCCTTCGCCACTTTGACAGTGCCACCGTGGTCAAAGGCCTGGTGGGCCGGCCGCCGAAAACCACTTGGGTGATTGATTACGCGCTGTTGGAGCGCATTCATTACCTGCTGGTGGCGGGTTTTGATGTCTACGGCAACTACGGGCACCAGCTCTTGACCCGCCTGTACATGGACTTTTTGCGGATGGAAGGGGAGTCCAACTTCCTGGCGCTGCTGCCGCCGGTAACGCGCCACCGCGAATTTAGGTCCTGGTACCGGGGCGCTGGTGAAAACCTGACCCGCTTTTTGGAAGGGGATATCAACCCCTTCAAGCAGCCAAGTGGGGTCACCTACATTACCGACGACCCCAAGGCCGAGCTTTATGCCATGCTCGAAAAGCGAGAAGCGCCGGTGCAATCGCCCCGTTACCGCATTGACGCGGCCAAGCTTAAAGACAGCTCCAAAGCGCTGCTGCGACAACTCGATGGCCTTAAAGGCCCTTACGTGCACATCTTCCCGGAGCTGACCTTCATCATGGTCGACCCGGACGATGGCAGCGAGAGCGAGCTTTTTACTCTGGTGCGCAATAGCGCCCACACCAATATCTCGAGCCTCTTTGATGAAAAGGCAAACCGCGATTACGTCAACGACGATGTAACCCTGGTGCACGGCATTCTCGGCAGTTACCCCGGCGCCTTCTGGCATGTCAAAGAAGCCCAGTTGCCGGCGCTGGTGGCCCAGGCCGAAGCGGTGGACGACCAAGCCAGCTACCGGGCGCTGCTCGATGGCTTTGGGGTGCGGCGCACCGACCCCGGCTTTTGGGCGTTCAGCGACAAGCTCAACCGCCTCAATATCGAGCGCCACCCCATCGAGAAGGGGCTGCTGGACTACAACCGGCTGGAAAATCGCTAATAAAAAAGCCCGCTTCAAGCGGGCTTTTTTGTCCTTGGCGCCTTAGGAATGGCTTTTGAGGAAGTCTTCGTCCAGGGCCAGGTCGTTATTAAGGTTGACGGTCACGCCGCGGCTTTTCACGTTCTTGGCGATGGCTTGGGCTTCTGCCAGGGAGTGCATGGCCGCAGTGCCGCACTGGTAGAGGTTGAGCTCGGGGATCTTGGATTGATCTTCCACATGCTCCACATCACCCATGGCTGCCAGCCAGGCGTCAGCCACTTGCTGCTCGCTGGGGCTGCCAATCAGGCTCATGTAAAAACCGGTACGGCAACCCATGGGGGAGATGTCGATGATCTCCACTTTGTCGCCGTTGAGGTGGTCACGCATAAAGCCGGCAAAGAGGTGCTCTAAGGTATGGATGCCCTTTTCAGAGAGGATCTCTTGGTTAGGCAGGCAAAAGCGCAGATCAAAGACGGTGATGGTGTCGCCACCGGGGGTTTTCATGGTTTTGGCCACCCGCACTGCCGGGGCTTTCATGCGGGTATGGTCGACGGTAAAGCTGTCGAGAAGAGGCATGGTGATGGTCCTATGTCAGGGGCTGTGAGGGCCATGTTAGCAGAACCGGCTTGGCTTGCGACACGGCCCTGGCGCTATCAGTGCTGGTGGCCACCAACGCCGTGGGCATGGCCGTGGGCCACTTCGTCGTCGCTGGCGTCGCGGATATCGAGAATTTCGATATCAAAGGTCAGGGTTTTGCCGGCCAGGGGATGGTTGAGATCCACATCGGCCATAAAGCGGCCAGCCTTGACTACCAGCACCTGGCGCTGGCCTTGGTCAGTGTTAACCACCGCCACCATGCCGGGAGCCCATTTCTTGGCGCCTTGCAGGTGTTTGATGGGTACCCGCTGGGTCAGGCCGTCACGGCGCTCGCCGTAGGCATCTTCCGGGGCCAGGGTCACGGTAAAGGTCTCGCCCTTGGCTTTGCCTTCCATGGCCTTTTCCAGGCCCGGGATCATGTTGTTGTGGCCGTGCAGGTAAGCCAGCGGCTCCTGGCCGTTGCTGTTCTCCAGCTCTTTGCCGGTCTCGTCTTTAAGCTGGTAGTGGAACTGCACTACCTTGTTGTCGGTGATTTGCATGGGAATATCCTTCGCCTCAAAGGCCGCCATAATAGCCGAGCTACAAGGTAGGGGGTAGCCTGCCGCGTATTTGTAAGAGTTTGGCGCTGCTCGGTCCCCCGAAGCGGCCGCCGCATTGCATAGGCCTGGCAGCCCGTATGAGGGAAGGCGAAAACAAAAAGCCCCGCGTTAGCGAGGCTTGATGTTTGATGGCGTCCTCACCAGGGCGAAGGGGGAATAAGCCGAGCGCTGCTCGGCCCCCGAAGCGGCCGCCGCCATGGATCGGCCTGGCAGTCCGTATGAGGGAAGGCGAAAACATCAAGCCCCGCGTTAGCGAGGCTTGATGTTTGATGGCGTCCCCACCAGGGCGAAGGGGGAATAAGCCGAGCGCGGTTCGGCCCCCCGAAGCGGCCGCCGCTTTGCTTAGGCCTAGCAGTCCGTATGAGGGAGGGCGAAAACAAAAAGCCCCGCATTAGCGAGGCTTATTGTTTGATGGCGTCCCCACCAGGACTCGAACCTGGATCGCCCGCTTAGGAGGCGGGTGCTCTATCCTGTTGAGCTATGGGGACCCAAAAGGCCAGTCGATTATACCCAGATAGCCGGCGATGAAAAGGCGCCGGCTTTTATCTGCCCAAATCCTGCTCAATCAGGGGTTTTTACAACAAAATCACCGGCCTGCAGCGTGCTTGGGGTGCCTTTGCTGGCCAGTAGGGTCTGGGTGGCCGACTGCCAGGCCACGCTGAGTTTTTGGCTGGATGGCACCAGCACCTGGCGCCGCTCGCCCTGGCTGGTGGTCAGGGTCCGTTTTTGCAGCACCGTGAAATGGTCATCACTGTGGATGCCGCCTTGGCTGCCGGTATCAATCAACACCCCCTCGTCGCTCACCGCCAATACCGGCCACTGGCTGGTTTGGCAGGGCAGGGCGCTTTCCACATCCAGTGCCCATTGCTGGAGCTGGCGCTGCAAGTGCTGGCCAAAAGGACTTAACCAAAAATTGGGCTCTTGGGTGTCAAGGAGGGTGCCGGTGGGCAACACGCCATGGGCAATGTAGCGGCGCTCAAACAGGCGTTTGCCGGAGAAGCTATCGATAAGCCAAGTATCCACGGCCATGGAAAGCTGATGGTGGTCATCCTGCCAGGGCAGGTACCAGGGCGAGCTTTGCAGCTTGTCGGTCATGCGCAGTAGCCTTCCCCCCACCAGATAACGGGCGCCTTGCTCCTCGGCAACCTGTTGCAGATCGTCGGTATTGCGGCCCTGGCTTTGATCCAGGGTGGCGCCAATGCCTTGCACTGGCATCAGGGCGCCGTGGCGCTCGCGCAGCAACCTTGCCATCTCGGCGGCAATTCCTTGCCCCGGATCGCCCACCAGGCCGGTGATGGCCTGGTCAGGGCTGGCCCAACTGAGCCGGTGCAGGCTAACCGGCTGGGTACCCTGGCACTGGTATTGGCCGTTGTCGTCCAGCTCCACCAATAAGGTCAGGGCCAGCTGGCCGTCTTGTTCTTTCTCGCCGTATTGCTGGATTTGCCGCACCGGATCGTCGCTCTCGGCCTCTGGGCGCACGCCAGCATAAAAGCGGGCCTGAGCCAGGGCGTCGTCTGTCGCCTGGGCTTTGGGGTCGTCGCTACTTAGGCTGGCATAGCCTGTCACCTGGTACCAGGCGGCCTCGGCGGGCAGTGTCAGCAAGGCGAAAAGCAGTATCGGCAGCTTCATGGGTGTCAAATTCCGGTGAACTTGGCAAGATTTCTGCAAAAGCCGTTCCAAAAAGAAGGGTAAAGAATATGGCTTACCCGCCGATACGCCAAACACTGGTCTTGAGGAATACAGCCATGTTGAGATCTGGCCTGTTGGCCTTGGTATTTTTCAGCGTGCTGGCGGGAGCAAAAACGCCGGCGCCAGAGCAAGCGGCCCATGCGCCTCTGGATACCTTTGTCGGGCAGCTGACCGACAAACTGGTGCAAAACGCCCGTTATGTGGATTACAAAACCCCCATGGTGGTGGCGACTCTGGTGGACAGCCATGCCCTTACCAAGGGTACGGCGCTCGGCCAAGCCATGGCCGAGAGTTTTACCAGCCACCTGCACCAGGCGGGCTACACCCTGGTGGATTTGAAAAGCCAAGGGGCGGTGAACATCACCCAGAGCGGCGACTTTATCTTTAGCCGCGATGCCGACAAACTCCGGGCCAAACTGCCGGTGGATTTCGTACTGGCCGGCACTTATGAGACCTCCCCTGAAGGGGTGAACGTCAATGTGCGGATTATCGGCATCAAGTCCAAGCTGGTGGTGGCCAGCGCCGAGGGCTTTTTGCCGGCCAAGGCCCTGGGGGCCAACAGCGAATTGCAGCGCGCCGTGACCAGCCGTGACGGCTACCTTGAGCGCCGCGCCGGACCTATTCAGGAGATGCAATGATGCGAATCACCAGCCTGTTACTACTCAGCCTGCTGCTGAGCGCCTGCGCCAGCGTGCATGGCCGTGACGCTGTGGTGCTCAAGGGCGTGGGTATCGCCATTATCAGCGAGCAGCCCGGCAGCACTGCCCATGAGCGGGAGCGCCAAGCCATGCAGGCGTCCAAGCTGCAAGCCTACCAAGAGCTTGCCGAGCAGCTGTATGGCGTCAAGCTCTCTGGCTTTGCCGATCTCAAGCAAGGCAAGCTGGTGGAAGACTACAGCCAGGTGCGGGTGCAAGGGGTAGTGAAAGGCGCTGAGGTGCTGCGAAGCTACCAGCTTGACGGGCGTTATGTCACCGAGCTTCGTCTCGACACTGCCCGCATGGCCAGCCTTGATGGACAGGGCAGCGAGATGCTTGCTACCACCATCGCCACCGGCCCCAAAGGGCCCAGGCCTAGGGTTATCCGCGGTTATTAAAAAAGCCCGCTTCGGCGGGCTTTTTCAGGCCTGGATATCGCCCAGCAGGCGGGTGCGGGAATGGGTCACACCCTTGTTGTTGTAGGTGCGGTTGGAGCGGCCGAGGGCGCGTAGCAACAGCTCGCTTTGCTCGGTCTGGCGCTGCTGGAGCGACTCGATAATGCGGCCGTTAACGGCGTTGGCGTCGCTGCACTGGCGGGCCAGCCCTTTGAGGGCGCGCAGCGGGTCGAGCCAATTGGGCTGGTCGCGGTCGGGGTGGCCGGCAATGCGCTGGTCGATATGTTGCAGGCGCATGGCCAGTTCGGCCTTATCGTCCGATACCCGAGCCAGGGTGTGGTGGTCCCGGCCCATCAGTAGGGATTTTTCTTCGGCCAATAGGGCGATCATGGCCTTGAGCTGTTTGTCCTGAAAAAGCAAAAGCGCATCCAGAGTCTCCTCGGGATGCGCTTGACCAGTTGCGTGGGTCATGGCGGTTGCCTTAATTTCCGAAGAGGGTGTCCTCGAAATCAAGCAATTTGTCTGCCAATTTGTCAGGGTCGACTTTGTACTGGCCCGCCGCGATGGCTTTTTTCAGGCTGTCCACTTTGTCCTTGTCGAAGGGGGCTTCCGAGCTCATGTTCTTTTGCATCTTGTCCAGGCCAGCAGCCTGAGGAGTAATGGAAACCGCGTCCTGAGCCAGTTTGGCTGTGGTTTGCGGCGCCGTGGTTTGCTGGCTCTGTGCCTGCTGGGCCTTGGTTTGCCCTTCTGCCTGCTTAAGCCGGGCAGATTGAATGTCGGCCGTCTGGCCCTGGTTGACCTTGTTGATTGCCATGGGTACCTCGCAACTGTCAATTTATTGACAACCCTACCTGTAAAACAGGGTCATCGCACCTTTATCGGCTAAAAGGCGGTTCACTTTAGCATGATTTTTAATAACTGACGCTGACTTGCCCCTGGGCATCAACCCGGGCTTCCACCACCCTTCCAGAACCCAGATTACGGACCCTGATGGTATCGCCCAAAGTGCCGTCAGAAAGCGCGGTGCCCATGGCGGTAATGCTAAGCGCCCCGGCGCCGGCGCGCAGGGTGACTTTGTCGCCCCGGCATACCAGGCACAGGTTATCGGCGGTGATGGGGGCGCCGGCCTGCACGCCGCGCTTCAGTTTGGCGCCGGTAATGACGCTTTTATCGGTAAAAATGCGCCCTTGCAGGCGATTTTGCGATTGCCACTCTTGGGCAAGGTCGCTGTCATCCAGCACCAGGCCTGCCGGCAGGGCGCGGCTGGCCACCAGCATGGGCACCGTTATGGTGGTATTGACCGACAGGTAGAATTGCCAGTGGGGATTTTCACAAAATAGTTTGACGGTGATATTGGCATCCATACTTTGGTTGCCGGGCAGGCTGGCTTGAACGTCGGGACAGTAAGGAAGGCGCAGGCGGCTATCGGGGTCGCTGGCTTCGATGGTGATGCGGCCATGGGCTGGCACCTTTACTGCCTCTTTTACCGCCGCTTGCGCTACGCTTTTTAGCTGATCCAGGGGCATTAGCCGGGGAGCAGTGTCGGCACTGGCTGCCGATACCGAGACCAGGGTAAAGAAAGCACCCAACAGGCCGATAAGGGCTCGGGGAAGGGCGTGTTTCTTGGGTTTAATCAATTTCACGTCAATAATCAGTCACATGATGCTGTGATAAGATGACAGGCAAGGACTGTGCCCATCTGCACAACAACGACAAGAGGTAAGGTATGGCGGGTATTCTCGATACGGTCAACCAACGAACCCAGATGGTGGGGCAAAACCGCCTGGAACTGCTGATGTTCCGGCTGGGGGCGAAACAGCGTTTCGGTATCAACGTGTTCAAGGTGCGTGAAGTACTGCAATGCCCACCGTTGACCGCCTTGCCAAAGCGCAAGTCCAGCATTCGCGGCGTGGCGCACATTCGTGGCCAAACCCTCTCCGTGATTGACCTTCGCCAGGCCATGGGCGGCCGGCCCACCGAAGACGTCACCAACTGCTTTATCATCATCACCGAGTACAACCGCTCGGTGCAGGGCTTTTTGGTGCATTCGGTGGACCGTATCGTCAACTGCAACTGGGAAGACATCCAGCCGCCGCCGAAAGGGGCCGGCCGTGCCAGTTATCTGACCGCCGTTACCGAAGTCGATGGCGAAATGGTCGAGATGTTGGATGTGGAAAAAATCCTCGATGAAATCAATCCCACCAATGCCGTGGCCAGTGCCGATGCCTACCAAGGTACTGAGTCGCTGAAAAAAGACCGGGTGCTGCTGATCGCTGATGACTCCTCGGTAGCCCGTGCGCAGATCAAAAGGGCCCTGGAGCCGTTGGGCATTCCTCTTGAGCTGGTCAAAGATGGCCGCCAGGGCCTGGATTACCTGCGGGATATGGCGGAGAAGTGCCAAAAATCCATCACCGAGCAAGTGTGCTTGCTGATCTCCGATGTGGAAATGCCGGAGATGGACGGCTATACACTGACTGCAGAGATACGAGCGAATCCTAAGCTTAAGGATTTGCAGATAATTTTGCATACTTCCCTGTCCGGGGTGTTCAATCAGGCCATGGTCCAGAAAGTGGGCGCCAACAAATTTATTGCCAAGTTCGATCCGGATGAGCTGGCCAGTGCCGTTAAAGAAAGCCTGATGATTGAGGCGGGTTAGAGTGGATAAAGCGCTAAGCGAGCAGGATTACGGAACCTTTCGCCGATATCTAGAGACGCAGTGCGGTATCGTGCTGGGAGATAACAAACAATATCTGGTTAAAAGCCGGTTGACGCCCCTGCTGGGGCGTTATCGGCAGGGTAGCCTTGGGGAGCTTATTCAAGCTGTTATGGCTGGGCGTGATCGCGAGCTGCAAAGCGCGGTGATTGATGCCATGACCACCAACGAAACCTTGTGGTTTCGCGACGGTTACCCCTTTGAACTGCTCACCGACAAACTCTTCCCTGAGCTGGGTAAGGGCGGCAAGACCGTCAAGATTTGGTCTGCCGCTTGCTCCTCTGGGCAAGAGCCTTATTCCATTGCTATCAAGTCGTTAGAGCATCAGGTTCGCAAACCCGGCACCTTGCCGGGGGGCGTGCAAATTCTTGCCACCGATATCTCCCAGGCCATGCTCAGCCAGTGCCAGGTGGGGGAATATGACAGTCTGGCCCTGGGCCGTGGCATGAGTGACGAGCGCAAACGTCTGTATTTTGACGAAACCAGCGATGGCACCTGGAAAGTGAAGGCCAACGTCAAAAGGCTGGTGACTTTCCGGCATTTCAACCTGTTGTCGAGCTATGCCCTGCTGGGTAAATTTGACTTGGTGTTTTGCCGTAACGTGCTGATTTATTTCTCGCAGGAAAACAAACTCAAGATCCTCTCCGGCATCGCCAAAACCTTGAATCCCGGGGGCTACCTGTTCCTGGGGGCGTCTGAGTCCATGCCTACCGCTGCCACCGAATTCGAGATGGTGCGCTGCAACCCCGGCATTATTTACCGCCGCAAAGACAATATCTAACCTTCCTTGGCACGCTTCTTGCCTTCGTTATAAGCACTTAACGGAGGCAAGTTCATGGCAATCAGCTTCGATAACGCATTTGGTATTCACCCGGCAGCGATAAAAGTCCGCTCTGAGCGGGCAGAATTGCTGTCGAGCAACCTTGCCAATGCCGATACCCCTGGTTACAAGGCCCGGGATATCGACTTCAAGTCGGCCTTAGCCAACGCCGTATCCGGCCAGCAGCAGGGCATGTTATTGGAACGCACCAGCGATAAACACCTGGCGGCAAGTCTTGGCCTGGACCCGGCAGTGGGTTACCGCAACCCCAACCAGCCAGATACCGGCGACGGCAACACCGTTGATGCCCAGGTGGAACGCAGCCTCTTTATGCAAAACGCGCTGGAGTACCAAACTTCGGTGCAATTCCTTGGCGGCAAGATCAAAGGACTGATGTCCGCGATTAAAGGGGAGTAATGATGAGCCTTTATAGGATCTTCGATATCGCTGGCAGCGCCATGAGCGCCCAATCCGTTCGCCTCAATACCACGGCATCGAACCTGGCTAACGCCGATTCGATATCCAGTTCCGTCAACACCACCTATAAGTCTCGCCAGCCAGTCTTTGCTGCGGCTTTGGACGATGCCCAAGCCGACCAGCAAGGGGTTGGGGTGAAGGTACTTGGGGTGGTGGAGTCACAAAAACCGCTGGTCAAGGAATACAACCCTGACCATCCCATGGCAGACAAGGACGGCTTTATCTACAAGCCCAACGTCAACGTGGTGGAAGAAATGACCAACATGATCTCGGCGTCCCGTAGTTACCAAACTAACGTCCAGGTTGCCGACACCGCCAAGCAGATGCTGATGCGCACCCTGCAACTTGGGCAGTAAAGGGAGTAACCCATGAGCAATGTGATCAACAACAACAACGTCGATCCGCTGGCTAACTCCCGCTGGACCACCGACGACACCACCAGTTCTACTGACAACAACGGCACCCTGAATCAGGAAGACTTCTTGTCGCTGCTAACCAAGCAGCTGGCCTATCAGGACCCGTTCAAGCCGGTGGACAACGACCAGATGATCTCCCAGATGGCTTCTTTTGCCACGGTGAATGGCATCAACAGCATGTCTGATCAGGTTGGTAGCCTCAACGAGGTAATGACCTCCAGCCAGGCGCTGCAGGCCTCCACGCTGGTGGGCCAGAAGGTGCTGGTCCCCACCGACACCGGTTATCTGGCGTCTGGCGGCACCATGAGCGGCATGCTCACCTCTAGCGACCCGATGCAGGACGTGGTGGTGCGTGTTGAAGATGAAAACGGCCAGCTGATTAAAACCATCAACATGGGCGACTTGCCGGCAGGCAACAACCGTATTGAGTGGGATGGCACCAATAATGCAGGTACCCCTGCAGCAGCCGGTAACTACACCCTTAAGGCGCAGGCACTGGTGGGCAACACCCGTACCGACTTGAGTGTGGCGGCGTATGCCAATGTTGAATCTGTCACCTTAGGATCGGCGTCCTCCGGTGGCGTAGTACTTAACCTGAAGGGCCTCGGGGGCATCAAATTGAGTGATGTCCTGGAAGTGGCCAAAACCTGATTTGAGAGGATAACGTTATGTCATTCAACATCTCGCTCAGTGGCCTGAACGCGGCCCAGAAAGACCTGGATGTCACCAGTAACAACATTTCCAACGCCAACACTTATGGCTTTAAGGAATCCCGTGCCGAGTTTGCGGACGTGTACGCCAGCTCCATTTTCTCCAACCCCCGTACCAAGGTGGGTGACGGTGCGGTGACCTCCACCGTTGCTCAGCAGTTCCAGCAAGGGGCGATGCAGTTCACCAACAACACCTTCGACTTGGCGGTGAACGGTAACGGCTTCTTTGCTATGAGCAGCGATGTCAATTCTAACGACATGGTCTATACCCGTGCCGGTAACTTCAAACTCAACAAAGATAACTACGTGGTGGACAACCAGGGCAACTACCTGAAGGTATTCCCGGTTAACCCCGATGGCACTTCCGCCTCGGCAGCGCTGTCTACCGCCAAATCCTTGCAGGTGCCTGACGCAGTGGGTACGCCGCTGGCCTCATCCAAGGTGGATATCGACCTTAACCTGCCGGCCGGTGACGACACCTATGATGTGGCCAACTTCGACCCCAGCGATTCCAACACCTACAACAATGCCACCTCGGTAACGGTGTACGACTCCCTGGGCCAGTCCCACACCATGACCACCTACTATGTGAAGCCTACCGGCTCTACCAACACTTGGAACGCCTTTGCTTTTGTTGACGGTCAGCCGGTCAACATCAACGGCAGTACCGGCCCGAGCTACACCGATGCTACCTCCGGTACCACCGTTAACGGTTATGTACTGAATTTCGATTCCACCGGCCAGCCCGGCACGCCGCCCACCGTACCGGCCACCATCACCACCGATCCTTTAGGGTCAGTGCTCAGTAACGGTGCCGATGCCACCCAGACCCTGACCATCAACTATCAGGATCAAACCCAGTACGCTGACGCCTTTACCGTTAACTCCATCTCCCAAGACGGCCTCACCGTTGGCCGCCTGACCGGGGTAGAAGTGGGCGCAGACGGCCTAGTACAAGCCTCTTACTCCAATGGCACCACCGAGCCGCTGGGCCGGGTAGCGCTGGTGCGCTTTGCCAACGAGCAGGGTCTTAGCCAAGTAGGTAACACCGACTGGAAGGCCAGCACCGCCTCCGGCGACCCCCTGGCTGGTGAAGCCGGTACCGGTACCTTCGGTAACATCCGCTCCGGTGCCTTGGAATCGTCCAACGTGGATTTGACTCAGGAGCTGGTGGATCTCATCAGCGCCCAGCGTAACTTCCAGGCCAACAGCCGGGCCATCGACGTGGCCAACACCCTGCAGCAGAACATCCTGCAGATCCGCTAAGGCTAAAAGCACCGCGTTAAAAACCCGCCAATTGGCGGGTTTTTCTTTTTTGGCATTGCAATTGCATTCGGTTAAAGCATCGACACTTTGGTGACAGAGGACTGACAGATGGACCATCTGCTTTACCTGGCCATGAGCGGCGCCAACCAGGACATGCAATCCCTGACGGCCCGTGCCAACAACCTGGCAAACGCTAAAACCACGGGGTTTAAGGCCGATTTTGCCCAGGCGCGCGCCATGCAGGCTTTTGGTGAAGGTCTGCCCAGCCGGGTTTTCGCCATGAGCGAAAGACCGGGTCAACGTTTTGACGCGGGTCCTCTGCAGACCACCGGGCGTCCTCTGGACGTGGCGGTTGAAGGTGACGGCTGGTTGGCGGTGCAGGGCACCGACGGCACCGAGGGTTATACCCGGGCTGGCAACCTGCGCATCTCCGACACCGGCCTGTTGGAAAACGCCAAAGGCGGCTTGGTACTGGGTGACGGCAATGCCCCCATTACCATCCCGCTGCCTTATAGCAAGCTCGAGATTGGTGGTGACGGCACCGTTAGCGTGCTGCCCCAAGGGGCACCGGCCAATGCCATTGAAGTGGTAGGCCGCATCAAGCTGGTCAATCCCGATGTGAAAGATCTGACCAAAGGTGAAGACGGCCTGTTTCGCCAGAAAGATGGCAACCCGGCGCCGGCCGACGCCAACGTACGCATCATGCAGGGCGCCCTGGAAGGCTCCAACGTCAACCCCGTTGAGGAGATGACCGCCCTTATCGAGCTGCAACGGCAGTTCGAGGTGCAGATGAAGATGATGAAGACCGCTGAGGACATGGACTCGTCCCAGACCAACCTCATGCGTTTGAGCTAAGGAGTCACCCATGAATCCCGCATTGTGGATATCCAAAACCGGCCTTGATGCCCAGCAAACCGACATTTCGGTTATCTCCAACAACTTGGCCAACGCATCGACCGTCGGTTTCAAAAAGGGCCGCGCCGTTTTTGAAGACTTGCTGTACCAAAACGTGCATCAACCCGGCGCCCAGTCTTCTCAGAACACCGAGATGCCGTCCGGCCTGATGCTGGGTACCGGTGTCAAAGTAGCGGCTACCCAAAAGACCTTTACCCAAGGTAACCGCCTGACTACCGACAACAGCTTGGACATGATGATCGAGGGCAAAGGCTTTTTCGAGATCCTGATGCCTGACGGCACCATGTCCTACACCCGTAACGGCCAGTTTGCCTTGGACGATGCCGGTAACCTGGTGACCTCCGGCTCCGGTTATGCGGTGCAGCCGGCCATCAACATTCCTCAGAACGCCCAGTCGATTTCAGTCAGCAACGACGGTCAGGTGTCGGTGAAGATCCCTGGCCAGGCGCAAGACCAAGTGGTGGGCCAGCTTAACGTCACTACCTTTGTTAACCCCCAAGGGCTTGAGCCTATCGGCCAAAACCTCTTTCAGGAAACCGGTGCCTCCGGTGCGCCCCAGCAGGGCGTTGCTGGTCTTGACGGCCTTGGCACCATTCAGCAGGGCGCGCTGGAAACCTCCAACGTCAACGTGACCGAGGAGCTGGTCAACCTTATCGAAACCCAGCGTGTCTACGAGATGAACTCCAAGGTGATTTCATCCGTGGACGAAATGATGGGTTACATCAACCAGCAGTTGTAAGGGGGCGTTATGCGTAGCCTGGCTGTATTGACACTGATGGTGCTGGGAGGCTGTGCCACTTATGGGCCCAAGCCTATTCCCGATGACCCGGACTTTGCACCTGTGCTGCCGGCTTTTGAAGAAAAGCCGTTGGTGGCTACCGGCTCGATGTATTACGACGCCGGTGCCCGTGACCTCTATGCCGACCGCAAAGCGGCGAGGGTGGGGGACATCATCACCGTAATGCTCGAAGAGAGCACCAGCGCCAAGAAATCCTCCACCACTGAGCTTAAGAAGAAAAGCTCGGTCGATTTGGCAACGCCTACCGTGCTGGGTAAGCCCTTGACCATTAACGGCAACACCCTGGGGGTGGGCATTGATGGCAACAACGATTTCAAAGGCGAGTCCGACGCCGACCAAGCCAACCAGTTGAGCGGTGCTATCTCGGTGCATGTGATTCGAGTATTACCCAACGGCACCCTGATGGTACGGGGCGAGAAGTGGATCACCCTCAACAACGGCGATGAATACGTGCGCCTGACCGGCGTGGTACGCCAGGACGACGTAACCGCCGACAATACCGTTTCCTCGACCCGGGTTGCCAATGCCCGCATCCAGTACTCCGGTACCGGCGCTTTTTCTGACGTGCAAAAGCAAGGTTGGCTGGCCCGGTTCTTCAACTCGCCGCTGTGGCCATTCTGAGGACGCCAATATGAAACGCTTTTGGTTTCTGGTGTTATTGCTGGCCTTTGGGGCCAAGGCTGAACGCATCAAGGATGTGGCCGATGTGGCCGGGGTGCGTGACAACCAATTGATTGGCTACGGCCTGGTGGTAGGTTTGCCGGGGACCGGCGAGCAGAGCCCCTTTACCGAGCAGTCCTTTGCCTCGATGCTGCGTAATTTTGGTATCCAGATGCCAACCGGCCGGCGCCCCAACATCAAGAACGTGGCGGCGGTTGCCATCAGCGCCACCTTGCCGCCTTTTGCCAAGCCCGGCCAGCAAATCGACATTACCGTGTCTTCGGTGGGCTCGGCCAAGAGCCTGCGCGGCGGCACCTTGCTGCAAACCTTCCTCAAAGGGGTGGATGGGCAAATCTATGCCCTGGCCCAAGGCAACCTGGTGGTATCGGGGTTTAGCGCCGAAGGAGCCGATGGCTCCAAGATAGTGGGTAATACCCCCACCGCCGGCCGTATTCCCGGTGGCGCCATTGTCGAGCGGGAAGTGGCTTCGCCCTTTGGCCGTTCCGATTTCATCACTTTTAACCTGCATCGCTCCGATTTCACCACTGCCAAGCGCATGGAAGACACCATCAACAACCTGCTTGGCCCCGGTGTGGCGCGGGCGCTAGACGGCGCTTCAGTGCAGGTACGTGCCCCTCGTGACGTAGACCAACGGGTCAGTTTTTTGTCGACCCTTGAGAACCTGGAGTTCACCCCGGCCACTGAGGCGGCAAAAATCATTGTTAACTCTCGCACCGGCACCATCGTGGTGGGCTCGGGAGTGCATTTGAAACCGGCAGCCATCACCCACGGCGGCCTGACCATCACCATCAGCGAGAACCCGCAGGTCTCCCAGCCCAATCCGCTGGGCCAGGGTCAAACCGTGGTGACCCCCAACTCCAATGTGCAGGTGAGCGAGCAGCAGGGCCGGATGTTCTATTTCGACCCAGGCGTGACCTTGCAAGATTTAGTGCGGGCAGTAAACCAGGTGGGCGCAGCGCCTTCTGATGTGATGGCCATTTTGGAAGCGCTCAAGCAAGCCGGCGCCCTGTCTGGGGAGTTGATTGTCATATGAACGGGCCGCTTTTCACGGATCTGGCGGGGCTTGATGACCTGCGCCAAGGGGCACAAAAGCACGATAAAAAGGCATTGCTGGAAACGGCAAAGCAATTTGAGTCGATTTTTGTCCGCCAGCTCCTGAAAAGCATGCGTGAAGCCAACGCGGTGTTTGAAAAAGACAGCCCGTTTAACTCCTCTTCCATGAAGTTCTACCAAGACATGCAGGACCAGCAGCTGGCCCTGGATATGTCATCCAAAGGCGGCCTCGGCTTGGCAGAGATCATCGCCGAGCAGTTGCAGCCTGACGGCAAGCACCTGATGCCTGCCTCGGCGCTGGGGGTTAACCGCCACTTTGCCGGTAGCGCAGATGAGAGCGCCAAATCCTTGGCGCTCCCGGCCAAGCCTGGCATCAATCCAGCGGCAAGTGCGGCTGCTGATACTGTCGGCAGTGACGCGCCAGCAGCCAAAGCCGATAGCGAACAGCCACAAGCGGCGCCAGCACCGGCTCCGGCACTGGACTTTGACAGCCCGCAAAGCTTTGTCGGCAGCCTCTTGCCCTATGCCCGGCAAGCGGCCTCCGCCCTTGGGGTCAGCCCTGAGGTCTTGGTGGCCCAGGCGGCCCTTGAGACCGGTTGGGGCCAAAAGATCCTCAAGGGCAAAGACGGCCAGAGCAGCCTGAACCTCTTTAACATCAAGGCCGGTGGCCAGTGGGATGGCGACAAGGTTACCGCCAGTACCCTCGAGTACGACGGTGGCAAGCCCAAGCGCGAAACGGCCCAGTTCCGCGCCTATCAAAACCCGGCCCAGAGCTTTAGCGACTACGTCAAATTGCTCAAAGAATCGCCGCGATATCAGGATGCCCTCAAGTGGGTTAAAGAACCGGCACGATTCCTGCAGGAGCTTCAGGGCGCGGGCTACGCCACGGATCCGCAGTACGCCAAGAAGATCCTTCAGGTGCTTGACCATCCCGCTTTGACTAAGGGTACGCCGTAATGTCTAACGATATGATGAGGATCGGGGTATCAGGGATCTATGCCAACCAGATCGCCCTGAATATCGCCGGCAACAACATTACCAACGTCAACACCGACGGCTATTCTCGTCAGCGGGTGGAATTTACCGCCGAGAAGCTAGGGGGCGTGGACCGGGTAACCGTGACCCGGCTGCTGGATCAGTTTGCCCAAACCCAACTGCGCAAAGATACCTCCAACCTGGGCTTTACCGAGTCTTATCTCGCCCAGGCTGACCAGACCGACAAGTTGCTGGGGGATGCCAGCACCGGCATCGGCAACAACATCACCAGTTTGTTCTCCAGCATCAACACCATGAACAACGAGGCCAGCTCCATCTCCAACCGGCAGCTGGCGCTCTCGCAATTTCAGAACATGTTGGCTTCTTATCAGCGCCAGTCCGAGCAGCTGAGCTCGCAGCAGGATGAAGTCAACAAGCAGATAACCTCCTACGCCGAGAAGGCCAATACCCTGATTGGCAACGTGTACAACCTCAACCAGCAGTTGGGGGCGGTAGGGGCCAGCCAAAACGACAGCCAGCGCTCCACCTTGCTGGACCAGCGAGACCAGTACATTCAGCAGCTTTCCGAGTTGATGGACGTGCAAGTGACCCCGGCCCAGGGCGATGCCGTTAACCTGACCATGGCCAATGGCCAGGCGTTGGTACTGCCCGACAGCCGCGCCACCATCAGTGCTGTAGCAGGTGACCCGGAACCGCGCCGCCTGGAACTGTCGGTGAAACTTGGCACCCAGCCTTATGATATTGAAGCCAAAAAAGTGGGCGGTAAGCTCGGCGGCCTGGGCGCTTATCGTGAAGAAGTGCTGGAACCGGCGCAGCGCCAACTGGGGCAGATGTCCCTGGCGATGATGGATGCCTTTAATAAGCAGAACAATAAGGGCCTGGATCTCGACGGTAAACTTGGCGGCGATATCTTCAGCCTGCCGGTTGCCACCGCCTACGGCGACGCCGATAACTCCTCGCAGCTGCACCAAGTGACCGGCACTGTGGTGGACGGTACCCAGCTGACTGACCAGGACTATCGCATCGTCTTTACCTCGGCTACTGATTACGACGTACAGGCTCTGGATGAATCTGGCAAGGTCACTGGCACCTTAGCCAGTGGCACTGTGCCGGCCAGCACCACGGTGGACGGTTTGCAAATCGACCTGGTGCCCAACGGCGCTTTTGCCGCTGGAGATACCTTTACCTTAAGGCCCACCCGGGATGCCGCTGCCCAGATAACAATGGTGATGCAAAACCCTGAGTCGTTGGCGCTGGCCTCTCCCATCCGGGTAGACCAAGGCTCTTCAAACTTGGGCAGCGCCACCGTTTCCAGCGTCGATGTCACCAATACCGACCCGGCCACCTCCGGCTTTAGCGCCACCCCGCCGCCGCTGCTGGACACCACGGCGCCCGGGCGAGTGGTGTTCGTCAACGACAGCCAATACCAGCTGTATGACCAGTCAGGCGCTGCCATTGGCGGCGTGACCGCCTTCGACCCCAATACTGCCATTCCGGCGCCGCCTCTGGATTACGGCTTTTCCATCAAGCTCTCCGGCACACCGGCGGCAGGGGACGAATTTACCATCAGCCCCAATATCGACAGTACCGGGGTGATGACCGCCAAGTCGGATAACGGTAATGGCCTGAAACTGGCCAAGTTGCAAACCGAAAACATTGTCCGGTTGAACCAATCCGGCGACTCCCCTGTGACCTACCAAAGCGTGTCCAATGCCTTTTCCGGCATGGTCAGCCAAGTGGGGGACCGCACCGGCACCATGAAAATTCAAAACCAGGCTGCCCAAGCCCTGCATGACGAAAGTCAGGGGCGGCTGCAGGCAGTGTCCGGGGTCAACCTGGACGAAGAAGCGGCCAACCTCATCCAGTTCCAGCAGGCCTACACGGCCACGGCCCGGATCCTCTCCACCGCACAGAGCGTCTTTGACAATCTGCTGCAAGCCATAGGGTAAGGTTATGCGCGTATCGACTCAGATGATTTTCCAGTCCGGGCTGAACAACATTTTGGGCAGCCAGGATTCATTGGTGAAGCTGCGTGACCAGGTCAGTACCCAACAGCGCATTTTACAGCCCTCTGACGACCCCACCGGCGCCGGCACCGTGTTGCGCCTGGACGAGCAGTTGGGGATCTCCGATCAGTTTCGCAGTAACGGCAGCAATCTGAAGTCCAGGCTGGGGCTGGCTGAAAGTACGCTGTCGAGCATGACCGATACCCTGGGTACCACTCGCACCTTACTTATCCAGGCCAACAACGGCGCTAACAGTGATGAAGACCGTAAGGCTCTGGCCGATCAGCTGATCGGACTGCGGGATCAGTTGCTCGACGCCATGAATACCCAGGATGCCAACGGCGATTACATCTTCTCGGGCAACGAAGGCGGCACCGCGCCTTATCAGATAGTCAATGGCCGCTACGAATACCAAGGCGACCAAGGCAAACAGATGATCCAGGTGGCATCCGAGGTCAAACTCAATGCCAACTTCCCTGGTTTTGAGTTGTTTGACAATCTGTCGCCGGTGTTCTCCGCCACCGGCGCCATGACGGCTGGCGGCGGCACTGTGACCACCGATATTGCCGATGAAGGCCAGTTTGAGTCTTTTTATCGGGGCAATTACGACCCTAACACCCCGGCCGGCAATACTTTCAGTTTCACCACCGCTGCCGGTGCCCCCGATACCTACCAAGTAACTGACAGCGGCGGCAATGTGCTGGCCAGCGGCAATTATGTGCCGGGCGAGCCAATCAACTTCAACGGCCTTAACGTCACCCTCGATGGCGCCGCCGGTGCCAGCGCCGATGTCACCCTCGATCCGCCCAAGCGCGACAACATTTTGAACGTGTTGACCGACTACGCCGGACTTTTGACGGATCCCACCCGAACCACTGATCAGCGGCAAGCGGATGCCCAGTATGCGCAAAACATTGCCGTTCAGACCTACAACAGCGTAGTGGGCGGGCAGGCGCAGATAGGGGGACGGGTCAATGTGATTGAGAACCTGGATAACAGCTCCCAGGCCTCCGACATCATCATCAAATCCAACCGCGCTGATATCGCAGAAGTGGATATCGGTGAGGCTGTATCGAAGCTCGCTCAGCAACAAACCATCATGCAGGCCGCGTATTCCGGGTTCCAAATGGTGAATTCACTGACTTTATTCAACTACGTGAAGTAGTTGGCACGTCTATTGCTTTAACAAAAGGGTGGCGCAGTTTCGTTGCGCTGAACAGATTCTTCAATCTCGAAGGAGAGGATCATGGCACTTTATGTGAACACCAACGTGGCCTCACTGAACTCGCAACGAGTCATGTCACGTTCTACCGATGAGCTGCAAACCAGCTACGAGCGTCTGTCTTCTGGCCTGCGTATCAACAGCGCCAAAGACGATGCCGCTGGCCTGCAGATCTCCAGCCGCTTGACGGCGCAGATAAACGGTCTTAACCAAGCAGCCCGAAATGCTAACGACGGTATTTCTCTTGCCCAGACCGCAGAAGGTGCGCTGGATGAATACACCAACATCGTTCAGCGTATGCGTACCCTGGCGGTGCAGGCGTCCAACGGTTCCAACAGTACTGCCGACAGTACTGCACTGAGCCAGGAATACGGCCAGCTTTCTGACGAATTGGACCGTATCTCCGCGCAAACTCAGTTTGCTGGCGTAAACCTGCTGGATGGCAGCTACTCTGCCAACTTCCAGATTGGTGCCAACGTTTCGCAAACCATCAGCATCGCCATTACCCAGAGCTTTGGCCATACCGGTGTTGGCCTGGGTACGACCATTGCTACCTTTGATGCTGCCCAAAGCCAAATCGCGGCTCTGGACTGTGCTCTGAACATTGTGAACACCACCCGTGCCAACCTGGGTGCTACCCAGAACCGTTTCAGCTCGGTTATCCGTTCACAACAGAACACCGCACAGAACCTGACAGCGTCCCGGTCTCGTATTCAGGATGCCGACTACGCTGCTGAAACAGCGACCTTGGCCCGTAATACCGTGCTGCAACAGGCTGCCAGTTCCATGCTGAGCCAAGCCAACCAACAGCCGCAGATCGCGTTGTCCTTGCTGCAAGGCTAATTTTTGCGGAAGTAGTCGCACAGGAAATTGATATAAAAAACCGCCGGTTAGGCGGTTTTTCTATTTTTTTCTTTTTTTATAACTAAAAGTTCTAAAAGTTTTTTTCAGGCAGGGCGATACAGGAGGTGAACGAAATGTGTGGCGAGAGGTGAGCCAGGGCGTATGCCAAGTCACCACGCCTGACTCGAATTAACAGGAGACTTTATCATGGCTCTGTACGTCAACAGCAACATATCTTCTCTGAACTCTCAGCGTGTACTGTCCAGGTCTACTGAAGAACTGGGTACTAGCTATGAGCGCCTCTCATCCGGTCTGCGCATCAACAGTGCAAAAGACGACGCCGCCGGTCTGCAGATCTCCAACCGTCTGACCGCTCAGATCAACGGTCTGAACCAAGGCGTTCGTAACGCCAACGACGGTATCTCTCTGGCTCAAACCGCTGAAGGTGCCTTGGACGAATACACCAACCTGCTGCAGCGTATGCGTACCCTGTCTGTTCAGGCCTCCAACGGTTCTAACAGCACCGCTGACAGTACCGCACTGAGCCAGGAATATGGCCAGTTGGCTACCGAACTGGACCGTATTTCCAACCAGACCCAGTTTGCTGGTGTTAACCTGCTGGATGGTAGCTACTCAGCTAGCTTCCAGATCGGTGCCAACGTTTCGCAAACCATCAGTATTGCCATCACCCAAAGCTTCGGTCACTCTGGTGTTGGCCTGGGTACCGCCATTGCAAGCTTCGACGCTGCCCAGAGTCAAATCGCGGCTCTGGATTGCGCCCTGAACATTGTGAACACCACCCGTGCCAACCTGGGTGCCACCCAGAACCGTTTCAGCTCGGTTATCCGTTCACAACAGAACACCTCTCAGAACTTGTCTGCTTCCCGGTCTCGTATCCAGGATGCTGACTACGCCGCTGAAACTGCCACTCTGGCTCGTAACAGCGTACTGCAACAGGCTGCCAGCTCCATGCTGAGCCAAGCCAACCAGCAGCCGCAAATCGCACTGTCGCTGTTGCAATAAGGTTGATAGGATGGTGCCTATTTGGGCACCATCCATTTTCAGCTTGATATAACGGGAGAATGGGCAATGAGTGACGTATCTACTATGCTCTCAAACAGCCTTGGCGATACCGCTTCCGGTTCTCTTCCTGCCATTTCCAGCAAAACTTCTGCGACTCCCAGCTTTGACACGACTGTAACGCAGCCTGTTTCTGGCAAAGAAGATACGCCTGCGGATACAAGGCAAAGTTTGTCCGATGCAGTGCAAGTCCTTGCCGAGTTCGTGAATCTGCGGGGCCACAACCTCAACTTTTCTACAGATGAATCCAGCGGCCGTACTGTTGTCAAAGTGCTTGATGCACAGACGGGGGACGTTATTCGGCAAATTCCTTCTGAAGAAGTGCTGAAAACGGCAGACAGAGTTCGTCAGTTGCGAGAAGAGCTGGGAGCTAAAATCGGCATATTTCTTGATAGTAACGTCTGATCACGTTCAGACAGAGGAGACATAGTCATGGCTGGTGTAACGAATGCGGGTATAGGTTCAGGCCTTCAACTCGAAGATCTCATCAGCGTCTATGTCAACGCTGAAAAGGCGCCTAAAGAGGCGATCCTTGATCAGAAAGAAGAAACCACTAATTCCCAGCTTTCCGGTATCGGGCAGCTGAAATCTGCGTTGTCGACCTTTCAGGATATCGTCAAAAAACTGACCGATCCTAAGGCGTTCGACCAAAACACCGTTGCTATCACCGGCCCCGACACCGACGCTTTCTCTGTTGAAACCAACAATGCCAGTAAAGGTAACTTCCAAGTAGAAGTGCAACAGTTGGCAAAAGGGACCCGGTTGTCATCGGCTGCCATTGCCGGTGGCTCAAGCACCACCTTTGGTGCCGGTAAGCTGACATTCAATGTTGGTGATAAGTCTCTTGATATCACGGTTGACGACGGTGACACCCTTTCGGTCATTCGTCAGAAAATAAACGACGCTGGTGGTGATTTGGGGGTCAGCGCCAACATCATCAACGGTGATGACGGTGCCCGGCTGACCCTGACCTCCAATACAACAGGAAGTGCCAATAATCTGACGGTTACCTCAACCGGTGACGCATCATTGTCAGCACTCTCTACGGGGTTGTCTGTTACTCAGGCAGCGCAAGATGCGGTAATAACCGTTGATGGCACCACCATCAGTAGCGATACCAACACCTTTAAGGATGCTATCGCTGGGGTTACCTTGACCGCCAAAACAGTAACAACCGGGGCAAATACCTTGGATGTCAGCCGTGATACCGATGGTATCAAGAGCATGATCAAGGATTTTGTTGACGGCTATAACGCACTCAAAGCCTCCCTCGACACGTTAGGGGCGCCGGGCAGCGGTGGTGACGGCGATGATTCTGTGGCAGGGGGCGCCTTGGCATTTGACCCGTTGGTACGGTCTATCAAGAACCAGACGCAAAACTCCTTGACCGGCTCTATAGAAGCTCTTTCTGGAGGAATGGATAGTCTTTACAAGATGGGGATCACCTTCGACAACAGCGGTAACATGGAGATCCTCTCCTATGGTATCGGCAGTGGCCCCAGCGGTGAAGACCGCCTTACCGACGCTATCAACAATAATGCCGCACAACTTGGCGAGCTTTTTGCTAGGAATAACCCGACTGGAAATGACTCCAAGGATAAGGGATTTGCCGTAAAACTCGATGAGATCCTAACCTCTTATACTGAGCCGAAAGGAGCTATCGCAGAAAGGCAAGGGTCCCTGAATGATACACTCAAGTCTATTTCTCAGCAGAGAGATGACCTGACGTTGCGACTGTCCAACTACGAGGCAACCATGCGAGCTCAGTTCGATGCCTTGGACCAAATCGTCGCACAGTATCAGTCGACGGGGGATTACCTGACGAGTGCTCTGGCTTCCTTGCCCTCAGTCAAAAGCAAGGACTAAATAGCCGGAGGCGTTACTGACCAGAAAAGGGCCTAAGTTATGCGAATGAACATCAAGCAGTATCAAGGTGCAGACAAAAACGCAAGGCTACTGAATGCCGATCCGCACCAGGTCATTCTGATGTTGATGGATGGCGTACTGGAAAAGATTGCCGTAGCCAAAGGTTGTGTTGAGCGCCAGGATATTCAGGGTAAATCGCAGGCTATCAACAGTGCGGTGTCACTGATAAGTGGTCTGCAAGGGGTGCTGGATTTTGACAGTGAGCCTGAGGTTTCCCAAAACTTCGCTAGTTTTTATGACGTGATGATCCGCAAGCTACTGGAAGTCAGCGCCTCCCGTGAACCTTCCGCATTTGATGAGCTACACGAACTCTTCTCCCCTCTGAGAAATGCCTGGCGAGACATGCCGCAAGAGCACAAAGACCAAGGCATGGAAAAACTCCGCCAAAAAGCGCCGGCTTAAATGGCCTCCTTTGAAGAGCTGCTGGTCGACTTGGAAGCGTTGCAAACTTCTCTTGCAAGCAGCTTCCAAGACCAGCAGTGGCAGCTTCACTCTCAGCAGTTATCACAACGACAATCTCTTTTGAATGCGTTGCATCAAGCGGCGTTGCAAGAAGAAAAGTTCGCTGAATTTCGCGTTGTCGCCGAGAAGGTGGCATCCTCTGATCGCGCTTTCCAAAAAGATGCCAAAACACAGCTTCAAACAGTAGAATCGAATATGCTGAAGCAAAAAAAAAGTGCCAAGGCGATAAAGAACTACATGAGTAACGCGGCTCAAAACTAAAGGTAAACCAGAATATGTCTGACACATTGCCACTGATTGAAGAAACCATCCGGGATCTAGAAGAGAAAATTGATGTTCTCCAGGGCATTGTCGACAGGCAAAAGCAACAGTCTACCGATTACAAGGAACTGTCCGAAAGCTTTACTCTGATTGGCTTTGACGATAATTACCTCTTGGGCCACTACCATCAAAATATGGCGGCTTTGGAGAAGTATTTCCCTGATGTACACAAGGAAATGCTGGAATATAAGCCTGTTCGTTATCACATCGATGTTGTTGATAACCTACCCAATATCCGAGATAAAGAAACAGGTGCACTGGTTTACACTCAGCCAGCATTTACCACATCACTTTGTCAGTACGAAGAATTTTGCCTGGCACCGAAGATGTCACACTCGCGGATCCAATATACCCATGAAAACCCCATGGGGTTTATGCATGTGGACTATTTGAACCAGCTGGTAACCGCATCGGATAAATTCGTAGAAGAAAGTGTTGGTGGCGAGCGTTTACCTAAAGACGTGGGCATGATGCTGGTGTTTGGTATGGGTCTTGGCTTTCATGTCGAGCTGCTTGCCATCAACCACAACATTCACCACCTTTATATCATTGAGCCAGACTTGGACATTTTTTACGCCAGTCTTTTTACTACTGCCTGGTTTCATATTTTACCTCTGATTGATGAGCGAGGCGGTACTCTGCAGCTAAGCTTGGGTGTCGAAGCGGAAGAGTTTTTTGAAGCTCACATGAGCGACAGTTCTATTCGTGGTCGCTATAACATCATCTCTACCTATGGCTTTGTACACTATCAAACCAAAGCCATTGCCGAGCTTCTGGAACATTATAAAAATCGATATTACGAGCTCAGTATGGGCTGGGGCTTTTATGATGATGCGGTAATGTCGATTGCCCACCAAGGGCGCAATATTCATAACGATGTACCCTTCGTTAAAATTGCTGGTAAGACCGCACACCAGCTGAAGAACGTTCCGGTGTTTATTTGTGGCAATGGCCCGTCTTTGGATCGCCATGCCGAGTTTTTGCGGAAAAACCAAGACAAAGGCATTGTGATTTCCTGCGGCACTGCGCTGCGCGCATTGAAAAAGCATGGTATTACGCCGGACTTTCATTGTGAGCAGGAGCGGACCTATCCTATCGCCGGTTTGCTAGACGACATCAAAGATCCTGAGTTTTTGCGAGACCGGGTGCTGCTGGCTCCGGGAACGGTACACCCTGAGGTCTTTAAAAAGTTTACCAAGGCTTTTATGGCTCCCAAGCATGGTGAACCTGCGACCGATGCGCTGGAAAGTATTCCTGGGTTTGGCGACGAGTTTGAATCGGCGCTACACATCAACCCGACCGTTGCCAACACTGCTGTGTTCATGTCTCATGCCCTTGGCTTTCGAACCCTCTACCTTTTCGGTGTCGACCTGGGTCACCAACGGGATGGTAATCACCACTCAGTGCACAGTGTCTACTACAAGGCCGATGGTGCAGACCGTGGTATTTATCGCGAAACTGACGACTATGTTGTACCCGGTAACTTTGGCGGTGAGGTGGTGACCAATGCCTTTTTTAACCTCTCCCGTATTTGTATCGAGCGATTGCTTCGTCGCCGACCTGAATTGATGTGTTTCAATCTGGGTGAAGGGGCACTTATTCGAGGTGCCATTCCCTGCAGCCAAGAAGATGTATTGCTGGCCAGTGGGGTGGACAAGGCGGATGTCATGGAGATGGCTACCCATTTTAATGTGGACAGCCAAGGTGCCAGCCGTTTTGAAGCACCCTACTGGGATTGTCTGGCGCCGCCCAAGGTGGACGCGCTCAGTGAAGCGCTGCTTGCTATTCTGCAACCGGATGTGGAGAGCCGCCGGGCCGGTTCTTTACAGATGGAAGAAGTGATGGAGCGCCTGCGTGATGAAAGCCGGGCCGGTCGTCCTTACCTTAATTCCCTGTTTGAAGGCAGCATGCTCTACTATCACGCTGTTCTGGTTCGCGTGCTTTATGCTCCCACCGATGACGCGCGTTGTGTAGCGGCTTATAACGAGCTGAAGCAGATTTATTTAGACTTTCTGAGGGCTGTTCCGGCGCATTACCGCATGCACTACCAGCGCCCCAACAGTTTGTCGCTGCAAGAAGGCTATAACGACTGGATTGTGACCGAAGAAGGTGAGGGCGCCTGATGACTAACGTCTTTGAAAACCAGTACCAGGCCAGAGGACTGCAGTCTCAGCGCCGTTACCCAAACGACGCTCTTATCGGTTTTCTGGCCGGGCATTACTTTCGCTTGCCGTTGAGCGAGAGGCGCCAGATAAAAGTGCTTGAACTAGGGTGTGGCTCTGGGGCAAATCTTTGGATGATTGCCCGAGAAGGTTTTGATGCCCACGGCTTGGACTACGCGCCTTCCGGTTTGACCTTGTGTCAGCAGGTATTAGACGACTGGGGCGTGAGTGCCGAACTCAAGCAGGGAGATATGACGGCGTTACCTTATGAAAATGCCGACTTTGATGCCATTGTCGACGTGGTCTCTATGCAGCACCTGACTCTCGAACAGCACCGTAAGGCTCTTGCCGAGGTACAGCGTTGCCTTAAACCCGGTGGCCAGTTCTTTTCCTTTCACTTAGGACAAGGTTCCAGCGCCTTTGCTGCTGATGCGCCACGTCTTGATGAAGTGACTCTTGCCGACATTCCAGCCGGTTATCCGCTGGCCGGGAATGGCCAAACAGCATTTTTGAGTGCAAATGGCTTCAAGAACCTTGCCTGTGATGCCGGTTTAGCAGACGTGACGGTAGATACTCTGGTACGCAGTTACGGCCAGCAGGCTCAGCATGTTGAATACTTAGTGTTGACCGCCGCCAAGGGGTAACCAGGTTATCTGCCGGTAAGGACTTCTCGTGGAACTGATGCCTCTGACGGATGCCCATTGGCCGGCGCTTAGCCGCTTGCCCAATTGCTCGGCACTGTGGTCTCCCTGTCATCGTGAATATTACCGCCAATACTTCCAGCGGCCTTTTGTTGACCATAGCTTGGCTGTTGTTCACCAAGGTCAACTGGCCGGGGTCCTGCTAGCCACTCTTGACGATAGGCAACTTGGATTTTTTGGCGGCCCGGCTCGGCTACTTATTGCTCCTGGGCTCGCCGAGGCGCGCAAGTTGGAGGCTGAGCGACTTCTAACCAAGGCTTTTTCCGCAGAGTTTATGGATAAGGCCAGCGTGCTTTCCTATCAGTTCCCGGCCAAGGTTCCTGACGGTATCGCCACTGCCTTGTTGGATGCCGGCGCTACTACTGCCGTGCATTTTGAGCAGGAAATTGCCCTTGGCGATGATGACGTACTGTGGAGCGGTGTGCGAAAGAGTTACCGCCAAGGAGTACGTTGGGGGCAGCAAAATCTTGAACTGCGTTTAGTAGACGCTACCAACCTCGATGTTAGCGACATGGAGCGGTTTCGGTTATTCCATGAGCGGGTGGCCGGGCGTGCTACCCGCTCATTGTCGTCTTGGCTGGCCCAGCAGAAGCTTATCGCCGAAAACGAAGCATTTGCAGTATTTGCCTCCCTTGATGGGCAACTTGTTGCGGCGTCGCTTTTTCTCTGTGGTGCCAGTCGTGCCTATTATGGCGTCGGTGTTTACGACAGGGACCGCTTCAACCTGCCCATCTCTCACTACCCACTGTACGCTGGCTTGCTGCGGGCTCGTGAGCGTGGTTGTACCGTCATGGACATGGGGCCTATCGCTTTTGCCGGTGATGGCGACCCTAAATTGGCGCAAATCGGGCTGTTTAAACGCGGCTTTGGTGGCGACTTACAGCCCTGGCTTTGCCTCCGTCTGGCTCGATAAGCCTGACCTAGGTCTTCAAAGGTGGTACCTTGGCCGTTGCTTTATAGGGCTAGGGAATCAGCAAACGCCTTGAGGCCTATTCCTGAGTTCTTCAATGACCGGTGGACCCATGAGTGAATTTCTTGACGCCAACCTGTTGGTGATCGCGCAGCGCTGGCCCGAGCTGATGGCTAGTCTGAACCAAGTATCTTCCATTCCTCTGGATGCGGCGCAGCTGGTAGAAGGCCTTGATAGTACCTTGATGGTTAACGGTGTGCAGTTGACCAGCCGTCACGCTCGCATCACCGAGGCAAAGACTCAAGCGGCCAGCCTGCCCGAGACGGCCGCTACCGTGCATCTATATGGCACAGCCCTTGGTGATATTCAGCAGGTGCTGCTGGCGCGCAGTAACCTGCAGCAGTTGCAAGTGCACATCCTCAACGAAGCCATATTCCTCTTGGTATTGCAGCTGCTGGACCAACGGCACTGGTTGAGTGATCCCAGGGTTTCTCTGCAGTTGGCAGCTAACAGCCCAGATATCCAACTGCCGTTTCTGGTCAGTCCCGCCGAGTTGGTGTTGGTTAGTGACACCAACGCCAAGATCCGTGACAGGTTGGTAAGCGAGCTGGATTTGCCCTTCAATAACCGGCGTTTTCTGGCCGATGCGCCCGAGCGGTTGGCTCGCATCGAGGCTAACCGTCACTTTTTTGCCAAAGACCTGGATGTTCGTCAGCTGTTTGGCACAGCGAAAACACCAGAGGTTTGGGTGGCTGCCACAGGCCCTTCTCTTGAGCAGCATTACGCCTATATCCGTGAGCGACGTAAGCAGGCCAATGCGCCGCTGCTTATCGCCGTGGATACCGCACTTAAGCCCTTGCTGGATAATGGTATTCGCCCTGACGTTGTCGTAACCCTAGACTTTGGCATCATCGAACAGGAGCTACCTTGCAGCCAAAGCGGCGGCATCGGCTTGGTGTATTTTCCTACCACCAACGGCGATGTTTTGGCGGCATGGCAGGGGCTTCGTTACCTGGCATTGACCACCAGCCCCTTCTTTGACCGGCTTCGCCAGCAACTGGATAGGGGCCTACTTAACAACGCCGGCTCGGTTATCCATCCGGCGCTTGACTTGGCTGTTCAGGCCGGTGGGCAGCAGGTGGTGATGTTTGGCGCTGATTTTGCGTTCCCGGGCGATCGCACCCACGCCGGGTGGGAGAACGGCGTGCTTGGGCTGGCACCGGGGCAAAGCGTGGAGTGGACTCTCGACGGCTATGGTCAGCGGGTCAAGACGCTTCGCAACTTTCGCAGTTACCTGTGCGGGGTGGAACGCTTTATTGCCAGGCACCCTCATGTCACCTTCTATAACACCTCAAAAGCCGGTGCTTTAATACAGGGCGCGGCCTTTCATCCCGATTTGGTGATCTTATGAAGACCCTTGCCCAATGCCAGCAGCAATGCCTGGCCCTGGCCCGCTTATTTCGTTTAGGTATGAATACCGAAGCGGCCCTTGAGATGGTACCGCTGCTTGAGCAGATAACCGCTCAGCTTACGGCTGGAGGTCAGCACCAGCCAGAGCTGTTGCAAGTCCTTGGGATGATGTTGGGCTGCCAGGAACGCCAGGATTGGCTGGGACTCGCCGACTATCTAGAATTCGAGCTGCAGGAACTGATAAGTACCCCAGTATGAAAGAACCGGCGAGAATGCCGGTTCTTTCTTTTCACACCAGCAGCTCCCAGGCAACGGCAGTACCGGCGGTAATGGGTTTGGCGGTGCGCCTGCCGATAACGGCATCCTGATGTTTAGGAGCAAGGCCGAACCCCGGGCGGATCCGGCGAATATGTTGCGGCGCTATCACAGTGCCTGCCGGCAGATCGGCAACAAAGTAGAGGGAGCGACGAAAACGCAGGTTGGCCTTCTCACCTTCACTGCGCTGATCTTCGCCATTGCCAAGGGCCTCCCAGGCGCCAAGACAATCGCTGGCAAGCCTAGCTAGCTCATCCGGTTCTAACGAAAAGGCCGCATCCGGGCTGTCGTCATTGCGGCTGAGGATAAAGTGCTTTTCGACAATGCTGGCCCCCAAGGCTACGGCGCTGCTGGCAGCCAATGTACCCAGGGTATGGTCCGATAATCCCACTACCACCTTGAAGCGCTCGGCCAAGGTCAGCATGCGTTTAAGGTTGGCATCTTTGAGTGGTGTCGGGTAAGCGCTGATGCAATGGAGCAGAGCGATATCCCGGGCACCATTATCCCGCGCACAAGCCAGAGTCTCGGCGATTTCCTCAAAATTGCTCATGCCAGTGGAGATGATAAGGGGCTTACCGGTGCTGGCCATTTTGGCCACCAGTGGCAGATCGGTGGCTTCGAATGACGCCACCTTGTAGGCCGGCGCGTCCAGCGATTCGAGAAAATCTACCGCCGTTTCATCAAAGGGCGAGGAGAATACCGCCAAGCCTTTTTCTCTTGCCCGTTCAAACAGCGCTTGGTGCCAATCCCAAGGGGTATGTGCCTTGTCATACAACTGATAAAGGTTGTAACCATCCCACAATCCGCCCTCAATCTGAAAGTCGGGTAAGTTTAGGTTCAACGTCATGGTGTCTGCGGTGTAGGTTTGCAGTTTGATGGCCTGCACTCCCGCCGCAGCTGCTGCATCGACATGGGCTAGCGCCTTATCCAGTGAGCCGCTGTGGTTGGCCGACAACTCGGCAATGATGAAGGGCGGCGCACCGGCCCCGATGGGGAACTTGTCGATAAAAAAGCCGTGGCTCATAAAACGACCTCATATTGGCGTGGCCCGGTCTGGCCGAACCCCGCTTTAGCAAATAAGGATTGGGAGGCGCGGTTATCTGGGTGGATCTCCGCTGTTAGCCTGCCGACCACTTGCATACGTTGCAATTGTATCAAGGCTTGCAGCCCCAGGCCCTTACCGCGAGCCTGTTGGCTAAGAAGGATGGAGACTTCTCCTTGCCCCTCATGTTGTTTATCCAAACGCAGCATGCCAAGGGCCTCGCCGTTTAGCTCAATTGCCCAAAGCAGGCAGTTGTCGTTAGCAAGGGCGCTGGCAAACCAGCGTTGATGGCCAGCCCAGTCAGGCGTCTCTGGATTACGCGAATAAGTGCGCGCACCAGGCTCGTTTTGCCAGGCAAAAAGAGCCTCGCAATGCTCGGTGGTCATGGCTCTAAGCGTCACTGTCGCGCTTGATAAGGACTCGAGGGCGCGGATAATTCGTTCAGCTCCTTTGCCATCACAAAGGGCTTGTGCGCACTGGCTCATCTGCTGGCAAAGCGCCTGGTCCTGCCAAACCTTTGTTAGTGTTTGTACAAACATATGTTCGTCAAAGCGGGGCAGGGTTATAGCGGCTCCGGCGGCCGCTAGGCTTTGGGCGTTATGTATCTGATTACTTGCCAGCACCAGTTGCAGACTGGGCAGAGCGCAGGCGCAGCGTTCCCATGCACTGGTGCCTGGCGCGCCAATGGCGAGCCGGGCTAGGCGCATCTGTTCCCCCATGGTGTTGCAATCTATCGCCAGGGTTAACCAGGGAAGCTGCTTGGCGCGCGCTGTTAAGTCGCGAAGATGTGGTGCCTTGCTGCTGATGGCCAACGTTACCTCAAAACCCAGTGTGGGTTGCAGCTTTGCCAACCAGGTCAGTAACCGGCTGTTGTCGTTCTCGCTATCCATACCCCCTAAGCTCAGCAGCAACTTGTTGCTAGGAGCATGTTGTACCTTTGACGGGTAAAACTCCGGCCTTAACGGCGCAAAGTCCGGGCCGGTTAGGGCACAATTCCATACGGGAAGTGGGTAGTCGGCCTGAGTCCGGCCTGGGCCGCTGTCGATGAGTAAATCTGCAAGGTGCGCCCGGCCGGGCAGGTCGTCAATCACGGCAAGTTTCAGGGCCGGACGGCTTTTCAGTACCTGCCGCTCCCAGGCGGCATCCAACTGGTAATGGTCGACCAGCAGCAGTGCGGCGTCGCTGTCTAGCGCACTTAAGGTCTCTGCTGCATCTTGTTGCGGGCTGACGGTCAGCCAGCTGCCATCGTCTTTGTTACTTGCTTCTAGCCAGGTGACTGGCCAGTCTGCCAGCCAAGTGCTGGCAGCGCCAGGCATTGCCCTGCAAATAAACTGCACCTGTCCTGGCCAAGCTGTGGCCAGGGTCAGGCAGCGGCTGAGATGGCCAAGGCCAATACGCTGGCTGCTGTCGACCCTAAACACCAGTTTCATCAACGGACCTTGAACACCGGCTCCAGGAATTTGCCCCGAAAATGCTTTGCCATAGAGCCCTCAGTTTCTACTTCGGCCAGCAGCGGCAGCACGTTAGCGTAGCAGGCGATTAGCGCGTCGATATCGGCCTCACTATGGCTGAGATTGAGGTTGTGAGAGCCAAGGCTCAAAAAGCCCTGTTCGATAAGTTCTTGCATCAGAAGGCTTTTCAGCTCAAGCACCGAATAACGGTTAGGAGTGATGTTTAAGAAGGACCAGCTAGGGTGCCCCGACACGTTAAAAAGGTGGCCAAGACCATGGCTGGCGATAAGGTTTTGCAGCCCGTCAATCAACCTGTTGCCAAGTTCAGCTAGGCGCTCCGGGCCTTTGCGGCGGCGAAGTGCCTCAATGCAGGCCTTGGCAGCGGCTAGAGACAGGGTCTCGCCGCCAAAGGTGCCGGAGAAAAAAATGTCGTTCATTTTTGCCATGATGTCGGCGCGGCCCACCACTGCCGACAGCGGGAAGCCGTTGGCCATGCCCTTGCCGAAGGTGGCTAGGTCGGGGGTTACGCCGAACAGGGCCTGAGCGCCACCGATATCAAAGCGAAAACCGGTGATGGTTTCATCAAATACCAGTACTGCGCCATGGCGGCGAGTCAGCTCGGCAACCCCTTCTAAAAAACCGGGCTTGGGGTATTGCACGTTCATCGGCTCAAGGATTACCGCGGCAAACTCGCCGGGGTGGCTGGCGAGCAGCTGTTCGAGGCTTGCCAGATCGTTATAGGCAAAGGTATGAGTTAATGCCTTAACGGCCTTGGGCACCCCAAGGTCTCGTGAGGTGGCGCCGATGTACCAGTCTTGCCAGCCGTGATAGCCACAGACGGCTACCCGCTCGCGGCCGGTAAAGGCGCGCGCCAGACGAATAGCAGCCGAGGTGGCGTCGGTCCCGTTTTTACCAAACCGCACCTGCTCGGCACAGGGAATGAGCTCTACCAAGAGCTCTGCGACCTGTGCCTCAAGCGGGTGGGGGAGGGATAGGATAGAGCCTTGCTCCAGTTGGGCTACCACCGCCTGATTTACCTCGTTGTCGGCGTAACCAAGGCTGATACACAGCAGGCTGGAGATGAAATCGGTGTATTGATTGTCGTCCAGGTCCCACACCTGGCTGTCTTTGCCTTTTTGCAAAAACAGCGGGGCAACCCCTTGGGGTTGGGCCAACTTACTTTTTGAAAAGGTTTGGGTGGCCAGGGGAATGGTTTTTTCGGCGCGCTCTAGCCAGGCCGCAGAATTGTCGAAGTTACGCATCCTGTTTCTCCTTGGAGGTACTGCCGGCGTTGCGCACTAGGTGTTGGTTGCTTTGAGCAAGGTCGGGGTGCAGGTCTAAATAGTCGATAACGTCTTGAGTGGTGAAAGCTGGGTTTGAGGGGTAGAGCGCTTGGTAGATCTGCCTGACCAGCGCCAGATCCTCCGGGTTGTCCACGGTCAGCCTCAGCTCCGGGCGGGGCGGGTTACGCTTTAGCTCGCTCCAGCGGATATCGTCTTTGTGGGCCTGGAAGTAGTAGGTGACGTGCTCTCGCTCCATGGCGGTGCTGGCCAACTGAGAGAGTTTTTCCAGCCAGGGTGCGGTGACTATTTCCGCGTCCAGGCCATCGGGAAAGGTCGGGTGCCAGCAGTTGTTGCTGTAGTCAAAGTTGCCGCGAAGATGCTGCTCGATGAGTTGGTCAATGACGCTTGGATCGGCAAGGGGGCAATCGGCTGTCAGGCGCACCACCTGAGTCGGTTTGTAAGCCTTGGCGGCACTACTGAAACGAGCTAGGACATCGCGCAGGCTGCCACGATATAGGGCGATGCCGTTCTCAGTGCACCAGTTCGCCAAGGGATCGTCGCTGGCATCATCCGAAGTGGCTACCACCAGTTTGTCAATTTGCTTGCAGCGGGCCAAACGTTCCAGTTGGCGGCCAATCATCGGCATGCCCAGCACATCCGCCATCACCTTGCCCGGCAACCGGGTTGAGCTCATGCGCGCTTGCAGTATTGCCAGGATCATCTCTAACCTCTCAGGATGTGGGCCAAAGGGACGGGTTAATCAGTTGTACGTCGCTACAGGCGAGTGCTTTCATCGAGTCCGGCTTGGCCTTGGTTTTGGCCGCAATCAGCGCGGTTAGCTGTTCTGGGTTTTGCACTCCGACAACCCAACCATCAACCTGTGTTTGCGCTGATGCAAAATCCAGAGCGCGCTGCAGCGGCTCGCCGGGTAATTTGTCCCAACGCTCAAGTGCCTGGGCATTGGCGGTCCAGTGAGGGCGCTGGGCTTGGGGCATTAACAGCAGCCCCTGCAGGAACAACGAGCGAGCATGAACGGTTATCCCCCGCGCCTTAAGCTCAGGCAGCATGGCAAAAAAGCGTTGATCCAAAGGGTTGGCCGGCAGTTGCACCGCATCTATATCGGCGCTGTCGAGCACCTGCTTGAGCTCTTCTGGACTGTAAACGGACACGCCCAGTTGTTGGCACAATCCCTCGGTTTTCAGCGCGGCAAATTCGCCAAGACGTTGTGGCGCCAGCAGCGAGTGGGCGCGATGGGCCAGTACGGCTTTTACCTGATTGCGACCAAGGGCGCTAAGGCATTGCTCCAGCTGCATACGTGCTTGGCCCGGCTGCCAATCGCCGAGCTTGGTGACAATGTCAAAAGGGTGGTGCATCAGCTGGCCTAGCCTCGCTTGGGCGTTGCCGTACAAAGCGGCGGTATCAAGGGTGTCGATACCTGCTTCATAGGCTTGCGTCAGTAAGGCCGATAGTGCTGAGTCGCCTAGTGTCGAACCGTCGTGGGCGATGCCATAAGACAGGCCAAACTGCACTGTACCCAGCACCAGCTTCACCGCAGCGACTCCAGTACCTGTTGCTGCTGGGCATCGGTCATGTCAACGAACAGCGGCAAGGTCAGTGCCTCACGGTAATACTGCTGGGCGCCGGGGTAATGAGCCGGGTTTTGGCCAAGGTTTTGGTAATAAGGCTGGTTGGGAATGGGGATGTAATGGAGGTTCACCCCGATACCGGCGGCGCGCAAGGCGCTAAATTTCTCTGCTTTTTTCGAAAGACTGATGCCAGGGTAGCGCACCACGTACAGGTGGTAGGCGCAGTGGGCCGGCGCGTTGATGGCAAGGGGCTGCCAGGGCGCGGGCAGGGCCTTGTCATAGTTTGCGGCCAGGGCCTGGCGCTTGGCCATAAAGCCTGGCAGTTTGTGCAGCTGGCTGAGGCCAAGGGCGGCGCCGATGTCGGTCAGGCGGTAGTTAAAGCCCAACTCGGTCATGGCGTAGTACCAGTCGCCGTCGGGGGCGCTCGGCATCTTTTGTACGTCGCGGGTAATGCCGTGGCTGCGCAGGCTGCTGATGCGTTCGGCCAGCACCGGATTTTGAGTAACCGCCATGCCGCCTTCGCCACTGGTGATGGGTTTGACCGGGTGAAAGCTGAACACGCAGATATCGCTGTGGCGGCACTGGCCTACCTTATCGGCGCCGTCATAGGCGCCAAGGGCGTGGCTGGCATCTTCGATGATGCGAATGCCATAGGGGCGGGTCAGGGCAGCAAGGGCGGCCATGTCGACGCTTTGGCCAGCCAGATGCACCACCACCAGCACCTTGGGCAGGGTACCTTGGCGCTCCGCCTCACCAAGCTTTGCAGCCAGCGCTTTTAAGCAAAGGTTGCCGGTGAGCGGTTCAACATCGACAAAGTCCACCTCACTGGCACAGTAACGGCCGCAGTTGGCCGACGCCACAAAAGAAACGGCGCTGGTCCACAGCCTGTCGCCAGGGCCAAGCTCTAATGCCAGGCAAGCGAGATGCAGCGCCGAGGTCGCGGAGTTGACCGCCACTGCATAGTTGGCGCCGCAAAACTGGGCAATAGCCTGCTCAAAGCGGGGCACCAGCGGCCCCTGGGTCAGAAAGTCGCTACTGAGGACCTCCAGCACCGCCTGGATGTCGTCGTTGTCGATATGCTGGCGGCCATAGGGGATCATTTCAGGGCCTGTTCGTTCATGACCTTGAGTTCTTCCACGGTCAGGTAGTGATCGTTATTGAAGGAGTTGTATTCAAATCCCGGCTCCACAAGCTTGCCGTTTTCACCCAGGCCATTGGCACTGAAGTCGTTGGTGCGACTGTAGAAAGTGATAGACGGGGTTATCACAAAATGGTCGTGATATTCGTAGGTATGGTAGGAGTCATCGGCTGGACACATCACTTCATGCAGCTTCTCGCCGGGGCGGATCCCCACTTCTTTTTGTGCCAGCCCTGGCGCCATGGCGGTGGCCAGATCCGGAATGCGCACCGAGGGAATTTTCGGCACAAAAATCTCGCCGCCCTGCATGCGCTGGAAGTTGGTTAGCACAAATTCCACCCCTTGTTCCAAGGTGATCCAAAAGCGGGTCATGTCCTTGTGGGTAATGGGCAGGTGGTCGGTGCCGTTATCGATAAGTTTTTGAAAAAACGGCACCACTGAGCCGCGAGAACCCACCACGTTGCCATAACGCACTACAGAAAAATGGGTGGGGTGTCGCCCTGCCATATTATTGGCTGCCACAAAAAGTTTGTCTGAGGCCAGCTTGGTGGCGCCGTACAGATTGATGGGGTTGGCCGCTTTGTCGGTGGACAAGGCAATGACTTTGCTGACGTTATTGGCAAGCGCCGCATGAATGACGTTTTCCGCGCCGGTAATGTTGGTGCGGATACATTCGGTGGGGTTGTATTCGGCGGCCGGTACCTGTTTGAGGGCCGCGGCATGAACAACGTAGTCAACGTCCTTGAAGGCCTGTACCAGCCGTTCTCGGTCACGCACGTCGCCCAGGAAATAGCGCATGCAGGGCGCGTCGAACTCTTGACGCATCTCAAACTGCTTGAGTTCGTCCCGGGACAAAATGATCAGCCGTTTCGGGTTGTAACGGGCCAGCACATGGCGCACGAACATGTGGCCGAAAGAACCGGTACCACCGGTAACCAGGATTGACTTGTTATCGAACATGCCATTTCTCCAAATGGGGTTGGCTCACAGGGCTAAAGCAAAATGCGCGCCATGACGCAAAACACAAAGATATTAAAATTAATGTTCGCTGAACACTGGCATCTGCCTGATACGGACGGCATCATTAAACAGCAGGGCGCCCTAGGCATAGGTGCTTTTTCCCACTATAACAAAAGCTTGCATCCAGTATGCAGCGACGCAAACAAGCACATGGTTTAGTAGGCATGCAGACCCAACATGGTTTCCTGGTCGTCGATGCTGACCGGGAACGTCAGAAAATCGTACATACACTGCTGGAATTCATCGGGGAACACTGTGAAAGTGTGCCCCCCGACGCCTTGCCCGAGGGGGCGCAGCAAGCGGCTTGCCGGGTGGTGGTGGCCGGCAGCGCAGTGTCCGAAGAGTGGCTCAACGGCTGCCAGAAACCCTATATCACCCTTGGCTGGACACCGGTAAAAAGTAACGGTGCCTACCTCGGCGCCCTTAACCAGCCGTTCAAGCTCAGCCAGTTCCAAGAGCTGCTGCGCACTTTGTCGCGGCGCCAGCACTTCCACCACGAACATCATTTTAGCGGCAGTGATGCCCGCCTGTTCCGCTCTCTGGTCGGTACCAGCAAGGCCATGCAGCAGGTGCGCCAGATGATCACCCAGGTGGCCCCTACCGATGCCTCGGTCCTCATTCTTGGGGAGTCCGGTACCGGTAAGGAAGTGGTTGCCCGTAACCTGCATTTCCAGTCCAACCGCAAAGACGGCCCCTTTGTGCCCGTCAACTGCGGCGCCATTCCGGCTGAGCTGCTCGAAAGCGAGCTGTTCGGCCATGAAAAGGGCGCTTTTACCGGCGCCGTGGCGTCCCGCAAAGGGCGCTTCGAGCTGGCCCAGGGCGGCACCCTGTTCCTGGACGAAATTGGCGACATGCCCCTTAACATGCAGGTCAAACTGCTGCGGGTATTGCAGGAGAAAACCTTCGAGCGGGTTGGCGGTGCCAAACCCATCAAGGCGGATGTGCGCATCGTCGCGGCGACCCACAGGGCACTGCCTCAGATGATTGAAGACGGCCGTTTTCGTGAAGATCTGTACTACCGGCTCAATGTTTTCCCCATTGAAATGCCGGCCCTTCGCGAGCGTGCCGACGATATTCCGCTGCTGGTCAATGAGCTTTTGTCACGGCTCGAAGCCGAAGAAGGCAAGGCACTGACCTTCTCTCAAGGGGCGCTTGAATCTCTGGCCCAGCACCCCTGGCCTGGCAACGTGCGTGAGCTTGCCAACCTAGTAGAGCGGCTGCTTATCCTCTATCCCAACCAGCAGGTGGATGTGGGGCATTTGCCGCGAACCTACCAGTATGGTGAGGTCAGCCACTTTGACGCCGCCAAGGAAGAGGCACTGGAGCGCGAAGCGCTGATGTCGATTTTCCTCGACGAGCCCTTGTCAGATGAAATGGAAGCCGAGCTGGCAGCGCCGGTGGCAATGGCGGTCGATGGGGTAGGGGCTGCGACCCTGCCGCCCGATGGCATCAACCTTAAAGAAATGCTGGCAGATCTTGAGACCGACCTTATCCGCCAGGCCCTGGACAACTGCGACAACGTGGTAGCCAGAGCCGCCGAGCTGCTCGGCATGCGCCGCACCACCCTGGTGGAGAAAATGCGCAAGTACGGCCTCGGCAAGAGCCTCGATTAAGCCTTTCCAATCGGAGTGTCAAATCCTTGGCACTCCACTTTCCTTCTTTTAATTTCATTAAATTCATAGTGTTACGTTTTGGCACGTCTTTCGCATTAGGCCTGTTATCAGGTTCAAAACGAAAGGTGAGCTATGGCCTTGGCACAACAGTGGTACCCGGCGGCAGAGCCGGCGGCCAGGCAATTGGACAAGCTTCTGAGCATACTGCCGGTTGGGGTAGTGGTATTGGACGGCACCGGCTGGGTGACCGAAGCCAATGCTACCGCTATCGGCCTGCTGGGTGAGCCTTTGCTGAAATGCCGCTGGCTGGATGTGGTTGGCCGCGCCTTTCGCCCTCAGGCCGATGACGGCGCCGAGGTGTCCTTGGTCAATGGCCGGCGGGTTAAGCTCGATATCTGCCCGCTGGACGGCGAACCGGGCCAGCTGATTGTGATCTCGGACCTTTCCGAGACCCGCGCCATGCAAACCCGCATGGCCCACATGCAGCGGCTCTCATCCCTTGGGCGCATGGTGGCCTCCCTTGCCCACCAAATTCGCACGCCGCTGTCGGCCGCCATGCTTTATGCTGGCCAGCTCAGCCAAGACCTGCCTGCCAGCACCCATGACCGCTTCCAGCAAAAACTGGTAGCAAGGCTTCGGGACTTGGAAAGCCAGATGAATAACATGCTGCTGTTCGCCAAAAGCGGCGAGCAGAAGGTGGCCGACAAGCTGGATGCCGCCAGCCTTACCGAGGAGCTGACTCAAGCGACCGAGTCCATGCTCGACACCCACCAAGCCTCCCTTGAAATTCGCAACCTGGCACCGAGTGCCAAGGTTATGGGCTCGATGACAGCCCTGGTCTCGGCCCTTGGCAACCTGGTTCACAACGCCCTGCAGGCTGGCGCCCGGCAACTGGTGCTGAGCGTCAGTGCCCAGTCCCCCTGGCTGACCCTGTGCCTGGAAGACGACGGCCCAGGTATTCCCGAAGAGCTGTTTTTCAAAGTCGCCGAACCTTTCTTTACCACCAAGAGCCATGGCACCGGCCTTGGGCTGTCGGTGGTGCGCTCGGTGGCCCAGGCCCACGGCGGCCAATTGCACATGGCCAACGGCGCCACCGGCGCCCGCATGACCCTTATCCTGCCGCTGATGGAGGACAACGCATGACCCAGGTTTTGATTGTTGAAGACGACGCGGCCCTGTCTGAGGCCCTGGTCGACACCCTGGAGCTGGCCGGTTTTGCGGTGCAGACCGCCATCAACGGCGAAGAGGCGCTGCTGGCCCTGAAAAGCCATCACTGCCAAATCGTGGTATCCGACGTGCAAATGGCAGGGATGGACGGCATGGCGCTGCTGCGCTCATTGCGTAAATCCCACCCCGAGCTGCCGGTGCTGCTGATGACCGCCCACGCCAAGGTGAACGACGCCGTAGAGGCCATGAAGCTTGGCGCCATCGACTACATGGCCAAGCCCTTCGCCCCGGAAGTGCTGATTAATATGGTGAGCCGCTACGCCCTGGCCGAAGAGGCCGACGACAAGGGCCCGGTGGTGGCTGACCCCAAAAGTGAGGCGCTGCTGAAACTGGCGGCCAAGGTCGCCAAGACCGACGCCACCGTTATGGTGCTGGGCCCCAGCGGTTCGGGTAAGGAAGTGCTGGCCCGTTTCGTGCACCAGCAATCAGCTCGGGCCAACGCCCCTTTTGTGGCCATCAACTGCGCCGCCATCCCCGACAACATGCTCGAAGCCACCCTCTTTGGTTACGAGAAGGGCGCCTTTACCGGCGCCATCCAAGCTTGCCCCGGTAAGTTTGAACAGGCCAACGGCGGCACCTTGCTGCTCGATGAGATAACCGAGATGGATCTCAACCTACAGGCCAAGTTGCTGCGGGTACTGCAAGAGCGCGAAGTGGAGCGCCTGGGGGCCCGCAAGCCGGTGTCTTTGGATGTGCGGGTGCTGGCCACCTCCAACCGCGACCTCAAAGAAGCGGTGGCCCAGGGCCGTTTTCGTGAAGATTTGTACTACCGCCTCAACGTCTTCCCGCTGACTTGGCCGGCCCTTAAAGACCGGCCGGGAGACATCGTGCCGCTGGCGCGCCACCTGCTGGCCCGCCACAGCAAGGGCGAGGCGCCGCAATTGACCGAGGATGCCTGTGAGCGCCTTACGCTGCACGGCTGGCCCGGCAACGTACGAGAGCTCGATAACGTGGTGCAGCGCGCCCTTATCCTTGCCGAAGGCCAATGGATTGACGCCGACGCACTCTACATCGAGACCGACGACGAAGCGCTGGAGATACCTAGCGCCGATGGCCTCTCTGGGGAGCTTAAAGCCCAGGAAGCGCAAATCATCCTCGACACCCTCGAAGCCTGCAACGGCTCGCGCCAGGCGGTAGCCGAGAAGCTGGGCATCAGCCCTCGCACCTTGCGCTACAAGCTCGCCAGGCTTCGTGATGCGGGGATCAGCATACCGGCTTAAAACTTGGCCTGCTGATTGCAAGGATGTCTCTGTCACAGTCCCTAACGACGGAATCCTGACATGAAGATCGGTGGTGAAAACTCAGCTTTGCTGCAACAGATGCAGTCGCTTATCAACCAGGCCCAAGGCCCGCGCGTCAGCCGCGAGGCCATGGCCCCGGACAGCCTTGGCTCCCTTGGCAGCGCCCAGGGTCCCAACAAGATCCAGAGCGATTTTTCCAACCTTTTTACCCAGGCACTGGACAAGGTCAACGGTTTGCAACAGGATGCCGGGTCCAAGCAAACCGCCGTTGAAATGGGCGATCCTAACGTGTCCATCGCCGATGCCATGATCGCCAGCCAAAAAGCCGGTATTGCCTTCCAAGCCACTGTCCAGGTACGCAACAAATTGATGCAAGCGTACCAGGACGTGATGAACATGCCGGTGTAAGGAGTAGGCCGTGGCAAACGAAAACACCCAACTGGCTACCGTCGGCAATGCGCCGGCTCCCGGCACTGCCGACATGCAAGGCGCCGGCGCCGGTGACAACGGCGAGCAGAGCTTTAGCCTGATGTCCAACCTCGGCAACGCCGATGTGTTGCGTCAGATAAGCCTGGTGCTGGGCCTGGCCATCGGCCTGGCGCTGGTGGTACTGGTGTTTTTGTGGGCCAAAGAACCTGAATACCGCCCCCTGGGGCGCATGGAGACCAACGAACTGGTCTCTACCCTCGATTTTCTCGACCAGCACCAATACAGCTACAAGATTGAAGGCAATACCGTGCTGGTGCCGGAAGGTGACTACCAGAAGATCAAGCTGGCCATGACCCGTGCCGGCATGAGCTCGGCCCAGGAAAACACCGGCGACGACATCCTGATGAAGGATATGGGCTTTGGCGTCAGTCAGCGCCTGGAGCAAGAACGCCTGAAATTCAGCCGCGAGCAGCAGCTGTCCCGCGCCATCGAAGAATTGTCTGCCGTTAAGCGCGCCCGGGTACTGCTGGCCATTCCCAAAGATTCGGTGTTCCTTCGCGAGCGCCAGCAGCCCTCTGCCACCGTGGTGCTGAACCTAGCTCGCGGCTCTACCCTCAAGCAAGAAGAAGTAGACTCCATCGTCGATATGGTGGCTTCTGCCGTTCACGGCCTGAGCCCCGACAAAGTCACGGTGACCGACCAAAACGGCCGCCTGCTCAACTCCGGCAGCCAAAACGCTCTGGCGGCCCGTTCCCGCAAAGAGCTGGAGCTGGAGACCGCCCGCGAGAAGCAATACCTGGATAAAGTCGACTCCATCATGTCGCCGGTGGTGGGCCTGGACAACTACACCGCCCAAGTGGATGTCTCCATGGACTTTACCGCCGTCGAGCAGACCCAAAAACGCTACAATCCAGACCAGCCAGCGGTGCGCTCGGAAATGAGCGTTGAAGAAAACCGCAATGGCGGCACCCCTGGTGGCGTACCGGGCGCGCTGTCCAACCAGCCGCCGGCGGCCTCTCAAATTCCTGAAGACGCCACCAATACCCAAAGTAATACCGTGCAAACCCCCGGCTCCAGCCGCTCGGAGAGCACCAAGAATTTCGAACTGGACACCACCATCAGCCACACCCAGCAACAGGTGGGCACCATAGACCGCATGACGGTATCGGTAGCGGTGGATTACAAAAACCAGACCGATGCTGACGGCAAAGTCACCAAGGTGGCGCGCAGCCCCGAAGAGCTGGACAGCATCAAGCGTCTGCTGATGGCAGGCCTGGGTATCAACCCGGCCCGTGGCGACAGCCTGGAAGTGTTGTCAGTGCCCTTTGCCCGCCCTGACGCTGACTTGCCCGACGCCATCCCCTTCTACGAGACCGGCTGGTTTGCGCGGCTGGCCAAGGTACTGGCTGGTGCCCTTATCATCATCGTGCTGATCTTCGTGGTGGTTCGCCCGCTCCTTAAACGCCTGATGGGCGGCAATGCCCAAGCCGATAACCTGGCGCTGGACGGCGGCCATTACGGGCTGGGTGACGAAGATGCACTGGAAAGCCTGTCCGGTATGGAAGAAGATGCCCTGGTGCCCGGCGTGACCCTGGTTGGGGGTGTTAAACTGCCGGACCTGCGTAAAGATGAAGAAGTGCTCAAGGCGATCCGCGCCTTGGTGGCCAACGAACCTGAGCTGTCGGCCCAGGTGGTGAAAGGGTGGTTGACCGACGATGGCAAATGATCTGGCTGAGAAAAAGACCTTTGATGTCAGCAAGCTCAATGGCATTGAGAAAACCGCCATTTTGCTGCTGAGCCTCACCGAGGAAGATGCGGCCTCTATCCTGCGCCACATGGAGCCTAAACAGGTTCAGAAAGTGGGCATGATGATGGCGTCCATGGAGGATTTCAGCCAGGAGAAGGTGCTGGCGGTGCATAAATCCTTTATCGAGGACATCCAGCAGTATTCCTCCATCGGGTTTGACTCCGAAGACTTTATCCGCAAGGCCCTGAACCATGCCCTGGGCGAGGACAAGGCCGGCGCCCTTATCGACAAAATCATCCTCGGCGGTAACGCCAAGGGCCTTGATTCCCTTAAATGGATGGACGCTCGCCAGGTGGCCAGCATCATCCAGAACGAACACCCGCAAATTCAGACCATCGTGCTCTCTTATCTTGACCCGGACCAAAGCGCCGAGATTTTGTCGCAGTTTGCCGACCGGGACCGTTTGGATCTGCTGATGCGTATCGCCAACCTCGAAGAGGTACAACCGGCGGCGCTGCAAGAGCTCAATGAGATCATGGAGAAGCAATTCGCCGGCCAAAGCGGCGCCCAAGCCGCCAAGATGGGTGGCCTCAAGGCGGCCGCCAACATCATGAACTACCTGGATACGGCGGTAGAAAACCAGCTGATGGAAGGCATCCGCGAGACCGACGAAGAGCTCAGCCAGCAAATTCAGGATTTGATGTTCGTGTTCGAAAACCTGGCCGACGTGGACGACCGCGCCATCCAGACGCTGCTGCGCGACGTGCAGCAGGACACCCTTATTCGTGCCCTCAAGGGGGCCGACGACGGCCTTCGGGAAAAAATGTTCAAGAACATGTCCAAACGGGCCGCCGATCTTATGCGCGACGATCTCGAAGCCATGGGCCCCATCCGCATCTCCGAAGTGGAAGCGGCCCAAAAAGAGATCCTCAGTGTGGCAAGGCGCTTGTCCGATGCTGGCGAAATTGCCTTGGCCAGCGGCGGCGCCGACGAATTCCTCTAACAGGTAACAGGCCGTGTCTGACGAAATTCAGCGCTGGGAAGGGGGCGATTTTACGCCGCCGGAGCCGGATGAAATATCAAGAGCGCTGCATATTCACCGGCGCAAGCAAGGCCAGGACAACGAGCCTGAGGCGCCGGCTGCCCGCCCCCAGGGCATGAGCATTGCCGAACTCGAAGCCCTGCGCGCCGACGCCGCCGAAGAAGGCTTTAACGAAGGCAAAGACGAAGGCTTTAAAGCCGGCCATGCCGAGGGCCATAGTCAAGGGCTCGACGAAGGCAAAGAGCAAGGCTACCAGCAGGGTCTTCAAGAGGGCCTCGCTGCTGGCCAGCAACAGATAACTGACGCCGTTAATCATTGGCAAGCCATGGCCGACGAGCTGGCAGCGCCGCTTTTGGATAAAGACCAACGCGTCGAAGGCAAGCTGGTGACCTTACTGGTGGCCGGCATGCAGGCGGTGCTGGGCCATGAGCTCAAAACCGACAAAGAGCTGGTTCATCACCTTATCCGCCAAGGCATTGACGCCCTCTCTGAAGACGACACCACCATCACCATCGAGGTGGCTCCTACCGACGCCCGCCTCCTGCACCAGCAATACAGCGAAGACGAGCTCAAAGACCGGCGCTGGAAGGTGCGAGAAGAGCCCACCCTGCGCCATGGCCAATGCCGCATCGAAGCGGGCCAATCCCTGGTGGATGTGGACCTTCAAGAGCGGCTTCGCATCCTGTGCCAGGGCATCTTGGCCGAAGCCGGGCTGAGCCATGAAGGGGACTGAGCGCCAGAGCCTGGCCGATCGCCTGGGGCGCTTTGAGCGGCTGATGCAGCTGCCAAAGCCCAGCGTGGCCGGCCGCTTGGTGCGGGTGGTGGGCCTTGCCCTTGAAGCCCAGGGCTGCCGCGCCCCCATCGGTTCTTTGTGCCGCATCGAAGGTCACAGCCAAGACGTGGAAGCCGAGGTAGTGGGCTTTGGCAACAACACCCTCTATCTGATGCCAAACCAGGACGTTTCCGGCATTTTACCCGGCGCCAGGGTCACGCCTCTTGGGGTGTCTGCCACCCTGCCGGTGGGCATGAGCCTGCTGGGCCGGGTGGTGGATGGCCTGGGCCGCCCGCTCGACGGCATGGGCGCGGTGCGCGCCGAAAACCGGGTGGGCTTTAAGGGCCGGCCTTTAAACCCTTTGACCCGTCGCCCCATCCGCAAACCCCTGGATGTGGGAGTGCGGGCCATCAATACCTTGCTGACCGTCGGCCAGGGCCAACGTATGGGGCTTTTTGCCGGCTCCGGTGTCGGCAAATCGGTGCTGCTGGGCATGATGACCAAAGGCACCAGCGCCGATGTGATTGTGGTGGGCCTGGTGGGGGAGCGGGGCAGGGAAGTACGTGAATTCATTGACGAAATTCTCGGCGCCGAAGGCCGCCGCCGCGCCGTGGTGGTCGCGGCCCCTGCCGACACCAGCCCGCTGATGCGCCTTAAGGCCTGCGAAACGGCCTTGACCTTTGCCGAGTACTTTCGCGACCAAGGCCTTAACGTGCTGCTGCTGGTGGACTCCTTGACCCGTTACGCCCAGGCCCAGCGGGAGATAGCCCTTGCCGTAGGCGAGCCGCCTGCCACCAAGGGCTACCCGCCGTCCGTGTTTGCCCGCCTGCCGGGTCTGGTGGAGCGCGCCGGTAACGGCGGCGATGGCCAGGGCGGCATTACCGCCTTTTTCACCGTGCTAAGCGAAGGGGATGACTTGCAAGATCCGGTCGCGGACGCCGCCCGGGCCATCCTCGATGGCCACATCGTGCTGTCCCGGACCCTGGCTGACTCCGGCCACTACCCGGCCATCGATGTGGGCGCCTCGGTGTCACGGGTCATGCCCCAGGTCACCTCCGAGGCGCACCAATTGCAGGCCAGAGCCGTCAAGGCACTGTTCAGTGCCTACGAGCAATCCAGGGACCTTATTCAGGTGGGCGCCTATCGCCAGGGCTCAGACCCGCGAGTCGATACCGCCATTCGCTTGAAAGAGCCCATGAATCTTTTTTTGCGCCAGTCGATGCAGGAAGTCTGCCCCTATGACGATTGCCTGCAAGCCCTTGAGTTGTTGGCCAAAGCCGCCGGGGAGGGCGCATGAGTAAAGGCTTGGAATTGGTGCTGGACCAGCGCAAGCAACAAGAAGACCGCGCCCTGGCGCAACTGGCCCAAGCTCGCCAGGCCCTGGCGCAGCTTCAGGGCAAGCTCAATACCCTGCAAAATTACCGCAATGGTTACCTGCGGGAGATGCAGCAAAAAGCCGGTGTTGGTCTTACCGCCGTTAACATGGTCCACTACCAGCGCTTTGTGGCGCGCCTCGACAGCGGCCTTGCCGACTTGCAAGGGCAACTGGTGCAGCACCAGCAGGCGGTGGCCAGCCGCGAACAAGCCTGGCGGGTTGCCCGCCAAGACACCAAAGCCATCGATCTGCTGCTTGAGCGCAAAGCGCAAGACGCCGCCGTAGCTGCCCAGCGCCGTGAGCAACGGGAGCTTGACGATCTGGTTGGCCGTAAGGTTGGAACACCAATTGCATAGGTTATTGCATCTGATTGGGATTGGACCGTCTTATGCAACTGCCAGCGCTCACGCAACCCGCCACCACTGCCGAACAAGCCCCTAAAGCCCTGGATAAGGGCGGCGACCAGTTTGTTAGCGTCTTTGGCCAAGCCCTGCAAGGCAGCGGCAAGACGGTGCCGTCCAAACATTCTCATAAAACCGAAGGCGGCGAGGGCAACGAAAAGCCCGGCCCTGCTGACGTTTGTGCTCGCACCGAGACCCCAAAAGACGGCGCTGCCGAGAGTGCGCCAGCCGAGCAGGCCAAGGCTGATGACGCCAAAGCCGGCAAGGCCAAAGACCACAAGGCTGGCAAAGGCGACGCTCAAGCCGATGGCCAAAGCACTGATAGCAGTGACGACCTTATCAACTTGGTGGTCAATGCCCAAAAGCACCTGCCTGAGCAAAGCGCGCCAGCCGAGGAGGGCGGCGACGTTAAAGTGGACGGCAAAGACAAAGCCGCCGTATTGCCGCGCTTTGTGGTCAAAGGGGGCGTGGACGCCAAGACCGAGGCTGCCGCTACGGATGGCAAAACCACGGATGCCAAAAATTTGGCGCCGGGTGAAACCGAGCTTGATACGGCCAAGGCTAGCGAGACAGACGGTAAAACAACCAACGCTGAGGGTAAGGGCGGCAAGCTGCCAAGCGAGCTGAGCGGGGGCACTAAAACCGCTGATACCCAATCGGCCAAGAGCGATAAGGCTCACATTGATGGCAGCAGCAAAACGGCCAAGGCCGATGGCAAGGCGCCTCTAACCGATGGTAATGGCGAGGTAAAAGCCACCCCATCAATGCCCGGTGTTAATGCTGGCGCAGCTAAAGCGGGCACTGCCACCAATAGCGATGCCGCCTCAACCATCAATGACGATGCGGCTGAAGTCGCCTCCCAAATGGCGGTTGGCAAAGATGGCGTGCGCGCCGCTAAGGCGGAAGTGACCAACCCTGCCGCTGAAAAGGCCCGCCAGGTGCTGGCCAGCTTGCAACAAGGCAGCGCCAAGACCGATACCGCCCAGGCCGCCCCGGTAGCTCAGGTGGCGAGTGCCGGTAAAGTGCAGGCCAAGGGCGATAAAGCTGACAAAGCTGATAAAGACGGTGACGACAAAGCCGTTAAAGGCGCTGGCGAGCACAAGGGCGATAAAGACAGTAGCCTGGCCAGCCTGCTTGGCACCGATAAGCCAGCCAAAACCGATGCCCCGGTAGCGGCCAGCGCTCAGGACAACAGCCGCATAAACCCGGTGCAGCACCAGGTTCAGCAAGCCGCGGATGCCCAGGTGCAAAGCCTGCACAAAACCGACGCCAGCGCGCCCCAGCAAACAGCGGCCAATAATGGCGCCGCTGCGCCGCGTGACGCCCAGGTCAGCGACCGGGTTACCCTGGTGCCGCAGCAGCGTTTTGCCGAGGCCTTGACCGAAAAGGTGGGGGTGATGCTGTCTAAAAACCTCAAAGAAGCCCACATCCAGCTTGACCCGCCCGAGCTTGGTAGTTTGATGATCCGGGTGCAGGTGCATCACCAGGATGCCCAGGTTCAATTCCAGGCCAGCCATCCCCAAACCCGCGAGTGGCTGCAAGATGCCATGCCAAGGCTTAAGGACATGATGGCCGACCAGGGCTTTAACCTGGCCGACGGCCAGGTGCGTGACCAAAGCGCCAATGGGGGCGAGAGCCGCCAGGGGCAAGGCCAGGGCGGCGGCAATGGTGGTTTTTGGCAGGGGGACGAGGGCGAAATTGATGAAAGCTTGCCCTATCGTTACGCCTTGACCCCAGATGGCTTGGTTGATGCCTACGCCTGAGCCGACAGCTAAGGTAAAGTACAACCAGACTTTTATTGGAAACATGGACAATGGCTGAAGAACTGGAACTGGAACCTGTCGGTAAAAAAGGCGGCGGCAAGAAAAAGTTAATCATCATTATTGTCGCTGTACTGGTACTGCTTATCGGCGCCGGTGTGGCTTGGTTCCTGCTCGCTGGCAGCAGCGAGGAGCCGGCTAAAACCGATGGCACCGAGCAAACCCAGGACAAGGAAGGCAAAGCCGAGCCCAACGAGGCCGGCGAGGCGCTCTATGTGGCCCTGCCTCAGCCTTTTGTGTTCAATGTGCCGGGTAACCAACGCAGCCGTCTGGTGCAGATAAGTGTGCAGGTGATGGTCAGAGGCGCCGACAACGAAGCCTTGGCCAAACAACACCTGCCGTTGATTGAGAGCGTACTGTTGTCCACATTCAGCCAGTTTACCGAAGAGCAACTGTCTACCAGCCAGGGCCGGGAAAACCTGCGCACCGCCGCTCAGCAGGCGGTGCGCGACGCCCTGACCCCGGTAGCCGGCAAACCCGTTGTCGAGCGGGTGCTCTTTACCGGCTTTGTGATGCAGTAAAGGAGGCTTGGTGAGCGATCTTTTATCGCAAGACGAAATCGATGCCCTGCTCCACGGGGTAGACGAGGTTGAGGAAGACGGCGCTGCGTTAACCGGTGAAGGTGTAGCGCAGTACGACTTCTCTTCTCAGGACCGCATTGTCCGGGGCCGGATGCCGACCCTGGAGATCGTCAATGAGCGTTTCGCCCGCCATATGCGCATCAGCCTGTTCAACATGATGCGCCACCCGGCCGAGGTGTCCATCAACGGTGTGCAGACCATGAAGTTTGGCGAGTACGTGCACACTCTTTTTGTGCCTACCAGCCTGAATATGGTGCGTTTTCGCCCGCTTAAGGGTACGGCGCTTATCACCTTGGAAGCGCGGTTGGTGTTTATCCTGGTGGATAACTTTTTCGGTGGCGATGGGCGTTTTCATGCCCGTATCGAGGGCCGGGAATTTACCCCCACCGAGCGGCGCATCATCCAGATGCTGCTCAAGTTGGTGTTTGAGGACTACACCGAGGCCTGGGCTCCGGTGATGGACGTGGCCTTCGAGTATCTGGACTCGGAAGTAAACCCCTCCATGGCCAACATCGTCTCGCCTACCGAGGTGATTGTGGTGTCGTCCTTTCACATCGAACTGGAAGGGGGCGGCGGCGATTTTCACATCGCTATGCCGTACTCCATGCTCGAGCCTATCCGCGAGATCCTCGATGCCGGTGTCCAGTCCGACAAGGAAGACACCGACCACCGTTGGTCCAAGGCGCTGCGCGACGAGATAATGGACGTGCCGGTTGGCATTCGCGCCACGTTACTGGAAAAGGAACTGAGCCTGCGTAAGATGATGGCAATGAAGGCCGGGGACATTATTCCGGTAGACATGCCCGAGCATCTAACTGTTTTTGTTGAAGACTTGCCCACATTCAGGGCCCAGATGGGGCGAAGTGGTGAGCAGGTGGCGCTGAAAATCACCGAAAAATTAAAACGCCCGCGCTCGGCCAAGGCTGAGATGCAGAACATCACTAGGCGCGGCGTACGCATAGACAACATTTCCGGCCTCGAAGAGCTGGCAACCGATTGGGAAGGGGATAGCGATGGTATCGGATGAAGAACAAAAACTGGCTGACGAATGGGCTGCGGCCATGTCCGAGCAGGAGCAGCCCGAAGCGGTAGAGCTGGAAGAATTTGACGAAGCCGGCGAAGGCCCGCAGTTGTCGGCCGAAGAAAAGCGCCGCCTGGACACCATTTTGGATATCCCGGTCACCATTTCCATGGAAGTGGGCCGCTCCAAAGTCACTATCCGTAACCTGTTGCAGCTCAACCAAGGCTCGGTGGTGGAGCTAGATAGGGTGGCCGGTGAGCCGTTGGATGTGCTGGTGAACGGCACCCTTATCGCCCACGGCGAGGTGGTGGTGGTGAACGACAAGTTCGGTATCCGCCTGACCGACGTTATCAGTCAGCAGGAAAGGATCAAGAAACTCAAATGATTAGCCTGCTGGTTAGCGCCGCCACGGTGGCGGCGGATAAAACCTCCATGGTGACCCCGACCGACAAGCTCGGCACCCTGGTGATGTCGCTGCTGGGGGTAGTGGCGCTGCTGGTGGCAGTGCTGTATTTCGCCCGCCGCCATATGCCCCAATTCAAGGCCGGCCCCATCAAGGTAGTGGCCCAGCAACAACTGGGTGCCCGCGCCCGGCTGCTGCTGGTGGAAGTGGGCAGCGAGCAGATGCTTATTTCGGTCAGTGGCAACGATATTCGCCTTATCAAAGCCCTGGACAACCCGGTTAACAAGGAGAGTGCGTGAAGCGCTGGTTGCTGTGGGCGTTGCTGTTGCTGCCCGTTTTTTCCTATGCCAATCCCATCCTGCCTAACGGCTCCCTGCCGGCGGTAACCGTCACTAACACCCCGGGCGGCGGCCAGGAATACAGCGTCACCTTGCAGGTGCTGCTGTTGATGACGCTGCTGACCTTTATCCCGGCCATTTTGATGATGATGACCGCCTTCACCCGTATCGTGGTGGTGCTGGGCATTTTGCGTCAGGCACTGGGGTTGCAGCAGGTGCCCAGCAACCAGGTGATCATGGGTATCTCCTTGTTCATGACCTTTTTCGTGATGAGTCCGGTTTTTGACCAGATTTATAACGATGCGGTGCAGCCCTACTCCCAGGAGAAGCTCACTTTCCAGCAGGCTCTTGGGGAGGCGCAAAAGCCTTTGCGGGCCTTCATGCTCAAGCAGACCCGGGAAACCGACGTGAAAACCTTCGCCTCCATGGCCGGGGTGGAGAGCTTTGATACCCCGCAGGATGTGCCGATGCGCATTCTTATTCCGGCCTTTGTGACCTCTGAGCTGAAAACCGCCTTTCAAATCGGCTTCATGCTCTTTATCCCTTTTCTTATCATCGACCTGGTGGTGGCTTCGGTATTGATGGCCATGGGTATGATGATGTTGTCACCAATGATCATATCCCTGCCGTTCAAGCTGATGCTGTTTGTGCTGGTGGACGGCTGGAACCTGGTGCTTGGCACCCTGGCCAGGAGTTTCTGATGACACCCGAACAGTTCGTGGATCTCTTCCAACATGCCCTCTACCTGGTGTTGATCATGGTGGCGGCCATCATGATCCCCGGGCTGTTGGTGGGCCTGGTGGTGTCAATTTTCCAGGCCGCCACCTCCATCAACGAACAGACTCTGTCGTTCCTGCCAAGGCTGCTGGTAACCATCATCACCCTGATGCTGCTGGCCCACTGGCTGACCCGGCTGTTGATGGATTACTTCGTTGAACTGATGCAGCAGATCCCTTCGGTGATGCAATGACCTTTTCGGTGGCGCAGTTACTGGACTGGATAGCGGCCTACGCCTGGCCCTTCGTCCGTATCAGCGCCATGCTCACCGCCATGGTGGTGTTGGGTACCCAACTGGTACCCAGGCGAGTGCGGGTGATACTGACCCTGGCCATTACTCTGGTAGTGGTGCCTACCTTGCCGCCGATGCCCAGTGATGCGCTGTTTTCGGTCAAAGGCATGGTCATTACCGGCATCCAAGTGGTGGTGGGGGCTGTGATTGGCTTTGTCACCCTGATGGTGATGCAAATCATGGTGATGGGCGGCTCCATCATCGCCATGCAATCATCCCTGGGCTTTGCCGCCATGGTAGATCCGGTATCGGGGCAGCAAACTCCGGTGGTGTCGCAGCTCTTTTTGATGCTCTCCACCTTGCTGTTTTTCTCGCTGGACGGGCATCTTTGGATACTACAGATGCTGCATATGAGCTTTTTCCTCATTCCGGTGGGGGTTGATGGTATCACCTGGCCCAACTTCCACGTGGTGGCGGCTTTTGGTTCGACCCTCTTTGCCGGGGGCTTGAGCATGGCCATTGCCGAGGTGATCGCGCTGCTGATGATCAACATCACCTTCGGCTACATGACCCGCGCCGCGCCTCAGCTCAACATCTTTACCATCGGTTTTCCCATCATCATGGTGTCGGGGCTGCTCTTTTTGTGGGTTACCGCCTCCAACCTGCTCGACCATTTCCTGACCGCCTGGCGGGCAGGGCAAGGCGCTGTCTGTGAAGTCTTAAGGACTAGCTGCTGATGGCCGAAGATCAAGCAGGGGAACGCACAGAAGAGGCGACACCCAAACGAAAACAGCAGGCCCGCGACAAAGGGCAACTACCGCGTTCCAAAGATCTGGCTGGCGCTGTGGGCCTCTTGGGCGGCATCGTCGCGCTGATGTGGTTTGGTGGCTGGCTGGGCCAAAATCTGATGGGGCTGATGCACGAGAGCCTGGAGCTTGACCGCGATACCCTTTTTGATTTTTCTAAGCTGCTGTCTCAGGTTGGGCGCATTCTCTGGGCTGTGGCCTGGCCGCTATTGGTGCTGCTGTTGGTGATGGCTTTTGTCAGCCTGGTGGGCTCGGTGATTCTAGGGGGCTTTAACTTCAGCACCGAGGCCATGGCCCCCAAATTCTCCAAGCTCAACCCCCTTAATGGTTTCAAGCGCATGTTTGGGATCCAGGCCGGGGTGGAGCTTTTAAAATCTCTGGCCAAGTTCCTGGTGATAGGCGCTACTGCCTGGTTTTTGCTCCATTCGGTGTTTACCAAGGTATTGGCCCTGGCCGGCGAACCGGTGGAAGGGGCCATTATTGACGGCCTGGAGATCCTGCTTTGGCTGTGCCTGGCGCTTTGTGCGCCTTATCTGCTGATTGCCATCATCGATGCGCCCTTTCAGCTCTGGCAGTACAACAAGCAGCTCAAAATGAGCAAGCAGGAGATCAAGGACGAATACAAGGACGCCGAGGGTAAGCCTGAGGTCAAAGCCAAAATTCGCCGCATGCAGATGCAGATGGCCAACCGCCGTATGATGGCCAAGGTACCGGAGGCGGATGTCATCATCACCAACCCCACCCATTACGCTGTGGCGCTGCGCTACGATCAAAGCCGCGACCATGCCCCCATGCTGCTGGCCAAAGGGGTGGACGAAGTGGCCGCTCACATCCGCGATATCGGCAACGGCAACAACATCACCATGCTGCGCTCGCCCATGTTGGCCCGGGCTCTTTATTACAGTGGCGAGCTGGATAAACCCATCCCCGATGGCCTCTTTGTGGCGGTGGCCCAGGTACTGGCTTATGTCTACCAGTTGCGGCTTTGGAAGAAGGGCAGAGGTACCCGGCCCAAGAAGCTACCAACGGAAGTGCCGGTACCGCCAGAGTTTCGACACTGGTAACTTAACTTTCTGTTTTTAAATAATAAAAATACTTGGCCTGGTCTTTGCTTTGGTCTTGGTATCCTGATCGAGAGCGTCAAGGCATGGCTGTAGCAAACTGGCAAAACGTCTTCCTGAATATCAAGGCTTCCCGAGGCAAAATCTTCAAAGGCATCGGGGCCCCCTTGATGGTGCTGGCCACCCTGGCCATGGTGGTGTTGCCGATGCCACCACTGCTGCTGGACATGCTGTTCTCGTTCAACATTTCCCTGTCGCTGGTGGTGCTGCTGGTCTGTATCTACACCGGCCGGCCTCTCGATTTTGCGGCTTTCCCCACCGTGCTGCTGGTGGCTACCTTGCTGCGGTTGGCCCTTAACGTCGCCTCTACCCGGGTGGTGCTGCTGGAAGGCCATAATGGCCCCGGCGCCGCTGGCCAGGTGATTGAGTCTTTCGGCTCTGTGGTTATTGGTGGTAACTACGCTGTCGGTCTGGTGGTGTTCGCCATCCTTATCATCATCAACTTTGTGGTGGTCACCAAGGGTGCGGGGCGGATCTCTGAGGTAAGTGCCCGCTTTACCCTGGACGCCATGCCCGGTAAGCAGATGGCCATCGACGCCGACCTTAACGCCGGCATCATCAACCAGGAAGAAGCCCGCAAACGCCGTAAGGAAGTGACCAGCGAAGCGGACTTCTACGGGGCTATGGACGGTGCCTCCAAATTCGTTAAGGGTGACGCCGTCGCCGGTATCCTCATCCTCTTTATCAACGTCATCGGCGGCTTTGTCATTGGTATCGTCCAGCATGGCCTGAGCTTTGCCGATGCCTTGCAGATCTACACCTTGCTGACCATCGGCGACGGCCTGGTAGCGCAAATTCCTTCGCTGCTGCTGTCGGTCGCAGCGGCCCTGATGGTGACCCGTGAAAACACCGACGGCGATATGGGCGCGCAGTTGGTCGGGCAAATGTTCGACAACCCTAAATCCCTGGTGATTGCCTCCGGCATTCTGGTGGTGATGGGCCTGGTGCCCGGCATGCCCCATCTGGCTTTTTTGCTGCTCGGTACCCTTTGTGGTGTTGGCGCCTATGTGCAATACAAGCGCAAGCAAAAGGCGGCGCTGGTCGAGGCGGCCAAGCCTGAGCCCAAGAGCGGGGAAGTGCTGCCGCCGGATCAGCGCGAGCTGGGCTGGGACGATGTGCAGCCGGTTGACACCATTGGCCTGGAAGTGGGGTATCGCCTTATTCCGCTGGTGGACAAAGCCCAGGGCGGTGAGCTGCTGTCTCGTATCAAAGGGGTGCGCAAGAAGCTCAGCCAGGATTTGGGCTTTTTGGTGCCGCCGGTGCATGTGCGTGACAACCTGGAGCTCGAACCCAATATCTATCGCATCACCCTGATGGGGGTGGCGGTGGGGGAAGCCGATATTCGCGGCGACCGGGAGCTGGCCATCAACCCAGGGCAGGTCTTTGGCAAAATCGACGGTATTCCCACCCAGGAGCCTGCCTTTGGCCTGGAGGCTTACTGGATAACCCCATCCCAGCGTGACCACGCCCAAAGCCTCGGTTACACCGTGGTGGACGCTGCCACCGTTGTGGCCACTCACCTTAGCCAGTTGCTGGCCAATAACGCCGCGCAACTACTTGGCCACGAAGAAGTGCAGAACCTCTTGGACATGCTGGCCAAGAAGGCGCCCAAGCTGGTGGAAGGCCTTATTCCCGACATCATGCCGCTGGGCATTCTGGTCAAGGTGCTGCAAAACCTGCTGCACGAAGGGGTGCCTATCCGCGATATGCGCACCTTGGTACAAACAATGGTCGAGTATGGTCCCAAGTCTCAGGACGCCGACGTACTGACCGCTGCCGCCCGTATTTCCACCAAGCGCCTGCTGGTCCAAGAGATCTTCGGGCCAGTGGCCGAGCTGCCCGTCATTACTTTGTCGCCAGAGTTGGAACAGATGTTGCATCAGACTCTGCAAGCCGGTGGCGAAAACGCGGGATTGGAGCCGGGCCTTGCAGAAAGGCTACAAAAATCCCTCGAGAACGCCGCCAATCAACAGGAAATGAACGGTCAGGCAGCGGTGCTGCTGACATCCGGGGTGCTCCGTGGCTCCCTGGCCCGATTCGTCAAATATTCGATCCCGGGCCTGCGCGTCCTGTCTTATCAGGAAGTACCGGATGACAAGCAGATCCGTATTGTCAGCAGCATAGGTAGCGGAGGCTAAGGCCAGTGAAAATCCATCGCTTTTTCGCCAAAGACATGCGCTCTGCACTGGCAGAGGTCAAAGACACCCTGGGCGTGGACGCCGTTATTCTGTCCAACACCAAGGTCAATGGCGGTGTCGAAATTGTGGCGGCCGTGGATGTTGCAGACAAAACCCCGCAGGGTCGCCCCAGCGCAGGCCGCGCCGGCGAGCGCGAGCTGCCGGAAGACAGGGTGACGCTCTCAAGCGCCCCGCGCCAAGCCGCGCCCCGCCAGGCTGCCAAGGCCGAGCCCCGTAAAAAGGCAGCGCCTACCCTTAACTGGGATTGGCAAAGCCGCGAGCAAGATAGCCGCAGCGAAAGCCTGCCGGAGTGGTCCCGCGGTCTGGCCCGCCAGGCCATGGAGCAACAATCCGAGTTTGTTGCCGCCGCCGAACCGGCCAGCCCCGTCAAAAAAGTGACCATGGCTGACCTGTCCGAAGAAATGCACAGCTTGCGTCAATTACTTGAACATCAACTCTCCGGCCTTCGCCAGGATGCCAAGGCCCGGCGCCAGCCGGTGCGTACCCTGCTGGAAGAGCGGCTGGTGAAAATGGGCTTTCCTTCTACACTGGCAGAGGAAGTCACGGCGCCCATGCCTGAAGCTCTTGGCGCCAACGATGGCTGGAAATGGCTGCGGGTGCAGCTGAAAAAGCGCCTCTTTACCAGTGACAACACCATTCTTCGCAAAGGCGGCGTGGTAGCCATGATGGGCCCCACCGGGGTTGGCAAAACCACCACCGTGGCCAAACTGGCTGCTCATTATGCGCTTAAGCACGGCGCCGATGAGGTCGCTTTGGTCAGTACGGACACTTACCGTATCGGTGCCCACGAACAACTTGCCACCTATGGCCGTATCATCGGTTGCCCTGTTAAGGTGGCCAAAGACGCCGAAGAACTGGAAGACGTGCTGTATCAGCTGCGCAACCGCTCTTTGGTGCTGATTGACACCGCCGGTATGGGCCAGCGCGACCTGCGCCTGAACCAGCAGCTTTCTACCCTGGTCCAGGCCGGGCAGGTACCCATTCAGCGTTACCTGGTGCTCTCTGCCACCGCCCAACAGCGGGTGCTGGAAGATGCACTGAACCGTTTTTCCCAGGTCCCCCTTGATGGCCTGGTGCTGACCAAGCTCGACGAGACCCTGAGCCTGGGAGAAGTCCTTGGCCTGGCGATACAAAATGCCTTGCCAATAGGGTATCTTACCGACGGTCAGCGTGTACCAGAGGATCTGCAGGTTGCCCAGGCGGAGAACCTGCTTGAGCGTGCTCTGGCACTTTTTGTGGGCACTGCTGCGGCTTAAGTCCGAGGCGACAAGTAAAATAAGGAACACCCATGGATCAAGCGAGCGGCTTGAGGCAAATGAAGCGTCAGAGCATCACCAAAGTGGTAGCTGTCACCGGCGGTAAAGGCGGTGTCGGTAAGACCAACGTTTCTATCAATACCGCGGCAGCCCTGGCCCAAGCTGGGCAGAAAGTGCTGTTGCTGGACGCTGACCTTGGCCTGGCGAACGTTGACGTCCTGTTGGGTCTTAGGGTCCAGAAAAACCTCAGCCATGTGTTGGCCGGCGAGTGCGAGCTAAAAGACGTGCTGCTCGAAGGCCCAGGCGGCTTTAAAATCGTACCGGCCACGTCTGGCACCCAGTCCATGGTGGAGCTGACCCCGGCTGAGCACGCCAGCCTTATCCGCGCTTTTAGCGAGCTGGAAGAAACCTTCGATGTATTGATCATCGACACCGCTGCCGGTATCTCGGACATGGTGCTGAGTTTCTCCCGCGCCGCCCAGGACGTAATGGTAGTGGTCTGTGACGAACCCACTTCCATCACCGATGCCTACGCTCTTATCAAAATTCTGTCCCGTGACTACGGCCTGTTCCGCTTCAAAATCGTGGCCAACATGGTGCGTAGCCTCAAAGAGGGGCAAGAGCTCTTTACCAAATTGTCGCGGGTGACCGACCGCTTCCTGGATGTTGCTCTGGAACTGGTTGGTACCGTGCCCTTTGACGAACATGTCCGCCAGGCCGTGCGCAAGCAGAAGCTGGTGGTCGACCTGTATCCGCGAGCCCCGGCAGCCATCGCCTTCAAGGCCCTGGCTGCCAAAGTGATGACCTGGCCCATTCCTAACAGACCGGGCGGTCATGTGGAGTTTTTCCTTGAGCAACTGATCGGCGAAAAATCTCATGTCGGGAGCGAACAAGATACTCAATAAAAATCCCTATGGTGAGCAGCGGGAGAGCCAACTGGTTACCCGTTACGCCGAACTTGTGCGGCGTATTGCCCACCATCTGCTGATGCGCCTGCCGCCATCGGTACAGCTGGACGATCTCATTCAGGCCGGCATGATGGGGCTTATCGAAGCTGCCCGTAACTTCGATGGCTCCAAAGGTGCCAGTTTTGAAACCTATGCCGGTATCCGTATCCGCGGTGCCATGCTGGATGAAATTCGCCGGGGTGACTGGGTGCCGCGCAGCGTGCACCGCAATGCCCGCGCCATCAGCGATGCTATTAATGAAGTGGAGCGTGAAACCGGTGTAGAAGCCCGGGACGTGGAAGTGGCGGCCAAACTGCAAGTCAGTGTCGACGACTACCACCGTATGCTCAACGACGTTAACTGCGGCCGGCTGGTGGCCATGGAAGACCTGGGCGTCACCGAAGAGGTGTATGCCCCGGACGACAGCGACAGGCCGGATCTCAACCACCACCGCAGCCAGTTCCAAAGCGCCCTGAGTGACGCCTTGAAAAAGCTCCCGGAGCGGGAAGCCATCGTGCTGTCGCTCTATTACGAAGAGGAGCTTAACCTCAAGGAAATAGGCGCCGTGCTAGGGGTGAGCGAGTCCCGGGTCTGCCAAATTCACGGCCAGGCCATGTCCCGCCTTAAAGGGCGCCTGACCGAGTGGCACCAAGACAGCAGCATAATTTAGTTAAGTATTTATAAATCAGGCCGATAAGAAATCAGCTCACGCTTCGTTGGAGGAAGCATTGGACAAGAACATGAAGATCCTCATCGTGGACGACTTCTCCACGATGCGCCGCATCATCAAAAACCTCATGCGCGATCTGGGCTTCAATAATTGCTTTGAAGCCGACGATGGCAACACCGCGCTGCCGATGCTGCAAAACGGTGATTTTGACTTCGTGATCACCGACTGGAACATGCCAGGCATGCAGGGGATTGACCTGTTGAAGGCCATTCGTGCTGACGACAACCTCAAGCACCTGCCGGTACTGATGGTAACTGCCGAAGCCAAGCGCGAGCAGATCATCACCGCCGCCCAGGCCGGTGTGAACGGTTATGTGGTCAAGCCCTTTACCGCCGCCACGCTAAAAGAAAAGCTCGACAAAATCTTTGAGCGGATGGGGTAAGGACACGCCATGACTGAGCGCCAAAAAACAGGCATTTCCCTGGAGCAGGCCAGAGCGTTGGTGGCCCACCTGGAAGCTGGTCAGGAGCAGCAGGCGGAAGCGGTGCTGCGGGAAATGGCCGTCAGTGCCAACACCGAGCTGTTTTCCCAGGTCGGTAAACTGACCCGCGAATTGCACGACTCGCTGCTTGAGTTCCAGCAAGACCCGCGTCTTGCCACCCTGGCCACCCAGGACATTCCCGATGCCAAAGACCGGTTGATGCATGTCATCACCATGACCGAGTCAGCGGCCAACACCACCATGGATGCCGTGGAGTCTTGCCTGCCTATCGCCGACAAGCTGGTGGACAGCATCGACAGCCTCAACCCTGCCTGGCAGCGGTTGATGGAACGGGAAATGAAGGTTGGGGAGTTCAAGACCCTGGTTCACGATCTCGACGGCTTTTTGGTCAATTCCAAAAACGAAGCCGACGAGTTGCGCGGTGCCTTGACCGAAGTGCTGATGGCCCAAGGCTTTCAAGACCTTACCGGGCAGATCATCCGCCGTGTCATCGAACTGGTCAGGGAAGTGGAAGAGCGTTTGGTGAGCCTGGTTGCCATGTTTGGCGAGCCGAAAATGGCCAACGAGCGCCAAAAATCCAGCACTGAGCCGGAAGGGCCCATTCTTAACCCTGAAGGCAGAGACGACGTAGTCACAGGGCAGGATGACGTAGACGACCTGCTATCGAGTTTGGGTTTCTAAAGGGGCTGAGCAATGAGCTTCGAATTGGATGAAGACATCCTGCAGGACTTCCTGGTTGAGGCCGGAGAGATCCTTGAATTACTCTCCGAGCAGCTGGTGGAGCTGGAAAAACGGCCCCAGGACAGTGATCTGCTCAATGCCATCTTTCGTGGCTTCCACACCGTTAAAGGCGGTGCTGGTTTCCTTGGCCTGTCCAACCTGGTTGATGTCTGCCATGGCGCAGAAAACGTCTTCGACCTGCTTCGAAACCACAAACTGGCGGTAAACGCCGAGTTGATGGACGTGGTGCTGAGCGCTCTGGACACCATCAACGAGATGTTTGCCCTTATCCAGGAACGGGAGATCCCCGGCCCGGCCGATCCCGCGCTTATCGAAGCGCTGCACCGCCTGACCGACCCAGACGCCGCTCCGGCGCCAGCTCCCGAGCCTGAGCCTGAGATTGCTCCCGAGCCCGAGGTCAGCCAAGAGGCTGCCGAACCGTCGGTTGCCACCAGCGAAGGCGGCATCGACGATATCACCGACGATGAATTCGAAGCCCTCCTTGACGAGCTGCATGGCAGCAATAAAGGGCCTTCGGCCAAAGCTGCTGCGCCTGAGCCAGCGGCGCCTGCCGCGCCGGCCGGTGGCAGCGGTGATGACATCACCGACGACGAATTTGAAGCGCTGCTTGACCAGTTGCACGGCAAAGGCAAGTTCAGTGGCGCTGTGGAGTCCGACGAGCCCGAAGCGCCTAAAGCGCCCGCGGCCGAAGAAGTTAAAGCCCCAGCCGCGGCTGGCGGTGGTGGCGACCTTATCGCCGATGATGAATTTGAAGCGCTGCTCGATGAGCTTCATGGCAAAGGCAAAGGGCCCTCGGTAAATGAGCCGGCTGCGTCCAGTGCTGCGGCGCCCAAGGCTGCCGCTCCTAAAGCCGAGCCTGCCAAGGCGGCGCCCGTGCCTGCGCCGCAAGCAGCTCCTGCTGGTGCCGCGCAAAACCACGTTAACCCGCCGGCCGAAACCACGGTGCGGGTCGATACCAAGAAGCTCGATGAGATCATGAACATGGTCGGCGAGTTGGTGTTGGTGCGTAACCGCCTGCTGTCTATCGGCCTTAACGCCGAAGACGAAGAGCTTTCCAAAGCCGTTGCCAACCTCGATGTGGTGACCGGCGACCTGCAAGGCGCGGTGATGCAAACCCGCATGCAGCCCATCAAGAAAGTGTTTGGCCGCTTTCCGCGGGTGGTTCGTGACCTTGCCCGCAGCCTTAAAAAGGACATCAACCTGGAGTTGGTGGGGGAAGAAACCGATCTTGATAAAAACCTGGTAGAGGCCCTTGCCGACCCGCTGGTGCACTTGGTGCGTAACTCGGTGGACCACGGTATTGAGATGCCCGATGTCCGGGTGAAAAGCGGTAAAGCCAAAACCGGTACCATTGTGCTGTCGGCAAGCCAGGAAGGTGACCACATCCTGCTGGCCATTAACGACGACGGCGCTGGCATGGACCCGGAGCGGCTCAAATCCATCGCCGTCGAGCGCGGCGTCATGGACCAAGACGCTGCCAACCGCTTATCTGACGAAGAAGCGTACAACCTGATTTTTGCCCCGGGCTTCTCCACCAAGAAGGAGATCTCCGACATCTCCGGCCGTGGTGTGGGCATGGACGTGGTGAAAACCAAAATCAGCCAGCTTAATGGCTCCATCCATATTGACTCGGCCAAAGGCGAGGGCACCCGCATCACCATCAAGGTGCCGCTGACCCTGGCGATTTTGCCGACCCTGATGGTGCTGGTGGGCAAACAGACCTTTGCCTTCCCGCTGGCCACCGTCAACGAAATTTTCCACCTGGATTTGTCCCAGACCAATGTTGTTGACGGCCAGTTGACGATAATAGTGCGGGATAGGGCCATACCGCTGTTCTATCTGGACCATTGGCTGGTGCGCGGCTCAAACCGCGAGCGGCGCCGTGGCCAGGGGCATGTGGTGATCATCCAGCAAGGCACCATGCAGGTTGGCTTTGTGGTCGATGGCCTTATCGGCCAGGAAGAGGTGGTGATCAAGCCGCTTGGCCAGATGCTTCAGGGGACCCCTGGCATGGCCGGCGCTACCATTACCTCTGACGGGGGCATTGCCCTTATTCTGGATGTACCGGCGCTGCTCAAGCGCTATGCCCGCAAGATGTAAAGGGATAACCCTGCTATGCCGATTCGTGTTTTGGTGGTCGATGACTCCAGTTTTTTCCGTCGCCGGGTGTCAGAGATACTGACCTCCGACAAAGGCGTGGAGGTTATCGACACCGCAATGAACGGTAAGGAAGCCGTTCAAAAAGCAAAAGAGTTGCGCCCGGATGTGATCACCATGGATATCGAGATGCCGGTTATGGACGGCATCTCGGCGGTGCGCGAGATCATGCTGGCCAACCCCACCCCGATTTTGATGTTCTCCTCCCTGACCCATGACGGTGCCAAGGCTACCCTTGACGCGCTGGACGCCGGGGCCTTGGATTTTCTGCCCAAGCGCTTTGAGGACATCGCCAAAGACCGCAACGACGCTGTTGCCACCTTGCTGACCCGGGTTAAAACCCTGGCCAATCGCCGAGGTTTGTCCCTTATCAAGGCGCGCCAGCTGCGAAGTTCAAGCTCGGCACCAACCATTGCCAAGCCCGAACCCGCGCCCACAAGGCCGGTTAGCGAGCGGCACGATACACCGGCGCCCGCGCCGCGCCGGCGCCGCAGTATGCCTTACAAGCTGCTGGCCATTGGCTGCTCAACAGGCGGCCCTGTGGCGCTGCAACAAATTCTGACCCGCCTGCCCGGTAATTTTCCGCTGCCCATCGTGCTTATCCAGCACATGCCCGGCACCTTTACCTCGGCTTTTGCCCAGCGCCTTAACGGCCTTTGCCAAATCAATGTCAAAGAAGCAGAGAACGGCGACCGGCTGCTGCCAGGCTCAGCCTATCTGGCCCCCGGTGGCAAGCAGATGCTGGTAGAGGGCTCTGGCTCGGCGATGCGTTTAAAAGTCACCGAAGGCCCAGAATCGCTGGTTTATAAGCCGTCGGTAGACATTACCTTCGCCTCAGCGGCCAAGGTGACGGGTGACGTGCTGGCGGTGATTTTGACCGGCATGGGCGCCGATGGTCGCGATGGCTCAAGGCTGCTTAAAGCCCAGGGCGCCACCTTGTTTGCCCAGGACGAAGCGAGCTGCGTGGTGTACGGCATGCCGCAGGCGGTAACCGCCGCAGGCCTCACCGATGAGTCCATCAGTCTTGACCGCATTGCCGGGCGCATTCTGGCCGAGATTGGCCATGGATAGACTGGCGCTGCCAGCTGTTGTGCTGGGAATGGGGATCATCCTTTTGGCTTTGTGGCTGGAAGGCGGTCACCTTGCCAGCCTCCTTAACGGCCCGGCGGTGCTGATTGTGGTGGGGGGCTCCTTTATGGCGACCCTGGTGCAAAGCCCCTGGGGCCGCTTTACCCGCTGGCTGTCCCTTTGCCAGTGGCTGGTAACCCCGCCTCGTCAAGATCTTGACGCCTTGCTGGATAACTTCCAGCATTGGAGTCAGCAGTGTCGTAACCAGGGCATCCTGGCGCTGGAGTCGGCGTCCGAGTCTTACCCTGAACCTTTTGTGCGTAAAGGCCTGCAACTTTTAGTGGATGGCGCCACTCCCGAGCAGCTTCGGGAAATGCTTGAAAGCGATCTCTACCTGCAACAGGACGGCGATTACAAAGCGGCCGATGTGTTTCAGATGATGGGAGGCTACGCCCCGACCATGGGCATCCTCGGCGCCGTGCTGGGGCTTATCCAGGCCATGGGCCAGCTCACCAACCCCGAGGCCCTGGGCGCAGGCATTGCCACCGCCTTTGTGGCCACCATCTACGGCGTGGGTTTTGCCAACCTGATTTTTTTGCCCCTGGGTGGGCGCCTGCATGCCCTGATTGACGGGCGCAGCCGTTACCAGGAGGCGGCCATTGTCGGCTTGATGGCTTTGGGCCTTGGGGAGCACCCGGCCAAGGTGGCCATGAAGCTGCAAAGCTACCAGGGGGGCTAAGGTGTATCGCTACCGGCGCCAGCACAGGGTCAAACATAAAGACAACAGCGACCGCTGGCTGGTGTCCTATGCCGATTACATGACGCTGATGTTCGCGCTATTTGTGGTGCTCTACGCCTTTGTGCTGCTGGAAAAAGACGAATTCAAAGAAGTGGTTTCCAATCTCGAAAGCGCGGTGCAGCGGGTGGCCAAGCCTTACCCTAAAAACACCGAAAGCGGCGCAGCGGCTCAAGGGGGCGGCCAAACCCTGCTGCCCGATGGCGCTGGCCTGCTAGATGGCGGCCAACAGCTTAAAGAGGCCGGGCAGGGCAAAGTGGCGGCCGATGATGGCCTGTTAGCCAGCGAGCCCCAGCAAGTAGCCGGTAAGCCGCTAAAAGAGCTGGCCAATGAGCTCAGCAAAGCCCTGGAGGGTGACGCCAACCTCGGCGGCGCCAAACTCAAATTGGGTGAAGACTGGCTGACCCTGGAACTGCCAGACAGCCTGCTTTTCTCAAGGGCCAGCGCCACCTTGCAGAAACCGGCACGAGACTTGCTTTCGTCTTTGGCGCCGGCTTTGAAGTCGGCCAACAATTACATTCGGGTTCGAGGCTATACCGACAGCACCCCCATCAGCGATGCCATTTTTGCGTCTAATTGGGAGCTGTCGGCAGCGAGGGCGGCAGCGGTGCTGCGCCAACTGGTGGCCGACGGTGTGGAAGCGCCGAGGCTGGCCTTGGAAGGCTATGGCGCCTACGGCGACCAGCTCCAGACTGACCAGGCAGACCGGCGCCGGGTGGTGCTGGCGTTGTCGGTTTACGGCTGGCAAAAGCCACAGCCATTGCCGTCCAAGCCGATGCCCGGTGAGCCCGAGATCAAAGAGGTAGCCTTGCCGGGGGGCGGTGTTCGTTATACCACCCGGGAAGATAACTGAGGCGATGAGAACAGCGTGAATATCTGGACTGTTGCGAACCAGAAAGGCGGGGTGGGCAAAACCACCACCACCGTTACCCTTGGCGCCTTGTTGGCGGCCCGGGGCGAGCAAGTGCTGCTGATTGACATGGACCCTCATGCCTCTTTGACCAGCTATTTCAATCGCACCCAGGAAAACCTGGAGGCCACCTTGTTTGATTTGATGTCCAGCCAACAATTGACCCCGGCCCTTATCGACAAAGCCACCCTGGAAGTGGGCAATAACCTCTTCTTGTGGCCGGCGGCCATGGAGCTTGCCACTCTCGACCGTCAACTGGGTAGCCGCGAAGGCTTGGGCCTGTTGTTAAAGCAATTGCTGGAAAAGCTCGACGGCCTTTACGCCCATGTGCTTATTGACTGCCCGCCGGTGCTTGGGGTGTTGATGGTCAATGCCCTGGCCGCCTGCCAGCGGGTGCTGGTGCCGGTGCAAACCGAGTTTTTGGCCATCAAGGGCTTGGAGCGGATGCTCCGTACCCTGTCGATGATGGAAAAATCCCTCAAAGGCAAGCGCCAGGTCACTATCGTGCCTACCATGTTTGACAAGCGTACCCGTGCCTCCCTGGAAGCCCTTAAGGAATTGCACCAGGAATATGGCGGCAATGTCTGGCAAGGCATGGTGCCGGTGGATACCAAGTTTCGTGATGCCAGCCGCGAGCATGTGCCGCTGCCGGTGCTTTCGCCCCTGGCAAGAGGGGTGCAGGCCTATGAAAAACTGCTCGAGTCTCTGCTGCCGCTGGAGGTGAGTGCATGAGCCTGATGGACGACTACTTCGCTGCCCTTTTAGCTGAGCCTTCGCCGCCGGAGCCTGCCAAGAGCGAGCCCAAGGTGCAGGCCAAAGTCGAAGAAAAGGCCCCGGCCAAACCCTTTGCCGAGCGCCCAGCGCCGGCAAGCGAAGACAAGGCGACCCTCAACAAGCTGTTGGCACAGGTTCGAGCGGCCCAAGAAGAACTGGCTGCGCCCAAGGTTGAAGCCAAGGCGGCCGAGCCTCCAGTCAAAGCGCCGCCAGCGCCAGTTGCGGCGCCGGTAAAACCGCAGGTAGAGGCGCCGGTTGCTGTGCCGGTAGCCAGGGAGCAAAAAGGCGCCGAGCCGCCGCCCCCCGAAGCGCCGGTGGACGCGGTGGTGCGGGAAGGAGACTTTCAAGTACTGCTTTTTGACGTAGCGGGGCTTGAGCTTGCGGTGCCGCTGGATAAACTGGGCGGCATCCACCAGATAGGCGAGGTGAGCCCGCTTTTTGGCAAGCCTGATTGGTTCAAAGGGCTGATGCTGCACCGCGATCAGAAAATGCGGGTGGTGGACACGGCCCGTTGGGTGATGCCCGACAAAACAAAAAATCAAGAAAATGCCGAAAACTACCGATATCTAGTGATGTTGGGGGACAGTCCCTGGGGGCTGGCCTGTTATAGCCTGGTTCGCACCGAACGTATCGACAGTAGCTCGGTTCGCTGGCGCCAGGGCGGCAGTAAAAGGCCTTGGTTGGCCGGTATGGTCAAAGAACGTATGTGTGCCTTGCTTGACGTTGATGCCCTGCTGGGCATGCTCGACAAGGGCCTGGGTGGTCTGGATCTGGAAGAGAATAAGGGTAAAGCATGAGCAACAAGCAAAAGCTGGCGAAAGTGGCGGAAGCCAACGACGAAGTCCTGCAGTGGGTAACCTTCCAGCTGGATAACGAAACCTACGGCATCAACGTAATGCAGGTGCAGGAAGTACTGCGTTACACCGAAATCGCGCCGGTTCCCGGTGCACCCGACTATGTGCTGGGCATCATCAACCTGCGTGGCAACGTGGTTACGGTCATTGATACCCGTGCCCGTTTCGGCCTGGCGTCTTCTGAGGTTAGCGAGCAATCACGGATTGTCATCATCGAGGCCGAGAAAGAAGTCATCGGTATCCTGGTGGACGCCGTGGCCGAGGTGGTTTACCTCAAACGCTCCGAAATCGAAGTGGCGCCTAATGTGGGCACCGAAGAGAGCGCCAAGTTTATCCAGGGCGTGTCCAACCGCGACGGCGAGCTGTTGATCCTGGTGGATCTCAACAAAATGCTCACCGACGAGGAGTGGGAAGAGATAATGAATCTGTGATGAGCCTGGTTACCTTTCTCGAAACGCTGCTGTTATTGCTGGTGGTGGCGGTCATCGTCTTGATGTACCGCCGTCAAACGGTACTTGTCGGCCGCATCGACGACTTGGAGCGCCAGCTTCAAGACCGGGAAAACCTGCTCCATGAGATCCATTCAGGCGCCCTAGGTATGGGCCAACGGCTGTTGAGCCTGGCGGCAGACGTAGAGCGGATGCAAGGCGCCCAGGACGAGCTGAAAAGCGTCGACCCACAAAGTAAGCTCTACAGCCGCGCCGCCAAAATGGTGGCCCTTGGCGCCGATATCGACGAGTTGATGCGTGAATGCGAACTGCCCCGCGCCGAGGCCGAACTCCTCTTTAATCTGCACAAAAAGCCCTAACCCCGAGCCCGCACCCCGCCATCTGGGGTGCGCCAATAATCGGGTTCCTTGCCCATCAGCAGCCAGGCATAGGCGATAAGCTCCGCCACGATAAGGTAAAGCTCCGGCGGTATTCCCTGGCCTTGTTCAAGGCGCATCAGGCTCTCGGTAAGCGCTGCGTCTTCATGGAGCAGCAGGCCCTTTTCCCTGGCTATCTCGATAACCGCTTTCGCTTCCTCGCCAGTGAGTTTGAAATCCAGTTTCGGCGGCTGGCTGCCGTCGTAGGACAAGCCAATGGCTTTGGTTTCCTTTGGGTCGCTCATTTCACACCAATTCGTTGATACCGCCGACCGGCGGAATAAGCTTGGCCGGTACCTTGCCCTGAAAGCTCATCAGCTGCGGAGCGAGTTCTAAGTCGGCAAGGCGCTTGGCAAGCCTTGGCAGGGTGTCGTCTACCCGCTGTTTTAAAGCCGGGGTGTCGGCATAAAAGCGCACGCTCTGCACCCCGGCTTTTACCAGCAAGCGGCCAAGGCCTGGCAATGGAAAGAGCAGAGTCAGCACCGGTTCGCTTTCCTGATTGCGTTTTTGCTCCTTGGGGTTGGGCCAGGCAAGCTCCAGCCAATCCTGGGCAAAGGGCAGGGGTAGCGCCCAAAAAAGGGTGTCCTGGCGGGATTGAAACTGCGCTTGCTCCAATTTGCCAAGGCCATCTGAAAGGAGCTGCTTTTGCCCTTCATCGAGGCTTTGCAGCAAGGCCTTCAACGGCGCCGGCAGGGAAATGTCTTTGCTTTGCAAACGCGCGCCGAGGGCGGCCAGCAGCCACTGGCGAACCATGGGCGCCTTACCGTCGGCCGGATTGAGCAAACTGGTCAGAAGCTGTGGCAACTGGCTGGTTAAAAGCGCCGGTAACACCCGGCTTAAGGCGCCTGCATCCGGGGCTGGGAGGGTCAAGCCAAGGGCGAGCCGCGCCATGTCCGGACTGCTTGCGAGCAGAGCTGCGCTCATGGTTTTGGCCGGGGCCGATTGAGGCGTGGTCGGCGCTTGTTGCGCCCGGATGCCGGCTGGGGGCAAATTCGTCGGTACTTTCATAAGGTTGTCTTTGCACTGCCTAGCCACTTTAGGTCAGTATGCTATCATCGCGACAGCTTTGACAGCCGGATGACCCTGGTGAGCTATCCCCTTATTTCTGTTGAAAATTTATCCTGCATTCGCGAAGAACGCACCCTGTTTGCCAGTCTCTCGTTTGATCTTGAGGCCGGCGAGCTCATTCAGGTAGAAGGCCCTAATGGCGCAGGCAAAAGCAGCCTGCTGGCCATTGTTGCCGGTCTTGGTGATAAAGCGACGGGAAAAGTGTGTTACCTGAACCAAGCCATCGGCGAGGTTCGGGCACAATACCATCAGGATTTGCTGTTTATTGGTCACCACAGTGGCATCAACACCGTGCTCACCCCCTTTGAAAATCTCGCTTTTTATGCCCGGATCCAACCCTGCCAGCCGCTGGACCACTGGCAGGTGCTAGATACGGTGGGCCTTTTTGGCTTTGAGGACGTGCCGGTGGGGCAATTGTCCGCTGGCCAGCAGCGGCGTGTGGCGCTGGCAAGGTTGTGGCTGAGCCGCGCCCGAGTCTGGGTGCTTGACGAGCCCTTTACCGCCATCGACAAAAAAGGTGTGGCGGCGCTGGAGCAGCGGCTTTGGCAACACTGCCAGCAAGGCGGCGCGGTACTGATGACCAGCCACCAGGATTTGACCAAGCCACCGAGCCAGCGATTGCTACTTGAGGCGGTCTCTTGACGGGTCTTTTTATCAGCCTTATTCGCCGCGACCTGGCCATTGCTTTTCGGCGCAAGGCCGATGTGCTCAACCCCCTTATCTTTTATTTGCTGGTAATAACACTGTTTCCCCTTGGATTGGGACCAGAGCCGCAACTGATGGCAAGATTGGCACCCGGTATCATCTGGGTGTCGGTGCTGCTCTCGGCGCTGCTGTCTTTTGAACGGTTATTTAAAGACGACTTGGCCGATGGCAGCTTGCAGCAAATGATGCTTACGTCGCTGCCCTTGCCGCTGGTGGCGCTGGCCAAGGTGGTAGCCCATTGGTTGCTGACCGCGCTGCCGTTGGTGTTGCTATCGCCCCTGGCGGCGCTGCTGTTGAACCTTGATGGCGCCGGTTGGCTGGCGTTGGTGCTAACCCTGCTGGCAGGGTCGCCGGCCTTGAGCCTGGTGGGAGCGGTTGGGGTGGCACTGACTGTTGGCCTCAAGCGTGGCGGCATTCTACTTAGCCTACTGGTGCTGCCGCTTTATATCCCGGTGCTTATTTTTGCCACCGGCAGCCTCGAAGCCGCTGCCCTGGGTTTGAGTTACAGTGGCCAGTTGGCGCTGCTGGCCGCCTTTAGTCTGGGGGCTTTAACCCTTTGTCCTTTTGCCATCGCCTCGGCGCTGAAAATAAGTATTAACGGATAGGAATGGCCATGTGGAACTGGTTACACCCCTACGCTAAACCCGAACGTGCCTACTGGCTGTGCCGGCGCCTGGCGCCTTGGTTCTTCTGGCCAAGCCTGATTGTGTTGCTGGTTGGCACGGTATGGGGCCTCGCCTTTGCGCCCCCCGATTACCAGCAAGGCAACAGTTTTCGCATCATCTATATCCATGTACCCACTGCTATGCTCGGCATGGGGGGCTACCTGGCCATGGCCATCGCTGCTTTTGTCGGTATTGTCTGGCAGCAGCGCCTGGCTGATGTCACGGTGCAGGCTATTGCCCCTATCGGTGCCGTCTTTACTTTTTTGTCGCTCTTTACCGGGGCGGTGTGGGGCAAGCCGACCTGGGGCACTTGGTGGGTGTGGGATGCGCGGCTAACGTCACAACTTATCTTATTGTTCCTGTACTTGGGGGTGATCGCCTTATATGGTGCCTTCAACGACAAGAAGACCGCTGGCCGGGCCGCAGGCATTTTGGCGCTGGTCGGTGTGATAAACCTGCCCATCATTCATTATTCGGTCCAGTGGTGGAACACGCTTCACCAGGGGGCCACCATCAGTAAGTTCTCCCGGCCTTCCATGGACGACAGCATGCTCTGGCCGCTGTTGATCAACCTGTTGGGTTTTGCCTTGCTGCTGACGGCGCTGTCGGTAAAACGGATGGCGACCCTCATTCTCAGCATGGAAGCCCGCCGGCCCTGGGTTGTCACACTGTTGGAGGGCCGCTGATGTATTTTCATAGCCTGAAGGATTTTCTGGCTCAGGGCACCCATGGCTTTTTTGTCTGGCTCGCCTATGGGGTGACCTTTGTCACCTTGGTTGGGCTCATTATCTGGCTGTGGCAACAAGAACGTTCGTTGCTATCCGACCTTAAAAAACGCCATGCCCGCCAGCAAAGACAGGCGCAAAGAAACAAAGAGGTGAGCGGTAATGAATCCTCGTCGTAAAACCCGGCTAATCGTCGCGGGGGCGGTGCTGCTGGGCCTGGCTGCCACCGCAGGCATGGTGCTCTATGCCCTGAGCCAGAACATTGATTTGTTTTTCACGCCCGGTGAGGTGGAAAGCGGCAAGGACGGCGTCAAGCCGCATCCTGGCCAGCGCCTTCGCATTGGTGGTTTGGTGGTGCCGGGTACGGTAAAGCGTGACGATAAAACCCTGGATGTCCGTTTCGAGCTGACCGATAACAGCGGCTACCGGGTCACGGTACTGTACTCAGGCATCCTGCCGGACCTGTTTCGTGAAGGGCAGGGCATCGTGGCCCAGGGCACCTTTACCGACAAAGGCACGGTAAGGGCCAGTGAAGTGCTGGCCAAACACGACGAGAAATATATGCCTCCTGAAGTTTCAGAAGCGGCTATCAACATGCATAAGCGAGGGGTCAATGGTTCCTGAACTTGGCCACTTTGCGCTGATATTGGCGCTGGGTTTATCGCTGCTTTCTTGTGTGTATCCGCTGTGGGGCGCCTATAAAGGGCACCTTCGGCTGATGAGCCTGGCCCGGCCCTTGGCCCTGGGCCAGTTTGTGCTGGTGGCCTTTAGCTTTGGCGCTCTGGTCTACGCCTTTATTAGCAACGATTTTAGCGTTGCCTACGTGGCGGCCCATTCCAACACCCAATTGCCTTTGGCCTATCGTATCAGTGCCACCTGGGGCGCCCATGAAGGTTCTTTGCTGCTGTGGGTGCTTATCCTCACCGGTTGGGCCGGCGCAGTGGCGCTTTTTTCAAAGCCGTTGCCGCTGCCGGCGGTAGCGCGGGTGTTGTCGGTGATGGGCATGATAGCCACCGGCTTTTTGCTTTTTATCCTCTTCACCTCCGACCCTTTCAGCCGCAGCTTACCTTTCTACCCGGTAGACGGCGCCGACCTTAACCCGCTGCTGCAAGACCCGGGGCTGGTGGTGCACCCCCCCATGCTGTACATGGGGTATGTGGGGTTCTCGGTCGCCTTTGCTTTTGCCATTGCTGCTCTTTTGTCCGGTAAACTCGACACCGCCTGGGCCCGCTGGTCCCGGCCCTGGACGGCGGCGGCCTGGCTGTTTTTAACTATCGGTATCACCCTTGGCTCTTGGTGGGCTTACTACGAGCTGGGCTGGGGCGGCTGGTGGTTCTGGGATCCGGTAGAAAACGCCTCCTTCATGCCCTGGCTGGCTGGTACGGCGCTGCTGCACTCGCTGGCGGTTGCCGAGAAGCGCGGGGTATTTAAGGCCTGGACAGTACTGCTGGCCATTGCTGCCTTCTCTTTAAGCCTGATGGGCACCTTCCTGGTGCGCTCCGGGGTGCTGGTTTCGGTGCACGCCTTTGCCTCCGACCCGGCACGGGGCCTTTTTATCCTGGCCTTTTTGGTGATTGTGATTGGCGGCAGCTTGACCCTCTACGCCTTTCGCGCCGCCCAGGTGCGCAGCCAAGGCAGTTTTACCCTGCTTAGCCGCGAGAGCCTGCTGCTTGGCAATAACGTCTTTTTGACCACAGCCTGTCTGGTGGTACTGGTGGGCACCTTGATGCCGCTGGTGCACAAAGAGCTGGGGCTGGGTTCTATCTCGGTGGGGGCGCCCTTTTTTAATAGCCTCTTTACCTGGCTGTTTATACCTTTCGCCTTTGCCATGGGCGCTGGCCCGCTGGCGCGCTGGAAAAAAGAACCGGCCAATAAACTCATCAAAAGGCTGATGCTGGCCTTTGGTATCAGCCTGGTGTTGGGCGTGCTGCTGCCGCTGCTTATCACCGGCCAGGCTAAGGGGTACGCCATGCTGGGGCTGGTGCTGGCCTTCTTTGTGCTGGTCAGCACGTTGCAAGAAGTGCACCTTCGCACCGGCAACAAGGGCAACCTCTGGCAAGGCCTCAAAGTGCTAAACCGCAGCCACTGGGCCATGGTGCTGGGCCATGTGGGGCTCGCGGTCACGGTGATTGGTATCGCCCTTACCACCAGCTACTCCCAAGAGCAGGATATTCGCCTTAAAACCGGTCAAAGCTATACCCTGGCTGGCTACGCCTTTCATTTCGATGGCATTGAGCCGGTCGCCGGCTCTAATTATCAAGGCTACGGCGGCCATTTTACCGTCACCCGTGACGGTAAGCTGGAGGCCACACTCAACCCGCAAAAGCGCTTTTACACCGTGGCCCGCTCGGTGATGACCGAAGCCGGTATCGATTGGGGGCTAAGCCGCGACCTGTACATTGCCCTTGGCGAGCAGCTTGATGACGGCGCCTGGGCCATCCGGGTCCATGTTAAGCCTTTTGTTCGCTGGATCTGGGGAGGCGGCATTCTGATGGCCCTGGCCGGCGTGTTGATGGTATCTGACCGGCGTTATCGCTTTGCCAGGTTGCAGGAGGCCAAGGCATGAAGAAGTTATGGCTGTTGCTGCCGCTGGCCTGTTTTTTGGTGTTGGCCGTGTTTTTGTACCGAGGGCTTTATTCCAACCCAAGGGAGTTAAACTCGGTACTGGTGGGTAAAGCGGTACCTGACTTTCAAAAAGTCGACCTCTTTGACGATAACAAGCATTATGACCAAAAGCTGCTGGCCACCGGCCAGCCGGTACTGCTGAACGTTTGGGCCACCTGGTGCCCCACCTGTTATGCCGAACACCAGTTTCTCAACACCCTGGCTCGCCAGGGGGTGAGAATAGTGGGGGTTAACTACAAGGACGAGCGCAACGCCGCCGTTGATTGGTTGAGCCGCTTGGGTAACCCTTATGAAGAGGTGCTTTTTGACCCCAAAGGGCAGTTGGGGTTGGATCTTGGGGTGTATGGAGCACCCGAGACTTTTCTTATCGACGGGCAGGGCGTTATTCGCTACCGCCATGTCGGGGATGTGAACGACAGGGTCTGGAATCAGACCCTTAAACCTATCTACAACGGACTGAAGCCATGATGCGAACGCTGCTGTATATATTGCTGCTTCCAGTAGCATTTTATTGCGTTGCCGCCACTGCGGCCGTGGATGCCTATACCTTTACCGATCCGGCCAAGGAAACTCAGTTCAAAGAATTGATCAAAGAGCTGCGCTGCCCTAAATGCCAGAATCAGGATATTGCCGATTCCGATGCCGAGCTTGCTAAGGATCTGCGGGAAAAGGTTTATGAGATGACCGAGCAGGGCAAGAGCCGCAAGGAAATCATCAGCTATATGAAGGCCCGCTACGGGGACTTCATCCATTATCAGCCGCCGCTGCGCCTTGACACCATTGTGCTGTGGCTGGCCCCCATTCTGGTGCTGATAGCCGGCCTTATCTTTATCTTTGTTCGTGCCAGCCGCGAGCAAGCCTCGCCCCTCAATGAAGAAGAAGCCCGGCGATTGTCTGAGCTGCTTAATGAGAAGGAACAACATTGATGCTGTGGCTTGGCCTGGGTATGGCGTTGATGCTGCTGCTGGCCATCGCTGTGGTGTTGGTGCCTTACCTTTCACAGCAGGGGCCTGAGCAGCGCCAGTTGAACCTGGCGTTGTACAAGGACCGCCGCCTTGAGCTGACCCGCGAGCTTGAGCAAGGGTTGGTGGACCCAAGCCGTTTTAACGAGCTGGACAGTGAGCTCAAACGCAGCCTGCTAGACGATGCCGAGCAGCATCAGGGAACAGGCAATGCACTGGGCTGGCAAGTGTTGCTGCCCGGCGTGCTGTTGATGGTGGCGCTGAGCGCAGCGCTTTACTGGCGTTTTGGCGCCTGGCAGCAACTTAGCCACTGGCAAGAGGTGATGACCGAGCTGCCAAGCCTAGCCCAAAAAGCGCTGCGGCCAGAGCCTGGCCAAAATCTTACCCCGCAGCAGATGCAGGATTTGGCCCTTGGGATCCGCACCCGCCTTAGCCAGCAGGACGACACCAATGCCTGGGTTTTCCTTGGCCGGGTAGGGTTTGCACTGGGCCAAAAGGAACTGTCTGTTGATGCCTACCAAAAAGCGCTGGTAAGCGAGCCGGCCAATAGCTCGGCGCTTCTGGGGCTCGCCCAGGTTGAATTGCTTGATGGCGACAAGGCCGGCCTTGAAACGGCAAACAATGCCCTCAAGCGCTTATTGGCCGCCGATCCGGCCAATCACGACGCACTGTTGCTGCAAGGCTTTGTCGCTTATCAAAAGCAAGATTATAATCAGGCGCTTAGCCTCTGGCAGAAGTTGGACAATGCGCTGCCTGAGGGTGATCCGCGCAAGGCAATGGTGGCAGCAAGAGTGAGCGATGCTCGCAGTAAGCTGCAAGGCGAAGGGCACCGATTGCTGGTCAAGATTGATGTGGCGGCCGAGCGCAAGGCAAATTTGCCGCCTTCGGCAACACTCTTTGTCTACGCCAAGGCACCTCAAGGGGGCCCTCCTTTGGCAGCGGTTAGGCTACCTTTATCAAGATTGCCTACCGAAGTGGCATTGTCGGACGCCACCTCGATGATCCCAGGGCGCAGCCTGGCGGACGCCAGCAGCTATCTGGTGGGAGCGAGGATCAGTCAAAGTGGTGTGGTGGGCCAGCAACAAGCCGGGGATCTCAGCGGTGAAATCGGGCCGGTGGATAGTTCCGAAAAGCAAGTCAGCTTGATTTTAAAATAAAAGGACGAAATAAATGCGGTGGTTGTTACCCCTTTGTGTTGCTTTCCTTGCCGGTTGTGCCAGCAAGCCCATGGTGCTGCCAGATGCCAAGGCACCGACCCTGGCCCCTGCCAACGACCGGGACCCCATTGAGAGCTTCAACCGGGAAATGTGGAAGTTCAACTGGGATGTGTTGGACCCGAACGTTGCCCGCCCGGTAACTGTTGCCTATACCAAACACGTGCCAACGCCAGTGCAAACCGGCCTGCTGAACTTCGCACAAAACCTCTCTGAGCCGTCCAGCGCCCTTAACCAGTTTTTAGAATTCAAGTTCGCCCGCAGCGGCAAAACCATTGGTCGCTTCCTGCTCAACACCACGTTTGGTCTGCTGGGTTTTATCGACGTTGCTACTATGGCGGGTATTGATAAGGAAGAAACCAAGTTTGGCCAGGTAATGGGCTACTACGGCGTGTCATCCGGCCCTTACCTGATGCTGCCGGTACTTGGCCCCAGCACACCTCGGGACGAAGTGGGCGGCCTGGTGGATTATCTTTATCCCCCGCTGGCGGTGCTTAACTTCACCGAAAAGGCCATCCGCTGGGGCATTGAAGGTATCGATACTCGAGCCAAGCTTATCCCTCAGGAAGGGCTTATCAATCAGAGTGTCGACCCCTACGCCTTCATTCGTGAAGCCTACTTCCAAAAATCCTATTACGACACTTATGGCCAAGCGATGCCGCAGCCGGTTGATGACTTCGATCTTGACCAATACCTGGACGAAGATGACAGCACCGAGCCTCCGGCTCCGACCAATACCAAAGAATAAAAAAGGCCCTTCGGGGCCTTTTTTAATGGGCAAGTTTAAGTATTGAAGTCTTGGGTCCGCTTTGCAGATGGTGTAGGTTGCAAGTAGGCAATTTTGATTTTTTGTTTTTTGTAATTGCACAAGACTAATAATCTCCTGACTAAATTGACACCAGAACCCTTCTGAACAAGGGTTAAAAGGTCGCGGCGTAGAGAGGTTGGCGTAATTCCCATGGCAAGAGAGCGTATTTTAGTGGTTGACGATGAGCCGGTGTTTCTAAAGCTCATTAGTGCTTTTCTTCGCCGGCTGGACTTTGAAGTGCTGGATGCTCTTAGCCTGCGTTCTGCTCTGGATACTCTGGCCCAGGAGACGGTGGATCTGGTGCTCTGCGATCTGCAATTGGGTGATGGCAGTGGCATGACGGTGCTAAAAGAGGTGAGAGACCACCACCTCGACCTGCCGGTGGTGATGATCTCCGGCACCGCCCAGATGGACGATGTCACCACCGCGCTCAGGTTGGGGGCGACTGACGTACTGCTCAAACCCATCAACGAGCTGGCCATGGTGGAGTATGCGGTGGAGTCGGCGCTGGAGCGCTATCGGTTGCAGCAGGAGAACCGGCGGCTTACCGAGGAGCTCGAAGCGGCTAACGTCGAGCTGCAACTTAACCTTCGGCTTTTGGAAGAAAGCAAACTGGCCGGCCGGGAAGTGCAGCAACAGCTTTTCCCTGAAACTCTCATCCGCTGGCACGAAATCACCCTTCGTTATCAACTCTTTACCGCCAGTGAAATTGCCGACCAGTTTATCGATTATGTGGCGTTGGACGATCGCTACCTTGCCGCTATCATTGGCCGTTTCTCCCATGCCGGTAGCAACAGCGCCTTTTTGTCAGTTGTTATTAAAACGCTTTTTAATCAGCCGCTTAAGCAGTACCGGCCGGGTGAGCCCTCGGTGTTGTTAAACCCCGGGGCCTTCCTTGATTACCTCAATGTTGAGCTGTTAAAAAGCCAGCTTGAACAGCCGGTGCGCGCCTTTTATCTGGTTATCGACAGAGAGAAGCATCAGCTGCACTACGCCAACGCCGGTTACCAACCCGGCCCGGTGTTGTCTGGCGAGCCTCTACAGGACGGCCAGGCGCCCCTTGGCATGTTCGAGTGGAGTCGCTACCAGGAGCATATTGAGCCCTTTGTGGCCAATACCCAGTTACTGATGGCTAACCGCCCTTTGGAGTGGAACTGGCCGTTAGACCCTCGCCAGGCGCTTTCTGAACAACTGGCGTTGCCCGAAGAAGGCGGGCGAGATGACGACCTGCTGCTGTTAGGCGTTTTTCACCAAGTGTGGCGGTGATCCGCGCTCTATCTGCAAAGCCTTAATTGGGCAGCTACACTCAAAAAGCCTGTATATCGGCCTGTTTATCGCCTATACCCGCTGGATTGAGGACTTTCGATGGTAAGGACGCCTGCCTTGGGTGACACTGCCCCCGCTGCTTTAGAGCGTGTACTGCAACTGTGCACAAGCTGCCTTGGGGTTGAACGGGTGGGGGTGACCTGCCAACGGCGGCGGCGCAGCTGGTTTTTCCCATCAGACCCTACCGAGCAATTGCTGCCGTTAGTGCGCCACAACAAAACCCAATACCTTGCCAACGGCACCCTGCACCTTATTCCGCTAACTGACGCCAACAACGTGATTGCCACCCTCGGGATATGGCATCAGGGTGAAGCTCTGCCACCCGGTGTTGAGGAGGTGGCGGCGCTGGTTACCGAAGAGCTGAAAATGCGCGACCTTATTGGCCAATTGCCGTTGCAACAGGTCAAGCTCAAGGACAGCCCGGTAGTGATGGTGATGTGGGAGGCCAACCCGGCCTTGCCGGTGTGTTTTATCAGCGACAACGCGCAATCGTTGCTGGGCATTGATGTGATGGCAGTGCGCACCGGCGCCGCCCGCTTTGAAGACTGGCTTGATGAAGATGATGTCAAAGCCTTCTTGCGGCTGCTAAATGCCCATGCCCGTGGCGCCAGGCAATCAGAACTCGATTACCGCCTCAAAGGGCAGAATGGCAAGGTGCACTGGGTACGCCAGCACAGCGTTGTGCAATACGACATCAATGGCAATGTCACTGCCATTTACGGCTTTTTGTTAGAGCAAACTCACCGCAAGCAACTTGAGCTGCAAATCAAAGCCACCCGCGACCGCCTGTCCATGGTGATGGACGCCTCGGGAATGGGGGTAGCCGACTGGGATCTGGCTCAGGACCAATTGCTGATGAGCCCGCAATGTGTGGCGATGCTCGGGGCCGGGCGCGAAGAGCTGGAGCCGTGCCTGCATTCCTGGCAGCAGTTTATCCACCCGGCAGACATCAACGATGTCGACGAGGCGTTGAAAAAACACCTGACTGGCCTAAGCACAGATTTTCATTGTGAGTACCGCATCTTGCTGCATAACGGCGAGGTGCGCTGGCTGGAGTCCCACGGCCGGGTGGTGGAGTTTGGTAGTGATGGGCAGCCTCTTCGCATGCTGTTTATGCACCAGGACATTAGCGCCCGCAAATATCAGGAGAAAGCCAGGGAGCGCCAGCAGTCCTTGCTCAACCTCATTCACCAGGCGCAATCCATCTTTTTGGAAGAACAAGACTTGGCGGCCGCCTGTGAAAGTATCTTTGAGCCTTTGCTAGCCCTTGCCGAAAGCCAGTTTGGCTTTATCAGCGAGGTGCATTATAGCGAAGAAGCCAAGCCCTTCATGCGGGTGAAAACCATCTCGGACATTAGCTGGGACGCTCCCAGCCGCGCCCTTTATAAAAAGCACATCCAAAACGGCCTAGAGTTTCACAACATGGAAACCCTCTTTGGCCAGGTGATCCTCACCGCCAAAGCGGTGATCTCCAATAACGTGCGCCGCGACCCAAACTCTGGCGGCACGCCCAAGGGCCACCCGCCCCTGGATTCGTTCTTGGGGCTGCCGATTTGCTATCAAGGGGAGCTTCTAGGTTTAGTGGGTCTTGCCAACCGCTCAGAAGGGTACAGCGAGGATGAGATAACCTTCCTTAACCCCCTTATCGATACTCTTGGCATGTTGATGCACGCTCGCTTGGTGGAAAAAGCTCGCTGCGAAGCCGAAGCCGAATTGGCGCTGCTGGCTAGTACCGACACCCTCACCGGGCTTCTAAACCGCCGCGCCTTTATCCGGGCCTTGGACGAAGTCATCGCCGAGCACCAACCTTACACCCTGGTGTTGATGGACTTAGACCACTTCAAACAAATCAATGACACCTACGGCCACAGCACAGGTGACAAGGTATTGCAGCATTTTGCGCAGTTACTTCGCCAACATGCGAAATCCACCGATGTGTTGGCACGCATTGGGGGGGAGGAGTTCGTCTGGTTATTAGAGGGTAAAGATGGCATGGCCAACTATCCGTTACTTGAAGCCCTGCGCCTGGCGGTAGCGCAGCAGCCCTTCATGCAAGATGGCAAGGCCGTTACTTTGACGGTGAGTCTGGGCAGTACCTTTTTGGTTGGGGCTGACGACAATGGCGATGAAGCCCTCAACCGGGCCGATGCCGCGCTTTACCAAGCTAAACGCCAAGGGCGAAACTGCCTGGTTGCCGCATGAAAAAGGGGCCTGTCGGCCCCTTGATTATTAACGCACCAGATGCAAAAAGTGCATGTGCTTTTCGTACTGGTCCAGCACGTCGCCGACCACCTGCTCCTTGGTGTAGCCGTAGATGTCATACCCTTGGCCCCCTTCGCGCAGGTATACCTCGGCCCGAAAATGCTTGGCTTCATCTTTCTCGGTGAAGTTGAATTCCGGAAAGGCAAAGGTGGGAGCGGTGTAGCCTCGGGTACGCACCTCGTAGATGAAGTCGATTTCTTCGCCGTGCGACACCACCATGCTCACCCTGTCTTCGGGCTCTTGCTTGACGGTTACCTCCATACCGGTGTCACGCAGCTCCTGGGCTACCGACTCGAGCACCGGCCTTACTGTTTCACCAATAAAGGCTTTAACCTCACTGCGCTTGGGCCAGGACACAATGCGCTGCAGCCGGGTCTTCCAGGTGTAGGTGTTCTTAGCTGTAGCCGGCGCTGGCGCCCTTGGGGTGGTAACGGCATGGCGAAGGCTAAGCTGCTTGACGCCTTCAATACGCAGCGCCTTCCAAAGGGCGTAACACATCACCAGCATCACTACCGCAAAGGGCAGGGCAGAGGCAATAGACAAGGTCTGCAAGGCTTTGAGGCCATCTGAGCCACCCGCTACCAGCAGTGCGATGGCAACGGCGCCCTCGGTCAACGCCCAGAAGATACGCTGCCATACAGGCGGCTCTTCACGGCCACCGGAGGTGATCATGTCGATAACCAAGGAGCCCGAGTCTGACGAGGTAACAAAGAAGGTAACCACCAGCAAGGTTGCCAGCAGCGACATCACCCCGGACCAGGGCAATTCCTTGAGAAATTTGAAGATAGCGGTGGAGGTGTCGTCTTGAACCGCCTGGCCGATGCTGTCGATGCCTTGGGTGAGCATCATATGGATGGCGGTATCGCCAAAGAAGGTCATCCACATGAAGGTAAAGCCAACAGGGACGCACAGCACCCCAATCACAAACTCGCGAATGGTACGGCCACGGGATACCCGGGCGATAAACATGCCGACAAAGGGCGACCAGGCTATCCACCAACCCCAGTAGAAGAGGGTCCAGCCGCCAATCCAGCTGTGGTCAGGCTTGTAGGCGTAAAGGTTGAAAGTTTTATCGACAATATCGGACAGATAAGCCCCGGTGTTTTGCACCAAGGTCTGCAGCAAGAACACGGTAGGGCCGGCCAGCAGTACAAACAGCAACAAGGCTACGGCCAGCAGCAGGTTTAGCTCAGACAGGCGGCGGATACCGCCATCAAGCCCCACCACCACCGAGATAGTGGCCAGCAAGGTAATGCCGCAGATCAGCAGTATTTGTACTGTCAGATCGGTCGGTACATCAAACATATAATGCAGGCCGGCATTGACCTGCATCACCCCAAGGCCAAGGGAAGTTGCTACCCCGAACATGGTACCCAGCACGGCAAAGATGTCGACGGCGTGGCCGATGGGACCGTGAATGCGCTCGCCAAGAATAGGGTAGAGGGCTGAGCGAATGGTCAGCGGCAGGCCATGGCGAAAACTGAAATAAGCCAGCGACAGCGCCACCACTGCATAAATTGCCCAGGCGTGGATGCCCCAGTGGAAGAAGGTAATGCGCATGGCTTCGCGGGCCGACTCAATGGTTTGCCCCTCGCCAACCGGTGGGCTGACAAAGTGCATCACCGGTTCGGCGACACCGAAAAAGAGCAAGCCAATGCCCATGCCGGCCGAGAACAACATGGCAAACCAGGAGCCGTAGCTAAAATCCGGGTCAATATGGTCTGGCCCCAGCTTTATCTTGCCGTAGCCGCTAAAGGCGAGCCCCACCACAAAAAACAGGAAGATGGCCACCGACAGAATGTAGAACCAACCGGTGTTGGTGATGATCCAGCTTTGCAGGTTGCCAAAGGCGGTGCCTGCGGTATCCGGGGCGAGCACTGCAAACAGCACCACGGCAAAGATGATAAGAGCCGAGCCAAAAAAAACCGGCGGATTCAGTTGATGGCTAATGGAATTTTCCTTGTCAGTCATATGCGACGTCTTCTTTTTTAGGCTTTGCCCTAGTCTAAAGGGCTTTCGCGTGAGTCTCAAAGGCACTTAGTTTATTACAGTGCAATTGATTTTGTCGGGAGGGAGCTAAATGCTGCTGAAGGAAGGTATAGCAATAAAAAAGCCCCGCGTTGCGGGGCTTTGGAAGGTTAGTGCTGTTTTCGGAGCGCTTCGTGGTCGCCGACCACGTTCAGCTCCTCATTGAGCGCCGCTTCAGTGGTATCGGCGCTGAACTTCTCGGCGCCATGCATCCACAGCACCAGTTTGCCGGAGATAAACCACAGGATGATGGCAAACAAGCAAAGGAAGATGGCAATGGAGCCGAAGATAGCCAGGATACCAGCGTCTTCGGCGCGGATCCCAAGGCCTGCTGCAAAGTGACGTACCGACTCGTACTCACCGGCCTGCTCGGAGAAGGCGCCGATAAGGCCGCCAAGGAGCTGAGCCAGCGCCGGCATCAGGAACCAAATCCCCATCACCAGAGAGGCCAGGCGCATCGGCGCCAGCTTGGTCATCAGCGACAGGCCAACCGGCGAGATGCATAGCTCGCCCAGAGTGTGGAACATGTAAGCCAGTACCAGCCAGATCATCGAGGCTTTGGCATCACCGGTAGTCTGCATCTGGAAGATACCGGCAACCAGGAAGCCAAAACCGATGGCGGTCATAAACAGGCCCACCACAATCTTGATTGGCGCATCAGGGTTCTTGTCGATTTTGTTGAGCTTCACCCAAAGGATGGAGAACACCGGCGCGAAGATCAGGATGAACATCGCGTTTAGTGACTGGAACCAGCCGGCTGGCACTTCCGAGTTGCCAATCATGCGGTCGGTTTTATCCTGGGCAAAAATATTCATCAGGCCGCCAGCCTGCTCAAAGGCCAGCCAGAACATCACCACGAAGATAAAGAGGGTAAGGATAACCCGCAGCCTGTCCAACTCGACCTTGGTCAGTGGCTGCTTCTTACCGCCAGCAGCGTCCAAAGAGCGCTTTGCACCGGCAACTACCCCAACATCGCCCAGGAAGCGCTGAGCAAAAAACAGTTGGATAACAACAGACAGTGCCATGCCGATACCGGCAGCCAGATAGCCGTAGCGCCAACCCCAGGCCGGATCTTCACCCAAGGTGGAGCAGATCAGCGGGGCGATAAAGGCGCCGAGGTTAATCCCCATGTAAAAAATGGAGAAAGCCGAGTCGCGGCGGGCATCACCTTGCTCGTAAAGGTCACCCACCATGGTGGAGATGTTCGGTTTGAAGAAACCGTTACCGATGATGAGGATGCCAAGGCCCACATAAAACAGGCTCAAGCTATGAGGGGTTGCGGCAAACAGTACAAACTGCGCAACCGACATCAAGGCCCCGCCCAAAATCACGGCGCGGCGCTGGCCAATAAAAGTGTCTGCCAGCCAACCGCCGAAAATGGGGGTCAGGTACACCAGCGAGGTGTAGTAGGCATAAAGTTTCAGGGCTTCGGCAGTCGTCATGCCAAAACCGGGGTTTGCTGCATCAGTAGCTGCCACCATGGTCAGTACCAGCAGGGCGCGCATTCCGTAGTAGGAAAACCGTTCCCACATCTCTGTAGTAAAGAGGAGGAAAAGGCCCTTAGGGTGGCCCAGGAAGGTCCCCTGTGGGATCTGTTGACTCATTGATTGAACTCCCGTCCTTCGATGGTTCAGTTATAGTTTTGTTAGTTTGACGGCTTCTTATACCGATAGGCCCTGAAAAAGACAATAAAAGGGCGTTGTAGTTGTGATGTGATGCGATGTAGAGCCAATTCGCGTAGAGTGCGCCGGGGGCATTAGACTGTTGGTTGTCTAGTAGGCAAACAAGTTTCACGGTTATTGCAACTTGTTAAGTCTGGAGTAGACTACCTGTCTATTGCGACATAGGAATTGTCCAGAGAGGTTCTGTGTTAGGTTGGTATCTGGTTTATTGCCGTGCAAAGCAGGAAGCGCGTGCCAAGATAAACCTCAATAATCAAGGCTTTGAGACCTACCTTCCTCGGGTACTCAGCGAAAAAATCAGCCGTGGTAAGCGCCAGCTTGCCGAGACGGTGCTGTTCCCCAACTACCTGTTTGTACACCTTGATCCTGAAGGTGGCGATTTCTATAAAGTCCGCTCTACCCGTGGCGTTAGCGGTTTTGTTCGCAGTGGCGACAAACCGGCCCAGATCCCTTCGAAACTCATAAAAACCCTGGCTTTAAACGAAGAGCGCCTTGAGCAGGCGGGGGTCTTTGATGAAGGCTTTAAGCCCGGGCAGCGGCTACGGCTGTTGAACGGCCCGTTCAAAGGCTTGAGCGCGGTTTACACCATGAATGAAGGCCAAGAGCGCATCAAAGTGATGGTTGAGATCCTCAACAGCCAATCGCCGTTGTCTATTTCCTTAAAAGACGTTGAACGATTGTAAATAGATACTTGTCTTAGGACTGCTTATCTGGCTTGCTGAGAGTGTTTTTTTAGCGGTTGACCTCTAATTTACTACGAGTTTGAACTTTATAGAGAAAAGTGCAATTTTTCGCCAAAAATGGATGCAGCTCAAAGAAACGTGTATCCAATAATATTTAATATGAAAAGTTGTTTTTTATCATTGAGTTAGGGTTTCCTTTTCGGGTTTAAATTGTAGGTGCTTGCTGGTAATCTAGAGGCTGTTAAGGAATGTAGGTGATCTCGCTAGTTTCATCGCTTCCTGAGACTAAAAAAGCGTCAGAATGAGCAAGTGGTAAATAGAAAATGTTGGTGCTTTTGCAGTTATCTTCATGATTTTTAGATTATTAATCACCCTGATGTGAGGTCCGCATTCAGGGTGTTGTCGTTTGTAGGTTCAGGGTCGTTTAGGCTTTTTTAAAGCCAAAAATAACAATTTGCCATGACATCAGCACTGTGGGAGCTGTAACCCAGGGGCGGTAGCGTGTCTGCGGTAATTGAAATGCTGTAAAGCAAGTTTTTGATTTTATTGTTTTTTTCTTTTTTGTTCGGGAATGGTTTTTGGACGTTGGCAGAGTGCGGCGTACAGGGTTTCTACAGGTTCATGTGTTTTGTCATATGAGAGTTAATGGCGTTGATTACTTTTTAAACGGAGCATCGAGTGTTTAGGAAAATTGGGTTTGTTCTTCTAGCACTGCTGGCATGGGGGAGTGCCTATGCTGCGGCGTTGCCCGGCGGCATATCACCGGCAATGATTGAGCAGTTTAAGAGCCTGCCGCGTGCCCAGCAGGAACAGCTGGCAAAACAGTATGGGGTCGATTTATCCCAAATCACTGGTTCGCAAGGAGGGGAAGGCACCCGTCAGCAGAGCACCGTTTTACAACAGCGCCAAGTACTCCCAACTGATACCAGCCCCAAAGACGACAAAATACCGGGTGATGACGGGGCCAAAAAGCCTGTCCGTTACGGTTTAAACCTGTTTAATGCCGACATCAGTAGCTTTGCTCCGGTAGACAATGCGCCTGTGCCGGATGACTACGTTGTCGGCCCTAATGACGTTATCAGCGTGCTGCTGTTTGGTAAGGAGAGCCAGCAGCTCAGCTTGAATGTGGAGCGAGACGGCACCGTTAACTTTCCTGACCTAGGCCCTATTGCGGTCGGCGGCCTGAGCTTTGGTAAGGTCAAAGCCCTGCTCGAAGGGCGAGTCAAAGAGCAGATGATTGGTATCACTGCGGCCGTTACCCTCAACAGCCTGCGTACCATCAGCATCTTCGTGGCGGGTGAAGCCAAATACCCTGGTGCTTACGCCGTTCCTGCGCTTACCACTGTTACCCAAGCGCTTTTTGTCGCTGGTGGAGTAAGCGACATTGGTAGCCTTCGGCATATCGTGGTGAAGCGTGCCGGTAAAACGGTAACCAACTTCGACCTCTACGATCTGCTGCTTCGCGGTAATGCCTCAGATGACATCCGCTTGCAGTCTGGTGATGTGGTGTTTATCCCGCCTTACACCGGCATCGCCGAAGTCAAAGGCGAAGTACGTCGCCCTGCGCTTTACGAACTCAATAAAGATGACACCCTGGCCGATCTGTTGGCCATGGCTGGTGGTGCCAAGTCAGAGGCTTACCCTCAAGCCTCGGTGCTTGAGCGCATCAACAGCCAAAACCTTCGCGATATCCAGAACGTTGACCTGACCAATAGCCAAGTGCTTGCAGAGCATGTGCGTGGTGGAGATGTGCTGCGGGTTGGCGTTACCTCCAACCGCACCGAAAATGCCGTGGTACTAGCTGGTGCCGTGGTGCGGCCAGGTAAATATGCCTGGCGCAAGGGTATGCACGTACATGACTTGGTAAATAGTCTTTGGGCCGATCTGCGGCTCTCGGCTGACCTGGATTACGCCCTGGTGGTGCGTCAGGTTAATGCCCTGGGGGACATAGAAGTCAAACAGTTTGCCATTGGCAATGCGGTTACCAAGCCGGGTAGCCAGGACGACATCGCCCTGTCACCCAAAGATGTGGTGCTGGTCTTTAACTACGACGACGCCAATCTTGAACGTACCAATCTTAATAAGTACATCACCAAGCAACTTCAGCCGGTGCTGGATAAATCCAGCGACGAGCGTTGGCTTTCAGACGATTTGCTCGCCAAAGGCTTCCAGTATATTCAAGACAGCGCGCAGAAGAAGGATGTGAAGTCTGTTGCCGGCTTTGACATAAAAGATGCCGCTACGGATAAACAACAAACTCAGCAGCAGCTTATCCAGCAGCGCCTGGCCGACGGCACTATTGTCACTACACCAGCGGGTGATAGCGGCCTTAGCCAAGAGCAGCAAGTCTCTACCTTGAGTGAGGCTACTCAGACTCTGCTTTCACGCATCTTTATCGACCCGGATCTCATTTCGCTGACGCCGGAGCTTAAGCGCCAGGAGCTGCTGTTCCCTGTGCTTGAAAAGCTCAAAAGCCAGGCCCGTAATGGGTCCCGCCTTCAGCTGGTGTCAGTCAGTGGTGATGTCAAAGTCCCTGGTGATTATCCGCTTGCCAGTGGTGCCAACGTGCGCAGCCTCATTACCGCTGCCGGTGGCCTGAACGCTTCTGCCTATCTTGGCCGGGCTGAACTTACCCGCGCTCAAGGTACCAACAAGGACATCAACGGTATTCAAGTTGCCCACCGCGCTGTCGACATAAGCGATGCGATTAAAGGCGGTACAGATAACCTAGTGCTCGCCAGCCGAGACCACCTGAACGTGTTCTCCACCCCCGATTGGAAGGTTGACCGTACCGTGGAGATCCGTGGTGAAGTGCGCTTCCCAGGTTCTTACACTGTACATCGTGGCGAAAGCCTCGAAGATGTACTGCAACGTGCCGGTGGCGTGACCCAATACGCCTTTGTTGATGGTGCCGTCTTTACCCGTAAACAAGTACAAGACAGGGAAAAGATGCAGGTGAACAAGCTGATTGAGCAGCTGCGTAGCGATGTGGCTACCCGGGCCCTCTCTGCCGACAAGACCAGTATTACCTATCAAGACGCCATGGCCATGATTGGCGAGCTGCAAAAAATCCAGCCTGTAGGGCGCCTGGTAATCGACTTACCGCATGTTTTGGCGGGGGACCGCGATGCCGATATGCAAGTGGAAGACGGTGATATCCTCTACGTGCCGCGCAAAACCTCCACCGTTACCGTGGTGGGTGAAGTGCAGCATGCCAGCAGCCACCGCTTCAAGCCTGGCATGAGTGTTGATGATTATCTCAATCTATCAGGCGGCTTCCGTAAGCGAGCTGATGAGGACCGTGTCTACGTTATTCGCGCCGACGGCTCAGTGATGATCCCTGGGCACAATAGCAGTTGGTTTGCCTCCAACAGTGATCAGCTCCGGGCTGGCGACACCATCGTTGTGCCCCTCGATACCGAGTACATGAACAACCTGACTACCTGGAGCAGCGTGACTCAGATCATTTATCAAAGCGCTGTCGCCTTGGCGGCTATAGCAACGCTGTAAATACTATCTGAATAAGAGGCTACAAAATGCAGCCTCTTGCTGTTTCACTCTTATGCTGTAAACACCCTGCACAGAATTCGCAGGAATGAGGGTTCCATGAAGGACGCTGAATTTCCCACTTCCCAGCAGTATCAACCGCAGCTGGTTATCCAAGACAATGAGATAGATCTTCGCGAGATTTTTTCTGCCATCTGGCGTGATAAATGGTTGGTACTCGCTTTTACCGCTATATTCGCCATGGCTTCTGCCGCAATCGCTTTATATCTCCCCAATATCTATAAATCCGAGGTGCTGCTGGCCCCAGCGGACGATCAGCAACAGTCAGGTGGCCTTGCCGGCTTGGCCAGCCAATTTGGCGGTCTTGCATCATTGGCCGGGATAAACCTTGGTGGAGGCAATACCGATAAAACTGCTCTAGCTCTACAGGTACTACAATCCCGAGAGTTCATCGGTAATTTTATTGATAAGCATCATATTTTGGTGCCGTTAATGGCAGCAAAAGGCTGGAACAGAGATACTGACTCGCTGATCTGGGATACGGACGTCTACAACCCTGAAAATAAACAATGGGTGCGTAAGGTTAAGCCACCTTATCAGCCAAAGCCCTCTGCACAGGAAGCCTACAAAGAGTTTACTGAAAATATTTTAAGATCTAGCCAAGATAAAGAGACTGGCATGGTAACCGTCTCTATTAGCTTTTATTCGCCTGAAATGGCGCAGCAGTGGTCAACCTGGTTGGTAAAGGATCTTAATGATGTAATGCGTCAGCGAGATATGGCTGAAGCAAAAAAAAGCATCCAGTATCTGGATGACCAAATTAATAAGACTAATCTGACCGACCTCCGTGCGATGCTTTATCAATTAGTTGAGCAACAAACTAAAACTTTGATGTTTGCCGAGGTTCGTGACGAGTATGTCTTTAAGACAGTGGACCCCGCAATCGTGCCCGAAGAGAAGGATAAACCTAAACGCGCTTTGATTTGTGTGCTAGGTCTCTTGTTGGGGAGTATGTTGGGAGTAACGTGGGTTTTGGTCAGAAATTTCTATAAGAAAGATTAAGCCCTCTATAGCCACATGACGAACTAGAATGGGAAGTAAGGTGTGAATCAACGAAAAGTACTGGTTGTTTTTGGCACCAGGCCTGAAGCCATAAAAATGGCACCTTTGGTGCGTGCGTTGGCCAATGACACACGCTTTGAATCAAAAGTATGTGTTACTGCCCAGCATCGCGAAATGTTGGATCAAGTATTAGAGTTATTTGAGATCTCTCCAGATTATGATTTAGATATCATGGAACCTGGCCAAACACTTAATAACGTAACTGCCATTATCCTTCAAAATATGAAACCGGTCTTGGAAGAATTTAAGCCGGATATAGTGCTTGTTCACGGTGATACTGCTACCACTTTTGCTGCCGCCCTTGCTTCGTATTATCAACAGATACCGGTAGGACATGTAGAGGCTGGATTACGTACGGGAGATATTTATTCCCCTTGGCCTGAAGAAGCGAACCGAAAGCTTACTGGAGCGATAACCAGTTACCATTTTGCGCCTACAGAAACATCCAAAGAAAACCTTATTGGAGAGGGCGTTAAAACTATCGATATTACGGTAACTGGTAATACGGTTATTGACGCCCTATTTTTAGTAAAGGAAAAAATTTCGCAAGATGATAATTTAGCTAAAAAATTGGCTGATAATTACCCATTTCTTGACCCTGATAAAAAGCTTATTTTAGTTACTGGGCACAGACGTGAAAGCTTTGGCGGCGGGTTTGAACGTATTTGCGAAAGTTTAAAGGAAATTGCTAAACAGCATCATGATTGCCAAGTGGTATATCCCGTTCATCTTAACCCTAACGTGCAGGAGCCTGTGAATAGGCTGCTTCATGACGTAGATAATGTCTATCTTATCGAACCGCAAGAATATCTGCCGTTTGTCTATCTGATGATGCGAGCTCACGTCATATTGACTGATTCCGGTGGCATTCAAGAAGAAGCCCCTTCGCTTGGAAAACCTGTATTGGTCATGCGCGATACTACCGAACGTCCTGAGGCGGTTGCTGCTGGTACGGTGAAATTGGTCGGTACCGATGTGGAGAAAATTACTGGTGAAGTATTAAAGCTTCTAGTTGATTCAAAGGCCTACGCTATGATGAGCCAGGCTCACAACCCCTATGGCGACGGTGAAGCCTGCGGCCGAATTTTAGAGACACTAATGAAGTAAACCTAGATGCCGTTTTGCATTCACGTGGAACTGCAGTCTGTACGGTTTTGAAAGGATTAGGATTAATGACCATGCAATTTGACACCATTTCAGTGATTGGTCTCGGTTATATTGGCTTGCCCACAGCAGCAGTTTTTGCGGCGCGTAAGAAAATGGTTATTGGTGTTGATATTAATCAGCATGCAGTGGACACCATTAACAAAGGTGACATACACATCGTAGAGCCGGAATTGGACATGGTTGTTCATGCTGCCGTTTCTGAGGGATACTTGCGTGCTACAACCCGGGTTGAGAAAGCGGATGCATTTTTGGTTGCGGTTCCAACCCCATTTAAGGGTGATAACCATGAGCCGGATCTGGGCTACATTGAAGCTGCAGCAAAAGCCATAGCCCCTGCTTTAGTTAAGGGCAATTTGGTTATTCTGGAATCAACATCTCCTGTTGGTGCAACAGAACAGATGTCTGCATGGTTGGCAGAGGCTCGCCCTGACCTAAGTTTTCCCCAAACTAGTGGGGAAAACTCCGATATTAGGATTGCGCATTGCCCTGAGCGTGTGCTCCCTGGACATGTGATGCGTGAGCTGGTAGAGAATGACCGGGTTATTGGTGGCATGACGGAAAAATGCTCCGAAGCTGCTGTTGCTCTCTATAAAACATTCGTTCAAGGTGAATGCGTTGTCACCAATGCTCGTACGGCTGAAATGGCAAAGCTGACAGAAAATAGCTTCCGCGATGTTAATATCGCCTTTGCCAATGAACTGTCCATTATCTGTGATGAGTTAGATATTAATGTTTGGGAGCTCATCAAGCTCGCCAACCGCCATCCGCGAGTAAATATCCTGCAACCGGGGCCAGGAGTGGGGGGGCACTGTATTGCTGTCGATCCTTGGTTTATTGTCAGTCAGGCGCCTGAGAAAGCAAAATTAATTCGCACCGCAAGACAGGTTAACGATGGCAAGCCGCAATGGGTTATTGATCAGGTAAAAATGGCGATGGCCGATTTTCTTCTATCAAATCCGGAGAAATCAGCCAAGGATGTGGTGGTGTCTTGTTATGGGCTTGCGTTCAAAGCAAATATCGATGACCTGCGTGAAAGTCCGGCATTGAATATAACCTGTGACCTAGCTGTTCTTTACCCTGGTAAGGTTTTGGCTGTGGAGCCAAATATCCATAGCTTGCCATCATCCTTACAGGAAAAGAATGTTGAGTTGGTTGGGTTGTCAGAATCGCTGCAAGCTGCTGATATTCACGTCATTCTTGTCGATCACAAAGAATTTATTGATAGCGCTGTGGCACTTAGTGGACTCAATATTGTTGATACCAGGGGGATTATTTCTAAGGAGTGGGTTCGGTATGTTTGAAAGCTCCGCCGCAGTGCTTGTTGTCGGTGATGTAATGCTTGACCGTTATGTCAATGGCGACAGCCAGCGTATATCGCCTGAAGCCCCTGTACCTGTTGTAAGAGTCAATGAGGTGGAGGACAGGGCTGGTGGAGCCGCCAACGTTGTTCTCAACGTTGCTGCATTGGGAGTGCGCGCTACCATTGTCGGTATAGTCGGGCAAGACGATGAGGGCGAGGCACTGCGCACCTGCCTCTGTCAGGCAAAGGTTCTGGAACAGCTTGTTCCCTTGGCCGCTATTCCAACTATTACCAAGACCCGTGTCATCAGCCAGCAGCAACAGCTGCTGCGCCTGGACAGGGAGGAATCTCTGAAATCTGTTGATCTTAAGCGTTTGGATGAGGTGGTACTGGAGCAACTTGCAGAACACCAGGTACTGATCTTGTCTGATTATGCCAAAGGTGCGCTTAGGAATGTCCAAGCCTATATCCAGGCCGCCGTTGCGCAGAACAAGCCTGTTCTGATTGACCCTAAAGGTACCGACTTCGAGCCCTACCGGGGAGCAACACTGTTGACACCCAATTTATCGGAGTTCGAGGCCGTTGTTGGTCCCTGTCCTGATGAGGCCAGCTTGCTCGATAAGGCCCGGCAGCTGCTGGAAAGCCTTGAGTTGGAGGCTTTGTTGGTAACCCGTAGTGAAAAGGGCATGACCCTGGTTCAGCGGAACGCCCCCCCGATAACCTTTCCTGCTAAGGCCAAAGAGGTATTCGATGTCACTGGAGCTGGAGATACTGTCATTGCCACATTGGCATCCGGTCTTGCTATGGGACTTTCTTTAGATGAAAGCACCCGTTTAGCTAACGATGCGGCTGGCATCGTGGTCGGTAAGTTTGGCACTTCAATAGTATTGCCAGAAGAACTGTTTGGAGTACCGAAGTCCCATACCGTTCAAGAGGCTGTAGGCGGTTTGGCAGAGATCCGTCAATACAAGGCCCAGGGCAAAACCATTGTAATGACCAACGGTTGCTTCGATATCCTGCACCCCGGACATGTCAATTACCTTCAAGAGGCTAAGTCACTGGGTGATGTCTTGGTTGTAGCGGTAAACAGTGACAATTCGGTAAAGCGTCTTAAGGGTGAAAGTCGGCCGGTCAACAATCTTGAGCACCGTACCAGCATGCTAAAGGCGCTGTCCTCTGTCGATCTTGTCGTTAGCTTTGATAGTGATACCCCTACTGAGCTGATCGCCGAATTCCTACCGGACATTTTGGTAAAGGGGGGGGACTATAAGATTGATGAGATAGCCGGTGCTGATGCGGTGATACGGGCTGGAGGGGAGGTAAAAGTGCTGTCGTTCAAGGATGGGCATTCTACGACCCGCATTATTGAGAAGCTCCAAAGGTACGCGTGACATGATTATTGTAACCGGCGGTGCCGGTTTTATTGGCTCGAATATTATTAAAATGCTCAACGCCAAAGGCGTTCGCGATATTCTGGTGGTTGATCACCTGAAAAACGGCAAGAAATTCTCAAATCTGGTGGGCTGCAAGATAGCCGACTACCAAGACCGTCAGGATTTTCTGGTCCAGCTTGAGCAAGGCCATTATCAAGAAAAAGTCAGAGCCATAGTGCATATGGGAGCTTGTTCCGCCACCACGGAATGGGATGGCCAATATATGATGCGCAACAATTACGAGTACTCCAAGCAGCTCTTCGAGTTCTGCCGACAGCAGAACATTCCGTTTCTGTATGCGTCGTCGGCAGCGGTATATGGGGCTACAGAGGTGTTCAAGGAAGAAGAGCAGTACGAGGGGCCGCTAAACGTCTATGGCTATTCCAAATGGCTCTTTGACGAGTTTGTCAGAAACAATCCTGTTGGCAACCAAGTGGCCGGTTTTCGTTTTTTCAACGTATATGGCCCTGGAGAACAAAACAAGGGAAGCATGGCTTCTGTTGCTTTTCATAACTACAACCAGATTCGAGACGCCGGTGTCGTTAAGCTTTTCGGTGCCCACGATGGCTACCAGCCTGGTGAACAAAAGCGTGACTTCGTTTACGTAAGGGATGTCGCTTCAGTTGTATTGTGGTTCCTTGAGCACCCACAGGCCCAGGGAATTTTCAACCTGGGGACAGGTAAAGCGCAGCCCTTTAATGATGTCGCCAGAGCGGTTATCGATTTCTGGGGAGAGGGGGAAATAGAATATGTCGATTTTCCCGAGAAGCTTAAGGATTGTTATCAAAGTTTCACGCAAGCCGATATCTCTGCGCTGAGAGCTGTAGGTTACGACAAACCATTCATGAATGTAGAGCAGGGCGTTTCTGCTTATCTGGCTGAAATTGGTAAGGAATAAAGATGACGTTTGAGCAAGCAGTCAACGGCCATTTGGAAGCCATACAGTCCCTTAGCTGCTGTGCCACTGAGGTGGAAGCGGCCGCGGATTTGCTGATTGGTTCAGCCCTTTCTGGTGGCAAGGTATTGTGGATGGGGAACGGTGGCAGCGCAGCCGACGCGCAGCATTATGCGGCGGAACTCATGGTGCGCTACACCCGTAACCGCAAACCCATAGCGTCTCTGGCATTGACAACGGATTCCTCTTTGCTGACTGCCCATAGTAACGACTATGAATATGCAACGGTCTTTGCCAGACAGGTCGAAGCCCTGGCCAGCGCCAACGACGTCGTTGTCGGGATCAGTACTTCGGGTAATAGCGAGAACGTCGAGTTGGCGTTAAAGTGGGCCAAGGCAAATGGTATACGAACCCTGGCGCTGCTGGGACGTGATGGCGGTCGCATCAAGGAACTGGCGGATGTGGCCATTGTTGTCCCCAATAAGGTGACGGCTCATATTCAAGAGGCTCATCTGGTTATTGGCCACTATCTCTGTGACCGTGTAGAAGAAGCCTGCTTCGAAGCAGGGTAACTGTCTGATGCTACGTTCGTTATTACTGAGTAATCTGGCCTTCGCTGTGAAGGCCGCTTTTGCTTTTGCTTTGACGACCTACTTGGCCAATACCCTGGACAGTACGGACTTTGCCACCTGGTCGGTGTTGCTGAGTTTATCGTTATTTTTCACCTTGTCCGATCTCGGGGTGGGCCAGTACCTGCTACGGGTCTTTATCGAGCGCCGGGGCAAGCCGGGCGCCGTGGCAGAAAACAACCGGTTGGTTGGTAACGCGGTATTGCTGTTTACCTTGGTCGCTCTGGCTTTCCTCGCGGTTTTTGCGGCCATCAGCCAAATCTCACCTGTCTTGACCGTTCTGAACCTTCGCTGGTTGTTACTGTTTTATCTGCTGGTGCTGGCGCGGTCGCTCTTTATTCCCTTCCTCGCCTTGTTATCGGCCTATGAACTATTTCATCTACGAAAGTCCCTTGAAGCTGCTACTTATGCCGTGGCTTTTTTGGCGGTGCTGACAGGCGCACTGTTGGGAGCGCCGGTAATGGTGTTGTTGGGTATTCACAGCACCGTTTTCCTGTTGTCCGGTTTCTATGCCAGCCATGTTTGCAAACGCAAATGTGAGATTGATTACGATAGCGTGGTGTGGGGAACTGCACAACTTGGTAGTCTGGTCAGATCGTCCATGGCTTACTTTATCAATAATTTAAGCCTGTTGGTCACACGGGGGGGCTTGGTTTTCCTGGCCAGCTTTTTGCTGCCGGCAGCGGAGATCGGGCAGCTGTCCATTTTCTTCGCTCTCTTCTATCAACTGGTTTTCCAGTTCTTTGACATATTGATCCGCACTGCGCAGCCAAAGATCCTGAGCGCTTATGGACAATACTTGAAGGCGGAAAAATGGTTCTACTGGCTTTTGGCTGGCTTTGTGGCCTTTTCCATGTTGTTCGGCTACGCAATGATTACCTTGATTTATCACAGCATCGATTTTTCCAGGGAATCATTATTCCTATTTATTCTGGTTGGCGCTTTGGAAGTCATTTACACCATGTTCAACGCCAAATGGCAGATGTTTGAGCGGATGAACTGGTTGGTAGCATCCATGTCTTTCTTGAAGTCCAGCTTGTATTTGATCTTCATCATGACCACTAGTTTTTTTAATGTTGAAATCTCCCTCAGCGGCTTCGTGTTAGGGTTATTGGTTATCAACCTGTTTGTAGTGTGCTTATCGGCGCTCATGCAAAGTAGAAAGAAGTACAGGATTTTTGCATGAATTCAAAACATATCCACGTTCTCAACACCCATGGCTTAGGTGACATGGTGATGACCTTGCCAATGTTGCGGGAGATTGACCAAGATGGTTTCCGCATATCTCTTACTGTCAAATCCAAGCTGGAAGCCGAATTGGTCAGGCAGATGTTTGTACCGAAAAATGGCGCTTTGCGATTCATTCACTTTCAAGATTATGCCCAGCAAGGTATCCGAGGCTATTTCGGCTTTCTCGTGGCGCTAAGAAAGCTGAAAGCCGATATGATAATGCCAGCTATAGGGGTAAGCGAGGTCAGGTACAATTTGCTGGCCTTTTTCAGCGGTGCCCGTTACCGGGTTGGACACGGTGGCAAGCTGGCCTGGCTGAATCACTTTAACTGGCGCAAAGGTCAGCCGGCCCACAAGGTTGTATTGAATAACGACATCTATCTGCAGGCTTTGGCTTCATGGCAGGGAATATCCCGGCCTGCCGTTAAGCCCCGCTTTCCGCCTTTCAACCCCAACGCAAGCATTCTTGAGGAGTTGCGGGCGCGCTTTCCCGGTCTGCTGGACGCCAATGCCATTTGTCTGGCGCCCGGTTCAGGTGAAGTGGAAAAGCACAAGCGCTGGCCTATCGAGAAGTATGCGGACTTGGCCGTAAAACTGCTGGAGCAAGGCCGCTCTGTGGTGGTGTTGGGCGGCTCAGGGGAAGAGCCCTTGGGCGCAGTCATCGCGGCTAAGGCTGGACTACACCCGTGCTTTTACGATCTGACCGGCCAATTGTCCCTCGGTGATACCCTGAACCTGCTTAACAGTGCCGATAAGCTGGTAGCCAACTGCAATGGCCTGTCCCATATGGCATCGGCGGTGGACACTACAGTGGTGGGGCTTTATGGCCCAACCGATCCTCACTACACAGGGCCTTATTCCGACAAGCTCCAGATCGTTACCCTGGCCTTGGATTGTGCTCCCTGTTACCGGCGCGGTTTTATTATGGGGTGTGGAAAGCCTGTATGTATGAAAGACCTATCTCTTAATAATGTCGATTTTTCCCTGGTAAAAGGTCGCCTATCGAATGAGGCTGACTCTTGAAAAAAATACTGATCAACTTCCTCTTCTTATCTTTTTTTATAGCGTCCTTTTTCATCACGGTTAGGGATAGTGACGTTGTATATCCAATGAGTTTATTGATATCTTCGGTCATATTTATTGTCGTTCTTAATAAATCTCTAAACTCAAAGTTAGAAACCCTGCCATTACATTTAATGTTGTTTGTATTTATTTTTGGCTACATATATAAAACAGTGTATACGTTAAGCATAATAGATGACAGTGTCAAAATATCTAGCATATATAAAGAATGGTATTTTATTGAAAAGCCTGATATTGAAAACTCTATGTTTTTCATATCTGTTTTTTTCTTGTTTTTCTCAATTCCATTTTTGTTTTTCAATATAAAAAAACCATCGCAAGATAAAAAAATATTACATAGCAGTCGGTTTATTTCACTTTCTAAGTTGATGGTGATTTTTATTTTTACTTTAAGTGTAATATTAACTTTAGTTAGGGCGTCGCTAGGAGTCGGCGTTATGGGTAAAGATAATGCCCAGACAGGTTTATTATTCACTCTAATGTTTCGAACGCAAGAGATAATAATACCGGGATTACTTATCTATTTTGCGTGGATCTTTTCGGATGTTAAAAATAGTAGATTTCAGTTTTTTTCATTACTTTCATTATTTGTTCATTATGTGTCATTGTCATTGATTTCGGGAAGCAAGTCTGGACTTATTTACTTTATATTCCTTTGTTTTTCCTTTTGGTCACTTCAAGGACTGATAACAAAGAAAAAGATATTTTTTATTTTGTTATCTTTTTTTATTATTGCAATTTCATACTCCTACTTCACTTCAATACGAGGATATCTACTGAAAGGAACGGATTACCATGATGCTATATTCCTTGCATTTCAAGACCTCTTAGATGGAAATGTCTTTAGTATATTGGGCGAGTCGTTGTTCAGAATGACCAATAGAATTATTGGCGCAGAAGGTGTTTGGTACTTTGAACACTTCATTAGTAACCGGGTTGATTCCTATCAGTATTTTTTTACCGAGATAGAAAGTAAGGGATTAAGTCTTTTCTTTACGAACAACTTAGTTGGAGTCTACAGAGATGGTGACTATCGATCTCCCGGGATAGTCGCAATGTCGTTGATGATTTTTAGTAAATATTTCTTCCCTTTGTTCTCATTTTTTTTCTCGATAGCGATATTAACTGTCTGGAATGTAATTTCAAAAAGCTATTTGGCGATACCTATTTTAACAACATTTTGTTTGTTTATTTTAAACTTACTTGTTGAAGGAGTATTCCATCTAGCTGATATTACGGTTTTTATCGTATACTGTTCTTTTATGTTTTTATTTTCCAAGTGGCTAATGGTAATCACTAAGACAAAAATAGCGATAATGAAATGAATAGATTAAAAATACTTGATTTATTAAGGTTTTTAGCAGCGATCATTGTCGTTCTTTTTCATTATCTCTTTAGAGGGAGTCAAGGTGATTCATATTTAAGTGTTAATTATGATGAGATTGGGTTTTTATTCAAGTATGGCTATCTTGGTGTTCAACTGTTTTTTATAATAAGTGGATTTGTTATTTTTCTATCAATAGAGAAAAAAAGGCCGCTCGAGTTTGTTTTCTCTAGAGCTAGAAGATTGTATCCTGCGTATATAATCGCGGTACTAATGACATCTTTTTTTATTTTGGAGTTTGGCCTCGGAGCATTGAATTTGTCCCTGAGTCAAATTCTTATTAATATTACAATGTTTCAAAAATTTCTCGGTGTGAAAGATATTGATGGCGTATATTGGACCTTATCATACGAAATAATTTTCTACTTCTGGTGTTGGGTGTTGATTTCCACTAGAAGTGTTAAGAACATAACATTCTATATCGTGATTTTTCTGTTTATCTCATTCATGAGTAAGTTTTTTTCTTTTTCAAAGATATTTAATGTCGTATTTTTGACAGATTACTCATGCTATTTTTCGGCCGGGATTGTGTTTTATTTGTCCATGAAAGGTAAAGTTGGAAATTTAAAATATCTGATTTTGACAGCGTGTATTGGTCTCTCTATTTACCAAATGAATGAGCAAATGGACAATTTGAGTCTAGAGTTCAATTCTGTGTTTGAACACTCGGCATCAATTTTTTTTATTCTTGTTTCGTATTCTATTTTTTATGGTATCGAAAAGGGGGGGGATTTTTTCGGACTTGGAAAAGTAGACTACAAAATTCTTGGTGGTCTTAGTTATCCAATATATTTGTGCCATCAAAATATAGGATATATCCTGATAAACCAATTAAGTAATTTTGTAAATAAGTGGTTGGCTTTTACCAGCGCTATACTTTTAGTAATTGTGTTGTCGTTTTTTTTGTTTTTAATCGAGCGGAAAACTCAGAGGTTACTAACCTTTAAACGCTAAATTTTATCTTCTAATTTGTGTGAGTGTGATGATGAAAGCTGTATTACAAGATCTTAAGGATGGACAAACCATTTTGGTGGATGCGCCGGCACCTCATGCAAAGGCCAATAGTCTGTTGATTGCCAGTAAAGTTAGTCTGATATCAGCCGGTACAGAGCGTATGCTGGTTGGTTTTGGTAAGGCCAGCTATCTGGACAAGGCACGTCAGCAGCCGGAAAGAGTGAAGATGGTATTGGAAAAGGTCAAGACCGATGGACTGATGACCACGATAGATGCCGTCCAATCAAAATTGGCTCAACCACTGCCCTTAGGCTACTGCAATGTGGGCGTGGTACAGGAGGTTGGCCGAGGGGCAGAAGAATTCAAGGCAGGGGATCGTGTGGTATCCAATGGCGCCCATGCAGATGTTGTGCGGGTTGGTAAGAACTTATGCGCCAAGATCCCAGATGAGGTATCTGACGAAGAAGCTGCTTTCACAGTCGTCGCCAGTATCGGCTTGCAGGGCATGCGTTTAGCTCAGCCGACGCTGGGAGAGTCAGTTGTGGTGACTGGTGTTGGGCTCATCGGCTTGCTGACAGTACAGCTGCTAAGAGCACAGGGGTGTCGTGTACTGGCCATCGATTTTGATGAACATAAGTTGGCGCTGGCCCACGCTTTCGGCGCCGATACCTGCAATCCAGGGAGGGGTGAGGATCCAGTAGCAGCAGGCATGGCTTTCAGCAGAGGTAAAGGTGTCGATGCTGTTATTATTACGGCGTCTACTAAGACTAATGATCCTGTAACCCAAGCAGCCCGGATGTCACGTAAGCGTGGTCGTATTGTGTTGGTCGGGGTCACGGGCCTTGAGTTGAACCGTGCTGACTTTTATGAAAAAGAACTGAGTTTCCAGGTTTCCTGCTCCTACGGCCCGGGTCGTTACGATGTTGCTTATGAAGAACAAGGGCAGGACTACCCTCTAGGATTTGTGCGTTGGACTGAGCAGCGAAACTTTGAAGCCGTTCTCGATATGATGGCGTCTGAGCGAATTGATGTTAAGCCTTTGATTTCTAAACGGTTTGATTTTGAACACGCCCCTGCTGCCTACGAGTTATTAACATCTGACCGCAGTGCTCTCGGGATCCTGCTTAGCTACGGTAGTGATCTCGCGCCTAGATTGGTTTCCAGTGTGAAGTTGCATGATCAGAAATTTGATGGGGCAAAGCCCGTTGTGGGCTTTATTGGTGCGGGTAACTACGCCTCTCGTATTCTTATTCCGGCTTTCAAGGGCGCTGGTGCGCAACTGTACAGCATAGTGACCTCCGGGGGCCTGAACGGCGTGGTCCACGGCAATAAAGCGGGTTTTAGCGAAGCATCCACGGACCTTGATGCACTGCTCGAAAACGAGCTGGTCAATACGGTGGCTATTGTAACCCGTCATGACAGCCATGCTCTTTTTGTCAGTAAAGCTCTGGTGGCAGGAAAGCATGTCTTTGTCGAAAAACCACTTGCGATAGATATTAATGGGTTGGATGTTGTCGAACAGTCTTATAAAGACGCTTACAGTCAAGGTAAGGCGCCTCATCTTATGGTTGGATTTAACCGGAGGTTTTCCCCTCAGATCCAAAAAATAAAGCAATTGCTGAAGGCGGTGACGGAGCCTAAGTCTTTTATTATGACCATGAATGCCGGTGCCATTCCTGCAGATCATTGGACTCAGGACACTCAAATTGGCGGTGGCCGTATCATTGGCGAAGCCTGTCACTTTATTGATTTGATGCGTTTCCTGGCTGACAGTCCGATAATTTCAGTACAAGCACGACGTATGGGCGATGTTGATGGCATAGGAATAACTGAAGACAAGGCCGTTATCACCTTGGGATTTGCTGACGGCTCTTTCGGTACTATTCACTATTTGGCAAATGGTGCCGCCAGTTTCCCCAAGGAGCGTGTTGAGGTGTTCTGCGCCGGGCGGGTGCTGCAGTTGGACAACTTCCGAAAAATGAAGGGATTTGGCTGGCCTGGCTTCAAAAAAATGAACCTATGGCGTCAAGATAAGGGACAAAAAGCCTGTGCAAGTGCTTTTTTGGATGCCATTGCCGCAGGCGGTAATACGCCTATTAGCGCAGATGAAATATTTGAAGTGGCCAGAATAACTATTGAAGTAGCGAAGCTTTTGAGAGAACAAAAAGACTGAGATGATATCGTTAGGAAAAATACATCGTTTATACCATACGGTTAAACCTCTTCGTTGGGAACAGCTTTATTATCGCATGAAGTATCGCTTTAGTAAGCCCAAACAGATTGGAAGTGTTTTCGATAGTAAGTCAAGATCCTGGCCGTGGCAGTTAGGAACTCGTTTTCCGCGTTCCTATTTGGGTAATGGTGAATTCGTCTTCCTCAATAAAAAAGGCTACGTGAAGGCGCCAGAGGATTGGAATAGTATTCAGAAAGATAAGCTTTGGCTGTATAATTTGCATTATTTCGATGATCTAAATGCAGCTGATAGCTCTGTACGTTGGGCGGAGCAACTAGAGCTGATACTCAACTGGATTGATAATAATCCTGTAGGCCATGGGAATGGCTGGGAGCCTTATACTCTATCGTTGCGTTTGGTTAACTGGATAAAGTGGTGTAATCGTATCGGTATAAAAGAAGCTAAAATTCTGGCTAGTATTAATCAGCAGGTTTTATTTCTCTCTCAAAGATTGGAGTACCATCTGCTGGCTAATCATTTGTTTGCCAATGCCAAAGCATTACTTTTCAGTGGAGCCTTTCTTGAAGGTCCTTTAGGTCAAGAAGCCTTGCAATTGGGGCTCTCTATTTTTGATAGAGAGATGACCGAGCAGTTTTTAGAAGATGGCGGGCATTTTGAGCTTAGCCCTATGTATCATTCCATCTTACTAGAAGATTTACTCGATGTTTATCAGCTGGTAGTTGTCGCCGGGTTAATTGAACTTAGCTCGCTGAAAGATGCATTGAATCAACGAATACAAGCGGGCTTGAATTGGTTGGGAGCAATGGTCCATCCAGATGGTGAAATTTCATTTTTTAATGATAGTAGTTTTGGTGTTGCCAGAAGCTATAAAGAATTAGTGAACTATGCTTTAGAGCTTGGCATTAAATTGGATATTAATAAAGATTTAGAAATCAGAGATTTGAGAGAGACTGGCTATATCTCTGTTTCACAAGACTCTGGAACTCGGCTTATTGTTGATGCTGCGGAAGTGGGACCAAACTACCAGCCAGGGCATGCGCATGCAGATACACTTAGTTTTGAACTGAGTGTCAATGGACACAGGGTCTTTGTTAACTCTGGTACCTCTGAGTATGGATTGGGTGGCCAAAGGGAGTTACAGAGAGCTACTCAGAGTCACAATACCTTGGTAATTGGCGATCGAAATAGCTCTGATGTTTGGTCAGGATTCAGGGTAGGTCAGCGGGCTAAAATTTTAAGCCGAACTGTAACTATCGATGGATATGCAAAAAATATTATGGCGAGCCATGATGGCTATTCTCGGTTTCGAAAACCCTCAGTTCATCAACGGAGTTGGCATTTTCTACCTGATAGTCTTCATATTGTTGATGTTATCGACCCCGGCAAAGATATAGACAAGGTTGCCTATTTTTATCTCCATCCTGATGTGAATTTCCGAAAACGAGATTCGGGTATTATCGAACTGGAGTTTTCCAATAATCGAGTCCTTTTTTCCTGCCGAGGGGATGCTTTAATTTCTGTTTCTGATGCATTTTGGTTTAGGGGGTTTGGTGATATTGTACCTAATAAGGTAATCAAGGTGTCATTTACATCTAACATCATGAACTATCACTTAGATTGGTAAAGATAGATCATAAATATGAAAAAAATAACTATCGTTACAACATATCCGTTAAGCAGCGAGCCAGTGATAAAGAATAGACTTCAGCCTATGATCGATATTGCATTGGATGCCGGTTACGAGGTAAATGTTGTTTCAGGTGATTGTGCACCTGTTAAATTATCCATTAGCGATTCTTTTAATAGCATCTTTATAGAGAAACCGGACTATGGGCGGGGGTTCATTGAACGTGCTTGGAGAGAGTATAAACACTCAACAGCTATTCTGAAAAAGGTAAAGGAAGTTTCCGAAGGAATCATAGTAATTACAATTCCTTCGATGTTCCTACTTTTTAATACTCGGATCCTCAGTGCGGCGAAAGTTTGTATAGACGTGCGAGACCTTACATGGGAATACTTGCCTGATAAAAACCCAGTTTATCGACTAGCTAAATTTGTTTTTAAAATCATTGCCCGTAAAAGATTTCATGAATCCAATTTCATAGCAGTTACCAATGATACTGAGTATTCGACAATTACTAGTGATTATGGTCAACCTTTTGATAAGGTCATAAAGAATTCTAATGGAGTATCAAATAAACAATTTCGACAGTTGAAGCCTTTGCAGCAGAAATCTATGGTGGGTAAACGGAGATTGACAGTGACTTATGCAGGCAATGTCGGCATAGCACAGAACCTTACCGTGCTGTTGGATGCGGCTGAACTGCTTCCAGAGGTAGATTTTGTGATTGCTGGAGCTGGAACGGATCACGCTCGTATCGAAGCTTACAGTAAAACAAAAAAACTGAAAAATGTTAGAATTCTGGGGCGTGTTGACTGGTCTGAAATTCCATCGCTTTATTGTAAGACTGATATTCTTTATGCTCAGCTCAGCCGAGAATATTCTGGTGCGATGCCGTCTAAGCTTTATGAGTATCTTTCCACAGGTAAATATATAATATATGGAGGGATTGACCAGGCGCAAAGAATACTTAAAGAGTTTGATAATAATATTGTTATCGAACCGGATAATCCTATGGCGCTAGTAGATGCGATAAAAAATGTGGCAGATAAAGCTCTTTATCAACGGATTTCCATTGAAAATAGTGAAAAAATAGAGCGAGAATATATAAGAGAAAAAAGCACAGCCTCTTTTTTTGAAAAACTAGGTTCTAAGTTATGAATGTACTTCTAACCGGCGCAACGGGATTTTTGGGGAAGTCCGTAAAACATCTCTTTGATAAACAACCTTCAGTGAAAACCTATATTGCAAGCCGAAATAAAGACCTGGTGAGAGATCAACCCAGCTCATCTATATATATAGATTTGGCAATTCCTAGTGACTCTTGGAGTGAATCATTGAAGGGGATTGATGTAATTGTCCATGCTGCCGCTTTAGCTCATAGTAATGCCCAAGTTGCAAGTAAAAGTGAAATTGATAAAATTAATATCGAAGGGACAATTGCATTAGCCCGTCAGGCAGTATTAGCCGGAGTAAAAAGGTTTGTTTTTATCAGTAGTATTGGTGTTAACGGTCATAACTCAAAAGCGCCTTTTCGTTTTGACGATGAGCCTCAGCCGCATGATAATTATACGATATCTAAACTAGAGGCTGAACGTCAGTTGATGGAAGTGGCTGCAAGTTCTGAGCTAGAGATCGTTATAATCCGACCCCCCTTGATTTATGGAAAAGAGGCGCCGGGAAACTTTAGTGTGCTAGTTAGATTTGCAAGGCTGCCATTAGTCTTACCATTTGGTGCTATAGATAATCTGAGAAGTTTTATTTACGTTGATAATTTATCTGATTTTATTTTCTTATGTACATATCATCCAAGAGCGAAAAATGGTGTTTTTTTAGTTAGTGATGGTGATGATGTCTCCACATCTGTTTTTATTAAGATAATTAAAAAGGAAAGTAGAGGGCGTAGTGTTTTACTTCCTGTTCCACACAAGTTGCTAAGTCGAATATTTTCTGTCATGAGAAAAAAAGCTGTCTTCGATAAAGTTTGTGGAAATCTACAGATTGATCTTTCACCAACTACAGCCTTGCTAGGCTGGGAAGCACCGGTATCTCTTCGTGAAGGGATTCGGAGAACATTTAATTAAATTCATAGGTGCTTTATGCTTCGTTTGTTCGATGTTTTCTTTTCCTTGATGGGTTTGATATTAGGACTCCCATTTTTTCTTATCATTACAGTTGTCGGCTACTTCGATACAGGGTCTCCTTTATTTAAGCAGGAACGTGTGGGTAAACATAAAAAACCTTTTGTGTTGGTTAAGTTTAGAACAATGCATAAAGATACTGCTTCAGTTGCAAGTCATCTCGCTAGCTTCTCCTCGATAACTCGTTTCGGTAAATTTCTTCGACGTAGTAAGCTAGATGAACTTCCACAGTTATGGAATGTACTTAAAGGTGATATGAGTCTCGTTGGTCCCAGGCCAAACCTTTTCAATCAAGAAGAGTTGATTTATGAAAGAGAGACAAGGGGAGTCTATAATGTACCACCAGGTATAACTGGACTCGCGCAGGTAAGTGATATCGATATGTCCACTCCTGTCCTTCTTGCTGAAACGGATCAGAAGATGATCGCATCCATGTCTCTAAAGGATTATTTCCGATATATTTTGTTGACCTTTTCTGGTCGAGGTCAAGGTGATAGAGTTAAGAACTAATATTGGTCAGTTTAGGAGGAAACATGGATTTTATAAAACTTCTTTTTTCTCTTAGCCGAACCAAAAAGCGCATTGTAAGTGTGTTGCTTGACACGGTATTTATTTTGCTTTCTTTTTGGCTGGCAGTTTTAGCTAGAATGGATGTTCTTTCAGTTTTAACTAACTATGCCTATTGGAAATTGATAATAGCAGTCTGTCCTATTAGTATTATTTTTTTTGTTAAATTAGGGTTGTATCGAGCCGTTATCCGATTTCTCAGTGCCCAAGCATTTATGGCTATTCTTTGGGGAGTTGTTGCCTCTGCAACCGTTATGGTATTGATTGCTTACTATACGGGGGTGGATTTACCGAGAACTCTTCCATTTATTTACTCTGCATTTTCTCTGGTTTTCGTAGGTGGCTCTCGCGCATTGATTCGCTCCGTGGTTGGTGCGGGTATGACTAGAAACGGTGAACATGTCGTTATTTATGGAGCGGGAGTTAGTGGCCGACAGACAGCTATAGCTTTGGCACAAAGCCACGAATATTCACCTGTGGCTTTTGTGGATGATGACCCATCTTTGCAAGGTACTGTTATACAAGGTCTTTATGTTTATTCTCCATCTATGGTGTCTGATTTATTGAGAGAGCACTCTGTCACTCGCATACTGTTAGCTATACCTAGTGCATCTCGGCAAAGACGTCAGCAAGTTTTGTCCTTCCTAGAACCTCTTCGGGTGAAAGTCATGACATTACCAGCTGTGGCTGATCTTGTCAGTGGAGAGAAGTTGTTTAGTGATGTAAAAGAAGTTGACATTGAAGATCTTCTGGGCCGTGATTCTGTCGAGCCTAGAGATGATCTTATGAGTGCCAATATCACCGGGAGAGTGGTGATGGTAACTGGAGCTGGAGGCTCGATTGGTTCAGAACTCTGTCGCCAGATATTGAAATTTTCCCCCAAAAAGCTGGTCCTTTTTGAAGTGTCTGAGTTTGCATTGTACTCGATTGAGAAAGAACTTAATTCACTTAGTCAAAGTCTAGCTTCATCAGTTGAAATATTTCCTATAATCGGTTCTGTTCAGCGAGAGAATCGAGTGAAAATGGTAATGGAGGCATTTGCTGTTAACACAGTGTACCACGCCGCTGCTTACAAGCATGTCCCTCTAGTTGAGCATAATGTTGTCGAAGGAGTAAGGAATAATGTCTTTGGCACTTTTTTCACAGCCCGCGCAGCAATAGAAGCTAAAGTAGATACTTTTGTTCTTGTTTCTACTGATAAAGCGGTAAGACCAACTAATGTAATGGGGACAACTAAGCGCATGGCTGAGTTAGTTCTGCAAGCCTTGGCCAAAACTGATACAGAAACCCGTTTTTGTATGGTGAGGTTTGGTAATGTCTTAGGCTCGAGTGGTTCTGTGGTGCCATTGTTCCGAAAGCAAATTGCTAATGGTGGTCCTATTACCGTTACGCATCCGGAAATTACACGTTTTTTTATGACTATACCAGAAGCATCCCAACTTGTTATTCAGGCTGGCGCCATGGGTAAAGGTGGAGATGTATTTGTTCTTGATATGGGAAAATCAGTAAAAATTGTCGACTTGGCGAAAAAGATGATTCGCCTCAGTGGATTTGATGTAAAGGATGATGTTAACCCTGATGGTGATATCTCTATTGAGTTTACTGGTTTGAGACCGGGTGAGAAGCTTTATGAGGAGCTTTTGATAGGTGATAATGTTACTGGTACGGAGCACGAAAGAATAATGACTGCTTCAGAGGTGTATCTTCCTTGGAGTGAGTTGGAGGCGGTACTTGTTCAGCTGGATGAAGCTTGCCACAACTTTAAACATGAGAGAATAAGGGAGATCTTGCTGGATACTCCAACCGGGTTCAGCCCTACAGATGGTATTTGTGACTTGGTATGGCAGCAGAAGGGCCTGCCTAAAGGACCTCAACCGGCTAAGGTCTCCGTTCTGCCGCACGTTAAGTATTAAGGAATTGTCAAATGAAAGCAGTGATCCCCGTTGCCGGCCTCGGCACCCGCATGTTACCTGCCTCTAAGGCTATCCCCAAAGAGATGCTGCCGGTGGTGGATAAGCCTCTTATCCAGTATGTGGTTAATGAATGTATTGCCGCTGGCATCAAAGAGATTGTGCTGGTCACCCATTCCTCCAAAAACGCCATCGAAAACCACTTTGATAAGAGTTTTGAGCTTGAATCCATGCTGGAGCGACGGGTCAAGCGGCAGCTACTGGAAGAAGTGCAGAGCATTTGCCCTGATGGTGTGACCATCATGCAGGTGCGCCAGGGCGAGGCGAAGGGCCTTGGCCATGCCATTTTGTGTGCAAAGCCGCTGGTGGGTGACGAGCCTTTTGCTGTCGTGCTGCCTGACGTGCTTATCGACGACACGGCAGCTAATCCTAGAGCCGATAACATGGCGGAGATGGTTAAGCGTTTTGAAGAAACCGGCGTCAGCCAGGTGATGGTAGAAGCGGTGCCCATGGAAGCGGTGAGTAGCTATGGCGTGGTGGATTTGCAGGGTGCTGATATAGCCGCTGGTGAATCAGCCAAGATGTCTGCCATTGTCGAAAAGCCAGCCAAGGAAGAGGCGCCGTCTAACATGGCGGTAGTAGGGCGCTACGTGTTCGGCAAAGAACTGTGGCCACTGTTGAAAAAAACCCCCATTGGCGCCGGCGGTGAGATCCAATTGACTGACACCATCGCGCTGCTGATGGAGCGCCAGGATGTCGAGGCTTATCGTATCAAAGGCTACAGCCATGACTGTGGCGACAAACTGGGTTATATGAAGACCTTTGTTACCTACGGCTTACGTAACCCCAAGCTGGGTAAAAAGTTCGCCGCCTTCCTTAAGTCCTTGGATATCTGACCATGATCTTGGTTACCGGCGGCGCCGGTTATATCGGCTCTCATACAGTGCTTGAGCTTTTAAGCGAAGGGCATGAGGTGTTGGTGCTCGATAACCTCTCCAATAGCACCACAGAAAGTTTAGTGAGGGTTGCGAGGCTTACTGGCCGTGAGCCGAGCTTCGTTGAAGGCGATATCCTTGACCGAGCTCTGCTCGATAGCCTGTTTGCCCAATACCCCATCGAGGCGGTTATTCATTTTGCTGGCCTCAAAGCGGTCGGCGAGAGCGTGCAGCAGCCGCTGCGTTATTACCAAAATAACGTCACTGGTACGCTCACGCTGTGTGAGGCGATGGCGAAAGCCAACGTCTTCAAACTGGTGTTTTCGTCATCCGCCACAGTGTATGGCGATCCCCAGACGGTTCCGCTTACCGAACAGTCACCAACCGGGGGGACCACCAACCCCTATGGCACGTCAAAGCACATGGTTGAGTGTGTGTTAGCAGACCTTGCCAAGGCTGATGAGCGTTGGGCTATCGCTGTGCTGCGTTACTTCAACCCCGTCGGAGCGCATGAGTCGGGCCAGATTGGCGAAGACCCTAACGGCATTCCCAACAATCTACTTCCGTACATAAGCCAGGTAGCGGTGGGTCGCCTAAAAGAACTGCAAGTGTTTGGCGATGACTACCCAACCCCTGACGGCACCGGCGTGCGTGACTACATCCATGTGGTGGATCTCGCCAAAGGGCACTTATGCGCCTTGAACAAGCTTAAAGGGCAGCAGGGGGGGCAGGCTTATAACCTGGGCACAGGTAACGGCTATTCGGTGCTGGATATGGTCAAGGCTTTTGAAGATGCCGCCCAGCGGCCGGTTCCATACAAGGTAGTACCACGCCGGCCCGGAGATATCGCCATCTGTTTTGCAGACCCGCAATTTGCCGCCGAGCAATTGGAGTGGCGCGCACAAAAGACGCTGCAGCAGATGATGCAAGACGCCTGGCGTTGGCAGTCGCAAAACCCCAATGGCTATCGCAGCTGATAAAAGGGCACCTTCGGGTGCCCTTTTTTGTTAGCATTGACGCGTAAAATACGAGGGCATCCCATGCATTATCTAGTCACCGGCGCTGCTGGTTTCATCGGCTTTCACGTTGCCAAGCGCTTGCTTGACGCCGGTTTTCAGGTAACCGGCATTGATAACCTGAACGACTATTACGATGTCAGCCTCAAAGAGGCGCGTCTGGCACAATTAAACGCATACCCCGCCTTTACTTTTCAATTGCTTGATTTGGCTGATCGCCCCGGTATGGCGGCACTTTTTGCCGGCCCTGTTTTTGACCGCGTGATTCACCTGGGGGCCCAGGCTGGTGTCCGTTATTCTATCGACAACCCACACGCTTACGCCGACGCCAACCTTGTTGGTCACCTGAATGTGCTGGAAGGATGCCGTGCCCAAAAAACGCCGCATTTGGTGTATGCCTCATCCAGCTCAGTTTATGGCTTAAACACCAGTATGCCGTTTAAGGTGGCAGACTCGGTCGATCACCCGGTCTCGCTTTACGCCGCGACCAAAAAAGCCAATGAGTTGATGAGCCACACTTATGCTCATCTTTATAACATTCCCTGTACCGGTTTGCGGTTTTTCACCGTCTACGGCCCCTGGGGGCGCCCGGATATGGCGCTGTTTAAATTTACTAAGGCCATTCTCAATGGCGATGCCATCGACGTGTATAACCACGGTCAAATGCAACGTGATTTCACTTATATTGATGACATCGTCGAATCTATTCTGCGTATTGCTGAAAAGCCTCCTGCGCCTCAAAATGGATGGTCGCCAGAGCAAGGCAGTGCAGGGCAGAGCAGTGCGCCCTACCGCGTATTTAATATCGGTGCCGGCCAGTCGGTTAAACTAACCGAGTTTATTGAAGCCATCGAAAGTGCATCAGGTAAAAGTGCCAAACGTAACCTGATGCCTATCCAGCCTGGCGACGTACCCGCTACCTGGGCTGAAACTGAAGATCTATTCCAGGTTATTGATTATCGGCCTAAAGTGTCAGTAAAGGACGGCGTTGCCAACTTCGTGAAGTGGTATCGCGATTTTTACGGCGTCTAAAAAAACAGCCCACATAAGGGGCTGTTTTAAAGGCGTCTAAATCGCTCGGGGGCATTGAGCCTTTCCAGCTCTTGCTCCCTTAATTCTTCGGCTTTATAAACTTGAAATTTTTCACTGGCTGTCGCGCATTCTTCTAAAGCGCGTTTGACCATCAGCTCCAAGGTTTCAAGACTTTTTGCTCGTCTAAAATGGGGAAGCCAGTCTTCACTGGTTTTCATTTTCCAGTTTACCTTCTATCTAGCGTAACAAATTTAACCCGCGATCTGCGCTGGGGCAACCCTTGCCGGTTCAAAGGAATATCGAGTGTTACAGAGGAAATAATACTTGCTTAAGATACCACGGCTTCACTCTGGCCTGAAACATTTGTTACGGCGCGGTGAGGGGGGATTCTGTGTTTGCAAAATAGGCAGATGCAGCCACTGAGCAGGCGCAGCCAGGCCCTTGCTGGTATAGTGCTGGCAGTCTTTAAGCTCGAGTCTAGTGAGAGTCGCGGATGAAGGTCACCGTTTTTGGTATTGGGTATGTTGGGTTGGTGCAGGCTGCCGTGTTGGCGGATGCTGGGCATCATGTGTGCTGTGTCGATATTGACCCAGACAAGATCGCCGGCCTGAAAAAGGGTGTTATTCCTATTTACGAGCCCGGCCTCGAAGCGCTGGTGCTCAAAGGGACAAGGGAAGGGCGCTTGGTATTTACTACCGATGCCGCCATGGGCGTAGGCCATGGGCAGTTGCAGTTTATCGCTGTAGGTACACCGCCTGATGAGGACGGCTCGGCAGATCTCAAGTACGTGCTTGCCGTGGCTGAAACCATTGCCCGGCACATGGCGGGGCGTAAAGTTATCATCAACAAGTCGACGGTTCCGGTCGGTACTGCGGATAAGGTCAGTGCCAAGGTCGCCGCAGTGCTTGCTGAGCGGGGCGAGTCTTTGCCTTATGCCGTGGTCTCTAACCCGGAGTTCTTAAAAGAAGGCGCCGCGGTGAGTGATTGCCAAAAGCCTGACCGTATTGTTATCGGCACCGTCGATAGCGAGGCTGAAAAAGCCATGCGTGAGCTTTATGCACCCTTTAACCGCAACCATGACAAAGTGATTGTGATGGATGTGCGCAGTGCTGAGTTGACCAAATATGCGGCTAACTGCATGTTGGCTACCAAGATCAGCTTTATGAATGAAATCGCCAACCTTGCCGAGCTGCTGGGCGCGGATATTGAGGCAGTGCGTAAGGGGATTGGCTCTGATCCGCGTATTGGCTACCACTTTATCTATCCCGGGTGTGGCTACGGCGGCTCCTGTTTCCCCAAAGATGTACAGGCTCTGGTACGCACGGCGCAGCAGGTGGGTTATGAGCCCGCACTGTTGCAGTCTGTTGAGGACGTTAATTACCGGCAAAAGCAGAAGCTGTTCCAGTTCATCAACCGTCATTTTAAAGGTGAGCTCGAGGGAAAAACCATTGCGCTTTGGGGGTTGGCATTTAAACCCAATACCGACGATATGCGAGAAGCGTCAAGCCGGGTGCTGATGGAAGCGTTATGGGCAGCCGGCGCTAAAGTGCAGGCCTTCGACCCTGAAGCCATGGACGAAACCACTCGCATTTATGGCCAGCGCTCCGATCTTAAATTGGTTTCCACCTTGGAAGAGGCCCTTGCCGGTGCCGATGCATTGGCCATCTGTACTGAATGGCAGCCCTTTAGAGCACCGGATTTTGAACGGATCAAAGCGTCGTTGTCTGAGCCGGTGATCTTTGATGGGCGCAACCTGTATGAGCCGGCGGCCCTGAAGGCGCAAGGATTTACCTACTACGCTATTGGCCGGGGTGATAGTATCAGCCAAAACCAATAAGCAAGGATATCCCACGTGGATAACGCCCAGAATAATAAGCTTGCATGGGCAGCCTTTGGGCTGCTCTTTTTGTTTTCAGCCCACTATTTTCAACACAATCTTGGCGGTTATGGCCTTCAAATAGCCTTTAATAACACGGTTTGGGTGGCAGCCCTGCTGCTTGGCACCATTGGGGTGTTTAGTGCGGCAAACCGAGGTGTTTGGCGCCTGCCATCAAGTTGGCTGGCTTATATGTTGCTTTTTATCGCCTTATTTCTTCCTTTTGCCTGGTCACAGCAGACCGGTGAATATGCCATTGGGCGATTCTTTGGCGTGCTGGGAGGGCTGTTTTTCTTTGTTGCGCTCTTTCAATGCTTTGATGCAAAGCGCGATGAGCGAACTTTGCTCTTCATTTTACTGTGCTCAGTGGGCATTGAAACCTTATTGGGGGCGCTGCAGTTATTTGGGTGGCAGTGGCTGCCGATAGGGCGCATAGCCGGTGATGCCATTCGTCCACAAGGTATCTTCCAACAGCCTAACGTTTTTGCCAGCTATCTTGCCATGGGTATTGCTGGAGGCCTTTGGCTGTTGATAAAACACCCCCTACCTGCCGCCAAGCCTTGGCAAAAGTCCATGTGGCTGGGTGTTATCTATCTGACTCTTGGGCTCTGTGGTTTTGGTCTTTATGTCACATTGTCCCGGACCGGCATTTTGGCATTGGTTGGCGTGCTGCTTTTGTTGCTTTGGGCGCCTAAAGGCGAGAACCGGCGGGCTTTGTTTACGGCACTTGCCTTTATTGTCATCGGTGAATTGGCCGGGATGGTATTTACTGAACTATCCGCACTTATTCGGGCTGGCGTGGCTGAAAGCAGCAGTGGACGCACGGATATCTGGCGGGTTAGCTGGGCACTTTTCAGTGAACATCCTTTTACCGGTGTTGGCCTTGGCGGCTTTGAAGCTGCCTATGCCCAGCAGCGAGCCGTTACCTTTTCACAATCCGGTGTGCTGGCTCTAGCTAATGTTGACCATCCCCATAACGAGCTATTGTTTTGGGCGGTGGAGGGCGGGTGCCTGCCACTTTTCGCATTGCTGACTTTTGTTGGTTACTTTATCTGGCGATTGGCTCGGTTAGGGCGATGTGGCCTTGGCTACGGCGCGTTGTTACTGCCCTTTGCTTTGCATTCCCTTACTGAATACCCCTTCTACCATTCGGCTACTCACTGGTTTGCGTTTCTCTTTTTACTGTTCCTTGCCGAGTCAAGGATGGCTCAGGTTCACGAGCGTGAGGTAAAGTTACCTTATGTGTTCAAGTCGTTGAGCGTGATTGGGCTGCTGGTAGGGTGCTTGTTCATGGTGACCAACCTACATACTATTTATAAACTGGTTGAGGTGGCTCGAGCCAACAAAGTGGCTAAAGAGGGGGATTCTCCTCTGGCTCCGCTGCTGGATATTGTTAATCCCATCGTCTTTCAAAGCCATATCGAGCACATCGCCATGTATGCTCGTCTACAACTTGCCCTTAAGAGTCACGACATCAAAACTCTGCAGACGTTTATTCAGTGGGGCTGGCAGTTCAGTGACCATGTTGTCAGAGCCGACACCTTCATATATATGCTTGAAGCCGCCCAAGCTCTTGGCGACAAGCAACAGGAAGAAGCCATAAGAAAACGTGCCAAGTGGCTTTACCCTAACAATCCCTCTTTCGACCTTTCAGCCAGTGGAGCAGCAGCGCCAAGATGAAACCTGCCGTATTTCTTGACCGCGACGGAGTCATTAATGTCGATCACGGTTACGTGAGCAAAACAGATGACTTTGAATTTATCGATGGTGTTTTCGATGCTTGCCGTGCCTTTAAGGAGCAGGGTTATCTGGTTGTTGTTATCACCAACCAGTCTGGTATTGCCCGTGGCATGTATACCGAGGAAGATTTCCAAGAGTTGACCCAGTGGATGGACTGGAACTTTGAAGACCATGGGGTCTTGCTCGACGGTGTCTATTACTGCCCTCACCATGCTGAAAAGGGTATCGGTCAGTACAAAGTCGACTGCGATTGCAGAAAACCCAAACCTGGCATGTTGTTGGAAGCGCAGCATGACCTCAATATTGATCTCGCTCGCTCGGCCTTTGTCGGCGACAAAGCCGATGATATGCGGGCTGCCCAAGCGGCTGGCATCAGCAAGGCGGTTCTGGTAAAAACCGGCAAATCTATTGCTAATGACGGTGTTTCGCTGGCAACCGTGGTGCTTGACAGCATTGCCGATGTTCCCGGCTGGCTTGTCGTGAACAAATAACAACCAGTTGAGCTGAAAAGTGTTTTTCTGGGCTTGCCTTTTTTCTAGGAGGCGCCCATACTTCGCTTCCCGTCGCCAAGGAGGCTTCGGCAAAGCGCCTGAAAAGAAAGCTTGACGGTGCTGGGCGGAAGAGTAAAATGGCGGCCCGCTTCGGGGGTTGAGTCGAAAGGCTTAAAAAACGAAGTTTAGTGTGAAGCGAAAGGGCTTGACACTGTATTGGGAGGCTGTAGAATGCGCCTCCTCGCTTGAGAAAGCGACGCTCTTTAACAATTGAATCCAAGTAATCTGTGTGGGCACTCACAGTTGGGTAGACTCAAAAATTGAGAACTACTCGATGAAGTGAAGTGTTCAACACTTCAGCAATTCATTGAGCATCAAACACTTTTAATTGAAGAGTTTGATCATGGCTCAGATTGAACGCTGGCGGCAGGCCTAACACATGCAAGTCGAGCGGTAGAGGGGAGCTTGCTTCCCTTGAGAGCGGCGGACGGGTGAGTAATACGTAGGGAGCTGCCTGATAGTGGGGGATAACCATTGGAAACGATGGCTAATACCGCATGATGTCTACGGACCAAAGAGGGGGACCTTCGGGCCTCTTGCTATCAGATGCACCTACGTGGGATTAGCTAGTTGGTGAGGTAACGGCTCACCAAGGCGACGATCCCTAGCTGGTCTGAGAGGATGATCAGCCACACTGGGACTGAGACACGGCCCAGACTCCTACGGGAGGCAGCAGTGGGGAATATTGGACAATGGGCGCAAGCCTGATCCAGCCATGCCGCGTGTGTGAAGAAGGCCTTCGGGTTGTAAAGCACTTTCAGCGAGGAGGAAAGGTTGATGCTTAATACGTATCAGCTGTGACGTTACTCGCAGAAGAAGCACCGGCTAACTCCGTGCCAGCAGCCGCGGTAATACGGAGGGTGCAAGCGTTAATCGGAATTACTGGGCGTAAAGCGCACGCAGGCGGCTTGTTAAGTTAGATGTGAAAGCCCCGGGCTTAACCTGGGAATTGCATTTAAGACTGGCAAGCTAGAGTCTTGGAGAGGGGGGTGGAATTTCCGGTGTAGCGGTGAAATGCGTAGAGATCGGAAGGAACATCAATGGCGAAGGCAACCCCCTGGCCAAAGACTGACGCTCAGGTGCGAAAGCGTGGGGAGCAAACAGGATTAGATACCCTGGTAGTCCACGCCGTAAACGATGTCAACTTGGAGTTTGTGTTCTTGAAACGTGGACTCCGGAGCTAACGCGTTAAGTTGACCGCCTGGGGAGTACGGCCGCAAGGTTAAAACTCAAATGAATTGACGGGGGCCCGCACAAGCGGTGGAGCATGTGGTTTAATTCGATGCAACGCGAAGAACCTTACCTACTCTTGACATCTAGCGAACTTGGTAGAGATACCTTGGTGCCTTCGGGAACGCTAAGACAGGTGCTGCATGGCTGTCGTCAGCTCGTGTTGTGAAATGTTGGGTTAAGTCCCGCAACGAGCGCAACCCTTATCCTTTGTTGCCAGCGAGTAATGTCGGGAACTCAAAGGAGACTGCCGGTGATAAACCGGAGGAAGGTGGGGACGACGTCAAGTCATCATGGCCCTTACGAGTAGGGCTACACACGTGCTACAATGGCGCGTACAGAGGGAAGCAAGCTAGCGATAGTAAGCGGATCCCAAAAAGCGCGTCGTAGTCCGGATCGGAGTCTGCAACTCGACTCCGTGAAGTCGGAATCGCTAGTAATCGTGGATCAGAATGCCACGGTGAATACGTTCCCGGGCCTTGTACACACCGCCCGTCACACCATGGGAGTGGGCTGCACCAGAAGTAGATAGCTTAACCTTCGGGAGGGCGTTTACCACGGTGTGGTTCATGACTGGGGTGAAGTCGTAACAAGGTAGCCGTAGGGGAACCTGCGGCTGGATCACCTCCTTACTAAAGAGATACCTGCTGTTGCAGTGTCCACACAGATTATTTGGAAAAGCCCGCTTTCGAGCGGGCTTTCTAGTTCTTTAACAATTCGGAAAGCTGATAACACTGCAATTTAAACGAGATTCTCAAGTTTTACTTTGAGCGTCCGGCGAAAAACCAGGTGTTAGTCACATACGGATGTCGCCATTAACGGGCGATATGTTCGCGCAAGCGAAACCCTTAGGGGTTGTATGGTTAAGTGACTAAGCGTACAGGGTGGATGCCTAGGCAGTTAGAGGCGATGAAGGACGTGCTAATCTGCGATAAGCATTGGTGAGGTGATAAGAACCGCTTGAGCCAATGATTTCCGAATGGGGAAACCCACTGACATAAGTCAGTATCTGTATCTGAATACATAGGGTGCAGAGGCGAACCGGGAGAACTGAAACATCTAAGTACCCCGAGGAACAGAAATCAATTGAGATTTCCTCAGTAGCGGCGAGCGAACGGGAAAGAGCCCAGTGTGTTTATCAGCGGTTGGTATAGTGGAAGGCTCTGGAAAGTGCCGCGATACAGGGTGATAGTCCCGTACATGAAATGCCAGCTGTTGTTGCACACGATGAGTAGGTCGGGACACGTGGTATCTTGACTGAATATGGGGGGACCATCCTCCAAGGCTAAATACTCCTAACTGACCGATAGTGAACCAGTACCGTGAGGGAAAGGCGAAAAGAACCCCGGCGAGGGGAGTGAAATAGAACCTGAAACCCTGTACGTACAAGCAGTAGGAGCACCTTCGTGGTGTGACTGCGTACCTTTTGTATAATGGGTCAGCGACTTATATTTTGTGGCGAGGTTAACCGAATAGGGGAGCCGTAGGGAAACCGAGTCTTAACTGGGCGTCCAGTCGCAAGGTATAGACCCGAAACCCGGTGATCTAGTCATGGGCAGGTTGAAGGTGCCGTAACAGGTACTGGAGGACCGAACCCACTACTGTTGCAAAAGTAGGGGATGACCTGTGATTAGGGGTGAAAGGCCAATCAAACCGGGAGATAGCTGGTTCTCCTCGAAAGCTATTTAGGTAGCGCCTCGGACGAATACCTTGGGGGGTAGAGCACTGTTTGGGCTAGGGGGTCATCCCGACTTACCAAACCCATGCAAACTCCGAATACCCAAGAGTACTATCCGGGAGACAGACAGCGGGTGCTAACGTCCGTTGTCAAAAGGGAAACAACCCAGACCGTCAGCTAAGGTCCCAAAGTCATAGCTAAGTGGGAAACGATGTGGAAAGGCTTAGACAGCTAGGAGGTTGGCTTAGAAGCAGCCACCCTTTAAAGAAAGCGTAATAGCTCACTAGTCGAGTCGGTCTGCGCGGAAGATGTAACGGGGCTAAGCTATGCACCGAAGCTACGGGTTCACGCTTAGCGTGAGCGGTAGAGGAGCGTTCTGTAAGCCTGCGAAGGTGTGTCGGGAGGCATGCTGGAGGTATCAGAAGTGCGAATGCTGACATGAGTAACGTTAATGGGGGTGAAAAACCTCCACGCCGGAAGACCAAGGGTTCCTGTCCAACGTTAATCGGGGCAGGGTGAGTCGGCTCCTAAGGCGAGGGCGAAAGCCGTAGTCGATGGGAAACAGATTAATATTTCTGTACTTCTATGCAATGCGATGGGGGGACGGAGAAGGCTAGGCAGGCATGGCGTTGGTTGTCCATGTGAAAGTGCGTAGGGAGAGTGCTTAGGTAAATCCGGGCGCTTAATTCCGAGACACGAGACGAGTCACCACGGTGACGAAGCTGTTGATGCCACGCTTCCAGGAAAAGCCTCTAAGCTTCAGTTGCATAGGAACCGTACCCCAAACCAACACTGGTGGTCAGGTAGAGAATACTAAGGCGCTTGAGAGAACTCGGGTGAAGGAACTAGGCAAAATAGTACCGTAACTTCGGGAGAAGGTACGCTCTTGTTTGTGAAGGACTTGCTCCGTAAGCAGACGAGAGTCGCAGTGACCAGATGGCTGGGACTGTTTATCAAAAACACAGCACTGTGCAAACTCGAAAGAGGACGTATACGGTGTGACACCTGCCCGGTGCCGGAAGGTTAATTGATGGGGTTAGCCGTAAGGTGAAGCTCTTGATCGAAGCCCCGGTAAACGGCGGCCGTAACTATAACGGTCCTAAGGTAGCGAAATTCCTTGTCGGGTAAGTTCCGACCTGCACGAATGGTGTAACCATGGCCATGCTGTCTCCATCCGAGACTCAGTGAAATTGAAATCGCTGTGAAGATGCAGTGTACCCGCGGCTAGACGGAAAGACCCCGTGAACCTTTACTACAGCTTGACACTGAACATTGAGCCTACTTGTGTAGGATAGGTGGGAGGCTATGAAACCCGGACGCCAGTTCGGGTGGAGCCAACCTTGAAATACCACCCTGGTATGTTTGATGTTCTAACTTAGACCCGTTATCCGGGTTGAGGACAGTGTCTGGTGGGTAGTTTGACTGGGGCGGTCTCCTCCTAAAGCGTAACGGAGGAGCACGAAGGTTGGCTAATCCTGGTCGGACATCAGGAGGTTAGTGCAATGGCATAAGCCAGCTTAACTGCGAGACAGACACGTCGAGCAGGTACGAAAGTAGGTCATAGTGATCCGGTGGTTCTGAATGGAAGGGCCATCGCTCAACGGATAAAAGGTACTCCGGGGATAACAGGCTGATACCGCCCAAGAGTTCATATCGACGGCGGTGTTTGGCACCTCGATGTCGGCTCATCACATCCTGGGGCTGAAGTCGGTCCCAAGGGTATGGCTGTTCGCCATTTAAAGTGGTACGCGAGCTGGGTTCAGAACGTCGTGAGACAGTTCGGTCCCTATCTGCCGTGGGCGTTGGATGATTGAAGGGAGTTGCTCCTAGTACGAGAGGACCGGAGTGAACGAACCTCTGGTGTTCGGGTTGTCACGCCAGTGGCACTGCCCGGTAGCTAAGTTCGGAATCGATAACCGCTGAAAGCATCTAAGCGGGAAGCGAGCCCTGAGATGAGTCATCCCTGAGACTTCGAGTCTCCTAAAGGGTCGTTGAAGACTACGACGTTGATAGGCTGGGTGTGTAAGCGTAGCGATACGTTGAGCTAACCAGTACTAATTGCCCGTGCGGCTTAACCATACAACACCCAAAGGGTTTTGTGGGACGCCAAAGTAAGGCGAGAGAATCGAAAGCACTGTTATCAGCTTAATCCGAATTGATAAGTTGGCTCGCAAGAGCGGACTTAAACGAATTCGCCTGGCGGCAATAGCGCTGTGGAACCACCTGACTCCATTCCGAACTCAGAAGTGAAACGCAGCCGCGCCGATGGTAGTGTGGCATTCGCCATGTGAGAGTAGGTCACCGCCAGGCACCTAATAAACAAAAAGGCCCAGTCTAACGACTGGGCCTTTTTCGTTTTAGCCCCCTATCGCAAACCTTCCCTGGCGAGTCACCCGGCTTGCACATCCTGTGTGCTCGCGTTTGCCTGCGTGAAAGCGGCGCTTTCACTTCAAGGCTTACCCACCGCCGCTAGCGGTGTGGCATGACTCGCGCCCTCCCTGGCGCTCACCCTTAGCTCATCCCTGCTGAGTGTCGAAGCTCAATAGTATTCTGCACCTCAGCAATGTCATCTGAGGGATACATTGAGTTCGTTGACCATCCCCAAACTTCAATCGGATGGGGCGTTCTTAACCTGCCGAACATTTCCTACTTGAGCGTTCTCCGGGCAGATTTACCCTGGCTTTTGACATGGGCATTACCTAACGACGGTGCATTTTGTTTACGTGCTATTGGATGATGCCTGTGAACAAAAAGCACAAAACGCTCGTTATGGCCGATAAGTTCTCTTTGCTTTTCCTTGACGTTAACGTTCTGTTGCGGCGGCGCTTGGGGTGCCACTCGCGACAATAACCTTAATAAACGAAAGGCAGCGAATAATGAGAATGTCAGCATTGGGCTCCCTGGTTGTGCTGGGGAGTGTTGCCGGGCTTAACCCGGCCTGGGGAGCAGATACATCTGTGGAGAGTCTTAAAGCGCAGATCGACGCTTTGTCCAAGAAGGTCGGTGAGCTTGAGGCAAAGGAAGAGAAAAGCGAGCCCTTCGCCAGCGTTTCCATCGGTGGCCGTTTGCAGCTCGATTACAACCTTTTTGATGGAGCCTATAACGCCAACCATCAAGGCCATACCGGTTCGGATCTCTTTGCCCGCAGGGCGCGGCTTTTTGCAGAAAAAGAAAGCGGTGACTGGGACTATAAATTGCTGTTGGAGTTCGCCGAGGATGGCGCTGAGATCACCATGGCCCGGCTTCAATACAGGGGCTTTAACGGCGGCCCGGTTATCAAGCTAGGTAAGATAAGGGAGGACATTTCCCTTGAAGCCCTCTCCAGCAGCAAGTACATCACCACCATCGAGCGCTCCAACCTGGCTGATGCCTTCTCGCCTTATTTTCGCTGGGGCGTTGCGGCCTATCAGTACTTCCCGGCATCCAAGGTGCGCTATGCCGTCGGTGTTTATAAGAACGATGCGTTTGGCGACAGCGGTAAAAATAAGAACAATAACCTGGATTTGGCAACGACCGGGCGTTTGACCTGGGCGCCTATCCAAGGAGACGGTAAAACCCTGCACTTTGGCCTTTGGGGCTCTTATCGGGAAATGGGGGGCGACACACTTTCCAGTGCCTTTGCCCGTGGTGAGGTCCGTGAAACCAGCGTCAAGCTGGCCGATTACGCCGCCGGCGGCGAGACCGTGGCTATCGATCACTTAACTCAATACGGTTTGGAAGCGGCAGGGCAGTGGAAGGCGTTTTCTCTGCAGGGCGAGTTTGCCCAGCGCCAGCTGCACACCTCTGACACCACCTCGCCCCTGGACGGCCAGCATTACAACGGTTATTCGGTTACGGCCAGCTACTTCCTGACCGGCGAGCAGCGCCAGTACAAAGCCGGTAGCGCCGTGTTCAGCCAACCCAAAGGCGTTAAAAATGCCTGGGAGCTTTATGGGCGAGTCTCCGGTATGGATGCCGCCTCCGATACCCAAGGTACCAAGGTGACTTCCTACACCCTGGGCAGTTCCTATTACTACAGCCCGCAAGTGAAGTTCATGCTTAACCTTATTCACTCCAAGGTGGGGGGACCGGGCCGGGCAGCCCTTGTTGGCGATGAAGATACCGGTAACGCCCTGACCTTCAGAACTCAATACCTGTTCTAGGAGCCTGCCATGAAGGCCTTTTATTTGTTGGCTGCGCTGCTGGTTTTCCCCGGTAGCCTGCTGGCCAAAACCGATATCCACTTTTTGATCCCCGGCGGGCCCGGTGGTGGTTGGGACACCACCGCCAGGGGCACGGGAGAGGCGTTGGTGAAGGCTGGCCTTGCCGACAACACCTCCTTTCAAAACCTCTCGGGCGGCGGCGGCGGCCGCGCCATTGCTTACCTTATCGAAATGGGTAACAAGCAGGGGGACATGTTGATGATCAACTCCACCCCCATAGTGCTGCGGGCGCTGTCCGGGCAGATACCCAATAGCTTCAGGGATCTAAAACCCGTGGTGGGGCTTATCGCCGATTATGGCGCCTTTGTGGTGACCAAAAACTCCCCTTATCAAAGCTGGGACGCCGTGGTGGCGGCCTACCGTAAGGACCCAAGACTGGTCAAAGTGGCGGGCGGTTCGGCCCGGGGCAGCATGGACCACCTGGTTGCGGCCCAGGCTTTTGAAGCCGCTACCGGCAATGGCCGGGCCCTTAGGTACATTCCTTACGACGCCGGTGGCCGTGCCAAAGCCGGGCTGTTGTCCGGTGAGGTGCAGTTGCTTTCGACTGGGCTGAGCGAAGCCCTGGACTTGGCCGACTCCGGCGAGGCCAAGATTTTGGCGATGACGGCGCCGCAGCCGTTAGCCGACAGGCCCGATATCCCCACCCTCAAGTCCCTTGGCTGCGACATGAGCTTTACCAACTGGCGAGGCCTGTTTGCCTCTCCCGATACGCCGGATGCCAAAGTCGCCGAATACGCCGCGCTTTTTAAAAAGCTGATGGCCACGCCCCAGTGGGAGGCGGTGCGCAAGCGCAACGGCTGGCTGAATCTTTATGAAGAGCCCAAGACCTTCTTGCAGTCTTTGGAGCGCCAAGAGTCCGACATGCGCCAGGTCATGCAAGATCTCGGCTTTATCCAGTAGGAGCACCTGATGAACATAACCAAAGACAGCCTGGGCGCCTTTCTGTTCCTGGTGTTCTCCCTGGCTTACGGCTTTTACGCCTGGCAGATAGTGCCACTACCCATCGAGGCAAGGGACGCGGTCACCTCCTCAACCCTGCCCAAAATTTACGCCGGCCTTGGCGCGCTGTTCAGCCTCCTGGCCTTGGTGCTGAGCTTTACCGAAGCCAAAAGCGAGGCAAAAGGCGCCGGCTTTTCTCGCCGCGCCATGGGGCGCACCGCAGCCTTGCTGGGGCTGATGCTGCTTTACGCGCTGGCCATGGAGTCCTTGGGGTTCATAGTGGCGACCCTGGCGTTTTTGCTGGCCGGCTATTGGGTAATGGGGGAGCGGCGCATCAAGGTACTGCTGTTGGCGTCAGTGCCGGTGGTGGTGCTGTTCTGGCTGGTGATGACCCGCCTGCTGGGCATCTATCTTGTTTCTGGTTCACTGTGGAGTTAACCCATGCTTGACGGGATCCTGCTGGGGCTGACCACAGCGCTCAGCATAAAAAATCTGATGTACGTGGTGCTGGGCTGCTTTGCCGGCACCTTTATCGGCATGCTGCCGGGCCTCGGGCCCATCACTGCCATCGCCCTGATGATACCGGTTACCTACAGCATCGACCCTTCTTCCGGGATGATCCTGATGGCCGGTGTGTATTACGGCGCCATTTTCGGCGGCTCCACCTCGTCTATCTTGATCAACGCTCCCGGTGTTGCCGGCACCGTGGCCACCTCCTTTGACGGCTACCCTATGGCCCGCCAAGGCAAGGCCGGCAAGGCGCTGGCCATTGCGGCTTACGCCTCTTTTAGCGGTGGTACCATCGCCGCTATCTTCCTGATGGTAGCGGCGCCGCTGCTGGCCAAGGTGTCTTTGAGCTTTCGCTCGGCCGACTACTTTGCGCTGATGCTGATGGGCCTGACCGCCATCGCGGCCTTTTCCAACAAAGGGCAGTTCCTCAAAGCGATGATGATGACGGTGCTGGGCCTGATGCTCTCTACCGTTGGCATAGACCCGTCCTCCGGCGCTGAGCGCTTTACCTTTGGGCAAAGCAACCTTCTGGACGGTATCAGCTTCCTGCTGGTGGCCATGTCCATGTTCGCTTTGTCCGAGGCGCTCATTGGTGTACTTAAGCCTGAAAAGGACAAGGCCAAGAGCGAAGCGGCCGCCAACACCGACATGGGCAGCCTCAAGCTCAGCAAGGAAGAGGTCAAAGAGATTGCCCCTGTGATTGGCCGCTCGTCGGTGCTGGGCTTTTTGGTAGGGATATTGCCGGGGGCCGGGGCAACCATCGCCAGTTTCATGGCCTACGCTGCCGAGCGTAATCTGGCGCGGGGCGCCAAAAAGGCGTTGTTTGGCAAAGGCTCATTGCGTGGCCTGGCCGCGCCGGAAACCGCCAATAACGCGGCCTGTACCGGCTCATTCGTACCGCTGCTGACCCTGGGCATTCCGGGCTCGGGCACCACGGCGGTGATGCTGGGCGCGCTTATCGCCTACGGGCTGCAACCCGGGCCGCTGCTGATGGAAGAAAACCCCGACGTGTTCTGGTCGGTGATCATGTCCATGTACATCGGCAACGTGGTGCTGCTGATCCTCAACCTGCCGATGATTCCCTACATCGCCAAGACCCTAGCTCTGCCTCGGCAGCTGCTGACGGTGCTTATTCTGTTCTTCAGCTTGATTGGCGTGTACTTGGTATCGTTCAACACCTTCGACCTGCAGATGATGGTGCTCTTTGCGGTGATCGCCCTGGTGCTGCGGCTGATGGACTTTCCCATGGCGCCGCTGATCCTCGGCTTTATCCTGGGGGACATGATAGAGCGCAACTTCCGCCGCGCCATGATGATCTCCGACGGCTCCCTGAGCTTCCTGTGGGACAGGCCGTTGACCTTATGCATCATGCTGTTGGCGGTGGGGGTTTTGCTGGTACCCTTGGTCGATTACCTTCGCAGCCGGCGCGGCGCCAACAAGGCGCCGGGCGACGCTCAATTGGACAACCTATGACGGCAGGGCCCTGCGGGGCCCTTTGACCCTATGTGGCATATCAAACGTCTGGAAACCCGTCTTATCGTCTGGATAACGGCCCTTAGCCTTATCCAGGCGTTGTTGTTTGCGCTTTTGGGCCAGCATTTGCTGGAAAAAAGCGTGCGTGAAGAAGTGGGGAAAAAGGCGTTAGCACTGGCCTCATCCATCGCTGAGCTCGACGAGGTGCAAAACGCCCTGGCTTATGGCGACACTCAAGGGCTGCAAGATTTTATCGAGAAGCTGCGCCGCTCCACCGGCGCCGACTTTATCGTGGTGGGTAACACTAGGCGCATCCGCCTGACCCACCCAGACCCTGCCCGCATCGGCTCGCTGATGGTGGGGGGCGACAGTCGCGAAGCGCTGGACGGGCGCTCTTATATCTCCGAGGCCAAAGGCTCCTTGGGTTATTCGCTACGGGGCAAGGTGCCGGTTCGCGATACCCAAGGCAAGGTGGTGGGGCTGGTGTCGGTGGGCTTTTTGGCGACCTCGGTCAATTCCCTGATATCGGCCAAGCTCGCCACGCTGGTGGCGGCGGTCGCCGGGCTTTTGGTGCTGGGCGTCCTGGCCTCCCTTTGGATAGCCCGGCGGGTCAAAGGGGCGCTTTACGGTTTGCAACCGGAGGAAATAGGGCGCCTTTATGCGGAGCAAAACGCCATCCTCAACACGGTACGTACCGGTATCCTGGCCCTAGATAACCATGGGGTGGTGCGCAAACTCAACCGCCGCGCCAAGGATTTGTTGGGCCTGCCTGACCGCCAACCGGGCCAGCCCAGGCGCCATATCCAGATGCTGCTGCCAGAGCAGGCCGAGTTCTTACTCAAAGACCCAGAGCAGCCCCTTAACGGCGTGGAGCTTTTCGCCAACGACCGCTGGCTGGTGCTGTCGCGCCTGCCCCTCAAGGTCAAGGACCAAACCGACGGCGTCTTGATCAGCTTTCGCCCGGTTGACGAGATAGAAGAGCTCAGCCAGCAGCTGGCCAAGGTGCAGGCCTTCTCGGAGCTGTTGCGGGTGCAAACTCATGATTATTCCAACAAGCTCAATACCTTGGGCGCTCTTATCCAAATGGGGGCCTACCAGAAGGCGGTGGAGTTTATCGGCCTTGAAAGCCAGGGCTACCAAGAGCAGGTCAATCAGTTGATTGAGCATATCCAAGAGCCCATGGTGGTGGGCCTGCTGCTTGGTAAATACCACAAGGCTCGGGAACTGGGCGTTGAGATGACGGTGGAGCCCGACAGCCTGATGCAAGCGGTCGGGGAGGCGGCGCTGGTGGAGAAACTGCTGTCCATCCTCGGTAACCTCATTGATAACGCCATTGAAGCGGCGGTCAAAACCCGTGTGCGCCCGCCCAGGATCTCGGTAATGCTGGACGATGTGGGCAACAACATCATCTTTGATGTGGAAGACAGCGGCTGCGGCATCAGCGATGACCAGTTCGCCAGTCTCTGCTCGCCGGAGTATTCCAGCAAAGACGGGCGCCAGCACGGTGTCGGCCTATACCTTGTGCAAACCTATATTCAAGCCTTGGGCGGCAGCCTGGAGCTTGGCCAATCCATACTGGGCGGCGCCCGCTTCAGTGTTTACCTGCCCAAGACTCCAACCCAGGAGGAACCCCGTTGATGCCCCATTCGGTGGTGATAGTCGAAGACGAAATTGCCGTTGCCCAGCTGCTGGCCGATTACCTCGGCCAATGTGACGACTTCCAAGTACTGGGGATAGCCACCGACAAGGCCACGGCAAGCCGGCTGGTGGCGCTGGGCCAGCCGGAGCTGTTGCTGCTGGATATCCACCTGCCTGACGGCAATGGCCTAGAGCTGCTGGGTGAGCTGCGCCGCCAAGGTGTGGGGAGCGATGTGATCATGGTGACCGCCGCCAAAGAGGTGGCGGCCTTGGAAAAGGCCATGCAACTGGGGGCTTTTGATTTTCTGGTCAAGCCCATCATGTTGGCCCGGCTGGACCAGGCCCTTGCCAAGTTTCGTGCCCGCCACCAGCAGCTGCAGCAAGGCGAAGTGCTGACCCAATCTCTGGTGGACAAACTCTTGGGCACCGACAGCGGCGCCAGCGCGGCCAGCGACACCCGGCTACCCAAGGGCATTGATGCGGTGACCCTGTCCAAGGTGCGGCAACTCTTTCAAGAAGACGCCCAGGCGCAGCTGAGCGCCGAGAAGGTGGGAGCCCTTATCGGGGCCAGCCGCTCTACTGCGAGGCGTTATCTGGAGTTCTTGCTGACCCAGCACGAACTGGTGGCCGACCTTTCCTACGGCAGCATTGGCCGGCCGGAGCGCTGTTATCGCTGGCGGCGCTGAACGCACTCTGTACCACCGTTTTTGTTAACGGCGCTCTGGGGGCACTGTTCAGGTTATAGCCAAGGGGGAGCGGCTAGCCTGAATCAGGACTTCAAGGAAAAAGGAGTGTCATATGAAGACCTTAGCTTTAACCGCGAGTGCCACCCTGATGTTGTTGGCCGGTTGCAGCAGTACCACTGCCATGGAAAAGCCCGAAGGCACCTATGTCATTACCGCCAAAGGGGATAGCCGCGCCGAGGTACTGAGTGATGCCAAGGACAAAGCCCTTGAGCAGTGCCAGGAGCATGATTTTGCCTCCTTCACCATAGTCCAGCAGGAGCTGCTGGCGCCTGACGATACCCTGGCCAAGAACCGCGCCTCTGACCGCACCATGACCGGTGCCACCCTGGATGACGACGCCGACATGGCCGCCATGGTGTCGGACGACGGCGAGTACCAGCTGACCTGGCAGATCCGTTGTAGCCGTTAACCTCAGCGAAAATCCCGCGACGGTACCGGCAGCTTGTCTAGCAACAGACTGTGGTCGATAAGCTTGCCGGCTACCACATGCACTATCGCCCCTTCCTTTTCTACTGTGCCTGCCACTTCCAGCAACCTGGCTTTGAGAAAGGGCTGGCGCTGATGATGGGCGGTAGCGGCCCATACCACCAGGTTGATATTGCCGGTCTCGTCTTCCAAGGTGACAAAGGTCACTCCCGAGGCGGTGCCCGGGCGTTGGCGGCCGGTGACCAATCCTGCAATTCGTACCAGTTGGCCGTGGCGACATTGTGGCAAAGCAGCCGCCGTCACCCATTGGCTAAAATGGCCCCGGCGGCGCAGCAGCGCCATAGGGTGGGTACCCAGAGTCAGCCCCAATTGGCGGTAATCGGCCTGCATGACTTCATGGTCGCTGGGGGGCGCCAGTTGCGTGCTGGCAGAGGCACTTTCTTCGATACCGGCAAAAAGCGGCAGTTGCTCACCCAAGCTGGCCCTTTGCCAGGTCGCCTCAAAGCGGTGTTGGTAGAGCCCATCCAAGGCGCCGCAGCCGGCCAGCAGTTCTTGTTGGGCAGCGGGCAGCGCAGTAAGGGCAGCCATGAGCGACCCTTGCTGTCTTTGGGTGATAAAGGCCTCGATAGCGGCCGCGTTGATGCCTTTTATCAGGCAAAAGCCCAGGCGCAGTGCCTGGCCTTCAAGGCGGTGCTCAAAATAAGAGTGCACCGCTGACACCGCCAACACCTCAACCCCATGGCGGCGGGCATCCTGTATCAGTTGGTCAGGGGTGTAAAAACCCATGGGCTGGCTGTTCAGCAGGGCGCAGCAAAAGGCGGCCCTGTGGTGGCATTTGAGCCAGGCCGACACATAAACCAGCAATGCAAAGCTGGCCGAGTGGGACTCGGGAAAGCCATAGCCGGAAAAGCCTTTTATTTGCTCGAAGATACGCTCGGCAAAGTCCGGTTCGTAGCCATTAGCCTGCATGCCTTGAATCAGCTTTTGCCGGAACGCTTCGATATGGCCGTTACGAGACCAATTGGCCATGGCCCGGCGTAGTTGGTCGGCCTCGCCACCGCTAAAGCCGGCCGCCACCATGGCAATTTCGATGACCTGCTCTTGAAAAAGCGGCACCCCTAGGGTGCGCTCCAGCACCTTCTGCAAAGCCGGGGAGGGGTAACTAACCGGTTCAATGCCGTCGCGGCGCTTGAGGTAGGGGTGCACCATGTCTCCCTGGATGGGGCCGGGGCGCACTATGGCCACTTCGATGACCAAATCATAAAAAATGCGGGGCTTGAGTCTGGGCAGCATGTTGCTCTGGGCCCGGGACTCCACCTGAAACACGCCGATGTTGTCGGGCTCTTGCAACATGGCGTATACCCGAGGGTCATCTTGGGGAATGGTGGCCAAGGTGAGGGCTGGGCCTCCTTGCTCCTGAATCATCGCCAGGGATTTACGGATGGCGGTGAGCATGCCAAGGGCCAGGATATCCACTTTCATCAGCCCCAGGCTTTCCAAGTCGTCCTTGTCCCACTGAATGACAGTGCGCCCTTCCATGGCGGCATTTTCCTGGGGCACCAGGTTATCCAGGGGAACCTGGCTTATCACAAAGCCCCCCACGTGTTGGGACAAGTGCCGTGGAAAGCCGATAAGGCTATCGACCAGCGCCAGAAAATGCGGCCAAACGCCGCCTCTAGCTTGGCAAAGCCGTTTGAGCTGCTCACGCCAAGGGTCCAGCTTGTCCCGCCAATCCAACTGGCTGAGCAGGCTTTCAATCACCGGCAGCTCCAGCCCTAAGGCCTTGCCGATATCGCGAATGGCGCTTTTACGCCGGTAGCTTACCACCGTGGCGGTCAGGGCGGTGCGGGCCCTGCCATAGCGGCGATAGATGTACTGGATCACTTCTTCGCGGCGTTCGTGCTCGAAATCCACGTCGATATCCGGCGGCTCCTTGCGTTCCTTGGAGACAAAGCGTTCAAACAGCAGGTTGCCCTGCTCGGGGTTGACCGAGGTGATACCCAGGCAAAAGCAGACCGCCGAGTTGGCCGCTGAGCCGCGCCCCTGGCAAAGAATGTTTTGGCTGCGGGCAAAATTGACGATGTCATAGAGGGTCAAAAAATAATGCTCGTAACCCAGCTCGCCAATCAGGGCCAGCTCCTTGGCGATAAGGCCTTGTACCTTGACTGAAGGGCCTTGGGGGAAGTGCCGGTGTAGGCCCTTTTCCACTTCCTGGGCCAGGTACTGGCTGGCGCTGAGCCCTGGCGGCAGCCATTCGTCTGGGTAGCGGTATTTGAGCTCTTCCAGGCTGAACTGGCAGCGCTTAGCAATAGCAAGGGTTTCGGTTAGCCAGGCTTGTGGATAGCGCTGGCCGAGCGTGGGCAGGTCGTGCAGCACCGCTTCTTGGTTACAGCTCAGGCGCCAACCGGCTTCTTGGACTGTGGTGTGGTGGCGAAGAGCGCTTAGGCAGTCCAACAGCGACTGGCGATCGCGGCTGTGCATCAGTACCTGGGGGGCGGCGACAATGGGCAGCTGGCGGGCCTTGGCCCACCTTTCAAGGCGGCCGATATGTTCATCCTCTCCGCCGTGGTAGTAGCGCCCGAGTGCCAGCCACAGGCGCCCGGCAAAATGGCGGGCCAACCAGTCGGCCAGAGCATCATCGGCTTGGTTGGCGTGCCAAAGCAGCAGGCAGTGGCGCAACTGGCAGAGGCGCTCGCGGGCCAGCCGGTACTGGCCTTTGGGCGCCTGGCGTCGGGCATCACTTATCAGGGCGCAAAGCTCTTGGTAGGCGGCAAGGCTTGGGGCCAGCAAGGTCAGCTCCAGGTTGTCTTCCACCCGGATAAGGCTGCCAACCAGCAATTTGATGCTCAACTCTTTGGCAGCGCTGAAGGCCCGCACCACCCCGGCTACCGAACATTCATCGGTAATGGCAATGGCCTGGTAGCCAAGGGCATGGGCCTGGGTGACCAGCTCTTCCGGGTGGGAGGCCCCGGTCAGGAAGGTAAAGTTGCTGCGGGTACACAGCTGGGCAAACATCAGCCAAACCAGCCGTGCAGATACCAGCGCTCTTCCTTGTCTTTAAATGTCCAGCAAAGCCCCCCTTGGGGATGGCGGGCAATGAAATAGTCTCGGCTGATGCTGTTTTGCCACCAGCCGCTGGCCAGCCTCTCAGGGCCGCGAATAATGTCGGGGGCATCATCCAAGGGCTCGGGGCTGGGCAATAGCCACAGGGGCCGTAGCGCCCTTTGTGGTTTTACCGCGCAATTATCCCCGGGCCTTACCCATAAAAAGGCCTCTTCCGGGCAGTGGTTTTCGTTAAGGCAGATACCCTGTATGGCCTGTTCGCCCAAGCGGGTAATAAGGCGGCCAAGCAAGGGCTCGTTTGGCCTTGAGGGTTCGAACAAGGCGTTGTTGCCCGGGGCTCTGGGGCTAAATTGCTGGGCCTGCAAAGCGATGGCCACCGCCGGGGCGTCCAGCCGCAGCTTTTCCAACTGCAGCTGAGCAATATCACGCCAGTCATGATGGCGCCACAGCGGCTCCGCGCCTCTTAGGGGAAGCTCCAAAGGCTCCTGGGCACGAAAATACAAGGTTAATTGCAGCTGGCTACAGGCCAGCTGGCGCTTTTCCAAAAACAAAGCCAGGGCTTGCAGCTGGGCACTGAGTGGGAACAGCAAGGCCTGAGCCTGGCTGACTTCGTGGTTAAAGATCAGTTGGCGCTCAAAGCCTTCAGGGGGGTGATAAAGCTGGCGGGCTTCTTTGAGGCTGCCTTCCAAGCGGCCCAGTACCGACAATAAGGTGGCGCCGTAGCGTTTACCCAGCTCCATGCGCGGCAGGTCCAGCAACTGGCCAATTTGCCGCAACCCGGCCCTTTGCAGGCGAGCGTTGAGGTTAACCGGCAAACCCAAAGCGCAAAGGGACAGGCTGCGCAGCACTTCCCAGCCGCTTTCAAGGGGCATTGGGCCCATATCCACCTCGGCCAACAGGCGGGCGGCCAGAGGCGTGGCGCCAATGCCGCTGCAAAGCTGGTGGCCAAGCTGTTGAAAATTGTCATGCAGGCAGGCCAGCAGAGCCTGGTCGCTACCGTAGAGGCGCTGCATGGAGGAAAGCTCAATCAGCAGGCCACTGGGGGGCGCCAGGCTTAAGGGGCCAGCTAAGTCATAAGCGGCCTGGGCCAGGGCTTGCAGGCCCTGGTGCAATTGCAGGGGCGAAACCGAGACTTGCTCCAGTACCGGGCACAGGGCCAGGGCAGTACTGAGGCGCATGCCCTGTTGCAATCCTGCATCGGCAGCGGCCTTGTTGAGGCTGCTGATGAGGTTTTCTTTATCGAGGCAAGCCTGGGGCTGCTCGGCTACGAGGCCGCCATTGCCAAGCTCCAGTGCTAAGTCGGGAAAGTGCAGGTAGAGCCAGCGCATGTCAGTGTTCCCAGGGGCCCTTGAGCACGTTGGCGCTTTGCTGGCCGGTAATGGCATCACTGCCAAGGTCTACCTTTTGGGCGGGCAGAGGCCAGCCGCCTTTGCGTTTTTCAATGCCGATATTGACCACGTTCTGCTGGCTGCTCAGTGCCAGGCGCAGGGCGGCCGGGCTTTGAGCGCGCTGGCGGCGATAAAAGAAAATGCCCATGGCGTCGCCTTTTTGGGCGGCCAGTTGCAGGCGGCGGATCTGTGGGTCTGTCACGTCTTTGGGCCAGGCCAGCACAGCGCTGCAGGCGCCGCTTTTCAGGGCCTGTTCCAGGGTCCACAGTTCGTCTTTTATCTTGGAAGGATGCACCACCAGCACTTTGGACAAGTCCACGCCCATGGCGGCCAGAGCCGGCCCGTAAGGGATGTGGGGCGGGGCAATAAAGATTATCCAGCGCTTTTCCTGGGACAGCTTGGCCAGCATGGGCATTAGCAGGCGCAGCTCGCCAATACCGTCTTGGTGATAGTGGATCTCGGTGATGGCGCCTTTGGGGAGCCCCTGGCCCGGCAGGTGTTGGTCCAGTTCCTGGTAACCGGTGCTATGGGCTGGCACTTGCTGTTGCCAATGACGACCGGTCCATACGGTGTTGTTTTGCAGCAGTTGATTCAAACGCGGGTCCATGGGGCTCTCCTGAGTACTGTAATCATATACAGTGTATGGGCATACAGTAATTGCTGAGGTGCCACCTGGCAAGCCGGTTGGTTAAAAAAAGATCCAACATGAATGCTAACTGACTGTTGCTGTTGTGCTTTTTTTAACCTGTGGCCGTTGTCGACAAGGAGAAGGGAAGTGCAGGGCGGGAAGGTGATCGGATGTTTGTCTTGCTAAAAATGGGCTACCATCAGCGCTGATTGTGAAACACACACGGACCCCCACATGATTATCAAGCCCAAGATCCGTGGCTTCATCTGTACTACTGCCCATCCTGCGGGCTGTGAAGCCAACATTCTGGAACAGATCAATTACACCAAAGAGCATCCTGCCATCGAAAATGGCCCCAAGCGGGTGCTGGTAATTGGTAGCTCCAGCGGTTACGGCATGCCGTCCCGTATTGCAGCCACCTTCGGTGCCGGTGCCGATACCCTGGGGGTTTTCTTCGAGAAACCGGGTAGCGATACCAAGCCGGGTACCGCCGGTTTTTACAATGCCGTTGCCTTTGACAAGCTGGCGACCGAAGCGGGCTACTATGCCAAGTCCATCAATGGCGACGCCTTCTCCAACGAGGTGAAGCAACAAGCCATCGACACCATCAAGGCTGACCTTGGCCAGGTTGATCTGGTGGTTTACTCCATCGCCTCGCCGGTGCGTAAACTGCCTGATACCGGTGAGCTGGTGCGCTCCACCCTCAAGCCTATCGGCAAGCCCTACAGCGCCACGGCGGTTGACACCAACAAAGACGAGATCATCTCCGTCGATGTGGAGCCGGCTGTCGAGCAGGAAATTCAGGACACCATCACCGTGATGGGCGGCCAGGACTGGGAACTTTGGATCAAGGCTCTGCATGAGGCCGGCGTACTGGCTGATGGCTGTAAATCCATTGCTTACAGCTACATCGGTACCGAGATCACCTGGCCCATCTACTGGCACGGCACCATCGGCAAGGCCAAGGAAGACTTGGACCGCGCCGCAGCCGCCATCGATGCGCTCCTCAAAGGCACCGGCGGCGAAGCCCACGTGGCCGTGCTCAAATCTGTGGTCACCCAGGCCAGCTCCGCCATTCCGGTGATGCCGCTGTATATCGCCATTGTTTACAAGGTGATGAAGGAAAAAGGCCTGCACGAAGGCACCATGGAGCACGTGTTCCGCCTGTTCAGCCAGCAGCTTTACAAAGCCGATGGCAGCGCTTGCGACACCGACGACATGGACCGTATCCGCATGGACGACTGGGAGCTGCAAGAAGATGTGCAGAACGCCTGTAAAGCCCTGTGGAGCCAGGTGACCACCCAGAACCTGCGCGAGCTGACCGACTACGACGGTTACAAGGAAGAGTTCTTGAAACTGTTCGGTTTTGGGTTGGATGAGGTCGACTACGAGGCCGACGTTAATCCCAACCCGCCGCAACACTTTTTGAACGTCTGACAAGAAGGGGCCTAGTGCCCCTTCTTTGTTGTCGGCCTGTTACAAACTGCGTAAGATAGCGCCTTCAAATTCAATAACAAAAAAATAAACGGGGATTAACCCCGGTTTGAGGGATCAACGTGGGAAGACAATACAAAGCCGCCTTGCTGGCCAGCGTCCTGTTGCTTGCCATGCCAGCCATGGCCAAGGTTATGGTCATCAGCCACCGCGGGGTGGCGGGCCTCGCCCCTGAAAACACCCTGGCTGCCGTTGAAAAGGCGGTGCATCTGGGGGTTGATGCCATCGAAGTGGACGTGCGCCGGGCTAAAGACGGCGCCCTGGTGGTGTTTCATGACGACAGTGTCGACAGAACCACCAACGGCCACGGCAAAATCAGCAATCTTACCCTTGCCCAGCTTAACGCCCTGGATGCCGGCGCCTGGTTTGGCCCTCAATACCAGGACGAGTGGATCCCCACTCTGGCCGAAGTCATGCAAGCCCTTGCCAGCCGCACCCCGCGGCTTATCCTCGAGCTAAAAGAGCCGGGCATGGAAGAAGAGGTGCTGGCCCATATCCGCACCTACCAGATGCAAGATAGGGTGATCATTAAATCCTTTGATCCAGACATTCTCGACCGGTTCGCCACTCTTGCCCCCGATATTCCGCGTCTTTACGGCTTTTTTGGCTGGTCTCCCCGCTTTAATTTGTTGCTGGACGACGAAATTCGCCGGGTCAATCCCCTGGCCATGAAGGTCAGTTACCTGCAGGTTTACTACAGCCTGCTGACCCCCGAGTTCCTCACCCAGGCCCACGGCCAGGGCTTCAAGGTGATTGCCTGGGGCGCCCATTCACGCCAGGCGCTGCAAAGCATGCTGAGTCTGGGGGTTGATGGCATCGAAACCGACTACCCCGACCGCCTCAACAGCCTGCTGGCGGAAAACCGCAGCCAGCCGCTGACGGTGGGGTATCGCGAGCATTGACAAAAAGGGCCTTCGGGCCCTTTTTTAATGAATGCGCCTTGCCATCTTGGGGCTGCTGCTACTGGCCGGCTGCCAGTCTCAGCCTTGCCGCCCGTTACAGCCAAGCCTGGACCCAGCCCCGTTGATGGCCGATGTAAAGGCTTTGAGTGCGCCCAGCATGGCCGGGCGCCGCCCGGGAACGCCAGGGCACCACTTGGCGCAGCAGTACATCATTGCCGGATTTTTGCGCCAGGGCTTTTTGGTCAAGCGCCAGGCCATTGCCGAGGGTGGGCATAACATCATCGCCTGGCGTGGCCAGCCCAAGCTTTGGGTGCTGGCCCATTACGATCACTTGGGGCCAGGCTACCCCGGCGCCGACGACAACGCCTCGGGGGTTGCAGTGCTGCTGGCACTGGCCCGGGCTCTGCCGATGGCCGACATTGCCCTTATCGCCACCGACAGCGAAGAGCGGGGCCTATTCGGGGCCAAGGCGCTGTTGGCCGCGCCGCCTCTTACACTCCCTAAGCTGGTGATAAACCTCGACATGGTTGGGCGCGGCCCGGTGCTCTTTGGCGCCGGCACCAAGGACAACCCCATGCTGGCGCCACTGGTGGCGGCTGTTGCCGCCAAGGCACCGCTGTGTTTCAAGCCGGGCCATGACCGGCGCCAGCAACAGCAGGGTTCGAGCCTTTACACTGACTGGCGTCAGGCCTCGGACCACGCTCCCTTTCGGCAGGCCCATATTCCTTATCTGTACCTTGGCAATGACACCCACAGCGATTGGCACAATCGCACCGATACCGCAGACCGCCTGAACCCTGTGTTTCTGGCCGGTGCGGCCCAAACCACCTTAATGCTGATAAATCTCTTAGATGACAACACCTTGGCATCGTGGCAGGGTGACTGAAAACGGAGGTATACCATGGCAAAAGTAATGAAAGACTCACTGGGTGAAGTCAGCCTGCCTGACGATGCCCTCTACGGCCCGCAAACCCAGCGTGCGGTCGACAATTTCCAGCTCTCCGGGCAAACCATGCCCTGGCGCTTTTTAGCCGCCCTTATCGAGATCAAACGCGCCGCCGCCCAAACCCACCTGACCTTGGGGCTGCTGGACGACACCAAGGCCCAGGCCATCATCAAGGCGGCCGACAAGCTGCTGGCCGATAAACCCCTGGCGGCCTTCCCGGTAGAGGTGTTCCAGACCGGCTCCGGCACCTCCAGCAACATGAACGTCAACGAAGTGATAGCCAGCCTTGCCGGCAATGGCGTGCAGCCCAATGACGACGTCAACATGGGCCAGAGTTCCAACGACACCGTGCCATCGGCGCTGCAAATCTCGGTGCTGGCCGGGCTTGAGAAGGTGCTGCTGCCAAAGCTCAATCACCTCATCAAAACCATCGAGAAAAAGGCGGCGAGCCTTGAGCACGTAGTAAAAACCGGCCGCACCCACCTGATGGACGCCATGCCGCTCACCTTCGGCCAGGAGCTCACCACCTGGCAGGTTCAGCTCGAAGAGGTGGAAGAAGACATCCGCCACGGCATTAAGCGGCTGGCAAAATTGCCTTTAGGGGGTACTGCGGTCGGCACCGGCATCAATGCCCACCCCAAACTGGCGGGCGGCGTCTGTGTGCGCCTTAGCGAGCGGATGCACATCCACGTGGAAGCCCACGACTGGCCCTTTGCCCACATGGCGGCGGTAGAAGCGCCCCTGGCGGCCTCGGCAGCCATGCGCCAACTGGCGGTAGCGCTCACCAAGATCAGCAATGACCTGCGCTGGATGAACTCGGGCCCCCTGGCCGGGCTTGGGGAAATCAGCCTCACCGCATTGCAGCCGGGCTCAAGCATCATGCCCGGCAAGGTCAACCCGGTTATTCCCGAGGCCCTGGCCATGATCAGCGCCCAAATTATCGGCCTCGATAGTGCCAACACCATCGCCGCCCAAAGCGGGAATTTCCAGCTCAACGTGATGCTGCCGCTGCTGACCCATAACCTCAACCAGATGGTGGATATCCTTGCCAAAGGCTGCGAACACCTTGCCGATAAAGCCATTGCCGGCTTTAGCGTCAACCAAGAGCGGGTCAACGAGAGCCTCGATAAAAACCCCATTTTGGTAACAGCGCTCAACAGCGAGATCGGCTACCTTAAGGCCGCGGCCATCGCCAAGAAGGCCTATGCACAAGGGCGCCCCATTTTGGAGGTGGCCAAGGAAGAAACCGACCTGGGCGAAGCCCAGCTCAAAGATTTACTGGACCCAAGGAAGCTTTGCAGGCCACAGGATGAATGAATACGGATACTGGCTCGACAGCCGCCAACCCCTGGATGAAAGCGCCCGCGTTAATGCCGTGGGCGACGAGATACCGGCCTGGTTGCACCTTGACCGCAACCATGACCAAAGCCGCAAGCTGCTGAAAAAATGCTTCCCCCGTTACCTGGTGGAAGCGGCCCTGGCCGAGGAAACCCGGCCGCGCTGGCAATACGACCCCGACGGCACCTTGCTGCTCATCATGCGCGGCATCAACTTCAACCCCGGCAAGGAAGCCGAGGACATGGTGTCTATCCGCTGCCTGGTCAACGACCGCAACCTTGTTACCCTGGCCGGGCAGAGCCTTAAATCGGTATCGGAAGCAAGCGACAAACTGTGCCGGGCCTCGGAAGGCACCTCCACCTGGGCGGTGCTGGGGGATATTCTTCGAAACCTGGTGCGCGGCGCCGACGAGCACTTAAAGCGCCTAACCGAAGGCTTGCTGGATATGGAGATGGCCTGGCTTGAGAGTAAGCCCGAGCTTCGCACCCCCATCTTGAACCTCGACCGGCGTCTTTTGAGCCTGCGCCGTTACATCGAGCCCCAGCAGGAGATGCTCGAAGAGCTGACCGACGATCTCGAAGACGACTTAGAAGCCGACGCCCTGCGCCTGCTTTTGGAAGTGCAAGACCGCATGACCCGGCTTTTGGAGAGCCTTAACATCCTGCGCGAGCGGGTCAAACTGCTGCGCGACGACATGAACGCCGAGCGCGACGCCCAGATGAACAAGACCCTGTATCTGTTGTCCATCATCACCGCGCTGTTCCTGCCGCTGTCGGTTATTACTGGTTACTTCGGTATGAACGTTGGCGGCTTACCCTGGGTGGAAGACAAAGACGGCTGGCTGTGGGTCTCCATTTTGATGGGCGGCTGCCTTGGGATCTCGGGGCTGGTGATGTGGTGGCGGCGCTGGTTTTAACGGCCGCTGTTTCCTAACGCCGGTTAAGCCGTTATCATGGCGCGGTTTTTACATTGATGCTCAGGGGAGTTACCCATGCTTAAGCCGCGTCAGCAGGCCAAAACCGTTGTCAATCGCCCCCAGCTGTACCTGATCCCGGAACTGAAAGTCCTGGGCAAGGACGAGCTGGCACTGGCACCGGACGTTATCGCCGATTTCGGCTGGCAGGATGGCGACCAACTGCTGGTCAGCACCGAAGGCGGCAGCCTGTTGGTAACCAACCTGTCCCAGCGCGATGTCGCCCTGGCTCGCTTTAACCGCGAAGCCCGTGGCCTTATCAGCGCCCTGGAAAGCGACGAGTCGCCGCTGCGCCGGGTGCGGGTGTTCTATAAAGGCAAACTGGTGCAAACCCTGGAAGCCGACGAACACGAGTGCGACGAGCACTGCAGCCACGACTAAAAAAGCCGCCCACCGGGGCGGCTTTTTTAATGCCAGAGCCGGGTGTTGATGCCGTAGAAATGCTCCAGCAGCTCGTACATGGCGGGCTCTTGCTCGCTAAGGGCTTGGCCCTGCTCGAAGTACACCTCTGACACCACCGCAAAAAACTCCGCCGGGTTGGTGGCCCCGTAAGGGTCAATCAGGCCGCGGTGGCCATGAAAGGTTGCCTCACAGTGGCGGATAAAGGCCTCACGAAACACCTGCTGCCAGCGGGCTGCATCGGGCATTGAGCGCTGTAAGGGCGCGCCGGTGGCAAGGCCCTTGGCTTGGTCCAACTGGTGAGCAAATTCGTGCACGATAAGGTTCTCGCCATCAAAAGGGTGGGCCGCCGAGCGCAGGCAGCCCTGCCAGCTCAGCAGCACCCGGCCATTGCCCCAAGATTCTCCTGCCAGGTGCTTGCCCTGGGTATCGACAATGCCGCCCGGCAGGTACTGGGGCATCTTGTTGATAAAATCCCCCTCAAAGAGATAAACGCTGTGCACGTTGGGGTAGGCCGGCTCGTCGCGGCCAATCAGCAGCAGGCAAGCCTGGGCCGCAACCAGATAGCGCATGCGATCGCTTACCACCAAACCGTCGCAACCGATAAACTCCACCCGGCTTAAAAAGGCGCGCATCAGGGTGTCGAGCTTGTCGCTCTGGGCCTTGGGCAGGCGAGGGTAGAGAGGCATGTCATAGGCCAGCTGGCGGCGCTGGTTTTGGTCTAGCGGGCGCTCTTTTTGCCGGTAATAACGCTGCTTGAAGGTGTCGCCGTAAAGCCACCAGGCGATCAGCAGCAGGCCAAGCACAATGAGGGTCAGTATCGCCATGGAGGATTCCGTTCTGGTCTTTTTACCAAGGTGGGGACGGCTAGGCTAAATTACAACCGCAGCAACAATACGGGCCTATGCTTTAGGTGTTAGGGGAGATAACACAAGAGGCTCACTATGCAATCACTCATTATCAGAGACCACATGCAGCACCGGCCACTGAGTCTACACCCGGAAATGCCCATTGCCACCGCCGTTGAAAAACTGCTGGCTGGCCAGCAAACCGGCGCGCCGGTGGTGGACAGCGGCAACCGCCTGGTGGGCTTTGTGTCCGAACAAGACTTTCTCGCCAAGCTCATCGAGTGCAGTTATCACTGCGAAACCGTGGCCAAGGTGTCCGACATCATGCGCACGCAGGTGCTCACCGTTGGCCCCAACGATTCGGTCTTTGAGCTGGCCCAGCAGATGACCGCCCAAAAACCGAAGATCTACCCGGTGGTAGAGCAAGGGGTGCTGGTGGGTATCATCAACCGCCGCCAGGTGCTGCTGGCCATCGATAAGCACATGCACGACTGCTACAAAGCCAGCTAACACCCTGGTTGCCAAGGCCAGCCTGCCCAACCAGGCTGGCCTTTACCTTTCTCAACGGGCGACAATCCAGTAGCATTGTGCGGTTTCTATTTAGCCACAAGCGAACTTGATGTCTGACTCTGCCCCGCAAATTTCCCTTGAAGATGTGCCCAGCCTTGACCGCAGCCGCCTGCGCCGCCGTATTGAAGGCGCCTATAAGGTAAAGGACGAGCAAAAGCGCGCCGCTACCCTGGCCATGTTGCAAAAGGAAGTGGATAAAGCCCGCGAGCGCCTCTTGGCCCGCAAAAACCGCAGCCTGCACCTGGATTACCCGGCGCAGCTGCCGGTGGTGGCGGCAAGAGAAGACATCAAAAAAGCCATCAGCGAGAACCAGGTGGTTATCATCGCTGGCGAGACCGGCTCGGGTAAAACCACCCAGCTGCCGAAAATCTGCCTGGAGCTGGGCCGAGGTGTGGACGGCCTGATTGGCCACACCCAGCCGCGGCGGCTGGCGGCCCGCGCCGTGGCCACCCGCCTTGCCGAAGAGCTGCAAAGCGAGCTGGGCGGTCTGGTGGGCTACCAGGTGCGCTTTACCGACCACACCCGCGCCCAAACCTGCGTCAAGCTGATGACAGACGGTATCCTTTTGGCTGAAATTCAAAAGGATAAGCTGCTTCGCCGCTACGACACCCTGATCATCGACGAGGCCCACGAGCGCAGCCTCAATATCGATTTCCTGCTGGGTTACCTTCGCACCATTTTGCCCAAGCGCCCCGATCTCAAGGTGATCATCACCTCCGCCACCATAGATCCAGAGCGTTTTTCCCGGCATTTCAATGACGCTCCCATGCTGGAAGTCTCTGGCCGCACCTACCCAGTGGAAGTGCGCTACCGGCCTATTACCGACGAAGAAAAAGAAAAGGACCAGCTCCAGGCCATCTTTGACGCCGTAGACGAGCTGTTCCGCGAAGGCCCCAGAGGCGACATTCTGATTTTCATGAACGGTGAGCGGGAAATTCGCGACACCGCCGACGCCCTTGAGAAGCGAAAGCTTCGCCACACCGAGATCTTGCCGCTGTTCTCAAGGCTTTCTGCCGCCGAGCAAAACCGCATCTTCGCCTCCCACGGCGGGCGGCGCATCGTACTGGCCACCAACGTTGCCGAAACCTCCTTGACGGTGCCCGGCATCAAGTACGTGATTGACCCGGGCACGGCCCGCATCAGCCGCTACAGCTACCGCACCAAGGTGCAGCGCCTGCCTATCGAGGCCATCAGCCAGGCCAGTGCCAACCAGCGTAAGGGCCGCTGCGGCCGTACCGAACCCGGCATCTGTATCCGCCTTTACAGCGAAGAAGACTTTACCGGCCGCCCAGAATTTACCGAGCCGGAGATCCTGCGCACCAACCTCGGCGCCGTTATCCTGCAAATGCTCTCTTTGGGCCTGGGGGACATCGAAGCCTTCCCCTTTGTGGAAGCGCCGGACAGCCGCTTTGTTAAAGACGGCCTTAACCTTCTGGACGAGCTGGGCGCCATAGACGGGCGCGAGCTTACCGACATCGGCCGCCAGTTGGCCAAATTGCCGGTAGACACCCGCCTGGCCCGCTGCCTGGTAGAAGGGGCCAAACGGGGCGCGCTAAAAGAGCTTTTGATTATCAGTGCGGCCCTTGCCATCCAGGACCCGCGCGAGCGCCCCCTGGATGCCCAGCAAAAAGCCGACGAGCAGCACCGGCGCTTTGCCCACCCCGAGTCCGATTTCTATGCCTTCGTAAACCTCTGGGCTTATTCCGAGGCCCAGCAGCAGGCCCTGTCGAGCAGCCAGTGGCGGCGCCTTTGCCAGAAGGAGTTCTTAAACTACGTGCGCATGCGCGAGTGGCAGGATCTCACCGAACAGCTGCGCGAATTCTGCGACGAACTGGGCTTTAAGGAAAACAGCGAGCCGGCCAGTTACGAGGCCATTCACCAATCCTTGCTGGCCGGGCACCTGTCCAACCTCGGTTTTAAAGACAAAGAACGGGAATATTTTGGCGCCCGCCAAAGCCGCTTTTTGCCGTTCCCGGGCTCTACCATCGACAAAAAGCCCAAGTGGCTGATGGCCGCCGAGCTTACCGAGACTTCGCGCCTCTTTGCCCGCACCCTGGCAAGGGTTGAGCCGGAATGGGCCGAACAGCTGGCCGGGGAGCGGGTCAACCGCAGCTACTTTGAGCCCCACTGGGAGAAAAACCGCGCCAACGTGGTGGCCTACGAGCAGGTGAGCCTCTACGGCCTGGTGCTTATCCCCCGCCGGCGCATCGACTTTGGCCGCATTAATCCGGTAGAGGCGCGCACCATCTTTATCCGCAGCGCCCTGGTGGAAGGGGAGTTTCGTTGCCGGTTGCCGTTCTTTAAGCACAACCAGCAGCTGATTAAGAGCCTTGAGGCCCTGGAGGACAAATCCCGACGCCGCGACATCCTCATTGAAGACGACACCCTTTTTGATCTCTACGATGCCAGGCTCCCCCCAAACGTCTTTGACGGCCGCACCCTGGACCATTGGTGGCGCCGCACTGATGAGCAGGCCCAAAAAGCGCTGCTGTTTACCGAAGCAGACCTTCTGGCCCAGGACACCGACCACGTTACCGAAAACGCCTTCCCCAACAGCTGGGCCCAGGGCAACCTGCGTTTCCCCCTCAAATACCGCTTTGAGCCGGGCCAGGACGACGATGGCGTAACGGTACAGCTGCCGCTGGCGGCCCTAAACCAGGTGGAGCCCCAAGGCTTTGACTGGCAGGTGCCGGGCCTGCGTGAAGAGCTGGTGATTGCCCTGATTAAGGGCCTGCCCAAGCCGGTGCGCCGCAACTTTGTGCCGGCCCCCAACTACGCCCAGGCCGCCCTTGGCCGCATGGCGCCGCTGGATGGGCGGCTGATTGAAAAGCTCAGCGACACCTTGCGGCAAATGACCGGGGTGCGCACCGAGGTAGAGCTTTGGGAGCACTCCAGCATTGCCGAGCACCTTAAGATGCGCTTTTCGGTGCTGGACGAGACCGGCAAAGAGCTGGCGGCGGGGCGCGACTTGCTGGCGCTTAAAGCCAAGCTCAAAGGCGCGGTCAAAGAAACTCTGGCGCAAGTGGCCACCCCCGGCATTGAGAAGGCCAAGCTCACCGAGTGGAGCTTTGGCGCCCTGCCAGAGGTCTTTGTAGAAAAGCGCCAGGGCCTGGAAATCAAAGCCTACCCGGCGCTGGTGGACGAAAAAGACAGCGTCGCGGTCAAGCTCTTTGACAGCCCCGCCGCGCAGCTCGATGCCCAGCAAAAGGGCCTGCGCCGCCTGCTGCTGTTGAACGTGCCGTCCCCCATTAAGCACCTGCAAGACACCCTGCCCAACAAGGCCAAGCTGGGGCTTTACTTCAACCCCTTTGGCAAGATTGGCGATTTGATTGATGACTGCATCAGCGCCGCCGTCGACAGCCTTATCCAAGGCATTGATTGCCGCGATGCAGCCGCCTTTGTGGCCCTTAAAGACAAAGTGCGCGCCGAGCTGAACGACACCGTGGTGGACATCGCCAAGCTGGTGGAGCAAATCCTGGTGCGCCATAACGCCATTAAAAAGCGCCTCAAGGGCAAGACCGATCTCACCATGGTGCGGGCCCAGGCCGATATCCAGGCCCAGCTCGACGGCCTGGTGTTCAAGGGCTTTGTTGCCGCCACCGGCGCGGCGCGCTTAAAAGACGTTACCCGCTACCTTGACGCCATAGAGCGGCGCCTGGAAAAACTGCCCATCGACCCCAACCGTGACCGGGTCCACCAGGGCAAGGTGGAAAACGTGCAGGACAAACTGGGCCAATACCGCGCCAAGGTGCCCAAGGGCCTGAGCGAGCCCGGCTGGCTGGTAGAAGCGCGCTGGATGATAGAGGAGCTGAGGGTCAGTTATTTTGCCCAGCAGCTGGGCACCCCTTACCCTATCTCCGACAAGCGCATCTGGAACTTTATGGAAGAGAAGGCCAAAGCTGGCTGACGAAAAGGCGCCCTTTGCGGCGCCTTTTCTATTTGCAGCTAAGGTTATGAAAAGCCGAATAAAAGGAGTCTCTGTGGACAAAGCCAGCTTTTTTAACGCCATAGGGCAGGGCAACGAGATCAAGGTCTTCGAGCTGTTAAAGCAAAGCCCCGGGCTTATTGCCTGCCGCCAAGATGGCGTCAGCCCGGTGCTCTATGCCAGCTACCAGGGCCAGCCGCTACTAGCCAAAGAGCTGGCGGCAAGGGTCGATTTGGACATCTGGGAGGCGGCCGCCCTTAACGACGTAGCGGCCATCCAGCGGGTGCTGGGCGAAAACGGCGCCCTGGTGTCTTTACTGGCCCGCGATGGCTTTAGCCCGCTGCATCTGGCCGCCTTTTTCGGCGCCTTTGAGGCGCTAAAGGAGCTGCTGGGCGCCGGCGCCGAGGTCAACCAAAGCGCAGCCAATGACTCACAGGTGCAGCCGCTGCACTCGGCGGTGGCTGGCAGCGACAGCGAAAGCCGCCTTAACTGCACCCAGGCATTGTTAGAAGCCGGGGCCGAGGTCAATGCCCGCCAGGCCGGCGGCTTTAGCGCGCTGCACAGCGCCTACCACCAACAACACCCGGAGCTGGTGGCCCTGCTGCTGGCCTTTGGCGCCTACCCCGAGGCCCAAGCCGATGATGGCCGAGTGCCCAAGGATTTGGGTTAGTAAAAAGCCCCGCATCGCGGGGCTTTTTACTAAGGGGTGAGCGTGGCAGCATGGGCTGATATTTATTGAGGGCAAAGCATGGCCAGGGACGACACGAAAATGGCGGATTTTGATAGGGAACTGGAAGACTGGTGTTTTGAGGCTGACGACCACCTAAAGCGCCAGGATACCGCCGACTTTTTAACGAGTTTTTTGGTAGCTGAGTCTGCCGAGCGCTGCGGTGACCGGCAACGCAAAGGGGAGGGCAAAAGTTATGTGCTTAACCTCAATGCCGAATGGGGGGCCGGTAAAACCACCTTCTTGAAATGCTGGCGCACTCACCTTCGCAGTAAACAGCATCCGGTGGTGTACGTGGATGCCTGGCGCCACGACTTTTGCCAAGACCCGCTGGCGGTATTGCTTAGCGACATTCAAAAGCAGCTACTGGCCCAGGTTAAAGGCATCAGCGGCTTTAAAAACCGGTTGGAAAAAAGCTTTGAGGCATTAAAACCCATCGCCCTTGAAGGGTTGGCAGCGCTGGTAAAAGGCGGCGCCCATTGGTTTGCCGGCGAGGCGGGGTCAAGGTTTGCAGGCATAGTGGGAGACGCTGTTACCAATGGCTTGGAAGGCATGGCCGATGTGGCGGTGCGCCAGTTGCTGGCCGAGCAGCAAACCCGAGTGCAAGCGATGGCCGAGTTTCAAAGTGCCATGGCCAAGCTGACAACAGAAATCGCCAAAGCCCAGGCAACTCAACTACCGGTGTTTATTTTTGTCGATGAGCTGGACCGCTGCCGCCCCACCTATGCGGTAGAGATGCTGGAGCTGATTAAGCACCTTTTTGACATTCCCAACTGGGTCTTTGTGATCGCTACCGATACCGACCAGTTGCAGCATACCGTAGCTGGGCTTTATGGGGCGGGGTTTAACGGCAGTAAGTACTTGGAGCGTTTTTTTAACATCCAGTTTCATTTAGAAGGCCAAACGGAGCTTTCCACCTTGGTTGATACCTATCTGGAAAGAAAAGGAATCAATTACGTTGGGTCAACAGTGCTACCTAATGATGTTTTCTATGAGGTGCTGAGTTTCTACACTGACAATCCTCGCACCATTTTTAAGCACCTAGACAGGTTCAATGCTTGTGTCAAAGCTAGGCCGGAGTTAAACCACTTCATTTTGATCTGTATGATCGTTGTCCATCACCATACCCAATATGGCCAGAACCTTTCTATCAACCAACCTTTACCCGGGCATCTCGTAGTACTGCCGATAAGCGACGAGCAGTCCAATAACAACCTTGGCAATAAAGTTTTCGAGGTAGATGAAAAAGTTACTTTAGGTGATTTGCTGAAGATGATTTTTAGTGAGGTTAAGTGGCAACATGGAAGTATATGCTTCAGTGGGAAGTCGCTGGATGTTAATTCATTAGCCTGTGATTTCTATAGAGAAATGGGGTCTTTATACAGGCGAGATTCCTTCGCCGAGTATTGGAAAACGGTCAAACTTGCGACTCAATTTGTACCTAAAGAATAAAGCCCCGCATCGCGGGGCTTTTTACTAACTGGCTTGTACCACCAGGCCTTTAAGGTAGAGGCCTTCGGGGTAGTGGACATTGACCGGGTGGTCGGCAGACTGGCTTAAAAAGCGCAGAATTTGCGCGTCGCGGCCGGCATCCAGGGCGGCGTCGGCGACAATTTTTTGAAACAGGCTTTGCTCCATCAGGCCCGAGCAGGAGAAGGTCAGCAAGATACCGCCAGGGCGCAGCAATTTCAGGGCGTGCAGGTTGATGTCCTTGTAACCGCGAGCCGCGCCTTTAAGGCTGGACTTGGAGTCCACAAATTTGGGCGGGTCCAGCACGATAACGTCAAACTGGCGGCCTTCGCTGGCGTAGCGGCGCAGCAGGGCAAACACGTCTTCCTTGATTAGGTCGCAGCGGCTTTCATCCAGACCATTGAGCTTGAGATTGTCGCGGGCAAGGGCCAGGGCCGATTCTGACACGTCCACCTGGGTCACATGCTTGGCGCCGCCTTTAAGGGCGTAGGTGCCAAAACCGCCGGTGTAGGAAAAGCAGTTCAGTACCTCTTTGCCTTCCACATAGGGCAGCACGGCGGCGCGGTTGTCACGCTGGTCGAGGTAATAGCCGGTTTTGTGGCCCTGGATAAGGTCCACCCACAGCTTGATGCCGTTTTCCATGATGGCCACTTTGCCGGGCAGTTCCCCTTCGAGGGTTTGCACCAGGGGCTCGAGCTCTTCTTTGCGGCGCACTTCCACGTCGGAGCGCTCATGGATAACGCAGCCGGGGAAGCGGGCCTTTAGGGCGGCAACGATGGCATCGCGCCATTTGTCGGCGCCGATGGACAACAGCTGGCAGACCAGCACGTTATCATAACGGTCGATGGTGATGCCCGGCAGGCCGTCAGATTCGGCCGCTACCACCCGGTAACCGGTGATACCTTCACGCTCCACCATGGGGCGGCGGCGCTCGTCGGCGGCATTGATACGGCGGGCAAAGAAATCGGCGTCTACTTCTTCGTTTTTATCGAAGGTCCAGACCCTGGCGCGAATTTGCGAGGCCGGGGAGTAGGCGGCCCGTGCCAGCCAGGTGCCGTCGTGGCTGTAAATCTCCACGGTGTCGCCGGCCTTGGGTTTGCCTTTGCTGTGGTGCACGGCACCGGCAAAGATCCAGGGATGGCGGCGTTTTACGGACTTTTCACGGCCTTCGGCCAGAACCAGGGCATTGCGGGGCATAAGGCTGCCTTGTTGACGATTTTGGGGCGAAGATTGTAGCAAATAAAAAGCCGGGCAGTGCCCGGCTTTGCTTAGATCTTCAGGCCTTTGAGGATGTCGGCCAGGGAGCCCGACAGCCGGTTGAGCTCGCGGGTGCCGTCGGCGTTGTCCTTGGCGGCCTTTTCCACCTCCAAAGACTGCTGGCGCACCGAGGAGATGTTGTGGGCAATGTCTTCGGCCACGGCGCTTTGCTCTTCGGCGCTGGCGGCAATTTGCGCCATCATCGAGAACACCTGCTCGGAGTGGCGGTTGATGGTGCTGAGATCTTGCCCGGCCTGGGCAATCAAGGTGCCGCTGTGCTCGGCCTGCTGCACGGTTTTGTCCATGATGCGAATGGCCTCGCCGGTGCCGCTTTGCAAGGACTCAATCATCTTTTGAATTTCCACCGTCGCCTGCTGGGTGCGGGCCGCCAGGGTGCGTACTTCATCGGCCACCACCGCAAAGCCGCGGCCCTGCTCGCCGGCGCGGGCCGCTTCAATGGCGGCGTTTAGCGCCAGCAGGTTGGTTTGCTCGGAAATGGCCTTGATGGTGGTCACCACCTCGTCGATGTGACTGGCGTTGTCGTTAACCTTGGCCACGGCGCTGCTGGCATCAAAAATTTCCCGCGACAGGGCCTCGATGGCGCCGATGGTCTGCTGGATATTGCGGGTACCCTTTTGCGACTCGTTGGAGGCGCGCTGGGTTTCGCCAGAGGCGTCTTCGGCGTGGCGCGCCACTTCCTTGACGGTGGCGCTCATCTCTTCCATGGCGGTGGCCAGAGAATCCAGGCTTTGGCGCTGGGACTGGGCCAGGCGGTCGGTATTGGCCGCTTCGGTGCCAAACAGGTCGGCAGAGCCCGCCAGGGCATCGGAACTGTCTTTGACCAGTTTTACCAACTGGTGCTGGCGCTCGGCCAGTTTGTCGATGGCAATGGCAAGGGCCGAGAACTCGTCCCGCACCGGCAAGAAGTTAAGGCGAAAGGTGAGATCCCCTTCGGCCACCTTGGTCAGCGCTTGTACCTGGCTAAACAGCGCCCCGCCGATAAAGGTGGAGACGTAGTAGGTGATGAAGGCCAGCACCACCAGGGCAATGGCCATCAGAATGAAGTAATCCTTGCTGGTGTCCCAAAACGCGGCTTTTTGCAGGGGCTGGGCCAGGGCCAGTTGCCAGTTTTTGCCCGGTACCGAGGCGGCGGCGAGTACTTGCCCCTGTTCAATCCGGGTTTTCCCTTCCAGCCGGTCAAGCTCGCTGGCCATGGCGCCGGAAAAGCCGCTAAAGGGGCGGCCGCTGCCGTCAAAAAGCGCCAGGTTGCTACCGGCGTCCTTAACGGCCTTTATGGCCTGTTGCTGGTCAAGGCTGGTGAGCACCCGGGCCAGCACCGCCACTTCGGCGTGGGCCTGGTGGCGCTGCTCGTTCTCAAAGGCGGTGAAGTCGCGGCTGATGCCAATGGCGGCGAGGATAACCATCATCAGCATCGGCAGCCCAAACAGCAAAAAGAGCTTTTCCTGGAGTTTGAGATGGACGAGGTATTTATCGACCCATCTGAATTTCACTTCGCGCATAACATTCCTTAAAAGTACGGCTCATTGGGCGCCGTGTTCCTCTGCGGCGGGAACTTGACACCAGAAACCGTACTTAAGCAAATGCCGTGCCGGTACAACGAGTTAGCCGCGCATGCGCCCGCTAAGGCAGCGCCAGCCGGGGAACGGGCGCTTTTGCCTCAAGCGCCGCCAGGGCCGCCTTGAGGGCGGCAAGCTTGCGCTCTCCCTCGGCAAGCTGACCAGCGCTGATGCCCTCGGCCCGCCCTTTGGCAATGAGCCTTTCCAACTCGGCTATCTTGGGGCGGGCGGCTTTGGCAAAGTCGGCCAGCAGCGCCTGGTGGCGGGCATTTTCCGCCTCAAGGTATTGCTCAGGGTCGCCAAGGGGCTGCGGCGCCACCGGCTGATGGGCGTTGATGCCGGGCGCCAGCGGGTCCCTAAGGGGCACTGGTGGTTTGGCTGTTATCTGTGGCGGCGGCGCCTTTTGGGCGGCCTTTGGCAAAGGCGTAGCCGTGATAACTGGCGCGGGGCTAATCACCCTTGGCAGAGGCTTTTTTGCTGGCGGCGGCAAGGCGATCGGTGCCTTGGGCCAGAACAACCAGCCAAGAGCGGCCAGCAAGCTAAAAAGAGCGATGGCAACCTTCATTGTGCCTCCTGGCGAAGCGTAACCAGCAGCGCCTGCCAGTTGGCCTTGGCTTGTTCCTTGGCGATGGCCTGGCGGGCCACAAAGGCCACTGATTCCGAATCTGGCGCAAGCTGCTGGTAGTGGCGCTTTAGCACTTCTACCTGGCCATAGCGGCCTGAGGGCAGGCGGATAACCGCCGAGCGGCCCAGCTCCGGGGTCACAAAGGCCAAGGTTTTGAGCACCTGGCCCTGGGCCTCTTGCCGGGTGAGGTGAGTTATCTCGGGCGGCAGGCGGTTAATGCCCGCCGCGCTGTCCGCCTCAAAAAGGCGCGCGTCCACTGCGGCCAATTGGCGAAAATCCGCCTGGTGGGCTTGGTAGTAGGCGGCAATGTCATCGCTGCTTACCGCCTTTGCCAGGGCATCGAGGGCGGGGCTGGGGTGATGCGGGTCGGTTGATACCCCCAAACGCTGCATCAGCCAGACCCTGTCGAGGCGGTTTTCCACCAAGGCTTTAGAGCAGGCTATTTTCTCCTCTGGCCAGCCGGCATCTTTGAGCCAGTTGGGGGCCAGCGCCACCAGCGCCTGCTGCCAAAGAAGGTGCTCTAAGGTGGCGTTGTCACCGTCCTTTAGCGCCAGGCGCTGCTGCAGGTTAAGGCCGCTAAGGCTGGCCGGGCTCCAGCTTTGGCCTTCAAGGTGCAGGCCGTCATCGTCAAAACGGGCCGCTTGGCGGGCGCGGCTGGCGCGCTTTTCAATATCCGGGGTAATGAGCCCCAGCCACTGCTCGTCCAACTGGCGCTGGTGGCTGCTGCCCACGCGGCTGGGCTGGTGCACGGTATCGGCAAAATGGCCCCTGGCATAGGGGCCGAGTAGGGTGTCGTCGGCGAGCTGCGCCGCCACAACCTGTTGCGGCAATTTGCTCATCTGTGTCAGGCGCGCCAGCAGATCCGCCGTGGGGCAAGCGGCCCACAGGGGGCCGCTAAATACCAGCGCCAAGGCGCCAAACAGGTTAACGCTGCATCGCATGGTTCAGCACCTTGACCACCATGGCGATGGCGTGGGGAATGACGATGCGGCCAATCATGACCCGCTCATTGTGGTCCTGGGAGTTCAGCACCAGGCCCCCCTGGCTGTAGGAGATATCGCCGCCTTCGGTAAGCAAGGGGCGAATGTCGTCTTCGCTTGGGCTGATGGTGTCAAAGTCCGCCAGGGCGTCGGTGACCAGGCTGTCGCTGGAGAGCTGCTCGCTGTCGTAATAATCCCGCACCCAAGACTCCCAGCCCGAGTGATTGAGGGCCGAGGTGGTCCAGGTATGGTGGGGCTGAAGGAGGTCTGTGGCGTGCAGGCTGTAGCCCAGGGCGTCAACGCTGTGGTTGGCCAGATAACGGCCGTACCAGTACTGGGCCAGGTTGTCGATGGGCTGGAATGGCATGGTCTCGAAGTCTTTGTACATGCTGTAGCTGGACGTGGAGCCCTGGCGGTAGTGGGCTTCGGTGATGCCGTAGCTGTTGTACTCGGAGTCGTCGCCAAACCAGCCGCCCTGGCCGCCAGGGCCGTCGTCTAAGTGATCGCCGCTCAGCCAGGCGGCGGCCAGGTTGTCGACATCGCCAGACACGGTGAGCTTGGCGTAGTTGTAGCCGCCAAAGTCGTTGCCGTGGGCGTCGGGGCCCTGGGTGTGGTTTTGAAAGTGCCAGTAGGAGCTGTAGGAGACGATGCTGCTCAAGGTGCCCCACAGCGGCGCCCTGACACAATCGCCGGTGACAGCGCCGCACAGGTAGGTGTCTTCGAAGTCGTCCACGTCATAGGCGCCCTGGCCCAGGCGCTCGGCCAGTTGGTCCACGCTCAGGCCGGCCTGGGTGGCGTATTGGGCAAGCCGGGCGTACTGGGTGGCGGCGGGGTGGGCTTTCATGTAGGCCACGGCATCGAGCACGATGCGTTTGTGGGTTTCTTGGGTAAAGGCCTGGGCTTGGCTTGCCAGCAGGCAGGGCAGAGCGGCTAACAGCAGTTTTTTCATTGTCCTTGTCCCTTAGGGTAGTGAGGTAAAACCGCTTTTAATCTAGGGAGGACAAATGACGATGACATGGCTGGCGGCATTTGCGCCCGCCTGGCTTAGCCCGAACGGGCCTGATAAAAAAGCCGGCTTGCGCCGGCTTATTGCTTAGAGCTTGCTGCCCCAGAGGTCGTACTCGTCGGCGTTGTCGATATTGACCTTGACGATGTCGCCGGGCTTCACGCCGCTTTCACCGTTGAGGTACACCACGCCGTCAATCTCGGGAGCGTCGCCCTTGGTGCGGCCGATGGCGCCTTCTTCGTCCACTTCGTCAATCAGCACCTCTTGCACTGTGCCGACTTTGCGTTGCAGCTTGGCGGCGCTGATGCGCTGCTGGGCTTCCATAAAGCGGGCAAAGCGTTCTTCTTTAACGGCTTCGTCCACCGGGTTGGCCAGAGCGTTGGCGGCGGCGCCTTCCACCGGGCTGTATTTAAAGCAGCCCACCCGGTCCAGCTCGGCTTCGTTGATGAAGTCCAAAAGCATTTTAAAGTCGTCTTCGGTTTCACCGGGGAAGCCGACGATAAAGGTGGAACGCAGGGTCAAATCCGGCACGTCACGGCGCCAGCGCTGGATGCGCTCAAGGGTGCGCTCTACCTGGCCGGGGCGTTTCATCTGCTTGAGGATGGCGGGGCTGGCGTGTTGCAGCGGCATATCCAGGTAAGGCAGTACCTTGCCTTCGGCCATCAGCGGAATGATGTTGTCCACGTGCGGGTAGGGGTACACATAGTGCAGGCGGGTCCAGACCCCCAGCTCGCCAAGGGCTTCGGTGAGCTGGTACATGTCGGATTTCACCGGGCGGCCGTTCCAAAAATCGGTGCGGTGCTTGGTGTCAACGCCGTAGGCGGAGGTGTCTTGGCTTATCACCAGCAGCTCTTTGACGCCGGCATTGACCAAGCGCTCGGCCTCGCTCAGCACCTGGCCCACCGGGCGGGATACCAGATCGCCGCGCATGCTGGGGATGATGCAAAAACTGCAGCGGTGGTTACAGCCTTCGGAGATCTTCAGGTAGGCGTAGTGGCGCGGGGTCAGCTTCACCCCTTGCGGCGGCACCAAATCCAAAAAGGGATTGTGCTGCTTGGGTACCGGCAGGTGCTCGTGAACCTTGTCCAGCACCGCTTCATAGGCGTGGGGGCCGGTAATGCCCAGCACATGGGGATGAATTTCACGAATTTCATCTTCCTTGGCGCCCAGGCAGCCGGTAACGATGACCTTGCCGTTTTCATTGAGGGCTTCGCCGATGGCGTCCAGGGATTCCTGCACGGCGCTGTCGATAAAGCCGCAGGTATTGACGATCACCAGATCGGCGTCGTTGTAGCTGGGCACAATGTTATAGCCCTCAACCCGCAGTTGGGTCAGGATCCGCTCGGAATCCACCAGGTTCTTGGGGCAGCCCAGGCTGACAAAGCCGACGGTCTGGTTACTCATGCTCTACCTCAAATGAAAAAATGCCGCCAAAAAGGCGCCACATTCTAGCCAAGTCGGCACCGGGATGCATCCAGTGAAATGGCCCTTGTGATCGGCTTTGCAGGAAAGCGAACAAAGTCATTCCTTTTTCAGGGGTTTTTAAATGGCGCGACTGATCTATCATGGCACCCCCCAAAGGTGTTGGGGCTAAGCTTAAAAAGCATTTTCTTAAGAGCAGGGGCAACCTTGCGATAAATCGTGATGTATAGGTGAAGCGATGACAGCTGATACTGGCGATATGGCAGTCAAGGTACGACGTCAGGTAGAGATCCCTGTTCTTGGAGGCCGTTACCTGGCGACCTTCATCACCTTCGATAATCTGGCTGACGGCAAGGAGCACTTTGCCCTAGCCCTTGGCGACTGGCAACGCAGCGAGCCGCTGGTGCGGATGCACTCCGAGTGCGTAACCGGCGATGTGTTTATGTCTGCCCGCTGCGATTGCGGCCCGCAATTGGAAGAAGCCATAGTGCGCATCAGCGCCGAAGGTGGTCTTATTCTTTATCTGCGCCAAGAAGGCCGCGGTATTGGTCTTATCAATAAATTGGACGCCTATGCCCTGCAAGACGAAGGCATGAATACCTACGAGGCCAATCGCGCCTTGGGTTTTGAAGACGACCAGCGCGATTTCACCGTCGCGGCCGAAATGCTAAAAGCCCTTGGGATTGACCATATTCGGCTGTTGACCAACAACCCGCGCAAAATTGCCCAATTGCAAGCCAACGGTATTCATGTGGACGACCGAGTCGGCACCCGGGTTTACCGTAACGCCCATAACGCCCGTTACCTGGCGGCGAAAAAAGAAGAAGGGCACCATGCCCTGGAAAGCGACGACGAAAGTTGTTGCCCTGCCCACAGTAAATTTTGATGCCAAAAGGCCGCGCAAGCGGCCTTTTTTGTTGCCAGGCTTTGCCGAAAGCCCAAGGCAGCATGGCTAATTTAATTTAAAATCAACTACCTGAAATTTTGTAAATGATTGTTGCTGGTAGCCTTTGTCCTGCCTTGCGGGCTATTTCAGTCAAGGTTCAGCAGAACAGACCTGTAGGCGATTTTTAGAGGATGCTGGCACTGTAAAAGTGGTGGATTGAGCGCAGGCAAATGTCACGGTCTTTGTGGTGCTGTTTTTTTGAGCGCAATAACAGCGTGCTATTGCTACGGCAAAACAGGAGTAAGCGGGAAATAAAAAAGGGCCCTAAGGCCCTTTTTTTGCAAATACCTGAAACTTATTTGATCAGGTACTTGTCCAGGCTACCGCCGTTGTCGACGATTTCCTTGAATACTTTGGGCATACGGCCAATGCCGGTCCACAGGTGCTCTTCACCGTCTTTTTCCAGGCGGTATTTGGCAGGACGCTTGGCGCCTTTGCCGCCGCGGCGAGAAGGAGCAGCGGCAGTGCCGCCCAGGATGTCTTCTGCAGAAATGCCGGCTTCAGCCATGGCTTTGCGCAGCTCGTCGATTTTAGCGGTGCGCTCGGCTTCTTCTTTTTGACGCTCGGCTTCTTCTTCGGCACGAGACTCGATGATCGCGTCCAGTTTGCCTTTGATTTCTTCGAGCTCAGCCAGGGTGAGTTCTTTAGTGGCGGCGTTCAGGCGACGTTGGTTGCCCAGAATTTGCAGAAAATCTGACATTGAAGTTCCCTTAAGAGATTAGCAAGGAATGAAGATACTCTATTTTTAAAAAAGGATTGCCTTTCTTGCAAGCCCTTAAAAGAAAAAAAGCAGCTTTTGCTGCTTTTTTTCTTACATATTGGGGTAATTTGGCCCGCCACCCCCTTCCGGAGGGCACCAGCGAATATTCAATGAGGGGTCTTTTATATCGCAGGTTTTACAGTGGATGCAGTTTTGTGCATTGATTTGTAAACGTCTTGCGTCCCCTTCATCAACAATCTCATAAACTCCAGCCGGGCAGTAACGCTGCGCCGGTTCGGCAAAATGCGGCAGGTTGTAGCTTACCGGCAGCGACGGATCCTTGAGTTTTAAATGGCAAGGCTGGTTTTCTTCGTGGTTGGTGTTGGAAATAAAAACTGAACTCAACCTGTCGAAGCTTAATTTTCCATCGGGCTTTGGATATTCACGCGGCCTGTGGGAATCAATGGTTTCCAATTGCTGGTGGTCGGCAATGGCGTCTGAAAGGGTCCAGGGCGCTTTATTGGCCAGGCATTTTTGTTCGAACCAGTTAAAGGCGCCGCCCCACAGCGGCCCCCATTTATGGAGCGCCGCTCCAAAATTACGGTGCTGGTAAAGCTCCCCATAAAGCCAGGATTGCTCAAAGCGCTCTGCAAAGCTCTGTGGGGTCAGCGCCTGATTGCCAGATAGGTCAGCCGCTACCGCTTCGGCGGCCAGCATGCCGGACTTCATGGCGGTATGGCTGCCTTTTATTTTGGCAAAGTTCAGGGTGCCAGCGTCGCAACCTATCAAGAGGCCACCTGGGAATACCGTCTGGGGCAGGGCGTTAAAACCGCCCTTGGCGATGGCGCGGGCGCCATAGCTGAGCCGTTCGCCGCCGCTTAAGTACTTTGCAAAAAGCGGATGGTGCTTTAGGCGCTGGAATTCGTCAAAGGGCGAGAGGTAAGGGTCGCGGTAGTTCAAATCGACGATCAGCCCCACCGACACCAGGTCGTCGTCAAGGTGGTAGAGAAAGCTGCCGCCGCTGGCGGTGTCGTCCAAGGGCCAACCGGCGCCGTGAACCACCAGGCCTGGCTGGTGCTGGGCCTTAGGGATTCGCCACAGCTCCTTGAACCCCAGGGCGTAGTGCTGGGGATCTTTACCTTTGTCGAGTTCAAACCGCTCGATAAGCTCTTTGCCAAGGTGGCCCCGGCACCCCTCGGCAAAGAGGGTGTATTTGGCCAGAAGCTGCATGCCGGGTTGAAACTGCGGGCCTTCACTGCCGTCTTTTAGGCGGCCCATGTCGCCGGTTTGAATGCCGATGACCTGGTTGTCGGCGCCATAAAGGATGTCGGCGGCGGGAAAGCCCGGGTAAATCTCCACCCCCAGGGCTTCGGCCTGTTCGGCCAGCCAGCGGCACAGGTTGCCAAGACTGATGATGTAATTGCCGTTGTTGTGCATGGATGGGGGGATGGCCCAGCCTGGCAATTCCACTTCGCCGTTTTCTTTTAAAAGGTACAGGGCGTCTTTATTGACGGCGGTGGTGAGGGGCGCCTGGCGCTGCTGCCAATCGGGAAACAACTCATTTAAGGCGTGGGGCTCGAACAGGGCGCCGCTCAGAATATGGGCCCCCACCTCCGAGCCTTTTTCCACCACACAAACCATCAGCTCTGGCGCCAGTTGCTTTAGGCGACAGGCGGCACTCAGCCCGGCGGGGCCGGCGCCGACGATGACGACATCAAATTCCATGGTTTCGCGTTCCATAAGGGCTCCTCGGTAGCCTTGGGGGCTGCTCTTATCTGTGACTTGTCAGGTTGACGTTTACGTTAACAGTAAGTATTTTGACGGTAAAGGTTGCGCCGGTCCAGTGGCCGGCTTGGATGAGCCCAGAGGTACAACCCATGAAGGTACTGGTCGCCGTCAAACGCGTCATCGATTACAACGTCAAGGTGCGGGTCAAATCCGACAACAGCGCCGTTGACCTGGCCAACGTGAAAATGGCCATCAACCCCTTTTGTGAAATCGCGGTAGAAGAGGCGGTACGCCTTAAAGAACAAGGCGTTGCCACCGAAGTGGTGGCGGTCTCTGTGGGCTCTGATGCCTGCCAGGAGCAGCTGCGTACCGCGCTGGCCCTGGGCGCCGACCGCGCCGTGCTGGTTAAAACCGAGGACGGCCTCGACTCCTTGCTGGTGGCCAAGCTGCTGGCCAAAGTGTGCGAGCAGGAAAGCCCTGACTTGGCGATCCTCGGTAAACAAGCCATCGATTCTGACAACAACCAGACCGGCCAGATGCTGGCGGCGCTAAGCGATTGGCCCCAGGCCACCTTTGCCTCCAAGTTGGTGGTCGAGGGGCGCGAGCTGCTGGTCACCCGGGAAGTGGACGGCGGCCTGGAAACCATCGCCGTGGCTCTGCCTGCGGTGGTGACCACCGATCTTCGCCTGAACGAGCCCCGTTACGCCACCTTGCCCAACATCATGAAGGCCAAGCGCAAACCCCTGGACGTGCTGGACGGCACCGCCCTTGGGGTGAATTTGGCGCCTCGGGTGAAGGTGCTTAAGGTCGCGGCGCCTGCGGTGCGCCAAGGCGGGGAGATCCTAGATGGGGTCGATACCCTGGTGGATAAACTGCGTAACCAAGCGAAGGTGATCTGATGAGCATTCTGGTCATTGCTGAACACGACAACAAACACCTCAAGCCCGAAACGGCGCGGGTGCTGAGCGCTGCCCTTGCCATGGGCGACGATATTCATTTGCTGGTGGCCGGCCATCAGTGTCAGGAGGTTATCCGTGCTGCAACTGAACTTGATGGTGTCGCCAAAGTCCTGGTGCTGGATGAGGCGCGTTTTGCGCATCCGCTGCCAGAAGGCCTGAGCCAAACCCTGGTGGCCCTGGCGCCGGCTTACAGCCACCTAGTGGCGGCCAGCTCCACCACCGGCAAGAACCTGATGCCGCGTATTGCCGCTTTGCTGGATGTGGCGCAGATCTCCGATATCGTCGCCGTAGAAAGCGCCGATACCTTCCGGCGCCCCATCTACGCCGGTAACGCCATTGTCACTGTCCAGGCGCTTGACCCCATCAAAGTGGTGACGGTACGCCCGGCCGCCTTTGAGGCCACCGGCAGCGCCAACAGCGCCCCGGTTGAGAACCTGGCCGCCGGCCAGGACAACAGCCGCAGCCGCTTTGTCAGCGCCGAGCTTACCGAGAGTGAGCGCCCGGAGCTGGCCAGCGCCCGGGTGGTGGTGTCTGGCGGCCGTGGTCTGCAAAGCGGCGACAACTTCAAAATGCTCGAAGCCCTGGCCGATAAACTGGGCGGCGCCATCGGCGCTTCGCGGGCCGCGGTTGACGCAGGCTTTGTGCCCAACGACTGGCAAGTGGGGCAGACCGGCAAGATAGTGGCGCCGGACTTGTACATCGCCGTGGGCATCAGTGGCGCCATCCAGCACCTGGCCGGCATGAAGGATTCCAAGGTCATTGTCGCCATCAACAAAGATCCGGAAGCGCCCATCTTCCAAGTGGCCGACTACGGCCTGGTGGGGGATTTGTTCGAGCTGGTGCCGGAGCTGACCCGCAAGCTCTGAGCCCGCGCCTTCGGCTAAAAAGTGCGCCCTGGTGGCGCACTTTTTGTTTGCAATCACTTACCGCCCCTGCCAGAGTACGCGCCGCCAAGTAGAGGTGCGTCCTGGAAGAGTCGCCGGGGGGAGGGTGATGCCCAAGATCCCCGGCAAAAGGTCAGTACGCCGAAGTCGGGCCGATATCAAGCCGCCCGGCTGGTGCCGTAAGCGAAAGCTGCGTCACTGCCATAGTTTGAACAATCACTATGGAGCGCTACCGAAGGCCCTGGCTCCTTTTGTGGTTCTCCATGGGAATTTTTGGAAATTCCATGGACTTAAACGATCTCTCCCAATCCTCCCTCGCGCTGTTACCCACCCTGTTGACCCTGGGGCTGGCCTTGGCCACCCGGCGCATTTTGTTGTCGCTGCTGCTGGGCTCGGCCACCGGTGCCTGGCTGTTGGCCGGTAGCCTGGATGCGCCTCGCTATCTTGCTGGCAAGGCCTTGGCGCTGTTTTACGACGGCGGCATCAGCTGGTGGACGCTGCAAGTCGTGGGCTTTTTGCTGATGCTTGGGGCGCTGTCCCGGCTGTTGCAGGCAAGCGGCGCCGCCCAGGCCTTTGCCGAAGCCTGCGCCAGCCGCATCGCCACCCGCCGTGGGGTCAGCCTGATGAGCGTTGGCCTGGGCCTGGCCATTTTCATCGACGATTACTTCAACGCCCTGGCGGTAGGGCAGGCCACCCGGCCACTGGCCGACCGCTACCGGCTGAGCCGCGAGCGCTTGGCCTATTACATTGATTCAACCGCGGCGCCGGTCTGCGCGCTGATGCCGCTCTCGTCCTGGGGCGCTTTTATGCTCTCCTTGCTGGCGCCTATGGCGGCAAGCCCCATGGGGCTTTTTGTGGACATGAGCCAGGCCGCTTTTTACCCTTGGCTGGCGCTGGCCATTGTGCTGATAACGGCTTGGTTTGACTGGGATCTGGGCGCCATGAAAAAGGCCAAGGCAAGGCCGGGTGCCGTTGCCGAGGTAAAGGCAGCCAAGGGCCAGCTGATGCCGCTGTTGGGGCCGCTACTGGCCTTGATACTGGTGACGCTGGCCGCGCTTTTTATCACCGGCGCCCTTGCCAGCAGCGGGCCGTTCTCAGCCATCGCCGCCCTTGAAAACACCAACGTGGGTTTGTCGCTGGTGCTTGGCGCCGTGCCGGCGCTTGCCTGGAGTTTTTTCAAGCAAAAGACCCATCGCCTTGCCACCGCTTGGCAAGGGGCCAAGACCATGCTGCCGGCCATTTACCTGTTGCTGAGCGCCTGGCTGTTGGCGGCGGTGATGAAGGATGTGGCGGTGGGCCGCTACCTTGCCTCCCTTATCGAGGCGGCCTCGGTCGGCCCCTGGATGCCCCTGGCGCTCTTTGTGGTGGCCATGGTCATGGCCCTTGCCACTGGCTCGAGCTGGGGCACCTTTGGCATCATGCTGCCGCTGGCCGGCCAGTTGGTGGAGCCTGCCATGCTGCCCATGGCGCTGGGCGCCGTTATTTCCGGCGCCGTCTTTGGCGACCACTGCTCACCGGCCTCCGACACCACCATTTTGTCGTCGGCCGGGGCCGAGTGTGAGCACATGGACCATGTGCTGACCCAGCTGCCCTACGCTGGCCTTGCCGCCGGGCTTTGTGTTCTCGGTTATGGCCTTAGCGCCCTGGCGCTCCCCCTTTGGGCGCTGTGGGGCGCGCTGCTGGCCGCCCTGGTGGTAGCGGTGACGCTGCTGGGGGGATGGGGTACACTGGCGCCCAAAAAACAGGAAGTCTAAATGGCCCAGCTTTATTTCTATTACTCGGCGATGAATGCCGGGAAATCCACGTCGTTGCTGCAGTCGGCGTACAACTACAAGGAGCGCGGCATGAACGCGCTCCTCTACACCGCCGCGGTGGACGACCGCAGCGGCAAGGGCGTTATCAGCTCCCGCATCGGCCTGGAAAGCGAAGCCCAGATCTTTGACGACAAGAGCGATCTGTTTGCCGAGGTGCTGGGGCTTTCCCATACCCAACGCTTTCACTGCCTGCTGCTGGACGAAGCCCAGTTTCTGACCAAAGCCCAGGTGGCGCAGCTTTGCCGCATTGTCGACGAGCTCGGCATTCCGGTGCTGGCCTTTGGTCTTCGTACCGATTTTCGGGCCGAGCTTTTTGAAGGCGCCCAGTACCTGCTGGCCTGGGCCGACAAGCTGGTGGAGCTCAAGACCGTTTGCCACTGTGGCCGCAAGGCCAACCGGGTGCTGCGGGTCGGCATTGACGGCCAGCCCATCAAGGAAGGGGCCCAGGTGGAGATAGGCGGCAACGACCGCTACGTGTCGGTGTGCCGAAAACACTATATCGAGGCATTGGCAAGGCCCTGAGGCGCAGGTATAACGGGGCTTTATTGTCTCGGAAGCTGCCTGATGATCGTTGTTGTCAAACTGGGGACCAGTGTCCTGACCGCCGGTGCCCAGCACCTGGACAGGGCCCACATGGTGGAGCTGGTGCGCCAATGCGCCCTGCTGCAAAAGGCCGGCCATAAGCTGATTGTGGTCACCTCCGGCGCCGTGGCTGCCGGCCGCGAGCTGCTGGGGTTTCCGGATCTGCCGGCCGATCTTCCCCATAAACAGATGCTGGCGGCCATCGGCCAGGGCCAGTTGGTGCATCTGTGGCAACACCTCTTTGGGCTCTATGGCCTTAACGTCGGCCAGATGCTGCTGACCCGGGCCGATTTGGAAGACCGCGAGCGCTTTTTAAATGCCCGCGACACCCTCGGCACCTTGCTCAGCCACGGCGTTATTCCCCTTATCAACGAGAACGATGCGGTTGCCACCAACGAGATAAAGGTGGGCGACAACGACAACCTGTCAGCAAGGGTGGCTATTTTGGCCAAGGCGGAGCTGCTGATGCTGCTTACCGACCAGCCGGGTCTCTTTACCGCAGACCCCCGTGCCAACCCCGATGCCGAGCTGATACAAGAGGTCAAGACCATCGACGCCACCTTGCACCGGCTGGCTGGGGGTAGCGTCTCGGGGCTGGGAACCGGCGGCATGGCCACCAAGCTGCAAGCGGCCGACGTGGCGCGCCGGGCCGGTATTACCGTGGTGATCGCCAGTGGCCAGGGGCCGGATGTGATCCGCCGCCTGGTGCAGGGTGAACGGGTTGGCACCCGCTTTAGCGCCATCGACGATCCGCTGGAAAATCGCAAGCAATGGATCCTTGCCGGGCCGCCGCCCGTAGGACAGCTGCACCTCGATGCCGGTGCGGTCAACGCCCTGCTCAGCAAGGGCGCCAGCCTGCTGCCCAAAGGGGTAAAGGCGGTGTCCGGGCAGTTTGAACGGGGCGATGCGGTAAAACTGCTCGGCCCCGATGGTAATACCCTGGCGGTGGGGCTATGCCGGTACAGCGCCGCTGAAATGGCAGCTATCCTTGGCATACATTCCGACGCCATCGCCATGGCACTGGGGTACGACAGGGGGCCTGTCGTTATTCACAGGGACGATCTGGTGCTGCTGGACTAAATTTTGGCGCTCCCCAGCCGTTAAAGGGGTTTGCCGGGCAAATGGCCTGAGATCAGGGACGAGTACGTGATGTCTTGGTTAAGGGGTACAGAATGCTTGGCTATATCCAGTATGTGCTGGTTAACAGTGTGCGCGAGTTGGGGGGCGAAGAGGCCCTGGTGGCCGTTGCCGAAAAGGCCGGCCTCAAAGCGCTGCCATCCTTTCGTATCGACACCGATTACGACAATGCCCAGTGCCTGGCCTTGATAAAGGCCACCGGCGAGCATTTTGGCCTGGACGACAAGGCCCTTTATGCCCTCTATGCCGACTGCTTTATCAAAGCGTCACGCCAGCAGTTTCCACTTTTCTACGACATGGCCGAGTCCGCCTACGACTTTTTGCGGCGCCAGCCCCGTATCCACCAGACGCTGGCGTCCAGCGTGGTGGACCACTCCACCAAAAAGGCGGTGGCCAGCAAGTTTGAACTGCTTGAAGAACAAGGCCGGTTTTGGGTCAACTACCGTTCCCCAAACGCCCTGTGCGGCCTTTACGAGGCCCTTTTTTATCGCTTGTTGGAGGAATACGGGGAAACCGGTCGCCTTGAACATGGGCGCTGCGTGCACCGCGGCGACGAGTTATGCCAGTTTGAGCTGTTTTTTGACGGGAAGCGCCCATGAGCCAGCAGTTACTTCGAGAAGGCATCAACAGTATTGCCGACCAGCTTTGCCGGGCCGTGGACCAGGATTTCTCCTTTCGGGTCACTACTGACAGCACTGATGTCGACCTGCAAAAACTGGCCATCCTGACCAACTTCCTGCTCGAGTCCATGGAAGAGAACCTGCAATCGTTGGAGGAGAGCCGCCAGGAACTGGAACAACGGGTGCTGGAGCGCACCAAGCGCCTCGACCTCATCGTTAAAGGCGCCGGGGTTGGCATTTGGGAGTGGGACCCGGAGCAAGACTTGGTGACCGTCTCCACCCAATGGCTGGGCTCCCTGGTGGCCAACAATGGTGACAGCACCTTCGGCCTTAATCACTGGCTGGCGCAAATGCACCCCGAGGATGTGGGCAACTTTAAAAAGGCCCTGCATCTTCATATGAACGGGGTCAGCGAGCGGTTGCAGGTGGAATATCGCATCAGCGATGGCGCTGGCGGTTATCGCTGGGTGTTATGCCGAGGCGTTTGCGATCGCTCCCCCGACACCGGCAAGGTTACCTGGATGTCCGGCACCGTGTCGGATATCACCAAGGCCCGCTTTCACGACAAGGAAAGCGGGCTGGTGAACAGCCAGTATTTTGAGCTGATGACCAACGAGCGCCTAAGCCGCGGCGAGCCCCTGTCCATTGTGGTGCTCAATATTGCCAACCGCGGCCTGGTGGTGGAGAACCTCAGCCGCCGCGATGTGCTGTTTTTGGTGCAGGCGGTGGTCGAAAGGCTGATGGCCAAGACCGATCACCACTCCCTTTTGGCGCTATTGGGGGTAGGGCTCTACGGCTTTTTGCTGCCCATTGGCGAGCCTCGCAAACTTGAGAAATTCGTGCGCGAGTTGATGGCGATTTTTGACGAGCCCTTTGTGCTTGGCGAGCAGCGCTTGTGGTTGTCTTGCCACATCGGGGCTTGCGATTTGCAAAGCATGGAAGCCCTTAGCGCCGAAGAGGGCATTTATGCCGCCCAGCTTGCCCTTCGGGACATGCGTTCTCACCAGGGCAGTGATTACCGGCTTTTTGAAGACAGCATGCGTGCCTCCAGCCTCGAGCGCCTCGACACCGAGCAGCTGCTGCGTATGGCCCTTCGCCAAAACTGGGTCAAGGTTAAACTCCAACCCATCGTCGATTTTGAGCGAGGCGAGGTAAGCGGTTACGAGGCCCTGGCCCGTATCGAGCATCCCACCAAGGGCACCATCAGCCCTGGCCGCTTTATTCCGGTGGCCGAAGAAACCGGACTTATTCGCCAGCTAAGCGACGTGGTAATGGCACAGGCGGTGGCTCTGGCTGCCGATGAAGGCCTCAAGGCGCTGCACCCAACGGGTTTTACCCTAGGGGTGAACCTGTCGGCGCTGCAACTACACGACCCGGCTCTGCCGGACCGCATAGCTGCGCTTCTTGAAAAAGAAGGGGTAGAGCCCAGCCGTTTCAAGCTGGAGCTGACCGAGTCGGCGGTGATGGCCGACCCCAAAAGCGCCATCGATATTATCACCCGGCTGCGCCAGCTCGGCATGAAGGTGGCGTTGGACGACTTTGGCACCGGTTACTCGTCTCTTGCCTACCTTCGCCAACTGCCGCTCGATATTTTAAAGGTCGACCGCAGCCTGGTGTCGGGCCTTGATAGTCACTCGGATAAATACGCCATTTTGGAGATGGTGCTGAACCTCTCGGCCAAGCTCGGCCTAAAGGTGGTGGTGGAAGGTATCGAGACCCAGGAGGAGTTCCTGCAGGTGTTGTCCCTTGGCGGCGGCTTTGGCCAGGGCTTTTTGTTCAGCCGGCCGGTGGCACCGCACGAGCTTCCTGAAGTTCATCAACGGGTTAAGGCGCTTTTTGCCAGCATGCGATAAAAAAGGCCGCCAAAGCGGCCTTTTTCAAAGGTGGGTCAGCAGGCAGTCCTTTTCCCGGCCCTTAAGGGCTTGGGATACCTTGGACGTGGGCTTTCTCCCAAGGCGCTCGCTGATAAACCAGCCGGCTTCGCACAGGCGGCTCAAGTCAACCCCGTGTTCGATACCCAGGCCATTGAGGAGATACACCAGATCTTCGGTGGCCACGTTGCCGCTGGCGCCTTTGGCATAGGGGCAGCCGCCGAGGCCGGCAACGGCGGCATCAACCACCGCAACCCCAAGCAAAAGCGTCTGGTGGATATTGGCGATGGCCATGCCGTAGGTGTCGTGAAAATGCACGGCAAGCTTTTCAACCGGCACCACCGCCGCCACCGCCTCGATAAGTGCCTGGGTGCGAAGGGGAGTGCCCACCCCTATGGTGTCGCCAAGGGAAATCTCGTCGCAGCCCATGTCCCACAAGTCTTGCGCAACTCTCGCCACCTGGGCCGGGGCAATGTCGCCCTCGTAAGGGCAGCCCAGCACGCAAGACACATAGCCCCGCACCCTAAGCCCGGCCGCGCGGGCTTTGTCCACCACCGGGGCAAAGCGCTCCATGCTCTCGGTGATGGAGCAGTTGATGTTGGTCTGGCTGAAGGTCTCGGAAGCCGCGCCAAACACCGCTACTTCACCGGCCTTGGCGGCCAGGGCCCCTTCCAAGCCCTTGAGGTTGGGCGTCAGCGCCGAGTACAGCACCCCTTCTTTGCGGGCAAGCTTTGCAAATAGCTCGCCGGTGTCGGCCATTTGCGGCACCCAGCGCGGCGAGACAAAACTGCCCACCTCGATGTGGCTAAGGCCGGCGCCGGCCAGCATCTCGATAAGCTGCTTTTTGTCCTGAAGGCTCAGTTGCCCCGGCTCGTTTTGCAGGCCATCGCGGGGGCCTACCTCGACAATGCGGACCTTGCTCGGCAGCGCCATCAAGCCTCCTCCAGACGCACCAGCTCTGCGCCATCGCTGACCCGCTCGCCGGGCTTGAAGAACACCTCAGCCACCTGGCCGTCACGGGGCGCGGTGATGGCGTATTCCATCTTCATGGCTTCCATCACCACCAGCACCTCGCCGCTTTTTACCTGGGCGCCGGCCACGGCTGGTACCGCGACGATGGTGCCGTTCATCGGTGCACAAAGGTCGCTCTCAAGGCCGGTATCGAGTTGGGTATCACGTTGGTGGTTACGCACTTCAAAAGGTTGGCCCTGGTCGAAGAACACCACGCAGTCGCCATGGCGCCACACCGGCAGGTGCAGCTGGTGGCCGTCGAGGCTGGCATTGAGCCGCTCGCCTTGTAGCTCCCCTTCGGCCAACAGCTGGTGGCCGTGAAAGCGCAGCTGCCACCCCTGGCCGCAGCTTTGGGCCTCGACCCGCAGCGGCTCGCTGTTACCGATATCCAGGTGCAAGGTGGTGCCGGCCTTGCCGTTGAGGCGCCAGCCGTCGGCGCGGTGCCAGAGCGAGCCGGGCTCAGCGCTTTGCTGGCGCTGCTCGCGGGCGTCCTGGCGGCGATAACAAAGCACCGTCAGTGCCGCTAGGGCCAGGCGATGCTCGGTCCATTGCGGCTCGCTGGTGAGCTGGTCGCTATGGCGCTCGATAAAGCGGGTGGTCAAGTCGCCTTCAATAAAGGCCGGGTGGCTGGCCAGGCGGCGCAAAAAGCCGACGTTGCTTTGGATGCCGGCCAGGCAGTAGTTGTCCAGGGCTCTGGCCATCTTGCCAAGGGCGCTGCTGCGGTTCTCGCCGTGGACGATAAGCTTGGCGATCATCGGGTCGTAATAGGGGCTTATTTCATCGCCCTGGCGCACCCCGGTGTCGATGCGCACATCTGATTGCGGCTCGCGCAGCAGGGCTATCTGGCCGCTTTGAGGCAAAAAGCCCTTGAAGGGATCTTCGGCGTAAATCCGCACTTCAACGCTGTGGCCTTGGCAGCGCACCTGGTCTTGGGTGAGGGCCAAGGGCTGGCCGGCGGCTACATTGAGCTGCCATTCCACCAGATCCTGGCCGGTCACCATCTCGGTAACCGGGTGCTCCACCTGCAGCCGGGTGTTCATTTCCATAAAGTAGAAATCGTTGCCGTCGAGCAAAAACTCCACGGTGCCGGCGCCGACGTAATCGATGGCCTTGGCGGCCTTGACCGCCGCATCGCCCATGGCGGCTCTGAGCCGGGGGCTAAGCCCAGGGGCCGGCGCTTCTTCGATAACCTTTTGGTGGCGGCGCTGGGCCGAGCAGTCGCGGTCCCCCAGATAAATGCAGTTACCTTTTGTATCGGCAAAGACTTGCACCTCCACATGGCGTGGGGTGGTGAGGTAGCGCTCCAGCAGCAGGGTGTCGTCGCCAAAGGCGCTTAGGGCCTCGCGCCGGGCGCTGTTGATGGCTTCTTTGAGCTGCTCGGGGCCTTCAACTACCCGCATGCCCTTGCCGCCGCCGCCCATGGCCGCCTTGATCAGTAGCGGAAAGCCGATGTCGATGGCTTCGCGCAGCAAGGTGGCGTCATGTTGGTCGTTGCCGTGATAGCCCGGCACCAGTGGCACCCCGGCATCGGCCATGATGGCCTTGGCCGCCGATTTGGAGCCCATGGCTTCGATGGCGCCCACCGGTGGGCCAACAAAAGCGATGCCGGCATCCAGGCAGGCTTTGGCAAAGTGGCTGTTTTCAGACAAAAAGCCGTAGCCTGGGTGCACGGCATCGGCGCCGGCGGCCTTGGCAATGGCGAGAATTTTATCGGCCCGCAGGTAAGACTGGGCGGCGTCGCTTGGCCCCAGGTGCCAGGCTTCGTCGGCCAGTTGCACGTGGCGGGCGTCTTTGTCGGCGTCGGAATACACGGCAATGCAGCGAAGGCCCATGCGATGGGCGGTGCGGATCACCCGACAGGCGATTTCGCCGCGGTTGGCGATAAGCAGGCTTTTAAACACGGCGTTTCCCCTGCCAACCCGGCGGGCGCTTGTCGAAGAAGGCTTTCAGACCTTCCTGGCCCTCGGGGCTGATGCGAATACGGGCGATTTCATTGGCGGTAAAGTGGCGCAGTTCGTTGTTTAGGGGCTGGGTAGCCACATGTTCAAGGAGCAGCTTGCAGGCGGTCAGCGCTTCTGGGCCGTTGGCCAACAACTGATTGACGAACTGCTCGACTTTGTCGTCAAGGCTGGCGGCTGGCACCACGTCGTGCACCAGGGATAAATCAAGGGCCGTGGCGGCGTCGAAGCGCTCGGCGGTCAGCGCGTAGCGGCGGGTCTGGCGATAACCGATGCTGCGCACCATATAGGGGCTGATAACCGCCGGCACCAGGCCGAGCTTTACTTCGGACAGGCAGAACTTGGCATCGTCACTGGCCACCGCCACGTCGCAGCAGGCGATAAGGCCCAGGGCGCCACCAAAAGCGCTGCCTTGCACGCGGCACACCGTGGGGTGAGGGAAGCTGTCTAAGCGCATCATCAGCTCGGCCAGGGCCTCAGCCTCGGCCAGGTTTTGGTCAAAACTCTGGGTTACTTGGCGCTGCATCCAGTTAAGGTCTGCGCCGGCGGAGAAATGCTTGCCCTCGGCTTTAAGCACCAGTAGCCGCAGTTTGGGCTCTTCGGCCAGTTCCGCCAGGGCTTGTACCAGCTCGCCGATGAGGGCGTCGTCAAAAGCGTTGAATTTGTCCGGCCGGTTCAGGCAAAGGGTGGCTACCCCGCGCGGGTCGATGTCGGTGATTAACCAATCCATGATCTCTCCTTACATGCGGAACACGCCAAAGCGTGTTTCGGCTATCGGTGCGTTGAGGGAGGCAGCCAGGGCCAGGGCCAATACCTCGCGGCTTTGGGCCGGATCTATAATGCCGTCGTCCCAAAGCCGGGCCGAGGCATAGTAGGGATGCCCCTGCTGTTCGTACTGTTCGATGATAGGCGCCTTGAAGGCTTTTTCCTGCTCATCGCTCCAGCTTTCACCCTGCTTGGCCTTGTTGTCGCGGGTGACGGTAGCCAGCACCCCGGCAGCCTGCTCGCCGCCCATGACCGATACCCGGGCATTGGGCCACATCCACATCAGGGTGGGGTCGTAAGCGCGGCCGCACATGCCGTAGTTACCGGCGCCATAGGAGCCGCCAATCACCAGGGTGAACTTGGGCACGCTGGCGCAGCTCACGGCGGTCACCATCTTGGCGCCGTGCTTGGCAATGCCCTCGGCCTCGTATTTCTGGCCCACCATAAAGCCGGTGATGTTCTGCAAGAACACCAGCGGCACCTTGCGCTGGCAGCAAAGCTCGATGAAGTGGGCGCCTTTTTGGGCGCTTTCGCTAAAAAGGATGCCGTTGTTGGCGACAATGCCCACCGGGTAGCCCTGAATATGTGCAAAGCCACACACTAGGGTAGGGCCGTACAGGGCCTTGAATTCGTGAAATTCGGAGTCGTCCACCAGCCTTGCAATAACCTCTTTGACATCAAAGGGTTTTTTAAGGTCGGTGCCGACAATGCCGTACAGCTCTTCGGGCCGGAAACGGGGCGGCTTGGGTGCCTTGAGGACCAACTGCTGTGGCTTTTGCCAGTTGAGGTTGGCGATGGCGTCACGGGCCATAGCCAGGGCATGGGCGTCGTCCTGGGCGTAGTGGTCGGCCACACCGCTCACCTTGCAGTGCACGTCGGCGCCCCCGAGGTCTTCGGCGCTAACCTCTTCACCGGTGGCGGCTTTAACCAGCGGCGGCCCGGCCAGAAAGATGGTGCCTTGGCCCCGCACTATGATGGACTCGTCGGCCATGGCCGGCACATAGGCGCCGCCGGCGGTACAAAGCCCCATCACCACCGCTACCTGCGGTATGCCTTTGGCAGACATCTGCGCCTGGTTGAAGAAGATGCGGCCGAAATGGTCACGGTCAGGGAACACTTCGTCCTGGCGGGGCAAGAAGGCGCCGCCGGAGTCCACCAGATAGAGGCAGGGCAGGTGACAGCGGGCGGCTATCTCCTGGGCGCGCAGATGTTTTTTGACCGTCAGCGGGTAATAGGTACCGCCTTTGACGGTGGCGTCGTTGGCCACAATCATGCACTCGACGCCACTGACCCGGCCAATACCGGCCACCACGCCGGCACAGGGCACATAGTCTTCATAGACATTAAAAGCGGCCAATTGGCCGATTTCCAAAAATGCCGAGCCGGCATCGAGCAATAAATCGATGCGCTCCCTGGCCAGCAGCTTGCCGCGCGACTTATGCCGCTCGCAGGCTTTGGCGCCGCCGCCCTGGGTGAGGGTGGTTATTTTTTCCTGCAAGTCGGCCACCAAGGCGCGCATGGCGGCGTCTTTTTGCAAGAAGGTGTCACTTTTGGTGTTGATATTGGATGACAGGATCATCGACAGGCCCTTTTTCAAGGCGGCCTAAGGCCGCCTGTCACAACGACTCAGCGGGACTCGTTTACGAGTTCACGGCCAATGAGCATGCGGCGGATCTCGGACGTGCCAGCGCCAATCTCATAGAGTTTGGCGTCGCGCAGCAGCCGGCCGGTGGGATATTCGTTGATGTAACCGTTGCCGCCCAGCAGTTGGATGGCATCCAGCGCCATTTGGGTGGCGAGTTCCGCGGAATATAAAATAACGCCGGCGGCGTCCTTGCGAGTGGTCTCGCCCCTGTCGCAGGCGCGGGCCACGGTATAGACGTAAGCGCGGGCGGCGTTCATGCGGGTATACATGTCGGCCAGCTTGCCCTGTACCAATTGGAAGCTGCCGATGGCCTGGCCAAACTGCTCGCGCTCGTTGACGTAGGGCACCACCACATCCATGCAAGCCTGCATGATGCCAAGAGGGCCGCCAGACAGCACCACCCGCTCGTAATCGAGGCCGCTCATCAGCACTCGTACCCCCTGGTTCAGTTCACCGAGGATGTTTTCCTTGGGCACGATGCAGTCTTCAAACACCAGTTCGCAGGTATTGGAGCCGCGCATGCCCAGCTTGTCGAGCTTTTGGGCCTGGGAGAAACCTTTAAAGCCGCGCTCAATAATAAAGGCGGTGATGCCGTGGGGGCCCTTGCTGGTGTCGGTTTTGGCGTACACCACATAGGTGTGGGCGTCGGGGCCGTTGGTGATCCACATCTTGGTGCCGTTCAGCACAAAATGGTCACCGGCGTCGCGTGCGCTGAGCTTCATGGAGACCACATCAGAGCCAGCATTGGGCTCGGACATGGCCAGGGCGCCGATATGCTCGCCGCTGATGAGTTTGGGCAGGTATTTTTGCTTTTGCTCGGCAGAGCCGTTGCGGTAGATCTGGTTGACGCAGAGATTGGAGTGGGCGCCGTAAGAAAGCCCCACCGAGGCGCTGGCCCGGGAGATTTCTTCCATGGCCAGCACATGCTCCAGATAGCCCATGCCGGCGCCACCGTATTCTTCCGAGACGGTCACGCCCAGCAGGCCCATTTCACCGAAACGGGGCCACAGTTCGTTGGGAAAAAGGTTGTCGTGGTCGATTTGCGCGGCGCGGGGTGCAATGACCTCGCGGGCGAAATGGTTGACGTGTTCGCGGAGCATGTCCGCGGTATCGCCCAAACCGAAGTTCAGGCTCTTGAACGGGCTAATCATCAGCGTCTCCCCCGAGATGCGTGGTGTTTAGCTGCCGCTGGCCTTTTTCTTGTTGTTGATCTCGTCCAAGGCGCTACGGCAGCGGGTTTCTGCCGACGTCAGTTCCATGAGCACCACTTTGATGTCTTCCATCTGCTGCTCCAATGCCGCTTTCTTCTCGGAAACCAGCTCCAGCATGGTGTGCAGCTGGGTGAGCGAGGATTTGTCGGCATCATACAGATCAAACAACTTACGGATCTCAGCCAGGGAAAAGCCCAACCTTTTACCGCGCAGGGTCAGCTTCAAACGCACTCTGTCCTGGCGATTGTAGATACGGGTTTGTCCTTTACGCTCTGGGGTGATCAAACCTTGATCTTCATAGAACCGAATCGACCGGGTGGTGATATCGAATTCTTTTGCCAGCTCGCTGATGCTGTAAGTGATGTTGGACATGGTGTCTTGGCTCATCGTCGATGCTACTACCTTACTGGAAGTTTACGTAAAGGTAAAGTCTGCGGTGCTCGGGGGAAATTAACACGCAAACTACTGTCTAGACTGACTTTCTCGCCTTGAAAAGGCAAGCCTCATCAAGGGGTGTCAGTGCTGTTGTAAGTTAACAACACTACCATATAAGGCATAAAAATGCCCCTTTGTATACCGCTTACCCCGGAGGCAAATCACTGTTTACGATAATTTATAAATTCGACCTTAGTCTAAAGCCTTCCTTTAACGCTGACGGCCGCTTTTTTGTGCAAAAGACCTTCCAGTGAAGGCAGAGGGAGAGGGGGAGCGGCAGGTGTTTTTTTAGCCGCCGTTACTAGCGGCTAAAAGGAAAGGCTCTTACTGGTAGAAGGTGTGTTTAAACGGGTCTTGTGAATTTTATCTTTACGTTGCCGTAAACGTTAATCATGCGATAGGCTGTGACCAATGCTTTAAGGAGTTAAGTCATGTCTATCGTGATCCTGGGGGCGGCCCGCACCGCCATGGGGGCTTTCCAAGGTGCCCTGAGTGAAATGCCGGCCCCGTTGCTTGGGGCGGCAGCCATCAAGGCGGCGGTGAGCCGCGCCGGTCTTAAACCTGCCGATATCAGCGAAACCCTGATGGGCTGCGTGCTGCCCGCCGCGCTTGGCCAGGCGCCGGCCCGCCAGGCCAGCCGCCATGCCGGGCTGCCCGACAGCTGCGGCGCCACCACCGTCAACAAGGTGTGTGGCTCGGGGATGAAAACCGTGATGCTGGCCCACGACCTGCTCTTGGCTGGCAGCGCCGATGCAGTGGTAGCCGGTGGCATGGAGTCCATGACCAACGCCCCTTACCTAATGCCCAAAGCCCGGGGCGGCCTTCGAATGGGCCATGGCGAAATCAAAGATCACATGTTTCTGGACGGCCTCGAAGATGCCTACAGTGGCCGCCTGATGGGCTCTTTTGCCCAGGACACCGCCGATGAGTACCAGTTAAGCCGTGAGGCCATGGACGCCTTTGCCATTGAGTCCCTGACCCGTGCCAAGGCCGCCATCGTCAACGGTTACTTTGCCGACGAGATAACCCCGGTCACCGTTAAAACCCGCAAGGGCGAGGTGCAGGTGGAGGTGGACGAGCAGCCGGGTAAGGCCGCGCCTGAAAAAATACCCACCCTGCGCCCGGCTTTTGCCAAAGACGGTTCCATCACCGCTGCCAACGCTTCTTCTATATCCGACGGCGCCGCCGCCTTGGTGCTGATGCGCGAAGAAGACGCCGAGCGCCGTGGCCTGAGCCCGCTTGCCCGCATCAAGGGCCAAGTGCAGCACGCCCAGCACCCCAGCGAATTTACCATCGCGCCTGTTGGTGCCATTCAAAAGCTCCTGGATAAGGTGGGCTGGCACAAGGATGAGGTGGATCTTTTTGAGATAAATGAAGCCTTTGCCATGGTGGCGATGCTGGCCATCAACGAGCTGGGGCTGCCCCATAGCAAGGTCAACGTTAACGGCGGCGCCTGCGCCCTCGGCCACCCCATAGGCTGTACCGGCGCGCGGCTGCTGGTAACCCTTATCCATGCCCTTAAGCGGCGCGGCCTCAAACGCGGCGTTGCTTCCCTTTGTATCGGCGGTGGCGAAGCCACGGCCGTTGCCATCGAACTCATCTAAGGACCGGCACGATGAAAACCCTTCCGCTTTTTATTGATGGCCACTTCACCCAGAGCCAGGCTGACACCTTTATCGACGTAACCAACCCGGCGGATAACAGCGTTATCGCCCGGGTGCCCTGTGCCACCCAAAGCGAAATGCAGGCCGCGGTAGACAGCGCCCAGCGCGCCTTTGAGAGCTGGCGGGAGACGCCGGTGTCGGAGCGGGCCCGGTTGATGTTGCGCTACCAGCACCTTTTGAAAACCCACCACGATGAAATCGCCGAAATTCTCTCCCTTGAGACCGGCAAAACCTTTGAAGATGCCAAAGGCGACGTGTGGCGCGGCATCGAGGTGGTGGAACATGCCGCCAATATCGCCAGCCTGATGATGGGCGAAACGGTGGAGAACGTGGCCCGCAGCATCGACTGCTATAGCCTCACCCAGCCTCTTGGGGTGTGCGCCGGTATCACGCCGTTTAACTTCCCGGCCATGATCCCGCTGTGGATGTTCCCGCTGGCCATCGCTTGCGGTAACACCTTTATCCTTAAACCCTCAGAGCAAGATCCCATGACCCCAACCCGGTTGGTGGAGCTCTTTGTGGAAGCCGGCGCCCCTGAAGGGGTGCTGCAAGTGATTCACGGCGGCAAGGAGCAGGTGGATTTCCTCCTCGACCACCAGGCCGTTAAGGCGCTGTCTTTCGTGGGTTCGGTGCCGGTTGGCCAATACATTTACCGGCGCGGCACCGAGAACCTCAAACGGGTACAAGCCTTTGCCGGCGCCAAAAACCACATGGTGGTGATGCCCGATGCCAATAAAGAACAGGTGATCAGCAACATCGTTGGTGCCTCGGTAGGGGCCGCTGGCCAGCGCTGCATGGCCATCTCGGTGGTGGTGCTGGTGGGTGAAACCCAGGCCTGGGCCGAAGACATCCAACAAGCCCTTGGCGGCGTGACGCCGGGGCTTTGGAGCGATAACCAGGCGGCCTACGGCCCGCTGATCTCTCCCAAGGCCAAAGAACGGGTGCTGGAGCTCATCAAGGCCGGTAAGGAAGAGGGCGCGCGCTGCCTGCTGGACGGTTCTGCCTTTACCGTCAAGGGCCATGAGCAGGGCAACTGGGTCGGCCCGACCCTCTTTGCCGACGTAACCACCGATATGCGCATCTACAACGAGGAAATTTTCGGGCCGGTACTGTGCCTGATGAACGTCGACTCGCTGGATGAGGCCATCGAGGTGGTCAACGCCAATCCCTATGGCAACGGCACCTCCATCTTTACCGCCAGTGGCGCTGCTGCCCGTAAATATCAGCACCGGATCAGCGTCGGCCAGGTGGGGATCAACGTGCCTATCCCGGTACCGCTGCCGTTTTTCAGCTTCACCGGCTGGAAGGGCTCCTTCTATGGCGACCAGCACGCCTACGGCAAGCAAGCGGTGCGTTTTTACACCGAAACCAAAACCGTGACCGCCCGCTGGTTCGAGGGAGACATCCCGGCCGGCCCCAACATGACCATCCACCTGAAGTAAAAGAGTGTGAGCCATGAACTTTCATCTGACCGACGATCAGCAGGCCTTTGAAGATACCGCCCGCCAGTTTGCCAGCAGCGAACTGGCGCCCCAGGCCGCCCGCTGGGACAAAGAGCATTACTTCCCGGTTGAGGTGATAAGGCAGGCCGGTGAGCTGGGCTTTTTAAGCCTCTACACCCCGGAAGCCGCCGGCGGCCTTGGCCTTAGCCGGCTCGATGCCAGCATCGTGTTCGAGCAGCTGGCCATGGGCTGCACCAGCACCACCGCCTTTATGACCATTCACAACATGGCCACTTGGATGGTGGCAAGCTTTGGCACCCAGGAGGCCATTGACGAGTTTTGCCCGGCGCTGGTCACCGGCGAAAAACTTGCCTCTTATTGCCTGACCGAGCCGGGCGCCGGCTCCGATGCGGCCAATCTCAGCACCCGCGCCGACAAAGACGGTGACGACTACCTGCTGTCCGGGGCCAAGGTCTTTATCAGCGGCGCCGGCAGCACCCAGGTGCTGGTGGTGATGGCCCGTACCGGTGAGGCCGGCCCGTCGGGCATTAGCGCCTTTGTGGTACCGGCCGATGCCGCCGGTATCGAATTCGGCAAAGCCGAGGAAAAAATGGGCTGGAACGCCCAGCCCACCCGGATGGTTACCTTCGACAAGGTGCGGGTGCCCAAGCACTATCGCCTGGGCGAAGAGGGCGAGGGCTTTAAATTCGCCATGATGGGGCTCGATGGCGGCCGCATCAACATCGCTACCTGCTCGGTAGGCACCGCCCAGCAGGCGCTGGACACAGCCACCCGCTACATGACTGAGCGCAGCCAGTTCGGCAAACCCCTGGCCGCCTTCCAGGCGCTGCAATTTAAATTGGCTGATATGGCCACTGAACTGGTGGCGGCCCGGCAACTGGTGCGCCTGGCGGCCTACAAGCTGGACGTAAAAGACCCTGAACGCACCGCCTATTGCGCCATGGCCAAGCGGTTTGCTACCGACGTGGGTTTTGAGGTGTGCAACCAGGCACTGCAACTGCACGGCGGCTACGGTTATATCCGTGAGTACCCGCTGGAGCGCCATCTGCGGGATGTGCGTGTACACCAGATCCTCGAAGGGACCAACGAGATCATGCGTCTTATCATCGGCCGGCGCCTGCTCGCCGAGCACCGCCACCCCATCGTCTAAGGAGCCATCGTGAAATCGCCACTGGATTTGCAGATAGACGGCCACGTTGCCGTGCTGACCCTCAACAACCCGCCGGCCAATACCTGGACAGCCGAGAGCCTGCGCGGCCTTGCCGCTACGGTGGAAGAGCTCAACGCCAACCGCAGTGTCTATGCGCTGGTGGTACGCTCGGTTAGCGAGAAGTTCTTCAGCGCCGGCGCCGATCTCAAGGTCTTTGCCGACGGCGATAAAGACGTGGCCGGCGAGATGGCCCACCTTTTTGGCCGCGCCTTTGAGACCCTTGCCGATTTTCGCGGGGTGTCCATTGCCGCCATCAACGGTTATGCCATGGGCGGCGGCCTGGAAGTGGCCCTGGCCTGCGACTTGCGGGTGGCCGAAGAACAGGCGCTGATGGCCCTGCCCGAAGCCCGGGTGGGGCTGTTGCCCTGCGCCGGTGGCACCCAGCTGCTCACTCACCTGGTGGGCGAAGGCTGGGCAAAACGCATTATCCTTTGCGGGGAGCAGGTCACGGCCCGCAAAGCGCTGGAAATTGGGTTGGTCGAAGAAGTGGTGGCCACCGGCGACAGCTTCGCCGCCGCCATGACCTTGGCCCAAGAAGTGGGGAACCAGAGCCCCATGGCTGTTGCCTACTGCAAGAAGCTGGTGCAGACCTGCCGCCATGCGCCCCTGGAAAAGGGCCGTGCCCTTGAGCGCGAATACTTCGTCAAACTTTTTGACGGCGAGGATCAACGCGAAGGCGTGCAGGCTTTCTTGGAAAAAAGACAACCCAAGTGGCAAAACTCATGACCGAATTCCTGCAAATCGAAGAACTGGACACCGCCAACGGCAAAGCCATCGGTGTGGCTCGCCTGAACAGTGAAAAATCCCTCAATGCCCTCAGCGAGGCCATGATTGATGCCCTGGGGCCGCAGCTGGCGGCCTGGGATGCTGACCCGCGCATCGCCATGGTGGTGCTGGAAGGAGCAGGGGACAAAGCCTTTTGCGCCGGCGGCGACGTGGTGGCCTTGTATAACGCCATGAACGGCAGTGACGACGGCGGCAAGGCGGTGGAGACGTTCTTTGTCAAAGAATACCGCCTCGATTATCAAATCCATTGTTTGAAAAAACCGGTATTGGTGTGGGGCCACGGCATCATCATGGGCGGCGGCCTGGGGCTGATGAGCGGCGCCTCCCACCGGGTGGTCACCCAGACCGCCCGCATCGCCATGCCGGAAATCACCATCGGCCTTTATCCCGATGTGGGCGGCAGTTATTTTTTATCGCGCATGCCGGGTAAAAGCGGGCTCTTTTTGGGCCTGACCGGCGCCAACATCAACGCCGCCGACGCCCTCTATGTGGACTTGGCAGACCACTTTATTCCCGCCGAAGACAAAGGCCGGCTCTTTGACGCCCTTTGCCATGTCAATTGGGGCGAGACCGTGAGCCTCAATCACGAAAAGCTCACCCAGGCCCTGAAAACCCTGGAGATGCCGGCCCGGGCCAAGTTGCCCCGTGGCCAGGTAAAAGCCCACCAGGACACCATCGACCGCCTCTGCAAGGGCGATGACCTTGCCGCCATCGTCAAGGCCATTACCGGCCTTGAAACCGACGACCCCTGGCTTACCCGCGCCCGCGACACCCTGCGAAACGGCAGCCCGCTGTCGGCGGCGGTGGTGTTCGAGCAGCTCAAGCGCGGCAGAGAGATGAGCCTTGCCGAGGTGTTTCGCATGGAGGCTGGGCTCTCTTGGCGCTGCGGTGAATTTGGCGAGTTTTTGGAAGGGGTACGGGCGCTCTTGGTGGACAAGGACAAAGCGCCTCGCTGGCGTTTTGGCAGCGTTGCCGAAGTGGACCCCAAGGTGCTGGCGCGATTCTTCGAGAGTCCCTGGGGGCAGCACCCCCTGGCAGATATCTAAGGAGTGGTTATGAAAATTGCCTTTATCGGTCTTGGCAACATGGGCGGCCCCATGGCCAAAAACCTGCTCAAAGCCGGCCATGAAGTGCTGGCCGTGGATCTTAATGCCAAGGCGGTGGCCGAGCTGGTGGCAGCCGGCGCCGAAGCCGGCGACCTGGCCAGTGCCTGCCGCTGCCCGGTGGTGGTGACCATGCTGCAGGCAGGGCATCAGGTGGCCGGTATTTACCTTGGCGATAACGGGCTGCTGGCCAAACTGGAAGCCGGCACCCTGGTTATCGACTCTTCCACCATCGACGCCGCCACCGCCAAGAAGGTGCACCAAGCTGCGGCCGAGAAGGGGGTTGATTTTGTCGACGCGCCGGTCTCCGGCGGCACCGCCGGCGCCAATGCTGGCACTCTCACTTTTATCGTCGGCGGCAGCGACCAGGCCTTTGAACGGGCCAAAACGGTACTGGACGCCATGGGCGCTAACATCTTTCACGCTGGCCTCGGTGGGGCAGGGCAGGTGGCCAAGATCTGCAACAACATGCTGCTGTCGGTGCTGATGGCCGGTACCTGTGAGGCGCTGAAGCTGGGCATGGCCCACGGCCTGGACCCACAGGTGCTCTCCAACATCATGAAGGTCAGCTCCGGCGGCAACTGGGTGCTGGAAAAATACAACCCGGTGCCCGGGGTCATGGACGCTGCGCCAGCGTCCAACGGTTATCAGGGCGGCTTTATGAGCCAACTGATGAGCAAAGATCTGGAACTCGCCATGGGGGCGGCCGGTGAAGTGGCCGCGCCGGTGCCCATGGGCAGCCTGGCCCGCTCCCTCTATCAAATGCATAACAAGAAAGGTAATGGCGCCAAGGACTTTTCGTCCCTGCTGGCGCTTTTCGAGGAGTAACCATGAAGTTGAACGACGCGGTGATTGCCGTTACCGGTGCCGGGCGCGGCCTGGGCCAGGCCATGGCAGTGATGCTGGCCGAGCAGGGCGCCAAACTGGCGCTGATTGACATCAACGAGGCCGACCTGGCCGAGACCCTGGGCCTGGTCGAAAAGGCCGGCAGCCAGGGGCGGGCCTACGGCTGCAATATCACCGAAGAGGCGGCTGTCGAGGCCACCTTCAAACGTATCGGCGAGGATTTTGGCACCCTTAATGGGCTTATCAACAACGCCGGGGTAATGCGTGACGGCATGCTCTTAAAAACCCGGGACGGCGAACTCAGCAAAATGAGCCTCGAGCAGTTCCAGTCGGTCATTAATGTCAACGTGGTGGGCACCTTTTTGTGTGGCCGCGAAGCCGCAGCCACCATGGTGGCCAAGGGCGCCCAAGGGGTGATAATCAACATCTCCAGCGTGTCCCGGGCTGGCAACATGGGTCAGACCAACTACTCGGCCTCCAAGGCGGCTGTGGCCACCATGGCGGTGACCTGGGGCAAGGAGCTGGCCCGTTTTGGCATTCGCACCGGCGCCATCGCGCCAGGGGTTGTTAAAACCGCCATGACCGACCAAATGAAGCCCGAAGCCATAGAGCGGATGGAGTCGGTAATACCTTTAAGGCGAATGGGTTTGCCCGACGAAATTGCCCATGGTGTGAAATTCATCTTTGAAAATGATTATTTCACCGCTCGGGTACTGGAAATTGACGGAGGTATCCGCATTTAATGGCTTTACCGGCCTGACAGGGCCCAGAGCCCTTGCCTTTTATATGCCCTGGCGTCATGTTGTCGCCGGGGTTTTTATTGCCTTGCTGGTGGTAACTGCGCATTTTGAGGCTTTGACACCATAATCTTTGCCGCCACCACTGGGGTGCTTGCCACAGCCCCGGCAGCGGCCCGGATGCGGGGGAGAAATTATTCTTCCACCATGTTAAGGTATTTGTTTGAACTCGAATGAAATGTGCGCGTTTGTCGGCCGATATTTTCGTTTTCGCCGAGACGTAAGCACAACACTCACCCAATAAAAACAGGAGTGCAGAGTGGAAACAGGCACGCTTATTTCGCTGGCAACCTACTTTATTGCCATGCTGGGCATTGGTTTGTATGCCTATAAAAAATCAACGGACGATGTATCAGGCTACATGTTGGGCGGCCGCGGCCTTGGCCCTGCGGTAACGGCGCTGTCTGCTGGCGCTTCCGACATGAGTGGCTGGATGCTGATGGGTCTACCCGGTGCCATTTATGTCTCCGGTGTCTCCCAGTTGTGGATTGCAGTGGGTTTGGTCATTGGCGCTTTTCTTAACTACATCATCGTGGCGCCACGGCTTCGCACCTATACCGAAGTCGCCCATGACTCCATTACCATTCCCGACTTCTTCGGTAACCGCTTTGAAGACCACAAACGCCATTTGCGGCTGTTGTCTTCGGTGGTGATCATCATCTTCTTTACCCTTTATACCTCGGCTTCCCTGGTCGCCGGTGGCAAGCTGTTCGACAGTTCCTTTGGCATGTCCTACGGCACCGGCCTTATCGTTACTGCTGCCGTGGTGTGCGCCTATACCCTCTTTGGCGGCTTTTTGGCGGTCTCCATGACCGACTTTGTGCAAGGCTGCATCATGCTTATCGCCTTGGTGCTGGTGCCCATTGTTGCCTTTACCGACCTTGGCGGCGTGAGCGCGACGGTGGACAAGGTTGAAGGGCTTAACCCGCTGTATCTTGATTTCTTCAAGGACGCCGCTAAATCCGGTGTGCTTCAAGACGTGTCGACCTTGGGGATCATCTCCCTGCTGGCCTGGGGCCTTGGCTATTTTGGCCAGCCGCACATCATCGTGCGCTTTATGGCCATTCGCTCGGTGAGTGACATTAAAACCGCCCGCCGCATCGGCATTAGCTGGATGGTGGTGTCCATCATCGGCGCCTTGGCGACCGGTTTTGTGGGCATTGCCTATGTAGCCAAGACCAAGATGACTCTGGCTGACCCGGAGACCATCTTCATCGTGTTCTCCCAATTCCTGTTCAGTCCCTTGATTGGCGGCTTCTTGCTGGCGGCCATTCTGGCGGCGATCATGAGCACCATTTCGTCGCAGCTGCTGGTCACCTCCAGTTCCCTGACCGAAGACTTCTACAAAGCCTTCGTGCACCGCGAGGCCACCCAAAAGGAGCTGGTGCTGGTGGGGCGCTTGTCGGTGTTGCTGGTATCGGTAGTGGCCATCGTCTTGGCCTGGAACCCGGAAAACAGCATTTTGAGCCTGGTCAGTAACGCCTGGGCCGGTTTTGGTGCCGCTTTTGGCCCGGTGATCATCCTGGCGCTTTTTTGGAAGCGTATGACTCGCCAGGGCGCTCTGGCCGGTATGTTGGTGGGCGCGGCAACGGTGCTGTTCTGGATTTACGGCCCTGTCACCATCGACGGCAAGCCGCTGTCAGCCTACCTCTATGAAATTGTGCCCGGCTTTATCCTGAGCTCAATCGCCATTGTGGTGGTCAGCTTGGTGACGCCGGCGCCGAGTGAGGCGATGCGTGGCCACTTCGACGAGATGGAGAAAATCATCGAAGAACATGCCTAAGTGAGAGCAGTTAAAAAGCCGGCCTCAAGGCCGGCTTTTTTTGTGCCTGGCTTTGGGCCGGGCTGGTTATTACGCCCAAAAAAAGACCGGCCATCAGGCCGGTCAACATAAGACGTTGGCTTGTGCGCAATCAGGCGGATTTCAGCACATGGAAGACTTCGGCAAAGCTGTAGGCGCGTTGAGTGATATCGATAGGGATGTGCAGGGCGCGGGCGATATCGGCAGCGGAGATCATGCCGCGCAGGCTGTTCATCTTTTTATCCAGCAACAGAATGTGCTGCTCGCCCAACTCTTGCAGGGTGTAGAGCACGTCACCGATGGTGGCGCTTTCCAGCTCCTGGTAGGCAAAACCGTGCAGATGGGCCTTATCGACCATCACGTCACCCACGGTGACTTCGTTGCGGTGGATGGCCTTGTTGGTGGCATGCATCAGCACTTTGTGGCTCTGCAAATCAGAGGCGCTGACGATGCCTAAGAAGCGATTGCCTGAGTCGACCACCAGTTTGGCTTTGACGTGGGCTTTTTTCATCATGTACAGGGCGTCGTCAATGCGAACGTCATGCTCGATAACCAACGGAGCACGGCGGGCAAAGTCGGTGGTGATCCAGGCGGCTGGGCTTTCCAGGCTCAATTGAGCGGGATATTCGGCATCAACAAAATGGTCTACGTCGGTCATCGCGACGGTGGGAATGGCGCTGAAATTGTTCATAACTACCTCTACTGAACCTAACTGTTTTTTTGACTGCTTGACTAAAAACCGGTGAGGTCAGTCGGCGGTGCCCTGGGAGGGGGCAATTGGCACCGCGCCGAAGACATGGGCTCGGTATGGCTTTCTCTTGCCAGCGTCCAGGCCAAGACATTACAGGGGCTGGGAGAGAGGGTGCCGGGGAGGGACGAGTCCAGGTCGGGGCTGGCGTTCTGATCCAGTAACTGGCTCTGCTGATAGCCATCTTGTTGGGATTGGGCTACCGCTTCACCCAGGCTCAGCCAAGCGTGGGTCATCAGGATGACCCAGGTTACGCTGCGAAGAGCCGGGGAGAAGGAGAACATCAGATACTGCCTTTCAAAAATGCCTATGGGTACGTTATGGAGCTTTGCTAAACCAAATACAAGCCCCTAGCGTTGCCACAAACTGTTTTGTTTATCGCAACTGCGGCGGCCTTCGTTGCGCCGACGGTCTTCTTTGTCGGGCTCCCAACGCATTTCTTCGCGGCGCTCATGGCCGTTGCGACGCTCGTGAAACCGGCGCTCAGGGCCTTGGTATGGGTCTTTCATATCGCTCTCCATCAACTTTAGGGTTGGTTAATAAAGGATAGTTCCCCGATACGATTACGCAGCGTTGCCGGTCAGTATTGATATATCCGATTAAGGTTATGGTAAAAGCTGCAAACAGCCTTTTTATTGGGCCTCGGTCGGCAAACTGGTAGTCTGGCCCTAAGCAGGATTAAGAGGAGGAAACCACAGATGACAGGTCGTCATAGGCCGATTTTGGGTATTGCCCTTGGCAGCGGCGCGGCCAAGGGATGGGCGCATATCGGTATTCTCAATGGGCTGGCCAAGTTGGGCATCAAGCCCGACCTTATCAGTGGTTGCTCCATCGGTGCCTTGGTTGGCGCGGCTTATGCTGGCGGCAACCTTGGCCGGCTCGAATCCTGGGTGCGCGGTTTTACCAAGTTACAGGTGATGTCACTGCTGGACCCCACCTTCAGTGGCCGGGGGCTCTTTTCCGGTGACAAGGTCTTTAACGTGATTGCCAATGGCATGAAGCATAAAGACTTCTCTGAAACCAAGCTGCCTTTTGGGGTGGTGGCGACCGACCTCAATACCGGCCGCGAGCTGTGGATCCAGGACGGCGATATGGTCTCGGCGGTACGTGCCTCCTGCGCCATGCCGGGGATCTTCGTGCCCATCTACCGTGACAATCACCTCTTGATTGACGGCGCCGTGGTAAATCCGGTGCCAGTGTCCCTGGCTCGGGCCATGGGCGCCGAGATCGTTATTGCCGTCAACCTGGCGGGCGATCAGCCCCATAAGGTGGCGGTAGAAGAAGAGGAAGAAGAAGAAGAGGGCATGCTGCGCCAGTGGATCAGCCGAATTCGCCCGGAGCGCGGCGCCAAGGAGAAAGAGCCGGCCCTGCCGTCCATGTGGAACGTGATGAGCGGCGCCATCAACATCATGCAAGAGCGCATTACCCGCGCCCGCATGGCAGGGGACCCGCCGGAAATGGAACTCAAGCCCCGGGTGTCGGAAATCAACATCATGGAGTTTCACCGCGCCGAAGAAGCCATTGCCGAAGGCGAGGCCTGTGTCGAGAGGATGTCCAAGTTCCTGTTGGCCGAATTGGCTTACCTGGGGATCCATCCCGAGCCGGTGGACGAAAGCGAAGAAGAAGTCGTTCAACCCGAACAACTCCCTCCCACAGACGAAGAAATCAAGTCTTGAGTTTACGCGAAGGTAATTTTACTGGTCTGCTTAGTTGGTTTTTTCTATTTATCGCTTTACGCGTGCGTAAAGAGGTCATATAGTTAGCACCACTTGAGGCGCAAGATGCGGACTCGAAACAGAATTCTCGTTGGGGGAGAAGACTTGGCTAAGGATGGCCAGGGGTTACACAAAAGGGAAACAAAAATAAGAATGCCCACCGTCGAGTGCGGTAAATAAAATAAAAGCAAGCAGCAAAAAAACGGGGTACTTTGTGCAATCATTGCACTGCAGTGGTACACAAAACCAAAAGGCCAGTCTGACTGGCCTTTTCTTTTTTGTGCGAAAAGCAGCGACTTAAGTCGCTGCTTTTTTTATGCCCGGATGTGCGGCCTGTACCGCAGTCAGGGCAATGGTCTGCACGATGTCATGGATACTGGCATCCCGTGACAGATCGTTCACCGGCTTTTTAAGCCCCTGCACCATGGGCCCCAGGGTCACCAGCTCTGCCGAGCGCCGCACGGTTTGAAAGGTGCTGTATCCGAGGTTGAGCTCGGGAAAAATAAAGACATTGGAGCGCCCGGCAATAGGGCTGCCCGGCGCTTTGGCCCGGGCCAGGGACTCGATAATGGCGGTGTCGTAGGCAAGAGGCCCTTCTATTACCAGCTTGGGTGCTTGGGCTCTGGCCTGCGCTGTGGCTTGTTGCACCTTGGGCTGGCTGCTGGCGGTGCTGATCATCGCCACCTGCGGGGTAAGGTCAAACAAGGCGGCCGTATCGGCGCATTGCAAGGCAATTTCGGCAAGCTGCTGGGCATTGGGGCTGGGGTTGATGGCGCAATCGCCATAGATAAGCACCTGATCAGGCAGCAGCAGTAAAAAGGCGCTGGAAACCAGAGATTGCCCCGGCGCTGTTTTAATGAGCTGCAGCGCCGGGCGCAGGGTGCTGAGGGTGGTGCCCTGGGCACCGCTGACCATGGCATCGGCCTCGTCTTGGGCCAGCATCATGGCGCCCAGCACGTTGTTGTCTTGAAGCTGCTCTCTGGCCATGACTTCTTCGAGGCCCTTGTGCTGGCGCAGCTTCATCATCGGCGCCACGTAGCGTTCCCGAATGGAATCGGGGTCAATAATGACCACGTCTTGGCCTAACTGCACATCATGGCTTTGCGCCACGGCGCGGATGCGGGCCGGGTTCCCCAGCAGCAGGCACTGGGCTATTCCGAGCTGCGCCGCCTTGACCGCCGCTTCCACCACCCTGGCATCTTCACCTTCTGGCAGCAGCACCCGCTGGCGTTGGCGCCGGGCTTTTTGCATCAACTGGTAGCGAAAGGCGGTAGGGGAGAGCCGTTTTTCTTCACCTTGATGGCGGCGCAGCAGCGCCTCGGTGTCGAGATGGTCGGCTATCCATTCCATGATCCAGCGCTGGCGATTACTGTCGTCCACCTCCAGGTGCAGTGACAGCGCTTGTAGGGCCTGGGAGGTATGCCAGGTGTCGTCTTCCACCAGTAGCATCGGCAGGCCATCGTCAAAGGCGCCTTCACACAAATCCATGATCGCCGGCTCTGGCTGGTAGCCGCCGGTGAGCAACAACCCGCCAAGCTGCAAGCCGTTGCGGGTGGCAAGAGCGGCGGCAACGATAAGGTCGCTACGATCCCCCGAGGTCACCAGCAGCGCGCCTGGTTTAAACAGTGTTGCCATATTGGTCAGGGAGCGGGACTCGAGGATCACCTCCTTTACCCGCCGGGTAGACCAATCGCCGCTGCAAAGGGGCAGGGCGCCGAGGTGCTTGGCCACGTCTTCAATACGGGGAGCGAGCAGCCTTGGCACCCAGGGAATGGTGGCCCAAAGCGGAACCGGTAGCGCGGGGCCAAGGGCGTCTTCTGGCTGGCTCTGGCTACCCTGGCCCAGTTTGCTGATAGGGCCGTCGCTGTTATCGGCTGGCCACTGGTTCAGTACCAGCCCTTGTACCTGGCTGCTCGAAAGCTGGGTCAGTACCTTTTCAACACTGGGAAGGAGTTTGCTCGCCGGAGCGCCGTTGCCCAGCAGCAGCACATCTAGCCCCAAGGCGTTGGCCAGCTCCAGGTTCAGCGGATTGGTGGCGCCGTTGATGGCCGGAAGCCCGGCGATGATAAGGGGGAGACCCGAGGTTTCGGTTAAGGCAGTTAGCTGCTTTGTCAGGCTGGCCAGAGGCGCCAGATCGTCGATAACCAGCGCCGAGGGGCTCTCTACCAGCTTTGCCATGATGGCCAGGGTCCGGTCTTTATCGACCCGCTCGGCGGGCATCAGCTTACCAAAGCCAACCCGGATGCCTTGTCGCTGCAAGGCGTGCACCAGCCCCAGGCTCAGGGAGGTTTGGGCGACACCGGTGCAAAGGGGAACCAGCAACAGTGGCTTGGTCATGAATTGTCCTTTCTATGCTGCATCGTTTCTGCTGACCGGCCTGCAAAGCCGATTCTTATGGTTGTATGGGTGAAAGCTTAACTATTCATAAGCCACAAAGCTGCCCCTGTTGGCTATTCGACTTGCGTCTGGGGTGTAAAGCCGTGGCGGCAGATAACAGGTTACGCATTTGAACCTTGCCTGTTTGGCCGCCCAAAATCCGTTGAGTCGTGCTAGTGTGAGGAAGTAGAGTGTCTGCTTCTTATAAGGTTGTATCAGGAGGCCCGCCATGTGGGAACTGGTTCGAGATGGTTACCGTCTGCTCAAGCACTGGCCGGTGCGTCGCTCCCTGATGCTGCGTTTTCCCCTCACTCAGACGGTGCTGCTCGCCAAAGGCTTGCTTTATTACCTGCCGGGCATGACCTTTGCCTGGTTGTTGATCAGTTTCAACCTCAACCACCAAAGTCTGAGCCCACTTCAGGGCATGATGGCGCTGCTGATGCTGAGCCTGCCGCTGCAAGGATTGCTGTGGCTGGGTAAGGAAGGGCGCAAACCCCTCAGCCCCGGCGACCGCCACTGGCTGGCCCAGCTTTCCGAGCGCATGAAAGGCCAGGGCATCAAGCCCAGCGTCAAGCTGGAGGGCGCCCGTTACCTGGAGTTGGCGCTTGCCATGGAGCAAGCCTTCAGCAAGGGCGACAAGGCCTTTGGTCGGACCGAGTGAACGTAGTCAAAAGCCATTGATATCGGTATAGTTAACAGCCTCTTTTGAGGAGTGCTGTATGACCGACGCCAAACGCCATCCCAGTGGGGATCTCATCATCCGTACCCAAACCATGCCTGCCGACACCAACCAAAACGGTGACATTTTCGGCGGCTGGATCATGTCCCAAATGGACCTTGGTGGCGGCATGCTCGCTACCGAAATCGCCAAAGGCCGTATTGCCACTGTTGCCGTTGAAGGGATGACCTTTCATCAACCGGTCAAGGTCGGCGATGTGGTTTGCGTCTATGGTGAATGTACCCGCATCGGCCGGACTTCCATGACCATAAAACTCGAAGTGTGGATCAAGCCGCTGCTGCGCGATGAAAATGCCGGACGTTATTGCGTAACCGAAGCCACTTACACCTATGTTGCCATCGACGATGCTGGCCGCCCCCGCCCAGTACCGAAGGATTAACCAATGAGCCAAAGCCCGAAACGCCCTCTGTACATCCCCTACGCGGGCCCGGCCCTGCTGGAGTCCCCCCTGCTCAATAAAGGCAGTGCCTTTACCCAGGACGAGCGCATTCACTTCAACCTGCTGGGCTTGGTGCCGCAGTACGTTGAAACCATTGAAGAACAAAAAGAGCGGGCCTATGCCCAGTTCTGCAGCTGCACCTCTGATCTGGACAAGCATGTTTACTTGCGCTCCATTCAGGACAATAACGAAACCTTGTTCTATCGCCTGCTGGAAGAGCACCTCGATGAGGTGATGCCGATCATCTACACCCCCACCGTCGGCCAGGCTTGCCAGGAATTTTCCAAAATCTACCGTACTCACCGTGGCCTCTTTATATCCTACGAAGATAAAGACCACATCGACGACATCCTGCAAAACGCCACCAAGCAGAACGTGAAGATCATCGTGGTGACCGACGGTGAGCGTATCCTCGGCCTTGGCGACCAAGGCATCGGCGGTATGGGCATTCCCATCGGTAAATTGTCCCTGTACACCGCCTGTGGCGGTATCAGCCCGGCCTACACCCTGCCGGTGGTGCTGGACGTGGGTACCAACAACCCCGATCTGCTGGACGACCCCATGTACATGGGCCGCCGTCAAAACCGTATCAGCGGCGACGAATACTACGCCTTCGTTGAAACCTTCATTCAAGCGGTAAAACGCCGCTGGCCCAATGCCTTGTTGCAGTTTGAAGACTTCGCCCAGGCCAACGCCATGCCGCTTTTGGAGCGCTACAAAGACGATCTTTGCTGCTTCAACGATGACATCCAAGGCACCGCTGCCGTGACCGTTGGCACTCTGTGGGCTGCCTGTAAGGCCAAAGGCGAGCTGCTCAAAGACCAAAAAGTGGTGTTCCTCGGCGCCGGTAGCGCCGGTTGCGGCATTGCCGAGCAAATCGTGGCGGCCATGCAAACCGAAGGCCTGACCGAAGCCGAGGCCCGCGCCCGAGTGTTCATGGTGGACCGCTGGGGCCTTCTGACCAGCGACATGCCCAACCTGATGAACTTCCAAAGCCGCCTGTCCCAGCACGTTGAACTGCTTAAGGACTGGCAAACCGAAGGGGAGAACATCTCCCTGCTGGAAGTGATCAAAAACGCCAAGCCAAGCATCCTGATCGGGGTGTCCGGCCAGCGCGGCCTCTTTACCGAAGAAGTCATCAAAACCATGCTGGCTGGCTGCGAGCGCCCGTTTGTTATGCCGCTGTCCAACCCCACTTCTCGGGTGGAAGCCACGCCCCAGGAGATCCTCAACTGGACCGACGGCAAAGCCATGGTCGCCACCGGCAGCCCCTTCGCGCCGGCCCTGGTGGGCGACGAGAAAGTGGCCATTGCCCAATGCAACAACTCCTATATCTTCCCCGGTATCGGCCTTGGGGTGATCGCGGCCAAAGCCAAACGGGTGACCGACAACATGCTGATGGCCGCCTCCAGGGCCTTGGCTGACTGTTCGCCGCTCGCCAATGAAGGCACCGGCCCGGTATTGCCGCTGGTGTCTGACATTCAGGAAGTGAGCAAGTACATCGCTCTGGCTGTGGCCAAACAGGCCCAGGACGACGATGTGGCACTCACCACCTCAGATGAGGCGCTGATCGCCGCTATCGAGAAGAACTTCTGGTTGCCGCGCTATCGTAACTACCGCCGCACCTCGTTCTGATATGAAAAACCCGCCGAAAGGCGGGTTTTTTTTAGCGGCGCTTTTGGGCAGACTGTGCCCTTGGGAACCAAGGAGGGTAGCATGTCCACTGTTTTGCCCCGCTACGTCAATTTGGGGGAGTTGTCCCCGCTTCATACCTGTTTTGTCTCCGATAACGGCAGCCACGGCTGGTGGTTTTTTGCCGAGGTCGGGCTCGACGAGTTGCCCCAATGCCACGCCGATACCCTGGCACCACCCGACCCGCAGCTATTTAACCTCATCGGTAACGGCGCGGTGCGCCGGGCCATTACCGAAGTGCCTGTGGATTTTCAAAGTATCGATGCAGAGCCGTTTTTCAAATCGCCCTTAGAGCATGGCCTGGCCTTCTGGTCGGCCAGCCAAAAGCTGTTATGGCTGTTCTTGCATACCGAGCAAGACACCCAGCTTATCGGCGATTAATTGCGGCGAATAAGCACCACGCCACCAATAACCAGCAGGGCGCCGGCGATACGGTAAGGGTTGATCTCCTTTTGCAGGTAACCCACCCAGCCCTGATGGTCCAGCAGCAGTGACGCCAGCATTTGCCCGGCCACCAAAAAGCCGATGAAGGCTGCCGCTCCTAAACGCGGCGCCACAAAAGCTGCCACCGCCACAAAAAAGGCCCCCAGCAGGCCGCCGCTCCATTGCCACCAGGGCAGGGCGGCCAGGGCGCCAGAGCTGGGCACGCCTTGGCGGGTCAGCAGCAGGTAAAGGGCCAGCACCACAGTGCCAACCCCAAAGCTGATAAAGGCCGCCCAGATGGCGCCGCCGGTGTTGGCGGCCAGTTGGGCATTGATACCGGCCTGTAGCGGCATCATGGCGCCAGCTGCCAGAGTGATAACGATAAAAAGAGTCAGGGTGTCCATAGTTGCCTTGGTTGATGCGGTCACAAATGCTGTCCTTGAGGTGGCCCTTAGGCTAAAAAGCCGGTCTGGCGACCGGCTTTGTTCAGACCTTGAAGGTGGTCCAGATGGGGGCGTGGTCCGAGGGTTTCTCTATGCCGCGCAGCTCGTAGTCGATGCCGGTCTCCACCGCCTTTTGTGCCAGGGGGCGGGTGGCCAGTACCAGGTCGATACGCAGGCCGCGGTTGTCGTCAAAGCCCTTGGAACGGTAATCAAACCAGGAGTAGCGGTCGGCGGTATCGGGGTGCTCGGCGCGGAAGGTATCCACCAAGCCCCAGCCCAGCAGTTTATCCATCCATTGGCGTTCTTCGGGCAAGAACGAGCATTTGCCTTCTTTGAGCCAGCGCTTGGCGTTGGCTTCACCAATACCGATGTCCAAGTCGGTGCAGGAGATGTTCATATCACCGATGATCGCCACCGCCTCATCGGGGCTGTGGTGCCGCTCAAGGTAGTGCATCAAATCGGCGTAGAACTTTTCCTTGGCCGGGAATTTCAGCTCGTGGCTGCGGTTTTCACCTTGGGGGAAATAACCGTTCAGCACTGTCAGCGGGCTGCCGTCCGGCAAGGTGAAACGGCCGATGATCATGCGGCGCTGGGCTTCTTCCCCATCAGTGGGGAAGCCTTTTTGCACCGATACCGGCGATTGCTTGGAGAGCATGGCCACGCCGTAGTGGCCTTTTTGACCATGAAAGTGCACCTCGTAACCCATGGCGCGAACCTCTTCCAGCGGGAATTGGTCATCATGCACCTTGGTTTCCTGCAGGCCGATAATATCGGGCTGGTGCTTGTCGATAAGGGCTTGCAGTTGATGAAGGCGGGCGCGCAGGCCATTGATGTTGAATGAGATAATTTTCATGGCTAGGTGTGTCGCTAAATGGTGAGGCTAGGGTAACACAGGCCGCCGTTACCGGCGGCGATGAAAGGCGGCCTGGGCCGCCTCTTTTACTCGCCGTAGGCTACCGCCTCGACTTCCACCAGCACGTCTTTAGGCAGGCGCGCCACTTCTACGCAGCTGCGGGCCGGCTTATGGTCGCCAAAGAAGCGCTCATAGATGCCGTTGATGGTGGCGAACTGGTTCATGTCTTTGATAAAAACCGTGGTTTTGAGCACGTGCTCTTTGTCGAAACCGGCGGCTTTGAGAATGGCCAGCAGGTTGTTAAGGGCCTGCTCGGTCTGGGCTTCGATACCCTCGACTACGTCACCGGTTTTAGGGTCGATGGGGATCTGCCCGGACGTATAAAGGAAAGGCCCCACTCGGCGGGCCTGCACGTAAGGGCCGATGGCCGCCGGAGCGTCTTGGGTGTTGATAATGGTTTGAGACATCGCGCTTTTCCTCCTTCAGATGGCTGAAGGTTACCAGCTACTTTTCCTGGCTGCGAGTGCGCAATGCCTTCTTCTCCTCCGGGCTCAGGCACTTGAGCTCTTCGTCGGAAAAGTTCTCTTGGTAGTAAAGGAAGTTGACGCATTCTTGCTGATAACGCGCTTTGGCGGCACTCATCAACTGGGGGTTGTCTTTGAGGTTGTCCATGTTGCGGCGCATCATGTCGCAGCGCCGGGCCTGGTCGCTCATTTCAACAATGCGTTCACAAGGGTTGGTTGAGGTACAGGCGCTCAGCAACAGGGTGCTGCCGAGCAGGGCTAGGGCTGTTGTCTTCATGTTATCCCCCTGGGTAAGTTCTTCTCATTGTTGAACTTTTAACCAGGGGGCGCAAGGTCCGCTGTTGCTTACCTGTGTTTTAGTGCAGGCGGCCCATGGGGGCTTTGGTGGGTTTGCCCATCATTTCGGTGAGCATTTCCAGGCGCTGGGCGGTGAGCAGAGGATTACAGAAGCGCTGGATAAAGGTGAGCAGCCGCTGGGCGACGTAGTCTTGGTCCAGCACCGTCATTTCCACCAGCATGTCCTGCAAAATGGCGCTGGCGCCAAGGCTTGGCTGCATCATGTTGCTGTCTTCGGCCACGTACTGGGCGGCAAAATCCACGGCGCCGGACTGCAAGGTGTCCATCAGGCAGATAAAGGAGTCGCCGTCGTGCTGGTGCTCCTCGGGAGCCGAGTCGGCCAGGCGTACCAGTATGTCCAGCATCTCGTGGGCTTCGTCGGGAATAAACTCGCGCTCTTCGTCACCTTTGGGGTGGTCGTCGCCAAAGCCCTGGGGCAGGGCGCGAAGAAGCGCTGCGCTCATTTCCGCTTCGCTGATAAGAGCGGCAAGCTCCAATTGCTTGGCGTCGGGCAGGGTGCCAAGGCCAGGCAGTTCGTTGGCCAGGCGCACCACGGCGGCCACTTCCAGGCAATAAATGAGGCACGCCAGCCAGCTGCCGGGCTCGGTGGTGGTCAGGGTTTCCCAATCACGATGCACCAGAAAGCTGCCAGTAAACTGGCCGGCTTCGGTTTCGTGGTTGTACTGCCACATCTCCAGGCCTTCCTGGTAGCGGGCAACCAACTGATCGGTGAGTTCCTGAAGTTCCACTGACAAAGCCTTAGTCGCAAAAGGGCGGGCAGTATAACCCAAAAAAAAAGCCGCCCGAAAGGCGGCATATATGGTGGTGGGGGAAGGATTCGAACCTTCGAAGGCTGAGCCGTCAGATTTACAGTCTGATCCCTTTGGCCACTCGGGAACCCCACCGGGTTCGGTATATGGAAAGCCGCCGCGTGAGCCACTTTCGTTGTAAAGGATGGTGGTGGGGGAAGGATTCGAACCTTCGAAGGCTGAGCCGTCAGATTTACAGTCTGATCCCTTTGGCCACTCGGGAACCCCACCGCCGATGCGCCGCCATACTACCAAAATCCGATCTGATGTAAAGGAAGAAATTTGCTAAAAATCCCGGTTTAGCGGCCGATATAGGGTTTAACCCTGTTAAATGATGATTTTCTGTGCAAATCAACGGCCTTGCCTTCCAAGACGAACTAACCCTGGCGCCCCAACTGGCGTCAGCGGTGGCGTCTGGCCAGCGTTCGGATTTTGCACTGCTGCTGGCGATGCTGGGCAACGATTTGTTGGAAAAGCCCGGTATTGCCAGCCCCGAGTTGCAACAGGGCTTGCCAAAAGGCGCGCTGGAAACGGCTCCCCCAAGGCCCTTTGGCGCCGATGCCCGTACCCCGGCCCGCTCCGTCGCGCTGTCTGAGGTGTTTCACCAGCAGGGCATGGTGGCCGCCAGGCTGTTTGACTGCCTCGACCCCGAGCCGCAACTGGGCCGCGCCGAGGATGCCCGCTTTATTCAAGAAGAGGTGCTGGCCGACCTTGACCCTAAAGCCGCCTGGCAGGTGAAAGGTGAGCCGCTGCCGGCCCGGCCCGGGCTTACCGCCAATGCCGACCTTGGGGATGTCTTGTCCCGCTGGCAGCATCAACCGTTCTGAAAAGTGACCCCCCGCACAGCCCCAGGCTGGACTTGCCCGAAGGGGCTCTTTACACTGGCGCCGCCTTGACGTGAACGGAAATCCAGTTGTGAATATTGCAGCCCTGCGTGAAAAATTCCCCGCCCTTAATCAGCAAGTAGACGGCCTGACTCCCATCTTCCTGGACGGCCCCGGCGGCGCCCAGGTACCAAGCTCGGTGCTGGCGGCCATGACCGACTACCTGGGCCGCTTTAATGCCAATCTGGGAGGCACCTATTTCTCGTCGAAAAAAACCACCGCCGTAATGAGCGAGGCGCGAGCCGCCGCCCGGGATTTGCTGGGCGCGGCCAGTAGCGATGAAATCATCTTCGGCCCCAACATGACCACCCTGACCTTTGCCATGAGCCGCGCCATCAGCCGCGGCTGGCAAGCCGGGGACGAGGTTATCGTCACGGCATTGGACCACTACTCCAACGTGTCGTCCTGGGCACAGGCCGCCGCCGACAAAGGCGCCACCGTGCACCAAGTGCCGCTTGTCGAAGCCGATTGCACCCTCGATTACCAGGCGCTCTTTGCCAAGTTGTCGCCGCGCACCAAGCTGGTGGCCCTGACCCACGCCTCCAACACCACCGGCTCTATCGTCGATGTTAAAAAGGTGGTGGAAGCGGCCCATAAGGTGGGGGCGCTGGTGTGGGTCGATGCCGTGCACTTTACCCCCCATGAACTGGTGGACGTGCAGGCCATCGGCTGCGATTTCCTGGCCTGTAGCAGCTACAAGTTCTTTGGCCCGCACCTGGGGATGGTTTTTGGCCGCCACCAGCTGTTAGACGCCATCACCCCATATAAGGTGGAGCCTGCCACCAACCTTGCTCCGAACAAGTTTGAAACCGGCACCCAGAGCTTTGAAGCCCTGGCCGGTTTTGTGGCGACAATCGAGCATCTGGCCGAGCTTAGTGGCCTTAGCCAGGATGTGCCTAGGCGCCAGCGCCTGGCGGCCACCTATAGCGCCAGCAAGCAGCATGAAATGCAGCTTAGCCAGTACTTTTTGGAGCGCGCCGCGACCGTGCCTGGGCTTCGTATCTTCGGCATTACCGACCCGGCTCGCCTTGCCGAGCGCACCCCTACTTTTGCCTTCACCCTGGGCGACGTGGCCAACAGGGCGGTGTCCGAGGCCATGGCGGCGGCCGGTATTTGCCTTGGCGATGGTAACTTCTATGCCCTGGGCTTGGTGCGCCAACTGGGGCTGGAGGAGAGCGGCATAGTGCGAGTTGGGTGCATGCACTACAACACCACCGATGAGCTGGCGCGCTTCTTTGATGTGCTGCAAGGTCTGGTGCAGTAAGCTAAGGCAGTCTTTGGACTGCCTTTTTTCTTTGGAGCCATGATGAGCATTGATGCCATGCGCCGGGTGTTCCGCCACGCCCCCCTTACCGAACTGGACCCCAACCCCCTCAAACAATTTGGCCAATGGTTTGACGAAGCCAAAGACAGCGCCCCGGTGGACTGGCTGGAAGTCAACGCCATGACCCTCTGTACCCAGGGGCTGGACGGCTTTCCCCAAAGCCGTATCGTGCTTTTGAAGGGGATAAGCGAGCAGGGCCTGCAGTTTTTTACCAACTACCAGTCCCACAAGGGCCTTGAGTTGGCGGCCGACCCGCGGGCCAGCCTGAATTTTTACTGGCCTCATCTGGCCCGCCAGGTGCGAGTACAGGGCTTGGTTACCAAACTGCCGCGTAGCGACTCAGAGGCTTATTTTGCCTCCCGCCCCCGGGGCTCGCAGCTGGGAGCCTGGGCCTCGCATCAGTCTGAGCCCATTAGCGATGCCTCGGTGCTGGAGCGCCAACTGGCCGAGGCCGAAGCGCGCTTTGGCGATACCGTGCCATGCCCGCCGCATTGGGGTGGTTATGTGTTGGTGCCGAGCCTTATGGAGTTTTGGGCCGGTCGGGAGAATCGCCTGCATCACCGGGTGCGTTACCAACGCACCGACAACAAATGGCAGTTGCAATGGCTGCAACCCTGAACAAGGCGCCGATGGGCGCCTTTTTTGTGCCTGTTGTCGGCTTGGAAGTGGACATTTAGACGTTTAGACGTTTAAATATCCAAGCTAATGCCGTGGAGATTGCCATGCCCATCCGAATTCCCGATGCTTTGCCGGCCGCCGAAGTGCTGCGCAAGGAAAACATCTTTGTGATGGATGAAACCCGCGCCATCCACCAGGACATCCGTCCCATGGAGGTGGTGCTGCTCAACCTGATGCCCAAGAAAATCGATACCGAGAACCAGATCTTAAGGCTCTTGGCCAACACCCCGTTGCAGGTCAACGTCAAGCTGCTGCGTATCGATCATCGCGAGTCCAACAACACTCCAAGCTCGCATCTGGAGCGCTTTTACCGCGATTTTGACGACATCAAGGACCAGAACTTTGACGGCCTTATCGTGACCGGCGCGCCTCTGGGGCAGGTGCCTTTTGACGAGGTGTATTACTGGGACGAGGTGCGAAATGTCATCGAGTGGTCCCGTACCCATGTCACCTCCACGCTGTTTTTGTGTTGGGCGGCCCAGGCGGCCCTGAACTACCTCTACGGCCTGCCGAAGATGACCCGCGGCCAGAAGCTTTCCGGGGTCTATGAGCACCGTACTCTCAACCGCGATAACCCGCTGGTGCGCGGCTTTGACGATTACTTCCTGGCGCCGCTGAGCCGTTATGCCGACTTTGACGCCGGCTTTATCGGCGAGCACACCGATCTGCAGATCCTTGCCGACCACCCCGAGGCCGGGGTTTATCTGGCGGCAAGCGACGACCTTCGGCAGATTTTTGTGACCGGGCATCCTGAATACGATTTCGACACCCTGGACCAGGAATATCAGCGCGACCTCAAGGCCGGTATCAACCCGGTGCTGCCCGAGAACTACTACCCGCAAGACGATGCCAGCCAAACCCCAAGGGCGCGCTGGCGCAGCCATGCCAGCTTGCTGTACAGCAACTGGATAAACTACTGCGTCTACCAGATAACCCCTTACGATCTGGCCAAGATGCCCCCCAAAGACGAGCCCCAGGCCAAGCAACTGGCCGGGTAATAAAAAAGGCCGCTACTGCGGCCTTTTTTCTGTCCAATGGGGCTTACAGGAAGCTCAAGCCCAGGCCTATCACCACCCCGGATACCAGCAGCTGGATAAGGCAATAGCCCATCACATCCTTGGCGCCAAGGCCAGCGATGGCCAGCACCGGCAGCGCCCAGAAGGGTTGCAGCAGGTTGGTCCAGGCATCGCCCCAGGCGACCGACATAGCCACCTTGGCGACATCCACATGCAGCATTTGAGCGGCAGGCAACATAACCGGCGCCTGCACCGCCCACTGGCCACCACCAGAGGGCACAAAGAGGTTGATAAGGCCGGCAGAGAGGAAGCTCCACAGCGGCAAGGTGTCGGCGGTGGACACATGCACAAAGAACTCGGCCAGGCGGGTGGCAAGGCCAGAGCCTTGCATCAGAGCCATGATGCCGGCGTAGAAGGGAAACTGAATAAGGATGCCGCCGGCACTGGCCACCGCCGGAGGCAGGGCGCCCAAAAAGCGCGAAGCGGTGCCGAACAGCACCATGGCCAGCATCAAAAACACCAAGTTCAGCACGTTCAGGTTAAGGCCACCGCCGCCCACAAAATAGGGCACCAGGTAGGCCAGCATGATGGCGCCGCCAAGGTACATGGGCCAGCGCTGGTTGAGCATGGGGCCGTGGCCAGCAACGCGGTTTTCTTCTTCTTGGCTTTGTACCTTGCTGAGCTTGCTGCTTTTATCCAGCATCAGCATGTTCAGCAGTGGCATCACAATCAGCAGCGCCACCACGATGATGAGGTTATAAGAGGCGAAGATAGTTTCGCTGGTGGGGATAAGGCCGATTTGCTTTTCGGTAAAATTGCCAGGGGTGTTGATGGTCAGGGGAATGGAGCCGGAAAGGCCGGCGTGCCAGATAAGGAACCCCGAGTAGGCCGAGGCCACCAGTAGTTTGTAATCAATAGCAATTTCCCGGGCGATGGCGCGAGCAAAAAAGGCGCCTACCACCAGGCCAAAACCCCAGTTGAGCCAGGAGGCTACCAAAGCCACCAGAGTGACGGTAATGATGGCGCTTTTCGGCCCCGGCAGCCGGCGGGCAAGGGCGCCCAGGGCTTTTCTCACCGGCGGCGTGGAGGCCACCAGGTGGCCGAGCACCAGGATCAGGGCCATCTGCATGGCAAAGCTCAGCAGGTTCCAGAACCCTTTACCCCAGACATTGACCGCATCCATGGGCGCCATACCTTGCACGCCGATGGACAGGCCCAGTACCAGCATGGTCAATAGCAGTACCAGCACAAAAGGATCGGGAAGATACCGCTCCACCATGCGCACCGCGCCTTTAACTAACCACCCCATAAACGGTTCCTTTTTCTATTGATTGTTATGAAAGAGGGCACAACTTGCCTGGGGCTAGATTAGCAATTAACGGCGGCAACAGGTCTTATACTTTCGTCCAGAGCCGCAGGGGCAGGGGGCATTACGTTCGGGCTCAGGGTAAGTGCCTGAATAAAATAACCAATTCCCGTCTATTTTCAGGAAACGGCTCTTTTCCAGATGAAAGGCAAGGCCATTATCTTGCTGGTAACGGGCAAGAAAGGTGACAAAACTTTCCTGCTCGCCAGGCTGGTGCGCGAGTATCTGCAAATCATGCCAGGGCAGGGCGATAAAAGGGGCGATATCGGCAAGGATGGGGCGGGAGTCCGGGTGCCAGCTATCGAGGATAAACTGCGGGGCATTGACCACATGGGCGCAGTAGCGGGCTCGCATCAGCGCCTCTGCCGTTTCGGCACGGGCCCCCTGGTGTAGGGGGCCACAGCATTCTGGGTACAGGCGGGCGCTGCCGCAGGGGCAATCAGCCGGCATGGGCAGTCAGTACCACCACATCCCAGTAGCCTTGGTCCTGGCCTGGGAGGGGCAGGACCGGCGCGGCGTTATGGAAGTAACGGGCATCGTTGAGGATAACGTACTGGCCGTCGGCAAAACGCTCGCAAAAGAACGGCGCCTCGTCTTTGGCTTGATACAGCATCACCTCGCCACCTTCCACGGTTTGGGTGCCAATCACGTAGATCCCCAGGTAGTTAAAGCCATCCTGATGGACCCCCTCTGGGGCCGGCGGGGTGGCATTGCGTGACTGGGTCTTGATGCGAATTTGGTGAATTTCAATCACCGCGTCGTCGCTCAGGGCGCATTGGCCTTTAAAATCCTTGAGCATGGCGCTCATGGCGGCGCCGGTCAGGGTCTGCTCTGGGATCTCCTGATACTGACGCTCCACATCGCCCAGGTACTGGTTGATGTGGCTGGGCTGCATAAAGGTCTTGGTGGGCTGGCGGCGAATGTGGCCGGCCTCGATTTTGACATTGGAATAGCAGCGGTAACGAAAGTCCCCCTGGATGTAGGGGTCCAGCGGCAAGTCGGCAAAGCTCGATGCCAGCATTTCAAAACCGGTGTCTTTTGCCAGCAGGCCCTGGACCAGGCTGAAATCGGTGCTGTGTTCGAGAACCTTTGTCATACGCGGGAAAACCTCTGTTATGCAACAGGGGCGGCATTATACGCAGAACCGCCGGTATTGTCAGCGCGTTGCCGCAGGCGTAAACGTCAACTTTAACGTACAGGGAATAATCAAAAAAACTAATGCTTGCGGGCCAAAATATCTCGTTATGCGGCGCCCTGCAAGGCGTTTAGACTCTGCGCCACTTAAGGTCTCGTTAGGGGAGGCGCCAGCAGTGGATTACGCTATTTACACTCAATTTTTTGTGGCCATGCTGGCTATCGTCAACCCTTTTGGGCTGCTGCCGGTGTTTATCGGCCTGACCTCGGATCAATCCCTGGTTGAGCGGCGCCGCACCGCCATGATGGCCTCCTTTGCCTCGGCGGTGATCCTGTGGGTGGTGCTGCTGTTGGGGGAAAGCCTGCTGGATTTCTTCTCCATTTCGGTGTCCTCCTTCCAGGTGGCGGGCGGTGTGCTGCTGAGCTTTACCGCCTTGTCGATGCTGCAAGGTAAGCTCGGCGAGACCCGCCGCACCACCGAAGAAGGCCGTGAAGCGGCGCACATGAACTCGGTGACCCTGGTGCCCCTGGCGCTGCCGCTGATCGCCGGCCCCGCCGCCATTACCACCGTCATCGTCTTTACCCAGGCTCACCATACCGTCATGGACAAAGGCGCGCTGGGCATTGCCATTGCGCTGCTGGGCCTGGTGACCTGGGGGGTGTTTTTGTGCGCGCCGATGCTGGCTCGCTGGCTGGGCACCACCGGTATCAACCTTATCACCCGGGTGATGGGCCTTATCATGATGGCGCTGGCGGTGGAATTTATGGCCAAAGGCCTCAAAGGGCTGTTCCCGGCTCTGGCAGGTTAAGGGCAGGTTGGGGCAATTCTCCTAGACTTAAGGCAAAACAAATAAAGGAGAATGTCATGTCCGCTCGCTTGCTCGCTGCCCTGGCAGCGCTATCGTTACTCGCCGGTTGTACCTTGAGGGGCCCGGAGGTCCGGGTCAAAGCGCCGGAAGTGGTGGTTGATGGCCAGGGCACCCATTGCCCGCCCGGCCAGGCCAAAAAAGGCCGTTGCTAAGAAAAGGCGCCCAAGGGCGCCTTTTTTAATGGGGCTGGCGCTCAAACACCGTACCGGTTTTGGGCAGGAACAAGGTGCCGTAAAGGCGGCTGGCGTATTCGTCGGTCATGCCGGCAATGTAATCGGCAATGACCCTCGGGCTTTGGCCAGCGGCTTGCCAGCGGCGACGGGTATTGTGCGGTAGCAACCGGGCAGGGTCAGAGGCCAGGGCCTCAAACAGCGCCATCACCATCTGCTGGCCCTTGTATTCCAGAAGTTGCAGCTCCGGTTTGGTTACCACCTGGTTGTAGACAAAATCCTTGAACACTTTAAGTGCCCGGGCGTAGTGCTCGGGCAGGCCGGCGTTAAAGGCCAGCAGCGGCGATTCAAAGCCGTCCACCGCCACCAGGGTGGTGGCGGTGATAAGGCCGTTGACCAGGGCGCCGATGGCTTGCTTGCGAAGGTGGTGCTGGCCGGAGAAAAGCTGGCTGCCTAGCTCCTCAAGGCTCATGGCAAAACCGGGCAGCGACAACGTTTTAAGCTCGCTGGCCACTTCACTGTCCCACACCTCACGGCCAACCAGGCCCATGACGATGGCATCTTCCATGTCGTGGATGGCATAGGCGATATCGTCCCCCAGCTCCATGATGGCGCTGTCTAACGATTTGAACTTGGCCTTGCCGTGGGGGGCGAGGGGTTGAAACTGACTGAAAAGGTCTCGGTCGTGGTTGCCAAGGGGCGCGAGGATCCACTCGAGGCTGTCGGCGTCTTCATCGTAATTGGCCTTGGCCGGGTACCAGTCGCTGACTTTCAGCTGCCGCGGATTGGCGGGCTCTGACGCCAAGGGGCCCCTGACCGCACTTTGCAGCACCGGGTATTTCACCACCCCAAGCAGGGTGCGCCGGCAAAGATCCATGCCGTTGCCCTCGGTGTAGGGCTCGAGCTTGGCGAGAATGCGAAGGGTCTGGGCGTTACCCTCAAAGCCGCCGTCGCTGCGCATCAGATAATTAAGAGCCACCTCGCCGCCGTGGCCAAAAGGCGGATGGCCAATGTCATGGGCCAGACAAATGGCCTCGATAAGGGCCTCTTCGGCAAAAAGCGCCTGATGCTGTGGGGCCTTGCGTTTTAACTGGGTAAGGATGCCGGTGCCAATTTGCGCCGCCTCCAAAGAATGGGTGAGGCGGGTGCGGTAAAAATCGCTCTGGCCGACCCCCAGCACCTGGGTTTTGGCCTGCAGGCGGCGAAAGGCGGCCGAATGCAGCACCCTTGCCTTATCGCGCTGAAAGGGGCTGCGATGGTCGTCCTGGCGCTGGCTGTTGTTATTGCTGGCCCGGGCGGACCAGAGGGTGTTCTGGGTCATCGGCGATGTCGTCCAGGGAAAGGGAGAAACTCGGCACGAACTGGTCGAGAAAATAGCGCATCGGCGGATTCATGCGTTTGGCCAGCATTGCCTCCAGGCGGCCCTTGGCCTGGGTGAACTCGTGGTTACCCATGTTTAGCTCTTGCAGGCATTTGAGGTAGGCGCAGAGGGTGTCGGCGTCTTTTACCAGGCTTTGCAGCGGCGCTTCGTCGGCGCTGGCCACAAAGAGCTGGCGATACGCCTCGCGAAGCTCAGGCGGCGCCATGTCCACCAGGCGCTGCTCGGCAACGGCTTCAATTTTCTTGTATTCGTCGGCGATGGCCGGGTTGTAGTACTTGACCGGGGTCGGCAAATCGCCGGTAAGCACTTCCGAGGCGTCGTGAAACAGCGCCAGGGCCGCTACTCGGTTGGCGTCCAACTGGGTGCCAAAGCAATGGTTGCTGATAAGGGCCAGGGCATGGGCCACCATGGCCACTTGCAGGCTGTGTTCGGCGACGTTTTCCGGTTGCACGTTATACATCAGTGGCCAGCGGCGAATAAGCCGCAGTCGGGCTAGTTGAGCAAATAAGTGGCTCGCCAAAATACACTCCTAAAGATTGGCTCACAAAAGAGGTAACACTTGTGGCAAAAGGGCGCAAGGGCGATTAGTGTATGACAGGTGTGTGGCCAATTTTTGAGCGAGTGTGTTGATGCTTCAGGTTGGAGCCCTTTCTTACAGCCAGTCCATTGCTGCTGACACCCAGGTGCCGGCGGCAAGCGCTGTGGCGTCGCAACCCGCTACCACTGGCGCCACTACCGATAAGGCCAATCCCACCCAAGCGCCGGATAAGGCCTCTTCAGAGCAAGCAAGCCGCAACGCGCCGGCCAGTAAAGGCCAAGCCTCTGGCCAAGCCCTTGACGAGAGCGACCAGGCTGAGCTTGATTCTCTCAAGGCGCGCGACCAGGAAGTGCGCACCCACGAGCAGGCCCACCAGAGCGCGGCTGGCAGTTACTCCAAAGGGATGCACTTAAGCTTTGAAAAGGGCGCCGATGGCAAAAGCTATGCGGTGGACGGCGAGGTGCAGATTGACACCTCCAAGGTAGCTGGCGACCCTCAAGCCACCCTCACCAAAGCCCAGACCATCTTGAAAGCGGCTCTGGCCCCGGCCCAGCCGTCAGGTCAAGACAAGCAAGTTGCCAGCGAAGCGCGGCAGATGATCACCGAAGCCCGGGCTGCAATCCTTGCCCAGCAGCAAGAGCAATTAAAAGGCACGCCTGAGCGTGCCTATGAAACGGCGGCTAAGCCCAAGGCGTCACTGGGGCTCAATCTTTTCGCCTGACATCAGCGCCTTGATATACCGCACCGGCGCCGAGCCATAACTCAAAAACCTTTCGTTAAAGTCCTTGAGGTTAAAGTCTGCACCCAGGGCCTTTTTCTGCGCTTCACGGAAATCGTAAATCTCCCTGAACCCGGCGTAATAGCTGGTGAGCTGCACCTGAGACAGGGTCACTCGCCGCCATTTGCCTTCGGCTTCGGCTTGTTGTTGGAAGGCCTGGTTCATCAGCAAGTCCAGCGCCTGATCGCGGCTCATGCCAAGCACATGCACGCTGTAGTCGAGGATGGTGTTGCAGATGGTGCGCAGGTTCCACTTGTAGTACATCAGCCACATTTCTGGCTCGTTGTTGCCGTAGCCCGCTTCGAGCATCATCCGCTCGGCATAGACGGCCCAACCTTCGACCATGGCGCCGTTACCGAACAGGCTTTTGACCAGGCTCGGCGACTGGTTGGAATACACCAGCTGGGCGTAGTGGCCAGGAATGGCCTCGTGGATATTCAGTACCTGCAACACCCAATGGTTGTATTCGCGCAGGTAGCTCTCGGCCTGGGCGTCGCTCATGCCGTCAAGGGGAGTGACGTTGTAGTAGGTGTTGCCGCCCTTGTCGTAGGGGCCCGGGGCCGACACCGAGGCACCGGCTACGCCGCGCATGTACTCGGGGGTCTCCCGCACTACCAGCGGTTTGTTCGGGTCCAGGGTCAGCAACTGGTGCTGGTTGACGAAGGCTTCAAGGGTTGGGATCTGTGCCTTGACGGCGTCAACAAAGGCATCGCGCTTCACGTGGTGGGCCGAGAGTTTGTCGATGAGTTTTTTCACCCCGGCATTGCCGGCCAGGCGCGGCTCGCCCGGGAAATATTTACTCCACAGGCTATCGGTGATGCGGTTCATCTCGCCAAGCACCTTGGCCTTGTCAGCCTGGGCCTTGTCGTACAGCTCTTTGGCGGTTAGCCCAGACTGGATGTCAAAGGCGAACTTCTGCTCGTAAAGGGCCTTACCCAAGCGAAAGGAGCGGGCATTGCCGTCTTTTTCAAGCTTGGCGGCCAGCGCCTTGAGCCAGTCAATCTGGCCATTGATGGCGCTGCGGGCCGCTTGGTAGTTGGTATGAAAGCGGGCTTTGTCGGCGGTGCTCAGGGCGCTGGCGTCAACGCGGGCCACCAGCGCATCGTTTATCACCGAGAACGCGCCCTGGTTTTGCACTATGGCAAGCTGGGTGTGCTCAAGGGTGGGGCGCTCAATGTTGTGGCGGGCTGCCTGGTAATAGGCAGGTGCCTTTTCCAGACGGGCGCTGATGGCGTTAAGGGCATCGGGCTCACTGATGGCCTTGCTGGCGCCAAGCTCGGCGATGGCGCCGGCGATGTTGTACTGGGACGGATCCCACTGCCAGCTTTTCAGCTCGGTGACATCAAAAACGATGCTGCCCAGCAGATTTTGAATGAGCAGGTAGTCAATCTTGCTGGCCGGGCTCTGGGCCTCGAAATCCAGGCTATGGAGCTTGTCCTGCCAGTGCTTGGCAAAGGCCAGCTCCTGCTGGCGGGCGGCCGGGGTAGGAATAACCAGCTCGCCGGCGTAGCGGGTGTAACCCACGTACAGCCCCCAGGTGGGGAACTGCTGCCAGAAGGCCGGGATGAAGTCGTTAACCAGTGCCTTAAATTGTTGCTGCGGGGCAACCTGGCTGTTTGCCGTGGTGCTTTGTGGTGCGCTGGTGGTGGTAGCGCAGCCCAGTAAGGAACTGGACAGCGCCAAGCAAAGAAGGGTCTTTTTCATTGTGTTTTCCCTGTGGTGATCGCGGCGAGCATCCAACAGGGTAGCCGTCTTTACAATCCCTGGCGGGACGAGTCGCCATTTCCCTGTTTTGAAACGCCGCCAGCCACCACCAAGGGCAGCACCTCGGCCGCCGACATGTTAAGGGGAGTCACCTTGTCCTTGGCCACCAGCACCAGGTTGCCGGCAAAGTTAAAAGACTGGGGCAGGTACACCGCCACCCGGCCTTCAAGGCCCATTTCATCAAGGCTGTCGCGGGTGACAAAACCTATCACTTCGATATCGGCGTTAATTCGGACCAGCACCGGCTTTGAAAAGCGTTTGTCCTGGCCGGTAATGGCGCCCAGCACGTCCTTGATGGCGCCGTAGAGCAGCTTGACCAGGGGCAGGCGCTCCATGATGTTGTCCACCAGGCTAAATAGCTGCCGGCCAAGGAAGTTCCCGGCCAGAAGGCCAATGGTCATGATGATGAGCAGCGTCAGCAGCAAGCCAACCGGGGCCACCAGCCATTGGGGGACTGGGGCGCCAAGCAGGGGCTCGAGAAGCAGGGCAATGGGTTGGAACAGGCCGTTATTAAAATAGCGGTACAGGGCCCACACCAAGTAGATGGTGAGCAGCACGGGCGCCGTTATCAAAAAGCCCTGGAGCAGCCAGCGCAGCGGTTTAAACATGTCACTCTCCCATAAAAAAGGGGAGCCTAAGGCTCCCCCTGCACCAAGGTCAACTTACTTGGTGTCTGGAACCCGCTTGGTAGCGGACAGCTTGGCCTCGATGCGGCGGTTGGCAGCACGGGCTTCTTTGCTGGTGCCTTCAACAGCCGGCTGGCTTTCGCCGTAGCCTACGGTTTTGATGCGGGCTTTGTCGATACCGAACTGGCTGGCCAGTACGTCGCCAACAGCTTTGGCGCGGCGCTCAGACAGCTTCAGGTTGTAGCTGGCGGCGCCGGTGTCGTCGGTGTGACCTTCGATCACGACGTCCAGCTGCGGGAAGTCCTTCATGAACTTGGCAACACGCTCAATCTCAGAGAAGTACTGAGGCTTGACGGTGGCCGAGTTGGTGTCGAAGTTCACCAGCAGTTTTTCGGTCACGGTTTGGGTTTCATACTTGGTACAGCCGCGCTCGTCGACCTTGTAGTTGGCCGGGGTGCCCGGGCAGGCATCACGGTCATCCGGTACGCCGTCACCGTCGGAGTCTACGACCACAGGGGCCGGGGCGGGCTTGGGAGCCACTTCCTGCTTGGGCGCGCCACCGAAGAAGTACTGGAAGCCAACGTTGGCCACGTAATCGGTGAAGTTGCTGTCGTTCTGCTGGGCCGCGACTTCGGTGCGAAACGCCAGGCTGTCGGTCAAGAAGGTGCGGTAGCCCAGAGTCAGGCGGGCAAAGGTGTCGCTCAGGTTTTCAACCTTGGTGCGGTTGATACCCAGACCGGTGTAAAAGTGGTCGGTGACGTTGAACAATACGTCGGCACCGTAAGACTCACCGTAGCCGGAAGAATTGCTGTTCTTCAGATCGGCTTGCAGGTAGTCATAATAACCACGGACTTCCCACAGCGGGGAAATACGGTAGCCCAGTTCCAGGCCAGGAACGAAGGTTTTGAAATCTTGCTTGGGTTCATAGATACCACCATGTTTCTCGATCATGCGATCGGAATCGAGGTCCATGGCGCCAATGTGGCCACCCAGGTAAACGCGACCTGCCAAATCGTCTGTAGATACATCGGCAGCCTGAGAAGCAAAAGCAAATGCCATCAAAGTGGCAGCAGCAGACAAACGAAAAGCACTAACCTTTTTCATAATCACTCCCTGCAAAAGGTAAAAGGCGTATCCCTCTCTAAGGGGTTACGACGGGGCAAAGTTTAGGCAAGGAAACTAAATTGCGACAATGCCAATTTAGCCAAGGGTTTACTGACCATTAAGCCAGAAAGGGCGCAAATGATACCCCTTAACGGCGCAGTAATGAAATGGCGGATTTATCGCGGCTTTGCTGGGTAAAAAGTATCCGCGATTCATCTTTGGCTATGGCAAATTGTGTTTGCTCGGCATCTGCCAATTGCGTGACTTCATTTTCCAAACCCAGGCTGAAATCAAAACGCATCAATTTAGGATGAGGGGCCTGCGTTAAATAAAAAACGGCCTGGTCAGTTATTGCCCAGCTTTCACAGCGCTGCCAATCGATGTTGGCATTAATGGCAGTCACAGAGCCGGTTTTTAAATTCTGCCGCCAAAGGCCGGTTTTATGCAGGCGGGTGAAATAAAGAAAGTGCTGTTGGCTATCTGGCCTGGCGCAAAAGCCGCCGTGCTCGGTCACCTGACGAACGCTCCGGTCATCGCCCTGGTAGCGCCAGATTTGCCAGTCTCCTTGCTGGTTGGACGCAAAATAAAGGCTATGGCCATCATCGCTCCAGGCAAGATTTCTGGCCCCGGTAGGCAGGGGCGGTGTGGCTTTGGGTTGGCGGTTATCCATGCCGGCAAAACCTGGGCTGGCGCGGCCTGCTTGCAGCGCCTTTAAGGTCGGCCTGGCGCCGCTAAAGGGCGCCTTGAGTTCAAAGAGCGCGCTCTGCCAGTGTCCCTGGCTCACCACCAGCTTGTCGCCACTAAAGGCCATCGCCTCAACCGAACCGACCGCCAGCGCCTCTCCTTTTTGCTTGCCAAGGGCATAACGGCTTACCTCGCCGTTTGGCCGCGCCAGGTAGTAGTGGCGGTTATCCTCACCCCAAGCCAAAGCGTTGACGGCCGTATCTTGCAGCAAGCGCACCCCGTGGCCACTAGTAAGGTCTTTTAGGTACACAGATTGGCTCTGCCAGTAACTGTCTCTGGCCACCAGCAGCTGGCGGCCGTCTTGTGACAAGGCAAAGGCCAGGTCGCCATCACCGGGTTCGGTGGGGTGGGTCAGGGCCGTCAAGCGGCCGGTGCCAAGGTGCAGCTGATAAAGCTGATATGGCGCGCGCGGCTTAGAGCGGCGGTTGAAATACAGGCTTTTGCCGTCGTGGCTGAAGGCCAGTTGGCTGTGGTTGTCGGCCGTTTGGCAAAAGGTCAGGGCGCGCGCGCCGCTTAGCCGGCCACTTTGCCGGTCAAGGGCGGCCAGGCGAATTTGGCACTGCTGGCCATGGCGCCACAGGTAAGCGAGCGCTTTACCGTCTGGCGACCAGGCCGGTGCCTGGCGGTCGGCGTCTTGGCCGGTGAGGGGCTGCGGCCTTTGGGGCGGCTGATGGGGCTGGGCCAGTTTTTGGATATAAAGCTGACTGGGGCCGTCCTCTTCACGATAGCTAAAGGCAAGGTATTGGCCGTCAGCAGAGAGCCTTGGCTGTTGCTGGCTCCCCGGGAGCCTGACCAGCGGCTCTTGGTGGTTAAAGCCGCTTTGGCGCTTCAAGGTGGTAAAGACCCCTTGCAGCACTGGCAGCAACAACAGCAGGGCCAGGGCCCAGCCTGGCCAGGTGGCACGCTCTGGCGGCGCCGGGGGCTGGTTGGTCAGGGGCTGCGGCAGGCGCGGCGCCTCAAGTAGCACTTCTTCTACCGGGGCTATCAGCCGGTAGCCGCGCTTGGGAACGGTAACGATGTAACGGGGCTCTTTGGCGTCGTCGCCCAGACTTCGCCGCAGTTTGGTGATGAACTGGTTGATGGCGTTGTCTGACACCACCCGCCCCGGCCAGGCTTCAAGAAGCAGCGCTTCGCGGCTGACCAGCTCGCCAGCCTGGCGTGCCAGCAGCATCAGGATGGTCATGGCCCTGGGTTCAAGTAGCTGTTCCTGGCCGTCTTTTACCAGGCTGTGGTGCTCCGGGCGCACTACAAAATCGCCAATAACAAAGGCGTTTTTGATGTTCTCAAGGGCAACGTCCCGGTTTTTAGTCAACGTATCTTCCTGATTTTATTTGTAAAATAAAAAGATCATCAATATCTCACCTCCTTATCATGCCCCTTGGCCAAAACAGCGGGCAACCTGTCAATGCGTCGGGGTGAAGCGCGCCTCCTGCTCTGCTAAGGCAAGCCGGTTTGATACCGGTAAGCCAGGCAAGGGAGAGGGACAGGCAGCGTCTTGGAGGCACACTTCAATCCGGCGTCGCATCGCTATAACCCTGGACTTTCCCAGCGGTTTTTTGGACGCACCCTCTACGGCTTCCTTCGGGAAGCCGCTTTTTTTGCATAAAAAAAGCGCCCAGAGGGCGCCTTTTGTAAGGGGTGGCCTTATTTGATAAGGCCGATTTCCCGCAGCCGTTCCATCAGGTAATCGTCGGAGCTGATGGCCGGATCTTTCTTGGGGTTCTCGTCACTAACGCAGCTTTCCAGGGCGTCGATGATGACGTCCGGGTTGAAGTGCAGGAAGAACGGAATGGAATAGCGGGAGCTGGCGCTGTAGGGCAGCGGCGGGTTCACCACCCGGTGGGTGGTAGAAGGCAGCCGGTAGTTAGTGAGGCGCTGCAGCATGTCGCCGATGTTGCAGATGATGGCCCCTTCGATGATGGACACTTCAATCCAGCTGCCGTCTTTAGCCAGCACTTCCAGGCCCGGCTCGCGGGAACCCACCAGCAACGTCAGCACGTTGATGTCTTCGTGGGCGGCGGCGCGTACCGAGGGGGTGCCCTCGTCGATAATGGGCGGGTAGTGCAGCGGGCGCAGGATGGAGTTACCCAGGTTGACCTTGTCGCGGAAGTAGTCGCGGGGCTGGTCTAGGTACACCGCCAGGGCGTCCAGCACTTTGTTGCCCAGGGCGTCCAGGGCCTTGTACAGCTCGACCATGCGCGGCTTGAAAGCCGGCACTTCTTCGGGCCAAGCGTTGGGGGTGAGCTGCGGGTAGGGCGCTTGGCCTTCCAGTTCCCGGCCGACGTGCCAAAACTCTTTTAAGTCGACATGTTTGGCGTCTTTGGCGATCTCGGTGCCAAAGGGGGTGTAGCCACGGGCGCCGCCCTTGCCTTGCAGGTAGTATTTTTTCTTGGTTTGTTCCGGCAGGGCAAAAAGTTCGCGGCTGATGTCCAGGGCACCGTGGATGGTGTCGCTGTCGATGCCGTGGTCGGTCAGGGCCACAAAGCCGAAGGACTCATAGCCCTGGCCGATGTCCTGAACGAAAGCGTCGAAGTCCGTGTCATAGCGACTCATGTCGATATGCGGGATGGAAGCCATGTTCTGTTCCTTATTATTGGAAAGCGGTTTTTGTAAGCCAAAAAAGCCTGAGGATACTAGTCATGCCGCTGCCGCGAGGCAAGGGTTGTGGCCATAAAAAAACCGCCTTGCGGCGGTTCGTTTGCGTTACTTGGCAGCCTTGATGATGCTGGCAAACTCGCCGGCATCGAGGGAGGCTCCTCCCACCAGGGCGCCGTCTACGTCGTCCATGGAAAAGAGCGCCTGGGCGTTGCTGGCTTTTACCGAGCCGCCGTAAAGGATGCGCAGCGCCTCGCTGCTGTCTTTGTCCTGGGCGGCAACCAGCTCGCGGATAAACTGATGCACTTTTTGGGCGTCTACCGGGCTCGCGGCCTGGCCGGAGCCGATGGCCCACACCGGCTCGTAAGCTACCACCGCGTTTTCAAAGCTCTTGCGGCCGCAGCGCTTGATGACCGCCTGAATTTGGTGGCCAATCACGTCTTTGGTTTCGCCGTTGTGGCGCTCGGTTTGTGTTTCACCGACGCACAGCACCGGAATCAGCCCCGCTTCCTTGACGGCCTCGAATTTGCGGGCCACCAAGTCGTCGTTTTCGTGGTGCATGGCGCGGCGCTCGGAGTGCCCCACCAGCACGTATTTGACCCCAAACTCGCCCAGCATGTCGGCCGCGATTTCGCCGGTGAAAGCGCCTTGGCGGTTAACGTCGATATTTTGAGCGCCGATCTCGATAGCGCCATTGCGCAGCAGTTGCTCGGCTTGGCCGATAAAAATGGCAGGAGGGCAGACGGCGATATCGACGTCTTTAAGCTCGCTGGTGCTCGCCATCAGGTCGACCAGCAGTTTCTCAACGGAAGCCTTGGTGCCATGCAGCTTCCAGTTTCCCATTACCAGTGGACGTCGCATCCTTTTCTGGTCTCCTTAAGCTTTGTAGGGTAACGATATTATTATGGTGCGGGAGAATACCACAGCTTAAACCAGAGCTTGTTGCCATTGTCCGTTTTTGACAGCTTGCGCAAAGCTGTCTGCCATTTTCCTACCGGCATCAATTACTTGTTGCCAATATTCGATGCGCGCCTTGTCATCAAAACGTTCAAAGTCCTTGCGGTCACTGATCTTTTGGTGCGGCAAGGACGCCACCAGCGCCGGGCTTGGCGCCACCATCACCACCTTGTCGTAATGCTCGGGCTTTGGCTTGCGCCAGCCAAGGCCTTTGTCAAACCAGCCGGGAATGGCTTTGTCGTAAAAGTGCGGATAGAGCACCAGGCCTTCGGTGTCTAGCGGCAGGTCGAAGTGGTAGTCGATGATGCCGCCGTCCCGGTGCACGCTGTGGCGGCTGGCGGCGAGCTTTACCCCTTCGAGCACCAGTGGAATAGCGCCGGTGGCTTCCAGGGCCAGGGGCAGGCTGTGGCGGTCAAGGGCTACAAACTCGGTGGCAATGGCATCGCGGCCAAGCCAGGGGCTGTGGGCGCCGGTATGAAAGATGCTGCGCCCAAAAAAGGCGCCAAGGGTGTTGCGGCTGATGAGGTTACCAAGGGCCGCCAGGCCCAGGCCCAGCATCTGCGGGCCCTTGCGCTCGCTTTTAAGGAGCCCCCGGCAACCGGCGGTCACCAGATGCAGCTGGCGCTGGCGGTTGGTGAGGATCTCATCAATACCACTATCACCCAGCAGCGCTTTTACCATGGCCCGGCTCGAATCGGAGATATGCCGTGGGGTGGCGCCATCCGCGTAGGAAAGGTGGTGGTAAAAATCCCTAAACCGCTCAATGGCCGCCACCGGCTCGGCGGTGGCATGGGCGGCCATGCGCCAACCGCCAACCGAGCTTCCCAGCAATTTAAGGGGGCCGGCTTTTGGTAAAAAGTCGCTGGCCAGCTGCTGGTCAAGCCCTGCCAGCACAAACCACTTGGGGCCGCCGGAGGCGCCGAGCATGGCAGAGAATTGCGCTGGCTCGAAGCCGTCTTTTAGCAGTTTGGCCCGGGCGCTGGCGCCTGCTTTGATTACGAAGGGTAAGGTCATGGTGGTTGCCCGCTGGCTTGTGAATGGGCCAAGGATGCCAAAGCCGTGGCGGCGGGACAACGACTTGACCGAAGTGAAAATCTCAACTAGATATCATTGTGATATCAATTTGAGGGTTCAGGGAATGCAAGAACAACGTAGAACCGTAGCCTCCGGCTACCTGATGCTGCTGGTACTGCCGGTATTGATCGTGCTGGCACTGCTGGGGGTGGCGGCCGCGCCAGGGATATTCTTCAAGCTGGTTGCCATAGTGGTGGGCATTTGCGCGGTGATAAGCCTGCTGGGGTTTTTCATGGTGGCCCCCAACGAGGCTAAGGTGTTGCAGCTTTTTGGCAGCTACACTGGCACCGTGGTGGCCCCCGGCCTGCGCTGGGCCAACCCCTTTTACAGCAAGCAGCGGGTGTCGCTGCGTATCCGTAACTTCGAGAGTGACAAGCTCAAGGTCAACGACGAAGCCGGTAACCCCATCGAGATTGCCGCCGTGGTGGTGTGGCGGGTGGTGGACACCTACGACGCGGTATTCGAGGTGGACGATTTTACCGACTTTGTGGCCATTCAGTCCGAGGCGGCGGTGCGTAACCTCGCCACCTCCTACCCCTACGATCAGCACGAAACCGGTGAAGTGGCCCTTCGCAGCCACACCCAGGACATTGCCGAGCAGCTCAAGGCCGAAATTCAGGCCCGCCTCGACAAAGCCGGGGTAGAGGTGATTGAAGCGCGTATCTCGCACTTGGCCTACGCGCCGGAAATTGCTTCTGCCATGCTGCGCCGCCAACAGGCCGCTGCGGTGGTGGCGGCCCGTACCAAGGTGGTGGAAGGGGCGGTTTCCATGGTGCAACTGGCGCTGGAGCAGTTAAAAGCGCAAGGGGTGGTGGAACTGGACGAAGAGCGCCGGGCGGCCATGGTGTCCAACCTGCTGGTGGTGCTCTGCGGTGAAAGCCACACCCAGCCGGTGGTTAACGCCGGTAGCCTTTACTGAGCCATGGCTAAAAAAGCCTATCCGCTGCGTATCGACCCCCAAGTGCTTAGCGCCTTGCAAGGCTGGGCCGACGACGAGCTGCGCTCGTTGAACGCCCAGATTGAATACGTGCTGCGCCAAGCCCTGTATCAGCAAGGGCGGCTAAAGCCGCCCAAGCCACAAGCCTTGGAAGACAGTAAGGACTAAAGGGCGATGTACTCAGGGGCCGGCAGCCCAAGAGCCTGGGCTAGGGCCTGGGTGCTGGCCAGCAGTGACACCTTCCCCTGCTGCTCGGCCAGTACCAGGCGCTCGGCGCTTAAGGGCAAACCTTGCACCGCCAGCATCACCAGTGCGGCCTGCAAGGGAGGCAAGCTGGGGTTGTAGGCGGCGTTTTCAAGGTAACTGCCGGTGATAATGCGCCCGGCCACCTCAAGGGCCACCCCGGCCCGGGTGTGGGTGTAAGGGGCGTGGCTGGCACTTGCCGCATCAATGGCGGCTTGCTTCAGCGGCTCTGGCGAATTTTGCGTAAAAGCCGTGGGCGCCGGTTTTAGCAGGCGCTCGTTCTTATCCAGATCCCAGGGGCCAAAGGCGTCCGGCAGGTAGTCGGCCAGTAGCCTTGCCGGGCGGCCCGGCAGCAGTACCCGTAAATCCAGCGCTTCACTCATCTCACTCATAAACTGGCGGCAATGGCCACAAGGGCTGTAGTTAACCGCCAGGGTGGTGATTTGCTGCTCGCCGCTTTGGCGGGCGTGGGTGATAACGCATTGCTCGGCGTGTACCGTCATGCCAAGGGGAGCCGGGCTGTATTCCTGGTTGGCGCCAAAATACCAGGTGCCGCTGGCACCTTCGGCAATGGCGCCCACATAAAACTCGGAAATGGGCGCATTGGCAAAGCAGCGGGCCAGGGGTAATAGCGCCAGCATTAGCTCGTCTTTGCTCAAGCGGGTCAGGGCGCACCAGTTTGCCACTTCGGCGGGGGGTAATTGGGCGATAAAGTGAGGCTGGCTGAGCCAGGCGGCGGCCTGCTTTTCAATCGCAGACGGCAAAAGCGGCAATGAAGCCGCCAGCAGTGATTTGTTCATCCATTAAGCCTTGGTCAATTCGTTGCCGCTGCGACCACCCTTGGCGAAGGCTTCAATGTTCTGCACCGTGGTGCAGGCAATGGCGCTCAGGGCTTCTTGGGTGAAATACCCCTGGTGCCCGGTGATCACCACATTGGGAAAGGTCAGCAGCCGCTGGAATACATCGTCCGGGATGATACGGTTGGACAGATCCTCAAAAAACAGGTCTCCCTCTTGTTCGTACACATCCAGGCCCAGGTAACCCAACTGCCCCGATTTGAGTGCGTCTATGGCCGCCTGGGTGTCTAGTAGAGCACCGCGGCTGGTGTTAATCAACATGGCGCCACGTTTCATGGCGCCAAGGCGCTGTGCGTTGATGAGGTGGTAGGTGTCTGGGGTCAGGGGGCAATGCAGGCTGATGATGTCGGCCCCCTCGATGCATTGATCAAAGCCCAGATACTGGCCGCCAAGGGCACTAAAGGCCGGGTTAGGTTTGACATCAAAGCCGGTGAGGGTGCAGCCAAAGCCTGCCAGGATGCGGGCGGTGGCAAGGCCAATGGCGCCGGTGCCGATAACGGCAGCGGTTTTGCCGTGCAGGTTAAAGCCTAAGAGACCGTCGAGGCTGAAGTTGTTTTCCCTAACCCTGTTGTACGCCCGGTGCAGGCGCCGGTTGAGCATCATGATAAGGGCAATGGCATGCTCGGCCACCGCTTCTGGGCTGTAGGCCGGCACCCTTGCCACCCTTATGCCAAGGGCGTTGGCGGCGTCGAGGTCGAGGTTGTTATAACCGGCGCAGCGAAGCGCCACCATCTTCACCCCCGCCGCCTTTAGCTCAGCCAGCACCGGGGCGGACAAATCGTCGTTAACGAACGCCACCACCACCTGGTGCCCATGGGCGAGCTTGGCGGTTTCCACATCGAGCTTGGGCTCGAGATAATGCCAGGTGAGCGGGCACTGCACTGCGCCCAGGGAGGCTTGGTCGTAGGGCTTGGCCGAAAATACCGCGACTTTCATAGCATCCATTCCGTTAGCAGGGGTACCACTAAGGGTGCCACAAAGGCGGTGATAATGCCGCACAGGCTCAGGGCCAGGCTGGAAAAGGCCGCCGCTTCGGCGCTTTCTTCAACGATCCGGGCGGTACCGATGGCGTGGGCGGCGCAGCCCATGGCAAGGCCTCGGGCCTGTGGGCTTTTCACCTTGCAAAGGGTCAACAGCCAAGGGCCGAGGATGGCGCCGGTTACCCCGGCAAAAAGCACTAACACGGCGGTCAGGGAGGCAATGCCGCCGATGCGCTCGCTCACTCCCATGGCGATGGGAGTGGTCACCGATTTTGCCGCCATGGACAGCAGCACCGGTTTGTCGGCCCCCAGCAGCCAGGCAATGACCAGCCCCGACACCATGGCCACCAGTACTCCCAGCACACAGGTGCTGAGCAGCGCCTTCCACTGGGCGCGGATAAGGTCAAGCTGCTGGTACAAGGGGTAGGCGAGGGCCACCACCGCCGGCTCTAAAAAGAAGTTGATAAAGCGCCCGCCCTGCATGTAGCTCTGGTAGGGCACCTTAAGGGCCACCAGCAGCGGCACCAATACCGCAATGCCAATCAGCACCGGGTTTAACAGCGGCGTTTTTAAGCGGGCCTGAGCCTTTCTCACCAAGGCATAAATGGCCAAGGTCAGGGCGAGATACAGCAAGGACTCAGTCACCACGGCGGCCTCCCTGGCGGTCATGCCAGCGGCCTATGGTGATAAGAACCAGCAAGGTGGAGAAAAAACAGGCTCCCACCAGCACCAGGCCATGGGCCTTAATCACATCGAGGTAATTCATCAGGCCCACCCCGGCCGGAATAAACAGCAAGGTCATGTGGCGGATAAGAGGGGCACTGAACGGCATCACCCAGTCGGCCTTGACCAGCTTGCTCGACAGCAGCAAAAACAGCAGCAACATGCCGATGATGCTGCCAGGGATGGGCACCGGCAGCAAAGCCACCAGGCCCTTGCCGGCCCAAAGGCAGGCAAAGATGATAAATACTGCCCGTAACATATTCATTTTAATAACAAAATGCAATTAACCTTGAGCCAGTCTAGCATGAGCCCCACAGGCTGCGAAGCCGCACCGGTGCCTTTGGCCGCAAGCAAAGTGCGCCCTAAGGCGCCGGGCCGGACATCTTGCCCCGCTTGTGGCAAGCTAGGCCCCTTATGAGCGCCAAGCGTCCTTTTAAGGAGTGGTAATGAAAGTCGCATTTTTGGGATTGGGTGTCATGGGCTACCCCATGGCAGGGCATCTGCAGGCCGCCGGTTTTGAGGTTTGTGTCTACAACCGCACCACCGCCAAGGCCGAGCAATGGGCCAAGCAGCACGGCGGAAGCTTTGACGCCACCATCAGCGGCGCGGTGCAAGGCGCCGAGCTAGTGATGATGTGCGTCGGTAACGATGACGACGTGCGCGCCGTGGCCTACCAGGCCAAAGACGCCATGGCGCCGGGCAGCACCCTGGTGGACCACACCACCGCCAGCGCCGAGGTGGCCCGCGAGCTTCACCAGGCCCTTGGCGCCCAAGGCCTAGGCTTTTTGGACGCCCCCATCTCCGGCGGCCAGGCCGGCGCCGAGAACGGCCAGCTCACCATCATGGTGGGGGGCGACGAGGCGGTCTACCAGCGCGCCGAAGCCGTGCTTGCCACTTACGCCAAGCAAATCAAGCGCCTGGGTGATGCCGGTAGCGGCCAGCTCTGCAAAATGGTCAACCAGATCTGTATCGCCGGGGTGGTGCAGGGCCTTGCCGAGGGCATCAACTTTGCTCAAAAAGCCGGGCTCAATGTGGCCGACGTGGTGGAGGTTATCTCCAAAGGCGCCGCCCAAAGCTGGCAGATGGAAAACCGCGCCCTGACCATGGACAAGGCCCAGTACGATTTTGGCTTTGCGGTGGACTGGATGCGTAAAGACCTTGCTATTGCCCTGAGTGAGGCGCGCAAAAACGGCAGCGCCTTGCCGCTTACCGCCCTGGTGGACCAGTTCTACGCCGACGTGCAGCGCTTAGGGGGGAGTCGCTGGGACACCTCAAGCCTCTTGGTGAGGTTACAGAACAGCTGAAAAAAACGCAGCCAATTGGCTGCGTTTTTTGTTTGAGATCAGGGCAATACCTTCTTAAACGGCTTTACCTTAACGGCGCTGTAGACACCGGCCTCCACATAAGGATCGGCATCGGCCCAGGCCTGGGCTTCAGCAAGGCTGGCAAATTCGGCAATCACCACCGAGCCAGTAAAGCCGGCGTCGCCGGGGTTTTCACTGTCGATGGCCGGGCTTGGGCCGGCCAGTACCAGGCGGCCTTGCGCTTTAAGCGCTTCGAGGCGGGCCAGGTGAGCGGGCCGAACGCTGCTGCGAAGCGGCAAGGAGTTGGGTACGTCTTCACTGATGATGGTGTACAGCACTGTGGTGTCTCCTGAAAAAAGGGCCAAAAAGAAAAAAGCCCCGGGTAAGGTACCAGGGGCCAAAATATCAGGATGTCTCAGAGATGCACAGACACTGTATCGCAATGCCAGCTGCGAGCATTCTGCCGAAAGGGGGTGACAGTTTTATGACTGGTTGAAAACGCTTTGATGACGTCTCTGGCCTTGGCAAACGGCCTTGGCGCGTCATTGCAAAAGGCTGTGTCAGCGGCGAGCGATGCCCGTTAAGCTGCTGATACAAAGAAAAAGTTTCGGTTGAGTTTTCGCTGTACCTGCCGATAACACCGATAACCTGTTTTGTTGAGATGTTGCCATGTCGTTGTCCCTAGCCAACAAAATTCGCCTGCCGCTGCTGCTGCTGACCCTATTAACCCTTTCTCTGCTGACCTTGGCCCATTTCGGCACAAGGGCGCTCCAGCAGCAGAACGACAACACCATTACCGAGCTACTACCTGCCATCAATGCGGTATTGCAAGCCGACCGCGACTTTTACCAGGCCCTGGTAGCTGAGCGTGATGCCATGGTCAGAAAGGCCGAGGGCAAGGATTTCACCGCTGCCGTTAAAACCCGTGACGAAAACATCCAGCAGGCGCTGGATCGCTCGCAAAAAGCGGCCGATCTCACACCACTGCCAGAAGTGGACGCGTTAATTAAATCCTTTCGCCAAGATGTGGCTGCCTGGCAGCAAAAAGCCAAAACCATGCTGCAAGGGACGGCAGCCATGGCCAACATCGAAGAACACTACGGCTTTGAAGATGCCCGCCGTTACCTCGATAAAAGCACCGAGCTGATTGAAAACCACATTCAGCAGATTGCGACCCGTGAGCACAAGGCGGCCAATAGCCGGCTGGTAACCCTGTGGGTCGCTGGCGGCATTATCTTGGTTATCTTTGTGCTGATAGGTTGGCTGGTACCGGCATCGGTCGCCACCGCCACCGGCCGTATCGAGCGGCGCATTAAAGACATCGCCGAGGGCGATGGCGACCTGACCGCCAGGGTCAAGGTCACCAGTGACGATGAGCTGGGCCAACTGGCTGGGCATTTCAACAAACTGATGGGCCAGCTGCATCAACAGATGCAGGAGGTGACGGCGGTGGCCGGTGAGATGAACCGCCACGCCCAGGAAGTGGAAAGCGCCGGCGGCCTGACCCTTAACGCCATCAATGACCAAGTGCGCTCCTTGGAGCAACTGGTAACGGCCACTGAACAAATTACCGCCTCCATCCAGGAAGTGGCCCAAAGCGCCGGCGACTCAGCCAAAGAAGCCCGCGCCGCCAGTATGGATGCCGAGCACGGCTCCGAGCTTGCCGGTAAATCGGTCAGCCAGACCCGTTCGCTGTCAAACACCATGGCCCAGGCCTCTGAAGCGGTGTCGCTTTTGGAAAAAGAAGCCCAGAACATCGTTACCGTGCTGGATGTGATTGGCTCCATTGCCGAGCAGACCAACCTGTTGGCCCTTAACGCCGCCATTGAAGCGGCCCGGGCTGGGGAGTCTGGCCGGGGCTTTGCGGTGGTGGCGGATGAAGTGCGCACCCTTGCCGGACGCACCCAGGAGTCCACGCAGAATATCCAGCAGATGATCACCCGCCTGCAAAGCGGCGTGAAAGGCACGGTGGAAGCCATGGAAAGCGGCATTATTGAAGTAGACAGCACCCTGGTAGCGGTGGAAGAAGCCACTCAGGCCTTTGCCCAAATTCAGGTGCGGCTTACCACCGTCAGTAACCGCGCCGACCAGATAGCGGCGGCCACAGAGCAGCAATCGATGGTGGTCAGCGATATCAACCAGAACCTGAGTAACATCGACGGTAAAGCCAAGCAAAGTGCCGAGCATGCCAGAAGCAGCGCCCAGGAAGGTAAAGCGGTGGAACAAACCGCGCGGCGCCTGAGCCAGGTGGTAGGGCGCTTCAGGCTCTAAGCCAATGACCCAAGGCCTGCATAATGCAGGCCTTTTTTATGGGTGTTAGAGGGAAGTTTTGGGGGGGCGCATTTTACGGGCCAAGGATTGTTGACTATCTATAAGGTGTCGTTTGTGGTTGTTTTTTCGGTCATTTAAGGCGGGATGCCGATGACTGGTTCACTCACATCGGGGCCTCCTATGTCGCTTTCCCTTAGCAATAAAATACGCATTGCCTTGCTGGTGTTGACCGCGCTCACCCTGAGCCTGACTGCCCTGGCCCATTTTGGTACTAAGGCGTTGCAGCAGCAAAATGACGATACCTTGGTTAGGTTGATCCCGGCAGTCAATGCGGTGTTGCAGGCTGACCGAGATTTTTATCAGTCGCTAGTGGCCCGCCAGCAGGCCATGGTGCGCAAAATCGAAGGCAAGGACACTTCCGAGGCCATGGCCACCCTCAATGACAATATCGGCCAGGCATTAAAACGCTCGCAGTTGGCGGCCGACCTCACACCCTTGCCCAAAGTCGATGCACTGGTGGCTGATTTTCGCCGCCAGGTGGTGGCCTGGCAGCAAAAGGCCACCGCCAAGCTCAATACCCAGGTGTCTCTTAGCAGCATCGACTCCACCGATGATTTTGAAAAAATCCGCCTTTACATGGACCAAAGCACCGAACTTATTGAAGAACACATCAATGCGCTGCTAAAGGCCAGTGGCGACGGCACGCAAATCATGGGCAGCAGCGAGCTTGCCAAACTGCTGCCGGCCATCGATGCCGTTATCCAGGCTGACCGGGATTTTTACCAGGCGCTGGTGGCCCAGCAGGAGGCCGTGGTGCTGTCCATGGAAGGCAAAGACACCAAAGCAGCCCTTGCCATTCGTGACCACAACTTCCAGCAGGCTATGACCCGCTCTACCACCGCCGCTGAGAAGGCGCAGCTGCCCAAGGTCACCCAACTGGTAACCGCCTTTCACGAAAACGCCCAGCAGTGGCTCAAGCACTCGGACGCCCAACTTGCCAACCACACCAGCTTGAGTAGCCTTGATTCGAGCGAGGAATTTGAAAAGATCCGCACCTTGCTTGACCAAAGCACCGAGCTTATCGACGGCTACACCAAAGACACCACCAAGGCCGCCCATGACGCGGCCGAGCGACGCCTCTTTATGCTCTGGGGAGCGGCGGCGGTGATCCTTGCCATTTTTATTGCCATCGGTGTCTATATTCCGAGCTACGTGGCCCGCACCACCGGCCACTTGCAGCGCCGTATCAAGGATATTGCCGAAGGCGATGGCGACCTGACTGCCCGCCTCGACGTCACCAACAACGACGAACTGGGCCAACTGGCGCACCACTTCAACGATCTGATGCGCCAGTTACAGCTGCAAATGCAGGAAGTAGCCGGTGTCGCCAAGGAGATGAGCAGCCATGCCCAGGAGGTCAAAGGCAGCGGCTCACGGACCTTGGGGGTCATTAACGATCAGGTGCGCTCCTTGGAGCAGCTGGTAACGGCTACCGAACAAATCACCGCCTCCATCCAGGAAGTGGCGCAAAGCGCCGGCGACTCAGCCAAAGAAGCCCGCGCCGCCAGTATGGACGCCGAGCACGGCTCTGAGCTTGCCGGAAAGTCGGTAAGCCAGACCCGCGCGTTATCCAGCACCATGGCCCAGGCCTCCGAAGCGGTATCGCTTTTGGAAAAAGAAGCCCTGAACATCGTCACGGTGCTGGACGTGATTGGCTCCATTGCCGAGCAGACTAATCTGTTAGCCCTTAATGCCGCCATTGAAGCGGCCCGGGCCGGGGAGTCTGGCCGGGGCTTTGCGGTGGTGGCGGATGAAGTGCGCACCCTTGCCGGGCGCACCCAGGAGTCCACCCAGAATATCCAGCAGATGATCACCCGCCTGCAAAGCGGCGTGAAAGGCACGGTGGAGGCCATGGAAAGCGGCCTTATTGAGGTAGACGGCACCTTGGCGGCGGTGGAAGAGGCCACCCAGGCCTTTGCCCAAATTCAGATGCGGCTCAGCACCGTCAGTAACCGTGCCGACCAGATAGCAGCCGCTACCGAGCAGCAATCGATGGTGGTCAGCGATATCAACCAGAACCTGAGCAACATCGATGGCATGGCCAAGCAAAGCGCCGACCACGCCAGGCAAAGCGCCGAAGAAGGAGATGCGGTAGAAGACACGGCGCTGCGGCTAAGCCAAGTGGTAGGGCGATTTAAGATATGAAAAAGCCGCCAGATGGCGGCTTTTTTTAGGATTTCTCTTCTTCCGGCAAGTGCTTGTAAATCACCATGCCGGTTATCACACAGGCCAGCAGGCTAAGGGCCGTGGTGCCAAACAGCTTGAAGTTGACCCAGGCATCCTGGGAGAAGTGATAAGCCACCACCAAGTTCAAGGCGGCCATCACCAGGAAGAACCCACCCCAGCCAAAGGTGATGTTGCGCCACACCCCGTCAGGCAATTTAAGCTGCTCGCCCAGCATGGATTTAAGCAGGCTTTTACCGCTCATCTGAGCGCCGATAAGGGCGATGGCAAAGGCGGCATAAACCACTGTGACTTTCCACTTGATAAAGAGATCGGAGCGGAAGGCCAGGGTCAGGCCACCAAAGACCACCACGGCGGCAAATAGCCACCACTGCTGCTTGGAAACCGATTTTCTAACCAGTTTCACCACCCCCAGCATCAGGGCACTGGCCCCAATAAGCACCCAGGTGGCGGTGTAGATATTGGTCAACTTGTATGCAATAAAAAACGCGATAAGCGGCAGGTAATCGAGAAAAGCCATGTATTCCTCCGAACAACTGCCGCCCAGTCTACGTCAACTCATGCGCTTGACCAATTCCTGCATGATGGTGAGATACAGCTGGTCGCCGAGGATCTTGTCCTCAACGCCGGAGTCGACGTTGGGGTTGTCGTTCACCTCAATCACCACCGGTTTGCCGTCTACCACTTTCAAGTCCACCCCAAACAGGCTGTCACCCATCAGGTTGGCGGCCTTGACGGCGGTTTCCACCACCTTTTTCGGTGCCGCCGCTACCGGCAGGGTTTCAAAGCCGCCGGACTGGGTTTTCTTGCCCGAGTGGTTGTAGATCTGCCAGTGGCCGCGGCTCATGAAATATTTGCTGACAAAAAGCGGCTCTTTATTGAGCACGCCCACCCGCCAGTCGAACTCGGTGTAGCAATATTCTTGCAGCAAGATCATGGCCGATTGCTTGAAGAAGCCTGCGGCATGTTTGCGCACATCTTCCAGGCTCTGGGCTTTGACGACCCCGCGCGAGAAGGAGCCGTCTGGAATTTTCATTACCAGCGGAAAACCCAAGTCGGCCGCTGCCGCTTCCAGCGCGTCGTCGTCACCGCGCTGCACCACTCGGGTTTTGGGAATGGCCACCTTGGCCTGCTCCATCCGTTCGGCCAGATAAATCTTGTTGGTGCAGCGAAGAATGGCCTCCGGCGTGTCAATCACTGCCAGGCCCAGGTTCTCGGCGCGGCGCGCCATTTGAAAGCTGGGGCCGTGAATGCTGGTGGTCTCACGGATAAAAAGGCCGTCGTATTCGGCAAGACGCGCCGCTTGCTTGTGGGTAATAAGGTCTACCTGCACGCCCAGGGTGCGGCCGGCGCGAATAAAGCGCTTAAGGGCGCCGGTATCGGACGGCGGCAGCTTTTCTTCTGGGTCCACCAGCATCGCCAAATCAAAGCGGTATTTGCGCTTGGGCTTTTTGACGCGCCAAATCTTGTGGGAAAAGGCGTCCAGGGCCTCGGCAAAGAGGGTTTCTTCCTCATCGGTGAGGTTGGAAAGCCCCTTGGGTTTTAGCTTGGTGATAATGCCGTCTTTGAGGCTCGCTTCCAAAATAGGGGCCGGGAAGCGGTCAAACAGTTGCAGGCCAAGCTCGGCAAACTCCGGGTTAAGAGTGCGGCCAAAGAAGATGCGAAAGGTCAGGTCCGCCTCTTTGGGGGCTTTTAGGGTCTTAAGCTCAGGGCCGTACAGGCCGCGGCTTGCCAGGTCATTCAAGGTGGCAACGGAGGGCAGCACCCGGTGACCGCGGGCTTCGGCCAGCAAGGAGCAATAGTAACCTTCACCCAGGTAGCGGTAGCTGCCGGTGAGGTTTAGCACCTGGACTTTGTCGTCGCCTTTGACTGGCGGCAGTTTCAGGTATTGGCGGGCGGTGAGCAGATCGTCGGAAGGGTAGAGGCCTCCCCACTGTTTGGTGTCCTTGAGGAGGATGTAAAGCCGGGTCATGGGTCACTCCTGTGTTAATTGGCACAAAGGATGCGCGCAATAAGCGAGGCTCGCAAACAAGGATTTCTTGTTCTAATGACAAATATCCTTCGCTGTAAGTTGGCGTTAATTATGGCTATTGTGCAGCCAGTCCTGTAAAGGGTATGACCCATGAAAGTGCGCCTGGCCACCATTGCCGACCTTGACGATCTCCACGCCCTGGAGAACAAAGCCTTCACCCACGACCGCCTGGACCGGCGCCGCTGGCGCCATCTGTTAAAAGAGGCCCATGGCCAAGTGTGGGTGGCCGAGGACAAGACCAAGCTGCTCGGTGCTGCCGTGCTGCTGCTGAAAAAGGGTACGGCGCTCGCCCGCCTGTATTCGCTGGCGGTAGACCCCGCTGCCCGTGGCCGGGGCATTGCCAAATTGCTGATGGAAAAAATCGAAGCCGCCGCCATTACCGAGGGCTCGGTTGCCATCCGTTTGGAAGTGCAGGGCGACAACGTGGCCGCCATCGGCCTTTATGAGCGCTTTGGTTTTAAGACCATCGCGCCGCTGCTGGCTTATTACGAAGACGGCAGCGATGGCCTGCGTATGGAAAAGCGCATCAAGGGAAAACTGCCCAAGGGCAGCCTCAAGGTGCCTTTTTACCCGCAGCAAACCCGTTTTACCTGCGGCCCGTCTTGCCTGCTGATGGCGCTGTCGGCGCTCAAGAAAAAGCACAAGCCGCGCATCAGCGACGAACTCAATCTCTGGCGCGAGTCCACCACCATTTATATGACTTCCGGCCACGGCGGCTGCTCCGGTGAAGGCCTGGCCCTGGCCGCCGCCGCCCAGGGGCTGGAAGTGAGCCTGTGCGTGTCGGACCGGGAAGTGCCCTTTATCGAAGGGGTCAGAAACCTTGAGAAAAAGCGCATTGTGACGGTGGTCCATGAGGACTTTTCCAAGCGCCTTAAAAAGGCCGGTATTCAGCGTATTCATCAGCGCCTGGAGCTGGACGCCCTGGCCCGGCACTTGGACGGTGGTGGCCTGGCGCTGGTGCTTATCTCTACCTATCTGATGCACAATGAGAAGGCGCCGCACTGGGTGCTGGTGGTGGCCATGGACCAACGTTTTGTCTACCTTCATGACCCGGATCTCGAAGACGTGGAGAGCGTGACCGATAACATCGCCATGCCGGTTCCCCTGGAGGCCTTCTTGCGTATGGCTCGGCTCGGGCGGCGTCAATATTCGGCCGCGCTGCTGCTCCGGTAACATGCTGAAACCTTTGCCTTTGGCGAATCTTGTTAATAAACAGCCAATTGCGTTTTATCTAAGGTTTTGAAAATAGTCCTGTACTGCCGGTGTCCTTGTGCTATTATTCGCACCGGCCGTAAAGTGCGGTCTTACTTTATGTAACAGTCAAGATTTGAATACTTCTCTACACATTCGCTTTACCCAGTAATGTTGTCCTGAAGCTTCACTAACTGTTTGTAATCATAAGTAATTTGTTATTTGCGCTCAGGCGCACAGTCAAACTTCAGGAGACTACCATGTCCAACACTACTGGCACCGTAAAATGGTTCAACGAAGAGAAAGGTTACGGCTTCATCACCCCCGAAAACGGCGGTGCTGACGTATTCGTTCACTTCCGCGCTATCCAAGGTACTGGCTTCAAAGTACTGAAAGAAGGCCAAAAAGTTTCTTTCACCGTTGAGCAAGGCCAGAAAGGCCCTCAAGCTGCCAACGTTATTGCTCAGTAAGAGACAATATCACGGTGAATAAAAAGGACGCTTAGGCGTCCTTTTTTTATGGCTGCGATTTCTGTAGCGGGTCGAGCAACCGGTCCAACCCTTCTACCTTCAGCGCCAAGGCCAGGGCCATCAGCTGGCCCAGCTCCCCTTCGGGAAAGCCCTTGTGCTGAAACCACAAAAGATACTCCTCCGGCAGCGCCATCAGCGGCTTGCCCTGGTACTTGCCAAAGGGCATCCGGGTGTTGGCGAGCTTTAAAACCCTTTCTTTATCCAGCATCGGTGTCTCTTGTGAAAAAGGGCCCGCTTGGGCCCTTGGGGTGTCAGCGGCTGGCCGCCTTCATGCCTTCCACGAAGCGAGCCAGGGCGTGGGGGCTGCGTTCGGCGGCTTTAACCGTGGCACTGCCGCTGATGGCGCCGTCGCAGCCCGAGGCGATAGCTGCCTTGACCTGAGACGGCTCACTGATGCCAAAGCCCAGCACCACAGGCGCCGAGTTATAGTCCTTTAAGGTCTCGATGATGTGGCCAATGGGTTTGCCGGCGGCGGTTTCGGTGCCGGTTACCCCGGCGCGGGACACCAGATACACATAGCCTTCACTGAGCTCGGCCACCGCTTTTAAGGTGGTGTCCGTGGCGTTTGGGGGCGCTATCATCACCGGCGCCACCCCGGCGGCTTTGGCCGCGGCCACAAAAGGCGCGGATTCTTTGATGGGTACATCGGCTACCAGCACCGAGTCCACCCCGGCGGCTTTGGCATCTTGGTAGAACTGCTCAATACCGGCTGCAAACACCAGGTTGGCGTAGGTGAGCAGGCCTACCGGCAGCTGCGGGTACTTGTCTTTTAAGCGGCGAATCAGGCCAAGGGCCTTTTTCGGGGTGGTGCCAGCGCCCAGGGCACGCAGGGTGGCGGCTTGGATGGTAGGGCCGTCTGCTACCGGGTCAGAAAAGGGCATGCCCAGCTCCAGGGCGTCGGCGCCGTTTTCGGCCATGATGCAAAGGTGCTCGAAGCTGGTTTCCAGACCCGGGTCACCCAGGGTCAAAAAGGGAATGAAAGCCCCTTCTTTGTCGGCGCGCAGGCGCTCAAACATCGCGTCGTACAGGCTCATTGCGCGGCCTCCAGGTTCATGATGGTGTTGAGATCTTTATCGCCTCGGCCCGAGAGGTTAACCAGCAGCACTTCTTCCTGGGTGGCGGCTTTGGCGCGCTTGAGGGCATAGGCCAGGGCGTGGGAAGACTCAATGGCTGGAATGATGCCCTCTGAGCGGCACAGGGCTTTAAAGCCTTCGATGGCCTCATCGTCGGTGATGGCCACATACTGGGCGCGGCCGGTCTGGGCGAGATAAGCGTGCTGGGGCCCTACCGCCGGGTAATCAAGGCCGGCAGAGATGGAGTGAGATTCTTCCACCTGGCCTTCGCCGTCCTGCATCAGGTAGCTCTTCATGCCGTGCAAAATCCCGACCCGGGCCAGGTGGATAGGGGCACCGTGCTTGCCGGTATCCAGGCCTTCGCCGCCGGGTTCGACACCGATAAGCTCCACGCCTTTTTCCTCGATAAAGTCGGCAAAAAGGCCAATGGCATTGGAGCCGCCGCCCACACAGGCAATGGCGGCGTCGGGCAGGCGGCCGATGGCTTCGAGCATCTGGGCCTTGGCTTCCTTACCGATAATGCGCTGGAACTCGCGCACCAGATGCGGGAAGGGGTGCGGGCCGGCAGCGGTGCCCAGCAGGTAGTGGGCGCTGTCGTAGTTAGCGGCCCAGTCGCGCAGCGCCTCGTTGACGGCGTCTTTCAAGGTGCCGGAGCCCGAATGCACCGGAATTACCTCGGCGCCCATCAGCTTCATGCGATAGACATTGGGCTGCTGGCGCTCACAGTCTTTGGCGCCCATGTAGATGCGGGCCTTCAGCCCCAGCATGGCCGCCACCATGGCGGTAGCCACCCCGTGCTGACCGGCGCCGGTTTCGGCGATGATTTCTTTTTTACCCATGCGCTGGGTCAGCAGGCCCTGGGCCAGAACCTGGTTGGTCTTGTGGGCGCCGCCGTGCACCAAGTCTTCGCGTTTTAGGAAGATACGCACCAAGGGATTGGGGCTTAAATGGGTAGCCTCATAAAGCGGGGTGGGGCGGCCGGCATAGTGCTTGAGCAGCTTGCCCAGCTCTTGTTGAAAGCTCGGGTCGACCAGGGCGCTTTCAAAGGCCTCGGTCAGTTGGTCCAGGGCCGGGACCAGGATCTCCGGCACATAGGTGCCGCCGAATTCGCCAAAGTAGGGGGAGAAATGGCTCATGCTTGCCTCATCAACTGAAAAGTCTTTTGAATAAGGGCTGGATCTTTCACGCCGGGGGCCAGCTCCAGTTTGGAATTAAGGTCAAGGCCGATGATGCCGGGCACATCTTGGGCACTTTGGACGTTGTCTGGGCCAAGGCCGCCGGCCAGCATCAGCGGCGCGGCAGCGTCTTGGGGCAGTTTGGCCCAATCAAACGTGGCGCCGGTGCCGCCAAATTGCCCTTGGTGTTTGGAATCCACCACTAGCCGGTCAACCGCCAGTGCTGGCACAGCATCGACGGTGCAGGCCTTCCAGATCTGGGCCTGGGTCTTGCCGCGAAGCGCGGCCACATAGGCGGCATCTTCGTTGCCGTGCAGCTGCACCGCAAACAGCCCCAGGCGATCGGCAATGGCCGCCACGTGCTCGGCAGGGGCGTCCACAAAGACCCCCACATAGGCCAGGGGCGCCCCGGCCTTGATGGTGGCCGCTTCGGCTTCGGTGACGGTGCGCGGGCTTTTGCCAGCAAAAATCAAACCGCCGTAAGTAGCACCTGCGTCATAGGCGGCCTTGGCGTCGGCCGCTTTGGTCAAGCCGCAGACCTTGTGCTCGCCCAGCACCAATTGGCGGCAGGCAAGGTTCACATCATGTTTGCTCATCAGCTCCGAGCCCACCAAAAAGCCCTTTGCTACCGCTTTTAGGCGCTTAACATCGCTGTGGGTTTTGATGCCTGACTCGCTAATGACCACCCGGTCTTCGGGAATGGCTTTGGCTAACTGTTCGGTGCGGGCCAGATCAATGGTCATGTCGTGCAGATTGCGGTTGTTGATGCCGATGATGCGCGCGCCCAGTTTGACGGCCCGGTCGCGCTCCTGCGGGGTAGCCACTTCGGTGAGGATATCCAGATTCAGCTTTTGCGCTTCTTCGGCCAAGGCCAGGTAACTGGCGTCGTCCAGTACCGAGAGCATCAGCAAAATGGCATCGGCGCCCAGGTAGCGGGCCAGGCGCACCTGGAAGGGGTCGATGAAAAAGTCCTTCATCAGCACCGGCACCTTGACGCTTTGCGCCACGGCAGCCAGGTAATCGGGGTGGCCTTGAAAATAGGGCTCGTCGGTCAGCACCGAAATGCCGGAGGCATATTGCTGATAAATGGCGGCCAGGGCTTTAGGGTCAAAGTCTTGGCGAATAAGGCCCTTGGAGGGGCTGGCCTTCTTGCACTCCAGAATAAAGCCGCTGCCGTAGCGCAAATTATGCTCCAACGAGCGTTTGGACAGCGGCAGGGTCATGGTGGCGGCACGTGGGTAGCGAGCCTTCAACTCGGGCAAATCGGCCTTTTTACGTTCAACGATGTCTTCAAGCACTGTGGCCACGGAGAGTCTCCTTTAACTGAACAAGGGTGGCCATGGCCTGGCCGCTTTTTATGATGTCGCCGGCCTTGGCCACCCCTTCCTTCAAGGTGTGGGTAATGTCGGCCAAGTAGAGCAGGGCACCTGCATTAGCTGCAACTGCATCAAAGTACGGGCCTGGCTCGCCCCTTGCCAGCAGTTTTTCAAGGGCGCGGGCATTAAAGGCGCCATCGCCCCCGGCCAGCTGCTCAATGCTGGCACTTTCAAGGCCGAGATCGGCAGGGGTTAGCTGGTATTGGATCAAAGCGCCGTCACGAATTTCCACCACATCGGTGGGGCCGTGCAGGGCCAGCTCATCAAGGCCACTGCCGTGCACCACCAGGCCCCGCTCCACGCCCATGGCCATTAGCGCCTGGGCAATGGTTTCCAGCAGCGCCGGGTCGTAGACCCCCATCAGTTGGAAGTTGGGCCGCGCCGGGTTGACCAGGGGGCCCACCAGATTAAAGAGGGTGCGGGTTTTGAGCGCCTGGCGCACCGGCATAGCGTGCTTGATACCGGGGTGGTATTGGGGCGCGGCCAAAAAGCACAGGTTGTTGGCCTCCAGGGCCTTTCTGGCCAATTCGGGCTCCACCAGCACCGGGATGCCAAGGGCGCTCAGCACGTCTGTGCTGCCTGACTGGGACGACACCGCCTTGTTACCGTGCTTGGCTACCCGCACCCCGGCCGCTGCCGCCACAAAGGCGGCGGTGGTGGAAATATTGAGGGTGTTGGCGCCGTCGCCACCGGTGCCACAGCAATCGACAATATCCCCTGCCGGGCGCGGGAAGGGATTGGCGGCGGCCAGCAGCGCCTGGGCCAGGCCTTGCAGCTCTTCGCTGGTTTCGCCGCGCACCTTCATGGCGGCAAGGGCGGCCGCCAGGTGCAGTGGGTCCATGTCGCCGGCGGCCATCGTGGCAAAAAAGGCCTGGGACTCAAGGGCGCTCAGGCGCTCGCCTTTAAGGAGTTTTTCAAGGCTCATGCCGCCCCCCGTAACAGTTTCAGGGCGTTTACCAGCAGTTTGTGGCCATCGCGGGTCAGCAGGGATTCGGGGTGGAACTGCAGGCCAATGGCGGGCGCCGATTTATGGACCACTGCCATCACTTGCTGTTCGGCATCGGCTACCACGTCAAGCTTATCGGAGACGGTATCGGCCACCAGGCTGTGGTAACGGCCAACCATGGGCGCCTCGCCCATGCCGTCAAAAAGTGCATGGGGCTTGATGTTCAGACGAAAGGCCTTGCCATGGCGAGGCAGGGGCGAGCGCTTGAGGCTGCCGCCGGTGGCTTCCACCAGGGCCTGGTGGCCCAGGCAAACCCCAAGGATGGGGTAGCGGCCCAGGGCTTTTTGCAGCACGGCCATCAGGTTACCGGCCGATTGCGGGTTACCGGGGCCGGGGGAGAGCAGCAGCACCGCATCGGGGGTGCTGGCCAGCTTGTTCATGATGGTGTCTACCGACACGGTATTGCGGTAAATCACCACTTCTTCGCCCAGACGACGGCAATCGTCCACCAGGTTGTAGGTAAAGGAGTCGAGGTTATCGAGCAGCACTATCATGCTTTGACCTCCTTGGCGCCCAGGGCGCGCAGCACCGAGGCGGCCTTGTGGCGGGTTTCATCGGCCTCAAACTGCGGGGTGGAGTCAAACACCACGCCGCCGCCCGCTTGCACGCAGGCCTCACCGTCACGTACCACTGCCGAGCGAATAACTATGGCGGTGTCCATGTCGCCACGGGCGGTTACATAACCGATGGCGCCGCCGTAGGCGCCGCGGCGCCGGCCTTCCACTTGACGAATAAGGTGGGTGGCCATGATCTTCGGCGCCCCGGTCAAGGTGCCCATATTGAGCGCTGACTGGTAGGCGTGCAGGGCGTCAAGGTCGCGGCGCAGGGTGCCTTTGACCCGGGAAACGAGGTGCATCACCCGCTCGTAGCGGTCCACTTTCAAGAGATCGGTAACGGTGCGGCTGGCAGGCTCCGACACCCGGGCCACGTCGTTACGGGCTAAATCCACCAACATCAGGTGTTCGGCCTGTTCTTTTTCATCCAGGCGCATTTCCAGCTCGAAGCGGCCGTCTTCGTCGGCATCGATGCCGCGGGGGCGGGTGCCGGCGATGGGGTAGACCGCCAGTTCGCGGCTTTGGCTGTCAACGGTCAGGGCGCTTTCCGGGCTGGCGCCAAAGAGGCTAAAGCTGCCGGCGTTTAAAAAGAACATGTAGGGGCTGGGGTTTTGGGTGCGCAGCGCCTGGTAGGTGATAAGCGGCGCCGGGCAGGGCGCCAGGAAGCGCCGGGACGGCACCACCTGGAAGCAATCACCGGCGAGGATGTGTTCTTTAAGCTGTGTCACCTGAGCTTTGAAAGTGTCGTCTTCCGGCACCACTGTGGGCACCGCCGGGGCCTCGATGGCCACCTTGGGCAGCGCCACCGGGGCTTTCAGTAGCTGCTGGTAGCTTGCCAGGCGCCGGGACAGCTCGAAGTACGCAGCCGATTGGGTGCCTTCAAGCGCCAGGGCCAGCAAGGTGGCGCTCTGGTTGCGATGATTCATGTAGAGCACGGTTTCGGCAAGGTAGAGGCACAAGTCCGGCACGTCTTCATCGCCGCCCACCTCGGGCAGCTCTTCAAGGCTTGCCACCAAATCAAAGCCAAAGAGCCCGGCCACCATGCTGGAAAAGGGCATGTCGGTGTCTTTGGGCAGCAGGGTCAGCAGCTCACGGACCAGGGTGAACACCGAAGGCGCCTTGAGCCGGGAGTCTTCGTCCAGCTCTGGGTCGGGCTTGGGCACCAACAAAGTCAGGGTGTCACCGGTGAGGCTGGCATTCATACCGAGGCGCTCGCAAAGGCGCGGCAGCAGGGTCTGGCCGTTGGCGGTGAGGGCCTTGACCGTCAACTCGCGGCCAAGGGCGGTAATTTTCAGGGCCGCATCGGTGATGATAAGGCTCTGGGTGGCGTTGCCGGCGCTGGGCTCAGCCGATTCCAGCAGCAAGGTATTGGGCCTGTCGGCCAAGGTTTTATAAGCGCTTAACGGGTCCGGGCAGTTGCCCAGACGCAGGCGCAGCAGGGCAGGGCTCACAGGGTCCTCCCGGCGGCGGCTACAAAGGGTTTGAGCTCACGCATCAGCTGCTCGAAAAGGTCCTGGGTCAGGGCCTGGTGGCCGTCAGAGAGTGCCTCTTTGGGGTTCATGTGCGACTCGACAATGATGCCATCGGCGCCTACGGCGGCGGCGGCGCGGGACAGCGGAATAACTAGCTCGCGAATACCGGTGCCGTGGGAAGGGTCCACCACCACCGGCAGGTGGGTTTTTTGCTTAAGCAGCGCTACCGCGTTTAAATCCAGGGTGTTGCGGGTGGCGGTTTCAAAGGTGCGAATGCCGCGCTCACAGAGCACCACATTGGGGTTGCCTTGGGCGAGGATGTACTCGGCGGCCAGCAGGAACTCCTCAATGGTGGCGCTAAGGCCACGTTTTAGCATCACCGGCTTGCCGGTTTTGCCCACCGCTTCTAAAAGGCGATAGTTGTACATGTTGCGGGCGCCGATTTGCAGCATGTCTACGTAGCCCGCCATCATCTCGGCATCTTCCGGGCTGATAACTTCCGACACGGTGGGAATGCCCAGCTCCTGGTTCACTTCTTTAAGGAGTTTGAGGCCCTCAACCCCCAGGCCCTGGAAGGCATAAGGGCTGGTGCGGGGCTTGTAGGCGCCGCCGCGAATGGCCACGGCGCCGTTGGCCTTGACCATTTTCGATACTGCCATTAATTGCTCGCGAGACTCCACCGAGCAGGGCCCGGCAATCACCACAAAGCGCTCGCCACCAATCTGGGTGTTGCCCAGCGGCACCTGGGTGTCGTGGGGGTGCAGTTCGCGGGCAACCAGCTTGTACTTGGAGAGGATGGGTTTGACTTCTTCGACTATGGGGTCGGCTTCGATATTGAGCTCAGCCAGTACCCGCTCGTCGCCGATGGCGCCCAGCACGATGCGCTCGACCCCCGGCATGTAAAGGGGCTTGAGGTTTTTGGCTTCGATGCGGGCCAGAATAGCTTGGGCATCGGCTTCGGTGGCATGGGGTTTGAGTACGATGATCATGATGTTTCTCTTTGAATTTAAAAAATAAAAAAGCCCGCTTCGGGGCGGGCTTTAGCAATCTTTGTTTGCAAACAACAAGGTGCAGCTAGCCCGCCTGACGCCAGGATTGCCACCACCACCAAAGTTTCATGTTGCTTGCGAAAGTGTTCATTTTTATCTGCTCTTAAACGAAAAAGGCCCGCTTTGCTGCGGGCCTTAGGAATGCTTTGACGGATACGACCAAGCACACAGCCCGCTTATGGGTTGTGCCACCACCAGATGAGGTTGATTGCTTGGTTTTGCATGAGTTTTGTCTCTGCCGTCTTTAAAAGTCGCCTTCAAACTAAAGCCGTTTTTTACCGCTGTCAACGGCTTATTTCAGGTAGAATGGCGCCATGCATCATGATCTCCATAGCCACACCCATTTTTCTGATGGTCGCCTGAGCCCCACAGAGCTGGTTACCCGCGCTCTTGAGCGGCGGGTGACCCACCTTGCCATTACCGATCACGACTCGGTGTCGGGCCTGGCCGAAGCCCAAGCGGCGGCCAGCGGCACCGAACTGACCATTATCAACGGCATTGAGTTTTCGACTTGCTGGAAAAACAAAGAGATACATATCGTTGGGCTGTGGGTTGACCCTTCGCATCCGGGGCTGCTGGCGCTGATTGACGCCCAGGCCGACCGCCGCGAGGCACGCGGCGAGGAAATCGCCCGGCGCCTGGAAAAGGCCCGTATCCCTGATGCCCTGGCGGGTGCTCGCCGCTACGCCGGCTCGGGCACCTTGACCCGCGCCCACTTTGCCCAGTACCTGTTGGAGCTGGGTAAGGCCACCAGCATGCAGGGTGTCTTTAAAAAGTACATGACCCGCGGTAACCCCGGCTATGTGCCGCCGCCCTGGCCCGAGATGAGTGAAGCCATTGACGCCATTACCGCCAGCGGCGGAGTGGCGGTGCTGGCCCATCCCGGCCGCTACAGCCTGACCGGCAAGTGGCTGCGCCAGTTGATCTGTGACTTTGCCGCCATGGGCGGCGGCGCTTTGGAAGTGGCCCAATGCCAGCAGCCGCAAAACGAGCGGCGCTTTTTGGCCGACTTGGCCGCCGAGCATCAGCTGGCCGGGTCCCAAGGGTCTGATTTTCATTACCCAAGCCCCTATGCCGAGCTTGGGCGAAACCTTTACCTGCCGGCCGGTTGCCGCGCAGTCTGGGAAAGGGAGCCAGTATGAGCCAATTTTTTTATGTCCATCCAGAGAACCCGCAGGCGCGGCTGATAAGCCAAGCGGTAGCCATTATTCGCGGTGGCGGGGTCATTATTTACCCCACCGACTCGGGCTACGCCCTGGGTTGCCACCTGGGCGACAAAGGCGCTCTGGAGCGCATCATCCGCATCCGTAAATTGCAGGACGACCACAACTTCACCCTGGTCTGTAAAGACCTGTCGGAGTTGTCCCTTTACGCGCGGGTGGATAACCAGGCGTTTCGCCTTATTCGCAACAACACCCCGGGGCCTTACACCTTTATTTTGAAAGGCACCAAGGAAGTCCCCAAACGGCTGTTGAACCCCAAGCGTAAAACCATCGGCCTTCGGGTACCGGACAACGCCATTGCCCTGGCGCTGCTCGAAGCTCTGGGCGAGCCGATGATGTCCACCTCTTTGATTCTGCCCGGTAACGATTTCACCGAGGCCGACCCGGAGGAGTTCCGCTATGGCCTGGAGAACCAGGTGGACCTCATCATCAATGGCGGCGTACTGGGTGAAAAGCCCACCAGCGTCATTGACATGAGCGAAGAGGCCGTTGAGATTGTCAGGGTAGGCTCCGGAGACGTGACCCCCTTTCAATGACCCAGGACGCGCCAACCCAACCTGTCCAGCAACCCCTGCCGCTGGCTTTTGTGCACGGGCAGCCCTTCACCGAGCTGCCCGAAGACTTGTACATTCCGCCAGAGGCCCTGGAAGTGTTCCTGGAGGCCTTTGAAGGCCCGCTGGACTTGCTGCTCTACCTTATCCGCCGCGACAAAATCGATATCATCGACATGCCTATCGCCCGCATCACCGCCCAGTACATGGAGTACGTGGAGCTGATGCAGGAGCTCAAGTTGGAGCTGGCGGCCGAATACCTGGTGATGGCCGCCATCCTGGCCGAAATTAAATCGCGGCTGCTGCTGCCAAGGCGCACCAGCGAAGACGGCGAAATCGAGGTCGACCCAAGGGCCGAGCTGATTCGCCGCCTGCAAGAATACGAAATCATCAAACAGGCCGCCCAAGACATCGATGCCCTGCCAAGGGTAGAGCGAGACACCTTCCTCGCCGATGCCGACACCGGCCCCAGCTGCGCCCCCATCCGGCTGCTGCCTGATGTCGAGCTCGACGAGCTGGTCACCGCCCTTGCCGGGGTGCTCAAGCGTGCCGCCATGTTTGAAAAGCACCAGATCAGCAAAGAAAAGCTCTCTACCCGCGAGCGCATGGCGCGGGTGCTGGAGATCTTGAGCGAGGCCGGGCACCTGCCTTTTGTGGCGCTTTTTACCCTCGAAGAGGGCCGCGCCGGGGTGGTGGTCACCTTCGTGGCTATCCTTGAATTACAGAAGCTGGCGGCAATACGCATTATCCAGCCCGAGCCCCTTAGCCCCATTCGTGTGGAGATCCGCCATGGCGAAGATCAGTGACGAGCAGCTCAAACAGGTGCTGGAAGCGGCCCTGCTGGTGGCTGGCCGGCCTATGACGCCGCAGGATTTGCTGGACAGCGTTTTCCAAGGCTTTACAATCTCGCGTCCCAAACTGGTCAAGGCGCTTAAAGGGCTGGAGCTGGACTACCGGCCCCGCGGCATCCACCTGGTGGAAGTGGCCAGCGGCTGGCGTTTTCAAGCTGACGATGCCCTAAGCCCGCTGCTCTCAAGGCTGTGGGTGGAAAAGGCCCCCAAATACTCCCGGGCCACCCTGGAGACCCTAGCCCTTATCGCCTATCGCCAGCCGGTTACCCGCGGCGAAATCGAAGAAGTGCGCGGGGTGGCGGTCAGTACCCAGATCATCCGCACCCTTGAAGAGCGCGGCTGGATAAAAGTGGTGGGCACCAAAGAAGTACCGGGGCGGCCGTCGCTGTATGGCACCACCCGCCAGTTTCTGGACGACATGAATTTAAAAGGCTTGAGCGAATTGCCCGAGCTGATGGAAATCACCAACCCAGCCGAGAGGCTCGAAGAGGCAACACATGAGTGAAAAACTGCAAAAAGTCCTGGCCCGTGCCGGCCACGGCTCCCGCCGCCAATTGGAAACCCTGATCTCCGCCGGCCGCATCAGCGTCAACGGCAAGGTCGCCACCCTGGGTGACCGCATCGACAGCAGCGCCGACGTGCGTATCGACGGTCACCAGGTGGCGATTGCCAGCGAAGAAGAGGTGATCTGCCGGGTACTGATGTACAACAAGCCCGAAGGCGAGCTGTGCTCCCGTAAAGATCCCGAAGGCCGCCCGACCGTATTTGACCGCCTGCCGCGCCTCAAGCAAGGCCGCTGGGTGGCGGTAGGGCGCCTGGATATCAACACCTCAGGCCTGCTGCTTTTTACCACCGACGGGGAACTGGCCAACCGCCTGATGCACCCGAGCCACCAGGTGGAGCGGGAATACCAGGTGCGGGTCTTTGGCGAAGTGCCGGAGGCCATGGTGCAAAGCCTGCGTAAAGGGGTGCAACTGGAAGACGGCCCGGCCAGCTTCAATACCATCAAGCGTACCGGCGGTGAAGGCATCAACCAGTGGTTTGCCGTTACCCTTGCCGAAGGTCGCAACCGTGAAGTGCGCCGGCTGTGGGAGTCCCAGGGCGTGAAGGTATCGCGCCTTATCCGTACCCAGTACGGCAAAATGGAGCTGGATCGCAAGCTGCCCCAAGGTGGCTGGAAGGAGCTTCAGAAGGTCGATGTTAACTACCTGCGCGCCATGGTGGGCCTGAAGGAAGAGACCCGCTCCATCATCGATGAGCGCGCCGACGCCAAGGACAATCCCTATGTGCGCGCCGCCCGTATTCGCCGCGCCGTTAAACGCGACCGCGCCCGGGAAAGCACCCAGACCCAAGGGCGCCGCGCCCGTAAGCCTACCTGACAAAAACGCCGCTTAGCGGCGTTTTTTTTATGAGAACAGAACCATGAAAACCGCCTTTTTCGCGCTGCTGCTGACGGCATTGCCCGCCTCGGCGGCCGAGATAGCCATTTTGGGGAAGACCTTTGACAGCGCAGCGCTGCTGGCCAGCCCGCAAGCCAAAACGGTGCATGTGGATGATGACATGGCCTACCATCGCCCCGCCGATTACCGGGCGCTGCCGTTAAAGGCGCTGATGAAGGTGCCCACTAACGGCACCTTGGCGTTTCGCGCCACCGACGGCTTTGTGGCGCAGCTCCCAACCCGCCTTATCGCCAAGGGCGAGCCATGGCTGGCGGTGGAGGACAAACCCTGGCCAGCACTACCCGGTAAAAGCAGCAACGCCGGGCCTTTTTATTTGATTTGGCCAGGCCAAAAGGTCAGCCCCGAGCAATGGCCCTATGCCATTGCCAGTATCAGCCTGGTGCAAAGCCCCCTTGAGCGCTGGCCGCAACTGGCGGCAAAGCGAGGCGACGCCAAGGCCCTTGCCGGGCAGCAGCTGTTTTTGGCCAACTGCTTTGCCTGCCATCGCTTAGACGGCGCCGGGGAAGGTGAGGTGGGGCCGGATTTAGGCCGGCCCATGGCGGTCAGCCACTACCTGACCCAAAGCGGGTTCAAAGCCATAGTGCGTAACCCCAAAGCCGTGCGCACCTGGCCGTTGCAGCAGATGCCAGCTTTTGATGAAAAAACGCTTACAGACAAGGAGTTGGACGCCCTGGTGCACTATCTTTGGGAGAACCATTAACCGGCAGGGAAGTCAGTCTATGAAGTTTAGCCATATCGTTATCGGCGCTATCGCCGTGCTGGGTACGGTGCAATACCTCTACCAACACAAGAAAGTGAGCGCCAGCAGTCTGCCGCCGGTGCTTGCCGATAAACTACCCGCCAAACCCGTGCCAAAGCCGGCCTTTCGCTGTGAGGGCAAGGTCTATTGCAGCCAAATGACTTCGCGGGCCGAAGCCGAGTTTTATCTCGCCAACTGCCCCGGCACCAAGATGGATGGTGACCACGACGGCATCCCCTGCGAACGCGATAGCCGCTGGTGACAATAAGGTTGTCATAGCTGCTTAAAAATGTGAGTATTTTGCAAATTTTTTGCACGGATGCTGACATGAATAATGCATTGATAGCCTTGGTATTGATGGCCGCTGCTGGCGCCAGTGCTGGCGAAGCACTGCCGGATTGGCGCTCCTCGGACGAGGCCTTGTTTGAAGCCCGCAAGGAATTTGCTAAGTCCGACGCCGAGCTGCTGTTTTTGCTGATGGTGAATAGGCAAGGGGATGTGGTGAAGGTCAAGCTGCTCAAGTCCAAGCTGGATAACGACAGGTCCGCCATGATGTTTCGAAAACACCTCTACAGCGCCAAGTTCAAGGTCGCCAAACCGCAAGAGCCGGACTATCGCGAGTTCTTGTACCCCATGGACATCAAGACCACGGTTGAGTATTAAAAAAGCCGCCCGAGGGCGGCTTTTTACTTAGAAGCGGTAGCTTGCCTTCACATAGGCAAAACGTCCCTGGGAGGAGTGGGTTTCGGTGTCGTACCCCATGAAATCGGCAGCCGAGAACGGCGGCTCTTCATCAAAGAGGTTGTTGGCCCCCAGGGTCAGCTTGAGGTTTTTAAAGCCCTGGTAGCTGAGGTTGGTATCGAGGGTGGTGAAGCTGTCCACGGTACCGGTGGCACCGGCATCAATGTCGTCATCGTACTTGCTGATGTAGTTGACCCGGGCAGTGGCGCTCCAGTCATTGAGGGTCCAGTCGAGGGTGGCATTCCAGCGCCACTTGGGATGGCGCCACTTGCCAGCCAAGTCCCGCTCGGTGCCGTCAGCCTTGATCTCCTTGAAGCTGTTTACCCAGGTCAGCAGGTAGCCAAACTGAAAGGCCCCGTACTGGGTGTCGAGGTGGTAGCGGCTGTCCAAATCAATACCGTCGGTCTTCTGGCCACCAAGGTTCTGGTATTGGTCGACGATCCGGAAGATCCTCCCCGGCACGCCCCCTGACGACGGCTCGCGGATCACATCAAAAGCGCTTTGGGCGATGCCGGCGTTGTATTGGTTGAGGCGGTACTGGGTATCGGTGCTGATGAGCCCCTTTTGGTCGTAATTCCAGTAATCGAGCACCAATTCGAGGGCGTCGACCGGCTGCCAGACGATGCCAAGGTTATAGGAGTCGGATTTCTCGGGCTTGAGGTCCGGGTTACCGGAGAGCTCGACAGTACGCTCCTGAGGCTGGCAATCCTCGTCGGCGCCGGTCAGGGCGCAGCGGGCTGTGTCGATAAGGCCGGGGGATTCCTGGGTCGGGCCCAGGCCCAGTTGCACCAAGGATGGCGCCCTGAACGCCTTACCCCAGGAGCCCCGTAGCATCAGCGAATCGGTGGGGCGGTATTGCAGGCCTATTTTGGGGCTGGTGTTGTTGCCAAAGTCGGAATAGTGCTCGTAACGCACCGCCAATTGCGCCTCGAGTTTCTCGATAAGGGGCAGAGAGAACTCGGTGTACACCGAGTATTGGTCACGGCTGCCGTAGGCGGTGGTGGCTTCGGTGCCGAACACTTCGCCGCGAAGGAACAGCTCGTCGGGGTTGTCTTCAATTTCTTCCTTACGGTATTCCACCCCCAGGGCGTACTGGGCATCGCCGCCGGGCAGGGCAAAGGCGGCGCCGGAGATCTGCCCGTCCCAGGCCTGGGTGACCGAGCGGCCGGAGCGGGTGGTGTGGACACTGATGTCGTCAATCACCCCCTGGTCTTGGGTGGTGGAGAAGGGGTTGAACTCGCCGCTGTTGATGGCGTCTTGCAGGCGGGTCGACTGCACAAAGCCGGTTTTGCCGTATTCGTGGTTGCGAGAGCGCGAATAGGTGTAGGACAGCTCCCAGTCTATTTCGGCCACCTGGCCGTCAAGGCCAAATACCAGGCGCTGGTTGTCCGATTCCATCTGCTTGTGGCGGGCGCCGGCCTCGGTGGTGCGCCGGCGCATGGTCAGGTCTTCACCGGGGAAGGGGTTGATGGCCTCGCCCGAGGTAAATAGCGGGTTGTCGGCGGTGATGTAGAACTCGCCAAAGGAGGGGCTGGGGGCGCCGTGCACGTCGCTGCGCGAATGCTGGACGTTGGCCTCCATAAAGCCGCTGATGCTGTCGGTAAGCTGCTGGCGGTGGTTGAGGATAAGCCCCATGCGCTCGGTGGCGGGGTTCATGGTCATCCAGGGGGCATAGTTGAACAGGCAATAGGTGCCGATGTCGTCGTCAGCCGGGCAATTGGCGTCGGCCTGCCAGTTGTAGATATCGGATTTGGGGGTGATGGAGCCGTCGCTGCCGATGGTGGCGGGGATATAAGAGCCGGGGTTGCCGGAAGAAGAGCGAAGGTCGGAGCCGCCGCGGCTGGTCTGGTTGGCGTTTTTGGAGTAATCGCGGTCGCTGTAGAAGGTCTCGTCGCGCTTGAAGTAATCCAAAATCACGGTGGTGTGGGCTTTTTCGTCGCCATGGCCCCACAGCAGCGAGGCGGATTTTTCGGCGCCGCCGCCGTCTTTGGTATCGCCGACGCTGGCGTTGATCTCGGTGCCTTCAAAGTCTTCCTTAAGGATGATGTTCACCACCCCGGCGATGGCATCGGAGCCATAAATGGCCGAGGCGCCGTCTTTGAGGATATCGACCCGGGCAATGGCCGATACCGGAATGGAGTTGATGTCCACAAAGGCGGTGTCGATACCCTGGGCAAAGGCGTTAACGGCAATACGCCGGCCGTTTAGCAGCACCAGGGTGGAGTCGGCACCCAGGCCCCGCAGGGAAATACCGGCGGCGCCGTTGGCGGTGGAGTCAGAATCGTTACCCTGGGGCGTAAAGGAGCCGGCGCCGCTCACCGGCAGCTTTTTCAGCAGCTCGCCTAAATCACGGGCGCCGGAATTGGCGATTTGGCTGGCATCGATATACAGCACCGGGGAGGGGCCTTCCATGTCGGTGCGTTTGATATGGGAACCGGTAACCTGGATACGCTCGATGCTCTGGTCTTGCTCGGCAGCATGAAGGGGCGAGACCAGGGCCGTTAACACGGCGCTGGCCAGCAGCGTTTTGCGATACATGGAGTCCTCTCTCTTTATGTTTTTAATTTGTTGCAATATGGCAACAAATGACAACATAAAGGTCTCTGAGGCCTCCCTGGAAAGGCAACCTGTTGTTTCTTACCTGTTAAATAAGCAGGTGTTACATCAAACCCAGCAACGGCCACCAGCTGGCGGCTAGCAGCAACATCACCAGGTAACCGATGATGGTCACAGGGATCCCCACCTTGATGAACTGGCGGCTGGTGAAGGTGTCGGTACCGATACACACCATGTTCTGCGGGGCATTGATGGGCAGGATAAAGCCAAAGCTGATGGCAAAGCCCATCAGCAGCGCCATGCCCGGTACGTTAAGCTCGCTGGAGATGGCGGTAAGTAGCGACAGCAAAATCGGCATCATGGTGGAGGTAAGCGCGGTGGCGCTGGCAAACCCCAGGTGCACCACAATCAAAAACAGGCTCAATACCGCAAACAGCCAGAATGGGCTCAACGACTCAAGGCCCATGCCCTGAACCACCACATTGCCAAGCCATTGCCCGGCGTGGGTTTGCAACAGCGCCGAGCCAAGGGATATGCCCACCCCAAACACCAAAAGCGTGCCCCAGGGGATGCGGCTTTGCACTTCCTTCCAGCTCATCACCCCGATCCCCGGCAGCAGCAACACCCCAAGGCCGGTGGCGGTGACAGTGGCGGTATCAAAATGGTGCAACTTGCCGCCGGTGGCCCACAGCAGCAGTAAAACCAGGGTAACCCCCAGCAAGGTTTTCTCGTTGCGAGACATGGGGCCAAGCTCTTGAAGCGCCTTTTTAACGGTGTCTTTGCCGCCGGCAATGGCAACCGATTTGGCCGGCATCAAGCGGTGCACCACCAGATAAAGCGCCACCGACATCAAAATGGCCCAGGGCGCGCCGGCCAGCAGCCAGGTGCTCCAGCTGATACTTTGGCCTGTTACTTGGTGGATAAAATCGGTGGTCAGCAGGTTCTGGGCCGCTGCCGTTTGAATGCCGACGTTCCAGACGCTGGTGGCCTGGGCCACCATGATCATCACCCCGGCGGCAAAGGGGGAGTCTTTGCTGACCCCAAAAGCGGCGATCATCCCCATCATGATGGGTACCACGCAGGCTACCCGGGCGGTGGCGCTGGGCACCAGCAGGCTTAGCACAACAGTTACCACCAGGGTGCCAATCAGAATGCGGCCATAACCCACACCAAGGCGGGATAGGGTCAGCAGGGCAATGCGCCGGTCAAGGCCGGTGATGGTCATGGCGGCGGCGATAAAAAGCGCGGCGGCCACCAGCACCAGCCCTGAGCTGGTAAAACCGCCCATGGCCATGGACAGCGCTTTGGAGGTGCCCAAGGCATGCTCTGGCGCCGCCATATTGGGGGCTGTCCCCACCAGCAGGGCGATAAGCGCCACAATCAGCACCGCCGACACTTCGTAGCTCACCGCTTCGGTCAGCCATAGCACGACCGCAAAGGCGAGAATGGCCAGCAGCCGCTGGCCGGCTAGCGGCAGCCCGGTCGCCTCTGGCAGCAGCAATACGACAATTAAAACCAGCAGCGCAGCAAAGAAGCCCAGCGGCGGCAGCCGTTTGGGGAGGGTAGCGGTAGCGGGCATTCGGGACTCTCCTTGTACAACAATGCCGGTACTGTGCGCCCTCTTGGGAAAGGTGGGGTGATGTGGATCAAGTGTTTGTATTTGGGCATAAAAAAACGCCGGCAAGCCGGCGTTTTTTCAGAAGCCGCGAGGGCGGCGACAGTGATGATCCCGCTGTTCCAGCAGATCTTCCCAGTAAGCTTTGGGAAGCAGGCCGCCATTACCGGCGCTGGCCTTGGGTTTGCTGGCTTTCGCTGCCGGTTTGGCAGCGGCTTTTTTCGGGGCCGCAGGGGCGGCTTTGGCAGCGGCAGGCGCGGTGCCGGCCAGCTCAGCCGTCATGTCGACGATGTCTGCCAGGCGTACGCTCTTACCACCATCGATGGCGTACCAGCTGCCTTTTTGCTCGATCTCGGGATCTTTACCGTGTTTGGCGTTATAGGCAGCAGTGAAGTCTGCCAACACCTGGTCTTTATCCAAAGTGGCCATGGCCGTTTCCTTTCTTTTTTATGTTTCAACGTCTAAAACCCGACAATTTTATACTGTTTTTAACAAGAGCTGTCTAATTTGATGGCTTTTCTCTGCCATTGGCCTCATTTACCCTAGGCGCCATGCAAGGAGGAGTCATGGAACGTAAGCAACTGCTCGACTACCTGGACGACCAGCTCAAGGCCGGGAGTTTTCGCGATTATGCCCCCAACGGCCTGCAGGTAGAGGGCACCGAAGAAATCACCAAAGTGATGACCGGCGTCACCGCCAGCCAGGGGCTGATTGACGAGGCCATTTCCTGGGGAGCCGATCTGCTGCTGGTGCACCACGGGTATTTTTGGAAGAACGAATCCCAGACCATTACCGGCATCAAGGCCAAGCGCATCAAAAGCCTGTTGACCCACGACATCAACCTGGCCGGCTACCATCTGCCCCTCGATGCCCACATCGCCCTTGGTAACAATGCCCAACTTGGCCGTTTGCTGGAGCTGGATGTGCAATGCGGCCTGGACGACGAGCTAGGTAAGGCCCTGGTGTTTAAAGGCCGGCTGCCGGTGCCCATGAGCGCCGTGGATTTTGCCGCCTTTTTAGAAGCCAAGCTGGGCCGTAAACCCCTGCACCTGCCCGGCGGACCTGAGCGCATCGAGACCCTGGCCTGGTGCACCGGCGGCGCCCAGGATTATATCGACCTCGCCGCTGACGCCGGTGTCGATGCCTTTGTCTCAGGGGAGGTGTCCGAACGCACCACCCATATTGCCGCTGAGCGCGGCATCCATTACTTTGCCGCTGGCCATCACGCCACCGAGCGTTACGGCATCAAGGCCCTTGGCGAGCACCTGGCCGAGCGCTTTGGCCTAGAGGTGCGTTTTGTGGATGTGCCTAACCCTGTATGAAGTCCGATCGCATCTTTGATGGGCAACTGGCGGCCAAATTTGGCCGCCGTATTTATGAAAGCTACAAGGGGGAGCTGCGCCAGCATCTGGTCATGCGCGATTTGGCCGAGGTATTGGCAAAGCCACAGCAGGTAGTGGATATCGGTGGTGGCACCGGCGAGATGAGCCTAAAGCTGGCAAGCCTTGGCCACTCTGTGCTGATGGCCGAGCCCTCGGCCGAGATGCTGGCCCAGGCCCAGGCGCGTTTTGAAAAGGCCGGGGTCGCCGTTGCCTGCCGCCAGGCGAGCCTCTCAGAGCTTGAAGGCCAGTACCCGCTGGTGCTGTTTCACGCGGTGCTCGAATGGCTTGGCGAGCAGCAGCAATCGCTTGCCAAGGTGATGGCGCGGGTGGCGCCCGACGGCCACCTTTCCCTGCTGTTCTACAACCGTCACAGCATCGACTTTAACCATCTTATTCGCGGCAATTTCAAGCACCTGGAAAAGGGTCGCTACGGCGGCCACAACAGTTTGACCCCCCACAGCCCGCTCTGGCCCGAAGAGGTTTATGGCTGGCTGACGCAGGAAGGCTGGCTTATCAAAGCCCAAACCGGCATTCGCTGCTTTTCCGATTACTTTCAAAAAGGGGAAATTGCCCCAGATCTTGCCACCCGCATCCAGTGGGAAGAATGGGTCGCCAACCGCGAACCTTACCGCAGCCTGGCCCGCTATATTCATGTGCTGGCCCAAAAGCCCAGCTAATGCCAAAGCGGCCCGTGGTGCCCCTGGCCAAGGGGCGCCGTGGCGGCGCGGCGAATGGCCCCTTGCAGGTATTGATGGGCAAGGATGGTGGCCAGGTGCAGGGATTTTCCTTTGGCAAGCTCGGTGGCGATGGCCGCCGCCAGGGTGCAGCCGGTGCCATGCAGCTGGTTACCCTGCTGGCGCCGGGCATTGAGGCTGGTCAGGCGTTTACCGTCCCACAGCCAATCGGTCAGCACCGCGCCGTCACCATGGCCTCCTTTGAGTAAAAAAGCGCAGGGCAGGGCTTTTTTCAGCGCCTGGATAAGCCTCGGCGCCGGCATGGCCGGTGCCGCCAGGATGCTGGCCGCTTCCGGGAGGTTGGGGGTTACCAGGGTGCAAAGGGGCAATAGCCGCTCGACGGCCTCAAGGGCGCCAAGCTTCATGCCGCTGCTGGCCGAGAGCACCGGGTCGAGGATGATGGGCACGTTGCCTTCCAGGCGGGCCAGTACCCGGGCCAGTTCTTCGGCGATGGCGACTGACCCCAGCATACCTATCTTGACCGCTTGGGGGCGAATGTCGCTCAGCACCGCCTCGGCCTGGGCCGCCACCAAGCTTGGTGGCAGCAACTCCAAGGCTTTGACGCCGTGGCTGTTTTGCACCGTCAGCGCCGTCGGCAGCGCCATGGCATAGCCGCCAAGGGCCTGGCAGCTTTTAATGTCGGCCTGAATGCCGGCGCCGCCACTGGGGTCGGAGCCGCCGATAAAAAGCACGGGGTAGCGCATGGCACTGTCCTGGTCCGTGGAAAATAACGCTAATGGTCGGACAAGGGGCGCCCAAGGGCAAGGGGCGGCTGGCAGCGGCAGCTAAAAGGTTTATCATGACACCAACCGGTATTCGGCCTGGAGCGAGGAACTAAGATGCTGAAAGAATTCAAGGAATTTGCTGTAAAAGGCAATGTGGTGGACATGGCAGTGGGCATTATCATCGGCGGCGCCTTTACCACTATTGTCAAAAGCCTGGTCTCTGACGTGTTGATGCCTCCTATCGGGTTGCTGCTGGGCGGCGTGGATTTTTCGCAGTTTTTTGTGGTGCTAAAAGAGGGCGCCAAGGCCGCCGGGCCTTATGCCACCTTGAGCGATGCCAACGCGGCAGGGGCGGTGACCATCAGCTACGGTGTCTTTATCAACAACGTGGTGAGCTTTGTTATCGTTGCCTTTGCCACCTTCATGCTGGTGCGCAGCATCAACCGCCTCAAGCGCAAAGAAGAGGCGGCACCGAAACCGGCGCCCAGTACCAAAGAATGCCCGGAATGCTTTTCCGCCATTGCCATCAAGGCCAAGCGCTGCCCCTGCTGCACCTCGGTGTTGCCGGTCGCAGCCGAAGAAGCGCACTAAGAGGTCGTTATGCCCCTGCAAGCCCTGGCCCTGTTGTGGCTGCAACCCAGTGCCGCCTACCGGTTGGTCATGGCCTCCCGCCCCGGCAACAGCTCGGTGCTGCTGTATGTGGTGGCCTGGTATCTGAGCTGGTTTGAGCACTGGCTTGCCAGTGCCATGCCGTCGCTGGTGGTAGCCATGGTGGTGATTTTGCTGCCGGTCTTTGCCGTGTTGCTGCTGTATTTCCAGGGGTGGGTGCTGCGCCAGGTTGGCCGCTGGCTCGATGGCAGCGGTGACCCGCTTGGTGCAAGGGTGGCGATAAGCTGGGGCGGGGTGCCGGTGACCCTCGCCACGCTGTTTGGCATCATCGGCTACTTCTTTTGGGGCGAGCAGCTGCTGTGGATAGAGCAAATGCAGTGGCCCGATAACCCCCTGGTGTTGCTGGTGTCGTTGTTGCCGCTGGTGTTTGGCATTTATAGCCTCTTTACCACCAGTATCATGCTGGGCGAAGCCAACGGTTTTAGCGCCTGGCGGGGCCTTGCCACCTTGCTTCTGTCCCTTGTACTCATTTTGATTGCAGCCGCCTTTTTGGCGGTACTGGTAAGCGTGTTGGTGTTGCTGCTCCGCTAGGGAGAATTTAGTCGCAGCTTGGGGTCGGTTTGGCGAAGGGATTTCCGTTAACTGCCTGAAAGTGTTAACGTTGCGTTAATTAAAACAACAGGGATCCCGTTGTCCATGCGCAAGTTCATGCTCAGTGCCTTAAGCCTCGCTTTACTCGGCTGCCAAGACCCCGCCGCCACCGACACCAAAGCCAATACTCAAGCCCCCGCTGCCGCCGAAGTGGCCAAGCCGGTTGAGAAGGCAGAGTCTATTCCCACCGCCCAGTTGCCCCAGTGGGCGGCCCCCAGCCATTACCAGCTGACGCTGTGGATAAACCCTGATAGCGGCGAGTTCAAAGGGGAAGGCGAGATCCAGATGACCCTGGACAAAGCCAGCGATCACCTTTGGATGCACGCCAAGGACATGACCGCCCTGACCATCAAGGCCGTGACCGCCAAAGGCGAGACCCTCGATACCCAAATTCAGGAAATGGACGACTCAGGCGTTATTCGAGTGGCCTTTCCCCACAGCATCGACGCCCAGAAGCTGACCCTCAAAGTGAGCTACGAGGCGCCGTACAACAAGTCCCTTGAAGGCCTGTATAAAGTCTCCGAAGGTGGCCGCAACTACGCCTTTACCCAGTTTGAGGCTATTGATGCCCGCCGCGCCTTCCCCGGCTTTGACGAGCCGCGCTTCAAGGTGCCTTTTGATGTGACCCTGGCCATTCCCAAGGGCATGAAGGCCATTGCCAACACCCCTGAAGTGGCCCGCAAGGACGACGGCGACTGGACCTACATCCAATACGCCACCACCAAGCCGCTGCCCACTTACCTGCTGGCTTTTGCGGTGGGGGATTTGGACATCGTCGACTGGCAACCCATGCCCAAGACCGCCCTTCGTGACCGGGAAGTGCCGCTTCGCGGCGTGGCGGTGCATGGCAAGGGCGAGAAGCTCAAGTTCGCCCTTGAGAACAGCGCCGGTATCGTCGAAACCTTGGAAGACTACTTCGGGATCCCATACCCCTATAAAAAGCTCGACATCATCGCCGTACCGGACTTCGCCGCTGGCGCCATGGAAAACCCCGGCGCCATTACCTACCGCGAGCAGCTGCTGCTGATGGATGACGACGCGCCGTTCTGGCAAAAGCGCTCCTATGCCTCTGTCCATGCCCATGAGCTGGCGCACCAATGGTTTGGTGACTTGGTCACCATGCCCTGGTGGACCGATATCTGGCTCAACGAAGCCTTCGCCACCTGGGCCGGCAACAAAGCCGCTGCCACCTGGGCGCCGGACTGGGGCTATGGCCTTGGCATCGCCCAAGGTGGCCAGCGGGCCATGAGTGCTGACTCCCTGGTCAACATGCGTGAAATTCGCCAGCCGATTTTGGACAACAGCGACATCTCCAACGCTTTTGACGGCATCACCTACCAAAAAGGCGGGGCGGTGCTGAAGATGTTCGAATACTTCGTGGGCCCAGAGACCTTCCAAAAAGGGGTTCACCAATACCTGGTGGACCACGCCTGGGGTAACGGCACCGCCGAGGATTTTGTTAGCGCCATCGCCGTGGCCGCTAACAACCCGGAAGTCAACAACGCCTTCATGAGCTTTTTGACCCAGACCGGCGTGCCCAAGGTGACCGTTGAAACCAGCTGCAAGGACGGCAAGGGCAGCATGACCCTGACCCAGAGCCGCTACCTGCCTCTGGGCTCTAAAGGCGACCCGGCCCGCACCTGGGATCTGCCATTTTGCTACAGCGTTGATGGCCAGCGAAGCTGCGAGCTGCTCACCCAAAAGAGCACCGCCCTGAGCCTCGCCAGCTGCCCAGAACACATTGTTCCCAATGCCGATGGCACCGGTTACTACCGCTTTAGCGTCAGCAATTGGCAGCCGCTGATAAGCGATCTATCCAGCCTGTCCAAGGCCGAAGCCCTGTCGGTGCTCGATAGCTTTAACGCGGCCCTGGCTGACGGCTCCCTGAGCGTTGATGCGTACCTGGCGCAGGTGCCGTTTATAGCCAAACTCAAAGACCGGGAACTGGCCACCGCGCCCCTGGGCCAGCTTGGCTTTATTCTCAAGCACCAAACCCAGGACCAGGCAGCCCTCAAGGCCAAGCTGACCGCCTGGTACGGCCCGCGCCTCAAGGCCCTTGGTCTGAGTGCCAAACCTGGCGAGGCCAAGGACGACACCCTGCTGCGCGCCACCTTGACCGCTTTTATGGCCAGCACCGTCAAAGACAAAACCGTGCGCAGCCAACTGGATAAAGCCGCCGAGGCGCACCTGGCCGGTAAAGACGCCGGTATCAGCCCCGACCTTATCGGCCTTGCCATGGAAGCCTGGGCCCAGGACAAAGGCCAAAGTGCCTTTGACACCCTCAAGGCGCGCCTGGCCAAGAGCGAAGATGCGGTGGTTCGCCAGCGGGCAGTGATGGCCCTGGCGGGGCTTGAAGCGCCGAAACTGTCGGCTCAGGTGCTGGACATGGCCATCAACGGCGACTTGCGGGTCAACGAGCGGTTCATGCTGATGGGCGGCCAAGCCTACGGCGATGAAACCCGCGACCAGACCTACGCCTGGTTCAAAGCCAATCGCCAGGCGGTGGAGGCCATCTGGCCCGAGTCTAACCGCAAGCGCATTGTCAGCGCTTTCAGCGGCTTTTGCTCCGAAGACAAAGCCCGAGACCTGGAAGAGTACTTCACCAAGCTCGACTACCGAGGCGGTGAGCGCAACCTCAAAGGAGCCGTGGAGCAAATCGAGCTCTGCAGCGCCCGCGCCAAGCACTGAAAAAGGCCCCGTAAGGGGCTTTTTTTTGGCCTGCATCAAAGCCGTGCGGTTATTAATTGCCCAGGCTCAAAGTGGCGCCTATCTTGTTAAGTGTCCAGTCTCATTACTTTTTTTACAGGGGATGTTGTGATGCTCTATCAATTTCATGCCACCGCTTTGCAAGCCATGCAGCCTTGGCACCTGTGGGCCCAGGCCCTGAAAAAGCAGTTAACGCTTCCCTGGAGCTTCGCGCCCTATACCCAGACCGGACGCTACCTGCTGGCGGGTATCGAATTTATGGAGCGCTGCACCAATAACTACGAAAAGCCTGAATTTGGCCTCAACTCCACCGAAATCGACGGCACCACGGTAATGGTGCGCGAGCAGGTGGCCGCCACCCGGCCTTTTTGCGAGCTCAAGCACTTTCGCCGCTTTACCAAGCGCCAAGATCCCAAGTTACTGATCGTCGCGCCGCTGTCCGGCCACTACGCCACCTTGTTGCGCGGCACCGTGGCCCATTTCCTGCCGGACCATGAGGTGTATATCACCGATTGGGTCAATGCCCGGGAAGTGCCCCTGAGCGAAGGGGGATTGAGCTTTGATGATTACGTGGACTACGTGATTGAGTTTATCGAGCAGCTGGGGCCGGACGTCCACGTACTGGCGGTGTGCCAGCCGTCGGTACCGGTGCTGGTGGCCTGCACCTTGATGGCGATGCGAAAGTCCGAGCGCCAGGCATTGTCGCTGACCCTGATGGGTGGGCCGGTGGATACCCGCATCAACCCCACCGAGATGAACGACTACGCCTCTGACCACGACTTGGAATGGTTTGAAGAAAACGTGGTGTGCACCGTGCCAGAGCAATACGTAGGGGTGGGGCAGAAGGTCTATCCGGGCTTTATCCAGCTGTCGGGTTTTATGATGATGAACCCGGACTTACATATCCGTAAGCACTTTAAGTTTTACGAGGATTTGATCCACGGCGACGGCGACAGCGCCGAAGCTCACCGCGATTTTTACAACGAATACCTGGCGGTGATGGATTTGCCTGCCGATTTCTACCTCGAAACGGTGCAAAAGGTCTTTATCGAGCACCAGCTGCCCCAAGGCAAGATGACCTACCGTGGCCAGGTGATTGACCCTGGCGCCATCGAGAAAACGGCGCTGATGACCATTGAAGGGGAGTTTGACGACATTACCGGCATGGGCCAAACCGAGGCGGCTCAGCGGCTTTGCTCAGGCATAGCGCCGGCGCGCAAGCTTCATTATGTGCAAAAAGGGGTAGGGCACTACGGCATCTTCAACGGCCGACGCTTTCGTGAAGAAGTGGGCCCCAAGGTCAAAGACTTTATCCGCAGCCACCAGCAGCCACCGGCTGAGGCTATGGCGCCAGCCGCCGCTGACGCGACGCCTGTTGCCAAAGCGTCGCCCGCTAAAGCCGCACCTGCTGCCAAAGCCGCGCCTGCCGCTAAGGCCGCGCCGGTAAAACCGGCCGCCAGCGCGCCGAAAAAGCCCGCTCAAGCCAAGGCGCCCACCGCGAAAGCCATGCCAGCCAAGGCAGAACCTGCTGTAAAAGCCGCGCCAGCTAAGACCCCACCGGCAGCGGCGAAAGCAGCACCCGCCAAAGCTTCGCCGACAGCGGCTAAATCGGCGCCAGCCAAGGCCGATACCGCTAAAGCCCCCGTTACCCGGGCCAAACGTAAACCTAGCGCTTGACCCGCTTTCGCCACATCCAAAAGCCTGACAGGGCCATCAGGCAGGGGAAAAAGCCAATCAGGCACCACAGCACCCGTGTGGTCAGGCCGCCAAAGGTGCCAAAGTGCAGGGGCTTGAAGCTGTCTTTGAACTGATACAGGGCGCCGAGGCTGGCGGCGTTCATCACCCCGGTCAGCGCCCCGGTTTGGTCGTCAAAGCTGATGATAGAGCCGGCGCTACCCCGCAAGGGGCCAGCATCTGCCGGGTGACCAAACAAGTGAATGCCCGGGTAACTTTTGTCTGGCAGGCGGATATAGGTGGTAACAAAGCCCGGTATCGCCGTTTTGGCGCGGGCCAGGATGGCATCGAAATCCAGCTCGTCGTTGTAGTAGCGCTGGGTGATGATGTAGGCGCTGTCGTCATGGGCTTCGATTTCGTGGCTGAATTCGTCGAGGTTCCACCAGGCGCCGGTAAAGCCAAGGATCAAAAATACCGGCGCGCCGATGATGCCAAGCATCTTGTGGCCGTCACTTAAAAAAAGCCGCAGGCTTTTGCCCCAGCGCAGGGTGAAAAAGGTCTTCCAAAAGCGCCGGTGCAGGATAAAACCGCTGATAGACAGCGCCAGCAGCAGCAGCGCTGTCACCCCGGCCACGGCAATGCCCACAGCGCCGCTGACAAAGGTGTAGTGAAAGCTCAGCAGCCAGTCAGTCAGGTAATGGTCAACCGGCTTTACCGGTGCCGTTACCAGGCCGGTGCTGGGGTCGATATAGGTTTTTTGCCAAACGTAGCTGCCCATTTTGGACAGATAAAGGAGCGTGTTCTGGCCCGGTTCGCCCGGTTGCCAACCCAGCAGTTCATAGCCGTTGAGCTGGCGCTCGGCATCATGCATTAAGGTGTTCATGTCCAGAGCGGGGCCGCCCTTGCTGGTGATAACGGCAGGCATTAGCAGGCCGTCCAGCTCGTTTTTAAACACCAGCAGGCTGCCGCTCAGGGCAATAATGAAGAGGGGGAGGGCGGCAGTCAGGCCAAGCCAGCCATGCCATTTCCAGAGGGTGCGCCGCATGAGACTCCAGGAAAGCGCGTGACGAACTGGGCCGCAACATAGCACGATTGAGAATGCTTTTCATTGGTTTCCCCTGGGCTTTGCGGGAAACCGCTGCCGGGAGACGACGGCAGTTACCGATGCGCAATAACCATTAAAACAATAAGTGGATGTGAATGAAAAAAAACAAGCTTGCTGTCACGCCCCATCAGCTGTGCCCTGGCCTTTATGTGATCCTGCCGGTTCGCTGGGCCAAGCACCCCTTTGTGTTTAACCGCTTTAAGATTCGCTCGCAAAAGCAGGTAGCCATCATCCAGAGCCTGGGGCTGGACTTCGTGCTGGTGGTGCCCGAGCGCTCCGATGCCAAACCTTTGGAGCCGCCTAAAAAGCCCGAGCCGGCCCCCGCTGCCAAGGATGAAGCGTTGGACGCCGAACTGGCTGCCGCCTTTGCCCTTAAAGAGCAGCAAATCGCCCGCCAAAAGGCTTATATGCGCGGCCTGCAAAATACCGAGCAGGATTTTCAGCGCGCCCTGGTACACACCAAGGCGGTGATGCAGGACATGCAGCGCCGGCCCCAATCGGCCTTTGGCGAAGGCAAGGCCATGGTCACTGAAATAGTGCGGGTGTTAACCAGTCAGAGCGACGTGGTGCTGCACTTGATGAACGAGCCCAAGACCGACGACGGTTTTTATTGTCACAGCCTTAATGTGGCGGTGCTGGCCATGTTGATTGCCCGCACCGCCGGCATGAGCGAAGCGCAGATGGTGGATGCCGGCCTTGGCGGGCTTTTTCACGATTTGGGCAAAAGCCGGTTGCCAAGCCAGATCCTGCGTAAAACCGAGCCTCTGACCGAAGCCGAACAGAACTTTCTCAAATTGCATACCCAATACGGCTATGAGCTGGCCGGGCAATATCCCGACTTTCCCGACGCGGTGCGCGAGGTTATCTTTCAGCACCACGAAGCGCTGGACGGCACCGGTTACCCCAAGGGGCTTAAGGGCGAAGAGATCGCCCAACTGGCCCGCTTGGTAGCGGTGGCCAACGAATACGACAACCTCTGCCATGGCCGCCGCCAGGAGCCGGGCATGTCGCCCCACGCGGTGCTGTCGCATCTTTACAAACATGAGCAGCACCGGCTGGACCAGAGCATCGTGCAGTATTTTATTCGGGTGTTGGGGGTCTATCCCCCAGGGACCTTGGTGCAACTCAATGACGACCAGTACGGCCTGGTGATGACAGTCAACTCCGCCAAGCTATTGAGCCCGGCGGTCCTAGTGTACGACCCGGCAGTGCCCAGGGAGCAGGCCGCCATTATCGATTTGGAGGAGGCGGGGCTGGCGGTCAGCCGGACCGTCAAGGCAACGGCGTTGCCACAAGCGGTATTCGACTACCTCAAGCCCCGCAGCCACATCAGCTATTACATGGAAGCCCGGGGAGGCAATTAACGGCCCTGGCGGGACTCGCTGATGTAAAAACGGGCCCGCTTGGCCTTCTCAATGCAGCTGGGGTAGCGCTCAATTTGCTGCTGGCCCTTGGCAAGAGACAGCAGCCCCAGAGCTTTGGTGTAGCTGACGGTGCCGGCAAAGCCCTCGGCCTTGGCCAAGTCCAGTTCCTGCCAGGCGCTGTCGAGGTTGGCCGCGCATTCGTCGCGGCCGCCGGTATGGGCGGCGCAGGCACTTAGCAACAGGGGCAGCAGCAATACCAGTTTTTTGCTCATCATGGTTTTTCCTTATGCATCGGCATCAGCAAAGCATTTTCTTGATAAATAGGTGATGTCATCATCATAAATGCTGTTCTTATATAAGACCTTGTAAGGCAATACAAAAAGGGATAGCGTTTGCTATCCTTTTTTTAACAAAAAACCAAAACCTTGTTTGCCGCAACTTGAGAAACGCCTCATGCACAATAAAAAAATCGGGACTGCGTTGCTTGCAACATTGGCGCTCTGTGGCTGTGTGAATAAGCCCACCACCAAGGCGCCGGTACCTATGGCGTCGGACGAACGCACCGTAGACATCGGCCTGCCATCGCCGGAAATTCGAGACGCTCTGGACAACAAACGGGACTGGATCCTGGCCCACACCGACGACATGAAAAAAGTCGCCGGTGAGCTGCAGGACAGTTATGGCACCGCCAGCTATGTTGCCTACTTCGACCAGGGTGAACTCAAATACCTCAAAGAGCGACTGGAAGCCGGAGAGGGCGGCTACGGTGAGCACTTTTACTTTGTCGACGGCGGTAACCTGTTCGGTTACGAAGAAGACGCCGACTGGCGCCTGACCTTGCCCGACGGCAGCCGCCGCATGGACGAGCAGGACATCGACCTCTACCTCGACCAGTACGGCACCATCGCCTTTCAAACCTATGTGAAGAACGGCCAGCGCACCGCCTTGCCGGTAGCCAAGATTGACAGCATCAAAACCCGTTTTGAGATGCTTAAAAGCCGCTCTTATCTGCAGCTGGACGGCAAAGCGCCGCCGGTAATAACTGCCAGCACTGATACCATGACCGTGCCCATGCCGGCACCGGCCAAGGCTGAAACCCAAGTGGCCGAAGCGCCTCCTGCCGCTCCTAAAGCGCCAATGGCGCCCGTGGCTCATGGCAGTGACGGCCCTGACAGCTGGCAGCTGCCGGAGTACGTTGGGGTATCCAAATCGCGCCATAAAGGCATGAATATGGGTACCTTCCAGGTAGCGACCCGCGATGTTAACCAAGAGGTGATGGGGTCGGTGCGAGCCAAGGATTATCACCTGGGCCAGATGGTGTCCCTGACCCAGTACTGGTGCGCCTACAAGCCGGACGACTTTGAAATGCAATGGAACTACTGGTCGGCCAGCCGCCAGACCTTCCAGGGCCAGTATGTGTTCAGCTGCGGCCAGGCGCGCCAAATTATGGAAGAGCTGGGCCAAGGCCAGCGCACCGTAATGCCGGTGCATGTGCGCCGTGACGGTGTGCAAGACGCCGCCGTTACCCTGCTAAACCTCGACACCCCGCAAAAGGTGGCCACCCTCAAAGGGCTTGAAAAGCGCTTTGCCAGCCCTTGTGTCGAGCACTTCTGTAAAGGCCAGTCCTACCTCGGTAAATAACGCAAAGGCGCCGCAAGGCGCCTTTTTCATTTCGCTGTGCCAGGGTACCGGGCGCTGGTACCCTATAGGCAAATTAACCCCTGTAATTGCCATGGCCACCAGTACCGACCCCGCCCGCTTATACACCTTGGTTGCCCTTATTCCGGCAGGCCAGGTGGCTACCTATGGCCAACTGGCCTCCATCCTTGGCTGGAACCCAAGGTTGGTGGGCCGCTACATGGCCAGTTGCCCGGCGGGCCTGCCTTGGCACCGGGTGGTGAACGCCCAGGGCGGTTGCTCGGTCAGAGACAGCCAAGGGCACTTGGAGCAGCATCAACTGCTGTTGGCCGAAGGGGTGGTTATCAAGCGCAGTGGCCGGGTGGATCTGCGCCAGGCGCTATGGTCAGGATTGTAAGGAGTGGTCATGGTTCGTGGTTTGGTAGGGGCCCTGGCGGCGCTGTCATTTGGCCTTTCAGCCCAAAGCCTGGTGCTGGATAACGTCACCGGTTATGGCTGGCAGGGCGACAAGCTGGTGCCGTTTAGCCGGCTGGTGATTGAAGACGGCAAAGTCCTGGCAAGGGGCGATAACCGCCTGGCCATCCCCCAAGGAGCGGAGGTAAGGGACCTGGCCGGGAAAACAGTACTGCCGGGGCTGATTGATGCCCATGGCCACGTAATGGCCCTCGGGGAAGGGACCCTCAATGTGGATTTAACCGGCGCCAAATCCCTGGCCGACGCCCTGGCCAGAGTGGCGCGTTTTGCTAAAAAGCACCCCCAGCTGCCGTGGATCCAAGGCTGGGGCTGGAACCAGGAGCTGTGGCCCGATAAACGCATGCCCACCGCATCAGACTTGGCCATGCTCACCGACGGTCGCCCGGTGTGGCTAAGCCGGGTGGATGGCCACGCCGGCTGGGCCAACCAGGCCGCCTTGACTCTCGCTGGCATCAACGCCAAAACCCCCGAGCCCAGTGGCGGCCAAATTCTGCGTGGCCGCGATGGCCAGCCCAGCGGGGTGCTGGTGGATAACGCCATGAATTTAATGACCGCTCATCTGCCACTGCTCAGCGATGCGCTACGCGGCCAGGCGCTGGACGCCGCCCTTGAGATCATGGCCAAAGTGGGCCTTACCGGGGTAGGGGACGCCGGTATCGACCTGCCCACCTGGCAGCTCTATCAGCAGCGCCAAGCCAGCCTTACTACCCGCATTTACGCCATGCTCGAAGCCAAGCCTGCCACCTGGCAAGCCGTAAAGGCCCCTGTCGGCTGGCAAGGGAGCGATCTGTTGGCGGCGCGGGCGGTCAAGGTATTTGCTGACGGCGCCCTTGGCAGCCGAGGCGCGGCCATGTTGGCTGATTACAGCGACAAACCGGGCCACAAAGGCTCAATGCTCTATGGCCCTGGCGAGCTGGAGAAGGTCATGCGCGCCGCCTTTGACGCCGGTTTTCAGGTGAATGTTCATGCTATTGGCGACGCCGCCAACCAGCGGGTGCTGGACACCTTCGCCAGCTTTCCTCCCAGCGAGCGCAAGGGCCGGCGCAACCGTATCGAGCACGCCCAGGTGATGACCCTTGGCGACATCGAGCGTATGGCCAAGCTCGGGGTTATCGCCTCCTTCCAGCCCACCCACGCCACCTCCGACATGAACATGGCCCAGAGCCGCATCGGCAAAGAGCGCCTCAAAGGGGCTTATGCCTGGCGCAGCTTGGTCAAAGCCGGGGTCAAGATGGCGGCCGGTTCGGATTTCCCGGTGGAAAGCCCCAATCCCTTCTACGGTCTCTATGCGGCGGTTACCCGCCAAGACCACCATGGCCAGCCCAAGGAGGGCTGGCACAAGGAACAAGCCCTGACCCGTGAAGAAGCGCTCTATGACTTTACCCGTGGCGCGGCCTATGCGGCCTTTATGGACAAATTCACCGGCAGCCTGGCGCCGGGGCAGTGGGCTGATTTGGTGATTTTGGACGACGACTACTTTAGCGTGCCGGACAGTGAAATCTGGCAGTTAAAGCCCAGGGAAACCTGGCTGGCAGGCAAGGCGGTGTACCGCAAAGAGGAATAAAAAAGGGCGCCAATGGCGCCCTTTTTAGTGACCGGCCTTGTTGATGGCGCCGCTCAGCTCGGTGCTGATAAAGGCGGCGCCAAAGATAAGCAGGCCACCAATCAGCATGGTGTTGCGGCTTTTCAGCAGCCAGCCCAGTATCAGCAGCACCAGGCCTATCACTCTCACCACGTGGTCAAACTGTTCGAACATCCCTCTTACCCGTTTATGTCGTTGTTGTGGCGCTCATTGTTTGCCATTGGCGCCGGCCTTGCAATATCCGTTACTGGCTGAGGGCCACCCCACCTTTAAGGTGGTAAGCCCGGCGGCCAAGGCGGGTGAGGGCGGCGGCCGCCACCTGGGAGCGCGAACCACTGCGACAATAACAGACCAGCGGCTTGTCTTCGGGGTGCTCCAAAAGGTATTGGGCCAGCCGAGACAGCGGCGCACTGGCGTCATTGCCCAGATGCTGCAGGTGGTGCTCGTGGCTTTCCCGTACATCCACCAGCAAGGGGGTGTCGAGATGGGCCAGATCGTCCAATGTCAGCTCCTGCTCGGCGCTGAGTTCAAGGTTGAGGTTGGTTACCCCGCAGCGAATTTCGCAGCCCTCCATGGGGGTGTCGAGGGCTTGGTCGAGGCGGGTTTTCTCGTCGGCAAACGCCGTTTCGTCGAGCATCGACACCGGCGCCAGTACCTGGGCCAGCAGCGGGTTGCTGCGCCGCTCAGCCTCCAGGGAGGTAAAGAGCAGGTTGTGATAGTCATGGGCAGGCAGCAACAAGGCCTTGGCCGGCAGCTGTTGGCCCAGCGCTTTTAGGGAGCGATAAAGGGCCTTGGCATCGGAGCTTTCAAAATCGGTACGGCCAAGGCCGCCGTGCAGCACGGTGTCGCCCACAAATGCCGCCTGAATATCCTCGCCTTTACTCAGCAGCAGCGCGACGGCGTCGCTGGTGTGGCCGGGGGTTGCCATGCGGCTTAGCCAATTGTCGCCAACAGCAATGGCGGGCAGGCCAAGGGGGCCAGTGCTTGCCTGCTGTGGCCAGCCAAGGGCGTCTACGTCGCTGCTGGCAAGGCCCAGGCGCTCGGCCAGCACTGGCGCGGCAGAGAGGTGGTCGGCATGGCCGTGGGTGTCGAGGATGGCGCTCACCTGCAAGCCCTGGCAGCTGATGGTTTCAACCAGGCGCTCGACAAGGGGCGAGACCGGGTCAATCACCACCGCCTGGCCTTGGCTAACCAGCAAATAGCAGCAATCGGCGCCGCTTTTAAGCTGCACCAGGCCGTCGAGTTGCTCAGTGGGCTTGAGATGGCCCGGGTGGCGGCAGGAGTAGCGCAGCGCGTCGCTGGCCTTGGCGATACGTTCACAGGCGTGGTCAAGCTGGGCTTGGGTCATGGCTGGGCCAAAGGAGAGGCGAATGGCCGCTTCACTTTGCCAGGCTGGCAGGCCCATGGCGTCCAGCACAAAAGAGCGGGTGGCGCCGGAGGAGCAAGCCGAGCCGCTCGATACCCGGATATTGGCGGCATCAAACAAGTCCAGCAGCTCTTTTGAGGCAAAGCCCTTTACCGAAAAATTCAGGGTGGTGGGCACGCTTACCGAAAAATCGTTGTTAAACACCAGGCCGGGAAAGGCGGTGAGCAGGGCGTCGGCCAGTTGCGCCCGAAAACCATTAAGGGTGTCAACCGAGCGAAAGGTGCTGTGGGCCGGGTCCAGTAAGGCCTCAAGAATGGGCTTTAACGAGGCGATACCCGGCAGGTTCTCGGTGCCAGAACGCAGCCCCTGCTCTTGGCCGCCGCCGGCAATAAAGGGCGAAAACGGCGCCTTTTGGCGCACATACAAAAGGCCGATGCCTTTCATGGCGTAAAGCTTGTGGCCGGAGAAGGGGGCGTAATCGATGCTGGTGTCGCTAAGGGCTAGGGGCATTTTACCCAGGGCCTGCACGCAATCGACCATCCACAGGCATTGCGGGTTTTGGCTGCGAATCGCCTCTTCAACGGCGCTTAAATCCTGACGCGCGCCGGTTTCGTTGTTCACCGCCATGGTGCAGATCATCAAGGCGTCTTTTGCGTGGCGGCGGATAAAGTCGAGATCCAAAAGCCCTTGGTGATTCACCGGAATGGCCATCACCTCGGCATCAATGCCCAGCAGCTGGTTCCAGTGCTTGAGGGTGTTGGGCACCGCCTTGTGCTCGGTGGCTCCGTATAGCAGCAGCTTGCCGGGGCGATTGAGAAGCTCAGGCTGGCTTTTAACCGACGACAGTGCCGACACCACGGCGGTTTGAATGCCTTCGGTGGCACCGGAGGTAAAGATGAGGTGGCCATTACTGGCGCCCAGTACCTGGCGGGCCAACTGGCGGGTGCTTTCCATCAGGTGGCGAGCCTTGAGGCCGGTAATATGGGTGGAGCTGGGGTTGCCGTAAAGCGCCTGCATCACCTCTTCCACGGCGGCCACGGCCTCGGGAAGCACCGGGGTGGTGGCGTTGGTATCGAGGTACACTTCATCAATGCCGGAGGGGGTCAGCGCGCCCATATTACTGCTCCTTGAACCTATACGACTGAACAAAGCTCGATACTATATTCACTAAATGAATAATGATATTCACTTTTGGAATATGGCTTTGTTATTGATAGCAAAAAGCCATAAAAAACAAATCAGTGGCTGTCCCAGTTGGCGGCAAGATCCCAGCCAGCGTCGGTTTTGACCAGCTCATAGCGCTGCTCGACCGGCACCACATCACCGCTTTTGAAATTCCCGAAGGTCAGGTGCAGCTGCCAAAGGCTCAGGCCCTTGTCCAACATGCCCAGCCACTGGCCGTCACGGACTTTATCCTGCGCCTCGCCGGTGAGCTGGTCAAAGCCTTTGAGAAAAACTAAGTCGTACTTCACATCCACCAGATAACCGTCTTTGCCTTTGGCTTTGCCGTCCACCTTCTCGAGGTTACGAATAAGCACCGCATCCGGCCCCAATTGCTGCTGATATTGGCGGCTTAGGATGCGGGTCATGTCGCCGGTATCCGGCGCCTGGCTACAGGCACTTAGCAGCAGGGAAAGGGCGATCAGCAAGGCAGCTCTCATTTATCACTCCATCTTATGTTCAGGAAAAGGTTTGCGCGGTCAGTTGCTCACCAATAAAGGCTTTTATGCTTATTTTGCATCAATAAAAGTAATGGGTTAATGCAAAAAAGGTCATGTGCGCACTGGCCGCTGGCTCCTTATAATCGCTGCACCTTATCAAAGGATGGCCGCCATGTTGCTGACTGTTTTATACATTATCGGTATTACCGCTGAAGCCATGACCGGCGCCTTGGCCGCAGGCCGGCGCAGCATGGACCTGTTCGGGGTCATGATCATCGCCTGCGTTACCGCCATCGGCGGCGGCTCCATCCGCGACATCCTGCTGGGCCACTACCCCCTGACCTGGGTTGCCCACCCTCAGTATATTCTCATCATCTGCTGCGCCGCCTTGGTGACCACCTGGATAGCGCCGCTGATGAGCCGCCTGCGCAAAGTGTTCTTGCTGCTCGACGCCCTGGGGCTGGTGGTGTTTTCCATCATCGGTGTCAAGGTGGCGCTGTCCATGGAGTTTGGCCCGGGCGTTGCCGTTATCTCGGCGGTGATAACTGGGGTCTTTGGCGGCATCCTGCGCGACATGCTGTGTAACCGCATCCCCTTGGTGTTCCAAAAAGAGATTTACGCCGGGGTGTCTTTGGTGTCGGCGGTGCTGTATCTGGCGCTCACCGCCCTTGGCCAACCGGACTTGCTGGCAACCCTGGTGACCCTGGCGGTGGGCTTTTCCATGCGCATGCTGGCCCTTCGCTTTAACATCGGCCTGCCGGTTTTCCAATACCAGGGCGAGCACGACTGAATAACCTTTAACACCCCTGAGACATTTTCGCCGGTTAGCGATAAGCTCAACTAAAAGTGTTTTAGGGATCAAAAGGATGCTGAACGAAGAGTTCGATTATCTGACCAGCCTTACCCAGCAGGTGACCGACTATCTGGTGCAGTACGGCTTCCAGCTGCTAGGGGCCATGCTGATCGTGCTGCTGGGCTGGCTGGCCTCCAACTGGGCCGGGCGCTCGCTGCGCCGCCTGGGGGATAACCGCCAGTGGGATCAGACCCTGGTGCGGTTTTTCTCCAATCTTGTGCGCCTGGCGGTACTGGCTATCTTCTTGGTGATAGCGGCCGGCAAGCTCGGCATCACCATCAGCCCCCTCATTGCCGCCATCGGCGCCGCCACTTTCGGTTTGAGCCTCGCTTTGCAAGGCCCTGTTGCCAACTACGGCGCCGGGGTGGCACTTATCCTGACCCGGCCCTTTTCGGTGGGGGACACCCTTGAGCTTTTAGGGCGGGCTGGTTTGGTGGACGACATCACCCTGGCCCAGACCGTGTTGATTACCGAAGACGGCGAGCGCATCCACATCCCCAACCGTAAGGTGCTGGGGGAGATTTACCAAAATTCCAATCAGTTCAAGCTGGTAGAGACCACGCTGCTACTGCCAAAAGAAGCCAACCCGGAGCAAGCCCTTGCGTTGCTGGAGACGGCCTTGGCGTCGTTCGATGCCAAAGAAGCGCCCAAGGTGCAACTAGGTATCGATGCCTTTACCGCCCTTGGGATCCGGCTGGTGGTCAGAGCCTGGGTGCCCACCGCCCATTATCATCAGCAGCGCCTGGCACTGAACCTCAAGCTGTATCAGGTGCTGGATGGGGCGGGCATGGCACCGGCCAGCCCGGCGACTGTGGTAGCCTTGAATGAGTTAACGGAAAAGGGAGCGCAATAACATGAGTGCAAAATGGAGTTTAGCCCTGGCGGCAGTGGCCCTTTGTGGCTGTACGCAAGCCGCCTCAACCCCTGCCAAGGAGCCAACCGTGATCACCAAAAGCGACAAGAGCCAACCGTTAAAGCCGGTCAAAGGTGTGGCGGTTACCTTCAAGGGTAAGGTGGTGTTTCAGGGCCTGGAAGGGGGCTTTTTCGGCATTATCGACGACACTGGCCGTAAATGGCTGCCCCTGAGCCTACCCAAGGAGATGCGCCGCCCGGGCCTGGTGGTGGAAGTGGACGGCACCCCCGACCCTGACGTAATGACCATCCAACAATGGGGCACCCCCCTTCGCATCAACAGCATCAAAGTCCTTGATGATAAGGACGCTGTGGCCCCAGGCGTGCGATATTGAGCACATGGCGGGCAAAACCGGCGCCCGCCTCTTCAAAAATATTGAACACTTCGATACCCATGGCTTTAAGTTCTTCGACCTCGTCGGGGAACTTGGCCACCGCCGCAACCTTGCCCTTATAACCCCGCTCCTTGAGTTCTTCTGCCGCGAACAGGTTACCGTGGTGGTTGGGCATGGCCAGCAGCACCAACTCTAAAAACTCGTCGTGGCGGATTTTGGACCAAAAATCCGAGTCGGTGGCGTCCCCCACCAGCACTTGCCGCCCGGCTTCTTGATGCTCGCCCACCTTGTCGGCGGCGTGATCGATCCCCAGCACCGCTTCTCCAAACTCGGCCTTGAGCTGGTCGTAGGCACCGGTACCCAGGCGGCCCATCCCGAAGATAAGCACCTTGGCGCCGCCGATGTCGATGGGGGCGTCGTCCGGGTGCAGGTGGCGCTTTTCATAGCGTTTGAGGTTAGGAGTGAGGCGCCGATACACGTTCTCGGCCCAGGTATTAAGGGGCGAGGCCAGGGCAAAGGAGATGGAAAGGGCGATGGCAATAACCGTCAGCCACTGGCCGCTCAGCAGACCCGCCTTGGCGCCAAGGGCGGCCACGATAAGGCCAAACTCGGAGTAGGTGGCAAGAGACAGCGAGGCCAGCACCCCGGTCCGCACCCTAAGGCCAAAGAGGCTCAGCACCCAAAAATACAGGCCGGTTTTCAGCGGCAGCAATAGCACCAGGGCGATGGCGAGCAGCAGCATCGGCAGGTCCGGCAGGCCGTTAAGGCCAATGCTCAGGAAAAAGCCCACCAGCAGCAACTCTTTGAGGTTAAAGAGGGTTTTGGAGAGCGCATCGGCGCGGCTGTGGCCGGCCACCATCATCCCCATCACCAGGGCACCAAGGTCGGGTTTGAGGCCCGCTGCCTCAAACAGGCTGACCCCGGCCACCATGGCCAAAAACAGGCCAGCCAGGCTTTGCAGTTCGGAGTTGCTGCACCAATCGAGCAGTTTATAGAGCACCGGGCGTAGCAGCGGCAGAGCCAGCAGCGCCGGGGCCCAAAAGGCCGGCACCTTGCCTTGGGCAAAGGTTAAAAACAATACTGCGAAGATGTCTTGCATCACCAGAATGCCGATGGCGAGGCGCCCATAGAGGGAGCTGGTGTCGCCCTTGTCTTCCAGCACCTTGACCGCAAACACCGTCGAGGAAAAAGCCAGGGCAAAGGCCACCACCAGCCAGGAGCTGATCTGCCCCTGCACCAGCCCTAAAAGCGCCAGGCAGGCAATACCGACGGTAAAAAAGGCCACCGAGCCCACCAGGTGCAAGGTGGTGGCGCCCCAGACTTCGGGCTTGATAAGGTTTTTGATTTTCAGCTTCAGGCCGATGGTAAACAGCAGCAGGGTGACGCCGAGATCGGCAATGGTATGCAGGCTATCGGGGGTGGGAATACCGGCGCCGTGCAGCGCAAAGCCGGCAACCAGAAAGCCCACCAGCGGTGGCAAGCCCAGGCGGCTCAGGGCCAGGCCGCAGAAAAAGGCCAATGCGATAACGGCTGCACTCATAACTGTAATGGTTCCCCGGCAAATTTTACCTCATGATAACAGCATCTATTTTCAACGCGTTACAGAGAACCATGCAGCCAAAGGATATTGCACTGACCCGCCTTGACGGCACCAGGGAAAACATCGACCAGTACCAAGGCAAGCTGTGGCTGGTGGTTAACACCGCCAGTAAATGCGGCTTTACCCCCCAGTACCAGGAGTTGGAGGCGCTGTGGCAGCAGTATCAGCACCGCGGCTTGGTGGTGATGGGCTTTCCCTGTAACCAGTTCATGCACCAGGAACCTGGCTCCAACCAAGCCATTGCCAGCTTTTGCGATCTTAATTTCAAGGTCAGCTTCCCGATGTATTCCAAAATCGAGGTCAATGGTCCCGAGACGCACCCGCTTTATGCCTGGCTGAAAAAAAACGCGCCCGGGGTCCTAGGATCCCGGGCGGTGAAGTGGAACTTTACCAAGTTCCTGGTGGCGCCCAACGGGCAGGTAAAGCGTTACGCTCCCCGCACGGCGCCGATGCGCATCAAAGACGTTATTGAGCAGTGGTTGCCGGCGGGCGACTAAATTCTGCCCCCGGCTGCCAGCTTGGCCAATCGCGGTTGGTGGCCAAAGATTCAATCACGTCGTGCAGCGCCTGCAGGTCGGACAGGGCGCCGCGCAGGTCCCAGTCGGCCTGGTATTCGTCACAGGCATTGTGATAGCAGCCTTTGAGGCGTTTTTGCATCATCGCCCGGTACTTGGCCACATCGCTGTCCCAGGGCTGGGTACCGCCACCGGCATACAGCGCCGGGATCCCCGCCTTGGCGAAGTTGAAGTGATCGGAGCGGTAGTAGCCGCCGGCTTCCGGCCTGTCGTTCGGTACCAGCACTCGCCCTTGTTTGGCCAGCGCCGCACTCAGCTCACGCTCCAGGCTGGTTTTGCCCTGGCCGACCACCACCATGTCCTTGGTGGGGCCAAAGACGTTTAGGCTGTCCATGTTGATGTTGGCAACGGTCTTGCCAAGGGGTATGGACGGGTTGGCCACATAGTATTTGGAGCCCAGCAGGCCTTGCTCTTCGGCGGTTACCGCCAGGAAGGCGACCGAGCGGCGCGGTTTTTCCTTGCCCTCATAAAGCCCCTTCAAGGACTGGGCCAGGCTGATAAGGCCGGCGGTGCCGGTGGCGTTGTCCATGGCGCCGTTATAGACGGGGTCGTCCTTGTGGCTTGGGTCCATGCCCAGGTGGTCCCAGTGGGCGGTGATGATGACGGTCTCGTCGGTCTGGCCCGGCAAGATGCCCATCACGTTATGAGACTCGGTGTTTTTGACCTCGCTGGTCATGGCCACGCTGGCTTTGGCGCCAAGGCTTAGCGCTGTTGGGGCTAGGCCTGCATCGGCGGTGACCTTGGCAAAATCGAGCCCGGCTTGGCTAAAGACGCGCTTGGCGGCGTCTTCGGTTATCCAACCGGAGAAATCAGACTTGGCGATGTCCTGGCCGGCCAGGTCATAACGGGCGCCACCCCAGGAGTTTTCAACCACAGACCAGGGGTAAGAGGCGGGGGCTGTCTGGTGGATGATAAGGGCGCCGGCAGCGCCCTGGCGGGCCGCTTCGTCAAACTTGTAATCCCAGCGGCCGTAGTAGGTCATGGCTTTGCCGTCAAAGCGTTTATCGCCAGTGGCATAGCCGGGGTCGTTGACCAGCATCACCACCACTTTGCCTTTAACATCAACGCCTTTGTAATCGTCCCAGCCGAGGTCAGGGGCGTGGATACCGTAGCCCACAAACACCAGGTCGGCGTCTTTGACTTCGGTATTGGTCACCGCTTTGGGGCTGTTGATCACCATGTCTTTGAGGTAATCGAGCTTAAGCTTACCCAGCATTAGGGCGCCAGGGTGGCTGGTAATGGACACCAGCGGCACGGTTTGCAGGTAGCTTTGGCCAAAACCGGGCTTGAGCCCCAGGCGTTTGTATTGAGCTTCGAGGAAGGCAAGGGTCTTGGTTTCGCCTTCGGTGGCCGGCAGGCGGCCTTGGAAGTCATCCCCTGACAGGGTTTTAACAAACTGGCCGTAGCTTTGCGCGTCCAGGCCCTTGGAGAGGTGATCCCCCGGCACGGCGGCGTTGACACTGGATGCCAGCATCAGGCCCACGGCAATGAGACTGAGTCGGGTCTTCATGTCTTTATCCTTATTGTTGACGTTATGTTGCACCATGGCACAGGGCGCCCTGGCCGCCAACGGCAAGGCGGTTATCGGTTGCAAAGATGCGGCAAAAGGCAGGAGCGGTGAAAAGTTGCCCAGGCGCTTTTGCACCTGGGCCTGGTCTTAAAAGACGTCGATTTCGGCGACGCTTTTAAAAACGTGGTTGGGGCGAAAGGGCATCTTGGGAATGTCGTCGCGGGTCGACACCCCGGAGAGCACCAAAATGGTCTCAAGGCCGGCCTGGAAGCCTGCCAGGATATCGGTGCGCAGGTTGTCGCCGATAATCACCGTGTTCTCGGAATGGGCGCCGATATGGTTAAGGGCCGAGCGCACTATCCAGCTGGAGGGTTTTCCCACATAAAAGGGCTGCTGGCCGGTGATGCGCTCGATGGGCGCGCACAGGGCGCCGCAGGCCGGGCTCTGGTTGGGGCCGTTAAAATCGGGGTTGGTGGCGATAAAGCGGGCGCCGCCGGCCACAAAGCGGGCGGCCTTGTGGATCATGTCCCAGTTGTAGGAGCGGGTTTCACCGATGATCACAAAGTCAGGGTTGATATCGGTGATGGTAAAACCGGCCTGGTACAGCTCGTGGGTCAGGGCGCCATCGCCAATCACATAGGCTTTGGTGCCGTCCTGGCGGCGCAAAAAATCGGCGGTGGCCATGGCCGAGGTGTAGAACTTTTCTTCCGGCACCTCGATGCCAGCGGCGGCCAGGCGGTTGTGCAGGTCACGAGCGGTTTGAGAGGGGTAGTTGGTTAACAAAACCAGCGGATTACCCTGTTCCAGCACCCGGCGAATAAAGCCGTCGGCGCCGGGAACGGCGGTGTTGTCGTGCATCAGCACGCCATCGATATCGCAGATGATATTTTTCATGAAAGTCTGACGGTTAGCGGTCTTACGCCAGTGATACCAGAAAAGCGCGGTGTTTTGCTACACTGGCCGCCTTTTAACGAGCGGGATTTCATTGGTGAACTGGCAGTGCGATTTTCTTAAGAGCGGGCTTTATTGCGATCTGCAGCAGTGGTTCCCGGCTCTGGCCAGCCAGCGCGATTTCCCAAGCCTTAACACTTTAGCCAGTTGGCTTGCCCCCGATACCCTCACAGAGCAGGGCCAAGCCATCGGCTTTTGTGCCGAGCCGCCAGGGGATTACTACGAGTTGCAGGTGATGCAAGCCGGCCGGGTGCCGACCCGCGAGCAGAACTGGCACGATATGTTTAACGCCCTTGCCTGGGCGCTCTTTCCCCAAGCCAAGGCCCGCATCAACGCTTTGCATGTAGCGGATATTGCCGCTTTTGGCCTGCACCCCAGAACCTTGCGCCGCGACAGCCTGACCCTTTTTGACGAGTGCGGGGTGCTGGTGCCATCGAGCGACAAATCACTCCTTGAAGCCCTTCGCCAGCACCATTGGCGCGAGGTGTTCTTTACCCAGCGCGGGCGCTGGGGGCGGGATATCGAGGCGCGGGTCTTTGGCCATGCGGTGTACGAGCAGGGGCTGACCCCTTATCTGGGCCTGACCGCCAAGATGTTTCCCATTGAAGTGGCGCCTGAGTATTTCGATTTGAGCCTTAAAGAGCGCTACCGGTTTTTGGATGCCACCCTGGCCGCCATGCTGGCCAAGGGCGCCCTGGATAACAAAAAGCGGCTATCACCTTTGCCGCTGCTGGGGGTGCCGGGCTGGTGGCCTGGCAATACCGACAGCGCCTTTTTCGACAACGCGCAGTATTTTCGGCCGCTTTTCAAACCCCGCGCGCCGCTATAAAAAAGGCCGCTTGTTAAGCGGCCTTTTTCTCAACTCTGTGAAGTGCGGTGCGGCAGGTGCACCTCTTCTTCTTTCTGAGCGGCATGGGGGTCGTTGTAGACCGCCTCATCCAAGGCCCCTTCGGATTTGGCTACCACCACCGTCACCATGGAATCGCCGGTGATATTGACCGCAGTGCGTGTCATGTCCAGCAGCCTGTCTACGCCCATGATAAGGCCGATGCCCTCAACCGGCAGGTTCACCTGGTTAAGCACCATGGCCAGCATGATAAGGCCCACGCCGGGCACACCGGCGGTGCCGATGGAGGCGAGGGTGGCGGTGACTATCACCATCAGGAAATCGCTGACCGACAAGTCCACCCCGTACACCTGGGCGATAAAGACGGTGGCCACCCCTTGCATGATGGCGGTGCCGTCCATGTTGATGGTGGCGCCAAGGGGCACGGTAAAGGAGGCGATGGTGTTTTTGGCGCCAAGCTTCTTGGTCACGGTTTCCAGGGTCACCGGCAGGGTGGCGTTGCTGGAAGAGGTGGAGAAGGCAAAAAGCGCCGCGTCGCGCATCTTGCTGATAAACATCAGCGGGCTCAGGCGGGTCAAGGCCTTGAGCAGCACCGGGTAGGTGATAAAGGCGTGCATCAGCAGCACCGCTACCACCAGGCCAAAGTACATGGCGAGGCTGCCGAGGGTTTCAAAGCCCTTGCTGGCAAAAAGCTTGGCCATCAGGAAGAACACCCCGAACGGCGCCAGGTTCATCAGGATGGTGACCAGTTTCATGATCACCTCGTTGAAATCCTCAAAGAGTTTGGCAATGCGCTCGCCGGCTTTGCCACAAAGGGCGATGGCGATACCAAAAAGTACCGCAAACACAATGATTTGCAGCATGTTGCCAGAAGCCATGGCCTCAATGGGGTTAGAGGGCACCAGATTGGCAAACACATCGGCCAAATCCGGGGCCTTGGCCGCCTGATAGCTGGCGTCGGTTTTAAGGTCCAGGCCGCTGCCGGGTTTGAGTAGCAGCGCCATCACGATGGCAAGGGTAATGGCGATGGCGGTGGTGATGAGGTAAAGGCCGATGGTCTTGAGGCTAAGGCGGCCAAGGGTGGCTGGGTCCGACAGCGAGCAGGTGCCGCACACCAAGGACACAAACACCAGGGGCACAACCAGCATCTTCAATGAGTTGATAAAAAGTTGGCTGCCGATTTGAAAAAGGCCGCCGGTCAGCCAGGTTTGCACAAAACCCGGCTCAGGTGCGCTCTTGCCAGGCTCGGCGTGGGGAGTGAGGTAAAAGCAGATAAGCCCCACGATAAGACCCAGCGCCATACCGATGACGATACGTGCCGTAAGGCCCAATTTTCCTTGTTGTTTTGACATGGCCTTTCCAAAAGGTTGCTAGCAAATTCCCGCTAATCTAGCAGCTTAACGGCAACTCGAACAACCGACCACCTCGGGCCGGGATCACGAAAACCACTGCCAGCAGTTGGCACGAGCCCAGGGCAAGCTGAAGGACTGGCGAGGGCCTGAGGCAAGAAAAAACCCGGCGTTGCCGGGCTTTTTTATCAGTCGAGCTGGAAGGGATAGACCGAGCCTAGGGCCAAAATCTGGGTTAGCTCGTCAAGGGCCTGGCGGCTTTCTGTCAATAGCGCCGGGTCGGCTAGGTCGGCCACATGCAGCTGGTCGCGATAGTGCTTGTCCACCCAGGCGTTCAAGCGAGTAAAGAGGGCGTCGTCCAGCAGGCAATGTGGGTTGGCGGCCGCCAGCTCCTGGTCGTTCAGGGCTACACGCAGGCGCAGGCAAGCCGGGCCACCGCCGTTTTTCATGGACTCTTTGACATCCATGTAGCGCACTTCCCGGATGGGGGTGTCTTTTTCCACCAGCTCGGCCAGATAACGGCTGACCGCATCGGACTCTTCACACTCGGTAGGGGCGATAATGGCCATGTGCCCGGAGGGCAAGGTCACTATCTGGGTGTTGAACAGGTAGGTTTTCACCGCCTCGCTGACGCTGACACTTTGGCGGGGAACCTCGATGAAATGCAGCGGATGTTCGCCGAACTTGCGTTGTATCTCGGCAAAGTCGGCAGCGGTGTTGGCAAAGGCGTCCTGGTGGTAGAACAGCACGTTCTGGTTGCCCACGCTTATCACGTCGTTGTGGAACACCCCGGCGTCAATCACCTCCGGGTTTTGCTGCATGAACACCACATTGCTCTCGTCCAGGCCGTGCAGGCGGGCGATGGCCTGGGAGGCCTCCAGGGTTTGGCGGGCCGGATAACGGCGCGGCGCCGGGGCCTGGCTGTTGAACGCTTCGCGGCCATAGACAAACAATTCCACGCCGGCGTGGCCATACTGGCTGCAAAGGCGGGTGTGGTTGGCGGCGCCTTCATCGCCGAAATGATCGTTGTCCGGCAGATGTTTGTGATGTTTAAAGTAGCGCTCGTCGCTAAAAATGGCTTTTAATATGCGCCCCGTGACCGCCGGCTCCAGGCTGCGGTGAAATTTGTTGGTCAGATTGGCCGGGGTAAAATGCACCCGCCCGTCGTGGGTGTCGGCCGACGGCGAGATGGTGGCGGCATTGGCGGTCCACATGCTGGACGCCGAGCAACAGGCTGCCAGCAGATGCGGCGCGTCCTTGGCGGCCTTGGCCAGCACCTGGGCGTCGGTGCCGGTAAAGCCCAGGCGGCGCAGGGTGGCCATGTCGGGCCTTTCCTGAGGCGCCAGCACCCCTTGCTTTAGGCCAAGGTCGTGCAGGGCTTTCATCTTCTTCAGGCCCTGTTTGGCGGCTTGGCGGGGATTGGAGGCGGCCTTGGCGTTGGACAAAGAGGCGACATTGCCAAAGGACAGGCCCGCGTAATTATGGGTTGGGCCGACCAGGCCATCGAAATTGACTTCGAAATGTTTCATGCCGTGTTCCTTTGATGATCCTTTGGTTAAAGGGACGTCAATACTTGTCCGCATTATACCTGTGCCACCTTTTTATCGGCCCTTGGCCTTGCAAATGACGGATAAGTTGAATTAATTAGAAAAAAAGATGAGTTCGAGTAGGCTCCTTGCATAGCGAGAGTCAAAACACTATATATGGGCCACCCGGACGGGCCCCAGCCAACCAGACCTAAGAGACACATGGCAAAATCATTGGTGATCGTGGAGTCCCCAGCCAAGGCCAAGACCATAAATAAATATCTTGGTAAGGACTTCATCGTTAAATCTTCTATTGGCCACATCCGCGATCTGCCCACCAGTGGCGGCGGCAAGGGCAAGAAAAGCCCCGCTGCCAACCCCTTGGTGGCGCGCATGGGTGTGGATCCTGACAACCACTGGCAGGCGCACTACGAAGTGCTGCCCGGCAAAGAAAAGGTGGTCGCTGAACTCAAATCCCTGGCCGCAAAAGCGGATAAGGTCTATCTCGCAACGGACTTGGATAGGGAAGGAGAGGCCATTGCCTGGCACCTTCGCGAGATCATCGGTGGCGATGAAGACCGCTTCCAACGGGTGGTGTTCAACGAAATTACCAAGAACGCCATCACCCAGGCTTTTGAGCACCCCAGCCACGTCAGCATGGAAAAGGTTAACGCCCAGCAGGCGCGCCGTTTCCTTGACCGGGTGGTGGGCTACATGGTCTCGCCCTTGCTGTGGAAGAAAATTGCCCGTGGCCTTTCTGCCGGCCGGGTGCAATCGGTAGCGGTGCGACTGGTGGTGGAGCGCGAGCGTGAAATTCGCGCCTTCGTGCCCGAAGAGTACTGGGATCTGCACGCAGACCTTGGCGCCAAAGAAGGCGATCTGAGGATGATGGTGACCCACCAGGGTGGCCAGGCTTTCAAACCGGTCAACCAGGCTCAGACCATGGCAGCGGTGGATGCCCTCAACGGCGCCAGCTACCAAATCACCGACCGTGAAGACAAGCCTAGCCAGTCTCGGCCCTCTGCACCTTTTATTACCTCCACCCTGCAGCAGGCCGCCTCCACGCGCCTGAGCTTTGGGGTGAAAAAGACCATGATGCTGGCCCAGCGCCTCTACGAGGCCGGTTACATCACCTACATGCGTACCGACTCCACCAACCTCAGCGCCGAAGCGCTGGACGCGGTGCGCGGCTACATCGGCAAGGAATATGGCCAGACATACCTGCCGGCTTCGCCCTTGACCTATGGTGCCAAAGCCAACGCCCAGGAAGCGCACGAAGCCATTCGTCCTTCCGATGTCAGCGTCAAATCCGAGAACCTGGATGTCGAGCGCGACGCCCAGCGCCTCTACGAGCTTATCTGGCGCCAGTTCGTGGCCTGCCAGATGACCAACGCCGTTTACAACGTCACCCAGCTCACCGCCACCGCCCAAACCGGCAAAGGCGACTTCACCCTCAAGGCCAAGGGCCGGGTGCAGCGTTTTGACGGTTGGACCCGGGTGCTGACCCCGATGAAGCGTAAAGACGACGACGAGCAGCTGCCCAACGTGGCAGTGGGCGAGGCGCTGCGTCTGGACAAGCTCGACCCCAAACAGCATTTTACCAAGCCGCCGGCCCGCTTCACCGAGGCCTCCTTGGTCAAAGAGCTGGAAAAACGCGGTATCGGCCGCCCGTCCACCTACGCTTCCATCATCTCCACCATCCAAGACCGCGGTTACGTGAAGGTGGAGACGCGCCGTTTTTACGCCGAGAAAATGGGTGAGATAGTCAACGACCGCTTGGTGGAGAACTTCGCCAACCTGCTCAGTTACGACTTTACCGCCCGCATGGAAAACGAGCTGGACGGCATCGCCAACGGCGAGCGAGAATGGCACGGGGTGCTGGACGAGTTCTACGGCGATTTTAAAAAGCGCCTTGACGACGCCGACGACAACATGCGCGGCAACGCCATGGTGATGACCGACATCGATTGCGCCGTCTGTGGCCGCAAGATGGGTATCCGTACCGCCTCTACCGGGGTATTCCTCGGTTGCTCCGGTTATAGCCTGCCGCCCAAGGAGCGCTGCAAAAACACCATCAACCTCACCCCCGGTGAGGAAGTGATCAACGTTGATGACGACGAGGCCGAAACCAACGCCCTGCGCGCCAAAAAACGTTGCCCCATCTGCGCCACCGCCATGGACTCCTACCTGGTGGATGCCAAGCGCAAATTGCATGTCTGCGGTAACAACCCAGATTGCGACGGTTACGTGCTGGAAACCGGCGAGTTCAAGCTCAAGGGCTATGACGGCCCAGTTATCGAGTGCGACAAATGCGGCTCGGACATGGAGCTCAAAAACGGCCGCTTCGGCAAGTATTTTGGCTGCACCAACCCCGACTGTAAGAACACCCGCAAGATTTTGCGTAACGGCGAGCCAGCGCCGCCGAAGGAAGATCCGGTGCCATTGCCGGAGCTGCCTTGCGAAAAGTCCGACGCCTACTTTGTGCTGCGTGACGGCGCTGCCGGTATCTTCCTGGCCGCCAACACCTTCCCCAAATCCCGGGAAACCCGGGCGCCCAAGGTGGAAGAGCTCAAGCGCTTTGAAGACCGCCTGCCCGAGAAGTTCAAGTACCTGGCCAAGGCCCCGGCCAAGGACAAGGACGGCAACCCGGCAGTGGTGAAGTTCTCCCGTAAAACCAAGAGCCAGTACGTGGGCTCGGAAAAAGACGGTAAAGCCACCAGTTGGATGGCCTTTTATGAGAACGGCAAATGGGTCGATAACGGCAAGTAAGCAAAAGCCCCGCTGATGCGGGGCTTCTTTTTGGCGTTAACAGGCCGTAAAAAAACCGCCCATCGGGGCGGTTTTTTCATCACCACTTTTTCTTGGGTGAGAACAGCAAATCCATATCGTCCGGCTGCTGGGGTTCGCCCTCTTTTTTGGGCGGCTTGGCGGGAGGCAGGTTACCGTTGTTGGCGTTGATTTCGTCCAGGTGCTGCTGAATCTCCCCCAGTTTGGCCCGCAGATAGTTGTCCTGGTGGGCGTGGGGGGCAGCCAACTGCTTGGCTTTGTTAAGGAACTGGCGGGCTGAGCCGAGCTGTTTGATGATTTTGGCCGACACGCCGCGGGAGATAAGGCCTTCAACGTTGATCTTTAAACGGATACGGTCAAGAAAGGCTGACTCCATGCGAAAGGTGTCGGCATCGACCTTGCCCTTGTTGAACTCGGTGCGCAGCACGGCGATCAGCAGTTTCACCGCTTGCAGCAACTGCACCATCTGCTGCTCGTTATCAGGCAGGCGTAGGTTGTCGTCGCTGGCGCGGTAGCTTTGCAAGGCTTGTTTTTGCTGGTTAACGGCATCCTCGGCACGGCTTTTTAAGGTGCCGTCCTTGCCACCACTAAGCCTTGCTGCCGCTTGCAGGGCTTCGGCCAAGCGGCCATAGAGCATGGCCACCAAGTTGCTGGAGATGGGCATTTGGCCGGCGATGGGCAGCAATGCCTCGGTTTCGTCGATAATGGCTTTTTGCTTGGCAAATTCCTGGCGCCGTTCGGCTTCTTGTTTTTGCCGCTGTTGCTGAAAGACATTAATTACCACTATGCCCACCAGCAGTATCACAATCACGGCAATCACAATGTAAGTCATCATGTTATTATCCTGTTGCGCCTGCGCACATTTCAGCAAATTGTATAGGAAGTGCTCCAGTTCCGATAGCATATCAACCATTTGCGTGATGATATAGAACCCGGATAAGTTATACTTTTTTGGCATAACCCGGTGGCGGAGCCTTTTTAGATGAAGTTGCAGCAGTTGCGTTACATCGTCGAAGTACGTAACCACAATCTCAATGTCTCGGCGACCGCCGAAAGCCTGTATACCTCGCAGCCTGGTATTTCCAAGCAGGTGCGTATGCTGGAAGACGAGTTGGGGGTGCAAATTTTTGGCCGAAGCGGCAAACATCTGACCCACGTAACCCCTGCTGGCAAAGCCATCATTGCCATCGCCGAAGAGATGCTCAACAAGGCCGATGCCATCCGCTCGGTTGCCTTCGAGCATACCCAGCCGGACCGGGGCAAGCTGCATATCGCCACCACCCACACCCAGGCTCGTTATGCCTTGCCGCCGGTTATTCGCGGTTTTATCGAGCGCTACCCGCAGGTTTCTTTGCACATGCACCAAGGCACGCCTACTCAGATAGCCGAGGCGGTGGTACGGGGCGACGCCGATTTCGCCATCGCCACCGAGGCGCTGCACCTTTATGACGACCTCATCATGCTGCCGTGCTACCACTGGAACCGCAGCATTGTGGTGAAAAAAGACCATCCGCTGCTGGCGGTAGACAAAGTCAGTATCCGCGAACTCGCCAAGTACCCGCTGGTCACTTACGTATTTGGTTTTACTGGCCGCTCGGATCTCGACGAAGGCTTTGCCAAAGAAGGGCTGGAGCCGCACATCGTCTTTACCGCCACCGATACCGACGTTATCAAGACCTATGTGCGCCTGGGGCTTGGAGTGGGGGTGATTGCGTCCATGGCCTATGACCCTGAGCAAGACAGCGACTTGGTGGCCATCGACGCCAGCCATTTGTTCCGGGCCTCCACCACCAAGATCGGCTTTCGAAAATCGAGCTTCCTGCGCGGCTACATGTACGACTTTATCGAAGGCTTTGCCCCGCACCTGACCCGTAGCCTGGTGGACGAAGCCATCCGCCTGCGCGACAGCGAGGCCGTAGAGGCTCTCTTTACCAATGTGTCACTGCCGGTGCGCTAAAAGCGTCATTTTTTAGGCACTTTGCTGGCAAAGTCTGCAGCGCCGTACAACACTCCTCTTGCGGGCTTTTGCCCGCCGTATCTAACCGGGCCGACGGATGGCCCGGGCAGGGCTGCAAGAGGACGGTATCGTGGGCTGGGTAAAGGCTTTATTTGCGTTATTGCTGTTGGCCAGTTTTGGCGCGTCAGCGCTGGAGCAGGTTCGGGTGCAATTGCGCTGGAAACACCAGTTCCAGTTCGCCGGCTACTACGTGGCCAAGGAATATGGCTACTACCGGGACGCCGGCCTTGACGTAACCTTGCTTGAAAACGGCCCCGGCCTGCCCGGTGGCATCAGTGAAGTGGCTAACAACCAGGTGGAATTTGCCGTTGCTGGCGCCGGAGTGATCGCTGCTTACGCTGAGGGCCAGCCGGTGGTGGCGGTGGCAGCGATTTTTCAGCACTCGCCCCTGGTGTGGCTGGTGCTTGAAAAAAGCGGTATCAAAAATCTGCACGACTTAGCCGGCAAGCGGCTGATGAGCGCCTTTCCCCAGGAACAAATGGTAGATTTGCTGGCGCCGTTCCCCATGGAAAGCATCCCCATCGACACCCTCAACTGGGTACCCAGCGAGTTCAGCGTTGACGCCCTTATCAAGGGCCATACCGATGCCTACGCCGCCTATAACAGCAATGAGCCTTTTGTGCTGCGCCAAAAGGGCATCGGCTATCGGCTGATTGAGCCTCGCACCTATGGAGTGGATTTTTACGGCGATGTCATTATCACCAGCCGGGAACTGGCAAACCGCCACCCTGAGCTGGTGAAGAAATTTCGTGACGCGACCCTGCATGGCTGGCGCACGGCGCTGGATAATATCGATGGCACAGCCAGCCTTATTCAAAGCAAATACGCCCCGCAAAAATCCCTCGAGCAGCTGCGCTTTGAAGGCCAGCAAATTCGCGAACTGGTGATGCCGGATCTGGTGGCTATCGGCCATATGAACCAGGGGCGCTGGGAGCGCATATTAGACCTCAACCTGCAGTTGGGGCTGATTAAAGACAAGGCCGATCTCTCCGGCTTTTTGTTTAACCCGCAAACTGCCAGAAGCCAGTGGAACTGGCCTGCCACTATCTTTGCCATTGCCTTTGTAGGAGCGCTGGTGGTGCTTTACCAGTTTCGGCGCCTCAATAAGCGCCTTAGCCTGGAGGTGGCCAGGCGCCACGACATCGAGCAGGAGCTTCGCTCCCAAGCCTATACCGACCCTCTGACCGGCACTGGCAACCGCCGCGCTTTGATGGAAGCGGGCCATCGCAGTTTTGCCATGTCGGTAAGGGACCAGGAGCCGTTATCGCTCATTATGGTGGATGTGGATCACTTCAAGCGCATTAACGACAGCTACGGCCATGACATTGGCGACTTGGTGCTGTGCCACCTGGGAGAAGTGCTGCGCCACACCATCCGCTCCGACGACTTTGTCGGGCGCCTGGGCGGCGAAGAATTTGCCATTTTATTGCCCGGCAGTGGCGTGGAATCAGCCATGGCCATGGCTAGGCGCCTTAAAAACCGCTTAAGTGTGCATTCTTTTACCCTCAATCCCCACGAGCGCATCGCCATCAGCGTCAGTGCCGGCGTGGTAGCTAGGGGCGACGATGACAGCTGCTTTGAGCAGATGCTGTCTCGGGCCGATTGCCTGCTTTACCAGGCCAAGGCGGCAGGGCGGGACCAAATTCAGCGTGAAAGCACCCTTGACGAAACGCCGCTGCCACCCAGCAATATCGCCCTTATCAAGGATCGGCAGAAAAATTAATCTGCATCAAAGTCTTGCCAGGCACGAGCGGTACACTGCCTCTCGAAAGCCAAGCTTTCAACTACTCTGCTGACTGTTTAACCCGGCCTTGGCCGGGTTTTTTCTTACCCGTCTTTTGATGGAACGGCTTTTTTCCAAGTGCAATGCGATTGCGCTTGTTATTTCACTTCACCAAAGCCACAACATGGCGGCTGTAACTCTCCCATTTCCTGTTACCGGCGTTTTTAGAGCTGTCTTTAGCATCAACAACCTTTTACAACAGTCCTTGCTGGTGTTTGCTGTCTTTTTAGCCGGGTGATTTTGCTTTTGCGGCCCTTTAGGGTTGGCAACACAGTGTCTTTGCAAGGTCTAAACTGAGGCTGCATTCACACCTTCGCTTTGGCAAAGTAGTTGTGAATAAACGTTTTTCTGGTGCTTTTGGGGCAGAGCGATTGGCCGATAACCTGCGGTTGTTGTCGGTTCACAATTGAAGTAAAAGTCTAAAAAGCATACTCATAGAACCAAACAGACTTGCCGGTGCCCGCGACCTTTCTGATAGAAATACCGGCACTTTAACTATCCGTTTTACCCGTTGTCGTTTTGCCGGCACGGGGTGGTAACAACCAAGATGGAGATGGCATGCGTATCGGTATACCGCTAGAAAGTTTATCCGGAGAAAACCGGGTTGCCGCTAGCCCCAAATCGGTGGCGGAGCTGAAAAAACTCGGCTTTGAGGTGCTTATTGCGCCGGGGGCCGGGCAGGGCGCCAGTTTTGACGACAGCGCCTACCTCGAGGCGGGCGCAGAGCTTACCGACCCCTGGGAGAGCGACCTTATCTTTAAGGTTAACGCCCCGAGCGACGAGGAAATTGCCCGTCTTAAGGCCGGCACCACCTTGGTGAGTTTTATCCAACCGGCCCAAAACCCTGAACTGCTGGACAAACTCAAAGCCCAACAGGTGAACGTGCTGGCCATGGACATGGTGCCTCGCATCTCCAGGGCACAATCTCTTGATGCGCTGTCATCCATGGCCAATATCGCCGGTTACCGGGCGGTGGTGGAAGCGGCCAACGCCTTTGGCCGTTTCTTTACCGGGCAAATCACCGCCGCTGGCAAGGTGCCTCCTGCCAAGGTAATGGTGATTGGCGCCGGTGTGGCCGGCCTTGCCGCCATTGGCGCTGCCGGTAGCCTGGGGGCGGTGGTACGCGCTTTTGATACCCGCCCCGAGGTCAAGGAACAAATTCAGTCCATGGGCGCCGAGTTTTTGGAAGTGCACCTCGAAGAAGAGGGCGGCAGCTCCGACGGTTATGCCAAAGAGATGAGCCAGGCCTTTATCGATGCCGAGATGGCGCTCTTTTTGGAGCAGGCCAAGGAGGTGGACATTATCATCACCACCGCCCTTATCCCCGGCAAGCCTGCGCCCAAGCTCATTACCCGTGAGATGGTCAAAGCCATGAAGCCAGGCTCGGTGATTGTAGACTTGGCCGCCCCTAACGGCGGCAACTGCGAGCTCACCAAACCGGGCAAAAGGTTCAAGTCAGACAACGGCGTTATCATCCTTGGCTATACCGATCTGGCAAGCCGCCTGGCCGGGCAAAGCTCTACCCTTTACGCCACCAACCTGGTGAACCTTGCCAAGCTCCTTTGCAAGGAAAAAGACGGCAACATCAACATCGATTTTGACGATGTGGTGCTTCGCAACATGACGGTGGTTAAAGAGGGTGAACTGACCTTCCCGCCGCCGCCCATTGCGGTTTCTGCCGCGCCTAAGCCCAAGGCGCCAGAAAAAGCGGCCCCTGAGGCGCCAACAGAACCGGCCCAGCCCAGCCGCAAGAAATATGTGCTGGGGGGCATTGGCCTCTTGGCCTTCGCCTGGGTGGCCAATGCCGCGCCGCCAGCTTTTCTCTCGCACTTCACGGTATTCGTGCTGGCCTGCGTGGTGGGCTATTACGTGGTGTGGAATGTTACCCACGCCCTGCACACGCCCCTGATGTCGGTGACCAACGCCATCAGCGGCATCATTGTGGTGGGGGCATTGTTGCAAGCGGGCTCTGGCGGCTTGACCGGCTTTTTGGCCTTTGTGGCGGTGCTGGTGGCCAGCATCAATATCTTCGGGGGTTTTACCGTAACCCGCCGCATGCTGAAAATGTTCCAAAAGGGGTAAGTCGATGTCTCATGGATTAGTCAGTGCGGCTTACATCATCGCGGCACTTTGTTTTATCGGCGCCCTGGCCGGGCTTTCCAAACAGGAAAGCGCCAAGCGGGGTAACCTTTTTGGCATTATCGGCATGGGGTTGGCGTTGGTGGCCACCATCCTTAGCCCTGGTGTGTCTGGCCTTGGCTGGATCCTCCTGGCCATGGTGATCGGCGGCGCTATCGGCGCGCGGCTGGCACTTAAAGTGGAAATGACCCAGATGCCGGAGCTGGTGGCCATACTGCACAGCTTTGTGGGCTTGGCAGCGGTGCTGGTGGGTTATAACTCCTGGCTCGATCACGGCCCCTTAAGTGGCAGCCTGCTCAGCATTCACCTTACCGAGATTTTCCTCGGGGTCTTTATCGGCGCCGTTACCTTGACCGGCTCGGTGGTGGCCTTTGGCAAATTGCGCGGCACCATTGCCTCTAAGGCGCTGATGCTGCCTCATCGCCACAAGCTCAACCTGGCGGCGGTGGTGGTCTCGGTGCTGCTGCTGATTTACTTTGTCAGCGGTGGCGGTACCAGCGGTTTTGCCCTGGTGCTGATGACCCTTATCGCCTTGGCCTTTGGCTGGCATTTGGTGGCCAGTATCGGCGGCGCCGACATGCCGGTGGTGATCTCCATGCTCAACTCCTACTCGGGCTGGGCGGCGGCGGCGGCCGGTTTCATGCTGGGCAACGATTTACTGATTGTTACCGGCGCCCTGGTGGGCTCAAGCGGCGCCATTCTGTCCTACATCATGTGTAAGGCCATGAACCGCTCCTTTATCTCGGTGATTGCCGGTGGCTTTGGCAACGACAGCAGCGCCGCCAGCGAAGAGATCGTCGGCGAGCACACCGAAGTGAGCGCCGAAGACGTGGCAGAAGCCCTCAAAAACGCCGAGTCGGTGGTGATCACTCCCGGCTATGGCATGGCGGTGGCCCAGGCCCAATACCCGGTGGCAGACATCACCGCTAAGCTGCGCGCCAAAGGGGTCAAGGTGCGCTTTGGCATCCACCCCGTGGCCGGGCGCCTGCCGGGGCACATGAACGTGCTGTTGGCTGAAGCCAAGGTGCCTTACGACATCGTGCTGGAGATGGACGAAATCAACGACGACTTTGCCGACACCGACGTGGTGCTGGTCATTGGCGCCAACGACACCGTCAACCCAGCCGCCGCCGAAGATCCTTCCAGCCCCATTGCCGGCATGCCGGTGCTGGAGGTGTGGAATGCCAAACAAGTGGTGGTGTTCAAGCGCTCCATGAATACCGGCTATGCCGGGGTGCAAAACCCGCTGTTCTTCCGCGATAACACCGTGATGCTGTTTGGCGATGCCAAACAAAGCGTCGAGGCCATTTTGAAAAGCCTCTGAGTTTAAGGCGCCTTCGGGCGCCTTAACTTTTTGAAAGGCCTGTCTTTATCGTTAGGGCGCGCTACACTGGTGGCCTGCACGAAGATAAGGACATTGCCATGCGTGTGTTGCTGTTACTGCTGCTCTGTTGTGGCCAGGCCCTGGCCGCCATCCCCAAACCCCTTCAGCCCTGGCAAGACTGGGTGCTTGCCGACCAACCCTTTCGCCACTGCCCGTTAAACCTTGGCACCGAAGCCCAAGGGGCCGGGGATTTCTCTTGCCTGTGGTACCGGCCCTTGGTGCTGAAATTGGACGATGGGGCAGGGCAGTTCAGCATGGCGGTATCGCGCTACAACGACGGCTGGGTGTGGCTGCCGGGCGAACCCGGCCAAAGCTGGCCAAGGCAGATGCAGCTTGATGGCAAAGCGCTAGCGCTGGTGAACGTTGGCGGCCGCCCCGCTCTTTGGGTGCCAAAAGGCGAGCACCGCATTGACGGCCACTTTGGCTGGAGCCAGCTGCCTGCCAAGCTGCGTTTGCCAGAGGGTGCGGCCCTGGTTCAGCTCAGCCTTGGTGGCAAGGGTGTCGGCCAGCCCCAACGCGAAGGCGGCTACCTGCTGCTGACCAGCCAAGCCCAGGGCAGTGACAGCCACCAGGCGAGCCTTGACGTCTCGGTATTTCGCCGCTTTGAAGACGGCCTGCCGGCGACGCTAACCACAGTGCTGCGCCTTGATATCGCCGGCCCGGCGCGCGAGCTGAACCTGGGTAAGGTCTTGCCCGATGGCTACAGCGTGCTGACGCTGCAAAGCGAGCTGCCAGCCCGGTTTGACGCTGATGGCACCTTGCGCATCCAGGCCCTGGCTGGCAACAAGAGCCTTACCATCAGGGCGCGAAGCCTGGCGGCGGTAAGCCAGCTTGGCTTTGTGCAAAACGGCTTGATGCCAGGGCAAGAGGTATGGTCGGTGGCAACGGACAGCCGCCTTCGCAGCCTGCGTTTTGAAGGGGCAAGCCCCATAGACCCAAACCAGACCCGCATGCCAGCCGGGTGGCGCCAGCTGCCGGCCTTTGTGCTGAGCCCCTCCCTGGGGTTGGCGCTGGTAGAGCAAAGCCGTGGCCGCCAGCAAAGCCAAAACAGCCTGCATTTGAGCCGCGACCTGTGGCTCGATTTTAGCGGCAAGGGGTATCACTTCAGCGACGCTATCAGCGGCACCATGCGCAGCGATTGGCGGCTGGATATGGCCGCGCCTTATCAGTTGCAACAAGCCCAGCAAGCCGAGCGGGCGCTTCCCCTGACCGAAGGGCCAAATGGCCAGCGGGGTATTGAGCTTCGCGCCCAAAATCTCGAGCTTGATGCCAGCGGCACCCTCGATAACAGCAACCATTGGCCCGTTGCCGGCTGGCAAAGCGGCTTTGACGGGGTGGATATGACCGTAAATCTGCCGCCCGGTTATCGGCTTTTGGGTGCCAGCGGCCCGCAGCAGGTCAGTTACAGCTGGCTGGGGGCCTGGAACCTGCTGGACATGTTTGTGCTGGTGTTAAGTGCGGTGCTGGTTTTTAAGCTCAGCGGTTGGCGCTGGGCCCTGGTGGCAGGCGTGGCGCTGGCCGCGCTCTTTCACGAGCCCGGCATGCCGGTGTGGCTGGTACTGAACGCCGCCATCGCCCTGCTGCTGGCACGGGAGCTTGGCGGCAAGTTTGCCAAGGCCACCGCGGCCTATCAGTGGGCGAGTCTCGCGCTGCTGGTGCTGGCGTTGCTGCCCTTTGCCAGTCACCTGGTGCGCGCCTTGCTGCACCCGCAACTGGAGTGGCCCATCCAGGGCCAAGACCGTTCGCTGTACGAAATGCCGCTTCCCGGTACGGCCAGCGCCCCCCAGGAGCTGGAGCGTATCGACGTGACCAGTTCGCGGCTAAGGAGCCCCAATGCACCGGCCAAAGCCCTGGCCGATGCCGCCTATCAAGCGCCGCCCGTGGAGCGCTACACCGACAACCAAGTGGCCAGCGCCGGCAGCGGCTTGCCTGACTGGTCCTGGCACCGCTATCAGTTGCGCTGGAACGGGCCGGTGGCGGCCAATGAAAGCCTGCGCCTTTGGGTGCTTCCCTATTGGCTAAGGGCGCCGCTCATTGCCCTTGCCATGCTTGGGCTCTTTGCCTGGCTGGCCAGGGAGCTTAGAGGCCGCTGGCCGGCAAAAGGGGCGGCGCTGGTGCTGGTGATAATGCTCTCGCCCCTGCCAAAGCCAGCCGAAGCGGCCCTGCCGGATGGCCAGATGCTTGATGCCTTAAAGGCGCGTCTCACGGCGCCGCCAGAATGTGCCCCTTATTGTGGCGCTTTAGATGAGGCCACCTTAAGCGCCAAAGATGGCCGCTGGCAGCTTGAGCTGAGCGCCGAGGCGCTGGCGAGCAGTGCCTTGCCCATTCCCGGCGCCCCCGGCAGCTGGCTGCCCGATACGGTGTGGGTTGACGGCGCGCCTAGCGCCACCAGTTGGCACGATGGCGCGCTGTGGGTGGCACTGGCTAAAGGCCGCCACCAGTTAACCCTCTCTGGCCCGGCGGCCGATGCTGACAGGGTTAACCTCGGCTTTCGGCTGGTGCCAAACCGCGTTTTGGTCACCTTAAGCGGCTGGCAGGCTCAGGGGCTGGCCAGTGGCCATCTAAGCGGCAATAGCCTGGTGCTGGAGCGGGAGATAAAAGACGCGGCGGATTTCAAAACCGGCAAGCTCAGTGTCAAACCCTATGTGAAGGTGATTCGCACCCTGCATTTTGGCGAGCGTTGGTCGGTGGACACCCAGGTTATCCGTATGGCGCCGAAGAACCAGCCGTTCTCGGTCTTTATCCCCTTGCTTAGCGGTGAGCGGCTGCAAAGCGAGCTGCCGCAAGGGCCTGATGGGGTGCAACTTAACTTTGCGGCTGGTCAGTCGCAGCTGAGCTTTGCCGGCATCTTGGAGCGGCGCGAGCATCTTACCCTTACCGCGCCGCCGCTCAGTCAGCGGGTGGAGCAGTGGCGCCTTGAGCCCACCAATCTTTGGCGCCTTGAAGCCACCGGCACACCGCAGATACAAAGCCTTAACGGCGAAGACTGGCAACAGCTCTACCAGCCAAGGGGCGGCGAGACCCTGGCGGTCACCTTAAGCAGGCCCCGCCAATTGGGGGGCGATACCCTGGCCTTTGACGGGGTGACCTTGGCGCTGGATGTAGCCGGTCACGGCAGCAGTGGCCAACTGGCCATTGCTTATCGCGCCACCTTGGGCGGCAAGCACAAGCTCACCTTGCCGGCGGGCTGGGAGCTGGTGGACGCTCGCCAGGACGGCGCGCCGCTGGTGCTTGCCAAAGACGCCGATGCGTTGACCCTGCCCATCTTGCCCGGCGAGCACACCCTTGGCATCAGGCTTCGCAGCGCCCAGGGCGTGAGCCTGGTGCAGGGGCTGCCTGACATTAACCTCGGCCTTGGCGCTGCCAATATCGACATTAACCTCAGCCTTGGCGCCGACCGCTGGCTGCTCTTTACCCAGGGCCCGGTGATGGGGCCGGTGGTGCTTTATTGGAGCGCACTGGTGGTGTTTTTACTGCTGGCCTGGGGCCTTAGCCGCACGGCGCTGCTACCCATCGGCTTTGGCGATCTGCTGCTGTTGGGGCTGGGGCTCTCTACCCAGGCCTGGAGCGTGCTGGTGTTGGTGCTGGCCTGGCTGATGGCGGTGAAATGGCGGGCCGGTAAGGCCGATTTGCTGGCGAAAAGCTGGTTCAACCCGCTGCAGGTGGCGCTACTTATCTTAAGTGCCTTGGCCTTGCTGTTGTTGGTGTTCTCGGTGCCGGCCGGGCTGCTCTCAAGGCCTGACATGATGGTCAGCGACGCCAGCAGCAACCACCTGCATTGGTACCAGGATTTAAGCGACGGCGCCCTGCCAACGCTTTGGGCCTTTAACCTGCCGCTGTGGGTGTACAAAGGGGCGATGTTGCTGTGGGCAATTTGGCTGAGCTTTGCCGTGATCCGTTGGGTGCGTCTGGCCTGGCAGGGCCTTAATGTAGGCGGCTTTTGGCACAAAAAGGTGTGGAGCGATATCGCCACCACCGCGCAGCCTGGGGAAACGGCCAATCCCAAAGACTAAATAAGGCGCCTTCGGGCGCCTTTTTCATGGCGCGAACTGCTCGGCCAGAAAGTCGATAAAGGCCCGCACCCTGGCGCTTTGGTGGCTTTTGCTGGGGTAGTAGAGGTAAAGGTCGGCGTCCGGCAGGCGGCAGTGGGGCAATACCTGCTGCAAGCGGCCGCTTTTTAGGTATTTATCCAGGTCCCACTGGGAGCGGATAAGAATGCCGTGGCCGTCCAGCGCCCAGCCCAGCACCACGTCTCCGTCATTGCTGGAAAGGGCACCTTGTACTTTTACCACCTCGCTGTGCTGGGCGTCGATAAAGCGCCACAGCCCAAAGGCGTCTTCGTTTTGGCGGTGGATAATGCACTGGTGGCTGGCCAGGTCTGCCAATTGCGCCGGGGTGCCATGCTCGGCGAGATAGCGGGGGGAGGCACATAAAAAGCGCCGGTTGGACAGCAACTTGCGAGCGTTTAGCCGCTGGTCGGGCAGGGCGCCAAAGCGCACCGCCAAATCAATGCCCTGGGCCACCAAATCAACCGGCTTGTCGGTAAGGTCAAGCTGCACCTCCAGGCCGGGGTGGCGTTTGGAAAAGCGCGAGACCAGCGGCGCGATGGTGGTGCGGCCAAACCCCAAGGTGCTGTTGACCCGAATAAGCCCCTGCAGAGTCTGCCCGGCGGTAGTGACCGCATCTTCCATCTCGGCAATGCTGGCAAGAATGTGGCGGGCATGGTGCAGGTAGGTACTGCCTTCCTGGGTGAGGCTGATGCGCCGGGTGGTGCGGTTAACCAGCCGCACCCCAAGGCGGTTTTCCAGCTGCGCTAGGCGTTTGGTGGCGGCCGGTGGGGTGATATCCAGGGCCCTGGCGGCGCCGGACAAACTGCCGGTTTGGGCCAGCAGCACAAAAAACTGCATCTCGGTGCTATTGTCGCTTTTCACTTTGAGTAAATAATGAAGTGACTTTTAGTGAATTTTAGGCGCGGTTTTCTTTTTTAAGCTAGGGCTTTGTGCAACCTGCCTTGAGGCCCTATGAGAATCGTCGATATTCGTGAAGTCACCCTGCCCATCAGCTCGCCCATCCGTAACGCGTACATCGATTTCAGCAAGATGACCCTGAGCCTGGTGGCCATCGTTAGCGATGTGATACGCGACGGCAAACCGGTAGTGGGTTACGGCTTTAACTCCAATGGCCGCTACGGCCAGGGCAGCCTGATGCGTGAGCGCTTTATCCCAAGGCTTTTAGACGCCAGCCCTGAAAGCCTGCAAGACAGCACCGGCAACAATCTTTGCCCCCACAAATGCTGGGCGACCATGTTCAGCAACGAAAAACCCGGCGGCCATGGCGAGCGCTCGGTAGCCATTGGCACCCTGGACATGGCGATTTGGGATCTGGTGGCCAAAATCGAAGGTGTACCGCTGTTTCAGCTGCTGGCCGACCGCTACGGCAATGGCAAGCCCGACCCCAAAATCTTTGTCTACGCCGCCGGCGGTTATTACTACCCGGGCCAAAACCACAATCAGCTCAAAGACGAGATGCGCAGCTACATCGACCGGGGTTACACCGTGGTCAAAAAGAAGATCGGCGGCGCCAGCCTGGATGAAGATTTACGCCGCATCGACTCGATTTTAAGCGTGCTGCAAGACGGCCAGAAGCTGGCGGTAGACGCCAATGGCCGCTTTGATCTCGACACCGCCATCCAATACGCCAAAGCCTTGTCGCAATACGATTTGTTCTGGTTTGAAGAGCCGGGCGACCCGCTGGATTTCGAGCTGCAAGCCACCTTGCGCGGCTACTACAGCAAGCCCATGGCTACAGGCGAAGACCTTTTTTCCATGCAAGATGCTCGCAACCTCATTCGCTACGGCGGCCTGCGCCCCGACCGCGACTGGCTGCAATTTGACTGCGCCCTGAGCTATGGCCTGGTTGAGTATCTGCGCACCCTGGACATGCTCAAAGAGCACGGCTGGAGTGCCAGGCGCTGCATTCCCCACGGTGGCCACCAGATGTCCCTTAACATCGCTGCCGGTCTTGGACTGGGGGGGAACGAGTCGTACCCAGACTTGTTCCAGCCCTTTGGCGGTTTCCCAGACGGGGTGAAGGTAGACAACGGCTTTATCACCTTGCCCGAACTGCCCGGTATCGGTTTTGAAGGCAAGAGCGACCTCTTTGCCCAAATGCAAAAATTGGCCGGTTAACCTGTATTGCTAGGCAGGGGGTAAGTTTGCCCCCTGCCGCTATCCTTCAAAGGCTTAAACCGGACCATCACATTCAAGGACGAGGTGAACCATGCCCTATACCCTTTATCGCGGCGATGAGCGCAGCCCCGAGGCTATTCGAGATGCTGGCGGCTTTGGTGCCTGGGTGTCCCTTACCCTTACTCAGGCAAGAGCCCTGGTGGGGCGCTTTAACAATGCCAGCACCGATGACGTAGACCTGCCGCGCCAGGCGCACCGGCTGATAGCCCAGGTGAATACCGGCAAGAAGGCCAAACTGCTTGATTTGACCCGCTATGTGAAGGTCATCCGCGACCGCACCAGCGTGCAGGTCTCGACCGACCTCACCCCCGAATGCGGCGGTTATGCCAGTGGCAACATCTTCAAGATGCGCTTTGACACCCTCTACAGCCATGACAGCCAAACCGGCCTTGTCATCCACAACCCCGATTCTTTGGAAGTGACCAGCCACTTTGGCGCCAAGGTCATCACCGACACCGGCGATCTGGCCACCGCCCGGCTGATCGCCATCACCAGCAAAGGCAACGAGGTGTACTTTCTTACCCCCATCCCGGTGGCCAACATCAGCCACTGCAAGCTCAAAGGCAGCGACAGCTGGCAAGCCGTGTAAAGCGGGCGGCGGCTTTTGGGGCGATAGTCTTTTCACGGCCAAGGGCTTTACGGCGCGCCAGTAAGGGCTCAAGGTTTTGATAACGATCGGATTTTTTTGCTCTGGCCTGAAAGACAACGGCTCGGGCAAAGGTCTGGTAGGTAACTCTCCTTGCCCATGAGGCCGATGTGATGGCGCGAAAATTTACCCCTTCAGTCAAGCTCACCGACAACGACGTTACCGACGAGTCTGTGTATCGCCAGCGCAGGCAGTTCTTGAAAACCCTGGGTTTTGTCGGTGCTTCGGCGGCCCTTAGCGGCCCGGCCCAGGCTTTTGGCTTGTTTGGCTCCGACGATAAAACCCCGGTGGCCAGTACCCAGCCGCTGGTCTTTACCAAATCGGCCAAATACCAGACCAGCGAGACCCAAACGCCCTATGACAAGGTCACCACCTACAACAACTTCTACGAGTTTGGGACTGACAAAAGCGACCCGGCCGAAAATGCCCAGGGCTTTAAAACCGACCCCTGGACCTTGACCATCGACGGCATGGTGGAAAACCCCCTGACCCTCGACCACGGCGCCCTCACCAAACGCTTTGCACTGGAAGAGCGCATTTACCGTATGCGCTGCGTTGAGGCGTGGTCCATGGTCATTCCCTGGATTGGTTTTGAGCTTGGTACCCTTATCAAGGCCGCCAAACCTTTGAGTAGCGCCAAGTACGTGGCCTTTACCACCCTTTACGATCCGGCGCAGATGCCCGGGCAAAAGAGCCGTTTTGTGGGCGGCGGCATCAACTACCCCTATGTGGAAGGGCTGCGCCTTGACGAAGCCATGCACCCGCTAACGTTGCTGAGCGTCGGCCTGTACGGTAAAACCCTGCCGCCACAAAACGGCGCTCCCATCCGCCTGGTGGTGCCCTGGAAGTACGGTTTTAAGGGCATCAAGTCCATAGTCCGGGTCACCCTCACCGATCAGCAGCCCGGGTCCACCTGGAACATTTTGGCGCCCGATGAATACGGCTTTTATGCCAACGTGAACCCCCATGTAGACCACCCTCGCTGGAGCCAGAAAACCGAGCGGCGCATCACCACCGGTGGCCTGTTCTCCACCAAGGTGATCCCCACCGAGATGTTCAATGGCTATCAAGAAGTGGCGCCGCTTTATCAGGGCATGGATCTGAAGAGGTTCTTCTAAACGATGCTGCTGAAAAAACCGCTGCGCCTGTCACGGCCCTGGCTGCTGGGGTTAAAGACTCTGGTTCACCTGTACCTGCTGGGCTATTTGGCGCTCACCTTCTACCAGGCGGTGACCGATCAGCTGGGGGCCGACCCGGTGCAAGGGCTGCTCAATTTCACCGGCATTGGCACCGTCAACCTGCTGTTTGCCACCCTAACCATCTCCCCCATGGCCCGTTGGCTGCCCTGTGGCGATCTGATGCGCTTTCGGCGCATGGTAGGGCTCTATGCCTTTGCCTACGCCGTTTGCCACTTTTCCACCTACTTGGTGTTTGAGCTGCAGCTCAACTTCGCCCTGCTTTCCAGCGAGATAGCCAAGCGGCCTTACATTCTGGTGGGTTTTAACGCGCTGATGCTGCTGCTGGCCCTGAGCATCACCTCTTTTATGGCCATACGCCGCAAGATGGGTAAACGCTGGCAGCAGCTGCACAATATGGTGTATCTGTGCCTGTTTTTGGCGCTGCTGCATTATTCGTGGTCACTGAAAACGGTGTGGGGCGACCCGCTTATTTACTGGGCGGCAACCTTGTTGGTGCTCTACACCCGCCGCCAGAAGCTGAAGAACTGGTGGCTCTCTAAGCGGCGTAAACCGGCGCCGGTTGCCAAGCGCGCCTCATAGCTGCCCGTGTGTTGCCCGGGCAGCCAAGGCGCTGCTCGGGTATACTGCCCGCCTTACCCCAAGGCAGGCATTTCATGAGCAATCAACAACCCAACAACCCTCTGCACGGCATTACTCTTGAGCAAATCGTCACCCGCCTGGAGGACTACTACGGTTGGGACCAGCTGGCGCTGCACGTTAATATCAACTGTTTTAAAAGCGACCCGTCGGTGAAATCCTCCCTTAAATTCTTGCGTAAAACCCCCTGGGCCCGGACCGAGGTAGAAAACCTCTTTATCCGTACCTTCAAATAAAAAAGGCGCCTGGGGCGCCTTTTTTATTTCTGATTGTCTGACCGCCCAAGTTATCAAGCCGTCGCGAGCGAAGTGGAGACAAGGCAAAAGCCGACACGAAAGCGCAGTTTACAAGGGCGTAAATGAGCATTTCGAGCCGGCTTTTAACGCCGTATCAACGAGCTAGGCAGGCTTGATCAGCACTCAATAATGTTCACGGCCAAGCCACCGCGGGCGGTTTCTTTGTATTTGGCCTTCATGTCCTTGCCGGTATCGAACATGGTTTTGATGACCTTATCCAGGCTCACCTTGTGGTCGCCACTGCCGCGAAGGGCGAGGCGAGCGGCGTTGATGGCCTTGACCGCGCCCATGGCGTTGCGCTCAATGCAGGGCACCTGCACCAGGCCGCCTACCGGATCGCAGGTCAGCCCCAGGTTGTGCTCCATACCGATTTCGGCGGCGTTTTCCACCAGGTAGCTGCTGGCACCGAGGATCTCGGCCAAGGCCCCGGCGGCCATGGAGCAGGCCACGCCCACTTCGCCCTGGCAGCCAACCTCGGCGCCGCTGATGGAGGCGTTTTTCTTGTAAAGGCTGCCGATGGCGGCGGCGGTGAGCAGGTAACGCACCGCCAGTTCTTTATCCACCTTCTGCACGAACTTGTCGTAGTAGGCCAGCACCGCCGGAATAATACCGGCCGCGCCGTTGGTGGGGGCAGTCACTACCCGGCCGCCGGCGGCGTTTTCTTCGTTGACCGCCAGGGCAAAGAGGTTAACCCAGTCCACGGTGTTTAAGGGGTCAACGTTGCGGTCCCCTTCGGCCAGCAATTTGCGATAAAGACCCGGCGCCCGGCGCTTAACCTTAAGGCCGCCGGGGAGGATGCCTTCGGTTTTGCAGCCCCGGTCGATACAGGCTTTCATCACCAGCCAAATCTGCCAAATATTCTCTTCCACTTCGTCGCGGGAGCGCAGCGCCAGCTCGTTTTGCATCACCAGGCTGGAGATAGACAGGCCGTTTTCTTCACACAAGGTGATGAGCTGATCGCACGAATCGAAGGGATAGGGCTCGCGGGTGGCGTCGGCCACCACGATGGCCGCTTCTTTCTCGGCGTCGAAGTCTTCATCGGCCACGATAAAACCGCCGCCGATGGAGTAATAAATCTTGCTCAGCAGCTCCTGCTCGCCCTGGTAGGCCACCAGTTTCATGGCGTTGGAGTGTTTCTTCAGGGTTTTGCGGTGGTGAAAGACAATGGCGCCTTTTTTGGGAAAGGCAACACTGTGCTTACCCAGCAGGCTGATGGTTTCGTCTTTTTCGGTGGCGGCGAGGATGGCGGGGATTTCATCGACATTGACGGTGTCGGGATCTTCCCCGGCCAGGCCCAAAATCACCGCTTTGCCGGTGCCGTGGCCAATACCGGTTTGGCCAAGGGAGCCGTACAGCTCCACCAGCACCTCGGTGGTATTGGCCAGCAGGCCTTGCTCGTCAAGGATCTCGGTAAATTTCTTGGCCGCCTTCATGGGGCCAACGGTGTGGGAAGAGGACGGGCCAATGCCCACCTTGAACATGTCAAAAACCGAAATCATGACGTTAAATCCAGTAGTGCTTAAACGGCGCAGAGTGTGAACGTCAACGTTAACATTGGCAAGGGTGCCAGCCCAGCTTATTACCCCTAAATTTTCTTATGCGAAAAGACCGGGGCCAGCTCAGACCATGTGCAGCGCCAGGTCGTGGAAGATACCGGCGGTGGCGCCCCAGATAAACCAGTCCTGCCAAGGCAGGAAGTAAACGCTGTGGGGCTGGCCCAGGCGGTTTACCTGCATCTGGTGGTAGTTGTTAAGGTTCAGCACCACCGACAGTGGCACCTCGAATACCGCGTCTACTTCGTCAATGCTGAGCTGCCAGGGAAAATCCGCCGGCGCCAGCCCTACGATGGGGGTGATGCGATAGCGCGACACCGTAAAAAAGGGGTTGAGCTGGCCCAGGGGCATGACATCGGCCGGCGGCAGGCCCACTTCTTCCCAGGCTTCGCGAAGAGCGGCATGGGTGTGGCTTGGGTCGGTGTCGTCTACCCGGCCGCCGGGCAGGGCAATTTGCCCGCTGTGGCTGCGAAGGGTTTGGGTACGGCGGGTGAGTAGCACCGTGGGCTCGGGTTTGTCGAGTATGGCCACCAGCACGGCGGCCTCTCGAGGGTTACTGAGCCTGATGCCCCGGCTTGCCGGGGCCAGGGGGCGCAGCAGAAATTCGGGCGCGAAGGGATTCATAACAACGGCAAGATGCGCGACACCTTGTCTAAGGTCTCCTGGTATTCGTCCTGTTCATTGGAGTCGGCCACCAGGCCGCCACCGGCCCAGCAATAAAGCTGCTGGCGCCAGGCCACCAGGGTGCGAATGGTGATGGAGGTGTCCATGTTGCCATTGGCCGACAAATACCCCATTGACCCGCAATAAAAGCTGCGCCGCTGGGGCTCTAGCTCTTCGATGATTGCCATGGCCCTGACTTTAGGGGCGCCGGTGATGGAGCCGCCGGGGAAGGCGGCAGCCAGCAGATCGACGGCGCTGTTGCCTTCGGCCAGCTCGCAGGTCACGGTGGAGACAAGATGATGCACCGCCGGGAAAGATTCAATCTCAAAAAGCGCCGGTACCGCAACGGTGCCGGGAGCGGCTACCCGGCCAAGGTCGTTACGCAGTAAATCGACGATCATCACGTTCTCGGCCCGGTCTTTGGGGCTTGCCTTGAGGGCGGCGGCCTCGGCGGCGTCTTTAACCGGGTCGCTGTGGCGCGGCCGGGTGCCCTTGATGGGCTTGGTTTGCACCTGGCGGCCCTGCACCTTTAAAAACCGCTCCGGGGAGATAGACAGCAGCGCGCCTTCATCCAGGCGCATAAAGGCCGAAAACGGCGCGGCGTTTTGCTCGCGAAGGGTGAGATACGCCTGCCACTCGTTCCCCTCATAAGGGGCGCTAAAGCGCTGGGCCAGGTTGATTTGGTAGCAATCGCCGCTGCCAAGGTAGTGCTGCACCGTTTGAAATTTCTCGCCGTATTGGGCGCGGCTCATATTGGCCTGCCACTCGCCGGTGCGCTTAAAAGGCGCCGCCTCTGCCTCAAGCTGGCGCTCAAGCCAGGCCAGGCGAAGGGCCGGGTCGTCAAGGCTTATCAGCACCGTCTCTTGAGTGTCGTGGTTGGAGATAACGGCCCAGTCGTAAAAGCCTAAGGCCAGCTCTGGCAAGGCGATGTCGGCATCGCTCAAGCTCGGCAAGGCTTCAAGACTGCGGCCAAGGTCGTAGGCAAAGGCGCCAAGGGCGCCGGTGGCAAAGGGCAAATCACTCTCTACCTCGGGCCAGGCGGCCATTTCAGCGGCAATGGCGGCAAAGGGCGAGAGGCTGTCTTGCATCTTGTCGTTTCTGACCACCTTGCCGGCGCGGCTTTCCAGGCGCACCAAGGGATCGGCGCTGAAAATGCTGTATTGGCTGTCGGGGTGGGTATTGGCTGCAGAGTCCAGTAAAACCGCCCAGGGTAGGGCGCTCAGCGGGGCAAACCGCTGCAACAGACTATTACGGTCAAGATAGGGCAACGCAAGGCAATTGAGTTCCATCAGGCTTGGTTTCCATGGCCGTGGCTATGTATGATTAGCGGCACATTATAACGACTCGGACGCGAGTCCAGGTGAGCAAATGACCGTAATCCGTAAAGAAGACTTTATCGAGAGCGTCGAAAGCGCCCTTCAGTACATTTCCTACTACCATCCTCTCGACTTTGTCCAGGCCATGAAAGAAGCCTACGACAAGGAAGAATCCAAAGCGGCCAAAGATGCCATCGCCCAGATCCTCATCAACTCGCGCATGGCCGCCGAAGGCCACCGCCCGCTGTGCCAGGATACCGGTATCGTCACCTGCTTTGTGAAAATCGGCATGAAGGTGCAGTGGGATTCCGACCTCACCGTGCAAGAGATGGTGGATGAAGGTGTGCGCCGTGCTTACCTGAACCCCGACAACCCGCTGCGCGCCTCCATTGTGGCCGACCCGGCCGGCGCCCGTAAAAACACCAAAGACAATGCCCCGGCCGTGGTGCATATCGACATGGTGCCGGGCCACCACGTAGAAGTGCAAATCGCTGCCAAGGGCGGCGGCTCTGAGAACAAATCCAAGATGGCCATGCTCAACCCCTCTGACGACATCGTCGAGTGGGTACTCAAAACCCTGCCCACCATGGGCGCTGGCTGGTGCCCGCCGGGCATGCTGGGTATTGGCATTGGCGGCACCGCCGAAAAAGCTGCGGTGTTGGCCAAAGAATCCCTGATGGAGTCGGTGGACATTCACCAGCTTAAAGAGCGTGGCGCCCAGACCACCGAAGAAAAACTGCGTCTGGAAATCTTCGAAAAAGCCAACCAACTGGGCATCGGCGCCCAGGGCCTTGGCGGCCTGACCACGGTGCTGGATATCAAAATCAAATCCGCCCCCACTCACGCCGCCTCCAAGCCGGTGGTGATGATCCCCAACTGCGCCGCTACCCGCCACGTGCACTTCCACCTGGACGGCACCGGCCCGGCCGAGCTCACCCCGCCCAAACTCTCCGACTGGCCTGAAGTGACTTGGGAAGTGGGTAGCGACGTGCGCCGCGTCAACCTCGACACCGTCACCAAAGAAGACGTAGCCAACTGGAAAATGGGCGAGACCATTTTGCTGTCCGGCAAAATGCTCACCGGCCGTGATGCCGCGCACAAGCGCATCCAGGAAATGCTCAAAAACGGTGAGCCGCTGCCGGTAGACTTCAAAAACCGCTTTATCTACTACGTGGGCCCGGTTGATGCCGTGGGCGACGAAGTGGTTGGCCCAGCCGGCCCCACCACCTCCACCCGTATGGATAAATTCACCGATATGATGCTCGAAGAAACGGGCCTTATCGGCATGATCGGTAAAGCCGAGCGCGGCCCGGCTGCCGTGGAGTCCATCCGCAACCACCAGGCCGTGTACCTGATGGCCGTGGGCGGCGCTGCCTACCTGGTGGCCAAAGCCATCAAGAAAGCCGAAGTCAAAGGTTTTGCAGACTTGGGTATGGAAGCGATTTACGAATTTGAAGTAGAAGACATGCCGGTGACGGTGGCCGTGGACAGCCTCGGCAACAACGCTCACCAGCAAGGCCCGGCCGAATGGAAAGTGCGCATCCAGGAAGCCATCAAAGCCTGATGATGGAAAGAGGGTCAGCCTGGCTGGCCCTCTTGTTTTTTAAGGGAGCAACAATAATGAAAATGACCACTTTGGCGCTGGCCACGCTGGCCGCTGCCTCAACCTTGCCTGCACTGGCCAAACCCCTGACCATTGACGACGTTATCAGCCTCAACAAGGTACACAGCGCCGTTATCACCCCCGACGGCAAAGCCGCCATTTTCGGCCTCAAAAAGGATGGCCAGTCCAACCTCTACTGGCAGGACCTGGACACCGGCAGCCGCAAACAGCTCACCAGCAACCCAAGCACCGAAAGCGACGTGACCGTCAGCAGTGACGGCAGCGCCGTTTACTTCCTGGCTGACCGTGGCCAAGGCAGCCAGGTTTACATGCTGCCCCTTGGCGGCGGTGAAGCCCGCCCGGTTACCAACTTGCCGCTGGATGTGGCCGGTTACAAGCTGGCCCCCAATGGCCAAAAGATCGTGGTGGAGATGTCGGTATGGCCGAGCTGCAAGACCCTTGAATGCAGCATCGACAAGCAAAAAGAACTGGCCGGTAAAAAATCCACCGAGCGCACCTACGACCAACTCTTCGTGCGCCACTGGGACACCTGGGCCAACGGTTTTGTAAACCACCTCTTTGTGGCCGATGTTAATGGCGGCAAGGCAGGCGACTTTAAAGACGTAATGCAGGGCCTCGATACCGACAGCCCGCCCAAGCCGTTCTCCGGCATGGAAGAGGTGTCCTTTAACAGCGACGGCTCCAAGCTGGTGTACTCGGCCAAAGCCCCTGGCAAAGACCACCCCTGGACCACCAACTTTGATCTCTGGGAAGTCGACCTTGCCACCGGCCAAACCGTCGACCTCACCAGCGACAACCCGGCTTGGGACGCCCAGCCCACCTTTAGCAGCGACGGCCGATATATGGCTTGGCTGGCCATGAGCCGCCCCGGTTACGAGTCTGACCGCTACCGCATCATGCTCAAAGACCTTCGCACCGGCCAAGCCCGCGAGCTGGCCCCCCAGTGGGACCACAGCGCCGATTCCCTGGCCTTTGCCTCTGACGCCAAAACCCTGCTGGTAACCGCCCAGGACACCGGCCAGCACGGCCTTTACGCTTTTAACGTCGACTTTGGCGACATGAAGGTGCTGAGCCGTGACGGCACCGTCGGCTCCTTCTCCGAAGGCGCCGGGCGCGTGCTGTTCTCCAAAGACAGCCTCAACCAGCCCAGCGACCTGTACGTGGAAGACAAAGACGGCTTTGGCTTAAAGCAAGTCACCCACGTCAACGCCGACAAGCTCAAAGATCTACAAATGGGTGATTTTGCCCAGTTCAGCTTCCCCGGCTGGAACAACGAAACCGTGTACGGCTACTGGGTGAAACCGGTGGGCTACGTTGAAGGCAAGAAATACCCCGTTGCCTTCCTAATCCACGGTGGCCCCCAAGGCAGCTTCTCCAACCATTGGCATGGCCGCTGGAACGCCGAGCTGTGGGCCGCGGCCGGTTATGCGGTGGTGATGATCGATTTCCACGGCTCCACCGGTTACGGCCAAGCCTTTACCGACTCCATCACCGGCCACTACGGTGACCGGCCACTGGAAGACCTGCAAAAGGGCCTGGATTTCATCGCCAAGCAAGAGCCGTGGATAGACGCCGACAACGCCTGCGCCCTCGGCGGCAGCTACGGCGGCTACATGATCAACTGGATAGCCGGCAACTGGAGCGACAAGTTCAAGTGCCTGGTCAACCACGACGGCCTCTTTGACCTTAAATCCATGTACTACACCACCGAAGAGCTGTGGTTCCCCGAGCACGACATGGAAGGCACCCCCTGGGACAACGCCGCTATGTACGACCGCTGGAACCCCGCCAACTTCGTGAAGAACTGGAAAACCCCCATGCTGGTGGTACACGGCGAGCAAGACTTCCGCGTGCCTCTGGGCCAGGGCCTGGGCGCCTTTACCGCGCTGCAGCGCCGCGGTGTAGAGTCTCGTCTGGTGGTCTACCCCAACGAAAACCACTGGGTACTGCACCCCGAGAACCAGAAGGTCTGGTACAAAGAAGTGCTCGGCTGGATGGACAAACACACCGGCAACACCGAACCGGCGGCTGACGCCAAAAAGTAACGGTTACCCGCGATTGAAAAGGCGCCCTTGTGGCGCCTTTTTTTGTCGATATTTGATGGGCTTAGCTTTACTTGCTAAGGGCAGGGTGGTTAAGGTTAGGTTCAAGCTGGGCCGCGCTAAAGGGCAGCCTAGGCCGATGGCAGGGAAGGCATCAGCAAGTTGGAGGCTGCGATCCAAGGGCGGTAGCGTGGGTGTTGGTTCTTAGAACAATGTCTGTAGGCCTCTGGTTTTATAGCGTTCATCTTTCCTTGAGCGTTGTTCTATATGCCGGTTCACGCACCGGCGGGCGCCCAACTTTTGTTTCGGCAAAAGTTGGCAAAACCATCGCCCATGTTCCGCGATGTCTTTGCTTCTAGTCGTTCTCGGTTCACCGGTTCATACGCGCTCCCGGCACGTACTCGCCTGCCTCGACATCCCTGTCTCAGCTGCCCCTTCACTCCCGCCAGCAAAGCGCTGCACTTAACGGGCAAAAGAGCGGGAGGCTTCGTTGAGAGAACGGCGTTGTGGGCGATTAGAAGGTGTCCTTACGTTTGCTTTTATCTGTTGTACCTATCTAAACAGGGCTATTTTGACAACGTGCTAGGCTCGCTTTTACTGGAACAACCAGTAATAAGTTGTTAAAAAATAATATGATTTAACTCATCCGATGTGATGATAACGAGTGCTTGTCTCGCATAAAAACGAGACCGCTCGCTTTTGTGGAGCCATTCTTGGCTTTTACAAGAGGATCTAAAGAAGGATCAGTAGGTTAAGCTTGTGATACCAACTGGTCATATGAGTGAAAGCGAGCGCGCTCGCTAATAAAACTGTTAGAAGCAAGAGGAGAACAGAGAATATGCCAAGTACAGGAATAGATTGGCCATCTTGGATAAGTGCAAGCTGTGCAATTTTAGCCATTATAATTTCTATCGCGACTGCATTTAAAAGCAAAAAATATTTCACTGAATATGCGCTGGTCAGTAGTGATGGAACCGTTTTATCCCATAAAGGCTTCAAAGATTATGGTTTGCATGTCAATCTTAATACTTCTGTCCCTGAATACATTCTAAAATTTGCAAAAGCTCCTGATTACTTTGAGGTAACTACCCGAGAAGGTGGTGTTGTTCGTCTAAAACAACTGTCACCACTAGAATATGAGTTAAATTTTGTTGGTGCAGGTTATGGCTCCCCGTTAATACAATGTAACTTCAAAGTTCAGGCATATTAATGGCTTCTAACAAGTTTGCGCACAATCGCGCAATAAATTGCGCTGGACTGCCACTGCTTCGCGGCGTCAGCCTGTGGCAAAGGCGTTAGATTTTTTGGAGGAATAGGGGTGGTTATAGTAGAAGCATTGAATAAACTTGGATTTAGTTTTTGGCAACTGGTTGCTATATTTTCTGTAGTATTTTTAAGAAAAGAAATAAGGGGGATTTTTAGTAGAATTTCGTCATTTAAATTAGGAGACAACGAAATAATCCTCTCAAAAGGAGGGCAATCCGTCCAAGACCTGATTGAAATAAAATCCGAGTTGGAAAAAGAAGGTAGCGACGTTGTAGGTAAGAAGATTGAAGAGCGCATCGATCACAAAGTATTAGGTGCTCTTATCAATATTAGAAAGAACACTTCGTACTTTTGGAATGACTTAGTTAAACGTCAAACCACGACCTTCGAATCGCCTGTTAGAGAGAAAACATTCAACCGTATAGGTGCAGATCTAGACACATTAGTAAGTGCAAACCTTATAAAATACGAACAGCAAGTGGCAAAGAATTATTACAACAGCTTGGATGACGATCAAATATTTGTGTTGGTTATACATGTTATAAGTGAAAAAATTGAATCGTATATCAAAAAATCTCTGGAGTATTAATCTAACAAACGGGTAAACCGCGACATTCTGGCTTCCTTTCCGTTTTGGGTGGCTTCGCCACTTTACCCAAAACTACAATCTAGCCAAAATGCGCGTTACTCCGGGCGTTATGCATAAGGAAGCATCATGGAAGTGACTCTTGTAGATTGTCCTCATTGCCAACAAACAGGAACGTGCCAAGTTGATGATGGTGCTTCATGTGGCTCCTGTCTCAAAGAAGCGAAGGCCAAAAAAGAATCAAAAATTGTCAAATGCCAGGTTTGCAATGGGCTCGGTAAAGCAGAACCAAAGACCGCTCGGTTAATAAGTCGTCTGCCATTTATGATTGTCATGATGGTTCTCTTAGTGTTCTACATTTACGCGTTTATAAATGCGGGGAACGAATCAAAGTTCGATCAAATTTTTCCTTTAGTTGGTTCTCTCACAACCATGATCGTAACCTTTTATTTTTCTCGTAAGTAATGCATAACAAGGCCATCAAATTCGCTCTGGACTTCACCAAAGGATAATAAAGGACATCCATCTTATGAGTAACGAAAGTCCAGTTTTCATATTGCATCGACAGTGCGGTATTAATCAGTCTTGAGGGTGTTTGCTTTGCGCTGATACCGCGTTTTGTCGTTAAAAACGCAAATCCAAGGCGAGCGATACTATCAGCGGGTGCTGAGGGCGTGTGAGTGTGGTGGTGCGGGGTAGAATTAGGCGGCTTTTATCGGCGGGCCGACCACGTGTCGTCGGTGGTGGGCTTTGGCGTAGGCACTTTGGGCCTGTTTGTGGCCAATCACCGAGCCACGGGAAAGCTGGTGTTGGCCAAGGGCAATAAGGAAGCTGTCGGCATCAAGGCCTAAGCGTTCCAGAATGGCAGGGGTTCCTGGGGTGATGAAGCCGCGCTTGTCTTCTCGTTGCGCCCGACCTGTCCAATCCACCAGCGCCAGGTAATCGGCCAGTGCAAAGGGAATGCCTTTGGGGCTGTCTTTAAACTGGGTGACAAAAGGCAGTAGTGCAGGTTTGCTGTCGTCTTCAGTATCAAGTCTTGCCGATAAAGACACATCTGCTGAGGCTTCAGGGGTATCCACTATCTTGGCGCGAAGGGGGTTGAGGTCGACATAGGCCATACAGGCCAATAAGCCTGCTTCATCCAAAATGGCTTGGGACTTAAAGCGTGCCTCCCAAAACCGGCCTTTACACTTGTCTTCTTCATTGGCCTTGCGGGCAATGTGCTCGTTCAAGCAACGCATAAACCAGGACAGGTCACACAAGCGCTGCCGCAACGTATCAATATGTGACCGAGCCACGGTCCGCTCAGCCTCACAGGTTAACTTACCCGCCCGATAACGGCTGATGAGGAGCGGCAAAGCAAACAGCACCTCCCAACGGGCCATCACCGCGTCATCGTCTAACGCCGCTGCGGCTTTAGCATCCACATGCACCACCAAGTGGTAGTGATTGGACATCACCGCATAGGCACAAAGCTCGATGGTAAAGACAGACTGCAACACCTTTAGCCGTTCCATCACCCAGGTCTTGCGGTGACTAAAATCCTGGCCGGTGAGCGTGTCTTTGCCACAGAGAAAGGCACGGCGTACACAACGACCAATGCAGTGGTAATAGGGCGTGTCGTTCACCGACACCAGTTCAGCACGAGGACGGGTCATGGCCGAAGCCTTTATCAAGAGAGGGTCTTTCAAGGCTAGTTTTCGATAGGCAACTTCGCCATGATTGGATGGGTGTCCTTTTTACTTTCGTAGGCACAAAGTTCGATGGTAAAGACAGACTGCAACACCTTCAGCCGCTCCATCACCCACGCCTTGCGGTGACTAAAATCCTGGCCGGTGAGCGTGTCTTTGCCACAGAGAAAGGCCCGACGTACACAGCGACCAATGCAGTGGTAATAGGGCGTGTCGTTCACCGACACCAGTTCAGCACGAGGACGGGTCATGGCCACAGGCCCTTATCAAGAGAGGGTCTATCAAGGCTAGTTTTCAAAAGGCAATTTCGCCATGATTGGATGGGTGTCCTTTTTACCTTTTTACTTTTTTACTTTTTACTTTTTACTTTTTACTTTTTACTTTTTATTTTTATCACTTTTTATAATTAGTAGGTGTCTATTTTTATTTTATGTATCACAGATACAGTACGAGCAAGCTGCTTAATAACAACTGCGTATCCGTTCTATCGGGTGAACATTATTCTAGGGAAGCTCGCGATTGTGCCATAGCGTTTGTGCTTTTAGCTTGGCGTAATATGAAAAAATCAACAACCTTAACCATTGGAGGGTATAAATGATACAAACGCTATCAGATGAATGGAGAGAAGCTGGAGTACATGAGGGCGATGTTCTTCTTGTACATAGTAGCATCAAGCGAACTTTTAAACGTTACCTCAGGTCAGGTGTAAGGGTTTCTCCAAATGATGTTCTCGAATCATTTCTAGAGGCAATTGGACCAACAGGAACTTTACTTCTGCCGTTATTTAATTTCGATTTCACTGAAGGTGTGCCATTTGATAAAAGAAATACTCCTTCCCACATGGGAGCTCTTACAGAGGCTGCAAGAGTACACCCACTTGCGGTAAGAACTGGTCATCCAATTTACTCGTTTGCAGCAATTGGGTTTGCTGCTGATGTATTCAAGAATGTTGATAACTTCAGCGGATATGGCGCTGATTCGCCATTCGCGATACTAAGAAAAATGAATGGGCGAATTGCTGTTTTAGATCTACCAGACCAGAATAGCATGACATTCTATCATCATGTGGAAGAAATGCTGGAAGTAGAATATCGCTATCACAAAACGTTTAGTGCCTACTATACCGATGGTTCAGGGAAGGCAGAGCTAAAAACGTACGGACTGTTTGTACGTGATTTAGAAAAGGGCGTTGTAACACATGTAGATCCAGCAGGAGAGTTAATGTGGGAAAATGGTCTATATTCCGGCTGTAGACCAAACGAGGGTTCTGGTTTAAGAACGGTTCCAGCGCAAAGCATGTATGACTTTGTTTCAGAAATTATCACATCAGGTAAGGCAAGTAATATTCTTTATCGAATTAAGGAAGAAGGGAATGCCTAGCTTAGGTAGTGCGATGTATGAGCTTTGTCGGGAGCTTTTCCCTATTTGCCGAAGCATAACAGGTGATGGATTTCGCAAGTCATTGACGATTTTACAAAAACATATTCCAGAAATGAGAACTGTTGAAGTTCCAACAGGTACAAAATGCTTTGATTGGGAAATTCCAAAGGAATGGAATATAAAGGATGCCTATATCATTACTCCGCGTGGAGTCAAAATTTGCGACTTCAATAAATCAAACTTACACGTAATGGGATACTCAACACCCATAGATAAGGTGATTACGCTTGATGAATTACAAGAACATTTATATTCACTTCCAGAACAACCGGATGCAATCCCTTATATAACTTCGTACTACAAAGAGCGTTGGGGGTTCTGCCTTTCCCAAAAGGAAAGAGATGAATTAACGCCAGGGGAGTATCGAGTATTTATTGATAGTGAGCTAAAAAATGGGGCTCTCACTTACGGTGAGCTAATTATTTCAGGAGACTCCGAAGAAGAGATATTTATTTCTAGCTACCTTTGTCATCCTTCGATGGCAAATAATGAGCTTTCTGGCCCAGTTGTTAGCACATTTCTTGCGAAAAAAATTGCAGAGCTAGAAAGTCGAAAATATACCTACCGTATCATCATTGTTCCAGAGACAATAGGCTCAATTGCATATCTTAGCAAAAACCAACAATCTCTCAAAAAAAATGTTGTCGCAGGATTTAATGTCACCTGTATTGGAGATGATAGAGCTTATTCATATTTGCCATCTCGTCAGGAAAATACCTTATCCGACAAGGTAGCATTACATGTATTGAAGCACATGCATCCTGAATTTGTAAGCTACAGTTTTTTGGATAGAGGGAGTGATGAGCGACAATATTGCAGCCCAGGAATAGACTTACCTATTTGTTCGATAATGCGAACTAAGTATGGCTGCTATCCTGAGTATCATACATCCTTGGATGACTTAAGTTTCGTTACTCCAACTGGCTTATTGGGGGGATACGAGGTTCTTGCAAAAGCAATTGACTGCCTTGAGACGGATGAAGTGTTATCTTCTACTGTTCTTTGTGAGCCGCAACTTGGAAAAAGAGGACTGTACCCGACGATTAGCACTAAAAGTAGTAGCTCGAAGGTAAGGGATATGATGAATTTTTTGGCCTATTGTGATGGTTCATCAAGCAGTCTCGAAATCGGTGAGAGAATAAATGTTCCTTTGTGGGATCTCAAAGAAATAATTGATAAATTGAAGAGCGAAGGAGTGCTTGAGACAGTAGTGTAATCACTAGAAAGTATTTAAAATATAAGGTGTGCTTGGATATGAATCTCACCCGTTATAGCGGACACGAACCACTTATTGAGAGAAAGTCGATGCCTGCTTAAAAGACCGGGAAGCGAAATCAGCATTGCAGGCCTGATTTCAAGAAAAAATCCGTACTGCGGAGCCAAGAACAGCACCGAAGCGTCAAGGAAGTTGCTGAGGTGTTGGATATTCCCTATTTATTGTGCTTCGCCGGCAGCCGAGTTTCGTGAAGGAAAGTACGGAATTGACTTCATCTTGGACCTCACTCGCTTTAACGGACACATGGACTTCGTGTTGAAAAATAAGTACTACCTTGGAAATTAAAACGGACTATAAGTATAAGGGACTGGTTCGTTTGCTACACAAAGTGTAGTCGTTTATTTCTGCATATATAACATGGAGGTCGCATGAGTCTGTCAATGTTCGAGAAGCCAAAGCTGCGTACAAAGCATTTCTTTTGGGCGCTATTTTTTGTATCAATCTTCCAAGGGGCGGCCGTTCGGTCCGAGGAAAGGCCAACTGCATCAGCTAAGGCTGGCATCAATGATATCGCATGGCTTGCTGGCCATTGGCGGAGCGAGAAAGATGGCGCCATCTCCGAAGAAACTTGGTTTCCTCCACTAGGTGGGGCGATGTCTGGCACCTTCCGTGAGGTCAAGGACGGAAAAGTTGTGTTCTACGAATTTATGTCTATATCACCGCATGACGGCAGTCTGTTGCTAAAGATAAAACACTTCAACCCTGATATGACCGGCTGGGAGGAAAAAGATAAGTCCGTCGTTTTTTCACTTGTCTCGCTGGATGATAAGGTTGCCAAGTTTGATGGGATTGTATTTGAAAAGCATGGTGCTGATGGTTTGCGAATATCGGTAAACATTCGTGATGATGATGGCAGCGTGAAAAACCTAGCATTCGATTTCACCAAATCGGATTCGTTCATGCACTAAATAGAGGCTACTTTGCAGCGGAGTCGGGCTTTTAACTGCTCCGCTGCAAAGTGCTGCATTGAAGAATAGAGGATATTTGCCCTCTAGCAGCGCAGCCTGGTGTTCAAAAAGCGAGTCATGCCCCACCGTAGCCTCAGAGAAGTGCCGAGGCGCCTAAAATCTAACGTCGGCGCGGTTTTCCGGCTTTCGCTTTGCTACTGCTTTGCCCAAGGGCTTTGGCGCGCAGGGTTTTCTTGGAGGCTTTACCTTTGGGGCTACTTGCTTCTTCTTGGGCCAGCAGGTCGGGCTCAAAACCTTCTATCCATTGCAGGTTAAAGTGCTCACCGGTGAGTTTTTCTACGTCTTTGAGGAGGTATTTCTCTTTGTTTGAGACCAGAGAAACCGCCAGGCCGGCCTGACCTGCGCGACCGGTTCGGCCGATGCGGTGAATATAGTCTTCGGCGTTGTAAGGCAGCTCATAATTGATCACGCATGGCAGCTGCGCTATGTCCAAGCCGCGCGCGGCGACATCGGTGGCAACCAGAGCGCGCACTTTACCGTTTTTAAACTCTTCCAAACCGCGATCGCGGGCGCCTTGAGATTTATCGCCGTGCACTGCTGCCGCGCTAATGCCGTCTTTTACGAGCTCTTTGGCCAGTTCGTCTACCGCTTGCTTGGTGCGAGTGAAAATAAGCACCTGTTGCCAATTTTTTGAGCCAATAAGGTAGGCCACCAACGCCGCTTTGCGTTTGTTGTCGACTTCATAAAAGCGCTGTTCGATTTTTGCCGCTGCGGCATTACGCTCGGCCACTTCAATGAGTTTGGGCTGCTTTAAAATCGTTTTACTTAAGGCAAACACCTCATCGTTAAAGGTGGCGGAGAAGAATAAGGTTTGGCGCGTCTCGGGCAGGCGCTTTAGGATGCGGTTGATATCGGTGATAAAACCCATGTCCAGCATGCGGTCGGCTTCATCGAGCACCAGGGTCTCTACCGTGCCTACGTCGATAAGCCCCTTGATGGCCAGTTCCAGCAACCGGCCCGGTGTTGCCACCAGTACGTCACAGCCTTTGTTTAACGCATCGAGCTGCGGGTTGATACTGGCCCCACCATAAGCCACCACTGAGCGGATGCCGAGGCCCTGGCTGTATTTCACAAAGCTTTGGTGTACTTGCTGCGCCAGCTCCCGCGTTGGGGTCAGCACCAACACGCGGATGGCTTTTTCAGAGGTTTCCCGAGCCAGGTGGCGCTGGATCAATGGCAAGGCAAAAGCGGCCGTTTTACCGGTGCCGGTCTGCGCTCCCGCCATTACATCAAAACCCGCCAGCACCTGGGGGATCGCCGCTTGTTGAATAGGCGTTGGTGTTTGATAACCCAGGGTATCGAGAACAGCCAATAAATCCGGGTGAAGGCCAAGGGTAGAAAAACGCATAAAAAGCACCGCTTTTAATATAGTGAGGCGGCGCCATCATAGCATGGAGCTTTAAGCGTCAGGTAGGCGCCGCTCAAGGATGCCCATGGCCTGGGTGAAAATGGCGGCATTGTTATTTTGGCTTTTAATCAGTCAGGATAGGTCCCGATTTTTTAAATACAGGGCATCACTTTTAATGCCTGAGTCTTAACAGAAAACAGAAAACAGAAAACAGATAGCTGGGGAAATCAATCATGAGTGAAGAGCGGACATTACGCACGTCAAGAACACTGCCTTTCTCGCCTGAACAGGTTTACGGCGCTTTTGCTCAAGCCGATTTGTTGGCCAAGTGGTGGGGGCCGGAAGGTTTTTCCAACACTTTTGAGGTATTCGACTTTACCGTCGGTGGGCGCTGGCATTTTGTCATGCACGGCCCAGACGGAGTCGATTATCAGAACCACAGTGTCTTTGAAGAACTGGTGCCCGGCACCAAGATAGTGATCCACCATGACTGCCCACCGAATTTTATTCTCACCATCCGCCTGGCTGCTGAAGGTGAAGGGACCCTGTTAACCTGGGAGCAAGTCTTTGATGACGCAAAAACGGCGCAGGCCATCAAGCAAATGGCGGGAGCTGCCAACGAGCAAAATATCGACAAGCTAACGCGGGTTCTAAATGAGAATAATAAAGGCTAGATGCTCAGTTGGCCTTGAATTGGGCACTCCTGGTGCCAATGGCTTGGTGTCTTTTTTGATGTGCTGGAATTTATTATGGCGCTGATTTATCTGCTGCTGACTCTTATTTCCTTTTTGCCATGCTTAGGCATTACCTTTGCACTCTCTTTGCTCCTGCGGCCACGATATACCATTAAACCTTTAAGGTTAACTTTGCTATCGGGGCTATTGGCCTTGGTGAGCGGTTTTGTTTTTAACGTGGAGCTTGATGGGGGCCTTCTTTCTTTTCCGGTTGTGGTTAGCCTGCTGTCTGGTATTTGGGTGATGCTTTTATTGGGTGGGGCGGGTTTATATCAGGCGCTCTCACACCGCAAGGTGATTGAGCCAGGGCGTTGATGGGGTAGGGGAGAGCCCAGTACGGAGCCGCCGAGCCTACACTGCCATGGAGGCCGATGGCGAAGAGGGCAGATGAGTATGGAGCTTTTATTGTGGCGGCATGCCGAAGCCCTGGACGGCATTGACGACTTTCAGCGGCCGCTATCGCCCAAAGGGCAGCAACAGGCAAGCAAGATGGCCGCCTGGCTGGGGCGCCATGGCCCGGGTGGGCTTCGGCTTTTGGTGAGCCCGGCGGCGCGCACCCGGGAAACGGCCAAGGCTTTTTGCCAAAAGATAGAGGTGTCGGAGTTGCTGGCGCCCGGCTGCCAGGTGCAAGAGCTCGTGACCCTCTGCCAATGGCCTTTGGGCTCTGCGCCTGTGTTGTTGGTGGGGCATCAGCCCAGCTTGGGGTTGCTGGCGTCTTTGTTGCTTACCGGCCAGCCAATGCCTTGGGCCATTAAAAAAGGGGCGCTGTGGTGGCTGAGTAGCCGCACACGCGCAGGCGAGCAGCAATGCGTTATACGTACCGTGCTGGCGCCCTAGCTGTTATGAAAACGGCCGTGGTCGCGGTGATAGTGCGGGCGGGTAAGGTGCTGGTGGTGCAGCGGGCCGCCGGTATCCCGGCTGCCGGTTATTGGACGCCCCCATCGGGCAAGATCAATGCCAAAGAGACCGAGCCTCAGGCGCTTGTCCGGGAGATGCAAGAAGAGCTGGCCCTGGCGGTGCGGCCACTACGCTGCGTCTGGCAATGTCCGGCCGAGGGCGCGGCCTATCGGTTGCATTGGTGGCTGGCTGCACCCTTGTCATCTACCTTGGACCCAGCGCCTGCCGAGATAGCGGCGGTGCGCTGGATTCGGCCGGCGCAGTTTGCCAGGCTGCAACCTACCTTTGCCGCAGGCCGCCATTTCTTTGAAACCATTTTGCCAGCGCTGCCAGAGTGGCGTGGCCAACTGGCACCCCTAGGCTCGATGTTGAAAGAGTAGGGGCTTTGCCAGTGCGCTGGGGCAGCAGCATGCATGTTCTTGCTCGAGCCGCGACCTGTACATCAACGCAACCCACGTCTTTAAGGAGCAACGCGTATGAAAAGGGTAACCGGTATTGGCGGCCTCTTTTTTACCTCCCCCGACCCGCAGCGCCTTGGCGCTTGGTATCGCGAGCATTTGGGCCTTGATGTCGCCGACTGGGGCGGGGCGGTGTTTCAATGGGGCGGCGAGGGCAGTGCGCCGGGGATGACCATTTGGAGCGTGTTCGCCCAAGGCGGCCAGAAAATGGCCCCCAGCCGCGCACCTTTTATGGTCAACTTCCGGGTGGCCGACTTGGACGCCCTGCTCGACGCGCTACGCACCGAGGGCTGCGAGGTACTGGACGACACCGAAGTGTCCGAGTTTGGTAAATTCGGCTGGGTGATGGACCCTGACGGCAACAAGGTCGAGCTTTGGGAGCCGCCGCCGGGGCAATAATGGCAAAAGGAATGGAAGATGCAAGCAGGGCTGGTGATTTACGCGCGCTCCAAGGCGGCCTTGGCGCAATTTTATAGCGCCGTTTTTGCCTTGGAACCCCTGGTGAGCGACGCCGGATCGGTGCAGCTTTGCCGGGGAGGTGTGGAGCTGGTTATCCTCGAAACCGCAGTGTCCCGCCAAGGCTCGCCGGTGGCGGCGCCAAGAGAAAACGTGGCCATTAAGCCCACCTTTTTTGTCGATATCCCCTTGGATGTGCTGCAAGTGCGCATTCGTGCACAAGGCGGCGAGGTGTTTGCGCCCAAGCCCTGGATGATGGATGGGCGCACGGTATGTGATGCCTGTGATTGCGAAGGCAATATCTTTCAGTTGCGTATAGGCCCCGCCCCAGAATCTACCTAAGAGAAGTAAAGCATGACGTATCAGATAACAGAGTGCGCCCCTGAGGCGGCAGAGTATTGCCAGCTGCGGCTTGATGCCGGTTTGTCGGCCAAATCCCTTGAAGCGGCCAGCCGGGGCTTACCGCACTCGCTTTTTGCGCTTTGCCTGCGGGACGAGGGGCGCCTTGTCGCCATGGGCCGGGTGGTGGGCGATGGCGCCTGCTTTTTCCAGATAGTGGATATTGCGGTTCATCCACACTACCAGGGGCAGGGCCTTGGCAACCGGGTGATGGACCACATCGAGGCCTACCTTCACGCGGTAGCTTTGCCAGGCTCTTATGTCTCGCTGATTGGCGACAAGCCCGGCTTTTATGAAAAACGCGGCTACCTGCCCACAGCCCCTGGTGGCATCGGTATGTATAAGGTCTTTGTTTGAGCCGGATCAGGTTGGCGGCAATCGCTTGGGGTAGACTGGCGGTGAGTGCGCCTCTGCCTTTGGTGTTGAAGGAAAGTAAATGAAACTGCTGCTGTTTTTCGGTTTGCTGGTGGGTTTTACCCTGGTGCTGCTGTATTTGACCCGCGAGCGCCAACGGCCAGCCGCAAACGATGAAATGCCGGCGCCCGCCGGCGCCCCTCTCCCTCCAACGCCGCCCCAAAGCGCTGCCGAGGTGGCTAGCCAGATCATGGCCCTCGCCAAGACCGAAGACAGCTGGCCGCTGGTATTGGCCCACCCCCAGCTCTTTTTATCTTCCGATGACGAGCCGGAGCACGCTTGGAACGAGCAGGCCCGGCGCGAAGGGTTCCCTGCTGTGGCGCTGGAAGGCACCGGCGATAACCTGTTTTTGGTGCTGGGTGAAAAACGCCAGCCCCTTCGCATGATGGGCAACCGGGACGATCTATTGCGCGGCTATCTCGATCTCAACTTGGCGGTGCAGCCCTCTCACGAGGTGCGTTATCTCATCGACAGTACGCACAGCAGTGACCGCGCCTTCCTGGCTCTGGCTCGCCAGGACTGGCAACGCCTCGAACAGCAGTTTGGCGCCGCTGCCGTGGCTTACCGTTTTTACTCCCTGGGAGAGGATTTCGAGCAATTTATTAGCGCCGTGGAAGCGGCCTACGATGGCCGTTATTCCCATTAATTGTGCGCCTTGCTATACAGTCTGTTAACATTTGCAACCGCCGTTACTTTCTCTAACAAAATAACAAGGTTACGGCGTTGCTGAGGGGGCTTGCCAGGGTACTATCTGGCCTGGGACCGGCCAAACGGAGCGCCTGGCCCCGCCTCCTCATGGATGACACAAGGACACAAAAATATGGCAACCCCACTCAAAACCCCCTCTGCACTCAGTCTTGCAAAACTCATCACCCTGCTCATCATCCTGGCGGTAGTGGTTATCGCTTATGGCAGCTGGTTTACCGTCGACCAAGGCGAGCGCGGCGTGCACCTGCGTAACGGCCGCATTGTCGGTATCGCCGAGCCTGGCATGGGCTTTAAGATGCCGCTGATGGATAAGATAGTGAAGGTTTCCACCCAAACCCACACCGTCAGTTACGAGCGTTTGCAGGCCTACAGCCGTGACCAGCAACCCGCCACCATTCGCGCCTCGGTGACCTTCCGGGTGCCAGAAGACAAGGTGGCCGAGGTCTACGCCAACTTCAAAACCATCGATTTAATGGTAAACCGTCTGGTCGATCGCGCCGTGCCCACCCAGGTGGAAAACATCTTCGGCCAATACACCGCCATTTCTGCGGTGCAGGAGCGGGTGAAATTCGTGATGGACGTGACCAACGCCATCAAAGAAGCGGTGCAGGGCCCTATCGAGATAAGCTCGGTGCAAGTTGAAAACATCGATTTTTCCTCGGCTTACGAGAAGTCGGTGGAAGACCGGATGCGCGCCGAAGTAGAAGTGCAGACCCAAAAGCAAAACCTGGAAAAAGAGCGGGTTAGCGCGCAAATCGCGGTAACCAAAGCCCAGGCCGAAGCCGACTCGCAACTGGCCCGCGCCAAGGCCGAAGCCGAGGCCATTCGTATCAAAGGTGAAGCGGAAGCGGCCGCCATCAAAAGCCGCGCCGAGGCCCTGGCGCAAAACAAAGACTTGATAGAGCTGACCAAAGCCGAGAAATGGAACGGCGAGCTGCCCAGCACCATGCTGCCCAACAGCACCCTGCCGTTTTTTGACACCAAAAAGTAACCTGTGCCGGGGCGAAAGCCCCGGCAAGAGCAATCACTAAAGGCCTAGATGGCTGCGTCTGTGCACAAGCCTATGTTCTTAGTGGGTTGGATGGTTGAAAGGGTCTAGCCACAACTGCGGATTTTGCAGTGGCGTTTCGGCAGACAAAAAAGGATTCTCTAGATAGAAAACGTTGCGATCTTGTAAGTTGAGCTGCGTCAACGTAGCGCCGTTGAAACGGTTAAAAAGTGGATCGAACAGCACGGGATCGTTAAAAACTTTCATCAATCCTACCTGTACTCTGTCGGCCAATTTCTGCCCCGCTTCTGTTCGGGCAAAGTAGAAATAAAAGGGCCACGGGTAGTAAATGAGAATGGACTTTTCAATGGCCAGATCCGGCATCTGTTGGCGCCGCTGGGCCAATTCGTCCTGTACCTCAACGATGCTTCGCGAAAAAAAATCAAAGCGGCCGCTTAGTAACATTTGAAAAAGGCCGTTGTAGTTTGAGCCTTGCACTACGTCAAAACCGTTCCTTTGCCACACTCTGACATCATGCCAGTCTCGGCCTTGGCCCACGGTTAGCTTTCGTAGCTGCTCCAGGTTGTTGATCCGCGAAAACTCAGGTTGCCGCTCCTTGCGGATCAACAGCACCCGATAACCGATTAGGCCTTTATCTAAAGGGATCCGTACCGGCAAGAATCGCTTTTCGTTATCGATATCTGCCGACGATACCATCACCGATAGCAAGGGACCGCCCAGCGCTTGAAACTGGCGGCTTTCGCTCATCACCAAAGGCGCGGGTTCCAGTTGATACTCACCGTATTGCGCCGAGGTTTGATCCAAGGCCAGCTTCAGTAGTGCCCAGTGGTAGTCATAACGATGGTCTTGTGCAGATTCGGGGATGTGGTAGCGGTAAATCATCGGATTGGCGTTAAGCGCAGCACTCATTAATAAGGCCGAAAAAAAGCCGATCACTTTCATCACGTCAACCTTTGCAAATGGTGTTGGCTCATTATAGGAAGGTCTTTTGATTCACCCTCGAAACGCACGGGTTAATGTTATCCAACAGGCTGTATTGCTTGGGAAAAATAAGCGAAGGTGGGCCAAGGTTTTTGGCAAAAAAGGGAAAGGCGATGACCAAACAAAGCCTGCTGTGGCTGGCCCTGGTGCTAAGCCCGCTGTGCAGGGGCGAGCTGTTGGCGGTAGACGACAGCTACCCCCCCTCCGAGCGCTTTGCCCGCTATAGCCAAACCCACCCCGAGCTGCGCCTGCCGGTACTGGCTTTTGCCGCCGGCCAAGAGGTGCTCTTTGAGCGCCGTTATCGAGAGCTAGGTAAGCGCGAGCTGCACCTGGATGTGTTTAAAGCGGTCTCCAAGGCCGCCTCAAACCCCGGAATCGTGCTAATTCACGGCGGCGGTTGGCGCTCTGGCAATAAATCCCATTTTTACCCCCTGGCAAACCTGCTGGCGCAAAAGGGTTATGTGGTTATCCTCCCCGAATACCGGCTGTCTGCCGAAGCGCCATATCCCGCAGGCCTTGAAGACATCAACCAGGCCATCGCCTGGGCCAAGGCCCATGCCAAAGAGCTGGGGCTGGACGTGGGCCGCCTGGCTATTGGCGGCGGGTCTTCTGGCGGGCAGATGGCAAGCCTGCTGGCTTACACTGCATCAACTGCGCTTTATAAAGACGCGGCGGCCGGGAATTATTCCTTGGCGGCCCTTATCGATATGGACGGGGTGCTGGATTTTACCGACCCTTTGGCCCTTGCTAATGAAAACAAAAAAGGCGCCGCCTCTGCCGCCGCGTTATGGCTGGGAGGGGATTACCAGCACGCGCCTGAGCGCTGGCGCGAGGCCTCGCCTGCCAGCCATGTGTCGGCCAAAGCGCCGCCGACCTTGGTGATAAGCTCCGGCCAACCGCGATTTAGCGCCGGCTACCAAGGGGTGTTTACCGCCCTTGCCAAAGCGGGTATCGCCCACCGCTTTTACGCCTTTGACACCATCCACACCTTCTGGCTTTTCGAGCCCTACCTTTCTCAAACCGCCACCGAGATCGACCGTTTTATGCAGCAAGTGGTCGGACATTCCCCAGGTTGATTCAGGGTCTTCTGGTAGAGTGTCGCTTAGACATCTTGCTTGATATAAAAAGAAGGAATGCCCTTTGGCGACCCCCGCGCTGTTGCACCGCTATACCGATCTGGCGGCCCTGCTGGATATCCTCACCCACAAACGCCTGGTGCTGCTGGACCCTGGCCACTGGAGCGACAAAAACGACGTGCATTTCATGGCGAGCTACAAGCAAAAGCGCCAGTTGCAGTCGTTGCTGGCGCTCTGTTTTACCAGCAAATTCGAGACCTACCACCATTGGAGCGTGTTTGCCCCGGGCAGCTCGGGAGTTTGCATTCGGTTTCGCCGCCCCGGGCTGCAAGAGGCTTTTGATGCCATTGGCCTTCGCTATGGCGATGTGCAGTACCGCGAGCTCCATGACGACCAGGCGCTGACCCTCCAAGACGTGCCGTTTTTAAAGCGCTTTCCCTACCGGGACGAAAAAGAGTTTCGGGTGATCTTCGAATCCCAGGTGCCGCTGGCGGTCAAAGCCGTGCCCTTCGAGCTTGGCGCCATTGAGCGCATTGTGCTGAGCCCCTGGTTGCCAGAAGCACTGGTGGACACGGTGAAAAAGACCATCCACAGCATTGAAGGCTGCCAAAAACTAAAAGTGGTGCGTACCACGTTGCTGTCCAACGAGAGCTGGCGCAAAAAGGTCGACGCCCTGGTGTAACGGCGCAAAGGCCGGGCGCTTTGCCCACCCAAACCGGCGCCGCTTTTTTGGTAAGCTTGGGCAAACCTTTCCCATAATAACGAGCAGCCCATGGCCGACGCCCTTCTTGCCTTTCGCGAGGCCCTGGGCCGGTGCAGCTTTGCACTGGCCCGCAACCAAAAAGTCTCTCTCAAAAACACCTTGCAGCGGCTGGCTGACGCCGTCTTGCCAGACGAGCAAGCCGATGTGTACGGCGCTGGCCCTCTTATCAACGACTTCGAGCAGCAGCTGGCCCAGATGCTGGGTAAAGAAGCGGCGCTCTTTTTGCCAAGCGGCACCATGGCCCAGTGCCTGGCCATGAAGATTTGGTGCCAGCAACTGGGCAATCCGCTTATCGGCCTGCACCCAACCAGCCACCTTTTGCTGCACGAACACCAGGCCTATCAGGCGCTCTATGGCCTTGAGGCCGCGCCCATAGGGCCAAGTGATGCGGTGCCCAGCCTTGGCGATATGCAAGCGGCCCACCAGGCATCGCCCCTGGCCGCTTTGCTGCTGGAGCTACCCATGCGCGAAATTGGTGGCCAGCTGCCGCCCTGGGACGCGCTGGTTGCCCAAAGCCAGTGGGCCAGAGAACAAGGTATCCGGCTGCACCTTGACGGCGCCCGGCTGTGGCAATGCCCGGCGGCCTATGGGCGCTCCCTTGCCGAGATAGCCGGCCTGTTCGACTCGGTTTATGTGAGCTTTTACAAAGACTTGGGCGGTATTGCCGGGGCCGTGCTGGCGGGTGATAGCCGCTTTATTAACGAGGCTCGCATCTGGCTGCGCCGCGCTGGCGGCAATCTTTATAGCCTGGCGCCTTATGTGGTGGCGGCAAGAGAAGGCCTTGGCGAGCATCTGGGGCAGATGCCCAAACGCTTGACCAGCGCCCGCTGGCTGGCCGAGCAATTTAACGCCCTGGAGGGCTTTTCCACCTGGCCGTTAGTGCCCCACACCAATATGTTTCGGATGCGCATTGACTGCGAGCCGCACCTTTTTATGGCCAAGGCCTGCCACTGGATGGCTGAGCATGACATGGCACTGGTAACGGCGCCGTACCGGGTGGATGAGCACGCCCTTTGGTGCGAAATCACCTTGGGCTCGGCCTTTGATGCCTTACCCCAAGCGCGCTGGCAAGATGCACTTGAAGATTTTCACCGCCAGGTGATGGCATAAAAAAGGCGCCTTGCGGCGCCTTTTTCATTCTTGGTCTTTAACAAAGGTTTTGTCGGTTTCCCCTTTGAAAAAGTCGCGGCCATACACCAGCAGGCACAATACCACCCCCACGGCAAAGGCCCAGGCGGCGCCGCGGGTGGCAAGCACCGCGCCTACTACCCCGGCGATACCCAAATCGCGTTGGGAGCGCGCCTCCATCACCCCAACCTTCACCGACACATACCCCTGAATAAGCAAGGTCAGTGCCAGGGCCACCCCGAGAATGGGTTGCACCAGAGTGACGATGGGCATCAGTAGCAGGCCGGTATTGGTGCCCCAGCGAAAGGAGCCGGCGCCGCCAAAGAGCGAATCCATGGCCTTTTTGCCCTGGCTAAAACGCTCGACGATGACCACGTGCATGGCGGCCCACAGCGGGCCGCACATGGTCACGTCTGGCCCAAGGATGGACATGGCGGCGTTGCGGCCACCGAAGATCAGGTGAGCGCGGTCGGGGCTGTATTCTACCTTTTCGTCCGGCCGGGCTTGGTCGGCCTCTTCCAAAATGGCGCGGCTTTGCAGTATGTCGCCAAACAGCACGATATAGGCGGCCAGCACCGTGGGGATGGCGCTTAAGAACATGGATAGCGGCGGCAGGCCCAGGCCAAACACGGTGTATTCGCGCCACAAGGTGGCAAAGTCGGGGCTGGAAATGCCCCATTTAATATCGGGCCAGGGCGCTTCACCGGCGAGGGGCGCCACGATGATGGCCAGCGCCACGATGGGGAAGATGCCCAGTTTACCCACCAGGCCAAAGAGCTTGCTTTGGGCTTTGAGGCGGGCAAAGTGGCGGGAGAAGATCACGTAAAAGGCGATACCTACTGCCACGGAAATGGTGACCGGGTAGCTGTCAAAGCGGCCGCCGGTTTTAAACACGGCGATAACAGCCGCAATACCGGCGCCAACGATAATCCCCGACTTAATGGCCTGGGGAATAAGCTGCACCACCTTGTGGGCAAGGCCGGTGGCGCCGATAAACATGGAAAAGAGCCCCAGCATCAGCTGGAAGGACACCAAGGCGTGCACCCGCTCAGGGCCCTCGGGGAAGCTGGCGCAGTAGGCCATCAGCAGCGGAATAGCCGGGGTGATCCAGCCCGGCACCACTGGGTCTCCCAAAAGGTGGTGCAGCAGGTAGAAAAGGCCATTGAGCATGGCCACCGCCAGGGCGACCTCAAAGGGCATCCCCAGCAGATCGGTCATCAGGGGAATGGCCGCCAAGTCCACGGCGCACATCAACAGGCCTTGAAAATAATCAGGCCACTCAAAGCGATAGTGAACAAAGGGGAGCCGTACTTTAAAGGGGCCCAGGGCCCAATAGGGCGTTTCCTGCCTGTCGATGCGCTGCTTTCTCATGGGATCGTTGACTCTTTTTATTGTGGGTAGGGTGGCCGGGCGAACCCGGCCGGTAGTTAATAGGCTTGTTGGTAAAGGGCCAGGGCGTCGGCCTCGGTCACCTCAACCGGGTTGTTGATCAGCAGCCGGCTCTGGGCCATGGCGTCTTTGGCGAGCATCGGTAGGCTCTCTTGGCTGACCTTGACGTCGCGAAGGCGCCGGGGCGCGCCGGAGGCGTCCATCAGTGCTTCCATGTAGGCCACAAAGGCTTGGGCGCGCGCCGCAATATCCCCTTTTTGCTGGCCCATCACCACCTCGGCCAGTTCGGCGTAAAGGGGCGCCGCCTTGGGCAGGTTAAAGCGCAGCACTGGCCCCAGCATCAGGGCGTTGGTGAGGCCATGGGAGAGGTGATAGTGGCCGCCCAGCGGGTAGGCGAGGGCGTGTACCGCCGCTACCGGGCTGTTGGCAAAGGCTTGGCCGGCAAGGGTTGCCCCCAGCAGCATGGCTTCGCGGGCTTGGCGGTTGCTGCCGTCGGTGCAAGCCGTTACCAGGTTTTGGGTGAGGAGCTTTAAGGCCTCGCGGGCAAAGGCGTCCGACAGCGGGTTTTTCTTGTGGGCCGAGGTGTAGGCCTCGATGGCGTGCACCATGGCGTCAATGCCGGTAGCGGCGGTGGCCATGGCCGGCAGGCCGGTGGTGAGCTCGGCGTCCAGCAATACCCGGTCGGCATAGAGCTGGTCTGCCACCACCCCCATTTTGGTGGTCTCGCCGGTGGTGAGGATGGTGATGTTGGTGACTTCCGAGCCGGTGCCGGCGGTGGTGGGCACTTGCAGCAGGGGCACCCGCTGGCCCTGCACATTGCCGATGCCGTACATCGCCGCCAGGGGCTGCTCGGCCACCAGCATCACCGCCACCAGCTTGGCGATGTCCATAGACGAACCGCCGCCAAGGCCTATTACCAGATCGCACCGGGCATTGTGGCCGGTGGCGGTGGCGCTTTGCACCAGGGCCTCCGGCGGGTCGGCCACCACGTCGTCAAACACTGTGACCTCAAAGCCGTGGGCGGCAAGGGAGGCCTTGGCCGGCTCTAAAAGCCCTGCTTGGTGCAGGAATTTATCGGTAACAACCAGCACGCGGCGCTGGCTAAACCAGCCGGCCATCAGCTCGCCAAGGCGCCGGGCGCTGCCCCATTCGAGGTGCAGGGCGCCGGGGCTGGTGAAGCTAAAAGGGCGGATACCTTGAGTCATAAAAATGCTCCTTTATGCAGGCGGGTCATGCCCGCCTGGCGGCCTTACAGGGCGCTACAGATGTATTTGAGTTCCAGGTATTCATCGATGCCGTGGCGCGAGCCTTCGCGGCCGAGGCCCGATTGTTTAACGCCGCCAAAGGGCGCCACCTCGTTGGAGATAAGGCCGGTGTTGTGGCCCACCATGCCGTATTCGAGCTGCTCGGCCACCCGCACCGAGCGGCCAAAGTCGCGGGTGTAAAAGTAGGCGGCCAGGCCAAAGATGGTGTCGTTGGCCATGGCAACGGCTTCTTGTTCGGTGTCGAACACAAAAAGCGGCGCCAGGGGGCCGAAGGTTTCTTCCTTGGCAACCTTCATCTGGGCGGTTACCCCGGTCAGTACCGCGGGCTCAAAGTAAAGCCCGCCCAGGCGCTTGCCGCCTTGCGCCAGGGTGGCGCCTTTGGCCAGGGCGTCGCGAATGTGCTCTTCGATTTTGTCCAGCGCCTTGGCTTCTATCATCGGGCCAATGTCGGTGCCGGTCTCCAGGCCGCTGCCCACCCTAAGGGCTTTGACCTTCTCGGCCAGTTTGGCGGCAAAGGCGTCGTACACGCCGCGCTGCACCAGGATGCGGTTGGCGCAGACGCAGGTTTGCCCGGCGTTACGAAATTTGGACTGCATGGCCCCTTCAACGGCTCTGTCGAGATCTGCATCGTCAAAAACGATAAAAGGCGCGTTGCCGCCCAGTTCCAGCGACAGCTTCTTGATGGTGGGGGCGCTTTGGGCCATCAGCAGCCGGCCCACTTGGGTTGAGCCGGTAAAAGAGAGCTTTCGCACCGTTTCGGAATCGGTGAGCACCTGGCCAATTTCCTTGGCCGGGCCGGTGACGATTTGCAGCACCCCGGCCGGCAGCCCGGCGCGCTGGGCCAGCTCACCTAGGGCGAGGGCGGAGAGGGGCGTGAGGTCCGCCGGGCGCACTATCATGGCGCAGCCTGCGGCCAGGGCCGGGGCGGCCTTGCGGGTGATCATCGCGGCCGGGAAGTTCCAGGGCGTAATGGCAGCGGTAACCCCAATGGGCTGGCGCAGCACCGTCAGGCGCTGATCGGTGCGAGGCGCCGGGATGGTCTCGCCGTAGATGCGCTTGGCCTCTTCGGCAAACCACTCGATAAAAGACGCCGCGTAGCCAATCTCGCCCTTGGCCTCGGCCAGCGGCTTGCCTTGCTCCAGGGTCATGATGAGGGCCAAGTCCTCCTGGTGCTCGAGCATCAGCTCGAACCAGCGGCGCAAAATGGCGCTGCGCGACTTGGCGCTTTGGGCCGCCCAGGCTTTTTGGGCCTTGGCGGCCGCGTCGATAACGGCCGGTATGGCGCTTGGCGCCAGGTTTGGCACCTTGGCCACTTCGCTGTCGTCGGCGGGGTTGATAACAGAGAGGGTTTGGCCATCGGCCGCCGCCACCCATTGGCCATCGATAAGGCATAAACTCTTGAGCAGAGTCGGGTCCTTTAATGAATACAATTTGGCCTCCCGGTGTTGATTTGATGCTTGACGCAGAACATGTCGTTCAATATATTGAACGCCGTTCTAAATATTGAATTTAGCCTAGGGGAGAACTGGGCAATATGTCAACAAGAGGGGTATATGACCAAAGTCGTAGACATGGCTGACGCCCAGCAAAAACGGCTGGTACCGGCCATCGACAGGGCGGTAATGGTGCTCGACCTCATCGCCGCCGAGCCGGGCACGGCCGGGGTCTCGGAGCTGGCCCGCCGCTTGGGCCTTGCCAAAAGTTCGGTGCACGGCATTTGCGACACCCTTTGCGCCCTGGGCCTGCTGCGGCTTGCCGGTAGCGGCTTTGAGATGGGGCCAAGGTCGCTGCATTGGAGCGCGTCTTTTCTGGACCGCTCAGACTTGGTCAGCGAATTTGAACGCATTTTGTCAGAAGACAGGCGCCTGGATGATTACACCGTTACCCTCTCTACCTTGTCTGGCGCCGAGGTGATGTACCTTGCCTGCCGCAACGCCGCCAAACCCCTGGGCTTTACCTTTCAACTGGGGATGCGCCTGCCGGCCATTTACACCGCCACCGGCAAGGCGATGTTGTCGCTGATGGAAAGCGAGCAGCGCCAGGGGCTTCTTGCCGGCCCCTGGCCGGCGGCCTTTACCGCCAACAGCGTGGCAAGCCCTGAGGCCTTGGAGGGCCAGTTCAGCCAATGGCGCCAGTTGGGCTACGCCCTTGACCGCGGCGAAATTCGTGACGGCATGGTTTGCCTGGGGGCCGCAGTTAAAGACCGCAGCGGCCAGCCGGTAGCCGGTATCGCCATCTCCATGACCAGCGCCGAGGCCAGCGCTGCGACGCTCAAGGACTGTGGCGTCATTGTGGGCGAGCTGGCGGCAAAGTTGATGGTTCGCTAAGGCTTTTCTTTAAGATCAATGCGTTATTAACCGCGCTGCGGTAAGGTGAGGGCACTTGGATTGACGGAATAACGCCATGCTCAACACCCTTATCCTGGCGACGGCGCTGCTGCTGACCCTGTATCTGGCCTTTTCCCGGCGCCTGGCGGGCTCCTCGGCCTGGAAGGCAACGGTGACGCCGCTTGCCTCCATCATGGGCAGCGGCTTTTTGGTCAGCGCCCCCTTGCTGGCCATTACCGTGGGTAACCTGGCGCTCTTTTGCATGGCGGCACTGTTGCTACTGGCCTATGGGGTGGGCGCCGCCATTCGCTTTAATATCCGCTACTTTGAGCCCATCGAGAACAGCGGCCATGGCCCGGCCCAGGACATCGCCTTTTTGTCCCGCATTGTGCTGGCCGGCGCCTATTTTATTTCGGTGACCTACTACCTGCAGTTGCTGGCGGCCTTTTTGTTAAAGGCCTTCGGTACTGAAGATGCCTTCTACGCCCACCTCATCACCACCGCCTTGCTGCTGGTGATTGGCGGTATCGGCATGTGGCGGGGCCTGGGGGAGCTTGAGAAGGTGGAGCGCTATGCGGTGAGCCTCAACCTCGGCATGATAGCGGCGCTGCTGCTGGGGCTTTTGGTTTACAACATCCGGCTGGCGGCAAGTGGCCACTGGCAGCTGCCGGACATCAGCTCAGCCATCGATCTGCACGACTTTCGGGTGTTGCTGGGGCTGCTTATCGTGGTGCAGGGCTTTGAAACCTCCCGCTATCTGCAAGAAGGGCACAGCAGCGACGAGCGCATTCGCACCATGCGCCTGGCCCAGTGGCTCTCTTCGGGGATCTACCTGCTGTTTATTGCGCTGGCCACAGTGCTTTTTCACGGCAAGCTCACTGCCGATGTCACCGCCATTACCACCATGGTGATGCCGGTGGCCTCGGTGCTGCCCATCTTGATTGCGGTGGCTGCCATCGGCAGCCAGTTCAGCGCCGCCGTTGCTGACACCTCCGGCGCGGGCGGCCTGATTGAAGATATTGCCCACAAAAAGCTGCCGGTGCGCTACGCCTATTTGGCCATCATCCTTATCACTGTGGTGCTGACCTGGCAGACCGACGTTAACGAAATCATCGCCTACGCCTCCCGGGCCTTTGCGCTCTTTTACATGCTGCAATGCACCGTGGCCTTTGTTGTGGCTTGGCAGCGCCGGGCGCTGCCGAATCGCCGCCGCTACCTTGGCCTGTTCGCGCTGCTTACCCTGCTGTGCGCATTAATCTTTGCCTTTGGCATTCCCTCTGAATAAAAAAGGCGCCCTCGGGCGCCTTTTTTATTAACCGGCCAGGGCCAGGAATAACCCGGCCAGGGTGGCACTCATCAAGTTGGATAGCGAACCTGCGAGCACCGCCTTTACCCCCAAACGGGCGATATCGTGGCGCCTGCCGGGGGCCAGCCCCCCCAGGCCGCCCAGCAAAATGGCGATGGAGGCGAGGTTGGCAAAGCCGCACAGGGCAAAGGTGATAATGGCCTGGGTGTGGGCGCTAAGGGTGCTGGCCACCTTGGCAAAATCGGCATAGGCCACAAACTCGTTAAGGATGAGCTTCTCGCCGATAAAGGCGCCGGCCACCTTGGCTTCGTGCCAGGGCACGCCGAGCAGGAAAGCCAGGGGCGAGAAGGCCCAGCCGAGGATCATCTGCAGCGACAGCTCAGGCATGCCAAACCAGCCACCAATGCCGCCCAGCACGATATTAACCAGGGCAATCAAACCGATAAAAGCCAGCAGCATGGCGCCTACGTTTAGAGCCAGTTGCAGGCCGGTGGCGGCGCCGGAGGCGGCAGCGTCAATGACGTTGGCGGGGGCATCGTCGATGCCGTCGGCCACGTCTTCCAGGCGCTGATTGGGGGTCTCGGTCTCGGGAACGATGATCTTGGCCATCAAAAGGCCGCCGGGAGCCGCCATAAAGGAGGCGGCGATCAGGTACTTAAGGTCGATGCCAAGGCCTGCGTAGCCTGCCAGTACCGAGCCTGCCACCGAGGCGGTGCCGCCCACCATGATCGCAAAGAGCTCCGATTGGGTCATGCGGGCCACGAAGGGGCGGATGACCAGCGGCGCTTCGGTCAGCCCCACAAAGATATTGGCGGTGGCCGACAGCGACTCGGGGCGCGACGTGCCAAGGGCCTTTTGCAGGGCGCCGCCGATGATGTTGATCACCCAGCGCATGATGCCAAGGTAATAGAGCACGGCAATGAGCGACGAGAAGAACACAATAATAGGCAGCACCTGCAGCGCCACCACAAAGCCGTTGCCGCCAAAGAGGGCATACATCTTGGGCGAAACCAGGCCGCCAAAGAGGAAGTTGATACCCTCGTGAGAGGCGTTGATCACCTGCTGGACACCCCCGGTGATGCCTTGCAGCAAGCGCTGGCCAAAGGGCACGTAAAGCACCAGGGCGGCAAAGGCGGCTTGGATAGCCAAAGCGCCGGCGACGGTGCGCAGCCGGATGGCCTTGCGGTTTTCGGAAAATAAAACAGCGACAGCCAGCAGGAAAATAATCCCCACCAGCCCCATTAGGATCTGCATCTGTTGCTCGTTGGTCGTCTGAAAGGCAAGCGGGGGAGTATAGCGCGAAGCCTGCGCTAGGTTCAGCGAGGATTATGCAAATTTGATCAAGGATTTAAAGGCGAGTGTCCAGGGATGGACATGAGAGAACCCTTGGTTTTCAAAATCAAGGTGACTGCACTGGCGGGCAGTCGGTTTCGGCTGCCCGTCTTTTTTAAAAGGACAGGGAAGCGTTGCATATAACAACGGAAGGGGGAGTGATGAAAAACGTGTTTTTGGCCCTGGCGGCTTTGTCGCTGGGCGCCTGTGCCAGCAGCCCAGCCAAGTTTGAACATATCGAGCTGGCCCGCACCGCCTGCTACGGTTTTTGCCCCGTCTACCAGCTCAACGTGGAAGGAGACGGCACAGTGACCTTCAAGGGCGAGCGTTTTGTCGGCAGCACCGACGGCAGCGCCAAGCTGGATAAAAAAGCCCTGGGCGAGCTACAACAGGCCTTTGATAAGGCAGATTTTTTTACCCTGAACAACCAATATCGCAGCCAGAAGGACGGCTGCACGGCGGTGCGCACCGACGCCCCCAGCATCATCATCCGCTACCGCACGGCAGAAAAGGACAAAACGGTGCGCTACTACACCGGGTGCCAGTTCGATGGCCAGCAGCGCCTACAAACTCTGGCCACCGCCATCGATACCCTGACCCAAAGCAGCCAATGGGTGAAAGATCCCAAACGCTGAGCCTGAATCGAAACGGCAATAAGGTTTGATAAACAGCAGCTTGGCGCCCATAGTCAAGCCGTGTCCCCCACTGCCAAGGAGCGCTTATGCTGCCGGTTTCCCCGCTGTTTGCCCAACTGCAATTGCACTGGCGCTGGCTGCTGGCCCTGGGAGCGGTGTTCGTGCTGCTTGGGGTTATTGGCCTTGGCATGGCGAGCTTTTTAACCCTTACCAGCATGATCTACTTCGGGGTCTTGCTGCTGCTGGGCGGCGCGCTGCAAACCGTGCAGGGGCTGCGCTCCCGCCCGGCCAGCGCCCTGGTGGTGGGGGTTGGGGTGCTTTACGGCCTGCTGGGGCTGTACCTGCTGGTATCGCCCATGGCTGCCGCCTCGGCCCTGACCTTGCTGATTGCCATCGGTATCGGTTTTGTGGCGCTGCTGCGCCTGTGGCTTGCCTTTCACCTTAAGGTGTTCAGCCAATATATCTGGCCTTTTATCAGCGGCTTATGTGGCTTGGTGCTGGCGGTGCTGATCATCGCTGGCTGGCCCGAGTCTGGGCTTTGGGTGATTGGCACCTTTATCGCCATCGAGCTTATCCTCAACGGCTGGGCGCTCATTGCCCTGGCCCTGGTGGCGCGCCGTCAATGAACCCCTGGCGGCTGTGGCTGGCCGTCACGCTGACCATGGTGCCCTTCGCCGCCAATTCCCTTTTATGCCGTATTGCCCTGACCCAAAGCAGTATCGATGCGGCCAGTTTTACGCTGCTGCGCCTGGTTAGCGGCGCCCTGATGCTGAGCCTTTTGGTGCTGATGCGGCGCCGGCCCTTGGCTGGCCATGGCTCCTGGCAAAGTGCGCTGGCGCTTTTTGGCTATGCGGCGGCCTTTTCCTTTGCTTACCTCAATCTTGCCACCGGCACCGGTGCCTTGCTGCTGTTTGGCGCCGTGCAGGCCACCATGATTGGCGTTGGTCTTTATCGGGGGGAGCGCCTCGGCACGGGCCAGTGGCTTGGCTTGATGCTGGCCCTTGGCGGCGTGGTGGTGTTGCTGCTGCCGGGGATAACGGCGCCGCCTTTGGCCTCGGCGCTGCTGATGCTGCTGGCCGGCGCCTGCTGGGGCTGTTATTCGCTGTGGGGCAGGGCGGCAACCGACCCGCTGGCGGCCAGCGCCGGTAATTTCCTAAAGGCCCTGCTGCCGGCGCTGTTGTTGGCGCTGTGGCTGATGCCGTCGCTGCGTGTCGATGCCCTTGGGGTGGTTTGCGCCATTGCTTCCGGTGCTTTGGCATCGGGCCTGGGGTATGCCCTTTGGTACCGGGTGCTGCCAGCCCTTAAGGCAACGGTTGCCGCGACGGTGCAGCTTAGCGTGCCGCTGCTGGCAGCCCTTGGCGGCTTGCTGTTGGGGGAGGGGCTAAGTTGGCGGCTGGTGCTGGCAGCCTGCGCGATTCTCGGCGGTATCGGGCTGGTGATCCGCGCCAGGGCGTCGGCCTAACCGACCACCCTTATCTGTTTTTATGAATTAAATTCGTGTCTTCTAATCGGTATGCTCGTGGTTCTTTCAAAGGAGAATGCCATGAGCCGCTTGTTTGTCCGCCTTGCCCAACGTTTTGCCCCCAAAGCCTCCACCCCCGCGCTGGTGTGTAACTTCAGTGACAACTACTACGGCGATCGGGTCTGCGCCCCGGCTCGGCCAGCGCAATAAAAAAGGGCCCTGAGGCCCTTTTTTCATGCTGGCTGGTAGCTGCCGACATCCGGCGCAAAGCTCACCCCGAAACGGTTCCAGGCGTTGATGGTGGCCACCGCCAGGGTCAGGTTGGTGAGCTGTGCCTCGTTAAAATGCTGGCGCAGCTCTTGGTACAAGGCGTCGCTTACGCCGCCTTGGGGCAGCAGGGTGTTGGCTTCGGCCCAAGCCAGGGCGGCTCGTTCCCTGGCGCTGAAAAACGGCGTTTCGTGCCAGGCATTAAGGGCATAGATGCGCTGCTCGGTTTCGCCCATGGCGCGGGCGTCCTTGGTGTGCATGTCGATGCAAAAAGCGCATTTATTCAGTTGGGAGATGCGGATTTTCACAAGCTCCATCAGGGGCTTGTCGACGCCGTCTTCGGATTTACTCTGTTTGGCCAGGTAGATTTCCAGGGCCATCATCGCTTTGATCGCCTCTGGGGCGGCTGCTTGGTAGTTCATTCTCATGGTGGTCACTCCGCTATGTGGGTATGGGTTCACTCTATGAGAGGGGGCCTTGGGATAATTGTAGATTTTCGACATTCTGCATTTCCCGATACACTCTGGCCTAACTGCCGGAGTTGTTATGCCCGTTACCCCCGCCAATCTGCCTGCCCTTAGCGGTTTTACGCAGCGCCCGCCGTGCCCGGCGCTGGCGAGCTTTGTGCAGGGTTTTTGGTGGCTAAAAAGTGCATCGGGGGCGGGGTTGCCGCTGCAAATGCTGCACCCAGACGGCGGCTCGGGGCTGATTTTTAATTTTGCCGAGCCGCTGCTCTTTGACGGCCAATCCCTGGCGCCGCCGGCTTTGGTCAGCGCCCCGGTGCTAACCAGCACCCGCCTTGAACTGGGGCCAACGGTGGATTTATTGGGGGTGCGCTTTGTGCCGGGTATGGGCAGCGCCTTTTTAGGAATGGGCCTTAACGAGCTGGCAGGTTTTGCGCCCCAGGCCTTGCCGGGCCTGGATTTGAATGCCCTGGCCGACGCCCTTGCCTTTATCGCGACCGACAAGCAGCAAGGGCTTTTGGAGCACTGGTTGCTGGCGCGCCTTGGCAAAGCGCCGGCGCCAAAGCCTGCGGTGCAGCAGCTGCTGGCGGCCATTACCACGCACCAGGGCCAGCGCAATCTTGCCGAGTTGATGGCGCCTATCCCTCTTAGCCAGCGCCAGCTGGAGAGGCAGTTCAAGCAGCAGGTGGGGCTGACCGCCAAGCAATTTAGCCGCATCCAGCGGGTAGCCCTGGTGCGCCAAGATCTCAAACAAGGCCTGGCGCTGCTGGACACGGCGCTGGCCCGTGGCTTTAGCGATCAGGCTCATTTTATTCATGATTTTAAAGCGGTTATCGGTATTACCCCGGGCCAGTATCTGGCCAAGGCACGGCGCCGCGACAAGGACCAACCATGACCCTCACCGGGCTTTTTGTGCGTTTTACCCTCTACTATCTGGGGCTGCTGGCCCTGTTTGTGGTGGCGGCTGTTGTCTTTGGATTTAAAGGCGGCTTTTCCCTTGGCATCATCGTCCAGCTGCTGGCGACCCTCGCTGCCGGGCGCCAGTTTTGCCGGGCCAATGGCCGCTACTTTCAAGGCCGCGAGCGGCCGGCGGTGGCCCTTGGCACAGTGGTGATCGCCCTTGCGCTGCAATTTCCGGGCTCCTGGCTGCATATCCAAAGCGGCGCCTTGGCATTAAGTGCGGTGATGGCCGGTTTGGCGGTCAGCCTGGCGCTGTCTTTGGTGACCGCCACCGTGGCGCTGTTTTTGTTAAAAGGCCGCCGCGCCCGCTTTGATGCCTGAAAAGTAGGCAAATGATGGCAAGCTTACTAGGCTAAAAGCCAAAGGAATGCTTGGAAAATCATCATGAAAGCTCATTGCCTGCTTGCGTTTGCCCTGTTCTTGTTTGGCTGTAGCCAAACGCCGCCCCCCGTTGCCAAGACGCCGCCACCCCCGGCGCCGCCCCCTGCGCCCAAGCCCGCCATCAGTGGCTGCCTGGCCGATACCCGCACCGAGGTCCCCTTGGGGCGCTTTGCCCTGGCCCTTGGCCAGCAGGTGGCGGTGCTGGGGGAAGATCTGCATGTGAGCTTTGACGATATCGGGGTCGACCCGCGCTGCGCCCCCGGTAAATCCTGCCAGGGCCAGCTGAGGCTGACGGTGCAAAAAGGCGACTTCTCCCCGGCCCTCTTTCTTATCTACAGCGAGGACCAAGGGGCGGTGCACTACCTTGGCTACAACCTTAGCCTTGCAAGCCTTGAGCCCGGCTTTGACGTAAAAGCGCCGTATAAATCGCGCTACTGCGCCTATTTGGTGGTGGGCCGCGACGGCTGGCAGAGCATCAATGAGCAGTAAAGGGCGATAAAATAAAAAGGCCGCAGCAGCGGCCTTTGTTTTTACAGCACCATGCCGCCCGAGGCTTCAATGCGCTGGCCTGTTATCCAGCCGCTGTCGTTTGACAACAACATGGCCACGGCTTTGCCAATGTCCTCTGGCTGGCCAACCCGGCCAAGGGCGGTGAAGCCTTTCACCTTTTCGTGTACGTCGGGGTTGTCCCGCACCATGCCGCCGGAAAAGTCAGTGGCAATGGCCCCCGGTGCCAGGGTGTTAACGCGGATCTGCCGCGCGGCCAGCTCCGCGGCCCAGTAGCGGCTCAGCACTTCCACCGCCCCTTTCATGGCGCCATAAAGGCCGCTGCCGGGCAGGGTAAAGCGGGTCAGGCCACTCGATATGTGCACAATGGCGCCGCCATCGGCCATCAACGGCACCAGCGCCTGGGTTAAAAAGAACACCCCTTTGACATGGACGTTCATCACCTCGTCGAACTGGCTTTCACTGGCACTCATCATGGGGACATGAAGGGAGGTGCCGGCGTTATTCACCAGATAGTTAAGGGGCCGGCCTTGCCAGCTGCTGGCAAGCAGGGCGCTCAGCTGGCTTTTAAATGCGCCAAAAGCGTGGATGTTGCTGGTGTCCAGTTGCAGCGCTTGCGCCTTGGCGCCCAAGGCGGTTGCCTCTGCTACCACGGCGTCGGCGGCCTGTTGGTTGCTGTGGTAGGTGATGATGATGTCGATGCCGCGTTTGGCAAGGGTCAGGGCGGTGTCGCGGCCAAGGCCCCGGCTGCCGCCAGTGATAAGCGCAATGGGATGGTGGTGCATGGTTTTGGCTCCGGTAAGTTAACGGTGCCCAGCTTATTGGTTGTCACCAGGTGGATAAATAAAGGCATACTGCATGCAGTGTTAGTTAATAGCGGACAAAAGCCATGCAAGATCCCCTCAGTGCCATGCACATCTTTGTGCGGGTGGCCGAGCTTCGCAGTTTTACCCAGGCCGCCCTGGTGCTGGGGCTATCTAAAACCCATGTGTCCAACCGGGTGGCGCAGCTGGAGCAGTGGGCTGGGGCTAGGCTGTTGCAGCGCACTACCCGCAGCGTCACCCTGACCCACGACGGCCAGCAGTTTTACCGGCGCTGCCAGCTGATGCTGGACGAAATGCAGGATCTTGAAAGCCTGTTTACCACCAAGGAGGCCGAGCTAAGCGGCGTGCTGCGCATCGATATGCCCACCGGCTTTGCCCGCAAGCATGTGCTGCCAAGGCTTGGCGCCTTTTTGGACGCCCACCCTAAATTGGATATCGAGCTGTCCTGCACTGACCGGCGGGTGGATGTGGTGGCCGAAGGGTTTGACGCGGTAGTGCGGGGCGGGGCGGTACAAGACGAGGGCCTGGTGGCGCGCCATTTGGCGGATCTTAAGCATCAAAACCTGGCCAGCCCCGATTACCTGGCGCGCCACGGCATCCCTTTGCATCCCGACGAGCTTGGCGGCCACTACCTGATTAATTACGCCCAGGTGCTGGGAGCGGGCGAGGGCAGCTTTGATTATGTGGCTGGCCGGCAACTGGTGGCGGTGGCGATGCCAAGCCGCATTACCGTCAACTCTGCCGAGGCTTATCAGCAGGCCTGCCTGGCGGGGCTTGGCATTATTCAGGTGCCGGTGTTGCCGGGCCAGGCCATGGCGCCGCTGGTGGCCATTATGGCCGACTATGTGCCGCCGCCGATGCCGCTGTGGCTCTTATACCCGCACCGGCGCCACCTCTCCAAGCGGCTGCTGGCCTTCAGTAACTGGCTGGCCGATTCCCTCAGCCAACCTGCTGGGTCTTCGCCAACTGCTCGGTAATGCGGCCAATCTGCTGGAGCAACCGGTCGCGGGCGTCAAAGAGCCCTTGCGGGTTGACCTTCGCTTCAGGGTTTTGTTGCTGTTGTTCCACAAGCTGTTGCAATGCGCTGTGGCTTTGCTCGTGCAGCGCTTCAAGGGCGAGAAAGCTCTCTAGATGGCCATAGCGGGCCATGCCAGCCGAGAAGAACCATTGGCCAAAACTGCAATGCTGGCAGCTCAGCTCCAGCTTGCCACTGCTCGCTTGGGCCAGGGCTTCAAGGCTGCGCTCCACCCAGAGGCGGTGGCTGGCGGCCGCGGCCACCAGCGGCAATTGCGGGTGATAGGGCGGCAGGGTTTGGGCGCGCCAGCGCGGTTTGCGCTGCCAACTGGCCAGCCACAAATCAAGGCTATTGGCTGGCATCGGCCTTGCCAGGCCGTAGCCTTGTACCTGGCTGCACCCCAGTTGTAAAAGGGCTTGGGCCTGTTGCTGGCTTTCTACCCCTTCGGCCACCACGTTGCGGTTTAGGGCGCGAGCCATGGTTATCACGTTCTCAACGATGCAAAGATCGTTTGGGTCGTCGAGCATTTGCGAGACAAAGCCTTGGTCAATCTTTAGGCAGTCCAGGGGCAGGCGGCGCAGGTAAGTAAGGGAGACGTAGCCGGTGCCAAAGTCGTCAAGGGCGGTGCGCACCCCCAGCTTTTTGCAGTGGGCGAGGTTAAGGGCGGCCTGGTCTAGCTCGGTCAGGGCCGAGGTCTCGACGATCTCCAGCTCCAAATGGCGCGGCGATACGCTGGGGTGCTTAGCCAGCAAGGTGGCTAGCTGCTCGGCAAAGTCCTGCTGCAACAGGTGGCTGGCACTGATATTGACGCTCAAAGACAACGCCAGGCCCTGCTGCTGCCAGTGCTCAAGCTGGCAAAGAGCCTTTTCCAGCACCCACTGGCCCAGGCGAAGGTCAAGGTCGCTGCTGAGTAGCTGCGGCAAAAAATCCCCAGGCACCTTCAGGCCCTCGGTGGGGTGTTGCCAGCGCAGCAGCGCTTCGCAGCCTGTCACCTCGCCACTGGCCAAATCCACCTTGGGTTGGTAGTAGAGCTGCAACTGGTCGCCGTTTAAGGCGTCTTGCAGCTGGTTAAGCCAGCTTTGATAACCGGTCACCTCTTTGTCGCGCTCAAGGTCAAACAGGTGATAGCGGTTCTTGCCCGCTTGCTTGGCCTTGTACATGGCCTGATCGGCGTGGCGCAGCAAAATTTCGGCGTCGGAGCCGTCTTCGGGGTAGCTGGTTACCCCAACACTGGCCGAGACCTGCACCAGGTTGCCCTCGATATCCACCGGCTCGTTGATAACCGCCAGCACCCGGCGCAGGGACTGCACCATCTCTTGGGGGCTGGCCACATCGTTTAGCAGCACCACAAATTCGTCGCCGCCAAGGCGGGCCACTACGTCGCTGTCGCGAAGGGCCATTTTCAGGCGTTTGGCGATTTCTACCAATAGCTCGTCCCCGGCTTGGTGGCCGTAGGTGTCGTTTACCGGTTTAAAGCCGTCCAGGTCGATAAAGGCCACCGCAAAGCTTTGCTGGCGGCGCTTGCAGTAGGCCAGTTGCCGGCCCAGCAAGTCGCCCAGCAGGCGGCGGTTGGGCAGGCCGGTTAAGGGATCGTAATGGGCGATAAGGTCCAGCTCTTTTTCGTGGGCCTTGATTTGGTTGATGTCTGAGAACACGCCAATGTAATTGAGCACCTGGCCTCGTTGGTCACGCACTGCCGAGATGGCGAGGATCTCGGCGTACACCTCGCCGGATTTGCGCCTGTTCCAAATCTCGCCGCGCCAGGCGTCTTGCTCGTTAAGGCTGTCCCACAGGCTTTGGTAAAAGGCCTGGTCTTGGCGGCCAGAGGCCAGTAAGGCTGGGGAACGGCCGATCACTTCCTTGGCGCTGTAACCGGTGATGCGGGTAAAGGCGGGGTTTACCTCGACAATGCGGTTGGCGGCGTCGGTCACCATGATGCCTTCGTAGCTGTTGGCAAATACGCTGGCCGAGAGCCGCAGTTTGTCTTCGGCCGCCTTGCGCTCGGTAATATCCACAAAGGTGGCCACCACCGCCTGCGGCTCTTTGTCGCCATCGCCCAGCACCGGCTCACTGTTTACCGACAACCAGCGGATGGCGCCGCCCGGTTGGGTAAGGCCCATTACCTGGTTGTGGCAGGCCGCGCCGGTGGCCAGGGTTTGCATGGCCGGGTGGCGGTGGCCGGGCAGGGGATTGCCGTTACTGTCAACGGTTTGAAAATCCCCTGACAGGCGGCCCTGAAGGGTTTCTTCGTCCAGCCCCAAAATGGCTTGCGCCGCCTTATTGGCCGCCAGAATCTGGCCGTTTTTGTCCTGCATCACCACCCCTTCGCTCATGGCGCTAAACAGCGAGCGATAACGCTGCTTGCTTTGGCGCAAGGCCTGCTCGGCCTCTTGCTCGCGGGTGATGTCGCGGGCCATACCCAAAAAGCCGGTTACCTGGCCTTTGTGGTCGCGCTGAATGGTTACCACCAGGGTGATGGTAAAGCGGTGGCCGTCTTTGTGGATGTAGGTCCACTGCTGGGATTCGCTGCCTTTTTGGCGGGCGCCAGCCACAAAGACCTCAAAGCCGCTGACAGGGCGGCCCAGCTCTTGGGTGAGGGTCTTGGCGCGCTCGGCTATTTCGCAGGCCAGGTGCAGCTGCATCGGGCTTTGGCCGAGCATGTCTTTGGCTTGGTAGCCGAGCATTTTCTCGGCGCCACGGTTAAAGATGGTGATGCGCCCTTCGGCGTCGGTGGCGATGATGGCGAACTCGGAGGCGGCGTCCAGCACGTTGCCCAGGGTATGGGCCAACTGGCCTTTTTCTTCCTGAAGCTTGCGCCAAAAACGCATACCCAGGGCCAGCGCCAGGATGATAAACCCTTGCAACACCAATACCCCGGTCAAAAAGGCCAGTTGCCGGCGCTGGCTGTCTTTGAGGCCTTGTACTGTGGCGCTTAAGGTTTGGCCCGCTGCGGGCTGGGCGGTGGCGGTGGGCGACACCGGCGAAAGCGCTGGCGGCTGCAGGTGGGCGCTGGCCTTAAAGCCGATGGCCAGCAGCAGTATCAATGCCAGTGTCCGTAAAGGCTGGCGCAAGCGAGTCGTCCCTGGGGTTTGAGTTTGTCGCAAAGGGCACCCCACGTGTTTTTGTCACCTGCAATAGTAGGCGACCGGGGGCCGGGCAATCTTGCGTCAGCTCAAAAGACCTAAAAAAAGCGGCTATTGCCGCTTTTTCTCAGGCTTTTTTCAAATAAGCCGCCACCAACACGATTTGCACGCCGTTGACCTTGCCTTCGATGTGCTTGGGGTTGTTGGTCAGGCGAATGTCTTTAACCAAGGTGCCGCGCTTGGCGGTAAAACCGGCGCCTTTGACCTCGAGATCCTTAATAAGGGTAACGCTGTCGCCCTCGCTAAGGGGGCTGCCATTGCTATCAAGGGTGGGCTCGCCGTCGTCATCCCCAAGGCCAGCTTCGGCCCATTTGAGGGTGGCTTCGTCAAGGTAGAGCATGTCCAGCAGATCCCGCGCCCACACTTCGGCGCTCAGGCGCTTGAGCTGGCGCCAGGCCAGCACCTGCACCGCCGGCACCTGGCTCCACATGCTGTCGTTCAGGCAGCGCCAGTGGTTAACGTCTGCCGGGGCTTCGGCTTCGCTGCGGCAGGTGGCGCACAGCAGCAGGTGGGTGTCGTTGTCGTCGCCACTGCTGGCCGGCAGCAGGTAAGGGGCCAGATCGGTTTGGCTGGCGCACAGTTCGCAGCGGCCCTGGCTGCGGGTATTGAGGTGGTTTTCCAGGCTCATGGGCAGGGTCCTTGAAAAAAAGTCGGCGGACTATAGCACATACCCCTTCTCTTTGTGAGGCTATATAGGGTGAGCATCACAGCGCCAACAAAAATCCGTTAAATCAAACGCTAAAGTATGGCGCCGGGCGGCCGATCCTTGAGATAACAAAGCCATAACAATAAGAGCCAAAGGCTCGTTACCGGCCAAGCCGGGTTAAGTGCGGCGCCTGCTGTGTGGGGACAGCATCACAAGGCGCGTTCATTGTGTTTGCGTACTTGGATGTCCCCATGACACTAAAAAAGAAACTGCTCGCCTTTGTCAGCCTTATCGTGCTGATTGTCACCTGCACCCTCACGGCCTCCACCTACAGCCGCCTGCACAGCAATATTCAGCAGGAGAGCCAGGACCGGGTGGTGTTCATTAACGACCAAGCCGCCGGGCGCATCGAAACCTGGCTGGATAACAAACGCCACACCATCGCCAGCCTGGCCAAAGCCAGCCCCACTGCCGCGCTATTGCACCAATCTCTGGCCCTGGCAGCCGATGCCGGCGGCTTTGCCGTTACCTACGCCGGTTACGACGATGGCCAGATGAACTACTCAGACAACCAGCAATCGCCGGCAGGGTACGATCCCCGCAAACGCCCCTGGTACCAGCTTGCCGAGCGCAACAGCGGTATGTCGGTTACCGAGCCTTATGTGGACGCCAGCACCGGCAATCTGGTGATAACCGTTGCTACCCCAGGCCATGACGGCGAGGGCCAGCGCCGTGGCGTTTATGGCGGCGATGTCTTTATCAACGATATCGTCAAAACGGTGCTGGATATGGCGCTGGGTGATAAAGGCGCCGCCATGCTGGTAAACAGCAAAGGCCTGGTAATTGCCTATCGCCAGGACGGCACCATTCTCAAGCCCTTTACCGAGCTGGTGGGCGGCATTTCAGCCAATGCCCTTGCCAGCCTCAGCGCCCGCAAGGGGCTGACCGAGGTCACCCTTGATGGCGCCGAGAAGCTCGCCAAGGTGACCAAGGTCACCGGCAGCGACTGGTATCTGGTGGCACTGGTGGACCCCAGCGAGATTTACGCTTCCTTGGATAACCTGCTGCTGCACTCGCTGCTGGCGGGGGGCTCGGTGCTGGTTATCTTCGTATTGCTGTCGGTGGTGGGGGTAACCCGGCTATTAAAGCCGCTCTCGGATGTCTCAGAGGCCCTTTACGACATCGCCAAAGGGGAGGGAGATCTGACCCGCCGCCTGAACGTGAAAAGCCACGACGAAATGGGCCTTATCGCCCGCAACTTCAATACTTTTGTCGAGCATATCGGCCCCATCATGCAGCGGGTGGCCGAAGCGGCCCGGCATCTGGGCTCAGAATCGAGCCAAAGCCGCGAAAACGTTGAAACCATCAATCAGGAGCTTGGCCGCCAGCAGCAGGAGATCACCTCGGTCGTGAGCGCCATGCATGAGCTTGCCGCCTCCGCCAACGATGTTGCAGGCCACGCCGAAGCGGTGGCTGGCATGGCCATGGCCGCCAATGGCGACTGTAAAGACGGCATGAAACTGGTGGTGCGTAACCGCGACTCCATCGTGTCGCTGGCCCGTGAAGTGGACAGCTCCACTGTGGTGATAAACGAGCTTAGCGCCCATGCAGAGCAAATAAGCGGCATTCTTACCACCATCCAGGGGGTGGCCGAGCAAACCAACCTCTTGGCATTGAATGCCGCCATCGAAGCGGCCCGGGCTGGCGAGCAGGGCCGTGGCTTTGCAGTGGTGGCCGACGAAGTGCGGGTACTCTCTCACCGCACCCACACCGCCACCGAAGAAATTCAAAAGATGATTGAGCAGCTGCAAACCAGCACCCAAAAAGCGGTGCAGGGCATGGATAAGAGCCGGCAACTGGCCGCAGGCAGCGTAAGCGACGCCGAATCGGTCAGCCAAAGCCTCGATGGCATTACCGCCGCCATTGCCCGCATCAACGACAAAGCTGTGGAGATAGCCTCCGCCGCCGAGCAGCAAAAGACCGTCAGCGACGAGATAAGCCGCAACACCGATCAGGTCAAAAAAGCCGCCGATGCCCTGTCAACCGTCGCCGCCCAATCCCGCCAAGGCGCCGACGGCATCGCCCAAGTCGCCAAAACCCTGCACACCGAGATGGCGCAGTTTCGGTTTTAGGGTTTTAGAGCGGCATACCAGCTAGCCCATCCGGCCCCTGAGGCCGGATTTTTTGTGTCCCCCCTCTAAACCTGTCCTTTTTTACAGGGTGCTCGCCGAGCAAAGACTCTAATTTGTTTCTACATTGTTAATGCTTGTGCTTATGTGTTTGGCTTGCAGGGCTTATATGCCTATCAGTGGTTTGCAGGCCAAGCGGCAAACCGCCAGCTCAGGAAGTGCTGGCGGGCAAGGACGATAAAACGATGACAGGGACGGTTATCAGCGGATTGAAAGCTGCAATTCAAGGGCGGTAGCGTACACGCTGCTTACTTACAACTCGGTCTTAAAGTTTTGATAATTAAGTCATTATCTCGATGTTGTATTAACAGCTTGCTTCTTTATCGCGAGGACTATTTGGACCGTCCATGGTCCTCACCCAATGGGCTATCGTCGGCATGACGATATTCAAGTTTGCTCCTGACAAACTTGTCGTCGCCGTCAGGCGAGGTACTTTGTTTTCGCACAAAGTCAGCAGGGCTGCCTACCCAAAGGCACCGCCCATGTTGACTGCGACCATCCATGGTCTTCGCCTTCCGGGTCATTGCAAGCGATGTGCAAATCTGTTCCAGACAGATTTGTCGCGATGTCTTTACTTCTGGTCGCTTGCCGCTGACTCAATTCTCGAATGGCTAAGGTGATGCGGACCCTCCATGGTGGTTGGGCCCAACTCGGCCATCCAGGGCCTCGCGCTCAGCTGCCCCTCCACGTCAGATCGCGGACAAGCCGCTCGGGCTCACCAGCTAAAATCAGTCCACCGGACTGATTTCTTAACGCGCTCGCCCCGCCAGCAAAGCGCTGCACTTAACGGGCAAAAGAGCAGGTGGCCTCGTTAGGGTTTTGGTGTTGTGGGCGTTTAGAAGGTGTGCCCTTACGTTTTCTGTTTTTATATACAGTGTATCTGTTGCACCTATCTCAACAGGGCTATTGTGACAACGCACTGGGCTCGCTATTACTGGATAGACCAGTAATAAGTTATTAAAAAATAATATGATTTAACTCATCCGATGTGATGATGACGAGCGCTTGTCATGTATAAAAACGAGACCGCTCGCTTTAGTGGAGTCACTCTTGGTGTTTACAAGAGGATCTAAGGGAGGATCAGTGGGTTAAGCTTTTAATGCCAACTGATCATATGAGTGAAAGCGAGCGCGCTCGCTAATAAAACTGTTAGGTGCATAATGGAGTTTAGAGTTGAGTAACGAAACAAAAGCCCTTGAGGCAATAAAAAAATCGGCAGGCACCGAACAAGGTGAATACGGAATTGATGAATTTGTTTCGCATCATTTAGAGGAACTCCCGAGTAGTTACTGGGAAGAACATGTGGGCACTTCAACGCCATCAGAAACACAAGTGATTGATTTATTACTTCTAAGCAGTAAATGGGACGATGAAGAAATTTATGATTTTACACTTCCAGATGATGTTACCGACTATGTTGTAAGTGTGTCTTTTAACGAAGATGGTGAAGTCGAAGATATCACAATGGAGAGCTAGTTATAGCACCTAACAAACGCTTTATGATGGGACGCAAAAAGCTTGGCTTGCGTCACTTCGTTCCTAATTTTAGCCAAGCCTTTATGCGCCCCATAAGCGGGCGTTAGGAGGTTGGGTACAGTGGGGTTGTTGTGAATTATTTTTCTGCTTTTGGATTAATGAAATGAGCAATATAAAGGATCTGACAATGACGAATAGTCTGAAATTATGTGTCGTATTATTTGGTCTTGCAAGCAACTTCTCGGCTTCAGCAGATGACGAAAAGCCACGATGCCATGTCTATATCGATACGTCTGGGTGGGTGGCAGGTAACGTTGATAGCTATGTAAAGACAAAATATTCATCTGATAATATTTGTGAATCAATTTTATCATCCTACCCATGCCACTCGTACTTTGAGTCGAAAGAGAAGTGTACGGTAGATGATCATAGACTGATCGAGTTATTCAAAAGGGATGCTCGTGAGGCAGGTCAATTAATCGATTAAACGCTTTTCAAAGGGTCGAATTCGAGTCGATTGCCAGTGGAGTATATAAGGTGACTATAGATATGCAAAGGCTATTGGTGTTCATATTTATTTTGTCCGCGGGTTCGACTGCATCAGCGACAACGGTGTGCTTTAGCGGTAGCAGATATACTATTAACTCAATAGGCTCTGTCAATATTGATGAATTCGTCGATGCTTATGAAGATATAGCTAAAAAGGAGCGACGCCGGTTCTACAACGACACGTCGCAGAAGGGCCAAGAAAGTGCGGCCCCATTATTTTACGAGCTGCAATATCCTATTGGCTCAGAGAGCTGGAAAATAAGAGGAAAGTTTTCGATATCGTACCCGGAAAACTGCTACACAGGTTCTGGAATGAGTCGCTCTCTTCAATTTGAATTGCAAATGGCTAAGTCTCGAATAGATTTTATGAGACTTCTTGGGATTCATGCGTCGTACTCTCAGAATAAATTCCTTAAGCCAGAGGCCTTACCTTATGGTACTGACTATTCAGTTTTTGTAATTCCCCAACCAAGTTTCTGGTTTCATTTTACTGGCACTAAACAAGAGCTCGTTGATACCGTTGATTATTATTTGAGCTCATACCGGCAGGCATTTGAGCGTAGTATTCCTAAGCCTGCACGTTTCGCTCCGCTTGAGAGTAACACAAATACATTTTCCGACCAAAGGATATTCAAATGGCGGATAAATTTTGCTTGGAATGGAAATGCGGTCTATTACGGATCACCTTTGACGCAAACGATTGCTTTCGAAAGCGATCTCCAGCGATATCGCCGCGAAATACTTAAATCTGTTGGCATCGAAACCGAGCTTAAACAATCAGATATCATCAGAACCTTGGACACTAAAATGGCTGATACCTACGCAGCGGAATCAGAGAAGTATCGTAATCTGCGAAGCGTAAAGACCGCGATAGCGTTAAGGAATGGCGCTTCTAAGCCAGTTGGGAATACAAAGAATACAGTGCTGTCACGTGCCGCAGAGTGCGAAAGGGATAATCATATTGCTGCCTCCGATACGTCGCAGGATGCTTTAGAAAAAACCAGCCAGTTTATGAATTGCATTATTAGTGACGACGTAATGGCTAAAGCAGATCGTATTGGCGTCGAATTAGAGTCGGCGAAAGCGTCGTATACGTGCCTACAAGATGCAGCCACTGTAGCCGAGAAGGCGGTTTGCCTTAAGAGCAGGTTAAACGAGGGCGATGAGAAGACATTGGCGATTGCATCATGTATTGACAAGAAGGATGCTGCGGGGTGCTTTGGTGAATCGCTGCTAACAGATGGTCAGAAGAAGCTCGCCAGCGATCTTAATTGCTTCGCTAAGGCGTGGACCAATAAAGGTAGAGCCAAGTGCGTAGCGGATAGCGTCGGCGGTGATACAGTAGAGCTTGCGACATGCTTGTCAGACTCAAAGAGCGACGAAGATAAATTCATGTGTGCCGTGGACGGCAGGCTTGGAAAGAATGAAGCAGCTGCGCTTGAGGTGGCCCGCTGCTTAAGCAAGGCTGATGACAATGTCGCTCGACTAAATTGCGCTGCGAAGGGCAATATGGGCGAGAACGAGCGTGAAGCGCTACGCCTTGCCACATGTGCAGCATCTTCATCATCGTATGTCGGCGCCGCAGCTTGCGCGGCCGGTGAAAAACTTACGTATGAGCAACAAACATTCATTGAGTGTGCTGGCGCAGCCTCCACAGGACCTCAGTCGTATGCAGCTTGCGTTGGGGGCCGGTTGGCGGCAAAGGAAGTCACAAAATGCTTGGAGAGTGGTTTTGGTACTGATGATGGGTGTTTTGGGAAGAATAACTTTTTCCGTGTCCAGATAGAAAATATTCGTAGGGATGCATGCAATGCCGTTGGCAATAATGCTGAAGCATGCGGTGCGCTCACCTATATTGTTGATAACGCCATTATGCCCGGCAAGAATCACGAACTGGACAAGTATTTTAATCATGGATTGTCTGATATACGTAACGGCCCGGGTAAGAACAATGAGTTTGTTAAGGCGGTCAAACATGCTGATAAAATAATCCAAGACGTCGGTGGGAATACCGAAAAGGCACTACAAGATATTGACCGGGAGGTGAGCATGGCACATCAGGACCTCAATATTGCAATAGCGAAGGCTGAGGCTGATTTTTCTCGCGAGACGGAGAACGCGATTAGGGATGCCAATCGGGTAATTGATGATGCTTATCAAGCTGCAAACAATGTCTCCGAGGAAGTTGCTAAGGGCGCACAAGTGGTTCTCGATACAATAAAGAATGCCGGTCAACACTACGAGAGAGAAGCGAGAAAGGAGACGCAGAAAGGACTAGATAAAATTAATAGAGCGATAGGTGTTGGCAGTGGTGGGATAAAGCTGTAATTCATCAAAAATGTTGGGGCAGGTGCTGCAATGCCGCATATGCATGATTTTGAAACCCGCCCCCGATATCGATGTGCTGAAATATTTGGTTTTGGATCGTGTTTATGACGGCCTCATGGTCGTCCCGTTGATTGGGAAAGGTCAGTGGTGATAGCGTAAATGGCACATACAAACACTCCTAACAATTCCATCAAGTTCGCTCTGGACTTCACCCGCTTTAACGGACACGCATCGCTAACTCACTGAGAGGAAGTCGATGCCTGCTTACAAGACCGGAAAACGCACTCAGCAGTACAGCCTGGAGTTCAAGAAAAAAGCCGTGCTGTGGAGCCATGAACCGCACCGCAGCGTCAAGGAAGTGGCTGAGGCGCTGGACATTCACCCCTTCATGTTGTCTCGTTGGCGCAAGGAATTTCGTGAAGGTAAATACGGCATGGCCAACAAGCCCCCCAAGCCCGAGGGCAAGCTCAAAGAGCAGGATGAAGTCAAACAGCTCAAAAAGCGCATAGCTGAGCTGGAAATGGAGAACGACATCCTAAAAAAGAGCCGCAGCGTTTCCAGGCGGAGGAACAACGCAGCGGTATCGCTTCATCCAACGCCAGCAAGGGCAAATCTCGGTAAAAGCGCTGTGTGCCAGGCTGAAGGTCTCACGTAGCGGCTACTACGACTGGCTCAAGCGCCAGCCTAGCCAACGTCAATTGCAGGACCAGGCGCTGCTGGCCGATATCTGCCGTGTATTTGAGAAGGCAAAGCGTCGCTATGGCAGCCCCAAAATACACCGCGCTCTGCGCCTAGAAGGTATTCGGGTTGGCGCCAAACGGGTGGCGAGGTTGATGCGTGAAGCCGGGTTAAAAGCCCGTGTCGAACGGGTTTACCGGCGAATGAACAAGCGCCGGGCCGAGCTCAAAGTGTTGCCCAATTATCGTTTGGACATGCCAAAACCCAGCAGCCCTAATCAGCAGTGGTCAAGCGATGTCACCTATATCCGTTTTGGTCGCCGCCATGTGTTTCTGGCGGTGATAGTGGACCTGTGGTCACGAAAAATCGTTAGCTGGGCGCTACACGAAACCCTCAACACCGAACTCAGCACAGTGGCGCTCTATAAAGCCATTAAGCAGCGTAAGCCCAAGCCAGGACTGATACTGCACACCGACCGCGGCATCGAGTCCCGGGCGAAAGTGATGCAAGAATGGCTCAATCGATATGGTATTCGCCATAGCGTAAACCGCCCAGGGCAATGCACGGATAATGCAGAAGTGGAGTCGTTCTTTAAGACGCTCAAAGCCGAACTGATACACGATAATCACTTCGGCACGGTAGCGTCACTGCGCCAACAAGTGGGCCATTACATCCAGCATTTTTACAACAAGGTGCGGCTGCACAGTAGCCTCGATTACGTATCACCGATACAGTACGAGCAAGCCGCTTAATCACAACTGCGTGTCCGTTTTATCGGGTGAACATCAATTCGCAACGCTTGGCATTTTTGCTATGCGTTGCGTTTAGTATTTAAGGTGGTATGCGGAAGCTTAGGTATAGCGTTGCTCACACCTTAACAGGGCGTTAGAAATCACGGAGTGGATTACTACATGGAGGATCAACATGTTGAATGACCAAGAAGTTGCCCACTTGCTTGGTGATGGTCGAGCGCTCTGGCTACGAGTAGAGGCATTTGGTATTGCGTACCATGATCGATACAAGTCCAAGGCCATACTGTCAAATTACCTAAGCTACGCAACGATTTTTTCGGGTATTTGTACCGCCATTTCCACCATTCCTGAATTCCAGCAATACAACTTCACCATGGTTCCAGCAGTAATCACAGCTGCAACAGCTGTGATCTCTCAAGCCCTGAGTCCAGAAAAGGCGCAGAGGGAAAGTTGGGATACCTGGAAACAAATAGAATCGTTGAAGTCAGATTTGGCAAGCCGCTGTCGAGGCTTGTATTTAGCTGTTGATTATGCTGAGGAACAAACCGTTTTCCAAAACTTCGATAGACACCTGGGGAATCTCACGGCATCAGATATCGCAGTTACCCCATCGCATAGACAGGCAGCTGAGAAAAATTTAATTGTCTCAAGTATTTCTCCTATTCAACCTAATGAGATTGATGTTCAACGAGTAGATGAAGATGCTCTTGTGGAGCAGACAGTATCTCATGATGCTGATATCCGTGAGTTCACAAGAAGGGTGGTTGAAGAATGAAAGCCTATAGCACGTTGATAAAGAACCCTGCGCGAAGAATAAAATACAAAAGACTTTCTGAGGGAGGTCGGGAGTACTTCCATGTGGGTATATGGGTGGATGGCCCCGCAGAAGAACTAAGCGAAGTAGAAAAAGTTGAATACAAACTCCATTCTACCTTTAAGAACCCAATTAGATCATCGCGAGCGCGGAGCAACGGGTTCTCCGTAACATTTTGGGCATGGGGTATGTTTGATGTTGAAGTTAGACTTCATAAGTCGAGTGGGCAAGTGGAACGCTTTATTTATCCAATGAAATTCGACTTACCACCAGATAATGGTTCTAACTACGTAGACGTAAGTGATTTCTAACAAGTGACTGTGGCATCAAACAACACCTAATCTGTGATTTAATCTCTTCCAATAAACCCACTCTTACCTCCGGTTTACCAACCCCATGCCCCCAAATTCCCTTCACCAAAACGGCTACATCTTATTACGCCAGGCTATTCCGGGGGATTGGCTTGGGGAATTGCAGAGGGTGTTTGAGGCGGGGGTGATGGCGTCTGAGAAGTGGCCGGTGCCTCGGGGAAGGGATTGGCGCCATGCGCAGGTGGATTTGGCGCCAGAGGTGATGGCGCTGTGCCGGTTGCCGGTGTTATTGGCGGCGGTGGGGGAGCTGATTGGTGAGCGGTTCTTCCTGGCCCAGGTGGAGGGGCGCGAGCCGCTGGCAGGAGGTGGCTGGCAGCAGTTGCACCGTGATTTCAGTGCCAAGCGGCCCGGCGATACCGTCAATGCCATTGCCTTTTTGGATGACTATGGCCCCGATAACGGCGCTACCCGCATTGTGCCTGGCAGCCACAGAGGGCCCTGGCAAGGGGGCGGCGATGAAACCGGGGCCGTGGTTTTAAGCGGGCAGGGCGGCGATATCCTGGTGTTTGATGCCGATTTGGTACACGGCGCCGGCCTTAACCACAGCGGCGAGCGGCGGCGCAGTTTGCTGATGGGCTACTTTGCCGAGCCCCTTTATCAAAGCCACGCCGAGACGGCGGCGCTACGGGGCGTGAGGATGGCCTGCCATGAGCGATTCTTGCCAGCCAGCCATCCTTATGTGGCTGAAGAATAAACAAAAAGGGCGCCCATTTGGGTGCCCTTTTTGTTTGGTCGCTATGCTAATGGCGACAAAGGCAACAGCGCCTCACCTTTTAGGCCCCGGATGTGGCCGCTCAGCTGTCTTTACAAGGGGTTGGCGGGATTTAAAAAACAACGGCGCCAGAATGTGTATAATCCGCCCCCAGCTGAAAAGTGGTCCCTGGCAAACAGTAGGATTTTTTAATGGCCCAAGAAAATTCAATGTGTGACATCGGCTTTATCGGTCTGGGCGTCATGGGTAAGAACCTGACGTTAAACCTGGCCGACAACGGCTACAAGATCGCCTGTTTCGACCTCGATCAGGCCAAGGTCGATGCCATTATCGAGCAGGACAACGAAGAAAGAGGCGAGCAGCCGCCGCGGGTCTTTGCCTGCCGTTCCTACACCGAGTTGCTAAGCCGCTTGGCCAAGCCCCGGCTGATTGTGCTGTCGGTGCCTGCCGGTGAGCCGGTTGACCACGTTTGCCGCCACCTTATCAATGCCGGTATCGGTGCTGACGATATCGTGGTGGATACCGGTAACAGCCTGTGGACCGATTCCCTGGAGCGCGAAGCCAACTACAAGGGCAAGTTTATTTTCTTCTCCACGGCCGTTTCCGGCGGTGAAGTGGGCGCCCGGTTCGGGCCGTCTTTGATGCCCTCTGGCGACCCCTATGCCTGGACCCGCATCGAATCGGTATGGAAGGACATCGCCGCCAAGGTTGACCCTAAAACCGGCAAACCCATCGAATCGTTTACCCCCGGCAAGCCGGTAAAAGAAGGTGAGCCCTGCGCCACCTATATCGGCCCCATCGGCGCCGGCCACTACGTGAAGATGGTGCATAACGGCATTGAGTATGCCGACATGCAGCTTATTTGCGAGGCCTACCAAATCATGCGCACTGGCCTTGATATGAGCCCGGCCGATATTGCCGCCGTGTTCCGCCAGTGGAACCAGGGGCTGCTAAACAGCTACCTGATGGAAATAAGCGCCGAAGTGCTGGCGATGATGGACAGCGAAACCGGCCAGCCGCTGGTGGACGTCATTCTTGACCGCGCCGGCCAAAAAGGCACCGGCCTTTGGACAGCGGTTGGCGCCCTGCAAGTGGGTAGCCCGGCCCAGACCATCACCCAGGCGGTGTTTGCCCGCAGTATCTCTAGCCTCAAAAGCGAGCGGGTTGCCGCCAGCGAAGTGCTGGAAGGCCCGGCTAAGGCTGCGCTTAGCCAGGAAGAGAAAGCGGCCGCCATCGAGGCGCTGCACGACGCCCTGTATTGCTCCAAGATTTGTGCCTACGCCCAGGGCTTTCAGCTGATGGAAATGGCCTCCAAGGAGCAGGGCTGGAAGCTCGATTTTGCCGGTATTGCCAAGATTTGGCGGGCTGGGTGCATTATCCGCGCCTCCTTCTTGCAATCTATCACCGAGGCTTACGAGCAAAACGAAGGCCTGGCCAACCTGCTGCTGGCCCCGTACTTTGCCCAGCAAATTACCCGCTACCAGGGTAACTGGCGCCGTGCCATTGCCAACGCCACTTTGATGGGCATTCCCTGCGGCGGCTTCTCGTCAGCCCTTAACTACTACGACTCTTACCGTAGTGCGGTGCTGCCGGCCAACCTGCTGCAAGGCCAGCGGGATTACTTTGGCGCCCACACCTTTGAGCGCACCGACAAGCCCCTTGGCAAGAAATTCCACGTCGAGTGGAGCCTGCCGGGCCGGCCCCAGGTGGCCATCAAGCGCTAAGTGGTTAGATAAACGCAGTGATAAAAAAGGCGCCCATCTGGGCGCCTTTTTTGTGGCTTACTTTTCGCTGCCCGGATGCGGGCGCGGGTAGGCTTTGTTGATGTCCAGCTCCTTGGCGTAGGGGCTGTCCCACAGCTGCTTGTGCAGCTCGCCGATGCGCTTGGCCATTTTGGGGTCTTGCATCACCATTTCCAGGTTGCGGGAGTTGTCCAGATACCCGCCTTCCCAGTTGCTGGTGCCAACCCAGGCAATTTTATCGTCTATATCCATGGCCTTGGTGTGAATAACCCGGGCAAAGGGAATAAAGCCTTCTTTGGCTTGCGGAATAGAGACAATTTTCACTTCAACGTTGGGCAGCACTTCCAGGCTCTTGAGGTAGCTCAGCTCCGGCTCTTTGGTGTTCCAGTCGGCCACCATCAGCTTGACCTTAACCCCGCGCTGGGCGGCGGCGCGAATGGCGTCGTCAATCACCGCGTAGTAGGGGCGAATGCCGGGGGCATAAGAGAGCGGCGCGTATTCCATTACCTGCACCAGCACTTCTTTTTTGGCCTTGGCCATCAGCCGCACTAGCTCGCTTTGAGAGTCGCCGACGCCAGGCGGGTTAAAGGCGTTGGGGCTTGCCACCAGGTAGTCTTGCTGGGACTCGTCGGCCAGTACCGGCTTGTTGTTGAGCTTGGGTACCGGTTTGCCAGCCGCCACCAGCGCTTGGGCTTGCCAGTCGATGTCAAAAATCATCTGCATCTGGCCAGCCACTTTGGTGTTGCTGACCAAAATGCCGGCTTCGTGGATGTGTTTTAGCGAGCGCCAATCGAAGTTCTGGCTGCCAAGGTAGCCCTCGCTGCCGTCAATCACCATGTATTTGGCGTGGATGATGCCGCCGCCCACCTTGCTGTAATCAATCAGCTTGAAGGTGAGGTTGGGGATGGCTTTGAGCTGCTCGACGGTGGCTTGCTCGGAGATGCCAAGGCCGTGTTTATCGAGCAGGAAGCGAATTTTCACGCCCCGCTCACCGGCCGCCTTGAGGTGGGCCATGACGGTGTCCAGCGGCTCACCGGGTTTGCCGGAGACATAAAACTGGGCGATATCGATGCTGTGCTGGGCTTTGTCGAACAGCTGGGTCCACACCTCGGTGGGGCCGCGCAGGTCCGGGGTGGCCAGGGAGGTTTCCACCGGCACGGTGTGAATGAGTTCATAGCCGGGAATGGCAAAGTCGGCCCGGGCGCCGAGGCTTAAAAAAGCCAATAGCAGGAGAGATTTACGCATGGAAGATTTCCAGAAAGCCAAAAACGCCTACCTTAGCACTTTGCCATGACAACGCCATGATAAAGGGCGCGTGGCCCTAGCTTTTTACCGCATCCTTGAGGCTTTCGAGCATCAGCTCGCGCATTTTGAACTTCTGAATTTTGCCGGTCACCGTCATCGGGTAGTTGTCCACGAAGTGGAAGTATTTGGGGATCTTAAAGTGGGCCAGCTGCTCGCGGGCAAACTCCACCAGCTCGTCGCGGCTCAGACTCTGGCCCTTACGGGCCTGGACCCAGGCGCACACCGCCTCGCCGTAACGCTCGTCGGGAATGCCAAACACTTGTATTTCCTGCACCTTGGGGTGGCGGTAGAAGCACTCTTCCACCTCCCTTGGGTAGATGTTCTCGCCGCCGCGGATGATCATGTCCTTAAGGCGCCCCACCACCTGCACGTAGCCTTCGGCGTCCATGATGCCCAGGTCCCCCGAGTGCAGCCAGCCGTGGCTGTCTATGGCATCCTCGGTCTTTTGTGCGTCGTCCCAGTAACCCAGCATTACCGAGTAGCTGCGGTTACAAATCTCCCCCTTTTCCCCCAGCGCCACGGTGCGGCCCATGGGGTCCACCAGTTTGACTTCCTGGTGGGCGCCAGCGCGGCCAACGCTTGTGATGCGTTTTTCCAAGGGGTCGTCACGGCGGGTAATGTGGTTGATGGGGCTGGACTCGGTCTGGCCGTAGGCGATGAGAATTTCTGGCACATGGAGCGGCCCCATTACCTTTTTCATCAGCTCCATGGGGCAGGTGGCGCCAGCCATCACCCCGGTGCGAAGGCTCGATACGTCAAATTGGGCAAAATCCGGGTGCTCAAGCATGGCAATAAACATGGTGGGCACCCCGTGCAGGGCGGTGCATTTTTCTTCGCTGACTGCCGCCAGGGTACTGGCGGCATCAAAGGCTTCTGCCGGGAACACCATGGCCGCGCCGCGGGTGACGCAAAGAAGGCTGCCCAGCACCATGCCAAAACAGTGATAAAGCGGTACCGGAATGCACAGCTTGTCTTTGGGGCCAAGATCCATGGCTTCGCCCACCAGGGCGGCATTGTTGAGAATGTTGTGGTGGGAGAGGGTGGCGCCTTTGGGGTTACCTGTGGTGCCGGAGGTGAACTGGATATTGATAGGCTCGCCAGGGGTTAGCTCCAGGGCGTCCAGCAGGGCGCGGTCACTGGCGCTAAAATCGGCCATCAGCCAGTCAAAGGCCAAGTAGCCGTTATGGGCCTTGCCGAGGGTAATGACATGGCGAAGGTGGGGCAGGGCCTTGGCTTTTAGCGGTTTGCCTGAGGTGGTGCGGGCAAGCTCCGGGGCCAGGTCGTCCAGCATCGCCTGGTAGTTGAGGTGGCGAAAGCCCTCGGCGCACACCAGCGCCTTGCACTGCACCTTGTTAAGGGCGTAGGCCAGCTCCGGTTTTTGGTAGTTGGGATTGATGCAGACCATGATGGCGCCAAGGCGGGCCGTGGCAAACTGCACCAGCAACCACTGGTAGCAGTTGGGGGCCCAAATGCCTACCCGGTCGCCCTTCTCGATACCCAGGCGATAAAGTCCTGTGGCCAGGCGGTCTACCTGCTGCTGAAACTGGCGGTAAGTCCAGCGGATATTTTGATGCCGCACCACCACCGCCAACCGGTTGGGGTGCGCCTTGGCCCTGTCCTTGAGGCAATCACCTATGGTTTGAAATGACAGAGGTGGCTGAGATTCGCCTGTAAACACACTTTCCATGGCGGCCATCAAGGATAAACTCCAATTTACGCGATGGTGAAGATGTAGCATGCCGGCGCCGCCACTACCTTTATCCTTTTGTCTAATGTGGATTTATGGCCAGTAAAAACAAAGGGTTGGAAAAGTTAAGCCCCATGGCTACCGAACTGCTTGCGGCCCTTGAGGGCGGCTCGGTACACCAGTGCCGCAAGGTGGCCAAAAAGGCCGAAGCGTGGGCCAAGGCCTGCCGTTGTAGACCCCTTGCCAAGGCCGCCAAAGGCCTTAAAAAGCAGCTGGGCGCGGCCCGTAACCGCCAGGTACTGCACTATTGGCATCAGCAGCTGGCCTTGGCGCCCTTAACCGAGCCCAAGATGCCGGTGCCGGACCCAAGCGCCCTGGCCGCCGCCATTAAAAAGGCGCCGCCGCTAGAGACCGATGCTCTGCTCAGCGCTTACAGCCGGGCTTTTTGCAAAGGCCGGGCCCAATACCGCGCCTGCCACGGCAAACATCCCAAAAGCGAACCTCTGCACCGGCTACGAAAGAGCATCAAACAATTGGAGGCCTACAGCGATTGGCTGGGGGCCGCGCAGACCGCCAACACCCTCAATGGCCTTGGCCAGCTGCTGGGGGATGACCACGACCTTAGCCTGATTGACCACAAAATCGCCCGCCAGCGCCGCCGAGCTGGCCACCCGGCGCTGCTGGCGGCGCTGGGGGCGTTTTTCATCGGCAAGGGGGAGACGCCCGGCCGTTCAGACAGGCCTGATGACCACTGATCGTGTTGACCTTGTGTTAACAATAAAGGCTTGGAAAGATGCATAAAAAACCAAGGAGAGCACCATGAAGACCTTGCTGTGCAGCCTGCTGCTGGGGGCCGCATTGGGCGCCCAAGCCGCCGACAAACCGCCCATTGCCATCGCCATCCATGGCGGCGCTGGCACCATCACCCGTGCCAACCTGAGCCCGGACCAGGAAAAGGCCTACCACGCCAAGCTCACCGAGGCCCTGGACGCCGGTTACGCGGTGCTGGATAAAGGCGGCAGCAGCTTGGATGCCGTGCAGGCGGCGATCATGGTGATGGAAGACTCGCCGCTGTTTAACGCCGGTAAGGGGGCGGTTTACAACTGGGACGGCGAGCACGAGCTGGACGCCTCCATCATGGACGGCAAAACCTTGAACGCCGGCGCCGTGGCCGGGGTAAAGACCGTCAAACACCCCATTCTCGCCGCCTACAAGGTGATGATGGACAGCCCCCATGTGATGCTCTCTGGCGCCGGGGCCGACGCCTTTGCCAAGAGCGAGGGGCTCGATACCGTCAACAACCACTACTTTGATACCGAGGCCCGCAAACGGGCGCTGGATAAAGCCAAAAAAGCCATTTCCCAAACCGGCTACCAGGCCCGCAATTACCTGGCCGGCGACTACAAATACGGCACCGTTGGCGCCGTAGCCCTGGATGCCAATGGCAACCTGGCCGCTGCCACCTCCACCGGCGGCATGACCGCCAAGCGCTATGGCCGCATCGGCGACTCGCCCATTATCGGCGCCGGTACCTATGCCGAGAACGGCGTGTGCGCGGTGTCGTCCACCGGCCATGGCGAGTACTTTATTCGCCTTAACATTGCTGCCGATATCTGTGCCCGGGTGCGCTACCAGGGCAAAGACGTCACCACCGCGGCCAACGAGGTGATCCACGGCAGACTTCAAAGCCTTGGCGGCACCGGCGGGGTGATCGTGATGGGCGCCGATGGTAGCATCACCCAGCCCTTCAACACCGAGGGCATGTACCGGGGCTATAAAACCCGGACCGAAGAGAAAACCCTTATCTACGGAAACCCCTAAGTGCAGCTTGTGCTCCCGCTCTTTCAGCAGATGAGTGTGTATCTGCTGATCGTTTACGTCTTTTCCAAGACGCCGCTGTTTCGGCCTTTGGCCAGCTTGTCCAGTTGGCCCATCCACAAGCTGATGGTGTATGCCATTTTTTCCGGCTTTTGCATCATGGGCACCTACTTTGGCCAGCAGAACCTGGGGGCCATAGCCAACACCCGCGCCATTGGTGCCATTTTGGGCGGCTTGCTGGGCGGGCCCTTTGTGGGCACGGCGGTGGGCCTTACCGGCGGCATGCACCGCTTTTCCATGGGCGGTTTTACCGATCTGGCCTGCGCCATTTCCACCACCTGGGAGGGTTTTTTAGGGGGGCTGGTGCACGCCTTTTGGCAGCGCTGTGGCCAGACCGAGCGCATCTTCAACCCCTGGCAAGTGTTCTTTTTGGGGCTCTTTGCCGAGGGCTGCCAGATGGCCATTATCCTTATCGTCGCCCACCCCTCAGACCAGGCCAAAGAACTGGTAGAACAAATTGCCCTGCCCATGATGCTGGCCAATTCCATCGGCGCCGCGCTTTTTATGAGCTTTATCCGCGATGCCAAGTTTCGCGCTGAGGAGCTGGCGGCCACGGTGTCAGACCGGGCGCTACGTATCGCCAGGCGCTGCGTGGGAGTACTGGAGCAAGGCTTTAATGCCCGCTCGGCAGCCACCATCGCCGAGATTGTCAAAGACGAAACCGGGGTGGCGGCGGTGGCCATTACCGACCGCGAGCAAATTCTTGCCTTTACCGGCATGGGGGCTGATCACCACAAGGTGGGCCGGCCCATCTCGTCACGCATTACCCTCGACGCCATCCGTTTTAACCGGGTGGTGTTTGCCGATGGCCTCTCTACCCCTTACCAGTGCTCCATCACCACCGATTGCGAGCTGGGCTCGTCTTTGGTGGTGCCGCTTAAGGGCGAAAAAGAAGTGGTGGGCACCATCAAGCTCTACGAGCCCAAGCGCAAATTGTTTCGAAACCTCAACCGCAGCCTCGGGGTGGGTATTGCCGGGGTGCTTTCCAACCAGCTCCTGCACGACCAGTTGCAGGCCAACCGGGCACTGCTGGCCGAGGCCGAGCTAAAAGCGCTGGAAGCCAAGGTTAACCCGCACTTTTTGTTTAACAGCCTCAATACCGTGGCGGCGGTGCTGCGCCGCGACGCCAAAAAGGCGCGGGAGCTTATCGTGCACCTGGCGGGCTTTTTGCGCGGTAACCTCGGCCGCCACAGCGTCACCGTGACCCTGGCCGAAGAATTTGCCCATATCGACCATTACCTGGCCATCGAGAAAGTGCGCTTTGGCGAGCGGCTCACCTATATCGAGACTCTCGGCCCCGGCCTTGAAGGGGAGAAAGTGCCTGCCCTTGCCATCCAAACCCTGGTGGAAAACGCCATCAAGCACGGCATCAGCCAGGCGGAGGAGGGCGGCCAGGTTAGCCTGGAGGCGCGCCTTGACGGCAACGAGGTGCATATCGTCATCGACGACAGCGCCGCCAGGCTGCCGGTTAAGAGCGACGGCCTGGGGCTCAAGCTGGTGCGCGAGCGCTTTGCCGCCCTGGGGGTATCTTGTACACTTCAGCTCCACCATGAGCCGGGCCTGTACACCCGCGCAGAACTACGTTGGCCAAGAGGAGTGTTGTCATGATCCGGGCGTTGTTAGTCGATGATGAGCCTTTGGCACGGGATGAGCTGGCGGCCCTTTTGGAAGAAGCCGGTGGCGTGAAGGTGGTGGGCGAGGCCGGTAACGGCAAAGATGGCCTGCTCAAAGCCCGTGAGCTGACCCCGGATGTGATTTTCCTGGACGTAGACATGCCGGGGCTGTCTGGCGTGGAAGTGAGCAGCCTGCTGCCCGAGCCCCGCCCGGCCCTGGTGTTTGTGACCGCCCATCAGCAATACGCTCTGGAGGCCTTTAACGAGGCGGCAGTGGATTACCTGCTAAAGCCGGTTGACCCGGCGCGCCTTGCCAAGACCTTAAAGCGCTTGGAAGGGCTGACCACCGGCGAAGACGAAACCACCCCCCTTGAGCGCCTGGCTTGCTACCAGGGCAATACGGTGCGGCTGGTGGCCCCCAAGGACATCGATTGCGCCTATGTGGATCTCACCGGTACCCAGGTGGTTTCTCAAGGCGAGCAACTGCACTGCCAGCTGCCCCTTAAAACCTTAGAAGCGCGGTTGCCGCTGCTGCGGGTGCACCGCCAATACCTGGTCAACCCCGATGCCATCAAGGGCATTGCCATCAAAGAAAGCGGCGCCGAGATAGAAACCCACTTTGGCACCAAGGTGCCGGTGTCTCGCCGTTACCTCAAACTCCTCAAAGAGAAATACCTGCTGCCCATTTGACCGCTCAGGTGCCCTTTACGACCACTGGGCGGCAAAAAAAGTGACGCGTGCGTCAACGGTATATAGGTTCTTTCGCAAACTATAAAGCGGGAGAACCTTAATGCTGTGGTTCCTACTCGGCGTCTGTACCCTCATCGCCGGTTATTTCATCTACGGAAAAATCATCGAACGCATCTTCGGCATCAAGCCGGCGCGTCCAACCCCTGCCATTGCCCAGAACGACGGTGTCGATTTTGTGCCCATGTCCACCAAAAAGGTGTACTTGGTGCAGCTTCTGAACATCGCCGGTCTTGGCCCCATTTTCGGCCCCATTCTCGGCGCCCTGTACGGCCCGGTAGCCCTGCTGTGGATAGTGTTTGGCTCCATCTTTGCCGGCGCTGTACACGACTACTTCTCGGGCATGCTGTCGGTGCGAGCCGGTGGCGCCTCGGTGCCCACTGTGGTGGGCCGCGAGCTTGGCAAAGGCGCCAAGCACTTCATGAACGGCTTTGCGGTATTGCTGCTATTGCTGGTGGGGGTGGTGTTCACCCTGGGCCCGGCCAAGCTGCTGGGTAACCTCTCCGGCACCTCGGTACCGGTGTGGGTGGCCATTATCTTCGGCTACTACATGCTGGCTACCATAGTGCCTATCGATAAGATCATCGGCCGTTTCTACCCGCTGTTCGGGGCACTGCTGGTGTTTATGTCGGTGGGCCTGCTGGTGGGCCTGGGGCTGAGCGACAAGCCGTTCTACTCCTCCGGCATTACCCTTGAGAACCTGCATCCCAAAGACTTGCCGCTGTGGCCGCTGCTGTTTATCACCATCGCCTGTGGGGCGCTGTCGGGCTTTCATGCCACCCAGTCGCCGCTGATGGCCCGCTGCGTGGAAAACGAAAGCAATGGCCGCTTCGTGTTCTACGGCGCCATGATTGGCGAAGGTATCATCGCCATGATCTGGGCGACCCTGGGCATGTCCTTCTACGATAGCCCCGCCGCCCTGCAAGCCACCCTTGCCTCTGGCGGCCCCTCTGCCGTGGTCAACGAAGTGTCTACCTCGCTGCTCGGCAGCGTGGGCGGCATCCTGGCCATCCTCGGGGTGGTGGTGCTGCCCATTACCTCTGGCGACACCTCGTTCCGCGCGGCGCGCCTGATCCTGGCCGACTTTTTGAACTTCGACCAAAAGCCCATCGTCAAGCGCCTGCTCATTGCCCTGCCCATGTTCGTGGTGGGCTTTATGATCAGCAAAATGGACTTTAACGTGATTTGGCGTTACTTCGGCTGGGCCAACCAGATGACCGCCGTCATGATGCTGTGGACCGCTGCAGCCTGGCTCAAACGCCACGACAAGTTCCACTGGGTGTGCACCATCCCGGCGGTGTTTATGACCGGCGTGGTTAACGCCTACCTGCTGAGCGCCGAGATTGGCTTTAACCTGCCGCTCTCTATCGCTGGGCCCATCGGTATTGTCTCTTCGGTGCTGGTACTGGCCTGGCTGCTGCTGCGCGGTAAACACCAGGTACCGGAAGAAGAAGCCGAGCGCCTGTTGGATAACGCCTGAGGTTGAGTACAAAAAAAGCCGGGGTTCGCCCCGGCTTTTTTATGGCCATTGTTTGGGCCAGTCTCGGTGGTTGAGTACCTGGCCGTCCCGGCGCACCGCCTCCAGGGCGTCGAGGTCAATCTGCTGGCTAAGCCAGAGGCTTTGCGGCGGCGCAAGCTGCTCAGACTCTGCCAGCACGCCGTTATCCGGCAGGCCGTAGTCAGGGGTAGTAAAGAACCCGGCTTTGCCCTGGTTTTTAAAGATGGCCGGCGCAAAAGGCGCTTCGCCGACCAGCGGGCTTTGCACCACCAGGGTTTGGTTTTCCAAAGCCCTTGCCTGGCAGCCGATGCGCACCCGGTGAAAGCCGGCCAGGGTGTCGGTGCAAGAGGGCACCAGCACAAAGCGGGCGCCGGCTTCCACTTGCCGGCGGCAAAGCTGCGGGAATTCGATGTCGTAGCAAATCTGCACCGAAAAGGGGATAGCGCGAAAATCCAGCAAGGGGCTTGGCTCGCCGGGGCTGATGCTCCAGCGCTCGGTTTCAAAGCGGGTCAGCAGTTGTTTGTCGCTAAAGCCGCGAATGTGGCCGTTATCGGCATACCAGGCGCGGTTAACAACGCGGCCGTCGTCCAGGCGCCAGGGAAAGCTGGGCAGCACTATGGCCTTGTGAAAGCCGGCCGAAAGGGCCCTGAAGGTCTCAACAAACACCTCGCGCCCGCCTTGCAAGGCGTCTAAGGAGCGGCCCAGGTGCTTGGCGGTGCGACTTGGCAGCCAGCCCAGCAGCTCTAGGCTGGCGTACTCGGGGTAGAGCAGCAAGTCGCCGTGACAGGCCGCCACCAGCCGGGCCTGCTTTTCGGCCCAGGCGGCAAAGGAGGGCAGCGCTTCAACCCTGTATTGGCAGCTGGCAATATTCACCATGGCTGAATCTCAAAGCATTTGATTTTCATCGATTTGCAACCAGAGGTTAGACTTGTCTTTTCAGGTTATGGGGATGCAAGGCGAATGGCAAAAGGCAGGCGCGGTTTTTTCGGCTGGGTTTGGTTTGCGTTATGGCGAGCCTTGGTGGTGGTGCTGCTGGTGCTACTGATGCTGCGTTTTGTGCCGCCGCCCACCACCGCCTTTATGCTGCAAAGCCCCTATCCGGTACACCAGCAATGGCTGGCCATCGACAAACTGCCAAAGACGGTGCCCCTTGCCATCGTTGCCTCGGAAGACCAACGCTTCCCTGACCACTTCGGCCTCGATTTTACCGCCATCAGCAAGGCCCTGGACCAGTTTGACGACGGCGGCGGCCTGCGCGGCGCCAGCACCCTGACCCAGCAAACCGCCAAGAACCTCTTGTTATGGCCGGGGCGTAGCTTTGTGCGAAAAGGCCTGGAGGCGGGGCTCGCCTTGAGTCTCGAAGCGCTGTGGGGAAAAAAACGCATCCTTGAGGTGTATTTGAACGTGGCCGAGTTCGGCAAGGGCATTTATGGGGTGGAGGCGGCAAGCCGCCACTACTACGGTAAATCGGCTCGTTATCTCACCGCCAATGAGGCGGCGCGGCTGGCGGTGCTGCTACCGAGCCCACGAAGCCGCGACCCCAATCACCTGACCCCCTATCTTAGCCAGCGCGTGAGCTGGGTGGAGCGGCAGATGCGCCAGCTTGGCAGCCATTACCTGGATGGGGTGCTGGAATAAAAAAAGCCCGGCCATTGGCCGGGCAGGGGCTACTGAAAATGCGCTGCCGGTAGGTGTTCGCCTTCTTTGGGCTCCCGGGGTTTTTTAATGTAGTGCTCGGGTTTTAATCCAAACAATTCGCCCAGGGTGGCGGCTACAAAGATAGACGACCAAGTACCCACCACTATTCCCACAAAAAGGGTCAGGGCAAACCCAAACAGCGGCTCGCCCCCCAGCAGCAAGATGGCGCCCACCGTAAAAAGGGTGGTGCCGGAGGTAACCAAGGTGCGGGAAAAGGTGGAGCGGATGGCGTTATCCACCAACTCGGGCATCGGCGTTTTATGGCGCTTACCTAAGGTTTCGCGCAGGCGGTCGGCCACCACAATCGAGTCGTTCACCGAATACCCCATCACCGCCAGTAGCGCCGCCAGGACGGTAAGGTCGAACTCGAAGCCAAACAGCGAGAAGACCCCCAGCACCAGCACCACGTCGTGCAGCAGCGCTAAGATGGCCCCCGTTGCCAGGCGCCACTCAAAGCGCACCGCCAGATAGGCAAGGATGCCAAGGGCGGCCATGGCCACTGCCAGTGCCGACTGGGCCACCTGGCCGCTGCCTACCTGCGAGCCCACAAAGCTGGAGTTGACCAGGGTTACGGGGCTGCCGAGCTTGGCCGACAGCACCTTGGCCAGGGCAAAATCGGGGCTGGGGTCCTGTTTGTAGCTTATCCGCCAGCCGTCGCCGTTTTTCACCACCTGTGGCCGCTCTTTAAGGATGGGGGTGAGCAGCTGGGTGAGTTGCTCGGCCTTGACCGGCTGGCTCAGGGTAATGTCTTGCACCATACCGCCGGTAAAGTCCTGGCCAAGGGCCAGGCCTCGCCAGCTCAGTAGCACCAGGGCGCTTAGCACCATCACCGTAGACAGGGCCAGGGCGCAGTAGCGCCAGAAAGACAGGGTTTTGAGGTTTTTCATTAGATCTTGACCCCTTTACGGTTATCGCGGCCCCAGATGGGGTTGATGATGGCGCGGGTGCCGAGGATGCCGGTGAGCATGCTGGTCAGTAACCCCAGCCCCAGGCTAATGGCAAAGCCCTGCACCGGGCCACGGCCCAGGCCATAGAGGATGATGGCGGTGATAAGGGTGGTGAGGTTGGCGTCCAAGATGGTGCGAAAGGCGTTGTCGTAACCCAAGTGGATGGACTGGCCCAGGCTTTTACCTTCCCGCAGTAGCTCCTTGACCCGCTCGAAGATAAGCACGTTGGTGTCTACCGCCATGCCCACCGTTAGCACCAGGCCGGCGATGCCGGGCAGGGTCAGCACGCTGCCTGGCACCAGCGCCATCAGCCCCAGCAGCATGAACAGGTTAGCCACCAGTGCCAGGTTGGCCACCCAGCCAAAGCGCCGGTACCACAGCGCCACAAATAGCAGGCAGGTGCCAAGGCCCAGGCTCAGGGCCATCAGGCCGTTATGGATGTTCTCACTGCCAAGGCTCGGGCCCAGGGTACTTTGGGCGATGATGGTGACCGGCGCCGTCAAGGAGCCGGCCCGCAGCAGCAAGGACAGTTGCTGGGCCTGTTGCTGGCTGCCAATGCCGGTGATGCGAAAGCTGGCCGGCAGGGCGCTTTGGATGGTGGCCACGTTGATCACCCGGCTGGTTTTAACGGTGTTGCCCTCGGCGCTCTTTTGGTATTCGGTAAAGAGGGTGGCCATGGCATCCCCCACGTGCTGGCGGCTGAAATCCCCAATTTGCGCGGCGCCTTGGCTATCTACCTCAATCGACACCTGGGGGCGGCCCATGTCGTCGACCCCGGAGCGGGCGTCAATGATATGGCTGCCGGTCAGTACCGGTTTGCGGCTCAGCCACAGGGGCTGGCCCTGCTCGCCGCTCACCTGCACCCGCCCGGCGCCCGGCCCGGTAAAGGCCTGGCGAAACTCAAGGGATGCGGTGGCGCCGATGATGTTGCGGGCGGCGGTGGGGTCTTGCACGCCGGGGATCTCGATGCGAATGCGTGCCTTGCCGTCACGCATTACTGCCGCTTCGGTGATCCCCAGCTCGTTGATGCGGCTTCGCATGATGCCAAGGGTTTGGTCCATGGCCAGCTGCACCTGGCTTTGCTGCTCCTGGTCGCTAAAGCTCAGGCGGATGGCATCGCCGTCAAGACGCTGCTGCCACTTGGGGTATTGGCGGGTTAACAGCTGCTGCAACTGGCCAAGGCTGCTGCCGTGGCGCGGGTGAATAACCAGGGCCTGGCCGCTTAACTGCACGCTGGCCACATCCATCATCTCGCTGATGTCGTCGCGGGCGCTGCTGAGCTGGGCATTAAGGGCCGCCTGGGTATCCACGGCGAGGATAAACTGCACGCCGCCGCGAAGGTCAAGGCCCAGGTGGATGGGGCGCATGCCAAGCTCTTGCAGCCACGTTGGTGCTTTGCTTTGCTGGTCCAGCACCACGGCCGCGCCGGGCAGGGCGGCCTTAAGGGCTTTTTGGGTGGGCAGGGCGTCACTGGCGTTTGCCAGCACGATATCGGCCTGGTTACCGCTTGCCTTGATGGCGGTAACTTCCACCTCGCCCAGCAGGGTTTTTAAGGTGCTGGCGCTTAGGGGCGCCTTGGCGGTGACAGCAATCCTTGGGCTTTCGCCAAAAAGGGTGGGCAGGGCGCTTAAGGTCAGCAGCACCAGGCTGATAAGCAGCACGGCGTATTTCCAACCGGCCAGCCGGTTGATGAGCACAGGGGCATTGCCCCGTGGATAAGGCATAGGGTCTCCTCGCGGCATGGGGCCGCTTTGCAAAATAAAAATCGGTCTTTGCGTGAGGAGATCAGCTGCGCCAGGCAGCGAAGCGGTCAAGGTTGTGGGTTAAGCGGCCGCCGGCAACAAAGCCGGGGCTGTCGGCAATATTGAGGGCCCAGTCGCAGCCCGGCGGTTTTTGCTGGCGAAAGCCGCGGCAAAAGGCCGGTGCGGGAGCGATTTTGGCCTCGAATACCAGGCCGTAATTGGGTGTGCGGGGCTCGTCATCCAGGCCCTGATGGGTGAAGTGACGTTGCAGCTTGATGAGGTTAAGTACCGCCGGGACCTTATCGCCCTGGCTTTGCTTGACGGTGCTGCCATGCTGGGGCGCGGCCACGGCCGAAGGCACCGGGTGACCAAGGGTCCCCAGGGCAAAAACCAGCAATAAGGCGGTGAAAAAGGTGCGCAGCGTCGTCATCCGGTGTGGGTTAGCCGGGCCAATCTACCACCGGCCCGTTACTCAGCTCAATATTTTACCGAGCAGCCGTAAGGGCGGGAGACCGGTGTTGGCACCGTTTTACCGGCTAACAGCGCGTCCATGGCGGCTTTGACATAGTTGCGCGCCTTGGGGATATCAGCCGGATCGGCGCTGGCGATGGAGTCGATGCCGCCCATGTATTGCAAGGTGCCGGTTTTATCGATGATAAAAAGGTGCGGCGTGGTGCGGGCGCCATAGCGGCGGCCAACGGCGCCGTCTTGGTCAAACAGCACGGCGCTGGGGTGGGCGCCGCGGCTGGCGCTGAGCTGGTTTGCCTCGGTGGCAGTAACGTGGCCCTGCTTGCCAGGGGCCGAGGAGATAACCGACAGCCACACCACGCCTTGGCCGGTGTAGGCCTGCTGCAAGCCCTGCATGTTGCCAGACTCGTAGTGTTTTTGCACAAAGGGGCATTGGTCGTTGGTCCACTCGAGAATGACATAGCGGCCTGTAAACTCACTGAGCTGATAACGTTTGCCGTCGCTGCCTTGGAGGGTGAAATCCGGGGCCTTGTCGCCCGGCGTCAACGCCAGGGCGGGCAGGGCAAGCAGGCAGAGCAGTAACCAGGCTTTCATGGGGTGTTCTCCAAGGCATCTTTGAGGGCATTTGCCAGCAGGCCAGGGGTCAGCAGTTGCGGCAGCACATGGGGCTTGCCTTGCTGATCATAGAGCACATAGAGCGGCACGCCAGCGCGGCCAAAGCTCTCCAGATAGCGGGTTATGACCGGGTCGCGGGCGGTCCAGTCGCCTTCGAGGTAGGTCACGTCATAGAGGGTAAACAGGGCGCGGGTTTCCTCCCGGGCCAAAGTGGTGCTTTCGTTAACCTTGCAGGTAATGCACCAGTCGGCGGTCATGTTCACCAGCACCGGCCGGTGCTGGGCCAGCCTTTCTTTGAGGGTGGTCTCGTCAAAGGCAAGGGAGGGCGGCTTGTCGACTGAGCGCCAAAGGGGCAGCAGCGCCACCAGCAGCAGCGGCAACCAGGCCAATACCTTGAACAGCCGATGGGGCAGCAGCCAGACTCCGACCCCAAGCACCCAGGCCGCCAGCAGCCAAAAGCCCTGGCCGCTCAAGTTATTCATCACCCACAGCAGCCAGACGGCGGTGAGCAGCAGCGGAAAGGCGAGTATCTTTTTAACGGTCGCCATCCAGGGCCCTGGCCTCGGCAAAGCGCGGCGCAATGCGGGTAGGTTCTCCAGCAGCACCATGGGCAGCCCCAAGCCAAGCCCCAGAGCGCTAAACACCAGCAGCAACTTCCAAAGGGGCAAGGTCAGGCCGATGCCGATGGCCGGGGCCATCAGGGGGGCGGTGCAGGGGCTTGCCACCACCACCGCCAACACTCCGGTTAAAAAGGCTTCAAGCGGGTGGCCGTGCTCGATGCTGTCTTGCCCAAGGGACATCAGCCGGGTGCCAAGCTCCAACCGGGTCAACAGGCTCAGGCCCATAAAGGCGAACAGGCTGGCCAAAAGGGCCACGAACACCGGCGATTGCAAATGAAAGCCCCAGCCCACCGCTTCGCCAGCTTGGCGAAGCGCAAAGAGGGTCAGCGCCAGCACCCAAAAGCTCACCAGCACCCCGGCCAGGTATTGCAGGCCTTGCCCGGCTTTAAGGTGCAGGGCCTTGATGGCCAGCACCGGGAACACGCAGGGCATGATATTAAGCACCAAGCCTCCAGCCAGCGCCATCAGGCACAAAAGCCACAGCGCCTTGTGCCCGGCCGCCGGGGCCTTGGGCTGGGCCATGGTGACCAACACGGACTTATCCGGGGTCACCAGCAGCACCTTGGGATCGGTGGGGGGCTCGGTAAAGTAGGGGTTTTTAGGCAGGCTCAGCAGCAAGGTGTCGCCTTGCCACAAGAGCTGCGGCTTGGCGCCGTTTTCCACCAGCTCGGGGTTGGCCACAAACACCTTGGGCAGGGTGCCTATAAGCTCGGGCACCTGCAGGGCATAAGACACCACGTTTTGCTGTAGCTCCATGCGCCCCCGCCCGGGCAACACGGCCGGCAGCTTTTGCCGGGCCTCGTCGAAAAAGCCGCTGTTGTCCTTTTGCGCCGCCTTACCGGCGCTAAGTGCCAGGCTCAGCATGGCGTCTCCGGGAATACAGGCTTCCTGGCAAACCAGCCAGGAGGCTTTGACCTTCACCGCTAGGCTTTGGGCGTCTTTGGGCGGGGTGAGCTGCACCAGAAGGGTCGATGGGCCTTCAAAACCGAAGTTGATAATGCCGCCGATGTCGATGGCTTTGGGCACTTGCCATTGAATGGCGCCAGCCTGCCAGCCGGGGGGCAGTTGCCATTCGAGGGTGGGGGCCAGGCCCGAGTCGCCAGGATTTTGCCAATAGGTATGCCAGTGGGGTTCGGGCACAAAGTTAACCGCCACCCAAAATGGCTGGCCGGGGACGAAGGTGCTGACATCGGCTTTGATATCAACGGCAATGTGGGGCGCCTGTACCGGCTCGGCCCTGGCCGTTTTGATGGTCAGCAGTGCCAGGAGCAAGGCGAAAAATAAAGCGGGCCGCATGTTGAGTCCTTTGGGCTGGCCGGGCAGTCAGCATAAACCAGCTTACCCGGGGTTAACACCTGATGGCCTGGTCATCTGCCGCCGCTGTTAACCGCCATCTGCCTGGCGCCGGTAATAGAGCACGCCGGGGTGGTCGCAAAGCGCTGGCCAGGGCGCAAAGCCGAGGCTCTGGTAACAGCCAATGGCCGCCAGGTTATCCGGGTAAACGTTAAGGCCAAAGGCGGTATCGGGGGAGGTGGCCATCAGCTGCTGTAGCCACAACCGGCCGAGGCCTTTGCCGCGCCACTGCGGGTGGATAATCACTCTGGATAGGTGCAGGCAGCCGTGGCGCGGGCCCATTTGGGCGAAGGCAATCAGCTCCCCGGCATAAAAGCCGCCGAAGTTTTGGCGCTGGTCAAAGCCAAGCTCTGCCAGGGTAAAGCCGTCTTTAAGGCCGGGGCCGGCCCAGCGGGTGCGCTCGGCGGCTGAGCCCACCCACGCGTCCAAGGCGGCGGCAAGGGTAGGGGTGGCCAAGAGAGAAGCGATGGTGAGTTCCATGGCGGCTCTAAATAAATGGAAGGCAACAAAAAAGGGAGCCGCTGGCTCCCTTTGGCATTAGGGGGCGAGGGCCGATTTAAGGCAGCTCACGTCTTTACAGAAATGATGCTCTTTACCCTCGATGATGGTCACCGCGCCCTTTTCGTGGGGCCAGTCAGCGGTGGCGTCACCTTCTTTATCAAGGGCCATGCGGTAGGGGTATTTTTGCATCTTCGATTTGGCAAAAAGCTTAAACACCAGCCCCGGCATCTTGGAGATATCGGCCACATAGAGCACCCCGGCCTTGGCCATGGTGTCGTCTTTGTCCTTGCCGAAGGCATCCTTGATGAGATCGTTGGCATCCATGTCCGCGGCGAAGAAAATCACCTGCGCCTTGCCGGGGACCTCGATCTGGCGATCGAACTGGTCGTCCAGGCTGACGGCGTGGGCCGCGATACTGAACAGCGCTACCAGGGAAAGACAATAGGCGCGCATAAATTCTCCTTTCGAAAACAATGATCTAGCAGGAATAACTGCTGTTAACTGACCATGTTCGAGGGCCGAATTCAAGCCGCTTGGTTCAAAGCTGCTGGCGAGCGCGCATAAAAAAGCCCGGTAAGCCTTCAATTGACGGTTGGGGGCTTACCGGGTCCAGGGAGAGAACTTCAAAATGCACGGGTATCGCATGCCGTGCACAACTTATGACCAGCAGTCTCTGCGGGAGTTCACAAAATCAGGTGAAATTTTTTTGTGCAGGTTTTTTAGGCGGTTAGAGACTTCACTTGACAAGTCCGATGAGTAAACATAAATTTTAAACACCTGTTTGATACCGGTGTTTGCCATGACCCGTCGACCTGATACCAAAGCGCAAATCCTTGACGTTGCCGAGCTGCTCTTCGCCGAGCAGGGCTTCAACGACACCTCCTTGCGCCTTATCACCTCCGATGCCGGCGTGAACCTGGCCTCCGTCAACTATCATTTTGGTTCCAAAAAAGCCCTGATCCAGGCGGTGCTGGCCCGCTACATGGACACCTTCATGCCGTCGCTCAAACACAGCATGGACCAGCTGCTGGCCAAGGACAGCCTGGAAATGACCGAGGTGTTCGGGGCTTTTGTCGCGCCGCTGCTGGCACTGGGGAATTTTCGCCCCGGCGGTACCGGCATCTTCATGCAGCTGTTGGGGCGCGGCTACAGCGAGAAGCAGGGCCACCTGCGCCGCTTTATTACCGGCAGTTACGGCGACGCCCTCGGCGCCTTTATGGCGGCGGTGAAGAAAGCCACGCCGGGCATCCCCGATAACGAGGTGTTCTGGCGGCTGCACTTCACCCTGGGCACCGTGGTGTTCACCATGGCGTCCAGCATGGCCCTGACCGAAATCGCCGAGAGCGATTTTGGCGAGCAAAACAGTATCGAGAGTCTCATTCACAGGCTGGTGCCCTACCTGGCGTCGGCTATGACCGCGCCGCTGCCTGTGGCTGTTGGCAATTCACAAGACGCAGCCTGAACTGCGTTCCACTACGTAAGAGGAAAGGAAAATGGTGTTTCTGTTGCTGATCCTGGTGGCATTGGCCGTGATCCTCGGGGTCCCGGATATACGCCGCAATCTCATCACCAAACCGGTGTTTGGTATCTTCAAAAAAATCCTGCCGCCGCTGTCGCAAACCGAAAGGGAAGCGATGGAAGCGGGCGATGTCTGGTGGGACGGTGATCTGTTCCGCGGCAAGCCCGACTGGAAAAAGCTGCTGGACACCAAGCGCTCCGAGCTCAACAGTGACGAGCAATCCTTTATGGACAACCAGGTAGAAACCCTGCTGAAAATGCTGGATGACTACAAGATTGTTCATGAAACCAAAGACATGCCTAAGGAAGTGTGGGACTTCCTGAAAAAAGAAGGCTTCTTTGCGATGATCATCCCCAAAGCCTTTGGGGGCCGTGAGTTCTCGGCTGTGGCCAACTCCACCATCGTTTCCCGTATCGCCACCCGCTCCCTGTCTTGCGCCGTGACCGTGATGGTGCCCAACTCCCTGGGCCCGGGCGAGCTGCTGATGCACTACGGTACCGACGAGCAGAAAAATCGCTGGTTGCCGGGTCTGTCCAACGGCACCGAAGTACCTTGTTTTGCCTTGACCGGCCCTGAAGCGGGCTCTGACGCCGGCGCCATTCCCGACGAAGGTATCGTCTGCAAAGGCGAGTTCGAAGGCAAAGAAGTGCTGGGTATTCGCCTGAACTGGAACAAGCGCTACATCACCCTGGCCCCGGTGGCCACCGTGCTGGGCCTGGCGTTCAAGCTCAAAGACCCTGATGGCCTGTTGGGCGACAAAAAAGACATCGGCATCACCTGTGCCCTTATCCCCACCAGCCACCCCGGTGTGCGCGTGGGTGACCGTCACTTCCCGCTGGGTCTGGCCTTCATGAACGGCCCGACCTTCGGCGAAAACGTCTTTATCCCCATCGACTGGATCATCGGCGGCCCCGACTTTGCAGGCAAAGGCTGGCGCATGCTGGTGGAATGTCTGTCTGCTGGCCGTGGTATCTCCCTGCCGGCACTGGGCACCGCCACCGGCCACCTGTCTGCCCGCATGACCGGCGCTTACGCCTATGTTCGCCGCCAGTTTGGCCTGTCCATCGGCCGCTTTGAAGGTATCCAGGAGGCCATGGCCGAGATTGGTGCCGACACCTACCTGCTGGAATCGTCTCGCCGCCTGACCGTGACCGCGCTGGACATGGGCCTGAGCCCGTCGGTTGTCACCGCCATCGCTAAATACCACATGACCGAGCGCGCCCGTAAGGTGCTGGACCACGCCATGGACATCCATGCCGGTAAAGGTATCCAGTTCGGGCCCCAGAACTATCTGGGCCACGGTTACCTGGGGATTCCGGTGGCCATTACCGTGGAAGGGGCCAACATCCTGACCCGTAACCTGATGATCTTCGGCCAGGGCGCCACCCGCTGTCACCCTTACGTCTTTGGCGAAATGGAAGCGGCGGCCAACCCCGACGAAGCCCAGGGCCTCAAAGACTTTGACGGCCTGCTGGTTAAACACATTGCCTTTGGCATGGGTAACTTCTTCGGCTCCCTGTTCCAGGGCCTGACCGGCGGCGCGTTCAACAGTGCCCCTGTGTCTGGCGAAACGGCCCGCTACTACAAGCAGCTATCTCGCATGTCCAAGGGCCTGGCCCTGTGCGCCGACATCTCCATGCTGACCTTGGGTGGCGATCTCAAGCGCCGCGAGCGGCTGTCTGCCCGCCTGGGCGACGTGCTGTCCAGCCTGTATCTGGCCTCAGCGGTTCTTAAACGCTACGAAGACGAAGGCCGCCAGGTCGCTGACTTGCCGTACGTGCACTACAGCATCCAAAAACTGCTGTTCGAAATTGGCGTCGCTTTCGAAGGCTTCTTTGCCAACTTCGACAACCGTTTCATGGCCAATGTGCTCAAGCGCGTGATCTTCCCGTTTGGCGTGAACTACAAAATGCCGAACGATAAGATTGGCGAGCAAATCGCCACCGCCCTGATGCAGCCTGGCGTGGCCCGTGACCGCCTGACCCACCTGGTGTTTGTCTCTGACGACAAAGACGACGCCGTGGGCGTGATGGAACGTGCCTTCCAGGCCATGGTAGGTGCAGCCGGCATCGAGAAGAAAATTCTCAAGGCCCAGCGCAGCGGTACCATCGCCAAGCGCATTCCCTTTAACCAGGCCATCGAGCTGGGCCTGGAAGCGGGCGTCATTAGCCAGGAAGAAGCCGAGCAAATCCGCACCGCCGAAGCCCTGCGTTACCAAGCCATCCAGGTTGACCATTTCGCCCCCGGCGTTTTGGAAGGCCACGGTGTCTCCAGTGAAGGGGCCAGCCCCTCCAGTGCCGCCTAAATAACGGTGCAGTGAAAAAGCCGCCTTCGGGCGGCTTTTTTGTTGGCAGAAGATGGGCCTTGTTAAGGTAAGGCCTTGGTATACTGGCAAAAACAGTGTTTTGGAGAGCCGGATGGCCCAGCTTTTAATCGACCTTCGCGGCAAATCCTTGGCCGAAGACGAAGCCCTGTGGCTGGCTCATGAGGCCTGCGCCGGTCTTATCCTCTTTACCCGCAATTATGAGAACCCGGCGCAGCTCAAGCAGCTTATTCTCGATTGCCGCACCGCCGCCGGTAAGCCCATTTTGGTCACGGTTGACCACGAAGGGGGCCGGGTGCAGCGGTTTCGAAGCGGCTTTACCCGTCTGCCAGCAGCAGGGGAGCTGCGCGCCCTGGCCGGGGATAACCTGGCGGTGGCCGAGTATCTGGCCTGGAGCTCTGGCCTGGTGATGGCCGCCGAGCTTATCGAAGTGGGAGTAGACATGAGCTACGCCCCGGTGCTGGACCTTGGCGTTAACCAGAGCGTGATTGGCGACCGCGCCTTCGGTGCCGATATTTTCTGGGTAACCCGGCTCTCGGCGGCCTACGCCAAGGGCATGCGTGACGGCGGTATGGCAAGCTGCGCCAAACACTACCCCGGCCACGGCCAGGTCACCGAAGACACCCACCTTCACCAAGCCATCGACAACCGTTCCCTCAAGGACATTGCCGCCACCGACGAGCAGCCGTTTCGGGCGCTTATCAAGGCTGGCAGCCTGGACGCCATCATGCCGGCCCACGTGATTTACCCGGCGCTGGATAACAAACCGGCCTCATCCTCCCCCTTGTGGCTGCAAGGAAGGCTGCGCGGCGAGCTGGGCTTTAGGGGCTTGGTGTTCTCGGACGACTTGAGCATGAAAGGCGCCCATGGCCTTGGCAGTCCTGCCGAGCGGGCAGTGGCGGCGAGCCTGGCAGGCTGCGATTTATTGCTGTGCTGCAACGAGCCGGCCAATTACCCGCCCATCCTTGCCGCTATTGCAGGGGAGGCAACTGTGGATTTTGACGCCCTTAGGGCCGGCCCGCTGGCGGTGAGCCTTGAAACCTTGGCCCGGGCTCAGTCGCTACTGGTTTCGATAAAGCAGCCACCGGCCTGACTGCGGGCTTGAAACAGCGCCCGGTCGGCCATTTCCATCAACTGCTCGTAGGGCAGGGCGGCTCTTACCTGCAGGCAAAAGCCGCCGGCGTGCACCTCAAGGGGTTTAGCCAGGGATCTCAGCTCGCTCATCAGCGCCTTGGCCAGGGTGTCGATGGCCTGGGGGCCGGGGCCGGCCAGGGCCACCATCAATAATCGCTGGGACAATTTCACAAACAAGGTGTCGGGCATGCCGTGGCTGATGGCCGAGCGCAGCTCGGCAAAGCGGTCGGCTGGCAGCTCGCCACGGCCGGAAAATTCCCACAAAATGACCGTTAAAAAGCCGCCGGCCCCGGCTTGGTTGGCGGCAAGGGCTGCCAGGGCGGTACGGCCCTGGCGCTCGTCTTGCCATTGTTGTTGCTGTTGCTCGCGCTGCCAGCCAATGGGGGTAAACAGCTGAGTGCTTTGCTGGCGCGCCAGGAGGGCGGCCACAAAGGAGGTGAAACGGTGCAGGTGGTTAAAGTAGCTGTCCATCCACTGCTCATCGAGGCTGCCGGTTACCATCAGCGCGCCGCGGTTAAGGCCCTGGTCTTTTAGCGGCAGCGCCAGCACCCCTTTGGCCGGGTCAAAAAAGTGTTGGCCGGCCCGCAGCACCCGCTGTGCTTCAGGGGCGCTCCAAAGCGGCCACACCGGTTCGGCCTCGGGCCAGTGGGCCCGCACCAATACCTGTTCAAAGAGGGTAAGGCTTTTAAGCCCCAGCTTGCGGCCAAGGAGGGTGAGGGTTTGTTGCAGCACCCGATCCAGGTCTTCAAAGCGCTGCTCCAAAAGGTTGGCGGCAAGTTCGCCCATCATCACCGCCAGTTCGCTTTCTTTTCTTAGCACCTGGGTTTGCCGCGCCACTTCGGCTTCCAGGCGCTTGTGCTGGTTATCCAGCGCAGCTTTGGAATCGGCCAGGGCCGAGAGCTGGCGCTCCCGCTCCTGGGAAAGCTGGTTAAGGGCTTCAACCAGGGTGGCCAGCTCGTCTTTCTCGTCGCCCTGGCGGTTAAGGGCAAAGCGGCTTTGCCCTTCTTTTATTTGCAGTGATAAGTCTTCCAGGTGGCGGGTGATCATCCGGCCCACCAGCATCACCATCAGCAGAGACACTAAAAAGGTCTTCACCCCTTGGGTCAGTACCAGCACCTCGGCGTGCTGCCACAGCTCGTCGTAAATGCGCTGGTAGCTAACCCCAACCTCCAGCTGGCCCAGCTCCTGGGTTGCCCGGCGCACCGCAAACAGCACCGTGTTGTCCTTGCGGCCGGGGTGGCCGAGGGTGGTGATGGTGCCTTCCGTGGTGACCAGCCTTGCCGATACCACGTCGGGGATGCGGGTAATGCCCTTTAGCTGCAACTCCACCTGGGACTGGTTGAGATCCCACACCGATTGGGCGAGGGCGGGCAGGGTAATGCTTTCTATCTGGTCGACCCGCTGGCGAAGCTCGGTCAGCTCCTGCTGGTAGCGGGCATAGAGGTTGACCAGCACAAACAGCAAGGTCAGTACCGACGAGTAGAGCATCACGCTCCACAAAAACCGGGTGCCAAGGGGCAGGCGGCGAAGGTTCATGGCCGGGGCCTCATTTGCAGCTCGAAGCGGTGGGGACCCTGGTAGGGGGTGTGCACCTTGCTCATGGCGCGAAAGTTGATATCCAGCCAGTCGTGGGCGGCCATCATGTTGAACAGCGCCGTGCCGGGAATGAGCAGGTGAAAGAGCGGCAGCTGAATTTGCAGGCCGTCGTCCTTGGCAAAATCAAAGCCGTTTTGGTAATCCACCAACAACACCAGCGCCAGGCCCGGCGCCATGAAGTGGCCACCAGCCAGGGCCGAAATGGCCCCGGAGCGGCGTAGCCGCAGCGCCTTGGCCGAGCTGTTAAAGGTGCCCACCAAAATGTCGCGGCCCGGTTCCAGGCCCTTGGCACGGATGGCGTCGATAGCGCCAAAGGCCATTTGGTCGTCTGCGGCCCACACCGCTTTGATGTCCGGGTATTGGGTCAGCAGTTGGGCCATCTGGCGGCGGGCACGGGATTCTTGCCAAAAGCCGTAGCGGATGGCGCGAAGCTTGAGCTCGGGGTGTTTACGGGTTGCCCAAAGGAGGCCGGCTTGGCGGTTAAGGCCGGCCGGGGTGCCCCTGTCGCCGGCAATGGCCACCAGCGGCACGGTTTTATTTGGCATCAGCCCGGAGAGGGCGCCTGCCACCTGCTCGCCTGCCTGGAGGTTATCCGGCACCAGGGTGCCAAGCCAGTAAGGGTAATGTTGGCGGGGCAGGCCCAGCTGTTGCTGCTGGCCTTGGTCGAGGTCGTTTAGCACCAGCATGATGGGGATCTTGGCGCTGTCGAACAACTTGACCAGCTCTACTCCCAGGCCCTTGTCGTTAACCGCCATCACGTAATCGGGTTTGTCCTGGCGGCGGCTAACGGCTTTGGCCAAGTCCAGCAGGGTTTTCTCGTCGCGGTTGCCGTGGAGGATCTCCACTTGTACGTCCAGGTCGGCAGCGGCCGCTATCAAAAACTGGTCGACATTTTCCCAGAAGGGTTCGTTGGCATAACCCGGGTTCAGGAAGGTCACCCTGGTAACGGCATGGGCCGCCAGGGGGGATAACAGCAACAACAGGAGAAGAACAAACCGCGCCATGGTGATCCTTTGTTATTCACAAGCATTTTACATGCTTCGTCCTGGGGTAAAAGCGCTATTCCCTTGTTTATTCAGGATGATTTTGGCTTGCACTAAAAAAGCGCCACGAAGGGCGCTTTTCTTTAACAAGGCTCAGCGAACTGGCCGTATCTGCATCAACACGCCCATGGCGGGGTTGTCGAAATAATGCCACTCGCCGCTTTTAAGGCGGCGCTTTTGGCGAAGGGTCTTCACCAGTAGCGGCTGGCCGTCGCCTTGCACGGTTTTAAGGTCCAAGGCCATGTCCACCAGCAGGTAGTGGTCTAGCGCCACCTGAATTTGCCCGGCAAGCTCCGGCACCATGGCCGGCATTGCTGTTGCGTCAACGGGGGCTTCGCCGGTTTGGGGCTCGGCAGGGGCGGCGCTCACATCCACAGCCGTGTTTTCGGCAACGGGTTGGAGTACATAACTGCCCAAGTCACGGCCCGCTTCCACGGCCATAGGCGTGGCGTAGCGGGGCTGCTTGGGGGCCAGGCGCCAGCCGGTGTGCAGCAGCACCCGGCCACCGGGCAGGCCGGTGAGGCGACTGGCAGCGTCGTCCAGTTTTAGCTCGTCGGCGCGCAGCAGGCGGGGCAATTGGCTGTCATCGTCTGTGCCGGTGGCCGCGTCAGGGGCGCTACCCACTATGGCTTGCGGCACGGCTGCGCAAGGCGGCGGGCACTGGGCGTTGATGGCATCGATGAGCAGCGGGTTGGTTTTGCCGTCTGGCAACGGGCGCGGCGGCCAGGTTTCGTTGCTGGCGTCCTGACGGGCCACAATCACCACTTCCACATCAAAGACGGTGGCGGCCATCAGTTGGCTTGATACCAGGGCGGTCAGCAGCACCCATCCTTTAAGCAGCTTTTGCATTTCGTGCCAAGTCCTCCAGAAGTTGCTGCACGTCGCCCAGGCGTTTGGCCGGGTCATCCAGTTGTTTCAATACCTTGAAACGGCTGGGGCCATCGAGGCGATAGAGTGACGGTTTTTGTTGTAAAAGGCCAATGAGATAGCCGGGGTCCACCGTCGTTTGTTCAGAAAAGTCGAGGGTGATGCCGCCCTTGGCCGAAGCCTCCACCCGGCTAAGGCCAAGGGTGTTGGCTTGCAGCCGAAGCTCGGTCACCGCCAACAGGTGTTTGGCGGCATCGGGCAACAGGCCAAAGCGGTCAATCAGCTCGATGTTAAGCTCTTTGAGCTCCTCGCTGTCTTTGGCCGAGGCGATGCGTTTATAGAGCTGCAACCGGGTGCCCACATCGTGGATGTAATCACCAGGCAGCAAGGCTGGCAGGCGAAGGTCTACCTCACACTGGTTGGCCAGCACCCCGGTGAGGCTAGGCTCCTTGCCGGCTTTGAGGGCTTCGACCGCTTCGTCCAGCATGTCCATATACAAATCAAAGCCGATGGCGGCAATTTGGCCGCTTTGCTCGTCGCCCAAAAGCTCCCCTGCGCCGCGAATTTCCAAATCTTGGGTGGCCAGCAAAAAGCCGGCGCCAAGGGCCTCGAGGGAAGAGATGGCATCGAGGCGCTTGATGGCGTCTTTGGTCATCCGCTTGGGGTTTGGCGTCATCAGGTAGGCGTAAGCCTGGTGATGGGAGCGGCCCACCCGGCCACGCAGCTGATGCAATTGCGCCAGGCCCAGGTTGTCGGCCCTGTCCATGATGATGGTGTTGGCGGTGGGTACATCGATACCGGTTTCGATGATGGTGGTACAGACCAAGAGGTTGTGGCGCTGGTGGTAAAAGTCCGCCATCACCTTTTCCAGCTCGCGCTCGCGCATCTGGCCGTGGGCAATGGAGATGCGGGCCTCGGGTATAAGGCCTTCGAGCATCTTGGCGGTCTCTTCGATGCTTTCCACTTCGTTGTGCAGGTAATAAACCTGGCCGCCGCGGCGAATTTCCCGTAGCACCGCTTCGCGCACCAGGGCTTTGTCGAATTCCCGCACAAAGGTCTTGATGGCAAGGCGCCGGGCCGGGGCGGTGGCGATGATGGATAAGTCTCGTATGCCGGACATCGCCATGTTGAGGGTACGGGGAATGGGAGTGGCGGTGAGGGTGAGGATATCCACCTCGGCCCGCAGCTTTTTGATGCTGTCTTTTTGGCGCACCCCAAAACGGTGCTCTTCATCGACGATTAAAAGCCCCAGGTGTTTAAAGCTGACGTCCTTTTGCAAGAGCTTGTGGGTGCCGATAAGGATGTCGACTTTGCCTTCTGCGGCGTCTTTTAAGATGGCCCTTTGCTCGGCCGGGGTCTGGAAGCGGGAGATGGCTTCGATACGCACTGCCACGTCAGCAAAGCGGTCACGGAAGTTCTCGAAATGCTGCTGGGCCAGCAAGGTGGTGGGCACCAGCACCGCCACCTGCTTGTTGTTGGAGACGCTGATGTAGGCGGCGCGCATGGCCACCTCGGTCTTGCCAAAGCCCACATCGCCACAGACTAGGCGGTCCATGGCTTTGTTGCGGGTCATGTCCCGCACCACCGCATCGATGGCATCTTGCTGATCGTCGGTTTCCTCAAAAGGAAAACCGGCGGCAAAGGCGGCATAGCCGTCGTCATCAAAATGGAAAGCAAAGCCCGGCTTGGCTTCGCGCCGGGCGTAGACGTCCAACAGTTCTGCCGCCACGTCGCGCACCTTCTCGGCCGCTTTGCGGCGGGCTTTTTCCCAGGTTTCGCCCCCTAAGCGATGGAGCGGCGGCTCCTCGGCGCCGGCGTAGCGGCTGATGAGGTTCAACGCCGCCACCGGCACATAGAGCTTGTCGCCCTTGGCGTATTCGAGCATCAAAAATTCAGTGTCGATGCCGCCAGCGCTTAAGGTCTCAAGGCCCATGTAGCGGCCGACGCCGTGCATGCGGTGTACCACGCTCTGGCCGATGGAAAGCTCGGCAAGGCTGCGAATAATGGCGTCGGTGTTGATGCCCTCATCGTCTTTTTTGCGGCGTTTGCGTTGCAGTACCCGGGGGCCGGTCAGGGCCGCTTCCGGTACCAGCCTTAGCAGCTGGCCTTGGTACTGAATGATGCAGCCTGCTTCCAGGGGCGCCACCAAGATGCCGTGCTCGCGCTGGGGGGCCGCCAGCCAGTCGGCCAGCTTTTTGATGCGCGCCGGTTGGATGCCGGCCTTGGCCAGCAGCACCGCCAAGGCTTCGCGGCGGCCTTCGGATTCGGCCACAAAGAGCACCGGGCCTGGGGTGCTTGCCAGCCACTCGGTGAGCTTGTGCAGGGGCTGCTCGTGCTTGGCGTCAATAGAGAGTTCCGGCAGGGGCTGGGCGCCAGCGTCATGGACGCCGCCTTTGCCTTCGACCTCGCCGCCCTGGTGCAGGGCCAAGCGGGGGTAGTGATTGAGCGCGGTAAAACAGTCGCTGGCCTCTAAAAACAAGGTCTTGGGGGCGAGGATGGGGCGCAGCCGGTCGTGGCGACGCTCCTCGAAACGGTATTCAAGGTCGGCCCAGAAGGCGGCCATGGCGCTTTCCAGGTCGCCAATGGTGAGAATTTGGCTGCCGTCCGGCAGGTAATCAAAGAGGCTGGCGGTGTCGTCAAAAAAGAGCGGCAGGTAATACTCGATGCCGGGGGGCTGCTGGCCCTTGGACACCTGCTGGTAGATGGACTCTGGCGCCGTGGGCGCGTCAAAGCGGGCCCGGTAGTTTTTACGAAAACGCTCGATGCCGACATCGGTTAATGGAAACTCGTGGCCGGGCAGCAGGCGTATCTCTTCCACCTCACCGGTGGAGCGCTGAGACTCCGGGTCAAAGCGGCGCAGGCTGTCTACTTCATCGTCAAAAAAATCCACCCGGTAGGGGCTGGACTCACCCATGGGGTAGAGGTCAATCAGGCCGCCGCGCACCGCAAACTCGCCGTGTTCCATTACTTGGTCGACCAAGCGGTAACCGGCGTTGCTGAGCTGGCCGCGCAGGGTTTCCAGGGGCCGGGTCTCGCCTTTTTTAAGCAGCAAGGTGGCGCCGTCCACATAGCCGCGCGGAGCAATGCGGCCCAGAAGGGTGGTGACCGGCAGCACCATCAGCCCGCTTTGTTTCAACGGCAGCTGATAGAGGGCGGTGAGGCGCTCGGAGATAATGTCCTGGTGCGGCGAGAAATTATCGTAAGGCAGGGTCTCCCAGTCGGGAAACAGCTGCACATCGGGGCTCAGGGCGCTGAGGGCTTCGACTAGGCGGTTGGCGCTGGGGCTGTCGCTGGTCACCAGCAGGGTAAAGCCGTTGTGGCGTTTGGCAGCCTCTAAAATGGCCAATACCTGAGCGTCACCGGCCAGGTTTATCCAGTGTTGACGATCGCCACCGCGCGCCGGCAGCGCCAAAGATTCCAGTGCCTTCATTACATCCTGTCTTGTTGTTTGAAAAGCGCGGGCCGGGGCGGTTTGGCCGCCCCGGCCCTTTATCATCAATCGCGGTAGATCTTCAGCAGATCCCCGTAATGGTCAACCCGCCGGTCACGAAGGTAGGGCCACCAGCGCCGTACCGATTCGCTTCGGGCTAAGTCTACCGGCACTACCACGCTGAGCTCGGATTCGGTGTCGGCCTCAAAGAGGTATTCCCCCTGGGGCCCGGCCACAAAGCTGGTGCCCCAGAATTCGGTACCGGGGCCGCCGGCCGGGTCGGGCTCGTGGCCAACCCGGTTCACCGATACCACCGGCACGCCGTTGGCGATGGCGTGGGCGCGCTGGATGGTCACCCAGGCGTTGCGCTGGCGGTCTTGCTCGGCTTGGTCGTCGTCCGGGTTCCAGCCGATGGCGGTGGGGTAGATGAGCAGCTCGGCGCCGCTCATGGCCATCAGCCGGGCCGCTTCCGGGAACCACTGGTCCCAGCACACCAGGATGCCCAGTTTGCCTACCGAGGTCTGGATGGGCTCAAAGCCCAAGTCGCCGGGGGTGAAGTAAAACTTCTCGTAGAAACCCGGGTCGTCGGGGATATGCATCTTGCGGTATTTACCGGCGATGGTGCCGTCCTTTTCCAATACCACGGCGGTGTTGTGGTAGATACCGGGGGCGCGGCGCTCAAAAAGGCTGGTAACAATCACAATGCCCAGTTCTTTGGCCAGTTCCCCAAACAGCGCGGTGCTGGGGCCGGGGATGGGTTCGGCCAAATCAAAAAGGTCGGTGCTTTCTACCTGGCAAAAATAGAGGCTGCGGTGCAGCTCTTGCAGCACCACCAACTGGGCGCCGTTTTCGGCGGCGTCCCTGATACCCTCGATGGATTTGGCCAAGTTTTGGTCCAGGTTGCCGGTGCAGGCGTGCTGCACCAGGCCAACGTTGATGATGCTCATAGTTCCACTCCGGGGGGCAGCAGGCTCAGGGTGCCCTGGGGCAGCTGCATGGTCACGCAGTGCAGGCTGCCGTGTTGCTTGATAAGGGGCAGGCAGTTCAGGCCCACCACGTCAAAGCCCGGGAAGGCTTCGCTGATGGCAGCCAGGGCTTCCTCGTCGCGGTCGTCGTTGTAGACAGGGACCAGCACGGCGCCGTTACAAATCAAGAAGTTGGCATAGGTAGCGGGCAGGCGCTGGCCTTCATCGTCATAGACTTCAAAAGGCCAGGGCAGGGGCACCAGTTTATAAGGCTTGCCGTCGGCGTCGGTCATGGCTTCGAGCTCGGCTTCCATTTTCTGGAAGGCCTCGAAGTGCTCGTCTTGCTCGTCGTCGCATTTAACGTAGGCGATGACGTTATTGGGGCAAAGGCGCGCCAGGGTGTCGATATGGCTGTCGGTGTCGTCACCGGCCAGATACCCGTGGTTCAGCCAGTTGATTTTCTCGGCGCCAAAATCGGCTTTGAGCTGGGCCTCGATTTGCTCTTTGGAGAGATGCGGGTTGCGGTTGAGGTTGAGCAAACACTCGCTGGTGGCGAGCAGGGTGCGGTCACCGTCAAACTCGATAGCGCCGCCTTCCAGCACCAGCGCTTTTTTCTCAACCGGCACCGCAAAAGCGCCCAACTCATCGAGGCGCGCCGTGATTTGGTTGTCCAGGGCCGCGTCAAACTTGTTGCCCCAACCGGTGAAGGTGTAGTCCAGCAGCTTGAGGCCTTCGGGGGTTTCTACCGTCAGCGGGCCGTGGTCGCGGGCCCAGGTGTCGTTGCTGGGCACGCCGTAGACCATAAAGGCGTCGTCGCTGATGCCAAGGGCCAGCAGCTTTTCCTTGATGGATTCGACTTCGTCTTCGGGCGCGGCGATAAGCACATCGGCGTAGTCGCTGATCACATAGGCCAGGGCCTCATACAGCGGGATCACCTCGTCCAGCATGTGGTCCCAGTCGGTGTTTTTGTGGGGCCAGGTGAGCAAAACCCCATCCAGGCCTTCCCATTCAGCAAGCAGGCGTTGCACTTATCACTTCTCCTCGTTGCGCTCACGGCGAGCGCGCAGTTGATCGCTTTGGGTTTGCAGTGCCAGGCGAACCAGTTTTTCACGGTCCGAGTCTAGCAAGCTAACGTATTGAAAGTAGGCGTATTCATCATCCTGGTTAACCAGGGTGGCATAACCCGTTACCTGGCCCAAGGGCAGGCGCAGGGTCACTTTGGCGGTTTGCCCTTCGATGTCGCTGTGGGGGATGGAAAACCCGCCGGCGCTAAAATGCACGGTGCGCCGCCAGTGTTTGTCCTGCAAGTCTTGGCTTAGCAGCGTTTCGCTCAGCAGCTCAAGCTTTTGCTGATGCAGCAGCAGCAGCCTTGCCAGGGGCGACTGGCGCTCGTCTTTGAGCTCGGTCAGCAGCAGCTGTTCCTGCTCGGCCAACAGATCGAGCTGTTTTCGAAGGGGCGGCAAGCTGTCGGCCAACTGCTGGGTGTCGGGCACGGCAGCGGTGCTACTCAACCAGTCGAGGTGAACGTCGCAGCCCAAACGGACACTGAAGTAGTCGTCAAAAAGGCGATCGGCCATGGCAGCTTGCTGTTCATATTGAAATAAGTCCCGTATTATCCCGTAACTTCCTTTGCAAATAAAACCTCTAATAACGGGATGTTCCGACCTGCCTCGCTCTTCATAGCCACCCGCTACCTGCTTCGCGGCCAACGGGGCGGCTTTGCCAACTTCGTCAATTTATTTGCCCTGTTCGGTGTCACCTTAGGGGTGATGGTGCTGACCGTGGTGCTGAGCGTCATGAACGGCTTTGAAAGTCAGCTCAAAAGCCGCCTTTTAGACCGGGTGCCGCACCTTTTAATCAGTAGCGAGCAAGGCTACAGCGATTGGCCCAAACGGGCCGAGGCGCTGGAAAACCAAAAAGGGGTGAGGGCGGTGGTGCCCTATATTGACGGCGAAGTGATGCTGCAAAGCCCAGAGGGTTTGCAAGGGGGCTGGCTGCAAGGGCTGTGGCCCACCGATCCGCTCCCCGACAATGCCACCAAGCCGCAAGCCGGCCAATACCAGTTGGTGCTGGGGGTGGGCCTTGCCCGCAAACTCAAACTGCTGGTGGGTGATGTGGTGCGGGTCTACCTGCCGGGGCGCAGCATCTACACTCCCCTTGGCCGGTTGCCGGCCCAGCGCCAGTTCACGGTGATTGCCGTGGTGGACTTGGCCTCTGAGCTTAACGACGTGCTGGCCATCACCAACTACCAGGACCTTCGCCGCCTCTACGGCAAAAGCCCAGAGGGGGTCGACAAACTCAAGGTGACCTTGGCTGACCCCTTTGCCACCGACACCTTCAGCCATCTTGCCAAACCCGGCGAAAGCCTTTGGGACTGGCGCGCCCGTTACGGCGATTTCTTTGCCGCCGTGGCCCAGGAAAAACGCACCATGTCCATGCTGCTGGTGCTGATCATCGCGGTGGCCGCCTTTAATATCCTGGCGGCGCTGGCGATGCTGGTGTCTGACAAGCGCCGCGATATTGCGGTGCTGGCCAGCCTTGGCATGACCCCCAAAGCCCTTAAGCGCATTTTTGTGGCCCAGGGCATTGGCACCGGGGTGTTGGGCTCGGCCCTTGGCTTGTCTCTTGGCTTTTTGGTGACAGAGCACCTGAATCTGGCGCTGAACCTAGTGGGGCTGGGTGGCATGGCCTTTGGCTACGGGCCAGAGGGGCTGCCGGTTATTCGTGAGCCGCTGCAAATGGGCCTTATCGCCCTTTTTGTGGTGGTGATTTGCGCCCTGGCTACCCTGGCACCTGCCCACCGGGCGGCTCGCATCGACCCGGCCGTGGTTCTGACGGAACGAGATTAAACAAGGTCGCCGCCAGTGCGGCGCTGATTGAGGATTGAACGTGCTTCGCTGTAAACAGCTGACCAAGATCTACCACGACGAAGGGATGGACACGGCGGTACTGACCGGTGTCAACCTCGGCGTTGAAGCCGGTGAGACCCTGGCCATTGTTGGCTCGTCGGGTTCGGGCAAGAGCACCTTGTTGCACCTGATGGGCACCCTGGACCAACCCTCCAGCGGCCAGTTGCTGTTTGACGGCGAAGACATGCAAGGCTGGAATGAAGAAACCCGCTGCCGCTTTCGCAACCAGCACCTGGGGTTTGTCTACCAGTTTCATCACCTGTTGCCGGAGTTCTCGGCCCTGGAAAACGCCGCCATGCCGGCCCTTATCCAGGGTGACAGCCCGGCCAAGGCCACCGAAAGAGCCAAAATGCTGCTCGACCGGGTCGGGCTCAGCCACCGCCTTAACCATCGGCCCTCGGCGCTCTCCGGCGGCGAGCGCCAGCGGGTGGCCATCGCCCGGGCGCTGGTCAATTCCCCGCGCTTGGTGCTGGCCGACGAGCCCACCGGTAACCTCGATGAAACCAGCGGCGAGCAGGTCTACCAGCTTATTCAGGAGCTAAACCAGGAGTTTGGCATCGCCTTTGTGGTGGTCACCCACGACCGCAGCCTCGCCGCCAAAATGGGCCGGGTGTTGGCCCTTAAAAAAGGGGTGCTGGAACACCCATGATGCTCAGTTTCCACTTGGCCTGGCGCCAGTTTCGCCAGGGCCACCTCAACCGCCTGCAACGTTTTTTACGTACCGCTGCCGTCAGTGGTGTGGCCCTTGGCTGCCTGGTGTTGGTGCTGGTGCTAAGCGTGATGAACGGCTTTCAAAAAGTGCTGACCGAGCGGTTTTTGTCCCTAGTGCCGCAGGTGGAGCTTATCGCCATGGGCGGCCAGTTAAAGCGCCCCCAGAGCCTTACCAGCCTGGCCCAGGCCGACCCGCAAGTGGCGGCGGTAGCGCCTTTTCGCAGCATCAACGCCCTGGCGGTAAGCGGTGAGCACTTAAACGCCCTTGCCCTTAGGGGCATTGATTTGGAAAAAGAAATTAAGGTCTCCGGCCTTGCCCGCTACATTACCCCCGAGATGATCAAGGCCTTTGAAAGCGAGCCCAACGCCCTCATCCTCGGTGACGCCCTGGCCAAGAAGCTTGGCGTCAAGGTTGGGCAAAAGCTCAGCATCTTGGTGGCCCCGCCCGGTAGCGGCGGCCTTTCTACCCCCCGGCGCCACCAGTTGACCCTGGTAGGAGTGGTGAAAATTGGCGGGCAACTGGATTACAGCCTGGCCTACATGCCCCTTGCCACCGCCAACGGCTGGAACGACAGCAGCCATGCCCAGGGCCTGCGCCTTAAGGTGAACGATGTGTTTGCGGCCGACCGGGTCGCCAGGGACATCGGCTTTCGCGCCCACGAAGCCCTGTACATGGACAACTGGACCCGCACCCAGGGCCATTTGTACCAAGACATTCAAATGGTTCGGGTGATCATCTACCTGGTGGTGGGGCTTATCATGCTGGTGGCGAGCTTTAATATCATCTCGCTGCTGATGGTGACGGTGCGCGAAGAGGCGCCGCAAATCGCCATGCTGCGCTCCATCGGTTGCCGCCAAAGTACCATCAGCCTGCTGTTTTTGTGGCGCGGCTGCCTTCTGGGCGGCCTCGGGGTGGTGCTGGGTACCGGCTTTGGCATCCTGCTGGCCTGGGCGTTGCCGGGGTTGTTGTCTTTCTGGCAGCAGCTGACCGGTAAAACCATCCTGGCAGGGGACATCTATTTTACCGACACCATCCCTACCCAAATTCTGCCGGGCGACGTGGCGGTCACCGCTTTGTTGGCCCTGGCGGTGGCCCTTATCGCCACCCTTTATCCCGCCGTCCACGCCAGCCGGTTGCAGCCGGCAAGGGTGCTCTCAGGCGCATAAAAAAGCCCCGCATTGCGGGGCTTTTTTTATCGGCGCTGTTCTTTTCGTTTCTGCCAGCTCTTGGCCACCGAGTAGCGCCACAGCCAGGAGATCCCAAAATACCCAATCAGCGACGCCACACTGGCGCAGACCAAGCAGCCCAACAAAAAGGCCGGGCCAACGGTCTCGATGCTGCCCACCAGCCAATCCCAAGTGGGCTCGAAATGGAATTTGTCGCCATGGCGGCCAAGGATCAAGGAACCCACTTTATAGACCCCATAAAAGATGGGGGGCATGGTCACCGGGTTAGTGAGCCAGACCAGGGCAACCGACAGCGGCAGGTTGACCCGGAATAAAATGGCGCCACCGGCGGCCAGCAGCATCTGGAAAGGAACGGGAACGAAGGCAAAGAAGAGGCCAACGGCGAAGGCGCCAGCCGCACTGCGACGGTTCAGGCACCACAGGTTGGGTTCATGGACCAAACTACCGAAGATCTTCAGGTGTTTGTGGTTACGGATCTTGGCGTGATCCGGCATGAACCGCTTTATCGTTTTCTTAGGCATGAAGCTCTATTCACTCCAGGGAACCACTTAAGGGATGAAAGTCTTGCCTTTACTGAGCTGGCTGTCAGGGATGATAACCCCGTTGTTATGGGAGCAGCTGCCGAGCCTGGCAACCTTGGCCGCTTTCGCGTGCTTGGCGCTGGCATTGCTGGGGCTCAAGTGGCGCCACCTGGCGGTTTTCCTGGTGGGCGTTTGTTACACCAGCCTGGTGGGTTACCACCAGCAGCCACCGGCGCTATCCGCACAGGACCATAGCATAGAAGGCACTGTTCTGGCAGAAGAAGCTGCACTTTACGTGCAAATTTATCGCCTTGATGACCAAGCGGTTTCCCCCTTTTTAGCCCGCCTTGGCTGGTATCTCGACGAGGAAAAACCTGTGCCCGGCCAGGTGCTGGCGGCAAGCGCCAGGCTAAAGCCCCTTCGCCACCGCTTAAACCCCGGCAGCCGCGCCAGCGCCAGGCGTGACAAAGCCATGGGGCTGGTGGCGGTGGGCTATGTCAAAGACGTGGTCGCCATCAGGGGTGAGGCTAACTGGCAGTGGCGCTGGCATCGCTACCTGGAGCGGCAATTGGCCGGCTTTGGCCAGCAAGGGTTGATGCTGGCGCTCTTGAGCGGCGACAGGCCGCTGATGGCAACCGACACCCGGGCGCTGCTGGCCCAAACCGGCACCGCGCACCTGCTGGCTATCTCCGGGCTTCATGTGTCGTTGGTGGCGATGCTGGGGCTCTTTTTAGGGCATTTACTGCCGGGAAATGGCCGGCGCTGGGGCTGGCTGCTGGGATTACTGATGGCCGGACTCTATGCCTGGCAGTCGGGGCTGGCGCCGCCGGCCCTTCGCGCCTTGGTGGCCCTTGGCGCCTGGGTGCTGTGGCTTGGCTGGCGCCGGCCCTTGCAAGGGGCAAGGTTGTGGCTGGGGCTTTTGAGCCTTTTTGCCACGTTCAATCCCATGGTGCTGCTGGACTCGCGGCTGTGGCTGTCGTTTTTCGCCGTCGCCCTTATTTTGCTGGTGCTGTGGCGCTTTCCCGGGCGCGGCTGGCGTTCGCTTATCATCTTGCAGCTAGGGCTCGGGGTACTGATGTGGCCGCTGCAAAGCTGGCTCTTTGGTCAAGTGCCGGCCTTTGCCCTTATCGCCAACCTCTTGGCGGTGCCCCTTATTAGCCTGCTGGTGATGCCGCTGCTGATGGCGGGGCTGGTGGTGCCGGGGCTTTGGTGGCTGGCTGACCAGTTGCTGGCTTTGCTGATGATTGGCCTTACCTGGTTGCCAGGGGAGATGCCGGCGGCCTGGCTGGGATTATTATTGCTGCCCCTTATCGCCGCCTTACCCCTCAATGGCCGTAGCCGCCTGGCGCTGGGGCTCTGTTGGTTGATGGCCTGGGGGCTTCGGCCACAATCCAGCGGGGTGTGGTTTTTGGACGTAGGGCAGGGCACCAGCACCGCCCTTATCGCCCCAAAGGCCATGGTGCTGGTGGACACCGGCCCTGGCCTTTGGGCCACCGATGGTGCCAGGCGCCTGGCTGCCAGCCACCCGCTGGCGCTATTGGTGCTCTCTCATAGCGATAAAGACCATGTGGGTGGGCGCGCGGCCTTTGCTGCGCCTGTTTTGGCCGGGCAGCCCGAAAACGGCGAGGCGCCTTGTATCGCCGGGCAGCGCTGGTTTTGGCAAGGCGGCGTGCTGGAGACCCTATGGCCAGAGGCGCCTGGCGGCGAAGACAACGACCGCTCCTGCGTGCTCTTTACCCATATCGCCGGGCACTCCTTGCTGCTGACCGGGGACATCAGCCAGAGCAGTGAGGGGCTACGGCAGTGGCCCGAAGCCGACTGGCTGGCGGTGCCTCATCACGGCTCAAAGAGTTCGTCTTCCGAGGGTTTTATCCAGGAGGTGAACCCGCGCCTGGCCGTTTTTAGCCGAGGCTGGCAAAACCCCTTTGGTTTTCCGGCACCACAAGTGTTGGCCCGCTACCGCGCCAACGGCAGCGCTATCTGGGATACCGGCCGCCAAGGGGCGCTTTTTTGTGCAAAGAGTGGGTGCCAGGGCCTTAAAGCATTGTGGTGGGAGGCTACTGATGTTGGCGAAGCCAAGCGCTGCGGCTACACTAGCGGCCTCAAATGCAAAGAACCTTGAGCATGTCAGATACAAATTCTTCCCGAGTGGATACCTACAAGCGGCTTTTAAAATACGCCGTGCCCTTTCGTCTGGGCCTGGCTCTGGCCATTGTGGGTATGGTGGCCAACGCCGGTTTTGAAGCCCTCTTTGCGCGCCTGATGGGCCCCTTTTTAGACACTTCCTTTGGTACCGGCCAAGCGCAAACCCCCGATGGCGCGCTGAGCCCGGCGGGCGATATGTTCATGCTGGCGCCCATTGTGGTGATTGTGCTGTTCATTGCCCGAGGCATTACCTCCTTTATGGCCGACTATGGCCTGGCCTGGGTGGGGCGCCATGTGGTCAAGTCGCTGCGCCAGGAACTCTTTGAAAAAATTATCCGTTTTCCCATCAAAGAGTTTGACCAGACCACCGCCGGCACCTTGATCTCAAAGATCACCTTTGACGTGGAGCTGGTGGCCAACTCGGTAACCAAAGCGCTATTGATCTTGGTGCGCGAAAGCGCCTATGTGCTGTTCTTGGTGTACACCATGTTCAGCTACAGCTGGCAGCTGACCCTGGTGTTCTTTTTGGTTATTCCGCCTATCGCCTTTTCGGTGAAGTTTGTGTCCCGCCGTTTTCGCAAACTCGGTTTGCAAATTCAGGCCGCCATGGGCCGGGTGACTGCCAAATCGGAGCAGATGGTCAGCGGTAACAAGGTGATGAAGCTGTTTGGCTCAGAAGACATGGAAGCCAAGCGTTTTAGCGACATCAACAACCACAACCGCCAACAAAATATGAAGGTGCTGGCTACCCAGGGTAGCTCCGATGCCTTTATCCAGCTGCTGGCCGGTATTGGCTTGGCGGTGGTGCTGTACATCGCTGGTACCCTGGCCAACAGCGGTGAGCTGACCGTCGGCGCCTTTGTGGGCCTGGTTACCACCATGCTGATGATGATGCGCCCGATAAAGCGCCTGACCAACGTTAACTCCGAGATGCAGCGGGGCATTGCCGCCGCTGACTCCATCTTCCAAGTACTGGATAAAGACGTGGAAGTGGATGAAGGCACCTTGACCCTTGCCGAGCGCGCCAAGGGCAACATCGCTTTTAAAGACGTCACCTTCAGCTACCCCACCAAGGAAGAGCCGGCCCTTAAAAACGTCAGTTTCGAGGTGCCGGCTGGCAAGACCATTGCCCTGGTGGGTCGCTCGGGCTCGGGCAAAACCACCATCAGCTCCTTGCTGACCCGTTTTTACGACATCGACAGCGGCAGTATCTGCCTGGATGGCAACGATCTTCGCCAGTACCGGCTGCACGACCTTCGCCGCCAGTTCGCGGTGGTGAGCCAGCAGGTATACCTCTTTAACGACACTATCGCCGCCAACATCGCCTATGGCCTGGAAGGGGACGTGAGCCGCGAGGCCATCATCCAAGCTGCCACCACCGCCCACGCCATGGAGTTTATCGAGCGCCTGCCTGAAGGCCTGGATACCGTGATTGGCGAGAACGGGGTGATGCTCTCGGGCGGGCAGCGCCAGCGTATCGCCATTGCCCGGGCCTTGCTGCGTGACGCGCCGCTGCTGATTTTGGACGAAGCCACCTCGGCCCTTGATACCGAGTCAGAGCGCCATATCCAGGCGGGCCTTGAAGCGCTGCAAAAAAACCGCACCTCCCTGGTGATTGCCCATCGCCTCTCCACCATCGAGAACGCCGACCAAATTCTGGTGCTCGACCACGGCCAAATCCTTGAACAGGGCACCCACAGCGAGCTGTTGGAACGAGACGGCAACTACGCCGGCCTTTACAAGATGCAGTTCGGTAACTGATGGATTTTTGGTACCAAAACCCCGGTTGGCGCGCCTGGCTATTGTTGCCGCTGACCGGGCTTTTCTGGCTGATAAGCGCCCTGCGCCGCCAACTCTTCGCCCTTGGCCTTAAAAAGCACTACCGCCCCCCGGTGCCGGTGGTGGTGGTGGGCAATTTGTCGGTGGGGGGCAACGGTAAAACCCCGGTGGTGCTGGCACTAGCCGAAGCCCTGAAGGCTGCCGGGCTTCGCCCCGGCCTTATCGCCAGGGGCTATGGCGCCAAAGGCCCTTTCCCGGCCCTGGTTTCTGCTCAAAGCGAGGCCAATGTGGTAGGGGACGAAGCGCGGTTGCTGGTCAAACGCAGCAATCTTCCCATGGCGGTGGGGGGCGATAGGCGCGCCGCCATCGAGCTGCTGCTGGCTCATCACCACATTGACGTGCTCATTTGCGACGACGGCCTGCAGCATTACGCCCTGGCCCGGGATATCGAAATCGTGGTGATGGACGGCCAGCGGCGCCTTGGCAACGGCTACCTGCTGCCCTCGGGGCCACTTCGCGAAGGGGCCTGGCGCCTTGAGAGCGTCGATTTTGTGGTGGTGAACGGCAACGATGCCGGCGCCGGCCAGTTCGCTATGACCCTTAACCAAGGCCTGCCGCGCCGGGTTTGTGATGACAGCCCGGTACAGTGGCAGGCATTGCCAGAGACCCTCAGCGCCGCTGCCGGTATCGGCAACCCCGAGCGCTTTTTCCAAAGCCTTCGCCAGCGCGGTTATCAGCTGAGCGAGGCGCTCGCCTTTGGCGACCACCACCACTTTACCCAAGCCGATTTCAAGGACGTTCAGGGGCCCCTGGTAATGACTGAAAAAGACGCGGTCAAATGCCAGGCCTTTGCCCCCGAGCATTGGTATTATGTGCCGGTTGACGCCGCCTTTGGCCCTCAACTTTGTCAAGCGGTACTGGAAACTTTAAGGAGCCGTCATGGCCTTTGATAAGCGTTTGCTGGATGTGATTGCCTGCCCTATCTGCAAGGGCAAGCTGAAACTGGACGAAGAAAAAAGCGAGCTGTGCTGCAGCTTTGACAAGCTGGCCTATCCCATCCGTAACGACATTCCGGTGATGTTGCCCGACGAAGCGCGCAAACTGAGCCTGGACGAGGTGCTGCCTTGAGTTTTGTCGTCGTTATTCCGGCCCGTTACGCCTCTACCCGCTTGCCGGGTAAGCCGCTGTTGAACATCGCCGGTAAACCCATGGTGCTGCACGTGCTGGACAAGGCCAATGCCGCCGGCGCCGAGGCGGTTTGGGTGGCAACCGACGACGAACGTATCGAAGCGGCCGTTGCCGCCAGTGGCGGCCAGGTGATGATGACCGCCAAAGATCACGAGTCTGGCACCGACCGCCTGGCCGAAGTGGCAAGGCGCCTGGGGCTCGATAGCGACACCATTATTGTCAATGTTCAGGGTGACGAGCCCCTTATTCCCACGGCGGTGATAAGCCAGGTGGCCAAACTGCTGGCCGACCACCCCGATGCGGCCGTGGCGACCCTGGCGACCCCCATCCTTGACCAAGAAGAGGCGGTAAACCCCAATGCGGTCAAGGTGGTTACCGACAAAGCCGGTTTTGCACTGTATTTCAGCCGCGCCAGCATTCCTGCCCAGCGCGACAAGGTGCTGGCCGGGCAAAAGCCCGAGCTTGAAGGCAGCGCCCTTCGCCGCCACCTAGGCATTTATGCCTACCGGGCCGGTTTTTTGGCCCGCTACGCCAGCCTTGAGCCCAGCCCCATCGAGAAACTCGAAGCCCTCGAGCAGCTGCGGGTACTGTGGCACGGCAAGCGCATCATCGTTGCCGACGCCTGTGAGCTGCCGCCGGCGGGCATCGACACCCCGGACGATTTAGAGCGGGTTAACCGCTTGCTTAGCTGATAAAAAAGCCGCCTAAGGGCGGCTTTTTCATGCCGCTGTACCGCCTTTCCAGCCTGTCCCTTTCTCCGTGTTGTGATTGTTATTTTTGTATTACGATAATTTTAATTTGCGGCACCGATCCTTGGAGGGATCGCCACTAGGCCCGCATACCGAACTGCATCAAGCAGTGACAACACCACAATAAGGAAAAGGTTATGTTCAGCAAAAAACAGATACTGGGGCTGCTGCTGTTGCCCCTGGCAACCAGCGCTGTCGCCGCCCAGCAGGTGGATAACGGCACCTATGTTATTCGCAATAAGTTCACCGGTAAGGTGCTGGATCTGGTCAACGGCAGCGCCGCCGACGGCACCAACATCATCCAATACAGCCAGACCGGCGCCTCCAATCAGCATTGGCAGGTCAGCTATCTTGGCAGCGGCAACTACCGCATCACCAATGTGGCCGGGGGCGGCGCCGCCGAAGTCTATGACTGGGACACCAGTGATGGCGCCAATATCAGCCAGTGGACGGCCAACGGCCTTGCCATTCAGAACTGGCAGCTGAGCGATCAAGGTGATGGCACCTTCAAGGTGGTTAACGCGGCGACCGGCAAGGCCATGGAGGTGTACAACTGGGACAGCTCCGACGGCGCCAATGTCTCCCAATGGACCGACAACGGGCTGGATATTCAGCGCTGGGCTTTTGAGTCTTTGGATACCGGCGCCAGTTACCACTGGCCGCTGGCAGGGGATTTAGGTACCCACGACCCTACCGCCATGGCCGAGAATGGCACCTGGTACGAGTTTCAAACCGGCCCCGGCATTTACCGGAAAGTCTCCTATGATGGCGGCTTGACCTGGGAGCCGTTGCCCTCGGTGCTGCCAAACGGCCTTGGCTGGTGGCAAAACTACGTGCCGGACCAAGCCGGTATCGATGTCTGGGCCCCTGATGTAAAAGCCTATAACGGTAAGGTGTGGCTTTATTACGCGGTGTCCACTTTTGGCTCTAAGGTGTCGGCTATCGGGCTGCTGTCGGCGGACAGCCTTGCCAGCGATAACTGGCAAGACGAGGGCTTGGTGATCAACACCACCACCGCCAGTAATTACAACGCCATCGACCCCGACTTGGTCATCGACCGCGACAACAAACCCTGGCTGGTGCTGGGGTCTTGGAACAGTGGCATCAAGCTGACTCGCCTTAACAGCAGCACCATGAAACCCACCGGCAGCTTTTACGGCCTGGCGGCCCGCTCGGGTGGCATTGAGGCGCCGTCCATCACCTATCGAAACGGCTATTACTACCTCTTTGTGTCGACCGGGGTGTGCTGCGCCGGGACCGACAGCACCTATCAGATCCGTTATGGCCGCAGCACCAGCATTACCGGCCCCTATCTTGATAAAGACGGGGTGGACATGATGAACGGTGGTGGCAGCCTGCTCGACGGCGGTAATGCCCGCTGGGTGGGCCCGGGCGGCGAGGATATCGTCGGCAACAACGTGATTGTGCGCCACGCCTACGACGCCGAGGATAACGGCAACGCCAAGCTGCTGATAAGTAAGCTCAACTGGGATGCCAGCGGCTGGCCCCGCTACTAAATGAAAACCCGGCGGCGCCGGGTTTTTTAATGGGGGTAGCAAATCACATTATGAAAAGTCACCGGCAGCGGCCCGGGGTTGGCGTAGCCGTGGGGCTGGCTGGCGTCAAAGCGAAGGCCCTGGCCTCTTGCCAGGGGCTGCCACTGGCCCTGATGCAGCACTTCCATGGCGCCGTCGACGGGCACCACATGCTCGATAACCCCAAAAACGTGAGGCTCTGACTGGCGGGTAAAGCCGGGCGCCAGGGTGATGGCAAACATCTCAAGGCCGGTTGTCTTGTCGAAGGGAAACAAAGTCACCACCGCCATGTCTTGCACATCGGCCAGGGGGGAGGGGACGCCCGGTAGCAAAAAGGCGGAGAAGGAAATACCAAAGCCGGTGGCGAGCTTCCAGAGGGTGGCCACGGTGGGGCTCGACTCGCCCCGCTCAATTTGCCCGAGCATGGCCTTGGACACCCCGGTTTGCTCGGCGGCCTTGGTCAGGCTCCAGCCCTTGTCGGCCCGCGCATTTTTGAGGACCTGCTGAATTTGTTGGTTTAATGGATCCATGGCTTGTGCGCTATAACGCACGGGTGCTAGATTGTTGTGCGTTATAGCGTACAAGGAGCCGTCATGAGTCGCCAGTTTTTCTCTATCAGTCATTTGAGCGCCGGCTTGGTGGCGGTGGTGGTGGGCTTTACCAGCTCGGTGGCCATTATCTTCCAGGCCGCCAGGGCCGCTGGCGCCAATGAGGGGCAGATAAGCTCATGGATCTTGGCGCTGGGCCTGGGCATGGCGCTCACCTCCGCTGGCTTTTCCCTGCGCTACAAGGTGCCGGTGTTAACAGCCTGGTCTACCCCGGGGGCGGCGCTGCTGGTTACCGCCCTCAGTGGCCATAGCCTTGCCGAGGCGTATGGCGCCTTTGTGGTATCGGCGCTGCTTATTCTTGCCAGTGGCCTGACCTGCTGGTTTGAAAAGGTGATGGACCGCATTCCCATGCCCCTTGCCAACGCCATGCTGGCCGGCATTTTGGTGCAATTTGGCACCGGTATCTTTACCGAGCTGGCAGCCAGCCCCTGGCTGGTGGGGGGTATGTTGCTGGTGTATTTACCGGCCAAAAGGTGGCTGCCCCGCTACGCCATGTTGCTGGTACTGGTGGTTGGGGTGGCGTTGGCGCTGCTATTGGGGTTATTTCGCGGCCCGGCCCTTAGCCTCACCTTGGCTACCCCCCAGTGGGTAACGCCGCAGTTCACTCTCTCGGGCATCCTAGGGGTAGCGCTGCCGCTTTTTTTGGTGACCATGGCCTCCCAAAACCTGCCTGGCGTCGCGGTACTTCGCAGCCACCGCTTTGAGGTGCCCATCTCCAAGGTGCTGACCGGCACCGGCCTGATTAATCTGCTGTTGGCCCCGTTTGGCGGCTTTGCCTTTAACCTTGCCGCCATAACCGCTGCCATCTGCATGGGAGAAGAAGCCGGGCAAGAGCCGCGCCAGCGTTACAAGGCCGCCGTTGCCGCCGGCGGTTTTTACCTGCTGGCCGGGCTCTTTGGCGCCAGTATCGTTGCGCTTTTTGCCGCTATGCCCAAGGCGCTGGTGATGGCCCTGGCCGGTTTGGCGCTGCTGGGCACCATTGCCGGCAGCCTTAAAGGGGCGCTAGCCGATAGTGCCAGTACCGAGCCGGCCCTTATCACCTTTTTGGTAACCGCCTCCGGGATGTCGCTTTGGGGGATTGGCAGCGCCTTTTGGGGGCTGGTGATAGGCGGCCTTAGCCTGGTGTTTTTCAGCCGCCGCTAAGGGCCGCACCAAGGGCCGAGAAGTAATCGGCAAACGCCTTGGCGCAGCGGCGCCGATGCTCGCCTTCTGGGAAGGCGCCGTGTTTGGCGGCCGTGCTTTTTTGGGTACCGCTCACCAGGTAATGGTTGGTTATCTCGGCGCTGTCTTGCACCCAGGACTCAAAGGCGCGGGCCAGAAGCTCGGTGGGCTGGCTGAAATAGAGGCTTGAGCGCTGCTCATCAAGGGCGATGGCGCGGCGCATGTAATCGCTCGGCTCCATGGCGTCGCTACTTAGCAGCACCGTTTGTAACAAGGCGCTCAGTTTTTGATTTAAGGGGTGAGGGTGCTGGCGGCGCTCGGTCAGCCACAGGTGCGAGGCCAATTCCCGAGGCCCGGCGTCAGGGTAGAGATGGCGGGCGATGTGGTGGTCAAAGGCATGCCAAAACTCATGGGCAAGGGCGCCGGCTCCGGCGTTTTTAGCCAGGGCCAGAATGCGGGTTGCGGGCTCGTAGTGGGCCTGCACATTGCGCTGACCCCTTGTCCCAAAAGCCAGTTGCAGATTGCCTCTTAACCCAAGAAGCTCTGGCGGCACCTTCATCACCCAGGCCAGGTCGGCCAGGGCATCAAACACCAAATTAGCCGCCAGTTGCTGCTCTTCGCTGCTAACCCAGGCCCCCACCTTCACCCCCGCCAGGGCAAACTGCGCCCGCACCTCGGCAAAGCTGCGGTCCTCTCCCATACGGTAATCCGGGCCACGCCTGAAAAAGGGGCGGCTGATGCGCGAGGGCTCTTTCATGCCTTCAAACCTGCCTTTTGCAGGAAAAAGACCTTGTAAAACATCTGGGTATTTTTCCTTGGATCGCCAGCAAAGTTGTAGCGCCTTGCTATAACTAGTTGGGGATTTAACAAAGTGAAAACATGGAACGCATCAGCTTACCTCAACGCCTGACCGTTGCCCAGACACCCGAACTGTGGGAGTCATGGAAAGGTTTTCAAAAACAAGAGCTTGTAGTTGACGTGAAGGATGTGCATCAGGTGGATGTCGCTGGATTGCAACTGCTGTTGAAACTGAAACTGGCCAATCAACTGACCTGGGAAGCCCACTCCGACGCCTTGTATCAGGCTGCCAGCCTGGCCGGCGTCGAGGCCATGCTTGCCCTGCCAGGCCAACAAGAGGGACAGTCATGACCCGGATCCTTGCTGCCGACGACTCCGCTTCTATCCGCGAAATGGTGCAATTTACTCTGGAAAGTGCCGGCTTTGACGTGCAATGCGCCGAAGATGGCGCTAAGGCACTGGAGCTGGCCAAGGTCAGCCAATATGACGTGGTGATCTCCGACGTCAACATGCCCAATCTGGACGGCATTGGCCTTACCAAGGCCCTTAGAGCGCTGCCCGGCTACCAATTTACCCCCATTCTTATCCTCACCACCGAAAGCTCGGCCGAGAAAAAGGCCGAGGGCAAAGGCGCCGGCGCCACCGGCTGGATAGTCAAACCCTTCAACCCCGACACCCTGCTCAAAACCGTCAACAAGGTACGATAGAGGCCGCCATGGAACTGGACATGGAGCGTTTTCGCCAGATCTTCTTGCAAGAGTGCGCAGAGAACCTGGATGTACTGGAAGCCGAATTGCTGGCCATGGAAGCCGGCCTTACCGATGACGACGCCATCAACAAGGTGTTTCGCGCCGCCCATTCCATCAAGGGCGGGGCAGGGACCTTTGGCCTGGGTGAGATGAGCCGCTTTACCCATCATCTCGAGACCCTGCTCGATGAGCTGCGTAGCCACAAGCGCCAGTCGACGCCCGCGCTGGTGGCCTTAATGCTAAAAGCCACCGATGTGATTGCCAGGATGCGCGACGATGCTGCCGCCGGTGGCACCGGCCAAAGCGCGGATGCCGCCTCGGTCAGCGCGCAGCTTGAGGCGGCGCTGGGGGCAGAGGTGTCTGAAGTGGCTGCTGCCACGGCTGAGGCGGCAGATGACGGCCACAGCCCCTGGCAACTGGTGTTTACCCCTTATAGCGATATTCTTGCCAGCGGTAATGACCCGGTGCGGCTGCTGCGTGAATTGGCCGAGCTTGGCCTGGTGGCCAGCCAGTGCAATTTTGGCAAGCTCTATGACGACGATTTCGACCCTCAGCTTTGCTACCTGAGCTGGACCTTGACCGGCCCGGGAGACATTGCCCGCCAAGACATCGTCGAGATCTTCGACTGGGTGGAAGACGAGTGCGACGTTGTGCTGACTCGCCAGGCGCCAGCGGCTTCGCCAACGGCGCAAAGCGGCGCCGTTGGCGAGCCGCAGGCAGAGGCCCCGGAAGCGGCGCCTGCCACAACCTCAGCCGCAGTTTCAGCCGACAAAGCCGCGCCCGCCCGGGCCGTGGCCGCCGAGCAAAGTATCCGCATTGATATTCGCAAGATTGACCAGCTCATCAACCTGGTTGGCGAGTTGGTTATTACCCAGTCGATGCTGGCGTCCCTTGAAGGCACTGACGGGCTTGATACCCAGGAGCGCTTTGCCAAGGGCCTGTCGCTTTTGAAAAACAACACCAAGGCGCTACAAGAGAGTGTGCTTGGCATACGCATGCTGCCCATCAGCTTTGCCTTTAACCGCTTTCCAAGGTTGGTCAGGGACATCAGCCAGCAGCTGGGTAAAGAGGTGAACCTCAAACTGGTTGGGGAGCAGACCGAGCTGGACAAAACCGTGCTTGAGCGCATTACCGACCCCCTCGTGCACATGGTGCGAAACGCCCTTGACCACGGCATTGAGACCCCGGAGCTTCGCCGCCAGAAGGGCAAGGCGCTCGGCGGCACCCTGACCCTCTGTGCGCGCCACGAAGGGGGCAATGTGGTTATCGATATCCAGGATGACGGCGCAGGCCTTAGCCGCGACAAGCTCTGGCAAAAGGCTTGCGAAAAAGCGCTGCCACTAACCCGTGACCGGCGCCTTGACGAGCTCAGTGACGCCCAGGTGTTCGACCTTATCTTTGCGCCGGGCTTTTCCACGGCGGTGGCGGTATCCGACCTTTCCGGGCGCGGGGTTGGCATGGATGTGGTCAAGCGCAATATCAGCGAGCTGGGCGGCTCGGTGGAGATCCAATCCCAGCTTGGCCGTGGCACCTTGTTTCGCATCCGCCTGCCGCTCACCATGGCCATCCTCGACGGCCAGTTGGTGGCGGTAGGAGAAGAGCTTTTTGTCATTCCCCTTATCAACATTGTCGAATCGCTGAAACTGGACCCGCAATGCCTGCTAAAAGCCGGCGGCGGCGTGGTGTTTTACCAGCTTCGCCAGCAGATGCTGCCGGTGCTGTGGCTCTCTCAGCTGCTGGGTACAAGGGGCGAGCCGGGGGCGATGCCGCTTTTATGCGTAGTGGAAGCGGCCGGGCGCAAACTGGGGCTGGTGGTGGATGCCCTGTTGGCGCAGCAGCAGGTGGTTATCAAGTCGTTGGAGCAGAACTTTCGGCGTCTGCCCGGTATCTCCGGCGCCACCATCCTCGGGGATGGCCAGGTCTGCCTTATCCTCGATGTTCCTGCCTTGGTTGCCCTGCATGTGGGCCAGCAGGGCGACAGTGACGGCGTCAGCGCCGCCTAGGAGGCCACATGGAATGCCTGACCTTCGTGCTTGGTAATGAACGTTTCGCGGTGGATATCCTGCGGGTGAGGGAAATTCGCGTGTGGTCGGCGCCCACCCGGCTGCCGGCTGTCCCCGACTACGTGTGCGGGGTGATAAACCTTCGCGGCATGATAGTGCCCATCCTCGACCTTCGGCTGCGCTTTGGTATCGGCTCGGCCGAGGTAGACGCCAATACCGTGACCTTGATCCTCGGCAACGGTGAAGAGCGGTTGATGGGGCTGGTGGTAGACGCGGTGGCCGATGTGTTAAGCCTGGCTGGCCAGGACGCGGTGCCGGCGCGCCTTAGCGGCCACAACAGCGTACTGCCGTTTTTAGACACTCTTATTCGCCACCAGGGCCAGGTGATCGCGGTGCTGGATGTAGACGCCCTGATGGATCTTGACTCCCTGCCTTGCCAGGAGGGCGACCATGCAGCCTGAATTACTGACCTTTCTTTGCGCCAATGAGCTGTTTGCCCTGCCTATTTCTGTGGTGCGGGAAATTCGCGGCTGGCAAAAAACGCGCAAGGTACCCGATGCCCCCCGCCACCTTTTAGGGCTGGTGATGCTGCGAGAAGAACCGATGCCGGTGGTGGATCTCGGCTGGCGCCTGGGCCTTGACCAGACAACTATCGACACCACCACCGTGGTGATTGTGGTGCAGCAGCAACAAGGGCCGCTACTGGGCCTGGTGGTGGACGCCGTGGCCGATGTGGTGCAACCCGGCGATACCCAACTCAAAGCGCCGCCCCCCATGGGTAAACAGCTTATCCAGGGCGCCATCAAAGGCGTCATGGCCATCAACGACGACATGCTGCTGCTGTTGGATGTTCAGCATCTTTTTGATCTCGACGAGATCTTCACGCTGGTCGACAGCGCCCTCTCAGAGGAGGAGAGTCCCTCATGTCCGTAACCGTATCCATTAAAAAACTCGGTCAACTGTTCTCTCGCCAAAGTGGCCGCCTGGGCTCCCGGCGGGACGACGACAAAGGTATCAGCAAGGCCCATCTCAAGGCGGCGCTGGACTCCACCCAGACCGCCATGATGATTGTCGACAGAGACCTTCGCATCACCTACTTCAACCGCCAGAGCCTAGAGCTTTTCAAAAAGAACGAGAGGGTGTTCCAGAGCATCTGGCCGGATTTTCGGGCCAGCAACGATTTTCTGATGGGCCGCTGCATCGACGGCTTTCACAAGGAGCCGGCCCACCAGCGCAAGCTGCTGAGCGATCCGAACAATTTGCCGTATCAAACCGACATCACCATCGGGCCGCTCAAGCTTGAGCTGACCGTAGGTGCCATCATGGACGGCGACGGCCAGTACGTGGGCTCGAGCCTTGAATGGGCCGATGTCACCGGGCTTCGGCGCCAGGAAGGGGACATCGCCAGGCTGCGCTCCACCGTTGATCAGGTACAGACCGCCATCGTCACCATTGACCGGGATTTTCTCATTACCTATGTCAACCAGTCGTCCCTGGACCTCTTTACCAGCCACCAGGACAAATTCCGTAAGGTTTGGCCCGATTTCAAGGCCGAGACCAGCTGGCTTATGGGCCGCTGCATCGACGAGTTTCACCAGCGCCCGGAGCACCAGCGCAAGCTGCTGGCCAACCCCGACAACCTGCCGTATCGCACCGATATTCGCATCGACGATGTGCTGATTGAGCTCAATGTCTCCACCATCTTCGATGCCAAGGGCGGTTATATCGGTAACACCCTGGAGTGGCGGGACGTAACCGCCGAGCGGGCCCGGCAGCTGGAGGTGGGACGGTTGACCTCGGCGGTGATGGGCATGACCACCAACCTGATGATGGCGGACCTGGACGGGCGCATCGTCTTTATGAACCCCTCATTGGAGAAACTCCTTAAAAGCCGTGAAGCGGCGCTTGCCCAGATCTTCCCGGGCTTTGAAGTGGCCAAACTGCTCGGCGAGAACATCGACCGCTTCCACAAGAACCCGCGCCACCAGCGCGGCATCATCAACGACCCCGACCGCCTGCCCCACAGCGCCAATATCCGGGTTGGCGAGCTGGAGTTTGAGCTTATTGTGATCGCCATGCGCGACGGCGGCGGCAAGCATATCGGCACCGCCGTGCAGTGGCTGGATATCACCGAGGTGCAGGATGCCCAGCGCCAGGTGGCGTCGCTCATTGCCAAGGCTACCGAAGGCGAGCTGACCGAGCGTATCAATGTCTCGCAATACCAGGGCTTTATGAAAAACCTGGGGGAGGGCATCAACAGCCTCCTTGAAGCCATCGTGACCCCTATCAGCGACAGCATCGAAGTGATGAGTGCCATGGCCCAGGGGGATTTGAACCAGACCATGTCAGACCGCTTTGGCGGCGAATTCGGCCGTTTGGCCACGGCCGTCAACACCTCCATTGAGAACCTTCGGGACATGGTGGCGCAAATCAACACCGCGGCCGCCAAGGTGACCAATGCTTCCACCGAAATCGCTCAGGGCAATAACGACTTGTCACAGCGCACCGAAGAGCAGGCCTCCAGCCTCGAAGAAACCGCCGCCAGTATGGAAGAGCTCTCTGCCCAGGTGAAAAGCAGCGCCGACAACGCGCGGCTGGCAAGCCGCCAGGCCCAGGACGCCATGGGCCGCGCCCGTGACGGCGGCGAGGTGGTAACTCAAGCGGTTGACGCCATGACCGAAATCGAAAGCGCCAGCCGCAAAATTGCCGACATCATCGGCGTGATTGACGAGATAGCCTTCCAGACCAACCTGCTGGCCCTTAACGCCGCCGTGGAAGCGGCCCGCGCCGGTGAGCAAGGCCGCGGCTTTGCGGTGGTGGCCTCGGAGGTGCGTAACTTGGCGCAGCGCAGCGCCGGCGCCGCCAAGGAAATCAAAGCCCTGATTCAGGACTCGGTGGCCAAGGTGTCTCAGGGCTCCAAGCTGGTAGGCGATTCGGGGCACAGGTTGACTGAAATCGTCACCGCCGTTGAAGAAGTCACCAAACTGATGAAGGAAATCGACATCGCCAGCCAGGAGCAGGCCACCGGCATCGATGAAGTCACCCGCGCCGTTACCCAGATGGATGAAATGACCCAGCAAAACGCCGCCTTGGTAGAAGAAGCGGCCGCTTCTTCCGAGTCGTTACTGGATGAAGCGCGGCAACTGGTGCAGCTGATGGCGTTTTTCAACGGCGAGATGCTTGAGCAGACCCCGCCGGTGGTGGCTGCCAAAAGAACGGCGCCTGCGGCCAAGGTTAAAGCCAAGGCCAGTGCCAGTACCGCTAAAACCAGCAAAGCCAAGCTGGCCGATGAGGGTGAGGAATGGGAAGCCTTCTAAACCCGGCCGACGGCTTTGTCTTTACTGCCGAGGATTTTGCCTTTGTGCGCAGCCGCATCTTCGACATGGCGGGCATTAGGCTGTCGGACCAAAAAGACAAAATGGTCTACAGCCGCCTTAGCCGGCGCATTCGCGAGTTGGGGTTGGGGGATTTCTCCCAGTATCTGCGCTTTTTGGACAGCAGCCGCGACGAGCAGGTCCATTTTGTTAATGCCCTGACCACCAACAAAACCCAGTTCTTTCGAGAAAGCCATCACTTTGATTTTCTGGCAGAGCTGGCGGCGGGCCACAGTGAACCGCTACGGATTTGGTCGGCCGCTTGCTCAACCGGCGAGGAGCCGTATTCCATTGCCGCGCAGCTGGTTGCCCTTGGCCGGGAGCAAGACCGCATTCTTGCCACCGATCTCAACACCCAGGTGCTCCATACCGCCGAGACCGGCTTTTACGACATCAACGAGGCGGCCAGCATTCCGCCAGGTATCCTCAAGCAGACCTTTTTAAAAGGCACCGGCCGCCATGGCGGTTTGATGCAGCCCAGCCGCGCGCTCAGGGCAAGGGTGAGCTTTCGGCAACTCAACCTGATTGGCCCCTGGCCCTTCAAGCAGAGCTTTGATGTGATTTTTTGCCGCAACGTCATGATTTACTTTGATAAACCAACCCAGAACCGGCTGGTAACCCGCTTTTGCCAGCAGCTTAAACCCGGCGGCTACCTGCTACTGGGCCACGCCGAGGGGTTGGATAAATCCCAGCGGGATTTTGTGTCTATCGGTAAGACCATTTACCAGAAGGTAGCCGGGTGACTGTGGCAGTTAATTGTTTTTTCGACCCCACCCGGCAACGACTGATGGTCAAGGTACTGCCAGGGGAGTTTTACGTAACCGGCGGCGAAGAGCTGGTGGCCACCACTTTAGGCTCCTGCGTATGCGCCTGCATCTGGGACCCGGTGGCCAAGGTCGGCGGCCTTAACCATTTCATGCTGCCGGAAGACAAAGGCAGCATGGGGCCGCTGTCTCAAAGTAATCGATATGGCGTTCATGCCATGGAGAGCCTTATCAACGGCCTGTTGCACCTCGGCGCTGCCCGCAGTCGGTTGCAGGTCAAGCTGGCTGGCGGCGGGCGGGTATTTGGACAAGGAAATGTCGGCGATATGAACGTGGATTTTGTAAAACGCTTTGTGGCCCGGGAGCGGCTGGCTCTGGTTGGAGAATCCCTGGGGGGCCTTTACCCTCGCAAGGTGCTTTTTGAGCCGGCTACCGGTCTTGCCTGGATAAAGCAGCTTAAACGCCTGGCCAACGACACCTTGCAAGTAAGGGAAGAAGCGCTGGCTAAACGCGGCGCGGGCCAACCCAAGGCCGTGGAGCTGTTCTCATGATCAGGGTGCTGGTGGTGGACGATTCGCAGCTGATGCGGGCCCTTATCAGCGACATTCTGGAAAAGGACCCGGACATTACCGTGGTGGGGGAGGCGGCCGACCCTTTCGAGGCCCGCGATGCCATCAAGGCACTAAAGCCCGATGTGCTGACCCTCGATATCGAAATGCCAAAAATGAACGGCCTGGCCTTTTTAAAAAACCTGATGCGCTTAAGGCCGATGCCGGTGGTGATGGTCTCAACCCTCACCCAGCATGGCGCCGCCGTAACTCTTGAAGCGCTGGAGCTGGGGGCCATCGATTACGTGCCCAAGCCCAGTGCCGGCGCCACTTCGGCGCTGGTGGCCTACAGCGAGCTCCTTCGGGACAAGGTCAAGGCGGCGGCGTCTGCCAACCTGCAGCAGCAGCGCAGCCTGCCCAACAGGGCTACCTTTGGCATCAACACCCGCAAGCTCGACGCCATCTTGATTGGCGCCAGCACCGGCGGCACCGAGGCGGTAAAAAGGGTGCTGTGCCAATGGCCGGCCACCATGCCGCCCATTCTTATCGTCCAGCATATCCGCCCCTTCTTCTCCAGCGCCTTTACCCGCCACCTCGATAGCCTGACCCCCCTCGATGTTGCCGAGCTGGAACGGGACACCGCCATCAAAGCCGGTGAGGTGTGGGTGGCCCCCGGTGACCGGCACATGCGACTGGTGCGTAAAAACGGCAAGCTGGTGGCCCAGGTTTTTGACGATGAACCGGTCGGCCGCCATCGCCCGGCGGTGGACGTGCTCTTTGCCAGCGCTGCCAGCGCCGGCCCGGCCAAGATGCTGGCGCTGCTGCTGACCGGCATGGGCCGCGACGGCGCCGACGGCATGCTGGCGCTCAAAAACGGCGGCGCCACCACCTGGGTGCAGGATGAAGCAAGCTCGGTGGTATGGGGCATGCCAAGGGCGGCTTGGGAGCTGGGGGCCGCCAGTTTTCAAGGGGATTTGGACACCCTGGCGGCCCGCACCTTGGAGCTGCTCAAAGCCTAGAACAGCTCCACATCGTCGTCTTCGGCCTGAGGGGGCGGGGCGGTGGTCTGCTCCAGGGCGATGGCGGTCTTGGCGGCATCGAGCATGGTTTTGAGCCGCACTTGCAGCTCGCGCAAATCCCCTTCGGTATCGCGCAAGGTCTCGGCGCCTTTTTCGATAAGGCCGCTGAAAAAGGCCTCCTGCTGCTCGTTGAGTTCCAAGATGTGAAAGCTCATGCGAATTTCGTTGTTGAGATCGCCAATCAGGCTTTCCAGGCGCTTGTCGTATTGGCGAATGGTATCGGCTAGTTCCGTCATGGAATGCTGCAAGGCATCGACCATGTTGGACATGGTGCGCTGGCGGTGCAGGTCACGCCATTTGGCTTCCATCCCTTCCACCAGTACCGCCACCACATCCCGCAGTTTGCCCGATTCAATGTCATCCTGGGGCATGTCTTTGACCAAAAAGGACACATGCTGGTCGTTGACCATCAACCGGCTCTGGAAGGGGTAAAGCCGTCCTTCGCTTATCAGCAGTCTGAAGATGTTCTGCTCTATGGGGCTGACCGGTTGGCGGCAGGGCCCGAAAAAGAGCAGTTCGTCGTCTTTGTGAAAACACAGGCTCGCCTTGAAGGCAAAAAAGTCGGTGGCGGCGAAAAACAAATCCGCCAGTTGCTCCTCGTTCTGGCAGGCCATCAGGTTTTTTAAAAACTGGGTAATAAAACCGTACTGGGAGGCCTCCTTCATGGAGGCAAAGGCCATGGCCCGGGACTTGGCTTCCTTTTCACTCAAGCGCTTTTTGCTGGCCAGGTATTGGCTGCAATGCTCGACCCTTGCCACAAATTCGGCCACCGCAAAGGGCTTGGCGATAAAATCCGCCGCCCCTGCCTGCCAGGCCTGAATGCGTTTTTCCATGTCGCTGTGGCCCGAGACAAAAATCACCGCCCGGTGCTCTGCCACCAGTTTTGGGGCGAGGCTAATGCCGTCTTCGTCGGGCAGGGACAAGTCCAAGATGATGATGTCCGGGTCCAGCTCCTCACAATAGGCCTGGGCCTCGGTGGCATTGGCAACGGCAGCCAGGCGGGCGGCTTTGCCGTCCAGGATCTCCAAGGCCAGTTCACGAAATTGGGGGTCGTCATCCACGACAAGAATGTGGTTGTCCATAAGCTTCCCGTTTGTTGAGCAGAGTAACCAGATAGCCCAGCAGCCGGGTCACAGACACCGGTTTGCTTAGCCGCGGCAGGTGAGCCAGGTGCGGCGGCACTGAAAACACAAAACCGGACATCAGCAACACCGGCTTGCCCGGCTGACAGCGCATAAAGGCTTCGGCCAGTTCAAAACCAGACAACCCCGGCATTTCCACGTCGCAAAGCAGCAGATCAAAGGCGGTGTCGGCCATGGCTTTTTGCGCTTTCAGTGGGTCGTCAAAGGCGCTGATGGCAAAGCCGCGTAGGCTCAGTTGGTCGGCCATCACCTGCAACAAGTCGTTCTCGTCGTCCACCAACAGCAGCTTTTTGCCTTTGAGGGCGTCGAGGTGGCGGTCATCCGCTTGCGGCCGAGGTTGGCCGCTGGTGCTTTGCGGCAGCCAGATATGGATCTGGGTGCCTTGCCCAGGCTCGGATCGCACCTGCAGATAGCCCTTTGAGCGTTTGACAAAGCCATAGACCATAGACAGCCCAAGTCCTGTGCCCTGGCCCTTGGGCTTGGTGGTAAAGAAAGGGTCGAGAATTTTGTCCATGATGGCGGGCGCAATGCCTTCGCCGTCGTCGCTGACCCCAAACTCGACGTAGGAGCCCGGTTTTATTTCGGCTTCCAGGCTCGGAATATGGCTACCCAGCAGCACCGGCATGCAGCTCAGGCGAATGGTGCCTTTGTCGCCAATGGCATCCCGGGCGTTGATGGCAAGGTTAACGATGGCGTCGGTAAAATCGCCCCGGTCCACCTTCACCGAGCCGCTTTGGGTATCCAGTTCAATCTCCAGGGCAATGTGCTTGCCGAGGCTGGGGGAGAGCAGCTCTTCTGCCTCCAGCAGCAGCTGATAGGCTTCCACCTGCTCGTTGTTGACCGGCTCCTGGCGAGAAAACTGGGTCAGGCGGCGGGTGAGGGTGGAGGCGCGGCTGGCGGCCTTGAGGGCTTTGTCGACACTTCGCATGCCTGGGTGTTCGGCGTCCAAGCGCCCAGCCAGCAGCTCCAAGTTGCCTTGGATGATGCCAATGATGTTGTTGAAATCATGGGCAATGCCCGACACCAACTGGCCAATCAGCTCCATGCGTTGGTTGTGGGCCAGCAGCCGCTCGGTGCGGCGCTGCTCGGTGGTGTCGCGCAGGATAACCAGCCGGTAGGCCGCTTGCCCCGGCCTTATCAGCGGCGTGTGAATAAGTTGCAGGCTGTCGTCCGGGGCGCGCCGGGGGCTGAGCTCGAGGCTTTCGCCTTCGGTTTCCATCAGCTCAAGGGGCGTTCTGACGAAAAAGTCCCCCGGAAAGGGCATATCCACCAAGTTGTGACTGGGGCTGGCCAGCAGCTCCTTGGCGGCGCTGTTGGCCTCTTTTACCCGCAACTGGCCGTTTTGCTGGTGCAAAAACAGCAGCCCAAGGCTTGCTTGGTCGAAGGCTTGTTCGTAAAGCCGCAGCCTGTCCTCGCTGGCGCGCCGCGCCGACACGTCGTTGACGATCACCACAAAGCCGTCGTGCTGCATCTCGTGGTAGATGGGGGTAATGGAGAGGTTAAGCCAGATAGGGGTGCCGTCTTTTCGGTAATTGAGCAGATCGCCCTGGAACAGTTGGTGCCTCTCCATGGCCTGGCCAACCCGCTCCAGGGTCGCCGGATCGGTACCGGTGCCAGCCAGGAAATCCCGGGGCCGCTTTTGGTAGAGGTCATCCAGGCCATAGCCGGTGAGCCGCTCAAAGGCCGAGTTGAGCCATTCCACCCGGCGGTGCTTGTCGCAAATCAGGGCGCCGCTGGCGGTTTGGGCTGCCACCAGCGCCAGGCGGTGCATCTTGGCCTGGCTCTGCTGGTGGTGGGTGATGTCCTGGACCACTCCGAATACGTCGGTGACGGCGCCGCCGTCGCTGCTGACCGACACCCCTTTGACGCTGACGCGCCGCCACTGGCCGTCGGCCCGCTGGATGCGCCCCTGGAACTGGCGACGCACCGGCCCGGCGGTCACTTCGGCCATCAAGGCGCGCAGCTGGGGCTGATCGTCGGGGTGATAGTGGCTCAGGGTATCGTCGAGGGTCACCGGGTGGCTGGGGGGCAGGCCATGGATTTGATAGACCTGGGGCGACCAGAAGAAGCGGTTGTCCCGCAGCTGCCAGTGCCAATAACCAATGCCGCACAGCTCGTCTGCCATCTGCAAAAGGGTGCTGTCGCGCCCGGCGAGGGTGGTCATCACCTGCAACTGCACCTGTTGGTTATCGACAATGGCCGACAGCCAGTGGTGGTGATGCTCGTCTTGGGATTCCAGTACCGCCTGGTTGTGGCTGGCCAGTTGCAGGCGAAGGGCCCGCAGCACGGCCGTGGCATGGCTTTGAAAGCATTGGCGAAAGAAGGATTTGACCGATAAGGTCCGGGGCTGGCCGTCTTGCTCGAGGCAAACCGATGGCTGGCCCGGTTGCCAGCGCAAGGTAATGAGTTTAGGGAAAAGGCCCGCCATCGCATTCCGTTCCTTGGGATCTGAGCCAAAGTATGGAAGCGATTAGCTATTTTTCAAAAAAAGTGCCTGATTTCAGGGCAAAAGCAGCTTTTCTCTGTGGCCCTGACAAGATGAGCAGTACCAGCCGGTAAGCCGCTCCTGCAACGGGCGCAGCACATACCCTGCCAGCATCACCAGCAGCCACAAACCGCCCGTTACTAAAAACAGCAGCAGGTGCACATTACTGGAGAGGTTAAAGAGGGCGCTTTTTTGTTCGCGCCGCTGGCGACATTGGCGGCAGTGGTGGCGGTCTTGAAATGGCATGGTCAACGTTCCTTGTCAAAAGGTGTTTTAGCGCTACGTAATGCATTCCTGACTGGATCATCTTGTCTATCATGCTTTGCTGAAAAAAGGGCCGGTTGGCCCTTTTTTTATCCGCTGATGCCTACTTTGAGGCGGGCGTGGCTGCTCACCTCGCGCCAGCGGCGGCGAAGGCCGGTCAGGCTCTGGTAGCAAAGGGGAACCAGAAACAGGCTGACCAGGGTTGAAAGCAGCAGGCCGCCGATAATGGCGATGGCCATAGGGGCGTAGCTGGGGCCGCCGCCGCCGATGCGGGTACCGCCAAGGGCCAGCGGCACCAGCCCCAACACCGTGGTGGCAACGGTCATCAAGATGGGGCGAAGCCGCTCGCCGCAAGCGGTGACAATCATCTCCTGAAGCGGGCCGGCATCTTTAAGCTGATTGATGCGGTCCACCAGCACAATGCCGTTGTTCACCACGATGCCCATCAGCACCAGCAGGCCAATCATGCCCATGATGGTCATGGGGTTGCCGGTCAGCCAGAACGCCCAGAACGCGCCGGTCATGGAGTAGAAGATGGCGGTGATGATGGCCAGCGGCATCAGCACCGACTCAAACAGCGCCGCCATCACGATGTAGATCATCACCAGCGCCAGCAGCATGTTAACCATCATCGCCTGCTGGCCTTCATCTTGGTTTTTAAAGCGGCCATCCAGGCTCCAGCGGTAGCCAGGCGGCAGGGCCACCTGCGCCATCATGGCGCTGATCTGCTGGCGAGCCTCGGACAGGGGCAGCTTCTCCAAGTTGGCGCCGATGGCCACCGTGGTCTGGCGGTCGTAGCGTTTGATGGCGCCCACCTGGGGCTGCTCTTCGATGCGAGCCACCTGTTCCAGGCGAATCAGCTTGCCGTCACTGAGCCCCACCGGCAGCCTTTTTAGCATGGCAAGATCCCGGTGGCTTTGATGGTCGCTAAAGAGGGTGACATCGGTTTCCCCCTGGTCGTTACGCAGGGTTCTTGCCGGGGCGCCGCGAAGGGCGAGGCTAATTTGCTCGGCCACGGTGTTGGCTTTAAGCCCCAGGGCGTCCAGGCGCTCGGCGATGGGGTAGATACGAATTTCCCGGGCCAGGGCGTCTTGGTCGGCCCGCACGTCGGTCAGCCCCTTGATGGTGGCAAGCTGAGGCACCAGCTCGCCGGCGAGTGCCCGCAGCCGCTCGCTGGACGGCCCTTGCAAGGTAAGGCGCACGCCGTCGCCGCCGCCGTTGGACCAGCCAAACTGGGGCCGGGCCAGGGCGGTTTTGGGCCAATGCTCACGGAGGGTCTTTTTAAGGGCATCCCTTGGTATCACCGCCGGTTTTGCCAGCAGCAAAGTGAGGGTGGCTTCAGAGGGGGCGTAGTAGGAATAAACGCTGTCTACCCCCAACTCGTCCTTGTGGGCGTAGATGTAGGTTTCCATGCGGGTCACCTCCGCCTCTACCATGGCCAGGGGAAACTCGCCGGGCAGCGTCATGGAGATATACAGCTGCTTGTCGTCGCCGTCATAGCCGTCGTCGGAGGGCAACTGGCTCAGGGGCAGGAAGGTCGAGGCCCCCAGCAGGATAAACAGCAGCCAGGCTCTTACCGGCCGCGCCAGCAGCCAGCGCAGGGCTTTGAGGTAACGGGCCGGGGTTTTCGCCGCGATGGGCGCCTTGCCTGAATAGCGCTTAGTGAGCAGCGGAATGAGGGTAATGGCCAGCAGCAAGGAGGCTGCCAGGGAAATGCAGATGGCCACCGACACATGTTTTAGAAACACCGTCAGCTCAATCTTGGCGCCAAAGAGGTTGGGCAGGAACACGATGGCGGTGGTCAAGGTGCCGGCCGCCATGGCCAGCGCCACCTTGTTCACCCCTTCGGTCACCGCCTCATCGCCACTCAAGCCCCGGGCCCGCTCAGTGGCGATGGACTCCACCACCACCACGGCGTTGTCCACCAGCATGCCTACGGCCAGCATCAGCCCCATCATCGACAGAATATTGAGGCTCAGCCCCATGAAGTACATCACCGCCAGGGTCAGGCAGATGGCAAAGGGCACCGACAGCACCACTACGGCGGTCATGGCAAAGCGGCGCAAAAAGGCAAAGAGCACCAGGGCCGACAGCGCCGCCCCCACCATGCCCGATTGCAACAGGCCAGACAGGGAGTCCTGCACCGACTGGGCCTGGTTTTCCATCACGTAGAGGCGTACCCCATCGAGGGCCGGGTTGTGCTCGGCGTCTTTGATGACCTTGAGCACCTCACCGGCCACATCCACCAGGTTGGCGCCGGACTCCTTGTAGACATCAAGGCCGACGGCGTAGGTCTGGTCAAAATGGCGGCCTTCACGGCGCTCGGGCTCGCCAACGCTGATGTTAGCCACGTCTTTTAGCTGCACGGCAGGGGTGAGGTAGATATCGCCGGCGTCTTTGGGGCTTAGCCAAGTGCCGTTGGGGTGCACCAGCCATTGCTGGTGGACGCCATAAATGTTGCCCGCCGCCAGTTGAAAGTTGGCCGCCTGCAGCCGCTTGGCCACCGCCAGCGGGCTCAGAGACATGGCGTAGAGGCGCTCGGCGCTAAGGTCGATTTTCAGCTCCGGCTTGTCGACGCCATAAAGCTGCACCTTGGACACCCCGGGCAGCCGCTCCAAGGGGCGTTTTAGTTCACGGTCCAACAGCTCATAGGCGGTGGCAAAGTCGGTCTTGCCGGAAAGGCGCAGGGTTAGCACCGGCATGTCGCTGGTTGAAAACTGCACCACAAACACCCTTTCGACGTCTTTGGGCAGCAGGTGGCGGATGCTATCAATCTGCTCGCGGGCCTCAATGCTCTTGGCGTTGACATTGGTGGCCCAGTCGAATTCCATCTCGATAGAGGCGCCGTCGCTGGTGGACTCGGATTTCATCTCCTTGACCCCAGAAAGCCCCGCCAGGGCCTCTTCGATGGGGCGGGTGATGTTGGTTTCCACTTCCTGAGGGGTGGCGTTGGCGTAGGGGACCTGCACGCTGATTTGCGGGATCTCGATGCCCGGCCACATCTCCAGCGGCAACCAGCGGGAGGCCAGAAAGCCCATCATCAACATGGAGATAGACACCATCAGCACCGTTACCGGGCGCTTTAACGACAGGCTGGCAAGGCGAGCGGCGGCGTTATTCATGAGCGCTCTCCCGGCTGGTGAGCTTAAGCAGTACCGGCAGCACAATCAGGGTCAGCAAGGTGGCAAACACCAGCCCCGACATCACCGCGATGGCCATAGGCGCCCGCACTTCACTGCCGTCGCCAAAGCCCAGCACCATGGGCAGCAGCCCCAGCACTGTGGTCAGGGTGGTCATAACGATGGGGCGCAGCCGGCTTTGGGCTGATTGAATGATGGCGCTTTGCAGGGCGGCGCCCTCGGCGCGCAGCTGGTTAACCCGGTCAATCAGCACGATGGCGTTATTAACCACAATGCCGGCCAGCATGATAAGGCCGATAAACACCACTACTGACAGCGGCGTGTTGGTCAGCCACAGCCCCAATGCGGCGCCGGCGCCGGCCAAGGGTACGGTCACCAGAATCAGCAGCGGCTGGATAAAAGACTCAAATTGCGAGGCCATCACCAGGTACACCAGGAAAATCGCCACCAGCAACGCCGCTTCGAGGGACGAGAACGCCGCCTGGCGCTCGCCGCTTTGGCCGCCCAGCTCTAAGTGCACGTCTGGGGGCAGTTTGAGGCTGGCAATCACCGCCTTGGCCGCCTGTTCGCCCTCTTTTAAGTCGCCTTGGGCGATGGCGGCGTCCACCAGGGCGACCCGCGACTGGTCAATACGGGTAATTTCGCTCGGCCCCATGCGCTGGCTGACCTTGGCCACTGCCGAGAGCGGCAGCTGTGGGGTTATCCAAAGCCCGGCCACGTCTGCCACTTCATCGCGGTGGCTGTCGTCCAGGCGCACCAGCATGTCGATTTTGCGGTCATCCAGTTGGTACTGGGAGGCCAGCGCACCTTTTACCTTGTCGGCGATGCGATGGCCCACTTGTGGCGCGGTCAGCCCAAGGCTTGCCAGGCGGGCGTGGTCAAAATCCACGGTCAGCTCCGGTTGGCCACTGGCCAGCGCCGCTTTGATGTCGGTAAAGCGGCTTTGGCTCTCAAGGCCCGCTGCCACCAGCCGCGACGCGGTGGCCAGGCTATCGAGGTTATGGCCGCTTATTTCGATGCTCAGGTCCTGGTTGAAGCTAAAAAGCGCCGGCCGGTTGAACTGGCCTTCCACGCCGGGCCGCAGATCCAGCGCCTGGCGAATGGTGTCAATCACCTGCGCTTCGTCGCTGCTGTGGTTCAGCACCACGTTCAGGCGACCCTTGTTGGGCCTGTTATCCGCCGCCCCTTGGTTGGCCAGCAAGGCGCCGCCAGCTTGGGTGTAGGCGTGTTTTACCCGGGGGTCGTCTTTTAAAACCTGCGCTAGCTGGTTCAGAGCCTTATCGGTGTCTTCCAGGCGAGCGCCGGCTGGCAAGGTGAGGTCTAAAAAGAATTCGCCCTGGGCAAGGTTGGGCAGCAAGGCCACCGGCAAGCGGGTGGCCAGGGCGCCGCAGGTACCCACCACCAGCACCAGTGCCCCAAGGGTCAACCAGGGCCGGGCCAGGCAACGTGGCAGCAGCGCGTTGTAGCTCTGGGCAAGGCCGTTAAAGCCTGCGCCAAAGGCGCTTCGCAGCGGCCAGAACAGCAAGCCCAGCAGTCGGCCTGCCTGGCGCCACAGCCAGTAAAAGGCGGCCAGCAGCCACATCAGCGGCAAGGCGCGGCGGCGAAGGGGCGGAGTGCTTTTTACGGTATCCGTTACCTTGCCACGGGCGGCCAGCATCGGAATAAGGCTCAGCGCCACCAGCAAGGATACCGACAGGGCAAAGGTCACGGTCAGGGCCTGGTCGCGAAACAGCTGGCCGGCAATGCCTTCAACAAACACCAGCGGCACAAATACCGCCAGCGAGGTAAGAGTCGAGGCGGTAATGGCACCAGCAACCTCGGTGCCGCCCTTGTGAGCCGCTTCCAGAGGCGAAAGCCCCTGGGCCCGGTAACGGGCTACGTTTTCCAGCACCACGATGGCGTTATCCACCAGCATGCCCACCGCCAGGGCGAGCCCCCCCAGGGACATGATGTTGAGGCTGACATGCTCGAACAGCATCAGGTTAAAGGTGGCGATAACCGACACCGGAATGGCCAGGGAGATAATGGCGGTGGCTTTGAAATCCCGTAAAAAAAGGTACAGCACCAGCATCGCCAACAGGCCGCCAAGCCAGGCCGAGTCCATCACTTCCTTGATGGCGTTGTCGATAAAGGTGGATTGATCGTAAAGCAGGGTAAGGGTGGCGCCGGGGGGCAGCATTTTTTCAAGGCGCGGCAGGGCGGCCTTGACTGCAGTGGCCATGGCCACAGTGTTGGCGTCCCCTTCTTTGTAGAGGGCGAGCTCAATCATCTGCTGGCCGTTGACCCGGCTGATGGCATCCGGCTCCTTGTGGCCGTCCTTGACGGTGGCAATGTCTTTGAGCCGCACGCCGTCGGCCACCCAGGTATCGCCTATGGCGTCCAGACTGGTGTACTGGTTAAGAGTCCGCACCAAAAGATCGCGGCCACTGTCTTCGATGCGGCCACCGGCCAGGTTGATGTTCTCGGCTTTTAGGCGATCGGCAATGTCTGCAAGGCTCAGGCCTAGCTGCGAGGCTTTGACATCGTCCACCAGAATCTGAATTTCCTGCTCCAAACCGCCACCGGGGCGCACGCTGGCCACGCCGTCTATGCCTTCAAGGCGCTGCTTGAGGTCGTCGTCGGCAAAGCTGCGAAGGGCTTTGAGATCGCCTTCGGGGGCGCTTAGGGCCAGGCGCAGCACCGGGTCCAGGTTGGGGTTGTAGCGAAGGATAATGGGCGGCTGCACGTCAAGGGGCAGCAGCACCAAGTCGAGTTTTTCCCGCACTTCAAGGCTGGCCCAGTCCATGTCGGTGCCCCACTCGAACTCCAGCACCACATCGGAGCGGCCAGGGCGCGAATAGGAGGTCAGGCGTTTGAGGCCCTTGACCACCCCCACCGATTCCTCGACGGGTTTGGAGATGAGGGTTTCTATCTCCAGCGGCGCCGCGCCGTCGTAATCGGTGCGAATGGTCAGGGTCGGGTAGCTCAAGTCCGGCAGCAAGGTCACCGCCAGTTTGCCAAGGGCGACCATGCCAAACAGCATCACCGCCAGGGTCATCATGGCCACCGTCACCGGGCGGCGGACGGAAAACGCAACCAGGCTGTTCATCCGGCGATAACCTCAACTTCGGCTTTGTCCTTGAGGTGATGCTGGCCAAGGGTGACCACTTCGGCGCCGGGTGTCAGGCCATTGACCTCCACCCAATCTTTGTCGCCGTTACCCAGGGTGACGGTCTTGAGGCTGGCCACGCCGTTTTCGATAACAAAGAGCTTATAGGCGCCGTTCTGGTTGATAAGGGCTTGGCGCGGCACCAGATGGGCGTCGGGGTGCAGGTTGTATTCAATCTGCACGTTGGCAAACATGCCTGGCATCAGCCGACCGTCGCTGTTGGCAAGGTGCAGGGTCAGGCGCGCGGTTCCGGTTTTAGGGTCCACCACCGGGCTTAGGCGGGTTATTTCGGCGTTAAAGCGTTGGCCGGGCAGGGCGGCAAAGGTGCAGTGGGCGCCGTGGGTGTTTTTCAGCTGGCCCAGGTATTGCTCCGGTACGGCGATATCCAGGCGCAGATCCTGGTGCTGAACGATGTCAAACAGCGGCTGGTCGGGATTCACCAGGTTGCCGGCTTTAATATAGCGGCGCGAGATGGTGCCGCTAATGGGCGCCTTGACGGTGGCGTATTTCAGGTCAAGCTCGGTCAGCCCCAACTGGGCCTTGAGGCTGGCCAAAGACTGCTCCAGTTTGTCCAGGGTATCGGCGCTCACCAGCTTTTTGGCGTAGAGGTTACGGGTGCGCTCCAGCTCCTGGGACACCGACCGTACCTGGGCGGCCATGCGGTCACGCTCGAACTGGTAGCGGTCCGGCTCGATGCGGGCCAACACCTGCCCGGCCTTCACCTCGTCTCCTTCTTCGATATCGAAAGACTCCACCAAGCCCGACACCCTTGCTACTACCTGGGCTTCGTGCTCGGCGCTCAGGGTGCCGTGGCTTTCAAAGCGGGCCGCCATGGGCGCCACTTTGACGATGGCAATGTTGACCGGGATCTTGACGGCTTTTTCCTGGGTGTCTTTGAGGGCAGTGGCTTCACCGGAAGAGCAGGCGCTCAGCACCAGGGCCAGGCTCAGGGCAATAAGAGACTTTTGCATGACGTGTTCCTTAACGTTCGCAGATGCTCTTAATTAGCGAGGGCCGTGCCAAGATTTTTATTTGTTTAAAATCATTTAGTTATGTTTTTGTGTTCAGGCTGTGTTGGTAAATTTCACCACTGCGTGGCGAAATTGATCGCAAAAGGTTAAAAAACGCCCGGCCTTAGTGGCCGGGGCGGTAACCGTCGTTGAGGCTGCCCAAAAAGGCGATGATGTCCTTGATTTGGGCGGCGCTTAGCGCGGGGCTATCGCCGGGGTGGCGATCAAAGGGCGCGTCGGTGGTGTCGATGTTGGCTTGGTAGCGCCTTGGCAGGTCGTTAAAGGCCAACACCTTGCCGCTTGGGTCTTTGGGGTAGAAGCGCTCTGGCGCCAAATCCCGGTACACATACCAGTCCAGCACTTCATTGAGGGACGAAAAGACGCCGTTGTGGAAAAAGTGGCGGCGTCTGGCGCTGTTGCGAAGGCTTGGGGTCAGGAACATGCCGCAGTATTGGGTCTGGGCCTGTAAGTCTTGCCGAAAGGGGCCGCACAGGCCCAAATCAAACCAGTGGGGGTTGTGGTTGGCCACAATGGCTGGGTTGCGGGGTACGCCCAAGGCTTCATATTGAAAGTCGGTAAAAAGCGGCGGCAGGCCGTCTTTACTGACCGTATCCAGGTGGCAGGCCGCGCAGTTACCGGCTTTGGGGTCGTTAAAGGCCAGATAGCCGCGCAGCTCGCTCTGGCTGAGCTTCGCCTTACCTTGCAGCCAGGCATCAAAGCGGCTGCTAAAGGGGTGAAAGGCGGTGTCTTCCATCTGGTAGCGGGCGATGGCAAACATCGCTTCGCTTACCGCCTGGCGCGGGCTGTCAAACACCTGCTCGCCAAAGAGGCGCTGCATCTGCTGGCGATAAGGCCCACTGGCCAGGGCCTTGGCCACGAAGGTCTCGGAAGGGGCCGCCATCTCCACCGGGTTAAACAGAGGGCCGCTTGCCTGCTGCTGCAAGGTGTCGGCGCGGCCGTCCCAAAAGAGACCGCCCATGGGCACCAGGTTGGCGGCAGAGCGCGCGGTATTGCTGGCGCTCTTGTTCGCGTGGGTACTGGCTGCGGCCAACGCCGCCTGCTGCTGCACCGTCAGCACCTGGTCGTTGTCGCCTGGCGCATCAGGGCCTATGGAAAAAAGCGGCTGGCGGTAGAGGTATTTAAGGGAAGGCACCGCCCTGAAGCCTTGCTGGTGCAGGGCCGGGCCGCCGGCCATCAAGGCGGCATTGCCTAGTGGCCCGTAGTCGGCCTCGGGGCTGTGGCAACTGGCGCAGGCCAGTTGCCCGGAGCCAGACAAGGTTTTATCAAAAAAAAGCCCCTTACCCAGTTCGGCCATGGCCGAGAGCGGCTTTGGCGCAGGCAATAACAGTGCCTTGGGGTGAGGGTTGATGCCAAAGCTGAGTTTCAGGGCATCGACGGGATGAATCCAACTGGCAAGGCTCAGAGGGGAAAGGCCCACCAGTGCGATAAGCGCCAGCGCTGGCAACAGCAGCCAGCGCGCTTTTAATAGGTGTGTTACTGACATCAGCAATCAAGGCCGCCCGCAGGCGGCCTTTTCACTCAGGCTTGGTGATGATGATGCTGGTCGCGGCCTTTTACCGGGGTGCCAAGATCCGGGTCAAGGAACAGCGGCTTCTCATCACGGTGTTTGAAATCAAACATGTCCATGATACTGCCGGCGCCTGCATCAAAGGAGCCGCCACCCAGGCGCTGCCCGGCCAGCCAGTTGTCTTCGATAAAGCGGACAATGGAGGCTTGGCTGATGGGGGTGTGGCTCACGTAGTTGCGCTTGGCAAAGGGAGAGAGCACCAAAAAAGGGACCCGGGTACCGGGGCCGCAGCGGCCGTTGACCGGCTTGCCGGCAAGGCCATCCGGGGCATCGCCGCGGCCGCAGACTCCGTCACCGCCGAGCTTGTCGGCGTCATCATAAGAGGCATGGGTGGGCGCCTGGTAGGCATGGTCGTACCAACCGTCGGAGTCGTCCCAGGCAACGATGATGGCGGTATTTTTCCAATCCGGTTGCTGCTCGAGGAAGTTGACCACCTTGGCGATAAAGGCCTGTTCGTCCAGCGGATCGGAATAACCGGCGTGGCCGTCTTGGAAGGCGGGGGCCTTGAGATAGGACACCGCCGGGTAGTTGCCGGCTTTGACGGCGGCAAAGAAGTCGGTCAGGTCGTACTCGTGGTTGGCTGGCTCGGCGGTTTTACCGTCAGCGAGGGTGGAGTAACCGATGGCCAACACCGAAGAGGGGCGGGCATGGCTGGGGTTGGCGGTGGACTGGTAATACTGGAACCAGGCGTGGTGCGGGATGTAGTCGGTCACGCTGCTGCTCACCACCTGGGAATAGGTGCTGCGCTGGCAGTCGGTGGAGCCGTTGGCGTTATTGGCGCTAAGGTCAAAACCGCCCATAAAGCTGCCCCAGCTGATGTTTTTGCTGTTGAGCAGATCGCCGATGTTTTTGCCGGTCATCCAGGCCTGATCGGTGGCCGAGGAACAAACATCGGTGGCCGGGTCGACGTCGTTGATCATGGTGTAGCCGCCCTGGCCGTCATCCACGTAGTAAGAGTGCTTGGACGATTCCACCAATTGCAGGCCGTTGGTCTGGCCCGATACCGCTTCCAGGGCGCCGGGGGTGGAGGGGCCGTAGGTGTCGGTGTAGGCGTTGTCGCTCATGGCAAAACGCTGCGCGTAGTGCCACAGCGCAGTGACGGTATTGCCGTCGAAATAGCCCATGACCTGGCCCTTGGTACCAAAGGCGCCCACGTTACCAGCCGAGCCGCGGCCGGTGTATTTGGGGAAGAGGTCGGCCTTGCCGCCGTCATAGGCCTGCTGCTCGGCGCTGTAGGCGTGGTTTTGGTCGGCAGTGTTGGCCTGGGTGCGGTCTAGGCGAAAGGGATTGGCCGCATCGCTGCCGTTGGCGCTGTTGGTGGCATTGGGGTTGTTGCTAAGCAGCCCGGCACTGACCAGGTTGTTGACCTTAGGGGTGTGGGGCAGGGCATGGAACGCCGGCTCGCCATCAGGGTTGGTGGCCCTTGGGTAAGTGGCAAAGTAGTGATCAAAAGAGACGTTTTCGCTGTACAGCACCACCAGGTGTTTGATGGGCGTTTGGGTTGCAAGGTGGTCGGCCTGGGTGTGATGAGGATGAGCCAAGGCCAGAGCAGGGAATGCGCTAAGGGCAAGCGCCAGGGAAACGGAGGTCAAACGAAACATCGGTATCTTCCTTATGGACGGGCGTATCGGATGAAAGAAATAAAATGGCAATAACGCGCGTTGGCAGCCCATGGTCGGCAATCAAATTGACACCGGTATGTCAGTTTTATTGCAAGGGCTGAGAATCGGGGCGGCTTGGCTGTGGCGGCATGAAAAAGGGACCCGAAGGTCCCTTTGCTTATTTGTGGGTGGCCTGGTCGTAGAATTTTTCCAGGTCGTCCGCCAGTTCTTTGTGGGCGGTGGGGTTGAGGTAAATCATGTGGCCTGAAGGGTAGTAGCCAAACTGCAGGTTTTTCTGCAGAGATTTTGGCAGCTCCATATGGGCCAAATCGAACTCGGTGCCGAAAAACGGCGTGGCCAAGTCGAAGTAACCGTTGGCGCTGAACACCTTGAGGTAAGGGTTGGTGCGCATGGCGTTACCGAGATCGGCGACCACGTAAGGCATGGGCACCGGCCAGTGGCTGCCGGGCACGGCGTGTTTCCAGTCCCAAGTGCGGATGGCGTCCATGGCGAACAGCTTATAGGGCACCTTGCTCTCGAATTTGAGGTCGTTGGCCAGGTAGCTGTTAAAAGCGGCCACAAAGGCGCCGGTAACGGCGGTGTCGGAAGCGTCGGTGTCCGGGGTTTCGCCGGCGGCGTCTTCATCGATACCCATGAAGCGGCCATCGTAGCGGCCCACGGTCAGGCGTTCGTCACGCATCAGCTCTTTACGGAAGCGGCTGGGGTCAACCTGCAGGTTGGCCTCTTTGATGTACTGCACGGAAAGGCCGGTGTACTGATGCAGCTTCTGGGCGACGGCGTCGGCCTCGCTTTCAGAGATGTTCTGGCCCTGAGCCAGGGCATGGGCGTACTCGCCGCTGGCAAAGTCGCGCACTTCTTTAAGGAAAGGCGCCAGCTCAGCCGGTTTGTTGGCCAGCTTATTGTGGTACCAGGCGATGGCGGCGTAGGTGGGCAGGTTGTTGATGTATTCGCGGTCCAGGCCGGGCATCTCGGCGCCGTAGTTGAGGATGCTCGATACCAGCACCACGCCATTCATGGTCACGCCGTCTTCTTGCAGGCGGTTAACCAGAGCTGCGGAGCGGGTAGTGCCGTAGGACTCGCCCATCAGGAACTTGGGGTCGTTCCAGCGCTTGTTGACGGTGACATAACGCTCGATAAAGCGGGCAAAGGCGTCAACGTCCTGGTCTACACCCCAGAACGGCTTGGAAGGGTCTTCCTTCTTGCCGCCTTTGTCGGCCTTGTCGTCTTTAGGGGCAATACCGTGGGAAAAACCGGTGCCCATGGCGTCGATAAACACCAGATCGGATTTATCCAGGATGCTGTTGGGGTTGGCCGTGACTTTGTAAGGCGGCGGCGCCGTGGGTTTACCGTCGGCGGTTTGCACCATCACAGGGCCAACCGAGCCCATGTGCAGCCAGATGGAAGACGAGCCTGGGCCACCGTTATAAAGGAAGGTGACCGGCCGTGGCTTGTCGCTTTTGACGGTATAGGCAACGTAGAACACCGAGGCGTCGGCGGTACCGTCGTCTTTACGGATCAGCAGGTTACCGGCAGTTGCCTTGTAATCGATGCTGTCGCCGTGCAGGCGCACTTCGTGGCTGGTGGTAACCGCGTCTTCCTTGGGCTCGGCGGTTTGGGATTGTTGCTGGGGTTCATGGTCGGTCGCGGCCATGACCGATGCCATAGGCGCGGCGGCCAGGCAGGTGATCAAGAGGTGTTTGGCAAAATGCATGTCGATACTCTCAGCTTCCTGAACGATGTTGTTATCAGGGCTGCCCTGGTTGGATGAAAAGTGCTCTTTCGAGACGGCGTGACAGGGGCAGCTTTATCAGCATGCGCTTTTAAGCGGAGGGATAGAACCGTTATAACGTACGGTTTGCGGCGTGAAACTAACGTTTTAACGAAAAAAAAGAGCGGCTAAGCCGCTCTTTTTGATTCTGGACAACCTTACTTCTTGGAAGCAAAGTCGCGCAGAGTCTGGCCAACATACAGCTGACGGGGACGGCCGATTTTGGCAGTCGGGTCAGAGTGCATTTCGTTCCAGTGAGCGATCCAGCCGATGGTACGGGACATGGCGAAGATCACGGTGAACATGGAAGTGGGGATACCGATGGCCTTGAGGATGATACCGGAGTAGAAGTCCACGTTGGGGTAGAGCTTCTTCTCAACGAAGTATTCATCAGACAGGGCAATGCGCTCCAGTTCCATGGCCACATCCAGCAGCGGATCCTGGATATTCAGCTCCTTGAGCACCTGGTGGCAGGTTTCACGCATCACTTTGGCACGGGGGTCAAAGTTTTTGTAGACGCGGTGACCAAAGCCCATCAGGCGGAACGGATCGTCCTTGTCCTTGGCGCGAGCCACGAACTCGGGGATACGGTCAACAGAACCAATCTCTTCAAGCATGCGCAGGCAGGCTTCGTTGGCGCCGCCGTGGGCAGGGCCCCACAGGGAGGCGATACCGGCTGCGATACAGGCGAAGGGGTTGGCACCGGAGGAGCCGGCCAGACGCACAGTAGAAGTAGAAGCGTTCTGTTCGTGGTCGGCGTGGAGGATGAAGATCTTATCCATGGCGTCGGCCAGGATCGGGTTCACCTTATAGTCTTCACACGGGGTGGCGAACATCATGTGCAGGAAGTTTTCTGCATAAGACAGTTCGTTACGCGGGTAGATGTAAGGCTGGCCGATGCTGTGCTTGTAGCACATGGCAGCGATGGTCGGCATTTTGGACAGCAAGCGGAAGGCCGCTACTTCGCGATGGCGAGGATTGCTGATGTCCAAAGAGTCGTGATAGAACGCAGACAGGGCGCCGACTACACCACACATGACAGCCATGGGATGCGCGTCAGGGCGGAAGCCCTGGAAGAAAGCGCGCAGCTGCTCATTGAGCATGGTGTGGGTTTTAACGATGTTACGGAACTCGTCAAACTGCTCTTTATTGGGGGCTTCGCCGTAGAGCAGGATGTAGCACACTTCCAGGTATTCTGCCTTTTCGGCCAATTGGTCGATGGGGTAGCCACGGTGCAGCAAAACACCTTTACCGCCGTCGATAAAGGTAATGGCAGATTCGCAGGATGCAGTGGCCAGGAAGCCAGGGTCAAAAGTGAAAAGACCGTGTTTGCCCAAAGTTCGGACGTCGATTACGTCCTGGCCGGCGGTGCCAGAAAGGATAGGCAATTCAATAGCTTCCTTGCCTTCCACCATAAGTTTGGCAATATTTTCCGCCATACAACATGTCTCCTTTGGTCGTGAATTCGTCGATGTTGCGGTCGCAAACAGCCGCCCTTTTTAATCGCAAATGGTCCGATTTGTCAATTTAAGACAAATTTGGGATTTGTCGAATTACCCTAAATGGCACCTTTATTTAATGGGTCATATTTGCACTTTCTGAAAGGCACAATTGCATCTGAACTCTTGCTTTCAAGGTACTGATAATCCGCAGAACGCAGAGTGATTTGTGATCGAGCTCAAGTCGTTGAAATTGGCATCTTGGCTCATTATACTTGGCCCCGGGTTGGCCTTGCCGGCTTTGCCGTATGCTGTCTGACTTTTTATCAGTCACCCAGTTGCATGTTTCCGCTTTCGGGACATGACCAGCGAAGCCCAGGGGCACCTCCATCCGGTTTAGCTGGTGATACAACAACAAAGGCTCATTAAGAGCCGAGTGGGCAGACATCGTGAAAAAGCAAAGACCTGTCAATTTAGAATTGCAGACCATCCGCTTTCCAATTACTGCTATTGCGTCAATCCTCCACCGCGTTTCTGGCGTTATCATGTTCTTTGCCGTTGCCATCCTGATGTGGATGCTGGCCAAGTCCCTGTCGTCTGAAGCCGGCTTTGCTGCCGTGCAAAGCATGATGAGTGGCTTTTTTGCCAAGTTCATCGTTTGGGGCATCTTGACCGCTCTGGCATACCACTTGGTAGGCGGTATCCGTCACTTGATCATGGATATGGGTTATTGGGAAGAACTTCCCAGCGGTAAAGCCTCCGCTTCCGCCGCCTTTATCATCACCGTGATCCTTTCCGTTCTTGCAGGAGTGTGGCTATGGTAACTAATGCAGGCACCCTCGGCCGCACTGGCGTCCATGACTACGTCCTGGTGCGGGCCTCCGCCGTTGTAATGACACTTTATGTGTTGTTCCTTGTTGGCTTTCTCGTTATTACCCCCGACCTGACCTACGCTACCTGGACTGCTTTTTTCAGCAATCTGGGCGTTAAGGTATTCACTCTTCTGACCCTGATCAGCCTGTTGGCACACGCCTGGATTGGCCTGTGGCAGGTTCTGACTGACTACGTCAAACCGACTGGCCTTCGCATCGTGCTGCAGTTCGTACTGAACATCATTGCCTTTGCCTATGTGATCAGCGGCTTTGTGATTCTGTGGGGTGTGTAAGTGACTATTCCAACTTATGAATTCGATGCAGTGGTAGTGGGTGCCGGCGGTGCCGGTATGCGCGCTGCGCTGCAAATTTCCAAAGAAGGCAAGAGCTGCGCTCTGCTGTCTAAGGTGTTTCCGACCCGTTCCCACACTGTTTCCGCTCAGGGCGGTATCACTGTGGCACTGGGCAACACCCATGATGACAACTGGAAATGGCACATGTATGACACCGTCAAAGGCTCCGATTACATCGGTGACCAAGACGCTATCGAGTACATGTGTAATGTAGGCCCTGAAGCCATCCTCGAACTCGAGCACATGGGCCTGCCTTTCTCCCGTCTGGAGAACGGCAAAATCTACCAGCGTCCCTTTGGCGGCCAGTCCAAAAACTTTGGTGGCGAGCAGGGCGCTCGTACCGCTGCTGCTGCTGACCGTACCGGCCACGCCCTGCTGCACACCCTGTATCAGCAGAACGTGAAGAACAACACCACCGTGTTCTCCGAGTGGTACGCGCTGGATCTGGTAAAGAACAGCGAAGGCCACATCGTTGGCTGTACCGCCATCGACATCGAAACCGGTGAAGTGGTGTACTTCAAGTCCAAGGCTGTTGTACTGGCTACCGGCGGTGCCGGTCGTATCTTCCAGTCCACCACCAATGCCCACATCAACACCGGTGACGGCGTTGGTATGGCCAGCCGTGCAGGTGTTCCCCTGCAGGACATGGAAATGTGGCAATTCCACCCCACCGGTATCGCCGGTGCCGGCGTGCTGGTAACCGAAGGTTGCCGCGGCGAGGGTGGTTACCTGCTGAACAAAGACGGCGAGCGCTTCATGGAGCGTTATGCACCTAACGCCAAGGACCTTGCGTCCCGTGACGTGGTGGCCCGTTCCATGATGATCGAAATCCGTGAAGGCCGTGGCTTTGACGACCCCCACATGGGTCCTCACTGTAAGCTCAAGCTCGATCACCTGGGTAAGGAAGTTCTGGAAAGCCGTCTGCCCGGCATCCTGGAACTGTCCCGCACTTTTGCCCACGTGGACCCGGTTAAAGAGCCGATCCCCGTTATCCCTACCTGTCACTACATGATGGGTGGTATTCCTACCAACGTTCATGGCCAAGCTATCAAGCAGGTCGATGGCAAGGACGAGCCGGTTGTCGGCCTGTTCGCGGTAGGTGAGATTGCCTGTGTATCCGTACACGGCGCCAACCGTCTGGGCGGTAACTCCCTGCTTGACCTGGTGGTCTTCGGCCGTGCGGCCGGTCTGCATCTGGGCAAGGCTCTGGACGAATTGCCAGCGCCTAGCGTTACCGATGAAGACATCGAAAACGCCCTGGTGCGTTACAACCGCTGGGAAAGCAACAAGACTGGCGAAGACCCGGTTCAGATCAAAAAAGATCTGCAAAACTGCATGCAGCGTAGTTTCTCTGTGTTCCGTGAAGGCGAAGCCATGGCCGAAGGCCTGGAGGAACTCAAGAAAATCCGCGAGCGTGTCAAAAACGCCCGTCTGGACGACACCTCCAAGGAATTCAACACTCAGCGTATCGAGTGTCTGGAACTGGACAACCTGGTGGAAACCGCATTCGCGACCGCCCTGGCTGCCAACTTCCGTACCGAATCCCGTGGCGCCCACACCCGCTTTGACTTCCCGGATCGTAACGACGAAGAGTGGCTGTGCCACAGCTTGTTCGACCCGATCACCAGTGAGATGAGCCGCCGCGAAGTCAACCGCGCGCCGACCCTGCTGACTGATGAAGAGCTGGTGAAGTTCAAGCCCAAGGCGCGGACCTACTAAGGAGTACGGGATGAAAGTTACATTTTCTGTTTACCGGTACAACCCGGACGTCGACGCCAAGCCGCGCATGCAGGACTACAGCCTGGACGTGCCGGACGGCTCCGACCTGATGGTGCTGGACGCGCTTATTCGTCTGAAGGAACAGGACCCGACCCTGTCCCTGCGCCGTTCCTGCCGTGAAGGGGTTTGTGGCTCCGACGGTATGAACATGAACGGTAAGAACGGCCTGGCCTGTATCACCCCGCTGTCAGCCCTTGGCAAGCACGTGGTGATCCGTCCGCTGCCTGGCCTGCCGGTTATCCGCGACCTGGTCGTGGACATGGGCCAGTTCTATACCCAGTGGGAAAAGGTCAAGCCTTACCTGCTCAACGACAGCAAGCAACCGCCGGCTCGCGAGTTCCTTCAGTCTCCTGAAGAACGCGCCAAGCTTGACGGCATGTACGAGTGTATTCTCTGCGCTTGCTGCTCCACTTCCTGCCCTTCTTTCTGGTGGAACCCGGACAAGTTCATCGGCCCTGCCGGTCTGCTTGCCGCTTACCGCTGGCTGGCCGACAGCCGCGATACCGCCACCGAGGAACGTTTGGCCGGTCTGGAAGACCCATTCAGCGTATTCCGCTGCCATGGCATCATGAACTGTGTGAACGTGTGTCCTAAAGGGTTGAACCCCACCAAGGCCATCGGTCACATCAAGTCCATGCTGCTTAAGCGGGCTGTTTAGTCTCGTGCTTCCTCAGCCTGGACTGGGGACCGAGCGCTAGCTAAATAGCCACGCCTCTGCCGAGGGGTGGCTATTTTTTTGAAAAAGAAAGAAGGTGGCTGTGGTAACAGCAGCCGTTTAAACCAGGCCAATCCCAACTGCGAGAAAACGCGAGGTTCAAGGGATCACTATGCACGAAGGCACAATGCAGGCGTGGCTGGAATCGTCTCCCTTTGCGGGCGGTAATGCCAGCTACATCGAGGAGCTCTACGAGAGCTACCTGGAAGACCCAAGTTCTGTACCCTCAGAATGGAAAGCCGAGTTCGACAAGCTTCCCAAGGTCAAAGAAGGCTTTCCTGAAGCCAATTTCAGCCAAATCCGCGAGCAATTCCGGGTCATGGCATCGCAACCCCGACGTTTTGTCAGCGCCTCCGGCGACGGCGTAGACGCCAAGCAGGTTAAAGTCCTGCAACTCATCAACGCCTATCGTTTCCGTGGTCACCAACACGCCAACCTCGACCCTCTGGGCCTGTGGCAGCAAGAGCGTGTTGCTGAACTGGACCCGGCCTTCCACAGCCTCGACAGTTCCGATAACGACAAGGCTTTCCACGTCGGCTCCCTGGCGGTCAAAGATGAGACCATGAAGCTGGGCGCGCTGACTGACCTGCTGAAGAAAACCTACTGCGGCCCCATCGGCGCCGAGTACATGCATATCGTCAACACCGAAGAAAAGCGCTGGATCCAATCCCGCTTGGAAGCGGTTGCCGGTTCTGGCACCTTCAGCAAAGAAGACAAAACCCGCATTCTGAACAGCCTGACCGCTGCCGAAGGCCTGGAAAAATACCTGGGTGCCAAGTTCCCTGGTGCCAAGCGTTTCTCCTTGGAAGGTGGTGATGCCCTGGTACCTATGGTCAAGGAAATCATCCGCCGCGCTGGCGAGCAGGGCGTCAAAGAAACCGTGATCGGCATGGCCCACCGTGGCCGCTTGAACATGCTGGTCAACGTGCTGGGTAAAAAGCCTCAGGATCTCTTTGACGAGTTCGCCGGTAAGCACAAGGACACCCTGGGTAGCGGTGACGTGAAGTACCACATGGGCTTCAGCTCCGACTTCGCCACCCCGGGCGGCAATATGCACCTGGCACTGGCCTTCAACCCTTCGCACCTGGAAATCGTTAACCCGGTAGTAATGGGCTCCGTACGTGCCCGTATGGACCGCCGTGGCGACAAAGACGGTTCCAAAGTGCTGCCGATCACCGTGCACGGTGACGCGGCCATCGCCGGCCAAGGTGTGGTTGCCGAGACCTTCAACATGTCTCAAACCCGCGCTTACGGTGTGGGCGGTACCATCCGTATCGTCATCAACAACCAAGTGGGTTTCACTACCTCCAAGCGCGAAGATGCCCGTTCCACCCAGTACTGTACCGACATCGCCAAGATGGTACAGGCGCCCATTTTCCACGTGAACGGTGACGATCCGGAAGCAGTGGTATTTGTGTCGCAGCTGGCCCTGGATTATCGCAACACCTTCAAGCGTGACGTGGTGATTGACCTGGTGTGCTACCGCCGCCATGGCCACAACGAAGCGGACGAGCCCAATGCGACTCAGCCGCTGATGTACCAGAAAATCAAGAGCCACCCGACGCCGCGCGCTATCTACGCTGACCGTCTGGCCAGTGAAGGCAGCGTCTCTGCCGACGAAGCCAAGGCTCTGTCCGACGGTTATCGTGACCAGCTGGACAAAGGCGAGTGTGTGGTTGAAGAGTGGCGTCCCATGAGCGAGCACAGCTCCGACTGGAACCCCTACCTCAATAAAGAGTTCGACGCCGCCTACAACTCCGGTATCAAAACCGAGAAGTTGGCTGAGCTGGGTACGACCCTTGCCACTATCCCTGACGACGTGAAACTGCAGCGCCAGGTTGGCAAGATCTATGAAGATCGGCTGCTGATGGCCAAAGGTGAGAAAGCCCTGGACTGGGGTATGGGTGAAACTCTGGCTTATGCTGGCCTGCTCGATGAGGGCTACCATGTCCGCATCACCGGCCAAGACGTGGGCCGTGGCACCTTCTTCCACCGCCACGCTGTGCTGCACAACCAGACCGACGCTTCCGAGTACCTGCCGCTGGCCAACCTCAAGCAGGACCAAGGCAAGCTGGATATCTACGACTCGGTATTGTCTGAAGAAGCGGTACTGGCTTTTGAATACGGCTACAGCTCTGCCGAGCCACGCGGCCTGTTCATTTGGGAAGCCCAGTTCGGTGACTTCGTTAACGGTGCCCAGGTGGTTATCGACCAGTTCCTGAGCTCCGGCGAGCAGAAATGGGGCCGTCTGTGCGGTTTGACCATGCTGCTGCCCCACGGCTACGAAGGCCAAGGCCCTGAGCACTCCAGTGCCCGCCTTGAGCGCTTCTTGCAGCTGTGCGCTGACAACAACATGCAGGTTTGCGTACCCTCTACTCCGGCCCAGGTGTTCCACATGCTGCGCCGCCAGGTAGTGCGTCCGGTGCGTCGCCCGCTGATCGTGATGTCACCCAAGTCCCTGCTGCGCCACCCGCTGGCCGTTAGCAGCCTGGATGAGCTGGCGACCGAAGGCTTCCAGAACGTCATCAACGAAGTCGACGCCCTGGATCCGAAAAAAGTGAAGAAAGTGGTGTTCTGCGCCGGCAAGGTTTATTACGATCTGCTGGATGCGCGCCGCAAGAACGAGATTTCGGACATCGCCATCGTGCGTATCGAGCAACTCTATCCGTTCCCGGCCGAGGAAGTGCAGAAGGTGCTGGCCCAGTACAGCCATGTCACTGAATTTGCCTGGTGCCAGGAAGAGCCGAAGAACCAGGGCGCCTGGTACTTCATCCAGCACGACATCCGTGAGGCCCTGCCCAAAGGTGCCAACCTTGGCTATGCCGGTCGCAAAGCGTCCGCTGCACCGGCCGTGGGTTATGCCTCGGTGCACGCCAAGCAGCAGCAGGCGCTGGTCGCCGATGCACTCAACCTCGAAGTAAAAGATTAAGGCAAAAGGAACAATAGAATGAGCATCGAAATCAAGGTACCCGTCCTGCCGGAATCTGTGGCGGACGCCACCATCGCCACTTGGCACAAGAAACCCGGTGAAGCGGTCTCCCGTGACGAGAACCTGGTTGATATCGAAACCGACAAAGTGGTTTTGGAAGTACCCGCTCCTGAAGACGGCGTGCTGGGTGAGATCCTGTTCGAAGAAGGTGCCACCGTCACCGCCGAGCAAGTGATTGCCATCCTTAAAGCGGGTGCTGCCCCTGCTGCTGCTCCGGCTGCCGCTGCCGACGCGCCCAAGGCCGAAGCCGCTGCGCCTGCCGCTGCTGCTACCAGCGACGAAACCTCTGACGTGCTGAGCCCGTCTGTGCGTCGCGCCCTGGCTGAAAAAGGCCTGAGCCCGGAAGGCATCAAAGGCACTGGCGTGGGTGGCCGCATCACTAAAGAAGATGTAGACAACTACATCAAAAACGGTGCTGCCAAAGCCGCTCCGGCTGCCGCTGCAGCGCCTGCCATGAGCGAGCGCTCCGAGAAGCGCGTGCCCATGACCCGCCTGCGCAAAACCATTGCCAAGCGCCTGCTGGACGCCAAAAACAACACCGCCATGCTGACGACCTTCAACGAAGTCAACATGAAGCCGATCATGAGCCTGCGTAAGCAGTATCAAGAGATCTTCGAGAAGAAACACGGCATCAAGCTGGGTTTCATGTCCTTCTACGTGAAGGCGGTTGTTGAAGCGCTCAAACGTTTCCCCGATGTTAATGCCTCCATCGACGGCGACGACATCGTTTACCACAACTACTTCGACGTCAGCATTGCCGTATCCACGCCCAAAGGCCTGGTTACCCCTGTGCTGCGCGACGCCGACCAGATGGGTCTGGCTGACATCGAAAAAGCGATCCGCGACCTGGCCATCAAGGCCCGTGACGGCAAGCTGTCCATCGAAGACATGACCGGCGGTAACTTCACCATTACCAACGGCGGTGTATTCGGTTCGCTGATGTCTACCCCCATCATCAACCCGCCCCAAAGCGCTATCCTTGGCATGCACGCCATCAAGGATCGCCCCATGGCGGTGAATGGTCAGGTCGAGATCCTGCCGATGATGTACCTGGCCCTGTCTTACGACCACCGCATCGTCGATGGCCGTGAGTCCGTAGGCTTCCTGGTCACCATCAAGGACATGCTGGAAGATCCGACGCGTCTTCTGCTGGACGTTTAAGCTTTCAGGCAAAGGGGGGCCAAGGCCCCCCTAAATCTGGACGAAAGGCCGCAAGGCCTTTTTTGGGATGGTAGCCCCTAGCTGCCACAAACACGCAAAGAGACTGAGCATAATGAACTTGCACGAGTATCAGGCTAAGCAACTGCTCGCCGAGTACGGTCTGCCCGTATCCGAAGGCTTCGCGGTTGACAACCCTCAGGCTGCTGTAGAAGCTGCCTCCTCCATCGGCGGCTCCGAGTGGGTCGTAAAATGTCAGGTACACGCTGGTGGCCGCGGTAAAGCGGGCGGCGTAAAGGTCGTCGACTCTAAAGAGAAAGTGCGCGAATTTGCCGAGCACTGGCTGGGCAAAAACCTGGTGACTTACCAGACTGACGAGAAAGGTCAGCCGATCAACAAGATCCTGGTTGAATCCTGCACCGACATCGCCAAAGAACTGTACCTGGGTGCCGTTCTGGACCGCGCCAGCCGTCGCGTGGTGTTCATGGCTTCTACCGAAGGTGGCGTGGACATCGAAACCGTTGCTCACGAAACCCCTGAGAAGATCTTCAAAATGGCCCTCGACCCGCTGGTCGGCCCGCAGCCTTACCAAGGCCGTGAGCTAGCGTTCAAGCTGGGCCTCGAAGGCGACCAAATCAAGCAGTTCGTTAAGATCTTCATGGGTCTGGGCAAACTGTTCACCGATTACGATCTGGCCCTGCTGGAAATCAACCCGCTGGTCATCACCGACAAAGGCAACCTGCACTGCCTGGACGCCAAGATCAACATCGATTCCAACGCCATGTACCGTCAGCCCAAGCTGCGCGAAATGCACGATCCGTCTCAAGAAGACGCCCGTGAAGCCCGTGCTGCTCAGTGGGAACTGAACTACGTTGCCCTGGAAGGCAACATCGGCTGTATGGTTAACGGCGCTGGCCTGGCCATGGGTACCATGGACATCGTGAAATTGCACGGTGGCCAACCTGCCAACTTCCTGGACGTAGGCGGCGGTGCTACCAAAGAGCGCGTATCCGAAGCCTTCAAAATCATCCTGTCTGACGACGCCGTTAAAGCGGTACTGGTCAACATCTTCGGTGGCATCGTGCGCTGCGACATGATCGCAGAAGGCATCATCGGTGCTGTGGAAGAAGTCGGCGTGAAAGTGCCGGTTGTTGTTCGTCTGGAAGGTAACAACGCAGAGCTGGGCACCAAGAAGCTGGCCGAAAGCGGCCTGAACATCATTGCCGCCACCAGCCTGACTGACGCTGCCCAACAGGTTGTCAAAGCTGCGGAGGGTAAATAATGAGCGTTCTGATTAACAAAGATACCAAGGTCATCTGCCAAGGTTTCACCGGTGGTCAAGGTACCTTCCACTCCGAGCAAGCCATTGCTTACGGAACCAAGATGGTTGGCGGTGTGTCTCCGGGTAAAGGCGGCACCACTCACCTGGGTCTGCCGGTGTTCAACACCGTGCGTGACGCCGTAGAAACCACTGGCGCGACTGCCACTGTTATCTACGTTCCTGCTCCGTTCTGTAAAGACGCCATCCTCGAAGCTATCGACGCTGGTATCGAGCTCATCATCTGTATCACCGAAGGCATCCCGACCCTCGACATGCTGGACGTTAAAGTCAAGCTGCAAGAGACCGGCGTGCGCATGATCGGCCCGAACTGCCCCGGCGTTATCACTCCGGACGAGTGCAAAATCGGCATCATGCCTGGCCACATCCACAAGAAAGGTAAAGTGGGTATCGTTTCCCGCTCTGGCACCCTGACCTACGAAGCGGTTAAACAAACCACTGACGAAGGTTTCGGCCAGTCTACCTGTGTGGGTATCGGTGGCGACCCGATCCCGGGCTCCAACTTCATCGACATTCTGGAAATGTTCCAGAACGACGACGAAACCCAAGCCATCGTGATGATCGGTGAGATCGGCGGTACTGCTGAAGAAGAAGCGGCTGCCTACATCAAAGCCAACGTCACCAAACCGGTTGTGTCCTATATCGCCGGTGTAACTGCTCCTCCGGGCAAACGTATGGGCCATGCTGGCGCCATCATCTCCGGCGGTGCCGGTACTGCTGACGAAAAGTTCGCTGCTCTGGAAGACGCGGGTGTTAAAACCGTGCGCTCCCTGGCCGACATCGGCAAAGCCCTGCGCGAAGTAACCGGCTGGTAAGCTCGGTTGTTTTGCTAAAAAGCCGCCTTAGGGCGGCTTTTTTTATGTCTTGATAAGCTGGCCCACCTTCACTTGGTTGCGCCCGGCAAGCTTGGCCTCGTACAGGGCGCTGTCGGCGCACTGAAACAGCTCCCGCTGGGTGAGGTACTGGCTGGGCACGGCCGCTGCCACCCCCAGGCTTAAAGTCACCACTTTGGTCTCAGACTTTTGGTGGGGCAGGGCCAGTTGCTGCACCGCCTGGCGAATGCGCTCGGCCACCGTTTGGGCCTCTTCGGTATGGGCGCCTGCCATCACCACCGCAAACTCCTCCCCGCCGTAGCGGCCCACCAGGGTATCGGCCCGGCGCACGCTTTGGCTCAAGGCCTTGGCGACCTTTATCAGGCAATCATCGCCCGCCACGTGGCCGTAATGGTCGTTGTACTGTTTAAAGACGTCGATGTCGCAAATGATGATGGCAAGGGGATGGCGCTCATCCAGGCATTGCTTCCAGGCCTGGTGAAAGAATTGGTCCAAGTGGCGACGATTGGCCACCTTGGTCAGGCCATCGAGGTTGGTGAGTTTGGCAAGATTCTGGTTGTGGCTGAGCAGCAGGGCGTTTTGCTCGGCAAGCTGGTTTTGCAGTAAAAACGCCAGCCTTGCGGATTTTTCCTGGTGGTAGCAAATCATCATGCCGACGATATTGGCGCCAATAAAAAAGAACTGGTTGGACAGCAAACCCTTGAGGCTGGGGTGATTGACGGTAAATTCCACCACCTCGAATATCAGCACCAGGGTCCAGCAGCAGCAGGTGGCGGTGACAAAGCGCAGCTTGGCAAAACCGTAACCGAACATGAAGGCGAGAATAAGCCCGGCGTAATAGAGGTAGCTGTCGGTCTGGGAGGTGAGGGTGGTGAGATAAATAACCCCGCTACCTCCCAGCAGCACCAAAAAAGCCAGCGCGCCTTGGTAGTAACCCATAAAGCTTTTATGAAAGGACAGGGCCAGCACCATGAGCCCGGCCGGCAAAAACACCCCGAAACGGCAAATCCACGCCTCAAGGAGGCGCTCTGGCAGCACCAATAAATCCAAGATGGCGAACAGCGAAAAGTAAAAGACGCCAAAACCGATGGCAATGCGGGCCTGGCCCAAGGTGTTGTGGAAATACGCCTCGCGAAAGGGCTGCTCCCAGTCAGCCTGGTTACCCACAAAATGGAGGCTAAAAGGTGCCAATGTTGCCTTAAGGCCCCCCGTTGCGGCTTTTTCGGAAGGTGATGCTGCTGTCATTGGCCTGGGTCCGGTAATTTTCATCCTTGAAAGACAAGCGCTTATCAACGTCGTATGATTGGCCCGCCACGAATGGGAGGACCTATGAACCACTATAGCCGAGGTGCCAATAAAGGCATTGTGCTGCTGTCTGTACTACTTTGCTTGCTGATCGCCGCCATTGGCGGCTGGCGCTGGCAAGTAGGGGAAGCCTACGGTGTGTGGGTGATGGGGATCTTCAGTCTCTTCGCACTGCTGTTTTTAAGCGCCCTTAGCCGTAGCTGCATGTACCTGGCAGCCGATGAGCAGGGCCTGACTCTCCATTACTGGTTCAGCAAGGGCCATGTTTCCTGGCAGGAAATAGAGACTCTTGGCCTGGTTTACCATCACGTGTTTCCGTCGGTGGGGCTGTGCTTGACCGAGAGCGGCCGCGATAAGTGGCCAGGGCGGGTGTATGACCGCCAAACCATGAACGTTGACGCGGTGCTGCCAAGTTGGGTGGCGGCCAGGGCCGAGCAGGTATTGCACCGGCTTGAGCAATGCCGTGGCAAGCGACCGGCGCCATAAGCACTTGCCTTTGGCCCCTTGGCTCGGGGTACCATGAGCAATTGCCTGAATGAACATGAGTCGACAGTGATGGAATTTACCTTGCTTCCCGTCACGCCTTTTGCCCAGAACTGCACGCTGGTCTGGTGCCCGCAAACCCGCAAAGCCGCCGTGATAGACCCGGGCGGCGAGCCCGAGCGCATCCTGGCCGAGCTGGCCCAAAAGGGCCTTGAGCTTGACGCCATCTGGCTGACCCACGGCCACCTTGACCACGTTGGTGCCACCGGCGAGCTTAAAGCGCGCCTTAGGGTGCCGGTGATTGGCCCTCATCAAGCCGATGATTTCTGGTTAAGCCGCCTGGACGACCAAGCGCGGATGTTCGGTTTTCCCGCCCCGGTTGCCTTTAGCCCCGACCGTTACCTCGATGATGGCGACACGCTAACCCTCGGTACCCTTCGCTTTGAGGTGCTCCATTGCCCCGGCCACACCCCTGGCCATGTGGTGCTCTTTAACCGCGAGGCCCGCTGGGCTCAAGTGGGGGACGTGCTTTTCAAAGGCTCCATCGGCCGCACCGATTTTCCCATGGGCAACCACCAGCAGCTGCTGGATGCCATTCGCAATAAATTGTTCCTGCTGGGCGACGACGTGCGTTTCGTGCCCGGCCACGGCCCCATGTCCACCCTCGGAGAAGAGCGCCGTACCAACCCCTTTGTTGCCGATAGCCGCTTTGGCTGAGGAAGGTTTCCATGTCTCCTGTATTAAATGAACTGTTGTCGCTGTTGGAACTTGAGCCGGTAGAGAAGGGTATCTTTCGTGGCCAGAGCCAGGATTTGGGCTTTCCGGCCCTGTTCGGCGGCCAGGTGCTGGGCCAGGCCATGAGCGCCGCCCAGGCCACCGTCGATACCGGCCGCAGCGCCCACTCCCTGCACGCCTACTTTCTTGAAGCAGGCGATGCCAAAAGCCCGGTGGTGTACCTGGTGGAAAACCTGCGCGACGGTGGCACCTTCTCCACGAGAAGGGTCAAGGCCATTCAGCATGGGCGGCCTATTTTTGAGCTCACTACCTCCTTTCAGATAGCCGAAGAAGGTTTTTCCCATCAGGACGAAATGCCGGCAGTGCCCGGCCCTGAGGGCTTAAAAAGCGAGCGTGAGCTGGCCGAGCCGCTGGCCGAGCGCTTGCCCAAGCGCATTCTCGAGAATTTCCTCACCGAAATGCCCATCGAGATGCGCCCGGTGGTTTTTCACGACCCCACCGCGCCCGAAGTGGCCGAGCCGGTCCGTTACGTGTGGATAAAGGCCAACGGCATGATGCCGGACGACCCGCGCATCCATCAGTACCTGCTGGCCTATGCCTCCGACTTCAACTTCCTGCCCACGTCTTTGCAGCCCCATGGCCGCAGCTACATGGAGCCGACCCTGCAGGTAGCCTCCATCGACCACGCCATGTGGTTCCACCAGGATTTTAGGATGGACGACTGGCTGCTGTACGTGGTGAAAAGCCCCATTGCCAGTGGCGCCAGGGGCTTGGTTCGCGGCCAGTTCTTTGACCGCCAGGGCCGGCTGGTGGCCTCTACCCAGCAAGAAGGGCTTATTCGCCAGCGAAAGCCAAAAACGCCGCAATAACCGCCTACAAAAAGGCGCCCTAAGGGCGCCTTTTTTCATGCCGGCTCTTCGATGGGCCGAACCTTTCTTGCCAGCAGCAGCGCCGGCAGGCCAAGGGCCGCCATCACCAGGAACACCTTGCCCCCCAGGGCCTCGAAGAGGCCCCCCGTGACCAGCATCATCGCCGCCACCGACAAACTCAAGGCCAGGGCCGAATACAGCGCCTGGGTGCCCACCCCATGGTGGCGCGGCAGCTCTTTGCTGATGTAGGTAATAGCGCCAAGGTGGGCGAGGGTAAAGGTGAGGCCATGCATGGCTTGCAGCAAAATCAGCTGCCACAGGCTGCTGGCAAAGGCGGTGCCGGTCCAGCGCAGCATCACGGCACAGGCGGCAATACTCAGCAGCCAACTGGCGCGCTTGTTGCCAAAAAGCCGTTTAGCAAAGAAGAACACCGCCACTTCCACCACCACGCCCCAGCTCCATAAAAAGCCGATGGTGCCAGCGCTGATCCCAAGGGACTGCCAATAAATGGCTGAAAAGCCGTAATAGGCGGCGTGGCTGCCTTGAATGGCCATATTGGTAAACAAAAAACGGCGCAGTTTGGGGAGCTTAAGTAGCTGATGCCAGGGCGTGCTGGCTTTAGCTGCGGCGCCATCGGTGAGCGGCACCGACATGGCCGGCAGGGTGCCGAGGAACATCATCAACTGGGTGACCAGCAGGCACCACAGTACCGCCTGGCTCCCCCACAGGCCGGTGAAATAGCCCATCAGGGTCGACATCACCACAAAGGCCACCGACCCCCACAGCCGCACCTTGCCGTAATCAATGCCTATCTGCGCCACCATGCGGGTGGCGATGGCGTCGGAGATGGGCATTAGCGGCGAGTAGAGGAGCGAGCTTATTAACGTCAGCCCCAGCAGCAGCGGCAGGCTTTGAGGAAGGAGAAAGCCGCAAAACAGCACCAAGGTGGCCAGGGACAACAGCCTTGCCGCCGGCATCAGTTGCTCGGAGCGGCGAATGCGGGTGGTGATAAAAAGCGAGCCCATGGCGCGGGTGCCCTGGGCAACCCCCAGCAAAATGCCAATCAGGGCCGGGGTCAGGGACTGGCCTTTGAGCCAAAGCGACCAAAACGGCAGATAGATCCCCCAGCCTAAGAAAAAGTGTATATAAAACAAAGACAGCCAACGTGTAGGGCTCAGGGTCATCACAGCATCCTTGGGCAGCGGGGCTGGGATCTTCGCCTGCCAATTGCGCCGGGTCAAGGCAGCCGGGGCAGGGGGCTGCCATGCTCGATAAAAAGGAGGCGTTATGTTTGACGTGGTTACCCTGGGCTCGGCAACGGTAGACCTTTTTGCCGACACCGATTCGGAGCTGGTGCAAATCGAAACCCGCCACAGCTTAGAGCGGCTTATCGCCTATCCGCTGGGGGGCAAAATTCTTATTAAAGACCTGAATATCACGGTGGGTGGCGGCGGCACCAACACCGCCGTCGCCTTTGCCCGCCAGGGCCTTAAGACCGCCTTTTTGGGCAAAATTGGCGATGACCCCCAAGGCCAGCAGGTGCTCGATTTACTGGCAGCGGAGGGGGTTGATTTTGTCGGTGTAAAAGCCGGGCAGACCGGGCTGTCGGTTATTCTTGACTCCATTGATGACGACCGCACCATCTTGGCGTTCAAAGGCGCCAACGATTTTTTAAGTGAAGATGAGGCCCTTTTGCCGCCGTGCCGCTGGCTCTATTGCTCGGCGATGCTGGGCCAAAGCCTTGCCACGTTAAAGGCGCTGGTCGCTAAAACCGAGGCCAAAGTGGCTTTTAACCCTTCGAGTTATCTTGCCAAAGAGGGCTTGGCGGCGTTGCAGCCCATCCTTGAGCGCCTGACGGTGCTGGTGCTCAACAAAGAAGAGAGCGCCATGTTGCTGGGCTGGGACGAGCGGGAAAACCACGGCAGCGATGAATTACTCAAAGCCCTGGCCAGCCAGGTTGCCATACCGGTGATTGCCATCACCGACGGCGCCGCTGGCGCCATAGCCACAGACCGGCGCATTGTTGTGTGGGCCGAGCCGCAGCGGGAATTGACCATCGTTGAAACCACCGGCGCCGGCGACGCCTTTGCCAGTGGTTTTGTGGCGGCTTTGGCCTGTGGCCGGCCGCTGGAGCAGGCGGTAAAAGCCGGCATGCTCAACGCCGAGTCGGTGCTGGCCTTTAAAGGCGCCAAGAATCAGCTGCTGGATAAACCCAGTCTTGAGAAGAAGCTTGCGGCGGATACCCGCGTCTTTAAGCGCTCGCCCTGGCAGCCATAAAAAAGCCGGGTTTTTAGCCCGGCTTTTTTATGGGCCCGTTATTTGGGCTGGGCGTCGATGCTCTGGCCGTTGACGCTCTTGCTGTCAGGCCCCATCAGGTACAGATAAAGGGGCATCAGATCGGCCGGGGTTTTCAAGGTCATGGGATCTTCGGCTGGGAAGGCTTTGGCGCGCATGGCGGTGCGGGTGCCGCCGGGGTTGATACAGTTAACCCGCAATGGCCCTTTGCTGTTTTCATCGGCCAGCACCTGCATCATGCCTTCGGTGGCGAACTTGGACACCGCGTAAGCGCCCCAGTAGGCGCGGCCCTTTTTGCCCACCCCAGAGCTGGTGAAGATAAGGCGGCCATCTTCGCTGGCCTTTAACAGCGGCAACAGGGCGCGGGTCATACGAAAGGTGGCATCGACGTTGATTTTCATCACCCTGTCCCAACTGTCGTCGTCGGTCTGCTCAAAGGGGGTGAGGGTGCCAAGCTCACCGGCGTTCATCAGCACGCCGTCCAACCGCCCGAACTGGTTCTCAATGGTCAGCGCCATATCGCGATAGTGTTGGTCGGTGGCGCCCAGCATATCCAGAGGGATGATGGCCGCCTGGGGCGCGCCCATGGCGGCGATGTCGTCATAAACGCTTTCCAGGTTTTTAACATTTCGCCCCAGTAGCAGCACGGTGGCGCCATGGGTGGCATAACAGAGGGCGGCTTCCCGGCCGATGCCGGTGCTGGCGCCTGTTACCAGAACAACTCTGTTTTTTAAGATATCTTTTGAGGCTTGGTAGTCGAGCATGGATAATTCCGTTCGGCAGTTTGTGGCCAGTCTACCCGAAGGGTTAGAAGGGCCCAAATAGGCGAGGATAGAAGTTTTTACGGGAAAGATTTGTAAAAAGTCGGACCAGTGAGTAACGTATTGACCCGATGGTCAACTAAAACAAAACAACCATTTAATGGGGAATATCATGGATAAGAAATTTGTCAGCATCGCTGTGTTGGCAGCACTGGGCCTGAGTGCCTGTGGAGATGACTCCTACAGCGAAACACCCGGAACAGATAACAGCATCGCAACTGCCCGTATCGCTTACGATCCCTCCAATGGAGTGCTGCCGATCCCCAACGATCTGCTGCTGAGCGGTACCACGGACGGCACCCTTAATATCCCCGGTGTCGCCGACGAATCCAGCCCTTACGATCCTCAAGCCGTGTTGTCCGGCATGGACGGCTGGTCTTTGAGCACGCCTTTTACCATCAGTGTTGACTTGCCCACCGGCATCACCCTGGATGACACCTCCGTGCAGCAAGCCGGCGCTGTGGTGCTGCTGAAAGTCACCAAAGGTGGCGACGATGCCAACTGTGCCGATGCGTCTTCTGTTGACGCCTGCACCTTCGAGTCGGCTCTGACCTTCGGCACCGACTTCACCACCGCCGTGACCAACGACAACACCATCGTTATCGTGCCCCTCAAGCCACTGGATGCCAAATCCGCCTATGTTGTGGCCACCACCACCCTGGTGCACGACTCCGAAGGCCGCTCAGTGCAAGGCTCTGCCACTTATAACCTGCTCAAGCAGGACGTGGCCACCACCCCGCTGGGTACCGCCGACCAGTTGTCCGCGCAAACCGCCGTCAACTCCTATGAAAACGTGCTGGCTGCTGCCGGCATCGACAAAGACAGCGTCACCTACTCTGGCCTGTTCACCACCCAGAGCACCATCGATACCCTGCAATACGCCAAGCTGGTGTTGATGCAGACCCTCAACGCCGGGCAACTGAGCTTGTCTGCTTTGACTGACACCGGCATGACCGCTGCCGATGTACTGGGCCTGGATGGCTCCACCACCGCCGGCCAACTGGCGAGCGGCGCCGAGGTGTATAAAGCCACCCTGAGCCTGCCGTACTTCTTGGATAAACCCACTGCGGCTGATTTTGCCAGCGGTGCCTGTAACATCGCCACTGGCGACCTGACCCAGTGCGACGCCCTGTCTTCACGATGGATAGCCTCTGGTGACAGCCCGGCTGCCGTGCTGCTGGCCCTGCAAAACGGCACCCTGAGCCAGGCCAACTACGCCCAGCAAGCCGTTGCCCAAGGCATCGACCCGACCGCTGCGCTGACCAACAACGCGCTGCTGGTCGGCGCCAGCTTCACCAACGACGCTGGCGCTGATGTTGACCCGCTCAAATTCATCACCAAGTACAACCCGGTGCCCCAGGTCCGCTCCATCAAGACCATCGACGTACTGGTTACCCTGCCTATCCCCAGCACCGTCAATGTTCTACGTGGCGGTTTGGGTATGGACGGCACCATTGCTAAAGGCGCCGCCGGCTGGCCTACCGTGGTCTACGGCCACGGCATTACCTCCTATAAAGAAACCGGCCTTGCCATCGCCGGTACCCTGGCCCTTAACGGCCAGGCGATGATCGCCATCGACCTGCCGCTGCATGGCACCCGTGGCCTGGACTTGACCGGTGACGGCCAAGAGAACCTCAATGCCGGTGATAACGTCGGTATTTACACCAACTTGGCCAGCCTTGGCACCGTGCGTGACAACCTGCGCGAAAGCGTGATGGACGAGCTGTCCCTGCGCGCCGCCCTGACCGCCCAGACCCTTGGCGGCGGCACCAACCTGGACGGCACCGATGTCAGCTACATGGGTATCTCCTTGGGCTCCATCGTCGGTTCTGAAGCGGTTGCGGTGGGTAACACCGAAACCAAGGACCCGAGCGGTACCGACTACTCCGCCTTCTTTAGCTTCAAGAGCGCGGCCCTGTCCGTGCCTGGCGCCGGTGTAGCCGGTATCTTCGCCTTCTCGCCGACCTTTGCCGCCACGGTGCAAGATGGCCTGGTGGCGTCTTCTAGCTTCCAGAGCGCACTGACCGCTGCCAACACCAACAACCTGCAACCCGGTGATACCGGTTACGAGCAGTTGGTTGATGCGGTGTACGAGCAGTTCCTGCCGCAGTTCCTGTTTGCCGCCCAAACGGTACTGGACTCTGCCGACCCCATCGCCTATGGCGTGACCCTCAAGTCCAACACCCCGGGCCTGTTGGTTCACGAAGTAGTGGGTAACGGCACTGCCGGTACCAGCGACCAGGTTATTCCCAACAGCAACGCCGCCTTCGGCTACCCGCTGTCTGGTACTGACCCGCTGGTGGCAAGCCTGGGCCTGAGCCCTATCACCGCTACTCTGACCAGCACTGACGGCACCACCCAGGTTAGCGGTGTGGCGCACTTCAATGCCGGTGCGCACGGCTCCTTGCTCGACCCGACCAGTTCAGCTGCGGTAACGACCGAGATGCAATCCCAAGTGGCCAGCTTCCTGGCCAGCAAAGGTTTGACCATCCTGGTGACAAACAGCTCGGTATTGGCGGACGCGGCGCAAGACTAAGTCGCCGTTAATGCATAAAAACACCCGGCCACTGGCCGGGTGTTTTGTTTTACACTCAAGGCTTTGCAGTCACGGAGTAGTGAAATTGGATTTTCTTTCTCAATACGGCCTGTTCCTGGCCAAGACCCTGACCCTGGTGGTAGCCATAGTGGTATTGCTGGTGGTGGTGGCGGCGCTTTCCCTTCGCAAGCAGCGCCAGCGAGGGGAGCTGACCGTTACCGACTTGGGTAAACGCCTGCGCGGCTACGGCCAGCGTCTCAAAGCCGAACTGCTGGACAAAAAAAACCTTAAAGCCGAAGAAAAGGCCGCTAAAAAGGCCAGTGACGACGGCAAGCCCACCCTCTTTGTGCTGGATTTTCACGGCTCCATGGACGCCCATGAAGTAGAAGCCCTGCGCGAGGAAGTGACCGCCGTGTTGGCGGTGGCCGGGGTACAAGACGAAGTGCTGCTGCGGCTGGAATCTCCGGGCGGCGTGGTCCATGGTTATGGCCTGGCCGCTTCACAACTGGCGCGAGTCCGGGATGCCGGGGTTCCGCTTACCGTTGTGGTTGACAAGGTGGCCGCCAGTGGCGGTTACATGATGGCCTGCGTTGCCGACAGGATCTTGGCAGCGCCCTTTGCCATGCTGGGCTCTATCGGTGTGATAGCGGGCATTCCTAACCTGCATAAGGTTTTGAAAAAGCACGACATCGATTATGAGCAACACACTGCTGGCAAATTCAAACGAACCCTTTCCGTGTTGGGGGAGAACACCGAGGAAGGGCGCGAGAAGTTTGTTGCCGATCTCAACGTGATCCACGGTCACTTTCGTAACCACGTGAGCCAATTTAGGCCGCAACTGGATGTGGAGCAGGTGGCTACCGGCGAAGTGTGGCTGGGGGTCGACGCGCTGGAGAAAGGCCTGATTGACGACATTGCCACCTCCGATGCTTATCTGAGCGGCAAGCTGGGCAGCCATCGGATCTTGGCGGTCAGTTACCAACTCAAACGCAAACTGGGTGAGAAGCTGGGCTTGTCCTTGCGCGCCGTGCTGACACGGCTTGGTCTGTAAGGCACTGTAAAGCAAGGTATACCCTGGGAGCGAACCTCTAACACTAAAGTAGGCTGGTGCCTTGGCAAAGCTGGGCGCTAGCATGGCCCAAGTTTCATAAGGAGACTGTGATGTCTGGGTTTAATAAGATCGTTCAGAGTTACGACGAGGCCTTGGCTGGCATCGATAGCAACATGACGGTAATGGTGGGTGGTTTTGGCCTGTGCGGTATTCCCGAGGGGCTTATCACCGCCATGCGCGATACCGGTGTCAAAGGCCTGACCTGCATTTCCAACAATGCCGGGGTTGATGACTTTGGTCTTGGCCTGCTGCTGCAAACCAAGCAGATCAGGAAGATGGTTGCGTCCTACGTTGGCGAAAATGCCGAATTTATGCGCCAGATGCTCTCTGGTGAGCTGGAAGTGGAACTGACCCCCCAAGGTAACCTGGCCGAGAAAATTCGTGCTGGCGGCGCCGGTATCCCGGCCTTTTTCACCGCCACCGGCTACGGCACCCCGGTTGCCGAAGGCAAAGAAACCCGCGAAATAAACGGCCGCAACTATGTGCTGGAGCCCAGCCTGACCGCCGACTTTGCCCTGGTGCGCGCCTATCAGGCGGACCGCTTCGGTAACCTGACTTTTCGCAAGACTGCCATGAACTTCAACCCGATGATGGCCACCGCCGGCAAAATCACCGTGGTGGAAGCCGAAGAAATCGTTGACGCATTGGACCCTGAATTTATCCATACCCCCGGCATTTATGTCGACCGGGTTATCAAGGGCACCTTTGAAAAACGCATCGAGCAACGGACCGTAAGGAGCTGAGTCATGGCACTGTCCCGCGAACAAATGGCGGCCCGTGTCGCCAAAGAACTCAAAGACGGTTACTACGTCAACCTCGGTATCGGCATTCCCACCCTGGTGGCCAACTACATTCCCGAGGGCATCGATGTGATGTTGCAATCGGAGAATGGCCTGCTGGGCATGGGCGCTTTCCCCACCGAAGACGAAGTCGACCCGGATTTAATCAATGCCGGTAAACAGACTGTCACCACTGTGAAGGGTGCAAGCTTCTTCAACTCTGCCGAATCCTTTGCGATGATCCGTGGCGGCCACGTGGACCTGACCGTGCTGGGGGCTTTTGAGGTGGACATTCAAGGCAACATTGCCAGTTGGATGATCCCCGGCAAGCTGGTCAAGGGCATGGGCGGCGCCATGGATTTGGTGGCGGGGGCCGATAACATCATCGTCACCATGATGCATGCCGATAAATACGGCAATTCAAAACTGCTTCCCCTGTGCGAGCTGCCCCTGACCGGGGCCGGTTGCATCAAAAAGGTCCTTACCGACCTGGGGTATTTCGAAATAGAGAATGGCGCCTTCGTTCTGAAAGAGCGTGCGCCCGGGGTCAGCGTTCAGGAAATCCGTGAAAAGACTGCCGGCAAGCTCATTGCTGCCGACGATGTTCCAGAAATGGAGGTATGACATGAAAGTGCTGGTAACGGGTGGTGCCTCTGGCATCGGCTTTGGTATCGCCGAACAGTTTGCTAACGCTGGCCATGAGCTGGTGCTGGCGGACCTGGACGGCGCCAAGGCGGCTGAAGCCGCCGCCAAGCTACCCAAGGCCATAGGCGTGGCCATTAACGTCACCGATGCAACTGCTTCCGAGGCCCTGGCCAAAGAAGTGGGCGCCATAGATGTGCTGGTCAATAATGCCGGTATTCAACACGTGGCGCGGCTCGAAGACTTCCCGGCCGACAAGTGGCGCCAGCTGATTGATATCATGTTGGTGGGGCCGATGATCATGACCAAAGCCTTCCTGCCCGCCATGCGCGAGCAGAACTTTGGCCGCATCATCAATATTGGCTCTATCCACTCGCTGGTGGCATCCCCCTATAAATCAGCCTATGTGTCAGCCAAGCATGGCCTCTTAGGCTTTGCCAAGACCCTGGCCCTGGAATTGGGTGAGGCGGATATTACCGTCAACACCATCTGTCCGGCTTATGTGAAAACCCCGCTGGTAGACAAGCAAATTGCCGACCAAGCGCGGGAAAACAACATGACCGAAGAGGATGTGGTGTCCAAAATCTTCCTGGCGCCCATGGCCAAAAAGGCCTTTATCACCCTCGAGGAGATAGCCGGTACTGCCATGTTCCTCACCAGCCCTGCGGCCCGTAACATCACGGCCCAGACCCTGGTGCTGGACGGAGGCTGGACCGCCAGGTGATGCCGCTGGGGTGGGGGCCGGTTACCCTGGTCTCCCTTGCCTATATAGCCCTGCTGTTCGCCATCGCCTATTGGGGCGAGCGCGTTAATGCCAGGCACCGGCTGTCCGGATGGACAGCCGGTTTGTCATTGGGGGTTTACTGCACGTCTTGGGCCTTCTTCGGGGTCACAGGGCAAGCGGTACATAACGGCTGGTGGCTCCCCCCCACTTACACCGGCACTATCTTGCTGTACCTCTTTGCTTTCCCTGCTTTAAAGCGCCTTGCTATTCATATCCGGCGCAACAACATCACGTCCATTGCCGATTTTATCGCTACCCGCTTTGGCCGCAGCCGCGCCTTGGCGGTGTCGGTCACCTTGGTGGCGGTGGCCTCTATCATTCCGTATATCGCCTTGCAGTTAAGGGCGGTGGCCGATGCCATCAATGTTCTGACCGATCACCAAAGCAGCCACTGGTGGCAAGACACCGCCCTGGGGGTTGCCCTGGCCATGGCCATTTTTGCCATGCTGTTTGCCTCGCGCCACACCCAGGCCCAGGCCCATAACGCTGGTATGATGACGGCGCTCGCCTTTGAGTCCATCGTTAAGCTGATTGCCTTTTGGGTGCTGGCGCTGGTGGTGGTGTACGGCCAGTTTGGCGGTTTTGGCCCGCTGCTGGAGGTGGCCGCCCAAAGCCCTCATGTGGCCAAATTGCAGCAGCAAGCGGCCCCCGGTTATGTCTATTGGGTGCATACCCTGCTGGGGCTGGCCGCCACCTTGTGTTTGCCAAGGCTTTTTCACCTCGCTTTTGTTGAAAGTCCCCGTTTGCCCTTTTTGCGCCGTACCCGGTGGCTGTTCCCGGCCTATCTGGTGGCCATTGGCATCTTTACCCTGCCGCTGGGCCTCGCCGGTGCCGTGTTGCTGGGCGATTCGGTAAGCCCGGACCGCTACGTGCTCTACCTGCCCATGGCGCTGAACTCGCCCTGGCTCACTTTGCTGGCTTACCTTGGCGGCCTTTCGGCCTCTACCGCCATGGTGGTGGTGGCAACGGTGGTGCTATCAATCATGATCACCAACGATCTCACCGCGCCCTTGCTGCTCAAGGTGCGAGGTTTGCCGGAGACGGGGCAGGGCAGCTGGCTGCTGTGGCTGCGGCGCCTGGCGATGCTGGTGGTGGTGCTGGGGGGCTTTTTCTATTACCGGGCCAGTGTCAGCAGCGACACCTTATCGCAAATGGGGCTGATGGCCTTTGTGCTGGTGGCGCAGCTGTTCCCGCCGCTGGTGTTGGGCCTGGTGTGGCGCGGCACCAACTCCAAGGGCGCCCGTGCCGGGTTAATGGCAGGCTCGCTGCTTTGGGCTTACACCCTTTTGCTCCCTCAAGGCTTTGGGGTGGCGGTGCCGGGGTTGCCGGTGCCCATGGACGCCATCAGTTTTGGCACGCTGCTCAGCCTTGGGGTCAACCTGGCGCTCACTGTGCTGGTGTCATTTTTGTCCCACACCTCGGTCAGCGAGCAGTTGCAGGCCGACTCTTTTATGCGCCAGCCCCTGCACGTCGCCTCATCGGTGCTGACGGTGCAAGACTGCTTTGAGTTGGTCAAACGCTTTGCCGGTGAAGAAGTGGCCGAGGGCCTTATTCGCCGCCAGTACCCCGGTGCGACCGAGCTTTCCCGCCAGGCGGCGCCGGTGGCGCTGGTCCAGCAGGTGGAAAAACACCTCTCGGCGGTGATTGGCGGCGCCTCCATGCGCATGGTGATGGACGCGCTTCGGGCCCAAAAGGCGCTGCCGCTGTCGCAAGTGGCGAGCTTTGTGGACGAAGCCTCCCAGGTGCTGCGCTTTAACCAGAGCCTGCTGACTGCCACCATCGAGAACATCTCCCAGGGCATCAGCGTGGTGGACAGGGACATGCGCATCATTGCCTGGAACCGGCGCTACCTGGAGCTGTTCGACTACCCCGACGACCTGGTAACGGTGGGAAGGCCGGTCGAAGACTTAATTCGTTTTAACGCCGAGCGCGGCCTTCTGGCCGGGGACCCTACCCAGGAAGTGCAAAAGCGCCTTAATCACCTGCGCTCGGGCTCACGCTATCGCTACCAGCGCCGCCAGGACGACGGCACCGTGGTGGAGATGGAAGGCCACCCTCTGCCCGGCGGCGGCTTTGTTACCACCTACACCGACATCACCGAGTTTATCCAGGCCCAGCAGCAGCTCACCGAGCTTAACGAAGCGCTGGAAGAGCGGGTAGAGGAGCGCACCCAGGCCCTGCAAACCGTCAACAGCCAGTTGCTGGCTGCCAACCGCGCCGTTGAAGAAGCCACCGCCGCTAAAACCCGTTTTTTTGCCGCAGCCGGCCACGATCTCTTGCAACCTTTTAACGCCGCCATCCTTTTTAGCGCGCTGTTAAAAGAAAAAGCGCCAGAAGGGGCGTTAAAGGCCCTGGCCGATAACGTGCAAAGCTCGCTGCAGTCCGCCGAGAGCCTGCTTTCGGCGTTGCTGGAGATAACCAAAATCGAGGCTGGCGCCGTCAAGGCGGAGCTGAGCGATTTTCCCTTAAGCGAGGTGCTGGAGCCGTTGGTGCGTGAATTTTCCGCCATCGCCTCGGATAAAGGCCTAGCCCTTCGCGCCGTGCCTACTGCGCTTTGGGTGCGCTCTGACAAACGCCTGCTGCGCCGTATCGCCCAGAACCTTCTGGCCAACGCGGTGCGCTATACCGAGCGCGGCACGGTGCTGTTGGGAGTCAGGCGCCAGGGCCCTGGGCTAACGCTTTGGGTGCGAGATACCGGTCCCGGCATTGCAGAAGAGGACCAACTGCGCATCTTTACCGAGTTCCAGCAGCTCAGCCCCGGCCAGGGGCAGGGCCTGGGGCTTGGCCTTGCCATCACCGACAGGCTTTGCCGCCTGCTTGGCCACCGCCTGGCCCTGGAATCGGCGCCGGGGCAGGGGGCAGCCTTTGGGGTCAGCCTGCCACGGGCCCGCGCCGGGGCGGCGCCTCAAAAGGCCTTGAGCCAGCGCCAAACCCAGCAATGGCTGCCAAAATTGCCGATTTTGGTGATGGATAACGACGATAACGTCCGCGAAGCGTTAACGGCGCTGTTGGAAAGTTGGGGCGCCGAGGTACACGCCGTGCGTTATGAGGCAGAGACCCAGAAGCTGGCCGCGCCGGCGCTGCTGCTGATTGACTATCACCTGGATGATGGCGCCCTTGGGGTAGATGTGGCGCGACGCCTGCAAGAGCGGTGGGGGGAGCTGCCCTGTGTCATTCACTCGGCCGACCAAGGGGATGCTATTCGCAGCGCCGTTATCGACGCCGGCTTTCACTTCCTGCTCAAACCGGTCAAACCCATGCCACTTAAGAACTTGGTTAGAAGGTTGCTGGCTTGAGGTGATCCACCTGCTGTAGGCTTTGGTAAAGAAGCCCGGCCTGGGTGCGGTTGTTAACTTCAAGCTTTCGCAAAATGGCCGACACATGCTGCTTGATGGTGGTTTCCTGCACGTCCATTTCATAGGCTATCTGCTTGTTGAGCAGGCCATCGGCAATCATTTTCAGCACCCTTAGCTGCTGGGGCGTGAGCTTGGCCAAGAGGCTCAGATGCTGGGTGTCGTCGCCACTGACCACCTCAATGCCTTCGGGCAGCCAAGTATCGCCGTTTCGCACCGCAGCAATGGCCTCGGCCAGCAGTGGCAGCGGCGCCGATTTGGGCACAAAGGCACTGGCGCCAAGGGCCATGGCCCGGCCAATGGTGGTGGCGTCTTCGTGGGCGGAGATCATGATAACCACCACATCGGGGTACTCGGCCCTGAGGATGGACAACCCGGCAAAGCCGTCGGTGCCCGGCATCATCAAATCCAGAAAGACCAGCTCGGTACTGGGGTGGCGCTTTAGCAGCTCCCACACCTCGTCCATACAGGCCGCTTCCATGACGGGGCCTTCGAGGAGGGTTTCGGTCGCCTGTTTAAGGGCGCCCCTAAAGAGGGGATGGTCGTCAGCAATAATGGCATGCACGGCTGGCATAAATACCTTGTCTACTCTGGTGGCTAGTGTACCGGCACTGCGTCGCCAGCGCAGCACTTGTTCTAGATAAGGGCCGGATAACCCTTGCACTTTCAAAACAATAGGGCCATTAGGGGCCGTTGAACGCTGTACCTTAGTACTATGGTCAAGATTTTGAAGTTCCCCCAGACTGCGTTAACAACATCATAAACAGGAAATTACCATGTTGAGTTTAATCGGCTTGCTGGTGGGTCTTGGGGGACTTATCTGGCTCACCATGCGTGGTGTGAACCTCTTTTTGAGTGCACCGCTCTGCGCTTTGCTGGTGGCCTTTACCGGCGGCGTGCCGTTCTGGCACGGCGGCCAAAACGATTTTGTGACCGGCTACATGGGCGGCTTTGGCGGTTTTGTTTCGGCCTGGTTCCTGATGTTCCTGCTGGGCTCCATGTTCGGCAAATTCATGGAAGACACTGGCGCTGCCGAAGCGGTGGCGAGGGCCATTATCAACAAACTTGGCGTCAAGCATGCCGCCCTGGCGGTGGTGCTGGCCTGTGCGGTACTGACCTACGGCGGCGTGTCGCTGTTTGTGGCGGCCTTCTCGGTGTACCCGGTGGCGCTGTCGCTCTTTAAAGACGCCAACTTGCCACGGCGCTTTATTCCGGCGGCCCTGGCCTTTGGTTCGGTGACCTTCACCATGACCTCGGCCGGCTCACCGGAGATCCAGAACTGGATCCCCATCAAATATCTGCACACCAGCCCCTATGCCGGTTGGCAGGTATCTTTGGTGGTGGCCGTTTTCATGATGGTGGTGGGTTACCTGTGGCTTAGCTACATGCTGAAAAAAGCCGTGGCCCGTGGCGAGCATTTTGTTGACCGCGAAGGCGACACCCACCCGGATGAGCGCACCTTGCCCAAAGCTTGGACCGGGCTGCTGCCGCTGGTGGTGGTGCTGGTGCTCTCTTACCTGTTGCACGACAGCATGGCCCAAGCAGCCTTGATAGTAGCCCTGGCTGGCGGCGTGGCCACCTTGTGGCTGATTAACTTCAAGCACTTTATCAACCAGCAGGCGGCCATGTCGGCGGCCGCTACCGGCGCTTTGGTGGCCATCGGCAACACCGCTGCGGTGGTGGGCTTTGGCGCCGTGGCCAAGTTGTCACCGGCTTTTCATACCGTGGTGGACGCCATGACCTCCCTGCCGGGCAACGAGCTTATCGGCGCCTCGGTAGCGGTGTCGGTGATAGCGGGGCTGACCGGTTCTGCGTCCGGTGGCCAGGTGATCGCCTTGCCGGCGGTAGCGCCCCATTATCTGCAACTGGGGGTCGACCCCAGCGCCTTGCACCGGGTGGTGGCCATTTCCTCCGGCGCCCTGGATTCATTGCCCCACAACGGTTATGTGGTAACCACCATCCGTGCTATTTGTGGTGAGCGCCATGAAGATGCCTACTGGCCCCTGGCCGCCCTGACGGTAGTGGTGCCGATATTCGGGGTTATTTTGGCCATTGCCCTGTTCAGCCTGTTCTAAGGAGTTGTGATGGAATCCCTGCCGCTGGTCGAGAAACGCCAATTTAACCTCAAGCAGTTTCAAACCCAGGGCGGGGCGGTGCTGGATGTCACCGTAGGCTGGGAGGCCTACGGTGAGCTCAATACCGATGCCAGCAACGTTATCCTCATCACCCATTATTTTTCCGGCAATTCCCATGCCGCTGGCCGGTATCGCACTAGCGATGCCGAGCCCGGTTACTGGGACGCCATCATTGGGCCGGGCAAGGCTATCGACACCAACCGTTTTTATGTGATCAGTGTCGATAGCCTTGCCAACCTGCAACCGCTGAGCCCCGATGTCATTACCACCGGGCCTGCCAGCATCAACAGCGCCACCGGCCACCCCTATGGCCTGGATTTTCCGGTGGTGGCTATCCGCGATTTCGTCAATGTGCAAAAGGCACTTCTCGAAAGCCTGGGCATCACCGCCCTTTATGCCGTGGTGGGGCCGTCCATGGGCTCGTTCCAGGCTATCGATTGGGCGGTGGCATACCCCGATTGGGTGCCGAGAATGGCAAGTGTTATCGGCGCTGGCCAGCTCGATGCCTGGACAGTGCTTGGCCTTGAGCGCTGGAGCGATGCGGTAAAAAGTGACCCGGCCTGGCAAGGCGGCGACTATTACGCCAGCGGCCAGCCAGCCGAGGGCATCAACCTGGCCTTGGGGTACATCTTTTTGGATGCCACGGCGCCCGCCAGTATCAATAGCCTCTACGCGCCGCCCATTGACGAGCGCCCCCTTAGGGACATTGGTGCCCGCCACCAGTGCGTTACCCAGCATTTGGCCGCCATGGCAGCCAAAGCCGCTTTTGTAGACGCCAACAGCATCCTTTATTTGGTGCGGGCCTCGCAAAACTTCATTGCCGGCTTTAGCGGCAACCTTGGCGAGAACCTGCAACGGGTGCAGGCGCGCTGCCTCTTTATGCCAGCCAGCCATGACCGCCTGCTGATGCCATACCTTGCCCGCCAGGCCCACGAACTGCTGCAAAGCCTGGGTAAAGACAGCCAGTACCAGGAAATCGACGGCATTTGGGGCCATCTCGACGGCATTGCCAGTATCCCCAGCCAGGCCGAGACGCTGCGCCGCTTTATCGAAAGTGAGTCAGGCGCCATAACCGCGCGATAAAAAGCCGCCTTGAGGCGGCTTTTTTTAAAAGTTGTTGTCGCTGTGCACCAGTAGAAGATGCACTTCTTTTAGAAGCTGGCGCAGTTTGGGCAGGGGCGTGTCTTCCTTTAACAGCGCCAGGAACGCCTGGGGAGCTTCGAGCCCCAAGGGGCGGGGAAGGCTCACCAGATCGTTGTCAGACACCGACAAACAAAGGGCGCCGCTGGCATTAAATTCGATGTTGGCGCGCCTAAATTGCTCACCAAGGGTGGTGAGCGCTTCGACCACCGCCGGTTTTAAAAAGCGGGCCGCGGCCATCTCGTCTTCGGTGAGGACCTTAAAGTGCTTTCGAAAATCGAGCGAGGCTGGCTCCCAGCGGCTGCCTTTATGGCCACTGCTACCGTTGCCGAGAATGGCAATATTGCGGGCATAACCGAAATCGAGCAGCAACCCGTAGCGGTGGTAATGGCTGTAGCTGGTGCGGGTGGTGGTGCGGCCTTTGCTATCGGTACTGGTGTGGGTGTGCTTGTCCACATAATGAAAATGAAAGACCCGGTAATCAAAACCGTGCTGCTCACCCTGATAATGCCCTTGGTATAGAGCGTCGATACTGCGCCTGTGGTTGCCCCGGCGAAAATCATAAAACCGTTGGCCAAGGGCCTTGGCCTCTTTGGCGCCGTCGCAGGGAACGGGCGCCAATTGGTTGTCCAATAAAAGGTTTTTTTGCCAGATGGCGTCACTCAGGCCCTTTAGGCGACGATAGCGCCACGCTATCCAGCCAAGGGGGATGAGGGTTGCCAGCGTGGCCAGCACCCATAAGGTGGTGACTAGGTCCTGGTAACCGTTAAAGCGCAAGTTGCGTTGATTCGCGGCATTGAGGGCCGCAATGGTTATTCCCACCAGAGCGACAACCCATAGCGGGGTGTTGTTGTATTTCACCGGGCCCTTGAAGGAGAGCGCCGGGGTCAGCAGGGCGTAAAGGGCATTTTTGTCGCGGGCTTCGCTAAGGCGGCTTTTCATCACCGCCACCAGGGCGTCAACATCCTTGTTTTGTTTTAAAAACGACAACGGCCTTCCCTCAGAACTTGGGCTTAAATTCGATGCCGGCCGCGGCCTGGCTGTCGTCAAAGGTATCCAGCGGCTTTTTGTGGGTAAAAAGGCGGTTGATAAAGCTATTGGGGAACACCTCAATGCCGGTATTAAAGCGCTCCACATTGCGGTTGAAAATGCGGATGGCGGCGCCCACGTTTTGCTGCTGCTCTGTTATCTCGTGCATCAGCTTGCCGTAGGTGTCGGTGGCTTTGAGGTCGGGATAGGCCTCAACCGTGAGGTTCAAGCGGCTCAACAGCTCACCCATATGCTGCTCGGCTTCGGCAAGTTGGCGGGTGTCGATGTGCTCGCCAGAGAGCCCGGCCAGGGCGCTTCTTAATGCGGTTACCTTTTCCATCAGGCCTTGTTCGTGGCTGGCGTAGTCTTTGGCCACTTTTTCGAGGGCCGGCAATATCTCATTTTTCTGCCGTTCCTGGGCAATCACATCGCCCCAGGCGCGGCGGCTGGCGTTAAAGCGGCCGATGATGGCGTTGTGAATAAGGATGGTGCCCAGCACCAACACCGCGATAACCACTAATACAACGTACATGGTAATTCCTTCCTTGAAATGAGTCTGGGGCAGGACTTTATCAGTTTCAGGAGCTTAGCGCAGTCATTAGGGGTAGCTGAGCGCAGATATTGATTCCAAATCAGAATATTAAAATTCACAAACAGTCTTATAGGTTCTATTCGATAGGCCTCACAATGGCTCCTTTATGACGCTTTGACCTTGGATTGAAACGGGATGGATTGGCAGGGGTATTTTGTCCTTGGGCTGACGGTGGTCGCCTTGTTGACCTTGATGTTCAGCCGCCTGGCGCCGCATCTGGTCATGGCCGGGGTGCTGGTGCTGCTGAGCCTGACCGGGATCCTTGATGCCAAAGAGGCCCTGGCCGGTTTTTCCAACGCTGGCCTTATCACGGTGGCGGCGATGCTGGTGGTGGCTGGGGGGCTTAGCGCCTCGGGCGGGGTGGACTGGCTGGTGCACAAGGTGCTGGGTAACCCCAAGCATCTGCGCGGCGCCCTTGGCCGTATCTTCCCGCCGGTGTTAGTGCTAAGCGCCTTTTTGAACAACACCCCGGTGGTGGCCACCTTTATTCCGGCCATCCATGCCTGGAGCCGCAAGATTGGCTTGGCCCCCTCCAAGCTGATGATCCCCTTAAGCTACAGCGCCATTTTGGGTGGCACCCTGACCCTTATCGGCACCAGTACCAACCTGATTGTGAATGGCCAGTACCAGAGCCTGACCGGCGAAGACGGCTTTCATCTCTTTTCCATCACTCTGGTGGGCTTGCCGGTGGCGGTCATTGGCATTGCCTTTATGTGGCTGTTTTTCCCCCGCTGGCTGCCGAACCGCAAAGACGACACCCCCTTTGAGAACATGCGTGAGTTCACCCTGGAGGTGGCGGTAGCCCACGACGGCCCGCTGGTGGGTAAAAGCATTCGCGAAGCCGGGCTTCGGGAGCTGCAACGGGTGTTCTTGGTGGAAATTGAGCGCAACGGCCACCTGCTGATGGCGGTAGCCCCTGAGGAACATCTGCAAGGGGGTGATAGGTTGGTGTTTGCCGGTGATACCGAGGCCATTTCCGAACTGCTGCGCATCAACGGCATTGTTGCCTCGGCAGACAACCAATGCGCCGAGCACCTGGCCCAGCCCCGTGATGGCCGCCGCCTGGTGGAAGTGGTGGTGTCGCCCCATTGCAGCGCCATCGGCCAGACCATTCGCGACGCCCGTTTTCGTAACCGCTATGGCGCCATCGTGCTGGCGGTGGCCAGGGGCGCCGAACGGGTTAAAGGAAACCTCGGCTCCATCAAGCTAGAAGCGGGGGACACCCTGCTGCTGGAAGCGCGCCCGGCTTTTGTCAGCCGTCAGCGCTATAACAAGGACTTCTTGCTGGTTAACGATCTCGACGTGGAGCCGCCGCGCCACCGCAAGGCGCTGCTGGCCTGGGCTATTTTGCTAGGGGTAGTGGGCGCCGCTGGCCTTGGCTTTATCAGCATGCTCAACGCCGCCTTGATGGGCGCCGGGCTGATGCTGCTCACTGGCTGTATGTCGGTCGGCCAGGCCGAAAAAAGTCTCGATCTGCCGCTTATCATCACCATTGCCTCTTCTTTTGCCTTGGGCACGGCGCTGCAAGTGACCGGGGTTGCTGCCTCTATTGCCCATCAATTGGTGGCGCTGTCCGGTGGCCACCCCTGGCTGCTGCTTATCTTGGTGTATGTGGCGGTGTCTTTGCTGACCGAAGTCATCACCAATAACGCTGCGGCGCTGCTAATGTTGCCCATTGTGCTGGAGATAACCACCAAGGCCGGCCTTAACAGCACGCCTTTTGTGTTTGCGCTGATGATGGCGGCCTCGGCCAGTTTCGCGACTCCCCTCGGTTACCAAACCAACCTGATGGTGTTTGGCCCTGGCGGCTATCGCTTCAATGACTTCTTAAAAGTCGGGGTGCCGATGAATATCCTGGTGGGCGCCGCCACCATTGCGGTGCTGCTGATCGGGTGGCCGCTTCAGCCCTAAGCTAAAAAGCCGCCGACGGCGGGGTAAAAAAAAGGCCCCGAAAGGGGCCTTTTTTTAATGGGCAAACTGCTTGGGGAAATGCCGCTCTAAGGCGTAAAAGAGGCCAAAGAACAAGGCGTTAAATACCAAGTCTCCCAGCAGGGTGTATTGGAAGAACGGCACCCCGGCGGCCAGGGCCTGCCACAGGCCGTTAATGCCGGCAGGGTAGTAATCTCCCACCAGCCACACCGCGGCGTTGGTGACAAAAAAGAACAACAAAGACCCGCTCAAGGAACCGGCCAAGACCCTGGCCGGGTTGATGTCCTTGCCCACCCAAAAGCCCAGCACCACCGTTGCCACCAGAGCCCCGTACACAAAGGGCAGGGTAGGGTGCAAACCCAGCAGCAAGTCGGATACCGCCATAGCGGCCAGCGGCACCAGCACCGCCATGGCGCGGGTCTGGAAATGGGCCCCGGCAAACAGGGCCATGGCCGCCACTGGCGACACGTTCCAAGGATGCGGCAGCACCCGGTACAGCGCGCAAAGGGCAATGATACTGATAAGGGTGGTCAGGCGCGGGTTCATCCGTTGTCCTCGTTAGAAGCTGTAGCGGCCGGTCAGGTTGACCTCACGGCCATTGCCCGGATACCAGGAGTTTTCTCCGTAGGCATTGTAAACCGCATAGTCAGCATAGTGTTTATCAAAAAGATTATCGGCTCTTAGCACCACTTGCCAAGGCCCTTGTTGCCATTGGCCAGACAGTGCCCAAAGACCATAACCGCCCAGCTTACCGGCCTGGTTGAGGCTGTCTGAAAACAGATACTGCGGCCCGCGATATTGGTATTCAAGGCGGCTGGAAAAGGCAGCGGCCCATTGGTACTGGCCATAGAGGCTCCCGGACTGCTTGGACACCCAAGGCACCTGGTGACCATCGCTGCTGCCTTTGGTGTATTTGGCGTCCAGCCATTGGTAGTCAAAGCCGAGGGTCAGGGCGTCAAAGCTGTGGTCGCCATGAACGTTAATACCGTAGCGGCGAGACTTGTCGGCGTTGACGTTGGCACCGGCAAAGAGCCCGCCGATAGGGGCCGGCGCGTTGTTGTCAAAGACGATTTCGTCTTTCAGATCCAGGCGAAAGGCCGAGATGCTAAGCCCAGGCTGGGCCCAGCCCAGTTCGTAGGAATAACCGGTTTGCGGCTTTAGGCCGACAACCCCTGCCGGGGTGTAGCCTTGCTCGTCGAGCTTGGCAAAACGCACGTTGCGATCGACCCGGGCAAAGATCCGGCCCTGGCTCAGCTGGTATTGGCCAGAGAGCGACCAAGTGGTGGCGTGGTTGTCGATGTTAACGCCATTGTCGTAGGTGCCGGCGTAGAACAAATCGTCTTCGACCTTGGTGTAACGCAGGCCAGCCCCCAGGGTCAGCGCTCCTTGTTGCCACTGGCCGGTGCCGTAGGCGCTTTTGGAATCGCGCTTGTTATGTACCCGCAGATTGGGGTTGTTGTCATCGTACTTGCCGTGCTCGTAGTCGATGCCGCCCAGCCACTGCCAATGCTCGAAGCTACCCTTGATGCGCGGTGAAACCCGGTTCAGGCGCTCATTACCTTGGTAGGGGCTATCCACGGCCCAGTCCATGAAGCTTTGGTTGTAGTCGCGTTTGCGGTGGCTCGACGAACCGTCTACCAGCAATTGCCAGTTTTCATCGAGCTTCTCTTCCCAGCCCAGGCGGCCAACCCGGGTTATCTCGTTGATAAAGTCGTTGGCAAACTCGGGGCGCGATGCTTTACGGCCTTGCTGGCTAAAGGCCAGGGGACCCGGTTGGTCGCGGTCATCCTGGTTAAAACTCAGCTCGGCAAAAAGATGGCGGTGGTCTGTTTTATACCCCACCCGGCCTTCGGCGCTTTGGGTGCGGCTCTGGGCGTGGTCGCGGTAGTTGTCGTTTTTGTCCCAGGCCAGGTTGGTGTCTACATAAAGACCGTTGGCAAAACCTTTGGAAGCGCTGGCGCCAAGGGCCTGGTGGTCGTCGGTGCCGAGGGTGGCCGATACCTGGCCGCCGTCAACGCCGTGCTTGGTGATGATGTTGATAACGCCGCCCACCGCTTGGTCCCCGTAAAGGACGCCGGCCGAGCCGTTGAGAATTTCAATGCGCTCGATGTTGGCCAGTTGCACCCCGGCAAGGGCAGGGCCCGCCAGGCTTTGGCTGTTGAGACGGCGCCCGTCTACCAGCACCAGCACGTTGGAGCCGGCTTGGTCCGGGCCAAAGCCGCGCAGGCTCAGTACCGGGCCGGAGCCGGAGTTGGACACCTGAATACCGGCGCGGCCACGCAGCAGATCTTCAAGGTTGGTGGCGCCGCTGCGCTCGATATCGCTTTGGTCGATAACCGACACCGCTGCTGCGATTTGGTCAACCGATTGCGCTTGACGGCCCAGCACCACAATGTGCTCGTCGGTGTCGTTGGTAGAAGGTGCGGCCTGTGCCAAAAGCGGCAGCAGGGCGAGAGAAACGAGAGATTTGGCGTAGCCCATAAAGTCAGTCCAGCTTCATGGGGGCAAAAGCAATACCACAGCAAGGTTGCCGAACCCGCACCTTGCCCACCGAAGGCTGCGGGTTTTCTCCTGTGGCCGGTCTCCGGACTTCAAAGGCTTAGCGGCTTCGCCTTCCCGTGTTGCCACAGTGGCGTGTTGAAGCCGCAACTTTGTTACCGTTGCGGGGGCAGTGCCGGACTCACACCGGCTTCCCGATTATCCCTTGCGGGCACCACAGAAAAAGGCTTGTGTTTGGGTCTTGTTAACAGACTGCGGCATGATAGTGGCTTGGGTTTTGGAAGTCCAGACGGCCCTGTCAATGGCATATCAGTTTTATGACAATGACGTTATTTCCTCCACCTTATTAGCCTAAAGGCGACTTGCCCTGCCTGCGGCTTTTGCTTAAAACAGGGTTTTGACTTTTAGCGGACCTGTTATGAAAGCCGTACTGCTGGATGCCGATACTTTGGGCGACGATATCGACTTGGCTCCCATCCGCGAGGTGGTGAGCGAGCTTCGGGTGTTTGGTACCACCAGCCCGGCGCAGCTGGCCGAACATGCCGGTGACGCCGAGCTGCTGCTCACCAACAAGGTGCAGCTGGGCGAGGGCATCATGGCCGGGCGCAAAGGCCTGCTGGTGATGGCCACCGGCACCAACAATGTCGACCTGGCCGCCGCCAAGGCCAAGGGCATCCCGGTTCTGAACGTCAATAACTACGGCACCGCCTCGGTGGCTCAGCATACCTTGATGCTGCTGCTGTCCCTGGCCGCCAAGCTGCCTCTTTACCAGCAGGAGCTGGCCGCCGGGGCCTGGCAGCAAAGCCCCTTTTTCTGCCTGATGGGCAATAAAACCCTGGAGCTTGCCGGTAAAACCCTGGTGCTGGTGGGTTCGGGCACCCTGGGCTCGGAAGTGGCGCGCCTGGCCGAGGCCTTTGGCATGACCGTGAAATTCGCGGCTCGCCCCGGCAACGCCGAAGACACCCGCCCCAGCCTCGACAGCCTCTTGAGCGATGCTGACGCTTTATCCTTTCATTGCCCCCTTACCGAGCAGACCCGCCACCTGTTAAATGCCGAGCGGCTGGCCGCCATTAAGCCTGGCTGCCTGGTGGTAAACTGCGCCCGGGGCGGCGTGATTGACGAGCTGGCGGCCCTGGAGGCCCTTAAAGCCGGGCGCCTTGGCGGGTTGGCGGTAGACGTGCTGCCGGTTGAGCCGCCAAGAGAGGGTCATCCGTTACTGGATGCTCTGGCCGAACCCCTTAATCTGATTGTGACGCCCCATAGCGCCTGGATAAGCCCCGAGGCGCGGCAAAATATCGTCAATATTACCGCCAATAATATTCGCAGCCTGCTTTAAGCCTGGCCAAGAAAAAGGGCGCCCCTGATGGGCGCTTTTTTTCATTTTTATGACAGCGTGCTTTTAAATCTGGTCGTACCACTTTTTGTAAGAAGCATTTGCAAAAGGCGTCATTTAACTTTGATTTAACAGTTGTCGGTGAGGCGCGTCTTTTTCACCGTGTTAGTGTGATTAACATCGTGATTTTTATCGGCATATCCTTCGCTGGGTATTAAAAGTGAGCGCTATTTCCCTTTATTTTGTGTGGTTAATTAGGTGTTTGATTTTGTTCGATATTCGAATTTTAAGCGTCAATGCTTTGGCGTGGTGAATTATTCGGAAATTCTGCGTTTACATCACTGTAAATCTTGACCCTTATATAAGGAACATGGCATAAATACACCTCAGATTTATGCACCCGACCTTGATGTCTCGGTAATTTTATTGCCGGGGTGGTTGGGCTCTGCATAGGCCGGCGTACATTCATTGAGCGCCTTACTTTAATTTTTTAATTCGAGGTTTGTCATGTCTGTACAGACGCCAACCGAAATTACTAACGCCGTTGTTCAGACCGGCGTGCGTAAAAGCGGCCTTTCGCTTTTATCCCTGCTGATCCTCGGCTTTATGGCCGGTGCCTTTATCGCCATCGGCTTCCTGCTGGATATCCGTGTCACTGCACTGCTGCCGCATGAGTGGGCTTCACTGTCCATTTTCTTGGGCGCGGCCGTGTTCCCGGTGGGCCTGATTTTGACCGTACTGGCTGGCGGTGAGCTGCTGACCGGTAACATGATGTACATGGCTACCGCCCTGTTCTCCGGCAAAATCGGTGTGGCTGCCCTGGTGCGTAACTGGGTTGTGGTAACCATCGCCAACTTTATCGGCGCGGTGTTTATCGCCTACTTCTTCGGCCACTTCCTGGGCCTGGCTGAAGGCGCCTTCCTCGCTAAGAGCGTTGCCGTGGCCAAGGCCAAGGTTCACGCTGATTTCATGCACGCTTTTGTATCCGGTATCGGCTGTAACTGGCTGGTGTGTCTGGGTATCTGGCTGGGTCTGTCCAGCAAAGAAGCCATCGGCAAAATCCTCGGCCTGTGGTTCCCGGTTATGGCGTTCGTTGCCATCGGCTTCCAGCACGTTGTGGCCAACATGTTCGTTATCCCGCTGGGCATCTTCGCTGGCGCTGTAACCTGGGGCGAGTACTTCGGTAACTTCGTACCGGTATTCCTGGGTAACGTAGTAGGTGGCGCCCTGTTTGTCGGCGTGGCTTATTACATCGCTCTGGTGCGCGACAGCAATGCTCCCCAAGCTGCTGCCGAAGTAGAAGGCAGCACCACCAAAGCCTGATGCTTTGATATTTAAGAAAAAAGGCCATGCACTGCATGGCCTTTTTTATTGGCGGCGAGGTACTGTCAGATAGATAAAACGCATTGTCTTAAAAGAACCGGCTGTAAAAGCCGCTGCTCATCCCCACAGTAAGGGGGACGCTTTTCTCTGACTGTGGAACCACTCATGTCCAATACTGCTGCACTTTTCTCGCCGGTCAGCGCCGGTGCCCTGGCTCTGCCTAACCGCTTTGTGATGGCGCCTTTGACCCGCTGCCGCGCCGTTAACCATCAGCCCAACGAACTGATGGCCACCTATTATGCCCAGCGCGCCAGCGCCGGTTTGCTGATCACCGAATGCACCATGGTCAGCCCCGGCACCTCGGCTTTTGGTAACGATCCGGGTATTTACAGCGCCGAGCAGGTTGAAGGCTGGAAACTCACCACCGAGGCCGTGCACCAGGCCGGTGGCCGCGTCTTTTTGCAGATCTGGCACGCCGGGCGCGCCGCCCATCCGCTGTTGAACGGCGGTAAAGACGCTGTGGCTCCCAGCGCCATTGCCATTGACGACGAAACCCACACCCCCGAAGGCAAAAAGCCCTACACCGTGCCGGTGGCGCTGACCGAAGAAGGCATCGCCAGTATTGTGGCGGATTTTCGCCAGGCCGCGGCCAACGCCATTGCCGCCGGTTTTGACGGTGTGGAAGTGCACGGCGCCAACGGTTATCTGATTGACGAGTTCCTCCGTGACAGTGCCAACCAGCGCACCGACCAATACGGCGGCAGCCTGGAAAACCGTGCCCGGTTCCTGACCGAGGTGCTGAGCGCGGTGTGCGAAGAGATTGGCAGCGACAAAGTGGGCCTGCGCCTGTCGCCCTTTAACAGCTACAACAGCATGAAAGACAGCGACCCGGCCGCCTGGATGCGCTACCTGGCCGAGCACCTCAATGGCTTTAACCTGGCCTACCTGCACATCCTGCGGGGTGACATTCTTGGCATCCAGCAAGGTGATGTGCTGGATATTGCCCGTGAGCACTACAAGGGGCACCTGATGGTGAACATGGCCTACGGCTATGACGAAGCCGCCCAGGTGATAGCCGAAGGTAAAGCCGATTCGGTGGCCTTTGGCCGTGATTTTCTGGCAAACCCCGACCTGCCAGCCCGTATTGCCGCCAAAGCGCCGCTCAACGCCCCCGACGTGGCCACCTTTTATTCACCGGGCGAAGCCGGTTACACCGACTACCCGGCCATGGCCTGATCGCCGTTAAATAAAAAACGCCGAGAATGCGGCGTTTTTTTATGGCTTATTTTTCTAGCGTAATGCGGCTGGTGTCTGCCAGCGCCTTACTTTCAGAGTTGGTGAGCTTGCCGTTATCGTCCTGGATAAAGAACACCTCCAGGCCTTCTTTTTGAGCAACCTCCAGGCCTTCTTGCTGGCCGAGGCAGAGCATGGCGGTGGCCCAGGCGTCACTCACTCTTGGGTCGGTGCCAAACACCGAAGCGGAGATGAGGTCGTGGGTGACCGGCGCGCCGCTGCGCGGGTCAAGAATATGGGAGTAGCGCTTGCCGTTGGCATCGAAGTGATGGCGGTAAGTACCTGAGGTATCAAGGGTAACGCCGCTGGCATCGTCAATGGTGATGATCTGGTAGACGCTGGCCTGGTCACGCTTGGCGGTGGGGTTTTGAATGGCGATACGCCATTTGGCGCCGTCGGGCTTGCGGCCCTTAATTTTCATGTCGCCGCCAAATTCCACCAGGTAATTGGTTACGCCGTGTTTTTCCAGCACCTGGCTGAGCTTACCTATGGTGTAACCCTCGCCCATGGAGGAGAAGCTTATCTGCAGCCCCGGCACGGTTTTGCGAATTCTCATGCCGGCGTGGTCCACTTCGATTTTGTCCATGCCGATATCGGCCTTGATGGCGGCAATTTGCTCGGCGCTCGGCACGTTCAGGATGTTCTTTTGAAAACCCCAAAGATCAAACAGCGGGCCGACCGTGGGGTCGTAACAGCCCTGGGTTTTGGTATCGATGTCCTTGGCGATATCAATCAGCTCGATAAAGTCCTTCGAGGCGCTTTGCCACTGGGTAGAGGGGCTGTGGTTGAAGGCAGAGATGTAGGAGTCGTCGCGGTAGGTGGAGAGCTCTTTATCAATCTGAGCCAGGGTGGCATTGAAGTCTTGCTCGATGGCTGCCGGGTCGTCGCCGCCTTGCTTCCACCAGCTGATGTGGTAACTGGTGCCCTGGGCAAAGCCTTCGACTTTTTCCACCAGGGGCGGCTGGCTGCAACTGCTGGCAAACAGGGCAGCGGCCAAGGCGAGGGCGCTCTGGCGCCAAAAAACGGGGGATACAGAGATCATGACGGGCCTTAGTCCAAAAATGTTGGCGAGAGTCTACCAGCGCCGCCCCGGCGACTCTACATTCCCCCGGCCAATGGCGGATGGATAAGGCGAAGGGCCAAGGGGATGTTATGCTGCCCGCACCCCGGCTAATGGACTTACCCATGCAAACCGTCGCCCTTTTCGTAGACGTGCAAAACGCCTACTACACCGCCCGCCAGGCCTTTGGCGGCAATGTTGATTACAACCGGCTCTGGGCCCGCGCCACTCAAGGCCGCCAGGTGCTGAGCGCCTATGCCTACGCCATTAACCGGGGCGATGCCAAACAGCAGCAATTTCAAAATATCCTCAGGGCCATCGGCTTTACCGTCAAACTCAAGCCTTTTATCCAGCGCAGCGACGGCTCCGCCAAAGGCGACTGGGACGTGGGCATTACCATCGACGCCCTGGAAGAGGGCGCCAAGGCCGATGTGGTGGTGCTGGTGTCTGGTGATGGCGATTTTGATCTGCTGGCCAGCGCCCTTCGCGCCAAAGGCGTGGTGGTCGAGGTGTACGCGGTGGCGCCGCTCACCGCTGCCTCGCTTATCAACGCCGCCAGTCTTTTTATTCCCATCGAGGGCGAGCTGCTGCTGGCCAAGGGGTAAAGGAAATAAAAGGGCTTTGTGATCGCGGCATTTAACAACAGGGCGGTACGTTGCGCTACTTGCACGGCTCGGGCCTGTCCTTGCTGCGCGTTCTGCTATAGAGTGACCCGGCCCCGCTAAAGAGGGCGATAAAAAAGCAATGAACAGGCGCCACCACAGCCTGAATGAAGGAAGTCCATGAGTCACACAGAATCCGCCGTTGTTTCCCATCGCCGCGCCCCGGGCCTGGTGGTGCAAATTATTATTGGCATGGTGCTGGGTATTGCCCTGGCCCTGGGCGCCCCTGAGCTTGGCTCAGCGGCAGGCCTACTGGGTAACCTTTTTGTCAGCGCCTTAAAAGCGGTAGCACCGGTGCTGGTATTCGTGCTGGTGATGGCGGCCATTGCCAACCACCGCCAGGGCGCCCAAACCCATATTCGCCCCATTCTTTACCTGTACCTGATTGGCACCTTTTGCGCGGCCCTGGTGGCGGTGAGCATGAGCTTTTTGTTCCCCACCACCTTGGAGTTGGCCATTAAAGGCGCGGATTCAGCAGCGCCCCAGGGCATAGGGGAGGTGATGCACACCTTGCTGATGCGCATTGTCGACAACCCGGTCAATGCCCTGGTCAGCGGCAATTTCGTGGGGATCCTCGCCTGGGCGGCGGCGCTGGGGCTGGCTTTTAGAAAGGCTGGCGACAACACCCGGGCGCTGTTAGAAGACGCCGCCGAAGCGGTGTCCTCGGTGGTGAAATGGGTTATTCGTTTTGCCCCGCTGGGTATTTTTGGCCTGGTGGCGCACACCATCGCCGAGACCGGTTTTAAAGCCCTGGCCAGCTACAGCCACCTGCTGCTGGTGTTGATTGGCTCCATGCTCATTATTGCGCTGGTGGTTAACCCGCTTATCGTCTTTATTAAATTGCGCCGTAACCCCTATCCGCTGGTCTTTAAATGCCTGCGCGAAAGCGGCGTGACCGCCTTTTTTACCCGCAGCTCCGCCGCCAATATCCCGGTGAACATGGACCTTTGCGAGCGCCTTGAGCTTCACGAAGACACCTATTCGGTGTCCATTCCCCTTGGGGCCACCATCAATATGGCCGGCGCCGCCATCACCATTACCGTGCTGTCATTGGCTGCCGCCCACACCATGGGCCAAGACGTTGATCTGCTAAGCGCCTTGCTGCTGAGCCTGGTTGCCTCGGTAGCCGCCTGCGGCGCCTCCGGTGTGGCCGGCGGCTCACTGCTGCTTATTCCCCTGGCCTGTAGCCTGTTCGGTATCGACAACAACATCGCCATGCAGGTGGTAGCCATCGGCTTTATCATCGGCGTGGTGCAAGACTCGTGCGAAACCGCCCTCAACAGCTCCACCGACGTGCTCTTTACCGCCGCCGGTTGCGGGGTAGAAAAACGCTGAGTATCCCCTCATTGCCAAAACGCCCTACGGGGCGTTTTTTTATGCCCGCAGCTGGCCAATAAAATCCCGAAAAGGCTATTTACCCTTGATTTCAATAGGGTTATGGTCGGTTAACTTGGGGTTATGACTTGCCGCGGGCAATAAAGCCCTTTGCATCTGCACTGGCTTGGCGCCGATAAAGGCAGCCCAAAGGGCGAGGGCAGGATAGCCCGAGTAACAAAGGGTGTGCGAGATGGCGTGAGCGCGTTAAAAAAAGTCCTGCGAACCGTTTTTAGCGGGCGAACGCAAGAAGCTTGTCTTCGCGCAGCAAGCTACCAGGGATGGGTAATAACTCAGGGTAATGCTCGAAGCGCAAGCACAGCTTTCGCGCAGTATTACGAGACAAATCTTTCGGGAAAAGATTTGAACGTTGGAGTGCAGCGACGACGGCCCAGAGGGCGAGGGTAGGGATAGCCCGAGTAACACAGGACGTGCGAGGTGGAAGGAGCCACCAGGGATGGGTCACAACTCAGGATGAGAACGGGACATTGAGAACCACACTCAAGGGCGGTAGCGTGTCTTTCACTCACCTTAAAAATTAACCTAATTTATTGATTATCAAGCTTTTCTCCAATTTTTTACCTTAAGTTTTCGGTCCTTTATTCGCCGGTTCGCGCACCGGCAGGCGCCCAACTTTTGTTTCGGCAAAAGTTGGCAAAACCATCGCCCATGTTCCGCGATGTCTTTGCTTCTGGTCGCTCTCGGTTCACCGGTTCATACGCGTGTCCCGACACGTATTCACCTGCTTCGACATCCTTGTCTCAGCTGCCCCTCCACGTCAGCTCGCGGACAAGCCGCTCGCGCTCACCAGCTAAAATCAGTCCACCGGACTGATTTCTTAACGCGCTCGCCCCGTCAGCAAAGCGCTCTACTTAACGGACAAGAGAGGTGCCGCCTTTGAGTCATTTGAACACTCCGGGTTAGTTCATCTTTACAAACACTTATATGAAAATATATTGAGCACGCTCTGTCCGGCACGACCAGTTCTAATACATTGAAGTGGATGAAGTTATTTCTCATCCGATGTGATGATAACGAGCGCATGTCTCGCATAAAAACGAGACCGCTCGCTTTTGTGGAGTCATTCTTGGCTTCCGCACGAAAATCTAGAGGACGATCAGTCGGTTAGGCTTTTAATGTCGACTGGTCATATGAGTGAAAGCGAGCGCGCTCGCTAATAAAACTGTTAGCATTCAAAAGGAAACATATGAGTATTCGTCAAGCAACAGAAGCTGATGTAATAGAAGTATCTAGTTTGGTGAAGTCATTGTCTCATTTTTACCTTGATGAACCAGAAAACGAACTTCCAGCTTGGCTTTCCCAAACATTAACAGAAAACGCATTTTTAGAAAGACTGTCTAATGGCGGTTATACAAATTTTGTCTATGAACAAAATAATAAAATTATCGGCTACATCTCTCTAAAACAGCCAAACCACCTTTATCATTTATTTGTCTTGGAACAATTTCAAGGCAAAGGTATTTCTCGCTTACTTTGGGAGCATGTAAAAAATAGTGGGCAGCATGGTTCATTTACCTTAAGGTCTTCAGTTTATGCAGTCCCAATTTATAAGCGGTTTGGGTTTTGTGAATCTGGACAAATTGGTTCGAAAGACGGTGTGTCATATCAACCAATGGAGTTAAAAGTTTAATGCTAACAAGCCGCTCAAACATCGTTCCGGCTGCAAAGAGCGCGGCCTCCACTGGACTCGCTAACGCTCGCCGTTTAGCGGGGCGTTAGAGCAGCCAAGGAGTCAAAATTGAAAGTATTTATTAGTTGGTCTGGAGGGCTAAGTCATAAGGTTGCCGTAGTGCTGCGAGATTGGCTTCCTTCAGTGATTCAAACCATCTCTCCTTATGTCTCTTCCGAAGATATCGATAAGGGTGCTAGATGGTCGTCAGATATAGCTTCTGAGCTTGACCAATCTGCTTATGGAATTTTATGTGTTACAAAAGAAAACGTAACAGCACCTTGGTTGAATTTTGAAGCAGGAGCGCTTGGGAAGAGCATCGAGAAGAGTAAGGTTTGCCCATTTTTATTCAGAATCAAGAGGTCAGAAGTTGAAGGGCCGATACTTCAGTTTCAATCAACGGTCTATGACAAAAAGGACACATTTAAGCTGCTGAAGTCTATTAATGAGGCTAGTGAAGATGCAGGGATATCTGAGCATCAATTAGAAAAGGCGTTTGAAGTCTGGTGGCCTCAATTGAAGGCAAGCTTGGATGCCATTGATGAAACGGCTCAAGACGAAAAGGAACCCATTGAGGTGGGGGTCGGAAATGAAGAGTATTTTTCAAGAATATTGGAAGAGCTGCTTGAGCTTAGTCGAACGAATCAGAAGCTACTTAGGGATCCCGAGGCGCTTCTACCCAGAGAGTACTTTTATTATCTACTGGATAGAATCGACGAGCGCCCCTCTATCAGGGACGGCGGCAGAGGTATGTCTATAGCTGTCCATGCTGATGCATTTGAGCATATGGTCATTAAATACAGAGAACTCTTGAAATTCGTAGAAGCAGCAAGAAGGGAGGGCGAAACAGGCAGGAGGCTTGATATGGGGTTTCTGGAGGAATTGATTCGCTTAGTTAAAGAGGTGGACGATCCTCTAAGATACATAACAAGAAAGCTAGGAAAGCGTCTTCCCAGAGGATTGCTAGATGAGTTCGACAGCAAGCTCTAACAATCTCAACCAGTTTGCGCCCTGCGGGCGCCGGACGTGGCTGCCGCCGCGCCGCTGTTGAAGGGCGTTAAGCGAATAAGAATATGACGAAAATCCCAACAGTAATGACTCTGTATAATTTGGGCTTTATGACCGATAAAGAGGTCATTGCTTGGGCGGATGAGCAGCTGTTAAAAGAGACCGAGAATTTTGATCATATTTCATTGCTGTCACTTAAAGGGCCTAGCTACTGTTTAAAGTTACCAAGTTATGAGTTCCCAAGACCCCGTGAGTTTTCGTTCATCGAAGAGTTCGCTCTACGAACACGAATTCTTAATTTGGCTTCAGAGGGTGACAAACAAAGATTCCTTAGATGGGTATCCTCTGAGTGCATGGGTCGGGATATAGAAATCCCAGAAGTGCATTTTGGTTATCTTATCGATCACTATTTTTTTGAGTGCGATGATTTAGCTTATGCAAATAGCTTCTTGGAAGAACAGCTAAACAATTTAATACCCAAAAACGCGAAGGTAGCCGATGAAATCTGGGCATCAATCGCTTAACAAGGCCATCATAGGGACATTGTTTACTCCGCTGCGCTTTGGGGTGGCTACGCCACTTTACCCCAAAGCTCCGCTCCATAAACAATGCCCCATATGGCGGCGTTATAAGCCCTAAGGAAATTATGCGTACAATTCTAATTTTGTTTTTATTCTTGCCTTTGTCAGTAGTTGCTCAGGAAGTAGTGACAAACTCTTTTACGATCGAATTGCCCGACGATTTGCAGGTACAAACCAATAAAATGAATAGAATTCTTGCCTTTGGTAATGGTAATAATCCCTTTATTAATATCGAATTCGGTCTGGGCGTGAACGAGCAGTTCTCTAAAATCGTTGAGCGAGTGAATGAGACAATAAAGCCAATGGGAAGTCAGCTATCAGCGGTATCATGCGGGGAAAACTGTGAAGCTATGTATGCAGAAGCTCAAGCAGAATTAGAAAATTCTACGGCATACTCGTACTTTTATTTAGTTAAAAGTAAACATCATAGCTTTGTTATTTCTGTTGCGTCAAAAGCTCCAATTGGCGATGGTAGTGTTCTACAGGCAAAAAACATAGGCAATAAAATTTTGCAATCGGGCTTATAACAAGCGGTTTATGATGGGACGCAAAAAGCTTGGCTTGCGCTCCTTCGTCGCTAATTTTAGCCAAGCATTTTCCGCGCTATAACTGGGCGTTAGCTGAATAATCAACTATGAGCGAAGAGAAATTAACCAAAATCCATCTCGATCTACCAAGAAATGAAGAGGTAGACGGTGAATCTTTTTGGGCTGAGGACCTTGGCAATAATTTTTATCGTATGCGGAATACTCCATTTCATGCCTATGGAATTAACTTTTACGACATAGTGTATGCGGAAGCTGTATCTGAGGAATTAAAGCCTTCAATACTAAGGGTGCATGAGTTTTGTGGTCATAAAACACTGCGAGTCATATTTCTTGATGGTGACTCGGCTAAAGAGCGGGCAGATAGATTGTCTACGCTAAATCAGTTTAAGGCGTATCTTGAGAACGCTAATGGAACCCTCTTCGCAATAGACGTCGAACCAGAAGGTGATTACGGCGCTGTCTGTGACATTCTATATAAGTGGGAGAATCAGGGTATTTTGTCCTACGAAACTTGCGAAGCAAGAGAGGGCTTCGGTTTTGATGCCGAGTAATCAGCTAACAATGCAGCTCACTAACTCGTCGCTGCGCTCCTCGGGGACAAAGGCCACGGCGCGACAAGACGCTGGCCTTTGCCCATGGTTGCGGCGGTATGAGCCAAGCGAGGCACTCCGATGAAGTTCCGGTCTCTTGTTCGCTTCCTTAAGCTACTCTTTCGAACTCTGTATCTATCGTCAGACTTCACCGATCGATCATGCCAAGGAAAGTCCTGGAAAGAGCAGTTTCCTTCCGCCTCGAAGGAAGCAATACGAGAATTCCTCGCAGTGTTCAAGGATGCATTCATGATTAGAGACGCCGACGTGCTCAAGCTGCATCCTGATGACGACATCTACGACATTTATCGCTCAATCTATCCCGCCAAACTGGCCGACTGGGAGGGTGACTGCCTTGAGTTCAACTTCTACGATAGTGGTTTGCGCAAACGGTACAACTTCGGCTTGGCCGAGATGAATGGATCCCTATCGCTTGGCGCAATCTTTGAGAAGGCGGCGCGCATTGGAAAATAAGATATGAAAAGAAAGACACCCATCTTCTGAGTTGCTAACAGATAGTCTTGAGATTTTGAACATAACAAGTGACTGTGGCGTTCTGTTAATTAATCAAGTCTCTTTTTTTCATTCATCGCCATTTTTAATCATCAACAATAAAGGATGCCCGTCTTCGATTCCAAATTACCTTCGATTTGGGGCTATCTAGGGTTTAACTATAATGCAATTATACTCATACATTCTCGATCTTAGAATTAGCCATCCTGATTTAGACCCAGAGCTTGTCACTAGTACACTAGGATTGGAGCCAGACATAGTCTGGCGGAAGGGGGAGCCTCGAAAAACCTCCAAGGGTACAGAACTTGTTGGGGTTTACCCTACTGGGTATTGGACCACTAATCCTTTCTCATATGGTTGGCAGGAATCCACAAACGCCCAAATAGAAGATGCACTTGAAGAGTTAATTGGCTATTTAGAACCGTATTGCGGCTTTCTTAAGGAGATTAGTCAAGGCGGTATGGTACGAATATGGATAAGCTCTCAGAGCCGTAGAAATTACGCATTTGAGTTATCACCTCGCTTGTTGGAACGTATCGCATCGTTGGGTGCAACGCTAGTTCATGATATTTATCAGGGGGCATAGTCTTGACCCTAATTAATAACAGGAGACACCCATCTTCTGAGTTGCTTTAAAAAGATGCATAACTTCCAATAAGCTACTGCGGGTCTTGGTGTTAAAAGGTGACTCTATGAAGTTGACAATTGAAATTCTCATGGTTTTATTCATGGAAATTTCAGTTATTTATAGTATTTTCGTTTGGGCTCGAAGAGCTAATGTTAAAGATGAAAATAAACTGGCATCTCCATTTTGGAGGTTTAATTCCATTGAATCATTAAAGGCTCACGTAAAGGCTGAACACTTAAAATTGGCAGTGTTTTTATTCTTTTTGAGAAATACAATACTTTTGTGTGTTATTTTTATTTCTATTGTTGAATACCTTTTCAGGCTTTGATTGTTTTTCACTATAAAATGTCTAACAAACGGTTTTATTTTTTCTAGACCTCACCCGCTTTATCGGGTGAACATCATTGGATAAATCAGGCCAATTTTCTGAGCGGGCAAAGCCGTAACGGCCCTTGGGAGCGTGATATGACAAGCCGTTTGGCCTCTTGTAGCTGTGGGCAGTTAAAAGCTGAGGTGGAGGGCGAGCCTACCCGTGTGTCGGTTTGCCATTGCCTTGCCTGCCAGCGGCGCACCGGCAGCGCTTTTGGTTACCAGGCCCGTTTTCCCTTGGCCCAGGTGCGGGTGTCGGGGGCGTCCACGGCCTTTGAGCGGGTAGGGGATGAGGGCAGCAAGGCCACGTTTCATTTTTGCCCCAAGTGTGGTGCTACCCTCTATTACCTTAACGAAGGCTTGGATGACACCGTGGCGATACCGGTGGGCGCTTTTGCTGACCCACAATTTCCGGCGCCTGAGGTCTCGGTGTATGAAGAGCGGATGCATGCTTGGGTCAAGGTGCCGGACGCCGAGCATCTTTTTTAGACAAAACCGTTAGCCAAGGAGCGCGCTGTGGATAATGCCACCCGTATCGATAAGTTGCTCGCCGCCAAATCTGATTGGCGTGGCCAGGTGCTGGCCGAGGTGCGGGCACTGATAAAGGCGGCGCTGCCGAAGGTCGTGGAGGAGGTGAAGTGGGTTAAACCCACTAATCCCGGTGGCGTGCCGGTGTGGTACCTTGGCGGGCTCCTTTGCACCGGTGAGTGCTATAAGGCGAAGGTTAAACTCACCTTTGCCCATGGCGCGGCTCTTGCCGACCCTGCCGGGCTCTTTAACGCAGGCTTTGACGGTAAGGCGCGCCGCGCCATCGATATAACTGAAGGTGAGGCCCTTGATGGCGACGCCTTTAAAGCCCTGATGCAGGAGGCGGCGGCCTTTTATCGGCGTTAATAGGGCAGGGCGCAGAGTATGAAAAAGGAGGCATTAGCCTCCTTTTTTACATCCAATTTAAGGGCTTAGTCTTTTATTAGCCGCCGGCGCCGTATCTCGGCGCAAAGCGCCCAGAAAATAAGGGCCAGCGCTACGCCGGTTACCATGGTCCAGGCGGTGGAGAGCACAGCCCCTGTGGTAACCAGTTCGGCGCCGTTAACCAAAATGGGCTGGGCAATCAGGCTACCCAGTACCAGCATTATCTCGCGGGCCAAGTGGCCAAATAGCAGCTGGCTGACCGGGTGGCCATCCAGCAGCACGCTCTCGCCGATAAAAAGCAGCAAGGGCCCCAGCAGCATCCACAGCAGCGGCCTTTGGGTGCAGGCCGACAGCAGCATCATGGCGCCGTAAAAGGGCGCCATCAGCACCGATAGCCACAAAAAATGCCCGGCTTGTTTGCCAAGGGCGGCCAGCACTTCACCAAAGCTTTGCACCCCAAGGTGGGTCATCAGCAGTGCCAGCGGCAGCTGGGCAATCACCGCCGCCAAAAAGCTGATGGCAGGCAGCAACACCAGCACGGTGCAGGCTTTGGCCATTACCGTTTGCATGTCACTCACCGGCAGGGAGCGCCAAAAGAGGATGGAGCGGTCACGGCGCTCCTCGTTGAGGCTATTACCGCAGTAGGTGATGGCCGCGAGGCCGGCGCTTAGGAAAAAGGGCAGGGCCAGGAACGGCAGCACATTCACCTTGGGAATATCACCTTCGATGGTGATCACCCCTTTACTGGCAATGAGCAGGCAACCGAGCCAGGTGAGCACGGTCAGTACCAGCGGCAACCACAGCAGGGATTTGTTGTTTTCCCAATATTCTTTGCGCACCAGGGCGATAAAGGCGTTCATCAGGCAGCCCTCCCGGCTTTGGCAACGAAGATATCGGCAAGGGACGGGGTGGTGACTTTACCCAGGCCCGCCAGTTGCGCTTGTTCACCTTCAAAGGTCAGCACGTGGCCGCCCATGGTGGCTTTTTCGGCCAGCGGCCCCAGGGCGCGAGCGGCGTCAAGCTGGTCGCTTGCCACCTGCAACTGGCAATAGCGGCTGGCGATATCGTCAATGCTGCTATCCAGCACAAAGCGGCCGCCGTGCAGAAACAGCACCCGGGTCAGGATGTGTTCGATTTCTTCTACTTGGTGGGTGGTGACGATAATGGTGCGCTGGTGGTCAAAAAAGTCTTCCAGCAGTCGCTGGTAAAAGCCTTGGCGATATACCAGATCCAGGCCCAGGGTGGGCTCGTCCAGCACCAGGATATCGGCGTCGATAGCCATCACCAGTGCCAGATGCAACTGGGTAACCATCCCCTTGGACAGCTCTCTTACCCGGGCGCGAGGGGGGATCTGGGTGCCGTCCAAAATGCCCTGGCAGCGGGCCCGGTCAAAACGGGGGTGCACCGAGGCGGTGTAGTCGAGCAGCTGGTTTACCCGCATCCAGCGCGGCAGGCAGGCCACATCGGCAATGTAGGCCACCCGTTGCAGCAGTTTGGCGCGGTGGGTCATGGGCGCCTGGCCCAGTACTTCGATATGGCCTTCGGCGCTGTCGAGCCCCAGCAGGGTGTTTAGCAAGGTACTTTTACCGGCGCCGTTAACCCCAACCAGGCCTACGATTTCGCCCCTTTTTATCTCAAGGTCGAGGCCGCTGAGTACCTTCTTGCTGCCAAAGGCTTTGGTAAGGCCTTCCAGCCTAATCAGTGTTTCCATCTACTTCTCCATTTGCCTCTGAGCTAAGGGCGTGTAAATCCAGGCCCAGGCGTTTGATCTGGGCCCGAATACGGGGCCAGTCGTGTTCTAAAAACTGTTGGCGCTGCTCAATCAGCAGCTTTTGGCGTGCCCCTTGAGCCACGGTACTGCCTTGGCCGCGGCGGCGCTCGATAATGCCTCTATCGGCCAGCAGGGCCAGGGCCCGCTGCACGGTAAGGGGGTTTATCTGTTGCTGGGCTGCCAACTGCCGCACGCTGGGAATGGCGCTGCCTTCTTCAAGGCGGCCGTCCAGAACGGCATCAACCAGCTCACTGGCCAGTTGTTCGTAGAGCGGTATGCTGGGCGCTTGGGACACGGCTGCCTGCCTCGCGGTTAACTGTGTTGGTGTTGTAACACAGTGCTTTTGTCGCTGGCAATGCTGCCGATAAATGAAAAGTGTTATTACGTTGCGTTAAAACCGCCGCCAAGATGTTGAGGAGGCTTGTTTTTAAGTGGCTGGATGCGGCTTTTAGCACAGGCAAGAGGTCGGATGGCTGCGCTCATGCTCGACCCCTTTGGGGAATTTTGTCAGTATGAGGCCCCCTAACAATAACTCCCCCTACGTTATGATCACTCGTCTTATCGTTGTACTGGCCATCCTGGTCAGTGGTTTTCTGGTGATAGACGCGCCCTTTGAAGGCCAGGTCAATGCCGGCCTTGCCATCCTTATCCTCGCCGGTGTGCTGTGGATGACCGAGGCGCTACCTGTCACTATTACCGCTCTGTTGGTGCCGGTGCTGGCCGTGGTGCTGGGCGTGCTGGACCTGCGGGCCGGCCTGAGTAACTTTGCCAACCCTATTATCTTTTTGTTCCTCGGCGGCTTTGCCCTGGCGTCGGCCCTGAAAGAACAAGGCCTGGACCGGGCCATGGCCTCGGCGGTGATGCGCCTTGCCGGGGGCCGGTTTTGGTTGTCTGTATTGCTGCTGTTTATCACTGCTGCCTTTTTGTCCATGTGGATCAGCAACACCGCCACCGCGGCCATGATGCTGCCGCTGGTGATGGGGCTTTTTCGCCGGATGGACCAAGAGCCGACCCCCGCCACCCAGGTGTTTGTGCTGTTGGGTGTTGCCTATTCGGCGAGCCTTGGCGGCATGGGCACCCTGGTGGGGAGCCCCCCCAATGCCATCGCCGCCGGTTACCTGCACATGAATTTTAACGACTGGCTGAAAGTGGGTATGCCCATGGTGGCGGTGTTGCTGCCGCTGTCTTGGGTGGTGCTGTACTGGCAGCTCAAGCCCGAGCTTAACCAACGAGTCGGCGCCACCAAGGAAGAGTTCGTCTGGACCCGTGGCCGGGTGCTGACCCTGGTGGTGTTTGCCATCACGGTGCTGAGCTGGATCTTCTCCTCGGTGATCAGCAAAGCCCTTGGCGGCGTTAAAGACATGGACGGCTTGGTGGCACTGTGCGCCACTATCCTGGTGGGCGGCCTGAAGCTCTCTTCCTGGAAGGCCATCGAGCGTGACGTGGATTGGGGCGTGCTGCTGCTGTTTGGTGGTGGCCTGACTCTCTCTGCCGTGCTCAAAGCTACCGGCGCCAGCGCCTGGCTGGCTCATGGCTTGTCTGAGCTGACCCAAGGCGCGCCGGTATGGGTGCTGTACGGCATCATCGCCGCCTTTGTGGTGTTCCTCACCGAGCTTGCCTCCAACACCGCCAGCGCCGCTTTGCTGGTGCCGCTCTTTGGTGGCATTGCCACCGCCCTTGGCCTGCCGGTGCAGAACATGGCGGTGCTGATTGCCATCGCTGCGTCCTGCGCCTTTATGCTGCCGGTCGCCACCCCGCCCAACGCCATTGTGTTCGGTACCGGCCTTATCCAGCAGCGCACCATGATGCGCGTGGGGCTTTGGTTGAACCTCGTGTCCATTGTGGTACTGACGGTAGCTTTTGGTACCTGAGGCAATTGAGCGTTAAAAAAATCCCGCAGCCTTTGGGCGCGGGATTTTTTCTTTAAAAGCGGTGCTGAAAGTTAAACAGCAGGATGTTTTCTTTCTCCCCCGGCAGAACATGTTTGTCGCCAAGGGATATCTCCACCGCACTGTGGTGCCAAAGGTAGCGATAGCGCAGCATCTGGCTGTCGTTTTCAAAACGCTGCTGGGCAGGTTGGGCGTAGGGCACGCCGTGAGTGAGGGCAGGGTCTTGTTGCATCCAGCGGGTGGCCAGGCTCTCATCAAGCCAAGCGTCTTTTTCTGGCGGCGCCATCAGCGTGGGCGCGTCGAGGGCAACGGCGCTGAAACTGGCCAGGGCGAGGCAAAGCAAGCTGCGATACATGGCGATTTCTTCTTGGGGTTTTTGCTTAAGTAAAGACCGCTGTTGCCAAAATCGCCAAGCAGGCGTTAACACTATTTGCAGCAGGCCCGGTGGTTGTTAGTCTTGGGCCTTGGCTAAAAGAGGACAGACGGTGCGCACAGAGCAAAGCCGTGTATTGGTGGCCGGGGCCGGGTGCATCGGCACCTGGCTGGGAGCCAGGTTACAGGCCAAAGGGGTTGAGGTGTGTTACCTCGGCCGCGAGGCCACTTTCGAGCGTTTACAAAACGGGCTTAAAGTCAGCGGCTTGGGCGAGCCCTTCGCCCTTGAAAAGCTCACTGTGGTTAGCCATAGCGCTGAGGCCTTTGACTGGGTGATCCTCGCCTGTAAAAGGCCCGACACCCAGGCGCTACTGGACAGCATCCCCGAGGTGCTTGCCCATAAACCCACCCTTATCGTTGCCCAAAACGGCCTGGGGGCCGCCGATACCGCGGCCGAGCTCAGTGGATGCAGCGCCCATGCCCTGATGGTGCCCTTTAACCTGCAATGGCTGGCCCCGGGCGAGCTTTACCAAGCCACCGGCGGCCAGGTGGTGGTGCCACGGGAGCTGGGGGTCTTTGCCAGCGCCTGGGACGCCGAGGTCACCAATGATATTGCGGCGGTGCAGGCCGGCAAGTTGCTGCTTAACCTCAACAACGCCATCAATGGCCTGTGCGGCTTGCCCTTGGCTCAAGAGCTCAGCCAGCAGCCGTTTCGCCAGGTATTGGCTGGCGCTCAGCAAGAGGCGCTCAAGGTCTTTAAAGCCAAAGGCATTAAACCGGCCAAATTGCTGGGAGTGCCGGCGGCTTTGCTGCCTTATGTATTACGCCTGCCAGACAAAGCCTTTACGCGCCTGGCCAAGGGGCTGCTGGCCATGGAGGCCGAGGCCCGCTCGTCCCTTTATGACGATTTGGCCGCTGGGCGGCCCACCGAAATTGCCTTTTTAAATGGCTGGGTGGTGCGAGAAGCAGAAGCCCTGGGATTATTGGTGCCGATAAACTGCCACCTTTGTGCGCTGGTAGAAGAGGCCGAGCACCAGGGAGTTTGCCCGCAGTTAGACGCCAAGGCGCTCCTTGCCCCATAAAAAAGCCCGCATTTGCGGGCTTTTTTAATACTTGTGGCGCTCAAGGCCGGTGTCTTGAAGGATATGGGCCGAGATCTCCTCCACCGAATGGCGGGTGGTATTTAAAAAGGGGATCCGTTCCTTTTTAAACATCAGCTCCACTTCCTTGGTTTCAAGCCGGCACTGGCGCATGGACGCATAGCGGCTGCCGGGGGCCCGTTCGTGGCGAATTTGCGCCAAGCGTTCGGGGTCAATCACCAAGCCATAGAGCTTGTGTTTGTGATCTTTTAGCGGCGAGGGCAGCTTGAGGTTATCCATGTCTTCTTCGGTGAACGGATAGTTGGCCGCCTTGATGCCGTATTGCAGCGCCAGATACAGGCTGGTGGGGGTTTTGCCGCAGCGCGATACCCCAATCAGGATGATGTCGGCGTCACTGTAATATTTGGTGACGGCGCCATCGTCGTTAGCCATGGCGTAGTTCACCGCTTCAATACGCTGATGGTAGGCGTCATCCATCATGCCGTGGGAGCGGCCAATCTTGGGCTCAGCCTTAACCCCCAGCTGCACTTCCAGCGGGTTCACAAAGGTGGAGAGGATGTCGTAAAAGATGCCGTCGCCTTCTTCAATCAGGGTGCGAAGCTTGGCATCCACAATGGTGTGGAACACCAGCGGCCGTTGCCCTGTTGTAATAAAACTACGGTTTATCTTCTCTAAAACCCGCCCGACCTGGCGTTCGTTATCCACGAAAGGCTCGGTGAATTGTTTAAATTTAACAGGGAATTGTGAGAGCAGGGCATGACCGAAAACTTCGGTGGTTATGGCTGTTCCATCAGAGACAAAATATACGTGTCTATCCATCCAGACGCCTTTTTGTAGACTGTTAACAACATGAAAGACAAACGTTTTACCGTTCGATGACCGGCAGTGTATGATGGCCGCGCGCTTATGCACAAACCCTTCTGCTGGAAAAACTTAGGGAGTCCCAACAGTGCAAGATTATGTTCTCTGGTATCAAGACCTTGGCATGAACGATGTCAACCGCGTTGGTGGCAAAAACGCCTCTTTGGGCGAGATGATCAGCCACCTTTCCGGTCTGGGTGTACAGGTACCAGGCGGCTTTGCCACCACTGCCCACGCCTTTAACGAATTCCTCGAGCAAAGTGGTGTTAACGCCAAGATTTATGACCTCCTCGACAGTCTGGATGTTGATGACGTCAATGCCCTGGCCAAGGCCGGTAGCCAAATTCGCCAATGGGTAATTGAGACTCCCTTCCAGCCGGCGCTCGACAGCGCCATCCGCGACGCCTACCAAAAGCTCACCGGTGAGCATGGCGACGCCGTTTCCTTTGCGGTGCGTTCTTCCGCGACTGCCGAAGACATGCCTGACGCCTCTTTTGCCGGCCAGCAGGAGACCTTCCTGAACGTGCGCGGCATCGATGCAGTCATGGAAGCCATCAAGCACGTATTTGCCTCCCTTTTTAACGACCGCGCCATTTCCTACCGCGTGCACCAAGGTTACGACCACAAAGGCGTGGCCCTGTCTGCCGGTATCCAGCGCATGGTGCGCTCTGACATCGCCGCCTCCGGCGTCATGTTCACCATCGACACCGAGTCGGGTTTTGACAAAGTGGTGTTTGTCACTTCCGCCTATGGCCTGGGTGAAATGGTGGTGCAAGGCGCCGTCAACCCTGACGAATTCTACGTGCACAAGCCGACCCTGGCCGCTGGCCGCCCGGCCATTTTGCGCCGTACCCTGGGCTCTAAAGCCGAGCGCATGGTCTACTCTGGCGATGAAGCCCACGGCAAGCAGGTCAAGATTGAGAAAATCGACGCCAGCGATCGCCTGCGCTTCTCCATCACCGACGCCGAAGTCGAAGACTTGGCCAAACAGGCGATGATCATCGAGAAGCACTACGGCCGCGCCATGGACATCGAATGGGCCAAAGACGGCCTGGATGGCAACCTCTATATCGTGCAAGCCCGCCCTGAAACCGTGCGCTCTAATGAGTCTGGCCAGGTGCTGGAGCGGTTCTCCCTTAAAGGTAAGTCCGAGGTTATCGCCGAAGGCCGCGCCATCGGCCACAAAATCGGTGCCGGTACCGCCCGGGTCCTGGCCTCCATCAAGGACATGGACTTGGTTAAACCCGGCGACGTGCTGGTCACCGACATGACCGACCCGGACTGGGAACCCATCATGAAGCGCGCCAGCGCCATTGTTACCAACCGTGGCGGCCGTACCTGTCACGCGGCGATCATCGCCCGTGAGCTGGGGATCCCGGCAGTGGTGGGCTGTGGCGATGCCACCGACCTTATCAAAGACGGCCAGGAAGTGACGGTTTCCTGCGCCGAAGGCGACACCGGCTTTATCTACCAGGGCAAATTGGACTTCGCGGTGGAAACCTCTGAAGTGGGCAAAATGCCGCCTCTGCCCATCAAGGTGATGATGAACGTCGGTAATCCCGACCGCGCCTTTGATTTCTGCCGCCTGCCGCACTCTGGTATCGGCCTGGCCCGGGTAGAATTCATCATCAACCGCATGATTGGCGTGCACCCCAAGGCGCTTTTGAACCTTGACCAGCAGCCCGCCGCCCTGAAAGCCGAAATCGAAGAGATGATGGCCGGCTACGCCAGCCCCCGCGAGTTCTACATCACCAAGCTGGTAGAAGGTATCGCCACCTTGGCCGCCGCCTTTAGCCCTGAGCGCGTTATCGTGCGGATGTCCGACTTTAAATCCAACGAATACGCCAACCTGGTGGGCGGTGAGGCTTATGAGCCCCACGAAGAGAACCCGATGATCGGTTTCCGTGGTGCCAGCCGTTACATCAGCCCCGAGTTCCGCGATTGCTTTGCCATGGAATGTGAAGCCATCAAACGGGTACGTAACGACATGGGCTTTACCAACGTCGAAGTGATGATCCCCTTCGTGCGTACCTTGGGCGAAGCCGAGAAGGTTATCGAGCTGCTGGGCGAGCAAGGCCTCAAGCGCGGCGAGAACGACCTGAAAGTGATCATGATGTGCGAGCTGCCGTCCAACGCGCTGCTGGCCGACCAGTTCCTTGACCACTTCGACGGTTTCTCCATCGGCTCCAACGACCTGACCCAGCTGACCCTGGGCCTGGACCGCGATTCTGGCATCATCGCTCACCTCTTTGACGAGCGTAATGAAGCGGTGAAAGCGCTGCTGGCCATGGCCATCAAGGCCGCCAAGGCCCGCGGCAAATACGTGGGCATTTGTGGCCAGGGCCCAAGCGACCACGAAGACTTTGCCGCCTGGCTGGTGGAGCAGGGCATCGATTCGGTGTCCCTGAACCCCGACACCGTGGTGGACACTTGGCTGTACCTGGCCGAGCAATGCGCCAAGGCCTGAGCCTAACCCGAAAAAAGCCCCGGTTTACCGGGGCTTTTTTTATCGGCGTTAAACCACTTCCTAAGAAGATGGCTGTTAACGAAGGGGCAGATCGATATCGGTGGTCACGCCGCTGTCGTTACACTCGATAAAGTGCGGCTTAAAGGTGGCCAGCAAGGCTTTGGCGCCGTCGTCGCCTGCAAGGGCCAGTAGCCCCTCCCGCGCCTTGGCGCCAAAGCCTACTGGGTGCCCGGGTTTGCCCTTCACAAGCGGCCGGGCGGCGTCATGGTGGCTAAGGGCATCGGCCACTTGGCGGACAATGGCACTCGGCACGGCTGGCATGTCGGCCAGCAAGATAAGCCAGCCTTCAGCGTCATGGCTGGCCGCCACTCCGGCGGCAATGCTTTGGCCAAGCCCTGTTGAATCAACCTGGGTGATCGGTACCTGGCGTGCTTGGCAAAAAGCTTGAAGATTTGCGTACTCGGGGCGGGTTACCACCTGTACCGGCAGGCCCGAGGCCAGGGCGTTATCCAGCGCCTTTACAAAAAGTGGCTCGCCATCGATGCTTTGCTCAAGTTTATTGCCAGCGCCTCCGGCAGCCTGGTAACGGCGGCCAAGGCCAGCGGCAGCAAGGATAATGCGAATATCGGCCATGGGCTTCCTCTTTTATTTGCGGCCATGGTAACCCGCCTCGGTGCAACTTAGGCCTCACCATTGATGCCTTTTATTCATAACACTGTTGAATAGTGGGGACATATCAAGGGCTTGCTCTGCCTGTATAGTAAGGTGGCGCGGGCAATGCCCGCCGCAGTATTCTTTTTAAGGCAAACGGCGGAGGCGGATATGCAAAGCCTTGATATCCAGGTGTTAGACAGAGCTGGCCAATGGGCGGCGCAAGATGTGGTGTGGCTTTGCACCGTACTCAGCACTTTTGGCTCTTCCCCCCGGCCCCCCGGCACCCTGATGGCCCTCAAGCAAGGGGGCTTTTATTGTGGCTCCCTATCCGGGGGCTGCGTGGAAGAAGACTTTATGGCCCGCATCGAGGCGGGTGATTTTACCCAGCCAAGCCAAGTGGTGCGCTACGGCCAAGGGGGGCTCACCCCCAACCGGGCGCTGCCTTGTGGCGGGGTGCTGGATATTCTGGTGGAGCGCCTGGCCCCTGGTGCGGCCAGCCAACACTATTTGCAGCAGATGCGAAGCGCCGTTGGCGGCGCCACCTCGCTTTATAAACACATTGTGCTGCCAGGGCCCTGCCAAACCCTGACTCCCCGCGAGTACGCCAGTAACACCATCGCCGAATATGACGATAATGCCGTGAGCCTGACGGTATCAGCGGCGCCGCGCCTGGTGATAGCCGGGCTCTCGGCAGTGGCGCTTTTTTGCGCTGACTTTGCGGTGGCCTTAGGCTTTGAAACCCTGGTGTGCGAAAGCCGTGAAGAGGTGCTGGCCAATTTTGAGCCGTCGCTCAGCAAAGGGGTGGTGCTGGTGCGGGAATTCCCGGCCCGCTACCTTGAAAAGCACGGTTGCCACTCGGGCACGGCGGTGGTGTCGTTGACCCATGACCCGAGGGTGGACGACATGACGCTACTGGAAGCGGTGAACACCGACGCCTTTTACATCGGCGCCATGGGCTCGGAGCGCAACAGCCAAAGCCGTATGGCAAGGCTCAAAGAGCTGGGGGAGATGACCCCGGCGCAAATGGCCCGTATCCATGCCCCCATCGGCATGGATATTGGCAGTAAAACCCCGGCTGAAATTGCGCTCTCGGTACTGGCCGATATCGTGCGCCACAAAAACAAGCTCGGCGCCATCAAGCCTGCCAGGCAAATGGCCTTGGCATAAAAAAGCCCGGCATCTGCCGGGCCTTTTTTTACAACTCTGCGTCTTCTCGAAGGAGTTTTGCCAACTGGTTGCGGCTGGCCCTTATCAAACGGATACGGGCTTGCTCGTCGTCCAGGTGCTCCACCGCCGATTCCAGCAGCGCCTCGTCGTGCTCGCGAAACTTCTTGATGATATCCAGCACTTCCGACTCAGGCACCCCCAGCTCCATCAAGGTGGCGTGAGTGGCTTGCAAGCCGGTACTGAAGGTCTCCCGGAACACCTTGTTGATGCCTTGCTGCTTAAGCTCAATGGCGTGCAGGCGGTCTATGGCCCGTACCAGCAATTTCAGGTTGGGAAAGCGCGCTTTACACAGAGCGACAATGGCCATGGAGTCGCGCTTGTCGTCTACCGCCACCACCAGAATATCGGCCTCGTGGGCGCGGGCTTGGTCCAGCAGATCGTATTCGGTGGCGTCTCCCAGGAACACCTCGGCACCAAATTTACGTACCAAGGAAACGTGGGTGGCGTTTTTATCCAGCGCGATAAAGGGAATGCGATAGGCAGCCAGCACCCGGCCTACTATCTGCCCGAAGCGGCCAAAGCCCGCCACAATCACCCGGGGCTTATCCGAGGGCGCCGGTTTGGGGGCATCTTCAGCTTGCTTGCCTTGATTGCAGAGCTTTTTAACGAACCCGAAAAACCAGGGGGTGAGCACCATGGAAAGCCCCACCACCATCACCAGCAGCTCGTGTTGGCGCTCGGTCATCAAACCGGTCAGGCCGGCCTGGCTTGCCATAACAAAGGCAAACTCGCCGCCTTCACTGAGCAGTACCGCCAGTTGCAGGGCCTTGAGCCAGTTATGGCCCCAAAGCCGGGCGAGCGGCCAGAGCACCAGCACTTTAACCAGCAGGAAGATAAGCAGGGCTACCAGCACATCTCTGGGCGCTGTCCAGAGAAGCTCGAGCTTTAAGGTCATGCCGATGGCCATAAAAAACAGCCCCAGCAGCAAACCTTTAAAGGGCTCGATATCGGCGTGAAGTTGGTGGCGATAAGACGAGTTGGCCAGCAAGGTACCGGCCAAAAAAGCGCCCATACCGGCCGAAAGCCCCAGCTCTTCCATCAACCAGGCGCTGCCAAGGACCAGCAGCAGGGTCATGGCAGTTAGCACTTCCCTGACCTTGGAGGCCACTACCGCTTCCATCAAGCGAGCCAGACCAAAGCGGGCAAAAAGCGCCACCCCGGCCAGAGCGCCGATGATGAGATACCAAGGCGCGACGTGGGTCTCGCCGCCGCCAGGGGAGAGGGCCGCCAACAGCAGCAGTAGCGGCACCACGGCCATGTCTTGGAACAGCAAAATGGCAAAGCTGTCCTGGCCAAGTTTCGAGGTAATAAGGCCATGTTCTTTAAGGAGCTGCACCGCAAAAGCGGTAGAAGAAAGCGACAGCGCCGAGCCAATCACCAGTGCGGTTTGCCAGCTTAAATGAAAGGCCATACCTACTCCGGTAAACACCAGGGTGGTTAATACCAATTGGCCGGTGCCCAGCACGAAAATGGCGCTTTTAAGCTGCACCACCCGGCTGGGAGAGAGCTCAAGACCCAGCACGAACAGCATCATGATGATGCCAAGCTCGGAGAATTTAAGGAGGGTGTCGGTATCGCCCACCAGGTTAAAGGCCGAGGGCCCGAGGATCAGCCCCACCGCCAGATAGGCGAGCACCGGGCTTAATTTAAGGCGCCGAAACAGCGGCACACCGATAACGGCGGCCAACAAAAATAACAAGATCAACTCGGGGTGGGACATGGCCGGTTCCGGTGGCAAAGAGAGCAGTGTGTCAAATGCGTTGATTGTCGCCAACTGGCAGCAAGGACGCAATAAGACGTGAAGCCGATCACGGGCTTGTTTTGCGCGCTTTGGGTATAGTCCCGGGCGACTAAAAAACATAACCAAAAAACAAGGTGAGCTTATGCAGTCCTCCCTGACCACCCGGATCTTTATCGCCCTTGCAGCGGGGCTGATACTCGGAACCCTCAGTCGCGTGTTCTTCGCGGATGTCGATTTTATCCACCAGACCCTTATCCACGACCTGTTCGGGACGGCCGGCGGCCTGTTTGTGTCCCTTATCAAGTTGATGGTGGTGCCGCTGGTGTTTATCTCTATCGTCAACGGCGTCTGTTCGCTGGAAAACCTCGGCCAGTTCGGCCGCTTGGGCACCAAGACCTTTTTGTTGTATCTGGTAAATACCGTGCTGGCCATCGCTGTGGCGCTGACCCTGGCCCTGTGGTTGGCGCCGGGGGAGGGCGCAGGCCTTACCCTTAATGGGCAGCCTTTTACTCCCAGCCTCACCGAGCCGCCGTCGCTGTTGCAACTGGTGGCCTCGGTGGTGCCGTCCAACCCCTTCAAGGCCTTTGTAGACGGCAACATGCTGCAAATCCTGTTTATGGCCATCATCACCGGCATTGCCATCAAGGGCCTGGGCGGGGAGGAGTCGCGCGCAGCGGCCCGGGGTTTTGCCATCGCCAATAACGTGATGATGAAACTGGTGGTGATGGTGATGTCCCTGGCGCCATTGGGGGTGTTGTTTTTAACCACCGGCCTTGCCGCCACCCTCGATACCCGCTCTATCGCAGCTGTTGGCTCTTACGTGGGCAGCAATATCGCCATCATGCTGCTGTGGATGCTGGTGTTCTACCCCATGGTGGTGAGCCTGTTTACCGGCATCAGCCCCTGGCTGTATCTGGCTAAGTTGCGCGAGCAGATTTTCTTCTCGCTCTCTACTGCCAGCTCTAATGCCACCATCCCGGTGACCTTCAAGACCCTGACTGAAAAACTGGGGGTAGATAAGACGGTGGCCGGTTTCGGTGTGCCCCTTGGCGCCACCATGAACATGTCAGGCTCTGCCATCTATATGACGGTGGCCACCATCTTTGTGGCCAATGCCTATGGCGCCGGTTTGGATGCCAGCCAGATGGTGGCCCTGGCGACCACCACCTTTATGCTGGCCATCGCGACCGGCGGGGTGCCGGGAGGCGCGGCGGTGATGACCGGGGTATTGCTGCACCAACTGGGGCTACCCATGGAAGCCATGGCCATCATCCTGGCCACCGACCGGATCTGCGATGCTTTTGTCACCGCCACCAACGTGGTGGGGGACACGGCGGTGTCGACTCTGGTGGCAAAAACCGAGGGTTCTATCTGCCACAACGCCTTGAAAAGCACCGATAACATCTTGGTGGAAGGATAAAAAAGACCCCGGCTTGGCCGGGGTTTTCTTTGATATACTGGCCCAAAACTACCTATGACAGCAGCACTATGATCCCGAGAATCGACGCCGTCCCGTCCTTGTCAGCGCCTTATCAGGCCTACCTTGAAGCCCTGGCCAATGCTGGTTTTAAAGGGGAAATCGAGAAGCGCTACAGTGAGCGCCTGGCGGTGGCAACCGACAACTCGGTGTATCAGTTGCTGCCCCAGGCGGTGCTGCTGCCCAAAGACCACAGCGACGTGGTGCTTTTGGCCCGTATCGCCCGCCAGCACCCCGAGGTGGTGTTTGCCGCCAGGGGCGGCGGCACCGGCACCAACGGCCAGAGCCTCAATACCGGCCTGGTGGTGGATTTGTCCCGGCATATGCGCGGCATTATCGACTTCAACGCCGAAGAGGGCTGGGTCAAGGTGCAAGCCGGGGTCATCAAAGACGAGCTCAACGCCTTTTTGCGCCCTCACGGCTTTTTCTTCGCGCCGGATTTATCCACCTCCAACCGCGCCACCATCGGCGGCATGATAAGCACCGATGCCTCGGGCCAAGGCTCCTTGGTGTACGGCAAAACCTCTGACCATGTGCTGGCCATCAAAGCGGTAACCATAGACGGCGATGAGCTCAGCACCGGCCAGGTGCCGGTGGCGGAGCTTAGCGAGCTGCAAGGCAAGCAAGGGCAGCTTAGCCGCGCCATCGCCGAGCGCATGGCAGCTAAACGCGCGCTTATCCTTAGCACCTTCCCGCGCCTTAACCGCTTTTTGACCGGTTACGACCTTGAACATGTCTTTGACGAACAGATGGCCCATTTCGACCTCGGCCGCCTTATCTGTGGCGCCGAAGGCTCCTTGGTGTTCGTGACCGAAGCCAAGCTGCACGTTAACGCCATCGCGCCTTACAAGACCCTTATCAACGTCAAGTACGACAGCTTTGAAAAGGCCCTTCGAAGCGCGCCGCTGATGATTGAAGCCAAGGCCACCTCGGTGGAGACCATGGACTCAAAGGTGCTGAACCTAGCCCGCGAGGACATCATCTGGCATCAGGTCAAAGATCTTATCAGCGACGTGCCCGGCGCTGACATGCAAGGCATCAACATCGTTGAGTTCAACGACACCGACCAGGCCTCCCAAGAGGCCAAAGTCGCTGCCATCTGCGCCAAGCTGGACGCCGCCGTCGGCACCGACAGCGGCATTATCGGCTACCAGCTCACCCAGGACTTGGGCGAGATAAACCGCATCTACGCCATGCGTAAAAAGTCGGTGGGGCTGCTGGGTAACACCCCGGGCCGCGCCAAGCCCCAGCCCTTTGCCGAAGACACCGCGGTACCGCCCCAGAACCTGGCGGATTTTATCCTCGAGTTTCGGGCGCTGCTGGACAGCAAGGGCCTTTACTACGGCATGTTTGGCCATGTGGATGCCGGGGTGCTGCATGTGCGCCCGGCGCTGGATCTTATCGATCCGGCGCAAGAAAAGCTGATGCGCGACATTTCCGACGAGGTAGTGGCTTTGGTGGCTAAATACGGCGGCCTGATGTGGGGCGAGCACGGCAAGGGCTTTCGCTCAGAATACGGCCCCACCTTCTTTGGTGAGCTGTGGGACGACCTTCGCTGGGTGAAAAGCCAGTTTGACCCCCACAACCGCATGAACCCCGGTAAAGTCTGTATTCCGCTGGAAGAGGGCCATCAGTTGGTGTCGGTGGACGGGCCCAAGCGCGGCGCCCAGGACCGGCAAATTCCGATTTCGGTGCGCGACAGCTTTGGCGGCGCCATGACCTGTAACGGCAACGGCCTTTGCTTTAACTATGACGCCACCACCCCCATGTGCCCCAGCTATCGCATCAGCGGTGACCGGCGCCATTCTCCTAAGGGGCGCGCTGGGCTGATGCGCGAATGGCTGCGGCTTTTGGCCGAGAAAGGCGTAGACCCGGATCTCGAACAAAAAAGCGGTAAAAAGCTGCCGTTTTTCAACCGCCTGCGTAACACCTTCAGCGGCGAGTACGATTTCACCCAAGAAGTCAAAGAAGCGATGGACGGGTGCCTTGCCTGCAAGGCCTGCTCCAGCCAATGCCCCATCAAGGTGGATGTGCCGAGCTTTCGCTCCCGCTTTTTAGACCTCTACCACCAGCGCTACCTGCGGCCGCTAAAGGACCACCTAGTGGCCAATGTGGAGCAGAGCACGCCGCTGATGGCGCGTTTTCCCAAACTGGTTAATGGCCTGCTGGGCCAAAGCTGGGTGCAGGGGCTATTAAAGAAAACCACCGGCATGGTGGATACGCCACTGTTGTCGGTGCCCACCCTGGCCAGCCAGCTCGACGGCCACGACGCCCTGAACTGGAACCTTACAGACCTAAAAGCGCACCCCGAGCGCGAGCGCCTGGTGCTGGTGGTGCAAGACCCTTTCACCAGCTTCTATGACGCCAAGGTGGTAGCGGACCTGGTGCGCTTTATCGAGAAACTCGGTTTTGTGCCCAAGCTGGTGCCCTTTAAGCCCAATGGCAAGCCCGAGCATGTTAAAGGCTTTATGGCCCGCTTTGCCAAAACCGCCGCCAACGCCGCCGCGTTTTTCAATGAACTTGACGCGCTGGGTGCGCCGCTGGTGGGGGTCGACCCCTCCTTGGTGCTTTGCTACCGGGACGAATACCAAAAGGCCTTGGGTGATAAGCGCGGTAACTTCCAGGTGCTGTTGGCCCAGGAGTGGTTAAGCGCGCTGCCAGATAGCGCCTTTTCGGCGATTCAAGGGCAGGGCAATGCCACCCTTTTTGCCCACTGCACCGAGAAAACGGCGCTCCCTACCAGCGAGCAAAGCTGGCAACGCATTTTTGCCAAGGCCGGGCACCAGCTGGCGGTGGCCAACGTTGGTTGCTGCGGCATGGCCGGCACCTACGGCCATGAAGCGGCCAACCTAAGCAACTCCAAGGGGATCTATGAGCTGTCTTGGCGCAGCGCCGTGGCCAAAGCCGATACGGTGCTGGCCACCGGCTACTCCTGCCGCTGCCAGGTGGCAAGGCTCGATGGCGCCAAGCCGCTACACCCCATTCAGTGGCTGCTGGAGCAATGCCGATGAGATGGCTCAGATGGATGCTTTACCTGCTGGTACTGGCCGGCCTTAACCGGGAAATGGACACCGGCTGGCATTGGCCTACCGCCATCTTGCTGGGATTTGTGTTCCTGGCGGTGCTTTTTGAGTGGTTACTGGCGGTAAGAGGGGGCCGGCAACTGGGTGAGCTTCGCGGAGTAAAGGTGGCCGGTGACACCCTTATTCTGCAATTTGACACCCTGTCGCTGATGGTGCCAAGGCAACATCTTGTTAAAGTCCATGGCGGTTATCTGCTCAAAACCGCCCCCTTCAAGCTGCTGCTGAAGTCCGGCCAGTTGTCTGAAAAGGATCGCAACACCCTGAAAGGTGCCTTACTCTGACGTTAACTCCAAAGAAGATGGCTGGACGGCCATCTTTCAAGGTGTTGATTTTAAAGAGTTAAAAAAACTTCAAAAAAAGCCTTGTGCCAATTTGTCTGCCCATGCTAGTTCTATTAGCACTTTAGCAACGTTCAAGCAGAGCCTAACTGTGAACACCTTTACACAAAAAGCCATTCTCCTCGTACTCGTGCTCGTGGTGGTGATTATTCGCCAACCGCGCGGGGTGCTTTTGTGTAAACGCTAACGAAAGCAAGATTCTAAAAACCCCCGCGCTGAGAAGCCCGGGGGTTTTTTCGTATAAGGGCCAAGGAAAACACAGTCATGAACCAAGCCAGACCGATAGTTGAAAGCATCACAGGGGCGCAAGCCCTGGTTGAATGCCTGCAGGAACACGGCGTCCATACCCTGTTTGGGTATCCCGGCGGCGCCATCATGCCCATCTACGACGCTTTGTACGAAGCTGAGCTGAACCACGTGTTGTGCCGCCATGAACAGGGTGCTGCCATCGCCGCCATCGGTTACGCCCGTGCTACCAATAGCGTGGGTGTGGTGATGGCCACCTCCGGCCCTGGCGCCACCAACCTCATCACCGGTCTGGCCGACGCCATGATGGACTCTATCCCCCTGGTGGCTATCACCGGCCAGGTGGCCCGCGCCGCCATGGGCACCGATGCCTTCCAGGAAATCGACGTGCTGGGCCTGTCCCTGGCCTGCACCAAACACAGCTATCTGGTGGAAGACCCTGAAGACTTGCCCCGTATCATCGAAGAGGCGTTCGCCCTGGCCCAAAGTGGCAAGCCCGGCCCGGTACTGGTAGACATCCCCAAAGACGTGCAGCAAGCCGCCATCAGCCGCCAGGCCAAAACCAAGGCCGCTACCAAGGCCACCCAGGTTGACTTTGCTGCCCTGAACCGAGCCGAAACCCTGCTGCGCACTGCCCAAAAGCCCATCGCCTACATCGGCGGCGGGGTTGGCATGAGCGGCGCGGTGGAGGAGATGCGTGAGTACCTGCTGGCCACCGGCATGCCTTGTGTGGAAACCTTAAAAGGCCTGGGCACTGGCGGCCTGGATTACGCCTTCAACTTGGGCATGCTGGGCATGCACGGCAGCCGCGGCGCCAACATGGCGGTGCAGGAGTCCGATCTGCTAGTGGTGATCGGTGCCCGTTTCGATGACAGGGTGACCGGCAAGCTGGACGAGTTTGCCCCCAACGCCCGGGTCATCCATGTGGACATCGACGCCGCCGAAATGGGTAAGCGCCGCCATGCCGACGTGCCCCTGGCCATGGACGCCAAAGAAGCCTTAAAACACCTGGCCCGGGTGCAAACCAGCCCTGACTGGCAGGCCCACTGCGCCACCTACAAGGCCGAACATTCTTTCACCGCCCCGCGCGCGCCGGACCACATTCATGCGCCTTGGCTGCTGAGCGAGCTGTCCCAAAAGGCCGGCCGCGAAGCGCGGGTCTGCTGCGACGTAGGCCAGCACCAAATGTGGGTGGCGCAGCACATGCAGTTTGACCATCCCACCCGCCATATCTCATCCGGCGGCCTGGGCACCATGGGCTTTGGCCTGCCGTGCGCCATCGGTGCCAAGCTGGCTTGCCCCGATACCGAGACCATCCTGGTAACAGGTGACGGCTCCATCATGATGAACATCCAAGAGCTGGCCACCATCAAGCGTATGAACCTGTCGGTGAAAATTCTGCTGCTGGACAACCAGCGTCTGGGCATGGTGCGCCAGTGGCAAACCCTGTTCTTTGAAGGGCGCCACAGCGAAGTGGATCTGTCCGACAACCCCGATTTTCTGACCATCGCCAGCGCCTTTGGTATCCAAGGCGAGCGCTTGAGCCACCCGGACCAAGTGGATGCGGCGTTGGACCGTTTCCTGGCCGCCAAAGGCAGTTACTTCCTGCATGTGGCCATTCCCAGCGAACTGGGGGTGTGGCCGCTGGTTCCCCCCGGCAAGGGCAATCACCAAATGATGGAGGCTTAAGCGGTGACCCAGAGCACGTTGTACATCACCTTACGCCCCGCGCCCGCTGCCCTGGAGCGCCTGCTGCGCCTGGTTCGCCACCGCGGCTTTGAATTAACCCAGGTGCAATGGCAGCCAGAAGGCGTGCGCCTGAGTGTGACACACGAACATCCCTTGACTCATTTAACCCGGCAGCTGGAGAAGCTGGCTGACGTGGTATCCCTTTCGGAGGAAGCAGTATGAACCGCGCGGATTTTATATGGATGGACGGGCACCTGGCCCCCTGGAACGACGCCCAGGTCCATCCCATGAGCCATAGCATGCACTATGGCACGGCCTTCTTTGAGGGCGTTCGCGCTTACGACACGCCCACCGGCCCCGTGGTGTTTCGCCATCGCGACCACATGCAGCGCCTCAAGGACTCGGCCAAGATTTACCGCTTCACCATCCCCTATACCGTGGACGAGCTGATGGCGGCCACCCGCCAGGTACTGAACGCCAATAACCTGCGCAGCGCCTACATCCGCCCCTTGGCCTACATGGGCGAGGTGGGCATGGGCGTGGTGCCCCAGCACATGGACATGTCGGTACTGGTTGCCGCCTTTGCCTGGGGCCGCTACCTGGGGGCAAGCGCCCTGGAAGAAGGGGTAGACGCCTGCGTGTCCTCCTGGAACCGCGCGGCCCCCAATACTTTCCCCACCGGTGCCAAAGCGGCCGGTAACTATTTGTCTTCCCTGCTGATTGCCACCGAAGCGCGCCGTAACGGCTTTCACGAAGGCATTGGCCTGGATGCCCGTGGCCAGGTTTCTGAAGGGGCAGGGGAGAACATCTTCCTGGTGAAAAACGGCGTGCTGTACACCCCGCCGGCTACCGCTTCGATTTTGCCGGGGATCACCCGCGACACCATCGTCACCCTGGCCCGCGCCGAAGGCATTGAAGTGGTGGAAGGGGCCATCGCCCGTGAGGCTCTGTACGTGGCTGACGAAATCTTCTTTACCGGCACCGCCGCCGAAGTTACCCCGGTGCGCTCCATCGACCGCTGCCCGGTAGGCGACGGCAAGCGTGGCCCGGTAACCGAGCTGATGCAAAAACGCTTCTTTGGCCTTTTTAACGGCGAAACCGAAGACAAATGGGGCTGGTTGGACAGCGTGGAGACCAAAGATGCCGCAGCGTAGAAGTGACACCACCTTAAAGGGCCGCCGCAACGCCGGCGCCCGTGCCCTGTGGCGGGCCACCGGTTTGGGTGATGGCGACCTGAAAAAGCCCATCATCGCCATTGCCAACTCTTACACCCAGTTCGTGCCCGGGCATGTGCATTTAAAAGACCTGGGCGACTTGGTAGCAGGCGCCGTGCGCGAAGCGGGCGGCACCCCGCGCGAATTTAATACCATCGCCGTGGACGACGGCATCGCCATGGGCCACGACGGCATGCTCTATTCGCTGCCGTCCCGCGAACTCATCGCCGATGCGGTGGAAACCATGGTCAACGCCCACTGCGCCGACGCCCTGGTGTGCATCTCCAACTGCGACAAAATCACCCCCGGTATGTTAAACGCCGCGCTGCGGCTGAACATTCCCACCATCTTTGTCTCCGGCGGCCCCATGGAAGCTGGCAAGACCAAGCTGTCGGACCAGATCATCAAGCTGGATTTGGTGGATGCCATGGTCAAAGCGGCTGACCCCAATGTGTCTGACGCTGATGTCGAGCAGGTGGAAAAATCCGCTTGCCCCACCTGCGGCGCCTGCTCGGGTATGTTCACCGCTAACTCCATGAACTGCCTGACCGAGGCTCTGGGCCTGGCCCTGCCCGGTAACGGCTCGATGCTGGCCACCCACAAGAAGCGTGAAGGCCTGTTTTTGGAAGCGGGTAAACGCATCATGGAATTGGTGGAAGCCTGGTACGACAAAGGTGACGAGCGGGCCCTGCCGCGCACCATCGCCAGCCGCCCCAGCTTTATGAACGCCATGGCCATGGACATCGCCATGGGCGGCTCTACCAACACCATCCTGCACCTGCTGGCTGCCGCCCAGGAAGGGGAGGTGGATTTTGGCCTGACCGAGATCGACGCCCTGTCCAAGAAGGTACCGCAGCTGTGCAAAGTGGCCCCGGCCACCAACAAATATCATATGGAAGATGTACACCGCGCCGGCGGCGTGATGGGCATCCTGGGCGAGCTGGCCAAAGGCGGCCTGCTGGACACCAGCACCCCCAACGTGCGCGGCGAAACCTTAAAAGACACCCTGGCGGCCTTTGAAACCGCCAAGCAAGCCGAGTTCTATCTGGCCGGTCCGGGTGGGATCCCCTCCAGTACCGCGTTTTCCCAGAACAGTTACTGGCCCACCCTGGACCTGGACAGAGACAACGGTTGTATCCGAAGCGTCGAAGGCGCTTACCGCCAAGACGGCGGTCTAGCGGTGCTGCGCGGCAACCTGGCCCCCAATGGCGCGGTGGTGAAAACCGCCGGCGTTTCCGACGAGCAGCTGCACTTTGAAGGCCCAGCCCGGGTTTTTGACAGCCAAGACAGCGCCGTTGAAGCCATTCTGGCCGGCAAGATAAAAGCGGGCGATGTGGTGGTCATTCGTTATGAAGGCCCCCGTGGCGGCCCGGGCATGCAGGAAATGCTGTACCCCACCAGCTATTTGAAATCCATGGGCCTTGATAAAGACTGTGCCCTTATCACCGACGGCCGTTTCTCCGGCGGCACCTCGGGGCTGTCCATCGGCCACATGGCGCCGGAAGCGGCCGCCAAGGGCCCGCTGGCGCTGGTGGAAGAGGGCGATACCATCGTTATCGACATTCCCACCCGTGAGTTGTCGGTAAAACTGACCGACGAGGCGCTGGCCGAGCGCGCGAAAACCGCCACCTACCGGCCTGGCCCGCGCCAGCGGCAGATCACCGCTTGGCTGCGCACCTACTCCCTGCTGGCCACTTCGGCTGACAAGGGCGGCGTGCGCGACAAAGACATCCTGTCGGGGGCGCCATGCTAGACGGCTACGGTTACCTGCGCGAAGCCCTGTGCTCGCCGGTGTATGAGGTGGCCAAAGCCACCCCGGTCAACCGGCTGGCCAGATTGTCCGAACGCCTGGGCCAGGATGTCTGGCTCAAGCGCGAAGACCTGCAACCTGTACACAGCTTCAAGTTGCGTGGTGCCTACCACAAAATCGCCAGCCTGCCCTCCGATTGCCCCGGGGTAGTGGCGGCTTCCGCCGGTAACCATGCCCAGGGGGTCGCGCTGTCGGCACGTGCCCTGGGGTTTAAAGCCATTATTGTGATGCCTACCCAGGCGCCGTCCATCAAGGTCGAAGCCGTTAAAGCCTTGGGCGCCGAGGTGGTGCTGTTTGGCGATAACTTCGATGCCGCCAAGGACCATGCCCAGACCTTAAGCAGCCAACAGGGTTTTGCTTTTGTGGCGCCCTTTGATGACGAAAAGGTCATTGCCGGCCAGGGCACCCTGGGCCTTGAGCTTATCAAGGAGCTGCCAAAACTCGATGTGCTGTTCCTGCCCGTTGGCGGCGGCGGCCTGGCTGCCGGTGTGGCGGCGGTTATCAAGCAGCTCAAGCCTGAAATTCGCGTGGTGGCCGTCGAACCCGATGACGCCGCTTGTTTCAAGGCCGCTTTTGAAGCGGGCGCCCCCGTCACTCTGGACGAAGTGGGCACCTTTGCCGACGGCGTCGCCGTTAGACGCATCGGCAGCGAAACCTTTCGGGTGATGAACCAGTTTGTGGACGAGGCCATCACCGTCAGTAACGATGCCATCTGCGCTGCCATCAAAGACATCTTTGAAGACGTTCGCGCCGTGGCCGAACCGGCCGGCGCCCTGTCCCTGGCCGGGCTTAAAGCCTGGTGCGAACAGCACCCCGAGTTCAAGGGGCAGGTGGGGGCGGTGCTGTCTGGCGCCAACCTCAACTTTCACCTGCTACGCCAGGTGTCTGAGCGCTGCGATCTGGGCGAAGGCACCGAAGCGGTATTGGCGGTAACCATCCCCGAGCGGCCCGGCAGCTTTTTGGCGCTGTGCCGCACCTTAAAGGGCAGGGCGGTAACCGAGTTCAGCTACCGCTACCGCGACACCGCCGAGGCGCAAATTCTGGTGAGTGTGCGTACCGGCGGTATCCACGAACGCACCGCCCTGGTGGCGGACTTGGAGCAAAGCGGCTTTGACGTGTTGGACTTGTCCGACAACGAGCTTGCCAAGCTGCACGTACGTTACATGGTGGGCGGCCGCCCGCCGGTGCACCGCTCTGAGCGCCTATACAGCTTTGCGTTTCCCGAACACCCCAAAGCGCTGCTGGCGTTCCTTGAGAACCTTGGCAGCCAGTTTGATATTTCTCTTTTTCACTATCGCCATCATGGCGCCGACGTCGGCCGGGTACTGGCTGCCTTTGCCGACGCCGAAAACGACAGCTTGACCCGGCACCTCGATTCCATCGGGTACCCGTACCGGGCCGAAGACGATAATCCCGCTTACAGCCGATTTTTATGTTGAAGGAGCAAGAACCCATGACCGCATTTCACCAAAAGCCCCTGCGTACCCAACTGCAGGCCTTGCGCCAATGTCACCCGGTGCCCAAAAGCGCCTTCAGTGACGGCGTTGAGGTGCTTAAGGGTAAGCAGATCGTTATTCTGGGCTGCGGTGCCCAGGGTCTGAACCAGGGCCTTAACCTGCGCGACAGCGGCCTGAACGTGGCTTACGCCTTGCGTCAGTCGTCCATCGACAGCAAAAACGCCTCCTATCAGCGCGCCAAGGACAACGGCTTTCATGTCGGTTCGTTTGAAGAGCTGGTGCCCAATGCCGATCTGGTGATGAACCTCACCCCCGATAAGCAACACGGCCCGGTGGTTAACGGCATCATGCCGCTGATGAAACAAGGCGCCTTCCTGGGCTATTCCCACGGCTTTGATGTGATTGAAGCCCAGCGCGAAATTCGTGACGACATTACCGTTATCATGGTGGCGCCCAAGTGCCCCGGCACCGAAGTGCGCGCTGAATACCTGCGCGGCTTTGGTGTGCCAACCCTTATCGCCGTCCACCAAGACCCGCAAGGGCTGGGCCTGGCTTGGGCCAAAGCCTGGTGCGCCGGTACAGGTGGCCACCACGCCGGTGTGCTGCTGTCGAGCTTTGAAGCGGAAGTCAAATCTGACCTGATGGGCGAGCAAACCGTGCTGTGCGGCCTGCCGCAAGCGGTGTGCGTAGCCGGCTTTGAGCGCTTGGTTGAGTTGAATGTCCCGGCGGCCCAAGCGGCGTCTTTCTACCAGTTCGGTATCGAACAGGTGTCCGAGAGCATGAAGGCCGGTGGCGTGCGCCTGGCGTTTTCCAAGCTGAGCCCGGCCGAGCGTGTCCATGCTCGCCGCGAAGCCGACAAACTCAAAGCCGCCTTCCGCCCCTTGTTTGAAAAACACATGGACGACATCATCGGCGGCCAGTTTGCCGAGGGTATGATGGCCGACTGGGCCAAGGACGATATCGACTTGCTGACCTGGCGCCAGAACACCGCCGAAACCGGCTTCGAGCAAGCGCCGCCCAGCAGCCATTTCGAGCTGGACTTTGACCGTGCCACCGGCTTGGTTGCGCTGTTCGCCGCCGGTGTTGAGCTGGCCTTTGAAGTGATGGTGGAAGCCGGTATCAGCCCTGCTTCTGCTTACTACGAGTCACTGCACGAGCTGCCGCTCATTGCCAACACCCTGGCTCGTCGCCGCCTGCACGAGATGAACGTGGTCATCAGCGACACCGCCGAATACGGTAACTACCTGTTCTCCAACGTTGCCACCGGCATTGTCAAAGACGTGATGGCTGGCTGGGATCTCAAGGAATTGGGTGAAGGCGGCCAGTTTGACGCCGTGGACGACGCCACTTTGTCCCTGGTGGACGAGCAGAACCAGAATCATCCCATCGAAGCCGTCGGGGCTTCCCTGCGCGCCTACATGCGCGAACGTTGAGGCGATAAAGGCAAGGACCCTTAAATGCCAAAGGCCCCTTTCGGGGCCTTTTTTTGTGCCGGTGGCGAGGCTTATTTGCCGCCGCGAGCGATGATTTCGCGGGCCATTTGGTCGGCGATGATGCCGGTCGGCTTTTGCTGGGCATCGGCGCGGCCGAAGATATCCAGCAGGGTGGCGTAAATTTCTTCAACCTTGGCAGTGGCCTTGGCCTTGTCGTAGTCCTTCTCGAAGGACACGTTGATGATGCCGCCGGCATTGATGACGTAGTCAGGGGCATAGAGGATGCCCTTGTCGCGCAGCAACTGATCGTGACGCGCTTCGGCCAGCTGGTTGTTGGCACAACCGGCAATGATGGTGGCCTTGATGCGATCAACGGTGTTGTCGTTGACGGTGGCACCCAGAGCACAGGGGGCGTAGATGTCGACGTCCAAGTCGTAAATCTCGTCCAGGCCAACGATGGTGGCGCCCAGTTCGGCTTCTGCTTTTTTCAGCGCCGCTTCGTTGATGTCGGTAACAAACAGCTTGGCGCCGGCGCGGGCCAGGTGCTCGCACAGGTAATAGCCAACAGAGCCCAGACCTTGAACTGACACTTTCAGGCCTTCGAGGCTGTCGCTGCCACGCTGGTGTTTCACGGCGGCCTTGATACCCAGGTAGGTGCCAAGGGCGGTAAAGGGGGACGGATCGCCAGACAGGCCTTCGCGGCCGGCAACAAAGTCGGTTTCTTTGTTGATATGAGCGATGTCGGTGGTGGAGGTACCCACGTCCTCGGCGGTCACGTAGCGGCCACCCAGGGTGTTGAGGAAACGGCCGAAGGCGCGGAACAGGGCTTCGGATTTCATGGTTTTGGCATCGCCGATGATCACGGACTTACCGCCACCAAAGGGCAGACCTGCCATGGCGTTTTTGTAGGTCATGCCACGGGACAAACGCAGGACATCGGTCAGGGCTTCATCGTCAGATGCGTAGTTCCACATCCGGCAACCACCGACGGCAGGGCCGCAGTTAGTGTTATGGATGGCGATGATTGCCTTGAGTCCGGTTTCAACATCATGACAGAAGACCACTTCTTCATGACCGTCGAACGCTGTGTGATTGAATACAGCCACGTCGTTGTTCTCCGTTATAGGTAAGGGTTGCACCATTGTTTACGGGTAAGTTTACGTTTCCGTAAACGTAAAATAAAGGTGCTCGTGACGGCGCACATGTTAGAGAGTTATCGCCATCCTTTCCAGACGGCCAGAAGGGTACAGGGGCTGATCCAACCAGTAAAGAAATATGGACATAAGGCCCCTTGCCAAGGGCCCTCGGCCCCGTTATCGTAGGCCGCAAGCTGTATTGATAAGAGAATGTAAAATGGCCGAACAACAAGAAAACGTACAAGGTCAAGCGCCGCAAATCACCGACGAACAGCGTCGTGAGCTTGAGGCCCAGTGGGTGCGTGACAGCCTGCAAAAGGCCAACAGCTATTTGGCGAAAAAAGGCATCATGCCCCAGGGTGTACTTCAGGCCGAGAGCCGCCTGCTGCCGCCCCTTATCGCCATCTGGCGCATTAAAGGCCGTGAAAACAACCGCGTAGCCGATTATTGGGTGCTGTCTGGCAACCTGCCCACCGATCACGTCTCGGTAAAAACCGCAGCCAGCCCCCGTGATGCCCTGCGCCACTTTTACCTGACATGGCAAGTCCAGGCCGAGAACATCGTGCAGGGCCCTGGCCGCAACGATCCGGTGCAACTGGATTTTGCCCGCCTGCTGGTTAACCGTGCCGAAGGCCTGTATCAAATCCATCAAGATGAAGGCCTCTGGCAGCGTCAGCCGGTATGAAAAAACCGCCCCTCGGGGCGGTTTTTTTAGGCCTCTTCGAAGAAGAAATAGCCTTTATTGATAAGCTGGGTCAGCACCACCAGCGCCTCGGTTTGCGCGGCGAGTAGCGCCGGTTCGGGCGCATCGCTGTCGGCCAGCGTTTGTGCGGCGGCTTGGGGCATGGGGTAGGCTTCACCGTCTACAAAGAGGGTGTCGGCGACCGTTGCCAGGTACAGGGCGCGGGCCCCGGCCAGGCGGCGCAGCACCGCGCCTTCTTCCAACAGTTGCTGCACTTCGTCAACGTCGTATTCCGGCTCGCTGGGAGCCAAGTCCAACTCATGCTTGGCTTCTGACAGGTACAGGCCAAAGAAGCGGTGCAAGGTGGCTTCGTCGTCGAAGATCTGGGTCAGGTTGGATTTCAGGCGGTTAAGCTCGGGCAAGGTTATTTCGCCGGTGTGTTCGCGCACCCGAAGGTCCGGATCGCCATAGCGGTGGTTGTAACGCTCTTCATCGATAGCCAGATCAGCAAAATGACTCAGCAGATCGCGCCCCGACGGCGCCCGAAAACCCACCGAGTAGTTAAGGGCGGCTTCAATGGCGTAGCCCTCGTGGGGAAAGCCCGGCGGAATATAAAGAATATCGCCCGCTTCCATCTCTACATCGATAAGGGCGGCGCTGAAGGGCTCAACCTGCAACAGGCTGGGGTGCGGGGTCTGGGTTTTCAGCGGCTGCTTGTCACCCACCCGCCAGCGGCGTTTGCCTTCGCCTTGGATGATAAAGACATCGTACTGGTCAAGATGCGGGCCGACACCGCCGCCCGGCACCGAAAAGCTCACCATCAAATCGTCGATGCGCCAGCGCGGCATGAAGCTAAAGAGGTTCATCAGCTCGCTGCTTTGCTCAAACCAGTGGTCAACGGCTTGAACCAGCAAGGTCCAGTCTTTCTCGCTGGTGGGAAAATGCTCGAAGGGGCCGTGCTGCACGTCCCAGTGCTCGCCGTTTCTGACCACGATGCGCGATTCAATTTCCGCTTCCATGGCCAGACCCGCCAGATCGTTGGCGTCCAGAGGGTCGACAAAGTTTTCGATACCGCCTTTGATAAGGCAGGGGTTTTTCTGCCAGTACTCAGTCAAAAAGCCTTGAATACCGCCGGGGAGAGCCAGTTTCATCATCTGTGTGGGTTCACCGAGTTTTGATGGGCGTAATGTAACGCAAAGCGCGCCGTGCTGCTTGATGCGGCACAAAAAAAGCGGCCTTAAGGCCGCTCTCTTTACAGTTCCCGGGTTAACTGCTCGGCAATGCCGATGTAGTTGTCGGGGCGCATCAGTTTCATCTCGGCTTTGACCTGCTCAGGCAGCTCCAGGCCGTCGATGAAGGCGTGCATGCCGGCTTGGTCGACGCGGCGGCCACGGGTCAGCTCTTTGAGCTTCTCGTAGGGCTTCTCGATACCGTAGCGGCGCATCACGGTCTGGATGGGCTCGGCCAGCAGTTCCCAGTTCTGGTTGAGCTCGTCCAGCAGGCTTTGCTCGTTCACTTCCAGCTTGGAAATGCCTTTGAGGGTGGCTTCATAGGCTATTACCGAGTAAGCGGTGCCCACACCCAGGTTACGCAGCACGGTGGAGTCGGTGAGATCTCGCTGCCAGCGCGACACCGGCAGCTTGGCGGCCAGGTGGCCGAACACGGCGTTGGCCAGGCCCAGGTTACCCTCGGAGTTTTCAAAGTCGATGGGGTTGACCTTGTGGGGCATGGTGGAAGAGCCAATCTCGCCGGCCACGGTTTTTTGCTTGAAGTGACCCAGAGCAATGTAACCCCAAACGTCGCGGTCAAAATCAATCAAGATGGTGTTAAAGCGGGCCAGGGCGTCAAACAGCTCGGCGATGTAGTCGTGGGGCTCGATTTGGGTGGTGTATTTGTTCCACACCAGGCCGAGGCTGGTGACAAAGCGCTCGGAAAGCACGGGCCAGTCAACATCGGGGTAAGCGCTGTAGTGGGCGTTGAAGTTACCCACGGCGCCGTTGATTTTACCCAGCAGCTCGACATTGGCGATTTGCTTGCGCTGGCGCTCCAGGCGCACAGCGACGTTGGCCATTTCCTTACCCATGGTGGTGGGGGAGGCGGGCTGGCCGTGGGTGCGGGCCATCATCGGTACGGTGACGTACTTGTCGGCCAGGGCTTTGACGGCGCCAATCAGCTTGTCGCAGTAAGGCAACATCACCTGCTGGCGGGCTTCCATCAGCATCAGGCCGTAGGAGAGGTTGTTGATGTCTTCGCTGGTGCAGGCAAAGTGGATGAACTCGGTAACGGCGTTTAGCTCGCTGTTGTCGGCCACTTTTTCCTTGAGAAAATACTCCACTGCTTTCACGTCGTGGTTGGTGGTTTTCTCGATGTCTTTGACCCGCTGGGCGTCGCTTTCGCTAAAGCCGGAAACGATTGCGTTAAGGGCCGCATTAGCCGCGTCGGAGAGCGCCGGAACCTCGGCTATCTTCGGCTCACCGGCCAGCAGCTGCAGCCAGCGCACTTCTACCTGGACGCGATATTTAATGAGACCGAACTCCGAGAAGATCGGGCGCAGTGCGGCGGCCTTGCTACCGTAGCGGCCGTCGACGGGGGAGATGGCTGTCAGGGCGGACAGTTCCATTATTGGGGGCTCCTTAAGGATTGGCGGGCCTCATCGACCAGAGCGCGACGCTTGAGCAGTAACTGCCAGCGGTTGCCGCCCAGTTGACGCCACAACACCAAAGCGCGGATACCGGCTAGAAGGGCGGCCCGTACGCGGTGTTGGTTGAGGCTTTGTTGCAGATGGATAGGGGATCCGGCCACCTGGATGCGCGCACCCAGGGGGCTGATGAGTTCAACGTAAATATCGGCCAGGTTGTTGAGGACTTTTTCATCCTCGATGCCGTAGTGGCTGACCTGGCGTTTGACTTGTTCGATGCGCTCGCCCATCAGGGCCAGCACGTCGCGGCGCTTGGCAAGGCGGCGCTCCAGGGCCAAGAGGCCTATCAGGTAGCGGGTCAGCTCCGGGTCCTTGCGAGAGGAGGTGTCGCCAAGCAGCTCAATCACCAGCCGATAGCCGGTGTCGAGGTTGCCACCGGCGTAGACATCGGCCGGCACCTGGGGGTTGGTAACCAGCACGCCTTTCACCACGGCATAGAAGTCGTCCATGTCGCAGCTGCCCTGACGGGCGATTTTTTGCACCAGGCTTACCGCCTGGGCGCTAGCGGCAAGTGCCATGGCCCGGCTCATTGCTCACCTCGGATATAACGTTGGATGATGCCACCGCCCAGGCAGACTTCGCCTTGATAAAAAACGGCGCTTTGGCCGGGGGTCACGGCAATTTGCGGCTCGTCGAACAGCACTTTGACGTCGCCATTGGCCAAGGGCTCGACGGTGCAGTCGATGTCGTGCTGGCGATAGCGGGTCTTGACGGTCAGCCGGGTGGTTTCAAGCGGGCCGTTGCGGTCAACCCAATCGAGCTGGGTGGCAATGAGACCGTTGGAGAACAGCAGCGGGTGGTCATGGCCCTGGGCCACCACCAGCACGTTGCGCTCGACGTTTTTGTCCACCACGTACCAAGGGTCGTCAGAGGCGTTTTTCAGGCCACCGATGCCAAGGCCCTTGCGCTGGCCAAGGGTGTGATACATCAGCCCTTCGTGGCGGCCGATGATGTCTCCTTCCGGCGTTTCGATATCACCGGGCTGGGCCGGCAAAAAGCGCTGCAGGAAGTCTTTAAATTTGCGCTCACCGATAAAACAGATACCGGTGGAGTCTTTTTTCTTGGCGGTGATAAGGCCTTGCTCTTCGGCGATGCGGCGCACCTCGGGCTTGGGCAGCTCGCCCACCGGGAACAGGGTCTGGCCCACTTGCTGCTCGCCAAGGGCGTAGAGGAAGTAGGACTGATCCTTGTTGTCGTCAAGGCCGCGCAGCAGTTGCCAGTGGCCGTCCACGACGCGGTTACGCACGTAGTGGCCGGTAGCGATAAAATCGGCGCCAAGGGCATCGGCCGCGTAGTTAAGGAAGGCTTTGAACTTGATTTCCTTGTTGCACATGATGTCCGGGTTAGGGGTGCGCCCGGCTTTGTACTCGTCAAGGAAGTACTCGAACACGTTGTCCCAGTACTCGGCGGCGAAGTTGATTTTGTGCAATTTGATACCGAGCTTGTCGCACACGGCCTGCGCGTCCGCCATGTCTTCGGCAGCGGTGCAGTAATCGGTGTCGTCGTCCTCTTCCCAGTTCTTCATGAACAGGCCTTCGACCTGGTAACCCTGGGCTTTGAGCAGGTAGGCAGAGACAGAAGAATCCACACCGCCGGACATGCCGACGATGACTTTGGTCTCACTAAGGGGCTTGTCGCTCATGGGACTTCAAATAACCTCGGCGAAAAAAGTGCGCGCATTGTAGCAAAAGGCAATGCCTAGCGCAGCACAGACAAGGGGTAATGGCTGCCAGCCTCGAAATCGAGGATGGCCTCAACCACCAAATGGCTGCGAAGGGGGCGATTTTCAAGTGCTTTGGGGGTAAGCCAGAGGCAGCGAAGGATGTCGCTGTCTTCGGGGTAGGTGTCTACCGGCGCTGGCAGACGCGCGTAAAACACGTGGCGCCAGAAGGTCTTATGGGGAAGCTCCAAATGATAAAGCCCCACCAGGCCTTCAGGCGAAAGGCTCAGGCCCGTTTCCTCTTTTAACTCGCGCTTGGCCGCCTCGATGAGGTTTTCGCCGCGCTCCCAGTGCCCGGCGGGCTGGTTGAGGGTCAACACGCCGCCGATGTCTTCTTCAACAAAGAGGTATTGGCCCTTAGCTTCGATAACCCAGGCGATGGTGGCGGCCTGGATCACGGCGCAACCTCTATATATTCACCAGGTTGCAGGGCATCAAGCCGGTACGGGCCTATGGCAACCCGCACCAAGCGCAAGGTGGGAAAGCCGATATGGGCGGTCATGCGCCGTACTTGGCGGTTACGCCCCTCGCTGATGCTTATTTCAAGCCAGGTGGTGGGAATGGCCTTTCGGAAACGCACCGGCGGGGTTCTTGGCCAAAGCGCCGGCTCTTCTATTACCTTGACCTTGGCGGGCAGGGTGGGGCCGTCTTTTAAGGTCACCCCTTGGCGCAGCGGGCTAAGCTCTGCCTCTGTTGGCGCCCCTTCTACCTGCACCCAATAGGTTTTGGCGGTCTTTTTACCCGGCTGGGTCAGGCGGGCATTGAGGCCGCCGTCGTTGGTGAGCAGCAACAGGCCTTCTGAGTCGCGGTCGAGGCGCCCGGCGGCATAGATATCAGGGATGGGAATAAAGTCCTTTAAGGTCTGGCGACCGGCTTCATCGGTAAACTGGCACAGAACATCAAAAGGTTTGTTGAACAGCACCAGCCTGGCTGGACCTTTATTGACGACAGGGCGGCGAGCCGGGCGCGCGGTACGCGGCTGGCGCTGAAAAGGGCGCTTGGGTTGCAATCGATAACCTTAACCGAAAAAGGCGAATGGCCTAAGGCTAGCATCCTGGCGGCCTTGGCCAAAGCGGCGGGCTTCGGGTTTGAACAAAAGCTGCGCAACTGGTCCTACCCAGATTGCAGTTGCGCACAATGTCGGTTGGTGTTGGTATACTCTGCTACCTACTTCACACTTTCGAAGGGCCTTTCCCTTCGAGCACTGCGAAGATGATTCGCCACTCACGCTTAGGAAGTTGTAATTATGACAACAGGCAAGTCGAAGATTATTTACACCATCACCGACGAAGCTCCGGCACTTGCAACCCAGTCTCTGCTGCCCATCATTGAAGCCTATGCCGCTAAGGCTGGCGTGGCCGTTGAGACCCGGGACATTTCCCTGGCCGGTCGTATCATCGCCACCTTCCCCGAATATCTGACCGACGCCCAGCGCATCGGCGATGATTTGGCCGAACTTGGCGAACTGGCCAAGACTCCCGACGCCAACATTATCAAGCTGCCCAACATCTCCGCGTCTGTGCCGCAGTTAAAAGCGGCCATCAAGGAGCTGCAGGCCCAGGGCTACAAACTGCCCGACTACCCGGAAGAGCCGAAAAACGACGCCGAGAAAGCCATCAAAGCCGGTTATGACAAGGTCAAAGGCTCTGCGGTAAACCCGGTACTGCGCGAAGGTAACTCTGACCGCCGCGCCCCGGCCTCCGTCAAGCAGTACGCCCGCAAGCACCCCCATTCCATGGGTGCCTGGAGCAAAGACTCCCAGTCTCACGTGGCCAGCATGGCCGATGGCGACTTCTACGGCTCTGAAAAATCCGTGACCCTCAAAGACGCCGCCAACGTCAGCATCGAGCTGGTCAAGGCCGATGGCAGCAAAGTGGTGCTCAAAGACAAGCTGGCCCTGCTGGCCGGTGAGGTGATTGACGCCTCCACCATGAGCAAAAACGCACTGGAAGCCTTCTTCGCAGAGCAAATCGCCGACGCCAAGGCCCAAGGCGTGCTGTTCTCCCTGCACATGAAAGCCACCATGATGAAGGTTTCCGACCCCATCATCTTCGGCCACGCGGTAAAGGTGTTCTACAAAGACGTTTTCGCCAAGCACAGCGATCTTTTCAAGCAGCTGGGTGTGGACGTAAACAACGGTATCGGTGACCTGTACGCGCGCCTGCCGGAGCTGCCAGCCGAGCAGCGCCAGGCCATCGAAGCTGAGCTTAGCGCTGTGTACGACAACAGCCCGGCGCTGGCCATGGTGGATTCTGACCGCGGTATTACCAACCTGCACGTGCCTTCTGATGTGATAATCGACGCCTCTATGCCGGCGATGATCCGCAGCTCCGGCCAAATGTGGAACGCCAAAGGCGAGCAGCAAGACACCAAGGCGGTGATCCCTGACCGCAGCTACGCCGGTGTTTACCAAGAAACCATCGCGTTTTGTAAAGAAAACGGCGCTTTTGACCCCCGCACCATGGGCTCTGTGCCCAACGTCGGCCTGATGGCGCAAAAAGCCGAAGAGTACGGTTCTCACGACAAAACCTTCGAGATCGCTGCTGCCGGCACCGTACGGGTAGTCGATGCCAGCGGCGCCGTGCTGCTTGAGCACAGCGTGGAAGCCGGTGATATCTGGCGTATGTGCCAGACCAAAGACGCGCCTATTCGCGACTGGGTCAAGCTGGCCGTTAACCGCGCCCGTGCTACCGGCACCCCGGCGGTGTTCTGGCTGGACGAAAACCGTGGCCACGACGCCGAGATCATCAAAAAAGTGCATGCCTACCTGCCCGAGCACGACACCAGCGGCCTTGAGATCCTGGTTAAGTCTCCGGTTGAGGCCACCCGTTACTCCCTGGCCCGCATGAAAGACGGCAAGGACACCATCTCCGTAACCGGTAACGTGCTGCGCGACTACCTCACTGATCTGTTCCCGATCCTCGAGCTTGGTACCAGCGCCAAGATGCTGTCCATCGTGCCGCTGATGAACGGCGGCGGCCTGTTCGAAACCGGTGCTGGCGGCTCTGCGCCCAAGCACGTGCAGCAGTTTGAAAAAGAAAACTACCTGCGTTGGGATTCCCTGGGTGAGTTCCTGGCCCTGGCCGCTTCTTTGGAGCACCTGGCCCAGTTCAATAGCAACCCCAAAGCCCAAGTGCTGGCCGACACCCTTGACCAGGCGACTGCCAAGTTCCTGGACAACAACAAGTCGCCTGCCCGTAAAGTGGGTCAAATCGACAACCGTGGCAGCCACTTCTACCTGGCCATGTACTGGGCTCAGGCCCTGGCTACCCAGGACAAAGATGCTGAGCTCAAAGCCCAGTTTGCCGGCCTGGCTGAAACCCTCACCAAAGAGGAAGAGGCCATCGTTGGCGAGCTGAACGGTGCCCAGGGCGTTGCCATGGACATCGGCGGTTACTACAAGCCCAACCTGGAGCTGGCCGCCAAGGCCATGCGCCCGAGCCAAACCCTGAACGCCGCTATTGCCGCGCTCTAAGCCGCTTTGGTACTAAAAAACCGCCTCACATGAGGCGGTTTTTTTATGGGATGACGGGCATAAAAAAACCCCCGTGGCGGGGGCTTTGGTGGCCGGGCTCGGTGACGGTCACCTTTCCTGGGGCTTAATGTTAACGGCGTGATAGCCTTTAGGCCCCTGAGTCATGTCGAAATTTACTTCCTGGCCGGCTTTGAGCGTTCGGTAACCATCCATTTGAATGGTAGAGTAATGAGCGAAGACGTCTTCGCCGCCCCCCTCAGGACAAATAAAACCGAAGCCCTTGGCGTTGTTGAACCATTTGACTGTTCCGATAGCCATACGTCATTCCCGTCATTTGTTAACCTGATTGCATCTCGTCGGTACAAGCTACACGAGTGGAGCCCCGACCTACCTCAAAGTACAATTTAGTGAAGAAAACCTTTGAGTCAAGTTTTTTTTAACACTGAATTAACAACCAATGAGCAAACATTTCGCAAGGGTGCTTGCGAGCAAAAAATCTTAATACAGGACTTGAAAAGCATGGCTGGCAGTACCGATATTCAACATACAGAGAAAACACAGAATGCAGATCCGGCGCTCAAGCGTGCGCCTATGTATAAAGTGGTTCTCATGAATGACGATTACACCCCCATGGATTTTGTGGTGCTAATTCTGCAACGCTTTTTTGCCATGGATCATGAGAAGGCAACTCAGGTAATGTTGTCAGTGCATTATCAGGGAAAAGGGGTGTGTGGAGTGTTCAGCGCAGATGTCGCTGAAACCAAAGTGGCTCAGGTGAACCGCTTTGCAAGGGACAACGGTCATCCCTTACTTTGTGCCATGGAACCGGCTTGACCCAAGTAGTAAACCAAGGGGGCGTACATGCTGAATAAAGAGCTCGAGCAAAGCCTGAACGAAGCTTTCCGTCGTGCCAGGAACGAACGCCACGAATATCTCACCGTGGAGCACCTGCTGATGGCGCTGTTAGATAACAGTGCAGCAGCAGAAGCGCTCAGCGCCTGCGGTGCAGATCTCCCTCAACTGCGCAATGAGCTGAGCAGCTTTATCGATCAAACCACCCCCCGTATTCCGGAAGACGACGACGATCGCGAAACCCAGCCGACGCTGGGCTTCCAGCGGGTGTTGCAGCGCGCGGTATTCCACGTGCAAAGCTCCGGAAAAGAGGAAGTCACCGGAGCCAACGTGCTGGTGGCCATCTTCGGCGAGCAGGAAAGCCAGGCGGTTTATATCCTGCGTAAGGCCGACATCACCCGCCTTGACGTTGTGAATTTCATTTCCCACGGTGTGCGCAAACACGAAGACGAACAGTCCCCTGGCGGCGAGATCCCGCCCAAGGAAGCCGAGGCTGAAGGTAAGGCCGAGAGCTACCTAGATATGCTCACCGTGAACCTTAACGAGCAGGCCGAGAGCGGCCGCATCGATCCCCTTATTGGCCGTGAGGCCGAGCTTGAGCGCACGGTGCAGGTGCTGTGCCGCCGCCGTAAGAACAATCCGCTTTTTGTCGGGGAAGCCGGGGTGGGTAAAACCGCTCTCGCCGAAGGCCTTGCCAAGCGCATTGTCGATGGCGAAGTGCCTGACTTGATTGCCCATTGCACCGTTTATTCGTTGGACATGGGCGCGCTGTTGGCCGGTACCAAGTACCGCGGCGACTTTGAAAAACGCTTCAAGGGCCTCCTTAAGGAGCTCAAAGAAGAAGACGGCGCCATCCTCTTTATCGATGAGATCCACACCCTGATTGGCGCCGGCGCCGCTTCAGGTGGCCAGACCGATGCCAGCAACCTCATCAAACCGCTGCTGGCCTCGGGCAACATCAAATGTATGGGCTCTACCACCTATCAGGAGTACCGCGGTATTTTTGAAAAGGATGTGGCCCTGGCTCGTCGCTTCCAAAAAATCGACATCGTTGAGCCGTCGGTCAGCGACACCATCAAGATTCTCCAGGGGCTGAAAAGCCATTACGAGGATCACCATGATGTGCGCTACACCCAAGGCGCCCTGAAGGCGGCGGCGGAGCTGTCGGCCAAATACATCAATGAGCGGCACCTGCCGGATAAAGCCATCGATGTGATTGACGAAGCTGGCGCCCGTGCCCGCTTGATGCCCAAACGCAGAAAGACTGTCAACGAAGCGGATATCGAGTCTGTGGTGGCCCGTATGGCCCGCATCCCGGAAAAATCCGTATCCAGCAACGACAAGGACACCTTGGCGGCCCTGGACAGGAACCTCAAGCTGGTGGTGTTTGGCCAGGACAAGGCCATCGACGCCCTGTCAGCCAGTATCCGCTTGAGCCGGGCCGGGCTTGGGGTTGAGCACAAACCGGTGGGCTCGTTCCTCTTTGCCGGCCCCACCGGGGTTGGTAAGACCGAGATCACCCAGCAGCTGGCGCGCCAGATGGGGGTTGAGCTCATCCGCTTTGACATGTCCGAGTACATGGAGCGTCATACGGTATCCCGCCTGATCGGTGCCCCTCCGGGCTATGTTGGCTACGACCAGGGCGGCCTGCTGACTGAAGCCGTTATCAAACACCCCCATTCGGTGGTGCTCTTGGACGAAATCGAGAAGGCGCACCCGGATGTCTTTAACCTGCTGCTGCAGGTGATGGACAACGGCACCCTGACCGACAACAACGGCCGTAAGGCGGATTTTCGTAACGTTATCCTGGTGATGACCACCAACGCCGGGGTTCGGGAAACCGAGCGCAAATCCATGGGCTTTAAATCGGTCGAGCATGACGATAACGCCCTGGACGAGATCAACCGGGTATTTAGCCCCGAGTTTCGTAACCGTCTGGACGGGATCATCTGGTTCAATCATTTGAGCCCGGCGGTTATCGCCCAGGTGGTGGAGAAATTCCTGGCCGAACTGGAAGCCCAGCTCGATGCCCGTGGCGTGACTCTCGAAGTCGATGCCGAAGCCAAAACCTGGCTGGCAGAGAAGGGCTACGACCACGCCATGGGCGCTCGCCCCATGGCCAGGGTTATCCAAGAGCACCTCAAGAAGCCGCTGGCCAACGAGCTGCTGTTTGGCAAGCTGGCAGAAGGTGGGCGGGTGTTGGTGACCGTCGCTGATGACGATCTGAAACTGGATGTGGCCGGCCAAGAAGCTGCCACCACGGCCTGAGGATTCTCAGGCCCAATTAAAAAACCCGCCTTCAGGCGGGTTTTTTAATGAGGTTTTCCATCAACGCTGGCGGAAGACGATGCGGCCCTTGCTCAGGTCGTACGGCGTCATCTGCACGGTAACGGTATCACCGGTCAGGATACGGATGTAGTTCTTGCGCATTTTACCGGAGATGTGGGCGGTTACCACGTGGCCGTTTTCAAGCTCGACGCGGAACATGGTGTTGGGCAGGGTTTCCAGGATTGTTCCCTGCAACTCAATCACGTCTTCTTTCGACATTTAGATGCAAAACCTCTTATTACCGAGAAATCGGCGCCGATCTTGCCTCAAGTGGCGGCCCCTGTAAAGCGTTGCCATGCACCATCACTGTATCGCTCATAGGGGTGGTACTGGGTTTTGTAGTTCATTTTCTTGCACGCATCGATTTGATATCCAAGGTAAAGCCACTTTTTAGCCCGTGTTTTAGCGGCCTCTAGCTGCATTAAAACACCCAGGGTACCCAAAGACCGTTTGTCTTCATCGGGGTCAAAAAAGGTGTAAAGGGCCGAGTAGGCCAGGGGCGTTTCGTCGGTAACGGCGCAGGCCAGCAAGGTTTTACCCCGGTAAAGGCACAGCAAGGTCATGGGTAGCCAATTGGCCTTGGCAAAATGCGTCAGTTGGCTCTCGGACGGCGGGTACATGCCGCCGTCGCGGTGCCTGGCACTGATGTAGCGGCAATACAGATCAAAGTGATGGGGCTGGAACTGGTGCTCGATGCGCAGCGATACGTCCTGGTTTTTGGCAAGGACCCGGCGCTGGCGCCTATCGGGGCTAAAGGCTTCAACATCGACCCGCACCGATTCGCAGGCCTGGCATTGGTTGCAATAGGGGCGATAAACGTCTGAGCCATTACGGCGAAAGCCCATGGCCAGCAGCATCTCGTAGCGCTCGGCGTCCATGGGGGATTGAGTCACCACCAGCAGCTGCTCGTTTTTATCGGGCAGATAAGCACAGGGGAAGGGCTTGGTCAGGCCACAATAGAGGCCTTTGAGGAGATTTACGGACATGGCCATTCTCCTTGTTGCCAGAGCGCCGGGCTCATGGTTTTGTCCCGCTCTTCGGCCAATATGCCCAGGTATTGGCTGCGCGGCATTTCCTTCACGCCGAGGGTGGCCAGATGCGGGTTCATCAGCTGGCAGTCTATCAGCCGGGCATGGCCTTGAAGTCTCGCGTGCAAGGCAGCAAAGGCGGCCTTGGAGGCATTGGGCGTTTTGTGAAACATCGACTCGCCGCAAAAGATGCGGCCGATGGTGATGCCGTAAAGCCCACCTACCAGTTCGCCCTCCAGCCATACCTCAACGCTGTGGGCATAGCCAAGCTCATTGAGCTTGGTGTAGGCCGCCCGCATCTGTGGGCTTAGCCAGGTACCGCGCTGGCCGTTCCTGGGGCCTGCGCAGCCGGTCAGTACCTCGCCAAAGGCGGTGTTACAGCGGTATTGGTAAGGGGTTTTTCGCAGCCATTTTCTCAGGCTTGATGAAATGGCCATATCTCCCGGTACCGCAACCCCGCGAGGGTTCGGCGACCACCATAAAATGGGTTCGCCGGGATTAAACCAAGGGAAGATCCCCTGGCGATAGGCGGTCATCAGCCGGGTAGGGGAGAGGTCGCCGCCAAAGGCGAGCAGGCCATTAGGCTGGTCCAGTGCGTGCACCGGATCAGGAAAAAGGCAGGGGTTATCAGGTAATTCGGGTAGCGCTATGGTCATGGCGTTCGCAATACATCCTCTACTCCTTGAGTGTAGCGCTAACTAAAAGGGCCGCGAAAGCGGCCCTTTTAGATTAGTTGTCGAGGCTGTCGAGATAACGCTCGGCATCCAGGGCGGCCATACAGCCGGTGCCGGCCGAAGTGATGGCCTGGCGGTAGATGTGGTCCATGACGTCGCCGCAGGCGAAGATACCGGGTACTGAGGTCTGGGTGGCGTTGCCTTCCAGGCCGCTTTGCACCTTCAGGTAGCCGTCTTTCATGTCCAACTGGTCAGCGAAGATGTCGGTGTTGGGCTTGTGGCCGATGGCGATAAAGGTACCGGCTACTGCCACTTCCTCATCGGCTTCGCCAAGGGTAGAAGCCAGGCGCACCCCGGTAACACCCATGTCGTCACCCAGTACTTCTTCGAGGGTACGGTTAAGATGCAGCACGATCTTGCCTTCTTCCACTTTCTTGTAGAGACGGTCGATGAGGATCTTCTCTGCGCGGAAGCTGTCGCGGCGGTGCACCATGTGCACTTCACCGGCGATGTTGGCCAGATACAGCGCTTCTTCCACAGCAGTGTTGCCGCCGCCGACTACCGCCACTTTTTGGTTGCGGTAGAAGAAACCGTCACAGGTGGCACAGGCGGAGACGCCGCGGCCGGCAAAGGCGGTTTCGGACTCAAGGCCCAAGTATTTGGCTGAGGCGCCGGTGGCGATGATAAGAGCGTCACAGGAGTACTCGCCGTTGTCGCCTTTCAGCACGAAGGGGCGCTTGGAGAAATCCACTGAACCGATGTGGTCAAAAATGATCTCGGTGTTGAATTTCTCGGCGTGGCGCTGCATCCGCTCCATCAGCAGCGGGCCGGTCAGGTCATCGGCGTCACCGGGCCAGTTCTCCACTTCGGTGGTGGTGGTCAGCTGGCCACCTTGCTGCATGCCGGTGATCAAAACAGGGTTGAGGTTGGCTCGAGCGGCGTACACCGCAGCGGTGTAGCCTGCAGGGCCTGAGCCCAAAATCATCAAACGAGCGTGTTTCATAAGTACTCCTCAAATTTCTTTGCCCGCATTCTATGGAAAAGGGCCCAAACAAAAAACCCCGCTTTCGCAGGGCTTTTCGATTCAAGCAATCGCTCAGGCGCCAAGCAGGGCCAGCGGAGCTACGTATTCCAGACCGTGCGCTTCAGCCACTTCTTTACAAGTGACCTTGCCGTTCATCACGTTCAGGCCGGCCAGCAGGTGCTTGTCGTCCAGCAGGGCTTGTTTGTAGCCCTTGTTGGCCAGTTTGATGATGTAGGGCAGGGTGGCGTTGTTCAGGGCGAAGGTGGAGGTGCGGGCCACGGCGCCAGGCATGTTGGCCACGCAGTAGTGCACTACGTCGTCCACGATGTAGGTCGGGTCGGCGTGGGTGGTGGCTTTGGAAGTCTCAAAGCAGCCGCCTTGGTCGATGGCCACGTCAACAATGGCGCTACCGGGCTTCATGCGTTTGATGTGGTCGGCAGTGACCAGCTTGGGCGCGGCGGCGCCGGGGATGAGCACGGCACCGATCACCAGGTCGGCTTCCAGCACGTGGCGCTCAAGGGCGTCAGCGGTGGAGTAAACCACTTTGGCGCGGCCGTTGAACTCGGCGTCCAGGCGGCGCAGGGCGTCGATGTTACGGTCAAGAATGGTCACATCGGCACGCATGCCAACGGCGATACGGGCGGCGTTGGAGCCCACTACGCCGCCACCAATCACTACCACTTTGGCAGGTTCAGTGCCGGGCACGCCGGAGATCAGCAGGCCGCTGCCGCCACGGGATTTTTCAAGCGCCTGGGCACCGGCTTGGATAGACATACGGCCAGCCACTTCAGACATGGGGGCCAGCAGCGGCAGGCCGCCTTTGTCTTCGGTCACGGTTTCGTAGGCGATACACACGGCGCCGGATTTGACCAGATCTTCGGTCTGGGCCAGGTCGGGGGCCAGGTGCAGGTAGGTAAACAGCAGTTGGCCGTCGCGCAGGCGGGCGCGCTCGTTGGCCAGGGGCTCTTTGACCTTAACGATCATCTCGGCTTTGGCAAACACCTCTTCAGCGCTGCCAATGATGGCGGCACCGGCGGCTTGGTAGTCTTCGTCGGTAAAACCGATACCAAGGCCAGCGTTGGTTTCCACGATCACCTGGTGGCCGTGGTTCACCAGCTCACGTACGGAAGCGGGCACCATGCCGACGCGGTATTCGTGGTTTTTTATTTCTTTTGGTACGCCGATGATCATCTGCTGTTTCCTATTGTTATCAAAGGGGTAGTGAAATTGCCGCCAGTATAGGGACCCACTTAGAGAATGAGTTGCTTTATTTAGGGATTTTTCAGTATTTTGTTCTGATAAAGCCCATATCCCTAGAGATTTTATGCTGCCTTCTGCTCGAAAAGGGGTCAAAGAACTCGACCGCATCGATCGCAACATATTGAAAGAGCTGCAAAATGATGGCCGCCTTTCCAACGTGGAATTATCCAAGCGAGTGGGGCTGTCGCCAACGCCTTGTTTGGAAAGGGTAAAACGCCTTGAACGGCAAGGCTTTATTCAGGGATACACCGCCATTATAAACCCTCGCCACTTGGGGGCGGCGCTGCTGGTGTTTGTGGAGGTGACGTTGGAGCGCACCTCGTCCGAGGTATTTGACCAGTTCAACCTGGCGGTACAACGGCTCGACATCATCCAGGAGTGCCATCTGGTGTCTGGTGATTTTGACTACCTCCTTAAGACCCGGGTAGCGGATATGTCTGCTTACCGCGAGCTTTTAGGGGAGACCCTGCTAAGGCTGCCGGGGGTGAAGGAAACCCGTACCTATGTGGTGATGGAAGAAGTGAAAAACGTATCCAAGGTACTGATTGATGGGTGAGGCTGGTATCATCGCAAAGTTAAGAAACAAGTTTGGAGTAGGGCCCTTGGAGCGCATGGAGCTCAGACGCTTATCCGGTGTACAGCGGCTTTTGGAAGCCGGTCTGGTACTTTGCACCCTTTTCTCATTATTTCTGCTGGTGGCCCTGGCAAGCTTCAACCCGGCTGACCCCGGCTGGTCGCAAACCGGCGTGCCGGGCCACATCCAAAATGCCGCTGGCACCATCGGCGCCTGGGTGGCCGATATTTTGTTGTTCAGCGCCGGCCTACTGGCCTATCTGTTGCCCTTTTTGGTAGCGCTGTGCGGCTGGTTTTGCTTTCGCCACTACCGCTCATTGGTGGAGATTGACTATCTCGCGGCCGGCCTTCGCCTGATTGGCGTGGTGCTGAGTTTCCTCGGCCTTGCCGGGTTGTCGTCAGTCTACCTTGGCGATATCCACACCTACTCGGCCGGCGGCCTGGTGGGGGACCTGATGGCCACCGCCCTTCGCCCCTGGTTTAACTTTGTCGGTACCCTCCTTATCCTGCTGGCGCTGACCGCCGCCGGCATAACCATGGTGACAGGCCTGTCTTGGGTCGCGGTGGTAGACCGCCTCGGCGCCTTAGTGGTGGAAGGGGCCCTTTGGTGCTGGGAAAAGATTGCCGGCATCGCTACCCAATCGCGGGCCGACAAGCCCCAAACCCTCGATATCGAGCCTGAAGAAGACGAGCCCGCCCCCGAGCCCAAACGTATTGAGCCTAAAGAGCCGGTGCTGAGCCTTGGCAGTGCGCCCAAGGCCAAGGCGGAGCCTGCCAAGAAAGAAGAGCCGCTGCTGTCCCTTTCTACCGCTCTTGACGACGAAGACGACGACGAGCTGGAGCTGCCCTGGCTGGACGAACCGGCCGATGTGGCCGTTGCCGCGCCGCCCAAGGCCCAAGTGAAAGCCGCGCCGGCCTTTACCGAGGTGCTGGACGAGGCCATGGCTGGTAGCCAAGGCACAGACATGGCGCCGCTGCCGTCCATGAACCTCTTGGACCGCCCCGATAAAAACCGCAACCCCATCAGCCAGGAAGAGCTGGACATGGTGTCCCGCCTGGTGGAAGAAAAGCTGCTGGACTTTGGCGTACAGGCCAACGTGGTGGATGTGCACCCCGGCCCCGTTATCACCCGTTTTGAGCTGGATTTGGCCCCAGGGGTTAAAGTCTCCAAAATCTCCAACCTTTCCAAAGACTTGGCACGGGCGCTGTCGGCCATTTCGGTGCGGGTGGTGGAGGTGATCCCTGGTAAATCGGTTATCGGCCTTGAGGTGCCCAACCAGCACCGCGAAGTGGTGTACCTGTCTGAAGTTATCAACGACGACAAATTCAATGACAACGCCTCGCCGCTCGCCATGGTGCTGGGTAAAGACATCGCCGGTAACTCGGTGGTGGTAGATTTGGCCAAAATGCCCCACCTGCTGGTGGCCGGTACCACCGGCTCGGGTAAGTCGGTGGGGGTTAACGTGATGCTGGTGTCGCTCCTGTATAAGAGCACCCCGGAAGACGTGCGCCTCATTATGATTGACCCGAAAATGCTGGAACTGTCGGTCTACGAGGGCATTCCGCACCTGCTGGCCGAGGTGGTCACCGACATGAAAGACGCCGCCAACGCCCTGCGCTGGTGCGTTGGGGAAATGGAGCGGCGCTACAAGCTGATGTCCATGATGGGGGTGCGTAACCTCAAGGGCTTTAACCAAAAGGTTAAAGACGCCATCAAAGACGGCGCGCCCCTTAAAGACCCCTTGTGGAACCCCAACAGCTCCATGGAGCCGGTCGCGCCGGACCTCGAGCCCTTGCCGCGCATCGTGGTGGTGGTGGACGAATTTGCCGACATGATGATGATCGTCGGCAAGAAGGTGGAAGAACTCATCGCTCGTATCGCCCAGAAGGCGAGGGCGGCCGGTATTCACCTGATTCTGGCGACCCAGCGCCCGTCGGTGGACGTAATCACCGGCCTTATCAAGGCCAATATCCCTACCCGTATCGCCTTTCAGGTGTCCAGTAAAATCGATTCGCGCACCATCTTGGACCAGCAAGGGGCCGAGAGCCTGTTGGGCCAGGGTGACATGCTGTACCTGCCGCCGGGCTCCGGTGTGCCGACCCGTGTTCACGGCGCCTTTGTAGACGACCACGAAGTGCACCGGGTGGTGGAAGACTGGAAAAAACGCGGCAAGCCCCAGTACATCGACGCCATTCTCTCTGGCGAGATGACCCAAGAGACCTTGCTGCCGGGCGAGTCCATGGAAGACGATGCCGAGAAAGACCCCCTTTACGATGAAGCTGTGGCCTTTGTTATCGAGAGCCGCCGCGGCTCCATCTCCAGCGTGCAGCGCAAGCTTAAAATCGGCTACAACCGCGCCGCGCGCCTGATTGAACAGATGGAAATGGCCGGCATCGTTTCACCTGCCGGCCACAACGGTAACCGCGACGTGCTGGTACCTCACCACGGAGAATAATATGCGAGTAGTTGCGCTGGCGTGTTTGTTGGCCAGTTCCCTGGCGATGGCGGACGATGCCACTGATTTGAAAACCAAGCTGGCCCAGTACCAGAGCTTTTCGGCCAACTTTTCCCAAAAAGTGGTGGATGGCGAAGGCAACTTGGCCATGCAGGCCACCGGGGAAATGGCGGTAGAGCGCCCGCAAAAGCTCTATTGGCACACCCAATCACCCGACGAAACCCTGCTGGTGTCAGACGGCAAAACCCTGTGGCTGTACAACCCCTTCGTGGAGCAAGTGACCCTCTACTCGCCCAAAGAAGCGGTGGGCCGCACCCCGATGCTGCTGCTCTCAAGCCAGGACCCAGCAGTGTGGAGCCAGTTTGACATCAAGGCCAACGGCCAGGATTACGACATCAAACCCAAGGACGAAAAAGACGCCTACGTCACCGCCCTTACCGTGAAATTCAGCGCCAACAAGGTGGCGGGCCTGGTTATTCACGACGCCTCCGGCCAGCAAAATACCGTTACCTTTTCCGATTTTCAGTCGCCCCGCGCCAAGGACGACAAAGTCAGCTTCAGCTTTACCCCGCCGGCCGGGGTGGCGGTTGACGATCAGCGATGAGCAACTTGGGTTTTGATTTTGGGGACGGTCCTGTGGAGCCATTGGCCGCCAGGATGCGCCCCAAAAAGTTTGACGACTACGTAGGCCAGCAGCACCTGGTGGGCGAGGGTAAAGCCCTGCGCCGCGCCTTGGAGGCCGGTAAACCCCACTCGATGATCCTCTGGGGCCCGCCCGGCACCGGTAAAACCACCCTTGCCGAACTCATTGCCCGCTACAGCGACGCCGAGGTGGAGCGCATCTCGGCGGTCACCAGCGGCATCAAGGATATTCGCGCCGTGGTGGAACGGGCCCACAGCCGGGCCCGCAAAACCCTGCTGTTTGTGGACGAGGTGCACCGCTTTAACAAAAGCCAGCAAGACGCCTTTTTGCCCCATATCGAAGACGGCACCTTTATCTTTATCGGTGCCACCACCGAGAACCCCTCTTTTGAACTGAACGGCGCTTTGCTGTCCCGGGCCCGGGTTTATGTGCTTAAAAGCCTCGAAAATGACGACATCAGCGGCCTGATTAAACGGGCGTTGGTGGCGCCAGAGGGCCTTCAAGGCATTAGCCTTGATGACGAAGCCCTTGATGTGCTCACCCAAATGGCCGGTGGCGATGCCCGCCGGGCCTTGAATTATCTCGAAATGCTCTCGGATATGGCCGACGACGGCCGTATCACCAAAGACCTTATCGCCTCCACCCTAGGCGCCGAGATCCGCCGCTATGACAAAGGCGGCGACCTTTTCTATGACATGATCTCGGCCTTCCATAAATCGGTGCGCGGCTCGTCGCCAGACGCCGCCCTCTATTGGTATTGCCGGATGCTCGAAGGGGGCTGCGACCCTTTGTATGTGGCGCGGCGCCTGTTGGCCATCGCCTCGGAAGACATCGGTAACGCCGACCCAAAGGCGCTCACCATCGGCCTCAATGCCTGGGATACCTTTACCCGGGTTGGCCCCGCCGAAGGGGAGCGGGCCATTGCCCAAGCTGCCGTTTACATGGCCTGCGCCCCAAAATCCAACGCCGTGTACACCGCTTTTAAAGCAGCCCGGCGCGACGCCAAAGAAGCGGGCGACTTGCCGGTGCCGGTGCATATTCGTAACGCCCCCACCAAATTGATGGCCTCGCTCGGTTATGGCGCCGAATACCGTTACGCCCACGATGAACCCGGCGCCTACGCGGCCGGCGAGAACTTTTTTCCCCCCGAGCTTAAAGACAGGCGTTACTATCAACCCTCAAACCGCGGCCTTGAGCAGAAGATCGGCGAAAAGCTCAACTATCTGCTGGATAGGGACCGGCAAAGCCCGGTCAAGCGCTACTCGGACGCCGAGGGCTCTGGTACACTGCCCGAAGACTGAACGGATCTGAATTAACACCATGCTGGATAACAAATTTCTGCGCCAGGAACTCGAAGCGACTGCTGAGCGTCTGGCCTCTCGCGGCTTTAAACTGGATGTGGCCGCCATCCAAGAACTCGAAGAAAAACGCAAAGCCCTGCAGGTGCGCACCCAGGAGCTGCAAAACGAGCGCAATACCCGCTCCAAGGCCATTGGCCAGGCAGCCCGCAGCGGTGAAGACATCGCACCGCTAAAAGCCGCCGTTACCCAAATCAACGACGAGCTGGACAGCGTTAAAGCCGAACTGGACAAAGTGCTGGCCGACTGGGACGCCATCACCATGGCCATTCCCAACCTGCCCCACGAGTCGGTACCGGTGGGTAAAGACGAAAGCGAAAACGTCGAAGTGCGCCGCTGGGGCACCCCTCGTGAGTTCGATTTTGAGGTCAAAGATCACGTTGACTTGGGCGGCGCCCTTAACGGCCTGTCTTTTGAAGACGGCGTGAAGCTGTCGGGTTCTCGCTTTGTGGTGATGCGCGGCGAGTTGGCCAAGCTGCACCGGGCCCTGGCCCAGTTCATGCTGGACCTGCACACCGAGCAGCATGGCTACCTCGAAACCTACGTGCCTTATCTCGTTAACGAAGACAGCCTCAAAGGCACCGGCCAGCTGCCAAAATTTGGCGAAGATCTCTTTAACATCAAACCGGCTACCGAAGAGCGCCAGATGCTGTCGCTGATCCCCACCGCCGAAGTGCCGCTTACCAACCTGGTGCGCGACGAGATAGTTGACGCTGCCAGTCTGCCGCTGAAATTCACTGCCCACAGCCCGTGTTTCCGCTCTGAAGCCGGCTCTTACGGTCGTGACACCCGTGGCCTTATTCGTATGCACCAGTTCGACAAAGTGGAAATGGTGCAAATCGTCCATCCCGACACCTCCTTCGCGGCCCTGGATGAGATGACTCGCCACGCCGAAACCGTGCTGGAGAAACTCGGCCTGCCGTATCGCACCGTGGCCCTTTGCACCGGTGACATGGGCTTTGGCGCCACCAAGACCTTCGATTTGGAAGTGTGGCTGCCGGCGCAAAACACCTACCGCGAGATCTCCAGCTGCTCCAACGTTGGCGACTTCCAGGCCCGCCGCATGCAGGCGCGGTTCCGCAATCCCGAGACCAACAAGCCCGAGCTGGTACATACCCTCAACGGCTCAGGTCTCGCCGTCGGCCGCACCCTGGTGGCGGTGATGGAAAACTACCAAACTGCCGATGGCCGCATCGAAGTACCTGAAGTACTGCGCGCCTACATGGGCGGCAAGACCCATATCGGTTAACAGCAGGGCGCCTTTGGCGCCCTTTTACCTTGAATAGTGGAAGGATTTAACCCATGTCCATTGAACAAGAGATCCGCGATGAAATGCGCGTGCTGGCGCAGATCGATGTGGAATTTGAAGTGCGCCGCCGTGTCGATTTCATCAAAAACACCCTCAAGGCCTCAGGCCTCTCGACCCTGGTGCTGGGCATCAGTGGCGGGGTGGACTCTTCCACCTGTGGCCGCTTGGCGCAGTTGGCGGTAGAGGAACTCAATAGCGAGTCCAGCGTCGATAAAACCTACCGCTTTATTGCCGTGCGCCTGCCTTACGGCGTGCAAAAAGACGAAGACGAAGCCCAACTGGCACTTGAGTTCATTAAGCCCAGCCACGCCGTTACCGTGAACATCAAAGCCGGGGTTGATGGCCTTTCTGCCGCCGCCCACGACGGCCTGGCCCCCACCGGCCTGGTGCCGGAGGACGATTTTCACCGCGACTTTGTAAAAGGCAACGTTAAGGCCCGTAGCCGGATGATCGCCCAGTACGAAATTGCCGGCCTCACCCGTGGCCTGGTGCTGGGCACCGACCACAGCGCCGAGAACATCACCGGCTTTTACACCAAGTGGGGCGATGGCGCTTGTGACTTGGTGCCGCTCTTTGGCCTTTCCAAGCGCCAGGTGCGGGCGCTCGCCAAACACCTGGGCGCGCCGGATGTGCTGGTCAACAAGGTACCCACCGCGGATCTTGAAACCCTCAACCCGCAATTGGCCGACGAAGCCGCCCTTGGCCTCACCTACGAGCAAATCGATGATTTCCTCGAAGGCAAAAACGTCGATACCGCCGTGCGCGACCGCCTGGTGGAGATTTACCTTCGCACCCAGCACAAGCGTAAAGCCATTCCCACTATCTATGACTGATAAAGCCGGTACTGCCGACCCAGGCATAACTGAGCAAAGCGGGGCCGAAAGGCCCCTTTTGTTAGGGGATAAACCTTGGTTTTTGTATCTGGTGCGTACCAAACGCGGCCATCTTTATACCGGCATTACCCTTGACGTGGCACGGCGCTTTGCCGAGCATCAGGCAGGCAAGGGCGCCAAGGCGCTGCGCGGCAAGGGCCCGCTTGCCTTGGTTTATGTTGAGCCGGCTGGGTCCCATTCCGATGCGCTTCGGCGCGAGATGGCAGTAAAGCGTTATACAAAAGCGCGCAAGGAAGCGTTGGTGGCTGCTGGCCAAAGGGAGTTTGAGGCAGGCAGGTCTGCTGGTTGAGGTTCTAAGGGGGTTCACGCTTCTCGTGTGTACATCAGCCGAGAGCGTAGCACCCAAGGAGCAGAGTGGACGTGCTGGCATAGCGGTAGAGACACGCCGACCTCAAGGGACGGGCCGCTAAGGGCCGGGACTTGGGAAAGCCCAGCTTCCGAGCACCTTTATAAAGGGCAGCCAGGCGTTTTGGGGCGATTTTAGGTAGTTATCACAGGGGTTACCGACGAGGAGCAGGTCATGGGGCTGGTGGTTTTAGCTGTCTTTATTTTGTGTGGCATCTATGTTCAAAATCGTGGCGTGGTGCACCATGGCAAGTTCCTGCGTAAGGTCACGGATCACGCCAATCTGATGGGGCCCATCAACTGTATCTTCTATTTGTTTTCCAGCGTTAAAAATACCCCCTTTCTCAAGGTCAATGATTTTCCCGAGCTAAAAGTCATTGATGAGAATTGGGAAATGATCCGCGACGAAGCGCTGAGCCTCAATGAAGCCGCGCAAATCAAGGCCTCTGAAGACTTGGACGACCTTGGCTTCAACTCCTTCTTTCGTACCGGCTGGAAACGCTTTTACCTTAAGTGGTACGGCGGCACTAACCTCAAATCCGCCCAGCAGCTTTGCCCCAAGACGGTGGCGTTACTGTCCGGTATTCCCTGCGTCAAGGCGGCGGTGTTTACCATGCTGCCGCCGGGTTCTCGCCTCGGTGAGCACCGCGACCCTTATGCCGGCTCCCTGCGTTATCACCTGGGGCTGGTGACGCCAAACTCCGAAGACTGCAACATCGTGGTGGACGGGCAAAAGTACCACTGGAAAGATGGCGAGTCGGTAATGTTCGACGAAACCTTCCTCCACCACGCCGAGAACAACACCGATAAAAACCGCATCATCCTGTTCCTGGATGTTAAAAGGCCGGTGCGGTTCTTTCTTATCGACTGGTTCAACAACGTTTTGTCCTACACGCTGATGGCCGCTTCGGCCACCAAGAACGTGAAGGGCGATAAAGTCGGCATCATCAACAAAGCGTTCCATTACCTGTTCAGGGTGCGCAACTGGGTTCGCCAGCTCAAGGGCATCAACAAGCCCCTGTACAACCTGGTCCAATACGGGTTCTATGCCGCTTTGATTTATCTGATTTTTTTCTAAGCGATATCCAAAGCAAAGACGCGGGCCAAGGCCCGCTTTTTTGTTGCCTGTGGCAATGATAGTGATGCCGAGATGTCATAACCGGGCGCCCTGCTAAGAGACAAGCCGGAGCGATGGCGTTGCCATTTGTCCTCGCTTTGGGTTGGCAACGGTTGTCGCGGAATAACATCGGCACAGCGTGCCCTCTTTAATGCCCGGAGCGGTACTTAAACCCCGCCAAGGGGTCTTAAATCCCTTGTGTATCTTTCCCCCAATGCCCGGTTTTAACCCTTGTACCTTCCGGCATCCTCGCAGGTGTAGGGCTGTATCTTCTGGCCAACTCCCCAAATAGCGGTTTACCCTTTCTTTTTAGAGGGTTAGATTACTTATCAGCAGAGTGACGACAGCCAGCGACTCGCCAGGAACGGCTTCCTGGCACCGGACAAAATTGATAACAAGGACGCTATCAGCATGTGGGAGCTGCAACTCAGGGGCGGTAGCGTGAATTCAATTTGTATCGATGTTCAACCTATTGTGCTGATAATTAACTATTTTTTGGTTTAGATCATGTGTGGTTGCTCCTTTAATGCCGGGATTATTCGGACCGTCCATGGTCTTCACCCACTGGGCCATCGTCGGTATGACGATGTTCAAGTTTGTTTCTGACAAACTTGTCAGCCTGGCAGAGGGACATCGTAGTTTGCCGGGTCGAATAACTGTTTGGATGTACAGTGTATCTGTTGGTCCAACTACTTCAGGCCATTTATGACGATAAAGAACGCTTGTTTTTCCCGGTTTGACCAGTTCTAGTCCATTGAAGTAGAAGAAGTTATTTCTCATCCGATGTGATGATAACGAGCGCTTGTCATGTATAAAAACGAGACCGCTCGGTTTTGTGGAGTCATTCTTTGCTTTCACACGAAAATCTAGAGGATGATCAGCAGGTTAAGCTTTCAATGCCGACTGGTCATATGAGTGAAAGCGAGCGCGCTCGCTAATAAAACTGTTAGGTATTAAAATTGAGAGTATCGATGGAAAATAATTATAAAGAGTTCAGTGTAGAGAAATTGAGTGATCAGTTTTCAGGAACGACACGAACAGTTAGAAGAAACTTACTGGTAGTTTCATCAATAGCTATAGCTCTTTCCGTAGATGGAATTAAATTTGGTTCACTGTTTGGAATAAATCTGAGCGACAATGTATCTTCTAGTTTAGCTATTGGCGCAATTTCGCTAATAGCACTCTATGAGTTAATATCATTCATTGTGTATGGAACAATTGATCATCGGTCTTGGGTTATAAAGGCAAACTCTATCATTCATAAATTTCATGCAGACACGCTTAATAAAATATCTGAACACACGAGGCAGACCAAAGACCAACTTGGGTACATACGTGGAAAAATGACTTCTGATGATGACTCCGTAGTTGATGCAATAAAAAGTCAGTCCGGTGTTATCGATGCCATAGTAATTAAAGCGGATGATGAAATTACAAAGTACGTAGACTCGGTTGATAAGCTAAAAACTCAAATGAGAGTTGTCAACTGGCTACAACTTGGTCGGATTTACGTTGTTGACTGGGGAGTGCCATTATTTTTAGGTATGCTCAGCGTCTATAATAATCATGTTTCTATGTTGTCATTTGTTAATGCGGTATTTGCTTAATACCTAACAATGCATTTAAGAGTGATTCGCAACGCTTGGCAGTTTCGCTTCGCTCAAGTATAGCCAAGCGCCGCTCACACCTTAATGCGGCGTTATGCACACAAGGTAGTCTGAATGCAAATTTATGAAGAAGGTGTTCGAGAGCTGTGTGAGGCTATCTTCGCTTTCGATAATCCTTTTGTGGTTGAAGCGTATTCGGAATTTGATAAAAAGCCTTTATCGTTTTCTCGAGCAGTTGACCTCGAAAAGTATGTGATAAATAAAATAAGAAATCCCAAAGGCTTAGCTCACCTATTTGTCGTTTACCCTGAAATGGTTGGTAAACCCTGCATTAGGAAAATCAATCTAAAATCGGAGAAAGTTTCTGGCCATAAGTTCCGATACACTTGGGAAGGATGGGGGCTAATTACAGTTAAAATTGCCTCACCAGATCTCGGTATTGAATCTAAAATCAATGCCAATTCAGAAGCTCGAGAAAAAAATGGGAAGGTATGCATTCAGAATATGAGCCTCCTTCAGCATGGGATTGGAAGGCGGTAACTAAACATAAAAGCAGGCTTAAAAGGGTGCTTAAGAAATATGCATAACAAGGTAAGCTGTCCCTGCCGGCAGCGTTATGTCTCTATAGAGTAACATTATGAATCGTAATGAAAAATTTGAAATTGGAAATGATTCAGATCTTTCCTTAGGTACTAAAATTATTAAGCTGTATAGTGGTTCTCAAATAACTAGATCGCTAATCTCTGAAATTCCATTGATAGGTACATATATCGATAATGTACTTACCGACAAAGCTCAGAGTTTCGCTCAAAGGCGAATAGAGTTATATATTTCTGAGCTATCAGATCAAGTCAAAGAATTGAAAATTCAATCGATAAGTCAAGATGATGAAGTTATATTTGACTTATTTCAATCAGTACTTGATAAAGTTACAAAAACTAAGTCAAGCGACAAGATTAAGCGTTTCGCTAGTTTATCTACTTCATGTCTAAATGGAGAGTGCTCATGGGACGAAACTGAAGCTGCAATAAATTTAGTTAATGAGTTGTCTGATATCCAAGTGAAAATATTGAAAATTGCTCATCAAAGCGATGAGTACATTTTGGTGGAGAAGTTGCCTTCAGTGTTGTCTTCACTCACTAAGTCATCCTCAATGCTATTTTGTGCTGACCTCGTATCAAAAGGGCTATTAAAAGATCAAGGCGTATCTCATTTAGATGCAGGAGCAATAGAAATGCTCTCATCGACAGAACTTAATGATTGGTTTCTAAAAAGGGTTCATAGTATGAGCCTATCCGAGACATAACAAATTTTTCAAGAGTGATTCGGCACGCGTGGCATTTTTACTATGCGTTAGTTTTAGTGGTTAAGGCGGTATGCGGAGACTCAGGTATTGCGTGCCTCACACCTTAACAAGTGACTGTGGCGTTCTGTCAATTAATTAAGCCTCTTTTTCGGTCCATTTCTCACCGTTTTTAACCATGGTATTGAGGATGACGATGAGCTTTCTCATACAGGCTATCAAGGCTAAATAAAAATAAAAAAATAAAAATAAAAAAAATAAAAAGGACATCCATCTTTTGAGTAACTAAAGTCCAGTTTTTGCATTGCATCGACAGTGCGGTATTAATCAGCCTTGAGGGTGTTTGCTTCGCGCTGATACCGCGTTTTGTCGTTAAAAACGCAAATTAGAGGCGAGCGAGATTTTCAGCGGGTGCTGAGGGCATGTGAGTGTGGCGCTGTAAGGGGATTAAGCGGCTTTTATCGGCGGGCCAACGACGTGTCGTCGATGATGGGCTTTGGCGTAAGCACTTTGGGCCTGTTTGTGGCCAATCACAGAGCCACGGGAAAGTTGATGTTGGCCAAGGGCGATAAGGAAGCTGTCGGCATCGAGGCCTAAGCGTTCCAGAATGGCGGGTGTCTCTTGGCTGATGAAACCGCGCTTGTCTTCTCGTTGCGCCCGGCCAGTCCAATCCACCAGCGCCAAGTAATCAGCCAGTGCATAAGGAATGCCTTTGGGGCTGTCTTTAAACTGGGTAACAAAGGGCAATAACGCTGGCTTGCTGTCGTCAGTATTAAGCCGTGCTGAGAGTGACACATCGGCTGAGGCTTCCGGGGTATCCACTATCTTGGCGCGAAGGGGGTTGAGGTCGACATAGGCCATACAGGCCAATAAGCCTGCTTCATCCAAAATGGCTTGGGACTTAAAGCGTGCCTCCCAAAACCGGCCTTTACACTTGTCTTCTTCATTGGCCTTGCGGGCAATATGCTCATTCAAGCAACGCATAAACCAGGACAGGTCACAGAGCCGCTGACGCAACTTATCGATATGTGACCGCGCCACAGTCCGCTCAGCTTCACAGGTCAACTTACCGGCCCGATAGCGGCTGATGAGGAGCGGCAAAGCAAACAGTAGCTCCCAGCGAGCCATCACTGCGTCATCGTCTAACGCCGCTGCGGCTTTGGCATCTACATGCACCACCAAGTGGTAATGATTGGACATCACCGCATAGGCACAAAGCTCGATGGTAAAGACAGATTGCAGTACCTTCAGCCGCTCCATCACCCAAGCCTTGCGGTGACTGAAGTCCTGGCCGGTGAGCGTGTCTTTGCCACAGAGAAAGGCACGGCGTACACAACGACCAATGCAGTGGTAGTAGGGCGTGTCGTTCACCGACACCAGTTCAGCACGAGGACGGGTCATGGCCACAGGCCTTTATTAAGCGAGGGTCTTTCAAGGCTAGTTTTTGCGAGGCAGTTTCGCCATGATTGGATGGGTGTCCTATTTTCTTTGCCCTATTTTCTTTGTTTTCATTGTTTAGGAAAAAAATGAAATTTGAGCCCGTTGATATTTCAGAAATACACCGCATTGTAGCTCCCACGGTTGAATCTTTTCTAAAAGATGATGGTTTTGAAAGTTATTCGAACTTAAAGTGGGTTAGGTGCCATAGTGCACCGATACGATTTATATTCGAGTTGCTTCCATGGAAAGGGGGTATGGTTGCTCCACGTGTTTCAATTTCCCTTGATTTTGTCCCCCATGTATCTGGTAGTTCAGTGAAGTGGCACCGGACTGACAAGTCCGCACAGTCAGACCTTATATATGATGTTTACGATCGAATGCTTGAGTTTCCTTGCCATCAAGGCCCTTTTGTTATTAGAGAAAAAGCTCCACAAGTTATACCTCCCGCAATAGAGAAAGCAAGAGAGTTTTGGGCTACGTGCTCAACAGAAGGGCAGCTTTTGTCGGCTTTCGATAAAATCCGGCATTACTACGATAAAGACTTACCCGAGGGGCGATCGAAATTCCGTATGTTCACTCCTCACGAGCTTGCATTGGCTTTTGTCTTAGCGAGGGAGGGGAAAGGAGAAGAGGCACTAAAACTATTCGAACAAAGTGAAGGTAGATATAAGCCCATCGTTAAAAGTAAGCTCAGAGGTCTACTCATGGAGGCAGTAATGCCTAATAAGCAGAGCTAGGTAAAAAGCAAAGGACGCCCATTTTATGACATTTCGCTCGGATGCCCAGTGCGATGTTGATCGCTGTCGATGCTACCTCGGAGTAGTCACTATTTACTGAATACCGTATATTGGTCAGCGAAAGAGAAATCGATGAATTCCTAACATCGGTCTATGCCAGTGTTCATGGGTAAAAATTAATAAGCGCAGGCCATCGGAATACTTTTCCACCGCGCTCTAAGTAGCCCGAAGTCGCGGGCGTCAGGTGTATAGCAATTATGGTTATTGACCTCATCTCAAAATCGATGCTTGGCCACTGGGATGTTTCTCCTTCTATATCGCAGTGTGAGTATCAATTTGGTAAAAGACTTATTTACGTGCAATATCCAAAAAATGAGTCACCAGTACCATACCTGGCGAGGGCTCAGGAGACCGTTGAGGCGGCATGGAGTGATATCGAAAACGCCGTTCTCTTTGCAGAGCAAGTGTCACGGCATTTTCTTCCTGAATTTTGGAAGATACACGATGAATGCACTAAGCCTGGTGCAAGATTTGATGTCTACTCAATTCACTATAATCTCAACACCCCGACCCCAATTTATGTAATTGGCAAGAGTCATGACTTCAATTTTGAGTACACGTATTATGATGAAGAAGACTTATGGAAAGAATCGCCAATAGCTAAAAATCTACCTAAGCCACCGGATGACTTCTGGATGTCCATAAAGCGCATCGAAGAAAACCTCTTTGAAGATGCTACATAATAACTAACTGTGATGTTCTGGAAATTAATTAATCCCTTTTTCACCCCATTTCTCGTTGCTATTCACCATAGTGCTGGAGGTGTCGATAAGCTTTCTCAAAATTGGCTTTGCACACAAATAAGCGAATATAACAAGACTGAATTTAATATTTATTATTAAGTAAGATGTCCTGTGGATTTTTATCTGGGGCACTTCAATGAAAAGCGGGTTGTTTTTATTTCTTGCCATTTTTGCTGAAGTCGTGGCAACGTCCAGCCTTAAAGCCAGTGCTGGCTTTACCAAGCTGTTGCCTAGTCTGCTTGTGGTAATTGGCTATGGTGCGGCATTCTACTTTCTTTCGCTGTCCCTAAAGACGATACCCGTTGGTCTTGCTTATGCCATATGAGCGGGGCTTGGGACAGTGCTGATGTCCATTGTCGGTTGGCTGCTCTTTGGCCAAAAACTGGATGTGGCGAGCTTTATTGGCATGGCCCTGATTATTGCCGGGGTTTTGGTTATTCACGTTTTTTCTAAGGTCGGTGCGCATTAGTAATGCCAGTTGCACTGGCGTGGTAGCAGTACGAGAAAACATGGGTATTATCAGCATATGATTTATCGCTAGCGTTCCTTGTAGTAGTTCGATTTGCCTTTCAGGTTATCCCGAGAGCTGACTAAGACTATAAGACGCTAGTACATCGTTTGACCTTATATCGGTCGATGTTATTTTTTATAAAGGAAAGAAAATGATGAAAAATATACCACTAGTCTTTGGGATGCTGTTCCTCTCTGCTTGCGCCTCTACGGCGATGAACCCCTTGCCTGATGGGAAACCACTTTCAATAAAACAAAATCAGAAAGTCTATGTTGAGATCATCACTTCAAATAACTCAGTAACCTCTATTAAGCAGGTTTCAACGATTGAACATCCAGATACCACCATGGTTTTTCATTTCATGAAAACGGATAGTGGTATGATGCTCTCTATTAAAAACCCAACGAAGTTCAACTTTAAGTACAATATCGATGTGGTGGATTATCAAAGGAAATTGTATCCGACCAGTAGTTGTCCTGTCCGTGCCGGTATGAGTGCCTTCGAAAGTTGGCCACAACAAATCCCAGAGATACAGGTTAAGAACTTTCAGGTATTGATGCACGGTTCTTCTATGGCCTGTGTATATTAATTTAATACCTATTTCCGTACTGCTAGAATAGTGACTTGGTAGCTATCAATAGCGTTTTTAGTACGGGGGCCAAATTTGATGTCTCGAATCACAAGTCGATAGCAGAAAAATTAATTGACTCTGCCAGCAAAGATGCAAGAAATAAAGCTGAAAAAATGGCAAAAAGTCTCGTTACTGAAATTAAATCGGTTTTTGCAATCTCCGAATCAGCAGACTTCAATCCATATTTCAACGCCTTTGGAATTAAAGAGAGAAATGTATCGGCTGATTTGTATAGAAATAACGCTCAGCACATGATGATGTTTGTCCCTAAAAGGATAAATATCAAGCAGAGCGTGAATGTTGTTTTCCTTATTAAATAGGATTGTTCCATTTCAACGCGGATTTTCGGCTATCTAGCTGTGATGATGATCGCCCATCGCTGTCTTCAAAATAACGCCACTCTCCCCGTTGCCCGCTTAGGGGGGCGGGCAAATCTGGCGAGAGTGGCTGTGGTTTAGTCTGAAAGCTGGTTTGAAAATTGCGAGACGGCGGCCACCACTTTTTGGGCGCCTTCTTGAATTTCTTCGATAACCAGTCCCGCCTGTTTTACCAGCACCATTACCTTCTCTGCTTGCTCCCTGCCGCCTTCGATGATCCCTACCGCGTTGGCGGTGAGGGTCTGGTTTTGCCCTACCACGCCGACGATTTCATCTGTTGCAGAGGTGGTGCGAGAGGCCAGCGAGCGCACCTCGTCGGCGACAACGGCAAAACCACGGCCTTGTTCGCCGGCGCGGGCTGCTTCAATAGCGGCATTAAGGGCCAGCAGGTTGGTTTGGTCGGCGATGCTGCTGATGCTTTGAATAATGGCGCTGATCTGCTGGGACTGGTTATCCAGATCGGCAATGCCCTTTGAGGCTTTGCTCATTTGCTCTGACAACCGCTGCATGACCGATTCGGTTTCCTTCATAACCTTGCGGCCATTACGGGCACTGGCATCGGTGGCCTGGGAAGTATCAAAAGCCACATTGGCTGCTTCGGAGATAGCTTCTTCTCGGCTTACCTGATCGGTCACTATTGAGGCAAATTTGACGACCTTGTAAAACTTGCCGTTCATATCGGAAATCGGGTTGTACGAGGCTTCCAGCCAGACATTATTGCCATTGCAATCGATGCGCTGAAACCGGCCTGACGAAAATTGGCCGCGGCGCAATTCGCTCCAAAATTGCTCGTAGGCAGGGGAGTTGACCTCCTGGCTGGTACAAAACATGCGGTGATGCTTGCCTGTGATGTCCTGCAGGCGATACCCCATAGCCCGAAGGAAAATCTCGTTGGCGGTAATCACCTGGCCCGTCATATCAAACTCTATTACCGCCGTTGAGCGTTGCAGGGCTTTTATCAGGTTCTCGTAATGCAGCGAGCTTTCAATGGTGCGTGTTAAGTTATTGGCGTACACGGTAAAGTGGCTAATGCCTTGGCCCCGGTATTGAACGGGGTGGAGAATAGCGCGAAGCCAGAATTGGGCGCCTTTACTGTTACCCAGCTGCAGCGCGCCAACCCAATGCTCTTGGCTAGCGATGGCTTCGCACATCCGTTTGTAATGGTCGGTGCCGCGATGCTCTTTGGGCACCAGCTCCTTGAGTGGACGGCCCATTATTTCCGCGCCGCTTAATTGCAATTCGCGCTCGAACTCCTCATTAACGGTAAGCACCTTGCCCTGGCTGTCGAGTTGGAGAGACAGCATCTCGTTGTACAGGCCCTCACGCTCCTGCTTCAAGCTATACAGCTCGTCACGTAACGCCTGATTTTCCTTTTTGAGTTTGGAGCCAAACATTGATTGCGCCTCAGCTAAGCCGTGGTGTCCAGAGGGTATAGTCTAGGTGTTTCTTTCACTTCTATCTGAATAAAAATGACTGCGCTAGCAATACGTTGCTTTAAAACGGCGACGCCTGATACCAAAACCATCGCAGTTTTAGGGATACGCCCTAAGCCCATATAGCTAACTGCCCAGACTGCATTTGCAAAGGAGCCTACCGCATTATCCCGTTGTACCGCATTGCCAAGCCCACGAGGCGTTCACGAAACAAGCTCAAGTGGGATTTTTACAGTTGAGGCCGGTGGTGGGCATAAGGCAACCAGGGCGGTAACGGGAGTGTCGCATGCTAGGGGGCTTAATCTTTCAGGCCGGGATAATCACTGCTAATTAAACAGCAAGGGCTGCACTATCCGTAGTGGCGAGGCGAGAAGCGTAAAAGTAGAAGGGGGCGCCGCCCCCTATTGGAGGATATTTGAATTTATCGATACAGGCCTACTGGCTTTATGCCTCGTTATGAATTTCGACACCAAAGCGCAGCCCACCGTCCAGCACCTGCCAGGCATTGATGTTCTGGCTAGGGGCAAAGTTGGGGCGCACTACCGCGGCCAACGTGGCAAAGTGCGGATCGCCAGCGGCTACCGGCTGGGAGGTTTTGGGCGGGCTTGGGGCAGTATGGGCCGGCACGCCCGGTGGGAACTTAGGCAGCCTGACAAACCGGTAATCGAGGGTGATATGGGAAGGGGCGTAGCTGTGCATGTCATTGGGGGCGGGCGCGGCGGCGTAGCGGGGGGCGGATACCTGCACCGCATAACGCACCCCATACCAATGGTTGATGTCTTGGTCGCTTCGGTCGATTTGGTTGCAGGCCAATAGCATGCGCTTGATATGGCCTTCAAAAACCCGGTGGGCGTTGTTGGCTGCCACGGTCAGGGGCGTGAGGTTATTGTCTCTTACCCCATTACCGCCCAAGTCGGCGTTGAGTAGGTGCCCGGCTATCCATTTCTTATTGCTGTGGGCATTTAAAAGGCCCATCAGCGGTTGCAGGCTGGTGCTATTGGTTTTGGAACCCACCATTTGCCCGTCACCCAGGTCGGGCCCCAACAGGGCGACCATTGCTGTGCCTCCTGTACAAATCTGCTGGTTGGCAGGATTTGACATAGGGCAGGGGCCGTAATTTGGGCTAGCGCCGTGTTGCAGTTGTACCACTTTATGGATGATGGACTGCTTACGAGTACGGCCATTGGCATTGGCCGGTGGGATCTTACGTATCGCCATGCTTGCACTCCGTTGCGGCAAAGTTGGATTGGGCTAAAGGTAGCCTCTCAAAACGCAAAATTGACGCTAATACAATGGCCCTTGCCGGGAAAAGGCAGGCGAAAAATTAGCGAAGGTGGCGATGCTTTAAGAGGGAGGGTGCCTGAGTAACCAACTGCTAGGGTTAGTTGGAGCAAAATGTTCAAAAGGAGCGCGCCATGAAGCCCTACCGCAAATTTAAATGCAGCCTTTGCGAGCATATCTATGACGAAGAGCGGGGCGACGTTGACACCGGCATTGCCCCCGGCACGCGCTGGGAGGATGTCCCCGATGACTGGTTCTGCCCCGACTGCGGGGCCCCCAAAGCGGCCTTTGACGAGATATGAAAAGGGAGCCTAGCGGCTCCCCTTCTTAATACTGCACTTCCAGCATCAGCCCAAAGGTTCGGGGCGCCCCAGCTTGTAAGCGGCTCACTGTGGCGTAGTTGGCCATGTACTCACGGTTAAGAAGGTTTTGGCCGTAAAGAGATAAGGTCCAGTTTGACGCCTCATACCCCAGTTTAGCGCTCAGCAGCCCATAGCTTGGGTAACGGTCCTGGTTGTAGATGTTGATATAGCTTTGGCTGCGGTAACTGTATTGCAGGTTGCCAAACCAGTTGGCCCAGCGGCTCTCAGCCCCAACCGAGGCGGTAAAGCGCGGTGCGTTGGCAAAGCTGTTGCCGGACAAGTCCACCAGCTGGCTACCGGAGGTGTCGAGGGTGGTGAAGTCTTTAAACTCGGTTTTGTTATAGGCGGCGCTGATAAAGGGCTTAAACCAGTCGGCCAATTGCCAATCGATGCTGAGTTCAAGGCCTTGAACTGTGGACCTGCCGGCGTTGCGCACGTCGTAATCGAGGGAGTTGGTGCTGTCGCCCCTCACTTGCACCTGTTGGTCACGCCAGTCGATGTAATAGAGGTTGGCGTTAACAAAGAGCCGCTCGTCCAGCCAGGCCGAGCGCAGTGCCAGCTCATAGTTATTGGTGTATTCGGGGTCGTAGCGGTAGTTGTAGATGGGGTTGCCACCGAGGTTAGTGCCGCTGCCTCCGGCCCGGTAGGCGCGTTGGTAGGTCAGGGTGAGGCTCATCTCGGGGGTGATGAGGTAACCCAGGCTGAACTTGGGTAGCCATTCGGTGTTGGTGATATCCCCTTGGGCCAGTTGGTCTTCCGGGATAAGGCCACTTAGCGCCGGCGGTACGGCAGGCACGGTGTAGGCGGTAACGAACTCGTCGTTCTGGCGCCGTTCCTGGTCGATGCGAAGGCCAGCGGTGATTTGCCAGTGGCTGGCAAAACGATAATCCCACTCGCTAAACAGCGCCTTGTTGGAGGCGTCATAGTGGTTGTACTGCTGGGAGTAGACGATGGGGTCGTACCCTATCATCTGCTCGATGTTGGGAATGTAGACGCTGGTGGCCAGCGCCACGTTCAGATCCTGGTCCCGGTTCATGTTGTAGTAGTAAAGCCCCACCACCCCGCGAAGGTTATCGCCGTTGTCATAGTTGCCCCGCAGTTCAAGCTGGCGCGCATTTTGGCGGTAGCTGCTGTGGGTGTGGCCAAGATCGGCGGCGCTGTAGTCGCTGTCTTCGTCGCGGCGAAGGTCCTGGTCGCTGTAGTTGGCTTCGCCAAAGAGCTGCCAGTAGGGGCTGAGGTCATATTTGACCGTCAGATCGGCAATGTTGACGCGGTTGGTCCAGCGGTGCGGCGCATTGGAGTAATCAACGCGGCTGTGGTCTTGCTGCCAGGCGGCGCTGTTGATGGCATTAACGCCGTCGGTGTTGTCGGTGCTGCTGAGGCGCAAGGTGATATCCAGGTCGCTCTTTGGCAGGTAACGCAGTGCTACCCGGCCGGTGCGGTGCACGCTTTTAGCGGCATCGTCGATGCCCCTGGTGGGGTTGTCGATAAAGCCGTCTGAGCGCTGCTCGTCATAGCTGCCCCTAAGGGCCAGGGTGTCATCCAGTATCGGGGTGTTGGCCATCACCGAATAGAGCTGCTGGCCATAGTTGCCAATGCCCAGGCGAGCGGCGGCTTCGGTATCAAAACGCGGGGCGGCGCTTTGCAGCACGATGGCGCCGGCCAGAGCGTTCTGGCCCTGGCTGGTGGATTGCGGGCCGCGATACACCGCCACTTGGTCCATGTCCCACAGGCTAAAAGGCCCGTACCAGTTACCGGCGCCGCTGATCACCGCGCCATCAACCCGGGTGCTGATGGTTTCGGCAGTACCAGCGCCAGTGCCAGCGCCCGCCTGGCTGATGCCGCGAATGTGATAACCAAAGGCATCGCGCTGCACCCCGGGCACCCGATTGAGCAGATCCCCCAGTTCAAAGGAGGGTAGGGCGTTGATTTCCTGGTTGTTAAACACCGCCACGCTGTCGGTGGTTTCCTGCTCGGTGCGGGCGATCTTCTGGCCGATAACGGTCAGGCGCTCCACACCGCTGTTGCTTGGGGCGTCGTCGGCAAAGACGGGGGCGGCCAACAGCAGTGCCAGGGCGCTGCAAAGAGGGGTTAAACGAAAAGCATCCATGGTGGGGTAAGGGTTATCAATGAGTTAGTTAATTTATAATATTGATAACCATTATCACTTGCAATAACCGGGGTGGATGTGGATGTTAAAAACGCGCCACGAAGGCGCGTTGTTTAAGGGCTTAAAACTGCGGCGGGTAAGGCTCTGGCGCGCCGGTGTCGGGGTTGATGCCGTCCAGCGAATGCAACAGTGGCTCGCCGGTCAGCAGCGCTAGGGTCGCTTCGCCATAGGCGTTAAACCAAAAGCGCCCCAGGGCTTTGAGTTTGTCGATATTCCCGGCGCTGATGTCGTCCATCTCATCGCTCGGCGGATGCAGCAGGCCCGGTTGGCGGCGCAGCTCGGCATTTACCCGGATGTAATTCCCGGTGTTGGCAAGGGTAATGGCCTGGTAGGCCACCACCCGCTCGTCGCTCAGCACATCGAGGATATGGCCTTTGGTCATCCACTGGATGGCGCCCCATTTTTTAGACTCAGGGCCGTTTATCTTGCGGGTGCGCTGGCCGGTACCGATAGACAGCACCTTGATATCGGCAAGGGGCGTGCCCCACTTGCGGCGCACTTCGGCAATGGCGCACAGGGTAGGGTTGTTGGCGGTAACACCGCCGTCTACCAGCCATTGCTCTTTGCCGCCAATCATCGCATTGCGGGTAGGAAAGTAGGTGGGGGCGGCGCTGGAGGCATCTGCCGCGTCACTGGAAAACAGCTCACGGTGCTCACTTTTGGTGGATTTGAGCACCACCGGCATGCGGTTTTCTACGCCATAGGCCACCACCAGCACGTCTTTGTTGGGGGGCACATCGGCCAGGCGGGCGTGACGAAAGTGAGTTTCCAGGGTTTGGGTTTTGCCGCTTGCCTCATACTTGGGGGCGTTGATGCCGTCTACTTCAAACCAACCCCGGTTCTCCTTGAAGATGGCTTTGGCGCTGTCATGGTCGTAGAGGCTATTGATCTCGGCCATGGTCATGTCGGTGGTGGCCAGCGCCAGGGCGATGATGCTGCCGGTGCTGGTACCGGCATAAAAATCCACGCAGTCGCGCAGTTTTTTACCGTGGCGCTCAAAAAGCGCGTCTTCAACCTGGGCCAGAAACTGGCTGATGGCGGCGCCGCGAATGCCGCCGCCGTCGAGGGATAAAATCACTTTAGGCATGGAATGTTCCTTTTCCTTGGGGTGGGCGCTGTCGTTGGCAGCGGCAAAAGCTTAGTCGAGGCCGGGCGTTTTGCGCCGGGGAAATGGCCAAACCTTTGTTTTTTAGGAAAATGAAACAACGTGAAAAATTTGCATAAAAAAACGCGCCACCGGGGCGCGTCTTTTAGAGGCATTTAGCCGGTTTGGGCAAACCCGCTATCTTGGTGGCCTGCTTGGCTGGCCCCTCTGGAAACAACTTAAAAAGATAAGGTGAATTCCCTTTTTGCTCGCCGTATTTTTCCTTGACCGATTTCACCAGCAGCCGCACCGCCGGCGAGGTTTTGTACTCGGCATAGAAGTCGCGCACGAAACGGACAATTTCCCAGTGGGCGTCGGTAAGGGTGATGCCTTCTTCGGCGGCCAGCGCCGGGGCCATGGCCTCGGTCCAGTCGTTGGTGTTAAGCAGATAGCCTTGCTTGTCTCTTTTGATGCCGTCGAGCATTTACCAGGTTACCGTGTTATCAAAATCCAGGGTCAAAGACACCACCTTGGGCCACTCCACCGCCATGACCGAAGCCGGGCAGCGTGATGCCAGGGCGCGGGCCTTGGCGTCGGAGCCTACCCAATAACAGGGCAGGGAGGGTAAGGCTTCCAGTGCTTGATAGCAACCGTCACCCTGGAACAATACCGCATCACTGCTGGCCATCAGCCCATGGGCCTTGGCGAAAGCCTGGCGGCTGGAAATGATATGTAGGGTACTCATACATCAAAACCTGTAGATGCAATCCTGCGTTGCGAGCAGTTCGCGGATCCCTTGGTCGTCCAGTTCGCTAACCTCGATGCTCAAATCATCCTGGGTCAGTTGCCTGGCCGCCAAGTCCTTTTGGCTTACATACACCGCGTCGATGTCGTAAAGCGCCAGGGCCTTGAAGGTGGAAAGATAGTCTTTTGAGCCGGCTTGTAAAGGGTCTTGGCCTTTGACCAGTTGCCAAAGGGCGTCGCCGGTGAAGATAAGGCTAAGTGGCGCCTCGTAGGCTGAGGCAGCCAGCACCGTGTCCAGGGCTTCGCGGCCCAAACTTGCGGCAAAGGGCGGGGCGGTAAATATCACCGCGATGGTTTTATCTACCATTGCACTGTCCTGTCCGATTGCGCCGAAGCGGTGATCAGCTCGCCAAGGCCGGCCTGGCGAAAGGGGGCGGCCATGGAGGGGGCCAGTTCGTGCTCGGCGGCCTGCTCGGTATCGAGAATGCCGCGCCGCTCGGCGGCGGCCACACACACCGCCAGTTCCAGGCCATTTTGCGTGGCAAATTCGCGCCAGGCATCGCCAAGGTGCGGCTCGTCACCCACTTGGGGCACCAGGCCATTGGCGATACGCACCGCCTCGCCATAAAAAAACACCGAGGCCAACTGGTGGCCGCTGGCCAAGGCCGCCCGGGCAAAGGCAAGGCCAGCCTGGGGGCTTTCTGTTATCAACAAAGTAAAGGTTGCCATGCAATAAAAAAGGCCCCAACCGGGGCCTTTGCTTCTCGGTTGCCAATGTTATTCGTCGTTCATGATACCCAGAATGTTCAGCAGACTCACAAAGATGTTGTAGAGGCTGACGAACAGGGTCACGGTGGCCATGATGTAGTTGCGCTCACCGCCATGAATGATTTGGCTGGTCTGGAACAGGATGATGCCGCTGGAGAAGAACACAAACAGGCCAGAGAGCACCAGGTGGAAGACGGTCGCGTGCACGAAGAACCCGGCTACCACCATCAGCAGCAGTACCCAGAACCCGGCCTGCAGCATCCCCGCCATAAAGGACATGTCTTTACCGGACACCAGCACATAGGCTGACAAGGCAAAGAAGATGGTGGCCGTGCCCCCGAGGGCCAGGAACACGATATCGCCCATGCCAGCGCCCAGGTACAGGTTGAGGATGGGCCCCAGGGTGTAGCCCATAAAACCGGTCAGGGCGAACACCGAGAGGATACCCCAGCCTGAATTGCTGGTTTTCGCGGTCAAAAACAGCAGGCCGTAAAAGCCCACTATGGTGATGAGGGCTCCCGGATAGGGCAGCCCCATGCTCATGGATACAAAGGCCATGGCGGCGCTGAACGCCAGCGTCATGCCCAGCAGCCAGTAGGTGTTGCGCAGTACCTTGTTGGTGCTGAGCGCCCGGCCGGCTGTTTGTGTATGAACCTGATATTGCTGCATCAGAAAGCTCCTTAGAAGAAACACTTACCCTTTTGAACCCTGCCATCTTAACAAAGTTCAATGGCGCGGTTTATACGGTTTTGGTTGCGATTTAGGCAAACAATTCAAAGGCCTCTTTACAGCACCCAGGCATCTGGCTATAGTGCTCGCCGTCAGCAACGAAGCCGCTTTGTTGCTGATATTGGAAGGTTGGCAGAGCGGTTGAATGCACCGGTCTTGAAAACCGGCATGGGTTAACGCCCATCTAGGGTTCAAATCCCTAACCTTCCGCCAAATTGATGAAAAACAACGTTTTTCGAGGGCCCAGCTAACGCTGGGCCCTTTTTTATTGCCTGAATTTTACTGGCTGGTTTCCGAGCTGAGCACCTTGACCGGCACCGATTTGTACGACGGGGTGCCACTGTCTTCGTCCATGTAATCAAGGGGCACCAAGCGGTTGGCCTCAGGATAATAGGCGGCGACCGAGCCGGGGGCGATGTTGAACTCGATGGCAGTGAGCTTTTCATAGCGCAGCTTGCGCCCTGGGGTCAGGGTTTCGATGTCCACCTTGTCGCCATGGGCAAGGCCCCGGGCCTCCATATCTGCCGGGTTCATAAACAGTACGTCGCGGCGCCCAAACACCCCGCGGTAGCGGTCATCCATGGCGTAGATGGTGGTGTTGTACTGGTCATGGCTGCGAATGGTGATAAGCCGCAGCATGTCGTCGCTCTGCACTTGTTTGTCTTCATGAAGCCCGGGGAATACAAAAAACTCGGCCTTGCCTGATGGGGTTGTCCACTGACGTTCGGCCGGGGGCAAGGGCAGGCGAAACCCGCCGGGCTTGGCGATGCGGGCATTGAAATCTTCAAAGCCGGGGATGGTTTTGGCGATCAGCTCGCGAATTTGCCCGTAATCGGCAATGAGGTTTTTCCAGGCAACCTTGCTGGCGGGCATCGTGGCATTGGCCATGCCTGCCACGATGGCGGGCTCGGAGCGAAGCTCCCCGGAGGCGGGTTTGAGCTTACCCATGGAGGCATGCACCATGGACATGGAGTCTTCCACTGTTATCGCCTGAGGGCCCATGGCCTGAATGTCCTGCTCGGTGCGGCCAAGGCAGGGGAACAGGAAGGTTTCTTTACCCACCAGAAGATGGCTGCGGTTGAGCTTGGTGCCAATGTGTACGCTAAGGTCGAGCTTGCCCATGGCGGGAAAGCACTGGCCGGGGTCGGGCAGTGCCACCGCAAAATTACCCCCCAGGCAGATAAGCGCCTTGGCATCGCCTGCCACCATGGCTTGCATGGCCCGCACTGCATCGTGGCCGTGCTTGGTGGGCGGGGTAAAACCCAGCACGTCTTGGAGTTTGCCCAAAAAATCGGCCGAGGGTTTCTCGGTGATGCCAACGGTGCGGTTGCCCTGCACGTTGGAGTGGCCCCGCAGCGGGCAGATCCCGGCCCCTTCCTTGCCCATATTGCCCTTTAGCAACAACAGATCGCAGATAAGGCGCACATTGGCGGTGCCTTCGTTGTGCTGGGTAATGCCCATGCCGTAGGTGACGATGGTGGCGTTTGATTTGGCATAGGCGGCGGCTACCGCTTCCAAATCCCCCTGGCTGATGCCGCTTTCGCGAACGATGTCCTGCCAATGGGTTGCTGCCAAATCGGTGGCAAGGGCCTCAAAGCCGTTGGTGTGCTCGGCGATAAAGGCTTTATCAAGCACATCACCACAGGCTTCTTGCATCTCCAGCAAAGACTTCATGATGCCTTTGAGGGCCGCCGCGTCACCGCCGGCTTTGACCTGAAAGTACGATGAGGCAATGGGGGTTGAGCGGTAGGTGGCCATTTCCAGCATGTTTTGCGGGTCGGCAAAACGCTCCAGGGCCCGCTCACGAAGGGGGTTGAAGACTACAATGGGCACCCCGCGCCGCGAGGCTTCGTGCAGCACCCCCATCATCCTCGGGTGGTTGGTGCCGGGGTTGTGGCCCATGGCGATGATCATCTCGCAGTGGTCAAAGTCGTCCAGGGATACTGTGCCTTTACCGATGCCGATAGAGCGGGGTAGGCCGACACTGGTGGGCTCGTGGCACATGTTGGAGCAGTCGGGGAAGTTGTTGGTGCCAAACTCCCGGGCAAATAGCTGAAACAAATAGGCCGCTTCGTTGCTGGCGCGCCCCGAGGTGTAAAACTCCACCGCTTCGGGATCTAACGATCGCAAGATCTCGCCGATGCGGGCAAAGGCGTCGTCCCAGGAGACCGGCTGGTAGGTATCGCTGGCTCTGTCGTAACGCATGGGGTGGGTGAGACGGCCTAAGTCTTCCAGCTCGTAGTCGCTGCGCTGCAACAAGGTGCTGACGGGGTGACCGGCAAAGAACTCCGGGGTGACCCGCTTGTTGGTGGCTTCCCAGGTCACCGCTTTGGCGCCGTTTTCGCAAAACTGGAAAGTGGATTTGTGTTCTTTGTCTGGCCAGGCACAACCCGGGCAGTCAAAGCCGTCGGGCTGGTTGGTACGAAGCAGGGTCACCGGTGCCTTGAAGGTATCCATCTGCTCTCGCACCGCAGTGGCGGTGGCTTTGAGCGCCCCCCAGCCGCCGGCGGGGCCATTGTAATTGCGAACTCCAGGTACCTTGCGTTTGTTGGCCATGATGGTTCCTTACAGAATGCTGCAAGTCCCTGGCCTTTGGCCGAGGGCTCAGATGCGAAGGTGAAGGCAAGGCGCAGCCCCGTGGATGGTGCGCCAATACTCCTTGGCTTCCTGCCCGTTTGGTGTCTCCTTTAAAGGTCAAGCTAGGCAGGGGGGCAGGGGCTGTCAAGGTAGCGAAAAACGGCCATGGTGCTGGTTGCTTTTTCGCCATTGCTGGGCGCTAAGCCAAGGCTGGCGTGGCGGGGCGGCATCTTGGTCGGCGGTAAATCCAAGCCATTGTCATAAAAGGCCTTAAAGACTGTCCACCAAGATGCAACTAGCTAAGTACCCCGTTAATGGGCTTAAGGGCGGGGGGTAAATCGGTGATGCCAAGGGTACTTAGCAGGTCTCGTTCTATGGTGCGTACCATGGCGTCGGTAGGCAGATCGTTCTCATCGCGGCCAAAAGGGTCTTCCAACTCGTTACCTATGGCGTCAAGGCCAAAGAAGGTGTAGCTGACGATGGCAGTAAAGAGCGGCGCCATCCAGCCCAGGGGCTGGGCCATAGCAAAGGGCAGCAAGACGCAAAAGATATAGCTGGTGCGGTGCAGCAGCAGGGTATAGGGAAAGGGCAGCGGTGTGCCTTTGATGCGCTCACAGGCGCCCTGGGCATCGGCAAGGCCCACCAGGCGCTGCTCGAGGTGGTAATGCTGCCAGGGGCTCAAGGGTTGGGCCGCGCATAGCGCCCCCACTTGGCGCAAGATGGCGTCGCTAACGTTATGGGGGGCTACCCCCTGCGGCTCTTTGAGCCAGGGCCTGGCGGCGGCCAGTTCGTCTTCGCCGCGCAGCTTGGCATTCAAGGCATGGGCAAAACCGCACAGGGCGCGCAGCATGGCTTCTTGTACATGCTTGTCAGAAATACTGGCGCTTTGGCGGGCAAAAGAACGCATCTCGATGACGATTTTTCCCCACAGCTGGCGCCCCTCCCACCACCTGGCGTAGCAGGCGTTGTTGCGAAAGCTCATAAAGATGGACAGTGACAACCCCAGCAGGGTGAAGGGGGTGGCGCTGACCTTGGCAAACAGTGCCGGGTGCTCGGATTCCACCAGCACGATGATGGCGGCCAGAGCCGTGACCATGGCGCAGCGCAGGGCAATGCGCTTGGCGATGGAGCCTCTCAAGGTGGTGAGAATGGCAAGCCAGTTGGGGTGGGGGCGGACTATCATAGGGCTTTCCTGATAAGCGCGGCGTTTAGGGATCATGCTAGATAGCGGCGCTGGCACAGAGCAAGGTGCGAAACTGGCATCATTGTGTCTTGAGCTTATAACCGCCCCGGCGCACAATCTGGCCCCGTTGCACTGTCCGAGGAGAAAGTCCATGAGCAAAGAGCTGACCAAAGAGCAGGTAAAGCGCTACAGCAGGCACTTGATGCTGCCGGCCATGGACTTTGACAGGCAGGAAAAACTCCTTGAAAGCCGGGTGCTGGTGGTGGGTATGGGCGGCCTTGGCTGCGCTGTGGCGCCCTACCTGGTGGCAAGCGGCGTGGGCGCATTGACCCTGGTAGACGACGACACCATCGATATCAGCAACCTGCAGCGCCAAATCCTGTATCGCGAAGCTGATGTGGGTAAAAGCAAGGCCGAACAGGCCGCTGCCAGCCTCAAAGCCCTGAACAGCGATGTGGCCATTAAGGTGATGAAAGCGCGCCTCGACGCCGACGCCCTTGAAACCCTTATCCCTCAATTTTCCCTGGTGGTGGATTGCTGCGATAACCTCGCGACCCGTAACGCCATCAACCAGGCCTGTTTTGCCGCCAAGGTGCCGCTGGTGTCGGGCTCTGCCATTCGCCTTGAAGGCCAGGTCAGCAGCTTTGCCATGGCCGGGGATAACCCTTGCTACCAATGCCTGAGCCGGCTTTTTGGCGAGCAGCAGCTGAGCTGCATGGAAGCGGGGGTGTTAAGCCCGGTGGTAGGTGTGGTGGGCACCTTGCAAGCCCTGGAAGCCATCAAGATATTGGCCGGAGTGGGCAAACCCCTTTATGGGCGGTTGCAGCTTTTTGATGCGGCCACCAGCGAGTGGCGCCAGTTCAAACTGGCCAAAGATCCCCAGTGCCCGGTGTGCGCAGGGAACTAAAAAACGGCGCCTAGGCGCCGTTTTTTTATGCGCTTCGTGGCCGAAACGGCTTGATGATGTCTTCGTTGCATTCCAAGAACGGCCCTTCCATCAAGTCGATGCAATAGGGCACTGCCGGGAACACCGCATCCAGGCACTGGCGGATGGCCTTGGGCTTGCCGGGCAGGTTGATGATAAGGCAGCTGCCGCGAAGCCCGGCGGTCTGGCGCGAAAGAATGGCGGTGGGCACGTATTTGAGGGATTCGTTGCGCATCAGCTCGCCAAAGCCTGGCATCATCCTGTCGCACACCGCTTCGGTGGCTTCGGGGGTCACGTCGCGCTTGGCCGGACCGGTGCCGCCGGTGGTGACGATAAGGCAACAGCCTTTTTCGTCAGCCAGGGTCTTGAGGGTTTGCTCAATAAACGGCTGCTCGTCGGGAATAACCAAATACTCGGGTTGCCAGTCGCTGGTCAAATAATCGTTAAGGGTCTCGATGATGGCCTTGCCGGAGATGTCTTCATACACGCCGGCGCTGGCGCGATCGCTGACGGTGACAATGCCGATGCGGGCTTTGCTGGTCATTAAACTGTCCTGTTCTAACGGCTTGCTGCCATTGATAATGGGCCAAAGGGTAAAGAAAAGGCGCCAGACGGGCAACCGCCGCGCTTTCATTGAGCCAGCCTATGGTCGCTTAGCTTATTTCAATTAGACGTCCCTTATGGGGCCCTATAGATTTTACGGTCCGAATATTTATCGGTGCCATCCTGGGCTTCTGTGGGAAGCTGGGTGAGGGCTGCGCGAGAGTGGGATACTAAGGTCTAGGTTTACACCGGGTTACCGCGCTTTCAATATATGAGATCGTCCAAGTATTTGATTCTCAGATCAATGCTCTCACTATTGGTTTGATGCGCCGTGGAGGCTTCAATGAGTGATAAAGGCAATATCAGAGATTACAACGGGCCTGCCGCAGGTTGGGGCGCCCTTAAGAGCGTAACCAAAAGCTGGCTCGGGAGCGAAAAGCCCCTGAAAAACCTGCGCGCCATGCTCAAAACCAACCAGAACAACGGTTTTGACTGCCCCGGTTGCGCCTGGGGTGAATCCCCGGAAAACGGCATGGTTAAATTCTGTGAAAACGGCGCCAAAGCCGTTAACTGGGAATCGACCGGCCGTTACGTTACCCCGGAATTTTTTGCCCAGCACAGCCTCTCGCAGCTGGCTCGCCAGAGCGACTACTGGCTCGAATACCAGGGCCGCCTGACCCACCCGATGCGTTATAACGCCGAAAGCGACCATTACGAAGCCATCAGCTGGGACGACGCCTTTGCCCTGGTGGCCCGTCATCTCAACGGCCTTTCTTCTCCTGACCAGGCCGAGTTCTATACCTCCGGCCGGGCCAGCAACGAAGCCGCCTTCCTTTATCAGCTCTTTGTGCGTGCCTTTGGTACTAACAACTTCCCCGATTGCTCCAACATGTGCCACGAGGCCAGCGGTGTGGGCATGAAAGGCGCAGTGGGCGTGGGTAAAGGCACCGTGGTGTTTAACGATCTGGAAAAGGCCGACGCCATTTTCGTGATTGGCCAAAACCCCGGCACCAACCACCCCCGTATGCTTGAGCCGCTTCGAAAAGCGGTTGAGCGCGGCGCCCGGGTGGTGTGTTTCAACCCGCTCAAAGAGCGTGGCCTGGAGCGCTTCCAAAACCCCCAGAACCCGCTGGAGATGCTCAGCAACGGCTCTGAGCCTACCAATACCTCGTATTTCCGCCCGGCGCTCGGTGGCGACATGGCTGCCATTCGCGGCATGGCCAAGTTCCTGCTGCAATGGGAACGCGAAGCCCAGGAAAAAGGCGAACCGGCGATATTCGACCATGAGTTCATCCAGGCCCATACCACCGGTATGGATGCCTACCTGGCAGAAGTTGACGCCACCTCTTGGGACAAAATCGTTGAGCAATCCGGGCTTAGCAAAACCGAGATTGAGCAGGCGGCGACCCTTTATCGCCAGGCCGAGCGTGTGATCATGTGCTGGGCCATGGGTATCACCCAGCATCGCCACTCCGTACCGACAGTGCAGGAAATTGCCAACCTGCAATTGCTGCGCGGCAACGTCGGCAAGCCTGGCGCCGGTTTGTCACCGGTCCGTGGCCACAGCAACGTGCAGGGTGACCGCACCATGGGTATCGATGAAAAGGCCCCGGCCTGGCTTATCGATGCCGTTGAAAAACGCTTTAACTTCAAGGCCCCGCGCCTGCCCGGCCACAACACCGTGCAAGCCATCCAGGCCATGGAAGAGGGCCGTGCCAAGGTGTTTATCGGTCTGGGCGGTAACTTTGCCCAGGCAACCCCTGACACCCCCCGTACCCACGCGGCCATGCGCAACTGTGACCTCACCGTGCACATTGCCACCAAGCTCAACCGCTCGCACCTGGTAACCGGCAAAGACGCGCTTATCCTGCCGTGCCTGGGCCGTACCGAGATTGACATGCAGGCCGAAGGCCAGCAGGGCATCACCGTAGAAGACACCTTCTCCATGGTGCATATCTCCTTTGGCCAGCTGCGCCCAAGCTCCGAGCTGCTGCGCTCCGAGCCTGCCATTATCGCCGGTATTGCCAAGGCCACCCTCGGCAACCACCCGGTGGACTGGGACCACCTCATCGCCGATTACAGCCGCATCCGCGACCTGATCGCCGATGTGATCCCCGGCTTTACCAATTTCAACGAAAAGCTCAAAAACCCCGGCGGTTTCCACCTGGGTAACAGCGCGGCCGAGCGTAACTGGAATACCGACAGCGGTAAGGCCCAGTTCAACGCCAATGCCCTGCCTGAAGAGCTGATCAACGCCGGTGTGCTGGCCCGTGGCGACAAGCCCGACCTTATCCTGCAAACCATGCGCTCGCACGATCAGTACAACACCACCCTCTACGGCCTGGACGACCGCTACCGCGGCGTGTTCGGCATGCGCGAAGTGGTGTTTATCAACGAAGCGGAGATCCGCCGCCTAGGCTTTGCCCCTGGCGACAAGGTCGACATGGTGTCGTTGTGGGACGACGGCCGTGAGCGCCGCGTCAGTGGCTTTACCCTGGTGGCATACGACATCCCGGAAGGTCAGGCGGCGGCTTACTACCCCGAGACCAACCCGCTGGTGCCCCTGGAGAGCTACGGCGACCGTACCTTCACGCCCACCTCCAAGTTCATTGCCATCAAGTTGGAAAAGGCCAAGGCCGATAACCTTATCGCCAGCGCCGCCGTCAGCTAAGGCAAACGGATGCAAAAAAGCCACCTCATTGAGGTGGCTTTTTTTTATGGGGTTTTGGCGCTGCCCGTTAAGGGGCGGGGCTGTACACCCTGGGGGCGCTTCGATGCGGCACATGAATAAGGTTTAACCGATAACGCCTGGCCCAGTTCACGGTAAGGGCAGTGGGAGCCGAGAGGGTAACCAGGGTGGCGATTTTGGCGCGCACCGCCTTGTGAATAAGCTCAAGGCTGCAGCGGCTGGTCATCACCACAAAGCCGCTGGCGGCATCGATGTGGTGGTTAAAGAGCGCGCCAATCAGTTTATCCAGGGCGTTGTGGCGGCCAATATCTTCGCGGCACAGCAAAATTTCGCCCTTGGCGTCGACATAAAGGGCGGCGTGCAGGGCGCCACTGGCGCGGGCCACTTCTTGCGCCTCGCTGATGCGCTGGCGCAGATTGTCAAAAAGCGCGGCGGGCGGCAGCGGCGCCGGGGTGAGGGCAATCAGCTCCGGCAGGGCCTGTTCTATGGCCTCAACGCCGCAAATTCCGCAGCCGGTGGTGCCGGCCATCAGGCGGCGGCTTTTTTTCAGCTCCCAGAAATTGCGGCTGGCAATTTCCACCTCGGCGCTGTGGGATTCTTCACCGGCGCTTAGCTGGATGTCGTAGATATCGGCCGGCGACTCGACTATCTCGTTGGTCAGGCTAAAGCCCAGCACGAAATCTTCGAGGTTACCGGGGGAGACCATCATCACCGCCTGGTTGATGCCGTTGTAACTGATGGCAAGGGCGGTTTCGCTGGCCAGCGGGAAGTGACCTTTGGTGCCGTCGAGTTCGGCAAATTCAAACTCGCTGGCCGCTTCTGGGGCGGCGTTAAAGCCGTCGGCGTCAGGCAGGATCATGATTTGTCGTCCCAGCGGCCAGCCTTTTGCTGGTCTTGCTGGCGGGCTTCAACCCAGTACTCGCCGTCTGTGCTGCGCTCTTTTTTCCAAAAGGGCGCCTGGGTCTTTAAAAAGTCCATGATGAACTCGCAGGCAGCAAAGGCGTCGCCTCGGTGGGCGGCGCTGAGCCCAACAAACACGATTTGATCGCCCAAATCGAGGGGGCCAACCCGGTGAATAAGCCGCACCCGCCCAAGGGGCCAGCGCGCGCGGGCTTGTTCCACGATATCGGCCAGCACCTTGTTGGTCATTGCTGGGTAATGCTCGAGGGTCAGGCCCGTTACCTGATTGCCCTGGTTCATGTCGCGCACCAGGCCGACAAAGGTCACCACGGCGCCGTCTTGGCGGTTTTGCTGGCAGAGCAGAGCGTACTGTTCGGCCAGGCTGAAATCCTCGGTTTGCACCCCGATATGGTCTTGCATCTTAGCCTCCGGTCACCGGCGGAAACAGCGCCACTTCGTCGCCAGCCCCCAGGGGGGCCTGCTCGTCGCTCATGGTCTGGTTAACCGCCACCAGCGCCTTACCGGCGGCCAGCTGGCTGGCCTTATCGGCAAATTCGCGGGCCAGATACTCACGAAGGGCGGCAACGGTTGGCGGCACCTCGCTAAGGGTTAATTGCTCCTGGCCCAGTTGCTCGCGGAGCTGGCCAAAAAACAGCACGTTAATCATCGGCGGCCTCGCTCTGCCAGTGGCCGGTTTTACCGCCTTGCTTTTCCAGCACGCGGATACCGTCAATCTGCATACCGGGGTCTACCGCTTTACACATGTCAAAGAGGGTCAGGGCCGCTACCGACACGGCGGTCAGCGCTTCCATTTCCACCCCGGTTTGCCCGGCCAGTTTGCAAAGGCTGGTAATGGCAATGCGCCGGTTGGCGTGGTCAATCTCAAAATCCACCGCCACTTTGCTCAGCATCAGCGGGTGGCACAGGGGAATGAGGTTTGCGCACTGCTTGGCAGCCTGAATACCGGCGATACGGGCAACCGCCAGCACGTCGCCTTTGGGCATTTGGCCGTCGCTGATAAGGGCCAGGGTTTCGGCCTTCATGGTGATAAAGCCCTGGGCTCTGGCCTGGCGTTGGGTGACCGCTTTTTCGGTCACGTCCACCATGGAGGCTTCGCCCTGGGCGTTAACGTGGCTAAGGGTGCTCATTTCAGTTGCTCTTGCTGACTTTGGTCACGAAGTTGCACGGCTTGGTGTCGATGCTGAGTTGCGGCCCGATAAGCTGCTCCCAGGCGGTGCGACAAGCATTGGTGGAGCCTGGCATACAAAAAATCAGGGTGTCGTTGGCAAGGCCGGCAAAAGCGTTGGATTGCAGTGACGAGGTGCCAATTTCGTTAAAAGACAAGTGCCGGAACAGCTCGCCAAAGCCTTCTACCGGCCGGTCAAACAGCGGCTTTAGGGCGTCGGGGGCGCAATCGCGGGGGTGAAACCCGGTACCACCGTTAATCAGCACCACCTGGATGGCGGCATCGGCTATCCACTGGCTGACCAGGGCGCGCAGTTGGTAACGGTCGCTGGCAATAAGCTGGCGGTCGCCAAGGCGATGGCCGGCACTGACCAGGGCCTCGGCCAGGTATTGGCCGGAGCTGTCTTCGGCCAGGGTGCGGCGGTCTGACAGGGTAAGTACGGCGATATTCAAAGGTTCATGGCTCATGAGAGGGTTTCACTCCTGGTGGCTTGTTGCCAATCGGCCGGGGTGTTGAGGTTTTGCAGCAGCGGCGCCGATGGGCAGGGCAGGGCGATGGCATCGAGGTGGTCGAGCAGGCGCCGCACCCGACCCTGGCCCTCGTTGGCCAGTAAATTGCCGAGAAAATCTTTGGCAGCCTGGCTGACCGGTAAATAGAGGGGCAAGAAGCAGTCGTCAAAGTAGCTGGGGCGGCCATGGGTTTTGCCGGCGTTGATCAGAGCTTGCAACCGGGGCGCGTCCATAAAGGGCATGTCCACCGGCAGCACCAGCAGCGCCGCGCCATTGGGGGTCTGTGCCAAGGCGGCATGAATGCCCCCAAGGGGCCCGGCGTTGGCAACGATATCCTGGATAAACCCGTTCTGGTTACGGCTAACCAGTATCTCTTGGCAGCCACTGGCGCCAAGCAGGGCTTTGGCACGTTCTAACAGCGATTGCCCGTCAAATTGTAACTGGGCTTTGTCTTGCCCCATGCGGCTTGATTGCCCGCCGGCCAACACCAATCCGTACAGCATTTAACCACCCAGCATGGCCAGTTGTTTGGTGGCCCCGGTAAAGCCTTCGTGCAGCCAGTGCGTGGCTTCCTTTTTACCCATCAGGGATTGGAGCCGCGCTTGCAGGGCGGCCACGTCCCCTTCTTTTAGCAAGGGGCGCAGCGGCAGGCCTTGCTCGGCAAAGAGGCACAGGTGCAGGTTACCGGTGGCAGATACCCGCAGCCGGTTACAGCTGGAACAAAAGTCCTTGCTGTAGGGCATGATAAGCCCGATGCGCCCGGCGTAGTTGGGGTGGCTAAATTCCTGGGCAGGGCCTGCGGTGACGCTGCGCTCGGCTTGCTGCCAGCCAAGGGCCAAGAGCTGCTCTTTAATGGGCAGGCCGCTAACATGGTTGGCGTTGAAAAAGTCGTGGTTATCGCCGGTTTGCATCAGCTCGATAAGGCGCAGTGACACCGGCACTTCTTTGAGCCAATCAAGGGCGGTGCCCAGCAGCGCTTCGGAATAGGGTTTGAGCAGAACGCTGTTGATTTTTACCTTCAGCCCAAGGGCCAGGGCCCGGTCGACCCCTTGCAGTATGGTTTGCAGCTTGTCATGGCCGGTAATGGCCTTGAACTGGCGTGGGTCGAGGCTGTCGATGCTGACGTTAAGGTTGGTCAGCCCCGCCTCGGCCCAAGAATCAATCATCTGGGGTAGCTTGTAGCCATTGGTGGTAACGGCCACCTCTTTAATGCCCTCGGTCCCGGCGCAGGTTTTGATTATCTCGGGCAGGTCCTTTCTCAGCGACGGCTCACCGCCGGTGATGCGGATCTTGGAGGTGCCGAGGCCGGCAAAGGCCTTGACCACGGTGGTTATCTCATCGAGCTCGAGAAAATCGCGCGGGCTATCGCACTGATAGCCGTCGGGAAGGCAATAGCTACAGCGAAAATTACATACGTCGGTAATGGACAACCGCAGGTAGTGAAAACGGCGACCAAATTTGTCTTGCAGCATGTGTCCTCACAACTGTCCGGGCGGGCAGGTTGGCCGGTATCGACCTCACCGGGGAACAACCTTAACTCACTGTAACATTTGGCCCTGCATCCATGGGGAACCGGCTACGAAACAATGCGTTGCCTGGCTGGCATGCATTTGATTACAAAGGGTACCGGCCGTGGCCGGTGCGGTCCAATTGAAATCCGTAACTCGCCAATAAGGGCTGTCTATTGACCGGCTGGAACGCTTTGTTCTTTCAAGCTTAACAGGCCGGTGCCAAGGCGCTTAGCTGGTCTGGCCGCCAAAAAGAGCGCGGGCTTCTTCAAAGCACTTTTCGGCAAGGGCCGAGCTTGGCTCACCCAGGCGGCGCAGCAGCCCGATTGGCGCCTTGGTGTGGGCATTGGCGATCGGCAGCATACGCATGTCGCCGCTTAGGCTTTCAAGGCCGATATGCAGGGGCATGATGGCGCAGCAGATCCCGGCTCGAACGGCCTGCACCAGGTGAAATGTGGAGTCGCTTTCCATCACCGGCTGTGGGTCTAAGCCTTCGCTTCTGAGCCTGGCGGTAATGGATTGGCGAAAATGCATGGTCTTGGACAACATGCCAAGAGGCACTTCGCAGGTCTCTTGCCAGGAAAGCGCTTCTTGGGTGAACTGAAAATAGCGGCTGTCAAACAGCAAACCCATGCTGGTTTGAGCCAGCTCCAGCACCTCGAACTGCTCAAGATTGATGTGCTCGAGATAGCACAGCCCCAAGTCCAGATGGTTACGGCCAAGCCCGTCGATAATTTGCTCCGAGCTTAGCGCCGAGAGCTGAAAGCTCAGCTCCGGGTAACGCTCGGAAAGCGGCTTTAGCAGCAACATGGGGTCAAAGCTTGATAGCGGTACCATGCCGATACGCAGGTTTCCCACCAACTGGCCGCGAAAATTGGCCGCCTCTGCTTGCAAGCCGTCGTGGGCCGCCAGCAAGGTTTTAGCCCAGGCCAAAATGCGCTCACCAGCTTCGGTGAAACCTTCAAAACGGTGGCCCCGGCGCACCAGGGTGAGATCAAGTTCGTCTTCCAGGCCGCTGATGCGGGTGGAAAGGGTAGGTTGGGTAACGTGGCACAGCTCTGCTGCCTTGCCAAAATGGCGGGTCTGATCGAGGGCGATCAGAAATTTAAGCTGTTTGATATCCATAGATAGACCGGGGTAACTCTGCTGTTGTTATTGTGCGGTAATACCTTAAAAGAATACAGAAACTTGAACCCGCGCTGGCCCCGGCCCGACCTGTTCCCAGCTTGCCTTTAGCCCGCCCGCCAGTGTTATTCTTCGGCCATTGGCATATGCATCTCGGCGGGTCCAATTGCGAACAAGTGTCTTCTTGGTGTGTCTTTTTTATCTTTTATCAAGAAGATGTGGCGAGTTTTTCGCTGTAGATGTGTAAATGATTTACATAAAAAGTGTAAGGGCGATTGTGCCTGCCCGGCCCACTTCATGAGGCAAAAGATGAATAACCCACTGCTTCCCGTTACTGATGCCCTGAGCCAGATGCTAAGCCGCGTCGAACCTTCCAGCCAAACCGAATCGGTGGCCCTTGATAAGGCTTTGGGAAGGGTGTTGGCCGGTGACGTGGTGGCCGGATTCTCGGTACCCGGTTTCGATAACTCGGCGATGGACGGTTACGCCTTGCGTTTTACCGACCTTGCCGAAGGTGCCGCTCTTACCTTGTGCGGCGAAGCCCTGGCTGGCCACCCTTATGGTGGCGAGCTGCCCCAAGGCGGCTGCGTGCGCATTATGACCGGCGCCGTTATCCCCCAAGGGGCCGACACGGTGGTGATGCAGGAACTGGCCTTGGTCGATGGCAATAAGGTTCGTTTCAGCGCCGCCCCGCGCCAGGGAGATAACGTGCGCTTGAAGGGTGAAGACATCCAAGAAGGCAGCACCATTCTAAAAACCGGCCACCGCCTGCAGCCGGCGGATATCGGCCTTTTGGCCTCCCTTGGCCAGGGCCAGCTTAAGGTACACAAGCGCTTGAAAGTCGCCGTTATTTCCACAGGTGACGAGCTGCGTCTGCCCGGCCAGCCCCTGGCTGAAGGCCAGCTTTATGATTCCAACCGCTTTCTTATCAAGGCCATGCTCGAGCGCTTTGGCGCCGATGTATTGGACTTGGGCCTGGTGGCAGATGACCCTTTGCAAATTGAAGCGGCCATCAAACGCGCCGTGGCCGAGGCCGATGTGCTGGTGACCAGCGCCGGCATGTCGGTGGGTAGCGCCGACCATACCCGCCAGATCCTCGAGAAAATGGGGGAGATTGGCTTTTGGAAGGTAGCCATCAAACCCGGTAAACCCTTCGCCTTTGGCAAACTGGGTGATTGCTGGTTCTTCGGCCTGCCGGGTAACCCGGTGGCGGCGGCGGTCACTCTCGATCAGTTGGTGCAACCTGTGCTTAAAGCCCTGACCGGTGAGCTGGCTGCAGCGGCGCACGGCTGGCAGGCAACCACGGTGGATAAACTGAAAAAGCAGCCGGGCCGAGCCGATTACCAGCGCGGCTTTTTCTGGCAGGAAGACGGGCGGCTGATGGTGCGTAGCACCGGCAATCAAAACTCCGGGGTGCTGAGCTCGGTGGCCTACGCCAACTGCTACATCTTGCTGGGTAAAGATGCCGGATCGGTGGAAGCCGGGGCAGGGGTAGTAATTGCCCCCTTTGGCAGCATGCTGGCAAGCTGAGTTTCACTTCGCGCTAAAAAAGGCCACCTTCGGGTGGCCTTTTTATCAGACGCTTTTCTTGTGCCACTCGTACTTGCTAAAGGCGCTGTCCATGGGGGTTTTGGCCAGATGGTTGGTGTAGTTGCTCATCACCTTTTGGGCAAGACCCAGCACCACTTCCAGCACCTGGCGGCGGGTGAAGCCGGCGTCTAAAAAGGCCTGGACCTTATCGTCTTCCACAAAGCCGCGCTGGCGCATCATCGCCAGGGTAAAGGTGCGCAGGGCCTCGAGCTTGGCGGTGGGCAGCGGAGTTTCGTCGCGAAGGGCGTTACTTATCTCGTCGCTCACCGCCATTGCTTTGGCAATGGCGGTATGGGCCGGAACACAGTAGTGGCAGTTGTTCTCTACGTTGATGGTCTGCCACACCACGGTTTTTTCGTCGTTGTTAAAACTGCTGTTTAAAAACAATTGGTGCAGCTGCTGGTAACCCTCCAAGAGCCCTGGGGCTTCGGCCATCACTGCATGCAGGCTTGGCAGGCGGCCAAAGGCGCTGATGGATTTTTGCAGCAGGGCTTTGCTTTGCTCCGGGGCGTTATCGAGGGTGTAGACGGTAAAATCGGTCATGGGTGAGCCTGTGATGGCAATGGGTGTGCCGTCACTCTAAAAGCATTTTGAGCGATCACTCAAGTTAATTTTTGAGTGATCGTTCAAGTTGGTTTATTATCTGGCCTAAATACTTCCCTTTAATCAAAAACGGCCCCGATACCCCATGGCAAGAAGTACGCTTTTTAACCGCCAACAAGCCTTGGATGACGCCATGGCACTGTTCTGGCAAAAGGGCTTTTATGCCACATCTATGAAGGACCTGGAAAAGACCCTGGATATGCGCCCCGGCAGCATTTACGCCACCTTTGGCAGCAAAGAAGGGTTATTTCAAGAGGCTTTGGCGCGCTACGCCGAGCTTGGCGCTGGCGAGCTTCAAAAAAGCCTGGATGCAAGCCGCGACCCTTTGCATGGCCTTGCCGAGCATGTGCGCCGCTTTGGTTGCCTGGGGGATGCCGGGTTGCCGTCCTGTGCCTGCATGCTGGTTAAATCCTTGCTCGAATTAGGGGAAGGGGAGGCTGCCAGCAAAGCCTTGGCAGAGCATTGCCTTGCCGATATAGAAGCGCGCTTTGCATCCGCTTTTGCCGAGGCAAAGGCCCTTGGCCAGTTGGCTGATGATGCCGAGCCGGCGCTGCTGGCCAGCCGCTTGCAGGTAGCCATTATGGGGCTTCGCTCTTATGCCCAGCGCCGCCACGACCCTAAGCTTTTAAAGACCCTTGCCGAGGACTTGGCCGCGCAAATCGAGGGGATGCGGGTAGCAGCAGCCTGATAAATCGCGGTTTTTGTTTTATTTATGGGCACTTGTCGCGGTAATGGCCGGGAACAACTTGCTTGGCTGGCGGCCTTTGCTTAGATTGGGATCCAGATATTTATCGCCTGTTGGGGGCTCGCTTGATCAAGGTTTTGCTGGTTGATGATCATGACCTGGTGCGAACCGGTATTCGCCGCATCATCGAAGATACAAAAGGTTTCAAGGTGGTTGGCGAAGCCCAAACCGGCGAAGAAGCCATCAAGCTGTGCCGCGAGGATGCCCCCGACGTGGTGCTGATGGACATGAACATGCCCGGTATCGGCGGCCTGGAAGCTACCCGCAAGCTGGCCCGTTACTGCCCCGACACCAAGATCATCGTGCTGACCGTGGTCACCGAAGATCCCATCCCGCAAAAAGTGATGCAGGCCGGCGCTGCCGGTTACCTCACCAAGGGCGCCAACCCCGATGAAATGATCAAAGCCATCAAAGCGGTAAGCGTCGGCCAGCGTTACCTGGCGCCGGACATTGCCCAGAAGATGGCGCTGCGCCAGTTCAGCGGGGTGGACGACAACCCCTTTAACCAGCTGTCCGAGCGTGAATTGCAGATCATGATGATGATCACCCGGGGCGAGAAGGTGCAGGACATCTCCGAGAAGCTGAACCTGAGCCCCAAAACGGTGAACAGTTACCGATACCGCCTCTTTGAGAAGCTGGACATCACCAACGACGTGGAGCTAACCCACCTGGCCATTCGCCACGGGATGCTGGATACCAGCAAGCTCTGAGATGTTTGATGTCAAAGCCTTCCTGAAAAACCTCACCGGCCAGCCCGGTGTTTACCGCATGTACGACAGTGACGGCACCGTCATCTATGTGGGTAAGGCCAAGGATCTGAAAAAGCGGGTATCAAGCTACTTTACCCGCTCCCAGCAAAGCCCGAAAACAGTGGCGCTGGTGGCCAACATCAATCATATCGAGGTGACGGTAACCAACACCGAAACCGAAGCCCTTATCCTCGAAAACCACCTGATCAAAGCCCACAGACCCAAGTACAACGTGCTGCTGCGGGACGATAAAAGCTACCCCTATATTCTGGTGTCCGGTCATCGCCATGCCCGCCTTGGGGTGCATCGGGGGGCTCGCAAAGAAAAAGGCGACTACTTCGGCCCTTACCCTTCGGCCGGCGCGGTACGCGAGTCTTTAAAACTGATGCAGCGGCTGTTTCCGGTGCGCCAGTGCGACGACAGCGTTTATCGCAACCGTTCCCGCCCTTGCCTGCAATATCAGCTTAAGCGTTGCCTCGCCCCTTGCGTGGCGGGCTATGTGAGCGACGAGGCGTACGCCGAGCAGGTGAAACTTGCCAAATTGTTTTTGAGCGGCAAGAACCAGCAGGTGATTGCCGATCTGGTAGCCAATATGGAAGCGGCCTCCAAAGGCCTGAAATTTGAAGACGCAGCCCGGTTTCGCGACCAAATTCAAGCCATGCGGACCGTTCAAGAGCGCCAGTGGGTAAGCGGCGACGCCGAAGAGCTGGACATTATCGCCACCGCCGAGCGCCAGGGAGTGTTGGCGGTACAGGTGCTTATCGTGCGAGACAACAAAGTGCTGGGCTCGCGCAGTTATTTTCCCAAGATCCCCAGAGACACCGACAGCATCGAGGCCTTTGAGGCCTTCTTGCAGCAGTTCTACCTAGGCGGCATGCATGGCCGCCAGGTCCCCAGCGAAGTGCTGCTGGACCGCCAATTGCCTGAGCTAGACCTGATTGCGGCAGCGGTGAGCGAAGATGCCGGGCGCAAGGTGCAGTTTAAAACCAATGTCCGGGGTGAGCGCCGCCGCTACCTGGAGCTGGCTCGCAAGAACGCCGAAACCGCCCTTGATGCCCAGCTGGCCCATAAAGGTACCCTTGCCGGGCGTTATAAGGCCCTGAAAAGCTTTTTGGGGCTGGAAACGCCCATTGAGCGGATGGAGTGCTTTGATATCTCCCACACCCAGGGCACCCATACCGTGGCGTCCAACGTGGTGTTCGGCCCTGAAGGCCCGCTCAAATCCGATTACCGGCGCTTTAATATCGAGGGCATTACCCCAGGGGACGACTACGCCGCCATGGCCCAGGCTATGGCCCGGCGCTTTAAATCCCCGGAAGACACCTTGCCGGACATCCTTTTTATCGACGGTGGTAAGGGCCAGTTGGCCCAGGCCGAAGCCCATTTTGAAGACTGGCCGCGGGCGCCGCTGATCATTGGCGTGGCTAAAGGGGTCGACCGACGGGCAGGGCAGGAGGTGCTTATTTTTGGCTACAGCGGCAAGGAGCTGACCTTGCCGCCGGACAGTCCGGCCCTGCATCTGGTGCAGCATATTCGCGATGAATCGCACCGTTTTGCCATTACCGGCCACCGTGGCCAGCGAGCCAAAGCCGGGCGTACCTCGACCTTGGAGAACATCGAAGGGGTGGGCCCCAAGCGGCGCCAACAACTGCTGAAATTCCTGGGTGGATTGCAGCAAGTCAGGTCGGCCAGCATCGACGAACTGGCCAAGGTGCCGGGTATAAGTCGTTCATTGGCCGAGAAGATCCATGCTACACTGCACAGCCATTGAAGGGCCTCCCCGTACTGTCATGACCATCCCAAACCTGCTTACTCTGTTCAGGCTGCTGCTGATCCCCATTTTCCTGGTGCTGTTTTACGTGCCGGTGTCCTGGGCACACTATGGCGCTGCGTTTATCTTCTGGCTGGCCGCCATCACCGACTGGCTGGACGGTTATCTGGCCCGCAAACTTCAGCAAACCACCCCCTTTGGCGCCTTTTTAGACCCGGTTGCCGACAAGGTGATGGTCACTGCCGCCCTGGTGCTGATTGTTGAGGATTACCAGAGCCTGTGGGTAACGGTGCCGGCCATCATCATGATCAGCCGTGAAATTGTTATCTCTGCCCTGCGTGAATGGATGGCGGAGCTTGGCAAACGTTCCCATGTGGCGGTGTCGTGGATTGGCAAGGTAAAAACCACTGCCCAGATGCTGGCTTTGATTGGCCTAGTGTCTAGCTGGGAGCCCTTTGTGGTGCTGGGTATGCCGCTACTCTATATCGCGGTGATCCTGACCTTGTGGTCGATGATCAGTTACCTTGCCGCTGCCTGGAAGGATCTGTGGAGCAAGGCCGGGGCTTAATGCTCAAAACAGCGCCTGATTGCTGTTTTTTTGGCTAAACAGTCATAACTCAATGTTTTACGTTATTGACTCGCCCCGGCAGAAAGGTAGAATGGCTCGCACTTCCGGGGGTACCCGGCGGCTGTAGACCGGGCCTTGCGCCAGGTTGTAGAGCAAAGACAATGCGGGAATAGCTCAGTGGTAGAGCACAACCTTGCCAAGGTTGGGGTCGCGAGTTCAAGTCTCGTTTCCCGCTCCAAATTTACGACGTAGTTGGTGAGATTAACTGGCTACGCGGTGTGAGAATCGCGACGGTCGCGAGCCGAATGTCGGCAGAGGCTAGTCTGGTTTCCCACGTCGAATTAGATAAAACCGGTAACCTACCGGTTCTTATCAAAAGAACAGCGATGTTCACCCAAGGCGCGATGGCAGAATGGCTATGCAGCGGATTGCAAATCCGTGGATCTCGGTTCGACTCCGGGTCGCGCCTCCAGATAAAAGATAACGGCTTCAAGCGGTTATCTGGGCGACAAGCCTAACCCGATAATGGCGCGATGGCAGAATGGCTATGCAGCGGATTGCAAATCCGTGGATCTCGGTTCGACTCCGGGTCGCGCCTCCATCATTACACCAGCCCGGATGGTGAAATTGGTAGACACAAGGGATTTAAAATCCCTCGACGTTCGCGTTGTGCGGGTTCAAGTCCCGCTCCGGGCACCATACGCAAAACCCAGCTGCAGAGCTGGGTTTTTTTGTTTTTTACCCTTCCTATCACCAATACGCCGTCACCTGCATCAAGTCGCCATCGGTATCCATTTTGGCTTCGATATGGCGGGTCACCACCTTGCCTTGGTCGTTGCCTTCGCCGTAGGTCATGGTAACCAGGTAATAGTCGGGATAGTGGTCTTCATAGTCGGTTTTGACGTGCACGAAACTGCCTGGGTTATCCATATGCCCTTTAACGTATTTCACCAGTGCCAGGCTGGAGCTGTCTGATGGGGAAAAGCCTGTGGGCAAGCCGGCCGCTGGCGCCGGCAGAGCGTTGATCTGCGCCAACGTCATTTGGCCAGCCTGGCGGATACGGTTGTGGATGTCGTACGCAACCCAGGCAATAACCACACCGGTGAACAGGGCCAAAGCCAGCATTTGGCTAAGGTAATGGCCACGGATTGCCGCAGGAGAAACGCGTGAGGATGGTTGGAAACGCTGCCTTGCTTTGCGTGTTGTCATGTTCAGCATCCTTGCTACATATTCAGCAAAGATAGTGCGCTTTGACAGGAGTGCAACCAGCGAGGCGAGAGAAGGCGAAAGAGCGAACAGTGATATGTTCGGAAAAGCCCGGCACCAGATGCCGGGCTTTTTGTCCTTACAGCTCGGCCAGCAGGCTAATCGATACCCAGCCTACCTGGCCGCCCACATCGATTTTGACCCAGTTGCCGGATACTTCAACCGGCACCACGTTATGGCCAAGGGGCAGGGTGCGGACAATACCGTAACCGGTGCCGGGGCCCCTGCGGATACGGGCACTTTTTACCTTAATGCGGTAGTTGTGCCCAGGTACGGCATGGGGCGGGCCACGATGTTCCCCTTTGCCGGCCATGGCATGTTCATTTTTGCCGGGGCCGTGCTCGGGTTTGTGTTGCTCGGCCTTATCACCCATGCCCTGGTGCATGTTTTGGTCGTGATGTTGCTCTGGTTGGGGAGAGTGGCTTTCCTGGCAAGGTTTGCCTTCTTTGCAGGGCGCAGCTTGTGAAACAGCGGGGAGCAGCAGGCTGGCCGCAGCCAGCAGGGGGAGAATGACTTTCATGGCTGTTCTCTTTGTGGGTAATTGAGCCGATTCTAAGGTTTCATGGCGCCTTTACCGCAACAGCTCTAGGGCCTGCGTTCAGTTATGGTTGCGGTTCACAGGCAAAATTGCTACCTTTGGCCCCGCTTTGGGGAGTAGCCGACTTTCCTTCTGGGAAAGTGCCTGTGTCAACATTCTCGGTCCTCATGACCGTGGTACAGGCGACCGAAAGGTAGGTGAGACCATCGACAGTTTCGCGCCATAAAGGCTGGGCGTGCGTGCTGTCGTGGTAACTACCGCCCGGCCTGGATAACGTAACCGTGAGCTTTGTATCTCTGCTTTTTATCGCTTTTGCCATGTCAACCGACGCCTTTGCCGTCGCGGTTGCCAGAGGCGCCACCCTTAAACACCCCCACTTTGGCCGTGCTTTTAAAACCGGCGTGCTGTTTGGCTCGGTAGAAGCCATTTCCCCCCTGATCGGCTGGCTGATTGGTATCGGCGCCGCCAGTTATATTGTCAAGTGGGACCACTGGCTGGCCTTCGGCTTACTGCTGGCCCTGGGCCTGAAGATGATCCATGAAGGCCTGCAAAAACCCGAAGAAGGGGAAGAGGCTGACGACAAGGCCAAACGCTCCCGAGTGATGATGCTGCTGACCGCTGTTGCCACCAGCATTGACGCCATGGCCATTGGCCTGGGATTTGCCTTTATCGACGTCAATATCTTTGAAGCCTCGCTCCTTATTGGCCTTGCCACCCTGACCATGGTGACCTTCGGCATCATGCTGGGCCAGCGCCTTGGCGCGATGATCGGCAAGCGGGCCGAGCTGCTGGGGGGCGTGGTGTTGATCGTGGTCGGTAGCGTTATCCTTCGCGAACACCTTTTGGGCCTTGCCTGATAAAAACGCTTTCACATACGGAAAATCATATATATGATTTTCCGTATGTCTTAGGAGTCGTCATGATAGATACCCTGACCTTCATCAAATGCCTCGCCGAGCCCACCCGGCTTAACGCCATGCTGCTGCTGGCCGAAGAAGGGGAACTTTGCGTTTGCGAGCTGACCGAGGCCCTGGCCGAAAGCCAGCCCAAGGTGTCGCGCCATCTGGCGCAGCTGCGCCAATGCGGGTTGCTGCTTGATAGCCGTGACGGCCAGTGGGTGTTTTATCGCCTGCATCCCGAGTTGCCGGTCTGGGCCAAAGGCATGTTGGGTGAAGCGGCGGCGGGTGCCAACCCGGCGCTGGCAGAGGCCAAAGCCGCCCTGGGCGCCATGGCCAACCGGCCGGGCAAGCGCTGCTGCTGAAAATTTTTTGTCTCAAAACATATGGAAATCCATATATGAAGATCCTCTTTGTCTGTACCCATAACCGTTGTCGCAGCATTCTGGCCGAGGCGGTCAGCCGCCAATTGGGCGGCGCCTTGCTGGAGGTCAGAAGCGCTGGCAGCCAGCCGGCCGGGCAGGTGCATCCTTTGAGCCTTAAATACCTGGCACAAGCGGGCTATAGCACCGGCGGTCTTCGCAGCCAATCGTGGGACGAGTTTGAAGACTTTGCCCCTGATCTGGTGGTCACTGTATGCGACAGCGCCGCCGGCGAAGCCTGCCCGGTGTGGTTTGGCAAAGCCGTTAAAGTGCATTGGGGCCTTAAAGATCCCAGTGCGCTCTCTGGCGCCGAAGAGGACGTAAAAGCCGCTTTTCTGGCTACTATCGGCATCTTGGAAAAGCGCATCCAACGCTTGCTAGACGCTGGCCCACTGGCAGGTGAGGCCCTTAAGGCCAAGATGGAGGCGCTGGCCCATGTCTGAGCTGCCCAATATTGATGTCGATCAGTTCAAAGTGCCGGCGGCGGCCGACTTTAACCGGCCTCTTAGCAGCCATGCTCCCCGTATCCTGCTGTTGTACGGCTCTTTGCGAGAGCGTTCCTACAGCCGCCTGGTGGTAGAAGAGTCGGCAAGGCTGCTTAGCGCCATGGGCTGCGAGACCCGCATCTTTAACCCCGCCGGCTTGCCGCTTCCCGACGGCGAGCCTGACAGCCACCCCAAGGTGCAAGAGCTTCGCGACTTGGTGCTGTGGTCCGAAGGGCAGCTGTGGTGCTCTCCTGAGCGTCATGGCAGTATGACCGGCATCATGAAGGCGCAAATCGACTGGATCCCCCTGTCGATGGGGGCGGTGCGGCCCAGCCAGGGCAAAACCTTGGCGCTGATGCAGGTCTGTGGCGGCTCCCAGTCTTTTAACGCCGTCAACCAGATGCGCATCCTCGGGCGCTGGATGCGGATGCTGACCATCCCCAACCAATCGTCGGTGGCCAAGGCCTTCTTGGAGTTCGAGGAAGATGGCCGCATGAAGCCCTCGCCTTACTACAACCGCATCGTCGATGTGGTAGAGGAGCTGGTGCGCTTTACCCTGCTGACCCGCGACCACAACCAGGTGCTTTTGGACCGCTATTCCGAGCGAGTTGAAAGCGCCGAGGCTCTGTCTAAGCGCGTTAACCAAAGGAGCCTGTGATGGGGATTTTCGAGCGCTATTTAAGCCTTTGGGTGGGCCTTGGGATTGTGGCTGGCCTGCTGCTGGGCAGCCTTTTCCCCGGGCTTTTTGCAATGCTGGCTGGCCTTGAGCTCTTTCACGTCAACCTGGTGGTGGCGGTACTCATTTGGCTGATGATCTACCCGATGATGGTGCAGGTGGATTTTTCCGCCATCAAAGATGTGGGGCGCAAACCCAAGGGCTTGGCCCTGACCCTGGTGGTGAACTGGCTTATCAAACCCTTCACCATGGCGGCGCTGGGTTGGCTGTTTTTTAAGGTGTTTTTTGCAAGCTTGGTGGACGCTGCCAGTGCCCAGCAATACATCGCTGGCATGATTTTGCTGGGGGTAGCGCCGTGCACCGCCATGGTGTTTGTGTGGAGCCAGCTCACCAAGGGCGATGCCAACTACACCCTGGTGCAGGTGTCGGTGAACGATCTGGTGATGGTGTTCGCCTTTGCCCCCATCACCGCTTTGCTGCTGGGGGTAAGTGACATCCAGGTGCCCTGGCAGACCCTGCTGCTGGCGGTGCTGCTGTATGTGGTGTTGCCGCTGTTGGCCGGGGTGTTGACCCGCCATAAGCTTGATAAGAAAGACGATCACCAGCGCCTTGGCGATTTTTTAGGTAAGGCCAAGCCTTGGTCCATCCTCGGCCTTATTGCCACCGTGGTGCTGTTGTTTGGCTTTCAGGCCCAAACTATCCTGGCCCAGCCGCTGGTGATTGTGCTTATCGCGGTGCCGCTATTGGTGCAAAGCTACGGCATTTTCGCGCTGACCTACTTTACCGGCTGCAAACTGCGCCTTGGCCATCAGGTGGCGGCGCCGGCGGCCATGATTGGCACCTCCAACTTCTTTGAACTGGCGGTGGCAGTGGCTATCTCGCTGTTTGGCCTGCACTCGGGGGCAGCCCTTGCCACCGTGGTCGGCGTCTTGGTGGAAGTGCCGGTAATGCTGTCTTTGGTGGCCTTTGCCAACCGCACCCGCCACTGGTTTAGCGATAAAGGCTCAGTACCAGGCGCTGAAAGATCCGCTCCTTAAGGTTGGCCGGGGCCGTTAAGCCAAGGTAAGCGAGGGCCTTGTCGCCCTCGGTACTGGCGCTTGCCGTCAACGCCCGCCAACAAAGCGCCAGCTTACCGGTAACGGAGCTGGCGCTTTTTTTAAGCCCTCCTAAGCGCCGGGCCAGTTCCAGCTCGGCATCGGTAAGCTCGCTGCCAAAGGGCAAGGGCTCGAGTTTGCCGCTAAAAGGCGCCAGGGCATTTTCAAGGGCGGCTGGCAGATTGTTGCGGTACTGAGCCGGTAACTGGTAGGCCGCTGGCAATTTGCCGGCCGCCTTTGCCTTGGCGATGAGCGTATCCTGAAAGCGGCTGTCGGCAATTTTTATCATCGCCTCGATGCATTCGCTGTCGGTCTTGCCGCGAAGCTCCGCTATGCCGTATTCGGAGATAAACACATCTCGCAGGTGGCGGGGGATGGTGCTGTGGGGGTATTCCCAAACGATGTTGGACTCCAGGCTCTTACCGCTACCGCGGGTGGCTTTTACCAGGAGCACCGAACGGCCGTCCGGCAACTGATGGGCCATAGACACAAAGTTGTATTGGCCCCCCACGCCACTCACCACCTGGCCGTCTGCCAGTTGGTCGGAGACCGCATGACCAAGCAGGGTGGCTTTCATGGTGATGTTGATAAAGCGCGCCTGCTGGCGCTGCAGCTGTTCAAGGCGGTAGTGGGTGTAGATGCGGTTGACTTCGCTGACACTGGTCATGCCAATCAAGGCGCGGCGCGCCTCAGGAAGTGCGTGCAAGGCTTTATAAAATGCGCTGGGGCCGATAAAAAAGGCGCCATGCAGGGCAATGCCGCCGGCAAGCTCTCGCCCGGCGCTGTGGGCGTTTAGAAAAGTGAGGGTAGCGGCGTCAGTCAAATCGTTGGCCAGGGTGGTGGTGCCCAGGTGCAGCCGGTCTTCATGGAGCCTGATGTCAGCGATATTAAACCGCTCAAGCCAGGCAAGATGCCGCTCGCTCAAGACAGCAGGCAATGCGCCCGCGGCCAATAGCCGGCTAAAGGTATCGGCGGGCAGTACATCCCCCAACACATTGTCGTTAACCAGTTGCTGGAGGGTTTCGTCTTCGTAGACCCGGCGGCGCACCAGGCCTTCTTCAAAAAGGCGATACACCGGGTAGGAAATCAGCTCGCTGGCCACATAAAGGCCCTCGGCAAGGGGCGGCCGGGGCGCTTCACCAAGGGCGCCAAGCATGGCTTGGTAGTCAGAGGGCGAATCTTGGCGCAGCAGCAAGCCTTTTACCGCGGCGTCGGCCAGGGCGCCGATACCCACCTGCAAGGTGCCGCCATCTTCTACCAGGGTTGAAGCCCTCAGGCCAATGGCGTAGTCCATAAGGCCAATGGGTTCTTGGGGCGTGGCAAAGAGCGGGTAGCCGTCGTCTTGGTCATCGACGATAAGGTCAAAAAACGCCGCCGCTACTTCGGCGTCGTTCCCCAGGTAGGGCATTTGCGGGTTCACTTCGCCAATCACCAGGGTAGGGCGCTCGGCCTGATGCATGGCAGGGGCCACGTCGAGGGTGAGGTCGGGGTTGGAGCCCAAACTGTAATGGTGGCCGTCAGGGTGCTTGGCTACGGCTTGCACCAAAAGATTGATGCCGCGGGCCAGAATGTCACGCCCGGCATGGGTGTAGTTACTGGAAATGTAGTGCTGCTGGGCTCGGGGGTTATGCAAAATGGCGCCGGAGCGGGTGTAAAACTCCAGTACTTCAATGTTGGCCGGCAGAGCGCCGTTTTCCCGGTCATCAAGGTACTCAAGGCGCGGGTAGCCTCGCCACACGCGCTCACGAAGGGGCGCCATAAAGCGCTCTTCAAGAAAGCTTTTGCCGACCGGTGGGTTAAGCGACAGCGCCGTTATCAAGGTCAGCTTGATATGAGGGTGGGCCTTGGCATGGCGGTAGAGGGCATTTAGCAGCCGGTTGGCCTTGCCGACCCCAAGAGGCGCACCTACCACCCAATTTGGCCCGAGCTGCGCCTCAATCTGCTCCATCAATCCTTGCTGCATGGCTACCCCTATGTTTTGCAGGTTGTTGATACGCTAGCAGAAAACATTTTCGTAATCGCTAACAGAAACTGGTCTGTTAAGTCGCTGCAAGGCTGGTTGGTGCCTGCCCTTACTGTTATCTTCAGCTCAAGAATACGCAGAGGTTAGTGACTGATGGAATTTCGCGATCACCAGTTGAGCATGTCGGTGCTGATGACACCGGATATGGCCAATTTTTCCGGCAAGGTCCATGGCGGCGAGTTGCTGTCGTACCTTGATAAAGTGGCCTACGCCTGTGCCAGTCGTTACGCTGGCAGCTATGTGGTAACCCTGTCGGTAGACCGGGTTATGTTTCGCCAGGCCATTAACGTCGGCGAACTGGTGACTTTTTTGGCCTCGGTCAATTACACCGGCCGCACCTCCATGGAGGTGGGCATCAAGGTGGTGACCGAGGATATCCGCAACCGGGTGGTGCGCCACACCAACAGCTGCTACTTCACCATGGTGGCCATGGACGATAACGGCAACACCATTCCCGTGCCGCCGCTGGTGCCGCAATCAGAAGAAGAAAAACAGCGTTTCGAAGCCGCCAAGCTGCGCCGCAAACTGCTGCAAGAGCAGGAAGCCGCCCACGACGCCATTAAAAAGGAAGTGCAGCAGCTGGAGCTGTAAAAGACAGAGGCACGGATGCGATACCTTTTTACCTTGGCGTTGTTGGCGATTTGTGGATGTCGGGCAAATGATGCTGGAGAGTTTGGGCCTATAGGCTCTGATTTAGCCCTGTCGGATCTCAACCACTACCAATGCCAGACGCCGAACCTTGCCGATATCCGCCGGGTATTGGATAAGGGCCAATGGGTAGATCCCCAGAGCCTTCACGACCATTACGCCAGCACCGGCTGTTCGGTTAAAGGGCAGGTGATGTAGGGTGGCCAGATGCGGTCCTTTACCTTTGATTTTGGCGGTATTGTCTACTTTGATGACGGCGAGGTGTTGGCCTGCGGCAAAGGCTGCTGCGGCGACGACTTTGCTTTTTGCAGTTTTGATCCCGGCCCTTAACTGGAGAAATGCTCCGTCAATAAAAAACCGCCCCAAAGGGCGGTTTTTTAATTGGCGTTATTTAACGCGCATACCGGGCTGGGCGCCGTCGTCCGGGCTCAGTACCCACAAGTCTTTGCCGCCGGGGCCGGCGGCCAGCACCATGCCTTCGCTCATGCCAAATTTCATCTTGCGGGGCGCCAGGTTGGCCACCATCACCGTGAGCTTGCCTTCCAACTCTTCCGGGGCGTAGGCCGATTTGATGCCTGCAAACACCTGGCGGGTTTCGCCGCCCAAGTCCAGCTCCAGACGCAGCAGCTTGTCGGCGCCTTTAACGTGCTCGGCCTTGGCAATGCGGGCGATGCGAAGGTCAATCTTGGCGAAATCCTCATAGCTTATCTCAGGGCTGATGGGGTCATCCGCCAGGGGGCCGGTTACCTTTTTGGCCATGCTCTCCTTGGAGGCTTCCACCATGGCTTCAACCTTGGCCGGCTCGATGCGGCTCATCATCGCCTGGAAGGGGTTGATGGCGCAGCCCACCAGCAGCTCGCCGCGGTTGTCCCAGCGCAGCTCCACGCCGAGGAAGTTTTCCACTTTCTTGGCAAGCTCTGGCAGTACCGGCTTGAGGTAGGTCACCAGCACTTTAAAGAGGTTCAGGCTCAGGGTGCAGACCTGGTGGGCCTCACCCAGGGTGTCATCGTTTTTCACCAGCACCCAGGGGGCGGTGTCGGCGATGTAGACGTTGGCCTTGTCGGCGAGTGCCATGATCTCGCGCACAGCGCGGCCAAACTCGCGGCCTTCAAAGGCTTTGGCAATGTCGTCGCTCTTGGCGACGAATTCGTCAAAGAGGGTGGTGTCGATGCTATCGGCCAGCTTGCCGTCGAAACGCTTGGCGATAAAGCCAGCGGTGCGCGAGGCGATATTGACCAGTTTACCCACCAAGTCGGAGTTCACCCGCTGGGTGAAGTCTTCGAGGTTCAAATCCAGGTCGTCGATGCGGTTAGAGAGCTTGGCGGCGTAGTAATAACGCAGGTATTCCGGGTCCAGATGGTCGAGATAGGTGCGGGCCTTGATAAAGGTGCCACGGGATTTCGACATCTTGGCGCCGTTGACGGTGACATAGCCGTGGGCAAAGACGTTGGTGGGCTTGCGAAGGCCGGCGCCGTCGAGCATGGCAGGCCAGAACAGGCTGTGGAAGTAGATGATGTCCTTGCCGATGAAGTGATACACCTCGGCGTCGGAGTCGGCTTTCCAGAAGGCGTCGAAATCGAGGCCGGTTTTGTCGCAAAGGGCCTTGAAGGAGGCGAGATAGCCGATGGGGGCGTCCAGCCACACGTAAAAATACTTGCCGGGGGCGCCGGGGATCTCAAAGCCAAAATAAGGCGCGTCGCGGGAGATGTCCCAGCGGGCCAGGCCCTGCTCGAACCATTCCTGGAGCTTGTTGGCCATTTCTTCTTGCAAGGAGCCGGAGCTTATCCAGGCCTTGAGCATGTCGCCAAAGGCGGGCAGGTCGAAGAAGTAATGCACCGAGTCTTTCAGTACCGGGGTAGCGCCAGACACCACCGACTTGGGATCTTTAAGATCGGTGGGCTGATAAGTGGCGCCGCACACTTCGCAGTTGTCGCCGTTTTGGTCTTCGGCGCCGCATTTGGGGCAGGTGCCTTTGACAAAACGGTCCGGCAGGAACATTTGCTCTTGCGGGTCGAACAGCTGGGAGATGGTTTCGGTTTTGATGTAGCCGCCGTCGTTGAGGCGGTTATAAATCATCGCCGACAGCTCGCGGTTTTCATCGCTGTGGGTGCTGTGGTACTGGTCAAAACCAATCAGGAACTCGGCAAAATCGGCCTGGTGCTCGATGTTGGTTTTGGCAATCATCTCTTCGGGAGTGATGCCTTGCTCGCGCGCCTTGAGCATGATCGGGGTGCCGTGGGCATCGTCTGCGCAGACATAGTAGGTCTCAAAACCACGCAGCTTTTGAAAACGGACCCAGATATCGGTCTGGATATATTCCAGCATGTGGCCCAGGTGAATAGGCCCGTTGGCATAGGGCAGGGCGCTGGTAACCAGAATGCGGCGCGAAGTAGCCATCTTTATCGCTCTTGATTGCTTGGATGATTGAAGGGCGACAGTTTACGCCAAATTTAAGGCTCATTGAACTCAAGTTCGGGGCCAATGTGCTGAAAGCCAAGCACTTTAAAAGCGCCGCTGCGCTGCCAAGGCAAAGGCCCCGGTGCTAGACTGTGGTGACTACCCAACACCTTGAACCGCCATGCGTTTTTTTCAAAACAAGCCGCAGCCAAACCTCAATGACATCCGTTGCCCCCTCTCGGGGCTGGCGCTGGCGGCGCTGGCCCTTAGCGTTGAAGACGAGCCCGAGCGTCTGGCGCTGCGCCTGCCTTACCCTGTTGATGCCTTCGCCTCAGAGCTCGAAGAAGCCTTAAAACCGGTACTGGCCGGGCGCACCTTACATCTTGAAGGCGCCTTGCCGGCCTTTGGTAAACCCCTGGGTAAGGTCAAAAACCTGATTGCCATTGCCTCTGGCAAAGGGGGCGTCGGTAAATCCACCACCACCATCAACTTAGCCCTGGCCCTCAAAGAGCTGGGGCTCAAGGTAGGGGTGCTGGACGCCGACCTCTTCGGCCCGTCGCTTCCCATCATGGTGGGCACCCGTGGCCAGCACCCGGATAGCCCCGACGGCAAGACCATGTACCCCATCGAAGCCCTGGGGCTTTACACCCAGTCCATCGGTTATCTGGTGGACGACAGCGACGCCGCCGTCTGGCGCGGCCCCATGGCCAGCACTGCTCTGATGCAACTGGTGAATGAGACCCACTGGCCAGAGCTGGATGTGCTGCTGATTGACATGCCCCCCGGCACCGGCGATATCCAGCTGACGGTGTCGCAAAAGCTGCCGCTCACCGGCGCCGTGATTGTCACCACCCCGCAAGACTTGGCCCTGAGCGACGCCATCAAAGGCATGGCCATGTTTGAGAAGGTCAATACCCCGGTTTTGGGGCTGGTAGAGAACATGAGCTATCACCGCTGCAGCCAATGTGGCCACCATGAGCCGTTGTTTGGCGATGGCGGTGGGGTGCGCCTGGCCGAAGAAAAAGGCGTGGCGCTGCTTGGCACCATTCCTTTGACCCTTAACATCCGCCACCACACCGATGCCGGCCAGCCGGTGGTATTGAGTGACCCGTCAGGGGACGATGCCCACAACTACCTGCAACTGGCCAGGAAGCTACTGGGAGAGATGCTGAAAAGACCGGTGCCCCCGGCCCCCATCGACGTCAAAATGGTGTAGACTCGCCGCAATTTTTTGCCAGGCAACCAATTAAGGGACAGCGCCCCATGGAAAACCCTTGTGTCATTATCGGTATCGCTGGTGCGTCAGCATCAGGCAAGTCATTGATTGCAAGAACCATTTTTAATGAACTCAAGGCAGAAGTGGGGCGAGAGGAAATCGCTGTTATCACCGAAGACAGCTATTACCGGGACCAGAGCCAGCTGTCCATGGAAGAGCGGGTTAAAACCAACTACGACCACCCCCAGGCCTTTGAGCACGACTTGCTGGTGAAACACCTCCAAGCCCTTAAAGACGGCCAGGCGGTAGAGATCCCCGAGTATTCCTACGAAGAGCACACCCGCAAGACCAGCACCCATACCGTCACCCCCAAGAAGGTGATCATCCTCGAAGGCATTCTGCTGCTGTCCTACAAGCCGCTTCGGGATATGCTGCAAGCCTCGGTGTTTGTCGACGCGCCCCTGGATATCTGCCTGATGCGCCGCCTGCAGCGGGACGTGGCAGACCGGGGCCGGACCATGGAATCGGTGCTCAAGCAATACATGGAGACGGTGCGCCCCATGTTCTTGCAGTTCATTGAGCCATCCAAGCAATATGCGGATATCATAGTGCCCCGGGGCGGTAAGAACCGTATCGCCATCGACATGCTTAAAGCCAAGATCCGCCAGCATCTGTAGGAATATGCCATGCGTTTGTGTGATACCCATATCGAAGAATACCTGGCCGACGGCCGTATCGTGATTGAGCCGCCGCCGGGCAAAGACGCCATCAGCGGGGTGAGTGTCGATGTGCGCCTGGGTGACAAATTTCGCGTATTTAACGGCTACACCGCCCCTTTTATCGATTTGTCCGGCCCGCGCAGCCAGGTCAACGCCGCCCTTGAGCGGGTGATGAGCGATGAAATCGTTATTCCCGAAGGCGAAGCCTTCTTCCTGCACCCCGGCGAGCTGGCCCTGGCGGTGACCTATGAGTCGGTCACCTTGCCTGATGACATCGTCGGCTGGCTCGATGGCCGCTCCTCCCTGGCGCGCCTGGGGCTGATGGTGCACGTAACCGCCCACCGTATCGACCCAGGCTGGTCTGGGCGCATCGTGCTGGAGTTCTACAACTCCGGCAAACTGCCCCTGGCCCTGCGCCCGCATATGAAGATCGGTGCTTTGAATTTTGAAACCCTGTCCGCCCCGGCGGCTCGCCCCTATAACAAGCGTGTTGATGCCAAATACAAGGATCAACAAGGCGCGGTGGCCAGCCGGATAGACCAGGACAGTAAGTAAGGAGCCCATGCTCGAGATATCCGGCCGGGTTACTATCCCGGCCCATGAACTGCAGTTTTCGGCCCAGCGCGCCCAAGGCGCCGGCGGCCAGCACGTCAACACCACTGACTCGTCGGTGCTGCTTAAATTCAATTTCGAAGACTCCCAGAGCCTGCCCGACCACTACAAGGACGGGCTCAGGCGCATGAGTTCGCACCTGGTGCACGGGCCGCTGGTGGTGATCAAAGCCCAGGAGCACCGCTCCCAGCATATGAACCGCGAAGTGGCGCTTGAGAGGCTTAAGGCCTTGATTGAGCAGGCCGGTATTCGCCCCAAGGTGCGCCATGCCACCCGCCCCACCCGCGCCTCCAAAGAGCGGCGCATTCAAAGCAAAAAGGGCCGGGGCGACGTGAAGGCCAAACGGGGCAAGGTCCGTGTCGATTAACCGCCTGGGCGGCGGTTTGGAACAGTAGCTAAAAGGCGGCTATGGTCATTGCAAATGACCAGGAGGATGCCGCCGTGAGTTTTTACAACCATCCCCAGCACTTAAGCCGTGCCAACCTGGCACACCTGAGCACCTTGAGCGCCGAGCTGAGCGAGCAGCTCTTTCACGGCCCGGTGCTTACCCAGGGCAATACCCGCATTGGTATCGAAGCCACCCGCCATCACCTTATCCTGGTGGTGCAATGCCTTGAGGCCAACACCCGGGACTGGGCCACTGACCTTAGCGCGCAGCTGGTGCCCTGGCCGCCCCTTGGCCGGGTTCATCAGGGCTTTTTGCGCCAGGCCCAAGAGCTGCTGCCCCGCATCAGGCCGGTACTGGCCAAAGAGCTTCGCTCCGGCATGGCCCTGTGGCTTTGTGGCCATGGCCTGGGCGGCGCCGTGGCCTCGGTGCTGGCTGCCGAGCTTGCCCTTAATGAAGACATCGAGCTCACCGGCCTTTGCACCTTTGGCAGCCCCCGGGTCTTTGACAACCAACTGGCGGGCGCCATGGAGGCGCTCTTGGGTGAGCGTTACTGGCGGGTGGTGAACGACGAGGACGTGATAACCCGGCTACCGCCGCGCTGCTTTGGCTATCGCCATGGTGGCCAGTTGAGTTACTTCGACGCCACAGGCAGGTTACACCTTGGCGGTGGCCAGCCCTGGTGGGATGGATTTTGGGATCGTTGCCACTACCATGGCCAGTGGCTTTTTGCTAAAGATATGAAAGACATCGCAGAACACGCGGTAGACGAATACCAGCTACTGAGCCTGGGGAGCAAATCGTGAGTGAGACCCTGCTTTACACCGCCACCAACACCTTGGAGGCCCATCTGCTGCAAGGCCTGCTTGCCGGTGAGGGCATCAAGGTGCGGCTCGACAGCGATCTGTTGATGGGCGGGGTGGGGGATCTACCGGCCGATGTGCAGCATATACGGCTGTGGTGTTTCAGCTACCACCTGATGGAGGCCCAAGCGGTGCTGGAGGGATATTTCAACCACAGCGGCCAGGACTGGTATTGCGGCCAATGCGGCGAGCATAACGGCAGCGCCTTTGAGCTGTGCTGGCACTGCCAGGCCCCGAAAAAAGCGGGATAAAAAAGGCGCCAACCGGCGCCTTTTTCAATACAGCAGGCTAAAGAGCTGGCGCCGGTACTTGGCGGCAAGGGCGTTACCCTGGCCAAGGGCGGCCAAGATATCCAGGCAGGTTTTCTTGGCTTCGCCGTTCTGGAAGTTCAAATCCTTTTTCAGCACCGTCATCAGGCTATCGAGGGCTTCCTCGTTACGCCCGGCGGCGTGCAGCTGCACCGCCAGTTTCAGGCGCAGGCTGTCGTCCTCTGGCGCCTGGGCCAGGGCGTCGGCCAGGGCGCGGATCTCGGGGGTGTCGGCGGCATCCTTTTTCAGCTGCAACTCAGAGAGAAGCCCTTTGTAGTCAGCGTCTTGGTCTTTCATGGCGATGCTGCCGAGCAGCGCTTCGGCCTCGTCCAGGCGGTTTTCCTGCAAGTAGGCGTGAATAAGCGCCAGTTTTACCGGGTGCGGATCGCGAGCGTTGGCCATGGCTTGGGTCAGCTTGGCAATGGCCTCTGCGGCCTTGCCGGCTTCCAGTAACGCAAGGGCTTCTTCAAAGTCCGGGTCCAGGGGGGCCGGCAGGTGTTTGTCCAGCAGCTGCTGGACACTCTCTTGGGTCTGCGGGCCAGCCACGCCGTCGATTGGGCGGCCTTCTTTTAGCAAGTAGAGGGTCGGCACGGCTTGAATTTGAAACTGGGCGGCCAGCATCTGCTGGGCGTCGCAATCAACCTTGGCCAGCACAAAGCCGCCCTGGTAGTCCGTCGCCAGTTGGCTCAATACCGGGGCGAGGCTGTCGCAGGGCTCATGCCCGTTAACGTAGAAGAACACCAAGACCGGCTGCGTGAAGGAAGCATCCAGCAGGGTTTGCTGAAAATTTTCGGTGGTGACGTCGACTATGTACTGGCTCATAAAGACATTTTTTCTTTGGGTGATGCTGTGCAATATGGGGGCTCGTTGGCAGAATGCAAGGGCAGGTGGTGTCCGTTACCCTTGCGTTTGTCGCATCTGCCTTGCCAGCTTCCGATCTTTGGGGCAATGTCGAGGTGATACTATAACAATCAGGGAGAAGAAGAATGAAACGGTTACTGCCCCTGGCCTTGTTGTCGGCCTCGGCGCTGGCCCATGAAGGCATGTGGATGCCGAGCCAATTGCCCCAAATGGCCGATACCCTCAAGTCGGCCGGCCTTAAGCTCAACCCGGCAGATCTGGCTGATTTAGGTAAAGCCCCCATGAATGCGGTGATAAGCCTCGGTGGCTGCACAGCCTCTTTTGTTTCCCCCAAGGGGCTGGTGGTCACCAATCACCACTGCGCTTACGGCAGCCTGCAATACAACAGCACCGAGCAGCATAACCTCATTACCGACGGTTTCCTGGCCCAGACCCTGGGCGAGGAAAAACCGGCCGCCCCCGGCACCCGCATTTGGGTCACCGAATCCATGACCGATGTCAGCGCTGCGGTCAGTAGCGCCCTTGGCGACAAAACCGGTAGCGCCCGTTACCAGGCCCTGGAAGACAAGGAAAAATCCCTGGTCGCGGCCTGCGAGTCGAGCCCCGGTTATCGCTGCAACGTTTTCAGCTACTACGGCGGCGCCCAGTATTGGCTGCTTAAACAGATGGAAATCAAAGACGTGCGGCTGGTCTATGCCCCGGCTGAAGCCATTGGCGTCTTCGGTGGCGACATCGACAACTGGATGTGGCCCCGCCAAACCGGGGATTTCTCCTTCTACCGCGCTTATGTGGATAAAAACGGCAAGCCGGCCGATTACGCCGCCGACAACGTGCCGTACCACCCTAAATCCTTTTTGACCATCGACGGTGCCGGGGTCTCGGCCGATGACTTTGTGATGGTGGCCGGCTACCCGGGCTCCACCAACCGCTATCGCACCAGCGAAGAAGTGCGTTTTGCCATCAAGGATTACTACCCGGCCATGCAAAAGCGCCTGGCCCACCTTAACGAGCTGATCGGCAAGGCCTGCACCGCTGAAGAGGGGGATTGCATCAAATATGCTTCCTATCGCCAGGGCCTGAAAAACTACGCCAAGAATTTTGAAGGCCAGTTGGACGGCTTTGCCAAAAGCGATTTGGTGGTAAGAAAAGTGAAGCTCGAGGCCGAGCTTAACCGCTGGGTTAGTGCAGACCCCGACCGCGAAAGCCGCTACGGCAAGGCCCTTAGCGACTTGGGCGCCTTGATAGACGAGCAGCAAAAGGCCGACCTTGCCCAGTTTAAGCGCCGCGGCGTGATGGACAGCCAGCTCTTTGCCACCGCCTACCGGCTTTATCGCTGGTCGCTGGAGCAGCAAAAGCCCGACGCCGAGCGTGAAGCCGGTTACCAAAACCGCGACAAAGACCGCCTGCTGGGTAGCCTTAACGCCATGGACCGCCGCTTTGCGGTTACCGTAGACAAAGCGCTGTGGCTAGACGGCCTCAAAGGCTACGAAAGCCTGCCCAAAGAAGAGCGCATCGGCGCGGTAGACAGCGCCATTGGCAGCGATGCGGCCAAAGCGGTGGACGGCTTTTACGCCGGCACCGAGCTTACCGACAGCGCCAAGCGCCTGGCCTGGGTAGATAAACCCCCGGCGGACTTTGAAAAGAGCAGCGATCCCTTCATTCGCCTGGCGGTGGCCAGCTACCCGGCCCTCAAAGCCTTGGACGATGCCGAGAAAGACCGCGACGGGCGCTTTTTGAGCCTGCGCCCGCAATACATGGACGCGCTGATTGCCTACAAGCAAAGCCTGGGCGAGCTGGTCTACCCCGACGCCAACTCGTCGCTGCGGGTAACCTATGGCCACGTCAAGGGTTATACCCCGGCGCCTGGCACCATCAGAGGCGATGAAGACGGCGCCCATTACAACCCCAAAGGCGTCTCTTATTACGTGCCCTTTACCACCTTGAAGGGCATTGTCGCCAAGAACACCGGCAAGGTGCCCTTTAACGCCCCCAAAGCCGAGCTTGATGCCATTGCCGATCAGGATTTTGGGCCTTACTACGTGCAGGCGCTGGACTCGGTGCCGGTCAACTTTTTGTCTACCGTGGACACCACCGGCGGCAACTCGGGGTCACCCACCCTCAACGCCAAAGGCCAGTTGGTAGGCCTCCTGTTTGACGGCACCTACGACTCCATTAACTCCGATTGGGATTTCACCCCCAATACCCGCTCCATCCACCTCGATACTCGCTACATGCTGTGGGTGATGGATAAGTTGGACGGTGCCGACAACCTGTTGCAGGAAATGACCATCGTTAACCTGCCAGACGATCTCTGACAGCCAAAACAGAGAAAACCCGGGCTTGTCCCGGGTTTTTTCTATCTGTACTTAAGGCTTTACATTGCAGTAACATGTTCCCGTAACCAAGTAGACCGTAATAAACGGCGTAAAAACAGGGAATTAGGACGTTGAAGAAAACACTTATTGTGGGAGCCTTGCTGGTGGTGGCAGCGGCGGGAAGCAGCCTGTTGCTGGGCAGCCAGACCCAAAAAGAATACCTCAAGTGGGTAAACAGCTTATCGGCGCATCCGGGTATCAGCGCCAAGAGCCTGGACTTTGAATCCAGCCTGTTTGCTCCTCGTGCCAAAACCAAACTCAGCGTGACCGATCCGGTACTCAAAGCGAGCCTCGCAGAGCGGGGCCTGCCCGACAGCCTGGTGCTGGTGCACCAGTTCCAGGTGTGGCCATGGCAAGTGGCCAGCAGCACCGCCATCGCCTGGGACAAGAAAAGTGCGCCGTTCAAAGCCTTATTCGGCTCAGACATTGCACTGAAAGTCGAAGGCCACCACTGGATCTGGGGCACCCAAAGCCTCAAGGGCCGGGTAGGTATGGCGAGCTGGCAGCAAGACGGCGAGCTGCTCAACTTCTACCCTTTGACCTTCAGCGCCAGTCATAGCCAACAGCATTGGCAGCAAAGCTTTAACTGGAACGGCATGGAGGCCAAAAGCCCGGAAGGTCGCCTGGTGCTGTCCGGGGTCAAGCTCAAAAAAGAAGGGCAGGGCGATGATGGCCACTTTGACGGCCAGTTGGGCGCCGTTACCTACACCGGCGAGCATTTTGTTGGCCTCTCGGGCATGACCTTCAAAGGCACCGACAGCGACAAGCTCACCAAGGGGCGGCTGCAGGCCGAAGAAGCAAAATTCAACCGCGAACCTTTTAGCCATCTCGACCTTGCCCTGGCCATGGAGTCGGTCAATAACCACGCCCTGGATAAACTGCTGCTAAGCGCCCTGGGTATCGGCCTGACCGGCGACGCAGAAGCCCGCAGCCAGTTCAGTACGGCCCTTGGCGCGCTGCTCTCTGGCGGCGGTAAACTGCAACTGGACGATTTAAGCCTCGACTCGGTAAACGGCAAGCTCATTGGCCGTGGCCAACTGGCGCTCAAAGCCGGTACCGTAGACAGCATCGAGAGCTTCCTGGCTGCCAGCCAAGGGGAGCTGAAATTGGTGGTGCCGCGCCATTTTGGCGAGCTGGCGTCTCTGGATACCGACACCCTCAACGTGCTGGCCCAGCGCGGCTGGGTGCGTGAAGAGTCCGGCGGCCTGGGCCTTGATTTCAAGGTGGCCGACAAGTTGCTGACCTTAAACCAGCAGCCCTTGATGAAAGCCTTATAAGGAGCTCGGCCATGGCGAAGGTATGGGGAATGTTGCTGCTCGTCGCCTGCCTTCCCGTCCGAGCCGTGCAATGGGTGTCCCTGGCGTTGCCAGCACCGGCCAACGGTGCCTGGCAGCAAGCCGGGGACTTTTTGTATCTGGCCGGCAACAGCCAAGATAAGCGCAGCCTGACTCGGGTGAATACCAAAAACTGGCAGGCCGCCTTGATGGCGCTTCCCAAAGACGGTGACCGCTTTTGCACCCTGGACGACGGCCGCCTGCTGCTCTTTGCCCGCGACCAAATCTTCCTAGGCACGGCCAGCGGCCCCAAAGCCCTTGGCAGCGCCCCCAGCATCTGGCGAAGCGTCGCCCCTAAAAAGCTCCACAAGGTTGATTGGTGCCAGGGCAACCGCCTGTTTGTGCCGGACTTTGATGCGCTGCGGGTCTTTAGCGCGTCTGAAAGCGGGCTGACGCTGGTCAGCACCTTGCCGGTTTCGGCCTTTATGGAGCTTCGCCAGGGCGACCCCAGCTACAGCGCCAAGGCTTTGTTTCTGGCCGACATTAACCTGGACGGCAAGCCTGATCTGTTGGTGGAAGACGACAACGGCCTGAGCCTTTATCTGGCCAAGGGAGGGGGCTTTGAAAGCCGGCCCCTGGCCTTTGCCCCGGCCCTTAACCTGACCCCGCTCGCCAAGCGGCTGCTACGGGTTAACGACGGCGAAGACTTTGAAAAGCTGCGCATTCGTACCATTGCCTCGGTGACCGACCTTGATGGCGATGGCTTGAGTGATTTGATTGTCTCCAGCGTGCAATCGAAAAGCCTTTTAGACCAAAACCAGTCCTTTGAGGTGCGCTTTGGCATCAAAACCGCCAATGGCCTGGGCTTTGCGGTCGCCCCCGACACGGCGCTCAACACCCAGGGCGTGGTGTTCAAGCTCAACCGCCAAGACTTAGATGGCGACGGCCATATGGATTTATACACCCCGTCGGTAAAGCTGGGGGTTGGCAAGATAGTCTCGGCGCTGTTGACCGGTTCGGTGTCGGTGGCGCTGGATATTCGCCGCCTGGACGGGCGCACCCTGGTGGCCTTGGATGACGGTATCGACGCGGACATGGACGTATCCCTTGGCAGCGGCGAATTCAGCATTCCGCTGATGGCCGCCACCGAGCTCGCCGGAGGCACCTTCTTTGCCATCAAGGATGGCGAAAATAAACTGGCGCTTTATCGCTTTAGCGATGGCCGCCTCAAGCGCGATGGCAGCCTGACCTTGCCGCTACCCAAGGATGGTAGCCGCTGGCAGCAGGGCAAGGGCTGGTTGGCGATTTTGCCGGGGCCAAGTGATAGCGACCAAACCCATATCCTGGTCCTTGCCGACAAGCTGGACGCCGCCGCCACTGGGCCTTAAGGGGATTTGTCACCGGGTTGTCATTAAGCGGGGGTAAGCTTTTTCGGTAAAGAACAAGCCTGAGCCTTAACCGTGTCTGGCCTTACTCCCCATCGCCTGCTGCCTGTGGCACTGCTGCTGTTTCTCTGGACCTTGCTGGGCAGTACCGGCTATTGGGTCATAGAGCAAAGCCGGGCCCACCAGCGCCAACAAACCCATATCCTGGCCCTGCAAATTCGCGAGCGCCTCAAAACCTTTGCCACCGAACGCCAGGCTGCCATCAAGCAGCTCGCTTCGGTGTGGCCCGAAACCCACCCCAATACCGAGAACTGGTTTGCCCAGGAAGCGGGCAACCTGCAAAACATGTTGCCGGGGCTGGGGTATCTGGCCTGGGTGGACGGCAGCGGCGCTCTGCGTATCGCCCGCCAGGAAAAGGTGCCCCAAGGTTGCCAGTGGCTATGGGGGAGCGAACCCATCAATGCGCGCCTTGGCGCTATTCGCTACGGCATCGCCCTTTGCCAGGTGCTGCCCACCATCATCGACAGCGCCCTTGCCACCGGTTTTGCCGCCTCGGTGCGGCTAGATGAGCAGGCGGTCTACGCCCTTGGCCACCCCGGTGAAGTGACCATCCGCGAGCCTTTTATTTGGTTTAACAAAAACCTACAGCTACAACTCTCACCCAGCGCCGGCCTTAATGGCCACTTGTACCTGATGCTGGGCTGCGCCATGGTGGTGGCGCTGATGCTGTCGGTACTGATGCACTTTTCGTTAAAAAGGGCCTGGGCCCTAAACCGCAGCCGCGGTATTTTCCAGGCCGCTTCCAAGGCGTCGGTCGATGGCTTGCTGGTATTCACCCCGGACGGCGGCGAGTGGCACCTTGCCGAATACAACGACTCTGCGGTGCGGCTGGTTAGCCCGGCGCCTGACATGACCTTAAGCGCCTTTTGCGAGGCCTTGGCTGCCCCCTCCTTGACCGGCCAACTGGCCGGGCTCGACATTGGTGACAGCATCATTACCAGCCTGGAGCCCCTTGCTGGGCGCAGCCTGCACCTGCAAGGGGTGCGGGCCAAAAGCAACCTTGCCATCACGGTTCGTGACATCACCCAACTAAAACTGGCCGAAGCCGACCTTGCTGCCAGGGAAGCCAAATACCGCCGGCTTATCGAAGGGTTAAGGGGCCATTTGGTGTTCAGCCTGGATGAGCGCGGCGAGCCGGAGTTTTTATCAAAAGGGGCGGCCGAGCTTTTTGGCAACGAGGACATCGGCGAGGTATTTAGCCAGCTCCGTGGCCAGCAGCGCTGGCGTGAGGCCAAGCAGCGCCTTAATAACGGCGAAGACTCGGTGCGGGTGCAGCTGCCGCTTTGCATCAAAGAGGTGGAGCGCCATATCGAAGTGGTGCTCAGTAAGGTCGAATTTGGGTTTGAAGGGCTACTGAGGGATGTCACGGATGAGGCAGAGCTGATGCGCCGCATTCGCCATCAGGCCAGCCACGACGCTTTGACCGGCCTTGCCAACCGTTATGCCTTCGACAAGGCCCTGACCAAAGCCTGGCAGCAAGGCGCTGCCCGCCAGGCACTGCTGCTGATGGACCTGGACCAGTTCAAACTGGTAAACGACCGTTTCGGTCACGAAAAAGGCGACCAGCTGCTGCTGGGGGTGGCCGAGCGCTTATGCGAAGGGCTGGCCCCTGGCGCCTTTATTGCCCGCTTGGGAGGCGACGAATTTGGCATCTTACTGAGCGGCGAGGATTTACCCGGCCAAGGCCAGCAATTGCTTGACGCCCTTCGACAGGCGCCGGTGGTGGCGGGCGAGCACCGTTTCCCGGTCACCGCCTCCATGGGGCTGGTGCCTTTTGGCGCCGCCAGCGACACCGCCGACTTAAAGCGTATTGCCGATATGGCCGCCTACGCCGCCAAGGAAGCAGGAGGCGATCGCCTGCAGTGCTACCGCGACGGCGACGGCTGGCTCAAAGCCCGTGAAGAGACCATGGTCTGGGCCGAAAAGGTGCGAAGCGCCATCTCGGAAGACCGCCTGGCGCTGGCGGTACAAAGCATTGCCAGAACCGAACAACCGGCCAAGGTGGTGCACCGGGAAGTGCTGGTGCGGCTTTGGGATAGCGGCGAGCTTATTCCGGCTTGGCGCTTTATTCCGGCCGCCGAGCGCTACGGCCTGATGGTGGCCCTGGATAAAGCCGTGATCGCCAAGGGCCTTGCTTGGCTCGCCACCAGGCCTGCCGAGCGCCTGGCCTTTAACCTCTCCGGGGCGTCGCTTTCTGACCAAGGTTTTTGCCAGTGGCTGCTGGCCACCCTCAAAGAGGGTCACTTGGCGCCAGAGCGGTTGTGCTTTGAAGTCACCGAAACCGCTGTTATCGAACACCTGGGCCACGCCACCGAGCTGATGGATGCGCTGCGGGCCCTGGGCTGCACCTTGTCCTTGGACGACTTTGGCTCGGGCATGAGCTCTTTGTCGTATTTAAAGGCGCTGCCGGTTGACCACATCAAGATTGACGGCGCCTTTATCCGGGAAATTAAGAACACCCACTTTGACCGGGTGGCAGTGCGTACCATTGCCTCGCTGGCAAGGGCCTTGGGGAAAGTGACCATCGCCGAGTATGTAACCGATCAGACAACCCTGACCCTTTTAAAACGCTTGGGCGTGGACATGGTCCAGGGCTACGCCATAGATCAGCCCACCTTGCTTGAAGAGCTTCAATCCCTGCCGGCCACCCTGGCCTGACCGAACAAAAAGGCCCCTGACGGTCAGGGGCCTTTTTGTTCGTTAAATATGGCGGTATTCACCATCCACCAAAAACTCGTCCAGCACGGCCAACAGATCGTCTGCTCTGTCCATGGGTACCGGGGCTGTGGGGTCGTCTTCGTCGCCGTCTTCGTCTTGCTCCCAGAAGAAGCGGCGAAGAGCGTCGGCGAAGGGGCTGCTTTGCTCGCAAAGGGCGTCAAGGGTGTCCAGATAAACGATGCGGCGAAGGCCAACGGTGAGATCGTTCAGGGCATCGGCCAGGGCCTGGCCTTCCATGAATTGGCCCAGTTGAATAAAGCGCTCCCGGGCCGACTCTTGCTGGTCTTCGTCCAGCTCGCCAGCGTGGGCCACCATCCCTAAGTAATCTTCGGTCAGGTAGTGGAGCAGGGCCTCTTCGTCGTCGAGGAGCTGATATTGACTGCCTCTTTCCAGCAGCATGGTGTGGGAGAAGCTGTCATCGATATGGCAAAGGACCAGCGACATGGGCGGTTGCTCGCTTAAGAATGGGAAAGGGACAGTGTGGCGGCAAAAGGGCCATGAAAAAAGCCCTCATCTTGCGATGAGGGCTTTTTCGTTATGGTCGGCGCGAGAGGATTTGAACCTCCGACCCCTGACACCCCATGACAGTGCGCTACCAGGCTGCGCTACGCGCCGTTGACCACGTTGCTGCAATAAGCGTGGGGGCTTGCCATGCAGCGGCCGCTACTCTCACCGATCTGGGCTCTGGATGCAAGCAAAGTTTGCGCCCTCGCGCTTAACTGCTGGCTTTGTGCGCGTCCTGCCCGGAATTTGCCCAGGGGTGATGGCAAAGGTCAAACCCCTCGTCACTGCTTGGCGGCTCGAAGTAGCGGCAAACCGCGGCAAATTGCTCGGCGCTGGGGGCAAAAGGGTGCTCGGCCCGGCGGTTTCGTGCCAATAGCCGCTCAAGGCAAATGGCCTCGGGCACCTCAAGCCAGTGCAGCCGGTGGCGGGCATTACTGGCGTCAATCAGCTGGCGCGCCCAGACCCGGCTTTGGCGGGTGTTCATGGGAAAATCCAGCACCAGGGTATTGCTGGCCTTTAACAGGGCAAGCAGATGCTCAAAGAGCGCGGCTTTCAAACGGGGCGCGAAGGCGGCGTAATCGGCCAGGGTGCGCATCTGCGGCCCGTAGAGGTTGGCAAGCCAGCTGTCTTCGCTCAGTAGCAGTGCATGCTGCTCGGCGCTGATACGGCGGGCGAGGGTGGATTTACCCGAGCCGATATGGCCGCAAAAAAGGTGCAATTGTGGGTGGGGCATGGCGCTCTCCTGATTAAGGCCCCGAAAAACGACAAACCCGCCTTTCGAGGCGGGTTTGGGAAGACAAGGTTCAGCCCGCCATTTAGGGAATGGCGATAATTTTCTGGCTGAAATAAAAGGCAAAAAACGTCATGCCCCCAGCATGCCCGGCAACGAAGCGGCGGGCAAGGCGCAGATAAAGAAAAAGCCCTCGTCTTTAGACGAGGGCTTTTTCCGTTATGGTCGGCGCGAGAGGATTTGAACCTCCGACCCCTGACACCCCATGACAGTGCGCTACCAGGCTGCGCTACGCGCCGTTGACCACGTTGTTGCAATAAGCGTGGGGACTTGCCTTGCAACGCCGACAAGTTTACTCATCCGCGCCTTTCATGCAAGCCCTGTTTGGTGCTTGACGGTCTGTTTGGCGACTTTTTGCCCGAGATGGGCCTAAGAGGGCGGCTTTTCGCCCTTTACGGCATTGGGGCGCCTATTTTTACCTGCAATATCAGTGGCCAAGCAAAAGCACGGCAATAAAAAAGCGGCCATCTGGCCGCCTTTTTTACCGGTAGAAGCGTTTCAGTTCTTTTAACGCTTCCATCAGGGTGCCAATCCTGACGTGGGCCTTTTTAATGGGCCGGTAGTTGTTGTCGCGAATGCTGTACTGGCCGAAGCGGTTCATGACCAGCACGCGATCGTTTTGCAAGATGGCAAACTCATGGAAATCCCCAAGAATGGCCCAGCCAGGCCGTTGGTCGGCAAAAAGGCTGGTGCCGGAGCTGTACTGGTTGCCAGGCACCTGGCTACCCAGAGCGCTGCCCACTAGGGTAGGCAGGATATCCTGATGGCTGGTCAAGCCATCAAAGGTCTGGTGGGCCATGCCGGGCCAGTTGATCACCAGTGGCACCTGGGTTTGATAGCGGCTGAAATCGCTGTTGTAGCCCCAGGTGTCGTTTTTGTTGTCGTTAAACTCCATGCCATGGTCGGAGGTGACCAGCAGCAAGGTGTGGTCCAGCTCGCCCCGCGCTTTGAGGGTGTCGATAAGCTTGCCCAGCAGGCCATCGCTGAAATGCACGGCGTTAAGGTAGCGGTTTTTCACCTGATCCACATCGCTGCTGGCGTCCAGCTCGGCCAGGTTCACCACCGGCCAATCTGGCTGGAAGGGATTGGGGTAATCCTTGGGCGTGGAGAAACTGGCCGGCGCCCCCAGTTGCAAGTAGGCAAAGTAGCCGCCCTGGCGCTTGGCGGTCCAATCCAGGAGGGCGTCTAGCGCCTGCTGGTCCCGGTGAGAGACGCTGCCGCTAAAATCAGGAATGCTCATGCCGCGAAAGGCCGTTTGCCCCAGGTCGTTCTGGGTGAGGCCGTCTGAGGCAAAGACGCCGATGGGGTCGTTGAGGTCTTTAAAGCTTTGCACCAATAAGGATGGGTCGCGGCCCAGCTTGACCGCATTCTGGTAGACCGCAGGCAGGCCGTAGAAGAAGCTGAACATGCCGTCGCGCGGCTCGTTGGAGCCGGAGAAATGGTCATTAAAGCGAAGGCCCTTCTCGGCCAGGGCTTCGAGGTGCGGCATGGTGTCGGGGGCCAGGGCATCGGCGCGAAGACCCTCAACCACCACCACGATGACCTTGGTGTCGGGGTGGCTGAAGGGGGCCAGGGTCTTGGGCATCTTTAACAGGCTTTCGGTGCCTTTGGTGTCTTGCAGCCGCTTTTGGTAATCGTCCATGTCCAGCAGGCCGTGGCTGGCCAGGAAGGTCTTGGCTGTGGCGGGGTAGGAGACGGGGAACACCGCCCCTTGGCGCAAAATGGGGTAATAAACCCGGGCATCAGCCCAGATGTGCATGCTGTGGGAGGCGAAAAAACACACCACAAAGGCAGCGGCCACATTAAAGCCCATGCGGGTTTCTTTAAAGCGGTGGCGCCGGCGCCAGAGGAAATTCCCGGCCACCAGCTCCAGGGCAAAGATCACCACCAGCAGGATGCCAAGGGCCATCCAGGTAAAGTAGTGGCGGGTCAGTACCTGGCCTTCGCCTGAGGCAATCAAATCCCATAAGAAGCCGTTAAGGTGCAGCCGGTATTGACTGAACACAAAGGTGTCAGCCACCAGGGTCAATTGGCCAAGGGTCGCCACCAGGGCGCCAAAAAAGCGCACCAGCCGCGGCAGCGGCACCAGTATCGAGAAGGGAAAGAGGGTGATGACAAAAACGATAAAGGCCAGGAAGGCAAAATGTCCGGCCCAGGTCACCAGGGTATAAAGCAGGCCAAGGAAGGTGTCGGGCAGGCCGTTTTCAATGAGGTAGCGGCTGCCAATCAGCATCGCCAGCAAGATATTGAAGAACGTAAACCAGTGGCCCCAGTTAATCAGCCTGGAGATACGCTCGGCCAGCCGTGGCTCCAATCTGTCCTTTTCCTGTCCCGTCATTGCCTGTCTGCTTGTTGTTGATTTGGCAGGGGCATTGTCACATTGAATGCCCCCGCCCGGCAATCAGTGGTGCCCGCCGACCACACTTTGCTCAAGGGTTTTGGCAAATTGTTTGACCAGTTCGCTGCGCCGGCCCGCCGGAACGTTGTCGTTGACCACGTTGCTCAGCACGTTACCCAGCACCATCAGGGCCAAGTCTACCGGCACCTTTTCTTTGCTCAGCAGCGCCAGCATGTCGCTGGACAGTTTGGTGATGTGCTCGGGATCGTATTTGGATTGAAAGGGCATGGGGTGGTCTCGGTCTGTCTGCAAAGCTGGTATGATACCACGCCCTGTTAACCTGCCAGATACCCTATGAGCATCGACGTTAAAGCCGTTATTCTCCATCGCCTGGATCTTAACCAGGAAGGCCTGTTGGTGGTGCGTCCCCGTGAGCAGCAACTGCCCAACAGCGACGCCGTGTCCAACCTCATTGCCGAGCTGCACGCCAGCTACGCCGCCAAGCCCGGTAAAGGTTTTGCCGCCTTTAAAGACGGCGGTAGCGGCTTTGCCGAAGCTCTTGCCAATTACCTCGACGGCCAGCAGCCCTTTGTGCCCTTCTCCTTGCAAGCCGCCGAACTGCTGCAAGCCCAGCTCAATCACTACGCGCTGATTGAAACCGGTTATCTGCTCATCGCCCACTACCAGCATCTGGCGGTAGACAAACTGCTGGTGATGCAGCTCAAAGCCCAGGATTCAGTGACCATCACCGACGCCCTGGAGCTGGGCCAGACCCGCTTTTTGGAACTCAAAAGCCTGCAACTGGCGGCCAGTATCGATTTGACCGCCTGGCAGGTGGAGCCTGAGCGGCGCCAATACATCAGCTTTATCCGTGGCCGCGCCGGGCGCAAAGTCTCGGATTTCTTCCTCGATTTTCTCGGCTGCGAAGAAGGGGTTAATGCCAAGGCCCAGAGTCAGGCCCTGCTCACCGCCGTGGACGACTACTGCGCCGCAGCCGGCCTTGAAGGCCAAGAGCGCCAGGAAGTGGGCAAACAGGTCTTTGATTATTGTAAGGAAAAGGCCTCAAGCGGTGACGAAGTGGACGTTGCTGAGCTCTCCGATGCGCTGCCGCCCTGGGAAGGGGAAAGCCGCTTTGCCGATTTCGCGGTACAAGGCGAATACGGCCTGGAAGACAAATTCCCGGTGGAGCAAAGTGCCCTTAAGCCGCTGGTGAAATTTTCCGGTACTGGCGCTGGCGTCACCATCAGCTTTGAAGAAAAGCACCTGGGCGAGCGGGTTGTCTACAACGCCGCCACCGACACCCTCACCATCAAGGGTTTGCCGGCCAACCTGCGCGACCAGCTAAAACGTCGGCTAGGTAGCACGGATTGAAAAAACCGGCGTCAGCCGGTTTTTTATTGGCCAAAGAGGCTTGATTCTGCCGGTCGGCAGTATAAATTCTCGACAGAGCGCAACTTTTCCCGGCGGTCGGCTGGTAGGGAAAAGGCAGGAGAGCGGCAGCCTTCAGGCTGCCCGAGCACAATAAGAACGCGGTACCTTAAAAGGGGAACAGCATGATAAGAGCCGAAGATCTGCGCCGCGAGCGGCGTATGGAAATCAACTCGCCGGTAGAGATAATCGTGCAGGATGCGCATCTTGCTGGCCATTGCAGCAACTTGAGCGGTAATGGCATGGGGGTGATGCTTGATGAACCTCTGGCCGAAGGCACCCAGGTGCAAGTCAAGATAGAAGGAGGCATGGACCGGTTACCGCCTTTTATGGCCGATGCAGTAGTGATCCGCTGTGAGGCTAAAGATCCGGGCTTTGAAGTCGGCCTGTCCTTCTCAAACTAACAAAGGTGAGCGCTTTTTAAACAAAAGGGCGGTCCGTTGTACCTTTCACCGGGGTGCTGCGGTCTTATAAGGGAAAGCTGTCACAGGAGTCCCTTATGTTAAAAGCTGCCCTTACCATGGCGCTGACAACGGCGGTGCTGGCCATGCCGGCCTACGCCGACAGGGATGAGCAGCGCCGCCGTGACTCGCCCCAGTGGCAAAATAAATCGGTCACCCTCAATAACCCCCATCAAACCCGCCAAAAAGGCGAAGAGTTCAAACGCCAACGCTTTGCGCCCCAAGAACATAAAGGGCGCCAAGAGCATCGTCGACAGGATAACTGGCAGGGCCAGCGTCACGAGCCCAAACACCGCTCTGATTGGCAGGGCAAACCGTCCTATCCCCATTGGCAACAGCCCAAGCCTCGTTACCATCAGCCGCCCCGGTATTCCGGGTATACCCAACACTGGCACCCGTCGCGCCATCATTACTATGTGCGCCAGTTGCCAAGGGTGGCGGTGAGCTTTGTGTTGGGGGGCCTGACCTTTTACAGCGCCTACGACAGTTACTATCGCTGGTACCCAAGCTATGGCTATTACGGCCTGGTCGACCCCAGCGAGATTTGGGCTGTGGGTACTGTGGTCAGTGCCTTACCCCCCGGCGCCATTGAAGTGTGGGTGGCAGGCACCCGCTATTACGCCGTGGGCGATGTCTATTTTCTGCCGCTACGTGGTGCCCGTCATGGGCGGTTTGTGGTGGTTGCCCTTTAAAAAAGCCGTGGCGGTTGCCACGGCTTTTTCATAAGGCCACGGGGCAATCAAGGCACACCGCTAGCACCCTGAAAAATTCTGCTTCCTCTCCTGTCACCACGCCGTCCTGGCGGATGGCTTTGAGCGCCCCTTGTAAAAACCGCTGGCGCACCGGCTCAGAGGCGCCTTGCAGCTTGCTAAGGGCCTGCCCCAGTGCCTGCGGCGTTGGCGCCTCTGGCAACAGGGTGATGTTGTAAAGCCCCATGCTGTTGGCGCCCATGCCAAAGGCGCGGGTTGCGGCGTTGCTATCGGGGTTAAGGTGGGCGAGCGCGCTCAGCAGCAATTGCACCTCTTCGCTCAAGGCGGAGAGTTTGCGCACCTTCATGCCTTGGCCGGTCGGCGCTTCGTATTGAGCGCCCAGCTGATGGGTAACCAAACGGTAGAGCAGCCACTCAAAGAGGCTGGTTTTACCGTCGGCCTGCACCAGTTTCATCAAGGTATCCCGGAACTGGCGATACTGGCTGTCAGACAGCGCCTTAAGGCTGGGAATAGCCTTTTCAACCAGCGGGAAACGCTGCCCCGGTTGCAACTCGCCAAGCTGTTCGAAAAGCTTGGCTACCGGCGCCGGGTTTTGCAGCATGGCCAGCTGCCGCTCGCGCACGGCGCTGTCTTCGTCCAGCAGCAGCGCAAAAACAAGGTAACAGCTGTCCAGCGGGTCGCGGCTGGCCTTATCCAAGCCGTAGGGTAGGGTGGCTGCCAGGGCAACGGCGGCCTGCATGGCGATATCGGCCTGGCGGCTTGGTTTGACCTTGGGGCTGACCATCTCGCTTTGATTGGGCTCTTGGCGGCTGTAGTTACCGTCCCAGTTGGGGTCGAGCCGTAAAATGCGCTGGCGTAGCGGCGGGTGGCTGGCAAAGAGCCCACCAAACTGGGCGGTGAGCGCCGGGCCAAAGAACAAATGGCTGTAGTTTTGGGTGTCCGGGTGCTGCACCGCCGAGGCCACCACGTGGCCGCCCAGCTTTTTAAGGGCCGATGCCAGGCTCTCGGGGTGGCGGGTAAATTGCACTGCCGAGGCGTCGGCCAGGTATTCACGCTGACGATTGATGGCCGATTGCATGATGCGCGCCCAAAGCACCCCCAGGTAGCCCATGATAACCAGCCCCAGGCCGATAAGGGGCAGGGCGTTGCCGTCCTTCTTGTTGTTCCGCGATGACCCGGAGCCGGCGTGCAGCAGCAGCCGGCCCAACTGGCCTACAAACAGCAACCCAAACAGCAAGGCCACCAAACGCAGGTTAAGGCGCATGTCACCGTTAAAGATGTGGCTAAATTCGTGGCCGATAACGGCTTGCAATTCGGCGCGGGTGAAGGTGTCTACGGCGCCGCGAGTCACGCCAATCACCGCATCGTTGATGGAAAAGCCGGCGGCAAAAGCGTTGATGCCTTTCTCATTTTCAAGAATGTACACCGGCGGCACCGGCACCCCGGCAGCGATGGCCATTTCTTCCACGACGTTGAGCAGTTTGCGCTCGGCTAGATCCTGCGTGTCCTGGCTGACCCGCCGGCCGCCGAGGGCTTCGGCCACCTTGCGCCCGCCGCCCTTGAGGCTGAAGTACTTAAAAAGGGCGGCGAGTATGGCCGCGCTCATCACCCCGGCCGTCACCCAGCCGTAAAGGCCGAGGCTCAATAGCGGTTTGGTGTCCTGGTAGCCGTCGCTCTGGTTGGCATTGAGGCCAAAACCCACCACCAGCGTGGTAACGAGCGACAGCAGCAAGAGCCCTGCCACAAAAAAGACCAGCAGCCAGAAGGTCTTCTTTCTGGCCTGGTCCTGATGGCTATAAAAATCCATGGCTTAGAAGCTGACTTTAGGGGCGGCCTGGATGGCGGCGCTGTCCTCAAATTCCAGCAAGGAAGCGTCGGTGGGGTGGCCGAAGGTGGCGGCAACCAGCACGTTGGGGATGGATTTACGGTAAATGTTGTAGCCGGTCACCGCGTCGTTAAAGGCCTGGCGGGCAAAGGCTACCCTGTTTTCGGTGGCGGTCAGCTCTTCGGTGAGCTGCATCATGTTCTGGTTGGCCTTGAGATCCGGGTAGGCCTCCAGCTGCACGTTAAAACCGGCCAGGCTACTGGTCAGTTGCTTTTCGGCCTGGCTGAGGGCGGCAATGGCGTCAGGGTTGCCGGGCTGGCTGCTGGCTGCCTGCAAGGACGCCAGCGCCAGGTTACGGGCTTCGGTGACCTTGGTCAGGGTTTCGCTTTCGTGCTTGAGGTAGGCCTTGGCGGTTTCTACCAGGTTGGGGATAAGGTCGTAGCGGCGCTTGAGCTGCACTTCGATTTGCGAGAAGGCATTTTCAAAACGGGCTTTGAGGGTTACCAGCTGGTTGTAAATGGATACCAGCCAAAAAGCGAGGATGGCGACGATCACCACCAGTACGATCAATCCGGTCATCGGGATTCTTCCTTGGTCAAAGAGTTAGCCCCACTTTACTGATGGATGGCCTAAAAAGAAAACCCCGCAGGTGCGGGGCTTTTTGTATCAGAATTTTGCGTTGCCCGGCGAGCGGGGGAAGGGAATGACGTCACGGATGTTCTGCACACCGGTCACGTAAGACACCAAACGCTCGAAACCAAGGCCAAAACCGGCGTGGGGCACGGTGCCGTAGCGGCGCAGATCCCGGTACCACCAGTAGTCTTCTTTATTCAGGCCCATTTCTTCGAGACGAGCGTCCAGCACGTCAAGGCGCTCTTCGCGCTGGGAGCCACCGATGATCTCGCCGATACCGGGGGCCAGTACGTCCATGGCGGCAACGGTTTTACCGTCGTCGTTAAGGCGCATGTAGAAGGCTTTGATGTCCTTGGGATAGTTCTGCAGGATAACCGGCGCGCCAACATGCTCTTCGGCCAGATAACGCTCATGCTCGGATTGCAGATCGGTACCCCATTCCACCGGGAACTCGAAGGTCTTGCCGCAGTTTTTTAAGATCTCTACCGCATCGGTGTAATCCATGCGCACGAACTCGGCATCAATCATCTTCTCAAGACGGTTGATAGCGTCCTTGTCGACGCGCTCGGCAAAGAAGGCCATGTCGTCAGGGCATTCTTCCAATACCGCCTTGAACACGAACTTGAGCATGTCTTCAGACAGCTGGGCGATGTCTTTGAGCTCGGCAAAGGCCACTTCCGGCTCCACCATCCAAAATTCCGCCAGGTGGCGGCTGGTGTTGGAGTTTTCGGCGCGGAAGGTGGGGCCGAAGGTGTAAATCTTACCCAGGGCGCAGGCGTAGGTTTCGCCGTTCAGCTGGCCGGATACGGTCAGGAAGGTTTCCTTACCGAAAAAGTCCTGGCTGAAATCCACGTCGCCTTTGTCGGTGCGCGGCAGGTTGGCCAAGTCCAGGGTTGATACCCGGAACATTTCACCGGCACCTTCGGCATCGGAGGCGGTCAGGATGGGGCTGGCCATCCAGAAATACCCGTTCTGATGGAAAAAGCGGTGAATGGCCTGGCTCAGGCAGTTACGAACCCGGAACACGGCGCCAATCAAGTTGGTGCGGGGGCGAAGGTGCGCCACTTCCCGCAGGTATTCAACGGAATGACGCTTGGCCGCCATGGGGTAGGTGTCGGGATCTTCTACCCAACCCAGTACCTCAAGGCTGCTGGTGTCCAGTTCAAAGGCTTGGCCGGAGGCAGGAGAATCCACCACCTTGCCGGTCACAACCACTGAGCAGCCGGCGGTCAGTTTCTTGACGTCGTCTTCGTAATTATTCAGCGAATTGGGCACGACGGCTTGCAGGGGATTAAAACAGGAGCCGTCATAGACAGCCACGAAAGAGATCCCGGCTTTGGAATCCCGGCGGGTACGTACCCAGCCTTTAACCTGCACTTCGGTACCAACCGGAAACTCACCGGCCAATACCGCTTTTACCGACGCTTGCGTCATGCCTTTTTCCTTTTATTTGGCTTCACTTCGTTAAGGAGCAGACATGATACCTGCAACGTAGGCCAAGACAAGCGGCATTGGCGGGCAATTTACTTCCCTGCTAAAAGGAGTACATTAGGTCGGGGTTAACCAGTGAAGGTAGAAAACTTATGGTTGAGTTATTGAACTTCCTTAATGAGCTGGGCCGGGATGCTGCAGTGGCCCGTGAGTTTCAACACAATCCCCGCGCGTTGATGGTATCCAGAGGTTTGGATAGCCGTTGTCAGGATGCGCTCTTGCAAGGCGACATGGCCCAGGTGGGTACACTGGCCGCTGTCCCCCCCGTCAATATGATCATCAGCGTTGTAACCAGCTTCGGAGAGTAATTTTGCCAAAGCTGCTGGCCCGCCTGGCATCGACAGCGTTTTTACTGCTTGCCCTTGGCGGGCCGTCTTCGTTTGCAACGGCGGCAGAGTCGGATGTTGAAAACCTGCTGACCCAGGCTGAAGCGTCTCGCGTTAAAGACCCTCAGGCAACGCAAGCCTTGCTTCGGCAGTTGGCCGGCAAAATAGACAGCGCCACAGAAGACGAGCTTATTCGTTACCAATTGTTGCAAGCCCACCAGGAAATATTGAAAGGGCAATACGAAACCGCCACCGGTTCGTTAAAGCAAATCCTTGCAGCCACCGAGAACCCAGACCGTAAAATGCGGGCCCTCTATTTACTTGCCCAAATGGAAGGTATTCGCAGCCACTTTGATGCCAGTTTTGAATACATTTTACGGGCCAGTGAGCTGTATCCAAAACTGACCGAGACCCAGGCCAAGGTCGATTATTTTTACATCATGACTTACATGTACAGCCGGGTAGAGGACTTTGATACCGCTCTTGCCAATGCCGAAAAATTGGTGGCTTTGGTGGAAGAGAAGGGCAGCCCTTATCAGCGCTGTATTGCCCAGCAGTCCCTCACCACCATTTATCACCTCAAGGGCGATGCGGAACAAAGCCTGGCGGCGGCTCAAAAGCAATTAGCGGTTTGCTCCAAGAGTGCAGGCCCTATTTATGTGGCCAGCGCTAACCTGGTGATTGGCCATTATTATCTCAAGAAAAACGATGCCACCGATGCCCTTGGCTATTTTTTGAAAGCCAAAAATGGCTTTGACGATGCCGGTTACAAAGACGGCCAACTCAATACCAGCATCGGCATTGCCAAAAGTTTTTATGCCTTGGGCAATAAAGCTCTCGCTTACAGCTGGGCCAGCCGTGGCCTCGATATGCTGGGGGGCAGCCAATGGAAGGAAAAAAGCGACCTGTATTTGTTGATGGCCAAAATCAATGCCGCTGACAAAGACAAAGAGCTGGTGGGTTATACCGAAAAGTATGCCAGTGCTGTCGAGTCTCTGGCTAATGAGAGCAAAAATACCCGGCTGTCCTACCTGCAGGCCAAATTGCGTTTTGATAGCCAAAAGCAGCAAATCTCCCTGCTTGAGCAGCAAAACCAGCTGCTCACGTTGCAAGACGACAACGCCCACCAACGTTTCTGGTTGTTGGTGCAAGGTCTGCTAGGTTTGGTGCTGTTTTGCGCGCTGCTGATGGTGCTGCTTTTTAGAAATCGCCATCAACAAAAACGACTTAAGGCGTTATCCGAGCGGGACGAGCTAACCCTGTTCTACAACAGGACCACCTTCTTTAAAAAATGCGATGCGCTTTTTGCCGAGGGTAGGCCACTGACCTTAGTGGTGGTTGGAGTGGATAATTTTTACCGCTTCAACCTGCAATACGGTGTGCAAACCTCGGACCGGGTGATCCACCGGGTAGCCCAGCGTTTTGCCTCGGCTGTGGGCTCCGAGTTCTTGCTGGGCCGCATTGGCGCCGCCGAGTTTGTGGCGGTCATGGAAGATGTGCCGATAGAAGTGGCCAAAGAGCGGGTCAGGGCCTGCCAGCGACCGGGGCTACGCGGCGAAGACGTCAATCTTGACCTCCTTTATGCCTTGAGTTTTGGAATAGCACAGCAAAACGAAGACGACAGCACTTTTGAGAGCCTGCTCCAGCGGACCCAAAAGGCCATGTGCCTGGCCCGCGAAAACGGCAAAAACAGCGTGGAAGTGGCAACGGAAAAGGAAAACTCCGTATGAGTCTGGTCATCGTGGGCCTGGGGATCACCCTGGGTAAGCATTTGAGTGAAAGGGCGCTCAGCGAGATTAAAACGGCAGACAAAGTGTTTGCGTTGGTTGATGGCCTGGCGCTGGCCTGGCTGCAAAATGTTCGCCCCGATCTTGAGTCTCTTCATACCCATTACGCCGAAGGCAAGTATCGCCCGCAAACCTATGTCGATATGCGCGATCAGGTGATGGCGGCGGCTGAAACCGGCCAGAATATCTGCGCCGTCTTTTACGGCCATCCGGCTATTTTTGCCGATGTACCCCACATGCTGATGCAGGCCGCTAAAAAAGCCGGTATCGAGGCTCGCCTCGACCCTGGGATCTCCGCCGACGCCTGCCTTTATGCCGACCTTGGCCTCGACCCAGGCAAAAGAGGCTGCCAAAGCATGGAAGCCACCCAGTTTTTACTCTTTAAACGCAGCATTGACCCAAGCGCGCTACTGATCCTCTGGCAGGTGGGCTTGACCGGCGACTTGAGCCTCAAACGCTTTGATACCGAGCCCAAATGGTTGGCGCTGTTGGCCGATAAGCTGATGCAATGGTACCCAGGTGACCACGAAGTGATCCTCTACGAAGCCAATATTTACCCCATTGGCGATTGCCGGGCCGAGCGGGTGAAACTGCAGGATCTCGAGCACGCCGTGACCAGCCAAATCACCACCTTGGTGGTGCCCGCCTTAACGAAACCTTTAGAGGTGGATGAATTTTGGCGCGAGCGACTAGAGGCCATTTAAGGCTCTGGCATATGCTCTAGGGGTTTTACATGGAGAACAACGATGAAACGCTGGATCTTACCTTTTGCCCTGATGGCCGCCCTGGCGGGTTGCTCCAAGGTGACTTTGGAAAATTACGACAAACTCAGTGTTGGCATGAAAAAAGCCGATGTTGAAGCGCTGCTCGGTAAAGCCGACAGCTGTGGCGATGCGGTATTAAAAGCCCAATCCTGCCAATGGAAAAGCGGTGACAAAACTATCACGGTGCAATTTTTAGGCGACACCGTGGCGGTATACAGCCGCGCAGGTTTCTAAGCGAATATAAAAAAGGAGGCAGCTGCCTCCTTTTTTCTCGCCATTTACAGCGCCGCTTTAATGGCCGCCGTCAGTTGAGTCAGTTCATCCGGCTTGATGATATAAGGCGGCATCAGGTAAATCAGCTTACCAAAGGGCCTGATCCACACTCCTAGCGCGACAAATTTGGCCTGCAACTCGGCCATCTTCACCGGGTCTTTGACTTCCACCACGCCAATGGCCCCCAGCACCCGCACATCCGCAACCGCCTCATGGGCGCTGAGTGGCAGCAACTCGGCTTTGAGCTGAGCTTCAATGGCTGTGACTTGCTGTTGCCAGCGGTTTTCGCTTAGCAATGCCAGGCTTTGGCAGGCCACGGCGCAGGCGAGCGGATTACCCATAAAAGTGGGGCCGTGCATAAAGCAGCCGGCCGGGGAGTCGCTGATGCCATCCGCCACCTCCTGGGTGGTGAGGGTGGCGGCCAGGGTCATATAACCGCCGGTAAGGGCCTTGCCCAGGCAAAGGATATCGGGGCAAACCTCGGCCCATTCCATGGCAAACAGTTTGCCGGTGCGGCCAAAGCCGGTGGCAATTTCATCGAGAATAAGCAGCACCTGGTACTTATCGCAAAGCGCCCTGATGCCTTTCACATAATCCGGCGAGTAAATGCGCATGCCGCCAGCCCCTTGCACCACCGGCTCCAAAATAACGGCGGCCAGCTCTTGGTGGTGCTCGGCAAAGTATTGCTCGGCGATGGCCAGATCGCTGCTGGCGTCCCTGTCAAAGGGCGCCTCTGGCATCGGCATAAACACATGGCCCGGCAGCAAACCTTTGAACATCCAGTGCATGCCTGAGTCCGGGTCGGTCACCGACATGGCGCCGAAGGTGTCGCCGTGGTAGCCGCGGCGAGGAGTCAGGTAGCGGCATTTTTGCGGTTGGCCACGCCCTTGCCAGTACTGCACCGCCATCTTCAGCGCCACTTCCACGCTGATAGAGCCCGAATCGGCCAGAAAGACCTTTTCCAGGGGCGCCGGGGTCATGGCCACCAGCTGCTGGCAAAGGCGAATGGCCGGTTCATGGGTAATGCCGCCAAACATCACATGGCTCATCTTGCCCAGCTGTGCGGTCACGGCATCGTTGAGGGCAGGGTGGTTATAGCCGTGAATGGCCGCCCACCAGGAGGACATGCCATCAATCAGCGCCCGGCCATCTTCTAAGTAAAGCCGCACGCCGTTGGCGCGGGCAATGGGATAGGTGGGCAGGGGATCGCGAAGAGCCGTGTAGGGATGCCAGATATGGTGGCGGTCAAACTGGGTGTCGGAACTTGAAATGCTCACTAAATAACCAACTGTAAATGTGATTTAACTGGTAGGCGTTGACAGCTTAACGGCTATCCCTACACTAGCCAAGCAAAGACAAATGATAAGGAACGCCTGTGAGCCTGCGTAACGATTGGACCATTGCCGAGATCGAATCTCTCTTCAATCTGCCCTTTAACGATCTCCTTTTCCGCGCCCAAACCGCGCACCGCGCCAATTTCAATCCCAATGAAGTGCAGGTCAGCACCCTGCTGTCCATCAAGACCGGTGCCTGCCCCGAAGACTGTAAATACTGCCCGCAATCAGGCCATTACCACACCGAAGTGGAGCGCGAGCGCCTTCTGGAAGTGGAAAAGGTGGTAGCCGAAGCACGCAGGGCCAAGGAAGTGGGCGCCACCCGTTTTTGCATGGGCGCGGCCTGGAAGAACCCCAAAGAAAAAGACATGCCCTATGTGATGACCATGGTCAAAGAGGTGAAAGCCCTGGGCCTGGAAACCTGCATGACCTTGGGGATGCTGACCGCCGATCAGGCGCTGTCACTAAAAACCGCTGGCCTTGATTATTACAACCACAACCTCGATACCAGCCCCGAGTTTTACGGGCAGATCATTACTACCCGCACCTACCAAGACCGCCTCAATACCCTGAGCCATGTGCGCGACGCCGGCATGAAAATTTGCTCCGGCGGCATCGTCGGCCTGGGTGAAGACAAGCGTGACCGCGCCGGCCTCTTGCAGCAGCTGGCCAACCTCGACGTGCATCCCGAATCGGTGCCAATCAACATGCTGGTCAAGGTCAAAGGCACGCCGCTGGAAAACGTTGACGATCTCGACCCCATCGAATTCGTGCGCACTATTGCCGTGGCCCGCATCCTGATGCCTAAAAGCCATGTGCGCCTCTCGGCCGGCCGCGAGAAAATGAGCGAAGAAATGCAGGCGCTGTGCTTCTTTGCCGGTGCCAACTCCATTTTCTACGGCGACAAGCTGCTCACCACCAAGAACCCGGAAGCCAACACCGATCTGCAACTGTTCGCCAAGCTGGGTATCAACACCGAGCAGTACCACGGCGCCGACGACGAAACCACCGAAGCGGTGCTGTCGGCACAAATCGCCATGGAAAACACCCCGGTCAATTACTACGAAGTGCGCTAAATGCTCAGTAGCTGGCTAGGCCCGCGCCTCGATAAAGCGCGGGCCGAAGGACTCTGGCGGCAAAGCCGCCAGGTGACCCGCCTGGGTCAAGGCCGGGTGCAGGTGGCAGGGTTCAATGCCCTGGACTTGGCCGGTAACGATTACCTGGCGCTGGCCGCCGAAGGGCAAGGTTTTGGGGGCGGTGCCACGGCGTCGCCCTTGGTGAGCGGCCAAAGTGAGGCGCACCAGCAGCTTTGCGATGCGCTAGTCGACTGGCTGGGGTTTGAGTCGGTACGGCTTTTCTCCTCCGGTTTTGCCGCCAACAGCGGCGTGCTCAAACTCTTCGGCGAGGTGCCGGTCTTTCACGACCGCCTTAACCACGCCTCCTTGCTGGACGGCAGTTTGCAAAGCGGTGGGCGTTTTCGCCGCTATCGCCACCTAGATGTGGCCCAGCTGCAGGGGCTAGTTAAAGCCCCCAGCCTGATTGTCAGTGACGGCGTGTTCTCCATGGACGGCGACACTGCCGACATCCCAGCATTAAAAGCCCTGGGGCAAACCCTTTATATCGACGATGCCCACGGCATAGGCGTGCTGGGGGAGAATGGCCGCGGCTTGATGGAGCAGCAAGGCGCCAAGCCCGATATTCTGATGGCGACCTTCGGTAAAGCCCTTGGCGCCGGCGGCGCCTTTGTGGCTGGCCCCCAAATTCTGGGGGAGGCCATCGACAACCTTTGCCGAGAATACATCTACTCCACGGCGCTGCCGCTGGCCACCGTCAACCTGGTGCAAAGCAACCTTAAAAAAGTGCAAAGCCAGCCTTGGCGCCGGGAAAAGCTCGGCGAGCTGATTCGCCATTTTCAGGCCGGTTGCCGGCAGCGGGGCATAGCGGTCTTGGCCTCCGACACCGCCATTCAACCGGTATTGTGCCAAGACAGCGCGGCGGCCCTTGCCTTGTCGCAAAAGCTGCTGGAAGCGGGCTTTTTCTGCCCGGCCATTCGCCCACCCACCGTGCCCCAGGCCAGACTTCGCATCACCCTTAATGCCGGACTCAGTACTTCACAATTGGATGCACTGCTTGATTGTCTGGAGGCCTGCCATGGCCCTTGCTGATGTGGCCCGCGCCTTTGGCAGCGCCGCCCGCCAGTACGACAGCCGCGCGCACTTGCAGCAACAAGTGGCCGACTGGTTGCTTGAAGCGGCACCCGCGAGGGTAAACACCGCTTTGGATCTGGGCTGCGGCACCGGTTACTGCCTGGCAAGGCTCAATGCCCAGAAGCGATTTGGCCTGGACATCAGTAGCGCCATGCTGTTTGAGTCGCAGCAAAAGGCGCCGGACAGCGCTTTTATTCAAGCCGATGCTCAGCACTTGCCACTTGCCTCTGGCTCAGTGGATTTGCTGGTCTCGAGCCTGGCGCTGCAATGGTGCAGCGACCTTTCTTTGGCCCTTGGGGAAGTTGGCCGGGTGTTGGCTCCCGGCGGCCAGGCGCTGCTCACTTTGCCGCTGGCAGGCAGCCTTCGCGAGCTGGCAAGCGCCTGGGGCAAAAGCCAGGGCCATCTTCTGGCCATGCCCGATGAAAACAATTTGGCAGCCATGCTGCCCACAGGCGCGCGCCTCAAGGTCAAAGACTTTGTGGTGCACTTTGATGACCTTGCCGCGCTACGCCAAAGCCTTAAGGGCATTGGCGCTCACCATGTGCCAGGGCGAGCCCAGGGCCTCACCGGCAAGGCGCGTTACCGCCAATTTGTGGCCGCCATTGAGGCGAAACGTACGCTGCTGGGGCTGCCACTGACCTACCGAATTGGATTGATTTCATGGCAAAACGCCTTTTTGTAACCGGCACCGACACCGACGCCGGTAAAACCCACATTAGCTGTGCCATCCTTGCACATCTCGCTCGCCAAGGGCACAAGGTGGCCGGGCTCAAGCCCATTGCCTCTGGTGGCCGCGACGACGCCGAGCGCCTTTGGCGCCACTCCAACCTGCAATTGCCCCTCGATGCCCACAACCCTTTTTATTTCGCGCCGCCCATAGCGCCGCATCTAGCCGCGGCCGAAGCCGGGGTGGCGCTCGATGTCGATACCGTGCTGAGTGCCATGGCGCCCTGGCAGCAGCAACAGGCTGATTGGCTATTGATGGAAGGGGCCGGCGGTTGGCGGGTGCCGCTTAACGAGCAGCAGCGCTTTTCTGACTTGGCTAAAAGCTGGGGCGGCGGCGTGGTGTTGGTGGTGGGCATGAAGCTTGGCTGCGTCAACCATGCATTGCTGACCGCCGAGGCCATTGAGCGTGATGGCCTTGAGCTGATGGGCTGGGTGGCCAATTGCGGCCTTGGCAAGATGGACCGCGTTGAGGAGAACCTGGCATATCTGAAACGCCATATCCAGGCGCCGCTGCTGGCCACCGCCGGCCACAGCCCCAACCCCGCCGATATCGAAGTCAACTGGCATCCGTGATAGGCTGCCAGCCTTTTCACGGCAGCGGAGCCTTTCATGCAGTATCAATGGGTGCTTTTTGACGCCGACGAAACCTTGTTTTATTTCGACTCCAAAGGGGGCCTGAAAAGCCTGCTGGCGCGCTATGGCCATGACATGACCGAGCAATGCTATAGCGATTTCCAGGCCGCCAACCTCAAGCTCTGGGACCAATACCACCTGGGGCAAATCGACATGCTGGCATTGCAGCAAGGCCGCTTTGCCCATTTTGGCCGCCAGTTCGGGGTGGAGCCCACCGCCCTTAACAGCCAGTTTCAAGACGCCATGGTTGACAACTGCCCGCCCATGGCCGGCGCTCATGAGCTGCTGCAAAGCCTCAAGGGTCGCACCAAGCTTGGCATCATCAGTAACGGCTTTAAGGCCATGCAGCCGGGGCGTCTTGCCAAGGCTGGCTGGCATGAGCTGTTCGACTTGGTGGTCACCTCCGAAGAGGCGGGCATTGCCAAGCCAGATCCGGCTATTTTCCATTACAGCTTTGAAAAAATGGGCGGCCAGCCGCAAAAGGCGCTGATGGTAGGGGACAACCCCCACGCCGATGTGGCCGGTGGCGCCGGTGTGGGCCTGGATACCTGCTGGTTTAACCGCCACGGCAAGGCTCGCCCTGACGGCATCACCCCCACTTTTGAAGTGAGCGCCCTTAGCGATCTGCAGGCGCTGCTGGCTTAAAGGCTACGAAGGGCCCCCGGCGTCTGGCCGGTGGCCTTTTTAAAGGCGCGCGAGAAAGCGCTACTGGAGCCGTACCCCAACCGATACACCACTTCCGATAACGCCATCTTGTCCTGCTCCAGCCACTGGCGAGCCAGCTGCATGCGAAGTTCACTCAAGTAACTAAGAGGCGTGAGGCCAGTCATGGCTTTAAAGCGCTCGGCAAATACCGAGCGGGACATGCCGATATGGCTGGCCATGGAAGCAACGGTCCAGCTTTGGCCGGGATCTTGATGCAGAGCGCTTAGCAAGGTGCCCATGCGCGGATCTTTGATGGCCTGTATCCAGCCGGTGCTGTTGTCACATTGGCATTCAACCCAGCCACGAATAAGGGTGGCGGCCAGCACTTCTGCCAGACGCGATAAAATACCTGCCGCGCCTGCCCGCATCAAAGACGACTCGCGGCGCATGGCATCGAGGATGGCGCCAAGCTCGGGGTAGCGGTCCAGCAAGGTGCCAACGTGGATAACCTCCGGCATTTGCGCCACCAGCGGCTGCATTGGCCCCAGATCCATGGCCATACAGGCACTGAAAAAACGGTGGCTGCTGTCCGGGTTGCCGCCCAGGCACCCGAAATGGTCGCACACCGGTTCTGCGTCTAATGAGAGGATGTCGGCGCAGGCCAGCTCTCGTTCGCTTAGCAGTGCGTGCTCCTGGCTGCGCGGCAGCAGCAAGGCATCCCCGGCCACCAAACGCTGGTAACCACTGGCGGTACGCAGTTCCAACTCGCCCTCAATCACCACATGCAGATGGCTGCGGCCGGGCTGATGACTGTAGCTCAGGCCAAAAGGCGCTTCGGCCTGCACATGGCGATAACAGACGCCAAAAAGGCGCATACCCATCAGCAGTTGGCTGAGCCGGTCTTGGTTGGACGGCGGTGCTCCAGACGATGTATCAATCATTACGGACTTAGTGTGATAGTTCGTCCGGAAAGCTTACCGTATTCTTAGCCCCGATTTTGGATAATTTCAGAGGTAAGCATGTCCGACTCTTCCACTCCTGCCGCGGCCGGGGCCTCCACTACCGGCTGGGCTGCGGTCTGGTCCATTGCCATGGGGGTGTTCGCCCTGGTGACTGCCGAATTCTTGCCGGCCAGCCTGCTCACCCCCATGGGCAACGAGCTTGGGGTCAGTGCCGGCCAAATGGGGCAGGCGGTAACAGTGACGGCGGTGATGGCGCTGTTGGGAGGTCTTGCCGTTGTGCCTTTGACCGCCAATATCGACCGGCGCCGGGTAATGGTGAGCCTGAGCGGCCTGATGCTGCTGTCCAACCTGATGGTGGCCGCCGCGCCAAACCTGTGGGTGTTGCTGGCAGCGCGCATCGGCCTAGGCTTGGCGTTGGGCGGCTTTTGGGCCATAGCCGCGGCCACCACCATTCGCTTGGTCAGCGAAGAGCAGGCGCCAAGAGCGCTCTCCCTTATCTTTAGCGGGGTGCCGCTGGCTACCATCACCGCCGCTGGCCTCGGCAGTTATCTTGGCGGGCTTTTGGGTTGGCGTGAGGTGTTTATGATGGCCGCAGTGCTGAGCGCCCTTACTATGGCTGGCCAATGGCTGCTGTTGCCACCGCTAAGCCCGCAAGCTGGCGGCAGCGTGTCGGGGCTGTGGATGGTACTGAAAAGGCCGGGTATTGGCCTGGGTATAGGGGTGGTTGTGCTCATCTTTACCGCCCACTTTGCCGGTTTTACCTACCTTCGCGATTATCTTGAAAGCCAGCAACTCGGGCTGCAAACCATCGCGTTGGTACTGCTGGGCTTCGGGCTTGCCAATTTCTTCGGCACCTTGCTGGCCGGGCGCTTGATTGGCCGGCACCTGGCCAGGGTATTGTTGCTCACCGCGCTGATGATGATGGCGGCTTTGCTGGCCTTGGGGGCGATGGGGAGCGCGGGGTTATTGTGCCTGCCGGCCATTGTGCTGTGGGGGCTTGCCTTTGGCGGCACGCCAGTCAGCTGGTCAACCTGGATAACCAAGGTGGTGCCGGACCAAACCGAGAGCGGCGGCGCGTTGATTGTCTCGGCAGTGCAATTGGCCATTGCTCTGGGGGCGGCCCTTGGCGGCGTGATTGTCGACAGCAGCGACGCCCAGGGCGTGATGCTGGCGAGCGGCATATTGATGCTGGTGGCCGCAGCCATTACCTACCGCTCCTTGTGTAAGCTGCGTTGAAAAGGCCGCCCAAGAGGCGGCTTTTTTACTGGAGTATCCGCCGGGCCGTCCAGTAATGGGCTTGCCAGTAAGGGTCGGTAAGGGCTGAGACGGTTACCCCTAAACTGGTGGAGGCGTGCAAAAACATCCCGTCGCCTTGATAAATGCCCACATGGCGCACCCGGCCAATCTTGAAAAACACCAAGTCTCCCGGGCGCAGCTTTTGCTGGCTTATCCAATGGCCTTGTTTGACCTGCTCGGCGGTGGTGCGCCGAAGCGACGCATCAAACTGCTGGGCAAACGTGATTTGGGTAAAGGCGGAGCAATCCACCCCACTTTTGCTGGTGCCCCCCAGGCGGTATTTCACCCCACGCCACTGGCGATACTGGCTATGGAGCTTTTCGGTAACGGTGCTGGCCGCTTTGGGCTGCGGCGCAGGTGCTGGGGGCGGCGCCTTACTGGCGCAGCTACTTAACAAAAGGCAAAACGCGAGGGCAGTGACAAATCTCATGGCGGGGCCGGCAGGTGTTTTTGCCACCTTAGCAGCAGCTAAAGGCCCTGCCCAGCTGGGCAAGGCCTTGTTTCAGTGCGAGTTTAGGCGCAGCACTTGGGTAAGCCAGGCGCCAATGTCCTTGATTTGCACCAAGCAAAGGCTGTGTTCCATGTTATAGCGCCGGTAGTCAGGGGCGTAACCCATGGCAGTAAGGGCATCCTTGGCTTGCTGGCCCAAAAGCTCCGGTACCACCGGGTCTTGCACGCCGTGGTGAATGGCGATGGCTAGGCTGTTATTGGCAGGGCTCCGCTCAACCGTTGCCTTGGTGGCAAAGTAGGTCGAGAGCGCCAATAGCCCGGCCAGGGGTTTGTCATAGCTCAGCGCCGTTTCATAAGCCACGGCGCCGCCTTGGGAAAAGCCGGCTATCACAATGCGGTTGCTGGCTATGCCCCGGGCCAGCTCTTGCTCGATAAGCGCTTTAACAGCAGCGCTTGAGGCTCTGAGCTGCCCTTCATCCAACTTGCGTTCGAGGTCGAGGCTAAAAATGTCGTACCAAGACGGCATGACATAACCGCCATTAACGCTCACCGGCCTGCTCGGCGCGTGGGGGAAGATAAAACGTACTGCCGCCCCTTGGGGCAGGCCAAGCTCGGGCACTACCGGGGCAAAGTCGTTGCCATCGGCCCCCAGACCATGGAGCCAGATAACGGCCGCATCGGGGTTGGGAGCAGTTTCAAGGGTCAGGTGTGGCAAAAGGCTCATGGGCAATTCCATTAAAAAAGGCAGCCGAAGCTGCCTTTTGCATCGTGGCTGGTTATTCGATGTCCAGCAGCTCGACTTCAAACACCAGGGCTGCGAAGGGCGGAATGGCCCGGCCGGCACCTTGTTCGCCGTAGGCGAGATCCTGAGGAATGGTCAGGCGCCACTTGGAGCCTACCGGCATCAATTGCAGGGCTTCAACCCAGCCTTTGATAACGCCGGTCACCGGGAAGCTGATGGGCTCGCCACGGGCAACGGAGCTGTCAAAAACGGTGCCGTCAATCAGGGTGCCGTGATAATGCACCTTGACCTTGTTGGCTGCGGTGGGGATGGCGCCATTGCCTTCGGTCAGCACTTCGTACTGCAGGCCAGAATCGGTCACGGTTACGCCGTCTTTCTGGGCGTTTTCGGCCAGGAAAGCCTCGTTGGCACCGATAAAGGCGCTGTGGCGGGCTTTTTCTTCGTCTTCGAGGCGACTGCGAATAACGTCAAAGGCAGCGTTGATCTCGTCCGGGGTAACGGCAAATTCTTCACCGCGCAGGGCGTCGGCCAGACCTTGCTGAACGGCGGGGATATCCAGGCCGTCAAAGGCTTGCTGGGCCAGCTGGTCGCCCATTTGGCGGCCTACACCGTAACTGGCTTTCTGTTCGAGGGTTTGATAATCAGCCATGTCTGACTCACTTACTTAGCTAAAAAGAAAGGGGATCTTAGCAGAGCCCCCGGCCTCGTTACAGCCAGTGGCTGAGATCGCTGCCTTCTTCAATGCGCTGGGTGTCGCCAAAGCGCATCAGGTAACCGCCTTTGCCGCCCAGCAAGGTCAGCTTGTTGCCATCGAGGCTCAGAGCCGTGCCTTCTGGCAGGCATACCACGCGCTCTTGCGGGTTTAAGGTCAAAAACTCGTTGAGGCGGTCGCTACGGGTTTCACCGTTATGGCCCGGCTGTACGTAGTCGGTAAAGTGGGGGTTGATTTGAAAAGGCACCAGGTTGATGCCGTCAAAGCTTGGCGGGTAGACGATGGGCATGTCGTTGGTGGTGCGCACGCTTTTGCCCGCCACATTGGAGCCGGCGCTCCAGCCAATATAAGGCGTGCCCGCTTGCACCTGCTCTTTGATGGCGCCCAGCACCTGCTGCTGGTAAAGCTCGGTCACCAGCCTAAAGGTATTACCGCCGCCAACGGCGATGGCCTTGGCCTGGCGCACCGCCTTGATGGGGTCATCAGTGCTGTGAATACCGGTGACGGTAATACCGAGTGGCGCCAGGGCTTCGGCCACTTTACCGGTGTAGTCGTCCCAAGAAATGGTGACCCCGGCATAGGGCACAAACAGCAGCTCGCGCTCGCCGCTTTTGAGTAGGGCGTCGATAAAGGGCAGGGCATGGACAAGATAGGGCGTATCGCCAACGCGGGACGCCGAAAGCAGTAAGGCTCGCATCAGTGAAACCTTTATGGTGACGGTAAAGGTGCCAATGATAACGAAAATTTATTGTCGGTGGGCTTGAAAACCAAAAGTGCGGACATATTATGTCAATCAGACCAACGCGTCTTTGACCAAAGGAGTCTTATTGTGAAACGCGTCATATTGTTCCTGGCAACCAACCTGGCCGTGATCCTGGTGTTGTCCGTGGTGCTAAACATCGTGATGTCGGCGCTGGGTGTGCAATATCACTCTATCGGCGGCTATCTGGTGATCGCTGCCGTATTTGGTTTTGGCGGCAGCTTTATCTCCTTGTTGATGTCCAAGTGGGTCGCAAAGCGCTCCACCGGAGCCCGGGTGATTGACCAACCCCGCGACCAAATGGAGCAATGGTTGGTAACCACCGTTGCCCGCCAGGCCCAGCAAGCCGGTATCAAAATGCCGGAAGTGGCCATCTACGACTCACCCGACATGAACGCTTTTGCCACCGGCCCCAGCAAAGACAACTCGCTGGTGGCGGTATCCACCGGCCTTTTATACAAGATGGACCGTGACGAAGTGGAAGCAGTGCTGGGCCATGAGGTCTCCCACGTAGCCAACGGCGACATGGTGACCATGACCCTTATCCAGGGCGTACTCAACACCTTTGTGATTTTCTTCGCGCGGGTCGTTGCCGGCATTATTTCCAACTTCTTTCGCGGCAACGACGAGGAAGAAGGCCAAGGCCTTGGCGGCCTTGCCTACTTTGCCATCGTGATGGTGCTGGAGATGGTGTTCGGTATCCTTGCTTCTATCATCGTCGCCTGGTTCTCTCGTCAACGTGAGTTCCGTGCCGATGCCGGCGGCGCCACCCTGGCTGGTCGCCAAAAAATGATTGGTGCGCTGGAGCGTCTGGGCCGTGCTCATGAAGAGTCCCACCTTGAAGGCCAACTGGCGGCCTTTGGCATCCAAGGCGGCAAACGCACTCTGGGTGAGCTGCTGATGAGCCACCCGCCCATCGAGAAACGTATCGCCGCCCTGCGTGCCGGCTAACCTTATCCCCACTCCTTGAGGCCGCCTTGTGCGGCCTTTTTTTTATCCTAGGCTGAAAGAAACATCAGTCGGCGGAGTGTGTGGATGGACATGTTGTGGAAAGGGCCCTGGCAAAGCCTTGAGCATCTGAGTTTTAACGAGCACGACCTGGAAGGCACGGTACTGGGGCTCTATGAAGGCAAGGCCTTTGCCATCGATTACGAAATTCGCTGCTTTTCCTGTTGGCGCACCCGCCAGGCGACGGTGATCCCCAAACGGGGGCTGCCCATTGCCGTTATCGGCGACGGGGAGGGCAACTGGACCTGCGACGGCGAGCCCCGGCCCGAGTGGCAAGGCTGCCTGGATGTGGATCTTGGCTTTACCCTGGCCACCAACATGTTACCCATCAAAAGGCTCGATTTGGCTGTCGGAGACGACAGAACCATCAAGGTTATCTGGTATCGCTTCCCTCAGGGCCGCTTTGAAGTGGTAGAGCAAAACTACGCCCACCTCGCACCGCGGCTTTACCGTTACACCAATCTGGCTACCGGCTTTACGGCCGACCTCAGTATCGACGATAACGGTATGGTCAAAGATTATGGCGAGTTGTGGTGTCAGTTATGTTGATGTCCGGGCATCACAAAGGCATTTTATCGGGGCTTAAGGCCCCGATTTTATTGGCCTGATGCTCCCCAGCGCTGGCGTTACAAAACACAATATAACTTACCAAAATATCCATTTTAAAATTTAATGAATAAGATTGACTGAATGATACTTGTCCGTAAAAATGTGTGTAATGTAACTATTACACATTTACATAAAGGTGCTTTATGCCTGTTAACCCCCTCGGCCAGCAACTCAGGGCCAATCGCGACAACGTATGGAAAGCGGCGCAGACCTTGGTGGACGAGGGCAAGCAGCCATCGGTGAATAACGTTCGCCAATGGCTGGGGGGCGGCTCCAACAGCTCTATTAGCCGTTATTTGCAGGAGTGGCACGCCTCTTCCCAGGAAGAGCGCAGTGTAAGGCTCGCTACACCGTTACACCTTCAGCAGTCTCTGGACGCGCTTTTTCAGCAAATGGAAAAGGACAAAGACGCAGCGATCAACAGCGCTGAAGCCGCGGTTAATGCCCGCGTTGCCGCCTTAGAGCAGGAAAAAAACGACGCGCTGGCCGCTCTCGCTACAGCCCGCGAGGAGCAAGCCAAGCAGCAACAAGCCTTGCAGGCCGGCGCAGAGCGCGAAGCGGCCCTTGGCGAAGAGTTGGGCCAGCAACAAAAACTGCTGGCCGAGAGCCAGCGGCAGTTGGCACTGGTGCGCCAGCAGGCCGGGCAATGGCAGCGCGAGGCCGAGGACAACCGGGCCCAGGTCAATCACCTTTTTCACCAGCAGCAGCACTTTCAGGAACGTTGGCAAACCGAAGCCAGTAAACGCCAAGAGGCGTTTGAGGAGAGCCGCTGGCAGTGGCAAAACGCCCAGAAAAAGCTCGAAGATGCCCTTCGAGACAGCCAGGAAGACAACCGCAACCTAAGTGGTATGGTGCAATCGTTGCAGCAGCAAGCCAGCGCCTTGCCGGCGCTAAAAGCCGAGGCAGATAAAAAGGCCCAGGCACTTGAGCAGGCCTTGGCAGAGATAGCGGCTCTTAATAGCGAACTTACCCGCAAGAGCGCTGCGCCAGAGCTTGCCGAGGCTCTTGGGCAGCAACAGCAGCAGCTAGATACGCTGTTAGGCGAGGTGGCCTTTTTGACTGAGCAGGTACGAAAGCGCCAGCAGCTTAAAAGCGAGCTCGAAGCCCTGAAAACCTCCCTGGGTGGCGCATGAGCCTGCCTGCTCTGCCGGACGATTGGCTGGAGCTGGCAACGGCGCCAGGCACCCGCAACCAATACAGCGCTGGCCTTAAGCAATTTGTAACCGCTGGCTTTACGCTGCCAGCAAGCCCAAGCCAACTAAAGCGTTACCTGGGGATAAAAGGGGCACATCTTTCGGTTAGCACCCTTCGCAGCCATATCAGTGCCATCAAGGCCTGGCATCGGCGCCAAGGGTTTGTTGACCCCGTGAACGACGAGGTGCGCCAAGCCTTTAAGGCCCTTGGCCGCTTACAAAAAGGCACCGACAAAAAAAAGGCCGCCACTCTTAGCCGGGCGCAAATCGACACCCTCTTAAGAAGTTGCGAGAAAGACGGCCTCCTTGGCCTTCGCGACGGCTTGATGATAAGCCTGGGGCTCTCCGCTGCCATGCGGCGCAGCGAGCTTGCCAACCTGCGCTTTGAGGATCTGGAGCTTACAGAGGCCGGCCTTGCCATTCGTATTCGTTTTTCCAAGACCGATCAGCAGGGCCTTGGCAAGGTCTTGGTGCTGCCAAAGCTGCCAGCGCCCCTTGACCCAGGCCTTTGGCTGCAAAAGTGGCGCGAGCAGAGCGCGCTCTGCTCAGGATTGTTGCTGCGCCGGGTTAATCGCCATGGGGCGGTGATGGGCGAGGGCATGACCACCCATGGCCTCAATCATGCTTTGCAAAAACGGGCCTTAGCATTGGGTTTGGAAGGGGTCAGCTGCCATAGCTTGCGGCGCAGTTTTGCCACCTTGGCGGTGCGTAACGGGGTCAGCCTGGTGGATGTGGCGGCGGTAGGGCGTTGGCAGAGCCTGGAAAGCCTGAAAGAATATGTCGATGCCACCCCCAAAGAAGCCATAGCCAAAGCCTTTTCATGAAACTGCGGCCCTATCAGCAAGAAGCCGTCCGCGCGACCGTCAATTACTTTAAGAAAAACCGCGAGCCGGCAGTGCTGGTACTGCCTACCGGCGCCGGCAAGAGCTTGGTGATCGCCGAACTTGCCCGCATAGCCAAGGGCCGGGTGCTGATGCTCACCCACGTGGCCGAGCTGGTGGAGCAAAACGCCGCCAAGTACGAGGCGGTGAGAGAAGACGGCTCTATTTTTTCGGCAGGCCTTGGGCAAAAGTGCAGTACGGGGAAGGTGGTGTTTGCCTCAATACAATCGGTAGCGCCTAATCTTTCGCAATTTGGCGACGACTTCTCCCTGGTGGTGGTGGATGAATGCCACCGCATAGGCCCCGATGATGAAAGCCAGTACCGCCAGGTGCTGCGCCATTTCGCCTCGGCTTTTGTGCTGGGCCTTACCGCCACACCTTATCGCCTGGACGGTGGCTGGCTTTATCAGTTTCATGCCAGTGGCCAAGTGCGTAGTACCGAGCCTAAGTTGTTCAAATACTGCGTTTATGAGCTTCCCCTGCGCCGCTTGATAAAAGACGGCTTTTTGACCCCTGTGCACAAGGTGCCGGCGCCCGCCATCCGTTACGACTTTTCCCAAGAGGTAGAGCATTGGACCGAGGCGGCCCTGGACCGCGCCTTAGCCGGGCAGGGCAAGCTGACACCGGCCTTGGTGCAGCACCTGGTTGAGCTCAGTGATAGGCGCCGCGGGGTGATGATCTTCGCGGCGACCCGTAAACACGCCAGGGAGATCCTCGCCTGCCTGCCTGAGGGGCAAAGCGCCCTTATTCTTGGCGACACGCCAAGCGCCGAGCGCCAGCGGCTGATCAGCGAATTTAAGGCGCAAAAGCTCAAATACCTAGTCAACGTATCGGTGCTGACCACCGGCTTTGACGCCCCTCATGTGGATGTTATTGCCTTGATGCGCCCCACCGAATCGGTGTCGCTTTTCCAGCAGATGGTGGGGCGCGGCCTTCGCTTGTTTGAGGGAAAAGACGATTGCCTGGTGCTTGATTATGCCGGCAGCGATGTCGATATCTTCAGCCCCGAGGTAGGTGAACCCAAGCCACCCGGTACGGTGCCGGTTTCGGTGCCATGCCCTGTGTGCGACTTTACCAACACCTTCTGGGGCAAGGTGGATGAAGACGGCGACATCATCGAGCACTTTGGCCGCCGCTGCCAGGGAATGACCGGGCCCGAGCAGCAATGCGATTTTCGCTTTCGCTTTCGCCTGTGCGGCCAGTGTGGCGGCGAGGCCGATATTGCTGCCCGCCACTGTCCTCATTGCCAACATGCCCTGGTGGATATCGACAAACAGCTCAGAGAGGCCATGAAGAGCCGCGACAAGCACCTGTTCAAGGTGGCCGACTGGCACTGCGCCATCACGGATGATGCTCTCACGCTGACTTACCTTGACCTAGACGGGCAAGATGTAACTGAAAGCCTGAAATGGGGCTCCAAGGCGCTGCGCCGCTTTTTATCCGAAGCAAATCCGGCCCCCGGCGCATTATTTTTACCGGACGATGCGCGCCTTGGCGGATTTTTGGCAAAGCTTCGTAAACCCAAATTTTTGGTGCTTGCCAAGCAAAAAGGCTGGCGCGTGAAAGAGCGGGTCTTTGACTACCAGGGCCGCATCAGCCAACACCAAGAGGATTAAGCAAGCCCCGCCTTCGCGTTTTTCAAGATGCGCTTGGCCATGGAGGAGGCGGGCCTGTCTGCAAAGGCGCTGCTGCTGAGCCGCTCAACCAGTTGGCTTTCAAGCCGGGTGAGCAATTGTGCCTGTTGGGGATGGCCTTGTAGCGCCATTGACAAGGTTTGGGTGACGATAAACTCCATAACGGCTAGCCGTTCAGCCATATCCACTGCCGAGTAATTTTCCATTTTCTGCATCCTTGGTGTTGCACGTCTTTCAACTACGTATGCAACAGCCCATTGGATGCAGGCCATTAAACGGCGGTGGTGAGTTCGTGGATAAGGCGGGTAAAGTTAAGAACGCCTTTTTCCACTTCCTCCATGCCTTGGTTGATATCCAAGATCATATGCTGGCCTTGCCCAGCTTCGGCGTTGATCCCCTCCATCTGCTTGCTGATGGTGGTGATGAGCTGGCCATTGTCCGATACCACCCGGGCTATCTCCTGAGTCGCTTCTCCAGTGCGGGTGGCCAGCTTTCGCACTTCGTCCGCGACCACCGCAAAACCCCGGCCATGGTCACCGGCACGGGCCGCTTCAATGGCGGCATTAAGGGCCAGCAGATTGGTCTGCTCGGCAATGGCCCTGATAGTAGAGACGATGTCGCTGATGGACGATGAATGTAGCTCCATGGTGCTGCTGGTGCTGCGGGCTTCTTCCACTTGGCTGGTAATGTGCTGGGAGGCCTTTACTGCATCTTCAAGGGCATGTTTGGCATTGGTGGTGATTTGCGATGTTTGCTCGGAGGTGGAGGCCGCCAGTTCGGCGGCCTGCTGCAGCTGGTTGACCCGCCGGCTGATGTCGGAGGCGAACTTAATTATCTTGTAGACCTTGCCGTCTTCGTTGAATACCGGGTTATAAGTGGCTTCCAGCCACACCGGGCGGCTGTCGGCGCTCAGCCTTTCAAACTTACCGCTAAAGTGTTGCCCGGATTGCAGACGCTGCCAGAAGTCTTTATTACGTTCGTAAAAATCGGCCTTACAAAACATCCGGTGATGCTTACCGAGTACCTCGTCCAGGCGATAACCAAATACCCGTAAGAAATTGTTATTTGCGCTCAGTACGTAACCGTCAGGGGTAAACTCAATCACGGCCTGGGATTTATTCACCGCCTCAAAGATGGCGCACTTTTCCTGAGAGGCTTTGAAGGCTTCGGAAATGTCTGAGGCGATTTTGATGACCTTGTAAATGGCGCCATTTTCGTCTTCAACCGGGAAGTAGGTCGCTTCCAACCACAGGGCTGAACCGTCTTTGCGCCGCCGCCTGAAGGTGCCTTGTTGCGGCTTACCCTGGGCTAAGTCGGCCCAAAAGGCTTTGTAACCAGGAGAAGAGGCGAGGTCTGGTTCACAAAGCATCCGATGATGATGCCCCACCAGTTCCTCGGCGCGAAAGCCGGTTACCTTGCTAAAGAGTGTATTCACTTCCTCGATAACGCCGTCTGGGCTGAAGCTGATAAAGCCGACATGTTCCTTGATGGCCGCCAAGTCGTGTTGGTGGTCCGCTACCTGTTGTTGGAGGCTATCAATCTTCTCCAACCACTGCTTCTTATGCTGAAACATGTTCGTCCCTTAATCATTTTTTACATTCCTTTATTAATAGGCGGTCGCTAATGCGTTGATGGGCTTGTGCCTAGACGATTTCTCATCGTTACGTGACGGCCATCACATCATTTGGCCCTGTACTAAGCGGCTCAATCAGCCCTGCCTTTCTGATGGAGGTGTTTTTTTCTTCATTATCTGTATCTTATCTTTAGAAAAGAAAAAGCAAGAAAGTCAGGCAGCCAGTGAGCAGGGAGTCAATGTTGATGACCGCCAAGCAACACCGCATTTTATTTATCTGCATGGGCAACATTTGCCGGTCGCCCACGGCTGAAGCCGTGGCCAGGAAACGTTTCGCCGATAGAAATCTAAACGTTGATCTGGACTCGGCCGGCACCATTGCCTATCACGCTGGCGAAGAGCCGGATCGCCGCGCGCGCCAGGCCGGGGAGAAAAGGGGATATAGCTTTGCCAATATCCATGCACGGCAGGTTTCCAGCGACGATTTTGTTCACTTCGATCTGCTGCTGGCCATGGACAGGCGCAATCTGGGGGATTTGATGAGCCGCTGCCCTGAGCGCCACAAGCACAAGGTGAAGTTGCTGATGGACTTTGCAACCCAAAGCCTGGTGGATGAGGTGCCCGACCCATACTACGGCGGAGCCAAGGGCTTTGAAGAAGTGCTGAGTCTGGTGGAAGCCGCGGTTGACGGCTTGATAGAAACCCTGGTGAAGAGCCCGGAGTAACCAGGCCAGCGAACTAAAACGCAGCGATAAAAAAGGCGCCTTTCGGCGCCTTTTCTTTTAGGGTCTTTTAGACCTTCGCCATGGGGCTTGAAGCCCGGCTGTCAGGGCTATTCAAGCCACCGGCTTTACCGCTGCTGGCAACCGGCTGGCGATCAAATGGCTGCGGGTTACGCACCACAGGCGCCAGGTCGATTTCGGCAGGGCGAGCCATCGGAGCTTGGGCACGGCCGGCTGGCTTGGCAGCTTTGGGCGCTTTTGCTTCGGCTTTGGGCTTGGCTTTCACCGGCTCAGCTTTTGGCGCGTCGGCTTCCACCACCGGGGTTGCTTCAACAACGGGTGCTGCTTCAACAACCGGGGCAGCAACAGGCTCTTGAGCGGCTGCTTGTACTTCGACTACCGGCTCAGGCACCACCTCTTTTACCGCAGGCTCGGCGATCTGTACGGCCGGCTCAACGGATTCGACAGTATCGATCTTCGGCTCTGCTTGTTCTTGGGCAACAGCCAAGTCCAACTCGCCTTGCTCTTCGGTGCTTTCAGCCTGACGGTCAGGGCGCTGGCGACGATGGCCGCGCAGGTGACGCGGGCCACGGCGACGCTGACGGTTGTCGCCGTCTTCATTGTTGTAATGAGACGTGGTGTCTTCACCGGCTTCAACTACGGCAACGTCTTCTTGCTCGGCTTCAACCTTGGGCTGCTGCACTTTGGCTGGTTGCGGCTTGGGCTGCTCGGCAACCTGCGGCGCGGCGTCCACCTCGGTACGGCTTACCTGGGCTTCACCGTCTTTCATGCGCACCGACTGGGTCAGCTGGCGACGCTCGCGGCGCACTTGTGCTGGCCTTTCGTTGACAACCTCTTCCTTGACCTCTTCAACAACGGCTTCAACCTGCTGCTCTTCATGCGCTTTTTGCTGGCGTTTGCTGTTGCGGTCTTCGTCGCTGCGTTGGCGGCGCTTGTTGCGCTCTTCCTCGCGGCGGTTGTCGCGGTTCTCTGCAGCCTTGGCATCGCGCTCACGGTCACGTTCGCGGTTGTCGGCTTTGGCCACCGGCGCGTTGCGCTCACGGCGCTCGCCACCTTCGCTGCGCTGACGGTTGTTGCGGCTGTCGCGGTTGTCGTCACGGTTGTTGCGATTATTGCCACGGCCTTTTTGCTGGCGACGGGCGTCAACACCCTTGCGGTTGTGTTGTTGGCGCTTGTTGTCTTTGGCTTCAGGCTGTTGCACTTCGGCTTCGCTGGAACCAAACAGCGCTTTGATAATGCGGCTGATAAGGCTCGGTTTGGCTTCGGCTTTAGCCGCTACCGGCTTAGCCTGCACCGGTTTGGCAACAGGTGCGGTCGGAGCCGGAGCGGCAGGGGCTTGCAGGCCTTTGAGCACCGGTTCATCACGCTTGTGCTTGGCGGCGACTGGCGGCACGTAAACGGCCTTTTGCTGCTCGGGGGCTTTGGCCAAGTCGTAAGACGCATCTTCGATTTCGTCGTCTTCGCGGTGACGGAGCACCTCAAAATGCGGCGTTTCCAAGTGCGTGTTAGGCACGATAAAGACGCGCACGTCGTGGCGCTGCTCGATAAAGCGAATAGCGCCCCGTTTTTCGTTCAGCAGATAAGCGGCAACGCTCACGGGAACCTGCGCTTCTACCTGGGCGGTGTTGTCTTTAAGAGACTCTTCCTCGATAAGACGCAGGATGGACAGCGCCAGAGACTCGGTAGAGCGCACAAAACCGGTACCGGTACAACGCGGGCAGATGTGGTTGGACGCATCGCCCAGAGACGGGCGCAGGCGCTGGCGAGACATCTCCATCAAGCCAAAGCGGCTGATGCGGCCAAGCTGCACGCGGGCGCGGTCGGCACGGACAGCTTCGCCCAGGCGGTTTTCCACTTCCCGCTGGTGGCGGGCCGGGGTCATGTCGATAAAGTCAATGACCACCAAGCCGCCAAGGTCACGCAGACGCAGCTGACGGGCAATCTCGTCGGCCGCTTCCAGGTTGGTGTTGAGCGCGGTTTCTTCGATATCGCCGCCCTTGGTGGCGCGAGCCGAGTTGATATCGATGGCGGTGAGGGCTTCGGTGGTGTCGATAACGATAGAGCCACCGGAAGGCAGCCGCACTTCGCGCTGGAAGGCGGACTCGATTTGCGACTCAATCTGGTAGTAGTTGAACAGCGGGATCTCGCCTTTGTATTGCTTGACCCGGTTCAAAAAATCCGGACGCATGGTCTGGATGTGGTTTTTAACCTGTTCGAACACTCGGCTGTGGTCGATAACAATTTCGCCTACGTCACGGCGCAGGTAATCGCGGATCGCCCGAACGATTACGTTGGATTCCTGGTGGATAAGGAAGGGGGCAGGGCGGCTGTTGGCTGCTTCCTGGACTGCCTGCCAGTGGTGCAGTAGCACGTCCAAGTCCCACTTGAGCTCCTCGGCAGATTTACCGACACCGGCGGTGCGGACAATCAGGCCCATGCCTTCCGGCACTTCCAAGCCAGACATGGCTTCTTTGAGCTCGGTACGCTCGTCACCCTCGATACGGCGGGAAATACCACCGGCGCGGGGGTTGTTGGGCATCAATACCAAGTAAGAACCGGCAAGGCTCAGGAAAGTGGTGAGGGCGGCGCCCTTGTTGCCACGCTCTTCCTTGTCGATTTGGACAATGACTTCCTGGCCTTCTTTCAACACATCTTTGATGTTGGGACGGCCGGAAACCTTGGCGCCTTCGACGAAGTATTCGCGGGCAATTTCTTTTAAGGGGAGGAAACCGTGGCGTTCAGCACCGTAATCGACAAAAGCCGCTTCCAGACTGGGTTCTACGCGAGTGATTTTACCTTTGTAAATATTGGCTTTTTTCTGTTCGTGACCAGGGTGTTCAATATCCAGATCGTATAGTTTCTGGCCGTCCACCAAAGCCACCCGCAACTCTTCAGCCTGAGTTGCGTTGATTAGCATTCTTTTCATAGTGACTCATTACCTTGTAATGGCCACAGCACTCACATTGACGGAGTGCGCATCCTCTGGGCCTGGCCCCGTGCAGGTATTACAGGCAGCCTCACGGCTGGTTGAAGGTTGGGGCGCGCTCGGCGTTTCCACTTGTTATTCGTTTGAACGATGTCTGGTGAAGGGACAACGGTTTTGTCCAAAGGCTTTTCACCAAAAAGGCATCCAGTCGTTTTGCAAGTCCAGTGACGCGCACGCAATCGGCGCGAAGCTGTGCCTTTTTCCATATCAGGGCCCGGTGTTGGTTACCGCGCCCTGTAAATTCATTTGGCCTGACTCATCTTAGTCGATGCAGGCTTACCTATTATCCCATTGGATCAGTTATTTCGGCAAGCATACTGCGGCCATTTTCCCTGTGGTAGAATGCGCGCCCTATGAGCACAGCCAACAACACCGCCACAGTGCAGTATGTGGCCGTTGAGCCGGACTTGGCCGGTCAACGCATCGATAACTTCTTACGGACCTTCCTCAAGGGAGTGCCGAAGAGCCTCATTTACCGTGTTTTACGTAAGGGCGAGGTCCGGGTCAACAAAAAGCGCGTCAAGCCTGACTATAAGTTGCAGGCGGGCGACGAAGTGCGCATTCCGCCGCTGCGGGTGGCCGAAGAAAAAGCGCTGCCCAATGCCAATTTAAGCCAGGTGTCGCGCCTTAACGATTGTGTGCTCTATGAAGACGACTACCTGATGGTGGTCAACAAGCCGGCCGGTTTGGCGGTGCACGGTGGCTCCGGGCTGTCTTTTGGCCTTATTGAAGGGCTGCGCGCGCTGCGCCCTGACGCCCGGTTTTTGGAGCTAGTCCATCGCCTGGACCGTGACACCTCCGGCTGCATCCTGATTGCCAAAAAGCGCTCGGCGCTTCGCGGCCTGCACGAAGCTCTTCGCGAAAAAACCATGCAAAAGGATTACTTGTGCCTGGTGCGTGGCGACTGGCCGGGTAATAAAAAGGTTATTCGGGCGCCGCTTTTGAAAAACACCCTGCAATCGGGTGAGCGGGTAGTGCGGGTGGATACCGAGGGTAAGGCTTCTGAAACCCGCTTCAAGGTTGAGCGCCGTTTTGGCGGCTTGGCAACCTTGGTTAACGCCTTCCCTGTTACTGGCCGTACCCACCAAATCCGGGTGCACACTTTGCATGCCGGGCACCCTATCGCCGGTGATGACAAGTACGGTGACAAGGACTTTGATGCTCGCTTGAAAGACGCCGGCCTGGCGCGTTTGATGCTGCACGCCTGGCACCTTTCCTTTACCCACCCAAACACGGGTGACGCCGTGTCGGTCACCGCCAAACCGGATGGCAGCTTTGCCGCCCTGCTTGCCCAGTTGGAGAAGAGTCAGTGAAGGACATCGCGCTGGTGGTATTTGACTGGGACGGCACCTTGATGGACTCGGTGGGGCGAATTGTCTCGAGTATGCAGGCAACGGCCAGGGAACTGGCTATGCCTGAGCCCAGTGAAGAAGCGGTGCGTAACATCATTGGGCTTAGCCTTCGCCCGGCGCTGGACCAGCTCTTTCCCAACCTCGATGAGAAAGGCCGCGAGCAGCTGCTCGCGGTGTACCGTGACCAGTATGTGGACCTTGACCCAACCCCAACACCGCTTTTCCCCGGGGTTGAAGCCATGCTGGGTGAGCTTCGCGCCTGCGGCAAAACCCTGGCGGTGGCAACCGGCAAGGCCAGGGCAGGGCTGGAGCGGGTCTTTGCCCAAACCGGCCTTGAAGTGCATTTTATTACCAGCCGCACTGCCGATGACGCCCAGTCTAAACCGCACCCTGATATGCTGGAGCAGATCTTGGCGCAAACCGGAATAAGCCCGTCGCGGGCCTTGATGATTGGCGACTCGGTGCTGGATATCACTATGGCCAAGGCGGCTGGCATGTGGGCCGCTGGCGTGACCTTTGGGGTACATGGCGCCGAGAAACTGCGCGCCGCTGGTGCAGACCTACTTATCGATGACTGGCGTGATTGGTCTTTGGCTTAATCGAGCGGGCCGGCGCCTTCGTTTTCCAGCATCCGGGTCAGTGCAATTAAAGGCAGGCCGATAAGGGTATTGGGGTCGCGGCCGTTAAGGCGTTCAAAAAGGGCAATGCCCAAACCTTCACATTTAAAAGAACCGGCGCACCAAAACGGCTGCTCTTTATCAACATAGTTTTCAATTTGGCGCTGGCTTAAAGAGCGAAAAGTCACTTCAAAGGGCTCCACCAGCGACTGGCACCTGCCAGTTTCGCTATTAAAAAGGGCAAGGCCGGTATAAAAAGTCACGGTTTTCCCAGAGGCCGCCGTCAGTTGGGCAATGGCATTTTCCCGGTTAAGGGGTTTGCCGCAGATGGTGCCGTCTACCACACACAGCTGGTCTGATCCGATAACCAGCGCCGGCTCAGCCGTTATCTCAGCTGCTTTTTTTGCTTTTCCAACAGCTAAGCGTTCAACCAAAGCCGTTATCGACTCCCCCTCCAGGGGGCTTTCATCGATGTCAGGGCTGACACAATCGAACGCGATTGCCAGTTTTTTCAGCAACTGCTGACGAAATACTGAGCTTGAGCCCAAAATCACCTTCATAAACCACCTATTTTTCTTCACTTGCCGGGGCATTTTCCCGTAAAATGCGCGGGCAAAACAGGGCAGTCTCACTGCTTTGTTAATTTCTCGGGCCCGTAAGGGCCTGTTGGCTTTTTTGACAGGGACTTAGGTCCCGAGTAAGATGCGCGCCTTATGCGAAAAGTTAAGCTGCCCTTAACTCTCGATCCGGTGAAAGCCGCCCAACGTCGTGATGATTACGACGGTATGGTGCCTGTCACCGAATTGACGCGTTTAATGGAATTGTCACTGACCCGGCAGGGTGAAGTGGATATTCAGCTACATTGTGGTGTTGACCCCCAGGGGCTGGTCTTTACCGAAGGTAAAGCCGCCGTGGAGCTTGAGCTGGAGTGCCAGCGTTGCAATGAGCCGATGTCCTTCCTCGCAGAGGTAAGCTTCGCCTACACGCCTGTTTTTGCCAAAACCGTAATAGAAGAGCTCCCGGAAGCTTATGAGCCTGTCGAACTCGACGAAAATGGCGAGATGGACTTGCGAAAACTTATCGAAGACGAGTTGATCCTGGCACTGCCCTTGGTCGCAATGCATGCTGAAGACCAGTGTGCAGTGTCTTCGTCAGAGATGAGTTTTGGCAAAATCGAGCCTGCTGATGAGCGTCCGAACCCCTTCGCTGTTCTCGAACAGTTGAAGAAGAAGTGATCACGATTTAAGGAGACTAGTCAATGGCCGTTCAACAGAACAAAAAGTCCCGGGCCCGCCGCGATATGCGTCGTTCACACGACGCACTGACCGCAGCTACCCTGTCTGTGGACAAAACCTCCGGTGAAACCCATCGCCGTCACCACGTGACTGCCGACGGTTTTTACCGTGGCAAGAAAGTTATCGGTTAATCCCCGGTAACTGACTTGCAAGCGTTTACCATAGCGGTAGATGCCATGGGTGGGGACCTAGGCCCCGCCGTAACAGTGCCCGCCATAGCGCGGGCACTGCTGCTTTACCCCTCTTTATCGGTCCGCCTTTTTGTCTGCGGCGATATCAGCAGTGACATCAAATCCGCCGGTCTTGAAAACCACCCGCGCCTGACGCAGGTGTCGGCTGCCTGTACCGTCGGCATGGATGAACGCCCGTCCAGTGCGCTTCGCACCAAACGCGATTCGACCATGGGCGAAGCCATCAAAGATGTGGCCGATGGCCAGTCCCAGGCCTGTGTCAGTGCCGGTAATACCGGGGCGCTGATGGCCCTTTCTCGGCATTTTCTTAAGACCCTGCCCGGTATCGACCGGCCCGCCATTGTCTCTGCCATGCCGGCAGTGAACGGTAAGCGCGTCTATATGCTGGATTTGGGGGCTAATGTCGCCTGCGACTCCGAGACCCTCTATCAATTTGCCGTGATGGGCTCAGCCATGGCCCGTACCGTTGAAGGTATCGGCTCGCCAAGAGTGGCGCTGCTTAATATCGGCGAGGAAGAGGTGAAGGGGAACGACCAGGTTCGCCACGCCGCTAACCTGCTGCAAGATGCCCCCAGCATCAATTACATCGGCTACCTCGAAGGCCATGACATTTTCACCAACAAGGCTGATGTGATTGTCTGCGACGGCTTTGTTGGCAACGTAACCCTCAAAACCTGTGAAGGTATCGCCCAGTTTTTCCTGGCTCAGCTCAAGGAAAGCTTCGGGCAGAGCCTTTGGGGCCGGGTGCTTGGCTGGTTGATCCGGCCTTTTGTAAGAACGGTTTACGCCAGGGTGAACCCCGACCAGTACAACGGGGCCAGTCTGGTAGGATTGCGCGGTATTGTCGTGAAGAGCCACGGGAATGCCGGCATTGATGCTTTCTTTAATGCCATCGAGCAGGCACTGCACAGTGCAGAGCGCCATTTGCCAGACGGCATCGAAAGCAGCATCGGCACCGTTTTATTGGACAAGCACTGAGCCTTACATGCATTCAAAAATTCTGGGTACAGGCAGCTATCTGCCTGGGAAGGTGCGCACCAACGCCGATTTGGAAGCGATGGTCGAAACCAGCGATCAGTGGATCGTTGAGCGCACCGGGATCAGCGAGCGCCGTGTCGCCGCTGAAGACGAAACCGTAGTCACCCTGGCTGTCCCTGCCGCCAAAGCCGCCATCGAAGCCGCCGGCATCGAAGCAGGCGACATCGACCTCATCATCTTTGCCACTACCACGGCGCCGCATTCTTTCCCTTCTGCCGCCTGCTGGCTGCAGGCCGAACTGGGTATTCCCGGTATCGGCGCCTTTGACGTGGGCGCTGCCTGCGCGGGCTTTACCTATGCGCTGACGGTGGCGGACCAATTCATTCGCGCAGGCTCTGCCAAGAAGGTACTTGTGGTAGGCGCCGATGTGCTGACCAAGGTCTGCAACCCTGAAGACCGCTCCACTATCATTCTCTTTGGTGATGGCGCCGGGGCTGTGGTGCTGGGGGCAAGCCTGGAGCCCGGCATTCTTGGCAGCTGCATCCATGCCGACGGCCACTACGGCGACTTGCTGTGCGCGCCGCTGCCGAGCCGCGTCAAACACGAAGCCGATGCCTGGCTGCAAATGAAGGGCAACGAAGTGTTCAAGGTGGCGGTGACCAAGCTGGCGAGTGTGGTGACCGAAATACTCGACAGCAATGGCCTTGAAAAAGAAGCCATCGACTGGCTGGTTCCCCACCAGGCCAACTTGCGGATCATTACCGCCACCGCTAAAAAACTCAGCATGGGCATGGACCGTGTCGTGGTTAACCTCGACAAATACGGCAATACCTCTGCTGCCTCCGTGCCGGTCGCCTTGGACGAGGCGGTGCGGGACGGCCGTATTCAGCGTGGCCAACTCCTGCTGCTGGAAGCCTTCGGCGCCGGCTTTGCATGGGGTGCGGCCCTGGTTCGTTATTAATAAGGCCATATAAAATGCAACAAACAGCCTTTATCTTCCCGGGGCAGGGTTCTCAGAGCGTCGGCATGTTGGCCGAGCTGGCACAAGCCCACCCCGTGGTGCTGGAAACCTTTAACGAAGCATCACAAGTGCTGGGCTACGACTTGTGGGCCCTGGTGCAAAATGGCCCTGAGGCCGACCTGAACGCCACCGAGCGTACTCAACCGGCTTTGCTGGCCGCCTCTGTTGCCACCTATCGCGCTTACCTGGCCCTTGGCGGCAAGGCGCCAGCGATGCTGGCTGGCCATAGCCTCGGTGAATATTCGGCGCTGGTCTGCGCCGGCAGCTTGGCATTTAAAGACGCCATTGCTCTGGTGGAAGCCCGCGGGCAGTTTATGCAAAGCGCGGTGCCAGCGGGCAGCGGCGCCATGGCCGCCATTATCGGCCTGGACGATAATGGCGTAGTTGAAGGTTGCGCTGAAGCGGCCCAAGGCGACGTGGTTGAAGCGGTTAACTTCAACAGCCCCGGCCAGGTGGTTATCGCCGGCAGCAAAGCGGCGGTGGACCGCGCTTGCGAGGTACTCAAAGCCAAAGGTGCTAAACGGGCGCTGCCGCTTAGCGTATCAGTGCCAAGCCACTGCGCGCTGATGAAGCCTGCGGCCGAGCAACTGGCCGAGCGTCTGGCGGCCCTTGAGGTTAAAGCGCCAGAGATCAGCGTCATTAATAATGTGGACGTTGCCACCGAGACTTCGCCCGAGGCCATCAAAGCCGCGCTGGTGCGCCAGCTTTATAGCCCGGTGCGCTGGACTGAATCGGTTGAAGCCATGGCCAAGGCCGGTATCAGCGAGCTTTTCGAGTGCGGCCCCGGCAAAGTGCTGTGCGGTCTTGTAAAACGGATTGATAAAGGCCTGAACGCCAGCGCGCTTCACTCAAGTGAAGAGCTGCAGGCCGCTGTTAAGTGAGGAAAACATGTCTGACTTTTTGTCATTGACCGGCAAAGTGGCCCTGGTTACCGGTGCCAGCCGTGGTATTGGCCGCGCCATTGCCGAGCGTTTGAGTGCCCAGGGCGCTACCGTATTCGGTACCGCCACATCTGATAACGGCGCCCAAGCCATCAGTGATTACCTGGGTGAAGGCCGTGGCCTTAACCTCAATGTCACCAGCAGCGACAGCATCGAAGCGACCCTGGCCACCGTCAAGGAGCGGGCAGGGGATGTGGATATTCTGGTCAACAACGCCGGTATCACCCGCGACAACCTGTTGATGCGCATGAAAGATGAAGAATGGGACATGGTCATCGACACCAACCTCAAATCCCTTTATCGTCTTTCCAAGGCCGTGTTGCGGCCCATGATGAAGAAACGGACCGGCCGGATCATTTCCGTCGGCTCTGTGGTCGGCACCATGGGCAACCAGGGACAGGTAAACTACGCTGCTGCCAAAGCAGGTCTGTTGGGTTTCACCAAATCCCTCGCTCGTGAGCTGGCCTCACGCAATATCACCGTTAATGCAGTGGCTCCCGGTTTTATCGACACCGATATGACCCGTGAGCTGACTGAGGAACAAAAAGCGGCGATCTTCGGCCAAGTACCCCTTGACCGGTTGGGAAGTCCCGCAGAAATTGCCAGTGCCGTTGCCTTTCTTGCTTCCAATGAAGCGGGCTACATCACTGGAGAAACCTTGCACGTCAATGGCGGCATGGTGATGGCGTAAGTGATGGGAAATTGCGCGAATTGCGTCGAACACCGTTATTTATTCGTGGTTTGACCAGCAACTTCGCGGAATTCCTTTCCCTTGCAAAGATTTGGGGATCGAATACACTAGCCCCCATTCGCTATTCACAGCGTACTGCTAAGGAAATAACAAGCTATGAGCACTATCGAAGAACGCGTTAAGAAAATCATCGTCGAGCAACTGGGCGTTAAAGAAGAAGAAGTCAAAAACGAAGCTTCTTTCGTTGACGACCTCGGCGCTGACTCTCTGGACACCGTTGAGCTGGTGATGGCGCTGGAAGAAGAGTTCGACACCGAGATCCCGGACGAAGAAGCCGAGAAGATCACCACCGTGCAAGCGGCTATCGATTACGTTACCGCTCACCAAGGCTAATCTTCCAACAGGCGGCCAACTGGCCGCCTGTTTCCTGTCTAGACCCTCGTAAATATTCCTTTCGGAGGCTAACGCCGTGACCAAGCGTCGTGTCGTTGTAACCGGTATGGGCATGCTGTCGCCGGTGGGCAACAGCGTAAACGCATCCTGGCAAGCCCTTCTGGCAGGGCAGAGTGGCATCGATACCATCTCCTGCTTTGATACCAGCGCCTTTACCACCCGTTTCGCCGGTAACGTTAAGAACTTTGACGTCACCGAATACATGTCCAGCAAAGACGCCAAGAAAATGGATCTTTTTATCCAATACGGCGTTGCTGCAGGGATCCAGGCCCTTAAAGACAGTGGCATCGAACTGGATAAGACCGATATGACCCGCTTTGGCGTGGCTGTCGGCTCCGGCATCGGTGGCCTGGGCCTCATTGAGAAAAACCACGAATCCTTGCTGGCCAGCGGCCCGCGTAAGATGTCGCCCTTTTTCGTGCCCAGCACCATCATCAACATGGTGGCCGGACACCTGTCCATCATGCATGGTTTGCGTGGCCCTAACATCGCCATCACCACCGCCTGTACCACAGGGGTTCATAACATCGGCCATGCAGCGCGGATGATTGCCTACGGCGATGCCGACATCATGTTGGCCGGTGGCGCCGAGATGGCCTGCACGCCGCTGGGTATGGGCGGCTTTGGTGCCGCTCGCGCGCTGTCTACCCGTAACGACGCCCCCCAAGCGGCCAGCCGCCCCTGGGACCGCGACCGCGACGGCTTCGTGCTGGGTGACGGCGCCGGCATCATGGTGCTGGAAGACTATGAGCATGCCAAGGCCCGTGGCGCCCGCATCTACGCGGAATTTACCGGCTTTGGTATGAGCGGCGACGCCTACCACATGACCTCACCGCCGGACGACGGCGCCGGTGCGGCATTGGCCATGGTCAACGCCCTTAGAGATGCCCGGCTTAACCCAAGCCAGGTGGGCTATGTCAACGCCCACGGCACCTCCACCCCAGCCGGCGATATTGCCGAAAGCAACGCGGTCAAAGCGGTGTTTGGCGACCATGCCTACAAGATGATGGTGAGCTCCACCAAATCCATGACCGGACACCTATTGGGAGCGGCAGGCGCCATTGAAGCCATCATCTCGGTGATGAGCATCTATGACAACGCCATCGCGCCCACCATCAACCTGGACAACCCCGCTGAAGGTTGCGACCTGGACTACGTGCCCCACCAGGCACGCCAAGCCAAGGTCGACCATGTGCTGTGTAACTCCTTTGGCTTTGGCGGTACCAACGGCTCCTTGTTGTTCAGCCGCGTCTAAAAGGGTGTAACTTGGCAAAAACGCCTGATAACCTTACGGCTTATCAGGCGTTTTTTATTACCTATGCTAAGCCTCGAACCTTATCCCAGCCGCCTGCAATACGGCGACGGTCATTTCACCACGGTGCGCGTCAGCGCCGGCTTGCCGGTTAACTGGCTGGCCCACCAATATCGTCTGGACGAGGCCTGTGCGCGCCTTGCCATGGCGCCCATCGACTGGCAGACACTGACACCGGCAGTAATGGCCGAGGCCAAGCGGCAAGGGCAGGGTGGCCTTAAGATCTTGGTGGCAAGGGCCCCCGGTGGCCGCGGCTACAAGCCGGGCCCAGGTGACAATCACATTTGGCTAAGCCGCTTTGCCGAGCCTGCCCATTACCCCCAATGGCGCCAGGCAGGCATCAGCCTGGCGCAGCTTCCCATTACCCTCGGTTCAAGCCCATTGCTGGCCGGGCTCAAGCATTGCAATCGCCTTGAGCAAGTGTTGGCGGCCCAGGCCTTGAGTGAACTTAATTGTGACGACGGCATTTTGCTGGACGAAAGCGGCCATGTAGTCTCGGCCATCAGTGCCAATGTGTTTTGGTTCAACGATGGCAAGTTGCATACCCCGAGCCTTGATAAAGCTGGCGTGCAAGGCACGCTGCGTTCGCAGATCCTCGCGCAAAGCTCGGTGCGGGTGGGGTGCTGGGGATTTGCTGCCTTGTTGGCTGCTGACGAAGTCTTTGTCACCAACGCCCTGATGGGCGTGGTGCCGGTGCGGCGCATCGAGCAAAAACATTTTGGCGATTTTTCGCAAACCCGTTCTCTTATCAATAGCTTGCAACTATGAAAAAACTGTTTTGGGTACTGGCGGTAGTGATGGCCGCCGGGGTGGCCTTTATCGGTGTGGCGACGTGGCAATATCGCCAGGCTCTTGAGAGGCCGTTGGCCGTCCCGGTGGCCCAGACCTACCGCATAGATAGCGGCGTCAGCGCCTATCAGCTCATTAAAACTATGCAAGGCGCTGGCTGGCTACAGCAGCGCTGGCCTTTTAAGGTGCTCCTAAAGCTTCAGCCGCAGCTGGCGCACATCAAAGCGGGCTGTTACGCCCTGACCCCAACCACCACCGCTCAGCAATTGCTGGCTGACGCAGCTGCTGGTAAAGAGCAGACCTTTTTAACCACCCTGGTGGAAGGGGAGCGCTTTAGCCAGTGGCGCGCCCATCTTGCCAACCAGCCTGAGCTGAAAGCCGGTGAGCTTAGCCAAGCAGCAGTGGCCAAGGCGTTGGGGGTTGATAACGTAGAAGGCTGGCTGCTACCTGACAGCTATCAGTACCGCTGCGGTGATACGGCGCTCAGCATTTTTGAACACGCCCACAAGGCGATGCTCGGCTACCTCGATAGCGCCTGGCAAAACCGGGCCGACGGATTACCTTACAGCGACCCATACCAAGCGCTTATCATGGCGTCTATTGTCGAGAAAGAAACGGCGGTACCGGCCGAGCGGCCGCTTATTGCCTCGGTCTTTATCAACCGTCTGCGCCAGGGTATGCGCCTGCAAACCGACCCCACGGTGATCTACGGCCTGGGCGAAAGTTTTGACGGCAACATCACCAGGGCTGACCTTAAAAAGCCGACCCCGTACAATACCTATGTGATTAAAGGGCTGCCGCCTACCCCCATCGCCATGCCGTCGCGGGCCGCCATTGATGCGGTGTTGCACCCGGACCAGGCCGATTACCTGTACTTTGTAGCCAAAGGCGACGGCAGCCACGTCTTTTCAAAGACCCTGCGTGAACATAACAACGCGGTCAACCGCTACCAACGAGGCCATAAATGACCCTGAATGCCCCCGGATTTGTCGTTATCGAGGGCCTGGAAGGCGCCGGTAAATCCACCGCCGTCGCCAGGGTGCGCGCTTTTTTGGAAAGCCGCGGCGCCTCCGTGGTGCAAACCCGCGAGCCTGGCGGCACGCCGCTGGCAGAGAAAATGCGCGAGTTGGTTAAAAACGTTCACGACGAGCCCCTGACGCCCCAGGCTGAATTGCTGCTGATGTACGCCGCAAGGGTGCAGTTGGTGGAGAATGTCATTAAACCGGCCCTTGCCGCCGGTAATTGGGTGGTGGGCGATCGCCACGACCTTTCCAGCCGCGCCTACCAGGGCGGCGGCCGGCAGCTCAGCAGCGCCCTTATCGACAGCATTCGCCAAGCGGTGCTGGGGGACTTCAAGCCGGTTCTGACCCTGTATCTGGATATTGACCCAAAACTGGGCCTGGAGCGGGCAAAAGCCCGGGGCGAGCTTGACCGCATCGAGCTTGAGCAGCTGGCGTTTTTTGAGCGCACCCGCGCGCGCTACCTGGCGTTAGCCTCTGCAGACCCCAGCATTGTCACCATCGATGCCGGCCAAGAGCTGGCCTTGGTGCACCAGGCCATCGACAAGGCGCTTGGCGACTTTTTGGAGCGCCACTGATGCTGCCCTGGCTGGCGCCTTATCTTGACCAGTTTGCCAAGTGGCAGGCTCATGATCGCCTGGCCCACGCCTATTTGCTGACCGGCCCAGATGGGGTTGGCAAGGGTTTGTTGGCAGACGAGCTGGCCCGTCATCTTTTGTGTAAAAACCGGGTCGGCTGTGGCCAGTGCCATGCTTGCCAGTTGGTGGCGGCCGGTACCCACCCCGATTTGTACCGGGTAGAGCCGGATAACGGCACCATCAAAGTGGACGCCATCCGCGCGCTCACCGGGCCTGTGTATAGCGCCGCCTTGATGGGCGGCGCCAAAGTGGTGGTGATGAACGGCGCCGAGCACCTTAACCTCAATGCCGCTAATGCGCTGCTTAAATCCTTGGAAGAGCCTCCAGCCCAAACCTATTGGCTACTCACCAGCAGCCAGCCGGGGCAGCTGCTGCCCACCATTTTATCGCGCTGCCAAAAGCTGCATGTCCCGGCGCCTAGCGAAGCCGACTCCCTGGCATGGCTGGCCGGGGAGGGCATTGCGGCCAACCTGCCACTGCTGCGGCGTTTTCACGGCGCGCCCTTGGCCCTCAAAGCCGCCCTTGCCGGCCAGTACCTTGAAAACGTGCAAAAGCTCCAGGGCGACTTGGTAGCCCTTGAAACCCGGCGGCTTACTCCCGAAACCTTTGCCGACCGCTGGCACAAAGAGGCGCTTTTTTGCCTGGACGAGCTAACCCACCGGTTGCTTGACCAAGCCCGTTTGGCCCAGGGGCTGCCAGCCCTGTATCATGAGCGCCTCGACAGGCAGGAGCGGCTAAGCGAAGCGGCCTTGACCGAACTTTGGCAAGCGGTCCTCGGCCAGCGCCGTTTGCTCTTGGAGCAGCCCGCCGTTAACAGCAAATGGTTGTTGATGGACATTGCCTGGCAGTTATTGGAAGGAAGGAGCGATAGCCTTGTTGGTTGATTCCCATTGCCACCTGGAAAGACTGAAACTCAGCGAAGACGACACTCTGGCAGCGGCCCTTGACCGCGCCAAAGGCCGAGGCGTAGACAGCTTCCTGTGCGTTTGCGTGACCTTAGAGAATTTCCCGGACATGATGGCCGCCATCGACGGCTTTGATAACGTGGTGGCAAGCTGCGGCGTGCATCCGCTGGACCAAAAAGAAGCCCAGGACTTGGCCTCCCTGCATGACCTTTCCACCCACCCCAAAGTGGTGGCCATCGGCGAGACCGGGCTGGATTATTTTTACGCACCGGAAACCGCCGAGGTTCAGCAGTCATCGTTTCGCCACCACATCCAGGTTGCGCGCCAACGCCAGCTGCCCCTTATCATTCACACCCGCGACGCCAAGGAAGACACCCTTGGCATCTTGCGTGAAGAAAAGGCGGCTGAGGTCGGTGGCGTGCTGCACTGCTTTACCGAAGATCTGGACATGGCCCAGCAGGCCATCGAGCTTGGCTTTTTTATCTCCATCTCCGGCATCGTGACCTTTCGTAACGCCGAGGCGCTTCGCGAAACCGTTAAAGCCCTGCCGCTGGAGCGGTTGCTGGTGGAGACCGACAGCCCCTACCTGGCGCCGGTGCCGCACCGGGGGAAATCCAACGAGCCACAATATGTGCGCGACGTGGCCGAATTTGTGGCCGAACTCAAAGGGGTAAGCCTTGAAGCGTTGGCCAAGATAACCACCGACAACTTCTATCGCTGCTTTCCCAAGGCCAAGCCTCTGCTGGCTAACTAAAAAAGGCGCCGGATGGCGCCTTTTTTACGAAAGGGGTATTCAGCCAAGGCGCGCCGCAATGGCAGCTACGCGTTTGCCGTAGGCAAGGGCGGTATCGATATCGCCCTGGGGTATGGCGTCGGCGCCGGCATCGGTGGGAGATTGCACCAGCACCCCCATGGAGCCGCCCAGGTTGTTGATGTCGCTGCGGCTTGCGGCCAAAGTGTTGGCCGGCATCAGCCCCAAGCTCACCCACAACCCGCCATGTTGGCTGGCCAACACCTGTAAATAGCTCAAGGTGCTGTGCTTGTCGCCGTTGAGACTGCCGCTGTTGGTAAAGCCACCGAAGACTTTGTCCTTCCAGCCTTGCTGCATCCACACCTTGGAGCTGGCATCGGCGAATTTCTTAAACTGCCAGCTGGGCCCGCCCATGTAGGTGGGGGTGCCGAAGATAATGGCGGCGCTGTCTTTGAGGGTGGCCCAGTCGGCCTCGCTAATGTCCCCCTCACTGCTGATGGCGATAAGGGTGGCAGCGGCGCCTTCGGCCACCGCTTCGGCTACGCGCTGGGTGTGACCGTAGCCGGAATGATAAACAACACTGGTCTTGGGCATGTCGTACTCCATGTCGGTTCAACGGGTGGGTAAAAGCCGGCGCTTTGCACATAAAAGAAGCCCGAAACCAGGTCCTTGTTTCGGGCTTAGGGGAATGGCTCTCGGTGAGAGCCGTGCGCTAATTAACGGTGTGTACAAAGTGTGCAAAACCTGTGATTTAGGGTAGCTGAGCCTTGCTCACTTTGCCTGCCATTAACGCCATTTATTCAATAAAACGCCGGGCTTTATTCATCAAAGCCCCTGATCTTTAACCAATTCCCTGGGCAGCCTGTTCTTCAGTTTGTTCTTGATAACCTTGACGCTACCCAGTGGATATCCTTCCAGGGAAACCAGCTGCTCGCCACCGGCGGGGGTGTCTCTTGCGATGTCGCGGCCCTTTAAGAACTCGCTGGCCTCGTCAAGGCTCAGGGCAATGCTTTGACAGTGTTGGCCAAAGGCCTGAATGAAATCTTGATGCAATCGCCATTCCTTGCCGGCTTGTTCGGCCACCTTGATACCGAGACGGTCCATGCGAAAGCGGCCAATGAGCGCTTCTCCTGCCTTGGGGAAATGCCACAAGGTTTGCTCGCGCTGCCAAAGGTTTAGCGGCTGGGTAAAACCGAACTGCTCGGCAAGGTAGTGGCCAAAAGCCTCGGCCACTTTCTTCGGGGCGCTTTGGTAGGGAAACTTGCCGAGCTTAAAGCCGGGGGGCTCGCTCTCGACACTGCCGGTCTTTTTAATGGCCGCCACAAAGAAGCCTTCGGAGTCGTAAATCTGCGGCCAGATATGCAGGTACCCCTCTTCGGTCAGCGCCTTGTCGGCTCCCTCAAACAGCCCTTCAAGAGATAGCACTTCGACCTTGCCTGGGTGGGCCTTGATAAGGCTGTCCAGCACCTGCTGGTTTTCCTGGCGGTTAAGGGTGCAGGTGGAGTAGGCCAGCACGCCGCCAACCTTAAGGGCCGAAAAGGCCGACGCCAACAACTGCTGTTGCAGGGCACTTATCTCGTCGATATGGCTTTGGGACCAGTTTTTCAGGGCGTCGGCGTCTTTACGGATAGTGCCTTCGCCGCCGCAAGGGGCATCGAGGAGGATGGCGTCAAAGGTTTCCGGCAGGGCGCTGCCAAAGACCCGGCCGTCAAAATGGCTCAGGGCCACGTTGGCCACCCCCAGGCGCTGAATGTTGGCGGCCATGGATTTAAGGCGCGAAGCTGATAGCTCGTTGGCCACCAGCACCCCGCCATTTTGCATCAGGGCGGCCAGTTGGGTGGTTTTGGAGCCGGGTGCCGCGGCCATGTCCAGCACCTTTTGTGCTTGGCCTTCAAGGACATGCCAAAGGGCCGTGGGTGGCATCATCGACGAGGCTTCCTGCACGTAAAAAAGCCCCAGCTGATGCTCGGGCTCGTTGCCCAGCATTTTTGACTCGTCGTCGCGCTCGACCCAAAAGCCGCTCTCGCACCAGGGAATGGGAGAAAGTTGCCAGCCCTTGGGCGCCATACGCGCCTGAAAGTCGGCAACGCTTATCTTGAGGGTGTTAACGCGGATGGCCTTTCTCAGCGGCCGCTGGCAGGCAGCAGCAAAGTCTTCGCGGCTAAGCTCGCTTGGCATGATGGCGTCCATGGCCGCCAGGAAGGAAGGGGGAAGGAAGGCTTTGCTGTGCACGCTGACTCTCGGGCCTTTAAAACAGGCCCGAGAGTGTAGCAAAAAGCCTTAGCTTTGGGGACGCGGCAGCTCCGGCGACCATTGCTCCCAGTGCTCGGGGGCGTCGCTTTGCAGCGGCATGGGTTTGTCGACCGGCTGGCCGCCGCCAAAGGTGGCAAATTGAATGCCGCCCTGGGCGATGGCTTGCAGGCTGTCGGTGTTGAATTTAAAGCCGTCCAGGAAGCCGAAGCTGGCTTTGAAGCCGGCTTTCACCCAAAAACGGCTGTTGCTGGTGACCCACTGGGCCGCCTCATCGCGGATGGCAAGGCGAATAAAGACCCCATCGCCGGTCGGCATCAGTTTAAGGCTCAAGATCTGGCCTACCGGCAGATCCCGGTACCACACCGGCGCCCCGGCACTGAGCCCGGCGGCGCTGGTGGCAGCCACCACCACTTCTTTATGGGGATAAAGGGTGGGGGAGAGGGTAAAGGCGGTCTCTTGCTGGGCACTCTTATCCTTAGCCGGCATCACGGCGATATAAGGGCCGAGCAGGGCGTCAAGATGGTCAACCCCGCCAAGGGACAGCTGCGGGCGCACCAGGCTGAACTGGCTGCCGTGGCGGGCAAAGCGTTCGGCAAGATTGCTGTCAAAGCGGATGGTCAACACCCGGCCTTGGTCGTTGTCATCGAGGTTGACCACTTTGCCCACCGGGTAACCGAGGTATTTGACCGGCGCATCCGGGGTTATCTCGGTAAGAGCCGGTACCAACAGGGTTATCTCGGGGCCAACGGCCAGGGCGCTGTCTTTATTGGTAAAGATGCGGGTGCGCTCTTCCTTGCTGCCCGGGTCTTTAGCATCCACCAGCTCAATGCTGCCAGCAACGGCCGAGGCAAGGTCAGGAATGCTGACCCGGATCCCTTTAAGATCGGCCTTCATGGCGATAGGAGGCTGCCAATAAAAGCGGCTTTTGGCGCCAAGGGTGATGTCCTTACGAATGGCCACCTTGATCTGCGCTTCCTTGCCGCCTTTTTCCAGGGTGCTGCTTTGCACTTCCCCTATGGTAAAGCCGTTGCGGCGCACCGGGGTACCGGTGGGCAGGGAGTGGGGCGGCGAGACATGCAGCGTCAAATGCTGCATCGGTACCGCGCTTTGCTTATCCAACACGAAAAGGCTGTCATAGGGGGCGTCTTCGCCCTTGCCGGGCAGGATGTTAACGGCCCCTTCCCACCAGGTTTCGAGAGGGGCGGTTTTCAGCTTGAACTTTTGAAAACTGGCGTCCACTTGCAACGGATCGGCAGATTCAAAGCGGCTGTCGCGGCGAACCAGCTGCCGGTAAGCCTGCTGAATGCTGGTTTCGGCAATGACCTTGTCACCCTCAAGGTGCGAGTAAATCACTTCACCTACTGTAAAGCCTTTGTACTGAATGGGCGTACCATCGGCCAGCTTGTGGTCGCTGCTGATCTTAACCAAAAGCTCGCTGTCGCTCTTGTTGGGCAGCGGTGGCTCGTTGTGGAGGATATGGCGGCCATCCACCCCTTGCAGCAAGCGAATGTACTGGGGATGTAACAGGGTGGCGACCTGTAAATCTTTGAGGCTACGCTGGGCTACCCAGGCGTAGAAGGGATTGACCGGCTGCTCGTTAAAGCCCAGCAACACCCCGGAGTCGTTGCTGTCCATCACTTCACCCACCACTTGCTGATGGGCAATGATGGGAGTGCCTTTGGGCAGGAACACCTGCTGGTCAAAGTTAAGGTGCACCTGGTGGTTAAAGCGCCGCTCCTGGTCCAGCACAAAGCGCTGGCCGTATTTGGCGGCCGGGGAGTCGTCCGGGGAGTCCATTTGCAGCCCGCCGCTTAGCATGGACACCAGGCCCTGGCTGTCGACTTTCACGCCGTTAAGGCCGGCCTGAATTTTAAGGCCGGACACATCTTTAAAGCGGCTGTCCCTTTTCACCAAGTCGGCATAGTTTTCATCAAAGGTGAGCTGCAACACCACGGCGCCGGCTTCTTTGTCCAGGCGGTAGCTGTGCACCTCGCCGATGGGCACGCGCCGGTAATAGACAGGGGAGCCGTCGGTCAGCGAGCCTAAGTTACGCAGCGCAAGCTCCACCATGAACACCCCTTCTGGCACCGGTTCGGGCGGCGGGGTATGGCGGGCAACAAAATCCCGCTGGGGCTTGCCGTCACCGGGCAGCATGGCGATGTAGTTACCGGAGAGCAGGGTATCAAGGCCCGATACCCCCAACAGGCTGGCCGTGGGTTTAACCAGCCAGAACTGGGTGTTTTCCTTTAAAAGCGGCTCCACATCGCGCATGGCGTTGATGTGGGCAGTAAATTCCCCGGTTTTGGCGTTAAAACTGAGGCGGCTAACCACTCCTACCTTAAAGCCCTGGTAGCGCAGCTCGGTTTTGCCGGGCACCAGGCCCTTGGCCTCGGGGAAAGTGAGGGTGAGCAGCAGGCCGCGTTCCACAAACTGCTGATAAATCAAATAGCTGGCCAGGGCAATGGCCAGCAGCGGCACCACCCACACCAAAGACACACGCCGCACCTTGCGGATCTCGGGTTTATCCATCACGTTGACGGCGGTTTTTTTCATCTTGTATCCATAACCAACGGGTATCGAAACGCATGGTGACCAGCATGGTCAGCACCACCACCATGGCAAAAGGTGTGGCGGCGGGGCCCACCTCGAATTGAGACAAAACCCCTTGATCAACAAGGGTAACCATAATGGTGATCACAAAAATATCCAACATCGACCAGCGGCCGACAAAGTGCACCAGTTTGTAAAGCTTTTGGGCGCGGCGCGGCGAAAACTCATGGCCCTTGGAACGGTAAAGAATGATGCCAAGCAGCAAAATCTTACCGATGGGCACCACGATGGAAGCCACAAACACCAGCACCGCAATACCGGGGCTGCCAGCGTTACTTAAGGTAAGCACCCCGGAAAGAATGGTATCGGCGCCGGTGGAGCCAAAAGAAGTGGTGTAGCTGATGGGCAAAAAGTTGGCCGGCACCAGTAGCACGCAAGAGGCGATAAGCAGCATCCAGCAAAGGCGCCGGCCCTGGGTAGGGCGGCTTTCCAAATGGCGCTGGCAGCGCCAGCAATACTCGGCGGAGGCCACATTGAGGGCATAACAGCGCACACAGCTTCGTAGCCCATCGACATTTTTAAGGGGCTGCTCGGCAATGCGCTGCCAAAGCTCGGCCGGGCGAATACCTTGCAGCAATGCCGCCATGGCCAGCTGCCCCAGCACCAGGCTCCACATGCCGGCTTTGAGGTGCAGATCGCCAATGTCTCCCAGTTTGACCATGGACACGCAAAGCCCCACCAGCAGGATGTCGAGCATGCACCATTCCTTGAGATACCCAAGGGCCACCATGCTTTGGCGGCGCATATGGCTGTCGGGGGCAAATAGCACAAAGAGCAGCAGGCAAGACATCAAGATAGGTACCGCCAGCGCGGTCAGGAACACCAGAAAAGACGGGATCCACTGGCCTTCTTGGGCGAGGTTGATAATGCCGCTTAGCAAGGTGGCATCGGTACTGATGCCAAAGACGCTAAAGCTCACCAGGGGCATGAACAGCAAACACAGGGTGCCGAGGGAGAGGGTCATCGCCAGGGCCACCATGGTGCGGGTTTTCATGCGCCGGCCTTCGGCAATGGCGCCGCCGCAGCGCGGGCACCAGGCGTTATGGCCGGTATCCAAGGCGCAGCCGCTCATATGCAGCAAGCAGTGGGGGCAGACTATCTGGGGTTCGGACATGGCGGGCCGATCCGTTAACGGCGATCCGCCCATGCTATCTGCTCAGCCAGGCAGCCTCAAGCAGATCAAGGTCTTTCAGCTTGAGGTTGACGTTAACGTAAAGCAAGGATTAGTCTGAGAGGAGTTTTCCCCATGTGAGGTTTGTCATGTCTCAGGGACGCAAATTCCGCGAGCTGGTTGCCAGCGAACACCCCCTGCAAATTGCCGGTACCATCAATGCCTATATGGCGCTGATGGCCAAAGCGGCTGGTTTTAAAGCCCTTTACCTGTCTGGCGGCGGCGTGGCCAACGCCAGCTTTGGCCTGCCTGACTTGGCCATTACCACCCTTAACGATGTGGCTCTCGATGCCGAGCGCATTACCGGCGCCGTGGATCTGCCGCTGTTGGTGGATATCGATGTGGGCTGGGGCGGCGCCTTTAACATTGGCCGCACCATCAAGACCATGGAGCGGGCCGGGGTGGCCGCCGTGCATATGGAAGATCAGGTTTCGCAAAAGCGCTGTGGCCACAGACCCAACAAGGAAGTGGTCTCCACCAGCGAAATGCAAGACCGCATCAAAGCCGCCGTTGATGCCCGCCAGGACAGCAACTTCGTAATCATGGCCCGCACCGACGCGCTGGCTGTAGAAGGCCTGGACGCCGCCGTCGAGCGCGCCGCTGCCTACGCCGAAGCCGGCGCCGACATGATCTTTGCCGAAGCCATGACCGACCTTAACCATTACGACCGCATCAAAGCTGCCTGCGGCGTGCCGGTGCTAGCCAACATGACCGAGTTCGGCCAAACAGAGCTTTACCACAAGGCCCAGTTGGCCGAGCACGGCGTTGACATGGTGCTTTATCCGCTGTCGGCGTTTCGCGCCGCCAATGCCGCCGCGGTCAAGGTCTTTGAAGCCATCCTTCGCGACGGCCACCAAAACGCCGTGGTAGACACCATGCAAACCCGCAGCAAATTGTACGACTACCTCAATTACCACCAGTACGAGCAAAAGCTCGACGCCCTATTTGCCAAAGATAAATAAAAAGAGGAATGCAGCATGGTTGATAAAGCATTGGGGGGAGCTGGCCTTCGCGGCCAGGTCGCCGGACAAACCAGCATCTGTACCGTCGGCACCGCCGGTAACGGCCTGCATTATCGCGGCTACGACATTGAAACCCTGGCCGACAAAGCCTGCTTTGAAGAAGTGGCATATCTGCTGCTGCGCGGTGAGCTGCCCAATGAAGCCGAGCTTGGCGCCTACAAGACCAAGCTCAAGGGCATGCGCAAGCTGCCAGCCACCCTTTGCGAGATGTTGGAGAAAATCCCTGCCGACGCTCACCCCATGGACGTGCTGCGCACCGGTTGCTCGGCCCTGGGTAACCTGGAGCAAGAAGGGGACTTTAGCGTGCAGATGGACGTATCCGACCGCCTGCTGGCGACTTTTCCCGGCATCATCAACTACTGGTACCGATTTAGTCATGACGGAGTGCGCATTGACACCGACTCGGACTGCGACAGCATCGGCGGCCACTTCCTGGCGCTGCTGCACGGCAAAGCGCCGAGCGCGCTTTTCGAAAAAGTGATGAACGTGTCGCTCATCCTCTACGCCGAGCATGAGTTCAACGCCTCCACCTTTACCGCCAGGGTCTGCGCCTCCACCCTTTCTGACATGCACTCTTGCGTGACCGCCGCCATCGGCTCGCTCCGTGGCCCGCTGCACGGCGGTGCCAACGAGATGGCCATGGCCATGATTGAGCATTGGGCCAGCGAAGAAGAAGCGGTGTCGCGCCTAAACGCCATGCTGGAGCAAAAAGAGAAGATCATGGGCTTTGGCCATGCCATCTACCGCACCAAGGACCCGCGCAACGCCGTTATCAAGTATTGGTCCAAGGCCTTGGCCCGGGACTTTGGGGACGACCGTCTGTACCGGGTTTCCGAGGCCACCGAGCAGTTTATGTGGGAGAAAAAGCAGCTGTTCCCCAACGCCGATTTCTTCCACGCCAGCGCCTATCACTACATGGGCATTCCCACCAAGCTTTTTACCCCGATTTTTGTTTGCTCAAGGGTATCGGGCTGGACCGCCCATGTAATGGAGCAGCGGGCCAACAACCGCATTATCCGGCCTTCGGCCGAATACACCGGGCCTGATGTCAGGGAATTTGTTGCCCTGGAAAACCGCTCCTGATAAAGAAAAGTGGCCCTTCGGGGCCCTTTGCCGTTAGTGACAACACGAGTTCAAGGCATGAACAGCCAATTTCGAAAAGCCCTGCCGGGCACCTCGCTTGACTATTTTGATACCCGCGCCGCCGTCGACGCCCTGGTGCCGGGGGCCTATGCGCGCCTTTCCTATACCGCCCGGGTGCTGGCCGAAAACCTAGTGCGCCGAGCAGAACCGGCGCGCCTTAACGATTACCTGGGGCAAATCATCCACGGCAAACGGGAGCTGGATTTCCCCTGGTTCCCGGCCCGGGTGGTGTGCCACGACATTCTCGGCCAGACCGCCCTGGTAGACCTTGCTGGCCTTCGCGACGCCATTGCCGAGCGCGGCGGCGACCCGGCCAAGGTCAACCCGGTGGTGCCTACCCAGCTGATTGTTGACCACTCCCTTGCGGTCGAGCACGCCGGTTTTGACAAAGACGCTTTTGATAAGAACCGCGCCATCGAAGACAGGCGCAATGAAGACCGTTTCCACTTTATCAACTGGACCAAGCTCGCCTTTGAAAACGTCGAGGTTATTCCTCCTGGCAACGGCATCATGCACCAAATCAACCTCGAGAAGATGTCGCCGGTGGTGCAAGTAAAAGACGGCGTTGCCTTCCCCGATACCTTGGTGGGCACCGACAGCCACACTCCCCATGTTGACGCCCTGGGGGTAATAGCCGTGGGGGTAGGGGGCCTTGAAGCCGAAAGCGTGATGCTGGGCCGCGCCTCCTGGCTGCGCCTGCCCGATATCGTCGGCGTTGAGCTGACCGGTAAGGCGGCGCCCGGCATTACCGCTACCGACATCGTGCTGGCCATCACCGAGTTTTTGCGTAGCGAAAAGGTGGTGGGTGCCTATCTTGAATTCTTCGGCGAGGGCGCTCGCAGCCTCACCTTGGGCGACAGGGCCACCATCGCCAACATGACCCCAGAATACGGCGCCACCGCCGCCATGTTCCATATTGACGAGCAGACCCTTGATTACCTGCGCCTGACCGGCCGCGAAGAGGCCCAGGTGCAACTGGTAGAGCAATACGCCAAAACCGCCGGGCTCTGGGCCGATGGCCTTCAGAGCGCCGAGTATGAGCGCACCCTGCGCTTTGATTTAAGCTCGGTGGTGCGCAACATCGCCGGGCCCTCCAATCCCCATAAAAGGGTGCCGGTGAGCGAGCTTGGCAAACGGGGCATTGCCGGCGCCTGGCAGCAAGAGCCGGGGCTGATGCCAGATGGCGCCGTTATCATCGCCGCCATCACCAGCTGCACCAACACCTCTAACCCCCGCAACGTCATCGCCGCCGGCCTCTTGGCCCGCAACGCGGTGCAAAAGGGCCTGGTGCGCCAGCCTTGGGTCAAAACCTCCCTGGCACCGGGCTCCAAAGCGGTAGAGCTGTATCTGAAAGAAGCAGGGCTACTGGGGTACCTCGAGCAGCTCGGTTTTGGGGTGGTGGGCTTTGCCTGCACCACCTGTAACGGCATGAGCGGCGCCTTGGACCCGGTTATCCAGCAGGAGATCGTCGAGCGCGACCTCTATGCCACGGCGGTGCTCTCCGGTAACCGAAACTTTGACGGCCGCATTCATCCCTATGCCAAGCAGGCCTTTTTGGCCTCGCCGCCGCTGGTGGTGGCCTACGCCATTGCCGGCACCATCCGCTTTGATATCGAAAAAGACGCCCTGGGGGTGGACGCCGAAGGCCGCAGTATTACCCTCAAGGACATCTGGCCCGATGACGGCGAAATAGACGCCATCATCAAGCAAAGTGTAAAGCCAGAGCAGTTCAAAGCCGTGTACGACCCCATGTTTAACCTGAAGGTGGACTACGGCCAAAGTGTCAAGCCACTGTATGACTGGCGGCCACAAAGCACCTATATTCGCCGCCCGCCATACTGGGAAGGCGCCCTGGCCGGTGAGCGCAGCCTCAAGGGCATGCGGCCGCTGGCGGTGCTGGGGGATAACATCACCACCGACCACCTGTCGCCCTCTAACGCTATCCTGGCCAGCAGCGCCGCCGGCGAGTACCTAGCCAAAATGGGCTTGGCCGAAGAGGACTTCAACTCCTACGCCACTCACCGAGGCGATCACCTCACCGCCCAGCGTGCCACCTTTGCCAACCCCAAGCTTATCAACGAGATGGCGGTGGTGGACGGCGCCGTAAAACAAGGCTCCCTGGCGCGCCTGGAGCCTGAAGGCAAGGTAATGAGGATGTGGGAGGCCATCGAGGCCTACATGGCCCGGCGCCAACCCCTTTGCATTATCGCCGGCGCCGATTACGGCCAAGGTTCAAGCCGCGACTGGGCGGCAAAAGGGGTGCGGCTGGCTGGGGTTGAGGCCATCGTGGCCGAAGGCTTTGAGCGCATTCACCGCACCAACTTGATTGGCATGGGGGTATTACCGCTGCAATTTAAAGACGGCACCGACCGCCATACCCTGGGCATTGATGGCACCGAGACGTTTGATGTTAAAGGCACTCCTGCCCCCGGCGCCGAGCTGACGCTGGTGCTGCACCGCCACAACGGTGAGCGCCTTGAAGCGCCGGTCACCTGCCGCCTCGACACCCTCGAAGAGGTGTCTATCTACCAGGCGGGCGGGGTGCTGCAGCGCTTTGCCCAGGATTTTTTGGACGCCAATAACTGATCATCCCCTTAAGCCGCCAGGGAAGGCGGCTTTCCTTTTTTATGGGGCTCTTTTTGCCGGGCAGCCGGTGTGGAGTGATGTAATGAGTAAACCGCAAATCAAAATTCTGGCTACCTACATGCGCGGCGGCACCTCCAAGGGGGTGTTTTTTCGCTTAAACGACTTGCCCCCTGCCGCCCGTGAGCCGGGCCCAGCCCGAGACAAGCTGCTGCTTAGGGTGCTCGGTAGCCCAGACCCTTACGGCAAACAGATTGATGGCCTGGGTAACGCCAGCTCCAGCACCTCCAAGGCGGTTATCCTCAGTAAAAGCCAAAGGCCGGGCCACCATGTGGATTACCTCTTTGGCCAAGTCGCCATCGATAAGCCCTTTGTGGACTGGAGCGGTAACTGCGGTAACCTCTCGGCAGCGGTGGGCGCCTTTGCCATTCACAGCGGCCTGGTTGACAGCGCCTTGCTGCCCCAAAACGGCCACGTTGACATTCATATCTGGCAGCAAAACATCGGCAAAACCATCATCGCCCGGGTGCCCATCAGTGAGGGCCAGGTCCAGGAGACCGGCGATTTTGAGCTAGACGGTGTCACCTTTGCGGCCGCAGAGCTGCCGCTGACCTTTGTTGACCCGGCTGACGATGAAGGGGCGCTGTTCCCCACTGCAAACCTTGTCGACCAACTGGACGTCCCCGGCCTTGGCAGCCTTGAGGCCACCCTGATTAACGCCGGCATTCCCACCATCTTTGTGCGCGCCCGTGACATTGGTTACCGGGGCACCGAGCTGCAAGGTGATATCAATGGCGATAAAGCCGCTTTGGCGCGCTTAGAAGCGCTGCGCACCGCCGGGGCCCTCAAGATGGGGCTTATCAAAACCCCACAAGAAGCGGCCACCCGCCAGCACACCCCGAAAGTTGCCTTTGTGGCGCCTCCCACTAGCTATAACGCGTCGAGCGGTAAAACCGTGGCTGGCGACAGCATTGCCCTTTGTGTCAGGGCCATGTCCATGGGCCAGTTGCACCACGCCATGATGGGCACTGCGGCTGTCGCCATCGCTACCGCGGCGGCCATTCCCGGCACCTTGGTGAGCGAAGCGGCCGGCGGCTCTTCTAACAGCCTTCGCTTTGGCCACCCCTCTGGCACCTTGCTGGTAGGCGCCAAGGCAGGGCAGGACGCCAGCGGCAACTGGCAGGTGCAAGAAGTGTCCATGAGCCGCAGCGCCCGCATCATCATGGAGGGCTGGGTGAGGGTGCCCGAGGAGTGCTTTTAACCCGGCGTAAAGCGGGGCGTTCATCAGCCTCTCATAAAGCTTTGCAATACTGCCCCTGTCCTCTGAATTTCGGCGTGACCTGACCGAGGAAATGATTTACTGTTCATTCATACAGTAAATCAGGAGTCGTTATGGCCGTCGTTATTCAATACGTCGTAGTACGCAAGGGGATAGAGAAGATGACCTTTACCAGCAAACAGGAAGCAGATGCCTATGACAAGCTGCTCGACAGCGCCGATCTGTTGGCCGACCTGCTGGAAAAAGGCCCCGTGACCTTAAGTGAAGAGCACCGGGAGCAACTGGGGTTGTTCCTTGCTACCGAAAAGGATGCGCTGCTGGCGGCCCTTAAAGGCAAACCGGCAGCAACCAAACCGAAAAAGGAGAGCCCATGAAAGTAGCAGCGTTGGCCATGGTGCTGGCGGTAGCCAGCCCACTGACCATGGCCATGGACCGTTACGTAGCGGTGCAGGGCGAAGCAAGCCGCGCCGTGGCGCCGGATGAAGTTAGCTTCACCGTGTCCTTTAGCAGCGAAGGGGAGCAGTCTGATGTGCTGCTAAAAGACATCGAAGCCAAAGCCAAACCGTTTTTGGCGGCCATTAAAAAGCTCGGCGTGGCCGACAAAGACATCCAGGGCACCCGCTTTGACGTATCGCCGCGCTATGTAGACGGCAAAGCCGCCGGCCTTCGCGCTCAGCAAAGCTACCGGGTAACGGTGCACGACTTTGACCTTTACCCCAAGGCGCTGAAAGTGGCGGTAGACGCCCACAGCGACGGTATCGGCCAGGTACAGCTGGCTTATTCGGGGCAAGACAAGCTCTATCGTGAATTGCTGGCCCAAGCGGTGATGGATGCCAAGAGTAAAGCCGCGCTGCTGGCCAATGCCGGTGGCACCAGCCTGGGTAAAATGGTGAGTGTGGACGAGCAGGGCGGCGGCCGGGCGCCGGTGGTGTACATGCGCGCTGCCGCCATGGACAGTGGCCCTATGCAAACCCCAGGCACCATTGATGTAAGCGCCAGCGTGTCAGCCCGATTTGCGATTAAAGACTGACCGCCCGGCTCTAAAATAGCGCCTTAGGCCCTGTCTGGCGCATCCTTAACTGGACAGGGCCAAGCTTCCTACGTTATACCGACAGTTCGAATTTAAGGCCCTAAGGGCAAAACCAAAAATCTATGAGCAATAAAGCCGCTTTTTATACCGAAATAACCCAGATGGCATTGGGTCTTATCGACGGTGAACCGGATCTTATCGCTAACCTGGCCAACATCAGCGCCTTGCTGAATGAACACCTTGATGACCTCAACTGGGTCGGCTTCTACCTGCTTCAGGGCGACACCCTGGTGCTGGGGCCGTTCCAGGGTAAGGCTGCCTGTGTGCGTATCGAGGTTGGCAAAGGGGTGTGCGGAACAGCCGTTGCCCAAAAGGCCACCCAGCGAGTGGACGATGTTCACGCCTTCCCCGGTCATATCGCCTGTGATGGCGCCTCCAACGCCGAGATAGTCGTGCCCCTGGTGGTCAACGGCGCCATTATCGGTGTGCTGGATATAGATTCCCCTTCATTCAGTCGCTTTGATGCCGATGACGAAGCCGGGCTTAATGCATTCGTCAAGGCGCTGGGCGATGCCCTCAGCAACACTGGTAAATAAGCTGCCTGACCTTTTAGAATAAGCCGCTGCGCAGGTTTTAAGGCCCTGCGTGTCTGGCAAAGGAATACTCATGGAACAAACTGAAAGTTCGTCAAAACTCCCCGATACCAAGGCAGTACTTGCCTTTCTGGCTGAGACGTTCCCGCAATGCTTTACCCTCAAGGGCGAAGCCAAACCGCTGAAAATCGGTATTTTTCAAGACTTGGCCGAGCGCCTGGATAGCGACGAGCGGGTCTCCAAGACCCAACTGCGCATGGCGCTGCGCCACTACACCAACGCCTGGCGTTACCTGCGTAGCGTTAAAGCCGGTGTCGCGCGGGTTGATCTGGACGGCGCCGACAGCATCGCCGTTACCGACAGCGAAGCCGAGCACGCCCAAACCAGCCTGCATGAGTCCATGCGTAAGGCCGGTGTCGACCCGGACAAAAAGCCCCAGCGCAAACCCAATGATAAAAAGGCGCCGCGTAAACCGGCTCCTAGCGCCAAGCCCAAACCCCGCCAGGCACCGCGCCTGGACATCAACGCCCTGAAAGTGGGTGACGATGTGCGGGTGGTTGGGGGCCAGCGCCCTCTGCCGGGCACCGTGGTAGCCGTTGATAAGGATTCTGTGCAGGTTCAGCTGGTTACCGGCATGGTAATGCATGTAAAGGGCGAGCATTTGATCGCCGCCAAGGGAGAGTAACGGATGGTAAAGGTGATTCGACTGGCCGCGTTAACCGCGGCCATGGTGTCCACGTTCAGCTATGCGGTGGCACCCACCCTCGGTGAAGATGCGCTGCCCAAGTTGGCACCAGAAGCACAGCACGCGACAGAGACCAAGCGGATCACCACTTTGCTGCGCCGCTCCCACTACAAGCATTTCTCGCTGGACGACAAACTGTCCGGCGAGATCCTTGACCGCTACTTAAAAGATCTCGACTACAACCGCAGCATCTTTTTGCAAAGCGACATCGACGGTTTTAAAAAGCTCTACGCCACCCAAATCGATAACGACCTTATCGACGGCGACAACAGCTGGGCCTACGCCATCTACGACCTTGGCATGAAGCGCCGCTTTGAACGCTTTGCCTATGCCTTGTCGCTGCTGGATAAACCCATGAGCTTTGATACCGAAGACAAATATGTCTACGACCGTACCGAAGCCCCCTGGCCCAAGGACGAGGCCGAGCTTAACGAGATTTGGCGCGAGCGCGTCAAATACGACGAGCTCAACCTCAGCCTGACCGGCAAGAAATGGGACGAAATCAAAGACACCTTGACCAAGCGTTACAACAACGCCATCAAGCGTCTTAGCCAGTCCCAGAGCGAGGATGTCTACCAGTTGGCCATGAACGCCTTTGCCAACCAGGTAGAGCCCCACACCAGCTATATGTCTCCCCGTAGCGCCGAGCGTTTTGACGTGGAGATGAACCTGCAACTGGAAGGCATTGGCGCGGTATTGCAGTCCATCGACGACTACACCGTGATTGCCTCTTTGGTTAAAGGTGGCCCGGCCGATAAATCCGGCCAGCTCAAGCCCGAGGACAAAATCATTGCCGTAGGGCAGGGCACCAAGGGCGAGATGACCGACGTGGTTGGCATGCGCCTTGACGACGTGGTCGAGCTTATCAAGGGCAAAAAAGGCTCCAAGGTGCGCCTGGAAGTGCTGCCCGGTGGCTCGGTCTCGGCCAAGCCCAAGACCGTTGTCATTGAGCGTGACAAGGTGCGCCTGGAAGACCGCGCCGCCAAGGGCGAGGTTTACACCATTCCCTACGGCGAATACAAAGGCCAGAAGGTGGGCGTGATTAACGTGCCGAGCTTCTATGTGGGCCTGTCTGCCGACGTGAAAAAAGAAATCGCCAAACTGAAGAAAGACAAGGTTGGCGCCATCATCATGGACCTTCGCGGTAACGGCGGCGGCGCGCTGACCGAAGCCTCGGCCCTGACTGGCCTCTTTATCGACGAGGGCCCGGTAGTGCAGGTGCGTAGCGCCAATGGCCGGGTGGATGTGGAAGGCGATTCCGACGGCGAAGTGGCCTACAGCGGCCCGCTGACGGTGCTGATTGACCGCTACAGCGCTTCTGCGTCGGAGATTTTCTCGGCTGCCCTGCAAGACTATGGCCGCGCCCTTATCATTGGCCAGAACTCCTACGGTAAAGGCACAGTGCAGCAGCACCGCGGTCTTGGCCGCCTGTACGACATGTTCGACAACAAAATGGGCTTTATCCAGTACACCATTGCCAAGTTCTACCGCATCAATGGCGGCAGCACCCAGCACAAAGGGGTGGAGCCGGATGTACTGCTGCCCCCAGAAATCGACCCGGATAAAGTAGGCGAGAGCACCAACGACAACTCGCTGCCCTGGGATCAGATCCCCCCGGCCGATTACCAGCCGCTGGACATGGTCAGCCACACCGCCGAGCTGCAAAAACTGCATGACGCGCGCATGGCCAAAGACCCCCGCTACGCTTATATCCTTGATGATCTTAAGGAATATAACGCCCACAAAGCGGACAAAACGGTGTCTTTGAATAAAGCCGACCGGGAAAAAGAACGTAAGGACGACGAAGCCAAACGCCTGGAGCGCATCAACTCCTGGGCCACATTCGAAGGCAAGCCGACTTACAAGACCCTGGACGACGTGCCCAAGGACTTCGAGCTTCCCGATGTGGATCTGGCCGAAGCCGCCCGCATCACTCTCGACTACGTCAAAGTCGATGACTTAGCTAAAAAATGAGATAAGGCCCCGATTTTGGGGCCTTTTTTTTTCTGGCTGCTCTGTTAGGGTTTTATCGAACAATAACAACAAGGACGGCCAATGCAGCAAGCTAACAGCAAGAAAGGCGGGGCCACCCGCTGGTCGAACCGCTTCGCCTATATCCTCGCCGCCACCGGCGCCGCCGTAGGCCTTGGCAATATCTGGAAGTTTCCCTACATCACAGGTGAGAACGGCGGCGGCGCCTTCGTGCTGGTGTACCTCATTTGTATCCTGCTCATTGGCATACCGGTGATGATGGCGGAAGTGGCCATCGGTAAATACGGGCGCCGCACCCCCGGTAAATCCACCACCGAAGTGGCCAAAGCCTCGGGTAAGCCGGCCTTTTGGGGCTTTGTGGGCTGGATGGGGGTGATAAGCGGCTACCTTATCCTGTCTTTTTATGTGGTCATTACCGGCTGGGGCCTGGCTTATATCTTTAAAGCCGGGGCAGGGGACTTTGGCAATGGCGACCCAGCGGCGGTACAAGCGCTGTTCAAAGGGCTGACCTCCAACGGCTGGGCGCTGCTGGGCTGGACTAGCCTGGTTATTCTTGGCACGGTGCTGGTGATAGGCAAAGGCGTTAAGGCCGGCCTGGAGCGGGCGGTATCGACCCTGATGCCCATTTTGTTTTTGCTGCTGCTGGTGCTGGCCGGTTACGCCGCCAGCGAAGGGGATTTTGCGGCGGCCCTGCACTTCATGTTTGACCCGGATTTTTCCAAGCTCACCATCAACGGGGTGGTGGTGGCCCTGGGCCATTCCTTTTTCACCTTGAGCCTGGCCTCGGGGATCATGATCATGTACGGCGCCTACCTGCCAGAGGGGGTATCCATCGCCAAAAGCTCGCTGTGGATAGCCTTTTTCGACACCCTGGTGGCGCTTATCGCCGGCATGGCCATTTACCCCATCGTCTTTGCCCACCACCTGGCGCCGGGCGCCGGGCCGGGGCTTATCTTTCAGACCCTGCCCATTGCCTTTGGCCAGATGCCGGGCGGGCGCTTGGTGGGGGTGTTGTTTTTCATCATGCTGGTGTTTGCCGCCTTTACCTCGGCGCTGGCGCTGATTGAATCGTCGGTGGCCTGGCTGGTGGAAAAACGCGGCTTTAGCCGCTGGGGCGCCGCCATCACTGCCGGTTTGGGGATTTGGTTGCTGTCTCTTGGCACCATTGCCTCGGTGGCAGAGCTGCCCATCGCCCAGTTTGCCGGCACCGATTTCTTCTCGGTGCTTGATTACCTGACCGCCAATATCCTGCTGCCCATCGGCGGCCTGGCCATTGCCATCTTTACCGGTTGGGTGGCCAATAAATCCTTGATAGCCGACATGATTGACGCCCCGGTGGTGTTCAAAAGCTGGTATCCGGTCATCAAATTCCTGGCGCCTGTCGCCATCTTGCTGGTGTTCCTGCAACTTGTTGGGATCATCAACCTGTAGTCAGGGCGGCCCCGGCCGCCTTTTATAAAGAGAGCCCGATGAAAGCCGAAATAAAAGCGCCTTCCTTGCTGGACGCCATCATCCCGGTGGTGGTCCTTATTGCCTTGCTGGCAGCGTCGGTGACGCTGTTCCACGACGACTCCTCCTACGGCCCCAACCAGATAGCGCTGCTACTCTCTGCCATGGTGGCCGCCATCATTGCTCTTAAAAACGGCCACCAGTGGCACGACATTGAAAAGGGCATCATTAAGGGCATCAGTATTTCCCTGGGCGCCGTGCTGATTTTGCTGGCCGTGGGCGCCCTTATCGGCACCTGGCTGCTGGCCGGCACCGTACCGAGCCTGATTTACTTCGGCCTTAAGATCCTCAACCCGTCGATTTTCTATGCCGCCACCTGCCTTATCTGCGCCGTGGTGTCCCTGGCCATCGGCTCGAGCTGGACCACCGCCGCCACTATTGGCGTGGCGCTGATGGGGGTAGCAGGGGGCCTTGGCCTGTCACCGGCCGCCACCGCCGGCGCCGTGGTCTCCGGCGCCTACTTTGGCGATAAAATCTCGCCGCTGTCTGAAACCACCAACCTGGCACCAGCGGTGGCGGGCTCAGATTTGTTCTCCCACATTCGCCACATGATGTGGACCACGGTGCCGTCCTTTGTGCTGGCGCTCATTATCTTCCTGCTGCTGGGCCTTGGCAGCCAGGGCGACGCCTCCAGCGCCCGCATCGACGCCATCCTTACCGGTTTGACCCAGAACTTTGATATCTCCGTCTGGCACCTGGTGCCGCTGGTGGCCTTGCTGGTGATGGCCATGCGCAAGATGCCCGCCTTCCCGGCGGTGTTTATCGGCGCGCTGCTGGGAGGCGTGTGGGCGCTGTTATTCCAGAGCGAGTTGGTGCATCGCCTAGGGGGCGAGGGGCTGGTGGCCGGCCTTAAGCTGATGTGGACCACCCTTTTTAACGGCATTAGCATCGAGACCGGCAACCCCACCTTGGACAAGCTCCTTTCCGGCGGCGGCATGAGCTCCATGCTCAATACCGTCTGGCTTATCATGTGCGCCATGAGCTTTGGCGCGGTGATGGAGCGCACCGGGCTGCTGACCCGCCTTATTCGCGGCCTACTGGGGGCGGCCAAAAGCGCCGGTAGCCTCATTGCGGCCACCATTGCCACCTGTATTGGCTCCAACATTCTTACCGCCGACCAATATATGGCTATCGTCATGCCGGGCCGAATGTTCAAAGAAGAGTACGAGCGGCGCGGCCTGGCGCCGGTTAACTTGTCTCGCTCCCTCGAAGATGGCGGCACCATTACCTCGCCTCTGGTACCCTGGAATACCTGCGGGGCGTACATGCATTCGGTTCTGCATGTTTCCCCGGCGGACTATATCTTTTATGCTCTGTTCAATCTCATCAATCCGGTACTGGCGGTGATATACGCCTACCTGGGTGTCAAGATCCTCAGGCTCAGTCCCCCTGCCGCGGGACCTGCGCAGTAACCTGTTCCAAGCCCGGCATTGCCGGGCTTTCCTTTCAAAGGAGTAGGCATGGCCAACAAGCCGGTAAAACGATTGGCGGATTACAAAGCCCCCGCATTTCTCATCAGCGCTCTCGACCTCACCTTTGAGCTGCACGATACCCAAACCCGGGTCACCGCCGTCAGTACCTTGACCAAGAACGGCACCGACCCCTTGCTGCGCCTGGACGGCGAGCAGCTGGAGCTGGTGTCAGTAGAGCTGGACGGCAAAGCCGTTACCCCCCGTTTTGAAAACGACCAACTGGTGATTGAGGTGGCAAAAGACAGCGCCACGTTGAAAATCGTCACCCAGATTGACCCCACCGCCAATACCGCTCTCGAGGGGCTGTATCGCTCCGGCGGCGCTTTTTGTACCCAGTGCGAGGCCGAAGGCTTTCGCCGCATCACCTATTTTCTCGACCGCCCGGACGTGCTCGCTGTCTACACCACCAAGGTGATAGCCGATAAAGCGCAGTATCCGCAGCTCTTGTCCAACGGCAACCTGGTTGAAAGCGGCGAGCTCGAAGGTGGCCGCCACTTTGCCACCTGGCACGACCCGCACCCCAAGCCTTGTTATCTCTTTGCCCTGGTGGCCGGGGATTTTGACCTGCTGGAAGACAGCTTTACCACCGCCAGTGGCCGTGACGTGCTGCTACAGATCTTCGTGGACAAGGGCAGGCGAGTGCAGGCCCGCCACGCCATGGAGGCGCTGAAATTCTCCATGAAGTGGGACGAAGACACCTACGGCCTCGAGTACGACCTCGACCGGTTCATGATTGTGGCGGTGGATTTCTTCAACATGGGCGCCATGGAGAACAAGGGCCTTAACATCTTCAACGCCAAGTACGTGCTGGCCGATGACGACACCGCCACCGACCAGGACTTTGACAACATCGCCGCCATCATCGCCCACGAGTACTTCCACAACTGGACCGGTAACAGAGTGACCTGCCGCGACTGGTTCCAGCTCAGCCTCAAAGAAGGCCTGACGGTATTTCGCGACCAACAGTTCAGCAGCGACTGGGCCGGCTCCAGCGCCACCCGTATAAAAGAAGCCCAGGTGATCCGCACCTTGCAGTTTGCCGAAGACGCGGGCCCCATGAGCCACCCCATCCGCCCCTTAGAAGTGGCGGAGATGAACAACTTCTACACCGTGACCGTATACAACAAGGGCGCCGAAGTTATCCGCATGCTAAATGGCCTCTTGGGTAAAGCGGGTTTTCGGGCCGGCATGGATCTCTACTTCAAGCGCCACGACGGCCAGGCGGTGACCTGCGACGATTTCGTGGACGCCATGGCCGACGCCAACGATGTGGATCTCACCCGCTTCAAAGGCTGGTATCGCCAGTCCGGCACCCCGGTGCTGACCGTCAAAGAGATTTGGGAAAACGGCCACTACGGCATCAAGCTCAGCCAGTTGACTCCGCCCACCAGCGATCAGGCTGAAAAAGGCCCGCTGCCGCTGCCTTTTGCCATCGAGCTCTTGGGCCACGGCAAGGACGTATTGCAGCTGCAAGAGGCCGAGCAGACCTTCGCCCTCGGCCAGTTTGACGAAAAGCCCATTCTCGCGCCCCTGTGCGGCTTCTCGGCGCCGGTCAAACTGGTGTTTGAGCAGTCTGACGACGAACTGGCGGCGCTGATGGAAAAGGCCGGCGACGGCTTTGTGCGGGTGGACGCCGCCGAGCGGCTGTTGCAGCGGCTGGTCGCCGCCTGGCTGCAAGGGGAAGAGCACCCAGCCCTGGAGCTGTGGCTGCGCTCCTTGCACGGCATTGCCACCCGGCCTTTGACCGACGCCTTCCTGGACGCCGAGCTCTTTAAGGTGCCGTCGGTTAACGCCATGCAAGGCTGGTTTGACCAAATCGACCTGGACGGCCTGGTGGCGGCTCGCCAGCGCCTTCGCAGCCAAGTGCGCGAGCGACTCTTTGCGGTGCTGCACGACCGTTACCAGATGGTCAAAGACGTCAAAGAAAAAGGCGCCCGCGCCCTTACCAACAGCCTGCTGACCTTGCTGGCCGAGCCCTTGGAGCAAGGGGTGTTTGACCGCTACCAGCAAGCCCGCAACATGACCGAGCGCCAAGGCGCCCTGGCCGCAGCGGTGGCAGGGGATCTGGCCAACAGCGACGTGCTGCTTGCCGATTTTGCCGAGCGTTTTGAGGATAACCCCCAGGTGATGGACAAGTGGCTGATGCTACAAGGCCAGCGCAGCGGCGCCCTTAAACGCATGGGTAAAGTGATGGCGCACAGCGCCTTTAACTGGAACAACCCCAACCGCACCCGGGCCCTTATCGGTACCTTTATCGCCACCAACCCCGAGTGCCATACCGAGGCCGGCTATCAGTGGCTGGGCGAGGTGCTGCCAAAGCTTGACGCCATCAACCCCCAGGCCACGGCCCGGATGGTGGGGCCATTGCTGCAATGGCGCCGTTTTGACCCGAAACGTCGCCAAGGGCTGGAAGCGCTGCTCAAAGGCCTGCAAACCCCGCAAACCTCGGCCGACCTTGGCGAGCTGCTGGGCAAGGCTCTTAAAGGCTGAGGATGCGTCAGTTTACCCTGACTCTGGATGTGGATTACGGGCCGCTGGAGGCCGCTTACCAGCGGCCCGATACCCGTATTCTGCTGCGCGCCGACGGCGGCCAATTGCTGTCGGTGCCGTTTCGCCACCTGCGCCCCCATGTCACCCTGGCCGGGCTCCACGGGCGCTTTGCCCTGGAGCTCGGGCCAAACAATGACATTGTCCGTTTTTACGCCCTGCCATAGTCTTTGAGACCTTTTTGCCATTACCGCCGTTAATGGCGCTTTGACGTGAGCGTAAACCTTCCCTGGCAAGGGCGCGCCAGCCCTTGTTTTTACTGGCCTTTAATTGAGGTCTAACCAGTGCTTTGGCAACCGGCATTTTTGCTGGGCGCCCCTCGCAACCTGCTGTGGAAAGGCATAGAATTGTTCGTGCTTTCAAGCATTACCGCTTGGCGGTCGCTTGATACTAGGCAACCCAATTCCACTCACATCACGGGGTAAGCGGATTTTCCGCTTTGCAGTACCTAAGGGAAGAGAGTCACATGGCACTGATAGACGGTCATTCGTCCGTACTGCTTGATAACGTTTGCAAACTCATTGATTCCAAAGTTCCTTCCGATCGCGCCCCGCTCATCACCAGCTTTGTCCAGAAGATCTATGGCACCATGTCGGTGGACGACTTTTCCGGTCGTAACGATGCCGACCTCTATGGCGCCGCCTTAAGCCTCTGGAATGCCTTGAATAAGAAAAAGGCCGGTGAGAGCTATATCCGCGTCTTTAACCCGGAAGTGAGCCGTGACGGCTGGCAGTCGAGCCACACCATCATCGAAATCGTCCACGACGATATGCCGTTCCTGGTGGACTCCATTCGCATGGCCCTTAGCCGCCATGCCATCACCTCGCACCTGATGCTGCACATTCCTCTGGCCTTTGCCCGGGACAAGCACAGCCAGGTGACGGCGCTGCGCCGCTTGTCAGAGCAAAAGAAAAGCGACAAGGCCGAGACGGTGTTCCTCATCGAGGTGGACCGCCAGACCGAGCAGAAGGTGATAGACAACCTCACCGACGAGCTGCGGGTGGTGCTGGCCGATGTCACCCTGGCGGTGACCGATTGGCAACCCATGCAAGAGCGCATGGACGAGGTTATCGGCCGCATTGAAAACACCAAACTGCCGGTAGAACAAGAAGAAAGGGCAGAGGTGGACGCCTTCTTAAAGTGGGTGAACGACCACAACTTTACCCTGATGGGCTATCGCTATTACGCCATCGAGCCGGTCAAGGGCGACTATGAGCTGCGCCCGCAAATCGACTCGAGCCTCGGTTTGATGCGCGCGTCCAAAGAAGTGCACAAGCGTAGCCTCTCGGCCCTTGGCGAAAGCGCCTGGGAAGAAGCCTTAAGCCCGCACCTGCTGGTGCTCACCAAAACCAACTCCAAATCCCGGGTGCATCGCCCCGCTTATATCGATTACATCGGTATCAAGCGTTTTGACGCCGACGGCAATGTAGTGGGCGAAGACCGCTTTATCGGCCTGTACGCCTCCAGCGTCTACAACAACTCGGCCATGCAAATTCCGATGATCCGCAAAAAATTGCAGCGGGTGCTGGAGAACTCCGGTTTTGCCAAGGGCAGCCACGCCTACAAGGCGCTGATGAACATCCTGGAAACCTATCCGCGCGATGAGCTGATCCAGGCCAAGGAAGAAGAGCTGATGCAAGTCGGCCTTGGCGTGCTGCAGATGCAGGAGCGGGACCGTACCCGGCTCTTTATCCGCAAGGATGTCTTTGGCCGCTACTACTCCTGCATGGTGTATGTGACCAAAGAGCGTTACAACACCCAGCTGCGGATCGCCACCCAGCGCATCCTGGCACAGGCCCTGGGCTCTTCAGAGGAAGTGGAATTTACCACTTATTTTTCCGAATCCGCCCTGTGCCGCACCCATTACCTAGTGCGGGTCAAGGACGCTGACAAAGATATCAACGTGAAAGAGATAGAAGCGAACCTCATCGAAGCGGCCCGCAGCTGGGAAGACAAGCTGGAAGCGGCCTTGTTGTCTATCCATGGCGAAGCCAACGGCAAAAAGCTGGCCCGTAAATACGTGCAGGCCTTCCCCCGTTCCTACAAGGAAGAAGTGCTGCCCAGCACCGCCGCTGTTGACATCGCGCAACTCGAAGCCCTGAGCGAAGAGCACCAGCTTGGCATGCTGTTCTATCGCCCACAGGAATTTCGTAACCCGCGCTTGGTGAAACTCAAGCTGTTCCACATGGACCAGCCCATTTACCTGTCTGACGTGATGCCAATGCTCGAAAACATGGGCCTTCGCATCATCGGCGAGCGCCCCTGTGAAGTGCGCACCAGTGACGGCAAGCCGTATTGGGTGCTGGATTTCTACATGGAGCTGACCGGCGCCAAGGAGCTGAACCTCGAAGAGAGCCAGCATCGTTTCCAAGACGCCTTTGCCAAGGTGTGGAGCGGCGACTTCGAAGACGACGGCTTTAACAAATTGGTCCTCGGCGCCGGCCTAAGCGGCCGCGAAGTGGTTATCCTGCGCGCCTTTGCCAAGTACATGCGCCAGATTGGCTCGTCTTTCAGCCAGTCTTACATCGAAGAAACCCTGGTGCGTTACCCGCACCTGGCGCAGATGCTGGTGCAGCTCTTTACCAAGCGTTTCGACCCCAAAAAGCCGGCGGCCGAAAAAACCCTGGAGAAGCTGGTTGGCCAAATCAACGAGGAGCTGGACCAAGTCTCCAACCTCGATGACGATCGCATCATCCGCTCCTACGTGGAGCTTATCAGCGCCACCCTTCGCACCAACTTCTTCCAAAAGAGCAAAGACGGCAACGAGAAGCCGTATATCTCCTTCAAGATGAAGCCGGACATGATCTCCGACATGCCGCTGCCGTTGCCGGCTTTTGAGATCTTCGTCTACAGCCCGCGGGTTGAAGGTGTGCACCTTCGTGGTGGCAAGGTGGCCCGTGGCGGCCTGCGCTGGTCTGATCGCCGCGAAGACTTCCGCACCGAGGTATTGGGCCTGGTGAAAGCCCAGCAGGTGAAGAACACCGTTATCGTCCCTGTGGGCGCCAAAGGCGGCTTTGTCTGTAAAAAGCTGCCCACCACCGGTGGCCGCGAAGCCTTCCTCAACGAAGGTAAAGAGTGCTACCGCACCTTTATCCGCGCGCTCTTGGACATCACCGACAACATTGTCGGCGGCGACATCGTGCCGCCGGTTGACGTGGTGCGCCACGACGAAGACGACCCTTATCTCGTGGTAGCGGCCGACAAAGGCACCGCAACCTTCTCTGACATTGCCAACGGCATTGCCGAAGAGTACGGCCACTGGCTGGGCGACGCCTTTGCCTCTGGCGGCTCCGTGGGTTACGACCACAAGAAAATGGGTATCACTGCCCGTGGCGGCTGGGAGTCGGTCAAGCGCCACTTCCGGGAAATGGGTATCGACTGCCAGACTACCGACTTTACCGCGACCGGTATCGGTGACATGGCCGGCGACGTATTTGGTAACGGCATGCTGCTGTCCAAGCACACCCGCCTGCTGGCCGCCTTTAACCACATGCACATCTTCATCGACCCAGAGCCGGATGCCGCTTTGAGCTTTGCCGAGCGCGAGCGTCTCTTTAACCTGCCCACCAGCACCTGGGACGATTACAACAAAGAGCTTATCTCCGAAGGCGGCGGTATCTTCAGCCGTAGCCTCAAGGCCATCAAGCTCAGCCCGCAGATGAAGCGCATGCTCGACACCAAAAAAGTCAGCATGACCCCTAACGAGCTGATGAAAGCCATCCTGCAGATGGAAGTGGATCTGCTGTGGAACGGCGGTATCGGCACCTACGTGAAAGCGGCCAGCGAAAGCAACGCCGAAGTGGGCGACCGTGCCAACGATGCCATCCGCATCAACGGCGGCGAGCTGCGTGCCAAGGTAGTAGGCGAGGGCGGTAACCTGGGCCTGACCCAGCGCGGCCGTATCGAATACGCCCTGGGTGGCGGGCGCATCAACACCGACTTTGTCGACAACGTCGGCGGTGTGGATTGCTCCGATAACGAAGTGAACATCAAAATCCTGCTGAACACTCTGGTGCAAAGCGGCGATATGACCCGCAAGCAGCGCGACAAGCTGTTGTATGACATGACCGACGACGTGGCCCGCATCGTGCTGGAAGACTGCTACGAGCAGACCCACTCCATCTCCATCACCGAGCTTAAAGGGGGCAGCGCCCTCAAAGAGCAAAGCCGCTTTATCCAAGAGCTGGAAAAAGCTGGCAAGCTGGACCGAGCCTTGGAGTTTTTGCCATCTGAAGACGAGCTGGCCGAGCGCGCCGCCCAAGGCAAGGGCCTGACCCGGCCTGAGCTGTCGGTACTGACCGCTTACAGCAAGATGGTTCTCAAAGAGATGTTTAACGTGGCGGAGATCACCGAAGATGCCTACCACTCCAAACTGCTCAAGGCCAACTTCCCGGCGCTGATCCAAGACCAGTTCAGTGATGCCATGGCTAACCACCCGCTGCGCGGCGAAATCATCGCGACCCAGCTTGCCAACCGCATCACCAACGACATGGGCCTGAACTTCGTGCATCGCATGATGGACGAAACCGGCGGCACCGCTGTGGACATCGCCCACAGCTACGCCATGGCCGCGGCCATTTTCGACCTGCGCCGCCTCTGGGCTGAAGTCACCGCTCTGGATAACGTCATCGCCAGCGACGTGCAGTCTGGCTTGCTGTTCGAGCTGCGCCGCACCATCCGCCGCGCTACCCGTTGGTTCCTGCGCCATCGCAACAAGGCCATGACCATCGAAGAAGGGGTTGCCTTCTACAAGGACGGCGTTGAGAAAATCAAAGCCAACCTGATGGGTTACATGGTGGAAGACGAAGCCGAGGGCATTCGCGCCGAGGCAGAGCAACTGGTGGAAGCCGGTGTGCCCAAATCCCTTGCCTATGAAATAGAGCAGCTCTCCAGCCTGTTCTGCGTGATGGACATCGCCGAAGTGGCCCAGCAGCAGCAGTTGCCTCAAACCCTGGTGGCCAACAGCTACTACAAACTGGGCGCGCAACTGGGCCTGCACTGGTTCCTCGAGCAGATCATCGGCCAGCCGGTTACCAACCACTGGCAAGCCCTGGCCCGCGCTTCCTACCGCGAAGAGCTGGACTGGCACCAGCGCCAGCTGACCGCCGCCGTGCTGCAAAGCTGCACCGACGACAGCTGCCCGGTAGAAGATGTGGTGGAGCAGTGGATTGAGGGGCATGAAGCCATCCTCACCCGTTGGAACCAGATGCTGTCTGAGTTCCGCACCAGCCAAACCCACGAGTTCGCCAAGTTCTCGGTGGCGCTGCGTGAGCTGGGCATCCTTATTCACCACTGCCAGCCGGCCACAGCCGCCTGATTTTGTGGGTATAATGCAAAACCTCGGCCTGGTGCCGAGGTTTTTTTTGGAGGTGACATGTATTCCTTGCTTAAGCCCTTGTTGTTTCGGATGGACCCGGAGCGTTCCCACGATCTGACCCTTGGCCAGTTGGCCTGGCTGGGTAAAAGTCCCCTCAAAGGGCTCATTGCGCAATCGGTTGCGGATAAACCTGTTGAACGTATGGGGCTGACCTTTAAAAACCCGCTGGGTTTGGCGGCGGGTCTGGATAAAAACGGCGCCTGTATCGACGCCTTTGCCGCCATGGGTTTTGGCTTTATCGAAGTGGGTACCGTCACCCCGCGCCCCCAGGCCGGTAACCCCAAGCCTCGTTTGTTCCGCCTTCCGGAAGCCGATGCCATCATCAACCGCATGGGCTTTAACAACCTCGGCGTCGATAACCTGGTCAACAACGTCAAAGCGGCCAACTATAAGGGCATTCTCGGCATCAACATCGGCAAGAACAAAGACACGCCGGTTGAAAAGGGCACCGAGGACTACCTAATCTGCCTGGACAAAGTCTATGGCCATGCCTCCTATGTGACGGTAAACATCTCCTCTCCCAACACCCCCGGGCTTCGCAGCATGCAATACGGCGAGGCCTTCGACGAGCTGCTCTCATCAGTCAAAGCCCGCCAGCTGAAACTGGCTGAGCAGCACGGCCGCTACGTGCCGGTGGTGGTGAAAATCGCCCCCGACATGAACGATGAAGAGCTCCAATCGGTGGCCGATTGCCTGCGCCGCCACCACATGGACGGGGTGATTGCCACCAACACCACCTTGGCCCGCACCGGTGTCGAGCACCTTAAACACGGCAGCGAAGCCGGTGGTCTTTCCGGCCGGCCGGTGCGCGCGCTCAGCACCCAAACCGTGACAAAACTCAAGGGCATGCTGGCCGGCGAGCTGCCCATTATCGGGGTGGGCGGTATAGATTCTGCGCAAAGTGCGCAGGAAAAACTCAATGCCGGGGCCGATCTGTTGCAGATCTATACCGGTTTTATTTATCAAGGGCCCGCGCTGGTAAAGGCGATCGTGGATGGGATCGAATGATCGCGCCGCGATCCTGAACGATTTTCAAAAAACCTTTAATTTTCAGGATCATGCTGTATAATTTTTAACATCTTATCAGGGAGATGCAGCATGATTCTGGAACCGGCCCACACTTGGGCCTGGCAATTTGACCAAGACCACAACCGACTGAGCATCGAGCTTGGTGGCGGCCTTGTGTTCATGACGCCATACGGCTCCAAGTGGCTCATCCCCGATGCCTGCCTTGGCGGCGCTTTCGATGTTGACGATGCCCATTATTATGCGGCCGTTATCAACGCTCTGGCGCCCTGCGATACGCTGTCAGACCCGGAGCGGGTGCAGGCTGCGCTTAACGCCTGCGCCATTCGCCGCTTTGCCAAGCCCTCCATGCCCAAAAGCTGGTTTTTTGCCGAGAACCCCCAAGGGGTAGAGGCGGCGACAAGCCCGGCACTGGTGTCACTGCAAACCGCCTTTGGCCGCGGCCAATGCCTGGCCATCGAGAGCTTCGAGTCCAACTCGACCCTGTGCATGCTGCTGGATGGCCCGCTGGGCTTATCGGACAGCCAAACCCTCGATTGCTTCCAGGTGGTCAAGGTGATGAACAATCGCCTCTGGCCGTCCCAGTGGCAACGTCAAGGCGATAACCTGCGCCGGGTTAGCTGACCCGGCGAGTGTCCTTTGCCACTGCTAGGCTAAGCGGTGGCAGGGACGCCAAGCACTGTTTTCCTGCCAGTCTGGCCGCTTAGGCCAATCGACGCACTGTCAGGAGGACACATGGCATCGCCCAAACGCCCCAATATCTTGGTCATCATGACCGATGAAGAACGCTTCCCGCCCCCTTACGAAAATGCTGACGCCAAAGCCTGGCGCCTGGCCCATTGCCCCGGCCGGGAAGCCATTGCCAAAAACAGTATCCGCTTTCAAAACCATTACACCGGCGCCACCGCCTGTTCGCCAGCCAGAGCCACGATTTTTACCGGCCAATATCCGTCCCTGCATGGGGTGAGCCAGACGCCGGGCATGGGCAAATCCTCGTTCGATCCGGCCATGTTCTGGCTGGACGCCGACACCCTGCCCACCATGGGCCACTGGTTTGAGGCCCTTGGCTATCAAACCTACTACCGGGGGAAATGGCATCTGTCGGACGAAGACTTGCTGGTGCCGGGTACCCGCACCGCGTTATTGACCACCGAGACCGACGGCAGCCCCATTCCCGACAAAATAGGTAACTACAAGGTCGCCAACCGGCTGCAGCCCTATGGCTGGCACGGCTGGATAGGCCCCGAGCCTCACGGCTCCTTGCAAGCCAACGACGGCACCAACCGTGACCCGGGCTTTGCAGACCAGGTTTGCCGCACCCTCGAAGAGCTGGATGCCAAGGCAAGGGCAGGGGACGACCAGCCCTTTGTGTTGGTTTCAAGCTTTGTGAACCCCCATGACATCGTCTTTTTCGATGTGCAATGGTTCGAGCACTTTCAAGAGCAGGTGAAAGCCGGCCACCTGCCGCAAATCGACCCGGCCCCCACCGCCGATGAAGACTTGGCCAGCAAGCCCAGTTGCCAGGCCGATTACGCCAGCCAATACCCGCTCTTTTACCTGCCACAGCCCGATATCGCCCGCTATCGCCAGTTTTATTACTGGTTGATTGCCGAGGTAGACCGCCATATCCACAAGGTTTACCAAACACTTGAGCAATGCAGCTTTTTTGAAGACACCATAGTGGTCTTTACCTCGGACCACGGCGAGATGCTGGGCGCCCATGGCGGCCTGCACCAAAAGTGGTACAACGCCTATGAAGAAACGGTCCATGTGCCCTTTTATCTGTCATACCCAGCCGAGCTCAAGCCGGGTGAGCACAAAGGGCTCACCAGCCACTTGGATTTACTGCCGACCCTCTTGGGCCTGGCCGGTGCAGGCAGCCGCGAGCAACACGCCATGGCTGAGCGCTTTAGCCGCCGATATACCGAAGCGGCGCCTCTGGTGGGCGAAGACCTGGCCAGTTGGCTCAGGGACAACAACGACGGCAAGTCTCGCACCCTCTATTTCATGTCGGACGACACCATAGAAACCGGCGCCGACATGCGAAGCGCCATCACCGACAAACCCTACAAACCCGTTACCCAGCCCAAGCACCTGGAGACCATCATCACCAGCGCGCTTCCGGGCGGGCGCTGGAAGTTCTCTCGCTACTTTGACAACCCCCGTTTCAGCCAAGGCCCGGGCAACGCCGACAACCTGCCGGTGCCGACCGGCGTCAAGGCCCAGTTTGAGTGCTACAACCTTGATGCCGACCCGCTTGAACAAATCAACCTGATGGCCCCGGCTAATCGCCAGCAATTGCCCGAGCCGATTTTTGAAGCCCTTTGCCAGTTGCTGGCCGAGCAAAGAGCCAGCAAAAGACGATTGCCCCGAAACCTTAACCAAGATCCTGAGGCGCTTTTGGCCTGACGATAAAAAGTGGCGCCCCGGTGGCGCCGCTTTTTTGCCAGAGCTTGGCGCAAAGCCCTGTTGCAGGCTTTGAGCTAAGGGGGCCCAAGGCGCTATAATCGCGGGCTAACTTGGTCAGGATCTTCCCATGTCTCAACTCTTTATTACCTGTGCCCCCGCCATGGAAGCTTTGCTGGTGGACGAACTGGCGTTGCTGGATATCGCCGCCAAACCCGGCCACGGCGGGGTCAAGGCCGATGCCACCTTGGAAAACGCCTATCGCATCTGCCTGTGGTCGCGCCTGGCGAGCCGGGTACTGTGGCCCCTGACCGAAGGTGAAGCCGAAACCGCTGACGACATCTACGCCCTGGCTGCCAAGGTGCTGTGGCCCTCGCATTTCTCGGTTGGCAACAAGTTTGCGGTGGACTTCACCGGCTCAAATAGCGAGATCCGCCATACCCAATTTGGCGCCATGAAAATCAAAGACGCCATCGTCGATGTGTTTCGCGAAGAGCGCGGCCAGCGCCCTCAGGTGGATGTGAAAGACCCGGATATCCGCGTCCATGCCCACTTGGGTAAAAAGGGCCTGGCCATTTATCTTGATCTGGTGGGTAAACCGCTGCACCAGCGGGGGTATCGCACCCAGGCTGGCGACGCGCCGCTCAAAGAATCCCTAGCCGCCGCTATTTTGTACAAGCTCGGCTGGCACAAAGACCCCAGCCTCGACTTTCTGGTCGACCCCATGTGCGGCTCCGGCACCCTGGTGATTGAAGCGGCCCTTATTCGCGGTAAACGCGCCCCTGGCCTCAAGCGCGCCTTTGCCTTTGAAAACTGGGCGCTGCACAACGCCGAGATTTGGAACACAGAAGTTAAAGCCGCCATCGACGCCGCCCAGCCCATTGAAGGTAAGTTCTTTGGTTTTGACAGCGACAAACGGGTTGTAGAGAAGGCCCGAAACAACGCCAAGGCCGCCGGCGTTGGTCGCGCTTTGACCTTCGAAACCCAGCCGCTCAAAGACTTGGGTGACAAACCCGGCGAGCGGGGCCTGCTGCTGTGTAACCCTCCCTATGGCGAGCGCCTGGGGGATATGGCCGAAGTACTGTACCTTTACAGAGAGCTTGGCGTTAAAGCGCGCCAGTTCATGGGTTGGCGCCTGGGGGTTTACACCGGTAGCCCAGAAAGCCTGCGCCAGTTAAAACTCTTGAAATCCAACCAGTGGCAACTCAATAACGGCGCCATTGAAGCGGTACTGGCCAGCTACGAGCTGGACGAGCGCCAGGGTGAAGCGCGGGTAGAAAGTAGCGAAGTAGCCCAATCGGCCCTGAGCGGCCCGGTGGAGGCCTATGCCAACCGCCTGAAAAAGAACATCAAAGCTCTTGAGAAATGGGCCAAGCGCGAAGGCATTGAAGCCTACCGCCTTTATGATGCCGACTTGCCCGACTACAACGCCGCCGTCGACCGCTATGGCGATCGCATCGTTATCCAAGAATACGCGCCGCCCAAAACCATCGAGCCGGAAAAGGCGGCCCGCCGCCTGCAAGACTTGATTGTGGCCACGGTGGCGGTAACCGGGGTGCAGTCCGATAAAATCGCCGTGAAAACCCGGGCCCGCCAAAGCGGCAGCAATCAATATGAGAAGCTGGAAAGCCGCCACCAGTACTTTTGGGTGGAAGAATACGGCGTGCGCTGCCGGGTTAACCTCTTTGATTACCTCGATTCCGGCCTGTTCCTTGACCACCGCCTGACCCGCAAATGGGTAGGGGAGATGGCCAAGGGCAAGCGCTTTTTGAACCTCTTTTGCTACACCGGCACCGCCACCTTGCATGCCGCCAAGGGCGGCGCCATGACCACCACTTCGGTGGATATGTCCCGCACATATCTGGACTGGGCAGAGGAGAACCTGCGCGGCAACGGTATCAAGGGCCGCGATCACCAGTTGGTGCAGGCCAACGTGCTGGATTGGCTGCATCGCTGCCAAGACAAATTTGACCTGGTGTTTGTTGACCCGCCCACCTTCTCCAACTCCAAGCGGATGGAAGCAAGCTTTGACGTGCAGCGCGACCATATCGAGCTTTTGGACGAGATAAGCTACGTGCTGAGCCCCGGCGCTACCGTGGTGTTTTCCAACAACAAGCGCCACTTCAAGCTCGACCGTGACGCCGTGGAGGCCCTGGGTTACCAGATTGAAGATGTATCCAAGGCCACCTTGCCGGAAGACTACAAGCGCAATCCGCACATCCATGTGTGCTTTAAGCTGGTGTTTTCCCCCAGAGATTGACACTCTAGCCCTTAACCCAAGGGCAGCTCCGGCTGCCCTTTTAAACCGGAATAACAGAAGCCTTTTACCATGGCCGCAGTCCTGACCCTTACCAACGCTTACCTGTCCTTTTCCGATGCGCCCCTGCTGGCCAACACCGGCTTTAGCCTGCAAGAAGGCGAGCGCCTGTGCCTGGTGGGCCGCAACGGCACCGGCAAATCGACCCTGATGAAAATCATCAGCGGCGACATGACCCTCGATGACGGCACCTTGCAGTTCCACCATGACGGTGGCGTGGCGCGGCTCTCTCAAGATCCGCCGCCGCGCGAAGACATCACCAGTTACGCCTTTGTGGCCCAGGGCCTAGCCGAAGTCGGGGAACTGGTGCTGGCTTACCACGAACTCTCGGCAAGCCTTACCGAGCACAGCGACGAGAAAACCCTCAACAAGCTGGCATCCTTGCAAAGCCAACTGGACGCCTGCGACGGCTGGCAGCTGGACACCCAAATTCAGCGCGCCCTGCAACTGGCGGGGCTGAGTGGTGAAGAGAAGCTCAATGCGCTTTCCGGGGGCTGGCTGCGCCGGGTATCTCTGGCCCAGGCCCTGGCTGGTGATCCCACTGTCTTGCTGCTGGACGAGCCCACCAACCACCTGGATATCGAGTCTATCCAGTGGCTGGAGCAATTTTGTAAGTCCTACAGCGGTGCCATTTTGTTTATCAGCCACGACCGGCAGTTTATCCGCCAGGTGGCCACCGGCATTTTGGACTTGGACCGTGGCCAGCTGACCCGCTATGACGTGGGTTATGACGCCTACCTTGATGCCAAAGCAGAAGACTTGCGGGTGGAAGCCGAGCAAAACGCGCTGTTTGATAAAAAGCTGGCCCAGGAAGAAGTCTGGATCCGCCAGGGCGTCAAGGCTCGCCGCACCCGCAACGAAGGGCGGGTGAGGGCGCTTAAGGCGCTTCGCCAAACCCACTCCGAGCGCCGTAATGTCATTGGCAAAGTACGGGGCCAGGTGGAAGAAGCAGACCGCTCAGGCAAGCTGGTGTTTGATGTCGAAGACATGAGCTATAGCTATCAGGGAAAACCCATAGTTCAGCACCTGGACTTGGTGGTGCAGCGCGGCGACCGCCTGGCGCTGGTGGGCCCTAACGGCTGCGGTAAAACCACCCTTATCAAACTGCTGACCGGCCAACTGGCCCCCGACAGCGGTACGGTGCGCCAGGGCACCAACCTTGAAATTGCCTATTTTGATCAGCACCGTGCCGTTTTGGACCCGGAGCTCTCGGCCGCTGAGCAGGTGGCAGACGGCAAACAGGAAGTGGCCCTTGGCAGTAAAAGCCGTCATGTGCTGGGGTACTTGCAAGACTTTTTGTTTACCCCGGCAAGGGCTCGGGTGCCGGTTAAGGCGCTCTCCGGTGGTGAGCGTAACCGCTTGCTGCTGGCCAAGCTCTTTGCCCGGCCATCTAACCTTCTTATCCTTGACGAACCGACCAACGATCTGGATATTGAAACCCTTGAATTGCTTGAAGAAATGCTTGCCGAATATCAAGGCACGCTGCTGCTGGTCAGCCATGACCGGGCCTTTATCGACCAGAGCGTAACCAGCGTGCTGTGGTTTGCCGGTAACGGCAATCTTGAGGTGCACGCCGGCGGCTACGTCGATGCCGCCGCGGCGCGAACCAGAATGCAAGCTGTGGCAAATGAGGCAAAAGCCGTCAAAGCTGACGCTAAGCCGAAAAAAGACACCGAAAAACCGCTCAACAATGCCAAAATGTCGTACAAAGACAAGCGCGAGCTGGAAAGTCTGCCGGGTCTGATTGAACAACTCGAGACCCAGATGGTCGAAGTGCAGAATCAAATCAACGAGGCGGACTTTTTTACACGCCCCGTCAGCGAAACCCAGCCAATGCTGGACAAGCTGGCCGAACTGGAGCAAGCCCTGGAAGAGGCCTTTGCCCGGTGGGAAGCATTGGACGCCCAACAATAAGCTGTGTGCAGGAATACCGAATTCATGAAAAAAAGTCTCTTTACCCTCTCATTGGTGGCATTGGCCACCAACCAGGCCATTGCCGCCATTCCCACCAGTTACAAGCTGGTGCCTATTGATACTCAGCCGGTCGCGCCTTATCACCTCAGTGTTCAAGGCCTCACTGAGAGCGGTGTAGTTACCGGTGTTTTGACGTCCAGGATCACCGAGACAGATACCACTAACGACATTTATTCCGATCTCTTTGGTGTCTACGACGATGAAACCGTCACCGATCTTGTAGATGATATTACAAACTCAACCTCAGGCAGCTACCGGGCACGGACTTCAGGTAACGGCTTTGTGGCCGACCCTTCCGTGTCTTTGGTGCCTGGTCTGGCGAGTAGCGATGATTTGCTGACCGTTACCAGTTATGTGACTGGCGGTATCGACAATTTTTACTTCGGGTATAACACCGCGCCTTGGCAGTTGGTCACCTACAAAGACAGCAGCGATGATGATGTGTCGGTTTACCAGCGTAATTACGACAACCGCGGTTTTTTTACCGACAATAACGGCACCAGCTATCCGCTCTATCCGCTTTTTACCTACCCAGACATCACCCGCGGAGACACTACAGTGGTGACCGCCGATGAAAAACTGGGTGGGATCTCCGTTGCCGAAGGCGCTTCGAGCAGCTATATCGTTGGCTACAGCTCATCCAAGTTCTCTACCGGCAGCAGCACGGCCTTGGATAGCTGCAGTGAAAGCGACGAAGTTCTGCCGATCCTTGTGTGCATGAGGAACAGTGGCTATCAATACCGGGCTACTGTTTGGCCTCTTGCTAACGGCGTGCCCGGTAACCCGGTATCCCTCGGGATCTTGGGTGAAAGAACCGGCGATGACGATAATCCAGCGTCATATAACTCCTACGGCTATGCCATTAATGACAACGGCATTGTTGCTGGTGAATCCACCTATTTAGACGGTGACTCCAACCGCCAGGTTGCGACTATATTTGATGTCAGTACCGGTAAGCCCATCAAGGCCATTACCAAGACCAACAGCGACATAAGCTCTTCCGTTGCCTACGGCATCAACAATAACAACCTAGTGGTCGGAAAAACTAGCTATCCTGCCAGCTACAGTACCTACCGCTTCTTTGTTTATAACTACGACACAGACACCATCACCTATCCGTCTACCTTTTACGAGAGTGCTAACTCCACCGCTTATGACGTGAATAGCAGTGATTTGGTGGTTGGCGCCGCCGACTACGAGCAGCTGCCACCGTCCAGTTCTCGGCGTCAACATGCTTTCGTTTATGATGCTGATAACGACGTTTTTGCCGACATCAACACACGCCTGCAATTTGACAGCAGCACCCTGAGTCAGGTCTACAACGGCGACACCTGTGCCGCCCGGGAAGACTGGGTACTGGAGGGAGCCCGTAAGATAAACGATGCTGGCCAAATCGCAGCCACGGCAGTTACCACATTGCGTGACAGCTCAGGCAATCAGGTGCTGGATGACGACGGTAACGTCCAATATGTACTGCGCCCAGTTCTGCTGGAACCTTCAGATGAAACTGCCACCACCTGTGAAGACAATCAGGATGAGAGTTACAGCCGTTCCGGCGGCGGCAGCTTTGGCGTCTTCGGCCTCGGGGTCCTGGGTTTGCTGGGGCTACGCCGACGCAAACACTAAAGACGATGAAAAACCGCTCTCTGAGCGGTTTTTTTTGTCATAAAAAATTAAAAGGGAAGTCAAGTGCTTGGGTGATGTCAAGTGCTATGCTCTCAGATCCCGATTTGATCATCCCCGTCATTTTCTCTAATTAGTTAAAGGTACAGCATCATCGGCTGTGCGTTTCCGTACCTTCAGCTTCATTAGGAAGAGGATGTAAAGGATGAGAAGACAAAAACGTGACCGTCTTGAAAGGGCTCAATCTCGCGGCTATCAGGCCGGGATCGGTGGTAAGCCAAGAGAGGCTTGCCCTTACCAGAATGTGGATGCTCGAAGTCACTGGTATTCAGGATGGCGCACTGCCGTCGAAGACAGGGTCATCAATGGTGTGGAACTGAAATAACTGATATCGATGGTAAGAAAAGCCCCGCAACCGCGGGGCTCTTTTGTTTTAGAAGCTGGAGGTGTCTTTAAACAGACCCACTTTCAGATCTTTAGCGGTGTAGATCACCCGGCCGTCTACTTCTACTTCGCCATCGGCAATGCCCATCACCAGGGTGCGGTTGATAAGGCGTTTGATGTTGATGCGGTAAGTGACTTTCTTAGCGGTAGGCAGGATCTGGCCGGTAAATTTCACTTCACCTACGCCCAGGGCCCGGCCTTTACCGGGGCCGCCTTGCCAACCAAGGAAAAAGCCCACCAACTGCCACATGGCGTCAAGGCCAAGGCAGCCCGGCATCACTGGGTCACCCGGGAAATGGCATTGGAAGAACCACAGATCAGGGTTGATATCCAGTTCGGCAATCACTTGGCCTTTACCGAATTCGCCGCCTTCAAGGTGAATATGGCTCACTCTGTCCATCATCAGCATGTTGGGCGCAGGCAGCTGGCTGTTACCGGGACCAAAGAGTTCGCCCCTGGAGCAGGCCAGCAACTCTTCACGACTGAAACTGTGTTTGTCTGTCAGCACAAAGATATCCTTTAATTCACGAACGGGCGAAAGATTAGCGAACAACTGTACGCTAAACAACGCAGACCAGCCAACAGATTCAGTGCCTGCCGAGCCCCAGCCAGTTCAAAAAGCGCTTACCGACCGTAGATATAGGCTCTTCCAGCTCCATCAGTGCCGTTTGGCGAAGATGAATACGGCCGTACACCGAGTCTTTTGGGTACAGGCCTTCATCGTCTACCTGGCCTGCGTCGGTTTCCATCATCAAGGCAATGGCTTCATCGACATGGCTGACACACCAGAGGTGAAACTCACCCTTAGCCACTGCCTGGCACACCTCGTCATTGAGGTTTAGTTGCTCAAGGTTGGCCTTGGGCAAAATCACCCCTTGGCTGCCAGTTAGGCCGCGGCTTTGGCAAACGTCAAAGAAGCCTTCTACCTTGGCATTCACGCCGCCAATGGCCTGCACGTTACCGAACTGGTCAATGGCGCCGGTAATGGCAATGTCCTGGCGCACCGGCAATTCCGCCAGCGCTGACAGCAAACACACCAACTCGCCGGCACTGGCCGAGTCGCCGTCTACCTCGTGGTAGGACTGCTCAAATACCAAAGAGGCAGATAAATGCAGCGGGCTTTCCTGGGCAAAACGGGCAGCCAGGAAGGCGGTCAGGATCATTACCCCTTTGGCGTGAATATTCCCCGCCAGCTCGGCTTTTCGCTCAATGTCGATGATGTCACCATCACCGTAGTGCACTGTAGCAGTGATTCGTGACGGTTCTCCGAACTCCACGCTGCCCATGTCCAGCACCGTCAAACCGTTCACCTGGCCGATGCAAAGCCCCTGGGTGTCGATAAGAATTTGCCCCTTGGCCATGGCGTCGCGGCTCATGTTTTTAGACAGCGACTGGGCGTTATCCCGGGCCTTGATGGCCGCTTCAATGTCTTGCGCTTCAATCATCTCGCCTTTGGCAAAGAAGTTGGCGCGGCTGAGCAGTTCGTTGTAGCGGTGGTGGCAAAGGGCAATGCGGTGCTGATCTTCAAAGAGGCGGCAGCCGTGGGCGATAAGGGCCGCTAGAGCACCAGGGGAGGGGAGCTTGAGGGCTTTTTTCTGGGCCTCAAAGCCCAGGTGCGCCGCCAGCTCGCTGGCACAGCTTGCTGCCACAAAAGGCTGCCATTCCACAAAGTAGGGGAAAAGTGGCGCCAGATCTCTGTCGAGGCTCAACAGATCCAGGTGATCGCCCCGGTCGCCAAACAGTACCAGTTTGACATCCAGCGGCATGGGGTCTGGCATAAAGAGCGGGTTCCCCTGGAGCTGGCCGCGATACTGGCTCCAATGAATTCGCTGGGAAAAAAGCGCTTCTTTAAGGCGGGTCCAAAGCTCTGGTTGCTCGACCAGTTCGGTGGCCGACACCAAAAGGTAACCGCCGTTGGCTTTGTGCAAATCCCCTGGGCGCAGCAGGTGCTGGTTAACCAGCACCGTGCCTTCTTGAGTCTCGAAGGTGATCTCGCCAAAAAGCCCCACTTCGGATAAATCCCGGTTGTGGACGATAGGCACTTCATCGGGCTTTTGATTGACAAGCAAATTGAGCAGCACCGGGTGGGCGAAGCCTTCGCCTTTGGCAACCTGGGCTAGCAAAGTTGGCAGGTAGGCGCCAAGCCTTGGCTCCTGGGGCTGGCTTTGGATAATGGCAGCCAGCAGGGCCTCAGTGTCTTTGCCGCCAATGGCGGCGTCCAGCAGTTCGGTGACGGCATTGCAAAAGTCATCACCGCTGCCTGCTTTGAGTTTCAAGCAATAAGGGCGGCGCGGCTCAAAAAGGTTCTCGGCGTAGCACCAGTCCCACAGTTTACCCAGGCGCTGCGCCTTGGGCTGGCCGGCGATGGCGGCTTTGAATATGGCGATGGTGTCGAGGTAAGACGGCGCGCTCATGTAAACGTGGCCTAGGGGGCTGTGGTCGGCAGCGGCCTGGGCCAGTTCTGCCACGCCGTTTTCCTGCCCTAGCAGGAAGGCGGAGCCAAAGGGCAGGGCTTGCAAGGAAAAGCCTGGCCGAAGCTGAGTCGCTTCTAAAAGCAGGTTGTTGAGCATCAAAGACTTAGAAAGAAGAAATAATGATTCATGATATCACGCCCCATCAGTGGTGGCAGCGGCTGTTACCCGGAGCAAGGCCTGGCACCAAGGCCTGCCTATCAAGCACCTTGGCTGAGACAATTTGCGACAGGGCCCATACATATATGTCACAACCCATTCATAAATATGCAGTAATTACCCTCTAGCCTTCCAGCGTCCTGTTAACCTGCTGGAAAAAATAATCATGAAAAGGAAACTGTCTCTGGTTGCCCTGGCAACCCTGGTCGCGCTAACCGGTTGTAACGACGATGGCGATAACGGCAGCAATGGCCTGAATAGCCTGGTTACCCAAACCGACCTTGCCACCGGTAACAGCCAATGCTGGCTGGGCGGCGTGCAAATCGACAGTGGCGTCGACGCCAACGGCAACGGCACCCTTGAAGCCGGTGAGATCGCCAAAACCTCCTATGTCTGTAACCCTGACAACTTCTCCTCCAGCGGTGTTGAGCTGCCTTACTCGGTGATGCGCAACGATCTCCCCAACGCCGCCATTCCCGGCTCCACCATGGAAATTCGCAACGGCGGCTACGGCTCCGATATGGACGCCGATCCGGCCAACCCCATGCGTTTTTACGGCCTGACCGACCGAGGCCCCAACGCCAGCTACACCGGCAGCCTGGGCGCAGGTAAGAAGTTCCCGACCCCGGATTACACACCGCGCATCGGCCTGTTTGAGATCCAGGCCACCGGCTCAGTACGACAAGTAAGCACCATTTTGCTTAAAGACCGCGACGGCAACCCCATCAGCGGCCTGCCTAACAGCGCCGCCCTTGGCGGCACCAACGAAATTCCTTACGACGCCGACGGCACCCCCATTCTGGTTGACCCCACCCAGCCTTATGACGCCACCACCAACCCCACCAAGACCGACGACTATGGTCTGGACTCCGAAGGCCTGGTGGCCATGAAAGACGGCACTTTCTGGGTGAGCGACGAGTACGGCCCTCATATGGTGCATTTTGATGCCACAGGTAAAGAAATTGGCCGCATCAACCCCTTTGCCGCCGACAGCCGTGACAACTTCAACCTGCCTGCCGAGTTTGCCCACCGCTGGGCCAACCGCGGCATGGAAGGCCTGACCGTCACCCCTGACCAAAAGACCCTGGTGGGGATCATGCAATCGAGCCTGGATAACCCCGGCAAGAACCGCACCGATCTCACCCGTATCGTGACCGTCAACCTCGAAACCGGCGCTATCTCCCAGTACCTGTACCGCCAGGAGAAGCTGCAGAACTCCAACTGCGCCATCAAGGCCCTGAGCGCGACCCGCTTTTTGGTGATTGAGCGCGACGGCGCCTTCTACAACACCAACCCCAACGCCATGAAGCGCGTCTACGAGATTGATATCAGCGCTGCTACCGATCTCGAAAAAGTGGCCGCTGCCACCAACATGGTTCAAGACCCAAGCGTTGGCCTGACCATCGATGGGCGCACCCTTGAGCAGGTGGTAAACGACAACCTGGCAAACGGTGACAGCAGCGCCGGCTGGGATCTCTTGGCCAACGACGGCATCATGCCGGTAACCAAGAAGATGGTGGTGGATATGGTGGCCGAAGTTGGCTACCCCCACGACAAAATGGAAGGGCTGTGGATCATCAACAACAGCCGCATCGGCGTCTTGAACGACGACGACTTCGCGGTGTGGTCTACCGACGATGGCGAGCTAGAGCAAAAATACCTCGATGACGCCAAATCGCGCATCGACGCCAACACCCTTTATATCGTCAAAGGCCTCGATTTAGGTATCGAGTAACCCCCAAAAAGCCGGCCCAGCGCCGGCTTTTTTCATGGAGCGAATGATGAAAAAATACCTCCTGGCCGCCGCATTGCTGCCGCTTGCCGCCATGGCCAACCCCGATGTGACATCCCGCGAATACAAACTGATGCTAAACCCGGCCAACTTCACCTTCGCCGGTGAGCAGGGCCAGGCCGACCAATATGCCGCCGCCTTTGAAAGCGCAGTTCAAAGCGCCATCAACCGCAGCATCAGCGGTAATCTCACCCTGGAAAAAGTGCGTACCGTCAGCTTCTACGACCACCCCGGCAGCTGCCCGCTAAAGGCCCTGGGCTACAGCTTTCGCCAGCGCACCGAAGAGGGCGACACCGAACTGACCCTCAAATTCAGAAGCCCGGACCGTTACATTGCCGATTTTGAAGATGTCTCCAGCAGCGCCAGTGGCAGCGAGAGCAAACTCGAAGCCGACATCACCGCCAAAAGCAGCGACAGCTTTAAGGTGATTTACAGCCATTCCACCACCGTGCCCAGCAACCGCACCGTTAACGCCGGGGACGACATCAACACCCTCTATTCGGGCTTTGCCGATGCCAATTACATGAGCGACAGCCTGAGCCTGGCGCGGGTAGGGGGCTTGGTGGTGTATGAGCGGGTCTATAAGGGGCTGGTGCTTGACCTTGGCTCCATCGATGCCGAGCTGAGCTTGACCTTGTGGTACAGCCAATCTCCCAGCGGCGCGCTGCGGCCCATGGTAGCCGAGGCCTCTTTTAAATATGAAGACGCCGGCGCCGATTACATCCAAAAGGTGGTGCAACGTGCCAAGCAGGCTTTTGAGGCCATGCAGGGCCTTAGCGCCTGGAACCAGCCGGACGGCACCACCAAAACCCAGGCGGTCTACCAATACGCCTCGGGCTTTTGTAACTAACTTGGCAAAAGAAAAGGCCCCGAACGGGGCCTTTTTCATATCACCATACCGCCATTGACCTTCAGCACCTGGCCATTAACCCAAACCGCGGCCGGGCTTAACAGGTAACTGACCACATCAGTGATGTCCTCTGGCTGGCCGAGGCGGCCATAGGGGTTCATGCCGGCAATACGGGCCACCAGCTCATCCGATTTTCCTTCCATAAATAACTCGGTAGCCACAGGCCCTGGCGCCACCACGTTAACCGAGATCTCGCGCCCGGCCAGTTCCTTGCAAAGCACTTTGCACATGGCTTCAACTGCCGCCTTGCTGGCTGCATAAGGGCCGTAGCTTGGAAGATAACTGCCGTTAACGCTGGTCGATATCGCCACAATGCGCCCGCCTTTATCCAAGCGCCGGGCCGCTTCTTTGAGGGTGTAAAAAGCGCCGGTAAGGTTTACTGCCATCAATCGTGCAAAGGCCTCGTCGCTAAACTCGCTCATAGGCGCCAGCTCCAAAATGCCGGCATTGCATACCACGGCGCCGAGGGGGCCAAGCTGCTGGGCGGCATCAAAAAGCCGTGCGATATCGCCAGATTGGGTGATATCGGCCTGCACTGCGATAGCCTTGGCGCCCATGGCGATAATGTCTTCTACTACCGCTTCGGCTGCCGCTTGGGACGCGGTGTAGTTCACCACCACGTCAAAGCCGTCTTTGGCTAAACGTTTGGCAAGTACGGCGCCAATGCCACGAGAGGCACCAGTGATAATAGCGGTTTGGTTGGTCGGTTTCATAACAGGCTCCGGTGTGAAAATGCCTGGCTATTGTTACCGCCACGCGAGCGCGTTACATTGGCTTGCACTCCGCATTCCTTGCACTATCCTCCGGAGCGCTCACCTAAAAACGGATCAGAACCAATAAAGTCAAATGGTTAGAGAAGAATTATCGCCACTGGCTTGCTTGATTGACCGGCATGCCAAGGTGGATGGAATAAACGACACCCCCATAGAGCGGCTGCGGCTGATGCGTAGCCACAGCCCAACCTTGCCCATTCCCTGGGCGTACCGGCCGTCTCTTTGCGTAGTGGCCCAGGGCGCCAAAGCGGCCCTTTGGAACGGCCTGTCGTACCGGTACGACCCAAGCTGCTATCTGGTGGTGTCGGTGGATCTGCCGGCGGTTAGCCACATTGCCAAGGCAAGTGTTGACGAGCCGTTTTTAAGCTTTCACCTGGGGTTTGATACGGCGCTGGTAGCCCGCTATGTAGAAGCGCTTCCTGCCGCGCCCCTGGCAGCGCCTATGGCGACCACGCCTACAGAGCCAGAACTGGCTGATGCCTGCTTTCGGCTGCTGTCGCTGCTCGACACCCCGGAAGATATCGCCGCCTTAGCGCCGCTTATCGAGCAGGAGATTGTCTACCGCCTGGTTAAAGGCGGCGCTGGTGCCACCTTGCGCCATATCGCCGGCAACCTTGGCGACAACGCCGTCGGCCGCGCCGTGCAGTGGGTAAAAGGGCATTTTTGCGAGCCTTTTACGGTGCAGGAACTGGCCAGTGAAGTGGGCCTTAGCGAGTCGGTACTCTTTGAGCGCTTCAAGGCATTAACGGCCCTTAGCCCCATTCATTACCGCACCAGCCTGCGCCTGCACGAAGCCCGGCGGCTGATGGTATTTGAAGGCTTCGATGCGGCCCAGGCAGCTTACAGGGTAGGGTACGGCACCCCGTCGCAGTTTAGCCGCGAATACCGGCGATTTTTTGGCCACAGCCCGGCAGCCGATGCCGGCCGCTTGCGCCAGGGCCATGGTTTGAATTTGTCGGTATAGCCTGATAACCGTGGCTTTGAGGCGAGCAAGGCAGCAATGCTAGGCTTGAAAGAGCAAGAGTAGAAGAGGAGGGCACCATGGCATCAGGTTGGGCCGGTGACGACGCCGTTACCAAGCAAATCGACTCCACAATAGACGACGCCGTTGCGGCGGCGCGGGCCAAGCTCGGCAAGGGCCCTGGCAGTGAATTTTGCCTAGAATGCGGCGAGCCTATTCCCCAAAAGCGCCGCCAGGCACTGCCCGGCGTGCAATATTGCGTCAACTGCCAGCAGGCAATGGATGCCAAGGCCGATAAAAATGCCCTCTACAACAGAAGAGGCAGTAAAGACAGTCAGTTACGTTAGGCGACCTGCAAAACTATCTTCCAGATTTAACAGACTCTTAAGGCTGACTCTCTAGTGTCAATACAAATGCTATTGATACGAGATCTCATGGCTTTCCACACATTTCGCCGTTTTGCCTGCAAAGGTGGGCAATGAAGGCACTGTTATTTTCCCATGACCCGGACCCGCGCTTTCTGGCCCGCTGCCAAGAGGCTGCCGTGCAAGTTGTTGAAGCCACGCCGGCGCCAGACAGCATGGAAAAGGTACTGGCCACCCAGCCGGAGCTGGTGGTAGTGGACCTTGATAACGACAGCACGCAAGGGCTGGCGCTTATAGAGCAGCTACGCCAGCAGCACCAACATACCGCCTTGGTGGCGGTGGCCAGTAGCGGCTGCGCCTTGGTCTCGGCGCTGGAAAATGGGGCCGACGTTTTTATCTCCAAACTCAGCTCTTGCCAGGAGCTGGTGGCGCAGTTCAAGGCGTTATCAAGGCGCTGCAATATCAAGTGGGGCCATGAGAGCCACCAGGCCGGCGACTACAGCTTGTCGGTGCGCAGTAAATCTTTGTATTTTGCCGACCAGCAAGTCCATTTAACGCCGGTGGAATTCCAGGTGCTGCTGTGCATCTTCAACGGCCAGGGCCTGGCGGTAACGCCCGAGAGCATCATCAGCACCTTGACCCAGCAAGGCCATCAGATCAGCCATAACGCGCTGCAAGTGCATTTGTCGTATATCCGCCGCAAAGTGCGCAGCCAAGGTGGCGAGCTGCCGGTGATTAACCGCCGGGGCCTGGGATATTCCACCCAAAGCTAAAAAACCGACGCGTCGCTACGTGAAAAGTTAACCGCAAGCAGGGGCAATATGCCGATCGGTAAGCGTAGCGGCGCCCACGCACCGTGGCTTCGTAGCTTGCCCATATGGTTATTGGCACAGTGCAGCCCGAAAAAGGTTGGCAGCAGCAGGAATAAAGCTAAACCAAAGCCAAGAGCAGTAGACGTCTAAACCTAAATGACCAGGGGCTGGTATAATGCCACATGCGATTTAACATAATATACATTATGCGCAATGTTATGCGCACCGGCGTAGACGGGTTTCAGCGGCATCAGAGACAGCATCAAGGCAGCCACGCTAGCCGCTGCTCCGTGGCTTGCACACTGCTAACGTGGTCCAAATCGACAGTTCTTCGTCTGTTTTGGCGCGCTACTGGTGATAGCTGACTACATATTAGAGACCACGCTGCGCCTGCATCTCAGCTAATTTTACTCGCTTTAGGCTTGCGAACAGCCTAACTCCCCTGGCCACTATAAGATTCGCAATAAAAAAGCCCCTACGGGGCTTTTTTCAGTCGTCGCTATTACGTGGAGGTGGAGCATGCTGCTTTCTTACCCATTCAGGGTCCGAAATTCGATCGTCATCATCTTCGTCATCAACCCTGTAAAGCATATCAATCTCCTTTCATTAAAAAACCAGAGCAAACAAATGAAATTGTGAAAGACACCATTGAGTAACACACAAAATCATAAGCTATCTGAAGATTATCTGATTTAACGTGTATTACATCACACATAACTTTAATAGCATCTCGGTGATGTATTGCAAGTCCTCTCCTAGCCTTATTTAAGCTTCTGCTTAACAGAACATTCATGAAATAACGATCGAACTTTCTAATAGGATGAGTCGATATACTCAGCGTTTTATAAAGACGGTACCACGCAACGGAGAAGAAAAAGTACGTAATGAGGACTAAAACAAAACTAAAAACACTTCCAAATGAGTCCATTGAAAAAATTTTCTCTTGAAAAATTCTAATCAAAACCGTAAATGCAACGATTCCTGTCGAAAGAAGACTTATGAACTTAGCTGCTTTTGACTCGATATCATTTAATGTTTGTTGACAGTCCTCATATGCTATTTTTGAATAGTTCAAGACTAAGTCATGCTTTTTATCTGTTTCGCCCCTGTCTTTTGGATACGGCATATGCAGTCCCTTATCTTTATACACGTAAATTATTCTATTCCTTACTTCCTTATAATTACAATGCCGATAAATCCCGTTATCGGCATTAACGCTTATACCCAGATATAGGTTGTGGCGAGTGCTGGTTGGCGGCATAAGTGGTGGCGTTAACCCATGGGAGAATACAGATGGAAAACTATTTTGGAGATGCCCAGCAAGGGGCCGCCATTGCCGAGGAGCTGGGGATCAGCCATCAGCAATGGGAGTCGCTAAAAGCGGAGCTGGACCCAGTGCTGTCGGCCGACGGCAACACTGTGATTGGCTACTACTTTGAGGTGCCAGCAGCGGCTGATGCAGCGCTGCTTGCCCAAACCGGCTGGGCGCCGGGGGCGCGGGTTGAGGTGTCGGTCACGGCGGTGGACTCAGAGCCGGACAAAGTGGACGACTAACGGGACGTTTTAAAAGGGTCGGTCAGGGTATTAAAGAGCGCCAATTGCTGGCATTGCACCACCACTACCCTGTCCTTCTCGCCAAGGTGCTTTTTCAGCTCGTCCAGTATCGGCTCTGCCAAGTGGTGGAGCCGGGTTTCCAGGTACCAGCTGTGGCGGCAAAGCCGTTTGGCGTGCCAGCTGATAAGCAGGTTGTGTAGCTCCAGGCTTAACAAGTTCGATGGGGTATCGAAACTCAATATATAGTGCGACGGTGTTTGCATTCCCTGCCCTCCTCTTTTAGCACCGCCTTACATTACTCGCCGCTAATGTGGAAAAGCTTGATTGAAATCAAGCTCCCTTATTCAAGGGGGTCGAGCTTTTTATTGCTGGCACTTTGGTGGCGCTCTTGCACGGCGGTATGCAGGTAAAGGCTGGTGGTATGGATACTGTCGTGGCCGGCGTCGGCCTGCACGTGGGAAAGCGGCCTGTGGTTGAGGTTGATGTCGTGGCTGATGCCGGTGTGGCGAATGTTATGGGCGGTCATCTCGCGCATTTCCTGGGCGTCCTGGGTAAAACCGTCGGCCATGGCAGCGTCGCAGGCCTGGCTTATCAGCTTGTCTATTTCTTCTCGAAGTTGCCTCACCCCCAGGTTGGCATTGAGCTGGCCTTGTTCCCTGCCCCGCCCGGCCGCCTTTTGGCGGATAAATAAGGGCGTGCTGTCCCCCGGCGCTGGCAGCGGGCTTAAGCCTAGAAAGCGCCGGTAGCGCTCAAGGGCCACCAGCAAGTCTTTGGATACCGCCACATTGCGCCGCTTGCCACCTTTACTGACCGGCACCCGAAAACCCCAGACGCCGGTTTTGCTGTCGCGGCGAAACTGGCCCATCACCGGCGAAAACCCGGGCCTTGCGGCCACTTCCGAGATGCGCAGGTAGCAGCCATAAAGAAGGCTTACCAAAAACAAGGTGCGCTCGTGGCGCTCGGGCGCCTGGTCAGCCATGGCTCTGGCGGTGGCCATAACGTAGGACCACTGCAACTCGGAGAAGGCTTTGAGATCGTCCTCGCCGTCCCAGGCAAGGGAAACCGGTACCTGGCGGCTGCGGGCGTTATGGCGCATCCATTGGGTGGCGGGGTTTCGCTCGGTGAGTTCCTCATCAATCAAGAAGGTATAAAAGGAAGAAAGGATGGCCACTTTTGTTGCCAGGGCCCGGGGGCTGAGCTGATACGGCTGGCCCTTTTTACCAAGAAAGGGGCGCCAGTGGGGGTTGGGCAACCGGCACTGCCAACCGGCGTCGGCCACAAACTGGGCCACGTTGCGATAAGCGATCAGCTCGTCTGGCGGCGCCTGGCAATAAAGGATGTATTGGCCAAAGCCGCGCCTGTCGAGGCTTACCGGGCTTTGCTTGGCCACATCAAAGCACCAGTGCAAAAAACCGGTGAGCTCGGAGCGGTAGGCTTTGAAGTTGTTGTCGTGGTGAGCCGATTCTGCCAGGTATTGCACTGCAAACTGGTAAATCAGCCCCGCCTGTGGCACCGCGGCCAAGCTTAGCTCGGCAAGGTGCTGATTAATAACAGGGTTGCCTTCATCCAGGCTGGTACGGTCAAAAAGTGGTAATACCGGGGGCAATTGCATGATGGCGGGTTGTAAAGCAGGTGATGGTGGGGATATTACCATTAACTGTATTTATATACAGCGTGTCGAAATTTAGGCAGGAACGGGCCAACATCCCTGCCTTTTTTAGCCACATGCTGGCAATAGAGGCGCCGCTGCCGTTATCCTAGGCAAACATTGGGCCACAGCTGTACCCATTAAAAGGCATTGAAGCCAATCCGGGCCCAGGTCAGCCAGCCAGAGGGATACCAAGATGCATCGTAATTCTACCTGCGCCATTCATTGCCACGACTGCGCCATGAGCGAGCTGTGCATTCCTTTTACCCTGAGCACTCAAGAGCTGGACCAGCTGGACAGCATCATCGAGCGCAAAAAGCCGGTGCACAAAGGCGACACCCTGTTTGAGGCTGGCCAGAACCTGGACTCGCTCTACGCTATTCGCTCCGGCACCATCAAAAGCTACACCCTCACCAAAGAAGGCGAAGAGCAAATCACCGGTTTTCACCTGCCTGGCGACATCATCGGCTTTGACGCCATCGGCCAGGGCAACCATGTGTCCTTTGCCCAGGCGCTGGAAACAGCCATGGTCTGCGAAATTCCCTTTGATACCTTAGATAGCCTCTCCGGCACCATGCCCAAGCTTCGCCAGCAGATCATGCGCTTGATGTCTTCAGAGATTAAGGGCGACCAGGACATGCTGCTGCTGCTTTCTAAAAAGACTGCCGAAGAGCGGCTGGCCTCGTTTTTGATGAACCTTTCCAACCGTTTTGGCGCCCGCGGCTTTTCCCCCAAGGAATTTCGCCTGACCATGACCCGCGGCGACATCGGTAACTACCTGGGACTGACGGTCGAAACCATCAGCCGCCTGCTGGGCCGCTTCCAAAAGGCCGGATTTATCCAAGTATCGGGTAAGTTCATTACCGTGGTGGACCTTGAAGGCCTCTCTAAAGTTGCCGCCGATCCCCTCGAGGTTTGATCTAAATCATCTGCAACGCCAAAGGCCCCCAAGGGGCCTTTTTCTTTTGATCCAGAACAACTTAACCGCCCAACCCCGGGACTACTCTTGCTGCCAGTTATTCATTAGCCCTTAAAGCATTTGGTAGGGAGTTCCCATGCGCTATTCTGCTCTGGCCCTTGCGGCCGCTCTGGTTTGTGGTTCTGCTGTAGCTGATGACGCCGGTTGGCGTATCACCGCTGGCGCCATCAACGTCAACCCCAACGACAGCTCCAGCCACCTGACCAACGTTGAGGCCGCGGCTGGTCTGCCGGCCAACTCCACCGAAGTGAAGGTGGACGACGACACCCAACTGGGCCTGACCGTCAACTACGACATCGACGCCAATTGGTCTGTCGAGCTGCTGGCCGCCACCCCGTTCAGCCACGAAATCACCCTAAGCTCTCCCGGCACCCCGGTTGACGGCCTGAACGTGGGTAAAACCAAGCAGCTGCCCCCTACCCTGAGCCTTCAGTACCGTTTTCTTGACGGTAACCCGGTGCGCCCTTATGTGGGCATCGGCTTGAACTACACCAAGTTCTTTAACGAGAAGATCTCCGGCCAGATGAGCGACACCCTCGACTCCCTTGGCCTGACCGGTGACAAAGAGCTGACCCTGTCCGACAGCGTAGGCCTGGCGGGCCAGGTAGGGGTTGACTGGGCCATCAACCAACAGTTCTTTGTGCGCGCTGCCGTGTGGTATGCCGACATCGACACCAAGGCCCGGGTTAAAGTAAATGGCCAGACCGTGCAAAAAGTCGATGTGGACATCGACCCTGTTGTCGCCTACCTGGCTATTGGCTATCGTTTTTAATACCTTATGAAAAAGGGGTCCGTACCGGGCCCCTTCTGATGGAGGTGTATCATGGCAGATTTCAATAAAATCCTGGTTGTTGTGGATCCTAATGAAACGCAGCAACCTGCCCTGTCCCGAGCAGCCTTTTTGGCCAAGAAAACCGGTGCCCAGATCACCCTGTTTTTGACCATTTACGACTTCTCCTACGAAATGACCACCATGCTCTCATCCAGCGAGCGCGAGGCAATGCGTAACGGCATTCTCAGCCAGCGCCGCGAATGGCTGGACGAGCTGGCAAAACCCCTGCAGGCCGATGGCCTGAAAGTGGAAGTCATGACCGCCTGGCACAACAGGCCCTATGAAAGCATCCTCAAAGCCGTTAGCGAAGGCGGCTTTAACGTGCTCTTTAAATCCACCCACGAACATTCCACCCTCAAGGCCGTTATCTTTACCCCCACCGACTGGCACCTGCTGCGTAAATGCCCGGTACCGGTGATGCTGGTAAAAGACCATGAATGGCCCGAGAACGGCGTGGTACTGGCAGCGGTGAACTGCGGCTCTGAAGACGACGCCCACCAACAGCTGGACGATGTCATTACCCGCGAAGGTAAAGCCATTGCCGAGCTTATCAACGCCGACCTGCATCTGGTTACCGCCTACCCCGGCACCCCGGTGAACATTGCCATCGAGATCCCGGAGTTTGACCCTCAGGCCTACACCCAGGCCATGAAGGAACACCACGAGAAGCAGGCCAAAGAGCATGCCGCGGCCTTTGGTATTGCCGGTGACCATATCCATGTCAAAGAAGGCCTGCCCGAAGACGTTATCCCGGCCGTGGCCGAGAGCCTTAACGCGGAGCTGGTGATCATGGGCACCGTGGGCCGCACCGGCCTGACTGCCGCCCTTATCGGCAACACCGCCGAGCAGGTGATTGACCGCCTCGAGAGCGACCTTCTGGCCCTTAAACCCGCCGCCAAGGATTAAGGCCCGCAACTTGAAACGCCGCGCATAGCGCGGCGTTTTCTTTTGCGTATAATATGCGCCCCTAAGCAGGCTGTATGGGAGCGGGCATGTCCGGCCACAAGCAACAATACAATTTCAACAAGCTGCAAAAGCGGCTGCGTCGCCATGTGGGTCAGGCCATTAGCGATTTCAACATGATTGAAGACGGCGACCGCATCATGGTTTGCCTGTCCGGCGGCAAGGATTCCTACACCCTCCTTGAGATCCTGATGAACCTCAAGGCCTCGGCCCCGGTGCATTTCGACCTGGTGGCGGTGAACCTTGACCAAAAACAGCCCGGCTTTCCCGAGCATGTTCTGCCCCAGTACCTCGACACTCTGGGCGTGGAGTACCTCGTTGTTAACGAGGACACCTACTCCATCGTTAAAGAAAAGGTGCCAGAAGGCAAAACCACCTGCTCGCTTTGCTCAAGGCTGCGCCGCGGTATCCTCTATCGCACCGCGACCGAGCTTAAATGCAACAAAATTGCCCTTGGCCACCACCGCGACGACATCCTCGAAACCCTGCTGCTGAACATGTTCTACGGTGGCAAGATGAAGGCGATGCCGCCCAAGCTGGTGTCGGACGACGGCAAACACATGGTGATCCGTCCGCTGGCCTATTGCCGCGAAAAAGACATCATCAAGTACGCCGAGGCCCGGGAATACCCCATCATTCCCTGTAACCTCTGCGGCTCGCAGCCCAACCTGCAGCGCCAGGTGATTAAAGAGATGCTGCAAACCTGGGACCGCCAATACCCAGGCCGCATCGAGACCATGTTTAAAGCCCTGCAAAACGTGGTGCCCTCGCATCTGGCTGACACCGCCCTGTTCGACTTCAAGGGCCTGAGCCGCGACAACGCCGAGGGTTTGGATGGCGACACCGCCTTTGACCGGGAAAGCTTTACCAACCCGGTGGTTGAAGACGACGAAGACGGCATCGAGATTGACCCGGCCCTGACCTTGGCAGTCAAAGCCCTGTAACGAAAAACGCGCCCAAGGGCGCGTTTTTTAATCGGTCATGTAGCGCCGGTTGTGGCTTATCATGCTCGACAGCTCCCGCACATAGGCGCCGCCTCGCTCTGAGTAGCGCATCAAGCCCTGCACCAAGCTCTCGGCTTTAGGGTCCTGGCCCTTTTGGCGAGCCGTTTGGCGGATCTCCCGAAGCCCGCGATACGCGTTATTGGTGTTGATGTTATGGATATAACTGCGCACCGACGCCTGGGGTGAGCTGAACTTGGCCACCTCGTGGCTGGCCCCCTCTACCCTGTCTTGCGGCACCAGGCCGCAACCTTCCACGTAACACCACTGGCCAAAGAAGTTGTTGCCGTCGATGGCAAAGCGGGAGGTGCCCCAGGCCGACTCATTGGCGGCCTGCACCAGCACCAGCGCCACCGGCAGTTTATCTACCCGGCGCAGCAAGGTTTGGCGGTTCTCGGTATCAAGAGGCAACGGCACGTCGTAGCGGATGGCAAGGTTATCCAGCCATTCCTGCTCGGCGGGGCTTAATTTGCTTTTGCCCAGCAGCGCTTTTAAACGGCCACGCTCGGTAAGAATGCGGGCGTTCTCGGCCTCCACCAGGGGGCGCAGGTAAGAGAAAAAGGCTTTTTTCTTCTCGGCCACATCCTGGTACTGGCTAAAGTCCGGCACGACCGTCGAGCCGATACTGGCCTGGCGCGCCGGCGCCTCACCGCCTTGGCGCAGCCAGGCCAGCAGCGCCAGCAATACCACCAGCAGCAACAGCGGCGCACGCAGGGTTTGCACCATCATGCGTTAAACAGCGCCTGTTGCTGGCCACGGGCCAGTTTAAGCCGCACACCAAACAGCTCGCGGTAGATAATGGCTTGAAAACGAAGATAAAACGGCGCCAGCCACAAGGCTGCCAGGCCAAAGGTCAGCACCCCTGCCACCACCGTGACAATCAGCAGCAGTTGGCAAACCAGGAAGGCCGCAAAGTATTTGAAGCCAACGATCACCGAGACACGAATGGCAGCAAAAGGCGACATGCCTTTATCGGCCACCAGCATCAGCACCGGAGCCAGCACCACTTGCAGCAACAATCCGGGAATAATGAACAGCGCCGTGCCGAGGCTGGAGATGGCCATGGTCAGCAAGGCCGCCAGGCTCAGCACCGGGCCAATTCGATACCAGTGCCAGAGCATGTTAAGCGGGGGGCGTAGCCCCACCACATGTTGCAGGGCAATCAATTGGATACCGGCGTAGGCCGGCGCCAACATCACGGTGAGCACCAGTTGCAGCAGGCTTTGACCCTGGATGTCGGTGATAGACCAGCCCAGCATATCCATTACTTCGAGCATGATGGAGCCCAGTACCAGGCTCAGGCCCACCAGCATCAATAGCGGTGAGAGCATGCCACGGTCAAGGCGGGCAGCCCCTTGCCAGGCTTCTTTGAGCATGGCGCCGATATCGAGCGAAATGGCGCGGGCCAGGGCTTTATCTACCGAGCCACCTACGTGGACGGTCTGGGGTTCTTGTTCAGTCATTGTTCTTTTCAGCCAGGGCCTGTTTGCGGGCCTCTTTCTCAGCCTTGAGTTGGGTGACGTCGGCAGCAATATGGGTTTGGTTGCGCGCCTTGGCAAGAGCGATTTGTTTTTGGCGCTCGCTAAAACGTGCCTTTTGCTCTTCGCTCATCTCGTCAAAGCAGTGGGGGCAAGCCACCCCTTGCTGGTAGCGGTCAGAGGCTTTGTCTTGGTCGCTGATGGGGCGGCGGCAAGCAAAGCACTGGTCAAAACTGCCCTGGATAAGGCCGTGTTTAACGGTAACCCGCTGGTCGAACACAAAGCACTCGCCTTGCCACAGGCTTTGCTCGGCTGGCACTTCTTCCAAATATTTAAGGATGCCGCCTTCAAGGTGGTAGACCTCGTCAAAGCCTTGTTCTTTAAGGTACGCCGTGGATTTTTCGCAGCGAATGCCGCCGGTGCAGAACATGGCCACCTTTTTGTGGCGGGCCGGGTCCAGGTGTTCTTTTACATAAGCGGGGAAATCGCGAAAGGCCTTGGTGTTGGGGTCAAGGGCGCCTTTAAAGGTGCCTACCGCTACTTCGTAGTCGTTGCGGGTATCAACCAGCAGCACCTCGGGGTCGCTTATCAGACGGTTCCAGTCCTGGGGTTTGACATAGGTGCCCACCACCCGGTTGGGGTCGATGCCTTCAACGCCCATGGTGACGATTTCTTTTTTGAGCTTCACCTTGGTGCGATAGAAGGTTTGCTCGTCACTGAACGATTCTTTGTAGCTCAAGCCGGCAAAGGCAGGCTGGGCATCCAAAAAGGCTTTGAGGGTGTCGATACCGGCTCGGGGGCCGCAAACGGTGCCGTTAATGCCTTCGGCGGCCAGCAACAAGGTGCCTTTGACCTCGTGCTTGCTCATCAAGTCCAGCAGCGGTTGCTGGAGGCGTTCAAATTCAGGCAGGCGGGTAAATTTATACAAGGCCGCGACCACAAACTGGGCCATAGTGATGTCCTCTTTCAGCTGACCGACCCGTAAAGCCGGCGCGTAACCAAGATAAAGGACGCCTGTTGGCGCCCTTTTTGATGTTAAGGCAGCATTCTACCAGAAAAGTCCGTAAATGAGACGTGCGGCAAGCGCCACCAGGAAAACCCCAAGGATACGGTCTATCCAATAGCCCTTCACCGCCAGGAATCGCCCCAAAGGCCCGGCGGTAAGCAGCCAGCCCAGCACCACAAACCAAAGGCCGGTAGCAAAGGCCAAGTAGGCGGAGATCCCCAGCATCTGCCAGCCACTGGGGCTGGTATTGAGCACTGAGCCAAACAGCGCCAGGAAAAACAGCGTTGCCTTGGGATTAAGGGCATTGGTTAAAAAGCCGCGGCGAAAGGACAGCCACGCATCAGGGGCATCGCCCTGCTCGGCGCTAAGGGCCATACCCTGGCTTGAGCGAAGGGCGCCCCAGGCCATGTAAAGAAGATAGGCGGCGGCCACCACCGAAAAGCTCACCTCCAGCCAGTGGTGGGTTTTTAGTAGCAAAGCCACCCCGGCCCAGGTGTAGGCCATGTGCACTAGGATGCCGCAGCCAACACCAAAGGCCACAAAACGGGCGCAGCGCCGGCCAAAGGCAATGGCGTGGCGGCTCACCACAGCGAAATCCGGCCCCGGGCTTACCACCGCCAACAAGTGGGCGCCGGCCAGCAGCAAAAACTGTTCAAAAGACATAAAAAACCGCGTTCACAAGACTTAACCCCGCTTTTTACCTTCATTACCCTTATCAGTGCCAGCGCATTTCTTTAAAATGCCCTCTTTTGCTGGCCAACTTGCACAAACAAACATGACCCACGTTGAGAAAAAGCCCCCGGTAGTGGTGCTTAAAGGTGTTGAGAAGCACTTTGACGGCAAGGCCGTGCTGGCCGGTTTGGACCTGACCATCGAAGACGGTGAGTTCTTTACCATCCTTGGCCCGTCAGGCTGCGGCAAAACCACGGCGCTGCGCCTTATCGCCGGCCTGGAAAACGCCGACGCCGGTACCGTTGAAATAGCCGGTATCGACAACACCGCCCTGCCCGCTGAAAAGCGCAATGTGAATACCGTGTTCCAGAGCTACGCGCTCTTTCCCCATATGACGGTATTCGACAATGTCGCTTTTGGCCTGAAAATGCAGAAAGTCGCCGCCGGCGACATTCAAAGCCGGGTAATGGACGCGCTGAAAATGGTGCAGCTGGACAGCTTTGCCAAGCGCAAGCCCCATCAGCTCTCCGGCGGCCAGCAGCAGCGGGTTGCCATCGCCCGGGCGGTGGTGAACAAGCCCAAGGTGTTGCTGCTGGACGAATCCCTCTCGGCCCTCGATTTCAAGCTTCGAAAAGCCATGCAGTGGGAGCTTAAGCAGCTCCAGCGCAGCCTGGGCATCACCTTTATCTTCGTCACCCATGACCAGGAAGAGGCGCTGTCTATGTCTGACCGCATCTTGGTGATGAATAACGGCCGCGCCGAGCAGCTGGGCACCCCAAGGGAGATTTACGAGACTCCCGAAAGCCTTTTTGTGGCGCGCTTTATTGGCGAAATCAATATCTTTGACGCCGAGGTGGTGGGCCACGACGGCACCCATCTGGATGTCACCATCCTTGGCAAGCCCTTCAAGGTGAACGGTAAAGACAGCTTTGCGCCTGGCCAAAAGGTCAAAGTGATGCTGCGCCCCGAAGACCTGCGCCTTGATGCGGTCAGCAGCGAGCAAGGCCTCGCCGGCCGGGTGGTTGAGCGCACCTATAAAGGCGCGACTCTTGATTCGTTGGTGGAGCTGGCCGACGGCAACCGGATCCAGGTGTCGGAGTTTTTCGACGAGGACGACCCGGATTTCGACCACAGCCTTAATGAAACGGTGGTGGTGAGTTGGGTGCCGCAATGGGAGGTGGTGCTGGCAGATGAATAAGCTCAAGTCCTTTAAATTCTGGGCCATAGGGCTTATCAGCTGTTGGCTGGTGGTATTTGTACTGCTGCCGAACCTGATGATCCTGGTGTCGAGTTTCCTCAGCAAAGGCGACAACAGCCTGGTGCAGCTGCCTCTTAGCCTGCACAGCTACAAGCAGCTGATGGACCCGCTCTACGCCGAGGTGTTGTATCTGTCGGTCAAGCTGTCGTTTATCGCGACCCTGATTTGCCTGCTCATCGGCTACCCCTTTGCCTACGCCATCGCCAGCCTCAACCCCAAGTGGCGGCCGGTGCTGCTGTTTTTGGTGATAGTGCCGTTCTGGACCAACAGCCTAATTCGCACCTACGCCATCAAAATATTGCTGGGTAAGAAAGGGCTGCTGAACGCGGTGCTGATCGCTACCGGCATTACCGATAACGGCATCACCTGGCTTTACAGTAATGGTGCCGTTATCTTCGGCCTTGTCTACATTTTGCTGCCCTTTATGGTACTGCCCCTTTACAGTGCCATTGAAAAACTCGACGGCCGTTACCTTGAAGCCGCCGCCGACCTTGGCGCCGGCAAAATCCGCACCTTTATTCATGTGGTACTGCCCTTGACCATGCCCGGTATCGTTGCCGGTTGCCTGCTGGTGTTCCTGCCGGCCATGGGCATGTTCTATGTCTCGGACATGCTGGGCGGCGGCAAGGATATGCTGGTGGGCAACATCATCAAGCGGCAAATTCTGCTGGTGCAAGACTGGCCCTTTGGGTCGGCGGCCAGCGTGGTGATCACCCTCTTTATGGGCCTGCTGCTGGCGCTTTACTGGCAGGCGGCCAAGCGTATCAACCGCCGGGAGGCGCTGGATGGTTAAGTCACTTCGCGCCCTTATCATCTCCCTGGTGCTGGTGTATCTGTATGTGCCCATTGGCATTTTGCTGGTTAACGCCTTTAACAAGCACCGCTTTGGCCTGGAATGGAAGGGTTTTACCCTGAAATGGTTTGTGGAGCTTTGGAATAACCACGGCCTGATGGACGCCGCCTGGCACTCGGTGGTGATAGCCCTGCTGGCGGCCACCTTTGCCGCCCTTATCGGCACCCTGGCGGCGGTGGCGCTGTTTCGCTACCAGTTCAAGGGCAAAGGAGCGCTCTCAACCTTGCTGTTTGTGGTGATGATGTCGCCAGACATCGTGATGGCCGTGTCCTTCCTGGCGCTCTTTGTGCTGTTGGGTCTTGGTCAGGGCTTTTGGCCGCTGCTGTTTGCCCATATCACCTTCTGCCTGCCATTTGTGGTTGTCACCGTCTATTCGCGCCTTAAAGGCTTTGACGTACGGATGGTGGAAGCGGCAAGAGACTTGGGTGCCAACGAGTTTGTGGTGTTTCGCAAGATCTTGATGCCACTTGCAAAACCCGCTATTGCTGGTGGCTGGCTGCTAAGCTTCACCCTGTCGCTGGACGACGTGATCATCTCCAGTTTTGTCACAGGGCCCAGCTTTGATGTGCTGCCGGTGAAGATCTTTTCCATGGTGAAAGTCGGGGTCAAACCCGAGGTTAATGCCCTGGCAGCGGTGATGCTGGGGATATCGCTAATTCTGGTGTTGCTGTCCCAATGGTTGATGAGGGAGAAAAAATGAACAAAGAGATCCGCCGCGGCGCCCTGGCGCTGATGCTGGGGCTAAGTGCCTTTGCCGCCCAGGCACAAGACAAAGAGCTGAACCTGTATGTGTGGTCTGAATACATTCCCGATGACGTGATTGAGAACTTCACCAAGGAAACCGGCATCGAGGTGAATGTCACCAACTACGAGTCCAACGAGGCGATGTTTGCCAAGCTCAAGCTCACCAACGGCGCCGGTTACGACGTGGTGGTGCCATCCACCTATTACATCAGCGTGATGAGCAAAGACGGCCTCTTACAAAAAATCGACAAGAGCAAGCTCGATAACTTCAAAAACCTCGACCCGGCGCTGCTCAACAAGCCCTACGATCCGAACAACCAATACTCGGTGCCTTACTTCTGGGGCTCTACCGCCATTGGCGTTAACGCCGATGAAATCGACCCCAAAACCATCACCAGTTGGAAGGACTTGTTCAAGCCCGAATACAAGGGCCGGCTGCTGCTGACCGACGATGTGCGCGAAGTGTTTCAGATTGGCCTGACGCTGAACGGTTTCTCAGCCAACACCACCGACCCTAAAGAGATTGAAAAGGCTTACGAGACCCTCAAGCCGCTGGTGGCCAACACCCAGGTGTTCAACTCCGATGCGCCGCGCCTGCCGTATCTGTCTGGCGATGCCGACATCGGCATGATCTGGAACGGCGAGGTGTACATGGCCAACAAGGAAGGCGGGAATCTCGCTTATATCTACCCCAAAGAAGGCGCCATCTTCTGGGTAGACTCCTTTGCCATTCCCTCTCACGCCGAGCACACCGAGGCGGCGCTTAAATTCATCAACTACATGATGCGCCCCGAAGTGGCCAAGGAATGCGTGGAGTACGTGGGTTACGCCACCCCCAACCTGCCCGGCAAGGCGCTGCTGCCTGACGCGCTGAAGAACTCCAAGGTTATCTTCCCCGACAAAGCCACCGTGGATAAGGGCCAGTTCCAGACCGACGTTGGCGATGCCATCGGTATCTACGAGAAGTACTGGACCAAACTCAAAACCGGCCACTGAAAAAAGGCTCCTTCGGGAGCCTTTTTTGTTTCCTATGCTTGGAAAGTGCCTGCTGCGAGGGTCTGTCCATGCTAAAACGGCTGTTCATCGTACTGGGGCTGGTGATAGTGGTGCTGCTGGCCCTGGGTTATCAACGCTTTTTACGGTTCCAACAGCTTAGCTACGAGAAATGGACAGCCCAAAGCCAGCTGATGCAGACCCGCCAGGGGCCGCTGGAATACCAGATAAAAGGTAAAGGCGAGCCGATACTGCAGTTCCACGGCACCCCTTCGAGCTACCGGGGCAACCTCAACTTCCCGCTCTACCAACCCCTTTTTGATGACCGGTTTTCGCTTATTTCGGTCAGCCGCCCCGGTTACCTGCGCACGCCGCTGACAACCGGCGCCACGCCTACCCAGCAGGCCGATGCGTTTTCAGAGCTGGTCACTAACCTTGGGTATCAGCAGGTGGTGGTGGTGGGGATCTCCGGTGGCGGGCCCAGTGCCCTGGCCTTTGCTCATCGCCACCCCGAGCAGTGCAAGGCGCTGATACTGATTGAGGCCCTGGCGCTACCGCTGCCAGAAGACAAACGCGATGGCCGTTACGCCCGGCTTATTCGCCTGGCGCTAGACCACACCTACCTTGCCTGGCTGGCATCACCGGTACTGAGCCATTATTTCCCGAACCAAGGCAGGCAGAACGAGATGGAGCTGGCCTTCGAGGAATACCTGTCGCTGTTTCCCTACTTTGCCGATGGCCTACAAAACGATGTCCGCCAGTTTGAACGCCTTACGCCCCTGGCCCAGCCGCTAACCCGCTGCCCGACCTTGATTTTGCATGGCCTGGAAGATGAGGTGGTGGGCTTTGACAATGCCACGGCGGTGCTGGCCCATATTCCCAACGCCAAGCTGGTGCCCTTTGGCGGCGCCGGCCATGAGCTGTTTTACACCCAGGCCGGCGCCATCAGCGCGTACATTGCCGACTTTGTCAGCCCAGCAGTTCCTTGACCAGCTTGGGCACCTCCACAGACGCTGGCCCGCGGCGGTGCTCCTGGAATTTGTGGCTTATTTCCGAGCGCTCGGCGTTTACCTCAATGCAGTGCGCCCCTTGTGATAAGGCTTCGTCCACAAAGCCCGCCGCCGGGTAAACCTGGCCCGAGGTGCCGATGGCGATAAACAGATCGCACTGGGCCAGGGCGTGGAAGATCCTATCAAGCCCCAGGGGCATCTCACCAAACCACACCACATGGGGGCGCAGCGTATTGGCCGGCACGCAGCAGGTACACAGGCTGTGCTCGTCCAAGGGTTCGGTGACCCTAAACAGTTGCCCGCTTTTGACGCAGCGCGCTTTGCTGAGCTCACCGTGCATATGCACCAGGTGGTGGCTACCGGCTCGCTCGTGAAGGTCGTCGATGTTTTGGGTAATGACCAGGGTGCCGCTGAGGGCCTTTTCCAACTCGGCAAGGGCCAGGTGGGCGGCGTTGGGGGACACCTCGGGCAGTTGGGCACGGCGCTCGTTATAAAAGCGCTGCACCAGGGCCGGGTCTTTTAAGAAGGCCTCGGGGGTGGCCACATCTTCCAGGCGGTGCTGCTCCCAAAGCCCACCGTTATCCCGGAAGGTTTTTATACCGGATTCGGCGCTGATCCCGGCGCCGGTCAGCACAACAATACGACTGTAATGGCCTTGGCTCACGTTACACTTCCCATGTCTTTTATTACACTTAAAAGTGTAATCTTATGATTTTCAATCTATTGCGCTGGGGCTCGTTACACATGCCCGACCAGCTGCTAAGTCTTTTTTTACCAGCCCATAACCGATACACTCAAGCAGCAGATCTTATATACAAGGCTCCTGATGATCCCGGTCGATATCCTGATAGCAGATGATCACCCACTGTTCCGTGCCGCCATTAGGCTGACTATCTCAGCCGCCCTGCCCCAGGCCCAGATCCGTGAAGCCAGTGATGTCGAAGCGCTGGAAGCGGCCCTGAGTGTCGCCAACCCCGATTTAGTGCTGCTGGATCTGACCATGCCAGGGGCCAATGGTTTCTCATCTCTTATCCTGATGCGCCAGCATTACCCGGCGGTGCCGGTGGTGGTGGTGTCTGCCCATGAGGATAACAGCTCAATGAGCCGCGCCTACCATCACGGCGCCTTGGGCTTTGTGCCAAAGTCTTCCCACCCCGATGCCATCGCCGAAGCCCTTAATCAGGTATTGGCTGGTAATACCTGGTTTCCGCCCGGCTTTATGCCCGAGCCCCAATCCCAGCAGGAACATCAGCTGGCCCAGGGCCTGGCGTCTCTCACCCCGCAGCAGTACAAAGTGCTGGTGATGTTCTCCGACGGCCTTTTGAACAAGCAAATCGCCTACGAGCTGGGGGTGTCGGAGGCCACCATCAAGGCCCACGCCACCGCCATTTTTCGAAAGCTCGATGTGCGTAACCGCACCCAGGCGGTTATCGCCCTGCAGAGCCTGGGCCCAGTGCCCGATCCATCATGGCACGCAGGGCCGCTGGCTTAACCATCTTCGCCATAAAGCCAAAACCGGACTGCTGCGTCTCGCTGATAAGCTCCTGACGGGTGTCGGCTGTTATCAAGATCCCCGGCAGCAAACCGCCTTTTTGTTCCCGAAGTAGCTGCATGACCTGCAGGCCGTTGTCCCCCTCGTCGAGGTGGTAATCGGCCAGCACCATGTCGATTTGCTCGCGGGCAATGATGGCCTGGGCTTCGCTACGGTTACGGGCCGTCGACACCTTCATGTTCCAGCCGGTCAGCAAGGAGCGCATGCCATCGAGGATGGCGGTCTCGTTGTCGATGCACAACACGTGGCGCCCGGTGAGGGTGCGGTCGTTCATGGGCATCAACTGTTGCGGCGCCGCGGCGCTTCGCACCCCGCGCGGCACCGTCACCGAAAACACCGAGCCGCGCCCTTCCCAGGACCGTACCGACAAGGTGTGGCCCAAAATGCGGCTCATCCTGTCAGCGATGGCAAGGCCAAGGCCCAGGCCCTTCTCGCCCTTATCAAAGCGTTTGAACTCTTCAAAGATGATGGCGAGGTTTTCCTTGGCGATGCCGGGGCCGGTGTCCCACACCTCGATGCAAAGGTCGCGGCCACGGTGGCGCGCGCCAAGCAATACCTTACCGCCACGAGAATAGCGAAAGGCGTTGGTTAAAAAGTTTTGCACGATGCGGCGCAGCAGCATTTTGTCTGAATCCACCACCGCATCGGAGCTGACCCAGTGAAAGTCGATTTGCTGCTCGTCAGCCAGGGCCTTGAACTCGTAGGCAAGGTTGCCCAGCAGTTCATCCAGCGCAAAATTGACCCGCCGCACCTTCATGGTGCCGGCATCGAGCTTGGAGATGTCCAAGAGATCGGTGAGCAGCTCGCCGGCGGCTTTTAAGGAGATGGTGGTGTTTTCCAGCAACAAAGCCTGCTCGGTGCCAGTTTCGGTGCGTTGCAGCAGCGCCGACACAAAGAGCCGGGCGGCGTTCAGGGGCTGCATCAGGTCGTGGCCGCAGGCGGCCAGGAACCGGCTTTTGCCCTGGTTGGCCTTGTCGGCGGCGGCCTTGGCCACCACCAACTCGTGGGTGCGTTCTTCAACCCGGGCCTCCAGTGCCTCGTTGGCGTCTTTTAGCACCCGCTCGGCGGCGCGATAGGAGGTGATGTCGGAGAAGGTCATTACAAAGCCGCCGTTGGGCATGGGATTGCCTTGCAGCTTTATCACCCGCCCGTCGGGGCGCTGGCGCTCGGAGCTGTGAGGGCTGCCCATCTTCATGTAGTTGACCCGCCGCGCCACGTGCTCTTCCACCGAACCTTTACCGCACCAGCCGCGCTCGGCGTTCATGCGAATCAGATCGGCCACAGGGCGCCCGGCGTAGATAAAGCCGGGAGGATACTCAAAAAGCTCTAAATAACGGCGGTTCCAGGCGACGAGATTCAAGTCTCTGTCCACCACCGACATGCCTTCGGAGGCATGCTCGATAGCCCCTTGCAGCAAGTCGCGGGAAAAATGCAGCTGCTCGGTGGCTTCATCCACCAGGGTCACTACTTCATCAAGGCCGATGTCGCGCCCTTCAAGGGCCGAGCGCAGCACCAGGGCAGCGCTGGAGGCACCAATGACCGAGGCCATTAAGCGCTCGGCTTCTTCAAGTAAATCGTCAGGGGCCAGGCGCGGCAGCGACTGGCGGCTCATCACCCCGTCACGCAAATAGCGCTGGAGCATCCTCTCGGCCCGCTCAGGGCCCACAAAGCGCGATACCAGCAGCTTGAGGTCTTGCACGCTCAGATACCCCTGGTGCTTACCGCCATTACGGCCGCCCTGGTGGGCAACAAAGGCGGCAGCCTGGAGCCGGTCTCGCACCCCGGCGCGAAGGGCCATGGAGGCCAGCACGTAGGTCATGGCGTTGACCAGGAGGGACACCAGCATGGCGTAGCTCGACAGCATTTGCCCGGCCAGCAGCCACCAGACCCCAAGGCCGGCCACAATGCCCAGCATCACCCCTTTGCGGTGGCCCTGGCTCCAATACAGGCCACCAATCAGCGCCGGCGCCAGCTGCGCAAAGATACCGAAGGCAAAAAGGCCAAACCCGGCCAGCCGTTCTTGCTGGCCCATCAGGTAATAGGCGCCAAAACCCAGGGCCATCAGCACCAGGATGATCAAGCGGCGAATGCGCAGCAGCAGGGTGGAGAAACGTTCGAAGTTACGGCCAGCGATAGAGCCGGTACGTAGCAGCAGCGGCAGCACCAATTCGTTGGACACCATGATGGCGATGGTCACCGCCGCCATCACCACCATGCTGGTGGAGGCGGAAATGGCGCCCAGCAGTGCCAGCGCCGCTACCCAGGGGTGGCCTTGGTAGAGCGGCAGGGAGATCACAAAGCCGTCTGGGCTGTGGTCAACCGGCGCGATAAGGCTACCGGCCATGGCAAGCGGCACCACCGGAATGGCCATCAGCACCAAGTAGCAGCAAAAGATCCAGCGGGCGGTTTTTAAATCTCGCTGCTCCTGGTTCTCCACCACCATCACATGAAACAGCCTTGGCAGGCATAAAAAGGCGCAGGCCCCCACCAGGCTCTGGGCCAGCACCGCCGGCAGCGAGGAAGAGGCCTCCTGGGTGATGCGGTCTTTGATAACCGCCTCGGTGATGAGATCCCCAAAGCCGTCAAAGCTGGCGTACACCACTACCAGCGTCACGGTGATAAGGGCGACGAGTTTCACCACCGACTCAAAGGCCATGGCCAGCATCAGCCCGGGGTGATGCTCGGTGGCATCGAGCTTTCGGGTGCCAAACAAGGAGGCAAACAGCACCAGCGCCAGCGCCACCGCAGCGGCAATAGCGGTGCGGGGCAAACGGGTATCGGCCAGCAGCTCAAACCCCATCACCATGGCTTTTAACTGCAAGGCGATGTACGGCAGGCTGGCCAGGATGGCAATCAAGGTGACGGTTACCGCCAGGATTTGTGATTTGCCGTAGCGCGCGGCCAGAAAATCCGCCACCGAGGTAATGCGCTGGGCATGGCAGACCCGGATGAGCTTTTTGATCATCGGGTAGCCAAAGGCCAGCAGCAATACCGGCCCCAAGTAGACCGGCAGGAAAGACCAAATCGAGTGATAGGCCTGGCCGACGGTGCCAAGGAAGGTCCAAGACGAGCAATAAACAGCCAGCGAAAAGGCGTAGATCAATTTACGGCTGGGAGGGTTGAATTTGCGCCGGGCGCGATCGCCCCAATAAGCAATACCAAACAGCAATAAAACGTAGGCCAGGGAAAAGGTCCCCATTAACCAAAGCGGCATTCCATCCCCTCCAAATGTTACCCGCTATTTGTACCACAGCCCTGTATTTCTGTGGGTTCGACTAAAGTCGACTGGCCGAAATTACCGGAACCTGACTAACTTGTGAACGACCTGTTAACAAGGAGTTCCATCATGGACCATCCGCTATACGAAAAAATACACAGCAGCAAGCGATTTCAGGACATGGTGGCGCGTAGGGAGCGCTTTGCGTGGTTTTTGTCAGCGATCATGCTGGTTATTTACTTCGCTTTTATCCTGATCATCGCTTTTAGCCCCGCCACTTTCGGTAAACCGATCAGCGAAGGCTCTGTTGTGACCTGGGGGATCCCCGTTGGGCTTGGCGTCATTATCAGCGCCTTTGTACTGACCGGCATCTATGTGCGCAAATCAAACCGCGAGTTTGACGCAGAAAACAGCGCCATTATCGAGGAGGCCAAAAAATGAAGATGAAACATCTCCTCCCCGCCACCCTGTTGATGCTGCCGGGCTTGGCCAGTGCCGCCGGTGCCATTGAAGGGGAAGTGCATAAGCAACCCTTGAACGTGTCGGCCATCGTCATGTTCTTGCTGTTTGTGGCCCTGACCTTGGCTATCACCTGGTGGTCGGCCAAAAACACCAAAAGCACCGCCGACTATTACGCCGCTGGGGGCGGCATAACCGGTTTTCAAAATGGTTTGGCCATCGCCGGCGATTATATGTCGGCCGCGTCCTTTTTGGGGATCTCCGGCCTGGTGTATCTCTCCGGCTTTGACGGCCTGATTTACTCCATCGGCTTTTTGGTGGGCTGGCCGCTTATTCTGTTTTTGATTGCAGAGCGCTTGCGTAACCTCGGCCGCTACACCTTTGCCGACGTAGCGTCCTACCGCCTCAAGCAAAAACCCATCCGTACCCTGGCTGCTTGTGGCTCCTTGGCGGTGGTGGCCCTGTACCTCATCGCCCAGATGGTAGGTGCCGGTAAGCTTATCCAACTGCTGTTCGGCCTGCCCTACCACTATGCGGTGGTGTTGGTGGGTGTGCTGATGGTGCTGTATGTGACCTTCGGCGGCATGCTGGCCACCACCTGGGTGCAGATCATCAAGGCAGTATTGTTGCTGTTCGGTGCTACCTTCATTGCCATCATGGTGCTCTACCATGTGGGCTTTAACCCGTCGCACCTTTTTGAAGAATCGGTCAAGGTACACCCCAAAGGCGCGGCCATCATGGCGCCGGGCGGCTTGGTGTCAGATCCCATCTCCGCCATCTCCCTGGGGATAGCGCTGATGTTCGGTACTGCCGGTCTGCCGCACATCCTGATGCGTTTTTTCACCGTCAGTGACGCCAAAGAAGCCCGTAAATCGGTGTTCTTTGCCACCGGTTTTATCGGCTACTTCTACATCCTGACCTTCATCATTGGTTTTGGCGCCATCCTGCTGGTGTCTACCAATGCGGAATTCAAGGATGCCGCCGGCGCCCTCTTGGGTGGCAACAACATGGCAGCGGTGCACCTCTCTAAAGCGGTGGGCGGCGACTTGTTCTACGGCTTTATCTCTGCCGTGGCCTTTGCCACCATCCTGGCGGTGGTCTCCGGCCTGACCCTTGCTGGCGCCTCTGCGGTGTCGCACGACTTGTACGCCAGCGTGTTCCGCCACGGCGAAGCCTCCGAGCGTGAAGAGCTGAAAGTGTCGCGCATGGCCACCGTTGCCCTTGGTATCGTTGCCATCCTCCTTGGCATCGCCTTTGAGAAACAGAACATCGCCTTCATGGTGGGCCTAGCCTTCGCCATCGCTGCTTCCACCAACTTCCCGGTGCTGTTCCTGTCCATGTACTGGTCCAAGCTCACCACCCGTGGCGCCAAGATTGGCGGCTGGATGGGCCTTATCACCGCGGTTACCCTGGTGATCATCGGCCCCACCGTGTGGGTGGCGGTGCTTGGCTTTGAAGATGCCATCTTCCCCTACAAATACCCCGCGCTGTTCTCGGTAGTGGTGGCCTTTGTGGGTACTTGGTTCTTCAGCATTACCGACAAGTCCGAAGCGGCAGACGAGGAACGGGCACGCTTTGTACCCCAGTTCGTTCGCTGCCATACCGGGGTGGGCGCTACCGGTGCCGTAGAGCACTAAAACAGCCGCCATCACCCGTCAAAAACCCGGCAACTGCCGGGTTTTTTCTACTTTGGTCTAATGGTGAGGGGCCCCCCTTGCTATACATACTCGGACCAACAATCCGATAACAAGATAGGGAATGCTATGTTGAAAGATCGCTACCCCGTCATGCAGCACATCGCCGACAACACCCATGTGGACAAGGCCAAATACCAGGCTCTGTACCAGGCGTCGGTGAAAGACCCGGAGGCCTTTTGGGGCGAGCAGGGTAAACGCATTGACTGGATGAAGCCTTATACCAAGGTCAAGAACGTTTCCTTCGACCCTCATAACCTCCACATCCGCTGGTACGAAGACGGCACCCTCAACGCCAGTGCCAACTGCCTTGACCGCCACCTTGCCAAGAACGGCGACACCGTGGCCCTTATCTGGGAATCGGATGACGGCAACACCATTACCAACGTTACCTACAGCGAACTGCACGCCAAAGTGTGCCGTTTTGCCAATGTCCTCAAAGCCCAGGGCATTAAAAAAGGCGACGTAGTCACCATCTACATGCCGATGGTGGTGGAAGCGGTGGTCTCAATGCTGGCCTGTGCCCGCATTGGCGCCATCCATTCCGTGGTCTTTGCCGGTTTCTCCCCCGACTCCATTGCCGGGCGCATCATCGACGGCAAATCAAAACTGGTTATCACCGCAGATGAAGGCCTGCGTGGCGGCCGCGCCATTCCCCTTAAAGCCAGCGTGGATGAGGCCCTGTCGCACAAAGACATCACCACTGTGGACAAGGTGATTGTCTACAAGCGTACCGGCAACGACATCAACTGGGTTGAAGGGCGCGACTTGTGGTGGCATGACCTGGAAGCAGGCGCCGGCAAAGACTGCCCGGCCGAAGAAATGGCCGCCGAAGATCCGCTCTTTATCCTTTACACCTCCGGCTCTACCGGTAAACCCAAAGGGGTGCTGCACACCACCGGCGGTTACCTGGTGTATGCCGCCCTGACCCACGAAGTGGTCTTTGATTACAAACCCGGTGAAGTGTACTGGTGTACCGCCGATATCGGCTGGATCACCGGGCATTCTTACTTGGTGTATGGGCCTTTGGCCAACGGCGCTACCTGCCTGCTGCACGAAGGCGTGCCCAACTCTCCCGGCCCAAGCCGCCTGGCCGAAATGGTAGACCGCCATCAGGTAGCCATTCTCTACACCGCACCAACCCTTATCCGGGCGCTGATGGCCCAGGGCGACGAGCATTTTGCCAAGCTTGACGGCAAGAGCCTTCGCATCCTTGGCACCGTGGGCGAGCCCATCAACCCCGAGGCCTGGCGCTGGTATCACGAGGTGATTGGCAAGGGCCGCTGCCCTATCGTCGACACTTGGTGGCAAACCGAAACCGGCGGCATCATGATCGCCCCGCTGCCAGGCGCGGTAGATGCCAAACCCGGCTCGGCTACCCTGCCCTTCTTCGGCATCCAGCCGCAGTTGGTGGACGCCACCGGCAACCCGGTTGAGGGGGAAGGCAACCTGGTGATAAGCGACTCCTGGCCCGGCCAAATGCGCACCGTTTATGGTGACCACGAGCGCTTTATCCAAACTTACTTCTCCACCTTCCCTGGCAACTACTTCACCGGTGACGGTGCCCGCCAGGACGAAGACGGTTATTTCTGGATAACAGGCCGGGTCGATGACGTGATTAACGTCTCCGGCCACCGTATGGGTACTGCCGAGGTGGAATCGGCACTGGTTTCCCACCACGATGTGGCAGAAGCAGCGGTCGTTGGCTACCCCCACGACATCAAGGGCCAAGGCATCTACGCCTATGTCACCCTCAATGCCGGGGTTGAAGCCACCGAAGAGCTGCGCCAAGCCCTACGCCAATGGGTGCGTAAAGAAATCGGCGCCCTGGCCAGCCCCGACCTTATCCAGTGGGCACCGAGCTTGCCCAAAACCCGGTCCGGTAAAATTATGCGCCGTTTCTTGCGTAAAATTGCCGCCAACGAGTGTGAGGCTTTGGGTGATACCACCACCCTTGCCGACCCCAGCGTTATTGATGTGCTTATCGAGAGCCGTCTTAACAAGTAGTACCCTACCAACCATTAGCCCGCCTTTAAGGCGGGCTTTTTTACGTTCAATTTCTTCTAATTCACCATAGCGCTGCAGCTTTTAATCCAACTCTCTTGGCGTAAGCCTCCTTCGCAGTCTTCGCTCCTGACAAAAATTGGCGGGTGATAAACCGCGCATTTTTATTGTCCGGTAAGGGTTCTTTGGTGACGGGAATGGTTATGCAAGGGAAGAAAGGAACAGGCGAGGCTTAAAAAGGGATAAAAAAAGCGCCGCATCAAGCGGCGCTTTTTCGGCCAACACTTTATTAGAAAGTGTATTTGGCAGACAGTTGCAGACGGGTCAGGTCGCCTTTGTCGTTGTTCTCCAGTTTACGCTCGGCATAAACAATCTCGGCACCGAAGGAGATCGGTTTAACCGGAGAGTACATCAGGTTGGCGTGAACAGACTGTACGCTCTTGGTCAGGGCCTGAGAGGCAGTATCGTTGTTGTCAGCCCAGGTGCCAGACAGTACAAAGCTGGAGCGCAGTTTCTCGGTCCAGAAGTGACGGTAAGCGGCAAAGGCGCTGACAGTGGAGATGGTGTCCAGGTCGCCGTTGGCTTTGACGTTGCTGGAGTTGAAGGTGTTCAGAGCCACATAACGGCCGATACCTTCACCAGCGGTTACGCTGAAGCGGAAATCGTCCATATCGCCAGCTTTAAGCAGGCCAGACAGGTTCACACCAAAGCCCATTTTGGTTTCGTTGTCTTGTACGTCGCCGTTGGCATCAACGGTGTCGGCACGCAGCTGACGCACCAGACCGGCAACGGCCAGGCTGCCCCAGTCGCCTTTCATGTTATAGCGACCAACCAGATCAGGCAGGATGCTGTTGTCTTCGTCTACACGAGAGGCAGAGTTGTAGGGGCTGTAAGTGGTTTCCGGGTTTTCCAGAGCGAACTGCCAAGCACCGGAATCAGAGGTGTAACGTACCATCGGCTGACGGTTGAACACGGTAGCGTCGGAAGCCGGCAGGAAGTCGGTGGTTTCCGGCAGTGCAGTGGTGTTCTCGAAGGTGGTAAAGGTTTGACCGAACAGCCAGTTGTCGTAGGTGAAGTAAGCGTGACGCAGACGAGGAGAGGTGGAGTTGGAAGTACGCTCGTCGCCCGGGTAGCCAGACATGAAATCCAGTTCCAGGTAGCTGGTGATGACGTGGCCGTCGATCAGGGTCTTGGTGCCGAAGTTAAAGCGGGTTTCACGGGCGGTGAAATCCAGCAGAGTGTCGTCGTTGTTACCGTTACCACCAGAGGTAGAGACGGTGCTAGGAACATAATAGATGCGGCCCAGGCTGGAGCTGGCAGGCGCGCCTTCGCTGAACTTGCTAACGTTCAAAGAGGCTTTGGCGTAGCCGCCGAAAGTCACAGTGGTGTTGTCGGTTTTGAGCAATTCAAAAGCGGCGTGGCTGGGCATGGATACGATGGCACCGATGGCGCCAGCGAGCAGAGTCTTTTTCATGTTCTCTCTTCCTGTAGTGGTAGCTGCAATTGGCAATCTTTTTAATGTTGCCGAAGTTCATTCTTTAAATATTGCAAAAGTTCCCTAAGTTTCCTATTCGCCTTTGGTCGAAGCCAAATGCTGTTCCAAGGTCAACATGGGTGATGCATCTATCCCTTCAGCATCCATCATACTGGCCACCCTTTGCAGGGAGCTCAGAATCAAAGTTTGTTCCCAAAGCGCTAATTCTTCAAATTGCTTGATGAAGGCATTTTGCAGTAATGCCGGAGCGGTGGAGACAGCCTCTTTACCCTGATCGGTCAAAGTTAATTCAACTTTGCGCTTGTCGAGGGTCGAGCGCTGACGAAATACCAGCCCTTTTGCTTCTAGGCGGTCAATTATGCTGGTAACTGTAGCCTGAGAGAGATTTACCACCTTGGCGATACTACGGGTGGTATCGCCGGGATGCTCGGCGATGGCCCGCATCAACATCAGCTGAGGGCCGGTCAGGGAGGTTTCCTTGGTTAACTGCCGGGAATGGAGGTCAATGGCGCGAATGATGCGCCGAAGCGCGGTCAATACTTCATCTACTGGTTGCATACAGCTTACCCCCGGAACAAAAGCGGTATTTTAGACTGCGAAGGATAGCTTTGATAAGTACTTGATTTGATCCTTTGAAACATCAGCACCATACTTGTTCGCCCACGAACAATATGGACCTGCCATGAAAAAGCATCTCCTTATCGCCGTACTGGCGCTCACTGGCACGCAACCTGCCTGGGCTGACGTTAAAATTGGCGGCGCGGTGCGCCTCAATTACGCTTGGAAGGACTACGACCAGAGCAACAAGGATAAAAACGGCGAGTGGGATATTGAGCTGTTTCGTATCGACATCAACGGTGACGACGGCAATTGGTTTTACTCGGCGCAGTACCGTTGGTATCAGGACTTTGAAGCCATTCACCACGCCTATGTCGGCTACAAATTCGATGAAGACCGCAGCGTCAAAGTGGGTGTCACCCTAGTGCCCTTTGGGCTACTGCCCGTTTCCTCCCACGGATTTTGGTTCGGCGGCACCTATTATCTTGGGCTCGAAGACGATTACGACACCGGCGTGGTGTACGAGCAAAAAGACGGCGACTGGTTATTTCACGCCGCCTATTTTCACAATGCCGAATACCAGAGCGGCGACCGCTACGACCGATATTCTTTCGATCTGGCCGCCGTTGACGGCCAGCGGGCCGACGAAAATGGCCAAATCAACTTGCGGGCAGAGCGCACCCTGCATTTTGCATCCAGTAAGTTGAAGTTAGGCGCATCCGCTCAACTTGGTCGTTTGTATCGGTATGATTCCAAGACGCACGATAGCCGCTGGGCTGGCGCCCTTCATGCCGATTGGAGCAACGATGCCGGCTGGCAGGTGCAGCTGCAAGAAGCGCACTACAAGTACGACACCGGTACCGATACCGTTGAGCTTTCCGCCTTCCAATTCCCTTTTCCGGTGGCAAGTGAAGCCGATGTGGTGTCGCTCAATCTCGCCAAGACCTTTACAGTGAACAACGACTTTGTTGACACCGTTACCTGTTATAACGACCACACCCAGACCTTGGCATCCGGCCAGGGCATCGATAATTCAATACAGAACGTGACGGGCTGTCTGTTAGTCAAGGGCGGCCTTTACACCTACATTGACTGGATAGCCGGTAAAAACATGTGGTTTGCCGGTGGCGACGGTATCGGCTTTGATAGCCCCGACAACAACGGTTGGCACTCCAGGCTCAACATCAACATCGGCTATTATTTTTAAAAATTTGTTGACAAGGATGGCCCTGATAAGAGAAGGATATAGCCATCGCTTTAGGAGTCAGCCATGAATTTGCGTCAACTCACCACCATTACCCGCACCATTACCGGTACCACCATTGTGTGGCACTGGCGGGCGCTGTTGGTGAATTGACAAGAAGCAATTCAAACATCAGAAAAGCCCGCCCTCACCGGCGGGCTTTTTGTTTATGGAGAGTAAAAAATGCAGGTCATGAAATTCGGTGGTAGCTCCCTTGCCACGCCAGACAGGTTTGAATCTGTTGCCCGGCAGGTAAGAGAAACCCTGGAAAACAGCGCCGTAGCCGTGGTGTTATCGGCGCCGGCAGGGGTAACCAATCAACTGGTTGCCCTGTGCGACGATACCCAGGCCACTGATATTCAGGCCATCACGGCGCCTTGGCAGGCGCGTTACCCGGCCCTGACCGATGCGTTAGCGCAATGGGCCAACCAACTGGAAGCCTGGTGCCAGGGCATTGCCTTGCTGGGCCATTGCCCTGAAGGCACCCGGGTTGCCATCGCCAGTGCTGGCGAGCGTTTGTCAGTGTTGGTACTGAGCCACATTCTTGAAGCGGATGAACCGGTGCAGCTCGACCCGGCCGGTCTCTTCCTCGGTTATGGGCCTCGTCTTGACGCCTTGGTGGACTTGGACGCCTCTCGCAATAAATGCCGGGGGCTGAGAGAAAAGCAGCCGCGTCTTGCCATCATGGCCGGCTTTTACGCCGGGCACCGAGACGGCGGCCAGTGCCTGCTGGGCCGTAACGGCTCGGATTACTCGGCAGCCGTGCTGGCTGCCTGCCTGGGCGCCGAAGAGCTGATCATCTGGACTGACGTGGACGGCGTTTACCAGTGCGACCCGCGCCTGGTGCCTGAGGCCCAAAAGCTGCGCCAGCTTTCCTTTTCTGAAGCTCTCGAACTCTCCCACTTTGGCGCCAAGGTACTGCACCCCAAAACCCTGGGGCCGGTAGGCCGCTTTCATATCCCCACCTGGATCCGCTCCAGCCTCGACCCCAGCCTGCCAGGCACCCGCATCGATACCCAAGTGGAGCCGTCTGACAAGCCGGTCAAGGCCCTTTCCAGCCTCAACGATGTGGTGATGGTGTCGGTCAGCGGCCCCGGCCTTAAAGGCATGGTGGGTATGGCCAGCCGCATTTTCGCCGCCGTTGGCCAGGCCGGAGTATCGGTGCTGCTCATTACCCAGTCCTCCAGCGAATACAGCATCAGTTTCTGTTTGAACTCGGTGGACGAGCGCCGCGCCGTTAACTCCATCGAAGACGCTTTCTCCCTTGAGCTTGCCTCGGGCATGCTCGAGCCGGTCAGCGTCCAGCGGGATCTGGCCATCCTCACCTTGATTGGCGACAACATGTGCCAGGCCAAGGGTGTTGCCGGGCGCTGCTTTACTCAACTGGGCCGGGCCAACATCAATGTGGTGGCCATCGCCCAAGGCTCCTCGGAGCGGGCCATCTCGGCCGTTATTCCAGGTGATTGCGCCGCTCGCGGATTGAAGATGGTGCACCAGGCCTTTTTTGACAGCTCCATGCCGCTGGAGCTGGTACTGCTAGGCTGCGGCAATGTGGGCTCTGAGCTGTTGCGCCAATTGGAAAGCCAGGGCCATTGGCTGGCCAAACAGGGCATCAACGCCCGGGTGGTGGCGCTTTCCAACAGCCAGAAAATGCTGGTGGATACCAAGGGGCTGTCCCTTGCCCATTGGCACCAGGCGCTGGAAGCCGAAGGCCAGCCACTCGATCTGGCGGCGTTAAGAGCCCTGAGCCAGGACTTATTAAACCCGGTATTGGTGGATTGCTCAGCAAGCGACGAACTGCCGGCGCAGTATCAGGCCTTTTTGGAAGCGGGTTTTCATGTGGTCACCCCCAACAAGAAAGGCAACACCGGCGCCCTCGCCCACTACAAGGCGCTTAAGAAAACCGCCAAGCAGCACCGCCGCCGCTACCTCTACGACACCACAGTGGGTGCTGGCCTGCCGGTTATCGAGAACCTGCAAAACCTGCTGCACGCCGGTGACGAGCTGCAAAGTTTCTCCGGCATTCTCTCAGGCTCCCTGTCCTTTTTGCTTGGCCGCCTCGAAGACGGTGTGTCCTTTTCCCAGGCGGTACGTGAAGCCATGGAAAAAGGCTTTACCGAGCCTGACCCACGAGATGATTTGTCCGGTCTCGATGTGGCCCGCAAGGTGCTTATTCTCTCCCGTGAAGCCGGTCTCGATTTGGAACTTGCCGACATCAAACTCACTGGCCTGTTGCCCCAAAGCTTTGCCAGCCTCAGCCAGGACGAATTCCTCGCAAGGCTCCCTGAGCTTGATGACGCCATGGCCCAAAAGGTCAGCGACGCCAAGGCCGAAGGCAAGGTACTGCGTTATGTCGGGCGAATAGAGAATGGCGAAGGCCTGGTTGGCGTGCAGGCGGTGGACGCCAACCACCCGCTGCACCGGGTTCGCGACGGCGAAAATGCGCTGGCCTTCTTGACCCGTTATTACAGCCCGGTGCCGCTGCTGCTGCGCGGCTACGGCGCTGGCGCCGATGTTACCGCCGCTGGCATCTTTGCCGACGTGCTGCGTACCCTTAACTGGATGCGGGAGGTTTAACATGGTCCGCGTTTTTGCCCCCGCCACCTCCGCCAACCTCAATGTCGGCTTTGACAGCCTGGGGGTTGCCCTGGCGCCCCTTGATGGCCCCGCCATCGGTGATGTGCTGACAGTCGAAGAAGCGGTTAAAGACAGCCTTGAGGTCACAGGCCCTTACGCCCATGAGCTAAGCGGCACCAATATCGTCGAAAAAGCGTTGTGGCGGTTTCGCGAGCTGACCGGCATTACCACTCCGGTTGCCATGCATCTTGAAAAAGGCATGCCCATCGGCTCCGGTATCGGCTCGTCGGCAGCCAGCGTGGTGGCCGCAGTGGAGGCCATCAATCGCTACTTTGGCTCTCCTTTGGATTTTGATGCGGCCAAGGCACTGATGGCAGAACTGGAAGGCGAGCTTTCCGGCGGCGTGCATTGGGACAACCTGCTGCCCTGCCTGCTGGGCGGCCTGTGCCTGCATGACGCCAAGCTGCCGGTGCCAGAAAATTGGGTCTGGCTGCTGGCCTACCCCGGTATTCGCCTGGAAACCAAAGCCATGCGCGCCATCCTGCCCAAAGAGATTGCCCTTAGCCAAGCGGTGGCGCAGGCCTCCAACCTGGGGCGTTTTGTCGATGCGCTCCATCGCGGCGAGGGGCGTTTGGCGGCCAAGCTGATGGTCGATAACGTAGTTGAGCCATGCCGCGCCCCGCTGGTGCCGGGCTTTTTGGCGTTAAAAGATAAATTGATGGCCCAAGGGGCCTTAAGCAGTGGTTTGTCAGGCTCCGGCCCTACCCTTTTTGCCGTCTTTGATAACATGGCCGCTGCCGAACAGGCCCTGGCCGACGCCCAGCAATGGGTGGCCCCCCATAACGGCTTTGCCCATCTTTGCCGGGTTGACGACCTCGGCGCACGGACTCTGGAGTCATGATGCAGTTTTATAACCTCAAACACCCCGAACAACGGGTTAGCTTCAGCCAGGCGGTGCGCCAGGGCCTGGGTAAAGACCAAGGACTGTTCTTCCCGGAAAGCTTGCCAGTATTGGACGCCAGTGAGCTCGCTGAGCTTCCTCGCCATCAGCGTTACCAGAAGATTTTGTCAGGCTTTTTAAAAGACACTTTCTCCGAGCCGACGCTCTCCGAGATGATCGCCAAGGCCTTTCCCTTCGAAGCGCCGCTGGTGCCGGTCGGCCCACACTTTGCCCTGGAGCTGTTCCACGGCCCGACCCTTGCCTTTAAAGATTTCGGCGCCCGCTTTATGGCCCAGTGCCTGGCACGGCTCAGCGACGGCAAGCCCATCACCATCCTCACCGCCACCTCGGGCGACACCGGCGCGGCAGTCGCCCATGCCTTTCACGGCTTAAAAGGGGTGCGGGTGGTGGTGCTCTACCCTGAGGGCAAAATAAGCCGCCCCCAGGAGCAGCTCTTTTGCACCCTAGGCGGCAATATCGAGACCCTGGCCGTGGAAGGCAGTTTCGATGACTGCCAAGCCCTGGTAAAAGCGGCTTTTGACGACGAAGAGCTGAAAAACGCCATCGGCCTTAACTCGGCAAACTCCATTAACATCAGCCGTTTGCTGGCACAAATCCTGTATTTTTGGGATTTGGCCCTGACCGAGCCCAACCTGGTGGTGAGCGTGCCGAGCGGTAACTTTGGCGACCTGACCGCCGGCCTGATGGCCAAGGCCATGGGCGCCCCCATCAAGCGTTTTATCGCCGCCACCAACAGCAATGATACCGTGCCCCGTTATCTAGCCAACGGCCAATGGCAGCCCCATGCCACCGTTGCCACCCTCTCCAACGCCATGGACGTGAGCCGCCCTAACAACTGGCCAAGGGTCGAACACCTCTTGACCAGCCATGGCTGGTCTTTGACAGGGGAAGCGGTCAGTGAAGCCGATACCAAGGCCGCGATGCAGACCCTGCAAATTCTCGACTACCTAGGCGAGCCCCACTGCGCCGTGGCGTTCAAGGCCCTGCTCAATAACCTTGAAGACAAAGAGCGCGGCGCCTTCCTTTGTACCGCCCACCCGGCCAAGTTTGCCGAAAGCGTCAGCACCATTCTCGGTATTCCGGTGCCGCTACCCAAGGCCCTGCAAGATGCCATGGAAAAGCCCAACCTTTCCAAAAAGCTGGGGAACGACTGGCAGCAGCTTCGGCATTATTTACTTCAGGCATGAAAAAAGGCGCCCAATGGGCGCCTTTTTAATGGCTATTGATGGTTCAGCCGGCGGCAGCTACGGCCGCATCGATAGACATCATCAGGCTCAGCACCGTCACGGTGAGGATGGAGAACCCAAACAGCTTACGTGCCCAGGTGGCATCATCCTTGGTTTTGTAACCCTTGATGGCCATATGCAACCAGTAGGTGCCCAGACCCAGTGCCACCACGAAGTAGGCATAGCCGGTGTAGCCGGTAACGGTCAGCAACAAGCTGGCCACCACAAAGGCGACAATGTAGGCAATGATGTGCTTCTTGGTTACCCCTACCCCTCTGGCCACCGGCAGCACGCAAATGGATGCGGCCGAGTAGTCTTTGAGGCGGAAGATGGCAATGGCGTAGGAATGGGGCATCTGCCAGAGGCTGAAAATCAAAAACAGGATAACGGCGCCCAGATCCAGCTGGTTGCTCACAGCACAATACCCCACCAAAGGTGGCGCAGCGCCAGAGAAACTGCCAATCAGGGTGCCATGTACCGAATGGCGCTTGAACAGCAGGCTGTATAAGCCCACGTAGATGACCAGGCCGGCCAAGACAATGGCAACCGCCAACAGGTTGGTAGTAGCCCAAAGCAAAGCGGTACCCAGCACGCCCAAGACAATACCGTATACCAGGGCAACGCCCATCGGCAGCTCACCAGTAGCGGTGGCTCGATTACGCGTCCGTTCCATCTTTTTATCGATGTCCCTGTCGATACAGTTGTTCAGCACACAACCACAAGCCACCACCAAGGAAACACCCACCAGGGTGCTTACCAGGGTCAACCAGCTAAAGCTGCCCTTGGAGGCCAGAAAAAAACCACCGGCAACCGAAATAAGGTTACCGAAGATGATGCCTGGCTTGGTGATGCCAATGAACTTCTTAATCATGGGTGATACTGCTGGCTTGAGAGTGAAAGGGGCAGCCTCTCGGCTGCCCCCTTTGGGATAGGCCTTAGTGGCCCATCATTGGCATGGTCAGACCGTACAGATGCCAGAAGATCCAAGCGGAACCCGCCACCAGAATGGCAACGATGATCACGGCGAAGACAAAGGCATTGACGTTCCAGCGCTGCTCAGACGAGCTGTTCATGTGCAGGAAGAATACCAACTGGATCAGTACCTGAGCCAACCCGGCAATGACCATGACAGTAACGGTAACAGCCGTGGAGGCTGCACTGTTCATCACCATGGCAAAGGGGATCACGGTCAGAATGATCGACAGGATAAAGCCAATAAAATAGGACTTGAAAGAGCCGTGGCTTGCGCCGGCGTCAGTATGAGAATGTGCACTCATTACAGGGCCCCCATCAGGTAAACAGCGGTAAATACGCAGATCCAGACGATATCCAGGAAGTGCCAGAACAAGCTCAGGCACTGCAGACGGACGTTGTTCACATCAGTCAGGCCGTTACGGGCAACTTGGAAAATCATCACGATCATCCACAGCAAGCCGAAGCTAACGTGCAGACCGTGGGTACCTACCAGGCTGAAGAAGGCGCTCAGGAAGGCACTGCGCTGAGGGCCTTCACCTTCCAGGATCAGGTGATGGAACTCATAGATTTCCATACCAACGAAGCCAGCGCCCAGCAGAGCGGTGACGATCAGCCAACCGATGGTTTGGCTCTTCTTGCCAGCGTGAACGGCCAGCATAGACAGGCCACTGGTAAAGGAGCTGATCAGCAGCAGGAAGGTTTCGACCAGCACAAAAGGCAGTTCGAAAATATCCTTGCCAGACGGGCCGCCTGCGGTGTGGCTATAAAGGACTGCATAAGCCGCGAACAGGGTCGCGAAGAGAATACAGTCGGTCATGATGTAGATCCAGAAGCCGAAAACCTTCAGGGCTCCTGCATCGTGATGCCCATGGTCGTGGGCATCGTGTGCGTGAATAGCTTCACTCGACATAGTTGAAATTCCTTACACCTTCGCTGCGGCGGCAAGCTTAGCTTTGTGCTCGCCTTCGATACGTTCGATTTCATCAACTTGGACGTAGTAATCAACGTCCTTGATGTTGGAGCGAACGATAACGGTCGCAATAACACCGATGAAAGTCACGGCAGCCAGCCACCAGATGTCCCAGATAAGGGCAAAACCACACACGGTCATGAACGCACCGACAAAGACACCGGATGCAGTGTTCTTAGGCATGTGGATAGGCTCATAGGGAGCAACCTGCTTGTAGGCAGTACCTTTCTCTTTTTCATCCCACCAGGCGTCAAGGTCATGAACAACCGGGGTATGGGCGAAGTTGTAGAAAGGCGGCGGTGAGGAAGTGGACCATTCCAGGGTACGGCCATTCCACGGGTCACCAGTCAGATCGCGGTTGGCATCACGGTTACGGATGCTCACAAAGATCTGGATGAGCTGGAAGATGATACCGAACAGGATCACCACAGCACCGATAACGGCAATGTTAAGCCAGGGAGTCCAAGCCGGGTTGTCGTAGTGGTTCAGACGACGGGTCATACCCATGAAGCCCAGTACGTACAACGGCATGAAGGCCAGGAAGAAGCCCACGAACCAGCACCAGAAGGAAGCTTGGCCCAGTTTGTCGTTGAGCTTAAAGCCAAAGGCTTTGGGGAACCAGAAGCTGATACCGGCCATAACACCGAACACCACACCACCGATAATCACGTTATGGAAGTGGGCAATCAGGAACAGGCTGTTGTGCAGCAGGAAGTCAGCACCGGGAACGGCCAGCAGTACGCCGGTCATACCACCGATGGAGAAGGTGATGATAAAGCCCAGGGTCCACAGTACCGGTGCATTGAATTGCACGCGGCCACGGAACATGGTGAACAGCCAGTTAAAAATCTTCAGACCCGTCGGAATGGCGATAATCATGGTCGCAATACCGAAGAAGGCGTTGACGCTGGCGCCAGAGCCCATGGTGAAGAAGTGGTGCAGCCACACTACGAACGACAGGAAACCGATGGCGCAGGTGGCATATACCATGGAGGTATAACCGAACAGGCGCTTGGTACTGAAGGTCGATATGACTTCAGAGAACACACCGAAGCAAGGCAGGATGAGGATGTACACCTCGGGGTGACCCCAGGCCCAGAATAGGTTGACGTACATCATCGGGCTGCCGCCCGCATCGTTGGTAAAGAAGTGGAAGTCCAGGTAACGGTCTACGGTCAGCATACCCAGTGCCACAGTCAGCATCGGGAACGCGCCCATGATGATGATGGTGGTAACGAAGATGGTCCAGGTGAACACGGGCATCTTCATCAGGGACATGCCGGGGGCACGCATCTTCAGGATGGTCACGAAGAAGTTAACGCCGGTCAGGGTCGTACCGATACCGGATATCTGCATCGCCCAGATATAGTAATCAACCCCCACGCTGGGACTGAACGCCTTCTCCGACAGGGGCGGATAAGCAACCCAGCCGGTGGTGGCAAACTGGCCAACGAACAGGGAGATGTTTACCAGGATCACGCCACCCACAAACAGCCAGAAGCTGATGCTGTTGAGGAAGGGGAAGGCAACGTCACGGGCACCGATCTGCAGCGGAACCACGATGTTCATCAGGCCGATCACCATAGGCATGGCCATAAAGATGATCATGATAACGCCGTGGGCGGTGAAGATTTGGTCGTAGTGGTGCGGAGGCAGGAAGCCACCTTGACCATCATGGGCCAGGGCCAGCTGCGAACGCATCATAATGGCGTCGGCAAAGCCGCGAAGCAGCATCACGATGGCAACAACCATGTACATGACACCGATCTTTTTATGGTCAACCGAAGTCAGCCACTCACGCCACAGGTAGCCCCACTTTTTGTAGTAGGTCAGCGCGCCGACCAGGGCAATCCCTAGCAGCGCAACTACCGCAAAGGTGCCTACCAGGATCGGCACGTTATAGGGAATTTGATCCCAGGTTAATTTTCCAAACATCGTTATTCCTCAGCGCCAGCGCCCATTTTCTCGCCAATTTCGTGATTGTATTCAATCTTGTGCTCAACCACTTGGTCAAAGCTCATCACGATTTGGTGGTAAATCTGCGGCTCTACAGAAGAGAAGTACTCAACAGGCATATGGTCCTGTTTCAGAGCGATCGCTTTGTAGCCAGGATAAGTCAGCTCTTTGGAGCCGCTCTTAACCTTGGCAACCCAGGCTTCAAAGTCTTGGTCATTGGCAGTAGCAATGGCCTTGAACTTCATGCCGGAGAAGCCAGCACCGCTGTAGTTAGCAGAGATACCGTCATAAGTACCCGGGTGGTCGGCCTGCAAGTGAAGCTGAGTCGACATCCCCGCCATGGCGTAAATCTGGCCACCGAGCTGCGGAATGAAGAAGGAGTTCATAACAGTGCCGGAGGTGATCTCGAACTTCACCGGGGTACCGGGCGGGATCACCAGCTCATTCACGGAAGCGATGCCTTGCTTCGGATAAATGAACAGCCATTTCCAATCCAGAGATACGACTTGAACAGTCAGAGGTTGCTTGTCCGAATCCAGAGGACGATAGGGGTCGAACTCGTGGCTGGACTTCCAAGTGATCACGCCAAGGATGGCGATGATGACCAGAGGGATGGACCACACTGTTGCCTCAAGGGCATTAGAGTGAGACCACATGGGGGTATAAGTAGCCTTGGTGTTGGATGCGCGATAACGCCAAGCAAAGAGCACAGTCATGATGATGACGGGAACAACCACGATCAGCATCAGGATGAAGGCGGTAACGATCAACGACCATTCGCCCTGCCCTACCGGGCCCTTGGAGTTCATCAGAACCATATCGTCACACCCAGCCAACAAAAAGGCCGCTCCCAGGGAGAGCACCTTAGTAAGACTGGTTAACCACTTACTTTTCATATCATAACCTCACCTCAAAATGACTGCCTCGAGGAACATAAGAGCTCGCTACAGGGGACTTGCGTTGTAATTGTTAGCCGCGGAATGTACCAAGAAAAACCCTACCATTTCCAGTGAAAAACACCCCGTTCAACCCGCGTGGGGAACAAAACACCTTTTCGTACGGTCTCGCCTTACATTCCGTTAAAAGTTATTGACTTCATTTGACAAAAAGCAAGGTATCAGACCGTTTCCCCGGCATGACCTTGCTTGTATTAGCAAGCGACTCTGGCACACTCTTTCTTTTGTTTTCCCGAGGGATATATGAGAGTAGCAGTTGCCCCTAACGGGCCTGAGTTGTCGAACATTGTAGCTGGCATGTGGCGTTTGGCCGACTGGCAGCTCAATATTCAAGCTCGCATTCGTTTTATAGAGGAGGCACTGGCATTAGGGATCAGCTCCTTTGACCATGCAGATATTTACGGTGACTACCGCTGTGAACAGCTGTTTGGGGAAGCGCTGAAGATTGCCCCTCATCTTAAGGCGCAAATCCAGCTTGTCTCCAAGTGCGGTATTAAGCTGACAAGCGACAATCGCCCCTATCAGCTTAATCATTATGATACTTCCGCGGCTTATGTCCGTTCCCAGGTTGAGGCCTCGTTAGCCAATCTGGGGGTCGAGCAGCTCGACCTTCTTCTTATTCATCGCCCTGATTATCTGATGGACGCCGCCGCCCTCGCCGAAACCTTCAGGGAACTGCAAAAAGAGGGAAAAGTGGCGCACTTTGGGGTATCCAACCACAGCGCCGCGCAGTTTTCACTGCTTGATGACCAGTTCCCGCTGGTAACCAACCAACTGGAATTGTCGGTCCTTGAACACCAATCCTTGGACGACGGCACCCTTAGCCAATGCCAGGGCAAACGCATCAGGCCTATGGCTTGGTCTCCCCTTGGCGGTGGCAGATTATTTAGTGGCCAAGACCCGGCAGCCCTTCGGGTGCGGGCCGTGCTTGAAGACCTCGCCAAAGAGCACGGCTGTAGCCTAGCCACCCTCGCCTACGCCTGGATACTGCGCCACCCCAGCCAGCCCCTTCCTATTACCGGCTCAGGCCGCGTTGCGGCGCTGCAAGAAGCCACAGCCGCCCTTGAGGTAAGGCTGAGTAACGAGCAGTGGTATCGGTTATGGGTGGCCTGTCGCGGTCACGATGTGCCCTGAGCAAGGTTTCAGCATTACCGTGTTTCGGCATAAAGAAGCTTTGTTATCATGACGGCAGGTCGACGTTAACGGTAGCCAGCGTTTCAAAATGCGAGGTTATTTGGTCGCTTACCACTTAACGCAGATAACGACCGGCTAACGTCAACTGTCGTTGCCGTGAAGCAAAAGCACATTAAACTAAAGTCTCACTGACAAAATGCCAATTATTCATAAACTGGCGAGACACAATACTAAGAAGGAAATCCACTATGACATCCTGGTTGAAACGCACACTGGTGACCGTGTCACTGGCAGTCAGCCTGCCTGTAGCCGCGGCCAACTACACCATCGGTACCGGCAGTCAGAGCGGCACTTACTACCCCTTCGGCGGCATGCTGGCCAAGGTGTGGAGTGAAAACATCAAAGATTTCAACATGCGCGCCGAAGTTACCGCCGCTTCTGTTGAAAACATCATTAAAGTAGCTTCTGGCCAACAGTTGGCCGGTATCGCCATGGGCGACTCCGTGCTGGCCGCCATGAAAGGCGAAGCGCCTTTCCGCCGCCCCATGAACGTCAGCGTTCTGTTCGCCCTGTACCCCAACGTGGTGCAGTTCATCGTTCCTGCCAACTCCAGCATTAAGTCCGTTGAAGACCTCAAAGGCAAAAAAGTGTCTGTTGGCGCCCCCGGTTCCGGTACCCGCGTAGGTTCTACCGCCATCCTCAAAGCCCTTGGCATCAATGAAGGCGACTTCAAAGCCCAGAGCCTGAACTACACCGCCACCACCGAAGCCCTGGCCAACGGTCAGATTGACGCTGGCGTTATCATCGGCAGCGCCGGTGTCGGTGCCATCACCGAGCTGGCCCTGACCCGCGACGTTCGCGTGCTGTCCTTCAGTAAAGAAGAGCTGGCCAAGATCCACGCTGCCCTGCCCGCCTATGCCGGTATGGACATCCCCGCCGAAACCTATAACAAGGTACCGGCCTTCACTGCCCCTGCCGTTTGGAACGTGCTGGTTGTGAAGAAGGATCTTGACCCGAAACTGGCCACCGAAATGGTGAAGACCGCTTTTGCTAACATGGACAAGATCAAAAACGTCATCGCCGATGCCAAAAACACCACCGTTGCTAACATGGAACGTCTCGAAGGTGCGCCTCTGCACCCAAGCAGCCTGGCTTATTACAATGAGATGAAAGGCAAATAAGCCCCATGCAGCAACAAGAAGTCGCAAAAGAACCCGTCAAGCTTGGCGGGTTCGATTATTTAATCGGGGCTATTGCGATAGCCCTTACTGTTTTCCAGATTTGGCATGGCCTGGCTGCTGAACTCTCCGCGCCGGTGTTCCTGCCCATCCACTTGAGCTGGGTGCTGGTCCTCATTTTCCTAGTCAAACCCACCTTCAAGAAAGACGGTTCCCCCAACGGTCTCTATGTTCTAGGTCGCGGACTCGATTTTATCTGCGCCCTTATCGCGGTTTGGGCAGGCTATCGCCTGTCGCACTTTGATTATGACGACCTGAGCTTCCTGCTGGACGGTCTGGGTAACGTGGATCTCTACACCGGCGCCGTGCTTATCGTACTGCTGCTGGAAGCCACGCGCCGCACCGTGGGCTGGGTGATGAGCCTTATCGCCATTCTGTTCCTGGTGTATGCCCTGTGGGGCAACCTGCTGCCGGACGAATTTGCCAGCAAAGGTTTTGATTTGCAGGAGCTTATTCGCTTCCACATCTTCTCAACCAACGGCGTATTCGGCGCTCCGCTGGCTATCTCCGCGGGCGTAGTGTTCGTGTTCGTGCTGTTCGGTGCCTTGTTGCAGGTAACCGGCGCCGGCCAGTTCTTTATCGACTGCGCCTTCGCCATTGCCGGCCGTTATCGCGGTGGCCCGGCCAAAGCGTCGGTGTTGGCCTCGGCGGCTCTGGGTTCCATCTCCGGTTCGGCCATCGCCAACACCGTGACCACCGGCGCCCTGACCATCCCGATGATGAAAAAGCTCGGCTACAAGCCCGAGCAAGCCGCCGGCATTGAAGCGGCAGCCTCCACAGGGGGCCAGATCATGCCGCCGGTCATGGGCGCTGGCGCCTTTGTAATGGCGCAATTTACCGGCCTGCCCTACTCCGAGATCCTCTTGGTCTCCATCGCGCCGGCCATCCTGTACTTCTTCTGTACCTTGCTGTACGTGCACTTGATGGCCTGTAAGCTCGGTCTCAAGGGCATGGACAACGTCGAGAAAGTGCGGGTCGTGGTAAAACAGGGCTGGCATTACCTGGTGCCGCTGGTACTTATCACCGTGCTGCTCTTGATGAGCTACTCACCGGTGCTGGTGGGCCTGGCAGGCTGCTTGGCCATTGTGCTGGCTGCCTTTAGCCGCCGCAAAACCTGGGTGAAGTTCTCAGCGCTGCTCGAAGGCCTGCGCGACGGCGCCTTGATGATCCTCCCCATCAGCGCCGCCTGTGCCACGGCCGGTATCGTGGTGGGTGTGGTCGGCCAAACCGGTATCGGCCTGCAATTTACCCAGGCACTGCTGGCGCTGTCCGGTGGCTACCTGTGGGGCGCCTTTATCCTTATCGCCATCGCTGCTGTGGTGCTGGGTATGGGCCTGCCGGTAACTGCGGCTTACATCGTGCTGTCGGTGATGGCGGTGCCGGCCCTGAACGAATTTGGTGTACCGGTATTGACCGCGCACCTTATCGTGTTCTGGCTGTCCCAGACCTCCAACGTGACCCCGCCCATCGCTCTGGCTGCTTTTGCCGGCGCCGGTATCGCTGGTGCGTCGCCGATGAAGTCATCCGTGCAAGCCTTCAAGCTCGCCTTTGGCTTTTTCATCATCCCGCTGATGATGGCCTACTCCGGGCTGCTGTGGCGCGCCGATGAAACCGCCTTTGACTTCACCGTGGCCATCCTGGCGACCATCGGCCTTATTATCTCCTTCGCCTGTGGCGTGGAAGGCCGTCTGGTAAACCGCTTGGGCCCCGTGCTGCGCGTGGTATTGCTGGTCATCGCCTGCCTGATGCTGGTGCACAACCCGGTGCTGCGTATCAGCGCACTGGTAGTGCTGGCCGCCATCATGCTGTGGGACTGGAAAAAAGGTAAGGCTGACGATTAATCAGCCCCTTGAGATAAAAATACCGGGCCTTGCCCGGTATTTTTTACCCCGCGCTCAGTGGCCTTTGCCGGTAATGCCAGCCGCCCTCGCCCTGCTCAAAGAGCAGCTGATGGGTGATCCCCACCGGCATGTCTTCATCGTGGTGGCTTACCAGCAGCAACTGGCTTTCCCCTTTGGCCATCAGCAAGCTCAAAAAGCCGTTAATTTGCTGACGGTGCCCTTCATCAATGCCCTGGTAAGGCTCGTCGAGAATAAGCAGCGGCGGGTGTTTAACCATGGCTCTGGCGATAAGCAGCAAGCGCTGCTCCCCATAAGAGAGCGATAAAAAGGCGCTGCCCGCTTTATGCGCCAGGCCAACAATGCCAAGCCAGCGCGCCGCCAACTGCCGCAGGTTGTCACCGGCGCTTTGGTAAAGGCCAATGGAATCAAAATACCCCGACAGCACCACCTCAAGGGCGCTGCAATTGACCCGGTAGGCGCCATGCAGAGCTGGCGACACCAACCCCTGCTGCTGGCGAATATCCCACAAGGTCTCCCCGGAGCCGCGCTTTTTGCCAAAAAGGTACACCTCGTTACTAAAACCCTGGGGATTCTCGCCGGTCAGCACCGACAGCAACGTGGATTTACCGGCGCCATTGGGCCCGGCGATTTGCCAGTGCTGGCCCGGCGCTAAAGTCCAGCTCAGGCCGTCGATAATAAGGTTGTCCTGGTAGCTCACCTTGAGGTTGTCGACTTTCAACAGCGGCCGGCTCACCTCCGGCAAGGCTTTAGGAGCCGGTGGCAACTCGGGCAGCACCTGTTGCTGGCGCTCGCCAAGCAGCGCCTTTTTGTCGCTAAGGCGCGTTAACACACAGCGGTCCATCAGCGCCACCTGGGGGCAAAAATCCGGCACTTCGTCCAGGCGGCTTAGCGCCAGAACCAGGGTAGTGCCTTGGCTGTTGAGGGTTTTAAGCTCACTCATCAGCGCCTGGCGCGCGCCCTTATCCAGGCCGCTAAAGGGCTCGTCCAGCAGCAACAGCGATGGCTCGTCCAGCAACGCTTTGATAAGCAGCAACTTTCGCCCTTCGCCGCTGGAGAGCACGGTAAAGGGCCGATCCAGGGCATGGCCCAGGCCAAAGGCGTCAACCAGCGCCAGGGCTTTTGGCGCCAAGGTAGCGCCCAGCAGGGTGCGGGCACTGGGCACCAGCGCTTCGTCGTCTTTGACCCAATCGGTGTTGGCGTCTTTAAAAGCCTCATCCCACAGCGCCAGTTGCCGGTCCATGGACACCAGGGCGTCGCTCTTTGGGCCGGTTCGCTCCCCGGCAAGCAGCGCTAATTCCCCGGCGATGGCCCGCAGCAGCAGCGATTTACCGGCGCCGTTGCCGCCGGTGACGGCAAGGCAGCCGCCTTTTTCCAAGCTCAAGGCTGGCACCTCGAGGGACAGCTCTTGGGTTACCCGAAACCGGGCCTCTTTGATACTCCACATACAACGGCTCCCTGGGTCAAAAAAGGCGCCCTTGGGCACCTTTTTGTTTTTGTCACAAAGCCGTTATCGGCGCAAGGGTGCTCAAACCCTTTCCAACAGCATGGCAATGCCCTGCCCCACGCCAATGCACATGGTGCAAAGGGCGTAACGCTCACCGCTGCGGTGCAGTTCGCGAGTGGCGGTCAGCACCAGGCGGGCACCGCTCATGCCCAGAGGATGGCCGATGGCAATGGCGCCGCCGTTGGGGTTGACCCTGGCATCGTCGTCCTTGAGGCCAAGTTCGCGCAGCACCGCCAGGCCCTGGGCGGCAAAGGCCTCGTTAAGCTCGATAACGCCAATCTCATCAAGGCTGATGCCGGTCTGCGCCAACAGTTTTTTCACGGCAGGTACCGGCCCAATGCCCATCACCCGGGGCGGCACCCCGGCGGTGGCCATGGCCACGATGCGCGCTTTGGGGGTCAGGCCATGGCTCTCGGCAGCGGCCTTGGAGGCAACGATAAGGGCGGCGGCGCCGTCATTGACGCCCGATGCGTTACCTGCGGTAACAGAGCCGCTGCCATCGGGCTTAAACGGCGCCTTGAGGGCGTTAAGGGCTTCAAGGGTGGTGTCCGGGCGCAGGTGCTCGTCGGCACTGAATTCGAGGGTTTTACCGCGGCCTAGGGCTACGGTCACCGGCATGATCTCTTCGGCCAAAATACCCTTTTGCTGGGCTTTGGCGGCCTTCTGCTGGCTGGCAAAGGCAAAGAGATCTTGGTCTTCACGGCTGACATTAAAGTCATCTGCCACGTTTTCGGCGGTTTCCGGCATGGCGTCCACCCCGTACTGGGCCTTCATGCGCGGGTTGATAAAGCGCCAGCCGATGGTGGTGTCGTAAAGGCCGTTGGGCTCGCGGCTAAAGGCCTTCTCGGCTTTGCCCATGACAAAAGGCGCGCGAGACATGGATTCGACCCCGCCTGCCAACACCAGCTGCTGCTCACCGCTTTTGATGGCGCGGGCGGCAATGCCGATGGCGTCCATCCCCGAGCCACAAAGGCGGTTGACGGTGGTGCCGGGGACCGATTCGGGCAGCCCGGCCAGCAGCGCCGACATCCGGGCGACGTTGCGATTGTCTTCACCGGCTTGGTTGGCGCAACCAAACACCACGTCGTCGATGGCGTCGGGGGCCAGCTTAGGGTTATTTTCCAGCAGGAATTTGAGCACCATGGCCCCCAAGTCATCGGGGCGAACCGGTGCCAGGGCGCCACCGAAGCGGCCCACGGGGGTACGGATACCGTCGCAGATATATGCATCAGTCATAACATGCTACCGAGTTGAAGGGGCCGGGCGGCTGCCCGGCCCGAAATATCAGGCTTTGCCTTTTTTCAGTGACTGCCAGTAACGGAAGCCGGCAAAACCCAGGGAAAGCAGCGTCAGAGCCAGAAAGAACCAGTCGATGGGGCTGCGGAAGAAGACACTGGCTTCGCCCTTGCCAATCAAGATGGTGCGGCGCAGGTTGTCCTCGAACATGGGGCCGAGGATGAAGCCAATCAAAAACGGCGCGGCAGCAATACCGGTGCGGTTGAAGATGAAACCAACAATACCGAACAGCAGCATGATGCTGATATCAAAGGTGTTGTTGTTCACCGCATAGGCGCCGTAGATACAGAACATCAGCACCACCGGGAACAGCACCGCCTTGGGAATGTCGGCGATGAGCGAGAAGTAGCGGATGGCCACCTTGCCGGTGATAAAGAGCACCACAGAGCTCAGCATGATGCCGCAGAACAGGGCATAGATGAGGTTGATGTTTTCCTGGAACATCAGCGGGCCCGGCGTCAGGCCGTGCAGCATAAAGGCGCCGAGGATGATGGCGGTGATCACATCCCCCGGAATGCCAAGAGACAGCAGCGGAATGAGGGTCGCCCCGGCCACGGCATTGTTGCCCGACTCGGCCGCCGCTACCCCTTCGATTTCCCCTTTGCCGAAGTTGTCTTTGCGCGGCGAGGTGCGGCGCGCTTCGGAGTAGGAAATAAAGGACGCAGCGGTGGCGCCGGTGCCGGGAATGGCGCCGATGATCACGCCGATAACCGAGCCTCGGATGATGGTTTTTAGCGACTGCTTAAGCTCGCCCATCGTCACAGAGGCGCCCTTGGCAGCGGACTGGATATGGGGCTTGGCCTTGGTCAGGTAGAAATCGAGGATCTCCGGGATGGCAAACAGACCAATCAGCAGCGGCACGAAGTTGACCTTGTCCATCAAATCGAAGTTGTCGAAGGTCAGGCGCTGGGTGCCGTACACCGCATCGAGCCCGATGGTGGACACGATGATGCCAAAGGCGGCAGCGATAAGGCCCTTGAGAATGGAGTTGCCAGACACCGAAATGATGATGGTCAAGCTAAAACAGATCAGCCAGAAGTATTCCGGCGGGCCGAAACTGAGGGCAATTTTCGCCAGGTAACCGGCCAAGAAGATCAAGGACAGGTTGGAGATGAAATCGGCGATGCAAGAGGCATAAAGGGCCATTTGCAGGGCCTTCTTGGCCTGGCCTTGCTGGGCCAGCGGGTAGCCGTCAAGCAAGGTACAGGCCGAAGCCGGCGAGCCGGGGGTTCGAATCAAAATAGCGGTAATGGAGCCGCCGTACATGCCCCCTTTGTAGATCCCCACCAGCAGCAAAATGGCGGTGATGGGCTCCATGGCAAAGGTAAAGGGCAACGCCAGGGCGACAGCCATGGTGGCGGTCAGGCCAGGAATGGCACCGATGATAACGCCGATAAGCACGCCAACGGCAATCATCAGCAGGTTGTTCCAGCTCAGGAAAAGGCTGAGCACCTCGTGAAAGTTTTCCATCCGATACGTCTCAAGTGTGTTTCAGGGCGAGCCGGCGACGGCTCGTCGCGTCCTTGCATCGGATCACCACAGGTCACCGCTGGGCAATGGCACATTCAAGCCACTGATAAAGGCCCAGCAAACGGCCAGTGGGAACAGCACAGCAAATACGTACAGCAAAGGGTGTCGCACCTTAAGGGCGGCAAAGAGCAATAAGGTGGCACCAACTCCGCTGACCATGGCACCAAGCCATTGAAAGCCAAAGCCGTAAACCACCAGGGCCACAAAGATGCTGGCGTACTGGGCAAAGGGAACGTCTTTTAGCAGGCGCTCCTGGCTGTTGCCTACCTGGCGGGTCAAGCCGCCGAGGATAAGGCCCAGGCTCAGTACCAGCACTATCCAGCCCATCACCTCGGGCAAGAAGCGCGGTGACAGCAGCGGGTGCTGCATGTAACCGGGTTGTTCGATGTAGTTGGGCACCAGCTCCCACAGGAACACGGCCGAGGCCACCAGAAACACCATGCCCAAAAGGACATCGACGTTAAAATGCAGGGTGCGGGATTTGGGTTGGGTCATGGAAAGGCTTTCCATCGGTCTTCTCCTCGGGCGGGGTTGCCCCCGCCCTTGGTCTATCAGTTGCGGCGGATGCCGGCTTCTTCAGCCACGGCGGCCCACTTTTTCACGTCTTTGGCTACGAATTCCTTGAAGGCTTCGCCTTGTTCGGTGGCAGGTTCGGCACCGATCTGCGGCAGGAACTGCTTGAAAGCGTCGCTGGCCATGACTTTGGTGAGGGCGGCTTGCAGTTTGGTTACCGCTTCATCAGACATCTTCTTGTTGGCAATCAAGCCGAACCAAGCGGAGGTTTGATAATCGGCAAGACCCAAGTCTTTACCCGCTTCAGCGATGGTAGGTACGCCAGGCAGGTAAGGAGAGGGGTGAGTGGTGGTTACCGCCAGGGCTTTGAGCTGGCCACCTTTAATAGAGGGCAGCACCGCGGGCAGGTTTTCAAAGGACAAGTCTACGTCGCCGGAGATGAGAGCCGGCAGCGCTTCACCTGAGCCACGGAACGGCACGTGCACCATTTTGCCGTGGATCATGCTTTTAAAGAGCTCGCCAGACATGTGGATGGAGCTACCCACACCGGAGGAGCTAAAGGCCATGCCGTCTTTCTCACGGGCCGCCTTAACTACATCCGCCACGCTGTTGTAAGGGCTGTTGGCCGGTACCACCAGCACGTTGGGAATGTTGATGACGTTACGGATAAAGCGAAAATCATTCACCGGATCGTAGCGCAGGCCAGGATAGATGGCGGCGCCGATGGAGTGGCCCGGTGAGGCCATCAGAATGCGGTAGTTAGGGTCGCGGGCTCGGGTCAGTTGCGCAGTGGCAACGGTGGAGCCGGCGCCGGGGCGGTTTTCAACGATAACCGGCTTACCCAGTTCCCCTTGCAGCAAGTCGGCAACGCGGCGCGACAGGATGTCGGTGGTACCGCCGGCGGCGTAAGGCACCACCAAGGTAATGTTTTCCTGCGGCCAGTCTCCTGCCGCGCTGGCAGATGACGTAAAGGAGAGCGCAGCTGCGGCTCCCATGGCAAACAGAGCCCCCACAAATGTGCGTTTTTTCATCGTTATCACCTCTCGTTCGATTATCGAACTTTTGTTCGTAAATGCTGACGATTAGACTCTTGCATGAAAGTGCAGGCCGATCAAGCCAGTTACGACTAAAGGCTATGGCAATTTGCATTTTACGGAAGCGTAAAGAGGCTAACGCCCTGTAACACGGGGCCTTTCGTACAGATCCGTCCAGTTCAGGGCACAAAACCCCCTGCAAAGTCCCTTGACAAGGCCTTAAGGCAGCTCTTACGCTTTTCATTAATCGAACATATGTGCGATATACGAACATAGAGGAAATCATGGCTCAGCACTTGACCTTAACGGAAGCCATCAGTCGTTATGTTCTGCCCGGCAGTACAGTGGCGATGGAAGGCTTTACCCACCTTATCCCCTTCGCGGCAGGACACGAGATCATCCGTCAGGGGATCACCGGCCTGACCCTTATTCGCATGACCCCAGACCTTATCTATGACCAGCTCATCGGTATGGGCTGTGTCGACAAGATGATGTTCTCCTGGGGCGGCAACCCCGGGGTGGGCTCCCTGCACCGCTTTCGCGATGCCTTCGAGAACCACAACCCCAAACCCCTTGCCATCGAAGAACACGCCCACGCCGCCATGGCCAACGCCTATGCAGCCGGCGCCAGTGGCCTGCCGGTCGCCATTTTTGACGGCTACCAGGGCACCTCTTATGCCAGCGTCAACCCCAACATCAAGTCGTTCACCTGCCCTTTCACCGGCAAGGTGTTGGCGGCGGTGCCGGCCATCAACCCGGACGTGGCCATCATCCACGCCCAAAAGGCCGACAAAGAAGGCAATGTCTGGCTCAAAGACATCGTTGGGGTGCAAAAAGAAGCGGTGTTGGCAGCCAAGGTGGCCATTGTCACCGTTGAAGAGATTGTCGAGAGCGTAGATGACAGCCAAGGCGGCACCATCATCCCGTCTTGGGTGATTGAAGCGGTGTGCTGTGTGCCCATGGGCGCCTTCCCTTCTTATGCCAGCGGCTATTACCCTCGCAACAACCGCTTTTATATCAAGTGGGATGCCATAGCGCGGGATCACGCCACCTTCAGCGCCTGGATGCAGCAATTCGTGCTGGACACCCAGGACCACCAGCAATTCATGGATAAACTGCGCGAGGCCGATTATGTCTGAGGCGAGCTACAGCTCTTCTGAAATGATGACGGTGGCGGCATCTCGGATGCTGGCCGAAGACGATGTCTGTTTTGTCGGTATCGGCCTGCCAAGCGCGGCGGCCAACATGGCGCGGCTAAGCCACGCCCGTAACATCAAGCTGATTTATGAAAGCGGCACCTTAGACACCAAACCGCAGGTGCTGCCGCTGTCTATCGGTGATGGCGAACTGGCCGATACCGCCAAGGGCGTGGTGTCGGTGCCGGAGATGTTCCGCTACTGGCTGCAGGGCGGCAAAATTCGCACCGGCTTCCTGGGCGCCGCCCAGATTGACCGCTTTGCCAACATCAACACCACCGTCATTGGCGACTATGCCAATCCCAAGGTGCGCCTGCCTGGCGCTGGCGGCGCGCCGGAGATAGCCTCTCACTGCCAGCGGGTGCTTATTACCCTCAAGCATTCCAACCGCGCCTTTGTTGAAAAGCTCGATTTTATTACTTCGGTGGGCTTTCTCGATGGCGGCGACAGCCGTGAAAAGCTTGGGTTGCCCGGCAAGGGCCCGGCCATGGTGATAACCGATCTGGGGATATTGGAGCCAGACCCGGTGAGCCGCGAGCTGACCCTGACCTCAGTGCACCCCGGGGTGAGCGTCGAGCAGGTGGTTGAAGCCACAGGTTGGCCGCTAAAAGTGGCAGACAAGGTGGCCATCACCCCTGCCCCAACCGAGCAGGAGCTGGCCATATTACGGGACTTGAATGCCCGGACCCAGGCCGCCTACAACTGAACAATCACGGCAGCGATGCCGTGATTTTTTTTGCGGTTTCTTCCAGTAGCGGCACGAATTCGGCGATCAGTTTTTCTTTCGAGACCTTGGACACATGGGTACTGACATTCAAAGCAAAACGGACATTGCGATGGCGGTCAAACACCGGCACCGCTACCGAGCGCAGGCCCAGTTCCAGTTGCTGATCGTTAATGGCGTAGCCTTGCTGGCGTACCTTGTCCACCTCTTCACGAAGCTGGCTGGCCTCAGTCAGGGTGTAAGGGGTAAGGGCCTCAAAGGGCGCCTCGGCCAGGAAGATGTCGAGGTGTTCCTGCGGCATGGCAGCCAACAGTACCCGGCCCATGGACGTGGCGTAAGCGGGCAGCTTGGCGCCAATTTGCAGGTTGATGGGCAGCAGGCCGCGCACCGGCACCCGGGCAATGTAGACGATACTCTGGCCGTCCAGTACCGAGGCCGAGCACGACTCGCCAAGCTTCAAGGTCACCTCTTCCATGTAGCGGGTAATAACGCCGCCGAAGTTGAGGGTAGACAAGTAGCTGTAGCCCAGATCCAGCACCCGGGCGGTGAGGCGAAACTGTTTGCCGTCACTGCTCACGTAACCGAGCTTTTGCAAGGTCAGCAAGAAGCGGCGGGCCGAGGCGCGGGAGAGATCGTTCTTCTTGGCCACCTCGGTCAGGGTCATGGCCGGGGTTTGGGCATCGAAGGATTTAATGACCTCCAAGCCACGGGCAAAGGTGGCCAGAAAGTCTTTGTCTACGGTGTCGTTTTTTTGCTGCTCTGCCATGGCTTTTTATTGAATACCGAACATTTGGTGCGAATATCGCACATGATAGTCCCATCGCCAAGTTTCTTCAGGAGTTAATCTATGTCTTCAGCCCCTTATGTCCTTGTTACCGGCGGTGCCCGCAATATCGGCCAAGCCATCAGTTTGCGCCTGCAACAAGAGGGTTACCAGGTGATAGTACTGGACATCAACACCCCCGAGGCCCGCTCCCTGACCCACCACTACCAGATTGATTTAAGTGACGGCAAAGCCACCACCACCCTGGTTAAGGCCCTGGCCGAGGAGTTTGCCATCACCCGGCTGGTTAACAACGTGGGCCTGGTAAAACCGGCCTTGATGGAAGATGTCAGCGAAGCCGATTTTTTGCAGCTGATGCACCTCAATACCCTATGCGCACTGCACTGTGTGCAGGCGCTGAGCCCGGTCATGAAGGCCAGAGGCTTTGGCCGCATCGTTAACAACTGCAGCCGGGTGGTATTGGGTAAAACCGAGCGTAGCGCCTACAGCGCCAGCAAGGGCGCCTTGTTGGCCATGGCCCGCACCTGGGCCTTGGAGCTGGCGCCTTTTGGCATCACGGTGAACAACGTCGCCCCTGGCCCCATCGCCACCGGTGCCTTTTGGGAAAACAACCCTCCCGGCAGCCCCCAGGCTGAAAAAATCGTCAACAACATTCCGGTAGGCCGCATGGGCCAGCCCGAAGACGTTGCCCACGCCATGAGCTTTTTCCTCGACGAGCGCTCGGGCTTTATTACCGGCCAAACCCTCTATGTGTGCGGCGGCGTCACCACCGGGCTGGCACCGGTATGACCGAAGGGGCCCGCACCCTGCTAACACTGTTGATGTCCACCGGCCTGGCTCTGGCGGTGGCGCATCTCTTTTTGCCCATTCCTCTTTATTGGGGAGCCTTGCCGCTGTGGCTGGCGGCCCTTATCCAGTTGCCGAGGTTGTCGGCGCTGCTGAGAAACCAGGTGCTGCTGCTGAGCCTTTGTGGCCTGGCGCCCATGTCCATGGTGCTGTACATGGGCAAGGCGGTGGAGTGGCAGCGGGCCCTGGCCATCAACATGCCGCTGATTTGCATCATCATGGGCGCCGGCATGCTCAAACTGGTGTGCCTGCCCCCCAAGGGCAAGGAAGGCAAGCTGGCTCAGGGGCCAAGGGCGCTGTGGCAAACCTTGCTGGGGGTGCACGCCTTTTCAGCGGCCATCAACATGTCGGCGCTCTATGTCGCCGGTGACCGCTTAAGTGCCCACAAGCCGCTGACCCTCAACCAGGGCTCACTGCTGGCCCGCGCCTTTACCACCAGCATGTTCTGGTCGCCCTTGATGGCCGGCATGGCGCTGGCCCTTAGCTGGGCGCCGGGGGCCAGCCTTGGCAGCCTGATCCACTGGGGCCTGCCCCTTTCCCTGCTGATGATGGCCATCACCGTTTGGCAGATAAGGCTAAACGACAAAACCGAGTTCCTGGGTTTCAACGGTTTTCCGGTGTCATTGGGGTCCTTGGCCATTCCCCTGGTGCTCACCTTGCTGGTGCTGACCATCAGCCATTTTGAGCCCAGCCTTTCCATTCCGCTGCTGGTGTCGGGCGCGGCGCCCCTTATCACCTTGCTGATAAAAGGCCTGGGCGGCGGCCGCCAGGGGCTGGGGGACGTTGCCCGTCATGCGCGGCTGCAAATGCCAGCCATGGGCGGGGAGCTTTGCCTGTTCCTGGCGGCGGGGGTCTTTGCGGTGGGGCTTTCCAGCGCCTTTAACGCCCTGGGGGCCGGGCACATGGCGGTGACCCTCAACCACTGGCATACCGCCGCCATTTTGGTGGGAATAGTGGTACTTGCCTATCTGGGGCTGCACCCCATTGCCTCCATTGCCATTGCTGGCTCCTGGACCCAGGCGATGACGGTCGACCCCAACCTGCTGGCCTTTACCTACCTTGCCAGTTGGAGCATCGGCGTGGTGGCCAATCCCTTCTCCGGTACCATGCTGGCCATGGTGTCCCGCTATGGTCTGCCCTACCCGGCGTTGCGGCGCCATAACCTGCCCTTTGTGGCCGCAAGCCTGGCGCTTGCCATTGGCGCCATGATCTTTATCGCATAGGGCTGATTTTTATCGGAATATTGATAAGCTGGTGAGGTTGCCAGAAAGGACGCCTTGCCATGAATCACTTTTTCGAGCTGACCCTTACCACGGTTGCCGCCTTGCTGCCCATCATCAACCCCTTCAGCACGGCGGCGCTGTTCCTTGGCCTTACCGAAGGCGACTTGCCCAGTTGGCGCCGGCAACAGGCCAAGATGGGGGTGATTTACATGGTGGCCATCCTGGTGGTGTTCCTGCTGGCTGGCACCCTTATCATGAACTTTTTCGGCATTTCCCTGCCGGGGGTGCGTATCGCCGGGGGGATCTTGGTTGGCCGGGTGGCAATCGGCATGCTTTACCCCAAGGACGAGGGCTTTACCGACGCCGCCCACAAGGAAAACCGGCAACGCAAGGACGTGTCCTTCTTCCCGCTGGCCATGCCGAGCCTGGCCGGCCCCGGCGCCATTGCCGTCATCATTACCCTCGCGACCTTGGCCACCACCATCATGCACTACCTGGCCATCATCCTTGGTGTGCTCATCATGGGGGTGATCACCTATCTGACCTTGCTGGCCTCCAATTTCATTACCCGTTGGCTGGGGGTAACCGGCATGCAGGCCCTGACCAAGATCATGGGTTTTTTGATCTTCTGTATCGCGGTGCAGTTTGTGGTGAACGGAGTAACGGACCCGGACCTGCTTGCCAAGATAAAATCGGGGCTGGGGCTATAAAAAAGGCGCCTTGCGGCGCCTTTTTCAGCTGTTGGGCGCTGCAAACTGAAGCTGGCCGTTTTGTACCGGTATGGTGTCGTCGGGGCGATGGGCCATGCGCACCTTGCCTTGCTTACCATCCAGCTCATAGGTGACGTCGTAGCCCAGCAGTTTTTGCGAGCGGTCGTAGGCGGTGTGGCACTTGCGGTCGGTGCGGGTGGTAAGGTCACCGTCTTGCATGTTTTTCTGCACTTGGTTACCGGCGTAACCACCGGCAGCCGCCCCAGCAACGGTGGCCAGTTTGCGGCCATTACCGTCACCTATCTGATGGCCCAGCACACCACCCACGACAGCGCCAATCACCGAGCCGGCCACACGGTTCTCGTCCTGAACCGGTTTTCTGACGGTGGTGGTGACATCCTGGCACACCTGTCTTGGAGTGCTGATGTCTTTGGTGACCGCTTGCACGTCCAGCACCTTGGCATAGTCCTGGCCGTCGTTAAGGTTATATGCGGCGATGGCGCCGCCACCGGCGGCCAGAGCCACGCCCACGGCAATACCTGCAACCATGGATTTGTTCATTGTTCTCCCTCCTCTCCTCTTACAAGAGACCCGACAAACCTTAGGCACCCAACCCATTGCCAAGGCTGAACGCCGCGAAAAAAGCGGCCTTCTTTGCCGGTGCATTCAGATTGCAGGCAGAAACTGAGAGAAAACTGAATGGCTAGCGCCACAGCTGCGGCAGTTGCAGCCAGGCATCTTCCAATGCCCGTTGCTGCTCGGCCGCTTCGTCTTTGTCGTAGTAGGGTAAGTCCGCCACCCGGCTCTCCAGCCCCGGCGCCGAGAAATCGGGCACCAGCGCCTTTAAAAAACGGGTGTAAGCCAGGGCCCTGACCGGCTGGTAATACTCGCCGTTATTGGGGTCGGCGTAGGCATTGGCCAGCACCGCCAACGCCATGATGGCGCCCTGGTCTGCCGCCGCCTGAAAGTAGCTGATGGCTTTGGCCTGCAAGGCCGCCCAGTCGCGCCCCTCAAAGCGGGCCGAGTCGGCCTGATAACTCAGCATAAAGCCCTGCATCAGCTGGCCAAGGATAAACCCCTGGTCGGCCGAGGCGACTTTAAGCTGCTGAATAAAGTCTTTTTGCCGCCAGGCGGCTGGCAACCCTTGGCAATGGGTCAGCCAGAGGCGCTCTTCTTCGGTTGCCTGGCTGGGCGGTATGGCGCAGCGCTCCATGCCCTCTGCCAGGCGGTACATGGCCTCGGCATCGATGTCCGGCCAGGCAGAAGCGGCGTCCAACAGCTTGGCCACATCAAAGGCGTAATCAAAGGGCACCAAGCGCCCTTGCAAGATGGCAAGGTTATCTGGCGGTGCATCCAAAGGCATTGCTTCAATCTCACCCGCCGGGCGCTCTGGCTCAGTAAGGGTTGGCGGCGGCAAGGTTTGGGCGCCAGGTGCCGGCGCCTTATCTTCAGGCGCTACGAGCGGCGCCGGCGCGTATTGCCACCACCACAGGCCAATAAGCAGCAATGCAATAACCAAAGCCAGCTTTTGCATATCAGCTGATCTCTTGCCAAAGATGGCAATGGGAGCAAGGGAAGAAAGGTGTCGGCAGCATCGGCTTAACAGTAAAAATCCCAGCCACCGGGGCTGGGATTTCGTTTAGCGAACCAAGGCGCCGTCTTCGGCCGCAGGTAGCGGCTCGTCGACCAAGTCGTCCATAAAGGGGGTGTTGGCCACCAAAAAATCGGCCAGATGGTAAAGGTCTGGCAAGACCTGGTGGAACTGCTGGCGCCCTCTTACCAGGGTAACGGCCACACCTTTGGGGATGAGCTCGGCCTTGAGGTCGTAACCCAGGGTAAAGAGCTGCAGGCGGCCCTCACCGTCAAAGTGCTCGGCCAGCCACTGGGCGCAGCGGCCCTTGGGGCTTTTTAGCCAGGCCGGGTGGCGCCAATCGCCGTAGCGCAGCATCAGTGCCACCCAAGGCAGCAGCAGCGCCAGCTGCACCAAAAAGGTAGAGAGGCTGTTGGTATCGGAAAAATCGTACCAGTGATGATCGGGTGACAAAATGTGGTATTGCCAGGCGGTCAGGCCCTGGAACAGCAGCAGCAGCATCAGAGCCACCGCCAATGCCTGCCAGATACCAGGCAGCAGCACTGGGGTGCGGCGGGCATGGCTATATAGCCCAAGCCAAAGCACTACCAGCATCACGGCAAAAAACGGATTGAAAGCCAAATTCGGAGCAAGCAGGGCGGACAGGGGATAGGCCCCCAACAGCAGTCCGTAACCTAAAAAGAGTACGGTTCTCATCATGATCAAGTCCTTGATGGTTAAGGCGCCTTCCTGGCGCCGAGCGGATTTTATCTAAAAATTCCGGTTTGGGTAAAGATGAGCGAAGCAGCAGGTGGGATACGAGCAGACGGCTGGCGCCCTGTATCAACCACTGCGGCTGTCCTTGCTCTTGGCTAAGAGTAGCTGACTTTCGTGCATAAAATCGGATGCTAATGGACCAAAATAGGACGCAACTTCCTCGAATCGCTCAATAAAACCTGCCTTATCATTGGCTTCGAGCAAGGCAATTACCTGATTGAGCTGTTCGCGAAAGCCTTTTATCACCCCAAGGTGCTGGCTGTTGGACAAAATAATGTCGGCGTACAGCGAAGGGTCTTGGGCAAAAAGGCGCCCTACCATGGCCAGCTCCAAGCGGTAGATGGGCGAGCTCATGGTCAGCAGTTTATTGAGGTCGGCGCCGCTGGCTTTAAGGTGCAGACCATAGGCAAAGCTGTTGAAATGCCGAAGCGCCTGAATAAAGCCCATGCTGGCATCGTGCTCGGCAGCGTCAACCGCCACCAGTTTGGCGCCCCACAGCCCCATTTGGGCAATGAGCCAGTCGTTATCGCCCCGGCCCTGGCAATAGAGCATCACCTCTTTGGCAAAGCTGGACACATCGGGCCCAAACATGGGGTGCAGCCCAAGCACCGGTCCTGGGTGCTTTGCCAGCATCCAGCCGAGGGGCTTTTCCTTGATAGAGGTCAGATCCATCAAGGTGCAATCAGCCGGCAATGCTGGCAGCGCCTCTGTCACCGCCTCGGTGACATTAATCGGCACACTCAGGATGACAAGACCGGCATCGGCCAGCAGCTCGGTTGCCTGGTGCCAATCGTCTTTATCCAGCACCGACACCTGATAGCCCGAGGCGGTAAAGTATTCGGCAAAGCGCTTACCCAGGCGCCCTCGCCCACCCACCACCACCACCCGGCCAAGATCCGGGCGCAGGCACTTGCTGCCGGCCCCCACTTCCTGCTGGTAAGACTCGCGCATACAGCGGCGCAAAATGTCTTCGATAAGGTCGGGGCTCAGGCCGCGTTTTTGCGCTTCCTCACGGCGGGAGGCCAGCATGCTGGCCTCCCTGTCCGGTGCGTAAATCGGCAGCCCATGCTCCCGCTTGACCTCACCGACTTCCCGCACCAGCGCCAGGCGCTGGTCGAGCAGATCGAGCAGCGCTTTGTCCACCGCATCGATGCGATTACGCAGATCCTCAAGCATCAGGACGCTACCTCTACCTGCTGCATGCCGCCGTGCAGCTCTTCCAGAAGATGGGCGGTGGTGTCCCAGCCCATGCAGGCATCGGTAATGGACTGCCCGTAAACCAATGACTCACGCGGGCCACCGCTTTGGGCGCCTTCCACCAGGTTGGATTCGAGCATCACACCCATGATGGCGCCGTTGCCATTTTGGCGCTGACGCAGCACATCCCTTGCCACCATCGGCTGACGGCGGTGATCCTTGCCGGAATTTGCGTGAGAACAGTCAATCATAATGGCTTCGTTAAGGCCGGCTTTTTGCAAGCTTTGTAAAGCATCATTTACGGAGCTTTCATCGTAGTTCGGCGCGCTGCCGCCACGGAGGATTACGTGGCCATGAGGGTTGCCCTCGGTCTGAAGCACCGCCACTTGGCCGCTCTGGTTGATCCCCATGAAACAATGGGGCTGAGACGCGGCTTGTAAAGCGTTAATTGCGGTGGAAAGACTGCCGTCGGTACCGTTTTTAAAGCCCACCGGCATCGACAAACCGGACGCCAGCTCCCGGTGGGTCTGGGATTCGGTAGTACGGGCCCCGATAGCTGACCAGGCAAAAAGCTCTGCTAAATACTGCGGGCTGATGGGGTCGAGGGCTTCGGTCGCAACCGGCATGCCCAGCTCCGCCAGCCACACCAACAATTCACGGGCCAGACGCAGGCCGGTTTCCAGCGCAAAGCTGCCGTCCAGGTGGGGATCGTTGATAAGGCCTTTCCAGCCAACCGTGGTACGGGGCTTCTCAAAATACACCCGCATGACGATATAGAGCCGGTCCTGATATGCATCGTGAAGCGCCTTAAGACGGGTTGCGTAGGCCTTGGCCGCTTCGATGTCGTGGATGGAACAGGGGCCACAGACCACCAACAGGCGATCGTCTTGGCCGCAGATCACATCGGCGATGGTCTGGCGCGCCTTGGCTATCTGGGCCAGGGCCTGCTCTGAGACCGCAATGGCGGCTTTCAATTCGGCGGGGGAAACCAGGACTTGTTCGCCACGGATATGAACGTTGTTAAGGGCATCTCTTTGCATTGTTTACACCTTGCTTAAACTTTTATTTACACAACATGGCAAGGCTTTAATCGAAATCTATATTGACTTTAGATAAAACCAGCCTACGCAACGACCCCAACACTACCACCACAGCCCCTATTTTCCTAGCCCTTGCCTCGATTTTATTGGCCATTGACTGTGCCACGACACCCCGTGGCAGGCATACCAACACATCGCAATAAATACATTTGCTTGTTTTTTACCCTTTAGTTGCAATTTCTGACTTTGTTACGTAACTGTTGCATGTCCACCAAAACGAGTGGGCGTCAATAAGCCAATTAAAAACAAAGGTTAAGGAAGGACTACATGAAGAGAACTTTCGCACTGGCCGCCTTGGCGGTTGCAGTCAGCACCCCCGCCATGTCGGCAACTATTATTGACATCAAACCCAACAGCCCGCGCTTTCAAGCCCTGGGCGCCGACCAGGATCCGGTAAAAATGCTGGGCCTGAGCGACAGCCAAAGCTTTAAAGGCCAGGCAGTTAAGGTGGGTAAAGCCAGTAAGTCGCGCTTGCGCCAGTACTACAAAGGCGTCGAGGTGTACGGGGTGTCGGTAGTGGCCGACACCGATGCCATGGGGATCTACTCCAACCTGGTGGGCCGCTACGTTGAAGGCATTGATGGCGACTTGCCGGATGTCACCCCGACCCTGTCGGAGAAAATGGCCGTGGCTCGAGCCCAGCGCCATGCCGGGCTGAAGAAGGTGGACCGCTCCAATGCCAAGCTGTTTATCTGGCTGGACGAGGCGCAGCAGGCTCATCTGGTGTACCAGGTGGACCAGTTTGTGGCCGGCGATAACCCGCGCCGCCCCTTTACCCTTATCGATGCCCACACCGGCGCGGTGCTTAAAACCTGGGATCAGCTGACCTTTTCACAAAACGCCACCGGCCCCGGCGGTAACACCAAGACCGGCGAGTACTACTACGGCACCGACTACGGCTACCTGGTGGTGGACGACAACTGCCGCATGGACAATACCAACGTCACCACGGTGGATATGAACAACGCCACCTCCGGCGGCTCTGTGCATCAGTTCACCTGTCCAAACAGCACCGAGCCCATGGTGAACGGCGCCTATTCGCCGCTGAACGATGCCCACTACTTTGGTGGCGTTATCTTCAACATGTACTCCGACTGGTTTAACACCAGCCCGCTGACCTTCAAGCTGACCATGAAGGTGCACTACGGCAACAACTACCAGAACGCCTTCTGGGACGGCTCGGCCATGACCTTCGGCGATGGCGGCTCCACCTTCTACCCGCTGGTGAGCCTTGATGTCTCTGCCCACGAGGTGTCTCACGGCTTTACCGAGCAAAACTCCGGCCTGACCTACTCCGGCCAGAGCGGCGGTATCAATGAAGCCTTCTCTGACATGGCTGGCGAAGCGGCCGAGTACTACATGAAGGGCAGCAACGACTGGAAAGTGGGCGCCGAGATCTTCAAAGGCTCCGGTGCCTTGCGTTACATGAACCAGCCAAGCCTCGACGGCAGCTCCATCGACAGTGCCGACGACTACTACAGCGGCCTGGATGTGCACTACAGCTCAGGGGTCTTTAACCGCGCCTTCTACCTGCTGGCCACCACCAGCGGCTGGGATACCCACAAAGCTTTTGAAGCCTTCGTGACCGCCAACCAGCTGTATTGGAACGCCAACTCCGACTACGACGATGCCGCCTGCGGTGTTGCCCAGGCCGCAGACGACCTTGGCTATTCGGTCAGCGACGTGGAAGCGGCCTTTAGCGGGGTCGATGTTGACGCCTCTTGCGGCAGCACGCCGCCGCCCAGTGGCAGCACCCTGACCAACGGCCAGGCCGTGACTGGCATCAGCGGTTCGTCCGGCTCCGAGCAAGTCTGGACCCTGTCGGTACCGAGCGGCGCCAGCGGCCTTAGCTTTAACATCAGCGGTGGTAGCGGCGATGCCGACCTGTACGTGCGCTTTGGCAGCGCGCCGACCACCAGCAGCTATGATTGTCGCCCTTATCGCAACGGCAACAATGAAACCTGCTCATTCAGCTCGCCACAAAGCGGCACCTACTATGTGATGCTGCGCGGCTACTCCAGCTACTCTGGCGTCAGCCTGGTAGGCAGTTACAGCAACTAATGAAAAGGGGCCGGTTAAACCGGTCCCTTTTTTAATGGGCATGATGCGGTTCTGATAGTCGGCATGGCTCATCGCCATACTCGATTTCAAAGGTGGTGTGAGCCAAGGGGTAATGCTGGCAAAGCCCCGCCAACGCAGATTTGAGCGCCAGATAGCCGCTGGCATCCAAGGCGTGGCTGGCAACCACATGGCCGGTAACCACATGCTGCTCTCCGTCAAAGGACCAAGCATGGAGGTGATGAACGTCGCTGACGTTGTCAATCGCCAGGATATCTCGTTTAACCGCAGCCAAATCGATGTCCGCCGGGGTTGCCTGCAAAAACAGCAGCACTGTGTCCCACAGGTTCTTCACCACGTTGTAGAGGATAAAGGCGGTGTAGAACACCGACAGCAGCGGGTCCAGTATCGGCCACTTCACAAAGAGCATCACCACCGCGACCACCAGCACCATCACCCAACCCAGCACGTCTTCCAGCAGGTGCCAGCTGACCACCTTGGCATTTTGGCTTTTGGCGCCTTTAAGGCGAAACACCGCCGCGCCGTTAACCACTATCCCCAGTATCGCCAGGCCAATCATGCCCCCGGCATGGGGCATTTGCGGGTCCCAAAGCCGGGGGATGGCTTCGCTCAGCACCAGCACCGCGCCCGTTACCAGCACCAAGGCGTTGATAAGGGCCGCCAGCAGGCTAAGGCGCTTGGGCCCGTAGCTAAAGCGGGCGCTGGGGCCGGCCTTAGCCTTGTTGCCAAGCCACCAGCCAAGCCCAAGGGCCAGGCTGTCGCCCAAGTCGTGCACCGCGTCGCTTAGGATGGCGACCGAGTTGGTGAGTAGGCCCCCTACTATCTCTATCAGGGTAAAGCCCAGGTTGAGAAAAAAGGCGACCTTGATATTGCCCACGTCGTCGTGGGCATGATGATGATGACTGTGGCTCATTACAACTCCTTGCCAGCGCGCAATTCCCCGAGCTTGCCTTTTGAGAACCAGGGATACAACACCGGCAGCACCAGGAGCGTCAGCAAGGTGGCTGTTACCAGGCCGCCAACAATCACCGTTGCCAGGGGTTTTTGGATCTCTGAACCAATACCAGTTGCCAGCAGCATGGGAATAAGCCCCAAAGCAGCGGTGGTGGCCGTCATCAATACCGGCCTGACCCTCGACACCGCCCCTTCAAGCACCGCCTCGCGCACGCTTTGCCCCGCTTCAAGGCGATGGTTAATGGCCTCCACCAGCACCACCCCGTTCAGCACCGCCACCCCAAACAAGGTGATAAAACCCACCGAGCCCGGCACCGACAGATACTGGCCACTGATGTAAAGCGCGACAATGCCGCCAATCAGCGCCAGCGGCAGGTTAACGAGGATAAGCAGGGCTTGGCCGACCGAGCCAAAGGCGAAATACAGCAACAGGGCAATAAGGCCAATGGAGACCGGCACCACCAGCAACAGCCGCTGCTGGGCCCGCTGCTGGTTTTCAAACTGGCCACCGATTTCCACCGAGTAGCCCGCCGGCAGCGCCACCTTGGCACTGAGCGCCGCCTTAATCTCGGCCACCACCGAGCCCATGTCCCGCCCCCCTACGTTGGCTTGCACCACCACCCGGCGCTGCACGTCGTCCCGGCGAATTTGCGGCGGCCCAGAGGCAAAACGTACGTCGGCAATATCGGCTACCCGCAACAAAGCGCCGCTAGGGGCACGCAGCCGCAGCTCGCTTATGCGGCTTGCATCCTTGCGAAAGGCGTTATCCAGACGCACGTAGATGTCGTAACGCTCGTTCCCGTTGATGATTTGCCCGGCGCTGGCGCCGCCCAACCCTTGGCTAACCAAGCGCATCAGATCGCCCACCGACAGCCCATAACGGGAAAGGGCATCGCGCCTGGGTGAGACCACCAGTTGCGACTCGCCGCTGACTTGCTCAAGGGCCACGTCCTTGGTGCCGGCAATGTTTTTGATTTGCGCTTCAATGGCCTGGCCCTTGGCGGTTAGCACCGAGAGATCCGGCCCGAACAGCTTCACCGCCAACTGGGCCTTGACCCCAGACAGCAGCTCGTCAACCCGGGTGGCAATGGGCTGGGAGAAATTGAGCAGCAGCCCTGGGAAGACCGACAGCGCTTCTCGCATCCGCTGTTGAAGGTGTTGGCGGTCCGGGGCGCTGGTCCACTGGCCGGTGGGCAGCAGACCGATATAAATTTCGATATTACTGACCGGCTCCGGGTCGCCCCCTATCTCGGCGCGGCCGATGCGCGACAAGGCATAGGTGACCTCGGGAAAAGCCATCAAGGTTGCCTCCAGCTTGGGCGCCAGCGCCAGGGCGTTATCCAAGCTGGTGGACGGCCCCAGGGTCACCCGCAAGTTGATAGTCCCCTCTTCAAGCTCAGGCACAAACTCGGTGCCAAGGCGCGGCAAAATGGCCAGCGCCCCCACAAAAAGCAACAAGGCGGCGCCCAGCAGCGCCTTTTTATGGCCCATGGCCCAGCCGAGCAAACGCCGGTAACCGCCCTCGCTAACCCTTACCACCGGGCTCACCCGAGTGTTAACGCCCCTTGGGTAGAAGTAACTAGCAAGGGCCGGCACTAGGGTCAGCGACACCACCAGCGAGGTGGCCATGGCCAACATGATGGAAATGGCCATGGGTTTGAAGAGCTTGCCTTCCACCCCTTCGAGGGCAAAGAGCGGCGCAAAGACCACCAAGATGATGGTAACGGCAAAGAACACCGGCTTGGCCACTTCCCTTGCCGCCAGCACCACCTGCTGGCGCGCCGAGGTGCCCGGCGCCTTGGCTCCAAGGCGCCTGAAGATGTTTTCGGTCATCACCACCGCGCCGTCTACCATCATGCCGATGGCCACCGCCAGCCCGCCAAGGGACATCAGGTTGGCCGAGCTGCCATGAAGACTCATCACCATCAGCGCCATCCCCACCGACAGCGGAATCGACACCAGCACCAGGGTAACGGCCTTTAGATCGAGCAAGAACAAGGTGAGGATGATGGCAATAAGCACCAAGGCTTCAAGGAGCGCCTTCTCGACCGTGCCCACTGCCTGGCTGACCAGGAAGGCCTGATCGTAAAAGGGCTCAAAACGCACGCCCTTGGGCAGCGCCTGGTTGATGCGCTCAACCCGCGCTTTGATGCCATCGATGGTGGCTTTGGTGTTAGCCCCCATCCGTTTTAGGACAATGCCGGACACCACCTCCCCCAACGCTTGCGGGGTATCGCCCTCGCCGCGCTTGGTCATGGTTACAGCGCCTTGGCGGATCTCCGGGCCAAGCTCCACTTGGGCTACGTCTTCAACCCGCACCACGACGCCGTCAGCGGTTTTAAGGGGCAGCTTGCCAAGCTCCTCCAGCACTTTATCCCCCGGGGCAAGCCAGCCGGTGCCGCGGATCACCAGTTGCTCGGCGCCTCGGTCCAAGTACCAGCCGCCCACATTGAGGTTGTTGTCCTCGATTGCCGCCTGCACCTGTTGCTGGGTAAGCCCGTAGGCAAGCAGCCGCGAGGGGCTCAAATTCACCTGGTATTGGCGCACCTCGCCGCCAAAGGACAACACCTCGGTGACCCCTTCAACCGGCATCAGCATCAGTTTGACCAGGTAATCGTTGAGGCTGCGAAGAGCCATAACGTCGTAGCCACTGCCGGGCTCGGCCACCAGCAGATACTGGTAAACCTGGCCAAGGCCGGAGGTATTGGGCCCCATTTGTGGCACCCCTATTCCATCGGGGATAAGGGCGCTTGCCGCTTCCAGGCGCTCAAACACCAACTGGCGTGCAAAGTAGATGTCGGTGCCCTCTTTAAACACCACGGTCACGCCCGAGAGGCCCGTTTTTGAAATGGAACGCACCTCCTCCACCGCCGGCAAGGCGTACATCACCGATTCGATGGGGTAGCTGATAAGCTGCTCCACCTCCTCGGCACCAAGGCCGGGCGCCTCGGTGTTTACCGTGACCTGCACATTGGTGACATCGGGGAAGGCATCGAGGTTTAGCTTGGGAATAAGCCACCCCGCCATGGCCATCACCCCCAATAGCGCCAACACCACCAGCAGCCGGTTGGCAACGGCCCAATCAACAATACGATTTAGCATGCTGGCCCCTTAGTGGTTGTGGGTACTAAAGCCCGCCTTGGCGAGCTCGGAGGCGATATAAAATGCACCCTTCACCGCCACCTTGGTGCCGGGCTCAAGGTCCAGTACCTGTTGCTGGTCGTCAAAAACCTGGCCGAGGGTGACCTCCCTTGCCTCAAAATGACCGGGCTCGGGCTCTACAAAGACGGTCCAGTCGCCGTCGCTGCTGCGAATAAGGGCCTCTTGCGGCAGCGCCATCACCGGCGCCGGGGTCTCAAAGAGAAAGGCCACATCCACATACATGCCGGCGTGAAGGGCGTGTTGGGGGTTAGGCAGGGCAAGGCGCACGGTGCGGGTGCGGGTAACCGGGTCCAGGGTATGGCCAGCCTGGCTAACCGTGGCAGGCCAGGCGGTATCGCCGATGCTCACCAAGGCCTTGGTGCCTTTGGGAATATCCAGAGTGCTGGTGCCGGGTAACTGGGCTTGCACCCAAAGCGACGTTTCATCGGCCACCTGGACCAGCGCCTCACCGGGGGCCACGGCCTGGCCTTGCTGGAAGCTGTCAGATAGCACCACGCCGTCTATTGCCGAGCGCAGCGGATATTGGCCCAAAGGAGCAGCCGCGATGTCGCCCTCATCCAGGCCATAGGCCCGCAATTTGGCGAGACTGGCGTCAAAGCGGCTTTTGGCGTCCACAAAGCGCTGCTCGCCCACTGCCGCTTTGCCAAGCCCTTTTACCCGCAGCCATTCAGGCCGGGCCGACAGATAATCGCCCTGGGCCTCGGCAAGTTCGGCGCTAAAGAGGGTCACCAGCACCGCGCCTTTAACGACGTGGTCGCCAAGGGCGGTATGGCGGCTTAGCACCACAGAGTGCAAGCGGGGGGAGGCAAGGTAACTGCGGTACTGATCCACCAACACCTCCCCTGGCACCAGATACCGATACTGGGCCGGCGCCGGGGTGATGGCGCGGGTTTCAATACCCACGGCCGCCTGTTGCTCGGGGCTTAAGGTGACGCCTTCTTCGGCTTGGGTTGGCAGGGCGAAGGCCAGCAGCAAAAAAATCAGTGAAGCTTTCATAGCGTCACTCCTTTGACAGAGAGTTGGCCGCTTTGGGCCAATGCATCAATAAGGGCTAGGCGGGTTTGTTGCTCAAGGGCGATACCGTCACTTTGGCTTTGGGCCAGGGCATTGAGCCCTTGAAGGTACTGGGCGGTAGCCAGCTCCCCTTGTTGCCAAAATCGTTCGAGACGGGGCTGCACGTCTTGCTCGCGCCACTGCTGCCATTGGCGGTAATGGCGCTGGTAGCTTGCCAAGCGGCCCTTGGCCGCGCGCCAGGCAGCGCGTTGGTCAAGGTATTGCTGCTGGTAGGCAGCCTCCGATGCCAGGGCCTGGTAGCCGGTGGCGGCCACGTCACTTTGAAAGTCGTTACGAAGGTTCAAAGGAATGGAAACCCCAACCCCGACGCTGCTGCTGCCCCCGTCGCGGCCAGCACTGAGCCCCACAGTCGGTTTGACTTTTACCGCCCGGCGCCGGGTTTCAACCTGCTGGCGGCTTAGCTGCCAGCGGGCTTTGGCGAGGGCTACGGCAGGATGGCTGGCAAGCCATTCTTCACCTTCGGGAAGGCGAAGGCGCGCCAGGTAACCGTCAAGCTCCGTACTTTTTTGCACGCTTGCGTTGGGCAACAAGGCTTCAAGCTCAGCGCGTGCCTCTTCATAGGCAGCATCGGCATCGGCCAGGGCCTTTAGGCGGGAGCTGAGATTTAAGCGGGCAAGCTCGGCATCCACTACCCCAAGATCCCCGGCATCCTGGCGTTTTTTCACCAGTGCCAGCAAGGTGCCCAGATAGCGGCGCTGCTGCTGGGCCAGCTGCTGCTCGTCGGCCGCCGCTAAAAACCGAGCCATGGCAGCGAGCACCTTGGCCTTTTGTTGCTGGAGCCTGGCATCGAAAGCCAAGGCAGCCTGTACCCGGGTGAGCCTCGCTTCCTGCTGTTGGCTATCCCCTTGCCCCCACCAATCCAGGGTTTGCTCAAGGCCCAGGGCGACGTTGTTGTCGTTGCCGTTTTTCTCGCCAAAGGCTGACAACACCGGGTTATAGAGGGGTTTGGCCAGGCCGTCGGCCTCGGCCCTGGCTTCAAGTAAACGCTGCTGCTCGGCAATAACCGCTGGCTGCGCCAAGAGTTGGCGGTCAAGCCAGCTCGCAAAATCCGCCGCCTGCGCGCCAAAGCACGCCGCAGCCGCCAGCCCACAGAGGGCCAGCCGTACAAAAAACAAAGACATGAAGTGTCCTCACATCGGTTGAACGGTTGGGCGAAAAACGCCCGTTAAGGCTCAAACCAGAAGGAGGATGGGAGGGCGAAACAGCGAGTCGGGGTGCAAAGACACAAAGGCCGCGCCGGTTTGGCGAGGCTTTTCAACAAAAACGGGGGCGGCTTTCCACAGTTCACCTGGGGTCATGGTGTGGCCGCCATGGCAATGGCAGCAATGGTGGTGAACGAGGCCGTCGGCATCGCCTAGCGCCGCTTGCTGCACAGTTGCAGTTTCAGGCGCGTTAAGCGGCGTCACTACGTCGGCAACGGCCAGCATTGACTGAAAAGCCAGTAACAGGGCAAGGACGCAAGTACAGATGCGTCGCCATTGTCGAAGAGTTCGCGTAGTCTGCATGGGCAGGGACTCTAGCAAATGTCCCCGAGCCAAGAAAGAGGAAGTCCGTTGATGTTGAGCGCACTGCTGCTGGCCAGCCAGATGGCCACCGCCCCTGTTCCCTATCGAGCCAAGGCAACCCGCGTCTGTGAAATGGCGGTCAGGGCAAGGCTGGGTATGGTTAGAACCGATGCCATCAATGTCGAGCAGCGGGATCTGGTGTTGGTGGTCAGCGGTAAGGCGCTGGTCAGCAAGGGCCCGGTGAATTTTATCTGCCAGTTCACCATCGATGAGCGTGACGAGCTGCAACTGACTCACCTAGACCTCCTGGCCCTCAAGCAAGACCCCAAATCCCAGTAACGAAAAAGGCCGCCCTAAGGCGGCCCTGGATGCTTGCAAGGTTTATTTTAGGTACGGCACTTCGACCCGTGTCAGGCGAAGAAGGCTGGCATCGTTTTGGGTATCAATGGCGTTGACCAACCAGAACTGGTTGTCGAAGGGGTCGGTCAGTTTGTACGAGATTTCCAGATCGCAGCGGTAACTGGCGTCCTGCCATTCCCCCAGGTAGTTCTCCACGGACAAAGTCCCCGACACCCAGAAGCGGCGCTCGTCCAGCTCGGCAATATTGCTGCTCCATACCGAGAACTGGCGAGCCAGGGGATCTTTGAGCCGCTTGCGAAGATGGTCTTCGCATTTGCTTGCGGCCAATGACCGCCAGTCCACAAATTCGTAGCCCTGACGGTTGCTGTAGTAGTGTTCCATGACCAGGCCGATAAAGCTGCAATAGGCCAGAGAGAATGCGGCTGCCAACAACAAGCGTAAGTCCATATATCACCCTGTGTTTGCCGTTGAAATTGCGGATGTAAAACGCCTAGGCAAATATAGTTAAAGATGTAACAAATTGCTCTTCCACTAATACTGAACACCCGTTAAACGACGCGCAGCTTCACACTTTTCAACTTTGCCTCCCTGCGTAGAATGAATTTCGCAAGCAAGGTAATCGACCCTGTCGAGACCCCTCTTATTCAGGCCGCTTTTCCCACCTCTGCGGCCTTTTTTTTCGCCCAAAATTCGTCGCGCCTTGGGCCTGCACTGTGTTTAGGCTAGACTGCCCTTTTGGCCAGACTTCCCCTATCCATGACCGCCAGCCTGCTATTCCACGACTTTGAAACCTTCGGTGCCAATCCCAAAAGGGACAGGCCCTGCCAGTTTGCCGCTATCCGTACCGATGAAGATCTCAACATCATCGATGAGCCCAAAGTCTGGTTCAGCCAGCCTGGTAACGATTACCTGCCCCACCCCATGGCCTGCCTTATTACCGGTATTACGCCGCAGCAGGCTCTGGCGCAAGGCATGGCCGAACCCGAATTTGCCCGGCTTATCCACCAGCAGATGAGCCAGCCACAAACCTGCACCCTGGGCTACAACAGCCTGCGTTTTGACGATGAAGTGACCCGCTTCATGCTCTATCGCAACTTCTACGATCCGTATGAGCGCGAATGGCAGCACGGCAACAGCCGCTGGGATCTCATCGATATGACCCGGGCTACCTATGCATTGCGCCCAGACGGCATTATCTGGCCCGAAAACGAAGACGGCCTGCCCAGTTTCAAGCTCGAGTCCCTGTCCCAGGCCAATGGGCTGGCGCACAGCAAGGCCCACGATGCCTTAAGCGACGTGGAAGCCACCATTGCGCTTGCCAAGCTTATTCGCCAGCACCAACCCAAGCTGTACCAGTTTTTTTTCAAGCTGCGGCGCAAGCAGGCAGTGGCCGAGCTTATCGACATCATTAATCTCCAGCCTCTGGTGCACACCTCCAGCCGCTTTTCGGCCGCCCAGGGCTGCACCACCTATGTGGTGCCCATGGCCTGGCACCCGGTCAATAAAAATGCGGTGGTGGTGGTGGATCTCAATGGCGATCTGACGCCACTGCTTGAGCTTGACGGCCAGGCATTGGTTGAGCGCCTTTACACCAAAACCGCCGATCTCGATGAAGGCCAGTCGCGGCTACCGGTAAAACTGGTGCACATCAACAAGTGCCCTATCCTGGCGCCCGCCAAGACCCTGGGGCCGGAGCGGGCCGATGCCCTTGGCATAGACCGGGCTCGTTGCCGCGATAACCTTGAGCTGCTAAAGCAGCACCCGGAGCTTAGAGAGAAGCTGGGCGCCCTGTTTGCACAGGAAGGGGACTATCCTACCCCGGACGCAGAAGAAGCCCTTTACAGTGGCTTTATCTCTGATGCCGACAAAGCGGCCATGGCTCTGGTTAGAGAAAACCAAGATCCAAACCGCCTTAGCGGTATTCAGTTTAAGGATGAGCGCCTTAACACCTTACTGTTCCGTTACCGGGCGCGTTATTTCGCCCAAACCCTTAGCGAACAGGAGCAGCTGCGCTGGCAGCGCTACCGCGAAGAGGTGTTGATGCAAGGCAGCCGCGGCTTTGGGCTACAGGAATTCATGGTGGAGCTTGAGCAGTTGGCCGAGGAGCGCGCCGAGGATGCCAAGGCCATGGGCATCCTGAAAAGCCTCTACCAGTACGCCCAGTCCCTCTAAGGGCCGGGGCTGTAGCCCTGGCCGGTGCTTAGCCCAGAGATGTCTCCCTCATCGGTGGCAAACACAAACGGCAGGGAATGAGGGCGACCATCCTCCCCTGCGGTTTTCACCACAAAGTGCAGGTGCGGTTCGGTAGAAAACCCGGTATTGCCGGAATGGGCCAAGGGCGTACCAACCTCAGCCCACTGGCCAATTCGCACCAAGGCGCTGCCGGGTTGCAGGTGAAAATACTCCCCCAGGGTTTTATCGCTGTGCTCAAGCACCAGGTAGTTGGCGTCTCCTGCGCAGCGGGCGAACGCGCAACCCTTGGTTGAGTCCATTTTCATGGCCACCACCCGCCCGGCCCGGGCAGCGGTCACCACCGTGCCTTCTGGCATGGCAAAATCCACGGCATAAAAGCTAAAGGGCTCATCGTGGCTGAACATACCGCCCCAGCCCTGCAACACCTTATAACGCCCGGTTTGCCAAGGCAGCCGATAGCGGGCGTCTTGGTCTTGGCGGGCGCTGACCGAGCCGCGCGACCAGCGAGACCAGTAGTGGAGCTTCCAGGGCGCGATGATGGTCAGGGTCTGCAGCGTCTTTTGCTGCTTTGGCCCCAGCTCCATCACCGCCGGCAGGCCTGGGCTTGCTTTCAGCCCCGACAGCACCGCATCAACTCTGACCGTCACCGGCGCCGTGGAATGGTTACTGGCCACCAGTTTGAGCTCTTGCCCCAGCTCCTGCATTTGTACGCACACCGGCTCCTGGCTACAGGCCAGCAGCGGTTTGGCATACAGCAATGCAAAAAGCCAAAAATATCGGCGCAACATGGGTTTAAAACCTTGAAAGATCAACTACTTTGTTAAGCGAATGTAGCTTAACGCCGGGCGTGAACTTGGCCTGAAAATATGGTTTACTCGTTCACTGTTATCGAAACATGCTTGACCCTCAATGCAAAGCGACAATCAAAACAACAACGAAGGCCGCTGGTTACCGCATCTGCTGCTGGTGCCCTTTGTGGTTTTCGCCGTCATCGCCGTATTGATGGCCATCAAGTTCAGCCTGTCGGTCCACGACCGGGTCAGTTGGCTCGATCACGCCGAAAAAACCCGGGGCGTGGTGCGCCAGCACCTTATTCGCCACCTGCCGCAACGCTTTGGCATGAAAGAAAAACTGCAACTGGCCATTTATTACAACGATAAAAGAGGCCACTGGCACGAATTCATCTCCAAAAGCGACCTGACCGAATACAACCCCTTTGCCGTTCCGCCCCAGGTGGGTGAGCGCCTTTGGCTTTACTACATGCCAAACCAACCTGCCAATGCCCGCTTGGCCGGTTTTAACGCCTTCTGGCTGCCGGTGATCCTCGAAGGGGTATTCCTGTTGTTCTCCGCCCTGCTCGGCTTTGGCCCGCTCATCTACATCTGGCTTAAACGCAGCAAGAGCTGATTGTCGGCCAGGCCGCTCCTGGCATAAGATGCGCCATCCATTTGTGTGAGGTGCCTTATGCCAAGGGCAAACGAAATCAAAAAAGGCCTTGTGGTCGAACTGGGCGGCAAGCTGCTTATCGTGCGGGAAATTGAGGTGCAAAACCCCTCGGCCCGCGGCGCTGCCACCCTGTACAAGATGCGGTTTTCCGATCTGAAAACTGGCCTCAAGGTTGAAGAGCGCTTTAAAGGCGACGATCTGTTGACCATTGTCGACATGCAGCGGGCCAACGCGGTGCTCTCCTATGTTGATGGCGACGAGCACATCTTCATGGACCAAGCCGACTACACCCAATACCCCATCAAGTCTACCGACATCCAGGATGAACTGCTGTTCTTGGACGAAAACACCCAAGGCATCATGCTGTTGCTGGTAGACGGCCAGGTCGTGGGCCTGGAGCTGCCCCAGTCGGTGGAAATGGTAGTACTGGATACCGCGCCAGAAATGAAAGGCGCCTCCGCAACCGCCCGCACCAAACCGGCCAGTTTTGCCACGGGGCTGTCCATTCAGGTGCCGGAATACATCAAGGTGGGGGATAAGGTGAAGATCCACACCACGGAGCGGCGTTTCATGGGCCGCGCCGAGTAAGGAAAAGGGCCGCTAGCGGCCCTTTTTTAATGCCATTGCTGCTCTTCAAAGGCGATGGCGCCCTGCTTGGCATGGGGTAGCAGGGCCCTGAAATGTTCACCTTTGATGTGCAACAGATCCTTATGATCGCCGCTTTCCATGAAGATATCGTCTCGCCACCACAGTGACTCGTCGACCAGGGTTTCCATCGAGAACGCTTCGCCCAGGGCCGGAATGGCGCCCAGTTCGCAATCGCGGAAACGCTCGGCCAGCTCACGTTCTGACACCAACCGACAATCCCTGTCCAATAGCGCCCTGACCCTGGACAAGCTGAGTTTGTGGCTGGCCGGTACTACCGCCATGATCTGGCGGCCTTCGTGATCTTCAAGCACCACCGCCTTGGCCATGTATTTCAACGGCACCTGGCTGGCAATGGCGCTTTGCAGCGCCCCTTCACTGTACGCATGGTGGATGTGCTCGGCACGCACCTTTCTGACAGCGAGGTAGTTGCGCAGGGACTCTGACATGCTCATCACAACCTCCTTCGTCAACGCCCAGCATTCAGTATAGGTGTGGCCCTTTGCTGGCGCGCCGCAAAGGGCTTTAAGGCGCGGCCAGCACCTCAAAGTTAAACCTCGGCCCATAGCCTAAAAGGCGGCAGGCTTTGCTGATGTCATAGACCCTGTCGATGCTGGCCGGCAGCTGCCAGCCCCGCGCCTGGTACCAGGCGTCAACCTCAGGGTAGTAGCGGCGGATAACGGCCGGGGCATTGCGCTTAAGCTCGGCCACATCATCCCGCCCAAAAGGAGAGCGGTTGGAGATGTTAAAGCACTCAAAGGCCCTGAGCGGGGCGCAGGCAGCCAGCAGATGGGCGCCGGCGCCGTCTCGCTCGTCAAGACCCCGGTAAAGCCGGTAGTTGGCAATATCGTTGGCGCTTTCGTCCATAAAGCGGGAAACCCGCAGTACCGTGGTAACAAAACCCGGGGCAAAGGCCTCGGCGCACAGGGCCTCGGCGGCCTGCTTGGTGATGTCGTAAATGTCCCTGGGTTTGGGGACCAGGTGTTCATCGACCCACACCGCGTTGTCGGCATCGACCATGGCCTTACCGTAAATAGAGGTGGTGCTGGTGTAGACAAAGCGGCTGGCGCCAGCCTGTTTGGCCGCTTGGATGAGACGCAAGGTGGCGCTGATGTTGGTGTCGATAAAGGCCTGGTGGCTTACACCCAAGTCAAAATGGCGCCCGTGCAGCGCGGCGCAGTGGATAACCGCCGTTACCCCCTCTAACCTCGGCGCCAACTCGTCTTTGCGTAAATCAAAGGCTTCTGCGGTGTCGCTTGGGGTGAGATCCAGCCCCAGCACCGCCCTGCCCTCGGCCCTTGCCTGGCGTACCACCTCGCGGCCAAGGCGGCCGCTGGCGCCGGTCACCAAGAGGGTCATTGCCCCTCCCAGGGCTCTTTGGGCAGTTTTTGCCGCCAGCTTTGGTAGCGTTGGTGCACCCCGCGGCGCAGAGACTGGAAGCTGTTTTCCAAGATATCCACGCCGGTCAGTACCGCCACCACCACCAGACACAGTTTCAGGGCGGTAAAGTCATGATGAAGGGAGATAACCACGCCAATACTGGCCAGTGCCCAGATGGCGGCGGCTGAGGTGACCCCCACCACTACCCCGTCACGGGACATCATCACTCCCGCCCCTAAAAAGCCGACCCCGGTGACCACCTGGCCGATGATCCGCGACGGGTCGGAGCTTTCGTTGGTGACCGACAAAGCCGAAGCCACAAAGAAATAGGTGCCCAGCACCACCAGCGCCGAGGTGCGAATGCCCACCGGCTTGCCTCTTAGCTGGCGCTCAAGCCCCACCACGGCGCCGCAAAGCACACACATCAAGATGTCTGTCCAACTAAAAGGGGCAATATCGATAAGTTCTGGCCACATGATGTTTATTCCAAAAAGTAAGTTCCCTAGCCCCGGTTGCCCTGGGGGCGGCCAATGTAACCGCAAATGGCAATGGTGAAAATATTCTTTCCCTTAACGTAAAGAAAGTTAACCCCAGTGCCGATAATGAAGGGTACATAGCACCGCCTGGGTAAAAAGATGAATAACTGGTCCCTGCGTTTGAAGATCCTGGCCATTACCGGCCTTTGTTTCATCGTTTTCTTTATCGCGGTGCTTTGGCAAAGCCTTAGCGCCTTGCAGAGAAACATCAACAGTTCGCTTGAAGAAGAGGTCAACCTCTTCTCCAACACCTTCAGCGCAAGCGTTGGCGAGTGGATGGCTGACCGTCGCCAAACCATGATAAAAACCGCCAAATCCATTGCCGACCATCCCGACATCCCAAGCTACGTCTTTTTGGACCAGGCCAAGGAAGGGGTGGGCTTTTCCCTGACCTACCTCGGCACCCCCGATGGCGGCATGTACCGCAACGACCCAAGTATTCCCAACAAGGCCGGTTACGACCCTAGGGTACGGGCCTGGTACAAAGGGGCCACCAGCGTGCGCGGCAGCTTTTTGACCGAGCCCTTTGTCTCCGCCACCAACAACCAGTATGTGGTAACCGTTGCCGAACCGGTGTGGAAGAACGGCGAGATAATCGGTGTGGTAGGGGGCAACCTGCCTCTTGAGCAGCTCACCGAGCACGTTAACGCCTTGAAGATCCCCGGTAACGGCTACGCGGTGCTGGTGGATAAAAGCGACCAGGTGATCGCCCATCCCGATGAAAGCCGCCGCTCAAAAAAAGCCTCGGACATCACCCCTGACTTCACCGGCAGCGGCCTTGACGCCCTGTTAAAGACCCACGCCTTACAAGAAAAAGTGCTGGATAACCGCCAGCGTTACCTGTTTGCCGAGAGCATTCCCGGCACCAATTGGGCCCTTATCCTGGTGATGGACAAAGACACCCTGATGGCACCAGTGCGCAAGCAGCTCTACACCCAGCTTGGGATCAGCCTGCTGATCCTGGTGGTGGTAGGCTTGGTGCTGTCCTGGCTTATCCGCATGCTGCTAAGCCACCTGTCTGATATCACCGAGAACCTCGATGCCATCGCCAACGGTAACGGTGACCTCACCATTCGTCTTAAGGTAAACAGCCAGGACGAAATTGGCCGCCTGGCGGGGAGCTTCAACCGCTTTGTGGAGCAGCTACACGGCATTATCTCTAGGCTTAAAGACGCCTCCCAAGGGCTGCTGGCCGAAGCCGAGCAAACCGCCAAGGGTGCCCGCAGCCAAAATGACCGTATCCAGCGCCACCAAACCGAAATTCACATGGTAGCCACTGCCGTGACCGAAATGGCCTCTGCCACCCAGGAAATTGCCGGTAACGCCGAGCAAACCGCGGTGTCGGCCCGTAACTGTGTGGGCCTGAGCGAAGAAGGCCGCCGCCAGGTGGAGCAAAGCCAGCGTTCCATTGAAGGCCTGGCCGGAGAAGTGTCTCGCGCCAACAGCATCATTGGCGACCTGAACCAGCATGCCCAGAACATTACCTCCATCCTCTCCACCATCAGTGGCATTGCCGAGCAGACCAACCTGCTGGCACTGAACGCTGCCATCGAAGCGGCGCGGGCCGGCGACCAAGGCCGCGGCTTTGCAGTGGTGGCCGACGAGGTACGGGTGTTGTCACAGCGTACTCACAGCTCTACCCAGGAAATTCAGGGCATGATTGAGGTGCTGCAAGGGGCCGCCAGCAAGGCGGTGGACGCCACCGACAAGGGCCGGATGATGGCCGACAAGAGCGTTACCGACGCCGAAGCGGCCAACCAACGCCTTGGGGAGATCTTGGGCGCCATCAACCAGATCAACGACATGGCGGCACAAATCGCCTCGGCTGCCGAAGAGCAAACCTCGGTGACCCAGGAGATAAGCAAAAACACCGAGATCATCCGCGGCGTCGGCGACGAGATGTCGAGCGCCAGCCACCAGGCGGCCCAGCAAGCCGACCAGCTCCGAGCCTTGGGCCACCAGGTGTCCACGGAAGTGGCCAAGTTCCAGCTGTGAAAAAAGGCACCTTCGGGTGCCTTTTTTATTGCCCACCAATGCCTTAGCCTGAGTTTTTGCCAAAAGGAACTGTGCATGGCCAGAGTACAACTGACCTTTCCCGAGACGCCCCTCTTTCAGTGCGCTTTGCCGCTTCGCATCAGCGACATCAACTACGGCCAGCATCTTGGCCACGACACCCTGGTGACCTTACTGCACGAAGGGCGCTGCCAGTGGCTTGCCAGCCATGGTCTTGGGGAGGGGAACATCGGAGGCGCCGCCCAGGTGATTGCCGAATTGGTGGTCAACTACCAGGGAGAAGCCTTCTACCCCGAGCAACTGACCATGGAACTTGCCGTCGGCGAGATGGGCCGCAAAGGGGTAGAGGTGTTTCAGCGTTTATCCCGCCAAGACGGCCGGCCGGTGGCCGTCGCTAAAGTTGGTATCGTGTTTTTCAACACCGCCGAACGCTGCGCCGTGGCGGTGCCAGAGGCCTTTAAAGCGCTGGTTTAAGCCGGGGTCAGCGCCAGCGGCCTTGGGTCGATATCCCGCTGCTGCTGATGCTGGCCTTGGCGCCCGGCTTCAATAAGCGGCAGATCGGCCAAGGGCCCGGTGCTTACCGGCCAATCCAGCGCCTTAGCAAGGGGATGGGTGCGGGCCTTGGCAAGCTCGCCAGCCAAGGCCGACAGCAACAGGGCGCCTTGCTCCTGATTGGCTTGCCCTGCCCGTTTTAAGGTTTCCAAGAGCCAAGGGTCGCTAATCAGCCCGGCCCGGTTTGGTAGCGCCAAAGGCAACCTTGCCGACACCCACAATTGGCTAAAGGCGCTGTCGCTGCCGGCGCCCAGGGCAAACAGGGTGTCGGCGGGTAGCCATAACAAATCGCTGGCTTTTAGCGGGTGATAGCCCTTGCCAAGGCGCACCACCCCTTGCCCTTGTTCCCAGCCGATAAGGGTGCCGGTTACCAGGCGCTGGCGGGCCGACATGCGGGCCTGGGTTAGCCGTTGCTGTTGCAGGGTTAAAGGCAGGTACATCAGAAGCGTCCTCTTCGTGCGTCAATCAGGGCGTTACGTGGTGTGTGCTGTTTGTCGGTAAAGGTGCCAAGGCTTACCTGGTAGCCCGCTTCTTCCAAGAAGCAGACCCTATCCAGCAACAGCCACAGCTCCAGGGGTTTTCGATACCAGTGCCGTACCCAATCCATGCGCCTGACCACCTGCTGGCGAGCTTGGCCAAGCGCCAGGTAATGCTGCCAATCGATGCTGGCGGGTAGCGCCAGGCCTTTCTTGTCGGCGGCCCAGCGGGCAAAGCCAGCAAAATCGGCGGTAAAAAGTGATTTTGGGGCATTGGGCACCGGCAGATAGGCATCCACCCCACTTAGCGCCCGTTGCAGGGCATCAAAGCCGAGGCGGTATTGCTGCTCCAGGTGGCGAAGGCGACTCGCCCGCTCGCCGCCCGTTACCAGCTCTTGCAGCGGCAGGCGAAGGTCAAAGGTGGTGAGGGTTAAATCCCACTGGCGCCCGGCGTTTGAAAGCGGCTGGTAGTGCTCGGTGGCGATAAGGTGATAGCAACAGGGCGAGATACTCACCGCCTCGGTTCCCGCCTTTACGGCAAGCTGTAAAAGCCGGCTGTGTAAATCCCCGCAGGCGTGAAGCGCCATGGCGTGCTGGTCTTGGCGCACATACTGCGCCGCCTCTGCCGACAACGCATCGGCGCACACAAACTGGTGGTCCAGCTGCCAATGCAGGGCTTGCTCGCGCCCTTGCTCGCAAAGGTCGGCTTGCAGCTCAAGGGCCTTTACAGCATGGCCTTGGCTGGCATAAACACGGCCCAGGTGGCCTTTGCCAGCGCACCATTCCAGCACCGATGCGACTGGGCGCACCGCCTGGCTAAAATCGGTGATTTGCTGCCATTTTCGCCCCTTCATGCTCACCGAAAGCCGGGCAAGGGGCTCGGGGCCCTCGGCGGCAAAAGCGCCCAACTCGGTTTGCATCCAGGCAAAAAGCCCGGGCCGATACAGCTCGATAAGAGCCCGTTGGCCGTCAAGGGCGAGGGCGTCCAGTTCGTCGGCGCTAAAGGCCTCAAGGCCTGCCATTTCGGGCCAGGGCCAAGTGGCCTGGGTAAAGGGCATCAGCTGCCAGTCCCCTTTGTAACGGGAAAGCAGCTCGCTTAAGGCATGAAATTGGTCAAGGTGGCTTTGCATGGCGGCGCATTATACGTAACGGCCGGCCATTTTACTGCTTTTCGAAAAAGAGCGTGACTTCCCCCACCGCCAAGCCGAACTTTTTCATGGTGGTGCGGTTCATCAGGTGCCGCGCATCGAGCTGGTACATCCAATCGTCCATGGTCACATCCAGGGTATCGCCGTCATCCATGGTCAGGCGCAAGGTGTAGCCCCACTGAAAAGCCATACCCACCGCCTTACCCTTGGCGGTGCCTATCACGTCGCTGGCCTGGCCCTGGTATTGGCCGCCGGGCAGTTTTTTGAGTGTCCAGACCCGGCGCTGGGTGCTGCCGTCACTGTAGGTAAAGTGCTCGTCCAGGGTGCCGGTATTACCCTGCCATTTACCCTCAACTACCACGGTAAAGCGTTTGATAACCTTGCCGCTGTAGTCTTGGAACATGCCGTGGGCCAGCACCTTGCCGTTAAAGAATGTATCCAGTTCAAGGGCAGGCTTCGTGCCTTGGTAATCCTCGATGCCAGCGGCGCAGCCCCCCAGTAGCAGGCAAAGGCTTAGTAATAAAACGCGCATCAATCCTCCTTGCCCAGCAGTGCCAGGCGAAGTTCAGGGGCCCGAGTCTTGGGCGACAGCCAAATGGCCAGAAAGGCCGGGCCAAAGTCAGGGTCTCTATTGCTGGCCAGTCGCTCGCCGTTGAGATAAAAGCGGCTTTCACTTTGGGTGACTTCCAGGCGCAGGGTGTCGCCCTTTTTCACATCAGGGCAATGCTCGGCAAACCAGTCCAGCCAAGGCTGGCGATAAAGGCCAAGATGGCGCCACTCCTTGGCGGTTTGCTTGACGATGTCCTGGCTCTTTATGTCCCGTAAATAATGAAGCGAAAGCGCCTGGGCCTTTGGGCCGGTGTAATAGCGGGCGTCGTAGATGTCCCAAAAAAGATATTCAAAGCGGCCCTGCCCTTTAAGCTGCCACTGCCCTAAGGCTGGCATGGCGAGCAGACACAAAAGCCACAGCGTTTTCATACCGCCTCCCGCTTTGCCAGCGCCATCAAACCAGGCCACAAACCCGCCCACACCATGGCCAGGGTGGCCAAGGCTGGCATTAAAGGCCAACCAAACTGGGCCGCCCCCAGGCGCACCCCGCCCCAATAGGCCAAGGGCCCAGCCAGGGCGCCTAGCAGCAGGTTGAACAAAGGCCTGCCTTTAAGCCAGACAAGGCTGTGGTTGGGGAGCATGGCAAGGGCCGCCCAAAGGGCCAAGAGCCACAACGGCACCAAGTGCACCCCGGGGCCGAAATCAAACAGCCCCAGCGCACTTAAGCTGCCGTCAACCAAGGCGCCTGTGAACATGAACAGCAACATCAGCCGGCTATCGGCGCGGCGCTGGCGACTGAGCCACAAGTGCAGCGCCAATATCGCCAACACCGGCCAGGCGCTTTTGGCCAGCACCGCGGCCAGCCAGGCGCCTTGGTAGAGCAGCAGGTTTAACAGCCAATGCATTGCCTGTTACCGGGCCGGGTGGCTACCAAGTGCACCACCGAGATGGCTCGCTCCCAAAACCCCCCTTCGCAGTAGCAGAGGTAGTAGTCCCACAGCCGCTTGAAGCGCTCGTCAAAGCCATGGGGGCGCAGCCCTTCAAAGCCGTGATGAAAACGCTGGCGCCACTCTTTTAGGGTGCGGGCGTAATCAAAACCAAAGTCTTTGAGGTCGCGCACCACAAAGTCGGTGTGCCTGGCCATCAGGCCCAGCATCCGGCTGTTGGACGGCAGACAGCCGCCGGGGAAGATGTAGCGCTGGATAAAATCCACCGAGCGCGCGTAGCTGTCGTAGCGTTGGTCGCTGATGGTGATGGCTTGGAGCAGCATCACGCCGTCGGGTTTGAGAAGGGACTGGCACTTTTCAAAAAAAGCCGGCAGGTAGCGGTGCCCTACCGCTTCAATCATCTCGATACTGACCAGCTTGTCGTACTGGCCGTCTAGGTCGCGATAATCCTCGGTGAGCAAGGTAATTTGCCCCTCAAGCCCGGCCTCTTTTACCCGCTCCCTCGCTTCCTGAAACTGGGCATCAGAGATGGTGGTAGAAGTGACCTTGCAGCCAAAGTGCTTGGCCGCATGGAGGGCAAGGCCGCCCCAGCCGGTGCCTATCTCCAGCAGATGATCGCCCGGTTTCAGGTCAAGCTTTTGGCAAATCACATCCAGCCGATGCTGCTGCGCCTCTTCCAGGCTCGCCTCAGCGTGGGGATAGAGGGCTGACGAATACATCAGGCTTGGGTCCAAAAAGCTTTTGTAGAGCTCATTGCCCAAGTCGTAGTGGGCAAGGATGTTTTTCTTCGAGCCCTGGCGGCTATTGCGGTTAACCAGGTGCTTGAGCCGCTGCAACGGCCAGGTGACCCAGCCCAGGCGCCGCTCAAGGCTGTCTAAAAGCGGCAGGTTGAGCACCATAATCCGCACCAGGCTGGTGAGATCGTCCGAGCGCCACAGCCCGGCAATATAAGCTTCCCCGGCGCCAATGGAGCCGCCAAGAAGCAGCTGGGGGTAAAAGGCGCTGTCCAGCACTTCGAGGGTTGCCACCGGCTGGCCGCTGCCAAATTGCAGCTCGGCTTCACCGTCTTTTACCCGCAAGGTGCCGTACTCCAGCTTGGCCAGAAGGCCCAGCACGATTTTGCGGGCAAGGCGCTGCGAAAGCGGAAGGTCGGCGGCAATGGCCGCGGCTACAGGTTCAGTCATGCCGTCTCCTTGGGGTGGCTGTAAAATTTGAGGCCTTTAATGGCGAGTTTGAGGGCCTGCCAGTAGATGCCCAGCACAACGGTCAGGGTCATTACCGGGCGGCGCAGCAACTGGCGGCGAATATGCTGGCGGCTCAGCGCATGGCGCTTTAAGGCCAGGGTTGCATCAAATACGTGGCCACGGGGGTCATGGTTCTCAAGGTGTACAAAAAGCTGCTCACCGGGGGGCTTGATGCGCCAGCGGTACTGCTGCGCTATGGGGTTAAAGGGGGATACGTGAAACACCTTGGGGTGGTCAGGCAACTTGCCATCCACCACCCGGTGGCCGTAGCAATGGCGCTCGTTCCAGGGAGTGTTGGACACCTCGGCCAAAAAGTGGGTGAGCTCGCCATGGCTGTCAAAGCCGTAATAGAAATTAACCGGGCTGAAGTAAAGGCCCAGGGTGCGCAGGTTTAAAAGGCCATACACCTTACCCTCGGGGGCGCTGCCGGTTTGCGCCTGCCAGGTTTCTCGCAGGGCGTCTGCCAGGGGCTGGCCTTTGGCGCCGAGGTAATCAGGCCGGTAAAACCGCGCCAGGGCAAAACGGCGGCAAGAGAACCAGCGGCCCTCCTCGCCCGGCAGATCGTCTAGGTCGAGATACCACATGAAAAAGGGGTAGCTAAAGCCATGCACCTTGGGCAGATGCCGGCGGTGGCGTACCTGGCCGGTGTAAAGGGCGCTGGTCATGGGCTCACTCCAAGGGCGCTGCATACCCTCAGGGCGCTATTAACGCCATCTTCATGAAAGCCGTTAAACCAATAGGCGCCGCAGTAGTGCACCCCGTCGACGCCGGAGATGTCGCGCCACTGCTGCTGGGCTTCAATGGCCGCCAAAGTGTAAACCGGATGACTGTAACGGTAACGGCCCAGCACCTTGGCCTCATCCACTTCGTCGTTCAAGGTCACCAGGTATTGGTGGCGCTTATCCAAGCATTGGAGGATGTTCATTTGGTAGGTCAGCACCGCCTTTTGGCGGCTACGGCCCATGCGGTAATTCCAGCTGGCCCAGGCGGCTTGGCGCTTGGGTAAGTGGCCAGTATCAAGGTGCAGCACCACGTCGTTGTCGTTAAACCCCAGGGCGCCAAGCACCTGGTTTTCTGCCGCACTCGGCGCCGCCAACATGGCCAGGGCCTGGTCGGCATGGCAGGCCAGCACCACCTCGTCAAACAGCCAATCCTTGCCGTCGCTGATAAGCCGTACCTGCCCGCCTAGGCGCTCGATACGGTTGATGGGGGTCGCTAGGTGAATATTGTCTTTAAAAGGCGCCGTCAGCGGCGCTATGTATTGGCGCGAGCCGCCTTCGATGGTGAACCATTGCGGCCGGTTGGCCACGTCTAAAAGGCCATGGTTTTCAAAAAAGCGGGCAAAAAAGCTCAGCGGGAAGTCGCGCATTTCATCGATCCCCATGGACCAGATGGCAGCGCCCATGGGCAGCAGGTAGTTGTCGATAAAAAGCGGACCGAATTGCCCCTCGGCCAGAAAGTCGCCCAGGGTTTGACTGCCGCTTTTGGCGGCCTCCAGCTTGGCAGCCTTGTTAAAGCGCAAGATGTCGCGAATAAGGCGCCAAAATGCCGGGCGCAGCAGGTTGCGCTTTTGGGCAAAGAGGGTGCGAAGGCTATGGCCGTTGTACTCAAGGTTGACGCCATCGTTACGCACCGAAAAGCTCATCTCGGTGGGCTGATAGGCCACCCCCAGCTCGGCCAGCAGCCGCCGGAAGTTGGGGTAGGTGCGGTCGTTAAAGACGATAAAGCCGGTGTCGATGGCGCTCTTTTCGCCATCGACCGTCACGTCTACGGTATGGGTGTGGCCCCCAAGGCGGGTGCCTGCTTCAAAGAGACTCACCTGATGCTGGCGCGACAAGTAATAAGCGGCAGTCATACCGGCGATACCGGACCCCACGACGGCAATACGTTTCATGCTTTTATCATCCTTTTGGCAAGCCGGCGCCACAGCCCCTGAGGCAGCAGCCCCAAGAGTTGCAAGGTCCAGGTGAAGGTTTTGGGAAAGTGAATATGGCGCTGGCCTTTGTCGATGCCCCGGCGGATACAGCGCGCCGCCGCTTGGGCAGAGAGCTGCATCGGCATGGCAAAGTCGTTTTTGTCGGTTAAGGGGGTTTTGACAAAACCCGGGAACACGGTGCTCACCGCCACCCCCTGGCGAGCCAGGGTGATATCCAGGGTGTCGAACAAATAATGGATAGCCGCCTTGGAGGCGCCGTAGGCCTCGGCCCTAGGCAGGGGAAGATAGGCTGCCGCCGACGCCACCCCCACGAGTCTTGCCCCTTCGCAACCGATAAGGCTGGGCAGCACCCCTTCGATGGAAATGGCCATGGACTCCACATTGGCCCGCATCACCCGGATAAAGGCGGCCGAGTCGAAATCGGGCATGTCGAGGTATTCGCAAGTGCCGGCGTTGAGAATGGCAAGGTTGAGCGGGCCAAGCCCGGCCAGGCCGTCGAGGGTTGCCTGCCGGTCGGTTAAATCCAGTGCCAGCACCTTGGCGCCCTTGTCTTTAAGCACCGCCAGGGCCTGGCGCTTGCGGCCAACGGCGATAACGTCGTGGCCTTCGTCCAGATAATCGTGGGCCAGTTGCCAACCAATGCCGGAGGTAGCGCCCGTTATCAGCACTTTCATGAGGCAAGCCTGCGTTTAACGGCTTTGACTACCGGGCCCAATAGCGGCAGCTGCTCGTAAAGCATGGCGCCCAGATCAAAGTAATCCCGGTGATGCTCCACCTTGCCAGAACCGGCAAAGCGCAGCAGGCTGACCCCTTCCACCGCCACTGGCCGGCCACCGGCCAGGCGCGGGTGGGTTAAGGTCATGGTCCATTGCACCTGGGCCTTTTCGCCGTGTAACCAAGGCGCAGCATAGGCAAATTGCACGGCACTGACGTTTTCATACAAAGAGGCGAAATAACCTTGCAGCGCCGCCAGGCCCTTCAAGCGATGGGCGGGATCTTCAAACAGCACATCCTTGGCGTAAATCTCGCCAAGGCTTGCCAGATTGTGCTTGTCCAGGCGCTGGTAGGTCTCTAAGAACCGGGTCAGTGCAGCGTCCATCAGCCCTCCTTGATGGCCTTGAACAGGGCCAGGGTTTTCAGCCTGGCCTCTTTGTGATTGACGATGGGCTGCGGGTAGTCGAGCGCGCCGGGGTAAGCGGCTGGCTCAAACAGGTATTTGTCGCTCACGCTTTGCAGCTCCGGTACCCAGTTACGGATGAATTGCCCTTTAGGATCAAAGCGTTTGCCCTGCTCGGTGGGATTAAAAATTCGAAAATACGGCGCCGCATCGGTGCCGGTACTGGCCGCCCACTGCCAACCGCCGTTGTTGGCGGCAAAATCGCCATCGAGCAGGTGGCGCATAAAAAAGGTTTCCCCCAGGCGCCAGTCGAGCTGCAGATCCTTGACCAAGAAAGAGGCGGCGATCATCCGCAGCCGGTTGTGCATCCAGCCGGTGGCCACCAGTTGGCGCATGGCAGCATCAACGATGGGAAAGCCGGTCCGCCCTTCACACCAGGCTTTGAACGCCGCCTCGTCATAAGACCAGGCAATGGCGTCGGTATCGGCCTGGAAGGCCCGGCCTTTGACTACCCGGGGAAAATGCCAGGCCACATGCTGGTAAAAATCTCGCCAAATCAGCTCATTAAGCCAGGTGCCGGGGCCGGAGGCGTCATCCCAGACCACGTCGCCATGCTCGTGCAAAAGCCGCCACAGGCATTGGCGCACCGAGATAAGGCCGATGGAGAGCGCCGCCGACAGCCTTGAGGTGGTATCAAGGCTGGGAAAATCGCGCTGGGCTTTGTAATCGGCCGCCCGTTCAGTGACAAAACGGCGCATGGTTAAAAGCGCCGCGTCTTCATCCAGCGGCCAACCTTCCAGCAATGCGTCACCATCGGGGCTTGAGAAGGCTACCCTTGCCGGCGGCTCGATGGCATCGCCCTTCAGCCTTGGCTGCACCTGGCCAAGGTGCTGCAACAATCGCTCTTTGAGCTGCTTTTTAAAGGGGGTAAACACCTTGTAGGGCTCGCCTTGTTGGGTAAGCACCGAGCCGGGGGGAGCCAGCAAAGCATCGTCCAGGAAATAGCAGGGGCAAGCCAGAGCCTCGGCCACGGCGCTGTCCCGGGCCAGCTCGTTGACCAGATACTCGCGGTTGGCATAAAGAGCGGAGATCCGGTGCTCGCGGCAATACGCGGCAAGGGCCGCTGGCACGGCGGCAAAATCCTCCACCACCAGCACATCGAGCCTCACCCCAGCCTTGGCCAAATGCTCGCCAAGGTTATCCACCGCGTGATTGATAAGGCGCAATTTAGCCGGCGCCATGTGATGGCGCTGCCACTGGCCGGGGGTAGCGATAAAAAGCGCCCTCGCCTCCCCTGCCTCCATGGCACGGCTCAGGGCGGTGTTGTCGATGCTGCGAAGATCGTTTCGAAACCAGACCAGGGCGGTCATAACCACTCCTTGAGAGAAAAGGCGCCCGGCAGCACCGATTGGTGGGCCGGCAGCGAACCTTTGATGGCACCAAGAAAAAGCTGCTGGTGCGAAATGGCATTAAGAGCCAGTTGCAACTCGCGGTCAGAAAGGTGCGGCCCCAAGTCCACCACCTGATAGCGCTGAGACAACAGTGCCAGCACCATCAACCGCCACAGCGGCGCCATGGTACCGGCCAGCAGCGCAACCGGCCTTTTTTGCGGCTGCTGCAAACGGCTGATAGCGCTAAGGCGCAGGCTAAGTTCAGCCTCCAAAAGCCCCTGGCCGGCGCTTGAGAAAGGCCCCTGTGGCCACTGCTGAAGCTGCTGCCAGAGCGCTTCGCACAACAGCCCCAGGGGCTGCTCTTTCAATAAGTTATCGAGGGCTTGGCGAAGGGCTTTGACATTCAGGCTTTGCGCCAGAGCCAATACCGGTTCGGCAAGTGGCGTTACCACCGGCTCGCCAAGCCCGGCCAGCAAGGTTTTGATGTCGCCGAGGCTAACGCCCATGGCCAGGTACTGGCGAATTTGCGCCACCTTGGCCAGCTCGCTCACCGGGTAGAGCCGGTGGCCCTTGGCGGTGCGCTGGGGCTTTAGCAGCCCGTAACGGCGTTCCCAGGCCCGCAGGGTCACCGGCAATACGCCGCTGCGCTCGGCAAGGTCGCCAATTTTGAGAAGTTCAGAGTCCATAACGAAGTTTCAAGTCTGCCGGATAAGGGTTGAGGTAGCTTTGCTCGGCGAGGTAGCTCACCGGGTGCAACCGCAGGTGATGGTTAATCAGGGTCAGGGGCGCCACCAGGGGTACCAGGCCTTGGCGGTATTGCTGAATCAGCTCGCCAAGCTCTTGTTTCTCGGTGCCGTTCAGCATTTTTTTAAAAAAGCCCTGCAGGTGCATCAGCACATTGGTGTGATCTTTGCGGCTGGCCGGAGAGTGAAGTGCCTGCATAAAACGGCTGATATAAGCCTCGGCCACCTCCTTGAGGGTGGCCGTGTCTGCAGCAGCCAGCATCGGGCCCAGTTCGCGGTAAACTGGTTGGTTATGGGCCAGCAGCAAGAACTTGTGGCGGCGGTGAAAGGCCATAAGCCCAGCGAGGGTCAACCCGTCTTGGCGCAGCTGCTGCCACTGGTGATAGGCCATCACCCTCAGCACGAAGTTCTCGCGCAGCAAGGGGTCGTTAAGGCGCCCGTCTTCTTCTACCGGCAGGTTGGGAAAGCGCGCCATCAAAGCTTTGGCAAACACCCCTACCCCAACCTTACCCAGGCCTTCGCCGTCAGGGCGATAAACCCGCACTCGCTCCATGCCGCAGGTGGGGGATTTGGCGCAAAGGAGGTAGCCACTTAGCTCGCTCATGCCCGGCAACGCGGTATCGGCAAAAGCCTGCAGCTGCTCGGTTACGTCAAGCTCGGGGCCTTTGCTGCCTTGCACCCTGGGGTGTTCCGGGTCGCCCACCAGGCGAATGGTGGGCCGGGGCGAGCCCATGCCGATGGCCATTTCCGGGCAAACCGGCACAAAGCGAAAATGGCGGCCCAGCTCATCGCTGATAAAACGCGACAGCTTGTGGCCACCGTCAAACCGCACCTTTTGGCCGATCACACAGGCACTAACGCCAACTTTGATCTCCATAGCACCCCCAATTATCTATACAAATATTAATTCACGTATAGGTTTTCAGCATTGAGAGCGCATACGGGTACAACTTAGTGGTGGATCAGCTGGTCAGGATTTTTTCTGGTAATCTCGCCCCATGCAAAGCTCACCTCCCTTTTCAGCGCAGCAGGTCCGGCAGATGCTTGACTGGGTTGCCAGTACGCCCGCCCTGCTACAGATAGGCGACACCGCCTTACTGCCCGCCCCCGGGCAAATAGACTTGGTTGCTCTTGGCCAGCAGCTGGCGGCTACCACCAAACTTGGCCGGCGTTTTGAGTTACTGGTGGCCGCGCTTCTTCGCGGCAGCGGCCGCTACCAGATCTTGGCGCAAGATTGCCAAATTACCGCCCAAGGCCGCACCCTCGGCGCGCCGGACCTTATCGTCAAAGATGTAGAGCGCGGCGAGATTGAGCATTGGGAACTGACCGTAAAATTCTACCTGGGTCTGCCATCGGGTTGGCTGGGGCCGGGCAAGCGGGATTGGCTGGAGCAAAAGGCGGCGCATCTTACAACGCGGCAACTGCCACTTTTAGCAAGGCCCGAGGCACAAGCCTGGCTGGCGACAAAAGGCTGGCAACCGGCGCGCTCCAAGCTCTGTAGCCGGGGCATACTCTTTGGCGACGGCCCCTCTTACCCTTGGCTTTCGCCCGGGCATCAGCAAGGTCAGTGGTTTGAGGCAGGAAAACTGCCGGACGGAGACTGGCGGGCATTGGCGCGCTGGCAGTGGCTGGCCACCACACCCAGTAGCGAGTTAGCGGCCTTTACCGGCCAGTGCCAGGCGCCCATCATGGTGCAGGACGGCCGCAGCGGCCGTAGGCATATGCTGGTGCCGGCAGGTTGGCCCAATAACGAAAAAGGAGAGCCATAATGGCTCTCCTTTTCGTTACTCTTGAACCTCTTCCACGCGGCTCTTGAGTTTCTGGCCTGGGCGGAATGTCACCACGCGCCGGGCAGAAATGGGAATATCCTCACCGGTCTTCGGGTTACGGCCGGGACGCTGATTCTTGTCCCGAAGTTCAAAATTGCCGAAGCCGGACAATTTGACCTGTTCCCCGTTTTCCAGTGCCTGGCGGATCTCCTCAAAAAAGGACTCCACCAGATCCTTGGCTACCCGTTTGTTGATCCCCAGCTTGGTAAAGAGGTGCTCGGCCATTTCTGCCTTGGTCAGCGCCATAGATCACTCCCTCAAGGATGCATTAAACTGGCTTTTCAGCGCGTCAACCACCTTGGAGACTACATCGGCGATTTCGCCGTCTTCAAGGGTACGCGCTGTGTCCTGTAGCGTCAGGCTGACAGCCAAGCTCTTATGGCCATCGGCAACGCCCTTACCGTCGTACAGGTCAAACAAGTTTACGTCAACTACTTGTTTTCCGCCAATTTTTTGCAAAACCTCGAGAATTTCTCCCGCTGCCACCTCATTTTTCACCACCACAGCCAGGTCACGGCGGTTGGCAGGGAAACGGGAAACCGGCTTGGCATCGGGGATCCGGCGCTCACCGAGCAATTCCCATTGCAATTCAAAGACCAAGGGTTGGGACTTGAGGCCAAGGGCCTTGGCAGCGGCCGGGTGCAGCACGCCGAAGTGGCCAACCACCTCGCCATTACGCACGATCTGGGCACTTTGGCCCGGATGCAGGGCATCGAGGCTGCTGCGCTCAAAGCGGAACTCGTCAAGGGCGGCAGTCAGTGACAGCAGCTGCTCCAAATCGCCTTTGAGGTCGAAGAAGTCGCTGCCGCGCTGCTCCAGGGTCCAATGCTCGCCATAGGCGCTGCCGGTGATAACCCCTGACAGCATCTTCTGCTGCTTGAGCTCACCATCGCGGGTGATAAAGCGCAGGCCGCTTTCAAAAAAGCGCACCCGGCCCTGCTGGCGGTTCTGGTTATGCAGCACCGCTTGCAACAAACCCGGCCACAAGGAAACCCGCATGGCAGACATTTCTACCGAGATGGGGTGCGGCAGGATTTGCACCTCTTCAGCCGGGAACAGCGCGGCCTGGGCCTTGGGCTCCACAAAGCTGTAGGTAATGGCTTCCTGGTAACCCAAGTCCACCAGCAAGGAGCGCACCCGCTTGAGGCTGAGTTCGGCCTCTTTATGGCGAGTCATGGTGAGACTGGCCAGCGGCGCCTTATTGGCAATGTTGTTGTAGCCAAAGACCCGGGCCACTTCTTCGATGAGATCTTCTTCAATCTCCATGTCAAAACGGTAGCTCGGGGCGGTGACGGTCCACTGGCTGCCGTCAAAGGCAGGCTCGGTGCCAAGCCGCGCGAGAATTTGGGTCACCTTCTCGTCCGCGATGTCGGCGCCCAGCACTTTGGCGAGGCGCGCTTTACGCAGCACGATTTGCGCGCCTTTAGGCAGATGCGCTTCGGATACCGCTTCCACCACAGGGCCGGCTTCGCCGCCGACGATGGCCAGCAGCAGTGCGGTGGCACGCTCCATGGCTTTATGGGTCAGCTGCGGGTCGACGCCGCGCTCGTAGCGGTGGGAGGCGTCGGTGTGCAGGCCGTATTGGCGAGCGCGGCCGGCGATGGCGGTAGGCGCAAAGAAGGCGGCTTCCAGGAAGATATCTTTACTGTCGCTGGTCACGCCAGAATGCATGCCGCCAAAGACACCGGCCATGGCCAGGGCTTTATTGGCATCGGCAATAACCAGGGTGTTGTCAGCCAGTTCCACTTCGGACTCGTCCAGCAGCACCAGCTTTTCACCCTTATCGGCCAGGCGCACCTCAATGGCGCCATCCAGTTTGGCCAAGTCAAAGGCGTGCATGGGGTGGCCGAGCTCAATGAGCACATAGTTGGTGACATCCACCACCGCGTCGATGCTGCGAATGCCGCTGCGGCGCAGGCGCTCGGTCAGCCACAGGGGGCTGGGGCGGGACAGATCCACACCTTTGATGATCCGGCCCAGGTAGCGCGGGCAGGCATCAGGGGCCTTGAGGTTGATGGCGAGCTTATCGTCAATGGTGGCGGCAACAGGTGCGCAGGGCTCATTGGTAACGTCAAGGTTATTGAGAACCCCTACTTCCCGGGCCAGGCCTAGTACGCCCAGGCAATCAGCGCGGTTGGGGGTGAGGTCTACTTCGATGATGCTGTCGTTGAGCGCCAGGTAGTCGCGGATATCGGTGCCGACAACGGCGTCTGCCGGCAGCTCGATGATGCCGTCGGCTTCGATATCAATACCAAGCTCGGTGAAGGAGCAGAGCATGCCGTGGGACGGCTGGCCGCGCAGCTTGGCCTTTTTAATGGTGAAATCGCCGGGCAGCACAGCGCCTACTTTGGCGACGGCCACTTTCAAGCCCGCTCGGCAGTTGGGCGCACCGCAGACGATGTCCAGCAGCTCGTCTTCACCGACGTTGACCTTGGTAACGCGCAGTTTGTCGGCGTCGGGGTGCTGGGCACATTCCACCACTTCACCCACCACTACGGTGTGAAAGGTGCCGGCGACCGGCTCGATGCCGTCCACTTCCAGGCCGGCCATGGACAATTGCTCGGACAGGGCCTGGGTATCAATAGCGGGGCTTACCCATTGGCGCAGCCAGTTTTCAGAAAATTTCATGACTCACTCCCTGCCTTAGTTGAACTGCTTCAAGAAACGTACGTCGTTCTCGAAGAACGCCCGCAGGTCGTTAACGCCGTAGCGCAGCATGGTCAGGCGCTCCACGCCCATACCAAAGGCAAAGCCGGTATATTTTTCCGGGTCGATACCCACAGCCTTGAGCACGTTGGGGTGCACCATGCCGCAGCCCAGCACTTCCAGCCACTTGCCGTTTTTGCCTTTCACGTCCACCTCGGCAGAGGGCTCGGTGAAGGGGAAGAAGCTGGGGCGAAAACGCACTTCCAAGTCTTCTTCAAAGAAGTTCTGCAGGAAGTCGTGAAGAATGCCTTTGAGATCGGCAAAGGAGATGTTCTCGTCTACCAGCAGGCCTTCGACCTGGTGGAACATGGGGGTGTGGGTCTGGTCGTAGTCGTTACGGTAGACGCGGCCAGGAGAGATGATGCGAAGCGGCGGTTTTTCCACTTCCATGGTGCGAATTTGCACGCCGGAGGTTTGGGTGCGCAGCAGCATGTCAGGGGTGAAATAGAAGGTATCGTGGTCCGCACGGGCCGGGTGATGGGCCGGGATGTTCAGGGCGTCGAAGTTATGGAAGGCATCTTCGATTTCCGGGCCTTCTTTGACCGCAAAACCCAGCTCACCGAAGAAGCTTTCGATACGCTCGATGGTACGGGTTACCGGATGCAGGCCGCCCAGGGCTTGGCGACGGCCAGGCAGGGTGACGTCCACCTGCTCGGCAGCCAGCTTGGCGTTAAGCTCGGCTTCCATCATGGCGTCTTTCTTGGCGTTCAGTACTTCCTGAACCGCCTCTTTGGCCTGGTTGATCACGGCGCCAGCCTTGGGGCGCTCTTCCGGGCTCAGGTCACGCAGAGATTGCATTTGCAGGGTCAACAGGCCCTTTTTACCCAGGTAATCGACCCGGATGGCATCCAGTGCCGCCATGTCCGCAGCAGCGTCGATGGCTGCCTTGGCCTGGCTGACGATCTCGTCAAGATGTTGCATGGCGTCCTCGTATCACAAACAAAAAAGCCTCCCGTCTGGGAGGCCTTGGGTTTCCTTTAGCTTCTTCTTCACCAAGGTAAGGCCTCCTGACATTCAGGAAGTAAAGAAGAAGCTAAAGAAAAACAGTGTTGGCATTGGGTTGTCTCTTTGGGCAAAAAAGGGGGGCCGGAGCCCCCCTCCGTCTTACAGTGCTGCTTTGGCTTTTTCGACCAGAGCAGTGAAGGCGGCTTTGTCGTGTACAGCGATGTCAGACAGGATCTTACGATCGATTTCCACGGAAGCTTTCTTCAGACCGTTGATCAGACGGCTGTAGGACAGACCGTTCTGACGGGAAGCCGCGTTGATACGGGCAATCCACAGCTGACGGAACTGACGTTTCTTGGCACGACGGTCACGGTAAGCGTATTGACCGGCTTTGATCACGGCCTGGAAGGCAACGCGATAAACACGGCTACGGGCGCCATAGTAACCTTTGGCGGCCTTCATTACCTTCTTGTGACGAGCGCGAGCAGTTACACCACGTTTAACTCTTGGCATCTCTCAAATCCCCTTACAGATTAGGCAGCATACGGTCGACCAGCGGCTTGTCCGCAGCGGCAACCTGATGGGTATCGCGCAGCTGACGCTTACGCTTGGAGGATTTTTTGGTCAAGATGTGGCGCAGGTGGGACTGCTTGAACTTATAGCCACCAGACGCGGTTTTTTTGAACCGCTTGGCAGCACCACGATGGGTCTTCATTTTAGCCATTACGAATAACTCCGCATTGTTAACAACCAACAACCAGGGCGAACGGGCCGAAATGGCCCGCTACTTGTGGGCGCCTGATTATTTCTTTTTGGGTGCCAGCACCATCACCATCTGGCGGCCTTCCATTTTCGGGAAGGACTCAACAACAGACAGCTCTTCGAGGTCAGCCTTGATCCGCTCAAGCAGGTCACGACCGAGCTCTTGGTGCGCCATTTCACGACCGCGGAACCGCAGGGTGATTTTGGCTTTGTCACCGTCTTCCAGAAAGCGAACCAGGTTGCGCAGTTTTACCTGGTAGTCGCCTTCATCTGTGCCAGGGCGGAATTTGATTTCCTTCACCTGGATCTGTTTCTGCTTTTTCTTTTGTTCTTTTGCGCTTTTTTGTTTCTCGTAGAGGAACTTACCGTAATCCATGATCTGGCAGACCGGCGGCTCAGCGTTAGGGCTGATCTCAACCAGGTCCATTTGGGCTGCTTCAGCCTGGGCCAGTGCATCCTGGATTTTAACGACGCCAAGCTGCTCACCTTCAGCGCCGATCAGGCGAACTTCAGGGATACGGATCAGGTCATTGATACGGTGTTTCGGTTTCTGCTGGACCACTGGGCCCCGTCTTCCGCCTTTAATACGTTATTCCTCCACGGTTTGTTTGCCTCGGCTGGCAATTTCGCCTTGCAGCTGGCTAATGAAGTCTTCCAGCTTGAATTTGCCGAGATCTTGTCCTTTGCGCGTACGGACGGCGATTTCGCCTGCTTCCCGTTCTTTATCACCTACAACCAGCAGGTAGGGGACGCGCTTAAGCGTGTGCTCGCGGATTTTAAAGCCAATCTTCTCGTTTCTCAAGTCGGCTTTTGCACGAATACCCGCGCTTTCAAGGGTTTTTACCACTTCCTGCACGTAATCGGCCTGGGCATCGGTGATATTCATCACCACCGCCTGGGTCGGCGACAGCCATGCCGGGAAGAATCCAGCGTATTCCTCGATAAGAATACCGATGAAACGCTCCAAGGACCCCAGGATGGCGCGGTGGATCATCACCGGCACCTTGCGGTCGTTGTCTTCGGCCACAAAACTGGCACCCAGACGGCCCGGCAGGGCGAAGTCGAGCTGCACGGTACCACATTGCCAGGCACGGTTGAGACAATCGTGCAGGGTAAATTCGATTTTCGGGCCGTAGAAGGCGCCTTCACCGGGCTGCAGATCGTACTCGATGCCTTTGGCGCTCAGCGCTTCGGCCAGGCCCTGCTCTGCTTTGTCCCAGATGGCATCGGAGCCGATGCGCTGCTCGGGGCGGGTAGAGAGTTTGACCTTGATGTTTTCAAAGCCGAAGGTGGCGTAAGTGCTGTAAACCATGTCGATACAGCTGGCCACTTCCGCCTGGATTTGGTCATCGGTACAGAAGATGTGGGCGTCATCCTGGGTAAAACCGCGCACCCGCATTAGGCCGTGCAGGGCTCCGCTCGGCTCGTTGCGATGGCAAGAGCCGAACTCGGCCATGCGCAGCGGCAGGTCGCGGTAGGATTTGAGGCCCTGGTTGAAGATCTGCACGTGGCCCGGGCAGTTCATGGGCTTGATGGCGTAATCGCGGTTCTCGGAGCTGGTGGTGAACATGGCGTCGCCATATTTTTCCCAGTGCCCGGATTTCTCCCACAGCACCCGGTCCATCATCAGCGGGCCTTTGACTTCTTGGTAGTCAAACTCGCGCAGTTTCTCGCGGATAAAGGTCTCGAGCTGGCGGAAGATTATCCAGCCGTCGTTATGCCAGAACACCATACCCGGCGCTTCTTCTTGGAAGTGGAACAAGTCCAGCTGCTTGCCGATTTTGCGGTGATCGCGTTTTTCGGCTTCGGCCAGCTGCACCAGGTAGCTATTAAGGGCTTTTTTATCGGCCCAGGCGGTGCCGTAGATGCGCTGCAGCATCTTGTTCTTGGCATCGCCACGCCAATAGGCGCCAGCCACCTTCATCAGTTTGAAGTGATGGCAGAACTTCATGTTCGGCACGTGCGGGCCACGGCACATGTCGACGTATTCTTCGTGGTGGTAGAGGCCTGGGCGATCATCGTGGCTGATGTTCTCGTCCAAAATGGCCATTTTGTAGCTTTCACCGCGAGACTCGAAGGTGTCCCGGGCTTCCTGCCAGCTCACTTTTTTCTTGATGACGTCGTAGTCTTTTTCCGCCAGCTCGTGCATGCGGGCTTCGAGCTGCTCGATATGCTCCTGGGTCAAAGGAAAGTCCAGGTCGACGTCGTAATAGAAGCCGTTATCGATCACCGGGCCTATGGCCATTTTGGTCTGGGGCCACAGCTGCTTGATGGCATGGCCTAACAGGTGGGCACAGGAGTGGCGAAGGATCTCAAGACCTTCGTCGTTCTTGGCGGTGATGATGGCCAGGGTTGCGTCGTTTTCGATAAGGTCGCTGGCGTCCATCAGCTCGCCGTTGACACGGCCGGCAATGGTGGCTTTGGCCAGGCCAGGACCAATGTCCATGGCCACATCCATAATGGAGACCGGGTTAGCAAATTGACGAACGGAACCGTCTGGCAGGGTAATAGCAGGCATGAGAATGTCCTTGTCAGTGGTGACCCGTACCAAGGGCCACTTGAAAGTTAAAATCGTGAAACGTCAGTTGCTTACCACCCAAACCAAGGGCGCTTCGGCAGCGGGAACCCCGCCCTGACCAAAAGAGAGGCAATGATAGCGGTGTTGGTCGGCCCGGTGCAACGCCAATGACCCCGCCCTTTGGTCGCATCAGCAAGACGCACCAGCGCAGAGCACTGGCCTGGCCCGATGCCGCTGTTAGGTTAGAGGCACTGACAACAGGAGATAACCATGATCAAAAAGACCCTGCTGGCCGCCACCTTGCTGCCGTTTCTTGCCCAGGCGCAGACTGTACCGCCGGCAGAAAAACCCGAGCTGTATGACATTGGCGCCGCCATGTCTGCCGAGCGCATGAAGGCTGACGTGACCAAACTGGTAAGCTTTGGCACCCGCCACACCCTTTCTAGCCAAACGTCCAAGACCCGCGGCATCGGCGCTGCCACCGATTGGATAGAAGCCCAGTTCAAGGCCATCAGCAAAGAGTGCGGCGGCTGCCTGGAGGTGATCCGGGTATCCGATACCGTCAGCGGTGAAAAACGCATCCCTAACCCGACCCTCATCACCAACGTCATCGCCATCAAATGGGGCAGTGAAGACAAAAAACGCATGGCGTTACTCTCAGGCGATATCGACTCGCGGGTGACCGATGTGATGAACGCCACCGCCGACGCCCCCGGCGCCAACGACAACGCCTCTGGCATCGCGGCCACCTTGGAATCGGCGCGGGTACTGACCAAATACGACTTTCCCGGCACCATCGTTTTTGCCGCCCTCTCTGCCGAGGAACAAGGGCTCTTTGGCGGCAAGATCCTCGCCAAATACGCTCGCGAGCAGGGCTGGAATATCGATGCGGTGATCAACAACGATATGATTGGCAACACCGAGGGCATTGACGGTATCAAAGATAACCACACGGTCCGGGTGTTCTCCGAGGGCACCCGCGCGGTGGAAACGCCAGCAGAAGCCAGGGCCCGACGCTTTACCGGCGGCGAGCTGGACTCCCCCTCCCGCAACCTGGGCCGCTATATCAAAGCCTTGGCTCACCAGTACCTGCCGATGCTGGACGTGATGATGGTTTATCGCCTCGACCGCTTCGGCCGGGGCGGCCACCACAGTCCCTTTAATGACGCCGGTTATCCCGGGGTGCGGCTGATGGAAACCCACGAAAACTACAACCGCCAGCACCAAGACCTTCGCACCGAAAACGGCGTGGCCTATGGCGATGTGCTGGCCGGGGTGGACTTTGACTACGCCCGCAAGGTAGCAGCGCTTGATGCCATTACCCTCGCCTCCATGGCCTGGGCGCCCACGGCGCCTGCGGATGTCACCATCAAAGGTGCAGTCAGCCCGGATACCACCCTGAGCTGGCAGGCCGGCAAAGATAAACAACTGGCGGGGTATAAGGTGTATTGGCGCTTGACCACCGAACCGACTTGGACGCACAGTCGTTACGTTGGAAATACAGATAGTTACACCCTCAAAGGAGTGGTCATTGACAATTACTTCTTCGGCGTTGCCGCCGTTGCCAAAGACGGCACCGAAAGCCCGGTGGTATTCCCGGGCGCAGCCGGCGCTTTCTAAACTGCTGTGGGGGCTGCTACTGGCCCCTCCCCTCGCCTTTGGCCAATGGCAGGCCCAGCCGGAGCGAAACGGGGTCAAGCTGTGGATTGAGCAAGGTCGCGATGGCCTGGTCAGTGTGCAGGCCCAGTGCCAGGTCGTCACCCGGCTTTCGGCCTTTGCGGCGGTGATGAACGATCTTGAAGCCGTACCCCAATGGATGGCCCATGTCGAGGCGGTAAAACGCCTCGACAAACCGTCCGCTACCGAAGACGTTATCCATACCCGCTTTCATTTGCCCTGGCCGGCCAAAAACCGTGACGCGGTCACCCTCTCGGCCTGGCGCCAAGACCCAGACTTCACGCTGCATCTTGACATCAAAGACGCCGCCGAGCGCTACCCGCAACTCAAAGGCTATGTGCGCATGCACGGGGTGTCGGGGCAGTGGCGCTTGACGCCCCTTGGCCAGGGGCTGACCGAAATTCGTTACACCGGTAGCGCCGACCCGGCCGGTTGGCTGCCCGATTGGCTGGTTAACAAACTCAGTGTCAGCTCAACGGCCAAAACCCTGGCCGGGCTTTGCAATCGCATCACCGAACTGAAATACCAGGACAGCCAATACCCTTTTATCAAGGAACCTCCGGCCACCCGTACCCGCAGCGAGCGCTGAGCCTGCCTGGGTATTTACGGCTACGCTTATCACCAGCGATTGCGGTAGGAGAACGACCATGTGGCATGCCTTGCAAGAAGAGATCTCGGCCTTTATCGGCAGGCCTTTTGTCTTGTCTGAGCGGCGCCTGCATCAAACCGGGCCGCGCTGGCAAAGCTACGTGGTGGGCGATGGGCGCCTGAGCCTGTTCGTCAAGATAAGCGAGTCGTGTCACCTAGAGCAGCTACAGGCAGAGGCCTTTGGCCTTGGTGAGCTATCCCGTTTTGGCCCGCTGCGCAGCCCCGAGGTGGTATGCGTGGGCGCCACCCGGGGCTTTGCCTACCTGGTCCTTGAGTATCTTGAGTTTGCCGCCCCCAGCCGCCTGGGCTGGCAGCGCCTTGGCGAAGGGCTTGCCGCCCTGCACCAGCGCCAGGACCAAGCCATGTACGGCTTTGACGAGGACAACTTCATCGGTAACAGCCCTCAACCCAACGCCTGGCATAAGCATTGGCACCGCTTTTTTTGCGAGCAGCGCTTGGCGTTCCAGCTGGGGATGCTGGCAGAGAAAGGTTTGTTGTTGCCTCAACAAGAGGCGCTTCTTGATTGTGCCTGCCGGCTGTTAAAGCATCATCAGCCGACGCCGAGCCTGCTTCATGGGGATCTTTGGCGAGGCAATATCGGGTTTATTAAAGACCAACCGGTGTTTTACGATCCGGCCTGTTACTACGGGGACAGGGAGGCAGATATCGCCATGACCGAGCTCTTTGGCCGCTTCGACCCGGACTTTTACGCCGCTTACGACGATACCCTGGCGCTGGATGAAAACTACGAAAGCCGGCGCGAGCTATACAACCTCTACCACCTGCTCAACCACACCAACCTTTTTGGCGAGCATTACTGGCAACAAGCCCAGCAGAGCGCCAGCGCCCTGCTGAACCTCTATCACCATCAGTAACGGGGTTGCACCACCACGAACTGGCTGCCGCCATCGACCGGCAGATACCAGATCCCATCGGCGATGTAATAAAGCCGCCCTTCATAAGCCACCTTCTTGGTGGGCCCGACGATTTCATCCACCACGGTGCCGGGGCTCAGGCCCTCGCCACGCGCCACGGAAGTAGTGGTGGTTACGGTGGTGGTAGTGGTGCCAGGCTGGTTGACCACCCGGTAGCTGCCGGCCGGGGGATTATCCACATAAACGTAGTTATTCCCTTGCTGGCGATAATAGGCGTTGTTGACGATGGCATAGGTGATACCGGCAAAGACCGCAAAGGTGGCAATACCGGCCAGGGCATTACCGTGGTGGTAAGAGCGACGGGCCGGCGGCGGGCCGTAGTGATGGTAGCCGGGTTTCACCACGATGACCCGGCCTGGACCACCGTGACCACCATAATGACCGTCGTAGTGGCCGCCATGGGCCTCGGCCAGTGTCGGTACCAGGATCATGCTTAGGGCAGCGATGCCCGTGATCAGGGTCTTTTTCATGGGAAAGTTCCTCATTTACGTCACAGTTCAAGTATGCCCCATGCACCTAAACCAACTCGAACAATGGCGGGTAAATAAACGTAAACCCGCTGGCCCAATGCCATACTGACAGTCATCGCCACGCTTTTGGAGGCGTTATGGATAAAGTCAGGCAATGGCGGGTTGAATGCCCTACCTGCGGCCACCACACCTTTATTACCCTAGAGCCGGATGATGTCGGCCAGGATTTCATCGAAGACTGCGCCAACTGTTGCAGCCCCATCCATATCCAGGTAACCGAAGACTTAGACGGCCAGCTCAGCGTCCAGGTAGACGGCGACGACGAGCAGCTTTACTGATCACTCCTCCACCAACCACTCACAACGATACTGCCCTGCCCCCTTGGCCAGCACCTTGTCCAGCCAGGGCAAGGTTTCGTCCATGGCAGCCTTGAGGGTCCAAGGCGGATTGACCACCAGCAGGCCAGCAGAAGTCATGCCGTGCTGATCGGTATCTGGTAGCAGGCCTTGCTCGATACGCAGCTGCTTTTTGATGCCGGTGGCTTTGAACGCCGCCATCATTGCCTCAACCCGGGCGCGCTCTACCACCGGGTACCAAAGCACATAAGTACCTGTGGCAAAGCGCCGGTGAGCGTCGCTGATGGCATGCACCACCGCTTGGTAGTCTTCTTTGAGCTCATAGGGCGGGTCGATGACCACCAGGCCGCGCTTTTCCTTGGGCGGCATCTTAGCCACCAGGGTCTCGTAGGCGTCGGCCTTTTCTACCCTCACCTGGCGGTCTTTGGCAAAGAGCTGCTCCAATAGCACCATGTCTGCAGGGTGCAGCTCGGTTAGAAACAGGCGGTCGTGGTCTCGCAGCAGCGCACGCGTCAAAAAGGGCGAGCCCGGGTAATGCAGCAGCTCGCCCTTGTTCATGGCGCGCACCACTTCAAGGTAGGGTGCCAGGGCTGGCGGCGCATCGGCGGCGGCCAGCACCTTGGCAATGCCGTCTTTAAATTCCCCGGTTTTCTGGGCCTTGGCATCGCTCAGCAGGTAGCGGCCGGCACCGGCGTGGGTATCGTGCACATAAAAGGGTTTGTCCTTTTGCTTTAGGTAATCAAGCACAAAGGCAATAACGGCATGTTTGAGAACGTCGGCATAGTTGCCGGCGTGAAAGGCGTGACGGTAGCTGAGCATGGCACTGGTCTAAAAGAATGGGTGCAGGCATTCTAAAGCCATGGCCTTTTGAGATCACCTAAGCATGTATCATCTTCACCCCGCCATTAAGCACGCGCAGGCCATGGCCCAGAACCTGGCGGCCACCACCGGCCGGGAACTGGAAGACTGGCGCGCCCTGGTGGCCGCCGAAGCGCCCAAGGACGCCAAGACCTGGCTCAAAGACGAATATGGCCTGGGCGGAGCAACCATTGCCCTTATCCTCGATAGCCACAGCACCGATGAAGAGCACTATCTTCTTGAAGCGCCACGTTTGGTCGATGCCCAATACAGCGGCGGCAAGGCGGCCTTGAGGCCCCTTTATGATGCGGTGGAGGATTTATTGCTGTCGTTGTCGGACGAGGTGAAGCTTTGCCCGGCCAAAACCCAGGTGGCGGCCTATCACAACAAGGTTTTTGCAACAGTTAAAGCCGCCGGGAACCAGCAGTTGGAATTGGGGCTGGCCCTGGGGAAGGGCCAACCCTTTGATGAGCGCTTTGTCGATAGCGGCGGCCTGGCCAAAAAAGACCGCATTACCCACAAGGTCCGCCTGATATCGACGACCGAACTCGACGACAGCTTGGCCGAAAAGCTCAGCCTCGCCTTTGAACTGGCCCGTTAACCGAGTAGCGCCACTTCCTCGGCGGTTAGCGGCCGGTATTCCCCTTCAGCAAGGCTGGCATCGAGCTCCAAGGGACCGATGGCTTCGCGGTGCAGATCCACCACTTTGTTGTCCAGGGCGGCAAACATCCGTTTGACCTGATGGTACTTGCCTTCGCTGATGGTCAGCAGCACTTCGGTCTCGCTCACGCGCTCAAGGGTCGCCGGTTTGGTCAAATGCCGCTCGCCCCTTAGCTGCACGCCTTCCTCAAAACGCTGCTCGGCATCGTCAATCAAGGGATCGTCAAGCCAAACCCGGTAGCGCTTGGCGCAGTCGTGTTTGGGGCTGGTCACCCGGTGCGACCATTGGCCGTCGTCGGTGAGCAGCACCAGCCCGGTGGTGTCGAGATCCAAGCGGCCAGCCATGTGCAACCCAAAACGCTCTTTGTCGTCCAGCAGAGCCAGCACCGAGCTGTGCTCAGGATCGTCGGTGGAGCACACATACCCCTTGGGCTTGTGCAGCATAAAATAACGCAGGCCAACCGCCCGCATAGCTTCGCCTTCCAACACCACCTCATCGGTGTCAGTCACCTTAAAGCCGGGGTCTTTAACCACCTCGCCGTTGACGGTGACTTCTTCCCGGTGCATCAATCTTTTGATTTGGGCACGGGAGTAAAGGGAATTGTCGGCAAGAAATTTATCCAGACGCATTGAGTCTCGCCCTTAAGAAAAAGTGCACTATTCTAGCCACATTTGCCGCCTTAACCCACTTAACCTTGGCCGCTATTTGGCTTAGGCTAGGGGAAACGATTTCTCGCCCACCCTTTTGGAACAACCGACCATGTTTGAAAGCCTGCAAGCCGTGCCCGCCGACCCCATCCTTGGCCTTTCCATCGCCTATAAAAACGATGAAAACCCCAGCAAGGTGGATCTCGGTGTTGGTGTGTACAAAACCGAGACGGGTGAAACACCCATTCTCAAATCGGTCGCCCTGGCCCAGCGCCAACGCATTGAGACCGAAACCACCAAGACCTACATTGGCTCTGCAGGGGACGCCGGCTTTAACGACAAACTGGCCAAGCTGGTCTTTGGCGAAGGCAACCCGGTGCTGGCCCGCCAGTGCACCGTGTCTACCCCGGGCGGCACCGGCGCGCTGCGCATGGCCGCCGAGTTCATCAAACGCTGTAACCCCGGCGCCACCATCTGGGTAACCGACCCGACTTGGGCCAACCATAACGCCCTCTTTAACGCCGCCGGCATCCAAGTCAAATCCTACCGTTATTTTGACAAGGACAATTCCAGCGTCGACTTTGCCGGCATGATGGATGCCCTGCAGTCGGTCCCCAAAGGTGATGTGGTGCTGCTGCACGCCTGCTGCCACAACCCGTCTGGCGCCGACCTTAACCAAGCGCAGTGGCTGGCCTTTGCCGAACTGGCTAAGGAAAAGGGCTTTACTCCCCTTATTGATATGGCTTACCAGGGCTTTGGCGATGGCCTCGACGAAGACGCCTTTGGCCCCCGCACCCTGGCGGCGACGTTGCCCGAATTCTTGCTCACCACCTCAGGTTCAAAAAACTTCGGCCTCTATCGCGAGCGGATCGGCGCCCTGACCCTGGTTGGTGAAAACAGCACTCGCGTGGCGATTTTGTCCAGCGTCATCCAAAACGTAGCCCGCTGCATCTATTCCATGCCGCCAGCTCACGGCGCCGCCATCATCGATATCGTGCTGGGTTCAACCGAGCTCACCGAGCTCTGGAAAACCGAGCTGGCCGAGATGCGTGGCCGCATTCATGAGCTGCGTTCCTTGCTGGTGGATAAACTCCACGCCCGCCAGGACAAAAAGGACTTTTCCTTTATCACCAAGCAGTACGGCATGTTCTCGTTCCTGGGGATCAGCAAAGAGCAAGTGCATCGCCTCAAGGACGAATTTTCCGTATACATGGTGGATTCAAGCCGCATGAACGTGGCCGGCATCAACCACAGCAACGTGGATTACCTGGCCGACGCCATCACCAAAGTGCTCTAAGGTTTTGATAGAAAAAGAAAAGGCAACCCGAGGGTTGCCTTTTTTGTTTCACGTAATGCATCTAGCAAAGATGAGCATCTTCTTCCAACTCCAGGGGCAGTTCTTTGACTACCTCGTCTTGAAGCTGGTAGTAAGGCTCGTGGGTGTCATGGTGTTCCATGCTGCACTCCGGCCTCTGTTGTAGGGTCGGGCGCATTGTAACGTTTTCGTCAAATTCACTCTAGGTGTTTTTGCAAAAAGGTCGCCAGCTCTCCCTCCATGGCAACAGCTTTGCCGGTGCGTTGGTCCATGCACACAAAGGTAATGGCTGCGTCCGCTACCAGGGTGTCGGAGCCATCAAAATAAATTTCCTGGCGCACCACACCAGAGCGCTCACCCAGTTCGGCAAGCTGGGTTTTGATGCGAAGGGTATGGCCAAGGGTGGCCGCGGCGCGATAATTGATGTTGATGTTAACAACCACAAAGGCCAGCTTGTGGGACTGGAACCAAGCCAGCTCACCCGAGTCTTCCAGCCAGCCCCAGCGGGCTTCTTCGAGAAACTCCAGGTAGCGGGCATTGTTGACATGCTGGTAGACGTCCAGGTGATAGCCGCGAACCTTGATCAGGGTGTGGTGTACTGCCATGGGATTTCCTTATAGATATTGTTGCCGAACCGATGCCGGCAGGCGGGTCATTGCCCGCTCAATGAGCCCCTCGAAGCCGTCTTCAAGGGGAGATAAATCGATACCCGGTTCGATGATGGCAAGCGCCATCATCACCGCCTCTACCGTACTCAAGGCACTTTTTTTGCGGGTGCTGCGAAGCCTATAGCGGCTCACTGCCCCTTGGGGCAAACACACCTTAGGCAAGGCCTTGAGTGCCGGGCTCTGCTCGTAGAGCCGAAGGGCCTTGCGCCAGGTGCCATCCAAAACCACTAGATGGGACGGCGCACTAGCCAAAGTGGCGAGGTTGCGGGCCCCTTCCCCCGGGAACAACAGAGCCGTTCCATCCGGCCAGGCTGGCGCCTCGAGCAGCGCATCTGTGCGGAGCAAGGCACAATCCAAAGCGCCTTGCACCAATGCTGCGGTACCCAGAGGGTGGGTTTCCTCGCCGGGATATTGCACCAGCGTTACCTGGGTGCGGCATGCCAAAGGCCGGATAAGCGCACAAATACAGTGAATTATCAAACGATTGCACTTTGGGCAACTTGCTCGGGCCATGACTCCCCCTTAGGATGGAGGCCCATTCTAAAAAGAGTTTGCCATTGATGCCACATCTGGTCGGAGCTTTCAGCCTGATCCTGTTGGCCAGCCTGTTGATGCTGCTGCCGGCCGATCTGCACCAGCAATTGATGTACCAACGCCAAGCCATCCTCGACGGCCAGCTTTGGCGGCTAGTCACCGGCCATTTGCTGCATACCAATGGCTGGCATCTGGCCATGAACAGTGCCGGCGCCCTCGTCATTGCCTGGCTCCATGGCCGCTATTACAGCTTTTGGGGTTGGTGGGACCGCCTGGGTTACCTGAGTGTGGCCAGCAGCCTTGGATTACTGGCCTTCTGCCCTGCCCTTCAATGGTACGTTGGGCTTTCGGGTATCTTGCATGGCCTGCTGTTGATGGGCGCACTAGAAGACATTCGCCGAGGCGAGAAAACCGGCTGGCTTATCATCATCGGGGTTATAGCCAAGATTGGCTGGGAGCAGTGGCATGGCGCCGCGGCTGAAACCATCAATCTTATCGGCGCACCGGTGGCAACCGATGCCCATTTGTTCGGGGCCTTGGCGGTATTGCCTTGGTGGGTGGTGAGTATTATTTGGCGCAAAAGAAAAGGGGCCTGACGGCCCCTTGTTATTTAAAGCGAATTTTATCGGCGTTCGCGCTGAGAAGCTTTTCTCCAAGACCTTTTACCTTCTTGAGGTCTTCAAGGCTGGTAAAAGGGCCATGGGCCTCTCTGTATTCAACAATAAGCGCTGCCTTTTTCGCTCCGACGCCCTTGAGTGTGTGGGCGATTTCCTCTGCCGAGGCAGAATTGATATCAATGGCTTCAGCAGTCTCTTGCACAACCCCTTGGTCAGTTGTCGTCTTATCGACGTCTACCGCCAGAGCCACATTGCAGGCCAGTACACTGGCCGCCAGTAACAGCAATTGCAAAGTCCGTTTCATAGGTTGTCCTTACCTTGGTTGTCCCAGATGAGCACATCCTTAGCTCAGAGGTAAGTATAGTCAGTTTTTCAGGCTGTCATTGATGGCGCCAAGCACCGCCATGGGGTCGTCGGCCTGGGTAATGGGCCGGCCAATAACCAGGTAGTCCGAACCAGCCGCCAAGGCCTCTTTGGGGGTCAGTACCCGGCGCTGGTCGCCAGCGTCGCTGCCGGCCGGGCGGATCCCCGGGGTGACCAGTTTAAAGTCCTGGCCAAGGGCTTCCTTGAGTCGCTGGGCTTCCTTGGCCGAGCACACCACGCCGTCAAGGCCGGCAGCCTTGGTCAAAGAAGCCAGGAGCAAAACCTGCTCTTCGGCGCACTTAGCGCTGACGCCCAATTCTTGAAGCTCTTCATCGGTCATGGAGGTCAGCACCGTGACCGCGATCAGCAGCGGCGCTTTATCGCCATAAGGCGCCAAGGCCGCTTTGGCCGCTTCCATCATCCGGCGGCCACCACTGGCGTGGACGTTGACCATCCACACACCCAGCTCCGCCGCTGCGGCCACGGCTTTGGCCACGGTATTGGGAATGTCGTGAAATTTAAGGTCGAGAAAAACATCGAATCCTTTATCGACCAGGGTTTTCACCCAATCGGGGCCAAAGAGGGTAAACATTTCCTTGCCGACTTTCAGGCGGCACTGCTGCGGGTCGAGCTGGTCAACCAGCGCCAGGGCTTTGGCTTTGTCATCAAAATCCAGCGCAACGACGACAGGCTTATTTGGCATGGGTTCTCCTTAGTCACCATCCAGGCCACGGATGGGTTTGATTTGCCCCCACTGCTGGCAAGATGGGCAGAGCCAGTAGCGCTTGTTGGCGCTAAAACCGCAGTGGCGACAGCGATAAGTGGGGCGAATACGGATCTGTTGCTCAACCAGCTCGGCCAGCAGATTGAGACTCTCCTTGGCGGAAGGCTCGGCGACCTTCTCGCGCTGATACTGAATAAGGCGACGAAAGCCTTTGAGAGTGGGGTGGCGTTTTAGCTCATCAAGCAGCAGCGCTTCGGCGCTGCCAATACCGGCTTGCGCTTGCGTGAGATCGGCATAAGCCAGCACCACCGAAACGCCGCTGTCCTGGCTGACGGCTTTGGCAAGAAAGTTATAGTAGCCCTCGCTGTCACCCAGACGGCTAAAAAGGTCAGCGATAACAGGCAGCACTTCGGAGCTGTTATCAGGGTCAGTACTGACCACCGGCACCAATACCGCGAGCGCCTCTTCGAGTTGCCCGCCCTCCCGGTAGAGCTTGGCAAGGCCTTCTCGGGCACGGGTGCAGCCGCCGTCCACATCCAAGGCTTTTTTGTATTCCTTGAGGGCTTCACGGCTATTGCCCTTATCAAGGGCAAGCCCGGCCAGCTGGCAGTAGAAGTGACTCAGAGCGCGGGTAATGGCCATGGGCCTGTCTTTACCCATGCGCTTGGCCACCTTGATGGCTTGGTGCCAGTCCTTGGTGTGCTGATAGATGGCCAGCAATTGCTCTTGGGCCTGCTGGCTATGCTCAGGGTCGTCCTTGAGTTCGTCAAAGATATTCTCGGCCCGGTCATAAAGCCCGGCCACCATGAAGTCCTGGCCAAGCTCCAGCATGGCCAGGCGCCGGTCTTCCTCTCCAATAGAGGGGCGGGCCACCAGGTTTTGGTGAATGCGAATAGCTCGGTCGACTTCACCACGGCGGCGAAAAAGGTTACCCAGCGCCATATGGGTTTCGAGGGTCTGGGAGTCTACCGCCAGCATGTCGATGAACAGGTCCACCGCTTTGTCTGGCTGGTCGGAGAGCAGGAAATTAAGGCCCTTGAAATAACGCTGAGAGAGTCGGTTGCGGTGAACCTCCCGTTCCTGGCGCACACTGCGACGGCCCATATACCAGCCGTAACCGGCCGCAATGGGCAAAAGCAGGAACAGAAGTTCAACCATAAATCAGGCGTCTTTTTGTTTGGCGCTCAACTTGCGCTGCAGGAGGGCAATTCTGCGCTTTTGTACCCAGCACAGGCTGCCAAGCACAATAAAAGCCAGTAATGCACCAAAAGCAAAGGCGATCCCCAGCCACTGCCCCAAAGAAAAGGTTTTCTGGGCAACCAGATAGTTAACGGCAACAGGTTGGGCATTTTCGGCACCAACAGCCAGAGCCAGGATAAAGATAACGACGGCAACAAGCCATTTGATGAGGGTTAGCACCGCACCTCCTGTGGGCCAAAATCGAACGCCGCTATTATTGCCTAAAAGCGGCCTCAGACACAAAAAAGGCATGCTCTCGCATGCCTTTTTTTCTTAAATACTGATCAGGAACCAGCGCTCAGATTGACCCTTTCCCGCAGTTCCTTACCCGGCTTGAAGTGGGGTACCTGCTTGGCAGGCAGCTCCACCGAATCCCCGGTCTTGGGATTACGCCCAACCCGCGGTGCCCGGTAATGCAGGGAAAAACTGCCAAATCCCCGGATCTCGATGCGCTCCCCTGCTTCCAGGGTGTTGGCCATCTGTTCCAGAATTTCTTTAACTGCCAGTTCCAGATCCCGCGCAGGCAGGTCAGCATACTTGGCGGTCAAACTCTCAATGAGTTCTGATTTGGTCATAAGGTTTCCTCGGCGCCAAAGAGGGTGGGGCCAAAACCCCACCCGCCTGATTAGTCTTCGCTCTTAGCAGCTTTGAAAGCTTCAGCCATGGCGTTAGGAATAACCACGTCGTCCTGGCTGTTCAGGTGATCGATGGCATCACGCTCGTCTGCTTCATCCTTAGCGCGGATGGACAGGGAGATGGTGCGGTTTTTACGATCAACACCCATGAACTTGGCTTCAACTTCTTCGCCGGCTTTCAGCACGGTGGAAGCATCTTCGATGCGCTCACGAGAAATATCGGAGGCACGCAGGTAGCCTTCAACACCTTCACCCAGATCGATGGTAGCACCTTTGGCGTCTACAGCGATCACGGTACCGTTAACGATAGCACCTTTCTTCTTATCGTTCAGGTAGTTGTTGAAAGGATCGGCTTCCAGTTGCTTCACGCCCAGGCTGATGCGCTCGCGCTCGGCATCCACTTGCAGAACAACTGCGGTGATTTCTTCGCCTTTTTTGTACTCACGTACGGCTTCTTCACCAGTAGCGTTCCAGGAGATGTCGGACAGGTGAACCAGACCGTCGATGCCGCCGTCCAGACCGATGAAGATACCGAAGTCAGTGATGGACTTGATCTTACCGGAGACTTGGTCGCCCTTGTTGAAGCGGCCAGCGAACTCTTCCCAGGGGTTGAGTTTGCACTGCTTGAGACCCAGGGAGATACGACGACGCTCTTCGTCGATGTCCAGAACCATAACTTCCACTTCGTCGCCCAGGTTAACAACCTTGGAGGGGTGGATGTTTTTGTTGGTCCAGTCCATTTCGGAAACGTGTACCAGGCCTTCAACGCCTTCTTCGATTTCAACGAAGCAGCCATAGTCGGTCAGGTTGGTCACGCGGCCTTTGAGCTTGTGACCTTCAGGGTAACGCTCGGCGATGGAAACCCACGGATCGGCGCCCAGTTGCTTGAGGCCCAGAGATACACGGGTACGCTCACGGTCGAACTTCAGTACCTTGACGGTGATTTCATCGCCAACATTGACGATCTCGGAAGGATGCTTAACGCGCTTCCAAGCCATGTCGGTGATGTGCAGCAGGCCGTCAACGCCACCCAGGTCAACGAAGGCACCGTAGTCAGTCAGGTTCTTAACGATACCTTTGACTTCCATACCTTCTTGCAGGTTTTGCAGCAGTTGCTCACGCTCAACGTTGTTCTCAGATTCGATCACAGCGCGACGGGAAACAACAACGTTGTTGCGCTTCTGGTCCAGCTTGATGACCTTGAATTCCAGGTCTTTGTTTTCCAGGTGAGCAGTGTCACGGATAGGACGAACGTCAACCAGAGAACCAGGCAGGAAGGCACGGATGCCGTCCAGATCGACAGTGAAACCGCCTTTAACTTTACCGTTGATGATACCGATAACAGTGGCGTTTTCTTCGTAAGCTTTCTCGAGAACCAGCCAGGCTTCGTAGCGTTTGGCTTTCTCGCGAGACAGGATGGTCTCGCCGAAGCCGTCTTCTACGGTGTCCAGCGCGACGTCAACAACGTCACCGACAGCTACGGTGATTTCGCCGTTGGCATCTTTGAACTGTTCGGCAGGAATAGCGGACTCAGATTTCAGACCAGCGTCGACCAGTACGATGTCCTTTTGAACGCGAACAACAGTACCTTTAACGATGGAACCCGGGCGGGTTTCGATCTCTTTCAAGCTTTCTTCGAACAGTTGAGCAAATGATTCAGTCATGTGTGTCTGCTTATTTAACAAACCATGTGGCATCCATCCGACATGGGGTTGTTCATGTGTTCTACACCGTTCCTTGGCGCAGAAGGGTTCTTAATTGGCCAGTGCCGGTATCTTGGCACAGACCGCCTGCCAGGCGGCATCGAGCACCTGCTCGATAGAAAGATGGCTGGTATCAATGACCAGAGCATCCTCCGCTGGCTTCAGTGGCGCCACGGCGCGATTGGCATCGCGTTCGTCACGCTCACGGATCTCGGTTAAAAGACGTTCGATTTTAGCATCCTGCCCTGAGGCCAGCAACTGCTGGTATCGGCGCTCGGCGCGGACTTCGGCGCTGGCGGTCAGAAACAGTTTCACCGGGGCAGTTTTAAAGACCACCGTGCCCATGTCCCGGCCGTCTGCCACCAGGCCAGGAGCTTTCTGAAAGGCCCGCTGACGGCGCAGCAGCGCTTCGCGCACCCGAGGGAAGGCCGCCACTTGCGAGGCAGTACCGGCCACTTCCTGGGTACGAATGGCTTTGGTGACATCCTCGCCTTCGAGGATAACCTTCACCCCTTCAGCTACCGGCTCAAACTGCACATCCAGGTGCGCGGCCAGCGGCACCAGGGCTTCCTCGTCTTCCAAGGGGCACTGATGATGCAGCGCCGCCAGGGCCAACACCCGGTAGATGGCACCGGAGTCAAGGAAGTGCCAACCGAGCCTGTCCGCCAGCAATTGGCACAGGGTGCCTTTGCCTACGCCGCTTGGTCCGTCTACGGTAACGACGGGTACCAGTTCAGCCATAAAATCCTCCATTTCTACGGATACAGGCTAAAGCCTGCAGGCGTCGGGCGCGCATTATAGGGCAAAAGTCTTTCAAATACCTTTACGGATTGCCGCAAAACGCGCAAAGAAATCCGGAAAGGTCTTGGCGGTGCACTTGGGATCGCGAATACCCATGGTGCTATTGCCCAGTGCCAGCAAGGCAAAACACATGGCCATGCGGTGATCGTTATAGGTGTCAATCTCGGCATGGCGGATGGCTTGGCCGCGGCTGACCTTGATAAAGTCCTGCCCTTCTTCCACCTCAGCGCCCACCTTTTTCAGCTCGGTGGCCATGGCGTGCAGCCGGTCGGTTTCTTTAAGGCGCCAGTTGTAGATGTTGCGAATGACGGTCTGCCCCTCGGCAAAAAGCGCCGTGGTGGCGAGGGTCATGGCAGCATCGGGAATGGCGTTGGCATCGATATCAATGCCTTTGAGCTCGCCTTTTTGCACCCGCACCTGATGTTCGCCCCACTGGACCTTGGCCCCCATTTGCTCAAGGGCGTCCACAAAATCCACATCCCCTTGCAGCATGCCTTTGAAAAGGCCCTTGATGGTGACGTCACCACCAATGGCGCCAGCGGCGGCAAAATAGGAGGCGGAAGAGGCGTCCCCTTCCACATAGTAATTACCGGGGCTTTGGTATTGGCTGGCTGCTTTGATGACAAAGGTCTGGTCGTCGGGGCGCTCGGCAACCACGCCGAAGATGGCCATCAAACCCAGGGTCAGTTCCACATAGGGTTTGGAGACCAGCTCGCCGTCGACCTTGATGGTGACGTCCCCTTCACACAAAGGCGCGGCCATAAGCAGCGCAGACAGGAACTGGCTGGACAGATCCCCTTTAACGCTCAGGGTGCCGCCGGCCAGTTTCTTGCCGTTGATTTTAAGGGGCGGGTAGCCCTCTTCACCCAGGTACTGGATGTCGGCACCCAGCTGGCGAAGGGCGTCCACCAGATCGCCGATGGGCCGCTCGTACATGCGCGGCTCACCCACCAGTTCAAAGGTGCCCGGGGTCAAAGCAAGAGCCGCGGTCAAGGGGCGCATGGCGGTACCGGCATTACCGAGGAAAATCGGCTCGGCTGGCGTGCCGGGACGCCAGGGGCCCTTCACTACCAGGCTCTCACCCTGCTCAGCCACCGCCACCCCCAACGCCTTGAAGGCGCCGCGCATATGGCGGATGTCGTCGGCGTCCAGCACGTTGCTCAAGGCGGTGGGCGCGGCGCAGAAGGCGCTCAGCAGCAATGCCCGGTTGGACAGGGATTTTGAACCAGGCATAGACAAGGTTCCGGCAACAGTACCGCCGGCGGCCAGTGTCAGTAATTCCATATCAATCTTCCGAGAGTAAGGGCCAGGCATCAAACTGATGCCCGGAAATCAAAAACCATTTGGCACCCACGCCTTGGCCGGGTGCCTTGTCACTCAGTTGCCAGGCACCACCGGTGGCGCCTTGGGTGGTCAGCAAAAAGCCCTGCTGCCCCTCAAAAGCGAAGGTAGCTGCGGGTAGCAACCCGGCCAGGGAGTCTGGCAGGTCGCCGAGCCACAATACCCCTTGGGCCTGCCCTTCGAACACCGCCTCGAAGGGGGCATCGCTTGGCAAGGTTTGGGTATAGCGGCCAAGCAGCGCATGCACCAGCGGCGGTTGCCGACTGGCAATGCGAAACGGCCCCTGGCGGGCCCGGCATAGGGAGATGAGGTCGCGGCTAAACTGGCGCACCAGTGGCGCCGGCAGCTGGGTAAAGCTCTCCACGTGCTGCTCGACCAGGGCAAACTCGCGAGTAGGGTCAAACACCCTACCCCCTTTGAGCTCGCCTAGCTCGTCGGCCACCAGCAACCGCTGGCTGAGCAGAGCCAGCAAGCGGTTGTCTATCTCCTCTATCTGCTGGCGCAGGGCGCTGAGATCAGCCATGGCGCTTGGCAAAGTCCGCCATAAAGGTCACCAGGGCCTGGGTACCTTCCAGCGGCATGGCGTTGTACATGGAGGCGCGCATGCCGCCCACAAAACGGTGGCCTTTAAGGGCCATCAGCCCCAGGGCTTCGGCTTCGGCAAGGAAGGCCTCGTTGAGGCTTTCATCTTTGAGTTGCCACACCACGTTCATCCGTGAGCGGCAACTCGGGGCCACCAAGTTTTGATACAGCCCGATGCTATCAATAGCGCCGTACAGCAGCTCAGCCTTGGCAGCGTTATGCGCTTCCATGGCGGCAACGCCCCCCACCTCTTTGAGCCATTCGAACACCAACCCCGCCAGGTACCAGGAATAAGTTGGCGGGGTGTTGAGCATGGAGCCCTGCTCGGCTTGCTTGGCGTAATCCCAGATACAGGGCACCAACACGTCGTCACGAAGCAGATCGTCACGGACGATCACCACCACCAGGCCGGAGGGGCCGATGTTCTTTTGGGCACCGGCATAAATGAGGCCGTACTTGGACACATCAATCCGGCGCGACAGGATGCAAGAGGACATGTCCGCCACCAGCGGCACCGCTACCTTGGGCTCCTCGAACATCTCGATGCCATCAACGGTTTCGTTGGGGCAATAGTGCAGGTACTTGGCCCCGTCACGCACCTTGATATCAGTGGGCAGCGAGATGGGTTTGGTGTTCATATCGATTTCGCCGGCGATGGCCACATCGCGAAAGCGCTTGGCCTCCTCATAAGCCGCCTTGGACCATTGGCCGGTAATGAGGTAGTCGGCCTGTTCGCCTTCCTTTAGCAGGTTCAGGGGCACGGCGGTGAATTGGCTGCGGCCGCCGCCGGCCAGGAACAACACTTTGTAGTTATCGGGAATGGCCATCAATTCCCGAAGGTCGGCTTCGGCCTTGGCCGCAACCGCCATAAAGGGCTTGTCGCGATGGGACACTTCCATCACCGACACGCCGCGGCCCTGCCAGTCAATCATCTCGCTCTGGGCACGTTGCATCACCGCCGGCGGAAGCATGGCGGGACCTGCGCAAAAATTGAATACGTTGTTCATACGACCCTATCTAAAAACAAAAAGCGGCCCCATGGCCGCTTTTGAATTACTCGTCGGCGTTTTCGCCTTGCGCCTCGGGGACAATTTCTTCGTCCACCTCGGCGATGCGCTGCAAGCCGACAACCTTCTCATCCGTTGCGGTACGAATGATGGTCACGCCCTGGGTGTTACGGCCGACTCGGGACACTTCGTTGACCCGGGTGCGCACCAGGGTGCCACGGTTGGAGATAAGCATAATTTCATCGCCATCTTCAACTGCTACCGCACCCACCACCTTGCCGTTACGCTCGGAGACCTTGATGGATACCACCCCTTTGGTGGCCCGGCTCTTGGCCGGATACTCAGCCTGCTCGGTGCGCTTACCATAACCGTTTTCGGTCACGGTGAGGATATCCACGTTTTCACTGGGGATAACCATGGACACCACAGACTGGCCGTCTTCCAGGCTGATACCGCGCACACCAGTAGCGCCGCGGCCCATGGCCCGCACTTGCTGCTCGCTAAAACGCACCACTTTGCCTTCATCGCTAAACAGCATCACTTCGTTGCTGCCGTCGGTGATGGTCACGCCAATCAGCTGGTCGCCGTCATTGAGGTTAACAGCGATGATGCCGCTGGAGCGTGGGCGGCTGTATTCGGTCAGGGCAGTTTTCTTCACGGTACCAAAGGCGGTAGCCATAAAGATGTACTTGCCTTCCTCATACTCGCGCACCGGCAAAATGGCGGTGATGCGCTCGTCTGCTTCCAGGGGCAGCAGGTTGATGATGGGGCGGCCACGGGCGGTACGGCTGGCCAGCGGCAGCTGGTACACCTTCAGCCAATAGAGGCGGCCACGGCTGGAGAAGCACAGGATGGTGTCGTGGGTGTTGGCGACCAGCAGCTGCTCGATGAAGTCTTCATCCTTCATCTTGGTGGCCGCTTTGCCTTTACCGCCGCGGCGCTGGGCCTCGTAATCGGTCAGGACCTGGTATTTCACGTAACCCTCGTGGGAGAGGGTCACTACCACGTCTTCTTCATTGATCAGATCTTCGATGGATATATCGGCAGAAGACTCGCTGATCTCGGTGCGGCGCTCGTCGCCATATTGCTCGGAGATGGCCACCAGCTCTTCACGAATCACTTCCATCAGGCGCTCAGGGGAGGCCAGGATGAACAGCAATTCTTTGATGATGTCCAGCAGGCCTTTGTACTCGTCGAGGATCTTCTCGTGCTCAAGGCCGGTCAGGCGGTGCAGGCGAAGGTCCAAAATGGCCTGGGCCTGCACTTCGGTCAGGAAGTATTTGCCGTCACGGATGCCGTATTGCGGCTCCAGGCTCTCGGGGCGAGCGGCGTCAACACCGGCGCCTTCAAGCATGGCTGCTACGTTACCCAGCTCCCAGGGGGTGCTAACCAGGCCAGCTTTCGCTTCGGCCGGGGTTGGGCTGCGGCGAATCAGCTCGATAACCGGGTCGATGTTGGCCAGCGCAATGGCCAGGCCTTCCAGCACATGGGCTCGCTCGCGGGCTTTACGCAGCTCATAAATGGTGCGGCGGGTCACCACTTCACGGCGGTGATTGATAAAGCACTCAAGGGCATCTTTGAGGTTAAAGAGGCGCGGCTGGTTTTGGTCCAGGGCCACCATGTTGATGCCGAACACCACCTGCATCTGGGTCAGGGAGTAGAGCTTGTTCAGTACCACTTCGCCGGCTTCGCCGCGCTTGAGCTCGATAACCACCCGCAGGCCGTCTTTGTCGGACTCGTCGCGCAGGGCGCTGATGCCCTCGAGGCGTTTTTCCTTAACCAGCTCGGCAATCTTTTCAATCAGCCGCGCTTTGTTTACCTGGTAGGGCAGCTCGTGAACGATGATGGTCTCGCGGCCATTGTCTTCGTTCACTTCCACTTCGGCGCGGGCACGGATGTAAATCTTGCCACGGCCGGTGTGGTAGGCGTCGCGGATACCGCTTTTACCGTTGATGATGCCGTGGGTGGGGAAATCGGGGCCCGGGATGTATTCCATCAGCTCATCGATGGTCAAATCCGGGTTATCAATCAGCGCCACACAGCCGCCCACCACTTCTTTTAAGTTATGGGGCGGAATGTTGGTGGCCATACCCACGGCAATACCGGCGGCGCCGTTAACCAAGAGGTTCGGCACACGGGTCGGCAGGACATCGGGGATTTGTTCGGTGTTGTCGTAGTTGGGAACGAAATCGACAGTTTCTTTATCCAGATCCGCCAGCAGCTCGTGGGAGATCTTGGCCATCCGCACTTCGGTATAACGCATGGCGGCGGCAGAGTCGCCGTCCACGGAGCCGAAGTTGCCCTGGCCGTCTACCAGGGTGTAACGCATGGAAAAAGGCTGGGCCAGACGCACTATGGTGTCATAGACCGCCGAGTCACCGTGGGGGTGGTATTTACCAATAACATCCCCTACCACACGGGCCGATTTCTTATAGGCTTTGTTCCAGTCGTTGCCCAGTTCGTTCATGGCAAACAGAACACGCCGGTGTACCGGCTTGAGGCCATCGCGGACATCGGGCAGCGCCCGGCCGACGATAACGCTCATGGCGTAATCAAGGTAGGAGCTTTTGAGCTCATCCTCGATGCTGACCGGTACGATTTCTTTGGCCAGATCGCTCATCTCAGTCGTCCCTTTTAAAGGTCTTCCAACAAAGTGAGCCACTATACCACAACGGTCGACGTTGACCATGAAAAGGCAACGCACTCAGGGCTATAATGGCCCGTCTGCCAATGTCGGAAGGTAAAGATGAATAACAACGTTGATAACACTGAAATTGCCAAGTTCGAAGCCATGGCCCACCGCTGGTGGGATAAAGAAGGGGAATTTAAACCCCTGCACCAGTTAAACCCGGTGCGCCTGGCCTTCGTTGAGGAAATGGCCGATGGCATTGGCAATAAGCGCATCGTCGATATCGGTTGCGGCGGCGGCATTTTAAGTGAGTCCATGGCCCGCCTGGGCGCGGTGGTGACCGGCGCTGACATGGGCACCGAGCCACTGAACGTGGCCCGCGCTCACGCCGAAGAAGTGGGAGTAGCCCTTGAATACCGGCAAATAACCGCCGAAGCCCTGGCCGAAGAGCTGCCCGGCCAGTTTGACGTGGTGACCTGCATGGAGATGCTCGAGCACGTACCGGACCCGCAATCGGTGGTGAGCGCCTGCGCCAAGCTCTGTAAGCCCGGCGGTATGCTGGTGTTCTCTACCCTTAACCGCACCCCCAAAGCCTGGGCCCTTGGGGTTTTTGCCGCCGAGCGCATCCTGCGCTGGCTGCCCGCCGGCACCCATGACTTTCAAAAATTCATCAAGCCGGCCGAGCTGATGGCCTTTTGCGACAACGCCGGGCTTATTCCTTTAAAAGCCGTAGGCATGAGCTACAACCTCTTGACCGGCCAGTTCAGCCGCTCAGAAAAACTGGACATGAACTACCTGGTCGCCGCCCGGAAACCGGCATGAGCGCGGTTCTTTTCGACCTCGACGGCACCCTGCTTGATACCGCGCCCGACCTTCGCCGGGCGCTAAACGAAGTGCTGGCCGCCCACAACCTGCCCTTAAAAACCCTGGCCGAGGTTCGCCCCCATGCCACCCACGGCACCAAGAGCCTGCTGACTTTAGGCTTTGGCGAAGGCGCCTTTGAGCAAGAGGCGCTGCGCCAGGCCTTTTGGGACGCCTACCTGCGCGACATCTCTGCCGAGACCCGGCTTTTTGAAGGGGTCAGCCAGCTGATTGGCGCGCTCAACGACGCCCAAATTCCCTGGGGCATTGTTACCAACAAGGTGACCCACCTGACGGTGGCCGCCCTGCCCCATTTTCCGGCGCTTGATGCCTGCAAGGCCCTGGTTTGCGGCGACACCCTTGCCAGTCGCAAGCCTGACCCGGCGCCGCTCCTTCACGCCGCCGAGTTGATGGGAGTAGAGCCGGGGCATTGCCTTTACCTTGGTGATGCCCTGACCGACATGGAAGCGGCTCAGGGCGCCGGCATGCAGGGCTTTGTGGCCAGTTGGGGTTATGTGGACGACAGCCACCCCAGTTGGCCGGCCAAGGCGGTGCTGGCGGCACCGGAGGATCTGCTGAATTGGTGCAAGATCACACGATCAAACAGCTGATCGCTTTTTTTGATCGGGGCTTGCATTTTGACAACTTAGGCAAAGCCGACCCCATTTAGGTTAGTGGCCACTAACGGGGTCAAAAAGCCGTCACTTTTACACCTTGAAAGACCGCCCATACCTCACTATCTTGTTTCTAAAATCAAAACCAAACCCAACATCTTGTGTATCTAATGCACAAGAAACATACGCCAGTGTCGCCGTCTTTGCTGGCGCAAGCTTAGGGAAAAGTCCGATAGGTACGTCATGAACAAGAACCTCCTAGTCACCAAGCGTAACGGCCAACAGGAATCCATTGATCTTGAGAAGATCCATCGTGTGGTTACCTGGGCTGCCGAAGGCCTTAACAATGTGTCTGTATCCCAGGTGGAACTGCGTGCCCAAATCCAGTTCTACGAGGGCATAAAGACGGCGGATATCCACGAGACCCTGATCAAGGCCTCTGCCGACCTGATAAACGAAGAAGCGCCGGACTACCAATACCTGGCTGCCCGCCTGGCGGTGTTCCACCTGCGCAAAAAAGCCTACGGCGAATTCGAGCCGCCCCACCTGTTTGACCATGTCAGCAAAATGGTGGAGATGGGCAAATACGACGAGCACCTGCTGAGCGACTATTCGCGCAGCGACTTCGATGCTCTGAACGACATTCTCGACCACAGCCGCGACATGAATTTCTCCTACGCGGCGGTCAAGCAGCTCGAAGGCAAATACCTGGTACAAAACCGGGTGACCGGCGAGATTTACGAGTCTGCCCAGTTCCTGTACATCCTGGTAGCGGCCTGCCTGTTTGCCGACTACCCCCACGACACGCGCCTGGATTACATCAAGCGTTTCTACGACGCCGTGTCCACCTTTAAGCTGTCGCTGCCCACCCCAATCATGAGCGGTGTGCGCACCCCTACTCGTCAGTTCAGCTCCTGCGTACTGATCGAAACCGGCGACAGCCTCGATTCCATCAACGCCACTGCGGCCGCCATCGTCCGGTACGTCTCCCAGCGTGCCGGTATCGGTATCAATGCTGGCCGCATCCGCGCTCTGGGTAGCCCCATTCGCGGTGGTGAAGCCTTCCACACCGGCTGTATCCCCTTCTACAAACACTTCCAGACCGCCGTTAAGTCCTGCTCCCAGGGCGGGGTCCGGGGCGGCGCTGCCACCCTGTTCTACCCCATGTGGCACCTGGAAGTGGAAAACCTGCTGGTGCTGAAGAACAACCGTGGCGTTGAGGAAAACCGGGTCCGCCACATGGACTACGGCGTGCAAATCAACCGCCTGATGTACCAGCGCCTCATCAAGGGCGGCGACATCACCCTGTTCAGCCCCTCTGACGTGCCCGGCCTGTACGACGCCTTCTTTGCCGATCAGGCCAAGTTTGAAGAGCTGTACGCCAAGTACGAGCAGGACGAGTCCATCCGCAAGAAGACCCTTAAAGCGGTGGATCTGTTCTCCCTGCTGCTGTCTGAGCGCGCTTCCACCGGCCGTATCTACATTCAGAACGTCGACCACTGCAACACCCACAGCCCCTTCGACCCGGCTGTGGCGCCGGTGCGCCAGTCCAACCTGTGCCTGGAGATCGCCCTGCCCACCAAGCCGCTGATGGACATCAACGACGAGAACGGCGAGATTGCGCTTTGCACCCTGTCTGCCTTTAACCTCGGCGCCATCAATGATGTCAGCGAGTTTGAAGAGCTGGCTGAGCTTTCCGTGCGTGCCCTCGATAGCCTGCTGGACTATCAGGACTACCCGGTTAAAGCCGCGCACATCGCCACCATGGGCCGTCGCACCCTGGGCGTGGGCGTTATCAACTACGCCTACTATCTGGCTAAAAACGGCGTGCGTTACTCCGACGGCTCCGCCAACGGCCTGACCCACAAGACCTTCGAGGCCATGCAGTACTACCTGCTCAAAGCCTCCATGGAACTGGCCAAAGAGCGCGGCGCCTGCCCGATGTTTGAGGAAACTACCTACGCCAAAGGCGTGCTGCCCATCGACACTTACAAGAAAGACTTGGATAAAATTGTCGAAGAGCCGCTGCACCTCGATTGGGAACAGCTGCGTAAAGACATCGTCCAGCACGGTTTGCGTAACAGCACCCTGTCAGCGCTGATGCCGTCTGAGACCAGCTCGCAAATTTCCAACGCCACCAACGGCATCGAGCCGCCGCGCGGCCACATCTCGGTGAAGGCCTCCAAAGACGGCATCCTGCGTCAGGTAGTACCGGATTTCGAGCAGCTCAAGGACGCCTACGAACTGCTGTGGGACATTCCCAACAACGACGGTTACCTGCAGCTGGTCGGCATCATGCAAAAGTTCATCGATCAGTCCATCAGCGCCAACACCAACTACGATCCGGCCAAGTTCCCGGGCGGCAAGGTGCCGATGCAGTCGATGATCAAAGACCTGCTCACCGCGTATAAATACGGTGTGAAGACCCTTTACTACCACAACACCCGTGACGGTGCGGCGGACGCCCAAAAGGACTTTACCGTCACCGCCGCTTCCCTGCCCCAGGCAACGGTTGCAGTGGAAGAAGACGACGACGGCTGTGCCGGCGGCGCTTGCAAGATTTGATTTAAAGGGGGGCTTGGCCCCCCTTTCTCAGGGAGCTACCAATGCGTTACACCACTTTCAGCCGGGTCAACAACAACGCCCTGACCGAACCGATGTTCTTCGGCCAGCCGGTCAACGTGGCCCGGTATGATCAACAAAAATACGAAGTCTTTGAAAAGCTGATCGAAAAGCAGCTGTCGTTCTTTTGGCGCCCCGAAGAAGTGGACGTCTCCAAAGACCGCGTCGACTTTGCGCAGTTGCCCGAGCACGAGCAGCACATTTTCCTGTCCAACCTCAAATACCAGACCCTGCTGGACTCCATCCAGGGGCGCAGCCCCAACGTGGCGCTGCTGCCGCTGGTGTCTATCCCTGAGCTGGAAACCTGGATTGAGACTTGGTCTTTTTCCGAGACCATTCACTCGCGCTCCTACACCCACATCATCCGTAATATCGTCGCCGACCCGTCCAAGGTGTTCGACGACATCGTGATGAACGAGGAAATCCAAAAGCGCGCCGATGAAATCGCCGGTTATTACGATGTGCTCATCGAATACACCCAGATCTGGCAGCTGCACGGCGAAGGCACCCATGTAGTGGCCGGCAAAACCTATGAGATAGCGCTTCGCGACCTCAAGAAGAAGCTGTACCTGTGCATGATGGCGGTCAACGCCCTGGAAGCCATCCGCTTCTACGTCAGCTTTGCCTGCTCTTTTGCCTTTGCCGAGCGCAAACTGATGGAAGGCAACGCCAAGATCATCAAATTCATCGCCCGCGACGAAGCGCTGCACCTTTCCGGCACCCAGCAAATTCTGAACCTGATGCGTGACGGCAAAGAAGGCAACGAGTGGGCCGAAATTGCCATCGAGTGCAAAGCCGAGTGCGAAGCGCTCTTTAAACGAGCCGCCGAGCAGGAAAAGGCCTGGGCCAAGTATCTGTTTAAAGATGGCTCGATGATCGGCCTGAACGAGTCCATCCTCAGCCAGTACGTGGAATACATCACCAACGTGCGGATGAACGCGGTGGGCCTGGCCCCGGCCTTTGCCACCGCCTCCAACCCCATCCCCTGGATCAATGCCTGGCTGGTCTCGGACAACGTGCAGGTGGCACCTCAGGAGTCGGAAATAAGCTCCTATCTGGTGGGCCAAATCGACGCCAACGTCGACCTTGGCGATCTGGACGACTTCGACCTCTAAACCAAACCCCGCTTCGGCGGGGTTTTTAACAACTCCTCCGCGCTGTTGATCCAGATCCTGTGTTTGCACTCATAAGTGGTTACACTATGCGCAAATTCCGGTTGAGCCGCCCATGATCAACGCCCGCCATTATCTGTCCTTTGACCGCATGAAAGACGGCACCCCCGTCTTTGTCCGCGCCATCCGCCGGGAAGACAAATACGCGCTGCTCAAAGCCTACGAGCACATGTCGGACCGCTCCATCTACTACCGCTTTATGCGCCCCAAGTGGCAGATGAGCCTGGACGAAGCTGCCCGCTTTACCGACGTGGACTTTGAAAGCCATGTGGCCATTGCCGCTGGCCATTACAGCGAGAAAGGCGAAGAAGAGGCTCTGGGCATAGGCCGCTACATCCTGTTGCCGGGCAGCAAGGTAAAAAGGGCCGAGTTTGCCTGCGCTGTGCTCGATAGCCTGCAAAATCTGGGGGTAGGCAGCATCCTTTTTCAGCACCTGCTGAAAATTGCTCGGGAACAAGGGGTAGAGGAATTTATCGCCGAAGTGCTGCCGCAAAACCGCGGCATGATTGGGGTGTTTCGCCGGGCTGGGCTTCCCACCCGCACCATCATGGAAGACGGCCTGCTGCGGGTGAACATGGATCTGCGGCAAAACCGCGAAGTGCTGGAGTCCGATTAAGGGCTTGGCACAAACACCAGCGGGCTTTCAAAACCGTCTGAGAACAGCTTGAGATTGGCGCCGTCGCGCTCCAGCCAGTTGGCCTTTTGCAACCGGTCCAGGTAAAGCCCTTCGGCCTGCATCAGCTCCCCCATACAGGCCATTTTGGTGCTACCAATATGCCCCACCGTCATGGCTGCGCCGTTTACCAGTTGGTAGTCGGCAAAGTAGCGGTTACAACCGCCCTCACCGCTTAAGCGGCCGTCGGAGCTGAGTTTGAGGGTAATGCCTTTCACCGAACGGGCGGCGGTGGCCAGGGGGCCTTTGACTTGGCTGGCATCAAGGCGCCAGAGGTTGTCGTAGAAGCCGGGGTCGCTGGCACTTTGGCAGGCACAGAGTCCAAGCGCCAAGCCCATCATCCCTAACGCTTTTTTCATGATTGACCTCCCTGTCTGCCAGCCTGTTTGGCGTTACTGACTGCCGGTCGGTGACGGCGTCAACTCCCAGCATAGCTTAGGATCGCCCTGCCAGCGGATCTGCGAAACCTTACCGTCCACCACCACCACCTGGCGGGTGCAGCCGTCCACACTGGGGCCGCCGCCAAAGACGGTGCCTAGAGAGCCAAACACGTTCCCCGAGCCACCACCGACTCCGATGCCAATGCTGGGTTTAGAGCCGGTTTTGGTGTCGCGGTAGATAAGCCAGTCTTGGCCTTCTACCTTGTTGGTCTGGGCGGGTACGCCCCATTTGTCCATCAACGCTTCGGCGCTGTAGCCCTGCCACTGGTGCATGCGGGCGTCCACCCCTTCCGGGGGCACACTGGTGCAGGCGCCAAGGCCCAGCGCCATTAAAAAGGCCCACTTTTTCATGGCCCCTCCTTTGTTAGTTAGGCTCACTGTCGCAGAAACCGGCCAAAGGCGCCAGCAGGGGCGCCTGGTGGTTCATCCGGCCCGGCAAACCTCGGCCAAGGCCCCCAAACGGCGGGTGGACTCTTTGACGTAGGGATTGGTTTTGTCCCAGGCGTAACCGGCCAGGATGGAGCACACCATGCGTTTGATTTGCGGCTGCGGCGCGGGATAGAAGATAACGTCCTGAAAGAGGCCGTCGTACCAGCCCTCGACATAGGTGCGAAACACGTCCACGCCCCCTTGCAGCGGCTCGGCAAAGTCGCGCTGCCAGTCTACCGCTTCGCCCCGGAACTGGCGCACCAGGGTGTTGGCTGCCAGGCTGGCCGAGGTAAAAGCGATGGTCACCCCGGAGGAAAACACCGGGTCGAGAAACTCCCCGGCGTTGCCCAACAGCGCATAGCCCTTGCCATAGAGGCTTTTTACCTTGGCCGAGTAGCCCTTTAAGGTGTTGACCGGGTTTAAAAACTCGGCCCGCGCCAGCACCTTTTGCAGGTCAGGCTCTTCGGCCACCAGGGCGTTGAGCATGGCGGCGTTGTCGAGGTCACGCCCGGCAAAGTAGCGCTCTTCCCCCACCACGCCCAGTGAGCAGGTACCGTCACTGAACGGAATAAGCCAATACCAGATATCGCTGTGCTCAGGGTGGACGCTGATGAGAATTTTGTTTCTATCCAGCTCACTCGGATGGGCGTTGTCTTTGACGTGGGTGAAAAAGGACTGGCGGCTGGCAAGGCCAGAGGGCGCTTCAAGGTCAAAGAGCTTTGGCAGAACCCGGGCAAAGCCCGAGGCGTCCAGCACAAAATCGGCGTCCAATCGGTAGGGCTGGCCTTTGTCATCATGGCCGGTAAGGGTTGCCCCTTCGTCGGTGATGGCCACCGCCTCAATGCCGTGACCAAAGCGAATATCCACGCCCTGGGCCTGGGCCTGGTCGGCCAGCAATTTATCAAAGGCCGCCCTTTTCACCTGAAAGGTGGTGCCGGGGCCAGGGGAGAACTTGTCGGTAAAGTCAAAATCGATATAGCGGCCACGGTGGCGAAAGGCCGCGCCGTTTTTAAATTGAAAGCCAAGCTCTGCCGCCTGGCTTGCCACCGCCTCGCCAAAACCGGCCTCATCCAGATAGACCATGGATTGGGGCAGCAGGCTCTCGCCAATGGAAAACCGGGGGAAATGGCCCTTTTCCAGCACCCTGACCTTGATGCCTTGGCGATGCAGCAACGTGGCCGCCAAGGTCCCTGACGGGCCGGCACCAATGATGGCAACTTGAACCTTGTCGCCACTGTCGTCCTTTCTCATTTTTTTAATCCTTGAAACGGGTGAAGATCAGCGAAGTATTGATGCCACCAAAGGCAAAGTTGTTGCTCATCCAGCAATCCACGGCCATGTCCCGGCCGCCGCCAGTAAGATAATCGAGCGCCGCGCAGCGCGGGTCGCGCTCGGTGAGGTTAAGGGTTGGCGCAAACCAGCCATCGTGCATCATCTCGATACCAAGCCAAGCTTCCAGGGCGCCGCAAGCCCCCAGGGTGTGGCCGAAGTAGCTTTTCAGTGAGCTGATGGCAATGCCCTCACCAAAAACCCGGCCGGTGGCCTGGCTCTCGGCAATATCGCCCTGCTCGGTGGCGGTGCCATGGGCGCTGACGTACTGCACGGCGCCAGCATCGAGGCTGGCGTCTTTTAATGCCAGGCGCATGGCCACTTCCATGGTCTCGGAGGTGGGTGAGGTCACATGGCTGCCGTCGCAGTTGGTCCCAAAGCCCACCAGCTCGGCGAGGATGGTGGCGCCACGGGCCTTGGCATGGTCGTAAGATTCCAGCACCAGGGTGGAGGCGCCCTCGCCTATCACCAGGCCGTCACGGCCGGCATCAAAGGGCCTTGGGGTGAGTTCCGGGCTGTCGTTACGGGTCGAGGTGGCATAAAGGGTGTCAAACACCGCCGCCTCGGTGGGGCACAGCTCTTCGGCGCCGCCGGCCACCATGACTTCCTGGTGGCCGTATTTGATGGCCTCATAGGCGTAACCTATGGCCTGGGAGCCCGAGGTGCAGGCGCTGGAGGTGGGGATCACCCGGCCCTTGAGGCCAAAGAACAGGCTGACGTTGACACAAGTGGTGTGCCCCATCATCTGGATGTAGCTGGTGGCCGTTATCTTGGAGCAATCGTTGCGCTCAAGCATGGCCGAGAACCCCATGATCGGCGGCGTCGAGCCGATAGACGAGCCATAGGCGATGCCGGTGCGGCCATCACTCAGGCAGGCATGGCCCAAAAGCCCGGCCCGCTCCAGGGCAAGCTCGGTGGCGCGGGTAGCCATCATCGACACCCGGCCGTGGGAGCGCACTTGTTTACGGGAATAATGCCCCGGGCGCTCAAAGGCCACAGGGCCGGCCAGTTTGGTGTTAAGGCCCTCAAAGCGGTCCCACTCGTCCATCCGCACTATGCCGTTTTGCCCGGCCTGCATGGCAGCCTTGATGCTGGGCCAGTCATGGCCAAGAGAACTCAACCCGGCCATGCCGGTCACCACCACTCGGCGCATCAGCACAGCCCCCCGTTAACGGCGATCACCTGGCGGGTGATGTAGCTTGCCTTGTCGGAGCACAAAAAGGCCACCAAGTCTGCCACTTCCTGGGCTTGGCCGGCCCGGCGCAGCGGGATGAGCTCTTTAATATGCTCGGCGGCTTCCAAGTTATCGGTCATGTCAGACTCAATCAGCCCAGGCGCCACACAGTTAACGGTGATTTTGCGCTTGGCAAGCTCCAGGGCCAGGGCCTTGGTGGCGCCGATAATGCCGGCCTTGGAGGCCGAATAGTTCACCTGGCCGCGGTTGCCGATAAGGCCCGACACCGATGCCAGGGTCACGATGCGCCCGCCCTTGCGGCGCTGCACCATGGGCATCACCACCGGTTTGAGGACGTTGTAAAAGCCATCGAGGTTGGTGTGGATAACGCTGTCCCAGTCCTCGTCGGTGAGCGCCGGGAAGGCGCCGTCGCGGCTAATGCCGGCGTTCACTACCACCGCGTCATAGGCGCCATGGGCCGCCATATCCGCTTCCAGGGCGGCCTTGGCGCCTTCGCGGTCGGCCACATCAAAGGCCAGCAGGCGGCCATTGCCACCAGCCGCTTCAATCTCGGCCAAAACCTTGGCAGCGGCCTCTTCGCGGCTACGATAGTGAATGACCACGGCGCACCCCGGGCCGGCCAGGGTTTTGGCGATGGCGGCGCCGATGCCGCGGCTGGCGCCGGTAACCAGTATCTGTTTCATGGTTGTTCTCCTGCCAAAAGGTGGCTGGCATCCTCTGGCTGATAGACGGTGAGCTGGGCCCGTTGCTCGCCCCTTGGGCCGCTCAGGGTGCAGCTAAACACGCTCAGGCCGTTTTCCTGGGCAAAGCTCTTACTGACCGACACTTCCAGCACCTCGCCAAAGGCAAAGCGGGGAAAGTCAGACTCAAACCGGCGGGTGCCCAGCAAAAAGCCCATTTTCACCTGCTCGCTGGCCTGCTCGGCCAGCCAACCGGCATAAACGGCGATGGTCTGGGCCATAAACTCAATGCCGACCCAGCTTCCCACCCCTTGGGCGTCGGCAAAGAGGCAATCGGGGCTGATAACGACCCGGCAGCGGGCAAAGTCGTGGCCAACGTCCAGCACCTCATCAATAAGCAGCATCGGCGCGCGATGCGCCAGGTAATGGCTGGGCGCCTTAAAAAGCGGTTGTTCATTCATGGCTCAAAATCACACTGACATTGCTGCCGCCAAAAGCATAAGAGTTGGACATCACATGACGCAGGGCTGCGTCCTGGCCGGCATCGGCAAAACGCAGCGGCGGCAGCGCGCTGTCGTATTGGCCACGCCACAACTGGGGAGGCACCTTGCCATGGCAAAGGGCAAGGTAACAAAAAGCCGCCTCAAGGGCACCGGCCGCGCCCAGGCAGTGGCCTATCTGGGCTTTGGAGGTGCTGACCCAAGGGGCGGCGCTGAAAAAATCGGCCACAAGATGGGCTTCCATCTCGTCGTTTTTTGGGGTGCCGGTGCCGTGCAGGTTGACATAACCGACATCCTGTTCGCCGATACCGGCCTGGGCCAAGGCCTCTTGCATGGCAAGGCGGGCGCCTGTGCCTTTAGGGTCGGGCGCCGAGATATGGTAACCGTCGGACGACTCCCCCACCCCGGCAAGCGTTACAGCGCCTTTACGCCGTGACAGTAAAAACACCGCCGCCCCTTCGCCGATGCTGATGCCCTGGCGGCCCTGGCTAAAGGGCGCGCAGGGCCCGGCAGAGATAGACTCCAAGGCGGCAAAGCCGTTGAGGGTCAGCCGGCACAGGCTATCGGCGCCGCCAACCACCACAGCGTCGGCAAGCCCGGCCAAAATAAGGCGCCGGGCGCTGGCAAAGGCCTTACCGGCCGAGGAGCACGCCGTGGAAAGGGTGTAACAGGGGCCACTTACCCCCAGGTAGGCGCCGGCAAAGCGGGCAACCGAGCCAAGGGTTTGCACCTCGTACTGAAAATCATCCGGCAGCTCGCCGCTCGCCTGCCACTGGACCAGGGCCTTTTCCCCCACGTCGATACCGGCGGTAGACGAACCCAGCACCACTGCCACCCGCGCCGCGCCGTAGTCGGCTTTGGCCGCCTCGATGGCGTCTTTGATTTGGTCAAGGGCCTGGCGCAGCATGCGGTTGTTACGGCAATCGAGGGCCGCAAAGGCTTCAGGCAGCGGCGCCAATGGCTCGGTAACGGCGCCCACCCAGGCAGGAGCGTCGCCCAGCAACAGATCGGAGATCTGACAAAGGCCACTTTGGCCAGCAAAAAGGGCCTGTGAGACAGTTGCGCAATCACTACCCAGTGGCGTTACCAGCCCTGGCGCCGACAAATAAAGCTCATTCATAGGTCACCTCAAATCCGTAACCCAGTTGCTGCTGTTCAAAGCGAAAGCCCTTGGCTTGATGGGCGATGGTGGCGATCACCTTGCCGCCCTTTACGATCTGGCGCGTGGCATCGCCGTCAATCACCTCAACTCCCTCGCCAGCGAGGCTTTTTTCCAGGCTTTGCTGCGGCATCAAGCACAGCAGCAAGTCGGCCAGCAGATGGGCCGGATCAGCCTGTTGCGGCAACAACGCCGAACGCTGCTCCGTGATGGCTTGGCCGTCAAAGCGGGCCTGGAATAAAAAGGTGCCAAAACCGCTCAGGGCGGTGAGGGTCATGGCCTTCTGGTCAAGGCCAAGCTCCCCCACCAGCTGCCAGCGGTTATCGCCATGCCAGGCCACCACCTGCTGGGTGCGCTGGCTGGGCACTTTCACCCAATCCAAAGGTGGCAGCCGCCACTGGATGTTATCGCCAAGGTTGACGGTTGCTTGCGGCGGCGGTGTCAGGCTCTGGCAACCGGCCAGCCACAGCAGCACCAAAATGAGGAGCGTTTTTTTCATAAAGACCTCGCCCAAAACAGGCTGCTTAACCAGGCGCACAAGAGCCCCACCGCCACCAGCGCCCCAAAGCCGGCCAATACCGGGGTGCTGGACGCCACCAGCAGCCCAAAGGCAAACAGGCTGGAGAGCATCGACAGCAGCACCGCCAGCAGGGTGTGGCTACTGCTGACCTTGTCTGAGACAAAAAACAGGCAGTAATCGAGGCTAAGCCCCAGCACCAAAATCAGCCCCAGGGCATGGATAAGGTTAAAAGGCTGGCCAAGGTAGGCCGGGGTGACCGCCGCGGCGCCAAGGGCCAGGGCAGTGGCAAAAAGCACCCTTACGCCCTTGGCGCGAAGGGCTGTGAGCAGCACCAGCGCCAGGATGCCAAAGGCCAGAAGCACCAGCCACAACACTTGGTCACGATAATGGCCAAAGGTGTGGGTGATACGCGCGGTAGGGTCAATCAGCCCCAGATCGCCAAGGGCCGCCGCCCCTTCTTGGGTCAGGCCTTGCAGCACCATCACTGTGGCTGGGCTCGCGCCTTCGAGCAGCAGTTGCAGGCGTCCATCGCCCTTGGGCCAACTTTGTGGCGTCAATCCCGGCATGAAAGCGGGCGCTGGCCCCAGGGCGCCGCCCAGACGGCTATCGAGCTGCTGCCACAGCGCGCTGATGCGAAGGTGGTCGCCATGCTGGCGCTTAAGGGACGGAAAGCCTTGGCTGAGCGCCAGCACCGAGCCTAACTGGCCCTTGGCTTTGAGGGCATCGAGCCTTGGCATCAAGGCTTCTTCTTGTTCCAAAAGCCCTTGGGTATCGGCCGCTCGCAGCAACAGGTATTGGCCGCCAGGGCGCTGGCCCAGCCAGTATTCGAGGCGCGAAGCCACTTGCTCCAAGGCCGCATCTTTGGGCTGCCACTGGCGAATGTCATCATCAAAAGACAAGCGCCCTGCCCCCAAGGCGCACCACAGCACAATAACAGCCAGCAGCAGCCAGCGGGCAACGCCTTGGCGCTTATCAACCGCCGCCATAAAACGCGCCGGCCACTGGCGGCTGGGAGCCAGCGGCACCTTGGCGGCGTAGCGCACGTAGCCGTAGGCTATCAGCAGGCCGCCAAGGGCGGTGACGCCCAGTTGCGAAAGCCCCGGAAAAGGCGACAGCACCAGCACCCCATAGGCCACCAGGCTCGATACCAGGCCGCCCAGCAGCGGCCCGCGAATGCTGCGCTGCGCCGCTCCTGCCGCCAGGGCGTGAAAGCCGTAATCGGCGCAAATGCCGATAACGCTCGCCCCCATCACCAGGGCCAGCCAATGGGCGTGGGGGAAACACCACCACAAGGCGGTGAGCGCCCCCAGCAGCGACAGCCCCAGCAAGGCCCCCATAAAACCCAAGGCCCGCCAGCCGCCAAAACCCCAGGCAATGAGCGCCAGCACTGCCGCCAGCGCCAGGGTGCCAAAGCGGCTCACCTCCCGCTGGGCCTGGTTGGCGCCCTGTTGGGCATAAAGCAGCGTTCCCACCGCCTGCACTTTTACCGGCAGCGCCGCCAGCCACGAGGAAACCTTGGCCTGCAAGGCGCCGTCATAGGCCGAGCCCTTTAGGGACAAGGTAAGGATGGCGGCATAGCGGCCGTCTTTGTGCCAAAGGGGCCAGCCCTCTTGCAGCACCAGCGGCGTTGTTGCCGGCTTTTGGCTGTCGAGCCAGTGGCTGAAGGTCAATAACGGGTCGGCCCGCAGGCTCGAAGGGGTTGGCCCAAACCACAGCCCCAGCGCCCGGTTAACAAGTGCCTCATCGCTCAGCTGGCGATCGCTTTGTGCCATCAGCTGAGCCCGATACTCACCGTAGCGCTCAAAGCGGCTGTCCGGGCCGCCTTGCCAGCTTTTTAGAAAGTCGGCCTGACTCAGCGCTTTGGCGAGGGTGTTGGCGTCGCGCACCAGCGCCTTGGGGTCGGTGTTTTCGACGACGAGCCACAGCTGGTTGTCAAAACGGGCCTTAAGGGTGGCAAAGGCAGCGCTGTCCCCCGCGCTTTGCCCGGCCAGGTTGGCAGGCAGCAGATCGGCAAGCTGGGTGGATGGCGACACCCCAAGGGCCAGTCGCCAGCCCAGCAATACCAATAGCACCAGCGCCAGGCACCAGGCCTTCACTGACACTGCCCGGGTTGCAGTTTGATAAGGGTCTGGCCGCCCTTCGGCTCGTCAAGGCGAATGGCCGTTGGCGGCTCACCGTCAATCACGATGCGGCTGATGGCTTTTTGCAACAAGGCATCCTTGGGCACCAGGGTTTGCTGGGCACCCTCGTCTTCAACGCTAAAGTGCGCCTTAAGGGCGGCGGTATCGCCCCGCACCACGGCACCTAACAGCTCGGCAAGGCTCGCCGCCAGGGGGTTATCGGCCGAGGCTATTTGCTGGGGCGCCTGGCCTGGCAGCTGCTGATAAAGGCCTGCTTTTGAGATTTGCAGGGTGCTCTCAAAGGGTTTGAGGGTGTGCCAGCTAAGTAAGCCGTCTTTAAGCTGATAGCGCCCTTCGCTGACAAAAGGTTTGGCGAGCCCCGCCAGGGACTTTTCTTGGCTGAAGGTGCCGCAGGGGGCCGGCGTGGCAAGGGCGGCGCCAAGGGCCAAGGCGCTCAATAAGGCCATGGTTCCCCCAGTTTTTCAAACAGCACCCGAGGGGAGACAAACTGCATCTCGCCGCTGGTTTTATCCACCGCCACCTGCACGCTTTGACCCTTGGTAAGGCGCTGGCCGGTTTCCTTGCAGCGCACATCAAAGCTCATGCCAAGGCGATTGTGAAACTCGGTGAGCTTGGCGCTCACCAGCAGCTTTTGGTTGAGGGTGGCCGAGCGGATGTATTTGACCTTCAAATCGACAATGGGCCACACGTAGCCGGAGGCTTCCATTTGCTCGTAGTTGTAGTCAAAGCTGTCCAACAAGGCGCTGCGGGCCACCTCGAAATACCGCAGGTAATTGCCGTGCCAAGCCACTCGCATCGGGTCTAGGTCGTGAAAAGGCACTTGCAGTTCCACTGTCACTTCACGGATTGTCATAAAGACTCCAGGTACGGGCGCGAAGCTCGGCCATCATTTGGCGAAGCTCCCCTTCCAAGGGGCGGTCGGCAATAACCGGGGGGCAAAGGCGTTGCACGCTGGCGCAAAACTCGGCAAGTTCGTCGCCCAGCTCCAAGCCGTGGTCGCGCTGGCGCAGCCAACAACCTTGGCTGGCGGCCAGCAAGGCAGCCGCCGTTACCTGTTCGGTCAGCTCGATGATGCGCAGGCAATCGCGGGCGGCGATGGTGCCCATGCTGACCTTGTCCTGGTTGTGGCACTCGGTAGAGCGGGAGAACACCGATGCTGGCATGCAGTGCTTGAGGGCTTCGGCAGTCCAGGCCGACACCCCAATCTGCACCGCCTTAAAGCCGTGGCTGATGGCCCGCTCAGGGCCCTGGGCGCCGGTGAGGTTAGTGGGCAGGCCGTTGTTGTAACGGCTGTCCACCAAGGAGGCCAACTGGCGGTCTAAAAGGTCGGCAAGGTTAGCCACCTGCACCTTCAGGGTGTCCATGGCCATGGCGATGTGGCCGCCGTAAAAATGCCCGCCATGCAGCACCTGCTCGCCCACCGCATCGATAATGGGGTTGTCGTTGCTGCTGTTAAGCTCGGTCTCGATAAGGCCGCGAAGCCAGGGCAGCGCATCTTCCAAGGCCCCAATCACATGGGGGGCGCAGCGCAGCGAGTAGCGGTCTTGCAGGCGGCTGTGGCTCGCTTCACCGTGATAATGCAAATCCGCCCTTAGCCTGCTGGCCACCTCGCTTTGCCCCGGGTGGGGTTTGACCGCAAAGAGGGTCTGGTCAAAGTGATAGCTGTTGCCGCCCAGGGCTTTACTCATCAGCGCCGTGATACGGGTGGCCATGGCGCTTAAATACTTGGCTTGGGTGAAGGCTTGGCAGGCAAGGGCCGTCATCACCGCGGTGCCGTTCATGATGGCCAGGCCCTCTTTGGGCTTCAAGGTCAAAGGGGCAACGCCCTTTTCGGCCAGCACGTCCTTAGTTGGGCGGATACGGCCCTGGTAATAGACATCGCGCTCGCCGACCAGCACCGCCGCTAGATAAGAAAGCGGAGTGAGATCCCCTGAGGCTCCCACCGAGCCCTCGGCGGGAATAACCGGAATAACGTCTTCACTGAGCAGCCATTGCAACCTTGCCAGCAGCGCCCAGGTGACCCCAGAGTGGCCCTTGCTGAGGGACGCCAGACGGCTTGCGACAATAGCCCGCCCCTCCTCCACGCTAAAGTGGCGGCCAAGGCCACAGCCATGAAAGCGGGTCAGGTTAAGGGGCAGCGCTTCAACCAGGGATTTGGGAATGTCTACCGTGACCGAGTCGCCGTAGCCGGTGGTCACCCCGTAAATCTCGCCCTCTTCGCGCCAGAGCCGGTCTAAAAAGCCGGCGCCTTTTTCAATCAGGGCCCGGTAGGGCTCAGTGCCGTCCAGCTCGGCCGCCACGTCACGTGCAGCCAGGGCGTTAATGTCTTCAATGCGTAGCGGCCCTTGGCCGAAAACCACCGTCATAAAGGGTCCTTGCGCTGGCCTTTATCGGCCTGCCAAAAATCAAAAAAGTTAAACCATTGCAGCGGCGCCTGGCGGCAATGGGCCGCCAGGCGATCGGCAAAGCGCTGGGCCCAAAGGGCCAGGGTTTGCTGGCGGGTCTTGCGCTCAAGCTTGATACCTTGCGGGGCAAAGGGCTCAAGGCTCACCAGATGACCTTGCCCCTGGCGCACACAAAAGAGGGTGTAGACCGGGCATTCCAGCACATGGGCTAGCACCCAGGGGCCGATGGGAAAAGGCGCCGGCTCGCCAAGAAAATCGCAGGCCTGGGTGTGGCCAGCTTTGCTGGCCGAGGTGCGGTCTCCCACCATCACCACCAGCTCGCCGGCGTCGATGCGCTGGCGCAGCACCATGGCGGTATCGGGGCCCATTTGGCTCACTTCCAGCATGTTCATCCGCGCCGCCGGGTTTATCTCGGCCAACAGCGCATTGAACTTGAGGGCGTGCTCGGTCAGCACCAGCACCGTCATCGGCTGTTCCGACAGCGCCCGGCACAGCTCCAAGTTGCCAAGGTGGGCACCAACCAGCAAGGCGCCGCGGCCACTTTGTTTAATGTCTTCAATATGTTGGCGCCCATCAAAGCGAACCTCTCGCTGCTTTTCCACCCGCCCGGCCCAGGCGGCGAGCTTATCGAGAATGCTCTCGCCAAAGGCCAGATGATGGCGAAAACCGGCCCAGAGCCCAGGGGCTTTGGCGAGTCCCGGCAAGGGGCCTTCATGGCGATAAAGCCGCGTCAGGTAATCGAGGGAGTGGCGGCGGCTGGCCCCGGTTATAAAGAAGTACGCCATCACCGGGTACAAAAAGAGCCGAAAGCCGGGGCGGCCAAAGAGCCGGTAGGCCAGCCAAAGGCTACGCATTCCCAGGCGACTGCCCCGCTCTGCCACCGACGACCAGTGCTTGGGGCGCTGAAAATGCCGGGCGATGAGTTTGGGCAGTCGCCAGAGCATCCCGAAAAAGAGCCGGGTATGCATCTTGGAGATAAGCCAGTTGTCTTGCCAGGCCTTGAAGTGGGAGGCGCCGTCCTCGGGGTAAATAACCCGGGTTTTAAGCTGGTGGATAGCCATGCCGGACCAATAGAGCCGCACCATGACTTCGATATCAAAATCCATGCGCCGGCCCAGCTGCACCCGGTCAAAAAGGGCCACGGTGGCAGCCAGGGGGTAGACCCGAAAACCGCACATGGCGTCTTTGATAGCAAAGCTCAGGGTCTCCACCCACACCCAAAAATGGGTGACATAACGCCCGTAAAGGCGGCCTTTGGGCACCGAGGCATCATATTCGGGTTGCCCGGCGATAAGCGCGGCGGGGGTGACTTGCGCCTGGGTTAAAAAACGCGGGATATCGTCAAAGGCATGCTGGCCGTCGGCGTCCACCTGCAGGCCGTGGCTAAAGCCCATAGTAAGCGCGGTGCGAAGGCCGGTGATAACGGCGCCGCCCTTGCCTTGGTTTTGGCTATGGCGCACCAGGGTGATGGCGCTATAGCGCGCGGCCAGCTCGTCCAGCACGGCACTGTGCTCGGGCGCCGAGCCGTCGTCCACCACCACCAGCGGCAAACCGGTCTCAACCAGCTTTGGCAAGGTACGACGGGCGGCCGGGCCATGGTTGTAGACCGGCACCACCAGGCAGGGGCGAAAACTCACCTCGCCTCCCTTGCCATCACAATGCGGCCGCTGGCGTGGTTGCCCTTGACCGAGCTGTAGGTAAAGGCCAGGCGCCCTTTGGCGTCGTCATAGGACAAAGTCAGATGTAACGGAGTGCCTGCCTGAACCAGGGCCTGGAACTTCACCGCTTCCATGCGCTGGCTGTCCAGCACCAGGCCAAATTCAGCGGCACCAAAGCGGGCGGCCCAATCGAGCTGCGCCACGCCGGGCAAAATGGGAAGGCCGGGGAAATGGCCCTGAAACTGGGGCAGCTCGGGGCTTATTTCAAGCACCAGTGTCAGCTGGTCCTCGCCTGGATGGCGAGCTAAAACGGGGGGCAGTGTCGGCATGACATCACTCATCAAATAAGGCACTTAACGCCAGGTTGGTTATCTTGCCCTGGGCATTGACCGGCAAGTGCGCCACCAGGCGCCAGCGGCGCGGCAGCACCACGGGTTCAAATTCGGCCAACAGCCCCTGGCGAAGCTGCTGGTAAAAGGCGTGTTTGCCAAGGCGCGCCACCTGCTCACGGCCAGGCTCGGTGAGCACCAGCACCGCGCCCAGTTGCTGGCGCCGGCCTTCAAGGAGCAGGCAACGGGCCTGGCTGACCATGGGGCTACCTATCAGGGCCTGCTCCATAGCATCAAGAGAAAGGCGCTTTTGCTCGACTTTGACAATGCGATCGCGCCGGCCCAGCAGCGCAAAGCGGCCATCGGCGCCTATCTCGACCCTATCACCCATGCTTTGGCAGCCACCGGCAACCACCGAGCTGACCACTAGGCCCCCTTCAACGTCGATTTGGCAATCGACGCCGGCAAAAGGGGTCCAGCGCCGGTTCTGGCCCTGGCGGCGCCAAGCCACGCCGCCGGTTTCGGTGGAACCGAACACTTCGGTAGGCATGACCCCGAGGCGCTGGTGAGCCTGGGCCGCGCCCTGCTCGCCCAGCAAACCGCCGGAGCTGAACAAGGCGTCAAGGCGCGAACCTATCACCATAAAGGCATCGGGCAGCCGCTCAAGATGCGCCGGGCTTGCCACCAGTGCCAAGGGCCCGGTAAGAGCCGCTGCCATGGCATCCAGTTGCTCGGGGTAGCTGATGGTTTCGCGCGCCACGGCGGCGCCGCTCACCAAGGGCCAGAGCAGGCGAAACAGCAAACCGTAGATATGCTGGTGACTGACCGTTGCCAGCACCGCGCCGCGCAACGGCCCGAAGGTGGCGCTTAGCGCCTCCAGTTCGCCAAGCAGCTGCTCGGCGCTTTTATCCACCGCTTTGGGCTCGCCGGTGCTGCCGGAGGTAAAGAGCACGATGGGCAAGACCGCCGGGCAGCAAGGCTCACCATAAAAGGCCAAGGGGTCGAGTTGGCGGCCAGCAAAGGCCAATTCCTCGCTGCTGATAAGGCCATCAGCCTCGATAAGCGCCAAGGTACCGGGTTGGCCGTTACCGGGCAAAATCGCGGTAGCGCCCGCCTGCCAGCAAGCCAGCAGCGCGGCAAAAAAGGCTGCCGGGTCTTGATCCCACAGCACCCAGCGCTCGCCAGATTTGAGCTGGGCGCCAAGGCCGCCGGCATGGCGTGAAAGGGCCAGGCCGCTCATGGTTGGGGCAAGAAATAACGGGGCGCGGCTTGTCAGGCGCTCGTTAAGGGCGTCTAGCCAGGCTGATTGTTGCTGCGAATAAACCACTGTCGAAAACACCATTCGCCGGCAAAAAGACCGCCGATAAGACAATAACTGATGACCCCGTTATACAGGGCCCAAAGCTGCTGGGAGCCAAGCAGCGCCGTAAAGAGTGCCATGGCGCCATTGGCGAGGAAAAAACCGCACCAAACCCAGGTGACTTTGCGGGTATAAGCGACGCCGGAGGGCGGCAAGTCAGGCTCTTTGAGCCTTGCCAAGCGCTCTATCATGCTGGGGCCGCGCCACAAGGTCGCGCCAAAGGACAGCAATAATCCCAGGTTGACCATCACCGGATAGAGCTTGAGGCCAAGGGCGCTGTTACTGAGCGCCGAAAACCCCAAGGCCAGGGCCGCCAGTGGCAGCCATACCCGCTCGGCACCGCTGGCAACGCGCCAGCGCAGCGCCAACAGCCCAAGGGCCAGCAGCGCCAGCCAAATCGGCTCGAGCCAGCGCAGGCCAAGGGCCATCACCAGCGGGTAGAGCAACCACAGCAAGGCGCCGGGTTTCAAGCCGCGGCCACCAGGCTCAGTACGGCGTCTACCACGTCCTCGACGGTACGTACCGCCTTAAATTGCTCGGGCTGGATCTTCTTACCGGTGAGATCTTGCAGCTTGACCACCAGATCCACTGCGTCGATGGAGTCGAGATCCAGGTCGCTGTACAGGTGCGCCTCGGGCACGATGCTGCTGGCGTCGATTTCAAAGTCTTCGACCAGAATGGTCTTCAATTCGGCAAATACCTGGTCGCGGGTCATGCGGCCTCCTGAGAGCGGATAAAGTTGGCCAGGGTGGCGACACTGGCGAAATGTGACTTGGTGTCACTGGCGTTGGCGTCGATCTTCACCTGGTAACGTTTCTGAATGGCCAGCCCCAGTTCCAGGGCGTCAATGGAATCCAGGCCCAGGCCTTCGCCGAACAGCGGCGCCTGGGTGTCGATATCGTCAACGGTCACGTCTTCAAGTTCCAAGGCGCTGATAATCAGTGCCTTGAGTTCGGTTTCCAGATTGCTCATCTGTGTTGTTTTCCTTATCTAAAACCTCGGCCAAATAACGGGTCAGGGCCCGGGCCGACAGGGCAGTACAGTTGTCTTGATGGTTAAAATCCTGGGGCGCCACCGGCTGCCCTACCCTGGCGCTGAGCCGAAACGGCTCTGGCGGCACCTGGTACCAGGCGGTTTGCTTGGTAAGGGTGCGGGGGGTGATGTCCAAGTTCACTGGCAGCAGCGGATAACCGCTTTTAAGCGCCAGCTGCGCCGCACCCCGGGTCAGGGGGTTGAGGCTCACCTCGGGTTCGGTGCGGGTGCCCTCGGGGAAGATGATCAGTGAAAAACCCTGGGCCAAGCTTTGCCGGGCCGCTTCCAGTAGCGCTTCACCCTGGTGGGCATTGCTGATGTAGCCGGTGGCTTTAACCACCCCGCGCATAAAGGGGTTTTTCCAGATACCGGCCTTGACCACGCAATCGGCCTTGGGCATGTGGGCAATAAGCAGTACCACGTCAAGCAGCGACGGATGGTTGGCCACCACCACGCAAGGCTGGCGGTTAAGGGCCTCTTCGCGGTCTACCCGGTAACGGCAGATCCCAAGCCACTGCAGGCTATTGAGGAAAAACCGAAAACTGCGGCTTACCACCTTTCTTGCCACCAACTTGCGCTTAAGGGTATTGCCATAGCGCAGGCTGATAAGGGGAAAGACGGTCAGGCTCAAGCAAACCCCACCAATACCAAAGGCACTGAAGGCAAAGCCGGTTGCCAAGATGCGCCACAGTTTATTTAGCGTTGCCATGCCCACCCCTGCTCTGCCAGTGCCAACCGGCCACTTTGCCCACTGGCCAGCAATGCGGCCAGCTGCATGGCAAGGGGCCAAGGCTGCGCCTGGCCTAGGGCATCGCTGGTCAGCTTAATGTCGCTGCCGCGGCCAAGGCGCAGCGCCAAGGCATGATCCACCTGCCGGCTAGCCATAAACTGAACATAAGGTGCGGGCACTTGCTGCTCGCCGGCCACCAACAGCACTTCTTCGCATTGGCCGCTGCCGAGCATGGCGCAGGCTTCCACCAGGCCCAGCATCAAGCTGTCATCGCCCCCCACCACCACATTGGCAGGGGCTCTGTCCTCGCGAAGAATGCCAAAAAGACCGGCGGCGGCGTTATGCACCGACAGGCTGAAATGGGTGGGCGACAGGGGCTCTTGCTCACCAAGGGTGGTGAGCAATTGAAAAGTGCGGTGTAGCTCGCCATGGCGGCTGGCAAAAATCACCGGCAGGCTGTCATCGCCGATAACGGCTTTGGCGCAGGCAAGCTGAATACGGGTCAGGGAAGAGAGGCGGCGGCGCTGGGCGGCGCTTACCCAGTCAAGGCTCGGCATCTGGGGCTCGCCCAGTTCGCCATCGCGCTGCCATTGTTGCCACTGGGCCGGGGTTTCGATGCCGGGGGCCCAGGCGCACCAGGCGTTGACCTTAAAACTCAGCACGGCGGGCGCCCTCTTTTACGAAGGGGCCGGAGCACGCGTTATTGTCCATCTTGTGCGTGGCGCCAAAGCCGGTTGTCATTATTTGTCCTGCATCCTTCATCGCTTCTTCGCTTGTCCATTCCCTGCCAAGAAGCACTAAAACCATTGCGTAAGGCGCCGTTGCCTTTTAGCCCGTTGGAGCACGGCATTCTAGCAAATATTCAGCAAGCATTAACACTGGGCTCTGCCATCTGGGCCTGGTTTTTGTGACAGACGCTAAAGACATGAAAAAAGGTTGTTGCCTCGTAAAGCAATACAGCAGGTTTTGACAGGGTAGAACGAGGGTCTTTTCCTGCCATTGCAATTGGCGCGGCCCAAGCTCCCCCACTCCGGTTTTCACCGCCGCTTCAAAGCTGCACCAGTTGCGGTAAAAGTCTTCTGCCGGCCAGCCGAGATAAGCGGCCATAGCCGGGATATCACGCCCGGCCTTGGGCACCTCGATATCGATACCCACAGGTGAAAAGGCCACCGCCGCCGCTACCCAATCACCGCTATGGGACAGGCTGAGCTGGGCCTCGGGATGCAAAGGCGCCCCTTGTGGGCTGCGACTTATCTCGCTAGGGCTCACTGCCCTTCCCAGCAGCCGGCTTAATAGCGCCGCCCCCAGCCAAGCCGCTCCCTGGCGCTGGGCCGATTTTTGCCCAGCCACCAACCCTAGCGGTTCGCGCAACAGGGCAAGGGGGCAACGACTGTACAAAAGTAGCGGCATGAGATGATCCAAAGCGGCCAAGCAGGTAGTATGACTGCCCAGTTTGACTTTAACCGTTGAGAAAGCCAAATGACGGCCAATCCCGTGCTTATTACCGGCGCTGCCAAGCGCGTCGGCCTGCACCTGGTTAACCGCTTTTTGGAACAAGGCCAGCCGGTCATCATGACCTACCGCCAGCACCGCGAGCAGATTGACCAATTGACCGCCCAGGGCGTGCGCTGCATCCAGGCCGATTTTGCCACCGATGAGGGTATCGCTGCGTTGGTGGGCGAGCTTTCGGGCCAACCCCTTGGCGCCATTATCCATAACGCCTCGAGCTGGGATCTGGAAGCCGATATCAATGACGCCGCTCGCCATTTCGATGCCATGATGCAGGTGCATGCCAAGGCGCCCTATTTGCTTAACCGGCACCTGGCCGGCCAGATAGAAGATGGCGGCAGCATCATCCACATAACCGATTACACCGTAGAAAAAGGAAGTGACCGGCACATTGCCTACGTGGCCTCCAAGGCGGCGCTGTCGAGCCTGACCTTGTCCTTTGCCAAGCTATTGGGGCCAAGGGTGAGGGTAAACAGCATCGCTCCCAGCCTTATCATCTTTAACGAAGATGACGACGCCCAGTACAAGGCCAAGACCCTGGCCAAGTCGGTGATGGGCATTGAGCCGGGCTGCGACGAGATTTGGCTTGCCGTCCACTACCTTTTGAACAGCCGTTACGTTACCGGTCGCACCCTCCATGTGGATGGCGGCCGACATATCCGTTGAGAGAGCAATTCATGACAGAACAACTGGCCAAGCACTATGAAGCCATCATCCGTGGCCTGGGCGAAGACCCTTCTCGTGAAGGTCTGCTAAAAACCCCCGAGCGTGCCGCCAAAGCCATGCAGTACCTGACCCGTGGCTACGAGCAATCCCTTGAAGAATTGGTTAACGGCGCCGTGTTCAGCTCCGACAATGACGAATTAGTGATTGTTAAGGACATCGAGCTCTATTCCCTGTGCGAGCACCACCTGCTGCCCTTCGTTGGCAAATGCCACATCGGCTACCTGCCAAACGGCAAGGTGCTGGGGCTGTCCAAGTTTGCTCGCATCGTCGATATGTTCGCCCGCCGCCTGCAAATTCAGGAAAACCTCACCCGCCAAATCGCCCTGGCAGTCGAGGAAGTTACCGGCGCCCAAGGGGTGGCGGTGGTGATTGAAGCCAAGCACATGTGCATGATGATGCGCGGCGTTGAAAAGCAAAACAGCTCCATGAAATCGAGCGTAATGCTGGGCTCGTTCCGCGAGTCTACCGACACCCGCCGCGAGTTCCTGTCGCTTATCCGCTGATAAACGGCAGCAAAAAGGGCGCCCTGGGCGCCCTTTTTCATGGCTGAATGCGGATTATCGTTACACTCAGCAAACAGTGATTTTCGTCACATTTATTCGTAACGCACTGTTGTCCGGCTTGGGGCTTCTGGCTGAATGCGATGGCGATACAATGCCAGGGCAAGCAAGTCCCTTGGCCGCCACAGCCCCCAGACCCTCTCTCTTCCCTGTGGCGGCTTTCTTTTATCCGTTACTTGGCAAAAAGCTGGCTGATGTCCTTAAAGGCCTTAAACTCCAACGCGTTGCCGCAGGGGTCTAGCAAGAACATAGTGGCCTGCTCCCCAACCTGCCCCCGAAAACGCACATAAGGCTCTATTACGAAGGGGATTTTGAACCCCTTGAGGCGCTCGGCCAGTTGTTGCCACTGCTCCCAAGGCAATACCACCCCAAAATGGGGGACCGGCACGTCGTGGCCGTCTACCGGGTTGGTATGGGCCGCTTGCTGTGAAGGGGTCTTGGGGTGTTCGTGGATCACCAGTTGGTGCCCGAAAAAATCAAAATCGACCCACTGGCTGGACGAGCGGCCTTCGGTAAGGCCAAATACCTCACCGTAAAAAGCCCGGGCCCGGGCCAAATCGAAGACCGGAATGGCCAGGTGAAAAGGCGAAAGTGCCATGGCAACTCCTTGATTGCTATTGATAACCCTTGGTTAATCTCGCTATTGACAGTACGCTGCCAAAGCGCCTCGACTCAAGGATTTTAGCGATGAAAGCCGGCCTTTACGCCTATCCCCTGACCCCTTTTGCCGGTAACGGCATCGACTATCAGGCCCTCGATGGGCTGGTGGCCCGCCTCACCGAAGCTGGGGTCGATGGCATCGGCGCCCTCGGCTCCACCGGCTGCGCCCCTTATCTTGAGGTTGGCCAGCGCCTTGCCATCAGTGAGCGGGTGATAGCCCAGGCCGGGCAGGTGCCGGTGATGGTAGGAATAAGCGCCCTGGCTACCCGCGATGTGCTGCGTTTGGCCGAAGGGGCCCAGCGCCAAGGCGCCGCCAGTTTGCTGCTGGCGCCGGTGTCTTACCAGCCCTTGAATGAGGACGAAGTCTTTGGGCTCTACCAAAGCTTGAGCGCCGCTTGCGACCTGCCCCTTTGCGTTTATGAAAACCCCCGCACCACCCAATTTACCTTCAGCGATGCCTTGCGCCAGGCCCTGGCGCAACTTCCCCGGGTTGCCGCCTTCAAGTTACCTGGGCTCACCCCGGCAGATAACCGGCGGCTGCGCGCCTTGCTTCCCTCTCACATCAACTTGGGAGTGGCAGGGGATGGGGCCGCGGCAGAGGCCCTTGGCAGCGGGGTAACCAGTTGGCATTCAGTGGCCGCCGGGCTCTTCCCCGACGCGTGCAGGGCGCTGTATCTGGCCGCCAAAGCCCAGAAGCAGCAGAGCACCCTGGCCCCACTTTGGGCGCTTTTTACCCGCTTTGGCTCCCTTAAAGTGATGGCAGCCAGCGCTGCGCTACTGGGCCTTGCTAGCCATACCCTGCCCCAGCCGCTGCAGCCCCTGAGCCCGGAAGCTGTGCGCCAGGTAAAAGAGGTGTTGGTCGCCCTGGAGCTTTTAGGCATTTAGAAAAATTAAAAATTTTATTTCACCTAGTACTTTAGGCGGATGCCGGCAGTGTCGTTTATTGCAGGGGCAAGCATTTGTCATTTGACACCGCCACAGAGACTCCCTCCTGATCAATCTCACATGTGGCGGCTTTTTTTTGCGCCCATTCAAACGTTTGCGCATCACATGCGTTAACAGCCCGGCAACTGCTGGGCAAAAAACACCCAGCCAAGCAGATTTCCCGGTTGAGGGGCCTTGGCTGGGGATAAATGCAGTTATCCACAGCCTTGCCCCCAGATTTTGTTGATATCCCCTACCAAGGTATAGGTTGGCCGTCCCAGGCCCAAAAGCCGCCATGGTGCTGGGCCCCGGCTCCGGCCAGCACCGACAATAGCTGCCGGGCGGCGCGCTGTGGGCTGAACTGCTTATCCTTGGGGGTATTGCCAAGAAAGGGCGTGGATAAATCGCTGATGGTGGTGCCGGGGTGTAAGGTCAGCAGCCAGACACCCGGCAGCCGCCGGCCAAGTTCGATGGCAAGAGTGCGGTTAAGCTGATTTTGCGCCGCCTTGGCAGCGCGGTAGCTGTACCAGCCGCCAAGGCGATTATCCGAGATAGACCCAACCCTTGCCGACAAATGCCCCACCAGGGCGTTTTTGGCCAAGGCCAAGTTGGGCCACAAGGCCTGCAGGCAAAGGGCCGGGCTAAAGGCGTTAATGAGGGCACTTTTTAAAAGCGCCTCAGCGCTGACATCCTCTATCCGCTTTTCCGGCCAAACCCCTTCGCCATGCAATAGCCCCAAAGTATTGATAACTAGGTGCAGCGGCTGGCCGGCAAGCCAGCGGGCAAGCTCTGCCCTGCCTTCATCGGTGGCAAGCTCGGCGGCGAGATTAAAGGTGGCGGGCCCCTGACCCCGGCGGCTGACCCCATACAGGCGCTCAACTTGCGCCAGTGCCTGCAGCTCGTCACAAAGGGCGGCGCCGATACCGCCACTGGCGCCTATCACAAGTGCATTGCAGCGAGACGGAAGATGGCTGAACATGAAAGCTCCTGATCTGATGCCGGGTCTGATGTCGTACGACTCTCAGTCTTAAATGGAGCTTATGTGATGCTAAAGAAACTGATCCCCGCCCTAGCCTTGCTGGCCATGCCCGCCCTGGCGGCGGACTGCCCCGACGCGCTCAAGTTCGTCAAGCGCAAGCTCAATTCCGAGCAGACCGTTAACCTGTGCCAGGCGTATCAAGGTAAGACACTGCTCATCGTCAATACCGCCAGTTACTGCGGTTTTACCCCCCAGTTCCATGGCCTTGAAGCCCTGTACAGCCAGTACAAGGACAAAGGCCTGGTGGTACTGGGCTTCCCGTCTGACGACTTCAACCAGGAAGCGGACGACGAAAAAACCACCGCCGATATCTGCTTTACCAAGTACCAGGTCAAATTCCCCATGTTTGAAAAGCTCCATGTCAAAGGGGACGAGACCGATCCGCTCTATCGCATTCTGGCCCGTGAAGCAGACGGCCAGTCGCCCAAGTGGAATTTCTACAAGTATCTGGTTGGTAAAGACGGCAAGGTTATCGAGCTCTTTTCCAGCCGCACCAAACCGGACAGCGAGGAGCTGCGTACAGCCATCGAAAAGGCACTTTAGGAAAGCGGGCCCCGTGCCCGCTTTAATTTTCGATGGCAAAACTCATTTTGGTCCTGGGTGACCAGTTAAGTACCGACCTCTCAAGCCTTCGCCACTACCAGCCAGGGGACCGCGTTTTGATGGCAGAGGTCATGGCCGAAGCCACCTACAGCCCCCACCACAAAAAAAAGTTGGCCCTGGTGTTTAGTGCCATGCGCCACTTTGCTAAGGCCCTTGGCGAGCAAGGCGTCAAGGTCATTTACAGCGCGCTGCCAGAAAGCCCATCGACCCTGCTGGACGCGGTAAAACGCCACCTTGATGATGCCGACGCGGTGCTCATTACCGAGCCCGGCGAATACCGGCTGCTGTCCGAGATGCAGCATTGGCAGACCGAGCTTGGGATTGGGGTAACCCTCCTTGAGGACGACCGCTTTTTCACATCACGAAGAGAATTTGCCCGCTGGAGCCAGGGCCGGCGCCAATGGCGCATGGAGCACTTTTACCGCCAGCAGCGCAAAAATACCGGCCTGCTGATGGCTGGCGCCGAGCCTGAGGGTGGCCAGTGGAATTTTGACCATCAAAACCGCGAAGCCTGGCAACCCCAGGCTCTGCCGCCCTTAAAGCGCTACGCTCCCGATGCCATTACCCAGGAGGTGCTGGCGCTGGTTGAAGCGCGTTTTTCCCACCATATCGGTGAGCTGCTGCCCTTTGAGTTTGCCGTGACCCGCCAGCAGGCCCTTGAGGAACTGGACGATTTTATTACCCAGCGGCTCCCGGCTTTTGGCACCTTCCAAGACGCCATGGCCAGCGGCGAAGATTATCTTTATCACTCCCGGCTCTCGCCGCTTATCAACCTGGGCCTATTAAGCCCCCGAGAAGTGTGCGAGGCGGCCTGCCAGGCCTATTACCGGGGCCATGCTCCCATCAATGCCGTGGAAGGCTTTGTGCGCCAGATCCTCGGTTGGCGCGAGTATGTGCGCGGCCTTTATTGGACCCTGATGCCGGGCTACAAGAGCCACAACGCCCTTAACAGCACCCGGCCACTACCGGAGCTGTACTGGAGCGGCAAAACCGGCATGCATTGCATGAGCGAGGCCCTTCGCAACACCTTGCAAAACGGTTACGCCCACCACATTCAGCGGCTGATGATCACCGGAAATTTTGCCTTGATCACAGGTTTGGACATTGAAGCCATCTGCAATTGGTACCTGGCCGTGTATTTGGACGCCTATGAATGGGTGGAGCTGCCCAATACCTTGGGCATGGTCATGCACGCCGACGGCGGCCTGCTGGCCTCCAAGCCCTACGCCGCCTCCGGCAAGTACATTCAGCGCATGTCCAATTACTGCCAGCACTGCCGCTACAAGGTGAACAAGCTGACCGGCGCCGACGCCTGTCCCTTCAACAGCTTCTATTGGCATTTTCTGGCCCGTAACCGCACCACCCTTGCCGGTAACCCACGGCTGGCCATGGTGTATCGCACCCTGGACCGCTGGGACGAGGCCAAACTCGATGCCATTAACCAGCAGGTGGCCTGGCAATGGCGGCGCATAGAAAACAACGACCTGTAAAGGTTTGCCCTGTCTGTGGCCTGACTTTTCAGTGGCGGCGTAAGTACAGAGACAGCTGGGATCAGGTCAAATACTGCTCCGAGCGTTGTAGAAGGAGTAGAAAATGCAGGGGATCTTGCTAAACGGCCAGCTCAGGCTGCACCGCAACCCGCTATTTGAAAACATCGGTGAGGCGATGTTGCTGTGGTGCTGGCCAACGCGTGTTAGCGCCCTGCGCCGCGCCTGGCTGCAAGCCAATCTTTGCAAAATTCAAGAAGCGCTAAGGGCAAGAGGCAGCGATATTTTCGTGCTCGAACCTGAAGCGCTGCCCGCATTTATTCGCGAGCATCAACTGAGCGCCCTTCGCATGGCAAGCCCGGTGGCCCCTGAAGAAAAGGCGCTGGCCAAAGCCCTTGGCGCAGAGCTTGCCCCGGCCAATAGGTTGTTTGACCATCGCGAGGCCAAAGGCAGCTTCAGCCAGTTTCGAAAAAGTCTCAAGGCGCCTTCCATGGGCCGGCTCAACGCCTTGCCGCCTACCACGCCGATTAAGGCGCCGACCATAACTCTGCCCTCTGGTGCCTTTCGCTTTGACCCGGGTGAAGATGCCGCCAACGAGCGGCTACTGTATTTTCGCGACCAGCTGCTGGCAGGCTACCACCAGAGCCGTAACGGCCTTTTGGGCAACAGCTTTTCAAGCCAGCTGTCGGTGTATTTGGGCGAAGGGGTTTTGGCCATAGACCACGTCTGGCAATGCCTGCACAGCGCCCCGGCCAGCCAGGGCCGCGATAAGCTCCTTGACGAGCTGCTGTGGCGCGAATTCTTCCAGCATTGGCTGGCCCAGCAAGGGGCAAAGGCCTTTGCCCCCCACGCCAGCACCCAAACCGATGAGCGCCTGCTCGCCTGGCAACAGGGCCACACCGGCCTGCCGCTGGTGGACGCGGCCATGCGCGAGCTGCTGGCCACCGGTTACATCAGTAACCGCGCCCGCCAAAATGTGGCGAGCTTTTTGGTGCACGACCTCAAACAAGACTGGCGCGCCGGCGCCGACTGGTTCGAGCGCCAATTGCTGGACTACGACGTAGCCGCCAATTGGGGCAACTGGGCCTACATTGCCGGCCTTGGCGCCAGCACCAGGCCCATATACTTTGACGTGGCCTGGCAAAGCCGCCAGCACGACTTGGATGCCAGCTACATCAAGGCTTGGCTGCCAGAGCTTGGCCTGTTACCGGCAGATACCATTCACAACCTGCCCTGGCTGCAAGCAAAGCGCCCCGAGGGCTATCCGGCGCCAGTCTCTTTGGCCTCCTGGGGCTTTAAAGCCAGTGATCCAAACAGCACCTGAGCACGTATCGAGCCTCATCAGCCCCCTTTGGAGCAATTTCGATGAGCACCCCGGCTTGGTCTCAGGCAAGGTATACTGCCAAGCATCAAGGTAACCCTAGGGATAGCAACGTGAGTGGCGACGAGCTGGCCAACGATCTTGCAAAAATCGCCTCCGGCCGCTGCAAAAAGGCGTTTGGCCGGGTGTTTACCTATTTTGCTCCCCGGCTTAAGGCCTTTGGTTACAAGCAATTTGGCAATGAGCAACTGGCACTGGAGCTGGTGCAGGAAACGTTGCTGACGGTGTGGAACAAATCGCACCTGTACGACCCTGAAAAAGCAGCGGTGAGCACTTGGGTTTACCGGGTGGCCCGCAACCAGAGTTTTGACATGATGCGCCGCCAGGCCGCCCGCCCCGAAACCCTGATGGCCGACGATCTTTGGCCGCTGGCCAGCCAAGAAGCTGACGACGTGCCAGTTGACGAGCAAATCTTGGGTGACGAGGCCCGGGCGCTGTTGGCGCTATTGCCCGATGCCCAGCGCCAAGTTATTGAAAAAATTTACGTGGAAGACAAAACCCAGCAGGAAACCGCCCTTGAATTGGGGGTGCCCCTGGGTACCGTGAAATCCCGGGTCCGTCTCGCTCTGGAACGACTCAAGGAGCATTTGCACCGTGAAGATTAAGCACCATCCCGCTCCCGATTTACTGGCCGCCCATGCCAAAGGCTTGCTGCCTGCGGCCACCAGCGCGGCCCTGGCCGCCCATGTGGAGGCGTGCAGCTATTGCCGGGCCCTGTGCGACGAGCTGGAGCAGGACGCCGCCGGCGAGGAGCTGGGTGAGATCATGGCCCTGGACGACAGCCTCTTTGACGCGCTGCTGCTGCGCCTGGATGATGCCCCGGCACCGGTGGCGGTGCCGGCAAAAAACGAGACCCTTACCGTCAACGGCGAGTCCTTCACTCTGCCCCGGGCGCTTCGCCCTCTGGCTGGCAAAGTGGGCAGCTGGCGCCGCCTGGGCTCGAAAGTCTGGTCGGCCGATGTAGACCTTGGCGAAAAGGCGGCCAAGGCCAGCTTTTTGTATATCGACAGTCACACCCGCATTCCCAAGCACACCCACGGCGGCGAAGAGCTGACCCTGGTGCTGTCGGGCCATATCAAGGACGAGTCTGGCCGCTATCAGGAGGGGGATTTTACCCATCTTGACCAGCACCACGAGCACCAGCCCTACACCGAAGACGCCCCTTGCCTGTGCCTGACGGTGCTCACCGCGCCGCTGGTGTTCACCGGGCCCCTGGGGCGCCTTGCCAACCCGCTATTGCGGCTTTTCTTCTGACACAAAAAAGCCCGGGCACTTGCCCGGGCTTTTCTTATGGTGCGCCTTAGAGGGCAGCCACAATCTCTTCGATTTTGGTTTTGGCCTCAGCCAGAGCTTTGGCTTTGGGCTCGTCGCCCATGTTCAGGCCTTCGGCGTAGACAAAGCTTTGCTCGGTGATGCCCATCAGGGTGAACAGGGTAGACAGGTGCGGGGTTTGTGAATCCCACTCGCTGCCGGCGTACACGCCGCCACGGGCAGCCAGTACCACGGCCTGTTTGCCTTCGATAAGGCCTTGCGGGCCATTCTCGGTGTATTTGAAGGTCACGCCGGCGCGCTCCAGGCGGTCAAAGTAGGCTTTGACCTGGCTGGGGATGCCGAGGTTGTAAAGGGGTACGGCCAGCACGACAACGTCGTGAGCTTTGAGCTCTTCAATCAGGTTGTCAGAGAGCTTGGCCAGTTCGGCTTGCTCGGCGGTGCGCTCGCCAGGGGCAGCCATCCAGCTCAGCAGCTCAGGGGCGGCCAGGTGGGGGAGATCAAGCGCTATCAGATCTTTTTCGGTGATGGAAAGGTCTTTACCGGCAGCAGCAGCCTTGAAGTAACCGGCCAGTTGGGAAGAGTTGCCGTTGTCACCGAAGATGGAGCTGGTCAGAAGCAGTACTTTTTTCATGGGGAGATCCTCGCGGGTTAACGTTGAGGCTTACTCTACCGACAAAAAAACAAATAAATACTGCTAAAAATCGCAACCTACGTTCTGATAAATCGAAAGATAACCTTGTCAATAGACGCTGGCGACGGCAAGCCGGTATGATGCGCCTTCCTTTCTTTACGTTTTGCTAAGACATGGTTAAAACCCAATTTTCCAGCCGCCTGGGCTTTGTACTGACTGCGGCCGGTTCTGCCGTGGGCCTGGGTAACATCTGGGGCTTTCCCACCCAAGCCGCCCAGCACGGCGGCGGCGCCTTCTTGCTGTTGTACCTGCTGCTGGTGTTTGCCCTGGCCTACCCGGCCTTGGTGGCGGAAATGGCCATTGGCCGCCGTGGCCACCAAGAGCCCATTGCCGACCTTGGCTCCCTGGCAGGCGGCCTGGGCAAACTCACCGGCTGGCTGGGGCTGTTGGCAGTGAGCGCCATTTTGAGTTTTTACCTCATCATTGCTGGCTGGCTGCTGGGCTACATGGGCGATGCCCTGCTGCGGCTGGTGGGGGTGAGCTGGCCTTGGCTTACTGCTTTTAGCCTCGGCCGTAACCTCATTCTGGGGCTGCTGTTTGGCCTTATTACTTGGTGGGTGGTGCAGCGCGGCCTGCAAGAAGGGATTGAAAAGTGGTCCAAACGGTTGATGCCGGCACTCTTGGTGGTGCTTATTGCACTGGCCTGTTACGTGCTGACCCTACCCGGTGGCAGCGAAGGGCTTAGTGCCTACCTCACCCCAGACCCGCAAAAGCTCTTGGCACCCAACCTCTGGCTGGCCGCCACCGGCCAAGCGTTTTTCTCGCTGTCAATCGGGGTGTGCGTGATGATGGTGTACGCCAGTTATCTCGATAAAGACGCCTCCTTGCCGCGCCTTGGCCTGCAAGTCACCTTGATTGACTCGGGCATCGCCTTTTTGGCGGGGCTGTTGGTGATCCCAACTCTCTATGTGGCCAAAGCCCAGGGCCTTGCCATCCTCGATGCCCAAGGCCAGCTTATTTCCTCAGACACCCTGGTGTTCGACCTCTTCCCCCGGCTGTTTGCCACCATGGGCAGCGCTGGCCTGGTGCTGTCCTTTGGCTTTTTCCTGTTGCTGGCGGTGGCGGCCCTGACCTCAACCTTGTCGATGCTGGAAGTGCCCACCGCGTCTTTGGTGGCCCGCACCGGCAGTGGCCGCCGAGTTGCCAGCGCCTGGGTGCTGGGGCTGGTGCTTATCGCTATGACGCTCATTTGCTGGCAGTTTGGCACCCTGTTCTCGCTGGTGGTCAAAGTGGTCACCCAATACGCCCAGCCACTGCTGGGGCTGGTGTTCTGCGTCTATGTCGGCTGGCTATGGCGGCGCGACAGCCTCCTTAAAGCCCTGGCAGCCGAGGACGAAACCTTTGCAAAATCATGGTTCTGGAGGCTCTGGCCCGGCTATGTCAAACTGGTTTGCCCCTTACTTATCCTGCTGGTGATGGTCCAGAGTATCCAATGACAACCCAAAACCGTGGACAATTCAGCTCGCGCCTGGGCTTTGTACTGGCCGCCGCCGGCGCGGCCGTCGGCCTTGGCAATATCTGGGGTTTCCCAACCCAGGCCGCCCAGCACGGCGGCGGCGCCTTTTTGCTGGTCTACCTGATATTGGTGTTTGCCCTCGCCTACCCGGTGCTGGTGGCCGAACTTTTGATAGGCCGCCATGGCCAAGCCAACTCGGTGCGCTCCCTGATGGCCCTTGGCCAAAAGAAACTGGCGGTCTTTACCGGCCTGGCCGGCATTTTTACCGTCTGTTTGATTTTGAGCTTTTACGCCATTGTCGCCGGTTGGTTACTGAGTTACCTCTTGGGCGCCGGCCTTCGCTTGGGTGGCCTTGATGCCGCAGCCCAGTGGAGCGAGCACTTTGGCTTTGTGCGCAACACCCTCTTTACCCTGGTGTTTATGGCCATGACCGCCTTTGTGGTGAGCCGTGGTGTCAGCCAGGGGCTGGAGAACTGGTCAAAGCGGCTGATGCCGATGCTGTTTGCACTGCTGCTGGCGCTGATTGGCTTTATGCTCACCCGCGAGGGCGCCGCTGAAGGCCTGGCTCGTTACTTAACGCCAGATCTGAGCGCCCTTGGCGACCCGGCGCTGCTGCTCTCGGCCACCGGCCAGGCGTTTTTCTCCCTTGGGCTCGGGGTGGGGGCAATGATGGTGTACGGCTCTTACCTCAAGGCCGACTCCAACCTGCCCAAGCTGGCACTGTCGGTCACCCTGGTGGATACCAGCGTGGCGTTTTTGGCAGGGCTGCTGATTCTGCCGGCCATGTACGCAGCGCAAAACCTTGGGGTGCAAATTCACGGCAGCGACGGCAACCTGGTGTCGTCATCCACCCTGGTGTTTGATTTACTGCCGGCGCTCTTTGCCAAGCTCGGCGCCCTGGGCCCTTGGGTAGCACTGGCGTTCTTTTTGCTGATGGGCATCGCCGCCATTACCTCGTCCATCAACATTTTGGAGCTGCCGGTCAGCTTTGTGGCTGAAGAAACCCGCCTTAGCCGCGCCCAGGCCACCTGGCTTATCGGCGCCGGCGTGAGCCTGCTGGCGCTGGCTATCCTCTGGCAGTTCGACCGCTTGTTCGGGTTGGTGATAAGCGTCTCCACCCAGTACCTGCAGCCTTTTGTGGGGCTGCTGCTGTGCGTCTTTACCGGCTGGGTGTGGCACCGCCACCGCTGCCTTGAGGCCCTGGCCGAAGGCTCTTCCACCCTGGCTTCGAGCGGCGTCTTGCGGTTCTGGCGCTGGTACGTCAAATGGGTGTGCCCGCTGCTTATTGCCGCCTTGTTGGCCCAGAGTTTTCGCTGAAAAAAAGCCCAGCTCGCCGGGCTTTTTATTAACCTTGTTGGCAGCGCCTTGGGGCGTTGCTAAGGTGTGCCCACGTCAGCTTGCCAAGCGCCAATATGCTCAAACGAAAATTTACCCTGCACCTTGATGCCATGGTGGTTATCGCGCTGCTCTTTATTGCCTCAGTCGCCTTTAACCTTATTCAGCTCCATCAGGTACGTAGCCTCACCCAGGAAAACCTCGACCTGCAAATGCAGGCGCTGGTGGACAAATTCAACCTCGAATCCCAAAAGGCCGCCCTCGACAAGCTCGGCCAAAAGCCCTTGCCGGCCAAAGACGGCACTACTACCGAATCACATTGATACATCAGCATGGATGATGGGCGTGGGGGGGTGATATGGGGCTGGCATCCGATCTCAACCAAGCGCACCAAAGTTAAGGCCATAAAAAAGGGCGCCGCAGGCGCCCTTTTTGTCAGCGAAACAGTACCTTTTCTTGCCGAAAGCAATAGACGCAAAAGCTTATCAGCAGCGCCGCTATCACCGCCGTTGAGAGCAGAATAAGCCCCAGCAGGCCGTAATCGACGGTGCCTTTTAAGATCTCCTTGATGGCCAGCGCCACGTTGGTGATGGGCACCAGCGCCCACTGGGCATCAAGGCTGATACCCGGCAGCATGGCCAGCACAATGGGCATGATAAGGGGGATATTGAGCATGCCCATGTAGTTTTGGGCCTCTTTATAGCTGCGGGCATAGACCGACAGCGACAACATGGCCGAGGCGAAAATGGCGGCGATGGGCACCAGCATCAAAAGCACCAGCAGCATGTCGCGTACGCCGATGGTGGCAAACACCTTGATGATGGCGTCTACCGCGAAATGCTGGCCGATAAGCATGCCCCAAAAGCCAAAGCTGAACACCGAGAGCAATGACGCCAGCACGGCGGTGGTAAACACCACCAGAAATTTACCCAGCACCAGTTGGGTGCGCGGCACCGGCGAGAGCAACAAGGTTTCCAGGGTGCCCCGCTCCTTTTCACCGGCGCCCAAGTCGATGGCCGGCATCATGGCTCCCATCAGGCAGGTAAAAAAGAGGATGTAGGGCAAGAAGCCGCCGATGCGCTCACCGATGGACTCGCGTTTGTCCGCCACCGACACCTTTTGCAAATCAATGGGCTCACCAAGCGCCAGGCGCACGGTTTCGTCGATACCGGCCGCGTCACTGTATTGCTGGCGAAGGCGGTTTTCTACCGGCTCCAAAGCGGTGCCGATACGGTTCATCACCGCCCCAAGCGCCGAGGCATCGTTAAAATAGACCTGCCACTGGCTTTGCTTGAGTGCCTTGCCATCAAAATCGTCTGGCACCTTGATAACCACATCCACCTTGCCGCTACGAATAACGGCCCTGATATCGCTAAGGGGCGCGTCGGTCACCAGTTGCAGGTGGCTGGCGTTACGGATGGCGTCGGTCACCATCGGCAGCGGCCGGGTAATGGCCACCTTTAATTCTTCCGATTCGGCCTTTTGCATTTGCTTGGCGGTAATAATGCCGATACCGCCAAACAGCAGCGGAAAAATCAGCAGCGGCATAGCGATGGCAAAAAAGAGGGTCTTTTTGTCCCGCACCAGTTCCAGCAATTCTTTCTTATACAGCGTCCACATCAGGCGGCATCCTTTTTCACCAATGCCAGCAGCGCCTGGCGTAAATCACCTTGGTCTTGGGCAAAGGCGCTGAAACTGTCGTTAAAAACGGTTTGGCCTTTATCGATGACCACCACCCTGTCGCAAAGGGCAGAGACTTCGTCCAGATGGTGGGTTGAGAAAATCACCGGCACCCCGGTTTCCTTTAAATGCCGCACCACCGCCAGTACCGTTTCGGTGGCCATGATATCGAGCCCGGTGGTGGGCTCGTCGAGAATAACCACGCTGGGGTTATGCACCAGCGCCCGGGCTATGGAGGTGCGCTGCTTCATGCCAGACGACATCTGGTCGGCGCGGCGGTGCAAAAAGGTTTTCATGTCCAAAAGGCTAAAGAGCGTTTCCATGCGCTCGGCCAAGAGCTCGGGGCCAAGGCCGTGCATCTTGCCAAAATAGGCGACGTTTTCCTGGGCGCTGAGGCGCCCGTAAAGGCCGGTACTGGCAGATAAAAAACCGATTTTTTTACGGGCGCTGGCCGGGTCTTTCACCACGTCGACACCACCGACTTCAATGCTGCCAGCGTCGGGTTTAAGGGCGGAGCTCAGCATCCGCAAGGTGGTGGTTTTACCGGCGCCATTGGGGCCCAGCAGCCCCAGTACCTGGCCTTGTTCACATTCAAAACCGACATTGAGCACCGAGTGGAAAAAACGCCCCTTGTAACGCGGATCGGCTTTTTCTTCTTCGGTCAATTTCTTCGGATCCGGCACCCCGAAACGTTTGGCCAACCCCGTAACTTTTATCATCGCAACTCCCCTGTGCTTTTTCTCTATCATCTACCAGTGCTTAATTTCCATACAATCCAGTTTGTTACAAAAAGTAAACATGCCAAACGCGCCCTTGACACCACTTGCAGCCTGCCGGGAAACTTGCCACAGGTGGAAATTTACGGCCTGAACTCGGCCAAAAAACAACAAGGGGCTTTTCATGCAAAGTTCGTCGCCATTTTCGGCCATCATTGATATTTGCGTATCGCCAAGCCGCGCTCTTAACGGCGTCAACCATAGCAAATACTGGACCTTCCTCCCCTTCCTTTTGTATGTCGGTTTGCCCATCGCCTTTTTTGCCTTTTATTTCCTGGGCCACGACTTTGACAGCATCAAAGAACAGTTCATGGCCCCCCTGGCCGACAAAAGCCCGGCCGAGCGCCAGAACATTGAAGCGCAGCTAACACCATATGCTCTACTGGTTACCTCTAGCCTTGGGACAATAGTTCTCTCTTTGGTGATATTTTCCCTTCATGGCCTTTACCTAATGCTTGCCACCAAGGTGGATGACGAAAATACCCATGGCTTTGGCGACTGGTTTGCCCTGGCGGTTTGGGCCCGTGCCCCGGAGCTGCTCTCGTCCCTGGTGTCGTTTTTGGTGGTGGCCATCTCCACGCCGTTGCCGACCCTTGCTGATGCCAACCTCTTCTCCCTCAACGCACTGCTAAGCCTTGAGCCCACTAACCCCTGGGCCAACTTTGCCAATACCCTGACCCTCTTTACCTTTTGGGGCATCTTCCTGTCGGCCCTTGGCATTACCCTTTGGACCCGCATCGACAAAACCCGGGCCTGGGTGATAGCTACCCTGCCCTACGTGGTGGCTTACAGCGCTCTGGCCGTCTTAATCTTCTTTACCAAAGGCTGAGCCGATGCGTCGTATCCTGATTGGCCTGGCGATCCTGGTGGTACTGGGCTTGATTGTGGTTATCAAGGTCAACTCCGGCCCTGCTGGCATCAAGGCGGATGTAGCAAGCGCCACCATCGGCGAGCTGAAACGCTCGGTGCTGGCCTCAGGCAAGCTTGCCTATCGCGAACAGGTGCAGCTGCGCTCGGAAGTCTCGGCCATGGTGCAGCACGTGTACGTCGAAGAAGGCGATACCGTCAAAAAAGGCCAGCTGCTTATTCAGCTCGACCCTCAAACCTACCAGGCTCAGGTAGACGCCCAAAGCGCCTATGTCAGCCAGAGCCGTATCGCCATTGAGCGCCAAAAAAGCTACCTGCAAACCCTGCGCGCCCAAGTGGCCCGCAAGGTGGCCCTGCACGCCAAAGGCCTATTAGACACCGACTCCTTTGAGACCGCCAAATCGGACCTCACCCTTGCCGAGATTGACCTGCAAACCCGCGAGCAGGCCCTCAAGCAAGCCGAGGCCGACCTTAACCGGGTCAAGGAATTGCTGGCCAAGACCCGCTTCTACGCCCCCATGAACGGGGTGGTGACGGCGGTGGACATCAAGGAAGGGGAAACCGTTATCCCCGGCACCACCAATATCGTGGGCTCCAGCCTGATGACCCTGGCCGACACCTCCGCCATCCTCACCGAGGTGGAAGTGGACGAAGCCGATATCGCCGGGGTTAAGGTGGGCCAGAGCGCCGACATCTTTGCCGTGGCCTTCCCCGACACCCCGCTTACCGGCAAAGTCGAGTCTATCGCCACCACTGCTCGCCAGGCCGTGGGCCGCCAGGGCATGAGCTTTACCGTGAAGATTTTGCTGAGCGACCTCAAAGGCAAGGCCATTCGCCCCGGCATGAGCTGCCGCGCCGAGATTTACACCGAAACCGCCGACAACGCGCTGCTGGTGCCCATTGAAGCGGTGCGTTACGACGACAACGACAAGCCCTTCGTGATGCTGGACAAAGACGGTGTCGCCCATCGCCAGGCTGTTACCCTGGGGTTGTCTGACGACACCCAGCAGATGATAGCCAGCGGCCTTAAGGCCGGCGATAAAGTGGTCAAAGGCCCGGCCCGTGCCCTTCGCAGCCTCAAGGACGGCGACAGGATAGTCGCCCATGACTGATGTCATTCGTCTCGAAGGCATTACCAAGGCCTTCGATATGGCCGGCGAGTTATTCTGGGCCTTAAAGGGCATCGACATGGCGGTGCGCCAGAACGACTACCTGGCCATTATCGGCCCGTCAGGCTCGGGTAAATCGACGTTGCTCAATATCCTTGGCTGCCTGGACATTCCCTCCGGCGGCCAGTATTGGCTGGGGGGAGAAGACGTAGCCGGGCTGCCGCAAAGCCGCCTGGCCCAGGTGCGAAACCAGCAAATAGGCTTTATCTTTCAAAGCTTTAACCTGCTACCCCGGGCCAGTGCCTTAGATAACGTGGCCCAGCCGCTGGTGTACCGGGGCCTTAGCCTTAAAGAGCGCCACCAAAAGGCCATGGACGCCCTCAACAAGGTGGGCCTTGGCGACAAAGCCAAGCACCGACCCAATCAGTTATCCGGTGGCCAGCGCCAGCGGGTAGCCATTGCCAGGGCCCTGGTGACCCGGCCCGCCATTTTGCTGGCCGACGAACCCACCGGGAACCTCGACTCGCAAACCACCCGCGACATCATGGCGCTGTTTGACGAGCTGCACGGCGAGGGCCAAACCATTGTTATCGTGACCCACGAGCAGGATATCGCCAACCACTGCCAGCGGGTGGTGCGGGTTATGGACGGCCTGATCACCAGCGATTCTCTGGTGGATGGGGAGGGATCGCGCCTTGTCTAATCTCAGTGCTACCGCTTATGAGAGCCTGCGCGCCGCCGTTAACGCCATTCGCGCCCACGGCATGCGCTCGGTGCTCACCACCTTGGGTATTGTTATTGGCATTGCCTCGGTCATAGCTGTGGTGGCGGTGCTCCAGGGGCTTACCGCCAGTATCGACAAACAACTTTCCGGCCTTGGCAGCAACGTGCTGTCGGTGCGGGCCGACACCCCCCTTAAGGAGCAGCTTGCCGGTAACTTTGCCAAGCTCACCGAGACCGATGTGGAGTCTATCCGCAACAGTGTCTCCGGGGTGTCCAGCGTCACTGTCACAACGCCGCTGTCGGGCAACTTGGGGCTGCTGAGCTACCAGGGCCGCAAGACCACCTCTATGGCCTTTGGAGTAGGTTACAGCTACCAGGAGCTAAACGGCGTCTACACCGACAAGGGCCGTTTTTTCTCCAAAAGTGACGAGCAATACCGACGCCGGGTGGTGGTGCTGGGTAAAACCGTGGTCAGTAACCTCAAGATAACGGGCGACCCCATAGGCCAGTACCTGCAGCTGGGCCAAGAGTGGTTCAAAGTCATCGGCGTGCTGGAAGAACGGGGCCGCTTCTTTGGCTTTGATCAGGATGACCAGATATTCATCCCCTACTCCACCGCCCGGGCCCTGCAAGGCTTTGTCTCCACCCCCAACCTCACCATCTCCATGGCGGTGGATAACCCTTCCCAGGAGGATAAGGTCACCGCCCAGCTCACTCGCTTGCTTAGGCGCAACCACAAGCTAACCGGCACCGCCCCTGACGACTTCAAGCTGGAAACCGCCAAGCAGCTGCAAGACCGCATCGGCGCCATCACCAATGGCACCACCTGGGTAGCCGCCGGCGTGGTGGGGGTGTCATTGCTGGTGGGCGGCATCGGCATCATGAACATCATGCTGGTGTCGGTGACCGAGCGCACCCGCGAGATTGGCATCTTAAAAGCCCTTGGCGCCACCCGCGCCCATATCCTCTGGCAGTTTTTGGCCGAGGCGGTGCTGCTGTGCCTGTTGGGTGGGGTAATAGGCCTGGCCCTGGGTTATGGCCTGGCCTTGGGAGTAACGGCGGTGATCCCCGGCATTCCGGCGGCCACCGTGCCGTTGTGGGCCATCGCACTGTCGCTGGGGTTTTCGGTATTTGTAGGGGTGCTCTTTGGTATCCTGCCAGCCATCAAGGCCGCCAACCTGCACCCCATAGACGCCCTCCGATATGAATAAAGGCTCCCCTGGGAGCCTTTATTCGCCGCTTGCTCAAACCAAAAGCAACTGGCTTTCAAAGCCAAGACAATAAAAAAGCGCCTTTCGGCGCTTTTTTATTTCAGGCTTGAGGCCGCTTTGGCGATGGCGGTAATGCCATCCCAGTCGCCCGCTTCAATCAGCTCCTTGGGCGCCAGCCAGCTGCCGCCTACGCACAATACGTTGGGCAGGCCAAGGTAGCTGGCGGCGTTCTTCTCGCTGATACCGCCGGTGGGGCAGAATTTCACCTGCGGAATGGGGCCGCCCATGGCTTTAAGGGCAGGCGCGCCGCCGCTAGCTTCGGCGGGGAAGAACTTGAAGTAGCCAAGGCCCAAGTCCATGCCTTCCATCACCTCAGACAGGGTGCTGACGCCGGGAATAAGCGGCGCCGGGCCTTTGAGGGCCGCTTGAACCAACGAAGGGGTCATGCCAGGGCTTATCACAAACTTGGCGCCGGCTTCGATGGCTGCTTCGTAGTCTTCGCCGTTCAGCACGGTACCGGCGCCCACCAGGGCGTCGGGTACGTCTTGGGCGATAAGGCGGATGGCATCGAGGGCGCAGTCGCTACGCAGGGTGACTTCCAGAACCCTGATCCCGCCGGCCACCAGCGCTTTGGCCAGGGGCACGGCGTGCTCAAGCTTCTCTATCACCAGTACCGGCATTACCGGGCTGGCAGTGAGCACGTCTTTGGGGGCAAGTTTCCAGGTCATTGGTTGTCCTCATGGGGGAAGCGGAACAAGGTAGCGCCCTGCTCGGCGCCGCACAGTTGCGGGCGCAGGTTCATAAAGAGGCCGCGGCCCATGCCGATGCTGTTGGGCAGCAAGTCGGCCTTGGCGCTCTCGCGCTTGGCAAGTTCGGCCTCGTCAACCAGCAGCGTCAGCTCGCCGCTGTGGCTGTCGAGGCGAATGATGTCGCCGTCTTGGACCTTGGTCAGCACCGGGTTGTCCAGGGCTTCGGGAGTCAGGTGAATGGCGGCCGGTACCTTACCGGAGGCGCCAGACATACGCCCGTCGGTCACCAGCGCCACCTTGTAGCCTTTTTCCTGAAGCACGCCCAGCGGCGGAGTGAGCTTGTGCAGCTCCGGCATGCCGTTGGCTTTGGGGCCCTGGAAACGCACCACCACGACGCAGTCGCGGTTGAGGTCGCCGGCTTTGAAGGCGGCGTCCAACTGGTGCTGGTCAGAAAAGACCACCGCTGGCGCCTCAATTACGGTATTGGCGCTCGGCACCGCCGAGACCTTAATCACGCCGCGGCCGAGGTTGCCGTGTAGTACCTTGAGGCCACCTTCGGGGCTAAAGGGCGCTTCAGGGTCGGCCAGCACGCTGGTATCAAGGCTCTTCTCGGGGCAGGCGCGCCATTCGAGCTTGCCTTCGTTAAGCCAGGGCTCCAGTTCGTATTGGTCAAGGCCGGTGCCGACGATGGTTTTGACGTCTTCGTTCAAAAGGCCCAGTTTACGCAGCGCTTTAATGAGGTAGCCCATACCGCCGGCAGCCTGGAAGTGGTTGATGTCGGCTTGGCCGTTGGGGTAGATACGGGTCAGCAGCGGCACCACTTTGGAGAGCTGGTCAAAGTCGTCCCAGTTGATGGTGATGCCAGCGGCGCGGCCCACCGCCACCAAGTGCATGGTGTGGTTGGTAGAGCCGCCGGTGGCCAGCAGCGCCACCATGGCGTTAACCAGGGTCTTGGCGGTCAAAATCTCGCTAAAGGGGGTGTAGTTGCCGGACATCTCGCTCAAGCGCGCCACCTGTTTGGCGGCCGCTTCGGTCAGGGCGTCACGCAGCTTGGTGTTGGGGTTCACAAAGGAAGAGCCCGGCAGCTGCATGCCCATCACTTCCACCATCAGCTGGTTGGAGTTGGCAGTGCCGTAGAAGGTGCAGGTACCGGCGCTGTGATACGACTCGCTCTCGGCGCGCAGCAGCTCGTTACGGTCAACCTGGCCCTGGGCATAGGCTTCACGGATACGGGCCTTTTCTTTGTTTGGCATGCCAGACGGCATGGGCCCGGCCGGTACAAATACGAACGGCAGGTGGCCAAAGGTGGCAGAGGCGATCAAAAGGCCGGGCACGATTTTATCGCAGATACCCAGCATCAGGCCGCCGTCGAACATGTTGTGCGACAGCGCCACCGCCGAGCTCATGGCGATGATGTCGCGAGACAGCAGGGAAAGCTCCATGCCCGGCTGGCCCTGGGTTACCCCGTCGCACATGGCCGGTACGCCACCGGCGAACTGCGCTACCGAACCCACCTCATGGAGCGCCTTTTTAATCAGCGCCGGGTAGGTCTCGTAGGGCTGGTGGGCCGAGAGCATATCGTTGTAGGCCGAGACAATGGCAATGTTGGCCTTGGTAAAAGACTTGAGGCTGTCTTTGTCTTCCATGCCGCAGGCGGCAAAGCCGTGGGCCAGGTTGCCGCAAGAGAGGCTGGAGCGGTGCACGCCGCCGGCCCGTTGCTGGGCAATATGCTTGAGGTATTGCTCGCGAGCGCCTTTGGAGCGCGCTTCGATACGGGCCGTAACCTCGGCCACTACCTTATTCATGCTTCCTCCTGGTACAGGTACACATCCACAGGGGTCTGCTTCTGGCCAACAATGGCGCGAATGGGCATGGCGGTAACGTCGGTATCCGCCAGGGCCTTGGCCAGGGTCTCGGCCTTGTCCTTGCCTTCCAGGTGCAGATAGATCTGACGGCTGTTAAGCAAGGTGGCCAGGCTCATGGAGATGCGCGCCAGCGGCTGGCTGGCAGGATGGGCGGCAATCAATGTGTCGCGGGTCTCAAGGCCATGCTTGAGGTTCGGGCAATCGGGGAACAGCGAGGCGGTATGGCCGTCGTTGCCCATGCCAAGGATCACCACATCAAGGGGTTTGGGCAGCGCGCCCAGCCAGTCGGTGGCAAGGGCCAAGCCCGCTTCCACCGTGGCATGGGGGGTTTTAAGGCCCACAAAGCGGGCACTGGCAGCGCGGCCTTGCAAGAGGTTGTCACGCACCAGGGCGGCGTTGGAGGCTGCGTCTTCTACGTCCACCCAGCGCTCGTCAGCCAGAGTCACCAGCACCTTGGACCAGGTGATGGGCTGGCGCGACAGGGCGAGGAAAAACGCCAGCGGCGTGCGGCCGCCAGAGACCACCAGGGAGGCTTTACCCCTGGCGTCGATGGCTTCTTGCAGCTGGCCGGCCACTTTGGTGGCCAGCTGCTCTGCCAGCAGGGCGCGGTCGTTAAAGCGCTTTTCTACTGTCAGTTTCATCATTCCTCCCAGCTGCGGCCGTCGCGGGTAATGAGCGCGATGGAGGCCACCGGGCCCCAACTGCCAGCCTGGTAGCTCTTGGGCTTGTCGCCGCTTAGCTCCCAGGAGGTCAGGATGGAGTCAACCCACTTCCAGGCCGCTTCCACTTCGTCGCGGCGCACAAAAAGCGCCTGGTTGCCCATCATGGCTTCCAGCAGCAGACGCTCGTAGGCGTCGGCAATGCGCTCGTCTTTGAAGGCGTCGAAGAAGGACAAGTCCAGGGTGGTGCTTTGCAGGCGCATGTTGGACTCAAGCCCCGGCACCTTGTTCAGCACCTGCAGCTCAACCCCTTCGTGGGGTTGCAGGCGGATAATGAGCTTGTTGCTCTGCAACTGCTGCTGAGACTTGGCAAAGATGTTGTGGGGCAGCGCCTTGAAGTTGATCACCACCTCGGTGGTCTTGGACGGCATCCTTTTACCGGTACGCAGGTAAAAAGGCACACCGGCCCAGCGCCAGTTGTCGATATCCACCCGCACCGCCACAAAGGTTTCGGTGTTCGAGCCAGTGTTGGCGTCTTCTTCCTCGGCGTAGCCGGGCACCGCCTTACCGCGCAAGAAACCGGCCGTGTACTGGCCGCGTACCGCCACATCATTGATGTTGCTGCTGGTAATGGGACGAAGGGCCTTGAGTACCTTGAGCTTTTCGTCTCGGATGGCATCGGCATCCAGGCTCACCGGCGGCTCCATGGCAATCAGGCTCAGCACCTGCAACAGGTGGTTTTGCACCATGTCGCGCATCTGCCCGGCTTTGTCGAAGTAGCTCCAGCGCCCTTCGATACCCACCTCTTCGGCCACGGTGATCTGCACGTGGTCGATGCAGGTGTAATCCCAGTTGTTGGCGAAGATGGCGTTGGCAAAGCGCAGCGCCAGCAGGTTTTGAACCGTTTCCTTACCCAGGTAGTGGTCGATACGGTAGATCTGGCGCTCGGCAAAGTGGGCGTCGACCTTATCGTTGATCACCTGACTGGAGGCGAGGTCGTGACCGATGGGTTTTTCCATGATCACCCGGCTGTTGTCGCGGATAAGCCCGGCAGCAGACAACCCCTGGCAGATGTCGCCATATAAAGAAGGGGGAGTGGCGAAGTAATAAACTTCGGGGGTGTCGGGGTTAACCGCTTCACCTATGGCCTGGTAGGCGTCGGTGTCGGCAAAGTCGAGGGTGACATGGCCCAGGCGGGCTTTGAATCTTGCCAGCACTGCCGGGTCGGCAGGCTCTTTGAGGAACGTATCGAGGGTCTTCTCAATGAGGTCGGCCTCGTGTCGGGCGACACCGATGATACGACTGTCGGCGTGCAGCAGGCCGGCTTTGTCCAACTGATAGAGCGCCGGCAGCAGCTTACGCCTTGCCAGGTCCCCTTTCACACCGAACAACACCAGATCGCACGGGCCTATGGCGTGATCCCGTTTCATGCGTGCTTCCTTCCGCTGATCAATAAGGTTGTAATTTAACTACATTATAAGCGCCATTCGCCCTGTCTTGTCCATCCAAACCCCAAAGAAAATCGTCGCGCTAACTTTCATAAGAGGTTTTTTTTCATAATAATGACGAAAATGATCACTCAAAGTGGCAGTCACTTTCGGCAGAGCACTAAAACCATAAGGAAAATGTCGCCATGAATACCCTGGATAAAATCGCCAAGAGCCTGGGTACGCTCTCCAAATCGGAACGCAAAGTGGCCGAGGTGATCCTCGCCAACCCCCAGTCCGCCATCCATTCGTCCATTGCCTCTTTGGCTAAGGCGGCTGATGTTTCCGAGCCTACGGTTAACCGTTTCTGCCGCCGCCTCGACACCAAGGGCTTCCCTGATTTCAAGCTCCACCTGGCCCAAAGCTTGGCCAACGGAACCCCTTATGTAAACCGCCATGTAGAAGAAGATGATGGCCCCGATGCCTACACCGCCAAGATCTTCGAATCTGCCATGGCAAGCCTGGATACCGCCAGGCGCAGCCTGGACACCAGCGCCATCAACCGCGCCGTGGATCTGCTGACCCAGGCCAAGAAAATCTCTTTCTTTGGCCTCGGTGCCAGCGCCGCTGTGGCCCACGATGCGCTAAATAAATTCCTGCGCTTTAACGTGCCGGTGGTCTACTCCGACGACGTGTTGGTGCAGCGCATGAGCTGCATGAATTCGAGCACCGACGACGTGGTAGTGTTGCTGTCGCACACCGGCCGTACCAAGAGCCTGGTAGAGCTAGCTCGCATCGCCCGTGACAACGACGCCACCGTGGTGGCGGTCACCTCCAAAGACTCGCCGCTGGCACGCGAAGCTAACATTGCCATCGGCATGGAAGTGCCTGAAGACACCGACGTTTATATGCCCATGGCCTCTCGTTTGGCGTCGCTGACCGTGATTGATATCCTCGCCACCGGCTTTGTTTTGCGCCGTGGTCCACGTTTTCGTGAAAATTTGCGACGGGTTAAGGACGTGCTTCGCGAGTCCCGCCTGGAGAAGGAAGAGGATAAACACTGACCGATTGTAGTAAAATTACAAAAAAAGCGGTGATATGCTATAGTGGCGTCACCGCATTTTTGGGTAATCGGTCATGTTGAGAAGAACGAAAATTGTTACCACGCTGGGCCCCGCCACGGATAAAGGCAATAACCTCGAAGCAGTCATTCGTGCCGGTGCCAACGTTGTTCGTCTGAATTTCTCCCACGGTACACCAGAAGATCACCTGCAACGGGCACAAGCCGTGCGGGATATCGCAGCACGCCTGGGTCGCCACGTTTCCATCCTCGGCGATCTTCAAGGCCCCAAGATCCGTGTTTCCACCTTTAAAGACGGCCCCATCCAACTGGCCATCGGTGCACCTTTTATCCTTGACGCCGACATGGCCAAGGGTGAAGGCCACCAGGGCGCCGTGGGCCTCGATTACAAAGCCCTGCCTGACGATGTCAGCCCGGGCGATGTGTTGTTGCTTGACGACGGCCGGGTACAACTGAAAGTCACCAACGTAGAAGGCGCCAAGGTACACACCGAGGTGCTGATTGGTGGCCCGCTGTCCAACAACAAAGGTATCAACCGCCAAGGTGGCGGCCTGACCGCCCCTGCCCTGACAGAAAAAGACAAGGCCGACATCAAAACCGCCGCCGCTATCGGCGTCGATTACCTGGCCGTGTCCTTCCCCCGCTCCGGCGACGACCTGCGCTACGCCCGCGAACTGGCCGAAGCGGCCGGCTCCAAGGCCTTTATTTGCGCCAAGATTGAACGGGCCGAAGCCGTAGCCACCGACGAAACCCTTGATGACATCATCCTCGCCTCCGACGCGGTGATGGTGGCAAGGGGCGACCTGGGTGTGGAAATTGGCGACGCCGAACTGGTAGGCCAGCAAAAGCGCATTATCCGCCGCTCCCGCGAGCTTAATCGGGTGGTGATCACCGCAACCCAGATGATGGAAACGATGATCGAAAACCCCATGCCCACCCGCGCCGAGGTGATGGACGTGGCCAACGCGGTGCTCGACGGCACCGACGCGGTGATGCTGTCTGCCGAAACCGCCGCCGGTAAATACCCGGCCGAGACGGTAGCGGCCATGGCCAGGGTTTGCGTGGGCGCCGAGAAAAACCCGGCGGCCATCATCGACACCCACCGCATGAACCACAGCTTCAACTCGGTGGAAGAAACCATCAGCCTCTCCACTATGTATGCAGCCAACCACCTTGGTAGCGTCAAGGCCATTATCGCCCTGACCGAAAGCGGCGGTACCCCGTTGCTGATGTCGCGCATCAGCTCCGGCTTGCCCATCTTCGCCCTGTCTCGCCATGCGGGCACCCTCAATCGCCTGGCGCTGTATCGCGGCGTGTTCCCGGTGGCGTTCGACTCCAGCCACTACCGGGATGAGGCCCTTAAGCGCGAGGCGCTGACCCTGCTCAAGGCCAAAGGCCTGGTGAGCACCGGCGACCTGGTATTGATGACCTATGGCGACCGTATGGAAACCATCGGCGGCACCAATACCTGTAAAATTCTGCAAGTCGATTGATAATCGCTGGCAGTAAAAAAGGCGCCTTGATGGCGCCTTTTTTGTTGGTTCTATTGCGGGGACCGATAGTCCCATGGCGACCGTATGGAAACCATCGGCGACGCCAATACCTGTAAAATCCCGCACGTCGATTAATGACGCTGGCAGTAAAAAAGGCGCCTTGATGGCACCTTTTTTGTTGGTCGATATCAGTAGATATTGACGGTGTAGCGGATGTTTTGCACCAGCTCGCGGCCGTCTGCAGCGTTGTAGCGAGAGAGGATCTTAAGCTTGTGTTCGCCAGGCTCAAGGGGCCTGATCATCACCCAGTAACCTTCGGTGGCAGACGGGAATATCTTCGGCGGCAGCCGGTCACGAGCCACCCCGCCTAGAAGATCAAAACAGCTTTTGGACTTTTGCCTGAACGGCGCCAAGCTGCCGACACTCTCGCCGTCAATCTCCAGGGTCAGCTCGCTCATTCGTGGCCAGTCCACCGCCACCGCATTTTTGACGGCGGCGCAGTCGTATTCGTTTTCAAAATTGGGGGCAGCGAGCTGCGAGAACAGCGGCACAAACAGGTATTTGCCGGCCGGCACGTTGCAGTAGCGGTCCACCAGTTGGCCATTGGGGGCACTCGCCAGGAACCACACGTCACCGTGCTGGTTGTAGTCGCAGCGAAGGCCGGTCATGTCCGAGTACGGGCTGGCCGGACCTGGCACCGATTTTTGCCATTGCCACCAACGCACCGCGTATTGCGATTGGCTGGTGTCGCCCACCATCAACAGCGGTGGCAATATGCGCTGATCCAGGGCATGAAGATGCAAAGAAAAGAATGCAAGCAGCAGGGCAAGTGTCCTGACACAGATCCCCTTATCCATTTTAAAGACTCCCTCATCTTTACAGCGGTGGTCTTAATTGCCCCGCTTTTCCTGCTTTTACAGCAGGTTGAACATTAAATTAACAAAAGAGGGGCAAATGTAAAGCAATGACGACAGACAAATCGCATAAAGATGGTGAAGCGGCGTTTAAGTATCCAAGAAAAGGGGTCGCCTTAGGCCCCCTGAACAGGGCCTAAGGCCGGTTTGGCAGGAAAAGGGCCAGCAAGGCCCTTATACCTCGATATTGCCGCGCCGCTTGCGGTTAAGGCGGCTGCCAAGGGCGTTCACCACCGAGCCCAGCACCACCAACGCCGCCCCCAGGTAGGAAAGCCAGGGTAATTGCCGGGTATCAAAACCAAAGGGCATGATGGGCGCCAGTACCGCCACAAAGAAAAAAGTTAACAGCGGCGCGATAGACAGCAGCGCCGAAACCTTGGACGCCTCCCAGTGGTTAAGGGCTTCAGCAAAGGCGCCATAGGCCACCAGGGTATTGAGGCAGCAAAACACCAACCAGCCCAGCTCCCGGCCATTTAACGCCAGAATTTGCAGCGGATGGGCCAAGGTTAAAAAGAACAAGCCACCGGCGAGGTTGATAAGCATCATGATCTGCATGGAATTTAAGGCCCGCAGCAGCTTTTTTTGGGCAAGGGCGTAACCTGCCCAGCTCACCGCCGCCACCACCATCAGCGCCACCCCAAACCCAGCGCCGTTAACGTCGGTAAAAATCGCCACCAGCCGCTCGTTAAAAAACAAACCAAGGCCCAGCACCAGCATCAACACCCCAATTAACTGGGCGCCGCCAAAGGGCTCTTTATAAAGCCAAACGCCGCCGAGCAATAACAGCAGCGGCGCCAGTTGGATAACGGTTTGGGCGGTGCGTGGGTCAAGATGGCGAAGGGCCAACAGATAAAAGCCGTAATTGGCCAAAAGCCCCACCACGCATACCAGCATCAGCGCGCCGCTCGTGCCTTTAAGGCGCGACGGCTTGGGTAAGGCGCCCCTTGCCCCCAGCCACAGGGCCAGCAGCAGCCCTGAGACAAAAAAGCGGTAGAAGGTGATGGTGTAGGCGTCCATGTCCACCAGCACTTCTTTTAAGGCGATGGGCAGCAGCCCCCAGAGCACGGCGGTGGTCAGGGATAGTCCGGCCCCAAGGCCGGCGCGTCCAGACAGGGACATTCGATAGACTCCATGAAAAAAGGGCCCGCAGGCCCTTTTATTACAACAACAGTTGTTTGACCTTTTCGCGATAGGAGCGCCCTACCCTCAGCTCGTCGCCGCTTTTAAGGCGCACCAGGTAGTCGGCGCTGGCTAGGTTGATCAGCTGGCCGATACGTTCACGGTTGACGATGGCGCTGCGGTGGATGCGCACGAAGCGGCGCGGGTCCAGCATCGCTTCCAGTTCTTTCATGGTTTTACGCATGATGTGGGTCACGCCCTTGGCGTGGATGCACATGTAATCGCCGGCGGCGTCCACCCAGTCGATGTCTTCCACTGCCACCAGGCTCACTTCCGAGCCGTCGCGAATGGCCAGTTGGCTGGCGTAATCGCCAGTGACCGCTTCGCCGCGGTCTAGGCGCTGCTGCATCTCGTCGATGCTGACCCCAGCAAGCTCGGCCAGGGCCTTTAACATGCGCGCTTCGCGCCGGGCCTGATCGCGCTGGCCAAGCTGCTCGTCGATGCGCTCAAGGCAGGCGCTAAGGCGCTCTTCGTCGATGGGCTTTAACAGGTAATCAAGGGCGTGCAGCTCAAAGGCTTTGACGGCGTAGTCGTCATAGGCGGTCACGAACACCACCAGCGGCATGTCCAAATCCCGCTCCAGCATGGACTCAATCAGCTCAATGCCGGTCATGCCCGGCATCTGGATGTCCAGGAACATCAAATCCGGTCTTAAGGTGGCAATGGCCTCAAGGGCGTCATGGGCACTGGAGGCCTCGCCTACCAGTTGCAGCTGTGGGCACTGGGCCAGCCTGACCTTGAGGCCTTGGCGGGCCAGCGGCTCGTCGTCAACGATAAGGGTTGTTATGGTCATTCTTCTGTCTGGTAGGGTATGCGTAAATTTACTGTCAGCCCCGATGGTTCGTGGGGTGACAAGGTAAAGGCAAAGTCGTCACCGTACAGGGTGGCGAGGCGCTCGCGGCTGTTGGCAAGGCCTAGGCCGGTGCTGGTGCTCTTGCCCTGGCCAAGGCCGGGGCCGTCGTCAGTGATCTCCAGCAGCAGATCACTACCAAAACGTTTACCTAAAATCCAGATATTCCCGCCATCGAGCTTACCGGCCACCCCGTACTTGATGGCGTTTTCGATAATGGGCTGCAGGATAAGCGACGGCACCAAGGCCCCTTTGGCCTCATCCTCTATCTGCCAGTGGACCTTGAGGCGATCGGAAAAGCGGATCTCCTCGATGGTCAGGTATTTTTGCATGGCCCGCACTTCCTGCTCCAACGGCACCCGGCGAATGGGGTCGTTCTCCAGCGAATAGCGCAAAAACTCGGCCAGCCCTCCCACCATGCGATTGGCGGTGTCGTTCTCCTTGACCATGATAAGGGTCGAGATGGCATTGAGGGTATTGAACAAAAAATGCGGGTTAAGCTGGTAACGCAGCGCTTTTAGCTGTGCCTGTTGGGCGGCGTTGGCCGCTTTGAGGGCCTTTTCGTTGAGAATTTGCAGCATCCGGTAGTACTTGATACCGAAATACAGGCAGCTCCAGGCCGCCAGAATCGGCACCGTTGCCACCACGTAGCCGTAATAACCCGACCACGCATCCGGCGCCCGGTTGGGATAGAGCACCGCGTAGAAGAAGAAGTTACGCCCCAGCTGCCAGGCCATGCCCACCACCAGGCAGGCAAGGATGGCGATGATGACAATGGTGCGGGGCTTGAAATTCCACACCCGCCGGTAGAGGTAGCGCAGCGGAATGGACAGCAGCCAGCCGGTGGAGCTTAAAAAGACGATATGCACCCAGTAGCGCCCGGGGCTGCCGGCAAGATAGTTGGAGATCCAAAAAAGTACCCCGTAGCTGAACCAGCCAAGGGTATGCAAAAACCAGAAGTAGCGATCGTGGCTCTCGCCAAACAGCGCTTTACCCACATCCCGAGGGTCATCGGACAGGGTGCGTCTCATAAAAGGCTCCCACCACAGCGGCAGGAAAAATCAACAGAAGGCATGCAAGCTTGCCGGTAAGGGATCTGACGCAGAGGCTAATCGACCCCTGCCAGCGCCACAAGGCAGTGCTGCCATGCTTTGCGATAATGCGCAGCGTAAGCAAGGTAGCCCGCCTGCGGGTGGCGACACCAGCATTCACAAAGGTGTGCATAGATTGCGCACATGGCCAGTAGCCGCTCTGGCACCAGCGCCTTGCCGGTGAGCGATTGCCAGTGGCTGCAAAGCAGCTGTGGCGCCACTTCATGGCTGACCACAATGGCTGCCAGGTCGTAATAAGGGTCGGCAAGGCTGGCGTATTCCCAGTCAATCAGCCACAAACGCTCCCCTTGCCACAGGCAATTTTCGGGGTTCAAATCCACATGGGCAGGCACTTCTGGTAAGGGAGATGCCTCCACCAGCCGGTAGGCCTGCCAGGGGCCGTCGGTGGCGCCAAGGGCCAGGGCCCGCTCTCGAAGGGGCAATAAGGGTAACTTCGCCCCTTCAACGCCTTGCAGCCAGTTAACAGCTTTTAGGAGCGCAACGAGCCGCGCCGGGGTGTTAGCAGCGCCTGTTGGCGCGTCGATAAAGCGGCTTAAGGCCCAGTCGCCCTCTTGCCAGATAAGCGCCGGGCTGATGCCTGCCTCGCTTGCCGCTTGCCACAGCTGGTGCTCGGCCTGGCGGTTGATACCAAGCTCAAGGGCGGCGCTGTTTTGCCGAAGGAGCGCCCTACCCTCAACGCTGCTAAGCAGCCAGTGGCGGTTGGTAAGGCCGCCGCTAAAGGGCGTGCGGCTAGCCTCTTGCCAGGGCTCAGGCAGGTTGCAAGGCACGGCGCCAGCTCCAATACCCGGCGATGGCCATCAGCACATAAGCCACGAACAGCAGCGCGGTCATGGCCAAGTCTTTTTGCAGGTACAGCCAGATGGACAAACCGTCGATGGCAATCCAATAGAGCCAGTTCTCCAGCACCTTGCGGGTGACCATCCAGGTGGTTATTACCGCAAAGCAGCTGGTGGCGGCGTCCAGATAAGGAAAGGCAGCCTGGGTATGGGTGGCCATCAGGTGGCCCCAGGCCAGGGATAGCGCCGCCCCGGCGCCAATCACCTTAAGGTGCCAGCCAAGGGGGCGGCTATTGACCGGCAACCTGCCGCCGGCCGTGCCCTGGCGCCAGCTCCACCAGCCATAAACCGCCATGGCCATGTAATAGACGTTGAGCAGCGACTCGCTAAGTAGCGCCACATCGTAGAACAGCCACACGTACAGCAAGGTGCTGACCAGCGCCGCCGGCCAGCACCACTGGCTTTGGCGCATGGCCAGCCACAGGTAGGCAACGGCCAGCAGCACCGCAACGCCTTCAAGGGGCGAGGTGGCCTTGAGCTGCTCGATAACCGCCGCCACAAAGGCCGTCACGGGCGCAGATCCCCACCCAGGAATTTACAGACAAAGCTCGCCTTGCCCTCGGCATGAAAGGCTTTCATGGCCTCCCCTACCACCTTGAGCACGGTGTCGTAGGGGCCAAACACCTGGGTGCTCATGGTGTTGGTGAGCACCGTCAGCTGTGGGTGGCGGTTGAGGGTATCGATAAAGCCTTGAATAGGCGGAATGTAATCGTCCGCCAGGGGGTACATGGAGATCTCAACAGACAGGTTCATACAGGCTCCTTAAAAACGGTAAGTGGCGCTGGCGCCCACCACCCGGCCGTCGGCCAACTGGTAATAAGGGTGTTCGGCATAGCCGTCGGCCGGATCGTTACCAAAACCGCCAAAGCCGCGGGTAGCGTACTTGCGGTCAAAGAGGTTACGCCCGTACAGCGACAGCTCCCAGTGCTGGTGTTGCCAGGCCAGGTTGGCGTGCCACAGGCTATAGGCCCAGGACTGCTCGTTGTGGGTGTCTGAGAAATAGTATTTGTCTTTGCCTTCGTTCTCGACGGTCAGCAGCCAGTTGTCGCTAAGCTGCCAATCGGCGGCCAGCGAGTATTGCCAGCGCGGCGCCTGGGCCTGGTCGCGCCCGTCAAGGCGCACGCCCTCGGCGTTTACAAAGTCTTTATAGCGGGTTTTAAGCAGCCCCAGCGAGCCACGCAGGCGAAGGCTTGGCAGCAGCTGCCAGTCGGCCTCGGCTTCCAGGCCATAGTTGCGGCCGGAGGCGGCGTTGTCGAGGAAGTTCACAAACTCGGTGGAGCCGTCGTCGCGGGGCAGGGTCTGGTAGGTTTTGACCTGCATGTCGTCGCGCCACATCTGAAAGACGCTCAGCGCCACCGACAAATCGTCTTCAAGCCACCACTTGGCCCCTGCTTCGAGGTTAAGGGCGGTTTCGGTGTCAAAGCTGCGTTTGTCGTCCGGCACCCCGCCCTCGGTATTAAAGCCGCCGGGTTTGTAGCCCCGGCTCAGGCCCAGGTAATAGAGGCCCGAATCAAGACTGTAGGAAAGGTCCACATTGGCGCCCCACAAGGTCTCGCCGTGAGCGAGCTGCAAGGGGTTGGAGTCATGATAGTCGGCGCTCCAGCGCTCAAGGCGGCCACCAAAATCAAGGCGCCAGCGGCTGGCTAGGGGCAGTGAAAGCTGGCCGTACACCGCTTTGTTGTCACTGTTGATATCGCTTTGAATGCCGCCGTAGGTGTAATCGCGCACCAAGGATTCGTCCTGGAATTTACCGTACAGCCCCAGCACCCAGTCGGCGTTGCCGAGCCGCCCTTCGGGGCTGGACACCAGGCGAAGGTCTACCACCTTGGTGTTGCGGTCTCGCTGATAGCTGTCAAAGCTTTCGTAGTCGCCATAGGGGCAGTCGCGGCTTTGGCAATAACCGGGGTTGGACCAATCCTCGTCATAGCTATAAAGACTATCGGAGTGGCTGATGGTGGTGTTGAGCTCAACACGGGCCTTGCTCCAGCCGCTGTAGCTGAGCCGGGAGCCAAGGCCCCGGCTCAGCTGTTTGTCGCGCCCGGGCTGGTCGGAGAGCGTGGTGCGGGAGTTGTCGAAACTAAAAGCGTCGTAGCCGTTATTAACGTCGATAAAAAGGCCGGTGACATCCCACTGCCAGTCGCCTTGCTGGTAGCGCAGCTTAAGGCGGGCAGTGTCTTCATCGCGGTCGTTGGTGGCTTTGCCCAAAAAGGCGTCGTGGTTGTCGCCATCGCTCTTGTAGCTTGAGCCCGACAGCCGCGCCGACCAACTGCCCCCCAGGCCGCCACCAATGGCCCCTTCCAGGCGATGGGCGTCGTGGTTAGCCAGGCTCACCCGGCCATAGCCTTCGAGGGTATCGGTTGGGTCCTGGGTGCGAATGTTCACCAATCCGGCCAGGGCGTTGGCGCCAAAGCGGGTGCCCTGGGGGCCGCGAAACACCTCCACCTGGCTCACGTCGCTGATAAGCCCGGCAAGGCCAAGGCCTGAAAAATCAAAGCCGTCGACCAAGAGCCCCACCGAGGGGTTAACCGGGTCAACAAACTGGCTGCGCTCGCCAATGCCGCGAATTTGCAAAAAGCGGCCACGGCTGGCGCCGCTTGCCACGTTGACGTTAGGCACCAGCGCCAGGGCTTCGTCGAGGGCCTGGGTGTGGCGTTTTTCAAGGGTGTCAGCAGAGAGCACCGACACGGAGTCGGTAAGGTCACTCAGCGCCTGGGCGCGAAAGTCCCCGGTCACCTGAATGCGTTCGATGCTGTCGTCCGCCATGGCCGTGGTACTGGCCAGCGCGAGCGCAATAAGAGACTTTTTGAACATGTGGACCTCTTTTTATAAGAGATCCGGGGCGTGCGGCAGTTATGGCGGGCACCATCCCTACGCCGGTACGAGCCGGATCAGGTTCAAAGGGTCTGTCGGTGCACCGACATCTCAGGCCTCTAAGGCCTCCCCCTGGTGAAAATCGCGCTGATTGTAACGGGGCTGTCACAGGATGTCAGCCCCTTAACGCCAGTTGGCGCCGCCGCCACTGGCACCGGGCGTTACCCGGCACTAAAAAGACTTGGGCTTAGCGGGCCAGCATTGGCCCCAACGGTTTGCCGCCCAAAAGGTGCAGGTGGATGTGGTACACCTCCTGGCCACCGTGGTCACGGCAGTTCATCAACAGGCGATAGCCGTCTTCGGCAACGCCCGCTTCACGGGCGATTTTGGCGGCCACCGTCATCATTCGGCCAAGGTAGGGCTCGTGCTCTTGGGCCATGTCATCGGCGGTGGGGATGAGGATGTTGGGCACCACCAGCACGTGCAAGGGGGCCTTGGGGTTGATGTCACGAAAAGCGGTGACAAGATCGTCCTGGTACAGGATATCGGCAGGAATTTCCCGGCGAATGATTTTGGAAAAAATGGTTTCTTCGCTCATCGTTGGCTCCTTAAGCGGCCTCGAAGACCATGCTAGACTGCATGGCAAATCCTTGAAAGTGCACGCCAATGATCGCCGCCATCCATTACGACATCAAGCCTGCTGATCTCAGCCGCCACCTGTTCGACGTGACCCTCAGCATTGAAGAGCCAGACCACCTGGGCCAGCAGCTGTGGCTGCCCGCCTGGATCCCCGGCTCCTACCTTATCCGCGACTTTGCCAAACACCTGCAGTGGATAGAGGCCAGCGACGAAGACGACACCCCCATCGCCGTGCAAAAGCTGGGCAAGGCCCGCTGGCAACTGGCGCCCTGCGAGGGACCGGTCAAGGTGCGCTATCAGGTGTACGCCTGGGATTTATCGGTGCGCGGTAGCCACCTGGATGAAACCCACGGCTTTTTTAACGGCACCTCGGTGTTTTTAGCCGTCGCCGGCCAGGAAAACGAGCCGGTGACCCTGGATATCCAGCCCCCCGTCGAGGCGCCCCACTGGCAGCTTGCAACCGGGCTGACCCGCCAAAGCAGTGCCCCCTGGCACTTTGGCCGCTTTAGCGCCCAAGACTACGACGCCCTTATCGACCACCCGGTGGAGATGGGCGATTTCGAGGTGCTGAGCTTCGAAGCCTGCGGCATTCCCCACCATCTGGTGCTCACCGGCCACCACTATGGCGACAAAGAGCGGCTCAAGCGGGACTTGGCCGCCATCTGCGAAACCCAGTTGCAGTTCTTCGGCGCCCCCTACCCCTTTGACGAATACTGGTTCCTGACCATGGTCACCAGCGACGGTTACGGCGGCCTTGAGCACCGCAACTCCACGGCGCTGATGATCCCCCGTTATCTGCTGAACGGTAAGGATTACAACGACTTCCTGGCGCTGTGCTCCCATGAGTACTTTCACAACTGGAACGTCAAACGCATCAAGCCCCAGGCCTTTTTGCCCTACCAACTTGAACGCGAGAGCCACAGCATTCAGCTGTGGGCCTATGAAGGCATTACCTCTTATTACGACGACTTAATGCTGCACCGCGCCGGCCTTATCGACGCCGCCGAATACTTAGACCGCCTGGCCACCACCCTCACCCGAGTGGCCCGAGGCCCGGGCCGCCTGGTGCAAAGCCTTGCCGACTCCAGCTTCGACGCCTGGACCAAGTTCTACCAGCAAGACGAAAACGCCCCCAACGCCATCGTCAGCTACTACACCAAGGGCGCCATCATGGCCCTGTGCCTGGATTTAACCCTTCGCCTTCGCTCCGAGCACAGCCTCAGCCTTGACGATGTCATGGAGCGGCTCTGGGAAGACTTTGGCCGCCAGGGCCTCGGCACCGACGACACCAGCCACCAGCGCATTGCCGAGAGCCTGCTGGGCGAATCCCTGGAAAGCTTCTTTAACCAAGCGCTCCACGGCACCGAAGATTTGCCGGTACAAAAACTGCTAGCCGCCCTTGGGGTGAGCCTGAGCTTTAAACCCGCCAGTGACGACAACGACACCGGCGGCAACCCCGGTAAGGCCCGAAGCGAACGCCTCACCCTTGGCGCCAAACTGGCCGACGCCGACGGCGGCATCAAGCTCCTATCCGTCACCCACGGCAGCGCCGCCGACCAAGCCGGCCTTGCCGCTGGCGATGTGATAGTCGCCATCGATGGCCTTCGCGCCCGCCTTGGCAAGCTGCAAACCCAGCTCACCGCCATCGGCGAGCGCCCGGTGGAAGTGCACGCCTTTCGCCGCGACGAGCTCATGACCTTTGACCTCACCCCCCAACCGGCCCCCCTCGACACCGCCGTGCTGGAAATAACAGACCCTGACCAACTCAAAGGCTGGCTGGAGCTGTAAGCCGCTGGCTTAGAAGAACAAAAAAACGCCGCGAAAGCGGCGTTTTTTTATGGCGCAGTGGCTTACCCACGCAGCCCAAACCGGCGGCGATAAATCCGCTACGAATGGTAAAGCTTATTTTTGCTGTAGAACCTGACATTGATATCCCGCTCAGTGGGGCTACGCACGTGGGCTTTGTCTTTTGGGTCACAAGCACCGATGGTCAAAAAGTTAACCCGCGCTTCGGTCAAGGGCAGGTGATTCGGGCCACCAAAGAATCCATCGGCATCCGGGTCGTCCTGGCCGTCATCCTCCCAAAAACAGATGTCGCATATCTCGTAGCTGCTCGGCTCCTCCAATGTGGCATAACCACAACAAGGACAAGCAAACAATCCGTTCGCGGCTTGTTCTCTGCTCATGTTATTCACCTGCGCAATAGCAAAAATCTCGAAGGATGATTTTAGCCAAGTCTTGTACTGTTGAGCCTGCTTTCAAAAGACAAAGTGAAACACCCATGTATAAAGCGTGAGCAACTTGCTGGCTTATAGCCTGTTTAGTAAATCGCTCAAACCAGGAAAGGTCTCTAGAGTGGCCCGAACGCCTATTTGAGAACGCAAATCGCCATCCCCAATTCATGATTAAGAATGGCGAGAAATGGGACGAAAATTAGACATAATTTATTGATGGAACGTCATAGTCACTTGTTATGCGTAGTTACTCGCAGAATGTTAGCAGCCATTGGGCAGCCTCTCGATGACGAAACCCAGGCTGCGCCAATAGGCTGGACAATTTCTCTTTACACCCCTCAGGATCTGAACAAGCAATTTCCGTGAGAAAATGGTTAAAACTGTCATTATCATGACCTTCTTGTGCATTTAGCTCAAGAGCATCAAATAACTCAAGTAAGTATTTCGTGCCACCTAGATCTGAAATTGGCTCTGATAGTAGCTCACGAACCCAAAAATCGTTCTTTTCAGATTTCAATAACTCAACCAATCTAGGTAGATCTTCTTCAGTTGTCGACTTTTTTAATCTTTCAAATGCCTCAAGCTTTTGAGCGACGTCATAGTCTTCAAAATCAGACCAAAGAATTTTCATTTCATCTTCGATAGCTCGATTCATGCTCTTTTACGTATAACGCTTTTGCTAATGGGCACCGAAACGCAGCGTAGGTTGTCCTGCGGAGGCCGCGCCTTTTGCGGCCGGAGTGAACTTGAGCAACTTCTTAAATGGCCCTTTCACCGCTGCATAAACCCTTTAAACTCGCTGAGATTTTTTGCGATTTCTATTGCTGTATCAGGAGCCATGCCTATTGCTGGGATATAGAACACTACCCCTTCTTCATTTACGACCAGAAGCTCGCCACCACCATTGCTGCCGAATGTAATAAATCCTGGTGCGAATTCGGCCAACTCATATTCCCGATTAAACTCTTCGAGTTCTTCTGGCTTCCAAAGTACATACCATTCTGGATCGACAGATAACTCTCCCTCGATGAATCCTTCATCAATCCAAGTTTTCAGAGTTTCTTTAATTTCTGCGATATTCATCTTGGCCATTTAACGTTTGGTTAAGGGGCCGGCTTTAGCCGGTCCCGCAGTGAGCGAAGCGAGCAACTTGAACCATTTTTTAGGTGCTCTCTGCGTTGAAAGGAACTTGCTGAGGGCCGGCATTCAAAACTTCTTCAGGTATAAGCTCATATAGAAACTCGCGAGATATAGCTGAATATGATTTGAGAATATGCGTCATGTGTTTTAGGTAAAGCATGGCGGTAGTTTGATAAGCGATACCCGCAGGTTGTGCTGGATGATTGCTTATATGTGATAGAGCACGGCTTATGAAAAGAGGTATAATTTCATAATTTTTACTGAGGTACAGACCGATAATGTTATTGATGTAGCAAACGAGAGGGTACAGGTTTGCTGACATTCGATAGGCCTGCTCAGGGATGATATCCGGGCTGTTCAAGAGTACGTGAAACTGCATAAGTCTCGCGCGCTCCTCTTTCGCGCCTGCTATGGACAGGTCTAAATCCATGTGTGATTTCACCTAACGCTTTGCTAAGCGGCAATAAAATAGCTGGGTAAAATTAGCGAGGAACGAGCAAAAGCCAGCTGTTTTTTGTCCGTTTGAGCAACTTGTTATAGCTCTTTGTTACATGGGTATTTTCCAACTAGATGTTGATCTTCTGAATCTAGGATCTTCGGTTTTCGGACGTACGTAATATTCATCATCGATATTAAAAGATGATGCCATAGAATCTCTTACTCCTCCTAACCTCTCTATAGAAGTCAATTCATTTGCCACATCTTTAAATATCGTCGAAAACGCTTTAGTTCGTTTCGATTTCATGAACTCAGGAGTGCTTAATGCAAACTCTTTATCCGGTAAGGGAGGGATACCAGCTAGAGCTGTTAAACCATTAATAGACTTGATTAGGAAACTACCTTGAATACCTTGTGACGAAGGTACGCCAAAATTACGTTTGATGTCACCAGTTATTTTATCCAGGTCGCCCATCAGCTTGGTAACTTTAGAATTCGCTGATGCAATTCCATCTTCATCGTAAGCTATTTTAATTTCTCTGATTACTTCTCTTGCTGTAATAAAGTGATTGGATTCTTTAAGTTCAAGTGCCGACGCAATAACATTATCAATCCCACCTGCTTCAACGGTAAGCCAAGCAGAAAAAATAGGGAGATCCATTGAAATAGAACTTGCTCTTCCATGATCTAATATTTCGGAGGTTGTAGTAGAAATTTTATTGCTTAGGTTACCTATTAACTTAGAAGTATAATCGTGACCAAAAGCTCCAGTTTTTGACATCCAGTGCATTTGGTATGCATGTCTAATAGGGTGTATGAATGAATCTGCTTTTAAATGCTTTGCCGCCATACTGTAATAAATTGATTTATAGGCTAACCAATTTAGAGAAGCTATAAACATCTCCAACGGACGAGTTATACCACCATATCCATTGGTTTGGGCCTTCATTTCTTGAATTGTGTGATGATGACCATCAGAGCCAACCAATTTTACGTCTGTAGACCATCTTCCTTTTGTATCACCGACATCTGATAGTTCGTTAAATATTGATGCACTTAACTCACTATATTTCTCATACTCAGGAGTATATGGCTGCCCTAGCATTTTCAGTGTTAGATAATAAACACTTGAACGCATATCCCAAGTGCAAACCATATTAAGCTTTAACATTTCTACTAGCGTTTTAAAATCATCATCTACAAATTCACCACCTCGTAGTTCAGGTTTAATCTGTTGAGCTTCATTTTTAGCTAATTGATCAACACCTGTTAACCCCAAATCATCTTGTGGAAGGAATCTAATAAAATCGAAGGTGTTAATCCTAGTTTCTCGGTGTTCGGGTTTATAGTTATCGATGCACACCAAATCATCATAGAAAAGAATTGCTTGAATAACATTTTCAAATGCAACTAGATCGCCATTTATAGTATCTGGATTTTTTACTAATATCCGCCCCGTAACTCTATCTACAGCGGTAAGTGATGCATTGTCAATTAATGCGTAAGACATGAATACTCCATTTCGATTGAGCTATAACGCTGGAATTAAGCCGTGCCGCGAAGCGGCATCGGCTTGAATGACTTGTTAGACCGCCAGCCCACACACTACAACTGAGGCTGCGGCCAGTGAAAGTGCTGCCTGGATCACAACGATGAGAGCTTGGAGCTGCCCAATCTTTACGTACATGCGCCCGGGACCAGCAAAGTCTCCGGATTGCGCTTTGACAAAGGCCCGGCTAGCGAAAGCACTACCAGGCCAGTAAAGCGCTCTCTTTGTCTCTGCAAAGAACGTAGTGATGTCGATATCTACGCCACGATCAGCCAGATCTTTACCAAACGCAGCGCCTGCAACACCAGCGGCGGTGCCGGCGCCGATAAATACGGCTAGAAGCTTTTGAATGACCGCCAGAACGGCAGATATGAGAAAAAGGATGGCCGCACACCGAATGCTGTGAGGTTCAATGTAGCTTGAAACAGTGTCTAGATTAGCGATGAAAAGAGCCAGAGCCGCTCCGAACCCAGCAGCAAGCCAGCCCGAGAAGCTATCCAATGAAGCGCTAATCTTTTGGGCAGCAACGATCAGTAGCTGACCAGCTGCGATGTTGGCTTGCTGGGCGGGACTCATTTTATTGACGCTTCCTGTTGCTTCATGGCGGTCTAACGCCGCAAACAGCCGCGGTTTTGGAGTGGAGTGTTTTGTGGTAGCGTAGCGTTAAACCACAAAACGCACAACGGAAAAACCGTCGGACTGATTTGCCTTGTTAGATGCATACTATTTATTTCGCATTCTGCCTTTTGCATCAGGCACACCACGTTTTCCTGGCGCAATGCTAACCATTCGCCCATCAGGGCCTTCCAGGCCTCGGTGACCTGCACGTATTGCGACCATTCTTCCATCGGAGCCTTGTAAGCCCCTAGCACCACTTGGGATTTCTACCATTCGGCCATCACTTCCTTCCAACCCCCGTGCACCTGAACGAATTGCAACCATTCTTCCATCAGAACCTTGTAGACCTCTGGCGCCAGAGGGAATGGCCACCATTCGGCCGTCGTTTCCTTGCAGTCCTCGTCCTCCAGGCGGAATAGGAACCATGCGACCATCCGTACCTTGAAGGCCTCGATATCCATCAGGGATAATTATTGCTTTACCATCATTCCCTGTTAGTTTCCTTTTCATAAATTATTCCTTCAATGTAAATTTCTTGGCGAGCATCTAACGCTAAGCTTTGGGGCGCAAGCATGTGGGCGAGAGCGCAGCGCCCACATGTTTGCGTCCCAGCGCCCACATGTTTGCGTCCCAGCGACCAAAGGGAGCGACAACAGCGTTTTGTTATGTGCCGTCTCCATCTATTAACAGGTTATTTTTATCATATTTGCTGGCATTGTTTACCAACTCTTTAAAGCGCTCATCTGTAACACTAATATCTGCATAATTTTCCTCATCTATTATTTGAAATTGATGTCCGACTCTTTCAACAGAATGAAGATGACCAACCTTTACGCAATTAGGTAATACTATCTCTTTAACAAATGGAACGTTTTCAAATGACTCTCTTACGTAACAAGCCCCCATAGTGCCGGCGATGTACCATGGCTGAGCCCCAAAACCCGAAAACTGCTGACCTATGATTTTTTTTAACAACAAAATACTTTTTAAAGCCGCCTCTTTGTAATTTTCATCCGTTTCAGGATTAAAATGAATAGAGTGATTCCTAATAATTTTTAACTCTCTAAAGGTTGCGACTGCTTCAGGTAGTAAGACATCCCATGATTCTAAAGTGTTGATAGCTAAATCCCAGTTATCAAAAGAGTTCTTTCTGTACACTTTCTGGTATTCAGGAGTAGCTTTGAAATATTCTCTTAGCTTTAGAACCAAGTGGTTTAATATCCTTTCCCCCAAAGAAGATGCACCAGTGAGAGCCGGATAATATGCCCCGAAAGAATAAGCGTTAGAAATTTGTTTCATAAACTGGTTATGAAACGCTATTAAAGATGGTTGATCTGAATCTAAATCTGAAAAGTCCTGAATCTTTCGAAAGCAGTTAATTGCACCAAATTCAGCAATAATCTCTTCTTTAACTTTTCGTTTATTCTCAAGCCAGTTGTCCTTGACGCTAGGTTCCCAGTCGTCCGATATTATTTGATTGAGAACAGCAGCCCTTCCATCAAACTGAAAACGAATGACTTTGTATCGTTTCAACCTAGACTCCTTGGCACATAACAGTTTTATTAGCGAGCGCGCTCGCTTTCACTCATATGACCAGTCGGTATTGAAAGCTTAACCAGCTGATCGTCCTATAGATTTTCGTGTGAAAGCCAAGAATGACTCCACAAAAGCGAGCGGTCTCGTTTTTATGCGAGACATGCGCTCGTTATCATCACATCGGATGAGAAATAACGTCTTCTACTTCAATGAAGTAAAACCGGTCAAACCGGGAAAAACGAGCGTTCTTTATCGTCATAAATGACCTGAAGCAGCTGTCCCAGCAGATAAACTGTACATCCATACAGCCATTCGACCCGGCAGGTGAGGAGCATGGACGACCCGAATAACCCTTGCGATAAAAGAGCACACCGTCAAAGAAGAAACAGCACAAAATCATTTATTATCAAATGGATATGTGAAAAACAAAGGGAACAGAAAACACGCTACCGCCCTTGAGTGTGGTTCTCAATGTCCCGTTCTCATCCTGAGTTGTTACCCATCCCTGGTGGCTTGCTGCGCAAAAGTCGCGACAAACAGGCGGCGGCTTGAGGTCAGCCTTTATTCAGGTTCCAGACTAAGCTGATGTTTCTGTTAGGTAAAGAGAAAGAAGGCGCCCTTGGGCGCCTTCTTGGTTAGTTCGCTTTGTGCTTGTCGAACCAGGAGAGCACGTAGACCACTTTTCGCATCAGGTTGGAGGGCCGGGCGGTGATGCCGTGGCCGGCGCCGGGGATGCGCACCATGGCGGTGTCGACCTTTTGCAGCTTCAAGGCCTGGTAGAACTGCTCGGTCTCGGAGATGGGGGTGCGGTAGTCCGACTCGCCGGTAAGCAGCATGGTGGGGGTTTTAACATTGCCCACCTTTGAGAGTGGCGAGCGCTGCCAGTAGCCCATGGGATCTTCCCAGGGCTTTTTGGCAAACCAGTACTGGCTGAAATAGGGGCTGAAATCGGCGGTGAGGGTGAAGCTCAGCCAGTTGATCACCGGCTTGGCCACCACGGCGGCGCGAAAACGGTCGGTGCTGCCCACTATCCACGCGGTCAGTACCCCGCCGCCGGAGCCGCCGGTGACAAAGAGGTTGCGGGTATCGACATTGCCTTTGGCGATGGCGTCGTCCACCACCGACATCAAGTCGTCATAGTCGTGGCTGGGGTAGTTATGGTGGATGCGGTTGGCAAAAGCCTCGCCGTAGCTGGTTGAGCCACGGGGGTTGGCGTACACCACGATATAACCGGCGTTGGCGTAGAGCTGCATTTCGGCGGCAAAGCGGGCGCCGTAATCGGCAAAGGGGCCACCGTGGATCTCAAGGAGCAGCGGGTATTGTTTGGCCGGGTCAAAGTCCGGCGGCAATACCCGCCAGGTTTGGATGGGCAGCTCGTCGACCTTGGAGGTCACCCAGTATTCCTGCACCTTGCCCAGTTGCTTAAAGGAGAACAGGTCGTCGTTTAGGTGGGTGAGCTGGCGCACCTTGCCGCCTTTGGTGAGCACCGCTACGTCGGCCGGGCGGCTGGTGCTGGTGCGGGTGTAGGCCAGGGTGTTACCCGCCACCGAGAAGCTGCCGCTGTCGTAGGGGCGGCCAAGCTCGGTGCCGCCCATGTCGTCGGTGAGGGTGCTGACCTTGCCGGCAAGGCTGACATAGGCGAGTTTGGTGTGGCCTTTGTCGTCAAAGCTGACAAAGAGGCCATCGCCGCTTTTGTCCCAAAAGGCGTCTTTGATGGCGCGGTCAAGGCCGGTTGCCAGCACTTTTTTGCCGCTGCCGTCCTTGTTCATCAGGTACAGGGCGCTGTTTTGGTAGCCGAGCTTTTTGTCGTCAAAGCCGGTGTAGGCAATGCGCTTGCCGTCGGGGGAGACCCGGGGGTTGTTGTCGGGGCCGTTACGGTCGGTGAGCGCGGTAATGTCGCCATTCAGGCCAACCCGGTACAGCTCGGTGTTAATGGGCTGGAATTGCCAGTCCTGGTGGCGGTTGGCGCTCAATACCAGCGAGCGGCTGTCGGCGTCCCAGCTGTAGCTGCCGCCGTGATTGAATGGGTCTTTGGTGAGCTGGCGCACCGCGCCGCCGTCAGCGCCCATCACAAACAGTTGGGTGATGCTGTCGTCCAAGTACCCTGCCCCGTCGGCGCGGTAGTAGACCTTATCAATCACCTTGGCCGGTTCTGCCCAGTGGGCGCCCTTGGGCATGGCCGGCATCTTGGCAAAAGGCGCCGGGGTGTTGGGCACCGCCATGGTAAAGGCTATCCATTTACCGTCTGGCGAGAAGCTGATGTTGCCGGGGCTTTGGGTGAGGTTGGTAAGCCGCGCGGTTTGGCCGCTGTCCATCCAGCGCAGGTAAAGCTGGTTGGAGCCGTCGTCGTTGGCGATATAGAGCAGCTTTTTGCCGTCGGGGGACCACACCGGCGAGCGGGCGTTGTGCGGCCCGGAGGTCAGGGGCCGGTCGCTTTTACCGTCGGTGGCGGCCAGCCAAAGGTTACCGAGGCTCCGGTCAGATTTGATGTCCATAACGGTACGCACATAGGCCACCGCCTTGCCGTCGGGGGAAAGCTCGGGATCGGTGGCGTATTGCAGGCTGAAAACATCAATGGGTTCAAAAGGCTCGGCAGCTAGTGCCGGCAAGGCGGCCAATATGGCCAGGGCGAAGGCGCAAGGTTTCATCGGGCTTCCCAATTTTTTTACATTCGCCTTACCCTAATGCAAAGTGCGCCCGCTGGCTGCGCCCGCCGGTCAAGTCGTTGCCTGGGCGCGGCAAAAGCAACGTAAGGGGCTGTCGCTCCCCGGTGGCGTAACCGGGGCAACCTCTGAAAACCCGATTTTTTCCAACAACTTGGCCGAGGCTACATTGTGCTGGCTGGTAATGGCCTTCACTGTGGCAATGCCCTTTTGCCCGGCCAGGGCCAGCACTGCCAACGCCGCCTCTTCGCCATAACCCTTACCCCAATAAGGGCTGGAAAGGGCATAGCCGAGGTCAGGGCAGTCGAGGTAGTCGCGCTGGATAAGGCCGCAAAGGCCGATGGGGGTGGCATCTTGCAGGCACACCATATAAAGCCCGAAACCGTGGGCGCGGTAGGAGGCAAGGGGCACCTGCTCGATGTAGTTAAGGGCACCCTCGATATCGCGCACGCCCCGGTCGCCGATGTTCTCAAGCCAGCCGGGCTCGTTTAACAGCCCCAGCAAAAACGCGGCGTCGGTAGGCACAACCTCACGCAAGTAAAGGCGGGCGGTGCTTATCAGCGGCATGCGCGCTTATCCTCCAGCCACTGGCCGGCGGCCTTGGCCTCGGCTTCGTGGCTGGGCTCGCGCCAGGTTTCCTCAAGGGCCGCCTGGTACCACTGCTCCATGGCCGGCAGCGCCAGCACACGCGCGGCGTAGTCAGCCAGGGGGCCGCTAAGGGCAATACCGTAGGTTTGGAAGCGAAACACCACAGGTGCAAAGAAGGCATCGACGGCGCTAAAGGCGCTGCCACCAAGATAGGGGCCGCCAAAGCTATCGAGCCCTTGTTGCCAGAGGGCTTTGATACGTGCGATGTCCGCTTCAAGGGCCGCCGGCATGGCAAAGAGTTTTACCCGTATTCCGCAGTTCATGCCGCAAAGGTTGCGAAGGGCCGAGAACCCCGAGTGCATCTCGCTGCAAGCGCTGCGGGCAAAGGCGCGGGCCCGGGCATCGGCCGGCCACACGCCGCTGTGGCGCTCGGCCAGATATTCGGTGATGGCAAGGCTGTCCCACACCGTGATGTCGCCGTCCACCAGGCACGGCACCTTGCCGGTGGGCGAGAAATGGCGAAAGGCCTCGAAGCTTGAGCCGTCTTCAAAGGGCACCAGCCGTTCCTCAAAACCGATATCCAGCACCTTGGCCAGCAACCAGGGCCGCAGCGACCAAGACGAGTAGTTCTTGTTGGCAATATAAAGCTGGTACACGGGGCCTCCTTGCGGCGCGGGTTATTCTTCCAGCCAGGGCATCTCGGGCAGGGTGTCCAGATGCGCGGCGTAGCGTTTGTGGTTAAAGGGCTGGCCGTTTTCCACTACGTCGATTATCTCCAGCGACAAGGCGCAGGCGATGTACTCCACCGCTTCTTCGCGGGCCATGCCTTTCATGGTCAGGCGCAGCAGGGTCTCCTTGACCTTCACCGGCTCGTTGTCGGCCAGTTGGTTTTCAACGATTTCAAGGAGTTCTTCTTGATCAAAGGGGTTGTCTTGGGTGCTCATGGCAAACCGGGTTGGTAAATGTCAGGCCTATGATGCTTGATAGCCCCCAAGGGCGCTAGCGGTTGAGGCATTTTTCCAAGAGCGTTGCCACCTGCACCTTTTCGGCTTCGCTCAGGGGGCTAAAAACCGTTTCATGCACCTGGCGGCGGGCCGTTAGGCAGGCCTCGGCCAATTGCCGGCCCGAGGCGCTCAAGCTGAGCATCTGCCGGCGGCCGTCAGCCGGGTCAGCGCTTCGCAGGATATGCCCTTCTGCCAGCAACGGCCCGAGCATGCGGGTGATGGTGGCTTTGTCGCGGCCGGTGCGCTCGGCCAGGGCCTTGGCGCAGATACCGCTGTGGCTGGCCACCAATTGCAGCAATTGGGTCTGGGGCGGCGACAAGGCAATGCCCTGCTCGCCAAGGCTGCGGTTAAGGGCCTGGCGCATCTGGTTGCGAAGGGCCGAAAGGGTGAGTTCCAGCGAGGGGCTGTTAGGCATGGCAGGAATGCTTTAAACTGGTTGACTTAATCAACTATCACCTTGGTGCGCCGCCCCGTCAAGCACCATCGAGAGGACAGCGCTTTTGAACAACCCCGCCGCTCCCAAACTTCACTTCGGCTTTGCCGTGTTGCTGGCCATGACCATGGCCCTGGGGCCCTTTGCCCTTGACACCTACCTGCCCGCTTTCCCGGCCATGGCCGCAGGCCTGGGCACCGAGGTGCACCAAATCGCCCTTAGCATCTCGGTTTATGTGTTTACCCTTGCCATCGGCCAACTGGTGGCAGGACCTTTGTCTGACCGCTTCGGGCGCCGGGCCGTGATGCTGTGCGGCCTGGTGATTTTTGCCGTGGCAAGCTTTGCCATCACCCGCATTAAAAGCATTGAAATGCTGCTTGCCCTTCGCACCGTGCAGGCCTTTGGCGCCGGCTGGGCCATTGTCTGCGTACCGGCCCTGGTGCGCGACAGCCTCTCGGGCCGGGAGGCGGCCAAGTTCTTCAGCTTGATTGGCCTTATCATGGTGGTGGCGCCAGCCATTGCCCCCAGCTTTGGCAGCCTGCTGCTGGGCTTTGGCTGGGAGAGCATCTTTTTATTCCTGGCCATTTACGGCGCGCTCTTAACGGTCTTGATGAAGGGCTTCGTGTTTACCGGCGAGGTGGGCAAGGCCAAACCTCATGCCCATGTCAGCGTCTGGCAGCGCTACGGCGCGGTATTTGCCGTTAAACCGGCGCTGCGTTACATGGGGCTGCAGGCCTTTGCCTTCTCGGTGATGATGCTCTTTATCACCCACTCTTCCTTTATCTACCAGCAGCACTTTGGGGTAAGTCCTGGGGTTTTTGCGCTGCTGTTTGGCGCCAATATCGTGATGATGCTGGTGATGAACCTGTCCAACCGCAAGCTGTTAAGCCACTTTGCGCCGCAGCAAATCTTACGCTGGAGCCTGAGCCTGCAGGCCCTTGGCATTGTCGCGCTGCTGCTGGTGATGAGCTTTGCCCCCCACCTTTGGCTGTTTTTGCCGGCGATGATCGTAACCGTTGGCGCCATGGGGGCCATTACCCCCAACATTCAGGCCAGTTACATGGAGTATTTTGCCGAGCACGGCGGCACGGCGGCGGCGGTGCTGGGGGCCATTCAGTTCTCCATTGCCGGGCTTATCTCGGCAGGCTCGGCGCTGCTGCCAGAAAAAGTCATCGCCGTGGTACTGGCCCAAGGGGTCTGTTCACTGCTGTGCCTGGCCCTTATCTGGACCAGCAAAAAAGCCGCCTAAAGGCGGCTTTTTACGGGCGCGGTGCCCCCCCTGCGACAATATGTCGCATTGCTAAGGACGGCCATTTCCCTAGACTCGGCGGCAATTTGCCAATCCAGGGAAAAAACGTGCGCAAACATTTGCTTGCCTCCACCATTGCCACCCTTTTTGCAACCCCCGGCTTTGCCGATGAGGGCGTAGAAAGGCTGGTGATATGGGGAAATAAAAACCTCAGCACCGAGCAGGGCCCCAGCCCCGCTACCCACCTGAGCCCGGCCGATCTCAACGGTGCCAACTTGGTCACCACCGAAGATCTGGTCAAATACGAGCCCAGCATCGCCATTCGCCGCCGCTTTATTGGCGACGCCAACGGCACGCTGGGTATTCGCGGCGCCAATATGTTCCAAACCACCCGCTCCATGGTCTTTGCCGACGGGGTGCCGCTACATTATTTTCTGCAATCGCGTTGGAACGGCGCGCCGCGCTGGACCTTGGTGTCAGCCAGCGAAATTGCCAGTGTCGAGGTACTCTACGGGCCCTTTAGCGCCGAATACAGCGGCAACGCTATGGGTGGCGTGGTACTGATTGAAACCGCCATACCCCAGGGCCCACAGCTGCACTTTGACAGCACCTATTTCACCCAGGACTTTGACGCCTACGGCTACAACAGCCACCCCGGCGGCTACAAAAGCTTTTTGTCGGCAGGCAACAAGTTTGGCGATCTGAGCCTTTATGTTTCCTACAACCACCTGCAAAGCGACTCCCAACCTCAAAGCTTTTACTTTGGCGGCAAGAGCCAGGCGGCCGCCCCCATTCCCGTCACCGGCGCCATAGAGGGGCAGGACACCAAGGGCGTCAACCAACGCTACTTTGGCGACACCGGCGAGGTGAGCAGCCAGACCGACAACTTCAAGCTCAAAGCCGGTTATGACTTTGGCAATTGGTCGGCGCTGTTGAACCTGGCTTTTGAAGACCGCGCGAACCTGCAGGATGACCCCAACACTTATCTGCGCGATAGCCAGGGCAACCCTGTTTATTCAGGGGATGTCACCCAGGACGGCGTCACCTTTTCGGTACCGGCGAGCCGCCTTGGGGTGAGCGAGCAAGACCGGCAGAGCCTGTCGGCGGGGCTGCGTGTCAAAGGGGATCTGACCTCCAACCTGGCGCTGGAGGTCAACCTCAGTCGCTTTGATATCCTCAAAGACCGCACCGGCACCTCTGCCCGTAACCCCCAAGATCCGGCCTTCACTCCCGCTGGCCAGGTAGCCGACTATGATGACACCGGCTGGCAGACGGCGGAGGTGAAACTACGGATCCGTGAGCTGGGTAGCGAAGACTTGAGCCTGGTCACAGGTCTTCGCCATGAAGCCTATGAGCTGCACTACAACCTCTACAGCTCGGCTGATTTTCGCGCCAAAGACAGGGACATCCTGACCAGCGAGAACGGCGGCCAAACCCAAATCGATGCCTTTTTTGCCCAGCTGCACTGGCAACTGGCGCCGCGCTGGAGCGTCGATATTGGTGGCCGCTTTGAGTCTTTCGAGAGTAAGAAGGGGTACTTTAGCAAGCAGGACAACGGCGAGCTGGTGCGCGAGGCCGTGCCCGGCACCACAAGCAACAAGTTCTCCCCCAAATTCAGCCTGGGCTATGAGCCGGCCGAGGATTGGCAACTGCGTTATTCCTGGGCCAAGGCTTACCGCTTCCCCATCGTCGAGGAGCTCTTTAGCCAGTACCAAGCTTTTAACGCCATCAGCCAGGCCAACCCAGAACTCAAACCGGAAAACGGCACCCACCACAACCTGATGCTGCAAAAAGACAATGGCGGCGGTTACCTGCGCCTGAACCTCTTTCAAGACAAGGTTCGGGACGTTATCGAGTCCCAGTCCACCACCCTGGCGGGCGGCCTGAGCCTCACGACTTTTGTGCCCATTGACGAGGTGCGCACCCGCGGCGTGGAGTTTATTGCCAGCGAACGTGACCTGCTGACAAGCGGCCTGCACCTCAATTTCAACCTCACCTTCACCGACAGCACAATCATCGAAAACAGCGCCGCTCCCGAGCTTGAAGGCAAGCGTTACCCGCGTCTGCCCAGATGGCGGGCCAATCTCCTGGCCGATTACGACCTCAGCGCCCGCTGGAACATCGGTGCCAACCTTCAGTACGCCAGCAACAGCTACGGCCAACTGGATAACAGCGACACTGCGCGTCATGTCTACGGCGCTATCGACAGCTATTTGCGCCTGGGTTTGAGAACCCGCTATGCCGCAACCGACCAGCTTAAGCTCGCTCTGGGAGTGGATAACCTCACCAATGATGTTGACTACGTCGCCCACCCCTGGCCGGGCCGCACCTTCTACCTGAGCTTGAGTTACGACCTATGAGCCCTTCGCGTAAACCCCTTTATGCCACTCTCTGGCGCTGGCATTTCTACGCCGGCCTCTTTTGTATCCCTTTTGTGTTGGTATTGAGCCTGTCGGGGGCCCTTTACCTTTTCAAACCTCAGCTCGATGCAAAGGCGGAAGAGCCCTATCACCATCTGGCACAAAGCGGCGACCGGGCAAGCCCCACAGCCCAGATAGAAGCGGCCCTCAAGGCACTGCCTGGCAGCCGCTTTGCCAGTTACCGCCTCCCTCAAGGCGACAACGAGGCGGTGCGGGTCACGCTGCAATACCAGGGCCAGCCTTGGCAGCTCTTTGTTGACCCTTACCGCCTGACCGTACTGGGCAAGGCCCCTGCCAGTGCGCTCCTCAGCCAATGGGCCAAGACCTTGCACGGCGAGCTACTGGCTGGCACAGCCGGTGCCTTGCTGGTGGAGTTGGCCGGTTCCTGGGCCCTGGTGCTGGTGCTAACCGGCCTGTATTTGTGGTGGCCGCGCGGTGCCCGGGGCCTGGGCGGGCTGCTTTACCCACGCTTTAGCCTCAAAGGCCGCGCCTTTTGGCGAGACCTGCACAGTGTTGTAGGGATTTGGGTGTCGGCCCTGGCGCTTTTTCTGCTCATCACCGCCCTGCCCTGGACCAGCGTTTGGGGCGGCGCCTTCAAGGCGCTGCGCGCTTATAGCGCGCCGGTCAGCCAGGACTGGACCACCAGTCCCGCTGAGAAAAAGCACCACTTCGGCGCCATGGTCAGCGATTACCACCAACTCGGCCCCGCGGTGCTTGCAAAGGCCCAAAGCCTGGGCCTGGCGCCGCCGGTGGAGCTGTCGGTCAGCGACGCTCACAGTGGCCAGTGGAAGGTCGCGTCCGATACCCAAAACCGCCCCCTTCGCGCCACCGCCTGGCTGGCGGCGAACGGCAGCGTGCTAAAGCGAGAGGATTTTTCGCAAAAGCCGCTGGTGGACCGCGTCATCGGGGTGGGCATCGCCGCCCACGAGGGGCAGCTCTTTGGCTGGGCCAACCAACTGCTGGGTTTGATGACAGCCTTGGCCCTTAGCCTGCTGAGCCTATCCGGCCTCTGGCTTTGGCTAAAACGCAAACCCAGCCACAACCTGGGCGCGCCGCCCAGCACCAACGCGGCTGGCGCCGTTACCGCCCTGGTGCTGGGGCTGAGCCTGGTGCTGCCCATGTTGTTGGCATCCTTGCTGATGTTGCTGGCATTGGAGTGGGCGCTGCTTAAGCGTATCCCCAGGCTTCGCCGCTTTTTCAACTTGGCTGGCTGAGCCTATGAAAAAGCGGCCCTCGGGCCGCTTTTTTACTGTGCCAAAAAGGCCTTTAACACCCCGGCCTGGCTGGGAATGGACACCAGCCCGTCCAGGTGACCCCAGGGGCCGTCTATTTCCTGATACTGGGTGTCTTTACCCAGTTTTTTTAAGGTTTCAAAGGTGCTGCGGGCCATTTTAGGCACCAGCAATCTGTCGTGGCTCGCCGGCATAAAGAGGGTTTTGGCGGTGACCTTTTTCAGGTTGTCCTCCAAATTGCCCTCGTAGCCTGCCAGGTAAATTTGCGAGGCGCGCACCAGATACAAGATGGCGTTAGCATCTTGGTATTTGGCGCGAAGGGCGGCCTGGCTCAAAAGCGCCTTGACCGAGGCAAAGCCGGCGTCGATATCCACTTTCGGGGCCTTGTCGGTGGGGGCCGGGTAGCGGCGGTTAAAGCCGTCCGGGTAGCTGGCGTCATAGATAATGTAAGCCAGCGCCTTGTTAAGGCCCTCTCGCGGCTGGCCGCTGGCGTAGTAATCGCCGTGGTGCCAGGCCGGGTCGGCTTTGATGGGGTCGCTCCAGCGCTCAAGGCCGTACACCGTCCAAGGGTCCATTTCGCCGGCGCCAATCACGCTCACCATCCGCTCCACTTCATCGGGGTAGGCCACCGCCCAGTCAAGGGCCTGAAACGACCCCATGGACGCCCCCACCACCGCATGGAGTTTGTGGATACCAAGGCTATCGAGCAGCGCCTTTTGCACCCGCACAAAATCACGGATGGAGACCACCGGAAAGCGCAGCCCGTAGGGCTTGCCGGTGGCAGGGTCAATACTGGCCGGGCCGGTGGTGATGACATTGGGGTCAAAGGCGTTGGCATTGGCCAGGGTGTCGACGCTCAGCACGTAGTACTTGTCAGTGTCGATGGCCTTGCCCGGGCCGATGATGGCGTCCCAGTAGCCGGGGGCCGGGTCGCTGTCGTGGTATTTACCGGCGGCATGGGAGGTGCCCGAGAAAAAATGGGTAATGAGGATAACGTTAGATTTATCGGCATTGAGGGTGCCGTAAGCCTCCCACCCCACCGACACCTTTTTCAGCACGGCCCCGGATTGGGTGGTAAAGCTCGCAAGATCAAAACGCTGCTTTTCAACCAGCGGCAGCGCCTGAATACCCAGGCTTGCCAGCAGCAGCCCAAGGGAGAGAAGCCACTTCATGCCCTGCCCTCCGCGACTGCCAGATTGTTACGTAAATGGATCCCGGCGCGCGCCAACGGCTGCCCCGGCAAAAGGCGGTTTATGCTGCACATTTTTGCTGTTCCTTATTATCTTCCTTGCAAAATCAGTCTGATAGAGACAGGCCCCCTTGGCCATAGTACTAAGGTACAGCGTTAACAATTGACGAATAGGCATACAGTTAACACCGAAATAACAATAGACACGGAGAGTGTTAACCATGTCAGTACGACAAAAAATGCAGCCCAGTTACAACCTCACACCCATCGCCCTAGCTGTCTGCCTGGGCCTTGCCGCCAGTGCCCCGGCGCTGGCCGCCGACGAACCCGCCGCCAAAAGCGACGAACCCAGCCTGGAAGTGATTGAAGTCACCGCCCGGCGCACCGCCGAAAACCTGCAATCGGTGCCGGTAGCCGTTACCAGCCTCTCGGCCGAGCAGATGAGCCAGCGGGGGGTGGAAGACTTGGCCGACGTGCAGTGGTATTCACCAAATACCACCTTGCAAGTGAGCCGCGGCACCAATAGCACCCTGACCGCTTATATCCGCGGCATCGGCCAGCAAGACCCGCTTTGGGGTTTTGAGCCAGGGGTGGGGATTTACATTGACGATGTCTATGTGGCGCGGCCCCAAGGGGCGGTGATGGACATTCTCGATGTGCAGCGCATCGAAGTGCTGCGCGGCCCCCAGGGCACCCTTTATGGGCGCAACACCATTGGCGGCGCCGTGAAATACGTCACAAAAAAACTGCACGGCGACCCAGAGCTGCACCTCAAAGGCACGGTGGGCTCTTACAACCAGCGGGACTTTACTATCTCGGGGCAAATGCCGCTGTCTGACACCTTCTGGGCCGGATTTGCCTACGGCACCTTTAACCGCGACGGCTTCGGCAAGTTTAAAAACACCGGCGCCGACAACTACGACAAAGACATCCAGGCCGGCCGGGTGTCTTTTGCCTGGTACCCGAGCGACAACCTCAGTGTTAACTTCATGGCCGACCGCACCTGGGACGACTCCAACGCCAAGGGCGGTTACCGCTTGACCCCCTCCCTGGTAACCGGCCAGCAGCCCTACGGCAGCGTTTATGACTCCGACACCTCCATGCCCACCAAAAACAGCGTGGAAACCGGCGGCGAGGCGCTCACCATCACCTACAACATCAACAACGACTGGACCTTTAAATCCATCACCGCCCACCGCGATGGCGACACCGACACCAATATCGATTTTGACTCCACCGCCCAGCCGTCTTTGGATATTCCGGCGCTCTACGACGACCGCCAGTTCACCCAGGAATTCCAGCTCAATTTTGATAACGGCGGCTGGAAGGCGGTAGGCGGGGTTTACTACCTGGACGGCCAGGCCTGTGGCGTGTTTGAGACGGTGCTTGGCCTGCAAGGGGTAACGGTTGAGAACGGCGGCTGCGTTGACACCAAGAGCTACGCGGCCTACGCCCAGGGCTCCTTCCCGCTCACCAAGGATTTGTCCATGACCCTTGGCGGCCGCTACACCCGCGACAAAAAAGACGCCGACGTGTACCGCTATGTCTACCTTGGCATTCGCTACCCGCACGATCCGGCCACCCCGCCCTTTGCGGTGCAATCGGATTTTGCCGACAGCGCCACCTTTAGCCGCTTCTCACCCAGGGTGGGCCTGGAGTATCAGCTGACCCAAGATCTGATGGTCTACGGCTCCTACACCAACGGCTTTAAGTCCGGCGGCTTTGACATGCGGGCCAATAAAGCGGTCAACCCCGACGCTGACAAGCCCTACAGCCCGGAAATCGTCGACACCTACGAGGTTGGCGCCAAGGCCGAGTGGTTTAACCATCGCCTGCGCACCAATATCGCCGCCTTCTATTCCAACTACGACGATATGCAAATCACGGTGCAGCGGGCGGTGAACAACAACACCGACGTGGCCTCCCAAGTGCTAAACGCCGGTAAGTCAGAAATCAAAGGCATGGAGCTGGAGGCGACCCTGGCTGCCACCGAGGCCCTGCAATTTACCGCCAACCTCGGCTACGTGGATCCTAAATTCAAGCGGGTTGACTACTTTGACCCCAATGCCGGGCAAGTGGTGGACGTGTCAGATCTGTGGAGCTTTGCCAATACCCCCAAATGGACCGGCAGCCTGCTGGCCCAATACAACCTGGAGGCCTTTGGCGGCGATATGGTGATCTCCGGCGGCGTGAATTACCGCGACAAAACCCAGATTTTTGAAACCCCGTCCATGCTCGATGCCGGCTCGGTCACCCTGTGGAACGCCTCTGTCGCCTGGTACAAGGGCAACTGGGAAGTGCAGCTCACCGGCCGCAATTTGGGGGATAAAGAATACCGCCTGGCGGGCTACAACTTTGCCGCCCCCCGCGATGCCCAAGGCAATGTGACAGGCCCCGGCCTTGGCGGCGAGGACACCATAGTGGGTTACTACGGCGACCCAAGAACGGTGAGCCTCTCGGTGGGCTACCGCTTCTAAGCGGGCGCCACGAAGGGATAAAAAAGGAGGCTGATGCCTCCTTTTTTGTGCCCGTTACTTAGCGCTCAATTGCCCCAGCCAGCGGCTAAAATCGCGGCACTCCTCGGCGCTTAGCTGATGGTCCATGTCGTAGCGTTTTAGCTGGTGGCGCACCCCGAGTGCAGTTAGCCAGGTGGTGGCTTTCTCGGCCCAGTCGATGGGCAATTTATTGTCATAGCGGCCGTGGGCCACAAAGCCTTCAAGGACCGCCAGGCGCCCAGCGCTCGCCAGCTGCGGCGCCAGCTCCGGCAGGATGCGGCCACTTAACATGCCAAAGCCGGTAACAGACTCTGGCTCGGTAAGGGCAACGCTGGCGCTCATGATACCGCCTTGGCTAAAACCGGCCACCACCCGGGGCGCCGTGGTATCAAGCGCGCTTTTTATAAAGGCCAGCAGCTTTTGGCGGCTGGCTTCGGCTTGGCCGAGGTTCGGGTTGGGGCCAGCGGCGGTGAAACTCACCTGAAACCAGGCAAATTGGCCCAGGCCCAGGGTCAGAGGGCCGCGCACAAACCACAGCGCCCAGTCGGGCGGCAAAAATTCGGCCAAGGCGCGCAGGTTACTTTCATTGCCCCCTACCCCGTGCAGCAGCACCAGTTGGCCACGGCATTGGCCGGTGGCCTGGCGCTTTTGGTAATAAAGGCCGGAGGCCGCATCTTGGCTCAAGGCTGTTAACTGACGCTGATTCATTGAGCCTCTCCAAACAAAAAGCTGTCCATGGCCAGCACGCCATGGGTAATACCGCCTTCCAGCACGCCAAAGGCATCGCCCTGGCGGCGGGCGCCAAGAGCCACCAGCAGCGGCAGGTAATGGTCGTTGGTGGGGTGGGCGCGGCGGGCATCCGGGCTTTGGTTGTATACATCGACCAAGGCGGCATCGTCACCGGTGGCGAGCTTTTCACGCACCCAAGCGGCAAAACGTGCCACATAGGCTTCGTCTTCCAGACTGTGCTGGCGAAACTCATAAAGGTTATGGGTAAGGCTACCCGAGCCCAGCACCAAGACGTTTTGAGCGCGAAGGGGCGCCAAGGCCTGGCCAAGCGCGAGGGCCGCTTTGGCGTCCATGGGGTACGGCATGGACACCGCCACCACCGGCACATCGGCTTTGGGGTAAAGGTGCAGCAAGGGCACCCAAGCGCCGTGGTCCAGGCCGCGGTGAGGGTCTGCAACTACCGGCCAGCCAGCCTTTTCAAGAAGCGCCATTACTTCGCTGGCAAGAACTGGGTCGCCTTTGGCCGGATACGCCAGTTGGTACAGTGCCGGGGCAAAGCCGCCAAAATCGTGGATGGTCTCAAGGTGAGTGCCGGTGGTAACGGCAACGCCGCCACGGGTCATCCAATGGGGCGAGACAATCACCACCGCCTTGGGTTTAAGGTTGACGCCCAGAGCTTGTAAGGCCGGGCCCGCCAGGCCCGGCTCCAACGCAAAGCTGGGCGCGCCGTGAGAAACAAAAAGTGCAGGAGCCATGATCCCCTCCGTTCTGCTGATGGCCCATTGTGTTACCGCCAAAACTCGTGATAAACCGCTAACACCCAGATTAACTATCCCACCTAGTGAGACAATAAAATGAACCGGGACCTTGAAATGCGAGTGTTCGTGGCGGTGGTGGATGCCGGTAGCTTTGTGGCGGCCAGCGAGGCCTTGCGCATGTCAAAAGCGGCGGTGTCTCGCCATGTTGATGCCCTGGAGCAGCGCCTAGGAGCAAGGCTGTTGCACCGCACCACCCGGCGTTTATCCCTTACCGAGGCGGGCAAGCGCTTCTACCCCGGCGCTAAAGCGGTACTGGCAGACATCGGGGAAGTGGAGGCCATGGTCAGCAGCGACACCCTGGCACCCCAAGGCCGGGTGCGGGTGAATGTGCCGGTGAGTTTTGGCATCTGCCACTTGGCGCCGCTCTGGGGGGAATTTTTGGCCCTTGCCCCCAAGGTGGAGCTGGACATCAGCCTTGCCGACCGGGTGGTGGATCTGGTGGAAGAAGGTTTTGACTTGGCGGTGCGCATTGGCCGGTTACCCAGCTCAAGCCTGGTGAGCCGGCGCCTTGCCAGCACCCGTATGCGCCTTTGCGCCGCACCTAGCTATGTTGAGCGCCATGGCGCGCCGGCGGCTATTGAGGCGCTGAGTCAGCACCCGGTGCTCGCTTATAGCCATTGGTCTGAGGGGGACGATTGGCGCTTTGAGGGGCCGCAAGGTCCGGTAACGGTGCGCACCCAAAGCCGGGTTTATACCAACAACGGCGACACCTGCCGCGCCATCGCCCTGGCCGGGGGCGGCATCGTGTTGCAGCCCGATTTTATGGTAGGCAGCGACCTTAAAGCCGGGCGTCTGGTGGAGCTTTTGCCTCAGTACAAGGCCCCTACCCTTGGCATTTATGTGGTGTATCCGAGCCGAAAATTGCTGCCCGCCCGGGTAAAAAGCCTGGTGGCCTTTTTGGTGGAGAAATTTTCGCAAGTGAACTGGGGATAACCCCAAGGCGAGACTGAGTTTCCCAACAGGTAGTTGCTCAATGCCGGCAAGCACGATTAACTAGCTGTTAGGAGCGTGGCGCTGGAGAAAACGGATGGGTTTTTACGTACTGCTGGTTTTTATTGCCTGTGGGTTTTATGTCCAGCATCGCGGCCAGGTGCAGCACGCCAAGCTGCGCCGCAAGTTTACCGACCATGCCAACCTGTTGGCGCCGATAAACTGCCTGTTTTATCTTTTTTCCCGCATCGATAACCGCCCTTACATCAACCCTCAGCAGTTTCCTGAACTGGCGGTACTTTCCAAGCACTGGCAAAGCATTCGTGACGAGGCCCTGGCCCTTGACGCGCAAGCGGGCATCAAAGCCTCGGCAGAGCTAGACGATATCGGCTTTAACTCCTTTTTTAAAACCGGCTGGAAGCGCTATTACCTCAAATGGTACGGGGCCGATCTGCACTCTGCCCGGCAAAGCTGCCCACAAACCCTGGCGCTGCTGCGCACCCTGCCCTCGGTAAAAGGCGCCATGTTTGCCATGCTGCCACCCGGCGCCAAGCTGGTGCGCCACCGCGACCCTTACGCCGGCTCGCTGCGCTACCACCTGGGGCTGGATGTGCCCGAGTCAAACGACTGCTTTATCGAAGTAGATGGCGAGCGTTATAGCTGGCGTAACGGTGAGGCGGTGATGTTTGACGAAACCTATATTCACCACGCCCAAAACACATCGGCGCAAAACCGCATCGTGCTGTTTTTAGACATTGAGCGCCCCCTGACCTGGGCGCCGATACGCTGGCTTAACCGCGCCTTTTCGAGCCTGGTGATGGCCGCCTCCGCCACCAAGAACGTGGAGGGCGACAAAGTCGGCCTGCTTAACCGGCTCTTTGCCGGGATCTACAAGGTGCGCTTGCTGGGTAAGCGGATCAAAGCCTTCAACAAACCCCTTTACTACCTGCTGCAATACGCACTGTACGCCGGGCTGATTTACGCCATTTTCTTTTAAACCTGCGGTTGGCCAAGACGGCGAATGGTATTTAGCACCTCGCCATAGGCCTCGGCCTGAGTAGGGTCTGCCAGCATCAAGCGCAGGCAAGTGGCGGTGGCAGCCAGCTGCAGCGTATGCAGCGCGCCTTGGTAATTGACGGCACTCATCTCATTCAAGGTGGCTTGCATCGCCTCACTGGCGCTTCGCACCGCATAGGAAAAATCCCCGGCGCTCCCCAGCACAGCGTGAAGGGTTTGGTTCACAGCATCGGTTATCTGCGAGTTTATGCCCCCAAAGCTTGCCGCCTGGACCTTGGCACTGCCACCATTTAACGCATCTAAAACCCCTTGGGGATTCGCCGCCGTGTCCAGAGAGTAAATTTGCATCACCCCTTGGGTCGTCGCGGCCTGGGCAACGATATTTTGCTGGTTCTGCGCGTTAACGGCATTTTCAAGGGCCAGGCCGGTGGCATGGGCCACTGTTTGGTAGATCGTGGCCATGGCCATAGCTGGCGATTCGGCCACGACCTTGGTATTGGCTTGGGTAACAGCGTCGGTGATCATCGGGTTGACCGTGGTGCTTTGGGACATGATGCGCTCCTTGCTTACAGGGAAGTAACCGGGCGAAAGGGTAAGCGTAGCTCGTTGACAAGCTTGCGATTAGCCACGCGAGATCAGCATCATGCCATACCGCGCTTTGCAACATAGCCCCGCATGAACACAAACGGTCCCCCTTCTTTTTGGCGCAGCGGCAGCATCAGCGTCAGCCAGCCAGAGCGCCCAGCGCTGCAATCAGACACTCTGCGACCGAGACGATGCCCTTTCGCATCGGCGCCAAATAGCTTGTTGAGCAGACACCGTATCAGTAGAAGCGCGAGAGAACTTCGCTCGTTTTATCCCACAGCTGGCACTGTGCCAACAATGCTCTGGCGCAAGCGACGGCAGATCCCGACGACGGGCGAGGCATTGTCTACAGCCTCACCAGCAGCGGTCACGAGAGGGTTCAGGCTGCAAGCATGGTTAAATCGGATGCATTCTTTTCACGACTAGAGGGATTGAATGAAGAGGAGCTTTTTCAATTCATCAACGTGTTGAGAAAGTTTAATAAAATCTGAAGCCTGAAAGGGATCAGAAGATAGGTTTTTTCTATTACTCACTTTTATCGCTATTTATCACTATTCGAATTGCTCTCTATATGCTGATGGGCATCTTTCAAAGTACTTGATAAAGAGATTTCTAAGTTGCCGTGCTCCAGACAGCCCACAGTGAAATGCAACCGTCTTGAGCGGTAGCTTAGTAGACTCTAAAAGCTGCCGCGCTCTATCAAATCGGCATTGCTGCACGTACTCTATTGGTGAAAAACCGGTCTCATTTTTAAATTGTCTAGTGAAGTTTCTCACACTCATATTGGCGATATCGGCCAGCTCTTCAATATTATGCGGCTCAGATATGTTTTCTATTATGTAGCACTGAACTTTGCTGATGGGCGTTTCAGAGTCTGACACCTCAGCCAATACAGGCCCAAACTGTACCTGTTGGCCTTTATATTGCGTAACAGCGAGTACAGCCGTCGCTATATCAATTGCTAGCGGTTTTCCATGGTCTTCAGCAACAAGAGACAAGGCAAGGTCTATACCAGCTGCGGCGCCTGCGCAGGATAAAATATTACCATCGCGAACAATTATTTTATTTCGCTCGATAATCACCTCGGGAAATCGCCGGCTAAATTTATCGACATCATTCCAGTGAATGGCGACGCGGCGTTGTTCCAGCAGCCCGGTTGCAGCAAGGATAAAGGCGCCGCCACAGACCGACACACACCTATTGGTTGCTGCCAATTTGTTCTTTATCCAGGAGACAAGCTCGGGGTGAGTTTGAGGATCTGCGCCCGGCCCCCCTGGGATCAGGATTAAATCGAAGTTCTGAGAGGCATCATCGACACTGAAGTCTGCCACCATCTTGACCCCATTAGAGGCATGGAAAGGCTCCTTATCCGCAGCGACAGTGTAGACCTTGTACGCTTCATCTTTAGGCAAGTAGCGGTTAGCGACGGTAAAGACGTCCAGAAGCCCTGCCACATTCAGCATCAGAACATCGGGATAGAGCACGATCGCTACCTTTCTCATGACCTCGTCCCTTCGTTTGCTTGGGCTACTCTCACTCATCTCCCACAAGGAGAAACGAGCCATTAGCACGCCATGTTAGAAGGGAGCGTTTGGCACTGTATTGAACGTTAGAAGTTGCTCATTGAACGTTACACGCAGTTAGCCCGGCAGGGCCGGAGCTGCGATAACGAGAACGCCAGCGCCTGGGCGATGACAAGAAAGGTGGGTGACTTGGTAAATTGCGCACCTCAACAGTGGTGGGCATAATGGCCCATTAAGCGCTTTGGTAGGGATGAGTGGTGTTCGACCATGTCGAAGATTTCTGACTATGGTGACCGGGTGAGAGAGCATTTTCGCATCGAAGATGCTCCCACAGTCGTGAAAACCCTGAAAAAGGACACACGTTTCTCTGCTACGCGGCTAACCTGCGCAACTGAAGGCCATGGCCTCACAACGCCGATACCCACCGAAGATGCTCACGTGATAGCGCTTCAGCTCAAAGATTTTCCCTCTGGTGAGCTTTGGCTCAATGGGAGATCCGTTCCTCAACCGGGCTTTAGGGAGAATGAAGCCAGTTTTTATGACTTGAGGAACGATACCCTTGCTTTCTTGCAGAGCCCCTTCGACTGTGTCCAGTTTTACGTACCACAAAAGCTTCTACATCAGATTGCGGACGATATTGGCGTAAGGCGCATTGATGAACTATCCGTTTTGTCTGGCCGGGGTGTTCAAGATCCGGTAATGGCGCATTTAGCGCGAGCTATGATCCCGTTCATTGAAAACCCTCAGCACACCAGTGCGTTCTTCGTTGACAACATCGCCTATGCCCTAGGTGCACATCTTGCTCATACCTATGGTGGTATGCCTGTAGCAGCCCCCACCACACGACACAGGCTTTCTCTTTCACAACAAGAACGGGCAAAAGAAGTACTCGCTGGTTGTCTACAGAGAGACCTTTCTCTTGAAGCCGTAGCCGAGGCTTGCGATCTCACAATGAGCCAGTTTGTTCGTGGCTTTAAAGAAGCAACGGGAATGCCTCCGCACAGGTGGTTAAGGTGGTACAAAATAGAAACCGCCAAAGGCTTGCTTCTTAAAACCAATCTATCACTTGTCCAAATTGCATTTCATTGCGGCTTCGCTGACCAAAGCCACTTTACAAGAGTGTTCAAATATTGGGTAGGCGTAACGCCAGGTGCCTGGCGCCGCGATCGCAGATCGTAATAGAGCCCCACTGAAAATATCAAAAGTGGGATATTAATATCAGAACAGGACTGGAGAAAAAGAAGAAAATTCGAGGGCAGAAACTTTTAATAGTAATTCTTTAGGTCACTCAGAAGATGGATATCCTTTATTTTCTATTACTTAAACGGTAAGACCAATATTGAAAATAGCTTTTTCACTATCGGGTACATAGACTGACTCAAGGGGAGTATAAAGATTACCATAATCTCCAGAAAGTACGAGTTCTCTCTGCTCTGAGACAAACTGACTTATGTCTTCAATCTCCAATATACCATCACCTTTAAAAGGAGTAAGAAATTCCCCCCTTAGACCCAATTGAACAGCCCTTCGCACTTCCTTATCACCATTAGGTGAATGATCCGGGTCCCATTGCAACCTTACATCAGAAGACTGCATGTGTTGCTTCCATGTCGCCATATCTGCAAATTTATCGGGCTGAAACCGTGACTCCACAGCATTTTCAAGAATCGCTCTGAAATAACTAGCCTTAAGCTTGATTGCTAAGGTGACTTCTTGCCCTTCTTTAGTACCCCAACCAGAGCGATACATCATCCATAGAAAATTCGTTTTTATCCAGCTCATCCTTGTGTAACTGAATTCGCCACCGAAGTACTGATTCTCAGCGGCAAAAAGACCAATAGCAGGCCGATAGGCCTGATAAACCACCACATATTCATCGTTATATTGAGCTAGAATATGTTGACCTTCAATTGGCCAATGTGCTTTCTGATTTTCGTACTTATCTATTTTTAAACCAATATTCACTTTCTTCAACATCATTATTATTTAGACTTAAAATCTATAAAATTATTATCCATAGCGAGAGACATGGCAAGATTAAAAAAGGCATCCTTTGCTTTTATCAGGCAACGAATAAAATGGGAGTCCCATCTCTAAACCGTTTAATTACGCAAACCTAACACTGAGAAATTTACAAAAATATATAACTTAGAAGATGGGTGTGCTTTTCTTTATTTTTCATAGACTTACTAGACCTCCTAGAGGCTGAAGATGGTTTCCTTTGTAGATTGTGACCATTTAATGGGTCTGTTTCCAAATCACATTTTTCCGAGAGAAGAATATATGAAATTCCTTTCCCTCTCCTGTTTTCAAAATCAAATAGTGATATTTTGATAAATAATCATTTAAATCATATAACATATTAAAACATGAAAACCCAACATCTTTTCTTATAACTTTAATCTCTCCATGGAGACTATTTTCATGCTTACCTACATCTTTTTCGAGATAACAACCGTCCCCATCACTAACTTTCCACAACTTAGATGGAGTTGTTACCTCTCCCGTTTGAGAGTTTACAATTGAAAAGTCACTTAAATAAGCTACTTTTTTCTCACTTTTAACTCCAAGATAAATTCGCAACTGTTTACTTTTATATTTATAGTCATCATCTCTTTGAACTTCAAATCCTAAGATCTGAAATCCTCTATATACTGTTTCATAATCATCGGTGGAGATATAAAAATCGTATCCATCAAATGAAATAACATTGGATACATCGTTAGGGTTATAAACTTTACTATCATCTAAAACATTCTCAGTTGCTTTAGGATAGTAAGAACTATCTACCACTACATATGCACATCCTTGTACAAAAAACATTAGAAAAAGGATAAGAACTTTTATATTCATTCTTTAAATTTCAATGATGATTTACGTTTAAAGTAATCTCTAATGCAGCGTGCTGCACGCATAAATTCCGGAGGTGTTGATGCAACCGATATAAAAAGATAAAAATAAAAAATGACACTCGTATTTTTAATTTATTGGCAGGTAGAGCCTTTATCCACCACCCGATATGCGGCAAAGGTATTTTTAGAGGGGCGATCAGCAGTTGTTATGCCCAACATCTTGTTGGCATTTTCTTGGGCTCGCTCAGAAATTTGGATTCTTTCCAGCTCAAACCTATTGCTCTCTTCATCGGCCCAATGGCAGCGGCTGTCTTTGCTGGCAGCGGAAGACGCCAGATATTTTATGTCTGGGCTATCTCAGCATCGCCTTTAAAGACATCGGCAAAAACAAACGCCACTTTTTCAGCAATGGAACCAGGCTGGGCACCGTTAAGCAGGTGAAGGTAGGTATCGCGGTAACGGGCCTTATGAGCATCCACAAAGGCCAAGGCATCGTCGTCCAACCCAGAGCCTTGCTCATATACGCCATAAAGGCCGTAGAGTTCCAACTGCTTGAACGGCGCCATAAAGGCGCCTGCCGAAGCAATGCCAACCAGCACAAGGGCAATGGCCAGTTGCTTTCTCTTCATGGTTTACCTCATCTAACTGGCATTGCCACAATGCAGCGGCGAAAAGTAAAAAAGGACATATATGCCCTCTTTAGATTTCTCAACTCACCAAATGAGTAATAATGCAGAAGAAAAAATTATGTCTGATGATAAAACCCAAAATAATAGGAAAAATAGAAAACACAAAAAACAGCTAAAAGTGCAGCAACAGAGATAAGCAACCATCTAATCCCTTGCCGTCTAAATAACAAACCATCTTCTTTATATATTCTTTTTACAAGAAAGAAAAATGGAACTGCTCTAACTAAGGTTTTATATTCATCCTTGACCCTAAGCATGCCAGAATTAATAAAATGGATTGCATGCAAAGCAGAAAAAACAAACAACACGACCAAAACAAACGCAATTATCTTGAGAACCCAAATCACCATCCTACACTCCCAGGACAAACAGGGTCATTGCACTCGGCATTTATAGCGTACCACTCCCTCCCCTTCATCCAGCCCTGCGCAGTGCGCTACTGGCTTGGAGTGCACTGCCTGCTGCCACACTGAACGCCCTTTCACACCCTAATTCACTGAAATTTTGAAAAACTGAAGATGGGTGTCCTTTTTCACATTTATGTTAAAGCCAATTAAAGACATGCCCGGCTTGCTGGATCCGATGCATTCAAGAAATACGTCTTTTAGTTACTCAGAAGATGGATGTTCCCTTTTATTGTTACAACTGCAAAATACGGGGCGTCCATATATGTACTTTATTTTTTTGTTAGAAGAATTCTATGAGTTCTCTGTATTAAGCACTGACTCAGCAATTGCCTTATCTAATATATCACCAGCGTTTTGTACTCTTTTAAGCCAAAAATTCATCTCGTCTTTAGATAGAGCTTTTGCGGACCAAATTATAGCGCGACGATCCCAAGGGGAATTATTCAGCCAAGTTTCTTTCTGCTCTCTTACCCAATCGTTATAACCCTTTTCTCGAGCTAGCAATGCATAAGGTCTTTGGCCAAGAGACATCCGATATTTTTCACATAGTTCAGCAATTTTTGCTTCCATCGGAGTGGCCATCTTTACCAATAACAGCTCAAGAATCCATGATTGAACATATTGCAAAAATTCGTAATCTGTTTCGGCGCATCCAATGAGAAATTTATCAGCTACTTCTTTTGCGTACCCGCCTGATGTTGTTGCCATTATATAGTAAGCAACTTCGCGCATTGTGGGAGCTAACTTATTGATATTATTTAGAACGATCTCTCGAAGAAGTCCGGTTCTTAATGTCGTAGCTCGCCGAAGAAGATACTTTGCTGTGCCAAGATGTATAGGTGTTTGATTAAGGCAAGCATCAAAAAGCTCGACTAAATTATCTCTAATTACCGCGTTAATGTCTGGACCATCATCTTCATCTTGATCTTGGTATTGATTGAAGAACTCTTGTAGAGCCTCAAGTTTTTCCTCTTGAGATTTATTTTCCAACTCTTCAGGGTCTATAAGCTCTTCGTCAATAAAATCATCCACGTCGAAGAATTTCGTTTTGTGCGCCTGAAGTGATAGCCTGTGTGCGGTGTAAAGATACTCGGTTAGATCATGAAGTGCTTTATGAGCTTGCTCAGCGTCTCTACAGAAAATTCGGAAATCATCTACATATCGAGTGTGAACGTAACCTTTTCTTAATAGAAAGTTATCAACATCACTCAAGCAAGCCTCAGAAAATATAACAGAACCGCTAGGCCCTATTGGTATGCCCTGAGACTGACCTCGGGTGAAGTTCATCAGTAGATTTTCTATGTTCTTGGCTCTTTCGGGGTCAACTCCAGCATGTTCAAGTGAGTTTCTAACCCTGTGATGGCCTATTTGATTAAAAAAATCAGCAATATCCGCAGTCACTACTAGTTCAAAATTTCCACTTTTAGCTAATTCTTGTGATTTCTCATGAAAATCATCCCATCCATTATTGCTCCGAAACAACTCTCCTTTTGCTCCAAGTTGCACTCTATATGAGCAAGCAATTTTTTGATCTAGGGGGACCCTGGATTCTTCCACAAGTACCGCAGCCTCATATGCTAAAGCTGTATAAATAATTGTATCTATTGGATCGAGCTGTATTGCTACTCTATAGCCGCCGTTTTGTTTCGGAACCAGCATTCTTTTGAACGGCCGTCCTTCATATTCTTCTATATTTATCTCAGATATTGCCTTCTTCAAATTTTCCCAAGAATGTTTAACGGCTTCGTATTCAAAAGGGATAGGAAAAATATCCGTATCTCCAAATCGGCGAATATGGGTAATCGCCCAGTCTATTGATTCTTTTTTTAAATGATCCACGTTTTATCCGTTGTGTATTTATAACGCTAAGAACAGTTGCAAAATACTTGGCACTATATTTTACGAAGAAAAATTCGTGACATGTATTTTGTCAATTGATTCGACTTGTTATGTAACGGTTATTTTTGACTTAAACCATGAGCATCATAGTCCCTACCAAAGTCACCAAATGCCTTAAGCGTTCGTTCTGTAGGATATGGATAAAATACTGGAGTAAGCCCGTTATCTTTACAGAATTTAACTACCTCATACCCCATTAACTCAAGAGCTTTTTTCTCTTGCTTATCCGAAATAGAAGCCCTACGCCAATGATTGAAGTAAATTCTATCTTCAAAATTAGAGACAGCTTTACCAACTACACCTACATATTCTCTGGTAGTTAGTTCCCCAAAGGCTACGCGTGGCAACTGAGCATTAAGGAACTCATAAAAATGAATAGGATCAAAAGTTCCATGATTTCGGCATGCAGCTAACTGTTCAACTGCTTCGTAGTGGTTTATGTACCCATTTGCGTAAGCCCCCTTTAACGAGCAAGTAAAACCCAAATTATGGTCCACAAACGCAAACAAAAATTTCTTTTGTGCCTTAGAGTACGCCACCTCTATTGCACAGTTGTGATACTGGACGGTAAAGAATGCGACCTCTACGCCCTGCTGCCACATTCGTTGCTCAAATGCCTGTATGTTACTGAAAAACATATAATCCCTCATACTATGAATACATAATTCTTAGATGGGGATACCTGTTTGAAATTCAAGCACTTAAATTGATTTAGTTACATAACGCCGTGCTCTGCGGCAATTTTGGAGCGCAGCGGAAAAATTGTCCGACAGCAGCACCTTGTTATGCCATAGCAGCACTGGCATCGTCTTGCAGTATTTGCCGTAGTTCATCAGAAAGATCAAGTTCATACGGGATGCGATCAAAATCGTCAAATGCATCAAGAAGATATTGAGTGTAATCAGGAGAGGTTTTTCCCATACTAAAACCTCCACATCGAATGCAATTTATTAATGTATCTGCATAAGATTTAGTCGCATCCACTTTTCTCAGCTCAAAATATCTCCGGTACACCATATCTGTTATGTATTTTTTAAACCTGTCAGCAACCACATCACTCACTAATATTTGTTTCACAATTTGACCTAGCGCTAACATGCTACTTTTGGGTATGTTTCCATTTTCATGGCTTGCCGATGTTGACTCTAATACCACATTGTCTTGTTCTAACGGAATATGATCGACGGATTCAACCCACTTACACAAGCATGACGTTATTTCATAGAGTGCGTAATGATACTTAGTTGGCCATTCTGCACAAGGGTCGACAAGTTTTTCGTTAGGGGACAGGTTTCTTAATATGCGCTCAACAAAATGTGGGAAATAATAAAGCCACATGTGCCACTGTATATTTTGATATAAAGCACTAGTAATCATGATATCGAAGAATCTAATCCCAACGAGCAGCTCTGAATCCCATTGCCCATTTTCATGAAAATCACCCATTGGCTCGTTATATGGATCAGGCGCCGAGCGACTGTATAGAGCATCCAAATGAGCTATAACAAATTCACCAAAAGGTTTATATACACCAAACTTTTCAGCAACTTTACAATCTGCGAAAAAATAATGAATGAGCCTATTTCTTTTCGGTAGCGCATAGCTATCTCTATAAGCTAAATTTTGATTGTTTCGTATTTCATGATAAAGGACGCTCTTTGTATCTTCCGCCAAGCACCTTAGATAGGTATCTACAAACTCATTATTCTCATAAAAATCTGATGAAAGCATTTGCAATGCGAAATACGGCCTGATTCTCGAAATTGCTTCTACGGTGTTTCTATTTATTAAAACCTCATGAACTATTTCTTTGGCAACCTCCTTTTCTCGGTTGTAGGACGGCAGAAGATCAGCAAGAGATCCGATTATTTTCCGAAATAATTTAGCCAATTTATCGCGGAGAGTTGGTTTGGCTTGTTTTTGTGTACCCTCTGTCTCAGCAAGCAAAGCTTGAAGATCTGGATACTCTGCTGATTGACTTTTAAGGTAATCCTGAAGTCTTGATAAGGGATAATGCCCATTATATATGCGAGCTAACTGAGCAATGTTTCCTTCAATTAAAGAAAATAACTCTGAGTATTTCTTCTCCCTGGAAAGCTCGAAGACATATTCTCTAAACTTAACTACATTTGATTTGGATATTTTCTTAACTCTGAGGTAGGCATATAACCCTAGAGACATCAGAAGAAGAATGATGAATGATGCATTAGAGGTAGTAATTGACCACCTGGAAAGGTTATACCCCGGCGTAAGCCCAAGCGAACGAAATGTCTGATAGAACTGCAAATACAAGATCGATGCTAACGCTACAAATAGTATTAGCCAACCTAATCTTCCAAATCTAAGAGAAATTTCCAGCCTTCTTACCCTAGGGATAATGGCATAAACCGCAACAAACAAACCTGCAACTGTAATTAGGCTATCTAGGTTCACAAATTACCTCTTTAGGGCATAACAGTTTTATTAGCGAGCGCGCTCGCTTTCACTCATCAGATCAGTTGCTATTTGTTATGCTAACCAACTGATATCCCTATTTATTCTCTACTCATACAGTTTCTTTGACTCGATGAAGCCGAGCGGTCTCATTTTTATGCGAGACATGCGCTCGTTATCATCACATCGGATGAGTTAAATCATATTATTTTTTAGCAACTTATTACTGGTCGTTCCAGTAAAAGCGAGCCTAGCGCGTTGTCACAATAGCCCTGTTCAGATATCTGCACCAGATACACTGTATATAAAAACAGAAAACGTAAAGGCACACCTTCTAAACGCCCCCAACGAAGCCACCAGCTCTTTTGCCCGTTAAGTGCAGCGCTTTGCTGGCGGGAGTGAAGGGGCAGCTGAGACAGGGACGTCGAAGCAGGTGAGTACGCGTCGGGACACGCGTATGAACCGGTGAACCGAGAACGACCAGAAGCAAAGATATCGCGGAACGTGGGCGATGGTTTTGCCAACTTTTGCCGAAACAAAAGTTGGGCGCCCGCCGGTGCGCGAACCGGCAAATAAAGGCGTTTTCAAGCTATTGCGGAGTAAACCAAAACCCACGCTACCGCCCCTGAGTTACAGCCCCCAAATGCTGATATCCCTATCATCGCTGTCCCAAAGAGCTTCCCCGCCCTTTGCAAAACCCCTTTGCTTACATCGACATAAACGCAACTTAAACCACCATAACCACATCGATGCTGCGGGTAAACCGTGAGGCATAAAAAAGACAAAAAGATACAGGTATGCCTGATCCTGGGCTGATGATGGCTTCGACTTGGGAGCTGACGCCGGTAGAATGGCAATACTCAGGCTCAATTGGGCATTTCAGGGAGGATATTCGGTGGTCGAGTTGTTACTGCTTGGGGGATTTGGAGTGGCCATGATTGGCATTGGCTACTGCGGGATCATGGCTTACGCCCGTTCCTTCTTTAATGACCCTAAAGCCACCATGTCGGCGGATCTGTTGATAGCCCTGATAAAAGGCCCAGGCGCAGTGATTGTGGTGATTTGTGCCATCGCCATGTTCAACGGTTTCTGGCTGGTGTTGGCGCCGCTTTGGGTGTTAGCGGTTGAGCTACACGCTTACCTATTCCTTTGACGCTTAATAAAGAAAAACCGCCATCAGGCGGTTTTTCTTTATTCGGGATCGTACCCCAAAATCGGCGCCAACCACCTTTCCGTCTGCTCGATAGTCCAGCCCTTACGCCGCGCGTAATCTTGCACTTGGTCACGGTCGATATCCGACACGCCAAAGTAGCGGGACTCGGGGTTGGCAAAGTACCAGCCGGACACGGCGGCGGTGGGGAACATGGCAAAGCTCTCGGTGATGTTAAGGCCGATACGCTGGTCAGGTTTTAAGATCTCCCACAGCAGGCCCTTCTCGGTGTGGTCCGGGCAGGCGGGGTAGCCGGGGGCTGGGCGTATGCCTTTGTAGCGCTCACGGATAAGATCTTCGTTATTCAGCGCCTCATCGGCGGCGTAGCCCCAGAACTCTTTACGCACCCGTTCGTGCATGCGCTCGGCAAAGGCTTCGGCCAAACGGTCGGCCAGGGCCTTGAGCATAATGGCCGAGTAATCGTCCCCGGCTTTTTCGAACGCTTCTACATAAGGGTCGATGCCGACACCGGCGGTTACCGCAAAGCCGCCCATGTAGTCTTGCACCGTGCCTTTGGGGGCCACGAAGTCTGACAGGGCAAAGTTGTGGTTACCGGCCCGCTCCATCTGCTGGCGAAGGTGGTGCAGGCGCACCGTGCCTTCATCGGTTTCGATATCGATATCGTCAAAATCGACGCTGTTGGCCGGGAAGAGGCCAATCACGGCGCGGGCGGTGAGCCATTTCTCGGAAAGGATTTTCTCAAGCATCGCCTGGGCGTTGTCGAACAGCTCTTGGGCCTCGGCACCGACGGTGGGGTTTTTAAAGATGTCCGGGTAGCGGCCGTGCAGCTCCCAAGAGCGGAAAAACGGCGTCCAGTCGATGCGCTCAATCAAATCTTCAAGGGGGTAGTCGTCAAACACCTGGATGCCCAGCTTGTTGGGCTTAAAGGGCTGGTAGTTGGCCCAGTCGGTGCTGGCGCGGTTGTCGCGGGCGGCAGCCAAGCTCACCAGGGCCTTGCGGCGGCCTTGGCTGAGGCGCTTTTCGCGCATGATGTCGTACTCTTTGTACTCCTGGGCCACCAGGGCGTCGCGGCCGCCGCCGATGAGCTTGCTGACCACCGGCACAGTGCGCGAGGCGTCCGCGACGTACAGGGCGCCGTGCTCGTAGTGGGGGGCTATTTTCACGGCGGTGTGGATTTTCGAGGTGGTGGCGCCGCCGATGATCACCGGCAGGCTGATCCCGGCCTTTTTAAAGGCTTTGACGTTGTGGATCATCTCGTCGAGCGACGGGGTAATGAGCCCCGACATGCCAATCACGTCGGCGTTGTGGGTTTTGGCGGCCTCGATGATCTTCTCGACCGATACCATCACCCCCAGATCAATCACCTCAAAGCCGTTACATTGCAGCACCACGCCAACAATGTTCTTGCCGATATCGTGCACGTCGCCTTTGACGGTGGCCATCACCACCCGGCCGTTAGACTTGCCCTCTTCTTTCTCGGCCTCGATATAAGGGGTGAGGTAGGCCACCGCCTTTTTCATGACCCGCGCAGATTTCACCACCTGGGGCAGGAACATCTTGCCGGCGCCGAATAAATCCCCCACCACGTTCATGCCGTCCATCAGCGGCCCTTCGATTACATCCAAGGGGCGGGTGGCAGCGGCGCGGGCCAGTTCGGTGTCTTCGTCGATAAAATCGGTAATGCCTTTAACCAGGGCGTATTCCAGCCGTTTATTGACCGGCAGTTCGCGCCAGGCCTGGGTTTGGGCTTCTTTCTCGATGCCGTCGCCCCGGTAGTCGTCGGCAATGGCCAGCAGCCGCTCGGTGGAATCCTCGCGGCGGTTCATCACTACGTCTTCCACCGCTTCACGGAGCTTGTCGTCGATATCGTCATAAATGGCCAGCTGGCCGGCGTTGACGATCCCCATACTCAGCCCCGCCTTGATGGCATGGTAGAGGAACACGGCGTGGATGGCTTCGCGCACCGGGTTGTTGCCCCGGAACGAGAAGCTGACGTTACTGACGCCGCCGGAGATACGGGCATGAGGAAGCGTGTCGCGAATGGTGCGGCAGGCCTCGATAAAGGCGACGCCGTAGTCGTTGTGCTCTTCAATGCCGGTGGCCACGGCGAAGATGTTGGGGTCGAAGATGATGTCTTCGGGAGGGAAATCCACTTCGTCTACCAAGATGCGGTAGGCGCGGGTGCAAATTTCCACCTTGCGCTCATAGGTGTCGGCCTGGCCGTCTTCGTCAAAGGCCATGACCACCATGGCGGCGCCGTAGCGGCGAATAAGCCGGGCCTGGGCTTTAAAGTTCTCCACCCCTTCTTTCATGGAGATGGAGTTAACAATGCCTTTGCCTTGAATGCATTTAAGGCCCGCTTCGATGGCGTGCCACTTGCTCGAATCTATCATGATCGGTACCCGGCTGATGTCGGGCTCCGAGGCAATCAGGTTTAAAAAGCGCACCATGGCCGCTTCGGCATCGAGCATGCCTTCGTCCATGTTGATGTCGATAATTTGTGCCCCTGCTTCCACCTGCTGGCGCGCCACCTCAAGGGCGGTTTCATAATCGCCGGATTTGATGAGTTTCAAGAACCGCGCCGAGCCGGTGACGTTGGTGCGCTCACCGACGTTCACAAAGAGGCTATCTGCAAAGATGTTGCAAGGCTCAAGGCCAGCCAGGCGAGTGGCTACCGGGATGTCCGGCAGCGCCCGGGGCTTGAGGCCCTTGACCGCTTCGGCCATGGCCTTGATATGGGCAGGGGTGGTGCCGCAGCAGCCCCCCACCAGGTTCAGCCAGCCGTCCTCGGCCCACTGGCCGATAAATTCGACCATCTGCTCGGGTGTTTCGTCGTAGCCGCCAAATTCGTTGGGCAGGCCGGCGTTGGGGTGCACCGACACATAGCACTCGGCAATGCGCGACAACTCTTCAATGTAGGGCGCCAGCTCCTTGGGGCCCAGGGCGCAGTTAAGGCCCATGGACAGCGGCCGCACGTGGCGCAGGGAGTTGTAAAAGGCTTCGGTGGTCTGGCCGGTAAGGGTACGGCCGGAGGCGTCGGTAATGGTGCCGGAGATCATCACCGGCAGCTTGATCCCCTTTTGCTCAAAAAGCGCGTCTACCGCAAAGAGCGCCGCCTTGGCGTTCAAGGTATCGAAGATGGTTTCCACCAGTATGATGTCGGCGCCGCCGTCAATCAGCGCTTCAGTAGACTCGGTGTAGGCCGCGACCAGCTGGTCAAAGCTGACGTTGCGAAAGCCGGGGTCGTTGACATCGGGGCTGATGGAGCAGGTGCGGTTGGTGGGGCCCAATACCCCGGCAACGAAGCGGGGAATGCCGGTTTCACTCGCCACTTCATCGGCGGCCTGGCGGGCCAGGCGAGCCGCTTCAAGGTTTATCTCTTTGGACAGCGCCTCCATGCCGTAGTCGGCCATGGCGATGGGGGTGGCGTTAAAGCTGTTGGTCTCGATGATGTCGGCCCCCGCCAGCAGGTACTGGCGGTGGATGTCCTTAATGACTTTGGGCTGGGTGAGCACCAATAAGTCATTGTTACCCTTGAGATCGCTCGGCCAATCGGCGAACCTGTCGCCGCGAAAGTCGTTCTCCTCCAGCTGGCGGTTCTGGATCATGGTGCCCATGCCGCCGTCGATAATGAGGATGCGGTCTTTGAGAGCGGCAAGGAGTTGTTCGGACATCGGACACCATTGGACGTTTATACGTTTGGACGGCCATAATACGCAAATTGGCAAAAAACAGGTAGCCCTAATGTCCCACCAAGCGCGCCAACAGCGGCTCAAAGAAAAGGTCGACGCCCGTATCGAGGCCGCCACCGATGAAAAAGGCATCCTGCTGGTATTAACCGGCAACGGCAAAGGCAAATCTACCGCCGCTTTTGGCACCGTGTGCCGGGCCGTGGGCCATGGCCAAACGGCGGCCGTGGCGCAGTTTATCAAAGGTAGCTGGGCCTGTGGCGAGCGCGACCTGTTACAGAGCCACGGCGTACCCTTCGCGGTAATGGCCACCGGCTTTACCTGGGAAACCCAGAGCCGCGAGCTGGACATGGCTGCCGCCCAAAAGGTGTGGGATGAAGCCAAGGCCTGGCTTACAGACCCGGCTATTAACCTCGTTGTACTGGACGAGCTTACCTACATGCTGAGCTATGACTACCTCAATGTTGACGAGGTGCTGGAGGCCATCGCTGGCCGCCCTGCCCTGCAGCATGTGGTGGTGACCGGCCGCGGCGCCCACCGCCGCCTGGTGGAGATGGCCGATACGGTGTCAGAAATCCGCCCGGTCAAACACGCCTTTGACGCTGGCATAAAAGCCCAGCTCGGCCTCGATTACTAAAAGCAAAAAGCCCCGCATTGCGGGGCTTTTTGCTAGTGGTGGTAACCGTCGCCGAGGCGGACCTTGCCTCTGAATACGTAGTAGGACCACGCCGTATAGCCGAGGATAACCGGCAAGATCAGCAGCCCCCCCACCAGGGCAAACCCCTGACTTTGCGGCGGCGAAGAGGCCTGCTCAAGGGTAATGCCGGGCGGAATAACGTGTGGCCAAATACTGATGATAAGGCCGCTGTACCCCAAAAAGACCAGCATTAGCGTCAGCACAAAGGGCGCCAGGTGGGGCTTGCCGCTCACCGACCTGACCAATGCCCAGCAGGCAAGCAGGGTTAGCACCGGTACCGGCAGGAAGAAATAGAGGTTCGGCAGGCTAAACCAACGGGCAAAGACCGCCGGTGATTGCAGCGGTGTCCACAGGCTCACCGCCAGCATGAACATCAGCAGCAAGGACACCAACTGGCGGCTAAGCCGGCACACTTGAGCATAAAGCCGCCCTTCGGTCTTTAGCACCAGCCAGGTGCTGCCCAGCAAGGCATAAGTTACCACCAGCCCAAAACCGCAAAAGAGGCTAAAGGGGCTGAACCAGTCAAAAATGCCCCCGGCGTATGCGTTATCCACCACCTTGATGCCCTGCACAAAACTGCCCAGCACCACCCCCTGGCTGAAGGTGGCCAACAGCGAGCCGCTGAAGAAGGCTTTGTCCCAAAAGGGCCGGTGGGATTCGTCGGACTTAAAGCGGAACTCAAAGGCAACTCCACGCCAAATCAGGCCAATCAACATAGCCAGCAGCGGCAAGTAAAGGGCGCTTAAGATCACCGAATAGGCCAGAGGGAAGGCGGCCATCAGGCCTGCACCGCCCAGCACCAGCCAGGTTTCGTTGCCGTCCCACACCGGGGCTATGGTGTTCACCATTAAATCCCGTTCCTGGCGGTCTTTGATCAAAGGGAAAAGGATGCCAATGCCAAGATCGAAGCCATCCATGATGATGTAAAGCATCACCCCAAGGGCGATGATCACCGCCCAGATCACCGGTAAGTCGATACCCATCAGTGTGTCTCCTCGTCGTACAAGCCTTCTTCTGCGGCGCTTAACGGCCGGGCCGGGCTATGGTTGGGATCGGGATTTACGGGCAATGCCTGCTGTGGGCCCTTAGCTGCCAGGCGCAGCAAGTAATACACCCCAGTGCCAAACACCAGCAGGTAAACCACGATGATGGTGATAAGGGTGCCAGCCATGGCGGCGGTAGCGTGGTTGGATACCGCGTCTTTGGTGCGCATCAGGCCATACACCACCCAAGGTTGGCGGCCAATTTCGGTGGTCATCCACCCCGCCAAAAGCGCAACCAGCCCGCTTGGCCCCATCAGCAGCGCAAAGCGCAGGAAGCCGCCATGGCTGTAGAGCCGATTTTTCCTTCTAAGCCAAAGCCCCCAAAACGCTAAGGCCAGCATCAACATGCCCAGCAGCACCATTACCCGGAAGGTCCAGAACACCACCGGCACGTTGGGCCGGTCTTCCTTGGGGAAGTCTTTGAGGGCCGGGATCTGGCCGCTGAAGCTATGGGTAAGGATGAGGCTGCCAAGATGAGGCACCTCAAGGGCGAAATGGTTGGTCTCGTCGTCGTTGTCTGGCAGGGCAAACAGCACCAAAGGCACCGCCTCACCGGGGCGGTTCTGCCAGTGCGCCTCAATTGCCGCGAGCTTGGCCGGTTGGTGCTCCAGGGTATTAATGCCATGGGCATCCCCCACCAATAGCTGTAGCGGCATGGCGCCAAGCAGCATCCACATCGCCATAGACAGCATCTTTTTCACCGCGCTATTGCCGTTGCCCTTCAGCAGGTGCCAGGCCGCCGTAGCCGCCACAAACAGCGCGGTGCTGAGGTAGGCCGCCAACACCATGTGCGGTAGACGATAGAAAAAGGACGGGTTGAAGATGATGCGAAACCAGTCAACAGGTATCACCTTGCCATCTACGACCTCAAAGCCCTGAGGGGTTTGCATCCAACTGTTGGAAGCGAGGATCCAGGTGGCGGAGATCAAGGTGCCCAAGGCCACCATCAGGGTGGCGAAATAGTGCATGCGCGGGCTAACCCGGCCCCAACCGAACAGCTGCACGCCAAGAAAGCCGGCCTCAAGGAAAAAGGCGGTCAGCACTTCGTAACTGAGCAGCGGCCCGGTCACGGAGCCTGCAAAGGTGGAGAAATAACTCCAGTTGGTACCGAATTGGTAGGCCATCACGATGCCAGAGACCACCCCCATGGCGAAGTTAACGGCAAAGATCTTGGACCAGAAAAAATACAAGTCTTTGTAAACTTGTTCTTTTTTCAAAAGCCACAGGCCTTCTAGCACAGCCAGGAAGGACGCTAGGCCAATGGTGATGGCCGGAAAGATAATGTGAAAAGACACGGTAAACCCGAACTGGACCCGGGCCAGGTGCAAAGCATCAAAGAAGCCCATAAAAAGCCCCTCCGTGCCGGTAGCAATAACGAAGCAGTGTTTGGATTGTCATGGTATGCCCCTTGGTTTGGCGAGCGGGGCTAGCCTAGGGCGCGCATCCAATTGAGAACAGACACTGTTTTTTTAATTTTTATAGGAACAGATTACACTGGGGCCCCTTTTTAGCCGGAGCCAAGCCCGTGGCCTTTCGTTACCAGCGCCTGACCAGAGCCTTATTAGACGACATTCAAAAAGGCCGTTGGCAGGCAGGAGACATGCTGCCGTCGGTGCGGCAGCTCATGCAGCGTTTGCAGCTGTCCCGGGCAACGGTGCTACACGCACTTGGCGAGTTGGAAGCACAGGGCTGGGTGGAAGCGCAGCCAAGGCGCGGTTACTTTGTGACCCCGCGTCCGGCCAAAGCGCCCACCGCCACCCCCTCAAGCCTTGAGGCCGCCCCACGGCTGCTGAGCATTGATGATGTGGTGCATGATGTGATGCTTAAAGGCGCCGCCTTCGATCTGCTGCCTGCCGAGAGCCGCTTTGACGCCAAGCCCCCCGCCATTGAGCTACTGCACCGGGCAATCAGCCGGGCCATGCGCCATACCAAGGGCGCGCAGCATCAGCATTATGAAGACCCTGCCGGTCTGCCTGAGCTTCGCGAGACCCTGGCCCATAGGCTGCGCCAGCAAGGCTGCGCTTCGCAGGCCGCCGACATTGTGGTAACCCACGGTTGCCAACACGCCCTGTTGCTGGCGCTGAAAAGCTGTACCCAGCCAGGGGATGTGGTGGCGGTGGAAAGCCCAGGGTATTTTGGTACCTTGCAGCTGCTGCAAGAGCTTGGTCTGAAAGTGCTGGAGCTACCTTGCGATCCGACTACCGGCCTTAACCCCGCCGATGTCGCCAAGGCCCTGGCCCAGTGGCCAATCACGGCGCTGGTGTTAACCCCCAGTTTTGCCACCCCCTCCGGCGCCCTTATGCCGCTTGAGGCACGTCTTGCACTGGCGGCCTTGGCAAAGCAGCACCGGTTGACCCTGATAGAAGACCACATCTACGCCGAGCTTTCGTTCAGCAGCGAACCCTTGCCGCCGATGCTGGCGCTTGCCCCCGAGCACACTCTGCTGTGCAGCTCGTTTTCAAAGAGTTTGTCGCGGGATTTACGCCTGGGCTATGTGGTAGGCCCCGCCTTTACCAAACGCCTGGCCCAGTTAAAGCAGATAACCTCCCTTGCCAGTAACCGCTTTATCGAGCAGGGCCTGGACGATTTCATCCGCCGTGGCGATTACGACCGCCATCTGCGCCGGGAGCAACAAAGCCTGCGGGTGCAGCGCAATGCACTGCTCGACTTGCTGGCCCAGCACTTTGGCGATTGCCACTACAGGGTGCCCGATGGCGGCTTGTGCCTTTGGCTGAACCTGGAGCCAGAGCTCGATACCCTGGCGCTTTATCAGCGCGCCCGGCAAGAAGGCATCATGATCACCCCAGGGCCTATGTTCACCAGCCAGCAAGGGCTTTACCGCCACTGCCTTCGGCTAAGCTTTGCCCACCCCTGGAGCGGGCCAAGGCGCCAGGCCCTGGCCCGGCTTCGTACCTTGGCTGACGGGCTTAAGCGGGGCGGTAAATCTGGAATTTAAGCGCCTCGCTGATGGTGAAGTAATCGGCCGGGCCGCCGCCGCGAAGGGCTGGCTGGGCAGCAATGGTGTCAAAAACGCCGTCTTTTAAAAGGCTTTTGTCGATATGCACCCCTACCACTTCCCCCAGCACCAGCCAGCTGTTAACGGCAGCGCCAGCAGCGGTGGTGAGCTGGATGCATTGGCTGAGTTTGCACTCAAAGGCCACCGGGGTCTCAGCCACATGGGGCACGGCAACCACGCTTGAGGCTTTGGGGGTCAGCCCCGCTAGCTTAAATTCGTCTACCTCCGGGCCGACGGCGGCGCAGGTTTGGTTCATTTTTTCTGCCAGTGGCTTGGTCACAAGGTTCCAGCAAAACTCGCCGGTCTCTTGGATGTTCTTGAGGCTGTCTTTAGCGCCGATGCTGGCAAAGCCGATGATGGGCGGCACGTAGTTAAAGGCGTTAAAAAAACTGTAGGGCGCGAGGTTTAGCACGCCATCGCCGCTTTGGCTGGAGATCCAGCCGATGGGCCGAGGCGCGATGATGCTGTTAAAAGGGTCGTGGGCCAGGCCGTGGCCCAGGGATGGCTGATAAAAATGCATCTGTGACATAGACATCTCGTTTTACTGAACCGGCGCTTAGAGCAGCCGGGTGCCAAGGGGCACGGGTTTGTCCGGTACGCAAAGGGCGACGGCGCCGTTTTGGTCATGAAAGCCGGTCACCAGGCACTCGGACATCAAAGGGCCTATCTGCTTTCTCGGAAAATTGACCACCGCCACCACCTGGCGGCCCACCAGTTCTTCTGGCGTGTAGTGGTCGGTAATTTGCGCCGAGGATTTTCGCACACCAAGCTCCGGGCCAAAATCCACCTGCAGCACATAGGCGGGCTTTCGGGCTTCTTTAAACACCTCGGCGGCGATGACCTGCCCTACCCGCAGCTCCACTTTTAAAAAGTCGTCAAATCCGATCTGTTCCATGGGCGTTGCTCCTTGTGGGCAGGGCCTTGGCCCGCGCCTTTGCGGCGCCGTGCGGCCTTTCAAAGCTGAATGAAATTTCACTATACGCATCAATAGCTTGGTTTTAAAAGTGCGAGGCCTGCCACCTTTATGAAAATTGATCACAAACTGGGTGGTTAAATTTCATCCTGTTGCCAGAAATGGGCTATAGCTTGTAGGTGCGTATTTTTCATTCTCAGGGAAGTGGCTTTCATATGGATACCAGCGCCTTTCCTGCCGATACGCCCGGGTACCCCCAACATCCCCCAACTTAGTTAAGGAAGCCCCATGAAGACCTTTAAAGTCGAAGACTTTGTCGACCCCAATCTGGCCAAGGCTCTGGCCGAGTGGAAGGACTTTTACAACCACTCCATGAGCAAGGCCATTGATCTGTCCAGCGCTTATACCCCTGTCAAGGACGCCATGCAGGCCGGAGAAACCTTCATGGACACCCTCAAGCAGGCCAAGTGGCAACAACCGGACATGGACAGCCTGATGAAGACCCCAAGCGTTGATCCGGCAGCCTACAGCGAGCTTTCCGAGCTGCACACCAGCACCGTCAACAAGCTCTGGGAGCACTACACCCAGTCGCTGAAAACCACCCAAAGCTACGGCGAGAAACTGGCCGATATGGCCAAAGAGCCCAAGTCTCCCCAAACCATGATGGCCACTTATCTGAGCTCTACCCTGGACGCCTTCAAGCAATACCAGGACGGCATCAACGCTCAGCTCGCCACCCTTGGCGAGATGCAAACCGCCTATAAAGGCTGGTTTGAGAAAAACTGCCTGGACAAAACCGCCATGGCCCCAGCCAAGGCGCCGGTAAAAGCAGCCGCCAAGAAGGAACCGGCTGCCGCCTGAGCCCCGCCCTCTTTAAAAAGCGCCCCTTGCGGGCGCTTTTTTTGAGGGGAAGGGGTTCCCGCATCCCAAAAGCCCGTGGGCGTTTAGGCTTAAACCGCCCCAATCCAGGGAAGGAGAACCCAGATGAAACGGCTTTTATGTGCACTTGTTTTAACCTTCACTGGCGCCGCGCAAGCCGCCGCGCCTGCCCTGCCCGGCCTTGGCGCCGAGCTTGATAAAACCTCGGTGTCCGGGCTGTCTTCCGGCGCCTTTATGACCTCGCAGTTTTTCGTGGCCTATTCCGACATCATGGTCGGGGCCGGGGTCATTGCCGGTGGCCCTTATCTTTGCGCCATGTCCTACCCCAGCAACACCTTTTTGCAAAACGCCACCACCACCTGCATGAACCCGCTGACCGCCAGCACCGCGCCCCCTGCGGCGCACCTGCTAACCCTGGCCAAAGGCTTTGCCGGCAAGGGCGAAATAGCCGACCTTGGCAACCTCAAAAACGACCGGCTCTATGTGTTCAGCGGCAAGAGCGACAAAGTGGTCAGCACCCTGGTGGTTAACCAGACCGTGGCCTTTTACAAGGCTGCCGGGGTGCCGGAAGATGCCATCCGCTATGACACCTCGGTCAATGCCGGCCACGCCATCGTCACCGATGCCCCCAAAGACACCAGCTGCAATGTAACGGCGCCGCCTTTTATCAACGACTGCGACTTTGAGCAGTCAACCCGCATCATCGAGCAGATCTACCCCGGCAGCAAAGGGCCGGCCGCCACCGAGCCCAAAGCGGTGCCCTTTGACCAACGGGAATTCATCAACAGCAGCAACACCAGCATGAGCGACACCGCCTATTACTACGCCCCCAAGGCCTGCCGTGAAGGCAAGCACTGCCCAGTGCACGTGGTGCTCCATGGCTGCTTGCAGGGGGATAAGGTGATAGGGGACAAGTACTACAACGGTACTGGTTACAACCAGATGGCCGACGCCAACGACATCATCATGCTCTACCCCCAGGTGCAGCCTTCACAGCTGTCGCCGTTCAATCCCCAGGGCTGTTGGGATTTTTGGGGCTATTCTTCACCGGGTAGCACCACGCCGGATTTTTATTCTCGCAATGCACCGCAGATAAAGGCCATTTACCAGATGGTAGAGCGCCTGGCCTCTGCACCCACCAATACATCGGAGGTAGGACAATGAGTATGGCAAACGGCGGCTTTATCGAGCCGGGCCTGAGCAAAACCATTGAACAGTGGCAGGCATATTTCAAGGAAAGCATGGAGAGTTCACTGGGGCTGATGAGCGCCGTGAACCCGCTCAAGGACGCCGCCGAGGTCACTCAGAAGGTGTCCCAGGCCATGGTGGAGAACCTTTCCAGCGGCAAAATTGCGCCGCCGCCGGCCGAGGCCTTAAAGGAGCTGAGCGAGCTGCAAAGCGCCGGGGCCCAGCGGCTTTGGGAAGGTTGCACGCAAACCATTAAAGACAGCCGCAGCGCCACAGAAAAGCTGTTGTCCTTTGACGGTGTGCCCAGTACCCCCCAGGGCCTGCTCACCCACCTGCTGCAAACCAACCTGGCGGCGGTAAAGCAATACCAAGCCGACGCCAGCGCCATGGCCAGCACCATGAGCGAGATGCAGTCGGCCTACAATGCCTGGCTGGATAAGTACTTCCTTAAGGTCCAGTAAAAAAGGCGCCGCAAGGCGCCTTTTTCATCCCTCCACCGGGTTCGCCGGGGTCGGCAACAACAGCTGATAAAACGCTAAATCGAGCCAGCGCCCAAACTTGAAGGCGGCGTGGTTGATGGTACCGGCGTGCTCAAAGCCCAGCTTTTCATGCAAGGCGATGCTGCTCTGGTTGTCGGTGTCGATACAACCCACCAGCAAATGGTAATCCTGGGCTATAGCCTGCTCGATAAGGGCCTTTAGCAGCACCTTGCCAAGGCCCTTGCCCCGGTGCTCCGGGTGCACGTAAATGGCGTGCTCAACGGCATATTTATTGGCCGGGCGCGGCCGAAAAGGGCCGTAGCTGGCAAAGCCCATCAAAGTGCCGGCCTCATCAACGGCGCCAATCACCGGGTAATGGCCGGCAGCCTTGCCAGCAAACCACTGGTGCATATCGTCCATGGTGCGGGCTTTGTAGTCATAAAGGGCCGTGGAATGGAGGATGGCGTCGTTGAAAATATCGAGAATGGCCTGGCCGTGAGCTGCCAGCTGGCAGGTGATGAGGGTCATGAAGGCGTCCGAGTTGGGCTGATGGCTAGAGTCTGCCATTATCCGGCCATGGCTGCCCACTCGCTGGCCGCATTTAGGACGCCGTTGATGACATCTCCAAGCCCTGTCACCGTATTTTTCATGGACACCGATCAGTGCTGGTTGCTGACCGGGGTGGATAACCCAAGCCGCCACCCGCTCTCCCTTGGCCTTGATACCTTGGCGCCGCCCCTGGCAACGCCCTACCAGTTGGAGCTTGCCATTGAAGCGGCAGAAACGCAGCTGATGCCCCTGGCCGCCACATTACCGGCCCAAAGCCTGCTGGTGCTGACCGGCCCCGGCGCCGAGTACCTGGCCGCCCTTGCCCACAGCGCCAGCATTAACCTTGATTGGGTAGAGTTGCACTTTGGCGAGCTGGCCCTGGCGGCAGAGCGCCAGCACCCGCGTTTTGATGGTGCTACCCGCGCCGCATTGCTGCTGGTAAGGGAGCTGATGCATCACCTTGGCTTTGACAGCGCCCAATTGCCGGTAAGCCAGGGTTAAAAACAAGGCCCCGGATGGGGCCTTGAAGCGCGTTAGCGGTGTTGGTGCTCCACGTAGTGGGCAAAGTTATCCAAGATGGCCTGCCAGCCTTGCTGCTGCATCTCGGGCGGGTGCTCGTCTTCGGCGTCAAAGGTTTCGGTCACCTGGATGCCGCCGGGCACCGGCTCGAACAGCACGGTGACGCAGCGGCCGTTGTCCATCACGTATTCCAGGCACTGGTGCTCCACCACTTTGGTGAAGGTGCCTTCAAAATCAAACCCCATCGAGCCGTCTTTGGCCTCCATGCGGCTTAAAAAGCGGCCGCCAAGGCGCACGTCCTGGGTGCTGCGGGTGGTATGCCAGTCATCAGAGGCGGCATTCCAATGCACAATGTGTTCCGGGGTTATCCAGCACTGCCACACCGATGCCAGATCGCTCTTTACCAGGGTTTGGACCTGCAACTGCATTGATTGCCTCCTTTCTTGCGGTGTTTTACCACTATAGGGCACCTAACCTGCCACCACGCAGTTGCGCCCTTGTTTTTTCGCCTTGTACAGGGCCTTGTCGGCAGCCTTGATGATCTGCTCGGGCAGCTCCTGGCCTTTGTCTTTTTCAGAGACCCCGATACTGACGGTGATCTGCACCGTCTTAGTGCCTTTACCGCCCTTGCCCCGCTGCTCGGCGGTGCCCTGCTTACGCTTGGTTTTATCGCGGATCACAAAGGGGGTGGTGGCGATAAGCTCGCGCACATCGTTAAGGTGTGCTTCGGCGTCGCTCGCGCCCATGCCGGGAAATATCAGGGTAAATTCCTCGCCGCCGTAGCGAAACACCTCGCCGCCGCCTTTTACCTGAGCAATTTTGCTGGCCACCATGGCCAATACGTCGTCCCCCACGTCGTGGCCGTAGGTGTCGTTAAAGCTCTTGAAATGGTCGATATCCAGCATCGCCAGGCTGTAGTGGCGCGACATGCCCGCCAGGCGCTCAAAGAGCTTACGCCGGCCGTTAAGGCCGGTCAGGGCGTCGCGATAGGCAAGGTCGTGGGAGTTTTTAATGCCGGTCAGCAGCGCTATTACCAGCGCGGCGATGGCAAAAATGCTGGAGATATAGGGCACGTCCAGAAAATACAGCGGCAGCAGGTTGGCCAGCACCACGCAAAAAAGCCCGGCGGCGATGGTGCCCTTTTGAAAAAAGAAGGTGATAAAGCTTGCCAGCAGCAAGAGTAGCGACAGCACCAAGCCGTTGGTGCTGATCACCATGCCGTCGTAGCCGCGCGGGGCAAAGTAGGCATCAAGGGAGGCCACCAGCGCCTGGCCCTGCATCAGGTAGCTCACCACCGCCACCAGAAAACCCAGCACCACCAGGCTGTAGAGGGTCATGGCATTGGGGTGGCTAAGGCCGCGTTCCATGGCCAGTTGGTTAAGCAGCAGCGCCAACGGCAACGCCAAAATAAGCAAGGTATAGACATAACGCACCAGCGGCTCGCTGATGGGGCGCTGCAAAAAAGATTGCACCAGCAAGTAGCCAGCCAGGGTGAGCACCACGCTCAGCAGCAATTGGCGTTTGGAAAACTGAATGGCCAGCCACAGCCCCACTGCCGCCAGGGCATAGGGCAGCCAGGAAATGGCCATGGCCCAGTCGCCGCTGATCCTGGCGCTAAAGGCGCAGGCAAGCCCTGCCAGAAGGAGGATAAAACCGGAGGGAAGCAGGGGTGTAAATCGTTGTCGTTGAAGCATTTACCTTTCCAATACCGCTGGAGCCTTTCTAACACCTAAAGGCGACCAAAGCGGGGCAACAATGAACCTGTTGCGATGGATAGCCGGCGGGCCGCTGTAAAACGGCCCGCCAAGGCTTAGGCGCTCGCCAGCACCAACACCAGGGCCAGCGCTGCCGGCAGGGCCTGGATGTAGAGAATTTTCTTACTGGCGGTGGCCGCCCCGAAGATGCCAGCCACCAGCACGCACAGCAGGAAAAAGAGCTTGATGCAGTGGCCAAAGGCGGGCTCTGCCACCAGCCCCCACAGCAGGCCCGCCGCCAAAAAGCCGTTATACAGCCCTTGGTTGGCAGCCATCACTTTGGTGACCTGCGCCTTTTCCGGGGTCAGGCCAAAGGCCTTCATGCCTTTGGGTTTGTCCCACAAGAACATCTCAAGCACCAGAAAGTACAGGTGCAGTAAGGCCACCAGGGCCACGACGATATTGGCAATAAGGCTCATAGGATTTTCTGCTCGTTGTTATTGATCAGTGCTGGCCGCCCTGCCCGCTCGCCTCGGCCTGGCGGTGCGCGCTAAGTTCGGCCTGCATTTCTTGGGCGATCTGCTGGAACTTGCCCATGGTGTTTTGCGCAGCCTGCTGCATAAAGCCCATGGATTCTTGCATCATCTGCGGCATTTTGGCGATCACCGCTTTACCGGTATCGGAGCGGTAAAAAGCCAGCATGTCGTTGAGCTGCTGGTCGGTAAAGTTGCGCTCGTAAATAGTGATGATGTTGGGCTCCATCACCTTCCAGCCCATGGTTTCCTTGGCCGCGTCCAGCATGCGCTTGTGGTATTTGTCGAAAATCGCTTGCTCTGAGGGCTTGATATCGAGCTTGGCCGACATGCCCTTCATCATGTTGTCCATCTGGGCGTACATGGAGTCCATCAACGAGTCCATGTTCATCAATTTGATGAGTTCGACCACCTTATCGTGGCGGGTTTTGTCGTTGTTATCGGCATAGGCGTTTACCGACAAGGCCACCAGCAATACACACAACAGCTTTTTCATCTTTTACATCCTGTTTGTAAGGGGAGCTACCACTGAGCTTCCTGCCCGGCCAGCTTACCATCAAAGAGTGATTTTTCAGCCACTTGCCTTGTAACGGCGAGTTTCAGCCTGGCCCGTTCGCGCCTTTTCAAAGCCCCTCTTACCGCCCCGGCGCCAGGCCCGGCGGGCACCCGCTCGCTGTTAAAAGCCAAAGCACTTTTTCGTCAATCGCTCTCTTTTTGAACAACAAGGTAGGCATGGGGTTCGGGGTATTGGTCAAACTCCAAGTGCTTGATTTGGCAGCCAAGCGCCAGCATCAGGCTCACAAAGCCGTTGGTTCCCAGGGTGGAGTAATAGACCTCTGGGCCCATGTGCCGGTTTTGCATCTCCCCGGGCGCGTCGGTGCCGCCAAAAGAGAAGATAAAGACACCGCCTTTTTCAAGGCCGGCAACGATTTTGCGCAGCACCGGCTCTTGGCTCGCCAGAGGCAGGTGCCAGATGCTGTCCCAGGCGCTGATAAAGGCGTAGCGCTTTTCAAAGGCAAAGGTGCAGATATCGGCATGATAAAAAGGCACCTCGGGGTGGCGCGCTTTGGCAAGGCGCAGCATCTGGCTGGAAACATCCAGCCCCTCGGCACTAAAGCCGTGTTGGCCCAGCAGCGAGATAAAACGCCCGGTACAGCCGCAGCCAATATCAAGGGCAAAGCCCGCTTTGCTTGCAAAAGCCAGGGCCCGTTGGTGCTGGGCGATGCCATTGCTGCGGTCAAAGCCGGGGCGCTGCCAGAGGTGGGTGATTTGGTCGTAGGCTTTGCCGATATCCGACGGGTCCATACAGGATTCCTGACAATACGCGGTAAGGTGGTTAGTTGATAAAAAAGTCCACCAGCTCGCTCAAGGCCGACTTGTGGCTTCGGTAAAACTCGGTGTAGCCACACTCAATGCAGCTAACGGCAATAAAGCGGCCGGGCTCCCGGCTAAACAGCCTATCGGTGGTGGTATAGAGGCGGCTTGCTTCATAGGCGCCACAATCGCACTTGCAGCAGCGGTAATTGCCCTTTTGCTTTGCTGCGATGGCGTCTTTAATGGTTTGAAAACGCTCGGGAAAGCGCTCGCGGTTGATACTGGCGTAGGCTTCAAACAGCTCTTCAAGCTGGTAGCTGGCGTAATCTGGCTCTGGGGTTTTCATGTACGGCTTCCTTGTCCTTCGCTCATACCAGCCGCTTGGCGATGGGATGCTCGGGGTTTAACTGCAACAGATCCCACAGGTTGCCGTAGAGATCTTCAAACACCGCCACTGTGCCGTAGTCCTGCTCTTTGGGCTCTCGCACAAAACGAATGCCAAGAGACAACATGCGCCGGTAGTCGCGCCAAAAGTCGTCGGTATTTAAAAACAGGAACACCCGCCCCGCCGTTTGATTGCCCACCACCGCCAACTGCTCGGGTTTGGACGCTTTGGCCAGCAGCAGCGTTACCCCATTGGAGCCTGGCGGCGCCACCACCACCCAGCGTTTATCCTGCTCGGGCTGGTAGGTGTCATCCAGCAGCTCGAAATTGAGCTTGTTGACGTAAAAATCGATGGCCTCATCGTAGTCCTTCACCACCAACGAGATATAAGCAATGGCCTGTTTCATCGGGTACCCCATAGCCTCGGCAAAGCCCGGGATTGTACTGCGCTAAAGCCGCGGGCGAAATAAAGCGGTAAGTGCAAAAAATGGCTAGACACCCGATAAACCACGTACTCTCAATAGGTTGAGATGGTTAAAAGCAGTCATTTATGGCAAATCAGATTCACCTTGTCAGTATGGTATCGGCGTTAGATACCACACCCAACCTTTGATAAGCCCGGCTTTAATAGGGGCTCAGCGCCGAATCAAAGCGCATGCACTTGGCAGCGGCTTAAGCCGAAAACCGAGACGCTCCACGCTTTAACCAATAACCCGCATAGGTGCCAATACCGGCCCAGTAGCACCCCACCAGCAGCCCCATAAAACCACAAAACCGGCCAAGCTCGGCGCCATTATAAGGCGTAGCAGAAAACCCATACCAAGCGCCAACTACGCCAATAGCCGTACCCAAAGCAGCCAGCAAAAGCCCGGCCCAAAATCCCATTTTCCGTTTCATAACACTTCCTTGTTGGTTTATCTCTGGCGTTGCCAAAATGACTAAGCGCCCTGATGTTCGCGACTAAGCCTCTCACGCACCATCATTAATGCAAAGCCCAGTAAGTTAAGGCCCTGCCATTTTTCTGGTTCTCAAACTCATTGTCATCCTGAACATCATGGTTAAAAACAGCGAGAAATGGACCGAAAAAGAGGCTTGATTAATTGACAGAACGCCACAGTCACTTGTTAGGTGCGATTTTCAACAAAATACCCTAAGGTAACAGCCATGATTGAAGGGCCCGCACCATAGAGAAAAAACTCAAAGTTTTCACCAAGAGAAAGAAACCGTGAAACTAATAAGTCTTTGTCATCCCATATAATCGGAGCGATTTCAAAATAAATTATTATGGGGAAAATCACAACTGACAATACGTAAAATGAAACTAATGACAGATATATAGATGCGACAACATACTGAGCCTTTCTTAACCACAGTAAAGACGTCAGATAAAAGATAGATGTGATTAGTAATAGAGCAGCTAACAGCACACTAACTTTTAGATACCAAAACTGAATTAAAACCATTAGCGCAAAAAACGTAACTAAATAGATAAGCTTAAATTTCACTTCCGCTTTTATTTTTAATGTCAATAGCCCTATGAGAACAAGGGAAATTACTTGCGAAGAATATCCAACAGCCCCCCATGTGAATGTCCCAAAAGTCATAGAGGACAAATGAAATTGAAAAAATCCAGTGGCAATCATAGAGAGTAAAAGGAAGACTAAGATGGAATTTTTCATGATCACCTAACGCCGCCAGCAGCGGAAAAATTGATTTCACTTTTATTGCGCCGTTTGCAAGAAAAATAATAGCAAGTTTTTGTCCGATTTGACTGCCCTGTTAGAGGCCACCCAAGACTTGCTTGTCAGAATAAGAAAAAGTAAAAGAAAAAGGACACCCATCCAATCATGGCGAAGTTGCTTATCGAAAACTAGCCTTTGAAGACCCCTCTCTTGATAAAGGCTCCGGCCATGACCCGTCCTCGTGCTGAACTGGTGTCGGTGAACGACACGCCCTACTACCACTGCATTGGTCGCTGTGTTCGCCGCGCCTTTCTCTGTGGCAAAGACACGCTCACCGGCCAGGATTTTAGTCACCGCAAGACCTGGGTGATGGAACGGCTAAAGGTGTTGCAGTCTGTCTTTACCATCGAGCTTTGCGCCTATGCGGTGATGTCCAATCATTACCACTTGGTGGTGCATGTGGATGCTAAAGCCGCAGCGGCATTAGACGATGACGCGGTAATGGCCCGTTGGGAGGTGCTGTTTGCTTTGCCGCTGCTCATCAGCCGCTACCGGGCCGGTAAGTTAACCTGTGAGGCTGAGCGGATTGTGGCGCGCTCACATATCGAGAAGTTGCGGCAGCGGCTCTGTGACCTGTCCTGGTTTATGCGTTGCTTGAACGAACATATTGCCCGCAAGGCTAATGAAGAAGACAAGTGTAAAGGCCGGTTTTGGGAGGCCCGGTTTAAGTCGCAAGCCATTTTGGATGAAGCAGGGTTATTGGCCTGTATGGCCTATGTGGACCTCAACCCGCTTCGCGCCAAGATAGTGGATACCCCGGAAGCCTCTGCTGATGTGTCACTCTCAGCACGGCTTAATACTGACACCAGCAAGCCAGCGTTATTGCCCTTTGTTACCCAGTTTAAAGACAGCCCCAAAGGCATTCCCTTTGCACTGGCTGATTACCTGGCGCTGGTGGATTGGACTGGCCGGGCGCAACGAGAAGACAAGCGCGGTTTCATCAGCCAAGAGACACCCGCCATTCTGGAACGCTTAGGCCTCGATGCCGACAGCTTCCTTATCGCCCTTGGCCAACATCAACTTTCCCGTGGCTCTGTGATTGGCCACAAACAGGCCCAAAGTGCTTACGCCAAAGCCCATCATCGACGACACGTCGTTGGCCCGCCGATAAAAGCCGCTTAATCCCCTTACAGCGCCACACTCACATGCCCTCAGCACCCGCTGAAAATCTCGCTCGCCTCTAATTTGCGTTTTTAACGACAAAACGCGGTATCAGCGCGAAGCAAACACCCTCAAGGCTGATTAATACCGCACTGTCGATGCAATGCAAAAACTGGACTTTAGTTACTCAGAAGATGGATGTCCTTTATTTTTCTTTATTTTTTTTATTTTTTTCTTTCCAATGAACTCACCGATATAAACATCATTACCACTGTCTGTTTCATGGAATACGATGACGTAATCATCGATTCTATCTCTAGACACAACCCAACAACCTGTTGAAGATACTCCATTGAAATCAATATGAAAGTTATGCCCTTTGGTTTTGACTGCGACAGCAGTTGATCCCGCTGGCAATATATCTAAATATGAATCCATCACTATTCCATATAAATACACTTAACGCTTTGCGCAGCGGCGAGTGAAACGAGTCCAGCCCACGGCCCTTTGTGGGCGATGCTGGCGCAACTTGTTATGTGATTGATTATTCGATGATGTCATAAATAATAGCGCCAAGTATTAATATACTTAGGGCCAAAACTTCGAAGTTAGTGACGAAATTAGTTAATGCCTCCAGCCTCTTTTCTTTGGTTATGGGACTACGTTTAGGCATGACTATTTTTCTTTAATTGTTCTATTGCTTTTCGATGCTTTTTGGAACCCCATAATTCAAGACATAACGAAAGCATAAATAGTAGAACGAAACCAAAACCAATTTTCCAAAGCTCAAGTTTGTACCAAGTTAACAATAAAGCCATGACAATGCTGAACACCAATAGCTTTGAACCTGACTTAACTCGAACTTGGCATTGCCTTAAGAACTTTTCGTGTTGTTTTAGCTGAGCTTCGATCGATTTCTCTTTCCTTGGCACAACTTATCCTTTTACACATAACGCCGCCAACAGCGGCAGATTGTAGCAGAGTGTTTTTGCAATATAATCGCGAAGCGATTGCAAAAACGCGGCGCGGAAAGCTGTCCGATCTGCTTGGCCTTGTTAGATTCATTCTATGACTTTAGTGCTTCTTTTATATGCCATATGCTCGTAGCAACCTGTATGAGTTTTTCCTTTCCTCGAAATTACCCAAGCGAAGGCTGCGGTTATAGCGCCCATCACTATTCTCTCGCCATCTAAGGGCAGACAGTATTCAAAAGGAGGGAATGTCTTATACGCCAGGAGTGCCCATATGAATATTACAAACAGGCTGACCATCTGATTTGTTTTTGACGCGCTTATTGTGGCCGGGCCGGTAATGCTGGACTCAAAAATGTCATTGCTCTTTGGGCGACTCAGAACCGTCTTATAAAGTGGTCCTGTGACTTTATCCTCCAGCATATCAACGTGGTTTTCCCAGTTTTCTTGCCAATACTTACTGCCTCTGTTTACTTGGAACCACGCAAACGTAAACAAAAGCCCAATGCAAGAAATGGCAAATGCCATAAAGTCTTTGTCCGGAATCTTATCGGATCCGATAACACCAAAGTAACCCGCGAAGGTTACAGCAATTAATGCCCAAAAATAGGTGGCTCTCTTCCAGTACATCTCTATTTCGAACTTTCTAATATCAAGCGCGTGCTCAAGCGCTGCCTCAAGCTTTGCTTTATCGTACGGGTCAATTCCAAACTCTCTTTTATATTCTTCTTCCGTCACTCCAGTTCCCCCTATTCAATCTAACGCCTCAAACACCGGCGGCGTTTACGCTGTCCGCGTGCTTTGACTTGTTATATTTATTTCGTGAGTGCTAACCCCTTCTAGGTTTCTTAGCTTGCTAGCTAGAATATCAACCCTCTCTAAGCAACCGCTATCTCCTCCTAAGATGTTTGAGCTAAGTTTTAATGTTGAAAAAATTGAAGATAAAGCCATGCATAGAGCATTAGCTCTCTCTAACTTCACTTGATCAGTATTTGTCTCTACTATTTCATTATCTTCTAACCTATACCGCTTCCCAAAGGCTGCCGTTGCCCAATGATGATATTCTGACATAGGGCTATAGTAAGTCTCATATAAATATAGGTACTGCTCGTCGACCAAGCGTGCAATTTTCTTTATTGATTTATCGCCATACCAATTTCTCTGGTACTCACCATTTTCTTTTTTAAATAGTCTATCCACTTCTGGCTTTAAGGATTCCAATTGATTTTTAACTTCTTCTGGCACAGCTTCGTCAGAGCCTTCAATGCGCTGAATATCAATGACACAGCAAAATAGCCGCCATCTTCGACACATTTCTCTATCCTTAAAAGAGTAAGATAAATACAGCGCTCCTTCGAACATACTTCTGGCTATCAAGATGGCGTCATCATGCCCTTCCAAAAGCACTAAACTTCTTAGCTGTTCCAACTGCCTTTTTGAGAAAGATTTACACATATATTGCAAATCATTTCTCATATCTCCCTTTAATTTTGAGTAGATCTCTTGTCCTATTACTTCCGTCTCTTTAGCAATATCGTTTAATGAATTGAGAAAAATATCCATACTCGATCCTTAAATATAACGACATAACTCAACGGCACGGTTTACCGTGTCCGTTGTAGTGGCTTGTTTTGTGGCTGGTAAATAACACGGAAGGCAAAGGGAAAGTTGAGGCATTTTTGACATCCTTGTGTCCAGTACCTAGCGCCACCCGCCGGGGCTTGGAAGTTTGTTCCTCACTTGAAGCTGGCTGGCGGTGACTGCGTGCAAGCTCGCTTCACCAGCGGCGCAAGCGCTTCAAGCGTGCCCGAAAAGTGCAAACTTCGCTAGACGGATTCGCCATATTAAAAATAACTGTAATAACATACAGTGTATCACAGCTAACTCATTGTTCCGGCGGCACAAAACAGTTTTATTAGCGAGCGCGCTCTCTTTCACTCATCTGATCAGCTAGCCATTATTACGGCAACCAACTGATATCCCTATTGATTATCTACTCATACAGTTTCTTTGACTCGATGAAACCGAGCGTTCTCGTTTTTATGCGAGACATGCGCTCGTTATCATCACATCGGATGAGAAATAACGTCTTCTACTTCAATGCCTTAAAACTGGTTATACCGGGAAAAACGAGCGCTCTTTATCGTCACAAACGGCCTGGATCAGCTGGGCTAACAGATACACTGTACATCCACACATGCGTTTCAGCCCGGCGACCTACGCTTGCCGGGGCGACTAGTTTGTCCGGAACAAACTTGAACATCGTCATACCGACGATGGCCCATTGGGTGAGGACCATGGACGGTCCGAATAATCCCGGCATTAAAGGAACAACCACAGATAACCAGAATCAAAAAACACTTAATTATCAGCGCAATAGGTTGGCGTTCGACACAAACTAAATTGACGCTACCGCCCTTAGGTTACAGCTCCCACATGCTGATAGCGTCCTTGTTATCAATTCAGTCCAGTCACAAAAAGGGCATTCCCTGGCGGTCCCCCGCTTAAAACCCACTTGCCGAGCCCCGCAAAGACCAGGCCCCAAACTGACACCAATATAAACAACATAACCCGTTGTTTCGTTATAAAAAAGCCCCTTTTCAGGGGCTTCGGTTACTCGACGCGAAGGACAGGGTAGCGAAGGTAGGCCTTGTCAAAGTAAGGGCTGCGCTCGTAGAACCAGCGAAGGCGGGCATCGGGGTCTTTGGCAAAAGCCGGGTCGGTAAGGGCTTTATCAAAGGCGGCTTTGATGGCCGGGTCGGTGAGCATTTTCTCGGCCATGGGCGCTATCACGTAGGGCTCCATGTACTCGGTGCGGCTAAAGACGGTGTTGAAAAAGCCCCATTGCAGGAAGCTGTCTGGCGCCTGGGGTTCGAGCAGCACCATGGCGAGGTTGCCTAAGGGCTGGTCGGTACTGATGCGCACCGAGCCTTTCGGGAGGGTGAGAGTGGCATCTTGCCAATGGCCCTGGGTGGTAACCCGAAAGTGCCCCTCGTAAGGCGCTTTGGCAAAATCGAAGCTGTCGATGTGGTATTGGCGGGCGCTGACCTCGGTGGCCTTGCTAAGGCGGGTCATCTCGATGCCCTGCTGCTCAAGGCGCTTGATCACATCCTGCCACTGAGCCGGGATAAGGTAAGCAGCCGGGCGGCTGGCGCTGACCACCGGTTTGTCCATGGGCCAGATGGGCACTTTTTTCCAGGTCATGGGCTCGCCGAGCCAGCGCACTTCCTCTGCGCCGGAGGCGGGGCTTTGGAAATAGCGGTATTTCACCCCGGGAATGTCGGTGGGCACCGGTTTGTCGCCCCGGCCAAAGGCGAGCGGCACGGTGGCGGGCCGGGCGGCGGTGTCTTCGCGGATGGCCGCCGCCAGGGCGTCGCCGTTTTCAGCCAGTAGCGACAAAGAGCGTTCAATCAGCACATAGGTGCTCAGCACCCGCCGCTGGTAGTTTTTCAGGCTGTGGTTTTCCACCAGCACCGTGGGCAAGCCGCGAAGGGGGCCATAACCGTTGGAATAACGGGGCTCGGCCTGCCAGAGAATGGCGCCTTTTTGCGGGTGTTTACCGTCTTGCAAAAAGAGAAAGTTGCCGGGCTGGTGGCCGTATTGTTCCAAGGTTTTATAGAGCGCCGGGCGGTAATAGCCGGTCAGCCACTGGCTGATGTGAGGCGAATAGGTGGTGTTGATGGCCACCAGGCTGTCGTATTGCCAGTCTTCGCCGTCGGTGACATGCACGTCGATATAGAGGCTGGGTTTGACCTTGGCAATCAAGGCCACCATGGCCTGCATCTCGGGGGTGTCGAGCTTGGTGTAATCGCGGTTGAGGTTGAGGTTACGAGCGTTAGTGCGCCAGCCCATGTTTTGGGGGCCGCGCTGATTGGGCCTGTTGTAGGGGCTGGCCCGCTCGTGGCCGTCGGCATTAAAAATAGGCACAAACACCAGGTTGACCTTGTCCAGCAGCTCGCGGTGCTGGCCGTCGGCCCAGTCGCGAAGGAACATCAGCCCGGCGTCTTTGCCGTCAATCTCGCCGGCGTGAATGCCGGCTTGCACCAATAGCGTGGGTTTGCCATTGCCCGGTTTTCCCAGCGTTACCACCCAAAGCTCCCTGCCCTGCCCGGTTTTGCCGAAGGTCTTTAAAGACAGCTCAGGGTTATTGGCAGCCAGATTTTTTAGATAACTGACGGTTTGAGCGTAATTGGGGGTGGTTTTGAAATCGGCTTCTTCGACCGGGGTGGGGTCGGCCTTATTGATAAGGGCCAGGCTTTTGCCGTCAAAGGGCAAGTCTGGTGGCAAGGGCGCCGTCACCAAGGCGCTAAGCAGCAAGGGCAGTAGCATGATTTTTCTCCTTTCTTATCGCTTCTACCCAGTTTTCAACGGTACTGCAAGGCGGTCACGTTGGTTAGCCACCCCAATACCGCCAATAGTCTGTAAATCACTGTGCCGAGATCTCAATGCGGTTGCTGGTCAAGCAATTTACCTTGTTGCCGGCTTTCCCCCGCTGACATAACTGCGCAGTAAGGTTGAGCTTACCTGTAGGATGGCCGTGAAAGGCCAGCAGTTCAGCGATAGAAAACACTTTCCCAACCACCCCCATAGGGGCCAACTGAACATGACTATCGAGGTCGCACCCTTCATTGAGCAGTACTTGAAAGGGATAACGGTGCCCCTCTGCGCTGGTGATATCAAAAGACAGCCCACCGACCGCCCCTCGACAAAAGTTCCGATTGAGCTCCGTGGTTTCAGGACTGTTGTTGAGCACCAGTACAAGTAACTGCGCAGCATCCAGCCGCAGAAGTTTGACCTCAACAATCGCTTGGCTGCGCACCTGGAAAGCGCACAACGCCAGCAGTACCACCAGACAGGCTTTTTTCATCCCTGCTAACCCATTGTTAAGTAAGCCTAAGTGGATAGCATACTCACTCAACCATGAAAACCAACCTGGCCCTAAGATCCATAAAAAAGGCCGGCTCAGGGCCGGCCAAACACGCACGAGTGTTTTTATAGCGCGGGCTTTTCCAAAGCCACTTTCATGGCTTTAAGGAAACGGGCGGCTTCGCCACCGGTGCAGGCCTGGTGATCCATGGTCAGCGACAGTGGCAGCATTTTGCGGGCCTGGGGCTCGCCGTTTTTCAGTACCAAAATTTCGTAGCTGCGCCCGGCCCCAACAATGGCCACCTGGGGCGGCGTGATGATGGGGTTGGCGTAGCGCCCGGCAATGGCACCGAAGTTGGACAGGGTAATGGTGGCGCCTTTGAGCTCGTCCTGGGGTACCCGGCGGGCTTTAACGTCGCCAATCATGCGGTCAAGGCCGCTGCGAATATCCGCAGGGCTGCGCTCGGCCACGTTTTTGAGCACCGGCACGTACAGGCCATGGGGGCTGTCTACCGCGATACCGATGTTTATCTCGCTAAAGAGGCGGCGGCTGTAGCTTTTGGCATGGAAATGGGCGTTAAGGGCAGGCTCGGCCTGGCAGGCTTCGCTCATGGCCATGATAAGGCGCACCGTGGGGTCTTGGTCTTTACCCCAGGCGGAGATGTCGGCGTCGTCCATCAGGGTAACCGGCACCACGGTTTCAAAGGCGTGGCGCATGGCATCGCTCATGGCGCGGCGGGCCCCTTTGATTATCTCGTTGCGCCCGGTGCTGGTGTCGGCCTCAAAGGCCTGCTGCACTTCGGCATCAGTAATAAGCTCGCCGCTGCCCAGCAGCTCGATATCCACCCCTAATTGCTTGGCCAGCAAGCGGGTGGAAGGCAGCGCTTGTACCTTGGAATGGCCCACTCGGGTTTGGGTGTTGCCGGCAAAGAAGTGGTCGTCGCCACCCACGGCGGCGCTGTGAGAGACTTTGCCTACCACGGTGCCGGCGTCTTCTTCTTCGCCTTCAAAGCCCACCAGCGGCGAGCCGGTGTGGATGATGTCGCCCACTTCGCCAAACAGTTTGGCCAGGGTGCCTTTGATGGGGGATGGCACGTCCACCACCGCTTTGGCGGTTTCCATGGAGGCCAGCACCTGATCGACTTCCACTTCGTCGCCGACCTTTACATGCCATTCGACGATCTCCGCCTCGGGCAGCCCTTCGCCCAGATCCGGCAATTTGAAGTATTTCATGCACTGCGCTCCATGATTTTTTTCACTTCCAAGACCACGTCATCGGTGTGAATTTGGTAGTACTGTTCATTCTGGTAATACGGCATGGTTACGTCGTAACCCGCCACCCGGCCGATAGGCGCCTTAAGTTCGTAGAAGCATTGCTCCTGCACCTGGGTGGCTATTTCCGCCCCCACCCCAAAGCTCTTGGCCGCTTCATGGACGATGCAAAGCCGCCCGGTTTTGCGCACCGAGTTGACGATGGTGTCGATATCCAGCGGCTTGATGGTGGCTAAATCAATCACCTCGGCGTTGATGCCTTCGTCGGCAAGGCGGTCGGCCGCCAGCAAGGTCTCGTTCACCGACGCGCCCCAGCTCACCAGGGTGATGTCGCTGCCTTCACGCAGGATAAAGGCCACGTCCAGGGGCAATGCCTGGCCGTCGTCTGCCACTTCATGGCGGTTGGTGCGGTAGATGCGCTTGGGTTCAAAGAACATCACCGGGTCATTGCTGCGAATGGCGGCAAGCAGCAGCCCATAGGCCCGGGCCGGGCTGGAGGGGATCACCACCCTAAGGCCCGGGATATGGGCAAACAGGGCCTCGACGCTCTCGCTATGATGCTCCGGGGCATGGATAAAGCCGCCAAAGGGGGCGCGATACACCAGCGGCAGGGTAATGCGGCCCCGGGTGCGTGAACGCATGCGGGCGGCCTGGCAGATGATTTGCTCCATGGCCGGGAAGATAAAGCCCTGGAACTGAAACTCGGCCACCGGGCGCAGGCCCTGGGAGGCCATACCGATGGTGAGGCCGCCAATCAAGCCCTCGGCAAGGGGGGTGTCCATCACCCGCCGAAAACCGAACTTGTCTTTCAGGCCCACGGTGGCGCGAAACACCCCGCCGTTGGTGCCGATGTCTTCGCCCAGGCAAACCACGTTTTCGTCGGCCGCCATTTCATGGTGCAGGGCCATATTGACTGCTTCGAGCAGGGTAACCTTAGCCATGCTCTCCTCCTGCCATACGCATGGCCTTTTCAATCAGCTGTTCGCGCTGGGACGCCAGCGGCTCGCTTAACGATTCAAAGTGATAATCGAACATGGCTTCCGGCGGCTCCTTGGCAGTGGCCAGGTATTGCTCCACCGCGGCCTGCACCTGCTGGTTGCATTCGCTTTGCCAGGCAAGCTCTTTGTCTTCGTTCCACACCCCCTGGTGATGCAGGTATTGGCGCAGCCGTTTGACCGGCTCGCGCTTCCAGGCATCGTTCACCTCTTCAGCCGGGCGATAGCGGGTGGCATCGTCGGCGGTGGTGTGGTCAGAGAGGCGGTAAGAGACCGCTTCAATCAAGGTGGCGCCCTTGCCGCTGCGGGCCCGCTCCAGGGCTTTTTTCATCACGTCGAACACGGCAATGATGTCGTTGCCGTCCACCTGCACCCCAGGGATACCGGCGCCCACGGCTTTTTGGGCCAAGGTGGGGGCGCCGCACTGGATGGCGCGGGGCACCGAGATGGCCCACTGGTTGTTGTTGATGACAAAGACGCAAGGCAATTGCCAGGCACCGGCGCAGTTGATGGCTTCGAGGAAATCGCCTTTGGAGGTACCGCCATCACCGATGGAGGTCACCGCCACCCGCCGCTCACCGCGCAGCTTAAAGGCTGCGGCAATGCCGGCGGCATGAGTGCACTGGGTCGCTATGGGTACGCAGATAGGAAAATCTTCAGAAAGCGCGCCATCCGGGCGGTTGAAATAGCTGCCCCGCTCGCTGCCGCCCCAATAGAGCAGGTTATGGGCCATGGAGGCGCCCCGCATCATCATGGTGGGCATGTCGCGGTAATAAGGTACGTAGACATCGTCAACGGCCATGGCAGAGCCTACGCCGATGCCGACGGCCTCCGCCCCCAGGTGGGACGGATAGGTGCCCATCTGCCCGGTACGCTGCAGGGCGATGGCTTTTTTATCGTAGGTGCGCACCAGCACCATGTTTTTGTAGAAGTTGATGAGCAGATCCAAGTCATCAGCCCAAGCGGGCAGAGGCTGAACCACATTGCCTTCGTCATCCAGGTATTGGACCTGGGTAACGGCCGACTTTGATGTAAAGGTCATACAAAAACCTTCTGTTTTTTTGATCCGGGGTATCCGGATCTCCCCCAATCGGATTTATGCGCAGACTTTACCTTTACGTAAACGTCGTTTCAACACGCCTGGCCGCAAAAATCCCATTCCATAAAAAAGCCCCGTGTAGACGGGGCTTTACAGTTCAGTCCAGTTGCGTCCTGGCCACCAGCAGGCAGGCCCTCTGCCCCACTGCCACCCTGGCATTGGGGAAGATCACCGCCTCGGCGTCCAGCTCGACCCTGTGTTCAATTGCACCGTCGGTTGCCAGCAGGTGGCCCTTGGGATAGGTGGTGAAATTCTCCACGTCTTCGCCAAAGGTAAAGGCAAAGCTGTCGCTTTGCTTGTTGATCACCCGGCTGATCCGGTACAGGTTAAGCCGACTTTCGTCATAGGCTGGCAGGACCAGCTCGCGCTGGCTGACCAACTTGGCCAGGGTGTCGGCAGTGGCTTTAAAACGGCTCATGTCGTTCTGGCCAAAGGGGCGCACCTTGCCAAGCTCCACGGTAAAGCCGTGAGCGGCAAATTCGTTGGTGGAGAAATAGCTAAAGGTGGTGGTGGGGTCGTCCGACAGCAGCACCGTGTCCACCCCGCACTCGGCCAGGAACATCACCTGCTCTTTGCTGCGCGGTTTGCCGTGCAAGAAGGGATAAACCACAAACTTCTCGTGCTGTGAGCCGCGAATGGCGGTGTGCAGATCGTAATGGAGGCGCAGGGCTCCCTGGCGGCCTGCATCGGGGCGCTCGTTATAAAAACGGGCCACGGCCGTTTCCAGGGCCTTGGCCCTTTCCCGCTCGGCGTTCTGGCCATCACCCTTACTGTGGGCGCCGCTAAAGAGCCGGTTGAGGTTTTCCTCGATTTCGCGCTTGCCGGCATTGATGGCCGGCGGGTTGCCAATCAGCAGCAGCAGGCGGTGGGCAAGTGGCAGGCTGCCGTCCAGCACCGCTTTGGCAAGGTCACGCACAATCTCGATAGGGGCGGTTTCATTGCCATGCACCCCACACGACAGCACGATGTCTTTATTGCCGGGGTTGGCCGGGGTGAGGCAAAGGATGCCGGTGTCCCACAGCGCGACCTCAATGCCGGTATCGGTGGTGAAGGCGGCAGGGGCAGCGCCATGGGGGTTGGCCAGGGTAAAGGCCAGAAAGTCGTTGTCTTTAAACATGCTGACTCCAAAAAAGCACTTGGAGAATAAGAAAAAAGCGCCCCGGGGCGCTTTTTTGATTAAGGGCGAAGCCCTTTTTATCACGCATCAGCCAGCCAATTGGCTAATAGCGCTTGTGCGTCGCTAATGATGCTTTCAAGGTGCGCCTGGCTCTTAAAGCTCTCGGCATAGACCTTGTAGATGGGCTCGGTGCCGGAGGGGCGCGCGGCGAACCAGCCGTTAGCGGTGACCACCTTGATACCACCAATGGCGGCATCGTTGCCCGGAGCGCGGATAAAGGCGTCGGTGATGTCGTCACCGGCCAGGGTGCCGCTGGCCACATCGGCGCTCAGGCGGGCAAAACCGGCCTTGAGCTCTTCTGTTACCGGGGCATCGATGCGCTGGTACCAAGTGGGGCCAAAGTGCGCTTCCACCAGCTCTTTGTAGTACTGGTTGGGGCTCTTGCCGGTTACCGCCTGAATTTCCGCCGCCAGCAGGCACATGATGATGCCGTCTTTGTCGGTGCTCCAGGGTTTGCCGTCTTTGGTGACAAAGGTGCCGCCGGCGGACTCTTCACCGCCGAAGATAAGCTTGCCGTTATAAAGGCCATCGACAAACCATTTCACCCCCACCGGGGTTTCCATGAAATGGCGGCCAGCCGCGCGGGTGACCCGGCCCACCTGGGCACTGGTCACCACTGTGGTGCCCACGCCCAGGGTTTTCGGCAGCTCTGGGCGGTGGTTAATCAGGTAATCCACCACCACCGCCAGATAACGGTTGCAGTTAAGGAGGCCTGCATCGGGGGTGACAATACCGTGGCGGTCGCCGTCGGTGTCGTTACCCAGCGCGAGATCAAACTGATCTTTGACGGCAATCAGCCCGGCCATGGCGTAGGGGCTGGAGCAGTCCATACGGATTTTGCCGTCGTGATCGCAAGGGATAAAGCCAAAGCGGCTGTCGACCTGCTCTTCAACCAGGGTGATATCCAGGCCCCAATGCTCACGAATGGCGCGCCAATAATCGATGGCGGCGCCGCCCATGGGGTGCACGCCAAGGCGCAAGCCCGCCTTACGGATGGCTTCAATGTCGACCACTTGGTCCAGGCGCTGCACGTAATCGGCCATAAAGTCGAAACGCTGGGCGTGGGGGCTGGCAATGGCCCGCTCGAAGCTCAGCGTCTGCACGCCGTCGAGCTTGGCTTCTAGGTAGTTGTTGGCGCGAGACTGGATCACCTTGGTGACGTTGGTGTCGGCCGGGCCGCCATCGGGCGGGTTGTACTTGATGCCACCGTCTTCCGGCGGATTATGGGAAGGGGTCAGGATAAGGCCGTCAGCATTGCCCTCGTGGGCCAAAATAGCGTGGGAGACCGCCGGGGTCGGGGTCATCTGCCGGTCTTCAAAACGCACGTTGACCGCATTGGCCACCAGTACCCTAAGCACGGTGGCAAAAGCCGGGTAAGACAAGGCGTGGGAGTCAAAACCCAGATACAGCGGGCCGGTAATGCCCTGCTCTTTGCGGTGGTCGGCCACGGCTTGGGCCACGGCCAGCAGGTGCGCCTCGTTAAAGGCCTTGCCAAGGCTTGAGCCGCGATGGCCCGAGGTGCCAAAGCTGACCCGCTGGGCAGGCACGGTAACGTCGGGCTTTAAGGTGAAAAAGGCGGTAACCAGTTCACTTGGGTCAATCAGGCTATCGGCTGCCGGCTTCTTGCCGGCATTGGGGTGTAACGGCATTCCTCTCTCCCTAGATCTTCTCGACAAAGTGGCTAACAGCTTCCTCGTCGTAACCTAACTCCGCCATGACTTGGGCGACGATAGCGCGCTTTTTCTCGGTGTTGTTGTTGGTCACCACCCAATAAGGGCTGCCGGTAATGGCCTTGGGATTGGTGGACTTACCGGCCTGGTTGAGCGCATCGCTGCTGGTGGCAAAGTAGAGGCGATCGCGGCCACGGATGTTAAGCACCACCTTGAAGGCGTCGCCATGGCGCTGGTAAAGCTCGGTGAGCGAGCCGATAAAACGGCCCACGGCGCTGTTGGCATCGATGGGCGCCAGCGGGGCCTTGGGGGCAGCAGCGGCAGGCGTTGTGGCAGCGGGCGCAGCAGGAGCTGGCTCGGCGGCCGGGACTTCTTCGCTTACTTGAGCGGCCTCGATGGGGGCAAAACCCAACAGGCGGCGCAAAATCTCGGAAGCGTTCTCGCCAATATTCTGGGTGTTAGACGCAATGTAATGGTACAGGTCGTCATCGACTTCGATGGTTTTCATGCCTTATCTCAAGGTCTTGTTCAACTCTCTGGCGATTATACATAGGCCGAGGTGATTTGCATGCCTGCCTCGTCCTTTGCAAAATAGGCCCCCCAACACGGAGGCAGTCATGCTCAATTACCAGCAACGGGGCCAGGGCCCGGATGTGATTTTAATTCACGGCCTGTTCGGCTCACTCGACAACCTGGGTAACCTCGCCCGCAGCCTGGAAGACGCCTTTACCGTTACCAGTGTGGATTTGCGCAACCACGGCAAGTCTTTTCACTCCGGCGACACCAGCCTTGGCGCCATGGCTGGCGACATCAACGAGCTGATGACCAGCCTCGGCATCGACAAAGCCCACCTGGTGGGCCACTCCCTGGGCGGCAAGGTGGCCATGGAGTTTGCCCTTAACTACGGCCAGAAGGTCGACAAGCTGGTGCTGGCAGACATTGCCCCGGTGACCTACACCCACCGCCACCATGACAATGTCTTTAACGCCCTCACCCAGGTGGACATCAGCCAGATGGCAAGCCGCAAAGAGGTAGAAGATGCGGTTGGCGCTTATATCCTCGACCAGGGCACCCGGCTTTTTATCCTCAAAAACCTGGTGAAAACCGACACCGGCTTTAGCTGGCGCCTGAACGTGCCGGTACTGGCCGGCAAGTACGAGGAGCTCCTTAAAGCCCCGGAGGGCACGCCCTTTACCGGCCCGACGCTCTTTATAAAAGGCGGCGAGTCGCCCTATCTCACCGAAGCCCACAGCCAGGCGGTGGCGGCGCGCTTTCCCAAGGCCCAGCTTAAGGTGATAAGCGGCACCGGCCACTGGCTCCATGCCGAGAAACCGGCGGTGTTTAACAAGCTGGTCAGGGACTTTTTGAGCTGAGTGCTCCCCTTGGGTATAATCCGCGCGTTTCTTGTAAGGGCAACGGCCGCCGATGCTGGACAAGCACCACGACACCCTGGGGTCTTTGGGCCTCAACCTGTTTTTTCTGTTTATCGTCATTGCCCTTGGCCTGGCCATCAACGACGTGCTGAAAAAGAGCCAGGTACCGGCCGCCTGGCGATTGATAGTCTGGCTGGTGCTTTTGGGCGCCGTGGGCTTTGCCTTTAAAACACTCATCTGGGAAAGTTCAGGTATTGGTTAATGGCCAAAGAGAGTACCGACAGAATCACCATTGACCTGTTTGCCGAGGAAAAACGCCGGGGGCGTCCGAAAACCAATCCCCTCCCGCGCCAGGTACAACTGAAGGTCAACAAACGCAATCAGATAAAAAGAGACAAACAAAAGGGCCTCAAAAGAGTCGAACTCAAGGTAGATTCGGACCTCTTCGATACCCTAAATGATTTGGCCAAAGCGCAGAGCATGAGTCGAAGCGAACTGATCGAAAGCATATTGAAAGCCGGTGTCGAGCAGCTCGACACCACCAACAGCGAGAGGAATTGAGTCGAATGGCATCTGTAGGTCTGTTTTTCGGCAGCGATACCGGCAACACCGAAGCCGTAGCCAAGATGATCCAGAAGCAGCTGGGCACCCACATGGTCGAGGTCCACGACATCGCCAAGTCCAGCAAGGAAGACATTGAGAACTTCAGCCTGCTGCTGCTGGGTATCCCCACCTGGTACTACGGTGAATCCCAGTGCGACTGGGACGACTTCTTCCCCACCCTGGAAGAAATCGACTTCACCGACAAGCTGGTGGCCATCTTCGGTTGCGGCGATCAGGAAGACTATGCCGAGTACTTCCTGGACGCCATGGGCACCCTGCGCGATATCGTTGAAGCCAAGGGTGGCATCATCATCGGCCATTGGCCGACCGAAGGTTACAACTACGTGGCCTCCAAGGCGCTGGTAGACGACAACCATTTCGTTGGCCTTGGTATCGACGAAGACCGCCAGCCCGAACTCACCGCCGAGCGGGTGGAAAAATGGGTCAAGCAGGTCTTTGACGAGATGTGCCTGGCAGAACTGGAAGATTGAAAAAAGCCCCTCACCGAGGGGCTTTTTTATGGCTCGGGCCGGTAGCGGCGCTTGAGGCGAACATAAAGCGTGCGCTCAACACGGGCCACCAAATCGCCCTGGTTGTCCTTGATGTCGGTTACCACCTCGGGCAGGTACTTCTCGCCGGCGGCGGTGGCCTGTTCAATCTCCCGCAACAGGCCCTCGGTGACATGAAATTCGGCCACCACCTTGCCTGAGCCCGGCTTTTCAAAGTGCACCTTGGCGCTTCTGTCCCACACGTGAAAGCGCTTGCCCAAGAGCCCCATCAGCATCAGCGAATAGATAGGGTCGGTCATCGCAAACAGGCTGCCGCCAAACTGGGTGCCGTTGGCATTTTTGGTCCAGGGGCGGTTTTTCAGCTCCACCCGGCAATAGCGAAAATCGGCCGACAGCTCGGCAACACGAATCCCCGTAAATAAAAATGGCGGCCACAAATTGAGCAGGGGCCGAATTCGCGTTCCTTTTTTAAACAACCACGATTTCATTGTTCACCTAATCGATAAAATCGAAACAATACTGCTATCATGCCTCTGGAAAAGCGAAGCCCACTTGGGTACCTTTCTCCTGATAACTAACGCGGGCTTGCCCGCCCCGACACTAAAAACAGGACCATCCATGGCGGACGAGAATCAAGCGCTCAGAGACGCTGGCCTTAAGGTCACCCTGCCCCGAGTCAAGATCCTTGAATTGTTGCAGCAGCCCGACTTCCAGCACATCAGTGCCGAGGATCTCTACAAAAAGCTCATCGAGCTGGGTGAAGAGATTGGCCTTGCCACCGTCTACCGCGTGCTGAACCAGTTTGATGATGCCGGCATCGTGACCCGCCATCATTTCGAAGGCGGCAAGTCCGTGTTCGAACTGTCCCAGAAGCACCACCACGACCACCTGGTGTGCCTCAAGTGCGGCCTGGTAGTGGAATTCATGGACGATGTCATCGAGCAGCGCCAAAAGGCCGTTGCCAAAGACAACAAGGTCAAACTGATGCACCACAGTTTGTACCTGTACGGCGAGTGTGAAGACACTGTCGCCTGTGACAAACGCCGCCGCGGCGAAGAATAAACAAGGCCAGGTTCTCCTGGCCTTTTTCTTTTAAAGCCTTGCCGCCAGCTCCGCGCCCTGGCGAATAGCCCGCTTGGCATCAAGCTCTGCCGCAACGAAGGCGCCGCCGATAAGGTGTGCGTTAACCCCCGCCTCAGCCAGTGCCTGCCAAAGCCCCTTGTTGGGCTCCTGGCCGGCGCAGATGATGACGTTGTCCACGTCCAGCACCAGAGTCTCTTCACCTTTGCTGATATGCAGCCCCGCATCGTCGATGCGCTGGTAATTAACCCCCGGCCACATCTTGACCCCAAAGTCGCTAAGGGTCTGGCGGTGCACCCAGCCGGAGGTTTTACCCAGCCCCTTGCCGACTTTGCTGTCTTTGCGTTGCAGCAGCCAAATCTCGCGGGCAGCCGCTGCCTTGTGGCCCTTATCAAGGCCACCGGCGTTACTGATGGCTTTATCCACGCCCCAGTGGGCCAGCCAGCGGTCTTTATCAAGGCTCACCGAATGGCCGGGCTCGGCCAGGAATTCGGCCACATCAAAACCGATACCACCGGCGCCAATAATGGCCACTTTGTCGCCCACCGGCTTGTTGTCTCGCAGCACATCAAGGTAGCTCAGCACCTTGGGATGGCTGACCCCGTCAATGGCCGGGGTACGGGGGCTGATGCCGGTGGCGATAACCAGCTCGTCAAAGCCCTCGGCCTTGAGGGTATCGACGCTTTGAATGGCATTGAGGCGCACCTCGACGCCAAGGTCGCTCAGGCGGTTTTTAAAGTAGCGCAGGGTCTCATAGAACTCTTCTTTACCCGGAATGCGCTTGGCGTAGTTGAACTGGCCGCCCAGCTCGCCAGCGCCGTCCATCAGCACCACCTTGTGGCCCTTTTGTGCGGCGTAGCAGGCAAAGGCCATACCGGCCGGGCCTGCGCCCACCACGCCGATGCGTTTGGGGCTGGCAACGGTTTTAAAAATCAGTTCGGTCTCATAGCAGGCCTGGGGGTTAACCAGGCAGCTGGCCCGTTTTTGCTCAAACACATGGTCAAGGCAGGCCTGGTTACAGGCGATGCAGGTGTTGATGCGATCCCCAAGGCCGGCGGCGGCCTTGTTGACAAACTCAGGGTCGGCCAACAACGGCCGAGCCATCGACACCATGTCCGCCTCGCCAGCGGCGAGGATAGCCTCGGCCACGTCCGGGGTGTTGATGCGGTTGGTGGTGATAAGGGGGATGCCAAGGCCTTCTTTTTTCATCTTGGCGGTGACCCAGGAAAAGGCGGCGCGCGGCACCGAAGTAACGATGGTGGGGATGCGCGCTTCGTGCCAGCCGATGCCGGTGTTAATCAGGGTCACCCCGGCCTTTTCAAGCTCTCGGGCCAGGTACACCGCGTCATCCCAGCCCATGCCCTCTTCCACCAATTCGAGCATGGACAGACGGAAGATAATGATGAAATCGCTACCCACCCGCTCGCGGATGGCCCGGATGATGGCCAGGGCAAAACGGGCACGGTTTTCAATGCTGCCGCCCCAGGCGTCGGTGCGCTTGTTGGTGCGAAGGGCCAGAAACTGGTTGATGAGGTAACCCTCAGAGCCCATCACTTCAACACCGTCGTAACCGGCCTTTTGGGCCAGGGCGGCGGTTTTGGCAAAGGCCTTGATGGTGCCTTTTATCTGCCGCTGTGACATAGCGCTGGGTTTAAACGGGTTGATGGGCGCCTTTTTGGCGCTGGGGGCCAGGGAAAAGGGATGATAGGCGTAGCGGCCGGCGTGGAGGATTTGCAGGCAAATTTTACCGTCAGCCTGGTGCACCGCGTCGGTCACCACTTTGTGCTTTTTGGCTTGAAAACCAAAGGATAACTGGCTGCCAAAAGGCGCCAGGCGGCCTCTGAAGGTGGGGGCGATGCCCCCGGTTACGATCAGCCCTACCCCGCCTTCGGCGCGGGCTTTGTAAAAGGCGGCCATTTTATTGAAACCGTCCTTTTCTTCCTCAAGGCCGGTATGCATGGAGCCCATCAGCACTCGGTTCTTTAAGGTGGTGAAGCCCAAATCAAGAGGTTTCAACAAGTTAGGATATGCTGCACTCATCGCTCGACTGTTCCTTATAGTTTTGCCCAAGCGTACTCATCCGATGAGTTGGAATCAACAAACCGTTACAAATTCGGCTTCGCATTGGACAGTGATTCACTTAGCATGCGAAGAATCCCCCAATACAAGGAAGCATCCGAGATTATGCTGACCATGTTGAAGAAGGTTTTCTCCATTATCTGGAAGGCCCTGAACGGCCTGCGCCGCCTGGTGATGAGCCTTATCGTGCTGGTTCTGGTGGTGGTGCTGTTTAGCTCCATCGGCGAAGACAAAGGCCCCGAAGTTCCCAAAGGTGGCGCCTTGATGCTGAACCTGGACGGTGTGCTGGTTGAAAAGGCCAAAAACGTAGACCCGGTAAAAGCCGTGGTACAGCAGATGCAAGGCTCTGATGAGCCGCCGGAAATTCAGCTCAGCGACGTGCTGGATGTCATTCATAACGCCAAGGACGACAACCGCATCAAGATGCTGGTGCTGCGCCTTGATGGCCTTTACACCACCAGCCCCGACAAGCTGATGACCATCGGCGATGCCATCGAAGACTTCAAAAAGAGCGGCAAGGAAGTGGTGGCCAAGGGCGATTACTACACCCAGGGCCAATACCTGCTGGCGGCCTACGCCGACAAGGTGTATCTCAACAAGGTGGGCTTTATGTCCATCGACGGTTTTGGCCGTTACCGCACCTACTACAAGTCGTTGCTGGACAAGTTGAAAGTCACCACCCACGTGTTTCGGGTCGGGACCTTTAAATCCGCCGTTGAGCCCTTTATCCGCGACGACATGTCAGAGCCCGCCAAGGACGCCAACCGCACCTTCCTGAACGCCTTGTGGCAGCAGTATCAGGATAAGGTCGTTGAGCTGCGCCACCTTAAACCCGGCGCCCTGGACGACATGCTCAACAACCTGCCTGACCGCTTTGAAGCCGCTGGCGCCGATTTTGCCCAGCTCGCCCTCAAAGAAGGCCTGGTGGACAAACTGATGTCCCGCGAGGAGATGGATCAGAGCCTTATCGCCGAAGTGGGCGAAGACGATGACCACCACTATCGCCGCATCAGCTTTGACGATTACCTGTCCATCATCCATCCCAAGTTCCCGGCGCCCAAGAAAGGCCCGAAAGTCGGGGTGATCGTGGCTCAGGGTGAAATTGTTGATGGCGAGGCGCCGGTCAACATGTCTGGTGGCGACTCCATTGCCGCGCTGCTGCGCCAGGCCCGTTTTGATAAAGACATCAAAGCGGTGGTGCTGCGGGTCGATAGCCCCGGCGGCAGCGCCTTTGCCAGCGAGATCATCCGCCAAGAATTGCTGGAGCTGAAAAAAGCCGGCAAACCGGTAGTGGCCTCCATGGGCACCTACGCGGCCTCCGGTGGTTACTGGATCTCTGCCAGCGCCGATGAAATCGTGGCTCACCCCACTACCCTCACCGGCTCCATCGGCATCTTTGGCCTGCTGGCCACCTTTGAAAACAGCCTGGACGCCATCGGCGTGCACAGCGACGGTGTGGGTACCTCCGAGTACGCCGGCACCGACCTTACCCGGCCGCTGTCTGCCAACTTGCAGCGCATCATCCAGGCCAATGTCGAGAAGGGTTACGACCGCTTCCTGACCCTGGTGTCCGAGAGCCGCCACATGACCAAGGAGCAGGTTAATAAAATTGCTCAAGGCCATATCTGGATTGGCGCGCAGGCCAAAGAGCTGGGCCTGGTGGACAAACTGGGTGACGAGAACCTCGCCATCAAGGACGCCGCCGCCCTCGCCGGCCTCAAGCACTACAGTGTTGAGCAGGTAGAACGGCCGCTGACCCCGCGCGAGCAACTGGTTAAAGCCCTGTTTGGCGATGCCGCCCAACTGGCCGCCAGCGTGCAGACCCAGCAGTATCCTTGGCTCAGCAAACTGCTGGCCACCCTTGATACCGAGGTATCGCCCCTGGTGGACATGAAAGATCCCCAAGGCATGTACCTTTACTGCCGCGACTGCAACTTCCAGTAAGTCACTGCACCACAGATAAAAAACCGGGCCCAGGCCCGGTTTTTTCTTATAATGCGCGCCATAGCAGCGAAGGAGCAGTTCATGGCTAAAAAACGCATTTACGTTGCCTACACCGGCGGCACCATCGGCATGCAAAAATCCGCCAAGGGCTATGTGCCGGTGCCGGGCTTTTTGGTGCAGCACGTCAAGCAGCACCCGGATTTTCAGCGCCCGGAAATGCCCGATTTTGATATCCATGAATACCAGCCGCTGATGGACAGCTCCGACATGACCCCGGCTGACTGGCAACATATCGCCGAGGACATCCTCCAGCACTACCACCAGTACGACGGCTTCGTTATTCTCCACGGCACCGACACCATGGCCTACACCGCCTCGGCGCTGTCGTTCATGCTGGAAAACCTCGGTAAACCGGTGATTGTGACCGGCTCGCAAATTCCGCTCTCGGCGCTGCGCTCCGACGGCCAGGAAAACCTGCTTACCGCCCTGTACCTGGCGGCCGAATACCCTATTCCCGAGGTGGGCCTGTTCTTCAACAACCAGCTGTTTCGCGGCAACCGCGCCACCAAGGCCCATGCCGATGGCTTTGACGCTTTTGCCTCCCCCAACTTCCCGCCACTCCTTGAAGCCGGCATTCAGATCAGAAAAGTGCCCAACAAAGACGCGCTCATTGCCAAGGGCGAGCTGACCCTGCACAGCATCACCCCCCAGCCCATCGGCATGGTGCGCCTCTACCCGGGCATTGACCCGGCCATCATCAGCAACCTTATCCAGCAGCCGGTCAAGGCGCTGATTTTGCAAAGCTACGGGGTGGGTAACGCGCCCAGTAACCCGCGCCTGCTTGACGCTCTTAACAAGGCCTCCGAGCAAGGCATCGTCGTTATCAACCTCAGCCAGTGCTTTAAAGGGGCGGTTAACATGAGCGGTTATGCCACCGGCACGGGGCTGGCGGCAGTGGGGGTTATCTCCGGCGGCGACATGACGGTGGAAGCCACCCTCACCAAGCTGCATTTCCTCTTTAGCCAAGGGCTTGGCAGCGAAGAAATTCGCCGCCAGATGACCCTAAACCTGCGCGGCGAGCTCAGCGCCTGAACCCAGGCCCCGCCGAAGGCTAAAAAGTCCTTCATTTAACCGCGCAGCCCCATTGACAAGGGGTTGCCGGTCTAGGCACTGTGAACCGACACACATTACCCATAGGGGATCGGTTCTCATGCACACCAAGTCAGCCAAACTCAAGCACGTCTGTTACGACATCCGCGGTCCGGTGATCGTAGAAGCGGCGCGCATGGAGGCGGCGGGTGAGCAGATCCTCAAACTCAATATCGGTAACCCGGCTCCCTTTGGCTTTACAGCGCCCAAAGCGCTACTGGATGCCATTGGCGCCAACCTGCACAGCAGCCAGGGCTATTGCGACGCCAAGGGCCTGCCGCCGGCGCGCGAGCTTATCAGCAGCCACTACCAGGCCATGGGCGTTAACCGCACCTCTATCGACCATATCTTTATCGGTAACGGCGTCAGCGAGCTTATCCAGATGAGCCTGCAGGCCCTGGTAGATAACGGCGATGAGATTTTGCTGCCAGCGCCCGACTACCCGCTGTGGACAGCCTGCACTGTGCTGGCCGGTGGCAACGCCGTGCACTATCGCTGCGATGAGTCCAACGGCTGGCAACCAGACCTTGACGATATCCGCGCCAAAATCACGCCTCGCACCAAAGGGCTGGTGGTGATCAACCCCAACAACCCCACCGGCGCCGTGTACAGCAAAGACATGCTGCTGGCCCTGGTGGATATCGCCCGCGAGCACAAGCTGGTGCTCTTTGCCGACGAGATTTACGACCAAATCCTTTATGACGACGCCGTGCACCACCCCATGGCGGCGCTGTCTGACGATGTTCTGACCCTGACCTTCAATGGCCTGTCCAAGGCCTATCTGGCGGCCGGTTTTCGCCAGGGCTGGCTGATGGTGTCTGGCGACACCAGCAAGGCCCGCGACTACCTCGAAGGCCTTAACATGCTGGCCAACATGCGCCTTTGCGCCAACGTGCCAAGCCAGCATGCACTGCTGGCTGCCCTGGGCGACCCGGCCAGCATCAAGCCGCTGCTGCTGCCCACCGGTCGCCTTTGCCAGCAGCGCGATCTGGCCTTTGATCTGCTAAGCCAAATCGAAGGAGTAAGCTGCGTAAAACCCAAAGGCGGGCTGTACCTCTTCCCTCGCCTCGACCCCAAGCGCTTTGCCATCAACAACGACGAGAGCCTGGTGCTGGATTTGCTGCGTAAAGAGCGCATCTTGCTGGTGCAAGGCACCGGTTTTCACTACCCGAGCCCCGACCACGTACGCATTGTCTTCCTGCCGCCCCCTGAGGTGCTGAGCGATGCCATTACCCGCTTTGGCCATTACCTCGATGGCTTGGCCGAGTCGGTGAAAACCTCCGCAGCTTGAAAAAAGCCCGCCTAAGGCGGGCTTTTTTACAACATCAGCTCCATCTGCACATTGCAGCGTTCATAAGGGGACGCCGGCCCTTTGACAGCCACAAAGCCCAGCTTGCGATACAGGTTCACCGCCGGCACCAGTAGGCTGTTGCTCTCCAGATAAAGCCGCGTCGCCCCCAGGGCCCGGGCCTTGGCGATAACGTGGCGGCCCAGCCTCTCCCCCAAGCCCTTGCCTTGCATGGCATCGTCCACCGCCATCTTGGCCAGTTCAAAGTCTCCGCCGGCCATGGGCAGCAAAGCGCAGCTGCCGACGATCTGTCCCCGATAAAGGGCCACGGCGATATAGCCACCCGGCGTTATGATGTGCTCAACAGGATGGTCCAAGGCCTTGAAGTCACTGGCCTCCATCTGCCAGTGCTTGCTGATCCAGTTGACGTTGAGCGCCCGGAACCCCTGCTGATGCTCGCTGGCAAAAGGCACGATCTGCACCTCGGCCCGCTCCCGCTCCAGCAGCAGCGCATCTACCCGGCTGTAGAGGCTGCGTTTACCTAGTTCATATTCTAGGGTGTCCAGTTCGGCCCAGAGCTGGGAATGGCTAGCGGCCAGCAATTGTTCGACCACAGCGCCAACGTCCTGGCACTGGCGGGCCAATTTCGCAGCCACTTCCTTGCCTTTGGCGGTCAGGGACACTTGGCTGACCCTGGCATCGGCCTCACTTTTTTGGCTCGCCACCAGGCCGGCCTTGGCCATGGCCTTGACCACCTGGCTGACGGCGGCATGGCTCTGCCCGACGTCCTGGGCCAGCAGGCTGACCGAGCTACTTCCCTTGTTGGCCAACATGTAGAACACCGCAAACCAGGATGGCTCCAGCGCTACTCCGTAGCGGCGGTAGATATCCGCCGCATCCGAGGTCACGCTATCCGCCAAGCGCCGCAGCCGGCTGCCAAGGGCCATGGGCCCGGCCAAGGTGTAAAAATCCATAACCACCACCATTTACGTAAGTGCTTACATAATGTCTTCTATCAAGCCCTCGGTCAATTCCCAGGCAAGATAAAAGGCGCCCAATGGCGCCTTTTTCAGTGCGGTGGTTTGGCCTCTAGGCCCCGGTCACCTGCAACATCACAGCCGCATAGTGGCAGACACTGCCCCCCAGCACAAAACAGTGCCAGATGGCATGGCCATAGGGGATGCGGCGGAACATGTAGAAGATGGTGCCGAGGGTATAAAAGAGCCCGCCCCAGACCAGCCAGTTCAGCTCCATGGAGGTTAGCGCCTCGCTCATGGGCTTGATGGCCACCAGTACCAGCCAGCCCATGGCCACGTAAATGGCGGTAGAGATACCGCGAAAACGGCCAGTAAAAAACAGCTTAAAGCCGATGCCAAGGGCCGCCAGGCCCCAGACGGTGCCAAACAGGCTCCAGCCCCATACGCCGCGAAGGGCTATCAGGGTAAAAGGGGTGTAGGTGCCGGCAATCAACACGAAAATGGCGCAGTGATCGAAGATCTTCAGCCGGGCCTTGGTGTTTTCGTGGGGAATGGCGTGATAGAGGGTGGAGGCGGTGTAGAGCATCAGCAAGGCGCTGACGAAAATAGAGGCGGAGACTATCTGCCAGGCATCACCGTACACCGCAGCCAGGGCGATAAGCACGGCGCCGCCAGCGATGGAGCAGAACACCCCCAGACCATGGGTAATAGTGTTGGCCAACTCCTCATTAAAGGGATAACGGTGACCGACGGTAATTTGCATGGGCTTTCCGAACGTACTTGTTAATAACCATTCTCAGCCTACGTGAAAAAAATGATCCGGCCAAGGGCCGGATCATGAATTATTCGCGAACCTGACCGGCCCCGGTAACCACGAATTTTTCCGTGGTCAGGGCCTCCAGCCCCATGGGCCCGTAGGCGTGCAATTTCGAGGTGGAGATGCCAATTTCAGCCCCCAGGCCCAGCTCGCCGCCGTCAGAGAAACGGCTCGAGGCGTTGGCCATCACCACGGCTGAGTCCACCTGTTGCTGAAAGGCCGTTGCGGTGTCGTTATTTTCGGTAACAATCACCTCGGTGTGCTGGCTGCCAAAGCGCTCGATATGGGCCACGGCGCCGTCAAAGTCGGGCACCTGGCGAATGGCAATTTCCAGCGCCAGGTATTCCTGGCCGTAGTCGTCCTCGCCCATCAGCTCAGCGCCGTCAAAGTAACCGGCGGTGGCGCTGTCGGCATGGACCTTGACGCCCTTTTCACCAAAGGCCTTGGCCACTTTCGGCAAGAAGGTCTCAGCTACGTCCTGGTGCACCAAAAGGCCTTCTAGGGCGTTACACACCCCGGTGCGCTGGGTTTTACCGTTCATCAGGATATTAAAGGCCTTATCAAGGTCTGCCTCTTTGTCCACGTACAGGTGACACACCCCTTTGAAGTGCTGAATAACCGGAATGCGGCTTTGCTCGGTCACAAAGCGAATAAGGCCTTCGCCGCCACGGGGAATCACCAAATCGATGTCGTCTGTTTGCTTTAACAGTGCCAGCAGCAGCTCGCGGTCCGGGTCGTCGATAACGGTAATGGCCGCGCCGGGAATGCCATGGGCAATAAGCGCCGGGCGCATGGCTTCGGCAATGGCGAGGCTCGATTGCAGGGCCTCGCGGCCGCCGCGAAGAATAACGCCGTTACCGGATTTCAGGCACAGGGCGCCGGCATCGGCAGTCACATTGGGGCGCGCTTCGTAAATCATGCACACCACGCCAAGGGGAATGCGCATCTTCTCGATTTTCAGGCCATTGGGGCGGGTTTCCACCAAGCGGCGCTCACCCACTGGGTCGGGCAGACCTACCAGAAAATCGATAGCATCGGCCATGGCGTCAATACGGGCCGGGGTCAATTGCAGGCGGTCGAGCATGGCGTTATCGAGACCCTTGTCACGGCCATTGGCCATGTCGGTCTCGTTGGCCTTGAGGATGGGGCCATGGCTTTGACGAAGGGCATTGGCCATGTCGCTCAGCACGGCGTTTTTCTGCGCTGTGGTCAGCCTTGCCAAAACCTTGGCGGCTTTGGCACAGGCGGCGGCATATTCTTTGGCTTTGGCCATCATCATGAATAGTTTTCCTCCAAAATCGTCAGGTTATCGCGGTGGATCACTTCGTCCGGGTGGCCGGGCTCAACGGTATCGTTAATGGTGCCGGCATGGCGGCCCTTAAGATAGTTAAGCTCCCAGGAGCTGTACTGACAGATCCCCTTGGCCAGGGCCTTGTCGCCCTCTCGGATGATCACCGCATCACCCCGTTCAAACTCGCCTTCCACATCGGTTACCCCGGTGCTGAGCAGCGACGCGCCGTCTTCCACCAGGGCCTGGGCGGCGCCGTGGTCAACCACCACCGCCCCTTGGGCTTTGATGGTATGGCGCAGCCAATGCTTGCGGTTGGACAGCGGCGAGTGGTGTTTGCGAAACAGCGTACCCGGGTTGTCACCGCGCAGCAGCTGCTCAAACGTATCACCATCGCGGCCGTTAACGATATAAGTATCGATGCCGTGGCTGGAGGCCTTCTCGGCAGCCTCCACCTTGGTGCGCATACCGCCGGTGGCGATGGCGTTACGGGGCGGCCCGGCCAGGGAGAAGATGTGGTCGTCTATCTCTTCAACCACCGGCAGGCGCTTGGCGTCACTAAAGACGGTGGGGTCCTTGTCGTAAAGGCCGTCTACGTCTGAGCAAATCACCAGCGTGTCGGCGTCGGCTACGGTGGCCACCATGGCTGCCAGGTTGTCATTGTCGCCCACTTTCATGGCGTCAGTAGCCACGGTGTCGTTCTCGTTGACGATGGGCAGAATTTGGTTCTCCAGCAGCGCCTCTATAGTATTTTTGATAGAGACGTAACGTTCGCGGTCACCTAAATCACCATGGGTCAACAAGACCTGGGCACAGGGGAAGTCAAAGAACCGCGACCAGTTGCTCATCATTTCGTTTTGCCCCACGGCCGCCATGGCCTTTTTCAGCGCCACTGGCAGGTTCTGGTGGGAAAAATCGAAATGACTGCGCCCGGCGGCCACGCTACCGGAGGAAACCAGCACGATATCAATACCGCGCTCCCGGCACTGGGTGATAAAACGAGCGATGGCCAACAGGTATTTGGCACTGCAACCGTTGCCGTCAGGGGCGATCAGGGCACTACCCACTTTGAGAACAGCTCTTCGCCAGGCAGGCGTCGACATGAGTGAAACTCCTCGAAAAAATGAGTTAATACTCTAACATCATTCGCCCACTAATGAAAATTGGTTATATAAATAGCCGATTTACGGCGCTCAACTTATATGCGGGCGTTGGCATGTTTCGCCGCCAATAAAAAAGGCTCCCGAGGGAGCCTTTAGAGGGTGTCGTTGCTGTCTTTAAGCCACGCAAATCGTGGCTTGGGGCCATCAATGGTGTCCACCGTTTCGGTGAACATGCCAAGGGGCCTGACCCACAGCGCCCCTTCACCGTATAAGGGCCGGTACACCACCAGCTCTTCTTCGGTTTCGCTGTGCCGGGCCACCTCATACACCTGATAGAGATTGCCTTTGTAGTGGCGATAGATACCCGGTTTTATAGCTTGGTCCTCATGATTTCCTGCTCATCGGCGCCGCTAAAAGCCGCCTTAAGCTCACGCTTGGACTTCTGCACCAGTTCGCCGCCGGGGCCCATTTCCATGTGCTGATGCTCGGTCAGGCGCAGGGATTGGTAAGCCATCACCAGTTGCAGGCAATTGCCGCGCTGCTCTTCGTTAAGGGCAGTGCCGTCCGGCCATTTGCCGGTCTCGGCGGCGTCACGCAACCGCAGGTACGTGGCTTCGTCCATATTGGCAACCATTTGCGACAACATCATCAACCCCCTTTACGCTTGTACCAAACCATCATCATCCGGCACACAATGTAGCCGGTCAGCCCCACGGCCAGCAGCGCCTTGGCCAGCCACTTGATGGTGGGCTGCAGCTCTGGCACCAGCTCGGGGCGCGAGGACAAAAACCACAGCGCCAAAAAGCCGAAGCCGGCCGCCACCAGGGCCAACATGGAGCCGTTATTGAACTTGGAGTGTTTTATCGACTGTTGGCGAACCCGAGCCTCGGCCACCGCCTCAGGGTCTGAGCTTCGCACCGCGCCACAATGGGGGCAGGACGGGGCTTTATCGGAAATGCGTTTACCGCAGGCATAACAATGAACAATGGCCATCAGTCCTCCTGTTAGGAGCGACATGGTAACAAAAAGGGGCGCTTTTCGGCGCCCCCTTTTTTATTCCTTTTCCTTGAGATTGGCCCAGTAATCCCGGACCGTCTGCTTCATCTCCCTGGCCAGCATCATGATGCCAAAGAGGTTGGGTAGCGCCATCAACACGATGGCCACCGCCGCCAGATTCCACACCAAGGTGGTGTCGCTGACCGCCGCCCACAAGAAGCCGAAGGCATACACCACCCGGTACGGCATCACCCACTTGTAGCCCACCAGGTAGATGATGGCCCGGTCACCATAGTAGGACCAGGCAATGGAGGTTGAGAACGCAAACAACAGCAGGCCTATGGAGACAATATATTGGCCGTAGTCCCCAAAGTAGCCCTTGGTAAAGGCCTTGGTGGTGAGCTGCGCCGAGTGCACCAGGGATTTACCGATGACATTGACGTCCGGGTCGACAATGGCTCCTTTGCTGATATCCAACAGGCCAGTGTAAGGATGGCCGCCCACCCGAAAACGCACGTCTTCGCCCACGGAGCGGGCGTTCAGCACGGTGATGGGGTCGCCGCCAACCACCTTGCCCTCTTCCACTTTCACGGCGCCGTTAAAGACTTTCACGTCGCTGGGTTTGTCGTTGAGGTAGGCGTAGAGCTGTTTGACGTCGGCGTCGTTTTTATCCGAGTAATGGCCAGCAATGATGGTCATGTCTGTGCGTTCGAACTTGTTCTCGAACTTCTCGGTCCAGACCCCGGAGCAGAGGATCACCATACCGGTGAGGGTACAGATGATGATGGTGTCGATGAAGGGTTCAAGGATGGACACCATACCTTCAGACACCGGCTCGTCGGCCCGGGCCGAGGCGTGGGCGATAGGCGCTGAGCCCTGCCCCGCTTCGTTGGAAAAGAGCCCCCGGTTTACCCCGCGGTTAAAGGCGTAGGCAAAGCTCGCCCCTAAAAAGCCCCCGGCCGCGGCGGCGCCGGTGAAGGCATCGCTTATCACCGCTTTAAAGGACGGCCAGAGGTTGTCGATGTTCATGGCGATAACCGACAACGCCCCCAGCACGTAGAACACCGCCATAAAGGGCACCACCTTGGAGGTGACCTTGGCAATGCGGTGAATGCCGCCGAGGATAACCATGGCCAGCAAAATGGCCAGCACCGAGCCGGTGATGATGGGCTTGATGCCGAAGGTGGCTTCCATGCCCTGGGCAATGTTGTTGCTTTGGGGCAAGTTGCCGGTACCGAAGGAGCTGATCACGGTAGCGATGGCGAAGATCACCGCCAGCCATTTCATGTTCAGGCGCTTGTCCATGTAGTACATGGGGCCACCGGCCATGGTGCCGTCCGGGGCGCGGTCACGGTATTTGTGGGACAGGGTCACTTCCACAAACTTGGTGGTCATGCCCAAAAAGGCGGTCATCCACATCCAAAACAGCGCCGCCGGGCCACCCAGGAAGATGGCAAAAGCCACGCCGCCGATATTACCGGTACCAACAGTGCCGGAAAGCGCAGTTGCAAGGGCTTGGAAGTGGGAGGTGTCTCCCTTCATGTGGGAGTGATCGTACTTGCCGGTAACGACCCGCCAGGCCTGGCGGAAATAACGAATTTGCGGAAAACCAAGATAGAGCGTGAAGAAGAGGCCAACGCCCAAGAGGACATAAGGGAACCAGGCTGAGCTGCCCAGGAAGCTGTCGAGGACGAGCAGCCAGTTATTGAATGCTTCCATGGATAAAGGGGGCTCCAAATCGTTTTTATAATGAAGCCCTTACCCTGACACAGCAACAGCTCTTTAACAAGAACAAGGGCCGCTCACGCGGCCCCTTTTATCGCAATTATTTGAGGTGTCTCCAAAGTGCGGTGAGCACGTCTTCACCCAGTTGTTGAGCCCGGCCCGGAGACCAGCCGTAGTCGGCGTCGGGCAAGTCGGCGTTGTCTTTGAACGGCATCTCAAGGGTGTAGGCCAGGGCGCCAAAACGCTCCGCTACCCAGTTGGTGCACACCGTCATGTTCGCCTCGCCCGGGGCGTCGATGTCGTAGCCATATTGGGTCTGAAATTCCGGGGTCACGCTCAGCAGCGCTTGCTTGAAGCTGTCCTGGGCCGCTTTAAGGTCGTCGTTAAAGCTTGGGATACCCTCGGAGCCTGCCAGAAAGTTATAAGGCAGGCCTTCATCACCATGGATGTCCAGGCACAGATCCAGGCCCTTCTCTTCCATGGCTTTTCGCACCAGGAACACCTCGGGGCTTTGCGCCATGGAGGGGTTTTGCCATTCGCGGTTGAGGTTCACCCCCACGGCGTTGGTGCGCAGGTGGCCACGCACGCTGCCGTCCGGGTTCATGTTGGGCACCAGGTAGAAGACGTTGTCGTTAAGCAGGGCCCGGGCCACGCCGTCTTCGTCGTCCAGCAAGCGGCCGATAAAGCCTTCCATAAACCATTCGGCCATGGTTTCGCCGGGGTGTTGGCGGGCAATCACCCAAATTTTGCGCTTGGCGGCGGCTTCATCGCCCACCACCAGCATGGTCATCTCGCGGCCATCGAGGGTTTCGCCCAGGTGCACCGGGGTGCAATCAAGGCTTTGCTGGGAGCCGGCAATCAAATCCTGATGGCGCTCCCAGGAATACGGCGCGAAGTAGGCGTAATAGCACACCGGCTCTTCGTGAAAATGGCGGATGGTCAGGTTCTGGCCGTCAAACTCGGTGGGGACCCTAAACCAGGTCTGGCGGTCGTAGGATGCCACCGCCTGGTAGCCTTCCCAGCCTTTGGGGGCATAGGCCGCGCCACCGGCGTTGGTGATCTTCATGACATATTGCTGATCGCGCTCGCCGTGCAGGCGAAAGTGAAACCACTGGTAAAAATCGGATTGGTGGTCCTTGTGGATGGCCAGCTGGATATCGTCGCAGCTGTCGGCCTTCAGCACCTGGATGTTACCGCTGTCAAAACCGGCGGAGATATGCATGTTGTCGGGTCCTTCTTGGTGAGGATAAGGGGTAAGCTTAACACGCCAAGGCACAAAAAAAGGCGCCGCAAGGCGCCTTTGATGGCCCAACTGCCTATTAACGCGGCAGGCTGGGGTAGTAAAGACCGGCCATGTCCTGGGCCACGCGCACCACCTGGCAGGAGTAACCGAATTCGTTGTCGTACCACACGTACAGCACGATGTGGTTTTCCTGGGCCAAGGTGGCCTGGGAGTCCACCACGCCGGCGTAACGGGAGCCAACGAGGTCGGAAGAGACGATTTCGGTCGACGTGGTGAAATCGATTTGGTCACGCAGGTCGCTGAACAGGGAAGTCTCGCTCAGGTAGCTGTTGACCTCTTCACGGCTGACATTGTCTTTCAAAGTCAGGTTCAAAATCGCCATGGACACGTTGGGGGTCGGTACGCGGATGGCGTTGCCGGTCAGCTTGCCTTTGAGCTCAGGCAGGGCCTTGGCCACGGCCTTGGCAGCGCCGGTGCTGGTGAGCACCATGTTCAGCGGTGCGCTGCGGCCACGGCGCTCGGCCTTGTGGTAGTTATCAATCAGGTTCTGATCGTTGGTGTAGGAGTGCACGGTTTCAACGTGGCCGTACTCGATGCCGTACTTGTCGTTGATGGCTTTGAGCACCGGGGTAATGGCGTTGGTAGTGCAGGAGGCGGCAGAGATGATTTTGTCTTCGGCCAAAATCATGTCGTTGTTGACGCCGTAGACGATGTTTTTCACGTCGCCGCCGGAGGGAGCGGTCAGCAGCACCTTGCCGGCGCCTTTGGCTTCCAGGTGACGGCCCAGTTGGTCGTCTTTAAAGACACCGGTGTTGTCGATAACCAGGGCGTCTTCGATGCCGTACTGGGTGTAATCGATGTCTTCGGGCTGGTTAGCGTAAATCACCTTGATGTAGCAACCGTTGGCCACGATGGCAGAGGCTTCTTCGTCCACCCAGATGGAGCCGTTGAAAGGCCCGTGGATGGAGTCGCGGCGCAGCAGGCTGGCGCGCTTTTGCAGGTCGCCGTCTTTACCGCCACGTACCACCACGGCGCGCAGGCGCAGTTTGTTTTGGGGGCCGGTGCGCTCGATAAGCAGGCGAGCCAGCAGGCGGCCGATACGGCCAAAGCCGTACAGCACCACGTCTTTGGGCTTCATGTTGTCGTCGTGGTCGACGATATCGCTCAGCTCTTCGCGCAAGAAGGCGTCAACAGACTTGTCGCCGTGGTTTTTCAGGTAGTTCACCGCCAGCTTGCCAATGTCGATACGGGCCGGGGCCAGCTTCATGTTGGACAGGGCTTCCACCAGCGGGAAACACTCACGCAAACGCAGCTTCTCGCCTTCGAACTGGCGCACCTGGCGGTGGGCCTTGATGATCTCGATGGTAGAAGCGTTGAGCAACGGTTTACCGTATACCACCAGCTCTACGCCGTAATTGCGGTACAGACGGCCGATCAGCGGTTGCATCTGTTCTGCCAGTTCCTGACGCTCTTGCCAGCTTTTCAAATAGATATCCGGTTGAGTGTTGCTCATGGGGTTTCCTTTTGTTTCACGTCGTAGGGCGCCGATTTGGTCGCTTACATCTTGTAGGGGCCTGCGGGGTTTTCTCGGTGGTCCCGTCAGGCGGTCGCAATTTTACCCAAGGGCAATCGCTTTCGCCACACAATGTGCGAGCACCGACAGTTTTGGTATTGTCAGCCTTAACTTGCGTTGCCAAACTGACTTCCATCAAAACAACAAAAGAAGGGCGTTCATGAAAAAGTGGTTGTGCCTGATCCCCCTCACCTTGCTGGTGGCTTGCAAAAGCGAACCCACCCTGCAGGAGATCTGTGCGGATTATCCGGCACTGTGCGCCCGGCTCAACACCGATGGCTGGTGCCGCAACGAACGCTCCGAGCTTATCCGCCAGCGCTATGATGTCAGCCAGTTAACCGGCGACCCGGGTTACCAGGGCTATCGTTTGCTGCTAGACACCGAGGCCTACCGCGACTGCATGGCCAAGGCCTCCGGGGTGGTGCACAAGAACCTCAAAGAGCGGCAAAGCGCCAGGGGCGAGGCCTATATCGAGTCGTTAAAAGATCTCAAAGCCTTGCAAGAAGAGTACAAAGGCAGCCAGGACCCCCACCTTCTTTACTACCGCTTCACCCGTTTTGAAGACGAACATGCCCTGAAATTGTTCCTGGCCCTGGAAGGCACTGGCGCCTTTAACACCCTGGAGCTCAAAACCATGCTGGCCGGCTACTACGCCAAAAGCGACAGGGACAAGACCTTCAAGTTATTGATAGAGGGCCTGGCCCTGCCCCGGGAGTCGAGCACCATCGACCCGGAGATCTTCCAAACCCTGGCCACCTTGTCGATGCAGGGCTTTCGCTATCAAGACGCCTACCTTTGGACCCGCATCGCCCAGCGCCACGGGGTCACCATTGACCCGCGCAGCCTTGAGCAATACCTGAAGAAAGACGAAAAACGCATGACCGAGCTCGACACCCTGGCCGAAGGGGTGGACGAGGCCATCGGCGAAAACCGCTTTGACCCCAAGATGGCCGAGCTAGACCCACAGCCCGGCCAGGACGACGCCAGCCTCAGCTCAGCGGCTCAAAGCTCAGCGCCACCGAATTAAGGCAATAGCGCTGCCCGGTGGGGGCCGGGCCGTCGTCAAACACATGGCCCAGATGGGCATCGCAGTTGCCGCAACGGATCTCGGTGCGCACCATGCCATGGCTGGTGTCTTTGAGGTAGCGCACCGCCTCGCTCGATACCGCTTCAAAAAACGACGGCCAACCGCAGCCGGCATCAAACTTGGTTTCCGAAACAAACAGGGCTTGTCCGCATACCACGCAGTGATAAACCCCTGGTCTATCCTCGTACAGGTACTCGCCGGTAAACGGTCTTTCAGTCGCACCTTGCTGGGTGACCGCTTCAGCGGCTGCGCTGAGGGGGCCTTTCCAACCTTCTTTGCTCATAAAATACTCCGTTTATGTAATTTGTTTTCATAAAGACCGGCTTTGTGGCGGATAAGACTTGATAACTGCCGGCCTTTCTGTAAATTTACTACCAATTTCTTTCAGCAATAGCAGATAAGGACACTATCATGCGGGTTGCCATTAACGGTTATGGTCGTATCGGTCGCAACATCCTGCGCGCACTTTTCGAATCCGAGAAAAGCTATGACATCGACATCGTTGCCATCAACGATCTGGGCGATGCTGCCATCAATGCTCACCTGACCCAGTACGACACCATTCACGGCCGCTTTAACGCCAAGGTCAGCCACGACGAAAAAGCGCTGTACATCAACGACCAAGCCATTGCCATTTACAGCGAACGCGACCCGTCCAAACTGCCCTGGGGCGAGCTGGGTATCGACATCGTGTTCGAGTGTACCGGCCTTTTCACCACCGGTGAAAGCGCCAAAGCGCACCTCGAAGCCGGCGCCAAGAAGGTCCTGATCTCCGCCCCTGGCAAGAACGTGGATGCCACCGTGGTGTACGGCGTCAACCATGACGTTTTGACCAAAGACATGACCATTGTTTCCAATGCGTCCTGCACGACCAACTGTCTGGCGCCCATCGCCAAGCCCCTGAACGATACCCTGGGTATCGAAAGCGGCCTGATGACCACCATTCACTCCTACACCAACGATCAGCGCCTGACCGACGTGTACCATTCGGACTTGCACCGTGCCCGCGCCGCCGCGCTCAACATGATCCCCACCAAAACCGGCGCTGCCGCCGCGGTGGGCCTTGTGGTTCCGGCCCTCAAAGGCAAGGTGGACGGTATGGCGGTACGGGTACCCACTGCCAACGTCTCTTTGGTGGACCTGACCTTCACCGCCGGGCGCGACACCAGTGTGGAAGAAGTGAACGCCATCCTCAGCGAAGCGGCCAGCCATGGCGCGCTGTCCGAAGTGCTGGCCATCAACACCGCACCGCTGGTGTCCATGGACTTCAACCACGTGGCCTTTTCATCCAACTTTGACGCTACCCAAACCCGGGTACAGGGCCGCCTGGTCAAGGTGATGAGCTGGTACGACAACGAGTGGGGTTTCTCCAACCGGATGCTCGATACCGCCACGGCCATGATGGCCGCCAAGTAAAAAAGAAATGGGGCCAACGGGCCCCATTTTCAATGCTCGGCCAGTAACACCGAGGCCGGTACCGACTGGCTCTGCCACTCATCCAAAAAGGCTTCAAACTCTTCCGCTGCCAGGGCTTTTGAGCACAAATACCCCTGGTACTGCTCCCCTTGCAGGCTACGGATAAAGTCCAGCTGCTCGCGGGTTTCTACCCCTTCTGCCACCACATCCAATTGCAGGCTATGGGCCAGGGCGATAACCGCTTGGACGATGGCGGCGTCTTGGGCATCGCGCATCACCCCGGCGGTAAAGGAGCGGTCAATCTTGAGCCGGTCTATGGGGAAGCGTTTGAGCTGGGCCAGGTTGGAATAGCCGGTGCCAAAATCGTCGATGGAGATCAAAATGCCCAGCCGCCTGAGCTCCTGCAAAATGCCGCGCGCCCGGTCGGGGTTTTGCATCACCGCGCTTTCGGTCAGCTCCAGCTCCAAAAAGCGCGGATCAAGGCCGGTTTCATCCAGCACCCTTTTTACCATGTCCACAAAGTCGTGCTGGTTAAGCTGCACCGGCGACAGGTTCACCGCCACCGGCACCTTGATACGCCCTTCGGCATGCCAGCGGGCGGTTTGAATGCAGGCGGTGCGCAGCACCCATTCCCCCAGGGGCAGAATAAGGCCGGTGTCTTCGGCCAGGGGGATGATTTTATCTGGCGAGACGGTGCCAAGTTCTTTGTCGTGCCAGCGCAGCAGCGCCTCAAGGCCGGTCAGGGCATCGTCGCTGGTGGCAATCTTGGGCTGGTAGGCAAGGCTCAAACCGCCCTCCTCCAGCGCCAGGCGAAGGCGCCGCTCCAGCACGTTGCGCTGCTCGGCGGCCGAGACCATGCCCGCCTCGAAAAACTGAAAGTTATTGCGCCCGCCGGCCTTGGCGTAATACATGGCGGCGTCGGCGTGGATCATCAGCTCATGGGCATCAGCGCCGTTCTCCGGGTAGCAGCTGATCCCAACGCTTGAAGAGATGCGCACTTCGTTGCCTTCGAGCTCAAAAGCGGTGGCCATGGCTTCGACGATACGGGCGGCAATGCCCACGCATTGCACCTTGTCGGTGCCGGGCGGGGTCAGCACCATGAATTCATCTCCCCCGACCCGGGCGATAAGGTCGTCTTCGCGCAGGGCTTCTCGAAGCCTGGTGGCCGCCGCCTTGATAAGGCTGTCACCGACGTGGTGGCCAAGGGAGTCGTTGACGTTTTTAAAGCGGTCCAGGTCGACGAAAAACACCGAAAACGGCAGCAAATGACGCTTGGCACGGCGCAGCACCGTATCGAGGTGCTCTTCAAACAACAGCCGGTTGGGCAGGCGGGTCAGCGGGTCGCGCAGCACCATGGATTTAAGCTCGTCATTGGCCTGCTGCAAGGAGGCGGCCATGCGCGCGTGGTGCGACGCCAGGTGCGCGTCGTACACCGAGAGGATAAGGCTGGTCACCATGATGCAGCCGGCCACCAGGGCAATGGTGATGGACAACTGGTCCGGGGCCATGGCACTGGCGCCAATGCCCATGCTGTGGGGCGCCATATTGGCCGCCGCCATGCCGGTGTAGTGCATGCCGCAAATGGCAATGCCCATCACCAGCGCCGCCGCCAAGCGATACCAAAACGGGGTGCGCCGGCTCAGGTCATTGAGGCGAAACGCCAGCCACAGCGCCGCGATGGAGGCGCTGATGGCAATCACCACCGACAGCGAAAAAAGTGCCGGATCGTAGCTGATGGCAGGTTCCATTTTCATGGCGGCCATGCCCAGATAATGCATCACACAGATGCCGGTGCCCATGGCAAGGCCCCCGCCCCCCAGCCGCAGCCAGTTGAGGCGGCCGAGGCTGACAATCTTAAGGGCGAGCGCCGACGAGAGCACCGAGGCCACCATCGACACTAAAGTCATGGTGAGGTCGTAGCCCATTCTCACCGGCAAGGTCAGAGCTAACATGCCGATAAAGTGCATGGCCCAAATACCGGTGCCCATGGCAAAAGCGCCGCCCCACAGCCACAGCCTGCGGGCCAGACCTTTGCTGGCACGTACCCGGCCTGCAAGATCAAGCGCCGTATAGGAAGCCATCATCGCCACAACAAAGGACAGAGCTACCAGCGCCCAGTCATAAGAACCCTGCATCTCAGTGATTCGCCTAATGTTTTTAATTAGAAAGGACGGATATTTTTACAGCCCGCCTGACCTGGGTACAACAACTATCGTGGCCTGAAACACGCTGTTGTGACCGAAAAGACACTACTCAGGCAGCCGTTCATGACATTTACGGGGTTAAACCCCTAAAATGGCCTTTTCGCGCCAAGATGCCACTCATGCGTATAGCCGCCCTGCTGCTTTTTCTCGCCCTGCCCTTATCTGCCAAGGAGATAGCCAGTATCGTCCCGCTGGGCCAGGTGACTCTGCCGCATCTATTCAGTTACGGCAACACCCCGGTAGGCGGCCTTTCGGGCCTGAGTTACGACGCCAAAACCGATACTTTCGTCGCCATCAGCGATGACCGCTCAAAAAAGGCACCGGCGCGCTATTACGTGTTAAAGGCGGATATGGATCAGGGCCGGCTAAAGCAGGTTGAGCTGGTGGCCCACCACACCCTGACCGTAAAAGGTAGGGCCTACGGCGATGGAAAAATCGACGCCGAGGGCATCGCCCTTGCCGGTAAGCGGCTCTTTATTTCATCGGAGGGCGACGCGGCCAGGGGGCTGCCGCCTTTTGTGGGGGAATATGCGGCCAGTGGCGAGCTCAAACACTACCTGCCACTTCCTGGCGCCTTTGTCCCCAAAGGGCACTTTGGCATCCGCAACAACCTGGCCTTTGAGTCGTTAACAGCCAGCCCCGATGGCCACACCCTCTATACCGCCACCGAGTCGGCCCTGGTACAAGACGGCCCTGAAGCCACCACCCGTAATACCAGCGGGGTGCGCATCCTCAGTTACAACCTCAAAACCGGCAAGGCCAGCGCCCAGTACCGCTACGACATCGACAAAGCCCCGGAGGGGGTCTTTGCCATGAACGGCCTGGCCGACATGGAAGCGCTGGATAACCAAGGCCACCTTTTGGCCCTTGAGCGCAGCTTTAGCGTGCCAGACGGCTTTGATATCCGCCTTTATCAAGTGAGCACCCAAGGCGCCACCGACATCCGCGCCCTCACCAGCCAGCAGGGCCACCAGATAGTGCCGGTTAAAAAGACCCTGCTGGCCAGCTTTACCGCCCTTGGGGTCCCGCTGGATAACGCCGAGGGCCTTGCCCTTGGGCCCAAACTAAAAGATGGCTCGCAGCTGCTGCTGATGGTGGCCGACGACAACTTTTCTGACCTTCAGCAAAGCTGGTTCTGGGCTTTTGCGGTGTGCTTTAAGCCATGAAAAAAGCCGCCCTTAGGCGGCTCTTGTTAGTTAGCGCTATTGATTAGCACCACTTTGCCCACATGCACCGACGACTCCATCAAGCGGTGGGCCTGGCTGGCGTCATCCAGCGCAAAGGTTTCATAAACCTGGGGCTTCACCTTGCCTTCGCCAATAAGGTGCCCGGCCTTGGCCAGCAGATCGGCCAGAATGGCTGCTTTTTGCTCCGGGCTTTGGGGGCGCAGCAAAGAGCCCATGTGCTTGAGCCTTTTGGCCAGCATCGGCCAGAGGTTCAGCTCCTTGGCCGCCCCTTGCAGCAGGCTGACCTGCACAATGCGCCCGTCCATGGCCGCGACCTTGTAGTTTTTGGCCACATAATCGCCGCCGATGATATCCAGTACCACATCCACCCCTTTACCGCCGGTAAACTCAGGCACCTCTAGGGCAAAGTCCTGCTCGCGGTAGTTGATGGCCATGTCGGCCCCCAGCTTCAGGCTCGCCTGGCGGTGATGCTCGGAGCCCACTGTGGTGATGATGGGGCCAGCGCCAAGGGCTTTGGCCAGCATGGTGGCGGTGGAGCCGATACCGGAGGTGCCGCCATGAATGAGCAGGCTCTCGCCGGCTTTAAGCTCGCCGCGCATAAAGAGGTTAAACCACACCGTCATAAAGGTTTCCGGCAGCGCCGCCGCTTCGGCCATGGAAAGGCCCGCCGGCACTGGCGCTGTCACCAGCTCACTGGCCGCCACAAATTCGGCGTAGCCGCCGCCCTGGACCAGGGCCATGACCTTGTCGCCCACCTTAAAGCGGCTCGCCCCTTCGCCAAGGGCCACCACCTCCCCTGCCACTTCCAGGCCGGGAATGTCGGTGGCGCCGGGAGGCGGGTTATAAAGCCCCTGGCGCTGCTTGAGATCCGGCCCGTTAACCCCGGCAGCGTGAATGGCGATCAGCACCTCACCGGCCGCAGGTACCGGCATCGGCCGCTCGCCCGCTACCAAGACTTCCGGGCCGCCGGGGGTGGTAATTTCAATCGCTTTCATCATCTTGGCCATGGTTGTGGCTCCTTGGGTTTGCATCAGAGGTCCTGAGTATACGCCGCTCAACCGTTGAAAATGCGCAGCATCTTTCCGATATACTGATGCAAATATGCATCAACCACCCAAGAGAGCCTGATGAACTGGGACGACACCCGTATTTTTCTGGCGGTACAACGAGAACGCAGCCTGCGCGCGGCAGCAAGGGTGCTGGGTATTGATCAGGCAACGGTGGGCAGGCGCCTTGCCCTCTTGGAAAAAGCCCTGGGGGCTACCCTCTTTTTACGAAGCTCCCAAGGCTACAGCTTGACCGCCGCCGGTGAGCTGGCGCTGCAAGCGGCGCTGGAGATGGAAAACGCCGCCCAGGCGCTGGTGTCTCGCACCCAGGGGAGCGACCAGCGCCTGGCCGGTGAAGTGCGCCTGGCCACCACCGATTCCTTGGCCCTGGCATTGCTGCTGCCGGCGTTAAAGGTGCTTAACGGCCAGCACCCCGATATCAAGGTCAACCTCAATATCTCGCCGCAGCTACTTAACATGGCCAAACGGGAAGCGGACATTGCGGTGCGCACCATCAAGCCCGACAACCCAGACTTACTGACCCGCCGCCTCGCCTCCTGGCCTGTGGGGCTATATGCCTCGAAAGAATACCTGGCAAGCCGCGGCGAACCGGCCAGGGGCAGCGCCTTTGCCGGGCACGACCTGGTGGTATTCGAGCCGCATCTGCATCGCCAGGAGCCGCTGACGCTTGGCGGCGAGAGCATAGCCGCCGGGCGCATCGTCTCAAGCCACCACTCCAGCCTCACCCTTAGAAGCGCCATCAGCGCAGGCTTTGGCCTGGGAGAAGTGCCCATTGTTATCGCCGAGCGAGATGGATTGAGCAGGGTCTGGCCCGAGCGCCAACGCGCCCGGCCTTATGAGATTTGGCTGGTTACCCACCAAGACCTTCGCCACACCGCCCGCATCGACGCGGTTATCCACCATATCGTTGCCGCCTTTGCGGTTTGGGAATAATCGCACTAGCCTTCGAGCACAAAGATAAAGGCATCAGATAAAAGAAAACCCCAGTTTGAGCTGGGGTTTTATGTGGTTGCGGGAGCTTCGCCAGCCACACCGGATTTGGAGGGGGGCGCCGAGCTGGGCAGCCCTGGTGCGACGACCGTAGGTCGAGAGGTATATATAAGAAAGGCCGACTTTGCAGTCGGCCTTTACATTTGGTTGCGGGAGCGGACTTTGAACGGGGACGCCCAGTCCGACGACCGCAGGTCGCATTGGATATATAAAATAAAACCCCAGCCGAAGCTGGGGTTTTAATGTGGTTGCGGGAGCCGGATTTGTACGGGCAGCCCTGCTGCGACGACCGTAGGTCGAGAGGTATATAAAAGAAAAGGCCGACTTTGCAGTCGGCCTTTAGATTTGGTTGCGGGAGCCGGATTTGAACCGACGACCTTCGGGTTATGAGCCCGACGAGCTACCAGGCTGCTCCATCCCGCGTCAATTTCGTAGCTTGGCCCTGGTGTGGTGCCTTGCGTTGTCTTTGCACCTTTATACGGCGCGGCAGCAATTTTTGGTTGCCTGTCAGCACTACTGCATAAAGCTGACTTCTAAATTGGTTGCGGGAGCCGGATTTGTATGGGCAGTCCCACTGCGACGACCTTGGTCGTCAGGTCAACTTCATCAAAATAAAGCTGGCCTTAAAATTGGTTGCGGGAGCCGGATTTGAACCGACGACCTTCGGGTTATGAGCCCGACGAGCTACCAGGCTGCTCCATCCCGCGTCAATTTTGTAGCTTGGCCCTGGTATGGTGCCTTGCGTTGTTTCTTGCGGTTAGCCCTTTAAAAAAGCACCAACTTTCAACTGGTTGCGGGAGCCGGATTTGAACCGACGACCTTCGGGTTATGAGCCCGACGAGCTACCAGGCTGCTCCATCCCGCGTCTGGTGGAGGCACACTATACGGACTTTTCTTGCCGTTGCAAGGCCCGGGCGTCTGACTGGTGTTAAAACCAGCAAGCCGCTGCTTTACTGCCCGCTCTGGCGCGCTATTTGCCGGTTGGGGCGATAAATAAAGAAGATGATGCCAAGCCCCAGGCTGGCGCAGATAACCATGGCGCCGGTCATCACCACGTCGTCGTGGCCGGTAACCGCCGCCACCGCCCAGCCGGCAATGGCGCCAATGCCAAAGCGCATGCTGCCGGTAAGGGACGACGCGGTGCCCGCCATCTTGGGCACCTGTTCGAGCACCAGGGCCATGACGTTGGAGCCCACCATGGATAGGCAACCGACGTAGGTCATTACGCAGGCCACCAGCAGGGCAAAGGGGCCGTGCAGCAGTACCGTCAGCAAGGCGCCGGTGGCAGCCAGCAACTGTATGCAAAGTGCCAGCACCAGCAGGCGCTCGGCGCCCCAGCGGGTAACAAAGCGGCCATTAAAGAAGGTCAGCGCCATCAGCGACAGGATATTGAGACCGAAGTAGTAGCCGAAATGGGTTTCCTCGACCCCGTAGATCTGGATATAGACAAAAGAACCGGCGGTCAAAAACGCCATTAGGCCGCTAAAGGACAACCCCGAGCACAGCATCAGCGCCAGCATGGCCGGGTTGCCAAGCAGCTGGCGATAGTTGCTCATCACCTTGCCAAGGGCCAGTTCGCTGCGCTCGGTCAGGGTCTCTGGCACCTTGGTTTTTACCAGCAGGCACGTGGCCGCCCCTACCCCGCCAAGCGCCCAGAAGATAAGGTGCCAGTCGCCCAGCGTCAGCAGCCAGCCGCCAATCATCGGCGCCAGCAGCGGCGCCAGGGTTACCACCAGGGTGATGGTGGAAAAGAGCTTGGCCAGTTCGTTTTTATCGTCCACCAAGTCGCGCAGCAGGGCGTAAATCACCACCGCAGCGGCGGCGCCGGCAGCCCCTTGCGCTACCCGCAGCAGCTGCAAAAAGCCGATATCGGAGGTCAGGGCGCAAAGCGGGGCGATGAGGGCAAAAAACAACGTGCCCCACAGCAGCACCGGTTTGCGCCCCAGGCTGTCGGCCAAGGGGCCCAAGAACAACTGACCAATGGCAAAACCCGCCACATAGGCCGACACCGTGCCCTGCACGGCGCCATTGGCAACACCAAGGTCGCGGGCAATGCGCGGCAGGCTGGGCAGGTACATATCGATGGCAAAAGGGGTCAGCATGGCAACCAGACCCAGGGTCACCACCAAACTGAAAGGCACACGGGACACAAGCGCTCCGCAAGGCAAAAAAGGCGGCCTATTTTGCCACAGCCAAGGCCTCGCTGCGCAGGGGCGCTAAGGCATTTTCGCCATAGCGCCTGCAGCGCAGGTCAAGGGCGCAAAACGCCGTTAATCCTTGGGGGCGCTGGCCAGAGCCGCCTGGCGCAGCTGGCTAAAAAGTCGCCGCAGCAGCACCGGCACGCCCTCTTTACCCCGGCGCCCGGCTTCTTCGGCGATACGAAGGGCGAGCTCGGGTTTGGATTGGCGGGAGATGGCGGCGTGGATGATAGCGCTCGGCTGCTCAGCGCCGCGCCAGCGAGCAAGCTGATGAAACAGCGCCTGGTAGCCTTCTTGGTAGAAAAAGTGCTCGATATCCTTCGCTGGCAGCTGGGTCAGGCTAGCCTCGGCCGCGGCGCCCAGCAGGCCGCGCACCTGGCTGGCATAGCGGTTACCGGCCTCGTCGCCATCGCACAATACCTGCACCGCAATGCCCATGTCTCGGGCCAGATGCACCAGGGGCTTTAAGCCGCACTGGGCAAAATCAATCACCCGTATTCCTTCTGCCGCCAGGTGCACGCCACTCAGGTGCGCCAGCTCCGACATCAGCCAGATCTCGGTTTCCCCTTCTACCAGCAGCCAGCCCCTGGCAAAAAGGCTGGCCGGGCGATTTACCCGCAGGTGAAAGCCGATGCGCCGGTAGTCGTCTTCGCGAAGCGGATGCTTAAGCTGGTAGCAGCTAAGCTCCCCCTGGCGCCGCACCAAGCGGCGAATGGCCAGCAAGTCTTGCGCTCCCAACAACTCTGCCGATTGGGTGATGAGTAGCCGGTTAAGGGGCAACTGCACCACCAGGCTCCAAAAGGTAGCCAGCATCACCGGGTGCAACCGCGCCTCGGGCATGTCCAGCAACAACAGTGGCCGCGACAGCCGTGCTACCGGCTGGGCTTCGGTGCGGGTCATCAGCACCCCAAACAGCCCCAGCAGTGCCAGCCGGGTCTGGCGGCTGGCCGATTGGTTGATCACCTGCTCAAGGGAGCGAATGGCCTCCCAGTTGATAGGTTGGCGGGCCATGGCAAGGCGGTCACGGGGCCGCTTGGCAGGCTTGGGGTCGGTAAAGTAGCGCGACAGCAGCGCTTTTACGGCGCCAAGGCCCTGGGTAAGGGCTTCTTCTTCAAACTGCTCGGGGTTTTCCAAAAGCGCTTTGAGCCAGGGCGATTGCTCCAGGTGCTCGGTATCGGGAAAGCCCAGGCGCAGCAGCGGGTGCAGGGTTAACAAATGCCGGGCCAGGCGCGCGGCGGCCTCGCCTTCTAAAAGCGGTTTGGCGCTGGCGTCCACAAAAGCCAGTTCGCTGCCCTGCCCTTTGGTTGCCCGCCAACAAAGGCGCAGGCGCATATGGCCGTCGGCCCGGCCCCACATCACCGAGCGCAGCGGCCGGTAGCGCAGGCGCCGCCAGTGGCCACCGTGGCGCTCCATGAACGTCAGGGCGATGCTCAGCTGCTGGCCTTGCTGATAAAAATCGCTGTCTTCGAAGTGGGCCTCAGCGCCGTGCGGCCCCATCACCTTTTCCAGGGCGTTTAGAAACGAGCGCCGCCCCCAGGCGTTTTCGCCTATCAGGGTGGTGGCCTCATCCAGCGCCAGAGACAAATTTTTTATCCCTTGAAAGCCGGTAATGTCGATATGGGCCAAACGCATACAAATCCTGCTGCCAGCTTTTGACTATGTTGTTGATGATACAGCGCTTTATAAAATGATGGCAGCCATTTAACGGCACGTTCAGCCAAGGGATATTGGCCACGCTTTTCGTTGATTATCCGCTGGTTACTGGCAGCACCGGCCCATCACCACCTATATAAAATGTGAAGAAAATTCAGGGTTCGCCGATATAAGAACCAATGCGCATGAAAGAGGTGGTCCATGAAAGAAAAGTCCCTGGCATTCAAGCTGTACCTGACCACAGGCCTGTTACTGCTGTTATCCATTGGCACCCTGACCCTGGTGGTGGCCTACTTTCTTAACCAAACCGCCGCCCAGGTGCGCCAAGAAAGTACCCGCCAAGTATCAGACGAGCTTATTCGCCGCTTAGAGACCCAGGCCGGGCAGTCGGGCGAGGAGATGGGCGCTTTTATCAACGAAGCCTACCGGGTACCCATGTCCCTGGCCGGGCAACTGGCTGCCAGCATCACCTCCACCAACCGCCTTAACCGCAGCCAGGTGGCCGATTTGGACCGCGCCACCTTAGCCGCCAACCCCGGCATGAGCTCCATCTACAGCCAGTTTGAAGCCAACGCTTATGACGGCATGGACGACATGTACAAGCAGGGTTTTGACCACTCGGTGGCCGGGGTCGGGACGCTGGAAATTTACTTTACCCGCGACCAAAGCGGCAAGATTGAGCAGCAAGTGGTGGAAGACGCCGAGGAAAAACACGTGGCCAAAATTGGTGCCAACGGCCTTCGCGAAGCCGAGTGGTACCTGTGCGCCATGGACACCCTCAAGCCCTGCCTGATGGAGCCCTACCTCTACGAAATCACCCCCGGCAATTCCCAATTGATGACCTCGCTCACGGTGCCCGTCATCGCCCAGAACCGCTTTCGCGGCGTGGTGGGGGTGGATGTGAACCTGCCCATTTTCCAGCAAAAAGTGGTGGCGCTGTCCCAGTCCCTTTATGGCGGTAAATCCAAGGTCATGCTGCTGTCCAAGCTTGGGCTGCTGGTGGGCGCCAGCCAATACCCCGACAAACTGGCGCAGCCCCTTAAAACGGTGATGCCGGGCCTTGCCGACAAACTGCTGGCCATGAAAGACGCAGGGCACCTGCTGACAGACGACGCCATTTTTGTGTCCTACCCGGTGCAGATCCGTGCCTCCAACCAAACCTGGACGCTGATCATCGAAGTACCCAAAGCCCTGGCCATGGCCGATGTGAACGCCATGAATAAGCAAATGGGCGACAACTTCTCCACCCTGGTGGTAACCCAGGGCGTGATTGGCCTGGTGGTGATTGTGCTGGGGCTGCTATTGATGGTGGTACTGGTGCGCACCATCACCCGCCCTCTTGGCACCATGAACCAGCGCATGGCCAACCTCAACAGCAGCGAGGGAGACCTCACCCAAGACGTGCGGGTCGACACCCATCAGGAGCTGATTACTCTTGCCGGCGGCTTTAACCGCTTCCTGGGCAAACTGCGCAGCATGATTTCCCACCTCAAAGGCATCAGCGTCGAGGTAGGTAGCCAGGCCGAGAGCAGCGCCAAGGTGGCCTCCGACACCCGCGCCCTGGTGGCCAGGCAGCACGCCGAGATTGACTCGGTAGTCACCGCCATGAACGAGATGAGTGCGGCAGCAACCGAGGTGGCGCAATTTGCCGCCCAGGCCGCAGACGAAGCCAGCCAGGCCAACAACGCGGTGATGGGCTCGCGCTCGACCTTGCAACACGCGGTAACCGACGTGCAGGGCCTGGCTGACGACATGTCCACCGCGGCTACCGCCGTTAACCAGGTGGCGGCCCGCAGCAACGACATCAACAGCATCCTTGAGGTTATTCGCAACATCGCCGAGCAAACCAACCTGCTGGCGCTGAACGCCGCCATTGAAGCGGCCCGGGCCGGCGAGCAGGGCCGAGGCTTTGCGGTGGTGGCGGACGAAGTGCGGGCGCTGGCCGCCAAAACCCGCACCTCGACCGACGAGATAACCGGGGTGATAGACAACCTCAACAACGAGGTAAAAGCCACGGTGCAGGTGATGGAACAAGGGGTTACCCGGGCGTCCAGCACCGTTGAGCAGGCCCACAGTGCCTTTGAAGATCTCTCCCAGGTGGTGGAGCTTATCAACACCATCAACGACCACGTCACCCAAATGGCCACCGCCGCCGAAGAGCAAAGCTCGGTGAGCGACGAGATAAACCGCAACATCACCGGCATTGGCAGCGCGGCCAGCGAGTTGGCCGGCCTTGCCGAACAGGCCGAAAGCTCAGGCCGGCGCCTGCATGATTTAGTGCGCGACCTCGATGGCGAGCTTGGCAAGCTCAAAACCTGAGACTAAAACGCCCGCCAGGGCGTTTTTATTTCTCCTTGCCCGCCCCCCGGTGCCATGGCTTACCATGGCAGCACCGTTACCAATCCCGGTGAAGCATGAACAATTTCGCATTCTCAAGCCCCACTCATATTCTCTTCGGCCAAGGCCAGATAGCGGCCCTGGCGGGGCAAATTCCCCAAGATGCCAAAATTTTGGTGACCTACGGCGGCGGCTCTATCTTTAAAAACGGCGTGCACCAGCAGGTGACTGAAGCCCTGGCCAACCACAGCTTTGGCGAGTTTGGCGGCATCGAGCCCAACCCCCGTTATGACACCCTGATGGAGGCGGTAAGCCTTATTCGTAACGAAGGCTACGACTACCTGCTGGCTGTGGGTGGCGGCTCGGTGCTGGACGGCACCAAGTTTATCGCCGCCGCGGTTTGCCACTCGGGCAGTGACCCTTGGGACATCCTCAGCAAAGACGCCCCGGTAACAGATGCCCTGCCCATAGGCACGGTGCTGACCCTGCCTGCCACCGGCTCTGAGACCAACGGCGCCGCCGTTATTACCCGTGGCCAGGACAAGCTGGCCTTTATCAGCCCGCGGGTTAAGCCCCGTTTTGCGGTGCTCGACCCCGTCACCACCTACAGCCTGCCGCCTCGCCAGGTTGCCAACGGCGTGGTGGATGCCTTTGTCCATGTGATGGAGCAATACCTGACCAACGGCGGCGCGCCGGTGCAGGACAGGTTCAGTGAAGGCTTGCTGCTCACCCTTATCGAAGAAGGCCCCAAGGCCCTGGCTACCCCACAAGACTACCCGGTGCGCTCCAACCTAATGTGGGCCGCCACCCAGGCCCTGAGCGGTTTGATTGGTGTGGGCGTGCCCCAGGATTGGGCCACCCATGCCCTTGGCCACGAGCTGACCGCCCATTTCGGCATCGACCACGGCCGCACCCTGGCCGTGGTGTTGCCGGCCATGCTGCGGGTTCGCCGCGAGGTGAAAAAAGTCAAATTGCTGCAATTTGCCGAGCGGGTGTGGGGTATCACCGAAGGTAGCGATGAGGCGCGTATCGACAGCGCCATCGCCAAGATGGAAAGCTTCTTCCGCGCTTTGGATGTGGGCACCCGCTTTGGCGACTACGAGCTTAGCGCCGCAGACATCGACACCTTGGTGGCCGCCCTTGAGCGCAAAGGTATGACCGCCCTTGGCGAAGACGGCGGCGTCACCCCAGCCGTTGCCCGGGCGGTATTTGAAGCGGCGCTGTAAAAGTCGCTGCCAGCAAAAAGGCGCCTTGGGCGCCTTTTTTTATTCGCCCTTTTCGGCCGGGGCCGTGTTCATGGCCAGGCGGGTTTGCAGCATGTCACCCAGGTTGTCCCAGTTGGCGGCGTCTTGGGCCCAGTAGTTGCCACCGGCCTCGCCCTGGCGAAGCTCAAGGCTGTTCAGCACCAGGCTCGCGAACTGGCTTTCCTTCCAAAAGGGGGTGTGCATGTACAGCACCGGCAAGGTGCTTTTTTGCTTCAGGGCGTTGACCAGGGTCTGGGCTTCGGCCAAATCCCCTTCGGCCCCTACCACCACCAGATCGGCGGCGCCTAGGCACTCTTTAAGCCCCAGCACGTCGCAGCGCACCAGGGCGATATCCTTCATGTTGCGGCGCAGCCAGCCGGTTACCTTTTTTTCTTGGGCGCCCAAAAAGGCGGTGGCCACCACGGCGCCAGGTTTATACACAAAGCCCGGCTCGCCAGAGAGCAGCCAGCCCACCAGCTCTTGCAAGTTGGGGAAGAAGGGTTCGAATTCGTAGGTAACAGGAACGGTGCCAAAGGCAAGGTAACGGCGGCCCTGCTCGCTTACCCCGGCCGATGCCATGGGCCTGCCGGTTTTTTTGCCCAAAAGCAGCGGGAAGCTGTCTTTACCGGCCGGCACCATAAATTGGCTATAACGGCCAGGGGCGTAATGGAGCGGCGCGTCCAATAGGGTCATAGCCAGCGCTTGCTGGCGCGGGCTGAGCTTGTCGCTTAAGGTCGTGGCAGGGGTTGCGGGGGCCTTTGGTGGCACCTCGGCCTTCACGGTTTGGGCCGGGGCTTTAACCGGGGCACGGACCTTGGAATTGGTATCACAGCCTGAGAGCAACAACAGGGCCATCAGGCTCGCAAGCAAAGGTGTTTTCATGATGCCAACACTTATTCTATGGGCTGATGGCAAATTAAACGGCTTGGCGAAAGGGGGGAATGTCATCTCTACCTGAACGGCGCCGCGATCTGCCAAGTGGCCTTTGTGACAAAGCTAAGCTTTTGGGTTAGCGTGAAAAAAGTAACAACAGAGGACAAGGCATGAGCACCGAAGATCTGATCCTGAAAGTCCGTGAGCTCACCAAGGACGATTTTCCCCAACTCAAGCAACTGATGGACACCGTCTACAAAGACATTGGCGGCTCCTGGCCCAAGCACACCATCGACACCCTGATAGGCCAGTTCCCCGAGGGGCAAATCTGCATTGAAGACCAAGGCCAACTGGTGGCGGTGGCGCTGACGGTGCAGGTAGATTACAAGCGGTTTTCCAACCCCCACACCTATGACGACCTCATCACCAACCGCATGACCATCGCCCACGACGACAACGGCGATGCCCTCTACGGCCTGGATGTGTTTATTGACCCCGAATACCGTGGCTACCGCCTGGGCCGGCGGCTGTACGAGGCGCGCAAAGAGCTGTGCCGCAGCCTCAATCTGCGGGCCATTCTGGCCGGTGGCCGCATCGTTAATTACTGCCACCACGCCGACGAGCTGACCCCGTCTCAGTACATCGAACAAGTGGACCGCAAAGCCATTTACGACCCCATTCTTTCCTTCCAGTTGGCCAACGATTTCCAGGTAAAAAGGCTGCTGCGCCAATACCTGCCCGAGGATAAAAAATCCCAGGGCTACGCCACCTTGCTGGAATGGTCCAACATCCTGTTTGACCCGGAAGAAAGCACCTTCAGCCAAAAGCGCCAGGTGCGCATTGGCGCCGTGCAGTGGCAGATGCGCGAATTTCACAGCGCCGAGGAAGTGCTCAAACAGGTGGAGTATTTCGTGGACGCGGTGTCGGACTACAAGTCCGATTTTGTTGTCTTCCCGGAGTTTTTCAACGCGCCGCTGATGGGCCTTGCCAACACTGCCCAGCAGCAGGAGGCCATTCGTTACCTGGCCAGTTTCACCGAGCATTTTCGCCAGCAGCTCTCGCAAATGGCGGTGAGCTACAACATCAACATCATCACCGGCTCTATGCCGCTGTTGGAGGGCAAAGAGCTCTTTAACGTGGCGTATCTTTGCCGCCGCGACGGCTCCACCGAGGTGCAATACAAGCTGCACATCACCCCCCACGAGCGGCGCGATTGGGTCATTGAAGGTGGCCACAAGGTGCAAGCCTTCGACACCGACGCCGGCAAAGTGGGCATTTTGGTGTGCTACGACGTGGAGTTCCCAGAACTTGGCCGCATCCTTGCCGACCAAGGCATGGAGATGTTGTTTGTGCCGTTTTGGACCGACACCAAAAACGCCTACCTTCGGGTGCGCCACTGCGCCCAGGCCAGGGCCATCGAGAACGAATGTTACGTGGCCATTTGCGGCTCGGTGGGCAACCTGCCCCAGGTGGAGAGCCTTGACGTGCAATATGCCCAGTCGGCGGTGTTCAGCCCGTCAGATTTTGCCTTCCCCCACGATGCGGTGATGGCCGAGGCCACCCCCAACACCGAGATGATCCTGTTCTCGGACTTGGACTTGGACAAACTCAAGGTGGTGCGCTCCGAGGGCTCGGTACGCAACCTCAAAGACAGGCGCCGTGACCTGTTCACCCTGACCCTGCACAAATAATAAGGACCAGCCATGCTTGCCATGACCTTTGCCGCCGCTGCCGCCGTTGGCGGCGCCACTCCCGGGCCCATCATCAAAGACTTTGGCCCGGTCTATGAGGTGAAAAACGCCGCTCCCATCCCGCTTAACACCCAGTTCAAGGCGGTATTTGACGTCACCGGCGCGCCAGACCCAGGCGCCCTGTCGCGCAAGCTCGAATCGGTGGCCCGTTACCTCAACATGCACGCCCGCGCCGGCATCAAACCCGAGCGCATGGATTTGGCCATCGTGCTGCACGGCCCAGCCACCCGCCATGCCCTAAACGAGGCCGCCCACCTCAAGCGCTTTGAAGTGGCCGACGGCTCGGCCACCTTGCTGGACGCCTTGGTCCACGCCGGGGTTAAGGTCTATGTCTGCGGCCAATCGGTGCAAGCATCAGGCTACCAGGCCGACGAGCTGCGCCCCGATGTTAGCCAGGCGCTGTCGGCCATGACCGAGCTCACGGTATTGCAGCAGCAAGGCTATAGCCTTATCCCCTGAAAAAGGCCGCGAAAGCGGCCTTTTTTACTGGGCAAAGTAATAAGGATTATCTAGGTCGGTAAGCAGCCCCGGCCGGGTTGGTTGCCAGCCCAGCTGCTGGCGCGTCAAAGCGCTGGACGCCGCAATATCAAGGCCCGCAAAGTGGCTGAACCAGCCAAAGTAGGCCGCCGCCTCCTCGCCAGTAAGGTGCTTGACGCCTAGCTCCAGGCGCCTTGCTATCACCTTGGCAATCTCAACAAAGGGCACGGCCTCCTCGGCCACGGCGTGGTAATGGGCGCCTGCTTGCCCCTTTTCCAGCGCCAGCCGGTAGAGCGTGGCGGCGTCCAGGCGATGCACCGCATTCCAGCGGTTTGCCCCCTCCCCCACACAAGCGGCAGCGCCGTGCTGGCGGGCAAAATGGATGAGCAGCGGCACAAAGCCGTGGTCGCCCTCGCCGTGGGTAGAGGGCGCCAGGCGCACCACCATGGTTTTTACCCCCAGCTTGGCTACCTCGGCGGCGGCCTGTTCCGAGCGGCGCGGCACCTTGCTGCCTAAAACCCGGTCGGTTTCCACTACGGTGCGCGCAAGGCCGCCCAGCACACCGGTGCCGGAGGTGACAATAAAGGGCTTATGGCTGCCAGCCATTGCCTCGCCCATGGCCAAGATGGCCTGGCGGTCCAGCTCGCAGTTCTCGGCAAAGTGGGAAAAATCATGGTTAAAGCCGGTGTGGATGGTCGCGTCGCAGCGCTCGGCGCCGGCTTTTAGGCTTTGGTGGTCAGCCAAGTCGCCGCGCAGCGCCTCAACGCCTACCTTGCCAAGCTGCTCGGCGGCCTGCGCCGAGCGGGCCAGGCCCAGCACTTGATGGCCATGGCTCAGCAATTCCTGCACCACGGCGCTGCCCACAAAACCGGTGGCACCTGTTACGAAAACACGCATCTGTTTTTCCTCGGTTAAATGTTCCAATCTGCGCCCTGGCCAGGGATTGTTACATTAAGCCTTTAACGAAAGACGCTCCATGCCATATAGTCCGCATAACATTATCTATCGTCCGAGGCGTTATGGACCCGCTTTCCGATGTGCTGAGCCTGCTCAAACCCCAGAGCTACCTCTCTGGCGGTTTTGAGGCCAAGGGCCCTTGGCGTATCCAGTTTCCCGACCAGCAAGGGGCCATCAAATGCGCGGCGGTACTTAAAGGCCAGTGCCAGCTGGCCATCGAGGGCTTTGCCGAGCCGCTGCACCTTAATGAAGGCGACGCGGTATTGCTGCCGGGCGGCAAGCCCTTTGAGATGGGCAGCCGGCTGGATATCCCTTCTCTAACCGCTCAAGAAGTCTTTGGCGGTGGCCGCGAAGGGGCAGTAACCCGCGTTAACGGCGGCGGGGAGTTTGCCATGGTCAGCTGCCGTTTTGTGCTGGCCAGCCGCCACGCCCGCACCTTGCTGGCTTTGCTGCCGGGGCGGGTGCATATCCGCAAAGACCAAGACAGCGCCGCCCTGCCCTGGGCCATGCAGCGGATGATGCAAGAAATGCAGGCGCCTCAGCCCGGTAGCTACCTGATGCTGCACCACCTGGCGCACATAACGCTGCTGCAAGCCCTGCGCCTGCATCTAAGCGACGGCGCCCTTGATAGCGGCAACTGGCTGGCCGGCCTTGCCGACCCCATGCTGCGCCTTGGCATCAACGCCATGCACCAAGATCCCGCCCGGCGCTGGACCTTAGCCGAGCTGGCGGCCAAAGCCTGCATGTCTCGCTCCACCTTTGCCCTGCGCTTTAAGCAAGTGGTGGGGGACACCCCCATGGAATACCTGGCCCGCTGGCGCATGTTAAAGGCCGCCGACCGCTTGGAGCACGGCACCGACACCTTGGCCTGCATCGCCGCCGATCTCGGCTACGGCTCGGAAAGCGCCTTTAGCAGCGCCTTTAAACGGGTGATGGGCTGCGCGCCCCGGCACTTTAATCGCGGCCGCCCCGCGCCCTGACGCCACGGCTGCCCGCCCCTTCGAACTTGTGCTACCGTATAAATCGAACATAAGTACGATAATCGCACAAAGAGGTATGCAGCATGTCCATCGTGGCCGTTATCGGCGCCGGTACCATGGGTACCGCCATTGCCGCCTTGCTGGCTGGTAGCCAGCATCAAGTTACCTTGATTGACCCCATCCCCGAGGCCTTGGCCAGGGCCAAAGCCCGCCTGCCGGATACCGTTAATTGCCAGGCGGCGCTCACGGCTGCCGCCGATGCCGAGGTGGTGATTGAAGCGGTGCCGGAGCAAATTGGCCTAAAGCAGCGCATTTTTGCCGAGCTGGAAAAGGCAGTCAGCGCGCAGTGCATTTTGGCCACCAACACCTCGGGGCTGTCGGTTAACGCCATCGGCGAGGCCCTTAGCCACCCCGAGCGCTTTGTGGGCATGCACTTTTTTACCCCTGCCGACATCATTCCTCTGGTGGAAGTGATTCGCCACCAGGCCACCACCGACAGCGCCGTTGAGAAGGTGCTGGCCCTGCTACAAGGCTTGGGTAAAAAGCCGGTGGTGGTGCAAAAAGACATTCCCGGTTTTATCGGCAACCGCCTGCAACACGCCCTGGCCCGCGAGGCCATGTCGCTTTTGGAAAAAGGCGTGGCCAGCAGCGAAGACATCGACTTTGTGGCCCGCTGGGCCCTTGGGGTGCGGCTGGTACTAACCGGGCCGCTGGAGCAGCGCGACGTAAACGGCCTTGACGTGCACCACGCCATTGCTGGTTACCTTTATGAAGACCTTGAAAACACCACCGCGCCGCTAGCCATCCTCTCGGACAAAGTGGCCCGTGGCGAGCTGGGGGTAAAAAGCGGCCAGGGCTTTTACCCTTGGCCCGAGCCACAGGCCAGCGAGGCCTCTGCCACCCGCGCCAAACGGCTGGCCGCCTTGGTGCAATGGCTGGATAACCAGGGGGCCTAAGCCCCCTTTTCTTTGCCTTATAAAGACCCTTTTCGTATAGTGGGCGGGTTTTTATCCGGCCCGGTTGCCGGCTCACCTACAGAGCAAGCTTGATGTTCAAAGACAATCCGCTGTTGGCCCAGCTTAAGGCCGAGATCCGCGAAAACCTCAAGACCGTGGAAGGCACAATCAAAGCCTCGGACAAAGGCTTCGGCTTTTTGGATGCAGACGGCAAAGAATCCTATTTCGTGCCGCCGCCCTACATGAAAAAAGTCATCCACGGTGACCGGGTACGCGCGGTGGTCCGCAGCGAAAAAGACAAAGACGTGGCCGAACCCGAGGCCCTGATCGAGCCCTTCTTGACCCGCTTTGTAGGCCGCATTCAGCAGCGCGACGACCGCCTCTACGTGGTGCCGGACCACCCCGTTATCAAAGACCGCATCCGCTGCCGCCCCGCCAAAGGCGTGAAGGGCGAGTTCACCAACGGCGACTGGGTTGTGGCCGAGTTAAAGCGCCACCCGCTCAAGGGCGACATGGGCTTTAGCGCCGATATCATTGAGAAGATCGCCGGCACCGGCGACGGCTACGCCCCCTGGCATGTCACCCTGGCCCGCCACAATCTGCAAAAGTCCGCCCCTGAATTTAACGGCGAGCTGCACCTGATTGATGGCCTGGAACGCCAGGACATGACCCACATTCCCTTCGCCACCATCGACGCCGCCTCCACCCAGGACATGGACGATGCCCTGTGGATTGAGAAGGTCGAAGGCGGTTACCAGCTGTGGGTGGCCATTGCCGACCCAACCGCCTACGTAGTGGCAGGCTCCGAGCTCGACAAAGCCGCCGAGCTGCGCGCCTTTACCGTTTACCTGCCGGGCAAAAACGTCACCATGCTGCCAGAAGTGCTGTCTGACGATCTGTGCTCCCTCAAAGCCGGTGAAAAGCGCCCTGCCCTGGTGGCAAACCTGTTTGTGGCCGACGACGGCACCCTGGGTGACGACACCGAGTTCACCCCGGCCTGGATTGAGTCTCGCCACAAGCTCGTTTACAACAACGTGTCTGACTGGCTGGACGGCACCGGCGACTGGCAACCGGCCAATGAAGACGAAGCGGCCACCATCAAACTGCTGCGCGACTTCACCGAAGCCCGCACCGCCTGGCGCCAGGCCCACGCCCTGGTGTTTGGCGACCGCCCCGATTACCGCTTCGAGCTGGACGAAAACGGCAATGTGGTGACCGTACACCGCGAAGAGCGCCGCATCGCCAACCGCATTGTTGAAGAGTCCATGATCGCCGCCAACGTGGCTTGTGGTGAATACCTGCGCCGCCACGGCGGCATCGGCGTTTACAACGTGCACAACGGCTTTGAAGACGAAAAAATCGAAGACGCCAAAGCTCTGTTGGCCCAGCATGAAGTGCCGGTAGACATCGAGCAGGTACACACCCTCGAAGGCTACAGCGCCATGCGCCGCTGGCTCGACGGCAACAAAAAGCAGTTTTTGGACGGCCGCCTGCGCCGCTTCCAAAGCTACGCCGCCATTACCCTGGAAGCCGGCCCCCACTATGGCCTGGGCCTTACCGCCTACGCCACCTGGACCAGCCCCATCCGTAAATACGGCGACATGGTTAACCACCGCATCATCAAGGCCATCCTTGAAGGCAAGCAGGTGACCAAACCCAACGACCGCCTGGCCGAGCATCTGTCCGAGCACCGCCGCCTCAACCGCCTGGCCGAGCGCGACATGGGCGACTGGCTGTACGTGCGCTGGCTGGCCCCGCAAGCCGGAGCTGACACCCAGTTCGACGCCGAAGTCATTGATGTAAACCGTGGCGGCATGAAAGTGCGCCTGGTGGATAACGGCGCCGTGGCCTTTATCCCCGCCTCGCAGATCCATGACGTAAAAGACGAGTTGGACGTTAACTTTGAAGCCGGTACCGTGCTTATCAAAGGTGAAGAGAGCTATAAGCTTGCCGACATCATCAAGGTGCAGCTCACCGAGGCCAACGAAGAAACCCGCTCACTGGTGGCCAAGCCCGCCAAGTAAGCAACCCAAGATGAAAAACCGGCCTTTTGGCCGGTTTTTTTGTTGCCCGAAAAGAGAAAGGGCGTTTCACAAAGACGGGGAACCCAAGCCTTTGCCCAGCGTCATAATGAGTGACCTCCATTGCCTAGGAACGCAGTATGGACAATGACGCTAACCGCCTGATTGACAGCCTTTTTAGCCGCATTAACCAAGCCGAACAACAAAGCGGCAGCCGCGACGCTGCTGCTGAATCGCAAATCAACAAACACCTTATCGCCCAACCGGCGGCGCCCTATTACATGGCCCAGACCATCATCATGCAAGAAGCTGCCCTCAAGCAGCTCAAAGCCAAGGTAGAAGCCCTTGAGCAGCAGCAAAGCCAAAGCGCTCCCGCTTCCGGCGGCTTTCTGGCCGGGCTCTTTGGCGGCGGCCACAGCCAAAGTCAAAACGCCCCGCAGCCCCAGGCAGCATCAAGCTGGAGCCAAGCCGGTAGCGGCCCGCAGCCGGGCAACAACGCCTACAGCCAGCCCCAACAGCCCGCCGCCAGTGGCTGGGGCCAACGCGCCCCCAGCTTTTTGGGCGGCGCCCTGCAAACCGCCGCAGGGGTGGCCGGTGGCGTGGTGATTGGCGACATGCTGATGAACATGTTTAGCCACCACAACCCCACCGAAATTGTCGACATCATCGATGAAAGACCCGCAAGCGACCCCAGCGCCGCCAATAACCTGGGCAGCAACGACGCCGCCAATAACCTGAGCGGCAACGACACCGCCACCGACCCTGGCAATAACGGCTTTGACAACAGCTCGGACGGCTTTCAAAACCAGGATAACGGCTTTGGCCAAGACAACGGTTTTGGTAACGACGATTACGGCAACGACGACTTCGGCGGTTTTGACGACGACAGCTTCTTCTAACCCCTCCCCCAAAGGCAGCCCAGGCTGCCTTTTTCATACCCTGGTCTTTTCCCCTGTTTACCACATCACTTCAATGGGTTAGCTTATTCAAGCGCAAGGCATATCTGGTCGATTCATTTAGGCTTGTGCCAAGCGTCACTCGGCAAGCATCACCTGCGCCGAGCAGACGGCTGAAACAAGGATGGATACAGCTCTGAACACAAAAGGGACTTTGGATAACCGCATTCCAAGGGCGGTAGCGTCGCCGCCACCCGCCTTAATTAAATCGCAACATCATGATAAAAAAGGGATTAATCCAGTTTTGCTTCGGCGGATTGTGCCTTTAATGCCGGTACTCGCACCGGCAGGCGCCCTACTTTTGTTTTCGCCAAAAGTCAGCGGGGCTGCCCAACCAAAAGCACCGTCCATGTTGACTGCGACCATCCATGGTGGTCAGGCCCAACTCGGCCATCCAGGGCCTCGCGCTCAGCTGCATGAAAGCAGCGCTTTCATTTCGAGTTTCGCCCTTGTCTCAGCTGCCCCTCCACGTCAGCTCGCGGACAAGCCGCTCGCGCTCACCCGCTAAAATCAGTCCACCGGACTGATTTTTTAACGCGCTCGCCCCGTGAGCAAAGCGCTCCACTTAACGGGCAAAAGAGCAGGTGCCTTCGTTAGCGTTTTTGTAGTGTGGGTGTTTAGAGGGTGTGCCCTTACGTTTTCTGTTTTTATATACAGCGTATCTGTTGCACCTATCTCAACAGGGCTATTGTGACAACGCACTAGGCTCGCTTTTACTGGAACGACCAGTAATAAGTTGCTAAAAAATAATATGATTTAACTCATCCGACGTGATGATAACGAGCGCATGTCTCGCATAAAAACGCGACCGCTCGGTTTCATTGAGTCAAAGAAACTGTATGAGAAGATAATGAAAAGGGATATCAGTTGGTTAGCATAACAAATGGCAACTGATCTGATGAGTGACAGCGAGCGCGCTCGCTAATAAAACTGTTAAATGCCAAGGAGAAATTTGAGTATGCCGGAAGTATCTGAAATAGCTGTTTGGCCTTTAGATATAAGGATTGTTGCAGCATTGATAGGTGTTTTTGCTTACATTCTAGCTCAAATGGCAAACGCCTTTTTTGTATCCCTCAGAGATAAAAAGCAAAAAGAAAACGAAAAGAAAGACATTGCTCTATTTGCTAGAGCTGAATTGATTAATGTCAAAAGACATCAAGAAGCTAACGTTATAAAGCTCGATAGCATTATTGATTCTGATAGTTATGGTCAAAAAATTGATTACGATAAACTAAAGCTCTCAGATAATGGTCTAATAGCTTTAGATTTAGCTAAAATATATGTTTTAAATCAGGAGTTAGCGCAGGATTTGTTAAGGTTCTCATTGTTTTGTAGAAATAATGAACTAGAAATTTCCAATACTCATGAGTTAATTATGGGTGGCAGTTCCAATTCAGAAAAGTCAAAATCGGTGGAGCAGTTAAGGGATAGGCTTCTTCAAACTATAAAAATTTCTACCGAAATATCAGAACAACTTTTCGATTATAGTAAATCACCTAAAAAATATGATCGTAATGGGGTTTTTTGGTCGGATTCATTGTTCAAATTGAAGAAATAAGCATTTAACAAACGCCTCAACAAAGGACGCAAAAAAGCTTGACTTGCGTCACTTCGTTCCTATTTTTAGCCAGCTTTTTGCGCCTGTTAGGCGGACGTTAAACGTCTTTGTGCAAAACCTCTAGATCATTAATTAACAATATTATGGAATTTATATGGAAAATGGACCATTCGGTTCAAGGAATGTAATTGAATCGAAAATATCAGAAGACAAGCTTAAGAGCTTTTTAGTTGGTTTTGATTTAGATGATGGTGGAGTTAGCAAATATAGGTGGTCTCAACTTGTAACAAAAATCACAAATGTAATCCATGAATTTTCATTTGGATTTCATGAAGGTACAAGCACTGAAAACACACAAACTCTTGAAAAAATTATTGAAGCTGCAAATTCAATTTATAAAATCGATGAATTTCAGAAAGTAAGAGATATTTATAAAAACAATGGTCATATTGACGATGAGCTTGATGATAAGTATCTCAGAAGAGGAGAGTTCGGAGAGCTAATTCTTCATTTAATATTAAGAGATCACTTCAATACAATACCTCTTCTCTCTAAAATATATTTTAAAGACTCGCTTGGTCATACAGTGCATGGCTTTGATTGCGTACACATTGAACCAGAATCAAAAACGCTATGGCTAGGAGAATCCAAGCTCTATCTTGATCCGAAGCGTGGATTGAGCGAACTCATAAAGGACATAGAAGAGCATTTTAAAGTTGATTACTTAGATTCAGAGTTTGGTTTAATTGCAAAGAAGATAAAGCATTTTGACAATATACCTGAATCTGAGCATTGGAAAAAATTATTCTCATCATCAACAAAGCTTAAAGACAAATTAAACGAAATCTATATTCCATTGTTATGCACATATAGTTGCGACTTGTTTTCAAAGTACGATGATGAAGGCAATCCTAGCTTTATTGATGAGTATGAGAATAAGATCAGGGAGTTACAAAAATATTTTAATGACAGAAACAATCATCCACTGAAGTCAAGATTACGAATAATAGTAATACTTCTTCCTGTCCAGTGTAAGAAAACTCTTGTAAAAAAATTGCACCATAAACTCTCTCTATTACAATCTGTTGGAGAGTAGAAATGACTGAAATGCTAGAGAAAATCCAAACAGCAACTGAATTCAATAGTTCAGAAACATTTGATATTTATCGTCATTGTGCAGCAGCTTTGATTCAAGATGAAGAAGAAGGTATTAATCTTTTAATTCACGTATTAAATTCAAGGGAAAAGTTTTCAAATTCACTGGATGAAATGTTAGCTGACTTGGTAGAATCTATCGGCTTCTACCCATACCTAAAAAAAGAAAGATTAAATCTTTCATCAACCAGTTCCAGAATCAGACAAATAGCTAGTTTATCTTCAAACATACAAGATAAGTATTTTCACGAAGAACAAAAATATGTTCTCGATTTATTGAACTCAGATAAGAATGTAATTGTAAGTGCTCCTACAAGCTTCGGAAAAAGTCTGCTCATTGAGGAAATTGTTGCATCTTATAAATATAAGAATATTGTTGTAATACAACCAACATTGGCGTTATTAGATGAGACCAGAAAGAAACTCTCGAAGTATGAAGAAAATTACAAAATAATAGTTCGAACATCACAAGAAGCATCTACTGAGAAAAGTAACTTATTCCTTTTAACCTCAGAGAGGGTTAACGAATACCAAAACTTGCCAGACATTGATTTTCTTATCATTGACGAGTTTTATAAATTAAGTTCAAAGAGAGACGATGAAAGATCGGATTCTTTGAATAATGCATTTAGATATATTCTAGAAAAATTTAACCCTAAGTTTTATCTGTTAGGCCCTAACATAGAGGGTATATCTAAAGGGTTTGAAGAAAAGTATAATGCTGTTTTTTACAAAACAAACTATAGCCTAGTTGGGTGTGATGAAATTGATATATACCAAGAACACAAAGGTAAATTCGGTGCGCAAGGAGAAAAGAAAAAGTATAAGGAAAGAGTACTATTTGACTTGCTATATGACCTCAAAGAACAGAACACTATAATCTATTGTTCGTCCCCAGCTAGAGCCAGATATTTATCAGCTGAATTCTTAAAATACTTGATCGAAAAAAGTGAGCCTCCTCGAAATCGTGATCTTTCAATCATAGATTGGATAGAAACCTATGTCTCAGAAGACTGGACTCTTGTTGATTGTTTAAAATATAGAATTGGAGTTCACGATGGTGCTTTACAGAAACACTTAACATCATCGATCATTGATTATTTCAATAGCGGAATATTGAAGACTCTATTTTGTACAGCAACAATAATCGAAGGTGTCAACACAACTGCAAAAAATGTAGTCTTTTTTGATCACAAGAAAGGAAGAAATACTCCAATTGACTTTTTTGATTACTCAAACATTAAAGGTAGAGCCGGACGGTTAATGGAGCATTATGTTGGTAGGATATTCAATTTCAACCCAACACCCAAACATGACCAAATATATATTGATATTCCTTTCTTCGAGCAAAACCCTATTTCAGATGAAGTACTTATAAATATCAATAATGAGAATATTCTAGATAAGGAAAGTGAGCAATATCATTATTTATCAAAAATTCCAGAAAACGAAAAGGAGATTTTTTCTAGGAATTCTCTCTACATTCGAGGCCAAGATTCGCTAATCTCAAGAATCAGACAAGACATAAGAGAAAACTATGAGTTGATATGTTGGGATTCCACCCCAAGATACAGACAACTTGAATATTGTTTAGGACTTGCTTGGGATTACCTTATAAAACCAGGCGAAAATGTTAACCCAATGACAAAGAAAAAAATTGTTAAGATTACTTTTGACTATGGGATCAATAAAAGCATCATTGAATTAGTAAAAAACAACTTTGTTTATAAGAAAAAACTCGAACGCTATGATAGTTGGAGTGACAAAGAAATACTCGATGAATCAATACGAGATAGCTTTCAGATTTTGCGTCACTGGTTTCAATATAAAATTCCAAAATGGTTGCTTGTTGTAAATGAACTTCAAAGATTTGTTTGCAGTGAGCTTGGTGTAAGACCGGGAAATTATACATTTTATGCAAGCTCAATCGAAAGTGACTTTGTTCGAGAAAACCTTACCATCCTTGCCGAGTATGGTGTCCCAAGGTCAGCAATAGACAAAATAGAAAAATATATAGATAAAGATCTCAATCAAGATTTGGTAATAAAAGAAATTATCAATAAAAAAATACATGAAAAGCCTGAGTTCTTAAGCTACGAGCGTGAAAAATTAATATCCAACTATACTGAAATAGACGTTTAATAAGTGACTGTGGTGTTCTGTGGACCTCACCCGCTTTAACGGACACGCATCGCTAACTCACCGAGAGGAAGTCGATGCCTGCTTACAAGACCGGAAAACGCACTCAGCAGTACAGCCTGGAGTTCAAGTAAGAAAAAGGACACCCATCTTATGAGCAACCAAAATTCTAGCTCTTCACATTGCATCGACAGTGCGGCATTCATCAGCCTTGAAGGTGTTTTCTTCATCCGATAGCGTACTTTCCATTAAAAATATTTTTACAGCCAATTAATAAAAATCACGTGTCCGTTTTATCGGGTGAACATCAGCTGGCTAGGTTGTCAGGTGATTGAGGCGTTATGCACAAAGAGGAATTAAAAATATGTATAAAATTACTGCTATCACTCCACTTGTCGCTGAAATTGGAAACGACTCTAATGGTGAATTTATACTTGCCACAACTGAAGTCCTCATGGAGCTAAATGGCAAAGTCTATAATCCTGATTTTGGAACTATTTCTGAATTCATTGAATATGATGGACCGACGCTAATTCAAGTTGGCCCATCAATAGTACTAAGATTAAATCCCGAAACTAACTTTCTCGAAGCTATCTCAGTATTTCATGTTGATCGTGAGTTAAACAAGACTGAATTGGCTTCATTTGTAGACTCATATGATGGGCAAATGTCTGACGGTTTTGGTTCTGGAATGAATCAAGATTTAAGTTCGGATTACGAGCCAAATTTTGAAGTATATTGGCTCTATAATAAAAATTTAGGCTCAAGAGTTTTGCAGGAAAAAGTTGCTCTATAACAAATAACTGTGGAAAAATAACACGGGACCCCCTTCTTCTGAGCAACCAAAAGTCTAGGTTTTCGTATTGCATCGACAGTGCGGAATTCATCAGCCTTAGAAGGTGTTTTCTTCATCCGATAGCGTGTTTTTCCATTAAAAATGTTTTTTATTTTTACAGCCAATTAACAACAACTGCGTGTCCGTTTTATCGGGTTAATATCACCTTCGGCCATGTGCAAAAAGCCGCACAAAAGGCGCCAGTAGGCTCCGGCAGTTGAGGCGGGTGTTAGAGGTCATATGTACGGAATACCAAAGGAATTAAATCTTGATGTTATGGCAGGCTCTGAATGCACCCAAATCAGAGTTGGGCAATTTGATATCCAATTTACCTTTGGTGAAGTCAACTTCGCAGTCCAATCCAAAATCAGCTTATTTAAAAAAGAAGTAGAGGTTGGATTTTGGGAAGAAGGGAAATGGCCTGATAGTGTTTTCTACGAAATAATGAATGTACCGGTCGAATCTGTGCGAATTTATGGTGCAAGGACAATAGTTATTAACCTAGAAGGCGGCCTATCCATTCATCTTTGTGATAGTTCAGAACAATTCGAAACAATGAAAATTTCAATTGGTGAGAACGACCCATGGATCATCTAAAAACCCTCTAACAAGTGACTGTTGCATTCTTTGGACTTTACCCGCTTCAGCAAACACGCATCACTCACCAAGCATAAGCCACTCCCCGCTTACAAACGCAGGAAAACACTGCCTTAAACTCAACAATTTGGTAAGCATGGTTTTTAAAATCACCGCAGACCTAAACTGAAATTGGCAAGGCAGACATAAGAAAAGCCCCTTTACGGGGCTTTTCTATTTACCGGCTCCCTACCGGCACCATGATGTGGGCGTAGGGGGTGCCCTTCCACATCACATAGGGGCCGCCGTTTGCCGGATCGGTGGGTAGGGCGTCCAGCATGGCTTGGTCAGGAGTGATGATCATCAGGTGCGGCCCTTCCTTGATCCATTGGTTGTCGGCCGTTGGCCCTTCGGCGAAAGGGTCGGTGTTACTGGCACCGCCGTCACCGGCCAGCATGTAGGAAATACCGATGGCTTTGGCGGTAAAGGGCTTTTTATTCATCCAGGCGTCCGCCCATTCCATCCAGGCGGCGTCCATGCACATGGGGGCGGTGCCCTGTAATTGCGGCGGCGTGGGGAAGCAGGTGTAGCCGCTATCTCCCTTTTGCAGCACGTTTTTATTCCAATCCACCACCGTGACCTTATCGCGAAGGGTGGGCGGCGCCGCGCTAAGGGCGTCTTGCAATAGGCTGGCGCTGTCGTCGCCGGCGTAAACCGGCAGCAGACAACCACTGGCGACCAGGGTGGAAGTAAGCAAAATCATTTTAGTATTCATGGTGTTGCCCCAATTATTCCAACCGGAAAATGGCGCAACTAAGTGTAGTTAATGAAAGTTTAGCAACTTATAATATAAGCCTTCTAGCGCGCCGCTTTTTAGCGCAGAAGCCTCTATTGACTCGTCGCCTTTCACCCCTTTCCTGCTGGCTCCCCTCTACACTCAACCCGCTATGCTTGGCTCAGGTTTACCCAGGTGACATTTATGGATTCTTTAAAAACCCCCTCATTACTGACGCTACAAGGCAGTTGCCTGTGCGGCGCCATCAGCTTTGAGGCGAAAGGCGCCTTTACCGGCTTTTATCTTTGCCATTGCCAGCATTGCCAAAAAGACACCGGCTCGGCCCATGGCGCAAACGTGTTTTTGATGGATGCCACCATAGAGTGGCTAAAAGGCGTGGCGGCGCTCACCACTTATACCCTGCCCGGCACCCGCCACAATAAAAGCTTCTGCCAGCATTGCGGCTCGGCGCTCCCCACCCTTAACGGCAGTAATTTACTGGTGCCTGCCGGTTGCCTGGATAAGGCCCCGCCCCTTACCCCCACCGCCCATCTTTTTACCGCCAGCATGGCTGAATGGGAGCCGGCCCTTGGCGACATACCGCGCTTTAAGGCGCTGCCTTAATAGGGCGCGGCCCGCCTTGCATTTCACGGCCCATCTACGGTTAGATAACAAAAACGCTAATCCAAGGACTTGTTATGGCAATCAACGCGACGCTTCTTGGCCAGTTTCTGGCGGTATTCGTTCCGGTGATGGGAGTGCTCTGTTACTGGGTTGCCCGTGGCAAGGTTAAAAACCCGGTGGTTGCTGGGTTCCTTGGCGCCATTGCATCGGTGTTACCGGCAGCTGGCCTGGTGTACTTGGCCATCTTATTGTTTAAAAAAGAGCTGCCCCGCGCTGAGGTTGCCCAATGAAGACCATCGGCCTGATTGGCGGCATGAGCTGGGAGTCTACCGCCAGCTATTACCGCGCCATCAACGAAGGCGTAAAAAAGCGCCTTGGCGGGCTGCATTCAGCCAAAATCGCCCTCTACAGCCTGGACTTTGCCGACATTGAATCGCGCCAGCACCAAGGGGATTGGGCCGGTACCGCCACCTTGCTGCAAGATGCGGCCAGCAAGGTACAAGCCGCTGGCGCCGAGTTGGTGCTGATCTGCACCAACACCATGCACAAGGTGGCAAGCGACATAGAAGCGGTGCTTGACGTGCCACTGCTGCATATCGCCGATGCCACAGCAAAAGTGTTAAAGGCCAAAGGCATCAGCAAGGTAGGCCTGCTGGGCACCGCCTTTACCATGGAGCAGGATTTTTACCGCGCCAGGCTAACCGAGGGCTTTGGCATTGAGGTGCTGACCCCACCGGCGCCAGAGCGCGCCCTGGTGCACCAGGTTATCTACCAGGAGCTTTGCCAGGGCACCATCAACCCGGACTCCAAAGCCCAGTACCTTGGCATTATCGAGGCCTTGGCCGCCCAAGGGGCCGAGGGAGTGCTCCTTGGCTGCACCGAGATTGGCCTCTTGGTAAACCAGGCCGACACCCAGGTGGCACTTTTTGACACCGCTCTTATCCACGCCCAGGCGGCCGTTGACGCAGCCCTTGGCTAGCCAAACCCCAAGAGGCAGGGATGCCCATGAACAAAGCCGAGAAAATCGCCCTCTTTATTGACGCCGACAACGCACCCGCCGCCAAGATAGACAAAGTGCTATCCGAGCTTGCCCGCTATGGCGTGGTTAACATTCGCAAAGCCTACGGCAACTGGAAAAGCCCCACGTTACAGCGCTGGGAAGAGCTGCTCCATGAATTTGCCATTCAACCGGTGCAGCAATTTGATTTAACCAAGGGTAAAAACGCCACCGACATGGCATTGGTGATTGATGTTATGGACGTGCTTTACACCAAAGACATCGACATCATTTGTTTGGTGTCGTCTGACTGCGACTTTACCCCGCTGGTTACCCGCACCCTGGCCGACGGTAAGTTCGTTATCGGCTTTGGCGAACGAAAAGCCCCCAGTGCCTTTGTAAACAGTTGCTCGCGTTTCTTATATCTCGATGACCCCGCCCCTGCCGAGCAACCGGCTCCCAAGCCCGCCAAAAGCATCAAAAGCGATACCAAACTGATTAACATGCTGCGCCAAGCCATTGAGTCAGTAGAAGAAGGTGACGGCTGGGCACAGTTGGGTGCTGTGGGCACCCATATTTCAAACCATGCCTCTTTTGACCCGCGTAACCACGGCTTTAAAAAGCTCAGCGATCTGTTTTTGGCTATCGACTTGTTCGAAGTAAAAAAATCCAACAAGAACGTGATGTGGGTGCGGGATCTCAGAAAAGTGCGGGCACTGCCCAAAAAGGCGTCCTGAGCCTCGACACTTTGTTAAACAAAAAGCCCGTATTCAGCAGCAGATGCTGTGGCTATACTGCCTGCCTTGTTGATTGACCCCCTGAACTATGGCGCATTCAAAAAAAGGGCTGCGAGCGGTAGCCATGCTGGAAGCCTCCAAAGGCATACTGGCGTTGTTGGTTGCCATCGGCCTGCATACCCTGGCCGGTAAAGACGTGGCCGGGCTGATGGAAACCCTGGTGCATCGCATGCACCTGAGCCCCGACGACAAAATCACCTCCCTCTTTATGGACCACCAAGGCTGGCTGACCGGCCCCAACGTCAGCCTGTTTGCCCTGGCCGCCTTTGGCTATAGCCTTATCCGCTTTGTGGAAGCCTATGGCTTGTGGCGCAGCTACACCTGGACCGAATGGTTTGCCCTGTTGAGCGGCGCCATTTACCTGCCCTTTGAGATTTACGAGCTGTGCACCCGCCCCGGCTGGCTGAGCCTGGTGGTGTTTTTAATCAACATCGTGGTGGTGAGCTACATGGCGTTTGTGCTCAGGGAAAACAAGAAAGGCCATGACAAAACAATGCCTTGATGATAAAGGTGCCAGTAAAATCCTGGCGCTTTCAAGGACGGTTTCCCCATGCCCTACCCCCTCTTCGTGGTCGATGCCTTTACCCGCACCCGCTTTGGCGGTAACCAGGCTGCGGTAATGCCCCTGGCGGCCTGGCTGCCAGAGGCGCTGATGCAGGCCATCGCCACCGAGAACAACCTCTCCGAGACCGCCTTTGTCGTCAAAGACGATAACGGCGTTTTTCATATCCGCTGGTTTTCGCCCCTGACCGAAATCGACTTTTGCGGCCACGCCACCCTCGCCAGCGCCCATGTGCTGTTTGGCGAGAACCCACAGGCAAGCCGCTTGCGGTTTTACGCCAAGGCGGTGGGGGAGCTGGTGGTCACCAAGGGCGAAAAGGGGCTGATTGAGATGTCCTTTCCCAACCGGGCGCCTCAAGCTTGCGAGGCGCCAGCGGCGCTTTTAGCCGGCCTTGAGCCCAAGCCCCGGCAGGTGCTTAAAAACGCCCAGGCCTATTTTGCGGTGTACGGCAGCGAAGCCGAGGTGCGCGCCTTAAACCCCGACCTTGAGGCCCTTAAAGCCCTGGCCCCTTTTGATGTGGTGGCCACCGCCCCAGGCGATAACCACGATTTTGTCTCTCGCTATTTTTGGCCCGCCAATGGCGGCGCTGAAGACCCGGTAACCGGCTCCATCCACGCCGGGCTCACCCCTTACTGGGCCGAGCGCCTGGGTAAAGTGGCGCTGCACGCCTTTCAAGCCTCGGCGCGGGGCGGCGAGCTTTTTTGCCGCCTGGAGAGTGAGCGGGTGCTGGTGGCGGGTTATTGCGTCAGCTACCTCAAAGGCAGCGTAGAGCTGGGAGAGGCGCTGTGAGTAAGGTGGCCATAGTTACCGGTGCCAGCCGCGGCATTGGCGCCGCTACCGCCAAATTGCTGGCAGCCCAGGGCTACAAGGTGTGCGTTAACTACCTGAAAAACCAAGCCGCCGCCGACGCCGTAGTCGAGGCTATCCACGCCCAAGGGGGCGAAGCCATCTGCTGCCAGGCCGATGTGGCCGAGGCCAGCGAGGTAAAGCGCCTTTTTGACCAAACCGAAGCCCAGCTTGGCACCGTTACCCATCTGGTGAATAACGTTGGGGTGCTGTTCGAGCAGGCGGCCTTTAAAGATATCTCCCTGGCGCGCTTTGAAAGGGTGCTCAAAAGCAACCTGGTGAGCTGCTTTTTGTGTTGCCAAGAGGCCATCAAGCGCATGCAAACAGGGGCTATCGTCAATGTCTCATCGCTCGCCGCCCGCAGCGGCTCGCCCTTTGAATACGTTGACTACGCCACCTCCAAAGGCGCCATGGATACCCTTACCCGAGGCTTGGCCCTGGAGCTTGCCGGTAGCGGCATTCGCGTAAACGGGGTGCGCCCGGGCTTTATCGACACCGATATCCACAGCGACGGCGGCGAGCCGGGCCGGGTTGCACGCCTGGCGCCGCAGATCCCACTTCAGCGCGGCGGCACCGCCGAGGAAGTCGCAGAGGCCATAGCCTGGCTGCTTGGCGACGCCGCCGCTTATGTAACAGGGAGCTTTATTGATGTGGCAGGAGGACGCTAAGTGATTACGGCAGAACGCTTTTTTAGTTGGTTTTGGAAGGCGCTGGCCATCTTTTTGGTTTTAAATCTGGGCCGCCACGCCCTCTCTGCGCTGAGCCATAGCTCCGACGACACCGCTGCCACCTTTGTCTCTTATGTACAGCAGCACCTTAAGGGCGTTCCCAAACCGTTCTCCTCGGTCAAGGTGGTGAAAGACCCCGGCGGCGCCGGAGTGCTGGTCAATTTCACTCTCAAACCCGAGGCAGTAGATGCCGAGCAGCAGCTGAGCGACACGGCTCTGCGGCAGCTGATGGCGCGTTTTTTCGGCATTGGCAACTTGCGGTATTTAATCGATGACGGCGCCTATCTGGTGGTGGCCTTTAATGCCCCCGACGGTCACAACTTGCGCCGCGTCATCTACTCGCCGTCAAATTTTCGTGGTTATCGGGAGTTGCCCCCGCCTGAGCCTTCGCACTGAAAGGAGTATTCATGGCCGTTATCACCTGTATCGAGGATTTAAAACGCATCTACCGGCGCCGCGTGCCCAAGATGTTTTATGACTACGCCGAGTCCGGCAGCTACACCGAGCAAACCTTTCGCGACAACTGTGATGATTTCGCCCGCATTCGCCTCAAGCAAAAAGTGGCGGTGGATATGTCTGGGCGCAGCACCCAAAGCCAGATGCTGGGCCAAAAGGTAACCATGCCGCTGGCCCTAAGCCCGGTGGGCATGACCGGCATGCAGTGCGCCGACGGCGAGATAAAAGCAGCCCGCGCCGCCGAAAAATTTGGCGTGCCCTACACCCTCTCCACCATGTCGATTTGCTCCATCGAAGACGTGGCCGCCCACACCCAGCAGCCGTTTTGGTTTCAGCTCTACGTAATGCGCGACCAGGACTTTTTGGCGGCCATTATCGAGCGCGCCAAAAAGGCCGGTTGCTCGGCGCTGGTGCTGACCCTTGATTTACAGATCCTCGGCCAGCGCCACAAAGACCTTAAAAATGGCCTCTCGGCGCCACCAAAACTCACCCTGCCGACCATGCTCAACCTCGCCACCAAATGGGGCTGGGGCCTACAAATGCTGCAAACCAAGCGGCGCTTTTTCGGCAATATCGTCGGCCACGCCAAAGGGGTAACCGATGCCTCGTCCCTGATGAGCTGGACCGCCGAGCAGTTCGACCTCAAGCTCGACTGGGACAAAATTGCCGCTATCCGCGACATGTGGGGCGGCAAACTCATTCTCAAGGGCATCCTCGATGAAGAAGACGCCCGCCGCGCCGCCGATTTTGGCGCCGATGCCATCATCGTTTCCAACCACGGCGGCCGCCAGTTGGACGGGGCGCTGTCGAGCATTCGCATGTTGCCGGCCATCATCGAGGCGGTGGGCGGCAAAACCGAGGTGTATCTCGATTCCGGCATACGCTCCGGCCAGGACATCCTCAAGGCCATGGCCCTGGGAGCCGACGGCTGCATGGCCGGGCGCGCCTATATCTATGGCCTGGGGGCCATGGGCGAAGCGGGGGTCAGCAAAGCGCTTGAGGTGATGCACAAGGAGCTGGATATCTCCATGGCCCTTTGCGGTGAGCGCCAGCTAAGCGAGATTGGCCGCAAAAACCTGTTGATACCCAAAGGCTTTTTTAACGCTTACGAGTAATAAGGATAAATGCAGTGAAAAGGATATTACTGCCGGCCTTACTGGCCCTTGCCGGGTGCAGCGAGCAGCCCGAGCCCCAAGCCTGCCAGGGATTGGCAGCCTGCGCCGCCCAAATGCAGCAGCGAGTGGTAAGCCACGCCGACTGGGTTTGCCATCCGGAGCTGGCCCAATATCTGGTGGTGGTGACGGTGCGCCTTGATCGTCAGGGCCAGGCCCTCGGCCTTGATGTCAGCCACAGTAGCGGCAACAGCATGGTGGATAACCAATCGCTGGAAGCCGTGCAGCAAAGCCTGCCACTTTATGAGGTCAGTAGCCTAAGCGATGCCGATTTTGCTGAGGCGTCCGAGATAAACTTCACCTTTGCCGGTCTCGACAGATAAGGATTTGCGCCAGATCAGCACCTTGCCTGGCAGGCTATGCTGAACTGGCGTTTTCAAGGAGCCAAACCATGCAAACCGCCGCCGACATCATGACCAAAAACTTGGTCACCCTGCCGCTGACCGCCAGCCTCAAAGACGCTCACGCCATTACCCGCGACAAAGGCATTCGCCACCTGCCCATCATGGAAGGCGAGCAGTTCGTGGGTATGCTCACCCAAAAACGGATGATGGCCGCCGTTATCAACCTGCTGGCCACCTATGGCGCCAACGCCCTGGAGCGCCGCGAGGGGCAAACCCCGGTGCGCGAGCTGGTGGAGGTGGATTGCGCCACCGTTACCCCCGACACCCCGCTGCTGGCCGTCACCGATTTCTTTCTCAAACACCGCCACGGCTGCCTGCCGGTGGTCGATGAAAACGGCAAGCTGGTGGGCATGCTCACCTCGTCGGATTTTGTGCGCCTGTGCCGAAACTTACTGGCAAGCCTTGCCTGACTTTACCCCCAAAGCCCGAAATGCCAGGGTAGAAGTCTTTGATTTGGCAAGGAAGCGCCCGCCTTGGCTCGCTGCCACCCGGCACGCCTGCGCCGCCGCCCACGCCATCCTGACTTTACCCCGGCCATGCCAAGGCGTTAGGGTGTGGCCACCTTTGACATAAGGAGCATGCCATGCTGCGTTTCGGCGTTCTCAGCACTGCCAAGATTGGCCATAAATTCGTGCTGCCGGCCATTAACAAATCCCCCCTTTGCACCCTGATGGCCGTTGCCAGCCGCGATATGGGCAAAGCCCAGCAATACGCGGCCCAGCAGGGTGCCCGCTTTGCCTTTGACAGCTACCAAGCGCTGCTGGCAAGCCCCGAGGTGGATGCGGTTTACATTCCCCTGCCCACTCACATGCACGTTGAATGGACCTTAAAAGCCCTGGCCGCTGGCAAGCATGTGCTGGTGGAAAAGCCCATGGCGCTTAAAGCCGAAGAAATTGACGCCATCATGGACGCCGCCGAGAAGGCCGGTAAACAGGTGATGGAAGCCTTTATGATTGCCTTTCACCCCCAATGGGACTGGGTAAAAGAACTGCTGGCGGCCAACAAACTTGGCCGCATTTACAAGGCCAGCGGCCACTTCACCTACTTCAACAAAAAAGACGGGGATTTTCGTAACAGCCCAGAAATGGGCGGCGGCGGCCTGCGTGATGTAGGGGTCTACCCAATCATTGCCGGGCGCATGGCGCTAGGCGAGCCAAGGCTTATCGACGCCCATATGGAGCTGGACCCTGACTACGGCATTGACCGCTTTGTGGATTTCAACCTCGACTTTAACGGTGCCCGGGCCAATTTTTACTGCGGCACCCAGCTTGAACGCTGCCAGGGCATGAGCATTCACGGCGAGCTTGGCCGCATCGAGATGAACGCGCCCTTTAACCCCATGGACGGCCCCCACGGCGCCAAGGTGGATTTTTACACCGACAAAGCCAGCCATTGCGAGACCCGCTTTTTTGGCAACAGCGACCATTACCTCAATATGATCAATCACTTTTGTGAGGTCATTAGCGGCGAAGCCTCGCCCCGGCTCACCCTGGCCGACTCCCGCGCCAACCAGCAGGTGGTAGACACCATTTTTGCCCAGGCCAGCAGGTGCTAAGCCTGGCGTTGGCCGCCCCCCTTAGCCTGGACGGCGGCCCCCGGCCTTTTGCCGGGGTAGTACTGGTGGCCAAGGGCCGGGACATAACCTTTAGCCAGGGCGATATCGACCGCCCCTATGTGGTGGGCTCGGTCAGCAAGCAGCTCACCGCTGCCCTGGTGCTGCAAGGGGTAGACGATGGCCTTTGGCAACTGGACGACCCCATAGGCCGCTACCTTCCAACCCTGCCGCCCTGGAAAGGGCAAGTCACTTTAAAGATGTTGCTGAGCCACAGCAGCGGCGTGGTGGCGCCAGACAAACCCCTGGCCTTTGCCCCCGGCAGCCAGTTTCGCTACTCAAACCTGGGTTACCAGTTGCTGGCCAAAGCCCTGGCCCGGGTGCGCGCCAAGCCCTTTAGCCGTTTGCTTGCCGGCCTTTATCGCCAGTGCGCCATGCTGGGCGGCAAGCCAATTGAAGGCTTTGAGGAACAACCCGACGGCGTGCTGGCGCCGGTTGATACCCTGGCCCTGATGCCAAACGACCTTGCCTCAGGCACCATGGTGGCCAGCGCCCGTGATTTATGGCACTGGAACCTGTGCCTGCACCAGTCGCCGCTTTTGAGCCGCGCCAGCTACACCGCCATGACCACCGCCTGGCAGCAGCGCCCCTATCGCTGGGGGCCCATGGGTTACGGTTTTGGCTTGCAGCTTAAGGGCAGCGAAGCCAGCCACAGCGGTTACCTGCCGGGGTACGAATCGCTGCTGAGCTTCAATAAGGGCCAGAGCCTGGTGGTGCTGGAGAACGTCTCCTGGCAGCTCGGCGATATCGGCAGGGCTTTTTATTACGAAGATGCGCTAAGAAATACCCTCAGCGCCGAGGACAATCATGGAACTTAACAGCCGCTGGCTCACGCGCTTCCCAGAGGGCCAAGGGGCCTTTGACGCGCTTTTCGCCCACTACAGCGAGCCCCATCGCGCCTACCACAGCCTTGAGCATATCCGCCATTGCCTGGCGCTTTTTGACGAGGTAAAAGCCGAACTTGCCGACCCGGACGCCATTGAGCTGGCGCTGTGGTTTCATGACGTGATTTACGACCCCAAAGCCAAGGACAACGAAGCCCAAAGCGCGCTGTGGGCCAAGACCTGTTTGGCCGAGTTGGGGGAAGAGGAAGCGCTTGGCGACAAGGTAGCAAGGCTGGTGCAGCTCACCGCGCACCCGGCGGTGCCGCAAAGCCCGGACGAAGGCCTATTGCTGGACATCGATTTGGCCATTCTTGGCGCAGAGCCCGCCGCCTTTGAGCGCTACGAGCAGCAAATTCGCCAGGAATACCGGCATGTGCCGAGCCTGTTGTACAAGGTGGGCCGCAGCAAGGTGCTTAAATCCATCGCCCGGGCCCCGAGGCTTTATCACAGTGAGGTGTTTTACCAGCGCTTTGAGAAACAGGCCCGGGCCAACCTGGCCAAGGCCATCAAGCGGTCGTGGCAATAACGGCGCCGCTGGCACCGCCATTGTTTTTGCGATTAGCCTCCGCCAGTTGGCTGTAAGCGTCCATCAGGGCGCCTTGCACCTGATTGAGCTGCTGGCTTAGCGCATCCAACTGCTGGGCCTTGGCGTCAGGGTCCATGTCTTTGCTTTGCAGCGCCTGGATCTGCTGTTGCAGCTCCTTGGCCTGCTTTTGCAGCTCTTTAATGTGCTGCTTGAGCTGGGCCAGAGGGTCGTTGGCGTCCGCTTTGTTTTGTGCTTCCTGCTGCTCACGGGCCTTGGCGGTGGTTTTCGCCATGGGGTTCTCAAGGTGCACCTCGTCAGACCCGTTGCTTTGGCTGGTGCTCTCGCTGGCACTGGCACTGCCGGTCAGATTGAGGTTGCTGTTGAGGCGGTCGGAAATGGACAACATCAGTCAACTCCTTTTAGCTGCGCTGCCCTTGGTATCGACCCACAGCCACAATCCTTTAGCGTGATGCCAGCACCCGCTCAACGGTATCCACTATGGCCTGGGTTTGCGGGTCAATCTCGATGTTAATGGCATCGCCCACCACCTTGGCGCCGAGGGTGGTGCGGGCCAGGGTTTCAGGAATGAGGTTGACCTCGAAGCCGTCGGGGTGCAGATCGCCTACCGTCAACGAAATGCCGTCCACCCCGATATAGCCCTTATGCAGCACGTATTTTCGCCAAGGCGCCGGCAGCACAAAGCGCAGGGTGCGGTTGTCGGGGCTGTCTTTTATCTCGGTCAGCTCTGCCACACAGTGGATATGGCCCGACATACTATGCCCGCCAATCTCGTCGCCAAAGCGGGCGGCCCGCTCCAGGTTGACCTCACAGCCGGGGCTTAGCTCACCCAGGTTGGTGACCTTGAGGGTTTCTTTGATGAGATCGAACGACACCTCGTTACCCTTCACCTCGGTAACCGTCAGGCAGCAGCCGTTGTGGGCCACTGAGGCGCCAAGCTCCAGGCCGCCCAGCAGTTCGTCGGGAAAGCGCACCACATGGGTTCGAAAATCGGTTTTGTCGGTAACCGCCACCAGTTGGCCTTTACCTTGAACAATGCCGGTAAACATTCAGGCTCCTTTGCCACGCAGCCGCGCCAGTTGCTCAAAGGCGCGGCGGATACGGATAAAGTCCTGGCAATTGCCGCCCTTGTCGGGATGATGCTGCGCTGCCAGGGACCGGTACTGGCGCCTGATCATACGCCAGTCGGCGTTTTCATCCAGCCCTAAATCCTCAAGGGCCTGAGACTGGTGCTCAAGGGCGTCGTAGCGGCGCCAAAAGCCTTTCAATAAGGCTTCCACTTCCTCGGCGCCGGTGTTGTCGAACTCTTGCCAATCGAGGTAATAGCTAGCCAAAGGGTCGCTAAGGGTCAGCCCTTGGCCCTCGCCTTGGCCAAGGCTTGGTTGCAGTTGAATGTGCATGGCGCTGATGCCAAGGCCCCAGCCGTCTTCGGCCAGTTGCTGGCGAAGGCCATAGAGGCAATTCATCAGCGCAAAGTGGCGGCGAAAAAGGCCCAAGTCTCCCCCCACATCGATTTGCACCAAGAAGGGATGTTCGGCCAGGGATTTGAGTAGCTCGTACTCGCTGATGCCCTCGGGGTGTTCGGACAGGCGGGCCAGTACGTCGCTGTTCAGGGGATTATCCATGGCGCCACATTACCATGAGGGCTTTTAACATGGCATCATGGCCCGGCACCCAAAAGGATTGATTATTCATGCGTTATTGCCTGCCCTTTCTGTTAGGTCTGCTCTCCTTTCAAAGCCTGTCGGCCGACTGGCAAAGCCTTTTGAGCCAGCGCCCTGCCGGCAGCCAGGTGGCGCTTATCGTCAAACCATTGGGGCAGGGTCATTTGAGCATAGAGCACAATGCCGACCTGCTACTGCCCCCGGCCAGTACCCAAAAGCTGTTCACGGCGCTGGCCGCCGAGCTGACCTTGGGGGACGATTTTCGCTTTGACACCCGCCTTGAAGGCCGTGGCCAACCGGTAAGCGGCGCTTGGCAGGGGGATCTGCGCCTGGTGTTTAGCGGCGCCCCCGATTTAAGCCGCGCCCAGTTGGTGGAGATGCTCCAGGCGCTCAAGGGCCAGGGCATTCGCAAGATAAGCGGCGACCTGCTTTTGGATGGCAGCGCCTTCGGCGGCTACGAGCGCGGCCCCGGCTGGCCCTGGGACAACCTGGGGGTGTGCTACAGCGCCCCGGCCTCCAGCCTGACCCTGGCCCATAACTGCGTGGCGGCAAGCCTTAGCGTGCAAAAGCCAGGAGAGGCCGCCCGCTTTTACGTGCCGCCCTTCCAACCGGTGCAGGTGAGCAGCGAGGTCGAGGTGGTCAGCCCAGCCCAGCAGCAGCAAAACCTTTGCCAGTTAGAGTTGCAGCGCGGCCCACAAAACCACTACCAGCTAAGCGGCTGCGTCACCGACGAGCGCGAGGTCTGGCCGCTCAATTTCGCTGTGAGCGACACCAGCGCTTACATCAGCGATGTGCTCAAAGACGAGCTAAAACGCAACGGCATCCACCTTGGCGGCCAGATAAAACGCCAAGACAGCGCCAAAGGCCACTGGCAGCCGCTGGCGGTGGTGCATTCCAAACCGCTACCCAAATTGCTCGAACATATGCTGCGGGCCTCTGACAACCTCTACGCCGACAACTTCGCCAAAACCCTGGGCCGTGCTCCCGGCCAGCCGGGCAGCTTTGCCCTTGGGGTGCGGGCGGTGAAAAAGGCCCTGGCCGAGCACCTGGGGCTGAGCTTGCAACCGGCCACCTTGGTGGACGGCTCGGGGCTCTCAAGAGACAACCTGGTGAGCGCCAGAGAACTGGCTGGCGCCCTTCAATACCTTGCCAGCCACCCGCAGATGGCGGTGTACCAGGGGCTGCCGGTGGCCGGTGTCAGCGGCACCTTGAAGTTTCGCCACAGCCTCACCCGCCCGCCCCTTAAGGGCAATATCAAGGCCAAAAGCGGCACCCTTAACGGCAGCAGCAACCTGGCCGGCTTTTTTACCGGCGCCTCCGGCGAGCGTTATCTGTTTGTGTTGATGAGCTCCAGCCTGTCGCTGGGCGACGACAGCGAAGTGGCCCAAGACACCATGACCCGCTATGAAAGGGCCCTGTTGGAGGGGCTCTACCAGGCCGGTTAAAACAATCTGCCATTGGCGGCATTTGCGCCGCCAATGGCATACAATGCCCGCCAGTTTGTTCTACCGGTCCGGATATCCCTTTTTATGTTCAAGGAAATGGGGCGCTTAACCCGTCTTGCCTCGCCCATTCTGATTGCCCAGCTGTCCCAAACCCTGATGAGCTTTGTCGATACGGTGATGGCCGGCCAAGTAAGCGCCGACGACATGGCCTCGGTTGCGGTGGGCGCCAGCCTGTGGTGGCCGATGGCGCTCTTTGTGCTGGGTATCTGCATGGCCCTGACCCCCATGGTGGCCAACCACCACGGCGCCAAGGACGACGGCGCCATTGCCCCCATAGTGCAGCAAGGGGCCTGGCTGACCCTTGGCATTACTGCGCTCATTATCCTGCTGGCGCCCCTCACCCCCTGGATACTGGCAAAAATGGCGGTGGCACCGGCCATGGCTGAAAAAACCACGCTCTATATCTATTTTGTCTGCGCTGGCCTGCCAGCCTTTGCGCTCTACAACAGCCTTCGCAACTTTGTCGAAGGCATGAGCCACACCATTCCCACCATGGTCATTGGCTTTTTAGGGCTGTTGGTGAATATTCCTGCCAACTATGTGTTTATCCACGGCCTCTTTGGCCTGCCGGCCCTGGGCGGCGCCGGCTGTGGCCTGGCCACCGCGCTGGTGATGTGGTTTATGCTGCTGGCGATTTGGCTCTATACCGTTATCACCCAGCGCTTTAACCACATTGGCCTTTATAAAAAGCTCTATTGGCCGGATTTTTCGGTGATCCTGCACCTGGCCAAGATAGGTATTCCCATTGCATTGGCCTTCTTTTTCGAGGTGAGCTTGTTTGCTCTGGTTGCGTTGCTCATCGCCCCTTTGGGCAGCGTGGTGGTGGCCGGTCATCAAATCGCCATCAACTTTAGCTCGATGATCTTCATGTTCCCCATGAGCCTGGCCCTGGCGGTCACCATTCGGGTGGGCCACACCATGGGCGAAGGCCACCCGGCGGCGGCCCGCACCAGTTGCTACGCCGGGTTTGTGCTGGGGGTGGCGGTGGCCCTGACCACCTGCGTGCTGACGGTGATGTTCTCCAAGTACATCATCACCATCTACTCTGACGACGCCGCAGTACTGGCCCTGGCCGGGCACCTGATATTACTGGCCGCCATTTATCAAATCCCCGATGCCTTCCAGGTAGTGGCCGGCGGCGCCCTTCGCGGTTACAAGGACACCAAGGCGCTGTTTTTCATCACCTTTGTGGCCTACTGGGTGATAGGGCTACCGCTCGGTTACACCCTTGGCCTCACCGACCTTCTCTTCCCGGCCATGGGCGCTTCTGGCTTTTGGATAGGCTTTATCGCCGGTTTGAGCTCTGCCGCCATCATGCTGGTGCTGCGGGTAAGGGTACTGCACCGCCGTAACGCCCAGGCCCAGATCCCCCTTGAGGTGGTCACGTGAAATGGCTCGGGCTGTTAGCAGCGCTGCTGCTGGCAGCCTGCTCGCCGCGCCCCGATGTGCTGGCCGATTATCCGGCGCGTCTGGCGCGGGTGCTGGGCGCAGAAGCCCCCCAAATCAACCCGCCGCTGCTGGCAAAAGGCGGTGGCCGCCAATGGGCATTGGCGGTGCCAGAGGTGACAGTCAACCTCAAGCAGGGTTATGCCCTTCGCCACTGCGATATCTTGGGGCTGATTGGCGAGCGCAACGCCCCTTTGGGGAAAACCGCGCCGCCGTCCCAGCGCTTTTTGTATGAGCTCAAGTTGCTAAGCGCCCTGAGTCAGTGCCACAGCGACGACCCAGAGCTGGCCGCCCTGATTAGCCAACTGGTGGCCGAGAAAAAAGCCAGCCTGCCGCTGGTGGCCTGGCGCCTTGTCAGCGACGACGAGGCCTTTAAAGCCAACTGGCGCTTTGACCACAGCGCCATGGACTTTGCCGGTACCGCATCGGCCCAAACCCTTTTTTTGGATATCAGCGCCTTGCTGCAGGCGCCGGATGAAAAGCGCATGGCCCGCCTCGAAGAGGCCCTTGGCCAATTTGAGAATGACCGCATCCTGGCCCGCCTAAACCAGCACTTGAGCGACGCCAGGGTCTATCTCGATAGCGTCAGCGACCTGATTGAGCGCCACGGTGACAAGCTGGTGTGCGTGAACGGCCGGCCCGGCAGCCAGGCCAAAGCGGTGCGGGATTTTTTCTTCAGCTATTACGGCAAGCAGGTTCAGCCCTACCTGGGTGAGCTGGTGGCGGCAGACCGCGCCCTAAAAGGCGCCTTGTGGCCGCTTATCAGCGCCCTGCCCCACCCGGCCGACCCCAACATTGCCTATCTGGCCGCCGACACGCCGCAAAGCTTAAGTGGCCAGTTTCACCAGGCCCTTAGGCGCCATACCCAGGCTTGGCAGCAGCTCTTGGGCCGCTGCGGCTTAAGGCCGGGGCAATAAAAAACGCCACCCGAAGGTGGCGTTTTACCGTCGCGGCTTGTGTTATTTTTTGCCGCCTTTACCGCCGCCCTTGCCGCCGCCAGGGGTGCCGCCGGTGTCGCCGGTGTCGCCACCGGTGCCACTACCGCCACAGGCGTTGGCTTCCAAGTAATCGTATGCCGCCTTGGCCTGCACCAGGCCGTAACCGAAGTAGTCATCCCGCCCAGCCGCGCCCAGATCTTCAGCGGTTGCATCCAGGGCGTTACGAATGTCGGCGGCGGTGCAGCTCGGATAATGGCTCCACACCAAGGCCGCCACCCCAACCACGTGAGGCGTGGCCATGGAGGTGCCGTCGTAGTAGGCGTAGTTGCCGGGCTCGATGGCAACGGTGGCGCTCTGGCCAAGCTTGGCCAGCATGGCAGCGCCATCGGCGGCGCTTACCCCCACAGACGGAATGCTGGTGGTGACATCGCCCAAGGTGCCGCTTAAGGCGCCCGGCTCGTTGTTGTAGATGATGGCGCCAACGCCGCCGCCGTTTTCACAGGCCAGTACCTTATCGGCAAAGCTGATGGCGCCGCGCGCAATTAGGCAAACCTGGCCAGGCGCGCTACAGGTGCTCTCGCCGGTGCCGCAATCACTAAGGGCAGCGGTGACGGTGGCAACGGGCGAGCCTTCCATGCCGAGGGCGGCAAAATCACTGCCGCCAACGGTGGTGCTGGCCACCAGGGCGGTGCCCATGGGCACGGTTGAGAGCACGCCAACGCCGGGAGCCGACAGCTCAACCTGGCTGGTGCGCTGGGAGAAATCGGCGTGGGCCTTGTTCTCGTCAATGGCGGCAACCGAGATAACCGAGTCGTAAGAAGCCGGATAAGAGTGGCGGGTGTTGCCGTCGTTACCAGCGGCGGCCACGCTCAGCACGCCATTGGCGTAAGCATTGGCAAAGGCTCTGTCCTCGGTGCGGCTTTTCACGCTGCCGCCAAGGCTCATGTTGATGACGTTGGCGCCCGCCGCCACGCATTTATTCAAGGCGGTAACCAGGGAAGACGAATAGGCCCAACCGTCGGCACCGAACACTTTGACAATGTGCAGTTTGAGGGTGGCACTGGGGTTGACCCCCACCACCCCGACGCTGTTACCGCCATAGGCGGCAATGGTGCCGGCAACGTGGGTGCCGTGGTGGTTTTCGTCGGTGTACCACCAGCCGGTGCCGGCATCATACTCGCCGTCCACATCGTTCTGGGACAAGTCTTCATGGGCGACATCGTAGCCGGAGTCGATGATACAAACGGTGCGGTTGCTGGCCATGGCGTCGGTCACCAGGGGCGCCTGCACCATGTCGATGCCGTAAGGCACCACTTGGGCCAGCGGGTAACGCTTGGCGTCTGGCTCCACAAAGTCCACGTTGGGGTTGTTTTGAATGCCTTTTAAGGCCTGGGCCGGTAGCTCCATGGCGACGGCGTTTTGGGCGCTAAGTTGCAGTTTGACCTTACCGCCAAGGCCCTTGGCGGCAGACATCACCTGCGGGCCCTTACCTTCTTTAAAGGTGACGATATAGCGCTCGTCGCCGTGGGCGGCCCCCATCAGGGCCAGAGATACGGCAACCGCAAGCGGCGCGACATGATTGCTCTTCATGAAATGGCTTCCTCGTTATGGTTTTATAAGCCAGTCCGTCGGCGTCCCTCTTCCTAGTGCAAGCAGTATGGCATTAACCAAAATAAACCTTTAGTTAACATTTACAAAACAAATAGCGCATTTACGGGACGAGCGCGAAGGCGCTGAACAACTTTTGCCAAGGCCGCTGCATAAAAGCTCGCCAAACAACCGCTTGGCTACGCTTTTGCACTTGCCGCCATCCGGGGGCATCGCTATTATTGGCGTCCGTTCCAGCCTGTGGCTGGCAGTACACCCGTAGCTCAGTTGGTTAGAGCACTACCTTGACATGGTAGGGGTCGGTGGTTCGAGTCCACTCGGGTGTACCAACATTCAGACGTGTACACCCGTAGCTCAGTTGGTTAGAGCACTACCTTGACATGGTAGGGGTCGGTGGTTCGAGTCCACTCGGGTGTACCAAAAATTCAGATGTATACACCCGTAGCTCAGTTGGTTAGAGCACTACCTTGACATGGTAGGGGTCGGTGGTTCGAGTCCACTCGGGTGTACCAGATCGCAAAAGCCCCGCTCAATGAGCAGGGCTTTTTGTTTACCAAAGATTGCGCTCTAGCGATGTAAACCTACCCTTTGTGGCCTGGGGCTGGATCTCGGCGGTGAATTGTTAGACAAATAGGCTTTGCCGTTTACCTGCGAGCCACATGGACAGTACAGCCCCGCCCCCCGTTACCACCTTTGAGCCCGTCAACCTGTTGGTGTTTATCCTCGCCTTTACCAGCGGCTTTTCCATCATGGCAGTGGAGCTGCTGGGGGGGCGGATCCTTGCGCCCTACTTTGGCTCCAGCATCTATGTGTGGGGATCGGTTATCACCGTCTTTATGGTGGCGCTCTCTCTTGGCTACCTGATCGGTGGCAGGCTGTCGCTGCACCGGCCAAGCCTTGGCCGCTACGGCCTCTTTTACGCCTTATCGGCCCTGGCACTGCTGCCCATCGTACTCTTTGGCGAGACCATCATGGCGGCGGTGTTCCTCAAGGTCACCGATCCGCGCTACGGCTCGCTGTTGGCGGCAACGGCGCTTTTTTTACTGCCCACCATCCTTTTAGGCATGATTGCCCCCTACTCGGTGCGCCTGTTGGTGCAAAACTCGCAGCACAGCGGCCAGGTGGCAGGCTTTTTGTATTTTGTCTCCACCCTCGGCAGCGCCCTTGGCACCCTGGCTACCTCCTTTTACCTAGTGCTGTGGTTTGAGGTAGACACCATCATGCTGACCCTGGTGGGCATGCTGTTGCTGGGGGCCCTTGCCGCCTTTGCCGGGCACCTGCGTTTTAAGAGGTTTTATCTATGAGGCTGCTAACCCTGCTGCTGTCTGCCTTTGCCGCCAGCACCTATGCCAAAACGGTGCATCAGGAACGCTCCTTGTACCAAAACATCTCGGTGGTGGAGCAAAACGGCCGCCGCTGCCTGGTGTTTGCGGCGGTGCGCGGCGATCAAAACCAAACCTGCCAGTATCTGGACCACAGCCAGAAACTGGTGTTTCCCTATGTGCGCATGGTGCTGGCCGGGTTACTGGTTAACCCAGAGCCTCAAAAAATCTTGATGGTGGGCCTTGGCGGCGGCTCGGTGCCGACGGTGCTGCGCCGGCTCTACCCCAATGCCAGCATCGATATCGTCGAGATAGACCCAGCAGTGGAGAAAGTGGCCAAAACCTATTTCGGTTTTGAAGAAGACCCAAAAATGCAGGTCAAGGTGAGCGATGCCCGGGTCTTTATCAAAAGGGCGCAGCTGCAAAAAGCCCAATACGACTTGGTGATCCTCGATGCCTTTAACGGCGATTACATCCCCGAACACCTGATGACCCAGGAGTTTTTACAAGAAACCCGCACGCTTTTGGGCAATAACGGCGTGTTGGTGGCCAACACCTTTTCCACCAGCAAGCTCTACGACCATGAATCGGCCACCTACCGCCAGGTATTCGGGCCCTTTTTTAACTTCAAGATGGACAACACCCAAAACCGGGTGGTGATCGCCACCACTGCCCCATTGCCCAGTAAAGCCACCTTGCAGCAGCGGGCGGCGGCCTTAGCCGAGCGCCTGGCCCCTTTTGGGGTGGCTATCGAGGATTACCCGCCAGCCCTTAGCACCGCCACCGACTGGGATACTGGCGCCCGTATCCTTACCGATCAGTACTCGCCGGCCAATTTGTTGCAGCGCCAGGAATAGTATTGTGCCGGGTGAATTGTGTTTTCCTGATATTTGGTCGCCTATTTGCTTGGCAGGGCACGGTATACTGCAACTAACACCACCGCGCGCAAGCTGGCGTCACCATCCAAGGGCACTCTTACCATGAGAAATGGCAGTCAACAGTCTCAAGGGCTTCTTCTTTTCAATCTGAACGAGCGTCAGACCTTTGCCCTGGGCACCCTCAAGGTGCGGGAAATTGTGCCCTACCAGCCGCTGACCATCATTCCCAAGTCCCACCCCACGGTGCTGGGATCGGCACCTATTCGCGGCAACCCCATTCCGGTTATCGACATGGCCGGCGCCGTGGGTTACCGGCCCATCCAGCCGGATGAGCAGCAGCGATGCTTTATCATCGTTACCGATTGCCAGCGCCAAACCGTGGGCTTTATGGTGCGCAAGGTCGATAGGATCATGGAGAGCAACTGGAAAGAAATTTCCCCGGCGCCCAAGTCGGCCGGTAAGAACATTTTCGTCTCGGGGGTGACCCATTTTGAAGGCAAGATGGTGCAGCTTTTGGATATCGAGATGCTGCTGTCGCACATTTTCCCGCCGCCGGCCGACCACCTCTACGCCCAGATAAGCGCTGCCGAGCAGGCCCAGCTTCGCGGCCACCGCATCCTGGTGGTGGACGACTCGGCCGTGGCCCGCAAGCAGCTGAGCGATGCCCTTCGCCACGTGGATGTGCCCTTCGAGTTTTGTGGTGACGGCGCCCATGCCTTGCAGCTGATGCGCGAGGCGGCGGCAGCGGGCAACCCCTTTGAGATCCTGGTGAGCGACATCGAAATGCCGGGCCTCGATGGCTACGAGCTGACCTTCGAGGTCAGGGACGATAGCAAACTCAAGGGCTGCTACATCATCCTGCATACCTCGCTTTCCAGCGACATCAGTGTCGACAAAGCACACCAGGTTGGCGCCAATGAGGCACTGACCAAGTTTGAAGCCGCCGAGCTTATTCATGGCATGCTGCGCGGCGCCCAGCACGTAGAAGACGGCAACGTCATCCCCGGCGTTGCCAGCAAGCTGGTGACCTAATCCCCGTTACCGCTCCTTGAGGTACGCCAAGTGCTTGGCCTCGGTATCGCGACCCGGCACAAGCCGGGCGGCGGCCAGGGTTTGGCACATGGCTTGTACCTGCTCTGGCCCATAACGGCGCTCGCTAAAACGGCGGATATACATCAGCGCCGCCGCCCCATGGCAAACGTTGTCTGGCAGCGCGGTTTTAAAGGTTGCCTCACCGACAAAAGCCACCAGTGAAATCGCCTCTCCTTTGGCCAGCCCCAGTAAAGCTTCAACCGCCAGGCAGTGCTTGTAGTTTTGATTGAGCGGGTTTTGAAAGCGGGTCTTGGTGCGATAGAGCGACTGGGTCCAGTAACGCTGCTTTTCGCCGCCGAAGATCCAGCCCTGATAATTTTTGGTTTCGATGACAAAGACCCCAAACGGCGAAACCAGCAGGTGATCTATCTGGGTGGTGCCGTCGCCAAAGCGCAAGGTTACGTCATGAAATTGCTGGTATGGCTCGCCCAGCTTTTGTAGCCGCGAGGCAAGCCGCGCCTCACCGCGCCGGCCCTTGGCCGATGGCGAGTTGTATTGGCGTTTGATAAAGGCCAGCGCAAACAGCAGCAGCCAAAGCCACCAAAAAGACAACAAGCCTGAAAGTAGCGGCGCCAGCAAGGTCGTCACATCCATGTTTGGGTACCTTAAAAAGCCCTAGTTTCGAAAAGCGCCGCAGCCGGGCAGACGGCGTTTGGGGGCCAGGGCGCCCAGCAGCTCGTTTAGCTGCGGCGTCGGCCCTGGGTAAGGCGGGTTGATAGGGGTTTGCAGCCAGCTGGCAAATCGGGGGCTGCATTGCTGGAGGTTGACTATCGCTTCCCTGAACTCCGGATACTGCGAGACTAACTGCATAACGGCCATCCTTCTCTGGTTATGCATACACTGTAGCCCGTAAACGGGCCCTTAGGGCCCGCCGCCTGTCAGCTACGGTGCGCCATTTTATAGTGCTTGTCATTGCGCTTTAGGCGCCGCACCGGGCGGTCGTGGTACAGGCTAAAGAGCAGCGCAAAAGGCTCATCGGTGCGCCACTGGCGAGGTTGTGGCTGGCTGCGAAAGGAACGTGACATCATTGATCCCTTATCCGTCTGACTTCCCGCCCAGAGTACAAATATCAGCCAGGCCGGTCTTTGACCCAGGTCATAACCGGCAAAAAAAAAGCCCGGCTTAGCCGGGCAACTGTTTTGAACGAGTCCATTTAAAACAGAGAATCAACATGTCGAACGGCCAAGGCCGCGCAGTAAAGAGATGGTTGCAGAGGTACCCTTTACTGGGGGGAGACTCTACACAACAGCGCGGCGAGGTTTTTTGATGCAGGTCATGTCCCCTCGTGCTTTGTTCTCAGCGCTAAAGGGCGCGGTTGGGAACACGGCGCCCTTCTATTAACAATCACCTCATAAAGTTGTTAAGCCATGGATAAATCAAGCCAGGGCGCAAAATCACTTCGCTTATTCCTTGCTATAAAAACCCCGCCTGTCAGCCGGCAGACAGCCATGCCCTGTGCTAGTGCCAAAGCCGCTTGAAAGCAGGCCTTGCAAGGGTCAAACCGCCCTCTATCCGGGTTCAGCGGAGATTGTTGCGCCGCTACCAGCCTTGCTATGGTTACAGGCTGACTTGAGACCGGTTTTTGAAAACAATTCAAAAACAAACCGGCAACCCATACCTCATAGGAGAGGGAGACACTTTTATGCGCAAGACCCTTGTCGCCATTGCCATCGGCGCGTCACTGAGCCTGGCCGCCTGTTCCGACAACAAAGAGCAGGCACCACAAGCCGCCCAGGCCGACACCGTCAAGGCGCCGCAGACCGCAGCAGCCGAAGCCACCAATCCGTTGTTCCAAAAATCCAGCCTGCAATACGAAGCGCCGGAGTTCGACAAAATCAAACTGTCTGACTACACCCCGGCCTTTGAAAAAGGCATGGCCGAACAAAGCGCCGAAGTCGACGCCATCGCCAATAACCCAGAGCCCGCCACCTTCGACAACACCATTGTCGCCATGGAAAAAACCGGCGAGCTACTGAACCGCACCGCCAGCACCTTTTTTAACCTGACCGGCACCATCTCCAACGACGAAATTCGTGCCATCCAGTCAGACATGGCGCCCAAGCTCTCGGCCCACCAGGACAACATCAACCTCAACCCCAAGCTGTTTGCCCGTGTTGAGGCCATTTATAACGATCGCACCAGCCTCAATGCCGAAGACCAACGCCTGGTGGAGATTTACTACAAGCAGTTTGTCCGCGCCGGCGCCAAGCTCACCGACGAGCAAAAAGCCAAGGTGCGTGAGCTGAACGGCGAAATGGCCAAGCTCACCAACGACTTTGCCCAAAACGTCCTCAAAGCCACCAAAGACGCCGCCATCGTTGTTGATGACAAAGCAGAATTGGCCGGGCTTTCCGACGGGGAAATCGCCTCCCTGGCCGCAGCTGGCAAGGCCGCTGGCCTTGAGGGCAAGTACGTTATCAACCTGATGAACACCACCCGCCAGCCCATCCTGACTAACCTCGATAACCGCGCCCTTCGCGAGAAGATCTGGAAGGCCTCTGCCGGCCGCGCCCTGGATCTCAACGGCCCGGTGGTTAAACGCCTGACCGAACTTCGCGCCGAAAAAGCAAAGCTGATGGGTTTTGATACCTGGGCCGATTACGTGCTGGACAACCAGATGGCCAAGACCCCGGCGGCGGTGTACCAGATGCTGGACGACTTGGCCCCCAAAGTGGTGGCCAAGACCCAAGCCGAAGCGGCGGATATCCAGCAGGAGATCAAAGCCGCTGGTGGCGATTTCGAGCTGGCGCCCTGGGACTGGGCCTTCTACGCCGAGAAAGTGCGTAAGGCCAAGTACGACCTGGATGAGAACCAAATCAAGCCCTACTTTGAGCTCGATAACGTGCTCAAAAACGGCATTTTCTTCACCATGCAAAACCTCTTTGGCATCACCTTCAAAGAGCGCCACGATCTGCCGGTTTACCACCCTGACGTGCGCACCTTCGAGGTGTTCGACGCCGACGGCAGCTCTATCGGTTTCTTCTACGCCGACTACTTTGCCCGTGACGGCAAGCGTGGCGGCGCCTGGATGAACGCCATGGTCAGCCAGAACAACCTGCTGGGCAAACACCCGGTGGTGGTCAACGTGCTGAACATTCCCAAGCCCGCCGAAGGCCAGCCAGCGCTGCTGACCTTTGACGAAGCCACCACCATGTTCCACGAGATGGGCCACGCCCTGCACGGCCTGTTCTCCAACGTCAAATACCCCACTTTGGCCGGTACCAGCGTGCCTCGCGATTTCGTGGAGTTCCCGTCGCAGTTTGAAGAAGACTGGGCCATCAACCCCAAAGTCATCGCCAACTACGCCAAGAACTACCAGACCGGCGAGCCTATTCCGGCCGAGCTGCTGAAAAAGGTGCTCGATTCGCGCAAATTCAACCAGGGCTTTGACAGCCTTGAGTACATCGAAGCGGCGCTGCTGGACATGGAATGGCACAGCTTCCCGGCGGGCACCGATACCGGCGCCGTGCAGGCCTTTGAAGACAAGGCCCTGGAAAAACATGGCGTGAAGATGGCGGTGGTGCCGCCTCGCTATAAAACCCCGTACTTCAGCCACACCTTTGCCGGTGGCTACAGCGCCGGTTACTACGCCTACCTGTGGACCGAAGTGTTCGCGGCCGACGCCTTCCAATACATGAAGGACAACGGCGGCCTGACCCGCGAAAACGGCGATAAATTCCGTAAGGAAATTCTCTCCAAGGGCAACAGCATCGACCCGATGCAGCAGTACATTAACTTCAAGGGTTCCAAGCCCACTGTTGATGCCCTGCTCAAGCGTCGCGGCCTGGTGGACTAACCCGCCAGCCATTAAAAAACCCGCCATCTGGCGGGTTTTTTATTCTCCAAACGCACACTCAGCCGCCAAGCGCCTGGCGATAGGCGTAGAGCCCTGGGGTGCCGCCAGTCATCACAAACAGCAGGCTTTGGCCGTCAAACTGCCCGGCGCGGATACCCGCTAACATGCCGGCAAAGGCTTTGCCGCTGTACACCGGGTCCAAAAGCAGGCCCTGGGTTTGCGCCATCAGTTTGAGCGCCGCGTTCATCTCATCGGTTTCGATGCCGTAGCCGGGGCCGCGATGCTCGCCGTTAATGGCGATGTCGCTCTGCGCCACCTCAATGCCCAGCAGCGCCCCCACTTCCCGGGCCTTGGCGAGGGTTTGGGCTTTGGCCTCAGCCAGCGGCGCCAGCACCGTGTAACCCAGCACCTTGTCGCAAAGGCCCTGGGCCTTAAAACCAGCCACCAACCCGGCCTGGGTGCCGTGGCTGCCGTTGGCCAGCAAGACTTTGTCAAAGCGCCGGCCAAGGGCCACTTCCTGCTGGGCTATCTCGGCGGCCGCGCCAGCGTAGCCCAGCATGCCGATGGCGCTGGAGCCGCCAGCCGGAATAACCAGGGCCCGCCCGCCCAAGGCCTCGGCCCGCTGCTGGGCAAAGGCCAGGGTATCGGCGTCGCCGGGCAGGTCGTGTACCGTGGCGCCAAAAAGCCCATCTAAAAGGGGGTTGCCGTTAAAGAGGTAATCGTCGTCGGTTTTGGGCACCAACCGCGCCAGTACCAACTCGGCGCCAAGGCCTGCAAAGGCGGCGCTGGCTGCGGTAAGACGGGCGTGGTTGGACTGGCGGGCACCAACCGTTATCAGGGTGTCTTTGCCTTCGCTTTTGGCCTGGCCAATCAAAAACTCGAGTTTTCGCAGTTTATTGCCGCCACCACCGATGCCCATCAAGTCATCCCTTTTGACAAAAATGGCGCAGCGCTCACCCAGCGCCTTTTCAAGGCTCACCAGGCGCTGGATGGGTGTCATGCCTTCAAGCAGGCAAAAGCGGGGGAATTGGCGCAGCACGGGCAGTGATGAATACAAGGCAGCTCTCCTTACCGACAAACCGGGTTACCAGGAAGTAACCAAAGAAAACATGAAGTTAAAATTCGGAAAAGCGGAACATTTCGTTACCAAAAACCTCGGTGAACAGTATCCCATTATGGTTTAGCGATCATTGTAAGACGTTGAATGCTCTTGCTATGGTGCCTTGGCTAACCACAGTGATCGCGTACCTTCAAGCACAAGAACGGGCGCGTAAACACCCAAGGGAGAATCTAATGCGCAAGACCCTTATCGCCAGCGCCATTGGCGCGGCCCTGGCACTGAGTGCCTGTTCCGACGACCACAAAGCCGAGCAAACCAGCACGGCTGCCGCCCCGGCTAAAGAGCAAACCGCTGCCGCCGCGCCTGCCGCTCAAGACAACGTGCTGCTGCATAAGAGCCCGCTGCAATACCAGGCGCCGCAGTTCGACAAAATCACCACCGCTGATTACCTGCCGGCCTTCGAGCAAGGCATCAAAGAACACAACAGCGAGATTGAGGCCATCGCCAACAACAGCGAAGCCCCGACCTTTGACAACACCATCGTCGCCATGGAGAAATCCGGCGCCCTGCTGACCCGTGTTTCCACCGTGTTCGGCAACCTCTCTGGCCTGGTGTCTAACGATCAGTACCAGAAAATCGAAGAAGAAATGGCGCCCAAGCTGGCTGCCCACAGCGACAACATCTACATGAACCCCAAGCTGTTCGCCCGGGTTCAGGCCATCTACAACAACAAAGACAGCCTGAGCAAGGAAGACCAGCGTCTGGCCCAGTTCTACTACACCAACTTTGTGCGCGCCGGTGCCAAGCTGTCCGACCAGGACAAAGCCAAGCTGCGTGACATCAACGGTGAGCTGGCCAAACTGTCCAGCCAGTTCAACACCAACATCCTCAACTCCTTCAAGAATGAAACCATTCTGGTCAAGGACAAGAGCGAGTTGGCTGGTCTTTCCGACAGCGAAATTGCCTCCCTGGCCGCAGCCGCCAAGGCCGACGGCAAAGACGGCTACCTCATCACTCTGGTTAACACCACTCGCCAGCCCATCCTTGGCAGCCTGGAAAACCGCGAGCTTCGCAAGAAAATTTGGGAAACCTCCGCGCACCGCGCCAAAGACAACGATCCAGTGGTACTGAAAACCGTTGAGCTGCGCGCCGAGAAGGCCAAGCTGCTGGGCTACCCCAACTGGGCCGCCTATGTGCTGGAAGACCAAATGGCCAAGACCCCCGAAGCGGTCTTTGACATCCTCGACAAGCTGGCCCCCAAAGCCGTGGCCAAGGCCAAGTCTGAAGCGGCTGACATTCAAGCCGAAATCAAAAAAGACGGCGGCGATTTCGAGCTGCAGCCCTGGGACTGGGCCTTCTATGCCGAGAAGGTGCGCAAGGCCAAGTACGACCTGGATGAAAGCCAGGTTAAGCCCTACTTCGAATTCAACACCGTGCTGCACGATGGCCTGTTCTACGCCATGAACAAGCTGTACGGCATCACCTTCAAAGAACGTAAAGACTTGCCGGTCTGGAACAGCAACGTCATGCCGTTCGAAGTGTTCGACGCCGACGGCAAATCCATTGGCCTGTTCTATGAAGACCCCTACGCCCGTACCGGTAAAAACGGCGGCGCCTGGATGTCCGAGTGGGTTACCCAATCTGGCCTGCTGGGCACTCACCCGGTGATTTACAACGCCCTGAACATTCCTAAGCCCGCCGAAGGCCAGCCTACCCTGCTGACCTTTGACGAAGTGACCACCATGTTCCACGAGTTCGGTCACGCCCTGCACGGCATGTTCTCCAACGTCAAATACCCGAGCCTGGCGGGCACCGCCACCGCCCGCGACTTTGTGGAGTTCCCGTCGCAGTTCAACGAAGACTGGGACATCAACCCCGAAGTCATCGCCCATTACGCCAAGAACTACAAAACCGGTGAGCCCATTCCCAAGGAGCTGCTGGACAAAGTGCTGGCGGCCCACAAGTTCAACCAGGGCTTTGACACCACCGAGTACCTGGCAGCGGCGCTTTTGGACATGGAATGGCACAGCCTGCCGGCCGGCACCGAAGTCAAAGACATCGAGAGCTTCGAGCACCAGGCCCTGGCCAAGCACGGCATCGACTACGCGCCGGTACCGCCTCGCTATAAAACCGACTACTTCAGCCACATCTTCTCTGGTGGCTACAGCTCCGGTTATTACGCCTACCTGTGGACCGAAGTGTTCGCGGCCGATGCCTTCCAGTACATGAAGGACAACGGCGGCCTGACCCGTGAAAACGGCGACAAGTTCCGCGAAAACGTACTGTCCAAGGGCAACAGCCAGGATTTGATGCAAGACTACATCAACTTCCGCGGCCAAAAGCCCACCATCGACGCGCTGCTCAAACGCCGCGGTCTGAACTGATAAAAGGGCGCCGAAAGGCGCCCTTTTTCGTTAAGATGGGCCAGGTTCTCTGACTGCCAACGCCCATGACCCCTGCCATCCTTCTTCTGCAAAAGCAAAACGTTGCCCATCAGGTACTGAGCTACGAGCACGACCCTAAAGCCCCTGCCTACGGGCTGGAAGCGGCCGACGTGCTGGGCTTGCCTTACAACCAGGTCTTTAAAACCCTGCTGGCCAAACTCGACAGCGGCAAGCTGGTGGTAGCGCTGGTGCCGGTAGACAAGCAGCTTGACCTCAAACACCTAGCTAAAGCCGCTGGCGCCAAAAAAGCCGAGATGGCGCCACCCGCTGAGGCAGAAAAGGCCACCGGTTATGTGGTGGGCGGCATCAGCCCCTTGGGGCAGAAAAAGCGTTTGCCGCTCTTTCTCGATGCCAGTGCAGGCGCCTTTGCGCTTATCCATGTCAGCGCCGGGCGGCGCGGCCTGGAAGTGGCCCTTGCCCCAAACGCCCTGTGCCAACTGACCCAGGGCAGCTTCGCCGATATCGCCCGCTGAACAATAAAAGCCCTTCAAGCAGCTCGCTGCATTAGCAAAGGCCGATCCGCTCAGGTAGCGGATCAGACCACTGAGCTCATCCATGCTTCGTTTACGTAAAAGGCAGTTTGACACCCCAAGGGCAGCTTCACAGAATGCCGCCATCAAGCTTGTGCCTATGGCACCGGGGGCGGGCCGGGTTCGGTCCGTATCGAGAACAACACCAATAACGAGGTTTGCACACCATGGCTGGAGCAACACCCCAGAGCACTGCCCACAGCAGCGCCACCCGCAGCACCCAAGGCTACAATTTTGCCCTGGTTGCCCTGACATCCCTGTTTTTCATGTGGGGCTTTATCACCTGCCTGAACGACATCCTGATCCCGCACCTCAAGAACGTGTTCTCGCTGAGCTACACCCAGGCGATGCTCATCCAGTTCTGCTTCTTTGGCGCCTATTTTGTGGTGTCGCTGCCGGCCGGTAACCTGGTCAAGCGCATCGGCTACAAAGGCGGCCTGGTCGTCGGCCTGGTTACCGCAGCCATTGGCTGTTTGCTGTTTATCCCGGCGGCGAGCTTTCGCGTATACGGTATCTTCCTTGGCGCCCTCTTTATCCTGGCCAGCGGTGTCACCATCTTGCAGGTGGCAGCCAACCCCTATGTGACCATCCTCGGCAAGCCCGAGACCGCGTCCATGCGCCTTAACTTGACCCAGGCGTTTAACTCCCTGGGCACCACCGTTGCCCCCTGGTTCGGTGGCCTGTTGATCCTCGGCGCCGCCACCATGGCCACCGAAGGCCTGACCCCAGACCAACTGCACCTGCAAGAAGCCAACGCCGTTAAATTCCCCTACATGCTGCTGGCCATTGCCTTTGGCCTGTTGGCGGCGATTTTTGCAGTGCTCAAACTCCCTGACATGCGTCAGGAAGAAGAGCAGCAAGCCCTGGGCGACGCTGCCGCCGCCGGCTCTGCTTGGCAGTTCCGCCACCTGGTTCTGGGCGCGCTGGGCATCTTTGCCTACGTGGGCGCCGAGGTGTCCATCGGCTCTTTGCTGGTGAACTTCATGGGCGAAAGCTCCATCGCCGGCCTGCCCGAAGCCCAAGCTGCCAACTACGTGGCCTTCTATTGGGGCGGCGCCATGGTTGGCCGTTTCGTCGGCTCGGCCCTGATGCGCACCATCAGCCCTGGTAAACTGCTGGCCTTCAATGCCTTTGTAAACGTGCTGCTGCTGGTAGTAACCGTACTGACCAGCGGCCACCTGGCCATGTGGGCGGTACTGGCAATTGGCCTCTTTAATTCCATCATGTTCCCCACCATCTTCAGCCTGGCCCTCCAAGGCCTTGGCCACCACACCTCGCAAGGCTCCGGCATTTTGTGCCAGGCCATTGTTGGTGGCGCGCTGGTGCCGGTGATTGTGGGTAAAGCGGCAGATATGTTCGGTATCCAGATGGCCTTTGCCCTGCCCATCATCTGCTACCTGTACATCGCCTACTACGGCGCCAAAGGGTCAGTGCCCCGCCACTGATACCCCTCTGGACGGAAAAAGCCGGCAGTTTGCCGGCTTTTTTATTGCCTGGTGATTAGCAGTTCAGATATCAAACAGTTACAGTGGTTACCTTGCGCTTTTGCCGGGTATTTTTGACAGCAGGGGGCAATACCGACAAAAATGCCCTGTTTTGGCGCCACACGAGCGCCGGCCGCCATCTGGCCCGCAGAACAACGATAAGAGGTCAACACCCATGGCTGTAACGGCCAGCACTTACCCGCAGCAGACTTCCCGGTACAGCTTTGCGCTAACGGCGCTGGCGTCGTTGTTTTTCATGTGGGGCTTTATTACCTGCCTTAACGACATCCTGATCCCGCATCTCAAAAACGTGTTCTCTTTGAATTACACCCAGGCGATGCTCATTCAGTTTTGCTTTTTTGCCGCTTATTTTGTGGTGTCCCTGCCGGCCGGTACCCTCATTACCCGCATCGGTTACAAATGGGGGCTGGTGGTGGGCTTGGTAACCGCCGCCATCGGTTGCTTCTTGTTTATTCCGGCGGCAAGTTACCGCATCTATGCCCTGTTTTTAGGGGCGCTGTTTATCATGGCAAGCGGCGTGACCATCTTGCAGGTGGCGGCCAACCCCTATGTGACGGTACTGGGCTCGTCGCAAACCGCTTCATCAAGGCTCACCCTCACCCATTCGTTCAACTCCCTTGGCACCGCAGTGGCCCCCTGGTTTGGCGGCTTTTTGATCCTCGGTGGCGCCATGGCGGTGGCTGACAACCTGACCCCGGCCCAACTGGCAGCAATGCACCTGCATGAAGCCGACGCCGTGAAATTGCCCTACCTGATGCTGGCCATCACCTTCTCGGTGCTGGCCGTGGTGTTTGCGCTGCTTAAATTACCCGATGTGCGGGACAGCCAAGACAGCCAGGCGTTGAAAGACACCACCGCCATGGGTTCTGCCTGGCATTTCCCGCATCTGGTGTTGGGAGCGGTGGGGATCTTTACCTACGTGGGGGCCGAGGTATCTATCGGTTCGCTGTTGGTTAACTTCCTGGGTGAAGACCATATCGCTGGCCTGCCTGAAGCCCAAGCGGCTTACTATGTGTCCTTTTACTGGGGCGGGGCCATGGTGGGCCGCTTTATTGGCTTTTTCGTGATGCGCTATGTCAGCGCTGGCAAGGTGCTCACCTTCAACGCCATGATGGCCACCGCTCTGCTGGTGGTAACGGTGCTCTACTCCGGCCAGGTCGCGATGTGGGCGGTGCTGGCGGTGGGGCTCTTTAACTCCATCATGTTCCCCACCATTTTCTCCCTGGCGCTGCGCGGCCTTGGCCACTTTACCTCCCAGGGCTCGGGCATTTTGTGCCTGGCCATTGTCGGCGGCGCTATTTTACCGCCACTGGTCGGCGCCGTGGCCGACACCCTGGGGCTGCAAATGGCTTTTGCCCTGCCCATTATCTGTTACGTCTACATCGCCTTTTACGGCCTCAAAGGCTCGGTGCCCCGGCTCTAAAGCCGGGCGACTGTTGCCTGCATTGTTTGTTTGGCCAGCAACTGTTGTTTGCTTTCATCAACACCCCTTAAAAAGCGCGATCCGCTCAGGGCCCTCACAAGACCACTGGCGTATTTATTCGTAGGTTTACGTCATAGTCACTTTGACTCCCTCGCCGTCCTCAACAAGAATCCAATCGCCAGTAATGGCGTTGCCTTTGGCAACCGATAAAAGGGCCAGCAGCAGGCCCGATACAACAATGACATCACACGAGGAATGCACACATGGCTGGAGCCATTTCACCTGCCGCTGTGACCAGCACGTCACAGCAGGGAAACCAGAGCTACTCCTTTGCCCTGGCTTCCATGACCTTTCTGTTCTTCATCATGGGCTTTATCACCTGTCTTAATGACATCCTGATCCCGCACCTGAAGAACGTGTTTTCCCTGAACTACACCCAGGCCATGCTGATCCAGCTGTGCTTCTTCGGCGCCTATTTCGTGGTGTCCTACCCGGCCGGCATGCTGGTCAAAAAAGTCGGCTATAAGTGGGCGCTGGTGGTGAGCCTGATAGTGTCTGCCATCGGCTGTTTGCTGTTTATTCCGGCAGCCAGTTACCGGGTATACGGCCTGTTTTTGGGCGCACTCTTTATTCTGGCAAGTGGCGTAACCACCTTGCAGGTAGCGGTAAACCCCTATGTCACCATGCTGGGTAACCCTGACACCGCCTCTGCCCGCCTGACCTTAAACCAGGCCTTTAACTCCCTTGGCACCACCATTGCCCCCTGGTTTGGCGCCCTGTTGATCCTCGGCGCCGCTACCGTGGCCGCCGACGGCATGAGCCCTGATCAAGTAGCGGCCCTGCGCCTGGAAGAAGCCGATTCGGTGAAATTCCCCTACCTGCTGCTGGCCATTGCCTTTGGCCTGTTGGCTGCCATTCTGGCGGTGCTGAAACTGCCTGACCTTCGTGACCAGGAACAGGCCACTCAGGAAGATGCCACCACCGGCTCTGCCTGGCAGTACCGCCACCTGGTACTGGGCGCCCTGGGTATCTTTGTGTACGTGGGTGCCGAGGTATCCATCGGTTCCTTCCTGGTGAACTTCATCAGCGAGAGCAACATTGCCAACCTGCCTGAAGCCCAGGCGGCCCATTACGTGTCCTTCTATTGGGGCGGCGCCATGGTCGGCCGCTTCATCGGCTCGGCAGTGATGCGCTATATTGGCGCTGGCAAGGTACTGGCCTTCAACGCCCTGGCGGCCATCGTGCTGCTGCTGGTGACCATCTTCGGTAACGGCCACCTGGCCATGTGGGCAGTGCTGGCAGTGGGGCTTTGCAACTCCATCATGTTCCCCACCATCTTCAGCCTGGCGGTGCATGGCCTTGGCAAACACACCGCCCAAGGCTCCGGCATCCTGTGCATGGCCATCGTCGGTGGCGCCCTGGTGCCGGTACTGATGGGGGTTACCGCCGACAGCATGGGTATCCAACTGGCCTTTGCCTTGCCCATCGTCTGCTACCTGTACATTGCCTTCTACGGCGCCAAAGGCTCGGTGCCTCGCCACTAAGGCCATTGTTGCAAAAGAAGACCGGCGCTGTTGCGTCGGTTTTTTTTGCCTCTAGATTGTAGTCATTCTCAATTGCGTATACATTGTTTCCCATGTTTACGGAGGTGCTATGAAAGAAGACAACCGTTCTCAGGTTGTGTCGGTTCGCCTTAATGCCGAGCAGCTTGAGTTCCTCAACCGCATGAAGGCGGAGATGGAAAACGACATGGAAACCGAAGTGGCCATGGCCACAGTGATACGGCGCATCCTCAGCCGCTATATCAGCAAGCATCAGCAAGGGGGTGGCGATCGGCTGCGCCGGTTCATGGAGCTGGAAGCCCGGGTCGCGACCCTGGAAAGCAAACTGGCAACCTTGGAGAAGTCCTGATGGCCGAGCGTCCTGCCCCCAGGCTGGTGGAAGTGCATTCCAGCCAGCGTCTTACCCCCCATATGCAGCGCGTGGTGCTTACCGGCGAGGCCCTTAAAGGGTTCCCGGTGGGCCAGGAAGGGGCCAATCTCAAGCTGCTGCTACCTCAACCGGGCGACGCCCTGCCCGACCTTGCCGCCTTTCCCCATGGCGAGGGTAAAAGGCCGGTTGTGCGCACCTACACGGTTCGCCACTACCACCAGGACAGCAACCAGCTGACCATCGACTTTGCCCTCCATGGCGATGAGCACATGGGCCCGGCCAGCCGCTTTGCCGTTAACGCCAAGCCTGGCGATAAGGTGGGCATTGCCGGCCCCGGCCCAAAAAAACTGGAAAACCTCGATGCCGAGTGGTTCTTGTTTGCCGCCGACATGAGCGCCATTCCGGCCGCAGCCGGCATTATCGAATCCCTGCCGAGGGATGCCATGGGCCACGCCTTTTTCGAAATCACCAGCAAGGCCGACCGCCAGCCGGTGATGGCGCCCCCCGGTATTACCCTCCATTGGCTGGTACACGGCGATGCGCAGCAGCCCAGCACCCAGTTGGCTGATGCCATTAGCCGCCTTGACTGGCCGCAAAGCGCCCCTTGCGTCTTTGTGGCCGGAGAAGGCAGTGCGGTCAGGGCCATTCGCCGCTACCTGATTGACCAGCACGACATCCCCCGTAAGGGCATGTACGCCAGCGCCTACTGGAAGATTGGCCTTAGCGAAGATGAGCACCAAGTTCAAAAGCGCAGCGAGCAGGATTAAAAAAACCGGCCTTGGCCGGCTTTTTTATTTCTTAAAACGGGTCACCAGTTCGTGCATACCGCCAGCCACCTGTTTTAGCCGGCCAATACTGCTTGCGGCCGCCTCGGATTTGCCAAGGCTTTGGCGCGCCAGGGTGGAGATGGTCGTGACCTGGCGGTTGACCTCTTCAGCCACATGGGATTGCTCTTCAACGGCGGTGGCCATTTGCATGGACATATTGGCAATGGCGCCCACCACATCCGCGATGTTGTCCAGCACGCCTTCGGCTTCACGTACATGCTCAAGGCCCGACTCGGCGCCGTCGCGGCCATGGCCGGCCACCCGCACCGCGTTTTGGGCGCGCCGGCTCAGCTCGTCAATGATTTGATGAATTTCCTGGGTGGAATCCTGGGTGCGCTTGGCCAATTGGCGCACTTCATCAGCCACCACCGCAAAGCCCCTGCCCTGCTCCCCGGCCCTGGCTGCTTCAATGGCGGCATTAAGGGCCAGCAGGTTGGTCTGCTCGGCAATTTGTTCGATGATTTGCGCCGCCTGGGCAATGCGGCCGCTTTGGTCAGACAGCGCCGCCACCGATTCGCTGATGTTATCGACGGTGTCTTTAAGCTGCTCGATGGCCTGGCGGGTGGTTTGGGCGGTGGTGCGCCCCTCCCGCGCCAGCTGATTGGACTCTTCGGCTTTGGTGGCGGTCTCCTGCACATGCTGGGAAACCTCGGCGATGGTGGTGGTCATCTGATGCATGGCGGTGGCCACCTGCTCGGTCTCGCCCTGTTGGCGCTGCATCTGGGCGCTGGCTTGCTGAGCTTGGTCCAGGCCGTTATTGCACTGGCGGGCCACTTCCCCTGAGGCATCTTCGATGCGCGACAGCACCGTGTCCAAATGGGCCTGGGCACTTAAAATGCGCACCTTAAGCTCACCGAGAAGGTTATGGCTGTCGGTGTAGCTTTTTACCGCCAATGGGTCTGAGAAGTAACCGCTTAGCAAGGCATTAAGGGTGCTTAGGGTGCGCTGGCGGCTGGCGCTGACCCAGGAGCCGTACAGCAGCAAGGTAATAAGAAGCGCCACTTCCGACGCTCCGTCGTAGTCCAGCAGATACAAACCACCCGCCACAGCCAGGGCCAGCCCCAAGGCCAGATATTGAGGCGGGAGGCGCAGCCTGGGTTCGGTGCGCTTGCCGGTGTTTATCTTTTGGTACAACAGCTCGGCCCGGGCGACGTCTTCTCGGGAGGGGCAACTACGCACCGACTCAAAGCCCACCACTTTGCCCTGCTCGGTTACCGGCGTAACGTAGGCGTTCACCCAGTAGTGATCGCCGTTTTTACAGCGGTTTTTAACCAGCCCCATCCAGGGCTTGCCGGCCTTGATATGCTCCCACATCACCTTAAAAGCCGCCGCCGGCATGTCGGGGTGGCGCACCAGGTTGTGGGGCTGGCCGATAAGTTCATCCCGGCTGTAGCCACTGACCTCCACAAAAGCGTCGTTACAGTGGGTGATGGTCCCTTTGAGATCGGTGGCGGAAATGAGCTTCACCCGGTCTGAATAGGTGCGTTCGCGGTTGGTTATTGGCAAATTCTTTCGCATAGCATGGCTGCCTTGTTGACTTACGGTCACTTTATCGGCACCAGCAAGGGCAAATTGACTGTGCTGGGCCCTTTTTCATCGAAAGGGCTTCAAATGGCTATCCATAAAAAAGCCCGCCGATGGCGGGCCTTACAACTTTTCCCTATCAATCAAAGTTATAGCACAGCTTTCCAGGCCGACTCTGGCAGCAGGTACAGGCCGGGTTCAGCCTGCTGGCCGGCGCCGACAATATGGCCGATACCGCTTGCCATCACCGCCAGGGTGACATCAAAGGCATTGAGGCTGTCGCCGTAACCGGCGGTGAGGTTGAACATGGAGCCGTCGGCCAGCAGGTACAACGTGCGCCCCGGCAGCGTATAGGCGTTAACGTGGGGCATAGGCTGGCTATGGGGATGGGTTTTAAGAAAAGGTACGTCGATTTCCTGGGCCACATGGCCGACGTTGAGGATAAAGGCGCCGTCTTTCATCACCGCCAGATGGCGCTCACTCAGTACCCCTTTGGCGCCGGTAGCCGTGGCGATAACGTCGGCCCCTTTCACGGCCTCGGCCAAGTCCACCACCGGCCAACCGTCATATTTGGCCTGCAGGGCGCGGGCTGGGTCCAGCTCGGCCACTTGCACCTGGGCACCATAGGCCTTGGCCGAGGCAGCAACCCCTTGGCCCACCAGGCCATAGCCAATAACGATCACCGTTTTTTCGTGCAGGGTCAGGTGGGTGGTTTGGAAGAAGGTGTGCCAGGCGGTCAGGCCCACCATATGGCGGTTGTGCAGGCCTTCTTTGACCGGCAGATCGTCCCAGTTGAAGATGGGGTAGCGTGGGCTGACCCCGCCCAGGCGGCTGATGCCGGAGCCGGTGGCTTCCAGGCCGGCAATAATGGCCGGGCCCTGCTCGCTTTGGTGCAGGCGGGTGGTGAGGTCGGCGCCCATCTCACAAAGGTGGGTGGGGCCCCAGGCCAGGGCCTTGTCGAACGAATCGGACCAATCCTGCTCGCTCATGTCGCGCCAGGCATGGGCCTTCGCGCCTTTACCGACCAGATAGGCCACCACATCGTCTTGCACCGTGGTGGGGTTGCAGGTGGTCAGAAAGACCTGGGCACCTTTATCCAGCAGGCCCGCCACCAGCGGCGCCATTTTAAGATCCAGGTGCATGTTGCAGGCCAGGCGCACCTGGCTAAGGTCCGTCAGTGCCGCCACGGCAGCGTTGGTACGGGGCATGTGCAGGCTTGCCCAGGCAAGTTCGGCGGCAAAATCTTGGTACATAATCGGGTCCGGCAGGCGAAAAGCGCTATTGTCGCCCATAACCCCGGCCCTGTTAACTGCTTTGCCAGGGCAGCAACGCCCAATGAGGAAAGAATGTGCACCGCCCATAACTGGCCCCAGCCTTGCGTGTCTTTTAGGGCATTCAACTCAATGTATTAAGGAGCACACTCATGATTAACCTCAATCACTCGCTGCACTCATCTACCACCCACTCCCCTCTGCAGCTGGAGCAAAACCAGGGCCAAACCCAACCCCTGGACACCAAAACCCCCGGCATTGGCCCCGGTACCGACACCGCTGCCGCCGGTAGCGCCGACACCCTGACCCTGTCCGGTGATGCCATCGCGCTGTCGCAAGACCCCAAAGCCAGCCAGCAGCAAGCATCTTCAACCAACCTGTCCAAGGCGCTCAGCACCTACCGGCAGTTTTCGCGCTAAGTCGATGGCGGGCACGGTTTTTTGACGCGCCCGCCCTCTTTTTGGCCAGGCGGCAAACTATTGCCTGCAGGCGGCAAAGGTTGACAGTCAAATCCTTGACCTCTCAGCTATTTACAATTTGACAACGCTCTATACTCCGGGCAGTATCCTTGCGCCTTCTTTTACAATGGACTGTGTCTATGGAAATCAGCGTTTTTGATCGCCAGGAATCCCGCGAAGATGTCATCAGCGCTCCGCTTTACAACCTCACCATCGGCCTGACCCTGGCCTGGGGCTTTCTCGCCAACTGGTGGATGGTCACCCATATCAATCCCTACGCTATTTTCTCCATCCACCCCATGGTGCTCTTTATCGGCTATTTCGCCTGCTGTTTTGGCGGGATCTACCTCATTGAAAGGTCACATAAGCCCTGGATAAGCTTCCTCGGTTACAACTTAGTGGTGGTGCCCTTTGGCTTTGTTATCAACCTGGTGGTGGCCCAGTACCAGCCCGAACTGGTGGCAGAAGCCATGCGCGTCACCGGCCTGGTAACCGTCGGCATGATGGCGCTAAGTACCCTGTACCCGGCCTTTTTTGCCCGCATCGGCGGCGCCCTGACCGCCGCGTTGCTGCTGGTTATCATCGTCGAAGTAGTGGAAGTGTTCGTCTTCAACACCCACCACGGCATTCTGGACTGGATAGTGGCCGCCATTTTTTGTGGTTACATTGGTTACGACTGGGGCCGCGCCAACGCCATTCCCAAAACCGTCGATAACGCCATCGACAGCGCCGCAGCCCTTTACATCGACATCATCAACCTGTTCCTGCGGGTCCTGAAGATCCTCGGCCGCCGCTAACCAGCAGGCACAAAAAAGCCCGGCAAATGCCGGGCTTTTTTAATGGCCTCGCAGCCTCTCTAGGGCCTTTTGTTGCTCCGGCGGCAGGCTCATGCCACCAAGCTTATCCAGGCACTGGCTGGCCCTTTCATGCTCACCCAGTTGCTGATAACGCTGGGCCAGCACCAGCAGCAGTTGCCCATAGGGACCTTCTTTGATTTGCCGTTGGCCATAGGCCTCTTCAAGGTGCTGGGTCAGGCTATCTAGCCAAGGAAGCAGCTGCTGCCCGTTGGCCAACGGGAATAACCTGTCGGCCGCCGCCAGCAGTGTGGCCATGGCTGTTGGTTGCAGGCCGTTACTGCCATAGAGAAAATAGGCGAAGGCTTCGGCATCACGGTCATATCCTGAGCTTTTGTGATACCTAAGGCTTGCCACGATACCGTCGATGGCCACTTGGTACTGCTGCTTGCCCAAGGCTATCTGCGCGTCAAACAGCAGGCGCTGTGGCCCCTGACTGTCAAGGGCCGACGGCCGGATGTCAGCCACCAGCGCCGCTGGCGCGTCAGTCACAGACGGCGCACTAGCAAGCACAAAGCTGTCCAGCATTGGCTCGATTTTGCCGCTGGCACTGTCGGCCACGCTGTCGCCCACCCAGTCGATGAGGGTGCGATAGCTCTTGGCAGCCTGCGCCTTGTCGGGCCAACTCGCCAAGGAGGCAACCAGCTCCTGCAAACTGACACCGGCCTGGCCACGGTCATACCACTGAGACAGCATCTGCGGCTGCATAAAGCGCTGTTGTAATGCGGCGCTAAGCAGCAGTTGGCCGGCAACAGGTTCTTGGCCGCTGCGAGCAAGGAGCTCGGACAACAACAACCGCTGACGAGGTGCCAGCACCGGGATACGGTTAAGGTTCTCAAGCAGCGCCTTGGCTTGAGGCTCACTGAGCGCCTTGTGCTCGGCGCGATAGAGGCTCACCAGCATCTGCAGGCCATCGGTATCCAACTGGCCCTTCTCTAGTTCTGCCTGCAGCGGGGCCAAGCGGGCTTCGCTTCGCCCCTGGGCAACCAACCCTTCGGCCAGCAATTGATAAAACGGCAACATCCATGGCCGGGCCTGCATCGGCACCGCCCCAATATAAGCTTGCAGCTCGTCGCTCACACCAGGGTCTTTGGCCATCTGTGCCAACAAGGCGGGGCTGTCTTGGCGCTCGCCCAGGGCCCAGGCCAGGGAACCGGGCTTTGAAGGTGCAGGCAGCGGTTTGCCATAGAGATCAAACGCCTCGTTTAACAGCTCACCGCGCATGACCGTTGGGCGAGATGAGCCGCCCCAAACCGGCAGGCTGTCACGCCACAGGCGCCGGAGCAGGTGTATCCCACCGCCGGGTGAGGTGGCATAAGCCTTGGCAAGGTCACTCAGATCCGCGTCAGGTAGCGGCTGCAAACTGGGCCCAAGATCTGGGAGCATCGACGTCTTACGGGCAAAAGGCTCATAGAGCAGCCGGTAAAGGCTCCCAAGGCCTTCACCAGTGCTGGCGCTTTGAGCCGCGATTTTATTCACCAATGCCTGTTGCCATGCCTTGGTCCCCATTGCCGTGGTTGCCACCGCCTTGGCTTGCTGGTCTTCGCCGCTGGCTTTGAGGGCCATAAAGAGCAACGTTCTGGCGTCAAGGTCGTCGGGATGCGCCTGCTGATACTGGCCCAACTGCCGGTTGAAATCGGCCACGCGGCCAAGCTGCCAGTAGCGCTTGAGTAGCCCCGCTACAAAGCCCTGGTTACCAGGCTCTAGCGTCAGCAGCTTTTGATAAAACGCGATTTGCTGTTGGCCTTGCGTCTCGCCGCGAAGCACAAACTGCTTATAGAACAAGTCGATATCGCGTTTTGACGGGGCGCTATCTGCCATAAAGCGCTCAATATGGCGCTGTTGCTGGTCTTTAAAATAGCGCTCGGGTGGCACGGCACTGTAGAGCTTATCCTGCTCAAAAGGCGGGAGCTGTTCGGCCAGCTGCAAGAGCGCTTGGTAGGCAACGTCTTTATCGCCCCTGAACCAGGCATTGAGGAAAACCGGCAACTGGGCCGCCTTGGGCTGCCGTTTGGCAAAGCCTGCCGCCACCTTTTCAAGAAGTGCCCGCGAGTCTTTCGCGGCGTTTAGCACCAACAACTGGGCCAGGGGCTGCCCCAAAGCCCCCTCGCCGGCTTGCTCGGTTATGTCTTGCTTCAGAGCGCGGCTTAATTGCTGGCGCTGCCCTTCGTTAAGGGGCACCGTCAGCAAATGGCCGCGAAGGCCATCGAGCAGGCCGGAGCGGCCATTACCATCGGCACTTTTTGCTATCAACTTGCCATACAAGCTCAACTGCTCATCCAGGGTAAGCCGCTGGCGTAAAAAGCTATCCAGGGTCATTTGGGCCCGGTAGTAGCGAGAGAAGCTCAGTGGCCGGCCGCCATCATTGACCAGCATGTCGATGATGGTGGCATTGCCCAGCAGCGGCCGGCCGGCAACCCGCTCTAGCTCAAGATACCGTTTTGGCACCGTACGCAGGATATCGAACAGCAGGTCATCAAAGTGCGCCGAGCGCTGCACCGGCGCCAAGATCCACTGGCGAAAGCTCTCTTCGGGCAGATGGGCTTGGGTTTCCAGCACCAGCGGATAGAGAGTGTCGTAAACATAGGGCTGACCAGCCTGGCCTGCCGCTCCCGGCTGATGCCGCTGCTGTTCGTTTTCAAGGGCCGCAACCGTCAGTTTGCCGAGGCTGGCTTTATCTTGCCGGTCGATGGCGATGGCAAGGCTCAGGTTGGCGTTATGCTCGATATCCGCCTGCTGCGAAAGGGCCTTTAACGGCTGATAGGGCAAGCTGGATTTCGCCGCTTTGCCCGCCGTTATTGCAAGGTCATCAATCATGGCGAGATAACTAGGGTCCTGAGCAAAATCGCGCTGCACCTGCGCCTCTATCTGCGTCCAAAGGCCGGGGGATTTTTGAGCCATACGAAAGCCAAGGTCCACCAGTAATTGCAACCGCAGGGCATGCGCATAGGTGATGTGCCCTGCTCGGGCGCGGGTGGCCTCAAGGGTGGCGCTTATCATCGCCAACAGCGCCTTATCATAGCCGGGCTGGTCCGGCTGCCAGTTCAGTAAAAAGCCCTCGCTAAGGCTCGGGGCAAAACGGTTGAATTCCAAGGTTTCGCCGCCCTGAACGCTGGAGCGCTGCAAGGGCTGGCGCTGCATCAGTTGCTCCAAGGCATGCCAATACCAGTGGCTGGCCCGCTGCGACTGACCTTTTTGCTCCAATAGCCGCGCCGTTTTCAGCGCCAGGGCAATGTTGTCCTGGTCTTGCAGCAAGGCCCGGCTGTAATCGCTCAGCGCTTTGTCAATAAAACCGGCATCGTCGAAGCTGTCACCTTTGATTTCGTCGACATTTATCAGGCCGCTGATGTCGCTCATCATCGAAAATGCCTGCTCGGCACCCAGCAAATCGCCACTTTTTAACAGGCTATTGGCAAGGGAGCTGTAGAGCTCTGCCGGGTATTCGCGTTTCAGGGCGATAAGCCGGCGCCCGAAGGTCACCTTACTGGCATCGTCGATCAATACCGGGCCGCCGTTTTCACTGCTGTCAGCGCCGCCGCTCGCCAGGGCGATCAGCTGGCGCAATACCTGTGGGCGCTGCTGATCGGACAGGGCTAGGGCATTTTGGTAGGTGCGGGACACCAGGGTGAAATCGGCATCTTCCTGAGCCAGATCAGCGAGCAATGAGTAGAGGTAAAAATCGGCGCCCTTTTGGGCGATCCTCGCCAGCACCTGGCGTTTTGCCCAACTGAGGAGCGCACTGCGCGGCGCCGGCAGGGCCGGATCGTCGGTTGCCACCGTATTGACCAGCCCATCAATGGCGGCGGCAAAACGGTTGTCATCGGCGGCATCCATCACCGCCAGTTGCAGCAGAGTGACCGCTTCACCGACATCGCCGCTGTTTTTCATCAGTTCGGTCATTTGCAGCAGATCGTCACTACGGCCGGGATCTTGCGCCAGTGCCTGGCGGTAGCAGCGAACGGCTTGCTGCTCAAGGCCAGCCCTGGCATAGACACCAGCGGCAAATTCAAACGACTGGGCATCGCCGGTAGCGAGCCCCTGCAAGCGGCGCAGCAGCGGGTCAATTTTTGCCAGCCGGTCTTTGGGCGACAACTCGGCCAAATCGTACTTGAGGGTGCTCAAAATCAATTGGCGCAAATACAGTGCTGCCTGGCCGGGGTTGGCCTTGATCTGTGCCTCCAGGGTCTGCTGATAAGCCCGGTGGTCATCCAGTCGCAAGTACAGAGCGCTGAGCCTTTGCAACGCCGCCGCCCCCTCCCCTTGCTGGCTGGCAAAGCGCTGGGCGGTGGCAAGGGCCTGCGGGCGCTGGTTTTGCTCCAGATAGATACTGACCAGCAAATCCAGCTCATCAGGGCGCGCCTTGTTGGCGTCTACGGCGCGCTGCAGGGTAGCGATGAGCCCCTTCAATTCGCCAGCCTCGGTAGCGGCGCCAATCAATTGCTTTTCCAAATAGTGCTTACGTGCCGGCAAGGAGGCCTGGCGCCAAAGGGCCTGCCAACGTGCCAGGGCTGGCCTTGCTCCTTCGGCGGTCATGGCAAGCTTTGCCATGTGCACCTGTTGGTCGTACCCCAAGGCCACCCCGGCCTTTTCAAGGTTGTCCAAAATGGCCAAGGCGCGAGCGGGCTGTTGCAGGCGTTCAAAGCCGTCGGCGAGTGTCAGGCGCCGGGTGTCGTTCGCCGCCAGGGCGTTATCCAGCAGCCGAAGCAGAGTAATGGCCTTTTCATCCTGGCCGTGGTCAAGGTCATTGCCAATCATAAACAGTTGCACAGCAGTCAGCGCCTCGCCGGACCCAAGCTCCTTAACCAAAGCCAGGGCCTGATCGTCAAGCCCCTGCCCGGCCATCAGCTGCGCTGTTTGTATCAAAAGCGGGGTATTGCCTTGTTGGCCACCAACCAGCTTGGTGTAGGTATCGGTTGCCTTCTGAGGGTCGCCCTGAGCCAGATACAGTGAAGCAAGCCCTTGATACCAGCGCGCTTCCTTGGGTTCGGCCTTGATTAAGCGCTGGTATTCTCCGGCCAGGTCCTGGTAGCGCCCGGCCATTTCCAGCACCGTCACCAGTTGCTGGCTAAATGCCGGCTCTGGCGCCCGCCTCGCCAGTTGCTCGGCCTCATCAAAGCGGCCCAGCTCCAACAGCACATCCAGTTTGACCTGCTCGGTCGGTAACTGCCGTGGCTGGTGGTTCAAAAAGCTGATGGCCCCTTCGAGATGGCCTGCTTTTCGGTAGGCTTCCACCAGTACCGCCAGGGCGTAGCGCTGGTCGGCAATATCCGTGGCCTGCTGATAAGCCTGCCAGGCCAGTGTTTGTGCCTGGCGGTAGTGCTTGGCAGCGATAGCCCAATCAGCGACTTGGACCGCCTTCGCAAATCCGTTGACGCCAAGGTGATGAGCCAGCGCACTTTTGGGGTAGCCCAGCAGCGCCATCACCGAAGGTGCGCCGCTAAACTGGCCGCTTTTGGCCAGTTCGATAAGCGGCGCCGGCCCCTTATCGCTGGCAATGATGGCCATGGTTAAGCGCAGCTGTTGGCGATCGGTCTCCAAGGCGCTTTTAGCCAGGGCTTTTTGATACCAACCAAGGGCCTCTGTGGCTTGACCTTGGCTGTCCAAAAGCCGCGCTTTGAGCAACCAGGCCTCAATCTGGCCTCCCGCCTTAACGGCGGCATCTGCGGCAGCCTGCGCCTGGGCGCGGTTGCCGTCTTGCCAGGCAAGATAACCTTTCACGACCCAAGCGCGGGCCAGCAGTGCCGGCTGTTGCTGGGCAAGCGCCGTCAGTTGCTGCTCGGCGCCTTTGAGCCCTGGGCTGCTAACGCTGGTCTGCCGATAAAGGCTGGCCAACCGAGCCTCATCAAGCCTGGGTGCGCTCAGCAGTTGCTGCCAGTCGGCACTGTCAATCCCGGCCCAGCAAGGGTTGGCCAAACCAGCCCCTAACGCCAGGGCCAACACCAGGGGTTTGTAGCGAAACATCATCAGTTCTTATCCTGCGCTATGGCCTGCCGGTGGCGAGGCCAGCGGCGATACATCAGTTCGGTGAGATAAAGCGCCAGCGCCAGCAACAAGGCCCAGGGCCACAGTGTGATGGCCCGGATGGCAAAGCTGCCCTTGGCAACCTTCTGCCCCAATTGGCTGGTGCTGTATTGGCCGCCGGTTAACGAGGCCAACTGCTCAAGTGGCATAGCGGCAGCCACTTCACCCTCAGGGGCCAGATCAGAGCCAGCCCGGTCGGCCAGACGCAGTACACTGGCGCCGCCTTCGAGCAGCAATTGGGCGTCCTCGGTTTCGGGCAGAGCGAGCTGTCCGTGATAAATACCGGGGGCCTTTTCATACAGGGCAATGTCCTGGGCCCCTTGAGGCGTCAGCCGGGTCAGCTTGGGCTCGGCATAGCCGGGGAGCTGCTTTTGCACATCAATGGTTAGCTGATCGAACTGGCGGCTGAGGGTCGCGTTAAAGGGCCATTGCTGATTGGCAGTACGGGCCAGCAAGCTGCCCAGCCACCGGCCGTAACCCGCCCAGCTTTGCCAGCCTTGGGTTCCCTGACCAAAAGGCTCGGTCATCATCGCGCTAACCCGGCCGGCCCCGTATTGCCAACTGGCCACCAGTGGCGAGCCATCATCAAGGCTCACCAGGGTTTGAGCCCGTGGCCGCACCGACACCTTGTCGTAACCGGTGATGGCAGGTAGGGTTTGGTTGCCCTGCCACCAGCTACCGGGGGCCAAAGTGGGGGCAAACTGCCCTTGGCGGTACTGCGCAACCGGTTCCGATTGCGGACGGTTAAGGTCGATTTGCACCATGCTGAATTCGTCATTGACCTCGTAAAAACGGCCATGCCCCCAGTTGGCCCAGTCCATCATTTTGTCTTCGCCTTCCCCTGAACCACCGACCAGGGCCGTTGAGACATTGATCTGCTCTTGGGCGATGTGGCGCATCAGGCGCTGGTAGTTCTCCTCCTCCACCCCGGCGTCGGTGATCACCAGTAAATGCTTGTAACGGGTATGGGTATTGCGAAGCCCAAAATACGCTTCCTGAATGGCGGGCAGTAATACGCTGCCGCCTTTGGCTTGCATCCGGCCTATGGCACGCTCGATTTCGTCAAGGTTTTGGGCCGGTTGCATGGGTACCGACCATTGCTTGTTGCCATAAAATTCGACAACGCCGATGTTGTCGGTGGGCTTGAGCTTGCGAACCGCCAAGCGCGCCAGTTGCTTGGCAAGCTCAATGGGTTTGCCCTGCATGGAGCCGGAGCTGTCGACCACAATCGCCAATGAGATGCTGGGCTGTTTTTTCTGCTGCTCATCGTCGATGGTCACCGGCAGTGCCTTGGCAAGGGGTTGGCCTGCATAGCCACCGGGGCCGAAGGCGCTTTTGCCACCGGTATGAACTAGCCCAAGGCCCTGATCGCGCACCGCGTCTAACAGCGACTCTTGAACGGTAACGGGCAGCGCCTTGGCAGCGATGTCGTCCATAAACACCAGCCGGTAGTGGTTCCAATCCACGCCCAATAACGCCGAGGGCGCCAGGGTGCTGACATCAGCGCTGCTGCCCAGCAGCGCCTGGAGCTTGGCGGCGCCTCCAGCATCCTGGCCAAGGTAAAGCACGTTAGGCGGCGCCTGAATAGCAACCAAGGTGTTATAGCGGCTCAATACCTGCCCCTGGGCATCACTCAGCTCGGCATGAAAAGCCTCAAAGCCCGGCGCCTTGACCGGCACGCTCAGCGCCAGCTCCCCCTCCCCGGTGAGCGTCAAGTCGCTTAGGTGCTTGACCTCTGTAGCCCCTTGGTACAGCGACAATCCCAGCCCTTGCCCCTGCCCTTTGAGGGCCAGGGTGAAAGTGGCCTGTTGCCCGGCCTGCACCGGCGGCGTGGTCATGGCCTCAATAAAGGGTTGCTGGGGGGCGCTACCCAGTTCCAGCACATTGACCGGCAGGCCACGCTGGCGAAGGGCAAACAGGGCCTGCTGCCAGTGCTGGTCGGTACTCAAGCCATCGGTGATAAGGGCAATAGCCCCATTGGCACCAAGGGGGATGGCATCAAGGGCCGCTTGCAGCGCCTGGGATAAAGACGATGGGCTAAGGGGATTGTCCCATTGCTGGCGCCTAGCCACCGCCACCTTCACCGGCTCACCACCTATTTGGATAAGCACAGCTCTATCGCCCCTTGGCACAGAAGCAAGGCTTTGGCGCAGCACTTCTAGGGCCCGCGCCTTTGCCTCGGGCGAAAGGCTGGCGCTTTGGTCGAGCACAAACACCCGGTAGGCCCCATTGTCTTTGCCAATAAAGGCCGGTTGCGCCAAGCCAAGGATAAGGGCGGCAAACACGCCACTGCGCAGCATCTTATGGGCCCAGCCGGTGTGTTTGGCAGCGCTGAGCCACACCAATGGCAGGGCCAACAGCAGCCAACCAGCATGAGGATGAACAAATTCAAGGCTCACAAATACCACTCCTTAAGGCATCTTGCCGCGTTGCACCAGGCGCCACTCAAGGGCCAGCAGCAACGACGCCGCAATAACAAGCCACCACACCAAACTGACTGGCGGCGCCTTTGCCTGCGCGCTTTTAGCCGTTGCCAGCGGTTGGGTTAATGCTGCGGGCAAGGCGTCATTGCTCAGCGCTACCTGCAGCTGCGCAGGCGCATCAGGCCAAGGGCCACTGGCCGCAAGATAGGGGGCTTTTCCGAGGGCCAAGCGCCGGTAATGCTGGCTGCCGCCAAGGCCATAGGCTGCCGACAGATCATAAAGGTCGCTTCCGGCTTCAGCGTAAGGCACCCAGGGCTGCTGCCCGGCCAGCCAGCGCAGGGATTTGGCCAGCAGCACCGGCAGGGTGCGCGACTGAATAAAATGGCTTTGCCCGGTGAGTAGCGGCTGCCAAAGGCTAAGTTGCCGATGGCTTGCCGGCAGCAATTCAAGACGAATGGGGCGATGGAACTGATCGGCCAGGGCCTGCATCTCTGGCCCCCTGAGCCCCAGTTCGCTAAGGGCGCCTTTGAGGGCTTTGGCGTCGTCGCCTGGGCTGTAGGCGAACACCAGGGCCGCCTGCTGATCGGGGCTTATCAACAAGGCCGGAACCCCCGGGCGCTGCGGTTCACCTTCAACCAGCACTTGCACCTCGGCTTTGGCTGCTTCGCTCAGCACCATGCCAGGGTCAGCCTTGACCAAGGCGCGCATCACCTCGGGGGCCCCATTGCTGACAGCCACTTTCAGGGGAGCAAAATGGGGCAAGACCAAGTTGGCACTGTTGTTGGCGGCAAAGTCGTCGGCCTTATTCAGCGACACCCCCAGCACCTTGCCGTTAGCCGGCAGGCCGGACAGCAAAAAGGCGTTGTTGCCCTGGGGTACCAAAGTGGTTTGATAGGGGCTACCCGCCAAGGTCAGCGACAGATCGCCAGCGCTAACGCCTTGGCCACTGACCCTTATCAGCACATCGACCAACGATGGCTCGGCAGACGCCGAAGGGCTGGCGCCCAGCGCCACTATTCCCTGATCCTGCTCCAGGGCCTTGGGAGCAAAACCGCGCACCAAGGCCTTAGCGGCCTCCTCCGGTAACGCCGCCGCGCCATAGTAATAAACTTGGCGATGCTGATATTGGCGCAAAAAGGCGCTGACAGGCGAGGGACTCAGCGCCGGTGTCACTTTGGCCAGGCGCCGCTTGAGCAGCGCCAGAGACTCGCCTTTATCCAGCAGCAGGCTGTTCACCGCGCCACCGACAAACACTTGCCGCTCATCAGCCGGTACTGCGGCCAGATCATCAAGCAGCGCCTGGCGCGCCGCCTCAAAGCGCCCTGGCGGCGCCAGGGTTGCCGAGGCATCCAGATAATAGAGCCGGGCTGGCTTGGCAGGCTCGGCCCATTGCACTCCGGCAGCCGCCAGCCACAGCAGCAAGGCGATGGCCAACGACAGTAAATAAGCCCACCAGTAGCGAAACCGCTGGCGCAGCACCCGCACCGGCGCGTCGGCCAACGCTTCTTGCCAAAGCATCAGTGTTGGCAAGGTCACCCGTGTAAAACGCACCTTGAGCTGTTGCAACAGATAAAGGGCGGCGGCCAGCACTAAGGCACCGGCGAGCACCAAGCCAAAGGGGATCTGGGTAAAGTTCACAGCCTTAGCCCTCCGGCCGAAAAGAGCGCGCTTAGCTGCGCCAAAAGGTCTTTGTCGGTATCAATCTTGATGTGCGCAGCTCCATACTCTTGGGCAAAGCGCTGTAACCGCTGGTCAAAGGCCTGATAAGCCTTTTGATAGCGGGCAATGAGCGGGTCGGTCAGGGTCAGATCGCACACCGCACCAGACTCGCAATCTTCAAGGCGTAGCTCACCGTTAAAACGGGCATCCAGCCTGGGGTCGGCGTCCTGCTCCCTGACCAGTTGCACCAGCAGCACCCGGTGCCGAAGCCCCTGCAGCGCATCACAAACAGCCTCGACACCCGCCTCATCGAAAAAGTCAGACACCACCACCACCAACCCCTGGCGCAGCGGATAACCCGCAAACTGGCGCAGACTACCGGTAAGAGCGCTGTGGCCGGTGGGGGAAAGCTCGGCCAGCATGGTGGCAAAGCGCATCAGGTTGCTTTTGCCGGAAAGGGCCTTGACCCGGGTTTGCAGCTCGGCGGCAAAAGGAAAGAGGCCAACCGAATCGTGCTGCCCCAGGGCAATGGCTGCCAACGCCAATACGGCCCTCAGCCCTGACAGCGCCCTTGGCGGCGTTTCGAGGTACATGCTGGGGGATTGGTCAACCAGGAAGTACACCGGTAGGTCTTGTTTTTCTTCAAAAACCCGGACAAAGAGCCGGCCCATGCGCTGGTAGACATGCCAATCAATGGCCCGCAGGTCGTCCCCGGCGGCATAAGGTTTGAAATCGGCAAATTCCAGGCCCTGGCCCCTGGCCCGGGTTTTCTGCTCTGCCAGGCGGCCGCCTTTTTGCGCCTCGGCCAGGCGCAGTGAAAACTGTTGCAGCCGAGACAAGAAATCGGCGTCAAACAGGGCATCAAAGGTCAGGGGCGAGGCCATTATCGGAGCTTCGCCAGCACGTCTTGCACCAGGCTGTCAGGGCTGACTTTGGCAGCCTGGGCATGAAAGTTAAGGACCAATCGGTGGCGCAGCACCGGTTTGGCCACGGCGCGAATATCCTCTGCCAGTACGGTGAAACGGTCGTTTAGCAGCGCCTGGACCTTGGCAGCCAGCATCAGGCTTTGGATCCCACGCGGCGAGGCGCCCAGGGACACATAGCGGTTGATGGGCTCCGGGGCGTAGTCGCTGCCCGGCTGGGTGCCCATTACCAGGCGAATGGCAAAGGTTTTTGCCTCGTCACTTACCGGCACCGAGCGCACGATACTGCGCATCTGGTTGAGGGTGTCGCCGTCGCTGACCCCAGCCAGTTCAATCTTCTGGCCACCGGTAGTGCGGTCAATGATGGTGTGATAGTCCTGCTCGCTGGGGTAGCCCACCACCAGCTTGAACAAAAAGCGGTCCAATTGGGCTTCGGGTAACGGGTAAGTCCCTTCCTGGTCGACCGGGTTTTGGGTGGCCATCACGCAAAAAGGGTCGTCAAGTTTGATGGTGCGCCGCCCAACCGTTACCTGCTTTTCCTGCATCACTTCCAGAAGCGCTGATTGGGTTTTGGGCGTTGCGCGGTTTATTTCGTCGGCCAGTACCAGGTTTGACACGATAGGCCCAGGCTGAAAACTCAGCTCATGGCCGCCCTGCTCGTTCTCGGTCAGCACCGACGCGCCCTGGATATCGGCAGGCATCATGTCCGGGGTGAACTGAATGCGGGAAAACGGCAACCGCACCGCCTGGCTGATGGCACTGACCAGCATGGTCTTGCCCAATCCCGGCACCCCTTCCAAAAGCACATGGCCACCGGCCACCAGGGCCGTCAGCACCCCGTCGATGATGTCAGCCTGGCCGACAATGACTTTGCTCACTTCGTTGCGGATCTTCTCGAACTGTTCTTTAAACAGGCCGAGGTTGCTGTCTAGTTGGCTGTCGCGCATTTGCATAAAGAATGCTGTCCCTTAGTGATTGTCGTTTTGCTCGCTATCCGGCGGCATCAGGAAGAAGCGCTTGATAAGCTGCAATTCCTGCTGACTGGCCTGCGGCTGAGGCGCCTGTTCGATGCTGCCGTTCAGCTGGCCACGGCTTTGGGCCGCGCCCGGTTGCTGGCCGGAGGCTGTCGCAAAAACCTGTTCGGTGCTGCTGCTGATGCGGCCCTTATTGGCCGTACCCAGTAACTGATCTTCCATGGGCACGGCCAGCAAAATGCCCGCCACGCCACGGCTTTTCTTAATGCCTTCCTGGCTGCCTTGGCTTTGCCCCTGGTTACCTTTATTGCTATTGCCCTGCCCTTGCCCCTGGCTGGGATTGCCTTTTTGGCTGTGGCTGGTGGCATTCTTGCGCCCGGCGCCCTGCTGCTTTGCGTTGCTGTTGTTAGCCGCCATGGGTTTTTCGGCCGACGATGCGCTGCGCCCTTGCGCTGTCGTGGCCTTGGCATCGGCTGCGGCCTCACCGTCGCTGCCGGCAGCGCTTGATGGCTCAGCCGATGAGGACGGGGTAGCTTCGGCGTTGGCGGCAACCGCCGGCTGCGCTGTGTGAGTAGCGGCTTTACCAGGCGTCTTGGCAGCAGAAGCCTTGGCGCTGGCAGCGCTTGGGGAGCGGGCTTGGCCGGCATTCCCTTGTGCGCCTTGCCCATAAGAGCCTTGGCCTGTAGCCGATTGCCCCTGCCCCTGGCCTTTGCCGCCCCGGTTACTTGGCGCGGGCTCATGGTTAGCCGAAGACGCTGAACGCCCCTCACCGGCCTTACCCAAGGGGGCAGCAGCCATGGGGGGGGCGGCGTTAACCGAAAGCACGTCGGCCTGGGGTGGCAAAATGATGTTCTCTGTAATCGCGCCCTTTTCGGCCAGTAGCGATGGCATTTGCAGCGACACCGGCAGCCACCCAGCCAAGACAAGCAGCAGCGCGGTGCAGGCCAAATAGGGCCAGGCCCTGCGGCGCCCAGTCCAGGGGTGGGACTCAAGGCTCAAATCAATGCCAAGGGCTTTTTCTATCCAGGGCGCGGCATCCAGCACGGCGGCTTCTTCAAAACCGCTGCGGCTGTTTTTGGCCATAAATTCATCGGCGGTGACAATGCGGTTGTTGGCGCCAAGGCGGGCGTCAAAGAGGGCAAGGTGCGCTATGCGGCCGCTACGCAGCTTGCGGCGCCAGTAGCGGTAAGTGCCCGCCAGCAGCGTCAGCAGCACGATCAGCATCCCGACAAACGCATCAGCAGCACTGAAGGCGCCAACAAGGACGGCAGCCAGCACCAGCAAGGCCAAGACCGGCAGCAATGGCAGCATAAGATCGCCACTTCTGGCCAACGCCTCGCCACGGAAACGGGCATGCCAAAAGCACCGGCCGCTGGCATCAAGCCGGTCGAGCTGCTGTTGGATAACTTGGTCATGGTCGAGAACCATTTGTGCCTGCCCTGCTGGAGTGGATGGCAGTCATTAAACACCAGCTAACTTGCACCAACCTTGCAGCTTTGGGCTGCCCTAAATGCCGCTTTTTCGCCCTGCCAGCTTGGGGTAAGCAAGCTGTGCCTAAATACCGTTACGGCACTCTACTTACGCAGGTTTAACAAATTGAATTTTATAAAAAAAGTGGCATCAAGCCTGGTGCTGTCCGGGCTGTTGCTCAGCCCCTTTGCCAGCAGCGCCGACAGCGAGCAGGTTTTCGACAAAATAAACATCGACTACCAGACCTTCACGTTGCCCAATGGCCTTACCACCCTGGTCCATAGCGACCACTCGGTACCCAACGTGTATGTGGGTGTCTGGTATCGGGTTGGCTCCAAGGACGAGCCAGCAGGCAAAACCGGTTTTGCTCACCTCTTTGAACACCTGATGTTCCAGGAAACCCCCAATCGTAAAGGCGAGTATTTTGCTCCCTTCATCGCGGCAGGCGCGGTGGGCATGAACGGGACCACCAACCTCGACAGAACCAACTACTTCGAAACAGTGCCCAGCAACGCTCTGGATATGGCGCTGTGGATGGAATCCGACCGTATGGGCCACCTGGGCCAAGGGATCACCCAAAAGCTGCTTGATGAGCAGCGGGCGGTAGTGAAAAACGAAAAACGCCAGGGCCAGCTGCAACCGGGAGCCGAAGGATATGACCGCTTTGTGGCCAACTTCTACCCCAAGGGCCACCCGTACGATCACACCACCATCGGCTCGATGACCGATCTGGATAACGCCACCCTTGACGATGTGAAAGCTTGGTTCAAGGACAACTACGGCGCCGCCAACGCGGTGCTGGTGCTCTCCGGAGACATTGACCTGGCCAGCGCTAAGCAAAAAGTGGGCTACTACTTTGGCGACGTGCCGGCCGGTAAGCCCATTAACCGTATCGACCAGTGGGTACCGGCGCTGTCTGAAGTCAAACGAGACATCCTCTACGGCAAAGTGGGAAGCGCCAGCATCAGTCGCACCTGGCCCTTGCCTAACGGTACCGACAAAGACACCAACCTGATGGAGATTGTCGGCGCCACCCTGGCGGGCTCCCAAAACGCCTTGCTTAACAAAGTGTTGGTGGACGAGCTGCAACTGGCTACCGGTGTGCAGGCCGGTGTTGATGCCCATCAGGTCAGCAGCACCTTTACCATCAGCGTCGGTATCAAGCCCGGGGTATCGGTACAAGCAGTCAGCCAGGCCCTCGACTCTGCCTTGGCCCGCTACTTCAAGGACGGCCCCAGCCAAGCTCGCCTGAACGACCTCAGCCTTGGTACCAACATCGCCATGCTGCGCTCATTGGAAAGCAACGCCGCGGTGGGTGATCGCCTGATCAGTGGCTATGTGCTCAACGGCGACCCGCTCTTTTTCAACAAGCAGCGTCAATGGCTGGCCAGCGCCAAGGCAAAGGCGATCCGAGACCTTGCCAAAAAGTGGCTGAGTAAGCCGTACTATGAATCCCAGATGCTGCCCTTGCCGCAAACCAGCACGCAGCAACAAACGGTGGATCGCGCCAAGATCCCCACCCCGGGCCCCTTCAAAGGCGAGGTGAAGTTCCCGGCCATCAGTGAGGCCACCTTGGCCAACGGCATGAAACTGGTTGTGGCCCAGCGCCACGGCCTGCCAATAGTGGATGCAAGCCTGGTGTTTAACACCGGCTCCCTTGCCGAACAGCCATACGGCCCCGGCGTCGCCGGCTATGCCTTTGAGCTGCTGACCAGCGGCAGCCGCCGCTACGATACCGACACCCTGGCCGACAAAATGGATGCCATTGGTACCAATATCAGCGCCCGCTCAGGCAAGTATCAAAGCTCCGTGTCTTGGAGTGCGCTCGACAACTACCTCGAGCCCGCCTTTGCCCTGGCTGCCGAGGTAACCCGCCACCCAAGCTACCCGCAAAAAGAGCTCGACAAACTCAAGACCCACATCGCCACGTCTTACGCGGCCTATGAGCAAAACCCCATCAATGCCGCCAGCGCCATTTACGCCGACGCCATCTGGGGTAAGGCCCATCCGTTTGGGCACATTGCTAGCAAAGAAGAGGCCCTCGCCTTCAGCCGCGACAATATCCAAGCCTTTCACGACCATGAAGTGGGCCCCAATAACGCCACTTTGTATCTGATTGGCGATATCACCCTGGATAAAGCCAAGGCCCTGGCCAAGCGCTACTTTGGCGACTGGCAAAAAATAGCCCCCAGCGCCGTTGACCACCCTGCTGTTGCCAATGGCAGCCTGGGTAAGGTGATCCTGGTTGATGCCCCAGGCGCCGTGCAAAGCAGCATTGCCGTTGGTAAAGCCATCGCTCCTTTTGATAAGGACAAAGCGGCAACCGACTTGCTGATGAACGCAGCGCTGGGCGGTGGCTTCCAGAGCCGGCTCAATATGAATCTGCGAGAAGACAAAGGCTGGGCCTACGGCTTTAGCTCCTATATCGACAGCGATCCCCACGCCCAGCGCGTCTTTACCGCAAGCGGTACTGTCCAGGCCGATAAAACGGCGGCCAGCATGGTGGAGATCCAAAAAGAGATCCAGGGCTACGCAGCTGGCAACCCCATCAGCGCCCAGGAGCTGGCCAGGGATAAAACCTCGACCATCCACAGTATTCCCAACGGTTTTACCAACAACGGCAGCTATCTGGCGTCGATGATCAACTCGGCCTCCTTTGGATTGCCTTACAACAGGGCTGAAGGAGCCGTGCAGCGCTTGCAACAGGTAACCTTGGAAGCAGTGCGGGCACAAGCCAAGGCCACCTTTGGCACAGGGAAACTGACCTGGGTGGTGGTCGGCGATCTGAGCCAAATTGAAAAGGACATCCGGGCCCTGAAGTTAGGCCCAGTGGAAGTCTGGGATACTTACGGCAATAAACTGCGCTAAACAAAAGGCTCCCTTCGGAGCCTTTTTCATCAGGACCAACGAACCGTAAACAAGGCGCCGCCGCCATCAGCATTAATGACGCTGACCTGGCCACCGTGCAAACGCACGATTGCCTCAACAATGGCCAGCCCCAGGCCATGACCATTGCGATTTGGCGGGAACTTGGCAAAGGGCGAGAACAGGGAATCGAGATTTTCCGGCGCGATGCCAGGGCCAAAGTCGCGTACCGTCACAGTGCCATCGCGCGCCAAGCATAATTGCACCTCGGCGCCGGGTTCAGAGAACGACACCGCGTTATCCACCAGGTTGGTAATAGCCACTTCCACCAAGCCCCTGTCGCCTTTCATTGCATGGCTTCCGGCCAGATCATCCAGTGTCACTTTCACGCCTTGTTGTTCGGCATGGGCAGCCACCGACTGAACCACCCGCTGGCAGCTATCGGCCAAATCAAAGGTCTTATCCAGGCTCCTTGGCCCCCCGGCCTGCATCAGCTTGAGCAGCTGATTAACCAGACCGGTTAAACGCCGTACATCATTGATAAGCTTATCTTTTATCTCACTGTCATCCATCAGCTCCAATCGGGTACGCAGCACCGTCAGAGGGGTGCGCATTTCATGGGCGGCGGTAGAGAGAAAGAAGTTGTGCTCCTTTTGGGTGGCATCGACCTTGGCGATCATCTGATTAACCGCCTGCACCAGCGGCAGCACTTCTTTGGGCAGCCCTTTTTCAGGCAGCTTTTGGTCAAGCTTATTAGGATCAAAAGACGCCGCCACGTCAGCCAGCTTTTTCAGCAGCCGAATGTTCAGCACCAAAATCAGCGACACAATCAGAAAGACCCCCAGTGCCGAATACAAAAAGTTGCTGCTGTTTGATAACAACACTTTGAAATACACCGTCAGCGGATTGGGGGGATCAATGGTCAGCGGCACCTTTATCCCAATAAATTCAAGGTAATAACTGGAGTTACCGCAGGAGCTGTATTGCACATAGCCAGCGCTACCATCGCTATCGGAGACACTTTGAAACAAGCTGGAGCAGTTATTAGCCATAGCCACTTTTTTGTTGACCGCATCAAGTTCATCAATATGTAGCAGGTGATAAAAACGAGGGGTATAGCCTGGGCTGCTGAAAACGGTATCACCTTCGTAAAGGTAATACCTGAAACCGGGGTTCAGCTCTTTGACCTTTTTTAACACTTGGTCATTATCTATCGGCACCGATTTATCTTTTTTTGCGACCAACGAGTCAATGTAATTTCTTAATGCCGTACGTACGAGCTCCTGCGTTTTCTCGATCGGCGTCGACGCATCAAAGCGGACATCGCGGTCAAGAACAGGACTCACCATGAAAAAATAAATACAGGCAATAATAAAGAAAATGGTCAGAAGGGTCATTTGACCAAAAATGGAAGCCGGCAGTTTTACAATATTTTTTAACGCCACGTTTTATACTCGTTTGATCCCAATCTTTTTACTCTACCAATATTTCATAATCTAGGCAGTGCATTTATAAAAAAACCTCCCAAGACCTAAGCCAAGGGAGGTACTCCAAATTCGGAAAGGACGTTGGGAGTGGTTATTGGGGGCTGTGGGTTAATAAGTCTTGCAGCAGCATATGGCTGGTCACGCGATTGGCCTGGGCCTGAAAATTGAGCACCACACGGTGGTTAAGCACAGCCGGGGCAACCGCCTTGATGTCATCACAGCTTACAGCGAACCTGTCGTTGAGCAGCGCTTTGACTTTTGCCGCCAAGATAAGGGCCTGTACACCACGGGGGGAGGCGCCTAACGCCACATAGCGGTTCACCATTGACGAGGCATAAGAACTGCCGGGTTGGGTGGCCATGACCAGGCGGATAGCATAGGTTTTTGCCTGCTCAGGCACCGGCACCTGGCGAACCACGTCGCGCATCTGGCAAATCTCGTTGGCATCGGTGACAGCATTTAAAATGATGACATCATCACGGGTGGTTCGGTCGATGATGGTGTGATAATCCTGCTCGCTGGGATAACCCACCACCAATTTAAATAAAAAGCGGTCAAGCTGGGCCTCAGGTAAAGGATAGGTGCCCTCCTGGTCCACCGGGTTTTGCGTCGCCATCACGCAAAATGGCTCATCGAGCTTGATGGTTTTACCGGCCATAGACAGCTGCTTTTCCTGCATCACTTCCAGGAGCGCCGACTGGGTTTTGGGTGTTGCCCGGTTGATTTCGTCCGCTAACACCAGGTTGGAAACAATAGGACCAGGCTGGAAATGTAGCTCATGGCGCCCGGAAGGCATTTCCGTTAACACGGAGCTGCCAACGATATCGGCCGGCATCATATCGGGGGTGAACTGGATACGGGAGAACGGCAGCGCAATGGCTTTACTTAACGAGCTGACCAGCATGGTTTTGCCAAGGCCCGGCACCCCTTCGAGCAAAACATGGCCGCCGGCCATCAGTGCCGTTAACACGCCATCAACCACATCGGCCTGCCCCACCATCATTTTATTGACTTCGGCCTTTACCTTAAAAAAGACCTGTTTAAAGAAAGTGGCACTTTCCTTTGCAACAGCCAGCCCTTGGTAATTCACCAGTGACTCCCAATATAAGTAATAACAACCCCAAAAGTGTAAACGGCCTAGCTGACACTGACCTTACCGGGCCCAATTTCACTTTTAGCCTTCAATCAGGCTATAGCCGATACCGCGTATCACCTGAATTTTGACCTTGTCGGTTTTCTCGGCAAGATTCTTACGCAATCTGGAAATTTGTGATTCAAGAGAATTGGAGCTGACAAACTTGTCATAGCCATAAACCCGAGATTCCAGGGTTTCCCTGGCCACAACAACACCAGGCCGGGCCATTAACGCTTCCAACACTAAGGCTTCGGTGCGGCGCAGCAGCAGCGGCTGGCCTTCCACCATGAAATTACGGCTGGCCACATCATAGGCAAGGGGGCCAAAGGTTTTAATGTCGGAGCTCACCTTGATGGGATGGCGTAGAGCATTGCGGATCCGCGCCAACAATTCCCGAGGTTCAAACGGCTTGGCGATATAGTCGTGGGCGCCCGATTCCAGCCCGTCGACCTTATCATCAACATCGCCAAGAGCTGTTAATAGGATAAAACGCTGCGGTTTATGCTGCGCCAGGCAATAATCCATCAGGCTCATCCCTTCTCCGTCCGGCAACATCCTGTCCAGCAGCACCAAATCAAAATCATTGTCTTGAATAGCCACCTTGGCAATGGCAATAGAGGGGGCAAGGTCGACAACGAAGCTTTGGCGCTCCAAAAAGGCGATTAGCGTCTCAGCGACGCCGGTATCGTCTTCAACCAGAAGTAACCTCATAACACCTCCAGAGAACATGAAACGCCCTGGCAAGCAGGGCGTTTGGTTTACACAAAACGGCAGCGCTTAGAAATCATATTGCAGTTCGAGGGACAGTGTCCTGCCCGCAGCATCATATCGCGCCGTATCGTATGGCCGGCCCTGAACCACCACAAAGGCAGGGTCGCGGTCAAAGATGTTACGGCCGGCAAAGTTAACCCGCAGGGCATTGGTCAACTGATAGCCCATGGTCAAATCGAATGTGGTCATCGAACCGACCTCTTTTGCATACTCTGGACGGTCGATAACCCCGGCGTACATGTTTTGCTCGTAATCATTGATGTAGCTTGGGGTGTAGTACATCCACAAAGTCGCCGTAAAGTCTTGGTAGTCGTAGCGAAGCGAACTGGTGATCTTGTACTTATCAACCCCTTGCAGCTTACCGATGGTTGAAATGGGAGTGCTGTCCTCAAAAGCCTTTTGCTCTGACTTGATATTGCGCAGATACGTCACTTGTGGCGCAAATGAGCCGAAAGCGGTATCCAGGTTATAACGCAGCTCATAAGTCATAGACTCAAAAGTCGAACCCGAGATGTTGGTTGTCAGCGTATTTGCCTGAATGATTTTGCCACTGCTATCACGAGTAAAATATTGTGGCAGCTTATAGACCTCAGATTGCGGTAACAGGTAATACATGTCCTGCAACTTGGCAAACTCGTTCCGGCGCTCGGTTTTATTCCAGGTGACATCAAGGTTCAGACCATTGAGCAGCCCACTTGGAAACAGCGATAGCATCAAGGACTTTTGCGTCGAGGTTTGCGGTTTCAAGTCTGGGTTTGGCGCCATCTTCATTGGCGCATAGTACGAGTTGGCACTGTACTGGTAGTCGCAATCGTTATGTGCGCTGCAATCATAGAGCGGATCGTTAAAAATAATGGTGCTGTAGGTGGTGGTGCCAGCAACGTCAAATAGCTGCGTAAATGGTGGCGCCTGAAAGCCTTTTGACCATTTCCCGCGCAAAGAAATGCCGTTTATCGGCTCCCAGTAGAAGCTATAGCTGGGCGTAGTTCGTGCAAAGGTATTTTTACCCATCACCAACTCACCGCCTTGGTCGACAGGTGTGCCATCTACCGTGCCAACGGCGCCTTTTGTTTTATAAATATCCCGGCGCGCAGCCACTTTCAGGGTTAATTGTTTCGCCCCCAAAACGGTGTAATCACCGCCGAAAACCGGCAGGTTAAGCTCGCCAAACAAGGCATATTTGTCCCTGTCTACCGCTTCACCGGTTTTGACCTTTACTTCGTTGCTGCTGACACCATCATCGTTGTATTCGCCACCAAAGGCATAAAACACTTTACCAGCCGGCAACTGATACAAAGAGCCATTGAGCCTCAACTCGTAGTTTTTAAGGCCAGAGCTACGCTGCTCTTCCTCTTGCAGGAAGAAAAAGTCATTAATGTTGGCGCCGGCCGCATTGGCAGAAGCATTCCACGGATTAAAAGCAACATTGGGGTCACTGCTGGTCAAGTCTATACATTGCTGGTCAAACGCCTGCTGCAACCGGTCACGGTCAGCGCCGGTGACAAGACCACTCGTCAGGTCGTAGTTGTAACAAGAAACACCGCTCGGAGAATTGGTATCGGCGATCAAAGATACCACCGAGTTAAAGTTCCAACGCTGGCCTTTACTGGTTGATGCCGATGTCGTGTACACGAAATCAAGCTTGGTATCTTCGTTAAACTCGTAGGTAAATCCGGTATTCAGGCTCCAGTTGATGTTGGTATTTTGAATTCGCCCTTGAGGTAGAAGGCCAGCATCCAATTCAGCCTGCGGGTAATAGGCAACCGTTGTGCCAGGGTTGTAAGAGCTGAAATAATAGGCTGGGTACGGATTGTAATATTGCCCTGGCGCCAGCTGAACCGTTAAGCCAGATGTATATTGGTATTCTTGACTGTTCTTGGCGCGGGTATAAAGGCCATTGGCATAAAAGCTCAAGTGCTCTGTTAGCCGTTGGTCAAAATTTAGGGTCACACTCATGGTATCAGCGTCAGGGCCAGCTTTTTCAGGCACATAATCACGCATCACTTCTGAGCCGACAGTCACCATATCATCGATGGTGGGTTTACCCGTAAAACCGGCAGGAAGAGACAAACCTTGCTCAATTGTACCGATGTAATTCCCTTCACCGTCATATTGATAGACAGGCGTTACTATCACGCCCGGCTGAGCACCGTTTGATAAAGAGCGAAAATCATAAGTACTGTCGCCATCGTAATAACTAGAATAGTTTTCGGTGGTATAACCCGACTTCCAGTTATTAATTGGCTTTTGCTTTGTATATTCAACAGTGCCGGAGACACTACCAGATGTCCAAGCATAACCCGAGTAAAGACTAATACGGTCTTTATTGGCATTATTTTCTGAATCAAGGTGCTGCACACTGATGGTGCTGCCTGAAAAGCCTTTTTTCAGAATGAAGTTAATGACGCCGCCCATGGCATCAGAACCGTAAACGGCAGAGGCGCCATCCAGGCTAATTTCTACCCGCTCGATGGCGGTCAACGGAATGCCATTGAGGTTCACAAAACCGTCTTCAATACCGGCAGCTCCAGCTAAACGACGCCCATTCACCAATACCAGGGTCTGCCCGGCGCCCATGCCGCCGAGGTTGGCAGCCGACACCCCCAAAGACCCCAGTGCTGATACCGCCGTTTTCCCCCTGTTGCTAAGAGGCCCTTTGGTTCGCTCATTGGTAATGGTACCGATGGTGGCCAGGTTTTGCGGCAGGGTACGGATCAAATCTTCAACACTGCTGACCCCCCGAGCCTTGATGTCCTGCTCGGTAATAATGAGTTGTCGCGAGGTGATGTCACCGTTTTGCAAGCGGGTACCGGTTACCTCGATATGTTCTTCAGCAACATTGGTATCTGTTTTTTCCTTTTTATTCTTTTTCTTTTCGGTGGTTTTGACATCAGTACTGGCCGTTGCATTTTCAGATGAAGTGGCCTTGACCTCGATATCCGAAAAGTCACTGGTTGCATAAGCAGCAGGTAAGTGGCTTCCCCACAAGGCCAGGGGTATTAACGCCAGGCGAAACTTTTTATTGTCCACGGACTATCCCTCAAATTTTGATTCACAACTTATATTTTTAAATTCAGGAGATAGGCCACTAACCACAGACCTCAGCCTCCATAACAGGCTTATAACAATGCAAGCTTGCACCAACCTTGCATAAGCCGGTCAGAATGAGACCTGTGTTAAACCTTGATGAAACTTGAGTTAAAGATCAAACATCTTCATGAGAAATGTAAAAAACGCATGTTTTTTATGCACTTGAAATTGGCTCCTCTCTTTGGCTCCCGACGGGTGAAGCCCTGGCAGCTTAATATCAAAAGCTTGTCGGAAACTGGCAAAGCCCTTCTTTATAAACATCAAACCAATCGCCACCCACCTATTTATCTAGATGATATTAAAGTTTTTTTTATGATTTGACGTGTCTGGCCCACCAAGCGTTGACCAGAAAACAGGCAGAAAAAAAGCGCCTTTCGGCGCCTTTTTCATAAATGTGATCAGTGGCGGAATCTCGCCACCATCTCTTGGAGTTGCCCGGCTATCTGGTGCAGCTTGCCGACGTTATCCGACGAGGCCTGGGCCTGGCCGACGCTGTCTTTGGCAAGGTCGGCAATGGTTACCACCTGGCGGTTTATCTCTTCGGCCACATGGGCTTGTTCTTCCACGGCGGCGGCCATTTGCAACGACATATCGGCAATGGCGCCTACCTCGTCAGAAATGCCGCCAAGCATGGTCTCGGCCCGGCGCACCTGCGCCAGGCCCTGCTCGGCGTCGCTACGGCCGGTATCGGCAATTTTCACCGCCGCATCGGCCTGGCGAGTGAGGCGCTCTATTATCTGATGAATTTGCTGGGTGGACTCTTGGGTGCGGCTGGCAAGCTTACGCACCTCATCGGCCACCACCGCAAAGCCGCGGCCCTGCTCGCCGGCGCGGGCCGCCTCAATGGCAGCATTTAGGGCCAACAGATTGGTCTGCTCGGCGATTTGCTCAATCATCATCGCCGCCTGGGCAATGCTGTGGCTCTCAGCTGAAAGGCTTTGTACCGACTGGCCGATGGCATCGACGGTGTCTTTTAGCTGCTCGATGGCGCTGCGGGTATCCCCGGCCACTTGGCGACCATCGCTGGCCAGACTGTTGGCACTGTCGGCCTTGCCGGCGGTGGCCTGAACATGCTCGGAGACCTCGGTGATGGTGGAGGTCATCTGCTGCATGGCGGTAGCCACCTGCTCGGTTTCTTGCTGCTGGCGATGCATTTGGCTGGCCGCCTGCCGGCTCTGGTTAAGGCCGTCTTTGGCGCCAGTGGCGACGCTCTTGGCAGCGTCGTCGATGCGGGTCATTACCATGTCCAGGTGGGCACGGGTGGAGAGAATTTTAACCTTCAAAAGGCCCAACTGATCGTTATTGTCGGTAAAGCTTTTTACCGCCAACTCATCGGCAAAGGCCTTGGGCAGCAAGCCGCTTAAGCCTTCGAAAATGGCGTTGCGTTTAACCCGGCTCCAGATGCTGTAAATGCCGAATACCACCATCACCCAAAGCTCGGCTGCCAGGCGCCAGCCGAGGGCGTAAAAAAGCCCCATAATGGCGGCGCCAAGGGCGATACCCACCAGTTGCGGCTCAAGCTTGGATAGCTTGGCGCTTTTGCCTTGGTTGATAAGACTATAAAGCGCCTCGGCGCGGGCTACGTCGCTGCGGCTTGGGCAGCTTCTAACCGACTCATAGCCCACCATCTTGCCCTTTTCGGTGATGGGGGTGATGTAGGCCTGTACCCAGTAGTGATCGCCGTTTTTGCAGCGGTTTTTTACCAGGCCCATCCAGGGTTTGCCGGCTTTAAGGTGCTCCCACATGGTTTGAAAGGCGGCCGCCGGCATGTCCGGGTGGCGCACGATATTCTGGGGCTGACCGAGCAGTTCGTCGCGGCTAAAACCGCTGATGTCGACAAACGCGTCGTTGCAGTAGGAGATATTGCCCTGGAGATCGGTAATGGAAACCAGGCGCTGCTCGGCACTGAAGGTGCGCTCGCGGCCGGTTACCGGCAGGTTTTTTCGCATAGATGAGATCCGCACTGAAGCCACAGGGATATATCGGCAGCTTCATAAAAACATTAACAAAAAGCAGTTTACGTCAGCGTAATACGAACACTGTTTTGTATCAATGCTGGCGGCAACGGGCGCACAGGCCGTGTATCTCGAGGCCTTTGTCGGCCATGGCAAATTCCAGCCGCGCCGATTGCTCTTCAAGGGCGGCCAGCAGCTTGGCGGCGACCGGCACTTCGTCTACATGGCCACAGTTGTCGCAGATAAGAAACTGGGCGCGATGTTCTTCGTGCTGGTGGCTGCAAAGGACAAAGCGGTTGGCCGAATCGAGCTTGTGTACCAGGCCCAGCTCCATAAAGAACTCCAGGGCGCGGTAAACGGTGGCGGGTTTGGGATTGGGATGCACGGATTTGATGGCATCTAACAGCTCATAGGCCGTTACCGGGCCGTGTTGGTCGGCCAACACGCTCAGCACATCAGCCCGTTGGCTGGTCCACTGGCGGCCTGACTGGCGGCAACGCTCTTCTGCTTCTTGCAGTAACTGGCTGTTTTGACGCTTCATGTGACCCGTGATTCGGCAATAAAGGACGGCCATTATCAGCCTTAAGCCAAAGGCACACAACCACAACGCGTTTGGCTAGTGCGATCAAGCATTTAGGGCACGCTGTATGGGTTTAACGCCCTGTCTTGAGCGGCCAATGGCTTTTACATTGCTCTGACACCTTTCTCCCTGGTGTAGGGATTTCCGTCAGCCATGGATGGCATTTTTACGCCCTGACGCCGCTACCGGGCGCGAAATGTTCTGCGCCCCCGCCCAAAGTGCGAGACAATGGCCCTGCTGATAAAGAGGAGCTGTTATGTCCATTGACGATGCCATCGACTGGGGTTACGAGTTGTTTCTGGCCCAGGCCGCCGACCATCTCAGCGCAGAAGATCTGGTAGATATCACCCTGGAATTTGAAGAACGGGGCGCCGTGGACGCCGTGATTCCCGGTGCCGACTGGGCCAAGGATATCGTGGTGCCCCTGGCCACCGAGAATTTCACCGAAATTCAGGTTGGCCTGCTGGGCGAAAACGACGATTTCGACACCATCCATTGCCGCATCCTGCTCTCCCTCGACGGTAGCCAGCCCCCTCGTTATCTGTGGAAGTCATGAAGTTTCAAAGCCCCATCAAGACCCATATCATCACCGGCTTTCTGGGTACCGGTAAAACCACCACTTTGCTGCACCTGCTGGCCCATAAGCCGCCGCAGCAAAAATGGGCAGTGCTGGTCAACGAATTTGGCGAAGTGGGTATCGACGGCGCCTTGCTGTCACAAAGCGGCGCCGCCATCCGCGAAGTGCCGGGCGGTTGCATCTGCTGCGCCCAAGGTTTGCCGATGCAGGTGGCCTTAAATCAGCTAATTCGCGAGCAAAACCCTGATGTGCTGCTGATTGAGCCCACCGGCCTTGGCCACCCGGCCAGCCTCCTTGAGCAGCTGAGCGCCAGCCAATACCGGGGCGTGTTGGCCCTGGGCGCCACCCTGACCCTGGTTAACCCCCAGGCGCTTTTTAACGAGCGATACCTCAGCCACGACACCTATCGCCAGCAGTTGGCCCTGGCCGATGTGCTGGTGTTTAACAAAACCGATATGCCCGGTTGCCCGGCCAAAGACGCCGTTTTTGCCAAGGCCGATACGCTGGGGCTCACCGATAACCGCCTCTGGTTAAGCCAGGGCGAGGTGCCCCTTGAGACCCTCAATGCCCCTACCCGGCCGCTCATACAAAAGTTTGCCAAGGCCCAGCAGCCCGCCCTTGATACCGTGCTGCCCGCCACCTTGAGCGTGCCCCCTGGCGCGCTTTTTGAGCGCCGGGCCCAGCACCAGGACGGCATGCACAGCCTGGGCTTTTTGTTTGCTCCTGGGTGCCGTTTTGATTTTCGCGAGCTGTGGTTTTTGTTCAGCGCCTGCGACGTGCTGCGCTTAAAAGCGGTGATGATGACCGACAAGGGCATGATGGCCTTTAACGCCGTCGACGGGGCACTTGCCATTACCGAGCTGGGGGTCGATGGCGACAGCAAGGTCGAGCTGATTGACCACGACGCCCTGGACGGCGATTTTTTGGAAGCCGGCCTTAAAGCGGCGCTGCTGGCATAAAAAAGCCGGCCACAAGGGCCGGCAAAGAGGGGCTCGTTAGGAGCCGTGCGTTAAGGCTTTTTTGGCCCGCCGCCTTTCTACTAGGCGGCGAATAACCACGTAGAACACCGGGGTTAGCAAGAGGCCGAAGAAGGTCACCCCAATCATCCCTGCAAACACCGCCACACCCATGGCCTGGCGCATCTCGGCGCCGGCGCCGGTGGACAGCACCAGCGGCACTACCCCCATGATAAAGGCCATGGACGTCATCAAGATGGGGCGCAGACGCAGCCTACAGGCTTCCAGCACCGCCTCGACAATACCTTTGCCCTGCAGCTCTTCTTGCTCCTTGGCAAACTCGACGATAAGTATGGCGTTTTTACAGGCCAGCCCCACCAGCACGATAAGCCCTATCTGGGTGAAGATGTTGTTGTCACCACCCTGGATCATCACCCCGACCATGGCGCTTAACAGCGTCATCGGCACAATCAGCACGATGGCCAGCGGCAGCGACCAGCTCTCATAGAGCGCGGCCAGGACCAGCAGCACCAGGATTATCACCAGCGGGAACACCAGGTAGCTGGTATTGCCGGCCAGAATTTGCTGGTAGGTGAGCTCGGTCCACTCGAAGGTCATGCCGTTGGGCAGGTTCTGGTTAAGGATGCGGGTAATGGCGTCCTGAGCCTGGCCGGTACTAAAACCGGGCGCGGGCGCGGCGTTGATCTCCGCAGTCGGGTAGCCGTTGTAGTGCATCACCCGGTCCGGCCCGGAGCTTTGAGTCAGGGTGACAAAGCTGCCCAGCGGCACCATGTCGCCATCGCGGTTACGCACCTTGAACAGGCGAATTTGCTCGGGATCTTGACGGAACTCGGGGCCAGCCTGGGCGTTCACCTGGAAGGTGCGGCCAAAGCGGTTGAAGTCGTTCACGTACAAGGAACCGAGGTACACCTGCAGGGTGTCGAAAATCGACGGCAGTGATACCCCTTGCATCATCGCTTTTTCGCGGTTCACGTCCACATCCAGCTGCGGCACGCTCACCTGGAAACTGGAGAAGATGCCGGTCAGTTGTGGGTCTTGCCAGGCTTTTTGAATGACGTTCTGAGTCTGCTTGTAAAGCTCTTCAAAACCCAGGCTGCCACGGTCTTCCACCTGCAGGCGGAAGCCACCAATGGTACCCAGGCCCATCACCGGCGGCGGCGGGAAGATAGCGGTGTAGGCTTCCTGCACGCTGGCAAACTGGGCGTTAAGGTCGGCGGCAATGGCGCCCGCTGACAGCGCCGGCGTGGTGCGCTCATCAAAGGGCTTGAGGGTCACAAACAGCACGCCGCTGTTGGAGCTGTTGGTAAAGCCATTGATGGACAGCCCCGGGAAGGCCACGGCGTGCTCGACACCGGGGTGCTTGAGGGCAATCTCGCTCATCTTGCGAATAACGGCTTCGGTGCGGTCCAAGGTGGCGGCATCGGGGAGCTGCGCAAAGGACACCAGGTATTGCTTGTCCTGGCTTGGCACAAAGCCGGTGGGCACCTTGTTGAAGCTAAAGCCGGTCAGGGCAAGGAGGCCCGCGTACAGCACCAGGGTGATGGCCGAGCCGCGGATGATTTTACGCACCCCGAACACGTAGCCACCGGAAGCGCGGTTGAAGAAGCGGTTAAAAGGCTTGAACAACCAGCCGCCCAGCAGCGTATCGAGGATGCGGGTCAGGCGGTCTTTGGGCGCGTCATGGCCTTTGAGCAAAATGGCCGCCAGGGCCGGGCTCAGGGTCAGGGAGTTGAACGCCGAGATAAAGGTAGAAATGGCGATGGTCAGCGCAAACTGGCGGTAGAACTGGCCGGTCAGCCCGGAGATAAAGGCGGTAGGCACAAACACCGCCGCCAGCACCAGGGCGGTGGCGATGATGGGGCCTGTGACTTCGCGCATGGCCTGGGTGGTGGCCTCGAAGGGGGTCTTACCCAGGGCAATGTTCCGCTCGACGTTCTCCACCACCACGATGGCGTCGTCCACCACGATACCGATGGCCAGCACCATGCCAAAAAGGCTAAGCGCGTTAAGGGAGAAGCCAAACAGGTACATCACCGCGAAGGTACCCACCAGGGATACCGGCACCGCCACCAGCGGAATGATGGACGCGCGCCAGGTTTGCAGGAACAGCACCACCACCAGCACCACCAGTACGATGGCTTCCAACAGGGTATGGGCTACCGCTTCGATGGAGCCGCGCACAAAGACGGTGGGGTCGTAGACGATGGAGTAATCCACGCCTTCGGGGAATTTCTTCTTCAGCTCGGCCATCTTGGCCCGCACTTCGTCGGAGATGGCAATGGCGTTGGAGCCGGGGCGCTGGAAGATGGGAATGGCCACCGCTTGTTTGTTATCCAGCAAGGAGCGCAGCGCGTAGTTGTCGGCGCCAAGGGCAACCCGGCCGATATCGCGGATACGGGTGACTTCGCCGTCTTTACCCACATGCACCACGATGTTGGCAAATTCCTGCTCGTCGGCCAGGCGGCCTTTGACGTTGATCAGCAGCTGGAAGTCTGAATGGTTGGCATCTGGCGGCGCGCCAAGAGAACCGGCCGCCACCTGGGTGTTTTGGGCACGGATGGCGTCTACCACGTCAGACGCGGTGAGGTTACGGGCCGCCAGTTTGTCTGGGTCAAGCCAAACCCGCATGGCGTACTCGCCGGCACCAAACATCCGTACCTGCCCTACCCCGTCCAGGCGCGCCAGCTCGTCTTTGACGTTCAGCAGCGCATAGTTGGACAGGTACAGCATGTCGTAGCGGTTGTTGGGGGAGGTCAGGTGCACCACCATGGTGAGATCGGGCGAGGATTTCTCCGACACCACCCCAAGGCGCTGCACTTCTTCGGGCAGGCGCGGCAGGGCCTGGGCCACCCGGTTTTGCACTTCTACCTGGGCATCGTTGAGATCGGTACCCAAGGCAAAGGTGACGGTCAGGGTCATGCGGCCATCGGAGGTGGACTGCGAAGACATATACAACATGCCTTCAACGCCGTTAATGGCCTGCTCCAGTGGCGTGGCCACGGTTTCCCCTATCACCTTGGGGTTGGCGCCGGGGTAATTGGCTGTCACCACCACGGTGGGGGGCACCACTTCCGGGTATTCGCTGATCGGCAGCTTGAACACCGCCAGCAAGCCCGCGATGACCAAAATGAGCGATAGCACGGCCGCAAAGATAGGCCGCTTGATGAAAAACTGGGAGAAATTCACTTAACCCTTCCTCAACGTGCAGCCAGGGTATTGGCTTGCGCTGTGCCAGATGGCACCTTGGGCGCCTTGGTGGCAGCCAGCAGTTGCAGTTCGCTGTCGGTGGCCATGGGTACCACATCGGGGCTGATGGTGGCGCCGGGGCGTACCCGTTGCAGACCGTTCACCACAATGGTGTCGGTGGCTTTAAGGCCGTCACGGACGATACGCAGGCCACCTTCCAGCCGTGGCCCCAGGGTCACGGTGCGGTAATTGAGCTGGTGCTTGTCGTCCATCACCAACACGAACTTCTTGCCAAGATCGGTGCCGATGGCAGTGTCTTTTATCAACAGCGCCGGGTAGGTGTTGCTGGCTACCCACTTGATGCGGGCAAACATGCCGGGAGTCAGGCGACCGTCGTCATTGTTAAACACCGCCCGTACTCGGATGGTGCCGGTATCGGGGTTGACCTGGTTATCCAGAAAGTCGATATGGCCGGTAAAGGGGAAGCCCTGTTGCCCTGCCAGACCCATCAGCACCACCTGGTTCGGGTCGCGGGCGCCTTGGCGCAGGCCTTGGCGAGCCAGATCGTTGTATTGGATAAAACGCTGCTCGTCGGCATCGAAGTAGGCATAAATCGCCTTGGTGGACACCACAGAGGTGAGCAGGCTGGAGCCGGCGTTCACCAGGTTGCCAGCGGTGATGTAAGCGCGAGACACCCGGCCTGATACCGGCGCCCGCACCTCGGTGTACTCGAGGTTAAGGCGAGCGGCATCAAGGGCAGCAGCGGTGGCGTTAACGGTAGCTTCGGCGGCCAGCGCCGTGGTTTCCCGGGCATCGGCCTGCTCGGCGCTCATGGCATTGCCTTTGAGGCGCTTGGCGCGCTGGGCTTCCATACGGGCCTGATGCGCTTTGGCGGTGGCGCTTTGCAGCTCAGCTTCCAAACGTTTAACCTCGGCCGCAAAGGGGCGAGGGTCGATTTGGAACAGCAGATCGCCTTTTTTCACCAGGCTACCTTCGGTGAAGGCCACCTTGTCGATGTAGCCTGAAACCCGCGGGCGAATTTCAACCTGCTCAGGGGATTGCAAGCGGCCGGTGAACTGGTCCCATTCATTGATGGGGGCCTTGACCACCTTGGCCACCGAGACAACGGGGGCCTGGGCCTGGGCGGCATTCTGCTCGGCTTTGGGCGAGCAGCCCGCCAGCACCAGCAGGCCCAGAACAGCCAGTCGAGAACGAATAGACATGAGTGGCTCCGAGAAACGTGATTGACGTCACGTATTCTCAGGGCGCAAAATCATATCGTCTAATTTATATATCGAATAGCTAACATTGATTACGGTGATGATATGAAACAGTTGGATCTAAACCTGCTGGTGATCTTCGATGCCATCATGCGCGAAGGCTCCGTATCCCGGGCAGCCAGCGTGCTGGCCATGACCCAGCCGGCGGTGTCCAATGCCATATCAAGGATGCGGGTCAGCTTTGGCGACCCGGTATTCGTCAAAGAAGGCCGCGGGGTGGTGGCTACTCCTTTTGCCCAGTCCCTGTGGCAACAGACCCGCAAACACCTGCAATCACTCAAAGATGCGGTAGACCCTCAGCCCTTCGACCCGGTCAGTACCCGCCAGGAATTTCGCGTTGGGGTTACCGATCTGACCGTCGACATTTATTGGAGCAAGTTGCGCCACAAAATAGAGCAAGGGGCGGCCGGGGTAGACGTATTGGCGGTGCCTTTTACCACCGCCACCATGGAAAACATGCTGCTCAACGCCGAGGTGGACTTTGTAATAAGCCAGGCCACCCCCACCATGGCGCCGCAGCTGCGCCATATGTATTTGTTTGACTCCTACTACGCCTGCACCATGGGTAACCACCATCCGCTGGCCCACAAGCCGCTGCAGTTGGAAGACTTCATCAAGGCCGACCACCTGATGGTGTCTCTGTCTGGTGACCGCCAGGGCATTGTCGATTGCATGCTGAGCGATCTTGGCCTTGAGCGGCGGGTGGCCATGACCACCAACCACTTCTCGGTGGTGCCTAAGCTACTGCGTGAAAACAACCTTATCGCCACCCTGCCCTTTGGCGCCATTTTTGAATACACCAGCTGTGGTGAGCTTTGGGTAACCAAGCCGCCCATCGATATTCCCATCAAGCCGGTATCCCTTATCTGGCATGAGCGCAATGAACGTAACCCGGCGCACCGCTGGCTGCGCGAGGCCATTGCCGACATCACCCAAAAGCTCAAAGACGAAAACCCGCTACCTAAGTGCCTTCTGGCTGGCTAATGCCAAAGGGCCGTATTACCATGCCGTGGCCCAAAGAAGGAGTGTGCACATGCTTTACGTGGTGATGCTTGGGGGACGGCACCCCAAGGCCAAGATCGAAGTACACGATGTGGTTTTTGCCGTTGCGGATTCTTTTGAAGACAGTTTTGAGCAGTTAAAAAGCCAATGGTTTGGCGACCGCCAAGGGCTGCATATCGACTCCTGGATGGCGGTAGACGGGGTCGAGCAATATCAGGTCACCTTGGCCGACAGCGCACCCGGCCCCGATGAGCCCCGCCTCTTTTTCATCAACCTTGGCGGTTACCTTGAAGGTTGCTTTGGTGAAGTACACGACTACCTGCTGGTGGTGGCGAGCGATAAGGCCGAGGCCAAACAAAAAGGCAAGGCAATGATGGACAGCCGCTGGGACAAACCCCATACCGACGCCCTTTTGGACGTGGACGACTGTATTCCCATCGATTGCGTGCAGGGCCGCTATATCAGCCTGCAGCCTGGGCCGCACAACGGCGTGATTGCCCAAAGCGACTACATCATTCTTTAAAAAAGGCCCCTTGGGGCCTTTTTTGTCAGCCGAAAAAAGCCACCGTCTGGCGCGATGACGCCACCAACTTGCCACTTTTATCCCGAAGCCTTGCACTGATAATGCCGTAGCCGTCTTCAGCCATCACCACCTCGGCCAGATAATGCCACCAGTCGTCGCCGCAAAAGGCGGGTAGCGGCTCAACAAAATCAATGGTCCAGGCAAGGAGGCTGGCTGGCGCCGGGGCGTTAAGCATCGGCAGCACCGCCGGTGGCCAGGCATCAAGCAGCGCCAGAATATGGCCGATGGACACCGCTTCAGGCGCGTTTTTAAAGCGCACCCAGCCGCCCAGCTCCCGGCTGCTGCTACCGGCAAAAGGCAGGGCGCCGGTGGCAATGCATAGGTCAAAATGCGCTGCGAACTCGGGGCCAGGCTCAATAAAATCCGGCATCGGCTGGCACTGCACCGGCTCGGTAAAATGCCGGGGCTCAGGAGGCGCAATGGACACCGCTGAAGGCCTGGCCTGGCCAAAGCTCGCCAAGACCGACAACACACAGTCGCCATGCTGGCAAAGCTCGCCTTGCACCTGAGTCACATAACGCCCGGCTCTAAGCTCCTCGGCATGCACCTCAACCCGCCCCGGTGTCGCCGGTGCCACGAAAGCAAAATGCAGGGAACGTACCGGCAAGTCAGGCTCCACTTTGGCCTTTATATGCTCAAAGAGCATGGCCGCCGTTAACCCGCCAAACACCGCCCGGCCCCGCAGCCAGCCTGTGGGGATAGTCTGCACCGCCGCCAAAGCGCGCCAAGGGCTCAGTAATTGCGAAAACGCCGCCATAAAATGCACCTAATACAACTAAGACCCAGCCAGCCTACTCCCGGCTTCAAGGGCGAAAGTTGATCTGTATCGGTTTCATGGCGGCCTTGGCATCAAGGCCACCAGCAGGCATGCTGTGGCCAGCTAAGAAGGAGAGACTCAGATGTCCAAAAAGGTCTATTGCATTGCCAGCTTCGAGCCCAAGGCCGGCAAAGATAAGGCACTGTTTCGCGTGCTGCAGGCCCTTGAGGCCGATACCCTGCGCGAAGACGGCTGCCTGCAATACAAGGTTACCCGCCATATTCCCAGCCCTTTTGCCGGTGGCCAAAGTTTTCCGCTGGTGTTCAACGAAATTTGGGCGGACATGGCAAGCTTTGAAGCTCACTGCCAGCGAAGCGCCATCAGCGCCTTTTTCGAAGCCCACTGCGTTGCCCCCGACGGCCTGGTGGCCAAGCACAACGTTTGTATCTATACCGACGAGCCGGAAGATTTCGACGCCCCGGTATTTAACTAAAAGCCCTGGACAGGGCCAACACTGCACAAGAAACCCATTATGAGTGCATTACTGCCGCTACTTTTCAGCATCAACATCTATGCCGATGTTGCCGTCAGCTACCCTCAAACCGCTAACCCCGCGTGGGTGCATGACACCACAAAAATGGTGCCCTATCCCCAGGAGATGGCCAAAAGCCAGATAACGGGCTGCGCGGTTTATCAAGTCGATATCGACCAGGACGGCAATACCACAGCAGTTCGCCTAGTGAGCGCCGCGCCGAAAGCCGCCGCCTTTGCCGCGGCTACCAAGGCGCTACAAGCCTGGCATTGGCAGCCCAGTTCGGCGGCCAGCCAAGCGGGTTCGCAATGGGTGAGAATGGATTTTTGTATCAGCCAGGCAGGCAACGATGCTGTGAAAAAGCAATGCGCTATCCAGTCGCAGATCAGTTGCCAGGCAAAGGGATAGACCATTAAAAAACGCCGCAGATGCGGCGTTTTTTTCAGGCGGCGTAGGCGTTTTTTCGCTGGTAGTAAAAGGCCACCATCTTGTCCATCTCGGCCTGGTCGTAGGGGACCAGCCCCGACAGCACCATCACCTTCTCGCCGCTGCCCACCACCTGGCCGTTCTCCACAAAATCAAACCGCAGATGGGCGGTGCCGCGCTTGCCGTCTACATCAAGGCTCGCACCGGAGAACACAATCTCTGGCGCGCCCAAGGCCACAGTTTTGAGGTCGATGGCCATGCTCTGGTACATCACCAGGGGCCGGGCTGGGTTCACCATCACCGCTTGTTCTTTCATCAGCGGCAGCAGGATGGGCGGAAAGTTCTGCCCGGAGAAGCGCACATAACCTTTGACCAAGTGCTCAATCAGCGCCAAGTCTGGGTTGTTGTCGCCGCTGTAGGCCAAGTCGAGGTATTCCTTACCGGCACCGTCAAGAATACGGGCGTGGCTGTCTTGGTCGGCCAGGTGCAGGGAAATGTCGCCGCCCACCATGCCGGAGAAAGTGCAGCGCATTTTCTGGCGAAGGCCGATGCGGCTAAGCAGCATTGCGAACAACAGATCGCCCGGCACACAAAAACGCTTGGCATCTTCGTCGTGAATAGGGTTGAAATCGGCCGCTACGCCCTTGGCAAAACGGCTGGCCTGGGCTCGGCTGAAGGCAAAACCCTCGGGGGTGATCTGGTGATAATCATTCAAAAACATAGGCTTGGAAAAAGACCTCTTTTTTAACTGGCGCCAGTCTACTCCTTAATTCTGGCAGATATGGTCTAGCCAGATAAATGATCAGACCACTGATACTGTGTTGAAACAAACTTATACCGATGGCTAGTTTACATTCTGAACAGATGGCGACATCATTGCTCATAAGCGTGGATAGGACCATGCTAAAGCCTAAGCATATTATTGTTTTACTTAGGTTTGTGTTTTCGCAAATCGGAAATAGAGTTTATGTCAAATCAAGTGAAAGGTACCGTAAAGTGGTTCAATGACGAGAAGGGTTTCGGGTTCATTGAGCAAGAAGGCGGTAAAGACGTATTCGTACACTTCAGTGCCATCAACGGTAACGGTCGCCGTTCCCTGTCCGAGGGCCAGCAAGTGACCATGGTAGTAACCCAGGGTCAAAAAGGCCCACAAGCGGAAAACGTGACCCCGGTTTGAGGGCCTGCCTGACGCTTGTTTTACCGGCGCCTTTATGGCGCCGGCATTGTTTCAGGCCCCATCTGGCCTGACCCGCAAAAAGCGGGCAAAGCGCGGCTTGCCGTTTTTAGTAAAGCCATGATGGCTAAAGGTAACCCGCGCCCCCACCGCTGGCGGCTGCGCGCGTTGCGCATCGGTAAAGCCGGTGCCCAGGCGAAAGCGCTGGCCGTTATCAAGCTCCAGCAGCAACGACCCCATCATGCCTTGGTATTTGCCCTGCCCCGGCAATATCGCCACCACGGTGCCTTCCATGTCGTCGGCTTTTTTCAACTTTAACAAGTCGTCGCTGCGGCCATGTTGGTAAAGGGCATCCATACGGTGCAGCATCAGCCCTTCGCCGCCTCCCGCTACCACCTGCTCTAGCCATGCCATCAGCGCATCTTCGCTGGCAAGTTGGCGCTGGGATATCACTTGCAGCCAGGGCTTGGCCGTGGCGTTAACCAGCGCCGTCATGGCTGCAAGCCGCTGAACAAATGGCCCTTTGGCATCTGGCATGTCAAACAGCATGTAATGGACTTGGCGCCAGGCGGCGTCATCCGGCTCGCGGTCCAAGACCACGGCCGCCACCTCGCTAAAGGCGCCGCGCCTTATCCAAAGCTCACCGTCTAGCGCCGTGGGTGGAAGCGCTTCGGTAAACCAGTGAGGGGCCTGTATCGGGTTGCCGGTTTTAGTGAGCAGCCTTTGGCCGGTCCAGCGGCCGCGCACCCCGTCGAGCTTTTCGCTGACAAGGTATTGGCTGACATCAATGCCCCCTTCATAGCGATTGGCCAGCAGCGGCGGCAGCTTGGCAAAACAAGGCGGGATAAAAAGGCACAGGGCCAGGAGCAAGGTCTTCATCTGATCAGTCCTTTGAAGCAGAGCAAGACCTTAAATAAAGCCCATCAAAGCCCCCGTTGCCATTCGGCGCGAAGCGGCACCAGCCCTGCCCTGGCTTTGTCGATTTGCGACAAGAGCGCGGCCTTGTCTTTACCCAGGGTGCCTTTTAACACCAGGTAGTTGGAGGCATGGTCAGAGCGAAACACGGTGCGCTCTAACGCTAGCTCGCCGATAAGCCAGCCCTGTTCGTCAATCAAATGGGGCACTTCAAGGGGGGTAAAGCGCCCGCCAAAGCCCGCCACCACCCGCGCCATTCCTAAGGGAAAGGACACCACCAGGGTGGAGAGAAACTCAGGCTGGGTGGCATTCATCAGCTGGGCCGAGTGGATGGCGTGCTGGTGAGAGCGCTCGACACCGCCCATGCCGTTTAAGATCATCACCGAACGCTTGATACCGGCTTCACCTAGCTTTAACAGCGCCGCTTGGGAGCTTTCAAAAGTTTCGCCTTTGTTGATGCCAGCCAGCACCTCGTCGTCACCGCTTTCGCAGCCCACATACACCAGGGTCAGCCCCAGTTCGGCCAGGGTACGAAGCTCGGCTACGGATTTATTCTTGACGTTGCGTGGCAGGCAATAGCTGCTGATGCGCCGCACGCTGGGCAGGTACTGGCGGATAAGTTCGCAAATCTCCACCAGCCGCCGGGTGGGCAGGGTCATGGCGTCGCCGTCGGCCAAAAAGACCTTCTGCACCGAGACGCCGGTGGCCGCCACCGCTTTTAACTCTTCGGCGATGTCTTCCCGCTTTTTGGCGCGAAACTTCTTCTGCGGCGCCGTGTACATGTCGCAAAAGGTGCACTGGTTGTAACTGCAACCGTTGGTGACCTGCAAGATAAGGGACTGCCACTCCGAAGGTGGCCGGAATAGGGGCTGGATATAGGGCAGGTTGAACATTGTCTGCTTAACTGGTCTTATGAGTTGAGCTAACTTCGCATAATCAGCCGCAGGAGGCCAGATGCTGGACTTGTTACCCGACCTTTGCGATGCCCATGGCGACCAGTTGCACTGGCTAGAAGCGCCGTTGCATGATTGGGGCGGCAATGCCCTTTTCTTCGGCCAGGTGGTGACAGTGAAATGCTTTGAGGACAATTCCCGGGTCAAGGAGCTGCTGGCAACCCCTGGCCAGGGCAAGGTGCTGGTGGTCGATGGCGGCGGCTCCACGCGCCAGGCGCTGATGGGGGATTTGATTGCCAAAAGCGCCGTGGATAACGGCTGGGCCGGGGTGGTTATCTTCGGCGCCATCCGCGATGCCGGCGAGATTGCCACCCTGGCCCTTGGGGTTAAAGCCCTGGGAGTGACGCCCTTTAAAACCGAGCGCAAGGGCCTTGGGGAAACCGGCATCGCCCTTCGCTTAGGGGGCGTTAACATCCGCCCGGGCATGTGGATTTATGCCGATAAAAACGGCGTGGTGTTAAGCGACAACCCCATCCACTGAGCGGCGTTTTTTCAGCTCTCGGCTGTAGCGAAACGCCATCACCCACAACCAGGCCGCGCCCAGGGGAATGGTCCAAAAGGCCGTTGCCAGGGGCGCAAAGTTGGCCCAGAGCCCGGTCCCAAAAGACGCCAGCTGCACGCCGATAGACGAGCCAATCACGCAAATGCCCGACAGCACCGGCCCCTTGTCGCTGTCGATATCCATGGCGGCCGACAGCATCAGCGGGAACAAACCGCCCAGCCCCAACCCTACCAGCAGGTTGCCCATGGACATGATCTGCGGGTCGCTGGTGAGCTTGATGGTAAAGGCCCCCACCACCATGATACTGGCCAGGATCACCATCAGCCGATGGTTACTGAACCAGCGCAGCAACAAGGCAAACCCCAGGCGGCTTAGCACCATGCCGGCGGTGAAAAAGGCAAACACAAAGCGCGCCTCATCACCGTCAAAACCGCGGCCGTTCTGGGCGTAGCTGACAAACCAGTTGCCGTTGCCAAACTCCACGGCGCCATAGCCAAGCCCAGCCAGAGCCAGGAACAAAAACACCGGCTGCTTGATAACCTCGCCGTAGGACAGGCTTTGCTTGTGCTGGGCCTCCCCCACCGGCGCCAGCTTTTTACCCTGGCGCGCGGTATACCAGGCGTAGGCGGCCAGGCCCAACAGCCCCAGGGCCAGCACTCGAAGTGGCCAGCGCCAGCTGTGCTCCAACGCATAGAGCCCAGACACATAAAAAGGCGCCGCCAGAGTGCCGAGGCTGAACATGAAATCCATCAGCCCCATCATGGCTGAGCGGCGCGCTACATGCAGCCGGGCGATAAGGGTGTGCCCGATGGTGAACATGCTGGAGCTGACAATGCCCAGGGTAAAGGCCCCGGCCAGCAGCCAGGCCCAGTGGTTAACCAGCGACAAAGCCGCCAGCAGCGCCACCACCAGCACCGCCAGGGTGGAGAACAGCGACAGAAAATCGAACTTCTGCACGTACTTGCCGCCGATAAAGGCGCCGACAATCATGCCAAGGGAGATCAGGGTAAAAAAGGCGCCACTCACCACTTCGCTCATGGCCAAAGAACGGGCCAAATCGGGCAGCAAGATGCCCCAGAGGATGAACACCATCCCCAGTAAGAAAAACCCAATGAAAATAACGGCGGTAGCGGCACGGCGGTTCATAAAAGCTCCTTCAAGGCGCTGCGCATTGTAAGGCCTATCCCTAGCGACCAAAAGCCGAGCGCCGTGAACAAAATGAACAAAAGCGCAATCGCCGGTCAACCCGCCTTAAGGCCGCCGGCCACCCAGCCAAGACAGGCGCACTGGGTTACAAACCGATAACAGCGTATTAATAGGGCTTACCTGACTTGTCTGCCAATACCATGAAAAAAAGCCTCTGTTGTTTAGTGCTGCTGTTGAGCGGCTGCGCCCAGCACCATGAAAGTGCCGGCCCCAAACCCTTGAGTCCCTTGACCAAAGAGTCTGGTGGCCTGATGCCGCCCAGCCAGCAGCAGCTGCACTTTGCCAAGGCCGAGTTGCACTTTAAGGTCGAGCCCCAGCAGCAAGCCATCGAAGGCGAGGCCAAACTCACCTTCAGTGCCAAAGCGCCGCTGCAAACCCTCTCTGTAGACTTGGACCCGGCCTTTGCCATCAGCGCCATCACTTTCAATGGCCAGATGCTTGCCGCAAGCGCCTGGCACAACCCCAAAGGGCGGCTTTTTATCACCCTGCCCAAGGAAGTAGCCAAAGGCGCCCGCTTTACCCTTGGCATTCATTACGCCGGCAAACCCCACGTGGCCAAGCACGCCCCCTGGGATGGCGGCTTTGTCTGGGCTAAAACGGCCGAGGGTGAGCCGTGGATAGCCACGGCGGTGCAAGGTGAAGGCTGCGATCTGTTCTGGCCCTGTATCGACCACCCCATAGGAGAGCCGGATGTAGCTGAGCTTTTTATCACGGTGCCGGCGCCCTTAGTGGCGCCCAGTAACGGCGCCTTCTTGGGGATGGAAGAAAAAGATGGCTGGCGCACCTACCACTGGCAGGTGGCGCACCCCAACACCTACGCCATTGCCCTTAACATCGGCCCTTATGAAAAACTCGAAGCCACCTACCACAGCCGCTTTGGCAACAGCTTTCCCATGGATTACTGGTACCTAAAGGGGCAAAAGGCCCAGGCCGAGCAGCTTTTTGCCGAGTTTCCCCGCCAGTTGGACTTTTTTGAGCAAACCATCGGCCCCTACCCTTTTGGGAACGAGAAAATGGGCGTGGTCCACACCCCGCACAAAGGCATGGAACACCAAACCATCAATGCCTACGGCAACGACTATGCCCAGAACATTTATGGTTATGACGATCTGCTGCAACACGAGCTGGCCCACGAGTGGTTTGGTAACCAATTGACCAACACCGATTGGGACGACTTTTGGCTCCACGAGGGCTTTGGCACCTATATGCAGCCGCTCTATGCCCAGTACCTTCGCGGCGACATGGCCTATGACGCCAGCCTCTACCGGGTTCGCGGCGCCATTAAAAACAAGCGGCCGCTGGTGTCGGGCCATTCCCAAACCGAAGAAGGGGTGTATGACGAAAAACGCGGCCCCGGCCAGGATATCTACGTCAAAGGCGCCTTTATGCTGCACAGCCTTCGCCAATACCTGGGGGATAAACGTTTCTTCACGGCGGTGCGGGAGCTGGTGTACGGCACCCCAGACCCTCGCCCCGGCCACTTTGCCCCGCGCTATGGCACATCCAAGGAATTTATCGCCATCGTCAGCCGCCTGGCGGGAGAGGATATGCAATGGTTCTTTGACGCCTACCTCTACCAAGCCGCCTTGCCAAAGCTGGTGGCTAACCGGGACGGCGACACCCTGCACCTTCGCTGGCAAGGCACTAAAAGCGCCTTTTTGATGCCGGTGGAGGTGGCCCTAGACGGCAAGGTTTACAACGTGGCTATGCACGGGGGCAAGGGGAGCCTCAAGGTCGGCAAGGCCGAGCATATAGTGCTAGACCCGCACCAAAAACTGCTGCGCGACGAGCCGCACTTTGCCGCCTTCCAGGCCTGGGAGCAGCTCAAGCGGGAAAAGGCCCGCAGCGCCCAAAAGTAAAAACGCGCCCCGATGGGCGCGTTTTTATCAAGCGGGCATCGGCAGCTTGCCATCAACCCAAAATAGGTCGGCAGGAAAGAGGTACAAATCGTTACCCTCCCCGCCCAAAAAGCTCACCCCGTGGGGCCCGACTTCACAAAGCCAGCGGCTAAGACGCCGCGGCCTGTTGCTCAGCAGCGCCTTAGGGGTAAAGAGCGCCACGTTGACTTCGGCTTCCAGGCAGCGGGCCGAGCGGTACTCAAAGGCTTCGATATCGCGCTCACGAAGGCGGCTACCCAGCTCCTGGCAATAACCGTAATGCACCGGATCGGTAAGCTTCTCCTGCTCCGGCCATTCCTGGAGCTTCTCGCCCCTGTCAGTGCGGTAGTAAAAGGCAAAGAGGCTGTGCTGGGTGCGAAGGTGCACCCCGGGCGGCGGCTCGGCCATGGAATGGTAAAACACCAGCCGGTAGTAGGCGCCTTCGGTGAGGGTAACGTTGATGGTTTTGCCGCCATAAAACAGGCTTGGCTCAAAGGCCCGGCCAAAACGCGAGCCCCACAGCAAAGGCGGGTAACGAAAAGGGGTAGCCAACAGGTAGTGCAGATGTTCGGTGCCGGCTAGGCGGGGCGGTTTGGAGTAATCCAGCAAGTCTTCGAGCAATTGCTGCTCGGCGAGGTTATCGACCAGTTGCGAGGTGGCAACCTGCTCCTGGGATTCGACCAATCGCCATCCCATTCCCTGGATGGCCTGCATCAGATCTTGCCTCGCAAGCCGTCCAGCAGGTTAACCAGTTTAACCAAGCCTTGCACCGTGCCTATCTGCTCTTTGGGCACGCCAAGGCTAAGGTGATTACGGGTGGCCATAAAGTGTTTCATGTCGGCGCCCTGGCCGCCGGTCAGGGCAAAGAGGCTACGGTGCAGGCGAATTAGCAGCAGTGCCAGCTCGCCCTCTTTACTGGCCGGCTCTATGCCGTCCCGTAGCCGGGTCCGGTTACGGCCAATGACGTTGCCTATCTCTACCTGGGTCAGCCCCAGATCTTTGCCTGCATTGAGCAGTGCCTTGCTGAGCACTGCCTTGGCATCCAGTTGCGCCACTGCTTGCATGAAAGCCTCCACCAACCTTTTGAGACATTATACAAGCAATTGGCGCAAAAGCTACACAGCAAGCACCGCCGGCCTTTGCCGCCAGCACCAGGCTCCCACCACCATGGTCACCAGCGCGATCAGAGCAAAGAGGCCGCTGTCGCTGAACCTGTCCATGAGCACCGCCGCCAGCGCAGGCCCGGCCAGGCTGCCAAGGCAATAGGACAGCAGCAATGCCTGGTTCATGGCCACCAGCTGCTCGCTGCTGACCTGCTCGCAGGCCCAGGCCATAGCCACCGGGTACAAGGTAAAAGCCACTATTCCAAGGCCCACCAACGACAGCGTAAAGCCGTGGCGCGAGCCCATCACCGACAGCCAAAGGGCCGACAGCGTCATCACTAGCATCTGCCCCAACACCACAGGCCGGCGCCCGAAGCGATCCGCCAGGCGGCCAGTTGGCCATTGGCCCATGATGCCGGCCGCCACCAGCACCGCCATCCAGCGTCCCACTTGGGCATCATCGAAATGCTGGCGGGCCAGAAAGACCGGCAGCAGCCCGTAAAGGCAACCCAGCACCACGCCGGCCAGCACGCAGCCCAGCACTCCGCTGCGCGCCGATTTCAGGCGGATCATGGCCAGCAAAGGGCTGCGCTGGCGCACGATTTGGTGGCGGCTGTGGCCGGCCAGGGCCACCGGTACCATGGCCACACCGATGAGAGCCGCCACCCACACCAGTACCGCCGCCATTTCGGTGTTGGTCACCGTCAGCAGCATTTGCCCCACCACGGTGCCGAGGTAATACACCACCATGTAGGCCGCCAGCAATTGGCTGCGTTTGGTGGCGTCGCCTTTTAGCATCAACCAGGATTCCACCACCACCCAGATACAGGCGCAGGCCACCCCGGCCAAAAAGCGCCACCCCAGCCAGCCGGCAAGGCTATGGCTGAGCCAAAGCCCAGACACCGCCAACACAAAAACCAGGCATACCAGCTGATAGGTCACGGCAAAGCCCAGGCGATTGATAAGGCGCCCGGCCAACAAGGTGCCCACTAGGTTGCCGACAAAATACAGCGAAGTGACGCCGCCAATACCAGCCGTAGACACCTGCGCCTTGGTCAGCCACAGCGGTACCAGGGTGTTTTGGACCGCAATGGAAATGGTGAGCAGCAGCAGGCCCAAAAGCAGCAGCACCACAGGACGGGAGAACATCATTAAACCGAGGGGGGAAGACAAAGTGGCGCGATTTTGCGCTTCTGTCAGGGCAGGGACAATGCGGTTTGATTATCGTCAGGACAAGAAAAATTAATCATCAACATCAAAGCCGCCACGCACAATAACCGCGTCGCCGCGGAGTGTCACCATGCCCCCTATTGCCATCACCGTCGTACTGCTTTGCCTGTCCAATGTATTCATGACTTTTGCCTGGTACGGGCACCTTAAAAGCTTGTCAACCAAGCCCTGGATAGTGGCGGCCCTACTGAGCTGGGGCATTGCCCTGTTCGAGTACCTGTTGCAGGTGCCGGCCAACCGCATCGGCTATCAGGTGGCAAGCGCCGCCCAGCTAAAAATCATCCAAGAGTGCATCACCCTCTTTATTTTCGTGCCCTTTGCCGTGTTCTACCTCAAAGAGCCGTTTCGCTGGGACTATGTCTGGGCCGGGCTTTGTCTGTTAGGCGCAGTGTTTTTTATCTTCCGCCAACAGCTGATGTCATGAAAAAGCCCCTTGCGGGGCTTTTCAAAAGTGGCTGACAAAGACGCTGCTATCGGGCCTTGGGACCTTGAACTTGGTTGGCACCGGCGTGCCAAGATACAAAAAGCCCAGAATTTCATCCTCGCCCGACACCCCCAGCGCCTCACGCACCAGCGGCGCCGTGGCATAAGCGCCAGTGCGCCAGATACCGCCAAAGCCCTGGGCTACCGCCGCCATCTGCATGGCATGGGCGGCAAGGCCGGCGGTCACCAGTTGCTCGAAGGCTGGAACCTTGGGGTGCTCTTGTACCTTGGACACCACCGCCACCACCATGGGCGCACGTTCAAGAAGGTGCAGGGCCTTATCACGGGCTTTGTCATCCGCCTTCGGGTCGGTTGCCAACAGCGCCGCAAGGCACACTTCGCCCAGTTTTTGGCGGCCCTCGCCTTCAATCACCACAAAACGATAAGGGTGCAGCATGCCGTGGTCCGGCACCCGAAAGGCCGCTTGAAAGAGGTTTTCCAAGGCTTGCCCCTGAGGCGCCGGCGCCTCCAGCTTGGGCTCGGAAGTGCGGTTAAGTAACAGGTCCAGTGCGTCCATAAAGGCCTCTTGCTGCCGGTAAAAGGCCTAGCCTAACCCAAAGCCTGCGCGCTGGCAGCCCCGGCCTTGGCTGACCGGCGCTCAAGGTAGCGGCTAAACCAATGGTCAAGGGAGAGGTAACGACCGGCGCCGGAGAAAAACAGCGACAGCAGCATGATGAAATAGGTCGCGGCAAACTCGTAGCCGTTATTGAGGATGACCAGGGGCCCGGAGCTGGTCAGCCAGTCGTAATGGCCATGGGTCTGCAACAGCTCCCGCGCCTTGGCCAGTTTATCCGCCGATGCCAGCACCTGGGCATTGGCAAAGGGAGCACTGGGGTCGGCAATGGCCTGCCAGCCATTGGGCCAATGTACGGTAACAATGGCCACCACCATGGTGACCATCAGCGGCACCGATACCCAACGAACCCCCAGCCCCACCAGCAGCAACACCGCCCCGCCAAGCTCGCTGGCGGTTGCTAAAAAGGCCATCAGCCAAGGAAACGGCAGGCCAAGGCCCCATTCGCTGTTGCCAAACCAGGCAACGGTGTCGTCAAAGCCTTGGAGCTTGTTGATGCCAGCCATCCAAAACACCGGCACCAGATAGAGGCGAAAGGCCAAGGGCGCCAGCCAATCAAAAAGGCGGCTGCGGTTAAGAAGCTGTTGGGGTAATAAAAGGCGCTGCATGGGACTCTCCTGTGTTAGCCCCATTTAAGACCTGCCGGCCCTTGCCAATCTTTCGCAAAAAAAACGCCACCCTAAGGTGGCGCTTTTTATCAGGCTTAGGCGTCTTCGCCACCGCCGCCCCAGGTGTCACGCAGACCCACGGTGCGGTTGAAGACTAACGTCTGGCTATTATCACGGCAGAAATAGCCGATACGCTCGAACTGGTAGCCCTTTTGCGGCTCGGCTTCGGCCAAGGACGGCTCCACCAAGCCTTGCACCACGGTCAAAGACTCGGGGTTGATGGTGGCCAGGAAGTCCTCGGCGTTGCCGGGGTTGGGCACGTTAAAGAGGCGATCGTAGAGGCGCACTTCGGCCGGCAGGCCGTGGTCTTTGCTGACCCAGTGGATAACACCTTTGACCTTGCGGCCGTCCGCCGGATCTTTACCCAGGGTGTCGGGGTCGTAGCTGCAGAAGATGGTGGTGATATTACCGGCAGCGTCTTTTTCAACACGCTCGGCTTTGACCACATAGGCGTTACGCAGCCGCACTTCTTTACCCAGCACCAGGCGCTTGTACTTCTTGTTGGCTTCTTCGCGAAAATCTTCGCCTTCGATCACCAACTCACGGCTAAAGGGCACCTTGCGCGAGCCCATGTCAGGGTTGTTGGGATGGTTGGGCGCTTCCAGCCATTCCACTTCGCCTTCGGGGAAGTTCTCAATCACCATGCGCACCGGGTCCAGCACCGCCATGGCGCGCGGGGCGTTGTCGTTGAGGTCGTCCCGAATACAGGCTTCGAGCATGGCCATCTCGACGGTGTTATCCATCTTGGTCACGCCGATACGCTTACAGAACTCGCGAATGCTGCCCGGGGTGTAACCACGGCGGCGCAGGCCAGCGATGGTGGGCATGCGCGGGTCGTCCCAGCCGGCCACGTGCTGCTCGGTCACCAACTGGTTGAGCTTGCGCTTGGAGGTGACGGTGTACTCGAGGTTCAGGCGCGAAAACTCGTACTGATGGGGCTGCACATCGATGGTGATGTTTTCCAGCACCCAGTCGTACAGGCGGCGGTTGTCCTGGAACTCCAGGGTACAGAGGCTGTGGGTGATGCCTTCGATGGCGTCAGAGATACAGTGGGTAAAGTCGTACATCGGGTAGATGCACCACTTGTCACCGGTTTGGTGGTGATGGGCAAATTTCACCCGGTAGAGCACCGGATCGCGCATCACGATAAAGCTCGAGGCCATGTCGATTTTGGCGCGCAGGCAAGCTTTGCCCTCTTCAAAACCGCCGTCACGCATCTTGTTAAAGAGAGCGAGGTTTTCTTCAACACTGCGGTCGCGGTAGGGGCTGTTCTTACCGGGCTCTTTAAGGGTGCCACGGTATTCGCGAATTTGCTCGGGGCTCAGCTCGTCCACATAGGCCAGGCCCTTTTGGATAAGCTCGACGGCATAGCCAAAGAGTTGATCAAAATAATCGGAGGAATGGCGCACCTCGCCAGACCACTCAAACCCCAGCCAATGCACGTCTTGCTTGATGGAATCGACGTACTCCTGGTCTTCTTTTACCGGGTTGGTGTCGTCGAAACGCAGGTTGCAAAAACCTTTGTAATCCTCGGCCAAACCGAAGTTCAGGCAGATGGATTTGGCATGACCTATGTGCAGGTAACCGTTAGGTTCAGGTGGAAAGCGGGTATGAACGCTATGATGTTTACCGCTCTGAAGATCCGCATCAATAATTTGGCGGATAAAGTTGCTGGGACGGTTTTCGCCCGCATTGCTCATAGCGAGTCCTCTGATACTTTTTAGGGAGTGAAATTACCCCCCTATGATCCATGAAACAAGGCAGTGAAACAATAGAGCCATGGCCCATTGCAAATACAGTCTCACCGGCGCCCGAATTCTGACCCGTCAAGGGTTTACCTGCGGCCATCTGGTTATCGCTGACGGCGTTCTCGAAGCCTGGTTGCCTTATAACCAATCACCGCCACGGCCCTGGGTGGATTGCTCCGAACTGACCATCGCCCCCGGCTTTGTGGATCTCCAGCAAAATGGCGGTTACGGGCTGCTGTTTAACGACACCCCCGACGTACAAACCCTTGAAAAGCTTAATGAAGGCAACCTTAATCACGGCACCACCGGCTTTTTGGCCACCCTCATTACCGACGAAGACGCCAAAGTCGGCGCCGCCATCGATGCCGCCCGCCGTTACCAGGGCCAGGGGCTGATTGGCCTGCATCTGGAAGGCCCCTGGCTTAACCCCAACCGTGGCGGCATTCACGATAGCGATCTGATCCGCCCGGTGAGCAACGATTTGCTCAACACCATCATCGAAGCCAAAGACGTGGTCAAACTGGTGACCTTGGCCCCCGAAGTGGTGGATGAAGAGGTTATTCGCACCCTAGCCGGGGCCGGTATCAAGGTCTCGGGCGGCCACACCCTCGCCAATGAAGCGCAAAGCCTTGGCGCCATTGGCGCCGGGATGGACATGGCGACTCACCTTTTTAACGCCATGCCGCCCATCAGCGCCCGCAGCCCCGGCTTTGCCGCCACCGCCCTTGACCGCCAGCTCTACTGCGGGTTGGTGGGCGACGGCATCCATGTCAGCAGTGCCAATGTGCGGCTGGCCCATCGCCTCTTGGGTGACAAATTATTCTTGGTTACCGACGCCACGCCAGCCAGTGGCGCCGATGTCAGGGAGTTTGAATTTGCCGGCAAGTCCATCAGTGTTGAGAATGACCGCTGCCTGGGCCCAGACGGCACCATAGGCGGCTCCAACCTCACCATGGACAAAGGCGTACAACGGCTGGTGGCCATGGATATTCCCCTGGCCGATGCCCTGGCCATGGCCGGCGTCACCCCAAGGCTTGCCCTTGGGCTGCCGCGCATTCAACCGGGTATGAAGGCCGAATTAGTGGGATTGTGCCCGGGCCTTGAGGTCAGAGGCACGGTTCAAGGCCGCCAATTGCTGGAAGTAGCCCGATAAAAAAAGCCGCAATATGCGGCTTTTTTTAATCGGGTTAGGCATCAGAACAGATGATGGCCGAAGCCCCAAATCACTACGCTTACCCCAATCCAGAACTCGGTCACCAACACGCCAATGGCGAAGATGGAGCCAGAAACCCTGAGCCCTTCCTCCTTACCGATGTTAAGAAAACACGGCACAGCCAGGAACAACAGATACCCTGAATACAGGTAACCCATTGCCGCTACCAGGATGCACAGCCACACCAATGGGTAGAGGGCAATAATGCCACTTAAGAACATGGGCGTGGCGATGTAGCCGGCGAACACCATGCAGCGTTGCAGGCTTGGCCGCTGCGGGTAATCCCGCGCCAGCCAGTGGATGACGGTACCCATAATGGCTACCGCGCCAAGGATGGCGCCATAAAACAGCACCCCCAACAAAAAGGCCGTCACATGGTCCAGCACGATAGGCCCACTGCCTAAATCCCAGCCGAACAAGGTGGTACCGATAAAGGTACAAACCACCGGAATAGCAGCCAGCAACAGGACGTGGTGGCCAAAGTGGTCGGAAATGGACTCATTTTCCTTGGTGATATCGTGCATCTCACGATCAGGATGTGTAAGAAGCCCCCAAATATGACTCATAAAATCACTCCTCTGACACGACTTGCAGGCAGCTCACAGGTAAGTGCCTTTTCCCAAGTATAATCAGCTCGCGCCACCTTGCCGGTTTCTGAGCTGTGCTGCTGCCACGCCCTAGTTGCCGACACCGGTAAAGACCACTTCTTCAGCATTAATTTGCCGGTCGCCGTTGCCAGTCTTTGGCGCCCCCAGGTTTTCCACCATCATGGTCAGGGGGCCGCCTTCGCTCTTGGCATGGTCGTAGCTCACTCCCAGTACCGGCATCTTATAACCCTGCTCACTCAGCGCCTTAGCGATGACAGAACGTGCTTGACTCAACACCGCTGAGTCATTGCCCCACAGTTTGTACATGCAGTGTGCGTTGTCGTCACAAGCCGCTTCCTGCAGGCTCACATCCAGACGTTGCTCCAGCTGACGCGCGGTATCCCAAATGACTTGGGTCGCTTGGTTAGCAGGCGCAGTTCCGCCAGTCATGGCGCCAAGGCGCGCTTCAAAATCGCTGACCCGCTCGGCACGCTCGGCTTGGTAGTCGTTAATGGCGGCGCCATCAAGGCGTTGCGGTTCAGGAGAAGTGGCGGCAAGCACAGCAGCCACCGGCTCAGCATTGACAGGCTTTTGCGCTGTGACCAATGCTTTCGGCTCCGCAGCATCGGGCACTTCGGCTGGCATTGCTTTGGGTGCCTGGGGCGGTAGCCGGGTGGCAGTTGGCTTCATCCACCACGCTCCCAACACTAGGCCCAGCGCCAACACCACTAAGTGACTGAAAATCCCTTTCATACTATGCTCCCCACAGGTCCTCAAATGGATGTATTAACAATGCGTAACCATATTGATTACATTGAATTCCCAGCAAAAGACCTTAACAAGATAAAGGCTTTTTATAGCCAGGTCTTCCAATGGGAATTTACCGATTACGGCCCCGATTACAGCAGCTTTGACGACGGTAAGCTCAAAGGTGGTTTTGCCCGCCAGGACAACTTCATCCCCGCTGGGCGCCCGTTGGTGGTGATTTACCACCCCGAGTTGGAAGCCAAGTTGCAGCAAATTGAAGCCGAAGGGGGCCGCATTATTGCGCCTATCTTCAGCTTTCCTGGCGGCCGGCGTTTTCACTTTGCCGACCCGGACGGCAACATGCTGGCGGTGTGGAGCGATAAATAAGCCTCGCCGTGAGTAACCTGATAAGCGGTAACAGGGGTGAAACCAGCTGTGGCTAACAGCGACCAAAAGCCGGGCTCGGATATCTCCGAGCCGGCCCGCCAGCGGCAATCCAAAAGCATGGTTATCCATGTTGTCGCCCTTTCCTTGACCAAAACCGCTGACGGCCTTGTTGACCCCAAGCTCACCCTGACCTGGTTACTGGGCGCCCTCGGCGCGCCGGCGGCCATGGTGGCCTGGCTGGTGCCCATTCGCGAGTCCTTGTCGCTGTTGCCACAAATGTTCGTGGCCAGCCGGATGAGAAAACACGCCATCCGTAAAACCTTCTGGAGCGCAGGCTCGCTGCTGCAAGGCTTGGCGGTGCTGGCCATGGGCATCGTGGCCCTGAGCTGTAAAGGCATCCTGGCTGGCGGCCTTATTCTTGTTTTGCTGGCGCTCTTTAGTCTGGCCAGGGGCGTTTGCTCGGTGGCCATCAAGGACGTGCAGGGCAAAACCATCGCCAAAAGCCGGCGGGGTAAGGTCTCGGGCCTGGCGGCCAGTGTCGGCGGGGCAAGTTTGCTGGTCTTTGGCGCGGCCCTGAGCTTGGGCCTTTTGGATAACGCCGAGCAGCAGCTCCTCGGCACCTTGCTGATTGCCGGTGCTGGCCTTTGGCTACTAGCAGCGGCTATTTACCAGCAACTACCTGAACTTGAAGGGGATGTAGAGAGCGGCGCGCAAGAGCCCGGCGATAATCGCCACGCCTTTAGGGCGGCCTTTAAGACGGGCAAGTTTCGCCGCTTTTTGCTGACCCGCGCCCTGCTGCTGTCCAGCGCGTTGATGACGCCATTTTTGGTTAGTTTGAGCTTCCAATCGCCCCATCAACTTCGCACCCTGGGCGCCTTGTTACTGGCCTCCGGGCTGGCCGGGTTTATCAGCGGGCCCATCTGGGGCCACCTTGCAGACAAATCCAGCCGCACCGTGCTGTATCTGGCGCCCCTCATCACCGCCGCCACCGGCCTTGGTGCCTGGTGGTTTGGGGTGGCTAGCAGCCTTGGGTTTGCATTGATGATTTTTACCACCAACCTTGCCCACGCAGGCATCCGGCTGGGGCGAAAAACCTATGTCATCGACATGGCCAACCAACACAACAGGGCCGTGCTGGTTGCGCTCAGTAACACCCTTATGGGTATCATGCTACTGCTGGCCGGTGCGTTCAGCGCCTGGCTAGCGAGTCTTGTGGACACACGCTGGCTGGTGCTGGGGCTAAGCCTTATCGCGCTGATGGCCGCTTGGTCGGCATGGACAATGGAAGAAGCTTGAACATGAAGGATGATGACATGGACGCAGAAACAAAAAACTGGGCTATTGCCTGCCACGCTCTGGCGTTTGCCGGTTACGTGATCCCCTTTGGCAATCTCATTGGGCCGCTGCTGGTCTGGGCCCTCAAAAAAGACAGCTCTCCTTATATCGACCAGCAAGGCCGGGAATCAGTCAATTTCCAAATCACCATGCTGATCGCTTACCTCATCTCCGGCATTCTGGTGCTGGTCTTTGTCGGCATCTTACTGCTGGCTGTCTGCGCGTTGTTCAACGTCGTGATGGTGGTACTGGCTATTATAAAAACCGCCGATGGCCAGGATTTTCACTACCCCTTTGCCATACGTATTCTCTAACCCGTTAAGGAGTCGCCATGAAAGGCCCGGGTATTCCCTTTGTTCCCCCCCTGATACTGATCGCCGGCTTTGGCATTGGCCTGGGCCTTGACCAGCTCTACCCTGCCCCCCTAAAACCCCTGGCCTGGCTGCTTATCGGTTTTGGGTTGCTGCTCAGCCTGTGGGCCGTTGCCACCCTGCTGCTGGCCAAAACCCCGGTTATGCCCGGCAAGACACCGACCCAACTGGTGGTAAAAGGGCCCTATCGGTTTTCAAGAAATCCCATCTACCTGGGCCTTGCCGTTGCCTACCTGGGGCTGGCGCTGTGGCTTGCCAGCCCCTTCGCCCTGGTGATGTTGCCAGTCACCCTTTATATGTTGTGGCTGTTGGTTATCCGTAGCGAAGAGAAGTACCTGGCCGAGAAATTTGGCCAGCAATACCAGGATTACAAAGCCCGCGTGCGCCGCTGGTACTAAATCTAACCATTTGTTTTAGAAGAGATCATTTTTCTTCACGTTGTTTAAAGCTCCTTTGAGTCCGCCCTGGGTTATAGCAGAGGCTTCAGGACACACTATCCCACAGGGAGCTTTCATGAAAAAACGCGAATGGGCTAGCGGCCTCTGCTTAGCCACCTTGTTAACCGCCTGCGGCGGCGGTGGCAGCGACGACACCCCCATCACCTCAACCCCACCGGCAACACCTGCCCCCGTGGTCAACATGGGGGTCTTTCTCGACAGCCCGGTGGCGGGTATTGGCTACCGTACCGCCAGCCAGGAAGGCACCACCAACAGCGCCGGCGAGTTCGCCTATGTGGAGGGAGAAAGCGTGACCTTCTTCCTTGGGGATCTTGCCTTCCCAGCAGTGGCTGCCAGCGGCCAGGTGACACCGGCAGATATCGCTGGCGGCGACGACACCACCGCCACCAATATCCTACAACTGCTGCAAACCCTTGATATGGATGGTAACCCTGCCAACGGCATCACCATCAGCCAGGAGACAGCGGCCGCCTTTGCCGGTACCACCCTGGACCTGGCATCGGCCAGCTTCGATACCGAGGTGGGCCAGGTGCTGGCCAGCATTGACTCGGCGCTAACACTGGTATCGGAAAGCGCAGCCAACAGCCACTTCCAAGACAGCCTGCAAAGCCAATTGCGAGGCAGCTGGCTATTTAGCGAAGGTGAAGGCATGCGTAACGTGATGACCTTCCTTGAAGATGGCCTTTACATCATCATCCACGAACACGCGGATGAGCCGGACGAGCCCAACGGCCAGACCGCCGGTTCGGTAGAGTTTGGGGAGTACGACTGGGACCCCGAAAGTGGCGAGTTGACGGTGGTAGCCATCGCCGAGTCCGATGGCTGGGGCGGCCTTTACGACCCTGAAGAGGGCAGCTCGGTCAGCACCCTGGTACTAAGCGGCGACAGCTTTGAACTGCAGTTCACCGACGATGCCAGCGACCTTGTCACCTTTACCCGCATCAAAGACGACCAAGACCCCTTGGTTGGCGCCTGGCTCCTCTATGAGTACGAAGACGACAACACCAATGTGCTGACCTTCCTGCCAGGGGGCGAATACGTCATCGCCCACACCAATAACCAGGAAGACGAGGCGCTTTCCGGGGAGTTTGGCACCTATACCCTGGTAGACGGCGTGCTGATGGTCACCGGCGCCAGTGTCAACAGCGACGGGGCCGGTGGTCTTTACAACGCTGAAGATGGCAACGACCAGTTCAATGAGTTCTTGCAGCGCCACCCTTGGGGCGAGCTGACCTTTACCGACGATAACGAAGGCAGCTTTGGCTTTGCCCGCATCGGCACCTTCGGCGCCGAGCTGTTCAGCGACGACAACACCGCCCCCAAAGACGTGCAGCTAGAGCGCTATCAGGGTTTTGATAACAACAGTGCCTTAGGAGATTGGACCTTGAGCCTGCCAGCCTTGACCGATGAGTCCAGCGCCGTGGAAGCCCGGCTGGTGCTAAACGACAGCGGTGTCGGCACCCTGGCGTTAGGGGAAGAGACGGCTCAGGACATTGCCTGGCACATCACCAGCAGTGCCACCCTCTACCTTGAGAGCGGCGACGACAGCCAGGCGTGGCAGTGGACCATAACCAGTATTCGCGGCCCGGCCGGCGCGGTATTGGTTAGTCTGACCGATGCCAATGATGCCGAAAACCCGGCCAGTTTCCTGTTGGAAGGGACTCTGGTTGCAACCCTTCCCTGACCCTTGCCGTGGCAGGGTATTTATGGGGGCTAAGTGCCCCCTTTTTCATGCCGCCCAGCAGTAAGCTTGGGCATTAACCCACATCATCAAATCTTAAGGATGCAAGGGCTACTCTTCTTGCAATAACGCAGGCCTTAGTAAAAGCAGCCCCTTAAGCGCCAAGGCAAAGACCTTGGTGCTTTCAACGCGCCCAAGCTTGCCTTGTTGAACGCCCCTTTTTGCCATTAGGGCCGCCGCCAGCCAGGCGCTGGCAGCAAATTCACTTTCTTTCACGTTGATTCAAGACCCTTTTATCCAGCCTTGCGATATAGCTAAGACAACAAAAACAAGTTGTTAGGGATAGAGGGTGAGAAATGCTTGCAGATGCTCTTGGGTCTCCAGGGGCATCAACCAGTTGGCGTAAATGCCTTTCCCGCAAGGCAGGCCAGGGAGTGAAAGCCCTCTTTTTTATCCATGAAAAAAGGCGCCAACTGGCGCCTTTTTCTTTTGGCAGAGGTTAAACCTCGAGGGTTACCACCGGCGCCAGGCTGGCATCGTGCATGAACTCGTTGAGCACGATGATCTGCGCCTTTCTGAAGAAGTTGAACTCGGTGGCGGTAGCCGAGGTGTAGGCCCCCATCATCCGGCCCACAATCAAGTCGCCATTGTTTAGCTTGGGCAGCATGATTTGCTCGGCGATCACGTCGATGCTGTCGCAGGTGGGGCCGGCCAGCACGGACGGGAATCGCTCCCCTTGCCAGTACAGGGCGTCCACCGGGTAGTGGCCGTGGTCAAACAAAATGCCGCTGAAAGAACCGTAGATGCCGTCGTCCAGGTAATACCAGGTTTCGCCATCACGCTCGGCCTGGCCCATCACGGAGGCCACCGAGGTCATGGCCGGGGCCACGATAAAGCGGCCGGGCTCGGCAATTACAGTCACCGCGGCCGGTAGTTCGGCCAGGGCGCTGCGGATAGGCGCGCAAAAACTGTCGATGTCGACGGTGTTGTCGTCATAGCTGACCGGGAAGCCGCCACCGATATCCAGCACGTTGAGGGCCGGCAGGCCACGCTCGGCCACGCCGCGGATAACTGCGTTGCAGCGGTTGATGGCGTGCACGTATTTATCGGCGTCCAGGGTTTGCGAGCCGACGTGGAACGACAGGCCGCGAATACGGATGCCAAGCTCGGCGGCACGGGCCACGATGGCGTAGGCGCCCTCTTCGGTGCAACCGAACTTTTTGGACAGATCCGACACCGCATTGGGGTTACGAAAGCTCAGGCGCACCAACAGCTCGGCTTCATCGCGGTAAGGGATAAATTTTTCCAGCTCGTTGATGTTGTCCACCACAAACACCTTGCAGCCATATTCCAGGGCGTCACGGATGTCGCGGTCGCGCTTGATGGGGTGGGTGTGGATGGTCTTATCGGCCGGCACGCCAAGGTCGCGCACCAGTTCCACTTCACCGGTGGTGGCCAGATCGAAGCTGGCGCCTTCGGCCAGCAGGGTGCTCACCACGGCCGGGTGCGGCAGGGGCTTGAGGGCAAAGTGCAGCTCAACGCCGGGCAGCGCCGCTTTAAGGGCCTGGTATTGATGGCGGATGATGTCGCAATCGAGCATCAGAAAAGGCGCACCGTAGCGACGGGCCAGAGACTCGATAAGCTCGATTTCGGTGGTGTTTGAGGTAGTTTGTGCGCCGAATGCGTCAGCAACGGATGGAGCAAAGCCTGAGACGGACATAGGGCCTCCCAACAAGAATAAAGACAACAAAAACCACGCTGGGTCGAGCGTTTGTGAGTGCTCTTAGCTAGCAGCCAACAATCACTCCTGGGTAGTTGCTCTTTTGCCTTGTCGTCGAAGCACGATGTACTTGGATTGGCTATCTCCAGAAAGCTGCGCGAATAATAGGGCAAAAAAATTCACACGCAACCGTTTTTTCCCCTACACAGGCACTTTTTTCACCACCTCAACTTAAGCAATTGTTTTAAAATGAAATAACAAACAAACCTCACCATAAACACAGCAACAAAACAGGACCAAACCCACAATCAAGACAAGCATAACCAGCCACCCGAAGCGGATGGATACCCAGCACGCAGCTTTACTGAACCTGCCGGGTAATGTCGTTTACAATGGCGTTTTGATTTCAGGGCCCCGTAAAACCCATGCAAGGAACCTTACGCTCTCAAATTCACATCGGTGCCAAGGTGTCGGTGGTACTCAAAGAAGACCAAGGCAGTGGCGCCCTGACCCAAGGGATAGTGGCGCGCATCCTCACCAACTCGGCCCGCCATCCCCATGGCATCAAAGTGCGCCTCGAAGACGGCCAGGTTGGCCGGGTCAAGGTCATTCACGACTGAGCCCTTGCCCGCCAGCCCACCCGTGGTAGGCTGAGTTTTCGTCTTTGGAAATGACACCACACATGGACCCAACCCGTGCGCTGGTGCTGGCCCGCCAGCACCTTTATCAGCCCTGGCAGCAAGGCCTGGCTGGGCTGATTGCCAACCTTGGCGCCCTGCAACTCGATGCCATCCAGGTGATCTGCCGCGCCCATCACCACCAGCTCTATAACCGCCTGCCCCGCTACCAAGAAAGCGCGCTGGCCAGCGCCGAGCAGCGCCGGGAGATCTTCGAGTATTGGTCTCACGCCGCCGCCTACCTGCCCATGAGCAGCTACCGTTTTGCCCGGATACGGATGGACCGCATTCGCGAGGGCCAGCGCCACTGGTTTGAGAAAAACGCCAAGCTGTGCCGCTTTGTACTGGATAGGATCCGCGCCGAAGGCCCCCTTAAAGCCTCGGATTTTGTCAAAGCCAAAGGCGGCTGGTGGCAATGGTCGGACGAAAAAAAGGCCCTTGAGCAACTCTTTCACGAAGGGGAGCTGATGGTTAGCCACAGAGACGGCTTTCAAAAGGTGTTTGACCTGCCCGAGCGCCTGCTCCCAAGCACAGTGGTCACCCACCGCGCCAGCGACCTCGACTACGGCCGCCACTTGGTGCACTGCTTTATGGCAAGCCAGGGGCTGGGGCGGGTAGAAGAGATAGCCTACCTTCGCCGGGGCGATGGCCCCTTGGTGAAAGCGGCGGTAGCGGCCATGCGCAAAAGTGGCGAATTGGTGGAAAAGGCCGGCGAGCTGATGCTGGCCAGTGACGCCCAACACGAGCCGCCACCGGCGCCTCGCAAGGTGCGGCTGCTCTCCCCTTTTGACCCTTTGGTCCTTCAGCGAAAGCGCCTTAACCGCCTCTTTGGCTTTGACTACCAGTTGGAGTGCTACCTGCCGGAAGCCAAGCGCCGCTACGGCTACTTTGGCCTGCCCATTCTTTATGGCGACGCCCTGGTGGGCATCACCGATCTCAAGGCCGACCGGCCAGCCGGTGTGCTGCGGGTAAAAGCCCTGCACTGGCAGCAAAAGCCCGGCGCTGCCCTTGAGGCCAGCTTTCACAAGGCGCTCAAGGACTTTGCCCGTTTTCATCAATTACCGGAGGTGGCTTTTGTTTGAGCTGATTTACGACTGCCCGCGCTTTGTCATCGTCAACAAGACCCAAGCGGCCAGTTTTCATGCCGAACAAGGGCCGGGATTTTTCGTCGAGGTGGAATCCACCCTCGGCTGCAAGCTCTGGCCGGTGCACCGCCTGGACAAAGTCACCACCGGCCTGGTGCTCTTTGCCAAAGACAGCGACGCCGCCGCCGAACTGGGCCGCCTCTTTGAAGCGCGGCAGATAAACAAGTGCTATCTCGCCCTTTCCGACAAAAAGCCAGGCAAGAAGCAAGGCCTTATCAAAGGCGACATGACCAAGGCCCGCCGCGGAGCCTGGCGCTTACTGCGCAGCCAAGCGAACCCCGCCATCACCCGCTTTGACTCCACCGCCCTTGGCGATGGCCGCCGCCTCTACCGATTGTGGCCGCAAACCGGCAAGACCCACCAGCTGCGGGTGGCCATGAAGAGCCTGGGCGCGCCAATTTTAGGGGACGACTTGTACGGTGGCAGCGCCTTTGAGCGGGTGTGTCTCCACGCCTATGCCTTGTCTTTTGAGGCTTTTGGCGAGCAGGTAACCATCACCGCCGCACCAGATTTCATCACCCAGGCGCCGCCGCCTTTTGGAGAGGCGCCATGAACCTGCTGGCCGCCATGCAGGCCTTTGTCAAAGTGGCTGAGTTGGAGAGCTACACCCGCGCCGCCGAGCAGCTGGAGATGTCTCGCACCCAGCTATCAAAACTGGTGATGCAACTGGAGGCGCACCTCAAGGTGCGGCTGTTGCAGCGCACCACCCGGCGCCTGCACCTGACCGAAGCCGGCGAGCGCTACCTTGCCCGAGCCCAGGCCATTTTGCAGCAGCTCGATGACGCCCAAACCGAGCTGCACCAAAGCAGCACCCAGGTGTCTGGCCGGCTCAGGGTCAACGGTCCCATGTCTTTTGGCACCCGTTATCTGGCACCGTTGGTGGCCCAGTTTATGGTCCAGCACCCCGAGCTTGAGGTGCGGCTGGACTTGAGCGACCGCCAGGTAGACTTGCTCGAAGAAGGTTTCGATCTGGCCATTCGTATCGGCGCGTTAGAAGACTCAAGCCTGGTGGCCCGGCCACTGACAAGCTGCCGGATGCTGCTGGTGGCCTCCCCGGCCTATATTGCCGCCAACGGCGAGCCTTTAAGCATTGCCGACCTAGGCCACCACTTGGGGCTTCGCTATCGCGGCTCGCGGGGTACCCACTGGCAGCTCGGTGAAACCAGCATCACCATGGCTGGCGCCCTTGAGAGCAACAACGGCGAAGTACTTAATCACGGCGCCGAAGCCGGCCTTGGCATTGCCTATCAGCCCAGTTTTTTGGTGGATGACAGTATCCGCAGTGGCCGGCTCAAGGTGCTGTTGGCCGAGCAGGTGGAGACGCAAATCGGTATTTACGGCATCTACCCGGCCCGCCATCACCTGCCGGCCAAGGTAGGCGTGTTTTTAGACTTCCTGGCGGCCGCCTGGGGCTCCCCGCCCTATTGGGAAAAGGACATTATCCGCAAATAAGAACCAATGATGTTCCGTTCATGGTGATTATCTACAAATCAATCACGCCTAAAGTGAACACCATCTTCCTGACACGAATTTGGAGCAACACCATGAACAGTTACGCCGCCTCTCTGCTTCGCATCTCCCTTGGGGTGATGGCTCTGGCCCACGGCCTGATGAAAATCTTTGTCTTCACCCTTCCCGGTACCGTGGGGTACTTCGAATCGGTGGGCTTTCCCGGCTTTTTCGCCTACCTGACCATCTTTGCCGAAGTGGCCGGCGGCGCCGCCCTTATCCTCGGCATTTATACCCGCTGGGTGAGCCTGGCCTTTATCCCGCTGCTGCTGGGCGCCTTGTCGGTGCACGCCGCTAACGGCTGGGTGTTCTCAAATACCGGTGGCGGCTGGGAATTCCCTGCCTTCTGGGCCCTGGCTCTGCTGGTGCAAGCCGGTCTTGGCGGCGGCGCCCTGGTCCTTAATAAACGTTTCGCCTGAGGCACATACCATGTTACCGAGCCTTTTTATCTCCCATGGCTCCCCGATGCTGGCCCTGACCCCAGGGCCCGCTCGGGATTTTTTAATTGCGCTGGGAAAGCGTTATCAGCCTGATGCAATCTTGGTGGTGTCAGCCCATTGGGCCACCCGGGGCTTGGCGGTAAGCCACAGCCAAAAGCCGGAAACCATCCACGATTTTTACGGTTTTCCGCCCATTCTCTACCAGCAGCAATACCCGGCCCAAGGGGCGCCGGCCCTGGCCGAAGAATTGGCCCAAACCCTGGGCGCCACCTCGGTGGACAGGGGCATGGACCACGGCGCCTGGGTGCCGCTGTCTTTGCTCTACCCCAATGCCGACATCCCGGTGCTGAGCCTGTCCCTGCCCCTTAACTGGAGCAACAGCGAGCTTTACGCCCTTGGCCAGAAGCTCAAGTACCTCAAGGAAAAAAACGTGTTGGTTATCGGCTCGGGCAGCCTCACCCATAACCTTCGCGCCTTGCAACCAGACGGCAGCGCGGCGCCGCCTTGGGTGACGGCCTTTAGCGATTGGGTTGGCGAGCGCCTGGCAAAAGGGGATAACGACGCGCTGCTCAATTGGCAACAAGGGCCACAAGCCCTTGCCAACCACCCTACCCCAGAGCATTTCCTGCCGCTGTTGGTGGCCATGGGCGCGGGGGGCAAAGCTGAGCTGTTACATCACTCCATCAGCCACGGCATCCTTGCCATGGACTGCTACGCCTTTTCCTGAGCATCGGCAAAGGCGGCGCGGATTTGCGGCACCTTGTCCACCACCTGGTCAAAGGCCGCCACCACTTGCGGGTCGAAATGCCGGCCCGCTTCCTCTTTGAGAAGAGCCATGGCCTCTTCGATAGACCAGGCCTTTTTGTAGGGGCGCTCTGAGGTCAGGGCGTCAAAAACATCGGCTACCGCTACTATCCGCCCCTCCAGGGGGATTTGCTCCCCTTTGAGCCGGTTGGGGTAGCCGCTGCCGTCGAACTTCTCGTGGTGGGTCAGGGCGATTTTGCAGGCCATGGTCATCAGCGGCGAGGTGTCGTCTTTTAAAATCTCGGCGCCAATGGCCGGGTGGGTGCGCATCACCAGCCACTCGCTGTCATCGAGCTTGCCCGGCTTTTGCAAGATGGCATCGGGGATACCAATCTTGCCCACATCATGCATGGGCGCGGCCATACGCAGCAGCACTGCCCAGTCTTCTGGCATGCCCAGCACCCGCGCCAGCTCATAGGCGTAATGGCTCATGCGCTGCACGTGCATGCCGGTTTCGTTGTCTTTGTACTCCGCCGCTCGCCCCAGGCGCACGATGATCGCTTCGCGGGTTTCTTCCAGTTCGCGGGTACGCTCTCGCACCAGGGCTTCGAGGTTTTTCTCCTGCTGATAAAGCCGCAGGTGGGTGGCCACCCTGGCCCGTACTATGGCCGGGCTGATGGGTTTGGTGATGTAATCAACCGCCCCGACCGAGAGCCCCCTGGCCTCGTCTTCCACCTCGCCCATGGCGGTAACGAAAATAACCGGCACCCTGTGGGTCAAGGGATCGGCCTTGAGGGCCTGGCAAACGGCGATACCGTCCATGTCCGGCATCATGATGTCCAACAGGATAAGGTCGGGCCTCGGCTCTGCCTTGGCCAACGCCAGGGCCTTGGTGCCCTGGGTCGCCACCTTGATGTGGTACAGATCCTTTAGCGACTCGCGAAGGATATGCAGGTTCTCCGGCACATCGTCCACCAGCAACAACGTGGCTTCTTTCATGCCTCCTCCAGCAAGGTATCCAGTTCGGCCAGCGCCAGGTCAAAGTCAAAGCGTTCAAGCCTTGCGCGCAGTTCATTAAGGGTAGCCCCCAGCTCGGGCTGCTCGGCCAAGAGCTGCTCCAACTGGTCAAGAGCGCTGGCATCGGCCGCTTGCAGGGCCGGGCGCAAAGCGCCAAGGCGCGCTTTGATATCGTCCTCAAGGGCGACCAGCACAGATTGCGGCGGCGCCTCGGGCAGCCAAGCGTCAATGGCGGCCAGCAGCCCCGCCATCTCTTCATTAAGGCTGGCCAGTAGCGGCGCCGTGGGTTCGCCGCCTCTGGCGCGGCCTTCAAGCTGACGCGCCGTTTCGGCCAGGGCGTTGGCACCAAGACTGCCCAGCAAGCCCTTGAGGGTGTGGAGCTGGCGAAGGTCGCTCTGTGGGTCGGTTGGGGTCAGCATAGTGGGCGCCTGGCCAGCAAAGCGGCTCAGCACTTTGGTGTAAAGCCCGGCATCGTTCATCACCCGCCTTAGCCCCTCACTGACATTTAGCTGTGGGTGCTGCGGCCAGTCGGGCGCGGCATCCGGCGTGGCGGGCGCCTCCACTTCGGCCTCCACCCCCAGCCAGCGGGCGATCACCTCAAACATCACCGGCACGTCCAGCGGTTTACCGATATGGTCGTTCATGCCCGCTGCCAGGCAGAGGTTCTTGTCGCTGTCCATCACGTTGGCGGTCATGGCAATCACCGGCAAGTCTTGCCACTTGGGCGATTGGCGCAGCCGGCGGGTGGCCTCGAAGCCGTCCATTATTGGCATCTGGCAATCCATCAGCACCAGGTCAACGTCGCGGTTGGTCAGGCGGTCCAGGGCGTCCTGGCCATCTTTGGCCACCAGCACCTGAATGCCTGCCTTGGTCAGGAAGCTCTGGGCCACTTCCCGGTTGAGATCGTTATCGTCCACCAGCAGCACCTTTTTACCGGCCAGGGCCGGGTAGCGCAGGCTGTTGCCGTCCAGGGCCCGGCGCACCGGCAAGCGGCCGGTGCCTTCGCCAAGGGCCTCGCAAACCGCATCAAACAAGGTGGAGGGGCTGACCGGTTTGAGCAGCACTTCCTTGACCCCAAGGGGCGTGGCCTTCTGCACCAAGGCATCGTCGGTAAAGGCCGACACCATCAATATGCCTTTGGGCTGACTGGGCAGGGTTTTAACCGTCTCGATAAGCTCGATGCCATCCATGCCCGGCATTTGCCAGTCCACCAGCAGTAGCTGCGGCATAGACTGGCTCATCATCTGCAAGGCACTGCGGCCATCAAGGGCGCTGCGCACCACAAAACCATAAGCGCTCAGCAGCCCTTCGAGCACCGCCAACTGGGTTTCGTTGTCGTCCACCACCAGGGCCTGGCAGCCCTGCAAGGCCGCCACCTGGGTCAAGTCGCTCTGGCTGCCTTCGGGTACCAAGGGCAGGGAGAAGCTAAAGAGCGTGCCGCGGCCAAACTCGGAGCGCACTTCTATCTCGCCGCCCATCAGCTGGCAAAGCCGCTGGCAGATGGCGAGCCCCAGCCCGGTGCCGCCGTAGCGGCGGGTGGTGGAGCTGTCGGCCTGGCTAAAGGCGCCAAAGAGTTTGCTTATCTGATCCGGGGTCATGCCGATACCGGTGTCGCGCACGCTAAATTGCAGCCAACCGGGCTTGCTTTGCTGCACCCCTATGACGATTTCCCCCTTTTCGGTGAACTTAAGGGCGTTGGACACCAGATTCATCAGGATCTGGGTCAGCCGATGGGGATCGCCCTTGAGCTGATTGGGGCAATCTGGCATCAGATTCAGCACCAGCTCGATATGCTTTTGGGCGGCAGTATCGGCAAAGATGTCCCGCAGGTTGGCCAGGGTGTCGTCCAGGCGGAACTCAACATTCTCAACAGACATCTTGCCCGCTTCAATCTTGGAGAAATCCAGGATGTCGTTGAGGATCCGCAGCAGGGTTTTCGAGGCCTGCTGAATTTTCCCCAGGTAGGGGCTGGCCCCTTCTTGCTCTTGGGCCAATTGTGCAAAGCCGAGGATGGCGTTCATGGGGGTGCGAATCTCGTGGCTCATATTGGCCAGGAAATCGCTTTTGGCCTTGGAGGCATGGTCGGCCTCTTCTTTGGCCTCTTGAATTTGCTTCTCCATGGCGCGCCGGGTGTCCATGTCGGTCACCACCAGCACGCTGCGGCCTAGGCTCAGGCTACGCCAGGCAAGCTGCACCCAGCGGCCCTTGCCCTGGGCGCTGATAAGCTCGCCTTCCCAGGTAAAGTCCCCTTCCCCTTTTTGCAGTTGCTCCAACTGGCCGCGGATAAAGTGCATGTCTTTGGGGCGGAAAAAGGCGCTAACCAAAGCCCCTTTGAGTTGGCTGCCGGAAAGGCCCAGCAGCTCGGCCAAGGCCGGGTTGGACTCAACCACCTTGCCGTCTTCGCTGACCATGGCAAGGCCGGTGGGCACTTCCTTGAAGATGGCGGTTAATAGCTGCTCGCGCCGCTCCAGACGCTCGCGCGCCGATTGTTTGTCGGCAATATCGAAGATGGCGCCGTCCCATCCCAGCAGTTGGCCATCGTCGCCTATCACCGGGTCGCCCCGCTCCGATACCCAGCGCTGGGAGCCAAGGCGGTGCTCAAGGCGATATTCAACGGCATAAGGCACCCGGCGCTTGATGGCCTCATCGATAGTTTCTTGGACCCGAGCCCGATCGTCGCCGTGCACAAGGGACAGCAACAAGCGCTCACCCTTAAGGAACTCGTCTTCACCAAAGCCTGTTAAATCAAAGATATAAGGGTTAATAAACTGGATCTGCCCGCTACCATCAGCGCGGTAGGCCACCCCGGGGAGATGCTCGATAAAGGCGCTGGCAATGGTGGCTTTATCGGATATTTGAGCGCCCCCCTGCAGGCGGTTAAAGCTCACCGCCAACTCTTTTAGCTCAGGGGCGCCACCTGGCACCAGGGGCTGGGTGGGTTTGCCTTGTTGCAGCTGGCGAAAGCCCCAGGCCAGGGAGTAAAGCGGCTTGGTATGAAAGCGGATTAACAGCCGCATCGCCAGCAGCGCCAAGCCCAGGCACACCAGCAGGCTGGCCAGATAGGCCCAAAGATTGCGCTGCTCTTCTTGCCCTTGCCAACGCATGGAAATACCTGTGTGGCCAATAGGCAGCGCCGGGCCACTTAACTCTTCATTGAGCTGGTTAAGGGGTTGGCCCTTGGGGCCCAGCAGCTCGGTTTTACCGTCGCCATTGGCCGCCGCCAGCTCGTCGATAGCGATATCGATGGTCATCACCCCCAGCACCGTTTCGCCTCGGAAAATGGGCACCGAATAGGTGATCATCCAGATGTTGCCGCCGCCGTCGTCAAAATACGGGGCCGACCATCTTGGCTGGCGCACCCTGACCGGCTCGATAAACCATTGGGAGCCGAGGGTGAAGTCGTAGGCTTCACGAAGATCGGTCAGCAATATCTTGTTGCCGCTGCGATAGGCGTAGGGTGCCTTGATGGGGCCGGGGGGCTGAAATTCCGGTAAAAAGGCCAGGGCTGAGCCAAACACCATTTGATGGCTGCCCACGTTCTGTTTGACCAAGCCGCTTCGAAAGGAAGGGCTGCCAAGGTCGGCCAGCTCCAGGATACGGGCGCTGTCTTCGGCCACCCTGGCGGCTTGTTCAATCAGCTCGGTAAGGTGCTCGGCCTTGTGCTCTATGGCCGAGGTGCTTTTGTCGGGCCGGCCCAGGGCGACAATCAAAACTGCGCAAACCGCCAGCACCATCACCACCACCGCAATATGGCTGGCCAATAAGCGCTGTCTTAGCGTTAAGTTCTTTATTGTCATCGTTTTTCCCTGCCGACGGCGATCCACTCAGAGGTTAGCAGGAGAAAAATTAAGGGGAAGCAGAAGTGCATAAAAAGTCGGCATAGCGCCGACTTTTTTCAATGAGCGTCCAGTTGATGCTCGGGGGCGGCGGCAATGAAGGCATCCAGGGTCTCAAGCCGGGCACAGACGGCATTGAGGGTCGGGTACGGTGCCATGTCCACCTTGAAACGGCGAGCGTTATACACCTGAGGCACCAGGCAGCAATCGGCCAGAGTCAGGGTATCGCCAAAAGCGTAGCGCCCGGCGCTGGCCTCGAGGCGCTGTTCTAGAGCCCTAAAACCAACGGCCAGCCAGTGGCGATACCAGTCGTCTTTTTGGCCGTCGCTCAGCCCCAGCTCCCCTTGCAGGTATTGCAGAACCCGCAAGTTGTTGACCGGGTGGATGTCGCAGGCAATGTCCTGGCAAAAGGCCCGCACCTGGGCCCGCTCGGCAGGGGCGCTCGGCAACAGTGCCGGGCCGCCCTGGGTTTCTTCCAGGTATTCCATGATGGCAAGGGACTGGCTCAGCACCAGTTCACCGTCCACCAGGGTGGGCACCAGTTCGGCCGGGTTTAAGGCCCGGTAACCCGGGCCATGTTGCTCGCCGCCATCTTTAACCAGATGCACGGCGCGCTGCTCGCAATCAATGCCCTTGATGGCCATGGCGATCCGCACCCGGTAGGCGGCCGATGACCGCCAGTAACCGTAGAGAATCATCCCTTAACCACCTGCTGGTCGATGGCGCCAAAAAGGCTCTGGCCCTGCGCGTCCAGCATTTCGATACGCACCCGGTCCCCAAAGCGCATAAAGGGGGTTTTTGGCGCGCCAAACTCCAGGGTTTCGAGCATCCGCACTTCGGCCAAGCAGGATGACCCCTTGGACCTGTCGTAGTTGGAGATGGTGCCGGAGCCAACAATGGCGCCAGCGCCCAGCGGCCGGGTTTTGGCGGCGTGGGCCACAAGGGTGTCGAAGTTAAAGGTCATATCGACCCCGCAATCGGGTTCGCCAAAGAGCTTGCCGTTAAGGTGGCTAACCAGCGGCAGCTGCACCTTGCCGCCCTGCCAGGCATCGCCCAGCTCGTCGGGGGTGATGGCCACCGGCGAGAAGCTGCTGGAGGGTTTGGACTGGAAAAAGCCAAAACCCTTGGCAAGCTCGCCGGGGATAAGGCCGCGCAGCGACACATCGTTAACCAGCATGATGAGCTTGATGTGCTGGCCGGCGTCCTCGGCGCTGACGCCCATGGGCACGTCATCGGTAATGACCGCCACTTCCGCTTCAAAATCGATGCCCCAGTCTTCGCTGCCAAGGGCTATGTCGTCACGGGGGCCGATAAAACTGTCAGAGCCCCCTTGGTACATCAAGGGATCGGTCCAGAAGGTTGCCGGCATCTCGGCGCCACGGGCCTTTCGCACCAGCTCCACATGGTTCACATAGGCTGAGCCGTCGGCCCACTGGTAGGCGCGCGGCAGCGGCGAGTGGCACTGGGTTTCGTCAAAGGCAAAAGCGCCGGCCAGCGCGCCCTGGTTGAGGGCGAAGTACATCTCGCTTAGGCGCGGCGCCAGGGCTTGCCAGTTATCCAGGGCGTATTGCAGGGTCGGGGCGATGTCTGCCACCTTCACCGCTTTATTGAGGGCCTTGTTGACCACCACCAGGCAGCCGTCGCGGCTGCCGTCCTTGATTGTTGCCAGCTTCACTTGCCCTCTCCCTTCCAGCTGTTCACGTAATTGGCGTTCTCGGTCACCGACGCGGCGTCGCCTACGTCCAGGGCGTCGCGGGTATCGAGCATCACCGCCACTTCGTCGGTGGCCTTTTTCTTGTACTCCATGCCGGCTTTAAAGGCCTTGGGATGAGGTCCGTGGGTAAAACCGGCCGGGTGGAAGGTCATCATGCCGCGCTCGATGTTGTCGCGACTGAAAAAATCCCCGGCGTGGTAGAACAGCACTTCGTCATAGTCGTCATTGGAGTGGTAGAACGGCACTTTAAGAGCGCCGGGGTCCGACTCAATGGGCCGTGGCACAAAGGTGCAGACCACAAAGCGCGGCGCCACAAAAGTGGTGTGAGCGCTTGGCGGCAGGTGATAGCGGTGGCTCATCAGCGGCCGGATATCGCGCCAGTTAAGGCGCAGCACGCACAGCTCGCCATGCCAGCCGATGGCATCCAAGGGGTTGAACGGGTAGGTAATAACGCTCACCTGGTTGTGGCGTTTCACCTCCAGCTGCCAGCTTTCCTCGCCCTGCTGGGCCTTGAAGGCCTCGTCCATGGCCGGCACATCCAGCACCGCCGGGTCGAAGATGGCTTGCGGCCCCACCAGGCCCTTGTCGGGCAGCTGATAGCTGCCGTTGGTGGCTTCTATCATCAGCACCGTCATCGGGGCCTTGGGCTCGAGGCGCCACATGGTGCCACGGGGGATCATCAGATAATCGCCGTCACGAAGCGTCAGGTGGCCAAAATCGCAGAAAAATTCGGCTTCGCCGTCATGGACAAACAGCAGATCGTCGCCGTCTGCGTTACGGGCCAGGCGCTCCATCTTGCCGCTCGGGCGCCACAGCCGGTAACGGCAATGGGCGTTGTGCAAAATTAAATCGGCATGCCAGGGGGAGTTGCCCTCCCCCTTCACCTGGTTGAGATCAAAAAGCCGCGGCCGCAGCGGCCCCTCCCAGCTCACCCAACCGGTGGGGGCATGGCGATGGTGCAGATGGGCGGTGGGGCCGAAAAAGCCCTCTTTGCCCATCTCCCGCTCATAGAGGCCCTCTTCGGGCAGGTCCGCATGGGCCTGGCGGGAATGGATACCCTCGCGGTGAGGAATGGACGCCCATTTACGCATCGCTCAGCACTCCGCGGCGAATTTGGTCTTCTTCGATGGACTCGAACAGGGCCTTGAAGTTGCCCTCGCCAAAGCCTTCGTTGCCCTTGCGCTGAATGATTTCGAAGAACACTGGGCCAATCACGGTTTCGGTGAAAATTTGCAGCAAGATGCCGTCTTTGCTGGGCATGCCGTCAATCAGGATGTTGAGCTCCTGCAGGCGAGCCAAGTCTTCGCCGTGGCCGGGCACCCGGTCGTTTACCCGCTCGTAGTAGGTTACCGGGGTGGTCATGAACTTGGTGCCGCGGGCCTGCAGATCGGCCACGGTCTTGTAGATGTTGTCGGTGGTCAGGGCGATATGCTGGATGCCTTCACCGTTGTATTCGCGCAAAAACTCTTCGATTTGCGACTTGTCGTCGGATGACTCGTTGATGGGAATACGAATTTTGCCGCACGGGGCGGTCATGGCCTTGGACACCAAACCGGTGAGCTTGCCTTCGATGTCGAAGTAGCGAATTTCGCGGAAATTACCGATGCGCTCGTAAAAATCAGCCCACACCGCCATGTTGCCTTGGTGCACGTTGTGGGTCAGGTGGTCCACTTCGAAAAGGCCGGCATTGGCACGGGCCATGCGCGCCTTGTAGTCACCGTAGAAATCAAAGTCGATGCGGTAGATGTCTTTCTCGCCGTACATGTCCACAAAGAACAGCAAGGACTCGCCGATACCGTAAACCGCCGGGATGTTGAGCTCCATTGGCCCTACCGGGTTGGGATAGGGCTTGGCGCCGCTGGCGACCGCATGCTCGAAGGCTTTTTTGGCGTCAGCAACCCGAAACGCCATGGCGCACACCGAGGGGCCGTGCTTTTTGGCAAATTCCAGGGCGTGGCTGTGGGGCTGGCCGTTAACGATGAAGTTGATATCCCCCTGGCGATACAGCCAGGCATCCTTGTGCTTGTGCTTGGCCACTTCGGCAAAGCCAAGGGAGGTAAAGAGGGCTTTGAGCTTCTCAATGCCTTCGGCGTCGGCGGCGGTGTATTCGACAAACTCGAAGCCGTCTGTGCCAAGGGGGTTGTAGGTGGTATCGACTGACATGCTGCATTCCTCGTTGAGTTCAGGTCTTTGCCTTTTCTTTGGTATAACGCGCCGCTCAGCCTGGGGGAACACCCCGCTTTACGTGCGCGTCAACCAGCAATGCGTCAACTTAGAAATACAGCCGTCAAAAGCCCAGCCAGCAGGCCCTGGGGAGCCTCCAAGGGTGGCAACTTAACGCTACAGGGGGTTAAAAACGGTACTGCCAGGTCAGCTCGAGGAAGTCTTCGTCTTGGGCATCCCCAAGGGCGGGGCCAGGGAAAGAGTGGCCGTAAATGGCAGTCAGCAGGTGGCCGCGAAGGGGCGTCCAGGTGAAGTTGGCGGCAAACTCAGTGCCCACATAGCGCGAGCCAGGCGAATAAGCGGGGCGCAGCAGCTGGCCGGCAGGGCCATAGATGCCGTCGCCCTTTTCAAGGCGCCAGAAGAAATCGAGCTCGGTGGTCAGCACCAGGGTCGGGGTCAGGTTCAGCCCCAAGTAGGGGTGCAGGTTGTAAAAATTGCGCGGCCCCAAGAGCGCCATTTCCGAAAAGTAATTGCCTCGTGGGAACAGGGCATTAAAAGACCCCAGCTTGTTGTCGTTGGGGTTTTTATCGCCGCTGGCAACGTTGGCAGAGAGGCCAAGTTCGGGGGCAAGTGGCGCGCTAAAGCGATAGCGGGTATCGCTTGCCAGGCTCCAGGCACGAATGTCGCCACCGTCAAAGCGGCCAAACTGGTAGATAAACTCCCAGTTCCAGGACCAGGGGCCCTGGTCTCCAAAGAACCGGGTGCCGAGGGTGTGGCGAAGCTCAACCCCTTGTCCTTGGGCATAGCGGGCATGCTCGTTGCGATAGCCAAGGTAATAAAGGTCAAGGTTGCCGGATAGTGGCGCGCGGGTGGTGCCGTAAAAGCCCCACAGCCCCTGGCTGTGATCAACCCGGTCGTCAAAATTACCGATTTTAAAGCGCCAAGGCCTTGCCACCAAGCCCTGCCAATGCCAGTTGCCAAGCTGCCAGTTCACCACGCCGGCGTCAAAGCGGCGCCGGACATTAGGGCCTTCTCGCACATCCAAGAGCCGGCCCGAGCCAAGGTTTAGCTCTTGGCGGCCAAGGGTCAGGCTATATTCCTTCGCCGCATATTGCACAAAGGATTGCTGCACGCTCAGGCGATTTTGGTCCGGTATCGAAGGCCCGGCAGCCCTGCCGTCGGCAATGGCGCTGGTTACTTGGCCAAAGAGACGCCAACGGGAGCCAAGGTGCCAATCGGCAAAGCCCACGTAGCGCTGCATAAAAACGCCGTTATCGTCCTGCGGATCGCCACCCCAAACAGGATCGTCAGTAAATTCATAGCGATAGCGCACTTCACCGCCCAGGCTCAATAGGCTGTCGGCGATGGGTCTGAGGCATTTATAGGGGTACCCCTGCGGTTTATCGGCGCACCAGGCCGACCAATCCTCGTCTTGGCGCAGCTTTGTCAGCGCCGGTGGCGATAGGGTTTGGGCGGTCAGTAGCAGGGATACCAGCAGCATCAGCGCTTGCCGTCCAGCGCCAAGGTTCCAGGGCCGGTCACCATCAGCAGCACAAAACCGCCAATAATGGCTAGGTGCTCAAGGCTGGTGGTAAGCGCCATGGTGGGGTTGGGGGCGCCCACAGGCCAATGCACCAGCAGTGTCGCCGCGGCGGTAAAGGCCATCAGTAGCAAGCTGCCAAGGCGGGTATAAAAGCCCAGCAATACACTCAAGCCACCGCCCAGCTGCACCACGATGGTGGCGGCGGCAAAAAAAGCCGGCATCGGCAGGCCAAAGCCCACCACTTCCCGTAGGGCTTCAGCCCAATCAAAGAGCTTGTCAAAACCGCTGAATAAAAACACGGCGCTCATAAAGACGCGCACTAAAAGCAGATAACCGTTCACCGCAAATCCTCGTTTAAGAAAAAGGCCCTGTGTGACAGGGCCTTGGCAAGATTAAAAAGCAAAGCAGGAGCAACCTAACGCGCCCCAGAATCCCTGGTAATCGCTGACCGGTACGTCAGAGAAGCGCGCTTTGTTGTGGTCATGGCCGTGTACGGCGCAAGAGCCGCAGCACTGGTGCATGGTGGCCTGGATCTCGGCAAGATTGGGGCGCCAGTGACCGGGCACCATGGCCACCGGTGACCAGTCAGGCAGCACCGGCAATACCGGCGGCGACAGCTTGGTGAACTCATCACTGCCGTACACCACTTTGCCGCCCACCACGGTCAGTACCGATTCAAGCCATTTGATTTCGTCCTCGTCGATACGGAAGTAATCGCTGGATAGCGCCACCATATCGGCCAGTTGCCCCACCTTGATTTGGCCCTTCTTGCCTTGCTCGGAGGAGAACCAGGCGCTGCCATGGGTAAAGAGCGCCAGGGCTTGTTCGCGGTCCAAGCCTTCGGGGTAGAGGTTGAGGCCACCCACGGTTTTGCCTGACACCAGCCAATAAAGGGAGGTCCAAGGGTTGTAACTGGACACCCGGGTGGCGTCGGTACCGGCGCCTACCGGCACCCCTTCGGCCAGCATTCGCTTGATGGGCGGCGTTTGTTCAGCGGCTTTAGGGCCGTAGCGGTCAACAAAATATTCGCCCTGGAAGGCCATGCGGTCTTGGATGGCAATGCCGCCGCCCAAGGCGCGAACCCGCTCAATGTTCTGGGGGCTGATGGTTTCGGCGTGGTCGAAGAACCAGGGCAAGCCGTCGAAGGGAATGTCACGGTTGACCTTCTCGAACACATCCAGCATCCGCGAGATGGACTCGTCATAGGTGGCGTGCAGGCGAAACGGCCAGCGTTCGGCCACTAGGTGGCGCACCACGGGCTCAAGCTCTGCTTCCATGCTGGGGGCCAAGTCCGGCCTTGGCTCGAGGAAGTCTTCAAAGTCGGCGGCGGAAAACACCAGCATCTCGCCGGCGCCATTGTGGCGGAAGAAATCGCTGCCCTGCCCCGGTTTGACCTGTTTGGTCCAGCTTTGAAAATCCGCCAGCTCTTCCTTGGGCTTTTGGGTAAAGAGGTTGTAGGCGATGCGGATAGTGAGCTGGTCAGCGTCGGCCAGCTCCTGGATCACCTGATAGTCGTCCGGGTAGTTTTGGAAACCGCCGCCGGCGTCGATGGCGCTGGTCACCCCAAGGCGGTTTAGCTCGCGCATAAACTGGCGGGTGGAGTTGACCTGGTATTCCAGCGGCAGCTTGGGCCCCATGGCCAGGGTGGCGTAGAGGATCATGGCGTTGGGCCGGGCGATCAGCATGCCGGTGGGGTTGCCGCTGGCATCGCGGACAATTTCACCGCCCGGCGGGTTGGGGGTGTTTTTGTCATACCCCACCACCTTAAGGGCGGCGCGGTTCAATAGCGCCCGGTCATAAAGGTGCAGTACAAACACCGGAGTGTCGGGCGCGGCGCGGTTCAGCTCGTCAATGGTGGGCATACGGCGCTCGGCGAACTGGAACTCGTTCCAGCCCCCCACCACCCGCACCCATTGGGGGGTCGGGGTGCGGTCGGCCTGGGCTTTGAGCATGGCCAAGGCGTCGCTCAAGGACGGCACGCCCTCCCAGCGCAGCTCCAGGTTGTAATTGAGGCCACCACGAATAAGGTGCAGGTGCGAGTCGTTAAGGCCGGGAACGACGGTTCGGCCTTGCAAGTCCACCACTTCGGTTTCCTTACCGCAGAACATCATGGCATCGGCGTCATTGCCCACTGCCAGGAAACGCCCGTCTTTGATGGCAACAGCGCTGGCCTGGGGTTTTTCCCTGTCCACGGTATGGATGCGGCCATTTTTGAAAATTACATCAGCATTCATCGAACATTCCTCTTCAACGCGCCTGGCTAACCAGGAAAAGTAAAATACAACCAGGGAAGGACCGCCTTTAACGCGGCGGTTTTTCTGAGGCGATGGGGTATGGGGTGTGTCAGCAGCACAGAAGACACAAAGAGAAAGCCGGCGCGGCAAGCACTCGAAAAGTTAAAGGGGCGAAAACGGCCCGTTAAAATCATCACCACTCCAGCTCAGTTCAAAAACCATCTTGCTACACTTTTGAGCTTGACCCATCGATGGATTAAGTACCGTTATTTGTGGTTAACGAGAATCGGCCACTACGCCCCAAAGCGAATCTAACCCTTTGATATTAAAAGAAGCCTGCGATTAACGGACACAAGGCAGGATTAAAGACAAAAAAGGCCAGCAAAGGCCGGCCTCAAATAATGATTACAAATCAGCCAGTTAGCTCTCGGCCAACTCCCGCTGTTTTAGCTTGTCCAAGGCGTAACTGCGGGTGGTGTCCAGCAGGCGGTAACGCACCTCCTCGCTGCCGCGTTCAACCTCCACCAAGGACTTGGTCACCAGTTGGGTAACCGCCTCCAGCAGCCTCGCCCGGGAGCGCGAGCCACAATCCAGGACATCGAGCAGCTCCAGCGCTTGCTCCAGTGAAAACGAGCCGTTGAGGATAGACAGGGTGCGAAAGCAGGACTGCTCGCACGCTTCAAGCATGCCATAGCTCCAGTCCAGGGCCGCTTGCAGGGTTTGGTGGCGCTTCATGGCCGTGCGCTTACCCTGGCTAAGGACCTTAACCCCCTCTTCCAGTTGCAGGGCAATGCCTCTGAGCCCCAGCACATCGATATGTACCGCCGCCAGCTCCAGCGCCAGCGGCAAGCCGTCTAAACGGCGACAAATGGCGCAGATATCGGCAACATTGTCGTCGTTCAGTACAAAGTCTGGCAGCCTGGATTGGCAGCGGCAGACAAACAAGCGCACTGCCGCATAACCTTGGGCTTCCTGCGCCGTGAGAACGTCTGAGGCAACCGGATAAGGCAGTGGGCCCAAGTGCATTACGCTCTCGCCGTCGGCTCTGAAGGGCTCTCGGCTGGTGGCAACGATGGTGAGGTTATCAGCGCTTCCCAGCAGGGATTCAGCCAGTAAAGCTGACTCGCTGACCAAGTGCTCGCAGTTATCCAGCACCAACAGCATGTGCTGCTTTGCCAAATACCCCGGCAAGGCACTTTTTTCCACCCGCAATAGCTCGCAAAGGCTTTGGGTGAGATCGTCATTGCTGTCAAGGCAGGCCAAATCGAGGAAATGAATGCCATCACTGAAGAAGTCTTTAAGGCGCTGCGCCGCCCGGATAGCCACCGTCGTTTTACCTATGCCGCCAGGGCCGGTAATGGTTAGCAAACGGCGTTGGGTAAGCAAGTTAGCCACTTTGTCTATCTCGACTTCCCGGCCTTCGGTGGTACTGAGCAGGGCTGGCAGGTTGCACCTGCGGGGCCCGGCTGGGGGCTCTGAAGCGGCGACAAGGGTGACATCGCGGCTAAAACGGTAGCCTTTTTGCGGCAAGGTGGTGATATAGAGCTCTTTGCGGTGGCTGTCTCCCAGAGCCCGGCGTAGCGCCGCGATATGGACCCTGACACTTATCTCGTCCACCACGGAGGTGGGCCAAACAGCCTTCATCAACTCTTCTTTGCTGACCGTCTCGCCACGGCGCTCAATCAGCACCAGCAGCATATCCATCGCCCGTCCCCCCAGGCTAAGGGCACGGCCGTCTTCGGTCAGCAGGCGCTGCTCGGGATAGAACAAAAAGGGCCCGAAACGCAGCGCCAAGTTGTCAGTTGGGGTTTTAATTTGCATTGTCATCTAACGCAATCAGCTTCCTGGCCACCGAAACCACGGGCGGCAATCCTTGAACCTTTTTAAAGGTCACAGGTAATGATTACTGATCTCAGCTGAGAAGTGACGACGATTAAAGGACAATTACGGCCATCCTAAGTCAGTTAACGGCCAGTTAACCAAATTGGCGCCGATATTGGGCAGGGGTAACCCCCAGCTTGTCATTAAATTGCTGACGCATCTGGCGGCTATTGGCAAAGCCGCTTTGATAGGCGATGGTTTTTAGCGGCAACGCGCTGTTTTCTAACATTTTTCTAGCCGAGTCCACCCTGGCTGCCCGCACAAACTCCATGGGCGTCATTTTGACTTCCTGGGCAAAACTGCGGGCAAAATGGCGCTGGCTCATGGCGGCTAGGTCCGCCAGCCGCTCGACGGTGAAGTCTTCATGGAGGTTGTCCAGCACGTAGCGCTGTACCTTGCCGATGGGGGATTCGTCAGTATTAGCCTCGGCATGGAGCGGGCTGAATTGTACCTGCCCGCCCTGGCGGCGCATCACCACCAGCAGCACCTTGGCCACCTGCAAGGCGACTTGCCGGCCATGATCGGCCTCGATAAGCGACAGAGCCAAGTCAATACCGGCGGTAATACCGCCACTGCTCACCAGCCCCTGTTCGTCATTGATGAAGATTTGGTTTTGTTCGACTTTGGCCTTGGGGTAGGTCTGGGCCAGCCGCTCGGTGTAGCTCCAGTGGGTGGTCACCCTCCTGCCATCAAGCAAACCGGCCTCGCCCATCAAAAAAGCGCCGGTACAGACCGACACCAGGCGCCCTACCCGTCCTTCCATATCCCGAAGCCAGGTACAAAGATTGGGATGGCTGCCGCTGTATGCGCCAGGGCCGCCAACAACCAGCAAGAAATCAAAGGGTTCGGTGGTATCCAAGATGGTGGTATCGGTCTTTACCCTGATACCGTTGGAAGCCTGCACTTCAAGCTCATCGGTGCTGACCAGCACGATACGGTAGCGCTCATCGGCCGGCAGGTAGCGGTTCGCCACCGTGAAGGTTTCAGCCGGGCCCGACATGTCGAGCATTAAAAAGTCAGGGAATACAACGATAGCCACCGTCTTCATCTGTCCAAGAACTCCGGGCTGGGTTTAACGAAACAACAAGCCAATAACTGGCCAAATTCGCAATTCCCTGTGCGTTACACAGCTGAATTGTAGTATTGAATTAAAACAAAACAGTTATCGCAATATCAATTATTTATTTCAATCCGAACCCACACAAATAAACCCTTGCACCGAAGAGAACGATCGTTCTACCATCTAGACATGCAAAACATCGACACCCAAGAACCGATAAACCGTCTTTTAGACGCCACCGAAACCCTTATCTACCGGGGCGGCATCAGTGCAACCGGGATGGACGCCATCGTTAAGGCAAGCGGGGTTTCCCGAAAAACCATCTACAAGCACTTCGGCACCAAAGACGCCTTGGTTGCCGCCGCCCTTAGGCGCCGCGACGACAAATGGATGACCTGGTTTGAAGCCGGCCTTGCCGCCTATGACGGCCCAAGAGCCCAACTGCTTGGCGCTTTTGAGGTATTGGCCGGCTGGTTTGCCAGCGAAGATTTTTGCGGCTGCGCCTTTATCAACGGCGCCGGCGAAGTGGCGGACCATGACGATCCGGTGCGCCAAGAGGCACGCTTTCATAAAGGCCGGTTGCACCAGAGCCTGATGCAGCGCTGTGAGGCGCTGGGCGCCAAAGAGCCAGCGGTGATGGCCGATCAGCTGCTGCTGCTTATCGATGGCGCCATTACCCAGGCCCTGATCTTTGCCCGCCCGGCCAGCGCCGAGGCCGCGGCGCAGCTTGCCGAGCTGCTGCTGATGCGCCACGGGCTTTGAGTTTTGCCGGGTAGCTCCCGGCAGCACATCCTTACTTGGCCGCCATGCGGCTTTATCGACCCAGGAGTTTGTTATGTCACAGATACGCCCGCCCCTGCCGCCTTTTACCCGTGATAGCGCCATCGAGAAGGTGCGCCTGGCCGAAGACGGCTGGAACAGCCGCGACCCGGCCAAAGTCGCCAAGGCCTATAGCCTGGATACCCGCTGGCGTAACCGCGCCGAGTTTGTGGTGGGCCGCGACCAGGCCGAGGCCTTTTTAAGCCGCAAATGGCACAAGGAACTGGACTATCGGCTGATAAAGGAGCTTTGGGCTTTTGACAGTCACCGCATTGCGGTGCGCTACGCCTACGAATGGCGGGACGACAGCGGCCACTGGTACCGCTCTTACGGCAATGAGAACTGGGAATTTGACGACAACGGCCTGATGGTAAACCGCCACGCCAGCATCAACGATCTGCCCATCACCGAGGCCGAGCGCAAATTCCACTGGCCCCAGGGCCGTCGCCCGGACGACCACCCTGGCCTTAGCGAGCTGGGCTTGTAAAAAAGGCGGCCCGAGGCCGCCTTACTTTTTCTTGTTGATGGCGTAATCGCGCAGCTTGTTGGCAATGGCGGTGTGGGACACCCCCAACTTTTTCGCCAGTTGCCGCGACGAGGGGTAAGCCGGATACAGGCGTTCGAGCAGGCTTTTTTCAAAGCGCTTCATCACCTCATCCAAGGTGCCTTCCAGGGCCGCGTCACCCAGGCTTACCGACGGCGTTTGGCTGGGCAGCTCAAGGTGTTTGGGCTCAATCTGGCCGCCGTCCAGCAAAGACACGGCCCTTAGCAGGCTGTTCTCCAACTGGCGCACGTTGCCGGGCCAGGGGTAGTTGACCAAGAGGTTCTGGGTGGCTTGCGACAATTGCGCTTTTTCGCGGCCAAGGGCGGCGCAGTGGCGGTCGAGGAACAAGTCTGCCAGCGGCAGGATATCGTCCGGGCGCTCCCGAAGCGGCGGCAGGGTCAGGCTCAGTACGTTAAGGCGATAGTACAAATCCTGGCGAAACTGCCCGGTTTGGCAAAGGGCGCCCAGGTCGCGCTGGGTCGAGCAGATAATGCGCACATTAACTTTGCGCTCCGCCTCATCCCCTACCCGCCTGAAGGTGCCGTCTTGCAAAAGCCGCAGCAATTTCACCTGGATGGCTGGCGCGAGATCCCCCACCTCATCCAAAAACACCGTGCCGCCGTCCGCCACTTCAAACACCCCGCGCTTGCCGGTGGCATTGGCGCCGGAAAAGGCATTGGGGCCGTAACCGAATAGCTCGGTCTCGGCGACGTTATCCGGCAAAGAGGCGCAGTTAAGGGCCAAAAACGGCTTTTGATGGCGCAAGGAGCTGTCATGACAAGCCCGGGCCAGCAGCTCTTTGCCGGTGCCGGTTTCGCCCTGGATAAGTAACGGCGCGTCCAGCTGCGCCAGCTTTTTGGCTTGGCGAATAAGGCGTTTGGTCTGGGCCGACTCGGCCAGGATGGCATCAAGAGAGGCGGTGCCTTCCCGGGCCTGATTAAGCTGGGTGGTAAGGCGATGAGGAGTCTTGGCGGTGACCACGGCGCCCGCCAGAGTGCGCCGCTCAAGCTCGTCACTGACCCACACCGGCAGAAAATCGGTCAACAATCGCTGGCCGCCCAATTTTACCAGCATGCTGATGGGCGCCGGCTCGTCTTCTTCGAGCCAGCGCGGCAGGTTGAAGCCGCCAAGCCACAGGGATAACTGCTGGCCCTGCAACCCTTGAACATCGCCTTTGAGCAGCCGCGCCGCCGCCGGGTTGATGATGAGGATACGGCCCTTGTTGTCGACCGAAATCACCGGGTCTGGCAGGGTTTGCAGCAAGGTGGCCAGCTCGTAGTGGTCACGCTCGGTGGGCATGAAGGCAGTGGTGCGCACATCTTCAACTCCCTTGATGCGGCGAATGGCCGGCAGCAGGGTTTTGAGTTCGTCAAAGCTCAAGTCCGGCAGATGCAGATACATCTTGCCTACCGGATCGACTTCGATACCGCGCAAATCGATGTGCCTTTCGGCGAGGATGTCGAGGACCTCCCGGGCGATACCCGGCCTGTCTTCGCAAAAAATCTCCAGACGCATGGTGCTCACAAAGGGCTTTTCCCAAGACGGCGATAATATAACGCTATGGGTAATAAAGAAAATGCCGCACTGAGTGCGGCATTTTCAGGGCCTTAAAACCGGCTTAGAGCAGCTGATCGGTCTTGGCGGCCATGATGAAATCGTTGCGGTGCAGGCCGCCGATGGCGTGGGTCCACCAGGTAACGGTGACCTTGCCCCACTCCATCAAAATGCCCGGGTGGTGAAACTCTTCTTCGGCAAGCTCCGCCACCTTGTTGGCAAAGGCCCAGGCCTGCTTGAAGTTCTTGAACTTGTAGACCCGTTCCAGTTGCAGCACGCCGTCGCGGGCCATGGGCGCCCAATCGGGAATTTCGCGCATCAGGGTTTTTAGCTCGTCATCGCTGACTTTGGGCGCGCCGGCCTGGCAGGCCTCACATTGTTGGTTGGCAAGTGCCGTCACTTGTCTCTCCTTAACTGGCTTTCTTTTCTTTAGGGGCAAAACGGGGCTCGAACAGGCCCAGTTGCCGGGCCTCGCTCACCAGCGCCATGATATCGAGCTGGGCGATATCAAACAGTTGGTGCACGTTCTCGAGCACATAATAGACCGGCTGCATGATGTCGATGCGATAAGGGGTGCGAAGTGCATCCAAGGCGCTAAACGGTTGGCGCAGCGGTTTGTCCGACTCCAGGGCGTAGCGGGTTTCCCCAGGCGAGGAGAGGACGCCGCCGCCGTAGATGCGAAGGCCCTCTTCGGTATTGACCAAGCCAAACTCCACGGTAAACCAGTAAAGCCTGGCCAGAAACACCCTGTCTTCTTTGCTGGCCTTAAGCCCAAGCTGCCCGTACAGATGGGTAAAGTGGGCAAAATCGGGGTTGGTCAGCAAGGGGCAGTGGCCAAAAATCTCGTGGAAGATATCGGGCTCTTGCAGGTAGTCGAGCTCTTCTTCGGTGCGGATAAAGGTGGCCACCGGGAACTCTTTGTTGGCCAGCAACCGGAAGAACTCGTCAAAAGGAATAAGGGCCGGAACCTGAGTCACCTGCCAGCCGGTGGTGCGCCCCAGCACGGCGTTGATCTCTCCAAGCTGGGGAATACGGTCGGTGGGAAGGTCCAAAAGCGCCAGGCCGTCGATGTACTCCTGGCAGGCGCGCCCTTGTACACAGGCCATCTGGCGAGTGATAAGGGTCTGCCACACGGCGTTTTCTTCGGCGCTGTAGTGGATAACGCCCGCTGCGTCGGGCATTTTCGAGGTGTATTTAGTGCCTTTAGCCATAACGTACTTCAATCTCTGAATCTTCCCCGAGAGTACGCAGCCCCCCTTGCCGGCAAAAGCCCCCGACACTGGTCAGATGGCTTTACAGCCGTAAACAATTAAATACACAACCATCTCAAGCCAATGAAATAGCAAAGAAAGCTGGCAAAAACGCAACGTTTGCCCACCTTAGCATTGCTGTTTAAACCAGCAACAAAGAATCACTAATGAGAAACATTCTTGATTGCATGTTAAATCCTGATTATCATCCGCCCACTTTCACCGTAAATGCACATTATTTTCATTTAGAATCACGGATGGGTTTCGCATGACCAAGTCTTGCAACAACAAACTGCAATTTAATAGCCGTTCCCTTGCCTCCATTGCCCTTGGCATGTCGGTGGTTGCCGCCCCGGCCATGGCCGACGAGGCCACCAAGCCGGTCGAGCATATCGAGGTAAAAGGCCAGCAAGACGGGTACAACATCAACAGGGTGCAATCGTCCAAGTTCACCGAATCCCTGTCCGATACCGCGAAATCCGTTACCGTCATCGGCAGCGACCTTATCAAAGACATGGGCGCCCTGACCTTCAGCGACACCCTGCGCGCCACCCCCGGCATTACCCTGGGTAGCGGTGAAGGTGGCAACCCTTACGGCGACCGCCCCTTTATCCGTGGTTACGACGCCCAGTCCTCCACCTTTGTCGACGGCCTGCGTGACGTGGGCTCCCAAAGCCGCGAAGTGTTCAACATCGAGCAGGTTGAAGTGCTTAAAGGCCCGGGCTCCACCTATGCCGGGCGCGGCGCCGTGGGCGGCTCCATTAACATCGTCACCAAAACCCCGGGCATGCAGGACTTTAACCACCTGACCCTGACCGCCGGCACCGACGACATGAAGCGCGCCACCCTGGACGTTAACAAGGTGATTTCAGACGAAGCGGCGGTGCGCCTGAACCTGATGAGCCACGACGCCGACATGCCTGGCCGTAATGGCGTTGACGGTGACCGCTGGGGTATCGCTCCTTCCATCGCCCTGGGGCTCACCACCCGCACCCGCGCCAAGCTGGCCTATTACCACTTTGAAAGCCACGACATGCCCGACTACGGCATTCCTTACGATCAGGCCACCGGCAAGCCGGCTGACGTGGATAAAGACAGCTTCTACGGCCTCAAAGACCGCGATTTTCGCCGTAACGAGGTCGACAGTGGCCTTATCAAGATTGAGCACGACCTTACCCCGAACCTGCTCTTTACCAACACCACCGTCTATGGCCGCTCCACCAACGATTATGTGGTCACCAACCCGGACGACTCCAAAGGCAACGTGGCCAACGGTTACGTGTATCGCGGCGTAAAATCCCGCTACTCGGTCACCGATAACCTGGCCACCCAGTTTGACCTTTCCGGCTCTTACCAACTGGCCGGTATCACCAACCGCTTTGCCACCGGCATCGAGCTTTCGCACGAGAAAACCGACGCTGACGGCTACAACGTCACCACCGGCGTTACCTTGCCAAGCGGCTCCATGTCCACCAATTGCAGTGACGCCGGCATGCTCGAAGGCTACTTCTGTACGCCGCTGGTTAACCCCAACCCCAACGACCCCTGGGTGGGCAGCATTGAGCGCCGTAACACCCCAACCCTGACCAAAACCACCACCCGCTCGGTGTACGGCTTTAACACCACCGAATTTAACGACGCCTGGCTGCTGAGCCTTGGCCTGCGCTGGGACGATTACGACACCCAAAGCGACAGCGCCACCGCCAGCCTCTCCAACAGCGACGACTTCCTGAACTACCAACTGGGCCTGGTGTACAAGCCAGCCAGTAACGGCAGCGTTTACATCTCCTGGGGTACCTCTTCCAACCCTCCTGGCACTTCCAACGGTGACGGCGCCGACCGCCTTTCCACCAGCAATGACGACCTCAAGCCGGAAGACACTGACAGCCTGGAGCTGGGCACCAAGTGGGATCTGATGGGCGAGCGCCTGTCTTTGACCGCGGCTGTGTTCAAAATCAACAAGGACAACGCCCGTGTCTCGACCGAAGCTGGCCGCGGCGCGCCGCAAGAGAACGTAGGCAAACAGAAGGTGCAGGGGATCGAGCTGGGAATTTCCGGCAAAATTACCGAAAACTGGCAGGCCTTTGGTGGCTACACCTACCTGGACAGCGAGCTGGAAAGCAACGGCATCAACAGCGACTACAACGGTAACCGCTTCCCCAACACCGCCAAGCAGAGCCTGAGCCTGTTCACCAACTACGCCATCACCGAAGCGTTCAAAGTGGGCGGCGGCGCCTATTACATGTCCAAGGTGTACGGCAACACCGCCAACACCCTGTATGTGCCCTCCTACTGGCGCTTTGATGCCATGGCAAGCTATGAAGTGAACAACTGGGTGACCCTGCGCCTTAACGTGCAGAACCTCACCGACGAGCGTTACTTCGACAAAGCCTATGCCGCGCACTTTGCGACTGTGGCCCCGGGCCGCTTTGCGAGCCTGAGCGCTGACTTTAGCTTCTAAGCCAGGCACACTGACCAAAAAACACCGCCATCCGGCGGTGTTTTCCTGTAAGGAGACATCATGCTGCTCGCAATCGACAACGTGCTCAGTAAAGAAGAAGTGGCCCAGTGCCGAGCCATTATCGACGGCCTTGAATGGATTGACGGCAACCAGACCTCAGGCCCCCTGGCCGCCAGCCAAAAACGCAACCAGCAACTGCCCCGAGACGACGCCAGCGCCAACGAAGTGGGCCAGGCCATTGTTGAGAGATTGCTGAGCGACGCCCGCTTTATCTCGGCCGCGCTGCCGTTAAAATTCTACCCGCCGCTTTTTAACCGCTACCAGGCCGGCCAGACCTTCGGCAACCATATCGACAACGCCATTCGCCACACCCCGGACGGCATGGTGCGCACCGATCTCTCCGCCACCTTGTTCCTGACCGAGCCAGACCAGTACGACGGTGGCGAGCTGGTGGTGGAAGACACCTACGGCAGCCACAGCGTCAAACTGGCAGCCGGCTCCCTGGTGCTCTACCCCTCCACCAGCTTGCACCGGGTGGAACCTGTTACCCGAGGCGCCCGCACCAGCGCCTTTATGTGGCTGCAAAGCATGGTCCGCGACGAAGGCCAGCGCCGGTTGCTGTACCAGTTGGACAACAGCATTCAGCGCCTGGCCGGCGAGCAGCACGGCGAAGTGACCGAACTGACCGGCATCTACCACAACCTTATCCGCCGCTGGGCCGATAGCTAAAACCAAGGGCGCCGACGGCGCCCTTGGTTTTTACTCGTCTTCCACCATCACCGAGGTCTTTTTGCGGCTCAGCATCATGCCGGGCAGCTTCATCAGATCTTTGCCCATGTCCACCAGCAGCCGGGCCCGGGCTTTGCCAAGGCGCTTGTTTTCGGTCTCATCCATCGGCAGCGGGCGGCTAAGGCGCATGGCCTGCCAGCCAAGGCGCGCCGTTAATAGCCCGGCCCCCAGCCCTTGGGCGGCGCGGCCCGAGAGCTTGCCCAGTAAATCGGCGCCGACCGTGCTCATGCCGATATCCATCACCAGCTCGGAGGCGCCGGCGTAAAGCAGGTTGATAAACACCTGGCGCACCAGCCGCACCCGGCTCCAATAGCCAAGGGGCAGGCCGTACACCTTGGCCACCTCGCGGATAAGGCGCAGGTTGCGCCAGGCGATAATGGCCATGTCGGTCAGAGCCAAGGGGCTCACCGCCACCATGACCGTGGCCTCAAGGGCGTAGCGGCGCACCAGCAGCTGGGCTTTGTCGTCAAGCTCGGTCAGCACCCGCTGGCGAAAGCGCCCCTGCACTTCCTCGCCGCTGTCGTGACTGCCCACTTCACTTAAAAACTGCTCCATGGCGGTGCTTTGGTTAAGGCCCCGCATCTTCATGCTGTGCTCAAGTACGGTGAGGGCGTCATCGCCGGTAGCGGCATTGGCAGCCCGGGCGCTGTCTCGCTCCAGGCGTTTTAAGCGCCTAAGCGCCCGCCATTCACGAAAAAGTGCCCGCAGGGCGCCAGCGCCAAGGAGCGCCGTTGCCAGGGTAAAAAGGAGTGCCAGCACCGGCACCCTTTGCCACAGCTCATAGAGCCAAAGCCCAGTTTGGCCAAGGGCGCCTAGCAGTAAAAACACCAAGCCCCAGGCAAGCCAGGGGCGGCGCTTGGTGCTGAGGGCCTGGGTCAGTTGCTGCTCCACAGCGCCGTCTTGGTCCGGCACGAAATCGTCGCCGGTGAGCTCTGCCGCCTCGCGAAGCACCGGGCCCTTTGGAGCATCGTCAATCAGGCGGCTCGGTCTTAAGGTCATTTGAGCTTGTCTCCCAAAACAAAGGCCAGGGCTTTATCCATGCGAAGGTGCGGCAGCGGCGAGGTGAGCCCCAAGGGCGGCGCGAAGGACGGAAAGGCAAAGCCCTGGCTTTCCCAAAAATCGGACGGTGGCAGGCTGGCCGGAATATCGCCGGGAAAGAGCGTGACCTGGCGGTTATCGGCCAGGCGGCCGCGCAGGCAAGGCAGGGTCTCGCCGTCCAGCTGGCCACTGCCGGCCTGGGTGGCGCAAATGGCCGCCAGGGTCTCAACACCAACGTCGATACCGGCAAAACGAATGGGCTCAAGGGCCGGGTTTATCAGCTCCGAGAGCAGGCTGGAAAGCGCCGGGCGTTGATCGGGCGTTAAGCGGTCGGCCTGGGTGGCGGCAAACAGCACCTTGTCGATGCGGGGCGAAAAGAGCCGTGACAGCAAGCCGCTTTGGCCATACTGAAAGCTTTTCAGCACCTCGGTCAGGGCCAGTTGCAAGTCTAAAAACGCCGCCCGTGAGTGGTTAAGGGCGGCCAGGGTGTCAATCAGCACCACTTGGCGGTCCATGCTGGCAAAGTGGTCGCGGTAAAAGCGTTTGACCACCTCGCTTTTGTATTGCTCAAAGACCTTTTCAAGCTGCCGGTACAGCGCCGAGTCGCTACCGGCCTCCCCTTGCCAGGGGAAAAAGCCCAGCACCGGGGCGCCTTTTAGCTCGCCTGGCAGCAAAAAGCGCCCCGGCTGCAGGAAATAAAGGCCCAGGCTTTCGCGAAAATCTTGCAAAAGCGCCGCGTAACGCTCTGCCAGTTGCTCGGTTTTCAGCTCGTCTTGCTCCCCTTGCTCGCAATACGCGCGGGCATCCTGGCACCAACTGGCGGCAAGGTCGGCCCTTGGCTTTTGGCCAAGGAGCTGTTGCTGCTGGGCGCTCCACTGGCCGTAGCTTTGCTCGAGCATGGCAAGGTCCAGTAGCCACTCGCCGGGGTAGTCGACAATATCGAGCACCAAGGTGACCGGCTCACCTAAAAAGCTGCGAAGGCCACTATCTGGCTTGTATTTAAGGTGCAGGCGCAGTTCGCTGATGCCGTGGGAGGATGGCGCCCAGCGCGGCGGCTCGGCCTGCAAGGTGGCGAGGTTATCGCGGTAGCGAAACCGGGGCACCAGGGGATGGGGCTGGGGCATTTCCCTTGCCCCCAGAAAGCGCCCTTCGGCCTGCACCGGGAAAAACGGCAGGTGGCGAGGGCTGCCGTGCAGCAGCTGGTCGGTAAGGGAAGTAATAAAGGCGGTTTTACCGGCCTGGGAGAGGCCCGTTACCGCCAGCCTGACCTGCTGATCCAGGCCCCTTTTGAGGGTGTCGGTGGCGGTTCTGGCGAGGTTTTTAAACAATGTGCTGCCTTGCATCCCTTTCCCCAATAACAAGAAGGCGCCGGTGGGCGCCTCATTACCTTACAAGCGGCTTATCTGCCGGTTGAGCTGGAACTCCGTCGAGGTGACATGACCTTCCAGGCTTCTGAGCCTTTTTTCAAGGCGGGAGAACTGTTCGTTCAGGTCTCTCATGGCCTGGCGGGGCGGCTCTCCGGCCTGCCAAATCTGGCTTTTCAGTTGTACCGACTTCTCGGCGCTGGAAGCGCTGGCCGGGGCCTTATCGAGGATAAACCACAGGGCCACGTAGCCAACGATGAAGAACGAGCCTGACAGTATCGCCCCGGCTACCACCAACACCCGCACCAGCCAGGGTTCGAGGTTGAAGTGGTGGGCGATGCCGGCGCAGACGCCGGCCACTTTGCCTTCTTCGGGGTAACGGTACAGGGTGCCTCGTGAACTGTTCATCAGATGCTCCTTACGCCTTGTTACGCCACTGGGGGCTTTCTTCGTCCAACAGCCGTTCGAGGGTGGCGATACGCTCGGCCATTTTCTCGGCGGTCTGGGACAATGCGACCAGTTGTGCCCTTTCGGTTTCACTCAAGCCCTGCCCTACCTGCCGTTTGCTGCGATAGTGCAGGACGAGCCAGATGGGCGCCACTATCACCATGAACACGATCAATGGCGCGATAATCAATTGCAGCACGTCCTCCATCATTTACTCCTGTGTTATTTCTTTTTGGCCATCTTGGCCTTGAGGGCGTCCAGTTCCTGGTTGACCTTTTCATCGGCGGCCAGGGCGGCAAACTCGGCGTCCAGGGATTTACCTTTACCTAAATCATAAGCTTCGACCTGGGCTTCGATATCGTCAATACGGCGCTCGTATTGGTCGAACTTGGCCATGGTGTCTTCCACCTTTGAGCCGTCGAAGCGCTTGCGCACATCCAGGCGGGTCTGAGCGGACTGCTTGCGCAGGATAATGCTCTTTTGACGGGCCCGGGCGTCGGTCAGCTTTTCGTTGATCTGTGCCACTTCCTCGCTGAGTTTGGCGATGGACTCTTCCACGTGCACCAGCTCGGCCTGCAGGGTGGTCATGGCCTCTTCAGCGCGGCTTTTTTCAATCAGCGCGCCTTTGGCCAAATCTTCACGGTCTTTGGTCAGGGCCAGTTCGGCCTTGGCTTGCCAGTCGTGGGCCTTTTCAGCCAGCTTGGCGATGCGACGCTCCAGATCCTTGCGCTCGGCCAGGGCCTTGGCAGACAGGGAGCGGACCTCCACCAGGGTGTCTTCCATTTCCTGAATGATCAGGCGCACCATTTTTTCGGGGTCTTCGGCCTTGTCCAACAAGGCATTCAGGTTGGCATTCACGATGTCAGTGAAGCGAGAGAAAATACCCATATCATGTTCCTCGTCTGATCTAAGGGAGTTCCTTGTTTTCCCTTATCCGAAAAGCGTGCCACTTTGGCAAAAAATATAACACACTGAATTTTAATAGAAAATTATGTTTGAATACTGTTAACTAAATTGGCTTATCATAGGTTCAACCACTATTTGGCGAAAATCACCACTCATGGCATCCAGAAAACACGACAACCTGCTCGGTCAGGCCAATAGCTTCCTTGAGGTAATAGAGCAGGTCTCCAGGGCCGCCCCCCTCAATAAGCCGGTGCTCATCATAGGGGAAAGGGGTACCGGTAAGGAACTCATTGCCGAGCGTTTGCACTTTTTGTCGAGCCGTTGGGACCAGAGCTACCTCAAGCTCAACTGCGCCGCCCTCAATGAAAACCTGCTGGAATCCGAATTGTTCGGGTACGAGCAAGGGGCCTTTACCGGCGCCGCCAAACGCCACAGCGGCCGCTTTGAACGGGCCGACGGCGGCACCTTGTTTCTGGACGAACTGGCCAATACCTCCGGGCTTATTCAGGAAAAACTGCTGCGGGTCATCGAATACGGTGAGTACGAGCGGGTTGGCGGCAGCCAAACCTTAAAATCCGACGTGCGCCTGGTGTGCGCCACCAACGAAGATTTACCCACCCTGGCCGAGCGCGGCGCCTTTCGGGCCGACCTTTTAGACCGCTTGGCCTTTGACGTAATAACCCTGCCGCCCCTTCGCGAACGCCGCGAAGACATCATGGTGCTGGCCGAGCACTTTGCCATCAACATGGCCCGCCAATTGGATCAGCCGCTGTTCTCTGGCTTTACCAAAAAAGCCCAGCAGCTGCTCCTTGATCACCACTGGCCCGGCAATATCCGGGAGCTTAAAAACGTGGTGGAGCGCTCGGTCTATCGCCACAACAACCCGGATTTGCCGGTACACCAAATCATCCTCGACCCCTTCGAGTCGCCCTGGCGGCCAAAGCACCAGGTGCGCACCCAGGACAGAGCCGTGCAGGCCGCCTCTCCTTCTGCCCCCCAAAGCCAGGGCGCCAGCCATGGGGCGGCGCTGAGTTTTCCGCTGGATTTTAAAACCCTCACTCAGGAGTTTGAGGTGCAGGTGCTCACCGAAGCGCTAAAGGCCAACCAGTACAACCAAAAACGCAGCGCCGACGCCCTGGGGCTGACCTACCACCAATTGCGGGGCATACTGCGTAAGTACGAATTACTGGGCGCAGACGAGAGCTGACAGATGACATTAAAGGTAAAGGACGCCAAGGGTTTGGAAGGAGTCAGTCAACAGTGGTAGAGTTCGCCTCCCGTTCTTTAACATCGACTGACGGCATGGGTTATGCTGGCTAACCGTATCCTGGTGTTGGGCGTGCTGGGCCTGTTGCTCAGTGGCTGCTCTGACAATCATAAAAGCCTTGTGCAACAGGGCCTTATCTATTGCTCAGAGGGCAACCCCGAAACCTTTAATCCCCAGCTTGGCACCTCCGGCACCACCGCCGATGCCACCGCCAATCAGTTGTATGACAAGCTCATCGATATCGACCCCAAGACCGGTAAGGTCATTCCCCGGTTGGCCCAAAGCTGGCAGATGAGCCCCGATGGCCTGCGTTACACCTTTGAGCTGAGAAAGGGTGTGCATTTTCACACCACCCCTTATTTCACCCCCAGCCGCGATTTTAATGCCGACGATGTGATTTTCAGTTTCCGCCGCCAGTGGGACCAAAACGACCCTTATCACAACGTTTCAGGGGGCGATTACCCTTTCTTTGATGCCGTGGGCCTGGGGATGCAGCTGCACAGCATTATCCGCGACAACGACTACCAGGTGACCTTCGTTCTTAACCGGCCCAACGCCTCGTTTTTGTCGAATCTTGCCACCGATTACGCCGTTATTCTTTCGGCCGAATACGCCAATACCCTGCTGGCCGAAAACCACCCCGAGCAAATCGACAACGAGCCCATCGGCACCGGCCCCTTTATTTTCGAAAGCTACCGCAAAGACAGCTTTATCCGCTTCAAGGCCAACCCCGACTACTGGGACGGCAAGGTAGCGGTAAACCCGCTTATCTTCGACATCACCAAGAAAAGCTCGCGGCGCCTGGCCAAACTGGTGACCGGCGAATGCGACGTGATGGGCTTGCCGCTGGCCTCGGAAATTGGCGAAATTCAAAAGCACAAAGAGCTGAAGTTGCAATCAGAGCCCGGCCTTAACGTTGGCTTCTGGGCCTTTAACACCGAGCGCCCGCCCCTTAACGACCCGAGAGTGCGCCAGGCGTTGTCGCTGGCCATCGACCACAACACCATCATGCAGGCGGTCTATTACGGCACTGGCTCTGCCGCCAACTCGCTGCTGCCGCCAAGCTCCTGGGCCTATGACGACAATCTGCCCCAGAACAAGCAAAACCTGGCCAAGGCGCGGGAGCTGTTAAAAGACGTGGGCCTGGAGAACGGCTTTAACCTCGATGTGTGGGCGATGCCGGTATCGCGCTCCTACAACCCCAATGCCCGCAAGATGGCCGAGCTTATCCAGTCGGATTTGGCCGCCATCAACGTTAAAGTGCGCATCGTCACCTACGACTGGAACACCTTTCGCCGGCGCCTGGCCCGTGGCGAGCACGACTCGGTGCTGATTGGCTGGTCAGCCGACAACACCGACCCGGACAACTTCTTTACCCCCACCCTAAGCTGCGCCGCCATGGCCAGCGGCAACAACAGGGCCAATTGGTGCGACCCGGACTTTGACGCCATCCTGGCCAAGGCCCTGCTTACCCCGGACCGGGATAAACGTAAGGCCTACTACCTGGAGGCCCAGCAGTATATTGCCAAGGCGGTGCCGGTGGTGCCCATCGCCCACGGCCTGCGCTTTTTGGCCAGCCGCAAAAACATCGACGGCGTGCAGCTGCATCCTTTTGGGGCCATCAGCTTTGCCAAGGCCCGGAGGGTGCAATAAGTGCTGTACTACACCCTTCGCCGCCTCAACCTTTTTATCATCACCTTCCTGCTGTTGGCGGTGGTGTCGTTCAGCCTGACCCACCTGGGGCCGGGTAGCGGCCTTAGCCATCTGGCCAACACCGACGGCCTGGGGCCGGGGCAAATCGCGGCGCTGCGTACCCATTACCACCTTGATGACAACCTGGTGGTGCAGTTTGGCTATTACCTGGAGCGCATTTTCACCGGCGACTGGGGCTATTCGCTGAGTAACAGCGAGCCGGTGTTTGCGGCGCTGACCCGTACCCTGCCGGCCACCCTGGAGCTGATTTTGGCGGCCATGTTGCTGGCCTTGCTGTTTGGCATCCCGACCGGCGCCTTTGCCGCCGTGTACCGAAAATCCGGTACCGATTACGCGGTGCAGGGCCTGGCGCTGTTCGGCTATTCCATTCCCATTTACTGGTGGGCGCTGATCCTGGTGATGCTGTTCTCCTTGAAACTCGGTTGGTTGCCGGTGTCGGGAAGGCTCAGCCTTCTGTATGAAATTCCCGCCAAGACCGGCTTTTTGCTGGTGGACATTTGGCTCTCCAAGGTGCCCTATCGCCTTGAAGCCTTGCGCGACGCCCTAGAGCACCTGGTGATGCCGACCCTGGTGCTGGCCACGGTGCCCACCGCAGTGGTGGCGCGCCTGACCCGCACTTCGCTTCGGGACGTGCTGAAAAAGAACTACATTCGCGCCGCCCGCGCCAGGGGCGGCTCCATGTGGCGGGTGGTACGCCGCCACGGCCTGCATAATGCCTTGTTGCCGGTAGGGCGTATTTTGGGCCTGCAATTCTCGGCGCTCATTTCCGGCGCCATTATCACCGAGAGCATTTTCGACTGGCCTGGGGTGGGCAACTACCTTATCAACAGCATTTATTCGCGGGACTACCCGGCCATCCAAGGCTGCCTGCTGATGATCTCCACTTTTGTTATCCTGGTCAGCGTGGTGAACGACATCGTCTTTACCGCCATGGACCCCTTACACCGAAAACGCCTCCATGCAGAGTCCTAACCTTTACGCCGAAGAGCGCATCCCGTCGCCGCTGGTGCATACCTGGCGGGCGTTTCGTAAAAGCCCCCAGGCCATGGTGGGCCTGTACATCATTGCCGCCTTGCTGCTGGCCGCCATTTTCGGCCCCTGGCTGGCGCCCTTTGACCCTCAGGCCCAGCACCCCGACGCCCTTTTGGTGCCGCCCTCTTGGGCCCAAAACGGCCATGTGGATTACTTTGTCGGTACCGACGACCTTGGCCGGGACTTGTTGTCGCGGCTGCTGTTCGGCGCCCGCCTGACCTTCGGCTCGGCGCTGCTGGTGGTGACCGCCGCCTCGGTGCTGGGGGTGGTGCTGGGGGCCATTTCCGGCACCCTGAAGGGCCTGCAGGGCTCGATACTGCACCATTTTCTCGACACCTTGCTGTCTATCCCCTCGGTGCTGCTGGCCATCTTCTTTGTGGCCATTCAGGGCCCGGGACTGGGCTCGGCGCTGATTGCCGTGTGGCTGGCGCTGGTACCGCAGTTTGTGCGGGTTACCCACGACGCCGTGGCCTCGGAAATGGAAAAGGAATACGTGGTCGCGGCGCGCCTGGACGGCGTAGGCCGGTTTCGGCTGTTGTGGGACGTTATCCTCCCCAACGTGGGGGATGCCATCGTCCACCAATACGCACTTGGGCTGTCGGCGGCGGTGCTGGACATCAGCGCCCTGGGCTTTTTGAACCTGGGCGCCCAGGCGCCGCTGTCTGAGTGGGGCACCATGCTGGCCGGCGCCACCGACTTGGCCTACCTCGCTCCCTGGACCATCACCCTGCCGGGGGTTGCCATCATTACCACCGTTATCGCCATCAACCTGGTGGGCGACGGCCTGCGCCAGGCCCTTAATGCCCGGATGGAGCAATAAATGAGCGCTCTGTTGGATATCCGCAACCTCACCATTTCCCTCGATACCCCCCAAGGGCGGGTTCAGGCGGTAGAGAAGGTCAACTTGCTGATCAACGAAGGCGAGATCCAGGGCCTGGTGGGCGAGTCGGGCTCGGGTAAGTCTTTGGTGGCCAAAGCCATTTTGGGCCTGCAAAGTGACAGCTGGCATGTCCATGCCGATCGCATGCACTGGAAGGGAGTGGAGCTTTCCGATCTGCCCATGGAAGACCGCCGTGAGCTGATTGGCCGCGAGCTGGGTTTTATCTTCCAAGAGCCCATGAGCTGCCTGGACCCGATGCTGACCGTGGCCCAGCACCTTTTTGAAGCCCTGCCCCACCACCAGTGCCCGGTGCCGTTTTGGAACCTCTATGGCCGCCATCGCTGGCGCGCCCAGGAAGCCAAGGCGCTGCTGCACCGGGTGGGCATACCCATGCACAAAAGGGTGCTGGCCAGTTACCCCCATGAGCTTTCAGAGGGCCTGTGCCAAAAGGTGATGATCGCCATGGCCATTGCCAGCGGCCCCAAGCTCATCATCGCCGACGAACCCACGGCGCAGATGGAAGTCACCACCGAGGCGCGGATCTTCAGCCTGCTGGCGAAACTCAATCAGCTGGGCAACATGTCGGTGCTGCTCATTACCCACGACCTTGAGTCCATCAGTAAATGGAGCCACTCCATCACCGTGATGTACTCGGGGCAAACCGTGGAAGCGGGCCCCACTCAGAGCATTTTGACCCGGCCCCATCACCCCTATACCCAGGCGCTGCTGCGCTCCATCCCCCATTTTGAAGAAGGGCTGGAGCACAAGTCGCACTTGCATACCCTGCCGGGCTCCATTCCGCCGCTCCAGCACCTGCCCATCGGCTGCCGGCTTGGGCCCCGTTGCCCAAGGGCCCAGCGAAAATGCGTGGAAAAACCTCTGGTCAAAGACCTCAAGGGCCACCGTTTTGCCTGCCACTACCCCATTAACATGGAGGACTGAGCATGGCCCTTTTGGAAGTAAACGAGCTGTCCAAGACCTACGCGACCCGCGACGGCTTTTTCAAAAAAAGCCGGATCATGGCCGTCGCCCCCCTGTCCTTTACCTTAGAAGCGGGCCAGACCCTGGCCATTGTCGGTGAAACCGGTTCGGGTAAAACCACGGTGGCCAAGCTCTTGGTGGGGGCCGAGAAGGCCAGCAGCGGCGAGGTCAAACTGGGCGGCGAGCCGTTAACCCTGCACTCGCCCCAGGCATGCCGCTCCATCCGCATGATCTTCCAAGACCCCTCCACCACCCTTAACCCCAGGGTGACCATAGGCCGGCAACTGGAAGAACCCCTTAAGCTCAATACCGACCTAACCCCAGCCCAGCGCCAGGCCAAAATCGAAACCACCCTGGTACGGGCCGGTTTGCTGGCCGAACACGCCGACTACTACCCGCATATGATCTCCGGCGGTCAAAAGCAGCGGGTGGCCCTGGCCCGGGCGCTGATCCTCGGGCCCAAAATACTGGTGTGCGACGAAGCCTTGGCGGCGCTGGACGTGTCGCTTCGCGGGCAAATTCTCAACTTCATGCTCGACGAGCAGAAAAAGCACAAGCTCTCTTACGTGTTCGTGTCCCACAACATGGGTATCGTTAAACACATCTCCGATCAGGTGCTGGTGATGCATCACGGTGAGGTGGTGGAGCGCGGGCCGACAGAGGTGGTATTTAGCGACCCCCAGCATGAGGTGACCCGCCGCATGCTGATGGCCCAGAACCTGCTGGGCAATTGAAAAAGGCCGCTGATGCGGCCTTTTTCATGCAGCGGCGCTAACCGGCGCCTTCTTTAAAAGCTCACTAAGAAGGCCAATGCCGGTGGCCTCATCGCTGGCCAGTACCAGCGCCTTGCCAAGGCTCAGCGCCTGTTGCTCGGCCTTGGCGCGCAGCTCATCGTCAAGGCTGGTGATGTCGGCCACGTGGGCCAAGCCCAGGGTGCGGCGGATAAGCTCGGTACCGGCGTAACCCAGGGTGTCTTGCAGCACCTTGGCCACAAAACGGCGCTGGTAACGGGCACTGCCAAGAGCTACATCCTTATTGCCCTTTAACAGCGTGCTAAAGCGGCTCTCAAAGCACTGCCAGAACACCAGGCACTGCTCAACCAACCAGGCGGCGTACGCTTCATTACCCAAAGTGTGGTGGCGACACCAGGCCAGCAGCAGGTTGCCAATCACCGAGCCCACATCAAAGCCAATGGGGCCGAAAAAGCCAAACTCGGCGTCAATCACCTTGAGCTCGCCGGGGCCGGAGAATACCGAGCCCGAGTGCACGTCGCCGTGGAGAAGCGATTGCGGGCAGGACAAAAAGTGCGCCTTAAGCTCGGCAACACGGGCCAGCAGCTCGTCGTCTTGCCAAAGGGCCTCGGCGCTTTGGCGGCTGGCCGGGAAGATATCGTTGCGCTCGTGCTCGCGATAAGGGTCGGTAAAGAACAAATCTTCGGTAATAAGGCACAGGTCAGGGTTGATAAACTGGCTGACCAGGGCCTTTTTTTGTTTCGGGTCGAGCTCGAAATCCGAGTAGGCATAGAGGCTGTCGGCCAGGTAATCGGCCAGGTTTTGCCCCATGTTATCTACCTTTTCGGCGTTGATGAGGCGCTTTCGCAGCAGTTCAAGGTGGCTTAAATCCTCCTCGACCATGGCGTACTGCTCGAGATCAAAATCCAGCACCTTCACCACCCACTGGGGGGCCACTTTGCCATGGGCCTTGAGTACTTCGGCCTCGATACGGGCCCGCTCCAGGCTCAGCGGCCAGGATTCGCCCACGCAGCGAGCGTAAGGCAGCGCCTGTTTGACGATAAAGCTGGCATCGGCCGTTTGCAGGTGAAACACCAGATTGAGATTGCCATCCCCTATCTCGCGGCAACTGACATCGGCATCCGCTGCGATGAGTCCACGTTGTTTGGCAAAAGCGACAGCGGCTTGGCTGTCAAAGGCCTGATAAGGCATGGCACGACTCCGGTATATCGGTATAAACACCCGGAGATTTAAACGTAAAAACGTTTAGACGTCTACACCTCTCTTTTATTCAATGGCAAAATGGCCCTTTTGTTTGCCACGGACCGACCATGACCCAACGACAAGCCACCGCCCTTCGCTACCAAAACGGTACCCTGGCCATCCTCGACCAACGCGCCCTGCCAAGCGAAACCCTTTGGGTTGAGGTAAAAGACGCCGACCATCTTGTGGCCCTTATTCAAAGCCTAGCCATTCGCGGTGCGCCCTTGATTGGCATTGCTGCGGTGTTGTTTCTGGCGGTTGCGGCCAAAGCCGGTAAGGACGCCCAAACCCTCAAGGCCATCAGTGCCCAGCTGCGGGCAAGCCGCCCCACCGCCGTCAACCTGATGAACCTCTTGGACAGGCTCAACCCGCTGCTGGATAAGGACAGCGCCACCATCGAAGCTGCCGCCGTTGCCCTTTTTGACGAAGACGTGGCCCTTTGTGAGCGCATCAGTGACGCCGGCCTGCCGCTCTTTAAAAAAGGCAGCCGGGTGCTCACCCACTGCAACACCGGTGGCCTGCCCACCGCCGGGCGCGGCACCGCCCTTGGGGTTATCACCCGTGCCCAGGAAGCAGGCCTTGCCCCTTTTGTGTGGGTCGATGAAACCCGCCCCCTGGGCCAGGGTTCGCGGCTGACGGCCTATGAGCTAAAAGAAGCGGGGGTTGCCCATAAACTGCAACCTGACAGCGCCGCGGCCAGCCTCTTTGCCGCCGGTAAGGTTGACTTGGTGGTGGTTGGTGCCGACCGCATTGCCGCCAACGGCGATACCGCCAACAAGGTCGGTACCCTGATGCTGGCCGTGCTGGCCAAGCATTTTGGTGTGCCCTTTTACATTGCCGCCCCCTGGACCACCGTTGACCCGGCCTGCCCTGGCGCGGAGGCCATTCCCATTGAAGACCGCCCGGCCGACGAATTGCTGAGCCTTGGCAACAAGCAACTGGCCCCGAGCGGCACGGCGACTTACAATCCGGGTTTTGACGTGACACCTGCTACCCTTATCAGCGGCTGGATCACCGACCGGGGGCTGATCACCAACCCCGAGGCTTTTTCGCAATAAAAGAGATAGGAATCATGACCAAAGGACTCTGGCTTGCCCTTCCCTTGCTGCTGCTGGCCGGTTGCGCCAGCACCAGCGCTCCACAGCCCACCCTTGCCGACCGTTACCAGGCTGCCCTTGAAGACGCGGCCCTGATAGAACCCGGCGAAGATGTGCCGCTGGCCACGCCGGCCAAAGGCACCATCAGGGTAGTGACCTGGACCAAGCACCCCGACAGCTTCCCAAGGGGCCGTTATGTCACCACCAATTGGGGCGACACCTGGGTCACCTTGGACGGCGACGTAAAACGCTTTTGCAAGGCCTACCAAAACAAGATTGGCCAAACCCAGGCCTTGCTGGGGCTGCCCCAGGTAGCGGGTGAGCAGCGCCAGTTTGTCACCTTGGAAGTGAAATCGGCAGAGCTGTTTAGGCCCTGCGCCGACCCAGATACCGGCAAGCTGCGCTGCACCGCCGGTTTCCCAGCCAAGGTGCCGGCCAGCCACCTGGCCTGGTACGCCGAGCAGGTAGCCACCGCTTATCGGGCCGACGGCTTCCCCTGGACCCGCCTGGGTTACACCTACAACTACAACATCGGCGCCAGCGAAGTGGGGCCCACCGAATTCGTGCTGCCCAAGGGCAGCCGCGCCAAGGTGGTATCGGCCATTGCCACCGTCAGTTACTGCCAATAAAAAAGCCCCGAAAGGGGCTTTTTTCATGCGGCGTCGATAAAGTTCTCGGCCAGTTTGTCGCCGGTGTGCTGGGCTACCCAGCCATCGGGATTGGTAAAGAGCCTGACCGCCACAAAATAGGGCTCGGTGCCCATGTCAAACCAGTGTTTGGTGCCGGCCGGTACCGAGATGAAATCCCCTTCGGTGCAGGTAACCGCGTAGACGTGGTTATTAAGATGCAGGTAGAAGATACCGCTGCCGGCGGCAAAAAAGCGCACCTCGTCTTCCACGTGGATATGCTCGTCGAGGAATTTTTTACGAAGCTCGCCGGCATTGGGGTTGTCGGGCTGGATGGAGACCACGTCCACGCTCTGGTAGCCGCCTTGTTGGCGCCAGTCGTTGATAGCGTCTTGATAGCTGGCCATTACCGCATCGGGGCTAAGGTCATCAAGGCTGCGGGTGGGCAGGTATTGGTAGGCGATGCCAACGGCAGACAGCTTCTCGGCCACAACGGCGCGATCGTTCCAGCTGCCCAGCTCAATACCGTTCTCGCTGCATAAGGTCAGGGTGGTCATAGGGTCACCTCTTGGAAATGATGGGCCTGAGGATAACCCTCTGCGGCCTCAGTTCCGGGTCTGACCAGTTGGCAGACCTTAAAACCGGCCGCTCTGGCTGCCGCCAACTCTTCCTTGATATCAGACAAGAACAAGATGGCCTCACCCGGCAGGCCCAGCGCCTTGGCGATATTGTGGTAGCTGGCCTCTTCGCGCTTATGGCCGATACGGGTATCGAAGTTGGCCTCAAACAGCCCTTGCAGATCGCCAGCATCAGAGTAACCAAACAGCAGCTTTTGCGCCGCCACCGAGCCGGAGGAATACACCGCCAGGCGCAGCCCTTGCTCTTGCCAGGCGTTAAGCACCGCCGGCACCTCCGGGTAGACGTGGCCGGTAAAGTCGCCATTTTTGTAGCCGTGCTGCCAAATCAGCCCTTGCAGGGTCTTAAGGGGGGTGACTTTACGGTCTTGGTCAATCCAGCGGATAAGGGCGTCAATCTGACCTTCGGTGTCATCAACAGCCAGGCCTGCCTCTTCGCTTACCGCCGCCAGGGCCTCGGCAACTTGCGCCTCGCCACGGTGGCCGCGCACATAATCGGCCATCCGCGCCCGGGCGTAGGGGAACAACACCTTGTGTACAAAGGCAATATCGGTTGTGGTCCCTTCCACATCCATCACTACCGCTTTGATCATTTACGCCACTCCCACTCGCATTGCAGCAAAAATTCCAGCCCCTCTAAATGGCGCCAGGCTTCCTCGGCGCTGTCGCCAAAGGCATAAAGGCCGTGGCCTTTTAGCAGCAGACCACCAACAAAGGGGGCTGCTGCGTAACGGGCTTTAATGTCCTGGGCCAAGGCCTGCATGTCCTGGGTGTTGTCAAAGCAGGCAATGGCCAGAGGCTCGAGGTGGCTGGTCACGCCACGAATGGCCTTTTGCATCTCATAGCCTTCAAGCCAGAGGGTATCGCCGGGAGTTTTTCGGGATAACAGCGTGGAGGCCACCGAGTGGGTGTGAAACACCGCTTTAATGGCCGGGTCGCTGGCATACAGGGCGCAGTGCACCAGGGTTTCAGCGCTGGGTTTGGGGCCCTCGACTACTTTGCCATCTAGGTCTACTTTAACCAGATCGGCTTCGCTCAGGTTGGCCTTGTCGACACCGGAGGCGGTGATCAGGCAGTGATGTTCATCAAGGCGCAGTGACAAATTGCCGCCGGTGGCAGGCAACCAGTGGCGGCGGGCCGCCTCGTTGCAATGACGCAGCAGGGTTTGGACAAGTCCCGGGCGGGACATAGGCACTCCGTTTGGGCATATAGACGTCTAAGTTGCCAAATCCTAGCATTCTGCTACCCTGTCGCCAAACTCTTTAGGCTGGAATTGCCGTGACCCCAAGCTCTAAACTGCCCCAGGTTGGCACCACCATTTTCACCCGGATGTCGGCCCTGGCCGCCGAAAAAGGCGCCTTGAACCTGTCTCAAGGGTTCCCGGACTTTGCCCCCGACCAGCGCCTGTTGCAACGCGCCGCAGACGCGGTGCTACATGGCAACAACCAGTACGCCCCCATGACCGGCCTGCCGGCCCTGCGCGATGCCATTGCCGCCCTCATTGAGCGCCACTATCAGCGCGAGGTGGACGCAGCAAGCGAAATTACCGTTACCAGCGGCGCCTCGGAGGCGATATTCGATGCCATTGCCGCCCTGGTGCGCCCAGGCGATGAAGTGGTGCTGTTTGACCCGGCCTACGACCTTTACGAGCCTGCGGTAACCCTCGCCGGTGGCCAGTGCCAGCGGCTGGTACTGACCGCGCCGGATTTTCGCCCCGACTGGCAGGCGTTTGAAGCCTTGCTGTCTGAGAAAACCCGGCTGGTACTCATCAACAGCCCCCACAACCCCACCGGCAGCTGTTGGCAGAGCGCCGACCTTGACGCCCTGTGGCAGGCCATCGCCAGCCGCGACATTTACGTGCTGTCGGACGAGGTATACGAGTTTATCCACTTTGGCCAGGAGGCCCTGAGCGTCCATAGCCATAGCAAGCTTCGTGAGCGCAGCCTAGTGGTCTCATCCTTTGGCAAGAGCTTTCACCTCACCGGCTGGAAACTTGGCTACGCGGTGGCGCCGGCCGCCATCAGCGCCGAGCTTCGCAAGGTGCACCAGTTCGTGACCTTTTGCACCGTCAACCCGCTGCAACAGGCCATCGCCGGCCACCTGACAGCCCTGCCGGAAGAAACCTTTGCCCTGGGGCCGTTTTACCGGCAAAAGCGCGACGTGCTGCGCGCAGCGCTGGCTGACAGCCGCTTCAAGCTGCTGCCCTGCGAGGGCACCTATTTTCAGCTGCTCGACTACAGCGCCATCAGCGATGAAGACGACGTGAGCTTTTGCGAGCGCTTGGTGGATGAAGTGGGGGTGGCGGCCATTCCGGTCAGCGTTTTCTACCAAAACCCGCCTAAGGACCAACGCCTTATTCGGCTTTGCTTTGCCAAGGAAGAAGCCACCTTGATTGAAGCGGCACAAAGGCTTTCACAGCTCTAACGAAAAAGGCCGCAAACGCGGCCTTTTTTCATCGCTATCGAGGTACAGGGTAGCGTCAGCCAGGCTTTTGCCAGGCCTGGGTGCCATAGAGCGGCACCGTGGAAATGGCATGGTGGGTGCTGCCCTGAGTTTCCTTGGTGGAGTAGGAAAGGTAAATCAGGGTTTGGTGCTCACCGTCCCAAATCCGCCTTACCTTCAAGGACTTGAACAGTACCGATAAAGACTCTTTAAAGACCGACTCGCCGGATTTGGACTTGTCGATTCCCTTGAGCATCTCAGCGGTGATGGGGCCGGTCTGGCGGCAGGCGATGGACATGTCCGAGGGATCGGAAAAGCTCAAATCGTCTTCCACATGGGCCACATGGCAGGTCACGCCGGGGATCTTCGGGTCGGTAAAGCCTTTGACCACCACATCCTTGGTGGTCAACCAGCCCAGGGACACCCTGGCGCTGTCGTCGCCACAGCCGCTCAGCAGCAGTAACGCCAATAAGGCAAGTTTCTTCATAGAGCCTCCTTAAAAAAAACCCCGGCAAGCCGGGGTTTTCAGATTATCAGCCGTTATTGCTGATATTGAAGTACTTCACTTTCGCCGTTTCCCTCAGGGCATCAATGAACTGCTTGTTGGCTTCATTGCTGCGCTGCTGGGCCAGCTGCTTTTGCCACATCTCGATAACCGGTTTGTCGGCATCGGTAGGCTGGTAAGCATGGATGGCATCGACCTTCACAACGGCGCTGTCGCCGTTAGCCAGGGCCACCAGTTCCTTGCCACCTTTTTCCTGCTCAAAAGCGCTGTGAACGATAGCCTGGGCCAGTTTTTGGTCCTGGCGGTTCACGCCTTTGCTGGTTTCGAGGGTCAGGCCTTGCTCGGCGAGCCAGGCGCTAACGTCGTCACCGGCGTTGAGCTTATCCAGCAGGGTTTGAGCGGTTGCCTTGGCCTTAGCCTCGGCTTTCTCTGTGCGCAGGGTCTTGGCGATGGCGTCTTTGACTTCATCCAGAGACTTACGATGGGCCTCTTTGTAGTCGCTGGCGCGGACCACGAACACGTGCTCTTTACCCGCTTCGATGACTTCAGAGTTCACCTTGTCGAGCTTGACGCTGTCAGAGAAGGCGGCGTCCAGCACCTTGGGGTAGTTCACATCGGCCGGAGCTTGGTCACGGGCAAAGAGGGCCACGTGCTTAACGGTCAGACCTGCCGCTTTGGCAGCGCCTTGCAGGCTGTCCGGGTTCTCGAAGGCCAGTTTTTCCAGCTTGTCCTGCTTGTCGTAGAACAGATCGTCAGCCTTCTTCTTGGCGATGTCGGCCTTGATTTGGTCCTTCACCTCAGCCAGCGGCTTAACCGCCTCGGGGCGAACGCCTGTCAGTTCAATCAGGTGATAACCGAAGGAAGACTTGATGGGGCCCACCACGTCGCCTTCTTTTTTGATGCCGAACAGGGCGGTGTCGAAAGCCGGGTCGTAAACGCCCTTTTCGTTCCAGCCAAGATCGCCGCCTTTTTCAGCGCTGAACTTGTCGGCAGAATCGGCTTTGGCCACATCGGCAAAGCTTTTACCTGCTTCGATTTCCTTCAGTGCAGCCTTGGCTTTGGCCTCGGCATCGTCGCCGGTGAACAGAATGTGCGACGCACGGCGCTGTTCAGGGCGTTTGAACTGGTTGGGATTGTCGTTGTAATAAGCGCCAATCTCGTCATCGCTAACCTGAATGTCTTTTGCCAGGTTGTCGGCAGACAGCTCTACGTAATCCAGCGCCACCTTCTCAGGGGCCATGTAGCCTTGCGGCTCGCTGTCGTAGCGAGCTTTGATTTCGTCGTCGCTGACTGCGACCTTGTCCAGGTAGCTCGCCACTTTGACGGTGACACTGTCTATATCACGGGTCTGGCGGCTGGCAGCGTACAGGGCTTTGGCTTCATCAGGCAGCACAAAAGAGGTGGCCAGAATGCCTTCAACAAACTGCTGACGGGCAAGATCGGCACGCATCATTTCGGAAAACTTGCTGGGGTTTAGCCCTTGGTTGCGCAGCACGGCAAGATAACGGTCGTTATCGAACTTGCCGTTGTCCTGGAAGGCTTCGATGCCGCGAATGGCTTCTTTTACCTGCTCGTCAGAAACCCTAAGGCCCATCTGGCTGATGGCGTCGGCCACCAGGTGCTGGTTAACCAATTGCTCCAGGGCGCCACGGCGCAGCTGCTGCATAAAGGCTTCGTTGCCAGACAGCTGTTTGAACATGTCACCGCTTTGGGATTCCATGCGGGCGCGCTCGTTCTGGTAGGCTCTCTCCAGATCGGTGCGGCTGATGGATTGACCATTAACCTCGGCTGCGGCATTGGCGCCAGGGCCGCCTCTGAGATAGGAATAAACACCGGTCAGGGCGAAGGAAAGGATGATGAGCCCGAGGATAATTTTCACTACCCAGCTCTGCGATCCTTCCCGCTTCTGTTCCATCATGTTGTGTTTTCTCTCTTATATAAAAAAAGCGCATCACCTTGATGATGCGCCCTTTGGCTTTGGCGGAGTGGACGGGACTCGAACCCGCGACCCCCGGCGTGACAGGCCGGTATTCTAACCGACTGAACTACCACTCCTCACATCCTTGGGCGCCAAGGCGAAACCTTGAGGCGCGCCCTGCAAGGCGTCTTAGTTTACGGAGTCTTTCAGCGCTTTACCGGCCTTGAAGGACGGGATTTTAGCAGCGGCGATATTGATGGTAGCGCCGGTCTGAGGGTTGCGGCCAGAACGGGCAGCACGCTCACGAACAGCGAAAGTACCAAAACCGACCAGAGCAACGGAATCACCGTCTTTCAGGGATTCGGTTACAGCGTCAGTAAACGCGTCCAGTGCACGAGCAGCAGCAGCTTTGGAAATGTCAGCACCTGCGGCAATTTTATCGATCAGTTGTGATTTATTCACAATATCATCCCCTTCAATTGTTATTTTTGCTCCGCAGTTAAAATCTCCCAGAAACTGCGGCCTAGCGGAGGTTTTTATATCAAGCCTGTCTGTCTAGTGCAAGCATACAAAAGTATGCTTGTTGAGTCGGCAAACCCTGACAGAACAGGCCCTCCAGCCTAGCGACCAAACCTAGGCTATACCAGAGCGGACACCAGTGAAAAGCCCTCTGACGCAAAAAGTCATCATCAGGCCGCACTTTGTGGTGAAAAGCCCGCCGGATCCTCGGCTAACGCCAGTTTCAGCACCTCGTCAATCCATTTTACCGGATGAATAACCAGGTCCTGCTTGACGTTTTCCGGGATTTCTTCCAGGTCCCGTTCATTCTCGTACGGGATCAGGACATGCTTGATACCACCGCGGTGGGCAGCAAGCAGTTTTTCTTTCAGGCCACCGATGCGCAGCACTTCACCGCGCAGGGTGATTTCCCCGGTCATGGCCACATCGGCACGCACCGGGTTACCGGTCAGGCTGGAAACCAGCGCGGTGCACATGGCGATACCGGCAGAAGGGCCGTCTTTTGGCGTGGCACCTTCGGGCACGTGGATATGAATATCACGCTTCTCGTTAAAGTCGCCGTTGATACGCAATTTATCCGCCCGGGAACGCACCACCGTCATGGCGGCCTGGATGGACTCTTTCATCACATCTCCCAGTGAGCCGGTGTAGGTGAGCTTACCTTTGCCGGGCACGCTGGCCGCCTCGATGGTCAGCAAATCGCCGCCCACTTCGGTCCAAGCAAGGCCAGTTACCTGCCCTACCCGGTTTTCGTCGTCGGCGCGGCCGTAATCAAAACGCATTACGCCCAGGAAGTTGTGCAGGTTGTCACCGTCGATGAGCACCTTGGTGGTGTCCTTTTCCAGCAGCAGCTTCTTCACGGCCTTGCGGCACAGGGTAGAAAGCTCGCGCTCGAGGTTACGGACACCGGCTTCGCGGGTGTAGTAGCGAATAATGCCGATAATGGCACTATCAGCGACTTCCAATTCGCCTTTCTTTAATCCGTTGCGGCCAATTTGTTTTGGCAGCAGGTGGTTACGGGCGATATTGAGCTTCTCGTCCTCGGTGTAACCGGACAGACGAATAACTTCCATACGGTCCAACAGCGGGCCGGGAATGTTCATGGAGTTGGAGGTAGCCACAAACATCACGTCGGATAGGTCGTAATCCACTTCCAGGTAGTGGTCGGCAAAGGTGCCGTTTTGCTCCGGGTCCAGCACTTCCAGTAAGGCTGAGGCCGGGTCGCCGCGCATATCGGACGCCATTTTGTCGATTTCATCGAGCAAGAACAGCGGATTACGCACGCCAACCTTAGCCATCTTCTGGATAAGCTTGCCAGGCATGGAGCCGATGTAGGTGCGGCGGTGACCACGGATCTCCGCTTCGTCACGCACCCCGCCCAGAGCTACCCGCACATATTTGCGGCCGGTGGCCTTGGCGATGGACTGGCCCAGGGAGGTTTTACCTACCCCCGGCGGTCCCACCAGGCACAGGATGGGCCCTTTGAGCTTGGCAGAACGGGCTTGCACCGCCAGGTATTCGAGGATGCGCTCTTTGACCTTCTCCAAGCCAAAGTGATCGGCGTCCAGCACTTCTTCAGCCTTGGCGATGTTCTTTTTGACCTTGGTTTTTTTGGACCAGGGCACTGACACCAGCCAGTCGATGTAAGAACGCACCACGGTGGCCTCGGCCGACATGGGCGACATCATCTTGAGCTTGGACAGCTCGCTGGTGGCCTTGGTTTTGACTTCTTCGGGCATGCCCGCTTCGTCAATCTTGGTTTGCAGGCCTTCAAATTCGTCCGGCGCGTCTTCCAGCTCACCCAGTTCTTTCTGGATGGCCTTCATCTGCTCGTTGAGGTAGTACTCGCGCTGGCTCTTTTCCATCTGCTTTTTGACGCGGCCACGGATGCGCTTTTCGATCTGCAGCAGGTCGATTTCGCTTTCCATCAGCCCCAGCAGGTACTCGATGCGCTCACCCACGGGGATGATCTCCAGCACCTTCTGCTTGTCTTCAAGCTTGATGGGCATGTGGGCGGCCATGGTGTCGGCCAGGCGCGCCGGCTCATCGATACCGCTCAGAGAGGTGAGCACCTCCGGCGGGATCTTCTTATTGAGCTTAATGTAGCCTTCAAACTGGTTGATGGCGGTGCGCACCAGCACTTCCTGTTCTTCATCCTCGATGGGGGTAGATTCCAGGAAGGTGACTTCGCCGTGTAGGTAGTCGTCGGCGGTTTCAAGGCTGTTGATCTGGGCCCGCTGGTTACCCTCCACCAGCACTTTGACGGTGCCGTCGGGGAGTTTGAGCATTTGCAAAATGGTGGCGACAGTCCCTACGGGGTAGATGTCGTCCAGCTCGGGGTCGTCCTGCTCAGCATCTTTTTGCGCGACCAGGAACACTTGCTTGTCCTGGGCCATGGCAGCTTCCAGGCAGTTCACAGACTTGTCGCGGCCCACGAAAAGGGGGATCACCATGTAGGGATAGACCACCACGTCTCGCAGTGGCAGTACGGGAATTTCAATGCGTTCTGAACGCTCTAGAGTCATGCGGATCTCCAGGGGAGGCTGATAGGCTCAAGATGGGGACGCCGTTCACAAATTTCAAGAAAAAAAACGAGGCAAAAGCCTCGTTTTTTTCTGATACCGCCCAATCAGTTAGATGAGGCGACTTTTTCTTCGGAGCGGTAAATCAGGATGGGCTTGGACTCGCCACGGATAACCGCTTCGTCCACCACAACCTTGTCTACGTTGTCGAGGCTGGGCAGCTCATACATGGTGTCGAGCAACACACCCTCAACGATGGAGCGCAGGCCCCGGGCACCGGTTTTGCGTACCATGGCCTTGTGGGCGATGGCTTTGAGCGCATCGTCACGGAACTCCAGCTCCGCCCCTTCCAGGCTGAACAGGGCTTGATACTGCTTGGTGAGCGCGTTTTTCGGCTCAGACAAGATTTGCACCAGCGCCGCTTCATCCAGTTCGTCCAGGGTGGCAACCACCGGCAGACGACCAATGAACTCGGGAATAAGGCCAAACTTAACCAGATCTTCGGGCTCAACCTTACGGAACAGCTCGGAGATGGAGGCCTTGTCTTTATCCCCTTTCACCTCGGCACCAAAACCGATGCCTTTGGAGGTGGCGGTACGGGCATCAACAATCTTATCGAGGCCGGCAAAAGCGCCGCCGCAGATAAAGAGGATCTTGGAGGTATCGACCTGCAAGAACTCTTGCTGCGGGTGCTTACGGCCGCCTTGAGGCGGAACCGCAGCCACGGTGCCTTCAATCAGTTTCAAAAGCGCCTGCTGCACCCCTTCACCGGACACGTCGCGGGTAATGGAGGGGTTGTCGGATTTGCGGGAGATCTTGTCAATCTCATCGATATAAACAATGCCGCGCTGGGCCTTGTCGATATCGTAATCGCACTTTTGCAGCAGTTTCTGGATGATGTTTTCAACATCCTCACCCACATAACCGGCTTCGGTCAGGGTGGTGGCATCGGCCATGGTAAAAGGCACGTCCAGCAAACGGGCCAGGGTTTCGGCCAGCAGGGTTTTACCGGAGCCGGTCGGGCCAATCAGCAGGATGTTGCTCTTACCCAGCTCCACGTCATCGTGGCTGGGGTTACGCAACCTTTTATAGTGGTTGTAGACGGCAACGGACAGCACCTTTTTGGCGTGCTCCTGGCCAATCACGAAATCATCCAGGTGATTACGGATCTCTTTTGGCACAGGTAGGCTGTCCTTGGCCTGGCGTGGGGCGATTTCCTTTATCTCTTCGCGAATGATGTCATTACACAAGTCCACGCATTCGTCACAGATAAAAACCGACGGGCCCGCAATCAGCTTGCGGACTTCGTGTTGGCTCTTACCGCAAAAGGAGCAGTACAACAGTTTGCCGTCGCCACCACCTTTAGTGCTTTCAGTCATTGGTTACCTCTTGCTGTGCAGGTTTCAAGGTCGTCCCTGCCCGGCTTTCACTTAATTGTAGGATACGACCGAATCAGCGGCTGGCAAGCACAGAATCAATAAGACCGTACTCTTTGGCCTGCTCGGCGGTCATGAAGCGATCGCGGTCAGTATCCTGAGTGATGGTGTCTAGCGGCTGCCCGGTGTGGTCTGCCAGCAGGCGATTTAAGCGATCTTTGATAAACAGAATTTCCTTGGCGTGGATCTCGATATCCGACGCCTGGCCCTGAAAACCGCCCAGCGGCTGGTGGATCATCACCCGGGCATTGGGCAGGCAGTGGCGCTTGCCTTTGGCACCGCCAGCCAGCAGGAAGGCGCCCATGGACGCGGCCTGACCGATACAAACGGTGCTGACATCGGCCTTGATGAACTGCATGGTGTCGTAAATCGCCATGCCGGCCGTAACAGAGCCCCCCGGAGAGTTGATGTAGATATGGATATCTTTCTCAGGGTTCTCTGACTCCAGGAACAGGAGCTGGGCCACGATAAGGTTGGCCATGTGATCTTCAACCTGGCCGGTCAGGAAGATCACCCGCTCTTTCAACAGGCGGGAGTAAATATCAAAGGAGCGCTCCCCACGTGCGGTCTGTTCGATGACCATGGGCACCAGGGCGTTCATGATGTCGTTCTCGGCGGTTAGCTTCATTAAGGTTCCTGAAATGAAAAATGGCTCGAGGGTTGCTCGAGCCATTATAACGTCGCTTTATTAAAGCAAGTCAACGGACGGGGATTAGCCCTGGTTTCCGTTGTTCATGATTTCATCAAAAGCGGCCGCTTTTTCGGAAACCTTGGCCTTGGCCAGGATGGCGTCAACGGCTTGTTCTTCCAGAGCCAGGTTACGCATCTGTTCGATGGTTTCCTTGTTCTCGTTGAAGTACTTGATAACTTCAGCCGGATCTTCGTAAGCAGAAGCCTGGTTGGCGATCAGCTCTTGAACGCGGGCATCGTCAACTTTGATGTCTTCGCTGCGGATAACTTCACCCAGCAGCAGGCCAACCTGGACGCGGCGGCGAGCTTGTTCTTCGAACAGTTCAGCCGGCAGCTCGGGCAGGTTGTTGGCGTTAACGTTGCCACCGAAGCGAGACAGGGCCTGGCGACGCAGGTTGTCAACTTCCTGGGCAATCAGGGCGGCAGGCACTTCTACGTCGTTAGCCTTGATAAGGCCGTCCAGAACCTGCTCTTTTACCTTGTTGCGCAGCACGTTATTCAGCTCGCGCTCCATGTTTTTGAGCACTTCGGCTTTCAGCGCATCGATGCCGCCTTCGGCGATACCAAAGCGGGTAGCGAACTCGTCGGTCAGCTCAGGCAGTTCCTGAACTTCAACGTTGCTGACCTTGATGGCGAAGCTGGCGGCTTTGCCTTTGAGGTTCTCAGCGTGGTAGTCCTCGGGGAAAGTCACCTCGGAAACCAGCTCTTCACCGGCTTTCTTGCCAATGATGCCGTCTTCAAAACCGGGGATCATGCGACCTTGGCCCAGTTGCAGCTGGAAGCCTTCGGCTTTGCCGCCTTCGAACTCTTCGCCGTCGATGCTGCCAACGAAATCGATGGTCACGCGGTCGCCGTCAGCGGCGGCTTTGTCGGATTCAACCCAGCTGGCGTGCTGCTTTTGCAGGGTTTCCAGCATTTTAGCCATGTCTTCGTCTTTGATCTCAACGGCCGGCTTTTCTACTTCTACCGTGTCCAGGCCTTTGAGTTCTACTTCTGGGTAGACTTCGAAAGTGGCGGTGAACTCGAAATCGCTGCCGGTTTCGTCTTTGGTGATTTCAAAGCGGGGGGCACCAGCCGGGTTCAGTTTTTCTTTGACGATGGCGTCGATGAAATGACGCTCAACAACGCGCTGGGTTACGTCACCACGTACGGCGGCGCCGTAACGTTTTTTGATGATGCTGACCGGTACTTTGCCTTTACGGAAGCCATCAACCTTGGCGCGTTTGGCTTCTTCACGCAGGCCGGCTTCAACGGCGCTGTCAATGGTGTCAGCCGGCACAGTGATGGTCAGGCGGCGCTCCAGGCCTTTAATCGTTTCAACAGAAACTTGCATCGTTTTACCTCGATAATGTGATCATCGGCGCAGCCGGTGCAGCGCCTTTTCTAGCTAAAAAGCACGGTCTTTGCCCTGCTTCAATGTTCGTGCGGCCCAGGCAAATCAAGGCCTGGCCGACATGTGGCATACAGAATGACGCGCCATTATAGCGGCGGTTTTCGGGAGAGTCGAGGAAGGGGCAACAAAGCTGGTCAATTCTGCAACAATGCAGGGTTTCAGGGCTCTGGCTGGCGATAAGGTAGCTGTTCTGTGAGGGCGTCGCGGTAATCGGCAAGGGCCGCTTTTTCTTCTGCCACAAAATCGCCGACCGCCTCAAAAAAGCCTGGGTGGGCCAGCCAATGCTGTGACTGGGTCACCACAGGTTCAAAACCGCGCGCCACCTTATGCTCACCCTGGGCGCCGGCATCAAAGCGGGCAAGGCCGTGGCGAATACAATACTCAATGCCTCGGTAATAGCAGCATTCGAAATGCAGGCGGTCAAAATCGCCAAGGGCGCCCCAGTAACGGCCATAAAGGGTGGTGCTGTCTTTTAAGAACAAAGACGCCGCGACTATTTCATCGCCGTCAAAAGCCGCCACCAGCAATAGCTGCGCGGGGAGCGCCGCCCCCAACTGGTGGAAAAAGGCGTCGCTTAGGTAGCCACCGTGGCCGCTTCGAATAAGGTAAGTGCGCTGGTAGAAAAGGTAGAACCGATGCCAGAGCGCCGGGGTGATGTCGCTTCCTTCAAGGGTGCGAACCTCAAGCCCTTCACAGGCAAGATGGCGTTCTTTATTCACCGCTTTGCGCTTTCTGGACTTAAAGGTAGCCAGGAAATCCTCAAAGCTTTTATAGCCCCGGTTAAACCAGTGAAACTGCACCCCTTCGCGGGTCTGACTCCTCTCACCGGCCAGCCGCGCGTCTTTATCAAAGAGCACATGCCAGGACGAAGCCCCCAGGCGCTGGGCTTCATTAACCAGCCCCTGGTTAATTGCCTCGGCAAGCTCACCTGACCAATGCCTTGAAAGCACCCTTGGGCCGAGCGCCGGGGTAAAAGGAATGGCAGCCACTAGCTTGGGGTAATAGCCCAGACCATGTTGCTGGTAGGCCTGGGCCCAGCCTTGATCAAAGACATATTCGCCGTAGCTGTGGCTTTTAAGATAAAGGGGCATGGCGGCCACCAGCGACTCGCCGTCCCACACCAACAGATGATGAGGCTGCCAGCCGGTGCCCTCGCCTACGGCGCCACTTTGCTCCAGCGCCGATAAAAAGCCGTGCTGAATAAAGGGATAATCGGTATCGCCAAGCAAGGCATTCCACTGCTCGGCAGGAAGCTGGTTGATGGCATTGAGAAAACGAATGTGCAGCATGGCAGGCCGGCGTCAGGGCAACAGCCGAAGAGCTTACCAAGGATCGTTTAAGGAGGAAAAACAAAGCAAGGAATGGGGTGGACGATGGGACTTGAACCCACGACAACCGGAATCACAATCCGGGGCTCTACCAACTGAGCTACGCCCACCATAAATACCTAAATGGCACGCCCTACAGGATTCGAACCTGTGACCCACGGCTTAGAAGGCCGTTGCTCTATCCAACTGAGCTAAGGGCGCAAATCCTTCAGACACACAGTACAAGGCCTGAAAAGCGGAGCGCATCATACAAATATGCCAGGGCCCGGTCAACCGCCACGAGAGCATGGCCTAAGCCCCTATTCTTTGAGACAATAGCGCCGCCCAAGCCCACTAAAACGATTTCCTCAAGGATTATTGCTGCATGTCTGCTCAAATCATCGATGGCAAAGCGGTTGCTGCTTCTGTTCGTGAAAAGGTAAAAAATGCCGTTGCCCAGCGCCTGGCTCAGGGAAAACGTCAACCCGGCCTGGCGGTGGTGCTGGTTGGCTCCGACCCCGCCTCCGAAGTCTATGTGGGTTCCAAACGCCGCGCCTGTGAAGAAGTGGGCTTTTTATCCAAATCCTTTGACCTGCCGGCCACCACCACCGAAACAGAACTGCTGGCCCTGATTGACGAGCTCAACAGTGACACCAGCATTGACGGCATCCTGGTGCAGCTGCCCTTGCCTGCCGGTATCGACGCCACCAAGGTGCTTGAGCAAATTCGCCCCGACAAAGACGTGGACGGTTTCCACCCCTATAACGTTGGCCGCCTGGCGCAGCGCATTCCGGTGCTGCGCCCCTGCACGCCCAAGGGCATCATCACCCTGTTGGAATCCATCGATTACCAGCCTCATGGCAAACACGCGGTGATTGTCGGCGCCTCCAATATCGTTGGCCGCCCCGCCACCCTGGAGCTGCTGCTGGCCGGCTGCACCACCACCACCTGCCACCGCTTTACCCAAGATTTGGAAGCCCATGTACGCCGCGCCGACATCCTGGTGGTAGCGGTAGGTAAGTCTGAGTTTATTCCCGGCCACTGGGTGAAAGACGGCGCCATCGTGGTTGATGTGGGCATCAACCGCCAAAGCGACGGCAAACTGCGCGGCGACGTGGGCTATGAAGAAGCGGCCAAGCGGGCCAGCTTTATCACCCCGGTCCCCGGTGGCGTTGGCCCGATGACGGTGGCTACCCTGATGGAAAACACCCTGGAGGCGTGCGAACGTTTTCATGACGCTTAAGGAAAAGCTCAACGAAATCATCTTTGGATACAGCACGCCTGCCGGGCGTGCTTTCGATCTGTGCCTTATCCTTGCCATCGTCTTTAGCGTACTGGCAGTAATGCTCGATTCGGTGGCCGGTATTCACCAGCATTGGCGGGTGGAGCTGGCCGCGGCCGAGTGGTTCTTTACCGGCCTTTTCACCCTCGAATACTTAACCCGCCTTTATTGCTGCGCCAACCGCTGGCGTTATCTGTTCAGCTTTTACGGGCTGGTGGATTTGTTGTCCATTATCCCCACCTACCTGGCGCTGCTGATCCCCGGTGCCAACACCCTGCTTATCGTGCGCATCCTTAGGGTGCTGCGGGTGTTTCGGATCTTAAAGCTGATGGAATACTCCACCGCCTCCCAGCGGCTGGTGCAGGCCCTGGTGCAATCTGGCCCCAAAATATTCGTGTTTTTTGCTTCTCTTTTAGGCACCGTCACCGTTTTTGGCGCCCTGATGTACCTTATCGAAGGGCCCGAGAACGGCTTTACCAGTATCCCGCGCAGCATGTACTGGGCCATCGTTACCATGACCACAGTGGGCTATGGCGATATCAGCCCGCACACGCCCCTTGGCCAGGCGCTGGCGTCTATCGTAATGCTGCTGGGGTACTCGGTGATTGCCGTGCCCACCGGCATTTTAACCAACGAGTTGGCCCGCCAGCGCTATAGCAAAACCTGCCATCAATGTGGCCGCGGCGGCCATGAGCCTGACTCGCACTTTTGCCGCCACTGCGGCGCCCGCATGTAACCAGTAAAAAAGAGGCCTTGGCCTCTTTTTTAATGCAGGTCCGAAAAGGGCAAGCCCGCCACACCGCGCTTTTTCATCATATAGGCCCATTGATGAAGGAGAGATGCAATGCACCATCACCGCCAGCAGGCCTTGGCCAACACCTTTCGCCAACATCACCAGCAGCCGCTGCTGCTACCCGGGGTGTGGGACGGCGCCAGTGCCCGGCTTTTTGAAAAAAACGGCTACTTGGCCCTCGGCACCAGCAGCGCCGCCATGGCCTACAGCCAGGGATCGCCGGACGGCCAGCAACTGACCCTTGGCGCCATGCTGACTTCTCTTGCGCCAATCATCCAAGGCACCAGCCTGCCGGTCAGCGTTGATATTGAAAGCGGCTATGACGACCTAAAAGCAACGGTTGAAGCGGTGCTGGAGGCCGGCGCTGTTGGCATTAACCTCGAAGACAGCCTGCCGGGCCAGGGGCTGCTCAGCGCCGCAGCGCAGTGCCAGCGCCTGACCCTGGCAAGAGATACCGCGGAGCGCTTTGGCCTGGCACTTTTTATCAATGCCCGCACCGACACCTACCTGCTGGGCGCGAAGAGCGCCCTTGAAGAGACCCTTAGCCGGGCAAGCGCCTACCAACAGGCCGGCGCCGATATGCTGTTTGTGCCGGGCATGAGCAACCCCGCCGATATCAAAGCGCTGGTAGCGGCAAGCCCCTTGCCAATCAACCTGATGGCCCTGCCCGGCCGCAGTGCCGGTGATTGGTTTTCACTGGGGGTAACCCGGGTCAGCCTGGGCCTTGGGCCAATGCTCGCGGTACTGGGGCTACTTGATGCCATGGCGGCGCAGGCCTTGAGCCTTGGCCGCTGGCCCTTGATGGACCAACACCATTTTGGCTTTGCCGAAGCCCAGGCCCTTTTTGCCTGAAAAAAAGCCCGGCACTGCCGGGCTTTTTTAATGTCAGGCTTTTCGCCAACTGGTGCCCTGTGGGCCGTCTTCCAGGGTAATACCAAGAGCGGTCAGGGCGTCACGGGCAGCATCGGCGGCCGCCCAGTCACGGTCCTGGCGGGCCTGGTTACGCTTGGCGATAAGGCTCTCAATATGGGCCACATCCAAGTCGCTCTCGTCCCCTTTTAAAAACTCTTCAGGGGCTTTTTGCATGATGCCAAGCAGGCTACCCAAGTGCTTGAGGTTAGCGGCCAGGGCGCCCACATCACTACGCCCTTCCTGCTTGGCCTTGTTGAGCTCGCGGGCCAGGTCAAACAGCACCACCAGCGCTTCGGGAGTGTTGAAGTCGTCGTCCATGGCGGCGTCGAACTTCTCGGTCCAGGCGCTGGCCTGGACCGTGCCTTCTGGGGTGTCGCGCAGCGCGGTATAGAGGCGCTCAAGGCTGGCGTGGGCTTGGTTGAGGTTGTCTTCGGAGTAGTTGAGCTGGCTGCGATAATGGCTGGTCAGCAGGAAATAACGCACGGTTTCGGCGTCATAGACTTTCAGCACGTCACGGACGGTAAAGAAGTTGCCAAGGGACTTGGACATCTTTTCCTTGTTGACCTGCACCATGCCCGAATGCAGCCAGTAATGGGCAAATTCCTTGCCGCTGGCGCAGCAGCTTTGGGCAATTTCGTTCTCGTGGTGCGGGAAGGTGAGATCAGAGCCGCCACCATGGATATCAAACACCGGCCCCAAATGGCGAGACGACATGGCCGAGCACTCGATGTGCCAGCCCGGGCGCCCTTCGCCCCAGGGGGAGGCCCATTTCGGCTCATTGGGCTTGGCATGCTTCCAAAGCACAAAGTCCAGCGGGTCTCGTTTGGTTTCGTCCACTTCTACCCGGGCGCCGGCTTGCAGGGCATCAAGATCTTGCCGTGACAGCTGGCCGTATAGGGGGAAGGATTTGACGTTAAACAGCACATCGCCGTTACCGGCCTCGTAGGCATGGCCGCGCTCGATAAGGGTGTTGACCATATCGATGATGTCGTCCATGTGGGTCGTGACCTTGGGCTCGATGTCCGGCGGCAAGGTGTTGAGGGCGGCAAAGTCTTCGCGCATCAGAGTGGCGAAGCGCTCGGTCAAAGCCTCGCAGCTTTCACCGTTTTCGTTGGCACGCTTGATTATCTTGTCGTCTACGTCGGTGATGTTGCGAACATAAGTGACATCAAAGCCCTTATGACGCAGGTAACGGTTGATGACATCGAAAGCCACATAGGTGCGGGCATGGCCGATATGCATCAGATCGTAAATGGTGATCCCACAGACATAGAGAGACACCTTACCGGGAACAAGAGGTTGAAAGGTTTCTTTCTCGCGGCTTAAGGTGTTGAAGACTTTCAGCATGACAACCGTTGGTTTTGGCAAATAATGGCCACATTGTATTGCGAGTGGCTGGTTGCGTCACCGGCAAATTAGGTAGAATGCGCCCCGACAAGCCAAGAGGACAGAATTCATGGTTATTTTGCACACCAACTATGGTGCCATCAAAATCGAACTCAATGCCGAGAAAGCCCCGGAAACCGTGGCCAACTTCGAGCAGTACGTAAAAGACGGCTTTTACGACAACACCGTTTTCCACCGGGTGATTGACGGTTTCATGATCCAGGGCGGCGGTTTTGAGCCGGGCATGAAGCAAAAGTCCGCGCGCGCGCCCATCAAGAACGAAGCCGACAATGGCCTGACCAACAAGAAAGGCACCATTGCCATGGCCCGTACCCCGGACCCGCACTCCGCCACGGCCCAGTTCTTTATCAACGTCAAAGACAACGACTTCCTGAACTTCCAATCCGCCACCAGCCAGGGCTACGGCTACTGCGTGTTTGGCGAAGTGGTTGAAGGCCAAGACGTTATCGACAAGATCAAAGACGTGGCCACCGGCTCCCATGGCTTCCACCAGGACGTGCCCCTGGAAGACGTGATCATCGAGCGTGCCGAACTGGCGTGATCCTGTTCATTGCCGATCTGCACTTAAGCCCGGAACGCCCCGATATCCTCGCGGCGTTTCGGCGCTTTATGCAAGATGATGCCCCCAAGGCCGAGCGACTCTACGTATTGGGGGATTTGTTCGAAGCCTGGATAGGCGACGACGATAACAGCGAGTTTAACCAAGCCGTTATCGCCCTCTTTAAAGCGAACGCCGAGCGCGGCGTGGCGCAGTACTTTATCCACGGCAACCGCGATTTTCTTATCAGCCAGCGCTTTGCCCGTGCCGCCGGCATGGCGTTGCTGCCAGAAGTTGCCGTCATCGATTTGTACGGCACCCCTGCCCTTATCCTCCATGGCGACAGCCTCTGCACCTTGGATGCGGACTACCAGGCTTTTCGCAAAAAAAGCCGCAGCTGGTTTTGGCAATGGCGCATGCAGCTGTTGCCGTTATGGCTGCGCCGGCGCATTGCCAGAAAAGCCAGGGCCAAAAGCCAAGCCGCCAACGCCATGAAAAGCGACGCCATCATGGACGTGACCCCAAGTGAAGTAGATAAGGTGATGGCTGCCCATCAGGTGGGGCTACTCATTCACGGCCACACCCACAGGCCCAACCGCCACCACGAGACCGGCGGCGAGCGTATTGTGCTGGGCGACTGGTACGAGCAAGGCTCGGTATTGGTGGTAACAGAAGATGAGATCCGGCTGGAAAGCCGCCCTTTTGAAAAAAGCGCCTGACGGAACAACCAAGTAAAAGGCCAGCTGCCTTTTACTTGGCAAAGCCAAAAAAAAAGAAGGCTTCACGCCTCCTTCTTTATTTTCAGCGTTAAACCACCTCCTATGGAGGTGGTGATCGTCAAGTCGGGGCTATGCCCGTAGAGAGCCCACGCTAGACACTAGCCAACGATTGCTACCAACAGTCGAAGTAGAGTAACTAGCGTGAGCCGTTACAAATCACCATCGCACGTCTACTGGCGCCGGGTTCTACCCCGTTATTAAACCGTCCGTAGAAACGGGGTAGAACCTTATGTGCGTCACCAAGAGAAAAAAGAGAAAGAGTCAGAACAGCTAGAACTACTATCAGCGGGCTCATAAAGACGAAAGCCCCCTTCTAGGGGGCCTTCTCTCAAAGCCACCTTCTAAGAAGGTGGTTTTTTACTTAGAAATAATGCCTTACAGCGCAGTCACCCTAGGATGCCCGCCGAATGTCAGCCCTTGTAATTGAGGCGCGTTTTTATGCTGGCGCCGGTGCGCCGCTGTGAAAACGAAACTGGCTGTCGGGGCTCTGAATAAGCTCGGCTTCCAGTGCCCGAAAATACGCGACCCGGTCGCTAATATCGGTGCCGGCCACCTGCTGGGCGAGGGTCAGGTAATCTTGGTAGTGGCGCGCTTCTGAGCGCAGCAACGACACGTAAAAACGGCCGATGTCTTCATCAAGCAAGGGCGCCAACTTGGCAAAACGCTCACAAGAGCGCGCCTCGATAAAGGCGCCAATGATGAGCTTATCCACCAGGGTCCAAGGTTCGTTGTCCCGCACCGCACCTATAAGGCCCTTGGCGTAACGGGCTGCCGTCACCGTTTGATAGGGCACGCCTCTGGCGTCCATCAGCGCCAATACCTGTTCAAAGTGATGCAGCTCTTCTTTAATCAGGCGCACCATTTTGTCGAGGATATCGGCGCCATGGGCAAAGCCCTCTTTACTGGCAAGCTCGCCAATGAGGGCGTTTTTAGCCCCGCCAAAATCCCCGGGGGCCTTGCGGTAGACAAAATCTTCATAGGGTTTGACCCAATCCAAGAGCGCCTTGCCACTGGCATTGTCCACCGCGTAACGGCGGATAAGCCAAATGGCGGTTTGAGCCGCTTTTAGCTCACAGTTGCAATGGTCCACCAGCAGCAGCGGTAAAGACTCGGGCTGCGTTGCCACGTCCAGCCAGGTCTTGGGCGTCGGGCAGCCCAAAAAGGCCTCTATGGGGCCGAGCAAAGATTGGTAGTCTGTGAGGCTGATGGCCATGGGCGCTCCTTTTTACTGAGCGCGGATCCTAATCAAGCCTTAGCGTCGGGACAAGCTGGCCGGCCCATATCGGGGGCATTTTTCCTTGTGCCAGGCGTATTCCCACTTGGCCATTTGCTCAGCCAGTTGCCTTTTGAGCTTGCTGTAGGCCTTGGACTTTTGCTTTTTCTCCAAGGCCGCCACTTCCTTGGCGATATGCCGGCAATCGGCGGCGAGCGCCTTGTCATAGCGAATATAGCGGTGCCCTTGGGCCGGGAATACCAGCGCGCATAACAGCAGCAGGATCACGGTTTTCATCACTTCCTCCTTGAAGTAAAAAAACAAAGCCCCTCAGAGAGGGGCTTTGACTAACCAACTCTATTACAGGGCTGGTGGCGCCACGCAGACAGCGTAGAGATCCAGAGCCGACAAGGCTCCAACCACGGCCGCCTGCTCGATTTCGACCTCATCGAAATTCTGGGTGGTGTTAATCACAACCAACTGGCGGGTGTTGTCGTTAAGGAGCCCCAGCAGTTGCAAGCCCAGCAAACCGCCACTGTCGCTGGTTTCCTGAGCCACACCGTTAAGGTAGGTGGTCACACTCAGGTTGGTGAGCAGCGACAGGCTAAGCAGGCCATTGGGCGAGCTCAACATCACCCCGACCCGCTTGGCACCGGTGTAGGTGTTGACGGTGTCTTCGGCGCTGGCATAAACCGAGGCCGATACCCCTACCAAGGTGTTCATGCGGGCGGCATTATCGATATTGGTGTCGGTAAAGTTGGCAAGGCTGGTAACACCGCACCCAACGCAAACCCCCAGGGCGCCAAGCCTCACGCCACCGCTGCCAACGATGCCTGTGCCCACCATGGGCTCAAACAGCTTGCCGGCCCCACACTCGATATCATTGGCGGCGTCACAGGCATCCCCGATGCCGTCCAGATCCACATCGGCCTGGTCAGCATTGGCAACCGTCGGGCAGTTGTCAGAGACATCGGCCACACCGTCACCGTCGTCGTCGGTGTCGCAGGCATCACCGATACCGTCACCGTCCAAATCGGCCTGGTCGGCATTGATGATGGCCGGGCAGTTGTCGGTAGCATCATCGATACCGTCACCGTCGATGTCGTTTAGGGAATCGCAGGCATCACCCAGGCCGTCACCGTCGCTGTCAACCTGTGAGGGGTTGGCGATGAACGGGCAGTTATCCACCCCATCGGCCACGCCATCGTTGTCGTCGTCGCTGTCGCAGGCATCCCCCTGGCCATCACCGTCAGTATCGGTTTGGTTGATGTTGGCCACAAGCGGGCAGTTGTCGATGTTATCGGCCACCCCATCACCATCGTCGTCGCTGTCACAGGCGTCACCTATGCCATCGCCATCGGTGTCGGACTGATCGCTATTGGCCAACAGTGGGCAGTTGTCGAGGTTGTCGGCAAAGCCGTCGCCGTCATCGTCGCTGTCACACACATCGCCGAGACCGTCACTGTCGGTGTCCAGTTGGTTGCCGTTAAAGATGAGCGGACAGTTGTCGAGGTTATCAGCCACACCGTCACCGTCATCGTCGCTGTCGCAGGCATCACCACTGCCATCACCGTCGGTGTCAGTCTGATCGGCGTTGGCAATAAGCGGGCAGTTGTCGGTGCCGTCATCCACGCCATCACCATCGGCATCGCTGTCACAGGCGTCACCTATGCCGTCACTGTCGAGGTCGGCCTGGCTGGCATTGGCCACCAGCGGGCAGTTGTCAAAGCCATCATCGATACCGTCGCCGTCGGAGTCGGTGTTGGCGTCACAAGCATCGCCTATACCATCACCGTCGGTGTCCAGCTGCGACGGGTTGGCGACCAGCGGGCAGTTATCCGAGCTGTCGTCGACGCCGTCGCCGTCATCATCGTTACTACAGGCGTTGCCCACGCCATCACCATCGGTGTCGACTTGGGCGGGGTTGGCCAGTAACGGGCAGTTGTCGCTGGTATCCATCACGCCGTCACCGTCGTCGTCACTGTCGCAGGCATCCCCCAGGCCGTCACTGTCGGTGTCGAGCTGGCTGGGGTTGGCCACCAGCGGGCAGTTGTCGCTGCCATCAAGGAGACCGTCGCCATCGTCATCGGTGTCACACAGATCCCCGGCGCCGTCGCCATCGGTATCGATCTGAGCGGGGTTGGCCGTCAGCGGGCAGTTATCGGCGATGTCGACAATACCGTCACCGTCGTCGTCGCCGTCGCAGGCGTCTCCCAGGCCGTCACTGTCGAGATCCGATTGGCCGCTGTTGGCTACCGCCGGGCAGTTATCCAGATCGTCGGCAATGCCGTCGTTATCGGAGTCGGTTAAGGGATCGCAAGCATCACCCAGGCCGTCACCGTCGGTGTCGAGCTGACCATTGTTGGCCACCAGCGGGCAGTTATCAGCGCCATCGGCGATACCGTCGTTATCATCGTCGCTGTCGCAGACATCGCCGGTGCCGTCACCGTCGTTATCAATTTGCGCCGGGTTAAAGTCGGCTGGACAGTTGTCTACACCGTCGTCCAGGCCGTCACCGTCGAAGTCGCTATTGAAATCGCAGGCATCACCGACACCATCACTATCAGCATCATCCTGCCCAGGATTGGCGACAAGTGGGCAGTTGTCAGCGGCGTCGTCAACCCCGTCACCGTCGCTGTCGGTAAAGGGATCGCAGGCATCACCAATACTGTCGCCGTCGACATCGGCCTGGCCGGGGTTGGCCACCAGCGGGCAGTTATCGCTGCCGTCACTGATGCCGTCGCCGTCGTCATCGCTGTCGCAGGCGTCACCCAGGCCATCGCCATCGGTATCCAGTTGGCTGGCATTGGCGATAAGCGGGCAGTTATCGGCCGCGTCGATAAAACCGTCGTTGTCGTCATCGCTGTCACAAGCGTTGCCGATGCCATCACTGTCGCTATCGAGCTGGCTGGGGTTGATGGTCATTGGGCAGTTGTCGGCAACATCCAGCACCCCATCACCGTCGTCGTCACCGTCGCAGGCATCACCAATGCCATCGCCATCGGTATCCAGTTGGCTGGCATTGGCGATAAGCGGGCAGTTGTCGGCATCATCCTGAACGCCGTCGCCGTCGTCATCTTCGTCGCATGCATCGCCCAGGGCGTCACCGTCGCTGTTGAGCTGCGACGCGTTGGCTATCAGCGGGCAGTTGTCGGTGGCGTTGGCGATACCGTCGCCATCCAGGTCGGTATCGCAGGCATCACCAATGCCATCGCCATCGAGGTCCGCCTGGTTGGCGTTGGCTACCGCCGGGCAGTTATCACTGGCATCAGGCAGGCCGTCACCATCACTGTCGGTGTTGCTGTCACAGGCATCGCCTATACCGTCACCGTCGGTGTCGGTTTGGGCGGCGTTGGCAACCAGTGGGCAGTTGTCCGTGCTGTCATCGACGCCGTCGCCGTCGTCGTCGCTGTCACAGGCATTGCCGGCGCCGTCACCGTCGGTGTCGGTCTGGGCGGCGTTGGCAACCAGCGGGCAGTTGTCGCTGGCATCCGCCACGCCGTCGTTGTCATCGTCGCTGTCACAGGCATCGCCGACACCGTCGCCATCGGTGTCCAACTGGTTGGTATTGGCCACCAGGGGGCAGTTATCACTGGCATCGAGCACGGTGTCGTTATCGTCGTCAGCGTCACAGACATCACCGCTGCCGTCACCGTCGGTGTCCAGTTGGTCGGCATTGCTGTTGATGGGGCAGTTATCGGAGCCATTGGCGATACCGTCGGCGTCCATGTCGGTGTCGCAAGCGTCACCGACGCCATCGCTGTCAAGGTCGGCTTGGTCGCTGTTGGTAATGGCCGGGCAGTTATCGATGCCGTCATCCAAACCATCACCATCGGTGTCGGTGTTGTTATCGCAGCTGTCGCCTATGCCGTCGCCATCGCTATCCAATTGGTCGGCGTTGGCTGCCAGCGGGCAGTTATCGGTACCGTCCAAGACGCCATCGCCGTCGTCATCACTGTCACAGACATCACCGAGGCCGTCGCCGTCGGTGTCAAGCTGGGAGGCGTTGGCCACCAGCGGGCAGTTGTCGGCAGCATCGACAACACCGTCACCGTCGTCGTCGGCGTCACAGGCGTCACCTACTCCATCACCGTCGGTATCCAGTTGATTGGCATTGGTGGCCGAGGGGCAGTTGTCGAGGGCATCGCCCACGCCGTCGCCGTCAGAGTCGCCGTCGTTGTCACAGGCATCGCCAATACCGTCGCCGTCGCTATCGGCCTGGGTGGGGTTGGCCACCATGGCGCAGTTATCAAGATCGTCGGTGATGCCGTCGCCGTCGTCATCGTTGTCGCAGGCATCCCCTAGGCCATCACCGTCGGTATCCAATTGGCTGGCGTTGGCAACAAGCGGGCAGTTGTCGCTGGTGTCGACAACGTTGTCGCCGTCATCGTCGGTATCACAGGCGTTGCCCTGGCCATCACCATCGGTGTCTAGTTGATCCGGGTTGGCGACGGCCGGGCAGTTATCGGCGGCATCGGCCACGCCGTCAGCATCGGTGTCGGTGCCGGTATCACAGGCATCGCCAATACCGTCGCCGTCGCTGTCCAGTTGGTCAGGGTTGGCGACCGCCGGGCAGTTGTCGACGCTGTTGGCAATGTCGTCGCCGTCGATGTCGTTATCGCAGGCATCCCCCAGGCCATCGCCATCGCTGTCGAGCTGGTCGGGGTTGGCGACATTGGTGCAGTTGTCGAGGTTGTCAGGGACGCCGTCACCATCGGCATCGATGCCGGGCGAAGGAGAGCTACTGTCACAGGCATCGCCCAGGCCATCACCGTCGGTGTCCTGTTGGTCGGGGTTGGCGACATTGGTGCAGTTATCGAGGTTGTCGGGTACACCATCACCATCGGCGTCCAGGGTTGGCGCGGGGTTACCGCCGCCGTCCGAGCCGCCGCTGCCATCACCGCCAGCACTGCAGGCGGTCAACAGACCCAGGCAAAGGGCGAAAATAAGGCTTTTGAGGACCCACAGCTCCTTGGCTTGATATCGCATGACGGCTCTCCTTAGCGCAGCGGGAACTCAAATCCCAGGCCCAATTGCCAGTCGAGGTAGTTGTCTTGGAAGGTGTCGTACAGGAGGCGGAATTCGGTCCTGACCTTTATGCGGGTGCCGCCAAATTCCTTGAACACCAGGCCAAAGCCGGCGTTGCCAAAAACCGCGGTTTTATCGTTGCTGTCGGGCACCACGTCATTGCGGGTCAGCCCAAGGCCAGCCAGCACGTAGGGGGTTGCGCCGTAGTCGGAGCTGAAGTTGTAGCGGACATCCAGGCCAAGGCCGGTCTGGTAGAAATCGGTGAAATCGTCTTGGTCTGTTTCCAGCACGTTGTAGAAAGCCTGCGCTTCCCACACCCAGTGCTCATCACTGGACCAGCCATAAATCGCCCTTACCCCAAAGCCACTGTTGTCGGTACCTCGGTCAGTATCGGCACCGATATAGGTGGGCAAGATGCTGACATGAAGGGATTCGCCGTAACTGGCAGCAGGCAGGAGGGAAAGAAACAGGGTAATGACAGCACAAATTGAACGGACTTTTACCATGATGCTCACTCCATCGAGACGCGGTTTCTAGCTAAGGGGCAAAGCTAGCTACCGGGAGACGAAAAAGAGGCATTCACCGGCAAAGGTTTTATCGATGTTTTGATGTTGTTATCAAAAGCAACACGCCGATTGGCAACACGTAAAAGCCGCAACTAGGCTTAGTGGTTTATAGGTAGGTCTCCTTCCACCGCAAAATGCGGTCATGGATCTCTGGCGTACTGGCCAACAATAAGGCCTTTTCAGCAAAGCGCCCGGCCAGGTGTGACTGCCCTGACAAGTAGTAGCACTTTGCCATTCCCCACAACGCTTCCTCGTTGATGTCGTCTATTTCCAAGGCTTTTTCATACAGGGCTTTCGCTTTGGCCACATGGCCTTCGGCCAGCAACTGTTCGGCTTGGTCAATAAAATCGAAGGGGTTGTCAGGCATCAACCGCACTGCGTTCGCTTTGGCACTGGCGGCCTCCAATGTGCGCCCTTGGGCATTGAGCAGTACTGAGAGGTTCTGCCAGACAGATGCGTCGTTGCCATCAAAACGCAGTACATAGCGGTATACCGCCTCAGCGGCTTCCGGCAGGCCGCTGCGGCGGTAAATTACCCCTAAAAGATTCAGGGTTTCGTTTTCAGGGTTTGTCATCAGCGACGCCTTGGCGGCCCAATAAGCTTCTGAATAACGCTCCTCGACAAGCCAGTTAACGGATTGATTATGATAAAAAAGTGCTGTTGCTTGCTGGTCACTGATGGGCTTCGCCCGTAACCGGTAACGCTCATAGCCTTGCTGAAAATCCACCACCCGGTAACCGTTCTCGCCAATGACATTGTTATCCCCCAAGTCCTGGGTTTTGACCCTGACATTAACGTGTTTTGACAGGGTCACCAGGTCACCATTTCGCATCCATCTGGGCGCAATAGCCACACTTTGCACTTGGGCCGGCAATTGCCAGTAGCGCGCCGCCACGGCCGTAAAAATTGCCAACGACAAACAATTACCTAACCGGTGTTCCAAGGTTTGTGAGGGGGTGAAGTTCATATCGGCGTGATAGCGGATAGGCGCATCGAGATCTTTAAAAAGCAACGTCAGCAATGTCTGAAGCCGCTTTGCCCTGTCGATGTCTTGCCGTGAATCATCCAGCAACGTCGTCAAGGCCTGAGGCACTTGAAACAGCACTTGAGGGGAAACAAGCTCAGGCTTGACACTAAAGGCGTCATCTTGCCAAAGCACATGTGGCACTTCCCTGGGCCGCTCTTGCATTGTGCTCTGGCATCCAGCGAGCACCAGAAAAACAAGAACCCAAAGGCGCATTAAAATCACCAAAAATAAACATTTTTGTTACAATCAAGTCTAACGTCATGTCGCCCAGTTTGCGCCAATAGGGCAACTCCTCCGGCCACCCAACCCATAGGGTTTAGTCTGCATGTTCTTACGCCATATTTGGGGCTTTTACGCCCACCCCAAGGAACAGTGGCACCTGCTTGACCAACAGCAGGCAGGCCCCGCGCGTAGCCTGTTGCACTTGCTGCTGATGGCATTGATACCCGCTACCTGTGCTTATTACTCGGTTAGTGAGATCGGTTGGCAGCGTTGGGATGGAGGGCCGGTGAGGCTGCTAAAGGGCCACGCCCTTGTGATGACCAGCAGCATTTATCTTTTGTTGATAGGTACGGTGTTTTTGCAAGCCTGGGTGGCCAAATGGATGGCGAGCAACCTACGCGCCCAAGCGTCATTCCTGCAAACGCTGGAACTGGTCGTTTTTACCGTCACCCCGCTGTTCATGGTGGGGCTGGCATTGCTCTACCCTGCGCCCTGGTTTGTTATCTTGGCGGGTTTGGCTGGCGCGGTGTACGCCATTTACCTGATGTATCTGGGCGTGCCTATCATGATGCGTATTCCGCACGAGCGAGGGGTTATCTTCGCCAATGCCTTGGTAACATTGGGGTTGGTATTACTGGTTACCTTACTTGGGGTTATGGGGCTCATTTGGGGGCTGGGATTTGCATCGATATACGGATAAAAAAAGCGGCCCGCAGGCCGCTTTTTCTTAGGCGTCTTCGTTATGAAGCTCGAGGTTGGGGTCCTCGACATTGGCCTGCTTGATTTTGGCTTTTTCTGAGCGTGCTTTGTCCAGCGCGTCCAGATAGGCCTGGTCGACGTCACCGGTAACGTAGGCACCATCAAACACCGAGGTTTCGAACTGCTGCACGGCCGGGTTTTCCTGGCGCACCGCATCAATCAAGTCGGGAATAGACTGGAAGATAAGGCCATCGGCACCGATTTGGTCGCAAATGTTATCCACTTCCCGGCCGTGGGCGATCAGCTCGTTGGCAGAAGGCATGTCGATACCGTAGACGTTGGGGAAACGCACTTCCGGCGCCGCCGACGCGAAATACACCTTGTTGGCACCGGCGTCGCGGGCCATTTGGATGATCTGCTCGGAGGTGGTGCCACGCACGATGGAGTCGTCCACCAACAGCACGTTCTTGCCTTTAAATTCGGCGTTGATGGCGTTCAGCTTACGGCGCACCGACTTACGACGGATGGTTTGGCCGGGCATGATGAAGGTACGGCCGATATAGCGGTTCTTCACAAAGCCCTGGCGGTACGGCAGGTTGAGCACGCTGGCGATTTCCAGGGCGATGTCGTTGGAGGTCTCCGGGATGGGGATCACCACGTCGATATCCAGGTCGCTCCAGTCTTTCTTGATTTTCTCGCCCAGCTTGCGGCCCATGTGCACCCGCGCGGCATAAACGGAGATGCCGTCGATGGTGGAGTCAGGGCGAGCAAAATAGACGTACTCGAAAATACAGGGGCAGTGAACCGGGTTGTCGGCGCATTGCTGGGTGAACAGCTCGCCGTCTTCGGTGATGTACACCGCTTCGCCGGGAGCCACGTCACGCATGAACTCAAAACCTACGACGTCCAGCGCCACAGACTCGGACGCCACCATGTACTCAACCCCTTCGGCACCTTCACGGCGGCCCAGTACCAGCGGGCGAATACCGTAAGGATCTCGAAAGGCCACCAGGCCGTGGCCGATGATAAGGGACATCACCGCATAGGCGCCGCGGCAGCGGCGGTGAGTTTCGCTAACAGCCTTGAAGATGTCTTCAGGCTGCAGGGAAATGGCGGTGCAGGAGGTCAGGGCGTGGGCAAATACGTTCAGCAGCACCTCGGAATCGGAGGTGGTGTTGATATGGCGGCGCGCTTCTTTAAAGAGGCTTTCCTGCAACTCTTTGGCGTTGGTCAGGTTGCCGTTGTGGGCAGCAGCAATACCAAAGGGAGAGTTGACATAAAAAGGCTGGGCTTCAGCACTGGAAGACGAGCCAGCGGTGGGATAGCGCACATGTCCAAGGCCAATATTACCGGACAAACGCTCCATATGGCGGCGCTCAAAGACATCCTTAACCAGTCCGTTGGCTTTGCGCAGACGGAAGGTATTGTTTGAAATGGTCACAATACCAGCAGCATCCTGTCCGCGGTGTTGGAGTACGGTCAGGCCATCGTAGATGGATTGGTTGACCGGGGACTTACCAACGATACCGACGATACCACACATGTTTCGTTCCTCTCGGTTAAGGCGTTAGCCTTTGGGCAAAAAGCTGGAGCTTGCTTGCAGGTATTCAAAAAACCACTGCACCACCACCCCAAACTCGGGAATGAGTTTGGATGACTTCCACCAGGTGGAGTCGGATAACGTGGTGAAGCTGTCTACGGCAAACAGTAAGGCGGCAACAACCAGCACCCCGCGCAAGGCTCCGAAGATCATGCCCAGCAGCCGATCAAAACCGGTCAGGCCGGTTTTATCTACCAGTTGTCCAATAATGTAGGTCAAGAGGCTCCCCAAGAACAGGGTCACCACAAACAGCAGCACGATGGCCACTGCGTTTCGAATAAGGGGGTCGTCCAGGCTGGTGAAAAGCACGGCCAGTTTGCTGTAAAAAGCGCTGGCGACGAAAAAAGCCGCTACCCATACCACCAGCGACATGGCCTCCCGCACAAAGCCCCTAACCAGGCTTATCAATACAGAAAGGCCAATGATGACCAAAATCGCGATGTCGACCCAATTCATCCAGTCACGCAAACGTTTAGATTTGAAAGGCGGCGTATTCTAACCCAGACCAAGGGCCTGTGGTCAATTTACTGAAGCGGGTCATATTGGAATATGCGCCCCTTAAGGCCACTGGCGGCATTGAGCTTGGCCAGCTGCCCTTCCAGACGGCTGCGATCGGCTTCCGGCCCTACCAGCACTTTGGACAAACCGTTCTCTTGGACCAAAAACGCCTTAAAGCCACTGTTTCTGAGCTTTTCAACGAGATCCAGGGCCGATTGGTGATTACCAAAAGCCCCCAGTTGCACCACATAAGCGACCCCTTGCACTTTTGGCTGAGCCGGCGCTGGCGCCGCCGTTGCCGTTTTTTGTGCGCTTGAGTCAATCGCTTTCTTGGCAGCTGCGGTCTGAGGTTTTTCGGCTTCGGTAGGCTCGGCGGCTTTGGGGTTATCGTCAGGCAACGGTGCTGCCTTGGGCACCTCTTGGGTAGTTGCCAGTGCATCGGCCGGATAGGTGGCAGGCTTTGGCGCTTCGCCCAGCTCCGGGCGCAGCGGTATCACCTCGAACTTTTCAGGCGTGGGCGCCTGGGGCTCTTTTAACAGCTCCGGCACGATAAGGGCGGCCAGAGCCAAAAGCACCACGGTGCCAACAATGCGGTTGGTAATCGAACTTGCCACTTCACTCCCCCACGGGCAAAACCTGAGCCACAGTGTAAAAGGAACCAAACACAATGACCACGCTGTCGGGCCCGGCCACCTTAATGGCAGCTTGCAGGGCCGTTTTTACATCGGCAAAGGTCTTGTCCTTACCCAGCAGCTTGCCAAGGGTTGCCGCAGGGGCAGCGCGGCCAACCCCGGGCAACTCGGCCGGATACCAGCAGCTTATCGCATTCATTTCGGCCAAGGTGCCGGCAATGTCTTTATCCGAGAGCATGGCGCACACCCCATGAATAACCTTACCGGGGTAGCGGCGCTCAAGCTCGGCGTTGAGATAACGGGCGGCATGAGGATTGTGGGCCACATCGGCCAGCACCAGCGGCGAGCGGCCAAGCACCTGCATTCGCCCTGGCAACCGCGCCTGGGACAATCCTTGGTTGATAGCATCAACCGGTACCTCAAGGCCCAGCAGCGCCAGGGTTTGCAGCGCCGTTGCCGCATTGGGTAGCGGCAGCGAGGGCCTGGCATAGTCCTGGCCGTTAAAGGTCCAGCTAAGGCCTTGGTCCTCATAATGAAAATCGCGGCCCACCCATTTTAGGCGCGCGCCGATACGCAGCACTTCTTCCAAAAAGACCGCGGTCGGCTGCGGCTCGCCGCACACCAGCGGCTTGCCGTGGCGGGCAATACCCACCTTTTCACGGGCCACCGACTCGCGGGTGTTGCCCAAAAAGGCTTGGTGGTCCAAATCGATACTGGTTACCACCGCCACATCGGCATCGACGATGTTGGTCGCGTCCAGGCGCCCGCCGAGGCCCACTTCCAAAATCACCACATCAAGGGGGTGCTGGTGGCACAGCCACAGAGCAGCCAAGGTGGAGAACTCAAAATAGGTCAGGCTGGTTTGGCCGCGCGCCTGCTCAATGGCGGCAAAGGCCTGGCAATGCTCGGCTTCGCTGAGCATCTTGCCATTGACCCTGAGCCTTTCGCGGTAATCGATAAGGTGCGGCGAGCTGTACACCGCCACCGAGTAACCTGCCGCCATCAACATGGCTTCGAGCATGGCACAGGTGGTGCCTTTGCCGTTGGTGCCGCCCACCAGCAAGGTTTTAGCGGGCAGTGGCAGCAGTTTTGCGTCGTCAGCGACGCTGCGTACCCGTTCCAGCCCCATATCAATGGCGCTCTGGTGCAGGTTCTCTAAATGAAAAAGCCAGTCCGCAAGGGACTGGCCAGAAAAGATGGTCATTCTTTCAATGCCCTCAGGCAGCCGACTCGGTGCTGGGCTGCCCCATCAACTTGGCCAGCAGACGGGCGATTGTATCACGCATCTGACGGCGGTCGACGATCATGTCGATAGCACCCTTTTCCACCAGGAATTCAGAACGTTGGAAGCCTTCAGGCAAGTCTTCGCGCACCGTCTGTTTAATCACCCGGGGGCCGGCAAAACCGATAAGGGCTTTGGGCTCGGCCACGTGGATATCACCCAGCATGGCAAAAGACGCCGACACACCGCCCATGGTGGGGTCGGTCAGTACCGAGATAAAGGGCAGGCCCTTATCGGTCAGGCGCGCCAGGGCAGCGGAGGTTTTGGCCATTTGCATCAGCGACATCAGCGCTTCTTGCATACGGGCGCCACCGGAAGCCGAGAAGCACACCATGGCGCGGTTTTCCTTGATACAGGTTTCCACGGCGCGCACGAAACGTGCACCCACCACAGAACCCATGGAGCCGCCCATAAAGTCAAATTCAAAGCTCGCCGCAACCACCGGTAGGCCTTTGAGCTGCCCTTTCATAACGATAAGGGCGTCTTTCTCGCCGGTTTTCTTCTGGGCTTCAACGATGCGGTCTTTGTACTTTTTGGAGTCGCGAAACTTCAATACGTCCTGCGGCTCAAGATCGCCCGCCAGCTCTTCACGGCCGTCTTGGTCGAGGAAGCTGTCCAGGCGAGCGCGGGCCTTGATGCGCATGTGATGGTCGCATTTGGGGCACACTTCGAGGTTACGCTCGAGCTCGGCGCGGTAAAGAATTTGGTCGCACGAATCGCATTTGGTCCACACCCCTTCCGGGATGTTTTTGCGATCTTGGGAAACATTTTTGGTTTTATTGAGGATCTTTTCAATCCAGCTCATAAGACACCTGTAAGAGCCACGGAAACCTTATAACTCACGGCATTAAATCATAGATAAGCCGCAGGTTTTAGCAAAAACTGGTCAGCTGAGGGGGTCGGGCAGGAACAGCGGACCCGGCTGAGGCGCTGGCAGGCCAAATTGCGCCGGGTAGCTCACTTCTACCAAGTACAAGCCGTTGGACGGCGCCGTGGCCGGTGCCAGGTTGCGATCTTTGAGCGCCAGCAGCTCGGCAATGGCCGACTCAGGCAACTCCCCGTCACCGACTTTTAGCAAGGTGCCGACGATATTGCGCACCATATGGTGCAAGAAGGCGTTGGCCTGGATATCCACCACCACGTAATGGTTAAAGCGGCCCACAGAGACCTTCATCACGTTACGAAAAGGGGTGTTGGACTGGCACTGAATGGCGCGAAAGCTGGTGAAATCCTGCTCTCCCAGCAGCGCCTGGGCGGCGCGGTGCATGGCCTTTTCATCCAGCGGCCGGTGGTAGTGGGTCACCCCATGGCGCAAAAGGCCTGGCCGGTAGGGCTGGTTGACGATGATGTAGCGATAACGCCGGGCGGTGGCCGAGAAGCGGGCATGAAAATCATCCTTGACCGGCATCGCCCAGCGCACGGCGATATCGTCCGGCAGGTTGGAGTTGAGCCCCAGGGTCCAGGCGCCCTCCCCTCGCACGGCATTGGTGTCAAAATGCACCACCTGCCCAGTGCCATGGACACCGGCATCGGTACGGCCGGCGCAGAAGATCTCTACCGGCTCATTGGCAACCTTACTGATGGCCGCTTCCAGCTGCGCTTGCACGCTGTCCACTTCCTGCTGGCGTTGCCAGCCGTAGTAACGGCTACCGTCGTACTCGATGCCAAGGGCGATGCGCATAGTTGTTCTCGTGCTTAAATCAGGCCGGGCATTATAGCCATAAACAAAAAGCGGTGGCATCGGCCACCGCTTTTTCTAGGTCAGCTGCGCTCAGCTAAGGCGCCCCAGCAGTTTAACGGCTTCGGCTTTCTCGTCCTCGGAGCCTTTGGACTGCACTTCGTCCAGCAGTTCCCGGGCCGAGGCCTGGTCGTCAATCTCCATGTAGGCGCGGGCCAGGTCGAGCTTAGAGGCCATCAGGCCGTCTTCTGCGTCGTCACCTTTACCCACCAGGCCTTCGTAGCCCTGCATGTCGAGATCCAAAGACCACTCGTTGTAAGGGTCTTCTTCTGACAAGTCCCCTTCGCTGTCTTTCATCAGCTCGTCGATGTCGATGAACTCGTCCTTGCCATCGGTTTTAACGTCACTGCCTTGCCATTCCAGGCCGTCGCCTTGCAAGGCGCTTTCGACCGGTTTAGCTTCAGGGGCATCCACCTTGGGCGCTTCCCAGCTCAGGGAGTTCTCGGCAGACCATTTGTCATCGGCTTCAAGGGAAGGCAGCTCGTCTGACACGTCGTCCAACCCTTCAAAGCTCAGATCGAGGTCGTCGCCTTCCAGGTCATCGTCGCCAAGGACCAGTTCGTCCTCGTCTGCCATGTCCATTTTTGAAAAATCGAAGTCGTCGTCATCCAGGCCATCAAGCGCGGCTTCTTCGCCTGCCAGCAGGGCCGCGTCACTCAAGGTGACGTCTTTGCCGTCAAGTTCGGCTTCATCGAGGACGAGGCTGTCTTCGTCGTCACCTTCGGCCAGACCCTCAGCCAGCGGCAGCTCGCCCGGCAACACATCGTCTTCACCGGTGGCAGATTCAGCCAGCAGCAAGTCGCCGTCGCCTTCATCATCGGCCTCGAAATCGGAGAAATCGAAATCCCCTTCCAGCTCTGCGGTGTTGGCGTCGGCATCGGCGGCGCTGAGGCCATCTTCGCTCAAGCTGACATCGTCATCGCCAAGCTCAAGGTCGCCAAAGTCCAGCTCATCTTCCAGCGCCTCTTCGGCCTTAGCCTCTTCGCTGTCTTCCAAGGTGTCGGTGAGCGGCAGGCTGGCTTCGCCAAGGTGCAGGGCTTCTTCTTCCGGCGCGTGCGGCTCGTCTTCGAGACTACCGATAAGCTCGTCGTCTTCGGTCTCAAATTCCGGCTCATTATCCGCGGCGGTGGCGGTGAGCTCGGGCTCTGCTTCTGCTTCGCTCACGGCTTCGGCTTCGGCTTCGGCTTCGGCTTCGGCTTCGGCTTCGGCTTCGGCTTCGGCTTCGGCTTCGGCTTCGGCTTCGGCAATCAGGGGAGCATCAACGGCATCAGAGGTCAACTGGTCATCTAGGCTGTTAGCAGGCGCGGCTTCTTGCTCCGGCTCAGCGTCAAAATCAGACGCTTGCTCGGCATCGTCAAAGGCCAATGCTTCCACGTCATCCATGGCGTCATCGCCGGCCAACAGCTCTTCGGCCTCGTCAAGGGCGCTTTCAACATCGCTGTCGTTTTGCTCATCCAGCTCCTCAGTCATTACCGGCGTTTCATCGCCGCCGAGGGTGAGGTCGTCCCCGCTTAACAGGGATTCGGCTTCGGCAAGGGCGCTGTCGAGGTCGTCATCGCCGGCTTCATCCACCAGCATCGCCTCGGCTTCATCCAGGTGCTGCTGAGTGGTTTCTTCTTCTTTGGCCAGCCAGTCGTCCAGGTCGCCTTCTTCATCCAGGCGGATGGCAAAGTCGTCTTCTTCTTCGAAGGCATCGCCACTTGCGAGAGTGTCGCCGTCTTCAAAGGTGGGCTCTTCTTCCGGCAGAGACTGAAGCATGTCATCAAGAGAAGCATCGGCAAGCGGGTCGTCTTCAATTTCGTTCTCTTGCGCCGAAGCGGCGCCCACAGCGGCGCCGGCAAGGGCGGCAGCGGCGGCAATTTCGGCTTCTTCAGGCTCAGGCTGGGGCCGCTGGCGCTCAGAGAAATTACGCTCTTCACTGGCAACCGCAGGTTCTGCCTTGCCACGGCGGCGCAGCACCAGGATCAACACCGCAACCAGCAGCGCGATAACGGCGCCGATAAGGCCCAGGCCAAGAGGCGAGCCCAGCAGCTGCTCAAGAGCGCTCTTCTCTACCGGCTTGGGTTGGTTGAGCTGGCTGTTTTGTTTGGCAATAACCTGGCGCAGCTCGTCTTGCAACTTGGCCTCGTCGGCCAGCTGTTGTTGCAGGCTCTTGAGCTCTTCCATCATTTGGTTGACGCGGGTCTTGAGTTGCTGGTTTTCAGCCAGAACCTGCTCAAGGTTGTCGGTGCTGGAAGAGAGCTCTTTACGCAGTTGCTCCATTTCGTCGGCGTGACGCTGGGCCTGCTCGTTGAGCTTGGTTTGCACCAAGGACTCGTCCACCTTGGGCCCTTTGCTGGCCGCCTTGACCACAGCCGGCGCCGTGTCGGCAGCAGCGGCGGTTTTGACAGGCGCCTTGGCTACCGGCGCTTTGGCCGTGGTAGTAGTTGGCGCTGGCTCGTCATGGGTGCCTTTGACAAAGCGGCTACGGGCTTCGCCAGCATCGACCGCCTCGACTTCGGTAAGGGTCGGCACACGCAGCACGGAACCTTTGACCAGACGGTTGATGTCACCATCCAAGAAGGCTTCGGGGTTTTTACGCTGGATGGCGATCATCACCTGATAAACCGACACACCGGTGCCGGGGCGCAGCCGGTTGGCAATGCTCCACAGGGTATCGGTGGGTGAAATAGGCCCGTAAATCTTGCCGCCAGCGCCCTTGGTGCTGCTGGCTGGGGTGTTGCTGCCAGTCAGCTGGCTGGCCGTGGCCGGAGCATTGACGGTGACAGACGGCGTGCTTTGCACCGCGCCTTGCGGGCTGCTGGCGATCGCCGTGTCGTCTTGTGGCAATACCGGCATGCTGTTGCCCGGCTTGTCGTCCAGCAGCAGATCGTAATCATTGCTGACGCTACCTTGCGGTAAGCCGCCCACTTGGACCTGCAACGACACAAAAGGCGCCGAGATGGCGTCATTGGAGCTCAGCACCAGATAGCGCCGGCCCTTTTCGGAGACCACATTGGTCACCCGCAGTTGTACCCGCTGGCCTTTGGGCTCAAAAGCCTGGCGAGCTGACAGGTCAATACTGACGTTGGCCGGGTCTACCGCTTCCGGGCCAACCAGTTCGAGCCTGGCGGAAAATGGTTGATTCAAGGCGGAGCTGACCTTCAGCTCCCCCAATTCCAGTGCAAGCGCTTGGGTGCTAAGTCCAGCAGCCAAGACCAAGGCAGCAGTCCTTGATAGTTTCATGCCGATCCCCGGGACTCCTTGTGAGCCCTTAATTGTAATTGTCAGAACGAAGCTATCATAAACAAGGCTGTAACAGTCCGCCAATAACAAAAAACCGCCCCGTGGGGCGGTTTTGCCTATCGATAGTTGGCGAGCCAGTATTCGGCTATCTGCACACTGTTGGTGGCTGCCCCTTTGCGGACGTTATCGGCCACCACCCACAGATTCAATCCGTTAGGGTGAGTAAAGTCGGCTCGCACCCGGCTGACAAAGACCGTGTCCTGGCCGGCAGCATGGGTGACTTGGGTGGGATAATCGGCGTCCGGCACCAATTCGACCCCAGGGGCCTGCACCAGCAACTCTTTAACTTCGTCAACATCCACCGGCTGGGCGGTTTCCAGGTGCACCGCTTCGGCGTGGCCGTAAAACGCGGGCACCCGCACGCAGGTGGCGTTTACCGCGACGTTGTCGTCACCCAGGATTTTCTGGGTTTCCCAGTGCATCTTCATCTCTTCCTTGGTGAAACCGTTGTCTTGGAAGACATCAATCTGCGGCAGACAGTTAAAGGCGATTTGCTTGGGAAACTTGCTGGGCTCGACCGGGCGGCCGCTCAGCACGTCGGCGGTCTGCTTGGCCAGCTCTTCCATGGCGCTGTGGCCAGCGCCGGAGGTGGCTTGGTAAGTGGAGACGTTAATGCGGGTGATCTGGTAACGGTCGTGGATAGGCTTCAACGCCACCAGCATCTGGATGGTGGAGCAGTTGGGGTTGGCAATGATGTTGCGGTTGCGATAATCGGCAATGGCTTCGGGGTTCACTTCCGGCACCACCAGCGGGATCTCCGGCTGATAGCGGAATTCGGAAGTGTTATCCACCACCAACACACCGGCATCGGCGGCAATGGGCGCCCAACGTTTCGATACGCTGCCGCCGGCAGAGAAAAACGCCAACTCCACCTGGGACCAGTCGAAGTTCTCAACGTCTTCGATGACAAGGCTCTTGCCCTTGAATTGACGAGTCTGGCCAGCAGAGCGGCTGGAGGCCAGCAGGAAAAGTTCGCCGACCGGGAAGTCGCGCTCTTCCAGCAGTTCCAGCAGGGTGTCACCGACGGCGCCCGAGGCGCCCAGGATTGCCACGTTGATTGTCATCATTACCTCGTCAATGGGACGCCAAGGCCCACACCTTGGCGCCGTCTTCTACAAATGTGGTGTCAAGGCTGCCCCACTCCCGGCGTTTCGGGTAGCTGCGGCGCAGCACATCAAAGGTTTTACCGGCCAACAGGCCTTGTCGAAACCAGGCGTCATCGTCGCGGATGTCATACACCAGGTTGCCCAGGCGCCGCACCTCGGCCAAGGTGCCGGTCACATGTGTTACCGCCGGGGCCGGCAGCCAGTTGCCAAAGTGGCCGCTGGGCGAAAGACCCTGATGGCGGCAAAGGGCCTCGTAGAGCATCCAGGTGCCGCGGCGCTTGCCTTCGATACTGTGCCCGGCGATATGCGGGGTCAGCCAGCGAGCAAGGCCTAGCAGCCTTGTATCAAAATCGGGCTCGGTTTCATATACGTCCAGCACCGCTTCACCACGGCCCGCTTCAAGCCAGCTCACCAAAGCGGCGTTATCCACCACGCTGCCACGGCAACTGTTGATGAGCAGCGCCCCGTCCTTCATGGCCGCAAGGGTATCGGCACCCAGCATCTTGTGGGTGGCGCTCCCTCCCGGTACATGCAGGGTAAGCACGTCCACCTGCGGCAACATCTCAGTCAGGGAGATAAAGCCTGGCTCGGCCTTTGGCGGGTCGCAGCACAGCACCTTAACACCCAGCGCATTTAGCCGTCTAGACAGCCGAGAGCCAATATTTCCGACGCCGACAATACCGACGGTCAAGGCCGGCAGGTCCCGGCCGGTCATCGTCTGCCAGTTCAGCACCGCCGACAGCACGTAGTCGGCCACGGCGTCGGCGTTGCAGCCGGGGGCCGCCGTCCAAAAAAGGCCTTTTTCTTCAATGGTTTTAATATCGAGATGGTCGGTGCCTATGGTGGCGGAGCCAATAAAGCGCAGCTTGGGCGCTTGGGCCAGCAAGGCAGCATCGACTTTGGTGACAGAGCGCACCAGCAGCACATCGGCCTTGGCAAGCTGCTCGGGGCTGGGCATTCGCCCGTCAAAACGCAGGATGGTACCGAACTCTGAGAAGAGTTCGTCAACCAACGGCATCAGGCCGTCAGCAAGGATAGTGAGCATAATCGAGGCACAAAAAAACCGGTTTGAGGTGAGTCTACCCCAAACCGGCCTTTTAGGGAGCCTTAGCCCTGGAAGCGTTTCATGACCAGAGAGGCGTTGGTGCCGCCAAAGCCGAAGCTGTTGGACATCACCACATCCAGTTTGGCGTCGGTGGCAGCGCGGATAACCGGCATGCCGTCGGCTTTCTCGTCGAGGTTCTCGATGTTGACGGACGGGGCGATAAAGCCGTGTTCCATCATCAGCAGCGAGTAAATGGCCTCGTGCACACCAGCGGCGCCCAGGGCGTGGCCGGTCATGGCCTTGGTGGCGGAGATGGCCGGTACCTTGTCACCAAAGAGGGTGCGAATGGCTTCCAGCTCTTTAACGTCACCCACCGGGGTGGAGGTGCCGTGGGTGTTGATGTAGTCGATAGCACCGTCCACACCCTGCATGGCCATCTGCATGCAGCGCAGGGCGCCTTCACCGCTGGGGGCGACCATGTCGTAGCCGTCGGAGGTGGCACCGTAGCCAACGATTTCGGCGTAAATCTTGGCGCCGCGGGCCAGGGCGTGTTCCAGTTCTTCCACCACCACCATGCCGCCGCCACCGGAAATCACGAAACCGTCGCGGTCGGCGTCATAGGTTCGGGAGGCTTTGTCTGGGGTGTCGTTGTACTTGGTAGACAAGGCGCCCATGGCGTCGAACATCATGGCCAGGGTCCAATCCACTTCTTCACCGCCACCGGCAAACACCACGTCCTGTTTACCCAGTTGGATAAGCTCGGCAGCGTGGCCGATACAGTGGGCAGAGGTGGAGCAGGCAGAGCTGATGGAGTAGTTCACGCCCTTTATTTTAAAGGGAGTGGCCAAGCAGGCAGAGACGGTGGACGACATGGTGCGCGGCACCATGTAGGGGCCAACACGCTTGACGCCTTTCTCGCGCAGGGTGTCGATGGCCAGGCTCTGGTTCTTGCTGGAGGCGCCACCGGAGCCGGCAACGATGCCGGTACGGATATTGGACACCTGCTCTTCAGAAAGGCCCGCGTCCGCGATGGCTTGCTCCATGGCAATGTAGGCATAACCGGCGGCTTCACCCATAAAGCGGATGGCTTTACGGTCGATGTGCTCGCTGATATCCAGCTTCACATCACCCCAAACCTGGGACCGCAGCCCCTGTTCAACGAACTGTTGGGAATGGGAGATACCGCTCTTACCGGCTTTCAGGGACGCCAGCACTTCCTCTGCGTTGTTGCCGATGCTGGACACAACGCCCAGACCGGTGATCACGACGCGCTTCATCATGCCTCACTTAATTAATTGCATTAACCCTATGGTACGCAAAGGAACCTGGGGAAGTGGTCGGCTTTCCCCATGGCCCAACATCCATGCCGAGGGTAGAATACGCCACCCTAAGCTCTGGGAATGACAACAATGCGACAGGCCGCCATACATTTCAATGAACAGGGTACTCCGGTAGCCCAAGACTTTGATGACGTTTACTTTTCCAACGCATCGGGCCTTGAAGAAAGTCGCTTCGTGTTCCTGCGCAATAACGGCCTGCCCCAGCGTTTTAGCGATCACCAAGGGGCCTTTGTTATCGCCGAAACCGGCTTTGGCACCGGCCTTAATTTCCTGGCCGCCTGGCAGGCTTTTAATGAACACGCAGGCCCCAAGGCGCGGCTGCACTTTATCTCCACCGAGAAATTTCCCCTAAGCCGCAGCGATTTAACCGCCGCCCTTAATGCCTGGCCCGAACTTGCCGCGCTCTCGGTGCAGCTTATCGAGCAGTACCCCGACGCCGTAGAAGGCTGCCATCGCCTGCTGTTTGGCAAGGTCACTCTGGACTTGTGGCTGGGGGACATTAAAGAATTGCTACCCAGTTGGCAGCGCCCCCAAGGGGGCCTGGTGGACGCCTGGTTTTTAGACGGCTTTGCCCCGGCTAAAAACCCGGAGATGTGGCAACAAAGCCTGTTTGACGCCATGGCCAAGCTTGCCAAACCCGGCGGCACCTTCGCCACCTTTACAGCCGCCGGCTTTGTGCGCCGGGGCCTGAGTGCCGCCGGCTTTGCCGCCAACAAAGTGCCGGGCTTTGGCACCAAAAGGGAGATGCTGGCAGGCAACTTGGTAGCGCCCAACATCGAGCCTGCGGCCACCATTTATCAAAGGCGCCCGGCGAAGAAGCTTGGCAAGGTAGCCATTGTCGGCGCTGGCCTTGCCGGCGCCGCCTGTGCCTGGCAGTTAAAGCGCCGGGGCATCGAAGCAACCCTTTTTTGTAAAGACAATCTGGCCGCCGTCGGCGCCTCAGGTAACCCCCAAGGGGCCCTCTACCCGCTGTTAAACATCGACCAAGACGCCGTCAGCCAGCTTTTTGCCAGCGCCTTTGGCTACAGTCGCCGCATTGCCATTGAAAGCGGCATTCCCCAAGGCCTCGACGGCCTGCTGCAACTGGCGCTGGACGACAAGCTCAAGGCCCGCTACCCGCGCCTAGCCGAGGGCTACCCGGCCCTTTGCCGCTATGTGAGCGAAGAAGAGGCCAGCGCTCTCGCCGGGGTATCCCTGCCCTACCCTGGCCTTTACTTTGAAAAGGCGGGCTGGCTGAAACCGCCGGCGCTGGTGGACTGGCTGCTGGCCGGCAGCAAGGTGCAGTTTGATGTGGAGGTCACCGGCTTTAGCCACAGCGCCGAGGGTTGGCAGCTCTTGGCCGGGGACACCGTGCTGGGCACTTTCGATAACCTTATTCTTGCCGCCGGCCCCGGTAATATCGCCCTGGCCGAGAAGCTGCCGCTTACCGCCGTGCGCGGGCAAATCAGCCAAGTCAAAGCCGACGGCCAGTTGGCCAGCCTTAATACCGTGCTGTGCCACAACGGTTATATGACGCCCCCCGAGGTTGGGGCTCTTTGTATCGGCGCCAGCTTTGTACGCCAGGATTTGGATATCGCGGTGCGGGATGAAGAGCACCAAGAGAATCTCGCCAAGATGAAGGCCAGCTTCCCGGACGCCGATTGGCTACCCGAAGACGTGGTGGGCGGTAATGCCGGCACCCGGGTGGTGCTGCGGGACCACCTGCCGGTAGTGGGCGCCCTGCCCGACCCGGCCGGTTTTGAGGGCAAGAGTGAGCGCGAAATGGCGGCTACCGAATATGAAGGAGTCTGGCTACTGGGCGGCCTTGGCGCCCGGGGCGTCACCTCGGGGCTGTTGTGCGCCGATGTATTGGTGTCGCAAATGCTAGCCGAGCCGCTGCCGCTGCCTAAGGCGGTGCTGGATGCCATCATGCCCAACCGGTTTTGGGTTCGCAGGCTTAAGAAGGGCCTTTCTATCTAAACTCAAGGGCCCAGCGAGGGACGCCAATAAAACCAAAAAGGCCCGGGCCAACGCAGTGCAAATCTGCGCCACACCCGAGCCTTTTTATTGGTAAGCGCAGTAGCGCCTTTACTGGCTGACCCGCTCCCAAAGGCCCACTACCAGTGCCTGATCCTGGGGGTTTAGCTCACCGGCTTCGATGGCTTTATTAAGGCTGGCTAGGACGCGGGTCTTTAACACATCAATTTGCGGCTCGGCTTCTTCCAGCTCGTATTGGCCGGCCGAAAGCATCACATGGCCTTGCAGGTAGCCGCCGGCAAAGAGGTCATCGTCATTGCCGGTCACGACCAAATCGTCCAGTTGGGTTTGGATATTATCTAGAAACTGCTGGTAAGCCATATCAGTCCGTCGGGTTGGCGGCCCGGTACATAACGCTGTCCCGGTAGCCGGTGATGATGGGGTAAATACCGGTGAGCTCTCGGTCTAAGGCCGCGTCGCCGGTATCGATGATAAGGGGGCGCCCGTCCAAGGCTTGTAATTTGCGCTTGGTGGCCACCACCAGGATGTTGTCGCGGCCGATGGCGCGAATCACCCTGGGGCTCAGCTGCTGGTTGCCGCGGCCAAAAAGATGGCCCTGGCCGCCAATCAGGGTGATCACCAGCTTGGTGCCGGGAATGATGGCCTCAAAGAGCTGCGCTTCGGTAAGGTCACTGCCTAACAGCTGCTCATCCTCAATAAGGTCAACCCCCAGCAGGCTGTTAGCAAGGCCCAGCTCTTCCATGATAAAGGCCACAGTGCTGCCCGAGCCCATCACAAAGCGCGCTCCAGGCTCCATGCGGCTGATAACCTCGCTGGCGATGTCGTGCAGCACCAGCTCATCCGATTCCTTGCCGCCCTGCTTGACCGCCTGCACGTAACGCAAGGAGCTGGGAATGCGCATTTCGCCAAAGCGTTTGGCGCGCACCACCCCCTGGCGAAACTGGCTCTCGTCGATGTCCATGACATCGGCGTCCACCAGGCTCAACAGCTCGCCGCGGTGCAAGGAGGCAATCAGCTCCCCGGCCGCCTTGGGGGTAACAGCGTAAACCCCAGAATGGATTTTACAGCCGGCGGGGACTCCCAGTACCGGCAGGGTTTCTTCCACGACGGCGCAGATATCCCGCGCCGTGCCGTCGCCGCCGGCAAACAGCAGCAGCTCAACGTGCTTATCCAGTAGCGCCTTGGCGGCAGCTTTGGAGTCTTCGGCAGAGGTGTCCTTTGGCGCCTGGTAGGCCACCTCAAAGCGAAAGCCCATCTCTTGAAGGAGATCGGCGCCCATCTCACCGGAGGCGGTGATAAAAGACAGCTTATCTTTTACCGCCAGTAAGGGTTCCAGGGCGGTGCGGGTACGGTTATTGGCCTGCTTGATGGCGCCACGGGCCAGGGCTTCTTCAACGACACCGTCGCTGCCCTTAAGGGCAACGCTGCCGCCAACCCCTGCCACCGGATTGATGATAAGGCCAAGCTTCATAGCGCCTCCGGCAAAGGAAAATCTGCCGCCACCGGTGGCTTTTGTCCGTAGAACGTCGCCAAAGCCGCCATAAAGTGGGCGGCGCGAGGGGGAAAGCCATCTTCTAGGTAGCGCAGCACCTGGCCGTGGACCTTGCGCTGAAAGCCAGCCCGGTCGGGCTCGGCGCTGCCGCTTAGGTTGTCGGTGCTGACGTTAAAGCGAAAACCGGCTGCAACGCACAGGCCCCATTCGATGGCCTGGGGTTTGACTTCAACGGATTCGAAGGCCTTTTGCTGGGCGTCGTCGCGGCCGTCCGGGCAGTACCAGTAGCCGTAATCCACCTGTTGGCGGCGCTGCTCCCCAGCCAGGCACCAATGGGCGATCTCATGAAGTCCAGAAGCGAAGTAGCCGTGGGCGAACACCACCCGGTGATGGGGGCTGTCGCTGTCTGCCGGCAGGTAAATGGGCTCGTCGTCGCCCCTGACCAGCACCGTGTTGTGGCTGGCCAAGAAGCAATCGTTAAAGAGCATGATGAGGTCAGAGTATTGGTGCATACGGCTTAAATGCGTCCGGTTTGCCCTCGGTGGCGCAACCAGTGGTCCATCAGGGTCAACGCCAGCATGGCTTCAGCGATGGGGACGGCGCGAATGCCCACACAAGGGTCGTGGCGGCCTTTGGTCACCACTTCCACGGCGTTGCCGTCGACATCGATGCTGCGCCCCGGCACCTTGATGCTGGAGGTGGGCTTGAGGGCGATGTTGACGCTGATGCTCTGGCCAGTACTGATACCGCCCAAAATGCCGCCGGCGTGGTTGGTGAGGAAACCCTCTTCCGGGGTGATTTCGTCGCGGTGCTCGGAGCCGCGTTGGCGGGCCGCTTCGAAACCGTCGCCAATTTCCACGCCCTTGACGGCGTTGATGCACATCATCGCCTTGGCGATATCGGCATCGAGGCGGTCAAACACCGGCTCGCCGAGGCCCACCGGTACGCCGCTGGCTTCCACCATTACCTTGGCACCGACCGAATCCCCTTCTTTTTTGATGGCGCGCAGCAGCTCGTCCAAGTCGTCCAGTTTGTCGGGGTTACCGCAGAAAAAGGGGTTTTGCTCCACCTGGCTCCAGTCGGTAACCGGGCAGTCCACCTCGCCCATGGCCACCAGGGCGCCGCGAATAGTCACGCCAAATTGCGCCAGCCATTTTTTGGCGATAGCGCCAGCGGCCACCCGCATGGCGGTTTCGCGGGCGCTGGAACGGCCACCGCCGCGATAATCGCGCAGGCCGTATTTGTGGTGATAGCCGTAGTCAGCATGGCCAGGGCGGAACTGGCGGGCTATTTCGGAGTAATCCTGAGAGCGCTGATCGGTGTTTTCAATCAGCAGGCCAATGGGGGTACCGGTGGTTTTGCCCTCAAAGGTGCCAGAGAGGATTTTGACCTGATCGGGCTCCTGGCGCGGTGTGGTGTAACGGGAGGTGCCAGGGCGGCGACGGTCCAGGTCGTGCTGGAGATCCGCCTCGGTCAGCTCAAGCCCAGGGGGGCAGCCGTCAACAATGGCGCCCAGGGCTAGGCCGTGGCTTTCGCCAAAGGTGGTGACGGTAAAGATGGTGCCAAAGGTGTTGCCGGCCATGGTTAATCCTTATAGAGGCTGAACAGGTCAGCGTGCTGGTCCAGATCTTCCTTGGTAATAAGGAATACGCCGCTGCCGCCGCGCTCGAACTCCAGCCAGACAATGGGCAACTCGGGGTACTGGTGGTTCATGTGCACTTCGCTGTTGCCCACTTCGCAAATCAAAATGCCGCCCTCTTTGAGGTGCTTACCGGCATTGGCGAGAATGCGGTTTACCAATTTCAGGCCATCGGTACCGGCGGCCAGGGCCACGGCTGGCTCGTGGTGGTATTCACCGGGCAAGTCCGACATGTCTTCGGCGTCAACATAAGGGGGGTTGGTAACGATAAGGTCGTACTTTTCACCCTCGGGAATGGCGCGGAACAGATCCGAGTGAATAGGGGTGACCTGGTGCAACATGCCGTGTTCTTCGATGTTGCGCTCGGCTACCGCCAGGGCGTCTTTGGACAGATCGGTGATGTCCACTTCCGCTTCGGGAAAGTAATGGGCGCAAGCGATGCCGATGCAGCCGGAGCCGGTGCAAAGGTCGAGAATACGGGTGACATCGCGACCGTCCAGCCAGGGGGAGAAGCGCTGCTCAATCAGCTCGCCGATGGGGGAGCGGGGGATCAGTACCCGCTCGTCCACGTAAAAGGGCATGTGGCAGAACCAGGCCTGGTTGGTGATGTAAGGCACCGGTTTGCGCTCTTGGATGCGCACCATGATGCGCTCGACGATACGCTGGCGCTCAGACACGGTGAGACGGGCATGGCGGGTGTCGTTGTCGATATCAATGGGCAAGTAGAGGGTAGCCAGGACCAGGGCTACGGCTTCATCCCAAGGATTGTCGGTGCCGTGGCCGTAATAGATGTTGGCGGCGCTGAAGCGACTGACGGCCCAGCGGATCATGTCCTGGATACTGTGAAGCTCGGCAACGGCTTCATCTAAAAAAATCTTGTCCAATGCTACCTCCCATTTCAGCCCGGCACCGCGCTGGGCTACACTATGGCCCCATGAAAAAGCCCCCCATCGACAACGACGAACTGGCACTTTTCCGTGAAGCCATGGCCGGTACCCGGCCGCTGGCGCAGGATACCATAGGCCATGACCGCCCGCGACGCCCCAAGCGCCGCCAATTAGCCGATCAAAAGACCGCCCGGGAGGCGAGTTTTTACTTTTCTGACAGCTACCAGCCCCACTTAGGTGAAAACTGGCCCAATTATGTGCGAGATGGGGTGTCGGCTGGGGAGCTGAAAAAGTTGCGCCGGGGCGACTATGCCCCGGAAATGACCCTGGACCTGCACGGCATGACCCGCGAAAGCGCCAAGCTCGAATTGGTGGCGTTAATTGACCGGGCCATAAAAGATCAGGTGTTTTGCCTTTGCATCATGCATGGCATCGGCACCGGCGCGCTGAAACAGCAGGTTCCGAACTGGCTCGCGCAGCACCCCAAGGTGCTGGCAATGCATTCGGCACCCAGAGAATACGGGGGCCAGGGGGCGCTGCTGGTACTGGTGGACTCAGTCCACTGAGGACAGTTGGCGAAGGCTTACTTTGGCCTTGCCGTCTTCAATATCAATCACCACGACCTGCGCCGTGGCAAAGGCCATGGGCACTTCGCCGGGCACTAACTTCTCCACCAGGTAAGAGACCAGCGGCATATGCGAAACGATAAGCAGCCGCTCGATTTCCGGTGACGCCGCCACTAAATCGGCCACCGCCTGAGCGTTGCCGTCGGGGGTAAGCTCGCTCAGCACCAGGCGTTTGGGGCTGGCGCCCAGGGCGCGCAGGGCCTGATCGGCGGTCTGCTGGGCACGCAAGTAGGTACTGACCCACAACGCATCGGGTTGCCAATCCTGGCTCTTTAACCACTCTCCCTGGGCCTTGGCCTGTTGCTGGCCATGGGGGGTTAGCCGACGCTCGGCGTCGTGGGTGATTTGCCCCTCGGCTTCGCCGTGGCGCATTACCAGGATCTGCATGGTAAAACTCCAAAATAGATTGGTCGCGCAGTGTACAGAAAGGCGCTGGCGTTTCCAATCTTACCAAGGATGGTCATAATGTAGGTTCTACCTCCCAACAGGGGCCATTGTGCGCAAAAGTCCTTTTGATCACCGTACTTACCGACACATCACCCTGGCCAACGGCCTGCCTGTACTGGTGGTTGAGGACGCCAAGAGCCACAGAGCCGCCGCTGCGGTTGCGGTGCGCGTGGGGCACTTTTTTGACCCGCCTCACCGCGAAGGCCTGGCCCACTTTGTGGAACATTTACTGTTCCTGGGTACTGATACGCACCCGGGGGACGGTGAGTATCAAAGTTTTATTCAGCGCGCCGGCGGCAACCATAACGCCTGGACCGGCACTGAGCATTCCAGCTACTTTTTTGACGTTCAGCCCAATCATTTTTCCGAGGCGCTGTGGCGATTCTCGCGGTTCTTCGTGTGCCCGCTGCTACAGCCGGAATCAGTAGATAACGAGCGCCACGCCATTGAGGCCGAGTATCGCCTCAAGTTGCAAGACGACACCCGCCGCCTCTATCAGGTGCACAAAGCGGTGGTTAACCCCGAGCACCCCTTTAGCAAGTTCTCGGTAGGCAACCTCGAGACCTTGGCCGGCGACCCGGTGGAGCTGGCCGGTGAGGCCCGCGCCCTTTATGAGCGCCACTACCACGCCGGTAACATGACCCTGGTGCTCTACGGCCCGCAGTCGGTGGCTGAGCTGTCGTCCTGGGCGCACAGTTATTTCTCAGATATCCGCCGCGGCGATAAAGTGCCGGCCTTTTGGGAAGGCACCCGCCTTTATCAAAACCTGCCGTTTCAGGTGTCGGCCAAGCCGCTGAAAGATCAGCGCCGCCTGGCCATCAACTTCCCGCTGCCGTCGGTGCAAAGCGAATACCGGCAAAAGCCTCTGACCTTTATCAGCCACCTGTTGGGCCATGAAGGGGAAGGCAGCCTGCTGGCCTATCTCAAGGATAAAAACTGGGTTGAGGCGCTGTCGGCCGGCGGCGGCATCAGTGGCAGTGGCTTTCGTGAATACACGGTGCAGTTCCTGCTCACCCCTCTTGGGGAGCAGCACCAGGTAGAGATTGTCGAAGCCCTGTTCGCCATGCTCACCCTTATCAGAACAGAAGGGCTGGAAGGATGGCGCTTTGCCGAGCGCCAGCGCCTTGCCGAGCAATCCTTCCGGCTGATGGAAGTGACAGAGCCCATGGATTATTGCAGCCACCTGGCGGTCAACCTGCTGCAATACCCGCCCGATGATGTGCTCTACGGCGATTTTGTGATGAGCGACTTCAACCCGGAGCGCATTCGTTACTGGCTGGATTTTTTAACGCCAGATAACCTGCGCCTGGGCCTAGTTTCCCCCGACGTGGAAGGGGAAGCCGAAGCCCCCTGGTATCACACACCCTTTTTTACTAGGCCCATCAGCAAGGAATGGCTAAGCCGTTGGCACAGCCCCGCCCTGCTGCCCCAGTTGCATCTGCCGACCCCCAACCTGTTCTTGGGCGACGCCCCGGAGCCGGCGCCGCTTAAACAGGTTAAGCAGCGGCCCGATAAGGTCAGGGAAAGCCCTCACCTGCGGCTATGGCACTGGCAGGACCCTGACTTCAGGTTGCCCAAGGGCCACCTTTATCTCGCCATGGAAAGCCCCCATGCCATGGCGAGCCCCAAACACATTGCCCTGACCCGGCTTTGGCTGGACATGGTGTCTGAATCCCTCACCGGTGAGCTTTACGACGCCGAGCTGGCTGGGCTCAGCTGGCAGCTCTATCCCCAGCAGGCCGGTATCACCTTGCAACTGGGGGGGATCCTTGGGCGCCAGCACCGGCTATTTAGCCACATCACTCAAAGGCTGCTGGACCAGCCGCCGCCGGAGCATACCCTGGATATGTGCCGTAAGGCACTGATCCGCCAATACCATTCCTTAAAGCAGCAAAAACCGGTGCAGCAACTGCTGGCCGAGCTTACCCGGCTGCTGCAACCCAGCCACCCCGGTTATGCCAGGCTGGCGCGGGAAATGGAGCAGCTCAGTTTTGAGGATCTGGTTAACCACCAGCAGCAGGTCACCCAATCGCTTTTTGTCGAAGGCCTTGTCCACGGCAGTGCGCCGCGCGAAGAAGTAACGCCTTGGCTTGAAGAAGTCTTTGTCAGGGCCAGCGGCCAGGAGCCGGTGCGCAAGGTGCTGAGCCTTTATCAGCGCGGGCCACTGCAGCGCACCTACGCCGTTGAACACCCCGACTCGGCGCTGCTGGTGTTCTACCAGGGTCGCAGCGCCTCGGCCAGGGAGCATGTGTTTTTCATGCTGGCCCAGCAGGTGATGAGCGCCACCTATTTTGATGAACTCAGAAACAAACAGCAGCTCGGCTATATGCTGGGGGTCAGCTTCTTCCCGATGCAGCGCCTGCCTGGCCTGCTGTTTTACGTGCAAAGCCCGGTGGCAGGCCCCGTACAATTGCTGGACGCCATCGACGACTTCATCAGCGACTTTTCCTTGCTGCTGCTGGGCCTGAGCCAAAGCCAATGGCAAGCCACCCAGTCCGCCCTCTTGCACCAGCTCTACCAGCCGGATGCCACCTTGGCCGACCGTTCCAGCCGGTTGTGGCATGCCATAGGCCAAGGTGACCTGACCTTTGACTGGCGTCAGCGCCTGGCAGAAACCGTGAAAAACTTCAGCAAGACCGAGTTCATCAAAATGATGATGAAAAGGCTCAGGGCCAAGGCGGCCGACCGCCTGCTGCTGGCGTCCGTTGGCCAGCAGCACCGCAACCTTGAGCCCCTTGAAGAAGGCCAGTTCATCTGTGATGTCAGCGAATTCAAAAGCCAATCTCGGCTCTATAAGTCTGCTTGAAGTTGCCTTGTGACAAGCTGCCTGCCGCGCACGAAGGGCGGCTTGTCGCACCTTGAGTAGCAAAGTGTGCAATTGCGCCTTTTGCCTTCAAGATTAGATTTAACTCTTTGATGTACTACGATATAAAGGTCTCATAAACCTAATAAAAAGTTTGCCGGAACCCCGAATGTCTCGCATTGCCTCAGGACTCTTCAGCGCATGCTTCCTCGTCCTATGCCTTCTCTCATGCCAGGCCAGTGCCTCTGACGCCCTTCCCACCGACTCCGACTACTACCTCTACAAAACCATTACCAAGGCCGATGGCCTGTCGCAACTGTCGGTGTTTGACATAAAAAAAGATCAGGATGGCTTTTACTGGTTAGCCACCGCCGGCGGCCTGTATCGGTTTGATGGCTTAAAACTGAAAAAATTCGAGTTCGGGGACGAAGACTCGGACGAATCAGCTTCCCACTTTGTCAGATGCGTCCAGTTTGATAACGATGGTCGGCTTTGGGTTGGTACTCAAAGGGGGTTATTGTTCAAGGAACCACATAAAAATACCGTTACTGAAGTTCCTGCATTTGCCGGACAAATTATTTGGTCTGTCTCCGTATACAACGAAAACGAGCTATTGATTTCAACACAAGACAGTCTATGGAAATATGACTACCTTACACAACAAAAAAAGAAAATAGCAAACATTGGAAAGGTTAAATCTATTGTCCAACTCCATGATAGTCTTTTACTTGGTACGTTTTCGGAAGGACTAGTCTCGCTAAATGTAAAATTTTCCACCGAATTAAAACTTCCTTATTTCGGCATGAAAATAAATAAAATCAAGGAACTTGACGACAATATTTACATTGCATCAAGCTCAGGGTTTTATAAAACAGATGGCAATCTCAGTGCATCTCCCGCTGTGACAACAGGAAGTGTTAATGACTTTATCAATCAACAAGATGAGATTATTCTAGCCAGAGATAATGGCATATATATCATCAAGAACAATACCGAGCAGCAGATCTCCACTGGCAAGACCTGGTCCCTCGCCCTAAATGACAGCTTGTTGATTGCTGGCACCCATACTGATGGCCTCAAAGAGTATCAACACTCGCCCCTAGCGTTGAGCAATATCAAGTTACCTCCGTCTAAACAGCTCACTTACGTTGCAGACATAGGCGTATTGGATAAAGATATTTACTTTTCTGACAATATACATAACTTATACAAATATAACCGTAGGGATAAAACGGTTATCCTGTTGGAAAACTTTAAAGCCTCTAGTATTTTTTCTTCTGCCCAAACACTCCTGATTTCAAATGAAAATAGTATAAACATCATAGATGAGGAGAAAAGGGTAAAGACAATAATTCATAAAGATAAAGTACTTGAGGCTGACCACGATCAATCTTGGTACATACTTGATGAAAATAAGGATCTGTACAAGATAAACGACAACCACCTAATACTTATAAAAAATCTAAACAGATGTAACTTTGGCTACCCAAACCTATTAAAAATACGCGGCAATGATATTTTCGTTGGCGGTGATGCTGGTTTATGCAAGTTTGAAATAAATAAATCATTATTCCAAAAAGTCTCAGATCAGTGGACGAAGTCAACATTGACAGTTAACGATACACCAGTATTTTTTAACAAAAAAGGGCAAGGTGTCGACGAAAATGGAACCATACAGTTAGATCTTGGCCTTGAAAGAGGAGAAGATGCCTACTCTTTCTCAAAAATAAAAACGAAAAATAGTACTTACATTATTTCATCAACATCTAAAGGCATTCGAATTTATAAATACATCGATGCCAAACTGACGTTACTCGACATTTTTGACTCACGCTATCAGATACTAAGCGAATATGTTGCTGGTTCAGTAACAACGACACACTCTGGGCTGGCATTATTTGGTGGTGTTGGCGGAATTTCAACTATCGACGTCAGAAAATTATCTGATGAAAGCTATAATGGCAGTATCCTAACATCCGGTATTAAAATATATAACGAACCAAAACCAGCACTACAGGAGAAACTCGCCGAATCCAAAGACATTACGCTAGAAAGCTACCAGTATCCGCTCAATATCGCAGTATCTCTGTTAAATTATCCCTTTCCAGACAGAGCAAAACTTCAATACAAATTATCCAGCTATGGTGACAGTTGGTACAACTTTGATGGCTCGAGTTCTATCACTCTAAGCAAGTTGGATTCAGGGCTGTATGAAATCAGCTTCCGAGCTTTGGATAAATCCAGAGTTGTGGCAACGTCACCACAATACTCAATCACCATACTACCGCCCTGGTGGCGTAGTAACATGGCATTTTTCCTCTACTCCTTGCTTATTCTTGGGGTTATCATTCATGTGATGTCGATCATCAATAATCGCCGCCAGCAACACGCCAAGCTAATTGAAAGCGAAGAACGGCTTAAGCTGGCACTCTGGGGGAGTGGTGATGAACTCTGGGACTGGGATATAAAAAGCGGAAATATCTACCGCTCCAATATCTGGAATGACTTCTTACTCCCCGAAGACGGCTTTAGAAGTAAAGATAACCAGAGCAATATTTACCCCAAAGATCTAGAGAGGGTAAAAACTACTCTGCAGGCATGCCTTACTGGTGAAAAAGAGGAGTTTGAAGTGGCCTATCGGGTCCACGACAAAGCCATGAACTGGGTTTGGGTCCTGGACAGAGGGCGAGTGGTTGAACACGATGACAATGGTCTACCGAGCCGTATGACCGGCACCTTAAAAAACATCTCTCACTTAAAGAAAACTGAAGAGATGCTCAAACTGCTGGCAACCTCTTTTAAGAATATTTCCGATGCGGTATGCATTGTCGACCAGGATTTCGTGATCCTGGAGATCAACGACTCCTTTACCGCCATTACCGGGCAAAGCCGTGAGGAAGCGGTGGGCCAGCCTTGGAACTTCTCGCTCTACAACGACAGTTTTATCGAACAGGTTAAGCAGACCCTAGACCGGGCAGGTCGCTGGCATGATGAGATCGAAGCCAAGCGCAAAAATGGGGTTATTTATCCTATCGAGATCACCATCGATAAAGTGTTTGATGAGGAGAAGGATTCCTACAACTTCGTTGCCGTGTTCTCCGATATATCGGAGCGAAAAGAGAAAGAAAAAGAACTGGAGAGACTGACTAACACCGATACCCTAACTGGCCTGCCTAACCGCAGTTTCTTTATGAGCACCCTGGACCGCCAGGTGAGAAAGGGCCAGCACTTTGCCTTGCTGCTGCTGGATTTGAATAACTTCAAGCAGATTAATGACTCGCTTGGCCACCAGCTCGGTGACCTGCTGCTCATTGAAGTCGCAGAGCGGTTGCAAAAAGCTATGCAAAGCAATCACACCCTATATCGCCTGGGTGGTGATGAGTTTGCGGTCATCATTGATAACTTCCATAAGTTAGACGACCTTACCCGGCTCTCCACCGAGCTACACCAGCAGTTACTCACGCCCTTCAATCTGCTGGGTGAAGAGCTCACCATGTCTTGCGCTATTGGAGCGGTCCTTTATCCCGACGACGGTTTAAGTCCTGAGCACCTGCTGCGAAATGCTGATGCAGCCATGTATCATGCCAAACATGAGGGCAGCGAAACCTGCCAGTTCTTCTCCTCATCCATGAACGAGCAAGCCAGCGCTCGCTTAGCCATCGAAAACCGGATCCGCAAAGCCTTAAGAGAAGATCTCTTTAGCGTTTACTATCAGCCCAAGGTCGAAACCTCAACCGGTCGCTGCACTGGCGCAGAAGCGCTGCTGCGTTTGCCTGATGGCAAAGGCGGATTTATTTCTCCTGCTGAATTTATCCCCATCGCCGAAGAAAGCGGCCTTATTCTCGATGTAGGCAACTGGGTGCTGGAAGCCAGTTGTAGGCAGGTGAAGGTCTGGCATGAGCAGGGTATTTTCCCCGGGCGTATCGCCATTAACTTGTCAGCAAGGCAATTTCGCCACAGCGATTTGGTCGCGCAAATCGACAAGGTGTTGGCAGAAACGCAATTACCGGCCCATGTACTGGAAATGGAAATTACTGAAAGCACCATGATGGAAGACCCCATCCGTGCCATCGCCGTCATGGAAAGGCTTCGCTCGCGCAATATCACCCTGGCCATGGATGATTTCGGAACAGGTTATTCATCACTGTCAAACCTTCGTCAATTCCCGGTCACTAGCGTCAAAATCGACCGCGCTTTTGTCAAAGATTTGACATCTGACCAAGGTGCCAAGAATCTGACCGGCGCCATTATTTCTCTTGCCGACAGCCTGGAACTGCATGTGGTGGCAGAAGGAGTGGAAACAGAGGAACAACTGGCCATTTTGAAAGATCTCAATTGCCCGACTTGCCAGGGCTTCTTATTTGGCAGGCCGGTACCCGCCAGAGAATTTGAAGAGCTGGTCACAAAAAACGAGGGAATGTTGGGGCCAGAAGATACGAACAAATGAAACTAAAAAGTTGGCACACAACCTGCTTTAGATAAAAGGCAAAACCTTTAGTCCCAATCTTAATGAGGAATGTCTTATGTTTACTGCTACTTTGCTTGCCACTGTTCTGAACTTCTTTGCTCCCAGCACTGCTTCTGTCGACGCTACCGTAACCGCAGCCCCGGTTACCGTGCTGATCGATGACCAAGTAGAAATGTAAACATCATGTCTACCCTGCTGAAAAGGCTTTTTGGCCATCATCAAAAACGGCAGGTAAAGCTCCCAAAGGGACTTGAGACTTTACGTCTCACCGTGACTCCCGCCAATAAATGGTGGGCATGAAAAAAGGCGCTCATTGAGCGCCTTTTCTTTTATGTCATGCCCTAAAGGCCACACCGCCATAGCCGCAGACTTGATGCATCCATAGCTGCTTTTTTACCTGTAAAAGTGGCCACAGCACCGGGCCAAAGACCAGCCCACCCAACGCCCATTGGCGCGGTGTCAGGCCCCCTTTGAGGGCATCAACATAGAAGAAGAAGGCACAAAAAAGCGATACGAAAGGAATGAACAACAACATCGACAACCACCTCTCAAAGCGAGGGGCTAGCATACCATGATGGCGTTTTTATGACCAAAAAAGAGGGGCAAGCCCCTCTTCGTTAACAGTTGGCAGGAGAACCATTAATCCTGATAAAAACGGGTCCCTTCTTCGGCCATCTTTACCAGCAGCGGGCTAGGCGCAAAGCGCTCGCCATACTGGCCTTCAAAGGCTTTGAGCTTGGCTACCACCGCTTTTGCACCCAGCTTGTCCATATAGCGGAACGGGCCGCCCAGGAAAGGCGGGAAGCCGATACCGAAGATGGCGCCGATGTCGCCGTCACGGGCGCTTTGAATGATGCCTTCGTCAAGGCAGCGCGCCGCTTCGTTGAGCATCTGCATCAGGGTACGCTCCACCAGGGTGGTGCTGTCGAGCCTACCTGAGGGGCTAACCCCCAAAACGCCATATACCGACTCATCCACCGGTTTTTTCGGCAGCTTTTTCAGCGGATTCCAGGATTTGGGCAGATCCTTATAGAGGTAAAAACCCTTCTGGGATTTCTTGCCTTTGCGGCCATCGGCTAGCAGCTTGTCAAAGGCTTGAGGGGCCTGGAAGCGGCTACCCAGCTCTTTTTCAAGGATGGGGGCTATTTTGGCACCCACGTCGATACCCACTTCGTCCAGCAAGGTAATGGGGCCTACGGGCATCCCGAAACCGGTCAGGGCTTTGTCCAGCTTTTCAACAGGCTCCCCTTCCATCACCAGGAACGCCGCTTCGTTCATGTACAAACCGAGGATCCGGTTGACATAAAAGCCGGCGCCGTCTTTAACCACGATAGGGGTCTTGCCCTGGCGACGGGCAAAAGCCACGGTGGTGGCGATGGTTTGGGGCGAGGTTTTGTCGTGAGCGATGATCTCGGCGAGCGGCATTTTGTCCACCGGCGAGAAATAATGCAGGCCAATCACGTTTTCCGGGCGCGCTGCCGCTGCGGCGATTTGGCCGATGGGCAGGGAGGAAGTGTTGGAGGCAAAAATGGTTTCAGGGCGGCAATATTTTTCCACGTCTTTGACCATCTGGTGTTTGAGTTCGAGATCTTCAAACACCGCCTCCACCACCAGATCCACATCGTGAAAACCACGGTACTGGGTGTCGCCGCTTAGCATCATCATCTGCTTTTGGGCTTCGCTCTTACGAAGGTGGCGACGCTTGACCTTCTTCATCAGCAGGTCATAGCTGTACTTGTAGGCGTGGCTGATACCTTGCTCGGAAATGTCCTTGATACGGGTAGGAATACCAGCCTTGGTCACGGTGACATTGGCAATGCCGCCGCCCATCAGGCCGCCGCCAAGAACCGCCGCCTTAGTTACCTTCTGTGGCTTAACGCCCTCGGCGCCGGTTTCCTTTTTCATCTGGGTGGTGGCGAAGAACAAGCCCCGAAGCTCTTTGCTCTCGGGGGTTTTTACCAGCTCACCAAAGTTTTTGGCTTCAACCGCCAGGCCCGCGGCCATGCCGTCGGTCATGCCGATACGCACGCACTCGAGGATCTTAAGCGGCGCCGGGTAATGGCCACCGGTTTTTTTCACCACCGCCTTGTGAGCCTGATCGAAGACAATATTGCGGCCAACGCCGTTGTCTTCCAGCAGTTTGTCCTTGATGGACTTTTTCGGGTCGTGCGCCGGCTTGCCCTTTTTGGCAAGCTCAATGGCCACTTCCAGCAGCACCGACTTGGGTACTACGTCGTCCACCAGGCCAGCCTTGAGGGCTTGCTTGGCGCGCAGCTGCTTGCCGGTCAGCATCATGTCCAGGGCTTTTTGAATGCCCACCAGGCGCGGCAGGCGCTGGGTGCCACCGGAGCCCGGCAGCAGGCCCAGCTGCACTTCCGGCAGGCCAAGGGCGGTTTTGTCCCAGTCGGTGGCCACCCGGCCATGGCAAGCCATGGCCAGCTCCAAACCGCCGCCCAGGCAAGGGCCGTGGATAGCGGCGATCACTGGCATTTTCAGGCCTTCAATCTCGGCGCAAATGGCATGGCCGGCCTTGGCCAGGGCTTCGGCGTCCTGGCTGGTCTGGCACTGGTCAAGCATGGTGATGTCGGCGCCGGCGATAAAGGAGCCTTCTTTGCCGGAGGTCAGCACTAGGCCCTTGATGGCGCTGTCGTGGCGCACATCGTCAAGAATGGCGCGAATTTCCTCGGCAAAGGCGGCCTTGAGGGTGTTCATGGTCTCGCCGGGTACATCCATACGGATGATGGCGATGCCGTCTTCGCGGCGCTCCAGGGTAAAGGTTGTTGCAGTCATTATTCAGCCTCCAGAACCATGGCTGCGCCCAGGCCACCGGCGGCGCAGGCTGTGGTCAGGCCCAGGCCGCCGCCGCGGCGTTTAAGCTCGCGAAGGGTCTGGGTGATCATGCGGGTACCGGTCGCGGCAAAGGGGTGACCGTAGGCAATGGAGCCGCCCAGCACGTTGAACTTGTCCATGTCGATTTCGCCGGTTGCCTTGCTGCGGCCCAGTTTTTCCTGGGCAAACTTGTCAGAGGCAAACATTTTGACGTTGGCGAGGGTCTGGGCGGCAAAAGCTTCGTGCATGTCGATAAGCGCCAAGTCGCCAAGGGTAATGCCGGCGCGGTCCAGGGCCATGGGGGTGGCATAGGACGGGCCCATCAGCATGTCTTCCCAGACATCGATGGCGGCAAAGGCGTAGGAGCGAATGTAGCCCAGGGGCTCGTAGCCCAGCTCTTTGGCGCGGCCTTCACGCATCAGGATGATGGCCGAGGCGCCGTCGGTGAGCGGCGTGGCGTTAGCGGCGGTAACAGAGCCATGCTTGCGATCAAAGGCGGGTTTGAGCTTGGCGTAGCCGGCCAGCTCGGAGTTTTCCCGAACGTTGTTGTCTTTGTCGAGGAAGCCTTTGTAAGGCTCGGCGTGGGCCACCATCACCTCGTCACGCACCAGCCCCTCGGCCCAGGCCTTGGCGGCCAGGGTGTGGGAGCGGTGTGCCAGCTCATCTTGGGCAAGGCGGCTGATGCCATGGCTCTTGGCCATCTGCTCGGCGGTATCGCCCATGGACAAACCGGTGCTGTACTCGGCCACCGCCGGCGGTACCGGCAGCAAGTCTTTTAGGCCCAGGCGGCGGAAGATGGCAAAGCGCTGGCCCAGGGTTTTGGCTTTGGTCAAATCCACCAGCGCGCGGGCCAGGGCCTTGGACACCCCAACCGGCAAGACAGAGGAAGAATCGGCGCCCCCGGCAATACCGATATCAATACTGCCGGCCATGATCGATTCCACCACGTTCACGGTGGACTGGAACGACGTGGCACAGGCGCGAGAGACACTGTAGGCGTCGGTGTGCACGCTCATGCCGGTACCCAGCACGATCTCCCGGGCAATGTTGGGCGCCTCGGGCATTTGCACCACTTGGCCAAACACCAGTTGCTCAACCAGCTTGGGGTCCAGCTCGCTGCGGGTCAGCAGCTCGCTCACCACCATCTTGCCCATGTCCAGCGCCGGTACCCCGTGATAGTAGGTAGCCTGGCGGGCAAAAGGCGTGCGCAGACCAGCAACAACGGCGATACGCTCGCCACTGGCCGTCTTTAAATTCAGGGTTTTCGCCGTCATCCCTTCCTCTCTATTAGTGTCTCTGATCTCAGAGGTCTGACCTGTGTAGTGGTCGATTGTAACCACTCCTTTTCCAAAAGGAAAACCTCTCTCACAGGGTAGCCAGTAGACCTGCTTGGCGTTTTCCGTTAAAACAGGTCAACACTCAAGATTAATCAGAAAATCAATGACACGCGCTGCATTTACTCGACTACGCACTCACCTGGACAAACAGGTGGTAGGACAGAGCCAGCTGACCCAGAACCTGCTGATCGCCCTGCTTGCCGACGGACACCTGTTGGTGGAAGGCCCACCAGGACTGGCCAAAACCCGTGCCATCAAGGCCGTGGCCCAAGGCCTCGAAGCCGATTTTCACCGGGTCCAGTTCACCCCGGACTTGTTACCAGCGGATTTGACCGGCACCGATATCTACCGCCCCGAGACCGGCGAATTCACCTTTCAAAAAGGGCCGCTCTTTCACAACCTGCTGCTGGCAGACGAAATCAACCGGGCCCCGGCCAAGGTGCAATCGGCGCTGCTCGAAGCCATGGCCGAGCGGCAAATCACCGTTGGTAAAACCACCTACCCGCTGCCCAAGCTGTTTTTGGTTATGGCCACCCAAAACCCCCTGGAGCAAGAAGGCACCTACCCGCTGCCAGAAGCGCAGCTGGACCGCTTTTTGATGCACGTGCGGGTCGATTACCCTGACGCCCAGACCGAAATGGCCATCCTGCGCCTTAACCGCCAGGAAGCCATTGAAGACAAACCGGTGCCGGTCGAGCCCTTGACCCAGGAAGACATCTTCTCGGCGCGCCGGGAGATTTTTAACCTGCACCTGGCCGACGCCGTGGAGCAATACATGGTGGCCCTCATCATGGCCACCCGCGAGCCGGCTCGGGTTGACGAAGAGCTGGCCGGTTGGCTTGCCTACGGCGCCAGCCCTCGCGCCACCGCCGCCCTTGAGCGCTGCGCACGGGCAAGGGCCTGGCTTGCCGGCCGTGACTTTGTCACCCCGGACGATGTCCAGGCGCTGCTGCCCAACGTGCTGCGCCACCGCTTGCTGCTCTCCTATCAGGCCGAGGCCAGCGGCATCACCATGGAGCAGGTGCTGGATCGCATTCTTTCCCGCGTTCCCTGCCCATGAGTGCCGTGCTACCGAGCGGCGCAGACGGCATAAGCCTGCGCCTTGAAGAACTGGTGCCTTATCGGCGCTTGGCAGGGCAACTGCAATTGACCCCCAAGGCGCCGTCTCGGGCCCATCAGGCCGGCCAACATCTGGCCCGGGCCAAAGGCCGCGGTATGGACTTTGACGAGGTGCGCCAGTACCAGGTAGGGGACGATATTCGCACCATCGACTGGCGCGTCACCGCCCGTACCGGCAAGCCCCACACCAAGCTGTTTCGTGAAGAGCGCGAAAGGCCGGTGCAGATGATCATCGACCTTGGCCCTTCCATGCAGTTTGGCTCCAAGCTGCTGTTAAAGGCGGTGCAGGCGGCGCACCTGGCGTCCTTGCTGGCCTGGCATGTGGCCGAGCGCGGCGACCGCATCGGCGCCCTTATCGGCAACGGCGACACCCACAAGGAGCTCAAGCCCAAGGGGCGCCAGCAAGGGGTGTTGGCCCTGGCTCATGGCCTGATTGAAATGCAAGGCCAGGCCCCTGACGTGCACCAGGCCAAGCCGGAGCTGATGAACGATTTACTGCGCCGCAGCCTCAAGCTCGCCTCCCCCGGCAGCCAGATCTGGTTGATAACAGATCTGCAAGGCTGGGACGACGAAAGCCGCTGGCTGATGGCCCGCCTGAAAAAACATGCCGATGTCAGCGTGTTTATGGTGACAGACCCTTTGGAGCTGACCCTGCCCTCCTCTCGCCTGCCCCTGACCTTGCCGGTCCAAGGCCCCGAGGGTAAAGGCCTGCTGCCCATCGGCTCGGGGCGTTTTCGCAGCCAATACCAGCGCACCCGCTTAAGCCAAATTCAGCACATTCGCCAGACCCTCAAAGCCATGGATATCCGTTTTTGCGCCGTCGGTGCCCAGCAGTCCCTGGAGTTCCAGCTCGACCGGGTGAAGCCATGCTAGACAAACTCAAAGACATTCACGCCCCCCAAGCCCCGTCGGCCTGGCCGCTGGCCTGGGGTTGGTGGCTGCTTATCGCCCTGGTGCTGCTGGCCATCATTGCCGCCATTTTTTATTTTCGCCGCGGCCGCGAGCAGGTAAACGAGCGCTTACAAGCCCGCCTCAAAGAGTTGGGTAACGGCGACGACTTCCTGGCCGCCCTCAATCAGCTATTAAAAGAAGCCGCCTGCTATTACCACGACCCTGGCCAGGTCAGCGCCCTGTCCGGCAAGGCCTGGACCGGCTTTTTACGCCAGCACAGCCCCGCTGAGCCCGAGCGCCACCTTATCGAGCTGTTAGAAGCCGGCCCCTACGCCAAGAGCTTTCCCATTCGTTTTGAGCTTTTTCGTGACCTCAAAGCCTTTGCCGGCAGTTGGATAGCGGCCCAGGAGGGCAAAGATGCTTGAGTTTGAAAGCCTCTGGGCCTTGTTGCTGCTGCCGCTGCCCCTTATCTGGCGTTTTTTGCCGGCCCAGCCGGTGGCAAGCCTGACCCGCCTCAAGGTGCCCCTTGCCATCAGTAGCGCCGCCGACAGCGACCAGCCCGGCCAGGCCCGCCGCCAATTGCCCTGGTGGTTCAAATGGCTTGGCTGGCTTTGCCTGCTGCTGGCCCTGGCAAGGCCAGTGTGGATTGGCGACCCGGTCTCCCTGCCCGACAGCCGCCGGGAAATGATGCTAGTGCTGGACTTATCCGGCTCCATGCAAGAGCCCGACATGGAGTTTGGCGGCCGCCCGGCAGACCGCCTGACCGCCGCCAAAGGGGTGCTTTACGATTTTATCAAGGAGCGCAAAGGGGACCGGCTGGGGCTTATCCTCTTTGCCGACCACGCCTATGTGCAGGCGCCGCTCTCCTATGACTTGGACACCATCGCCAAGCTGATGTCAGAGGCGAGCCTGGGGCTGGTGGGCAACCAAACCGCCATTGGCGAGGCCGTGGCACTCGCCACCAAGCAGCTCGCCGACTCCAAGGCCAAAAAGAAAGTGGCCATATTGCTGACCGACGGGCGCAATACCGCCGGTGGCATCGACCCGAATGACGCCATCGCCGCCGCCAAGGCCAAAGGGGTGACCTTCTACACCATCGGTTTTGGCTCCGATTTCCAGATAAAGCGCACCCCCATTGGCGACATCAAGGTGCCCAATAACGATCCGCCGGACGAAGCGCTGTTAAAGCGGCTTTCCGAGCAAACCGGTGGCCGCTTCTTTCGGGCCAAGAACACCAAGGATCTGCAACAGATCTACGGTGAGCTTAATAAATTGGAGCCGCTCAAAGACAACCAGCAGGTGCTTCGCCCCCGCCAGGACATCTTCTATTGGCCTTTGGGCCTTCTGCTGCTATTGAGTGTGGCGGTCGCCATTTGGAGGAGCCGATGATCTGGTTACGCCCTTATTGGCTGCTGGCCCTTATTCCGCTGGCCGTGCTGCTGTGGTGGTGCTGGCAGCGCCGCCCGGCAGGCTCCAGTTGGCAAAAACTGCTGCCCGCCCATCTGGCCAAGCATCTCCTTACCGGCCAGGAAGGGGCCCAAAGCCGCTGGCCGCTGTTGATGCTGGCGCTGGCCTGGCTGCTGGCCACCCTGGCCATGGCCGGCCCCAGCTGGGAGCAGGACAAATACCCCCTTTATCAGCTCAAGGGCGGCCGGGTGCTGGTGATGGACATGTCCAACTCCATGCGCGCCACCGACTTGAGCCCTGACCGCCTCACCCAGGCCAAATTCAAAGCCATCGACCTGGTGCGGCAGTTAAAAGAGGGAGAAACCGGCCTGGTGGCCTATGCCGGCGCCGCGTTTACCGTCGCCCCCATGACCCGCGACAGTTCCACCCTTGAGTACCTTATCCAGGCCCTGTCGCCGGAGATCATGCCAGTGCAAGGCTCGCGAGCTGACCTTGGCATTGAAAAGGCGGTGGACCTTCTCAAGCAAGCCGGGTACCGGCGCGGCGATATCCTCTTATTTACTGACGGCCTGAACGACAAGGAACGCAGCCTTATCAGCAAGCTCGATTTAGGCCCCTTTAAGGTGTCGGCGCTGGTATTCGGCACCGACCAGGGCGCCCCCATCCGCAGCCTCTCCGGCGAGCTGTTGAAAGACGACAAAGGCCAAGTGGTGATCGCCAAAAGTAACCTCAGCGAGACCTGTTCGGTGATAGCCGGCCTTTGCATCAAGGCGGGCCTCGACGATGGCGACCTCAAAGCCCTGCTCACCCCCAAAGACGACGGCCAGACCAAGTCCAACGAGGTGATAACCCTGCCCAAAGACGGTGGCCGTTATCTGTTGTGGCTGTTGGTGCCGCTGGTGCTGCTGGCCTTTCGCCGGGGCCTGTTGGTGCTGGCGTTGGTGGCGCTGCTGCCCATGGTTAAACCGGCCGAGGCGGCGGTGTTTAAAAACGATAACCAGCAGGGTTACCAGCAGTATCAGGACAAAGACTACGCCCAGGCCGCCAAGACCTTTACCGACCCTAACTGGCAGGCCGCCGCCCTCTACCGCGACGGCAAATACCAACAAGCCGCCGATCTGTGGGCCAAACAAAGCGGCGCCAGCGCTCACTTTAACGAGGGCAATGCCCTCGCCAAGGCCGGTAAGCTGGACCAGGCCATCAGCGCCTATGACGAAGCCCTGGACACCCAGCCAGACTTTCCCGATGCCCGCTTTAATCGAGATCTGGTGAAAAAGCTGCTCGATCAACAGAAAAAAGACGGCAAAGGGGACGACAAAAAGTCCGGTAAGGACAACGACAAGGACCAAAACAAAGACGGCAAATCGTCTTCCAAGCCCAACCAGCAGGATGACAAGGGCAACAAGAACAACAAGCCGGGCCAGCAAAAGGACGGCAACAAAGGGCAAGACCCTCAGCAACAACCCAAGGCCGATAACCAAAGCGGCCAGGACAAGAAAAAAGACCAGGGTAAAAGCGGCCAACAGCAAAAGCCCCAGCACCCCAAAGACGGGAAGGACGACCAGGGCATGACGCCCCAGGGCGCCGATAAAAAAGGCGACGACAAGGCCCGCCAACAGCCGGCCCAGCTCAGTAAAGGTGATGGCCAGAGCCAGGGCCCGATGATGAGCGCCGATAAACTGCTGGACGCGGTCAACAATGACCCCGGCTACCTGCTGCAACAAAAAATGCTGCGCGCCTATGAAGCGCAAGCCAAAAAAGGGAAGGAACAACAACAATGGTAAGGCGTCTGCCGTTATTGCTGGCAGCCTGGCTGCTGCCGCTGCTGGCCTGGGGAGCCACCCAGGTCGAGGCCACCTTGAGCCGCAACCCGGTACCGGCCGGCGAGGCGGTTACCCTGGAGGTGGTGGTTAATGACGATCTGCCCGCCAACGCGCTGGACAGCTCGGCGCTTGGCAAGGATTTTATCGTCGGCAACACCAGTGTCAGCCGCTCCACCCAGATAACCAACCTCAATGTCAGCCGGGTAACCCGCTGGCAAATCAACCTCATCGCCACCAACCCCGGCAACTACACTATTCCGCCGCTGAAGGTGGACGGCTTGATGACCGCTCCTATCAAGCTGCAAGTGGTCAAAGCCGGCAGCAGTATCGACGCCCAAGACGTGTTGCTGGAAACCGAGCTTTCCGACAACCAGGCCTACCCCGGTGAGCAAGTCACCTACAGCGTCAAACTGCTGGTGGCAAGCGATTTGAAATCGGGGCAACTGAGCGACCCCACCGTCGATAACGCCGACATCAAGCGCCTGGGTGAAGATAAAGAAGGCAACGAGACCCGCCAGGGCCGCCGCTACCACACCTACTCGCGCCAATACGCCATCTTCCCCAAGGACGTGGGCAATTACGTGATCAGCCCGCCGGTATTTAACGGCGAAACCTTCACCCAAGACAGGCGCGGCTTTTACCAAACCAAAGAAGTGGGCAAGGTAGGCCAGCCCCAGAGCCTTATCGTCAAAGCGATTCCCGACAACAGCAAACCTTGGCTGCCGGCACGGGATTTGAGCCTGGAAGAGCGCTGGAGCGCCGACCCCAAGAACTGGAAAGTAGGCCAGCCCCTGACCCGTACCCTGGTCCTGACCGCCACTGGCACCCAGGCCTCCAACCTGCCGCCGCTGACCTTACCGGTGCCGGACGGCCTCAAGGAATACCCGGACCAAAAAGATCGCAAGGATTTTATCAAAGACGGCTGGCTTACCGCCCAGCAGACCGTTGCCGAAGCCCTGGTACCTACCCGGGCCGGCAAGCTGGAACTGCCGGAGGTGGACATCACCTGGTTTGACACCCTGGCCGGTAAATACCGGGTCGCCACCCTGCCCGCCCGCACCCTCACCATTGGCGCCGTGGCGCCGCAGCCCTCAGAAGTGGTGCAGCAGCAAGCGCCGCCCAGCGAAACCCACGCCGGCTTCTGGCCTTATTTGGCGGTGTTGGCCCTGCTGGCCTGGCTGCTGACCCTGGTGCTGTGGTATCGCCAGCGCCAAGGCCGGCCCGGCAAAAAAGGCGCCGCCAGCGAGGCCAGTGAGGCCCCCGGTTGGCTGCGCCTTCGCCAAGCCATTCACGGCAAAGACGCCAACCTAGCAGGCCAGGCGCTACTGGCCTGGGCGCGGGAGAAATACCAGGTCCATTCCCTTGAGGAGCTGGCCAGGCTACTGCGCCACCCGCCGCTCACCGATGCCATCACCGCCTTGCAGCAACAGCGCTTTGCGACCAAAGGCACGGCCTGGGACGGCCATGCCCTGTGGCAAGCCTTAAGCGATGCCAAGCTGCCTGAGCCGCCGCCACCGGGCTCGGGGCTGTACGCCCGTTTTCAGCTGTAAATCATCTTGCGGCTCATGCCGCCATCGGCCAGCCAATGCTGGCCGGTGACAAATCCCGCCTCGGGGCCAAGAAGCCAAGCTACCAGCGAGGCGATGTCCCGGCCCGTTCCTACCCTGCCTGCCGGGAGCTGGTGATGCTCAAGCTCGCTAAGCACCTCGCCGTCTGGCGCCACCCACCCCGGGCTCACGCAGTTCACCCGCACCTTGGGCCCAAGGCTGATGGCAAGGGCGTGGGTCAGGGCCACCAGGCCACCTTTGGAGGCGCCATAACATTCGCTGTTGGGCTCAGACATCACGGCGCGGGTCGAGGCGATATTGACCACCGAGGCGCCGTCACGAAAATGGGGCAACAGCGCTTGGGTCATCAACATCGGTGCGGTCAGGTTTACCGCCAATACCTCTTGCCAAAGGCTTAAAGGAAGCTCGGCCAGCGGCGGGTTGTGGGGATGGGCGATGGCGGCGTTATTAACCAGGCCATCCACCGGCGCCGAGAGCCGGGCGCCAAAATCTTTAATGGCGGCGGCATCGGTTAAATCCAGCCCCTCTATGGCAAGGTTCAGCTCCCCTGCCCTTGGCGCTTTATCCAGGGCCGTGACCCTGGCGCCGCACTCCAGTAGATAACGGCAGATGGCGCTGCCAATAACGCCGCCGGCGCCGGTGACCACGATGTGCTTGTCTTGCCAGTGGCACTGCATGAAACCTCCAAGGCTATGATTGTGATAATGCTCACATCTATGATGGGAAAAATACCATGGCCATGAAAGAGCATTGGGCCGAGGGCGGTCAATAGACCCATGAACAGCAGACAACGACGTTTCGAAGCCCTGGTTGGGGCACTTTCAACGGACCTCTATCGCTATGGGCTCTGGCTCACCAGCGATCCGGGGGTTGCCGACGATCTGGTGCAGGAAACCTTCCTGCGAGCATGGAAATACCTTGACGATCTGAAAGACGAAAAATCCGCCAGGGCCTGGCTTATCACCATCTTGCGCCGAGAAAACGCCCGGCGCTTTGAACGCAAACAGTTTGACATGACCGATTACGAAGAAGCCCACATCGCCGACGAGCACAGCCTGGACAGCGAAACCCAGCTCAGCCAACTGGAGTTGCAGCGGGCCATGGGGCAGTTGGCGGTGGAATACCGCGAGCCCCTGGTACTGCAAGTGCTGTTTGGTTATTCGGGGGAAGAAATAGGCCAGATGCTGGAGCTCAACACCAACACCGTGATGACCCGGCTGTTTCGGGCCAGAAACCAGCTCAGGGAAATGCTCGGCGACACTGCGACAAGCAACAGGAGGGCCTCGGAATGAACGACCTGGAATTTAGACGCCGCCTGCTGGCCGACCCGCAGGACCCGAGCCTTTGCGAAGAGGCCAAAGGCGACAAGGCCCGTACCCGCCTGACCCAAGAAGTACGCCAGCAGGATGCCGCGCTGCTCGCCGCCCTCAAGGTGCCGGCGCCGGGCAACCTGGCCAGCCGTATCATCCTTAGCCAAAGCCTTAAAGACTTTGAGCAGCGCCAACGACGCCGCTCACGCTGGCACTTAGGGATAGCCGCCTCCCTTGCTTTTACCGCCGGAGCCTTGATGAGCTTTTTAACCCTCGATAGAAGCCACCTGGGCTTTAGCCAATATGCCCTGGCCCACGTCTACCATGAATACAGCACCATGACCGATGCGGTAGACGAGAAGGCGACCCTCGCCTCTTTTAACAGCAAACTCGCCAGTTACGGCGGCGAGCTGACCCACCAGATAGGCCACATTTATTACGTTAATTTCTGTGACTTTGACGGTGTGCAAAGCCTGCATGCGGTAATGAGCGGTGAAAAAGGCCGGGTCACCGTCTTTTTCATCGACGGTAAAACCAAGGCCGGTGAAAAAGAAAAAGCCTACTTTGCCGATGGCCAATTTGACGGGGTAACCGAGCAAATCGGCAACCACCAGTTAATCCTGATTGGCGAGAAAGGCGAACCCCTGGAAAAAATGGAACAAAAGCTCAGGAAAAACCTGGATTGGACCATCTAAGCGCCTGAAAATGCTCCGCTTAACGCCCGGGCCTTGCCCGGGCTTTTTTATGGTTCTAAGGCTTAGGTGATTAAGAAAAAGGCAATTTAGGGGCACTTTGCGAGCTACGTCAAAACTGACCGTGGGTCAGTTATTTTTCATCGAAAAAAAGTGGATTTATGGGGTGCATTTTTAGGAGTATTCGCAGAAGTTTTGATAGTATCGCAACAGGTCCGCTGAGCGGACTTTAATCAAGGATGCCCTAAAGAGAGAACAATATTATGCAGCTAATCAGAAAATCACTTGTTGCAACCGCCATCTTCAGCGTGTGCTCTGGTGCCATGGCAGCTGGCTTCCAGATCACCGAACACTCCGCCAAATCCCTGGGCCGCTCCAACGCCGGCGAAGCCGCTGTGGCAGAGGACGCTTCGGTAGTGGCCGCCAACCCGGCCCTGATGACCAAGTTCAAGCGCCCCATGATGAGCGTGGTGGGCGCCTACATCATGCCCGACATCGACATCGAAGGGACCACCAACAACTACTTCACTACCGGTGGCACCCCGGTGGCCACTTACAACAATGACGTGGCCCCTAACGCCTTCGTGCCGGAAGCCTACTATGTTGCCCCCATTAACGACCAATGGTCCTGGGGTATCGGCGGCTTCTCCAACTTCGGCCTGATGACCGATTACAACAGCGCAGCCATGACCAACCCGCTGGCTGACAAAACCGACCTGAAAACCTACAACCTCAACCCCAGCATCGCCTACAAGGTAGACGACAGCCTGTCTGTGGGTTTTGGTATCAACATCGTTTACGCCGAAGCCACCCTGACCTCCTCGGTCCCTGCTGGCCTCGACGGCAGCACCCTGGCTGATGCCTTTGGCTTTGACGGCCAGCTCATTACCGAGCTTAAAGGCGACGATTACGGCTGGGGCTGGAACCTGGGCGTTACCTACGACTTCAGCCCGGCAACCCGCATCGGCTTTGCCTACCGCTCCAAGGTTGACCTGACCTTTGACGGCACTATCGACACCGGCATTCTGCCTACCGCCGGTAACCTGTTGCTGGGCCTGGACCCGACCAGCCAAAGCGCCGCCTTCCTGGCTGGCCTGCCGGCCAAGTTCGACGAGAAACTGGACCTGACCCTGCCGGCTATCTGGGAATTGGCCCTGAACCAGCAACTGACCAGCGATCTGTCCTTGCAGGCCTCGGTTAACCGCATCGAGTGGTCCGACTTTGACAAACTGGTGGGTAAAAGTGCCCGTGGCGCCATGCTGCTGGATCAGCCCGAGAACTGGAAAGATGCCTGGTACTACAGCGCCGGTCTGACCTACGTTGCCTCCAGCGACATCACCCTGCGCGCTGGTATGAAATACGACAACACTCCGGTGCGTGACGAATACCGCACCCTGCGTATTCCTGACTCCAAGCGGATGTGGTACAGCGTCGGTATGACCTACAGCTTCAGCAAGGATCTGGATGTCGACGTTTCCTACAGCTACCTCGACTCCAAAAAAGCCTCCATCAACGAAGGCGAAGTGGTTGAGAACGGCAGTCCGTCTCTGACCGGTAGCTTCAGCGGCGAGATGTCAGGCAGCGCCCAGATCTTCGCTCTGCAGGCCAACTACCGTTTCTAAGCGGTATTGGTGACAAAAAAGGGGCCAGATGGCCCCTTTTTTATTGGCGGCCCCTTACTTGGGGCGTACCGCGATAACTTCAATTTCCACCAGCATGCCGGCACCGGCCAGGCCCGCTATCTGCACGGCGCTACGCGACGGCAGGTTGGGCTGCTCCTTGGTACCAAAATACTGGGTATAGCCCTTCATAAAGCCTTCGAAGTCCATGTGGCCCCCCTTGGCCGGGTCGCCGACCAAAAAGGCGGTCATCTTCACCACATCCCCCATGCCGAGGCCCTTTTCCTTGAGGGAGGCTTCGATACGGGACAGCACACTCAGGGTTTGCACTTCGGTGTCGCCCCAATAGGCGGCGCTGCCTTTAGGGGCTTTGGGATCCTTGGGCGCCGGCACCATACCGCTTTGATAGACGGTGCCATCAACCTCCACAGCCGAAGAGATGGGAAAGGTGCTGCCACCCGGTAGCGGGTAGCGTTTAATTTCGGCGGCGCTCAGTGAACCGGCGCCCAGCACCATGGCCAGTGCCCCCAGCATCAGGCTTTTTTTCATCGTCTCTTCCTTATGGTTTGGTTGTCAGTGGCAGGCCGGCCAGATAGGCCGAAACGTCCTGCATGTCCTTTTCAGAGCCGAGCATCATGGCGGCCTGGCGCATCATGGCGCCGTACTGGTCGCCCTTGGCCTCGCCCCGCTCGCCGCTTTTATAGGCCTCAAGCTGTTTGAGGATATACCAGTCGCTCTGGCCCGCCAGGGGCGGCGCTTTAACTGCCGCCATGCCTTCACCGCTGGCGCCATGGCAACCGGCGCAGCTTTGATAAAGGCTCTTGCCGTGAGTGGCGTCGGCGTTCAGCAATTTCACCTTGGCCGGGGCCACCGGCTGCTGGCGCACAAAGGCAATGGCGTGTTCGATTTCAGCTGGCTTCATGATCTTGGCCACCTGCATCATCTCGCGGCCATGCCAGTCTGACGGCGTCATGCCCCGCCAGCCTTTTTGAAAGCCTTCAAGCTGCTCTTTGAGGTACCAGTCGGGCAGCACCGTCAGGTTGGGGGCCTTTACCGAGGCGTTGCCCTGGGCATTGCTGCCATGGCAGACCAGGCAGTATTGGGCGTTATCTTCCTTGGCGTGGACCGCACCGGCCAGGGCCAGGGTCATCACCAGCAACCAGCTTCTCATGAGGCCTCCTTACTGCGCCGGGCTTCTTTGGTCTCAATGTCTGCCAGGGCATGCCAGGCCGAGCGAATGGCGCCTTCCTGCCAGCCGGAGTGGTGGCTTATCTGGTCGCCCACCATGTAGTGGCGGCCGCCAGCGGGGGCCTGCATCAGGGCAAATTTCTCCTGTATTTCCTCCGGCCACACCGAGCTGCAGCCCATCATGTGGTTCATACGCTGCCAGCAGATGGTGACGCCGGTTTCGATATGGCTGCCGTAGTCCTTGTGCAGCTTGCTGCCCTGGCGGATGGCCTCTTGCATGCGCTCTTCGTTGCTCATGCGGGCAAAGCGGTCTCCCACTTCTGGGTCCCAGGTGTAGGCGCCGAGAAACACGCCTTTTTGCGTCAGCGGGCTGTGCTCGGGATACCAAATTTGGGTGATGTCCTGATTGGTCCAGCTGATGCCGTTGTAAATTTGCTCCTTCTCCCAGAACCGCTCCTTGGCCTGGAAACCGATTTTAAAGAGCTTGCCACGCTGAATTTTGCCCAGCACCTCGGCGTAATCGCTGGGGAAGTTGTTCTCGATACCGGCCATGATGTGAGTCGGTATGCAGTTGATACAGTAATCGGCGCGAATGGCTTTGTGGGCGCCGTCTTGCAGGTAGCTGACCTCGACGCCGTTGTCGTCCAGCCACACCTTTTGCACCTGGGCCTTGAGGGTGATTTTGTCTTTGACCTTCTTGAGAAAGCCTTTAACCACATGGTCCATGCCGCCAACCGGGGTGAGCATGGCCGGGGCCTGATCTACCGCTTCGGCAAAGTTAAGAGCGCCGGCCCAGTAGTTCGATTGCATCAGGTCGGCAAAGCGCAGCGGATCTTTGATAACCGGCTCGGAGACAAAGCCGCCCGACACCAACCCGGCGCGCTCGGAGCCGTGGTATTTCATGTCCGAACCCAGATCGCCATAGGCCTTGACGAAGGCCATCATTTTCTCGAGCTCCACCTCGTCAAAGGGGGCGTCCAGGTGTTTGGCTGAGGCCATGGTTTTACCCAGCAGCTCCGACATAAAGCCGCGGATATCAGCGCGGTACTCGCGAATGCGCACCGGCTTGCCGCCAAAGGCCTGGTCGTCCTGGGTGTAGCAGTTGACGTTGTCATTGCTAAACAGCATCAGCTCTACGCCCAGTTCGCGGCAGTAGTGCATCAGCCCGGTGTGGTGGGCGGGAATGCGGGCCGGGCCGCAGTTCATGTAGAGATGAGGTTGGTCGTCGAATTTGCAGATCTGCGGGTTACCGAACTCGTCGATAAAGTCGCCGTGGCGCACCGTGAAGTTACGGCCCCCGGCCCGGTGCGAGGCTTCCAGCACCGTGACTTGATAACCGGCACGGCTCAACTCATAGGCGCTGGTCAGGCCGCTGATACCGGCCCCGAGAATAACAACTGAACGTTTCTTTCCATTTAAGGGTTTGAGTTTTAACGGACTTGCCTGCACCGGAATACTGGTTAACCCCAAAATACCGGCTGCGTGAAATAACGCGGCACTGCCCCCGGCCCGCCCAATAAAATTGAGCAACTGCCGCCTTGAAAGCTCTTTTTTCATAAGCCCACCAACACGTTAACAACTAGTTTCTACATCTAACTTCTCTTGGCCGTATTTAATTGTTTAGAGCGACAACCACCTAACCAAAAAAACAAAAACAGAGAAACCAACTTGTCACCATCCTGTAACGTTTTGAGGCATAGCTCACAAAAACTAGAGCTTTAACTCTAGCGTAACATCATGTTTTATAAGGACTGATTACGTTTACGCAAAGGTAAACATTAAGCAAAGTTCAGCCTTTATCTGAGATCGAATTCACAAAAACTTAATTTTCGATGGCCTTTGAAGTGAATTTCTTTTGATAGGAAAAATAAGCCTGTGGTACCGATTTTAAAGGTTACCGGATGGTTAATACCTGTAGTTCCGGCTCTATTGAAGATGAGCATCTTTTAAATGAGGGCGGACAATTATGACTAAAGATAAAAATGCCTTTAAGCAGAAAAGGAATCTAATTTCCCTTGCTGTGGTAATGGCCTTGAGCAATGTTTCAGTGGCAATGGCAGACGAGGACGACGCTGCCGCCAAAGGCGACGACACTGAGGTCATTGCCATCACCGGTTCACGGGTTGCAGGCCGCACCGCGGCAGACTCTGCAGCGCCGGTGGATATCTTCTCCGCCAAAGACTTGCGTGGCCCTGGCGACACCGACTTGGGCGAAGTGCTGCGCAAACTGGTGCCCTCTTTCAACATTCCTACCCAGCCCATCAGCGACGGCAGCTCTTTTGTCCGTCCGGCCAACATGCGTGGCCTGCCGCCGGATGAAACCCTGGTGCTGGTCAACGGCAAGCGCTTCCACCGCTCGGCCCTGGTGCAACTGGGGGGCGGTTCACTGTCCCAGGGTGCCCAGGCGCCGGACACCGCCAATATTCCCAGCCTTGCCCTTGGCCGCCTCGATGTGCTGCGTGACGGCGCCTCGGCCCAGTACGGCTCGGATGCCATCGCCGGGGTGATGAACTTCGTGCTGCGCTCCGACACCAACGGCCTGGAAACTCAGGCGCAATATGGCTCTACCTCAGAAGGTGACGGCGACGAGTGGAAGTTCTCCGCCAACTACGGCCGGGAGATGACCGAGAAAGGTTTCTTGAACGTCACCGCCGAAATAACCCAGCGTGACCGCACCGTGCGTGCCGACCAGCGCCCCGATGCTCAAAGCTATATCGATGCCGGTATCGAAGGGGTACCGGACCCAGCCATGACCTGGGGTACCCCGCGCAGTAAATCCAAGCGCTTGGTGTGGAACTTCGGCCTGGAATTCTCCCCGAGCGATACCCTGTATCTGTTTGGTAACTACTCCGACGCCAACTCCGAAGGCGGTTTTTACTACCGTAACCTGGACCGTGATTTCTTCACCGACATCCCCTTGGATGACGGCTCCACCTTCAACTTCCTGCAGTGGTTCCCTGGCGGTTTTACCCCGAGTTTCGGCGCCGATATCTATGACTTCAGCCAAGTGGCCGGCGTCAAAGGGACCCTCGCCTCCATTTCTGATGACCTGACCTACGATATCTCCGGCAGCTTTGGCCGTAACCGTATCGAGTACTTCCTGCACAACACCATCAACCCCTCTTTGGGGCCGGACTCCCCCACCAGCTTCCACCCGGGGACCCTGCAACAGACCGAGAAAAACGTAAACGCCGACTTCAACTACCCCATCGGCTCATTGAATGTGGCCTTTGGTGCCGAGTACCGGGATGAAACCTACGCCATCATGAGTGGCGACCAGGCCTCCTGGGAAATTGGGCCTTACTCCTACCTCGGTATCGGCTCCAACGGCTTCCCTGGCTATGACCCCACCCAGACTGGCGAATGGACCCGCTCCAACTACGCCGGCTACGTGGACATGGAATGGGATGTCAGCATGGACTTGATGCTGGGCTTGGCCGGGCGCTACGAGAAGTTCTCCGACTTTGGTGACACCACCAACGGCAAACTCTCCGCCCGTTATAACCTGACCGACAGCTTCGTGCTGCGCGGCACCGTTAGCTCCGGCTTCCGCGCCCCGACCCCGGGCCAGTCCCACACCACCAACGTGGCAACCACCTTTATCGGTGACGACCCAACCCCGGTGGCCGTCGGTACCATTCCGCCCACCAACCCGATCTCCGAGTTCTTCGGTGGCCGGGCCCTGAAACCGGAAAAATCCACCAACTACACCTTGGGCGCTGGCTGGACCATCACCCCGGATTTGACCGCCACCATCGACGTGTACCGTATTGACGTGCGTGACCGCATCGGTATCTCTTCTTCTATTGATATCGACGATGCTACCCGCGCCCAACTGGTTGCCTCCGGTATCGCCAGCGCCGCCGACTACGGGCAGATCCGCTTCTTTACCAACGCCTTTGACACCAAAACCCAGGGCGTGGATTTGGTCATGACCTACAACCTCACCAGCGACTGGGGTGATACCACCATCAGCCTGGGCGGTAACTACAACAAAACCGAAGTCACCAAGATCAAGGATGACCGGGTAGTGGACGCCGACCGTAAGTCCGACCTTGAGAACCAGTTGCCCAAAACCCGGGTCAACCTCAACGTCAGCCACAGCATCGACGTCTACCGTTTCGATGTGGGTGCCCGCTACTACAGCAAGTGGAAGAACGCCACCGACCAGCAATATCAGACCTTTGGCTCTGAAGTGGTGGTGGACGCCTCTGCAACCTGGATGGCCACCTCCGACTTCAGCCTGACCGCCGGGGTCGAGAACCTGTTCGATACCTACCCGGACAAGACTCTCTACGGCACAGGAACCGGCCAGAAGTACCCTGGCGGCTCCCCGGTTAACAGTGACGGCATGCGCTGGTACCTGCGCGGCAGCTACCACTTCTAATGCTAACCCACTGAAAAAAGGGGCCTTTGGCCCCTTTTCTTTTTTAAGAAGAAAGGTGCAGATGCACCGGGTTTCGCGGCAGTTGGCGACCATTTGCCTTGATGGTAATCTGCCAGGGTCAAAGCCGTTGTAGGACACCGATGGAAAGCTGTTGCATTACTATCCTGGCCCCCCATGGCCTCCATACCCGCCCGGCGGCCTTGCTGGTAGCGATGGCGCGGCGTTATGGCGCCGACATCACCGTTAAGTGTGGCGGTCTGCAAGCCAGTGCCAAAAGCTTGTTTGCCCTGCAAAAGCTGCCGCTGGTCAGCGGCGCCACCATCGAGCTTTGCGCCGAGGGCGATGATGCCTGTAGCGCCATAAAAGACCTGCAACAGTGGCTGGAACAATTCAATGACGGCCAGCATTAAGGGCATCAGTGTCAGCAATGGCAAAATCAAAGGCCCGGTGCTGACCTTACCCGGCCAGGACCTTCGCCTGGATTTCACCCCGGCCAAGGCTGGCCAGCACGATAGCGAGTGGCAGCGGTTCGAAGAGGCCCTGGCCCTTGCCGAAACCCAGCTTGAAAAGCTGCACCAACAAGCCCAGGAAAAGCTCGGTGACGACATCGCCGCCCTCTTTGTGGGCCTGCACCTTTTGGTGACCGATCCTGAGCTTATCGACGAAGTTAAAACCCAAATCTTTAAAAAACGCGCCCGAGCCGAGGCCGCCGTTTATCACGTGCTGAACGAACAGGCCCGCACCCTGGTCAATATCGGCGACGACTACCTGGCCGAGCGGGCCGCCGACCTTCGGGAACTGGCTGGCCGCCTGGTGCACCTGCTGCAAGGCCGGGTGCCCCCCGACCATATCCTCCTTGAGCACCCGGTTATTTTGCTGGCCGATGAGCTTTACCCGGCCCAGCTCACCTTGCTGGATAACGACAAGTTGCTGGGTATTGTCACCCGTAAAGGTGGCCGCCACGCCCATGCCGCCATTTTGGCCCGGGCTTACGGCATTCCGGCCCTGGCCGGTTGCAATGTGCTGGATAAGGTCAGTGATGGCGACTGGGTGGCCATTGACGGTGACCAGGGGCTTTTGTACCTGGACGACCCGCTGCCGGACTTTCCCACCGCCCATATCGAAAGCCAGGACGGCTGCGCCGAGGTCATTCCCACCGCTTCGCCCATTCGCTTGGCAGCCAATATCTCGACCCTAGTAGAAGCGCGCCAGGTGAGCCGCTGCGGCGCAAGAGAAGTGGGGCTTTGCCGCACCGAGCTGCTCTTTCCCAGCCGCCAGCAGGCGCCGAGCCTGGAGCGGCAAATTCAGATTTACAGCCACATCGCCCGCGAATGCGCCCCGGCACCGGTTACCTTCCGGTTGCTGGACGCCGGCGGCGACAAGCCCCTGCCCTGGCTCAACAAAGGCTCCGAGCCCAACCCGGCCCTAGGCTGGCACGGCATCCGGGTGCTGCTGGACCACCCCGAGCTATTGGACACCCAGCTAAAAGCGCTGCTGGAGGTTTCTCGCCAGTATCCCACCCGCATCATGGTGCCCATGGTCACCGAGCTGGACGAAGTGTTGGCGGTCAAGGCCCGGCTCCACGCCCTGGCGGCCGAGCTTGAGGTGGCGGCGCCAGAGCTTGGCACCATGGTCGAGACGCCCTCGGCGGCGATGCTGGCCGATGTGCTGGCCGAAGAGCTGGATTTTTTCTCCATCGGCTCGAACGATCTGGCCCAATACACCCTGGCGGTGGACCGGGACAACCCCCGGGTGGCCGACCGCCTCAATGCGGTGTCGCCGGCGCTGGTCAGGCTCATGGCGCTGGTGGTGGATGCCGCCCGCCCCAAAGGCCTTGCCGTGACCCTTTGCGGGGAACTGGCCGCCAACCCCGATTACCTGCCGCTGTGGCTTAGCCTCGGCCTTGGTGGGCTGTCTATGCAGGCCGGCGCCCTGGCGCAAATTCGCCAGCGGTTGATGGACCCAATAGCGGTGCCCGAGCGCCAGGCCCTGCTGGCCGCCCGTTCCGTCAGTGAACTGAGCACGCTTTTACAAAAAGCATGATAAGCTTGGAAAAAACTTTGACGACGTAGGCAACTATGGGGCTACTGGACAAGCTCAAACAGTTACTGGGCGACGGCCCGCAAGGGGACGGCATCGACATCACGGCACCGGTTAGCGGTGAGCTGGTGGATATCGAAGCAGTACCCGATGTGGTCTTTGCCGATAAGATCGTCGGCGATGGCATCGCCATCAAACCCAGCTCCCATCAAGTGGTGGCGCCGGTTAACGGCACCATCGGCAAGATCTTCGAGACCAACCATGCCTTTTCCATCGAGTCGGAAGACGGGGTGGAGATCTTTGTCCATATCGGCATCGACACCGTCGAGCTCAAAGGCGAAGGTTTTGTGCGGGTAGCCCAGGAAGGCCAGCAGGTGAAACGAGGCGATCCGGTGCTGGAGTGCGACCTTGCCTTCTTGCAAGAACACGCCCGCTCGACCCTGACCCCGGTGGTGGTGTCCAACATGGACGACTTTCGCCATATCCGCAAAAAGGCCGGCAAGGTCAAAGGCGGCGAAGACGTTATCCTGACCCTCTACCGCTGAAAAAAGCCCCGCCAGGGGCTTTTTTTCTGCCTGTACCGATACGCTGGCCCAGCTGTTACCATGGGGCAAAAGTCACATCGGACCCCAACCACAGATGACCACCCTCTACGGCATAAAAAACTGCGACACCATCAAAAAAGCCCGCAAATGGCTCGATGACAACAGCATCGCCTACCAGTTTCATGACTACCGCGTTGACGGCCTGCGCAAGGACCAGCTCAAAGACTGGGCCAAGGCATTGGGCTGGGAAGCCATGCTCAACAAACGCGGCACCACTTTTCGCCAGCTGCCCGAGGCAGATAAAGAAGGGCTGACCGAAGACAAGGCCCTGGAGCTGATGCTAAGCCACCCGGCCCTTATCAAAAGGCCGCTGCTGGCCGCCAACGGCAGCCTGGAACTGGGCTTTAAGGCCGACAGCTACGCCAAACTGTTCGAGGTGGCGCCATGAGCGACGTACTGCAACTGGCCGCCGACCTTATCAGCCGCCCCTCGGTCACCCCCGAAGACGAAGGCTGCCAGCAGCTGATGGGTGAGCGCCTAGCCGCCGTGGGCTTTAACCTTGAGTCCATGGTCTTTGAAGACACCACCAACCTCTGGGCCCGCCGCGGCAGCGACGGCCCGCTGTTTTGTTTTGCCGGCCATACCGACGTGGTGCCCACCGGCCCTCTTGAGCAGTGGCATACCCCGCCTTTTGAGCCCACGGTGATGGACGGCTACCTGCACGGCCGGGGCGCCGCCGACATGAAAGGCAGCCTGGCGGCCATGGTGGTGGCCACCGAACGGTTCGTGAAAAAGCACCCCAACCACAAGGGCTCTATCGCCTACCTCATCACTTCTGACGAAGAAGGCCCCTTTATCAACGGCACGGTGCGGGTGATTGACACCCTCGAAGCCCGCAACGAGAAAATCACCTGGTGCATCGTCGGCGAGCCGTCTTCCACCAAGACGGTAGGGGACGTGGTGAAAAACGGTCGCCGTGGCAGCCTGTCGGGCTACCTCACCGTTAAAGGGGTGCAAGGCCATGTGGCCTACCCGCATCTGGCTAAAAACCCGGTGCACCTGGCGGCCCCGGCTTTGGCGGAGCTTGCCGGTATCGAGTGGGACAAGGGCAACGAATTCTTCCCCCCCACCAGTTTTCAGATTTCCAACCTCCAAAGCGGCACCGGCGCCGAGAACGTGGTGCCCGGCGAGCTGGAGGCAAAATTCAACTTCCGTTTTTCCACCGAGTCCAGCAGCGACAGCCTCAAGGCCCGGGTCACCGGCATCCTCGACGCCCATGGCCTGGATTACGACCTCACCTGGAAGCTCAACGGCGCCCCCTTCCTGACCGACACCGGCCCGCTCCTTGGCGCCGTGCAGTTGGCCATCGAATCGGTCACCGGCCACCCCACCCGCCTGGAGACTTCCGGCGGCACCTCGGACGGCCGCTTTATCGCCCCGACCGGCGCACAGGTGGTTGAGTTGGGTCCTGTTAATGCCACCATCCATAAGGTGAACGAGTGCACCAACGTGGAAGAACTGGACAAACTGGCCCTGATTTATGAAAACCTTCTCGAGCGACTCCTGGCCTGATCTGGTCCTGACCGGGCGCTACGTCGGCCACCTTGAAGACTTGGGTGGCCAGCGGTTGTCAGCCTCGGCGGCCAAGGCCTTTGACGCCCTTAAAGCCGCCGCCGCCAAGGACGGCTTCATGCTGAGCATTGCCTCAAGCTACCGGGACTTTGAGCGCCAGGAACAAATCTTTTCCGGCAAATGGCGGGGCGTGCGCCCCGTCCATGACGACAGCGGCGTGCCCCTGGATGTTAGCGCCATGGACGCCGGGCAAAAGCTGGACGCCATCTTGCGCTTCTCGGCCCTGCCCGGCGCCAGCCGCCATCACTGGGGCACCGACCTTGATGTCTACTGCGCCAAAGCCCTTGGCAGCGACACCTTGGGGCTCACTCCCCAAGAATACGGGCCGGGCGGCGCCCAACATGCCCTGGCCCTGTGGCTGGCAGAGCATGCTCGCGACGCCGATTTTTTCCTGCCCTACGATATTGACCGTGGCGGCGTGGCGGCCGAGCCCTGGCATTTGAGCTTTGCGCCCCAAGCCGGGCCGCTGCTATCAAGGCTTAGCGCCGATAAGGTGGCCGACGCCCTGAGCTATGGCCGGGTTGCCGGGTATGAAGACATCGTGCCGCGCCTCGATGCGCTGATGGCGCGCTTCGTTACCAACGTGGCCAAGCCATGATCGGCTGGTGGATAGCCCTTATCGTGCTGCTGGTGATTGTCGGTAACCTGGCGCTGCTGTGGCCAAGAAAGCCCCCTGGCAATGACAAAAAAGACCCACCTTGAGCGGGTCTTTTTTCAGGCGCTGCGCCGCTCGGTATTGGGGTTGGTACCGAAGTAGCGTTTGTAGTCGCGGCTGAACTGGTTGACGCTCTTGTAACCCACGGCGCTTGCCGTCTGGCCAACGTTTAACAGGTCCTGGGTGAGCAGCATCTGCGCTTTAAGCAGGCGCAGCTTTTTCAGGTACTGGAGCGGCGAGCACTGGGCCACATCCTTAAAGTGCTGGTGAAAGCTCGACTGGCTCATGTTGGCAAGGCGCGCCAGCTGCTCCACCGACATCTCCTCGTCCAGGTTATCGCACATCTGCGCCAACACCTGGGCAATGCGGGCATAGTGGCCCTGGCCCTGCACCAAGGCCCTAAGCGCCGGGCCTTGAGCGCCTTTGAGCGCCTCATACACCAACTCGCGCACCCTACTTTGCCCAAGCACCCGGGCGTCCTGCGGCGAATGCAAACATTGCACCAGCCGCTCGGCGGCGGCCAGCATGGCCGGGGTCATGGGTACCGAGGCCAACGGGCTTGGGTCGCCTTCGGTCACCGCCATAGGCCCGGTTTCGTTCACCAGCTCGGCCAGCAGCGCCGGGGTAATGCGTACCGACAATCCCAGCAGCGGCGCCTCGCTGCTGGCAAAAGTCTCACACTCAAAGGGCAGCGGCAGGGTTTTAACCAGGTATTGGCCGGGGTTGTAGTGAATTTCCTTATCCCCCAGGTAACCTATCTTGCGGCCCTGGGCGATGATCACCAGACACGGCGGACTGTAGATGAGCGGCGAGCGGGGAATGGCTCGCCGGCACTGCATGATGGTGACATCCTCCAGTACCGTCTTGGAGGATCGGTCAGATTGCAGCAAGGGCGTAATAAGCGGTATAAGGGAGGCCGCCATAGCTGGGTTCCTTGATACGTGGCAAGATTGGGCCCCGCCATTATGCCTTTGATACCGCCAGCCATTAAGGGCAGGTTTCGCCTTTTGGAGAAATTGGCAAAAAACTCGCAGGAATGAGAATGGCCCAAGCGGCCTGGCGCCAGCAAAATAGCACCGTCACTTCCCTTCCTCCGCTTAAAAGGAATCCTTGTTTATGGCACAAGCTAAAGGTTACGCGGCCCAGTCCGCCACCGCATCCCTGGCGCCTTTCAACTTTGAGCGTCGCGCCCTTCGCGCCGACGACGTGGCCATCGAGATTGATTACTGCGGCGTTTGCCACTCCGACATCCATACCGCCGAGAACGACTGGGGCGGCTCCCGTTACCCGGTAGTGCCGGGCCATGAAATAATCGGCCATGTAACTGCTGTTGGCAGTGGCGTCAGCCGCTTTAAAGTGGGCGATATTGTCGGCGTTGGCTGCATGGTGGACTCGTGCAAGCATTGCCAAGCCTGCAACGATGGCCTGGAGCAGTACTGCCTGAACGGTTTTGTCGGCACCTATAACGGCGTAGACAAAGTCGACGGCACCATCACCCTGGGCGGCTACTCCGACAGCATCGTGGTACACGAGCGTTTTGTGCTGACCATCCCCGAAGCGCTGGACCCTTCCGCCGCCGCGCCTATCCTGTGCGCCGGTATCACCACCTACTCCCCGCTGAAACACTTTGGCGTTAAAGCCGGTGACAAAGTCGGGGTGCTGGGCATGGGCGGCCTGGGCCACATGGGCGTGAAATTTGCCAAGGCCATGGGCGCTGAGGTGACCATCTTCACCCGCTCCGAGAGCAAAGTGGCCGAAGCCAAGAAACAAGGCGCTGACCATGTGGTGATCAGCACTGACCCCGAGCAGATGGCTGCCGTTGCCGGTACCTTCAATTACCTGCTGGACACCATTCCGGTGCAGCACGATCTGAACCCCTACCTTGGCTGCCTCAAGTATGACGGGGTGCATATCCTGGTCGGCCTTATCGAGCCCATGGAGCCTGCCATCCATGCTGCCAACCTGGTGATGAAACGCCGGGTAATAGCCGGCTCTCTTATCGGGGGCATTCCCGAAACCCAGGAAGTGCTGGATTTCTGCGCCGAGCACGGCATCAGCTGCGATGTGGAAATGCTGGCCATGCAGGATATTAACGAAGCCTACCAGCGCATGAAAAAAGGCGACGTGAAATACCGGTTTGTTATCGATATGGCGAGCCTGAAAAAAGCCTCCTGAAAATAAAAAAGCCCGCTTAGCGGGCTTTTTTATTCCCACCATCGCTAGACCAGTTTTAATATTCTCGCCACCGCAAAAAAGACAGCTGTCATTTACAACAGGGCAATTGCCGTTTTCGTACTGGAATCATCATTTTCAGGTAATGATGATATTTATGTTTCACCAATAAATATCCCACCATCAGTCCAGAAGCGTCGAAAAAACATCATTGCCGCCCTCCTCCCGCGCCAAGCCTTACCTGGCAAAGCCAAGGCTGTTACCTGTTACTCCCGGCTTTGCCGCAACACCACCGTTTTTTAATTCTCACCACAACCGACATTCCCATTCTTTTTGCTGCGGGGAATCGTTTCCCCCTTATCTCATTTTCCCCACCCCGTAATTTAAAACCCAAGTTCGGTGGCAGCGGTAACACATCGGCATTCAGGACGGCAATTTAATCAAGGATGCAAGACGATGAATTTTGACGACGCATTAATCGAAGAATACATCGACTATTTCCCGGAATCGTTGCAGGAGCTGATACGGCTGATTGGGTTCTCCCAGACCCGCCAGCTGTTATCCCACTACGGCGGGGCCAAGCGCTATATCCCCAAGCGCGGCGCCCCAAAAGGCCGGCGCTGGGACGCCATCAGCGACGAAGCCTTTAGCAAGCTGTGTGCCCTCTACTGCGGCGAGACCCTGGAGCTGCCCAAGCTCGACAGCCTGTTACGCATTCAGCGCGACCTGAACATTGTCGAGCAAAGCCGCAGCGGCGCATCCCGGGCCGAACTGGTGGCGCAATTTGGGTTGACCAACCGCCAGATAGGCAACATTCGCCGCCGCTACCGCCAGGGCTGCCACAGCCCTTCCCATTGAGGTGCGCCATGACCCGCCTTCGCCTGTTCAATTACTGCGACCATCACCGGCCACCGGTGGTGGTGCTAAGCGAAGACTTTGACGGCGGTGCCATGACGCCGCTGCCGTGGAAGGTGGTAAAGCGCCTGCCGCACTGGGGCTATCACCCTTTTGAATTCAGCGCCGAGCCAAGGCTCTGCTTGAGCGACGGTGACGGTAACTTCAACCCGGGCCGTGAGCTTGGCCTGGGGGAAAAGCTCACCCTTAGCGGCCGGCGCCAGTGGCAAAAATCGCCCGCTAACTGCGGCGAGATAGCGGTACATAACTGCAGCGACACCGGCTTTGGCGCCTGGCTCTACCGGGCCAGCCAAGCCTCTGGCTACCGGGCCCTTGGGCCGCGCCAGCAATTGCTGCTAAGGCCCCAAAGCCGCCTTTGTTTAACCACTGCCCTTAGCTGGCGCCCCTGGGACTTTCCCGACCCCGGCGCCCAGCCCACGTACTTTTCACTTACCGGCATCGCCTCGGCCGACATTTTGTTGGTTGGCGGCGGCGCTGGCAGAGACTCAGGGCCTTTTCGCTTCCACCTGGAAAACATCATCCGATGCTGACAGGGGCGAGAAATGCCGGAGCCAAGGCCGGTAAATGTTGCCGGCTTCATTCACCGCAAGGAGCAAGACATGGATATCAAACTGCGTTTCGTTAACCACAGCAATGACGCCAACAATTCCGAGTTCGTTGTCTTCCAGAAGAACGTGTCCAGCGATTTTGATGAGCTGAACGTGGCCTGGAAGGTCATTAAGAACTGCGGCCAGGGCGATTACCACCCCTTCGCCTTTCCCATGACCATGAGCGTGGGCGCCAGCGACAGCGACGGTAACTACATGCCGGAGATCGTCGCCGAGAACGGCCAGATGTACAGCGTGCAGCAAACCACCTCCGGCCACCGCCTGCAGTTCACCGGCCCTGGCACCTCCAGCAAGGAAGTGCAGCTGCGTAACGACCTCACCAAAGGGGCCATCAACTGCAACATCATGAAAGCCGGGCGCTTGCTGGCCACCAAAACCGGTGTCGCCCCTGGCCAAAAAGCGGTGTTCCAGTTCAAACCCACCATCTGGATCGGTGCGGCATCGCAGATCGTTGAAGGGGAAGTGATGAACTCGGCCATCATCTCCGACATCAACACCGAGATCTCCTTGCTGGGCATTGCCAGCGCCGATCTGGTGGTGACTGGCGGCGGCCCGGGCGCCAACTCCACCCCCTTTGTTTTCAGCCTTGAAAACGTGGTCATGGCCTGACGGAGCGGCCGCGAAAGCGGCCCTCTTTTTTCAAGGAGAGCAGCATGACCCGCACCCTTGGCATCTGGACCAGCGCCGACGGCCAGTTGATGCTGCGCATCGATTGGCAGCAAGACGCGGCCAACCTCAGTGTGTTTGCCATCGCCGCCCGCAGCGGCCATGAAAGCCCGGCATTCTACCTGCCGCTAAATGGCCTGCCCTGCCCGGTGCACTGCCAGCTCAAACCCGACATCGAACTCAAAGGCACCCTCTGGTTCAAGGCCCTGTCCGGCAACCTCGGCAAGGGTTGCGTTTGGGCCGATATCTACTCCACCAATGCGCCAACCCGCCTGCACCCCAGGCGTTTTGAAGGGGCGCTGCTGGAATGCTTTCTTGGCGAGGTGCCAGAGCCGGTTGAACCGGCCGAGCCGCCTTTGCCGCCGTATCTACCGGATGAATCCTATCAAGGGCCTGAAGAGGCGTCAGCCGAGGTGCTACCGCCGGGCCAAAACCTCTTTCCCTATGTGTACCTTCGCCACTGGCCAGCCCTGGATAGCGCCGCCTTGGCCAAAGATTTTATCGCCATGCCAAGCGCTCTTATCAGCCAAAGCCCTTTTATCGGCGAGCTGGCAAGGTGTAAAAGCCAGGGCCAGCGCGCCGCCATGGCTCGCCTGGCTGAGCGCTATTTACAAACAGACCAAAGCGCCAGCCCACCCACAGCCCCGTTGCAACTGGCCTGGGAGCGCTATCTGGCGCTGCTGTTAGTGCCCGGCTTTGCCGCCCAAACCCTGGCGCCATTGACCCTAGAGCTAACGGAAGGCCGCCCCAAGGCGCCGATATTGCTGCCAGCGGCGCTTTTCCCTTTGCCGCAACAGACGGCTTCGCCCCCCAACGCCCCAGGGCAGCTGGCGCCCTACGCCATTGGCGAGCTGCAGATGCTGCGCCAGCGCCTGATTGGCTACGAGCTTGGCGACATCGCCCGGGTGCAAAGCCTGATGCCGGGCGAGCGCCAGCACCTGGCGCAAAGCCAGGGCGACAGCCAGCTGCGCTTTGCCCACAGCCAGCAGCAAAGCCACAGCGAAACCCAAAACAGCGCCGATGAAGACTGGCTCAACAGCCAGCTGCACCAGCAGCGCACCGTGATGGAAAAGCTCTGCACCGACGATTACCAGAATCTCAACACCCATTACGGCCCGCCCACCGAGGCCACCCTGAGCGGCACCGTCAGCCACAAAACCCAGGCCGGCGATAACCCCGCCAGCAAGGACAGAACCCAGCTGGCCCGCCACCTTCTGGATAAAAGCCAGAGCCTGCTGGCCAATAGCCAACAGCAGCAAAGTGGCCAGCAGCAGCTCAGTCAGCACCAGCGTCTGGCAAAAAGCCGCTTTGACAACAGCGCCTCAAATGAGCCGCGCATCGGCGTCTACCGCTGGTTAAACCGCCGCTTCGAGGCCTTTGTGGTGCATTACGGCAATCGGTTGATGTTCGAGTGCCTGCTGCCTAAGCCGGCTGCGGCCTATATCCGCCAGCAGCGCCGCCTGTGCGGCCAGGAGCTGGCCGAGCCCAAACCCTTGGCAAGCCTTGGCATCAGCGATTGGAGCGGGCTTGATAGCCAACTCGCCCGCACCCTGGCGGTGCGTTATCAGGCGCTGGATATCGCTCCTTGCCCCGCACCCCGGGTGCAAAGCCTGAGCCTTAGGGCCGGCGAGCAGCGGGCTCTTGCCATACCCCCTAGCTATCAGGTCAGTGCGGTCGCCCTGAATACCCTGGGCGGTGAGGGGCGGCTGCTGGCAGGGGACCAGCAGCTAAGTGGCCAGCAGCAACTCAAGGGCACCACCCTTTTTGGCGAAGAGCAGAGCCTGGCGATCTGCGCCGAGGCAACAGGCACCGACTTTTTAGCGGCGGTGAAGGTCAGCTGCGAGCCAAGCGCCACCTTGCTTGAGCAGTGGCAGCAAGATTGTTACCAGCGGTTGCAGGCGGCCTACCAGCGCCAGGCCGAGCGTTACTACCGCCAGCAGGCCCCAGCCATGGACGCCCAGCCAAGAGAAAGCCTTCGCCAAGTGGAGCGACACTACCTTAAGGCCGGTGCCAAGCAGCTGCTGCTGGCCCGCCAACAGCAAGACGCCCCGGCCTGGCTGAGCCGGCCAAGGCTGGAGCAGTTTTTTGACGATGCCATCGAGTGGCAGGAGATGAGTTACCGCTTTTTCAGCGAAGACGACACCGAGCTGCCCTGCCTTGACAGCCAGGCCGACCCTCTTTTTAGCGCCTTTTTGCAGGCAGCCAGCGCCAGGCTACTGCTGCCGGTGCGTCCCGACCGGGAAAAAGCGCTGCTTTATTACCTGCAAAGCGGCGCGCCTTGGCCCCTCGATAACAGCCTGTGCCCGGTGCATATCGCCGACGCCCCCTTGGTGCACCAGCTGCAAGCTCTGCCTGCCAATGCGGCGCAGCGCCTGGTGGGTGAGCCCTGGACCGAGCTGGTGCCCACTCACCAGCAGGTACTGGACACCAGCACCGCCCTGCCCTGGCAGGTACGCCATGATTAGCCCCTGGCCAGTTATGGCCGCCGGTATCCCCGTCGGAGCGGTGATCGCCTTTGCCGGCCCTTTGGGCCGCGACAGCGCCCTGCCCCGCCATGGCCTTGCCAGCACCGAGCCCTGGGGCTGGCTGCTGTGCGATGGCCGGCAATTGGCCTGCCAGGACTACCCCGAACTTTTTGCCATGCTCGGCTACCACTACGGGGGCAGCGGCGCCCAATTTGCCCTGCCCGACTACCGTGGCCTTTTCTTGCGCGGGGTAGATGGGGGCAGCGGCAACGACCCCGACCTCTCCCACCGCCAAGCGCCGGGAGACGGCGCCGCCAGCGAAGTAGGCTCGCGCCAGGGCGATGCGGTGATCAACCACAACCACAGCTACACCAAGCCCGAGGGTGAAACTAGCGCTGGCCCGGTAGGCGGCACCGCGGTTGCCTCCATGCTGCCTGGCCAATGCACCGATGCCCTCAAAAGCGCCAGCTGCGGCGAGCTCGCCCAGCAATCTGATTTTGAAACCCGGCCCTGCAACGTCAGCGTTTACTACCTCATTAAATTCACCAGCGCCGGGGCTGGTGGCCAACCACGACAAGGAGTTCACCATGGCCTATGACAAGGTGCAGTTCATTACCTACAACCTGGACACCAGCGCGGCGCCAGCCGCCCTTGGCGAGGCGCGCCAGGATATCGATGCTCGCCTGGCGCTGCTAAGCCGGGCCTTAAACCAAGCTGCCACCAACACCGGCTCACCGCCCGATGAAAGCCTCAAGGTCTTGGTGACGCCCCAGCAGTTCCTGGGCTGCTATAGCCTTGCCGACGCCGCCTACGCTCTTCATGGCGTGCAGCAGTTGCTGGCCGCCCCTTGCTGGCAGCACTGGGCTTTGGTCATCAGTTTGCAGGCCCAAAGCGAGAGTGCCGCGCCGATGACCCTGTGCCTGGTGCAATTGGGCGCGGCGGTGGCGACCGGGCAGGAGCAAATCGCCCAATATCTCTCCGCCTGGCAAGGCGGCATGGACCTAACCGCTGGCCAGCGGCTTGGCCAGGGCTACTTGCTGGCCAAATGCGCCGGTAAAGGTTTGAACCCGGCCACCGGCGCCACCTTTAACCTGGCAGAGATCCAATGGGGGGTTGAGCTTGCCGATGACGGCGGCAAACGCCGCGCCCCGCTCCCCCCCGCCCTGCCCGGGCAACCTGGGGTGCAGCTGCAAGTGGCGCTCTCCTGCGGCCTTGATTTTCGCCCCCAGCCCCTGGCGGTACTGGAGGGGGGCCTGGTTTGCCACTGCGACGGCGCCGGTTTTGGCAGCGGCCTTTGGCGCCTTGAAAACGGCGCTGCCAGCGCCCTCACCGGCCAAGCGCCAGAGCCGGTGAGCGACGCGCCCTTGGAGCTCGGCTCGCCGCTAGCAATGCTACCGGTCAGCAGCCTTTACCCCAAAGGGGCCGGTAAATTGCTGGCTTTTAAGCCCCAGCCGCTGCCCCCGGCCGCCTCAGCACCGGGTCAGGTGCAGACCTTTAGCTGGCCAGTGGCGGAGCAGGCCAAGCTCGATTTAACGCTCTTTTACGACCAGGACGGCCAGTTCCTCTGTGCCCAGTGCCAGGCGGCCCTACCCGGGGTTAACCTGCCAGAGCGCCCCTATCGATTGCCCCTTAACCTTTGTACCCGCGACAGCCAAGGCCAGCCGGTGGTCCTTAAGCTGCGCCAACTGTCCTGCAACGGCCTCCAGGACTTGGCCATCAACGGCTTCTTGAGCCTGCCGCACTTTACATTCAGCGGTATCGCCATGGTCTTTTGCAGCACGCTTCGCGGCGACGCCCCGGCGCCCATCACCGCCTGGAAGGAGAGCAGCTTTGCCTGAGCTGGTTATCGGTATTTATTGCCGGGGCCAGGACGCGGCCCTGGCAGCAAGTTTGCAGGCCCTTTGGGCGGGCACCGACGCCGACTTTACGCCGCTCTTGCTGCTAGATGGCCCCCAGCCGCCGCTGCCAAGCGCATGGGAGGCATTGGCGCGCCTTTCCAGCCTTGAGGTGTTGGGCCAGGGCGCTTTTATCAACGCCATGAAGACGGCCCTGCCGGCCAAGGTGTACGGGTTCATCGAGGCCGGCGTAGAGGTGGCGCCGGGCTGCATTGACGCGCTATTGGCGGCGCTTTGGGCCGCCCCTGCCAATGGCCTTGCCGGGCCCAGCAGCAACCGTGGCTGGAACGAGCAGGCCCAGTTGCTGGACCAGCGCCTTAGTCTTGCCGAGCAGGCCCACAGCCTGGCCGGGGAAGGCCAGGCCAGCCAATACCTCAAACCCCTTTACAGCCTGGGGGGCTTTTGCCTGCTGATAAAAGCCGAGGTGCTGACTCACCTTGGCGGCGTGGACGAAGCCTACGGCGCCGCGCCGGGTTGGGAGATGGACACCAACATCCGCGCCGCGCGCCTCGGCTGGCAAGGGCTGTGGGTAAAAGAAGCGCTGGCCACAAGGGCGGCCAGCAGCGATACCGACGCCGCCCTTTTGACCGGGAAGCGCCGTTACCAAAAGCGCTTTTGCGGCCAGTGGAACATGGAGGAAGAGCGCCTTAGCTGCGCCCATTGCCTGGGGGATAACTGCCCGCACTTTGCCCACCAGCCGCTGCCGGGGCCAACCCTTAACACCTCAGCGCCCGCTTTTTTAGCCGCCAAGGCCATGGCGGCGCCGCTGGTGACTTGCGTCATGCCCACCAAGGGCCGTCCAGCGTGGCTGGCGCAATCGGTGCGCTATTTTCTGGCCCAGGATTATCCCAACAAGGAACTGGTGATTGTCTTTGACCAACCCGCGGATCTGGGCGCCCTTGCCTGCCACCCGTCGGTGCGGCTGGTGGCTAGCAAGGATGACACCAGCATCGGCGCCAAACGCCAGCTTGGTAACCAACATGCCAGGGGCGATTTTATCGTGCAGTGGGACGACGATGACTGGTACAGCTCGCGCCGCCTAAGCCGCCAGCTGTGGCCGCTGCGCCTGGGCCTTGCCGATGTGACGGCCCTTACCCAAACCGGCTTTTTTGATGTGAACGCCGGCCAATGCTGGCAAGTTACGCCTTACCTTTATCGCCAGCTTTTTCACGGCGCCGTGGCCGGCGGCACCCTGGCCTATTGGCGCCGCCTCTGGCAGCAGGCGCCGGGTTATCCCCCCGCCTCCCTTGGCGAAGACGCGCGGTTTTTAAAGCACCTTGAGCAGCGCGGCGCCCGGCTTTTAGCCATCGGTGCCGGTGAGGATTTTCTCTACCTGCGCCACGGCCTTAATAGCTGGCGCTTCGCTCCCGGTTACCTTGATGCCAAGGCTTGGTCCCTTCGCCCCCTGCCCCGGCGTTTTGCCGCCGACAAGGCCTTTTACAAAGCAATGAAGCAAAGGCCGCTGCTGTCTTGCATCATGCCCACCGCCAACAGAGCAGGCTTTGCCAAAGAGGCCATCAACGCCTTTTTGGCCCAGGACTACCCCCACAAGGAGCTGGTGATCGTGGACGATGGCCATGACGACATCCGCCACCTTGTGCCGGCGCACCCGGCCATTCGCTATCACCGGATAGCGCCAGGGCTGAGCCTTGGCGCCAAGCGTAACCGCTGCTGCGAGCTGGCCTCGGGGCATATTATTGCCCATTGGGATGACGACGATTGGCGGGCGCCGGATTGGCTGAGCCGCCAGGTGGCGCTTTTAGAAAAAAGCGGCGCCGACCTGTGCGGCCTGGCGGCGCTGTATTTTGCCGAGCCCGCCACCGGCCGCTGCTGGCAATACCGCTATGACGGCGAGCCGCCCTGGGCGGCGGGGGGCACCTTGTGTTACTGGCGCCGCTATTGGCTGGCCCACCCCTTTAGCGACCGGCAAATCGGCGAGGACAATGCCTTTGTCTGGGAGCCGGGCTGCAAACTGGCGTTAAGCGATTATGCGTTTGGCTATATCGCCACCGTCCATGGCGCCAACACCAGCCCCAAGGCAACCGATGGCGCTCGCTGGCACCCTTGCACCGAGGCGCAGCGCCGCCAGCTTTGGGCGCTGATGGGGGATCAGGAAGCGGGGGCCGCCGACAAGGCGACAGCGGAGATGGCCGGGAAGTTGTCGTCGCACGAATGGAGCGAATAAAAGCTCAGCTCCTGCACCGAGGCGCCCTGGGGCACCTGAAAGGTGCGCTCAAAACGAAGGCCGCTGGAGGCAGGATCCACCACCTCGCGACACACCCAGTACACCGGTTGGCCGGCGCGGCTCAGCTCGCCGGATTTGATAAAGTGATTGACCGGCGGCTCGCCGTACAGGCCATTTTGGTAAGTGGACACAAAACTGGGCCCGTTAAGCTCACCCTTGGGGTAGCGAAGGCCAATGCTGGCCACGGCGTGGCCCTTGGCGTCCACAAAATGCAGGCCTTGGCGCTGCCACTCAACCGGCACTTGCAGGCTGACAGGCCCTACCTTTACCGGCTTACTGCCGGGGCCAGCCACCGCCTGGCTGACCATAAACGCCAGCACCAAGGATAAAATGCGCATTCGCTGTCCTTAATTTCATCATTCTTCCTTGATACCGCCTTTTGCGCGTTAATCCAAATTTTTCTGCCAGAACAGCGCCTTACCCATTTGCGGGTCCAGCTCGTAACCGGCGAACCCGGCCTTGATATAGGCCTGGCGGGCCACCCGATTGCCTTCCAGTACCTCAAGGGTCAACTTGCAGCAGCCTCGGGCGCGGGCCCGCTCCTCCAGCGCCGCCATCAGCGCTTGGCTAAGACCCCGGCCGCGATAGGCCGGCAGCACCGCCATGTCATGCACATTAAGAAGGGGTTTGCCCTTGAAGGTGGAAAAGCCTTCAAAGGCATTTAAAAGCGCCGCCGGCTGGCCGTCCACATAGGCCAATAAAGTCAAGGCATCGGTACGCGCCGCAAGGGTTGCTGGCAAGGCGGCCAACACCTCATCGGCGATGGCTTCGCCGCCGCCCATGGGATCTTGGGCGTAGGCATTGAGCAAAAACACCAAGTCGGCGCCATGACGGCTATTGCGGTAGTCGGCTTCGATTATCTCAACAGACATAACAACTCCTCTAAAAGAAAGGGCCGTTAGCTCAGCACAGCCCGTCCAGGGACTCAAGAGTCCAACCGCCATCCCCTGGAAACATCGGCGTACAAATTTGTAACACCCGTACACAAGGGCAGGTCTAGACTGCTGTTTTTACAACCACAAAAAACAGGGAGTACCGATGCCAATCACCCTATCGCGCCGCCAGCCCTGGTTGGGCCTGTTGGCTGGCCTACTGGCCATGCCGGCCCTGGCTGACACCCGGCTGTTAAAGGAGCCGGATATTGCCGGTAACCGCATTGCCTTCGTTTACGCGGGCAATATCTGGGTTGCTGCCAGCGACGGCAGCAAACCAAGGCAGCTGACCACCGGTAGTGATGCCAATAGCCGCCCGCAATTTTCACCTGACGGCAAAACCCTGGCCTTTAGCGCCACCCATAACGGCAATACCGATGTCTACCTGATGCCAAGTAGCGGCGGCCTGCCCACCCGGCTGACCTACCACCCCGGCCGCGACTATGTAGAAGGCTGGACGCCAGACGGCAGCAAGGTGCTCTTTGCCAGCGACCGCGATATCGGCAACAACAGAGCTAACCAACTGTTTAGTATCGCCAAAAGCGGCGGCACCCCGGTCAAATGGATGCAAGCGAGGGCCGAAGATGCGGCGCTCTCACCGGACGGCGCCAAGCTCGCCTACCGGCCCATTATCATGGCCAACCGTGGTGCCAGCGGCTGGCGCCAGCACCGCGGTGGCGACACTCCGCCCATCTGGATAATGGACACCAAAAGCGGCGATTTCACCGAAGTACCCCACCCCCATGCCAGCGATTTTCAGCCCATGTGGGCCGGCAGCGACCTGTATTTTCTCTCTGACCGTGGCCAAAGCGTCGGCCTTTATGGCTACAACGCGGCGCGGGGCGTTTGGCCGGTGGTAAGCCAGCAGCCTTGGGATATCCAAAGCGCCAACAGCGACGGCAAGCGCATTATTTATGACGCCGGCGGCCAGCTGCACCTTTGGGATATCGCCACCGGCAAAGACCAAACCTTAAGCCTTGAGCTGCGCCCCTACCTCCCCGAACGCCAGCCAGCCTGGAAATCGGTGCAGGGCAATATCGAGACCGCCGCGCTCTCCCCCACCGGCAAGCGGGTAGTGGTGACTGCCAGGGGCGAGATTTTTACCGTGCCTCTTGAGCATGGCGCCATTCGCAATATCTCCAATACCGACGGTGCGCGGGAGATGACCGGCGTTTGGTCGGCCAAGGGCGACAAGCTGGCCTTTTTGTCCGACCAATCCGGCCAGTACCAACTGGTGGTGACCGATCAGCAAGGTGGCAACAGTAAAAGCTGGGCTTTGTCTGACACCGCCACCAATTACTTTCACCTGGTGGGCTTTGCCGACGAGGACCGCAAAATCCTCTTTCGCGACAGCCACCTGCATTTGAAGGTGATTGACCTTGGCTCGGGCAAAATAGCCACCATTGCCACCGACCCCATTCGCACCACCTTTTTAAACGGTGGCGACAGCGAAGCACTGTCACCGGACGGCGCCTGGCTGGCCTATTCCCAGGTGGGCCCAAGCTTCAACCGCCTGTTGTACCTGTACAGCTTTGCCAGCGGCAAAAGCACCCAACTGACCCGCGGCATGAGCGATGCTGCCAGCCCCACCTTCTCGCCAGACGGCAAATACCTGTACTTCATGGCGTCCACCAACAGCGGCACCAGCGCGGCCGGTATCGACATGTCTACCCAGGAGCGCCCCTATCGCGCCGCCTTGTATGCCCTGGTGCTGCAAAAGGACGGCAGCTCGCCGCTGCTGCCCAAATCCGATGAGGAAAAAGCCGCCAGCAAGGAAAAAGACAGCGACAAGGGCGATAAAAAGCCGGTGGTGAAAATCGACCTGGACGGCATCAGCGACCGCTTGGTGGCATTGCCAGTGCCTGAGCGGGCCTATTCTGAGCTTGCCGTGGCAGATGATGGCGCACTCTTTTATTTAGACAGCCCCCAACCTGGCGCCAGCGTTGACCCTGACGCCAGCGACGCTCCAAGCCGCATCATGCGCTTTGATGTGGAGAAAAAAGAAGCCAGCCAAGTGGCCGACAAGGTGGCCTCCTTTAGCCTCAGTCGTGATGGCAAATTGATGCTGATAACCGGCCCCCACAACGCGTTATCTACCGCCAAAGCCAGCGACAAACCCGAGCCCAAGGCGCTGGATTTGGCCAACCTCAGGCTGCGCATCGACCCGGCTAAGGAATGGCTGCAAATCTTCACCGATGCCTGGCGCATGGAGCAGGACTACTTCTACGCCGCCAACATGCACGGCCTTGACTGGCAAGGGGTGTTCAAGCGCTACCGGCCGCTGGTGGACAGCGTCGGTACCCGCAGCGACCTCACCGCCCTTATCGTCAGCATGATAGGTGAGTTGCAAGTGGGCCATAACCGCGCCTACGGCGGCGACAGCCCGGCTTCATCGCCGGTCAAAGTGGGTTTGCTGGGCGCCGATATCGCCCTTGAAAACGGCCACTACCGCATTCAAAAAATTTACAGCGGCGGCAAGTGGAACCCCTACCTTGAAGCGCCCCTGGCGGTGCCCGGGGTGAAGGTCCATCAAGGGGATTACATTCTGGCGGTTAACGGCCAGCCGCTGGCCGCCACCGACAACTTTTTTGCGCCCTTTGAGAACACCGCCGGCCAGCAGGTAAGCCTGACCCTTGCAAGCCGCAGCGATGGCAAAAACAGCTGGCAACAAACCGTGGTGCCCACCGCCAGTGAGCGCGAGTTGCGGCTTTGGGACTGGATAGACGGCAACCGCCGCTACGTGGATAAGGTGAGCGGCGGCAAGGTGGGCTATGTGTACCTGCCCAACACCGCCGAAGCCGGCTTTACCTTCTTTAACCGCATGTTCTTTGCCCAGTTGGATAAAGAAGGGGTGGTAATCGACGAGCGCTCCAACGGCGGTGGCCAGATAGCCAACTACATTACCGACGTATTGTCGCGCCGCTACCTGGCCGGTTTTCGTGACCGGGACGGCAAGGTGTGGGGCTCCCCTGCTGGCGCCCTGGACGGCCCCAAGGTGATGCTGATTGACCAAGACGCCGGCTCCGGCGGCGACTTCCTGCCCTACGCCTTTCGCCACCTGGGCATCGGCAAGCTGATTGGTACCCGCACCTGGGGCGGGCTGATTGGTATTGCCCATAACCCGCCGCTGGTGGATGGCGGCACGCTGACCGTGCCCTTTATCCGCATCTTTGATGCCAACGGCAAATGGCTGGCCGAAAACGTCGGCATTGTGCCGGACATCGAGGTTAAGCTGCTGCCAAAGGCCGTTAACCAGGGTCAGGACGCCCAGCTTGACCGGGCCATCAGCGAAGTAATGGACGAGCTGAAAACCTTCAAGCCGGTGCGCTTTAAAACCGCTCCGCCCATCCCCGACCAACTGGGCCAATAAGGCTCAGTTAAAAAGCGGATCGCCGCGCCGTGAAAGGGTCAGCTCGCTGGCCCTTTCTTTTACCAACTGCCAGATAAGGGCCGCCGCTGGCGACAGCGAGCGGTTTTTGCGCCGTACCAGCATCAAGGTTCTGTCCACTTTCGGCGCCAAGGGTTTAACCACCACCTGGCAACCTTCTGGCACCGGCAGCGCCAGGGCCGGCAAGATGCCGGTGCCAATACCCGCCGCCACCATGGGATACAGGGTGACCGGGTGGCCAATCTCCTGGGCCACCACTGGGCTCAGCCCCAGCTCCTCAAATACCTTGTCGATAAGCAGCCGGCTGCCCGACGCGTAGTCTTGCAGCACCAAAGGCCGCTCAGCCAGCGCCTGCCAGGAAACCGTGCTTGCTGCTGCCAAGGGGTCTTGGGGGTGGCAAAGGGCCAGGAAAGGCTCGGTTAAAATGGGCTGGCACTCTAAATCCGGGCTTTGCAGCGGGTCGATAACAATGCCGAAATCCACCTCGGCGTTACGCACCCCTGACAGCACCCACTGCTGGGGCCGGTCGCTGAGCTTGATGGCGATATCGGGCAAGTCTTTGGCAGCGCTTGCCAGGCACAGCGGCATCAGGTTGGCAGAGATGGTCTGGCTCGACGCTATGCGCACCGTGCCGCTGATACTGCGGCCAAAGGTGCGGGCGTCCAGTAAGGTGGCGTGCAGGTCGTCCAGCAATTTTTCAAGCTGGGCCGCCAGGCGAGTGCCGGCCTCGGTGAGCACCACCTCGCGGGTGGTTCTATCCAGCAACTTGAGGCCCACTTCCTGTTCTAAGCCGCGGATACTGTGGCTCACCGCCGACTGGCTAAGGCCGATACTCTCCCCGGCCCGGCTAAAACTGCCAAGGCGGGCAACGGCTACAAAGGTGCGAAGTTGGCGCAGGCTGTAGTTCATTAAATAAATTCATATATACAGAAAATAATTCAATTTAATCATTGAAGGCGATAAGCGCAAACTGGCTGCCAACATCGACTCTAGAGCGCCGCCATGAAACGCTTTTTACCCGACGCCTTTACCCTTTGCCTGCTCACCACGGTGCTGCTGGCCTCGATACTGCCGGCCAAGGGCCAATATGCCGTGGCCGTGGGCTATATCACCCAAGCGGCCATTGCCCTGCTGTTTTTCATGCACGGTGCCAAGCTGTCACGCCAGGCCATCGTAGAGGGCTCCAGCCAGTGGCGGCTGCACCTGGTGGTGATGCTGAGCACCTTTGCGCTCTTTCCAGTGCTGGGTCTTGCCCTTCGCGCCTGGGCGCCACTGCCGCTCCCTGACACCCTCTACAGCGGTTTTGTGTATCTGTGCATTCTGCCTGCCACGGTGCAGTCGGCCATCGCCTTTACCTCCATCGCTGGGGGCAACGTGGCGGCGGCGGTGTGCAGCGCCTCGGCGTCGAGCTTGATAGGTATTTTCATCTCGCCACTGCTGGCCGGTACCTTGATGAAAGTGCAAGGCTCGGCAGATGCCGGGCATGTTGAGCAGGTGCTTAAAGTGATGGAGCAGCTGCTGCTGCCTTTTGTGCTTGGCCATTTGAGCCGGCCCTGGACCGCGTCTTGGATTGAAAAACACCGCAAATGGATAGGCAAGACCGATCAGTCATCCATTTTGCTGGTGGTCTACTCGGCCTTTAGCGAGGCGGTATTGCAGGGGCTTTGGCATAAGGTGGGGGTGGTGGCTTTACTGGAAATTCTGGTGCTGTGCCTAGCGCTGCTGGCCGTGGTGCTGGTGGTTAATACCCAGGTGGCAAGGCGCCTTGGCTTTAGCCGGGCCGACGAGATAACCCTGGTGTTTTGCGGCTCCAAAAAGAGCCTGGCCAACGGCATCCCCATGGCCAACATCCTGTTTCCGGCAGCAAGCGTGGGGCTGCTTATCCTGCCGCTGATGCTGTTTCACCAGGTGCAAATCATGGTTTGCGCCTACCTTGCCCGGCGCTATCGCGAAAAGGCCCTGGTGCCAATCAGCGCCTGAGCATTCAGGGGTGCTGGCGGCGCCTTTGCCACAGCACCCTAAGGGCGACAACCAGCACGGCCCCAAACACTATCCAGCCCACAAAGGCCGGCAAGCCAAAGACCTTGAGCACGCCAACGGTCATCACCGCCAGCACCATCAGCATCAACAACACCAAGAAATACTTGAACACCTGCATGGTTTATCTCTGTCGCCTATCTCTGTCTTAAAACGGCGGCACCTTAACATAAAGTGCCGGTACTGGCCTTGCTTAAAAGCGGCACTGGACGGTCAGGTCGGGGTTTAGCACTAGGTGCACCCGCTTACCAAATTCCCCGTCACTGACGGTGCCGCACTCGCCTTTGACGACCTTGCCGCCAGCCAGGGTCAATTGATACTGGTAGTGCCCGGGGTCTTGCTCAAGGCTATAGAAGATGCCGTTTTTATCGCCAGCTTTGATGTCTCCAAAATCGAGGCGGCTACTTGGCAAGGTGACGATGGCCGAGGCAATGTCCTCACTTGCCTGGTTTTGAATGTCGATGCTGGGCGATACGTACAGCACCAGGTAATAAGCAGCCACCACGGCCACGGCGATGGAGCCACCCATCCAGCCAATGCGCTTCATAGAGGTTCTCGGCAGTCTTCAAAGAGGGCCTATTAGACCCCAGCAGCCATTGACAGAAAAGCCCTACTCGGCCAGCCAGGCCAGCGCCTGGGCTTCGTCCTCGAAATACTGCACCTCGCCGCTGACAAACCAGTCGCCCACCTTGGCGGCCAGGCGCTGCCAGACCTTGTTGCCTAAAAGCGCTATCTTGTCGAACTCGCGGCCGTGTTTAAGCCCCAGCTGCCAGTCGTCCCAGGCGGCGTGCAGCTCCCAGCCCTTGAGTTCGGTGACATCCACCAGAGCCTTGATGTGGGGTTGGCTAACGCCCTCGAGAGCGCCTTCGAGCATGGGGGTGAGGATTTGGTAATCGTCGTGGGTCAGGGTGCCGATGGCTTTTAATACCAGATAACATTCGCTGCCCCGGCGCTCCAGGCCGATAGACATGCCGTGCCTTGTGCTGCCCATGTTGTACTCCTTTTTCGGGACCTCAGCATAGCCAGTCTGGCCCAAGAAAAGCCGGGGCGCCAGAAAACAAAAACCCCAGCCAAAGCCGGGGTTTATGTTAAAAATCAAGGCGAATTAGTCGAGCTTGACGCCGAGGCGGCCTGCCACTTCTTCGTAGGCTTCCACCACGCCGCCAAGGCCTTGGCGGAAACGGTCTTTGTCGAGCTTCTTCTTGGTTTCTTTGTCCCAGATACGGCAGCCGTCGGGGCTGAACTCGTCACCCAGCACAATCTCGCCCTTGAACAGGCCGAACTCCAGTTTGAAGTCCACCAGCAGCATGCCGGCGTCATCAAACAGCTTGGACAGCACCTCGTTGACCTGATAGGTCAGGGCCTTCATCTTGGCCAGTTGGGCTTCGGTAGCCCAGCCAAAGGCGACGCACAGGCTGTCGTTGACCATGGGGTCGTGCAGGGCGTCGTTTTTGAGGAACAATTCAAAGGTCTGGGGCTCGAGCTTCTTGCCCTCTTCCACACCCAGGCGGCGCACCAGCGAGCCAGCGGCGTAGTTGCGAATAACGCATTCCACCGGGATCATGGTCAGTTTTTTGACCAGGACTTCGTCATCGCCCAGCAGTTTTTCCATCTGGGTGGGGATGCCGGCCGCTTCCAGCTTTTCCATGATGAAATGGTTGAACTTGTTGTTCACCATGCCCTTGCGCGCCAGCTGCTCTACCCGCTCACCGTCGAACGCGGAGGTGTCATTGCGAAAATGCAGGACCAAGTAGTCAGGATTGTCTGTGGTGTAAACAGATTTGGCTTTGCCACGGTAAAGCTCTTGGCGTTTTTCCATCCTAAGGGGACTCCGATTGCTGAAAACGTTTGCGCTAGGGCGAAAAAAGAAGGCCGCTCTCGGCGGCCTGCGTATTGTAATCCCCTGCATCGGGCTTGTCAGCGCTAATTCTTCATCTCTTTGAGATCGCTATCGCGCATCAGCTCGGAGAAGGGCTTGTAGATCTCGGCGTACTTGTCGTCGGGGATCGGCTGGCCGTCATCGTTGGTGATGGTCATGGAGGTGTTGTCGCCCATTTCGCCCAGCTGTATCTGATACTTGCCGTGCTTGATGGACAGCTCCTTGTCATCACCACCGAAGATGCCGCTCCAGAAGGAGCTGTCCGGGTCGCCTTTGTAGCTGACAAAGTAAGTCCCGAGACTCTTGTCGATGTCTTTGATCTCAAAGCCCATGTGCTCAAGCACCATGGGTACCCGGCTCCAGGCGCGCTCGAAATCGGCGCCCAGCACCAGCGCGGTCAAGTCGCTGTTGTTCTTGCCCAGGGTAACGGCGATAGGCCGGAACTTGGCCAGGGCAATCTCCTTGGCGTGGGCGGTGTCGCGGCTGGCATAAAAGCCCAGCCAATCGTTCAGTACCGCAACCGAGGCTCGCTCGCCGCTGCCGATGGTGGCGTCGTTGTCGTCACCGGCGACCCGCTCGGCACCTTTACTGGTGACATACACCTCGGCGGTGCGGGCATGCTGGGGCGCATCGACACGAATCTCAAAGCGGCGTTTGACCGGGAAGTCGTCGGCGTTTTTGATCATGCCTTCCATGTCGTTGGGCACGAACCAGTCGGTTTCGATGGTATTGCCGTTGTGGCTGGCCACCGGGATGTTGCGGGCCTTGAGCCACTCATCCAGGCGCTGGTTGATAACGGTAACCACGTTGTCTTCGCCTTCGCGGGCGTCGATTTCCACCTTGGAGCCGGCTTCGTCTTCGGCGATACGAGAGCCGTCAACCACGGTCAACACCAGGCGCGGCGCCCGGATATCGATGGCCTTGCCCACCGGGCCTTTATCGGCCGCCGGGGGAATTACGTACTTGCCGTCGCCCTTGGGGGCGTGCAGGCCGGCAGGAATGGTCAGCGGCGGCTGGTCGGCCACCTTGGTATAAGCAAAGCCGCCATCCGGGGCACGGCGCTCGGCAGTGGAGCTACAGCCCGCCAGGGCGATAACGGCCAGCGCCAGGGTAGTTTTTCTTATGATCATCCAGATACCTCAAATAAGGCCGGCGTTAATGAGGTCGGCCTCAACGCTCGCCTGGCCCGCTTCGGTAAGCGGAACAAGCGGCAAACGCAATGTGTCGGTTGCCAGGAGGCCCAGGCGTTTAAGGGCCCACTTGGCAGGTGTCGGGTTCGCTTCTACAAACAAGGACCGGTGCAACCCCTGCACCAGGCTGTCGATGGCCAATGCGCCTTGGCCGTCACTGGCCAGGGCTTTGTCGCACATCTGGCGCATGGCCTTGGGTGCCACGTTGGCGGTCACACTGATAATGCCGTGGCCGCCGGCCAGCATAAAGGCGCGGCAGGTGGCATCGTCGCCGGACAACAGGGCAAAACCGGGGGCCACCTGCGCTTGCAGGTCGGCCAGCCTTGCCAGGTCGCCGGTGGCCTCTTTGATAGCCACAATGTTGGGAAGTTCACTCAAAACCGCAACAGTTTGCGGTTTCATATCAACGGCGGTACGCCCCGGCACGTTATACAGCACCACCGGTTTGTCGGTGGCAGCGGCCACGGCTTTAAAATGGGCGATGAGGCCCTGCTGCGTCGGCTTGTTGTAAGCCGGGGTGGCGGTAAGAAAGCCGTCGATAGGCAGCGCGTCCAGCGCTTTGGTCAGCGCCACCACCTTGTGGGTAGCGCTACCGCCGTTACCGGCAATGACCTTGATGCGGCCTTGGGCCAGGTCACAGACGGTTTTCACTACGGCAATATGTTCGTCGGTTTCCAGCGTCGCCGATTCTCCCGTGGTGCCCACGGCGCAAATGCCTTGGGTACCCTGCTCAATGTGCCACTGCACCAATGCCTTGAGGGCGTCAAAATCTACTGCGCCATCAACGGTCATAGGGGTGACCAGAGCGACGATGCTACCGCTGAACATGATATGCTCCTGTTTTATCATTGGCTTGGTATGGTACTTTTGCCGATTACGCAACACAAGCCAGCTGTTAACGCTTTGAAAGGACAGTGAATGAGCCAATTTTTGGTGGTGACCGCCGTCGGTGAAGACAGGCCCGGTATCGTCAATGAACTGGTCAAGATGGCCAGTCAGTGCAACTGCAACATCGACGATAGCCGCATGGCCATTCTGGGCAACGAGTTTACCCTGATTATGCTCATCAGCGGAGACTGGAATGCGGTAGCCCGCCTGGAAAGCCAGCTGCCGGTGATGGCCCGTGACCACAACCTGCTGACCATGATGAAACGCACCGGCCAGCATCAGGCCGCCAACTACGCCCATCGACTGGAACTGGCCGCCGTCACTCCCGACCGCCCAGGGGTTATTTCCCAGGTCACCCAGTTCCTGGCCGAAAAGCAGCTGGACATCTCGGCGCTCTCAGCCAGCACCGAGGGTGAACAATTGCACATGGCGGTGCGTATCAACCTGCCCGATGGGGCCGATCTGGGGGAATTTGAAGCCAGCCTCGCGCCTTTGGCACAGGCGGCCAGCCTCGATATCCAACTGTCCCATCTGACCCCCCTGACTGAAATTCGTCATAAGGAGTGATGATGTCCATTAATCCCCTTGGCGCCGGCGACAAAGCCCCGGCCTTTTCCCTTGCCGACCAAGACGGCAACACCGTTAGCCTTGGCGACTTTGCCGGCCAGCAAGTGCTGGTGTACTTCTACCCCAAGGCCAGCACCCCCGGCTGCACCGTGCAGGCATGCGGTCTTCGCGACACCTTGGGCGAGCTAAAGGCCAAAGGCGTCGCGGTGCTGGGCATCAGCCCAGATCCGGTTAAGCGCCTTAAAAACTTTGAACAAAAGCAGTCCCTTAACTTCCCACTACTGGCCGACGAAGACCACCAGGTGGCCGAGGCCTTCGGGGTGTGGGGGCTGAAAAAATTCATGGGCCGCGAGTTTGACGGTATCCACCGCCTGAGCTTTTTGATTGGCCCAGACGGCACCGTTCGCCACCGCTTTGATAAATTCAAAACCAGCGATCACCACCAGGTGGTGCTGGACTGGCTGGCACAGCACGGCTGACAAAAAGGTGCCTTGGGCACCTTTTTTTACACCCAAACCCTTGGTATGACAGCGCATTAAGGCGATATTCATCACCATGGAGCGACAACAACAAGGGCATCTTGTTAGGCCCTTTGGAGGAAAGATGAAAGTGCTCGCCGCCGTGGCCCTGTTGGCCGCCTCTACCCTACCTGCCCACGCCACCGACCTTGGCAAGCTGGGCGGTCTCTTGAAAAGCAGCACCACCAGCCAGACCCAGCAGCAGGGCGACCTGATTAGCACCCTGGTGTCTTCCCTTGGGGTCACCCAAGGCCAGGCCGAAGGTGGCACCGGCGCCATCATGGCCATGGCCAAAGACAAAATGAGCAGCGCCGACTTTGGCAAGCTCAGCGACATCATCCCCAACATGGGCGATCTCCTTAAAGCCGCCCCCGATGCCGCCTCTGTGGATTCTGACCAGCAAGATGGCGGCACCTCCAGCCTGCTGGGCAAGGCCACCTCCATGCTGGGGGACAACTATGGCCTGGAAGATCTCAACGGCGCCTTTGAATCACTCGGTATGGACTCGGGCATGGTGCGCCAGTTCCTGCCCACCATCCTCGATTACGTGCAGTCAAAAGGCGGCACTGCCCTGATGCAGAGCCTGAAAACGGCGCTGCTGGGGGGTTAAGAAAGAAGGGGGCTGCGAGCCCCCTTCTTTTTTCGTGATTAAGCCCGCTTTTCACCGGCGCCGTCGCCGGCATCCAAAAAGCCGCCTGACTGGCGCTGCCAGAGCTGGGCATAAATGCCGCCTTGGGCCAGGAGCTGTTCATGGCTGCCCACTTCCACTATCTGGCCTTTGTCCATCACCACTAATTTATCCATCGCGGCGATGGTAGACAGGCGATGGGCGATGGCAATCACGGTTTTACCCGCCATCAGCCGGTAGAGGTTCTCTTGGATGGCCGCTTCTACTTCCGAGTCCAGGGCCGAGGTGGCCTCGTCCAGAATAAGAATGGGCGCGTCCTTGAGCATCACCCTGGCGATGGCGATACGCTGGCGCTGGCCGCCGGAGAGCTTCACGCCCCGCTCCCCCACATGAGCCTCAAAACCGGTGCGCCCGGCGGCGTCGGTCAGGCCGGCGATAAAGGCTTCGGCCTCGGCTCGCTTGGCGGCTTGATGCATCATCTCGTCGCTGGCATCGGGGCGCCCGTAAAGGATGTTGTCCCGCACCGAGCGGTGCAGCAATGAGGTGTCCTGGGTGACCATGCCGATTTGTGCGCGCAGGCTGTCTTGGGTCACGGCGCTGATGTCCTGGCCGTCGATAAGGATGCGCCCGCCTTCGAGGTCATAAAAGCGCAGCAGCAGGTTCACCAGCGTTGACTTGCCGGCCCCGGAGCGGCCAATCAGCCCCACCTTTTCGCCAGGCTTGATATCGAGGTTGAGCTGCTCAATAACGCCGCTTTCCTTGCCGTAATGAAAGCGGATGTCTTCAAAGCGAATGCCGCCCTGGCTTACTGCCAGCGGCTCGGCGTCGGGTTTGTCTTCCACCAGCCTTGGCACCGAAATCGAGCCAATGCCGTCTTGCACCGTGCCGATGTTTTCAAACAGCGCCGACACTTCCCACATGATCCACTGGGACATGCCCCACAGCCGCAGCACCAGGCCAAGGGCCACTGCCACTGCACCGATGGATACCGCCTGATGCAGCCACAGCCACAGCGCCAGAGCTGCTACCGAGAACAGCAGCAGCGCGTTGAGGATATAAAGCGCGATGTTGAGCTTGGTTACCAGCCGCATCTGGGCGTAAACGGTGCCCATAAAGCCGCGCATGCCCTCTTCGGCGTAGTCGGCCTCGCACTTGCCGTGAGAGAAGAGTTTAACGGTCTGGATATTGGTGTAGCTGTCGACAATGCGCCCGGTCATCAAGGAGCGGGCATCGGCCTGTACTGCCGACACTTTGGAGAGCTTGGGCACGAAATAGCGCAGCATTCCGAGGTAACAGAGCAGCCACATGGCCAGCGGCAGCACCAGCCGCCAGTCGGCGCTGCCAACAATCACCAGGGTGCCAATAAAATACACCGCCACGTAATTGAGCACGTCCAAAAGCTTCATTACGCATTCGCGCACCGCCAGCGCCGTTTGCATCATCTTGGTGGCAACCCGGCCGGCGAACTCGTCTTGATAAAAGGCCAGGGACTGCTTCAGAAGATAGCGGTGCACCATCCAGCGGATGCGCATCGGGAAGTTGCCAATCAGGGTCTGGAAATTCACCAGCGAGTGCAGGCCGACAAAGGCCGGCAGTGCCACCAGCACCACCAGCGCCATCAACGTCAGCTTGAGGCCTTCGTCTTTTAGGAAAGTCTCGCGGTTAAGGCCGGACAACCAGTCAACAATGTTGCCCATAAAGCCAAACAGCCACACTTCGGTGACCGCCACCAGCGCCATCATCAGCGCCGCCAGGCCCAGGTAGGGCCAGGCGCCCTTGGTGTAATGCAGACAAAACGCCACCAGGGTGCGGGGCGGAATGGTGGGCTCGTCCTTGGGCAAAGGATCCAGGCGTCGCTCAAACCAGCCGAACATAAAATCTCGAACCTCTTACAAAAGTGGCGCAAGGATACACCCTCATGGTGCCTGGGGCGATGGCTGCCGGTGAAATGCACTTATGAGTAAAATGGCCTAATGGCAGTGCATCTGCCCCGGCCTTGCGATATAACCAAGCCACTAATCTTGCCCAGGAGCAGACGATGATCGATTTTCGCAGTGACACCGTAACCCAGCCCAGCCCCGAGATGCGCCATGCCATGGCCCAGGCCTTGGTGGGAGACGATGTGTACGGCGACGACCCCACCGTCAACGCCCTGGAAGCCTTTGCCTGCGACAAGTTGGGCTTTGAGGCGGCGCTCTTTACCAGCTCCGGCACCCAGGCCAACCTGCTGGCGCTGATGAGCCATTGCGAGCGCGGCGAGGAATACATCTGCGGCCAGCAGGCCCACAACTACAAATACGAAGCCGGCGGCGCGGCGGTGCTGGGCAGTATTCAGCCCCAGCCCATCGACAACGCCGCCGACGGCTCCCTGCCCCTTGAGGCCATTGAAGCGGCCATCAAGGCCGACGACTTCCACTTCGCCCGTACCCGGCTGGTGTCGCTGGAAAACACCATCGGCGGCAAGGTGCTGAGCCTTGATTACCAGGCCCAGGTAGCCGCCCTTTGCCAGGCTCGCGGCCTGAAACTGCACCTCGATGGCGCCCGGGTCTTTAACGCCGCCGTCGCCCTTGGGGTGGATATCAAGCTCATCGCCAAACACTACGACTCCATGAGTGTGTGCCTGTCCAAAGGCCTGGGGGCACCTATCGGTTCACTGCTGATGGGCGACAGCGCCTTTATCGCCAAGGCCCGGCGCCTTCGCAAGATGCTGGGCGGCGGCATGCGCCAGGCCGGCATCATTGCCGCCGCAGCCCATATAGCGCTGGATAAAATGCCCGAGCGCCTGCATTTTGACCACGACAACGCCCAGCTGCTGGCCGAGCGGCTAAGGGCCATCCCGGCTCTTGAGGTCACCACCACCCCCACCAACATCCTCTATGCCCGCTGCCGCCGCGACCGGGCCCTGGAGTTAAAAGCCTTCTTGCAAAACCGCGGCATTCTCATCAACGCTGGCGCCCCCATCCGCTTTGTTACCCATCTGGGGGTTACCAGCCAGGACGTGGAAACCCTGGCCGCCGCCATCGCGGATTTCTACCGGTGTCACTGACCCTTCGCGATTATCACCCCGCCGACGCCAAGGCCCTGGCCGAGCTCTTTTACGACAGCGTGCACCGTTCGGCCCTTGGCCCCTATACCCAGGCGCAGCTCGACGCCTGGGCCCCCTACCCCATTGACCATGTGCTGTGGCAGCGCCGGCTGGATTTATTGCGGCCACTGGTGGCCGAACAAGGCGGCGCCCCAGTGGGCTTTATGACCATGGAGCCCTCTGGCCTGATTGGCCTAGCCTTTACCAGCCCAGGCCAACAACGCCAGGGGGTGGCCCAGGCACTCTTTGACGCTCTTGAAGCCAAAGCTCGCCGCCAGGGCATTCATCTACTGACCGTGGATGCCTCGAAATTGGCCAAACCCTTCTTTTTAAAACAAGGCTTTAAAGTCACCAGCGAAAACCAGGTACAGCGCCAGGGCAAGGTGCTGGTGAACTGGACCATGGAAAAATCCTTGGAAAACTGAGCCTTCCCCCAGCAAAACCGCCAACGAACTCCTATTTTTTGCATTAAACTCCGCCTCCGTTTCGGGGGCCTGTATCGGCAACAGCGAGGGTTTAATGATGTCCGACAAGCATTCTTTGATGAGAGCCCGGCTGGAAAAGGCCAACGCCCTGATGCTATGGGTGATGGGGCTAAGTTTCCTGTTCAGCCTCTACCTTGCCAGTTGGTATGGCATGTGGGGCCAGGCACTGGGCTTTGGGCTGGTGTTGGTGGCCCTGGCGGCTTTGCTGCGCTTTACCCTGGGCCGCCACCGCGCCAGCGGCCCTTTGATGGCGATATTGCAGATGGCCATGGTGGCCCTGCAAATCCACCTGGCCCACGGCCTTATCGAGATCCACTTCGGGGTCTTTGTGATGCTGGCCATCCTGGCGGTCTACCGCCAGATAGAGACCCTGCTGAGCGGCGCCGTCACCATCGCCCTTCACCACCTGCTGTTTTGCCTGCTCCAAGCCGAGGGCTACCCGGTGTGGCTGTTCAACCATATGGGCAATCACTGGTTTATCGTTACCCTGCACGCCGCCTATGTGGTGGTGGAAACCATCGTGCTGGTAACGGTGGCTCTGCAATCGCGCCAGGAGCACCTGCAAGGCGACCTGCTGACAGAAACCAGCCAGGCCATGACCGGCCAGCAAGGGGTGATTAACCTCGACGTGGAAGTGCCGCCGCTCACCGGGGTGCTAAAGCGCTTTCGCGACCTGATCGGTGCCCTGGTGGGCCTTGGCCGCTCTTTGGTGCGAGAAAAAGAAGCCCTTGGCCAGCTCAACCAAGACTTAGTGCGCCAAAGCCAGCTTATCGGCCAGCAAAGCCAGGCCAGCAGCCAGGCGCTTCACGAGTTGGCTGGCGCCGTGGAGGAGATGTCGGCCTCGGCAAACCACATTGCCGATAGCGCCGAGCAGGCCCAGCGCTTTGTAAGTGAAGCGGTGACCCAGCAGCAGCAGGCCAGAGCCGCCACCGACACCGCCGCCTCGGCCAGTGTCGAGATGCGCCAGCAAATTGGCCAGACCGCCGCGTTGCTGGGAGACGTTAACCAAGCCAGCAGCGCCATCAGCAAGGTGCTGGACGTGATAACCGAGATAGCCGACAAAACCAATCTGCTGGCCTTGAACGCCGCCATTGAAGCGGCCCGAGCCGGGGATCTTGGCCGCGGCTTTGCGGTGGTGGCCGACGAAGTGCGGGCGCTGGCCGCCCAAACCCAAAGCTCTACTGGGGAAATTGCCAACTTCATCAGCACCTTGCAGCAAAAGGTGGCATCGTCGGTCAATGCCATGCGCGAGTGTGAGAAAAAAGCCGGGCTCAGCGAGGAAGCCGCGCTCAATGTGGCCGAACGCATCAATGCCAGCCAGCAAACCCTGGAGCTTGGCAGCAACCAAATCACCCAGGTGGCATCAGCCACCCACCAGCAGCATCAGCTGGCCCAGGGCATGGCCGGTGGCGCCAGTGAGATGCGCAGCCGCCAGCAGCAGATAGATACCGCCATCCAGGCCCTTGATGCCCTGACTCGGCAGATAAGCGAGCAGGAGCAGAACATGACTCGCCAGTTGGGAATGCTTTATCTCCCCCGGCTTAGCAGCTGAAAAAGGCTCCCGAGGGAGCCTTTTTCATGCCGCTTCGCCCGCGCCGCTTTCTTCGGGCTCGGGGATGGGCCAGGCGTTGAGTACCGCCTTGACCAGGGTGGCCAGGGGGATGGCGAAAAACACCCCCCAAAAGCCCCAAATCCCGCCGAAAAACAGCACCGCCAGAATGATAAAGATGGGGTGCAGGTTAACTGCCTCGGAGAAGAGGATGGGCACCAGCACGTTGCCATCCAGGGCCTGGATCACCCCGTAGGCCACCATCAGGTAGATAAAGGTGCTGTCGAGCCCCCACTGCACCGCTGCCACCAGCGCCACTGGAATGGTAACCACCACCGCGCCGATGTAAGGGATAAGCACCGACAGCCCCACCGCCAATCCCAGCAGCACCGAGTAGCGCAGGCCAAAGATGGCAAAGGTGATGTAACTGGCCACCCCCACCACGATGATCTCCAGCACCTTGCCGCGGATGTAGTTGACGATTTGCACGTTCATCTCGTGCCACACCTGTTGGGCCAGCTTGCGGTTACGGGGCATAAAGCGCTGCAGGCCGCCAATCAGGCTTTGCTTGTCTTTTAGCAAAAAGAACATCAGCAGCGGCACCAGGATGAGGTAAATCAGGATGGCCACCACGTTGCCAAGGGAGCCAACGGTAAAGCCAAGGGCGGTCTGGGCCCAGTTAATGAGGGTTTTTTGCGACTCGTCCACCAGGGTTTTTACCTGCTCGGGCTGCACCAGGCTCGGGTAGCGGTCGGGCAGCTCCAGCACAAAGCTGCGCACATGGTCGAGCATGTTGGGTAGCTCTTTGACAAGGTTGGAGGTCTGGGTCCAGAGGGTGGGCAGCAAGAACACCATGATCATCAGGCACAGCCCGATAAAAAGCAGCATCACCAGCACCGTGGCCAAGGTGCGGCTCATCTTCAGGTTGACCAGCTTTTGCACCGGCCATTCCAGCAGGTAGGCCAGTACCAGTGCCACCAGTAGCGGCGCCATGACATTGCCCAGCAGGTAGATGGCCAAAAAGCCGAACACCAACAGCAAAAACAGGGTGATGGCATTAGGGTCTGAAAAGCGGCGACGGAACCAATCGAGCACCAAGGATTTCAAAGCATCTCCCGGAATGTTGTGGGGCGTGTCGAGGATGGCACAGCCAGGTTGAGGCCAACCTGAAACACCGTGCAAAGCCCGCAGGGCGTTATGTGTTGTGATAGGGCCTTGGCCGTTTTAGCCAGGGCGCCCCTGGGCGACCTCATTATGCGGGGAGAACCTGTCGGAAACAAACAGGACTTTTTGTGGTCCAGTTGGTATGTTGTATAGGCCCGCCAAAGCGAGTCAAGTGAATGAAGCATAAAGGAATCATAGCGGCCCTGCTGAGCGTGGCCATGGTCAGCCCCCTACCGGTGGCGGCCAATAGCGATCTACCCCAGATAGGTACCGCAGGCCTGTCTGTGCTGAGCCTCGAAAAGGAAGAATTGCTCGGCGAACTCTACACCTACCAACTGCGCGCCCAGGCGCCCATGGTGCGTGACCCGCTGGTAACCGAATATATCCAGGCCTTGGGGCACCGGTTGGTGTCTCACGCCGATAACGTCAATTACCCTTTTGATTTCATGGTGCTCAACGTCAACGAGTTGAACGCCTTCGCCTATTTTGGCGGCCATGTGGCCATCTTTACCAAGATCATCACCGAAGCCGACGACGAAGACGAGCTGGCCTCGGTCATGGCGCACGAGATCTCCCACGTGACCCAGCGCCACCTAGCCCGCAAGATGGAAGAAAGCCAAAAGAGCATGCCGCTGACCATCGCCAGCATCGTCGGCTCCATCCTGGTGGGTATTGCCAACCCGGAGCTGGGCATGGCTGGCTTGCAGGCCTCCATAGCCGCCAACCAGCAGTTCAGCATCAACTACACCCGCTCCAACGAGGCCGAGGCCGACCGGGTGGGATTTAATACCCTCTACCATTCGGGTTTCGACCCCATGGCCATGGCGGACTTCTTCCAAAAGCTGGTGGACCAATACCGCTTTGTGTCAAAGCCGCCGGAATTCCTGCTCGACCACCCCTTGTCCGAAACCCGGGTAGCCCAAGCCCGCACCCGCGCCATGCAGCTGCCCAAGGTTATCCGCAAACCCTCCCTGGATTTCGAGCTGGTTAAGATGCTGCTGCGCACCCAGTACGGCGACCCGCCGGACAAGGTCAAACCGCGGCTGGAAAACGAGCTAAAAAACCACGAATACGTCTTTGAAGAGGCAGTTCATTATGGCCTTGGCCAGGTGGCCCTGATGTCTGACGATTACCAAGGCGCCCTGGATATCGCCAACAAGCTGCTCAAGGCCTCGCCCCATAGCCTTTATTACAAATCGCTCAAGGTCGACGCCCTTATCGGCCTTGACCGCGGTGAAGAAGCAGCCCGCTTCCTGGCTCCCGAGGCCGAGATCCGCCCCAACAGCCCGGTGGTAGCGCTTAACCTTGCCAACGCCTGGGTACGGGCCAACAAAGGCAGCGAGGCCATCAAGGTACTGGAGCCTTATCTTTATATTCACCCTGAAGACTCTTTGGCGATGGATCTTATGATCCAGGCTCAGGCCCAGGTGAAGGATGTGGGTGAGCGCGAAGCCTGGCAGGCCGAAAAGCTGGCCTATCTTGGCGCCTTTGACCGCGCCATCGGCCATTTCAACAACGCCTACAAGGCGCTGGGCGACAACGTTATCGAGCAGCGCCGCATCGAAGGCCGCATCGCCCAGCTTAGGGCCAAAAAAGCCCGCTTCGAGGCCTTGCAGCGCCGTTAGCACCCATGGGCTAGGGCCGTTACAATAGGCCCTAGCCCAAAGGAGACACAGATGCAGCTTTACCATAACCCCCGTTGTTCCAAGTCCCGCGAAACCCTGGCCCTTTTGGAGCAACAAGGCCAGGCCCCAGAGTTGGTGCTCTACCTGGAACAAAGCCCGGATGTGGCCACCCTCAAGGCGCTGCTTGCCAAGCTTGGCTTTAGTTCGGCCCGCCAACTGATGCGTACCAAAGAAGAGCTTTACAAGGAACTGGGGCTGGCCAATGTGAACGACGAAGCGGCGCTTCTTAACGCCATGAGCGAGCACCCCAAGCTGATTGAACGGCCGATTTTGGTAAATGGCGACAAGGCGCGCATCGGCCGCCCGCCCGAGCAGGTGCTGGAGATCCTATGAGCCCGGTGCTGGTGCTCTATTACAGTAAAACCGGCGCCACCCGCCAGATGGCGCGGCTCATTGCCCGCGGTATCGAAGAAGAAGGGGTAGAAACTTGGCTGCGCACCGTCGAAGAAGACGGTGAAGACCCGCAAATTGCCGCCGATGAGCTGAAAAACGCCAGCGCCCTGGCCCTTGGCAGCCCCACCCGCTTTGGCGGCATGGCAGCTCCCATGAAGGCGTTTTGGGACAGCACCGCCAGCGACTGGCTGGCCGGCAGCCTAGTGGATAAACCGGCCTGCGTCTTCACCAGTGCCGGCAGCCTGCACGGCGGCCATGAGAGCACCTTGCTGGCGATGATGGTGCCGCTCTTGCACCACGGCATGATGGTGCTGGGCCTGCCCTACACCGAGCCTGCCCTGCATCACACCCACACCGGTGGCACCCCTTATGGCCCCAGCCACTGGGCCGAGCACGGCGCCATCAGCAATGATGAAAAGGCCCTGTGCCTGGCCATGGGCCGGCGCCTGGCCAAAACCGCCAAGGCACTTTGCGCCTGATCTTCGGCCGCCATCACCTGGCGGCCTGCTTTTCTTTACAAGGCGCCACTTCCCCTGCCCTGGCAAAGCACTTGATTTGCAGCTAAAAACACCACAACCTCTTTACATCATGACAACCAGAGAGTGTGGCGATGCGGTTATTGACAAGGACGATTGGGCCTCTTGGTGCCTGCCTGCTGATGCTGAGCGGCTGCGGCGGTGGTGGCTCCAGTGACGTGAGCGACGTGGTTACCCAGCCGGTGACCGAACTTACTATCAGCGGCGACAGCCAGGCCCTGACCGGCGATGCGGTAGGCTTAGTCGCCACCTTGCCTCAGGGCAGTTACAGCCAATACAGCTGGACCCAGCTAAGCGGCCCCACCGTCGAGTTGCTGTCAGCAGGGACTGCCGGTATCGGCTTTGACGCCAGCGAGGCCGGCAGCTACCAGTTTCGCTTTACCGCTACCCGCAGTGACGGCAGCACCTTGAGTAAAGACGCCAGCCTGACCGTTACCGACACCAGCGTCCCCCAGGCGCAGCTGCGGGTTGACCGGGCGGTAAGCGAAGGGGCCGAATTTTCCCTGCGCCTAAACGCCACCGGCATTAGCAGTGTCAGCGGCTGGTCGTTTCGCCAGCTCTCCGGGCCCAGTGCCACCCTGGAAACCAGCAGCAGCGAGCCGGTATTGTTTGTAACCGCTCCCCAGGTGAGCGGCGATGCGGTAATGACCTTTGAAGGCACGGCACAAACCGACGCTGGTACGCTGACCGACACCGCGTATGTGGTGGTGCGTAACCGCGCCGAGGTAACCAGCCCCTATTTTTGCAATGGCAGCGGCGATAACTGCGCCACCACCAGCCCCCTGGCCTACGTCAGGCCGTATCACAGCGACAGCCCCTACGCCAGCGTACTGGCAAATTGCGTTTATTCAAACCAGCTGACCGCCAATAACCTTTGCACCATCAATACCCTGCCGCCTTTGGGGCTCAATACCGACACCCCCAGCGTGGACGCCATTCTCGATAGGGTATTGGTGTCCAATGCCTGGATGGGCGAGCGCTTTGCCTACTTCTTGGAAAACCTCGACCCGAACGACGACTTTAAAACCTTGCTGGGGGCCACTACCGCCATCGTGATTTCCAGCGACGTGCGCCCGTCCTTCTACTGGGCCCTGACCGGCACCATCTACCTTGACCCGGACAGCCTGTGGCTGACCCCGGCCGAGCGGGATCTCATCAACGAGCAGCCCGACTACCGGGCCGGTTTTGGCGACAACTTGCAGTTTGTGATGCCCTGGCGCTATGTGAAAGATGACGCCTACGCCTTCTCCAGCACCGATCCCCAGGCCCGCCAGACCCGCACCATCGAAGCCATGGGCCTGGATTTAGGCTCGCTGCTCTATCATGAGCTCAGCCACGCCAACGATTTTATGTCTCAGGCCAAGCGCCAAGCCGGCCTTAGCGGCAGCGATACCTTCCTGACCGCCGCCTCCAACCCGCCGCTGCTCTCAGATCAGCTCACCAACGGCTATCCGCTGCAATCCAATGAGATGTACGGCCTGGGCCAGGTACGCTTTTTTGGCGACAGCGCCGATGTTACCCAGCAAGGCTACCTGCCAAGCGATGTGGCCGGGTTCTTCTTCCCAGACCGGGCCAACGATTTTTACAACTACGCCAGCACCCGCGAAGACTTGGCCATGCTCTTTGAAGAAACCATGATGAAGCTGCGCTACGGCATAGACCGGGATGTGGCGGTCACCAACAACCCTGCCTCACCCACCAGCAGCAATGATTACGTGGTTTATCGCGGCCAACGTAACCGCATCGGCGCCGCCAATATCCGCCCCCGGGCGCTGTTTGCGGTGCAAAACATTCTGCCCCAGGTCTATGACGATGCCGCAGCCCTGCTAACCGGCCTCACCCCCACCGAGCTTTGCAGCAACGAGGGCTGGCTGGATAACCTCACCCCGGCCTGTGCCACCAGCCTTGGGGTGTTGAGCGAGCGGGCGCGGGTGAGCGACACCCCAGTGCCCTACCGCTTGTTGCAGCGCGCCCACGACCGAGTGCTGCCCCTTCCCAAGCAGTGACAAAAAAGCCCGCATCATGCGGGCTTTTTTTACAGGTCCAGAGTCTGTTTGACGAAAGGAATGGTGAGCTTTCGCTGGGCGGCGATAGAGGCCTTGTCCAGCAAATCGAGGGCGTCGAACAGCGCCCGCATCTCCCTTGACAGGCGATTGAGCAAAAAGCGCCCCACATCGTCCGGCAGGGTAAAGCCGCGCAAGCCGGCGCGCAGTTGCAGCGCCGCCAATTTACCTTCGTCATCCAGCGGGTGCAGCTGGTAGGTCACCCCCCAGTCGAGCCGGGAAATAAGATCGGGCAGCACAATACCCAGCTGCTGGGGCGGCGCCTGGGCGGTGATGATGAGGTGGGCGCCGTCGCGGGTTTCCAGGGCGCGGTTATATAAATCGAAGATCTGGCGCTCCCAGGCGGCGTCGCCGGCGATAGCCCCCACATCATCGATACAAACCAGTGCCAGCTTTTCCATGCCTTCGAGCATGGCCGGCGCCATTTGGTCGCGGGCCTTGAGCGGCAGGTAAGCGGCCGGGGCGCCGCGCTCGGCAGCCAGGGCGCAGGCGGCGTGCAGCAGGTGGCTGCGCCCGCTCATGCCCTTGCCCCACAGATAAAGCACCCTTTTTCCTTCGGCCCGGGCGGCCCCTTTGACTGCCGCCACCACCTGGGCGTTGTCACTGGGGTAGAAACTGACGAAGGTTTCGTCGTCAGGCAGCTGTACGGCCAGTGGTAACTGCACTGGGTGTCCTCATCGATTCACAAAATGGTACTGACCATCAGGGCCGGCCTCGAAATGGCGGCTGAGGGTCAAGGCCTGGCTGAGCTGGGTCTGGTCGCCCCGCAGTTGCAGGCTGAAAGTGACGGCTCCGGCTTTGACATCGGTGACCTCGGCATCGGCCACCACCGGCAGCTTTTTCAGCTCGTCCAGGGCTTTGAGGTAATCCTCGGCGCGGCCCACACCCAGCAGGGTGATTTCGCTGCGCTGCTCGGACAGCTGGCCTTTAACCGCCAGGTTGGCGGCGAGCTTGTCGGTGAGGTCGTCAACCAAAGCGCGAATGGCGGCCTCGGGGGTGTCGCCGGTGACCTGACCGCTCAGGCTAATGGCGCCGTCCAGCTGCCAGTCGGCGGCGTAGCCCTGGCCGTTCGGGGTCAGGCGCGCCATCACAAACTGGGCGGCTTTGTAGCGGCTGGAAGCGTCGCTGACCGGCTCGTCAAAGCGGCCCCACACATCCAGCACATCAAGCTTAACTTTGTCGTCCAGATCCCAAAGCGGCAGCACTATCGGCAGGCCACGCTGCTTGCCTTCGTCCACGGCGGCCTTGGCCAGCACCGGCCTTGAGGCATCGCTCACCATGTCGCGCTGGCCGCTGGCGTCCTGGATGGCAACCCACAGCAAGGTGGTGGGGCGCTCGGCTCCCCAAACGCCATAGCCGTGCTGCCAAATGGCCTGGTCCAGCAGGTGCTGGTCAAAGGCGGCATAAAGCTCCAGGCCATCGTCCCCTTGCTCATAGCGATAGGAGAGCACGTAGGGGGATGGGTCGTTAAGCAGCTCGGCCAGCTCAGGGGCGCTGGCCGCCTCGCTGCTGCCGGTCACCCGCACCAGGGTCTGGGCCATGGCCGCTTTGAGGGCCGCTTCACGGGCGGTATCGGTCTGGCTCTTGATAGCCACCTGGCTGCGATACAACTCGCCCACCGGCACTGCAAAAACCTGGCCGCAAAACAGCGTAAGGCAAACAAAAACAAAGGATTTCATGGCGTTCTCCATGCCGGGAAGCCCCGATCATAGGGGCAGCGCCCCCCTGACTCAAGACGGATGCTGTTCCCTGGGTAATACCAGGTTCAGTAATACCGCCACCAGGGCGCACAAACTGATGCCTTGGAGGGTAAAGGAACCGAGGCCAATCACCATGCCGCCGATGCCAAACACCAGCACCACCGAGCAGATAACGAGGTTTCGAGGCTGGGCCAAATCCACCTGGGCCCGCACCAGGGTGTTGATGCCCACCGCCGCAATGGAGCCAAACAGCAGCACCATGATGCCGCCCATCACCACCGAGGGAATAGATTGCAGCGCCGCCCCCAGTTTCCCCACAAAGGCCAGTACCACCGCAAAGCCGGCGGCCCAGGTCATGATGCGCGGGTCAAAACTTTTGGTGAGGGTTACGGCGCCGGTTACCTCGGAATAGGTGGTATTGGGCGGGCCGCCAAAGCAGGCCGCAAGGGTAGTGGCCAAGCCGTCCCCCAGCATGGTGCGGTGCAAGCCGGGCTTTTTGACGTAATCCTTGCCGGTAACGGTGCCAATGGTGAGCACGTCACCGACGTGCTCGATGGCCGGGGCAATGGCCACCGGCAGCATCCACAAAATGGCGTCCCAGCGAAACTCGGGGGTGGTGAAGTGCGGAATGGCAAACCAGGCCGCTGCTGCCACTTTGTCAAAGGAGACAATACCCATGGCCAGGGACAACAGATAGCCAACGATGATGCCCGAGATAATAGGGATGAGCTTAAAGATGCCGCGGGCAAAAATGGCTACCGCAAGGGTCGTGGCCAGGGCCGCCATGGAAATAGCCAGCGCCTTGGTAGGCTCTACCAGTTGCTCGGCGCCGTTACCGGTTTTGCCCATGGCCATGTTGACGCCAAGGTGGGCCAGGGAAAGGCCAATCACGATGATAATGGGCCCCACCACCACCGGCGGCAGCACCCGCTCGATAATGCCAACGCCGCGAATTTTGATAACCAGCGACAGCAGCATGTAAACGCCGCCACAGGCGGCCAACCCGCCCAGGGTGGCCGGCAGGCCAAACTGCTGGGTGCCCATCACCACCGGCGAGATAAAGGCAAAGCTTGAGGCCAAAAATACCGGCACCTGGCGCTTGGTAACCAGTTGGAACAGCAAGGTGCCGACGCCTGCGGTAAAAAAGGCCACGTTGGGGTCAAGGCCGGTTAGCAGCGGCATCAGCACCAGGGCGCCAAAAGCCACAAACAGCATTTGGCCACCGATAAGGGCGCGCTTAAGGGGATTGTCGATATGGAACGGATCGGCAGTCACGGACATTCACAGTGTTCTCTGAGCAATATTAAAAACCCGGCCTGCGCCGGGTCGGGTTCATTTGGTGCCGAAGATCTTGTCGCCGGCGTCACCGAGGCCGGGGATGATATAACCGTCTTCATTCAGGCACTTATCTACCGATGCGGTGTAAAGCTCCACATCATTATGGGCCGCTTCCAGGGCCTTGATGCCTTCCGGTGCCGCCACCAGTACCAGCACCTTGATGTGCTGGCAGCCGCGCTTTTTAAGCAGATCAATGGTGGCAACCATGGAGCCGCCGGTGGCAAGCATGGGGTCAACCACCAGGGCCACCCGCTCTTCAAGGTCACCGCACAGCTTCTCGAAATACGGCACCGGCTCGAGGGTTTCTTCGTTGCGGTACATGCCCACCACCGAGACCCGGGCAGAAGGAATGTGCTCCAGCACCCCGTCCATCATGCCAAGACCGGCGCGCAGAATAGGCACTACCGTGACTTTTTTGCCCTTGAGCTGCTCAATCTCCACCGGGCCGTTCCAGCCTTCGATGGTGACGGTTTCCAGCTCGAAATCCTTGGTGGCCTCATAGGTGAGCAGGCTGCCCACTTCGGCGGCCAGTTCACGAAAGCGCTTGGTGCTGATGTCAGCTTCACGCATCAGGCCCAGTTTATGTTGGACCAGGGGGTGTTTGACTTCGCAGATCTTCATTCGGGCGCTCCCATTTCTTTTTACCGGCACAAAACCGGCCAATTTTACCTTTTGCGGCCATGGGGAACAACGGAAAAAGCCGCGAGGAAAACGTTTCAACTTAAGCCCGGCCCGGCTACAATACGCCCCGCCCAAAAACCCCCAATTTGCCCTCGAGGAAGACGATGAGCGAAAAACGCACGTCCCTGTCCTATAAAGACGCCGGTGTAGACATTGATGCAGGTAACGCCCTGGTAGAACGGATCAAAGGTGTGGCCCGCCGCACCAGCCGCCCTGAAGTAATGGGGGGCCTGGGTGGTTTTGGCGCCCTGTGTCAGATCCCCAGCGGCTACCAGGAGCCGGTGCTGGTTGCCGGCACCGACGGCGTCGGCACCAAGCTGCGCCTGGCCCTGGACTGGAACCGCCACGACGGCGTGGGCATCGACTTGGTGGCCATGTGCGTTAACGACCTTATCGTGCAAGGCGCCGAGCCGCTGTTCTTCCTCGACTACTACGCCACCGGCAAGCTGGACGTAGATGTGGCCGCCCAAGTGGTTGCCGGTATCGGCAACGGCTGCGAGCAATCAGGCTGCGCCCTGATTGGTGGCGAGACCGCCGAAATGCCCGGCATGTACGAAGGCGACGATTACGACCTGGCCGGCTTTTGCGTTGGCGTGGTTGAAAAGTCCAAAATCATCGACGGCAGCGGCGTTAGCGAAGGCGATGCCCTGATTGCCCTGCCCTCCTCCGGCCCGCACTCCAACGGCTACTCCCTGGTACGCAAGATTGTGGAAGTGGCCGGTGCCAAGGCCGACACCATCGTTGACGGCAAGCCCCTGGCCGACCTGCTGCTCGAACCCACCCGCATCTACGTCAAGCCGGTGCTGGAGCTGTTTCGCAAGGTGCGCGTCAAGGCGCTGTCTCACATCACCGGTGGCGGCTTCTGGGAAAACATTCCAAGAGTCCTGCCCGCCGATGCCAAGGCCGTGGTTAACGAAGCCTCCTGGCAATGGCCGGCCATCTTCAACTGGCTGCAAGCCGAAGGTAACGTCACCCGCGAAGAGATGTACCGCACCTTTAACTGCGGCGTCGGCCTAGTGCTGGTGGTGCCTCACTCCCAACTGGAAGAGGCCCTGGCGGTGCTGACCGAGCAAGGTGAAAGCCCCTGGCACATCGGTACCATCGCCAAACGCGGCGACAGCGACAAAGCGGTAGAAATTCGTTGAAACGCCTGGTTGTCCTGATATCCGGTAGCGGCTCCAACCTGCAGGCGATCATCGACGCCTGCCAGGCCGGCACCGTGAACGGCCAGGTGGTGGGCGTCATCGCCAACAAGGCCTCGGCCTATGGCCTGATCCGCGCCGAAAACGCCGGTATTGCCACCCGAGTGCTGAGTCACAAAGACTTTGGCGACCGCGAAAGTTACGACGCCGCCCTGGTGGCGGCGGTTAACGATTTCGGTGCCGATCTGGTGGTGTTGGCCGGCTTTATGCGCATCCTTACCCCGGTATTTGTGGGCGCCTTCGAAGGCAAGCTGCTGAATATCCACCCCTCGTTGCTGCCCAAGTACAAGGGGCTGGATACCCACCAGCGGGCTCTTGACGCCGGTGACAGCGAGCACGGCGTGTCGGTACATTTTGTGACTGCCGAGCTGGACGGTGGCCCTGTCATCGCCCAGGCCAAGGTGGCCATTGAGGCTGCTGACAACGCCGACAGCCTGGCCGAGAAAGTTCATCGGCAAGAACATGTTATTTACCCCATGGTCTGCGCTTGGTTCGTTGACGGCAGATTGCAAATGGGCGAAGGTAAGGCCTGGCTTGACGGACAGGTTTTACCGCCATGCGGGTACGTAACGCACTGATATCGTTCATGGTGGCAGCGACGCTGTCGCTGCCTGCCATGGCATCCCCCCTTGTTTCCTACGACGCCACCTATAAGGTCCTGCGTAAAGGCAAAGCCCTGGGTATGGGCACGCGCAGCCTCAAACAGGACGGCAACACCTATATTCTGCACAACGCCTCAGATCTGAGCTGGCTTATCTTTTCCGACCAAAGAGAAGAGACCGCCACCTTTACCCTGGGAAGCGATGGCCAGCAGGTACAGGCCAACCAATACCAATACAAACGCACCGGCACCGGCCCTGACGACAAAGAAAGCGAAAGCTTCGAAGGGGACACGGTGCGAAGCGGCGGCGCTGGCATCAATGTCAAAGGGGTGGTGTACGATCCCCTCTCCTACCAGCAGCAGCTGGCACTGGACTTGGCCGCCGGTAAAAAGGACGTGACCTACCACATCGTCAAGGAACTGAAAGAAAAGGTGTACCGGTTCCGGGTGGTGGGTGAGGAACGTCTGTCCACCCCCTATGGCGACCTCGACACCCTGCGGGTAGAGCGGGTGCGGGACAACTCCAGCCGGGAAACCCTGTTCTGGCTGGCCCCTAAGCTGCACTACACCCTGGTAAGGTTGTGGCAATCCAAGGACGGGGTTGAGCAGATGGAGCTGGTGCTGTCCGACTACAAAGAAACCGCCGCCCCCGCCGAGGCCGCTAGCCCCCAGTAAGAAAGAGCTCCCCCAGCCTGAACACCGCGAATTGCCCTGGCGCCAGGGCAGTCCAATGCTCCCCTTGAGTCAGCGGCCGGGTAGCGATGACCGTGACCACATCATCAGGGGTGGTCACGGCGCTAAAATCCACTTCCATGTCTTCATCAATCAGCTTGGCCGGCCCGAACGGAGCGCGGCGAGTGAGCCAATGAAGCTGGGTGCTGCAATAGGCCATCAGGTAGCGCCCGTCGCTTAGCAGCATGTTAAATACCCCAAGGGCGCGAAGCTCCTCGGCAACCCTGGCAATAAAACGCCACAGGGTCTGGGCCTTGGCCGGCGGCCCTTTGGGAAAGCGCGTTTGAATGCGGTGCAGCAGGTGGCAAAAGGCCCGCTCGGAGTCGGTGTTACCTACTGGCGACAGTGGGCCGGTGGCAAGGCTTTGGTAGCCGCTTAGCTGGCCGTTGTGGGCGTAGGTCCAGTTACGGCCCCACAGCTCGCGGGTGAAGGGGTGGGTGTTTTCCAGTCCCACCCGGCCACGGTTGGCCTGGCGGATATGCGACACCACGGCGCAGCTTTTAATGGGGTAGTCGCGCAAAAAGCCGGCGATGGGGGATTGGTGCGACGGCTCGGGATCTTTAAAAGTACGGCACCCCTTGCCCTCATAAAAGGTGATGCCCCAGCCATCCTTGTGCGGGCCGGTATCGCCACCACGACGGATAAGGCCGGTAAAGCTAAAACAGATATCGGTCGGCACGTTGGCGCTCATGCCCAGTAATTCACACATCGCCCTTTATTCCAATACTGACAATCCGCCAGATTGTTTACCGAATAAAGGGCGACAGCGTCAAATAGAACCGACCATTAACCCGTTGGCAGCGTATGTTTCATGCCATTGGTTTAATAGCGAATGAGGGTCCTGGGTCACGCCCATCCAAACCATGCGCTCTGAGTCAACTCTGAACATACGAACCAGCCAGGCATTGCCAACCTTTTTCTTGGAAAGGGTATTGATGGCACCAGGGAAGGCCACCCAAAGCGGCGCATAACTACCTTCTGGATAAGCCTTGTTATTTTTAAGCGGTTCGATCAGCAGCACATGACTGACATGCTCCCTCTTTAACAAACGCACCATGCCAACGATATCGCTGGCACCGGCCATTTCAATAAGCGAGGAATTGCTGCTCACAATCTCAACATTGCGCCCAACCAAAGACCGAACGAACTGTTCATTTACCGGGGGGTTAAGGCCATCCCCTTCGGCACTTACTACCATGATTTTGTTGATTTCCCCTTCATCCTTGAATTGATTGAAGGAGCTAACTTGGGAAGACTGCGCGCAGCCTCCGAGCATGATGAGACTGGCGACAAAAGTAATAAAACGCATAAGTTGTTACGTCCTGTATAAAAGTCCATGTAAAAGAGACAGTGATGGTACAAAAAAAGGCAAGAACAATAAACAACAAAACAAAAATGCCAAGGCCAATTTATTAAAAAACCGGTCTTGGGTACGACCGGTTCTTTCGCTTACCTCAGGCGTCTCAGGCCATCAGCTTTTCCACCATCAGGATGATGGAGTGGATCACCTTGATGTGAATTTCCTGGATGCGGTCGGCGTAACCAAAATGCGGCACCCGCACTTCCACGTCGGCCATACCGGCCAGCTTACCGCCGTCTTTTCCGGTCAGCAGGATAACCTTCATACCCTTGGCCTTGGCCGCCTCTACCGCCTTGATGATGTTGGCCGAGTTGCCAGAGGTGGACAGGCCAAACAAGACATCGCCTTTTTGGCCCACCGCTTCGACGTAGCGGGAAAAGACATAATCAAAACCGTAGTCATTGCCGACGCAGGACAAATGGCTGGGGTCAGAGATGGCGATGGCCGGCAAGCCGGCGCGATTATCCCGAAAACGCCCGGTCAGCTCCTCGGCAAAATGCATGGCGTCACAATGGGAGCCACCATTCCCGCAGGCAAGCACTTTGCCACCGGCCTTGAACTGCTCAGCTAACAGTTGTGCGGCCTGGGATACCGCTGCCAGCTGGGTTTGGTCCTGACTGAACCGGGCCAGTACTTCGGCAGCTTCGCTGAGCTGCGCTTTTACGATGTCTTGTAACTCCATGGAACGCTTCCTGGGTGGACCGAGTGGCTGACGATTATAACCAGCCATAATCAACAAATCCTTCTTGATTCACTGAGTCGTATCCAGTAAAAAGTGGCAACAACACAGAGGTCTGACCTCTCAAGAGAAATGAACCCGTAAGGAGGGAATCGTGTTGACTCTAATTTGGACTCTGGTGGTCCTCGGTGGTGCCTGGGCCCTGGCCTACCACCGGGCCTCTCTGATGACCTTCACGGTCGCCGTGTTCGGCGCCCTGGTGGTGGGCAGCCTGCTGGGAGCGGCGTCCATCTGGCTGTGGCTGCTGGCTCTGCTGATCCTGGTACCTCTTAATATCACCAGCTTTCGTCACACTTATATCTCCGGTCCCTTCCTCAAGCTGTACCGCAAGATCATGCCGGAGATGTCCAGCACCGAGCGCGAAGCCATTGAAGCTGGCACCACCTGGTGGGACGGCGAGCTGTTTCGCGGTAACCCGGACTGGAACAAACTGCACAGCTTTCCCAAGCCGCAGCTGAGCGCCGAAGAACAAGCCTTCCTAGACGGCCCGGTTGAAGAACTGTGCCGCATGGTCTCCGACTGGGAAACCACCCACGAGCGCGCCGATCTGGCCCCCGAAGTGTGGGATTTCATGAAGGAAAAAGGCTTCTTCTCGATGATCATCAAGAAGGAGTACGGCGGCCTCGAATTCTCTGCCTACTGCCAGTCTCTGGTACTGCAGCGCCTGACCGGCGTGTCCATGGTGCTGTCTTCCACCGTCGGCGTGCCCAACTCCCTGGGCCCGGGTGAATTGTTGCAACATTACGGCACCAAAGAGCAGAAAGACTACTACCTGCCGCGCCTAGCCAAGGGCCTGGAAATTCCCTGCTTTGCCCTGACCAGCCCGGAAGCGGGCTCCGACGCAGGCGCCATTCCCGACTTTGGCGTGGTGTGCAAAGGCCAGTGGGAAGGCCAAGAAGTGCTGGGGATGAAAATCACCTGGAACAAGCGCTACATCACCCTGGCCCCGGTGGCCACAGTGCTGGGCCTGGCCTTCAAACTCCGTGACCCTGATGGCCTCTTGGGCGGCGAAGAAGACCTTGGCATCACCTGCGCCCTTATTCCTACCCATACCCCTGGCGTGGAAATTGGCCGTCGCCACTTCCCGCTGAACGTGCCGTTCCAGAATGGCCCGACCCGCGGCAACGAGGTATTCGTGCCTCTCGATTACATCATCGGTGGCCCGAAAATGGCTGGCCAAGGCTGGCGCATGCTGGTTGAGTGCCTGTCCGTTGGCCGTGGCATCACCCTGCCCTCCAACGCCACCGGTGGCCTGAAAACCCTGGCCCTGGCCTCCGGCGCCTACGCCCGGGTGCGTCGCCAGTTCCGCCTGCCCATCGGCAAGATGGAAGGTATCCAGGAGCCGCTGGCGCGCCTGGGTGGCAACGCCTATCTGATGGGTGCCACCTGTGAGCTGACCACCACCGGTCTGGACCTGGGTGAAAAGCCCTCTGTTATCACCGCCATCGTCAAGTACCACCTGACCGACCGGATGCAAAAAGGCATCATCGACGCCATGGACATCCACGGCGGCAAAGGCATCTGCATGGGTCCGGAAAACTACCTGGCCCGCGGCTACCAGGGCGCCCCTGTGGCCATCACCGTGGAAGGGGCCAACATCCTGACCCGTTCCATGATGATCTACGGCCAAGGCGCCATTCGCTGCCATCCTTACGTGCTGGCCGAGCTGGAAGCCGCTGCCATTGAAGACAAGAAGCAAGCCCTGGTGGCCTTCGATAAAGCCGTGTTCGGCCACATCGGTTTTGCCATGTCCAACTTCTTCCGCTCCTTCTGGCTGGGCCTGACCGGTGCTCGCTTTAGCGCCGCGCCGTTCAAGGACCAAACCAAGCGTTACTACCAGCAGATGAACCGTTTCTCTGCCAACCTGGCGCTGCTGTCTGACGTGGCCATGGGCGTACTAGGCGGTGAACTCAAGCGCCGTGAGCGGGTTTCAGCACGCCTCGGTGACCTGCTGAGCCAGCTGTATCTGGCTTCTGCCGCCCTCAAGCACTTCAACGACGAAGGCCGTCGCCGCGAAGAGCTGCCGCTGCTGCAATGGGGCGTGGAAGATGCCCTAGCCAAGCTGCAAGACAGCCTCGACGAGCTGCTGCGCAACTTCCCCAATAAGTGGGTTGGCCGGGTACTGCGCCTGGTTATCCTGCCTTGGGGCCGCCCGGTGAGCCGTCCTGGCGACAAGTTGGACTACAAAGTAGCCACCTTCTTGCAAACCCCCTCTGAAACCCGCAGCCGACTGGGTAGCAGCCAGCACCTGAGCCGCGTTGAAAACAACGCCGTGGGTATGCTGGAGCAAACCCTGGAAGACATCCTGGCCGTAGAGCCAGTGTTCGATAAGGTTGCCAAGGCCACCGACCGCAAGCGCCTGTTCTGGCGCCTTGATAAAGTGGCCGAAGAAGGCCTGGCCCTGGGTATCATCAGCGAAGACGAAGCCGAGCTGCTGCGCCGCGCCGAGAAAGGCCGCCTGCGCGCCATCAACGTTGATGACTTCGACCCGCTGTACCTGGCAGCCGACAAAGAACTGGTCAAAAAAGAGAAAAAGGCCGCCGGCAAAGCCGCCTGAGCCTGAACCGAAAAAAGCCCTGCAGTCGCGGGGCTTTTTTTATTCCCGGTGTTTTAGGTTGCCGTAGACGTCCCGCACATTTTTCAATAATGCATTGATCACCAAAGATTTTTGCCATTGCCAAGCGCGGGCGCCCTGTGGCATTAACAACTCAGCCCAAATAGCCTAAGCTGGGTACGACAACACCTTTGGAGGTCTGAAAATGAGAAAAGCCCTGTTGGCCGCGTTGCTGTCGGTCAGTGCCTTGCCGGCCCTTGCCGATGACTGCGCCACCACCATTGACGGCAATGACGCCATGCAGTTTGACAAGAAAACCATCAGCGTTCCGGCCAGCTGCAAGACCTTCACTGTTACCCTCACCCATTCGGGTAGCATGCCCAAACAAACCATGGGCCATAACTGGGTGCTGAGTAAAACCGCCGATTACCAAGCCCTGGCCATGGCCGGTGCCCAGGCCGGCCTTGATAACGACTACCTGCCCCAAGGGGATGCCCGGGTACTGGCCCACACCGCCATTATCGGCAGTGGCGAGCAGGCCAAAGTAAGCGTTGATATGAGCAAGCTGCAAAAAGGAGGCGATTACACCTTCTTCTGCTCCTTCCCAGGGCACTTTGCCTTGATGAACGGCAAATTCGTGGTCAACTAACGGCTTGATGCACGCTTTTTCAAACCCGGCTCAGGCCGGGTTTATTTTTAGAGGTGACGGTAACTTGGCCTTGGGATAGGCTAAAAACGCGATAAGCCAAAGGGATAGCGAAACGGATGATAAAGTGGCTGTGGCGGCTGTTACTGTTGAGCCTCTTAAGCGGATTGCTGGTCAGCAGCCTGCTGTTTTTCGCCCTTTATCGCACTTATGACCGCCTTGGCGCTGAAACCGCCATCGCCACGGTTCGCTTTAAAGAACTGAGCCCCCAGCATTACCAGTTGTTTCTGGCCACTCCCGGCAGCTGCAAAGAGCGCAGCTTTCCCATTCAAGGTGACGACTGGCGCATCGATGCCCGCTTTATCAAATGGCCTAACTGGCTGACGGTACTTGGCCTTGAGCCGCAATACCGCCTCGACCGGGTTGAAGGGCGCTTTCGCGATATCGACCAAGCCAACAGCACGCCGCACCACGCCTACGCCTTATCCCCCCGCACCTGGGTAAAACCCGGCTGGCTGGATAAGCTTCACTTTCTTATCGATACCGATTACGGCTCGTCAGTTTACGCCAGCATGGATGGCAACAAGCAGTACGTGGTCTATCGTAGTCCCAGTGGCCTTTTTACCCGTGAAGCGCAATCCATTCCGGTGCTGACCTCACCAGAGGCTTGTTTGCAGTCCCAGTCTTATTTGACCCAGGCCGCACTGTGGTTAGACGGGGAACTTCGAGACCGGTCAGTCGCCAGTAAGAATGACACGCCATGATCAGGATTTAGCGTGTTGTTTTGAATGGAAAATCGACACAAGTCGCTTTTGTTCCTGGGCACGAAACGCTCTGTAACAGCTTTTGGGAATGAACGTTCATTCCTTCCTGATATCATGCCACTTCTAAAAATACTGCGTTGCTGTTTATGAACCGTCATTTTGAACACAGAGGTTTTTGTCATGCGACAACATAAAAGTGCCATTTTGGCCCTGGTGATCACCGCCGCCCTGGCAGGATGTAGCCCTGCCCAGCAGGCAGGTCAAGGTCAACAGCGCCCCCCACAGGAAGTCGGCATTATGACGGTCCAGTCTCAACCGCTGACCCTCACCACCGAGCTGCCAGGCCGGGTGCAAGCCTTCTTGGAAGCGCAAATCCGCCCACAGGTTTCCGGTGTGCTGCTAAAGCGCCTCTTTACCGAGGGCGGTAACGTCGACGCCGGCCAGTCTCTCTATCAAATTGACCCGGCCCCTTATGAAGCGGCCCAGGCCAGTGCTGAAGCCTCCTTGGCCAAAGCCAACGCCGATGCCCGCTCCGCCGAGCTAACCTACAAGCGCTACCAGAAGCTGGTGAAAACCAACTATGTCAGCCAGCAAGATCTTGACCAAGCCGAAGCCACCTACAAGCAGGCCCTGGCCAGCATCAAGGAAGCCGAGGCTCAGGTAAAAACCGCCAAGATCAACCTCAACTATACCGATGTGAAATCGCCCATCAGCGGCCGCATTGGCATTTCGGCGGTGACAGCTGGCGCCCTGGTAACTGCCAACCAGACCCAAGAGCTGGTACGGGTGCAGCAGCTTGACCCCATCTATGTTGACCTGACCCAATCAAGCGCCGCCATCCAGGCCCTTCGCGCCAAGATGGCCCAGGGTAACCTCAAGCAGTCTGAAGGGGCCCAGGTCACCCTGACCCTCGAAGACGGCAGCACCTACCCCCTCAAGGGCAAGATTGAGTACTCCGAGGTTTACGTTAACGAGTCTACCGGCTCGGTCACCCTTCGCGCCGTCATTCCTAACCCCGATGGCACCTTGCTGCCCGGCATGTATGTACGCGCCGAAGTCAGCACCGGTGAAGACAGCAACGCCATTTTGGTACCGCAAAAGGGCGTGAGCCGCGATGCCAAGGGCAACGCCTCGGTAATGGTGGTGTCCAGCGACAATAAAGTTGAGATGCGCCCGGTCACCACCGGCGAGGCGGTAGGCAACCAATGGCGTATTACCAGCGGCCTGAAGGTGGGTGACAAGGTGATCCTTGATGGCCTGCAAAAAGTCCGCCCGGGCGCGCCGGTCACCGCTGTTGACGCCTCCAAGCAGCAGTAAGGGGAGCTTTCATGCCACGTTTTTTTATTGATCGCCCCATTTTTGCGTGGGTGATCGCGATTCTCATCATGCTGGTTGGGGTGATGGCGATTGTTCGTCTGCCCATCGCCCAATACCCCAGCATTGCACCGCCGACGGTAACCATTACCGCCAACTATCCCGGTGCATCGGCAAAAACGGTGGAAGATGCCGTTACCCAGGTCATCGAGCAGCAAATGAACGGCATCGATGGCCTGAACTACATGTCGTCTTCCAGTAACTCCAACGGCCAGGCCACCATTACCCTGACCTTTACCCAGGGTACCAACCCGGATATCGCTCAGGTTCAGGTGCAGAATAAACTGCAACTGGCTACCCCGCTGCTGCCGGAAAGCGTACAGCGCCAAGGGGTAACGGTGACCAAGTCGGTACGTAACTTCCTGATGGTGTACGCCTTCGTGTCCGAAGACGGCTCCATGGATAAAGCGGACATCGCCGACTACATCAACTCCAACGTTAAAGACGCGCTGAGCCGGGTCCAGGGTGTGGGTGAGCTGCAGGTGTTTGGCGCTCAGTACGCCATGCGCATCTGGCTGGACCCTTACCTGCTGAACAAGTACAGCCTCACCGCCTCTGACGTAACGGCCGCCATCCAGGCCCAAAACGCTCAGGTGGCAGCCGGCCAATTGGGCGGCACCCCGTCTGTGGCCGGCCAGGAGCTGAACGCCACTGTTACTGCCCAAAGCCGTTTGCAGACCCCGGAGCAGTTTCGCAACATCCTGCTGCGCACTGGCACCGACGGCGCCAACGTCTACCTAAAAGACGTAGCTAAAGTGGAGATGGGTTCCGAAAACTACAACTTCACCAGTAACTTCAACGGCCAAGCAGCCACCGGTGTGGGTATTCGCCTGGCCACCGGCGCCAACGCCCTGGACACCGCCAAAGCGGTAGAAGCCAAGATTGATGAGCTGTCCCAGTTCTTCCCTGAAGGGCTGAAGGCGGTAGTGCCCTTTGACACTACCCCCTTTGTAAAACTCTCTATCGAAGGCGTGGTGCACACCCTGATTGAAGCCGTGGTACTGGTGTTCCTCATCATGTACCTGTTCTTGCAGAACTTCCGGGCCACCCTTATTCCCACTATTGCCGTACCTGTGGTGCTGTTGGGGACCTTCGGGGTGCTGTCGCTGTTCGGTTACTCCATCAACACCCTGACCATGTTCGCCATGGTACTGGCCATCGGCCTGTTGGTAGATGACGCCATCGTGGTGGTGGAGAACGTCGAGCGGGTGATGAGCGAAGAAGGCCTGTCGCCCAAGGAAGCCACCAAGAAATCCATGGACCAGATCACCGGCGCGCTGGTGGCCATCGGCCTGGTGCTGTCGGCGGTGTTCCTGCCCATGGCCTTTATGACCGGTTCTACCGGGGTTATTTACCGCCAGTTCTCAGTGACCATCGTCTCGGCCATGGCGCTGTCGGTAATGGTGGCGTTGATTTTGACCCCTGCGCTTTGTGCCACCATGCTCAAGCCGGTGGAAAAAGGCCATCACGGTTCCGAACGCGGCTTCTTTGGCTGGTTTAACCGCTGGTTTGACAAGCGCACCCACGGCTATCAGAGCACCGTTGCCGGTATCCTCAAGCGTGGCGGCAGGATGATGATCATCTATCTGGTGATCGTAGGCGTGGTGGGCTGGCTCTTTAGCCGCACCCCAAGCTCCTTCCTGCCTGACGAAGATCAGGGCGTGTTGTTCGTCCAGGTGCAGTTGCCGGAAGGCTCAACCCAGGAACAGACCCTCAAGGTGTTCAAGCAGGTTGAGAACTACTTCCACACCAAAGAGAAAGACAACGTCTACTCGGTGTTCTCCATCGGCGGCTTCAGCTTTGCCGGCCAAGGGCAGAACATGGGTATCGCCTTCGTCAAGCTCAAAGACTGGAGTGAGCGTACCGCGCCAGGCAGCGACGTACAGTCCATTGCCGGCCGGGCCATGGGCGCCTTTAGCCAAATCAAAGGCGCTATGGTGTTCGCTTTCGTACCGCCCGCGGTATTGGAACTGGGTACCGCTAACGGCTTTGACATGTACCTGCAAGACCGTAATGCCCAAGGCCATGAGAAGCTGATGGCTGCTCGTAACCAGCTGTTGGGTATGGCCTCGCAAGACCACACTTTGATCGCTGTACGGCCCAACGGCCAAGGCGACAAAGCCGAGTACCAACTGGATATCGACCACCGTAAAGCCGGCGCCCTGGGCGTTAGCGTGGCGGATATCAACTCGGTGATCACCACCGCTTGGGGTGGTACCTACGTCAATGACTTTATCGACCGTGGCCGCGTCAAAAAGGTGTATGTGCAGGGTGAAGCCCCTTACCGCATGCAGCCTGAAGACGTAAAACGTTGGTATGTGCGTAACAGCAGCGGCGACATGGTGCCCTTCTCCGCCTTTGCCAGTGGCCACTGGGCTTATGGCTCACCTCAGCTGCAGCGCTATAACGGCCTGCCGGCGGTGGAGATCCAAGGTGCCGCAGCGCCGGGCTTTAGCTCCGGTAGCGCCATGGCCACCATGCAGTCTCTGGTAGCCAAGCTGCCGCCGGGCTTTGGCCTGGAGTGGACCGGCCTTTCCTATGAGGAAAAACTGGCCGGTAACCAGGCGCCGGGTCTCTATGCCCTGTCCATCCTGGTGGTGTTCCTGTGCCTTGCAGCCCTGTATGAGAGCTGGTCCATCCCGTTCTCGGTACTGCTGGTGATCCCACTGGGGGTGCTGGGTACCCTCATCGCAACCGACGCGCGCGGCCTGTCTAACGACGTCTACTTCCAGGTGGCACTGTTGACCATCATCGGCCTGGGGGCCAAGAACGCCATCCTTATCGTCGAGTTTGCCAAAGAGCAGTTCGACAATGGCAGGGGCTTGGTGGAATCGACCCTGGATGCGGTGCGGATGCGTCTTCGCCCCATCCTGATGACCTCGCTGGCCTTTGGCCTCGGTGTTGTGCCGCTGGCCATCAGCACCGGCGCCGGTTCTGGCAGCCAGAACGCGGTAGGTACCGGGGTATTGGGTGGCATGATTGCCTCCACCGCCCTGGGGATCTTCTTTGTGCCGCTGTTCTTTGTGCTGGTTGAGCGCCTCTCCCACAAGCTGGTGGGTAAGAAAATAGAGAACTAAGCCGACAGGCTTACTAAAAAGCGCCCTGATGGGCGCTTTTTTTATGTCCGCAATTAGAGGTCAAAGCTCCTCATAAAAAACTCTTAGCAGGCATTTAGAGACCTTTACGGGAAAGAACTCGGCTCGACATCGGCGATGCATGTCGAGCCACAGTGAGTTTATGGGAGACAGGCTGATGCAGGGCGCCGATAGGCGCCGGCCTAAGCCATCGATAGCCCACAGCCGGCCAGCCAGGAATGCCCATCGCAGTCCGGCGAAAGTTTTGTTTTAGCGGCATCAAAACCGGGATTAAACGCCGCCAGCGTGGGTCCGCGAACCAAAAACCAGCAAGGGCTTCGGGGCGCGGTTTAGACAATAAAAAACCCGACACAAGGTCGGGCTTTTTAATTAGTGGCGGAGTGGACGGGACTCGAACCCGCGACCCCCGGCGTGACAGGCCGGTATTCTAACCAACTGAACTACCACTCCGCACTTTATGCTTTTTTACCAATCGGCGTGCAACCGGTTGATACATTGTCACTGCGGTTTCCCGCTGCATCAAGAGCCAAGCCCTCAATACAAAAATTAGTGGCGGAGTGGACGGGACTCGAACCCGCGACCCCCGGCGTGACAGGCCGGTATTCTAACCAACTGAACTACCACTCCGCACTTTATGCTTTTTTACCAATCGGCGTGCAACCGGTTGATACATTGTCACTGCGGTTTCCCGCTGCAATCAGAACTAGGTTCTTATTGTATTAAATTAGTGGCGGAGTGGACGGGACTCGAACCCGCGACCCCCGGCGTGACAGGCCGGTATTCTAACCAACTGAACTACCACTCCGCACTTTGTTCTTTTTTACCAAGCGGCGTGCAACCGATTGGTACATTGTCACTGGCGGTTTCCCGCGACGACAAGAACCAGGTCCTCATCGCATTAAATTAGTTGGCGGAGTGGACGGGACTCGAACCCGCGACCCCCGGCGTGACAGGCCGGTATTCTAACCAACTGAACTACCACTCCGCTCAGTGCTATCCGGTGGTCATCCCCCCGGTGCGGCGCAAATACTACGTTCGGCGCGCGTCTAGCGTCAACACCTTTTCTTAATTTTTTTCGTCTACATCGTCAGGGCGGCTCAAATCGAGCAAAAAGCCATCATTTTCCGGCGTTTGCGGTTGAGATTCGGGCAATTGAGCCTCCTCTGGAGGCAAAGCTTCTTGGCGTTTACGGGCCCTTAACCACCACCAAAGTGTGCCAAAAATCACAGGCACCAGTGCAAAAAGCAGCCACCACGCCGAAAAGCCGGAATTTGCTGCTGGCTTCGCCGCATCGGCCTGCGGGTCGACAGGGGGCTTGGGTTTGGGCGGCGGCACCGAAACCAGGGTCCTGTCAGGCAGTTGCAGCTCCCTTGCCGTGCCCTCGGCGTCGATAAAATCCACTTTGCCGCTAACGGTGATGGCGTGCCCCGGCGTCTGCAAATAACGAAGTTCGGCCACACCGTTAAAAGGGCGCAAAATCCGCTTGGCCTGTTGGTTGTTGGCCAGATGCAGGGTAAGGGCTATCCGCACCGATTGCGGGTCCAGGGTGTCGTCGTTCAGGGTGGCCCGGTAAATCAGCGGGCTAAGGTCGTCTTGTGGCAGTGGCGTGTCGATGGTGAGCGGCAGGGGTTTTAGCAGCAGCTCCTGGGTGAACTCTTGGCTGTCAAACACCGCCGAATCGCGCAGTGACCATTGATAGTGCCCGGCCAGGGTGGGCACGTTGAGGGTGACGCAATAACGGCCGCCCTGCCCTTTGAGGTGCACCTTGGCGGTAGAACCAAAGGCAAAGTTGTCGTCTTTCCCCACGTGGCTGCTGGTAAACCAGGTTCGGGCGTCAACCAGCCGGGTAAATTCCGCCGCGCTTAAACTGCCGGCTGGCTCGGCGATCTGCTGGCAAAGCTCGGTCTGTTCCCCCACGTAACGGGGGTTGGGCCAAGAGGGTGCGCCAAAGGTAAAGCCCTTGAAGGGGTAACGACCGGTAAAGTCACCGATAGCCTGCCAGGGACCAGGCGTTGGTTGGCTCATGCGGACGATATCCATGCCCGGCGCTGAATACCAGTCCACGGTGTCGGGGTGGCGGTCGCTGTAGAATTTGTTGCCATCGGGGCCCACCAAGATCAGCGAGTCGCTGCCGCTTTTACGGCGCAGCACTTGATAGTAGGGGCCTTTGGGAAGATGAAAGACGTTTTGCAGGTACAACAGCGACTCAGGCAAGGTGTCCTTGGGCTCGGCGCCCAAGGCCTGGCTTGCAAGGCAAAGGGCCGCCAGGCCCAGGCTGGCCTTCATTGCCGCCACAGGCAGTGGCCCCCTTTCTTTTCCACCAAATCGAGGCGGCTTTCGTGGGCCGCCAACTCGTCGGCACTGGCCCGCACCACGCTTAAGGCGTCGGCAGCCAGGGCCAGGCGGCGAATTTCATTGCCGCCGGTATCGGAGCCGTCACCGCCGCTTGCCACCAGATTGAGCTTGGTTTGGCCACCGGTCATGGCCAGGTAAACGTCGGCCAGGATCTCGGCATCGAGCAAAGCGCCGTGCAGGGTACGGCCGGAGTTGTCGATAAAGAAGCGGTCGCACAAAACGTCCAGGTTGTTGCGCTTGCCTGGGAACATCTGGCGCGCCAGCACCAGCGAGTCGGTTACAGTGCAAAACTGCTGGGTGGGCGGCTGCTGGGGGTTCCACATCCGAAACTCAAAGTCCATAAAGCCGATGTCGAAGGGGGCGTTATGGATAACCAGCTCGGCGCCACGGATAAACTCGATGAACTCCTGGGCCACCTCGGCAAAGCGGGGTTTGTCCTTCAAGAACTCATCAGAAATACCGTGAACTTCAAAGGCTTCCGGGTCTACCGGCCGGTCTGGCTGCAAATACACATGAAAATGGCGGCCGGTCAGGCGGCGGTTTATCACCTCCACGCAACCAATTTCGATAATGCGGTGGCCTTCCCAATGGGGGCCCACATCCTGGTTCATACCGGTGGTCTCAGTATCCAGTACCACCTGACGATGCAGTTGTTCGCTCATAACACCTTGTGTTTGCTGACAGGCGCCGAGAAAGGCACACTTGAAAGATTATCGGCATCTTACCAATGAAAGCGCAGTGCAAAAACAGATAACCCTATATACCGACGGTTCCTGCCTGGGTAACCCGGGCCCAGGCGGCTATGGCGTACTGCTACGTTATCGCCAGCATGAAAAATGCCTGAGCCAGGGCTACAAGCTCACCACCAACAACCGCATGGAGCTGCTGGCCGCCATCAAGGGGCTGGAGGTGCTTAAAGAGCCCTGCTCTATCGATATCTGGACCGACAGCCAATATGTGCGCCAGGGCATTACCTCCTGGATGGCCGGCTGGAAGAAAAACGGCTGGCGCACCGCCAGTCGCCAACCGGTGAAAAACCAAGACCTTTGGCAACGTCTGGACGCTGCCGCCAGTTTGCATGACATCCGCTGGCACTGGGTCAAGGGCCACTCTGGCCACCCCGAGAACGAAAAGGTAGACCAACTGGCCAGGGAAGCGGCCGAATCGAGCAATTTGCTGGAAGACAGCGGGTTCGAGGGCTGAGATGGTCAGGGGCATCCTTTGCGACCTGGACGGCGTGGTTTATCAGCACCAAGGCGCGCTGCCAGGAGCCGTTGAAGCCATCCATGCCTTGCAAAAAGCCAATGTGCCCCTGGCTTTTGTTACCAACACCACCAGCGCTTCAAGCGACATGTTGGCCAAAAAGCTTGGCCAGTTGGGGGTCAACATTCCTGCCAGCCACATCATCACCCCGGTAACGGTAGCCAGGGCCGAGCTTGAAGGGCGCGGCCTTGAGCGCATCTGGCTGCTGGCAAACCCTAACCTTAAAAGCGCCTTTGACGGCTTTGTGCTGGACAAAACCCGCCCCCAGGCGCTGGTGGTGGCCGACCTTGGCAAGGATTGGCGCTATGCGCTTCTGAACGCCGCTTTTAACTACCTGATCGAGCACCCCAAGGTGCCGGTGATAAGCCTGGGCCTGTCAGATTTTTACCAAGGCAAGGACCAGCTGATGCTGGATGTGGGGCCCTTTGCCAGGCTCCTGGCCCAAAGCAGCGGCAACCCCTTAGTGGTGTGCGGCAAACCGGGCCGTGAGACTTTTCACCTGGGGGCGCGGCTGCTAAACCTGCCCCCAAACGAGGTGGCGATGGTAGGAGATGACATCAACACCGACGCCCTGGCGGCCATGGACGCTGGCCTGACCGGCATTTTGGTGACAACCGGCAAGTTTCGCAGCAGCCAGCTTAAAGGGCGCCAAAGCGACGTTATTCTCGAGGGGCTTTGGGCGCTTCCAGCCTGGCTACACGGCCAGTAACGGGCCCTGCCAAGGGAGCCACCACCCTTTTACGCTGGCGGCTCAGCGCCGGGGGGACGGTCATGGGAATCGCCCTTTTACGGGCCACCAGCATGTAGACACCGCCGAAAAAGGGTGCGTAATTCTCGCCCAGGGCTTCGAGCCAGTGTGGGGTCTTGGAGGAGAGCGGCCCAAACAGCAGGCGGTCGTCGGCCAAAATTTCAAAGCCCAGCAGCGCCAGCCAATCCTTGACCCTCAGCGGATGATAAAAATGGCCATCAAAGGGCGGAGAGCGCTTCCAAAAGGCCGTTAAATGCATCAATGACAGGGGGTTAAAGCCAGTCAGCACCAAATGCCCGCCTTCCACCAGCACCCGCTCGGCTTCACGCATCAACTGGTGTGGGTCCTTGCTGTATTCGAGGTTGTGGCACAGCACCAGCACATCGACACTGCGGCCCTGCAGCGGCAGCTCGCTGCCGGCAAAATGCAGCTGGCCGGTGGCGCCCATATGCCATTGGCGCTGCATCCTGGCCGCCGAAGTGTCAAAGGCGCCGGCCAGGGGGCCGAGCTTGACCAGGTAGTAACCGTAGAACCGCGGCCACCACAGGCTCAACCGGCACGCCTCCTGTTCGAGCAGCCAGCTACCGTCCTTGAGACTTTGCCAGGACTCAGGCATGGTGCCCGAATGATGCCTCTTTATGGGGCCAAACAGCATCGCCAACCAACCTTTCCAATCTGTATCAATGACACTGTGCCTGCGGAGCGAGCGATGAACAAGCCGTTGCCTCATCAAGACCCCGTTTTTGCCATCAGCGCCTTTAAAGATAACTATATCTGGGCCATCGAGACCGGCCCCGGCAAGGTGGCCGTAGTGGACCCGGGCGACGCCGCCCCGGTGCTCGACGCCCTGGCCGAGCGCCAACTGACCCTCAGCGCCATCCTCATCACCCATCACCACAACGACCACACCGGCGGCATTCTCGCTTTGTTGGAAAAATTTGCGGTGCCGGTGTATGGCCCCGCCAACAAAGCCATTGATGGCATTAGCCATCCGGTTTCAGAGGGTGATCAGGTTCAACTTCAAGATCTTAGCCCTTTGCAAGTAATTAGCGTTCCCGGGCATACTCTGGACCATATTGCCTACCACGGGCAGGGAATGCTGTTTTGTGGCGATACCTTGTTCAGCGCAGGTTGCGGCCGATTGTTCGAAGGTGACGCCCCTACCATGTTCCGCTCGCTTGCCAAGCTGGCGGCCCTTAAGGACGAGACCCGGGTCTACTGCGCCCACGAATACACCCAGGCCAACCTGCGGTTTGCCTGGAAGATAGAGCCTTCTAACCAGGCCTTGAAAACCTACATGGAGGATGTGGCAGAGCTCAGGCAGCAAAACCTGCCCTCCCTGCCCTCCACACTGGCGAAAGAAAAGGCCATCAATCCTTTTTTGCGCGCCCAGGAGACTGCCGTCAAGGAAGCCGCCGAGGCTTACGCCAAGGTGCCCTGCCCGACAGCAGTCGACGTTTTTGCGGCTTTGCGACGCTTTAAAGATGAAAGCTGAATTTGCCCCCCGACAATGCAGATTTTGATGAAAAAGACCGCTTTAGCCTTATTGCTGCCGGTACTGTTGGCCGGCTGCCAGATGACCAAAACCGCTCAGCAGGCCGAGCCGCTGCCGGTTGCGCTGAGCCCGGCCACCGATACCCCAGGCGACGACACCGCAGTCGCTGCCGCCGGTGATGAAACCCTGCCGCCAGAGCCTGAAAGCTCCGAGGTGGACGTGCTGGCCGATGCCGACCAAAACGGTGAGCAAGTAGCGCCCTTTGACGATCTTTGGGACGTCATCGCCAACGATTTCGCGCTCAACTACAACACCGAAGAGCCGCGCATCCTGGCGCAAAAGCGCTGGTTTGAAAAACACCCCAAATACCTCGAGAGGGTATCCAAAAGGGCCGAGCCTTTCCTGTTCTTGATTGTCCAGCAGCTTGAAGACGCCAAGGTCCCCACCGAGCTGGCGCTGCTGCCCATAGTGGAAAGTGCGTTCGACCCCTTTGCTTACTCCCATGGCCGTGCTGCCGGCATGTGGCAGTTCATCAGCGGTACCGGTGACCGCTTTGGCCTTGAGCAAGACTACTGGTACGACGGCCGCCGCGACGTGCTGGCCTCCACCAAGGCCGCCATTGCCTACCTCAAATACCTCAACGAGATGTTTGACGGTGACTGGCTCAACGCCCTGGCCGCTTACAACTCCGGCGAAGGCCGGGTACTGCGGGCCATCGCCTACAACAAGAAGCACAATAAGCCCACCGATTTCTGGCACTTGGCCCTGCCCAAGGAAACCCGCGCCTATGTGCCGCGACTGCTGGCCCTGGCCGAGATATTGAAAAGCGAACAAGGCCGCAATCACTTCAATGCGGTGGCCAACGAGCCGCGCCTGGCCCAGGTGAAGGTGAAAAAGCAGCTGGATTTGTCGGTTGCAGCCGACTTGGCCGGGATCAGCGTCAGTAAGCTGCATGCCTTAAACCCCGGTTTTAACCGCTGGGCCACCAGCCCGGGCAGCACCCAAACGTTGCTGCTGCCCAAGGCCAAGGCCGAAACCTTCGAGACCAAGCTGGCCGCGTTGCCGGCCAAGGACCGCCTGCGCTGGACCATGCACAAGGTCAAAAGCGGTGACAGCCTGCTCAAGCTCGCTCACCTCTACGACACCGACGTAGCCGCCCTTCGCAAGGCCAACCACATCAAGGGCAACCTTATCCGGGTTGGCCAGGATTTGATGATCCCGCTGTCGAGCCAAGCCCTGGCCGACGGCCGGCCAAGCCAGGCCGTTGCCAACCGCACCGCCACCCTGACCCACAGTGTGCGCAGCGGCGAGAGCCTGTGGACCATCGCCCACAAGTACAACGTCAAGGTCAAGGATCTGGCCCGTTGGAACCACATGTCCACCAAGGACACCCTGTCACTGAACAAGAAGCTGACCGTGCGCCTGGACTCCGATGTCAAAGGGGTCAACCGCAACGTCAGCTACAAGGTGCGCAGCGGCGATTCACTGTCGACTATCGCCAGCAAGTTCAAGGTGTCGGTGGCAGATTTGATGAAGTGGAACCAACTGGAGGCCGACAACTACCTGCAACCGGGCCAGGTGCTCAAGTTGCTGGTGGATGTGACCCGCTCCTGATAAAAGGCCCGCAGAACGCGGGCCTTTTGCTTTTTGTCGCGCCGGGGTTTTACCGAGGCCGCCGGGGTGGTAATACTCAGGCAAATCCATAACAACAGAGACAGTGTCCGTGAGAACTCTCCTGCTTAGCCTGGCCCTGGTTGCCGCCCCGCTGTGGGCCGCCGACAAGGCCGACGCTCCGGTGCCGGACGTCAAAGAACAACAAGTGGTTACCGAGCACAGCGTGCGCATCCAAGGTGACAAGGTCCAATACAAGGCCACCACCGGCACCCTGGTGCTCAAAGACGACAAGGGTAACCCCACCGCCAGCTTCTTCTACATTGCCTACACCAAAGACGGTGTAGACGATGCGCGCAAGCGCCCGGTTACCTTTGCCTACAACGGCGGCCCGGGCTCGTCCTCGGTGTGGCTGCACATGGGCGCCCTTGGCCCGCGTATCGTCAAGTTCCCCGACGTTACTCAGCCGGCCAACGCACCTTTTGACGTGGTAGACAACAAAGACAGCATCCTCGACACCACAGACCTGGTGTTTATCGACCCGGTCGGCACCGGCTATTCCAAGGCCGAAGGCAAGAAGGAAGGTAAGGATTTTTGGGGCGTGGACAGCGATAAAAAGGCCATGGCCGAGTTTATCCGCCTGTGGCTGACCAAAGCCGAGCGCTGGAACTCTCCTAAATTCCTGGCCGGCGAGTCCTACGGCACCACCCGCAGCGCCGCTGTGGTTGATGAGCTGGAAAGCCACGGCGTGTACATGAATGGCGTGGTGCTGATGTCCAGCGTGCTGGATTTCTCCACCATCAGCTTCAACCCGGGCAACGATCTGCCCTACATCACCTACCTGCCCACCTACGCCGCCACCGCCTGGTATCACGACGCCCTGCCGAACAAGCCCAAGGACTTGGAAGCCTTCTTAAAAGAAGTGCGCGCCTTTGCCGGTGGTGAATACGCTGCAGCGCTCTTTAAAGGCAGCGATATCGGCGCCGAAGAAAAGGCCCGCATCATCGACAAACTGCACCAGTACACCGGTTTGTCCAAGGCCTACCTGGACCAGACCAACCTGCGCATCGACATCATGCGCTTTACCAAAGAGTTGCTGCGGGACAAACGCCGCACCGTTGGCCGCCTGGACAGCCGCTTTGAAGGCATCGACCACGACGCGGCTGGCGAGACCTTCGAGCACGACCCCAGCTACACCGCCATCATGGGCCCCTACACCGCCGCCTTTAACGACTACGTGCGCCGCGAGCTCAAGTTCAAGGACGACAGCGAGTATCAAATCCTGTCCTACAAAGTGAACATGGGTTGGGACTGGGGTAAAGGTGGCTGGAAAGGCTACACCAACGTGGCCGAAGACTTGCGCCATGCCATGAGCACCAACACCCACCTCAAGGTGATGGTGGCCAACGGCTACTACGACATGGCAACCCCCTTCTTCGCCACCGAGTACACCTTCAGCCATATGGGCCTTGAGCCCAGCATCGAGAAGAACGTGTCGTTCAGCTACTACCCGGCCGGGCACATGATGTACGTGCAGCCCGCCTCCCGCGAGAAGCTGGCCAACACCATCCGCGCCTTTATCAAAAGCGCCTATTAAGCTTCGATAGACCCAAAAGCCCGGCACAAGCCGGGCTTTTTTATTGGCGCTGATCTACCCGCGCCGCGCAGGGGTATAACCGCTCAGAAGTCACAGTGAGAAGCCCCATGGATCTTGCCCAGTTTGTCCTTGATACCCAAATCCTGCCCGGCGGGCGCATGCCGCTACGGGTGTTTGAGCCGCGTTACCTTCGCATGGTGGCCGACGCCATGGCCGGGCGCCGCCCCTTCGGCATTTGCATGCCCAACCCCAAGGCGCCCCTTAACACCCCGGCAAGACTCTGCCCGGTGGGTACCTTAGTGGAAGTGGTGGATTTTGAGACCCTGGATGACGGGCGCCTTGGCATCACCGTAGAAGGGCGCCAGCGCTATCGCATCATCAGTAACCATCAGGAAGACGACAAGCTCCATGTGGCAAAGGTCTCCTTGCTGGACAACTGGCCGGAGGCGCCCTTGCCGGACGACGCCGATATCCTTAAAAACCTGCTGGCCCAGCTTTTTGACGAGCACCCGGAACTGGCCGAGTTGTACCCGGCCCCTCACTTTGACGACGCCGCCTGGCTCACCGCCCGTTGGCTGGAGATCCTGCCGCTGTCAGGCCCCGAGCGCCACCCCTTTATCGAAAGTGCCGACTGCCAAAGTGCCCTGCACTTTCTGTGCTTTCAGCTGCGCGCGTCCTTGGCCTCTTCCTGAGCCGGCAGGTCGCCCGACAGCAAGATGGCGATATGGGCGGTGGAGGGGTTGGACTCCAGGGCAATCTTGATGATCATGGTCAGCGGCACCGACAGCAGCATGCCCACCGAGCCCAGCAACCAGCCCCAGAAAATAAGGCTCAAAAACACCACCAGGGTGGAGATGCCAAGGCCGCGGCCCATGAGCCTGGGCTCCACGGCGTTGCCCATCAGGGTGTTCACCAGCAAAAAGCCAAGGGCGGTCATACCGGCATGGCCAAGGCCCAGTTGCAGCAAAGCCAGCAGCACCGCCGGCACCGCCGCGATAATAGAACCGATATTGGGGATGTAGTTAAGCAAGAACGCCAGCACACCCCAGAGCAGCGGAAAATCCACCCCCACGCCCCAGGTCCAGGCCCAAATCAAGATACCGGTGCCCAGGCTCACCACCGTTTTGATGGCCAGATAATGATTCACCGAGGTAAAGAAGCGGTGCAGCGCCTGATAGACATGCTCGGCGCCGCCACTGGCCCGGTGCACTTTCTCTGACAAGCTGGCGGCCTCGAACAGCATGAACACCACGGTCAGCAAAATCACAAAGAAGTTGGTCAGTAAGGAGCCGAGGCTGGTCAGGGTATTGGCGGCCATGTTCATGGCAGCCCCCGGGTCCATAATGGTTTGCAGCTGTTTGCGGTCCAGATGGATGTTAAGGCGGGCCAGTTGGTCCGTTACCCAGGCAAACTGGGTCAGCAATTTGGCCCGGTACTGGGGAATATTGGCGGTGAACTGGTTCACCGAACTGCCGACAAGGCCGGTCAGCATCAAGCCGATAAGCACGATAAGGAAGATGATCAACACCACCGCCAGCGGCCTTGGCACCTTGTGCCGCTCCAGCCAGTTAACCAGCGGATTGCAGGTAATGGCGATAAAGGCAGACAGCAACAAAGGAACCAGTAGATCGGCGGAGAGCTTGATGCCCGCCAGCACGATGATAAGGGCGGCCAGCCCCACTATCCAAGATCGGCTCATGGTGTAACGAGATCCTTCCCATCAGGGCCAGAAGGTGAATGAAGGTTATCGCCAGCCGGCGACAACATGATGAGTTTCTAGGTTTTTTCCCTAATACTCAAGGTAAGTCCCAGGAGGCTCTCATGACAAAGGACAGACTCTTTATCACCGGCGCCACCGGTTTTATCGGCAAGGCGCTGTGCCAGCGGCTTAAAGACAAGTTCGCCATCACCGCCCTGGTGCGCGATAACCGCACGGCCCGCCAGCTGCTGGGCCCCGAGGTCGAACTCTGCGCCAATGTGCCCGACCTCAGTGGGGTGCAGGTGGTGATTAACCTCGCCGGCGAACCCATCGCCGCCAAGCGCTGGAGCGAGCACCAGAAAACACGCATTATCCAAAGCCGCTGGCAACTGACCGAAGAGCTGGTTACGGCCATGAGCGCCGCGCCGCCGAGGGTCTTTATCAGCGGCTCGGCCATCGGCTTTTACGGCCCCCAAGACCCAGACACCTTGGTCACCGAGAGTTACACCGGCATCAGCGACGACTTTGGCCACCGGCTTTGCCAAGGCTGGGAAGAGCGAGCCCTCAAAGCCCAGGAGTTTACCCGGGTCTGTGTGCTGCGCACCGGCGTGGTGATAGGCCAAGGCGGGGCGCTACAGCGCATGTTGCTGCCCTTTAAGCTGGGCCTGGGGGGCCCGGTGGGCTCGGGCCAGCAGATGATGAGCTGGATAAGCCACCACGACATGGTAGCCGCCATTCTTTTTTTGCTGGAAAGAAGCGATCTCAGTGGCGCCTTTAACTGCACCGCCCCTACCCCGGTCAGCAGCCGCGATTTTGCCAAAACCCTTGGCGCCGCGCTGGGCCGCCCGGCCCTGCTGCCCATGCCTGCTTTCGTGCCCAAGCTGTTGCTGGGCGAAGGCGCCACCTTGCTACTGGATGGCCAGAAGGTGCTCCCCAAACGGCTACTGGAAGCGGGCTTTGAGTTTCGTTACCCCGAGCTTGACGAGGCCTTCAAAGCCGCACTGGGATAGGCTTCCCCTGGCGCCAACTCGGGGCCCGTGGTGAGTTGTGCCTGAGCACCCCATCTCAGGAGGAGACCATGGCCCATTCCCAACTGCTACGCCAGGTAGCGCCCACCCTTGCCGCGCTGCTCTCAGGCCCCCTGTCTGCCATGGCCGTCAGCCGCCTTAAAAACCGCCTGGGCAGTGAAGCACCGGGCAAACCTCTGGCCGAATTGCTGCGGCTAATGTTAAGCGACCCCCAGCACATCAAAAAACTGCAAGCCGTAGACAGCGAGATCAAGCAAGAGCTTAAGGGGCTCAATGTCGACCCCGCCAGCGGCCTGCCGCCGGTGAAGGCCGTGCGGCACTCCGGCCACAGCCAGTTGCCGCAAATCATCCTCAGCGTATTGTTTTTGGCGGTGTATTTTATTTTGCTGTCGTCGATGCTGGTGGTCGAAGCCAGCGACACCCTCAACATGAAAAAGGGCGACAACTCGCTGATAGGCGAGATCCAAATTCTGTTCGGGGTGCTGACCGCCGGGGTCGGGCAAATTCTCGGCTATTGGTTTGGCGGCACCGTTTACAAGCGCGAACCGCCCCAAAGCTGAGGCTGCGCCAGATAGCGCGCTTTTCACGGCCACAGGCGTTGCTGTTCGCCCTGCCATGCTTTACTCATTAGGGGATCAACCACACCCTCAAGGAATCACCATGTTGCACCGGACCGCCGCGTTGTTTTTGATGCTCGCCTCAGCCCCGGCTCTCGCCGCCGGCGTCAAAGTCACCCCCCTTGGCAGCCAGCAAGGGGAGTTTTGCCCCAAGGACAGGGCCATGGTTTTTGAAGATCCCAAGGGCACCCGCATCCTTTACGACCCGGGCATGACGGTAGCTGGCGCAAACGACCCGCGCCTTGGCAAGATTGATGTGGTGCTGGTGAGCCATATGCATGGCGACCATGTAGGCAGCGCCCATATCAAGGCCCCCAACGCCGGCTGCGCCGACACGCCGCAGATGGTCTCTGATGTGCCAGAGACCAACGCGGTTGCCATCGCGCTGGCCAAAGGCGCCAAAATCGTTACCGGCTCGGAAATGCCAGCCTTTTTCGCCGCCAAACTCAAAGCTGCAGGCGGCGACCCGCGGGACTCGGTGCTGGCCCGCTTTGGCGCTAGCGTAACGGTGGGCGGCGTGAAAATTGCCACGGTGCCCGCCCTTCACAGTAACGGCGTGGCTCCCGACCTTATCGGCGGCGAGCTAGGCGCTCAGATGAAGGCGGCCGGTATCGCCGGCGACGTGGGCCCGGCCACCGGCTATGTGCTCACCTTCAGTAACGGCCTGGTGGCTTACCTTTCTGGGGATACTGGCCTTAGCGCCGAGCAAAAGCTGGTGGTGCACGACCACTATCATGCCAAGCTGGCGGTGATGAACATCGGCGATACCTACACCACCGGGCCCAGTGAGGCGGCCTTTGTGCTGAACCAGTGGCTTGAGCCCACCTCGGTTATCCCCTCTCACGCCAACGAAGTGGCCACCCTGGGCGGCAAAGTGGTGCCCGGCAGCAAGACCGCGCGCTTTATGGACGCCACCAACGCCGACACCTTGCTGCCGCTCTCTGGCCGCACCTTGACCTTCGACAGCAAAGGCAACTGCACCGCCGGTTGTCAGTAACGCTCTGGCGCCAAGCCGTCTTGGCTGCGCGTTTTTTAAACGGCATCTAAACACCCTGGCGGCAAAAGTCTGTTTCCAGCCAGGGTGAATAGGGCACCCTCCAGAGTGGGCATGCTGTTGCCACCCCTTGCCCACTCTGGCCTGCACCCTTCCTCTTGGTTTGCAACACGCTGAAAAGCCCGCTTTTTTACGGGCCAATCGGCTGGCTCAATTAAACCAATCTGTATGATTTTTAGGGCATATTGGGACGCTGGCGACCGCAGCGACTATAACCAATGCTGATGGTTGCAACTGACTCACATAATAAGGGGAATGCAATGTCTACTGGTAAATGTCCGATGGGCCACACCTCAAAGGAAGGCACATCCAACCGCGACTGGTGGCCTAACCAGCTTCGCCTCGATATCCTGCATCAGCACTCTTCCCTGTCCAATCCCGAGGACAAAGGTTTCGATTACAAAGCCGCCTTCAACTCCCTGGATCTCAAAGCCGTCAAACAGGAGCTGCACGCCCTGATGACCGACTCCCAGGACTGGTGGCCGGCCGACTTCGGCCATTATGGCCCGCTCTTTATCCGCATGGCCTGGCACAGCGCCGGTACTTACCGTATCGCCGATGGCCGCGGCGGCGCCGGTGGCGGCAACCAGCGTTTTGCCCCGCTCAACAGCTGGCCCGACAACGTCAACCTGGATAAGGCCCGCCGCCTGCTGTGGCCCATCAAGCAAAAGTACGGCAACAAAATTTCCTGGGCCGACTTGATGATCCTGGCCGGTAACGTGGCCCTTGAGTCCATGGGTCTGAAAACCTTCGGCTTTGCCGGTGGCCGCGAAGATCTCTGGGAGCCTGAAAAAGACGTGTACTGGGGCAGCGAGAGCACCTGGCTCGGCACCGACCAGCGCTACAGCGGCGAGCGCGACTTGGAAAACCCCCTGGCGGCCACCACCATGGGCCTGATTTACGTCAACCCCGAGGGCCCTGAGGGTAACCCCGACCCGTTGGCGGCAGCCAAGGACATCCGCGAAACCTTCGCCCGCATGGCCATGGACGACTACGAAACCGTGGCCCTTATCGCCGGTGGCCACACCTTCGGTAAAACCCACGGCGCCGGGGATGCCTCCCTGCTGGGGCCCGAGCCGGAAGCGGCTGGTCTTGAAGAACAAGGCCTTGGCTGGATAAGCAAGTTTGGCTCTGGCAAGGGCAGCGACGCCATCACCGGCGGCCCCGAGGTGACCTGGACCCAAACCCCCACCCAGTGGAGCAACTACTTCTTCGAGAACCTGTTCAACTATGAGTGGGAACTCACCACCAGCCCGGCTGGCGCCAAGCAGTGGCAAGCCAAAAACGCCGACGCAGTGATCCCGGACCCTCACGGCAAGGGCCACCGCCTGCCCACCATGCTCACCACCGACTTGTCGCTGCGTGTTGACCCGGCCTACGAAAAAATCTCCCGCCATTTCTATGAAAACCCCGATGAGCTGGCCGATGCCTTTGCCCGCGCCTGGTTCAAACTGGTGCACCGGGACATGGGGCCGGTGAGCCGTTATCTGGGCCCGGAAGTGCCCACCGAAGAGCTGATTTGGCAAGATCCCCTGCCCAAGGCTAACCACAAGCTGATTGAGCCCAGCGACGCCGACGCCCTCAAAGCCACGATATTGGCCTCGGGCCTGAGTGTCTCTGAGCTGGTTTCCACCGCCTGGGCCTCGGCCTCTACCTTCCGCGGCTCAGATAAGCGCGGCGGCGCCAACGGCGCCCGAGTTCGCTTGGCGCCCCAGAAAGACTGGCCAGTTAACCAACCGGCGCAGCTGGCCAAGGTGCTGGGCAAGCTCGATGGGATCGTCAGTGAATTTAACAAGGCGCAAACCGGCGGCAAGCAGGTTTCCCTGGCTGACCTGATAGTGCTGGCCGGTAATGCTGGCGTGGAAAAAGCCGCCAAAGACGCCGGTTTTGAGGTGAAAGTGCCCTTCCATCCAGGCCGCACCGACGCCACAGCCGAGCAGACCGACGCGCATTCCTTTGCGCCCCTTGAGCCGGTTGCCGACGGTTTTCGTAACTTCCAGAAAGCCAAGTTTGCCTGCCGCGCCGAAGACATGCTGGTAGACCGTGCCCAACTGCTGACCCTCACTGCCCCCGAGATGACAGTGCTAGTGGGCGGCATGCGGGTGCTGGGCACCAATGTGGGCAACCAGCATGGCGTGCTGACCAAGACCCCCGGCAAGCTCACCAACGATTTCTTCGTGAACCTGCTGGACATGAACACAGTTTGGAAAGGCACTGACAGTGCCCAGACCGAGTTTGAAGGGCGAGACCGTAAATCCGGTGAGCTCAAGTGGACCGGCACCCGGGTTGACCTAGTGTTTGGCTCCCACGCCCAGTTGCGCGCCATCGCCGAGCTGTATGCCCAGGACGATGCTAAAGCGAAGTTTGTTAACGACTTCGTGGCGGCCTGGACCAAGGTCATGGAAGCCGACCGTTACGACCTTAAATAAGCCGCCAAGGCTTGGCAAAACGGCGCCCCAGGGCGCCGTTTTTTATGTCGGATTGAGTGCGCCCGCGCTGGCCACCACCTGGTTTCGGCCGGTGTTTTTAGCCAGATAAAGTGCCTCGTCCGCCGCTTGCAGCAAGGCGGCGCTGCTACTTGCCTGCTCCGAGCACACCACCCCGATACTCACCGTCAGCGCCATGCCTTTGGCAATGTCATCGCCATTGATGTCGGCTATCGCCTGGCGCAGCCGCTCACAAAGGCGGCAGCCGTCAGCAAGGGAGGTATCTGGCAGCAACAACGCAAATTCCTCGCCGCCCCAGCGGGCTACCAAATCCTGCTCGCGGCATTGGCTTTTTAGCAGCGCCGCTACTCGCACCAGCGCCTGGTCCCCCACGCCGTGGGTAAAGCGGTCATTGATGGCTTTAAAGTGGTCGATATCGATAAAGGCGAGGGTGAGGGGTTGATGGCGCTCGGCCCGGGCAAAGGCGGCCGACAAGGACTCATCAAAAGCACGGCGATTGGCAAGGCCGGTCAGTACGTCCTGGCGGGCTTGTTTTTCAAGGGCCAGGGCTTGGACCTGCAACTGGCCAAGGAGCTGGGACTTTTCTTGGTTGGCCTGGCGCAGGCTTTCGGTCTGGCGCTTTAGCTCGTCGGTTTTATTGGCTACCAGTTCCAGTAGCCGCAGCTCGGAGCGGCGCAAATGCCGGGTACGCCAAAACACCAGTAGCGCCACCAGCAACAGCGCCAAAACAAGAGCCAGATAGGGTGCCCAGTGGCTCTGCCACCAGTACGGCTGCTTGATGATCACCAACCTGGCTGGCAGGCTCCAATCACCACCGCGGTTGGCGGCCTCGATACTGAGCACATAGCGCCCCGGCGCCAGGTTGGTAAATTCCAGTTGGTCAACGGTGCCGTTGTCATGCCAATCGCTGTCAAAGCCCTCCAGGCGCGAACGGTAATGAAGCGCGCTTGGCAAAATAAAGCTGAGCCCAGCAAATTTGACCTGCAGGCGCTGCACCGTCGGCGCCAGCACCAGCTTGCCGGTAAGGCTGTGGCTCTGGCCATCCACCCACAGCCCTTCGATTGCCACTTCGGGAATATAGTGCCCCACTTCGTCGAGCCGTGAAGGCTGGACATGGCTGGCGCCAACGGCAGTGGCTATCCAGATATCGCCACCTCGCCCCTCAATCACGGTGGGGTTGGAGCCGCCATTGGCCTGGGCGCTGAGCATGCCGTCGCTTTCGCCATAAAGCACCGGTTTGAGCTTTGGCTCGATGCCATCGGCCACGGCGTTGGCATCACTTTCACTGACCCGCAAAATGCCTCGGTTGCTGGTCAGCCACAGGTTATGTTGCCGGTCGATAAAGACTTGGAAGTATTTATCAAAGGGCAATCCCTGCTGGCGGCCGATAAAGGCGCTCTTGCCGCTGCCAGCATCGAGGCGCAAAAGGCCCCGGTCGGTGGCTACCCAAAGCCGCTTGTTGGCCGGTTCGGCATAAAAGCCAAAGGCGTACTCGGCCTTGTCATGCTGGCGAATGGGTACGGCTTTAAACCCCTTGCCATCGAAGGTGCCAAGGCCGGTGCCGGTGCCAATCCAGAGCCGGTTATCAAAACGGGTGAGCGCCACCACAAAATTCCCTGGCAGGCCGTCACTGCTGCCAAAACTTTTGATACCGCTTTGGCTGACCTGGTTAAGCCCTTGAGAGGTGCCCACCCAGAGGCTGCCGTCGGCTTCGGGCAACAACGCCCGCACCTCGTTAGAGCTAAGGCCGCTGTCCCGGTCTAAAAAGAGGCTCGCCTTACCATGCCGGTAACGATAAAGCCCAGAGGCGTAAGTGCCCACCAGCAGGCTGCCGTCCGTATCAAAGGCCAGGCTCAAAATGGATTGCTTTTGCATCACCGTCTCCACCACCCGGGCCTTGCTGGGTGAGTAACGGTTTAGGCCGCGGGCCGTGCCTATCCAGATATCGCCGCTCGGGTCTTCAAGGACGGTGCGCACATAGTTGCCAGACAGCCCCACATCGGAAGTAACCGCCGAGAACGGCGAGTTGCGCAGCCGCAGCAGGCCGCCGTTGGTGCCCACCCAGATACTGTGTTCCCGGTCTTCAAAAAGCCCCAGCGCTCTGTTGCTGGGCAGGCCAAAGGACATATCCAGATGCTCAAGGCCGTAGCGCTGGCTGAGCCGGTAAATACCTCGTTGTACCGTACCCACCCAGAGGCTGCCCTGGTGGTCGGCCAGCAGTTGGGTAATGGCCAGGTCCAAGAGCGCTGGTGCCACTGGCTCGGCCCGGTTGCCACTCAGGCGGTATAGGCCGCGCTCACTGCCGATAAGCAATTGGCCTTGGTAATGCCGTAAATCAAAAACCGGCACCTCTGGCACCCCGTTAACGGCCGAGACATTGCCCGCCCGCCACAGCGCTAGGCCTTTGGCGGTGCCAATCCAGATACCGCCGTTATCGGCCTTGACCATGCTGTAGATGGCGTTACTGGGCAGGCCATCGGCGGTGGTCCAGCGGCTAACCTGTTGTTGGCTGTCAACCCGAAACAGCCCGCCCCCTTCGGTGCCCACCCAAATGGCGCCTGCCTCATCGGCCCAGACCCGGTTAATCAAAAAGCCAAGCGGTTTATAAGCCTGCCAATGGCCATCGGTCACGGTAGCAAGGCCGCCCCGGGCGCCGCCGATAATAAGGCGGCCCTTGGTATCCACATAAACGGCGCGAATACCCGCATCCGGCAGTCCGGTACCGGCATCACGGCCAAAGACTTTGAATTCCTTGCCATTAAAGCGGGCTATCCCCTCCCAGGTGGTTAGCCAAAGATAACCGTCCGGGGTTTGGGCAATGCTGTTGATGGTGTTATGGGGCAGGCCCTCGCGGGTGGTCCAAACCGATTTGAAATAGTGGCTCAGCGGCGCCATGGCCGAAGCGGGGGCAGCGACAGCCTGGCCGGCCCAGAACAGACAAATTGCGGCAAACAGCCGTAGGCGACAAAGCGGGCTCATGAGCGGTGGCAGGGTCCTGCTAAAGCGAATCGCGATAATGTGTAACAAAGCTTAACAATAATGGATTTCAAACCGATGGCACAGACCGGACACTGCGGTTATTTCGCCTTTGGCCGCACGATTTTGGCATTTCCTTATTCATTGCAGCGCTTTTGGGTAGAAAACCAGCATTCACTTGACAGAAAAAGCCAGGTAGAAATACCCAAAGACCCTGGCAATAAAATAAGAGAACTTAAGGCAATGCCTGATAAAACCCCTTGGGTAAAGATTTATGACGATGCTTGGGATGATGCCATTGTCGGTAACATAGAAGGGTTGCAGGCCTTAAAGGCGGCCATCGACGAGGCGCTAAGCACCGGCTGCGCCGAGGTTGCCGGGCGCTTTGAGAGTGACTTTGGCATGGTGGCGTTGGATAACAGCAATTGGCCAGCGGCCAAGACCAGAGTCGTAAGCAACAAATGGGGATACCTTTTGCTGCCGGCGCTCTTTATTTGGGCGGTGGTTTTACCGCTGCTGGGTCTTTGGAAGATAGCCGGCGCTTTTTAACGACAGGGCCCCTTAATAGGGCAGCAGGAGCCAATGGATGAACCCCGCCAAAGTGTCTCGGGATAACCTCAGCCGCCTCACCGATTTACCCAATATCGGCAAAGCCTCGGCCGAGGACTTACGCCTCTTGGGGATTTTCAAGCCAGAAGATGTAATAGGCCAAGACCCTTTGGCGCTGTATCAGCGTCTTTGCCAGCTGACCGCTAGCCGCCAAGACCCTTGCGTGCTGGACGTGCTGATGTCGGTGACAGATTTTATGGCAGGGGGCGACCCCCAGCCCTGGTGGGTCTTTACCGCGCAGCGAAAGCGCCTATACCCGGCGCTGTAACGGCTTATTCCCCTTTACCGGCCTTGCCCGTCATCTGGGTCCAGAACGCTTTTTGCATCTCCTCGAAGGCCTTCATGTTGGCGCCGCCAAACCAGTTTTTGGCCAGGGCCTGGGGGTCCATTTCATTAAGGCCGGTGCGTAGCCGCTCTTCAAATTCGGCCATCATCGAGGCCTGCAGCGGCTTGAGATCTGGCAGCCCCAAAAACGCCCGGGCTTCTTCAGGGGTGCATTCCACGTTGATGGTGACCTTCATCACGGCTTCCTTTTTTGGATAAAAACCTTGCCTTCAAGCTAGTGCATCGCCAGGGCCTTGGCAATGCAAGCGGTTGTTGGTAAAAGAAAAATGGTAAACCGCAAGGAGGAATGCCAATGCTATGGATGCTCGCCTTCTGGCTAACCGCCGCGCTGCTGCTGGCGCCGCTGCCTTTTAAGCTGGTTGCGCTTTGTCGCGGCTCGAAGCCGCGGCCCCAAAAGGTGGTGGCCGAAGAATGGGCCAACACCCTGTGGCTGGTGGCAGGGCTAATTCCTTTTGCCAGCTTTGTGTTTGCCACCCCGGCGCTGCTGGCGCCCTGGTGTTGGCAGCTGTGGTTGGTTATCACCCTAGCCCTGTCGCTTTGGGCGCCGCTTCGCTCAGCCAAGCTACGTTTCGCCAAAGCGCAACTGGGCGCCGGTAACGCCAGGCTCCTTGCTATATTCAGCACCCTGCTGCTGATGCCAATGCTGGTGGCGGTGTTTCGTTACGCTTTTTAAACACTTTGAAACCCTTCGCATTTCCCGCTGGGCGCCTACTCGCGGTAGAGTCAAAAAATAACAAGGAGACGCCATGAACCGTTTTTCACGCCATACCCCCTGGACCAAGGTGATGGCCGGCCTGCTGTTTCTCGATGCCATCGGCGGCCTGATAGAGGCCAACAGCGCATTTAGCGACATCATCGCCAGCGATCGTTTTCACGGCGCCATGCTGATTGTGTTGCCGCTGTTAAAGGTGCTGCTGGGCTACCTGGTGGTGCAGCGCCAACGCCGCGCCCTGAGCCTTAGCGCCATCCTCTATGGCCTGCAAATTCTTGGCGTGAAGCTAGGCGGCGTTTTTATCGCCTTAAGTACCTACCGGGCAGTCGGAGTGATGATCATCCAAGACAACAGCCATATCGCCATCGACCTCTCGGCGCTGGTGCTGTGCGCCATCGCCATCAAGGCCTGGCGCAGCGCGGCCGCCCTGCCCGCCAAGATACCGGCCTACCCCGCCTGAGATGGCCATTAGCCTCGGCCTTTACGTTAAAAAACGCACCGGCCTGCCGCTTGGGGCCAAAGGCTCCCTTGGCCAGATGCTAAGGCGGGCCTTTGGCGCCGGCTCCTTTGACCGCTTTTGGGTCTATTGGAACCCTATTTTCAGCTACTACCTGGGGTATCGCCTGTACCGGCCTTTGGCCCGGTATATTCCAGCGGCCCTGGCGCTGTGGTTAACCTTTGTGGGCTGCGGCGCATTGCACGACGCCGTCACCATGCTGGTGCGCGGCAGCGGCGCCTTTTTGTTCACGCCCTGGTTTGCCCTGATGGGGCTGCTGGTAGCGTTCAGTAAAACCCTGCCTCTTGGCTATGGCGCCAGCCCTTTTTGGCTGCGCGCCTTGATTAACCTCACCTTGATTGCCCTGTGCCTGGCGTTGGTGCTGGCTCTTGGCCTGACCTTTTAGGAACCCCATGCGCTACCAAGGACGCCTTAGCAATTGGAACGATGACAAAGGCTTTGGGTTTGTCGAGCCCAATGGCGGCGGTGAGCGCGCTTTTGTGCATATCTCGGCCTTTACCGGGCCAAGCCGCCGCCCGGTTGAGGGCGACCTTATCCATTACGAGGTGGTCAAAGACGACAAAGGCCGCCGGCAGGCGCGCGCGGTACGCCTGGTCAGGGATAAAAAAACGTCTGCCCATCGCCCGGCCAAAAGTGGCGGCTTGGGCTCGGCCTTGGGATTGGCGTTTTTGCTGGTCATCATCGCCCTTGGGGCGCTTAAAATAGTGCCGATGGCAATAGCGGGCCTTTATATCGGCGCCAGTTTCATCAGCTTTGCGCTCTACGCCCGGGATAAACACGCCGCCCAGCGCGGCTACTGGCGCACCCCGGAGAACACCTTGCACCTTTTTGCGCTGGCAGGGGGCTGGCCGGGCGCCGCCATGGCCCAATATCTTTTTCGCCACAAATCAAAAAAGACCGCCTTTCGCGTGGTGTTTTGGCTGACGGTGGTGGCCAATATCGCCGGGCTTTACTGGCTAAACGGGCAGCTTGTCAGCCAATAGCCTTTGTGGCACACCATGGCGCCATGGTTTTTATTTAAATGACGCACCGGCATGACGGCAGCGCTGTAGCCAATCAGGGAAGGGACAGTAATGGCAGACGACAGCCCCCAACTTAGCGAACGGCAGCTCGAGATCTTGGAATTGGTCAGCAAAGGCTGCTCCAACCCCGACATCGCCAAATTGCTGAACCTCTCGCAAAACACCGTCAAGACCCACCTGTCCAATATCCTCAAGCAGTTAAACCTGAGTAACCGCACCGAGGCCTCGGTATGGTTTGAGCACCAATCCCGTACCGCCGCCCTTGGCGAACGTATGGCGCTGGTGCTCACCTGCCAGGGCCAATTGGCCGCCACCGCCCAGTTTGTCACGGCACTGACCGATGCCCTGGCCCGCTTTGAGCTAATTCACCTAAGCCAGGGGCTGGCTGATACCGGTTACAGTTTGCGGATAGAAGACACCCCCGATGCCCGCCAGCGGCTGGTACTGACCTACCAGGAACCCGGCCCGCAGCAATACCTGCTGTGGACGGGCCCTGCCATCAGCGCTGGCAGTGAAGAGACGGTGCTGCACTACGCGGCGCTTATCGTCGCCAAGATGCAGGGCAACCAGGCCACCTTGAGCCGCGCCGAGAGCCGCATGCCGAGCGGTTTTGAGGCCCTTTACAGCGCCGAGTTTAAACTGCGCCACCGCAGTACCGAGCAGCTTTTGGAGGCGCGCAGCCTGATGGTGCAGCTGCGCCGGCGCTACCCCCAATGGCCGCTGATGCACTGCTTTAACGTGCTGGTGCTTTATGTGGCCATGCTTGAAGGCTGCCTGGAAGCGGCGCCGGAGCGCCTCGAAGAAATGGCCGCCAGCGCCCAGCAGGCCTGCAACATGGCCCCCGACTCGGCCTATGCCCACCTCGCTTTCACCCTCTATTGCATGGTCAGCCAGCGCCATGACGAGGCGCTGGTGCATATTCGCCAGGCGCTTATCATCAACCCGGCCATGGAATATGCGCTGTTTCTTATTGGCCAGGTCTTGGCCCTTAACGGCCGCTACCAAGAAGCCCAGGCGAGCTACGACCGCTACCTCAGTATCTTCCCGGACGGCCACCACTCGGGGCGCTGTTATGCCGGTAAAACCCTGATTTACTACTGGGCCGGCGACTACCCCGAGGCCAAGCGTCTGGCCCGCCAAGCCATGCTCTATAACCAGACCATCCAGGCCGGTTTGCAGTTGGTGCTTTTGAGCATTGCGGTGCGGGAAAAAGACGACGCCCTGGTGGCCACCATGGCCGAGGCCATGAAAACGCAAATGGCCAGCCCGGACAGCCGGCTGGCCAATGTGCAAACCCTGGTGGCGGCGGTGATGCCGCCCGCGGAGGCGGCGCGCTTTTTTGCCGATTTGGCGTTAGCGGGGGTGCCTATTGTCCGTAGCCCAGGGTGATCTGCCCTTCATCACTCAGGTTTTTGCAGTCGTCCTTAAGGCAGGCCGGGGTAACGAAGGCGCTTTGATAATCGGCGGCCTTTCTCAGCAGCCGGGTGCGGGTGCTGAGATCGGTGTCTTTTAGCAGCTTGACCACCAACTTGGCCGCGTCGTTGAGCAGGTCTTCTTCCAGGCTGCGGCCAAGGCTTGCCCCGAGGTTCAGCGCCGGCTCCTGCAGGTTAAGGCCCCGGGTGACCTCGGCCAGTTCGTCATCCGCCAAGGCCTTGGCCTCTAGTGCGGGGAACTGGCGTTTTAGCATGTCCATGGGGTTGGCCTTTTGCACCAGGGCGCCGCGCTTGAATTTGAGCTCATAGTCGCTACCGGCATCTTTAAAGGCCACCGCCACGTATTCGGAGCAGACAAAATGGGCGTTGTCGCCCCGGTTAAGGCGCTGATCGATGGCATAGAAAAAGTGCTTAAGCAGCTGCAACGCCAACCGCTCCTTGGGGCCGTTTGGCAGGATGTTCTCCACCACCAGCAGCACCCCGAGCATCACCAGCCAGGCTTTGTCGTAAACGGCGCGGCCAATGTAGGACTCGGCGCTTTGCACCACCGGTGCCAAGGAGGGTTTTGCCATGCGCCGCACATACCAGCGGGCATAGCGCGGGTCGTCAGTGTTGTCGTTGTCGGCAATGCTGGTCAGGCCCACACCGCTCAGGGCCGCGTCTATCAACTGGTATTTGCCATCGGCCGATTTGCCCACAAAGAGCGCACTGTGGCTGACATCAGAGTCGGTAAGCAGCGTAATCAGCTCGGTCAAGGCGCGGGTGGGGTTGGAGGCGCGAAGGTCGCCCACCATCACCAGCACGTCGCCGGGCACCAGGTTTTCAAGGGTCAGTTTGGTTGCGTTTTCCATAGCTCGGTTCCTTTATTGAGCGCCACATCCCTGTATAGAAGTGGCTGTTAAGACCTAAGGTTGCGCCAACAGCAGCCCCAGATCAGCCTGTTCAAAATAATGGCCATGATTATCAGGGTCGCCACTGAAACGTTTGAGGGCGGCGCGGCCGGCGTTGCTGTGGGCCAGAGCCGCCACCCAGCGCCCTTCGATGGGCACCGGGGTGAAGTACACCAGCTTGGCCAGTTCCTGATGCACCTGGTTTAGCAACATGCTGCCGCTGTTGGCGGCGTTTTCTACCCTGAGCTCAATGGCCAGCAACTGGCCTTGCAGCTCGGCCCATAAATCAAGATGCCAGCGCTGGCGCGGCGCCGGGTAGCAAAGCTGGCGCTCGACACTGGCGCCTTGCTCGCAAAGCAATAGCGCCAACTCCACTTGCAGCCAGATCTCCGCGCCGGCGCCGCTACTGATGGCACAGGCAATGCGCTCGCTGCTGGCCAGAATAAGCGCCGCCAGCGTGCTGGGTGCCAACAAACCGGCTTGCCACTGCATGGGCCCTCCTTTTTAGTGGCAGGTTTTGTTTTGGCCGGCCTGTTCTTTGAGCTTGCTAAAGGCGTCCATGGCGTCGGACACCACAGGGCGGCTGCTGGCACTAAGGCCAATATTGGCGCCGCAGCGCTGGCAGGCAAAGCGCGCCCCTTGCAGCAAGGTGGTGGTTTCCATGGCGATGGCGCCACCGCATTGGGGGCAGGGAATGGTGGTTTTCATAACGTGCTCCTTAAAAAGGCCCGGCAGCCAAAGCGCCGGGCCGGGCTATCAGCTGGCTTTGGCTGGGGCAGAATTGCCCAGGGTGACGGGGCTGATGCTGTTGGTGAAGGCCTGGATGATGGTGGTGACCCCCTGTGGCAGCTGGAGCTGGCCGGCGTGCACGCTGACGGTGTACTTGGCGCTGTTGCTCTTTTGGTAGCTGTTGGAGGAGGACGACTCGCTTTTGCTGTCGTGGCTAACGCTGCCATTCACTTCCACCGAGAACCAGCCGCTACCCATCTTGGCTGCGAACGAGCCTTCCTGGTGGCTGGCTTCGCTACTGGACTCAGACGACTCGGCGCTGTAGCTGGATTTCACTTCCATCTCGAAATCCACTTGCACATTGTCGACCCCCAGGGCGTTAAGGGGGATCAAGGTCAGCAGCGGCAGGTCAAAGCGGGTGGTGACGTTGGTAATGTTGGCGCTAGTACTGCCGTTCTCGCCCACGTTCTGGCCAATCACCCCACGGGTGATCTCCATGGTGACCATGATCGGGGTCAGGGTGTCGTTGGCTTTGCCATCGGCGTCAGCCTCGGACTTACTGGTAAAACAGGTGTCGAGCATGAATTTGGTCTGAGTCATCGCCATCATGCTGTTGGCCTGGGCGGCGGCGTTTAACGGGCCGCCAATCAATGAACGCATCGGCAGGCCGGTAAATTGCTGGGCCATGGACACCAGCTCGGGGCCTGTGCTGACAGGATCTGCCATGATAAATCTCCTTATCTGTGGTTGCAGTCAATTGCACGTACTGGGGCGGTCACCTATCCGGGGATCTGTGCCCGCAGTGCTCGTTCATACCCCTCGATCAGCATCTTGAGGCCATCGGGCGAGGTATCTTCGCCAAGCTCGATCTCCAGCTCGGCAACATGGGTGGGGGTGTCGTTGTCAGCGCCAAAAAGACCGCGGCGGCCCTTGGGTGAGGGAAAGGCCAGCTGCATCTCGTTTTTGTCGTTGAGGTTCACTTCCAGGCGGGTTTTAAAGCGCACCTTTTGCACCCGGGCGTTGCCCATGGGCACCAGGGTTAGGATGGGAATGTCCACCGGCACGGTTTCAACGCCATTGGGGCCTTCTTGGGGAAACAGCATGCTGACCGTTTTGGGCCGGTAATGGGCGCGGGTGGGCTGGGCTTCACCGTCAACGGCTTTGACCCGGGTGTCCGGGGCTTCGACTTGCTCAAAAAAGCGCTCAAAGAGTTGCTGCTGCCGGTCTTGCAGGGCCTGGTTGGCCGAGTGCACGCTGGTATGTACCACCGCCACTAACGATTCGAGGTTGATCATCCCTTGCCCCTTGCTGGCTGTCCTGACCATTGATAGGGGAAAAGTCTAAGGATGCGGCACAAGGCGAGCCATCACCCGACCGGGTGAAAGGCCTCACCCGGCCGGGTGAGAGATAACGCAACACACTGAAATAAAAGGAATTAACACTCACCCGCCGGAGCGGGCACGGCGCCAGGGCGGCGCCACTTGGCAGGTAGCTTAGGCGTATTTGGTGAGCAGGCGGCGAATCTCGCTCATGCGCTCGGCGTTGTCAGCCGCGCCGTTATCCAGCACGTTGCCCTCAATCACGCAGGCCATCATTTCGAAAAAGGCTTTATCCAAGGCTTTACGTGAAGCGGTGAGCTGCTGCATCACCTTCTCACAATCGGCTTCTTCGCGGATAAGCTTTTGCACGCCGCGAACCTGCCCCTCTACCCGGGCCAGGCGCTTGAGCATTTTGTCTTGTTGTTCCGGTGTCGGTTGCATGCCGGTTTCCTTCATTGCGATGCTGGCCATGATCCCGCCTATTGTGGTGGCTGTCCAGTGCGGCGCAGCAGCGCCGCGTACAAAAGCGGTATCACCAGTAGCGTCAGCACCGTGGACACCGCCATGCCGAAGATAAGGCTCACCGACAGGCCGTTGAAGATGGGGTCATCGAGGATAAAAGTCGCCCCCAGCATGGCGGCAACGGCGGTCAGCACTATCGGTTTGGCCCGCACGCTGGCGGCAAACACCACCGCCTCATCCAGGCTCATCCCTGCCGCCACCTCATGGCGAATGACATCCACCAGCAAAATCGAGTTGCGAACAATAATGCCCGCCAGGGCAATCATGCCGATCATCGAGGTGGCGGTGAATTGGGCGCCAAGGAGCGCGTGGCCCGGCATGATGCCAATCAGGGTAAGGGGGATGGGCGCCATGATCACCAGCGGCGTGGCGTAGCTGCCAAAGTGCCCCACAACCAAGAGATAAATCAGCAGCAGCCCCACAGCGTAGGCGAGCCCCATGTCGCGAAAGGTCTCAAAGGTAATTTGCCATTCGCCGTCCCATTTGACGGCGGCGCCGGTCCAGATGTCTGGCTGGTGGGTAAAGTTTTGCGGCAAGGTGAGCTTGCCAGCGGCGGCAAACAGGCCATAAAGGGGGCTGTCGAGCTTGCCGGCCATGTCCGCCGTGACGTACACCACCGGGCGCAGATCCTTGTGATAACGGGGCTGGGCAAAGGGCAGGGTTTGGCGCTCAATCAGCTCGCCAACCGGCACGCTGACCCCTTGGCTACTGGTGACGGTGATGTTCATCAGGTTGGCCAGCTGCCCCTGCCAACTGCCGGGCAGGCGAAGGGTCAGCGCCACCGGCTCGGTTTGGCCGGGTAGCGCCAGATGGCTGACGGTGATGCCGCCGAGCGCCCCCTGCAAGGCCTGGGTAACCGCCTCGGGGCTGACCCCAAGCTGCGCCGCCTTTTGGCGGTTAACCTGCCATAGCTCCTCGCGGGCATCAGCCACCAGGGTGGTATCCAAATCCACAATACCGCGGGTAGCGGCCAGAGCGTGCTGCACAGTGCGGGCCGCCTTGGCGTTATCTGGGCCGTACACCTCAGCCACAATGGGCGCCAATACCGGCGGCCCGGGGGGCACTTCCACCACTTTGAGCACGCCGCCTTGGGTCAAGGGCGTGAGCAATTGGCGAATGGCCAGCGCCAACTGGTGGCTGGAGCGCTGGCGCTGGTGTTTGCCGACCAAGGTGACTTGAATGTCCCCAAGGTTGGGCTGCTGGCGCAGGTAATACTGGCGCACCAGGCCGTTAAAGCCGATGGGCGCGGCGCTGCCGGCGTAGATTTGGGTGGCCACCACCTCGTCTATGGCATCGAGCTTTTTGGCCATGGCCAGCAGCACGGCATTGGTGCGCTCAAGGCTGGTGCCCTCGGGCATGTCCAGCACCAGCTTGAGCTCGGATTTATTGTCAAAGGGCAGCATTTTTAAGACCACCGCTTCCACGGCCGCCAGCCCCAACGCCAAGGCGATAAGGCCAATCAGCCCAAAGCCCAGCAGGTAGCGGTTGCGGCGCCGGGCCAAAAAAGGCGCCATCAGCCAGGTAAAAAAGCGCTGGGCGCGAGGCGGCTGCTCGGGGGGGGCCTTGCTGTCTTTCAAGAGATGCCGGGCCAGCCAGGGCGTTACGGTCAAAGCAATAAGCAGCGACAACCCCATGCCCAAGGAGGCGTTGATGGGAATGGGGCTCATGTAAGGCCCCATCAGCCCCGACACAAAGGCCATGGGCAGCAGCGCGGCGATCACCGTAAAAGTGGCAAGGATGGTGGGGCCGCCCACTTCGTCCACGGCGCCGGGTATGGCGCTTTTAAGGCTTTTGCCCAGCCCCAGGTGGCGGTGGATGTTCTCTACCACCACGATGGCGTCGTCCACCAAAATGCCGATGGAAAAAATCAGCGCAAACAGCGACACCCGGTTGAGGGTAAAACCCCAGGCCCAGGAGGCAAACAAGGTGACTGCCAAGGTCAGCACCACAGCGCTACCCACCACCAGCGCCTCGCGCCTTCCTAAGGCAAACAGCACCAGCGCCACCACCGACAAAGTAGCAAAAATAAGCTTATGAATGAGGGTATTGGCCTTGTCGTTGGCGGTCTGGCCGTAGTTGCGGCTCACCTCCACCTTAAGCCCCGGCGGCAGCCACTGGGCTGTTAGGGTAGCAAGCCGGGCCAACACCGCTTGGGAGACGCTCACCGCGTTCTCGCCAGCCTTTTTGGTGATGGCAAGGGTCAGGGCCGGTACCGCCCCTTGGCCCTTATCGCGGGTCCACACATAGCGGCTGGGCACCGATGGCCCCTGGTGGATATCGGCAAGCTGCGACAAGCGCACCGGCTTGCCGCCACGCACCGCCACCACCAGGTTATTAAGGGTATCGGAGTCATTGATAAAACTGCCGGCCTGCACCGGTATCAAGAGCCCCTCCCCCAGGCGATAACCGGCCTGGGCGCTGGGGTTTTGGGCGGCAATGGCGCGGCTGAGGCTGGCCACATCCACCCCCAGGCGGCTCATGGCGCCGGGCTTTAAGGTCAGCTCAACCTGCTCAGGCTCGGCGCCGATAATGCGCACCTGGCGCACCCCCGGCACGTTTTGTAGCGGCCCTTTGAGGGTATCGGCAAGGGATTTGAGATTGCCCTCGCCGCTTAAGGTCAGGGCCAAAATGGGCACATCGTCTATGCCGCGAATGTTAATCAGAGGCTGGCCATAAGCGCTGCTACCTTGCCAGGATGCCATGGCATCAAAAAGCTCGGTCTGGGCCTTGGCCCTGGGCACACCCACTTTGAACTGCACCGTTACCAGCGCTTGGCCGGGGCGGGACTGGGAATAGAGATGGTCGATACCGCTCATGCGCGCCAGGTGCTGCTCAAGGGGCGTTGCCAACTCGCTCTCTACCGCACCTGCCCTGGCGCCAGGATAGGCCACTTGCACATCGGCCATGGTGACATCGATTTGCGGCTCTTCTTCTCGCGGCGTGATGGCCGCCGCCAACAGCCCCAGCAGCAAGCCAAAGAGCGCCAGCAGCGGCGTCAGCCGTGAGCGCTCGCCCCAGGCCGCCAGGCGCCCGGCGATGCCAAGCTTAGCCATGGACTATCACCTCGCCGCCGGCAAGGCCACTAAGTACCTCGACTTCCTCACCAAAGGTGCTACCCAGGCGCACCGCCCGCCAGCTGCCGTCTTGCATTTTTACCAGGGTCAGCTCCCCTTGCTGCACGATGAAATCTTTGGGTACCAGCAGGCCCTGGTGCTCCCCCACCTTGACGCTGACCGCCAGCCACTGGCCGGGCAGCGCCTGGGTATCGGCCGCCAGCATCAAACGTAGCCGCACTGTGCCAGAGTGGCTGTCGGCGGTGGGGAAAAACAGCAGCGCTGTGGGCGCCTTACCAGCCACCCTGGCCCAGCCAAATTGGCGGGCGCTCGCCGCCAGTTGCTGGGGCAGCTCCACATGCACCCGTAAAGTAGTGGGATCAAAGCCGCTCATCAGCGCTGTACCCGGCTGCACCAGCTCTCCTGGCTCCACCAGCCGGGCACTGACCACACCGCCGTAAGGCGCGCGGATGGCGGTATAAGAGAGCTGCTCGCTGGCGGTGGCCGCCGCCGCTTTAGCGGCTTTTACCGCAGCATCGGCGTTGTCGCGAGCGCTGCGGGCACGGTCAAGGTCGGCCTTGGGCAGCAGCTTGCGGGCAACAAGGCTACTGACGCGCTGCCAATCGCGCTCGGCCTGCACCTGGGTGGCAAGGCTTGCCGCCAGGTTGGCATTGGCTCTGTCGAAAGCCTGAGACTGCTCGATGCTGTTGATGCGGACAATAACGTCGCCAGCCACCACGGTGTCGCCCACGTCCACCCGCACCTCGGCAACCCGGCCCGAGGTCTGGGCCGAGACGGTGGCGCTGTTACGCGCTTCTACCAGCCCCTGCAATTGCAGCAGCTCCGGCAAAGGCTGCTCGGTCAGCGTCAGGGTTTGGGTCTGGGCAAAGGCCGGCAACGCCATGGCCAGCAGCAACAGGTAGCGCAGCATGGTGGCTCCTTAAAAGGCCTGCCCGGCCTTGACCCCGAGCTTTTTAAGCACCATGGCCAAGGGGCAGAAGCCGGTAAAGGACGCTTGTAGCAGATTGGCCCCCACAAAGGCGGTTAGCCACAGCCAATAGGGACTGACCAGCCAGGCCAGCAGCAGGCTTACCAGCACCATGGCACCGGCAAAACGCAGCACCAGTTTGTCGATGTTCATCATTCACCTCCACAAAGGGCCTGGCGCACCGCGCCTTCGAGCATGGTCAGGCCGCCTCGGCGCCCCTGGGCCAGGGCGCTGTCCAAGGACTCCCCTTCGCAGTGATAGGCCATGGCCGCCAACATACCCCCCGCCCTATTGGCAGTGCCGCAGTGCAGCAGCACCGGCTTGGGCGCTTCGGCCAGCAAGGCCCGAAGCGCCTGGCAATTGTCGGCGTTCATATCCTTGGGGCCGGCGATAGGCAGATGGTGATAGCCCAGGCCAAGACCCGTCGCCACGCGTTGCTCGTCAAAGGACTGCTCGCTAGCCAAGGTCAGGTTGATAACGGTTTTAACGCCCTGCTCGGCGCACAGCGCCAGCTCCTCGGCCGAGGGCTGACCAGCGCAGAACAGGCCGTCTTGATACAGATGACAAGCTGAAACAGGTAAAGACATGGCACACCTCCTTATACCCCCAAGGGTATTAAGAGAGAATGGAAAGATCAATATACCCCAAGGGGTATAAATGCTAAGTAGGTAAAATAAGGCGTTTTTTTGTTGCTTATTGGCAAAATGCCAACAACACTCAAAGCCATACAGGATGTATCACGGCAATTTTGCAGCGTCAGGGAACGGCACTCATGGCCCCAAGTACCACCCGCGTTTTACCCCCACTCGTGACCTTTTTTGCCCCCCTTAGGGGGCGGCCATGATGAACGCTGCCTTGCCCTTGGAGCCTGCCGCCTATTTTGATGTGGTGGTGATTGGCGGCGGCCCGGCCGGCACGGCAGCGGCCCTGACCTTACTTAAGCAGCAGGCGCTGTCGGTACTGGTGCTGGAGCGGGGTGATTACCAGCAAGAAAAGGTGGCCGAAGCCATTTCAGCCGGCATCTGCGATCTGCTGCAATACCTGGGAGTGTGGGAGCCCCTTTGCCAGCAACAGCCCTTGAGCCTTTGGGGCCAGCAAAGCGCCTGGGGCCACCCTTGGCTCGATGACGACGCGCCGCATTTTGGCCAGCTCGGCCACAGCTGGCATATCAACCGGCGGGCCTTTGATTTGCTGATGGCAGAGCAGGTCAAGGCAAGTGGTGGCCAGGTCTCGACCCGCAGCCAGTTGCGCCAGGCCCATCGCACCACCAATGGCTGGCAATTGCAGGTAACGGACAAGGACAACCGCGACAGCGCCATCGCTTGTCGCTACCTGATAGACGCTGCCGGGCGCACCTCGCCTTGGTCGCTACTGGCCGGCGCCAACAGGGTGCGCTACGACAATCTGCTAAGCCTCTCCAACTGGCTGCCCAAACACCCTGACGCTGATGACACAGCGCGGGTGGAGAGCAATGAGTGGGGCTGGTGGAGCGCGGTGCCCCAAAGTGACGGACGCACCGTGGTGTCCTTGATGAGTGACATGGAGCTGGTGAGAAAGCATCGGCTCGCCTCCCCTCAGGGCTGGTTTGCCCTGCTGGCCCAAAGCCGCCATATCGCAGCGCAGGTAGAGCGCCCGCCGATACTGCCCACGCCTCGGGCCAAACCGGCCTTTTCGGCGCTGCTGCGCCCGGCCATGGACGCTCCCATAGTGGCGGCCGGTGACGCCGCCGCCGCCCACGATCCAGTGGCTGAAAGCGGCCTTAGCCATGCCCTTTGCACCGGGGTGCAGGCCGCCAGGGCGGTGGTGGAAAGCTTGGGAGGGTCAGAGAAATTCTTATGCGCCTATCACGACAGCCTGGCCCGGGAGTTTAGCCATTACCTTCGCAGCCACGGCCAGCTTTATCAGGCCGAGCAGCGCTGGGCCGGCGCCGATTTCTGGCGCTTTCGCACCACTCAGCCTTCCTTAAGCCCCGGCACTATTGTTTCCAGCGCCCAAAGCCCAGCCAAAGCCTCCATCTTCGTGTCGGGCATAGTGGCCCGGCGCTTGTTGGAGCTGGCCAAGGTGCCCAAACCGGCAGCGCGGATTGTTGCCGGCCTTCGCGAAGAAATGCCCGACCTGCCGGTTGAGCGCATCCTGCTGGCCATGGAAGAGCTGCTGCTGGTAGGCCGTTAGCTTCGAATAAGCCGAAGCGGCGTGCGCCTAAGGAGCGGCCAGAGCCGCAACAGGGCTGGCAGCGCCACGCCGATAGCGCCGCCCACCAGGGCCGATACCGCCAGTAGCCAATGCAGGTTCACCGGTAGCTCCAGCACCTGGGTTTGCAGCAGATAAAGGCTGAGCTGGCTGGTCAGCCCCGCCATCAGCCCAGCCAGGGCCCCGAGCAGCAAGAACTCTATTCCCAAAGCGCGAAACAGGGTTTTATCCGAGGCGCCAAGGGTGCGCAGCACGCCAAGGTCGCGGCGCCGCTCATCCAGGCTCGCCTGCACCGCCGCCAGCAATACCAACAACGATGCCGCCACCACCAGCACCCAGACAAATTGTAGCGCCAGCGCCACCTGGCCGATAAGGCTTCGGATCTGGCTAAGAATGGCATCCACGTCAATCAGGGTCAGGGTGGGATGGCCGCGCAGCAGCTCGGCAAGCTGCGGCCGGTACTGGCTGTCCAAGTGGAAGCTGGCAATATAACTAGCCGGGAAGTCCTTAAGCACCGCCGGGCTGAAGATCATGAAAAAGTTAGGCTGCATGGACTGCCAGTCCACCTTGCGGATACTGGTGACCTTGGCCGAGAAATTGTCGGCCCCCAGCCGAAAGGTGACGCTGTCGCCGAGTTTGAGGTTAAGGCGCTTGGCCACCCCAGACTCCACCGATACCTCACCCTGGGCGTCATCTTCGGGCCACCACTTGCCCTCGATGAGGGTATTTTGGGGTGGCAGGCTCTGGCGCCAGGTGAGGTTGAGTTCCCGGTCGATACCCACCCGGCCGCCACGGGCGTTGTCGTCGCCCTCGGCGCCGGGCTCGCTTGTTTCTTCGCCGTTGATGGCCACCAAACGTGCCCGCACCACGGGGTAGAGATCGGACGATTGGGTGCCGTACTGGCCAAGAAAGCTTTCAACATCTTGCACTTCCTGGGGCGCCACGTTCACCACAAAGTAGTTGGGAGCGTCTTCTGGCAGGCTTTTTTGCCAATCGGCTAATAAGTCGGTCTTGATAAGCTGCACCAATATCATCAGCATCAGCGCCAGGGTAAAGCTACCCAGCTGCACCAAGGTGGCGCCCCGGCGCCGCTCAAGGCCCGCCACCGCCAGGCGCCAGGCGCCGCCCAGATGCCGGGTGCGGCCCAGCAGTTTTAAAAGCACCATGCTGACTATCGCCACCGCCACCACCGCTACCCCAACCCCGGCCGCCACCGCCAGGGTGAGTTTGAGGTCACGGGTGAACAGCCCCACCGCCGCAAAGAGCGCCACTAAAACCAGCAGATAATGGCCCCGGCCCTGCCCTTGCTGGCCGGCCCCTTCGCGCCACACATGGATGGGCGGCACCTTTAACAGGCGCCAAAGCGGCCAGGCGGCAAACGCCAGGGTGCAGATGCTGCCCACCGCCAGCCCCAGCCAAAGCGGCTCCCAGGTGGCGGGCGGCAGCTCTTTGGGCAGCATTTCGCCGTATTGGGCGATAAGCACTTTTACAAGGCCAAGGCCCACCCCCAGGCCCAGCAGCGAGCCGGTGCCCAGCACCAGCAGCAGTTGGCCGGCAAAAAGCGCTACCACTTGGCGGCGCGAGCCCCCCAGGGCCTTGATAAGGGCCACGGTGTCGATATGCGAGTCGCAAAAACGCCGCGCCGCCACACCGATGGCCACCGCCGCCAACAACACCCCCATCAGGCTTGAGAGCAGCAAGAACCGATCGGCCCGTTTCAGGGCCACGCTGATGGGCGAGTTGGCCCGGCTGATATCGGTAAATTCGGCGCTGGGAGGCAGCTCGCCGTCAAAGCTCGCTTCAAAGTCTTTAAGGGCCTTGGGAGAGCCGGTAAAGAGCCAGCGCCAGCTGACCCTGGAGCCCGGCTGGATAATGCGGGTCGCGGCAAGGTCTGCCTGGTTCATCAGCGCCGGCGGCGCGGCGGCAAAGACGTTAAGGCCCACGTCTGGCGCCTCAATCAAAAAGCGGGTCAGTTTGAGGCTCGCATAGCCCACCTCGATGCTATCGCCCCGTTTGACCCCAAGGGCCTGGGCCAGCCGTGGGTCAAGCCAAATGGCGCCGGGAGCCGGGCCGCCCCTTGCCATCTGCGTCGCCCCGGTGAGGCTGTCGGCCACTTTCACCTCGCCTCGTAGCGGGTAGTGGTTGTCGACGGCATAAACGGCGCCTAGCTGCATGGCGTCATCGTGAATAAGCATGGTGGAAAAGCGGGTCTGGCGGCTTTGGGTAAGACCGCTTTGCTCTACTTTGGCGCTAAGGGCCTTAGGTAACGGCTGGCTGTAACGCAGCACCAAGTCGGCCGCCAAAAAGCTTGAGCCCTTGCGGTTAAAGGCCTGGCTCAGCACCTCGGAAAACCTTGCCAGCGACACCACCGATGCCACCGCCAGCAAGATGGCAAACAACATGATCAGCACATCGGCCCGCTTCAGCTCCCGCCAGAAAAAGCGGCCAATCAGCTCAGGCCGCATCATCCTGCACCTCCAGGCGGCCGTCTTTGAGGCTCAGCACCCGTTGGCAGCGCCGGGCCAGCACCGGGTCGTGGGTTACCAGAATGAGGGTGGTGCCAAAATCGCGGTTAAGGGCAAACAACAGGTCTGCCACGTGCTCGCCGGTGTGGGTGTCGAGGTTGCCGGTGGGCTCGTCGGCAAAAAGCAGCGCCGGGTTGGTGATAAAGGCGCGGGCAATGGCCACCCGCTGCTGCTCGCCGCCGGAAAGCTGCGCCGGGAAATGCCCCAGCCGTTTACCCAGCCCCACCCTTTCTAACAGCTCGCTGGCCCTGGCGCGGGCGTCGCGGTCGCCTTTGAGCTCGGCGGGCATCATGACGTTTTCAAGGGCGGTCAGGCTTGGAATAAGCAAAAACTGCTGGAACACAAACCCCAGCTCACTGGCGCGAAGGGCGGCAAGCTCATCTTCACTGAGCTTGGCCATGTCTTTACCCGAGAGGCTCACCGAGCCAATGCTCGGCTGGTCCAACCCCGCCAAGAGCCCAAGCAGCGTAGATTTACCGGAGCCGGAGGCGCCCATGATGGCAAGCGTCTGGCCTGCCTCGACCCTAAGCTCAACGCCGCTCAAGATCTCAAGGGCGGAGCCGTCGGCACTGACAACGGACTTGGCCAACTGGCGCACTTCAATTACGGCATTACTCATGGGGGCATCCTGTGGGGCAGCATCTGTTTGACCTTACCTGCCTTTGCCGTTGCCGCCAAGCGGGCAGCGGCTGTTAGCCATTAGTCGCAGTTAAGATGCAATTTGGCCGCAGACCGGATAGCTTAAGGCCATGACATTTGGGGGATCTTTATGAATTTAACCTGGTCTGCCCTGGGAGACAGGGCGCTGGTGCTGACCCTGGATCAGTGCGACACCCAGGCCCAGCGCCAGTTGCACTGGTTGGCCAAACAATTGGCGGCTTGCCAAGGGGTAAGCGAAACCGTGCCTGGCATGGGCAACCTCACCTTATTACTCGAAAGCCCGGCCTGCCCCATGGCGCCCCTGGCCAAAAAAGCGCTGGCGCTGTGGCAAGAACGGCCGGAAGCGGCCAACGTGGGCAAATTGCACCGCATCCCGGTGCGCTACAAGGGCCCAGATCTGCACCAAGTTGCCGAATACACCGGTCTTACCGAAGACAAAGTCATCGCCCGCCACAGCCAGGTGGTTTACGAGGTGGCCTTTGTCGGTTTTATGCCGGGCTTTGCCTATCTGACCGGCATGGATAAACGCCTGGCCATGCCAAGGCGCGCCGAGCCACGGCTTCAGGTACCGGCCGGGGCCGTGGCCATTGCCGGCCAGCAAACCGGCATCTACCCGCGCCAAAGCCCGGGCGGCTGGCAGATCATCGGCTACACCGACTCGCCGCTTTTTGACATCAGCCAAACGCCCCCGGCCCTGCTGCAGCCCGGCGACCAAATTCAGTTTGAGGTGAGCCGTGATTGAAGTGCTCAAAGGCGGCATCATGGCCAGCCTCCAAGACGGCGGCCGCCCGGGTTATCGCAGCCAGGGGGTACCAGCCGGTGGCGCCATGGACCCTTTGGCCCTGGCGGTAGCCAACCTGCTACTGAAAAAGCCGGCCGACGCCCCGGCAATCGAAATCACCTTCGGCCAGACCCAGCTGCGCTTTAAAAAAGCCGGTTGGGTAGCGCTGACCGGTGCCGACCTTGGCGCCAGCTTTAACGGCGAGCCCATTACCCCGGGTTGGCGTTTTAAGGTCGAGCCCGGGCAAATTCTGCATTTTCGCCAACCCAAGCACGGCTTTCGCGCCTATCTGGCCCTGAGCGGCGAGATAGCGGCGCCCAAGGTACTGGGCTCTGCCAGCGTGGACTTGGGCTCGGGGTTCAATAAGCCCCTTGCCACCGGCGAAGAGCTTGATTGGCAACCCGCTGGTGACTTTAACGGCCCGCTTTATGTGAGGGTGCCGGAGACCGGGCGCCTTAGGGTGCTGCCAGGGCCGGAGTTTCAAACCTTCGACAAACTGGCCCAGGGCATTTTCTGGCACACCGACTGGAAAATCACTGCCGATGCCAACCGCATGGGCTATCGCCTGGCTGGCCCCAGCCTGCACCGGCTGGTGGGGGACGAGCTGCCCTCCCACGGGGTGGTGCCGGGCACGGTGCAGGTGCCGGCCAATGGCCAGCCCATTATCCTTGGGGTCGATGCCCAGGCCACTGGCGGTTACCCGGTATTTGGGGTGATCGTGGCGAGCGATCTGTGGCAGATGGGGCAACTGGGCCCGGGGCGGCAAATAAGCTTTATCCCCACCACCCAGGACGAGGCGCGCCAGGCCTGGCAGCAGCACTGCGATTACCTTAAGCATGTGGAGCAGTACGTTGCAGCGAATTGATTTTAATGCCGATCTTGGCGAAGGCGCGCCCTTTGACCGGGAGCTGATGGCGCTGGTGAGCTCGGCCAACATCAGCTGTGGCTTTCATGCCGGCGATGTAGCCCTTAGCGCCCGCACCATCGACTTAGCTCTGGAGCACAACGTTGCCATCGGCGCTCACCCCAGCTTTGACGATAAAGCCAATTTTGGCCGCACCCCTATGGCGCTGAGCCCTGATGCGGTGTTCGACCTGGTGCTCTACCAATGCGGCGCCATCAAAGCCCTGGTGGAGGCCAGAGGCGGCACATTGCACCACGTCAAACCCCACGGCGCCCTCTATAACCAGGCCGCCAAAGACGCAGACCTGGCCGGCGCCATCGCCAAAGCCGTCAAAGCCCTCGACCCGAAACTCAAGCTCTATGGCCTGGCGGGCAGCCTGTCGCTACAAGCAGCCCAAAACGCCGGGCTTGAAAGCGTATCCGAAGTCTTTGCCGATAGGCGCTATTTAAGTGATGGCAGCCTGATGCCCCGCAGCCAGCCGGGGGCGGTATTGAGTGACGACGACGAGGTGCAAGCCCAGGTGCTGGCCATGGTGCAGCGCGGTGAAGTTATTGCCGCTAACGGCCAGCCTATTGCCCTTGCCGCTCAGACCCTATGCCTGCATGGGGACAACGCCCATGCCCTGAGCCTTGCCAAGCGCCTTAATCAGCGCCTTGGCGCCCTTGGCATTGATATCGAGGCCCCTTGATGGACGCCGTTTCCTACTGGCCATTGTTGGGGGTATTGGTGGTCGTTGTCGGCTTTGCCCTTCGCGCCAATCCGCTGCTGGTGGTGACCCTGGCCGGGGTGGCAACCGGCCTTGCCGCCGCCCTGCCCTTTACCCAAATTCTGCGCTATCTGGGCGAAGGTTTTACCCACACTCGCACCTTGAGCCTGATTTTGGTGCTGCCGCTGGCCGTTATCGGTCTTTTGGAGCGTAACGGCCTGCGCGAGCAAGCCGGCAACTGGATTGGCCGCTTTCAGCGCATCTCCGCCGGGCGCCTGCTGGCGCTGTACCTGCTGGCCCGGGAAGTCACCGCCGCCCTCGGCCTTACCAGCCTTGGCGGCCACCCACAGATGGTGCGCCCCTTGCTGGCGCCCATGGCCGAAGGAGCAGCGGGCAAGGCCTTTGGCCCGTTGAGCCATGAAGAGCAGCAAAGGCTTCGCGCCATGGCCGCCGCTACCGACAACGTTGGCCTCTTTTTCGGCGAAGACATCTTCGTGGCCTTTGGCGCGGTGATGCTGATGCACAGCTTTCTCACCGAAAACGGCATTGACGTGGAGCCGCTGCATATCGCTTTTTGGGGTATTCCCACCGCCCTTTGCGCGCTGTTAATCCATGGCAGCCGGGTACTCTACCTTGACAGACAACTGGCCAAAGGCCGGCTGCGGAGGCCGCGGTGAGCATCAGTTTTTTCTACGCCCTGGCCGGGGTTTTGCTGTTGGGTAACGCCGTATTAACGGCGCTGGATAACAGCCACCCCAGGCGCTTGGCCTCAAGCCTGTTTTGGGGAGTGTACGGGCTGCTGTTTTTACTGGGCGACTGGCTGCCGCCAGTGCTGTGCGGCGCCCTGGTGCTGCTGATGGGGCTATTGGGGGGGCTGAACCTTGTTAAACCCAAGGCCCATCAAGAGCCTGACACCAAGGCCCGTGAGCAAGGGGCGCTGCGCCTTGGCAGCCGTCTGTTCTGGCCGGCCCTTTGTATTCCCGCTATCACTCTGACTGGCAGCCTCGCCTTTCCCTGGCTAAAGGAGCAGGGCTTTGACTGGGTGTCGGGCAACGCCACCCTGGTGAGCCTCGGTATCGCCTGCGTTATCGCCTTTGCCCTTGCCTGCCATCTCACCCGCGAGTCGCCTCTACAAGGGCTCAAAGAAAACAGCCGCCTGGTAGACGCCATCGGCTGGGCATTGCTGTTACCGCAGATGTTGGCCACCTTGGGCATTTTGTTTGCCAAGGCCGGTGTCGGAGACAGCGTGGCAAGCCTGGTGGGCGAGGTGCTACCCAAGGGCGTCGAGTTTTGGGCCATCGCCGCCTACGCCATTGGCATGGCAGTGTTTACCATGATCATGGGGAACGCCTTTGCCGCCTTCCCAGTGATAACAGCCGGTGTCGGTATCCCCTTTCTTATCAACGATTACCACGGCAACCCGGCCGTGATGGCGGCCATCGGCATGTTCAGCGGCTACTGCGGTACCCTGATGACGCCCATGGCCGCCAACTTCAATCTGGTGCCCGCCGCCTTGCTGGAACTGGACGACCGGCATGGGGTGATAAAAGCCCAGTTGCCCACCGGCCTGATGCTGCTGGGGGCCAATATCCTGCTGTTATGGTGGTTGCTATGAAGATATTGCTGACCGGCTTCGAGCCCTTCGGGGGCGAGCCTATCAACCCCTCCTGGGAGGCGGTAAAGGCCCTGGCGGGCTACCGCGACGCGGTGGTGAGCCTGATGCTGCCCTGCGTGTTTGATAAAAGCCTGGAGGTGCTGGGAGATGTGGCAAGGGCGCTGGAGCCAGAGGTTATCCTCTCGGTGGGCCAGGCCGGTGGGCGAAGCGGCATTAGCCTTGAAAAGGTCGCCATTAACCTCAACGACGCCCGCATTCCCGACAACGCCGGGGCCCAGCCGGTGGATAGTGCCGTTATCGAAGGGGCGCCCAACGCCTACTTTGCCTCGTTGCCGGTTAAACGCCTGACAGCGGCCCTGAAGGAAAAGCAAATCGAGGCCCAGGTATCGTTCAGTGCCGGCACCTATGTGTGCAACCATGTATTCTTCGGCGCTTGCCACCTGGCACAAAGCCTTCCCTCCAGGCCTTCGGTAGGGTTTGTCCATATCCCCTTTTTACCGGAGCAGGCAGAGCGTAACGGCCATGCCCCAGCCATGGCCCTTGCCGAGCAGATAACGGCCCTGAAGGTGCTGATTGATGCCCTGCTGGCCGGAGGCGATGAGCTTCACACCAGCGCCGGCACCACCCACTGATAAAGGAAACCTCCATGCGCAAACTGCTGTTATTGCTGCTGATTGTCAGCCCCCTTGGCTGGGGCAAGACGCTGCTTATCATGGGCGATTCCCTGAGCGCCGGTTATGGCCTTAAAACCGACCAAACCTGGGTTAAGCTACTGTCTGACAAGGTAAAAGACCAAGCCGATGGCTGGCAGGTGGTCAATGCCAGCATCAGCGGCGAAACCACCGCCGGCGGCTTAAGAAGACTGCCAGCCATCCTCAAGGAACAAAAGCCGGCGCTGGTGCTGATTGAGCTGGGCGGCAATGACGGCCTGCGCGGCTACCCCATCGCCACCATGCAAGAAAACCTCGAAAAGATGGTCAGGCTCAGCCAGCAGGCCGGTGCCAAGGTGATGGTGATGGAGATTTGGCTGCCTCCCAATTACGGCCCCCGTTACCTCGACCGCTTTAAGGCCACCTTTAAAACCGTTGCCGACACCACTGGCGCCACCTGGCTGCCCTTTTTCGGCAAGGATATCGCCCTTGATAACGGCATGATCCAGGCCGACGGCATTCACCCCACCGCCAAGGCCCAGCCGCTGATCATGGAAGCGGTGTGGCAGGATGTGAGCCCAGCCCTTCGCTAACCGATAGCCACAAAGATGCGATAGCAAATCAAGCCAAGGATGGCGAGGGTACCTATCCACATCATCAACACACCGGAGTTTTGGGCCCGGTTGTTAAAGCCAAACCCCAGCATGGCGATGCCAAAGCAGAAAATGCCAAATGAAACCCAGAATGCTTCCATAGCGCCCACCCTTGCTGCTTGATTGTTATGTCACTTCTATCCTATTGCCCGAGCAGGGTTTTCTCCATAAAGCAGATCAATAAAAGCGCGGCGTAAATCTTAAAGCTCGAAGCACCGCTTTACAGGAGCACAGGACGTGCGAGCCGCAAATACCCGCCATGGACGGTTTATGATGCAGACATCGAAAGGATGCTGGCAGCAAAGTGCCGCCTAACCACAACGCAGATAAAGAAAAAGGCCGCTCTTTCGAGTGGCCCTTGGTTTTAGTGGAGCCAGGCTGGGTAAAGCTCGAAGCCCGAAGCACCGCTTTGGGCACAGCTTTACGCAAGGCCAGGACGGCCGAGCCGGCAGGCGGCGCCAGGGACGGCTTATACCGCAGTTCTTTATAGAGACACTGGTTGCACGGCAGTGACTCTGCCGTTCTGAACCTGAAAAAGAAAAAGGCCACTCTTACGAGTGGCCTTCAATTTGGTGGAGCTAGGCGGGATCGAACCGCCGACCTCTTGCATGCCATGCAAGCGCTCTCCCAGCTGAGCTATAACCCCAAATTGTGGCGTCCCCTAGGGGATTCGAACCCCTGTTACCGCCGTGAAAGGGCGGTGTCCTAGGCCTCTAGACGAAGGGGACAAAAATCAGGTTTTGCAAAGCGCTGCTTTGCACCGATTTTTGTAAGGCTGACTTTGCTGGTCAAAGTCGAGCGGCTTATCCGCTTTTGCCTCACACCGATGCTAGGACATCGATGATTTATTTGGTGGAGCTAGGCGGGATCGAACGGGGCAACCTTTGCCGCCGACCTCTTTTCCGGCATAACCGAAATCCGCTTTGTTCCTAATTGGTGGAGCTAGGCGGGATCGAACCGCCGACCTCTTGCATGCCATGCAAGCGCTCTCCCAGCTGAGCTATAACCCCAAATTGGCGTCCCCTAGGGGATTACGAATCACCTTCGGTGATTCTCCCTTCGGGCCAGCCTTTCGGCTGTTCTAAAACGCGTTGCGTTTTAGTCGAACTGCAGGGCTTCTCACCCCTAGGAAACGCTTCTGGTAAGCGTCACCTCAGTTCTAAATTGGCGTCCCCTAGGGGATTCGAACCCCTGTTACCGCCGTGAAAGGGCGGTGTCCTAGGCCTCTAGACGAAGGGGACAAAAATCAGGTTTTGCAAAGCGCTGCTTTGCACCGATTTTTGTAAGGCTGACTTTGCTGGTCAAAGTCGAGCGGTTTAGCCGCTTTTACCTCACACCGATGCTAGGACATCGATGATTTATTTGGTGGAGCTAGGCGGGATCGAACCGCCGACCTCTTGCATGCCATGCAAGCGCTCTCCCAGCTGAGCTATAACCCCAAAACCCTGTATCAACCTGCTTTGCTGGTGCAGGCCGAATTGTCACTCTTTTCAGAGCTGATTGCCGCTATGAAGCCGCAATCGGTGTTTGGTGGAGCTAGGCGGGAGCGAACGGGGCAACCTTTGCCGCCGACCTCTTTTCCGGCAACGCCGAAAACCGCCTATTTCCTGAATTTGGTGGAGCTAGGCGGGATCGAACCGCCGACCTCTTGCATGCCATGCAAGCGCTCTCCCAGCTGAGCTATAGCCCCAATGCTAGGGGAGGCGTGCTCCCCTTCAGTGCGAGGCGCATTCTATGCAGCCCCTATTTTCCTGTCAACACGCTTTTGTCAGTCGGCTGCGCGTTTGGCGATAAAATCAACGGCTTGGTCCAGGCGGGCCAGGCAGCGGGTTTTACCGATAAGGTGCGCGGTCACATCCAAAGACGGAGACTGGCCGGCGCCGGTGATGGCAACGCGCAGCGGCATACCCACTTTACCCATACCCACACCCAATTCGTCGGCGGTACCTTGGATAGCTTCGTGGATGGCTTCAACTGTCCAATCGGTCAGCGCAGCCAGCTTTACCTTCACCAGCTCCAGCGGCTCTTTGGCCACGGGGCGCAGGTGTTTCTTGGCGGCGCCTTCTTCAAACTCGCTGAAGTCTTCAAAGAAGTAGCGGCTTTGGGCAGCCAGTTCTTTGAGGGTATTGACCCGCTCGCCCAGCACGGCAATCACGGCTTCAAGGCTTGGGCCATTGCTGGTGTCGATGGCTTGGTCAGCCATGTGCCACTCAAGGAACTTGGCCACTTCCGCGGCTGGCAGGGTACGAATGTAGTGGTTGTTCAGCCAGTTGAGCTTTTCGGTGTTAAAGGCACTGGCGGCTTTGTTGACCGCTTCGAGGGTAAAGAGCTCGACCATCTCCTGGATGCTGAACACTTCTTGGTCGCCATGGGACCACCCCAAACGCACCAGGTAATTCAAAAGTGCCTGCGGCAGGTAACCGTCGTCACGGTATTGCATGACCGACACGGCGCCATGGCGCTTAGAGAGCTTTTTACCGTCGTCGCCCAAAATCATCGACACGTGGGCATACACCGGCACCGGCGCGCCCAGGGCTTTGAGGATGTTGATTTGGCGCGGCGTGTTGTTGATGTGGTCTTCACCGCGCACCACGTGGGTGATGCCCATGTCCCAGTCGTCTACCACCACACAGAAGTTGTAGGTAGGGCTGCCGTCGGTGCGCTGGATGATGAGGTCGTCCAGTTCTTTGTTGCCAATCTCGATGGGGCCGCGGATTTGGTCATCAAAGATAACGCTGCCGTCTTCGGGGTTTTTAAAACGGATAACGAACGGCTCGTCGCTGCCATGCTCGCTGTGGTCATGGCGGCATTTGCCGTCATAACGGGGCTTCTCGCCCTTGGCCATTTGCTCTTCACGCATGGCGTCGAGGCGCTCGATGGAGCAATAGCATTTATAAGCAGTGCCGGCTTCGAACATCTGCGCGATGACATCGCGGTAACGGTCAAAACGTTTGGTTTGGTAGTAAGGGCCTTCGTCCCATTTCAGATCCAGCCAGTTCATGCCATCCATGATGGCTTCAATGGCTTGCGGAGTGGAGCGTTCCAGATCGGTGTCTTCAATACGCAGCACAAACTCGCCATGGTGATGGCGGGAGAACAGCCAGGAATACAGAGCGGTGCGAGCGCCGCCAACGTGAAGGAAACCAGTAGGACTGGGAGCAAAGCGAGTTTTGACTTTCATGGACACACTTATCTGTTGAAAGGCCGGAGCGGGACAAGGGGCTTATTCTAGCACCGCAACCAAGGGACCCAAACACCCAAGGCGCTGAAAAATTCAGCATTCAAGCGGGGTTGCGGTGAATTGGGTTGACAGTGAAAAAGCCCTCCCTATAATACCGCTCCACATGGCAGGGGTGATTAGCTCAGCTGGGAGAGCACCTCCCTTACAAGGAGGGGGTCACTGGTTCGAACCCGGTATCACCCACCATATTCCTCTTGAGGAACCTGCCAGCCAAATTAAAACGTGCCGTCATGCTTCCCAGGACGCCACTACAGATTTAGGGTGATTAGCTCAGCTGGGAGAGCACCTCCCTTACAAGGAGGGGGTCACTGGTTCGAACCCGGTATCACCCACCATATAAATTGGTTTTTGCCTTCTGCGAGAGCACCTCCCGCTGATACAAGAACCGGGGATAACAGGCTAAAACCTGGTATCACCACCATATACAACGTGTCGTCATGCTTCCCAGGACGCCACTACAGATTTAGGGTGATTAGCTCAGCTGGGAGAGCACCTCCCTTACAAGGAGGGGGTCACTGGTTCGAACCCGGTATCACCCACCATATAAATCGGTTAGCGAAATAAGTTCGGTAACCTACAACGTGTCGTCACTCTTCCCAGGGCGCCACTACAGATTTAGGGTGATTAGCTCAGCTGGGAGAGCACCTCCCTTACAAGGAGGGGGTCACTGGTTCGAACCCGGTATCACCCACCATATAAATTGGTTTTTGCCTTCTGCGAGAGCACCTCCCGCTGATACAAGAACCGGGGATACAGGCTTAAACCTGGTATCACCACCATATACAACGTGTCGTCATGCTTCCCAGGACGCCACTACAGATTTAGGGTGATTAGCTCAGCTGGGAGAGCACCTCCCTTACAAGGAGGGGGTCACTGGTTCGAACCCGGTATCACCCACCATATTGAAAAGCCACCTTCGGGTGGCTTTTGCTTATCGGACTTTGATTGCCAAGGTGAAGCACCTCCCACCGATACAAGAACCGGGGGTAACAGGTCCAAGCCCGGTATCACCCACCACATTGAAAAGCCACCTTCGGGTGGCTTTTTGCTTATCGGACTTTGATTGCCAAGGTGAAGCACCTCCCGCTGATACAAGAACCGGAGGTAACAGGTCCAACCTGGTGTCACCCACCCTATTGAAAAGCCACCTTCGGGTAGCTTTTTGCTTTATTACGATGACCAAGGTGCAGCTCCTCCCGCCAATACAAGCACCGGGGGTAACAGCGCCAACCCGGTATCACCCACCCTATTGAAAGCCACCCTCTCCCGACCCTTGCCGCTTGTGAACGCTCTGTCATTCATGCTAATGGTATTTAATATACCGTATACAAAAAGGAATCGGCGATGGTAAAGCGTTACTTCCCTATGGCAGCTGTCAGCCTGCTAGCGGCCTTGGCGCTGTCTGCTTGCCAAAGCCAGCAGGCCAGCCCGCTGGCTGGAGTGTGGCTGTTTGGTAAAGAGGTTCAGGACTTCCCTGGGGTGCGGATGATAGAGATAAAGGCCCAGGGAGACGGCTACACCGGCACCATGACCACCGACTGGTACGGCCCCATGCCGATGAAGGACCTGACAGTGAAAGACGGGGTAGCCACCTTTGGCATATTCAACGGCAATGCCCGGGTACCGGTTAGAACCTGGACGGCTCGCCTTGATGGCGACAAGCTCCATGTCACTGGCGAGGTCTGGTATGGCAAGCTCGACAACGATGCGGTGCGCGGCAGCCAAGCCGACGCCGAAAAGCGCCGCTTTCATCTAACCACCCTGCCCCCTTATGCCGAGCTTTCCCCTGACGGCCTTGCCCAAACGCCGCCCATGGGCTGGAGCAGCTGGAACAAGTTTGCCGATCATATCGACGATAAAACGGTGCGCGAAATTGCCGATGCCATGGTCAGCTCCGGCCTTCGCGACGCCGGGTATCGCTACATCAATATTGACGACGGCTGGCAAGGCCAGCGCGGCGCCGATGGCCAGATCCAGCCCAACCCTCGCTTTCCCGATATGAAAGCCCTGGCCGATTACGTGCACAGCAAGGGCCTGAAGCTGGGGATCTACAGCTCACCCGGCCCCAAGACCTGCGCCGGTTACGAGGGCAGCTATGGCCATATTCAGCAAGACGCCGCCACCTACGCCGCCTGGGGCATTGATTATTTGAAATACGATCTCTGCTCGGGCGAAGCCTTCTATCAAAACGCCGAGCAGATCCGCGCCAGCTACCAGGAGATGGGTCAGGCGCTACGCGCCACCGGCCGCGCCATCGTCTATAGCCTTTGCGAATACGGCCGCGGCGATGTGGGCAGTTGGGGGAGGAACGTCGGTGGCCACCTGTGGCGCACCACAGGTGACATTGAAGATAAGTATCAGGTCATGGCCAAGCTCGGCTTTGATGGCAACGGCAGCCCCCAACATGCCGGCCCCGGCGGCTGGAACGACCCAGACATGCTGGAAGTGGGCAACGGTGGCATGAGTGTTGAGGAATACCGCACCCATATGACCCTCTGGGCCATGTCGGCGGCGCCGCTATTAATGGGCCACGACCTTCGCACCATGGACCAGCAAACCGCCAGCCTGCTGGAAAACCCCGAGGTGATCGCCATCGACCAAGATCCCAACGGCATTCAAGGCCAGGCGGTGCGAAAGGTTAACGGCGCTGAGATTTGGGCCAAACCCCTTGCTGGCGGCGCCGTTGCCCTGGCGCTCTTTAACCGCACCGATACCCCCCAGAGCGTCGAATTTAGCGCCAAAGACGCCGGTTTAAGCCAATTGGCGACCCTTCGCGACCTTTGGGCGCATCAGGCACTGGCTGCGGATACCCGGCACATTACGCTCCCGGCCCATGGTGCGGCGCTACTTCAGGTAAGCGGTAGCCCGCTGTAAAAAAGGCCGCATCTGCGGCCTTTTTTATTTGATATCGGTGGAGCGGTACACCGTTTTGATGAGATGCCAGCCAAACTTGGTTTTCACCGGGCCATGCACTTCAAAAAGCGGTTTTTTAAAGACCACATCGTCAAAGGCTTTGACCATATCGCCCTTGCGAAACTCCCCTAAATCGCCGCCCCGGCGCTTGGAGGGGCACAGGGAATGCTGCTTGGCCAGTTTGTTAAAGTCGGCCCCTTTTTTCAGCTGCTCAAGCAGCTTCTCGGCCTCTTGCTGGGTTTTCACCAGAATGTGATATGCGCTGGCTGTGGCCATCATTTTGCTCCTCTTGCTAAGGCCGTTATTGTCCCACTGCCAGCCTTCGCCGCCAAGGCCGCCATGGCTTTCACTTTATTCGTAGCCAGCCATCTTTTGACAATCAAGAAACGTACAACGCCCTACCACATGGTTCTTGCAGTCGCTGCAAAAGTGTATGCACATGAACGTAACTTATTGCCACACTTTTATTTTTCTGCAAAAAGCCTAGGCTGTATTAATGCAGTTATCCCTGAAATCAAGGGCAGACATGTGGTAACTTTACCACGCCTTAAATAAAGGATTATTGTATTATGATTGTGTTTTCTCTTATCTTTCTTCTGCTCGGCCTGGCGCTGCTGGTAGGCGGTGTCTGGCTGATAGCCCTGGGTGGCAGTTGGTACTACGCCGTCACCGGCCTAGTACTGCTGGTGGTGGGCGCCCTCACCAAAAACCGCCGCACCTCCGCCCGCCTGCTCTATGCCGCATTCCTGGTGGCAACTGCCGTTTGGGCATTGTGGGAATCAGGTTACGACTGGTGGCCCCTTGCCACCCGCATGGGCCTGTTCCTGATCCTGGCCATTCCGCTGCTGCTCGCGACCAAAAGCAACAAAGGCGGCGTCAAGGTACTGCTGCCGGTTTGGGCCGTGTTAGTGGTTGGCACCCTCGCCTCTACCTTGGTGGACAAACACAAGATTGACGGCGAGCTCAGCACCGAAATCAAGGTCGCAGCACCCAATCTTGGCGACGCCCCCGCTGACGGCTGGCAAGCCTATGGCCGTAGCAACATGGGCCAGCGCTACTCGCCCCTGGACCAAATTACCCCCGCTAACGTCAACAACCTTGAGCTTGCCTGGCAATACCAGACGGGCGATAAAAAAGGCCCCGGGGATGTGGGCGAAACCACTTACGAGGCAACCCCTCTTAAGCTGGGCAACACCCTTTACCTGTGTACGCCCCATAACTGGTTAGTGGCCCTGGACGCCGACTCTGGCAAAAAGGTGTGGCAATACAAGGCGGCCATTGAGCCTGACTTGCAGCGCCAGCACCAAACCTGCCGCGGCGTATCCTATCTGCCCAGCACCTCTGGCCAATTGCCGGTGGCCAAGGTGATGGACGCGCCGTCCGAGTCGCTGGCGCCAATCGCCTGCGATGCCGAGCTGTTCTTACCGACTTCTGATGCCAAGCTCATCGCCCTGGACCCGGCAACCGGCGCTCGCTGCCAGAACTTTGCCGACAACGGCGTGCTGGATCTCACCCAGCACATGCCCTTTAAGCAGCACGGCTATTACTACTCCACCTCGCCGCCGCTGGTAGCAAAGGGTAAGGTGATTGTCGCAGGCTCGGTAAACGACAACTACGCGGTCAACTCTCCCTCCGGGGTGATCCGCGCCTTTGACGCCCGCACCGGCCAATTGCTGTGGAATTTCGACTCCGGTAACCCGGACCAAACCGCCCCTCTGGGCGCCGGCGAGGTCTACACCCCCAGCTCCCCCAACAGCTGGTCTGTGGCCAGTGCCGACGAGAAACTGGGCCTGGCCTACTTCCCCATGGGTAACCGTACCCCGGACCAACTGGGCATGTATCGAAGTCCCGCCGAGGAGAAATACGCCACTTCAGTGCTGGCGCTGAACCTCGACACTGGTAAGCCTGCCTGGGTGCAGCAGTTTATTCACCACGACCTTTGGGACATGGACACTCCTGCCCAACCGGTATTGCTGGATCTGCAAACCCAAAATGGCCTGGAGCCGGCGCTGGTGGTACCCACCAAGCAAGGGGACGTTTATGTGCTAAACCGGGCCACCGGCCAGCCCATCTTCCCCATCACCGAAGAGCCGGCGCCCCAGGGCACCGATATTCCAGGCGACCACACCTCGCCCACCCAGCCGAGCTCGGCGCTTAACTTCAAGCCGCCGAGTCTTAAAGAGTCCGACATGTGGGGCGCCAGCCCGCTGGACCAGCTGTGGTGCCGCATCGAGTTTAAAACCCTCAACTACCAAGGGCAGTACACGGCCCCCTCTACCAAGGGCACCATTGTCTTCCCCGGTAACTTTGGGGTCTTCAACTGGGGCAGCGTGGCGGTAGACCCAAAACGCCAGGTGATGTTCGGCATGCCGCTGTATCTGGCCTTTACCTCCACCCTGGTGAAAAAAGACGGTTCCGACCTGGGCCCGGCCAACCAAGGGGAACATGGCCTTAACGCCAACGAAGGCGGCCCTTATGCGGTTGATATGAAGCCGTTCTTGTCGCCCCTTGGTGTGCCCTGCCAGCAGCCTCCCTGGGGCTATGTGGCAGGGGTGGATCTGAGCACCGGTAAAAAAGTGTGGCAGCACAAGAACGGTACCATCCACGATATGACCCCCCTGCCCTTGCCCATCAAGATGGGCGTGCCCGGCATCGGCGGCCCGGTTATTACAGCCGGAGGCGTGGTGTTTATGTCGGCGGCGGTGGATGATTACATCCGCGCCTACGACCTGACTTCCGGCAAGGTGCTGTGGCAGGCCCGCCTGCCCGCCGGCGGTCAGGCCACCCCCATGACCTACGTCAACAGCAAAGGCGAGCAAATGGTGGTGCAGGTTGCCGGGGGCCACGGCTCCATCGGTACCACCATCGGCGACTACGTGGTGGCCTACAAGCTCAAGCACTAAGGGATAAACCCCAACAAAAAGCCCGGCAGATGCCGGGCTTTTTATTGCGCTGCTCTTAGAGCTAGAGCGCCATCTTGCCGCGCACGGCGCGGGCCGAGGGCAGCACGTCGATATTGCAGGCATCGAAGCTGTCAGCCCGGGCCATTTTCCACATCCTCGAATAAAACTCCCCTTCAAAGCTCTCATCCAGCAACTCGCCGGGTTTGAGAAAGACGTGGATCTGCGAGAACAAACGCACCTCGGTGGTGCTGGTACGGCGCACCAGGTGGTGAGGGCCGATGTCACCGGGGCAGTCGATGCCGGCGGCGGCCAGCATTTCGGCCAGGGTGTGCAGGGTATTGCGGTGAAAGTTATAAACCCGCTGCGCTTTATCCGGCACCACCAGCGCCTGTTGGCGCAGAGCATCCTGGGTCGCTACCCCGGTGGGGCACTTGTTGGTATGGCAAGACTGGGACTGAATACAACCGATGGCGAACATAAAGCCGCGGGCGGCATTTACCCAATCGGCGCCGATGGCCATGATGCTGGCAATATCAAAGGCCGAAACAATCTTGCCCGAGGCCCCCAGCTTGATTTTGTCCCGCAAGTTAATGCCCACCAAGGTGTTGTGAACAAACAGCAAACCTTCGCGAAGCGGTAGGCCGATGTTGTCAGAAAATTCCCTCGGCGCGGCGCCGGTGCCCCCTTCTTTACCGTCGATAACGATAAAGTCGGGCAGGATTTGCGTTTCCAGCATGGCTTTGGCGATGCCCATAAACTCCCAGGGGTGGCCGAGGCACAGCTTAAAGCCCACCGGTTTGCCTCCCGACAGCTCACGTAGCTGGGCGATAAAGTGCATCAGCTCGGTAGGGTTGGAAAAGGCGCTGTGGCTGGAGGGTGACACGCAGTCGCGGTCCATGGGCACGCCACGGGTGGTAGCGATTTCGGCGGTGATCTTGTGCTTGGGCAAGATGCCGCCATGGCCCGGCTTGGCGCCCTGGCTGAGCTTGATTTCAATCATCTTGACCTGGGGGTCCTGGGCCTGGCTTTCAAACTTGTTTGGGTCAAAGCCGCCCTGATCGTTACGGCAACCAAAATAGCCGCTACCCAGCTCCCAGATAAGGTCGCCGCCAAATTCGCGGTGATAGGGGCTGATGCTGCCCTCGCCGGTGTCGTGGGCAAAGTTGCCCATCCGGGCGCCTTTATTGAGCGCGCGAATGGCATTGGCCGACAGCGCCCCAAAACTCATGGCAGAGATATTGAAGATAGAGGCCGAGTAAGGCTGGCGGCACTGGGGCCCGCCCACCTGCACCCGAAATTCGATGGGGTCTTTGACCGGCAGTGGCCGCATGGAGTGGCCGATAAATTCAAAGCCCGGCTTGTAGACATCCACCAGGGTGCCAAAGGCCTTCTCGCCTCCTTCGTTCTTGGCGCGGGCATACACCAAGGAGCGCTGGGCCCGTGAAAAGGGCAGCTTTTCGTCGTCCCCTTCCAGCAGGTATTGGCGAATTTCCGGGCGGATAAACTCCACCAGGTAGCGGATATGGCCCAGCACCGGGTAGTTACGGCACACCGAATGGCGCTCCTGGCGAAGGTCGTGAATGCCCACCAGGGTCAACAGGCCGGTCAGGATAAACAGCGCCCACAGCCCCGGATGCTGGGACAGAAAGGGAATAACCAGAAGGGTAATAAGAATGCAGCCGCCAAAGAAGGCGTAGCGGCTCAGCAGTGATAATTTCATCCGTTATTGTCCTTGAAAAAGTGACTTATAAGGCCGAGCTCGTTGGCGACGGCCAGCTGCATAGCAGACAGGCTGTGCCAGCAACGGGAGTGAGTCAAGTTTCCCAGTAAAGGCAGCTTCCCCGGCCTTTACCGCCCTCACTCATATTGAGGCCTCATTAGCATAAGGACATTGCCACCGGTTAACAGCCTTTTGGCTGTAAGAGAGCGTTTCAGCCCTTTTTTGCAGCCATAAAAAAACGCCCCATCTGGGGCGTTTTTTAACAGGCGAATGCCTTATTTATCGGGCAAGGCGTAGGCCACGATGTAGTCGCCCAGCTTGGTGCCGAAGGAGCCGTGGCCACCGGCCGCAATCACCACGTATTGCTTGCCATTGACCGAATAGGTCATGGGGGTAGCCTGGCCACCGGCCGGCAGGCGCGCCTGCCACAGTTGCTCGCCGTTGGTCATGTTAAAGGCGCGCAGGTAGTTATCGGCAGTGGCGCCGATAAAGATGAGGTTACCGGCGGTGCTGATGGGGCCACCCAGCATCGGCATACCCATGCGGAACGGCAAAGGCAGCGGCGAGCTGTCACGCACCGTGCCCAGGCGTTTTTTCCACACCACCTTGTTGGTTTTAAGGTCAACACCGGTCAAATAGCCCCAGGCCGGCTGCTTACAAGGCAGGCCAAAAGGTGACAAGAAGGCGTTGAGGGTCACGCCATAAGGCACGCCGTATTGCGGCTGGATACCCGACTCAGTGCCAGTGCCTTTGGCACCCGGCTCGGGCTCCATGGGGTTACCCGGGCCACGGGGCATCAGGCGAGACACAAAAGGCAGCGCCATGGGGTTGGCAATGGCCACCTGACGGCTTTGGTCAACCGAGATACCGCCCCACTCGAACATGCCGAGGTTACCGGGGAACACCAAGGTGCCCTGCTCGGAAGGCGGGGTGAAGATGCCGTCATAACGCAGCTTGTGGAAGATAACCCGGCACACCAGCTGGTCGTACATGGTGGCGCCCCACATGTCGGCGCCGCTCATATTCTCTTTGGGCCTGAAGCTCAAGTCAGAAAAAGGCTGGGTTGGGGAGACGTAGTCGCCTTTGGCAGCGCCCTGGGGCACCGCTTTCTCCGGAGCCGGTACCACCAGCTTGCCGTTACGGCGGTCCAGCACAAAGATGTTGCCTGTTTTGGCCGGGGCATACACCACGGGCACGACGTTACCGTCTTTGTCTTTGATGTCGGCCAGGGTCGGCTGGGACGGAATGTCCATGTCCCACAGGTCATGGTGCACGGTCTGATAAGACCAGGCCAGCTTACCGGTGGTGGCATTGAGGGCCAAAATGGCGCTGGCGTAACGCTCCTGCTCAGGGGTGCGGTTACCGCCCCAGATATCGGGGGTAGTGACCCCGGTAGGGATATAGACCAGATCCAGCTTTTTATCGTAGGCAGAGGGCGCCCAGGAGTTGGGGGAGTTGAAGGTGTAGTGCTCACCCTCGCCTGGGATCTTATTGGGATCTTTGGCGCCCGGGTCAAAGGCCCACTTCAAAGCCCCGGTGACAATGTCAAAGCCGCGGATAACGCCGGAGGGCTCGCGGGTAGAGAAGTTGTCGGTGACGGCGCCAGCCACGACGATGGTCTGGTCGGTCACGATGGGCGGCGAAGTCGGCTCGTACATGCCGGAGGTTTGCACCGGCTGACGGTCTTGCAGATCCAGCACGCCTTTGTCGGCAAAATCATCGCAAAGGGCGCCGGTGTCGGCATTCACGGCATAGAGGTGGCCATCGTTAACCGGCAGGTAAATGCGCCGGCTGCAAGCGCCGCCCTTGAGGCGGGCGTCATCGGCAGCAAAGGCATGATAAGACACGCCGCGGCAGGTTACGTGCTGGAAGGACGGGTCGGTCTTGAGCTTAGGATCGAACACCCATTTTTTCTGGCCGGTGGCCGCATCCAGGGCAAACAGCATCTGGTGCGGGGTACACAGGTACAGGGTGTTACCCACTTTGAGCGGGGTTACTTCGTCGGTTATTTCACCCGGGTCGCTGGCGCGCTTCATGTCGCCGGTGCGAAACACCCAGGCTTGCTTAAGCTCGTGCACGTTGTCGGCGTTGATCTGCTTAAGGGGCGAGTAACGCTGGCCTTCCTGGGTGCGCCCGTAAGCGCTCCAGTCGCCGTCGGCAACCTCGGTGTCAACCACCGGGCCGCTGGCTGCGGTAGGCAGCTCGCCGTTGATTTCCTGCGGGTCGTTGAACACGGCGTAGGCCAGGATAACGCCGCTAATCACCAGCGCCGAGCCAAGGGCCGGGTAGGCCAGCTTTGACGGCGTGGTGAGTTTGCGCCAGATAACCGGCAGCATCAGCCAGATGCCGAAGAACACCAGCACGTCGCAGCGTGGCGTCAGGGCCCAGAAGTCGGAGCCGACTTCCGCCAGGCCCCAGATCATGGTGCCCAGCAGCAGCACGGCATAAAGCAGCAGGGCGGCAGCCCTGCGTTTTTTCAGCAGCACCGTCACTGCCAGCATCAAGATACCGGCAATAAGGTAATACCAGGAACCACCGATGGCGATAAGCCAGATGCCCCCGGCAAATAAATACAGCCCGGTAAGTGCGGCAAAGATTACCGTTAACGTTACCAGTAAACTGGAATTGGACTCGTTGCTTTTCATATAACCAACCATTAATGAAGGCGTAAAGCGCGACACCTAGAAATATAAGTTAAGACGACAATCCTCGGTAAAACAAACCCGCCTTTTACGTTGACGTAAATACCGGATTTTTTAATCGAAACGCCATGGCGAGCGTTGCCCGAAAGTGACATTGCTTGTCACCGCATCGGGCAGCCGCCTGTGCCGGCAGGTATTGAAACCGCTGATCGTCTTGTTGCGCTCCGGCTTGGCTTGGCGCTTTGGCACCTTATCCGCGACCACCTGGGGTGGCCGGCGCCCGGCTCGGGAGTGAAATGTAGGGTGGCAGAAGAACAATTCGCCTTTGCCTGTATCGGCAATTAGGGAAATTGTTTAAGGCGGGGATAATAGCTATAAACAATTAACTGATAAAGAACGCTTATTGTAAAAGTCCGTTTATAAAAAACCAAAACCGGTTCAATTGCTTAAAAATTGAAAGAATGAATTCTTTTTAAACAAAAACGGCTCTGGTAATACCAGCATACTTTTTATTTTTAAATCAATTTAAGGCAATCCAGGCCATCGAGGGCCATGTGAATAAGCAGCCCTACCCCCACCCAGCGGGTTTTGGGTAGCAGCGCCAATACCAGATAAAGGGCAATGGCCCAGGGTTGATGAAGCGGGTGAAAACCGATGGAGCAGCGCAGTGGGTCAAACACCGGGGTGGCCAGCAGATGGTCGGCATCCACCAGCATGGTGGCCCACATCACCAGCAGCGCCTTCTTCCACTGGGCTCGCCAAAACACCAGTGCCACCACCAGCGGCACCAGAAAGTGCAGCACCATATGCAGGTTGCTCGACAGCATGCTCAGCTTTGCGGGCGGTCGCGCCACAGGTGTGGCAGGTAGCGCGAGCTCAGGAGATACACTAGGCCCCAGCTGCTTACCGCCAGTTGGATGGCCTGCCAGGGGTTGTAATCGCCATGGCCCTGGCTGATGTCAAACACTACCAGGCCAAGATCGGCCAGCATCGCCACTTTTAGCAGCCAGCCCTGCTGGCGCCAGGCCCACCAAAAGCCGTCTTTGCTGTCCACTTGCCGCAGGCCGTTCAGCCACAGGCACAGCAGCGCCGGGATGGCCGGCAACAATTGCGGCCAGGCTTGGCTGAAATCGGGCATCAGCCACTCTAAAAAGGCGCCACCACTGGCGCCGCCCATCAACGAGCCCAGCCAGATAATGGGGTAGCGCAGCAGCCAGAACAGCAAGATCCAAAGGGCCCTTGGCAGTTTAAAGAGGCCTTTGGCGTCCAACTGCCCGGGGTGAAATACCGGCTCAACCATGGCGGTTGGCGTGGATCATGTTCAGCACGTCCTGCTTGGCATCGCGGATATGGTGGCTAAGGCGCTCCACCGCGTCGTCGATGCGTTGCTCGCGGCAACAGGCCAGCAGCGCTTCGTGTTCGCCCTCAGCCCGCTGGACACCGCCGTCCAGCATCAGGTGCAGGCGCACGTAGCGGTCGGCATGGAGATTGAGGTTTTGGATCAGCTCCAGGGTCCGTGGCCGGTTGGCGCCCACGTACAGGCTCAGGTGAAACTGTCGGTTAAGGCCGGCCCAGTTTTGGATGGAGTCTTCCTTAAGGGCGGCATCCATTTGCAGCAAAAAGCCCTGGGACTGGTGCAAATCAAGGGCGCTGAGGTGGGGAATGGAGCGCGCCAGCAGATCCGGCTCAATCAGTAGCCGGATATCAAACAATTCCTCGGCCTGCTCCACCGACAAGGGCGTTACCCGCGCGCCCTTGTGGGCCTCGAAGTCGATAAGGCCTTCGGCCTCCAGCTGCATCATGGCCTCGCGCACCGGAATACGGCTGACATTCAGGCTCTCGGCGATGAGATTTTGGCGCAGCGGCTCACCGGCCTTGAGCTCGCCGGACAAAATGGCGTCGCGCAGGCTGTCCAGGACAAAAGCGGTGCGGGTTTTATGAATGGTGGTCGCGGGCTTACTGCTCATGGTCGATGCAAAAAGGCAGACAATCGCAGCAGTATATCGGCTTCTTTTGTGCGGCTCCATCGGCAAAAACAACACCACAAAAAGACATCTTTTAACCAATGGTCAACTCAATCAAGGTAAGGAGGCAACAATAACCGGCGCCATGAAGGCGCTGACAATATGCAATGGAGGACACAACATGAAGAAAACCGCCCTTATCTCGGCAACGCTTTTGAGCGGTGTGTGCAGCCTGGCCCAGGCTGCCGATCTGCAAGTGGGCCTGAAAGCCGCCGATGCCCTGGCCAGCACTGATGCCAGCCCCACTGAGCTGACCGTCAGCTTTACCAACACCGGCAAGAAGGACGTAAAAATCCTGCGCTGGTTTACCGCAGAAGACGGCGCCCTTGCCGACAACCTCTTTACCGTGACCCGTGACGGCAAAGCGGTGGAGTACATCGGCCGCCACTACAAGCGCCCGGCCCCCACCGCCAAAGACTATGTGACCATCAAGGCAGGCCAGAGCCTTAGCCAACAGTTGGACTTGTCCGCCTTTTATGACATGAGCGAAGCCGGCACCTATGCGGTGAGCTATGAGGTCGAACAGGCCGGGGCCGACACCCCGTCGCTCAAGCAAACCCTGCTGGCGCGCCCCGACGTGCTGCGCTCGGCCAGCATCAGCTTCTGGGTCGATGGGGTTGAAGACAACGGCATTGCCATTGAGCAGCCCAAGGTGGCGGATATCGGCATCAGCAGCATCGGTTACCAAGGCAGCTGTACCAACAGCGAGAAATCGAGCATCAACAATGCGGTGAGCGCGGCTCAGTCCATCAGTAACGCCGCCCTGGCTTACCTGCAAGGCAACAGCAACCCCAGCGGCTCAACCCGCTATAAAACCTGGTTTGGCACCTACAGCAGCAGCCGCTACAGCACCGTGACCAGCCACTTCTCGGCTATCGCCAATGCTGCCAGCACCAAGCCGCTGGTGTTCAACTGCGCCTGTAACGACAGCGCCTACGCCTACGTGTATGCCAACCAGCCCTACACCATTTACCTGTGTAACGCCTTTTGGTCAGCGCCCACCAACGGCACCGACTCCAAGGCCGGCACCATTGTCCACGAGCTGAGCCACTTCAATGTGGTGGCCGGTACCGACGATATCGTCTACGGCCAGTCAGGCGCCAAGTCCCTGGCCCTGTCGAGCCCGTCGCAGGCCATTCAGAACGCCGATTCTCACGAGTATTTTGCTGAGAACACGCCGAGCCTGCCCTGATGAAAAAGGCGCCTTAAGGCGCCTTTTTTAATGACTGGCGAAAGCTGATGCGTTTTTTGGTGTCGGCGTAGTAGTAAAGCGCCATCACCAGCCCCAGCACCAAAGGCGGGTTGAACGACGGCATCACCTGAAACGGAAAGCCTTGGGCAAAGACGTTGAAAATCAGCAAAAACAGGCTGGCGATGGCAAAGATGCCAAGGCCGTTAAACAGCGCGTTTTTCTCTGCCAGGGCCTTGGGCTCTGGGCTCGACAGCGGAGCCTGCTCGGTCAGCACCTCACCGTTGGCCGATACCGCCAGGGTGGTGCCGTCAAAGCTCACTTCCACCAGGCCCATGGCGGCCTTGGGGATGGCCAGGGCGCACAGCTGATGGGGCTTTAAGGTGCGAAACAGCAGGGATTTGTCCCGCTCTTCGCCGTCAATCAGCAATCTCACTTCGGTCAGCAACAACCTCGGCAGCACCTGCACCTCGATTTGGTGCTGCTGCCATTGACCTTGCCATTGGATGGTTTTCATTACTTCTTACTCGGAGTCCAGGGCGTGATGAGGCGGATCTTACTGCTTTTTTTGGGAATGGAAATGTCTGGCGGCAATCCCGGGAAGTAATCGAAGATCTGCTGCGGCACCTCAACCCCGGCGCCGTCGATAAAATGCCAGGCGCTACCGTCTTGTTTGGGGCGAATGGCAATAAGGTAGCCGTCTTCGCTCACCACCTGGTTTTTGCTCTGCAAACGGCTGTGGGTGGGTACAAAGGCCACCCAGTCATCCTTGGTGGGGTAAAACTGGGTGGGGGTATCGAGGGTCAAGGCGCTTTGCTTAAGGCCGCGCCGCTCGAGGTTTAAAAAACTCTCCTGGGCATTGATAAGCGCGGCCTCTTCGCCCCCTTGGGCAGCAACGGCCTTGGGGTGGGTCATGGCCACCAGGGTTTGAGCATCCTGAGCAAGGGTGGCGGCCTTAAGCTTGGCAAGGGCCGGCGCCAACCCATCAAACTGGGCCCAGGCCGGCAGAGCCGCCAACAAGGTAACGAGTAGCAGTACCGATTTATTCATTCGCCGTCCCAATAGTTAAGGCCTTGGTTGCTGCGCCCAAAAATGGCAAAGCTGCGCTCCTTGCTGTCTCCGCCCGGCGCGCAGCCCGCTACCACCCCGTATTTACCGGAATCGGGATAGAGCATCACATCGGGCTGTTTCATGGTGGAGACCGCCAGGTACACCAGCTCTTTGAGGCCGGAGTTAACCAGCTGGTGGGCGTTATCCGGCCCTGCCGGGCAGGAGATAAAATCCCCGGCCTGCACCGGGTGGCTGTGCTCACCCATCAGCAGGGTGCCACTGCCTTCGAGGATAAAGAACATCTCCTCGTTGTTAAGATGGGCATGGCGCGGCCAGGCTTTTTTGCCCGGCTGAACCCGTACCACCCGAAATCCCAGCTCCTTGGCGCCAATGGCTTGTGCCACCGAGGCCACCCTGGCGAAATACTCGTCGCCATGGCTGTGGCTGCGGTACGTCAGTTTCTGAATGTTGATAACCGGACTGTTGGCCATGCTTGACCCCACTGTTTGGGTCTTTTAGTGTGAGCACCATTCTAACAACGAAGCCCGGCCTTTTAACAAGCCCCTTACAAGCGCCGCGCCATGCCCGCCCTCGAGGTTCGGATGAACAAAACCCTGGGTTCAGCCCTTATCGTGGCCGGTACCACCATCGGTGCCGGCATGCTTGCCCTGCCCCTTGCTACCGCCAAACTGGGTTTTGCCTTAAGCAGCCTGCTGCTGGTGATCTTTGCGCTGCTGGCCGTCAAGGCCGCCTGGATGATGATTGACCACTGCATTGCTTTAGATGGCCCCGCTTCTCTCGACGCCCTGGGCCGTAAAGCCTTTGGCCCTATGGGGCGGGTATTGGTGGCGCTGGCCATGGGCATGCTCTATTACGCGCTGATGGCCGCTTATGTGTCCGGCAGCGCCAGTTTGATTGGCGCTAGCCTTGGCTTTGGTCAGGGCTTAGCGGCGCTTTTTGCCTCGCTGGTGGTTGGGCTGTTGGTGATGTTCTCCACCCAGGTGGTGGATATTTCCAACCGGTTGCTGTTTAGCCTGAAAATGGTGGCGCTGGCGCTGGTTATCGCCGGGCTGATGCCAAGCATCGACGGCGCCAGCCTTAGCCAGGGCGGCGTCATGCCCCTGGCGGCGCTGCCCATTATCTATACCGCCTTTGGCTACCACGGCTCCTTACCCACCTTGGTTAACTACCTGGAAAAGGACCGCCAAAAGCTGCGCCTTGCCATCACCTGGGGCACGCTGCTGCCGCTGGCGCTTTACCTTATCTGGCAGGCGGTGGTGCTGGGTAGCCTCACCCCAGAGGCCCTGGCCGCCACCGACGGCAAGCTCGAGGTGCTGATAGGGGCCCTTACCCACCAGCAGCAAGGCTGGCTCAGCCAATGTATTCACCTTTTTGCCGACTTGGCCCTGGCCACCTCTTTCCTTGGGGTAGCGGTGGGGATGTTCGATTTTCTGGCGGCGCTTTTTAACCGCCAAAGCTCCCTTGCCGGGCGCAGCCAAACCGCGCTGCTCACCTTTACCCCGCCGCTGGCAGTGGCGCTGTTCTACCCCAACGCCTTTATCAGCGCCTTGGGCTTTGCCGCCCTGGCTCTGGCCTTTATGGCGCTGGTGCTGCCGGCGGTGATGAGCCACCAACAAAAAAGGCACCCCGAAGGTGCCCTGCTGTTAGCGGTGGCGGCGCTGGTGTTTGTGGCCCAGTTGGCGGGATGAAAAAAGCGGCCTTGGCCGCTTTTTTATTTACTGTTTGCCGATGGCTTTATTCAGTAGCCGGTGCAGCCTAAGCTGCTTGAGCTCGGTGCCGTCGCGCTCTTCAATGCGGTGACAGCCGTCTTCTTTAAAACCGTGCTTGAGCCAGAATTTGATGCCGGCCTGGTTATTTTCCAGCACCCACAAATTCAGCGACACAAACCCCTGCTCACGAAGGGCCACCAAGGCTTTGTCCAAGAGTTTGGAGCCCAGGCCGCCGCCAATCATTTCAGGGTCCAGGTACAAAGCGCGCAGCTCGGCGGTGGTGCGGCGAGACACATCCGGGTCGCGGGAGCGGCCGGTGTTGACAAACCCCAGCAACTGGCCGGCATCTTCCACCAACCAGGTCTGGCTCAAAGGCTGGCGCAGCAGGCTTTCTACCAGCCCTAAACGCCCAACGGCATTGAGTTTTTCCAGGAATTCCGCTGGCAGAAACTGGCGATAGCTCTGCTGCCAGGCACGCACCAACAGATCGGCGATGGCAGCGGCATCGTCGAGGTGGGCCAAACGAAACTGGGGTAGTACGGGCAAGGTGGTGGGTCTCGGCGCAGTTAGATTGCTTGAAGTTAACAAATCACCGGCCCCCGAGACAATCCCCTGAGTGGTCAGCTTTGTCGATAACGGCAATGGGTTTCGCCGATCGGCCCGTTATCTGAGATAAAAGGCCGCCGGCAAAACCCGTTTACTCAGGCAGAAAAGCCCTGCTTTTTGCGCTCCCGGCGCAGCCAGAACCAGGTCCAAAGCGGCAGGCTGGCAAGCTCCACCAAAGGCTCCAAGGCGTAGCCCATAAAGCTGAGCTGGGTGTGCCAGTCTTGCCAGAGCAACATGCCGGGCGCTGGCACGGCGATCATAAAGGCCAGCCACAGCGGCATTTCCTGCTCGAGGCGCGCCACCGCAAAGCCGGTGGGGGCAGAGAGCAGCTGCATCCCCAACGCCACCAGCAGCAGGCTCCAGGGCTGGGCCGGATCGCTCAGCCAGTTAAGGTAAGGAAGCTTGGGCACGCTGATGCCAACGCCATACATCACCAGTGCAATGCCGTAGGTGTAGAGCAGCACCAGAATAAGCAGAATAAATAAACGCATCAGCCACTTATGCAGCATCGATAACCCCTTGTTCGCGCAAAAATGCCATCAACGCCTGGTCGTCCCAGGTGGCAACCCCCAGGCTCTCGGCCTTGGCAAGCTTTGAGCCAGCCTTCTCGCCAGCCACCAGCACGTCGGTGTTCTTCGACACCGAGCCGGCCACCTTGGCGCCAAGCGCCTCCAAGTGGGCCTTGGCTTCGTCGCGAGACAGCACCGACAAGGTGCCGGTGATGACAAAGGTCTGCCCAGAAAGCGGCAGCTCGGCCGCTTCTGTCACTTCGCGCTCGCTGCTCCAGTGCACGTCAAGGGCCAGGAGCCGCGCCTCGATATCCCGCGCCCGCTCGGCATTGGCGCTGTCGGCAAAGAAGGCTGCCAGCCCTTTAGCTGCCGCCTTGGTGCCGCCAAGGGCGTTAAAGAGGTTTTGCTCGTCTTTCGCGCACTGGATAAGGGCATCGAGGCTTTCAAAGCGGCTGGCCGCCTTTTCCGCAGCGCCAGGGCCGACGCCGACGATATCGAGCTTGTTGATAAACTCGCTAAAGCTCATGGGCGCAAGGCTAACCTTGGCGCCTGCTTCACCCAGGTTAAGGCCCTGGCCGCGCAATCCCTCAACCACCTGCCAGTTGTTGGGCTCGTTGAAAAACTCGCTAATGTGAAAGGCGACTTCCCGGCCCACATCGGGGATAGAGGTTAAAAGCTCAACGGGGGCCTGACGGATGTTGTCCACATTGCCGAGGGTGGCGGCCATAAGCTTGGCAGTCTCCTCCCCCACTTCCGGGATGCCAAGGGCGTAGAGCACCCGATTAAAGGGGGTGGCTTTACTGCGAAGGATGGCGGCGCGCAGCTTGTCGGTGGACAGCTCGGCAAAGCCTTCCAGGCCCAAAATATCTTCGCGTTTAAGCTCGAAGATACCCACCGGGCTTGCCAGACGCTCGGCATCCACCAGCTTTTCGACCACCACATCCCCCAGGCCTTCGATATCCAGGGCCTTGCGGGAGGCAAAGTGAATAAGGGCCTGTTTGAGCTGGGCCGAGCAGGTAAGCCTGCCCGAGCAGCGATAAGCGGTGCCCTCGCGCTCGATGACCTTGGTTTTAAGGCGGGTGCGCAGGGTTTCTCGCTCCACATGGGCGCCGCACACCGGGCAAGCGGTGGGAAAAGCAATGTCTTTAGCCTCTGCCGGACGGCGCTCCTCCACCACCGACACCACCTGCGGAATAACATCGCCGGCGCGGCGCACGATCACCGTGTCGCCAATTTTGACGCCCAGACGAGCTATCTCGTCGGCGTTATGCAAGGTGGCATTGGAGACGGTCACCCCGCCCACAAACACCGGTTTGAGCTTGGCAACGGGGGTGATGGCGCCGGTGCGCCCCACCTGGAACTCCACGTCTTCAAGCACGGTCAGCTCTTCCTGGGCCGGATACTTCCAGGCGATGGCCCAGCGCGGGGCGCGGGCTACAAAGCCCAGCTCTTCCTGGTCAGCGACGCCATCAACCTTGATAACGGCGCCGTCGATATCGAAATCCAGGGCGTCGCGTTTTTGCAAAATGGCGTCATGGTAGGCCTTGACCGCCTCAAGGCTCTCAACCCTTGTCACTTCTTTGCTGACCGGCAAACCCAGGCCGCGCAGCCACATTAAGCGCGCATACTGGCCGGCGGGCAGCTCGCCGCCTTCCACCACGCCAAGGCCGTAGGCGTAAAAGCTCAGCGGCCTTTTGGCGGTAATGCGCGAGTCGAGCTGGCGCAGGGAGCCGGCGGCGGCGTTACGGGGGTTGGCAAAGAGTTTGTCGCCGCTCTCAAGGGCCTTTTTGTTCATCTCGTCAAAACCGGCCCGAGGCATAAACACCTCGCCGCGCACCTCGATGCGCTGGGGATACTCGCCCTGCAACTTAAGGGGAATGGCGCGGATGGTTTTCACGTTTTGGGTGATGTCTTCACCGGTGGCGCCATCGCCACGGGTGGCGCCGCGCACCAGCACGCCGTTTTCATACAAAAGGCTTACCGCCAGGCCGTCGAGCTTGGGCTCGCAGCACCAGGCTGGGCTGTGGCCCAGGCCTTTTTCGACCCGCTCACCAAAGGCGATGAAATCGCCCTCGTCCATGGCGTTACCCAGCGACAGCATCGGCACTTCGTGGGCAACTTCGCCAAAGGCGGCAGCGGCCTTGGCACCCACCCGCTGGGTGGGGGATTCGGGGGTGATAAGGTCGGGGTGGGCGGCTTCAATGGCTTGCAGCTCGCGCATCAGCCGGTCGTATTCAGCATCGGGAATGCTGGGGGCGTCGTCGACGTAATAGCGGATATTGTGCTGGTCGATTTCGCGGCGAAGGGTGTCGAGTTGGCTTTGGATGTCGTTCATGGCGCTCTAACAAAAAAGCCCGGCACAGGCCGGGCTGACAAAGGCTTTAATGGCCGCCCGCTGCAAGGAGCTGGCGCCGGGTGAATTCGCGGATTTGGCCCTGGTAGTGCTGCACTGTCTGCTGGGTGACCAGGTTACGGTCACCGTCCAGCACCTGGCAGCCGAACTCTTCGGCCATCTTCTGGGCGGCAGAGAGCATCATGGCAAAGGCCTTCATGGCGTCGCCGGCGTTGGGCAGAGTCATAAACAGCGCCACCCCGCGGGTGTTGAATTGCTCCATGTTGTCCACATCGAAGGTGCCGGGGTTGACCATGTTGGCCATGCTAAAGAGCACCGGGCCACGGCCAGAGGATTCTTTGTGGCGGTGGAAGATATCCATCTCGCCAAAGCGCATACCCAGGGTGAGCAGCAGCGGCAGCAGCTCGGCGCCTTCAATCGGCTCGTCTTCCTTGGCAACCACATGCAGTACCAGCACATCTTGCGGCTCGGGGGCCTCTGGCGCCAGTTCCGGCTCAGGGGCTGCTTCGGCCTGGATGCTCGGCATAAAGGGGGCTTCGGGCTCGCTCACTTGCGCGGAGGGGGCTTTGGCCACCGGCTCTGGCTCAAAAGCGGGGGCAGGCGCAGGCGCTTGTTCTTCCTCAACCACCGCAGCCTCTGGCACGGCCTTGGCCTCGCTTGAGAGGTTGAGGTCCATTTGCTCCATCTTGGGCTCATGGCGGCGCTTGGCCACGACCCGCACTTCACCGATACCGTCGTCGTCAAAGCCTGAGGTGTCTTTGTCTTTTTGGGTGGCGATGGGTTTGACCGCTTTGGTCTTCATCTTGGCCTGGCCCTGGCTGCGGATGGTTTTAAGGCCGTGGGCAAAAATGGCACCGATGATCAACACACCCGCAATTAGCAAAAAAATTTCCATCTAGGCTTCCTGTCTCGTTTTTCTAGCCTGCTTCCGCCAGTGCGACGGCTTGTTCAATATCCACGGCGACGATGCGCGACACACCGGGTTCGTGCATGGTGACCCCGGTGAGCTGGTCGGCCATTTCCATAGCGACTTTGTTATGGCTGATGTAAATAAACTGGACGCTGTCTGACATTTCCCTGACCAGGCGGCAGTATCGTTCAACGTTAGCGTCGTCCAGTGGCGCATCCACTTCGTCCAGCATACAGAAAGGTGCTGGATTTAGCCTGAAAATGGCAAACACCAATGATAAAGCGGTCAGCGCCTTTTCACCACCGGAGAGAAGGTGAATGGTGGCGTTTCGTTTACCCGGTGGCCGAGCCATGATGGTAACCCCGGTATCCAACAAGTCTTCGCCGGTCAGTTCCAGGTAGGCGCTGCCGCCGCCAAACACCTTGGGAAAGAGGCGCTGCAAGTCGGCATTGACCACATCAAAGGTGTCTTTGAATTTGGCGCGGGTCTCCCGGTCGATTTTGCGGATGGCGTTTTCCAGGGTCTCAAGGGCGGCGTTGAGGTCAGCGTCCTGTTCATCGAGATACTGTTTGCGCTCGGCCTGCTGCTCGAACTCCTCAATGGCCGCCAGGTTAATGGCGCCAAGGCGGGCCACGGCGTTCACCAGGCGGTCAATCTCCTGGGCCAGAGCCTCTTCGGTTTGGTCGGTAAGGGCCGCCAGCACCTCGTCGATGTTCTGCTCCAGCTCATCAAGCTGCTCGCGGGCGCCATCGGCCCGCACCTTGTGGCCTTCTATTTCCAGGCGGCGCCGGTCAATCTCGCCCTGCATGCTTTGCACCTTGGAAAAGGCCGCCGCCTGGCCTTCTTCCAGCACCGCCATGCGCTCGTCAAGCTCGGCCATGCGCTGGTTAAGGGTACCAAGCTGCTCTTCCACTTCCTTGTGCTCGGCCAGCCACAGCTCCAATTGGCTTTGCTGGTCCTGGCCGGGTTCTTCCAGCAGTTGCTGCTCTTCCAAAAGCGCTTCGAGCTGTTCGGTGACTTCCTCAACCTGCATACCGGCCCGCTGGCAAGACTCGGCCAAGGCCTGGCGCTGGGATTTAAGGGTTTCAACGCGGATTTGCAGCTGCTGGGCCTGGCCGCGCAGCTGCTCTTCTTGAGCCCTGGCGTCCGCCAGCTGCGGCTCCAGATCCTCTGGAGTGTCCTGCTCCTCGGCTTGCTCGGCGTCTTCCATCAGCATCAGCTGCTCTTCGCCAAGCTCGGCAAGTTCCAGCTCTTGTGCGGCGATGGCCTCCACCAAGGCGGCTCGCTCTTCGCTTCGGGCCCGGGCTTGCTCTTCAAGGCTGGCCAGCCTTGATTGTAAGATGGCCAGCTGCTGGCGCGCATCCTGGGCCTGTTGCTGGGCCAATTGCTCCTGGCGCTGCGCGTTTTCGGCCTGTTGCTGGCGCTGAGTGAGCTGCGCCTTGGCTGCGTCAAATTGCTCGCTGGCCGCAGCGAGAGCATCTTCCAAGGCCGGTTGCTGGGCGCTTAGGGCGTCAAGGTCTGCCACCAGACTCAGCCCCTGGCTTTGCCCTGGGGCGGTGGAGACAAAATCCGGGCCCAGCCAGAAACCGTCCGGGGTGATAACCGATTCATACTCACCCAGGCTGCCTCGCCGGGCCAGGGCCTGCTCGCGGCTATCGGCCAGGTACACTTGGTTTAGCCAAGGCAGGGCCACCGGCGCGGTTACCACTTGGGCCAGGGTGCCAGCTTTGGCTGCCATGGCGCCGGGGCGCAGCAGCGCCGCACTTTGGCTGGCATCTAAAAAGGGGGCGTCGTCGCCGACCCGGGCGCTGAGCCAGGTGCCCAGCACCTGCTCGGCGGCCCGGTGCCAGGCGCCGTCAATGCGAAGGGTAGAGAGCAGGGTCGGCAGCGCCGCCAGCGCCGGCAACTCTTCCTTGCCCCCGGCGGCGTCTATCAATTGGCTGAGCTGAGACAGGCGCGAGTTGAGGGCATCCAAGGCTCGCTCGGCCTGGCGCTGGGCATTTTGGCCATCTTGCAGCTGTTGCTGGGCGCCCTGCTCGGCCGCTTTTGCCTGTAAAGCCTGCTGGCGCGCCAGGTCATGGGCCTCAGCCGCCTCTTCCTGGCTGATGCGAAGCGCCTCGCCCTGCTCCCGAAGCTCAAGCAGCGCTTCGTTGTCGTGACCGGTAAAGTGGGTGAGCCGCGCCTGATCGCGGCTGATATTGGCTTTGAGGTTATCGATACGGGTCGCCAGTACCTGCAGCCGGGTTTGCAATTGCCCCTGGCGCTGCAAACGCTGGGCAAGGGCCTGCTGCTGGGCGCGGTGGCGCCCTTCGAGGCTCTCGCGATTGAGGCGCACCTCGGCCAGCTGCTCGCGCAGCTCGTCAAGCTCGGGGCTTAGCATCTCTAGCTCGTCGTCGGCCTCGCTCTGGCGCGCCTCGTCTTGGGCGAGGGTCAGCCGCGCTTGCTCGGCCCGTTGCTGAAGCTTTGAAAGCTGTTCATCAAGCTGGCTGCGCCGGCTTTTGGCGTTAACCAGGTTTTGCTCGGCGCGGGCGATTTCCGACCCCAGCCGGTAGTAGCGGCTCTGGGCCTGCTCTACCTGGCCCTTGGCATCGTGCTGGGCTTCTTTAAGTTCGACCATGGCCTTTTCGTCGCCCCGGCTTTGGGCAATAAAGCGCTCCAGCTCGGTCTCGAAATGGCGAATTTCGCTGCTTAAGGTGGTGATGGCGTCTTGATAACGGCGAAAACGCAGCGCCGCCAACTGGCCCTTATTGGTGCGCTCCTGCTTTTTATAATCGCGGTAGCGGCGGGCAGCGTCGGCCTGGCGGCGCAATTTGTCGAGCTGGGCGCCCAGCTCTTCGCGCACGTCGGTTAGGCGCTCGAGGTTGTCGCGGGTGTGGCGGATGCGGTTTTCGGTTTCCTTGCGCCGCTCCTTGTACTTGGAGATACCGGCCGCTTCTTCGATAAAGACCCGAAGTTCCTGGGGCCGCGACTCGATAAGCCGGGAGATCATGCCCTGCTCGATAATGGCGTAGGAGCGGGGGCCAAGGCCGGTGCCAAGGAAGATGTCGGTGATGTCGCGGCGCCGGCAACGGCTGCCGTTCAAGAAGTACTGGGATTGGCCGTCGCGGGTGACCAGGCGTTTGACCGCGATCTCAGCGTATTGGGCCACCGGGCCGGTGGCGGTGCCGTCGTTGTTGTCAAACACCAGCTCGACACTGGCCTGAGACACCGGCTTTCGGCCAGAGGAGCCGTTGAAGATGACGTCGGTCATGGCGTCGCCGCGCAAGTTTTTGGCACTGGATTCCCCCAGTACCCACCGCACGGCGTCAATGATGTTGGATTTACCACAGCCGTTCGGGCCCACCACGGCAGTCATGGCCTTGGGAAAAGGCACGTTGGTGGCGTCCACGAAGGATTTGAATCCTGCCAGCTTGATACTTTTCAGGCGCATCTGTCCCCGGCGCTCTCGTTATGGTGTGGCAAATTAAGCAGTCGGCAATCTACCACAGTTTCTGTAACAAATCCGGGCTAGGCGCGGCGCGTTCACTCTTTTTATACTGGCCTTTTTGCAGAATGCAACGCGTAGCCGTTGTGATTGTTAAGGAGGTAGCAAGGTGGCTAATCCCGTATCCGGAGCCCAATATCTTATGCGCGGTTTTTCCCTCATCCGGGAAAAGGGCCTGCGCCGCTTTGTGCTTATTCCGCTGCTGGTCAACCTGGTGCTGTTTATTGCCGCCTTTAGCTGGCTAACTTATCGCATCAAAGACATGGTCAACTGGGTGCTGGGCTATCTGCCCCATTGGCTGGACTGGCTTGAATACCTTATCTGGCCGCTGGCGATACTCTCAGTGCTGGTGGTATTTTCCTATCTTTTTAGCGCCATCGCCAACTGGATAGCGGCGCCCTTTAACGGCCTGCTGGCCGAGCGGGTGGAGCTGAAACTCACCGGCGAGCCGCTGCCCGACACCGGCATGCTGGACATCGTTAAAGACATGCCGCGCCTTTTTGGCCGCGAGTGGGCCAAGCTCAAATACTACCTGCCTCGGGCCATCGGCTTTTTGCTGCTGTTTTTAGTGCCGGTGGTGGGCCAGACCCTGGGCGCGGCGCTGTGGTTTTTCTTTACCGCCTGGATGATGGCCATCCAGTACCTCGATTACCCCTTCGATAACCACAAAATTCCCTTTGAGGACATGAAACTGGCCCTCAAGTACCAACGCAGCGCCAGTTTTAGCTTCGGCATACTGGCTACCCTGCTGGCCATGGTGCCGATATTGAACCTTATCGTGATGCCGGTAGCGGTGTGCGGCGCCACCGCCATGTGGGTCGAGCGGTTTAGACCACACCTTTTAAGACGCTAAAAAAGGGCCGTAAGGCCCTTTTTTATGGGATAAAAATACGCCCGAGCCTAAGCCGATACCCGCACGTCCAGCAGGTGGCCCAGCAAAATGTTGAGGTATTCGCGCTTAAAGGCGCCGTCAAAGGGAACGTCTTCGAGGGAGCAGCAGCTGTCGATATCGTCCTGGGCCAGGGCCCAGCGGATGGCAGCGAGGGTCTTTTGTTGCAGCTCCTCGTCGTAGCGGTCTTTAAAATTGGGGAAGATGTTGTAGGCAAAGCGGTTGGCTTTGACCGGCTCTAAGGAGTCGAGATGGAGAAGGGCGTAGAAGACGCCATTTAAGATGCTTTGTCGTTCGTGGCTCACCAGCCCTCCTTTGCCGCCGTGCATCCAGCACCACAAAGATGGCACGGCTTTGGCGATTACGACAGGGTGAAACGTCAAAACCTGATTGAAAATGCAGAAAAAAAGTGTCAACAAAAAGCCCGGCTAAGCCGGGCTTTTTACCGTTATCCGCCGTGCTCGGCGTCGGCCTTGGCCGAGCCGAAGGTCCAGTGCAGATGCCCAGAGACCCACTTTTTAAAGTCCTCCAGGATGAGGTAGAGGGCCGGCACCAACACCAGGGTAATGACGGTGGCAAAGAGGATACCGAAGGCCAGGGACACCGCCATCGGGATGATGATCTGCGCCTGCAGGCTGGTCTCGGTGACAATGGGCACCAGGCCCAGGAAGGTGGTGAGCGAGGTCAGCATAATGGCCCTAAAGCGCTTGATGCCTGAGTCCACCACCGCCTGGCGAATAGCCACCCCTTCCTTGCGGGCCTGGTTGACAAAATCCACCATCACCAAGGAGTCGTTCACCACCACCCCCGACAGCGCAATGATGCCAAACAGCGACAATACCGACACCGACAAGCCAAGCAGCCAGTGGCCGACAATGGCGCCGATGATGCCAAAGGGAATAACCGACATGATGATAAAGGGCTGCAGGTAGGAGTTGAGGGGAATGGCCAGCAGCGCGTAAATCACAAACAGCGCCAGCAGGGCTCCCAACGCCAACTGGGTGTTGTTGTCCGCCTCGTCCTGGGCTTCGCCGGACATGCGCAGCGAAATACCCGGGTACTTGGCCTTGAGGCCCGGCACCACGTCCTTCATCAGCTCGCCAATGACCTTGGACGGCTCCACCTTGTTTTTGTCGGCATCGGCGCTGACCGTCACCGCCCGCACCCCGTCGACTCGGGAGATCCGCGAGTAACCGTCGCCCAGCTCCACATCGGCCACATAGGAGAACGGCACTTCGCTGCCATCGCTGGTACGAATGCGCATGTTCTCCAGGTTGGCCAGGGATTCACGCTCGGCCAGCGGGTAGCGCACCATGACTTTGACTTCTTCGTCGTCACGCTGAATACGCTGCACTTCGGCGCCGTAGAAGCCTTCTCGCACCTGGCGGGCAAGGTCGGTCAGGCTAAGGCCCAGAGCCTGGGCGGCGGGTTTGATTTTAAGGCGCACCTCAAGATTACCGGACGACAGGCTGTCTTCGATATCGAACACCCCGTCGTACTTGGCCATGGCCGCCTTCAGCTCGCCGGTGGCGGCTTTCAGCTCATCAAGGTTCTTGCCACGGATGGTAAAGGCAATGGCGCCGCCGCCGGAGTCGCCGTTGATAGAGGCGTTTATCTTCAGGGTTTTCACCCCGGGCAGTTGGCCAATCTCCTGACGCCACATGTCGGCAAGCTTAAAGGTGCCGATGGAGCGGCTCTCGGAGCTGGTCAGCTCCACCACAAAACGGCCCTCGGTGGTGGATTGGTTCCACACGTAAACGTGCTTGACCACCCGGTTGCCGGTTTCACGCTTTAAGCGATCGTCCACCCGCCACAGGGCCTCTTGGAGTTTCTCCAGGGTCTGGTTGGTTTGGGTGGAGGCGGTGCCACTCACCATCTCCAGTCGGCCTTGCACGAAGTCCGACGGGATATTGGGGAAGAACACGAAGCGTACGTTGCCACTCGCCACCAACCCGGCCACCAGGATCATCATGGCGATAAACACCGACACCGTGATGTAGCGATAGCGCAGGCACCAATTCAGGGCCGGGCGGTAATAATTGAGCACCATGTTGTCAAAGCCGCGGTTAAAGCGGGCTTTGAGGCGCACCAGTGGATTTTTACTCTCGCCGTGGCTGATGCGCACATGTTTAAGGTGCGCTGGCAAAATGAATTTGGACTCAATCAGGGAGAACACCAGACAGAGGATCACCACCACGCCGATGGCCTCGAAAATGGCGCCCATAAAGCCGGTGACCATCAGCATGGGGGCAAAGGCCGCCACCGTGGTCAGCACCCCGAAGGTAGCGGGTACCGCCACCTTTTGGGCGCCGCGGATCACGTTATCCACCCCGGCGCCGCGCTCTTCTATTTCCGAGTGCACGCTCTCGCCGATAACGATGGCGTCATCCACCACGATGCCCAGCACCAAAATAAAGCCAAAGAGGCTCATCATGTTGATGGTGATATCAAACATCGGCAGGTGCATCATCAGCAAGGTGCCAAGGAAGCACACCGGAATGCCCATCATCACCCAGAAAGCGAGCCGCACTTGCAGGAACAGGCTCAGCACCAAGAACACCAGAATGCCGCCCATCACCATGTTGCTGAGCATCATGTCCAGGCGGTCAGACAAGAACTTGGAGCTGTCGCCCCAGTAGTCGAGCTGCACCCCGGCCGGCAGGTTCTTTTTCTTATCGGCGACGTATTTTTTTACCGCTTCGGCGATTTTCAGCGCGTCTTGGTCCCCTACCGCCACCACACCGATGGAGACCCCGGGTTTGCCGTTAAAGCGGGCAAAGCTGTCTTGCTCCACAAAGCCGTCAATCACCTTGGCCACGTCGCTCACCAGCACCCGGGTGCCGTCATTGCGGGTCAAAAGGGTGATTTTGTCGAACTGGTAACCTCGGTAGGCCTTGCCTTTGGCGCGCAGCAGGATATCGCCGGTTGCCGATTTGATGGAGCCGCCGGGCATGTCCACCGAGCTGTTGCGCACCGCTCTTGCCACCTCGTCCAGGGTCATGCCGTATTTGCGCAGCTTGTCTTCGGATACCTCAATGCCCACCTCATAATTGCGCGAGCCCTGCACGTCGGCGCGGGTAATGCCCGGCAAGTCTTTGAGGTCATCGGCGATGGACTTGGCGTATTCCTTGAAGCCGCGCTCGGTGAGATCCCCATAAACCTGTACCCAGATCACCTCCTGCTCGGGGCGAATTTCGTAGATAACCGGTTTTTCAGCCTGCTCGGGCATGGTGGGGATGGCATCAACGCGAATCTTGATTTCGTTGAGCACCTCGGTGGTGTTGTAAGAAGGCTCTACTTCCACCTGAATGGAGGCGTTGCCCTCACTGGCGGTGGATTTCACCTCCTTGATGCCCTCGATGTTCTCGATGGCCTCTTCCACCTTGAGCACGATGCCCTCTTCCACTTCCTGGGGCGCGGCGCCGGGGTACGGCACCTGGATGGAGATATAGGGCAGATCCAGCTGCGGGAATACCTCTTTGCGAACAAGCAAGGCGCTGATGATGCCGCCGATGATGATCACCGCCATCAGCAGGTTGGCGGCAACGGTGTTGTGCGTAAACCAGGCAATAACGCCCTTTTGTTTCTCGCTCATTTTTCACTTACCGCCAGTTGCGTTTGATGCTCGGCCTTGGGCGGCTCGGGGGCAATGGCCACCAGGGTGCCGTCCACCACGTTGCTAAGGGAGGTTAGAGATACCCGGTCACCGTCTTGCAGGCCGCTGGAGATATAGGCGTTTTCAGTGTCGGTGCGGTCCACCTGCACTTTCAGGCGGCGGATGTGGTTATCGCTATCGACCAGCACCACTTCATCGCCCCGCACCGCTTCTTTGGGCAGCACAATCAAGGGGCGCTCTTTGCCGGAGCGCATCTGGGCGCTGACAAAGGTGCCGTACTTGAGCCAATGGCCACCGGCCTTGAGCCGCGAGTAAGGGTCGCGCACCTCGGCGATAACAAAGCTCATCCGCGACTGGGCATCCAGCACCCCGGAGCCTTGCACCAGTTCGGCGTCCCAGTGGTGGGTTTGGCCGGCCACGGTGTTGGCAAGGGAAATGGTGATGCCGCTACGGTCGCCATCGCTCAGGCCCAGCCAGGACAGCTCTTCGTCAGATACCGGCAGCCGCACTTCGGCCACGGCGGTGTCGTCAATCATGCCAAGTTGGGTGCCCAGGGTAACGTATTGGCCGAGGGCGATATTGCGCTGGCGCACCAGGCCGTCGTAAGGGGCGCGAATTTCGGTGCGTTGCAGGTTGCGCTTGGCTTCTTCAAGGCGGGCTTTTTGCGATTGCACCAAGGCCTCGGCGCTGGCGAGCTGGGGTTTACGCAGCGCGATGTCGGTGACTTTATCCGGAGACACGCTGCGCCATTCCTGGGCCGCAACCCGGCCTTGGGCCTTTTCCTGCTCGTAGGCGGCAATGGCCTGGGCCAGATCGGCCTCGGCGGCGCTCAGGGCGGTTTGGTAATCGGCGGGGTCAATCTGGGCCAGCAGCTCGCCCTTTTGCACCATGGAGCCGGAGCGGAACTGGTCAGAGACCGACACCACCCGGCCCCCCACTTCCGCCACCAGGGAGGTTTGGGTTTTCGGCTGCACCGTACCTTGAGATTCGATTTGGTAGTGCACCGGCGATGCTTTGGCAGTGACCACCGAGATCATCACCGGGGCCCGTGCTTCTTCGGCTTTTTGGGGCGGCTTCTTGGTCATCATCAAACCGACGAATCCCGCTATCGCCACCACCAACACCGCCAAGGGCAATAAGCACCCAATCGCAACTCTTTTCATGCAAGCTTCCCTGATTTTCCAGCGCCGACAATATGTAATGCGGCTGTTATAGCCGAAGGCCCTGACTGCTTATACAGGGCAAGTATTTTATTGTTTTGCAAAATGTGTACGACATGTTGCCAAGGTTATATTGGGCCATAAAAAAGGGCCCTGATGGGCCCCTTTACGGCGTGGCCGGGGTTATTTTTTCCGGACCGTGATGCAACCGGCGGAATAGCCGGCGCCGAAGGAGCAGATAATGCCCACATCGCCACTGCCCAGATCGCTGCGATGCTTGTGAAAGGCGATGATGGAGCCGGCGCTGGAGGTGTTGGCGTATTCGTCGAGAATCACCGGCGCCTCGATTTCGTCAGCGTCGCGGCCCAGCACTTTACGGGCAATAAACAGGTTCATGTTGATGTTGGCCTGGTGCAGCCAGAGCCGGTTGGGAGCTAGGTCCTGGCGGGCCAGCTCGCCGCTGATAAGGTCGCTCACCATAGGCACTACTTCCTTGAACACCTTGCGCCCTTCCTGCACGAACAGCTTGTCGCGGTCGAACTGGTGCTCGGGGGCGGTGCGGTTCAAAAAGCCGAAGTTGTTGCGGATGTTGTTGGAGAACTCGGTGACCAGTTTCTCGCCCACCACGGCCCACTGCTCGGCGCTAACCGCGTCTTCGCTGCGCTCAAGCACGGTGGCGGTGCAGGCATCGCCGAAAATAAAGTGGCTGTCGCGGTCACGAAAGTTAAGGTGCCCGGAGCAAATCTCGGGGTTAACCACCAGCGCTACCTTGGCGTTGCCAGAGCGCAAAAGACCGGCGGCGGTGGCAATGCCGAAAGTGGCAGAAGAGCAAGCCACGTTCATATCAAAGGCAAAGCCCTTGGCACCGATAAAGTGCTGCAGCTCCACCGACATCGCAGGATAAGCGCGCTGGGTGTTGGAGGCGGCGCAGATGATGAGATCCACTTCCTCTGGCTCACGGCCGGCGGCTTTAAGGGCCTGGTCGGCGGCGTGCATGGCCATTTCCACCATCACCGAGGGCTGGTCGTTACTGCGCTCGGGGATAAGGGGCATCATCACTTCCGGGTCGAGGATACCGTCCTTGCTGACCACATAACGGCTCTTGATGCCGGAGGCCTTATTGATAAATTCCACGCTGGAATGGGCCAGGCCCTGCAGTTGCCCGGCTTCAATGGCGGCGACGTTTTCTTCGTTAAAGTTGTCGACGTACTGGTTAAAGGCTTTGACCAGCTCTTCGTTGCTGATGGCATTGGGCGGGGTGTAGAGCCCGGTGCCGCTGATGACAATTTCGCTCACGCCTTTTCCTCTTGCTGCTCACTGGCGTTATCTAATAGCGGCCCAGTATAGCGGATCGCCGTTGTATCCAAAATCACTACTGTTTCGCCGATTTTATCCTGAATACACTGGCGGTTGTTGTCCCAAAGCACTTGCATAAACCCCAGCAGGCCAGTGGCAAGGCCGGCGCCATAGCCGCCGTAGCGGCCAAAGGAAGCCCAGAGGGTCAAGGGCTCGCCGTTAAGGCGCACTACCCTCAAGCCCAGCAGCTTTTTACCCGGGGTGCGGCCGCGCCACACGGCGGTGAAAAGGGTGAAATAGAGCGCGCCCCAGCTGAGCCCGAGGCCAAGGTCGGCAATGATGCCCTTGGCCCAGCTCAGCAGCGAGTAGCCGTAACTTTTAGGTTTTTCGGCCTCTTCGCTCTCCTTGGCTTTTTTGGCAACCTTGGCGTCGGCCAGCTCATCTTTGTACTGCTGCTGGAGCGCTCTAGCGCCGTCCATGATCTGCGCTTTGTAGGCCGCCTTTTGCTCGGCCGTTAGAAAGTCCATGTCGTCAAAGATTTCGTCGGCCAGCTCCTGGCGCGAGTTAAGCTCGCCGGGGAAATTGGCATCAAGCACCTTTTTAAGGGCCGGCACCTTTTTATCAAGGCAAGCGGTGTCTTTACACAAAGCGGTAGCCATCCCCACAGCGCCAAGGGCGCCTACCGTGACTATCGAGTTATCTTCACTGCTGCTACGGCCTTTGACCCGGTCGCTGACACTATCGGCCAGCACGATAACCACCACAAAGGCCACCAGCACCGCCAAAATACGCAGCCAGCGCCGGGCCCAGGGGTGAATAACCTGGTCGTGGCGCTTGGCAAGCTGCCAGGTGCCCACCGCCGCCACCAAGGCGATAAGCAGGCTTGAAACCTGGCTCAGCATGGCCACCAGCAACAGGTCTACCCCCATGGCCATGGCCCGTCGCCAAGGCTTGCCAAGGGGGTGGCCCAAGAGGGTATCGTCTACTTTGAATGCGAAAGGCGTAATAATGGCCCGGGTTTCCTTGCCTTCGCGCCAGGCAGACAGGGCCGATTGGTAATCAGGATCGTGTTTATTCATCTATTTATATCCTTATAACCAGAAAATCCTTAACACCCGGTGGCGCTACCGCTACCTTGTGTCAAAACCCTCAGTGAGGCAGTTTTCGTTATGAGCCAAGTATTTAAAGACAATTCCCAGACCATTGGCAATTCTCCCCTGGTCAAACTAAACCGCGTAACCGGTGGCGAAGTCTACGCCAAGGTAGAATCTCGCAACCCCAGCTTCTCGGTCAAAGACCGGATCGGCGCCGCCATGATTGACGATGCCGAGCAAAAAGGCCTGCTGGGCCCGGGTAAAGAGATCATCGAGCCCACCTCCGGCAACACCGGTATTGCCCTGGCCTTCGTGGCCGCGGCCCGCGGTATTCCCATTACCCTGACCATGCCCGAGTCAATGAGCCTGGAGCGCCGCAAGCTGCTCAAGGCCTTGGGCGCCAAACTGGTGCTGACCGAAGCGGCCAAAGGCATGAAAGGCGCCATCGAAAAGGCCAACGCCATTCGTGACGCCGAGCCCAGCAAATACGTGCTGCTCCAGCAGTTCGAAAACCCGGCCAACCCGGCCATCCACGAAAAAACCACCGGCCCCGAGATTTGGGACGCCACCAACGGTGAAGTGGATGTGTTTATTGCCGGCGTCGGTACCGGCGGCACCCTCACCGGCGTGTCCCGCTACATTAAAAACGCCAAAGGCAAAGCCATTACCACTGTGGCTGTCGAGCCCACTGACTCCCCGGTTATCAGCCAAAAACTGGCCGGTGAAGAGCTCAAACCCGGCCCGCACAAAATTCAGGGCATCGGTGCCGGCTTTATCCCCGCCAACCTCGATATCGAGCTGATTGACCGGGTGGAGCAGGTTTCCAACGATGACGCCATGGCCATGGCCCATCGCCTGATGAAAGAAGAAGGCATCCTGGCCGGTATCTCCTCCGGCGCCGCCGTGGTAGCCGCCAAGCGCCTGGCCGAGAGCCCGGAGTTTGCCGGTAAGAAGATTGTGGTGATTCTGCCTTCTGCTGCCGAGCGTTACCTGACCTCGCCGCTGTTTGCCGATGTATTCACCGAGCAGGAACTGTCCCAGTAAGGGAAGAGTCCAGACAAAAAAGGCCCGCCAGGGCCTTTTTTATTGCCCCAGGATAAGGCCGTAGTGCCAGTCGTCGTGCCACTGGCCATGCAATAAAAAGTGCTCTTTCAGCACCCCTTCCCGCTCAAAGCCATTTTTCTCCAAAAGTTTGGCCGAAGCGGCGTTGCCAGAAGTCACCACAGCGGTGAGCTTGTGAAAGCTCAGCTCTTTGGCAAGGGCGATAATGGCCTGGGTGGCTTCCTTGGCATAGCCCTTACCCTGAAAGGCCGGCATAAACAAAAAACCCAGCTCTGCCTGGCGGTGAGCCCAGGTGGCGCGAAAGCCGTGAATACCGATGGGCGCGCCACTTTCCTTTTCTCGCACCACCAGGCTCAACCAGTGCTCGCTCTCTTTTTGCCAAGGGCGGCATGCGCTTTGGAACATGGCCTCAATATCGGCGTCGCTGCGGTTATCGGCAACAAAGGCCATCACCGAGGGTTCGCCCTCGATGGCAAAGTAAAAATCCCGGTCGGCTGCAGTTAGCGGGCTTAAGGTCAGGCGTTCAGTGTCTAGATGCATGGCAACTTGGCCTCAGTGCTGGTGGTAATAGACCAGGGTTTTAAGCGCCAGCAGCAGAACATCGGCACTGGTATCGCCATCGACGTTCTTGACCACCGTCACCGCCCTGTGCTGGTCGGTATCCAGTATGGTCATGGTAATGCCACCCATGCTACCGCCGGAATGCATCACCGCATGGGGCAGTGCCGCCATCAAAGCCTGGGCTTCGGGGTTGTCGCGGTATTGTTTACGGTGCTTCACGTTGTCAAAACCGATAAACCAGCCGATGCCCACTGGCACCGGCGTGCCATCGGCCAACTTGGCCTTGGTCAGCATCAGCTGGCTGGTTGCCGGGGTTAAGTAGTGGCCGTCTATTTGCGCCACCGCGAAGCGGGACACATCGGCTGCGCTGGCAATGATGCCGCCGCCGGCCCACTTATAGCTGTGGTCGGTCTGGGGGGAATTGATGAGCTTGCCTTCCTTGACGCTATAGGGCCGAACCCGGTGGCTGATAAGCCGGTATTGCTCGTCAAAGGCGGTGTCGTGCATGACCAAAGGTTCGAACACTTCCTGACGCATCAGGGTTTTGAAATCACGTTTGCCGTCAGCCCCTTCCATGGCGGCGCTGATCAGTGTCCAGCCAAAAGTGGAGTAACTAAAGGCGGTGCCGGGCTTGAACAGCAAAGAGTCATCCTTAAACACAGCCAGGCTGTCGGTAACGCTGGCAAAGGGCTTGTTCATCAAAAATTCGTTGGCCCCTTCCTTGTAGTGGCGGATGCCAGCCGTGTGCGACGCCAACTGGCGCACGGTCAGCGGCGCCTTGTCCTTCGGCCAGGCCGGCACATAGTCGCTGACAGCTTTGTCGAGGTCGATTTTGCCGTTCTGGTAAAGGCGCATCAGGCCAGCGGCGGTCATCACCTTGGCGACGCTGCCGATACGCAGCTTATCGTCTGCCTGCATCGGCAGCCGGTTTTCCAGGTCGGCATAGCCGTAACCCTTGGCCCAGACTAAGCCCTTGGCGTCGGCAACCGCGACGCTTAGCCCCGGCACTGTGGGGCTGGCGGCAGCCTTACTGAAGAGCTGGTCGAGGACGGGCGGCACTGCGGCGGCCTGGGCCAGGCCAGCAACATTGAGCAACAGCGCGCCCAGCAGGGCAAAGCGGGTTGGGAAACGGAACAGCGACATCGGCTTGGCTTTAATCAAGTTGCAATGTTAACAACCTAACTGATTCAACAGTTTAGCAACAAGTTTTAGAGTGGCCTTTACGCCAAGGCGCCGTTGAACAAAGCCCGGCGTTGCCGGGCTTTGTTTGCTTTAGAGCCAACCTTTTCGCTTAAAGAAAAAGTAGGTGCCGGCAGCGGAGGCGAACATCAGGGCGATGGCCAGGGGGTAGCCAAAGCGCCAGTGCAGCTCTGGCATGATGTCAAAGTTCATGCCGTAGGCCGAGGCAATCACGGTGGGCGGCAGGAACACCACGGCGGCAACCGAGAAGATCTTGATGATCTTGTTCTGCTTGAGGCTGGTAAAGCCCATGGCCGCGTCCAGCAGGAAGTTGATTTTGTCGAACAAAAACTGGGTATGGGGCAGCAGAGACTCGATATCTTGCAGCATATCTTTGATTTCTTTTCGGTTTTCTTCGTCCAACCGGCCCCGCTGGTTGCGGGTAAGAAAGCGCAAAGAGCGCTGGGTATCCAACAGACTCAAACGAATTTTGCCGTTGATGTCTTCCTGCACCGTGATGTTCTTTAAGATCTCGTCCAGCTCTTCCGCTTCGAAGACCTCTTGGCCGGTCTGTTCCAGTACGGTGTAGACGTCTTCGAGGAGGTCAGAGAGGTATTCCACCTTGAGGATCAGCATTTCCACCAGCAAGGAGGCCGGATCGGTGGCTTCCAGCTTGTTTTGGCGCAGGTAGGCCCGAAACAGCCGCATCAACCCCAAGTCTTCTTCGCGCAGGGTAATGAGCAGGTTGTCACGCAGGGTGAAGGACACGTTGACGCCGCGCAGCTCTTTGCCTACCCGGTGCGGGAACAAAGAGACGATATGCAGGCCGTCTTTGTCGGAGTAGAAACGGGCCGAAGCCTCGATTTCGTTGATGTCGTCTTCTTCCGGTACTTCTTCCTGGAAATAGGTCGACATCCACTGACGCTCTTCGTCGGTGGGTTTGAACACGTCCAGCCACAGGGTGTGGGCAGGGAGACGGTCCTCGATGGAAAGTTCTTGTACGTCCAGCATCTGGCCGTTGCGCACATAGGCATTGATCATAGGCGCTTCCTGGCGGGAGGTAATTTAGCTAGCTTATTCTATGCCAAGGTACTTGTGTAACTGAACCGACAAGCGCCAATTCCTTTTGATACAAGTCGTTATACAAAGCTCTGTGGCCCGTTTCCCTTGGCTTATCGGCTGCAAATACACGGGTTTATCGGTGCTGCAGCGGGCCAAAAGAGCGTCGAGATCCTCGATGTCGCGCTCCCGGGCTACCGGGTGCTTGATATCATCGGCCCGCTCCAGGGCCGAATCGAGGATGGCGTAGCCTCCTTTCATACCCACTTTTGGCGACAGGGTGATGACAGTCTCTTGAGGCACTTTGATTTCAAAAGTGCCGGAGGTCTCGATTTGGGTTGTGTAGCCGGCGCCGTGCAGCGCCTCGCAAAGCGGCACCAGATCAAACATGCAGGGCTCGCCGCCGGTAATCACCACCAGTTTGGCGTTAAAGCCGCGCTCGGCGAAGGTGGCCAGCATCGCCTCGGCGGTCGCCCAGGCCCAGCAACTGGTGGCGGCGGTTTTCACCAGAATGTCCCCCAGCGGGCGCTCGTCTTCGCTGTTTTGCTCCCAGGTGTGTTTGGTATCGCACCAACTGCACCCCACAGGGCAGCCTTGCAGACGCACAAAGATGGCCGGCATCCCGGTAAAACGGCCTTCACCTTGCAAGGTTTCGAAAATTTCATTGACCGGATAGCGCATCTTTTGTGCCTCAAGGTTGAGAGGGGGCGGATGCTACCATAAAATGCTGGCCCCAACCGAGGTGAGGCGTCATGAGCAAAGTTGTAGTCATCTATTCCGGCGGCATGGATTCGTTCACATTGCTGCACAAGGCCATTAACGACGGGCATGAAGTCCATGCGTTGTCGTTCAATTATGGCCAGCGACATGTGAAGGAGCTGCAAGTGGCCGCCAAGGTGACCGCCGCGCTCGGCATTGCCCATGAGGTGGTGGACATCAGCGCCATTCAGAGTCTGATCGCCAACTCGGCGCTGACCTCGGACATCGCCATGCCAGAAGGCCACTATCATGAAGCCAACATGAAGCAAACCGTGGTGCCCAACCGCAACATGATTTTGCTCTCCTTGGCCATCGGCAAAGCGGTGAGCATTGGCGCCGACAAGGTCTACTACGGCGCCCATGGCGGCGACCACGCCATCTACCCCGATTGCCGCCCCGAGTTTGTCAAAGCCATGAACGCCGTGTCGCAAGTGGCCAACTACGAGCCGGTAAGCATCGAAACGCCCTATCTGCTGGCCACCAAAGGTGAGATCCTCACCGACGGCCTGAAGATGGGGCTGAGCTACGAGAATACCTGGACCTGCTACCAGGGCGGCGAGGCGGCTTGTGGCCGCTGTGGCGCCTGTCAGGAAAGGCTGGAAGCCTTCCGCGAAAACCACCTGGAAGATCCCCTGCCTTACCTGACCCGTGAGATGTTATGAAACAGACGCTGTACAAAGACTTTTCCTTCGACTCCGCCCACCGCCTGCCCCACGTACCGGCCGGCCACAAGTGCGGCAACCTCCACGGCCACACCTTCGGGGTGCGGGTGGAAGTAACCGGCGAAGTGGACCCTTACACCGGTTGGGTGATGGACTTTGCTGACCTCAAAGCCGTGGTCAAACCGCTGATTGACCAGCTCGACCACTGCTATTTGAACGAGATTGAAGGCCTGGAAAACCCCACCTCGGAAGTGCTGGCCAAGTGGATTTGGGACAAACTCGCTCCCAAACTACCGCTGCTTTCTGCGATTTGGGTACGGGAAACCTGCACCTCTGGTTGCCTTTATAACGGCAATTGATAAATGGGCCGCGCTGCGGCCTTTTTTATGCCCGCAGCCGGGCGCCAGCGCCCTTGGCCTGGCACTTACAGCCCGGCTATGTTACTAATCGGCCACCTGTTTTTTGCGGTTGCGATCCATGACCTTACCCCTGTTGTTCTTTCCCGGCACCCAGTGTGATGAGCGCGTCTTCCTGCCCCTTTGGCGGCTGATGAGCATCGACGACAGGCGTTATGTACCGCTGCAATGGGCCGAAACCCTGGAGCAGATGCTGTCTTTGGCCGACTACGGCGCCGAGGGCGACAAGGTGCATCTGGTGGGCTTTTCCATGGGCGGCTACATTGCCAGCCGTTTTGCCCTGGATAACCCGGCGCAGGTAGCCTCACTGACCCTGATTGGTTTTGATGCCGCCGGCCTTAGCCCCCAGGAAGAAGCCCAGCGGGCCCAGATCATCAAAAGCCTGGAGCGGGGCCAGTTCAAGCCCATGTCCGAGGCGCGCCTGGCGATGATGGTGGGCGATAAAAGCCCGTTGGCCGCCGAGGCCAAAGCCACCATCCGTGAGATGGAGCAAGATTTAGGGGGCTCTGTGGTGCGCTATCACATGATGGCCGCCTCCAATCGCCCCGACCTGCGCCCAGCGCTGGCCAAGGCCCCCTTCCCCATCAATATCATTGCCAGCAGCGATGACCGTATGGCCTCCCCTGAAGCCCTCAAAGTAATGCACCAGCGCATCGGCCATAGCCACTTTGAGGAAGTTTCCGATAGCGGCCATATGCTGCCTCTAGAGCAGCCCCAAAAGCTGGCCACGCTGCTCACCACCCTCATTACCGACTGACCATGGCGCTTTGGGCCATAGTGCAGCGCGGCTGTGTCACGCCTTTTTTATTGGCGCGATCCCAGCGCTATCAATTAGCGGCTCTGGGGTTGGTGCAAGTGCTGCTGGCCTTGGCTGCCACCACGGCTACGCTTGCCGTTGCCGCCCGGGTGGCAGGCATGGTGGTGACCCTGGTCTATTGCCTGCAATGCCTGCGTTTTGCGCTACCCGCAAAAGACGAGCCGCTGCCCACCCTTGCCGGGCGCGCCCTGCTGTTGGGCCTGGCCAGCGTGGCGCTAACCTTCGCTACCTTGCTGGTGATGCAAGTGCCGCTGCTGGTTACCGGGCTTTTCGCCGAGCTAACCTCGCCAAGCTTTGCCATCAACCTCGCCAAATGGCTGGCCTATGCCATGCTCGGCGCCTTTTACCCGGTGCTGCCGCTGGTGGCGATGAACGGGGTAGCGGGGCTTCGCCAAGGCGTTAAGGTGGGCAGACAGCACTGGCTGGCCCTGGGGATGTTGGTGTTTATGGAGAAAATGCTTGGGGAGCTTTTTATGGCGGCGCTTGGCTACCTGCCCCTTGGCGAGGGCCTTGCGGTGCTGGACATGGTGCTGCAACTGATACTGTTGGCGCTGTGGATGTTCGTGCTGGCAGAAGCGGTGAAAACCTGGCATCGCCCGGCGGACCATTTCGCCTTGGAGGTCTAAACCTTGAAGCCCCCCTATCAGCCCATCCGTTGCGACCTATACGACTATCTGGAAATAGCCTGCCTTTTTGGCTACCGGTTGCAGGTGGAGCTGGCCTCGGGCCAGGCTTTTGAGGCCAAGGCCCTGACCACCCGGGTGCAAGGGGGCGAAGAGTTTTTAACCCTGCAAAAGGGTGAGGCGATGCTTGAGTACCGCCTCGATGCCATCACCGCCATTACCCCTTTGGATAGCGGCGCCCGCTTTGGCCGGGTTGTGCTGGCCCCTTAGCCGCAGCGCTCCATATACAGCACCGCTGGCATCACGCCTAAGCGCCAGCTTCGTACCAGGCCATCGGCGCCAGCCTCAAACACCAGCTTTTTGCCTTGCCAGGCAGGGTCGCTTACCACCAGCAGTTGGGCGCCGGTTTCGTATTTATGGGGCAGGGTTTCACTGCGGCCAGCAAATACCTGCTCGGCCTTGGCAAGGGGGTCGCCCACCTTGATACCGCCTGGGCTCAGGTAGCCCGGGCTGTCCACGTCCAGGCGCACAAAGCGGCCGTTTTCCACCATAAAGGCCATACCAAATTGCTGGCTGGCGTCGGGGTTTTCAAACAGCATCTGGCACTGGGCCGCACTGTCGCTACCGCCGTAAAGAGGTTTGCCCACCGCCTTTTTCAAGGTGGCCAGGGTGTCGCCAAAACGGGCCTTGGCAAAGCCATCCACCGTGACCGGTTGCAGCTTTGGGCTAAGCGAGCAAGCCGCCAGCAACAGCGGCATCATCCAAACAAACGCTTTCATCCAGCACTCCCTGCACATCACACAAACCCTAAGTTAACAGTGTGATTTCAATATGATGTGAATACCGCCCTAACAATGCTGCTACCATGACAGCCTGTGCTTTTGCCGAGGAAAGCCATGGATAAGCTGCTTGCCATGCGCATGTTCGTTGAGACCGTTGATGCCAAAGGCTTCTCGGCCGCCGCCCGCAAATTGGATATCGCCACCTCGTCGGTATCGCGGATGGTAGACGCCCTGGAGGCAGAACTTGGCACCGTGCTGCTCAATCGCTCCACCCGCCAGGTGACCGTATCGGAAGCCGGCATGGCCTATTACCTCAGTGCCCGCCACATTCTCGACAGCGTGGTAGAAGCCGACACCGCCATCAAAGACAGCCAGGAAGAGCCCTCAGGGCCACTGCGGGTTTCGGTGCCCACCGCCTTTGGCCGCAGCATTATCGCCCCGCACCTGGGCCGCTTTTTGGCCCGTTACCCACGCCTGGAGCTGGACATCACCCTGACTGACGAGATTGTTGATCTTTTTGCCGAACGGGTGGATTTATCCATCCGCCTGGGCTCCCCGGCGCCCATGGAAGAGGTGATAAGCCGCCCGGTAGGGCACTTTAAACGGCTGGTGGTGGCAAGCTCCGAATACTTGGAGCGCTGCGGCGAGCCGCAAGAGCCAGAGGCCCTTAGCAGCCATGAATGCCTGCGTTTTAACTACGGCGCCGCCAACCAGGTGTGGACCTTTGGAAAAGATGGCCAGCAATGGCGCATTCCGGTGCAGGGCCGCACCAAAAGCAACAATATTGAAGTGCTGCAAGAGCTGGCCCGCTCCGGCTACGGGGTGGCGCTGCTGCCCGATTGGCTGGCTTATAACGATGTAGAAAGTGGCCTGCTGACCCAGATTTTTCACGACTATACCGTTAATCCCAACAACGCCAGCGCCGCCATCAGCGCCCTTTACCTGCCCAATCACCGGGGGTCAAAGCGCGTTAAGGCCTTTATCGAGTTTATTTCCGGCATCCTCGAAGACGCCTAACCACCCCCTAAAGCCAGTGGCGGCAATGGTTTTGCCTTTTACGCAACGCTACCTTGCCCGCCCGCCCGATTCTCAGCAAAAGGCGCAACACCTACCTTAGGCCCATCCCGACAACCCCGGAGTGAGCCAGCCATGCGCCCTTTATCCATTGATGTCTTTGGCGACTTTACCAGCCCCTGGTGCTGGATAGCCGAGCACCGCCTGCACCAGGCCCTTGGCGAAGCCGGTGCCTTGCAGCAGGCCCAGCTTCACTACCGGCCTTTTTTGCAAAACCCCAGCATTACGCCTCAAGGCATGGACCGGCGCTATTACTGCACCGCCAAGGCCGGTAGCTGGGCCCGCGCCCAATTGCTGGACGCCCAGGTCAGCGCGGCTGGCCAAGAGCAAGGCCTGGAATTTCGCTTTGACCGCATCAACAACGTGCCCCAAACCCTCGCCGCGCACCTGCTGGTGTGGCAAACCCAGCAATCTGCCCCGGCCAAAACCTCGGCATTGGTGGACGCCATTTACCACGGTTATTTCCACCTGGGCCTGGATATTGGCAAACACCAAGTGCTGGCCGACATCGCCGCCAGCGTTGGCCTGGATGCAGGCGCCAGCCTCAAAGCCCTGAATAAAGCCCAGGGGCTTAGTGAACTTCGTGTACTGCTGGCTGAAAGCCGCCAGCAGGGTATCGACAAGGTGCCGCTCATTGATATCGACGGCCATCGGGTCACCGGCGCGCAGCCGATTAGCGTGTTTCGCCGCGCCATTACCAGCTCCCCCCTTTAACCCTGACAGCCCTTTTTGAGGACTTCGCTATGACCGCACAACTTAAGCAACCCATCAACGTAGGTACCTTGACTCTGCCCCACCGGGTCGCCATGGCACCGTTGACCCGCTCGCGGGCTGGCCAGCCGGGTAACATCCCCACCGCCATGAACGTGGAGTACTACCGCCAGCGCGCCAGCGCCGCACTTATCATCACCGAGGCCACCCAGATATCCCAACAAGGCCAGGGTTATGCCTGGACCCCTGGCATTCATACCAAGGTACAGATTGAGGGCTGGAGGCGGGTCAGTGATGCTGTCCATGCCGCCAAGGGCCGTATTTTCATGCAGCTTTGGCACGTGGGCCGGGTGTCACACCCGCAGTTTCAACCCGGTGGCCGCCCGCCGGTCGCCCCCAGTGCCCAAGCCGCGCCCGGTAAAACCTTTATTACCGATGCCAACGGCGACGGTATTTGGGCCGACATGCCGGTGCCAGAAGCGCTGAGTATCAGCGGCATTAACAGCATCATCGCCGACTACCGCCAGGCCGCCCTTAATGCCATGGCCGCCGGCATGGACGGGGTGGAGATCCACGCCGGTAACGGTTACCTGCTGGACCAGTTCATCAACAGCGCCTCCAACCTGCGTGGCGACCAATACGGCGGCAGCATTGAAAACCGCGCCCGCCTGCTGCTGGAGATAGTCGATGCGCTGGTTGAGTTGCTGGGCCCAGGCAAGGTAGCGGTGCGCCTGACCCCCATGGGCCGCTTTATGGGCATGGGCGACGACACCCCCGAAGAAACCTTCGGCTACATCGCCCGCGCCCTGAACGACAAATCCCTGGCCTACCTGCACCTGGTTGAGCCGGTGATGGTGGGCACGGTACGTGACGAAAATATCGACCCGCGCTGGGACGCCATCATCCATCAGCTGCGCCAGGACTACCGTGGTGTGCTGATGCTGGCCGGTGGCTATGACGCGAAAAGCGCCGAGCAGGCCCTGGCCGACGGTCGCGCCGACATCATCGCCTTTGGCCGGCCTTTTATTGCCAACCCGGATCTGCCGCGCCGCCTGTTTGACGGCCTGGCCCTGAACGCCGGCGACAGCGCCACCTTCTTTGGCGGCGACGCCAAAGGCTACATCGACTATCCCGCTTGGGCACAGGAGTAATCCCATGAGCACCCCATCCCAAACCATGAGCCGCGGCCTTATTCTGCTGTTCGCGTTTTGTTGTGGCGCCATCGTCGCCAACATTTACTACGCCCAGCCGATCATCGAGCTGATGGCGCCCGATGCCAACCTCACTAACAGCACCGCCAGTTTGGTGGTGTCGTTAACCCAAATCGGCTACGCCGTGGGCCTGTTCTTCCTGGTGCCGCTGGCCGATTTGGTTGAGAACCGCAAGCTTATCCTCGCCACCCTGGCGGTGAGCTTTGCAAGCCTCTTGGGCACCGCCTTTGCCGCCCATCCCAGCACCTTGCTGTTGACCTCGGTGCTGATTGGCCTGAGCTCGGTCGCGGTGCAGATGATCATTCCCTTGGCCGCCCACCTCACCAGTGAGGAAAGCCGTGGCCGGGTGGTTGGCAGCATCATGAGCGGCCTGCTGCTGGGCATTTTGCTGGCCAGGCCCGCCTCCAGCCTGGTGGCTGACTTCTTTGGCTGGCGCGCCGTGTTTATGGTGGCAGCCGGGGTGATGGTGGTGGTTGCCATTGCCGTGGCACTGTTCATGCCCCATCGCAAACCGGCCCACAGCGCCAGCTACGGCGCCCTGCTGGCCTCCTTGTGGCATCTTTTTCAGCGCCAGCCGGTACTGCGCCAGCGCGCCTTGTACCAGGCGCTGATGTTTGCCGCCTTCAGCCTGTTCTGGACCGCCTCGCCCATCGCCCTGGCCCGCGAGTACGGCCTTAGCCAGGCCCAGATTGCCGTCTTTGCCCTGGTGGGCGCCATGGGCGCCATCGCGGCTCCCATCGCCGGGCGCCTAGCCGATGCCGGCCACACTCAGCGCTTGTCGCACTTTGCCAAGCTGCTGGCAGTGGTGGCCTTTGTGCCGGGCCTCGTGGCGCTGCAACTGCATCTGTCCCTTGGCGTGGTGGCACTGGCCATCACCGGGGTACTGCTGGACTTTGCGGTGCAAATGAACATGGTACTGGGCCAGCGCGCCGTCTACGCCCTGGATCCGGCCAGCCGTGGCCGCCTCAACGCCCTGTATATGACCAGCATCTTTATCGGCGGCGCCGTGGGATCGTCGGTGGCAGGCAGCCTTTATGAACATGCCGGTTGGACAGGGGTTGCCCTGGCCGGGGCCGCCATGCCGGTTATCGCCCTGCTGGTGTTCCTGAAAGTCTCAGCCTCGGCCCCCGTTGCCATCAAAGGAGCCTGACATGAAAGCCATCATCATCGGCGGTTCACTGGCCGGCCTTTTTACCGCCAACGCATTAACAGCCATTGGCTGGCAAGTTGAGGTGTTTGAGCGCTCCGAGTCTGAACTGGACAGCCGTGGTGGTGGCATAGTCCTGCAGCCGGAAGTGGTAGAAGCCTTTGTTTTCTCAAGCATCCGCCCCAGCGGCGAGTTGGGGGTAACAGCGCCAGGCCGCCAATATCTGGACGCATCAGGGCTGATGATAGGTAACGCTCGCCAGCCCCAGATGCAAACCTCCTGGAACCTGCTGTATGGCTATCTCAAGGGCGCGCTGGACAGCGCCCATTACCACCAGGGCGCCGAGCTCAGCCACTTTGAGCAAGACGAGCACGGTGTCCGGGCCTTCTTTACCGATGGCCGCGAGGCCACAGGCGACCTGCTGATTGGCGCCGACGGCCCCAGCTCCCAGGTGCGCAGCCAACTGCTGCCGGGGCTGGCGCCACAATACGCCGGTTACCTGGTGTGGCGTGGCCTGGTAGACGAACACCGCTTGCCGGATTTTGTCGTCAAGGCCCTGGGCGATGATTTTGTGTTCCAGCAAAACCCAGAGTCCCTGATGCTCCAATACAAGGTTCCCGGCAGCCACAGCGAGCTGACCCCTGGCCTTAGGCGCAACAACTGGCTTTGGTACATCAAGGCCGAAGGCGACGCCCTTGAAGCGGCCCTTACCGACAAAAACGGCATTCGCCGGGGCCACTCGGTGCCGCCGGGCCTGCTGGCCGCCAGTGAAGAGGGCCGTTTTCGCGCCCTGGCCGATACCCAGCTCAACCCGGCCTTTAAAGAACTGGTGCGCCTGACAGACGACCTCTTTGTGCAAGCCATTTTGGATCTGAAAGTGCCGCGCATGGTCTTTGGCAGGGCCTTGCTGCTGGGCGATGCCGCCTTTATTCCCCGCCCTCATACCGCCGGCAGCACTGCCAAAGCTGCCGCCAATGCCCTGGCTTTAGCCCGGATTCTTGAACATCACAGCGCCCTTGAACCGGCTCTGGCCCAGTGGCAACAGCAGCAGCTGACCCAAGGCCAACGCATGGTGGACTGGGGCGTGCGTATGGGTAACCGCCTGATGGCGATTCCTCACCCCAAAGGAGGTGCTAAATGAACACTGCAACCCTGCATTACCTTTACGACCCTTTCTGCGGCTGGTGCTATGGCGCCGCCCCCATGGTGTCTGCCGCCAGCGAGATAGAAGGCCTTGCCATCAACCCCCACGGCTACGGCCTGGTATCGGGCCCGGACAGCAAGCTGACCTCCCCCGAGTGGCGCGACTTTGTGCGCCCCCATGAAGAGCGCATCACCGCCTACAGCAAACAGACCTTCTCCCCGGCCTATTTGCAAAACGTGCTGGAAAGCACCAACGTGCGCCTGGACTCCGATCCGCCCATCGCCGCCATGATGGCTGCCGAGGCCCTGGGGGGTCTTGGGGTGGCCATGCTCAAAAGGCTGCAACTGGCCTACTACCAGCAAGGCCGGCCCATTGCCGAGTTCGATGAGCTGCTCAAAGAAGCCACTGCACTGGGCCTTGACCAAGGTGCCTTTGAAGCCGCTTACAGCCAGGCCCTTGGCCAGGTGGATAGCCACATCAACGACACCCGCGCCATGGTAGGCCAGCTTGGCTTTCGAGGCGTACCGGGCTTTGTGCTGGAGCAAGACGGTCAGTGGCAGGTATTTCCCTTTGGCCATTACCTGAGCCGCCCGGCGCTTTTTAAAGAAGACCTGCAAAAAGCGCTGCAAGGCAGCGCCGAGTAAAAAAGCCCGGGCAAGTGCCCGGGCTTTTTTTGCTTCCAGCCATTCCCATTTGGAATGAGTGATATCGCCATCGCCTCTCTACTGGCGCCCCTCGGCCAAAGCCACAATGGCCCCGTCAATTACACACACCGAGGCAAATACCATGACCACTTTTACTCGCTACAACGAAGACAACGCACCGCAAACCGCCAAACCGCTGCTGGCCGCCACCAAAAAAGCCTTTGGCTTTGTGCCTAACCTGCAAGGCTACATGGCCGAGTCTCCCGAGCTGCTGGCCGGCTACAGCGCCCTTTGGGATCTGTTTGGCAAGTCCACCCTTAGTGTTCACGAGCAACAAGTGGTGTATCTCACCAATAACTTCGAGAACAACTGCCACTACTGCATGGCCGGCCACACCACCCTGGCCCAGATGCAGAAAATGGACCCCGCCGTTATCGACGCCCTGCGTGACGGCTTTGAGCTGCCCGACCCTCGCCTTGAGGCCCTGCACCAATTTGCCAAGGCCGTGGTGCAAGAGCGCGGCTTTGTCGGCGACGCCGCCGTCGAGCAGTTCCTGGCCGCCGGCTTTACCCGCCAAAACGTGCTGGAGGTCATCCTCGGCACGGCCACCAAGCTGCTGAGCAACTACACCAACCACATCGTTCATACCCCCCTGGACGACTTCATGAAAGGCAACGAGTGGACCAAACCCACTGCATGACCAAGCTGGCCCCGCCAGGGGCCATCACTTAAGGAGAACGCCATGACCCTGCAAGCCAAACTCGATGCTTTTAAAGCCGATTTCAAAGCCGGCAAGCCGCCCTACAATGCTCCGGCCCACATTCACCCCATTATGGAGCGCGCCACCAAAGAGCTGATTGCCAGCGGCGCCGCTGACCGCGCCCTTAAAGCCGGCGACAAGGCCCCGGCCTTTACCTTGCCAGACCCAGAGGGTAAGGCGGTGAGCAGCCGCGAGCTGCTGGCCAAAGGCCCGCTGGTGCTGAGCTTTTACCGAGGCGTGTGGTGCCCCTATTGCAATATGGAACTCCAAGCCCTGCAGCAAAGCCTGCCGCAGTTTTTGGCAAAAGGCGCCGCGCTGCTGGCCATCTCCCCGCAAACCCCGGTCAACAGCCGAAAATCGGTGCGCAGCAATGGCCTGGATTTCCCCATCCTTAGCGACAGCGCCAACGAGGTGGCCGCGGCCTTTGGGTTGCGCTTTACCCTGCCTGACTACCTGGCAGAGCTGTATCGCGCTTTGGGTAACAACCTGCCGGTGGTGAACGGCGATAACAGCTGGACCTTACCCATGCCGGCCCGCTATGTGATAGGCAGCGACGGCATCATCCGCTACGCCGAGGTTAACCCCGACTACACCCAGCGCCCTGAGCCCGGCGATCTCCTGCCTTACCTCTAATACAGGCCGCCCCCGGGCGGCTTTTGCCGTTTGGCAAAAGGCCCTACACTGGCCTCACACTTATTCCCAAAGGGCATACTGATGGACATGCTGGCCGCCATGGAAACCTTTACCGCCGTTGTGGATAGCGGCAGCTTCTCAGCCGCGGCCCGGCGCCTTGGGGTTGGCCAGCCGGCGGTGTCCAAAACCATTGCCCAGCTTGAAGAAAAGCTGGCGGTGCATCTACTCATTCGCTCTACCCGGGGGCTAACCCCCACCGAAGCCGGCCTTGCCTTTTATGAAGGGGCCAGGCGCACCCTCAGTGAAGCCAACGACGCGCAGGTATTGGCACGAGGTTCAGGGAGCGGCCTTAGCGGGCGCCTTCGCATTTGCGCCGCCGTCACCTTTGCCAGCTTGCACTTGGTGCCAAGGCTTGGGCCCTTTATGGCCGCCCACCCTGACTTGCACATCGAAGTGGTGCTGGACGACAGGGCCATCGACCTGGTTGAAGAGGGTATCGACGTGGCGCTGCGCATGGGCAACTTGGCGGACTCCTCTCTGGTGGCACGCAAAATCACCAGCGGCAAACGGATGGTGGTGGCCACCCCGGCTTATATTGCCAGCCACGGCCGCCCGCAAAGCCCGGCTGAGCTTGCCAGCCACCAGGCGGTGATTTACAGCCAGCGCGACGCCGTTGATGTTTGGCGTTTCAATAAAGACGGCAACGAGCAGCAGGTAAAAGTGCAAGGCAGGCTCAAAGTCAGCGCCGCCCAGGGCCAAAGGGCGGCGGTCCTTGCCGGCCTTGGCTTGACCCTCGCCTCACAGTGGATGTTCCCCGAAGAGCTGGCCTCGGGAGCCGTAGAAGTATTACTGCCCGATTGGCAATTGCCGCCGGTGGACTTATGGGCGGTGTTTCCAGCCGGGCGCAACAGCACCACCAAGGCCCGGCTTTTTGTGGAATTTGTCCAGGGGCTGTTCGAGCCGCCGCCCACCCTCCCCTCACCAGCCCCCGAAAAGTAGCAGCGGGTGTAACTGGATATTTATCAACCAGTTTCAGCACCGTTAACAGCCTGGCTGTAAGCTGAGCGAGACAGCGCGGTAGACAATCTGGGCATTCTCTCTGGCGCAGAAAACCTTTATAGTGAGAACTATTAGCGTTTGTGCTCAAAAGAAAAGCAGATGAATCTAGCCGAAGTAAAAAAAGGCGTGCCAGCCATCGTTGTTGACGTGGTAGACGCCTACGAGCAGGACCCCATCGCCAGGCGCCTTCGGGAGCTGGGTTTTGTCGCCGGCGAGCCGGTGCGGGTAGTGGCCCGCGGCCTGCTGGGCGGTAATCCGCTGGTGGTGCAGGTGGGGGCAACCCGCTTTGCTCTTCGCAAAAAAGAAGCCCAACGCATCCAAATTCAAAGCGAGTTCGCATCCTGATGAGTGCCAGCAGTCTTCGTATCGCCCTGGTGGGTAACCCCAACAGCGGCAAAACCGCCCTCTTCAACCAACTCACCGGCAGCAACCAGAAGGTGGCCAACTACGCCGGGGTGACCGTCGAACGTAAAGAAGGGATTTACCACGCCGCCGACGGCAACAGCATTCATATCCTTGATTTACCCGGCGCCTACAGCCTGGAAGCCACCAGCCCCGACGAAGCGGTGACCCGCGACGTGCTGCGCGGCCAATACCGCGGCGAAGCCGAGCCCGACGTGCTGGTGTGCGTGGCCGACGCCACCAACCTGCGTTTGCACCTGCGCTTTGTGCTGGAACTCATTGCCCTGGGCCGGCCCATGGTGCTGGCCCTGAACATGATGGACACCGCCCGCAAGCACGGTATTCGCATCGACACCCAGGCGCTGTCCAAAGAACTGGGCATTCCGGTGGTAGAAACCGTCGCCATCAGCAAAGACGGCGCCCGGGCTTTGGTGGACAAACTCAACAGCCCCGACTGGGCCAGCCGCCAGGCCGGTGAAGAACTCACCCTTGAAGAGCGCCACCAGCGGGTGCGCAGCCTGATGTCGAGCGTGGTGAGCTACGACAGCGCCGCCACCACCCTCGATGACCGCCTTGACGCCTTGTTCCTGCACCCGGTGCTGGGCCTTGGGGTACTGGCGGTGCTGATGTTCTTTATCTTCCAGGCGGTGTTCTCCTGGGCAGAGCCTGCCATGGACGCCATCACCGACGGCATCAGCGTCTTTGGGGCCTGGGCCACCAGCCCCCTGCCTCAAGACAGCGCCCTTTTCAGCCTGCTTAACGACGGCATTTTCGCCGGCCTTGGCAACGTGCTGGTGTTTTTGCCGCAGATCCTGATTTTGTTCTTCTTCATCCTGGTGCTGGAAGAATCGGGTTACCTGCCCCGCGCCGCCTACCTGCTGGACAGGATGATGTTTCGCGCCGGCCTTACCGGCCGGGCCTTTATTCCGCTGCTCTCAAGCTTTGCCTGCGCCATTCCCGGCATCATGGCGACCCGCACCATCTCCGACCCGCGCGATCGCTTAACCACCATCTTGGTGGCGCCGCTGATGACCTGCTCGGCGCGCCTGCCGGTCTATACCCTGCTTATTGCCGCCTTTATCCCCCAGCAAACCGTGGCCGGCACCTTTAACCTGCAAGGTATCGTGCTGTTTTGCCTGTACTTTGCCGGGATCTTGAGCGCCTTGCTGGTGGCCTACGTGATGAAGTGGCTGCGCCGCGACAAGCGCGAACATGCGCTGCTGATGGAGCTGCCGGCCTACCGCCTGCCACACCTTCGCGACCTGGCCTTTGGCCTGCTGCAACGGGCCAAGATTTTCTTGAAACGGGTGGGGGGCATTATCTTCTCCCTGACCGTGCTGCTGTGGGTGCTGTGCACCTTCCCCGGCGCTCCCGAGGGGGCAACGGGCCCTGCCATCGATTACAGCTTTGCCGGGGTCATCGGCCACTGGCTGGCCTATGTCTTCGAGCCGGTGGGCTTTAACTGGCAGATTTGTATCGCCCTGGTGCCCGGCATGGCGGCCCGCGAAGTGGCGGTGTCGGCCCTGGGTACTGTCTATGCCATGTCCGGCAGCGAAGACATGATAGCCAACCAACTGGGCCAGGTGATCGCCCAGACCTGGTCTCTGCCCACCGCCCTGGCGCTGCTGGCCTGGTATGTGTTTGCCCCCCAATGCATCTCCACCCTGGCGGTGATCCGCCGCGAAACCAACTCCTGGAAGGTGATGGGTTTTGCGCTGGTTTACCTCTTTGCCCTGGCCTACCTGGCGGCCATGGCCACCTATCAACTCGCGGAGTGGTTACTGTGATATTTGAAGTGGTTCAAGGGGTTATCGTGGCCATGGTGGTCCTGACCGCCCTGTTGATGGCCCTGAAAAAATACGTACCCGCCACCAAGCGCCTGCAAGGCGCCCTGGCCGACAAACTGCTGACCCCGGGGCGCAGCGCCCCGGCCCGCTGGCTGGGGAAAAAGCTGCACGACCAGCTGTCGGCAGCCGGTGGTTGCGGCAGTGATGACGGCTGCGGCAGCTGCAAAGGCTGCGCTCCCAGTAAGCCCACCCATAGCGGGCCGGAGATCTTTCGCACCAAAGTCTGACCTGCCGCGCAGACCTCCTGTCTCGCCGTTCTGGCCTTGTCATCAAAGCCGGGTAAAATGGCGCCACAAAAACAGGAGATAACAACCATGCGTCATTTTTTCTGGCTTCTTTCCCTGCTCTTATCTACCCAGGCCCTGGCCTTTGGCTTTAACGGCCACAAGGCGTTCTGCCAGGCCGCCTACGACCTCACTACCCCCAAGACCCAGCACGCCCTGGATAAAGTGGTGGCCAGCCAAGGCCAGTACGGCTCTTTTGCCGAGAGCTGCACCTGGGCTGACGACATCAAAAAAGATCACCAATGGGATTGGTCCAAGCCGCTGCACTACATCAACGTCAAACGTGGCGCCACCGAGGTTGACGCTGGCGACTGCGCGCCGCACGGCTGCGTGCTCTCGGGTATCCGCCACTATCAGGCGGTGCTGAGCAAAGACCCCAGTGACTGGCAGGCGCTCTTTTTCCTGTCGCACTTTGTGGGCGATCTGCACCAACCTCTGCACGTGAGCTATGAAGACGACTGGGGCGGCAACAAGGCCATGGGCGATTTCTTTGGCGAGCAGAAGAACCTGCACGGCATTTGGGACTACGGCATGCTCAGCCACATGGGCGGCGACGACTGGAAGCACTTTGGTGACAAGCTCGCCAGCCTTGCCAGCGCCAAAGACGCCGGTGGCCAGCCGCTGGCCTGGGCCAACGGCTCTTACAAGGTGACCGAAGACATTTACCGCTACTACGCCAAGCACAAGACCATGGGCCAGGAATACGTAGACCACTTCGGGCCGGTGCTTGAAGCGCGCATGGAAAAAGGCGCCGAGCGCCTGGCGCGCATGCTCAACGCCATTTACGACAAAGGCGCTGACAAATAAGGTAAAACCAAGGAAACATCCGGGCCGTTATTGGTAACGGCCCGGCTTGGGGTTATACAGGGCGGGTGTCATACCCGCCCTTATCAGACCTTGCCCATGCCCAATAATAATCTGCGTTTTCTTGTTCCCTTTTTCAGCGCCCTGCTGCTGGCCGCCTGTGGCGGCGGTGGCTCGGACAGCACCGACACCAAAGGCAGCAGCTTTACCCTGCAACTGGTGACACTGCAATCCGATAGCCTCGCCAATACCAACAGCGCCAAATGCCAGGTCTATTACCAGACCGGTAGCAGCAACAGTGAAGGCGACGCCACCTACTATTACGCCACCGCCATTACCGACCCGGCCGTTGCCCTCTACAACGCCGACGGCAGTTTGTCGTCCCGCCTTAGCGTCGACAGCGACGGCAAGGTCAAGGTTTACGACAGCGACGTGCCAAGCGGCGGCTACCTGGCGGTCACCACCACCACCACCGGCCAGGCCTTTACCGAGTACAACGTCACGGCGCTTTCTTCCTCGTTGCTGGGGGCCATGACCGTAAGCGTGGCCAGCAGCACCACCAGCGGCAGCTGCGTGAGCGGCACCTACAGCGAGCCGGCCAGCAGCACCGGCTATATGAACATCAACGTGCCCAGCGATTTTAGCGTCGCGCCGGTGATTTACCGGCTGGATAACGGCGTTGATGTCACCACCACCGCCAGCAACACCAAGCTGACCCTGACCGTCTACCAAGACCACCCGCTGTTGGTTACCGCCTACGGCCAATACGACAGCGACACCGGCAAGGCCAGCGACATGGTGGGTTACGCCTTTATCAGCGCCAGCGCCCTTTGCAGCCAAAGCGCCAGCTGCGACGGGGTCGACCTGGTCGCCCTCGACCAAACCCCGGCCATCAGCTTTTTAAACGAGGACGCCACCGACAACGCGGTGCTCAAAGTGGTGTCTGACAGCAACATCTACAACTGGCAAACCCTCGCCGCCAGCGACACCCGTTTTGGCTACAGCGACAGTCTGGCCAGCGCCAGTTGGTACTACCGCGCCAACGGCAGCTACCTCAATTGGGACATCGCCCGCCACAGCGCCATCAGCGCCCCGGACGCTGGCGTAGACGTAGACTTGCTCGGCAGCCTTAATCTGTCTGACGCCGACCCGCAAACTAGCGCCAGCTGCAGCGGCGCCGGCTTTGCCTGCGTCACCCTGGGCGGCGCCTCGGCCAGCCAGTTTGATTACCAGCGCACCCTGGTGTCGGCCTACAGCAGTAGCGGCAAGGTGTACATGGCCATGCAGGTGCTGGGCCCGGCCGCCAGCCAGGTCAATCTGCCCAAGGTGGTAGACAGCAGCGGCAACCTGCTGATGAGCGCCAGTGACCTTGCCGCTGGCAGCGTGACGGTGAAATTGCTAAGTGGCAGCGAAAGCGCCCTCTTTCAAGACCAGCGGGACGACAACCTCGGCGGCAGCGACGCCCTCTACTACGGCACCGTGCTTGAAAGCCTGGCCCAGCAGCAAAGCCAGGCCAGTACGCTTGCCGCCAGTGACAGCCTGCGGCTAAGCCGCAGCCACAGCAGCTTATAAAAAAGGCCCCGAACGGGGCCTTTTTTACATCCGGGGCCGGACCATATTGGCCGGCTTTAATATCTCGGCCAGCAGCGCCTCGTCCAAAAGCCCTTCTTCTCGCACCAGCTCCAGCACCCCCTTGCCGGTTACCTGGGCTTCCTTGGCGATGCGGGTGGCGTTGTCGTAGCCGATATGGGGGTTAAGGGCGGTGATAAGGCCGATGGACTGGTTCACCAGCGCCTCGCAGCGCTCCACGTTGGCGCTGATACCGACCACGCAGCGCTCGCGCAGCATGTCCATGGCCCGGCGCAGAAGGCGCATGGATTCCAAAATCTTGTAGGCAATGAGCGGCTCCATTACGTTGAGCTGCAGCTGCCCGGCCTCGGCGGCCAGAGTGATGGCCAAGTCGTTGCCAATCACCTGGTAGGCCACCTGGTTCACCGCCTCGGGAATCACCGGGTTCACTTTGCCGGGCATGATGCTGGAGCCCGGCTGCTGGGCCGGCAGGTTGATTTCACCAAAGCCGGTACGGGGGCCGGATGAGAGCAGGCGTAGATCGTTACAAATCTTGGAAAGCTTCACCGCCAGGCGCTTGGTCATGCCGCTAAAGAGCACGAAGGCGCCCATGTCGGAGGTGGCTTCAATCAAATCTTTGGCCAAACGCATGGGATGGCCGCAAATGTCGGACAGATGGGCCGTGGCCAGCGCGCCGTAGCGAGGGTCAGCGTTGATGCCGGTACCGATGGCGGTGCCGCCGAGGTTCACTTCCCGCAACAGATCGTAAAGCCCCTCGATACGCTCGATGTCTTCCCCCAAGGTGGTGGCGAAGGCGCCAAACTCCTGGCCCAGAGTCATGGGCACTGCGTCCTGCAATTGGGTACGGCCCATTTTGATGATGTCTTTGAACTCGCCGGCCTTGGTGCCAAAGGCGTCGCGCAGCGCCGCCAGGCTGTCCACCAGCTCGGCATGGCTCAGTTGCAGGCCGACCCGGATGGCGGTGGGATAGGCGTCGTTAGTGGACTGGGACAGGTTGACATCATTATTAGGGTGCAGCTCTTGGTATGCGCCTTTGGCATGACCCAAGTGTTCAAGGGCGATATTGGCTATCACCTCGTTGGCGTTCATGTTGGTGGAGGTACCGGCGCCGCCTTGGATCATGTCCACCACGAAATGGTCGTGAAATTCACCAGCGATGATGCGGTCGCAGGCCAGCACGATGGCGTCTTTTTTAGCCGCCGGCAAATGGCCAAGCTCGGCGTTGGCCAGCGCCGCCGCCTTTTTCACCATGGCCAGGCCCAAAATCAGCTTGGGAAAGTGATACAGGGGCACACCGGTCAGCTGGAAGTTGTCCAAAGCCCGCTGGGTTTGCACCCCGTAATAGGCATCGGCAGGCACATCCAAATAACCTAACAAGTCTTTTTCCTGGCGAAACAGGGGGGCGTCACTGGCGGGGTGGGGAAAGGCGGTCACGGTACTGCTCTGTGGGTGAAAAGTGGCGCTATGGTGAGGCCTTGGCCAGGGCTTTTGCCAATGCTATTGTTTCAAGGCTCATGCCGTTTCGGCATAACCAACGGACAACCCCATGGATATCGACAGCAAGTGGCTTGAAGACTTATTGGCCCTGGCCAGTTGCCGCAGCTTTTCCCAGGCCGCCGCCCGCCGCCACGTTACCCAGCCCGCCTTTAGCCGCCGCATTCGCGCCCTGGAAGACGCCGTAGGGGCGGCGCTGATTGACCGCAGCAAGACCCCGGTGGATTTAACCAGCGAAGGCCAGCTGTTCTTGCTCACCGCCCGCTCTGTTACCGACCAACTGGCCGAAGCGGTGGCGAGGGTGCGGGGCCTGCAACCGGCCCAGGCCCAGGTGCTGGATATCGCCGCCGCCCATTCCCTGGCCAACAGCTTTTTCCCAGACTGGCTTAGCCAGCTGCCTCTGGGTAGCCAGCAGTCCATCCGCCTGGCGGCGCTAAACGTGGAAGAGGCGGTGCACCAGCTGCGAGAAGGCCTGTGCGATATGATGCTGGTCTATTACGATCCGCTCTCGGCCCTGCAACTCGATAGCGCCACCTTCCCTTCCCTGCCTCTTGCCAGCACCGCCCTGGTGCCAGTGTGCGCGCCAGGAGAAGACGGCTTGGCGCGCTGGAATCTCGAAACCGACGAAACCGTGCCACTGCTGGCCTACACCCAGGGCGCCTTTTTGGGCCGCACCCTTCGCATGATGCTGGCCAACGACGGCCTTCGCCTTCGCCTTCGCACCCTCTTTGAGACCGCCATGGCCGACGGCCTCAAAGGCATGGCCTTAAAAGGGCTGGGGGTGGCCTGGCTCCCAAGGCTTTGCATCGAGCAGGAGCTCGCAGACGGGCGCCTTTTAGAGCTGGGCCCGGCGCGTTACCAGGCCCCTCTTGAAATTCGCCTTTATCGCTGCACCTTGGTGCACAAGGCCGCCCTTGACCGGCTCTGGCAGCAACTGGCCGCTACTTAGCGGCCTTGCTGCGCTCCAATGCCTTGGCGATGGTCTGGCGGTCGCTGTCGCTAAGCTCGGCCTGGTCGATAAAATCGACAATCACATCCACGTCCTTGATGTCTGGCACCTCGATATGGGGCGGGATGGGCGGCATAACCCGCAGCTTGCCTAGCTCGGCGCTGTGGGCCTTGAGCTCAATCTGTACCCGCTTTAGCTCCTTTTGGGCGCGGGCCATGGCCACCTTGGCTATCTTCTGGGCCTTGATGCGCTGCACTTCGGCGATTTTCATTGCCTTTTCACGCTCAATTTCGGCCATTTTTAGCTGCTGGGTAATGTCCTTTTCCAACTGGCGCGCTTCTTCCTCGCTGCCAAGCTCCTTGACCAACGCCTGGTGCAGCTCCTCGTCACTGGCCGCCGACAAGTCCAGGTGGTGATTCTCGGTGTTTATCACCAAGCGGTGCTTGTGCATTGCTGTTGGCTCGGCGCTGGCAGCAGGCACGTCCTTAGGCACCTCTGGGGCCGCCTGGAGTGGCGCATTGGGCGGCGTGGCGTCAGGGCTCGGGGCCGTCATCGCCACCGGCGCGGCTTTGGAGGTATTGGCGTCGGCGGCGCAGGCACTTTGCAGGGCAGCCAGGGTGGCAAGACTCAATAGCGATAGCATTTTCATAAGACGCTCCTTGGATTGGGCTCTCACTATTGAGAAAGTCATGCCAACTCACAAATGCCTTTAAATTCAGTGCATTAACAAAAACACGGCAAATTGGGATGTCCCCATATGGGGACTCTGCCCCCATTTGAGGCGCCCGCTGGCCAACAAAGCGCCTGCCGGTGGGCGCTAGGCGCCGCCCCGGCCCTTTGCTAGGGTGCTTGCAAACGGAGGTTCTATGCGCGTTAAACACAGCCTGTTTGCCCTTTTTGGCGCCCTGTTCTTGCTGCTGGCCGGCACCCAGATGTGGCTACTGAGAAGCTTAAAAGACGACATCAACTTTGAAGTGGCGGCCATCAGCAACGAAATGGTGGATAAAGTCCTGGACGACATCAAAGTGCCGGAGCCGCCAGAGGTGAATATCGAAGTACCGCCTGAGCTTGACCAATACGCCCCTAAAGACGCCGCCCAGTTGCGCCAAGAGGTGCTGCGCATCAAAAGCGCCGAGCTCCAGCGCAACCAGGAAAAAATGCGCCTGGAGGTAGAAAAAGCCCGGCGCCAGGCAAGTGAGGCGCTGAAAAAGGCCCAGCAGCAGCGCTTTCGCATCACCCCTTCGCCTTCTTTTACCGTGGTCAAAAGCGCCAACATCAAGCTGTGGATAGGCCTTGGGGTCACCTCGCTGCTGGCGCTGCTGGGGATCTACCTGCTGGCCCACGCCTTTTCGCGGCCCCTTGAGCTGCTGGCCAGCGGTTTTAGTCGTCTTGCCAAAGGCGAGCAAGGGGTCACCTTAAAGCCCCAGGGCATGCGGGAGATGAAAAGCGCCATCGAAGGCTTTAACCATATGAGCCGAGACTTGGAAAGATTGCGCCAGGAAGAAGAAAGGGTGCGGGCCCAGGCCCACCTGGCAGAGCTTGGCGATATTGCCCGTGGCCTTGCCCATAGCCTGCGTAACCCCATCCACACCATAGGCCTCACTTTGGAAGGGGAGCTGGATGAGCCGCAAAAAAACGCCATCCGCCAAAAACTCAAACAGATGGACAGCAACATCAAGGCGCTGCTGACCCTCTCGGCCCAGGGCGTAAACCGCCAGCAGCCCCTGGTGCTGGCCGAACTGCTGGCCGATGTGCGCCTGAGCATCGGCGGCCAGTGGCAGCTGCAACTGCCCCAGCATTGCACCTTGAAAGGGGACGAGTCGGAGCTTCGCGCCATCTTGCATTCGCTGATGAGTAACGCCCTGGAGGCGGCCCCGGGCAAGGAGGCCAGCCTCAGGGTGACGGCACTGGCCGGTGGCCTTGAAATTGAGGTGCGCGACCAAGGCCCGGGGCTCAGTGACGCCGCCAAAGCCCGGCTCTTTACCCCTCACGCCACCCAAAAGGCCGACGGCGCCGGCATGGGCCTGTATATTGCCGAAAGGCTGGTGCGGCTGCGTTACGGCGGGCGCCTGAGCCTCGACAACCACCCCCAAGGCGGCGCCGTCGCCACCCTTTATCTGCCGGAGAACAGCCATGCGCCTGCTGCTGGTTGAAGACGACGCCGACCAACGGCAATTGCTGGCCCAACTGCTGGGCAACTATGAGCTGGTGCTGGCCGCCTCGGTGGCCGAGGCCCAGCCGCATCTTGGCAAGGTCGATTTGGTGCTGAGCGACTGGAAGCTTGGCGACGGCGACGGCCTGATGCTGCTGCGCGCCGCCCAGCGCCTTAGCCAGAGCCCGGCCTTTGTGATGATGACCGCCTACGGCACCATCAGCCACGCCGTGGACGCCATGCGCCAGGGCGCCGACGATTACCTCTCCAAGCCCTTTAGCCGCCAGGAGCTGGAGCTGACCCTTGAAAAAGTCAGCCGCGCCCAGCGCCTCAAAACCGACAACCAGCGGCTAAGCCAGGCCCTGGCCGACCAGCACAAGCTCACCGAGATCATCGGCAATTCCGCCGCCATGCAGCAGCTGCAAAGCCGGCTGGCGCGCATCAGCGACACCGACGCCACCGTGCTTATCGAAGGGGAGTCCGGCACCGGCAAGGAATTGGCGGCCCGCGCCCTGCATCAGTTGTCGCGCCGCGCCCAAAAGCCCTTTGTAGCCATCAACTGCGGCGCCATTCCTGAAGCCCTGGCCGAAAGCGAACTCTTTGGCGCCGACAAAGGCGCCTACACCGGCGCCACCCAGGCCAAAACCGGCAAGTTTGAGGCGGCCAGCACCGGCACCCTCTTTTTGGATGAAATAGGCGAGCTGCCGCTGGTGCTGCAAAGTAAGTTGCTGCGGGTACTGCAAGAGGGCAAGGTGACCCGCCTTGGCGAGCACCAGGAGCGCAGCATCGATGTGCGCATCATCGCCGCCACCAACCGTGACCTCAAAGCCGAGGTGCAGGCCGGGCGTTTTCGCGAAGACCTTTTCTATCGCCTGAACGTGGTGCCCCTGACCCTGCCGCCCCTTCGCGAGCGCCGCGACGACATTCCGGCCCTTAGCCGCCACTTTCTGGCGCTCTATGCCCGCCGCCACGGCCTTAACCCGCCGGCCTTAGGCCATGGCCTTTTGGAAAAGCTGATGAGCCACCACTGGCCGGGAAACGTGCGGGAGCTGGCCAACCGCATGGAGCGGCTGGTGCTGCTGGGAGAAGACATGCCCATCAGCCCCCTTGGCGAGGGTGCCAGCGAATTCAGCGTCAAGCTGCCGGCCGGAGGGCTGGACTGGGAAGCCTTTGAGCGCCACTGCCTGGACAAGGCCCTGGCCCTTAACGGCGGCAACAAACGCCAGACCGCCCGTTACCTCAGCCTTGGCTATAAAGCCTTGTTATACCGGCTGGAAAAACACGGCCTGTCATAAAAAGCGGTTAACAAAAAGGCGCCCAGGCATTAACGTAAGGAAAAAAGCAGGAACGCCTTATGAAAAAGTTCTGGCAAGCAGCAGCGCTCATTATCATCACCTTGGTGATGCTGGCCCTTTACTACTACGCCAGCGAGCTGGGGTTTTAAAAAGGCGGCCACAGGCCGCCTTTTTTACAACGCTTTAAGCTGCGCGTTCATGGTAGTTAATTGATCGCGCAGGCGCGCCGCCTCTTCGAACTCCAGGTTCTGGGCGTGCTGGTACATCTGCTTCTCGATTTTTTCCATCTCGCTGGCCAGGGTTTTGGCGTCCAGATGCAAAGGAGCGCTGTCTTTGCGGCCCTTGCCTTTCCCTTTGGCCTTACCGTCGCTGTCGTTCTTGTCGCCCAGTTGCAGGATATCGGCAATTTTCTTGTTGAGCGCCTTGGGCACAATGCCGTTTTCGAGGTTGAAGGCTTCTTGTTTTTCCCGCCGGCGCGCCGTTTCATCCATGGCCCGCTGCATGGAGCCAGTGATTTTATCGGCATAAAGGATGGCGCGGCCGTTAAGGTTACGGGCGGCCCGGCCTATGGTCTGAATAAGGGAGCGGTCGGAGCGCAGGAAGCCTTCTTTGTCGGCATCAAAAATGGCCACCAGAGACACCTCGGGCATATCCAGGCCCTCGCGCAGCAAGTTAATGCCCACCAGCACGTCAAACTCGCCCAGGCGCAGGTCGCGGATGATCTCCACCCGCTCCACCGTGTCCACGTCCGAGTGCAGGTAACGCACCCGCACTCCGTGCTCGTTTAGGTATTCGGTGAGATCCTCGGCCATTTTTTTGGTGAGGGTGGTAATAAGCACCCGCTCGTTGACCTCGACCCGCTTGCCAATTTCTGACAACACGTCGTCCACCTGGGTGCCAACCGGGCGCACTTCCACCACCGGGTCTAACAGGCCGGTGGGGCGCACCACCTGTTCAGCGATTTCCCCTGCCGAGCGCTCCAGCTCGTACTTGCCGGGGGTGGCGGAGACATACACGGTTTGCGGCGCTATGGCCTCGAACTCGTCGAATTTAAGCGGCCTGTTGTCCAGCGCCGAGGGCAGGCGAAAGCCGTATTCCACCAAGGTTTCTTTGCGGGAACGATCCCCTTTGTACATGGCGCCAATTTGCGAGACGGTGACGTGGGACTCGTCGATGATCATCAAGCCGTCCGGCGGCAGGTAATCGAGCAGGGTCGGCGGCGGCTCGCCGGGGTTACGGCCAGAAAGATAGCGCGAGTAGTTCTCGATGCCCGAACAATAGCCCAGCTCCACCATCATCTCGATATCGAACTGGGTGCGCTGGGCCAGGCGCTGCTCTTCCACCAGCTTGCTGTTGCTGCGAAGGTCCTCAAGGCGGCCTTTAAGCTCCACCTTGATGCTCTCCACCGCCTCAAGCACCTTCTCACGGGGCGTCACGTAGTGGGTCTTGGGGTAGATGGTGATGCGGCCAAGGCCGCTTCTGAGCACCTGGCCGGTTAAGGGGTCAAAGGTGCTGATCCGTTCCACTTCGTCGTCAAAAAGCTCGATACGCACCGCCTCTTCGTCGCTCTCGGCCGGGTGAATGTCAATCACCTCACCGCGCACCCGGTAGGTACCGCGGCTAAAAGCCACTTCATTGCGGGTGTATTGCAGCTCAGCCAGCCGGCGCAGCATGGCGCGCTGGTCGATGATGTCGCCCTGGCGGATGTGCAGCATCATCGACAAATAGCTTTGCGGGTCGCCAAGGCCGTAGATGGCCGACACCGAGGCAACGATCACCACATCGCGCCGCTCCATCAATGCCTTGGTGGCCGATAGGCGCATCTGCTCGATATGGTCGTTGATGGAGGCGTCCTTCTCGATAAAGGTGTCGGACGCCGGCACATAGGCCTCGGGCTGGTAGTAGTCGTAGTAGGAGACGAAGTACTCCACGGCGTTTTCCGGGAAGAACTCTTTCATCTCGCCATAAAGCTGGGCGGCCAGGGTCTTGTTGGGAGCCATGACGATGGTGGGCCGGCCCAGGGTGGCAATGACGTTGGCCATGGTAAAGGTCTTACCGGAGCCCGTTACCCCAAGGAGAGTCTGGTGGGCCAGGCCCGCCTCCAGGCCGTCTACCAGCTGAGCGATGGCGGTGGGCTGGTCGCCGGCCGGTTGGTAGGCCGAGTGCAGGATAAAGTCTTTGCTCATGCCGTCTCCTTGGTAAACCAGCGGTAGGCGATGGTCGCGCTAATCAAATTTGCCAGCACCACCCCGGCGAAGAATCCCGGCAAGCCGAGAAAGTGCCCGCCGAGCCAAGCCAAAGGCACGGCAGCGGCAAAAAAGCGCAGCACCGACATGGTCAGTGCCTTGGCCGGGCGATGAATGGCATTAAAAGATGAATTGGTGAGGATAACCACCCCTTGCAGGCCATAGCCCAGGGGCACAATAAAGATAAAGAGCCGAATACACTCGGCTACCTTGGGGTCCTTACCGAACACCCAGCTGATGGGAAAGGCCAGCACCAGCAGACCCACGTAGAACAGGCCCTGCCAGCCCAGCACAAAGCGCACCACCCCTTTGTAGGCGCTTCGCACCCTTTCGAGCTGCCCGGCGCCCATGTTCTGGCTGATAAAGGGCGGCAGGCTCATGGACAGCGCCAGCACCACCAGGGTAGAGAGGGATTCAAGGCGCGAGCCAACACCATAGGCCGCCACGGCAGCCGGGCCAAATTGCGCCACCATGGCGGTAAGGGCCGCCATGGCCAGCGGGGTCATCATATTGGCGCCAGCCGCCGGCAAGCCAATCACCAGCAAGGAGCGCCAGTGGCGCACCATGGTAAGCCCCGGCAGGCAAAACTGCGCCAGCTGCCGCTTATACAGCATAAACAGCACCCCAACCGAGCCGCCGGCCCAAGCCAGCACCGTGGCAAGGGCCGCGCCAGCCAGCTCCATGCGCGGAAAAGGCCCCAGGCCAAAAATAAGCACCGGGTCCATTACCGCATTGATAATGCCGCCCAGCACCATAAAGCGGCTGGGGGTGACGGTGTCGCCGTTGGCACGCATCACGGCGTTGGCGATCATCGGGATGGCCAGCATCGGGCTGCCGGCAAACCACACATTCATGTACTGGGCGATAAGCTTTTGTTGCTCGGCACTGGCGCCAAGGGCCGAGAAGATGGGGTCTTGCAGCAGCCAGGCCAGTACCGCCAGTATCGCCACCAGCAGTACTCCCAACCAGATAGCGGCGTTGCCTTGCTCTTTGGCCTGCTCGGCGCAGCGCCGCCCCAGGGCATGGCCGATCACCGCAGAGGTGCCAATCCCCAGACCAATGGTGAGGCTGATAAGGAAAAAACTCACGGGGAAGGTAAAACTGATGGCAGCCAGCGGGTGGGTGCCAAGACGACTGACAAAAAGGGTATCGACCAGGTTGAAAGTCATCATGGTCGCCATCCCCCACATCAGGGAGACGGTCATCTGCTTGAGGGTACTGTTGATGTCCCCGGCTAGCAGATCGTGTGCAGCGCGCGCCATGAATGAAGATCCAGACAGAAATACGTGAAAGCGGCCAGTTTACGCCCCCAAGCCGAAAACGACCATGTTTTCTGCCTTTTTCCCACTCACCCCTTGCCAGGCTCAGGCCAAGCCGTTATCTTACGCGCCCCCACGGGCATTTCCCTCCTGGCCCGGCCGATTTCGGCAAGTTAATTCACACCTTGAATATCCTATTACAGCTTTGTCACAAAGCTGAAAGCGCCCCACTGTAAGAAAATTACTTACCTTTTAACCATTTGATTTATAAGCAATAAATACCTGAACGGCGATAGCGCTTTTTTTTCGCAAATTCCAGGCGAAGCCGCGCCAAGCGCGGCTCTTGCGCCTTTCCCCACAGAGTTATCCACAGAAAAAGTGGATAACTTAAGCCAGCCCTTACCGGCTCTGGCGTGAGGACGGATCAGTCATTTATTTGCGGTTTAAAGTAACGAAAGCAGCTGATCGCCCCACCGGCCATGCAGGCCGAAAAAACGCACTTTTGGTCAATGGGCCGTCATCTTGCCCAAAAGGCAAGCAATCGGACTTTTCTGGGTATCATTAGTGTTGACAGCCCCGGGGGCCGTGGATAACATTCGCCACCGTTGCTCCCCCGTAGTTCAGTCGGTAGAACGGCGGACTGTTAATCCGTATGTCACTGGTTCAAGTCCAGTCGGGGGAGCCAGTTTAAAACGACATGGCGCCTGGCGCGGTGTCAGCCCCTAGGGCAACACAATTTATTCCCTCGTAGTTCAGTCGGTAGAACGGCGGACTGTTAATCCGTATGTCACTGGTTCAAGTCCAGTCGAGGGAGCCAAATCACCGCTACGGCGGTTCGCGCAAGCGAGACAATTTATTCCCTCGTAGTTCAGTCGGTAGAACGGCGGACTGTTAATCCGTATGTCACTGGTTCAAGTCCAGTCGAGGGAGCCAATACTAAAAGGCCAGCGTTAGCTGGCCTTTTTCTTTTCCTGGTTTTGATAGGTGTTCCCCAAAGCACTAGGCCTGCATGGCAGGCCATGTCACAGATCTGGGCGGCCCCGTACAAGTCCAGCCGGGGGAGCCACAATCCAAAGGCCCACAGCAGCAGAAGCCAGGCATTTAGCAGGTTATATCGTTATTAAAGCCAGGCATCCTTCGTTAAAGTGCGGCGATGGGCCGCCGATACGCAGCTGGCGCAACGCCGCCAGACTTTCTTAAAAAGGCCTTATTTCCTTGACCCGGCGCCAATATAAGAAATTTGGCTTATTGCCAGCGGTCTTCGTCGCCTTTTTCCAGGCCTGTCATGGAAATGCCAGGGGTTATGGTTTAGATCTGGAGTCAGGCTGTTTTAGTTTAAAATTCAACAGCTACCGTCCGAGTGCCCATTGGAGGGGAATTAAAACAATGAAACCCGGTGCAGCGTCTGCCTCTTCATTGCTTATCTTAACTTTTGTCGCTTGGCTGCTGATGACCCTCAGCCTGGTGATGATTGGTCGTGCCCAATTGGCCGAGCAACAGCAACTGGCGGTGCAAAGTGCCATTGCCTGGCAACAGCAACCCGACTCCCCGGCGCCGCCGGACTGGCTGCAATGGCAGCGCCCCGGCACCGAGGCTCAGGCCCGCGCCCCTCGCCACGGCGCCTTGGCCGCTTCCGTTATGGGCGCCTTGCTGGGCGCTAAGGAGCAACAACTTGGCCCCCTGCGCTGGCGCCTGGACAGCTCCGCCCTTTATGCCCAGATAGAGATAGCGCTGCTGCTGGCACTGCTTATTCCCCTGGCAGGTGGCGTGCTCGTCTACCTCATTAAAAAGCGCATCCTTGAGCGCCTGAAAATCGTTGACCAAGAGCTGAGCCAGCTCATCGACCACTTGGAAGAAGGTGAAGAGCTGCCCGGCAGCATCTCGGTGGATGCCTTTAATGGCACCCTGGCCGCCATTGCCGAAGCCCGCGCCCGAGTCTTACAGCAAAGCGCCGAACAGCAACGGGTAATAAAGGCCTTGAGCCAGCAGGTGCTGAGCGACCCTCTTACCACCCTGCCCAACCGCCGCGCCTTTAACGACCAATTAGGCCGCGAGCTAGCCAACAAAAACGCCGTTGGCCTGCTGCTTATTCGCGCCACGGCCTTGAGGGCCATCAACGACGAAGACGGCTACAGCGCCGGCGACCAATACCTGCGCGAGCTCGCCCAGATCTTAAAGCGCCAGTCCGGCAAAAAGCTGGCGTGCCGCAGCTATCGCCTCTCGGGTAGCGATTTTATGGTGCTGGTTGCCACCGGCGAGCTGGGCGAGCTGGACCAGTTTGCCCAGCACCTGATGGCGGAGCTGATGTCCCTTCGCAATCAGTCCAAAGAACAGATGCCCGCCTACATTGGCGGCGCCCTGGTTAAAGACACCACCTTAACCGCCGCCCTGTCCCTGGCCGACACCACCTTGTCGCTGGCCATGGCCCAGGGCCAGCCGGGCTGGCATGTGGACGCCGGCCTTGGCCCCAATAAATCCCTTGAGCAGCGCACCCAGCAGCAATGGCGCGACCATATCCAATACCTGCTCACCGGCCAGGGCCTGACCTTGCTGGCCCAGCCCATCCAGGGGGTTAACCGCAACGAGGTGCACTACACCGAAATTTTGGCCCGCTGCCACGACAAAGACGGCCGGCTGCTGCCCACTGCCTCGGTGATGGCCATGGCCGAGCGCCTGGGGCTTATCCAGCAACTGGATAAACTGGTGATGGAATGCGCGCTCAAGGAGCTGGTGGGCAAACCCCTTGGCCGCTCCATGTACGCCATCAACCTCAACGCCCTGACGGTGCAAGACCCGCACTTTGTGATTTGGCTTGAGCGCAAGCTGCTGGCTCACCCCGAGCTTGCCCGCCACCTGGTGTTTGAGGTGCCAGAAGCCGGGCTTATCCGCCAGGTGGGCGCCAGCCAGCGCTTTATAGAGCTGCTGCACAAGATGGCGTGCCGCATTACCATCGAGCGTTTCGGCACCGGCCTTGGCGCCATTCGCTTCTTCAAGGCCCTGAAACCCGACTTTGTGAAGGTGGACGCGGCGCTCAGCCGCGCCATAGACCAGGACAAAGACGGCCAGTATTACCTGCGTATCCTGGTGGATATTGCCCACCGCCTGGGGGTCAAAGTGCTGGCCGAGAACGTGGAGAACGCAGAAGAGCGCATGGTACTGACCGACCTTCGCCTCGACGGCCTGCAAGGCTATTACCTGGCAAGGCCGGTGCCCTTCGGGCCTTCAGCCCTGACCATGAACCCATAAAAAACGCCGCATCATGCGGCGTTTTTTTCATCCCTCGCGGCCCCCTGCTGGCTCACCATCACCCCCAGCAGCACTAGGCTACTGGCCAGCAGTTGGCTGGGGCTAAGCCGCTCATTTAAAAGCACCATGGCCATCACCAGTGAAAAGAGCGGGATCAGGTTCACAAACACCGCCACCCGCGCCGCCGGGAGCCTGGCCATGGCAAAGTTGTACAGCCCATAGGCCCCGAGGGTGACCCCCAGCCCCAGATACAGCATGGACAGCAGCGCCTGGCTGCTAAGCCCGCTCGGCACCGGGGCGCTCAATAGCGCCAGAGGCAGGAAAAACAGCGAGCCGCTGATGGCCTGGATGGCGGTCAGCCACAGCGGCGAGTACCGGTCGGAGAGCTTTTTCAGCGACAGCGAATAGACGGCAGCGCAGACCATGGCGGCAAATTCGAGGCTATTGCCCAGCAGCGGATTGGGCGCATCGGCAGACACAGTGCCGGCCGCGCTCAGCCACAATACCCCCACCAGGGCCATGGCTAGCCCCAGCCACAACCGTGGCGAGGCCTTTTCTTTTAGCACCAGTACTGCGCCGCCAACGGTGAGAAGCGGCAACACCGCGGTGACCATGCCAGCCTGGCCGGCCGAGGTATATAAAAGGGCTTTGGCTTCAAACACGAAATAGAGGCAAGGCTCGGCCAGAGACATAGCCGCAAACAAGCGCCAATCGCCCTTTTGGTAATGGGCTTTGCCCCAGAGCCGCTTCATGACCAGCAGCGCAATGGCGGCTATCCACATCCTCGCGCAGATCACCCAAAGCGGCGACACCTCTACGAACACCACCTTGAGCACCACGAAGGTGCTGGCCCACAAGGCCATGGCCAGAACCAGGGCAACTAACGGCATAAAGACCCCACAGACTCCCCTGTTGTTTAGGGGAGGACAAAACACGATAATAACCCGCTGATTCTACTTTGGCCGAAGGGGACCAAGCCACCCATGGGCGATTATCTGCTGTTATTGATAGGCACAGTGCTGGTCAATAACTTCGTGCTGGTGAAATTTCTCGGGCTCTGCCCCTTCATGGGGGTATCCAACAAGCTGGAAAGTGCCATTGGCATGTCCCTGGCCACAACCTTTGTGCTGACCCTGGCCTCCCTATGCAGCTACCTGGTCAACACCTACCTGCTCGAGCCCTTGGGGATCGGCTATCTGCGCACCCTCTCCTTCATTTTGGTGATAGCGGTGGTGGTGCAATTCACCGAGATGGTGGTGCAAAAAACCAGCCCCATGCTGTACCGGGTGCTGGGCATCTTTTTGCCCCTTATCACCACCAACTGTGCGGTGCTGGGGGTGGCGCTTTTGAACATCAACGAAAACCACACCTTGATGCAGTCGCTGATTTACGGTTTTGGCGCCGCCGTGGGCTTCTCGCTTGTGCTTATCCTTTTTGCCGCCATGCGCGAGCGCCTGGCCGCCGCCGACGTGCCGGTGCCCTTTAAGGGCCCGGCCATCGCCTTGATCACCGCCGGGCTGATGTCCCTGGCCTTTATGGGCTTTACCGGCCTCGTTAAGCTGTAACCATGACCATTCTTTACGCCATTCTTGCCCTTGCCGCCCTGGCCCTGGTGTTCGGTGTCATCCTTGGCCTGGCTTCGGTCAAGTTCAAGGTTGAGGCCGACCCCATCGTCGACCAGATAGACAACATTCTGCCCCAGACCCAGTGTGGCCAGTGCGGCTACCCGGGTTGCCGCCCCTACGCCGAGGCCATTGCCGGCGGCGACGCCATCAACAAATGCCCCCCCGGCGGCCAGGCCACCATCGAAAAGCTGGCCGATCTGATGGGAGTCGAGGCCAAGCCGCTGGACGCCGCCCACGGCGAGGAAGCGGTCAAGAAAGTGGCCTTTATCCGCGAAGACGAGTGCATCGGCTGCACCAAGTGCATTCAGGCCTGCCCGGTGGACGCCATTCTCGGCAGCGCCAAGCACATGCACACCGTGATTAAAAGCGAGTGCACCGGCTGCGATCTGTGCGTCGAGCCCTGCCCGGTAGATTGCATCGAGATGCGCCCGGTACAAACCACGGTCCAAAACTGGAAATGGCGCCTCAACGCCATTGCGGTCAAAGAAATCGCCCCTGAGGAAGCCCATTGATGTTGACCTTGCTTGAGCGGCTTTCCAGCAGCGATGTCTTTGATTTTCATGGCGGTATTCACCCGCCCGAATTTAAGAGCCTGTCCAACCACAAGCCCATCGGCAAACTGCCCATGGCGCCCTTTTTGGTGGTGCCGCTGCGCCAGCATCTGGGGGAGCTTGGCGAGGTGTTGGTCAAGGCTGGCGAGAAGGTGTTAAAAGGCCAGCCTCTGTCACGGCCCATGTCGGTGATGGGGGTGCCGGTCCATGCCCCCACCTCCGGCACCGTGGTGGCGGTAGAGAACCGCCCCCTGACCCACGCCTCCGGCCTTTGGGACATGGCGGTGGTTATCGAGCCCGACGGCCAAAACCAGTGGGGCGAGAAGCACCCGGTGGCCAATCCCTTTGAGGCCGACCCAGCACTGCTGCTAAAAGCAGTAAAAGCCGCCGGCCTTGCCGGTATGGGCGGCGCCGGTTTTCCCACTGCCGTTAAACTCGGCGGTGGCCGGCCCATCGAAGCCTTGGTGGTTAACGCCGCCGAGTGCGAACCCTATATCACCAGCGACGATTGCCTGCTCCGCGAAGAGCCCGAAAACGTGGTGGCCGGAGCCCGGCTGATGGCCCGTATTGTCGGCGCCCGGATGGTGGTGATTGGCATCGAGGACAACAAACCCGAGGCCATCTCCGCTCTTGAAGGGGTGATTGAAAGCCTCGACGATGTGTCCATGAAGGTGGTGCCCACCAAGTACCCCTCTGGCGCCGAGCGTCAGCTCATCAAGCTGCTCACCGGCGACGAAGTGCCGGCTGGCGCCATTCCGGCCGACCTTGGCCTGGTGGTGCAAAACGTCGGCACCGCCTACGCCGCCTACCGCGCCCTGGTGCTGGGCGAGCCGCTTATTCGCCGGGTGGTAACCATTACCGGCCAGCAGGTGAAAAAGCCCGGCAACTATTGGCTGCCCATCGGCACCCCCATCAGCCACGCCCTTACCGAGTGCGGCTTTAAGCCCGAGAAAAAACAGCGGCTAATTATCGGCGGCCCGATGATGGGCTTTACCCTCAATGACCCGGCCGCGCCGGTGACCAAAACGGTAAACTGCCTGCTGCTGCCCAGCACCAAGGAGCTCAAGCCAGCCGGGCGCGAGATGAGCTGCATCCGCTGCGGCGAGTGCGCCAATGTTTGCCCGGCCGAGCTACTGCCCCAGCAGCTCTATTGGTACGCCAAGGCCGAAGACCACGAAAAGCTCGACGAATACAAGCTCTCGGCCTGTATCGAATGCGGCGCCTGCGCCTACGTTTGCCCCTCAGAAATTCCCCTGGTGCAGTACTACCGGGTGGCCAAGGCCGATATTCGCAGCGCCCAGGAAGAAAAACGCAAATCGGACAAGGCCCGCGAGCGCTTTGAGGCCCGCAACGACCGCCTGGAGCGAGACAAGGCCGAGCGGGAAGCGCGCCACCAGGAAGCCACCGAGCGCCGCAAGGCCGCCATGGCCTCGCGAAGCGAAGAAGCGGCTCCGGCCAGCGACGCCGTCGCCGCCGCCCTTGCCCGGGTAAAAGCCCAAAAAGATGCCGACGTGGCCAAGGCCCAGCAGGCCGCGAAAGCCGGCGCCCATCTGGAAAAGGGCGAGCTGGTTCCAGACAACAGCGACATGGCCGCGCTTCGCGAAGAGCGCAAACGCCAGGCCCGCGAGAAAAAAGCCCAACTGGCCGCCCAGCAAGAGGCCGAGCCTAGCGCCGCCCCGGCAGCTGATGCCAAAAAAGCCGCCGTAGCCGCCGCTATTGCCCGCGCCAAAGCCAAAAAAGAGGCCGCCGCCCCGGCAGAAGGCCAAAGCGACGCTCCGCCCCAAGATGCAAAGAAAGCTGCTGTGGCTGCCGCCATCGCCCGCGCCAAAGCCAAGAAGGCAGCGCAGGATGCCGATAGCGCCCCGGCGACAAGCGAGCCAGCGGTTAGCGCAGCTACTGAGGCCGAGCCTCCCGCAGCCAGCGAACCGGTAGACCCTAAAAAAGCTGCCGTGGCCGCCGCCATTGCCCGTGCCAAGGCAAAAAAAGCGGCCCAGGCGCAAGGCGCTGAAGGTGGCCAGGCGGATGCAAATCAGCCTGAGCCAAGCCCGGTAGCAAGCGAGCCCGCGGTTAGCGCAGCTACTGATGCTGAGCCCCCTGCTACCAGCGAGCCGGTAGACCCTAAAAAAGCTGCTGTGGCCGCCGCCATCGCCCGCGCCAAGGCCAAAAAGGCGGCCCAGGCGCAAGCCGCTGAAAGTGACCAGACTGATGCAAGTCAGGCTGAGCCAAGCCCGGCGGCAAGCGAGCCAGCGGCTAGCTCGGCAGCTACCCAGCCAAGCGCCGAGGCCGAAGCAAGCGAGCCAGCGGCGCCCGGCGCCGAGGCCGCTGCGGCCAGCCCCGCCCCGTCAGAGGCGGACCGTAAAAAAGCGGCCATCGCCGCCGCCATTGCCAAAGCCAAGGCCAAAAAACAGGCTCAAGAAGGTCAGGACTGATGTTAGGTATCGCCAGCTCTCCCCACACCCACAAGCGCCGCACCACAGGCCAGGTTATGCGCCTGGTGGCCTACGCCACGGTGCCAGGCATCGCCGCGCTGTTTTACTTCTTCGGCTACGGGGTGCTTATCAACCTGGTACTGTGCTCCGTCAGCGCCTTGCTGGCCGAAGCGCTGATCCTTATCTTGCGCCGCAAAAGCCTGTGGCAGCTCACCGACAGCTCGGCGCTACTTACCGCCATTTTGCTGGCTCTGGCCCTGCCCCCCACCGCGCCCTGGTGGCTGCTGGTCATCGGCTCGGTGTTTGCCATTTTGGTGGCCAAGCAGCTTTACGGCGGCATCGGCCAAAACCTCTTTAACCCGGCCATGGCCGCCTATGTACTGCTGCTCATCTCCTTTCCGGTGCAGATGACCAACTGGCTGCCGGCCCGTTCCCTTGCCGAGCATGTGCCGAGTTTTCAAGACAGCCTGAGCCTGACCATGACCGGCTACACCACCGACGGTTTTGCCGCCCACCAGCTGAGCCTGGGTGTGGATGGCCTGAGCCAAGCGACCCCCCTCGATACCTTGAAGACCGACCTTAAGCAGGGCAAAACGGTGTCCGAGTCCATGGAAAAGCCGCTGTTTAGCGCCCTAGGGGGCCTGGGCTGGAACTGGGTTAACGGCGCCTTCTTGCTGGGCGGCCTCTTTTTGCTGTGGCGCGGCGTTATTGGCTGGCAGATCCCGGCCGGGGTGCTGGGCGGCCTTTTTGCCTGCGCCTTTGTGGGCTTTGTTATTCACCCCGACAGCAACGGCTCGCCGCTTTTTCATGTGTTCAGTGGCGCCGCCATGTTCGGGGCCTTTTTTATCGCCACCGATCCGGTTACCGCCGCCACCTCGCCCAAGGGCCGGCTTATCTTCGGTTTGCTCATTGGCGTGCTGACCTACTTTATCCGCGCCTTTGGCGGCTACCCTGACGCCATCGCCTTTGCGGTGCTGCTGGCCAACATGGCGGCGCCTTTGCTGGATAACTACACCAGGCCCCAAAGTTTCGGGGAAGGGTCCAAATCATGATGTTTTCTGCCGCCCGCAAGAACGGGCTTATCCTTGGCATCTTCGCCCTGGCCTGCACGGCGCTCTTGGCTGGCACCCATGAGCTGACCAAGGACCGCATTGCCGAGCAAAAAGAAGCCCAGCGCCTGAAAATCTTGAATGCCATGATCCCCAAGGCCAGCCACGACAACGACCTCTACCACGATTGCACCGAGGTGAGTGACCCGGCCCTGTTGGGCACCAAAGACCCCCTTGCGGTGTTTCGCGCCCGCAAAAACGGCAAGCCGGTGGCCCTGGCCATGGAGACCGTGGCCCCAGACGGCTACAGCGGCGCCATCTCCCTGATGGTGGGCATGTCCTACCCCGACGGCACCGTGCTTGGCGTTGAAGTGCTTGAGCACAAAGAAACCCCCGGCCTTGGCGATAAAATCGAGCGCCGTAAATCCAGCTGGCTGGACGAATTTACCGGTAAATCTCCCACCGGCCCCAGCGACCCGGCTTGGGCGGTGAAAAAGGACGGCGGCCAATTTGACCAGTTTACCGGCGCCACCATCACCCCAAGGGCGGTGGTCAAAGCGGTGGGCCGCACAGTGGAATACTTCAGGCAGAACAAGGACGCCCTCTTTGCCGCAACCGGCCAATGTGGAGGCACGCAATGAGCCAGTTCAAAGAAATCGCCAGCTTAGGCCTTTGGAAAAACAACCCGGGCCTGGTGCAGCTATTGGGGCTTTGCCCGCTGTTGGCGGTGTCCAACACCCTCACCAATGCTCTGGGCCTTGGAGTCGCCACCATGCTGGTGCTGATCGCCTCCAACGCCACCGTTTCCCTGGTGCGCCACTTTGTGCCCAAGGAAATTCGCATGGCGGTGTTTGTGATGATCATCGCCGCCTTCGTGACCGCCGTTGAGCAGGTGATGACCGCCTTTGCCTATGGCCTGTACCAATCTCTTGGCATATTTATTCCGCTTATCGTCACCAACTGCGTGATCATGGGCCGCGCCGAGGCCTTTGCCTCCAAAAACACCGTGGGCCTTGCCGCCTTTGACGGCCTGATGATGGGCCTTGGCTTTACCGCCGTGCTGGTGGTGCTAGGCGGGCTTCGGGAAGTGATTGGCCAGGGCACCCTCTTTGACGGCGCCGATCTCCTGCTGGGCGACTGGGCCAAGAGCCTGCGTATCGAGGTGTTCCACTTCGACGCCAAGTTCCTGGTGGCCCTGCTGCCGCCGGGAGCCTTTATTGGCCTGGGGTTCCTCATTGCCCTTAAAAAGGTCATCGACCAGCAACGACAACGCAAAACCGCGCCGGCGCCGGTGGTTAAGGCCGAGCGGGTGCGGGTAACCACGGCAGACTGATGAACCAGCAAAAACGTATCGAGATCCTGACCCGGCTGCGCGATGCCAACCCCCATCCCACCACCGAGCTCAACTTCAGCACCCCCTTCGAGCTGTTGGTGGCGGTAACCCTCTCGGCCCAGGCCACCGATGTGGGGGTCAACAAGGCCACCGACAAGCTGTTCCCGGCCGCCAATACCCCCCAGGCCATCTGGGATTTGGGGGTCGATGGCCTCAAGGACTACATCAAGACCATCGGCCTTTTTAATGCCAAGGCCGAGAACGTTCACAAGATGTGCCGTATCCTGCTCGATGAGCACGGCGGCGAGGTGCCCGAAAGCCGCGAGGCCTTGGAAGCCCTGCCCGGGGTGGGCCGCAAAACCGCCAACGTGGTGCTCAACACCGCCTTTGGCTGGCCTACCATCGCCGTAGACACCCATATTTTTCGGGTCTCCAACCGCACCAAGTTTGCCCCCGGCAAAGACGTGCGGGCGGTGGAAGACAAGCTGGAAAAGGTGGTACCCAAGGAATTTAAAGTGGACGTGCACCACTGGCTTATCCTGCACGGCCGCTACACCTGTATCGCGCGCAAGCCCCGCTGCGGGTCTTGTATCATTGAAGATCTTTGCGAATTCAAAGATAAAATCGACATCTGAAACAACGAGGTGAGCAATGCGACTTCTTCACACCATGCTGCGGGTTGGCAACCTGGACAAATCCATCGCCTTCTACACGCAAGTGCTCGGCATGAAACTGCTGCGCCAGTCCGACAACACCGAGTACAAATACAGCCTGGCCTTCGTGGGCTACGGCGATGAAATCGACCACACCGTCATCGAGCTGACTTACAACTGGGGCGTCGAGAGCTACGACTTGGGCAGCGCCTACGGCCATATCGCCATCGAAGCCGACGACATCTATGCCCTGTGCGAAGAAGTGCGGGCCAAAGGCGGCAAGGTGACCCGCGAGCCGGGCCCGGTACTGGGCGGCAGCACCGTTATCGCCTTCGTCGAAGACCCTGACGGCTACAAAATTGAATTTATTGCCAAAAAAGACGCAGGCAAGGGCCTGGGTAACTAACGGCAAGCCATGAAAAAAGGCACCTTCGGGTGCCTTTTTTGTCAGCGTTTGATTTGCAACACCACCCGGCGGTTAAGGGCCCTGCCCTCTTCGGTGTTGTTGGAGGCGATATGGCGCTTCTCGCCATAGCCTTCGGTGCTGATGCGATCCGCCGGCAGCCCCTTGCCCACCAGATATTCCTTGATGGCCTTGGCGCGCTTTTTAGAGAGCTCTTCGTTGGCCCAGCGGCCACCGTAGGAGTCGGAGTAGGCGGCAATATCGATGCTGGAAAAATGGTTGTCGTTGGCCAGATACTGGCCAATCAAATCCAGGCGCGCCAATGATTCTTCGGTCAGTGACGAGGAATTTTTCTTGTAGTTGAGCACCGAGAAGGAGATGTCTTCAAAGCTCACCGGCAGCAGGCCGCCCAGGCAAGAGACAAAATCCTCGTAGCCTTTTTTGAAGTTGCCGGAAGACAGCGCCACCGACACCTTGTTGCGGCCCAGGCGATCAGGGTAGGTCAAAGTGGGGAAACGGCCGGCGTCCAGCTCAGAGAGCATGTCCCAGGCTCTGTCGTCTGTTACTTCCGCCGGGTAGCGCGGGTAAAGCGACACCTGCCCCAGGGGTTCGGCTTTGAGGCCTGGTTGCCAAACGGGGGGAACACTTGCCAAGGTGGCAACGGTGCGTTGGCTGGGGCCGTCTTTAAGCGCCATGGCAAACTGCAGGTTTTCCTTGCGGCTGGCACGGGCACTGAACACCGCTACCCCGTAATTGGGGATCTGGTGTTCCAGCCGGCATTGCAACGGGTTTGACGCCGTTACCTGCCATTGGGACTGGCCCAGGCTGGCTGCGTAGTAGCGTACGCCGGCATCCACAGGCGCCGGTTGGGCGGCCAGGATAACCAGTGCAGCAACAGCAGTGATGTGTAAAGACTTGGACAGCATAGACTCTCCCCTACCTCTACTACTGTGTCGGCAGATCTTTTTGCAACTTTAGGGATTTGCCCGCTTTTGTCATAATGACCCCCCGGCCACTAGTCACAGTATTCCATGTCAACAACTCTTAGTCAGCGTTTCCGCGGTTTTTACCCAGTGATCATCGATGTGGAAACCGCCGGCTTCAATGCCAAGACCGATGCCCTGTTGCAAATTGCGGCCACCCTTATAGATGTAGACGCCCAGGGGCGTTTTTTCGTCGTCGAGACGCTTTTTCACAATGTCTTGCCTTTTGAAGGGGCCAATCTCGAAGACGCCGCGCTGAAATTTACCGGCATCACCGACCCCTGGCACCCGTTGCGCCTGGCGGTGGACGAAGACGAAGCGCTCAAAGACATCTTCAAGCAGGTGCGAAAGCGCATGAAGACCGCCGACTGCCAGCGGGCCATTTTGGTGGGCCACAATGCCGCCTTTGACCTTGGCTTTCTTAACGCCGTCATCGAGCGGACCAACCAAAAACGCTCGCCCTTTCACCCCTTTGTGAGCTTCGACACCACCACCCTGGCGGCCCTGGCCCTTGGCCAAACGGTGCTGGCCAAGGCCTGCGTCGCTGCCGGGCTGGAGTTCTCCAACGCCGAGGCCCACGCCGCCGACTACGACGCCGAGCGCACCGCCCAGCTGTTTTGCCATATCGTCAACCGCTGGCAAGCCCTGGGGGGCTGGCCTTTGCCGGCACCAGAATCGGAAGCACAAAACGCACCAGACAGCGACGACAGCGCTGAATAAAAATGCAGCCGAGGGCTTGATCTTGCCGGCGCATTTTGAAAAACTGCCGCCGTCCTGAATTTTTTAGGACCAGAAGAGGTGCGTTTTCCAGGTAACCAGCACGAGGGGCCCTTTCCCTTAGACGGCTGGCCAGGGGGTAAACGCCGAGATGATCTTGCGCGGGGGCGCGCACTGTCATCGGTCAGACAGGTTGAATCCTGTTGACTGTCACCTGTTGGTGGAGCGCTTCTGGTACAAGCAGTCTCGTCTTTTGTTGTCTGCCGGTCCCAGGCGCTCTCTTTGCTTGAATTCAAGGAGAGCTATGAACATCCCCGCTAGCCGCGTACTGAAATTTGGCGGCACTTCCGTTGCTGACTACGATGCCCAGGGCCGCAGCGCCCAACTGGTAGCCAATCAACCCGAATCCCGTATCGTTGTGGTCAGCGCCGCTGCCGGTGTAACCAATGCCCTGGTTGGCCTGAGCCAAGCCAAGGACAGCGCCACCGCCGAAAATTTCCGTAATCTTATCCGCGACCGCGAGCAGCATTTCTTCGACGCCCTGGGCGAGCCCGATGCCCTTAAGGCCACATACTGGACCCTGATGGAAGAACTGGACGCCTCCGGCCCCTGCACCGGCCAGGCCCGCGACCAGTTATTGTCGCTGGGCGAGCGTTTTTCCAGCCTGTTTTTTGCCGAGCGCCTGCGCCAACTGGGTATGCCGGCCGTGCAGCTACCGGCCCGTTTCCTGATCGCCACCGACAGCCAGTTCGGCCACGCCGAGCCCGATGTCGCCCGCACCCGCCAACAAGTGCAGGTCGCCCTTAACGACCATCAAGGCGAAATCCTAGTAACCGAAGGCTTTGTCGGCGCCGATATCGACGGCAATCTCACCACCCTTGGCCGCGGCGGCTCCGATTATTCCGCGGCGCTGCTGGCCGAAGGGGCCGATGCCGACTGGGTTGAGATTTGGACCGACGTCAAAGGCCTGTACACCACAGACCCGCGCCTGGCCCCCAAGGCCCGCCCCTTGGCGGAGCTGTCTTTTGCCCAGGCCGCCGAGCTTGCCACCTTTGGCGCCAAGGTATTGCACCCCAAAACCCTGTGGCCGGCCATGCGCCACGATATTCCGGTGTTTATCGGCTCCACCCTGGACGCCTCCGGCGGCACCGTTATCCGCCGTGAAGTGACCGGCGAGCGCCGCTACGCGGCCCTGGCGCTGCGTAAAAACCAGACCCTGTTGAAAATAACCAGCCCCGAGATGCTCTACAGCTACGGCTTTTTGGCCCGCGCCTTTACCCTGCTGGCCAAGCACCAGATCTCGGTGGATTTGGTAACCACCTCCGAGATCTCCATCGCCCTGACCCTCGACGAGCGCGGCTCGGAACAGGCCTTGGATGAGAGCGTGCTGGAAGAGCTGAAAAGCCTTGGCACCATTGAAGTACAAGAAGGCCTGGCACTGGTGGCGCTGGTGGGCGACAACCTCAACACCACTCCCAAGGTGGCGGCCGAGGTGTTCGATGCCCTAGGTAACATCAATGTGCCGCTGATCTGCCACGGCGCCAGCCCCCATAACCTGTGCCTGCTGGTGGAAGAAAAAGACGGCCCACAGGCCATTGCCCGGCTCCATGAGCGGCTGTTTGAGCGCCTTAAAATCGCAGCGGCCTCATAGCAAAAACGCCCCGAAAGGGGCGTTTTTTAGCCCCACTTGGAGGCGGGGGCCTGGTAATCCAAAAAGCGCTCAAGCATGGCGCCGGGCTCGGTTTCCACTATCAGCATCTGGTGGTGGCGCTCGTCTAAAAAGCCCTCGTTCACATAGTTTTGCGACTGGGCGATCAGCGGGTTGTAAAAGCCGGCCAGGTTTAAAAGGCCAATGGGCTTGTGGTGGTAGCCAAGCATGGCCCAGGTCCACACTTCGGCCACTTCCTCAAGGGTACCGGCGCCCCCTGGCAGCGCGATAAAACCGCCGGAGAGCTGGGCCATCATCGCCTTGCGCTCGTGCATGTCGCGCACGATGTGCAGCTCGGTCAGCCCCTTGTGGCCCACTTCTTTATCGACCAGTGCCTGGGGAATAACGCCGATGGCCTTGCCGCCGGCTTCCAGCACTGCGTCAGCCACGGTGCCCATCAACCCCACCCGGCCACCGCCGTACACCAAGGTAATATTGCGCTCGGCCAGGCATTGGCCCAGGGCCCTGGCCGCGCTTTTAAACAGAGGGTTAACCCCCGGCCTGGAACCGCAAAATACCGCTACAGTTTCCATGGTTGCTCCGGTTTAAAAAGTCGTCGAGATCCACTAGGTTAGTGTTCAACACTGCTATATGATGCAGCACCTTTTTCCGGCCGCCCACTGCCCGTAAGTGCCCGACCGGTTCCCCTACTTTATCAGGGAATTACCATGAAGATCGGCATCCTGTCCCGAAACACTGATCTGTATTCTACCCGTCGCCTGGTGGAAGCGGCCGAAAGCCGGGGCCACGAGGTGCAGGTGCTTAACCACCTGCTTTGCTACATGAATATCGCCTCCCACAGGCCCAGCATTCACTACGGCGGCAAAGAGCTGGAAAACCCCGACGCCATCATTCCCCGCATCGGCGCCTCGGTCACCTTTTACGGCACCGCCGTGGTGCGCCAGTTCGAGATGATGGGGGTGTACTGCGTTAACGAATCGGTAGCCATCTCCCGCTCCCGCGACAAGCTGCGCAGCCTGCAACTGCTGGCCCGCAAAGGCATCGGCCTGCCCATCACCGGCTTTGCCCACTCCACCAAAGCCACCGACGACCTCATCGAAATGGTGGGCGGCGCGCCGCTGGTGGTAAAGCTGCTGGAAAGCACCCAGGGCAAAGGGGTGGTATTGGCCGAAACCCGCAAAGCGGCCGAAAGTACCATCGAGGCCTTCCGTAGCCTTGGCGGCCGCTTTTTGGTGCAGGAATACATCAAGGAAGCCGGCGGCGCCGACATCCGCTGCATCGTGGTGGGCGACAAAGTGGTGGCGTCCATGCAGCGCCAGGCCAAAGACGGCGAGTTCCGCTCCAACCTGCACCGTGGCGGCAGCGCCCAGTCAATCAAAATTACCCCCGAGGAGCGCTCCACCGCGGTGCGCAGCGCCAAAATCATGGGCCTTGGGGTAGCCGGTGTTGACTTGCTGCGCTCCAATCACGGCCCGCTGGTAATGGAAGTAAACAGCTCCCCTGGCCTTGAAGGCATTGAAAAATCCACCGGTATCGACGTGGGCGGCGCCATCATCGAGTACATCGAGAAAACCGCCAAACCCCACGCCACCAAAACCAAAGGTAAAGGCTAACCATGGAACTGGGCGGCGTTAGCATCAAACCCGGCAGCCGGGTCGATATCAAGCTGCCGGTGCCGCCGCTCTACACCAACGCGGCCCTGGATATGCCGGTAACCGTTATTCGCGGTAAAAAAGACGGCCCAAGGCTTTTTGTCAGCGCCGCCATCCATGGCGATGAAATTAACGGCGTCGAAATAGTGCGCCGGCTGCTGGCCAGCTCCTTTGTTAAACGCATCACCGGCACCTTGATTTTGGTGCCGGTGGTCAATGTCTACGGTTACACCAGCAAGAGCCGCTACCTGCCTGACCGGCGCGACCTTAACCGCGCCTTCCCAGGCTCTGCCAAAGGCTCCATGACCTCGCGGCTCGCCCACACCTTTATGAGCGAGATTGTGGCCAACGCCAGCCACGGCATTGACCTGCACACCGGCGCCAAACACCGCACTAACCTGCCGCAAATTCGCACCTCCCTGAACGACCACGACGCCCTGGCCATGGCCAAGGCGTTTCGGGTGCCGGTTATTCTCAACGCCGAGCTGCGCGACGGCTCCTTGCGCGCCACCGCCGCCGAAAACGGCTGCCCGGTGCTGCTTTACGAAGCTGGCGAAGCCCTGCGCTTTGACGAATTTGCCATTCGCGCCGGCCTTCGCGGCATCGTTAACGTGATGCGCCACCTGGGCATGTTGCCCCCCGCCAAGGCCCCCAGCCGCCAGCTGGCCCCGCAAATCGCCCAGGAAAGCCGCTGGGTAAGGGCCAATGCCTCTGGCATTTTGCTGAGCACCAAAGCCATAGGCGATGCGGTGAGTAAAGGCGAAGTAATGGCTCACATTACCGACCCCACCGGCAGCACACCGGTGGTGATAAAAAGCCCGGTAGACGGCATTGTTATCGGCCAGGCCACCCTGCCCTTGGTACACGAAGGCGAAGCCCTCTATAACGTCGCCCACACCGAGAAAGGCGACTTGGTAGAAGCCGCCCTACCCCATTTTTATGACAATCTGGAAAGGTTGGATGAGAGTGATTTTGCACCTTTGTGATGGCCAGACTTTCTGACACAAAAAAGCCGGTTTATCCGGATTTTTTTGTGTCTACTCAGCCCTAGCTATCAGCAAGATGCAGCTGCCCTTAGCTCCTGCAGCATGGCCCTTTGGTAAGCCAGAACTAAAGACTCGGGCGCACCGGTGTATGGGGCAATCGCCGCATCAAATGCCATGCACAGCAGCACTTGCTCCGGGCTGTAGCCTGTGGCCTTTTGCGCTTTAAACGCCTGCGTTGACGCCGCCCACAGCGCTTCTGCCCGTTCGCGATATTCCTCACCCCATGCGGCCATGAAAAGCTCAGAAGGGTTGTACTCAAAGCTAAATCTGAGCAGTTCGCTCAAGCTGGCATCCGCCTTGGGCAGCTTGGTAAAGGCGTCTTGCATCATTGCATCTATGGCTTGGGTTGCCATCTGTTCCTCCGTTGAACAAGATTGTGGAGCCTGAAAGGTAACAAAATGTCTCTGTTGGGCATAGGGGGATCCCCACAGCCATCGCTGTTGGCGGGGTATGCATCGACGGGTAGCGGTTAACCTGTGCCAATCAGATTACTCAGATGTTTTTGTTTACTCGCCGGGTCTCGGCCCGGCAGCCGAGGTACTTTGTTTTCGCACAAAGTACCCAAAAGCACCGCCCCGGCGTTACGCGATGTCCTTCCCTCTAGTCGCTTACCGCTGACCGCTGCGTACGGTTCCCGACGCGTCCTCCGCTCGCTCGGCGTTCTGCCTCGCGTCAGCTCACACTCCCGGCGGTAAGGCGCTCCACTTAAAGGGGCTCCGAAAAGCATGCAACTTCGTTATGGCTTAGCGGACAACTTCAGCAGCTGCACCATAAACGGAGCTGCCCGCTCTTGTGCCCGTTAAGTGCAGCGCTGAGTCGGCGGGAGTGGAGGGGTGGCCGAGACAGGGATGTCGAGGCAGGTTCATCCGTGCCGGGAGCGCGTTTGAACCGGTGCCCCGGGAACGACCAGAGACGAAGAAGAAGCGAAACGTGGGCAATGGTTTTGGTTGGGCAGCCCCGCTGACTTTTGCCAAAACAAAAGTAACCCGGCTGCTGGGCCGGGACCCGGCGAACTATCAGGATAAAACCCATCAAGAAAAAAACACCAAATCTACGAAGCGACAGACGCTATACAGTTGAACAGAACAAAGGTGAGAGTCACACCAAACTTCAAAGGCTAAATACGCTCAGCAAAATCGCACCACTGATATACCAAAAACCATCACACCCAATAGCAATACAAAAAGCCCCAACCCACCTTTCGGCGGGTTGGGGCTTTTGGGCTCTGGGGTTATGCCAGAAGGTTAAACAATCTTTTTAGGGGCTGGCCGGCGATGGTGTAGTTGCCACGAAAGTTCTGGTTCTGTGGCAACTCGGTCTGCCGCAGGGTGACCCCGAAACGGGCCGCGGCTGCGGGGTTGGCTCTGTGGGTGACCTGGTGGCGCTCCTGATAGTGGGTCTCGGCATCTTCCTTGGCGGCCTCGATGGTGATGGCCCCTGGAATATTGATGTGATGGCCATCCATCGCCAGTTCAATACCGCGCAAGGCAGGCAGATTCAGGCGCCGGCGCCGGGCGTTTTCATAGATGAAGTAGCGGCGCTCCATATTACAAAAAGGCGAGTTGCTCCATTCCGGCGTGGCCACAAAAATCATGCACCGCGAAGTGGCTACCGCATGGCGATAGTATTCCTTCCACCCGCCGTTCATGGAGGCGACGCCAACCAACCAGGGCCTGGCGGCATCGACCGTGGTGCGTTGAGTTCCGGGCACTATTTTTAAGCATTCGGTGTCGAGGTAGACGCTGTTAACATACGGCAGCCAGTTTTTTCGATTCATGATTTGATAGCGCAGCCAGCGGGCAAAATAGGCGCCGCCGTTTCTGGCGCCAAAGCTCAGCGTAACGTGGGTAACGCCATGTTGCTGTTGCAGCGCTCGTGCTCTTTGAAGGAGTACAGGGTCAAGGAGTGTGGGGCAATCTTGGGGTAATGGCATGGTGATGTCCTTATCTTGAGTGAGGGTGATATCCATTTCGACGGCCCTATTGTTAGCAGCCCCCTCCTTCGCCAACAACTCGGAGCAGTAAAAGACATACCCCCTATCCGCCGAATTAGCCGCCCGAAAGCGGATGCTTACCCTCAAACCGCTTTGCCAAAAAGCGCGCCAGCGACGGGCCGAACATCAGCACCAGCAAAAAGCGCAGGGTTTGCATGGCCATCACAAAGGAAATATCCACATGGGTGCCGGCCGAGATTATGGCGATAGCGTCCATGCCGCCAGGGCTGGTGGCGAGGTAGGCGGTCAAAGGGTCTATGCCCAAAAACCGCACCAGCAGGTAGCCGATACCGGCGCACAGGGTCATCAAAAAGACGATGGCAAGGACAATGGGCAGCAGGGCGCGGCGGGCGGTTTTGAGGGTGCCGCTGGTAAAGCCAAGGCCCACATGCCAGCCGAGAGTGGCATAGGCCATGGCCAGCAGCCATTTGGGCAGCACCAGTTGGTAACCGAGGCCCAGATGCAGCGCCGCGCCAATCACCATGGCCAGCAGCAGCGGCCCGGAGGGAAAGCCGGTTCGCCGCCCGGCAAAGGTAATGCCAAGGGCCAGCAGCAGCGTCACCCAAAGGCCGGGCCACAGCGCGCTGCTTGCCGCGGCGGCGGTCGCCGCCCCTGGGGGCAGCTCGGTTGCAAAATGCGCCACCAATGAGGCGGTGATGGCCACCAGCAGCACCCGCAGGTATTGCATCAGGGCCACCAGGCGCACGTCGGCATTGGCGCTACCTTCGGCCATCACCACCATGGCCGAGGCGGCGCCGGGGTAAATGCCCCAAAGGCCGGTGGTACCGGGCAGCCAAGGCCCCTTGCACAATAGCCAGCCCAGCAGGGAACTGACCACCAGCACCCCTAAGATAATGGCCAAATAGAGCCAGGCATCGCTTAAGAGACTGTGCAGTAGATTGGCGGAAATGGCGGCGGCCACCATCAGGCCGATAAGGCTCTGGGCCAGGCTGTAAATGGGCTTGGCAATGGCCAAACGGTGGCCACGTACCCCCATCACAATGCCGCCCAGCATGGGCCCGAGCAGCAAGGCTGCCGGCAGGTGCAGCAGATCCAGGGGCAGTGAAAAGGCCGCAGATAATAGCAGCAAGAGTGCCCAGGAACGGGCTTTGGGGAGCGCAGAGAACAACGGAGCCTCCTTTGAGGCCCCATAACATGCCCGAGCGCTGCCCGGCTGTCAAAACGGCCGGGCTAAATTCACCCTTACAAAAAACGGATCAGCTGCTGACCATCTTGCGAAAGCGCCGAAAGGCCACCCAGAAAAACACCAGCCCGGTGGCCACCACCGCCAGCATCTGCGGCCAGACAATGCCAATACCGGCGCCCCGGTAGAGCACCGCCTGGGCCATGGCCACAAAGTGGGTGGAGGGCACCAGTTGCATGATGTGTTGCAGCAGCGCCGGCATGGAATCAAGGGGCGTGGTGCCGCCGGACAGCAGCTGCATAACCACAAAGGTGGGCATAGCCAAGAGACCAAACTGGGGCATGGTGCGGGCCAGGGTGGCCAGCAATATGCCAAGGGAGGTAACCGAGCCCAAATACAACAAGGTGCCCAGCACAAAAAGCGGCACCGTACTGCTGGCAATGGGCACCCCCAATACCCCTTTAACCATGCCGAAGATGGCCAGCACCACCGCCACCAAAATAACCAGGCCGTTGGCCCAGACCTTGGCAGCCATGATTTCGCTGGCCGACAGCGGCATCACCAGCAGGTGCTCAAGGGTGCCATGCTCGCGCTCACGGATAACGGCAGCGCCGGTGAGAATAACCGCCAGTAAGGTGACGTTGTTCACCAGTTGCATGATGGCGTTAAACCAGGAGGTGTCGAGGTTGGGGTTAAAGTAGGCGCGGGTAACCAGGCTGACCTTGGAGCTTAAATCGAGGCTGAAATACTCGCTGATGGTCTGGGCCACTATCTGCTGGATGTACCCGGCCCCGGAGCCGGCCTGGCTCATGGCCGAGGCGTCAACCTGCAAGGCAAGCTCGGCGCTGCGCCCGGCGCGAAGGTCAGCGGCAAAATTGGGGGGAATTTGCAGCACAAAGGTAACCTTGCCCTGCTCCATCAGGGTGTCGATATCTTCCCCCGAGGAAAGCCGCCGCGCCTCTTTGAAGTACGGCGGTAAAAAGGCCTGGTCGAGGCGCTGTGAGAGCGCGCTTTGGTCAAGATCTTCAATGGCGACGGAGGCGTTTTTCACCTCGGTATTGGCCCCTTTACTGACCGAGTAAAGGGCCAGGGTGAAGGTGTAGATAATAAGCACCACCAGCACCGGATCTTTTAATACGCTCCAAAGCTCCTTGACCCCAAGGGCATAAACGTTACGCCAGTTCATGCTTCCTGCTCCTTCATCACCAGCACGCTAAGGGCAATAAAGCCCACGCCAAAGCCCAGTAGCATCAACAGGCTTGGCAGCAGCTCATCAACCCCTAGGCCTTTGGCGAAGGTGCCCACGCTGATGGTGTTGAAATAAGCCGAAGGGAACACCATGCCCATCACCTTGGCTGAGCCGGTTAACGACGCCATGGGTACGATAAGGCCGGAGAAATTCACCGCTGGCATGATGGAGAGGATGGCGGCGGCAAAAAGCGCCGCCACCTGGGTTTTGACAAAGGCAGAGATCAGTAACCCAAAGCCGGTGGTGGCCACCACATACAAAAGTGCCCCCAGCAGCAGGGTAAAGAGGTTGCCGGTTACCGGCACCCGGAACAAAAACAGCGCCAGCAGCAACATGCTAAGGGCGTTGATGCAGGCAATCAGCACGTAGGGCAGCTGCTTACCCAGCAAAAACTCCAGGCGGGTGGTGGGGGTGGCGTAGAGGTTCAAAATCGAGCCCAGCTCCTTTTCCCGCACCACGCCAACGGCGGTGAGAATGGCCGGGATAAGGGCCAGCAGCAGCATCATCACCCCCGGCACCATGGCGTTGACGCTTTTAAAATCCTGGTTGTAGCGAAACCGGGTTTGCAGGCTCAGGTTGGTGTGGCTGCCAAGGCCCTGATCGCTCAAGAACTGGTTAAAGACCCCTTGCACATAGCTGCGGGCGGTTTCGCCGCGAAACGGCATGGCGCCGTCAAGCCAGGCGGCAAGCTCGGTAGGTTTATTGGCCGCAAGGTCGCGGCCAAAACCCGGCGGTATGGCCAGCACCACTTTGAGCTCGCCGCTTTTGAGGCGCCGCTGGGCCTCAGCCTCACTGGATACCGGCGCCTGCTCGCTAAAGTAGCGCGAGCCGCGAAACTCCTCGACAAAAGCGCGGCTCTGGGGGCTTTGGTCTTGGTCAAACACCCCGTAGGCCAGGTTTTCCACGTCAAAGGAAATGCCGTAGCCAAACACAATCATCAACAGCACCGTGCCCAGCATGGCAAAGGCCAGGCGGATGGGGTCGCGCTTGATTTCCATGCCTTCGCGCCGGGCATAGGCCCAAAGCCTGCCAAGGGAAAAGGCGGCCGGTTTGGCGCCGGGGGCGGGCTCTTCGGTTGCCGGCAGCTCGCCGTCTGCCGCTGCCGGTTGGGCCTTTTCAAGGTAATGAATAAAGGCCCCTTCAAGATCTGGCGCGCCGCTTTTTTGCACCAATTCGGCCGGTGGGTCCTGGGCAAGAATTTTACCGGCGTGCATCAGGGAAATGCGGTCGCAGCGGCCAGCCTCGTTCATAAAATGGGTGGAGATAAAGATGGTGACCCCATCATGGCGCGACAGCTCATGAAGGAGGGTCCAGAACTGGTCGCGGGCCTGAGGGTCCACCCCGGAGGTGGGCTCGTCGAGAATAAGCAAGCGGGGGCTATGGAGCACCGCTACCGCCAGTTGCAGCCGCTGCTTGATGCCAAGGGGCAGCTCGCCGGCGTTTTGGTCTGCCACCTTTTCCAGGGTAAAGCGCGCCAGCAGCGCTTTGATGCGCTCGGCAGGCGCTGCGATGTGGTAGAGCTTGGCGTGCAGCTCCAGGTTCGCCCGCACCGTCAGCTCGCCATAAAGAGAGAAGGCCTGGGTCATGTACCCCACCTTGGCCCGCATCGCCAGGCTGTGCTGGGTAACCGGTTCGCCAAAGATGCTGGCGCTCCCTTGTGTGGGCGGCAGCAGGCCGGTGAGCATCTTCATGGTGGTGGTTTTTCCGCAGCCATTGGAGCCCAAAAAGCCGAAGATCTCCCCCTGGCGGATATTCAACGACACGTCGCTAACAGCGGTAAAGTCGCCGAAACGGCAGGTCAGCCCTTTGGCCTCAATGGCCAGCGGCCGCGCTTTGTCATCAAGCGGCAAGGGCGTAAAAGGCTGGGCCGCGCCGCCGGCTCTTAGGGCAACAAAGGCGGCGTCGAGGTTGTCGGTGCCGGTTTTAGCCAGCAGCCCTTTTGGGGTGTCGAGGGCGAGAATGCGGCCATCGTCCAGCGCCATCACCTCGTCCAGCATCATCGCCTCTTCCATGTAGGCGGTGGCTACCACCAGGCTCATTTGCGGCCGGGCGCGGCGAATGCCGTCAACCAGCGCCCAGAATTGGCGGCGGCTAAGGGGGTCAACCCCGGTGGTGGGCTCGTCCAGCAGCAGCAGTTTTGGGTCGTGAATAAGGGCGCAGCACAGCCCCAGCTTTTGCTTCATGCCGCCGGAGAGCTTGCCAGCTGGCCGGTCTTTAAAGGCCCAAAGATGGGTGGCTTTTAATAGCTGCTCGCCGCGCCGGGCCCGCTCTGCGGCGCTGTGGCCAAAAAGCCGGCCAAAAAAATCGAGGTTTTCCCACACCGATAAGGTGGGATAGAGGTTCTTACCCAGACCCTGGGGCATGTAGGCGATATCGGCGCAGACGTTGCGCCGGGCCTGGCTTGAGGCCATATCCGCCCCCAGCACCACTACCCTGCCCTGCTGCAAGGCCTTGGTGCCGGCGATAAGGTCCAGCAAGGTGGATTTACCCACCCCGTCGGGGCCGATGATGCCAAGGCTGGCGCCGCTTTTAAGGGTAAGGGCGGCGTCAATCAGGGCCCGGGTCTCACCGTAACGGTGGCTAACCCCATCGAGCGCGATGGCGTTCATGAGGCAAAGGGCGATTTGAGGTTGTCAGGCCAGGGTTGGCTGGCGTCGAGCTTGATCCAGGTTTCCCCCGGCAGGCCGGTTTTCACCTGCTTGATGTGTTCTTTAAGCAGACTGACCGGGATCCGCACCTTGACCCTGAACATCAGTTTCTCGCGCTCGTCCTTGGTCTCGACCTGCTTGGGGGTGAACTGGGCTTCGGCGGCCACAAAGCTCACGGTGGCGGGGATGGGTTTGTCGGGGATGGCGTCCATCACGATGCGCGCGTCGCTGCCCAAAGCCACTTTGCCGGCCACGGTTTGCGGCAGGAAGATGGACATGGTCACGTCGGTCAAATCAAGCAAATTCAGCACCTTGCCGCCAGCGCCCAGCACCTCGCCGACGTTGGCAAGCTTGTATTGGATGCGGCCATCACGGGGGGCGTGCAAGGTGGCTTCGTCAATCTGGGTTTGCAGGGTTTCGACCCCAGCCTGCGCTTCTTCAATGGCGCCCTGGGCAGCAACCGCCTGGGCATTGGCGGCAGTGAGGCCAGCACTTGCCACCTGAAAGCTGGACTCGGCTTCGTCATATTGGGCGCGGGCGATGAGCTTTTTCTTTAAAAGCTCTTTGGCCCGCTCAAATTGCACCCGGGCCAGATTAAGCTGGCTTTTGGCCTGTTCCACCTGGGCCTTGGCGCTTTCGAGGTTGTCGCGGGTTTGGCGCTCTTTGGCCTGGGCCTGGCGCAGCTGGGCGCTTAGGGTATCGGTGTCCATTTTCGCCACCACTTGGCCTTGGGTGACAAAATCGCCCTCGTCGACCAGCAGTTCCACCAGGCGGCCGCCGTTCTTGGTGGCGATGTTCAGTGAGGTGGCCTCGATACGGCCGTTACCAGAGGCAAAGCCTTCCGGAGTTTTGGGCACCAGCAGCTTTTGCCCGGCCCACACCGCTGCGGCAATGGCCACCATCAGCACCACAATTACGCCCTTGCGCATAACTCAAATCCTTGTGTTGTTTTGTGCATCCTAACCGGCCACAGGTCGGTCCTCTTTGCTTGATATCAAAGTTCAGTGAAAAAGGCTGCCTGTTCAAGGGCTTTTTAAGGATAAATGGCCAGAAAAAAGCCCCCGAAGGGGCTTTGTCAGCTCAGCAGGGTGAGGAACTCGCTGGCGCTCATGGGCTTGGAGAACATGGGGTAGTCGTACTTGAGGGCGTTGTCGTGTTCTTCCTGGGAGGTGGCGGCGGCGCAGTCGCTCAAGGTTATCACCTCATAGCCGTTCTCGTAGGCGCTGCGCATGGTGGACTCGACGCAGCAGTTGGTCAAAAAGCCCCCCAGCACCACTGTTTTAATGCCTTTGCTGCGCAGCATGAAATCAAGGTTGGTGCTGGCAAAGGTGTCGAGGCCCCGCTTGCCCTCCACCACAATATCGCCGGCTTTGGGGCTGAGTTTGTCGCAGATGGCTGCGCCCCAACTGCCTTTGACAAAGGCCTTGCCGTCTACCACCCCTTTGAGGATGCCGTAGGGGTGGCGCGTTATCTCGGCGTAGCCGTCAGCAAAGTGGATGGGGGCATGCATGATGGTGACGCCGCAGGCGCGGCATTGGTCCACCACGCTTTGGGTTTTGGCCAGCATGTCGGTGCTGGCCATCACGCCTTGCACCGCGTCGTGCAGCACGCCGCCTGGGGTGGTGAAGTCGTTTTGGTATTCGATGAGCACCAGCGCGGTAGTCTGGGGTTGAATGGTCATGACATCTCCTTCGCCAATGGGGTGTGAGTGGAGCCTGGCAAGGTTGGGCCATAGGCATAAGCGCCTTGCCAGGCTCTAGGCTTACCAGCCTTGCCGGGTCAAGGCAATGGCCGCCATCAGCACCACAATCACGCCGCGGTGCATGGCACCTTCTTTCCAGGCATATCCCTAACCTAAAACATTAAATAAAAACAAAGCATTGCTTGTACTCAAGCTTTACTCCAATGGTGGCGTTGCCCAGAGCCAGTACAAAAATGTGGATTGCCTTTCCCGAAAAGTCTCAGCTCAGTTTTTTGAGAACAAAGGCCAAAACGTCTTTGACAGTCGTCTTTACATGCACTTTTACTTAATCAAGCAAAGGACAGCAGCGAGAACAACATGGACAACTGCCAGCACATACTTTACCTACCCGGCCTGGGATACGAGTTCAATAACGCATCGCTGAAAACCTACGCCGGACGTTTTATGAAAGCCTTGGACGAGCAGCACCCCAACGCCAGCCTGCGTTTTTTGCTCAAAAGTGAGGAGGAAACCCTGGCCAGTGGCGACACCGTTACCGTGGTGAGTGTGTTGGAAGACAACGGCCAGCAGCAACAAGAGCGCTACCGGTTCTACGAATTTCGCTACGCCCCCTGGTTGACAGCCCAATGGCAACAAAGCAGCCCGCTGCGCCAATACCTGAGCCTGAGCTTTACCCTGCTGGGTCGCTTGCCTTTGGCACTGAGAAGCCTATTAGGTTACGCTGCCCACGCGCCGCTGACCGCCCGCCTGCAGGGAGCCTACTTTCTGGTGCTGTTTTTTATGATGAGCTTGGTGCTGTTCTTGCTGGCACCGGCAGCGCTGTTGGCGGCAACCGAGTTTCTTGCCGGGTATTTTCCCCAGCTCAAAGAGTGGTTAAGCGACCAGCTGCAATGGGCTGACCAGCTGAGTCATTGGGCGCAAGGAATGTTGGTGATTTTTACCGGTCTGGCACTGGTCAAAGGTGACACAACCTCGGTGGTCAAAACCCTTACCGGCGAGATGATGTCAGCGCATCATTATCTTTCCTTTGCCCAGCAGCGGCTGGTGATCCAGGGGCGCTTGAGCGCCTTACTCGAACATATTGCCGAAACCCGTAACAAGGCGGTGGCGATCCACGCTTATAGCTTTGGCTCCATCATCGCTATTGATAATTTGTTTCCCCACCATGGGCCGGTGCCGGTGCGAGTTTGCCAGACGGTCAAGCACCTGGTTACCATCGGCTGCCCCCTCGACTTCATCAACACCTACTGGCCGCACTACCTCAATCGCTCCCCCAAGACGCCACTGCCTCTGGAAAGTTGGACCAATATTCATTCGCCCCTGGATGTTCTGTCCAGCCAGCTGTTCAGACCGGGCCAAAACCTGCCTTTTGCCCTTGCACCACAGACTCACTGCGAGGATCTATGCTACCGGCTGATGGCTAACGAACAACTGGGGCCTTGGCAGATACTGACCTTGGTTGGTCTGAAGAGCCATGGTGGTTATTGGGACCCGGACCCCCAGGCAGGTAGTTGCCTGCAATTGCTTACTCCTAGGTTGTTGCCCGGCGAATAGACCTAGGGGCGTGCAATGGCTCAAAAAGGCGGTGATAACAGTTCGACAACAGATTGATCTCCTTGGTAGTCTCGCCCTTTTTCCAGCACAAGAACCGCCATGCTACTGAACCCGGTTATTCTCTCCGTCGTCCTGCTGCTTGTTCTGAGCATCTGCCGCATCAACGTGGTGGTGGCCCTGGCGTTATCGGCCCTGGCGGCGGGGCTATGTGGCGGCCTTGGCCTGGACGCTACCCTCAAGGCTTTTACCGGCGGTTTGGGTAACGGCGCCGAAATTGCCCTGGCCTATGCCATGCTGGGGGCCTTTGCGGTGGCCATTGCCCGCTCCGGCATTACCGAGTGGGGCGCGGCGCAAATCATCAATAAACTGGGCACGACCCCCAGCCCCAAACGGCAGGCCGCGGTTAAGGCCGCAATTTTGCTGGTGATCATGACCATGGCGGTGATGTCGCAAAACCTCATCCCCATCCACATCGCCTTTATTCCTATTTTGATCCCGCCGCTGCTGGGGGTGCTGACCGACCTTAAAGTCGACCGCCGCCTGGTGGCCTGTATCATCACCTTTGGTCTCACCACCCCGTATATGGCGCTGCCGGTGGGCTTTGGCTCGATATTCCTCAACCAACTTATCTACCCCAACCTCACCAACAACGGCCTTAGCATCGACATCAACGAGCTGCCCAAGGCGATGCTTATTCCGGCGGTGGGTATGGTGGTGGGGCTGCTCATTGCGGTGTTCTTCAGCTACCGCAAGCCGCGCCAATATCAGGCGAGCCACGTGCCAGGCGAAGTAACAGAAATAAAAAGGCCCAATTGGCGGGTGCTGCTGGTGTCTTTTTTGGCCCTGGCGGTGGCCTATTACCTGCAGCGCAGCAGCGACTCGGTGATTTTGGGCGCCCTGGCCGGGTTTTGCGTCTTTATCATCGGCGGCGTGGTGCCCTGGAAGGAGAGCCAGGACGCCTTTACCGACGGGGTGCGGATGATGTCCCTTATCGGCTTTATCATGATCACCGCCTCCGGCTTTGCCGAGGTGGTAAAAGCCACCGGCAGCGTTGATGCCCTGGTGCAAAGCTTGTCGGCAGATCTGGGCTCCAAGCCGGTGGCGGCGGCGCTGATGCTGCTTATTGGGCTTTTTGTCACCATGGGGATAGGCTCAAGCTTCTCCACCGTGCCCATTATCGCCACCCTTTACGTGCCCCTTTGTATCCATCTTGGCTTCTCGCCGCTGGCAACCGCCGCCATTGTCGGCACAGCTGCGGCCCTGGGGGATGCCGGCTCACCGGCGTCGGATTCTACCGTTGGCCCCACCGCCGGCCTTAATGCCGACGGCCAGCACGACCACATCCGCGACTCGGTGCTGCCCACCTTCCTGCACTTTAACCTGCCGCTGCTGGCCGCCGGCTGGATAGCGGCCATGGTGCTCTGATAAATCCCATTAAAAAACCGGCCAACAGGCCGGTTTTTTTGACGAAGCAGCAGGCTTATTCGGCGCCTTTTTCTTCTTCGGTCTTGTGCTTCTCAGCGGTTTCCTTGATCAAGGGCTGCAGCTCACCTTTTTGGTACATCTCAAGGATGATGTCGCAGCCGCCGATCAGCTCGCCTTCTACCCACAGCTGGGGGAAGGTCGGCCAGTTGGCGTACTTGGGCAGCTCGGCGCGGATATCCGGGTTTTGCAGGATATCGACATAGGCAAAGGGCTCGCCACAGGCCATCATGGCTTGAGCGGCCTGGGCAGAGAAGCCACAGCTGGGGAGCTTGGGCGAGCCTTTCATGTACAGCAGGATGGGGTGCTCGGCAAGTTGCTCTTTGATGCGTTCAATGGTGTCCATGACAACCTCTACAATAAAGTCGTGCGGCCATTGTACTGCCAGACGGCGCCACACCCAAGTCTTGGCGCAGCTTAGGCCTAATTAAATAAAAAGATTGCTTTATATATTCACAGGCGCCGGACTGTGAGTACAATGGCCGCCGAGCAATGTCGAATACAACCCAAGGAAAAAGGAGAGGAAACATGGCCTTTGAACTGCCAGCACTTCCCTATGAAAAGAACGCTCTGGAACCCCATATCTCTGCCGAAACCCTGGAATACCACTACGGTAAGCATCACAACACCTACGTGGTTAACCTGAACAACCTCGTTGCCGGCACCGACAACGAAGGCAAGTCCCTGGAAGACATCATCAAGACCTCCAGCGGCGGCCTGTTCAACAACGCGGCCCAGGTATGGAACCACACCTTCTACTGGCACTGCCTGAGCCCCAACGGCGGCGGCGCTGCCACCGGTGCCATCGGCGAAGCCATCAACAGCACTTTTGGTTCCTTTGACGCGTTCAAAGAAGAATTCACCAAGAGCGCCGTGGGTAACTTCGGTTCCGGCTGGACTTGGCTGGTGAAAAAGGCAGATGGCTCCATCGGCTTGCACAACACCTCCAACGCCGGTTGCCCCATCACCGAAGGCGTTACCCCGCTGCTGACTGTCGACGTGTGGGAACACGCCTACTACATCGACTACCGCAACGCTCGTCCCAAGTACATGGAAGCCTTCTGGGCCCTGGTGAACTGGGACTTCGTGAACAAGAATTTCGCCGGTTAATGCCCCTTTTTACCGGCCAAAGCCCTCTTCGGAGGGCTTTTTTGTTGGGAGATGCACCATGAACATTGGCCTTGGCGGCCAGGCGCCGCGCTTTTGCGTGCACATAGCCAACCGCCCCCCGCTGGACGAATACCAGCACGACTTGTACCGGCCGATGCGCCCCGGAGAAATTGCCGACATCGCCCGCCAGACCGGCAACCACTGGCGAAAAATTTTCAATGTATTTGCCAAACTGGCTTATTTGCTGGACAACGAAGGCTTTGGCAGCTGGCAGGCCCTTCGGGACCACAGCCTGCTACAAGAAGGCTCGCGTTATGGCTTGCTGTTCAGCCCACCAGACCTTAACGCCTTGGCGCCACAAGCGCTGCTGCTGGGTAAGGGCTATGGCGATAGCCTGGGGCTGACCGAAGAAAGCGGCGGGCCACTGCGCTGGCAAATGCCGGGTTTTGCCACCCTCAAGGGCGGCCAGCTTATCCTTTGCCCCTACTTTGACTACCGCCAGCTCAGCAACATCAAACTGCTTTATCTCAAGGAGTTAATCGAGGCCTGACTGTCTTCGAAAAAGTAACAGAGTAGTGAAAATTTAACTTAATTTTCCGTATCTTAAAGACAAGCAAATCCAAAATCCCCGTCTACGCTTATAGATGACAAGGGCCAATGACGACCCATCATCCCAAGCTGAGTCAGGGGGCGCTATGAGCATTATTGAGCATTATCGTCAGCGTTATGAGGAAGCGCGCGAAGAAGAGTATTCGCTGGAAGAATTCCTCAACATTTGCAAACAGGACAAAATGGCCTACGCCACCGCCTCCGAGCGGCTGCTGGCCGCCATCGGTGAGCCAGAAATGGTGGATACCGCCCAGCATCCTCGTCTGTCACGCATCTTCTCCAACCGGGTGGTTGCCCGCTACCCCGCCTTCTCTGAATTTTACGGCATGGAAGAAGCCATAGAGCAAATCGTGGCCTACCTCAAACACGCCGCCCAGGGCCTGGAAGAACGCAAACAAATCCTGTATTTGCTGGGCCCGGTGGGGGGCGGTAAGTCCTCCCTGGCCGAGAAGCTCAAATACCTGATGCAAAAAGAGCCCATTTACATGCTCAAGGGCTCGCCGGTGCAAGACCATCCCTTGTGCCTGTTTGACCCCAACGAAGACGCCAAACTGCTGGAAGACGAATACGGCATTCCGCGCCGCGCGACCGAAGTGATCATGTCGCCCTGGGCGGTCAAACGCCTCAAGGAGTTTGGCGGCGACATCAGTAAATTCAGCGTGGTGAAGGTTTACCCCTCCATCCTTAACCAATGCGCCATCGCCAAGACCGAGCCCGGCGACGAGAACAACCAGGACATCTCCAGCCTGGTGGGCAAGGTGGATATCCGCATGCTCGAAGAGTTCTCGCAAAACGATGCCGATGCTTACGCCTACTCCGGCGCCCTGTGCCGCGCCAACCAAGGCTTGATGGAATTCGTGGAGATGTTCAAAGCCCCCATCAAGGTGCTGCACCCGCTGCTTACCGCCACCCAAGAAGGCAACTACAACGGCACAGAAAGCCTCTCGGCGCTGCCTTTTCACGGCATCATCCTGGCCCACTCCAACGAGTCGGAATGGCAGGCGTTTCGCAATAACCGCAACAACGAAGCCTTCTTGGACCGGGTCTATATCGTCAAGGTGCCTTACTGCCTGCGGGTGACCGAAGAAATCAAAATCTACGACAAACTCATCGAGCACTCCGAGCTGTTCGAGGCCCCCTGTGCCCCCGGCACCCTCGAAACCATGGCCCAGTTCTCGGTGCTGTCGCGCCTTAAAGAGCCGGAAAACTCCAGCCTGTATTCAAAAATGCGGGTCTATGACGGCGAGAGCCTCAAAGATACCGATCCCAAGGCCAAGAGCTACCAGGAGTACCGCGATTACGCCGGGGTAGATGAAGGCATGAACGGGCTCTCCACCCGCTTTGCCTTCAAAATTCTCTCCAGGGTGTTCAACTTCGACCACTCCGAAGTGGCCGCCAACCCGGTGCACCTGTTCTATGTGCTGGAGCAGCAAATCGACCGCGAGCAGTTCCCCCAAGACCTGGCCGAGCGCTACAAAGAGTTTTTAAAAGGCTACCTCATTCCCAAATACGTGGACTTTATCGGTAAGGAAATCCAAACCGCTTATCTCGAGTCCTACAGCGAGTACGGCCAGAACATCTTTGACCGCTACGTTACCTACGCCGATTTTTGGATCCAAGACCAGGAATACCGCGACCCGGAAACCGGCCAGCTGTTTGACCGGGCGGCGCTCAATGCCGAGCTTGAGAAAATCGAAAAGCCGGCGGGCATTTCCAACCCCAAAGATTTTCGCAATGAAATTGTTAACTTCGTGCTTCGGGCCCGCGCAAACAACAACGGCAAGAACCCCACCTGGACCAGTTACGAGAAGCTCAGAACCGTTATCGAGAAGAAAATGTTCTCCAACACCGAGGAGCTGTTGCCGGTGATTTCCTTCAACGCCAAAACCTCGGCCGAAGAGCGTAAGAAACACGATGACTTTGTCGAACGAATGATGGACAAGGGCTACACCCGTAAGCAGGTCAGGCTGTTGTCTGACTGGTATCTGCGCGTGCGTAAATCCTCGTAAGGAGGCGCTATGTCCCATTTTATCGACCGGCGTCAAAACGCCAAGGGTAAGAGCACGGTTAACCGAAACCGCTTTTTGCGCCGCTACAAGTCGCAGATCAAAAAGGCGGTGTCGGATGCCATCACCAAACGCTCGGTGGAGGATGTCAGCTCGGGGGAGTCCATCTCCATTCCGGCAAGGGATATCTCCGAGCCCATCTTTCACCAAGGTAAAGGGGGGCTTCGTGAACGGGTGCACCCCGGTAACGACCAGTTTATCCCCGGCGACCGCATCGCCCGGCCGCCGGAAAGCGGTGGCGGCGGCGCCGGCCAAGGCGATGCCTCCGACAGCGGCGAAGGCCAGGACGAGTTCGTGTTTGAGATCTCCAAAGACGAATACCTGGATTTACTCTTTGAAGACTTGGAACTGCCAAACCTTGAAAAAAGCCAACTGGCGCAATTGGTGGAATGGGAAAACCGCCGCGCCGGCTTTGTAAACCAAGGGGTACCAAGCCGCATCAACGTGGTGCGCTCGCTCAAGCAAAGCCTGGCACGGCGCATGGCAATGACCGCCGGGCGCAAACGCCGCTTGAAGGAATTGCAGGCCCAATTGGTGGCCCTGGAAGCAGACCCTACCGCCACCCAGGAGCAGCTCAAGGCCCTTCGCCAAGAGATAGACGAGCTCAAAGCCGCCATCGACAAGGTGCCCTTTATCGACACCTTTGACCTTCGCTACAACAACTTCGAGCGGGTAGCGATACCGTCGAGCCGGGCGGTGATGTTCTGCTTGATGGACGTGTCCGGCTCCATGGACCAGGCCACCAAAGACATGGCCAAACGCTTTTATATCCTGCTCTATCTCTTTTTAACCCGGACCTACAAGCACATCGATGTGGTCTATATCCGCCACCACACCCAGGCCAAGGAAGTGGACGAACACGAGTTCTTCTACAGCCAGGAAACCGGCGGCACCATCGTCAGCTCGGCGCTGAACCTGATGGTGGAGATCATGAAAAAACGCTACCCGCCTGACCAGTGGAACGTTTATGCCGCCCAAGCTTCTGACGGCGACAACTGGGCCGACGACAGCCCCACCTGCGCCAAGGTGCTGAGCGAGCAAATTCTGCCCTATGTGCGCTACTACAGTTACATCGAGATCACCCACCGCTCTCACCAGACCCTGTGGCGTGAATATGAAAGCCTGGCACAGCAGTTTGGCAACTTCGCCCTGCAGCACATCCAGGAAGTGGGGGATATCTACCCCGTATTCCGGGAGCTGTTCCGCAAGCAAGCCGCCTAGGAGTTACCATGGCAAAAGTGCGCAAACCCTTGAATGACGGCCCGGATTGGACCTTTGACGATCTGGTGCAATACGACAAGGCCATCGCCGCCGTCGCCGAGCATTATGGCCTGGATACCTACCCCAATCAGATGGAGATCATCACCGCCGAGCAGATGCTGGACGCCTACAGCTCGGTGGGGATGCCCATCGGCTACAGCCACTGGTCTTTTGGCAAAAAATTCATCCAGTCAGAGCAGTCCTACCGGCGCGGCTTTATGGGGCTGGCCTATGAAATCGTTATCAACTCCGACCCTTGCATCGCCTACCTGATGGAGGAAAACAGCCTGCCGATGCAAGCGCTGGTGATAGCCCATGCCTGCTACGGCCATAACTCCTTTTTTAAAGGCAATTACCTTTTTAAAACCTGGACCGACGCAGAGAGCATCATCGACTACTTGGTGTTCGCCAAGAACTACATCCGCGAATGTGAAGAACGCCACGGCCAGCGCGAAGTGGAAAGCCTACTGGACGCCTGCCATGCCCTGATGAATTTCGGGGTAGACCGCTACAAACGGCCATCGGAAATTTCCCTGGCCGAGGAAAAGCGCCGCCAGGAGGAACGTGAGGCCTACCTGCAAAGCCAGGTCAACGAGCTGTGGCGTACCCTGCCCCAGCCCAAGGAAGCGGCCTTTGAAGAACCCCGCTTCCCAGAAGAGCCCCAGGAAAACCTGCTGTATTTCATCGAGAAAAACGCGCCGCTGCTAGAGCCCTGGCAGCGCGAGATAGTGCGCATCGTCCGCAAGATTGCCCAGTATTTCTACCCGCAGCGCCAAACCCAGGTAATGAACGAAGGCTGGGCCACCTTCTGGCACTACACCTTGCTCAACCACCTATATGACGAAGGCAAAGTCACCGACCGCTTCTTGCTGGAAGTGCTGCACTCCCACACCAATGTGGTGTTTCAACCCGAGTACAACAGCCGCTACTACAGCGGTATCAACCCTTACGCTCTGGGCTTTGCCATGTTCCGCGACATTCGCCGTATCTGCGAAGAGCCCACCGATGAAGACAAAGCTTTCTTCCCAGACTTGGCCGGCTCCAACTGGCTTGAAGCGGTGCACTTTGCCATGCAGAACTTCAAGGACGAGTCCTTTATCGGCCAGTATCTGTCGCCCAAGGTGATGCGGGATTTGCGGCTTTTTGCCATCCGCGACGATGACAACAAGAACTACTTGGATGTCACTGCCATTCACAACGACGATGGTTACCGGGCCCTGCGCCAAACCCTGTCGGCCCAATATAACCTCGCCAACAACGAGCCCAACATTCAGGTATACAAGGTTAACGTGCGGGGCGACCGGTCATTGACCTTGCGCTACGTGCCCCATAACCGCATACCGCTGCACGAAGGCACCGCCCAGGAGGTACTCAAGCACCTGCATTCATTGTGGAAGTTTGATGTGCACTTGGATGTGGAGCACGGTAACGGCGAGGTGGAGCGGCGCCTGACCTGCCCGATGCAGTTAAAAAAAGGCGCCTGACGGCGCCTTTTCATTCTTAATCGACGATATCGGAAGGAATTTCACCGCGCATGCTGACCCAGACCCGTCCGGAGTCCAGCCCGTATTTGCGCACCACCGGCAGGGCCTCTTCGAACTTGTGCTGGCCAGCCAGCTCCTTGAGGGTGCTGTAGTATTTACGCGCCAACTCACGGGCCTTGGGGTTGGAGAAGTAGAACTTGCCCACCCGGCTGTAGAGGTTCTTAAAGCCGTTGAGGATCAAGACATAAATGGGGTTGCCACTGGCACCGGACAGCGCGTGATGCAGCTTGTAATCGTAAAGGGCGAACTCGACCGGGTCGTCACTGATGGTCTCGGCTTCTTCCAAAATCTTTACCGATTTGTCCGGCGCGTGCTTGAGGGCGCTGCGGATAAAAATGGCGCTGATGTTGGTGCGAGCAGACAACAGGTGATCAACCAGCTCAGGGAAACGGTCCTGGTCCAGGCGCGCCAGGGTTTCGAGGATATTGAGGCCACTGGTTTCCCAGAAGTTGTTTACCCGGGTCGGCTTACCATGCTGGATGGTCAGCCAGCCGTCACGGGCCAGGCGTTGCAACACTTCGCGCAGGGTGGTGCGGGTAACCCCGATGAGTTCCGACAACTCGCGCTCCGCAGGCAGAATTGAGCCCTGGGGGAAACGGTTGTTCCAGATAGACTCAATGATGTATTCCTCAGCAAATCCTGCTGGGCTTTGCGCTTTTATAATCATGCGGGTATCGCAGCCTGTTGTCGTTATTCGATATCGAAAGCCGATTCTAGCGGCGGCGCCCCAAAAAATAAACTTTTGGCTGAATTTGCGACGCTTTGCGGTGAACCGCCACAGGTAGGAGTGCAAAGTGCCGCAACAGTCCTTAAGATAGCCAAAAAACAATACATTCCGCTTACAGGGAACTTGCATGTCGTCAACCACAACACTGCCGCGGGCATTGGTGGCCAACTTTCTGGGTCACTCTCCTGACTGGTACAAGCTGGCTATCGTCTGCTTTTTGATAATCAACCCCATTGTCTTTGCGATAAGCCCTTTTGGCGCCGGCTGGCTGCTGATCGTCGAGTTTATCTTCACCCTGGCCATGGCGTTGAAATGCTATCCGCTGCAACCCGGTGGCCTGCTGGCCATTGAAGCGGTGGTCATCGGTATGACCAGCCCGGGCCACGTCAAGGCCGAGCTGCTGGCCAACCTTGAGGTGCTGCTGCTGCTGATCTTCATGGTGGCCGGTATCCACTTCATGAAAGATCTGCTGCTGACCATCTTCACCAAGCTACTGCTGAACGTTCGCTCCAAGACCATGTTGTCACTGGCGTTCTCGCTGGCAGCGGCGTTTTTGTCGGCCTTTTTGGACGCCCTGACCGTGGTGGCGGTGATCATCGCCGTCGCCACCGGCTTTTATGCCATCTACCACAAGGTGGCCTCGGGCCAGGACCCCCATAAAGACGACCACGACCACACCTCGGACGAACACGTCAAAGAGCTGACCCGTGACGACCTCAACCAATTCCGGGCCTTTTTACGCAACCTGATGATGCACGCCTCTGTGGGTACCGCCCTTGGCGGCGTTTGCACCATGGTCGGTGAGCCCCAGAACCTTATCATCGCTGAGAACGCCGGCTGGCAGTTTATCGAGTTCCTGCTGCGCATGGCCCCTGTGACCCTGCCGGTACTGATCTGCGGCCTGCTGACCTGCGCACTGGTCGAGAAATTCAGCTGGTTCGGTTACGGCGCCCAGCTGCCCGACAGTGTGCGCAACGTGCTGCTGGATAACGCCAAAGCCCAGGACGCCAAGCGCACCCAGCGCGATGTCGCCCGTCTCTACATTCAAGGCCTGGTAGCCGTTTGGCTGATCGTAGGCCTGGCCATGCATCTGGCTGCCGTCGGTTTGATTGGCCTTAGTGTCATCATCCTCACCACCGCCGCCTGCGGCATCACCGAAGAGCATCAGCTTGGCAAAGCCTTTGAAGAGTCCCTGCCCTTTACCGCGCTGCTGGCGGTGTTCTTTACCGTGGTGGCGGTGATCATCGACCAGCATCTGTTCAAACCGGTTATCGAGTGGGTATTGGATTTCGAGGGCAACAGCCAACTGCTGATGTTCTACATCGCCAACGGCCTGTTATCCATGGTGTCGGACAACGTCTTTGTGGGCACGGTGTACATCAACGAAGTGCATGCAGCGCTGAATAACGGCACCATCACCCGTGACCAGTTCGACCTGCTGGCTGTAGCCATCAACACCGGTACCAACCTGCCGTCGGTAGCTACCCCCAACGGCCAAGCCGCCTTCTTGTTCCTGCTCACTTCAGCCCTCGCCCCGCTGCTGCGCCTATCTTATGGCCGCATGGTGTGGATGGCCCTGCCCTACACCATAGTGCTGACCATTGTCGGCATGATCACGGTGTACTGGTTCCTGCCGGACCTGACCCAGTGGCTCTACTCCCACGACCTGATACACCATCACCAGCCCGGCAGCTCGCCGCTGCCTGCTGGACATTGACCAAAGAAAAGCCGTGCTAATGCACGGCTTTTTCTGTTAAATAGCCTTCCATTATCACAATGAAATTGAGTAGGTTATGCTCGCCAAACTTGCCTCACAACGTTCTTCTTGGCTACTGATGGCCGCCAGCGCCCTGCTCCTAGAAATGGTCGCGCTTTTCTTCCAATACGGTATGCGCCTTGAGCCCTGCGTGATGTGCGTTTACCAGCGGGTGGCAGTGCTTGGCCTCTTTGGTGCCGGCTTACTGGGCGCCATTGCCCCAGGCAACCTGGTGGTGCGCTGGGCCGGTTTTTCGGCCTGGGTGGTCAGCGCTGCCTGGGGCCTGAAACTGGCCTACGAGCACGTCGACCTGCAGCTTGACCCTTCGCCTTTCAAGCAATGCGCCTTCAAACCGGATTTCCCTGACTGGTTCAAGGTCGACCAATGGCTGCCGGCCATGTTCGAAGCCCGTGGCGATTGCACCCAAACCGTGTGGCACTTCCTAGGCCTCTCAATGCCCCAGTGGATGATGGTGATTTTTGCCCTGTTCCTGGTAGTGGCAGCGGTGGTTATCATCGGCCAGTTTTTCAAAAAAGCCCGCTGAGAAGTTACTCGCAACAAAAAGCCCCGCCAATTGGCGGGGCTTTTTTAATCAACATCTTCAAGGGGCCAGATAACGATGAAATCGGCCGGGTCCAAGTCCAACCCCTCCGACACCGATTTATGGCGCACCGACATGTCGGCAGCATGCATCTTGTGCTTCTTGCCACCGTTTAGCAGCGGATGCCAGCTTGGCAGGCCACGGCCTTCCGAGAGGCGCCGATAGGCGCAGCTGGGCGGCAGCCAATGAAAGTTGGCCAGGTTATCGGCGCTCAGCTGCAGGCAATCGGGCACCTTGGCGAAGCGGTTGGCGTAGTCGCTACAGCCACCGCTGCGAAGGTCCAACAGCTCACAAGCCACCGCCGTGTGGTAAATCTCGTCGGTGTCTTCGTCCTGGAGCTTATGCAGGCAGCACTTGCCGCAGCCGTCGCAAAGCCCTTCCCACTCGCTTTGGCTCATCTCCTTGAGCCCTTTGGTTTCCCAGTAGTGAACGCCGCTCATGGTGCCAGGGGCGGCCAGACAATGCGGTCTGCCAGCAGGCTGACCCCGGTGGCAAAGAAGTCGGAACGGTTCCAGCGCTTGAGCACCTGGTAGTTGTTATACACCAGGTAAACACGCCCTGAGGGGCCGTCCACAGCCTTGAGCTGAGCTTTCATGTCAGCCTTGGGCAGCGGGCCACCGTTAAAGCGGCGCACGCCGAGCTTGGCCCAATCGTCGAGGGATTTGATCTCGTCCTTCATGGCCCAGTCAAAACCTTTGGGCACCTTGACCTGGCGGCCCCAGATCTGGTCGTTTTGCCAACCGGCTTTGGCTAGGTAATTGGCGATGGAGGCAAACACATCGGCGGTGTCATGCCAGATGTCCTTTTTACCGTCACCGTCGCCATCCACCGCCAGCGCCAGGAAGGAGCTGGGCATGAACTGGGTCTGGCCCATGGCGCCGGCCCAGGAGCCTTTGAACTCGGCCAGGGGCACATGGCCCTGCTCGAGGATTTTAAGGGCCGCCATCAGCTCGTCTTTGAAAAAGGACTCGCGGCGCCCTTCAAATGCCATGGAGGTCAGGGCGGAGATCACCGGGAAGTTACCCTGGACCTTGCCAAAGCTCGACTCCTTGGCCCACAGCGCCACGATGTACTGGGGTTTAACCCCGTACTGCGCGGCGATACGGTCCAGCTCTTCCTTGTGCTTTTGGTACTGGGCGCGGGCCTGCTTGACCTTCCACTCCGGCACGGTGCGGTTGAGGTAGCCTTCTAAGGTCAGGCGGCTTTCAGGCTGGCTGCGGTCGGCGGCAATGGCCCTTTGCATCAGTTTGACGTCGGCAAAGGCGGCATCCACCACCTCGGGCTTGATGCCCTGGGTTAGGGCCTCAGCTTTGAGCTTTTGCACATAGACGGCAAATTCCTGCGGGGTTTGCTCAGGCTCCGCCGCCTTGGCGCCAAAAGGCAGCATGGCCACCAGGGTCAGCGCCAACAAGGTCTGTTTCATGACGCCCCCTGGGAGGCACGATGGGCTTTTAACAAGTCTTCGGGGGGCGGCGGCAGTTGCAGGTAGTAGCCTTTTTCATCCAACTGCGCCTGCATCTCGGCGCCGCTCAGGCGGGCCAGCTGACGGTCGGGCTTGAGCAGCAGCTGGGTTACAAATACCGGGGCACCGAACAGCTCCAGCAGCTCTTGCGGTACCTGGCTGAAATCCCCTTTACCCGGAATATAAAGGTAGGTGTCAGCTTTTTTTGCACTTTTGTATACAGCGCACAACATAAGAGGTCATCGTCTTGCCTGGCGTGGGCCCTCACTATACCATGGCCGCTATGGACCAAGCACCCGTGAGCCCGGACGCTGCATGTCACTGTTGTTCAAAGGCACTTCATTTACGTTATCCGTACTGGCATTGACCGATGCCGATCTTGCTGACTTTGAAGATAAAGTCGCTGAAAAAGTGCAGCAGGCCCCCGGCTTTTTCCAAGCCGCTCCCCTGGTGGTGGATTTAGGTGCCTTGACCGAAGCGCCTGACCTGGCAAGGCTCAAAAGCGCCATTGCCAATCAGGGCATGGTGCCGGTGGGGCTGGTCAACTGCCCCGAAGCCCTCAAAGGCCTGGCCCGGGAAACCGGTTGGGCGGTGATGCAACCGGGGCGCCAACCCACGGCGGCCAAAGCTGCCGCCCCCAAGGCCGAACCTCAGCAAGGGCCGGTTTACATGGCAGCTCAGGTTCATCAGGGTCAGGTACGCTCGGGACAACAGCTTTATGCAAAAGACCGTGACCTTATCATCCTGGGTACGGTGGGCGCCGGCGCCGAAGTGATCGCCGACGGCTGTATCCACATTTACGGCAACCTGCGTGGCAGAGCCATTGCCGGTGCCAACGGTGATACCCAAGCCCGGATCTTCTGCCATAAACTGGAGGCAGAGCTGGTTTCGGTCGCTGGTACCTACTGGTTAAGCGACGACCTGCAAGGAAGTCAGTGGCAAGCGCCCACGCAGGTCTGGCTAAAAGAAGAAAAACTGGCCCTGGGCCCATTGTAAGGAATTCAAGAGGACTTTATGGCGCGCATTATCGTTGTGACGTCAGGCAAGGGAGGCGTCGGCAAAACCACCTCCAGTGCCGCGATCGGAACAGGCCTAGCTCTGGCAGGCAAAAAAACCGTTATCGTCGACTTTGACGTGGGGCTGCGTAACCTGGATTTGATCATGGGTTGCGAGCGCCGGGTGGTGTATGACTTCGTTAACGTTATCAATGGCGAAGCCAACCTCAACCAGGCCCTTATCAAGGACAAACGGGTGGATAAGTTGTCCATCCTGCCCGCCTCCCAGACCCGGGACAAGGAATCCTTGACCAAGGAAGGGGTGGAGAAGGTCCTGGCCGACCTGGCCAAAGACTACGACTACATCATCTGTGACTCCCCGGCAGGCATTGAAACCGGCGCCATGATGGCCCTGTACTTTGCCGACGAAGCCATCGTCACTACCAACCCGGAAGTCTCCTCGGTGCGCGACTCTGACCGCATCCTGGGCATTCTGGCCTCCAAATCTCGCCGCGCCGAGCAAAACCAGGAGCCCATCAAAGAGCACCTGCTGCTGACCCGTTATAACCCCAGCCGGGTGAACAACGGCGACATGCTCAGCGTTGAAGACGTGCAGGAGATCCTCGCCATTCCGCTGCTGGGGGTTATTCCCGAGTCCCAGGCGGTGCTGCGCGCCTCCAACGCCGGCGAGCCGGTAAGCCTGGACAAGGAAAGCGACGCCGGCCAGGCCTACCTGGACACGGTGGCAAGGCTGCTGGGTGAAAGCATTCCCATGCGCTTTACTACCGAAGAGAAAAAAGGCCTGTTGAAACGGATTTTCGGAGGGTAAGGCATGTCCTTTCTGGATTACTTTCGTGCCAATAAGAAAAAGACGGCGAGCCTGGCCAAGGAACGCCTGCAGATCATCGTTGCTCACGAACGTCATCGCCGTAATGGTCCTGATTACCTGCAGGATCTGGAAAGGGACATCCTGGCGGTGATCATGAAATACGTGAACATCAACCCCGACCAGGTTTCGGTGGCCCTTGAGCACCGCGACGACGAGCTGTCGGTGCTGGAACTCAACATCACCCTGCCGGAAGACAATCCCCGCTAAGGTAGATGAAAAAAGGCGCCATCGGCGCCTTTTTTATTGCCCGTAAAAGAGGCCCGAGGGCCTCTTTTGTTAAAAGGCGTAGCTCAGGGACAACCGAAAGGAGCGGCCCAGGATAGGCCTTGCCAGGATAACCCCGTCGCCGCTGTCACCAGATCCCAGGGCGCGCGGGTTGCCTTCGGTCAATGCCAGCTTGTCGGTCAGGTTGTCTCCCACCAGTTGGACCTTGATGTGGTCCCCGATGTTGGCCACTACCCCGGCATCAAGCTTCTCGAAGGACGGCAGCACCTGCTGGTTTTCCAGGTCAGAGTAGCGCTTGCCCACATAGCTGTAGGTACCGTAGAAGCTCACCCAACCCCAGGAAAAGTCCACGTCATAGCTCGGGGTAAGGCGGACCTGCCACTTTGGCTGGCGCATCACCTGATGGTCGGTGTTTTCACCGAAGTCCTTGAGCTTGGCGTCCTGGTAGGTCGAAGTGATGGCAACGGCGAAGCTGTCGGTTACCGCCACGTTGCCTTCCAGTTCCAGGCCCTTGGCGGTGGCGCCGCCGATGCGCACCACGTTCTGGCCGTCGATGAAGTTCTGGAACGGCAAGCCGGAGAAGTCGGTGTAGAACAAGGTGGCATAGGCGCTGTAGCGACTGCCCATGTGTTTGAAGCCCAACTCGTATTGGTCGATGTCCTGGGTGTTGGTCACCCCGTCACGGAGGTTATCGAACTGGGGCATCTTAAAGCCTGAGTTGACCCGCGCAAAGACGCTGGTGTCGCCGGCATCGTTAAGCAGGTAGTTGGCCCCGGCCGTCCAGGCCGTCTCGGTGCGGTCAAAATCGATGGAGCGAAAACTGCCATTAAGGACGGCGGCGTTGTTGTCGTACAAGGTGGTGGGATCGTTATCCAGGTCGACACCGGTGTCGTTGTTTTCCAGGGTGCCGTCCACCTTTTGGTTCTCGACGCGAAAGCCAAAGTCCAGCTTGAAGCGGTCCGTTACCCGCCACTGTTCGGCCAAAAACAGCGCGGTGTTACGGCCGTTGTAACTGGCATTGACGTCAAAGAAGGGGGCGCCTTCAAAGCCGTTGTGGGTGGCCTTGACACCGTTATCCAGCACCAGATCCAGACGTTTGGCGTTGGGCTCGGCGGTGATCAGCTGGTTGTTGCCCAGGTACCAAAGGTCGTCCGAAGAGTAATCGGCGTAGTAAACGCCAACCGTCACCGTGTGCTGGTCGTTGAGCTCCTTGATGATGCGCACATCGTTGGTAAAGCTCTTGAGCTGCTTTTGCACCGACCACCAGCCGGCGGTCATCACCTGCTGGTTGAGGTCCGTCATCGCATCGCCGCTGCCGCTGTAGCTAAAACTGCCGGTGTTGGCCGCGCCACCGGCTGCCCCTTGGATGATCCCGCCGTCATTGGCTTCAGCCAGCTTGGCATCCAGGTACTCTTTGGCGGTCACCGGGGTGGTGGCCGGGACCAACCCCATGGAGTCGGCATCGCCGCTCATGAAACTGAACTTCTCAAGCAGCGACCAGCCGTTATCGAGATCCAGGTCCAGGCTGCCCCCGACCAATCCGATGTTGATGCCACGGCCATCCTGCATGTCCCGGCGAATGTACTGGCCAGGCCCTACTTCCAGGTCTGCCAGGCGGGTGTCGGAGCCATAGAGGGTATCGGAGCCACCATCAAAACCGGGGAAGGCCTTGATGTTACCACCGGCGGTCTGAATAAGGGGAATGGGCAGCAGCCAGACGTTCTTGTCACGGGTCTTACGGGCCCAGAGGTTAAGCTCGCCGTTGTCCAGTTCATGGGTCAATTTGACACTGAACTGGCCACCTTGGTCGGCCGGGTACTGGGTGTCCCGAATGCCGTCGCTGGTGCGGTAAAAGCCGCCCATGCTGATAAACCAGTCCTTGGACAGCGGGCCGCCGTAGTACAGATCCAGGCGCCGGCTGCCGTAATCGGAGAAGGTGGTTTTCACCAGGCCTTCCGGCACCTCGGTGCCTTTTTTCTGGATGAAGTTGAAGGTGACCCCGGGCTGGCCGTTTGAAAAAACCGGGTTGGGGCCGCCGCGCAGGCCTTCGACCCGCTCGACTGTCTCGTCGAGGCGAAACAGGGTGGAGTTTTCCAGAAAAGACAAGGTAGAAGGCGGGTAGATGGGCATGCCGTCTATCTGCACCGTAGTGAACTCGGCGTCCCCGGAGCTGGCAAAGCCCCGCACAAAAATGTTGGCGCCGCCCTCACCACCGGAAGACTCCACCCAGATGCCGGGGGTGGATTTAAAAAGATCCGCCGTGCTCTTGGGAGCCTGGCGTTCAATCTCGGCGTTGCTCAGGGTGGTGACGGAATAGCTGGTCTCGGTGCGGCGTAAACCACGGCCGGCGGCGCCGGTTACCACGATCTGCTCGATATCGTCGTCCTGGCCGGCTTTGGCGTTACTGGCGGGTTTGGCTTGGTCGGTGCTGCTGGCCGGTGCCTGTGCCGCCCACAATGGCTGCCAGGGCAAGGCGCACGCCAAGACCATGGCCGACAATACGGCGTTCTTTCTGAAGGTCATCTCAGTTCTCCCCACGGATTGTTATCGTTAGCAGCCTGTTACCGCCCCTTGTTATGAAGTTGGAGACTGGGTGGTTAACTGACTGTTGGCATTAACCTAAACGCCTTTGCAATCGATTGCAAAAAGTTTTTACGCTAACGTTAACCGCTGTCACATCGCTATAATCGCCGCCATGAAGAACACGCCTATCAAGACTCTCGCCGACCTGGCCAAGCTGGCCGGGGTGTCGGAATCCACTGCCTCCCGCGCCCTGCGGGACAACCCGTTGATCAACGCCAAAACCCGGGAAAGGCTGCAAGCCCTGGCCCGGGAGCACCATTTCAAGATCAACGCCAGCGCCCGCAACCTGCGGCTGCAAAAGACCCACACCGTGGCGGTGATCATCGTTTTTGATGCCGCCTCCAGCCAGGCAATCTCCGATCCCTTCCTGCTGGCGATGCTGGGCACCCTGGCCGACGAGCTAAGCCAGCAGGGCTACGACATGCTGCTCACCACCACCCGCTCCAATGGCGCCGATGTGCAAAAGTACTATCTGGATGCCAAACGAGCCGATGGCCTTATTGTCATCGGCCAGGGGGAGCAGGAGGCGCGCATAGCCGAGCTGCATCTGGGAGATGTGCCCTTTGTGGTCTGGGGCACCAATGCGCCGGGGCTGGATTACAACGTGGTGGGCAGTGACAACGAAAAGGGCGGCCGCCTGGCCGCTCAGCACCTACTGGCCCAGGGCTGCCAGCGGCTGCTGTTTTTGGGCGATATTCATCACTTGGAGATCCGCCAGCGCTGGCAGGGGTTTAGCCAATGTGCGCCCGATGCGGCCCAGCAGGATTGCGATTTTACCAGTGGCGACGGCCATGCCGTAACCGCCCGGCTTTTTGCCGGCGGCGCTCTGCCCTATGACGGCATCCTGGCCGCCTCCGACACCATTGGCGTGGGCGCCATCAAGGCCCTTAGCGAACTGGGCCTTGCCATTCCCCAGCAGGTGGCCCTGGTGGGGTTTGACGACATGGCCATCGCCCAATATGCCCACCCGGCCTTGAGTTCCATCCGCCAGGAGGTCGCCCTTGGCGGGCGCAGGCTGGTTGAAAACCTGATGGCCAAAATGGCCGGCAATGAGCCGGCCGCCACCGAGCTTGACGTCAGCCTGGTGGTCAGGGCGTCATCCTCACGCCAAGGCTAGGCTCAGCCCTGGGCCAGCAGCAGCCGGATAGGGATCTGCGCCGGGCTGGGATAGACCCAGTCGGCCTGGGTCAATACCGCCGGTGAGCCGATGCCGATGGCCTTCATACCGGCGGCCTTGATGGCCTGGACACCGGCCACCGCATCTTCCACCCCCAGGCACTGTGAAGGCGTGCAGCCAAGGGCCTCGGCCACGGTCAAAAACACCTCGGGATCGGGCTTGGAGCGGCTCACCTTGGCGGCGTCTGCCACGTAATCAAACTGCCCGGCGAGCCCCAGCCGGCTCAGCACCAGGGCGGCATTCTTGCTGGCCGACGCCACCCCCTTTTTCACCCCCAGGGCGTCCAGCTCCGCCAGCAACGAGGTGATCCCCGGCAGACGATCGGCGGCGGTCATGGTGGCGACCAGGCGCAGGTAATGGGCGTTTTTCTGCTCGGCCAGGGCCAGCTGCTGCTCATGGGGCAGGCTCAATCCGCCTTTGGCCAAGATCCAGGCCAACGATCCCATACGGTCGATACCCTTGAGGCTCTCGTTGTCATCTTCGGTGAAGGTGACCCCCAGCCCCTGGGCCAACTGCCGCCAGGCCTGGTAGTGAAAGACGGCGGTGTCGGTGATAACGCCGTCGAGATCGAAAATAACCGCGTGAATGGTCACAATCCCTCCTCCTGCCACGGCAGGTGAACCGGCTGCTCGCCAAGACTCAGTGCCCGGCCCTGGTGGTAGAGGGTCAGTGGCGGCCCCGACAACAGCCGGTAGCGACAGCCCGTTCTATCGACACCGAGCGCCAACTGGCGGCCCCGGTAGCGCACCTTGAAGCTATATCCTTGCCAGTGAGCTGGCAGCTGCGGGCGAAAATGGGGGCCGTTGGCGCGCAGACGCAGACCGGCAAAGCCGTTTATCACCGCCGCCAGGGAGCCGGCCATACAGGCGATATGCACGCCGTACTCGGTGTTGCCGTGGTTGTTGTCGAGATCCATGCGCACCGTGTCGTGGAAAAAGCCATAGGCCCGCTCCAGGGCGCCGGCCTCGGCAAAGGCAATGGCATGGATGCAGCTCGACAGGGTCGAGTCGTGGGTGGTGAGCGGCTCGTAATAGGCCAGATCTCGGGCTTTTTGCTCGCCGCTCACCCCATCGTCCAGCAGGTAGTTGGCCAGCACCACATCGGCTTGCTTGAGCACCTGGTGGCGGTAAATCACCAGGGGGTGGAAATGCAACAGCAGCGGGTACTTGTCCTTGGGGGTGCCGGCAAAATCCCAGGGCTTTTTATCGAGGAAGCTGTCGTCTTGGCGGTGGATGCCAAGGGTGCTATCAAAACCCAGATACATCTTGGCCGCCGCCTCGCCAAAGCGAGCCAATTCGCCCTCGTCAAACCCCAGGGCCAGGGCCAGCCCCTGCCAACGCTGCGGATCTTCAGCGGCCAGCGTCTTGGCCATGGCCAGCACAAACTCAAGGTGCATCTTGGCCATGGCGTTGGTGTAGTAGTTGTTGTTGACGATGGCGGTGTATTCGTCGGGGCCGGTCACGCCGTCAATGCAAAAGCGGCCGTCGCGGCGCGGATTGAAATAGCCCAGCTCCAGCCATAGCCGCGCCGTTTCCACCAGCACTGCCATGCCCCCTTGCCAGAACAGTCCGTTGTCGCCACTGGCGGTCCAATAGCTTTTGAAGCCATAGGCGATGGCGCTGTTGATATGGTACTGGGCGGTACCGGCCGGGAAATAGGCTGAGCACTCCTCCCCCCCTATGGTGCGCCAGGCAAAGAGGGCGCCCCGTTGATGCGACATCTGCCGGGCTCTATTCCTGGCGGCCTCCAGGCTGTGAATGCGGTACTCAAGCAGGCTCCTGGCCACCGCCGGCTGGCTGTAGGCGAGGCTGGGCACCACATAGATCTCCGAGTCCCAGAAATAGTGCCCGTCATAACCATGGCCGGTCAGGCCCTTGGCGCCGATGCTGGTGATGCCGTTGCGCCCGGCGGATTGAAACAGGTGAAAGAGGTTAAAGCGCAGCCCCTGCTGCAGGGCCGGATCGCCGTCCAGTTGGACATCGGCGTCATCCCAAAACTGTTGCCAGCAGCGGCGATGGCTCTCGAGCTGGGCGGCAAAGCCGGTGGCGGCCATCTCTGCCAGCCAGGGGCCGAGCCCTTCGCCCAGCTCATCGTGGCCGTAGGCTATCCACTTCCTCACCACCAGGGTCTTACCCTGCTCGAACTGCAACCGATAGCGCTGGCTGAGCGCCTTGCCCTCGGTGGGGTCTATGGCCATCGCCGCCATGTCCCCCTCATCGAGGCTGGCACTGGTGACCACAAAATCGGTGCCAGCCACCCGGTGGCGCATCAGGTTGAAACCGGGGCGCTGGTGATGCTCGGCCAGGGCCAGGCTGTGCTCGATGGACAGCTGCCCGACCCTGGGGTCGTCCTTGTTGACGCTGAACCGGTAGCTGGCGTCCAGGGCCGAGTGTAATACCGCCTCGCCGCTGAAGTTTTCTGCCGTCAGCCGCCATTCCATGCACATCAGCCGCGCCTCGGCCAGGGACACGAAGCGGCGGCTTTCAAGATTCACCACCTTGCCGGTTTGGCTTACCAGGCGCTGGCGGCGGGTCAGTACCGCGTCGCGCAAGTCCAACACCCGCTGCCCGGGGTTGGCGGCACTGGCCGTCAGGCGCTCGCCGTCCAGTTCCAGCTCCAGGCGCTTGCCATTGGGCAGCTGCACCATCTTGTTGTTGTGGGTGGCAAAGGCAAAGGCGGTCTCGCCGTACGGGATGGGCTCACGCTGGTAGACACCGTTGAGATAAACCCCTTCGCAACTGACCCGCTCAGGCTCTTCCAGGGTGCCACGGCTACCGATATACCCGTTAGCCTGGGCCAGCAGGGTTTCGGCCAGCATCAACTGGCCCGGCTCTAGGCTCTCGAGGCTGAGTTGCCAGGGTTCAACAGGAATAAAGGAGGCTAAGGGCTGCGCCATGGGGAGCTCGATTCAATAGGGCGATGGAGGCATCTTACCGATTTTGCAATCGATTGCAAAGCTGTTAAAAAAAGTTAAACTGGGTCAATCTGACATTGACGTTAACGATAACAAAACCATGCAGCAAACAGACGCTCAACCCAGACACAAAGGCCTGCTGGCCTTATCCCTTATCCTGACCTACCTGATTTTTGCCATCTTGCTCAACAGCGTTGGCACCGTGATCCTACAGGTGATCAGCCACTATGACGTCACCAAGCAGCAGGCCAGCGTGCTGGAAGGATTCAAGGATCTGCCCATTGCCATCGTCTCCTTCCTGGTGGCGTCCTTATTGCCCCGTATCGGCTACAAAAAGGCGATGATGGCGGCCCTGGCCCTGGTGGCCTGCGCTTGCCTCGCCATGCCGCTGCTGCCGTCTTTTTGGACCACCAAGCTGCTGTTTTTTACCATCGGCGTGGGCTTTGCCCTGGTCAAGGTATCGGTCTATGCCTCGGTGGGGCTGCTGGTCAGCGATAGCAAGGGCCATGCGGCCCTTCTCAACACCATTGAGGGCTTTTTCATGGTGGGGGTATTGGCCGGGTATTGGTTATTCGGCGCCTTTTTGGACGGCGAAGGCAATCACTGGCTTTCGGTTTATTACCTGTTGGCAGCGCTGTGCCTGGCCAACCTGGTGCTGCTGTCCCGGCTCAGCCTGCCGTCGCCACCGGCGCCTTTGGCCCAGAGCCACTGGCAGGATTTTGTCGACATGCTGCGCCTGGCGGCCCAGCCCCTGGTGTTGTTGTTTATTTTGTCGGCCTTTTTGTATGTGCTGCTGGAACAGAGCATCGGGACCTGGCTGCCCACCTTCAACAACGAAATATTGAAACTACCGGCGGCCATGAGCGTGCAGGCCACCAGTATTTTTGCCGCCAGCCTGGCCCTTGGCCGGCTCACGGCCGGCCGGGTGCTGCGCCGCCTGCATTGGTATCCGGTGCTCAACCTTTGCCTGCTGGCCATGGGCGGGTTGGTGCTGCTGACCCTGCCTCTGACCCACAATATCGCGCCCATGGCGGACGAAAGCTGGCGCCATGCACCGCTGGCCGCCTTCTTGCTGCCGCTGATTGGCCTGTTCATGGCGCCCATTTACCCGGCCATCAACTCGGTCATGCTCTCTTCCCTGCCCAAGTCCCAGCATGCCCCCATGACCGGCCTTATCGTTGTGTTTTCGGCCCTGGGGGGCACCACCGGTAGCCTGATAACCGGCAACGTCTTTGCCGCCTTCAGCGGCCAAACCGCCTTTTACCTGTCGCTGGTGCCCCTGGGGGTGCTCTTTGCCAGCCTCTACGGCTTTCGCCGCCAGGGCCAGCAGTAAAAAAGGCGCCATCGGCGCCTTTTTTATTTCAAGCTGCCCAGCACTTCTTGGCGCCAGCCGCTTTGCAGCACCGGAATGCTGGCGCTCTCCCGCTCCTGCTCGCTGAGGCGGTAGTGGTAGCTGTACCAATCGTTGATGAGCTTTTTCGAGCCGATAAAGGCTTCTGGCAGGCCGGTTTTCTCGGCGGCCAGGGCCACTTTGTCCTTGATGGCGGCAAACCGCTCTTTGTAGTCGGGCAGGTCAATCAGCCGCACTATGGGAGCTGGCCAGTCGCTTGAGGGCACATTCATGCCCTGCTCCACCAACCGCTGCAAGGCTTGGCCGTGGTGGCGCCATTCTTGAGGGGCCACCAGCGCTTTTATCTCGTGAGCCCGCTCGGGCAGGCGCTTGGCGATGGCCCAGAGGTTTTCCTCGCGGATAACAAAGTTAAGCGCCAAGTCGCGCCGTTTGGCTTCGCCCAGGCGCCAGCCGGCCAGTTCGCGCAGCACCGCCAGGCTCTGGGGCCCTAGTTGCCAGGCGTTTTTGATATCGATATAGGCCAGTTCCGGGTTGGCGCCCCGGGCACGGCTCGATACCTGGCGTTCGCACTCTTCGGTGAGCCAGGCGCGGCGGCCCATGGCCACCAGGGCCGCATCCAGCCGCTGGTGCAGCTCAGGCAGGTAGAGCACGTCGTTGACGCAATAGGCGAGCTGGGCCTCGGTCAGCGGCCTTTTCAGCCAGTCGGTGCGGGACTGGCCTTTGTCCAGGGTCACCCCGAATTCCTGCTCTACCAGGGCGGCGTAGCCAAGGGACATGCCTTTGTTACAAAGCGCCGCCGCCACCTGGGTGTCAAAGAGCGGCAGCAAAGGGCTTGGCAGCACGTCCAGGTCTTCGCCGCAGGCGTGCAGCACTTTCGTCTGGGCGCCAACCAGGCGTTGCCATAGTGGCCCGAGGTCAGCCACCGCCAGCGGGTCAATCAGGAAGATGTCCTGGCCGGTGGTAAGCTGCACCAGGGCAAGTTGGGGGTTATAAGTGCGGACCCGCATGAATTCGGTGTCCAGGCAAAGAGGTTGGCTTGGGGCCAACGCCCCCAGGCAGGCGTTTAGGTCGGCCTGGCTGGCAATCATCTGATAGTGCAAAAGCGCTCCTTAACAAAACGCCGGCATGACGCCGGCGTTTTTTCTTATTGGGGTCGTGATCAACTGGCCGCTTTGGTTTCTTCGTCCCGCAACGCCCGGCGCAAAATTTTGCCGACGTTGGTCTTGGGAAGCTCGTCCCGGAACTCGACCTTTTTCGGGATCTTATAGCCGGTCAGGTGCTTGCGACAATGCTGGATAAGCTCGTCGGCGGTAACGCTGTTGTCTTTGGTGACCACGAAGATCTTCACCACCTCGCCGGAATGCTCGTCCGGCACGCCAACAGCGGCCACTTCAACCACCTTGGGATGCATGGCTACCACTTCTTCAATCTCGTTGGGGAAGACGTTGAAGCCAGACACCAAAATCATGTCTTTTTTACGGTCAACGATACGGAAGAAACCCTGCGCGTCCATGGTAGCAATATCACCGGTGGCGAACCAGCCGTCCTTGATGCTCTCGGCGGTGGCTTCGGGGCGGTTCCAGTAACCGGCCATCACCTGCGGGCCCTTGACCCACATCTCGCCGGGCTTGCCCAGCTCTTCTACCAGCTCGCCGGTCTCGGGATCTTTAAGGAGGATATCGGTACTGGGCGCAGGCAAACCAATGGAGCCGCTGTATCCGGGGGTGTTGTAGGGACACACGGTGACCAAAGGCGCACACTCGGTCAGGCCATAGCCTTCGAGCATGGCGTGGCCGGTTATCTTCTGCCAGCGCTCGGCAACCGGGCGCTGCAGGGCCATGCCGCCACCCAGGGCCAACTTGAGGTTGTCGAAGTTGAGCTTGGCAAAGCCATCGTTGTTCATCAGTGCATTGAACAGGGTGTTTACCGCGGTGATGGCGGTAAAGGGATATTTACCCATTTCCTTGATGAAACCCGGGATATCACGGGGGTTGGTGATCAAGAGGTTACGGCCACCAAACTTCATAAACAGCAGGCAGTTCGCGGTGAGCGCGAAGATATGATAGAGCGGCAGCGCGGTGATGATGAGCTCTTTGCCAGGGGTTAACAGCGGGCCGACAATGGCGGTTGCCTGCTCGAGGTTGGCAATCATATTGCGGTGGCTGAGCATGGCGCCTTTGGATACGCCGGTCGTACCGCCGGTGTATTGCAAGAAGGCCAAGTCTTCGCCGTCCACCTCGGGGCGCTCGTACCCCAGGTGCTTGCCCTTGGCCAGCACCGAGCGAAAGCTGATGGCGCCCGGCAGCTCGTAATGAGGCACCATCTTCTTGATGTATTTGACCACCAGGTTAACCAGGGTACGCTTGGGCTGGCCCAGCATATCGCCAAGCTTGGTGAGAATAACGTGCTTGACCGGGGTATGAGCCACCACCTTTTGCAAGGTGTGGGCGAAGTTGGTGACGATAACAATGACTTCGGCGCCGGCGTCATTAAGCTGGTGCTCCAGCTCCCGCGGGGTGTAAAGCGGGTTGACGTTCACCACCACCATGCCGGCCCGCAGCACCCCGAACAGGGCGATGGGGTATTGCAGGAGGTTGGGCATCATCAGCGCTACCCGGGCACCTTTTTTGAGTTTCAGCTCGTTTTGCAGGTAAGCGGCAAAATCACGGCTTTTCTCGTCCAGCTCCTTATAGGTGATCTCCTGGCCCATGTTCACATAGGCGCTTTGGTCACCGTACTGCTGGCAGGCATCTTCAAGGACGTTGAGCAGAGAGGAATAGTGGGCTGGATCAATCTCGGCGGGTACATCGGACGGGTAGCTTTTCAGCCAAAGTTTTTCCACGAAGAATCTCCTTCCGGTTTCCATCCCGGTCTTTATCTATTGTTTTTATTCTCAACAACCCGAAATCGGGCCAACTGAGTTTTTACTCGAATTTTTCCGGATCATCCCATAGTGCAAGGGGTTACTCAAGATGGCGACACAAACTTTAGCCAGTTCACGTCAACGTTAACATCTTGGTTAAATGCCTGGCCAATGCTTCTGGCTGCTGCAAATGGCAGTGGTGCCCCCCTTCCAACCATACCGGCTCGACTCCACCGAGCAGTGTCAATTCCCGCTGGCGCCGCTCCTCGTCTTTGGCATAGAGCCCGTCGGTCCCAAGGTACACGGCAACGGGGCAGGCAATACCAGCGACCAGGCTTTGCACCTGCAACGGTGTCAAACGCAGCGGCGAGGTTGTCTTGAGCCTGGGATCGGTACGCCAATGATAGCCATCCTCACGCATAATGCTGGCCCGTCTGACCAGTGCCATGGCTTGCTGGGGGCTGAAATCCCCATTGTGGCTGCGCACTTGTGCCATTTCCCGCAGTGACGGATACACCCGGCCGGGGCGGCGCCCATGCTTGAGACGCGACAAAATCGCGGCCCGCAAGGTTTGCGCGGCATGCTCTGGGGGATTGGAAATGGGCAACAGGCCGTCGATAAGCTGCAAGGTTTTGACCTTGTCCGGGAACAATCCGGCAAAGGCGCTGCACAGCATGCCCCCCATGGAATGCCCCAGCAGATGGACGGCGCAGCCGAGCTGCTCCACCACCTGGTAGACCTCGAGGAGGTAATCGACAAAGTAATAAGGGCCCTGGCGATGCTCGGAGTGGCCGTGGCCGGGCAAATCGAGGGCGATAAGCTCGCCATGCTGCCAGTGCTGGGCCAGGGCCTCGAAGCTGCCCGAGTTGTCCATCCAGCCGTGCAAGGCCAGCACCGGTTCACCCTGGCCCCAGCACTGGGCGGCCAGTGTGAGGTCGGCCAATACGAATTGGCGCTCGGTCATTGCGGCTTTTTAAAGCGCAGGGTCATGCGGTCGCTTTCGCCAATGGCCAGGTATTTGGCCCTGCCCTGATCTTTAAGGCTCAAGGTTGGCGGCAAGGTCCAGACACCGGCCGGATAATCCTTGGTGTCTTTGGGGTTGGCGTTGATTTCACTGCTGGCATCGAGCACAAAGCCGGCCTTTTTGGCATGCTCAATCACGTAATCGGTGGCCATGTAGCCTGAGCTCGCCATCTCGGCCTCGCTGGTACCGGCTTTGGCGCGGTGTTCTACCACCCCGAAGGTACCCCCCGGTTTAAGAGCGCTATAGGCGGCGCTGAATACGGTGTCCAGCTGGCCACTTTTATGCCAGTTATGGAGGTTACGGAAGGTCAGCACCATGTCGGCAGAGCCGGGGGCTGCCAGTTGCACCTCGTCGGGCGGCGCCAGCACGGCCAGGGAAACATTGCCCCAGTTGGCCTTGTTTTGCGCCAACAGGGCCTGGTAGGCCTTGCCGGCCCGAACGTAATAGCCTTCTTCGCCATTGGGGCCGGGTTGGGTGGAGAAACTGGCGGCAATAAAATGCCCCTGATCTTTGAGGTAAGGGGCCAAAATGGCGCTGTACCAGCCGCTGGCGCCGGGCCACAGCTCCACCACCGTCATGGTGGGCTTGATGCCCATAAAGGCCAAGGTCTCGGCCGGATGGCGGTATTGGTCCCTTGCCACCTGGGCCTCGGGGCGGGCGCTGTTGTGCACCGCTTCGTCGAGGGTGATGGCGCTGGCGTTAAAACTCAGGGCCATAACGGCCCCGAGTACTGACATGCAAAGTGTCCTTGTCATTTTTGCTTCCCTGGATGGTCGCTATTGCCCCGTGGCAACGGCTTGGGTGTGTAATCCGGCTTGGGTACCTTGGGCCCGGTAACCCTTGCCCGCTGCGGCCCGTAATAGTAAGGGTGATAGAAGAAGGGGTCGCCCCAGTAGCCATAGCCGTAGCCGAAGGGAGAGCCCCAGTAAGGACCCCAACGATCAGGGTAATAATCCACCTGCTGCTGCGGTGCCCAGAGTTTGAAGTTACTGACGTTCAGCACCGGGTAGGTATAGGAAAAATCCCCTACCTGGCCCTTCTGGGCTTGACCGACAGTCCCAATCAGGGCGATGCGATAGCCCTTGGGAATGGATACCGGATCGACAAAGCCGTCAACATAGGCATAAAAACGGCCAGGGCTGGGGTTATCAAGGCTTGGCCGGCCGCTGTTGGTCAGTGAGGTGAACATCACCTCGATACGGGTTTTGTCCTTAAGATTGGTCACCCCCGTCACCACCCCACCCCAACGGGCGGTTTTGCCTACTTCCTGCCCTTCACGGGCCAGGTTATAAGCGGCGAGGTTGGTGCCTTCCGGCACTTTGAGCTCGTCGGGCATGCTGGCACATCCCGCCAGCAGCACAACCATAGCCAGGCTCAGATTACGCCACATGGTTTACCTCCTAGTTACTACCCACACTACAGTAGATAGACCGATGAAAACCCAAAAAATCACGAAGATAGTGGCAGGTATTGCCGTTAATTGGTAGAGAAGGTGGCCGTCACCACCTGTGCCCAAGAGTAGTTGCAAAGGGGATAACAAGGCATTAACCAGCAAGGTGGCCGCTAGCAACGCCCACAGCCAGCGCCCTTTGGCGCCCAGACGCCAGAGCGCGGCAAAACCGGCAACAAAAACCGCCAGCAATACCCCACTCAGCAGATCCCTGACCCAGAAAACCAAAACGCTCAGTATCGTAACCAGCAACAATGGGCTGAGCCAGCGCCAGGCCTGCCCTGCCCTCGCCCCTTGCCACAGCAGCACCCCGGCAAGGCTTGCCGCCGGGTAACCACTCAAACCGATAAGCACCGGCCAGCCGCCGCCGCTCAAGGTGTGGCCTGCGCCATTGGCGGCCAGCACCAATTGCCTGACGCTACCGCCGGTGGCAAGCGTCACCAAGGCATGGCCAAGCTCATGAAAAAAAGCGGTAAACCAGAGAAATGGCAGATTGAGGATAGGTATAAATTGCAGCAGAACTGCTGCCAGCAGGGCCAGTAGCAGGCGCTTCAAACGTAGAGATCCACCCCTAGCAGGGAAGAGGCTTCTTCCTTGCGGGCCTGGCGATCGAGGGATTGATATTCGGCCACGGCCTTGCGGTTGCGGCTGGAGGGTTGGTCGTACTGAACCTGATAATCCTGCGCCGCCGCCACCCCTTTGGCGCTGTAGCGCACCAGATCAGTACTGGCCGTTGCCGCGTCGGAAGACGACGGCGTGGCCGCCGGTACCGAGACCGGTGGCTGCGTACTGGGCTGATAGGGGTTGGATTGAATGCGCATTTAAGGCTCTATTCCCGACCGGGCAGTTTTTTCCAGGTTACTTTATCACGAAGATACACGGGCTCAACATTGAGTGCATCGGCGTAGCGACCTTCATTATAGGCGGCCTGTGCCAGGGGCAACATAAAGCGGGCATCGGGAAGTGTGATATCGCTCGCATCAAGCCCCAAGGTGGCAACCAGCTCCGGGTAGGCGCCAAAACCGGTGCCGACCGCCAGCGCCGGCCAGGGGCTGGTTACCTCTTGGGGCGCCAGCACCGCTTCTTCGCCCACCAGTTGCATCAGGCCGTCTTTGGCCTCGAAAGCCCCCACATAGACTTCGCCCATGCGGGCATCAATGGCCGCCAGCACCTTTTGCTGGCCGCTCTGCATGAGAGCCTGCTGGGCCATGGCTGCCAGGTTGGAAACAGTCACCACCGGCTTGCCGGCCGAAAACGCCAGCCCCTGCACTATGCCGATACCAATGCGCACCCCGGTAAAGCTGCCGGGGCCACGGCCCACCACGAGGGCGTCGATGTCTTTTAGGCCAATGCCAGCTTGTGCCAGCAGGCTGTCGATCATCGGCAAAATCTTCTGGGTATGCTGCTGTGGGCAGACTTCAAAACGGCCCAGCACCTCATCGCCTTTTAGCAGCGCGGCGCTGCAGGCTTCGGTTGCCGTATCCAGGGCAAGCAATACGGTCATTGTGTCTCCGAGAAAAACGCCAGGGCCTGGTTCAAATCCCGGGTGCGCTTGAATGGCGGCAGACTTTTGACAAAGGTCTGGCCATAAGGCCGGTTTACCAGGCGGTTATCGCAAATTACCAGGACCCCTCGGTCATCAGAGTCGCGGATAAGGCGCCCCGCCCCCTGCTTCAGGGCAATAACGGCCTGAGGCAATTGCAGGGTGGCAAAAGGGTCTTCGCCTTTGAGGCGGCAATCTTCGCTGCGGGCTTGCAGCAAAGGGTCGTCCGGGTGACCGAAGGGCAGTTTGTCGATGATAACACAGGACAGCGCCTCGCCCCGCACGTCCACCCCTTCCCAAAAGCTGCCGGTGCCCAGCAGCACGCCGTTACCGGCCTCGACAAACTGCTCCAGCAAGGTGCGCTTGGGCGCGGTGCCCTGCACAAAGAGCGGAAAATCCAGTTTATCCTCCAGCCAGCGGGCGGCCTGGCCCAGCATGCGGTGGGAGGTAAAGAGCACAAAGGTGCGGCCCCCGACCTTTTGAATAAGCGGCAGTAAAGGCGCCAGCAGCTGCTCGGCCGAGCGCTGCATATTGGGCTCGGGCATGTCCCGCGGCACCACCCAAAGACCTTGCTGAGGGTAGTCAAAGGGGCTATCGAGAATAAGGGTTTTACTGGGCTTTAGACCAAGCAGGCTGCTGAAGTGGCCAAAGGCGTCGTCCACCGCCAAGGTGGCAGAGGTAAAGATCCAGGCCGAGGGGTGGTCGTCCACCAGGGCAGCGAACTTATCCGCCACCGACAAGGGGGTCAGGTTAAGCGACAGGTGGCGGCGGGTGGTTTCAAACCAGTAGCTGAAACCAAGCTTGCCGGTGTCCAGCACCCGGGCCAGGCGGTTTTTAATCACCGCCAGCCGCTCGTAGAGATTGTCGGCGCTTTCGCTGCGGCCCAGGTTGCTTTTTAGCACCTCCACCACAAAATCGAGATCGTTATTGACCTTGGCCAGCACCGGCTGCAGGCCTTTTTCGATTTGCCGCAGGTTGCCTTTTTGCGGCTCATCCCCCAGGCCCAGGCGCATGTCCATGGTGGTGGTGGCCAGGCGCTCGGCAGCCAGGGCCAGTTGGCGCTGATCTTTGAGCTCGGTGCGCACGCACACTTCCACGTCTTTACACAGATCCTGGATTTGCCGGGTAGAGACCGACTCGCCGAAATACTGGCAGGCGATATCGGGCAGCTGGTGGGCCTCGTCAAAGATAACCGCATCGGCCTTGGGAATCAGCTCGCCAAAGCCGGTGTCGCGAATGGCCATGTCGGCAAAAAAGAGGTGATGGTTAATCACCACTAGGTCGGCATCCATGGCCTTTTTGCGGGCCTTGACTAGGTAGCAATCTTCAAAATGCGGGCAATCGCGGCCCAGGCAGTTCTCTGCCGTGGAAGTGACATGAGGAAAGACCCCGGCATCTTCAGGGAGCGGCAGCTCGGCAATGTCGCCGCTTTCGGTGCGCGGCGCCCAGCGGGTGACTTGGGTAAATTCGGCCAGCAGCGCTGGGTCCAAAAGATTGGTGTCGGCTTCCCGGGCCTTGAGCCTCGCCAGGCATAAATAGTTGGCGCGGCCCTTTAGCAGAGACAGCGCTGGCGCCGTGCCCAGGGCGTCGCGGATACGGGGCAAGTCTTTTAAAAAGAGCTGCTCTTGCAGGGCCTTGGTACCGGTTGAAATGACGATTTTCTTGCCGGCCTTTAAGGCAGGCACCAGATAGGCAAAGGTCTTGCCGGTGCCAGTGCCGGCTTCCACCACCACGGTGCTGCGGTTGGCGATGGCCTCTTCCACCAGGTGCGCCATATCCAGCTGCGGCGCGCGGGGCTTGAAGCCGTCAATGGCTTTGGCCAGGGGGCCTTGGGGGGAGAAAAGTTCGTCGAGAGTCATCGGGGCACGGCCAGCTAAACAGGCTGGGGAGCTTACCACGCTGCCGTTCAGGCAAAAAGATCGACATCCGGCGCGCTGTTGTCTTCGTCTTTGAGGTCAATACCGCGGCGATCGTAATAATGCATAGCCTGGCCTTTGCGTTTGCGGCGGCGCCGGTCTTGTTGCTCACGGCGCTTGTTTTGCCGGTCTTCGGTTTCGGCAACGGCATCGGGATGCGCTTCGGTTTTACTGGTAGGTTGCGTCTTTTGCACCTCCTGAACCTTGCGCTCCGGTTGCGTGGGCTCCGGGTTTGGCTTGGGCAGAAAGGGCAAAAACGGATCTAGACTTATCATCGTTATCACCTCTGCTTATTTATCGACCAAAATTTCATGCTCTTTAGGGGTTGTCAATCCATTGGCGGGTCGGGTATGGTGAATGCACTGACTTTTTGAGCGCATATTTACGCATATGAACACTTTCCTCCTGAACAACGTGCACCATCATCACGCCACCGAGTAGCCTTCAGGAGGATATTCGACTGGAAGGCTATGGTCCTTCCGGCGGATGTCAAAGGTCATAAGTACCAGACAAAAACCCCGGCAGGACACCTAGCCGGGGTTTTTACTTACTTAGGACCAACATCATGACCACCGACAAAACACGCTTACGCATCGCCATCCAAAAATCCGGCCGCTTAAGCCGCGACAGCGAAAAGTTGCTGTCCCAGCTGGGCGTTAAATTCGTGATGCGCGACAACCGCCTTATTGCCCACGCCGAGAACCTGCCCATCGACATCCTGCGGGTCCGTGACGACGACATCCCGGCCCTGGTGATGGACGGCATCATCGACCTGGGCATCGTCGGCCAAAACGTGCTGGAAGAAGTGGAGCTGGAGCGCCAGGCCGACGCCATGCCAGCCCGCTACCGCGAGCTCAAGGCCCTGGGCTTTGGCAAATGCCGTTTGTCGCTGGCCATCCCGGAGGACGAGGAATTTGCCAGCGCCCAGGCTCTTGACGGCAAAATCATCGCCACCTCCTACCCGCGCCTGCTGGGCCGTTATCTCGCCGCCAAAGGCGCCAGCTTCAAAAACTGCCAACTGAACGGCTCGGTGGAAGTGGCGCCCCGCGCCGGCCTTGCCGACGCCATCTGCGACCTGGTATCCACCGGCGCCACCCTGGAGGCCAACGGCCTTAAGGAAGTGGAAGTCATCTACCGCTCCCAGGCCACCTTGATTGCCCGCGAGCAGGCCTTTGAGCCGGCCAAGCAGCAGCTTATCGACACCCTGATGACTCGCCTGCAAGGGGTGCTGAGCGCCCGCGAAAGCAAGTACATCATGCTGCACGCCCCCAAAAGCAAGCTCGGCGAAATCGTCAAATTGCTACCTGGCGCCGAAAACCCCACCATCCTGCCCCTCGCCGGCCAAGAGGGTGAAGAGGTAAAAGTGGCTCTGCACGCCGTGGCCAGCGAAACCCTGTTCTGGGAAACCATGGAAGCCCTCAAGGCACTGGGCGCCTCCAGCATCCTGGTGCTGCCCATTGAGAAAATGCTGGAGTAAGCCATGCTGACCATCATCGATTGGGCCGCCCTTGGCGCCAAAGAGCAGCAAAACCTGCTGACCCGCCCGGCCCAGAAAGACAGCGCCGCCATTCGCGGTATCGTCAGCGATATCCTGGTGGCGGTGCGCGCAGAGGGCGATGCAGCCCTTAGCCGCTACGCCGGCACCCTGGATAACTACGACGGCTCGCGTTGGGTGGCCACCAAGGATGCGCTGGCCAGCATCAAGCCCGAGCTTCGCGCCGCCATGGAGCAAGCGGTAGCCAACATCAGCCGTTTTCACGAGGCCCAGCGCCCCCAGACGCTGGCCGTGGAAACCCAACCCGGCATTCTTTGCGAGCAGCGCTGGCAGGCCTTGGAGCGTATAGGTATCTATGTGCCCGGCGGCTCGGCGCCGCTGCCCTCTTCGGTGCTGATGCAGGCCATACCGGCTCGTATCGCCGGGGTAGAAGACATTATCCTGGCCACCCCGGGCCCGGTGCCGGACGTGATCCTGGCCGCCGCCGCCCTGGCCGGCATTCCCCAGGTACTGGCCCTGGGCGGCGCCCAGGCCATTGCCGCTATGGCTTATGGCGACAAGCCGGTGGTGAAGATCTTCGGCCCAGGCAACGCTTATGTCACCGAAGCCAAGCGCCAAGTGGCCCTGGACGGCATCGCCATTGACATGCCCGCTGGCCCTTCGGAGGTAATGGTGCTGGCCGATGCCAATGCCAACCCGCGCTTTGTGGCGGCCGACTTATTGAGCCAGGCCGAGCACGGCCCCGACTCGCAAGTGGTGTTGGTGACCACCAGTCAGGCCCTGGCCCAAGGGGTGAACCAGGCGTTGGCCGAACTCACCGCCACCTTGTCGCGCCAGGCCATTACCCTCAAAGCCCTGGATAACAGCCGCACCCTGGTGGTGAAAACCGAGGCTGAACTGGTGGCCATTGCTAACAGCTACGCCCCCGAGCACTTGATTTTGCAGCTCGACAACGCCCAGCAGCTGCTGGGAAGGCTGAAAAACGCCGGTTCTATTTTTGTCGGCGCCTACAGCCCTGAGTCCGCCGGCGATTACGCCTCCGGCACCAACCACGTGCTGCCCACTTATGGCCTGGCCAAAAGTTATTCGAGCTTGGGCCTGTTGGACTTTATGCGCCGCTACACGGTGCAAACCCTTACCCAAGCCGGACTTGAAGCCCTGGCCCCCACCTTGATTGCCCTGGCCGACGCCGAGGGCCTGGATGCCCACAGACTGGCGGTCACAGTCCGCCTGGAGAACAAGGCATGAGCGTTTTTGATTTAGCCCGCCCCAATATCCGCGAGCTGGTGCCCTATCAGTCGGCCCGCCGCATCGGCGGCCAGGCCCAGGTGTTTGTTAACGCCAACGAGGCCGGTGGCCTGGTTAACGCCGCTTTTGACGGCGCCATCAACCGCTACCCCGGCGCCCAGCCCACCGAACTGGTGGCCGATTACGCCCGTTATTGCAGCTTAAAACCGGGCCAACTGCTGGCTACCCGTGGCGCCGACGAAGGCATCGAAGTGCTTATTCGCACCTTTTGTGAGCCAGAGCTCGACGCCATCCTCATCCAGCCGCCCACCTACGGCATGTACGCCATCACCGCCGAAACCTGCGCGGTGGCGGTAAAAACCACGGTGTCGTTGCAAGAAGCGGATTTGAGCGACGCCAAGCTGGTGTTTGTGTGCCGGCCCAACAACCCCACCGGCGAGATGATGGCCGCTAGCGACCTCAAAGCCCTGCTTGAACGGGCTGCCGGCAGCGCCCTGGTGGTGGTGGACGAGGCCTACATCGAATTTGCCGAGGCGCAGAGCGTTGCCAGTTGGATCAACGACTACCCCAACCTGGTGGTGCTGCGCACCTTCTCCAAGGCTTTTGGCATGGCTGGCCTGCGCTTAGGCATGGTGCTGGCCAATGAAGAGGTGATTAGCCTCTTGGCCAAAGTGCTAGCCCCCTACCCCATCCCCACGCCGGTGGCGGCCATTGCCCGCCAGGCCATGACCGAAGAAGGCCTTGGCCTGATGCGTGATAGGGTGCGGGAAGTGAACGCCCTGCGCGCCACCCTGGTCAACAACCTCGAGGCCAAGGGCTATCGCATCATTCCGTCATCGGCCAACTTTATCTTGGTGGACGACGAGGCGCTTTTTGACAAGCTGCTGGCCGGCGGCGTTTTAGCCCGGCGGCTGAGCGGCAAAACCCGCATCTCCATCGGTTCGGCCGAGGAAATGGCCAAGGTACAGGAGGCCATCCATGGCTAAGCCCATTCTTTTTATCGACCGTGATGGCACCATCATCACCGAGCCCGAAGACTTTCAAATCGACAGCTTTGAAAAACTGGCCTTCGAGCCCGGCGTCATTCCGGCGCTCCTCAAACTGCAAAGCGCCGGTTTTGAGCTGGTGATAGTCTCCAACCAAGATGGCCTCGGCACCAGCAGCTACCCCACCGAGACCTTCCAGGGCCCTCACGACCTGATGATGCAAATTCTCGAAAGCCAAGGGGTAAAATTCAGCGAAGTGCTGATCTGCCCGCACTTTGACGCCGACAACTGCGGCTGCCGTAAACCCAAACTGGGTCTGGTGCGCCATTACCTCACCGAAGGCCGGGTCGACTTTACCAAAAGCGCCGTCATCGGCGACCGCGCCACCGATGTGACCTTGGCCGAAGCCATGGGCGTCAAAGCCTTCCAGTACAACCCCAAGACCCTCGGCTGGGCAAAAATTGCCAAAGCACTGACCGAGCAGCCGCGCCAGGCGCAAGTGACCCGCACCACCCGCGAGACCAACATCAAGGTGGAGGTGGACCTCGACGGTGGCCCCAAGGCCAACATTCACACCGGCATCGGCTTTTTTGACCACATGCTCGAACAAATCGCCGTGCACGGCGGCTTTACCCTGGCCCTTAACTGCGAAGGTGATTTGCACATCGACGATCACCACAGCATCGAAGACTGCGCTCTGGCCCTTGGTGAAGCGCTGAAAAAGGCCCTTGGCAATAAGCAAGGCATAGGCCGCTACGGCTTTGTGCTGCCCATGGACGAATGCCGCTGCGAAGCGGTGCTGGACCTTTCCGGCCGCCCTTATTGCAAGGTGGATGTGGACTTTAGCCGCGACAACGTGGGCGAACTGGCCACCGAGATGGTGCCGCACTTTTTCAGAAGCTTGAGCGACGCCGCCGGCATCACCCTGCACCTGAGCTCAACCGAAGGTAACGCCCACCACCAGGTAGAAGGGCTCTTTAAAGCCTTCGCCCGCGCCCTGCGCCAGGCCGTCAGCAAAACTGCCGGCAGCGAGCTGCCCAGCTCCAAGGGGGCCTTGTGATCGTTATTCTCGATACCGGCTGCGCCAACCTGCGCTCCTTGTTTAACGCCGTCAAACGCCTGGGCAAGGAGCCGGTGGTTACCAAAGACCTGGCCACCATCAAAAGCGCCCGCCGGGTATTTTTGCCAGGGGTCGGCACCGCTGGCGCCGCCATGAATAACATCGAAGCGCGAGATTTAACCGCCACTTTGCAAGAGCTCACCCAGCCGGTGATGGGCATTTGCCTGGGTATGCAGCTGTTGACCCGCTATAGCAGCGAGTCCGACGTGCCATGCCTTGGGCTCATCGATACCGAGGTGCGGGAACTTAACGCCCCGCGCCTGCCGCACATGGGTTGGAACCAGCTGACCGACATTAAGCCCAACCCCATTTTTGACGGCATCGACCAGAACGACTGGTTCTACTTTGTGCACAGTTTCATCGCCCCGGTCGGGCCCTACACCCTGGCCCAAAGCCAGCACGGCGAGCCCTTCTCGGCGGTCATCGCCCAGAACAACGTTATCGGCGCCCAGTTTCATCCGGAGCGCTCCGGCAAGAGCGGCGCCCTGATGCTGAAAAACTTTTTGGAGAAAGAGCCATGCTGATCCCGGCCCTGGATATTCTCGACGGCCAGGTGGTGCGCCTCTTCAAAGGCGATTACGGCCAGGTAACCCGCTATGGTGCCGATCCGGCCGAGCGCTTTGCCGCCTACGCCAAGGCCGGCGCCCAGTATTTTCACTTGGTGGATTTATCCGGCGCCCGCGACGCCGCCGAGCGCCAGTGGAGCGCTTTGCGCGATGTGATTCTCCAGTCCCCCCTACCGCTGCAAGTGGGTGGCGGGGTGCGCTGCTTTGAAGACGTGCAGCAGCTTCTCGCCCTAGGTGCCAACCGGGTGGTGGTGGGCAGCCTTGCCATCAAAAACCCAAGCCTGGTGGCCGGTTGGCTTGATGCCCTGGGCCCTGAAAAGCTGGTGCTTGCCCTTGATGTGCGCTTTGACGGCAGCGATTGGTTCCCCGCCAGCCACGGCTGGCTGGAAAAGGCGACGCAAAACCTCGACAGCCTGCTGGCCTTTTTCATGGAAAACGGCGCCAAGCATTTTCTTATTACCGACATCGACCGCGACGGCACCCTCACCGGCGCCAACGCTGGCCTCTATGGCGACATCACCCGCCGCTACCCGGGCATTGCCCTGCAAGCCTCCGGCGGCGTAGCCAGCCTTGACGAGCTGCCCAAGCTTAAAGCCGCCGGCGTGCAGGGGGTTATCCTCGGCAAGAGCCTTTTAGACGGTAAATTCACCCTGGAGGAGGCAAGCGCATGCTGGCAAAACGCATAATTCCCTGCCTTGACGTGCGCGATGGCGTGGTCGTGAAAGGCGTGCAATTTAAAAACCACGAAGTGGTGGGCGACATCGTCGAACTGGCCCAGCGCTACAGCGACACCGGCGCCGACGAACTGGTGTTCTACGACATTACCGCCAGCTCAGACAGCAGGGTGGTGGACAAATCCTGGGTGTCGGCGGTGGCCGAGGTGCTGGATATTCCCTTTTGTGTGGCCGGCGGCATTCGTAGCGTTGAAGATGCCCGTACCCTGCTGGCCTTTGGCGCCGATAAAATTTCGGTCAATAGCCCAGCCCTTGAAAACCCAGACTTTATCAACCAGCTCAGCAAAGAGTTTGGCCGCCAGTGTGTGGTGGTGGGTATCGACTCTTATGTGACAGAGGGCGGCGAGTTGCAGGTTTGGCAATACACCGGCCGCGAAGACAAGGCCCGCACCTCGGGCCGCTCCACCCTCGACTGGGTGCGGGAAGTGGAAGAGCGCGGCGCCGGCGAAATCGTGCTGAACATGATGAACCAAGACGGTATGCGTAAGGGCTATGACCTGGTGCAACTGGCCGCCGTGCGCGCCGCCACCCGGCTGCCGCTCATAGCCTCTGGCGGCGCCGGGCAAATGCACCACTTTAAAGACGCCTTTGACGCTGGCGCCGATGGGGCCCTGGCCGCTTCGGTGTTCCACAAAGGCATCATTGCCATTCCCGACCTAAAAGCCTGGCTGATTGCCGAGGGCCAGGAGGTAAGACCGTGAAAGTGACCTTGGATAACGCCGTTGAGCTCGATTTTGCCAAAGGCGACGGCCTCTTGCCGGCACTGGTGCAGGATGTGGCCACCGGGCAGATTCGCATGCAGGGCTATATGAACCTTGCCGCCCTCCAGCAAACCCTGGAAGGGGGTTTGGTGACCTTTTACAGCCGCTCCAAGGACCGGCTCTGGGTTAAAGGAGAGAGCTCCAATAACGTGCTGAAAGTGGCGTCAGTACATACCGATTGCGACAACGACAGCATACTGGTGCTGGCAGAGCCCGTCGGCCCCACTTGCCATCTGGGCACCGACAGCTGCTTTGGCGGCGCCAAACCCGACCTCGCCTTTTTAGCAGAACTGGAAGCCATCCAGGGCCAGCGCCTTAAAGACGCCCCTGAGTCCTCCTACACCGCCAAACTGGCGGCCAGGGGCATCAACAAGGTGGCCCAAAAGGTGGGTGAAGAAGGGGTGGAAGTGGCCCTGGCCGCGGTGGCCGAAAGCGACGAGGCGCTTTTAAACGAAAGCGCCGATCTGCTGTACCACCTGCTACTCACCTTGCGAGTGCGGGGCCTTGGCCTTAAAGACGTGATCAAGGTGCTGGAAAGCCGGCACTGACAAAAAACCCCGCCGAGGCGGGGTTTTTTATTGGCTTATTGCGCCTTGGAAAAATCCAGGGCGTTCGTCAGATCCCCCAGGGCCGGCGAATTGTTGGCCTTCAGGGCCTGGTCTCGCACCATCAGCCCTTCCAGCACCGGCAGATCCCAGCGCTTGGTGATAAAGCGCAGGATGGAGGTGGTGTCGTAGAACTGGTGGTCAACAAAACCGCGCTTGGCGTAGGGCGAAACGATAATGGCAGGAATACGGCTACCCGGGCCCCAGCGGTCGCCCTTGGGCGGCGAAACGTGGTCCCAATAACCGCCGTTTTCGTCGTAAGTCACCACCACCAGCATGTGCTTCCACTGCGGGCTTTGCTGCAACTGGTGGATGATGTCGGCGATATGGCGGTCACCGTCTTCCACGTTGGCGTAGCCAGAATGCTGGTTAAGGTTGCCCTGGGGCTTATAAAAACTCACCGCTGGCAGCTTGCCGGCCTTGATGGCGGCCAGGAAGTCCTTCTCATCCTTCAAGTGTTCCTTACGCGCTTCGGTGCCGGGCGCTAAGTCTTTGAAGTAGTTAAAGGGCTGGTGGTGAGCCTGGAAGTTGGGCTCGGGGAAGTGGTAGATGGCATCGCGGTCGGTGCTGGCTTGGTCCCAGGCGCCGGAATACCAAGCCCAGCTCACCTGCTTGCTATCGAGCATGTCACCGATGTGCTTTTGGGTCTGGGGCGGCAGGGTGTGGGGGTCGCTTGGGTCAGCAAAGCGCGGGTCGCCACCGGCGGCCGGGGCCACGCCACTTGGCTGGTAGGCCGGCTGCATGGTGTTCACCGCGAAGTAATCCGGGGTCAGAGCGCCATCATTCACAAACTTGGGCGGGCCCTGCATGGCGCTTTCTGGGCTGTTGGCGGCAATTTTCAGGGTAACGCCGTCGTCTTCCACCACCGCAATTTTATCCTTGGCCGGGCTGTGGTTGGCGTTGGGATAATAAGGCGAGCAGGCGCAAATCAGGCGAATGTGGTTAAAGAAGGAGCCACCAAAACCGCCCATAAAGAAGTTATCGGCCAGGGTGTAGTCTTTGGCGATTTGCCACAGCGGCAGTTGCGAGCCGTCGTAGTAGCCCATCACCAGGGCGCCAGCGTCGGAGTAGGCCACGAATTTGTCGTTACGGCCGTGGTCGATTTGCATCTGGTTTTGGTAGAAGCGGTGTACCAAGTCGCGGGTACGCACGTTCACGCCCAGGTCAAAGCCGCCTTTGTCGTTGATCTGAAAAGGCACGTTAGGCAGGCGCTCGGTCATTTCTTCGGTAATAACCGGGGTCACGCCGGGGCCAGTCAGGCCGCCCCAAGCCGGGGGCAAGAAAGTCAGCGGCCTTTTGCCGGTGCGGTCCAGCTGTTTATAGCCTTCCTGTTTCAAGGCATTGGCAATGCCGTTGGCACCAGGGAAAAGACCATAGAGGTTATCGAAGCTGCGGTTTTCGCCGAAAATAACCACCACGTTATCAATCTTGGCCATATCGGCGGCCGTTACTTCCTGTTTTTTCTCGGGGCTGCCACAGCCTGCCAGCGCCAGGGCACCGGCCACCAGACCAAACATCAGGGGCTTCATTACTGTCATCCTGTTGAACGCACAAAGTGCTATTGTGCCGCAAAACCGACGAAGCGGTCGCCTGCTGCGGCGTCTTAGGGTTGATGTAATACGACAAACTGCAAGAATAACAGCCGGATGTGAAAGAGGTATGATGAATGCGCTGGGGATGGTTACTGGTTTTGGTCTGCACCGCGGCGGTAGCCGAGCCCAGTTTACAAGCGTTGCAGCGCCAAGCCATTGCCGAGCGCAAGGCCCAAGTGCTGGCCATGCAGGCTCTGGGAGAAAAGCTGTTTTTTGACCCCAGCCTCTCGGGCTCCAAGGCCATCAGTTGCAGTAGCTGCCATCAACCGGCCCTGGCGTTTAGCTCTCCTGTCGCCCTGATGCCGGGCGGCGCCACCTTGCAGCGCCTTGGCAACCGCGCTGTACCCAGCCTTGGCTACACCCAGAATATACCCGCCTTTACCGAGCATTTTTTTGAAAACGACGGCAACGACAGCATCGATAACGGCGCCACCGGCGGCCTCACTTGGGATGGCCGGGTTGACCGCGCCAAGGACCAAGCCCTGATCCCGCTCTTTGCCGCCAACGAAATGGCCGCCGGCAACAATCAAAGCCTGGCCGCCGCCATCAAGGCCGCTCCCTACTGGCCAACCTTTAAGGCGCTGTTTGAACCGGCCCGGCTGGCCAGCGATGAAGACATCGTGCGCCGCGCCACCGACAGCCTGGCCGCCTACCTGCACAGCCCGCTGTTCTACCCCTACAGCAGCAAGTTTGACGCCGTAGAAGCAGGCAAGGCCCAGTTCAGCGCCGAGGAAAAACGCGGCTTTGCCCTCTTTAATGCCCCCGATAAAGGCAACTGCGCCAGCTGCCATTTCTCCAGCCGCGACGCCTCCGGCTCGCCGCCCAAATTCAGCGACTACGGCATGATTGCCCTGGGCCTGCCCCGTAATAACGCCATTAGCGAAAACCAAAACCCGGCCTTTTATGACATGGGCCTTTGCGGCCCCTACCGCCAGGATTTGGCCGACAAGCCCCAATACTGCGGCCTGTTCAGGACCCCGAGCCTTCGTAACGTGGCGCTACGCAAACACTTTTTCCATAACGGGGTGATAACCACCCTGCACGACGCCATCGAATTTTACGCCACCCGCGACACCAACCCGGGCCGCTGGTACCCCAAAGGGCCTGACGGCCAAGTGCAAAAATTCAACGACCTACCGAAAAAGTACTGGGGCAACATCAACATGGACCCGCCCTTTGGCGGCAAACCCGGCGACCAACCGGCCCTTACCGAGCAAGACATTCAGGATATCGAGGCCTTCCTTGGCACCCTGACCGACGGCTATCAGCCGTAACGTCTTAAAAAATCAGCCATTACCGGCAACACCTTGTCTGGCGCCTGGATGGGGCCCATGTGCCCGGCATCCACTTCCACCAGCTCCGCCTGCGGCAGGCGCCGGGCCAGTTCAAAGGCCACGGCGCGGCTCGACGCCGGGCTGTGCTTGCCCACCATCAGCAGCATCGGCGCTGTGATATTAGAAGGGTCTGATTGCTCGCCGATCAGGGCTTCGAAGTCTTTCATCACCTTGAGCGCCTGGCTGGCCAGTTTTTGCTGGCTGCGGGCCGGCAGGGATTCAAAGGCGCCCGCCCCGCTCCAATAATTCACGAAGGTGCGGGCGGCGGTGGCGGCGTCAACACCGGCCATGCGCCGGGCCAGGGTCTCGGCCTCCTGGCGCTCCGCGCTCTCGACCGGTAACAGCCAAAAGGCCACCGGCTCGTAGAGACAAAGCAGTCTAGTTTGTTGCGAATGCAACGAAGCCAAATGTAAAGATGCGGCAGCACCATAAGAATGACCAATCAGGGTCATCGCCGTATTCAGGGGGATCCGCGCCGCTTCCACCGCGAAGGAAAAGGGCCCCGGCGGGGCAGGCGGGGCCTCGCCATAGCCGTAAAAATCATGCAAAACCCCATCAAAATCATTATGTAAAGCTCGCCACTGCCGTGAGTCGCTCATGGAGCTGTGCAGGTAAATTCGGCCCATTGTCTACTCCTTGTCTCGTCGCCTTGCGGGCAGTCAAGCTGAATGCCGGCTGTCTTCGTTCAGGTTTCTCGATTGTGTTCGTTCAGCTTCGTATCTAACCTGTTTCCAACACTACATGAGGGAGAGATACCCATGAAAGTTTTGGTTGTTGAGGATGATAACCTGCTGCGCCACCACCTGAAGGTGCAATTGTCTGAGCGCGGCTTTGGCGTACACGCCGCCCCCAATGGTGAAGAAGCCCGTTTTTTTGCCGAAGAATACGAACTGGATGTGGCCATTATCGACCTGGGCCTGCCCGGCATGGACGGCATTACCCTTATTCGCACCTTCCGTGAAGAAGGCAAAACCTTCCCCATTATCATTCTGACCGCCCGTGGCAACTGGCAGGACAAAGTGGAAGGCCTGGATGCCGGCGCCGACGACTACCTGGTCAAGCCCTTCCAGATGGAAGAGCTCATTGCTCGCCTGCAGGCGCTGTCCCGGCGCGCCGCCGGCTTTGCCAGCCCCACCATCGAAGCCGAGCCCTTCAAACTGGACCTGGCCAAAAAGCAGGCGTTCCGCGCCGAAGAGCCGCTGACCCTGACCGCTTATGAATACAAGCTGCTGGAATTTTTGATGCGCCATCACCAGGAAGTGGTGAGCAAGCAGCGCCTGGTTGAGCAGCTTTATGACGACCACATCGAGCGCGACTCCAACGTGGTAGAAGTGCTGATTGGCCGGCTGCGTAAGAAGCTGGACCCGGACAACGCCCTCTCGCCCATCGAAACCATTCGTGGCCAGGGCTATATGTTCCGCCTCCCCTGCCAGTAAAAACGGTACACTAGGCCGTGGCCCAGTGAGGGGCCACGGTCTGGCACATCACCTAACCGTCGAGGGGTACCCGCCGAGTGCGACCGCTTTCCCTGAAAGGCCGCGTTATTCTGGCCACCACAGTTTCCATGGTGGTCTTTCTGGCGTTTGTTTCAGTGGCGATCATCAAGTCCTACCAAAGTGCCACCAAAAGCACCATTGAGCGAAATCTGGGCTCGGACGCCAACGAACTGATCTCTTTGCTGGAAGACACCCAAGGCACCGGCTGGCTCCCCAATGAGCTGGTCAACCCCAGCTATAACCAGCCGCTGTCCAACAACATTGGCCTGATCTTCGACCAGGAAGGCAAGCTCATCTGGCGCTCGCTCTCAAGCTACCGCTATGAGTTCAAGTTCCACCCGGTGTTCTACAACCTCAACCGCCGCTTCTATCACGAGAAGATAGAGGGGGACGGCTTCTTCGTGTACGAGCTATCGGTAAAATTGGCCCTGGGCGACACCATCAAGGACTACACCTTGATGACCATGTACCAAGACAAAGACTACCAGCGCGACGCCTCCCAGTTCTCCACCATCGTGCTGCTGTGGATGACCGGCGGCTTGTTCTTGATGCTACTGGTGATCACCTGGACCTTGCGCTGGGGCTTTAAGCCGCTGCGTTTCCTGGCCGGGGAACTGTCGGAGATGAAAAGCGGCGACAGGGGCCAGCTCTCTCATCACTACCCCACCGAGATTGCCCGTATCACCCGACCACTGAACGCCCTTTTGCACCGGGAGCGCGAGTCTCGCGAGCGGCTCAAGAACACCATGGGCGACCTCGCCCACAGCCTGAAAACGCCACTGGCCGCCATTCAGGCCTCGGCCCAGAGCCTGGAAGTGCTGCCCGATGTGCCCAAAGATCCCTTGGCCGACATCATCGAGCAGGCCCAGCGCATGAACACCACCATCACCTATCAGCTCAAAAGAGCGGTGGTGGGCCGCCAGGGTATTGCCCAAAGCCGCATCGACCCCAAACCCATGGCCGAAAAACTGTGCCGGGCCTTGACCAAGGTCTACGCCGCCAAGGACGTGGAAATGGAGCTGGAAGTAGAAGAAGGCTGCTACTTCGACGGCGACGAAGGGGATTTGATGGAAGTGCTGGGTAACCTTTTGGAAAACGCCTTCAGACTCTGCGTATGCCAGGTGCATGTGAAGCTCGCTTTTGAAGGGGACAAAAAGCAGCGCCAGCACCTGCTGCTGGAAGTGGATGACGACGGCCCCGGCGTACCGGAAGACAAGCGGGAAAGCATCCTCCAGCGCGGGGGGCGGGCCGACTCACGCAATCCCGGCCAAGGCATTGGCCTGGCGGTGGTGGCGGATATTGTCGCCTCCTACCATGGCTACCTCACGGTCGGCCGGGCCGAGGGCCTGGGCGGCGCCCGTTTTGCCATCAGCCTGCCGCTGGGTAACTACTGAGCCAAGACATTGATAAAGCAAGGATTGCTGGAATTCTGGGCCTTCGGTCTTAAACAGGCCTGGGCCTGCCTCTTTGGCGGCTACCTGCTGGCGCTGATGCTTGTCAGCCAGTACTGGTACCCGTTCACCACATTACACCGCTACGATTTTCTGTTCCTGGCCGCCCTTGCCTTCCAGGGGTTGCTGCTGGCCCTGAAGCTCGAAAGCCCCCGCGAGGCGCTGGTGATCCTGGTGTTCCACCTGGTGGCCACGGTGATGGAGCTTTTTAAAACCATGGACGGCATCAACGCCTGGGCCTACCCCGGCCAGGCGGTGCTCAAGCTTGGCAATGTGCCGCTTTTTGCCGGGTTCATGTATTCGGCGGTGGGCAGTTACATTGCCCGGGTCTGGCGGCTGTTTGATTTTCGCTTCAGCCACTACCCACGGCGACGCTGGACGCTGCTGCTGGCGCTGCTGGCCTACCTCAACTTCTTCGGGCACCACTATTTTTGGGATCTGCGCTGGCTGCTGCTGGCCGCGGTCGCCGCGCTGTTCTGGCAGGTGGATATCTATTTCAAGGTAAAAACCGAGCACCGGCGGATGCCGCTGCTGCTGGGCTGGCTGTTGGTGGCGCTCTTTATCTGGTTTGCCGAGAACATCGCCACCTATTGCAAGGTCTGGCTCTACCCCAATCAGGTAGACGGCTGGCAGATGGTGGGTATTGGCAAACTGGGGGCTTGGTACCTGTTGATGATGCTGAGCTTTGTGCTGGTCTCGCTCATCCACAGGCCACAAGCCCCCGCCAAGGTAAAAGAGGCGCTACTTAGCCGGCTTTACGGGCGTTTTCTACCGGCCGGGCATAGGCGGCCTTAACAAAGGCCTTTTCCTTTTCGTCCAGCTCACGGGTGCGTTCGTTAAACCAGCTCAGATCCCCCTCGCCAGCTGCCGAGAGGTTGGACTCGAATAGCTTGTAGCTGTGGTGGATCTGCGCGTCGATGGCGGCGGCCAGGGTATCGGGGCCGTCCATGCCCTCGCCCTTGATAGGCTCGCCAAAGGCCACATGCACCCTTCCTTTAAAGCCGGTAAACCCAAGGCCCATGGCCTTGAGATCTTCGAGCGGCCCCTTGTTGTAGCAGCCTTCGCGGGCCAGGGTAGCCAGCTCTTTGGCCTTTAGCTTGTCGCAAGGGTCAAACTCGTAGCTGATAGCCACCGGCACGATGTTGAGCCGGTCTACCATTTCGGCAAAACTGCGCGTCTTGCGGTGGCTTAAAAAGAACATCTTCAGCAGCGCCGGATCGGTTTGGTCGTTGCCGTCTTTGGCGCGGCCCTCGCGCTGGGCTATCCAGATGCTGTGGCCAGTTTGGATGCTGTGGTCGATATAAGAAGACAGCACGTTCATGGCCGCCGCCAGCTCCCGCACCCCCTTGGCCGAGCGCTTGACGATAAAGCTCTTGTTAAGGCGCATCAGGTCGGTGACAAAGGGCTTTTTCAGCAGGTTGTCGCCAATACCGATGCGGGCTGTTTGCATCCCCGCTTGGTGGCATACCCAGTTGACCAGGGCCGGGTCCAGGGCGATATCGCGGTGGTTGGAGACAAAAAGATAGGGTTTGTCCTTGGCCAGGGCATCCACCCCGGACCAGCTGACCCCATCGGTGGTGCGGCCAAGGCTCTTGGTAAAGAGGTCGCGAATTTGAATTTGAAAGGCAGCGACGTCCTTGATGGGGCAAAGGCGCTTTTTCAGCTGGCCTTTGACCACCAACCGCATCAGCGGGCCCAGCCAACGGCTCAGGCGCGGGAATTCGTAACGGCTGATAAGGGCAATGAATTCGGGGTTGTGTACCAGCCGGTACAGCACCGCCTGGACTTCGTCATCGTGGTAGGGGCGGATATCCTCGAAGGAGTCCACACCGTTGTTGTTACTCATTAAATTCTTCAACAAGTCATGGTAAGAGGCTATTTTAGCGCGGCTTGTACTCGGCCGAAACCATGCAACCGGCACAGCTAGACTTCTATCACGGCTTTGCTAACCTACTGACCTTACTAATTTAAGAGAAGGGAATCTTAAAGATGTATAAGAAATTAATGGGCCTGGCGGTGGTAATAGTGCTGACCCTCGCCGCCTTCTACTACCACCCGCAAACCCTGGCTTTTAAAACCGATGCCGTCAGCGCCGTGCCCACCCTCTTTGGCTATCTGGTGCTGGTGTCGATGGTGGTGGAAAGGGCAACCGAAATTGCCCTGTCACTGGTGCGAAGCACCGAGGCCGACCGCCAGGATCTTAAGATAAAACTGGTCCAAGAAAGCCTCAAAACTGCCAGCCCCGAGGCGGCGCCTGCCCTTGCCAGCCAGCTTGAAGACTTGCAGCACCAGCGGATGCGCTACCGCGCTGCTTCCCGGCAGATGGCCCAGTGGATAGGCCTTGTTATCGGTATTTTTGTAGCGCTGGTGGGGGTGCGTATTCTTGGTAACCTGGTGGATATGAGCACCCTTGGCAGCAACAACGGCTGTTTTACTGCCGTCGATGTGCTGCTGACCGGCGCCGTGCTGGCAGGCGGGTCCGATGCCATCAACAAGATCATGAAGGTCTACTCAAGCGCCATGGACGCCACCGCCCAGAAGATGCGCGCGGCGCCACCGCAAAGCAGCGGCTCATAAAAAAGCGCCCCGAAGGGCGCTTTTTTATTGGTCCCAGTAGACCTCTTCAAGGCTGTCTTCCCGCTCCGGCAGGCCACGGGAGAGGCGCGGCGAGTGCTGCACCAGCACCTCGAAGCTGACCCGGTTGGCGTATTTGCTGATCTGCGACAGCGAGGAATACGCCAAGAACCGCTCGGCATGTTTGGAGCTGCCCGGCACATTGAGGCGGTGATAATCGTTGGCCGCCATGTCGTGCAATACCGCCGCCAGGGCGCCATCACCGGCGCCGTTGGTGTTTTTGATACGATCGGGCCCGCCCATGTAGGGGGAGATATGGGTGTAGACCTTCACCGGCACGTCGCAATCGCTCTTGCGCATGGGCCGGGAAAACTCGAAGTGGTTGAACTCGGGAATGGCCCCCGGCAGCAACTGGCGGGTGGTTTCGCGTTTTTGCTCGTCATCGACATAAGAGGCGAGATAAAGGCCAACCGGGCCTGCGGTGCACAGCACCATGTCGGTCCATTCCAGCACCTTTTCACAGGCCAAAAGCGGATCGGCCTCGCCGGTCAGGGCCTGGGCTTCGTCTTCGTTCATGGCCACGACGGTGACGTTGTCGCGGATAAATTCCTGCCACCAGTCTTTGAGATCTTCGACGATGAACTTGGTGCCCATGGTCAGCACCACCGGCACCCCGGCGGCCTTGGCCCAAGCCACGGCTTGCAAGGTGGTGGCCTTCATGGGCTCGTGGTCTTCACAGCGCACCAGGTAGGCGGAGATCACCAGCGCCGAGCCGGTCTGGATAAGGGTTTGGTCCAGGTGGCTCACTTCCAGCAAGTCCATCACCCCTTTGTTGATGGCAAAGCTGCGCTCGCCGTCGGGGGCTATAAGGGTAATGCACTGGCCGATGGAGCCCGCCGCCGGTTGCAGGTAGTTGAGATCCACCTTCGACGAGGTGTTGCACAGATACCGGTAAGAGGAGCTGCCTACCCGGATGGTTTCGTTCATCACCCCGAACAGCACCGAGCGGTCGTCGGAGAGCACCGAGTAGTTGTGCAGGGTGTTGCCGATGGTGCCGCCAGCAAACTCCGAGACAATCAGGTTTTGCTCGGTCAGTTCCTGGTAGATGGCGGCGGCCTTGTCCGGGGCGATGAGCATGGAGTGGCCCTTGGACAGCGCGTACTTTTCAAGAAAGCTATCGGGCACATGGGCCTCGATGTCCACCAGTACCTGGTCGATACCACAGATATGGCTGGCGATGGGTTTGTTGAGCAGCGACAGCTCGCTCATCAGGGGATCGCGGCTTTCAACCGGAAAAAAGTGCTTACTCTTGCGCTGACCGGGGAATTTCATCTGCCTTACTCAAGGGACCCTTTGAGGGCGGCGATAGTAGCAGAACCGCGCCGCCAACTCACAACACTGTTTTAGAGAAAACGATTTCGCTCCCAAAGCCTGCCCGGCCTTGGCCGGGCAGAAGCTCAGGCCCCCAGGGCCGCGGCCCGGGCAGCGCCAATACTGCGCGCCTCTGGCGCCCTGGCCAGCCAGTCGCCCATATTGGTGCAAAGCAGCTGGTAGAGAGCATCGATATGGGGCTCGCTGGCGTTTAGCGCCGGGATGTACTCGTAGCGCTCGCCGCCCCCATCGAGAAAGTAGCCGCGGTTTTCCACGCCGATTTCTTCAATGGTTTCCAAGCAGTCGGCCGAAAACCCCGGGCAGGCCAGCTGCACCGATTTCACCCCGTCTTTGGCCAGTTGCTTGAGGGTGGCATCGGTGTAGGGCTTGAGCCATTCGGCCTTGCCAAAGCGCGATTGAAAGGTCGTAAGCACCTCGTCTTCCTCAAGTCCCAAACGCTCGCGCAGCAGCCTTGAGGTCTTGTGGCACTCGCAAAAGTAGGGGTCGCCCAGCAGCAGGTTGCGCTTGGGAATACCGTGAAAGGAGAGCACCAGCTTCTCGGCGCGGCCATGGCTCTGCCAGTGCTGCTCGATGCTTTGGGCCAAGGCTTCGATATAAGGGCCAAAGTCGTGGTAGTGGCTGATAAAGCGAAGCTCCGGCAGCCAGCGGCGCTGGCGCAAATCATCGCTGAGCTTATCGAGGGTCGAGGCACTGGTGCTGGCGCAGTACTGGGGGTAGAGAGGCAGTACCAGCAGCCTGTCCACGCCCTTGTCCATCAGTTGCTGCACCCCGTCACTGATGCTGGGGTTGCCGTAACGCATGGCAAAGGCCACTTCGACCTTGTCGCCGTGTTCTGCTGCAAAGCGCGCCGCCAGCGCCTGGGCTTGGTCCTGGGTGTGAAACATCAAGGGTGAGCCCCGCTCGGTCCAGACGCTTTGGTAGGCGTGGGCCGACTTTTTGGGGCGGGTGTTGAGGATGACGCCGTTGAGGATAAGCCACCAGATGGGCTTGGGAATTTCCACCACCCTCGGGTCTGACAAAAACTCTTTTAGATAGCGGCGCAGCGCCTTGGGAGTGGGCGCGTCGGGGGTGCCGAGGTTGGTTACCAATACCCCGACTTTGGGGCTTTGACCGTGCTTGAACTGGGGGCTGCCCTTAAAGGCCATGTCGTATCCTCTACATCGTCTTGGCCGATTGTATACGGCCAAAAGTCGAATCAGGTCATCAGGATACGAAAAAAAGGCCCCTTACCGGGGCCTTTTTTCTCAATTGAGCTGTTCGCTAAGTTGCTTGCTGACAGCGTCAACGGCTTGGGTGCCGTCAATCTTGAGGTATTTGACTGCGCCCAGCTTGGCTTCGGTCTGGTAGTAGCCGATCAGCGGCTCGGTCTGCTCGTGGTAAACGCCCAGGCGCTTACGTACGGTTTCTTCTTTGTCGTCGTCACGAACGATAAGCGGCTCGCCGGTCTCGTCGTCTTTGCCGTCGGCTTTGGGCGGGTTGTAGGTGATGTGGTAAACCCGGCCAGAGGCGGGGTGGACGCGGCGGCCTGCCATACGCTCGACGATGATTTCGTCCGGCACGTCAAACTCGATAACCACATCGATGGCCACACCGGCTTCCTTCATGGCATCAGCCTGGGGAATGGTGCGCGGGAAACCGTCCAGCAGGAAACCGTTCTTGCAGTCGTCCTCGGCGATACGTTCCTTAACCAGGCCGATGATGATGTCGTCAGACACCAGCTGGCCGGCATCCATGACTTTTTTGGCTTCCAGGCCCAGCGGGGTGCCGGCAGCAATGGCGCCGCGCAGCATGTCACCGGTGGAGATCTGGGGAATACCGAATTTTTTCATCAGGAACTGGGCCTGGGTGCCCTTCCCTGCGCCAGGGGCGCCTAGCAGGATAATGCGCATGTGTGGCTCTCTTTTTAATTGATAAAGCTGACGCGACTTCGGTAACCACCCTGGCCACCGGTCGCTGCATCTGTGCTTCGGGGGAGTGAAGCAGATCGCGCCGATTTATTGTTAACAGCCTGATAGGGTACACAGCCGGCGCCGTTAAGAAAAGAACAAGGGCAGCAAATGCTGCCCTTGTGCACAGGCCGGTTACAGACCCTGAAGCATCAACTTGTTGAGACGCTTCACGAAACCGGAAGGATCTTCGAGGCTGCCGCGCTCGGCCAGCAGCGCCTGCTCAAACAGCAGCGCCACCGCGTCTTCAAAGTTCTCCCCTTGGCGGCCATCGAGGGATTTAACCACCGGGTGCTCGGGGTTAAGCTCGAAGATGTATTTCACTTCAGGGGCCGCCTGGCCAACGGAGGCCAGCAGTTTGGCCATCTGGCTGGACATGCCGTGCTCGTCGGTCACCACACAGGCCGGGGAGTCGGTGAGGCGGTGGGTAAAGCGCACCTCGCTGACCTTATCACCAAGGCTGTCTTTGACCTTGGCCAAGACCCCTTCGATGGCCTTCTCGGCTTCCTTCTCCTCGTCGGTGGCTTCAATATCCAGCTCGCCGCGAGTGGCAGAGGCAAAGGATTTGCCCTTGTACTCGGTGAGGTGGCTCATCATCCAGTCGTCGATGCGCTCGGACAGCAGCAACACCTCAAAGCCTTTTTTGCGCAGCACTTCCAGGTGCGGGCTAAAGCGGGCGGCGTTAAAGCTGTCGGCCACCACATAGTAAATCTTGTCCTGGCCTTCGGGCATGCGCTCAAGGTACTCATCCAGGCTCACCAGATGCTCGGTGTCGTCATGGTGAGTGGAGTTAAAGCGCAGCAGGCCGGCAATGGCTTCGCGGTTGGCAAAGTCTTCGGCCGGGCCTTCTTTGAGCACGGCGCCAAAGTGCTTCCAAAAACCGGCGTACTCTTCGGGCTTGTCCTTGGCCAGCTTTTCGAGCATGGCAATCACGCGCTTGGCGATGGCGCCTTTCATGGACTGGGTCAGCTTGGAGTCTTGCAAAATTTCGCGGCTGACGTTGAGCGGCAGGTCGGCCGAGTCCACCAGGCCCTTCACAAAGCGCAGGTACTGGGGCAAGAACACCTCGGCGTCGTCCATGATGAACACGCGTTTCACATAGAGCTTGAGGCCGCTCTGGCGCTCACGCTGGTACAAGTCCCAGGGCGCATTTTTGGGGATGTACAGCAAGGACGTATACTCGTGCTTGCCTTCCACCTTGTTGTGGCTCCAGGTCAGCGGCTCGCCAAAGTCATGGGAGAGGTGCTGATAGAAGCTGATGTACTCTTCGTCGCTCACTTCGCTCTTGGACTTGGTCCACAGCGCCGTGCCTTGGTTAACCGCTTCGAAGCCGCCTTCTTCACCCTCTTCCTTGCCCTCTTTAAAGAGCTCCACCGGCACGCCGATGTGGTCGGAATAGGTGTGAATCACCTGCTCAAGCTTGTAGCTTTCCAGGAAGTCTTTGTCGTCGTCTTTCAAGAACAGCACGATGTCGGTGCCGCGGCTGGTCTTGTCGCTGAGGCCGGTCTCGAAGGTGCCCTCGCCTTTGGAGCGCCACATCACGCCTTCTTTGGCACCGGCGGCGCGGCTGTGCACCTCAACGGTGTCGGCGACGATAAAGGCGGAATAAAAGCCCACCCCGAACTGGCCGATGAGCTGGCTGTCTTTGGCGGCGTCGCCAGACAGGCTCTGGAAGAAGGCCTTGGTGCCGGACTTGGCAATGGTACCCAGGTGCTCAACGATCTCGCTTTCGGTCATGCCGATGCCGTTGTCGCTGATGGTCAGGGTGCCTTTGTCTTTGTCGGCCTTGATGCGCACTTTCAGGTCGCCATCGCCCTCATAGAGGTCGGCGTTTTCCAGCGCCTTGAAACGCAGCTTGTCGGCGGCGTCGGCGGCGTTGGAAATGAGTTCGCGCAGGAAGATGTCCCTGTTGGAATACAGGGAGTGGATCATCAGTTGCAGCAGTTGCTGGACTTCGGTTTGAAAACCATGGGTTTGGGTGGTCATGGTTCCACATTCCTCTTGTGTGACTCGCTGGGAAGGTAGATGGGGGCAGGGGCAATATTTTCAAGACACCAGTAATAAAAAACCCCACGGATGTGGGGTTTTTCAGCCATCAGGCCAGGGGTTGGCGGCCGCTGAAGGAGTGGGACAGCGTGGTGCCGTCCACAAATTCGAGCTCGCCCCCCACCGGCACGCCGTGGGCAATGCGGCTGACCTTGACCCCATGTTGGCGGGCCATTTGCGCCACGTAGTGGGCGGTAGCATCCCCTTCCACCGTGGGGTTGGTGGCGAGAATAAGCTCCTGCCAGGGCTCGCGGGCCAGCAGCGCGTCGAGCTTATCGAGCTCCAGCTCCGCCGGGCCTATGCCGTCCAGGGGCGACAGATGCCCCATCAGCACAAAGTAGCGGCCGGAAAAAAGCCCGGTCTGCTCGATGGCCATCACGTCTCCCGGGGTTTCCACCACGCACAGCTGGCCAGCTTCGAGGCGCCGGGGATTGGCGCAGATGCCGCACTTATCCTCTTCGGTAAAGGTGCGGCAATCGCTGCAATGCTGGATGCCTTCCATGGCCGCTTTTAACTGGCCGGCCAGTTTCAGGCCGCCCTGGCGGTCACGCTCAAGGAGGTGAAAGGCCATGCGGGTGGCGGATTTCCCCCCCACCCCAGGCAGGCAGCGCAGGGCCTGGATAAGCTCACGCAGCAGTGGGCTAAATTCCATGGTTTAGAAGGGGAACTGCATGCCGCCGGGCAGCTTCATGCCGCCGGTTACGGCACCCATCTTGGCCTTGGATTCTTCTTCCACGCGGCGGGCCGCGTCGTTGATGGCGGCGGCGATGAGATCTTCGAGCATCTCTTTGTCGTCTTCCATCAGGCTGGGGTCGATTTCAACGCGGCGCACGTTATGGTTGCCAAGCATAGTGATCTTCACCAGGCCAGCACCGGCTTCGCCGGTGACTTCCATGAGGGCGATCTCTTCCTGAGCTTTTTGCATCCGCTCCTGCATCTGCTGGGCCTGCTTCATGATGTTGCCCATTCCGCCTTTACCAAACATTGTCGTTCCTCACATGATTGGGCGAATTGACTCCGCCACCAGTTCTGCATCAAACAGGGCCACAAATTGGTTGACCCTGGGATCGTCGGCCAGCACCTGCTCGGCATAGGCCTGGCAGCGCTGGCTAATTCGGTTGGCAATGGCCAGCGGGCTTTCGCGCCCGGCCGGTGCGGCTTGTACCTGCACCGAGACATTGCCGGAAAAAGTGCCACTTTGGGCCAGGGCTTGTTGCAGGTCACCAAGGTTGCGCTCCAGATGGCGCTGACTTGGCTCCAGCAGCAAGGTCCAGTGTTCGGGGTGTTGCTCCAGCACCGAGTTTAGGGCCAGTTGCCGGACAAAACCGCCAATATTCAATCGCTCGCAGCATTCAAACCAGAAGCGGTCGTCTTCCCGGGCGTCATCAAGGGCCAGGGTGACACCAGGGTAAGGCTCGCCGCCCTGCCCTGTTAATACCGCCGGTTCTGGCTCGGCGCTGGGCGCTTCAGGGGCAGCGGGGGCTTCGGCTTGTTGCTGCTCGGCCCAAGCGAGCTGCATGCCGGGGTCAGGTTCCACGACATCGTCATCAAGCCAGGGCGGCGCGTCGTCCCAGCCCGGCGAGGCTTGGCGCTCAGGGGCAACGGGCTGCGGCTGCGGCTGCGGCTGCGAAGAGTGTTCCTCAGTTTGAGTGGGGTTGCGAGCCGGTTCGGTTGAAGACGGGGCCCGCTGCTGGGCCTCAGGCTTTTTTGGGCCCTTGTCCTCCTGGACCTGCTGCTTGGCTTTAACGGCCTGGCGAGCGGCCAGCAAGGCGCTGGTGGGATTAGCTGCCCCCTGAGGCGCATCGGCCTTGGGCGGCATTTCAGCCTTGGGCGGCGTCTCAAGTGGCGGCGCGGCCTGCGCTGGCGCCGGCTCGTAATGACCTTGCTCGGCCTCGGCCTGAACCGGCGGCGCCGATTGCGGCGCGGCTTGCGGTTCAAACTGCTGTGAAGGCGGCTCGGCAACCTCGGCGCCCCTGAACCCTTGCGCCTCGGCCATGGCCATCAGATGCGCCTGCTGGGCATCAAGGTCTTCTTGGCTGGCCACCGGCGGCGCCGTCATTGGCGTGCGGGGGGCACCAGCGACGGGGTCCATGCTGGCTTTGGGCGGCACCAACGCGGCTTTGGCTGGTTGCGGCGCGGCTTTAGCGGCGCTGTGAGGCGCGGCTTTAGCGGCGCTGTGGGGCGCTTTAGCCTGAGCCTTACCAAGATCAGGATTGGTGTCGATATCAAAGGCCAGCATCCGCAGCAAGGTCATTTCCAGGGCCATGCGCGGATCGGGGCAATAAGGCAGATCGCGCCGCCCGTGCAGCACCATCTGGTAGAAAAGTTGCAGCTGCTGCGGGCTCAGTTGCAGCGCCAGCTGCTCGGCTGGCGCCTCTTGGCTGCCCGGCACCTGCTGGGCAATGGCAGCTTGGTGCAGCAGCGCCAGGATATCGGCCAGCAGGGCGTTGTAATCGGGCGACATCATCGCCACGTGCTCGATGGCCGCCAGCAGCGCCTGGCCGTCAGCCGCCACGACCTGGTGCATCAACTGCTGGGCGTGGTGGTTATCGAGGGTGCCCAGCATCGACTGGACGTTATCCAGCAACACCTCGCCATTACCATGGGCGATGGCCTGGTCGGTCAGACTCAGGGCGTCACGCATGGAACCGTTGGCCGCCTTGGCCAGCAGCCGAAGCGCCGGCTCGTCAAAACCCAGCTTTTCTTCGCCCAGCACATAGGCCAGGTGCTCGGTAATAAGCTCGGGGCTCAGGCTTTTTAAATTAAATTGCAGGCAGCGCGACAGTATGGTGACCGGCAGCTTTTGCGGGTCTGTGGTGGCCAGCAGGAACTTAACGTGCTCCGGCGGCTCTTCCAGGGTTTTTAACAGCGCATTGAACGAGTGGCGCGACAACATGTGCACTTCATCGATGAGGTACACCTTGAAGCGGCCCCGGGTAGGCCGGTACTGGACGTTGTCGAGGATTTCGCGGGTGTCTTCCACCTTGGTGCGGGACGCGGCATCCACCTCGATAAGGTCGACAAAATTGCCCCGCTCAATCTCAAGGCAAGTGGAGCACTGGCCGCAAGGGGTGGGGGTAATACCGGTTTCGCAGTTAAGGCTTTTGGCGAAAATGCGCGCCAGGGTGGTTTTACCAACCCCACGGGTGCCGGTAAAGAGATAGGCATGGTGCAGACGATTTTGGGCCAGGGCGTTGTTAAGAGCCCTTACCACATGCTCCTGCCCCACCAGGGCAGAGAAATTCTGGGGTCGCCACTTACGGGCCAGTACCTGGTATGCCATGCAATCGTCGTTATGCGCTTCAATAGGGCCATGCTAACACAGCAAAAGGCCGAGCTGGCAGCTTGACGCTACCGGCTCGGCCCTTTGGGATCAATGACCGTCGAATTGCACTAGGTCGAAGATCTCGATGTCTTGTTTTTCCAGGCGCTCGATACCGCCAAGCTCCGGCAGGGACACGATAAAAGCCGCATGTTTGGCTTCGCCGCCCAGTTCACGCACCAGTTTGGCGGTAGCTTCGATGGTGCCGCCGGTAGCCAGCAGGTCGTCAACCAGCAGCACTTTGTCGCCGGGGACGATGGCGTCGGTGTGGATCTCCAGGGTGTCCTGGCCGTATTCCAAGTCGTAGCTCTGGCTCAGGGTCTGGCGAGGCAGTTTGCCGGGTTTGCGCACCGGGATAAAACCGATACCCAGGGCCAGGGCCAGGGGCGCGCCGAAAATAAAGCCGCGCGCTTCAGCGCCAACCACTTTGGTAAAGCCCTGGTTCTCGTAATGCTCGGCCAGCAGGGTGATGCTTTCGGCAAAGGCACGGGGGTCCTGCATCAGGCTGGTGACATCACGGAACAGGATGCCCGGCTTGGGGTAATCAGGGATGGTTTTGATGGCGTCTTTGATGACGGCCAGACTGTCTTGTTTCATGCTCATTTTTCACGCAATTGCGTTAGCCAAAGCGCCAAAGGGTAAGGGCTTTTGGCCCCGCTGGCAATTATTGGCGAGTTAATCTTCGATCACCGGCAAGCGGTAAAGATAGATAAGTACCGACACCAGTATCCCCACCAGCATGATCTTCAACCAGATCTTGGGCACCACGATAAGGGAGATACTGAAGGTGACCAGCATCATGGCCACGGCGCGGCGGCGGTAACGGCGGCGCAGGCCTTTTTGCCGCTCCCAGTCCTGCACCATCTGCCCAAAATAGCGGTTGGAGCGCAGCCACTGGTGGCAACGGGGCGAGCCTTTGGCAAAACACCAGGCCGCCAACAAAATAAAGGGGGTGGTGGGCAGCACCGGCAAGGCAATACCGAGCACCCCAAGGGCGATAGCCACCCAACCGCATAACAGATAAAGAAACCGCACCGCCATCACTACTCCCCAGGGCCTGCCGGGCTGAGAGTTTACCCAATGGGGCTGGGGCGATCAATTTAGGCCCCCAGCAGCGCGCCCTTGCTGGCCAGCTCGCCAAGGGCCGCCAGCAGTTGCCGGGCAAGCACCCTTTGCTCCTCCCCCGGCGCGGCCAGGTGGCCGACAAGCGCCTTGGTGCTAAGGCCGGGCGATTGCTCTATCAGCGACAAGGCCTGAGCCATGGCGCTTGAGAGCAGCATAAAGGCGACTTTGTCGTCGAGGCCGCGGTAGACCAGCAAAAACACCGGCGCCGCCAGTGGCGCATCAGGGCGAAAATCGCTGCTTATCTGGTGCACCGGCCAGTGATAGGCCGCCAGCGCCGCCGCGCCAGAGAGCCTGAGCGGCGTATCGATATCGGGGCAAATCAGCCTGCCCTCTTCTTCGCTTCGCCCCACCGCCAGCTCCAGCCACTCGTAATGGGCCAGCTCGGCCATAAAAGGCGGGTCGCAGGGCCGGGGGCTAAAGGCGGGGCCGTCCAAGTAATCTAAAAAGGCTTCGCTGATGTCTAAAAACAGCGGCGAGTGGCAATCGTGGTCGGCATAGAAACGGCGCACCAGTTGCTGCCAGTCGCCCTCGGCATAGAGGCTTTTTAGCACCGGAAAAGACGAGCTTAAGAAACCGTCGATGTTGTTGATAAAAAGTCGGCGGTAAATGGCCATGCGCCTATCTTCCACATCAGTTGGCGCCGGATGCTGCTCCGGGTCGCGAAGGTGGGCCATAAAGGCGCGCTGCACTTCTAAAAAGCTCATGCCACCTCCACTCTTGCCTGGGTTTGCAAGGTGGCGATAGTGCCCACTTCACCAAGCAGCCCGCTCAAGGGCGGCAGGTTAAAATCCCGCTCCAGCAAGGTGGGAAAGACACCGTGATATTGATAAGCCTTGGCCAGCAGCGCCCAGACTGGGTCGATAACGTCGGCGCCGTGGGTGTCGACGATAAGATCGGCCGCTTCCTGATGGTGCCCGGCGATATGGCCATAAGCGATGCGCTGGCTCGGCAGGGCCTTTAAGAAGGCCTCGGCGTCGTAGCCGTGGTTGGTGGCGTTCACATAGATGTTGTTTACATCCAGCAGCAACTGGCAATCGGCTTCTTCCAGCACCGCATTGATAAAGGCAATTTCGCTCATTTCCTGGCCCGGCGCGCCGTAGTAGGACACGTTTTCCAGCACCAGGGGGCGCTCCAGAAAATCCTGCACTTGGCGGATGCGCGCTACCAAGTGGGTGACCGCTTGCTCGGTAAAGGGAATGGGCATTAGATCGTATAGGTGCGCGTTACCCGAGCAGTACGAAAGGTGCTCGGAATAAAGGCGAATATGGTGTTCGTCAAGAAAGGTCTTGAGGGCTTTGAGAAAGTCCCAATCAAGGGCTGCCGGGCTGCCGATAGACAACGACAAACCGTGGCAGACAAAGGGGTGGCGTTCGGTCAGGGCGCGAAAACGCCGGCCATAGCCGCCACCGAGTTTCATCCAGTTTTCGGGGGCCACTTCCAAAAAGCTGACTGGCGCCGGTAAGGTGTCGCCAATATCGGCTAAAAAATCCCGCCGAAGCCCAAGGCCTGCGCCGCTGATAGGTCTGTTCATGGCTTGTCCTGGTAGAGGGTGCGGCAAGCGCCGCACCCTGTCCGGTTAGTGGGCGCTACCGCACTTACCTTCTTTGTGGGCCTTGGTGTCTTCACCGCAGTTGCCCTCTTTCATTTTGGCCTTTTCGTCTTTCATCATCTTGGCCTTGTCTTCGCCACACTTGCCTTCTTTCATCATCTTGGCTTTGTCTTCACCGCACTTGCCTTCCTTCATCATCTTGGCTTTGTCTTCACCGCACTTGCCTTCCTTCATCATCTTGGCCTTGTCTTCGCCGCACTTACCTTCCTTCATCATCTTGGCTTTGTCTTCGCCGCACTTGCCTTCCTTCATCTTGGTTTTGTCTTCACCACACTTGCCTTCTTTCATCTTTTCTTCGGCCTGGCCCTCTTGCTTGGGGCTGCCGCCGCACTTGGCTTCACCGCATTTGGCTTCAAACTGCTGAACCTGGTAGCCCTGGTTCAGTTGGGTCATGGCAAAAGGTGAAGCGCTGGCAGAGGCGCTGGCCAGAGTACCAACGGCCAATACCCCAAGGGCTGCTGCAACAGTGTTACGAGTTTTCATGCTGAATTTCCTTTAGTGGTTTAGGTATCAATGACGTGAACGGCGTAACGGCTGCCGGCAGGTCTCAGGCTAATAGACCCGGTACATGTCACACGTCTTTCAATAAAATGCAGATCCCGTAAACTTGCCAACCTGTTTGCTACCTGGCCTTAAAAAATGCGCGTGATCCTGGCCCCGATGGAAGGGGTTGTCGACCATCTGATGCGAGATTTGCTCACCGCCCAAGGCGGCTTTGATCTGTGTGTCACCGAATTTTTGCGGGTGGTGGACCAGCTCTACCCGGAGCGCAGCTTTTTCAAGATCTGCCCGGAGCTGGCCAACGGCGCCAAAACCCCCAGCGGTGTGCCGGTGCGTATTCAGTTGCTGGGCCAGTCCCCCGAGTGGCTGGCCGAGAACGCCGCCCGGGCCGTAGCCCTGGGCTCGCCGGGTATTGATCTTAACTTTGGCTGCCCGGCCAAGACCGTTAACCGCAACAAGGGCGGCTCGGTGCTGTTAAAAGAGCCAGAAACCCTGTACGCCATCATCCGCGAAGTGCGCCAAGCGGTGCCCGCCCATCAGCCGGTGACCGCCAAAATTCGCCTGGGCTACGACGACACCAGCCTGATGCTGGACAACGCCCGCGCCATTGAAGCGGCCGGCGCCACCGAGCTGGCGGTACATGCCCGCACCAAACGCGACGGCTACCGCCCTCCCGCCTACTGGGAGCAAATCGCGCTTATCCGCAGCGAGATTGGCCTTAATGTCATCGCCAACGGTGAAATTTGGAGCAGCGACGATGCCAAGCGCTGCCAGGCCGTTAGCGGCAGTACCGACCTGATGATCGGCCGCGGCGCCCTAGCCTGCCCCAGCCTTGCCGCCGCCATCAAGGGCCTGGCCCCCAAAGCGCCTTGGGAAGCGGTGCAAGCCCTCTTAAAACGCTACTCCCAGTTCGAGATCCGGGGTGACAAGGGCCTTTACTACCCCAATCGCCTCAAGCAGTGGCTACAGTTTTTGCGCCTGCAATACCCTGAGGCCGAAGCGCTTTTTCAAAAGGTGCGCACCCTTAGCGATAAAGAAGCGATGCTGGAGAGCATCAACCCTTGATGCAGGTCAGCAAAGCCTGAGCCCAAGCCCTTTAGACTGATGCCATTATCCATGTGGAGGCATCCTCAAATGACAGACTTTGGCCAGTCGCTGGCGCAGGAACAGCAACAGCTGCTGCAGCAGATCCGCGCTCGCCTTATCGAACTGGGGGCGCCGGGGGCGCTGCTGGAAGCCCTTGCCAGCCAGGGCGTGGATGGTTTGGGCGAGCAGCTGCCCAGTTACCCTGACCGCCAGCTTTATGGCCTGTGTAACCGCCTGAACAAGGTGGAAGCCGCCTTGTGCCAGCTTGACCTTGGGCTATTTGGGATCTGCGCCGATTGCGAAGCGGAAATCGAGATGGAGCGGCTTATCAAAGATGCCGCCGAGCAGCGCTGCGCCCGCTGCGCTGGTAAAGCCGTTTAAAAAACTTGCCAATACCCCTTGCTGTAGGCATGCTGTGTTCACTTGACAAATGTAAACCGAGCCGATGACCAACACTGCCGCCCTCTTCTTTTTTTGCTTCTTCGCTTCCTTCAAGGGAGGCGATGATGCGGCATGAGGTTATGTCAGCAGCATCATGAGGCCTCCCAAACGGGAGGCCTTTTTTGTATTGGAGGAGTTATGGATCTCAATACCCTGCGCCAGGAAATCGAAGCGCTGGACCAAAACCTGCTAAGCAGCCTGGCCAAGCGCCGGCAATTGGCTCTGGCGGTTGCCAAAGACAAAGCCAAGCGCCAGGGCGCGGTGCGCGATACCGCCCGCGAGGCGAGCCTGCTGCTGAGCCTGATGGAAAAAGGCCAGGCTTTGGGCCTGGACCCTGCCTACCTGACCCGGCTTTACCACGTAATCATCGAAGACTCGGTGCTTTTGCAGCAGGCCTGGATGCAGCAAGGGGATGAAAAAGGCGTACTGCATATTGCCCACCTTGGCCGCCCCGGCACCTATTCGCACCTCGCCGCCCAGGGTTACGCCAGCCGCCGCCAATGCCAGTTCCAGGGCCTTTCTTGCGAGAGCTTTGCCGATATCGTCAAAGCCGTGGAAGACGGCCGGGCGCCCTTGGGGCTGCTGCCTATCGAGAACACCTCTTCTGGCTCCATCAACGATGTCTACGATCTGCTGCGCCACACCCACCTGCATATCATCGGTGAGACCTACCTGAAGGTGGACCATCACCTGCTGGTCAAACCCGGCCTTAGCCTCGACAAAATTGAGCGGGTCTACTCCCACCCTCAGGCCTTGTTGCAATGCTCGCAGTATCTGGGCAAAACCACCCTCAAGCAGGAAGCCTGCCCGTCATCGGCCCATGCCATGGCCAAGGTGGCCGAGAGCGACGAGCCCATTGCAGCCATAGGCCCGGAAAGCGGCGGCGCCCTGTACGGGCTGGTGGCCATTGACCGGCACCTTGCCAACCAAGAGGAGAACCACACCCGTTTTATCCTGGTCAGCCGCGACGCCCATACCGTGCCCAGCCAGCTGCCGGCCAAAACCAGCCTTATCATGGCCACCCACAACACGCCGGGCGCCCTGGTCAGCGCCTTGCAGGTATTGCAGCAGCACGGCTTTAACATGACCAAGCTCGAGTCTCGCCCCATTCCCGGTAACCCCTGGGAAGAGCTGTTTTACATGGATGTGCAGGCCAACGACCAAAGCGAGGAGTGGCAGCAAGCCTACCAGGAGCTCTGCGCCATCACCCGTTTTGTCAAAGTGCTGGGTTGTTACTCGGACGAGCGGGTCAAGGCCACCAGCGCGCCGCTGCCGCAATAAAAAAGGGGCTGACAACGTCAGCCCCGAAAAGACGGCTGGGCCGCCATGCTTTCTCGTCCAGGGAGGAACCTGAGAAAGTTGGTTGGGCAGGCAAGACCTGCCAAGCAGAGTAAAAAGGTGGCCAAAGGGCCACCTTTTTAGTTACAGACGCCAGCTCAGCTTGGCGTAGAGGTAACGACCCAGCACGTCGTACACCTCAGGTACGGTGTTGGCGTCCGAATAGCTGGGAACGTATTCGGGGTCGACGTCAAAGACGTTGTCCACACCCAGGGTGACGGTGGTGCTGTCATTGATGTGATAGCTACCGGACAGGTCGTTGTAAATCACCGAGTCGGTCTTGTAGCTGGTCAGGTTCAGGTCCTTCATGCCGTCGATATAACGCACCGACCATTTGGCATCCCAGCTGTCGCCGCTCACCGCCAGGCTGGCGTTGTGCTTCCACTTGGCATAGGCGCCTTGGTCACCGCTGATGGTGCCGGCGTAGTCTTCCCCTTCCTTGGTGTATTTACCCAGATAGCTGCTGTCAAAGCTGGCTGTCCAGCCCAGATCCCAGGCGTTGAAGGCGTAACGGGCATCGATATCCACCCCGGACACTTCCTCTTTACCGATGTTGGTCAAGGGGCGTGACATATAAGAGATATCGCCAGAAACGGAGCTGCGGGTGATGTTCAGAGCATCACAAGCCGCGCTGTCGCCGCTGTAGCAGTTGTCCAGGTAAGACTGGGCGTCGATGCGGTCGATGGCATCGGTGATCTTGATTTTGTAGTAATCCACGGTAGCGGAGAAGCCACTCAGGAAGCTTGGGCTCCACACCGCGCCCAGAGTCAGGGTATCGGCCTGCTCGGGCTTGAGGTCTTCAGAGGAAGTCCAGGTGGTCTCAATCTGCGAGTCACTATAGCTGTAGCCGGTGTTGCCGATTTGGGCGTTACAGTTCTGATAGAGGGCAGAGCTGGTGCTGGCACTACCGTAACCAGAGCAAGGGTCGGTCAGGTAGTCAAAGCTACCGACGTTACCGCCGTACAGCTCAGATACGGTCGGGGCGCGGAAAGCGGTTGACCGCACGCCGCGAAGCATGAAGTCGTCGTTCAGGCGCCAAGTGATCCCAAGCTTCCAGGTGTTGTCGCTACCGAAGGTGGAGTAGTCGAAGTAACGGATGGCCGCTTCTACCGACAAGTCCTTGACCAGGAATTTGTCGGACAGCAGCGGAATGGCGAACTCGGCGTAGATTTGTTTGGTGTCGTAGCTGCCTGCGGTGGCGTCTTGCTGAGACTGGGCGCTGTCGCCGGCGACGGTCACAGAATCAGGCTGGTACCAGCCTTTTTCGCGGCGATATTCGATGCCAGAGGCAAAACTGAACATACCGGCTGGCAGCTCGAACAGGTCGCCAGAGATGTTGGCGTTAACCACGTTCATCTCGTTGCCGCCGGTGGACTGGTCGGTGTAATCCACGTAATCGAGGACATCCTGGCTCAGCTCACCCTCACCGACAAACCAGTTGGCGCAGGGAATGGAAACGTTGTCACAGACGCTGGAATCGACGGTGTCGAGGATCTTGGAGGTGTTTTGCAGGTTGGACACCTTGCTCACCGCATCATTGCGGCCCCAGGTGTAAGAGACATCCCAATCCAGGCCATTGTGGATATCCAGGTACCCCTGGGCGCCCAGCACATAGCGGCTGGTATCCACCACCTGAGAGTAACCCCGGGCGCCGGCGTCGGTCATCCGCCGTTTGTAATAAACGTCGCTGCCCCAAATGTTGCCGGTAGCGTCGGCAGGGATGGTCAGGGCAACCGGAGACGGCGCCAGCTGCTGGTTGGAGGTCCGTTTGGTGTAGAGGAACTCGCTGAACAGCTGGGTATTGTCGTTCAGCTGGTAGGAGCCGTTACCAAACAGCGACAGGCGCTTTTGTGGGGTATAGAGGTACTGGTAAGGCACGTAGTTGTAGCTGTCGGTCTGGGACACCCAGTTACCGCTGGCATCTTGCTGCAGGTAGCCGTCACCGGCGTTTACCGAGCCACCTGGGATATAGCTGCTGCCGCTGCCGCAGTTGCCGGCGGCAGTACCGTCCTTGATACAGTCTGACCAATCGCGGTTGCTTTGCATGGCGCTGCCACGGTCAACGTAGCTGGCACCTACCACGATGTTGGCCTTATCGGTGCTGCCGCCCATCAACAGGTTGATTTCGCCGGTGTTGGCATCGCCCTTGTCGGTGCCGCCGTAGCTGACATCCAGCTGCACGCCTTGGAAGTCCTTCTTGGTGATGATGTTCACCACCCCGGCCACGGCATCGGAGCCATACACGGCGGAAGCGCCGTCTTTAAGCACTTCGATACGTTCAATCATGCCCACCGGAATGGAGCCCAGATCCACGGAGGAATCAGCGCCGGTGCCGGAGTTGACCATGCGCCGGCCGTTGACCAGCACCAGGGTACGGGCTGTACCCAGGCCGCGAAGGTCAACCCGGGCCGCCCCTTCACCGCCGTTGTTGGTGGCGGCGCCAGTTGGCGCGCCGGCGCTGAAGGTGGCATCAGCCAGCACGTCAGCAACTGAGGTATAACCGCTCGCCTGCAGATCTTTAGCCGAGATCACGGTGACCGGGCTGGCGGTTTCCATATCGGTACGCTTGATGCGTGAACCGGTGACTTCAATACGTTCGGTTTGATTGGCATCGTCGGCGGCCAGAACCGGCAGCGACACGGTAATAGCAGCGCCGCCCAGCAGCGCCCATTTGACAGCCTTATTAATGGCGGTTTGAGACATCATGACACACTCCCTTTTTTATTAACCGTCAGCGCAGAAAGTTGCGCAAAAAACGGTCTGTTTTATTGCTTGGTTTTAAAAAGCGAGTTGATAGTCATGGACAGCCATTTGGCCGTCAAACGACGCCTAGGGAGGAAAATAGCAAATAGGGAAGAAGTAGATGATACTCAATTGTTAAAATGAAAATCTGAATTTACTGAGCTTCATGGGCATTTGATAAATAAAAATTAAAACAGAAACAATAAAGACGCATTTATCGACATGGCACTCTTCATAAAAATCCTTAATTCCTCGCCAAAGCAAAAAATAAGGATGTCTCGCAATAGCAGGATAAAGATCACCTTTTCTCGTTAACAAGCCATAAAAAAAGCGACCCGAAGGTCGCTTTTTATTTTCCCGTTAATGGGAATTAGATGCGCCAGCTCAGCTTGGCGTATACGTAACGACCCAGAACGTCATATGCCTCAGGCACAGTGTTGGCGTCAGAGTAGTCAGGTACGTAGGCCGGATCTTCGTCGAAGACGTTATCTACGCCCAGAGTCACAGTAGTGCTGTCATTGAAGTGATAGCTACCGGACAGGTCGTTGTAGACGACAGAGTCAGTCTTGAAGGTGTAGGGAGTACCGTCTTCGTAAGCGCCATCGTCGTGCATGCCGTCGATGTAGCGTACGGTCCACTTGGCATCCCAGCTGTCGCCGCTCAGAGCCAGGCTAGCGTTGTGTTTCCACTTGGCGTAGGCGCCTTGGTCACCGCTGATGGTATCGGCGTAGTCGATACCTTCTTTGGTGTACTCGTCCAGGTAGCTGGTATCCCAGGTGATGGTCCAGCCCAGACCAGCAGCGTCGAAGGCATAACGCATATCCAGGTCAACACCTTTGATTTTCTCGTCGCCGATGTTGGTCAGCGGACGAGACATGTAGGTGATATCGCCGGAGTTGGCGCTACGCTCGATTTTCAGCACACTACAGGCATTGGAATCGCCGTTGTAGCAGTTGTTCAGGTATTCCTGAGCATCGATACGGTCGATAGCGTCTTTGATCTCAATTTTGTAGTAATCAAGAGTCGCAGAGAAACCGTTGATGAAGCTCGGGCTCCACACCGCCCCCAGGGTCAGGGTGTCGGCTTTTTCAGGCTTCAAGTTCGGATCGGAAGTCCAAGTGGTTTCGATCTGAGAGTCGCCATACTTGTAGCCAGTGTTACCGATCTGAGTGTTACAGGTCTGGTATTTGGTAGAAGAAGCGCTGCCAGAACCGTAGTCAGAACAGGGATCGTCCAGGTAGTCGAAGCTACCTACGCTACCGCCGTACAGTTCAGATACGGTAGGAGCGCGGAAGGCGGTAGAACGTACGCCACGCAGCATGAAGTCGTCGTTCAGGCGCCAGGTCAGACCCAGTTTCCAGGTGGAATCGCTACCGAAGGTAGAGTAATCGAAGTAACGGGCAGCCGCTTCGATAGACAGGTCTTTAACCAGGAACTTGTCGGACAGAACAGGGATAGCGAATTCCGCGTAAATCTGTTTGGTGTCGTAGCTACCGGAAGTCGGATCTTGCTGAGACTGGGCGCTGTCACCGGCTACAGTCACAGAGTCAGGCTGGAACCAGCCCTTCTCGCGACGGTATTCGATACCGGAAGCGAAGCTGAACATACCGGCAGGCAGTTCGAACAGGTCACCGGAGATGTTGGCGTTGATAACGTTCATCTCGTTACCGCCGGTGGACTGGTCGGTGTAGTCAACGTAATCCAGAACGTCTTGGCTCAGCTGACCTTCACCCACGAACCAGTTAGCACAGGGGATACCAGAATCACCGCCACACTTGTCAGGATCAACGGTGTCGAGGATCTTGGAAGTGTTCTGCAGGTTGGAAACCTTGGACACTGAGTCGTTACGGCCCCAAGTGTAGGACACGTCCCAATCCAGACCGTTGTGGATATCCAGGTAACCCTGGGCACCAATCACGTAACGGGTGGTATCAACAGTCTGCTCGTAGCCACGAGTACCGGCGTCGGTCATACGACGCTTGTAGGTAACAGCGGTGTTTTCCGGGTTACCGGTGGCACCAGCGGGGATCTCCAGGCTTACCGGAGAAGGGGCCAACTGCTGGTTGGACATCCGCTTGGTGTACAGGAACTCGGTAAACAGCTGGGTGTTGTCGGTCAGCTGATAAGAACCGTTACCGAACAGAGAGGTACGCTTCTGAGGAGTGTACAGGTACTGGTAAGGGATGTAGTTATAGGTATCGGTCTGGGGTACCCAGTTGCCGCTGGCGTCTTGCTGCATGTAGCCGTCGCCAGCGTTGTAGGAACCGCCGGGGATGTAGCTGGAGCCACCACCACAGGCACCGTCTGGCAGGCCATCTTTGGCACAGTCAGACCAGCCACGGTTGCTTTGCTTGGCAAGACCACGGTCAACATAGGAGGCGCCGATAACCACGTTGGCTTTATCGGTGCTACCACCCATCAGCAGGTTGATCTCGCCAGTGTTGGCGTCACCACGAGTGGTGCCACCGTAGCTAGCGTCAACTTGCAGACCTTGGAAGTCTTTTTTGGTGATGATGTTAACTACGCCAGCTACGGCGTCAGAGCCATAAACAGCGGAAGCGCCATCTTTCAGTACTTCGATGCGCTCAATCATGCCTACAGGGATAGTAGACAGATCGACAGAGGAGTCAGCACCAGTACCGGAGTTAACCATACGGCGGCCGTTTACCAGCACCAGGGTACGAGCAGAGCCCAGACCACGCAGATCTACGCGAGAAGCACCGTTACCACCGTTGTTAGAGGCGGCACCGGTAGGCGCACCAGCACTGAAGGTGGAGTCGGCCAGTACGTCGGCAACAGAGGTATAACCGCTGGCTTGCAGATCTTTGGCAGAGATAACAGAAACCGGAGAAGCGGTTTCCATGTCGGTACGCTTGATGCGTGAACCGGTTACTTCAATACGCTCAACATCGTTACCGTTGTCGGCGGCCAGGACAGGCATGGCTACAGCAGCAGTAGCACTTGCCAGCAACGCCCAGCTAACAGCTTTGGAAGTTTTATTTTTTGACATCATGACATCGTTTCCTTTGGCGATATTTTGTTCGCATTAGGATTTGTGGTTGTTTTTCGGGTTTTTAAAACCGCATTGATACTTAAACAGAGCCACTTTAATGTCAACGCAACAACATGATGCCAAAAGGTTTTTATTGTTTAACCACAACTGCAATTTGAAAAACAAAACCACAATTAAAAGTTAATAAAAAGATAAAATGAAAAATAAAATCAGATAAAACAACAACATAAAAAAAGGCATATAGATTGAATAGCTATGCACTCTTTGCCCATTTTTTTTGCACAGGGAACTTTTTTTGTGACTGGTCTCACAGCTGGCAGCCGGAAAAAGAACAAAAAATAAAAAATAAAAACAATAAAAAAACAAATTTAAACATAAGAACCATATTGCATCAAATTTAAAACAAAATAGCCGTGTGTGGAGACACACAAAGAGACTTTCTGTCTGTAAACAGCGCCTACCGATGAAAAAACAAACAACCAGACCGTGGGCGTTAGCTTCAGCGTAGGTATAAAACACAACGAGGGAGCAAGGAGAGCACTCAAGTTCAAGGCGTGACAACAGCTCATCTACGAGCAAGACCGGTAAGGTCTGACCTACCAAGCATCAAAATAGACTATAGGAACAGTCTCTACAAAAGCAGGTAAAGAAGGAGATGACCTAGTGAAGAGGCTTAAAACAGACATTAAAAAAGCCCCCGAAGGGGCTTTTATCAGAGCTTGACGCCCTTTCGAGTGGCTTCGTCCCGCACATAGCCTTCCCAGCTAGTAGCGGTCTTCTTGGTCTCGTCATAGTTCTTCGCCAACTTGATTTGCTGAAGCGCCTCAAGATAGGACTTTTGGAAGAAGTATGCCTGAGCCAGCGCCAGATGAGCACGACCCGGTTCAGAGTGTGACAGCCCGGTTTTCGCGTTAACGGCTTTGTTCAAAGCAACAATCGCTGCCTTGTACTTTTCCTGCTCCAGCAGCAAGTTGCCCTGTTTCAGGAAGTCTTTACCGTTATCGCCAGCTTCACCCGCCTTACCGTAATAGTCGATAGCCTTGTCCAATTCCTTGGCGTTATGCCAGGTATTGGCCAGCGTGGACAGAGAAGACTCATCCTGCGGGATAAGGCCCGCTTTCATGAATTTCTCTTGGATCACCGCAGACTTGTAGGGAATGTCCTGGTTCGCATAAAGCTGTGCCAGTACTTTGCCTTCATTCTCTTTGGTGAGGAAGCCCTGCTTGTAAGCCAATGCATAGGTCGCCAACGCCTTATCGGTGTTGTTAACCAGCATGTAGGCCTGACCAAGCTGCATCCACCACTGCTTCTCTTTTGGCTCAAGCTTCACCAGCTCTTCCAGTACGGGGATCATCGGCTTGTACATCTTGCGATCGAAATACGCCGCCAATTTCAACACGTACGGGTTTTTGTTGGGCTTTTTGTAAAGCTTGATGGCTTTATCGGCCAACGGCACAACCTTATCCAACTGCTTCAGCTGGTAATAAGCCTGAGCCATCATGGTGTAAACGTCAGCACTTTCCTTACCGGAATAGTCCATCCATTTATCAAGATAAGTGAGCGACTCTTTCCACTTTTCCTGTTGCTGAAGCATCTGACCAACCTGGCGCAATACGCCTTCTTGCTCAGTCTGGTTCAGCTGACCGGAATCAGCAGCACGTTTGAGGTACTGCAGGGATTGGTCGTACTTTTCCTGATAGTAATAAATGGTACCGATAAAGCGATCGACGTAAGCCTTGTCGTAACCATCACGGGGCGACATATCCAGCATGATCTTCAGCGCGCCGGCATAGTCCTCTTTGGAAAAGAGGTCGTACGCCTTGCTCACTGAGCGGCCAGCAGACTCAGACAATGCCTGAGTCTTGCGCTTTGGCACCTGCTTGACCTGCACCACGTTGTCTTCAGCCACAGCGGACTGAGACAGGGTGACAGTGCCGGCCAAGGCCAACACCGCCAGTAAGGAAGAAGCGAGTTTTTTCATCTTCATTACTTTTTACCCTCCAGCTTGAAGTCCAGTTGAACTGTCAACCCAGGTTGCTTAACAGGCTTGCCGTCGATGATCTTCGGCTTGTATTTCCACTTGGCCAGGGCGCGCTTGGCTTCGCGGTCGAAGATACGCTTCGGCTGGGCATCGATAACTTCGATGTCTTCAACACCACCGACTTCGTTAATGGTGAAGCTCAGTTTTACCCAACCTTCTTTACCATCACGAGCCGCTTCCACCGGATACTTAGGATCCATGCGGAAGATAGGCGTTGCATCGCCGTCACCACCCATACCGCCACCAATGGTGGGGGCGCCCACCGCAGGGCCTGAACCGCGGGATGAGAAGTTCATCTTCGGAATGTTCAGATTCTGCATCTGCTGCTGAGGCTTGCTCGGTTCATCCGGGATAGCCTTCAGCGGCTTAGGCGGCTGCTTCGGCGGTGGTGGCTTCTTCGGCAGCTCCCGCTGTTTATTCTGGGGAGGTGTCTCCTGCTTGTTCACAGAGATATCGATCGTCGGGGCATCGGCAGAAGTATCGTTCCGCGCCGGGCCACCAGAGATCAGATACGCCATGAACCAGATCAGGAAAAACGTGACCGCAATCCCCAGCAATATGCTTGCTATGGATCTAGCCATAATTAACTCCCAGGGTCGGCGGCAACGGAGATCTTATCGACGCCCGCAGCTTTGACTTGGTCCATAACCTGCACAACAACACCGTGCTTGGAGTTCTTGTCGGCCTGGATAACAACAGATGCTTCAGGAGTTTCGGCCAACATTTTTTCAACGTTGGCGCGAACACGTTCCACATCCACCTGGCGTTTTTCCATGTAAATTTCGCCGTTTTCTTTAATCGCGATAAAGATGTTGGCCGCTTTTTTCTTGGTAGCAGTTGCTGCCGTTGGGCGGTTTACATCAATACCTGACTCTTTGACAAAAGAGGTGGTCACGATGAAGAAGATCAGCATGATGAACACGATGTCGAGCATCGGAGTCATGTCAATGCTGGCTTCTTCCTCTTGCCGTACACGTCTACGTGCCATAGCTACTCTCTCTTAGTGATGCGGCATGCTATCGACGAGGCGATGGCTTGCAACTTTAACCTTGGCTTCCAGGCGTGAACTGAAGAACACACCAGACAGCGCCGCAACCATGCCTGCCATCGTCGGGATGGTGGCCATGGAGATACCTGACGCCATCAGACGGGGGTTACCCGTGCCGGTGTTAGCCATGATTTCGAACACATGCACCATACCGGTTACAGTGCCGAGCAGTCCGATCAAGGGACACATGGCAACCATGGTCTTGATAAGCTGCATGCGCGCGTTCAACTTTTCATTGGCTTGGGAGATCCATGCCTCACGGATTCTATGCGCGTACCAGGATGTGGTGTCTTCACGGGCGTCCCAGTTACCCAGCACAGTTTTCACCAATTTGGGGAAAGCTGTGGTCAGGTACAGATAGCGCTCGATCATCAGAACCCACATGATGAACAGCACGAGGGCCAGCCAGTAGAGGACTACACCCCCGGTATTCATAAAATCCCTGACAGATTCCCAAAGCTCTATCAGGAAGAGCATCATTACTTAGACTCCTTCTCCGCGTGCTCAGCGATGATGCCAGCAGCCTGTTCCTCAACGAGGTGGATCAGGGATTGGCTACGTGAGTACACGATGGAGTGAAGGAAAATCAGCGGCAGAGCTGCAACCAGACCCAGTACGGTGGTTACCAGCGCGGTAGAGATACCACCGGCCATGATTTTCGGGTCACCAGTACCGAACAGGGTAATGGACTGGAAGGTGTCAATCATACCGGTAACAGTACCCAGCAGACCCAGCAGCGGGGCTACGGCAGCCAGAACCTTGATGACGGATACGCCACGCTCAATACGCGGGGTTTCCTTCAGGATGGCTTCGTCCAGCTTCAGCTCAAGGGTTTCTACGTCAACGTTACGGTTGTTTTCGTAAACCTTAAGGATACGGCCCAGAGGGTTGTTATCGCTGGGGGTATCGGACTTGCGCTGACGGCTGATAGCCGCGCTCATGCCGCCCAGAACAATCAGACGCTCCAGAACGATCAGCAGACCCAGTGCCAGTACACCAGTGATGATGTAACCAACGGTACCGCCCTGGTTGTAACGCTCAAGCAGAGTCACTTTTTGCGTCATCAGGGTCAGGATGGTGCCACGGGAAGGGTCAACATACAGAGGCGAGTAGCCAGAGGTGTTCTTACCGAAGCTGATAACGGTATCAGTCATGTAAGACTCAGGCTGACGAGACAGCTCGTCAACGGTGCCGCTTTCAGAGTTGTAAACCAGGTACTGGTCACTGCTCATCAGGTTGAAAGCGCCAACGCGGGTTACGTCCATTTCCTTTTTCTCACCGTCAACGGTGATAACAGGAGCTTTGAACTTAACCACTTCGCCAGAGGCGGTCATTTCTTTTTGCAGAGCAAACCACAAGTCTTCCAACTGGGGCAGCTCAGGCAGCTCTTTGGACTGAGCCAGTTCTTTCATTTCTTTGTCGCGGCCAGGGTACTGGGCGGAAATGATAGAGGTCTGGAAGCGGGATTGGGCATCGCCAGCAACCTGACGAACCACACCGAACATCTCACCCATGTTGCCAACGGCCAGGGTCAGTTTCTCTTCCAGGGCAGCCAGTTGCTTCTCGTTGTCAGCAAAGGAGGCTTCCAGTTGCTTACCACGAGCTTGCTCGGCAGCCAGTTCAGACTTGGCTTTGCTCAGCAGAGCTTGCTTGTCAGCGCGAGCGGACAGGAATTCCTGTTCGCGTTGCTTGTTGATTTTGTTGTCAGAAAGACGGTCTTTCTGAACATCTTGCAGCAACTGCTCTAGGGTCTTCGCCTGAGGAGCTGCGGCCAGAACAGGCTGGGCGGTCAAAACCAGACCAGCAGCCAGCACTACGCTCTTCAATACAGTTTTCATTCTGCAGACTCCGGTGCTTCGATTGGCAGTTTCATCAGGTTAGGTGCAGCCTGGTTACGAGCCAGCTTCACGGCCTCACGGACGGAAGTTACGTACTCATCACCCAGTTTTTCCCAATCTTTCTTCTCGCGGTTCCAGAACCAAGCGTTTTGCTGGTCCAGAGACAGCGCCAGATAGGCGACACGGCCAACGTGCACGAAGTCAACGGAGAGCTGTTTGCCATCGACGGGCAGAATACCCTGCCAGGCATAGCTCTTAGAGCCGTTTTCAACTTCGATCTGATAGGCATCGAGGATTTGACGATACTTCTCAGAAGTAGAAACAGAAGAATCTTCCATCATGTCACGCAGATGCTGAACACGCTGGGTGCGTTCTTCTTTTTCGAAAGGAACATCGAGCTTAACAAACTGATCCAAAGCGTCGATCATTTTGTACATCAGCGGCACGACACCTTGTTGGGTCTTGGTGATGTTGGTGATCTGCTTGTTATAACGACCCATTTCTTGCTTCTGGCTGTCAATCAGCTTGGCAATGTGGTCGTTATAAATTTTCAGGTTGTCAGTTTCTGCAACGGTGGTGCGGTAATCCGCAACCAGGTCACGGGTTTGATCCGAAAGCTTGTCAATCTTGGCCTGCGAAGCCGCAGCGGCGTCATTGATATTTTTCTCAACGTCTTGAGAAGAGACAAGAGGATCGGCCGCGTAAGCGGCGCTACCGGCAAACATAAAGGCACCGGCAAGGGCCGCAGCGAGTGTGCTTCTCTTGCTTAGTCTGGACATAGTTCCCAACCAACGTCTTATCGTTATAGAGCCCTACTCACCGAACGGTGGTAGGCGTTCGAAGGATTGCATCTCAGAAAAAAGCCCGAGATACACCAGCTGTCGATGATTCCAGATTCGTTTCAGGGTGTCAACACAGCAGAAAGCCGCTCCAGGCGTGACTAAGAGACGACTTTGCACCATGAACTAAACGCAATTGTGATGCGCTTCCCAGTCCCGAAAAAAGGCGTCACTTCATGATTCAGATACGAAGGAAAAATAACCAGAGTGCCTGGAGTTGTTGGCAGATTCACCGAGCCGCCGCTAAATGGTGATTGCAGTCGCCCGTTACCCGCATCAAGGAACATATTGGCGCCTGGCTTGGTATCAAGAAAACGCAAGATGCCATTATCCTTACGAGTCTGATCAGGCTGACCATCATCAACGAAGTAAACCCCTGACCAAGATGACATGGGGTGAGTGTGAGCAGAGATGTAACCACCGCTCTCGGTGATATGAAACCAAGACTCGTTTTGAATGACCATTTTCGACAGGGTTTGGTCGTCATAGCCATTTAAAGTTTTTATTAAAGATGAGACCGCCATCATACAAATGGACTTAAGGGATTGCACTGCTGGATGTTGCCACTTGAACAACTCCAGCTCACTCTCAAAGATGCCAACCTGCACTGTTGGTGTTGGCACCGGGTTACGGTATTTGCTCGGGTCTCTTTCCGCATCAAGGATTAATTCTTTGAGTGCTTTGTTAAGGGCTTCGCTGTTTTCAACCTGATGTATGCACAAGGGCGTTGCAAAAATAGGTGAAATTTTCATCTATGGGGATTCTCCAACATACCTGTTATAAGACGTCAAACAGGGCTACTCCAAACGAGCAGCTGGCCAAATAGCTAGAGCTATTGGGGCCGATAAAAAAAGGCTGCCAACAGGCAGCCTTTTTACTTTAACCAATATTCTTAGAACTTGGCGCTTACACGGAAGTACATGAAGCGGTCCAGGTTCGCACGATAAGTGGTGACGTCGAAGTTGTTGGAAGACAGGGAGTCTTCGGTATCTTCGGGAGTCGGCTTGTCGTTGAATACGTTGTCGATACCAACAGTGAACTGGACGTTGTAATCCTGCCAGAAGTAACCGGCTTGGATGTCGTTATATACGACCTTGCCCGGGTTGTTCATGTAGTAATCGTACTGTTCGGCGTAGATCTGATCGATATTCATGCTGCTGATGTAACGGGTTTCCCAAGAAGCAGACCATGCATCGTAGTTCCAGTCCAGGCTCAGGTTGGCTTTAACACGGGGGAAGCCAGCGTCACCGAACTCGATACCTTCACGGTGGATAGGAGTGCTAATGCCGGAAGCCAGGTCAACAACAGTGTCGACATACTCGTCTACGTAGTTACCGTCCAGAGTGACCTTGAAGTCACCGAAGCTAGTACCGAAGCCGTAGGCTGCAGTGAAGTCATAGCCTTTGGTTTCGGTCTTACCGGAGTTGATATAGCCGTTCAGCAGCTCGGTCACGTCACCGGTAGTAGCATCACGAGTGATGTATTGGCACAGTACAGTACCTGTTTCGGCACAGGTGTCCAGAATAGTCTGGGAACCGATACGGCCGATGGTGTCTTTGATCTCGATGTCGTAGTAGTCAACGCTGACGTTGAAACCTTCCAACCAGCTGGGGTTGTACACGAAACCCAGGGTGAAGGAGTCAGACTTCTCAGGCTTCAGGTCCGGGTTGGAAACCCAAGTAGCACGGATCTGAGAGTTTGACTGCTCATAGGAAGTGGGTACACCGGCACAACCAGGAGCACCTGCACCACCGTCGTTACAAGGATCACTTACGTTGTCGTAGGAGTCAGAACCACCTTGGTACAGCTCAGCGATAGAAGGTGCACGGAAACCTTCAGCCTTGGTAGCGCGCAGCAGCAGATCGTCGATCGGGCGGTACTCAATACCAAACTTGGTGGTGGTTTCGGAACCGAACGCGTTGTGCTTGGAATAACGAGCCGCAGTAGACAGGGTCAGGTTATCCAGTACCGGGATAAAGAATTCGGCATAGGCTTCTTTGATGTTAAAGCCACCAGCAGTCGCATCACGCTGGTTACCGGAAGAAGCACCAATTTGAGTCAGCGGATCCGGAGTATCGAAACCTTTCTCGTCACGGCGTTCAACACCGAAGGCGCCTTGCACGGCACCGGCAGGCAGTTCGAACAGGTCACCGGTGATGTTGGCAGTGATGTCACGCAGTTCCTGGCCAGAGTTGTCAACACCGGTAAAGGTGATGTAGTCGACCATGCCTTGAGTGATGGAGCCTTCGCCACCGAACAGGTTCAGCGGCACACAGCCGGAGGTTGCATTACAGGTATCTACATCACCCAGAGCGGTTTTGATGTGATCGTAGTTCAGCAGACCAGTGGTGGTATCGGTAGAGGTGGATTTACCGTAGATGTAGTTGATGTCCCAGGTCCAGGAGGTATCACCGATACCGCCGCTCAGACCAGTACTCCAACGGTAGGTGTTCACGTCTTGGCGATAAATACGGTTGCCGGCTTCAGTCACACGGCGCTGGATACGGACGTTATCGTTTACACCGTCACCGTCGTAATCAGTCAGGGCTGAACCGTTCAGGTCAACACCCCAGATGTTATAGGGGTTGTTCGCGGCAACGTTAACAGACCCGGCAATAACACCAAACTGCGAACCAATGGTCAGCGGCATGGCGGCCAGCAGCTGGCTGGATTGACGGTTGGTGTACAGGAAGTCGGTATTCAGGCGGACATTGTCAGTAATGTCGTAGTTGCCGAGAGCATACACGCTCTTACGGTCCTGCGGGGTTTGCAGGTAGTTCTGAGGCGCATAGTTGTAATAGTCACTGAAGGGTTCATAGTCACTAACTGCGCTACCATCAGTGCCTGCTACCAGCTGCGCATTGGCAGGCATGTTGGGATCGATCTTGTTGAAACCGGTAAAGTGGCCATTAGGAGTAGTGGAGCTGTAACCGTACTTGGAGATCTCACGGTCCCCAGCCCAGGTAGCAGCCTGAGTAGTGTAGGAAGCGGCCAGCAGCATGTTACCGCGTTCACCAGTGGTGCCTACGGTGAACTCATAAGAGCGAATGGTGCCGTCTTTCTCTTTGGCGTTGCGGCCCCAGTAAGCAGAAGCCTCGGCACCGTTGAAATCATCTTTGGTGATAACGTTAACAACACCGGCGATGGCGTCAGAACCGTAAACGGCAGAAGCGCCGTCTTTCAGCACTTCAATACGCTTAACAGCGGCCAGCGGAATGGTGTTGAGGTCAACAGCAGAACCTACGCCGCCGCCACCGATGCCGTTGATCATACGGCGACCGTTCAGCAGCACCAGTACACGCTTGGAGCCCAGGTTACGCAGGTCAATCTCAGTTGCACCGCTACCACCGTTGTTAACAGCAGTGTTCAGGGCAGAACCGGCACCAGGCAGTTCTTGCAGCAGGTCACCCAGGCTTTGGATACCGGTTTTTTGGATGGCGGCCTGATCGATAACAGTAACCGGAGAGGCACCTTCGATATCGGTACGTTTGATACGAGAACCGGTAACTTCGATACGCTCTACGGTTTGGTCGCCGTCAGCAGCGTAAGTAGGAATGGAAGTCACAGCAGCGGTGGTAGCACCAGCAAGCAGAGCCCAACGGACTGAGCTCGCCAACTTACTATTGCGATACATAATTATCTCCCTGGACCATTTTCATGGCTTATTGTTTCAGCTTTGTATTGATTACCAGCTGTTGTTATTGGGTTTAACCCAACCGTCGCCAAACTATAAACACGTAAAAGAACATCAGTCAACACTGTGATTACAATTGACAAAACAAGTCTCGACAACTGTGAACAAACTCAACACAAGCCACAAAATACAAAGAGTTAGTAAGTAAAAGCTGACTATTAAAGGAGGTTCTTTTAGCAAAGATGTAAACTGCTTTTCACCATCCCGGCCAAGCAGCTCCAAGCCACCTCGTCATTGACTGTACATTTCTCAGGCAACTTGCTTATTTCCCTAAGTTAGCCAGTCCACTTTTTAACCATTTCTTTTGGCGCTAACCGCATTTGTTAAATTTTCACCATCAAAAAGACCGTTTTTTAATCAACATGCGTTTAAACACAATTTTTAGGTACAATCCCGTCACCCCTCTTAGCCCGACCAACCACTTTGCTTTCCGATAAAACCAAGACCGAGATCCAGCGCCTCTATCGTACTTTGGGTGAACAAAGCCCCGGCTTTCGCCCACGTAAGGGCCAGCAGCAGTTGATAGCAGAGGTTGCCAAAACCCTGGGGGGCGAGTACCACCGCCAGCAGCGGCTGCTGATGGCAGAAGCCGGCACCGGTGTCGGTAAGTCATTGGGTTATCTGATAGGCGCCTTGCCGGTTGCCCGGCACCATAAGCGCAAAGTGGTGGTAGCAACGGCGACGGTGGCGCTGCAAGAACAGCTCATCAAGAAAGACATCCACCAACTGGTTAAAGCGGGGCTTAAGGTCGAAGCGCGGTTACTCAAAGGCCGCCAGCGCTATTGCTGCCTTCATAAGCTGCAAAGTGCCACCAGTGCTGCCGATCTCTTTAATGGCGCCGACCTTTACCAAAAGCTGCTGCATAGCTATGCAACGGGTAAATGGGACGGCGACCGAGACAGCTGGCCCAAAGTGATCCCCCAGGAGCAATGGCGTAACTTGGAAAGCGACCGCTTGAGTTGCAGCGGCGCTGGCCATCGCGATTGCCCTTATTGGAAAGTCAGAGATAAGCAGGAGCAAGTGGACTTGTGGGTAGTCAACCACCACGTACTGCTCACCGATCTCGCCCAGGGCGGCGGTACCTTACTGCCCGACCCTGACAACACCTTTTACATCATCGACGAAGCCCACCACCTTGCCGAAAGCGCCCGTTCCTTTTTGCAGCAGCACAGCCGCCTGCTGGCCGACAAAGACTGGCTGACCCGCCTGCCGGGCTGGCTCGATGAATTACAGGGCTTTGTTAAAAAAGACAGCCTGGTAGGCCCTACGATGGTGGTGCAAGACACCGCCCATGAACTGGCCGGCGGCCAGCAAAGTGTCTACCAGTGGCTTGGCCGCCAGCGCTTTTTTGACGAGCCCCAATACCGCTTTCCCGAAGGGAAATTGCCCGAATGGCTTAAGAATGTGGCAGAAGATCAGCACGCCGCCGCCCAAAAGCTCAACGGCAAGCTGCAACAGGTATTGGCCCTTATCGACAGCGACAGCACCCCGAAATTACTGCCACTGCAAGAGCAGCTGCTGACAGCCATGGAAGGCGCCGAGCGCCTGCAAAAACTCTGGGGAGCACTGGCCGCTGACCAAACCATCCCCTGGGCCAAGTGGCTTGAGCGCACCGAAAAAGACATTATCCTCTCGGCCGCCCCCATCGAGGTGGCCAACGAGCTTAAATACAAGCTTTGGGAGCCTTGCGCCGGTGCGGTGCTGGTCTCGGCTACCTTGCAAAGTCACCAGGGCTTTAGCCACGCCGCCCGAGAGCTTGGTCTTGGCAAGATGGAAGGTTGCCAATATAAAGTGCTGCCCTCGCCTTTTGACTACCCCAATCAGGGGCGGCTGGTGATCCCCGCCATGAAGACCGATCCCTCCGACAGCGCCTTTACCGACGAGTTGGCCGAAGTGCTCCCCCAATGGCTGCCGGCCGATGAGGCGTCTTTGGTGCTTTTTGCCAGCTACTGGCAGATGGAAGCGGTGGTGAAAAAGCTCGAAGGCCGCCTACCCATCGCGCCGTTGGTGCAGGGCCGCGAGAATCGCCAGGCCATGCTCGACGCCCATGCGCTGCGGGTCAAAAACGGCCAGGGCTCCATCCTGTTTGGAACCGGCGCCCTTGCCGAGGGCCTGGATCTTAAAGGTGAGCTGCTGACCAACCTCATTATCACCAAGCTGCCCTTCGCAGTGCCTGACGATCCGGTAAGCCAGGCCCAGGCCGAATATATCGAAGCCAAGGGCGGCAACGCCTTTATGTCCCTGGCACTGCCGCAAGTCGCCAGGCGGTTGGTCCAGGCCGCCGGGCGGCTGCTGCGCTCTGAAACCGACCACGGCACAATAGTGCTCTTGGACAGGCGCCTGGTGACCCGCCGCTACGGCGCCCAACTGCTCAATGCCCTGCCCCCCTTTCGCCGCGAAATAACACGCTGATCCCAAGGAGCCTTACGTGACCGACCTGGTATTGCAGCCCGATGTTTGGCTGTGGTTGCCAATGGTGGCTTTTGCCGCCGGCTTTATCGACGCCATCGCCGGGGGCGGCGGCCTGTTAACAGTGCCAGCCCTGCTCACGGCCGGCTTGCCGCCGCACTTGGCTTTAGGCACCAATAAGCTCTCCTCTACGTTCGGGGCCAGCACCGCATCCTGGGCCTTTTTTAAAAAGCGCCTATTTGATCCGGCGCTTTGGAAAGTCGCCGCCCTTGGCACTTTGCTCGGCGCCCTGTTCGGCACCTTGACCGTCGACTGGTTAAAAGCCGAATGGCTGGAGAAACTCTTGCCCCTGGCCGTGCTGGGCGCCGCTCTTTACACCTTGCTGATGCCAAAGGTAGCAGCGGGCAAGCGCCACCTCCCTCAAGGGCAGCGCCTCAACACCAAGCAAGGTCTGCAAGGCGCTGTGCTGGGTGCCTACGACGGCGTATTCGGCCCCGGCACCGGCGCCTTTTGGACAGTGTCGACCGTGGCCCTTTATAAGCTCGACCTCCTCCATGCCAGCGGCGTGGCCCGCACCATGAACTTCATCTCCAACCTCACTTCGTTGGTCACCTTTGCCCTCTTGGGCCATATCCATTGGTACCTGGGGCTGGCCATGGGCTCGGCGCTGATGGTGGGGGCTTATCTTGGCGCCCTCTGTGCGATACGCTTTGGCGGCAGCTTTATTCGCCCCATCTTTATTACCGTGGTGCTGGTCATGGCCGGCAAACTGGCCTGGGAGGCCTGGTGGATCAACTAGAAGCCGTTAACCGCCTGCGGGTCGCCCTTGACGAGCTGGCAAGACAAGCGGCGCAGGCCGACAGCGAACGCGCCCGCAAGGGCCGGCTGGCTAGAAACCCCAACAAGGCTTTGTTTCCAGAAGGGTTGTTCCGGCAAAAGGGCCGCGCCTTCGCGCCCTATATCGACGAGCTATCAGACAGCCTCGATGATTTAGCGGCCCTCGCGCCCCAGCTCAGCCCCCAGGCCATCAGCCATCGCCTGGAAGCCTTTGAGAATAAATTCCTGGCCCTTAAGCGGGCCATCAACCAGCAGCGCCTGGCTGACGATACCGGCCCTGCCGTGCAACCGGCCTTAAGGGCGGTGGTGGGGCGCTACCGGCCGCTTTACGACAAGCTCAAGGAGTACAAAGAGTACGAGCGGCGCCTGGACCAGAAAATTCGTGAATTAAAAAATGACAGCTTCATGACAATGCAACATCAGGCTGAAATACTGCGCCAGTATCAACGCCTGGGACGCTGTCGCCAGGCCATTACCGAACTGGAAGAACGTCTGGAGGCCCTTGAGGCCGCCTGGAGGCACTAAATGCGTTTGAAGTCTTTGCTGGCCCTGTCCCTCTTTACTCTCTCGGCCCACGCCGCCGAACTGACATTGTCGGACGCGGTCTATGTCCACCAGTTGGATAACCAAGAAGTCAAAAACTACCTGTGGAACAAAACCGACAAGCTGGAGCTCAGCCCCGGCCAGCACCAGCTGAAGGTCAGCTACTCCTGGATCTTCGACGATGGCTTTGAGTCACACACCAAAGTGACGGTAGACGAGCATTGGATCACCCTCGATATCCCAAAAGACGGCAACTACCTGCTCACCACTCCTGAGCTTATCGACATCGATGCCGCCGAGAAGTGGGCCAAAGCCCCCAAGTTCGTGCTGGAAACCGCTAAAGGCAAAACCTTAGCCGCCGTTGCGCCCCGCCCCGACGCACCGCCGCCGCCCCCGGCTCCTGCAGCTGCCGCCCCGGTAACCGTTGATGGCACCAACATGGCTGAGCAGCAACTCCAGTACTGGTGGAGCCAGGCCGACGCCGCGACCCGGGCCCGCTTCAAAGCCTGGTTAGACAAACAGCACTGATGCTGCCACTGGTTTATCACACCAGTTACAGCTTTCCCTTGCCGGCCAATCACCGTTTCCCGGTCGGCAAGTATGCGGCGCTCCGATCCTGGCTTGACCAGGATCTGGCCGGCCACCCCCACCGCTATTTCAGCGCCGAGCCTGACCCCAACTACCCTCGCCGCTGGCACGAGCCAGCCTATGTGGAAGGCTTTCTCAGCCAGAGCCTGCCGACGATGATGGCAAGGCGCATCGGCTTTCCCATGAGTGAGCGCCTTATCGAGCGTACCCTGGCCGCCAACAGCGGCACCTTGTTGACCGCCGAACTGGCGCTGCAACATGGCCTGGCCCTGCATCTATCCGGCGGTTACCACCATGCCCATTACGCCCAGGGCGGCGGCTACTGCATCTTCAACGACCTGGCCATGGCCGCACAGACCTTGGTGGCGCAAGGCAAGGTGCGCCGGGTATTGGTGTTCGACTGCGATGTACACCAAGGGGATGGCACCGCCACCATGCTGGCCGGCCACCCCGATTGCATCAGCGTGTCGGTACATGCCGAGCGTAACTACCCGGCCCGCAAGCCAGACTCCGACCTTGATGTGGCGCTACCAGCCTCCATTGCCGACCAAGCTTATCTGGCGGCCGTAGAAGAGGCGTTGACCTTGGTGCTGCGCCTTTATCAGCCGGATCTGGTGCTGTATGACGCCGGTGTCGACATCCATGCCGACGACGAGCTGGGGTATTTCAATGTCTCAAGCCAGGGGCTTTACCAGCGCGACTTACTAGTGCTAAGCCGATGCCTGGCTGCCGATATCCCGGTGGCTGCCGTGATTGGCGGCGGCTACCAAAAGGATTTACAAAAGGTGGTGGCGCTGCACCGGCTGCTGTTCAAGGCCGCCGCCAGCATTGCGCCATGAAAAAGCGGGCATCAGCCCGCTTTTTTATTCACCGCCAAGGCTAAAGCCCAGGCGCTTTTTCACCTTCGCCGGCAGCACCGGCAGCGCATGTTTGGGCAACAGATAGGTGGAGATGGCATAGAGGTCGGTAAAGAGCCGGTTGGCTTCGGTATTGCGGCGCAGGTAGTCCGAGCCACTGGAGCCGCCAGTGCCAATCTTCGAGCCCAGCATCCGCTGCACCATCAGCACATGGCGGTAACGCCAGGCAGTGAACAGCTCGTCGATTTCCATCAGGGTGGTCAGCAGTTGGAAGGGCAACTGAAAAAGGGGCTCATCCCGGTAGAGGTTGATAAAGAGCGCCGACATCAGGGCGTCGTGGCTGAAATTGAGCTGCCCTTCTTTTAACAGTTGCTGGTAGTGGCCGTCGTCAAAGAGCGCCATAAAGCGGTCGCGGGTGGCGGCCAGCTCTGCCAGTTGGTTATCCCGTTCCTTGCCGTCAAAGGTGGTGCGGATAATGGCCTCGTCAGAGTCCAGCATCTCGCTGGCGCCTTTGCGGTAGTGCTCCCAAAAGGCGAAATCTTCAAAATCCAGCAGCGGCAGGCGCGACAGCCAGCGGTCCAGCTGCTCGCTCAGGGTCTCCTGCCGCTCTAGGGCCAGCAGGTAGTTGCGGTCTTTATCGTTAAGGCGCGAGTAGAAGAAATCCCGGTCGGCCTGGGTACGTTGGGTGCGGCGCAGCCCAAGCAGAATTTCCAGCTCTTTAAACTGCACCGACTGAAAGCCAGACGCGGGTACCAGGTAGTCTCGAAATTCCAGGAAGTCTTGGGGCGACATGGTCTCCAGCACCCCAATTTGGTCATTGATAAGCTTTTGAATGGCGGTAAAACGCTTGAGCCGATGTACCACGGTGGCCAGGGCGTTGTCGTCTAAGACCGGCCCGGCAAAGAGCGCCATCACCGAGCGCAGTTCATGGAGCAGCTGCTTGAACCACAGCTCATAAGCTTGGTGGGTAACGATAAAGAGCATTTCATCATGGGCAGGGTTGCCATGTTTTTCGCTCTCCATGGCCTGGGCGTCCAGCAGTTTATTGAGCTGCAGGTAGTCGCTGTAATAGCAGGCATTGAGATTTTTGCGCATAACCTTGAGTGGCCTGTTGTTTTAATCAGGCAGAAGGCTACGTCAGGGATAGGGGTAAGGCAAGGAAGGTGGCTCCCTCTCCAGCCACACCCCGGCACACGAGTCACCTGCTGTGGCTGCTTCCTTCCGGACCTGACCAGGTTCACAGGGTATCGTTGCGAGGGGACCGGAGAGGTCGCCGAGCGCTATTATCCATAGCCCCCCACCCAACGGCAAGGCGCAATGGCTCGTTCGCTCAGAAATCCGGCACTTTTATTAGAAAGCGCCAAAAGCTACACTTTTTAGCAACATACCAATAAGACGCTTGCCCATGGACTTGCCACCACCCACCGACGTTCCCGTTCAAGAGCTCAGGCTTTGTGTGGCCAAGGCCGCTTTGGATTTCAAGCTGGCCAGCTCCCTGCTCTACGCCATCATCAAGGCCGAAGGCGGCAAAAAAGGCAGCATGAACGTCAACACCAATGGCACCCTCGATCTTGGCGTCGCCCAGATAAACTCCATCCACCTGCCCGAGATGCAGCGCTACTACCCGCACCTGACCTTGCAAAAGCTGGCCACAGACACCTGCACCAACGTCCATGTAGCCGCCCGGCTGTTTCGCAGCCATCTCGACGAAACCGGCGGCGACATCTGGGAAGCGGTGGGCCGCTACCATTCCAAAACCGACAAATACAAAGAGAAGTATCAGCAGCGGGTGGTGAGTTACTGGCTGGAGTTCTCCAAGGCCAAACGCTGATGTGATAAGGTGTCGCCGACTTTTCGGAGAGACCCCATGCAGCCCCTCGTTTATCGCCCCCCACAAGATCCCCTGGCCGTCCTGTTTGAAGACAAGCACCTGTTGGTGGTGGACAAACCCTCGGGGCTGCTGTCGGTACCGGGGCGCGAAGAGGCGCACAAAGACTCGGTGGTCAGCCGAGTAAGAGTGCGCCACCCCCAGGCCGAGGCCGTGCATCGCCTGGACATGGACACCTCCGGCATCCTGGTGCTGGCCCTTAATAAAGAAGCCGAACGCAACCTCAAAAACCAGTTTCAGCAGCGCCAAACCCACAAGGGCTACCAAGCGCTGATTTGGGGCTGCCCCGAGGCGCTGTCGGGCAAGGTGGAGCTGCCGCTGGTGTGCGACTGGCCCAACAGGCCCCGGCAGATGGTGTCCTTTGAGCACGGCAAACACGCCCTCACCCATTACAAAGTGACCGAGCAGCAGGGCAATATCAGCCGGGTGGAGATGACCCCGGTAACGGGCCGCTCCCATCAGCTGCGGGTGCATATGCAGGCGCTGGGCTGCCCCATTATCGGCGACCGCTTTTACGCCGAGGGTGAGGCCCTGGCGGCGGCCGAGCGGCTGATGCTTCATGCCCATTGGCTGCAGATCCAGCATCCGGTGAGCGGCGACAAACTCAAGCTGGTGGCGCCGCTGCCGTTCTAGCATCAGCCCATGGCGGTTGCACTGCTGTTTTTTTGCCGCCAACATGGGCAAAAACAGCAGGGAAACCACCATGAGCTTTCACTCTTTTATTCCGCCACGTCGTACCCTGATGGGCCCCGGCCCCTCGGATGTTTACCCCAATGTGCTGGCCGCCCAGAGCCGCCCTACCCTCGGCCACCTCGACCCGCTGTTCATCGGCATGATGGACGAACTCAAAATCCTGCTCCAATACGCCTTTCAAACCAGCAACCCCATGACCCTGGCCATCTCGGCCCCCGGCAGCGCCGGCATGGAGGCTTGTTTTGTCAACCTGGTCGAGCCCGGCGAAAAGGTGATTGTCTGCCGCAACGGCGTTTTTGGCGGGCGCATGCTAGAGAACGTCAAGCGCCTTGGCGCCGAGGCGGTGGTGGTCGACAGCCCCTGGGGCCGGGCCGTGGAGCTAGATAAGGTCAAAGCGGCCATCAGCGCCCACCCGGACGCCAAGTTCCTGGCTTTTGTCCATGCCGAAACCTCCACCGGCGCCCTCAGTGATGCTGAGGCGCTGTGCGCCATGGCCCGCCAAGCCGGCATGCTCAGCATTGTCGATGCCGTTACCTCCCTTGGCGGGGTGCCGGTCAAGGTGGACGAATGGGGCATCGACGCCATTTATTCGGGCAGCCAAAAGTGTTTGTCCTGCGTGCCGGGGTTATCACCGGTGAGCTTTAGCCCGGCAGCGGTCGAGAAGATAAAAAATCGGCAAAGCCCGGTGCAAAGCTGGTTTTTAGACCAAAGCCTGGTGATGGGGTATTGGGAAGGGGCCGGCAAGCGCAGCTACCACCACACGGCCCCCGTCAACGCCCTCTATGCCCTGCACGAAGCGCTGGTGCAACTGCACAGCGAAGGGCTGGAACAAAGCTGGCAGCGCCACCGCCAAATGCACGAGCGGCTGGCCGAAGGCCTCGGCGCTCTGGGCCTTGATTTTATCGTGCCCCAAGGCGAGCGCCTGCCCCAGCTCAATACGGTGACCATCCCCAAAGGGGTTGACGACGCCGCCGTGCGCGCCGCTCTTTTGAATGACTACAACCTGGAAATTGGCGCTGGCCTCGGCGATTTTGCCGGTAAAGCCTGGCGTATCGGCCTGATGGGCTACGGCGCCCGGCGCGAGAACGTCACCCTTTGCCTGGCCGCCCTGTCCGAGGTGCTGAACAAATAACGGCGCCTTAAAGTCCAGGTCCGAAAATGGCGAGCCAGTACCGTGCTGGCTCGCTATCATGGCACCATCCTCAGCGGAGATGGTGTATGCAACTCAACGATGACGCCTGCTACCAGGCCCTTATCAGCCGCGACAGTCGCTTTGATGGCCGCTTCTTTGCTGGCGTACTCAGCACCGGCATTTATTGCCGCCCCGTCTGCCCGGCCCGCAAACCCCTTGCCGAGAACTGCCGTTATTTCAGCAATGCCGCTGCCGCCGAGGCCGCCGGTTTTCGCCCCTGTCTTAAATGCCGCCCCGAGTTGGCGCCGGGCCAGGCCTGGAGCGATGGTGCTGCCATGGTGGCCCGCCGCGCCGAAGAGGCTATCAGGGCGGGCGACTTTCACGATCTCGCCACCCTGGCCGAGCGCCTTGGGGTCACAGACCGGCACCTTCGCCGCGCCTTTGCCAGCCGCTTTGGCGTCTCCCCCGTAGCCTACGCCCAAACCCAGCGGCTACTGCTGGCTAAAAAGCTGCTGGCTGAAACCACCTTACCGGTGGTGGATATTGCCATGGCCGCCGGTTTTGGCAGCTTGCGGCGCATGAACAGCCTCTTTGCCGAGCGCTACCAGCTCACTCCCTCCAAGCTTCGCCGCCAAGCCGAAGCGCCGGCGACCGAACTGACTTGCCGCTTGGCGTTCAGGCCGCCTCTCGATTGGCAGGCAACGCTGGCCTTTTTAAAAAATCGCGCCATTACTGGCGTCGAGAAAATCGAAGCCAATGAGTACTGGCGCACGGTGCGCCTCGATTACCAAGGCAAGATGCACCAGGGCTGGCTGAAGGTGGCACTGGCCGGCAATGAACTCACCGTTACCCTCAGCAACGCCTTGATTAAAGCAGTGCCGCCGGTGCTGAGCGCCCTTCGTCACCTGTTCGATCTTGACGCCGAACCGGCCGAAGTGGCGGCCAACCTGGGGCCATTGGTTAACAATCCGGGGCTACGCGCCCTCGGGGCCTTTGACGGCTTTGAAATGGCCATGCGCGCCATCCTTGGCCAACAAATCACGGTAGCAGCGGCCAAGACCCTGGCCGGTAGGCTGGCCACCCTGGGCAGCCCTTGCCCGGATGCACCAGAAGGGCTGAGCCATTGCTTTCCGACGCCAGCGCAAGTAGCGGCATTAAGCCAAGAGCAGCTAGGGCAGATGGGGGTTATCCGTTCGCGAAGCCGCGCCATGCTGGCCCTGGCGAGCGCCGTGACGGAGGGTCTTGAGTTATCGCCTTCGGCCGACATCGACGAGATAACGGCCAAGCTGCAAAGCCTGCCCGGCATCGGCCCCTGGACAGCGAGCTATATCGCCATGCGCGCCCTGCATTGGCCCGACGCCTGGCCTGTAAACGACCACGGCCTCAAGGCCGCCACCGGCCTTGATAGTCCCAAGGCCCTCGCCCACTACATGAGCGCTTTTAGCCCCTGGCGAGCCTACGCCACCCAGCATTTGTGGAGTCAGTTATGAAAGCCCACCTGAGTCTCGCAACCCCTTTGGGGGCACTGCACCTTGTCGCCGAAGAGAACGCTTTGATTGGCGCTTGGTTTGACGGCCAAAAGCACTTCCCGGCGGCGGACGATTGGCAAAGCGCCGGGCAAGAGCCGCTATTAAAGGAAGCAGCCAGCCAGCTTGGCGCCTTTTTTACCGGCCGTCTTACCCATTTCAACCTGCCGCTGGCGCCGCGCGGCACCGACTTTCAGCGCCAAGTTTGGCAGGCCTTACAACAAATTCCCTTCGGCCAAACCTGCAGCTATGGCGAACTGGCGAGAGATCTGGGTAAACCCAGTGCGGTGCGAGCCGTGGCGGCAGCCAATGGCCGCAACCCGTTGTCGGTGATTGTGCCTTGCCACCGGGTAGTGGGCAGCAATGGCGCCCTGACCGGTTACGCCGGCGGCCTGGAGCGAAAGGCCTGGCTGTTGGCACTGGAACAAAAAGGCCGCTAAATGCGGCCTTTTTTCAGCTGTTACCCAGCAAGAGCTTTAACCCCAGCGCTGTCATCACGAAACCTGCGGTGCGGTCGATAGCGGTCTTGGCCCTAAGATAAGTCTGGCGGGGCTTTTCAGCCGAGAGCGCGAAGGCCACCAGCAAATACCAGAGGGTATCAACGGTAAAAGCGCAAAGGGGCAACGCCACGTACATCCAGGGGGAGATCTGGGCCGGCAGCAGGGCCGAGAAGACCCCGGCAAAGACGATGGCGGTTTTGGGGTTGGCAAGCTGGGTTAGCAACCCGAACAGCAGGGTCTTGGTCAAACCGCACTTTTTACCGCCGTTACCGTCAAAGGCCAGCGGCGCACGGGCGTGGCGCAAAATCTTATAGGCAAGGTAAAGCAGGTAACAGCCGCCACCAATCTTCAGTACCCAAAAGGCCATGGGCACGGCAGCCAACACGGCGTGCAGCCCCAACAGGGCCACCAGCGCAAAAACACCGGCGCCAAGACCACTACCAAGAGCGGTCATAAAGCCATGGCTACGAGACACCCCAGCGGCAGTGCGCGCCACCACCACAAAGGTGGGCCCCGGGCTCATGGCCCCTATGGCAAGGGCGCCGGTAATGGCCGCCACCGACATCAACTCCTGCATCAGCTAATCCCTCCAATCATCAAGCCGCCATTACACCTCAGGGCCGCATAAAAGTCAGGTGGGATTTCCAGAAGGGAAAGTCTTACCGGCAGCTCTTAACGAGGGCGACTCTCGCAATCGCGTTCAATGTGCACAAACTGGCGTTCATCTTTTACTAACCAACCTTGCCTAGCAACGCGCCTAGCCGTATCGGCCAGAAGCTTCAAATCGATGCCTTCAGCCACGATATCGGCGGCGTCTCCTGCTCGGTAACGATTACCGGGGGCTCCCCCCACGCGCAGATCCTGGCACTCACAACGGCTGCTTTCGACTATCCGAATAGGCACAGCCAGCACGTCTCTTACCTGTTGCAACAAAAACACCAACTCCGGTGCCACACAAGCCAAACCGCATCCGCAGCGGCATGCAAACTCGGCTCGGCTGAAGTTACTCGTTAGATCGCCCAAGAATATCTCGCAAAAAAAAGCCTGCAGAAAACCTGCAGGCGGTGGAATAGGAACGGACACAAACCGAAGCCTTTATAACCGAAGAACCTGCAGGAGGTGAGTGACAAATTGTAGCGAGGCCAGGCCTGTTGCCTACTCCTACAAATACGGCGGCCAGGACACATACGAGCCAGCCGGCTGAAACCCGAAAAGACGGACCCTCGAGAAGAAAAGAAGGCTTAGTAGTGCATGTGCTGTGTATCACACCAAATAAAGTGGCAATGACTTCGCAGGTGATGGGGGTTAAAACGGACAGTGAAGAACAGGAGAGGGCCGATCCTGCCCCAAATTTGCCCCAGAAGGGGTCCAAAAAAGAAGAAGCATGAGGGAGGGATAGACCAAAGCACATCCTGTGCTTTGCCCTTCTGGCGCCTTCGGCGGTCCCGGTTGCTCCTGCAACCGGTCGAACCCTGAGCTTCGAATCGAGTCCCACGTCGCCATATTAAAAGCAAAAAGCCCGTCCAGAGGACGGGCTTTTTGCTTTTAATATGGCGATGAGGGTGAAGCCCGGTTATCGGCAAAGCACAGCTTTGTACCGGGCGAAGCGGGCGGCATTCATGGCGCCCTGGCCGGAGGATTCGACATCTTGCCAAGCAAGATGAAATCCCCACCGAACCGCATGTACGAAAAAGCCCGGTCTAAGGTGAGGGGGATAGACCAAAGCACTTCCTGTGCCTTGCCCTTCGGGCGCCTACGGCGGTCCCGGTTGCTCCTGCAACCGGTCGAACCCTGGGCTTCGAATCGAGTCTCACGTCGCCGACACACCAAAAGCAAAAAGCCCGTCCAGAGGACGGGCTTTTTGCTTTTAATATGGCGGTGAGGGGGGGATTCGAACCCCCGATACGTTGCCGTATACACACTTTCCAGGCGTGCTCCTTCAGCCACTCGGACACCTCACCATATTGTTTGTTAAGGGGCATCGCACTGCGATTTGCCTCTCAACGGGGCGCTATATTAGGGGCAAGGCCCTGGAGGGTCAACCGCTTTTTCAAGCAAATAAGCGCGTTAGGCGAGGATTTGAGCAAACACCAAAACGCCACCTTAGGGTGGCGTTTTTTCAGGCGTTGCCTTTGACCTTGAGTTTTAGGTCGGCGGCAAAATCCAGCATCCGGTTAAGGGGCACCATGGCTTTGTCAGCCAAGGCCGGATCCACATGGATCTCATGGGGTTGCAGCTCTTCGGCGCTCAGCGACTCGTAAATGGCTTTAAGACCGTTCATAGCCATCCAGGGGCAGTGGGCACAGGAGCGGCAGGTGGCGCCGTCACCGGCGGTAGGCGCTTCCACGAATTCTTTATCAGGGCATAGCTGCTGCATCTTATAAAAGATGCCGCGGTCGGTGGCCACGATAAGGCGCTTGTTGGGCAGAGTTTGGGCCGCCTTGATTAACTGGCTGGTAGAACCTACCGCGTCGGCCATCTCGACAATACTGGCCGGCGACTCGGGGTGCACCAGCACGGCGGCGTCGGGGTACAGGGCCTTCATGTCTTTAAGGGCGCGGGTCTTGAACTCGTCATGGACGATACAGGCGCTTTGCCACAGCAGCATGTCGGCGCCGGTCTTCTTATTGATGTACCCGCCCAAGTGCTTATCCGGTGCCCAAAGAATTTTTTTGCCTTCGCTGTCGAGGTGCTCAACGATTTCCAGGGCAATGGACGAAGTTACCACCCAATCGGCCCGCGCTTTTACAGCTGCCGAGGTATTGGCATATACCACCACGGTGTGATCAGGGTGGGCATCACAAAAGGCGCTGAATTCCTCTGCCGGGCAGCCAAGATCCAAAGAGCAGGTGGCCTCGAGGGTCGGCATCAGTACTGTTTTCTCGGGGCTGAGAATTTTGGCGGTTTCGCCCATAAACTTAACGCCAGCCACGATCAGGGTCTTGGCCGGATGCTCTTTGCCGAACCGAGCCATCTCCAGTGAATCGGAGACACAACCGCCGGTTTCTTCAGCCAGGGCCTGGATCTCCGGGTCGGTGTAGTAGTGGGCGACCAATACGGCATCCCGGGCTTTAAGGAGCGCTTTAATACGGGCTTTGTAATCTGCTTTTTGGTCATCGCTCAAGGGTTTGGGCTTGGGCGGGAAGGGTAAATCCAGGTTTACCTGGGGGATCTGGGTCATAACCTCAAAACCAACTGAGTCTTTGCGTCCGGGCATTATACCCCCTCCCCCGGCGATAACAAAAAACCCCGCACAAGGCGGGGTTTCAAATAATGGTGGGTCGTGCAGGATTCGAACCTGCGACCAATTGATTAAAAGTCAACTGCTCTACCAACTGAGCTAACGACCCAAATTGTCTCTTGGGTTTGCAGTAAAGCTGCGCTTTTCTGCCGGGCCAAGCCCCTTGAATAATGGTGGGTCGTGCAGGATTCGAACCTGCGACCAATTGATTAAAAGTCAACTGCTCTACCAACTGAGCTAACGACCCAAATTGTCTCTTGAGTTTGCAGTAAAGCTGCACTTTGCTGCCGGGCCAAGCCCCTTGAATGATGGTGGGTCGTGCAGGATTCGAACCTGCGACCAATTGATTAAAAGTCAACTGCTCTACCAACTGAGCTAACGACCCATCTAAATTGTTTTTTGTCGCTCATCGCGTTGCTTCAGAGCCGACTCGGCGTTGCCGATTAAAAAAGCCCGCGCTGGCAGGCTTTTGGGTGTCTGGTGGGTCGTGCAGGATTCGAACCTGCGACCAATTGATTAAAAGTCAACTGCTCTACCAACTGAGCTAACGACCCGACGGGCGCCTATCTTACTGAATTTGCCTGACCGTGCAAGCAGAAAATCACGGCCAGGCATCGATTGCGCAAAAAGCCAACAGGCAGCTTAAAGACTGCCCAAACTGTCCTTGGCCATACGGGCAGAGGTGCTGTCCGGATACTCTTTGATGACGCGGTTGAAGTAGCTCGATGCCCCCGCTTTGTCCCCTTTCTCCTTGGCGATGATACCGAGCTTGAGCAAGGCGTCGGCGCGCTTGGTGGAGTTGGGGTAGCGGTTTACAACCACGCTGAAGGATTGGCTTGCCTCATCCAGCTTGCGGTCGCTGTACAGCAACTGCCCCAGCCAGTAATGGGCATTGTCGATGTAGGAAGATTTCGGAAAATCCTGGATGAACTTTCTGAAAGCATCCGTCGCCTTGGCATAATCCTTTTGCTTGAGCACCAGGCCGACCGCACGGTCATACGCCTCGTTTTCACTCAAGTTACTGGAGTAGTCAGGGGTGGTGGTTACCACTTGCGGTGTTGCGGCTGCAGGCGCGCTGGCAGGAGTGCCACTTGGCGCTGCGGTATCGGTGCCAGCGGCAGGTGCACCGGCTTGCAGGCGGGCGATTTCTTTGTAGATCTCCCGTTGCCTGTCCAGCAGCTGTTGCAGCTGGTGGTCGTGCTCTTCGGTAATGCCACGCAAGTCGCGCAAATCATCCTGCAAAGCACTTAAACGCTGCATCATTTCTAGCTGCGCACGGCTGCGGGATTCAAACTGCGCTTCCAAGCGGGCGACTCGGGACTCCAAATCCCCGCCGGCCTCCACAACGGGCGCCGGCGCCGCGTGAGCGGCGCCGGACAGGCCGACCAACAAGATGACACTTGTCAGCGGTTTTTTCATAACTTAGTAAACCAGTACAGCTCGGCGGTTCTTAGCAAAGGCCGCTTCGGTGTGAGAAGGATCAAGGGGCTTCTCTTCACCGTAGGAGACGATGCTGATCTGGGAGTCCAGCACGCCCAGGCCCAGCAGGTACTGCTTAACGGCTTTGGCACGCTTCTCGCCCAGGGCGATGTTGTACTCGGGAGTACCGCGCTCGTCAGCGTGGCCTTCGATGAGGACCTTAACGTCCGAATGCTCACGCAGGTAAGCAGCATGGGCTTCCAGCAGTTCGGCGAACTCGGGGCGAATGTCGTACTTGTCGAATTCGAAGTAGATGATGTGCTCGCGGCGCATCTCTTCCATGCGCTGCTTACGCTGCTCTTCGGCGCTCATCACAGGCTCAACAGTACCGGTAACCACTTCTTGCTGCTGGTTAGAGCTGGTTTTAGAAGTTGTTTTATCAGTACCAGAAGTAGAAGAACAGGCTGAGAGGGCCAGGATTGGCAGAGCCAACAGCATCCCTTTCAGAAGTTTATTGTGTTGCATCGTCAGGTCCTTATGTTGTCAATGACTGCAAGTTATTTTTTTACAAAAAGGGTGACCAGGCCGGAGCCTTCACCTGTCCCTGGCGGGCCGGCAAGCGGGCTTTAAAACGCCCATCTACCGACACTAGGCCCAAAACCTTCTGCCCCCGATAGAGCGTGGCATATATGATCATGCTGCCATTGGGGGCCAGGCTAGGCGATTCATCCAATTCTGTCTGCGTCAACACCTGCAAAGCACCGGTTTGCAAATCCTGTCGCGCTATCCGGTAATGTCCCTGGGTACGATTGACCATAATCAGGTATTTGCCGTCCGGGCTAATGGAGCCGCCCAGGTTTTGCTCACCTTCAAAAGTCAAGCGTTTCACAGCTTTAGTGCCCAAATCTACACGATAAAGCTGTGGACGACCACCCCGCTCCGATGTAAATACCAAAGATTTGGAATCGGGATACCAAGAGGGTTCAGTATCAATAGCGTAATGATCGGTCAGGCGCGTTTCTTGTTTCGTCGCCAGGTCCATAACATAAATTTCAGGGTTGCCATCTTTGGATAAAACCATGGCCATCTTTTTACCGTCCGGTGACCAAACGGGGTTACCGTTAATCATCGGAAACGAGGTTAATTTTTCACGATGTTGGTTATAAAGATCCTGAATGAAAATCTCGGATTTATGATTTTGGAAAGAAACATAAGCCAATTTTGTTCCATCCGGTGACCAGGAAGGCGACATCAGCGGTTCTTTGGCCTTGGTGACCATGGTTTCGTTGTAACCATCGTAATCGGACACCATCAAACGGTAGGGGTAGACCGGGTCGGTGTTGTCCACCACCACGTAGGCAATGCGGGTCAAAAAGGCGCCGCGCTCACCGGTCAGCTTCTCATAGACGATGTCGGAGATGCGGTGAGCATACTGGCGGAACTGGCGGGCGCTGATAACGGCCTGGCGCGATTCGAGCACCGGGCCGGAAGACTTCACCAAGCTGCCGTCTTTGAGCCGCTCCATGTTGCCGCCAATAGCCTGGCCACGCACCACATCCACCAAGTCAAAGCTCACCAGGTACTTGTCCTGGCCGTAGGGCTTGACGGTTCCCATCACCACCGCCTCAACCCCTTTGGTGGCCCAGGCCTGGTAGTGAATGTTGTCAACCGAAGTAGGCTGCTCCGGCATGGCGCTAAGGGCCAGGGGCGAGAACTTGCCGGAGTTGCGAAGGTCGTCGCTTATCACCTCGGCCGGCTGCATCGGCTGGTCGCCGCCTTCAAAGGTAAAGGGCAGAACCGCCACCGGCCGGGCCGTGTCCATCCCGCCGGTAATGACGATGTCCAGGGCAGCACGAGCGCTTAGGCTGATGCTGAGCAGGCCAACAAAGATCACACTGAGAATTCGCACATTTACCTCGTTAGAACTCGGGTCGATAAGTAATGTTCAGGTTTTTCATCTGGGCAAACACATCCGGGTCCTTGGATACCGGCAGGGTCTGTATTTTCCACAGCGCCCGCTGTACGGCGTCGTACAGGGCCTTGTCGCCAGACAGATAACGCACATCCAGCACCAGGCCGGAGGGCGCCAATTGCACCGCCACCTTCGCTTCTTTTCCACGCATGCTGTCGTCGCGGATAACGTTGCGGTCGATGGCGTCCTTAATCAGCGCCTGGTATTTTTGCAACTCGCTCAAAACCTGTTTTTGCCGGGCAGCGGAACGTTGCGCCGCTTCCTGGGCCATTTGATCGGCCAGTTGTTTTTCCTGCTCGGCTTTTTGTTTGGCTTCTTCGGCTTTGCGCTTTTTCTCGGCTTCGGCCTTTTTACGGGCCTCTTCTTCTTTGCGTTTGCGCTCGGCTTCTTCTTTTTGCCGTTTTTCTTCTGCCGCTTTGGCAGCGGCTTCTTCTTTTTGCCTTTTTTCTTCCGCTGCCTTGGCGGCAGCGTCAGCTTGTTTTTTCTCTTCCAGCTTTTTCTGGCGCGCAATTTCCAATTCTTTGGCTTTTTGCTGTTCCTGCTGCTGGATACGTTTGGCTTCTTCAGCCTGTTTTTGCGCCTCGATCCTGGCCTCTTCTTCCTGGGCGCGCTGCTGCTTGAGCTGGGCTATGCGTTGCTGTTCGGCTTGGCGCTCGGCTGCCAACTTTTGCTGGCGATCGACTTCAGCCTTGCGCTCAGCGGCCTGGGCCGCCTTGATACGTTTGACCTGCTGCTCGACAACGGCGCTGTCCACCGCCTTGGCGGTAATGGGCTCGCCCTGAGGCTGGGGCACTTCCGGCGTTTTGGAAAAATCCAGTGACAACCCCAGCAGCGCCAGGATCAGGGCATGTAAACCTATGGACAGCCCGGCCGGCAGCCCCATGCCTTCATTGCGCATCGTTACTTCTTCTCCTCGGGCGGATCGGTCATCAGCCCGACGTTATCCACACCGGCGCCTTGCAAGGTCCCCATCAGCTGCACCACCTTGGCGTAAGGCACGGCGCCGTCGCCGCGGATCACCACCGGCGTCTGGGGTTCCACTTCCCGTTGGGCCTTGACCACGGCAGCCAACATGGCCACGTCGTCATACTGTTCGGCTTTCTTGGACCCCACCTGCAGGAAATAAGTGCCGTCCTTGGTGATGGACACCACCGCGGCCGGTTTGGAATCCGGCGGCAGCGGCTGGGACGATTGCTTGGGCAGGTCTACTTTCACACCCTGGGTGATAAGGGGTGCGGTCACCATAAAGATGATCAGCAGCACCAGCATCACGTCGATGTACGGAACGACGTTGATCTCGGCAACAGGGCGGCGGCGTTTACGCGGCGCGGCACTCATGCAGCCTGGCCTCCGTCATTGGCAAACACCTGGCGGTGCAAAATAGTGTGAAACTCTTCTTGGAAGTTGAGGTAGCTCAGCTCCAGCTTCTCGACGTTATGGGAGAAACGGTTGTAAGCCATGACCGCCGGAATGGCCGCAAACAGGCCCATGGCGGTGGCGATAAGCGCCTCGGCGATACCCGGCGCCACCATCGACAAAGTGGCTTGCTGGACATTACCCAAAGCGATAAAGGAGTTCATGATGCCCCACACGGTACCGAACAGGCCAATATAGGGGCTGATGGAGCCGACGGTCGCCAGAAACGACAGGTGGCTCTCTAGGTGCTCCACTTCCCGGTTGAGGGTAACGCGCATCGAGCGGTCGGCGCCGTCCAGCACCGATTGGGGGCTGCGGCTGGAGCTTTTGGAGAGGCGAGCAAACTCTTTGAAGCCGGCGGTAAACACCTTTTCCATGCCCCCCAGCTGCTCCTGGCGGGCATTGAGTTCGTGGTAAAGCTTACCCAGATCCACACCCGACCAGAATTTATCCTCAAACCGGTCCGCATTGCTCTTGGCCGACTTCAGCACCTTGTGGCGCTGGAAGATCAGGGTCCAGGAGAACACGGAAAACGCCAGCAGGATAAGCATCACGATCTTCACCAACAGGCTCGCCTGCCAGAAAAGACCAAAAAAGGACATATCGTTCACCCTTTGAGCACTCCCAAAACTTGCGAAGGGATGGCCGTGGCTTTTCCTTTGTTTTGATCGACGCAGGCCACCAACACTTCGGCTTCACACAAAATTTGACCCCCTTCCCTGAGCAGCTGTTGGTGAAAGGTCAGGCTGGCACGTTTAAGTGCCGGCACTGTGCTGACCACCGTCAGTAACTCATTGAAGCGGGCCGGTAAATAGTTATCCATCTTAACAGAGCGAACAACGAAGGCGATACCGGCCGCCAGCAGGTCGTCCTGCTCTATCCCAAAGCTTCTGAGCCACTCGGTGCGGGCCCGTTCGAAGTACTTGAGATAGTTAGCGTGATACACGATGCCACCGGCGTCGGTATCCTCGTAATAAATACGAATTGGCCATTGATGCTTCATAGGGCCCTCATCATGAAAAAAGGGAGCTTAAGCTCCCCTGAACACTTTACTGGGTTTCACCCAGGTTTTTTAGCAAAAACGCAAAGATGTCGGAGGCCTCACGGATCTTCATCGCCGTGGGCTTACCGGCGCCGTGGCCGGCGTTATGTTCCACCCGCAAGATGACAGGGGCATTGCCCTGTTGGTCGGCCTGCAAGGTGGCGGCAAATTTGAACGAATGGTATGGCACCACCCGGTCGTCGTGGTCGGCGGTCATCACCATGGTGGCCGGATAGGGCTGTTTTTTCAGGTTATGCAGTGGCGAGTAGGCATAAAGGTAAGGGAAATCGGCGGCGTTATCGGCGCTGCCGTATTCGCTGGTCCAGGCCCAGCCGATGGTAAATTTCTGAAAGCGCAGCATGTCCAGCACCCCGACAGCCGGCAGCACGGCGCCAAAGAGATCCGGACGCTGGGTGAGCGCCGCCCCCATCAGCAATCCGCCGTTGCTGCGGCCATAGGCGCCTAACTTGGCCGGGCGGGTGTAGCCCATTTCGATAAGGTACTCGGCAGCGGCAAAGTAGTCGTCAAAAACGTTTTGCTTTTTCTCCTTCATGCCAGCCTGGTGCCAGGCTTCGCCGTATTCGCTGCCGCCACGAAGGTTAGGCACGGCGTACACGCCGCCACGCTCCATCCAGGCGATGTTGGCAGGGCTGAACCGCGGCGTCAGCGGGACATTAAAGCCGCCGTAGGCATAAAGCAGGGTCGGGTTGGAGCCATCGAGCTTGATGCCCTTTTTATGAGAGATCATCATCGGCACCCGGGTGCCGTCCTTGGAGCGGTAAAACACCTGCTCGGAGACGTAATCGTCGGGGTTGTAGGCCAGCACCGGCTGGCGATACACCGCTACCTGGTTTTGGTCCATGTCCAGCTTGTAGACGCTCGGCGCCTGGATGTAGGAGCTGAACGAGAAGTACAAGTCGGGGCTGTCCAGGCGGCCATAAAGGCTCGACACCGAGCCCTTGCCCGGCAGCGGCACGGTTTTTAAAAAGGTGCCTTTGCGATCAAAGATCTTCAGCTCTGACAGGGCGTCCTTCATGGTCAGCAGCACAAACTGGTGATTAAAGAGCGCGGCGCCGGCAATGGGGTTATCCCCCTGGGGAATGAGGGTCTGCCAATGGGCCTTGGCCGGGCGGCGGATATCGATGGCGATGATGCGCCCGCGCGGCGCATCAAGGTTGGTTTGAAAGTAAAACACCGGGCCGTCGTTACCCACAAAGCTGTAGGACGCTTCCAGGGCCGGCAGCAGTTCCACCACCGGGCCATTGGTCTTTAAATCTTTGTAGAAGAAGCGGTTACGAGAGTCGGTGCCCTTGGAGACGTAGATAAGCAGGTAACGGCCGTCTTCCGAGACATCGGCGCCAAAGCCCCAGTCCTTGTGGTCGGGGCGCTGGTAGATGAGTTTGTCTTCGCTCTGGCGGGTGCCGATGCGGTGGTAGTAAAGCTTCTGGTTGTAATTAACCCCGGACAGGCTGTCGCCCTTGGGCTCGTCGTAGCGGGCGTAGAACACCCCTTTATTGTCCTTGCTCCACACCGCCGAGGAAAATTTTATCCAATTGAGTTCGTCTTTAAGAGGCTTGCCGGTGGCCACATTCAAAAACTGCCATTGCTGCCAGTCGGAGCCGGCGCGGGAGATGCCGTACGCCAGCGTCTTGCCGCTACCGGACACCGCATAGCCGGACAGCGCCACAGTGCCATCGCTGGCAAAACGGTTGGGGTCCAGCAGCACCCTTGCACTGCCCTGGGGGCCGTCCTGCACATAGAGCACGTCCTGGGATTGCAAGCCGTCGTTACGGAAATAGAAAAGGTTGTTGCCTTTAAAAAACGGCGGCGAAAATTTCTCGTAATTCCAAAGGGTGGTGATGCGTTTTTCCAGCTCCGGGCGCACCTTGATGCCGTCAAGGTAGCGCTCTGCCAGGGCCTTTTCCTTGGCTACCCAATCGGTCAGCTCGCTGCTGTCGCTTTCCATCCAGCGGTAGGGGTCGGCTACCTCGGTGCCAAAATAGTTATCCACCTGGTTGCCACGGCGAGCGGCGGGATACACCAGCGGCTCGGTTTTAGCGGCAGCGGGCGCTGGCTGCGGCGCCGAGGCCTGCTGGCAACCGGCCAGCAGATTGGCGGCAACGATAAGGGAAAAGAGGTGTCCTTTCATGGGTTATTCCTGATGTTGGGAGGCGCCCTTTGGGGCAGCAACAGGGGGCAATAGCCGATTTATTCGCGCTCACTAGCATAACATTGCAAATTTATTCACTGGCGCATGAATATTTTTATGTAGCGCAAATATTAACCAGAAAACTATTTGCATGTTTCAAAAGGAATTTATCAGAAAAAACACGCAAAGTTGACGTGCGCGGAAAGAAGAATAGCCATTTAGCATTAGATTTTCTTATTAGAAATTGCAATTTTTCTCGGTTGAGGGCCGCCGTGCAGATCACCATAATGCGCAGCGTCGGATGGCGGCACCAAGGACTTTGGGTGCCACAGGCCGTCCGGCACTGTTTTGGTAGTGTGATTGATTGGCTATTGCCCCACTAGGCAATGTCGACGTTGTTCTTCCCTGGACATATTCCTTCCTTCAATGTGGTTGTTTCGCCCGAGGCCAATGCCTCGGGCTTTTTTTTGCCTCGCCCTCAGGCTCAGAACTCGAACTTGTAGAAGATATCCAGCGCTTGGTTAACGCCGTTGATGGCTTGCAGATAAAGCCGTGGCAGCAGCTCGTAGCGCAGTTTCACCTCGCCCACCGAGTTAAACACCCCTACCCCGTATTCCAATTGCAAGCCCGGCGCCAGGTAACCGGAGATAGCTACCTGGCTGCTGTCGCCGGAGCCGGCGGTGTCGATGGTGACATCGGAAAAGCCCACCTTCTCGGCGGCGCCGGTCACCACGCCACCCAGTTGGCTGACCCCGGCCGACAGCAGCATCGACTGCATCAAGCCGTTGCTGTCACTGCCTTCTTGGCTGTCGAGCCCCTTGCCACGCAGCAGATAGGAGAGCTGCTCGCTTTGCTGCATATCGGGGTCGGAGAACAATTCCACCTTGGGACTGGCGGCATCGCCGGTAACCTTGACCCCAACGGTGATGGAGCTGTCCGACAAGGTGTCTTTGTTGCGGATGGCCTCGATGTTGAGGTTGGGGCTGTCCAGGGCCCCGGAGAATAAAATCGAGCCGGTTTGAATAACCAGGTTTTGGCCATAGGCCTTGTAGGTGCCGTCCACCAGGCGAATTTCACCATTGCCGCGCATGGCCCGGTTCGGGTCTTGGGTAATAAAGAGGGTGCCGCCCAGTTTGGTTTTAAGGCCCATGGCTTCAAGGCGCACGTCTTTACCCAACTCCACCAGCACCTTCATGGCAAAGGGCGCGCTGACCGGTTGCGGGGCGATATCCGGGTTATTGGTGATCACCACCACGTCTTTAGACACCGTAACCGCGCTGGGTGGCAGCTCCTTGACCGCAATACGCGCCCAGGGCACCACCACTTTGCCGGTGAGGTTGGTTTCCTGGCCCATGGTCAGGGTCAAGTCCGGGCTCACCTTAAGCTGGCCGTAACCGGGGTAGCCGGCTTCCAGTTCATTGCCTTTGATATGCAGCTCGCCGCTGATGGGCAGCGCCGCCCAGTCCATGTCGCCGCTTAGCTGCAACTGGCCGCCGCCAAGCTTGCCGGTGCCATCGAGCTTGGCCTTGGCGCCGTCGATATCGAGGCGGGTATTGAGCTCGCTCAGGGTCACCATGTCGCCGTCGGTGGTGACGCCGCCCCCGGTCAGGGCAAGGTTACCGAAGAAAAGCGGCTGGCTGAGGTTGCCCCCCAGGCGCCCTTCGCCGTTGATTTGCCCGGCAATGCTGTACACCTGGGGCAGCAGCGGCGCCAGCCAATCGAGGGTCAGGCCCTTGATGGCAAGGTTCCCGGAAAGCGCCCTGGCCTGCTGCGGATCGGTCACCTTGGCATCAAGGCTCAGGGTGCCGAGGGTATCGGAGACAAAGGCCACCTGGCTGGTCAGCGCTTTGTCGTCCATGTCAGCGTCAATGCGAAGCTGCTGGTAGCCCACCTGGTTTTTGCCGGATGTCAGCTCACCGGGGGTGGTTTCAAAATGGGCCGACACCTTGGGTTTGCTGCCTTGCCAACTGGCGCTCGCCTTACCCGACAGCACCGCCTGCCAGTGGAAGTTATCCGGCATAAAGGGTTGCAGGCGAGCCAGTTGCAAGCCGGTGAGGGTTAAGCCGGCCTGGCCGCCCTTGGCCGAGGCGCTGATGGGGTCAAGGCACAGGGCGGCCTGCTGTGAGGCCCAGCAATGCTGGCTGGCGCTAAAGCTCTGATCCTGCCAGGCAAGGGCTACCGCCTTTTCAAGCTGCCAGTGCTGCAAGGGGGTATCAAACTGGGCGCTCGCAAGACTGCCTTGCCAGTTACTGCCATTAAGGTGCCCGTCCAGGGCCAGCTCCCCTGCCACCGGCTGGCCTTTAAAAGCCAGGGTCAGGTGGTGATCGCTGCCGCTGCCTTTTAGGGCCAGGCGAATATCACCAAGGGAGAGCTCGCCTCCCTGGCGCAGGCTCTCAAGGCTGACACTCAAAGCGCCGCTGGGGTCCTGGCTCAGGGTGGCGTCGGCATCAAGGTTGAGGTTTTTGGCCATCAGATCGTTAAAGCCGAGGCGCTCTGCCGCCAGGCGCAGCTTGAGGCGAGGCTTATCGAGGCTCCCCCCCAGCTGCCAGTCGCCTTTAGCGCTGCCACTGGCGCCAAAGCCGTAAAGGCCAAGGTTATTAAGCGCCAAGTGGCCCATTATATCGAGGCTGTCGGCGAGGCTACCCTTGGCATCCAGGCTATTGGGGCCGTTCTCCAAGGTCAGCGCTAGCTTACCGTGCAGCGCTTCATTAAGGGCAACATCGCCACTGAGCGCCAACGGCTGCCCAGCCAGGGTACCGTTGAGGTCCGGCTGGGCATCGAGCTGCCAATTTGCCCCTTGCAGCTGAAAGTGGCTGGGCAGCTGGCCCGAGACTTGGCCTTTGAGGGTGCTGGCCCAAAAGCTCGGGTCGAGGTTGTCGAGGGCCACCAGCCCCTGCCAGTCCACCCCGTCTTGCCAGCCGAGGCGCCCGTTGAGGCTCAGCTTGCCATTGGCCATATCCAGCAGCAGTTGGCGGATATCCAGATGCGCCAGGTCGCCCCCGGCGTCGAGGTTGATGGCGGTTTGGGGAATGGCCGGGCCACTGGCGCGGGTTTCAAGGGTAAGTTGGTACTGACGCAGGCTGCCTTTGGCAGTTAAGTTGCCCTGTTCCAGATGGTACTGGGGGGCATCGAGGGGCCAGCCAAGGGGCTGCCAGTCCAAAGTCACATCAAAAGGCAGGGCTGGCTCAAGGGCCGCCAGCTTGCCAGCCAGGTTAAAGGTAATTGGCCCCTTGGCGCGGGTATCAAGCTCAAGGTTTGCCAGGGAGCCTTTGGCACTCAGGGCCAAGGTTTCGCCGCTAAGCTCGCCGTCCAACAGCGCCTTTTTGAGCGTGGCGTTTACATCCAGCGACAGTGGGTACTCACCTTTAAGGCTCAGTTTGCCTTTAAGGAAAGCGCCGGCAAAACGGTGCTCAAGGTGCAGGCTGGTAATGCTCAGGTCGCTGCCGCTGACGCTACCTGCAAAGCTCAGCATTGGCAGGGCTTCTTTGATATCGCCCTGCTGGAAACGGGTATCGGTCAGCACCATGCCGTTAACGGTGATGGCCATAGGAAACGTAACGGTGGGCAGGGTTAAGGGCGCATCGCTCGCTGCGGCGGTGGCGCTATTGCCTTTGGGCGCCTCGGTGCTCGGCGCCATCACCAGCGACAAACCATTGACCTTGGGCCCGTTGACGGCAAGGCCCTTTTTGTCCCATATACCGGAGAGCCCGACACTGGCGGCGCCAATTTCCATACCCGGCACCGAAACCTTGATATCGCTAAGGTCAGCCTGATCCAGCACCAATGTCAGTGGCAGTACCAACGGCTTGGTCACGCCGCCACTATCATCCTCGCTGGCCGGTTGGTCGCTGCCGGGCGCAACATCCACCGCCACACCGCTGACCTCAAGGGCGGTGATGCGCAGTTTGTCGTCCAGCAAGGCCGACGGCGCCCAGGCGAGCTTGAGCTCGGTAAAGGCCAGCCCCAGGCCCTGGGTTTTGTATTGCAGGTTTTTAAAATGCCAGCCTCGGCTGAGGTTACCGTCCAGCATCTCGCCAGAGAGCCCCGGCACGTTGTCCTTGGCCAAAGACCACACCCAACGGTTGCCGGTGTCGGTCAGCAAGATACTGGCCGGCAATAACACCAGCAGCGTGAATAACACCAAAAAGACCCAGGCGGCCCACTTTAACCAACGCATCAGAGTTCGGGCCCCATGGTGAAATGAATGCGCCAGGGCACATGCTCTTCGCTGACCCCAAAGGCCAAATCGATACTGATGGGGCCGATGGGGGTTAGCCATCGCACCCCAAAACCGGTGCCCACTTTCCAGTCGTCAAAGCCGGTGTAGCGGTTGGTGGCGGTGCCGGTATCCACAAAGCCCGCCAGCCGCCATTTTTCGGCGATGCGGTGGTCGTATTCGAGGCTAAGGGCGGTGGTGAATTTGCCCCCCACCAGCTCGCCATCGGCGTTGCGCGGGGCGATGGTCTTGTAGCCAAAGCCGCGCACCGTCTGGTCGCCACCGGTGAAAAACCGCAGCGACGGCGGCAGATCGCCGATGGTGTCAACAAACACCGCGCCCTGCTCGGCGCGGGCGATGATGCGGCCATTCTGCCCGATGCTTCTAAGCCACTTGGTGCGCCCCCACACCCGCACAAAGTGGGTATCGGAGCCCAGCGCCTCGTCGGAGGTTTCGATGGTGATTTGCTCGCTGTCACCCCAGGTCAAATCAACCCCGCCTCGGGTACGGGTGCGGTTGAAGGACACCCCAGGGATCACCAGGAACACGTCGGCTTCCTGGTCAGCCTGTTTATAGGACTCAAACAAGGTGCGCAAGAACAGATCCCGGCTCCAGTCGTTGGTCTTTTTGTCCCAGCGATGCAGGGCAAAGGTGAGCTGCTGGCTCTCGGTATCTTCCTGGTCCAGGTACTGATAACCGCCCTGGAAGCTGTAGAACTGGTTGATGGGGTCGCCCCGAGGAATACGGTACTCAAAGGTGGCTTCCTGGCGCGGCGCCGAGACCGTTAAATCGGTGGTAAAGCTGTGGCCGTATTTATTTAAAAACGGCTTGGTCCAGGACACCGACGCCCGTGGCCCTTCATCGGACGATGCCCCCAGCCCCAGCTCCACCTGGTTATCGGCCTTGGCCCTTAGCCTTAAAATCAGCGGGATGCGGTGCTCGCTGTCGGCTTGGTCGATAAGGGGAATAACATCGACGCTGCGAAAATACTTGGTGGACGAAACGCTGCGGCTCACGTCGGTCACTTGCGAGGCCTGGTAGGGCTCCCCTTCCTTGATGGTGATAAGGGGGTTTAATAAGTCGCCCACATCCTTGTCGCTGTCGATTTTCAGGGCGCCGAAACGGTAACGGGGGCCGCTGGCAAAGGCGATATCCACATCGGCGGCGTGAGCCTCGGGATACACCTTCACTTGGTTGGTTACAAACTGGGCATCAAAGTAACCGCGCTGCAGAGCCAGGGTCTGCAACCGGCTCTTGGTGCTTTCGTAGCGGTCGTGGCGCAGCACATCGCCTTCTTTGATGGGCAACTGCTCAAGGAGGGTTTTGAAAAGTGCATCATGGTCGGCATCGCCGCTCAAGGTGACCTTGATATGGCGAAAACGCACCGGCTCGCCGGAGGTAACGTCCAAATGCTGGGTGGCGCCATCGAGCTTGCCGAAGGTGATTTGCGGCTGGTAGTACCCCAGGGCCTGCAAACCACTGCGAACCGCCTCAGTAATATCGTCCTCGTAGCGCCCTACCCTGTCACTTTTTACCGGCGGCAGTTGCGAGAGGTAAATCTCCACGTTGCTTTGCAGCTCGCCGCCAAGGCCAGACACGTCATAGCTGACGTTCTTGACGGTGGGCTTGTCGGCAGCCTCGGCGGCAGGTGCCAGCGCCCCGGCCAGCAGGCCCAAAAACAAAATGCGGCGCGCGATGGCGTTGCAATACGTCACATACATCCCTGACACAGATAACGGTTATTCGCCGCGGCTCAGCCCAAAGTGGCGATAAGCGCGGTCGGTGGCAATGCGCCCCCTGGGGGTACGCTGCAAAAAACCCTGCTGGATCAAAAACGGCTCCAGCACGTCTTCGATGGTGTCTTTCTCTTCGCCGATGGCCGCCGCCAGGTTATCGAGGCCCACCGGGCCGCCCAGGAACTTGTCGATAATGGCCATCAGCAGCTTCTTATCCATATAGTCGAAGCCTTCGTTGTCCACATCCAGCATGTCGAGCGCGGCAGCGGCGATGGTGGCTCCCACCCGGCCGTCGCTTTTTACCTGGGCAAAGTCCCGCACCCGGCGCAGCAAGCGGTTGGCAATACGGGGCGTGCCGCGGCTACGGCGTGCTATTTCCAGGGCGCCGCTGGCGTCCAGCTCCAGGTTCAGGTACTGGGCGCTACGGGCAACGATGGTAGCCAGATCTTCAACCTTGTAAAACTCCAGGCGCTGCACTATGCCAAAGCGGTCGCGAAGGGGCGAGGTCAAAGACCCGGCTCGGGTGGTGGCACCAATCAGGGTGAAGGGCGGCAAGTCCAGCTTGATGGAGCGGGCTGCCGGGCCTTCGCCAATCATGATATCCAGTTGGTAGTCTTCCATGGCTGGATAGAGGATTTCTTCCACCACCGGGCTCAGGCGATGAATTTCATCGATAAAGAGCACGTCGTGGGGTTCGAGGTTGGTGAGCATGGCCGCCAAGTCACCCGCCTTTTCCAGCACCGGGCCGGAGGTGGTTTTGATGTTCACCCCCATCTCGTTGGCAACGATGTTGGCCAAGGTGGTTTTACCCAGGCCCGGCGGGCCGAAGATAAGCAGGTGATCCAGCGCCTCTTCCCGGCCACGGGCCGCCTCGATAAAGATCTCCATCTGCGCCCGCACATGGTCCTGGCCCTGGTAGTCGGCAAGGCTCTTGGGGCGAATGGCGCGGTCGATGACATCGTCTTCGCGGTCGGCCTGGGGTTTGATAAGGCGGTCGGCTTCAATCATGGCTTACCTCAGAGCATCGCCTTGAGGGCGTCGCGGATGATGGCCTCGGAATTCATGCCGTCTTTGGCCACCTTCTTGACCACGGTTTCGGCCTGGGCCGGTTTGTAACCGAGGGCCACCAGCGCCGCCATGGCGTCGTCCCTGGGCGAGCTGGCTGGCGCCAGGGTATCGGTAAGCGGCGCCATGTCCAGCACCGGTACCGACAAGTCGGCGCCAAAATCCTTGAGCTTGTCGCGCATCTCCACCAAGAGGCGCTCGGCGGTCTTTTTACCGACACCAGGCAATTTCACCAGGGTGGACATGTCGTTATGGTGCACCGCCTGCACAAACTGGCCGACGGTCATGTTCGACAAAATGGCCAGGGCCAGTTTCGGGCCAACGCCATTGGCTTTGATCAGCTGGCGAAACAGCGCCCGCTCTTCTTTGGTGACAAAGCCAAACAGCAGGTGGGCGTCTTCACGCACAATCAGATGGGTGTGCAGCACCGCCTTGGCGCCAATCTCGCCCAGGGCGAAAAACGACTGCATGGAGCATTGCACTTCATAGCCCACGCCGGCCACATCAATCAAAATCTCCGGCGGCTGCTTGGCTGCCACCAGTCCGGTCAATCTTCCAATCATAAGCTTCCGTTATTTTCTCAGGCGGCCGCGCACCAGCTTGTGCTTATCCAGGGCCATCTTAGTCAGGCTGGTACTGGTGTGTCCATGGCACAGCGCGATGGCCAGGGCGTCGGCGGCGTCGGCCTGGGGGGTGCCGGGCAGTTTGAGCATATGGGCCACCATATGCGCCACCTGGGTCTTGTCGGCCGCGCCGGTGCCCACTACCGCTTGCTTGACTTGGCGGGCCGAATATTCCGATACCGCCAGGCTGGCGTTCACCCCGGCCACGATGGCCACGCCCCGGGCCTGGCCCAATTTCAGGGCCGAATCGGCATTGCGGGCCATAAACACCTGCTCGATGGCAAGCTCGTCGGGCTGGAACTGGCGGATGATCTCGCTCACCCCGTCAAACACCTGCTTGAGGCGCTCGGGTAAGGGTTCGGCGGTAATGCGGATGCAACCGGAGCCGAGGTAGCCAAAACGTACCCCTTCTTGGCGAATAACGCCGTAGCCGGTAATGCGGGAGCCGGGGTCAATGCCCAGGATAATGCGGGTCATCCCTGTGGTTCCTTCGGGTTGCCGCACCAAGTTGATGCACTAAAACGCGGGGTTGGGGCCCGGCCCCGCGCGTCGATGCGCGGGGCCGGGCCTTTGGCTCCCTGCCAGGCAGGGACCATCAGTCTTCGATTTTCTTGACCACCAGCGACAGCTCTTCCAGGGCTTGCGGGTTGGCAAAACTGGGGGCTTCGGTCAGCGGGCAAGCGGCGGTGGTGGTCTTGGGGAAGGCCATCACGTCGCGGATGGAGCTGGCGCCGGTCATCAGCATCACCAGGCGGTCCAAGCCAAAGGCGAGGCCAGCGTGGATAGGGGCGCCGTACTGCAGGGCTTCAAGCAGGAAGCCAAATTTCTCTTCGGCTTCTTCTTCGCTGATGCCCAGCAGCTTAAATACCGCCTGCTGCATGGTGTTGTCGTGGATACGCACCGAGCCACCGCCCAGTTCCACACCGTTCAAAACCATGTCGTAGGCGTTGGAGATGGTGGCAACCGGGTTGGCCGCAAGCTCTTCAGGGGTCGCGTTAAGGGGCGCGGTGAATGGGTGGTGCAGCGCGTAGAGGCGGCCGTCGTCTTCCTCGAACATCGGGAAATCCACCACCCACAGCGGTGCCCACTCGCCTTGGCGAGTAAAGCCCAAGTCTTCACCCAGCTTCAGGCGAAGGGCGCCCAGGGCGTCGGTACAGACTTTGTAGGAGTCGCTACCGAACAGCAGCAGGTCGCCGTCAGTTACTTCAGTGCGGGCCAGCAGGCCTTGGATGGCTTTATCGTCCAGGAATTTCAAAATGGGCGATTGCAGGCCTTCAGCGCCTTTGGCCAGTTCATTGACCTTAAGCCACGGCAGGCCTTTGGCACCGTACACGCCCACAAAGCTTTGGTAGTCGTCCAGCTGCTTACGGGAAAGGCTGGCGCCGCCGGGCACTTTAATCACGGCCACGCGGCCTTTGGCATCGTTGGCCGGGCCGTTGAACACCTTGAATTCCACATGGGCCAACAGGTCGGCTACGTCAACGATTTCCAGCGGATTACGCAAGTCGGGCTTGTCGGAGCCAAAGCGGGTCATGGCTTCGAGGTAAGTCATGGTGGGGAAGGTCGTAAACTCGACGCCCAGCATTTCTTTAAACAGCTCGGTGACCAGGCCTTCGGTGATTTCGCGCACTTGCGGCGCGGTCAGGAAGGAGGTCTCGATATCAATCTGGGTGAATTCCGGCTGACGGTCGGCGCGCAGATCTTCGTCACGGAAACATTTAACTATCTGGTAGTAACGGTCCATGCCGGCCACCATCAACAGCTGTTTGAAAAGCTGCGGGGACTGCGGCAGGGCGAAGAATTTACCCTTGTGGGTACGGCTCGGCACCAGGTAGTCGCGGGCCCCTTCGGGGGTGGCCTTGGTGAGGATGGGGGTTTCGATATCCAAAAACCCTTGCTCTTCCATGTAGCGGCGCACAAAACCGGTGACCTTGGCACGGAAGATCAAGCGCTCGGTCATCTCCGGGCGGCGCAGATCCAGGTAGCGGTACTTAAGGCGAGACTCTTCGCTGTTCTTCTGGTGGTCGTCCAGGGCGATGGGCAGCGGCTTGGCCTTGTTGATGATGCTGAGCTTTTTACCCAGCACTTCCACGGCGCCGGTGGCCATGTCTTTGTTGATTTGCGACTCAGGGCGGGCACGAACCACACCTTCTATCTGGACGCAAAATTCGGCGCGCAGGCTGTTGGCGGTCTCGAAGACGTCTTCCAGATCCGGGTCGAAAACCACCTGCACCAGGCCTTCACGGTCACGAAGCTGAACGAAGATAACCCCGCCCAGGTCGCGGCGGCGGTGTACCCAACCGACCAATTGAACACTGTGGCCGACGTGGGCTTCGCGGATCTGTCCACAATAGATGCTGCGCATGAAACTTTAAGTCCTTTGACGAAGAAGTGTGGCTGTTAAGCCAATAATGACCGCCGATTATAGCGACCAGGGCTTGGGGGATTCAATTGACTCGCTATAATGGCGGCCATGCTGTATCTCGGATGCCCCATGTGGTCGCACCCGGCCTGGAAACACCTGTTGTATCCGCCGGGCACGCCTCAAAATCAACACCTGGCCCATTATGCCCGGGTGTTTAGCGCCATTGAAGGCAATACCACCTTTTATGCGCTGCCAAGCGAAGACACGGTAACACGCTGGCAAGACAGCACCCCGGCCGATTTTCGCTTCACCTTTAAATTCCCCCAAGCAATCAGCCACCACAAGGCCTTGGTGGGCGTCGAGCAAGAGCTGGACACCTTCCTGACCAGGCTTGCGCCCCTTAACGGCAAAATCAGCCACTACCTGCTGCAGCTGCCGGCCCAGTTTGGCCCCGAGCAAGCCGGCGCCCTGGTGCGCTTTATCGAGCAGCTCCCCAAGGGCTTGCCCTTGGCCCTTGAAGTGCGCCACCGCGCCTTTTTTGACAAAGGCGAGGCAGAAAGAGCCCTTAACCGCTTTTTGCTGGATAGCGGCATCGACCGCATCGTCATGGACAGCCGCCCAGTGTTTTCCGTACCCGCCAGCAACCCGGTGCTGGTGGAAGCCCAGCAGAAAAAGCCCAAGGTGCCGGTGCATGCCATCGCCACTGGCCAAAAGCCGGTGGTGCGCTTTGTGGGCCTGCCCGAGCCGGAGCTTAACCATGGCTTTTTAGCGCCCTGGGTGGGCAAGGTGGCCACCTGGCTGGATGAAGGCCTTAGCCCCACCTTTTTTGTGCACACCGCCGATAACGACCAAGCGCCACTGCTGGCCCGCTGGTTTTACGAGGAAGTGGCCAAGCGCTATCCGCTGCCGGCCCTGGCCCCTTTTGCCCAGGCATCCTTGTTTTAAGGGCAAGGGTTTTACCGTTAAGGGCTGCGAGCCTTGGCAAAGGGTGGCAAAATAGCGGCCGCTTTTTTATCGAGGTGGCCCATGTCCCAGGATCGCATCTATTCCACACCCCACGGCGCCGTGAAGGATTTTGCCTTTGACGAGCAAGTAGCCGATGTCTTTAACGACATGATTAACCGCTCGGTGCCGGGCTACACCACCATCTTGCACACCCTGGGCAAACTGGCGCCGCGCTTTGCCAAATCCGGCAGCCGCATCTACGACCTTGGCTGCTCTTTGGGCGCCGCCAGCCTCGCCATTAAGCGAAGCGTCGATATCGAAGGGGTGGAGCTGATTGCCGTGGACAGCTCGGCGGCCATGATAAGCCGCGCCGAGCGGCAACTGGCCGCCTACAAGGGCAAGGTAGAAGTGAGCCTTAAAGAAGCCGACATCCGCGATATCGACATCGAAAACGCCTCCTTGGTGGTGCTTAACTTCACCTTGCAGTTCCTTCCCCCGGAGGACCGCGACGCCCTTATCAAGAAAATTTATGCTGGCCTTCGCCCCGGCGGCCTGCTGCTGCTCTCAGAAAAACTGGTGTTTGCAGACAGCGCCATCAACGACCTGCTCTCTGAGCTGCACTGGGATTTCAAACGGGACAACGGTTACTCGGAGCTGGAAATCGCCCAAAAGCGCACCGCCATTGAGAACGTAATGCGCCCCGACAGCCCAGAAATTCACCTCAAGCGCCTCAAAGACACCGGCTTTAGCCACAGCCAGTTTTGGTACCAGTGCTACAACTTCGCCTCCCTGGTGGCCATCAAATGAACTGGTTTCAACGTTTCTACGCCGACATCGCCGAAGGCCAGCTGAGCCACTGGCTGGAAGTGCTGCCAAAACAGCTGCGCCAGTGGGAAGAGCAAAGCCTGCACGGCGAGTTTCGCCACTGGCAGCGGATTCTTGGCCAATTGCCAGAGGTGACGACCGCGCACCTTGATATCAAAGACAGCGTCACCATCGGCGCGCCGGGGGACGTAGACGGCGGCACCCAAAAGGCCATCGAGGGCTTGTTGCAAAAATTCCACCCCTGGCGCAAAGGGCCCTACCAGGTGCACGGGGTGCATATCGACACCGAATGGCGCTCGGACTGGAAGTGGGACAGGGTGCTGCCCCATATTTCGCCCCTTAAAAACCGTTTTGTGCTGGATGTGGGCTGCGGCAGCGGCTACCACATGTGGCGCATGCTCGGCGAAGGCGCCTGGCGGGTGGTGGGCATTGACCCATCGGAGCTGTTTTTGATTCAGTTCCAGGCCATCAAGCACTTTGCCAAAGCGGCCCGCCCTGAGCTGCCCATCGATTTGCTGCCCCTTGGCATTCAGCAGCTGCCGGCCCTCAAGGCCTTTGACACCGTCTTTTCCATGGGGGTCTTGTATCACCGCAAGAGCCCTATCGAGCACATAGAGCAGCTGCGCGCCCAGTTAAAAGAAGGCGGCGAGCTGGTGCTGGAGACCCTGGTTATCGACGGTGACGAGAACGCGGTGCTGGTGCCCCAAGACCGCTACGCCCAGATGCGTAACGTCTGGTTTTTGCCCTCCGCCGAGGCCCTTAAGCTTTGGGTTAGCCGCTGCGGCTTTAAAGACATCAAGGTGGTGGACATCGACACCACCAGCACCGATGAGCAGCGGGCCACGGCCTGGATGCGCAACGAGTCGCTCAAGGACTTTTTAGACCCAACAGATCCCAGCAAAACCATCGAAGGCTACCCCGCCCCCCAAAGGGCGGTGCTGGTGGCCACCGCCTGCTAGAAAAGGCTCAAGTCCAGGGCCTTGGACAATTCCTCCAAGGCCCAGAGCCCCACCACCGAATTGCCGTATTCATTTAGCTCCGGCGCCCACACGCACACCGTAAAGCGCCCCGGCACCACCGCCATGATGCCGCCCCCTACCCCGCTTTTGCCGGGCATGCCGACCCGGTAGGCAAAATCCCCCGCCGCGTCGTAAAGCCCCGAGGTGAGCAGCAGCGCGTTCAGCTGCTGGGTCTGGCGTTTCGTCAGCCACTGGCGGCCACTTTGCAGGCAGCGGCCGTCGGCGGCCAGAAAGGAAAAGGCCCGGGCCAGCTCCACGCAGTTCATGGAAAGGGCGCAATAGCTGAAGTAGGCGCGCAGCACCCTGTCCACTTCGTTTTCAAAATTACCGAAGCTTTTCATCAAGTTGGCCATCGCCGCGTTACGATAGCGGTGCTCGTATTCGGAATCGGCCACCTTGCGGTCGATGGTGATACTGGCGGTTCCGGCCATCAGCCGCACCGTTTCGAGCATGGCGTGCACCGGCGCCGAGAGCCGCGAACACAGGCTGTCGGCCACCACCAGGGCGCCGGCGTTGATAAAGGGGTTGCGGGGAATGCCCTTTTCAAATTCCAGCTGCACCAGGGAATTAAAGGCGGTGCCGGACGGCTCCTTCCCTACCCGCTGCCACAGCTCGTCACCGTGGCGATTGATGGCCATGGTGAGGGAAAATGCCTTTGAAATGCTTTGAATGGAAAACCTTTTTTGCGCTTGGCCGCTAGAATAGAGGTCACCTTCGAGGGTGTGGATGGCAATGCCAAATTGCGCGGGCGCAACAGAGGCCAAAGCCGGGATATAATCCGCCACCCTGCCCTGGCCGTAATGGCTGGCAGCGCCGGCGCAAATGTCGTCGAGAAGTTGTTGAAGGTCCACGTTGGCCCGAGGTTTTTAGACGGTGGCGTTTATTGTCGCCACTGAATGGATAAAAGCAACGCCAAGCCGGGCTTAACCGGCCAATTCAGATTTGATTGATAAAACCTATGTTGAACTTCAAAGCCCCGAACAAAAAAGGACGTACGGATATGCGCAAAGCGCTTTTGTTGCTCGGTGGAACCTTGCTTTTGCAAGCCTGTGCCCAAACCCAGGCCCCCGCCCCAGCTGAAAAGGACATCAACCACCTCCAGGTTCAGCTCGACACCTTGCACGACCAGCAGAACCAGCACCTGGCCACCTTGGAAGCCAAGCAGGCCCAGGCCCAACAGCAGATCCTAAGCGCCCAGGCCGCCCAACAGGCCACCCTGGCTGCTATCGCCGCAAAACTTAACGAAAAACAACAACCTGTGGTTTGTCCGCAAACACCACAACTACAATGCCCGGAGACCAAACCTATGCCGGTAAAGGACGACAAACTGGTGGTTGGCGCCTTGGAAAAGGTACGCCTGCATCCTTCTGACGTAGTACTGACCGCCCGTATCGACACCGGCGCCACCTCGGCGTCCCTCGATGCCCGCGACATCCAGAAGTTTGAGCGCGATGGCGCCGACTGGGTGCGCTTTAAGGTGCCTACCGACGATAAAGGCAGCGACTACATGGAAGTGGAGCGTAAGGTGCTGCGCTGGGTGCGCATTATCCAATCGAGCTCCGAAGACGGTGAACGTCGCCCGGTGGTGGAATTTAAATTCGACATCGGCCCCATTTCCCAAAAGGCCGAGTTCAACCTCTCTGACCGCTCGCACCTGGAATTTCCGGTGCTCATTGGCCGCAACATCTTAAAAGACGTAATGGTGGTGGACGTAGGCAAGGAATACAGCCTGAAACTGCCGCCGATGAAAGCCGAGGACAAGGACGCTAAATGATTTCCCGGGTTCCCTTTTATACCATTGTCGTGCTCTTCATCCTGGCGGGCTTGGGGCTGGCTATGGCCCGCCACGCCCAGATGGAGATCCCCTTTTTGCCGGGCGCCGAGCGGCCGGTGTGGCTGGTGGAAGCGCGCATCGATTTTAACGCCAAGAACGAGCCGGTGCTGGTGAGCATGGACTTGCCCGACAGCCCGCCAGGCTTTCGGCTTTTTACCGAGCAAGCCGCCAGCCCCGGTTACGGCTTTTCGGTTATTCGCCATGACGGTAACCGCCGGGGCGAGTGGTCTATCCGCCGCGCCGTAGGGCCGCAAACCCTCTACTACAAGGCGCAGTTCCTGCAAGCCTCCGACATCGAAGAGCTGCCGGAGCAAACCCCGCCCGAGGCCCAAAGCATCGACTGGGACGGCCCCCAAGGCACCGCTGCCACCCAATTGCTGGCCCAGGCTCAGCAGCGCTCCTCAACCCCGCAGTCTTTGACCCGCGAGCTGATTAAGCTCTTGAACCAGCCCGAGCCCGGCCAAAACGCGGCCTTGCTGCTGCAAGGCCACACCGAGGCCGACCTGCTGGTCAAACTGTTGAACCAGGCTGGCCTGCCGGCCCGCGAATCCCAGGGTTTGTATCTTGAAGATGCGCGCCGCCGCCAGAGCCTGAGCTCCTTTGTGGAGGTGTACGCCGACAACCGCTGGCTGGTGTTCGACCCCAAAACCGGTGAGCAAGGCCTGCCAGACAACGTGCTGATGTGGCACAAAAAAGGCGTGTCCTTGCTGGATGTGAACGGCGGCAGCGGCTCGAATGTGTCGTTCTCCATCATCCGCCAGACAGTGCCGGCCTTGCAGCTGGCCCGGGCCCAGGCTGAAGAACACGGCTTTGGCCAGTTCTCCATCTACCAGCTGCCCATTGAAGAGCAATCCATGTTCAAGCTGTTGCTGCTGCTGCCCATCGGCGCGGCGGTGGTGGTGTTTATGCGCATTATCGTCGGGGTGAAAACCTCGGGCACCTTTATGCCGGTGCTGATCGCAGTGGCTTTTTTGCAGACCTCCCTGCTGCCCGGCATTGTCAGCTTTATTACCGTGGTGGCGCTGGGCTTGCTGCTGCGCGGCTACCTCTCCAGGCTTAACCTGCTGCTGGTGGCAAGGATAGCCACCTTGGTGATCCTGGTGGTGTTTATCATCGCCATTATGAGCATCGTCGGTTACCAGCTTGGCTTTAACACCGGCATGACCATCACCTTCTTCCCGATGATCATCATGGCCTGGACCATAGAGCGGATGTCCATCCTCTGGGAAGAGGACGGCCCCAAAGAAGTGCTCAAACAAGGGGGCGGCTCGTTGCTGGTGGCCATCCTCGCCTTCTTGGCCATGGAGTCCAAGTTGGTCAGCCACCTGACCTTCAACTTCCCCGAGCTGCACTTTGTGCTGCTGGCGATGATCCTGTTGATGGGGCAATACAAGGGCTACAAGATCACCGAGCTCAAGCGCTTTAAAGCCATGGTGGACCGCACATGAAGTGGGCCAGCCCCTTTGCCCTGAAACGGGCCGGCATCCTTGGCATGAACCGGCGTAACGTCGCTTACATCGGCCAGTACAACAAGCGCAGCCTCTACCCGCTGGTGGACAACAAGCTCAAGACCAAGCTGCTGGCCGAAAAGCACCAGGTAACGGTGCCAAGGCTGCTGGGAGTGGTGCAGCAGCAGCACGAGATTGAGCACGTGGCGGAGCTGGTCACCAACTTTGCCTCTTTTGCCATCAAGCCCGCCAAGGGCTCCGGCGGCAAAGGCATTTTGGTGATAACCGGCCGCGACGGCGACGATTTCGTCAAAGCCTCGGGGTCGGTTATCAGCCAGGAAGACGTCAAGCGGCACATGACCAACATCCTGGCCGGGCTCTATTCGCTGGGCGGCAAGCCGGACGTGGCCATCATCGAAGAGCTTATCGAGTTCGACGACAGGTTCGACGGCTTTTCCTTCCAGGGGGTGCCGGATATTCGCATCATCATCTTCCAGGGCTACCCGGTGATGGCCATGCTGCGCTGCGCAACCCGCGCCTCTGACGGCAAGGCTAACCTGCACCAGGGCGCTGTGGGGGTGGGGCTGGATATCGCCACCGGCCGCTGCCTGAACGCCGTGCAGTTTGGTGAGGTGGTCAGCCAGCACCCAGACACCGGCAAGGCGCTCAATCAAATCACCATTCCCTACTGGACCGAGATGCTGGAGCTGGCCTCCACCTGTTATGACATGACCAGCCTTGGCTATATCGGCACCGACTTGGTGCTGGATAAAAACAAGGGGCCGCTGCTGCTGGAGCTGAACGCCCGGCCGGGGCTGTCTATCCAGGTGGCCAACGGCTGCGGGCTGCTGCCGCGCCTAAAACACATCGAGAAGATGAAAAAGCGCCACCACAGCCCCGCCGAGCGAGTGGCCTACGCCAAGGCCGCATTTGGCCAGGCCGAGCCCCCCGCCAAGGCCTCTGGCCAGTAACGAAAAAGGCCCCCGTTGGGGGCTTTTTTATTGGCATAACGCAGGCTCACATTCACCAGAAAAAGCAGGCTCACGCCTGCTTTTCCATTACGAGCGCCTTAATAGGCTGCGCTCAAGGGCACCTGTACTGCCATCTGCACCGGCGTGGGCAGCGGATTGGAGTAGTAGGTGTTGACGCTGATGGCCGCAGGCGCGCTTATTGGCGCCGACAGCGGCAGATGCTCGGAGCTGTCCCCCACCATGACCGCGAACTGGCTGCCGGCAGGTACGTCCCAGCGGTTGCTGTCCACATCGTAGTAAGAGAAGGAACGCGCATTGAGCGGGATGGTGACCTCTTTGCTTTCTCCGGCTTGCAAATACACCTTGGCAAAACCTTTAAGCTCGTGGTCGGGGCCGGGCACCGGGCGGTTCTTCGGAGCCACGTAGACCTGGGCGGTCTCGTAGCCGGCGCGGCTGCCGGTGTTGGTCACGGTGAAGGTGGCATTGACGATGTCATTCTGGCCAAAAGTGGCCCGCGACAGGCTCAGGCCGCTAAAGGCAAAGTCGGTGTAGGACAAGCCAAAGCCGAAGGGATAGAGCGGTTTGTGCTTGCTCATCTGGTAGCCACGGTAGCCCACGCCCAGGCCCTCGCTGTAGGTCATTTCGGTGGCGGAGTTGTCACCGTAGTACAGGCTCGGATCATGGTAGGAGGCGTAGCTGGGGTTGAACTTGAACCACTTGTCCAAGGTGATGGGCAGCTTGCCTGATGGGTTGACATCGCCATAGAGGATCTCGGCCAGGGCCTGGCCGCCGAATTGGCCGCTATACCAGGCATGGAGGATGGCACCGGCGTCGTTGGCCCAGGGCAGCATCAACATGCCACCGCCGCCGTGCATCACCACTATGGTGTTGGGGTTGGCATGGGTGACCTGCTCAAGCAGATAGCCCTGGCGGTCTGGCAAGGTGAAATCGTGGTCCAGGGTCTCGCCTTCGGTTTCGTTGTTGCGGCCCACAAAGGCCACCACTGCGTCGTAATCGCCAAGGTCGCTCGGTGCTTCCAAAGACGCCCAGCTCATTTGCAGGCCGGTAATGGCCCCAAGCCTGGCGGAGAAGTGGCGCTCGCGGCAGTATTCAAGGCGAAGGTTATAAAGCTGGCCAGCCTTGAGTCGTTTGGTTTTGGCGGTTTTGGTGAGGGTTACCACCAGGGAGTTTTCGTTAGCGTGGGGTTGGCCGTCGCTTTGCAAAATAAGCTCACCGTCCAGCCACAGTTTGAAGGGGCCGTCGGCCCGCACCTTGATGGCCTGGCGGCCGCCTATCTGTGGGCGGAACTTGGTGCTTACCCGGGTGCTGAAGGCGCCCAGCTCCGGGTTAACGTCGGTCAGCTCGCGGGTACCCTCGGCGGTGGCATTGGTCAGAGCCGCCCAGTCGAAGTTCACCCCTGACTCTTCGCGGGTCAGCACCGGGGTGCCGGCCAGCGTAGTGTTGTCAAAGTACTCCACCTTCACCCCTTGCTGGCAGTCACTGTCAAAGCGGGTGCAGCCAGGAAGATACCAGCGGCTGTTCTCGGGGCTAAGCGCCATGCCTTCGATAAAGGTGATGTCAGCACCGTTATCGGCCAGGGCCTTGAGGCCACCCAGCTCGGTGACATAGTCAGACGCCGGCGGCGAGTAGGGAGTGCCGAAAGGTGATGCCGGCGCGTGGCGAGCCATCTCGCCAATCACCGCAATGCGGGCGTTTTTGGGCAGCGGCAGCAAGCCGCCCTGGCCAGCGCTGGCGCCCTTGTTTTTCAGCAGCACAATGCCTTCGCGGGCAATATCGATAGACGCCTGGCGGCCATGCTCGGGCTCGGCCAACGCCTGGGCGTCGTAGGTTTGTTCATCAAAGCCGAACCGCACCAGGGTACCGAGGTTGCGCTTGACCTTGTCGTCGATGGTGGCCTGGCTCAGCTCGCCGCTTTCAACATAAGGCGCCAGCCGGTTCTCGGTAAATTTGTAGCCGGTGGGCTGATCCATGTCGGTGCCGGCATTGGCGGCGGCCAACGGGTCGACAATGGAGTCGTAGTCGGAGCTGACAAAACCGTCAAAGCCCCATTCGTCCTTCAGCACCCCTTGGATAAGGGCTTTGCTGGAGCACGAATGCACGCCGTTAAGGTAGTTAAAGCCGCACATCACCGACGCCACCCGGGCGTTTTTCACCAGGGACTCGAAGGGCTCCATGTACAGCTCGCGCAAGGTGCGTTGGTCCACCTTGACGTTGAGGTTGTAACGGTTGGCTTCCTGCTCGTTGGCCAGCCAGTGCTTGACGGTGGAGGTCACACCTTGGCGCTGGATACCGTTGGTCAGGGCCGGTGCCATCACCGAGCATAAGAAGGGGTCTTCCCCGCAAATAGACTCGGCAGCGCGGCCGTTGAGCGGCGTGCGATAAAGGTTCACCACCGGGCTGAGCTGATGCTCGGCGCCGGAAAGGCGGGTCTCATAACCCAAGGCCAGGCCCAGCTCTTTGGCGCGGTTGATGTTCCAGGTGGCAGCCACGGCGGTTTGTGATGGGTAAGAGGTGCCAAAGGTCTGGCCGGTGGATTTAAGGCGCACCCCCATGGACGAATCCACCGAGTTGGTCCCCACCAGCCCCAGGGCAGAGAGCGGTGGCAGCAGATACCCGTTATTGGCATGGATATAGCGGTACTTGTCGCTGCTGGTCATCTGGCTCATCAGCGACTCAACCTTGGCCTCGGTTTCGGCCGGAGACAGCTGCGCATTACCAGCGGCAAAGGCAGGGCTATTGGCGACCAGCACGCAAAGTGCCAGCCTGTATTTATTCATCATGTCAGTGAACTCCGGCAGGGCTTAATGGTGGGTCTTGGGCGAATCGCCTGAGGCGGTGGCAGGTGGCGCTTCCGGCAAGGCGTCGTCGGTTTTTAGCGGCGCCTGCAATAGCCCTTTCATTTCACCTTTTTTGTTGGGAACGAAGTCACTGGCATGGGTCAGCTGTTCTTGCTGGTCCTCCATTTTCATCCGGGCCTTTATCGCCTGATCGGCAGACTGGGCATTATTTTGTGTATCGGCCAGAACCTGACCGGCACTCAAAAGCAGCATCGAACAAGATAACGTCTTTATTAAGGTTGATTTCATGTTTCTCTCCTATGAAAACAGGCTGCATTTTCAGCTGAGATATTGTTGTTATATTTTTACGAGGTTGGTTATTGCCAGCAAAGATCACTAGAACAAAATCCAAACCCCAAAAACCACTTCGCCATTTACTAATTCAATAGAGCAAGCACAAATAAGCGCCACCCAAAAAAGCCCTGAACAATTACTTTAATTTATTTACCTGAAAGCGATGAAAAGATGGCGAACCCCGTTCAACGGTTATTTTAATTTGGTGGTTACCCGCCGTTAACGAAAACGGCAACTGCGTCATTTGCCAGTCCGTTGTTTTTTCCCCGGCCTTTAAGTTAAGAGGTCCGATTTCTTTTCCATCTAAATAAACCTTCACCTTTGCCGATTGCACGACAACATAATCGCCAGCAAGGCGATATTGGCCAGGGTCATTAACGTGTAAATCAAAAGAGAAATAGCTGCCGGTGCCTTTTGCGCGCAAGGCAACCGCCGGCTCTTTATTGTTGATCACCCAATGGGACACGCCATGGATAGTGCTGGCGTTAATGGCCAGAAAAGTGCCGGGTACCGCCAGCCGCTCACCCTTGGCAGGAATAGCGCTGTACAGAAGGCCAAGGGGAGTCCATTGGCCGGGGCCAGCGAGAAGATCCCGAAAAGGCGGGGCCGAGGGGCCGCTTTTACTGCGCCCAGCAAACCAGGCATAACTCTCGACAAAGTCGCTCTGCTCCAGCCAGCGGCAAGTCTCGGCCAGGTAGTCGAGTTGCTCGTTTAAGGTCGCCTGGCCGCGTTTTTTGGCAAAAGCCCACTCGGTAACCCACACCGGTTTGCCGTAGCGCCGGTAAAACGCGCTGACATAGCGCTCAAAGGCCCGGGGCGAGGCCATATAGCTGTGCACGGCAATGGCATCAACCCGGCAACCCTGGCAGGCCTTGAAGAAGGCGTCCAAGTATTTGAAAGGATTATGGTAAGGCCCTGGGCTGAAGTTAACAGCCGGGGCTACCAGCTTGACCCCAAAGGCGCTCGCAAGGGGTTGCAGGCGCTGCCAAGCCTTGGCTGCCGCCGCAGGAGACAGGTTGGCTTGGTTGGCAAAATTGGGCTCGTTAAAGCCAAGGAGATAACGGGTTTTGGGATGCAGGCGAAGGTATTGGCCCAGCGCCTTTTCGTCAAAGCGTCGCCCCCAGGCCATGGGCACAAAGGCCACGTCTTTGGGCGGGGTTGCTCCTGTGGCGGCGCGGCCAGGGGCCACCGACCAGTTGTACCACCAGGCAATATGGCCACTGGCAAGCGCCAGATCCGCCTCTTGCATCTGGCCGTTGGCAAGCCCGCGTTTGTAAGAAGGCGCCGCTACTGCCTGCGCTGTGTTAAATATCAGCCACGCCCACAGCAGCCGAAAAATAAAAGCCCGCCAACCTTGCACATTTTTTCCTTATTACTACAACAACAATTTATTACGCGATATCAACGCCGTGTTTCGCAATGTCACGTTTAAATCCGTTAATTTTCATGAAGGTTAAAATCATGGCGCACGAAGCATCAACGGCATGGATTTTTATTAATGAAAGGTTCACTACGCTTCGGTAGAAAGGATACGCCTTCACAAATCTAATTTAGGCAAATTAGATAAGGCATATAAAAAGGAGCCTAATCATGAAAAAGACCATAGCCCCCTTGCTCATGGTGTCCTTATCCATGCTGATAACCACTTGTGCATCAGCAGCGGTTAAGACTGATGAAAAAAACAACGGCGTCGACGCCCATCAACGATTGGAAAAACAAAAAGAAAACCTCACCCACGCTAAAGACTTCAAAGAACAAGGCCAGACCAAAGAACGGCAACTGATGGTGCATCCCATAAAAAAAGGCGACGCCGCCCCGGTGAACGCCGCGCCAAAAGAAAACGACCACTGATTTTTTAGCGAATATTCTTTTCGAGAGACACAAATGCCTAATTTTAAAAAGAAGCTGCTAGGCAGCCTGGTACTTATTGGCCTGCCGGCGACGGTGTATGCCAATTACTACAGCGGTAAAAGCTGGAATGAGGTTGAAGCACGGGTCAGCGCCATTGTCGAGAACATGACCCTAGCCGAAAAAATTGCCTTTATCCGCGTGGACGACGGCCACATGATCCCGCCCTCCGAGCGGTTTGGCATTCCCGGCACCGTGGCCTATGACTCGTCCATGGCGGTGCACGTGGACGGCGTTAACTTCGGCGCGGCTTATCCGTCCCAAAGCGCCCTGGCCGCCACCTGGAACATCAACCGCGCCAAAGAGCTGGGCCAGGCGCTGGGTTACGAAACCCGCATCGCCGGCGGCGAGCAGATGCTCTCGCCAGTGGTCAATCTCTACCGCACTCCCTTTAACGGCCGCGCCGCCGAGTCGGTGTGCGGTGAAGACCCTTACCTTTGCGCAGTAATGGCCCCGGCCATTACCAACGGCATTCAAAGCCAGGGGGTGATGGCCGGCGCCAAGCACCTTATCGCCAACGAACAGGAAGCCAACCGCCATGATCTTGATGTGCAGGTAGCCGAGCGGCCGCTGCGCGAGCTGTATCTGCCGCCCTTTGAATCCCTGGTGAAAAATGCCGACATCGCGGCGCTGATGTGCGGCTTTAACAAAATCAACGGCGAGTACGCCTGCGAAAACCACCATGTGATAACCGACATCGTCAAAGGCGAATGGGGTTACCAGGGCTTTGTGATGTCGGATTTCAACTCCATCCAGCATCCCTTTGAAGGGGCCTGGGCCGGCACCGACTTGGACATGCCCTCTGGCATTCAATTTACCGAGGCCAACCTGGTGCCGCTGCTGCAAAGCGGCGCCTTGACCCAGAACGTTATCGACGACAAGGTCAAACGTAACTTGCGGGCCCTAGTGCGCTACGGGGTGGACGAACAAGGTTACAGCGCCCAGGCCCTCACCCACCCCGAGTACGGCCAGGAAGCGTCGCTGGATACCGCCCGCGAAGGCATAGTGCTGCTGAAAAACAGCGGCCTGTTGCCACTTAGCAAAGACGCCAAAATCGCCGTGATTGGCGACTTGGCCCAGCATGCCCCAAGCTCTCCCTTCGGCACCGCCTGGTCAGTACCGGACGCCGACTACGTCAGCGAGCTCTCCGGCCTCAAGCAGCTCAATAGCAGCAGCGATAACGTGACCTTTATCAGCGCCATGGCCCTGACCCCGAAGACGGCGGTTTGGTACCAACCCGATTGCCACGGCAACAGCGATAAGTGCGAGACCGGCCTTAAAGCCCAGTACTTTGACAACACCGAGCTGGACGGCGAGCCGGTGCTGACCCGGGTAGAAGCCGGGGTGAATTTCGACTGGAACGCCATGACCGATGACACCGCCGAAGGCAGCCGCGCCATTGACGACATCACTCCTACCCAGGATGCGTTCTCGGCCCGCTTTACCGGCATGTTCAAGCCCAGTATCGACGGCAAGCAGGTGTTTAAAGTACGCGCCGACGGCGCCTTCAAGCTGTGGGTGAACGGCAAGCTCATCCTGGAAAGCGACGGCGTGCCGCGTACCTTTGACGTGCCGAACGCCAGGCCGGTAACGGCCCAGACCCCGGCGTTAAAAGCCGGCAAGCTTTATCGCGTCAAGCTCGAATACGCCCGCGAGAACCGCTACCAGGGCAACCTCGGCGGCCTTAACGGCGTAGAGATGAGCTGGGCGGCCCTGAACCCGCCGGCAGACATCGGCGACTATGACGCCGTGGTAGCGGTAGTGGGCCGCAACTTCGAATACGAAGGGGAAGGCACCGACAGCGATTTTGATCTGCCTGACCAACAGCAGACGCTCCTGAAAAAGCTCACCAAGGCTAACCCCAACACCGTGGTGGTGATGCATGCCGGTGGCGGCATGAACATGGAGCCTTGGAGCAACAAAGCCGGCGCCGTACTTCACGCCTGGGACAGCGGCCAGCTGGGCGGCCAGGCCCTGGCCGAGATCCTCTACGGTGACGTGAACCCGTCGGGCAAACTGCCCATCACCCTGGATAAGAAAATCAAGTTCAACCCCAGCTACACGTCCTACTCCAACCCGGACGATTACATCGGTGACGATGCCAAAACCACCATGGCCTACTCCGAGGGGCTTTATATCGGCTACCGCGGCTATGACAAATCCGGGCACAAGCCGCTCTACCCCTTCGGCTTTGGCCTGAGCTATACCGATTTTGCCTTTAGCGATCTCAAGCTCGACAGCAGCGCCATCACCGAAGACGGCACCATCAACGCCACCTTCACCGTCACCAACACCGGTGGCCGGGGCGGCTATGAAGTGGCGCAGCTTTACGTCAAGCCGGTCAATGCCCAAATCGACAGGCCAGAGCATGAGCTCAAGGGCTTTGCCAAGGTCTATCTGGAAGCCGGCCAAAGCAAACAGGTAACCTTGCCGCTGGACGCGCGCTCCTTTGCCTACTATTTGCAAAAGACCGACAGCTGGCAGGTGGACGCCGGCAACCGCTTTGTGCTGCAAGTCGGTGACAGCTCCGTCAACCTGCCCCTAAGCGCCAAGGTGGCCGCCCAAAACGCCATCACCCTCACTACCCGCGACTCCAACCCCTTGCCGGGGCCGGTGCAAGCGGCGGTGCAGGTACCGGCGGCGCCTTTTGGCGAGCCGCAATCAGGGGACGACGACACCGCCCCGGGTAGCGATCTCTACTGATAGAAAAGTCCTCAACACCAAGGCAGCCTGCGGGCTGCCTTTTTCGTTGCCCACGAAAAACCTGCTATTCATCAGGCAGTAAGGCGCCATAGCCCATCATTAAATGCTAAAGGAACCTGGCAGCTCTCTGCCCTCACTAAGGACCCGCGCGCCATGAAATGGACATTGCTGACGGCGGTATTTAGCCTGCCCCTCTTTGCCAGCCCCGCCGAGTTTAATTGCCAGCCGGAGCTTGAACGCCTGCAAAACCTGCCTACCCTGCCCCAGCAGCCCAAAGCCTGGCTGCAAGCGGTAGATAACTGGCGGCTGCCGGCCCGCAATAAGCTGTTAGCCGCTTATGTCTATAACGATGTGGCAAGCGACCCGCAAAGCCGCCAAAGCGCCCGCCAGTGCATCAACAGCCTCTCCAAGGCATTTGAAAAACACACCAATAGCCTTCGCAGCCAAGCCAAGGCGCTGCTTCCCGGCGCCTCGGGGTTAGAAGCGCGCGCCCTTGGCGCCTGGGCTGGCTCCACCAAGGCGCTCAAAAGCCCCGAATACCGGGCGGTGGTGGATAAGGGCCGCAAGCTCAGCCAGCGTTTTCGGGCCAATATCGATAACTTCGAGAGCCGCTACCCGGTGCCAGAGGGCTGCCAAGGCAAGCTGCCCGGCAAGTGGCAAAAAAGCGTGCCGCTTCGTGGTGGCGCCGTAAAAGCTGCCCTTAACGATGTGCCGCCCCACTGCCGCGAGGCGCTTTTTGTCGCCTATGAAAGCCGCCTGAGTGCTGCCAACGCCCCGGTATTAACGGCGCTTTTGGAAAACCGCCAACAGCAGGCCAGCCTCGATGGCTTTAAAGACTATGCCGACCGGCGCCTAGCCCGCACCCAGCTTGGCAGCGCCGAGGCGGTGTGGCGCTACCTTGATAAGCTCTCAGCCAAAAACCGCGCCGCCGCCGAGGCCGAGCGCGCCGCGCTCCACAACCCGCCGCTGTGGGCACTGCAAAGCCCCAAGGCCGAAGACAAGCCAGCCAGCTACCGGCCTCAAGCCGTTATCGACAACTACTTTGCCTGGCTGGGTAAGGCGCTGGATCTGCGTTTTGTGCCCATCGAGGTTGAGCACCCCTGGGCCAAGGGCATCAGCGGTTATGAGCTTCGCCAAGGACAAAAGGCCATCGGCAGGCTCTATCTCGACCTCTACCCCCGCGACGGCAAATACGGCCACAACCGCCACCGCGAGCTGCAACGCGGCGTGACCGGCGTGCAGTTACCGGCCTCGGTACTGGTGATGAACCTCCCCGAAGACCGCTGGCACCACAAAGACCTTAAAAGCCTGATGCACGAAAGCGGCCATGCCCTTAACAACCTGCTGGCAAGCCAGCCCTATGAAATTTTGGCCGGTATCCGCCTGCCTTCCGACTTGGTCGAAGTGCCCTCAAAAGTGCTGGAGCAACTGGCTTGGGACCCGGCTATTCACCAGGCCATAACCGGCGTTCGCGAAGCGCCCCCCGAAGATGTGCGCCAGCAGGGCATCGCCCTTGACCAGCGCATTTTGAATTCGGCCATGGCCCTTGCCTACCACCAGAGCGGCGCGCCGGACATGGAAGCCATCAACGTCAGGCTCTACCCCAAATACCTGCGCCAGGATTACATCAAGGGCCTCTCGCCCCAGTACGCCTTTCGCCACCTGGCCAGTTATGGGCCGGCCTATTTCACCTACCTTTATGCCGACGCCAAGGCCAGCGACATCAGCGAGGCCATCACCGGTGGCCAGCTGACCTTGCGCCGCTTTGCCGATTGCATGCTAAGCCCCGGCGGCAGCGTACCGGCCCGCGAGCAGCTGGCCTGCGCCACGCCAGTCGATTGATAAAAGGAGCAGACATGACCGCTAAGCACACCGCTCTCGCCCTGTTGCTGGCCCTGGCCCTGCCTGCGCTGGCAGACACGCCCAAAGCTGCCGATGTCAGCCAAGGAATTCAGCAGCAGTTGGAGCATCACCTGTACCAACTGCCGCCAAGGGTGCAGGGCCACTACGGCATTCGCCTGTGGCGCCTGACCGGCGACAAGCAATACCTCAACAGCGCCCTTTACGACCTTTACGTGGTGTCCGACCGCCTCGAAGCCATCTCCCATGGCTTGAGCCAGCCGGGCTTTATCGAGCACTACAGCCAGCGCCTGGTCAAAGACCTGCCCAATACCGAGCGCGGCAGGTTGCGCGAAGCCGCCGTCAAAGGCCGTGCCTCTTACCTTTTTTACGCCGACGAGCTGCTGCGTTACATGAGCCGCCTGGACGAGCTGGGGTTTGTGCACCCCAACGACACCGCCTTTCGCCAATTGCTCAAAAGCTACGATTTCAAGCCGGCGGTGACCGACCCGCGCATGATCCGCGCCTACGCCGCGCAGCTTGCCAACCATGTCTGGTGGCTCTATCAGTTGGGGATTGTCGACCTTCGGCAAGATTTTGTGGCCGCCTTTCGCGCCACCTACCCGGACAGCCAGGACAAACAGCTTTCGAACCAGCAGTTTGACAATAAAATTTACGGCATGACCCACATCGTCTTTGCCGCCTCCGAGTATTATCAGCACCACCTCGACCCCAAGGCCTACGCCTGGATAACCGACTACATGGACAGCCACAGCCAGCAGATCATCCAAAGGGCCAAGCCGGACGTGATTGCCGAGGTGGGCATCGTCTATGAACTGCTGGGCAAAAAAGACAGCCCGGTGCTGGCCCAGGCTAAGGCCGCCATCGTCAAGGCGGTGGACAGCCGCCATCAGGTGATCCTCTCAGAGCAAGGCAACCCGGACCTCGCCCTTGGCGAGCATCGCAACGTGCTGGCCTGGATGCTGCTCAACTGGCCGGACAAACTGCACAAAGGGCCGCTGCTGGGCAAATTCAAGGCCCTGCGTGAAGACCTGCCGATGTCGGTCACCCCCAAGCACAACAAGGAGTAACGGATGAAAGCGGCACTTTTTACCCTTCCCCTGCTGCTGGCCCTGGCCCAGCCGGCTCATGCGGCAACGGCGCCGCTTTTGAGTGACAGCGATGCCACCCGCTTGCTGCGCCACACCTTTGAGAGCCGCTACATCGAGCTAGGCAGCGGCGCGCGCCAGCACTATTCCCTGCGCCTGTACCGGCTTAGCGGCGACAAGCGCTACCTGCCCGATATCGTCTCCGACGCCTATGAAACCGCCAGCCGCCTGAACCACTATGTAGCGATGCTGGGCGACCCCAAGGCCCGCAAGGCCGAGTCGAGCCGGCTTATCGGTAATATTTCCGATGGCCCCCGTGGCCAGCGCCGCAAGGAAGTCTTGGAAGGCTCTGGGGATCTGCGCTTTGCCATGTACCTGACCTACCTGCTGGCCAAGCTCGACGATCTGGGGCTTAAACATGAGCGCCAAGGCGAGCTGATAAGCTACTTAAAAGCGCACCCGGACCTAAAAAAGGTGATGCTGGACCCCGAATTCATCAAAGCCTACGCCGCCCAGGCGGCCAACTACGTGTACTGGATGGAGCAACTGGGGGTGGCGGACCTTCGCCAGGATTTTGACCAGGCCATGCGCCACACCTACCCCGATGCCAAAGACGGCAAGCTCAGCAAAAAGCAGTTTAAAAACAAGGTGTACGGCATGACCCACATCGTGCTAGCCGCCTCCGGCTACTACCAGCATGACCTCAACCACGCCGATTATCGCTGGATAACCGATTACTTCCTGAGCCACGGCCAACAGATCCTCGATCGCACCTCGGAAGACGTGATGGCCGAGGTGGCCTTGTGCCTGGAGCTGACCGGCCAGGGCGACCAGCCGCTGGTGCGCACCATCAAAGACCGCCTGAAACAGGCCATTAACATCAAAGCCGGCCTGATTCCCTCGGTTTCAGGCAAAGTTGCCCTGTCCAGCGGCGAGCACCGCAATGTGCTGGCCATCGCTTTACTGGCCTGGCCTGCCAAGCGATTTGACGGCCCAAACCTGGGCACAGCGGCCAAATTGCCTTTTGGCTTAGAGGCCAAATAAAAAAATACCCCGTAGGAAATCCCTACGGGGTTTTGGCTTCACAGGATGATTGATAAACAAACATGCTTTTGAGGAATGGCGGTCCTTCAAACCACCATTGAGGCGAATATGCCATAGGGAAAAACAAAAAGAAAACGTTTTCGTGAAAAAATTACCGGCAAAGGGGGTTTTTTCCCAGACCCCTTTTCGGCAAGCTGCCCCTATACCGATAAGAGACATTGCCATGTACAGGCCCAAGACCACCCTCGAACAATGGCGGATGCTGCAAGCCGTGGTGGACCATGGTGGTTACGCCCAGGCTGCCGCGGCGCTGAACAAGAGCCAGTCGTCCCTGAACCACGCCGTAGCCAAGCTCCAGGACCAACTGGGCGTGCCGCTGTTGGAAGTCAAAGGCCGCAAAGCCTTCTTGACCCCCACCGGCGAAGTGCTGCTGCGCCGCTCAAGAGCCTTGACCGACACGGTGGAAACCCTCGAAGGCCTGGCCAAGAACATTGAAAGCGGCTGGGAGCCGGAAATTCGGCTGTCGGTGGAAGCGGTTTACCCTTACGCCCTGCAGGTTGAGCTGCTGGAACGTTTTGGCCCGCAAAGCCGTGGCTCGCGCCTGCAAGTCTTTAACTCTGTTATCACCGGCTCCGAGGAGCTTATCCTCGAAGGGTTGGTGGATGTGGCCATCACCAGCATCATCCCCCGCGGTTTTATCGGCCTGGCGCTGATGAGCGTCGACCTGATACCGGTGGTGCACCACAGCCACCCTCTGGCCAGCCGCGAAGGCGCCATCAACGCCGACGAACTGGCCCAAGAGCTGCAGCTGGTTATCCGCGACACCGCCCATCGCCCCAAAGAGGTGTCCGGCTGGCTTAAAGCCGAAAACCGATGGACCTTCAGCCACTTCTACGACGCCCTGCAGGTACTGGAAGGCGGCATGGGCTTTATGTGGATCCCCCAGCACTGGGTAGAGGGGAAACTGGCCGACGGCAGCCTGAAACTGCTGTCCATCAAAGACGGTGGCCGGCGCACGGCGGTGATGAACCTGGTGGTGCCGGACCCAGACCAAATAGGCCCCGGCACCCGGCTGCTGGTAGACACCATCAAGGACCTGCATGGTTTGCCAGTGGACAATTAATAAACGCTTGTGAAACAAACGCTTTTTAACATATTTATTACTTGTGTACAGGCGGTGGCTGAGACACACTAACGCCCATGCATGGAAGCAAAGATGTCCAAATGACCCGTACCCATCGCCACAGCCTACATCGTGCCAAGCCGCTCAGTGTCGGTACCTTGGCCTTTGCCATCGGTATTACACTGGTGTCGTTGCTGCTGCCGCTGCTGGGCCTGCCCGACTGGCTGCCGCTGCTGGGCGCGGCGATGTCTGCCACCCTGGTGTACTGGGTACTGAACAACCCCGCCGAAGAATTCCTGATTGTCCAAAAAGGCCAGTTGCGTATCCGCCCTACCCGCAGCCGCCGCCTGGAGACTGTGCCGTTGGCGCAGATCCGCGATGTACGCCCCGTTACCGGCCCTGAAACGGCGGAACTGGAAGTGCAATGCCTGGACGGCAAGCAGCTTCGCATCCAGGCCTTTTACGCGCCGCCCAACGAAGACGAGCTGAGCCAGTTGGAGCAGTTTTTACGCCGCCACCTTCAGACTTTTTCTTCCTGATAAATCGCGGCTTTTCCCTTGTCCCCAAATTACCGGCGGTTGGCCTCTGAGCCGTTGCACCCCTGTAAGCCCTGTGTTGAGATACTGCTAATAAAACCAACAGGGAAAATCTCTCATGACGGCAAGGAATAAGGCAGTCAAACTGTCCCTTCTCGCCAGTGCGCTCATGCCTTTTCTGTCTTTCGCAAGCCAGACCCAGACGGCAGATCCGCACGGCCTGTATCCCAAATCCGGCCAGACCCTGGCCCTGACCCACGCCACCCTGATAACCAGCCCCGGTGAGAAGCTCACCGACGCCACCCTGGTGGTCCGCGATGGCCGAGTCCTCAGCGTAGGCGGCAAGGTGCCGAGCGGCGCCATGGTCATCGACACCAAGGGCGCCTGGATCTACCCCGGTTTCGTGGACCCTTATTCCAATTACGGCCTGCCGGAAAAAGCCTATCCCGAGGGTGACGACAAGCCCCATTACGACTGGCCCCGCCAAGGCGCCCAGGCCCATAACGCCGCCGTGCACGGCTCGGATGTCTGGCGCGAGCAGGTCAAAGCCGACGGTGAAAAAGCCAAGGCCTACCTCAACGACGGTTTCACCAGTGTGGAAAGCGCCCGCCTGGACGGCATCTTTCGCGGTTACAGTGTCTCCCTTTCTTTGGCAGACCTACCTAGCAACCAACTGATTTACAAAGATACTGGCCGCCAGTTCATGGCCTTTGACAAAGGCAGCTCGCCCCAGGTCTACCCCACCTCGCTGATGGGGGCTATCGCCCTGGTGCGCCAGACCCTCTCCGATGCGGCCTGGTACAAAGAAGCCCAAACCCACGACGGCGCCCGCAACCAGTTGGAAGCCAACAGCGACTTAACCGCCCTGGCGGCCCTTAAGGACCGCGGCATCCTGATGGCGACCCGCCACGAAGATGAGCTTTTGGAAGCGGCCAGCCTCTTTAAGGAATTTGGCCTAAACCCGGTGTATCTGGGCTCCAATTTTGAATACGACCGCGCCGACGAAGTGGCCAAGGCCGCCAAGACAGTGGTGCTGCCCCTTAATTTCCCCAAACCGCCGAAAGTCACCTCCGAGGCGGATGTAGAGCGGGCCCAGCTGGCCGACCTTCGCCATTGGGAGCGCGCCCCCAGCAGCGCCGCCGAGCTTAGCAAGCGCGGCCTGGCCGTGGCCTTTAGCCGCCATGGGGTAGATGGCTCCATCTGGCCAGAAGTGAAAAAAGCCATCAAGGCCGGGCTCAGTGAAGACAAGGCCCTGGCGGCCCTGACCACGGTGCCGGCCAAAATCAGTGGCGTCGAGCAGCTGGCAGGCCAGCTCAAGCCCGGCATGATGGCCGACTTCGTGATTGCCTCCGGCAACCTCTTTGAAAAGGGCAAGGTGCTCTCCACCTGGACCCAAGGCCAGGCCCACAGCCAAATCCCCCTGGGCCTTGCCGCCCTTTGGGGCCAGTACCAAGTGGGTAGCCAATACCAGCTCAGCGTCAACGACGACGGCAGTGTCAGCCTCAAAGACGGCGACGCCGAGGTGAAGGGCCTGACCAGCAACTACGAAGATGAGCACCTGCAACTGCGCTGGGCCGACGATAACGGCAGCCATTACTGGACGCTGACCGGCAGCAACCAGGCGCCAAGCCTGAGCGTGCTGAGCGGCGATACCTGGCAGAGCCTTGAGGCCCGCGCCGTGGCCCCCGAAGCCAAGGACGACAAAGCCGCCAACAGCGACGACGCCCTGGTCAGCCGGGTTACCTTCCCCAACCAGGCCTACGGCCTTGCCGCCCATCCCAAGGCGGAAAAACTGCTCATTAAAAACGCCACGGTGTGGACCTCCGAAGACGCCGGTATTTTGCAAAATACCGACGTACTCATCGAAGACGGCGTGATTGAGAAGGTCGGCAAAGACTTGTCAGCCCGTGGCGCCCAGGTGATTGACGCCACCGGCATGCATCTGACCGCCGGCATCATCGACGAGCACAGCCACATTGCCATCAGCGGTGGGGTGAATGAGGCCAGTGAATCGGTGACCTCGGAAGTGCGCGTCGGCGATGTGGTCAACCCCAATGATGTGAGCATCTACCGGGCCCTGGCCGGCGGCACCACCACCGCCCAACTGCTGCACGGCTCGGCCAACGCCATTGGCGGCCAGGCCCAGATCGTTAAATTGCGCTGGGGCGAAACCGCCAACGACATGAAGTTCAAAGAAGCCCCCGGCACCATCAAGTTCGCCCTGGGTGAGAACGTTAAGCAGTCCAACTGGGGGGATGATTTCACCATCCGCTACCCGCAAACCCGCATGGGCGTGAAAAGCCTGATGGAAGACGCCTTCCAGACCGCCCGGGAATACCAGGAGCAGCGCACCCGTTACGACTTGCTGTCTCGCCGCCAGAAAAGCGAAGTGCTGCCGCCGCGCCGCGACTATCGCCTGGACGCCCTGGTGGAGATCATGAATAAGGAGCGCTTCGTGCATGCTCACTCCTACGTGGCCTCGGAGATCCTGGCGCTGATGGAAGTGGCGGACGACTTTGATTTTCATATCCAGACCTTCACCCACATCCTCGAGGGCTACAAAGTGGCCGACGAGATGAAGGCACACGGCGCCACCGCCTCCACCTTTGCCGACTGGTGGGCTTACAAGTTCGAGGTGTATGACGCCATAGCCCAGAACGCCTGCTTGATGAACAAAAAAGGCCTGGTGACCTCCATCAACTCCGACTCCGAAGATCTCATTCGCCGCCTGAACCTGGAAGCGGCCAAGTCCATGGCCTATTGCGGCATGAGCCCGGAAGATGCCTGGAAGATGGCCACCATCAACCCGGCCAAGCAGCTGAAAGTGGACCAGTACACCGGCTCCATCAAGGAAGGCAAGGCGGCCGATCTGGTGCTGTGGGACGCAGACCCTCTCAGCGCCCGTGCCCGGGTACAAATCACCTGGGTAGATGGCAAACGCTACTTTGACCGCAAGCAGGATCTGGTGGAACGCCAGGCCATCAAAGCCGAGAAGGCAGCCCTTATCGACAAAATTCTCGCCTCCGGTGAAAAACCGGCCGAGAACCGCGAAGGCTACCGCCCGGCCGTGGTGCATTGGCACTGTGAAGACATGGACAACCACCTGGAGGAAATGTGATGCGCGCACTCTTTGCCGCCCTAATGCTGTTGGCGTTGCCGGTGCTGGCCCATGACATGGTCCCCGGTAAAGCCCAGAGCCAAGCCATTTTGATTAAGGGCGCCACCCTGCACAGCGTGGCCGGGGGCGACCAGCCCAATACTGACCTGCTGTTTGAAAAAGGCGTTATCAAAGCCATAGGCCAGAACCTTGAGGCCCCGGCGGGCGCCGAGGTAGTGGACGGCACCGGCAAGCACCTGTATGCCGGCCTTATCGGTCTTTCCACCCTCCTGGGCATTCAGGAAATTGAAGCGGTACGCTCCACCAACGACGTGGAAGAAGTGGGCAGCTTCACCCCGGAAGTGGCCGCCGAGACCGCCTTTAATGCCGACTCCGAGCTTATTCCTACCGTGCGCTCCAACGGCATTGCCCTGGTGGAAGTGGCGCCCCAGGGTGGCCTGGTTGCCGGCCGCTCCGCCACCATGCGCATGGACGGCTGGAACCGCCGTGACATGCTGGTGCGCGCCGACACCGCCATGCACCTTTATTGGCCAGAAGTGGGCGACGAAGCGGCCCGCGAGAAGCTGGAAACCTTCTTTGCCAATGCCGAGGCCTATCGCCAGCGCCGCATCGACAGCGAAGATCAAACCATCGACGCCAGCCTTGAAGCCATGACCGGGGTGATGGAAAAGCGCATTCCGCTCTTTATCCACGCCGACGGCAGCGCCGCCATCCATCAAGTGCTGCGCTTTGGTGACCGTTTTGGCCTGAAATGGACCCTGGTGGGCGGCCGCGGCGCCGAGCGCTACGCCAACGAGCTTGCCCGCCGCGGCGTGGCGGTGGCGGTCACCAATCCCCAGGGCCTGCCGTCCAGCGACGACGCCCCCTATGACGAGGCCTATGCCTTGGCTGGCATCCTCGACAAGGCCGGAGTCAAGGTCGCCATCGCCCTGCCAAGCTCTTGGTCGTCGCGGGACCTGCCTTTCGCCGTTGGCCAGGCCCAGGCCTGGGGCCTTGACCCGAAAAAGGGCCTGGCTTCTGTGACCCTGGTGCCGGCCGAGCTGCTGGGCATTGCCAAGCAATATGGCGACCTCACCGTTGGGCGCAGCGCCACCTTGATGGTGACCGACCACCCGCTTTTTGATTATGCCGGGGTCAGCGTGAAGGCACTTTATATCGACGGCGCCGCCGTGGATCTGGATAATCGCCAGAAACGCCTGTACCGCAAGTATCTTCAAAAAGGACAGTAAATGAACAAAGGCCTGCTGCTGATGGCCCTGCTACTGACCGGCTGCGCCGGTGATTACCAGGTCAATACCAATCTCGATAAGGAACGCATCAGCGACTACTTCACGCCGGGTAAGGTCGAGGTGGTGGGCAGCGACGCCCTGGCAGGCCAACGTTACAAAATACTGGGGCTGGTCAGCGGCGACTCGTGCCAGGAAGAGGCCAACCTGCCGCCGGCCCAGGCCAGCGACGCCCGTACCGATGCCCGTACCCAGGCGGCCAAGATGGGGGCCAACGCCATCGTGATCCGCCAGTGCTTGAGCCTAAGCGGTAAGGAGGCAGCCCCAGGCTGCCTGACCCAGGTGATTTGCCAGGCCCAGGCCATTGCAGTGGAGGCGCCCTGATGGGCGCCTTTTCATTTACCGCCATCGGCCATATCGAAAGTCCCTACGCCGAGAAGTTTGCCGTGCCCCGCCAGCCAGGGCTGGTGAAATCGGCAAGGGCAAGGCTGGTGCTGGCCCCTCCTTACCGGGGCGATGCCCTGCGCGGCATCGAGGCCTTTTCGCACCTGTGGCTGAGCTTTGTTTTTCACGAACACCTAGGCCGCGACTGGCAGCCGTTGGTGCGCCCGCCGCGCCTGGGTGGCAACGCCAAAACCGGGGTCTTTGCCAGCCGCTCCACCTTCAGGCCCAATCCCATGGGGCTCTCGGTGGTAGAACTACTGGCAGTAGACGCCGCCAGCGGCATTTTGACCCTGGGCGGCGTGGACTTGGTGGACGGTACCCCTATCCTCGACATCAAGCCCTACCTGCCCTACGCCGATGCCTTGCCAGAGGCCCGTGGCGGTTATGCCCCAGAGCCGCCTGCGGCGCTCGCTGTTAGCTGGCTGCCCGAAGCGCGGGCCGCCCTTAACGCTTTGGGCAAAGGCGAGCTGGAGGGCTTTATCAGCGAGGTATTGGCGCAAGACCCAAGGCCTGCCTACAAAAAGCAGCAGGCCGATGAGCGCCAGTACGGGGTAACCCTGGCTGGCCTTAACGTGCGTTTTCGCGTTCACCCCAAAGGGGTGGAAGTGGAAGAGATAACCCGCTTTACTAAGCCAAGTGCTTGAACCATAGTGGCTTTAGTTTTGATGACACAGGACCCGTCATGCTGCGTTTGGCCCTTGCCTTCACCCTGCTGCTGTTAAGCCGCCCGCTTTTTGCCGACCCGTTGGTGTTGCAGCTGCGCTGGCACCACCAGCCCCAGTTCGCCGGTTACTACGTGGCGCTGTACAAGGGCTATTACAAAGACGCGGGCCTGGACGTGACCATTCGCGAGGGCAACGCCAACCGCTTCCCGGTCAATGAGGTGTTTGAAGGCCGCGCCCAGTTCGGGGTGGGCAACATGGAGGTGCTGAGCTTTTGGGCCGAGGGTTATCCCTTTGTGGCCCTGGCCGCCATCTACCAGCATTCTCCTTCGGTGCTGGTGGCCCGCACCGACAGCGGCATCAAGAGCGTAAAAGACTTGGTGGGCCACAAGGTGATGTTCTTCCCCGGCGGCCTGGACCCGGAGATCCTGGCCATGCTCAGCAAGGCCGGTATCAAACCCAGCCAGCTTATCCGCCAGGACACCTCCACCAATATCCAGGATTTTATCGCCGGCAAGGTGGACGCCTTTAATGCCTACCTCACCAACGAGCCTTATCAGCTGGATAAACTGGGGCTGCCCTATGTGATCCTCGACCCGCGCGCCATGGGCATGGATTTTTACTCCGACATCCTCTTTACCTCCACGCCCTTCCTCAAAGAACACCCGCAGGAAGTGGCCAAATTCCGGGCCGCGTCCCTCAAGGGCTGGGACTACGCCCTGGACCACCCCCAAGAAACCCTGGCCATCATCAACAACCACTACCAGACCGACAAATCTCAAGGCCACATGCGCTTTGAGCTCGATACCGCCCGCCAGTTGATCATGCCGGATCTGGTGAGCATCGGGCATATGAACCCCAGGCGCTGGCAGCACATTGCCGACATCCTCGCCGAGAGCGGCCAAATTCCCAAAGTCGATAACATCAGCGATTTTCTCTACCACCCCGGGCCGCAAACCCGCACCGGCTATTGGCCCTGGCTGCTGATGCTACTGCTGTTGCCGCCGCCGCTGTATTTGCTGTGGCGCTGGCGCCTTGCCCAGAAGCGGCTCTATCGCAACATGGCGCGGCTGGCCAAGCTTGAGCATCGCCTGGACCACGACGCCGCCACCGGCCTGCCTACCCGTGGCAGGCTGTGCCGGATGGTGCAAAAGGGCGATTTGGATGCCTGGCTGGTGATGATCCACGTCGATAACTTGCGGGCCATTAACCTCGATGCCGGCTTTGCCGGTGGCGATAAACAGTTAAAGGCCCTGGGCCAGCGCCTAAAAAAGGAGTGCCTGCCGGACGATATTCTGGCCAAGGGCGACGGCGCCCGGCTGCTACTTTATCTGCCGCGACGCAACCACCCCCATGGCGAGAGCTTTGCCGAGGCCCTTTGCCTGCAATTGGGGCCGCCGCTGGGGCTGGTGTTGTCCTGGGCGGTACTGGCGGTAACCGACCGCCAGAACGTCGACAAACTGCTGGCCCGCCTTGAAGAAAAACGCCAGGGCCACCGGGGCTTCTAGGGGGCCCCGGGTGCTGCTACACTACGTCTCCTTTTAACACTTCACCACGGCCTTGTTTGGAAATGCGTACCAGCCAATACCTGCTGTCCACTCTCAAGGAAACCCCAGCCGACGCTGAGGTTAAAAGCCACCAGTTGATGATGCGTGCCGGCATGGTGCGTAAAATCGCCGCCGGTCTCTACACCTGGCTGCCCACCGGTCTTCGCACCCTGAGAAAGGTGGAAGCGGTGGTGCGCGACGAAATGGAAAAGGCCGGTGCCATCGAAGTGTCCATGCCGGTGGTGCAACCTGCCGAGCTGTGGCAAGAATCCGGCCGCTGGGAAGACTACGGCCCTGAGCTTTGCCGCATCAAGGACCGTGGCAACCGCGAATTTGTGCTGGGCCCGACCCACGAAGAAGTGATCACCGCCCTGGTGCGCGGTGAGGTGAGCAGCTACAAGCAGTTGCCCCTGAACCTCTTTCAAATTCAGACCAAATTCCGCGACGAAGTGCGCCCCCGTTTCGGGGTGATGCGTGGCCGCGAATTCCTGATGAAGGACGCCTACTCCTTCCACCTGGACAAAGCCAGCCTGGAAGACACCTACCAGCGCATGCACCGAGCCTACTGCAACATCTTCACCCGCCTGGGCCTGGATTTCCGCCCCGTGGTAGCCGACACCGGCTCCATCGGCGGCAGCGCCTCCCATGAGTTCCAGGTACTGGCCGACAGCGGCGAAGATGTGATTGCCATCTCCAACGGCTCCGACTTTGCCGCCAACGTGGAAATGGCCGAAGCCCTGGCCCCCAGCACCGAGCGCGCCGCCCCTACTGGCGAGCTGGCCGAGCTCGACACCCCCAATGCCAAGACCATCGATGAGCTGGTCAGCCAGTTCGGTATTGCCATTGAGAAAACGGTCAAAACCCTCATCGTCAAAGGCGCCAGCGAAGAAGCTCCGTTGGTGGCGCTGCTGGTCCGTGGCGACCATGAACTGAACGACATCAAAGCCGAGAAGCTGCCCCAGGTGGCCAGCCCCTTCGCCTTTGCCGACGAAGCCGACATTCGCGCCGCCATCGGTGCCGGCCCCGGCTCCCTGGGCCCGGTTGGCCTGAAACTGCCGGTGATTGTTGACCGCAGCGTAGCGGTGATGAGCGATTTTGCCGCCGGCGCCAACGTCGATGGCAAGCACCACACCCACATCAACTGGGACCGCGACGCCCAATTTACCGCCGTTGCCGATATCCGCAACGTGGTAGCCGGTGACCCCAGCCCCTGCGGCAACGGCACCATCGAGCTCAAACGCGGCATCGAAGTGGGCCACATCTTCCAGTTGGGTACCAAGTACTCCGAAGCCATGAAGGCCACGGTATTGTCCGAGCAGGGCAAGGCCACCGTCATGGAAATGGGCTGCTACGGTATCGGTGTCTCCCGGGTGGTGGCCGCTGCCATCGAGCAGAACCATGACGACAAAGGCATCATCTGGCCGGACGCCATCGCCCCCTTCCAGGTGGTGATCATCCCCATGAACATGCACAAGTCGCACCGGGTGCAGGACGCTGCAGAGAAGCTCTACGCCGAACTCACCGGCGCCGGTATCGAAGTGCTGTTTGATGACCGTAAAGAGCGCCCCGGCGTGATGTTTGCCGACATGGAGCTGATTGGTATTCCCCACAGCATCATCATCGGCGAGCGCGGCCTCGACAACGACTTGGTGGAATACAAAAACCGCCGCGACGGCGAGAAGGTGGAGCTGGCCATCAGCGATGTGCTGGCCACCCTTAAAGGCCACCTTGGCCAGTAAGGCCTGATGCTTAAAAAAGCCCCGCAACTGCGGGGCTTTTTGTTGCCAAAGAGGCAAGATAAGGCATTGTAAACTAAGCTGATTGGCAGAATAAAAGCACACGGGACGCGCCATGCACAGCCCTGCCACTACAGCCCTTATCCTCACCGGCGGCGGCGCCAGGGCCGCCTACCAAGTGGGTGTTCTCAAAGCCATCGGCCATTGGCAAGGCACCAAAAGGGGCCTGCCTTTTCATATCCTTTGCGGCACCTCGGCTGGCGCCGTCAATGCCACTGCCCTCGGGGTTTGGGCCCACTGCCTGTGCCGGGGAGTGCGGCATCTGGAGCGGGTCTGGGGGCAGTTTCATACAGGGCAGGTTTTTCATGCCGACCCTTGGCACCTGGCGGGCCATATCACCCGGCGCATGGTGCGATTCTTCCAGGCCGATTACGCCCGTAAGCTCCAGCCCTGCCTGCTAGACCCCCGGCCATTGCAAAAACTGCTTGCCCAGCGGCTGCCCTTTCACCGCCTGGCAGGGCAAATCAGCGCCGGGAGGCTCAGGGCCATTGGCATCACCGCCTCGTCCTACACCGAGCGCAGTTCGGTAACTTTTTTCACTGGTGCCGACGACTGCCAGCCATGGCAACGGGCCCGGCGCCTTGGCCAACGGGCTCACATCAACGAAACCCATCTGATGGCCAGCACCGCCCTGCCCTTTTTATTCCCGCCGGTGCGGATAAAAAACCAGTTCTTCTGTGACGGCACCATCCATCAACTCAGCCCTCTGAGCCCGGCTATTCACCTGGGGGCTAGCCGCATCCTGGTGATAGGGACCCAACACCAACAACTACCGGTGCAAAAGCCAGCCATGGTCCATGCCCCAACCGCCGGCCTTATCGCCGGCCACCTGCTGGAAAGTATCTTCACCGACGCCCTTAACGCCGACCTGGAGCGGGCTTGGCGGATCAACCAGACCCTGGAGCTGATCCCGCCAAGAAAGCGCCACCAGCTGCCGCTTCGGGCCATTGATACCCTGGTTATCCAGCCCAGTCAGGATATTGACGTTATTGCCGCTCGCCACTACCAAACCCTGCCAAGAGCCATTCGCTGGCTGCTGGCACGGCTTGGGGTAACCGACGAAGAAGATGCCTCGCTACTCTCTTACCTGCTCTTTGAAAGTCTTTATTGTCAGGAGCTTATCGCCCTTGGGGAACAAGACGCCGAGCGCCAGAAGGCCGCCATTGCCAGCCACCTTGGCATTTTGGCCTAGATCTTGCTCAGATTTGCCCAGGTATTACCGAGGGCGTGCCCATGCAGTTACATCCCTATACCGCCAATTCCAAGACCCTGCCCCTGGCCATCACGCCGCGGGCAGAAGATGTGATAGGCCTGTACCAGACCCTGGATCCCCAGCAGGTGCTGATGCGTTTTGCCGCCCTGGCAAAACATTGCCTCCCCCTTGCCGCTATCCGGGTCAATGACGCGGTGCAGCTGCGCTGGCGAAGCGGCAATACCGAGCGCTATCTCACCACCGACAGCCCAGCAGTGGACGGCGTGCACTACAGCCTCAAAGGGCCCCTGAGCCTGTGGCAGGAGCAACTGCTGGGGCACTGGCACGACGCCTTGGTACCGGCCCTTGGCAACGCCCTGATGCATGGCCAGGCCCTGAGCCAAGCCCGCACCGACCAACTGACCGGCCTTGGCAACCGCACCGCCTTTGCCGAGGAAGAAACCCGCCTGGTGGCCAGGGCCGACCGCCATCAGCATCCCTTTTGCCTGCTGCTGCTGGATTTGGACAACTTCAAGCCGGTTAACGACGCCTACGGCCATCAACGGGGAGATGCCGTTCTCTACCGGGTAGCCCAGCTGATGACCAGCCAGGCCCGCATTGAGGATCGGTGCTTTCGCTTGGGAGGAGACGAATTTGCCCTGTTGCTGGCCGACACCGACCAGGACGGCGGCGAAAAGTTGGCCCAGCGGTTGTTGGCAAGCCTCAAAGACAACGAGTTCCTGGCCAGCCATAAAATTGGCGTCAGCATGGGCTTGGCCCAGTGGCAACCCGGAGAACACCCCCGCTCATTGCAAGCGCGGGCCGACTTGGCGCTCTATCAGGCCAAAGGCGCCGGCCGCGGCTGCCTGAGAAAAGGCTGAAAGGCGCCAGGGGCATCCCAAGCCGGGAATTGCCCCTGGGGCTGAAAATGGCCTTTGGCCACCGCCATACCCGCGACCGCCAGCAGTTCGCCGCCCTCACCCACTAAAAGTGGCCAGTGGGGGCGCAGCCAGGGCGGCACGCCCCATTCCTGCCAGAGCTTTTTAAGGGTCCGGCCCTGGTCCCTGTCGTGGGGCTGAAAACGGGTTGAGCCCGGCAAGTCAAAACGCCACTGCCCTTTTTGCAGCAAACCGCCCCCGGATTGCCAAGCAATGGCGGTGAGTAAGGCTGCTTTATCGGCCCCAAGGGTTGGCGGCAGATAAAACCAGCGCCCCTTAAAGCGGCCAAAATCCCCCACCCGCACCGTGGCATCTTCTGCGGCGTGTTGTTGGCGCAGCATCTCGGCAACCGCCTTGTGCCCCAGTGCCAATCCTTGGTCAAAACCCGCGGCCCAGGCGCGCAGCAGCAGCGCCGCCGCCTCAACCGGGGCGCCGCTAAGATCCAGGCTGCCATCAAGCCCCACCCGCCGCGCCAGCTCCTGGGTTAGCAGCCAGTCTCTGGCCGGCAGCTCTTGTTGCAACAGCTCAGCACTGCGGGCAAGGCCTGCGCTAAAGCCGCTAAGCCTTTCCTCTGCCGCCGGCAGCAGGGATTGGCGCAGAAAGTTGCGGTCAAAGGCGGTGTCTTGATTGGACTCGTCTTCCACCCAAGCCAAGCCCTTAGCTGCCGCTTCCAAGGTTTTTCGGCTCAGGGCCAGCAGTGGCCGGATAAGGGTGCCGGGGCCAAAGGGCCGGGCAAACGGCATGGCGCAAAGGCCATCCAGGCCAGCGCCACGCCGGGCAGCGAGCAGAAAAGTCTCGGCTTGGTCATCCAAATGATGGGCGGTCACCAAGCAATCGCCAGGCGCCATGGCATCGGCCAGCACCCGGTAGCGCCCGTCACGGGCGATGGCTTCCAGGCTTTGGCGCGGCCCTTTGTTAAGGGCGAGGTGCTCTATCGCCAAAGGCACGCCAAGGGCGGCGCAAAGCGCTTTGCAGTGCTCAACCCAGCTATCGGCATTGGCCGAGATGCCGTGATGAACGTGCACCGCTTTTAGTCTCGCCCCTCGTCCCTGGCACCAGGGCGCCAGGGCGTGGAGCAGCACCACAGAGTCCAGACCACCTGAGAGCGCTAAAACGACAGAGCCCCCGCCAAGGCGGGGGCCCAGTTGTTGGTCAAGGGCGTCGAGCACGGCCTGCATCAGACGTAGCCGTACCCCATCAGGCGCTCGTAACGCTTGTCCAGCAGGGTGTCACCGTCAAGGTCACGCAGGCCGTTCAGGTCGGCCAGCAGGCGCGCCTTGAGGCGCTCAGCCATCAGCTTGGGATTACGGTGGGCGCCGCCCAAGGGCTCTTCGACCACGGTATCAATCAGCTTGAGCTCTTTGAGGCGCTCGGCGGTGATGCCCATGGCTTCGGCCGCCACGCTGGCCTTGTCGGCGCTTTTCCACAAAATGGAGGCGCAGCCTTCGGGGGAGATCACCGAATAGGTGGAATATTGCAGCATGTTGACCCTATCGCCCACGCCGATGGCCAGGGCGCCGCCGGAGCCGCCCTCACCGATGACGGTACAAATCACCGGAACCTTGAGGGTGGACATGACCTTGAGGTTGCGGGCAATGGCTTCGGACTGGCCGCGCTCTTCGGCGCCCACGCCTGGGTAGGCGCCGGGAGTGTCGATAAAGGTGAGGATGGGCATCTTGAAGCGCTCGGCCATCTCCATCAGGCGCAGCGCCTTACGGTAGCCCTCGGGGCGCGGCATGCCGAAGTTACGCTTGGTGCGCTCACGCACGTCGCGGCCCTTCTGATGACCAATCACCATCACCGGCTCGCCTTCAAGGCGGGCAATACCACCGACTATGGCTTTGTCGTCGGCAAAGGCGCGATCGCCGGCCAACTCGTCATATTCGGTGAAGATGTGCTTGATGTAGTCGTAGCTGTAGGGGCGCTGGGGGTGGCGAGCCAATTGCGCCACTTGCCAGGGAGTCAGATCGCTGAACAGCTTTTTGGTCAGCTCATCGCATTTGTCGTTAAGACGGCCGATCTCCTCGCTGAGGTTGAGATCTACGCCATTGCTATCGCCCACTGCTTTTAGCTCTTCGATTTGTGCCAGCAGTTCAGCAATAGGTTGTTCAAATTGTAAAAAGTTAAGGCTCATGTTTTGTCCGTTATCCTGAAGGCTTCGCCTTAAGCGTCATACTGAAGCGTGACCGCTTCTTTACCCAAAAGGGTCCCCAATTGATGCAGCAAGGCATCTTCCGGCATGACCCGCCAGCGAACACCCAGTTTCATTTCCCCCTGGGCCTGCTGGTTGGCAAGGCTCAGGGTAACAGGACAAGTGCCCTGGCTGAACGGTTCCAGCACATTGAGCAGCTGCTCCGGTTCAACCTGGCCCCCTACCTGCAATTTCAGGCCCCGGGCATGGCGTTCGCGAGCTTGAGTGATGGTCATCACATTACGTGCCGTCATTCTATAGCCCCCGGAAAAGTCATCAAAGCTGACCTGTCCTTCAACCACCAACACCAAATCCGGTGCCAAAAGATCCTGATATTGCTCGTAAGTGTCAGCATATAGCATGACATCGAGGCGTGCCGAGCCATCATCGAGGGTAACAATACCCCAGCGCTTGCCGTTTCGCTTGTTGATCATGGGCCGTACCGCCAGAACCAGACCTGACAACACCACGCTACCCCCTTTTGGGGTGGGCTGCACGTCGCACAACCGGCAACGGGCCAGGTGCTTGAGCTCCGGCAGGTAACGGTCGATGGGGTGGCCGGAAAGGTAAAGCCCGAGGGTTTCGCGCTCCCCCATCAGCCACTGCTCGTCAGGCCAGGTTTGTGCCTGGGCAAAGCTTTGCTGGTTGTCGTCAGGGGACTCGTTAACCAGGCCAAAGAGATCCCCCTGGCCGATACTCTGGGCCTTGGCGTGCTGGTCGGCCGCTTTGATGGCCTCTGGCAAGGTGGCGTAAAGCCGCGCCCGCTGCTCGCCAAGGCGCCCTTTGAGGCTGCCTTTGATGGGGCCAAGGCTGTCCATGGCGCCCGATTGCACCAGTTTTTCCAGCACCCGGCGGTTCACCCGCTTGATGTCGACCCGGTTACAAAAATCGAAAAGGTCGCTAAAGGGGCCGCCTTCGCTGCGGGCCTCCAATATGGCCTCGATGGGGCCTTCACCCACGCCCTTGATGGCGCCGATGCCGTAAATCACTTCGCCTTGCTCGTTAACGGTAAACTTATAAAGGCCAACGTTAACGTCCGGCGGCTGCATCACAAGCCCCAGGCGGCGCACTTCGTCCACCAGGGTCACTATCTTGTCGGTATTGTCCATATCGGCGGACATCACCGCCGCCATGAACTCCGCCGGGAAGTGGGCCTTGAGCCAGAGGGTCTGATAGGAAACCAGGGCGTAGGCGGCAGAGTGCGACTTGTTAAAGCCGTAACCGGCGAACTTCTCAACCAAGTCGAAGATCTTCATCGACAGTTCGCCGTCAACGCCGTTGCCCTTGGCGCCGTCTTCGAAGGTAGAGCGCTGCTTGGCCATCTCCTCCGGCTTTTTCTTACCCATGGCCCGGCGCAGAAGGTCAGCGCCGCCCAGGCTATAACCGGCCAGCACCTGGGCAATCTGCATCACCTGCTCTTGGTAGAGGATGATGCCGTAGGTGGGCTCGAGGATGGGCTTGAGGCTCTCGTGCTGGTACTGGGCGTCGGGGTAGGAAATTTCCTCGCGGCCGTGCTTACGGTCGATAAAGTTATCTACCATGCCCGATTGCAGCGGGCCCGGCCGGAACAGGGCCACCAGGGCTATCATGTCCTCGAAGCAGTCGGGCTTGAGGCGCTTTATCAGCTCCTTCATGCCCCGCGATTCAAGCTGGAACACCGCCGTGGTTTCGGCGTTCAGCAGCTTTTTAAAGCTGTATTTGTCATCGAGAGGGATGGCGGCGATATCCACCGGCGCTTTACCGGCCTTTTCCAGGCGCGGGTTAATCATCTCCAGCGCCCAGTCGATGATGGTGAGGGTTCTTAGGCCCAGGAAGTCGAATTTAACCAGCCCGGCGTATTCCACGTCGTTTTTGTCGAACTGGGTAACCGGGTTGTGGCCCTGATCATCGCAATAAATGGGCGCAAAGTCGGTGATGGTGGTAGGCGCGATAACCACGCCCCCGGCGTGCTTACCGGCGTTACGGGTCACCCCCTCGAGCTTGCGGGCCATGTCGATGACGGCGCGCACTTCTTCGTCGGCGTCGTAAACCTCTTGCAGGCGCGGCTCTTCCTCGAAGGCCTTTTTAAGGGTCATGCCCGGGTCGCCGGGAATGAGCTTGGAGATACGGTCCACAAAACCGTAGGGATGGCCCATGACCCGGCCCACATCCCGCACCACCGCCTTGGCGGCCATGGTACCGAAAGTGATGATCTGCGATACCGCGTCGCGGCCGTAAAGCTCGGCGACGTGGTCAATCACCTGGTCCCGTTTGTCCATGCAAAAGTCGACGTCAAAGTCGGGCATGGACACCCGCTCGGGGTTCAAAAACCGCTCGAACAGCAGATCAAATTCCAGCGGGTCCAGATCAGTAATTTTAAGGGCGTAAGCCACCAGGGAGCCGGCGCCCGAGCCGCGCCCCGGCCCTACCGGGATATCGTTATCCTTGGACCACTGGATAAACTCCATCACGATAAGGAAGTAGCCGGGAAAACCCATCTGGTTGATTACGCCGAGCTCGATTTTCAGGCGCTCGTCGTATTCGCCGCGCCGCTCGGCCCGCACTGTTTCATCGGGGAACAGGAACTGGAGACGCTCCTCAAGGCCCTTCTCGGACACCTTGACCAAGAAGTCCTCGATGCTCAGATCGCCAGTCGGGAAGTTGGGCAGGAAGTATTCGCCCAGGCGGATGGTGACGTTACAGCGCTTGGCAATCTCCACGGTATTTTCAAGGGCCGAGGGAATATCAGAGAACAGCTCTGCCATTTCCTCGGCGGATTTCAAATACTGCTCGCTGCTGTAGCGTTTGGGGCGATTGGGGTCGGCCAGCACGTAGCCATCGCGAATGGCCACCCGGGTCTCGTGGGCGTCGAAGTCGTCCTTTTTGAGAATAACCACTTCGTTGGTCGCTACCACCGGCAAGCCCTGCTGCTGGGCCAGCGCCACCGCGTAATGCAGGTAGTTTTCCTCGTCGCTGCGGCCGGTGCGGATAAGCTCCAGGTAATAGCGGCTGGGAAAATGCTGCTGGTAAAAAGCCACCGCTTCGTCCACCAGCACGTTATTGCCCTTCAAAAGGCCAATGCCCACATCCCCTTCCTTGGCGCCAGACAGCAGGATAAGCCCTTCGCTGTGATGGGCCAGCCACTCCCTGTCCACCACCGGGCGGCCCTGCACATGGCCGCGCAGGTAGGACTTGGAAATGAGCATGGTGAGATTCTGGTAACCGGTGTTGTCTTGGCACAATACGGTCAGGCGATAGAGCTGATCTTCCATGGGGCCGCTTTGCAGCCACAAATCGGCCCCGACAATGGGCTTGATGCCGGCGCCGTGGGCCGAGCCGTAAAAGCGCACCAGGCCGCACAGGTTGCCCTGGTCGGTGATGGCCAGGGCCGGAAAGCCCATTTCGCCGGCCTGCTTGACGATGGGGCCGACCTTGGCCACCCCGTCGACCATGGAGAAATCGGAATGAACCCGAAGATGGATAAAGCTCGGTGTGCTCATGACTCTATTCCCAGTGCCAGGCGCACCGGTTTGAAACTGCGTCTGTGTTCGTCGATAGGGCCATACTCGGCGAGCTTTGCTAGGTGCTCGGCGGTGGGATAGCCCTTGTGCTTGTCAAAGCCATAGTGGGGGTAGCGCTGGTGCAGTTCAACCATCTCGGCGTCGCGGGCCACTTTGGCCAGAATACTAGCGGCGCCAATGGCAGGCTCTAGCGCATCACCCTTGACGATGGCCCGGGCTGGCATAGCGAGCTTGGGCACTTTGTTACCGTCAATCAGGGCTTCACTGGGCACCAGGCTCAGGCCTTCCACGGCCCGGCTCATGGCCAGCATGGTGGCCTGGAAGATGTTAATGCTGTCGATTTCAGCGGCGCTGGCCCTTGCCACGCACCAGGCCAGGGCTTTTTCGCGAATTTCTACCGCCAGGGCCTCGCGGCGCTTGGCACTGAGTTTCTTGGAATCGGTCAGGCCTTCGATGGGGTTGGCCGGGTCTAAAATCACCGCGGCGGTGACCACGTCTCCTACCAGTGGGCCGCGGCCCACTTCATCGACACCGGCAATCAACATAACAACTCCAATACCGCCTTGGCCGCCTGCTCTGAGGCGTTTTGGCGAATACGCTCATGAAGGGCACGAAAACGCGCCGGGTTGGCCTGCTGTTCTTCGCCAAGAGCCCCTTTGACGGCAGCAAAGATGGCGTCCGAAGTAGCGTCGTCCTGGATAAGCTCTGGCACCCAGTCGGCGTCGGCCAGGAGGTTAGGCAGGCTAAAGCGTTTAACGCGCACCAGCCTTTTGGCCAGCCAATAGGTAAAGGGGTGCACCTGATAAGCCACCACCATCGGCTTTTTAGCCAGCATGGCTTCCAGGGTGGCGGTGCCAGAGGCGAGCAAGACAGCGTCGCTGGCGGCCATCACTTCCCTGCCCTTGCCGTCCACCACAGTGACATCGGCCACATCGCTAAAGGCGGCTTCGATTTGCTCGCGGCGTTTGGCGTTGGCCGCCGGCACCAAAAAGTGCAGCGCCGGGTTGTCGGCCTTGAGCTTTAGCGCCGCTTCTTTAAAGAGCGGCGCCATGCGGGCCACTTCACCGCCCCGAGAGCCCGGCAAAATGGCGAGCGTCGGGTGCTGCTCGGCAAGGCCCAGCTCGGCCCAGGCAGCAGGCACGTTTACATCCAGCGGCATGCGGTCGGCAAGGGGGTGGCCGACAAATACGCAAGGATGCTGGTAACGGTCGTAAAAAGCCTTTTCAAAGGGCAGCAAGGCCAGCACCAGATCGGTGGCGGCCTTGACCTTGAACACCCGCTTTTCGCGCCAAGCCCACACCGAGGGGCTGACGTAATGCACCGTCGTGATGCCTTTGTCCTTGAGGCGCTTTTCAACACCCAGGTTGAAGTCAGGGGCATCGATACCGATGAACACATCGGGCGGGTTGTCGATGAAATGGCGGACGATATGTTTGCGGATATGCAGCAGGCGCGGCAGGTGTTTTAACACCTCCACCAGCCCCATCACCGACAGCTCTTCCATGTCAAAAAGGCTGTTAAAGCCCAGGGCCTGCATGCGCGGGCCGCCGATGCCATAGAACTGAATGTCGGGATGTTGGGCCTGCAAGGAAGCCATGAGATCGGCCCCCAGCAGGTCGCCGGAGGCCTCGCCTGCGATCATGCCCACCCGTAATGGTCTGGACATGATCACCTCAGCGAATGATGCCGCGTTCGGACTTGTCGATAAAACTGAGCATCTGGGCAACGGCTGGCTCGTCGGCCGCCAGCTTGGCCAGCTCTTCCTTGGCTTGCTCCAGCGTCAGGTTCTGACGATAAAGCGCCTTGTAGGCCTTGCGAAGGGCCTGCAGGCTGTCTTTGGAAAAGCCGCGGCGCTTGAGGCCTTCGAAGTTAATGCCGAAGGGCTCGGCGCGCATGCCGGCGCAGGTGACAAAAGGCGGTACGTCTTGTACCACCAGGGCGCAGGCTCCTACAAAGGCGTGGGCGCCGACCCGGCAGAACTGGTGGATACCGCTCTGGCCGCCAAGGATGGCCCAGTCGCCTACATGGGCGTGACCAGCCAGGGCCGAGTAGTTGGCCATGATCACGTTGTCGCCGATGATGCAGTCGTGAGCCACGTGCACATAGGCCATCAGCAGGCAGTTGCTGCCGATGGCTGTCAGGCCCTGGTCTTGGACTGTGCCACGGTGAATGGTGACCGATTCGCGGATGATGTTGTCATCGCCAATCACCAGCCGGGTAGGCTCACCCTGGTATTTTTTGTCCTGGCATTCTTCGCCTACCGAGGCGAATTGGAAGATGCGGTTACGCTTGCCAATAACGGTGGGGCCCTTGATCACCACGTGGGACATGATCTCGGTGTCGTCACCGATCTCTACGTCCGCACCGATGTATGTCCAGGGGCCGACTTTGACGTTATTGCCAAGCTTGGCGTCGGGATGTACGAAGGCTTGAGGGTCGATCACAATCAGATCTCGCGTTTGGCGCACATCAGGTCGGCTTCACAGACCAGGTTGCCATCAACCAGGGCCTTGCAGTGGAACTTGCCGATGCCCGCTTTGAGTTTGACGATTTCAACTTCAAAGATCAGCGTATCACCCGGTACCACAGGCTGCTTGAAACGGGCGTTGTCGATGCCGGCAAAATAGTAGAGCACACCGTCGGTGGGCTTCTGATTGGCCGTTTTAAAGGCCAGGATGCCGGTGGCCTGAGCCATGGCTTCGAGGATCAACACCCCAGGCATAACCGGCTTCTGGGGAAAGTGCCCCTGGAAGAACGGCTCGTTGATGGTGACGTTTTTCTGCGCTACCAGGCGCTCTCCAAGGGTATAGTCCAGCACCTTATCCACCAGCAGGAAAGGATAACGGTGTGGCAAATGGTCCAGCACCTCAAGGATGTCCATGGTATTCATTTCAGTCATGTTGGATGTCGTCCGCTAAATATTATTCGCCAGCATCGCCACCGAGGGCGGCCAGCTTCTCTTCCAGGCTTTTGAGCCGCCTGTGCATGTCGTCCAATTGGCGGAACCTTGCTGCACTTTTACGCCATTCGCGATTGGGTTGGGCGGGCGTACCGGAGCTATAGACTCCAGGCTCGGTAATAGCCTTGGTAACCATAGACATACCGGTGATGGTGGTGCCATCGGCAATGCTCAAATGCCCGGCAATGGCACAGGCGCCGCCAATGATACAATATTTTCCCACTGTCACCGAGCCCGCAAAGACGGTTGTGCCCGCAACAGCGCTGCCGGTACCGATCACCACGTTGTGCGCGATCTGTACCTGGTTGTCGATAATGACGTTGTCTTCGATGATGGTGTCGTCAAGGGCGCCCCGGTCAATGGTGGTGCCTGCCCCTATTTCGACGCGGTTGCCAATGCGTACACCGCCGGTCTGGGGAATGGGCTCCCACTTGCCTTTGTCATTGGCATAGCCGAAACCGTCGGCGCCAATCACCACTCCTGCATGGACCTTGCACTCATCGCCCAGGGTAACGCCGTGATAAATGGCCACGTTGGACCAGATAATACACCGCGCACCAATACGGCTGTGTTTACCCACAAAACCGTTGGGGCCAATGGCGCTGCCGGCACCGATAAAGGCGTCGTCTTCGATAACGGTATTGGCACCGATGCTGACTCCGTCTTCAATGACGGCGCCAGGGCTAATTACGGCACTAGGATGAATGCCCTCGGCTGGAGCCGGGGTGCTGTCCAGCAGCTGCGCCACCTTGGCAAAGCCAAGATAGGGGTTCTTCATAACCAAAGCGGCGGACTTGCAAAAGGGCAAGTCCGCCTCGGATAGGATCACCGCCGACGCCTGGGTTTGCTCCAGATGCTTGCGGTATTTGCTGTTGGCCAGGAACGCGACCTGGCCTTGGCCTGCGCTTTCAAGGGTGGCAACCCGGGATACTTCCAGATTGCCGTCCCCAACTACCGTGGCGCCTACCAGCTCGGCCAATTTGGCCAGGCTATATGCCATGGATCACTTACCTTTGGAAACCTGAGCGATAACTTTGTCGGAGATGTCCACATCGTTGGAGATGTAGGCCACAGCGCCGCTTTGCAGTACGACGTCGTACTTGCCTTTGGCCACTTTGGTTACCGCGTCTTCGATGGAAGCGAGCAGCTTGTTGCGCTCTTCACCCTGGCGAGCACGCATGTCTTCGTCCAGCGCTTTACGCTTCAGTTTGTAATCGGCATCGAGCTGTTCCATCTTGCGGGACAGATCGGTTTTTTGGGTGTCGGTCATGATGGAAGCATCACGACGGGCTTGCTCCTGGATGCTCTGCATCTGGGTTTCAAGCTTGCGCACTTCTTCGATACGGTCGCTGAACTCTTTTTTCAGCTTGTCTTCAACCTGCTGACGCTGGGGCAGAGACTGGAAAATCTTGGCCATATCGATAACAGCAATGCGGGTTTCGGCAGAAGCCGGCGCTGCCACGGCAGCAGTCAGACCCATGGCCAGAACGGCACCAATCAATGACTTCTTCAAGGTTCTCTCCTTATTGTTCAGATACAAGCAACTGCTTGGCAGCACCCAGCACCACCTGAATCGCCTGGGCCTCGGTATTGGCCATCAAAGACTCATCGGGGATCTCTTGCTGGGTTCGGTTTACCACCACTCCCGCCACACAACCAGCTTTCAATCCTTGGCTGGCGCACATGGTCAGAAGCGTGGCCGACTCCATCTCATAGTTCAGCACGCCCATGGCTTGCCACTCCTTGAGTGAACCCTGGAAGCGCTGAACAACCCGGCCAGAAAAGGTGTCATACCGCTCCTGGCCGGGATAAAAGGTGTCGGACGACGCCGTCACCCCTACCACGGGCTTAACGCCCAAGGACCGAGCCGCATTAACCAGCGCCTCGGTACAATCGAAATTAGCCACCGCCGGGAATTCCAGCGGCGCAAAATGCTGGCTGGCACCATCGAGGCGCACCGAGCCGGTAGTCACGATAATGGACCCTACCGTAATCTCCGGCTGAATGGCACCGGTGGTACCAATGCGCAGAAAGGTGCGAACCCCCAGTTGCGCCAGCTCTTCCACGGCAATGGACGTAGAAGGGCCGCCGATACCGGTGGAGCACACCACCACGCTTTGCCCGGCTATTTTGCCACCCCACAGGGTAAACTCACGCTGAGCGGCGAGGAACCTGGGCTCCTCAAGGTACTTGGCAATACGCTCTACCCGGGCCGGGTCCCCTGGCACTATGGCCAGGGTTGCACCGTTAAGGTCGGCTTTGGTTACGCCAATATGAAACTGTCCCATAGCCTGCCTTAGAAGGTGGTGCCGATGTTGAATGAGAAGAACTCGGTGCTATCACCAGGCTGCTTTTTAATGGGGCGAGCAAAGCTGAACACCATGGGGCCCATGGGGGACAGCCACTGCAGGCTCAGACCATAAGAGGCGCGGTAGGCACCGGGGTCGCTGTAGTCGTAAAACTCGCGGCTACCGGACTGCAAGGCCAGATCCTTGTACTTGCTGTAGTCAAACTCGGTATCCCAGACGTTACCCACATCCACAAACACCGAGGTCCGCACCGAGTGCTTATAGGCCTCGTCGAGGAAGGGGGTCGGGGTGATCAGCTCAAAGGTCGCCACAGCCTTAGCATTACCGCCCAGCGAGCCGCTGACATAGATCTGGTCTTCCGAAGAAGGCAAGAAAGGAGTCGTGCTGGTGACATTACCATCAAGGCCGGTTTTACGGCGATAGATGGCTCGACCACCAACGGAGTTAGACTCGAAGCCCCGCAAGGTGCGGCTACCACCGGCGTAATAGTCTTCCCAGAATGGCAGCACGGTATCGTTTCCGTTGACCTTGCCATACCCCTGGCCATAGCCCAGATCCAGGCTGGTTGAGAATACCCAGTTTTGCTCGCGGTCCAGCGGGAAATAGTTGTTGGCATTGAAGCTCAACTTATAGAACTTCAGATCCGAGTTGGGGGTGGTGACTTCCACACCCAGGCTCTGGCTAGAGCCGGCGGTAGGGAAGGTCCCGCGGTTCAGAGTGCGGCGGTTCCAACCGGCAGTCAGCTCGTACTGGTCGTAATGGATACGGCCATCGAGAATATTCTGGTCGGAATAAACGTTGTAGAACTGCAGCGCCTGCTCGTAGGAACCGATGGAACTCAGCTTGGAGTTCTTATAACCGACACCGAAGGTCAGGCGGTTGTATTCGTTGACCGGGAAGCCCAGGTTAGTGTTAACCCCCCATGAGCTCTGGTCATAGGCTTCCAGATAAGCGCTACCGTAGTCGACTTTGGTGTAGTAAAGACGCCCGCCCAAGCTCACCGCATCGATGGTGAAATAAGGATCGAGGTAGCTCAGGCTGATTTGCTTCTGGTAACGGTTGGTGGAGCTGTTGATACCCACGGTCTTACCGGTACCCAGCCAGTTATTCTGGGTAATACCGGCCGTCAGTGACAAACCACCATAAGAACCGTAACCAATACCAGCATTCAAGGAGCCGGAGGGCTGCTCTTTCACCTTGAAGTTAACGTCAGCCTGATCGGGCTGATCGGTCAGTCGATCGGTAGTGTTATCAACGGTTTCAAAGTAACCGAGACGGTTCAGGCGGTCCTTTGACAGCTCAACCAAGCTGTTGGACAGCCAGGTGCCTTCCATCTGGCGCACTTCGCGGCGCAGTACTTCGTCAGACGTGGTTTCATTGCCTTCGAAGTTGACCCGATGCACGTAGATGCGGGCGCCCGGATCCACATTGATATTGAGGGTCACTTCCTTGGTCTTGGTATCCACTTCAGGATAAGTGGTGACCTTGGGATAAGCGTAACCAAACCGGCCCAGAAACTTGGCCAGCATGTCTTCGGTGAAGGTCACTTCGGCGCCGCTGTAGGTGGAGCCGGGCTTAATCGGCACCAACTTTTCCAACAGTTCTTTTTTGTCCAGCAGGTTACCGACCAGCTTGACCTCTTTGATCTTGTAAACGTCCCCTTCAGTGACGTTTACAGTGACATAAATACCGGTGCGATCGGGGCTCATGGACACCTGGGTGGAGTCCACGTTGAATTTGAGGTAGCCGCGGTCCAAGTAGTAGGACTTGAGGGTCTCCAAGTCCGACTCCAGCTTTTGCTTCTGGTAGCGTTTTTCGGAGAACACCTGCCACCAAGCGAGCTTGTCTTTCAGCTCAAACTGGTCCAGCAGCTCCTGGTTGGAGAACACCTTGTTACCAACGATGTTGATCTGCTGAATATCGGCCGCTTTACCTTCCTTGAAGATAAACTTCAGACCAACCCGGTTGCGAGGCAGTGCAGTGACCTGAGCCTTGACCGAAGCGTCGTACTTACCAACCGAGTAGTAAAAATCCACCAGACCTTTTTCAATCTGGGTAAGCATGGTGCGGTCAAGAGGCTCGCCGACTTTCACGTCGGAGTCTTCCAAACTCTGCTTAAGCTGTTCTTCCTTGATGTCCTTGTTACCACTGAACTCGATGGAGCTGATGGTGGGACGCTCTTTGACCTTGATCACCAAGGTATTGCCATCACGCAGCACTTCGATGTTTTCGAAATGGGTGGAGCTGTAGAGGGAGCGGATCAACTGGGCGACACGCGCCTGGTCGACTACGTCACCTTTTCTGACCGGAACATAAGTAAGGGCAGCAGACAACGCCACGCGCTGCAGGCCATCAATACGAATATCGTTAACTTTAAAGGCATCCATCGCCTGGCTGGGCACAGAAACGGCCGCCAGTACGGAGGCGCACAGCAATGATTGCACGGCTCTCATTGATTTTATTTATCCGTCCTTGCCCCGCTATAACCTTGCGAGGTCGTTAAATATGGCAATACCCATCAGCATCAACAGCAAGGCCGCACCTATCCGAAAACCCACTTCCTGGGCTTTCTCCGACAGGGGCTTTTTGCGCACTGCTTCAAGGAAGAAGAACATCAAATGTCCTCCATCCAGAACAGGTAAAGGCAGCAAGTTAATGATGCCCAGATTAACACTGATAAGCCCTAAAAACTGAAGAAAATGTGCGAAGCCGATCTCGGCTGAAATGCCCGCCCCCTGCGCTATGGCTACCGGGCCGGACAGATTCGTCAGTGACAATTCTCCGGTTATCAATTTGACCAGGGTCGACACTGTCAGGCTGACCATCTGCCAGGCTGATTTTGCCCCCTCAGCCATGGCGTCCACAGGGCCAAAACGCAGTTTGGTCAGCAAGCCCTCGGGCCACTTGGGCGCCTTGGGATAAAGGCCGACATAACCTTGGCCATCTCGCTCATCTGGGACCACGGTGATAGCCATTCGTTCACCGTCTCGTTCAATATCGAATACTAATGCTTTACCCGGGCCTTGTTGAACCGCCTTGGAAAAGGCTTCCCAGTCCACATCTCCCTGCCCTTCAAGGGCTACGATACGGTCACCAGGCTTGAGCCCGGCCTTGGCGGCCGCGCCCCCTGGCACCAGCTTATCCACCACCACCTGGAAGCGGGGGCTAAAGGCCTTGATGCCGAGGCTTTGCAGGCTGCTTTGCTTGTCTGGGTCAAAGTGCCACTGGCGGGTATCGAGGGTCAGCTGGCGGCTGATGCCGCGCTTATCGGCCACGGTCAGGTCAATGGCCTTGTCGCCAATATGGGCCACAAAGGCCAGGTTAACCTCGTCCCAGCTACGGGTCTGCTGGCCGCCAACGGCTGTTATCTCGCCGCCTACCGGCAACCGGGCCTCGGCGGCAATAGAGCCGGGCAGCACATCGCCAATCACCGGCTTGATGGCCGGCAGACCCACCATCCACATCAGCCAGTACACCAAAATGGCGAACAGGATATTGGCGGCAGGGCCAGCAGCCACAATGGCCGTGCGGGCTTTAAGGGATTTATTGTTAAAAGCCAAGTGCCGCTCTTCGGGCGCCACTTCGGCCACCCGCTCGTCGAGCATTTTGACGTAACCGCCCAAGGGAATGGCAGCGACTACGTATTCCACACCGTCACTTGCCACTTTTTTCCACAGTGCCGGGCCAAAACCGATGGAAAACCGCTCCACCTTGACGCCACAGCGCCGAGCCACCCAGAAGTGGCCAAACTCATGGATGGTCACCAAGATGCCAAGGGCAAGGATGAAGAAAAACAGGTTCCACAGCAGGGTCAGCATGGCAGGAGCGATCTCAGGTAAAGGCGGCTTTCATGGTCCAGAGCCAGAATACCGGCTAAGTCGCTGGCTGTCTCGCCGGCAAAGCGGCCAAGGGCCTGCTCAACGGTTTTGGCGATGCCGGTAAAGGGCAACTGCCCGGCCAAAAAGGCCGCCACCGCCACTTCGTTGGCGGCGTTCAAGACCGTGGTTGCACCCTGCCCGGCCCGGCAAGCGTCCATGGCCAGATAGAGGCAGGGATAGCGGGCGGCATCGGGGCAGTCAAAGCTGAATTGGCCCAGGCTGAAAAAATCCAGCGGCGCTACCCCGGCGTCGATGCGCTGCGGGTAAGCCATGGCATGGGCGATAGGGGTGCGCATGTCAGGGTTACCCATTTGGGCCAGCACCGAGCCATCGCTGTAACGCACCATGGAATGGATGATACTTTGCGGGTGCAGCACCACCTGAATGTCATCGATGGCGCAATCGAACAGCCAGCGCGCTTCGATAAACTCCAGGCCCTTATTCATCATGGTGGCGGAATCCACCGAAATTTTCTGGCCCATGGACCAGTTGGGGTGGGCAACGGCCTCGGCCGGGGTAATGGCAGCAAAGCTCGCCAGTTCGCGGGTGCGAAAGGGGCCGCCGGAGCCGGTCAAAAGGATTTGCGTCACCCCGTGCTGGCCATAGCCTTCCCCTTTCTGGCAGGCATAAGGCAGGGATTGGAAGATGGCGTTGTGTTCAGAATCGATGGGCAGCAGCTCGGCGCCGTGTTCCTTGACCGCCGCCATAAAAAGCTCGCCGGACATCACCAGCGCTTCTTTGTTGGCCAGCAGTACCCTTTTGCCAGCCTTGACCGCCGCTAAAGTCGGCAGCAGCCCCGCCGCGCCGACTATGGCCGCCATCACCTGGCGCGCCTCAGGGTGCGCCGCTACTTCGCAAAGGGCATCTGCGCCGGTCAGCAGTTCGGTGTTGGCGCCGGCAGCCTTTAGCTCGCCAGCAAGCCAGGCCGCTTTGGCGTCGTCTACCAGCACCGCCTGGCTTGGCTTAAATTGCAGGCAAAGGGCCAGCAGCTTCTCGGCATTGGAGTGGGCAGAAAGCGCCACCACCCGGTATTTATCCGGATGCCGGGCCACCACATCCAGGGTCGAGTCGCCAATGGAGCCGGTGGCGCCCAGTACAACGATGCCTTGCATCAAACCCCCATGGCCAGCATCACCAGTACAAACACCGGCACCGCGGCGGTGATGGAGTCGATACGGTCAAGAATGCCGCCGTGGCCCGGCAGGATGGAGCCCGAGTCCTTGATACCGGCTTCGCGCTTGAACATGGACTCGCTCAAGTCCCCGAGGATAGAGGCCAATACCGTCAGCAGGCTGGCCACCACCATGGCGCTTGGCGAGATGGTCACCGGGCGCAGGTAAACAAAGATGGCGCAAATAACCATGGCCAGAGCCAGGCCGCCCATGGCGCCTTCGATGGACTTATTGGGGCTAACCCGAGGGGAGAGTTTGTTCTTGCCAAAGGCGCGGCCGGCAAAATAGGCGCCGGTGTCGGCAGCCCACACCAGCAGCAGTACAAACAGGATGGCCCAGGCACCCAGCAGCGGGTCGGTGTCGTGGCGCCAATCACGCAGCACCATCAGCCCGGTCCAGGTGGGCAGCAAAGTCAGGGCGCCAAAGAGGATGCGCCAGCGTTTGTTTTGCTGCCAAAAACGTTTGGGCTCAGGGTATTGGGTGATAAGCACCGCCGCCACCGTCCACCAGAACCCGGCCAGCAGCACCATCAGGCTGTAAAAGCCGGCCGGTTGGCCAAAGGCCCAAACACTGGAAACCGGCACCACGTATTGCACCAGGGCCAGTACGGCAAAGGCGATAAGGGCCAGCAGCACTTGATAAAAGCGGCCCTTAAGGCCTGCCAGCGGCGCCCATTCCCAGGCACCCAGCGCCACCAGCACGGCGGCAACCCAGCCAAAGGCATTGATAGGCAACCAAAAAATCACCAACAGAGCCAACGGCAGCAAGAGTAAAGCGGTCAAGATCCTTTGCTTTAGCAAAATCGTTATCCTTATTTTGAATCGTTCATCCAGGCCCTGACCTGGGCGCCGGTGTAGCCAAAACGGCGTTCCCGGCTCAAAAAGACGGCCACTGCCTCTGAAAACGCCTGCTCCCCAAAGTCAGGCCAGAGGGTGTCGGTAAAGTACAGCTCAGCATAGGCCAGCTGCCAAAGCAGGAAATTGGAAATGCGATGGTCACCACCGGTGCGGATCATCAAATCCACCGGCGGCTGCTCGCTTAGGCTCAGCTGCTGGGCAAATAACGACTCAGTGATGTCGCTGCTTTGCAGCTCGCCTCTGGCCACCTGCTCGGCCAGCTGCTGGGCGGCGTGGGTAATATCCCAACAGCCGCCGTAATTGGCCGCTACATTCAGCACCAAACCGGTGTTGCCGGCGGTAAGCGCCTGGGCTTCGCCGATTTTCTTTTTCAGGCGTTCTGAGAAGGCGCTGCAATCGCCGATGATATTGAGCTTGATGTTGTTCTTATGGAGCTTTTTCACTTCCCGGCCCAACACCAGCAAGAACAGCTCCATCAGGAAATTGACTTCTTCTTCGGGGCGCCGCCAGTTCTCGGAGGAAAAGGCAAACAGGGTCAAGGACTCAACCCCCAGGCGGGTGGCGCAGCGCACCGTTTCCCGGACCGCTTCTACACCCTGTTTGTGGCCCATGATCCTGGCCTTGCCACGGCTTTGAGCCCAACGCCCGTTGCCATCCATGATGATGGCGATATGGCGGGGACTGACCTTGCCGACTACTGCTTCGGTGGCGGGACTCTGGGTCATTGATGGGTTACCTTGGTTCCTAAATAAACAAACGCCGCACAGCAGGGCCATGCGGCGTCAAAACCTTACCCGATCAGGCCTTAGAATTCCATTAACTCGGTTTCTTTAGCGGCCAGGACTTCATCGACCTGCTTCACAAAAGCGTCAGTCAATTTCTGGATGTCTTCCTGGGCACGACGGTCGTCGTCCTCGGAGATCTCCTTGTCTTTGAGCAGGGATTTGATGTCGCTGTTGGCATCGCGGCGCACGTTGCGGATGGCAACACGGCCGTTTTCGGCTTCGGCCCGTACCAGCTTGACCAGATCCTTGCGGCGCTCTTCGGTGAGCGGCGGCAGCGGGATGCGGATGGTGGTGCCGGCAGAAGACGGGTTCAGGCCCAGATCGGACATCATGATGGCCTTTTCAATGGCCTGGATCATGTTGCGGTCAAACACCGTTACCGCCAGGGTGCGGGCGTCTTCAGCGGTGATGTTGGCAACCTGCTTGAGGGGCGTGGCCGAGCCGTAGTAATCGACACGGATGGTGTCCAGCAGGCTCGGGTGGGCCCGGCCGGTGCGCACCTTGGCCATCTGGCTCTTGGTCGCTTCCAGCGTTTTTTCCATACGCTCTTTGGCGTCGGCTTTAATCTCGTTGATCACGGATTGACGTCCTCTTCTTATCAGGCCTGGTGGCTAATCAGGGTGCCTTCCGGCTCGCCCATGGCCACGGCTTTCAGGGCCCCAGGTTTGTTCATGTTAAATACGCGGATCGGCATGCTGTGATCGCGAGCCAGGGTGAAGGCAGCAAGGTCCATCACTTTCAGTTCCTGGTCCAGCACTTGCGCGTAGGTCAACTTATCATACTTCACTGCGTCAGGATGTTTTACCGGGTCGGCAGAATATACGCCATCGACCTTGGTGGCTTTAAGCACGCAGTCAGCTTCGATTTCAATACCGCGCAGACAGGCAGCGGAATCGGTGGTGAAGAAGGGATTGCCGGTACCGGCAGAGAAGATCACCACTTTGCCGTCGCGCAGCATACCGATGGCATCGGCCCAGTTGTAGCTGTCGCAGACCCCTTTGAGGTCAATGGCGCTCATCAGCTTGGCATTCACATAAGCACGGTGCAGGGCGTCGCGCATGGCCAGGCCGTTCATCACGGTGGCCAGCATACCCATGTGGTCACCCACGACCCGGTTCATACCGGCCCGTGCCAGGCCTTCGCCACGGAACAGGTTGCCGCCGCCAATCACCAGGCCCACTTGGACGCCCAGTTCAATCAGCTCTTTGATTTCGGTGGCCATACGGTCAAGAACTTTCGGGTCGATGCCGAAACCTTCTTCTCCCATCAGGGCTTCACCGGAGAGTTTCAGCAGGATGCGGCGGTATTGGGGCTTGGAACTGGTGCTCATGATCCTTTCTCACCTTGCAGACACAAATCGACCGCGGCACTGAGCCACGGCCCGGATAAAAAGGAGGCCGGCAAGCCGGCCTCTGTACTTCTTACTGCTTGGCAGCTGCGGCAGCCGCAGCGGCGGCAGCTTGCTGGGCCACTTCGGTAGCGAAGTCGACCACTTCTTTCTCGATACCTTCACCCACTTCGAAACGTACGAAGCTGTTGGCGTCGGCGCCGGCGGCCTTGAGCAGGTCACCTACGGACACGGAAGGATCTTTAACGAAAGGCTGACCGGTCAGAGAGATCTCACCGGTGAATTTCTTCATGCGGCCTTCAACCATCTTCTCGGCGATTTCTTGGGGCTTGCCGGATTGAACAGCGATATCGATTTGGATTTCGCGCTCTTTGGCAACCACTTCAGCAGACACGTCTTCAGGCTTGACGAACTCAGGCTTGGAAGCAGCCACGTGCATGGCCACGTCTTTGGCCAGCTCTTCGCTGCCGCCGGTCAGGCTAACCACAACGCCGATACGGCTGCCGTGGTTGTACACGCCCAAGTTAGCACCTTCAACGATGGTCACACGACGGAAGCTCATGTTCTCACCGATTTTGGCGATCAGGTTCAGGCGGGTGGTGTCCAGAGTCTCACCGTTAACTTCGGTGTTACCCAGAGTTTCGATGTCGGTGATGCTGTTGGCCAGGGCGGCATCGGCAGCGGCTTTGGCCAGCGCCAGGAAGGAAGCGTCCTTGGCGACGAAGTCGGTTTCGCAGTTCACTTCCAGGATGGCAGCTTTGGTGCCTTCAGAAGCGATAACGATGGTGCCTTCAGCGGCGATACGGCCGGCTTTCTTGGCAGCCTTGGCCTGACCGTTTTTGCGCATCAGCTCGATGGCGGCTTCGATGTCACCGTTGGTCTCGGTCAGGGCTTTTTTACAATCCATCATGCCCGCAGCGGTGCGGTCACGCAGTTCTTTTACCAGGGCAGCAGTAATTGCCATGTGAAATTCCTCGGTTTTACTTGCCAAAAAACAGGGGCCTTTGGGGCCCCTGTCAACCAATCAATCCTCGATGGTCAATCAAGGGTGAGACCGATGCCTTACTCGGCAGCCTCTACGAACTCGCTTTCAGCAATAGGAGCGGCGCCTTTGGCATCGTTCACAGTTGCAGCCACGGCACCAACGTACAGTTGGATGGCGCGGATGGCGTCGTCGTTGCCGGGAACCACATAGTCAACACCGTCCGGGTTGGAGTTGGTATCAACGATGGACACAACCGGGATACCCAGGTTGTTGGCTTCCTTGATGGCGATGTGCTCGTGGTCGGCGTCGATCACGAACAGCACGTCAGGCAGGCCGCCCATGTCTTTGATACCGCCCAGAGACTTCTCAAGCTTTTCCATTTCGCGGGTCAGATCCAGCGCTTCTTTCTTGGTCAGCTTTTCGAAGGTGCCGTCTTGAGACTGGGTTTCCAGGTCTTTCAGACGCTTGATGGACTGACGAACGGTTTTCCAGTTGGTCAGCATACCGCCAAGCCAGCGGTGGTTTACGTAGTATTGACCACAGCTGTTGGCCGCTTCTTTAACGGCTTCGCTGGCGGCGCGCTTGGTGCCTACAAACAGGATTTTGCCTTTCTTACCGGCCACGGAGGACAGGTAGTTCAGGGCATCATGGAACATCGGCAGAGTTTGCTCGAGGTTGATGATGTGCACTTTGTTACGGGCGCCGAAGATGAAAGGCTTCATCTTGGGGTTCCAGAAACGGGTTTGGTGACCGAAGTGAACACCGGCTTGCAGCATGTCGCGCATAGAAACTTTGGACATTTTTTGTCTCCAAAATTGGGGTTAGGCCTCCACGTATCCCATGCATCCGACCCTTGCGGGCACCCCGGCGCATGTGCCGATACGTGTGTGGGTTTAGGTTTGCGGCAATCGGTTTGTAAATTGCCGGCGCGCTTTATACCATAAAGCCCTGACTGAAACCAAGACAGAGCGTGCTTTTTGCGCCCAAAAGAGTAGTTGAATGACTGTCAAAATCAAAACCGCTGATGAAATTGCCAAGATGCGCGTTGCCGGTAAACTGGCGGCCGAGGTGCTGGATATGCTGGCGCCCCACGTCAAACCGGGGGTAAGCACCGAGCAATTGGACCGCCTGGCCCACGATTACATTGTCAATGAACAACAGGCCATTCCGGCGCCGCTCAACTACCACGGGTTTCCCAAGTCCATTTGTACCTCGGTCAACCATGTGGTGTGCCACGGCATTCCCGACGAGGAAAAAATCCTCAAAGACGGCGACATCATCAACATCGACGTGACCGTCATCAAAGACGGCTACCACGGCGACACCTCTAAGATGTTTATCGTCGGCAAACCCAGTATCCAGGGTGAACGTGTCAGTCGTGTGGCAAGAGAAGCGCTGTTAATTGGCATCAAGATGGTCAAACCCGGGGTGCAGCTCGGTGACATTGGCGCCGCCATCCAACAGCACGTGGAAGCGCATAACTACTCAGTGGTACGGGATTACTGCGGCCACGGCATCGGCAGCGAATTCCACGAAGAGCCCCAGGTACTGCACTATGGCAAGCCCGGCACTGGCCCGGCGCTGCAAGCTGGCATGTGCCTGACTATTGAACCCATGGTCAATGTGGGTAAATATCACTGCAAAGTGCTTAAAGATGATTGGACCGTGGTCACCAAGGACCGCAGCCTGTCGGCACAGTGGGAACATACTTTGCTGGTAACCGACAACGGTGTCGAAGTCCTGACCTTAAGGGACGAAGAGACCGACCTGCCGCGCGTTATCGAGCATTGATTGCCAAGCCCCTTGAATGGGGCTTTTTTATAGACGGAAGAACAGAATGAATGCCGCCCTGGCCCTTCGCGAACGCCTAAAAGCCCATATCGACAGCCTCAAGACCCGGCAAAGCCCCGACGCCGACATCATCGCCCTCATCCACGAGCGCGCCGCCGTAATGGACAGGCTGTTGGTGGAGCGCTGGCAAGCCTTGGGCCTGGATAACAAACGCCTAGCGCTGATCGCGGTGGGCGGCTACGGCCGCGGCGAGCTGCACCCCTATTCCGACGTCGATTTGCTGGTGTTGTCCGAAAAGGAACTGAGCCCCCCGGAGCAGGAGGCCATCAGCCAGTTCATCACCGAGCTTTGGGATGCCCGCCTGGAAGTGGGCCACGCCGCCCGCACCCTGGAAGATTGCCTGGAAAAGGCCAAAGACGACATCACCATCGCCACCAACCTGTTGGAAGCGCGGCTACTTTGTGGCTCGCAATCCCTGTTCGATGCCTTGAAACGGGGCATGTCGCCGGCCCATTGCTGGCCGGTGGCGGAGTTTTTCAAAGCCAAGGTCGACGAGCAAATCGCTCGCCACGCCCGTTACGACTCCACCGCCTACAACCTCGAGCCCAACCTCAAAGGTAACCCCGGGGCGCTTAGGGACATCCAAACCGTGGTGTGGGTGCTGCTGCGCCACCTCAACCGCCAGGACTTATCCACCCTCGCCGAACACGGCTGGCTGGAACAGGGCGAGCTGGACGAGTTGATAGCCTGCCGCGATTTACTGTGGCGGGTGCGTTTTGCCCTGCACCTGGTGGCCGGGCGCAGTGAAGATAGATTGCTGTTTGACCTGCAACCGGAAGTGGCGCGGCGCCTGGGCTTTGAAGGGGACAACCGCCAGGCCGTGGAAGCCATGATGCAGCAGGTCTACCAGACCCTGACCCGGGTCACCGAGCTCAACTCCATTTTGCTCGAGGTGCTGGCCGAGGAGCTAAGCCCAGAGCCGCATCCGCCGAGCCGGCGCCTGGACGACCTCTTTGAAGCTCGCGGCAACCTGCTGGTGTGCAGCGCCCCGGAAAAACTCGCTGAGCGCCCTCACTTTTTGCTGGATTTGTTTTTGCACCTGGCCCGGGACTCCAACCTCAGCGGCATTGCCGCCGGTACCTTGCGGGCGCTGCGGGCCGCCCGGCGCGAGCTGACCGCCCCCCTTTGTGAAGACCACCTCTGCCGCGAACGCTTTATGAGCCTTATCCGCCACCCGCGTGGCATGGGCCGGCCCTTTAAGCTGATGCACCGCCACGGCATCATGGCCGCCTACCTGCCGGCCTGGGGCAATATCGTTGGGCAGATGCAGTTCGATTTGTTCCACGCCTTTACCGTCGATGAGCACACCTACAAGGTGGTGCGTAACACCTACCATTTCTCGCTGCCGGACCGTGCCACGGAGTTCCCTCTGGCAAGCCTTCTGGTGCGCCAAATGCGTAAGCCGGAGCTGTTGTATCTGGCGGCGCTCTTTCACGACATCGCCAAGGGCCGGGGCGGCGATCACTCCGAGCTCGGCGCCGCCGACGCCCTCGCCTTTGGCCAGCTCCATGGCCTGTCGGATATCGAGACCCGGCTGGTGGCCTGGCTGGTGGAGCATCACCTGGTGATGTCGGTGACCGCCCAGCGCCGGGATATCTCTGACCCAGAGGTCATCCGCCAGTTTGCCGCTCTAGTGCGCGACGAAGTGCACCTTAATTATCTTTACTGCCTAACCGTTGCCGATATCCGCGCCACCAACGACAAACTCTGGAATGACTGGAAGGGGTCATTGCTGCGCGAGCTTTATTTTGCCGCCCAAAAGGCGCTGCGCCGCGGCCTTGAAAAGCCCATCGACATCCGCCCGGCCATCCGCGAAGCCAAAGAGCAAAGCGCCCGGCTGCTGGCCAAAAGGGCCATCACCCCGGCCAGCCTCAAAGAGCTGTGGCGCCGGTTCAGGGCCGATTACTTCCTGCGCCACACCCCCGAACAAATCGCCTGGCACAGTGAGGCCATTCTCAAGCACCAGCACCGTGACGGACCGCTGGTAAAACTCTCCAAACACACCACCCGGGGCGGCACCGAGCTTTTTGTCTATACCCGCGACCGGGCCTACCTCTTTGCCACCATCGCCAGCATTCTCGACGGTAAAAACCTGTCGATTTTCGACGCCCAGGTCATGACCAGCAAAGACGGCTGGGCCCTCGACTCCCTGGTGATAGTGGAGCGTGACGGCAGCCCGGTAGAAAGCCCCTCAAGGGTGCAGGGTACCCGCCGCGCCATCGAAAAGGCCCTGCTGCAAAACCAAAAGCCGGAGACCTCCCGCCGGCCCCTGCCTCGCCAGCTAAAACCCTTTACCGTGGCAACGGACGTCACCTTCCTGCCGTCGAGCCGCAAACAAACCTTGATGGAGCTGGTGGCCTTGGACAGGCCCGGTTTGCTGGCTCAGGTGGGGCAAATTTTTGCTGGCTGCAACGTGTCCCTTAAAGCGGCCAAGATCACCACCATCGGCGAGCGGGCCGAGGACTTTTTTATCCTCACTACCGGCGACGGCGACGCCCTGACCGGGGACGAACAGCAACAATTGCGCGACGCACTGGTCGGCGCCTTGGCGCCAAGCCAGGGATAATCAAACCCCAGCCGCCCCTTGGCCCTTGCAGGCCGGGCCGGTGGCTGGCATCTTTGCAAACCCGGCGCCGCCTTGGCGCCCCGTTTTATCGGCCCTGGCCGACACCAAGCACAATCACAGGAGACACTTTCATGAGCGGTAATCACTTTAGCCTGGGCCTGGGGATCGGCACCCGCAGTGCGGCCGGTGACTGGTTGGAAGTGTTCTACAGCAAACCGGTGCTGGCCCCGAGCGCGGCCCTTGTCGAGGCCCTGGCCGCAGCCATGGGCTATCAAGGCGGCAACGAGGCGATTGCCCTTTCTGCCGACCAGCTTGAGGCGGTAACGGCCGCTTTTGCCAAGGCTGGCGACAGCGAGCAGCAAGGCATTTGCGCCGCCCTCAAAGGCACCGCCCAGCCGCTGGTACTGTGCATCCTCGCAAACGACACCCAGCCAAGCTCCACCCCCGAGGTGTATTTGAAGCTGCAGCTGTTGTCCCAGCGCCTGGTCAAACCCCATGACATCAACCTCACCGGCATGTTTGGCCTGCTGCCCAACGTAGCCTGGACCAACGAGGGCGCCATTGCCCTTAGCGAGCTGCCGATGCGCCAGCTCAAGGCCCGGGCCGAAGGGCGGGTACTGGACGTGCAATCGGTAGACAAATTCCCGAAAATGACCAACTACGTGGTGCCGGCCGGCATCCGTATCGGCGACGCCTCGCGGGTACGCCTGGGCGCGCATTTGGCCGAAGGCACCACCATCATGCACGAGGGTTTTGTTAACTTTAACGCCGGCACCCTCGGCACCAGCATGGTCGAAGGCCGCATCTCGGCTGGGGTAGTAGTGGGCAATGGCTCGGATCTGGGCGGCGGCTGCTCCACCATGGGCACCCTGTCCGGCGGCAACAACGTTGTTATTTCAGTGGGCGAAGGTTGCCTTATCGGCGCCAACGCTGGCCTTGGCATTCCTCTTGGCGACCGCTGCACCGTGGAAGCCGGCCTTTATGTGACCGGCGGCTCCAAAGTGGTGGTGCTGGATGAAAACGGCCAGGAAGTGGAAACCGTCAAAGCCGGTGCCCTGGCTGGCAAGCCGGACTTACTGTTCCGCCGCAACTCGCAAAATGGCCGCATCGAAGTGAAGACCAATAAGTCCGCCATCGAGCTCAACGCCGAGCTGCACTCACACAACTGAGCCCCCGCTCGCCGACAAAAGCCGCCCTCGGGCGGCTTTTGTCAAAAAATTGACGCACCATGCATCCAAATGCCCCCAGCCGCCGTTTGATACCTGCAGGCAGTTGTTTAGCTGTTGTCTGAGCCCTGTTAATCAAGAGGATAAACTCATGTTTAAACCGACATTGGCTTGTATCGCTACCGCACTGACAATCGCCTCAGCCAGCGCCATTGCTGGGCACACCAATAACGTGCTGACCACCGACCTGTATGGCACAGAACAAGTGAGTAACGGCATGAGCCAGCGTATCGCCGGGGACCCCAACGGCCGAGGCGAAGCCTACGTCTTTGGTATCGACGGCGATCCGCAGACGCTTTGTTATGTGCTGACGGTGGAGAAAATCCAACTGGTGCCGGTTGGTGCCGGAATGGCGGCTCACATCCACGAAGGCCCCAGAGGAACGAATGGCCCAGTGGTGGCTGTTTTAGCAGGCCCTGAGGACGGCAACGCCGCAGACTGCCTGAGCGAGTATGAAGACGGCAAGTTCCCTAGCGCTGAGGCAGGTATCGTGCAGCGTATTTTGGAAAACCCCGAGCAGTTCTACATCAACGTCCACAACCCGCAATACCCCAATGGCGCCATCCGCGGCCAACTGCGTTATCAAGACCCAAGAGATGTGCTTTAAGTAAAAAGGCAGCCCGAGGGCTGCCTTTTTATGCCGCTTGTTTTTTATGCCAACTGCCGATGCAGGGCGTCACGCAAACTGGCCGCCCGCACCCCAAACACCAGTTGCACCCCCTGGCCAATCACCAACACGCCGTTGGCGCCAAGGCGCCGACAGGCCTTTTTGTCCACCATGCCGGGGTCGGCTACTTGCAGCCGCAGCCGGGTGATACAGGCATCCACCTGTAGCAGGTTCTCCTTGCCGCCAAGGGCTGCCAGCAGGGCATCGGCCACCACCTGATTGGTTGCCGGTACCGCTTCTTGCACCGGCGCCTCGGCCCGCCCCGGGGTGGGCAGCTTGAAGGCGCCAATGGCCACGTAAAACACCACGAAATACAGCCCGGCCCAGAGCGGCGCCAGCCACAACAGCGGGCCAAGGTGACTGGCCAGCGGCCAATAGGCCACAAAGTCAATCAGCCCCTGGGAATAGCTGATGCCATGATGCACTCCCAGCAGGATGCAGAGCACGAAGGCAAGGCCGTTCATGATGGCGTGAAAGACGTACAGGGACGGCGCCACGAACAAAAAGGCGAATTCCAGCGGCTCGGTCACCCCAGTGACCATGGAGGCCAGCGCGCCGGAGAGCATGATGCCGCCTACCTTGGCCCTGTTACTTGGCGTCGCCCGTAGCCAAATGGCTAAGGCCGCCATCGGCAGGCCAACGATTTTGGTCAGATACCCGCCAGCCAGGTGCCCGGCGGTAGGGTCACCGGCCAAAAAGCGCCGCACTTCACCGCGGATCCAGCTGCCGTAGCAGGCATCTTGCCCCACCGGCAAGATTTGCCCATCCAGCACACACACACCACCGGACTCAGTGAAAAAGGGCACGTTCCAGATGTGCTGAAGGCCAAGGGGGGAGAGTAGCCGGTCCACCACGCCATAAAGGCCCCAGGCCGCCACCGGGTCGCCGTCGGACACCCAATGGGAAAACTGGGCTATCCAGTGGGATAAGGTAGGCCAGACGGTGGCCAAGCTTGCCGACAACACCAGCGCCGGTAGCACGATAAGGGCCGCCAACAGCCTAGGTCCGGAGAAAAACGCCAGCGCCGCCGGTGGCTGCCAATGGCGACTAAATGAGGCCACGTAGGCCACCATCAGCCCGACTACTACCCCACCGGCGGCGCCGGTATCCACCGGGCCGCCGGCAAAGGCGTCGAGGCCGGCATTGGTGATGAGATAGGCAATGACAGCGGCAAGGGCGGCGCTGCCATCGTTACGGCTAAGGCCGGTGGCCACCCCCACCGCAAACAGTAGCCCCAGGTGGGCAAACACCGCATCGCCGGTCTGATAAAGCCAGGTCGAAACGGCGCTGGACCACCAGCCGGGTGCCGCCGCGCCAAGGCCCAGCACCAAGCCTGCCGCCGGTAAAATTGCCACCGGCAGCATCAAGGCTTGGCCCAAGCGCTGGGCTTTTGCGAATAGGTGTTTTCTCACTTAGAGCGCGGCACTCCATTGTGCAAGCCAGGGTAAGGCGTCCTGCTCTGGCTCCAGGGTTTCCAAAGAGTCGATGTTAAGGCGTGGCAGTAGGGCCTTGCCGCCCAGCTCTTCGAGCAGCTCTTCAAACTGGTTGCCAGCCCCGCAGTAGGTATCACCATAGCTCGAATCACCAAGGGTGATAATGCCGTAGGGCAATTGGCTAAGCAGCGGGAAGGTATTTTTGAGTTCGATGAAAAACGGTACCAGGTTGTCCGGGATATCCCCCTGGCCGGTGGTGGAAGTGACCACCAGCAAGGCATCGGGCTTGTCGTAAATCACTGCCGCAACGGTAGGCTCGGCAAACAGCACAGCCTGATGGCCGCTGTCGTTCAGTTTTTTTTCAAGGGTCTGTGCCAGTTGTTCAGCGGCGCCGTACACGGTGCCGCACACCAGATGGATAATGGCCATTAGATTTCCTGTTCATGCCAGGCAGCCGCTTTGGCCATCACGGCCTGACTGTCCCAGCCAAAGTGATTGAATAATTCGGTCCAGCTTGCCGGTAAGCCCGCTTTGATGTCCAGTTGGCTGCCGGTGACCGGATGGGTAAAAGAGAGTCGCCAGGCGCGCAGCCCCAACTCGTTAAAGGCCATCTGCTCACGGAAAAAACGGTTGTGTTTGCCGTCACCGTGGGTGGTGTCGTTGATGATGGGGTGACGCAGATGATCAAAATGGCGGCGCAGCTGGTGGCGCCGGCCGGTTTTGGGCGAGCAGCTCATCAGGCTGTAACGGGCGGTATTGTAGCGGCCAACGGCAAAAGGTAGTTCACCATGGGCCAGGGGTGCATAAGCGGTGACCGCATCCTGGGCACTTTTTTCCAGGCGAGGTTGGCCCATAACCGCGTCATGTTCTTCCACCAGCGGGTAATCGAGTACTGCCCCATCCTTGACCCAGCCGCGCACCAGGCTCAGGTAGCTTTTCTTGACCTGGCGTTCGGTAAAAAGTGTGGTGAGCTGGCGGGCAACATCGCTAGACAGGGCAAACAGCAGCAACCCCGAGGTAGGCCTGTCCAGCCGGTGAACCGGAAACACATGCTGGCCCAGTTGGTCACGCAGCAGCTGCATGGCAAAGAGCTTCTCGCCGCTGGCGATTTTAGAGCGATGCACCAGCAGCCCGGCGGGCTTGTCTATCACCACCAGGTGTTCGTCTTGATAACAGATGGGTAGCATCATTCGCGAACGCGTTTCCCGCTCAAAAGTTCATCGAGGTCGGCTATCAATTCCAGCAGCGGCACCAGCCGCGAGCCGTGGTGGCGCCAGGACTCTTCGGCCATGGGGCAAACGCTGACATTACTGGGCGCCTGGTCTTCGCCAATCAAGAATTTAAGCTTGGGCAAGTAGATAAACTGGACCCATTGCTCGAAATCCAGGGTATCCACCGCAAAGGGCTCGGTGCTGGCCAGAGCCTGCTCACCAGGGTGTTGCTGGGCCCACAATTTTTGAAGGCGCATCTCCATTTCGATTTGCTCGAGCAGCAGCAGCGCCTGTTGATGTTTGTCGCTCATATCGACTCCTTTGCAAGGGCGTCTAGGATAGCAAAGCCAGGCTCCCTATAATGCCCCTTTTTCCGTTAAGAGCCCGACCATGGAACTTCACAACCTGGCCGATTTTCTGGCCGCTAGCGGCGCACGTTATCAGGTCTTTGATCTTGGCCGGCGCGTCAGCCCCTTGCCCCAAAGTGACTTCGAACGCTACGCCAGCGGCCAGGCTCCTTATCCTTTTCCGCTGCAGCGCCAAGCCTGGCTTGGCATTCTGTTCTGGAAAGAGCAGCCTTACGTTTGGTTTGTGCGCTTAGGGCTTGACGAGCAGGGCCTCATAAACCAAGGCCAGGCTGCGCAATTTATGGCCCAAGTGCTGGCTGCTATGAAAGAAGGCCAGGACGCCCTGCCGGACAATCCCTACACCTTTGTGCCCAGCGAAGAAAAGCGGGCCGCCTTTCATAGCCAGGCACGGCTGTATTTGGGCGAGGGCGCTTCGCTCTTCTACGAAGAGGCCGCCGCCTTTGCCCGTGGCCAGCTTGACGATTGGCAGCGCCTGGGTTTGCAGGGATTGGCCGATCTGGTAGCAAGAGACCGGCAAAGCGCGCATTTCATTGCATTTGTTGCCACAGCCCCTGCGCCGGTGTTGGCGCAAATTGCCATCCAACTGGAAAACTACCCCATTGACGCCGCACTGGCAGAGGCCTTGTGGCAGCGCCTTGACGCCCTGCCCCAGCCTGTTGCCCGTGCGCTAGCCCAAAGCCCGCTACAGGCTGAAGCGGCCGATAAACTGCTGGCACTTGGGGATATTCAATCGCTGCTGGTGGTTGCAGGCAGGCTTTGGGAAGCCCTTACCGATAACAGCCGCCTTGGTCGCTTTTTGGAAGCGGCGGCCCGCTGTGATGACGGGCGCCACTTTCAGGCGCTATTTGCAGACCTTGTGATGATACCGGCGCTTCGCAGCCAGCTGCTGGCCAAACTGCGCGACCCAGCGCGCTCCGACATCCTGGGCCAAGCCATTGGGAGGCTCTTTTGACCGAATTACTGTGGTTGCTGGCCTGTGCTATCGGGCTCTTTATTTTCTGGCGCCTGCGCCAACAAGAAGAATGGGCCCGCCTGGCGGCGGCTAATCTGTGCAAACAGCAGCAATTGCAACTGCTGGAAGTGGCGCTGGTCAAACGGCGCCTGGGCAAAGGCGGCCTTATTCACCGCTACGCCCTGGATTTTAGCCAGTCGGCGGATACCCGCTATCAGGCTGTCTTTGAGATGCAGGGTAGGAAGATCGTGAGCGTGGAGTGGCCGGTAATGCGGGATATCTAACGCCAAAAACAGGCGCGCCGGGCACATTCCATTGCCCGGCGCGTAACTAAAAAGAAAATCCGTTTTTCTGGCGTCCTTTCCGGCTTCCTTGCCTTTCCCTTTCGGTGTCCTACCGCAGTCCTGTTTCGGCATCCTGCCTGGCCAGCGTCCTGCCCACCATCTTCATCCGTGAAGCGTGTTCCTGTTCCTTACCAACCTTGGTTTTATCCTTGTGGTCTGTCCCTAGCCACGTAATAAAGTTTACTGTCATTCCCGGCCGAAACAACGCCTCCACACCCCATCTCAGCCATGGCGAACCTTTAAGAAAAAATACTATTTCAAATAAAAACAAAACGTTATAAAAAATTCGCCGACATCACACCCGGTTCAAACCCCAAAAGGCGCACAGCCTTGTAAGCCATTTCGCACAAAGGAAGGGGGAAGAAGGTAAAGGCGCGGTTAAAAAACAAGCTAAGCAGCCAAACAAAGGGCACCCTGGTTCGATGACAAGGCCCCAAAAACAAGAAGCCGGGAAGAGGTAACCTCTTCCCGGCAAGAGCGGCTTGGATGTCGATTCCTTGCGCTTTATGCTCCTTGCATCGTTCCTTGATTCTCCCAATCCTTGGGATTTCCTTTAATAAGGCTCCTGCCTTGGTCCTTTTCGGTATCCTTACCTGGCTAAGCGTCCTGCCCCGCCACCTCTTTCCTGAGGCCTGTCATCATCCCGATGACCTCTTCCTTGCTTGTCCTTGTCAGTATCCATCTGACAGTGTCTAGATTAGCGTCTGGGCCGTTGATAACAAGCAGGTAACGAACAGAAAAACACCAATGACTCAGGCAAGCTAACGCGTATAAAAACAACAAATGGCTGTTTTATAAAACAATAAAAAATTGAAGTGGGATGAAGCACGCTACTAAATACGGAGATTGCCCCTAGCTTTGTAAGAGATCTCGCACAAGACTGCGGGTAAAGAAGGCGACTGCCTGTAGAGGGGGGATGAGCAGGAAATTTACCAAGCACCAGAAACAAGGTGGCCGGGACGGGTCTCCCCATCCCGGCCAAGAGCGGCTCGGTGTCGATTCCTTGCGCTGTATGCTCCTTGCATCGTTCCTTGATGCTCCCAATCCTTGGGCATTCCTTATTAACGGCGTCCTGCCGATGTTCCGTTCGGTATCCTTACCTGGCCAGACTCCTGTCCCGCCACATCTTCCTGATGGTTACCGCGTCCTGCGGTGTCTTCCTTGCTTTCGTCCTTGCTGCCAACGTCCTGTCGACAGGGATAAGAATACGCGAGCAGGCTTTGATAACAAGCAAGCCTGCCAAGCACTGGCTTAACAGCGCAAGAACAAAAAATCAGCAACAAAAGCCTAATCCATTGATTTAAATAGGCCTCAAAAAGCAGGTGCCGATGTTAACCGACAGTGAAAAGCGGAATAAACCCCACCCCTTGTGAGATATGGCTTACAAAGTTTTTCCATAATTTCCCGAGCAGCAATGCTGACAACAAGGTATCAATTGCCTTTTGTGGGATTACACTGGCTAGAAGAGCCTTTGCAGGAGAGCACCATGGAACAACCGGTACATTACTTGCGCGAGCTTTTTGCGCAGTTGGGCCTACCCGACAGCCACGACGATATTGAGCAATTTATTGCGACTCACCAGGGCCTGAACGCCAGAACCAACCTGGCCGATGCGCCGTTTTGGAGCAAGTCACAGGCCAGCTTCCTGCGTGAGGGGCTAAAGGCTGACTCTGACTGGGCCGAGCCTATTGATGAGTTGAACGTGCGTTTGCGCTGAATTTGTGGATCATAGGGCTCCTTCGAACGGAGGAGCCTTGCCATGTCCCGTGAACTGAGCGATGTAATTTCTGCCATCAAGGCAGAAGGGCGAAAGCCCACCCTGGCCCTGGTTAAAGCCAGGCTGACCAGCACCGTGCCGCTGCCCACCATCATCAGGGCGTTGCAGGGTGGCAACATCGCCGAGGTTGCCGATACTCCCCCTCCTCCGCCCTTCACACCGGCCCAGCAAGCCTGGATAGCCCAGTACGTGGCAGCCCAACTGGCCCCATATCAGGCGGCTCTAGCCGCCCACGGCATCGCCTTTGCAGACAAGGATGCGTGATGTACCTGGTTGACGTGACCTTTGATCTGTATGAAGACAGCGCCGTGCACCTGGTAGAAGGGGCGGTGATGCGCGTCTTTGACGCCTGGCGCCATCAGGGCCAGGTATTGGGCCGGGAGCTGCCCACCTGGATAAAAGACGGCAGCCTCAACCTGCGGGTGGTGTGCCCCGAACCTGACAGCCTGCACAGCCGCCATCTGTCACCGGCCGGGCGCCATGCCCTGAAGAAACTGGGTGAAGCGGGTTTGACCCAACCTCGGGTCAAACTGCTGGGGCGAGACTTGTTTTCCGACACCACCGCCGAGCCAGAACCACCTAGCTGGCAGCTGCTCTACGCCACCTTTGTGCACAACTGCAGCCCGCTTCGCAGCGGCGAAACCCTGGCGCCTATTCCCCTTTACCGGGTGCCGGCTATCGCCAACGGCGACCATAAACTGCTGCTGCGCTGGCAAGACGATTGGATGGCATGCGATCAGTTGCAGATGAACGGTGTCAGCGCCGAACAGGCGGCGCTGGTTGAATTGGGTGACCCCAAAAGCCCCCTTGGCCGGCGCGGCACTGACTTTGCCAAACGCCTCGAGTACCTGACCAAGATCCCCACCTATTACTATCTGTACCGGGTGGGCGGCGAGAGCCAGGAGGCCGAAGCGCAGCGCCCCTGCCCTGGCTGCAGCCAGCCCTGGCGACTAGCCGAAACCCTGCACGGCATCATCGACTTTAAATGCGACGACTGCCGGCTGGTGTCCAATCTCAGCTGGGATTTTCAGTAAGGCTGTCGAGAAAGGCGGCCAGGGACGGCGCTAAGACTTCGGTAGCTTCTTTACCCACCGGCTCCAGCACCACCTCGCCACTTTGGTTGTCGATGCTGAGCATGAAGTTGTCGTCGTCGGTGCAGGCAAAAAATACCGTTACCGGTTGCTTTAGGCGCCGCTTCATCAGCACGTGGCCAATGATGTTTTGCTGCAATCGCTCAAAGTCCTGCGCATTCCAGGCACCTAACAGCTGCACTTCGCCACGCTGATGGCCCACCCGCAGGTACTCCATAAAGTAATGGCTGAAATAGGCTTTGATGCTGGGGTGCAGTTCAAGCTCAAGGGCGCTCTCGACATTGGCAAAATCGCCGGCAGGTTCGCGCTTTACCGGTTGCCAGCGCCCGTCGCCTTCACAGGGAGACGGCCAGTCGGGGTCAGGCTGGTAGCGCCAGCAATCGTGGTCCTGGGGGATACGGCTAAAGAGGCGTTCAAGGGCGCTTAGGCTGTCCATCGGGGCGGGCTCTTGGATACAATGGCAGGCCAGTTTAGCCAAGGCCAACGCCAATGCCAAAAAACTCCCTTTATGACGGCGCCCATGAGCTTGCCGATCTGCCGCTGGGCAAAACCAGCCAGTATCAGGACCAGTACGATCCAAGCCAGCTTCGCGCCGTGCCAAGAAGCCTCAACCGCGACAGCCTGGCCCTTGACGATACCCTGCCTTTTGTGGGCGAAGACATCTGGAACGGCTATGAGCTGTCTTGGCTCAACGCCAAAGGCAAACCGGTGGTGGCCCTGGCGCAGTTTCGCTTCCCGGCCACCAGCCCCAATCTGGTTGAATCCAAGTCCTTTAAGCTCTACCTCAACAGCTTTAACCAGACCCGTTTTGAAAGCGCAGATGCAGTGAAAGCGGCCCTGGAGGCAGACCTGAGCGCCACCGCCGGTGGCAAGGCGTCGGTCAGCCTGTACGGCCCGGCAGACCTTGCCGCCATGCCTTTGGCTGACCTTGATGGCCAGTGCATTGACGAGTTGGATATCGAGGTAGACGACTACCAGTTCAACCCCGCGCTGCTCGACGGCCTGGGCGCCGCTGAGCAGGTGGAAGAAAAGCTGGTCAGTCACCTTCTTAAATCCAACTGCCTTATTACCTCCCAGCCCGACTGGGGCTCGGTGCAAATTCACTACCGCGGCCCGAAAATAGACCGGGAAAAGCTGCTGCGCTACCTCATCAGCTTTCGCCAGCACAACGAATTCCACGAGCAATGTGTCGAGCGCATTTACATGGATTTAAGCCGTCGCCTGGCCCCCGAGTTTCTGCTGGTATCGGCCCGGTACACCCGCCGCGGCGGTCTCGACATCAACCCCTGGCGCGCCAGCGAGCCGGTATTGATGAGCAATCCCCGCCTGCCCCGCCAATAAAAAAGCCCGCTTTACGCGGGCTTTTTTATCAGGCCTTGTTGGCATCCGGCGCCGGCAGGTCAATACCAAGCCAGGCCTTAAACGCCACCTTCTGGGCGCGGGAAGGATGCTTGACCGGTACCACCTTGTACTCGGCCGGGCGCTCGCCAAGGGTTACCTCCAGACTTTGCAGGGCGTCGCGGCGAAACAGGGTCAGTTTGACCTTGTCGCCGGCCTTATGGGCTTTGAGGCGCTCCTCCAAGGTGCCGGGCACCAGGCGTAGGCCATCGAGGGCCACCAGGATATCGCCATCGCTCAGCCCCGCCTGCCAGGCAGGAGAGTCTTTCTCCACCCCCAGCACCGCGCCTTTGTCATCCAGGGTCAGGCCGGTAAAAAGGGCTTGGTCACCAGCGTCGAGCTTGAGGCCGAACTGGTCCAGCAGCGCGTCAAAATCGATATCCCCCAGCGGCGCTTTGACCTTTTTGGCCCAAAAGGCGCTGTAGTCCTTACCGGAGAGGCTTTTCAGCTCGTCCAGCAGGGTCTGGTCGTTAAAAGTCTCAGGGATGCGGTGCTTGGCGTAAAGGCGCTGGTGCAGGTCCCGGTAGCTGACCTTATTGGCAGTGGTTCTTAAAAGGTCGGCATCCAGCAGCCAGGACACCAAGGCCCCTTCTGAGTAGATATTGACGCTGAAGTTGTGGCCGTAATCGCCGCCTTTTTCTATCCAGCTGTCAAAGGAGGCTTGCGACACCGACTGGCTAAACCGGCCCGGATTGGCCCGGTACGCCTTGATGCTGCCGGCCAGCACTTTGAAGTATTCCTCCGGCTTCATCAAACCGGCCCGCAGCAGCAGTTGGTTTTGAAAATAACTGGTGGAGCCTTCGGCCAGCCACAAGAGGGTGGCGTAGTTCTCGTGCTGGTAGTCGTAAGGCACCAGGCCCTCTCCCCGGTAGGCCTTGACGTTCCAGGTGTGCACAAATTCGTGAGCGGCGGTCCCCAAAAAGCGCAGGTAGGCTTCGCGGGGCGCAAAATTGTAACGGCTGGTCTGGATAATGGTGGAATTGAAGTGCTCGGTGGCGCCGCGCTCACCGCTGGTGGCATGGACCATGAACAGGTACCGGTCAAAGGGGTAGCCTTGCCAGATGGCCTGGCTGGCGGTAACCATCTTTTTAAGATCGTCGGCCATTTGCTGGCCCTGGTAGTTGCCGTCGCCCCAGATAACCAGTTGGTAGTCCTTGCCGCCAGCGCCGAAGGCGTAATCCTGTTGGATACCGGTTTCGATGGGCGAGTCGATCAGTACGTCATAGTTGGCCGCCTTGAAGCTGTGCTCGCCGGTTTTTTCCATACCGGAAGCAGAGCGCCAGCCCTTAGGCACACTCAGCGCCACCGTTACCGGCTGCTGGCGGGTGGCAGCGCTGTAAAGAAAGGCGCCGCTGGCGTCGATAAAGGCATGGCTGTCGTCGATATGGTGCAGGCGTTCACCCAGGCGATTGGCATAGAGCTGGTAGCTGACCTTGAGGGTGCCACTTTGCTCTGCCATCACCCGCCAGGTGCTCTTGTCGATTTTCTCGATAGCCACCGGTTGGCCGTCTATGCTGGCGGTAACGGCACGTAAAGTGTCAGCCTGATCAAGGATTTGGTAGCGACCAGTACGCCAGGCAGGCATCATCAAATCCACCTTGCCCGCCCCTTTGGCCTGGGTCATCTCTACCTGGGCCAGGTGGTGAGCCGGATCTGTGATTGTCATCTGATATTGCACGTCGGCCTGGGCCGAGAGGCTGGCAGCGGCGCACAAAATGGCAAAAAGAGGTTTCATGTAATGGCGTCTCTTGGTCATTATGTTTTTGAATATGAAGGTTATGTTAGCAACTGTGCCAAGACACACAACGGCGCTTCGACCGCCGGTAGCAGGATAACGACAAAACGGACATGAGAACGCTACTGCTTTGCCTGGCGCTGGCCAGCCTGCCGGCGCTGGCCGTCACTACCGACGAACTTCAGGACGCCCGCCTGGACGTGTCGGAAAATCCCGCCGCCGCCCTGGCGCTGGCTGAGCACACCCTGGCCGACCCCAACACCAAGGCCCTGTATTTTCAGGCGCTGCTTCTTAAAAGCTGGGCTGAGCTAAAAGAGAACCCGCAAAACACAGACATTTCAGCAGCGTTGGAGAAGCTTAAAACCCTGGCAGCAGAGGGGACGACCCCTTTGCTTAAAGCCGATTACGCTTTTCTTCGCGCCTCGGTGGCCATGGAGCAGCACGCCGATAGCAACACCGCCCAACCTTTGCTGGAAGAGGCCATGAGTTACTGCCGGCCTTTTAGCCAGATGGCGGCCTACCGTTACTGCGCCGAGATCACCGCTTATGCCGCCAATAGTTATGCTTTCAGCGGCGATCTGGCCAAAGCCAAAACCTTGATTGGTGACAGCTACCGCTTTGCCAAGCTAGGGGGCAGCAACGGCACCTACCTCGACGTTAAACTGCTGGAAGCGGCCCTTGCCCGGCGCCAGGGCGACTCGGCAAAAGCCTTAACACTGTTAAAAGAAGCCGAACTCGAAGCCCAGCAAATGGGCGAAAAGCAGCGCCAAGGCCGGGCTCTTAGCCGCCAGGGCATGATTTACCTGGAATTGGGCCAATACCCTCAGGCCGAGCAAAACCTGATGGATGCCCTGGCGCTGTTTGAGCAACAAGGCGATAAGGCCGACACTGCTGAGACCTTTCGCTACCTGGGCCAAATGATGCTGGCCCAGAACAAAACCAACCTCGCCATAGTGCAGTTCTACAACGCCCTGGATATCGCCAACCAGTTGCACTGGCAGCTTACCGCCAGTCGACTGATGCTGGACATCGGCCAAACCTATCGCCAGATGGGTAACCTTAAAAAGGCCCAAGACTTCCTAAGCCGCGCCATGGCTACCATGCAGGCCCATAATCTCAGCCTGTATCTGCCCCGCGCCCACTACCAAATGGCACTGCTTTATGAAGATAAAAAGCAGGACGACAAAGCCGCCATTGAGCTCAATGCCACCCTGGATGGGGCCCGCAAAAACCCCACCGTCGAACGCCAGTTAGAACTGGACGCCATGAACAAATTGGTGGCGCTTTACGAGCGCCAAGGCAAATACCAAGCGGCCCTGGAGATGGCCAAAGCGGTGGTAGCGTTGCCGGTACATGACGCCCCTCGCCAGCCGGTTACCGTTGAAGTGGTGGCGCCACCGGCGCCCCCCAAGCCTCACGAAGACGGTATGCCGCCCTGGATAATGGCACTCGCCGGGCTGGTAGGGCTGCTGGTGGGCATCGCCCTGACATGGCTGCTGACTCGCCGGCGCCGGCCAGCTAAACCACGCAAGGACAAAGTGGCTCTGCATCCGGCCAGCGGCTTTTTAAGCATGCAGGGCTTTTTAAACGAAGGGGACAAACTGCTGGGCGAGCTGCGCCTAGCCATGGATGTCACCAATACCGGTAGCACCAAACCAGACCATCAGCCCCTTGCTGCTATTTTGTGTAATTTGCCCGGCATGGCCAGCGCCTACGAAACCTACGGTTTTGAGCAAAGCCGCCAAGAGCTTCGCCGCTTTGCCAAACAGCTGCAAAACCTGTTACCCGAAGCGCGGATGATGGTCCAGCCCTCTCGGGATTACCTGCTCTTCGTACTGCCAAGCCCGGTTGCCGGTAAGGAAATGCTGCTCACCGAGCGGCTGCGCCAGGCCATCGGCCTGGCCGCCAAAGACACCTTTTTGGACATGAAAGAGCTGTGCTTTGCTGGCACCTTGCTGCCGCTGCTGCCCTATCACCCGCGGGTGGGCTCGGCCATGACCGTGTTCGAGACCTTGCTCTTTACCCTAAGCCTTGGCTGCATCGACAAACCTTTTAGCGATCTGTGGTTGATTGGCCAAAGCTGCACCCTGCCCTCAGCCATGGCCGACCCGCTCAGAGAGAGCCTGGGTGAGGCCATGCAAAACGGCACGGTCAAGGTTGTGGGGCTACCTTATGGAGAGTTGACCCAGCGTTTGCAACAGCTGGCTGCCCGTCAGGAAACTTTCAAGGTAAACTGGCCAACAGTAGAAGAGGCTCAGCCCATTGTATGAGTGACCCTGTTGATATGGATGGCAAATCGCCCGAATCGTTGTCTGTCGGTCTTCGCCTGCAGGAGCAGCAAAACCGTGCCCTGCTTGAACAACTTGATCTGGTAAGCCAGTTACTGCGCCGTACCTGTCATCTGTCGTTTGGCCTGGACCCAGATCTGGATAACGATCTGCAGCGCCTCTCTAACCTGATGCTCACCCCGGAAAAGCTCACCCGCAGCCAAGGGCAACTGGCTGGCCTTAGCGATCAGCTGGGCCTGCAACAGGACAAATACGAAAAGCGCCTCGCCAACTGGCAGGCAAGTCTCAACGACACCCTTAAACAACTCAATCAAATCAACGGCCTACCTGGGGAACTTCGCCGCCAGCTAAAGGCCCTGATAAGCGACTTGCACCTACCCAGGGTGAGTCTCTATCGGCTGTTGCCGCTCACCCAAGAAGCCCTTAGCCTGCTGCTAAAAGTGGCTACCCTTCACCGGCGCCAACCCGAAGGCGACGCTGGCAACGATGCCTTGGCAGCCATGGTGGACCAATTAGTCGCCATGGTATCAAGCCTGAATCTTTCCGGCGCCGACCATGAGCTGCACCAGATACGCCGCCAGTTGCTTTCCCCCATCACCCAGGACGGGCTGCTGGATCTGACCATCGAATTCTTGCAGGTGGTGATCAAGGTGCTTGATAAAGAGCGGCGCCAGGCCAAACAGTTTTTGCAACTGGCCAGCGACAGCCTCAAGGATCTGCACCAGCGCACCACCCGCACCCTGGGCGAGCACCACCTGGGCAATCGCCAGCAGCAGGTCATTAATGGCCGCATTGATAACCTGCTGGTCGAGCTGACCAGCGGTCTTGACGCCAATAACCTGCAACAGGCCGGCCAGTCCATGGAGCAACTGAGCAGCCTGTGGCAGGAAAAAATGCAACTTGAGGCAGGGCTTTTTGACGAGCAGCGCCTGCGCCTCGAAGAGCTGCAGCAACAGGTTGCCGACCTGGAAACCCGCGCCGAGCAGTTTCGCAATCAGCTGGCCCAGCAGCGCCTGGACAGCCTCAGCGACAGCCTCACCCAGTTGCCCAACCGCGCCGCCTTTGACGAGCGGTTGCTGGCCGAACACAAACGCCTGCAACGCTTTGGCCACCCCTTGTGGATGGCCATTTTGGACGTGGACCACTTCAAAGACATCAACGATCGCTTCGGCCATATCGCCGGCGATAAAACCTTAAGGGTGATTGCCCACACCATCCGCCGTAGCCTGCGCGACACCGATTTTATCGCCCGTTTCGGCGGCGAAGAGTTCGTTATTCTCTTTCCTGAACTCGAAGAAGCCGACCTACACCGCCCGCTCACCAAGATTCGCGAGGCGGTTCGCAATATCCCCTTTAAATTCAAAGACGAAAGTGTCAGGGTCACGGTATCCATCGGGGCGACCGAAGTGCATGCCGCCGAGCAACCCATGGTGGCCTTTGAACGCGCCGACCAGGGTCTTTATCAGGCCAAGAACAACGGCCGCGACCAGGTAGTGATCCTTTCCAGGGAGTAAGGATGATCGTACAACTCAGTCCCATCGGCAGCATGAGCTTGCTGTCGCAACTGGAAGTGGACAGCCTCAAGGCCAGCTCCCGCTCCAGCATCTACCAACTGTTCCGCAACTGCTGCCTGGCGGTACTCAACTCCGGCAGCCAGACCGATTCAAGCAAAGAGATCTTAGAGAAATACAAGAACTTCGAGGTCAACGTGCTGCGCCGCGAGCGGGGCGTCAAGCTTGAACTGATTAACCCGCCTGACGACGCCTTTGTCGACGGCAAGCTTATTCGCGGCATCCACGAAAGCCTGTTCTCGGTGCTAAGGGACATCCTCTATGTGTCGTCCCGCATCGACACCCAAGACCTCAATCTCACCCAGGCCAGCCACATCACCAACCTGGTGTTTGCCATGCTCCGTAACGCTGGCGCCTTAAGGCCCAGCAGCGAAGCCAACATGATTGTCTGCTGGGGCGGCCACTCCATCAGCGATGTGGAGTACGACTACTGCCACGAGGTGGGGTATCAGCTGGGGCTGCGCGAGCTCAATATCGTGACCGGCTGCGGCCCCGGCGCCATGGAAGGGCCCATGAAGGGCGCCACCATCGGCCATGCCAAGCAACGGGTAGGCGGCGCCCGCTACATGGGGCTTACCGAGCCTTCCATCATCGCCGCCGAGCCCCCCAACCCCATCGTCAACGAACTGGTGATTTTGCCGGATATCGAAAAACGCCTTGAAGCCTTCGTGCGCATGGCTCACGGCATTATCGTCTTCCCCGGCGGCGTGGGGACAGCCGAAGAAATTCTCTACCTGCTCGGCATCCTGATGCACCCGGAGAACCGCAAGCAGGCCTTGCCGGTTATCTTTACCGGCCCCGAGCAAAGCGCCAGCTACTTTGCCAAGCTCGACGAGTTTATCCGCGCCACCTTGGGGCCTGAGGCCGCCAACCATTACCAAATCATCATCGACGATGCCGACTTGGTAGCGCGCCATCTCAAAGCCGCCATGCCCGAAGTGCTGGCCTATCGCCGCACCGAAGGCGACGCCTTTTACTTCAACTGGTCGCTGAAAATCGAGCCCGAGCTGCAATTGCCCTTTGAGCCCACCCACGACAGCATCCGAGACCTGCACCTGTACCCGTCGCAAAGCAAGGTGACCTTGGCGGCCAACCTGCGCCGAGTGTTCTCCAGCATTGTCGCCGGCAACGTCAAGGAGCAAGGCATCAAGGCGGTGGAAAAACACGGCCCCTTTGTTATCGACGGCGACCCGAAAATCATGGCCGACATGGACAAACTCCTAAAAGACTTTGTCTTTCAAGGCCGCATGAAGCTGCCCGGCAGCACCTACCACCCCTGCTATAAAATCGCCCAACGCTAATGCCCCGTCTTGTTCTGATTGATGCTTTAAACCTTATCCGCCGCCTGCATGCTGCCAACAGCGCGCAGGTGGTGGCCGCCTGCGATGGCGCCTGGCAGCGCATCGCCAAGGAGCTGGAGCCAAGCCATGCCCTGGCGGTGTTTGACGGCAAGGCGCCGTCCTGGCGTTACCAGCATTTTGCACAGTACAAAGCCGGGCGCAGCCCGATGCCAGAAGACTTGGTGCCAAGGCTCGGCGACATCGCCGCCACCTGGCAAAAAAGCGGTCTCAAAAGCTGGTTCCCCGAAGCCGAAGAGGCCGACGACCTTATCGCCAGCACCGCCCTGGCCGCCCGCAGCCACAACGTGGCGGTGGCGGTGGTCTCGACCGACAAAGGCTATGCCCAGCTCCTTGACGCCGGAGTGGTGCAATACGACCCCTTTGGCCGCCAGTTTCTCGGCGCCCAGCACTGGCAGCAAAAGCTGGGCATCAGCCCCTCGCAGCTCACCGACTACCTGGCCCTGACCGGCGACAGCACCAACGCCGTGCCCGGGGTCAGTGGTGTCGGGGCCAAAACCGCGGCCCAGCTCCTTGGGCAATACCGTCATCTTGCTGACATACTGGCATCAGAGGCTGATGACAAAGCGGTGCTGAAGGTCAAGGCCGACGCCAAGGCAGCGTTACTGGCCAAAACCCTGGCCACCTTGCGCGGCGACCTGCCTCTGCCCTTTGGTTTGTCCGATTTGAGAAGGGGTTAGCAATGAAGATTCTCATCACCGGTGGTGGCCGTGGCATTGGTCTGGAAATGGCCAGCTTCTACGCCATGCGCCATCAGGTCAGCGTCACGGTGCGCGACGAGCGCCACGCCAACAAGGTGGCCAGCCTCGGCGCCAGGCCGCTGTTTTTGGATCTTAACCAGCAGCAATCCATCAACGATCTGGCCAAGACCTTGGACGGCGAAGCCATCGACATCCTTATCCATAACGCCGGGGTGCTGCACCCCGAAGGGGATCTGGACGAGGTAGACGCCTTTAACTTCGCCCACAGCATCCAGGTCAACGCCCTTGGCCCCTTGCTGCTGACCCAGGCGCTGCTGCCCAATCTGTTGGCCGGTCAAACCCGCAAGCTGGTGTTTATCACCTCCTTGATGGGCTCGATGAGCGACAACGGCTCCGGCAGCTATTACAGCTACCGGGCCAGCAAGGCGGCCCTGAATTCGGTGGCCAAAACCCTGGCGGTAGATCTGGCCTCAGACGGCGTCAAAGTAGGGATTTACCACCCCGGCTGGGTGCAAACCGATATGGGCGGCCCCCGGGCGCTGATTGATGTCGGCACCTCGGTAGCCGGGCTCACCGCTCGTATCGACGAGTTGGATGAAACCCGCTCGGGGCGCTTTTTCAATCACGACGGCACGCCCCTGCCCTGGTAAAAAAAGCGGCCCGAGGGCCGCTTTTTTCATGCCTTTTCGGGCGTCTTTTTCTCTTCCTTGGCCTTGGGGGCCGGGCGATAGGGCTCGCCCTGGCTCCACCAAGTGGGGGCTGGCGCCCCTTTTAGGAAGTGGTCGAAAAAGGCCTTCATCTTGATGGTGTAATCGAGCTTGTTGGGATACTGCTTGAGGTGATGGGGCTCCCCTTCGTATTGCAGCATCACCACCGGTTTGTTGAGGCGGCGCAGCGCCGAGTACAGCTCAATACCCTGCTGCCAGGGTACGGCATCGTCTTTGTCGCCAAACTCAATCAGCAGCGGCGTGTGGATGCGGTCGGCATAGAACAGCGGCGAGTTCTCGATATAAAGCTCCGGCGCTTCAAAAAGGCTCTGGCCGATACGGCTTTGGCCGGTTTCGTACTGGAACTGGCGAGAAAGGCCAGTGCCCAGGCGAATGCCAGAATAGGCGCTGGTCATGTTGGAGACCGGCGCGCCAGCCGCGGCGGCGGCAAAGATATTGGTCTGGGTGACCACATAGGCGGTCTGGTAGCCAGACCAGCTATGGCCGTGCAGGCCGATGGCCTTGGGGTCAGCGATGCCCATGTCGACCAGCTTTTGCACCCCCGGCACCAGCGCCGACACCGAGCTTTTGCCCGGGGTGCCGATGTCAAAACGGATATCGGGCAGGAACATGGCATAGCCATTGGAGGTGTAATAGGCAAAGTTGGGCCTGTGGTTAACCTTGAACTCGTTGAAGCGATAAAGCCGGTCGGTCATAAAGCGGTAGTAATAGACCAGCACCGGGTAGCGCTTGCCGGGCTCATAGCCAGCGGGCTTAATCAGCACCCCGTCCAGCGGTGTGCCGTCCAGGTTGTGCCAGTGCACCAGCTCCGGCTTGCCCCAGGCCAATTCTTTGGTGACGGGGTTAACCTCGGTGAGCTTGCGCGGCGCGCGAAAATCGCCGTTATCCACCCACAAATCCGGGAACTCGTTGAACGCCTCGCGGGTAAAAAGCCAGGTGTCGCTGCGCTTGGCCTTGGCCACAAACTGGTAGGTGTTGGGCGATACCATCAGCGGCGACACCCCGTCCTGGCCGAGGGTCAGGCGGAAAAAGCCGGTGTACTTGTCTTTGTCGGAGTAACCGGTTAGCAGCAGCTTGTCGCCATTTTTAACCTCGGGCAGCTCTGGGTCTGGGCTCACTACCCGAAGCTCAAGCTTATCGGCCCTTTTGTGGGTAAGTTGCTTGGCCTTGCCGTCCGCCCCCATCTGCCAGATGTCGAACTTGTCGTACACCAGCACCGCCGAGCCGTCGCTGTACCAGGGGCCAAAGCCGTAACCGGGAGCGGGCGCCGGGTAGTCGTTGTCTTCGTCGCCAAAGCCGATGGGCAGGCCTTTGGTGAGGTTCAGCAGTTTTTGCTTGCGAATATCAGCGATTTTCACGTCGCCGGCGTCAAAAAACACCGCAAAGTGGCCCTGGGGCGACAGGCTCGGGGCCTGGCCCAGGTGGCGAGCAATCACCTGCTTTTCCCCAGTGGAGAGGTTGACGGCGTAGTAGTCGCGGTAAAAGCCGTTCCAGGTCACTTCCTTAAGGTAAGGAATGTCGCTCGAACCCAGCAGGTAGCCGCTTTGCTCGCCCATGGCCACATCCGGCACCGCTGCATCGGCCAGAGGCACGAACCGGCCATTATTGAGGTGAAATACCCCCAGGTAGCGGTGCTTTTGCCGCTCCTTGTAGGTGAGCTTTTCCTGGGGCTTGATGCGCGGGTCGTCGCCCTGCCAAACCTCCAGGGTGCGGCCGGCAACGATTTTGTCGATGTTGGTCAAATCGCTTTGGCTGTGCACATCCGGGGTGACCCGGGTGTCGGGGGCGGCAACCGGCTTGCGGCCCACAAAGAGGCGGCGGTCATCGAGGGTAAAGCGCAGCTCGTTGGGGGCGCTGACGTAAAAGCCGTCTTCCGGGGTTTGCAGCTCTTTGAGCTTGCCGCCTTGAGAGACCAGCACCTGGTAGGGGCGGCTTTGCTCGTCATCGTTTTTATTACCGCGAAGGGCGGCGTAGAGCTTGCCGTCTTTACTGAAACTCAGCTGGCGATAGAGCTGGCCGGTGCGGCTTTGCACCAGCTCGCTTTGGCCGGTAAAAAGGCGCAGTTCGCCTTTGTCGCCCTCGGCCTTGGGGTCGATGGCATACAGCAGGGCGTCGCTGCCGGGTTTAAAGGCAAAATCCGCCACCTTACCCAAAGAGTGCTGCTGGCCGCTTTCAAGGTTCACCAGCAGCAGGGTTTTCTCGGCCTTGGCCTTTTTAGCGCCTTTTTCATCGGTGCTTGGCGCCTTTTCAAGCTCCACCGCCAGGCGGCCGCCTTTGTCGGCCAGGGCAAAGCGGCTCACCGCCTCAAAGCGTTGTTGGCGGCCGGTTTGGCTGTCTATCACCACCAGCGCCTTTTTAAGCTTGTCCTTTTTCTTGGCCTGCTCGGCCTGTAACTGCTCAAGGAGGCCGGCAGGCTGCCAAAAAGCCACATAGCGGCCGTCTGGGGTGAGCACTGGCGCGGTGCCGCCGACTACGGTCAGCTTTTTGCTGCCGTCAGTCAGGCGCACCACACCGGTAGCATCGCCCCGGTCGGGCTGGGCACTAAAGGCCGCCACGGCGCCGTTGTCGGAGAGCACCGGTTGGTCAATAGATTTAAAGGCCATCAAATCCTGCAAGGTAACAGGGCGGCCTTCGGCGTAGGCGCCGGTGCTGAGCACGGCACTGAGCAGCAAGGTACGGATAGCAAACATGGCAGTCACGCTTATGGGGTTTTGGGCGAGTCTAGCAACGGCCTTGGCTGCGGCCAACGCACAGGCCACGGACAGCTGCCAGCAAACGACAAGTTGATAAGACGTAACAACGCATTACGTGGAGAACAGCGGCTAAATATGCTATAAAAGCGCGCTTCACAGGCACCTGACTGTTAATAGTGCGGCAGTTGTGGTCGCCTTTACTACAATACCAAGCATGCAAAATTGCACGGAGTCAGTGCGTCATGAGCAAACAACGTATTACCGTGATCCCAGGCGACGGGATCGGTCCCGATATCATCGATTCTGCCCTTAAGGTCCTCGACAAGGCAGGCTGCGACTTTGAATACGATTTTGCCAAGGCCGGCCTTGCCGCCCTGGAAGAAACCGGCGAGCTGCTGCCCCAGGAAACCCTGGATCTGATTGAAAAGAACAAAGTTACCCTCAAAGGCCCACTGACGACTCCGGTTGGCGGCGGTTTTACCTCCATCAACGTTTCCCTGCGTAAAAAATTCCAGCTGTACGCTAACGTACGCCCGGTACTGTCTTTTAAAGGCACCAAGGCCCGTTACGACAACATCGACATCATCACCGTGCGTGAAAACACCGAAGGCATGTACTCCGGTGCCGGCCAAGTGGTGAACGAAGACCGCACCCAGGCCGAAGCCAAGTCCCTCATTACCCGTGACGGCGCCAAACGCATCGTGGAGTTTGCCTTTGACCTGGCTCGCCGCGAAAACCGCAAGAAAGTCACCGCCGTTCACAAGGCCAACATCCTCAAAACCACCTCCGGCCTGTTCCTGGAAGTGGCCCGCGAAGTGGCCAAGGAAAACAGCGACATCCAGTTCGAAGAGATGATCGTTGACGCCTGCTGCATGAACCTGGTGATGTACCCCGAGCGTTTCGACGTCATCGTGACCACCAACCTGTTCGGCGACATCGTCTCCGACCTCTGCGCTGGCCTGGTAGGCGGCCTGGGTATGGCTCCTGGCGCCAACATCGGTGCCGGCGCTGCCATCTTCGAAGCGGTGCACGGCTCTGCCCCTGACATCGCCGGCAAGAACATTGCCAACCCCAGCTCCGTTATTCTGGCCTCCATCCAGATGCTCGAATACCTGGGCATGCAAGACAAAGCCGAGAAGATCCGCAAAGCCCTGACCGAAGTCATCGACTCTGGCGACCGTACCACCCGCGATCTGGGCGGCACCGGCTCTACCACCGACTTCACCCAGTCCATCCTGGACCGCCTCTAAGCCCCGGCTTAGTTAAAAAGAGGCCCCAACCGGGGCCTTTTTTATGGACGCCGCATGAACGCCGTACTGGAACTCAAACAGCGCCTCAAGGCCCAAAGCCAGCGGCCTTATCTTGCCCGTGGCCACAAGGTGGTACGCTGCGAAGGCTGCGCCTTGGTGCCAGAGTTTTGCCTGTGCCCCCATCGCCGGGCGCTCAAAAGCCGCCTCGAATTCGCGCTTTTGATGCACCGCAACGAGCCCTTTAAGCCCAGCAATACCGGCAAGCTGATTTGCGACTTGCTCCCCCAGACCCGCGCCTTTGCCTGGCACCGCACCGAACCCGAGCCGGCGCTCCTTGACTGGCTGGACGAAACCACCCGTATCGTCTTTCCCAGCCACTATGTGGCGCCCGCGCGCCTGGCGCCGCTGCCCGAGAGCGGCCCGGTTAAGCTCCTTATCCTCGATGCCACCTGGCCCCAGGCGGCCAAAATGCTGCGCTCCAGCCGCTACTTGGACCCTTATCCAGTGACCGCCATCGACGGCGAGCTTTTGTCGGGCTTTTTGCTGAGAAACCAGCACCAGGACGGCCACCTATGCACCGCCGAAGTGGCGGCGCTGCTGCTGGAGCAAGCCGGGGAAGGGTTTAACGGCCAGTACCTCACCGCCTGGCTTGGCGCCTTCTCGGCCCATTACCTGGCCGCCAAGCGCCACGGTCTGCCGGGGCCAGAGGCGCTTTCGGCGCTAACGGCCTTAAGCGCCCAATCATAAAAAAGGCAGCCATCAGGCTGCCTTTTTTATTGCCCGGCGCTACTGGCCGGCGGGTTTTCAACCAACGTCTTTTCTATGCCGCCGCCCAGGGCCTGATAGAGGGTCATCAGGTTACTGAGCTGGTTGTAGCGATTTTGCACCACCGAGAGCTCGGCGGTACGGCGCTGCTGCTGCTGATCCAAAAAGTCCTGCACGTCGGTGGCGCCGCTTTCATAACGTACCCGGGCGATTTGCTCGGCTTCCTTGGCCGCCGCCAGGTATTGCGCCAACACCTCGCCCTGGCGCCGGTAGTTGTCGCGGGCCGAGAGGCTGTCTTCCACTTCTTTGAAAGCGCTGTAGAGGCTCTGGCGAAAATTCACCACCGCCTTTTGGTATTGGGTATCGGCCACCTGGATGCTCAGATCCCGGGTGTGCCACTGGATAAAGGGCAGTGCCAGGCCGGCCCCGAGGGTGGCAATGGGGTTTTGCAGCACGTTTTTAAGGGCATCGGAGCTTGAGCCCAGGCTGCCGGTGAGGGTCAGGCTGGGGTAGAAGCTGTCGGTCACCGCGTCGACATTGGCAAGGCTTGCCTTAAGGCGCCATTCGGCGGCTTCCAGGTCGGGGCGGCGGGCCAGTACATCGGCCGGCAGCCCGGCTGGCACCAAAGGCAAGGTGATGGCCGGCAGGCTTGCAGGCTCGGCCTCCTGGTTATTGGGGCCTTGGTTAAAGAGGATGGCAAGGGCGCTGCGGGCTTCGCTGCGCTGCTGCTCAAGGGCCGCTTGATTCGATTGCTGCGAGGCCACCGATTGCTGGGCTTGCAGCAGCTCAAGGCGCGACACGTCTCCGGCCTCATAGCGCACTTTAACCAGCTCCAGGGTCTTTTGGGCGTAGCCGATGGAGGCCTCGCCGTCGCGAATCGCCTGGTTCAGGTAACCCAGCTGCCAGTACAGCTGGGCGGTGGTGCCCACCAGCGCCAGCGCCGTTGCCTGGCGGTCATAGCCGGTGGCAATGGCCTCCCAGGCGTCCTGGTCGCGAGCGGCAGCCAGCTTGCCCCACAAGTCCAGCTCGTAGGAGAGGCTGAGATTGGCAGAATAGCTCGGGTCGCTGCTGGCGCCGTGCTTGATGTCCTTGGACTTGCTGGCGCTGACACCGGCCGAGACATCCGGGGTCAGGTTGGTATTGGTAAGATCGGACTGCAACATGGCCTGGCGCAGAGTCAGGGTGGCGGCAGCCAAGTCGTTGTTGTTGGCCAGCACCTTGTCGATAAGGGCGCTGAGCGCCGGATCGTTAAAGCTGTCCCACCAGCGCGCATCGGCCGCATAGGCCTGGCCCGAGAGCGGCTGGCTCCATTGGTTGGGGATGGCCGCATCGGGGCGTTGGTACTGGGTGCGGGCGCAGCCGCCAAGGGCCAGGGCGACGGCCAGGGCCAGTAACAGGGGTTTGGCGTTATTCACGGGCAAGGGCCTCAATGGGGTCGAGCCTGGCGGCGTTACGGGCCGGCAAGAAGCCGAACACCACGCCAATCAGGGAAGAACAGACAAAGGCGCCAACAATGGCGGTGGCGGAGAAGCTCAGGCTCAGAGAGCTCGCCATTACCGACATCACGGCGCCAACCGCAAAGGACAGCAAAATGCCGATGGTGCCGCCCAAAAGGCACACCAGTACCGCCTCTATCAAAAACTGCTGCAGGATATCGGTCTGGCGGGCACCCACCGCCATGCGAATACCAATCTCCTTGGTCCGTTCGGTCACCGACACCAGCATGATGTTCATCACCCCGATACCGCCGACGATAAGGGAAATAACGGCGATAGAGGAGATAAGCAGGGTCATGGTGGCGGTGGTTTTGGTGACCGCCTGCAAGATGCTGTCGGAGCTTCGGGTGAAGAAGTCCTTGGTGCCGTGGCGGTTGGTGAGCAGTTGGGTAATACCCTGCTCAGCCAGCGCGTTGGATACGCCGTCGGCTACCCGCACTGTCAGCGAGCTGAAAAAGTGCTGGCGCAGCATGCGGGTCATCACCGAGGTGTAGGGCACGTAAATTTGCAGGTTCTGGTCAAACCGAAAAGCGCTGTCTTTGTCGTTGGCCACCGCGACGATGGTAAAGGGCACATTGCCCAGCATCACCACTTTGCCCAGCGCATTGCCGTTTTCCCCAAACAGGGTCTTTTGGGTGTTTTTATCCACCACCGCCACCTGGGCCAGGTTTTTCACGTCAAGGGCCGAAAAGCGCTCGCCAGTGGCCATGGTCATGTCTTCTACATCGAAGTACTGCTCCGAGACCCCGCGCACCGTGGCATCGGAGGCCACATTGCCGTAGCGGGCCTTGACCGAGGTAGAAAGGTTGGGGGTGGCGCTATCGATATAGACCTGGGCCTGCAGGGCCTCAAGATCCGAGGGCACCAGGGTTTGGATGCGGTTGGAATGGCGGTCGCCAAAGCCGGTACCGGCAAAAATATCGATGGTGTTGGTGCCGATGGCATTGATGTTCTCAATCACCTGCTGACGGGCGCCCTGCCCCACCGCCACCACCGTGACCACGGCAGTAATGCCGATGATGATCCCAAGCATGGTCAGCAAGGTGCGCATCCGGTGCGCCGCCATGGCGATAGCCGCCATCTTGAAAGCTTCGCCAAAGCGGCCCCAGCCACTAAACCAGGGGGCGCTGCGCTGGCCGGGTTTGTCCACGGCCGCCGGCCCTTCCAGGGGCACGGCATGGTCGATGGCGCGGTCGGCGATGATGTCGCCGTCGCGAATTTCGATAACCCGCTTGGCGTGGTTGGCCACGTCCATGTCGTGGGTCACGATGATCACCGTATGGCCAAGCTCATTAAGCTCTTTGAGGATGGCCATCACTTCCTTGCCGCTCTGGGTGTCCAGGGCGCCGGTGGGCTCGTCGGCGAGAATAACGTCGCCGCCGTTCATCAAGGCCCGGGCAATACTGACCCTTTGCTGCTGGCCGCCAGAAAGCTGCCCCGGTTTGTGGTGGCCACGGTCGGCCAGGCCAAGCCGTGCCAGCAATTGCTGGGCCCGCTCGCGGCGGCTTTGCTTGCCGGCGCCGGTGTAAATAGCGGGCATCAGCACGTTGTCCACGGCGTCCAGGTGGGTCAGCAGGTGATAGCGCTGGAAGATAAACCCGAAGTGTTCGCGCCGAAGCGTGGCCAGCTCGTCAGAGTCCAGGGTGCTGACATCCTTGCCCGCCACCCGGTACTGGCCCTTGGAGGCTTTGTCCAGGCAACCGAGGATGTTCATCAGGGTGGATTTACCCGAGCCAGATTGCCCGACAATCGCCACCATTTCCCCGGCGTTTATCGTCAGGTTGATATTTTTGAGCACTGCTACGTCGTCGTCGCCGGAGCGAAAATAACGCCAGATGCCGGTCAGTTCCAATAAGGCTGCCATGGCTTAGAACCCGAACGGACCACGGGGGCGGCGGCGGCCTTCTTCACTGAAGGTCATGGCGTTATCGCCCACCACCAGTTTGTCCCCTTCCTTGAGGCCATCGAGCACCTGCACATTGATGTTGTCACGAATGCCGGTGGTGATGGTCTGGGGATGAGGGGGGCGGCCATGTTGCAGCACCAGCACCTGATAGTGGTTATCGCCAAGGGATTTACCCAGTTGGGAGATGGGAATGGACAAGGTGTCCTTGGCTTCGCTTTGTACGATGTGCACTTCGGCGGTCATGTATTTACGCAGTTCGTGGCCGGGGTTTTGCACATCAAAGAGGCCGTAATAATACACGGCGTCTGTGGCGTCGGAGCTGGACGACTCGCTGGACGAGCTGCCGCTGATGGTGGTGGGGTACGGCTCGATGCTGCGCAAGGTGGCTTCAAAACGCTTGTCGGGCTCGCCAAGGGTGGTGAAGTACACATGCTGGCCGGCTTTGACCTTGGTGACATCGGCCTCGGAGATCTCGGCCTTGACGGTCATGGTGTCGAGGTTGGCCAGCACCAGGATGGTCGGGGCGCTTTGATTGGCGTTAACGGTCTGCCCTTCCTTGGTGACAATAGAAGTGACCACCCCGTTCATGGGGGCCGTTATCTGGGTGTAACCGAGGTTGGTCTTGGCAGTGTTCACTTCCAGCTCGGCCTGCACCACTTGCGCCTTGATGGCGGCAATGTCGGCCAAGGTGGTTTGGTAGTTGGCTTCGGCCGATTCCAGATCAGCCTTGGCGGCAGCGTCCTGGCGGCTCATGGCCTGCTCGCGCTGGTACTGGGCCAGGTATTGGCGCAGCAGCGCTTCTTTGGCCTGCTTCTGGGCACGCACGTTATCTAAAGAAGCTTCAGCGGTTTGCAGGTCGTTTTCTTTGATGGTGGGGTCAATCACCGCCAACAGCTGGCCTTTGGTGACCGTCTCGCCAAGGGTGACGTTAAGCTTTTGCACCTGGCCCGACACCTGGGCGCCCACGTCCACTTCCTGGAAGGGCTCAAGCACACCGCTCGCCAGCACCGCGCTTTCGATGTTGGCTTTTTTAACATCAACGGTGAGGAAGTTGTGCTTGGGGGGCCGGGGCCAGAACCACCAGGCCAGGGCTACCACCAACACCAGGGCCAGTAGCAACCAGGGCCATTTACGCAAAAGCTGTTTATTCATTCCCTTATCCAACACTGTGGGTACTTTGTCATGGTGTTAGTTAACCATGACGAAAGCACTGAAATCCTTATCTTTTAACAACTTTACAGTGTTGTAGAAGTGGCAATCAACGGCATTGCTCGTACTTGTAGCCAAGGCCATAGACCGACTGGATAAGCTCGTGCTCTGGGGTGAGATCCTTGAGCTTTTTACGCAGTTTTTTCACGTGGCTGTCGACGGTGCGCTCAGCCACCACCCGGTAATCGCGGTACATGGCATTCATCAGCTGCGCCCGTGAATAAATGCGCCCCGGCTGCTGGTAGAGGATTTTTAACAGCTCGAACTCGACCTTGGTCAAATCGATGGTGCTGGCGCCGTGGCGCACCTGGTAGGAGTGGTTATCCAGCACCACCTTGTCGCTGTGCCACTGGCTCTGGGTGCGGCGCAGCAGGCCACGGGCCCTGGCCACCACTTCCCGGGGGCTAAAGGGTTTGCAGATGTAGTCGTCGGCCTGCAGCTCCAGGCCCAGCAGCCGGTCTACCTCGTCGGTGCGGGCGCTGAGCATCATGATAGGCACCATGGAGATAGCGCGGATGCGCCGGCAGATCTCCAGGCCGTCGATGCCCGGCAGCATCAGGTCCAGCAGCACCAGGTCAAACTCCTGCTCATGAAAGACCGTCATCACCACGTCGCCCCGGTCCAGGTGCACGCAGTCAAAGCCAGCGGCCTGGAAGTACTCCACCAGCAGGGTGGCAATTTTCAGCTCGTCTTCAACGATAAGAACGCGACTATTCGTATTCATGACTCTCTTCCAACGGCAATCTGATGATCCACGACAGACCGCCCATAGGGCTGTGATCTGCCTGCATATGCCCGTGATGGGCCTGGACTATGGCTTCGGCGATGGCCAGGCCCAACCCCGACCCGCCGCTGCCCTTGTTACGGGAGCGCTCGTCCCGGTAGAGCCGCTCGGTCAGCCGCTTGAGGGAGGCATCGCTCACCCCCGGCGAGGAATCCGACCAGTGCAAGAACAGCTCGCCACCGGAGTCCACCAGCTCGACATGCAGCTTGCCCGGGGCCTCGGTGTAGGCCAGGGTGTTCTTCATCAGGTTGTCCAGTAACCGTGACAAATAACTGCTGTCGCCCACCACCCACAGGTTGTTCTTCACATTCACTGTCAGGCGGATGCCCTTACGACTGAGCCCCTGGGAGTGGAGTTCCAGCGAACGCCACAGCAATTGTGAAAAGTTCAAGGACTTAAGCTGATAGTTGACGGCGCCCACTTCCGACACCGACAACACGTGCAGGTCATCCACCAGCCGCACCAGGTGTTCCACCTCGACGATCAGCGAGTCCACCGTCTGTGGCGTCCATTTACGGATGCCGTCTTGCAAGGCTTCCAGCTCGCCCTTGAGCACCGACATCGGGGTGCGAAGGTCGTGGGCGATATCCGCTATCCACTGCTGGTTGGCCTCGCGATTTTGATAAAGCGCTTCAGATAACCGGTTGAAATCCTTGGCAAGATGCGCAAATTCATCGTTACCGGCGATATCGACCTTGATGCCGTGTTCACCGCGAATCAGGGCTCGGGTGCCTACCGCCAGCTTCTCCATGGGGGTACCAAACCAGCGGGTTAGCACCAAGGCGACTCCCACTGTCATGACCATGGCCACGATCAGCACCACCAAGTAACCCCACAGCTGCTGCTGCTTAAAGGCGTTGACGATGTTCTGGCCCAGCATGGTGCGAGGTTCATACCCCAGGTAGCCCACCACCTTGGCGTCCACCACTATGGGTTTAAATTGCAGGTTATGGGGCTCTTGGGGCGGCCCCATTATCTGCTCGCCGTTGGCGTCGAATACCCGCAGCATGGGAGAGAGCAGCGAGCCGTCGTCGTTGGTCCGGGTTATTGCCGGGCCGATAAAGGCGCCGCGATCGTCAAAGCGCTCAGGGGGGCCGTCCATCCGTTCATCCCCTTGCCCGGGCGGGGCAAAGCGGTCTTGGCCAGGTTCGGGCTTTGGGCCTTCACCAGACCACTGCGGCGGCGGTGGCCCCATTTGTGGGTCGTGGTCTTGGCCCCGTTGAGGGCTTGGCCCTTTATAGGAGGCTTCAGCGCCGCCATCGAAAGCGATGCTGACCTTACCGTTTTCATCGGCGCAGCGCGGCGCCGGCCCGGCGTGGTCAAACAGGTATTTGTTGATAAGCCCAAACAAAAAGCAGCGATCTTTGGCCAGCCACTGCCAGTCATTATTGTGGCTCTGATAAGCCTCGCTAAGAGCCACCACGATAGGGGTTAGCCGCTGTTTTTCCACCGACTCTTGGTAGGTTTCCAAGCCACGGTCAAACACCCAGGCCGTTGCCAAAATGGCGGCGATGAGGACGGCGATCTGCAACGACGAGATAGCCAGCAGCAATTTCCCCTTGATACTGCTCAGCAACTTGAATCTACCCACGGCTCTGCTTTTTACCTTTGTAAAAATACCAGCCAATTTTGCAAGCATTCGTCATTTTCATCCTCACTCTTTACAGGACTTTGCACTCTGTTTGCGCCGTTGCTGCACATTTGAAAATTATGCTCGCCTGCATACCTAATAGGAGGAGTGCGTCCATGTCACGCCACTTGCTTGCTTTGAGCCTTGCGCTGGCAACCCTTGCCAGCGGTTGTGCATCCGGCCCGTCTGCCCCGCCCAAAGGCGCCGAAGCCCGCGCCCTGCCGGCCCCCGGCACCCCGGTCCAAAAAATGGATGAAGCCACCCCCAACGACCCCTACTACGCAGCCCTGGAGCCCGGCCCGGAGCCGATGCAAGTGGAGCCCACCGGCTCGCTGTTTAACGCCGCCCAGGCCCGCAGCCTCTATGTAGAGCAGTCCCATTACCGGGTTGGCGACATCATCTCGGTGCAACTGGCCGAGTCCACCAAGGCCAGTAAAAAAGGCAGCACCGAAATAAAGAAAAAGAACGATTTTACCCTCGACCCCATCGGGGTGCCGGGGGGCAATTTGAAGATAGCCGGCCGGGAAGTGAACCTTGATATCAACCAGGAGCAGAACTTCAAAGGCGACGGCAACGCCAGCCAAAGCAACGATTTTGAAGGGGAGCTGACGGTAACGGTGATGAAGGTGCTGCGCAACGACAACCTGCTGGTGCGCGGTGACAAGTGGCTGCTCATTAATAACGGCAAGGAATACATCCGCCTGACCGGGGTGATCCGCGCCAAAGACGTGGCCCCTGACAACACGGTGCAGTCGACCAAAATCGCCAACGCCCGCATTGAATACTCCGGCACCGGCGCCCTGGCCAACAGCCAGCGCCTGGGCTGGCTGACCGACAAGCTTAATAACCCCACAGTGTGGCCGTTCTGATGCGCACGCTGCTGCTGACCTTGGCGCTGCTGACCCTGGCCGGGTGCAGCTCCGAACAATTGGTGCGCTACCAACTAAAGGCCCCGGAGAAGAGCACCGTGCTCAAAGCCACCGGCTACGCCCCCATTGAGGCGCAGCTTGGGCCAAGTTACGAAGAAAAGCTCATTCAGGCCCAGCAAGCCTCGCGCCTTGACGCCTACCGGCGCCTGGCAGAACAGCTCTATGGCCAGCAGGTGCGCGCGCTGTCTCGGGTTAAAGGCTCAACGGTAGACCGCCAGGTCATGGAAACCCGGGTCCAGGGTCTGGTCAGGGGCGCCACCCTGGTGGGCAACTATATCGAAGGCAAGTTCTACACCACCAAATTGCAACTCGACACCGCCGTGCTGGCCGACCTTGGCACGGTAGAGAATGAAGCGGTGGAGAGCGAAACCAAGTGGTGGTATTGATGCGCCCCTTGCTGCTGGCCGCGCTGCTGCTGCCACACCTTGCCCAGGCCGCCTGGTATACCGGCACCGGCACCGCGCCTGTTATCAACAGCAACAAGGAGCTGGCTCGCCAGCAGGCCACCCGCGCCGCCATCCGTGACGCCGTGCTTAAAGCTGGCGCTTCGGTGTCTATCGTCAACGACGTAGACAACGGCAGCCTCACCGGCAACGCCTTTCAAGTCCGGGCCAAGGGCCATATCACCCAGCTGCAGCGCCTCGAAGAATACAGCCGCGACGACAAGGTGTCGGTGACGGTGCGGGCCGATATCTGGAACGACGGCGCCGTCTGCGACGGCCACCTGACCAGCAAATCGGTGGTGGTAGCGCCTTTGACCCTGAGTCACCCGGAGCAGGCCATCTGGGGCGGCCTTGAGAACCTGCCAGAAGAAGTGTCGGCGCGGCTTTTTGAGGAAATGACCAAGGCCCACGCCGATTTTCTGCCCAAAAGCCTGCTGAGCGCGCCGCTGGCGGTTAACCCCGCTCGCCTCGAACCTCACGACCGCCAGGAGCTGCAAAGCCTGGCCGAGCAAAAGCAGGCCCAGTACCTGGTGCTTGGCAGCATCAACAACCTCACCCTCGGTAAAATCGAAGGGGGGCTGCTGAGCAGCGACCAACTGATCCGCCAATATGGCATGACCCTCTACCTTATCGACGGCGTCTCGGGCCTGCCCATTCTCAGCAAGCGTTATGAGAGCCGCACCCTGTGGCCTTTTGCCGTTAACGCCCAGGTGGATGTGCAAAGTGACCAGCTGTGGCAATCGGCCTATGGCCTGGAGATAAGCCGCCTGGTGCGGGCCGGAATAGAAGACATGAGCGAAGCCCTCAAGTGCGTACACCCCAAGACCCGGGTGATCCGGGTTGAAGGCGGCAGCCTTGATGTCGCCATGGGTGGGCGCCAAGGGGTGCGGATAGGCGACGTGTTCCGCCTGTCTCACCAGTACAACTTTACCGGCTCCGACGGCATCGACTACAGCAGCCTTAACGACGAAAACAGCGAATTTGAGGTGGTTAAGGTCTACCCCGACCATAGCCAGCTTTCGCCCCTGAACAGTGATATGCCGATGAATATCCAGATCAGGGATCTTGTGCAACTGGACAGCTTCTGGGAGTAACCATGGAGATCAGTAACCTCTTTACCGGGCTTGGCGGCCAAAGCGCCACCGACAAAACCAAGAGTGATGATACCGATACCACCCTGGCCGGGCTGTCCGGCCTTGGCAGCACGTTGGCCACCATGACTGGCGCTGCCACCCAGCCGGCAAGCGACAGCGGCTTTGATCTGGTACTTGGCCAGGTGATGCAACAAGCCATTGGCGGTATCGGCAGCAGCGCCACTCTCACCCAGCAAAGCGGCAACCAGGCGGTGAGCTTTTTAAGCCAAAGCCTGGTGTCGGGGCTGACCATGGCCATGCTACCCACCGCCAATAGCACCGAGAGCGCCGCCAAGCAGACCGCCAAAGACAGCGGCGGCCTGAAGATGTTTGCCGATGGCAACACCCCGTCGCTGGGGGACTTTATAGACATAGTCAATCCGCTGCAGCATATCCCGGTGGTGGACCGCTACTACCAGAAATGGACCGGCGATGAGCAAGGCTACGTGCCGCAGATGTTGGGCTCTACCCTCTATGGCGGCGCGTTGGGCGCTGCCACCACGCTCGCCAGTATTGGCGCCACCGAAGTGCTGGGGAAAAACCCGGTCGATTATGTGACAGATAAAATCACCGGTGACGACACCGCCGCCAAAACCGCCAGCACCACCAAAACCCCATGAAAAAAGCCGGCATCAGCCGGCTTTTGTCAACTCACCCTCGGCGCCCCGCCTATCACCCCCTGGGGCGAGAGCAGGTATTGCCACAGCTGAATGTCACGGGCCCGAAAGGCGCCGGCACAAGACAGCAGGTAATAGCGCCACATCCGGTAAAAACGCGGCGGGTAGTGGTCGGCAAAGTCAGGCCAGATGGCCTCGAAATTCTGGTACCAGGCCATCAGGGTTTTATCGTAATCGCTGCCGAAATTGTGCAAGTCTTCAATCACCATCAGCCCGTCAGCGGCATCCCCCACCTGCCCTACCGACGGCAGGTCGCCGTTGGGGAAGATGTATTTGTCTACCCAGGGGTCCGGGGTGCTGGTGCGCTTGTTCTTGCCGATGGTGTGCAGCAGGCAAAGGCCGTCTGGCGCCAGACAGCGCCGGGCCACCGCCATAAAGGTACGGTGGTTCTTGCGCCCCACATGCTCGAACATGCCGATGCTGGCAATGCGGTCGAAGGGCTCATCAAGGGTGCGGTAGTCTTCAAGGCGGATATCAAGCTTGAGGTGGCGATAACGCTTAAGGGCATATTGCTGCTGCTCGCGGGAGATGGTCACCCCCACCCCTTTAATGCCGTAATGCTCGGCGGCGTAGCCTAAAAAACTGCCCCAGCCGCAGCCGATGTCCAGCACCTTCATGCCGGGGCGCAGCCCCAGTTTGCGGCACACCAAATCGAGCTTGGCTTCCTGGGCTTGATTGAGGGTGGTGGCGTTTTTCCAATAGCCGCAGGAATAGGCCAGGCGGTTATCCAGCATGGCCTCGTAGAAGCGGTTACCCAGATCGTAATGCTGCTCCCCTACCTGCCAGGCCCGGCGGCGGTTTTGCAAATTGAAGAGTTTGGCCCGAACCACGTTGCCCACCAGCTTCCAGGGCTTGAGGTATTGCGGAATGTCGGCGCGCAGCAACTTGCAGAAGAACAGATCTAGCGACTCGGCGTCCCAGTCGCCATGCATGTAGGACTCGCCTAAGCCCAGGTTGCCCCTGGCCAGGGCATCGTCGAACACCCGGGAGTTATGCACTTGCATGTCCCAGGGGCGGTCGCCGTTGATTTGAATGTCGGCCTTGGCCAGCAGCTGTGCTGCCAGGGTCATGGAAGCACCACCTTTAAGCGGCTTCATCAAGGTGCTGACTTTGCTTGGTGTATTGGTCACCCGAACCTCCTTTACGCAAGCGTCGGTTGGTTACTGTCATGGTTCCCCCCAATCTTTATAAACATGCATCATTGCTGTAAAAATAATCAACCCATACCTGAGTATCGTTGGGGGAAGTTCTGTGCAAAGGAAAGTTGCGTTATTTTTGACAGTGCCGTAGATTGCAATAAAACAGTGTTCGATTAGGCGAGTAGAGATGGGCCGACGCAACGATCACAGCCCGGTGGAATTCGACAAGATGGTGGTGGACACCGTCTGGCAGTGGCTGCAAAACCAAAGCGCAAGCGATCTTAGCCTGCGAAAAATCGCCAGTTTGATTGGCTATGCCCCCAGCACTCTGGTGTCGGTGTACGGCAGCTACGCCCTGCTGCTGCTGAGGGTGAACAGCGCCACCCTCGACCGCCTGGCCCAAAGCTTGGCGGTTACCGACCCCAAAGCGCCGGCCAGGGACAGGCTGCTGGACGCCGCCCTTGGTTACCTCAACTTTGCCCGGGAACACCCCCACGCCTTTCGGCTTATCTTTGAACACAAGCTGGCCGAGGGGCAGAGCTTGCCACCGCATTTTTGCGACAAGCTCGAAGCCATGTTTGGCCTGGTAGAAGCCCCCCTTAGTGAGCTACGCCCAGAGCTTAGCGCCAGTGCCCTGCATCTTCATGCACGCATGCTGTGGGCCAGCGTCCACGGTATCTGCCAGTTGGATATCGACAACAAATTATTCTTGCAAGGCGCCGAGGGCCAGGCCCTTATCTGCGCCCTGCTCGGCCATGTTTTGGACAAGGAGTCCCTATGAAAGCCCTGCTCAGCCAACGCCGTTTCGGGCCGCTGTTTTTCACGCAAGCCCTGGGGGCTGCCAACGACAACCTGTTCAAAAATGCGCTGATGCTGCTGCTGACCTTTGGCGGCAGCCAGCTATTGCCCTGGCAGGACAGCTCACTGACGGTGAACATTGCCGCTGGCCTCTTTATTCTGCCGTTTTTGCTGTTCTCCGCCACGGCCGGTAGCCTTGCCGACAGCATGGATAAGGCGCGGCTTATCCGTTACATCAAGCTGTGGGAGATCCTCATCATGGCTGGCGCCGTGCTGGCGCTGTGGGCAGGGCAATACCTGCTGTTGCTGGGGGTATTGTTTTTGATGGGCAGCCAGTCGGCCTTTTTCGGGCCGGTCAAATACGCCATCTTGCCGCAGCTATTAAAGCCCTCGGAACTGGTGGCCGGTAATGCCTGGGTGGAAATGGGCACCTTTGTGGCCATTTTGCTTGGCACCATCGCTGGCGGCCTGGTGGTGGGCATGGAGGCGGCGCTGCGCTGGTTAAGCGTGGGGCTGCTGGTGCTGGCCGTGGCCGGGTATCTGGCCGCCCGGTTTATTCCCGCCGCCCCGGCCAGCCCCAAGGCCCCGCCGTTTCAATTCAAACCCTGGAAGCAAAGCCGGGAGATGTTTCGCATCGGCCGCCAAAACCGCACCCTGTTTCTCTCCTTGATGGCCATCAGCTGGTTCTGGTTCCTGGGCGCCGGTTACCTCACCCAGTTTGCCAACTACGCCCGCCTTAACCTCGGCGGCGACAACACCGTGGTCACGGCGCTGCTGGTGGCGTTTTCGGTGGGGGTGGCCATCGGCTCCATGCTCTGTGAGCGCTTAAGTGGCGGCCAGGTGGAGCTGGGCCTGGTGCCTATCGGCTCGGTAGGGCTGACCCTCTTTGGCCTGGACTTGGCCTTTGCCTCACCCACCGAAGTGGCGCCGCAGCTGATGGGCCTTGGGGCATATCTCGCCGAGCCTTACGGTTGGCGGGTGCTGATTGATTTAACCCTTATCGGGGTTTTTGGCGGCCTTTTTATCGTGCCCCTTTATGCCCTCTTACAATCTCGCGCCGATGAAGACCAACGGGCCCGGGTGATCGCCGCCAACAACGTAATGAACGCGCTGTTCATGGTGGCCAGCGCCCTTTTTGGCATCCTCTTTTTAAGCGTGATGGAATTGTCCATCGACCAGTACTTCGGGGTGCTGGCCATCATGAACGCGGCGGTGGCGCTCTATGTGTACTTCCAGCTGCCCGAGTTCGTGCTGCGTCTTTGCATCTGGCTGCTCAGCCACAGCTTTTACCGGGTGAAAAGCCAAGGCCTGGCGCAGATCCCCAAAGAAGGGCCGGCGCTGCTGGTGTGCAACCACGTCAGCTTTGTCGATGCCCTGCTGCTGGCCGGCAGTTGCCGGCGCCCGGTGCGCTTTGTGATGGACAAAAGCATCTACCAGTTGCCGGTGCTGCACTGGCTGTTCAAGGTGGCCAAAACCATTCCCATTTGCTCACAAAAGCAAGACCCCGACACCTACCAGCAGGCCTTTGAGCGCATCGACGCCGAACTGGCCGCCGGCGAGGTGGTGTGTATCTTCCCCGAGGGCAAGCTGACCCGGGATGGCAACATCAACAGCTTCCGGCCAGGAGTGGAGAAAATTCTTGAACAACGCCCGGTGCCGGTGGTGCCCATGGCACTGAAGGGCCTGTGGGGCAGCTTTTTCAGCCACCAGGGCAAAGGGGCCTTTAAACCGGGGCGCGGCCGTTTTTGGTCAAAAATCGCCATAGTTGCTGGCCCGGCCCTGGACGGTGCCCACACCGATGCCGCAGAGCTGGAGGCTCAGGTACGAGACTTGCGCGGCGAACAAATGTAATTAAAAAGAAACAAAAAAGTGATCGCGTTTCCTACAAAAGAAGGCAGAATAAAAATCGACAGATGAAATTTTGCCCAGAAAAATCAGGGCGGTAGGATGCGCCAACCATGCAATTTCGCCACGAGACATTCCTGCTCGACACCCACCACCTGAAGCTGGGTGACGGCGAGCGGTCGGTCACTCTGGATGCCCGCATGGGTAAGCTGCTGGACCTGCTGTATGAGGCCTACCCAGAATGCTGCTCGCGCCAGGCCCTGCTGGATGCCTTGTGGCCAGAAACGGTGGTGTCCGACTGGTCCCTGTCCAGGCTAATAAGCGATTTTCGCAAGCTCTGCCAGGACCACGGCTTGGACGCCCCCATGATCCAAACCCTCAAGGGCCGGGGTTACCGGCTGGAAAGCCATGCCTGGCAGATGGCCGCCCCGAGGCAACCCTCTGAGCCTCCGCAAGCCTTGCCCAAGCTCAACAATCGCCCCAGCAAACTGTGGCTGGCGGCGCTGCCGTTGATGGCCTTGGCGGCGCTGCTGTTGTACCTGCCGCTGTCGGCCAACAACACGCCGCTGCAAATTGCCGAGCCGCATAACGCCCTTGGCCGGGTGCTGTGGGTAGACGACCACCCCAGCAACAACACCGCCGAGCGGCGTTTTTTGGAGGCCAAAGGCATTGCCACTTACATTGCCACCTCCACCGAGGAGGCCCTGACCATACTGTCGCTCCATCACCACAATGCCGTTATTACCGACATGGGCCGGGACGACGACGTGCTGGCCGGGGTGCATCTTCTGGAACAGATGCGGGCCAGGGGCGATCTGACCCCGGTACTCTTCTACACCATCATACCCTCGGATGAAAAAAGGCAGTTGGTGATGGCCAAGGGTGCCCAGGGTATCGCCTTTGATTCCACCGCCCTTTACCAGCAATTACAGCCCTTCTTCCCTGCCCGTCCCGCCGCCAATCAAGGTAAATAACCAACTGATTTACAAGGCTTCAAGTTAAATCACGTACATTCATTAGCAAAGACAGATGATCCCTTGCAGCGTCTCAAGGGCCAGCCAGGGAATGGCGCAAGACCCAGCACCTGGCGGCTTTTGGTCTTGTCCCTGAAATGGAGCATTCCCGTGATGAAAAGCCAGTCAATCCTTGTGGCGTCCCTGGCCCTGCTACTGAGCGCATGCGGTGGCAGTGACAACGACGACACCCCAACGCCTGTTACCAACAGCGCCCCCACCTTCAGTCCACTCGCCGTTGAAACCTTGAACGGTGCCCCGGTCAGCATCGACCTTGCCACCATGAGCCAGGACGCCGATGGCGACACCCTAACCATCAAAACCCTGGGCGAGGCCGCCCACGGCAGCCTGAGTGCCAGCGGCCTGGTGGTGAGCTATGACCCGGACGACAACTACGCCGGCACCGACACCTTTAGCGTGGTGCTGACCGACGGCCAGCATGATGTCAGCGGCGAGCTCAGTATTGATGCCTACCAGGGCCTGACCATCAGCGGCTCGGTGGTGGACGAACCCATCCCCGGCGCCACTGTGACCGTGACCATCAACGGTCAAACCTTTACCGCCACCGCCGATGCCAACGGCGACTATGTGCTGGATCTCAAAACCTTGGATCTGGGGGGATACGTCAAGCTGGTAGCCACCAGCAGCACCAGCCCGGATGTGCTGCTGGTGAGCCTGGTCGGCGAAGCCGGCAGTCTGGTTGCTGAAGGCGGCACCGTCAATAACAACGTGACCAACGTCACCACTGCCCGTTACGTGCTGGCGGTAGAAGCCAATGGTGGGGAGATCACCTCCAACAGCGAGATGGCCAGCGCCGAAGATGCCATCGACGCCGACAAGCTCTTGGAAGTGGCGGCAGTGATCAAGGTGATGCTGGACAATCCTGATTACAGCCTACCGGAAGGCTTTGATAACGTGCTGGACTTTGTAGCCGATACCGAAGCCTACAACGACTTTGTACAAGAGGTAACCAGCGCCAACCCAGACGACAATGCCCTGACTCAGGCCATGGCCGCCATTATCAGCGATCCGGTCCTGACTACCGCCTTTACCAGCGACAACCTGGCCAGTCATTACTATGTCACTAGCGCCGCCGCGTCCGGCTTTTTGGCCAGAGGCGGCGACCTCATCACCCTTGCTAGCGACAACAGCTGCCTCTTTGCCAACGAATACAATACCCAAAGCTGCACCTGGGCCATCAGCGACGGCAAGCTCAACGTCACCTTTGCCACGCCGCTGGAAAACTACGGTTTTTATAACGTCTACGATCTGCTGCCTGCTGCCCAGGCGGATCAGTTTATGGACGAATACGGCACCTCCCAACTGGGCGGTACCCGCTATGACAAAGGCTACAGCTACACCCTGCTGGTGAGCGGCGATGTCATCGACAGCGTCAACGTCGCGGTGACCTATGACATCGTCTACGACGAAGTCTGGATAGGGGGCGAGAAAATCGACCTGCCCAACCTGACCGATGACAGCGACGATTTTCGCCAACTGCTGCGTAACGGCGATGGCTCGGTGCCCATGGACATCGACCAAGACGCCCTGGCCGACGACTGGGCCGTGTCCACCTATTACGACAGCGCCTATGGGCTCACCTACAACGGTGACCTGCTGGTGTTCAATTCCAGCGGTACCGCCACCAGCGGCAGCGGCCATGCTGACCTTTCGGAGCGGGATTTTAGCTGGAGCCTGAGCGGCAACACCGTCACCCTTACCTTTACCGACGGCACCGTGCTTAGCATCATCAAGCTTGATGAAGAAGGGGAGCTTAACGGCCTGGCCCTGACCACCCGAGATAGCACCGGCAAGGTGCTGGCTTTTAGCTACAACTTCGGCACCTGGAAAGACGAGGCCAACCCCTTTACCGCCACCAATGTCCTTACCCAAGCAGGCCACCACTGGGCCACCTTTGTTAACGCCTGGGACGCCAGCTACTGGCAAGATGGTGTGCTGGACTACATGGCTATCTCCGCCTTTGGCTGGGAGTTCTATGCCGACGGCACCTCTGACAACCTGCAGTACTACTACGACGAAGGCGATGAAGACGGCGATGGCAACACCAGTGAAGTCATGGACCGCCGCTACTACGGCACCTGGTCCATCGACGAAGACGACGTGCTGAACTTCAACCGCTGCTTTGTGGCCGGCAACTGTGAGCGGCGCCAGTGGTTGTCACTGCACAACGACGGCGAAGAGCTTATCGTGCTGGAGCGCGCCTATCGCGATGACGGCAACGGCGAGTATTTATCCATACCGCCGCGTCTTAACATCTACCGCGACTGGCAAAACCTGACGGTAGACAGGGCCGTTAGCAGCAATAACCGGGTTGTGGCCTACCCCAGCAACCGCACCAAACGCCCCCGCAAATAAGGCGGCAATTGACAAGGCCCCGCCTCGGCGGGGCCTTGTCGTATCAGCGCACAGTCTGCCGCGCTTTTCCTTGCACTCTTAGGCGCCTTGGTCCATGTTGTCTGCCGCCTATGCCCCAGCCGTAACGGGGCTGACCAAAACAAGAGGACCTCCAGGTGAAAAAATCCCTTATCGCCCTGGCCCTGGCCGGCCTGATGGCCGCGCCCGCCTTTAATGCCAGCGCCGACACCGCCAGCAGCAGCTATAACCTGCAAGCCCAGCGCGACAAAATCGTGCCGGTGAAAATGCAGGTCAACACCGCCTTTTTGAACGCCGAGCAAAAGCAGGTGGTCAATAAGCTGATCCAGGCCGCCCAGTTGATGAGCGCCATCTACTTGCGCCAAATCAACGAGCAAAACCCGGCCATCCGCGCCGAGATTGCCGCCTCCAACCGCCCGGACAAAGCCCTGCTGCTGAACATGTTCGACGAACACTTCGGCCCCTGGGACAGCCTGGCCGCTGGCCACCCCTTCTTTGGCAACAAGCAAAACTCTCTGGGCGCTGGCTTCTACCCGGCCGACATGACCAAAGAAGAGTTCAACGGCTGGATTGCCAAGCACCCGGAAGATAAAGAAGCCTTTACCAGCCTCTATACCGTGATTCGCCGCGACGGCGACAAGCTGGTGGCCATTCCCTATTCCCAGTACTACAAAGAGTGGCTGGAGCCGGCCGCCAAGCTGCTGGATGAGGCCGCTGCCATCACCAGCAACAAGAGCCTGAAAAACTTCCTGAGCCTGCGGGCCAAGGCCTTCCGTACCGACGATTATTTTGCTTCCGAAATCGCCTGGATGGATCTCAAGGATACCCCCATCGAAGTGGCCATCGGCCCTTACGAGAACTACACCGATGGCCTCTTTGGTTACAAAACCGCCTTTGAAGCCTTCGTGACCATCAAGGATCCGGTGGCCTCCGGCAAGCTCGACCGCTTCAAGAAATACCTGCGCGACATGGAAGCCAACCTGCCGGTACCGGAGCACTACAAGAACTTCAAGCGCGGCTTTGCCTCCCCCATCGCCGTGGCCGACCAAATCCAGGGCGGCGGTGACAACGTCCCCGGCGTGCAGACCATCGCTTTCAACCTGCCCAACGACGAGCGGGTCCGCGAAGCCAAAGGCGCCAAGAAGGTGCTTTTGAACAACGTGATGGCTGCCAAGTTCGAGCGCATCATGAAGCCCATGGCCGCCCACATTCTGGTGCCAGAGCAAGCCAAGCTGCTGGACCAAAAATACTTCGGCTACGAGACCCTCTTTCACGAGATGTCCCACTCCCTGGGCCCAGGCTCCATCGTGGTTGACGGCAAGCCCACCACCGTTGCCGCCCAGCTCCAGGAGCTCTATTCCGGCATAGAGGAAGGCAAAGCCGACGTGATGGGCGCCTACAACATCCTGTTTTTGATGAAAAAAGGCGAGCTGCCCGAGAGTGAGAAGAACAACCTGCTGGCCACCTACGCCGCCGGCCTGTTCCGCTCCATGCGCTTTGGCGTGCACGAGGCCCACGGCATCGGCGCTGCCTACCAGTACAGCTACTATGTGGACCACGGCGCCCTGACCTTGCAAAAAGACGGCCTGTACCGCATCGACTTCAAAAAGCTAGAAAGCGCCATCACCGGCCTGGTGCATGACGTAGTGGTGGTGCAAGGCGACGGCAACTATGCCGAAGCCAAGGCCTTCCTCACCCAATACGGCCATATCGACGATGGCGTGCGCCACGTCAATGCCAGCCTTGGCGATGTGCCGGTAGATATCCAGCCCATCTACCCCAGCAAGATTTAAGTTCTCTTGCACAAAAAAGCCGCCCTCGGGCGGCTTTTTTAATGGCCGATGGCCACCAAGAGCCGCTGGCAGGTCCACACCACCGCCACCAGCGACATCACACTGCCTGCCGCCGGTAAAAAGCGGCGCCGGTAACCGGGGTTAAAGCGAAAGAACAATAAAGGCGGCAGCACCAGCAGCACGATGGCCAGCTGCCCCACTTCCACCCCCAGGTTAAAGACCAAAATCGCTGGCAGCCTGGCATCGGCCGGCAGGCCAAGGGCGGCCAATGCGCCAGCAAAGCCCATACCGTGCAGCAGGCCAAAACCGGCGGTCATCCACAATACCTGGCGGCACCAGGGCCAAATCAGGTTGAGCGCCGCCGCCAGTACCGACACCGCGATAGCCAGCTCCACCCAGGGGCCAGGCAGCAGCTCAACGCCGAGCGCAGTCAAGGTCAGGGTCACCGAATGGGCCAGGGTGAACGCCGAGACTATCCACAGCACCTGCTGCCAAACGCGCTTGCGACTAACTTCAACCGCCCAGCCCCGCCCCCGCGCCACCAGCACCGCCGGCAGCAGCAACGCCAGCAAAAAAAGCACATGGTCGATACCGGTCCAGATATGCCAAACCCCTTGCAGCAGGTACTCGGCCAACACCCGCCACAACGGCCTTTGGCCAAGGGCCACCTCGCCCTGGCCCGGGCTTATCATGCCCGCCGGGTGCCCGGCCATGGCCAGCAGTAGCTTATGGCCCGGGGTCTTGCTAAAAAGCCGGTAATCCAAAGCAAGCGCGCCAACCTCTGGGCAATCAAGGCGCAGCGGCAGCCATAAAAACACCTCGTTGAAATGACGCTCGGCCTGCCAGTTGCCGGTAAGGCTCAGGGCGCAGGGCTGCTCGCCTCGGCGAAAACGCAGCCCCTGGCCAACCACCGCCTCGACCGCCGCGCGGTGCTGGGTGACTTCACCCCAGGTCAGTTGGCCATCGGCGTCGCTGTCGAGGTTAAGGCGGCTGGCCAAATCCATCAGGCTCAGCTCCAGCACCCCTTGGTTGCCGTCAAGGCGCAGAAAAGCGGTGCTGGCCTGGTGGCCCCAGGCTGGCATGGCCAGCAACAGCAGCAATAGCCAGCCTCTCATCGCCCCTCCTCGGCCCTTGCCAGCAGGGCTCTGTCTTTGGGTTCTTTAACCTGGCTGAGGTTTTGCTGCGCCCAGTAAAGGGCAGCCTTGGCATCGGGGGCCACCTCCAGATAGTAACGGGCCAGCACCGCCGCATGCTGGCTGTCCTGGCGCCAACTGAGCCATTGAATGCGCGCATCCAGCCGCGCCCGCCAGGGGCCGGCCGGGTCAGCCAGGGTCAGCTCAAGCAGCAAGGCATCGGCCAGGTTATTGATATCCTGCTGCCGAAAATGCGCGGCAAGCGCCTGCCCTTGGCCTGTTTCGCGCATGGCCTGGGCCCACAACACCGAGGCCGGTAAGTCGAGCCGCCCGGCAAAGGGCGCCAGCCAATCAAGGGCCGCCTGCGGCGATTTGAGTTGCAGTGCTAAGTCAGCCGCCATACTGGCCAGCCACAGCCCAACACCGTTCTGGGGCAAGGGAGCCTTGGCCAGCAAGGCCGATAAGCGCTGGTAGCTGTCGGCCAGTTGCCCGGCATCGGCTCTGGCTTCCAGCAGGCAAGCCGCACTGATCTCAAGGGCTACCTGCCCCATCAAATGCCGACAGTGGCCCTCGGCGCGCTTAGGCTCGCCGCGCATCAAGGCCAGCCGCGCCGCCAATAACTGGCCGCTGGGGTCCTCGGGGTGTAGCGCCAGCCAGCGCCCTAAAAAAACCCCGGCCTCCTCCAGCCGATGGGTGTGCTGCAAGAGCCTGGCCTTTTGCCACCAGTACCAGTCGGGCTTGGGCTCGGGCAAGGCGGCAAGGGCCGAATCCAGGCGGTCCATCAAACGCGGATTGGCGGACAAAAATGCCTGGTCCATGGCCTGGGTGATGGCCGCGCGCGTTGCCGGCAAGGGGCTGGTGTCCACTTTTGCCAGCACCTCGTCGGCGGCCGGTATCCAGGCCGCCTTGGCCAGCATCGGCAAGGCGGCCAGCCACCACAGCCTCATTGGCCCCCCTCCAGCAAATCGGCATATTCGGCGGTGTCGGTCACGTCCTGGGTAAAGGCCCGGCCGTTGATGGCCAGGGGCTCGGCATCCATCTGTTGCATAAAGGCGGCGCGGGAATAACTGCTAAAAGCCACCTGCTGGGCGGTAATGGTGAGGGTGACAGTAGCGGTGTCGCTTTTGTCGCCGTCGCTGACGGTGAAGGAAAAGCTGTCGCTACCGGTGTAGGTGGCGGCCGGGGTGTAGCTAAAGGCGCCGCTGGCCGACAGGGTCAGGGTGCCGTTGCTGACAACGCTCGCCAGGCTAAAGCTCAGCGAGTCGCCGTTGGCGTCGCTGGCCCTTAGCCTGTCGCTAAGGGTGGTGTCGGCTTCCAGGGTAAAGCTGGCGTCCTCGGCCATGGGGGCCAGGTTGGTCTGACCGTCGCCGTCAGAGCCGCAGCCGGCCAGCAACAAAGTGAGCAGGCAGATAAGGCGTTTCATGACAGGCTCCTTAGTTGGGTGAACCGGCAACCGGGGTTTTGAGGTACGGGAACTGGCTGTCAATCATGCTGGCATCCAATGGCGCGCCATCGGTGAAGGGCACGTTGCCCACTGGGGCATCGTCGCTGGTGCAAAAGCCCAGGTCGGTATCAACCCCGCCCACCGGAATGGGGTAGCAAAGGCGGCCCATCATTACCCGCAGCGCAATGTCCACCACGTCGTCACCGGGGCGGCGGCCATTGGGGAACCCGGCCAGGTCGTCACCGGCCACGCCAAAGGCCGATTGCTGCGCTGCCGCTTTGGGGGCGATGGCGGTATTGAGGCGCAGCATCTCGGACGGGGTGACGGTGGCCTGCTGGTTGACCCCGGCAAAGCCGGTCAAAAAGGCGGCTACTAAATCGGTTCTTGGCAGGTTGCTGGGGGCCAGGTTGCTGATGCTGGTGCCAAGGGTGCTGTTCACCGCGTCACGGAACAGCAAGTCCAAAATGGCCGGCAAGGTTGGGTTGGTAACATAAGTGGCGAACTGGGCGTCGTCTTTGGGCTCGGACGAGGAGAAGCGGTCTTTATCCGCCAGGCCTATCACCAGTTCATTGACCAGGGGGTTGGACAACCGGGACACCTGCACCAAGGCGCCGCCCTGAACATTGGGTTTGGCAAAGCTGGCACTGGGATTGAGGATCCGAGCCTGGGGCAGGCTGGCGGTGGTCCAGGCGCCAATCACGCCGTTACCGCTGCCGACAACGCAGCTGATGGGCAGCTCCAGGGCCAGGGTGGTGACGTTTTTGTCTTTGAGATCGTCATTGTCGCTGCTTTGGCTGATGCCACCGGGAAAGCCGCCACCGTCACCGGCGCCGGGGGCTGAGTCCCCTTCCACCGGCACATAGTTGACCAAGTCAAAGGTCTCGCCCAGGTTCACCACAAAGGGGTCCTTGCGTTGGCCGACGAAGACCCGGCCACTGCTGGCACAACCGGGCAGGGACACCTCGGCGATATATTGCCGGGCGTACTGGCTGTAAGCGTCGGCCGAGCCAAAGGTTTTAAGGCCAACAAAGTCGTAAGGCTTGGTGAAATCCCCCAGCTTGGTGCGGTTACCGCTGCGCTGAGCACCGGTAACTAGGCTCAGGCTGTAGCTTTCATGGAAGTTAAGGGCAGCGGTGTTGCCGCTGGCCAGGGCGCCCACGTGTTTAAGGGGCACCGCCACCGACTGGTCGCCAATGGGCAGGGTGACGGCGGGGGTGCTTTCGGCAAAGCGGAACTCGAAGGTTAAGTCTTCAACGGCGTCACCATCGTTATCAATCTTGATGGCGTAGACCGCCTTGGGATCCAGGGTGAAGTAGTTGGGGCCGCCGTAGGCATCTTGCAGCGGAATGTAGTTGGCAAGCAGGGTGACAAAGCCTTCCCGGCCCGACTCATAACTGCGAAAGACATAAAAATCGGTGGAGTCCAGGGCCGGCATCCGGCTGATGGCCGGGGCTTCGCGGTGGCTGGAGGCCTGGCTGGCGCTTGCCGCCAGGCCCAGAGCCAAGGCGAGTGCAACGGAGCTGACTTTCATGACAGTGTCCTTGTTTGGATGAAGGTTCCTGTCTCAAACGCCCCGGTTGCAGCATTGGATGCACTTTTTCACATTTACTTTACAAAACTACCAATTGGCTCAGGTAAAGCACGGGCCCTGTGGGTTGGCCTGTGGGAGAGCCGCCTACCGGCTCAAGACTCACCGCCAGCTGCTTGCCACTGTAGGACGATGGCCAAGCCAGGCTGCGGCTGCCCGCCTGCGGCAATAACCCCAAGGACAAAGGCCCACTGGTACTGCTGACCAGCCACAGCTGGTAGTCCTTGTCAGGGTTGGCCACCTCACCCAGCACTTTTACCTGCAATTGCTGGCCTTGGCGTTTCACGGCCCACAGGGGTTGCGAGTCGCCCCCCTGGATCACCGCCACCTGAGGCGAGATGGGCGCACCGGGTTTGGCCCATTGCCAAGTCAGCAGCACCGCCAACACAATGGCGGCGGCAGCCATCCACCAACTGGGCCGCTGGGCACTGTTGGCAGCGGGGGCGATTTGGCGCTGCAGGCGCTGCCAAACCCGCTCTGGCGGGGAAAGCTCAGGTACCAACTCGTAACAGGGCGCCAGCCTTTTCTCCCAGTACACCAAGGCCTGGCGGGCACCTTTTTCACTCACCAGCAAGGTCTCGAAGCGGTCCCTGGCCCGGCCACGCAACGTGCCCAGGAAGTAGTGCCCCGCCAACAGCTGGATCAGTTCTGGATTTCGGTATCTTTGGTTTGCAGGCATTGTTGTAGTCTCATCAGGCCCCGGCGGATCCAGCTTTTCACTGTGCCCAAGGGCTGGTCCATGCGCTCGGTGATCTCCAGGTGGCTAAAGCCGTGAAAAAACGCCAGCCACAAGCTGCGGCGCTGGCGCTCGGCCAGCTGCCCCAAGCATTCGTTGATATGGGCTTTAAGTTCCTGGTGCTGCCATTGCTCGCTTTGCTCCGGCGCGCCGCTGGCCAGCCAGTCTTGCTCAACCGGCACTTCACCATGGCGCTTCTCGGCGCGCAGCGCATCCAGGCAGCGATACCGGGCAATGGCCATCAGCCAGCTCATCACCGTACCCAGCTCAGGCTGGTAACGTTCCGCCTGGTGCCAGATCTTCAGATAGGTGTCTTGCATCAAGTCTTCGGCGCGGCCCCCCGGCCCCACCATGGACACGCAAAGCCCGTAAACCTTGCCAGAGGTGATGCGGTAAAAGTGGGAAAACGCCGCCTTGTCCTTACGGACTATGCCGGCCATTAACTGCGGCAAACTGGTGTTTTCTTGCATAAGGGTTCCTTGCGATTGGCCTCTAGAGCCTAGTTGCCCTTAACCTGAACAACCAACATATTGATTACAAAAGGATCACCAGGCAGCCTACGGACCAGGCGCGACAATGGTTTACAGCCAGATAACATTTGGGCAAGCATATCGGCAGACAGACCACCGCCTTACGCCATGAGCTCAGAACAACTACAGCAGGAACTGGCAGCGCTACGCCGGGAAAATGCCCGCCTCAAACGCTTAGCCGCCGACACCAAGGAAAAACTCGATGCCGCCATGGACGGCACCGGCCTGTGCCTGTGGCAGCACCATATTCCCAGCGGCAAGCTGGTGATCTTCAACCGCCGCTGGGGCGCCATGCTGGGCTTTGAACCCAAGGAGCTTAACGCCCACTTTGATGTCTGGCGCGACCGTCTGCACCCGGATGACCGCGACCAGGTACTGGCCGCCTTTCAAAGCCACCTCGATGGCGACAGCCCCTTTTACCAGGTTATGCACCGGATGCTGGGTAAAGACGGTAGCGTGACCTGGGTGCTAGACCGGGGCCGGGTGGTAGAGCGGGATGAAAACGGCAAGCCGCTCAGGGTAATGGGTACCCACATCGACATCACCAAGGAAAAGGAATACGAGCTCAAACTCGCCGAGCTCGCCCATCAAGACCCGCTCACCGGCCTTGCCAACCGCAGCGCCCTGGCCAAGGCCTTTGCCAGGCTCAAGGCCGCCGGCCCGCTGTGCCTGGCCTTTATCGACCTTGACGACTTCAAGGCCGTCAACGACAACTTAGGCCACCGCAGCGGCGACGAGCTCTTGATACAACTCACCGAACGGTTACTGGCTTTGCTGCCAGAAGACGTGTGCCTGGGCCGGCTGGGGGGCGATGAGTTTGTGATGCTGTTGCCCCTGGACGCCGCCAACCCCGCCCTGCAAACACTGGCCCAGCGCTGCATCGACGCCCTGGAGCTACCTTTTGAGCTGGATAACGGCCAGGCGCGGGTTGGCATGTCCATCGGTATCGAAAGGGTGACAGCAGATGACAGCTTCAACGAAGTGATGGTCAGAGCCGATCTGGCCATGTATCAGGTCAAAAAGGCCGGCAAACACGGCTTTCAGTGCAACCGCTGAGGCTGGCGATATCCGCCAAAATGCGGCAATAATCACAACTCCAGATTAAGCACCGCAAGAAAACCCAAGTAAAAACAGACCATTAACAGCTGGCACGGGCATTGCTCTGATACCTTCTTTTTGCGAAAAGGACGTTCCATGAGCCTGCCACTTATCGCCCTCGCTTTAACCCTCACAGCCGAGCCGCCTCTTGAGCTGCGTATGGACAACTTCATTGACAGCCTGCGCCAGGACTTTGCCGTGCGCTCAGGCATGGCGGTGGTGATGATCAAGGGCGATAAGGTGATATACCGGGGCAACTTCGGTTATGCCGACATTGCCGCCCAAAAGGCGGTGACAGACGACACCCGCTTTTATATCGCCTCCATCACCAAACCGCTGTTTGCCCTAGCCTGGTTGCAGGCCAAAGGCCCGCAGAGCCTCAAAAGCACCCTGGCCGAGCAGTTCCCGGCCATTCCCTTTGCCCCGGCCATTGAGGCAGATAAGGTCACCGTCAAGGCGCTATTGACCCACAGCGCCGGGCTCAGTGGCGACTTGCTGGAAAACGCCGTGGCCATCACCGGCCTGCACGACCAGCCCCGGCGCCGCCAGATGCTGAGCCTGCTGGCAGTCAACCCGCAGGCCCCCCGTGGCCAGTTCCAATACACCAACCTCGGTTACGACATTTTGGGCGAAGCCCTTAGCCCCGACTGGCAGCAGGTGCTCACCGACCAGGTGCTGCGCCCCCTTGGCATGACCCACACCAGCGCCTCGGTACCGGCAGAGGCGGCCCTGCCCTATTCCTTTTTCAGCGCCCAGCGTTACCAGCCCCTTTATCTGAAAAAGACCCAACAGACCCTGCACCCGGCCGGCGGCGTTTTTGCCACCAGCGGCGATATGGCCAAGCTGTTGGCGGCGGAGCTTAACCAGGGCCGGGTTGATGGCCGCCAGGCCCTGCCGGCCGGTATCATCGCCCTGAGCCAAACCCCGGCGGTCAGCCTTGAGGCCAAAAGAGGCGATTTTGCCCGCACCGCCTACGCCCTCGGCTGGTATGTGGGCAAGTACAAGGGCCATCGCACCTATCACCATTTCGGCAGCTTTGACGGCTTTCGCCCGCACCTGTCTTTTATGCCCGGCGCCGGGCTCGGCCTGGTTATTCTCGATAACGAGAGCGAGCTTAACGACAAGCTCACCGACCTTATCGCCGATTACGGCTACGGCCTGATGCTGGGCGAGGCGCACCTCGATGCCCGCCTTGGCCAACGCCAGCAGGCCCTTAAGGCCATGGTCTTTGGCTACCGGCAAAAGCTGCTGGCAAAGGAAGAGGCTTACCGGCAGCAGCCGTATCAGTTCAGCCAAGACCCCAGGCGCTACACCGGCCGCTACCACCACCCGCTGGCCGGCGATATTGTCTTTACCGGCTCTCTTGCCAAGGGCTTTAACCTCAGCTGGGGGCCGCTGCACTCGGCCGTTACCGCCTATGGCGAGCGCGACAGTATCAGGGTCAAATTGCGCCCCACCCACCCCCAGGTAGTCCGATTTGAGGTAGCTGATGGCAAGGTCAACGCCCTTTTGCTGGGCGGCATGCGCTTTGAAGCTTTAGCGGGTAACGAATGAGCCTTGGTTTCGCCACGCTCAAAGCCGGTATGGCGCAATGCCAAGGCGTAAGTAGGCGGTAAGTCTCGCCAACCCAAGATAGGTGCATCAACGCCAACAAGAGGATTGTCTCAATGCACCGCTCTTACCTATCCGGCACGGCTGCCGGGTTATCGCTGTTGACCCTCGGCTTTATCCAAACGGCCGCTGCTACGCCAAGCACGACGCAAGAGACAGCAGGGTCTCATTGGGGGCTTGGGATAGGCGCCTCGAGCAAACAAAAGGCCTACAAGGACATCGACCGTAAAAACAGGGTGTTGCCACTGGTTAGCTATGAAAACCGCTATATCCAATTGCAAGGCCCAGAACTCGCCATCAAACTGCCTGAACTAGGGACAGAGGGCAACAGCCTGCGCCCTCGCCTACTGGTGCAATATGACTTCACCGGCTTTGACGCTGGCGACGCGCCAATCCTTAATGGCATGGAGGATCGCAAAGGCGGGCTGCTGGCCGGTGTCGGCTTTGACTGGCAAAACCCGCTGGCTACCTTGCGTTTTGAGGCCACCACTGCCGCTGCAGGAGACAACGAAGGCACTACCGTCACCCTTGGCCTTGAGAAAACCTGGCAATTGAATAAAAAATGGAGCCTGACCCCAAGGCTTGCCGGGCGCTGGCTTGATAAAAAATACGTGGCTTACTACTACGGTGTGCGCCTGTCAGAAGTGCGACCAGACCGCCCCTACTACGAGGGTAAAAGCACTTTTAACAGCGAACTGGGCGTCAGGCTTGGCTACCGGTTGACACGCACGAATCTGTTCTTGCTCGACGCACAGTGGCAAAAACTGGGTAGCGGCATTAAAGACAGTCCGCTGACAGATACCAGTACGCAGAGCCGCATTTCTTTGGCCTACATACACTATTTCTGATGAGCCGCATTCTGTTATTGGAAGATCACGAACGTCTGGCCCAGTTGATCTGCAAAGGGCTTCGCCCGGCGGGCATTGCGGTGGATGTTTTCAGTCGCATCGACCATGCGTTGGACGCCATAAACCAGGTGCCCTATCAGGCGCTGGTTATTGACAGGGGGCTGCCCGACGGTGACGGTCTTTCGCTGATAAAGCGCCTGAGAAGCCAGGCCAATGCCTTACCTTGCCTGGTACTCACAGCCAGAAATGCCCTGCATGACCGCGTAGAAGGCCTGGACAGTGGCGCTGACGATTACCTGTCTAAACCTTTTGCCATGGAAGAAATGGTGGCGAGAGTCAAGGCTCTGTTGCGCCGCCCGGCGGCTTCCCAGCCGCTGGTTGCGCACTTTGGTGATTTGGCGCTCTTTCCCGAAACCAGCCTTATACAATGGGGCGAATCAAGCGAGCAGCTGGCGCCTGCCGAGCTACAGATCCTGCTGCTGCTGATGCGAAAGCAAGGAGACGTGGCCAGGCACTCGGCACTGGAGTCAGCCGGTTGGGGGCTGGCTGATGCGGTAACTCCCAATGCGCTGGATGTCGCCATACATCGCCTGCGCCGTAAACTGGCGGCTCTGGGGTGCAGCATTCGCATCGTCAATATAAGGGGCATTGGCTATGCGCTTAGCGATACCGGCAAAATTTAACAGTATCAGCGTTAAGATCCTGCTGGCCTACGTGATAGGGGTGGCCCTGAGTATTGCTCTGATGGCTGGCGCCTTCTTTTTGATACTGATCGCCAACAACAACATTCTGTCTCAAGCCGATGTCAGCGATTACACCCAGAGCCTGGCCAATGCCCTGGTGTTCGATGCCGACGGCATACCCGTTGCAATGCGCCAGGATGAAAATATCCAGCCATGGCTCTTTAACAGCTTGCAACAGGAGGTGGCCTATCGAGTCCTCGACGCCGAAGGCAAAACCGTGCTGGCTTCCAATGCCAGCAACGATTTTTGGCAAGGCAGCGAGCAGGTCCCGTTAAAGGCTGGCACCTTTGCCTTTAGCCACAACGCGCTGACTCTGGACGGCGCCACCGAAATTGCGACTCACCAGCAGAAAACCTGGTACGTACAATGCGCTGTCAGTCGCCGTTTCATGCACTTTTCTCACCGGATCTTCGCCCTGCGATTCATGCAGGACGGTATCGAACTGTTCGCCCTGGTGTTGCTGTTTGTGTTTGGCCTTTGCGCGCAAATCACCCTCTGGCACACCCTCAAGCCACTGCGCAAAGTGTCAGATGCCGCAGCAGCCATCTCCCCGCTCAACCTTCAAGCAAGGCTGCAAACAACCAACGTGCCTTACGAAATTGCCCCGCTGGTCAATAACTTCAACCGGGCCCTGGCGCAGCTTGAGACAGGTTACCGGCGGCAAAAAGAGTTTTTGGCTACGGCCGCCCATGAGCTGAAGACCCCCCTGACCTTGATCCGGGCGCAACTGGAATTGATGGACAGTAGTGAGGAGCAGCGAAACCTGCTTCAGGATACCGAATACATGTCTCGCCAGGTTCAGCAGTTGCTGCTGTTGGCCGAAGCCAGCGAGGCCCTTAACTACCAGCGCCAAGACATCAAACCAGCCGACGTGGCCGCCAGTGCTATCGACTATTTGCAGCGGATGGCGCAGTCGGCAGATGTCTCTTTGACCCTAACCTGCACCGATGACGACATCCTTTGGCATGCCGACAAAGGCGCGCTGTTCACCCTGCTCAAAAACTTGCTGGAAAATGCCATCGAGCATGCCCCGCCCCACTCCCAGGTGCAGGTTGCACTTTTACCAAACGAACTTAGCGTGCGTGATTGGGGCACAGGGGTAGATGAAAGCCAATTGCCGCACCTTTTCGAACGCTTCTGGCGAGGCGCTCATCGCCGTGACCGTGGCGCTGGCCTTGGCCTTGCCATTTGCCAGGAGATAGCCCTCGCCCACGATTGGCACCTGGCGGCATCCCGCCAAGAGCCGGGGCTGCTAATAACGCTAACCGTCGCCTAAGCAGTTAGAGAAGGCCCCTCACAAGCAGCCCAAGCCCCGCAGGCTCTCTTCAACCGCCTGGTGCAGCGGCGTGTGCGGTTCAGTGCCCAACAGCGCGTGCAGCTGGCTGTTATCCAGGCGCACCGGTTGCTGCCACAGGTAACGCATTTCCTTGAGTTCGCGCAGCGTTTCGTTAAAGAGCCCCAGCGCCGGTACCCATGCCCAGGGAAAACCCACCATCCTCGGCGTTTTACCGGTATGACGGCGCGCCACATCGGCAATGGCATTGGCCATCTGCTTGCCATCGCTATCCCAATGCCCTTCAAAATGCAGGTTGGAAAAAGCAGGCAGTTGCTGGCGCTTTACAAGTACCTCAACCATGGCTTTAGCCAGATCAGGCAGATAGGCCCATTGATGGCCGCAGCGGCCGGGGTTGACCACCCGGGTCACCTTTTTGCCGGGGCGCACCCATTGGGCAAACCAGTTGTTCCCCGCTCGCGGGCCGAAAAAGTCTCCAGCACGCACCACAATGGCCTGCCCGCCTTCATCGGCAAAGGCCCGGAGCATCTGTTCCATTGCCACCCGGATAGCTCCTTTGCGGGTAAGAGGCTGCTGGGGCGCCGCTTCATCAATCAAAGGGAAGCTGTCTGGCCCGTAGTTATAAAGTGTGCCGGGTAGTAACACCGTCGCCTTCTGAGCCTTGGCCGCCGCCAGGGTGTGCTCAAGCATTGGCAGGGCTAGGCCCGCCCAGTTTTTATAGCCCGGCGGATTTACGGTATGCACTATCACCTCGCAGCCCTTGGCTGCCTTGGCAACTGCGCTGGCATCCATGGCATCGCCCAGTAACCAATGCACGGCAGGGTGCTCGCCAACCACTTGCCGCCGGGCCAAAGCGCTGACCTGCCAGTTGGTATCAGCCAAGTGACGCGCCACTTCACCGCCAATACCGCCAGTCGCGCCCAGCACCAACACCTTGCCATTGCTCATCATCTTTCCCTCATCAATACGTTAAGCACTAGGCTAACGCCCGGACCAAACAAACAAAATTGACGAAAATAGATGGGCAGCCATACATTAATGCATGGATGAAAATATCAGCTGGGAACGGTATCGCTCCTTTTTAGCGGTGATGCAGCATGGGTCACTTTCAGCCGCGGCCCGTGCATTGGGTAGCACCCAGCCTACCCTCGGCCGCCATGTGGCCGCCCTTGAAAAACAGTTGGGTCTGGTGCTGTTCACCCGTACCCAGGGCGGCTTGGTGGCCAGCAAAGAAGCGGCCGCTTTACTGCCTTACGCCAAGCAAATGGCCAGCACAGCGGCCGCCCTTAATCGCCTGGCAAGCAGTCAAGGTAAGGTGGTGCAGGGAGTGGTGCGTGTTACCGCCAGTGACATTATCGGGGTGGAATGGCTGCCGCCGGTGTTAAGCCGACTTAATGCGCAGCACCCCCGCCTACAGATTGAATTGGACCTTTCCGATCATCCCCAGGATCTGCTGCACAGGGAGGCGGACATTGCCGTGCGCATGTTTCGCCCCACCCAGACACAATTGATCGCCCGCAAGGTCGGCAACATTCCGCTTGGCCTTTACGCCAGCCCCCACTATGTAGCCAGGCGCGGCAAGCCATCACGAATACAGGACTTGGCGCAGCACGCTCTGGTGGGATACGACCAAACGACCCGTTTTATCCGCCAAGCGGGTAAAAAACTGGCCGTCACCAGCTATGACCGCGCACGTTTTGCCCTTGCCTGCGACTCCAACGTGGCACAAATGGCGATGATCAAAGCCGGCCTCGGCATTGGCTTTTGCCAAGCCCCCCTCGCCGAGCGATACCATTTGGAGCCGGTACTGGCAGAGCAAATGGGCCTTGCACTGGACATCTGGGTGGTGATGCACGAGGACCTCAAATCCAGCAAAGGCTGCCGCGCCGTGTTTGACGCCCTGGCAGCGGGGCTTGCCGAACCTGCCGATTATTCCTTGTAGTACACCACCTGGTTGGTGGTAACCAGCAGCTCGCCATCGCTGCTCCAAAGCTCGGCGCTCTGGTCGAAATAACCATTGTAAAAACGGTGGGCACGGGCTTCACCCAGCAGGTATTGCTCGCCCTGGCGGGCAAGGGTGTTGGCGTCGGCGTGAAAGATAATATTCATGGACACGGTACCAATGAGGGCCGGGCCCTGGCGGCGTACGAAAAGCCGTGGAAAGAAAATGTCGCTCAGGGCGGCCAGGGCCGGGAAATCCAGCGGCCGTGGCGGGTTGTCCCTGGCCCAGAGCAGGGTGTCGGAGCAATGGGGTAGCCGCGCTTCAGCCTGGGGCATAGGCGCAATACCGCCGCGCACCAGGCGCAGATCGTAATTGGCAAAAAAGCCGGGCAGCCCCGGCACCTTGGGCATGGCCGGCACCGATTCACAGCGCGGCGCGCCGGGGTAAGGCATTTCTGGCGCTGACCAGGTTTCGCGGCGCGTGGCAAAAACGGCGGTGGCGGTCAGGGCCACCTGGCCCTGCTGGCTAAGCTCCACGTACCAATGCTGGGTTGAGCGGTTGGTGCGCACCGCTTTGGCATCCACCGTAAAGTCGCCGTCGGCCACCGGGGCCAGGAAGTTTACCGTCAGCGCTACCGGCTCGCCCTGGCACTGGGGGTGCTGGAGCACCGCCTTTAGCATCACGCCAGCCAGCACGCCGCCAAAGGGGCCGACCATGTTGGCATAAGGCGCGGTGGTTTGGCCCTGGTAATGGCCGTTACTGCCGGTAAGGCGGATGGCGTTATCAAAAGGGTGGCTGAGGGGGCTTGCGGAACTGTCCATGATGGCCTCGGTGATGATCTAAAACTACCGTATTGATAGTCACTCATCCGATGAGTCAAGTCAAACCAGATAGCGGACACAAAAAAGGGGCCATCAAGGCCCCTTTTCATCGCTAGTGGTTTAAGGCTGCTGACGGGCTTTTTTCACCTGCTCGGCCGTAACCTTGCCTTGCTGGTCACCAAAATGGGACAGCACGTAGTTGGAGATGGCGGCGATGTCCTTGTCGGAGTAAATCGCGCCAAAGCCCGGCATGAACTGGGTCGCGCCGCCAACCTTGAGCTGAGTACCGTTGAGGATCACCTGCACCAAGGCGTTGCCTTCGGGGTCGTTCACCGCATGGCTGCCTTTAAGGGAAGCGTACTCGGTCTGGCGCCCGGCACCGTCCCACTGGTGGCAACCGGCGCAGTCTCCTTCAAACAACAGCTTGCCACGGTTGTCGGCGGCCATGGCGGCGTTGGCCGGCAGCACGGCGGTGGCGCCTTTGAGAGTGGCAGGGTCCAGGTTTACCTCGCCGCTGCCTTCACTGGTGCGCGGTGACACGCTGCGAAGGTAGGTGACCAGGGCATGGATGTCGCTCTGGGTCAGGTACTGGAGGCTGTGCTCTACCACTTCGGCCATAGGGCCAGCGGCGGAGCTGCGGCCTGGGGCATGGCCACGGGACAGATAACCGGTCAGCTGAGCATCGGTCCAATCGCCAAGGCCGTAAGCGTCGTCCGAGGTGGTGTTGTACGCCTTCCAGCCTTCAATTTCGGCGCCAGCCAGGTAGTCATGAGACTGGGTGGCAAAGCCGATATTGCGCGGGGTGTGGCACTCGCCGCAGTGGCCAAGGGCGCCAGCCAGATAGGCGCCTCGGTTCCACTCCTCACCTTTGGCCATGTCGGGCTGATAGCGTTTGGCATCGAGGAACACCGCGTTCCAAAACGCCATGCCCCAGCGCTGATTGAAGGGGAACGACAGGGTATTGGCCGGGGTGGCTTGCTTAACCGGCTCCAGGGTCATCAGGTACTTTTTGATGTCCAGCACGTCCTGGCGGCTCATTTGCACATAGGAGGTGTAGGGCATGGCCGGGTACAGACGGCCGTGAGAGCCGATACCTTCGCGCACGGCAGCCACAAAGGCGTCGTCGCTCCAGTTACCGATACCGGTTTCCTTGTCCGGGGTCAGGTTGGTGGCGTAGATGGTGCCAAAGGGCAGCGCAAAAGCGCGGCCACCGGCGTAAGGCTTACCGCCGTCACGGGCGGTGTGGCAGGCCACGCAATCGGCGGCCTTGGCCAGATACTCGCCGTGGCTCATGGCGCCGTTCAAATCCGCCGGCACGCCGGCAACCGGCGGCACAGGGTCGGCGCCACGCGGGGCAAAGTGGCCGTAAGCCAGCAGGCCGCCAGCCACGACCACCACAACCAATACCGCGCTACCCAGCAGTTTTTTCCATTTCATCGTCAGCTCCTGGGCCTGTTAAACGTCAACTTCGTTGCCAAGGGGCAATTTGCGTGGGTATTTGCCGGTCAAGGACGCCAGGGCGTTGATCACCGCTGGCACCAAAGGCGGCACCCCGGGCTCACCGATACCGGTGGGGTGCTCGGTAGAGGGCACGGCGTACACTTCCACCGCTGGCATGGCGTTGATGCGCAGCACCGGGTAGGTGTTGAAGTTGCCCTGCACGATGCGGCCTTTGTCCAGGGTGATCTCCTGGCGCAGGAACGACAAACCAAAACCAATGCCCCCTTCAACCTGGCTTTCGAGGATGGCGGGGTTAATAACCTGGCCGCAGTCCACGGCGCAGTACACCTTGTCGACGCTGTAGGAGCCGTCGGCTTTGAGGGTCACTTCCGCTACCTGGGCCACGATGGTGTTGAACGACTCGCGAATGGCAATGCCGCGGCCACGGCGGTCACCGTTAATGCCGCTCGCCAGCGGTTTGTCCCACCCGGATTTTTGCGCCACCAAGTCCAGTACCGCCAGCATCTTGGGGTGCTCCTTGAGCAGGGCACGGCGGAACTGATAAGGGTCTTTACCGGCCTTGCGGGCCGCCTCGTCAATCAAGGTTTCCCCCACCACCCCGGTGTGGGTATGGCCCACCGAGCGCATCCATTGCACCGGCAGTTTGGTGCCGGGAATGTGCTGTTCCACCAGCAGGTTGGGCACGGCATAGGGCAGATCGTTGGCCCCTTCCACCAGGTTGTCGTCCACCTTGGTAGTGGGCAGGCCAAAGAAGCTGTCCCCCACCACACGCCAGCGCCAGCTCACCAGGTTGCCGTCTTTGTCCAGCACCAGGCGGGTGTCGTGTACTGTCATCGGCCGGTATTGCAGGGCGCGCATGTCGTCTTCGCGCATCCACACCAGCTTGATGGGGGCCATGATGTTCTGTTGCTGGGCCACCTTGACGATACGGGCCCCTTCAATCACGTAGTCGCAGCGCGGGTTGGCGCGGCGGCCAAAGCTGCCACCGGCATAGAGCTGGGTGATGTTGACCTTGTCCAGCGCCAGCCCAAGCTCTTTGGCCACAGCGGCGCGGTCGGCGGTGTGCCACTGCTCGCCGTTCCACACATGGCAGCTGTCGCCGTCCTTGTGGATAAGCACGTTCATGGGTTCCATGGGGGCGTGGGCAAGATAAGGCAGCTCGAATACCGCCGCGATTTCCTGGCCGCCGGCCGGCACCGCATCGGGCTGGGTGCCGCGCTCCACCACTTTGGTGCCGGTGGTAGCGCCCAGTTTTTTAAACTCGCTGAACAGGGCCTCGGAGCTGACCGGCGCCTTGGTATCTTCCACCCAGGTGATCTCCAGGGCGTCACGGCCCTGCTTGGCTATCCAGGTGTTTTTGGCCAGTACCGCCACGCCGCCCTGGATGATGTCGTCACCGGGAATTTCCAGCACCGCTTCAACGCCGGCAATGGCCTTGGCCTTGCTGGCATCGACTTTCCCCACCTTGGCAAAGAGTGTCGGGGGGTGGGCGATGACCGCCACCAGCATGCCGGGGACTTTGATGTCTTGGGTGTAGATGGCGCTGCCGTTGACCTTGGCCGGGATATCTACCCGCGCCATGCTGCCGCGTTTGCCGATTTTGGTAAAAGCGGCGCTGTCTTTGAGTTTGACGCTGGCTTCATCGGGCAGCGGCAAGGTGCTAGCCAGGGCCACAAAGTCGCCATAACCGGCGCTTTTGCCAGAGCCGGCGTGGCTTATCACCCCGTCCTTAACGGTGAGGCTGGCGACATCCACCTTCCAGGTTTTGGCGGCGGCTTGCAGCAGCATCAGCCGGGCCGAGGCGGCCGCTTTACGCATGGTGTCCCAGGCGCCGCGCATGGCGGTGCTGCCGCCGGTGCCTTGCACAACAAAGCCGATGGCGGCCAGTACCGGGTTGGCGTATTCCTTCACGTTGGCCGGCGCCGCTTCCACTTTCAGTTGGTCAGGGCGGATATCCAGCTCTTCGGCGGCCATGGTGGCAATACCGGTGAAGGTGCCCTGGCCCATTTCCAGGTAGCTGGAGATAACCGTTACCAGGCCGTCTTTACCGACCCGGATAAAGGCGTTGGGCACAAAGCCCAAGGGGCTGTCTGATTCGGCGGCCAGTGCCACCGGGCCTTTGAAACTGACCGCCAGGGTCAGGGCGCCGAGCCCTGCCAGGAACTGGCGGCGAGAGACGCTAAAACGGGCTGCGCCCTCGGCTGGGGTTTCCATCAGGTTATCTTTTTTGATGATCATGATTTCAGGGCCTCTGCTGCTTTATGGATGGCGGCACGAATGCGCGGATACGCGGCGCAGCGGCAAATGTTGCCGCTCATGGCAGCATCGATGTCGGCGTCTGAAGGGTCGGCTTTGTGACTGAGCAGCGCCACCGCAGACATGATCTGCCCGGACTGGCAGTAACCGCACTGCGGCACCTGCTCTTCTACCCAGGCGGTCTGAATGATTTGGCCAATCTTGTCTTTTTCGGCCGCCTCGATGGTCACCACGTTCTTGCCGGCCACGGCGCTCACCGGGGTCACGCAGGAGCGTAGCGGCAAGCCGTCCACGTGCACGGTGCAGGCACCACAAAGGGCCATGCCGCAACCGAACTTGGTACCGGTCAGGCCAACTTCGTCGCGCAAAAACCACAGCAGCGGCATTTGCGGGTCGCCATCAAAGGCTGCAGGTTGACCGTTGATTGTAAAATTCATCATCTCGCTGACCACCTTGTATTTTTGGAATTAAAACGGAGTTAGCTGTTTGGCATCCAGCTTATTACCGGCCACCGTTGCAGTGACCCTGACTGGTTACAGGTATAAGCCAGAGCGCGGCGTTAATCATCCGTGCCTCGGCTGTAAAAAGAACAGATCCTGAACGGATACCACATTTACGAGGCCAACCGCCTTTGCCAGCGCCGGGCAAAGCCGCCAGCAAGGCCATTACGACCCCTGATAATAATATGAAAACCAACTGGTTATCTTGCCGACAACAGACAATGCCGTTATGAGGGAAATTCATCAATCAGTGCACTTAAGGCTTATTACCTTAGCGCAAAAAAATAACCTCATTGTTACTGTCACGGTAACGCCGTGATACCGAATGCAATTAACGATAACTATTTTCATTTGTGGCGATATTTAAAAATAGCCGCCAGCCAATGCAATAAAAAGCCGCGCAGGCCATGGCCCTGCCCTATTTTCCACTTACCGGCCAAATGCAGCCCAGCTATTTGAAAATACAGATTTTCAAGGCATTATCGGCGGGCATCTTCAAAGGAACCGGTAAATGGAACTTACCCGCCCCGCCTCGTTTACAAACCGTGTTATCCCACTGTCGGCTCTGTTGGGCTCAGGCCTTAGTGCCTTATTTACCCTGGCAAACCTCGCTGGCCTTTACTGGGCAAAGGATGAAAAAGACGCCCTATTCACCCTAGCCCTGAGCCTTGGCTGCGCATTCTGTAGCTACGGTTTTTGGTGGGTCCACCGCTACAGCCACCCCAAAAAACGCCCCATCCATGCAGGTTAACCCGATGAACAATAAAAAATGGCTCCCTCTGCTTTTGTGCCTATTAGCCACCGGCTGCGCCCAACAAAGTACGCCCAAAGCCGACCCTCAAAACCGGCCGCTGGGGCTAACCCCATACCAGACCATCTGGCGAGCGGCCGAAGTGGCGCCAAAGGGCTTTCCCGGCCGCTTCGAGCTCACCGTCAAGGCCGTGGGCATGGTCCATGGCTATTTGTATTTGAACTCCGAGCTGGATTACCGCGACCAGCGCAGCATCAGTATCGAGATCCCGCCCAAGGTGGCCAAGCAGTTGCTGGATAACGGCAAGCTGAGCCCAGAGCCGCTTTTTATCGGTAAAACCCTGCTGGTGGACGGCTTTGCCAGCCGGGTGCGCATCGACATTAACGCCGACAAACCCAGCGCCAAGCAGCTCTATTACTACCAGACCCATGTCTTGGTGAAAGACCGGCGCCAAATACAGGTGCTGGCCAGCCAATGAAACCGGGGCTGGGGAAGTGGCTGGCGCTTCTTGGTTACCTTGTGGGCAGCGCCGCCCTTTATTTCACCTTTATCTATCAGCTCGGCTTTCCTGACGGTTTTATCTCCGAACTTGGCCGGCGCCAACGAGCCTGGGCCTGGGGCGTTATTGCTGCTGGCCTGATGGTGATGCTGGCACCCTGGCTAAGGGGCCGGCAAAGCGGCCACTGGCAAGGCCTGCTGGCCCTTGCCGTGGCGGCAGCCCTGTTGTACTTGCTGCTGCCCATGACCTGAGGAAAGTTGCTATCATGGCCAGCTGCGTAGCAACCGAGGTTATCCATGAAACGCGAAACGGTGATCCTGCTTCACGGCCTGGCCCGCACCCACAAGTCCATGTGGAAGCTGGCAAGAGCCCTGGATAAGGCCGGCTTTCATGTCATCAACCAAGGTTATGATTCCAGGCGAAACGATATTGCCTCCCTGGCCCAGCAGGTGCTGCCAGAGGCCCTGGGCCAGGTTAAGCCCGGCCACCGCATCCACTTTGTTACCCACTCCCTTGGCGGCATCTTGCTGCGCCAGTATCTCAAGTACCACCACATCCCCCTGCTAGGCAGGGTCGTGATGCTGGGCCCGCCCAACCAGGGCTCCCAGGTGGTGGACAAGCTCAAAAAGCTGCCGGGCTATTTTGCCCTTAACGGCCCGGCCGGGATGGAGCTTGGCACCGACGGTATCGTCACCCGCCTGGGGCGGGCCAACTTCGAGCTGGGGGTTATTGCCGGCTCGCGCAGCATCAACCCGTTTTTGTCGATGCTGCTACCCGGCGCCAACGACGGCAAGGTCACGGTGGCCAGCACCCGCCTTAAAGGCATGAAGGCGCATCTGACCTTACCCGTTACCCACCCGATGATGATGCAAAACCCCCAGGTGATAGCGCAGGTGCTGCACTTTCTCCTGTTCGGCAGATTTGATAAATAAAAGACGGACGACAACAAGGATAAATGCCATGCAAAAACCGCCGTTATCGCTGTGGGTGCTGGATCTGTTAGGGTCGATGCTGTTGGCCCTGGGTATTGCCGACCATTTTGGCGACAAATCCTTCGTACCGGCGGCGCTGCAATTTCCGGGCTATGGCATCGTGCTGATGGTGCTGGGGGCGGCCTTAGTGCTGCCTTATATCGTCTGGCTTATCCGCCGCCAGCGCGCCGCCAAATGAGCCGTTCCATCTATGAGGGCTTTGCCACCCTGCGCGGGCAAAGGGTCAGTATCAGCCCCTTGAGCAAGGCCGACCTTATCGCCTTTACCCTTTATCGGGCCGAACCGGCCATTGCCCGTTACCAGGGCTGGCAGGATTATCAGCTGAGCGATGCCGAGGCCCTTTTTGCCAGCCAGTGCGCCCTGCCCTTTCCCCACCCTGACAGCTGGTACCAACTGGCCATCCATGATGCCAGCGGCGAGCTGCTGGGCGACCTGGCGCTCCACTGGCTCACGGCGCAAGAAGCGGAAGTGGGCTTTACCCTGGCCCCGGCCAGCCAAGGCCAGGGTTATGCCAGCGAGGCCCTTAAGCTGCTGCTGGCCTGGCTTTTTGGCCAAGGCTGCCTGAGCGTCAAGGCGGCGGTGGATACCCGCAACGCCCCCTCTTACCGGCTGCTGGAGCGCTGCGGCTTTACCCGCACCAGCTGTCATAAGGACGCCGCCTTTTTCAAAGGCGAGTGGTACAGCGAGTATCACTACCGGCTTGAGCGCCGCCACTGGCAAGGCGCGGGCGATAAAACTTCACATAAAACTTAACAATTTACTTGTAAGCAGTCTTTTTACTGCGTTTAAAATAGCGCCTTCTTATTCCACGGAAGGCTGCCATGTCCTTTACCGCCCCCGTCGTCCTTAGCGGGCAGAAAGTCCAACTTGAACCTCTTGCCAGCGAGCACCTTGACGGGCTGCAACAAGCGGCACAAGACGGTGAAGTCTGGCGCCTTTGGTACACCAAGGTGCCGCACCCCGCTGAAATGGGCGCTGAAATCGCCCGCCGCCTTGCCCTGCACCAGGCCGGTACCATGCTGCCCTTTGCCCTGCGCCGCCAAGACAACGGCGAGCTTTGCGGCATGACCACCCTGATGAATATCGACGCCCACAACCACAGGGTAGAGATAGGCTCAACCTGGCTTGCAGCCAGCGCCCAAAGCACCGGCATCAACAGTGAAGCCAAGCTACTGCTGCTCGGCCACGCCTTTGACACCCTGGGCTGCATTGCCGTGGAATTTCGTACCCATTTTATGAACCACAAATCCCGGGCCGCCATCAGCCGCCTGGGGGCCAAGCAGGACGGCATACTGCGCAACCATCAGTTGATGCCAGATGGCAGCTACCGAGACACCGTGGTGTTCTCCATTATCCAAAGCGAATGGCCGGCGGTGCGCCGTAACCTCCATCACCTGCTGGGACGCCGCCTTGAAGATAGTTAAAACGGACCCGCTGAGCCCCATTGCTACCGAACTGATGGCCGAGCTCAGCGAAGTGCTGGCCACCATTACCGGCAGCAGCGGCACCAATTCCTTTGATGTCACCGACATCAAGCACCCCGACGCCCTCTTTGCCCTGGCCTTTGATGACGCAGGGCGCCCCATCGGCTGCGGCGCCCTTCGCCCCTTAGAGCACGGCATCGGTGAGCTTAAACGCATGTATGCCCGCAGCGGCACCCAAGGGGTGGGCAGCGCGCTGCTGGCCTTTTTGGAAGAGCGAGCCAAGGAGCTTGGTTATCGCCAGCTGTGGCTCGAGACCCGCAAGGTCAACCAGCGGGCGGTGAATTTCTACCAAAGCCGGGGCTATCAGGTTATCGACAACTACGGCCGCTACCAGGGCCGAGACGACGCCATCTGTTTTGCCAAAGTGCTGGGCTGAAAAAGCGACATAAAGGATTTTCGGGGCCCTGGCCCCATCTTGGGTGAAGGCTGTTCTTTACCCCCTTGCCTGCAAATAACAAAGGACTGAAAACAATGAAAAAGTGGCTTCTTGCCCTGAGTGCTCTGCTGATGAGCCTTAACGCCCTGGCGGTAGACACCGCCAGCATGACCGACGAGCAGTATGACCAGTGGGCCCAAGGCGTCTGGAACAAACTGGACCGCCAAACCGGCACCATTACCCTGCCAAACGGCGTGGCCACCCTTGAGGTGCCCGACAACTTCTATTACCTCTCCCCCAAAGATGCCGAAACAGTGCTGGTGGATGTGTGGGGTAACCCGCCGTCTCAAACCCTGGGCCAGGGCATGTTGTTCCCGGCCGGCACCACGCCCTTTGACGACGACAGTTGGGGCGTCACCATCGACTACGAGCAAGACGGTTATGTCTCCGACAGCGACGCGGCCGATATCGACTACGACGATCTGCTTGGCAGCATGAAAAAAGACGTGGCCGATGAAAGCGCCCAACGCGAGAAAAACGGCTACGGCGCCGTTGCCCTGGTGGGCTGGGCCGAGAAGCCCTACTACGATGCGGTGAGCCACAAGCTTTACTGGGCCAAGGAAATGAACTTTGACCACAGCGACACCAACACCCTGAACTTCAATATTCGGGTGCTGGGCCGCAAAGGGGTACTGGTGCTCAACTTTATCGCCGGCATGGACCAAAAAGCGGAGATCGACCGTAACCTCGACACCGTACTGGCCATGGCCAACTTTGACGAAGGCGCCCGCTACCAGGACTTCAACCCCGAGCTCGATAAAGTGGCAGCCTACGGTATCGGCGGCCTGATCGCCGGCACCGTACTGACCAAAACCGGCTTTTTCGCCGCCGCCCTGCTGCTGCTGAAAAAGTTCGGCGTGTTCCTGCTGGCAGGTCTTGCTTGGCTGGGCAAGAAGATGTTCGGCAAGAAAAACGCTACCAGCGAATAACGCCCAAGCCCGCTGCCGCGGGCTTTTTTATACCTGCCACTTGCCCGCACCGCTCCGGCCGCTTTTAACAGACGGCCACTAATTGTGCCCATGTTCAGGCCAGGCGCCTTAGGCTTGGCACACTGTTCATGCAAAAGGAGCGTCGCATGCCGCAATCCCCCTTACTGCCCATGACGGGCCTGCTCTGTGCCCTGGCCCTGGCGGGCTGCGCCTCAGCCCCCGAAGCGCCGGTCTCCACCCTTGATGCCAGCCAAAGCGTTACCCTCACCGGCGAGCTCAGCTACCGGGCCCGCATAGCCCTGCCGCCCCAGGCCTACGCGCGAGTGATGGTGCGTGACAGCACCGGCCAAGTGGCCGCCCAAAGCCAGTGGCGCCTCGGCGGCAAGCAGGTGCCGCTGCCCTTTACCCTGACCTTGCCCGCCCACAGCCAAGGGCCGTATCGCCTTGAAGCCAGTATTTTCGTCAGTGGCCGCCCGGCTTGGGTTGCCGAGCCCAAAAGCCTGACGCCCCTTGCCAACCAAGAAGACCTGGGGACGCTTGAGTTACAGGCGGCGCCCCCCGGCGCGTTTGCCAGCCAGCTGCAATGTGGCAGCCATCAGGTGCAGGTGAGCTTTACCCCTACCCAGATGCAAATGACGGTGGATAACACCCGCTACGCCATGGCCCAGGTGCGCGCCGCCTCCGGCGCCCGTTATGAAGCCACAGACCAGCCCGGCACTGTGCTTTGGAACAAGGGCAGCGACAACTGGGTCACAGTCAAGGGCAAAGCCCTGCCCGAATGCCAGAGCGTGGGCGAGGCCAACACGCTGGCCCTGACCGACCAAAGCTGGCAGGTCGATAGCGTGAACGGCCAAGAGGTGCTGGATAACAGCGAGGTCAGCGTCACTTTCGGCAGCGACGGCCGGGTGCTGGGCAAGGCGTCATGCAACGCCTTTTTTGGCAGTTACGATGTCAGCGGCGATCGCCTCACCCTTCATGGCCTGGCCAGCACCCAAAAGGCCTGTGTGCCGGCGCTGATGACACAGGAGCAGCAGTTCTTGCAGGCCCTGGGGGACGCCCAGCATTTTGCCTTTACCAACAGCGGCGATTTGCTGCTCTACGGCCCAGAGGGCAGCAGCATCAAAGCCGAGCTGAAAAAAGAGTGAAAAAAAGGCCCGCTCTTGGCGGGCCTTTTTGTGGGCGGCTTACTTGCCTGCGTACAGGGCGCGGGGGCGAATAAGACGCGGGTCCTGGTTGAACTCGTAGAAGTGCGCAGCCCAGCCCACAACCCGGGAACAGGCAAAGAGGGCGGTGAAGAAGCGCTCTTCAATGCCAAGGGCCAGATAAACGGCGCCCTTGTAGAACTCCAGGTTGGCGTAGATTTCTTTGTCTTTCTTGGCAAATTCTACCTGGCAGGCTTCTTCTACCGCCACCAGGGTCTCCATCAGCTCCTGGTACTGGGTGCCTTCACAGAAGTGACGAGCCATGGGCTTGAGGATGCCGGCGCGGGGGTCGAGACGGCGATACTCGCGGTGGCCCATACCCATGATCTTGACCTTGTTGGCCAGGGCATCGCTAACCCAGGCTGCCGCTTTGTCGGGGCTGCCGATGCTGCGGGCCATCATCACTGCCGCTTCGTCGGCGCCGCCGTGGAGCGGGCCTGACAGCGCGCCAAGGCTGCCACCCACACTGGCGGTGAGGTTGGCCTTAGTGGAGGCCACGACGCGGCCAGCAAAGGTGCCGGCGTTGAAGCTGTGGTCCATTTGCAGAATTTGTACGGTTTCAAGTGCGCGCACGGCGTGAGCGCTGGGCTGCTCGCGGTTGAAGGCGTACAGCAGTTTTTCACAAAACCCAAGGCCCTCTGGCAGCTCAACCACGGCGCCAAACTGGCAGAGGTTATGCCAGGTGCGCACCACCGCAGATTGCTTGGCCGCCAGTACCATGGCCGCTTCCAAGTGAGCGGGAATGAAATCGGGCAGCGGCTGGCGCGCCTTGGTGTCGGTAATGGGGGCCAGGGCTTGGAGCACCGCCATGGGGTGCAGGTTGCGGCCCAGTTGCTCCAGTACCCGAAGCTCTACCGGGCTCAGTTCAGATTCGCTGGCAAGCCAAGCGTCAAGGGTCTTGGCCTGGGCTTCGCTCAGCTCAGTGTCGGCCAGTACCAGAGCGATAACAGCGGCCAGGGATTGTTTGCTCAGCTCGTTGATGTCTTTGCCGCGGTAGCTCAGGCGGCCAATGTCGCCTTCCACGTTGGAAATGGCTGTTTTGCCAACCAGCACCCCTTCAAGGCCAATGTTGATTTCGTCTGTCATAGGGTCCTCGCACGATGTTTTATGGGTCTACTTATCAGAGTGCCGATATTAAAGGCCCTCTAAAGTTGTTAATCTAATCAAACTAAATAACCATTCGATTAGGCGAACTTATCATGCGATTGGAAACCGGCGAGCTGCGCACCTTCCACACCCTGGCCCGCACCGGTGGATTCAGGGCCGCGTCTAAGGAGCTATTTTTGACTCAGTCGGCGGTCAGCCAATCGATAAAACAGCTCGAAGCCAAGCTCGGCCAGCCACTGGTGACCCGCGACCGGCCCATCAAACTCACCGCCGCCGGGCGCCGCCTGTACCGCTACGCCGACGACGTATTGCGCCAAGAGCAACTGGTACTGGGGGATCTGGCTCGCCTGGCCCGGGGCGCCAACCAGCAGCTGAGTGTGGCCATCGACAGCACCAACAACCGCTTTGCCGGCCCCGACCTTATCGCCCAGTTCTCCAAACAGTGGCCTGAAACCCGCCTTCGGATCATCGAGCAGCCGTCGCGGGATATCGTGCAATCGGTGATGAGCGGCGAGGTGGAGCTGGGCCTTGGCCCCTTTGAAACGCGGATGCGCCAGTTCGAGACCATCGCCATTTACGAAGAAACCCGGCGGCTTTTGATAAGCCCGCGCCACCCGTTGCACCAAGAGGTGATGACCCCGGCCCAGCTGCGCCAGTTACCGCTGGTGGTGTCGTCCCTGGATGAGCCAGACCAGCGCCCCTACCCGGATAAACTGCGAGACCGCTTCCAGATGATCTGGCAGATCTCCAGCCTCAACCTGCGCCTTAACCTTATCGACAGGGGCCTGGCGGTGGGCTACATCTCCGACAAGGTCACCATGGAGCTGCCCCAGGTACAGCACCTGCGCGCCCTGGAAGAATTCGACTTTGCCGCCATCCAGCGCCAGGTGGGCTTGTTCTTTCGAAAGGGCCGGGATCTGAGCCCGGCGGCGCTGGATTTTATCGGGGTGTGCAAGGATTACTGGCAGCCCTAAGTCAGGCCGCCATACTGGGGAGGGACTTTTTCGCCAGGGAGGCTTGCCATGCGCCTATCGATACTGCTGCTGGCACTTTGCAGCGCCAACGCCATTGCCGCCGGCAATCATCAGCGTTTTTTCAATAATATCAGCGCCCTTTGCGGCCAAACCCTCAGCGGTAAGGTGCTGGTCAACCAGCCTGCCGACCCCTTCTGGGACGGTAAAACCCTGCGCCTTGCCATAGGCCAGTGCAGCCACAGCGATGTGGTCATGGTACTTAGCACCGGCGACCGTAAGCCGTTGATGCTCACCCTTCGGCAAAGCGCCGCTTCCCTGCAGCTTGAGCACCGCTACCTGCTACCTGACGGCAGCGAGGGGAAATTGAGCCGCTTTGGCGGGCGAACCCAAGACCCTGGCAGCCCAGCGCGCCAGCAGTTCCCCGCCGACGCCATGTCCAAGGCGCTGTTTATGGACAACAACATGAAGGACGCCACCTTCAATGTCTGGGAGCTCAGCCTGGAAGGCGGCCAACTGCACTATCGCCTGGATCGCAGCGGCCGCCACTTCGACGCCGCCTTTACCCTGCCCTAGTCCTTGTGAGGGTATGGCAGCTTGATATGGCCGTAGCGGATCACCAGCACCGTGGCCGCCAGGATAAAACCGGCCCCCGCCACAGAAAGAATGCGCCAGTTATCCATCTCCTTCATATCGAGGATGAGGTAACGGGCCAGGGCCACAATGGCAATATAAAGGGGCATGCGGATGGGCAATTTACCCGACTCAAGATACAGCGACACCATCGCCAGCACTTCGAGGTAGATAAACAGCAGCAGTAAGTCGGCCAGGGTCACGGCCCGGGCATCGACCATCAACCACACCTCGGAGACGATCAGGATAAGGGTGGCTAACGCCACGATTAACAGAACCAAATCCTGCACCAATGCCAGGCTGTCTTTTCCCCAGGTTTGCAAGCGGTTCATACGCAGTCCTTATCTTGAAAAAGGTGATGTCTTCACCCTACTGGCAGCTTCAGGCACAATCAATCCGTGTTCGCTAAAGTTGCCGGTTAAAGCCGTCGCTCCTTACTCTTCGTTGCCATGAAAACAGGTGTATCGTGAATAACCTCAAGCGCCGCCAGCAGTTACGCCATCCGCTTCGTCACCCTATCCCGGTTTTAGTGCGCCATCGCAGCCTGCGCCGCAGCGATGTACATGTGGTGGAAGGCTTGTTGCTGGATGCCAGTGAACAGGGCATGGGGGTGCTGGTGATGGAGCCGGTAGAGCTGGCCAGCCGCTGCACCATCGAGGTCTGCGACGAGGACAAACCGTCGCGGTTTCGCGGCGAAATTTGCTATGCCACCAAGACCGAATACGGCATCCGCTTAGGCATTGAGCTGGACGACGACGGCAGCGCCCGCTTTTTGGGATATCTGGGCGAGATCAGCGCAGAGCTCGAATAAGCCACTACACTGGGTCATAAAACTGCCTGTAACGGGAAAGCTGATGACCCATAAGTTTCGCCAGGAACAGCGCCGCGCCCTTTCTACCCCCATCCCCGTCCTGCTGATAAACGGCGACCATACCGCCGAGGGCATGCTCTTTGACGCCGGAGAAATGAGCATGGGGGTGGTGGTGATGGACGGATACGACCAACCCAGCCGCACCTGCACCATCGAAATTTGCGACGAAACCAGCCCCTGCTGCTTCAAGGGCGAGCTTTGCTACATCTCTGACACCGACTACGGCACCCGCCTTGGCATCGTGCTCTTTGACGACAACGACCAGCCCCTGCTCGATTACCTCGACACCATAGGCGCCACCTTGCGATAAAAAAGCCCGCATCAGCGGGCTTTTTTATTTGCGGCTCAAATGGACCGTGATCTCTTCGCGGTCATAGTAAAGATGCTTGGCCGCCAGGCGATAAGGCACGCCGGCCTTATCCAAACGCTCGTAAATCAGTTCCAGGCACTCTTCAACGGTGTGAAAGCGGCGTTTTACCGGCAATTTGAGGTTGAAGATGGCCTCGATACACCACTCGTCGATAAACCAGTCGCACATCAGGTTGGCCACCCTCTTGGGGCTTTCAATCATGTCGCACACCAGCCAGTGCACGTTGTGCTTTTTGGGCAGCCATTTAAAGCCGTCATCGCGGATGTGTTTCACCTGCCCGCTATCGAGCAGTTTTTGGTCCATGGGGCCGTTGTCGATGGCGGTGACCATCATCCCCTTTTGCACCAGCTGATAGGTCCAGCCACCGGGGGCGGCGCCCAAGTCCACGGCGTTCATCCCCGACTCCAGGCGTTTTTCCCGCTGGGTTTTCGACAAGAAGTAATGGAAGGCTTCTTCCAGTTTCAGGGTCGAGCGGCTGGGGGCGTCCTTGGGAAACTTCAGGCGCATGATCCCCATCAGGTGCGGGTAATGGTTCTTGGGCTGGGAGTAGCCGATAAAGGCGCTGTCGGTGCCGGTAAAGCAGACGTGCAGCACCGGTTTGTCGCTGCTGTCCTTAGCGGTGAGCTTGCCGGCCTTTTTAAAGAAAGCCTTCATCGGCGTTGCGATGGAGCGGCAAAGGCGGTTGAGCTCTTTACCCTCGTTGGTGTCGAGGCTCTCCACCCACAGCTGGCCGCATTCGGGCAGATCTTCGGCCGCCGCCATATACAGGGGGTTTAGGCGATCGTCAGTAGACATCTCCAGCACCTGGGGCGCTACCCGGATCATCTGGCGAGCAAAGATAAGCTTGTTGACCGGCAGTTGGTTGAGCAGCTTGGCGCTGTCGCCCGGCTCGTAGCACTCGAACAGCACATAGCCGGTGTTGCCCTTTAAGCGGGCAAAACCGTACACCTCGCGCTCGGCGGCGCGAACCTCGATTTCCTGGGCGCATTCCCCTTCAAAGCCGGGGCGGCAGTAGAGCAAAAGGTGCTTCACACATTCTCCTTGAGGGCGGCCACCAGCAAAGCCAGCCAGCCCAGGATCAAACAAAGGCCCCCAAGGGGAGTAATGGGACCGAAAAACTTAATGCCGGTCAGTCCCAGCAAATAGAGGCTGCCGGAAAACAGCAGCACCCCGGCCGCCATCAGCCAGCCGGCGGCGCTGAGCCAGGGGCTGGTCATGCGCCCGGCCAGGACCACCAGGCCCATCATAGCCAGGGCGTGAATCAGCTGATAGCGCACCCCGGTTTCCATTACCGCCAGCATCTCGGCGCTCAGGACTTTTTTAAGGCCATGGGCGGCAAAGGCCCCCATGGCGACACCGGTGGCGCCGTACAGGGCGCTCAGCATGAGAATAATGCGCATCAGCAGTGCTCCTTGATAAAACGCAGCATGGCGGCAACGGCCTCGGCCAGGTTGCCGGCCTCGGTATGGCCGCTGCGCTTACGGGGTTTGAAGCTGTGGTCGCCATCGGCTAAAAACTGCAGCTCGGTGCCCAGTTTATAGCCGGCCACCTCATCGCGGGCGCCAAAGGTATCCCGCTCCCCCTGCAGGATCAAGGCCGGCACCGGACAATTTTCAATGGGCGCCAGGCGCAGCTTGTCGGGCTTGCCAGGGGGATGGAAGGGATAACCCAGGGCCATTACCCCCTTAACCTGCTGACCAGCCTCAAAAAGCTCGGCGGCAAGGGTCATCGCCACCCGGGCGCCGAGGGATTTACCGGCCAAAAATAGCGGCTCGCCCTGGCAATGCTCGGCCATGGCCTCAACCAGTACCGGCATTTTATCCGGGGGCCTTGGCTTACCGGCGGCAATGGCCTTTTGCATGTAGGGAAAATCAAAGGTCACCACCTCTACCCCACCCGCCTCAAGGCCGGCTTTGATGCTTTGCATAAAGGGGTGATGCTGCCCGGCGCCGCTGCCGTGGGCCAACACCAGCTTAGCCCGTGACATGCACGTCCTCCGGCAGCAGCTTTTCTTCCTCGACCTTCACCAACGACAAGATCCAGTCGCGAAAGGCCGCTATCTTGCCCTGCTCGGCCTGGGACTGCTGGCACACCAGGAAATAAGCGTTGGGGGAGCGCAGCACTTCCTTGAAAGGGCTGATAAGGCGCCCGGCGGTGATGTCGGGCTCGGCCAGCACCGAGTGGGCCAGCGCCACCCCTTGGCCGTACATGGCCGCCTGCAACACCATGGCCGAGTGGGAGAAAATCGGCCCCTGGTTGACCTTGATAAGGTGCGACAGCCCCAGGTGCTTGACCCAGGTTTGCCAGGCTTTGCGGCTACCGTCATGCAAGAGGGTGTGGTTGGCCAAGTCTTCCGGCTTTTCCAAAGGTTTGGTGCCGGCCAACAGCAAGGGGCTGCACACCGGAATAAGGTACTCGGTTTGCAGCCTGTCGGCCCTCAGCCCCGGCCAATAGCCGCGGCCGTAGTAAATAGCGATGTCCACATCGTCGGTCAGGCCGCCTTCTTCGGTCTCGGTGGCCTTGATGCGCACGTCGATATCCGGGTGCGCCTCGGAAAAGCGCGCCAGCCTCGGCACCATCCACTGAATGGCGTAGCTGGGCTGCATGGCCACCGTCAAGGTACCTTTGGCGCTACGGGCCAGCACCCGGGCCGTGGCTTCGGCCAGGCTCGAGAAAATATCCTTGATGTCCAGGTAGTAGCTCTGGCCTTCTTCGGTGAGCAGCAAGGAGCGGTTGCGCCGCTTAAATAGCTTCAGGCCGAGGTGGTCTTCGAGGGTCTTGATCTGGTGGCTGATGGCCGCCTGTGTGACAAAAAGTTCTTCGGCGGCCCGGGTAAAACTCAGGTGCCTGGCGGCGGCTTCAAAAGCCTTGAGCGCGTTGAGGGGAGGCAGTTGACGGGCCATGGTTGCTGTCCTGGCAATTCATAAATTTTTCTAATGCCTGGGTATTATATTTCATCGTTTGAAAAACCACCAACCGAAAACTATATTGGCGCCACTTTCTGGGGCAATTACTTTGAAAACGAGCAGTTAGGAAAACGCTTCGTTGTGCCATTCAAAGTGCTCCAGGCCCTTCTCGGATTGAAGCTTTTTTGAGGTGAATTATGTTTGCGGGATTGATTGCCGCCACCGCCTTGACCCTGATGCCGGTGGAAAAACCTGAACCTGTTGCCCCCGTGGCCCTGCCTGTTGCCGAACTGGCGCTGAGCATCAACAAGGCGGTTGCCGCCATTGATGTGCAAAACCAGGAACCGGCCCAGAGCCCAAGCGTTGAAGTGGCCAAGGCCGATGTGGCCAGCCCTTTGACCAGCGCCCAATAATACCCCCATGGTGTTTGATAAAGCCCGGCAATGCCGGGCTTTTTTGTTCTATCGTCAGATTTGCCAGGTAATGGACCTGCAGCAATGGTTTGACGGGGCTTCCAATAAACAGAATTACGCCCGCTATCGGAGGAGGCCTTAGCAACCGCTGCGAGGTGCCTTATCGCTGTTCAATCATGCTTTGATAAGCCAACGCGTTTAGAACTGGTAGCGATACCCCAGGCGCCAGTTGCGGCCACGGCCGGCCTGGTAGTTGTCGTCGCTGGCCAGGGTCTGGGCCAGGTAGTCGATGTATTGCTTGTCCAGCAGGTTGTCGACCCCGAGGGACCATTGCTGGCGGCCGATGTCGTACCCCAGCGACAGGTTGACCAGGGTGTAGCCGTCAAAGCGGCTGGTGGTGACGCCGCTGCCACTTTTGAAATCCTTGCTGAAGTAATGGCTGGCAGAAAGGCGCCAGTCGAGCTCGGCAAGGGTGCTGTCAAAATACACCGTCAGGCTGTCTGGGCTGACGTTGGCCGCATCCAAGTCGGCGTCTACGTCACCGTCGCCGTTGCTGTCGTAGCGGCCATCCAGTTGGCTGTACACCACACCCAGGGTGCTCTGCTGGCCGACATAAAGCCCCAGATCGGCGGAGAAGCCGTGCACTTCGGTGGCTTCTCGTTTGACTTCAAGGATGCCATCGCTGCCGGCCACCAGCCGCGAGCCCAGATCCGAGTCGTTCTTCCACAGGCTCACCTGGCCATGGCCCCAGTCGCCTTGGTAGGCCAAGCCCAGCTCACGGTTGTCGGTGATGATGGGTTTGAGCACCAGGTAGTTGGCGATGCTGACCCCAGGCTCGCTGACGCCACGGGTCACTCGGCCCACGTCCGGCATGGAAAAGCCCTGGCTGTAGCTGGCAAAGAGCCGCCACTGGGGGTCAATCTGCCAGCTGGCGCCGATGTTCTTCATGGTCTCGCTAAAGCTCGGGGTGCCCCCTTTGACCTGATAAGCGCCGTAGCTGTAGAGGGTCTGGTAATCGGGGATGTGCAGATCCACCTTTTCGTGGCGCAGGCCGCCGGTCAGCAGTACCGGGCCCAACTGCCAATCCAGTTGCAGGTAGGGCGCCAGGTTGTCGTAGCGGTTTTGCGGCACCCAGGTCCGGCCGGAGCGGGCCAGGTCCTGGTCGGTTTTATCCCGGTAGAGATCCAGGCCGTAAACCAGTTTTACCGGTAGCTCCAGCAGCGCGTCCTTGACCATGGTCAGCTTAAGGCCGGTCTTTTGGGAGTTGATGCGGGACTGATCGTAATAGTCCGGGCCCAGGGCCGGATCTTGATAGGTGGCGTAGGTGCCGCCGCCAAAAAGCCCTTCAAAATCCTGGTAAAAAAGCTGCGCTTGCAGCTGCTGGCCCCAAAAGATATCGCCATGGCGATAATCGAGGCTGTAGGTGGCTACCTTGTTGTGAGCCGGCTTGCCGCCGTTATCGCCCCGCGCGCTGCTACTGGGAGTGTTGCTGGCCACATCCCCCGGCACCGCCACATAGTCGCCACGGTTTTTCAGCTCAAAGGCGTTGAGGCTGAAGGTAAGCTTCTGCTTGGCATCGAACTGGTGCACCACCTTGGTAAAAAGGTCTGCCGAGTGGCTGTCCATCAGATCGCCCTGGGTGGGGTTAGTGCCCAGGGTGCGGCCGTCGGCGTCATAGAAAAGGCCACGGTCACGGTATTCAAGGCCCATCAGCAGTCGGGTGTTGCCCAGCACCTTGGCGCCGGTCAGGCCGGCGTTGTAGCCAATACCTTTGCCGTTGAAGCTGTCGCTGCTGTCCAACCCGCCATGGAGGCTCAGGCCGTCTTCGCTGGGGGTTTTGGTGACGATGTTGATGATGCCGCCGCTGGCACCCAGGCCATGAAGGGCGTTGGCTCCCTGGATAACCTCGATACGCTCAATCATGGAGATATCGATGGTGTGGGCATCACGGCTGCCGTCGCGCAGTGGGTTCGATTGCGGCACGCCGTCAATCATGTACAGCGGCTGGCGGCCGCGCAGTGACTCGCCCCGGCTCGATAGCTGCTGGCTGGGCGGGGCAAAGCCCGGCACCAGTTGCGCAAGGATAGAGGAGAGATCGTCGTTCACCCGGCTCTGGCGCTTAAGATCCTCGGCGCTGATGATGGTCACCATATTGGGGATGGACGAAACCGGTTTATCGCCACGGCTGGCAGTGACCACAAGGTGCTCGGTGTCGTCTTGGGTATCGGCGAAAAGCGGGGCGTGAAAAGCGGAAACAACAAGTAGGGCCAGGCTGGATTTACGCATCGTTAGTCGAGTGTTTGGGAAGAAACACGCAAATAGTAACGATTATCAGAAACAATTCAATCTAAATAAGCAGCGATGCAGCAAACAAAAAGGAGGCCGCAGCCTCCCTTGGGTATCAGCCCTGGGTGTCCAGGGGCTCGAAGGATTTCACCAGCTCGTCTACCGCCTTCATCTGCTTGAGGTAAGCCTCAAGCTTGGCCAGCGGCAAGGCGCTGGGGCCGTCGCACAGGGCTTTGTCCGGGTCAGGGTGGGCTTCGATAAAGAGCCCGGCCAGGCCCAGGGCCATGCCGCTTCGGGCCAGTTCAGCCGCCTGGGCACGGCGGCCATCGGCGCTGTCACTGCGGCCGCCTGGGCGCTGCAGGGCGTGGGTGGCATCGAAAATAACCGGCACCTTGAAGTGCTTCATTTCGTCCATGCCCAGCATGTCCACCACTAGGTTGTTGTAGCCAAAGCTGCTGCCCCGCTCGCACAGCATCACCCGCTGGTTGCCGGCTTCGTCAAATTTTTTGAGGATGTGGCGCATCTCGTGGGGGGCCAGAAACTGCGGTTTTTTAACGTTGATGATGGCGCCGGTTTTAGCCATGGCCACCACTAAATCGGTCTGGCGGGCCAAAAAGGCGGGCAGCTGGATAACGTCGCACACCTCGGCCACCGGCGCGGCTTGGTGCGGCTCATGGACGTCGGTAATGAGCGGCACGTTAAAGGTCTTTTTGATCTCTTCAAAGATCTTCAGGCCTTCGTCGAGCCCAGGGCCACGGTAGGAATTGATGGACGAGCGGTTGGCCTTGTCAAAGCTCGCCTTGAAAACAAAGGGAATACCCAGGCGGCCGGTGACGTCCACATAATATTCGCAGATGCGCAAAGCCAGGTCCCGCGATTCGAGCACATTCATGCCCCCGAACAGGGTAAAGGGCTTGTGGTTGCCGACTTCAAAACCACCCAGTTGGATGTTCTCTTGCATGGTCATTCCTTACAACGAAACAAAGTGCATCAGCTGGCCACAGAGCCAAGCCATATAGGTACCCAGGGCATAGCCCAGTACCGCCAGCAACACCCCCACCGGCGCCAGTGAGGGATGAAAAGCCGAAGCCACCACCGGGGCCGACGCGGCGCCCCCGACATTGGCCTGCGAGCCCACCGCCATGTAAAAAAGCGGCGCCTTAATAAGGCGGGCGACGATCAGCATCAGCGCGGCGTGGAACGCCATCCAGATGCCGCCAATCACAAAATAAACGGGGGTGTCGGCAATGGCCAGCACGTCCATCTTCATGCCGATGGTGGCCACCAGAATATACAAAAATGCCGAGGCCACCTTGGAGGCCCCTGCCCCTTCGAGCTTACGGGCGCGGGTAAAAGACAGCCCCAGGCCGATGGTGGTGGCGGTGACAATCATCCAGAAGAAATCCGAATGCAGGCTGTATCGCTCACCCCAAGGCACGTTTTGCACCATCCAGGGGGTCACCACATCGGCCACCCAGTGGGAAAGGCCGGTAGCGCCAAAGGCTACCGCTACAATCAGCATCAAATCGTTCATGCTGGGAATGCGGGCATGTTCGGCCTCGAAGGCCTCCACCTTTTTGCGCAGCAGCTGAATGCCACGGGTGTCGGCGCCGGTTTTGGCGTCGATTTCATCGGCCTTGGAGGCCATGTACAGCAGCACTGCCATCCAGATATTGGCGACAATCACATCCACCGTCACCATCACCGAGAAGATGCCGTCACCCACGCCGTAGACTTCCTTCATGGCCGCCTGGTTGGCGCCGCCGCCAATCCAGGAACCGGCGATGGTGGTCATGCCGCGCCATACCGCATCGGCGCCGTCACCGCCGCCCACATCCTGCGGGTCAAAAAGCCCCATCACCATCAGCGCGAAGGGCCCGCCCAGCACGATGCCCAAGGTGCCCACCAAAAACATGGTAACCGCCTTGGGGCCAAGGCCGAGGATGGCTTTAAAGTCGATGGACATGCACAGCAGCACCAAGCAAGCCGGCAGCAGGTAGCGCGAGGCCACGAAATACAGCTTGGAATGCTCGCCGCTGATGATGCCGGCACTGTTAAACAACGAGGGCAGGAAGTAGCACAGCAGCAGGGCGGGAACGTACTTGTAGAAGGCCTTGAAATAACGGTTTTGGGAATGGCTGGTGTAGAACACCGCCCCCAGTAACACCGCCAATAACCCCAGAACCGTCGCATCATTTTGCAAGAGCGGCGTCTGCATTCATCTCTCCTTTGAATTTCAGTGCAGGGTGGCGCTGTCCGTTGGCAGGGCCTTCATTTTATTTTTCAGCAGGGCGCAGGCCGGGTCGTCCGGGCAATGTTCCACAAAATAGCTCAGATCGTCCCTGGCCGGGGCCACGCAGTTCAGCTCCGCCAGCAGGTAGCCGCGGTCACGGATAAGGTAAGGGTCATTGGGGGTCATTTCCACCATGGCCTGGGTCACTTTAACCGCTTCCATCAACCGGCCGTCGCGGGTCAGGGCGCCCTTGGTGGCTTTAAGAAGGCGCAGCAGCAGGCCTTGGTTGTCCAGCGGCTCGGTGTGCTGGTGCTTGAGCCGCTGCCAGTTGCCTCTAAGGCCACGCAGCCACAGCTCCAGCTCGGCCATGGGGTGCCAAAGACCGCTCAAGGGGTCAAAGAAGGCGCCGGGGCGCGTGGGGCTGGTAAGCAGCAGGTAGCCGGGGAAATCGATGGCATCAAGGGCAATGCCCTGGCCCTCGGCAAAGTACAGCAGCAGCAGGCCAAGGGCGGTGGCACTGCCTCGGCGCTCGCGGATAACCGAGGTCAGCAAGCAGCCCTGGCTGGTGAAATGGCTGTTGTCGCCGTGAAAGGCGAGCTCTTGGTAGAAAAAGTCCAGCAGGGCGTCCAGGGGCTGGCCCTTGGCTTGCTGGCCAAGGCGCAGGCTGAGCTGGTCACGCCAGCTTAAAAGGCAGCCTTCGAAGGCCCGCACGTCGGTTTGCGACAACTCGCCAGCCAGATGCAGGGCGGTCATCACCGGTTTGGCGCTGCGCGCACCCAGGCGCGCTTTGAGGTCGGCAGACAGCATCAACTGAACACCAGCGGGGTTTTGGTGATGGCAAGCTTGGCGTTAAACACCACCCAGCCGTAGGCGCCGGCCAAGGCAAAGACCCGCATCAGCTTGCCGCGCTGGCGTTGCAGCGCCACGATACCAAGCAGAATGTAGGCCACCAGGCCCAGCAGCTTCTCGGTCACCCAGGGGCTTTGGAAGGGGTAGCTCGACAACACCACGCAAAGGCCTATTGCCGAGAGCAACAGCAGGGTGTCAAACACCCTTGGCATAACTTTCAGTACCTTGGCCTGACGCCAGTCCTGGCGGTTACGAAAGTCCATGGCAAAGCGGATGGTCAGCAACAACAGGCTGGCAAAAATGGAGAGCTCATGGACGTGTTTCAGGGCTGGGTACAAAAACGCCATCAAGGACAGGCCTTTACAAAAAGTAAGCCGCCATTATACCCCAACAGGGCCTTCGTTGTCTCGCCACTGCCCCAGGGTCACCCGTTCCTGGCCGCTCAGATCGCGTTCGCTGCGCACCGCGCTAAAGCCTCGTTGTTGCATCAGCTCGCGCACCCGCGCCCCTTGGTCGTAGCCGTGTTCCACCATCAGCCAGCCGGGGGCTTCGAGGTAAGCGGGAGCTTGCTCGATGATGTATTTGAGGTCGGCAAGGCCGGCTTCTTCGGCAATCAGCGCCGACAGCGGCTCAAAGCGCACGTCCCCCTGGCCAAGGTGCGGATCGATGGGGTCGATGTAAGGCGGGTTGGAGACGATAAGCCCAAAGCGCTCTGCGCGCACCGGCATAAACCAGCTGCCTTCTCGCACCGTCACCGCCACCTGGTGGCGGGCAACATTGCGCTTGGCAAGCTCTGCCGCCTCTTTGACGGCATCCACGGCAACGCCCTGCCAGCCGGGGCGCTGGGCGGCAAGGGCAATGGCGATGGCGCCGGTGCCGGTGCCAAGGTCCAAAAACCGCAGCGGCTGCGCTGGCAGCGCCAGGGCCAAATCCACCAGGGTTTCGGTGTCGGGCCTTGGGATAAGGGTATGGGGGTTGACCTCCAGGGCCAGCCCGTAAAACTCCTGCTCGCCAAGGATATGGGCCACCGGCTCGCCCAGTTGGCGCCGGGCGATAAAGGCCTCGAACAGCGACTGTTCGGCGCTGCTAAGAGGCCGCTCGCCAAAAGCCAGCAAGGTGGTGCGGCTGACCTTGGCGGCGTGCATCAAGAGCAGCCGGGCGTCGATATCGGGAGACTCGCCGCCAGCGAGCGCTTCGCGGCCCCAGCGCAGCGCCTCTAACAGGGTCATGCCTGGCCCTGGGCCAGGGCGGCCAGCAAGTCGGCCTGGTGTTCCTGCATCAAGGGCTCAATCAGCAGGTCGAGGCCGCCTTCCATCACTTCTTCGAGGCGATAGAGGGTGAGGTTGATGCGGTGGTCTGTGACCCGGCTTTGCGGGTAGTTGTAGGTGCGAATGCGCTCGGATCGGTCCCCTGAGCCCACCAGGGAGCGGCGGGTTGCCTCTTCGGCCACACGGCGTTTTTCGTCTTCCATGGCCTGGATACGGGACGCCAGCACCGACATGGCCTTGGCCTTGTTCTTGTGCTGGGAGCGCTCGTCCTGGCACTCCACCACCACCCCGGTGGGGATGTGGGTAATGCGCACCGCCGAGTCGGTTCGGTTAACGTGCTGGCCACCGGCGCCGGAGGCGCGGTAGGTGTCGATACGCAAATCAGCGGTGCTGATATTGACCGCTTCGGCCTCCGGCACCTCGGGCAAAATGGCCACGGTGCAGGCCGAGGTGTGGATTCGGCCCTGGGATTCGGTGGCCGGCACGCGCTGCACCCGGTGGCCGCCGGACTCAAACTTGAAGCGGCCAAAAACGCCGTCGCCGCTCACCAGGGCAATCACTTCCTTAAAGCCGCCGTGCTCGCCGTCGTTGCTGGACACCACTTCCACCCGCCAGCGGCGCGCTTCGCAGTAGCGGCTGTACATGCGGAACATGTCGCCGGCGAAAATGGCCGCCTCGTCGCCACCGGCGCCGGCGCGAATTTCCAGGTAAACGTTGCGCTCGTCGTTGGGATCTTTGGGCAGCAGCAGAATTTGCAGCTCGTGCTCCAGCGTCTCGATACGTTCCTTGGCGCCCGCGACTTCTTCCTGGGCCATTTCTTTGAGTTCGGCGTCGTCGCCGTCGAGCATTTCGCGAGCCACCGCCAGGTCGTCTTGGGCGCTTTTAAAGCGGCCAAAGCAGCTGGTGACTTCTTCGAGTTGGCCAAATTCCTTGGACAGGGCCTGAAAGCGCTTTTGATCGCTAATCACAGCCGGTTCAGACAACAGCGCCTGCACTTCTTCAAAACGTTCTTGCAGGCTTTCCAGCTTTGCCAGTATCGATGGGTTCATGGAGTCTCTCGGTTGTCCAGGCCCAGCACACCGGCAATGGTGTCCAGCCTGGCCTGGTCGCCCTCACGGCCTGCATCGGACAGGGCCTTGGTGGGGGCATGGATCAATCGGTTGGTAAGCTGGGCCGACAGCCGCTCAAGCACCTGGGCGGCATCGGCGCCGCCAGCCAGTTGCGCCTGGGCTTTTTGCAACAGCTCCTGGCGGATGCCTTCGGCCTGCTGGCGATAATCGCGGATATGGTCCACCGCCGAGAGGCCGTTGATCCAGGTGGCAAAGGCCTGGACCTGCTCCAACACCATGGCCTCGGCCTGGGCGGCGGCGGCTTCGCGCTTAGCGCGGTTTTCATCGATGATCTGCTGAAGGTCATCAACGGTGTACAAAAAGGCGTCGTCCAGCTCGGCTACTTCGCTTTCGATATCTCGGGGCACCGCCAAGTCCACAAAGAACATCGGTTTGTGGCGCCTCGCTTTTAAGGCCCGCTCCACCATGCCTTTGCCGATGATGGGCAAGGGGCTGGCGGTGGAGCCTATTACGATATCGGCCTCATGGAGGCTGTCGGGCAGGGCTTCTAAGGTAATGGCGCTGGCCGCTACCTTGCCGGCCAGCTCCTGGGCCCGGGCCAGGGTGCGGTTGGCCACGGTGAGGTTATCCACCCCTTGCTCTTTAAGGTGCGTGGCTACCAGCTCGATGGTTTCGCCGGCGCCAATCAGCATCACCTTGGTGTCGGCCAAGGTCGGGAAGATGTGTTTGGCCAGCGTCACCGCCGCATAGGCCACCGACACCGCGTTGGCGCCTATTTCGGTTTTGGTACGCACCTCTTTGGCCACCCGAAAACCGTGCTGAAAGAGTTTGTCGAGCAGCTGGTTGACGGTACCGGCCTGGCGGGCCTGGCTGTAGGCCTGCTTGAGCTGGCCGAGAATTTGCGGCTCGCCCAGCACCATGGAATCGAGGCCACAGGCCACCCGCAGCAGGTGGGTGATGGCCTCGTCGTTCTGGTAGACGTACAGATAGGGGTTGAGCTCGTCGTCAGACAGCTCATGGAATTGGGCCAGCCAGTGGCGCACCGATTGCTCGTTATCGCTTTGGCAAAAAATCTCGGTGCGGTTGCAGGTAGAGAGCACCACCGCCTCGGCCATGCCGGGCAGCGCCGGCAGCTGTGCCAGGGCACGGGGCAGCGAGTCGGGCCCGAAGGCGACTTTTTCTCGCAGCGCCACAGGGGCTGTTGTGTGATTCAGGCCGATAGCCAGTAAGGTCATGAAACGGCGGGTCTCTGGAAATTGGCGAGGCAATTCTACTGAAATTTATAAGGCCATGGAAACCACAGTGCGGCCACCGCTATACTGGCGCCCTATGAAAAAGACATTACTGCTTGTTTTAGCGACCCTTTGGCTCAGTGCCTGCGTCAGCTTCCCTAAAGGCCAATGGCCCAGTCCCAACCGGCCGCTGGTCAACTATGCGGTGCTGGGCAAGGTGGCCATTATCACCCCCGACAAGCGCGATTCCGCCAACCTTTACTGGCAACAGCAGAAACAGACTTTTAACCTCAAGCTCACCAGCTTCCTGGGCACCTCGGTGCTGTCCATGGAAGGGAAGCCCGGCAAGGTCAGCCTCACCAACAGCGAAGGCACCTTCAAAGATACCGATGCCCAGTATCTGTTATATCAATTGACCGGCTGGCAGCTGCCGGTCAACGACTTCCCCCAATGGCTCAAGGGCCAGAGCGGCGAGCGCGGCATGATAGTCAAAAAAGACAGCAAGGGCCGCATCGACACCCTGCAAAGCGAAGGCTGGACCATCCAGTACCTGCGCTGGACCCAAGCCGGCGGCCGCGACCTTCCGGCCATGCTGGACATGAGCAAAGACAACATCAAAATCAAATTGCAGATAAACGAATGGCAACCCCGTTAAGCCTGCCGGCGCCGGCCAAACTGAACCTCTTTTTGTTCATTACCGGCCGCCGCCCCGACGGCTACCACGAGTTGCAGACTTTGTTCCAATTTGTCGATTTCGGCGACGAGCTGCACTTTACCCCAAGAGCTGACGGCGCTATCCGGCTACTGACCGAGTTTGAAGGGGTGCTGGCCGAGAGCAACCTTATCGTCAAGGCCGCCCGCCTTCTCAAAGAAAAAACCGGCTGCCCCCTTGGCGCAGATATCCGCATCGACAAACGTCTGCCCATGGGCGGCGGTTTGGGGGGCGGTTCGTCCAACGCGGCCACCACCCTGGTGGGTCTTAATCGCTTGTGGGGCTGCGATGTCAGCCTCGACACCCTGGCCCAGTGGGGATTGACCCTCGGCGCCGATGTGCCGATTTTTGTGCGGGGCAAAGCCGCCTTTGCCGAAGGGGTGGGAGAAATTTTTACCGACGCCAATCCGCCCGAATCTTGGTACCTGGTGGTGGTGCCGCCGGTCAGCGTAAATACCGGTTTAGTGTTTCAAGCTGATGACTTAAAAAGGGATACCCCCAAGCGCCCCATTGCCGAGATCCAGCCCGCAGATTGGGCAAACGATTGCGAACCGACGGTTTTTAAGCACTACGGCGTTATTGAAAAGGTTTTTTCGTGGTTGCTAGAATACGCGCCGGCAAGAATGACCGGGACCGGCTGCTGCGTTTTTGCGCGCTTCGACTCTCAAGTCGCCGCCGTAGCTACCCAATCTCTGCTGCCACCGCAATGGCAGAGCTTTGTTGCCAAGGGTGTGAACCGCTCACCGCTGCATGAGCGGCTTGCAGTCTGCGACTGATTTGCAGGGCCGGTATATCCGGTCAAAACTGAACACACAATGCCCCTGAGGTCCTTACCGTGCCTGACATCAAGCTTTTCGCTGGTAATGCTACCCCCGAACTGGCGAAAAAGATCGCCGAACGCCTGTATATCCCCCTGGGGGATGCCGTTGTCACCCGCTTTAGCGACGGCGAGATCAGCGTTCAGATCAACGATCACGTCCGTGGCCTGGATGTCTTTATCATCCAATCTACCTGCGCCCCCACCAACGACAACCTGATGGAGCTGGTGGTGATGGTCGACGCCCTGCGTCGCGCCTCTGCCGGCCGTATCACTGCCGTTATTCCCTACTTCGGTTACGCCCGCCAGGACCGCCGCGTGCGCTCCGCCCGGGTACCGATCACCGCCAAGGTAGTGGCCGACTTCCTGTCCAACGTGGGCGTGGACCGGGTACTGACGGTGGACCTGCACGCCGAGCAGATCCAGGGCTTCTTCGATGTGCCGGTAGACAACGTCTTCGGCACGCCGGTGCTGCTTGAGCACATGAAGGCCCAGAACTTCGAAAAACCCATCGTAGTGAGCCCCGATATCGGCGGTGTGGTACGTGCCCGCGCAGTGGCCAAGCTCTTGAACGATACCGACCTTGCCATCATCGACAAACGTCGCCCCCGCGCCAACGAAGCCCAGGTGATGAACATCATCGGTGACGTGCAAGGCCGCGACTGCATCATCGTTGACGACATGATCGACACCGGCGGCACCCTGTGCAAAGCCGCAGAAGCCCTGAAAAACCACGGTGCCCGCAGCGTCTTTGCCTACGCCACCCACCCGGTTTTCTCCGGCAACGCCCCCCAGAACATCACCGACTCGGTGATTGATCAGGTGATCGTGACCGACACCGTGCCGCTGTCTGGCGCCATGAAAGCCTGCGGCAAGGTCACCCAGCTGACCCTGTCTGGCATGCTGGCCGAAGCCATTCGCCGGGTGTCCAACGAAGAGTCCATCTCGGCGATGTTCGAATAAATAAGCACTTTATGTGCAAAAAAGCCCGCTTAGGCGGGCTTTTTTTATGCCCCGGCGTCGTACCGCCGGTTTGGCGGGATACCCCGCAGTTTCAAAGTGTTGGCATTTCTGCTCCAATGCCAAAAGCCCCGGTTATCTAGGAGTGACAATGAAAACCCCCGCTATGGGTGCCCTGGTACTGGCCGCCGCCAGTTTGCAGGCCGCCGCCGCTACCGCCCCGCAATTTGATATGGCCGAATATCGCCAGAACGTAAAAACCCTGGCATCTGATGAATTCGAAGGCCGTGCGCCGCTTTCCGAAGGGGAAACCAAAACCATCAATTACCTCAAGGGCGCCTTTATCAAGGCCGGCCTTAAGCCCGGGTATTTTGGTGATTACTTCCAGCCGGTAGAACTGGGCCGCATTACCGCCAGCCAGGACATGACCTTGAAAGTGGGCGACATGCAGTTTGCCCCCGGCAGCGATTTTGTCGCGGTAACCCAGCGCTTTACCAAGCAGACCAAGCTGGATAATTCCGACCTGGTGTTTGTCGGTTACGGCATCCACGCTCCCGAGCTTGGCTGGGACGACTACAAAGGCGTCAACGTAAAAGGCAAAACCGTGGTGGTGCTGGTCAATGACCCAGGCTTTGCCACCCAGGACCCCGAGGTCTTTCGTGGCAACACCATGACCTACTACGGGCGCTGGACCTACAAATACGAAGAGGCCATGCGCCAAGGCGCCGCCGGTGCCCTTATCGTTCATGAAACCAAGCCTGCCGCCTACCCCTGGGGCGTGGTGGAAAGCGGCGCCGTGGGCGCCAAGTTCACCCTGGTGGACGACACCGACAACGCCGGTAAGCTGGCAGTGCGCGGCTGGCTGCAAAAAGCCACTGCCGAGAAGATCCTCAAAGCCGCCGGCGAGGATTACGCCAAGCTTAAGGCCGCCGCTGCCAAACCGGGCTTTAAAGCGGTAGACCTGCACCTGCCGGCCAACCTTACCCTCAATAACGACCTCAAACGCGGCACCTCCCACAACGTGGTGGGGATGATCCCCGGCACCAAATACCCCGACGAGTACGTGGTGGTGTCCGCCCACTGGGACCACCTGGGCCGTAACCCCAACCTCAAGGGCGACCAGATCTACAACGGCGCCGTGGACAACGCCACTGGCGTGGCAGCCCTGGTGAGCCTGGCCGAAGCCTTTAAAGGCAAGCACCCCGAGCGCTCCATTATCTTCACCGCCTTTACCGGCGAGGAGCAGGGCCTGCTGGGCGCCACCGCCTTTGCCGCCAAGCCGCCAGCACCTACCAAAGACATGGTGGCGCTGCTGAACATGGACGGCATGAATGTCTCCGGCAAGGTGGATTACGCGCTGCTGTTTGGCCGTGGCCAAAACGAGCTGGAAGAGTATCTCGCCGCTGGCGCCAAGGCTCAGCACCGCCACATCAAGGACGACCCCAAGCCGCAGGACGGTTACTACTTCCGCTCTGACCACTTCGCCCTGGCCCACAAAGGGGTACCGGGCCTGCTGTTCATGAGCCTGGGTGCCAACAGCCCCGACTACATCGCCAAGCGTTATCACAAGCCGGCCGATGAGTACTCCCCCAACTGGGATTTGAGCGGCACCGAAGAGGACATGACCTTGCTGTACGGCATTGCCGACAAGCTGGCCAACAGCCGCGACTGGCCCAAGTGGTACCAGGGTTCGGAGTTCAAAGCCGCCCGCGAGAAAGACAAAGAGTAAAGAAAATCAAGGCCCTGCATTCAGGGCCTTTTTTTATTCCCCACTTTTGGTTCAGGCTATGGCCAATCAGCTTCTGGCACATTAGCGCCTATTGTTTTGCTGCAAGGACCACTCATGAAGACAATGACTGCCCTTTCCGTCGGCCTGGCCCTGCTCGCAAGCCAGGCGGCCCTGGCCGACCCGTTCAGCTTCGCTGCCCTCAAGGGAGAGGCCCGTAGCCTGGCTGACCACCCCTATCAGCCACCGGCAGACAAGCTGCCCAAGGCGGTGGCCGACCTTAACTGGGACCAGCATCAGTCCATTGTCTTCAAGCACGACCAGGCCCTTTGGAGCAAACTGCCCAGCCATTTTCGGGCCGAGTTTTTCCACCTTGGCATGTACGCCAAAACCCCGGTACAGCTTTATGAGGTGGTGGACGGCGAAGCCCGCGCCATCAACTACGACAAGCACTTTTTCGATTACGGTAAATCCGGCCTCGACCACGCCAAGCTCCCTAAAAACCTCGGCTTTGCCGGGTTTCGTCTCCACAGCCTCACCGATTGGCAGCGGGACGTTATCTCCTTTTTGGGGGCCAGCTATTTTAGGGCGGTGGGCTCAAGCATGCAGTACGGCCTCTCGGCCCGCGGCCTGGCGGTAGATACTGCCCTGCCCCGCCCGGAAGAATTCCCCACCTTCACCCGCTTTTACCTGGTGCGCCCCCAAGGCAGTGACGACACCGCCGAGGTCTATGCGCTGATGGACTCAAAGAGCGTGTCCGGCGCCTACCACTTCACCATCACCCCCGGCGAGCCGCTGGTGATGCATGTGGACGCCGCCATCTACCCGCGCGCCGAGATTGAGCGCCTGGGCATAGCGCCGCTCACCAGCATGTTCCAGGTGGGTGAGAACGATCACCGCGCCGGCTGGGACTGGCGCCCCGAGATCCACGACTCCGATGGCCTGTCCATGTGGCGCGGCAACGGCGAGTGGGTGTGGCGGCCTTTGACCAACCCGGCCAGCCTGCACTTCAACACCTTTACCGACGACAACCCCAAAGGCTTTGGCCTGTTGCAGCGTGACCGCAACTTCGACCATTACCAAGACGACGGGGTCTTTTATGAAAAACGCCCCAGCCTCTGGATTGAGCCGGTGGGCAACTGGGGCAAGGGCACCGTCGATTTGACCGAGATCCCCACCATCGACGAGACCTTCGACAACATCGTGGCGTTCTGGCAGCCGGCCCAGCCGGTCAAACCCGGCCAGGAGCTGCTGTACAGCTACAACATGTACTGGGGCGAGCGGATGCCGCAAACCCCGCACCTGGCCCATGTTAAAGAAACCCGCACCGGTATTGGCGGCGTGGTAGGCCAGAAGCGCGACCATTACAGCCACCGCTTCGTGGTGGATTTTGAAGGGGACATCTTCAACATGATGCCGCTGAACGCGCCCTCGGAAATCAAGGCCGATGTCAGCGTGTCACGGGGCAAGGTTGAGCTGGTGTCGGTGCGGCCCATCGCTGGCCACAAAGGATACCGGGCCCGCTTTGATGTGGTGCCGGACGACAGCACCGCCCCTATCGATATGCGTCTTTACCTGAAAAAGGGCAACAAGGCCCTGAGCGAGACTTGGCTCTATCAGTGGACGCCGCCACCAGTGGGCGAGCGGGATCTCAACACCCCCAACCTCAACCAATAACAAAACGCCCTGCATTGCAGGGCGTTTTTCGTTAGAGGCTGGTGAGCAGGTAGCCATTGAGGCTCAGCACCACCGCCACACAAAGCCAGCCCACCACCTGGGTTAGCGGCCGGTTGACCCATTGGCCCATCAGCGCCTTGTTGTTGGTAAAGCGCAGCAGCGGCACCAGGGCCAGGGCAATACCGAAACTCAGCACCACCTGGCTGGCAATAAGGATGCGGGTTGGGTCCCAGCCCAGGGCTATCACCGCCAGCGCTGGCAACATGGTGATAAAACGGCGCAGCCACAGGGGAATGGTGAAATGCATAAAGCCTTGCATCACCACCTGCCCGGCCATGGTGCCCACCACGGTGGAAGACAAACCGGCAGCGATAAGGCTAAGGGCAAAAATGGTGGCCGCCGCGTCCCCCAGCAAGGGCTCAAGCATGGTGTGGGCCTGCTCAATCTCGGCAATGCCCTGGTGGCCGCTAAAGTGGAAAGTCGCTGCCGCCACCGCCACCATGGCCAAGTTCACAAAGCCTGCCACCACCATGGCCACCGCTACATCCCAGCGGGTGGCCTTGAGACTGCTGGCCGGGTCGACATGGCTGTAGCGGCGCTGGGTTAGCGCCGAGTGCAGGTAAATGACATGGGGCATAACGGTAGCGCCAAGGATACCGGCCGCCAGGTACAGGGCTTCGTCGTTTTTAAGGCCGGGGATCAGCGCCCCTTTGAGCAGAGGGCCAGCCGCCGGTTTGGAGATGAAAAGCTCGATGATAAAGGCCGCCGCCACCGCCAGCAGCAAGCCGCCGATAACCTTTTCCAGCATCGGCTGGCCACGGACCATCAGCAGTGCCCAGGTCACGGCGCCGGTCAAAAGCGCCCCTTCCATCAAGCTGATACCCAGCAGCAGCTTAAAGCCGATGGCCGCCCCCACGAATTCGGCCAAGTCGGTGGCCATGGCAATGATCTCGGCCTGTACCCAGTAAAACCACACAAAGCCCTTGTTGGGCAAGGTATCGCGCAGGTGCTCGGCAAGGTTTTTACCTGTCACTACCCCAAGCTTTGCCGACAGCCACTGAATAAGCATCGCCATCAGGTTGGCCCACACCACCACCCACAGCAGGCTGTAGCCAAACTGGGCGCCGGCCTGGATATTGGTGGCAAAGTTACCGGGGTCGATATAGCCAATGGCGGCGATAAAGGCAGGCCCAAGCATGGACATGCGCAGCCTTCTTTTGGCTGGGCTAAGAGCACCTTCTGGCATGAGCTGGTCCATGGTTGACTCCAAGTACGGGAATAGGCGCAGAGTAGCCTTTATTGATAATAGTTATCAACTGCAACTACCCGATTAACCCTATCGACAATGTGATTATCACACTCCCCCGGCGCCGGTGAACCTGACCTTAGGTATATAAGGGGGCAGAATTCTCAAGGCCATTTATATTGAAGTAACAATAAGATAAGCACGCGGCTTAGGTGATATGCAGATAGACCTCATCACGTCGCTGTTTTCACTGGCCGTTTTGCTGATCCTGATGGGCCTGTGGATGCTGGCGGCAAGCTTTACCCGGGACGAAGCCCACCGCCAACAAATGCGGCTGTGGGCCCTGGCCAACCTGGTAATGGGTATCGCCTACGGGCTGTTCTCCTCCCGCCTCAGTTTGCCCTTGAGCTGGACCCTGGTGCTGGCCAACTTCCTGTTGGCCATAGCCTACGGCGCCTATGCCCTGGCCCTGGCCAGTCTCTTTGGCCAGCGCCGCTACCTGCTGATAAAGGCGCTCTCCATCGTGCTCAGCACCCTTGGCCTGTATTACTTTGAAATCATCCGCGGCGATTCAAGCTACCGCATCCTGCTGCTGGCGGGCCTGACCCTGGTGGTATGGGTGCTGGCGCTGCTGCACTGCATTGGCGCCTGGAAAACCAACCACTCCCCCCATGTGATCTTCATGACCCTGACCCTGGCCTCCTTGATACTGGTGAGCCTGGTGCGGCTCTTGGCGGCCTGGTCGAGCCACGATTTTGGCTATAAGGTGCTGCCGGACTTCTCGGCCATCATCAAAACCACCACCTTTGTGCTGATTTTGGCGCCGCCGCTGCTGACAGTGGGGTTTTTCATGATCTGCGCCGACTACACACAGCAGCGCTTTAAAACCCTGGCCAACCTCGATTCGCTGACCGGCATCAACAACCGGCGTGCCACCCTGGCCCAGGCCGAACAGGCCCTCGCCTACCAGCACCGCCATGGCGGCGCCCTGTCTTGCGTGATGATGGACATCGACCACTTTAAAACCGTGAACGACAGTCACGGCCACGGCGTGGGCGATGAGGTACTGAAAAAGCTGGCCGCCCTGGTGCAAGGGCGCATTCGAAAAGGGGATATTTTTGGCCGCTTTGGCGGTGAAGAGTTTGTCTTATTTTTGCCCGCCACCACCCAGGAGCAGGCGGTGAAACTCGCCGATGCATTGCGCCAAGCCATTGCTGGCACCCAGCTGACCGGCGCCAGCGGCGAGGCGCTGCAGGTAACGGCGTCGTTTGGGGTGGCCCAGCGCCAGGACCGGGACGAGTCGCTGTCTCAGCTTACCGGCCGGGCCGACAAGGCCCTTTATGGCGCCAAACACCAGGGCCGCAACCGGGTCGAGCCGCTGCTGGGCGAACCGGCGCTGGCTTAAAGGAAGCTGTCGGCCGGCAGGCGCTCGGCCTGGGCAATACCGATACGCATCACATCCTTCCAAGAAAGTACTCCCAGCAACTGGCCATCGCCGTCCACCACCGGCAGGCAGCTGTAGTGGTTTTCCAGCAGCAATTTGGCGGCAGAGACGAGATCTTGCTCCGGCGTCAGGGTGGGGACCTGGCGGGTCATCACCTGGTGGGCGGGCTTTTTCAGCAGTTCCCGGTCCACATTGCGCTCGGCGGGGGTGTTCAGAAAAGGCGTGGTGCTGGCCTGGTAATCCACCAGAGACACAAAACCGGCAAAGCGGTTGTCTTCGTCCAGCACCGGCAGGTGAAAGAAAGGGCGCTGGGCGAAGATATCGCCAATCTCCTTGAGCGAGGTATCCATGTAAACGTGCACCACACGGGTGGTCATGGCTTGGGCTACTTTCATCGAACACCTCCAACACAAGGCGGGCGCCGCCTACTTACTATATAGGTTACCTTTGAGAAAACTTTAACCCTACCACTATTCCCAGCACCGCCAACGCCGCCAGATAGCCCACCGGCGCCAAGGGGTGCCAGGCCACCAGCAAGGACACCAGTATCGGGGTAAAGCCGCCGAAGATGGCGTAAGCCAGGTTGTAGGAGAACGACAAGCCGGTAAAGCGCACTTCAGCCGGAAAGGCAGTAACGGCAATGGCCGGGATGACCCCGGTTATTCCCACCCCCAGCCCCGCCAGCAGGTAAAGCTCCCGCAGCCACTGGGGATGGGTGGGCAGCAGCCACATCATCAGCCCGTAACTTGCCACCAGCAACAGGCTCCAAAAAGCCAGCACCCGGCCCCGGCCAAAGCGGTCACTCAAGGCGCCGCTCAGCACCGCCCCGACCATCACCGCAAAGGTGGCAAGGGCATTGGCTTCAAAGGCCGCCACGGCGCTTATTCCGGCCTGGGCCTGGATTAGGGTTGGGGTCATCAGTACCACTACCACCACGGCCCCGGTGAGGATCCAGGTAACGGCCATGGCCAGCAGGATGCTGCGCTTGTGGTTTTTCAGCAATACCTTGACCGGCATCTCGGCGGCCAGGGTGCGGCGGCGCTGCATCTCGGCAAACACCGGTGTCTCATGGAGGTACTGGCGCAGGTAAACCGCCAGCAGCCCAAACAGGCCACCGACAATAAAAGGCACCCGCCAGCCCCAGTCCAGCAGCACGTCGGCCAGGTGGCTGTTGATAAAAACGCTCATCAAGGAGCCCAGCAAAATGCCCCCCACCAGCCCCGCCGAGAGACTGCCGCAGGCAAGGCCCACATGGTGTTTTTTGACGTGCTCAGACACAAAGACCCAGGCCCCCGGCACCTCGCCGCCCACCGCCGCCCCTTGCAACATGCGCATCAGTACCAGGGCAATGGCGGCGCCGTAGCCCCAGCTCTGGTAGGTGGGTAGCAGGCCAATCAACAAGGTGGGCACCGACATCAAAAAGATGGACAAGGTGAACATCTTCTTGCGGCCCAGCAGGTCGCCAAAGTGGGCCATGATGATGCCGCCCAAGGGCCGGGCCAGGTAACCGGCAGCAAAGATGCCAAAGGTTTGGAGCTGGCGCAGCCACTCGGGCATGTCCGGCGGGAAAAACAGCTGGCCGATGGCCTTGGCAAAGAACACAAAGATGATGAAGTCGTAAAACTCCAGCGCCCCGCCAAGGGCCGATAAGGTCAGCACCTTGACATCACTACGGGATAACGCGCGGTCGGTTGCCATCAAGACTCCGCAAACTAAGGCAAGTCACTGGACGCTAACAGATTTTTTTAACGTCGTCAGCGTTGTCCGGCCAGTGCCGCCTGGGGGCTTGTGATAGGCGCCAAGGCTTAGCACAATGGGACTCGACTTTTGCAAGGAAGCCGCAATGAGCTTACCCCCTTCCGTTACCCTGGGACGCACCCCAAGCGACCTGGCCTACCTGGACATCGACTCCGCCCTTTGCCAGGCGAGGGTGTTTTTGCAAGGGGCCCAGTTGGTGCATTTTCAGCCCAAAGGGCTCAAACCGTTATTGTGGCTCTCACCCCTTGAAGACTTTGCCCGTGGCCGCGCCATTCGTGGCGGGGTGCCGGTGTGCTGGCCCTGGTTTGGCAACAACAAGCCGGCCGCCGAAGCCCCGGCCCACGGTTATGCCCGCACCAGCGAATGGCAGTTGGTGGACGTGGAAGACCAAGAGGGAGAAATTGTGATTGAGCTGGCCCTGCCCGCCGGCGCCGTACCCGAGACTTACTGGCCCCATGCCAGCGAGCTGACCATGGTGCTGGTGCTGGGTAAAAGGGCGCGGCTGGTACTCAGCACCGATAACACCGGCACCACCCCCTTTACCTTCACCCAGGCGCTACACAGCTACTTTGCGGTACCGGACATCAACCAGGTGTCGGTGCGCGGCCTGGCCGGCAGCCATTATTTTGAATTTGACGAAGGCCCCTTCGAGCAACAAGGCCCGGCCGTTATCCGCCAGGAAGTGGACCGCATGTACAGCGTGGATAAACCCCTTCAGCACATCGACACCGGCGAGGGGCTGATAGCGGTGGCCCGCGAAGGCAGCCACAGCCTGGTGCTGTGGAACCCCTGGGTCGAAAAGGCCAAGACCCTGGGCCAGTTCCCGGACGACGGCTTTAAAACCATGGTGTGCCTGGAGGCGGCCAATATCCAAGCCGACGCCGTGACCCTGGCCCCGGGCGAGCGCCACAGCCTAGTAACCGAGTTTTACTGGGCCAGCTCTCAAGACTAAAGCCGCTACCCGGGCCTCTGGCCCGGGTATTTCATCTTGTGCTAAAGGCGATTAAGGTGTTCGTTTAGCCGAGGTAACCTGCCGCCAGGCGCTCCTCTTATAATGCCGCAGGTTACGGAGACCCCATGCGCGAATTACAGCAACTGCTTGAACAACAAGGCCTGTTACTGGTCTTTCTCAATGTCCTGCTGGAGCAGCTGGGGCTGCCTATTCCTGCCTTTCCGCTGCTGATCCTGGTTGGCGCCCTGGCCATGCAAGGGCTTATCAGCCTGCCAGAAGCCTTAGCCCTGGCGGTGCTGGCCTGCGTCATTGCCGACAGTGTCTGGAACCTTGCCGGGCGCCGCCATGGCAGCAAGTTGCTGCGCACCATCTGTAAGCTGTCGTTGTCTCAAGACACCTGCATTCGCTCCGGCCTTAATGTCTATGCCAGCACTGGCCCCAAGGCGCTGCTGGTGTCCCGCTTTCTGCCCGGCGCCGGCGCGCTCTTTACCGCCATGGCCGGTATGCACCGCACCTCCTGGCTGGTGTTTTGGGCCTATACCGGCATGGGCGCCCTGATTTGGGCCGGCACCGGCCTTTTTATCGGCTTGGTATTTAGCGACACCGTCGGCGACGTACTGGCCTGGCTCAGCCAATACGGCAGCATCGGCTTTGCGGTGGTGCTGGGGGCGCTGGCGCTCTTTATCGGCTTTAAATTTGTGAAGCGGCGCCTACTGGTACGCCGCACCGCCAAGGTGCCCCGCATTACGGTTCAAGAGCTGGCCGATCGCCACCACAGTGGCCAGAGCCCGCTGGTGCTGGATGTCCGCTCCATTACTCCCACCATGGAAGAGGGTATTCCCGGCGCCCTGGCGGTGTCACTGGAGGCTCCCATCGAGGAGCTGCTGGGCCAGCTTGCCCACCCCGGCCAAGACGTGGTGATTTACTGCGCCTGCCCCAAAGAGCTATCGGCCGCCATTCTCGCTGAGAAGCTCCAGGCCCATGGGGTCGAACATTGCTGGGCGCTGCAAGGGGGGCTTGAAGCCTGGCAAGCCCACAGCGCCGGCCAGCAGCCCGAGCCACAGCTGCAAGGTTAACGCCTTGGGAAATGCCCCAAGGTCAGGCAGGATAGAGCCACACCACTGACCTGGGGATACGGATGTTCCAGCTGCAAACCGCCTTTTTTCGCTCCCTGATGTTCGGCCAAAAACTGGCCGGCTACCTTATCCCCACCACACCGCCATTGCTGTTTTGCGGCCCCGGCAGCAGCCAGCAGCTCGCCACCACCCTCGCCCAGCAAGGGGTGAAAAAACTGCTGTTGGTAACAGACCAGGCCCTTTTCAGGCTGGGGCTGGCAGAAAAGATACTGGCCACCCTCGCAGAACTTGGGGTAGAGGCGGCGGTATTTTACGAGCTGACTCCAGACCCCACCGATCAGCAAATCCAGGCCGGCATCGAGGCGGCCAGGCACCATGGCGCCGAGGCGGTGCTGGGGTTTGGCGGCGGCTCGGCCATTGATGCCGCCAAGCTGATTGCCGCCCTGGCGCCCCGCAACCTGCCCCTTGATAAAGCGCCGGGGCTGCTTCGCCTTCGCCGCCGGGGCTTGGCCCTTTATGCCGTGCCCACCACCGCTGGCACCGGCTCGGAGGTAACCTTTGCCGCCGTTATCACCCACAGCCAAAGCCACCAGAAAAAGCCGGTGATAGACCCTTGCCTGTTGCCAAGCGCCGTGGCCCTGGACCCAACCTTGATGACCGGCCTGCCGCCGGCGGTGACCGCCGCTACCGGCATTGATGCCCTGACCCACGCCATCGAGGCGCTGCTGTCCAATAACGCCAACCGCGAGACCGACCGCCTGGCCCGTGCCGCCATGGGCCTGATTTTCACCCAGCTCCCAGTGGCCTATCGCGACGGCAACAACCTTGAGGCCAGAAGCGCCATGGCCATCGCCGCCTGCTACGCCGGCCTTGCCTTTACCAAGGCGGGGGTGGGCTATGTGCATGCCATTGCCCATCAGTTGGGGGCCTACTATCACCTGCCCCACGGCCTTGCCAACGCCAAGGTGCTGCCCCAAGTATTGGCCCTTTATAACGAGCGTATTCCCGGGCGCCTGGCCGCCCTTGCCCGCCAGTTGGCACTGCCCGGCGACAACGACCAAGCCCTGGCCGACGCCTTTTGCCAGCAGGTAACGGCGCTTATAACCGGCCTTGGCATCAGCCAGGGGGTCGCAGAGCTTCAAGCGCGCGACATCGAGGCCATCAGCCGCCAGGCCCAGCACGAGGCCCACTGGCTGTACGCGGTGCCGATCTATTTAAAAGAGGATGAGCTAAACGCCCTGGTGGCAAGCCTTAGCGCCGGGCGATAAACCCCGCCATGCGGGCCAGGGCCAGCTCGATGCGCTCAAGGCCGGTGGTGTACGAAAAGCGAATAAAGCGGCTGGCCTGATGGCGGCCAAAATCAAGGCCAGGGGTGGCGGCAATATGCAGCTCTTCAAGAAGCTGCCAGCAAAAGCTGAAGCTGTCGTCGGTCAGATGAGAAGCGTCGGCGTACACATAAAAGGCGCCTTCTGGCAGCAGCGGCACATCAAAGCCAAGCTCCCGAAGCCCCTCCACCAGGCGGTCCCGGCGCGCCGCAAAGGCTTGGCGCCGCTCCTCGAAGATAGCCAGGCTTTCTGGCTCAAAGGCCGCCAGCGCCGCGTGCTGAGACAAGGTCGCCGGCGAGATGTAGAGATTCTGGGCCATCCGCTCCAGCTCAGGTACTGCCGCCTCGGGCGCCACCAGCCAGCCAAGGCGCCAACCTGTCATGCCAAAGTATTTAGAAAAGCTGTTGATGACAAAGGCGCTGTCGTCTACTTGCAGCACCGAGGGGGCATCAAAGCCATAGGTAAGGCCGTGGTAAAGCTCGTCTACCACCAGATGGCCCCCCAGCTCTTTCACCGCGCCGCTCAAGGCCAGCAGCTCGTTTTTATGGAGCACCGAGCCGGTGGGGTTGGCAGGGGATGCCACCAGCACCCCGGCGGTATTATCTTGCCAGTGGCGGCGCACCAGCTCGCTATTGAGCTGATAGCGTTCGCCAGCGCCGGTTGGCACCAATTGGGAATGGGCTTCGATAAAGCGCAGGAACTGGCGGTTACAGGGATAACCCGGATCGGCCATCATAAAACCCTGGCCGGGCTCTGCCAGCAGGGCGAAGGTCATCATCAATGCCGCCGAGGCACCGCTGGTCACCACCACCCGCTCAGGGGCGATGTCCAGCCCATAACGCTCTTGATAAAACCTGGCAATGCGCGCCCGAAGCTCGGGGATCCCGGCCGCCGGGGTGTACTGGGTAAAACCCGCGTCAAGGGCGGCGTGGGCGGCGCGGCGCACCGGCAAGGCCACCTGGAAATCCGGCTCTCCCGCTTCCATGTGCACCACGTCATGGCCTTCGCTATCCAGGGCCTTGGCCCTTTTCAGCAGATCCATCACCTTGAAGGATTCAATCTCCCTCGCCCTTGCCGACCAACTTGTCATAGCCACCTCTGCTTATTGGCAAAGGCAGTAGTAACACCGCCGCCGGTACAAAAAAAGCCCCGCGGCTGCGGGGCTTTTCTCAGGAGGCCTTGGCCTTGTCCTGCTCGCTGGTCTTTTCCGCTTTTTTCTTGGCGGTTTTTTGGGTGGCGGCTTTTTTCTTGTGATGGGCCTTTTTCACCTTTTTGACCTTGGGCTTGGTGTGGTTGGTTTTCTTCTCGGTTTTGCTGGCCGCCTTGTCGCTGGCCGCTTTTTGAGTCTGGGCAGCTTCGGTTTTCACCGGAGCGTCGGCAGGGGCAGCCATAACAGCGGCGGTGTTGAAGGCAAAGGCTGCGGCAATGGCCAGGGGAAGCAGTTTTTTCATGAGTGACCTCGTTATCAACCAGGAGCCGTTTTGCTCCAACGCCGCCATTGTAGGTGTGACCGTTACGGCAACTCTGTAGCGCCCTGGTGACGCTTTGTTACCGAATGTACAGGCAGTAACAAGGCAAAGCAGGCACCGGGGCCGGGGCCTTCGAGGCGCACGTCACCGCCATGCAAATGGGCAATGCTGCGCACTATGGCAAGGCCAAGGCCGATACCGCCGGTGCGCCGGTTGCGGCTTTCATCGAGGCGCACAAAGGGCTCGAAGATGCGCGCTGCCGCCTCGGCAGCTACGCCGGGGCCGTCGTCAGTGACTTTCAGCGCCGCCAGGCCGTCTTCCTCGCCGAGCGTAATATGCACCTGCTGGCGGCAGTGGCGAAGGGCGTTGCCCACCAGGTTGTCCATGGCCCTTTCCAAAAGCCGCCCATCCCCTTGCCAATAAAGGGGCGCAGGCGGGCCGGTGAGTTCCAGGGTGCGCCCGGCGCCCTGGGCCTGCCAGTCAGCAAGGTGCTCGGCGGCCCACTGGCCCAGCTCAAAGACGCCGATATTAAGGGCCGGCTCGGGCTCGTTAAGGCGGCTGTAGACCAGCATTTCGTCAATCAGGTACTCAAAGGCATTGAGATCCCGCTCCAACTCGGCCAGGGCCTTGGGGGCCAAGGGCGGCTCCTGCATGGCCAAGCGGTAGCGCAGCCGCACCAGCGGCGTGCGCAGCTCATGGGCGATGGCGTCGGTCAGTTGCTTGCGCCCGGCTATCAGGCTTTGCAGCTGGCTGGCCATCTGGTCGAAGGTGGCACCCAGGGTGGCCAGGCTGCTTTTGCTGGGTAGCGCCGCCCGAGCATCCAGTTCGCCCCGGCCAAGGCGCTTGGCGGCAGCTTCTAATCGCTGCAAGCCGCGCCAGTGCGGGCGCATCCACAAGAGGATGGGAAAGGCCAGGGACAGGCCCAGCAAAATCAGCAGCCCCAGCACCAACCAGTGCAATTCGTGCTGAAAATGCAGATAGGGCACCGGGCCGATAATGAGCACCTGGTCGGTGCCGGGAATGCGTTGGCGAAAGGTGGCGTCGTCTTCGACGATAAGGATGTTGCCCTGGCTCAGAAAGCGTAAATCCGCCGGGGCCAGGGGCTGCTCGCTAAGGGCGCCGGTGCGCAGTGTAAGATGCAGGCGGCGGCCAAAATCCTCAACCTGCCCCGGCCACTGGCTGGCGGGCACATCGGCCATCTGCTGGGTAAAGCGGTCCAAAAAGTCCTGCACCAGCCCTTCGAGATAGCGGTTGCTGGCCCGCTCGGCGGTGAACTGATACACCCCACCAATCAGCAGCGCCGCCGCCAAAAAGCAGGCAAACACCAACAGGTAAAACTGGGTAAAGAGGCGGCGCACCGGTCAGCTCCACTCGTCCGGCACCAAGAGGTAGCCTTTTTGGCGCACGGTTTTGATACGGGTGGGGGCCTCGGCGCTGTCGCCAAGCTTTTGGCGGAGCCTGGAGATGGCCACGTCCATGGAGCGGTCAAGGCCGTCGTAGTCGCGGCCCTTAACCTGCTGAAACAAGGCCTCGCGGCTCAAGATCTGCCCGGCATGGCTGGCCAGTTGCCATAACAAGTCAAAATCGGTGGTGGTTAGCACCACCGTCTGGCCGCCAAGGCGCACGGTGCGGGTGGCCTGGTCGATAAGCAGCGTGCCAAGCTGCAGGCGGCTGCCCTGGCTGATAGGCGCTGGCGCGGCTTTAACCTGGCGCAGTTGCACCCGCAATCTTGCCAGCAGCACATTGGGCGGCGCCGTCTTTAGGATGTAGTCGTTGGCGCCCAGCTCCAGGGCCAGCACCTGGTTCATGTCGCTGTCCAGGGAGGTGAGCATGACGATGGGGCCGGCAAAGCGGCCGCGAAGCTCCCGGCACAGCGACAGGCCGTCGAGCCCCGGCAGCATGATGTCCAGCAGCACCAAATCTGGCTGCTCCGCTGCCACCCGCGCCAGGGCCATATCGCCCCTCGGCTCGACCAGCACGTCCATGTCATGTTTACCCAGCCAGCCACCAATAAGCTGGCCGATGTCCGGGTCGTCTTCTACAAGCACAATGCGGTGCATGGCCCCTCCTGCAGTCGTGCCGGTAGCATACTCCGCTTGCCGTTAAAGGAAATATCAGCCCGGTAATTTCCCGGCAGAGCGGCTACTAAAAAGCCCCGCCAAGCGGGGCTTTGTTCAGGCCACCACCGGGATGGCCGGATCGGCGGCGGCAAGGGCAACAGAGCGCTCGGCAGCCGGCGGGTAGATCCAGACGCTGTTAATCTGGGTTTTGAGCGCCTTGGCCTCTTCCTTGACCATCTTCACTTCCCGCTCCCAACCCTCGGAATACATGGCGCCCCAGGGGCCCAGATCCAGGCAGGTCACGTACATTTCCTGGCGATAAGGGTGCGGCACCAACCCCAGCAGGCTGGCAGCTGCGTTGTTGCCACTGGCGCGGCCAAGGGAGATGGCGTGCTGGCAGGACATCAAGGCGCGGTTGCCGGCCTCGTCGGTGCGGGCGCTGGCGGTATCGCCGGTGGCAAACACGTCCTCAAGGCCAATGACCTTGAGGTTATCGTCCACAAAGAGGCGGCCGGCGGCGTCGCGCTCGGCAGGAATTTGCTCGGTCAGGGCGTCGGCGCGTACTCCGACAGTCCACACCACGGTGCTGGCCTCGATGCGCTCGCCGTTATCCAGGGTAACGCCCTGGTCGTCGACGCTGGCCACGGTGCGGCCAAGCTGCCATTCCAGTGCCAGCGCTTGGCTGGCCTCTTCGATGGCGGCGCGAGGGCCTTCGCCGAGGGCAGCGCCGATGACAAGGCCCTTATCGACCACCACCACCCGCACCTTGGTGCCTTCACCCAAGGCGGCGCGCAGCCGCGCGGGCATCTCGGCGGCGGTTTCGATACCGGTAAAGCCGCCACCGGCCACCACCACGGTATTGCGGGCGGCACTGTCTGGGCGCTCGGCCAGGGCCTTGATGTGCTGCTCAAGGCGCACCGCCTGCTCCAGGGCGTCAACATCAAACACATGTTCCATCCCTGCCAGGGCCGGTTTCACCACCTTGGAGCCGGTGGCCAGCACCAGCTTGTGGTAGCCAAGCTGCTGCGCCTGGCCGCTGGTGTCTCGGTAGCTCACGGTGTTGGCGGCTACGTCTATCTGCTCTGCCATCCCCTTAATGAAGGTCACCCCGACAGCGGCAAACAGCTCGCCAAGGGGCGCCACCATGCGATGCACTTCTTGCTCGTAAAACCGTGGCCGGACCCGCAACTCGGCTTGCGGTGCCAGCACTGTTACCTCCACATCCTGGCGCTGGTGCATATCCAGCAGGCGGCTGGCGCTTAGGGCGCTCCACATACCGCCAAAGCCGGTGCCGATGATCAAAATGCGCTGTTTCATGGTGTCACTCCAAAAAGGTTAAGGGCAGCGTTGCCAAAGCGGATGCAACCGGTTTGGTGATGGCCGCTCGCCTCGCTTATTTCCGATAATAGTTATCGTAAATTAACGGATCAAGATCTTTTTTGGTACGATCGTCGCCAAGGATCCGGCTTTGCCTTATCCCTCATAACCTTAGCTAAAATAGCTTATTCAGCGCCAACCAAGCCTTGCCGGCCAGGACTGTACAGGGCGAAGGCTTGCTGGCATCATAGGTTTTAGCGACACATTAAATCGCAGAATAAATAATTCGGAGATTACCATGGCACTGTACAGTTCTGGTGTGGAATACGGCCTGCACTGCCTGCTGTTTTTGGTGGACGACAGCAAGGGCGAGAGCCGCGAGGCCAATGCCCGTTCCCTGGCCGAATTGCAGGGCGTGCCGGCGGAGCTGCTGGCCAAGGTCTTTACCCGCCTGGCCAAAGCCGGGCTGCTGGAAGGCACCTCCGGCCCCCGTGGCGGGTTTCGGCTGGCAAGGCCGGCCGACGAGATCTCGGTACTGGATGTGGTTAAGGCCATCGACGGCAACAAGAGTATTTTCGAGTGCCGCAATATCCGCGAGAACTGCGCCATCTTCGGCGGCTGCGCCCCGGACTGGGCCAGCGCCGGGGTGTGCTCGGTGCATGCGGTGATGCAAAGCGCCCAGCAGCGCATGGAAGAGGCCTTGGCCCAGCAGACCCTGCTGGACATCGCCCGCCGGGTGAAACGCAAAACCCCCGCCGATTACGGCGAGCGTATTGCGGTGTGGCTGGAGGGTGAACCTGGCTGAGGGCGAGACTTATTGAAACGCGCTGCCAGCGGCGGCCACAAAGGCCATTTCCAAGAGGTAGTGAGGGTCAGCCAGTTCGGCTTTAACGCAGGCGCGGCTGGGCGCCGTGCCTGGCTCAAACCAGGCGTCCCAGGCGGCGTTCATGGCCGGGGCCAGGGCAAAATCGGTGAGATAGATGGTGACCGACAGCAGCCGGGTTTTGTCGCTGCCAATCTTGCCAAGACTGGCTTCGGCCTGGGCAAACAGGGCGGCCATTTGGCTGTCGATGTCAGCTTGGCCGCACTCGGGCACCTCCACAAAATGGGCAATGCCGTTAAAGACAGTAATGTCGGACCAACGTTGGCCGGGGTTAATGCGAGTGATGGTCATAACAGGTTCCAAGCCGTTAAGGGGCTGCCAGCATACCCCGCGCGGCCCGGCTTCGCCCAGCCATGGGTTATTGAGCCAGTTTCCTGGCAACGGCTTTGGCTTCCTCGTCGTTACCGGCTCTAACGATGGCGACAATGGCAGGATCGGTACAAAGCCATTGCTCCTTGACCAGTACCTCCCGGCGCAGGCGCATCAGCGGCAGGGTAAAAGGCGGGCAAGGCCGGTAGCCTTGACCTTTGGCGAGGGCATGCCAAAGGAGTGGCTCGGCAAAGAGCCCCGCCAAGGTCAATGCCAAGCCACCCAACATGCCATAAGCCATGGCGTGCTCTAACCGCTCAGCATTTGGGGATTTCACGCTGTAGCTTTTGGGCCCCAACCACAACAGTTGGCCGCCCCACAGCCCTACGCTGAAGGTCGACAGCACCAGCCCCGGGAACGAGCCCAGATCGGTGGGATGCACAATAAGGGCTAAACCGCTTTGCAGATAGGCTCGGCTTTGGCTGATAGCAGCAACCAACCACCAGCCAAGCCCGAGGCTCGTGGCCAGAAATAGCAGACAAAGCAAGGCGCCGCAGCAATAAAAGCCCAGCGGGCCAACCCGAGGCTTGGGGATGGCAGATCTTGCCATGGTCAGAACGTCCTTGTGAAAAACCGGCTGCCACTATAACCGGAAGCACCAAAAATTAATGCTGTAGGGCTTAAGCAGTTCCTGGCGCGCGAGGCTGGGGAAGTCTTTGAGTTTTACCTTGCCGCCCTGGAATTTGGGCTTAACGCCATTGATGCGCACTTTATCGTCGGTGAGCTTATCGGCGGTAAGCTCATAGCGTTTTTTCTGCATGCCAAAGCCCCGGCACTCTATCGCCTTGGCGGTGGCAGCCATGTTGATCAGCAGCAAGGTGCATTTGCCGCCCTTGCGGGCGCTGTGGCAGTAGGCCAGCACGCTCTCGTCGCTGCTTTGCACCTCAAACACCTCCCGGCCCATCAGCTTTTGCCACAGCCAGCTCACCCAAAAATCGGGGTTGGGTTTAAGGGTTTGGCGGTTGATAAGGCCGTAGTCGCCCCCCACCAGGCTTTGGCGCACCATCACCGCCAGCCCTGCCCTGGCGCCCCGGCCCAGTTGGTCGGCCCACCAGAACGACGATGCAAAACGGTCAGACAGCCGCGCCTCGCCGCCGCACTGGGCCGAGCCGGTTTCCCCTGTCCAGAGGGCGGCGTTTGGCTGATGCAGGTTGCGCCAGCCCTTGAGCTGACCCAGGTATTTATCAAAATCCTTCAACGCCTGGGGCGACATCACGTTGCTTAAGGTGGCCGAGCGGGTGCGCACCGGCGAGCGGCGGCTTTGGAAGGGGTAATAGTGCCAGTCAACGATATCCAGGGGCTCTTTGAGCACCGACAGGAAGGTTGGGGTGATGTTGGTGATGGGCTTGATGGCCTCGCCAATGCGCGGCCAAAAGGCGCTGCCCGGCCCCGCCACTTTGCTGTGAGGGCTCAAATGACGAACGGTGCGAATAAAGGTGTCGTAGTCGGCGGCCAGCTTCGAGGCCATGGGCTGGGAACCCAGGCCATAAAAAGCCCAGTAGGCATTAAGCTCGTTGCCAAGCTCGCACACCGCAATGGGCTGGCCGCGCTCGCTGCTGTAGGCCAGCAGCTTGCTGACTTCATCGGCCTGCCAGCGGCCATGGAGGCGGCGCTTGAAAAGCCCGTATTTAAAGGTAAAGGCCAGCGCCAGATCGTTACGGGCGCAAAAGCGGTGCAGGTCGTCCCACATGCCCTGGGTGAGCACCAGGGAGCCGCTCTCGCCTTGGGGGGCGGTAAAGTAATGGATGTTGTCCGCTTCCGAGCCCCCCACCCGCAGGTAGGCCGGGGCCAGGGCACGGGTGAATTTGTCGAGCTTGCCCTTTTTCAGGCTAAGGGGCGTGGTTTTCTCGGTGCCCAGGCCCTTTTTGCTGCCGGCACTGCCGTCCCACCACTGGCCACCGGCCAGCACCGAAATATCAATGGAGAACGACAAGTAGCGCTCGTCTACCCGGGCGATGGGCTTGGCTTTGTTGAGGCTTATCACCACCTTGGCGCGGCTGCCTTGCGCGTGGCGGCGAAACCGCCCTTTGAGCAACGGGAACATAAGGCCTCTTTATAACCAGGGCCCACCCAGTGTGGCGCCGCTCTGTGACAGCGATATTGCGCTCGCCAAAGGCGTTGCCCCTTTCGCCACCAGCGATTTTCTTTTTGCAAAGGGCCCTTGAACTTAATGATTTTGAAACCCGTTTTCTATTTAATAGCGGCCCAAACAAAGAAAGCACTTTTGTTAAATCAGATTTAACTTTTGGCACCATGGAATGAAACTCAGCAACCTCAGTATTAAAAACAAAATCATTACCGGCATCACTTTTGCCGTGATCGCCTCCACCGCCCTGGTGGGGGCAATTTCCCTTAGCCAAAGTAAAAAAGCCCTTAAGCACCGCCTGGTGAATATCGAGCTGCCGCTGATGGTGCAAAGCATCGAGCAGCGCATCGATGCCGAAGTCAAAGGGCTGCTGGCCGCCGCCCGCCAGGTGACCAACAACCAGTTGCTGCAACAGCTCGCCACCCGCACCGACCTAAGCCCCGGCGACGAGCAGCAGATAACGGCCCAGTTGCAGCGCCTGGCCGAGCAATACGGGCTCTCCGACGCCTCGGTGTCTGACCGCAAAACCGCCTACTTTTGGAACCAGCAGGGCTTTTTGCGCCAGCTGACGCCCCAGCAGGACCCGTGGTTTTTCAGCTATGTCGCTTCAGGTAACCCAACGCTGGTCAGCCTCTATCAAGACGCCGGCGGCAAGGTAAAACTCTTTGTCGATTACCAGCAGCTAAACGGGAAGTTGCTATCGGGCCTGGGTAAGCCGGTTGACGAAATGGTGGCCTTTTTAAATCAATTTAAAATTGAAAAATCTGGCTACGTCTTTCTTGCTGGCCCCAAAGGCGATATTAAAATTCACCGCGACCAGCAAAAGATTGGCACCGATCTTCGCCAGTATTTCAGTGGCGATATGGCGCCGCTTTTTCAAAAAAAACCCTTTAACCTGGTGGCCAGTGAGCTTGGCGGGCGGGCGGTGTTTTTAGCCAGCAGCTATATCCCGTCCATGGACTGGTTTGTGGTGGCGGTGGTGCCGGAGGACGAAGTCTTTGCCGAGCTAAGCGCGACCACCCAGGCCATCTTGCTGGTCACCGCCCTAGTGGCGCTGACCTTTATCGTGATGGGCTTTTTCCTTGCCAACGGCATTACCCGCCCCATCCGCGCCCTGGCGGCCCGCTTTTTGGATCTCGGCTCCAGCGGCGGCGACCTTTCCCAGCGCATCAGCCCCCAGGGCAGCGAAGAAATGGTGCAGCTCTCTGAAGGCTTTAACGCCTTTATCGATAAAATTCACGCCTCCATGAGCGCCGTGGCCAACACCAGCAACCAGCTAAAGGCCGCCGCCCAGCAGGTGGCCGACCGGGCCGGCCAGGCCCAAAACCACAGCCAGGACCAACATCAACAATCCTTGCTGGTGGTCACCGCCATGAACCAAATGGGCGCCACCATCCACGAGATAGCCGGTAACGCCGCCCGCGCCTCGGAAGAAGCCAGCAGCTCGCTTAGCGCCTGCCGTAGTGGCCACCAGACGGTGAGCCAGGCCACCAGCGTGATAAACCGCCTGGCCAGCGACATGGCCCAGGCCAGCACCGATGTGCAAACCCTGGCCGGCCAAACCGACAGCATTGGCGCCATCTTGGATGTCATTCATTCGGTGTCGGACCAAACCAACCTGCTGGCCCTGAACGCCGCTATCGAAGCGGCCCGCGCCGGTGAACATGGCCGGGGCTTTGCGGTGGTGGCCGACGAAGTGCGCCAGCTGGCGGCCAGCACCGCCAAGGCCACCAGCGAAATTCAAGAGATGGTGAGCCGCCTGCAACAAAGCGCCCGCCAGGCGGTGCAGGCCATGCAAGCCAGCCTGAGCGTTGCCGACCAAGGGGTGCAGGCCTCCGAAGCCGCCACCCAGGCGCTGTCGCGCATCAACGACGAGATTGGCAGCATCAGCGACCGCAATATCCAGATGGCCACCGCCACCGAGGAGCAATCGGTGGTGGTGCAAGACATCAATCAGAACCTCGACGGCATCAACCAGCTTACCGAGCTTTCATCCGCTACCGCCGCAGAGCTGGCCCAGGCCAGCACCCACCTCAAGGCGCTATCCCATGAGCTGGACAGCATGCTAAGCCGCTTTCAGCTCTGAGACTCCCGCAGCAAAAAGCCCGGCAACCGCCGGGCTTTTACTTGTTGACCATGGCCGGCACTGGACCTTACCCCCCCCGCACTTGTTACTTTATAACAAATGCAAAGCAGAGCACCCCATGTCCTTGCCCTACGCCTTCGGCCGTCGCCGCTTTATTGTCAACAGTCTTGCTGTCGGTGCCAGTATCCTGCTACCGAACCTGGCCTGGGCCGGTGCCAGCCGGCTGACCCAGGTACAGCTGAGCGCGGCGCCAGAGCATATCCGGCTCGATCTTACGCTGCACCCGTTGCCGCACTATCGTATTTTCACCCTTGCCCAGCCGGCGCGGCTGGTCATTGATCTCGCTCAGACCGAGAATGTTACCGATCTCACTGCCCTGACCCACAGCGGCTATTTCCAATCGGTGCGCTGGGCCAAACATGGCGCCCAGACCCTGCGCCTGGTTTTGGAATTCCGCGCTAATACCGACATCCACTACCAGGCGATCCCGGCCGGCGAGCGGTTACGGCTGACCATCAACAGACCTTTCCCGCAGCGGCTCCCCGACGCTGAAAAACGCCGCGACATCGTCGTGGTGATCGATCCCGGCCACGGCGGCAAAGATCCCGGCGCCACCGGCAAGGGGGGCACCCATGAAAAAAACGTGGTGCTGGCCATTGCCCGCAAGCTCAAACGCCGCATTGACCAAACCCCCGGCTTTCGCGCGGTGATGACCCGCAACAGCGACACCTTTATTCCCCTGCAAGGGCGGGTGCGTATCGCCCACCGCCATAAGGCCGATGTGTTTGTGTCGGTGCATGCCGACGCCTGCCAGGACCGGCGGGTAACCGGCTCATCGGTGTACATTCTTTCGGAAAAAGGGGCCAGCAGCGTCATGGCCCGGCGCCTGGCCGACCGGGAAAACAGCGCCGATCTGATCGGCGGCATTTCTCTGAAAACCAAAGATAAGGTACTGGCTAAAGTGCTGCTGGACCTGTCACAAACCAGCACCCTCAGCGCCAGTGCCAAGCTCGCTGATGCGCTGATTGGTACCCTGGCCCAGCATGAAAAAGCCTTGCATCGTGATATCGAACGGGCCGCCTTCGCCGTGCTCAAATCACCGGATATTCCGTCGGTGCTGGTGGAAACCGCCTTTATTTCCAATCCGCGGGAAGAACGGCGGCTGCGTACCAGCGCCTTTCAAAACCAGATAGCCCAGGCGCTGCACCAGGGGCTGACCGACTATTGCCACCGTCACATTCCTAGCCATGACCTGCGCACTGCCGCCCTCGCCCGCCCCCGGCTGACAGCCAAAGAGCCCGCCTGAGCGCTAGTGGGCCTTGACCGCCGGCCGCTGCGGCAAGGTGATGATCAGCAGCAGCACCGCCGCTGCCAGGGTGGCAGTGGCACTGAAACGGCTCATGGCCAGGCCCCCCTCGGCCAGGGGCTTGTCGAGAAAATCCCCCACCACGGCGCCCAGCGGCCGGGTCAGCACAAAGGCCACCCAAAAGAGCCCAGTGCGAGAAATCGCTGTGCCGTAATAAAGCGCCGCCAAGAGCAGCAAAGCACCGCCAAATATCGCCGCGCCGCCCACATACCCCAGGCCTTGGGTGTCGGCTGTCCAATCCCCCAGTGCGGTGCCGAGGGTTTGGGAAAAGGTGATGGTCAGCCAGTAAAAGCCCTCGGCCCCTGGGCTTTGTACCGAGCCCACATCAATGCGCCCCAAGAGGCGCTGCCAGCAAAAGAGGGTCAGCAACAGCAAGCTCAGCAGCAGCGCCGAGCCGCCGCTGTAACCTATGCCCAAAGAGCGGGTGGCAAAGTCGGCAAGGGTGGTGCCCAGGGTGGTAGAGGCAATGATGGTGGCCCAATACAAAAAGGGCCGAAACCCCGCCGCCTTGATTTGCAGCGCCACCAGCGCCACAAAAACGGTGATAAAAATGCCGGTACTGGCGAGATACCCCAGCCCGAGCGACATAGACACCGCATCCCCCCCGGTTTCCCCAAGGGTGGTCACCAGAATCTTAATCAGCCAAAAGCCCAAGGTGATGGCCGGCACCTTGGCCAGCATCTCTTTACCGGAAACAGTCATAGTGGCTCCTCCTTAGTGGTTACAAGGTTGTAACGGGAGAAGCTGAAGGGGGGATTAAGGGGCTTTTAAGCTGCGCTCTGCTGGTGTCTTTTGAAGTGGCAGTACCCTGTGGCACTGGCATTTTGAGTCGCCCCGGACTTCCTAAACACTTTCAAAGCCCGGGTCAGACAGGGGGGTAACACGAAAACAAAGCCAATACCCTTCATCAAAAGGCCAAAAGACAGTAATGGTGGTGATTTCCCTTTTGGGAACCGAAAAATCACATTGAGCAATATCACGCTCAAAAAAAACGGACAGAACCAAAACTGAGCGCCATATTGCTCAAAATATCGTACTGGTGTTTAAGTAGTTGATTTTGTTAATAACAAAAAGTGGGTGTCCCACAGAGAGCATTTTTTATGTACCGGCTTTCGCACTGGCAGGCGGGTTACTTTGTTATGGCTGCCATTTATCTCTGCCTGATGCAGGCTCCCATTTCCTAAAAGGAGGCCCTTCACTTAGCGGCTAAAAAGCTGGGCCAGGGTGTTCATGGGCAGGAACATGCGGGTACGGCCTTCGACCTCGCACAGCACTTCAAAACCGTACTTGGCATAAAAGCGCTGGGCCTCTGGGTTCAGGCAATCCACCAGCACCGCATAAGCAGGCATATGGGCATTGATTTGCCAGAGGTACTCAAGGGCTTTGATCAGGCTGACTTTACCCAGCCCCTGGCCATGAAAGGCTTTGTGTACGGCAAGCTGCGCCAGCAGGAACACCGGCACCGGGTAATGGGGGAGCTTTTTGGCAAGGGCCGCCGGTAAGGTGTCGCGGCGAATGGCGCCCGGGGCTATGGCGTAGAAGGCGCAAACAGGGAGTTTTTGATTGGGCAACGGCTCAAGGGCGGGCAGCACCATGGTCCGGCTCACCCGCGCCTGCATGTGTTTGGCGGCAAACTGGCGCAAAAAGAGGTTCAGCTCCGGCTCACCGCAATCAAAGCTGGCCCTGTCGTGCAGGGCCTTATCCAGCTCGACAAAGTGCCTGGCCCAGGCCATTTAAAAGCCGCTGTCCTTGGTAAAAGCCGCCGCCCCACGCAGCGCCTTGTTCGGCGCCTCAGCCTTGTCGCAAGCCGCCATAAAGCGGTCAAAAACGGTGCTATCCACCGTCATGCTCTCGTACTGGGCAATCACCTCAGAGGCATCTTCGTCCATCAGCTTGACCACATAATCGGTCAAACTTTTCAGCCCCAACAAAGCCGTCGCCTTCTCCGCCTTGGCCTTAATTTCCTCGTCCAGCCGGATATCCAACCGCGTCGTCGCCATCACACCCTCCCCGTACGGAGCCATTCCGTACAACCTGAGCAGTATAAAAGATCACCAACAGCGAAGGCAATCTTGTACGGAGGGTGTACGGATAGGTTGTAATAAACGCTTGCAGCGGAGCCTGCTTCGTACGGCGTTGAGCTTGAATATGAAATCCGCTGCACCAATCGAGCGCATTTATACGCCGGGTCTCGCCCCGGCATCTTAGTTTTTCTATCGTCCACTATTCACCAGTTAGTTCCTTTATACGTCGGTTCGCGCACCGACAGGCGCCCTACTTTTGTTTTGGCAAAAGTAGGCAAAACCAGTGCCCATGTTTCGCTTCATCTTCACCTCTGGTCGTTCCCGGTGCACCGGTTCATACGCGCTCCCGGCACGTATTCACCTGCCTCTACATCCCTGTCTCGGCTGCCCCTTCACTCCCTGCGGCTCAGCGCTTCACTTAACGGCAGAAGAGCATTAACCAGTTGGTTCGCAGAACGCCAAGCCAAACGATTCGCCATGCATACCCTATCCAAAACCATTTATTGGATTAAAGAATAAAAATGAAAGCACACTAAAGCAACAAATTGACAACAACCAATCAATGCTTCAATGTCTTCATTCAGGAGTAGACTCGCTAATGGATACTAAAAATGATTGTCAGCGCTATAATACGAAACTTCAAAATTTATAAAAATTTAAATTATATCCCCATTAGCAACGGAACTAACTTTTCATCATTCATTGGAGAAAACGGCGTTGGCAAGAGTTCTATACTGGCCGCCGCTGATACATTTTTCAACAAATCTGACTTAGATAGACTGGATATAAACAACGAGGCACTAGAAAAAGGCTGGGATCAACGAGAACCTTTACTGACATTTATTCTTCTCATCGAGAAATCAAAAGTAAAAAAGCCTTCCCACATTTATCGAGTTCTAGAGTTATTCAGTGACATAACATGGCAAGTTGAAACTGGTGACTTCAATCAAAGCCAGAGGCTCATAGCTGATAAATTCACAGAGCATAGAAAAATCATTAGTGAGTTTTCCAATGCAGAAAGTCACTTTCTTATTCCAATAGGCGTCAAGAAAGAAAATAAAAATATAACCTTTACCACAGCAATGTCCATTTTTGAATCGATTAGCGATTACCGAGAGAGGTTTGAGGAGGAACTTTCTGACTTGGATTTTTCTTTCGAAAATGCCATTCAAAAATTATATAGCTATGTAAGAAATATATATTCCTATATTTATGTACCTTCAGAAATTAGGCATGAAGAGTATTCAAAAATTGAAAGCAAGATTCTTCAATCCTTACTTGGAAGAAGTCTAGACAGCACAATAAAAGAGTTCGTGGACGATTCCTTTATTTCTGGAATAAACAAAGATCTACAAGAATTTGTTGACCGACTAGCTGAATCACTTAAAAACTACAAATTCAAAAAACCAGCAAAAAAACAAAGCCTTTTTAATCAATCTCATGTTACCAGCAAGATAATTGAAGCATTCTTTGAAGACAAAGTATTAAGCTTAGTTGGTGAAAGTGAATTGCTAACTCCGGTTTCTCACTTGAGTTCAGGAGAAAAAAGAAGAGCGCTAATAGATGTAGCAGAAGCCTTTTTAAAGATAAATGACAGTAAAAATAACAAAATATTTATCCTAGCTGTCGATGAGCCGGAAATCAGTTTACATACGGGATCATGCTTTGAGCAGTTTTCGAAACTGAAATCGATATCAAAGCAGGACGTTCAAACATTATTGACAACTCATTGGTATGGCTTCATGCCTGTAGTCTCCTTTGGTAGTGCTTATTATATTTCCCAAAATCCTGACAATGATATTCTTCAACTAGATCTTAGATATTACAGAGAGCAGATAAAAGAGATAAAAAGAAAAACTAAAGGTATGATGCCTGACTCAGTAGAAGTTAAAGGTATTAATGATCTGGTTCAATCAATAATATCATCTATTACATGTAATAATTCCATGAAATGGATCGTATGTGAAGGTTCCTCAGATAAGATATATCTAGACAAGTTTTTTTCGGACAAGGTAAACGTAATTGCTGTAGGTGGATCTCCCACGGTAAAAAAAATCTATGAGTATATAAAATTAGCATTAGAATCTGACCGAGATGATATTAAAGGCAGAGTCCTTTTACTATTGGATACAGATGAAAAAGGCAGTCAGTATGCCACCAGCTTTCCAATAGAAGATAAAGTCAAGATTGTCAGATTAATAAACAGGGCGAATAAGACAGAACTAATTAAGTCTTCTGATGACTTAACTAATCCACCAACAGAAATAGAAGACTCTCTAAATACAAGAGTATTTTTAAAAACTCTTATGTCATTTAAAAAATATAACCCAGAGTTATTAAACTTCTTACCTTTAGCTGATGAAATTGTAGATCATTCTCTTCCATCTGGAATCGGTTTAAATTTGAGAAAGAGTGAAATATTGCAACTAAAAGAATTCTTTTCTCTAACGGGAATTAAAAATCAGTTCGCTCTTAAGTACATTGAGATTGACAAAGAAAATGACATTCCAAATTGGGTAGTTGATTTAAAAAAATGGCTAGATGTAGAGTAAGCTGCGTTAGTGATTAGATTAGAAATCGAAGCCACCCGCTCTTGGAGCCCATTTAAGTGGAGCGCCTTACTGACGGGAGCGGGAGCTGGCTTGAGGCAGGGATGCCGAAAGAGCGGAAGACGCGTCGGGACACGCGTGTGTAGCGGTCAGCGGCAAGCGACCAGAAGGAAGGACGTCGCGTAACGCCTGGGCGGTGCCTTTGGGCACTTTGTGCGAAAACAAAGTGCCTCGCCTGCCGGTGCGAGAACCGGCGGACAAAGGAATCATCCGCGTCAAAACAGCCCTAAAGGAACGCCAATCAATGAGAATTCACACTCAATAAAAAACCCCGCTTTCGCGGGGTTTTTTATTGCTCTAAAGCCAAGCCGCAGGCTTAACCAATCGCCTTGCGCGCATTCTGGAACATCCGCATCCAAGGACCATTCTCGCCCCACTCCTCGGGGTGCCAGGAATGGGCGATGGTGCGGTGTACCCGCTCGGGGTGCGGCATCATGATGGTGACGCGGCCGTCCACAGTGGTAAGCGCCGCAATACCTTCCGGTGAGCCGTTGGGGTTCAGGGGGTACTGGGCGGTGACCTGGCCATGGTTGTCCACGTAGCGGGCAGCTACCTTGCCGGAACCGTTAAGGGCGGCGAAGTGAGCGTCACTGACGAACTCGGCGCGGCCTTCACCGTGGGATACGGCGATGGGCAGGCGGGCCCCTTCCATGTCGGTAAAGAACAGTGACGGAGTCTTCTCCAGCAGCAGGGTGGCTACCCGGGCTTCGAAGCGCTCGGAGCGGTTGGTCACGAAACGGGACCAGTGCTCGGCACCGGGGATAATGTCTTTGAGGTTGGACATCATCTGGCAGCCGTTACAGACGCCAAGGGCCAGGGTGTCGCCACGGCCGAAGAAGGCCTCGAAGGCGGCGCGGGCACGCTCGTTAAAGAGGATGGACTTGGCCCAGCCTTCACCGGCGCCCAGCACGTCGCCGTAGCTAAAGCCGCCACAGGCCGCCAGGCCCTGCATCTTGGTGAGATCTTCACGGCCAGAGAGGATGTCGGACATGTGCACGTCGATGGCGCGGAACCCGGCGCGGGTAAAGGCGGCGGCCATTTCCTGCTGGGAGTTGACGCCCTGCTCACGCAAGATGGCGATGGTGGGGCGCACGCCTTTGATGATGTAAGGGGCGGCCACATCTTCTTTGATATCGAAGGTGAGCACCGGGCTGATGCCAGGGTCGCTGTCGTCGGTTTTCAGCGCAAACTCTTCGTCGGCGCAGACCGGGTTGTCACGGCGCTTTTGCATCTGGTGGGTGGTTTCGGCCCAGATACCGCGAAGCACGCCGCGCTTGGCCGCCAGCACTTCGCTGCCGTCTTTGCTAAAGCGCACGCTGTCGTCGCCATTGAGCGTACCGATGTCGTGCACCAGGTGCTTGATGCCGTGGCCGGCCAGCACCTTGTTGATAGCGTCGAGGTCTTCTTCGCGCACCTGGATAACGGCGCCCAGCTCTTCGTTATACAAGGCGCTCATGGCGTCGCCGCCCAGGGCGCTGATATCGGCGTCGATACCCACGTGGCCGGCAAAGGCCATCTCGGCCAGGGTGACGAACAGGCCGCCGTCGGAGCGGTCGTGGTAGGCCAGCAGCTTGCCGTCCAGCAGCAGCTCTTGCACGGCGTGGAAGAAGCCTTTAAAGGCCGCTACGTCGTCCAAGTCTGGGGTCTCGGTACCCAGCTGACGGGTCACCTGGGCCAGGCAGCTGCCGCCCAGGCGCTGTTTGCCGGCGCCAAGGTCAATCAGCAACAGGCGGGTAGCGCCTTTGTCGGTTTTCAGCTGCGGAGTCGCGGTTTTGCGCACGTCTTCAACACGGCCAAAGGCGGTGATGATAAGGCTCAGCGGCGCAGTAACGGCCTTGCCGTCCCACTGGGTCTTCATGGACATGGAGTCCTTGCCCACTGGTATGGTGATGCCAAGGGCTGGGGCCAGCTCTTCGCCCACGGCTTTCACCGCTTCATAAAGGCCAGCGTCTTCGCCGGGGTGGCCGGCGGCGGCCATCCAGTTGGCAGAGAGCTTGATGCGTTTGAGATCGCCAATGGCGCTGGCGGCGATGTTGGTGATGGATTCAGCCACCGCCAAACGGGCCGAAGCGGCGTGGTTCAAAAGCGCCACCGGGGTGCGCTCGCCCATGGCCATGGCTTCGCCGTAGTAGGTGTCAAAACTGGCAGCGGTAACGGCCACGTCGGCCACCGGGATTTGCCAGGGGCCAACCATCTGGTCGCGGGCGGTAAGGCCGCCCACGGAGCGGTCGCCGATGGTAATCAGGAAGGTCTTCTCGGCGATGGTGGGCAGGCGCAACAGGCGCTCGGCAGCCTCTTGCACGCTGATGTCGAACTTGAGTTCGTTACCGGCAGCGCTGCGGCTTTCTACATCGCGGTGCATTTTGGGCGGCTTGCCCAAAAGCACGGAGAGCGGCAGGTCGATGGGGGTGTCGCCAAAGTGCTTGTCGCTGAGCTTTAAGGTCTTCTCTTCGGTGGCTTCACCCACCACAGAGTAAGGGGCGCGCTCGCGCTCACAAATGGCGTCAAACAGGGCCAGTTTATCGGCCGGCACCGCCAGCACATAGCGCTCTTGGGATTCGTTACACCAAATCTCCAGCGGGCTCATGCCCGGCTCGTCGTTGGGCACGTTGCGCAGCTCAAAGCTGCCGCCCCGCTCGCCGTCGTTCACCAGCTCGGGGAAGGCGTTAGACAGGCCACCGGCGCCCACGTCGTGGATAAAGCAAATGGGGTTGGCGTTGCCGAGCTGCCAGCAGCGGTCAATCACCTCTTGGCAGCGGCGCTCGATTTCGGCGTTATCGCGCTGCACTGAGGCAAAGTCGAGGTCTTCGTCAGACTGGCCAGAGGCCATGGAGGATGCCGCGCCGCCGCCAAGGCCGATGTTCATGGCCGGGCCACCCAGCACGATGAGCTTGGCGCCAACCGGGATCTCGCCCTTTTGCACGTGCTCTTCGCGGATGTTACCCAGGCCCCCGGCGATCATGATGGGTTTGTGGTAGCCACGCACTTCCCGGCCATTGAAGGAGTTCACTTCTTCTTCATAGGTACGGAAGTAGCCCAAGAGCGCCGGGCGGCCGAATTCGTTGTTAAAGGCAGCGCCGCCCAGAGGGCCGTCGGTCATTATCTCAAGGGCGGTGACAATGCGTGACGGCTTGCCAAAATCCTGCTCCCAGGGCTGCTCCGCGCCTGGAATACGCAGGTTGGACACGGTAAAGCCAGAGAGGCCCGCCTTGGGGCGCGCGCCAACGCCGGTGGCGCCTTCGTCACGAATTTCCCCGCCGGAGCCGGTAGCGGCGCCCGGGAAGGGAGAAATGGCGGTGGGGTGGTTGTGGGTTTCCACCTTCATCAGGATGTGGATAGGTTCCACATGGTATGAAAACTCGCGGCTGTCGCTGTCTGGGAAAAAGCGGCCAGCGGTGGAGCCGGTCATCACCGCAGCGTTGTCTTTGTAGGCGCTGAGCACGTAGTCCGGAGTTTGTTCGAAGGTGTTTTTAATCATCTTGAACAAGGACTTGGGCTGCACCTGGCCGTCGATGGTCCAATCGGCGTTGAAGATTTTGTGGCGACAATGCTCGGAGTTGGCCTGGGCGAACATATAGAGTTCGATGTCGTTGGGGTTACGGCCCAGGGCTTTGAAGTTCTCGACCAGGTAGTCGATTTCGTCGTCGGCAAGGGCCAGGCCCATGCGCTGGTTGGCCGATTCCAGGGCGGCTTTGCCTTCACCCAGGATGTCGACGCTGGCATAACGGCCAGGCTCGGCCTTTTTAAAGAGCAGCTCGGCGTCGGCTTCGCTGGCCAGCACCGCTTCTACCATGCGGTCGTGCACCAGGGCTTTGAAGACTTTGGCATCAGCGTCTGACAGGGCCACGTCCAGCTGGTAACGAATACCGCGCTCCAGGCGTTTGACCTTACCCAAGTCGCAGTTGTGGGCGATGTCGGTCGCTTTGGAGGACCAGGGCGAGATGGTACCCAAGCGGGGCACCACGATAAATTCCTGCCCTGCCAGCTCGGCAGCGGCCAGGCGGGGGCCGTAGGTCAGCAGTTTTTCCAGGCGGACCTGTTCATCGCTGGTCAGCGCCTCGGACAGTTCGGCAAAGTGCACGAAGCTGGTGGAAATCTGGGTTACCGGAAGCTGTGCGGCCTGGCATGAAGCCAGCAGTTTTTCCAGTCGAAACTCGGACAGGGCGGGAGCGCCTCGCAGGACTTGAATCGGCATTGGTCACCTGGGCAGACTGAGGGAGTTCTCGGGCGCCGCATTATAGAGGAAAAACGTTTGCTTTCCCATCCAGACGAACGGTTAGATTTCGCGGTTTTGCCGGTTTCTGATATAAACGCCACCAGATGAGCAAAATCACCCCAAAGTGGCGAGGGTTTTGGCCGGCGTTGGTGCTGCTACTGGCAGCCTGCCAGGACGGCGGTAACCCGCCTGCCCCCGAGCACAGCAGCCAGCTGGAAAGCATCCTCGAACGGGGAGAGCTACGCGTTGGCACGCGCTACTCGGACACCACCTATTACGAAGCGGCCGACGGCCCGGCGGGCCTGGACTACGAACTGGCCGCCATGTTTGCCGACTACCTCGGCGTCAAACTCAAGATTGAGCCCAGCTATTCTCTGAGCGACCTGTTCCCCAAGCTCGAAAAGGGCCAATACGATCTGTTGGCGGCCGGCCTTAGCGTCACCCCCGAGCGGCGCGAGCATTTTCGATTCGCCCCTGCCTACCAGGCGGTGAGCCAAAAACTGGTATACAAACGCGGCCACCGCCGCCCCCGTGATTTTGACGATCTCTCCGACGGCTCTTTGATGGTAATGGCCTACTCGGCCCACGCCGAGCGCCTGGCCCAAGTGGCCAAGACCCACCCGGACCTCAAATGGACCGAGACCTCGGACATGGACGCCGACGAACTGTTGCAGCAGGTGCTGGCCGGCCACTTGGACTACACCGTGGCCGACTCCAACAACCTCGCCCTTAACCGGCGCTTCTACCCGGATTTGATGGTGGGTTTTACCGTCTCTGACGAGCAGCCCGTGGCCTGGGCCTTCCAAAAGAACAACGACGACAGCCTCTACGCGGCCCTGATTGAGTTCTTCGGCGAGATGAGCCAGACCGGCGTTATCGCCCGCCTGGAAGAAAAGTACTACGGCCACGTGCGCACCTTCGACTACGTAGACACCCGCTCCTTTATGCGCGCCGTTGACCGCAAACTGCCGCGCTACCAGGCCAATTTTGAAAAATACGCCGGGGATTTTGACTGGCGCTTGCTGGCCGCCATGAGCTACCAGGAATCGCACTGGAACCCCTCAGCCACCTCGGTTACCGGGGTGCGGGGCCTGATGATGCTGACCCTGGACACCGCCGATTTACTGGGCATCAGCAACCGCCTGGACCCGGCCCAGTCCATCCGTGGCGGCGCCAACTATTTGCATCAGCTGTTTGACCGTATGCCAGAGTCCATCCCGCCGGACGAGCGGGTGTGGTTTGCTCTGGCCGCTTACAACGTCGGCGAAGGCCATGTGCTGGACGCCCGGCGCATCACCGAGAAACGGGGCGGCGACCCCAACTCTTGGGTGGATGTAAAAGAGAACCTGCCGCTGCTGCGTAAAAAGGCCTGGTACAGCCAGACCCGCCACGGTTATGCCCGCGGCGACGAGCCGGTCAAATACGTGGATAACATCCGCCGCTACTACGAAACCCTGGTGTGGCTGCAAGGCCAGCAGGTGGCCAACAGCGACAACGACGACGCCGACGACGACGACGACGACGACAGCGACCAAGATCCGGATGACAGCGTTAACGAAAACGTCACGCCCAAGGATTGAAAAAGGCGCGTAAAGGCCGTATCTATGATGTCAGAGACAAGACCGCCACAGGCGGCACTGACAACGGCTTTGTACCCAAGGAGGAGCCTATGCTGAAACGCCGTTCATCCCTGACCAAAAAACGGACCCTACGCGGCCACGACTGGCGCCGTCACCTGAAGATGAAACGCCTGCACAAACGCAACCTGCACCGCAACCGCATTCACTCCTTGCTGCAATTGCAGCGCTCGGCAGACGCCGCCGCCTGAGCCGCTTTCTCGGCCTTCTTCTGCGCCCGGCGCATCTTGAAAAACCCACTTAACTGCTCTGCACACTCCGCTTCCAGCACCCCGGCTGTCACCTCCAACTGGTGATTGAGGGCCTGGTGGCGGCAGATGTCCATCACCGAGCCGGCAGCGCCGGTTTTTAAGTCGCTGGCCCCAAACACCAAACGCTTGATGCGGGCGTGAACCATGGCCCCGGCGCACATAGCGCAAGGCTCGAGGGTGACATAAAGGGTGCAGTCCAGTAGCCGGTAGTTGGCAAGGGCCGGGCCAGCCTGGCGAATAGCCTGCAGCTCGGCATGGGCACTGGGGTCGTTCAAGGATATGGAGAGGTTATAGCCCTGCCCCAGCACCTGGCCGTCTTTGACCAGCACCGCACCCACTGGCACTTCCCCGGCGGCAGCGGCTTTGTCGGCCAGGGCCATCGCCTGGCGCATCCAGTGGATGTCGTCTTCTAGCAAGTTCTCGTTCATGGGCCGCGATTATACTGCCGAGCCCGGCAAGGCGGCCACCAATTGACGCCAACAGGTGGCTGCTCCATGCTGGTATCGCGGATAACCAATTGAAGGGACTGAAAATGCTTCATATTGAAGATGCTAATAAATACGTCGACCAGGGCATCGAGCTGGTGATGCAGTATGCGCCCAAGCTGCTGCTGGCCATTATCGTGCTGCTGGTGGGCCTGTGGCTGATCAACAGCTTTGCCAAAGTGGTGGACAAGGGCATGGAGGCGCGCAAGGTCGAGCCCACCCTGCGCCACTTCTTGAAAAGCCTGGTCAGCATTATTTTCAAGGTGCTGCTGCTGATCTCGGTTGCTTCCTTGATCGGTATCGCCACCACCTCCTTTGTGGCGGTGATTGGTGCCGCGGGCCTGGCCATTGGCCTGGCGCTGCAAGGCAGCCTTGCCAACTTTGCCGGCGGGGTGCTTATCCTGTTCTTCCGCCCCTTCAAGGTGGGCGATTTTATCCAGACCAACGGTTATTCCGGTACCGTCAGGGAAATTCAGATCTTCAACACCATCATGACCACCCCCGATAACAAACGGGTGATCATCCCCAACGGCAAGGTGTCCAACGATAGCTTGATCAACTTCAGCGCCGAACCTACCCGCCGGGTGGATTTCGTGTTTGGGGTCAGTTACGGCGCCAATATCGACTTGGTCAAAGAAACCCTCAAAGGCATTCTCGAAGCCGACGAGCGCATCCATAAAGACCCCGCGCCGATGGTCGTGCTCTCCGAGCTTGCCGACAGCTCGGTGAACTTCACGGTGCGGGCCTGGGTAGACGCCGGCAACTACTGGCCGGTGTTCTTCGAGACCATGGAAACGGTTAAGAAGACCTTCGATACCAAGGGTATCGAGATCCCTTTCCCGCAGCGGGACGTACACATCCATCAGGCCAACTAAGGCCATCAAAAACCCCGGCCTGGTGCCGGGGTTTTCTTTGCTAAAAAGCAGGGCGAAAACAATTCGCATTTTCTGTGCCAATGTTTTGACACTACTGATTTAATTAAAAAAATTTTAGAGATCATACCAGTTTGTTCATCAGCATTTTCTGATTAAAAAAACAACAATCAAAACAACCTACTAACGAACAAAAATCCAGCACCTGTCTGTTAACATCCGTCACCACTATGGACAATCTCTTACACAGTCCATGCACAATGTATTGCACAAAAAATATCCACTTCGTAAAATCTGCCCCGTCGATTCCCTTGTGTTTAACCACCTCGTCGTAGACGTCTGGAGGCGGAGATGTTCCTTGCGCGTTCACTGCCCAGTGCAGTGCTGGCTTCTTGCACCCTGTTTTCCGGCTTGGCCCTGGCATCTGCCCCGGCGCCTCGGCAAATCACCCTCACCCAACCGGGCGGTGCCACCATTGTGGTGCAGCTCAAAGGCAATGCTTTTAACAACTGGTATGAAAACGCCGAAGGCCAGGCCATCGTTAAAAGCGGTGACAACTGGGTCTATGCCCGTGAGCTGCTCGGCGCCTTACAACCCTCGGATGTTGCGGCAACCGATAAGGCCCCGGCCTTTGCGGTAAGCCACTACCGCCCGGTAGCGACCCACTTGGCACAAGAGCCAAGCAGCGAAGCGACCTTTAGCGCCGCTGCCACGGCTCAAAGTGCCTCGGCACAAGCAGCCAGCCTTGCCGGCAAGCACCCGGTGCTGACCATCGTTGTGTCTTTTAACGATGTGCAAAGCCAATTTGATGTTACCGACACCCTGTGGGGCAGCGGTAAGAGCCTTGCCAATTACTACCTCGAGCAAAGCCAGCAGCAGCTGACCCTGGTGCCGGCAACCGAGAGTGAAGGCGCCAACGACGGCGTGGTCCACGTCAGTCTTAACCGCGACCACCCGGCCTGCGGCAACGATTGTGATTACGGCATCGACGGCACCTTGGCCGCCGCCCTGGCCGCCGCCGACCCTTATGTGGATTTTGCCTCCTTCGACAGCAACGGTGACGGCACCTTAAGCCCCAGCGAGCTGGCGGTGCAGTTTGTCTATGCCGGCGAAGAAGCCAGCTACGGCGCCAGCGGCCCGGCCATCTGGGCTCACCGCTGGGTGATGCCCACCCAAAGCCTGGACGGCGTTAACCTGCGCGATTACCTGGCGGTGGGTGAAGTGCAAGGTGACCACGGCGCCACCATGGGCATTTTCGCCCATGAACTGGGCCACTTGCTGCTGGGCCTGCCAGACTTGTACGTGGACGGCGCGCCTTCCGGCATTGGCCGTTGGGGCCTGATGGGCACCGGCAACTGGAACAAAGCCAGCACCGACACCTACCTTGGCCAGACACCGGCGGATCTGACCGCCTGGTCCAAAACCACCGCAGGCCTTAGTGATGCCGAGGTGCAAAACGCCGACGGCAATATCCAACTGGCCGACAACCAGGTGCAAACCCTCTATATCGACCCTTATCTTCGCGGCCAGCAACTGGGAGAAGTGCTGTATCTGGAATACCGGGGCGGCGGTTATGACGCTGGCCTGCCCGGCACTGGCCTTTTGATGGCCCAAGCCGACCCCAGGGTCAGCGACAACACCGACGTCAGCCGCCCGGTACTGGCCATAGTGCAGGCCGATGGCCGCGGCGACCTTGACGCCGGCAGCAACCAAGGCGACAGCGGCGATCTGTTCCCCGGCTACGCCACGGTGCGCCAATACAGCCCCGTTACCCGCGACGGCCAGCAAAGCCCGGTGCAGATAAGCGCCATCAGCGACCCGGCTCTGCCCATGTCCTACAGCCTTGCCATCAGCCAGGATGACCGCAGCGCCCTGTTGCAGCACCACTATCACCCAAGCCCGGTAGCGGTGGCCGGCAACCTCTACTGGGGTTTTGATAAAACCTCCAGCACCCTCGATGGCGTGGATTTCTACCTGCCCGCCAGCGGCACCGTCAGCCTGGCGCTCTATAGCTGGACCGGCGGCAACAGCCCAGGCAGCCTTATCAGCCAGTTGGGTAGCTTTGATGGCGAGGCCGGCTGGCACCGCTGGATGCTCGGCACAGGCCAAGCCCTGACCGGCCCGGCCATGCTGGTGGTCACCTCCAACGCCGGCTTTGCCACCGAAACCGGCAGCAGCGCCAGCAACCAGTACCGCCCCAACGGCCAGAGCCTCACCAGCGCGGCCCTGGTCACCCTGCTGCTGAGCCAAAGCACCAGCCAGGGCGAAACCCATACCTTCAGCACCAGCGAAGACCAGCCGCTGACCATTTCGCTGTCGGCTCTGGGCCTTGCCGGCCAGACCTTGTCGTTGTCCAGTAACAGCAGCGGCACCTTAAGCCAAAACGGCGACACCCTGGTCTACACCCCGGCTGCCAACTTCAACGGCGAGGCGACCTTTAACCTGTCGGTAGTGGGTATCACCAGCACCGCCAGCCGCAGCCTGGTGATTGACGTGGCGGCGGTGAACGACGCCCCGACCTTGACCTTGAGCGGCAGCACCAGCCTGAGCGGCGCCGCTACCCTCAGCCTGACCGCCATTGGCAAGGACGTGGACGGCGATACCCTGCGCTACAGCTGGCAGCAAACCAGCGGCACTAGCCTGAGCTTTGATGGCAGCAGTGCCACCTTGAGCGCGGCGCTGCCAGCCAGCAGCAGCACTCAGCGCTACGTCTTTGCGGTAACGGTAACCGACCCCAGCGGCGCCAGCGCCAGCCAGAGCGTCACCGTGACCCAAAGCCCGGCAACCAGCACCGTTACCCCCTCAACCAGCGACACCGGTGGTGGCGGCGGTGGTGGCGGCAGCCTCGGCTGGCTGAGCCTGGCAGCATTGCTGCTGCTTCGCCGCCAACGCAGCTAAGTCAGCGCACAAAAAAAGGCAGCTTTCGCTGCCTTTTTTGTTGCCTGGGTTCAGGCCAGGGTGTCTACCACCCCACCGTCTACCCGCAATGCGGCGCCAGTGGTGGCAGACGCTTGCTTGGAGCAGGCATAGACAATCATGTTGGCCACCTCTTCCACCCTGGCCGGGCGGCCAATAATGGACGAGGGCCGAAAGGCCTTCACAAAATCGCGGCCAACCTCATCCAGCGCCTTGCCGGTTTTAGCCACTTCCTCTGCCAGCATCTCGGCTACCCCTTCGCTTAAGGTGGGCCCCGGCAACACCGCGTTAACGGTAACGCCGGTTTCGCGCATCAGCTTGGCAAGGCCACGGGAGATGCTCAGCAGCGCGGTTTTGGTCATGCCGTAGTGGATCATATCTTCGGGGATATTAAGGGCCGACTCGGAGCTGAGAAAGATAACCCTACCCCAGCCTTTGTCGGCCATGGCCGGCATGTAGGCACGGGAGAGGCGCACCGCCGACATGATGTTGACATCGAAATAGCGCTGCCAGGTGGCGTCGTCGGTTTCAAAGAAATCCTGGGGGCCAAAGATACCGGCGTTGTTGACCAGGATGTCGCAAAAGGGAAAGGCCTTCACCAAGGTATCGCAGCCTTCGGCGCTTTGCAGATCCGCCGCCACCCCGGTTATCTCGGCGTCTGGCACCAAGTCTCTGAGGGCGCCAACCGCTTTATCGACCTTGGCCTGGCTGCGCCCGTTCAGCACCACCTTGGCACCGGCCTCGGCCAGCCCTTTGGCGGTGGCAAAGCCAATGCCTAGGGTGGAACCGGTAATGATGGCAACCTTGTCTCTTAGCTCAATGTTCATCATCAATCCTCAACGGCATGAAAATTCAGCTGCTGGCCATATCCAGCAGGGCTAGCTCATCGCCCCCCAGCTTTAGCTCGGCGGCTTTGGCAAAACTCTGTACTTGCTCAACCCGGGTGGCGCTGGCAATAGGCGCGCTTACCTGGGGCCTTGCCATCAACCAGGCCAGGGCCACTTCGGCCGGCTTGGCGCCATGGTTAGCGGCCACCACCGCCAGGGCATCAAGGATCTTAAGGCCCCTGGGGTTGAGGTATTTGGCGATCCCCTGGCCCCGGGCAGACTGGCCGAGATCGGCCTCGCTGCGGTACTTACCGGACAAAAAGCCCGAGGCCAGGCTGTAATAGGTCACCACACCCACTTCCTCTTTTAGGCAAAGCGCCCCAAGGGCACCATCAAAGCCTTGCCGGTCGTAGAGGTTGTATTCAGGCTGTAGCACCTGGTAGCGCGGCAAACCTTGGGTATCTGCCACTTTCAAGGCCTCGGCCAGTTGCCCGGCGTCAAGGTTGGAGGCGCCAATGGCGCGGATCTTCCCGGCTTTTAGCAAGGTATCGTAGGCGGCCAGGGTCTCTTCATAGGGCGTGTCAGGGTCAGGCCAATGCGAGAAGTACAAGTCAATCACCTCGGTTTGCAGGCGCGAGAGAGAGTCTTCCACCGCCTTGGCTATCCAGGCGCCGCCCAAGCCCTTATGGCCGGGTTTACCCATGTCCGAGCCAACCTTGGTAAAAAGGGTGACCTTGTCGCGCATACCGGGGCGGGCCTTGAACCAGCGGCCAAGGATGGTCTCTGACTCGCCGCCCTGGTTACCCGGCGCCCAGGCCGAATAGACATCTGCGGTATCAATAGCATTGAAGCCATGGTCGATGAAGGCGTCGAGCACGGCAAAACTCTGTTTCTCGTCGATGGTCCAGCCAAATACATTGCCGCCAAACACCAGCGGTGCGATGGAAAGGCCGGTATTGCCCAGTTGTACTTGATGCATGTCTTTTCTCCTTTTACCCCGCGGGCCGGGGCTGTGGTCTTGGATTGCGAACAGCTCAGCACCCAGCCTATCATTGCACCAGAGCGAGACAATTGACCAAAAACTAAAACCACTCTTCGGTGAGGATGAATAATGGACCTGCTCGACGACCTGCGCCTTTTTATCGAAATTGCCGATCTGGGCAATATGTCGGCGGTGGCCAGGCGCCGGGCCGTGGCCCCATCCACTGTGACCTTAAGCCTCAAACGCTTAGAGACCCGCTTGGGGGCGCAGTTGGTCACCCGCTCGACCCGCAAGTTGTCGCTGACCTCGGAAGGGGAACAGTTCCTGGCCGACTGCAAACGCATTCTCGGCCAGTTGGACGAAGCCATGGACAGCATGACCGAACAAGGCCCGCTGGCTGGCCCCTTGCGCATCACCGCCATGCACGACTTTGGCCGCAACCGGCTGGCCCCGTTGGTGCACCGCTTTATGACAGAGCATCCGCAGGTGCATATCAGCCTGATGCTGTCTGACTCCCTGGTGGACTTGGTAGAAGACGGGGTGGATATCGGCATTCGCACCGGCCCCTTGCAAGACTCCACCCTCAAGGCGCGGCTGCTTATCCAAGGCAGCGCCTGCATTTGCGCCGCCCCCGCCTATTGGCAACGCCGGGGTATGCCAAGCCACCCGCGCGACCTCACCGAGCACAATTGCCTGGTGATGAGCCGCCCTTCAGGCCCGCAGAGCAACTGGCACTTTAGCCATCAAAACCAGGGGTTTACCGTAAAGGTGGCGGGCGATCGCATGGGTAGCGACGGCGGCTTGCTGCGGCATTGGGCCATCGAAGGGGCCGGGGTGGTGAAAAAGGCCAGTTGGGATGTGGCCCAGGATGTGGCCCAAGGGCGGCTGCAAAAGGCGCTGACCGAGTACACCAAAGAGCTGGTTAACCTCTATGCGGTGTACCCGGCCGGGCGCCTGTCACGAAGGGCCAGAGCCTTTATCGATTTTCTGGCGCAAAGCCTTTAACCGGCCGCCAGGCGGGCGCTGCGCCGCACTTTAAAGCCGTAATGGCAGGCGCACAGTACCAGCAGCACCATGGCGCCAATCTCCAGCTCCAGCGCCAGGCTAAGGGCCGCCGGGTAGCTGCCACCACCAAGGCGCCAGGCAAAAACGCCGCCAAAGAGCGCGGGCCCCAGGCCCAGGGCCGATTGCTGCATGGTAGAGAGCATGGCGCTGCCAGCGCCGGCGTCGCTATGAGCCACATCGGCAAGGCTGATGCGGTAAAAGCAGCCGACAATCAATGCCTGCCCTGCCCCCACCAGCGCCGTGGCCGGTACCAGGCTCCATACCGAAATCGCCGGCCACTGGCTTTGAAAGGTGGCAATAAGGAGCGCCAGCCCCGGTATCTGAAGGCCATGGCCCAGCACCAGGGTGCGCACCGGCCCCAGGCGGCGGTTGACCCGGGCGCTGTTAACCGCCACCAAAAAGAACACCAGCCCCAGCGCGATAAAGGACTCGCCAGAGAGCGCCGGGCTCATGCCAAGGCCAGCCTGCAAGGTGAGCGCCAGCACGAACATAAAGCCGCCCCAGCTCCCAAAGAACAGCAGCGCCAGCAGCAGGCCAAAGCGCATCGACACCAGGGCAAAAAGCCTTGGCGGCAATAAAGGAAAGGGCTGGCGCTTTTCGACCTGCCACAGCACCCAGGCAAAGGCGGCGGCAGCCAGCGGCAATACCTTGGCCCACAGCGGCCAACCCAGCACCGGCCCCAGCGACATGGCCAGCAACAGGCAACTGAGAATAAGGGCCAGCAGCCCAGCGCCTTTAAGGTCGAGCCCTGGGGCGTGGTCGCTGCGGGTTTGTGGCACCCAGCGCGGCGCCGCCCACAAGATGGCCAGGCAAATGGGCAGGTTAATCAAAAACACGCTGCGCCAGCCAAGGCCGGCGATGTTCCAGCTCACCAGCAGGCCGCCCAGCACCTGGCCGATGATAAAAGCCACGCCCCCCACCGAGCCGTAGGCGCCAATGGCCTTGGAGTGGGTTTCGCCTTTTAAGCTGACATGCAAGGTGGCGAGGATCTGCGGCACCGCCAGCGCCGCCCCTATGCCTTGCAGCACCCTTGCCGCCAGCAACATGGGCACGTTAACAGCCAGGCCGCACAGCAGGGACGCCAAGCCAAAGAGCGCCGCGCCCCAGATAAAAAGGCGCCGGCGCCCCAGCTTGTCACCCAGGCGCCCGCCAAGGGCGAGGCTAACGGCAAAGGCGATGCCGTATACCGCCACCACCAGCTCCAGCTCGGTATGGCTGGCACCCAGATCGCGACTGATGGCGCTCAAGGCGACGTTGATGATGGAAAAATCCACCAAAGGCAGCAGTTGCCCGGCCAGCAGCACCAGGATGCCGGGCCAGGCCAGAGCGGGTTGAGTGAGTGTTTTGGCCATATTTTCACCTTGTCAGCAGCAGCAATGGGTGGCAGTCTGCCGGGGACATTAACCTGGTACCAGTGCTTGGTTATCCTGGTATAAAAACCACCTTGTTGAGGCAGCCATGGCCACCGACACCGAACTCTCCCTACCCCGCGCCAAAGACTTGGCCGCCTTCCTGCGCTCACGCCGGGAAAGCCTTGACCCCAAACGCCTGGGCCTGCCCAAGGTGGGCAGGCGCCGCACGCCGGGGCTGCGCCGTGAAGAGGTGGCGCAGCTGGCCGATGTCAGCGCCACCTGGTACACCTGGCTGGAGCAGGGCCGCAATGTCAAAGCCTCCAGCAAGGCGCTGGAGGCCATCACCACTGCTCTGCAATGCACGGCGGCCGAAAAACGCCATGTGTTTCGCCTGGCAGGGCAACCCGAACCCAGCTCCCCCAAAGCCCCTTGCGAAAAACTCTGCACCACCAACCAACTGATGCTCGACAAGCTCGACCCGCTGCCGGCCATGGTGCAAAACGCCCGCTTTGACATCCTCGGCTTTAACCAGGCTTATTGCGATCTCACCCGGGTGAACCTTGGCGAGGTGCCGGTGGCGGAGCGCAACTGTATCTACCTTGCCCTCACCAACCGCACCTGGCGCCAGAGCATTGTTGACGAGCAAGACGTGCTGCCCCGGCTGGTGGCGTTCTTCCGTGCCAACATGGCCAGCCATTTTGACGACCCCCTTTGGCAGCAGCAGCTGGCCAAATTCATGGCCGCCTCCGACGAATTTGGCGCGCTGTGGCAGCGCCAGAACGTGGAATGCGTCAGCAACCTGCAAAAGCGCTACTTCCACCCTCAGGCGGGGGAGATTGTCCTGCAACAAAGCAACTGGTGGTCGGCCCCTCGGGACGGCGAAAGGTTGCTGGTGTATGTGCCAGTGGATGACGCCAGCCGCGAGGCCCTGGCGGCCATTACCCCAAGGGGATAAAAAACGGCGCCTTTGGGCGCCGTTTTTCGATGCTTCAGGGTTAGTCGCCCCACACTTCACGGGCAATATCCACCACCAATTCGAGCTTGGCGCGCTGCTCGTCAAAGGCGATGTCGTTGCCATGCACTGTGCTGGCAAAGCCGCACTGAGGGCTTAGCGCCAGCTGCTCTAGAGGCGCGTATGTTGCGGCTTCATCGATGCGGCGCTTGATGTCGTCTTTACTTTCCATCTGGCCGAACTTGGAGCTAATCAGCCCCAGCACCACGGTTTTGCCTTTGCCGAGGAAGCGCAGCGGCCGAAAATCGCCGGAGCGGTGGTCGTCGTACTCCAGGAAGTAGGCGTCGATGTGCATTTGGCTCAGCAGCGCTTCGGCCACCGGCTCGTAGTTACCCTCGGCGGCATAGGTGCTTTTGAAGTTGCCCCGGCACAGGTGCATGCCAAGGGTCATGCCTTGGGGTTTGCGGGCCACCACCTTGTTGATGAAATCGGCGTAGCGGCCGGGCAGCTCGTTCGGATCGTCGCCGCGCTGGCGCGCCGCTTCGCGCATTTTCTCGTCGCAAAGGTAGGCCAGGTTGGTGTCGTCCATCTGCACGTAGCGGCAACCGGCGTCATAGAGCGATTGCAGCTCCTCACCGTAGGCCTTGGCCACGTCGTCATAAAAATCCGGGTCAAGCTCGGGGTAGGCGATGGCGTCTATGCCGCCACGGCCACCGCGAAAATGCAGCATGGTGGGGCTGGGAATGGTGACCTTGGGGGCCAAGCCGGACTCGCCGGTAAGGCTTTTCAGGTAGTTAAAGTCCGCCAGTTGGATGTCTTTAACGTGGCGCACCTTCTCGATGACCTTAATCAGCGGCGGGGTCAGCTCTTCGCTGCCGTCGGCGCGCTTGTGGGTGCGAGGCTCATCGGTAAAAACGCCGCCTAGTTGGCGCAGGAAATCCACATGAAAATAGGTGCGGCGAAACTCGCCGTCGGTAATGGCCTTGAGGCCCACGTCTTTTTGCAGCTGCACCACCTCGGCTATGGCTTTGTCTTCCACTTCCCGCAGTTGCTGGGCATTGATTTCGCCCTTGAGGTAGCGGTCGCGGGCTTCAATAAGGTAGGGCGGGCGCAGAAAACTGCCGACATGGTCGGCGCGAGAAGGCAGGTTAAAAGCAGACATGGGCATTCCTTTTTTAAGGCAGCGGGCGCGAAAAAAGCGCGCCAAAACGGGGCGTTAGTGAAGGCATTCTACATTTAGACGGCTAAACATCCAAACGGCCAATCCCGTAACACTGCTTTTCACCGCACGATGGATGCCAAAGACATTGCCCCGCCCCTTGTCTATAATGGCGCCGTTTTTTAGCCGCCCGGACCGAGACCATGACCGATCGCCTGACCCTTATCCGCCCTGACGACTGGCACCTTCACCTGCGTGACGGTGACGTGCTGGCCCATACCGTTCCTGCCACCGCTCGTCAGATGGGTCGCGCCATCATCATGCCCAACCTCAAGCCGCCGGTGATGGACGCCGCCCAGGCCCTGGCCTACCGCGACCGCATCCTGGCCCAGCGCCCGGCAGGCTCCAACTTTGAGCCGCTGATGGTGCTGTATCTCACCGACAACACCACCCCGGCCATCATTCGTGAAGCCAAAGCCAGCGGTAAAGTAGTCGCGGTAAAGCTCTACCCCGCTGGCGCCACCACCAACTCCGACTCCGGGGTGACCGATCTCGGTAAGCTGGACGACGTGTGCGCAGCCCTTGCCGAGAACGACATGCCGCTGTTGGTACACGGCGAAGTGACCCATAACCACGTGGACATCTTCGACCGCGAAAAGGCCTTTTTGGACGACATCCTGGCGCCGCTGGTGGCCCGCCACCCGACCCTCAAAGTGGTGGTGGAACACATCACCACCAAGGACGCCGCCGAGTTCGTGCAAAGCCAAGGGCCCAATGTGGGCGCCACCATCACGGTGCAGCACTTGGCCTACAACCGTAATCACATGCTGGTGGGCGGCATTCGCCCGCATCTTTTCTGCCTGCCCATTTTGAAGCGCAATATCCACCAGCAGGCCCTGCAAGACGCGGTAGTGAGTGGCAACAACAAGTTCTTCCTGGGTACCGATTCGGCTCCTCACGCCAAAGGCGCCAAGGAAAACGCCTGCGGCTGCGCTGGTTGCTACACCGCTTACGCCGCCATCGAGCTTTATGCCGAGATCTTCGAAGACTTAGGGGTGCTGGACAAACTGGAAGCCTTTGCCAGCTTCAACGGCGCCGATTTCTACGGTCTGCCCCGCAACACCGACACCATCACCCTGGTTAAAGAACAATGGGTAGCCCCCACCGAGCTGCCTTTTGCCGGCGACGTGATAGTGCCGCTTCGCGCCGGCGAGAGCCTGCGCTGGAAGTACCTGGGCTAAGGCCGGGCATCAATAAAAAACGCGGGCTTTGGCCCGCGTTTTTTATTTCACCAGCAACGTCATCAGCGCCTTGGCGCTAGTGCGAAGCTGCTCTGGGTCGTCATAGAGCCGCTCCATCACCACTATGCCCCGGGTGTGGGTGAGCAGCAGCAATGCGGCGTCGGCCACCGGCAAGGCCAGCTCCTGTGGCGACTGCATAAGGCGCTCTGTGATGCAGGCCTTGAGGTTGTCCATCTGAGCGCGCAGGGCCTCGTGGATGGCCGGGGTGGCGCTCTCGCTGGTGGCGGTTTTAGTGGTCAGGCAGCCGCGCCGGTCAGTGCGGATAAGGTTGATACTGAAATCAAACAGCGCCGCCAGGGCGTCTTTTAGCTGCGGCTGGGCCAGGGCTTTTTTAATGCCCTGCATGTATTTGGCGAGATAGCAGCGGTAAGCGGCGATAAAGAGCGCTTCCTTGCCGCCATAGGCGTTATAAAGCGAGCCGCGCTGCACGCCGGTGGCCGCCGCCAGCTCCTGCATGGAGGTCCCCACAAAGCCCTTTTGCCAGAACAGGGTCAAGGCATCGGCCAGGACCTGCTCTTCGTCAAATTGCCGAACGCCCGCCATGGCCGCTCCTTATCGGAAATCATCTTGGTGCTTATCGTTGCTTCATATGATCGCATCATTGACAGCCATGTCAATCATGACAACAATGTCAAACATGACACTACTGTCAAAGATAAAACCGAGGCTCCTTCATGACCACCGCCAACAGCGCCGCGCCCCCCGAGAATAGTGACCCGCAGCGCATTCCCTGGGCCGCCATCCTGGCCGGTTTTTGCGCCAGCCTGATTGGTATCGGCCTGGCCCGCTTTGCCTACACACCGCTGATCCCGCCGCTTATCGCCGCCGGTTGGTTCAGCGCCGACAAAGCGGTGTACCTGGGCGCCGCCAACCTCGCCGGGTATCTGATTGGCGCCCTGCTGGCCCGGCCCCTGGGGCGGCGCCTTGGCAACGTGCCGGTGCTAAAGACGATGCTGCTGCTCACCGCTGCTGCCTTTTTCGCGTGCGGTTTTCCGCTGTCCATCAGTTGGTTCTTTGGCTGGCGCTTGCTGTCAGGGATAACCGGCGGGGTGATCATGGTGCTGGTGGCCGCCACCTTGCTGCCCCATATTCCGGCCAGCCGCCGGGGCCTTGCCAGTGGCGCCATATTCCTCGGCATTGGCATTGGTATCGCCGGCTCCGGCACCCTAGTGCCTTTGTTGTTGAGTTGGGGTCTTAAAACGACCTGGCTTGGCCTTGGCGCCATCGGCCTTGTGCTCACCGCCCTTAGCTGGCGTGGCTGGCCGCGCCACCATCAGGCTCAGGCAGCCGTTACCAGCAGCGGCACCGAACATCCCGGTTTTACCCTCAAGGTGTTTTATGTGCAGTACGGGCTGATGGCCGCCGCCTTGGTGCCAGCCATGGTGTTTATGGCGGATTACGTGGCGAGGGGGCTTGGCCAGGGCGCTCATGTTGGGGCCTTGTACTGGGTGCTGTACGGCCTTGGCGCCATTGCCGGGCCCGTACTTTATGGCCAACTGGGCGACAAACTGGGGGCGTCCAGGGCGCTGCGACTGTTGGTGGCAGTGCAGGCGTTGGTGGTGATGATACTGCTGGCCAGCAATAACCTTGTCAGCACCGCCATTGCCACTGTGCTGATTGGCACCTTCCCGCCCGGCATCGTGCCGCTGGTGCTACACAAGGTGCACCAGCTTTTGCCGGGGGACCATCAAGCCCAGGCCGCTACCTGGAGCCGGGCTACCGTGGTATTTGCCAGCTTCCAGGCCACGGCGGGCTACGGTTACTCCTACCTTTTTACCCGCTCTGGCGGCAGTTACCACCTGCTGTTTGCCCTGGCGGTGGTGGCACTGGTGCTGATCTTGTTGGGGGATGGATTACTGGCTCTGGGCGCTGGCCGCAAGGCCCCGGCCCGGCAGCAGGCATAAAAAACGCGGGCTAAAGCCCGCGTTTTTTAGGGTGTGGGTTGGTCCAGCCGCTGCCAGAGGTAGCGCTTGCCCAAAGACAGCGCCAGGGTCCAGGCCAGCGAGCCAAGGCCCCCCAACTGCCGGGGCTTGCCGCCCTTTGGGCCGCGCCATACAAAGCCCAAGGAAAAGGCGCCCAGTTGCGCCTCGGGGGTGGCGAGCTTTTTCATGACCTGCGCTGTGGCCAGTTGCCGCTCGGCCGCAAGCTGCTTGGTGCGAAGCGCCAGTTGCTGTTCTTGCAGCGCCAACTGCTTGTTGAGGCGAGATTTTTCATTCAGTCCCAGCATGGGCTTTCTCCTTACCCAGGCCCAGGGCTTTGAGGCTGCGGTCAAAGCGCAGTTGCCGGGCCTGACGGCAAAGGCCGCGCCACAGCAACCAGCCAGAAGCCACGCAGGCAAAGGCGCTCAGCAGCAGCACCCAGGGCAGTGGCATGCCAAGCTGCCAAATGGCCACAGCAAAGGCCGCCAGCAGCAGCAACCAGCCACTGGCGGCCAGCAGCGCCAGGGCAATGGCCAGGGCCAGCATTCGCACGGCGCTGGCGATCACCAGTTGCCCCTCGGTCTGGGCGAGGTTCAGCCAGTCGCCCAGCCAGTGCCAGTGTTCGCTGGCCAGGGCCTTTAAGCGCTCGATGTCTCCCGGCTCATCGGGGCCGGGCGAGGGTTCGCTCATCCGCGGCGAACCAAGGACGCCACCAGGGCGCCGGCCAAAAAGGCGATGCCGAGGGTTTTGATGGGGTGCTCGCGGGTGTATTCGCACACCACCTCGGTCAGCTCCTTGGAGCGCTCTTTGGCGGCGTCGGCGATGTGCTCGGCCTGGGCGCGCATTTCATCGGCCATGTGATGCAGCTTTTCTTCACCGCTGCCGGCGGCGCTGGCGGCCTTGTCGATAGCGGCATGGGCCTTGGCGGCGGCCTGTTCGACGGCACTATGGGCGGTGTCCTGCGGGTCGGTGCTTTGGGGGGCTTTAGCCATGACATACTCCTTTGCATTGCGAGGGGCCAAGCCTTAGTTATAGTCCAGCACCCTCCCGGCACTCAACAACAAGCTTTTGTTTTTAAAGATTAATAAGCTTGAGTTTATCCACCTGCCTGGCTGGCCTGTGCTTTTGGGCAGTTGTAGCACAAGGCGCCAACAGGCAGTCTGCCCCAAACAACATCAGGGTGCCTGCCCACCCCACAACACGGTGCAACCAAACGATGCCGGTGGCCTGCAAGGGCCTGACTTCCCCCTAGAGGATCGCATCATGTACAGGTTTTTTACCCCCAAGGGCTGGCTGACACTGGCCTGCACCCTGCTGGCGCTGGTAAGCCAGGCGGCCCTAGCCGACAACTGCAACCAGATGCCGGTATCGGGCCAGCTCTATAGCGTTATCAACCGTGGCTCAGGCCTGGCGCTGGACGTTAACACCTCAGATACCAGCGGCGCCCCCAATGTCATTACCTATGAGTATTGGGGCGGCACTAACCAACAGTTTTATTTCAACGATCTGGGCAACGGCTACTGGAGCATCCAGTCGGCCTATAACAGCCAGGTCTTGGATGTGCTCAATTCCTCCAGCTCGGACGGCGCCAACATCATCGTCTTTGACAACTGGAGCGGCAACAACCAGCAATGGCAGCTCAAAGCCTCCAGCAGCGGCGGCTTTAATATTGTCTCCAAACTTACCGGCAAGTCGGTGACCGTGGCCGGGGCCACTAATGTGTCCAACGTTTACCAAAACAGCGACGCCGGTATCAGCTCTCAGCGCTGGTATATCAACCCGGTGAACGGCAGCTGTGGCGGGAGCGGGAGTGGCAGCGCCAGCTCCCCGGTAGGTTTTGCCGCCATCAGTGGCAGCGATGGCCTGGCCACCACCACTGGCGGCGGCAACGCCAGCGCCATTACCGTAACCAGTTGCAGCGCCCTGGCCTCGGCCCTTGGCTCAAGTTCGGCGGCGGTCATTCAAATCCCAGACAACACCACCATCAACTGCCACTCGGCCAACCGCACCGTGGCGGCCTGCCCTCTTGATTGCGCGCAGTGGAACGACCCAGGTAAAACCTGGTACCGGGTGCCGGTGGGCAGCCAAAGTTGCAGCGAGCTGGGTAGCCCCAATAACAACACCGTGAACGTGGTGCGCAACGAAACCACCCTCACCGTGCGTTCCAACAAAACCCTGGTGGGCCTTGGCAGCGGCGCCCGGGTGATTGGCGGCAGCTTTAACCTCGGCGGCGCCCGCAATGTCATCATCCGCAACCTCACCATCGAGGACATCAACCCGGCTCTGGTAGAAGCTGGCGACGGCATCAGCCTTGATGGCAGCAGCCATATCTGGATTGACCATGTGGCCTTTAACAAGATCAGCGACGGCTTTGTCGATATGGTCAACAGCCGCAACGTCACCCTGAGCTGGAACCGCTTCTATGGCTACAACCCCCAGGTGTGCGCCAACCAGCACTGGTACACCAACCTGGTGGACGACTCCCAGGTGACCTTCCACCACAACTTCTGGGACCGCGCCGCTGGCCGCAACCCCAAAATTGACGGCGCCTCCAGCCAGGTGCACCTCTTTAACAACTACTGGAAGAACATTACCTACTTTGCCGTCGGCGCCGACCACGGCGCCCAAGTTTTGCTGCAAAATAACTACTTCGAGAACAGTGCCAAGCCGCATTGGAACCAAGGCTCGGGCTACTTCAGCGCGGCGGGTAACACCTACACAGGGGTGTCTGCCACCGACCAATACCGCGACAGCGGTGCCACGGTGTTTACCCCGCCCTACCTCTACAGCCCGGAGCCTGCCTCGGGCCTGGGTAGTGAGGTAGACGGCGGCACCGGGCCACAATAAAAAAGGCGCCTAACGGCGCCTTTTTCAATGCAAACACCAACTCAGTAGCGGCGCTGCCAACACATTCAGCAGCCCCACCAGCACCATCACCAAACCGGCAAAGGAGCCCTCCTCCCGGCCAAGCTCCTGGGCCTTGGCGGTGCCCACCCCGTGGGCGCCCATGCCCATGGCGGCGCCCTTGGCAAGAGAGGAGCGCACTCTAAGGCGCAGCAGCAGCACCTCGCCGAGAATGCCGCCGGTAACCCCAGTTATCACCACAAATACCGCGGTAAGGTCGGGAATACCGCCGATATCGCCGGACATGGCCATGGCAAAGGGGGTACTGATGGAACGGGGCAGCAGGCTAAGGCGCAGCTGGCCATCAAGACCCAGGGCGCTGGCCAGGGCATAGCTTGAGGCAATGGCGGTCAGGCTACCGGCCACCGCCCCTACTGCCAGCACCGGCCAGTGCTTGCGGATAACGGCCCGCTGCTCATAAATCGGCACCGCAAAAGCCACCGTGGTAGGGCCCAGCAGTGCCAGCAGCCAGCCGGTACCGCGAATGTAATCCTGGTAGCTTTCGTGCAGCAGCAAGACTGGCAACAGCAGCAGCAGCGGGGTCAGCAGTAGCGGCGTCAACAAACCGTGGCGCCAGCGGCCATGAATGCGTTTGGCCAGCAGGTAAAAGCAGATGGTAACGGCAGACCAGAACAGGCCTTGCACTATAGGGTTACTGAGCATCGTGGCCTCTTAGGCGCAGGCAAAGGTCCATCACCAGGGCAGTGACGCCCACCACCGCCAGGGTGCTGCCGAGGATAACCACCACCACCTTGAGGCCCAGCACCCCCAGCAGTTCGTGGTGATCGGTAATGGCCAGCACCGCCGGCACAAAGAACAGCAGCATCTGCGCCAGGTACCAGTCGGCGCCACGGCGCATGGAGGCGAGACTCATCAGCCGGCTGCCCAGCAGCAGCAATACCAGCACCATGCCGGCAATGCCGCCGGTCACCGGCAGCCCGGTCAGACTCACCAGGGCTTGGCCCAACAGGTAAAACCCGAAAATAAGCCCTACCTGCAACAGGCGGCTTTGCTGAAAACCGTAACGAAAACGGTGGCGCAGGTATTGAGCGGTCATGGCGTTTCTCCTTGACAGCAAGCTTACTGCGGGCCAAAACATGTTAAAAATGAATTGATAGAATCCACCGGATTCCAAATTGGAATAGTTATGGAATTCAAAAACCTGCGAGCGTTCCTGGAAGTGGTGCGCCAAGGCGGTTTTTCTCAGGCCGCCAAAAAGCTCTACGCCACCCAGCCCACCATCAGCAAAGCGGTAAAACAGCTGGAAGACGAAGTGGGCATGGTGCTGCTGGATAGAAGCGGCCCCAAAAGCCGCCTGACCAGCGCCGGAGAGGTGGTGTACCAGCGGGCGCTGAGGATGCTGGCCGAGCGCGAAGACTTACAAGCCGAGCTTGACGAGCTGCGTGGCCTGAAACGCGGCAGCCTGCAATTGGGGCTGCCCCCCATCGGCAGCAGCACCTTGTATGCGCCGGTGTTTGCCCGCTACAAAAAGCGCTACCCGGGGGTGGATGTGCGGCTGGTGGAGCAAGGCAGCGACCGGCTGCAAGAGATGCTGCAAAACGGCGATATCGAGCTTGGCGCCATCTTGCTGCCGGCCCCGGAGCCCTTTGAAACCCAGATGGTGTGCAGCGAGCCGCTGGTGGCGATGCTGCCGGTTGACCACCCAAGGGCCGACCAGGACTCGGTGTCGCTGGACGAGCTTAAAGACACGCCCTTTATCCTTTTTGAGGCGAGCTTTTCGTTAAACCGCATCTTGATGAGCGCTGCCAGGCGGCGCGGTTTTGCGCCGCTGGTAGCTGCCCGCAGCAGCCAAATCGACTTTATTACCGAACTGGTGGCCGCCGGCATGGGGGTGAGCTTCTTGCCCCGGCGCATGGCCGAGCAGCGCCCTCACCCACGGGTGGCAAGGGTGCTGCTGGACGAGCCGCAAACCCAGTGGGACATGGCGATGATCTGGCGCCGCGACGCCTTTTTATCGCCAGCCGCCCGGGCTTGGCTGGCCATCGTCAAAGAAATTCACCCGCTCAGCTAAGGCCAGCCCGGCGCGCGGCAACGGTGGCCAGGGCCGCCCAGTCCAACTCGCCATCGCCATGGGCCATGGCATCGAGAAAGTTGTCCTTCATGGTGCTGGCAAAGGGCATAGGCACCTTACCGGCCTCACCCGCTTCCAGCGCCAGGCGCACATCTTTAAGGCCCAGGCTGAGCTTGAAGCCCGCAGGCTGGTACTGCTCATTGGCAATGAGGTTGCCGTAGGTTTTGTAAGCCGGGGCCGCAAAGACGGTATTGGTGAGCATATCCAAAAATGCCTGGCCGCTGCCGCCGTGGCCGCGCACCAACGCCGAGGCCTCGCCCATGGTTTCAATGGCGCTGGCCAGGCAAAAGTTGGCGGCCAGTTTCACCACGTTGGCCTGGGCCGGCGCCTCACCAAAGACCCAGGTTTTGGCCCCTAGCACCGCAAACAGCGGCTCGGCCTTTTCTAAAAGCGCCGCCTTGCCCGCCGCCAGGATATTAAGCTTGCCCGCTTCGGCCACTTCCACCCGGCCCAATACTGGCGCACCGATATAGCCAAGGCCCTGCTGCTGATGCTGGGCATCAAGGCTCTCGGCCAGCTTGAGCGATACCGTGGCCATGTTGATGTGCAAAGCACCGGTTTTTAGGCTGGCAATGGCGCCGTCGTCCACCAGCACCTGCTGCACTGTGGCGTCGTCGGCCAGCATGGAGATAAGCACTTCGACATCGCCAAAGTCGGCAGGGCTCTGGGCGCTTTTGGCGCCTAGCGCCACCAGGGCCTCTACCGGCGCTTGGGAACGGTTCCACACCTTGACGCTAAAGCCGGCTTTTACCAGGTTGCAGGCCATGGCCTTACCCATGGTGCCAAGACCGATAAATCCAATGTTCATCATTCCTCCTGTTTTTGTGGCCACAGCATGCGCGCCGCGGGGTATAGCCACAAGGTAACAGTCTGTTCTGAACCTTGCCCTTGCAGCTTGGCGTTCACATCAGCGGCTGAGTTCGATATAACAAAAAGGATGACAACAATATTTCAACCACTTGCGGAGCCGAGCCGTTATGCCCCTTGTTAGACGCGCCCTTCTGGCGAGCCCTTTACTGGCCCTTAGCCTGACCCTGCCCTTAACCAGCTTTGCCGCCTCCTTGCCGCCGGTTGAAGCCAAAAACGGCATGGTGGTGTCGTCCCAGCGCTTTGCCTCCGAGGCCGGGGTTGAGATCCTCAAAATGGGCGGCAACGCGGTAGATGCGGCGGTGGCGGTGGGTTATGCCCAAGCGGTGGTCAACCCCTGCTGCGGCAACATCGGCGGCGGCGGCTTTATGACCTTGCACCTTAAAGACGGCACCGACACCTTTATCGACTTTCGCGAGATGGCGCCGGCGGCAGCCAGCGCCACCATGTATCAGGACAAAAACGGTAACCTCATTCCCCACGCCAGCACCCTGGGCTGGGGCTCGGCCGGGGTGCCCGGTACAGTGCGGGGCATGGAAATGGCCCTCACCAAATACGGCTCAGGTAAGCTGACCCGCGCCCAGATCATGGCCCCGGCCATTCGCCTGGCCCGTGACGGTTTTATCCTTACCCGGGGCGACACCGACGTTATCGACACCAGCCTTGGCAAGATGCGCGGCGATAAGCAGGCTAAGGCCATCTTCCTGCGCCCCGACGGCAGCCCGCTGCAACCGGGCGACCGGCTGGTGCAAAAGGCCCTGGCGAACACCCTGGAAGCCATTGCCCAAAAAGGCCCCGACGCCTTTTATAAAGGCAAGATCCCCGAAGCCATCGAAAAGGCCGCCAAGGCCGGCGGCGGCTACCTGACCGCCAAAGACTTTGCCAACTACCAGGCCAAAGAACGTGCCCCGGTGCGCTGCAGCTACCGCGGTTACGACTTTATCTCGGCGCCACCGCCCAGCTCCGGCGGCACCACCATGTGTGAAATCCTCAACATCCTCGAAGGCTACGACCTCAAAGCCATGGGCTATGGCTCGGCAGACGCGGTGCATTACACGGTAGAAGCCATGCGCCACGCCTATGTGGACCGCAACAGCCTGCTGGGGGACCCGGATTTTGTGAGCATTCCCATGGATAAGCTCCTGAGCAAAGACTACGCCGCCCAGATCCGCGCCAAAATCGACCCGGTCAAGGCCACTCCCTCCTCCGAACTGGCCGCCGGAGTGCCGCCCCATGAAAAGCCCCAGACCACCCACTACTCGGTGATAGACAAGGCCGGTAACGCCGTGTCCACCACCTACACCATCAATGGCCGCTTTGGCGGCGGGGTGATGGCGCCGGGCGCCGGGTTCTGGATGAACGACGAGATGGACGATTTCACCTCCAAGGTGGGCGCCACCAATATGTTCGGCCTGGTGCAGGGCAAGGCCAATGCCATCGCCCCCGGCAAGCGGCCGCTGTCCTCCATGGCCCCCAGCATCATCACCAAAGACGGCAAAACCTTTATGGTGGTGGGCTCCCCTGGCGGCTCGCGGATCATCACCATCACCCTCAATACGGTGATGAACGTGATTGATTACGGCATGAATATCCAAGAAGCGGTGAACGCGCCGCGCATCCACCAGCAATGGCTGCCCGATGCGGTGTTCTATGAAACCCGAGGCCTGTCGCCCGACACCCTGAAAATCCTTGAAGGCCGCGGCTACAAGATGATTGTTCAGCCGCCCTGGGGCGCTGCCGAGGCCATTATGGTGGGCCTGCCTGGGGTGAAAAACGCCAAGGACTCCAACGTCAGCGACGCCGCCGTCTCCGGCAAGGTGCGCGAAGGCTTCTACTACGGCGCCAACGATGCTCGCCGCCCACAAGGCGCGGCCGTCGGCTACTGAGCCTTCCATTAAAAAGGCCCGCCAGATGGCGGGCTTTTTTGTGCCTTCAAGGATGAATGTTGGCGTTTACCCGCATTTTACTGCCCGCCCACTGCCAGCGTGTTAAGGTGCCAGCCCTTTTTTGACAGCTAAGGAATGGCCATGCAGATGTCAGGTCCAGGATGCGTTTTTAAAGTCTTTACCCTTATCGGAATCGCGCTGCTGCTGGGGGCCGGCGCCACCCTCTACAGCACGGTGCAGTTTCTCGATAGCGCGGCCACAGCCCAGGGCGAGGTGGTGGAGCTGGAAGCTCACCGCGACAGTGACGGCACCACCTATTTCCCGCAGGTGGTGTTTCGTAGCCTAGACGGCCAAAGCCACCGCTTTACCTCCAGCTCCGGCGCCAACCCGCCCTCTTACCACACCGGCGAGCAGGTTGAGGTGTTATACAGGCCAGAGCGCCCAGGCAAGGCTCGTATCAACGGCTTTTTCTCGCTGTGGGGCGCCAGCCTTATCCTTGCCATCATGGGCCTGTGCTTTAGCGCCATCGGCCTTGGCCGCACGCTTTATACGCTGATTAAAAAGCGCCGCCAGGCATGGCTTAAAGCCAGCGGCCAGCAGGTTGAGGCCACTATCACCTCGGTAGAAAAAGCCGCCTTTAGCTACAACGACACCCAGCCCTTTGTGATCAAAGCCCAGTGGCAAGACCCGGCCAGCAAGCAGGTGTTCGTGTTCCAAAGCGAGTACATCTGGTTTGACCCCCTCGAATACCTGGACCGCGACAACGTTACCGTGCGTATCGCCCCCGGCAACCCGCGCCAGTACTGGATGGACATTAGCTTCTTGCCAGAGCTGGCTAACTGAGGCGCGGCAATTACGGTAAACTGGCCGGGCTTTTGATTGAAGGACCCTCCATGACTCAACCCCTGAAACTGGTGGTCGGCTCCACCAACCCGGTCAAGGTTGCCGCCGCCAAAGCCGCCCTGGCGCCGTTTTTCCCAGGCCAGGCCATTGATTGCGTGGGCCTTAGCGCCCCGTCCGGGGTGCCGGACCAGCCCATGACCGAGGCCGACACCCGCCTTGGCGCCATCAACCGGGTAGCCTGGTGCCAACAGCAAACCGAGGCCGATTATTACTTGGCCATGGAAGGGGGCGTGGATGAGTTTGAAGATGGCCCCGCCACCTTTGCCGTGGTGGTGATCGCCGACAACCGCCGCCGTTCGGTAGGCCGCAGCGCCAACCTGCCTCTGCCACCGGTGCTCTTTGAGGGCCTCAAGCAAGGCGAAGAACTGGGCCCCCTTATCGACAAGCTGTTTGGCACCACCAACATCAAGCAAAAAGGCGGCGCCATTGGGCTGTTGACCCGCGACTTGGCCACCCGCCAAAGCACGTACGAGCTGGCCCTGACCTTAGCCATGGCGCCCTTTTTAAACCCCGAACTTTTTGACCGTTAATTCCCTTCACAACAGGACGTGCTCATGCGTGCATTGATGGTTTTAGGCCTTGGCCTGCTGCTGGCAGGCTGTGGCCAGGAAAACGCCGCAACCGATAACGCCGCCCCCAAAGCGGCCCAGATGCAACCGGCGCCCGGCAGCCCCGAGGCCGCCGAAGCCCTGGTGCAAACCTACTACCAGGCCATTGCCAGCCAAGATTTAAAACTGGCCTTTGGCTTTTGGGAGCACCCGCGCCAGAGCTTTATCAACTTCCAGCAAGACAACGCCAATATCAGCGCCATTGAGGTGAGCTTTACCGGCGAGCCGCAAACCGAAGGCGCCGCCGGCAGCATTTACATCACCCTGCCGGTGAGCCTGGCCATCCACTATAAAGACGGCAGCAACGGCAAGGCCAAAGGCAATGTGGTGCTCAAAAGGGTTAACAACGTGCCCGGCGCCACCGACCAGCAGCTGCACTGGCAACTCTACGACACCGCCATCAGCCGCCCGGCGGTTGACCGCTAACCATAAAAAAACCGGGCGATGCCCGGTTTTTTTAGCTGCCAAGGTCGGCAATAAACTGCTGGTAATCACTCACCGCCCGGTCGGTGGTCATGGGCTTTCCGTGGCCGATGTCCGGCAGCAAGGTGAGAATTTTAACCTTGGCGGCGCTTGCCTCATAAAGGCGCTGGGTCATTGCAGGAGGCGTGGTGGTGTCGTCTTCCCCTTCCAAAAAGAGAATGGGTTGGTGCAGGGTTTTAAGAACGGCCTTGTTGTCCAGCGCCGCCATTTGCGGGGCGACGGTGACCGTCACAAAGGGTTTGTTCCACCAGCTCACCATGTTATCCACCAGGGTCGGTACGCTTTCGATGGCGCCGTCCAGCACGATGCCGTCTACCTGGCGCTCACTGGCAACATAAGGGGCCAGCAAGGTTCCCATGGACAGGCCGTTTACCAGCACCGGCAGCCCTTGGGGCAGGCGCTGGCGGGCTAAGTCAAACACCGCCAGGGCGTCGCCTTTGAGGTTGTCGACACTGAGCTCACCACCTTGGCTGCTGGCGCCACTGCCGCGATAGTCAAACCAGACCAGGTTTACCGGCACTTTGGCAAAGTGGGCCAAGATCCCTTTGGCTTTGTTAATCGTCATGCCGTTGCCGGCATAGAACACCACATTGGCCTTGGCGCCTTTGACGGTCATCTCGATACCGGCAAGCTTGGCGCCATCGGGGGTGCCAAGGTTAAGCGGCGCGATAACCGCGCCGGCCACTGTATCGGCCGGTACCGCAAGGGCGATGGGGGTTTTGTCCTGGTAGACCATGCTGCGGGGGGTCACCTTGACGGCGCAGCCGCCGAGGGCCAGGGCGCCAAGCAGGGTGGCTGCCAAAAAGCGGTTAGAGATCAATGTGCTGTCCTTTCCTTGAACAAAAGAACATCTTTACCACTGCCCCCTATGGCTGCCAAGGTTTGTTTGTTAGATGCCTTTGTACATCAGGGTGGTGGCGTCCAGGCGGCTGCCGTCAACGCTGAGGGCAAAGCCAGGAATACACCCGGCCACCTGGTAGCCCATGGCAAGATAAAGCGGCTCGGCCTTGTCACCGGTGCGGGTGTCGAGGGTAAGGAGGGTCAGTTGCCACTGGCGGGCCTTTTCTTCCAACGCCGCCAGCAATTGCCGGGCCAGCCCCTGGCGGCGATAGCGAGGGCTGACCATCAGCTTGGCCACTTCTCCCCGGTGCCGTTGGTTGGCGGGGGTTTGGGCGTCCAGTTGCACCGTGGCCACCACCTCTCCTGCCACCTCAACAACCCACAGCGAAAAGCGCGGCTGGCCAAGTTTACCGGCCATCTTGTGCTGCCAATACTGGCTGGCGTCTTGCGCGCTAAAAGGGGCGATAAAGCCGATGGAGGCGCCGTCTGCCACGCAATCTTGCAGCAATGTAGCGAGCCCCGGCGCCAGGCGCGCAAAGTGCGAGGCTTGTACTTCAGCGATCATCCCGGTTCTCCTTAAAGCAGCACCAGCAGGTAATGGGCATCGTCATTGCCAGGCACATGAAAGCTGCTGGCGCCAAAGGTCTTGTAGCGCAGGCAATCCCCCGCCTGTAGCTGATAGGCGGTGTCGTCGATACAAAGCGCCAGTTGGCCCTGTTGCAGCACCAGGTGGTGCTCAAGGCCGGGACGGCTGGGCTGCTCGTAATGAATGCGGGCCCCGGCGCGCAAGGTGCAGGCCAGCACTTCGCAGCCCAGATGCGGGTCGGGCGGCGACACGCTTTGGCGGGTAAAACCCAGGGACTCATCGCGCCACACCACTTGCTGCTCACGCCGCACCAGCGCCTGGGTTTGCCCGGCTTCTACCAGCATCATCAGCTGGGTGAGGGTGAGGTGATAAACGGCGCAAAGCTTGGCCAGTACCGCCGTGGTGGGGCTGACCTCGGCTTTTTCCATCCGCGATAAGGTGGCGCGGCTGATGCCGCTGTGGCCTGCCAGTTGGTCTAAAGTCCAGCCCTGTTGTTGGCGAAGGGCGCGCAGGCGCTCGGCGAGTTGTTGTTCCATGTCCACCTCAAATAATCACATATGGGAATTTATGATCACATTTGAGAACCCGCAAGCAAAAAAAGGCCGGCGACAAGCACCGGCTTCACAGGAAAATTAGCCCAACACGGGCCGGTAGCCTTGGCCACCGTTAAAGAGCCACTGGGCCTTTTTGTGACGGTCGCCAGGGATGGCGATGAGGGACGATGAAACGGTTTCAAAGCCGATGTTGCTGCTGATTTGCATGGCATCGGGGCGAATATCAAAGCGCTCGGCGTTCGGGGGCCGCTCGCCGGTAAAGGCCAGCAGCTCACTCCAGGCCCGCCAGTCGCCAAAGCTTGGGTCTGGCACCTCGGCGGCTTTAAAGCGCGGCAGGTTTACCGCCATGCGCGGACTTTGCCGGGTGTCGTTAAGGTCGTGGGCGGTGAGCATAGATAGCCCCTCTGGCACCGCTTGCACCAACATGCAGCCCTCGCCCTTATTGGCCACCCAGAAGGCGTGGCGGGCATCGGCCAGCAGCATGTTAAAGGGCCGGTATTGGCGCGCATCGAGCCCGGAAATCGCCTCGGCCGCGCTTGTGGCGTCACGGTGAGCCAGCGCCAGCAGCGGCAGCTCACCACGGGAGAGTTTGCCCTCTTGTGGGCCCAAGGTGCCGGCACGGTTGAGGATAGTGGCCACCAGGCCGCAATCATTAAGGCCCTGCCAGGTGCCACCGGCAGTGAGATCCTGCCCGGCAACCACCTGGGGCTGCTCAGCCCAATAGCGCCCGGGCTCTCGCCAGGGGCGGCTGTTCATTTCGTCTCTGTTGCCTGCGATAAGCAACGGCCATGCATGGCCCGGACGTCGGAGTATGACAACGGTACACATGGCGCCATAAGAAACCCTGGCCGAGGTGGAGTCAACCAACCGAGCTGCAAATCACTGTTACCGCAAAGGCGATACCTCAAATGCCCCTAAGGCAAAGGGGCATTTTCCTTTATAAATAAAGGGTTGGAGGCTAAAACCCGGGGCACCTTGGCCCCGGAGCGGGCATTTGAGACAGTGCGTCACATTCAGGCAAGATCAGCCGTAACGGCGGGCCGGGCGGTTGAACATCAAGGGATCGCCCAAGTCGATGCCGTAGTTCATCACCGATTTGCCCAAAGACACCTGCCCCGGTTGCCAGCGGGCCAGAGCCAGGTCGATATCCCCCGGGTAGCTCTCTAGCGCATCGGCAAGGGCCAGGGCGTTGGCGGCAGCTTTACCGCTGCCGTAGCCGGTATGAGGGCGGGGAATGGCGGCGGCGTCGCCCAGCAGTACCACCCGGCCCGAGACCGTGGAGTCGACCGCGAGGTCGCGAATGGCCTGGGCAAAGGGCTCGGGGGTGGCCTTAATCACATCCACAAAGGCTTGCGGCAACATGGCCTCGGCCTCGGCGTGAATATGGGGCAACCATTTGGGGGCAAGCTTGCCTTCGGGGATAAAGTAGCCCCGCTGGCGGCCGTCCACGTCGGTCATGATATCGGCCAGCAGCGCCTCGTCAGCCAGCCGGTACCAAACCCAGTTGTACAGGCGGTGGCCTTCACGCAAGTCGTTTTTAAGCCCTGGCACCAGGTAACCCAGGGCATGGGAGCCGGTGTTGTTGGCAAAGGCAAAGTCGCCATGGAGCATCTTTTTGGCAAGGGGCGACATGGCGGTTTCGGGGATAAGGCCCCGCCAGACAAAATACCCGGCGTAGTGCACCTCGGCCTCGGGCCACAGCAGGCGCCGCACCATGGAGTTGCCGCCGTCGGCGCCGATCAGTAAATCAGCGCTGTCGCTGCTGCCGTCCTCAAAAAAGGCGGTCACCCCATCTGGCTGCTGCTCGATGCGGCTCAGACTTTTGCCTTGATGGTAACGCTCAGCCCCCAGCCACTGGCGCAAGGTGCTGTAGACCAGGGCCCAGGAGGTTTGGGTTTGGGGCGCGTAATACTTGCTGGCCAGCTGGCCGTCGGGATTGATCACCAGGCGGTTCTCGGAGCGAACCCCCAGTTGGTCACGGTCGATGCCGGTGCCCAGGCGCTGGAACACTTCCACCACTTCGGGCTGCAGAACCAAGCCGCCGCCCCGGCTGTCGAGCTGGTGGGCGGAGCGCTCGTATACGTCCACTTCCCAGCCAAGCTGGCGCAGCAGGTTGGCACTAAAGAGCCCACCCAGGGAGCCGCCCACAACGATAGCGCGGGGGCTTTTTACAACGGGACTGTTCATGGCTGTCTCCTGACCTTGAGGTTGGTTCACACTGTATGACCACCCCAAAGCGGGATCATCGCCCTGGCCCGCGCTGCTGCATTGCACTTTTCGCAACGCCCACAAATCTCTGCTTCCCCAAGCGCCTATACCCGGCCGGCTATTGCGCCAGGCGCAACGCAGCTACCGGGAAACACAGCATTCACAACGGGGCAAGCCCGGCTCACCATGGCGCCATCAACGATTGGAGGTTTGCCATGAAAGTAACAGTGAAAGTGACCTCAGACTTTATCTGCCCCTGGTGCCTTATCGGCGAACGCCGCCTGGCCAAAGCCATTGCAAGCCTGCCGGCCGGCAGCGAGGTGGACATTGTCTGGCAGCCGTTTGAGCTGAACCCGGCCATGCCCGAAGCCGGCCTTGACCGGCGCAGCTACCGCGCCAACAAGTTCGGCAGCTGGCAATACAGCCAGATGCTCGACCAGGGCACCGTCAAAGCCGCCGAACATGACGATGTCGCGTTCGATTACGACGCCATCGACAAAACCCCTAACACCTTCAAGGCCCACCGGCTGATGTGGCTGGCAGACCAGCACGGCCTGGCCCAGCCCATGGCAGACGCCATCTTTGCCGGTTACTTTGAGCAAGGTTTGGATATCGGCGACAGCGCGGTGCTGGCAGAGCTTGGCGAAAAAGTGGGGCTGGACCGCGCCGAGGTGCTGGTGTTTTTAGCCAGCAACCAGGGTAAAGGGGAAGTCAGGGCCTTTGAGGATGCGGTGACCGATGCCGGTGTCAGCGGTGTGCCGCTCTTTGAGATTGGCGAGCAGCTCATCAGCGGCGCCCAGTCTCAGGCGACCCTGACCGCCGCCTTGCAAGCGGCCATGGCCAACTGCCAGGACGGCTTTTGTACCCAGGGCTGAGCCCTCTGTGGCCGGTGCGCCGGCCACAGACCGCTTGTTATCTGAAAATTCAGGTTTTATCCGCAGCGGGTACTGGCGTTATAACGGCCCTGCATTATGATCCGTGGCAGTGGCTTATTACCGGCAGTACCCCATGCGCTTATCCCTTGTCCCCCTGCTTTTGTGTTCGTTATTGCTCTGTGCCTGCGGAGGCGGCGGCGGGGAAAGCACCGCCAGCACGCCACAAACCCCAACGACACCCACGCCAGATCCGCAAACCCCGGCGCCGGTCACCGGCGACTGGTATCAGCCCCAGGTGGGAGACGACTGGCAAATCCAGCTAACCGGCACCGTTAACACCAGCTATGACGTGGCCCTGTACGACATCGACCTGTTTGATTCCTCCACCGCCCTTATCCAGCAGCTCCATCAGCAAGGGGCGCGGGTCATTTGCTATTTCTCTGCCGGCACCTTTGAAGACTGGCGCGAAGACGCCTCCCAGTTCGCCGCCGACGATTACGGCTACGAGGTAGACGGCTGGCCCGGGGAATACTGGCTGGACATTACCTCCAGCACGGTACAGGCGGTAATGCAGGCGCGGCTTGAGCTGGCCCAAACCAAGGGCTGCGACGGGGTAGACCCAGACAACGTAGACGGCTACCAGCACAGCACCGGCTTTAACCTCGGTTACAACGACCAGCTGCAATACAACCGCTGGCTGGCCAACAGCGCCCACGAACTGGGGCTGAGCGTGGGCCTGAAAAATGACCTCAACCAAGTAACAGACTTGGTGGATTACATGGATTTCGCCATCAACGAGCAGTGTTTCAACTATGGCGAATGCGACTACCTCACCCCCTTCGTTAACGCCAACAAACCGGTGTTCAACATCGAGTACAACAGCCAGTACGTAAGCGATGCCAGCGCCAGGAGCGAGCTGTGCCAGGAGGCGGCCAGCGCCGGCCTTAGCACCCTGGTGCTGCCCAAAAAGCTCAACGGTAATTTCCGCTACAGCTGCCAAGACTGACCAAGCCGCCCACCGGGCGGCTTTTTTGCACCGACACATCCCCTTACAGTTTGCAAAATAATTGAAACATGCCAGAGCCGCCTGGCTGTTGTCCCATCCCTGAGGTCGCCCTCTTTTTCTCTTTGGCTTTCCCCAGAAGAAGGATGGATTGATGAGCAAGCACTTACCCCTGGCCATGGCACTGGCCCTTCTCGCCCCCCTTAGCCACGCCCAAAGTGCCCCGGCGCCGCAAGTCACCCGCGCCACCCTCGCCAACGGCCTGAAAGTGGTAATAGTGGAAGACAAACTGGCGCCGGTGGTGACCACCCAGGTCAATTATCTGGCTGGCGGCAATGAAGTGCCGGCGGGCTTTCCCGGCACCGCCCACGCCGTTGAGCACATGATGTTTCGCGGCAGCCCGGGCCTTAATAAAGACCAAATCTCAGCCCTGGCGGCCAATATGGGCGGCCACTTCAACGCCGAAACCCGTGAAGACTCCACCCGCTATTACTTCACCGTGCCCAAAGGGGATTTAGACGTGGCGCTTCGCATCCACGCCATCCGCATGGCCGGGGTGGACATGAAAGCCTCGGAGTGGAAGAACGAGCGCGGCGCCATCGAGCAGGAAGTGTCGCGCGACCTCTCAAGCCCGGTGTTTAAAGCCCTGACCGGTATTCGCCAATCGCTCTTTGCCGGCACCCCCTACCAGCACACGCCCCTTGGCACCCGCGACAGCTTTGACAAAACCACCGCTGGCGACCTCAAGCACTTTCACGACACCTGGTATGTGCCCAATAACGCGGTGCTGGTGATTGCCGGGGATGTGGACCCTACCCAGACCCTGGCCGAGGTGAAAAAGCTGTTTGGCCCCATTCCCGGCCACGCCTTGCCAACGAAACCCGGCTTTGCCTTTGCGCCGGTCAAGGCCCGCCATATTGCCTTGGATACTGACACCCCCTACGGCTACCAAATTCGCGCCTTTCGCCTGCCGGGCCTTCAAGACAAAGACTACGCCACCGCCCTGGTGCTAAGTGATGCTTTGGGCTCCCAGCGCGCCGCCCTTTACGGCATGGGCATGGACGGCACCGCCCTTGCCGGCGGCTTTAGCGCCGACTTTCTGCCCCACGGCGGCATCGGCTATGCCATTGGTATCTTCCCCAAAGGCGGCAATAGCCAGAACATCGACGCCCACATGGGCGACATCCTGGCCACAGCTGCCAGCAAAGGTATCGACCCGGCCCTGGTGAGCGCTGCCAAACAAAGCGCCATCGCCAGCCTCGAATTTGCCAAAAACTCGGTAGACGGCCTTGCCAACAGCTGGTCTGACGCCCTGGTGCAGCAAGGGCTACAATCCCCCCAAGACATCGCCCGCGCCATCGAAGCGGTAACCCCGGCCGAGGTTAATGCCCTGGCCAAACGCACCTTTAAGGCAGACCAAACCGTTACCGCCACCCTGACCCCGCAAAGCTCCGGCAAACCGGTGGCCAGCAAAGGCTTTGGCGGCGCCGAGAGCTTTAACAGCACCCCCGACAGCGCCGTTACCCTGCCCAAATGGGCACAAGAACGCTTTGCCACCTTGCACATTCCCAAGTCCAACCTGCACCCGGTGGACTTCACCCTGGCCAACGGGTTGCGCGTCATAGTGCAGCCCGAAACCGTCAGCGACACCGTAGTGGTGAGCGGCGCCATCCGCACCAATGAAGACTTGCAAGCCAAGAGCGGCCAGGAAGGGGTGGCCGATGTGCTGGACAGCCTCTTTAACTTCGGCACCCAGCGCCTTGGCCGCCTGCAATACCAACAAGCCCTGGACGCCATCTCCGCCCGCGCCTCGGCCGGCAGTCGCTTTGGGCTATCGCTACCCGCCGCGCACTTTGCCGAGGGCATGAAGCTATTGGCTGAAAACGAGCTTAGCCCTGCCCTGCCCGAACAGGCCTTTGCCATAGTGCAGCGCCAGGAGGCAGGCAGCGTTGCCGGCGCCTTGCAGTCGCCCGATTTTCTCAGCAGCCAGCAACTGGGCGAGGCCCTTTATCCCAAGCACGACCCGAGCCTGCGCCACGCCACACCAAAATCGGTGATGGGGCTGCACTACAGCGATGTGAAGGATTACTACGCCTCCACCTTCCGCCCCGACATGACCACCCTGGTGATCGTGGGTAACGTCACCCCAGAAGAAGCCAAGGCGGTAGTGAGCAAGTACTTCGGTGCCTGGCAGGCCAAGGGCACCAAGCCCAAGGTGGACTACCCGGCAGTGCCGCTCAACAAGGCCAGCCAGTTCACCACCCCAGACAGCGCCGCCGTGCAAGACAGCGTGCAACTGGTGCAAAACGTGGCGGTAACCGAAGACAACCCGGCCCGCTTAGCCCTGAATCTGGGGAACGAAGTGCTGGGCGGCGGCTTTTACGCCTCGCGCTTTGTCAAAGATTTGCGGGAGAAAAACGGCCTGGTGTACACCGTGGCCTCGGGCTTTGATTTAGATAAAAACCGGGGCAGCTACAGCGTGCAATACGGCAGCGACCCAGACAAAGCCCTACAAGCTCGCGCCCTGGTGATAAAAGACCTTAAAGCCATGCAACGCGCGCCGGTCAGCGAAGGGGAGCTCAAACAAGCCAAGGGCATCTTGCTGCGCCAAATTCCTTTGGGCGAAGCCAGCTTTGGCAGCATCGCCGGCCAGTTACTGAGCCTCTCAATGCAGGGTAAACCCCTTGACGCCACCGAAGCCGCCGCCAAGGCCTACTACCAGCTGAGCGCCAAAGACGTGCAAGCAGCCTACGCCAAGTACCTGCACCCGGACGACTTCGTCACCGCCATCAAAGGCCCGGCCCCCAAGGCCTGAGCCTTGACCACAAAAAAGCCGCCTCAAGGGCGGCTTTCTTTATTCCAGTAACGATTAGCTGCCGCTTTTAACCGGCGGTTCTTTATCAAACAAGGTTGGCAGAAAATCCAAGAAAGCACGCACTGCGGGGTTGGCACGGCGGCTTTGGGGCCAAACAGCGGTGATAACACGGTTTTCCACCATAAAGGGGGCCAATACTGGTACCAAGGCCCCCTGGTTGATATAGGGCTGGGCAAGCAGTTGTGAGGTCAAGCCTATGCCTGCGCCCGCTAACAACGCGGCGAGCAAGGCATCACTGGAATCAACAATGATCTGTGCTTGCGGGTGCCACTCCACCGTTTTACCGCCAAGCCGGAAGGGCCAGCGCAGCATCTGCCCTGAGCTTTGAAAACGCAGATTAATCAGATCATGTTCCGGCAATTGGTCAGGGTGGCTTGGCGTGCCGCGCTCAGCCAGATAGGCAGGTGTGGCATAGCAACACAGTCGCTGTTTAGCCATACGGCGAGATAGCAGCCTGGAATCGGCCAAATCGCCTATCCGCAGAGCCACATCAATGCCGTGTTCAACCATATCCACAAACTGGTCATTTAACCGCAAGTCCAGAGTGACCCCCGGGTAGCGCTTGCGAAAAACCGGTAAGGCCGGTGCCAGCAGGTGGATCCCCAGCGGCATCGGCGCCGCAATGCGCAACACGCCGGAAGGTTCCGCTCGCAGGGTGCTGGCAGCCTGTTCAATATCCTCGGCCGCGGACAACAAACGCAGCGCCCGCTGATGCAACTCTTGCCCTTCAGGGGTTAACACCAAAGAGCGGGTGGTACGGGTAAAAAGTGCCACACCGAGCTGCTTTTCCAGCCGCTGCACGCTTTTACTTACCGCCGATGGCGTCACCGACAGTGAACGAGCCGCCGCAGAATAGCTGCCCAAAGCCCCCGCTTTGGCAAAGGCGATAAGCCCGGTCAAACGCTCAAGAGCAATATGTTCCATAGGGGCACAATTAAGATGAGTTTACAGACAATTATAAACTTACGTCACAAGCGGTAGCCTGTCATTCCCTGACGATCGATGAGGATACCGTGATGAGCAACATGATGAAGGCGATTCGCCAGCACCGCTTCGGCGGCCCCCAAGTCTTAACTTACGAACAGGCTCCCTTGCCCACACTGCAACAAGGCGAGGTGCTTGTTCGCGTTCATGCCGCCGGGGTAAACCCACCAGACTGGTACCTCAGAGAGGGTTTTAAGGACCTGCCGCCACAATGGCAGCCAACAGTGCAATTTCCGCTGATCTTGGGTAGCGATGTCTCAGGGGTGATAGAAGCGGTGGCCAGCGATGTGCAGGGCCTTGCCAGCGGTGACGAGGTGTATGCCATGGTCCGGTTTCCGGAAGGGATGCTGGGCGAAAGCTGCGGCTATGCCGATTATGTGACGATCCCCGCCGACCAGGTGGCCTTAAAACCGGCCCGGCTTAGCCACATTGAAGCGGCCGCAGCCCCAATGTCATTGCTCACAACCTGGCAATTTTTGATTGAGCTGGGCCATAACGAAACCAACCCCTTTCAAAGCCACCCTCATGTGCCTTTACCGCTAAAAGGGAAGCGGGTGCTGGTTAACGGTGCTGCCGGTGGCGTTGGCCACTTCGCGGTGCAACTGGCTAAATGGCAAGGCGCCCATGTCATCGCCGTTGCTTCCGCTCGGCACCAGGCACTGCTCAATACCCTCGGTGCTGATGAAGTCATTGATTACACCCAGACCAACGCAGCGGAGCAGGTCAGCGACGTGGATTTGGTAATGGACACCGTTGGAGGCCAGCAAGCCGAGGGATTTTTGCAATGCATCACACCCGGTGGCGCATTATTTCTGGCCTACCCCCTTGGCTTTAACGCCTACGAGAAAGCCCAAGCGCGCCACATTAGCGTATCCGCCACCCAGGTGCGCTCGCACGGCGGCCAGCTGCGCACTCTGGCCCAGCTACTGAATGACGGCACCATCAAAACGGTTATCGACTCTGTTTACCCATTGGCCGACGCCGCTTCGGCCCATGAGCGCGCTGCCAAGGGCCATATTCAAGGGAAAATCGTCTTGCGCGTCGATTAAAAGCACGACTTGATGCTGTATTTAGCCGCCACAAAAAAGCCGCCTCAAGGGCGGCTTTCTTTATTCCAGCGCTGGCGTGGCGGCTTTGGCGTGGCGGTGGCTTAGGGCCACCAGGCCCAGGCCCAACAGGGCGCAAAGGCCGCCGGCGATGGGCACCATGGCGTAGCCGAGGCCCAGCTTGATAACGGCACGCTCATTCTACTCGTAAATCAATTATCACCAGTTCTACGTAACCGATTGATATCACGTGCAGGAGGGTTACCAAACATGCGGGCATATTCGCGGCTAAATTGGGAAGGGCTTTCGTAACCAACCTGCCAGGCAGTTGTAGCAACGTCGTGGCCTTCCGCCAACATCAGGCGCCGCGCCTCAATAAGGCGCAGGGATTTTTGGTATTGCCTCGGGCTCATGGCGGTAACGGTTTTAAAGTGAGCATGAAAGGTTGAGATGCTCATTCCAGCCAGCTGAGCCAGCTCTTCGACCGGTAAGGATTCGGCAAAATGCCCGCGGATCTGCCGTATTGCCTTGGCAATACGGCCTGCGATGCTGTCCTGTAGCGACAGCGAGGCTATTTGAGCGCCACCTTCAGCACAGAGCACGCGATATAGAAGTTCACGCAGGGTTTGCTGTGCCAGTACCAGTACATCTCTTGGCGTATCCAATAGTGTCACCAGCCGCAGCAGAGCGTCTTGCGTCTGCGCATCAACATAACCCGTGAATACGCCACGGGCGGGTCTTGCTGCTGGGTCTGCCAACAGAGCTGCTTGTTCCAATAGCTCAGTTAACAACGCAGCCTGCAGGTCAACTTTAACCAGCAAATAGGGCTTTTCGAGGGTTGCCAGGGTTATCAAATTGACCATGGGCACATCTACCGATACGGCAAGATACTGCCCGCTTTGGAAGTTGTATATGGCATCGCCCAGCATTACTTGCTTGCGCCCTTGTGCGATAAAGCAAAGACAGGGTTCATAGACACTGGGCAAAGGTGTCTCACCCGAATAAGCCTTAAAGAGGCTTACCCCGGCAATGGCCGTGGCGTTTTCACCTTCTTGCAGTGTGTGCTTCACGCACTGGGTAACCAGCTGTTTTTGTTTCAAGCAAAACCACCACCATCGTAACTTTGGGCACTTTACTGCTTTCAAAATGCACTTAAAAGCAAAAAACCGAAGCGTAACCCCATAGGATTAGGCATAAAAATCAGCCAGACAGGCATTCAGTGTTGATGACTTGAACCTTAGGATCTTCCCCGTACCGAGGCACCCGCCTCCGGTGTTCCTCATGGAGACATCATCATGACCAAGATTGCCATTATTACCGGCGGCAGCCGCGGACTGGGAAAAAGCATGGCCCTTAACCTTGCAGAGCAGGGTCGGGACATCATCCTGACCTATCACAGCAAAGATCAGGAAGCGCTAGCCGTGGTAAATGAAATTACAGCCAAAGGCCGTAAAGCCACGGCCCTACAACTGGATATTCAGCGCACTGACACCTTCGACACTTTTACAACCAAAATTAAAGACACCTTAGGTAGCGTATTCGGGCGCAGCGATTTTGATTACCTCATCAACAATGCTGGCACAGGTGTCTACGCGTCTTTAATGGAAACCAGCGAAGCCCAATTTATGCAGATGATGAACGAGCACATCAAAGCCCCCTTTTTCCTCTCGCAAAAGCTGCTGCCATTGATGCGTGACGGTGGCCGAGTGCTGAACATCTCGTCAGGGCTTACCCGAATTACATACCCTGGCTTTGCGGCTTACGCCATTATGAAAACCGCCGTTGAGGCTCTGACTCTCTATATGGCCCGTGAATTGGGGCCGCGTGGAATAAGGGTAAATACCCTAGCACCAGGTGCTATTGAAACCGATTTTGGCGGTGGTGTTGTACGTGATACCCCGGCACTAAATGAGGAGTTTTCCGCCATGACCGCCTTAGGGCGAGTGGGGTTGCCGCAAGATATTGGTGGCGCTGTAGCAGCCTTGCTGGATAACAATGCCAGTTGGGTAAACGCCCAACGCATTGAAGTTTCCGGCGGGCAAACCATTTGAGTAACAGCCACAAAAAAGCCGCCTCAAGGGCGGCTTTCTTTATTCCAGCGCTGGCGCGGCGGCTTTGGCGTGGCGGTGGCTTAGGGCCACCAGGCCCAGGCCCAACAGGGCGCAAAGGCCGCCGGCGATGGGCACCATGGCGTAGCCGAGGCCCTGCTTGATAACGGCGCCCCCAAGGGCAGCGCCTAAGGCATTACCCAGGTTAAAGGCACCGATATTGACCGACGAAGCCAGCCCCGGCGCCTTGGCGGCTACCTGCATCACCTGGATTTGCACCGGCGGCGCAATCCCAAAAGAGGCGGCGCCCCACAGCACAAAGAACACCATGGCGCTAACCTTGCTGGTTACCAAAACCGGGGTGAGCAGCATCAGCGCGACCAGGGCAATAAAGAAGATTGCCGCAGCGCCGGTTAACGACCAGTCGGCCAGGCGGCCGCTGACGATATTGCCAAGGGTAAAGCCAACACCAATAAGCACCAGCACCACTGCCACAAAGCTGTCGCCAGTGCCGGTGAGGGTGGCCAGCACCGGGGCGATGTAGGTGTAGAGGGTGAACATGGCCCCGGCCCCCATCACGGTGGTGGCAAGGGCGGTGAGCACGGCCGGGCGGGTCAGCACTTGAAGCTCGGCTTTAATATCGGGCTTTTGCCCGGGGCGGCCCATAGGTAAGGCAAAACGTAGCGCCAGCATGGTCAGCACCCCAAGGCCTGCGGAGATCACAAAAGCTAGGCGCCAGCCCAGGTGCTGGCCTATCCAGGTGGCAGCCGGCACCCCGCCAATATTGGCGATGGTGAGCCCCATAAACATGGTGGCCACGGCGCTGGCCCTTTTATTGGCCGGCACCAGATTGGCGGCCACCACCGCCCCCAAGCCAAAGAAGGCGCCGTGGTTAAGGCTGGTGATGATGCGCCCGGCCAGCAACGAGAGGTAATCGGGGGCCAGGGCACTGATGATATTGCCAAGGGTGAAAATGGCCATCAGCAGGATAAGCGCTGGGCGCTTGCCAAAGCGGCTCATAAAGAGGGTCATAAACGGCGCGCCCACCATCACCCCGGCGGCGTAGGCGCTGATCAGCATACCGGCGGTGGGAATAGACACCCCTACCCCATCGGCAATTTGCGGCAGCAGGCCCATGGGCGAGAACTCGGTGGTGCCTATGCCAAAAGCGCCCATGGCAAGAGCCAGCAGCGGCAACCGGGAATCGCCCTCGGCGCGGTGGTTGGGGGTACTCACATTCCATTCCTCTTACGCAAAAAACGCGGCCCGGCCAAGGCGGCCAGGGTATAGCAGCCGGCCATTTAACCACGGCGGCCAGCCCCGGCTAAAGCCACCGGCAGTGAAAGGTGTTTTCACTCAAATAGAAGAATAAAAAAGGAAAAGCCGCCCGCAGGCGGCTGGGGTTAGCTGTAGGCACCGGCGCTGTAGGTAAGCTCGTAGCTGTGGCTGTAAATCTCGAGGATATTGCCGAAGGGGTCTTCCATATACACCATGCGGTAGGGCTTTTCGCCGGGGAAGTATTCGCGCACCGGCATACGTTGCTTACCGCCGGCGGCGACAATTTTGGCGGCCAGGCCTTCTACGTCAGGGTCTTGCACGCAAAAGTGAAAGACGCCGGTTTTCCAATACTCGAAGTTGTTTTGCGGCTTCTCGGCACCCCGGAATTCGAAGATCTCCACCCCAACACGGTCGCCGGTAGAAAGGTGGGCGATGCGAAAAGACTGCCAACCGGCGCCGAATACATCGGTGCACATCACACCAATGGCGCTGTCGTCTTCAGTGATGGTGGTGGGGGGCATGATGAGGTACCAGCCCAGTACCTCGGTGTAGAACTTCACGGCGGCGTCTAGGTCTGTCACCGACAGGCCAATATGGGAAAAGCTGCGTGGATAGGTTTGCATAACGGCTCCTTGGTTTGAGGAGCACCAGCCTAAGGCTCAATAGGTATAATAAAAACCAAGGCCAACTTATGGTTTTTATAAAATATCCTAATGATTAATCCCCAATGGCTCCGCTCCTTTGCCACCCTGGCGGCCGAGGGCACCTTTACCCGCAGCGCAGAAGTGCTGAACCTCACCCAGGCCGCCGTCAGCCAGCATATCAAGCACCTGGAAAACCAACTGGGGCCGCTATTGGTGCGCCACCCGCGCCGGGTAGAGCTGACCCCGGCGGGCCTTGCGCTTTTGGATTACCACCAAACCTTGGTGCAGGCCGACGCCCTCTTAGCCCACCGCCTGGCGGACGATCCGGCAGCCAGCGGCGAGCTGACCCTCATCAGCCCCGGCAGCATTGGCCTTTATCTCTACCCAAAACTCTTGGACTGGCAACAACAACACCCCGGCTGCCATATCCACTACCGCTTCGCCCCCGATACCGAGGTGCTTGCCGCCGTACTGGACAACCGCTTCGAGCTGGGCCTGGTGACCCAAAAGCCCGATAGCCCGCAAATCGCGGCCCGCCTTTTTGCCGAAGAACCCCTGGAGCTGGTATTGCCCAAGGGCGTAACCGTCAGCGATTGGCAGGGGCTAAAGGCCCTTGGTTTTATCGACCACCCCGACGGCAAAGCCATGGCCACCCGGCTGCTGGCAAGGGCCTTTCCCGGCAGCCCAGGCCCCGCCGCCCTGCCCTGTCATGGTTTTATCAACCAGATAAGCCTTATCCTCGAACCGGTAGCCAGAGGCCTTGGCTTTACCGTGCTGCCCCGCTTTGCCCGCCAAGCCTTTCCCCGCCAAGAGCACATTCAGGTGATGCCCCTTAGCGCCCAGGTAACAGACAAACTCTGGCTTATCCACCGCGCCCAATGGCCGCTCTCAAAAAGGGCCCAGCAGGTGTTGGCAGCGATTGAAGGGAAGTAACAGCAAAGCCGCGTTCGCCTGTGGCCAAACGCGCCTTACCCCTTAAGGAGGGTTGATATTTATGGGGTATTTACTGATAAGGTAAACAGCAGCACGCCACCCCAAGGACGGCCATGAAAGCAGCACTCACCCGCACCCTTATCCTACTCAGCGCCCTGCTGATAACGGCCCTAACCTTTTGGGGCTTAATGGCATCGGTAAAGTTGGATAAGCCTCGAGAAGCGAAGGCCATTGAGCTGGCGATGATTGAAAAAAGCCAGACACCAGAATGGCAGAAGCCATATGCCCTCACCTGCAATTGTATCGATGACAGCGTCAGGCGTTTAGCGCTTACGGCGGCAAAAGAGGGGTTGGGCTGTAATACGGCACACATTGCCGTCGCCAACAGAAAGCAAGCTGTACCTTGCCACTATTACAGCCACCACTTCGGACTTTGGCACTCAGCCCCTGTTCCTCTCGATATTTTTAGGGTTGCAGTGTGAGTCCTAAATGGTTACTGACGGCACATTCAAAGGATGTAATAAGCCCCAGGCAGCTTATTTTTTGCAAGATGATCCAATCTAAAAAGACACTTGCTGAGTTATACAAAAATGCCCTCAAACGAGGGTCTGGATACTTAACAAAACCTAAAATCACATTGATAAAAAATGAAAAAATCAATTATTGCCATAGCAAACTGGCTTTCAAAAAAAACAGCCTTGATCTCGGATTTTCTAGAGAACATAGGTCGCTCTCCCGTCACCAAGTCAAAGTACGTCAACCTTGCGGCTACTGATAAAGCTGATAAGGCGGGCGTATATTCTGATGCTCTCCAGTTTGCAACAGAGGATCCCAAAGTCTCCAACATTGCTCTGACGGGACCTTATGGTTCAGGAAAAAGCAGCATAATTCAATCCTTTTTGAAGAAGTATCGTCGACCTGTCCTTCACATATCTCTCGCATCATTCGTTCCCGATACCAATAAGGATATTGATGAGGTGAACCGTCAAGAGATAGAGAGAAGTATTCTTCAGCAGATGTTGTATGGCGCCGATGCAGATAAGCTTCCACTATCTCGGTTTAAGAGAATTCAGTCACCCAGTGTTTGGTCTATCTTCAAGTCACTCTATATCACTATTGGAATATTGTCGTTTTGGTATGTTTTCGTTCAGCAAGACAACATATTTAGTGGATATTACTTCCTTCCAATTTCTCTCAGCAATTGGAAAGATTTGGGAATTTCACTAATTGCAGCAATATTTCTCTGGACAATACTGCATCATTTTTATGTCGCGAGTTTCGGTCTATCACTTAAAAGTATATCGTTAAAAGACGTTGAGATAAAACCTGCAAATGATGATCAATCATCGATACTGAACCGTCACCTAGATGAAATAATCTATTTTTTCCAAAAAACCAAATACGACCTTGTCATCATTGAGGATCTAGACCGATTTAATAATCCAGAGATATTCATCACGCTGCGTGAAATCAACAGCCTCGTGAATAAAAATATTGGCGTGAAACGCATCATAAGATTTCTCTACGCGCTGCGCGACGACATGTTTGTGAACACAGAGCGAACCAAGTTCTTCGAGTTCATCGTTCCTGTCATTCCTATCATAAATACATCGAATTCGATCGATATGGTATTAAAACAGGGAACGAGACTTGAGCTTGATGGGCGCCTAGATCGGCAATTTTTAAGAGAAGTTTCTCGCTATTTAAATGATCTGCGGTTGATTCAGAATATCTTCAATGAATACGCTATCTATGTGGCTAATTTAGAAACTGATGGAGAGACCTTACTCGACGCCAATAAGCTTCTCGCGGTTTTGATCTATAAAAACGTATATCCAAGAGACTTTGAGCTACTGCACCGCGGAGAGGGCAATCTCGCCGAGATATTAATTCGTAAAGAGGAGCTTATTGAAAATGGTGAGACCCATTATAAAGCTGAGATTGCAGAGCTTGAAAAAAAGATTGAGATCGCCGGACGACAGACTCCTTCGGACCTGAAGGAGTTACGTCAAATTTACGCTATGGCCCTGATTGAGAAGCTTCCAGCCAACGTTATCAGCGTTTATTTTGATGGGACATCTTGGATACCCCTTTCACAGCTGGCCAAGCACGATAAGTTCGATCAGCTGATCACGTCTTCACATATGACCTACAGTATCATCCATGGCCACCAAAAGCAGGTCAACATTTCAAGCATTCAAAGCGAAATAAACTCTCAGAAATCCTATCATCAACGCAAGAATGAAATAGAAAACAAGACATCCGAAAATAAGAAAAAGAGCTTACGCCAAGTACATGATCTAAGAAGAAAGCTCGCAGAACTACGCACAACCAAGCTCAACGAGTTATTACGTCTGAAAGAGGACCACGCACGGGATCTTTTTGAAGAGTTCGAGAAAAATGGGGAGCTTGCACGTTTTCTGATCCTAGAAGGATATCTCGACGATACCTACTATCAATACACATCGCTCTTTCACTCAGGCAGATTGTCACCTAATGATAACAAGTTTCTGATTCAGATACGGGCATTCATCACGCCGGAGCCGAGTTTTCCGATCGACAATCCAAAGGAAGTCATCGCCGCAATGCGAAATGAAGACTTTCAGCAAAGCTATGTATTGAACATCAGGATCGTAGATGGTCTCCTAAGCGATCGGAACCGTTATCTTGATAAAAATCGAAAATTATTTGAATACATCTCATCCGAGTTCAAGAACTGTGAGGAGTTCTTCGATGCTTATTACACCGGCGGTCTCTGTGTTAGAGAACTACTATCGGAATTAGCAAACAACTGGAAAGGTCTAGTTCCAACTGCTATTGCCAGCCCCAACAATATCTCCCACGCCACTCAACTGGTCGCGAATCTACCGGAAGATTTACTTAAAAAACTCGCAAGAGATTTTGAGGAATTACCGGAGTTTGTTTCGATGACCCTTCCTGAAATTTTGGTGAGTTCACCCGGACTAGCACCGGAACGCCTTACGTGCCTAGATTTTGAGGTGGAAAACCTAGCTGCAATAAAAGATCACTCTGATATTGTACATGCTATGTTCGAGAAGGGACTCTATAAACTAACGATGGGGAATCTAGAGTATATCTTTCAAGCGATATTGGGAGAGACTGACCTCGAGTCGCTCCGTTCTATGAACTATACGACGATCCGTTCAACCAATAACTTAAATTTGACTGAGCGAGTTGAGCGTGATTTCGATATCTACCTACAAGATATCCTTTCAGAGCATCCAGATAACTCAAAGGAAGATGCGCCTACCATTCTCGCTGTGCTTCGCCACGATAATCTTAATATTAATAATCTTCAGGAGTTTCTTGAACGGCAAACAACCCAACTTCCAGCCCTAGAGGATGTGCCAGAAAAATTACACGCCATGCTGTTTGAGCTAAATGTGATCGAACCAACCTGGGTAAACTGTCTTGCTTTTATGGAAGGCGAAGGGTTCAAGAAGGAAAGTTTGGCCGGATACCTTGATAGCGATGATGTCCGAGCGGCCATTCTGCAACATCCCATACCGAGAGAACAGGATGCACTTAAGCTGCGTCAATTCCTCTTCAATGCCGGCTCGCTGTCTGATGCCGCTTATAGAGAATATGTTCATGCCTTACCGAATGCATTCAATAGTCCACCAAAAGAATTCGAACCAACCAAGCTTCGAATTCTGATAGATGAAAGAAAACTTACATTCTCTGAGGATAGTCTTGACGCAGTCGCAGACAACTGGGAACTGCAGGTTCTATTCGTCGCAAAAAATATCGACTTATATTTAGCAAATCCTGACAAGTTTGAACTCGACGATGACTTCCGAGAGGCGCTTCTTCAATCTGATATTGATAATGTCGCTAAAATCAGGATAGTCGAGCTAATGGATCTAAGAGCGTTAGAGAGCAATCCGGAGCGGGCAGCACTTATAGGTAAAATTATTAGCGACACTGATGCCAATATATCCGGCGTTGATGGGGACATCGCACTGGATCTGATAACACATGCTAGACCAATAGCGACACAGATCTCACTCTTAAATAAGTTCCATACTCTTATTACAAATGACGAAGTACGTCAGTTACTGGCTAACCTGCCGCCGCCATATTCAGAAATAAAAACGGGGTACATGACTCCGAGACTTAAGAACAGTCCCGAAAATAAGCAGTTGGTAGAATGGTTAGATTCTAAAAATATCATTTCATCATGGAGTGAGAGCTACTTCACTGGTGAAATAAGGGTGAACCTCTTTAGGCGTTAAATATAAATGGCTGCCACGCAAAGTCGCGATCGCTGCGCTATGAATAAAAAACCCGCCTTTCGGCGGTTTTTTTATTGGAGGGATTTCACTCACACCCAATCGTCACCGGCGGTCTACCGGAGATGCTGTTAATGATGCAGTTGGAAACCTTGTCCATCAGCTTTTGGAGTCAATGGGACTTCGTTAAGAATCATTTGCTTGCCAGTAATGCAACGAAGCTGCGACTTTTAAAAACCTCTAAAGTCCTGCTGGTGAGACCCAGGAGCCCGTTAAGTGAAGCGCTGAGACGGCGGGAGTGGATGGACAGCCGAGACAGGACGTCGAGGCAGGTGAATACGTGCCGGGAGCGCGTATGAACCGGTGGCCAGGGAACGACCAGAGACGAAGATTAAGCGACAAACCTGTATGAAACAGGTTTGAACATCGCTTGCGATGGCCCGAAGGGCGAAGACCATGGATGGTCTGAGTAAACATGGGCGAGGCTTTTGCCTACTTTTGGCCTCAAAAGTAGGGCGCGTGCAGGGGCGCCCCCCTGCTTATAAAGGAACCAACCACGATAAACCAACCCCAAAAAGAACACCCAAACCCGCCCTTCTCCCCAATAAAAAACCCGCCTTTCGGCGGTTTTTTTATTGGTAGGATTACTCCCACTCGAATATCAATGAGAATAAAATAAACTTATATAACAGTTAGTTAGAAATGTTGATTTTCTCAATACCATCATCGATACCATGCGCATAATTTTTTGATTTTTTGTGGCTCGTCGACGTTTTAGTTCGCTTTGGCCCAAGCAGAGGATTCTGCCATGTCACGACGAAGCTTTTGTTTCTCTTCAGCAGTAAGCGGGCGCGATGCAACTCTATCCAACTGATATCTCCAACTTGTCGCTGTACATTTTGGATAGCGTATCAAAAAATGAGTTATCAGCAAGGAACCTTAAGCGTATTTTTAGATTATTTTCATACACATCTTGAAAACCATTAGCATTGATAAATTAGTGTACAGAGAGGAATAACCTCATTATAAACAAGGATAAAATTATGGGTTTGAAACCAGGACCAATAAATAGCCAAGTCGACTGGCAAACCAGATCAACGTCGACGTGACAACAAAAAAATTCCAAGAAACACTCCGGGCTTAAAGCCGAGTAAATCGTCGACCAAGTAACACTACCTCAATACCGAGTCAGAGTAAGCGGTACTGACGCTAAACCCCATACACACTTTTGTCCCATTCTGTTTTTCGTACAGTCGACAATGTGCCAGCAAAAGGTCAACTGTCCCCAAATTAATCTAATCATATCTGCTATGAGAAAAAGAGTCAGTTAGTAGTCATCGCAACTTGTTCAGAAGGTGCAGAATATGTTCAACCATAATCGTTGGTTTGTAACGTGTTGGGCTTTTAACCCACCATTCAATGGTTCCAGTCATAGCAGAAGCGACAAAATGGTACTTTATTTCTTGCGGAATTGAATCTTCATTGTGATGATTTCGATTTTCTTTTGTTAAGCCTGAAAATACCATTTCCTGAAACGTCTCTTTGAATGATGTAGCACCACCATTCATAAGTAATGTTTTAAAGACTTCGACATTTTCTTCGATGTATTCAAATGTGTTCAGCATGAGCACTTCTGGGCTTTCTGCTGAACATTCTTGTTGAAATGGAGCAATACAGCTAGCGATGTATTTTTTCAACAGGTCATTTTTGTCCGTGTAATGGGAATAGATAGTCCCACGATTTACATTGGCTCTTTGGGCGATTTCGTTGATTGATATTTTATCAAACTCTTTTTCATTCATAAGTTCTAACAATGCATTGAAAATGGCTTTCTGTGTTCGCTCAATTCTTCTATCCACAACTCACCCTTAAAAACTTTTTATCAACACTTTCTTGGTTAGTGTTGCTTAACCAACATTAATGAAAAACCTGTCCATTGCACTTCTTACAGGTGTCTCGTAAATTTTCAGATAAGCAACACATGTTGATTAATGAACATCTGTTTATTTTAAGTGTTAATGAGGCGATAGCAAGCAATGACGATCCAAGATAACTATAAAGAAGCGAATCAGGCAGACCATAAACCCTCAATTACCGTGGAAATCTGGTCAGACTATCTTTGTCCTTGGTGTTTCATTGGCGAGTGGAACATGACTAACGCTCTCAATGAGCTAGGCGTAATCTTCACCAAGGAGCATAGAAGCTACCAAACAAACCCAACACAAGACGCTCCAGAGTCTATTTACGAAGTTGCTCTGAAATATGGGATGAATCTTGATAGTGCTCGCGATAGAGCGAAGCAAATAGAGCAGTCTGCCAAACAGTCAGGACTCATTATTCATATGAATAGAGTACAGATGGTGAATACATTCGATGCCCATTGCTTGGTTGCTTATGCCAAAACTCAAGGGATTGAGAACACAGTTTCTGACCGACTCATGGAAGCTGCATTTGTTAAAGGATGGAATATTGCAGATATCGACCGATTGATAGCCATAGCCGTCGATGCAGGGTTAGACGAGCAACCCGTAAAAAGTATCTTACTCAATAAGCAATTCAAAAATATTGTTGAGAATGACATCTCAAACGGTCAACAAATGGGGGTTGAAAGTGTTCCTTATTACCGCATCAATAATCGATACGAGATATCAGGAGCTAACTCAAAAGAGCAGTTCAAACACTACATCCAGTCAGTATTAGAAAAAGAAAAACTAGATAACATACCTTCTGCAAGAAGCTGTGGGGATACTGGCTGCATCATTTCCGAATGAATACCAAATTAAGATTATGAATATAAAGAAGAAATAGTGAGGATAAAATGATTTTAGTAACAGGTGTAACTGGTCAACTCGGTTTCGCGACGATTAACGAACTGAATAAACATGTGCCTTCAAATGGTATTGCAGCACTTGCAAGAAACCAAAATGAGAAAACGAACGATTTATCGGATAGAGGGATAGACATCAGATTTGGTAGTTACAATGACTATGACTCCCTTGTATCTGCATTTCAAGGCATCGACAAATTGCTTTTTATTTCAAGTGGTGAAGCATTTACCGATTTTACGCTGCATGAAAATGTCATCAAAGCCGCGCAAGCAGCCAAGGTAAAACAGGTTATCTACACAAGCACTCAAAGAAGCACCGCCATTGATGAAAATCGTTTGTCAGAAGACCTACATGGATGGACTGAATATGCGCTAAAAAAATCTGGGTTAAATTATGTCATTTTACGAAACGCTCCATACATGGAGTCTATCCCTCAAATCTTAGGTCAAGACGTTTTAGAGAGTGGGTATCATGCGCCTGTTGGAGAAGGTAAGATCTCGTTTGCGACACGTAGCGATATGGCTTTAGCAACAGCCAATATCCTATGTTCTGAGGGCCATGATTTCAAAACCTACGATTTGGGTGGGATTGAATCCGTTAGTTTTGGTGAAATTATTGATGAGCTAAGTAAGGTTACGGGGAAAGACATTCCGTTCTCATCTCCTAAAACCGATGATTATATAAAGAGTTTAACGGATGCTTCGTTTCCAGATGTGGCAGTACAAGCATTGGTGGGATTTGCGAGCCAAGTGAAGTCTGGATATTTCGATAAACCATCTAATGACTTAGCTAGCTTGATAGAGCGTAATCCAGTTTCAGTAAGCGAATTTCTAAAGCAAACATTCGCAGATTGATAAAGTTCCGGTTTATATCCTTCCCCTGCTTGAGATTCAGTAAGTAAAAACACAGAACCCGAATGGGATAAGCTTAATGGAATGGCTAAGAACATTAGCATCAACAACAATAAGATGGGGCATCCACTCCGATACCACAATAAAATCAAAGCCATAATAAGAGAATAGAAGACACCCACTTCTAAATCCCTATAAAATCAAAACCCTAACGAAGCCACCCGTTCTTCCGCCCGTTAAGTGCAGCACTGAGGCGGCGGGGTGAGCGCGTTAAGAAATCAGTCCAGCGGACTGATTTTAGCTGGCGAACGAGAGCGGCTTGTCCGCGAACTGACGTGGATAGACAGCCGAGACAGGATGGCAGGGGGCCGCCCAGGTGCAGGTGAGTACGCGTCGGGGCGAAGCTTGCACATCAAAGCGCTGCTTTGATGCTGCTGAGCGCGAGCACAGGACGTGCGAGCTGGAATGAGCCGCCAGGGAAGGCTGACAGCCAAGTATCCCGAAGACATCGCGTAACGTCGGGGCGGTGGTTTTGGGTGGGCAGCCCCGCTGACTTTTGCCGACAAAATTGCCGGGAGCAATTTTGAATATCGGAGTGCAGCGACGATAGCCCGGAGTGCGAGGACCAAGGATGGTCCGAGTAAAACAAAGTGCCTCGCCCGCCACTGCGACAAATCTGTCAGGAACAGATTTGAACATCGGAGCCTGCGACGATGGCCCGTAAGGGCGAGGGCCAGGACGGCCCGAGTATTACCGGAAATAAAGGAATCGCCAGCGTTCAAACAGCCCGAAAGAAATGCCAAACACTGACAACTCACACCCAATAAAAAACCCGCCTTTCGGCGGGTTTTTTATTGGCAGGATTACTCCCACTCAATGGTCGCTGGCGGCTTACCAGAAATGTCGTAAACAACGCGGCTGATGCCATCAATTTCATTGATGATGCGGTTACTGACCTTACCCAACAGATCGTAAGGCAGGTGGGCCCAGTGGGCGGTCATAAAGTCGATGGTCTCAACGGCGCGCAAGCTGACAACCCAGTCGTATTTACGGCCATCGCCCATGACGCCGACAGAGCGTACCGGCAGGAACACCACAAAGGCCTGGCTGACTTTGTGGTACAGATCGGCCTTGTGCAGCTCTTCGATGAAGATGGCGTCGGCGCGGCGAAGAAGGTCGCAGTATTCCTTTTTCACTTCGCCCAGCACCCGCACGCCCAGGCCCGGCCCCGGGAAGGGGTGGCGGTAGAGCATGTCGTAGGGCAGGCCCAGCTCCAGGCCGATTTTGCGCACTTCGTCTTTAAAGAGCTCGCGCAGCGGTTCGACCAGGCCCATTTTCATGTCTTCTGGCAGGCCGCCGACGTTGTGGTGGGATTTTATGACATGGGCCTTGCCGGTTTTGGAGGCGGCAGACTCGATAACATCGGGGTAGATGGTGCCCTGGGCCAGCCATTTGGCGTTTTTCATGCTCTTGGCGTATTCGTCGAACACTTCCACGAACACCCGGCCAATGGTTTTGCGCTTGGCTTCTGGCTCGTCGATGCCTTTAAGGGCGGACAGGAAGCGCTCTTCGGCGTCGGCTTTGATGATGTTAAGGCCGAAGTGGTCGCCGAACATCTCCATCACTTGCTCGCCTTCGTTGAGGCGCAAGAGGCCATTGTCAACGAACACGCAGGTGAGCTTGTCGCCGATGGCGCGGTGCACCAGCATGGCCACCACGGACGAATCCACACCGCCGCTAAGGCCGAGAATGACTTCGTCGTCGCCTACTTGTTCTTTGATGCGGGCCACGGCGTCTTCGATGATGGCGCTTGGCGTCCACAGGGCGTCACAGCCGCAGATGTCCAGCACGAAGTGCTCGAGCAGGCGCTTGCCTTGGCGGGTGTGGGTGACTTCTGGGTGGAACTGCACGCCGTAAAAACGCTTTTGCTCGTTGGCCATGATGGCGAACGGGCAGTTGTCGGTTTTGGCGACGGTTTCAAAGCCTGCGGGGATAGCCACGACTTTGTCGCCGTGGCTCATCCACACGTCCAGCAGGGCGCGACCTTCGGCGCCAATGGCATCTTCGATGCCGTGGGTGAGCTTGGAGTCGGTCAGCAGCTCGATTTGGGCGTAGCCAAATTCGCGCTCCATGGAGCCTTCAACGCTGCCGCCCAGCTGATGGGCCATGGTTTGCATGCCGTAGCAGATGCCGAACACCGGTACACCGGCGTTAAAGACATACTCGGGGGCGCGCGGGCTGTTTGCCTCGTGCACCGACTCGGGGCCGCCGGAGAGGATGATGCCGTTGGGGGCGAATTCGCGGATGTCTTCTTCGCTCACATCCCAGGCCCACAGCTCGCAGTAAACGCCAATCTCACGGATGCGGCGGGCGATAAGCTGGGTGTATTGGGAACCGAAATCCAGGATAAGGATGCGGCTTTCGTGGATGTTCTTGGTCATTTTGGCCCTGCGTGTGTCAAAACGATAAAAATAAAAGCGCCGGCCTAGGCCGGCGCCGTAACTTAGGAGCTGCGGTAGTTGGGGGCTTCTTTGGTGATGGTCACGTCGTGGACGTGAGACTCACCCATACCGGCGCTGGTGACTTTGACAAACTGCGCCTTGGTGCGCATGTCGTCGATGGTGCCGTTACCGGTCAAACCCATGGAGGAGCGCAGGCCACCCATCTGCTGATGGATGATGTCCTTGACCTTGCCTTTGTAAGGTACGCGCCCTTCGATGCCTTCTGGCACCAGCTTGTCGGCGGCGTTGTCGGTCTGGAAGTAACGGTCGCTTGAGCCTTTGGTCATGGCGCCAAGGGAGCCCATGCCGCGGTAGGATTTAAAGGCGCGGCCTTGGTAGAGCTCAATCTCGCCGGGGGCTTCGTCGGTACCGGCCAGCATGCCGCCAACCATGACGCAGTGGGCGCCGGCGGCGATGGCTTTACAGATGTCGCCAGAAAAACGAATGCCGCCGTCGGCAATCACCGGCACACCGGTGCCTTCCAGGGCTTCTACCGCGTCAGAGACAGCAGTGATTTGCGGCACGCCAACACCGGTAACGATACGGGTGGTGCAGATGGAGCCAGGGCCAATGCCCACTTTCACGGCGTCTACGCCCGCTTCTACCAGCGCCAGGGCGCCAGCGGCGGTGGCCACGTTACCACCAATGATTTGCACTTCGGGGAAGGCTTTGCGGGTATCGCGGATACGCTGCAATACGCCTTCGGAGTGGCCGTGGGAAGAGTCAATCAGCAGTACGTCAACACCGGCGGCAACCAGGGCGGCAACGCGCTCTTCGTTACCGGCGCCAGCGCCAACGGCGGCACCGACGCGCAGGCGGCCACGCTCGTCTTTACAGGCGTTGGGTTTGCGCTCGGCTTTTTGGAAGTCTTTAACGGTGATAAGGCCCTTGAGGTGGAAGCTGTCGTCCACCACCAGCACTTTTTCTACCCGGTGCTGCTGCATCAGGCGCTGCACTTCTTCACGGGCAGTGCCCACCTTGACGGTGACCAGTTTCTCTTTTGGAGTCATCACCTCAGAGACCTTGCGGCCGTGGTCGGTGACAAAGCGCACGTCACGGGCGGTGATGATGCCTTCGAGTTCGCCAGACTTGGACACCACCGGGAAACCGGCATAGCCGTTTTCTTCGGTCAGGCGCAGCACGTCGGTGATGGTGTGGTCGGCAGAGACGCAGTCAGGGTCGGTAACCATACCGGCCACGTAGCGTTTGACCTTGCGCACTTCTTCGGCCTGCTGCTCGATGCTCATGTTTTTATGGATAAAACCGATGCCGCCTTCCTGGGCCAGGGCAATGGCCAGGTTAGCTTCAGTTACGGTGTCCATGGCTGCAGAAACCATCGGGATGTTCAGCTCGATTTTGCGCGTCAGCTTGGTGCGCAGGTCGGCCGTGTTGGGCAGTACTTGGGAATGTGCGGGGAGCAGGAGGACGTCGTCGAACGTCAATGCTTCTTTGATAACGCGTAGCATGGCAACAGCCTCACCGATGGATAAGTGGAAGGGACCTGGTATAGGTGTTGCCGCGGCATTCTAGCGTCGAGTTTGCCTTTGGGCAAATGGTTTTTGCATCTGGTAGACTGCGCCAAAGTTTTAAAGGGGCAGGCCATGCGCCAAATCTATTCGGTAACCCAACTCAATACCCAGGTTCGCTACTTGCTGGAAGACAACCTCGGCCTGGTGTGGCTGAGCGGCGAGCTGTCTAACTTCAAGGCCTATGGCTCGGGGCACTGGTACTTCTCTCTTAAAGACGACCGCTCCCAGGTTACCTGCGCCATGTTCAAGGGCAAAAACAGCGGCGTGACCTTCCGCCCCCAAGACGGCATGCAGCTGCTGGTGCGGGCCCGCCCCACAGTGTATGAGCCGCGCGGCAACTACCAGTTGGTGGTGGAATTTATGGAGCCGGCCGGTGACGGCATGCTTAAGCAGCAGTTTGACGCCCTTAAGATGAAGTTGGCCGCCGAAGGCCTCTTTGGCAATGAGCGCAAACGCCCCCTGCCCGCCCACCCCAAACGCATCGGGGTGATTAGCTCCCCCTCGGGCGCCGCCGTACACGATATTTTGAACGTGCTAAAACGCCGGGCACCCTTTTTGGAAGTGGTGCTCTACCCCGCCCAGGTGCAGGGTGAGCGCTCTGCCGCCCAGCTTTGCCAGCAGCTTATCGCCGCCAACCAACGGGCCGAGGTGGACGTGCTGATCCTTGGCCGCGGCGGCGGCAGCCTGGAAGACTTGTGGAGCTTTAACGACGAGCAGCTGGCTCGCACCATCGCCCAAAGCGCCATTCCGGTAGTAAGCGCCGTGGGCCACGAAACCGATGTGACCATCAGCGACTTTGTGGCCGACCTTCGCGCCCCTACTCCCTCAGCCGCCGCCGAGCTGGTATCAAGCCAGGCCGGGCTTATCAAAGACCGCTTTGCCGAACTTGCCCTGCGCCTTGGCCAGCTTGGGCAAAGCCAGCTGCGCCAGCAAGGGGCCCGCCTTGAGGCATTGGCCCAGCGCCTTTATCGCCAGTCCCCCGAGCGCAAGCTTGAGCGCGACAGCCAAAAGCTTGACGAGCTAAAAGAGCGGCTACGCCGCGCCCTGCCAAGGCTGGTGGCTCAACAGCAGCAGCCACTGCGGCTACTGGACGCCCGCCTTAACCACCAGCACCCGGGCAAGCGCCTTACCCAGCACCAGCAGCAACTGGCACAACTGCAACAGGCCCTTGGCCAGCAGTTAAAGGGCTATTTGTATCGCCAGCGCCAGGGGCAATTACGGCTTATCGACAAGCTCAATCTGGTAAGCCCGCTGGCCACACTGGGGCGCGGTTATGCCATCGCTCAAAGCGCGGACGGCCAAGTGGTGGATAGCATCCAAAAGGTTGAGGCGGGCAGCGCCCTTAGGGTGCGGGTAAAAGACGGGGTAATTAACACCTCTGTTACCGGCAAAAGCCCGAGCTAACTCACTGCCAGGCCAGTAAAAATGGCCGCTGCAAAGGCAGCTTTACAAAGCCCCATAACGGGGCTTTTTTTAATGCAAAAATAGCGCTTGACCGGCTTCTTTTCTGGCCCTATAAAACGCGCCTTTCTTTTATCCTTTTGGCGCCAGCAGCCGTTGCTGTCGGCAGGCCCATCAGGGCTCGTTCGGTATCAGGTTCTATAGTTGTCTCTTTGATGTGTTTTGCGTAAGGAATCTTTTATGGATCAGGTTGTTGTTGCCGCCACCCAGATGAGTTGCAGCTGGGATAAAGAAGCGAACGTTGCCAAGGCCGAAGCCCTGGTGCGCCAGGCCGCCGCCAAAGGCGCGCAGATCGTGTTGATCCAGGAGCTCTTTGAGCTGCCCTACTTCTGCATCGAAGTGAACGAAGACTTCCATGCCCTGGCCACCAGCCTGGACGAAAACACCACCGTCAAACGCCTGCAGCAGCTGGCCAAAGAACTGGAAGTGGTTATCCCGTTCTCCTGGTTCGAGCGCAGCGGCGTGGCCCGTTACAACTCTCTGGTGGTGATCGACGCCGACGGCAGCCTGATGGACGTGTACCGCAAGGCCCATATTCCGGACAGCGACGGCTACCTGGAGAAGTACTACTTCAGCCCCGGCGACACCGGCTTTAAGGTATGGAACACCCGCTACGCCAAGATTGGCATCGCCATCTGCTGGGACCAATGGTTCCCAGAAGCGGCCCGCGCCATGGCACTGATGGGCGCCGAAATGCTGTTCTACCCCACCGCCATCGGCTCCGAGCCCAGCCAGCCCGAGCTGGACAGCGCCGGCCAATGGCAGCGGGTGATGCAAGGCCACGCCGCCGCCAACTGCATGCCGGTGATTGCCTCCAACCGTATCGGCGTGGAAAAGGGCGTGCGCACCCCCACTGAAATTCGCTTCTTTGGCTCGTCTTTTATCAGCGACCACACCGGCGCCAAGGTAGAAGAAGCCGGCCGCGATGAAGAAGCGGTGCTGGTGCACAGCTTTGATCTGAAAAAAATTCGCTTCCAGCGCGAAGCCTGGGGCCTGTTCCGCGACCGCCGCCCCGGCTTGTACCGCAACCTTCTGACCCTGGACGGCAAGGTAGAGCACTGATGAGTTTTGAAATTGCCACCCTGCCGGCCGCCGACGGCTTTCGCATGCCGGCAGAATTCGAGCCCCACGAAGGGGTGTGGATGGCCTGGCCGGAGCGCTCCGACAACTGGCGCTTTGGCGCCAAACCTGCCCAGCGCGCCTTTAGCGAAGTGGCCAGTGCCATCAGCCAAACCACCCCGGTAACCATGGTGGTGTCCAGCAGCCAATACGCCAATGCCCGCCGCCAATTGCCGCCGCAGATCCGAGTGGTGGAGATGAGCACCGACGATGCCTGGCTGCGCGACACCGGCCCCAGCTACGTGGTGAACGACATGGGCGTGCGCCGCGGTATCGACTGGCAGTTCAACGCCTGGGGCGGCCTGACCTATGGCCTGTATTTCCCCTGGCACAACGACAACGCCGTGGCCCGTAAAGTCTGCGAAATTTACGGTGACAGCGTCTATAAAGCGCCCATCGTCATGGAAGGTGGCGCCATCCACGTGGACGGCGAAGGCACCCTCTACACCACCGAAGAGTGCCTGCTGAGCCCCGGCCGCAACCCAGGCCTGGGTAAAGACGAGCTGGAACAGCTGCTCAAGCACTACCTCAACGTAGAGAAGGTGATTTGGTTGCCGCGCGGCGTATTCCAGGACGAAACCACCGGCCATGTGGACAACCTGATGCAGGTGATCGCCCCCGGCGTGGTGGCCATGACCTGGTGCGACGACCCGGCCGATGAGCAATATGACAGCTCCCAGGAAGCCTACCGCATCCTGTGCGAAGCCACCGACGCCAAAGGGCGCCGCCTGGTGGTGCACAAGCTGCCGATGCCGGGCCCGCTGTATTTGACCGAAGAAGAAGCCAGCGGCATCGACGACTCCGGCGGCATGAACCGCATGGGCGGCGCTCGCCTGGCCGGCTCCTACGCCAACTTCCTTATCACCAACAAGCAGGTGGTGTTTCCGCTACTGGACCCGGCCAAGGACGACCAAGTAGCCGGGCAGCTGGCCGACCTCTTTCCGGGGTATCTCATTACCGGGGTGAATGCCCGGGAGATCCTGCTGGGGGGGGGGAATATTCACTGTATCACCCAGCAAATTCCCCGGGTTTGAAGCTACTGCGCTCGCCATAACCGCGTTGGGGGTCTTTTCAAAATGCTCATTTACTCTGTGTAAACTGCGCTTTTTCAAAGACCCCCGTCTTGTTCTGGCGTCGCTCGCTACGCTTCAACAACTCACCAGACCCGCCTTCGCCTGCATCGTTTTATGCTCTGGCGACCTTACTCAAAGTGCTCATTTACGACCTGTAAACTGTGCTTTTTCGGAGGCTTCCACCTTGTCTCGATTTCCCTCGCTACGCGCGAAAGCCCGCTGATAAAAGTCCAGACTTGCCGATACGGCGTTAAAACGCTCATTTACTCGAACTGCGCTTTTTCAAAGACCCCCGCCTTATTCTGGCGTCGCTCGCTACGCTTTAACCTTTGGCAGCTTGCCTTTTCTGAATCCTTCACAGCAAAAGTGTGAAGAGACATTTATTCCTTATCTGAAAACACGAAAAAGCTCCATTTCATCGAGCACTACGCTGCCAAGAGGCACCCTTGGCGACAACAAAAAAACATGGGTAAACTCGTAGACCAACGTCCGGGTATTTAGAAAAGTATGAGCAGTGAAAAGGTTTACCGAAAAAAGCCCGTCCAAGGACGCTCCGTCACCACGGTTGATGCCATTCTAGAGGCCGCCACCCTGATCCTGGAGAAAGAGGGGGAGCCCGCTATTACAACAACTCACGTTGCCGAGTTGGCAGGGGTGTCGGTTGGCACGTTGTACCAATATTTTAAAAATCGTGACGCTATCCTGTTAGGCATTTTCGAGCGCCAAAAAAACCTGATTAGAAAAAAATGCAGGATATTTTACGGCAGAAAAATGCACCACCGTTGCAATCGGCCAGAGAGTTTATTCGTATTTTGGTACAGTCGTTCGCTGCTAGACGCGGCGCTAAACGCCAGTTTGCCTTACTTGCCAGCATGATGATTGAATCGCCATATGCACGGCCCTTGCTCACTGAAATTACCGAGTCAGCGATGGCTCACTGGGAGCTTTATCTGCCCTGCACCGATGAAGAAACCGCCCAACAGCGCCGTATTGATGCCTTTGTGATGACCAGGGCTTTACTGGGTGTTTTACAGCGAGCGGCGATAGAAGAGGTGCCATTTATTAAAAGCCAAGCATTTGAAGAGGCTCTTTTTCAGATAGTGGTGGCCTTTTCACCATTAGCCAAGCTGTAACAGCGTTTGAGTGCTGCAACAAACAGCATAAAAAACAGCCACAAACCTGAAAGTGAATAACACCTGCCACCATGAAACCCTCACCAAAAAACAAGATAACCAGCTGAAATAACTTGGTTTTTCATCTGAAAATCTCGTTTTGGCCATATAGATTTAATGCGAATCGACAATCAAGGCCTCGACCGTATGATCGAACCCAAGGCTTTCTATCGTCGAGGGTGCTGTGTTTAATCGTGTTAGCTCTATCAGCTCAACTTTTTTTCATTTAACGGCTTCTTTAAAGGGATGGCACAACCCCTGTCTTTTATTGATCGCAATATGCTCCCTTGCCGGCTGTAAACCCAAAGTCTCTCTCGAATCGACAGCAACACCTAATGTTGCCGTGATGTCCCCAAAAGTCGCGGATGTACCGCACTACCTTGAGGCAACAGGCCAAGCCAGCGCCTTCCGCCAAGTCGCCATTGTAGCCAGGGTAGCGGGCACCTTAACCGCCATTGATTACCAAGACGGCCAGCAGGTAAGCCAAGGCCAATTGCTGTTTGAGATTGACCCGGCCACCTATCAGGCGCAATTGCAGCAAGCCCAGGCCAGCCTAAAGCAGGCGAAGGCCAGCTACCGCAATGCCCAGTTGATGCTTGAGCGTGAGCAGAACCTGTTAAAGCGGCATATGACGGCGCAGTCTGACGTGGACTCAGCCCTGGCCAGCAGAGACAGTGCTCGCGCGCAAATTCAGTCAGCCGAAGGCGATATCGCCTTAGCAAATTTGAACCTGGGTTATACCCGCATTCGCGCCCCTTTTAGCGGCGTTATGTCAGCCCACCAGGAAGATGTGGAGAGTTTGGTCGGCCAAAATGGGGCCACAACGCTGGCAACCTTGGTACAGCAAAGCCCAATTTACGTTGACTTTACCCTTGCCTCGCAAGACATCCAGCAAGTGCAGCAAGCCCTGCAAGGGCGAGCCGTCACCTCAATAGCGGTGCAAGCGGGCTTATCGGCTGCAGCGCATTATGGCCTTGAGGGGCACTTGGATTACCTGGCCCCCAGTGTTGACGAACAAACTGACACCCAGGCGTTCAGGGCCGTGTTCACTAACGCTAAACGCGCGCTACTACCGGGGCAATTTGTCCGCTTGCGGTTAACGCTGGGGCAATATCACCATGCCCTGCTACTGCCCGACAGTGCCATTGGCACCGAGCAGAATGGTCGTTATGTGATGGTGGTTAACCAAGACAACAAGGTCGAGCGCAAGGCGGTGTCGGTGATGGCAGGGCCAACCGGCTGGCAAAGGGTAGAAAGCGGCTTGCAGCCAAACCAGAAGGTGGTGGTAAGCGACATTACCCGGCTGCGCGCAGGCATGAGTGTTAACACCCACCCCAGCGATGAGCCTTTACATCTTCTGTCTGATGCTCAACAAACGTCACCTGCACTAGGCTCGCCTCACCATGTTTTCTAAATACTTTATTGAACGGCCGGTCTTCGCCAACGTTATTGCCTTTATTACCTTGCTGCTAGGCGCCGTTGCCTTTTTTCAGCTGCCGGTATCGCAATACCCCAATGTGGTGCCACCTACAGTGCAGGTAAGCACCTCCTTTCCTGGCGCCAGTGCCAAAACGGTGATGGAAACGGTAGGCCTGCCGATTGAGCAGCAAGTGAACGGCGTGCCGGGCATGCTGTATATGCGCTCAACCAGCAGCAGCGACGGCCAGTACAAACTGACGGTGACCTTTGAGATAGGCTCCGACCCCGATAAAGACGCCATTTTGGTGCAAAACCGTCTCTCCGACATCACCGCCAAGTTGCCAGGCGCGGTGCAAAACCAAGGGGTTAGTGTGCGCAAGCGCTCAACCTCGATATTGGAATTTGTCACCCTCGAGTCTGATTCAAGCCAATACGACAGCCTTTACCTGGCTAACTATGCCCGTATTCACTTGCAAGATGAGCTGGCACGGGTGCCTGGGGTGGGCGACGTGAATATCTTTGGTTCCGGCACCTACGCGATGCGCGTGTGGTTAGACCCTGCCAAGCTCACTGCCGCCAACTTGACCCCTAACGATGTCATTCAAGCCATCAAGGCTCAAAGCCAAAATGTCGCCTCTGGCGCGCTGGGCATGCCGCCCTTGGTGGGTAAAAATGGCTTCCAATACACCATCAATGTTGATGGCTCCCTCGATAAAGCCCCTGACTACGGCAACATTGTGGTTAAAGCCGCCAACGACCATGGCGGCAGACTGGTGTTGGTTAAAGATCTAGGCCGGGTAGAGCTGGGGTCAAATAACTACGGGCAGGTATTTCGCCTTAACGGCAAACAAACCGCCGCCTTGGCCATTTTCCAGTTACCGCAAGCCAATGCCCTTGATGTGGTAAAAGCGGTTAATACCAAAATGAAGCAGCTATCGGCTGACATGCCAGCGGGCATTCACTATAGCGTGCCGTTCAATACCACCAGCTTCGTTGATGCCGCGGTGCACGAGGTCTACAAAACCCTCATTGAAGCCTGCTTTATCGTTTTAGCGGTTATTTTACTTTTCTTGCAGGACTGGCGAGCAACGCTGGTGCCTGCCACCACGGTGCCAATTACCTTGGTGGGGGCCTTTGGCGCAATGGCGCTGCTGAGCTACTCATTAAACATGTCGACGCTATTTGCCTTGGTGCTGGTAATAGGCATTGTTATTGATGACGCCATCGTCATTGTTGAAGGCACCGCCCGTCATCTCGAGGAAGGCTTGTCTGGGCGGCAAGCGGCAATAAAGGCCATGGGCGAATTATCTGGCCCCATTGTCGGCATTACGCTGGTACTGCTGTCGGTATTTTTGCCGTCAGCCTTCTTACCCGGCTTAACCGGCCAGCTATACGCACAGTTCGCCTTGGTTATTGCCTCAACGGCGCTGATTAGCGCCATCAATGTCATGACCCTAAAACCCACTCAGGCAGCGCTTTGGATGCGCGCGCCCAAACCCGTGGCACAGCGGTTTTGGCTGTTCCGCCGTTTTGAGCGCGGTTTTGGCAAGCTGCAGCGTGGCTATGGCCGCCTGTTAGCCTTGCTACTCAAACGGCCAATAACGGTATCCTGTGCCGGATTACTGCTGGTTGCCTTAGCTTTCTGGGGACTGACGCGGGTGCCATCGGGCTTTTTGCCTCTGGAAGACCAAGGCTTTATGGCAGTGGCCGTCACCTTGCCTGATGGCGCCTCGCTGGCCCGAACCGATGCCACCTTAAAGCAAGTGACTACCTTGGCCCAAAAGGTGCCTGGGGTAGAAAACGTGGTCACGGTGGCGGGGGTCTCGCTGATTGACGGCAATGCGTCAGAGTCGAGCGCGGGCCTCGCTTATGTGGTGCTCAAACCCTGGGATGAGCGCGGCAAGTCAGAAGGGTTACTGCCCACCTATTTAGCCTTAAGAAAGCAGCTATCAGCGCTCGAAGACGGTTCGGCGCTGGTGATCCCTCCGCCCGCTATTACCGGTATCGGCAATAGCGGGGGCTTTACCATGCAGGTGGAACTTCGCGACGGCAGCTTTGATTTTGCCCGGTTAAACGATGCCGCCCAGCAAGTGGCCGACCAAGCCAATAAGTCGGGGTTAAGCGGCATGCGGATGAAGGCCAACTTCACCGCCCCACAATATGACCTGCGCGTGGACCGCCATAAAGCGGCAACCTTAGGGGTGAATGTTGACGATATTTTCAGTGTGCTTAAGGGCTACTTAGGCTCTTCCTTCGTGAATAACTTCACCCGTTTTGGCCACACCTTCCCGGTGTTTGTTCAAGCGCAATCAGATGCGCGGCTGTTAAGCGCTCAAGTCGGCCAGCTCAAGGTGAAAAGTGCCAATGGCAAAATGGTGCCCTTGCAAGCCCTGGTGACATTAACGCCACAGGTCGGCCCGTCACTCATTACCCTGTATAACCTCTACCCCAGTGCCACCCTCATTGGCCAAACCCAGCACGGCTTAAGCTCAGGGCAAACCATGGCTAAGCTCAGCAAGGTCGCTGACCAGCAGTTGCCCAGAGGCATGGGCCATGAATGGACCGACATGTCTTATCAGCAGCAAGTGGCTGGCGACCAAATCTATTACGCCTTTGCGTTGGCGTTGGTACTGGTGTACTTCGTGCTGGCGGCCCAATACGAAAGCTGGTTTACGCCGCTGGCGGTGGTGCTGTCGGTGCCGCTGGCGCTGCTGGGTACGGTGGGCGTGCTGCTGGCCATTGGTATTGCCAATACCCTTTACACCCAAATTGGCTTGATATTGCTGGTGGCCCTGGCGGCGAAAAACGCCATTTTGATTGTGGAATTTGCCCGGGATCTGCGGGTTGAAGAGAAGCTTTCACTAACAGAGGCGGCGCTCAAGGCCGGGCAACTACGGCTAAGGCCCATTTTAATGACCTCGCTGGCCTTTATTCTGGGCATGGTGCCCTTGGTTATGGCCCATGGCGCTGGCGCCAATGCCAGTAAATCTATCGGCATTTCGGTGGTGAGCGGCATGACCATCTCAACACTGCTGAGTATTTTTGTGGTGCCCGCCTTCTTTGTGCTGTTTAAAGCCATGGAAGAGCGCTGGTATAACCGCCACAAAGGCTAAAAAAAGGCCGCGCCCAGTTGGGTGCGGCCTTTTCTTTTGGCCCGATGCCTAGCTTAGGCCAGCGCCGTTTCGATTCGCACTTCGGTGCTGGTCATCAGTTTGTGAATGGGGCAGCGTTCGCCTATTTCCACCAGTTTGGCTTTGTCTTCGTCGCTCAGATCCCCTTCTGGGGCCAGGGTGACGCTGAGCTGGTAGAGGCCCTTGCGCTCTTGGCTGTCGTCACGGCTAACGGTGACGGTGAGCTTTTCCAGGGGCAGCTGTTTGTGGCGGGCGTACAGGAAGATGGTCAGGGCCTTGCAGGCGCCGAGGGAAAGATCAAAGTAGTCGTGGGGGTCGGGGGCGCTGCCTTCGCCACCGAGATTGGCCGGTACGTCGGTAAAGAGGGTGTTGAAATCTTCAACGTCGATGCTGTGACGCAGCTTGCCGGCTTCCACGGTTTTTAAGGTGATCATGGTGGGTCCTTCACGGGTAGGTATTGCGCCAGCATAAGGGTAAGACCGGCCAAAAGAAAAGGCGCCAAATGGCGCCTTCTGTTATCCCTTACGGGATTTTATGAATTTCATCAACCGCTTACGCTTACGTTGCTGAGTCAGAGTAAGAGAGTTTCTCTTCCCGGCGTAGGGGTTGTCCCCTTCCTGGAACTCCACATGGATGGGGGTACCAATCACCTGCAGCGACTTGCGATAGTAGTTCATCAGGTAGCGCTTGTAGGACTGGGGCAGCTTCTCTACCTGGTTGCCGTGGATGATAACCCGCGGCGGGTTGTAACCCCCGGCATGGGCGTATTTGAGCTTGACGCGGCGGCCAGACACCAGCGGCGGCTGGTGGTCGTCCTGGGCCATCTGCAGGATACGGGTCAGCTTGGAAGTGGATACCCGCTGGGTGGCCGAGGCAAAGGCTTCGTTCACCGACTCAAAGAGGTTGCCTACGCCGGAGCCGTGCAGGGCGGAGATAAAGTGCAGCCGGGCAAAATCGATAAAGCCCAGGCGCCTGTCCAGCTCGCGCTTGATGTCTTCACGGTCTTCAACGCTCAGGCCATCCCACTTGTTCACCACCAGCACCAGGGCGCGGCCGGCGTTGAGCACGTGGCCCAAGAGGTTGAGATCTTGGTCTGACAGGCCCTCGCGGGCGTCCATGGTCAGCAGCACCACGTTGGCGTCTTCGATGGCCTGCAGGGTTTTAACCACGGAGAATTTTTCGACGGTGTCGTCAATGCGGCCACGGCGGCGCACACCGGCGGTGTCGATGATGATGTAGTTCTTGCCGTCGCGCTCCATGGGAATGTACACGGAGTCGCGGGTGGTGCCGGGCATGTCGAACACCACCACCCGCTCTTCACCGAGGATGCGGTTGGTGAGCGTGGATTTACCGACGTTGGGGCGGCCAACGATGGCAATTTTGACCGGCAGGTCGGCATAAGGGATGGCTTCGGCTTCTTCTTCGTCTTCGATGGCGTCGACGTCGATAAGCTCTTGGCCCAGTACGTCAGACAGCGCTTCGGAGGCTTCGTCTTCCACCTGGGCCAGTTCGGCCACCACCGGAATAAGGGCGTTGTCCAGCAGTTGGGTAACACCACGGCCGTGGGCGGCGGCGATTTGCCACACTTCGCCCAGGCTCAGGCCCCAGAATTCGGCGCAGGCGGAGTCGCCGTCGATACCGTCAACCTTGTTGGCCACCAGAAACACCGGCTTATTGAGTTGGCGAATATGGCGGGCAATGGCTTGGTCAGCGGCGGTGAGGCCGTCACGGGCGTCTACCAGCAACATCACCACATCGGCTTCTTCCATAGCCAGCAGGGATTGCTTGGCCATGGCGGCGTCGATGCCTTTTTCGTCGCCTTCGATACCGCCGGTATCCACCAGGATGAAATCATGCTCGCCATAGCGCGCCTGACCGTATTTACGGTCGCGGGTGAGGCCGGGGTAATCGGCCACCAGGGCGTCACGGCTGTTGGTGAGGCGGTTGAACAGGGTGGATTTGCCCACATTGGGGCGCCCAACCAGGGCCACTACGGGAAGCATGATGATCCTCTCAAAGCAAAACGGCCGCATAATGCGGCCGCGTATTGTTCCGTTTTCGGCGGACTTAGTCCAGCTTAATCATGTACAAATCGCCATCACGGCTTTGTACCAGGACATTTCCGTCCACCACCACCGGGCGGGCATACAAACCGGAGCTGTTGATCTCGTCACGGCCCAGCAATTCACCGCTGTTTTTGTCAAACCAGTGCAGATAACCCTCGAAATCGCCTACCAGCACTTTGTCGCCCAAAATAGCCGGGGCGGTGATGCGGCGGTTGAGCAGCATCGGCTGGCTCCACTTCTCAAGGCCGCTGCGACGGTCGATGTTGTACAGGGTGCTGTTGGCATCGCTGACAATCAAATCAAAACCGACAATGGCCATGGAGCGATAGGAAGAGTAATCCCGTTTCCACAGCGGGCGGCCTGAACGCAGGTCAATGGCAACCAGTTCACCATTATAGGCAACGGCGTACACCACAGGGCCAACCACGATGGGGGTGGCGTCTACGTCGCGGAGCAGCTCCAGGGCGTTTTCACCCTTGGCAGGAGACACGTCCTGCTCCCAGGCGGCCAGGCCACTGTCGAGCAGCACTGCGGCCAGCTTGCCATCAGGAGTGCCAATCAGGGCTGCGCCTTGCACCACGCTGGGCTCGGATACGCCGCGAAGGGTCAGTGAAGGTACGGTTTGCTCGTAAACCCACTTTTGCTTGCCGGTGCCCTCTTCCAGGGCAACGAGCTTGCCGGAAGTGGTGTTCACCAGCACCAGGCCAGAATCCGGTACCGGGGCAGCCATGGCTTCACCGGGAACGGTAGCTTGCCATTTGATGTCGCCGGTTTTCTCGTCGAGGGCGTAGACCACGCCGTTCTCGGAGCCGATATAAATCTTGCCAAAGCCGGCAGACACGCCACCAGACAGGCGCATGTCTTTACGGTTGCCGAAGAAGGAGCTGGCTTCACCCAGGTCAATCTTCCACAGTTTGTCGCCGGTTTTCGGGTCAAGGGCTTCCACCACCCCTTCACGGGAGGCGGCAAAAATCTTGTCGTAGGCGTAAACCGGTTCGAGGTTGGAGAAATAGGAACCAATGCCGTCGCCGACAGAGGTACTCCAAATCACGTCGTCACTGACTTTATTGTCAAAAGGAGCCAGTTCGGCAGGCTTACGTACTTCATCGTTGGAGCTGCACCCCACCAGGGCAACCAACGCCACGCCGGCCAGGGCCGACCATTTTGACCATCCGCTCATGCTTAGCCTTTGCTATCCAGAGATTCGAGTTTTAATTGCAAGGCAGGGGAGCCTTCCTGACCGGCCAGCGCTTCCTGATAGGCACTGCGTGCTGCAGCCAGGTCGCCTTCCTTGACGGCAATATCACCCAAAAGTTCCTGAGCTTGAGCTTTATATGCGGCATTTTTAACCAGCTCAACGGTCGCCTTGGCGCCCTTGGCATCGCCTTTGGCCAGCTGTACGCGGGCTTTGCGCAGGTTGAAAATGGCTTTGAGAGTATCGCTATCGCTGTGGGCAATGGCTTGGTCCAAATAGCCCAGGGCCTTGTCCAGTTCGTTTTTCTCGACCGCTTCCTTGGCAAGGCGAGCCGCCATCAAGGTGGGGTATTGGCCGGCAGCGTCGGATTTAATAAAGCTTTCACCGGCATCCAGATCGCCACCGTCGACTTTTTTCACCGCCGCGGCATAGGCAATAGAAGCCTTTTCCTGGGCCGATTTTTGGCTGTCGCTGTACCAGTGCCAGCCGTAAATGGCGGCCAGGCCAATCAGGGTACCGGCAATGATGCTGTTACCGTGTTCTTTCCAAAAGCGCTTGATGGCTTCTACTTGTTGTTCTTCGGTGCTGTAAATTTCCACGCCGGATAATCCTTGTTATTTTTGCTCGAGGAGGCTGGCCAGTTCGTTCATCTTGATACTTTGCTGGCTGCCTTCTTTCAGATCCTTAACGGTTACCTGGCCTTCGGCCAGCTCGTTGTCACCGAGGATCAAGGCCCAACGGGCGCCGCTCTTGTCGGCACGCTTGAGCTGCTTCTTGAAATTGCCGCCACCACAGTGGCACATCAGCCTCAGCTCTGGCAACTGGCCACGCAGTTTGGCCGCCAGTACAAAAGCCTGGCGCTCTGCCGCTTCGCCCATGGGGCAAAGGTAGGCATCTACCGCCGGTTTCACATTCTGGGTTTTCTCCAGCGCTTCAACCAGCAACACCAACCGCTCCAGGCCCAGGCCAAAGCCCACGCCCTGGGTGGCTTTGCCGCCCAGCTGTTCGACCAGGCCGTCGTAACGGCCACCGGCACAAACGGTGCCCTGGGCGCCGAGGCTGTCGGTTACCCACTCGAACACGGTGCGGTTGTAGTAATCCAGGCCACGGACCAGGCGCTCGTTGATGCGATATGGGATACCCACTTCGTCCAGCAGCGCCTTGAGCCCGTCAAAGTGGGCCTTGGAGTCGTCATCCAGGTAGTCGTGCAGGCGCGGCGCGTCTTTCAAAACGGCCTGGATGTCTGGGTTTTTGGTGTCCAGTACCCGCAGCGGGTTGGAGTACATGCGCCGCTTGGCATCTTCGTCCAAGACCTCGATGTGCTTTTCCAAGAAGGCGATCAGCACGTCGCGGTAGTTGGCACGAGCTTCGTTAGAGCCCAGGCTGTTGAGCTCCAGAGTCACGTGTTCTTTGATGCCGAGCTTTTCCCAAAGGGTGGCAGACAGCAAAATCACTTCGGCATCGATATCAGGGCCGGCAAGGCCGTAGGCTTCTACGCCGAACTGGTGAAACTGGCGATAGCGGCCTTTTTGCGGGCGCTCGTGGCGGAACATGGGGCCCATGTACCACAGGCGCTGCTCCTGGTTATACAGCAGGCCATGTTCGATACCGGCGCGCACCGCACTGGCGGTGCCTTCGGGGCGCAGGGTCAGGCTGTCGCCATTGCGGTCTTCGAAGGTGTACATCTCTTTTTCAACGATATCGGTGACTTCACCGATGGAGCGTTTGAAAAGGTCGGTACTTTCGACGATGGGGGTGCGAATTTCGCTGTACCCGAAAGACGACACGGTGTCGCGGATGGCCTGCTCAACGTACTGCCACAAAGGGGACTGGCTCGGCAGGCAATCGTTCATGCCGCGGATGGCTTGGATGCTTTTCACGTAAAAACTCTGCAATCAAAAAGGGTTGGGCAGCCCGGAGGCTGCCTGTCAGTCCTGGTTCTTGGTGGGGATACGCTGGTTCATCATGGCAACCTTGGCGCGGATACGGGCTTCAAGCTCGTCCACCAGGTTGTCGTTGTCCAGGCGCTCCTTCTGGCGCTCGCCGTCCACGTAGTAGCCGCTTTTGCGGGTGGCGCCGGCAATGCCCATGTCGGACACCAGGGCTTCGCCAGGGCCGTTAACCACACAGCCGATAACGGAGACGTCCAGCGGCGTGGTGATGTCTTCCAGGCGGTTTTCCAAGGCGTTGACGGTACCAATCACATCAAACTCCTGGCGCGAGCAGCTAGGGCAAGCGATGAAGTTGATACCGCGGGAACGGATACGCAGGGATTTGAGGATATCAAAGCCCACTTTGACTTCTTCTACCGGGTCGGCGGCCAGAGACACCCGCAGGGTGTCGCCAATGCCCTCGGCCAGCAACATGCCAAGGCCGATGGCCGATTTCACGGCGCCGCTGCGGGCGCCACCGGCTTCGGTGATGCCCAGATGCAGCGGTTGCTTGATTTGCTGAGCCAGCAAGCGATAAGCGCCCACGGCCAGGAATACGTCGGAGGCCTTAACCGACACCTTGAACTGGTCAAAATTGAGCCTGTCGAGGATGTCCACATGGCGCATCGCCGATTCCACCAGGGCGGCAGGAGTCGGCTCACCGTATTTTTCCTGGATATCCTTTTCCAGCGAACCGCCGTTCACACCAATGCGAATGGGAATGTTCTTGTCGCGGGCGGCGTCTACCACGGCGCGGATGCGGTCTTCCTTGCCGATGTTGCCGGGGTTGATACGCAGGCAGTCGGCGCCGTACTCGGCCACCTTCAGAGCGATGCGGTAGTCAAAGTGGATATCGGCCACCAGCGGAATAGACACCCGCTCCTTGATGGCCTTGAAGGCTTCAGCCGCGTCCATGGTGGGAACGGACACCCGCACGATATCGGCGCCGGCACGCTCGATGGCCTGAATTTGGGCCACGGTGGCGTCCACGTCGGTGGTGCGGGTATTGGTCATGGATTGCACCGCGATGGGCGCACCGTCCCCGATAGGTACCTTACCTACGTAGATACGGGTGGACTGGCGGCGCTCGATAGGCGGCTGATGCTGCATGGCTCTACTCGACCTTAGTTTTGGGGCAGAGTCAGCTTGGCAAGGCGGCCGGCTCTGAAGCCCGATAAATCAACGGGTTGGCCCTGGTATTGGACAGTTACCATCTCAGGGGCACCCAACCTTAGGGTATAGGGCGCGGCGGCATCGAGGGTAAAGGACTGGCCGGCGGTTTTCACCCCTTCCAGCACCCTCTTGCCACTGGCATCCTCGATTCTAACCCAACAATCACCTTTAAAGGAGATCTCAAGCGTCTGGGTTTGGGATTGGGTGCCAGTCGGCGCAGCCTCGGCTGCTGCCGTTTGCGAAGGCGCGGCGCTACCGGCGGCGCTGTTTTGCACCGGCGCCGGGTTCAGACCCTGCTGCGCAGGTGGAGCGCTGTCTTGTGGCTCTTGCTCGGGGGTATCGCTGCTGCCCTGGCCAAGGTCGACGCCGTCGTCATCAGCGGGCACCGCTGCTGGCTCGCTCGTATTGTTGGCTGCCGGCGTGATGGCGGCACTGTTGCTGGTTTGCGGGGCGGCACTGTTATTGACGATAGAGCTGCCACTGGTGGCTTGCTGGTAGCCAAAGTAAATCAGCATGGCCACAAACCCCAGGCCAATCAGCCAAGTAATGAGGGTCAGCCAGTTCTCGGATTTTTGCCGGGAGGTGCGCTTGGAAAAGCTCTGCATGTTGCTTTCAGTCTGGCTTTGCAGGCGATCGCTGCAAAGCTCGGCAAGCACGGTTTTCTCGTCCAGCTCCAAAAGTCGGCAATAGGCGCGGATATAGCCCTTGGTGTAAGTCGCTGGAGAGGCGGTGTCGTAGTCGTCTTGTTCGAGTTTTTCGACCACAGAGGCACGCAGGTTCAGTCGCTTGGCGACGTTATCCAATGTCCAACCCCGCTGTTCGCGGGCCTGTCTTAAACGCTGGCCGGCACTAAGCGTGATTTGGTCTTCGCTTGGTTCTGCCATCAGAATTTATTACTCCGGTATTGTTGGCTGAATGGTGAGTCAGGGAATTTTGAAATAAGTTCCTCACCATATTGCTGAACGCCCTGCCGATCTCCGGTTGCTTTGGCTACTTTCAGGCCAAGAAATAAGCTTTGTGGGTTGGGCCTGGCCACTTTTTCAAAACGCTGCAGGTAGCCCTTGGCTCCCGAGTAGTCTGCTTTGTCGTACAGCACTTCCGACATGCCCAGCAGCGAGCTGGCACGGCGGCCGTCATGACTCAGGGCGCTGGCGTAATATTGCTCGGCTTTGCCGATGTTGCCTTCAAGGCGCGAACAGGTAGCGGCGTTCTCGTAGGCCCCGGCTATTTTGATGTAGCCCTTGGCCTTTACCGCTTTGAGGAAATAGGGAATGGCGTCTTCGTAACGGCCGATACCGCACAGGAAGGCGCCAAAGTTATTGAGGGCTTCGCCGTTGTCAGGGTCAAGGCTGATGGCGCGGCGATAGGCCTCTTCGGCGTCGCTGGTTTCGCCAACGGTCTGATAGTAATAACCCAGGCTGTAATACACATCCGGCATGTCGGGTGCATATTCCTGGGCTTTGAGCAGGTTCATTTTCGCCTGGGCCGAGTCACCACTACGAAGGTAAGCAAGGCCCAGTTGCATGCGGGATTTGGCGGCGGCTTTAGGGTCGAACTCTTTGGTACTGACCGGGTTACCCTGGCCGTCGTAGGTCTGGGTAACACAGCCCCCAACAGCCAGTAACAGGAGTGTCACGGTGAAGAGTCGAGTGCGGCGATGCGCCATAATCAAGCCTGTGTAATCTGTTGAGATTTCACACCATTTTTACTGAAATACCCGGCCCTTGCATCTGTTTTTTCAAAACCCGCTTGGTACGGTCCACCACCTCACCGGCCAACTGGCCACAGGCGGCGTCGATATCGTCACCGCGGGTCTTACGGACGATGACGGTAAAGCCGTATTCCATCAGCACCTTGGAAAAACGGTCGATGCGGGAGTTGGAGCTGCGGCCATAAGGCGCGCCCGGAAAGGGGTTCCAGGGAATAAGGTTGATTTTGGCCGGGGTGTCTTTAAGGCACTTGGCCAGCTCATGGGCCTGATCGGTGGAATCGTTGACGTGATCGAGCATCACGTACTCCACGGTAACCCGCCCCTGGTTGGCGTTGGATTTCGCCAAGTAGCCCCGTACCGAGGCCAGGAAGGTCTCGATGTTGTACTTCTTGTTGATGGGCACAATCTCGTTGCGCAGCTCATCGGTGGGGGCGTGCAGGCTGATAGCCAGCGCCACATCAATCATGTCGCCCAGTTTGTCCAGCGCCGGCACCACGCCGGAGGTGGACAGAGTCACCCGGCGTTTGGAGAGGCCATAGCCGAGGTCGTCCAGCATCAGCTCCATGGCCGGCACCACGTTGGCCATGTTCAAAAGCGGTTCGCCCATGCCCATCATCACCACGTTGGTGATGGGTTTGACGTTGGAGTTGCCTTGCGGGCCCAGCACTTTGGCGGCGCGCCACACCTGGCCGATGATCTCGCTGACCTTGAGGTTGCGGTTAAAGCCTTGCTGAGCGGTAGAGCAGAAGGTGCATTCGAGGGCGCAGCCCACCTGGGAAGAGACGCACAGGGTGGCACGGTCTTTTTCCGGGATATAAACAGCTTCCACTTCCTGGCCGCCCGAGACGGTGAGCGCCCACTTGATGGTGCCGTCAGAAGAGCGCTGCTCTTGGGAAATAATGGGCGCTTCAATGACGCAACGCTCTTTGAGCTTATTGCGCAGCACCTTATTGATGTTGGTCATGTCATCGAAGTTGTCGACCCCGAAGTGATAGATCCACTTCATGACCTGCTCGGCACGGAACGGCTTTTCGTCCATCTCGGCGAAAAAGTCGCGCAGTTCCTTACGGCTCAAGTCCAACAGGTTGATTTTGCCTTCGCTCATGGCATGACCTCGGTTACAACGGCTCAAGGGCCGGCATTGTACAGTTTACAAGCAATACAACAAAGGGGGGCAAAGCCCCCCTTTGTGACAAGGTGCGCGCAATCTTAGCGAGTGCGGGCGCAAACTTCAGTTTCGGTAAAGAAGTAGGCGATTTCGCGGGCAGCGGACTCTTCAGAGTCAGAGCCGTGCACGGCGTTTTCGTCGATGCTGGCAGCGTAGTCAGCGCGCAGGGTGCCGGCCAGGGCTTGAGCCGGGTTGGTAGCGCCCATGATTTCGCGGTTTTTCAGAACGGCGTTTTCGCCTTCCAGCACTTGCACCATCACAGGGCCGGAGGTCATGAAATCAACCAGGGCTTTGAAGAAGGGACGCTCTTTGTGCTCGGCGTAGAAACCTTCAGCCTGTTCGCGGGACAGGTGCAGCATCTTGGCGGCAACGATTTTCAGACCGGTGGTCTCAAAACGGTTGTAGATGGCGCCGATCACGTTCTTGGCAACAGCGTCAGGCTTGATAATGGAGATGGTACGTTGAACAGCCATGGGGCTCCGTCCTCAACAAAATTAGGGTTTAGGGTTCTAAAATGGCCGCATAGTATAAGCCAAGTTATCGCAACTGGAAATGTCAGGCCCATGACAAGTTGCAGATCCCACTGTTAACCGTCGAATTCGTCCAGCCAGACCATAAAAATGGCCTCGAGAATGCGCTCGTTGGAGGCGTTGGGGTCGTCGTCGAAGTCGTCCAGCTCGCAGATCCACTGGTGCATGTCAGTAAAGCGCACCGTTTTTGGGTTCAGCTGCGGGTCCCGGTCAAACAGCGCTTCGGCAAGCTCCCGGGTATCACTCCATTTCAGGCCCATGGCGGTCTCCTTATCGTTGATAAAAAAGGCGCCCCGAGGCGCCTTTTGTCAGTGCTCTTCGCGAGCCAGGTTGATGGTGTACTTGGGAATGTCCACCACTAGGTCGTCATCGGCGACCCTAGCCTGGCAAGAGAGGCGCGATTCGGGCTCCAGGCCCCAGGCCTTGTCCAGCATGTCGTCTTCCAGCTCGTCGGATTCTTCCAGAGAGTCGAAGCCTTCTCGGACAATCACATGGCAGGTGGTGCAGGCGCAGGATTTTTCGCAGGCATGCTCAATCTCGATGCCGTGTTTGAGGGCCACATCGAGAATGCTCTCGCCCTTGGCCGCGTCCACCGCCAGGCCCTCTGGGCACAATTCGGCGTGGGGCAGAAATACAATCTTGGGCATCTTACACCTCGTCTACATTATGGCCGGCCAGGGCCTTGCGAATACTGTCGTCCATGCGGCGGGCAGCGAACTGCTCGCTGGCCTTATCCACCGCTTCGATGGCGTTCTTGATGGCGTCGGGGTCGGTGCCCCGGGCCACATCGGCCAGGGTATCGAGCGCCGCCAAAATGGCGTCTTGCTCACCGGCGTCCAGCAGGCGGCTACCGTCGGCGGCGAGAGCGGCCATCAGCGCCTCGTTCACCCGGCGCGCTTCCACTTGCTGTTCAGCCAGCATGCGGGCAGCCATGTCCTCTTTGGCATTGGCCATGGCGTCTTGGATCATGTCCGCCACTTCGGTGTCAGACAATCCGTAGGACGGCTTGACCTGAATGCTGGTCTGGCGGCCGGTGGATTTTTCCATGGCGGTCACCGACAGCAGGCCGTCGGCATCCACCTGGAAGGTCACCCGGATATGGGCAGCGCCAGCGGCCATGGGCGGAATATCGGTCAGTACGAAGCGTGCCAGAGAGCGGCAGTCTTTCACCATCTCCCGCTCACCTTGCAGCACATGGATAGCCATGGCGCTTTGGCCGTCTTTGAAGGTGGTAAATTCCTGGGCCCGCGCCACCGGGATGGTGGTGTTACGGGGCACGATTTTTTCCACCAGGCCGCCCATGGTCTCAAGCCCCAGAGAAAGGGGGATGACGTCCAGCAGCAATAGCTCGCTGTCGGGCTTGTTGCCGACCAGAATATCGGCCTGAATGGCGGCACCGATGGCTACCACTTCGTCGGGGTTGATGCTGGTCAGCGGCTGCTGGCCGAAGAATTCGCCCACGGCGCTGCGTACTCGCGGCACCCGGGTAGAACCCCCAACCATCACCACCTGCTGCACCTCGCTGTTGTCCACCTCGGCGTCGCGAACGGCGCGCCGGCAGGCCAGCAAAGTGCGTTTAACCAGGGGCTCAATCAGGGCGTCAAACTGCTCGCGGCTAAGCTCGGCCTGATACGCATTCCCTTCCAAGGTTAGCGCCAGGGTGGTGCTCGGCACATCGGTAAGGGCTTCTTTAGCGTCGCAGGCCGCAGACAGCAGTGCCCGCTCGGCCACCACGCCCAGCTTGTCGGCCAGTTGCCATTGGCTGCGCAGCCAATCGACGATGGCGTGGTCGAAATCGTCGCCGCCAAGGGCGGTATCGCCGCCGGTGGCCAGCACTTCGAACACCCCTTTGGAGAGGCGCAAAATGGAGATGTCAAAGGTGCCGCCGCCCAAATCGTAAACGGCGATCACCCCTTCGGCGCCAGAATCCAGGCCATAAGCCACAGCAGCGGCGGTTGGCTCGTTTAAAAGGCGCAGCACCTTGAGACCGGCAAGCTCGGCAGCATCTTTGGTGGCCTGGCGCTGGGCGTCGTCAAAGTAGGCGGGCACGGTGATAACGGCGCCCATCAGATCGCCGCCAAGGGCCGCTTCGCCGCGCTCTTTGAGCGCGGCAAGGATATGGGAAGACACCTCGATGGGGTTCTTCGGGCCCTGGGCCGTTTCAATACGCGGCAGGCCGTTTTCGGTGGCGCTGAAACGATAGGGCAGCTTGGGATAGCGCTTTTGGATGTCCTCAAGGGAACGGCCCATAAAGCGTTTGACGGAAATAAGGGTGTTTTCAGGGTCAGCCGCCGCCTTGGCTTTGGCTTCTACCCCAACCAGGCGCTCGGCGCCGTAATGCACGGCGGAAGGCAAAATGGCCCTGGCGTTTTCGTCTTTAAGGGTAACGGCGGTGCCGCTGCGTACAGCCGCAACCAGAGAATTGGTGGTACCAAGATCAATGCCCACCGCCAGGCGATGCTCGTGAGGGGCGGCGCTTTGACCTGGTTCCGCGATCTGAAGTAATGCCATGAAGGTTCGCTATGTCAGTAGTCGAGCAGGGATTCTTCCAGCCGCTCAATTTCGATCAGCATTTTGTCCACAAACTTGAGCTTGCGAACGGTGTCGGCGGCCGTGTCAAAATCCTGCTGCCCGTATTGGGCGGCAAATTCCTGATGAAGCTCGGCCCGGGCCGCCAGGATGGTTTTGCGCATGGTGTCGATGCCGTCGGCATCTTCCACGTCCATCAGGGCTTCGCGCCATTCCATCTGCTGCATCAAAAAAGCCGTGTCCTTGAGGGTACGGCTTTCGTCGGCCAGTTCGAGGCCATTAAGACTCAGCAGGTATTCGGCGCGACGGGTGGCGTGGCGCAGGGTGTCGAAGGCGTCGTTCAGCAATGCCGTTTTGGCCAAGGCTTGAGCGCGGTCGCGCTCAGAGCCGGAGGCAAAACGGTCAGGATGCAGGGCGGCGGCCAGCCGACGATAGCGGCTGGCCAGCTCATCCTTGTCCAGTTCAAACCCTTCTGGCAGATCAAAGAGCGCAAAGTGGTTAGACGGTGAAGGACTCGCCACAGCCACACTCCCCTTTGGTGTTGGGATTGTTGAACTGGAAGCCTTCGTTGAGGCCTTCCTTGACGAAATCCAACTCGGTGCCGTCGAGATACACTAGGCTCTTCTGGTCGACAATCACCTTGACGCCGTGATCTTCGAAGATCTCATCGTCGGTGTTGGTATCGTCTACAAACTCCAGCACATAGGCCAGGCCACTACAGCCGGTGGTGCGCACGCCCAGGCGCACGCCCACGCCCTTGCCGCGATTGGCCAGGAAGGTCGAAACCCGTTTGGCGGCTGTCTCGGTCAAGGTAATGGCCATTTATGCCAGCCCCTTCTTGCTCTTGTAGTCGGCGATGGCGGCCTTGATGGCGTCTTCGGCGAGGATGGAGCAGTGAATTTTCACCGGGGGCAGCGCCAGTTCTTCGGCGATGGAGGTGTTTTTCAAGGTCTCGGCTTCGGCGATGGACTTACCCTTCACCCACTCTGTTACCAGGGAGCTGGAGGCAATGGCGCTGCCGCAACCGTAGGTCTTGAATTTGGCGTCTTCGATGATGCCGTCATCGTTGATCTTCAGCTGCAGCTTCATTACGTCGCCACAAGCCGGAGCGCCGACCATACCGGTAGCAATGCTGGGATCGTTCTTGTCGAACGAGCCCACGTTGCGGGGGTTTTCGTAGTGGTCAATGACCTTTTCACTGTATGCCATGATAAGGCTCCTTAAATCTTAGTGAGCGACCCAGGCGACCGATTCGAGGTCGACACCGTCTTTGTACATTTCCCACAGCGGCGACATTTCGCGCAGGCGGCCAATGGCGTCTTTCACACAGCTGATGGTGTAGTCGACGTCCTCTTCGGTAGTGAAGCGGCCGATGGAAAAGCGAATGGAGCTGTGGGCCAGTTCGTCGTTGCGGCCGATGGCGCGCAGCACGTAAGACGGCTCAAGGCTCGCGGAAGTACAGGCAGAACCGGAGGACACGGCCAGGTCTTTAAGAGCCATCATCAGAGATTCGCCTTCAACGAAGTTGAAGCTGATGTTGATGATGCCAGGCACGTGACGGTCCAAAGTGCCGTTCAGATGCACTTCTTCGATATCTTTAACCCCTTCCCAGAGCTTGTTGCGAAGGGCGCTGATGCGCTCGCCTTCGGCGGCCAGCTCTTCCTTGGCAATACGGGCGGCTTCGCCCATGCCCACGATCTGGTGGGTCGCCAGGGTGCCAGAGCGCATACCGCGCTCGTGGCCGCCACCGTGGGTCTGGGCTTCGATGCGGATACGGGGCTTGCGGCGCACATACAGGGCACCGATACCTTTGGGGCCATACATTTTGTGGCCGGAAAGGGACATCAGGTCGATCTTCAGTTCGTTGAGATCAACCGGGATCTTGCCAGCGCTCTGGGCGGCGTCGACGTGGAAGATCACGCCTTTGCTGCGGCACAGCTCGCCGATGGCGGCAACGTCTTGGATTACGCCCAGCTCGTTGTTCACATGCATGAGAGACACCAGCACGGTGTCATCGCGCAAGGCGCCTTCGATTTGCTCAACCGGGTGCAGGCCGTCTTCGTTGGGCACCAGATAGGTTACCTCGAAGCCTTCGCGCTCGAGCTGGCGACAAGTATCCAGAACGGCCTTGTGCTCAATCTTGGAGGTAATGATGTGCTTGCCCTTCTTCTGGTAGAAGTGGGCCGCGCCTTTGATGGCCAGGTTGTCAGATTCGGTGGCGCCGGAGGTGAATACGATTTCACGGGGGTCGGCACCGATCAGGTCGGCGATGTTGGCACGGGCCTCTTCCACCGCCTCTTCGGCTTGCCAGCCGAAACGGTGGGACCGAGACGCGGGGTTACCGAAATAACCGTCCATCGTCAGGTATTGCATCATTTTTTCTGCAACGCGGGGGTCTACCGGGGTAGTGGCCGCGTAATCCAGATAGATTGGAAGCTTCATTGCGTTCTCCGTTACTGCCTCGCCACGCTCACAATTGGCATTGCACGGTTATGCTGTCTTTTTGATGGCGGCTTTCCTGACGGGTGGCCACCTTACGAATTTCCTTGCGGGCAACCAGGTCAGCCAGGGTAATACCGTCCAGAAAATGGCTGATTTGATCGCTCAAGTTTGACCACAACGAGTGGGTCAAACACTGACTACCTCCATGGCAGTCAGCCTTGCCTTGACACTTGGTGGCATCGACGGACTCGTCGACGGCCAGGATCACCTGGCCCACGCTTATCTGGTCAAGTTCCTTGCCCAGGCGATAACCACCACCGGGACCGCGCACGCTGGACACCAGGTCCTGGCGACGCAGCCGAGAGAAAAGCTGCTCCAGGTAGGACAACGAGATCCCCTGGCGCTCGGAAATATCGGCGAGCGAAACAGGGCCTTCGTCGGCGTGCAGCGCCAGGTCAAGCATGGCGGTGACGGCGTAACGTCCTTTGGATGTCAGTCTCATCAGTACAACCGGCCTTAGTGAGTGATGGGGCTATTTTCCCAAACCTGACTATTTTGGTCAACTATTAGCAGGTCCGATTGGCCTCATCGTTAAATACTGGGGTCGAACCGCTCCAGATCCTTGTGGCGTTTGTCGGCGGCTTCTTTCTCGTCACCGGCAAATTCTTCAAGATCCAGCTGGGGCAGTTCCTTCTCACACACATTGCCGCCCAAGTCGTTGATGGCTTTGCACATGGTGGAGAATTTGGAGTCCATGACATGGACATGGTCGAGCAGCGCACCGATGGCTTTGGCCACCGGGTCAGGGTTGTCCTGGGACACGGCGTAGGCGTCAAAGCCGTATTTTTTGGCCATCATCTGGCGCTGCTCTGAGGTGTGAAAATCCTGCTGCGCCACGATGCGGCCCGGAATACCGATGGCGGTAGCGCCGGCCGGTACATCCTTGATAACCACAGCGTTGGAGCCGATACGGGCGTTGTCGCCAATCATCAAAGGCCCCAGTACCTTGGCACCGGCGCCAATCACCACCCCTTTACCCAAGGTGGGATGGCGCTTACCGGCCTTCCAGGAAGTGCCGCCGAGGGTAACCCCGTGATAGAGAGTGCAGTCGTCGCCAATCTCGGCCGTTTCGCCAATCACCACGCCCATGCCGTGGTCGATAAAGAAACGCCGGCCGATGCGGGCGCCGGGGTGGATCTCGATACCGGTCAAAAAGCGGTTGGTGTTGGACACTGCCCTGGCCAGCCACTTGGCGTTGCGCTGCCATAGCCAATGGGCAATGCGGTGCCACCATACGGCATGGAGGCCCGGGTAGCTGGTAAAGACCTCAAAGGCGTTGCGGGCCGCAGGGTCGCGGTCGAATACGCTGTCGATGTCTTCTTTGATTCGTTGCCAGATCCCCATATCAGTCTCTTTTTAGGCGCAAAACAGAGGAAAGGATACCGCGCAGAATGTTGAGCTCGTGCTCGTCGGGGCGGGTGCGGGTAAAAAGGCAGCGCAGCTTTTCCATCACCTTGCCCTGGTGGGCTTTGATAAGAAAGCCGCTATGGTCGAGTGCCTGCTCAAGGTGCTGGTAAAAGCCCTCCATTGCCTCGGCAGGGGGATAAACCGTTTGGTCCTGCTCGTCGGACTTGGGCGCTGCACTTAAATAGGCCATGCGCATTTCATAGCAAAGGATCTGCACGGCCTGGGCCAGGTTTAGCGAGCTGTATTCGGGGTTGGCATCGATGCAGACATGAAAATGGCACTGCTGCAGCTCGTCGTTGGTCAGGCCGCTACGTTCGCGGCCAAAAACAAACGCCACCTCCCCTTGCTGGCCTTCGAGTTGGGCTTTTTCACCCAGTTCACGGGGGCTTAGCATGGGCCATGGCAAGGTGCGGGAGCGGGCGCTGGTGCCGGCCACCAGGGCGCAGCCGCCAATGGCATCAAGCAAGGTAGGAACGATGGTAACATCGCGCAGCACATCGGTAGCGCCAGCGGCCAGGGCCGATGCCTGACCGTCCACCTCACATTGGGGGTCGACCAGATAAAGACGGGATAAACCCATGGTTTTCATGGCGCGGGCAACGGAACCAATGTTGCCGGAATGGGTGGTACCCACCAGTACGATACGGACCTTGTCTAACATTACCTGAGTGCAGCAGTCGGAAAAGGAGAGGCAGTGTACCACAAGCAAATTTGAGCAGCGCCGCTTTTCTTTTCCCCCTACCCTTGCTAGAATTCGCGCCCGCCATTTCCGGCCCGTTCTTTTTCAATTGGTGAGTCGCTTATGCATCCGATGCTGAATATCGCGGTACGCGCTGCGCGTGCTGCCGGCACCTTTGTCGCAAAGTCTTTCGAGCAACCTGAGAAGGTTGAAGCTCAGGTAAAAGGTACCAATGACTGGGTAACCAACATAGACAAAGAGGCTGAGCGCCTCATCATTGAGACCATCAAAAAGTCTTACCCAGACCACGCTTTTGTGGGCGAGGAAGGCGGTGCTCAAGGTGAAAGCGACTACCAGTGGGTGATCGATCCTCTGGATGGCACCACCAACTTTCTGCGCGGCATTCCGCATTTCTGCGTCTCCATCGCCCTGCGCGTTAAAGGTAAAACCGAACAAGCCGTGGTCTTTGACCCCATTCGTGGCGAAATCTTCACCGCCAGCCGCGGCATGGGCGCCCAGCTCAACGGCAAGCGCCTGCGGGTATCGGCCGTGAAAGAACTGAACGGCACCATCTTGGCTACCGGCCTGCCCTTCAAACAGCGTCAGCACTACAACAGCTATATGGCCCTTTTTACCGCCATCTTTGAAAAAGCAGCCGACGTGCGCCGTAGCGGCTCTGCCGCTCTGGACCTTAGCTACCTGGCCGCTGGCCGTATCGACGGTTTCTTCGAGCTGGGCCTCAAGCCCTGGGACATCGCCGCAGGTGAGCTTATCGCCCGTGAAGCTGGCGCCATCGTTACCGATTTTTCCGGCGGCCACGACTACTTCAAGAGCGGTAACATCGTTGCCGCCCCGGCGCGGATGCTGCCGGCTCTGCTGGGCACCATCAAGCCGCTGCTGACCGACGCAATCGCCAAATAAGTTATTGTGTCGTCACAAAAAACCGCTCAGTTGAGCGGTTTTTTACTTTATGACAACCTTCTTAATTTATCCTTAAGATTCACCTTATCCAATGCACGCTCGCTGTTCTATCGAGCCCTGCCATGCGTTCATTGTCGCTGCGTTTTATCCTTGCTTCCCTGACCCTGTTAACCCTTAGCCGCCTTGGCCTTGCCCTGTGGCTATGGCCCCGCGTCGAGGCGGCCGGCGGCCTGTGGCCGGTTATCCTGGGAGGCTGGCGCATCGATCTTAGCCTGCTGGCGCTGCTTTGCCTCATCCCGTTGCTGCTGTCTTGCTGGCTTGGCCATCGCCGCTGGCCCACTGTCTTTACCGCTTGGTGGTATCGGTTGTGCTTTTTTGCACTGGCTTTTATGGAGATAGCCACGCCGCAGTTCATCCTCGAATACGATACCCGCCCCAACCGGTTGTTCTTTGAATACCTGGTCAGCCCCCATGAAGTCTTTGCCATGCTCTGGGAAGGTTACAAAGGGGTATTGGCCGTCAGCTTTATCCTGCTGGCACTGGTGGCCTGGCTGGCCGTGAAAGCCCTGCCGGTTAAAACCGACGCCAGGGCTTTGCCATGGGCAGGGCGCATCGGCGGCTCGGTGGCACTGTTTCTGCTTTGCTTTTTAGCGGCGCGCGGCACACTGGAACACAGGCCCATCAACCCCTCGCTGGTGGCCTTCAGTGATGACAGGCTGGTCAATACCCTGGCGCTGGATTCCTTCTACAGCACCGCTTTTGCCGCTTATCAGCTTAAGAACGAGAGCTTTGCCGGCGGCGCCTACGGCAAGATGGACCAGCAAGAAGTGATTCGACGGGTCCGCACCCTGGCAGGGCTCAGCCCCAATGCCCAAGACCCGGCCATGCCGAGCCTGCATTATCAACAAGCCAGCCATGCTCCGGCCAAGCCGCTTAATATCGTGATGATTGTCGAGGAATCCCTGGGCGCCCAATTTGTGGGTAGCCTCGGCGGGCAAGACTTGACCCCCAATCTCGACAAACTGGCGGGCGAAGGCTGGTGGTTCAAGCAGGCTTATGCCACCGGCACCCGCTCGGTGCGGGGCCTTGAAGCGCTCACCACCGGCTTTTACCCCACACCGGCGCGAGCAGTATTAAAACTGCCCAGAGCCCAGAGCGGCTTCTTTACCCTGGCGAGCCTTTTAAAGCAGTACGGGTATCACAGCCGCTTTGTCTATGGCGGTGAATCCCATTTTGACAACATGAAGAACTTCTTCCTGGGGAACGGCTTTGACGAAATCCATGACCGGGCCAAGTTCACCAACCCCACTTTTGTCGGCTCCTGGGGCGCCAGTGACGAAGACATGTTCCACGAGTTGGATAACTTGCTGAGCCAGGACCGTCAACCAACCCTGACAGTGGCCTTTTCGGTGTCCAACCACAGCCCTTATGAATATCCCAAAGGCCGCATCCAGCCCCAGGGCGACCCGGCCAGCCGCGCCAACGGCGCCCGCTATGCCGATTGGGCCATCGGCCAATTCTTTGCCAAAGCCAAGACCCAGGCTTATTGGGACAACACCGTCTTTTTGGTGGTGGCCGACCACGACTCGCGGGTGTATGGCGCCAATGCTGTGCCGGTGCCGCACTTTCATATCCCGGCCCTTATCCTCGGCAAGGGGGTTGCGCCCCGCCAGGATGAGCGCGTTGTCAGCCAGGTCGACATGGCCCCTACCCTGCTGTCTTTGGCGGGGATCAGCAGCGCCAATCCCATGCTGGGGCAAGATCTCACCCGCCAAAACCCGGACCGTGCCTTGATGCAGTACGGCGACACCTTTGGATATTTGAAGGGAGACTTGCTGACGGTACTGCGCTTTAACAAAGCGCCGGAGCAATACCGCTATCAAGGCGGTCAGCTGCTGGCCCAGCCCCAGCTATCATCAGAAGAGACTAAAGATGCCCTGGCTCTTGCCCTTTGGCCCAGCATCGCCTACCGCCAGGGCTATTACGCCCAAATCTCGCAACATCAGGCCGAAAAACTGCAACTGGCAACCAAGCCCTGAAAAAGAAAAAGGACCTGCAGAGGTCCTTTTTAAACTTCAGTGTTAATTAAAATTGTCGACGACCGGGGTTGGCAGCGTTGCGAAAGAAATTTTGAGCTGACTCTTCCGATCGCTCCATCTCTTCGCGGGTACGACAATAGCGTTTGGTCATGTGAGAACCGGTAGGCTTGATGTACTCACAAACCAAGCGCTCTTTGACTTTACCGTCGGCGACCGTGACCACGTCTTCTTGCTGCCTGAGTTTGTGCACCCCTTTTTCTTCAGGGAACTCATGCTGCACAGGCAAGTCAGCATACTTACTCTCCGACAATTCAGGCCCTTGCGAGGCACAACCGGAAAAGAGTAAAACAGCAACACAGGAGAGAGATAATCTTTTCATCTTGAAGCATCCTTACTTTTTAGCGGGCTTACACTCTTTTCTATTAATTTAGGATTAAATTAAAGAAACCCGACAATTTTTACTTATTGAGAAAGCTCTTAGCCTAGGGTTTATGTGTAATAAAATCACCATGGCGGCCGGGGTTAGGCAAATGCAGCATCGTCTCGTTAGCTTCCTTTTCAGCCTTCTCCATCTCTTCACGGGTACGGCAATAGCGCTTGGTCATATGAGAGCCGGTAGGCTTGATGTACTCACATACTAGCCGGTCTTTAACCTTACCATCGGCAACAGTCACCACATCTTCTTGCTGACGCAGTTTGGTGACGCCTTTTTCCTCAGGATATTCCTGCAGTACCGGCACTTCAGCATATTCTGACTTTGAGACATCAACGCTTTGTGAGGCGCAACCTGCAAGCAATGCAGTGGCAAAACTGGTTAACAATATTTTTCTCATTTTATGCTTCCTTGCTCAAGATTTGGACACATCTCAAGCCTACGCACAAAAAACCACAAATTCAACAAATTAAAAACAAAACAAAAACACTTATAGCACTCCCCTCTGGTGTGAAAAAGCCGGCTTACGCCGGCTTTTTTACTGATGGGTTTGGTTACTAGACCGTTCCATATGCCGCATCGCCTCTTGGCTTTGCTCTTCGGCAGCTTTGATCTCTTCTGGTGTGCGGCAAACACGCTTGGTGATGTTGCTGCCCAGAGGCTTGGTAAATTGGCAGATAAGATGCGGTTTGTTGTCGTCGGCCTTAGCGGCAGCAGTGGCCTTGTTGGTGGCCTTTGCGTTGGTGCTGGCGTGACTGTCGATGGTGGCTTGCTGGGCGCAGCCGGCCAGGGCCAGCATCAGCAAAGGGAGAAAACGTACTGCGTTCATGGAGATCCCTCTTTGTTAAAGGCCTAATCTACCAAAGAAAAAGGGGCCATCGGCCCCTTTTATCAATTGCTTACAAATTAAGGCAGCGGGTCCAAGTCGGCCCCTTCCTTCTCTACCACGGTTGGCATCAAATCTTCTTTGCTCAGGCCCAGTTTCAGGGCCACGGCAGATGCCACATAGATGGAAGAATAGGTACCTACGGTAATACCCATTAGCAGCGCCGCCGCAAAGGCGTGGATCACCGGGCCGCCTACCGCGAAAATAGCGATAACCACAAACAAAGTGGTGGCGGAGGTCATGATGGTCCGGCTGAGGGTAAAGGTCAGGGCGTTGTTGGTGATCTCAATCGGGGTGCCCTTACGCATCTTGCGAAAGTTCTCTCGGATACGGTCAAACACCACGATGGTATCGTTCAGTGAGTAACCGATCACCGTCAGCACCGCCGCCAGAACGGTAAGGTCAAACTCGATACCCAGCAGCGAGAAAAAGCCCAGGGTAATGGTCACGTCGTGAAAGAGCGCCACCACCGAGCCCAGAGCCAGTTTCCACTCAAACCGCACCGACACGTACAGCAGGATACACAGCAGCGCCACAAACACGGCCAGGCCGCCCTGCTCTACCAGCTCATTACCCACAGAGGGGCCAACGAACTCGATGCGCTTGAGGGTAACGTCGTCGCCGCTTTTGGCCTTGAGGTTTGCCACCAGGCGGTCACCCAGGCTGGACGATTTGGCTTCGTCCTGAGGGGGCATACGAATAAGCACGTCACGGCTAGTGCCGAAAAACTGCACCGAAGGCTCACCAAAACCGCTTTGCTGCAGTTCGCTGCGCACCTTCTCCAGGTCGGCCGGGCGGGCAAAGTTCACCTCAATCAAGGTGCCGCCGGTAAAGTCCAGGCCCCAACTAAGGCCTTTAACGACCAGCACGCCAATGGAAGAGAGCACCAATACCAGCGACAAAATGGCCGCCGGCAGGCGCATCTTCATAAAGTTGACGTCGCTTTTAAAATTAAAAAACTGCATGACGTCTCCTAGATGGACAGTTTCTCAACACGGCGACCGCCGTAGATGAGGTTAATGACGGCACGGGTACCGACAATGGCGGTAAACATGGAGGTCAGGATACCGATGGCCAGGGTCACCGCGAAGCCTTTCACCGGGCCAGAGCCAATACCGAACAGGATAAGAGCGGTGATCATGGTGGTGATGTTGGCGTCAGCAATGGTGGAGAAAGCGTTGGAATAGCCGTTATGAATGGCTTTCTGCACCCCGACACCGGCATTCAGCTCTTCACGAATACGCTCGAATATCAATACGTTGGCATCCACCGACATCCCCACCGTCAACACGATACCGGCGATACCCGGCAGTGTCAGGGTGGCCCCCGGAATAAGGGACATAATGCCGACAATCAACACCACGTTCATCACCAGGGCCAGGTTCGCCACCAGGCCGAAGGCGCGGTAGTAAATGGCCATGAAGATAAGGATGGCGATTGAACCGTAAATCAGGGAGTTCATGCCGTCCTGGATGTTCTGGGCACCCAAAGACGGCCCCACGGTACGCTCCTCAACAATCTGGATGGGTGCCAACAGGGCACCGGCACGCAGCAGCAAAGAAAGGTTGTGGGCTTCTTGGGGGGTGTTGATACCGGTGATGCGGAAGCTACGGCCCAGGCGCGCCTGAATGGTCGCTACCTGGATGACTTCTTCAACCTTTTTCAAGGTCGGCTTGCCATCGGGGCCTTTCTCGCCGGTTGGTTTGTACTCGATAAACACCGTGGCCATCGGCTTGCCGATGTTGTCCTTGGTGGCGCGGCTCATCATGTCGCCGCCTTGGGAATCGAGCTTGATGTTGACCTGGGGACGCTGGTATTCGTCAAAGCCTGATTGGGCGTCTTGAATATGGTCACCGGTCAGCATGATGCGTTTTTCAGCCAGCACCGGGCGGCCGTCACGGCTCTTATAGAGCACGGAGCCAGGCGGTACGTGGCCGTTCAGGGCGTCACCCAGGTCGTGCTGGGTATCCACCAGGTGGAATTCCAGGGTCGCAGTAGCACCCAAGATTTCTTTGGCGCGGGCGGTGTCCTGCACGCCAGGCAGTTCAACCAGGATGCGGTCGGTGCCTTGGCGCTGCACCAGAGGCTCTGCCACACCCAACTCGTTCACCCGGTTACGGATGATGGTGATGTTCTGGCTAAGGGCGTACTCGCGAATTTCCTTGATGCGGGCGGGGGTGAGGGTCAGCACCACATCCTTGCCGTCTCGGTCGACCTGGTAATCGGTGCCGGCACTTTTCTTAAGGAAGGTCTCGGCTTGCTGGGCGGTCTCGTCGTCACGCAAAGTGACCTTGATCTTGCCCTCGCCGATGCGGCGAATACCGGTATAGCGCAGCTTTTCTTCACGCAGGTTGGTGCGCAAATCGGTTTGCAGGTCGTTCTCGGCCTTGGTGATGGCCTCGGGCATGTCCACCTGCATCAAGAAGTGCACGCCGCCACGCAGGTCAAGACCCAGCTTCATGGGGCTGGCATGCACATCGCGCAGCCAGGCCGGTGTGGCGGGCGCCAGGTTCAGCGCCACGCTGTAATCGTCACCCATGGCCTTGGTCACTACTTCCTGGGCTTTTAGCTGGGTTTCAGTGTCACTGAAACGGGCCAGGAGCAGGCCGTTTTCAACGGCGATAGACTTGGCAGTGATGCCGTCTTCTTTAAGGGCGGCACGCACCTTGTCCAGGGTACTGTTGTCGACAACAGCGCTACGAACCCCGGAAACCTGTATGGCAGGGTCCTCACCGTAAAGGTTTGGCGCCGCATACAGGAACCCGATGACGACCACGACGATCAGCATCAGGTATTTCCACAGCGGGTATTTGTTCAACACACCAGCTTTCCTTCTGTTTTTGTTATTAGAGCGACTTCATGGTGCCCTTGGGCAGCACAGCCTGTACGGCGGCTTTCTGGACAGTCACTTCGGTGGTGTCGTTCAGAGCGATAACGAGGAAGTCTTTATCGTCTTCTACTTTGGCGATACGGCCAATCAGGCCGCCGTTGGTCAGCACTTCGTCACCCTTTTTCAGGCCACCCATCAGGTTTTTGTGCTCTTTTACACGTTTGGCCTGGGGACGATAAATCATGAAATAGAAGATGGCGCCAAACAGCACCAGCATGATGATGAGCTGCAGACCGCCGCCTTGTTGACCGGCCGCGCCAGTGCTGGCGAACGCAGAATTGATGAACATAACTTCTCCTAAAGGTTATTAAAGTGCGGGTACTTCCATACCCTTGCGCTCGTAAAAGTCTTTTACAAAGGCGTCTAATCTACCTTGCTCTATGGCACCCCGCAAACCTTCCATCACCCTCTGGTAATACCGAAGGTTATGTATGGTATTTAGGCGGGCACCGAGGATCTCGTTACAGCGATCCAGGTGATGCAGATAGGCCTTGGAATAATGCTTGCAGGTGTAGCAATCGCATTCGCCGTCCAGGGGACTGGTGTCGGTGCGGTGCTTGGCATTACGAATTTTGATGACACCTTCGGTTACAAAAAGGTGGCCGTTACGGGCGTTACGGGTAGGCATAACGCAATCGAACATATCGATGCCGCGGCGCACCCCTTCCACCAGATCTTCGGGCTTGCCCACCCCCATCAAGTAACGGGGCTTGTCGGCCGGCAGCTGCGGGTTTACGTGGCTCAAAATGCGGTGCATGTCGTCTTTGGGCTCACCCACCGCCAGGCCGCCAACGGCGTAGCCGTCAAAGCCAATTTCTGTCAGGCCCTTGATGGAGACATCACGCAAGTCTTCATACACCGAGCCCTGGATAATGCCAAAGAGGGCATTGGGGTTTTCAAGCTTGTCGAAATGATCGCGCGAGCGTTTGGCCCAGCGCAGGCTCATTTCCATGGATTTTTTAGCTTCATCATGGGTGGCCGGGTACGGGGTGCACTCGTCGAAGATCATCACGATGTCAGAGCCGAGATCGGTCTGAATTTCCATGGACTTTTCCGGGTCCAGGAAGATTTTGTCGCCATTGATGGGGTTACGAAAATGCACGCCGGCTTCGGTGATCTTGCGAATATCCCCCAGGCTAAACACCTGAAAACCACCGGAATCGGTAAGAATGGGGCCATGCCAGTGCATGAAATCGTGCAGGTCGCCGTGGGCTTTCATCACGTCCTGGCCTGGGCGCAGCCACAGGTGGAAGGTGTTTCCCAACAGAATTTCGGCGCCGGTGTCAGCCACTTCTTCCGGGGTCATGCCCTTGACGGTGCCGTAGGTGCCCACCGGCATAAAGGCCGGGGTTTGCACCGTACCGCGCTCGAAAACCAGCTGGCCGCGGCGAGCCTGGCCATCGGTGTTAAAGAGTTCGTATTTCATTGCTGCTCCTGGGAATCTGGAAAAACAGTCCAGCCCCTTACGCCCCCGGGCCCTTGGCCTCGGGGTTTTTGGTGATAAACATGGCATCGCCATAGGAAAAGAAGCGGTAACGCTCAGCTACCGCCTCGCGGTAGGCCGCCAGGGTTTCGCTGTAACCGGCAAAGGCGCTTACCAGCATGATGAGGGTGCTTTCGGGCAGGTGAAAGTTGGTCACCAAGCCATCCACCACCAAAAAGCGGTAACCGGGGTAGATAAAGATATCGGTGTCGCTGGCAAAAGGCGCCAATTCGGTGCCGGCCTTCTGGGCGGCCTGGGCGGCAGACTCGAGGCTGCGCACCGAGGTGGTACCCACCGCAATCACCCGCCCGCCCCGCGCTTTACAGGCATTAACGGCGTCCACCACCGCTTGCGGCACTTCGGCATACTCGCTGTGCATCTTGTGCTCGAAGATGTTGTCGGCCCGCACCGGCTGAAAAGTTCCAGCCCCCACGTGCAGGGTTACAAAGGCGGTTTCCACCCCTTTGGCGCGGATTTTTTCCAGCAGCGGCTCGTCAAAATGCAGGCCAGCGGTGGGAGCCGCCACGGCGCCAGGTTTTTCGTTATAGACGGTCTGGTAGCGCTCGCGGTCGGCGGCGTCATCGGGGCGGTCGATATAGGGCGGCAACGGCATGTGGCCGATGCGCTCCAAAATGCTCAGCACCGTTTCTTCGCCGTCAAAAACCAGCTCAAACAGGGCGTCGTGGCGGGCAGCCATGGTGGCGGTAACGCCGTCATCAAACACCAGAGCGCTGCCTTCCTTGGGCGATTTACTGGAGCGCACATGGGCCAGCACCCGCTTGTCGTCCAGCACCCGCTCCACCAGCGCCTCAATCTTGCCGCCAGAGGCCTTCTGGCCAAAGAGCCGGGCCGGAATAACCCGGGTATTGTTAAACACCAGCAAGTCGCCTGGCTCAAGCTGGCCAAGCAGATCGGTAAAGTGGCGGTGGGCAACGCTGCCGGTAGGGCCATCGAGCATCAGCAGCCGGCTGGCACTGCGCTCCGGCATGGGGTGGCGGGCGATGAGGTCTTCGGGCAAGTCAAAATGAAAGTCGGCGCGTTGCATGGCAGGTAATACGGGTTAAAGGGGGCGGTAGTTTACCTTCTGAGCGGCCGCGAAGCCAGTTTTGACGCAGCCTGGCGCGGCCAGAGTGCGGGTATGGCGGCCCACTCACTGTTGTAATTTTACTACAAAAAGCTTGCCTGAAGGGTAATGCGATGGGTAAGCTACGAATTGTGTCGTCATTAGACAAGATTTCTGCGTCTTGCATCCCCCCCAATGGCGGCAGCTGGTTACCAGCACTTTTTCACATCCTGTTGTGTTACTGTTCCTGTGTATTTTTGGTGCCCGGCCTTATGGCCGGGCTTTTTTTATGCTGGCACGCAGGCCGCCTTGGGGGCTGTCGTCAAGCTCCAAAGCCAGGCCGTGGCGACGGGCGATCTCCACCACAATGGCAAGGCCAAGGCCGGCGCCGTCCACCGGGCTACCCGCCAGGCGGTGAAAGCGGGCTAGGCAGGCCTGGCGCTCTTCGGCCGGAATACCAGGGCCGCAATCGTCCACCGTCAGCTGGCCGTCTTCGAGGCTGATTAGAATTTCGCAGTCACTGGGGCTGTAACGCAGGGCGTTATCAACCAAATTGCGGATCATCACCGCCAGTAACGCCCTATCCCCTTGAACCTGCCAGTCTTGCTGCTCATCAAGCGCCAGTTGCTGGTTGCGCTGCTGGGTCAGGGGGTACATCTCAGCCAACAGCGCGCGGATAAGCTGGCCCAGGTGCACGGTTTCAATCTTCGGCAACTGGTTTTTGCCTTCCAGCCGGGCCAAGGTCAACAGCTGCCCCACCAGGTGGGTCAAACGGGCAATGCCGCTACGGGCCGCCGCCAACGAGGCTTCTCGCGCTTCGGCGGTGTCGGCATTAAGGGCGTTATCCAGATGCAACTGGGCACCGGCCAAGGGGGTGCGCAGCTCGTGAGCGGCGTCGTCGGTAAAGCGCCGCTCCCGTTTTAAGGTGTCGTCCAGGGCTTCAAGCAGGGAGTTTAGGGCCTGCACCAGCGGTTTGACCTCCGCCGGAGAGTCCTCGATGCTAAGGGGCGCCAGCTCATCGGGGCTGCGTTTGGCCACCTGGGCCGACAGCGCCTTGACCGGCCTTAGCCCCCGGGTAATGAGCACCCCGGAGAGGATGATCACCAGCACCGTCATCAACCCGGCCTGCCACAGCGCCGGTTTCAGCACCGCCTCTTCGGTTATCTCTTCACGCACTTCCGCCAGCTGGCCGGTTTGCAGCCAGTAGCTGTCATGGTCGTCAAAAACGGTAAAGAGCCTCCAGCGCTGCTCGCTTGGCGACAGCAACCAGTGATAGCCGGGAGATTTAAGGGAAATATCTTCGTTGAGGTTGGAAAACAGCAACTCCCCTTCCGGGCTGTAAACCTGGAACAGCAGCTTTTTCTCGTAGTGATGGCCGAAGATGGTTTCGTCGTGCTCAGACTCCCCGGCTACCAGGCTGTGGCGGGTGGCGGTGGCCAGGGCGTCACGGATGGCGTTGAGCCGCTCGGTGTCCAGCGGCTTTTCCACCATACCCATAATGATGCGAGCCGACTGGGCCAGCTCGGCGTCGTACAGCTCTTCGGCTTCGTGGGCGGCGCGGGAATAGCCAAAGATGCTGACCGCAATCAGCACCAGCAGGAACATCACCACAAACCGGATGGCAAAATAACGGCGGATGGATTTCATGATAGCTTCGGCATCACGTAACCCACGCCACGAATGGTTTTAATGAACTCGCTACCGAGCTTTTTACGCAGGTGGTGCACGTGCACTTCCAGGGTGTTGGATTCGAGCTCTTCGCCCCAGCTGTAAAGCCGCTCAATCAGCTGCTCGCGGGTCAGTACCCGGTCCGGTTGGCGAATCAGTTCGTGCAGCAGGGCAAACTCGCGCCGAGAAAGGGCCACCTGCTCGTTCGCCAACATCACCTGATGGCTGGCAGGGTCCAGACTCAGTGGGCCATTGGCCAGCACCGGGTCCACCTGATTGACCGGGCGCCGAGACAAGGCCCTGAGCCTTGCCAGCAGTTCGCGCGATTCAAAGGGTTTGACCAGGTAATCGTCGGCGCCGCTGTCCAGGCCCTGGATGCGGTCGTCGATGGCGTCGCGAGCGGTCAGCATCAGCACCGGCAGCGACATGCCCTGACGGCGCCAGCTTTTAAGAAGCTCGATGCCGGAGCCATCAGGGAGCTGCCAGTCCAGCACCACCATGTCGGGCTGGCCAGCGGCCATGGCGCTTTGCGCCTCGCTGATACGCTGGTACCAGTCAACGGCATAACCTTCACGGCCAAAGGCGGTAACCAGCCCTTGGCCCAGCAGTACATCGTCTTCAACGAGCATTAAACGCATGAGCTTCCTATCGTAACTTGGCCTGCACTTTGTCCAGGCGTTCTTTTACTTCACCGCGGCGGCCGGCATCGGCCACTTCCCGCCCGGGCCGGGCCGGAGCAGCCAGCGCCTTATCAAGGTAAACCTTGGCTTCCTTGTAACGGCCCTGGTCCATCAAAAAATCCCCGTAAAAGAAGTTGGCGTCAATACCGCTTGGGTTAATAGCCAAGCCTTTCTTGAGGTTAGCTTCCGCTTTGTCGTCGTCGCCAAAGCCGATGGGCCAGCCCGGCACCTGATAATACAGGGAGCCAAGGGAGGTATAAGCTGAACCGCCCAGCGCCTCGCCGTTGAGTTTGATTGCCTGCTCCAGCTCGGCTTTGGCTTCTTTCACGTATTTAAGGGCGCCAATGCCGCCTTTGGCACCGGCGTAGCTGGCGCTGATGATAGCACCCCAGATGAGGTAATCGGCATCATCGGGGTGCGCTTTGACATCGGCCTGCACTTTGTCACGCAAGTCGCTAAAGGCCTGCTTTTGCTGCTCGTCTGCGGTCTGGTATTTGATTTCCGCCCAGCTCTGCTGGTAATAGCTCACTGGCGCCGCCAGCACGCTGGTGCTGATAAGGGCCAGGGCGCCAAGCATCAACGCTTTCATGATGACTCCTTTGCATGGGCCTTGATGGTGGCCAGCTGCTTTTTCACCGCGCCGTCCACCGCCGAAGGAATAAGGGCATTCACCCGGGTAAAAAGGCTCTCAGGAAAGCCAAGCACCATGCTGGCTTTGGGTTTTTGAATGAGAAGTTGCACCGCCTTTGCCACCACCTGTGGGCTGTCCACCTTGTTGCCAAGGGCCTTGTTAAGGGCCACGGCGTTGGGGCTGTTAAGGGGGGTGTCGGTGGCGCGGGGCGCCAGGTAACTGACGGCGATGCCGGCATCTTGCAGCTCGCGGCCAAGGGCTTCTGAAAACCGCTTAAGCCCGCCTTTGGCGGCGCCATAGGCCACATACCCCGGATACCCAATCTCCCCCAGCACCGAGCCAATGTTAATCAGGTGCGCGCCACTTTTAAGGCTGGGCAGCAGGCCGTGGGCCACCGCCATGGGCGCCAGCAGGTTCAGGCGAATTTGCTGCTCGATTTGCTGCCAGCTGCTTTGCTCAAAGGTTTTGAGCTGGTTGGTGCCGGCGTTGTTAATAACCACATCCAGCGTCACGCCGAGCTCTTTTACCCGTTCGGCAAGCTCGCTGCCCGCCGTGGAAGCAGCCAAGTCGAGCCCCAGGGTCAAATGCTCGCCGGGCAGGCTGCTGGCCAGGGCTTTTAGCTTGTCTTCATTGCGAGCCACCAGCAGTAAGCGATGGCCGTCGGCGGCCAGGGCTTTGGCAATTTCCTGGCCGATACCGCCGCTGGCGCCTGTCAATAAGATGGTCTTCATTAAGCCTCCATGGGCAAACTGCGGAACATGTCGCCGTAGAGGCGGTACATGCGATTGGCCATGTGAATGATGGCGGCCTGATCAGCAGGGTTATCGATGCGGTTCATCAATGACTCGAAGAAATCGATGTGCTCAAGGTCGAGGCTGCCGTGGGAATAGAGATACCGGCAGGCCGCTTTGGGCAGGCCCAGTTTGGCACGGATCACATCGGCCATGGGGGTCGCCAGGTTGACCGAGGTGCCTTCCAGTACCCAGACCATGCCAAACAAGCTGACCGGGTTGCCGCGGTTAACGCTGTCGTAGGCGTAGGACACCATCATCTCGGTTTCGAAATTGGGCTTGGAGGCGCGGGCTTGTTCTTTGTCGCCACCGGCCGAGGCGATGTCATCGAGGATCCACTCGTGGTGGCCGTATTCTTCCTCGATGTACTCGGTAATGGCGGCGCGCAGCCACTCTTTGTCGTCCCCCAAGCGAGTGCCGCAAGCCATCATCAAGGGCACGGTATGTTTGACGTGATGAAAGGCATTGTTCAAAAAGGCCAGGTAGCGGGGCAAGGTCACATCGCCCTGCTGGCAAGCGAGGATAGCAGGCGCGCTCAGCAGATACTGCTGGGCCTCGCGGGTCTCGGTTTTCAGGCGCTCGAAAAAGCTCACCGGGCCGCTTTGTAACCTTTTGGCCAGCACCTGGCGGCGAAGGCGACCATTGGCGGTTACTTCCTGGCGCTCGGCACTGAACGGCTCATTGGTGGCCGTGAGGCTTTGCAGGTGGGCGTAATCGGGCAGCGCGGCATTGAGCTGCGCTGTTATGGCGTCAAGGTCGCTGCGCTCGGTCACCACCAGGGCGTGAATGCCCTGCTCTTCATCACCATAAACGAAAGCTTGTTTGATGCCGGTGATGGCTCCAAGCTCGGCTTCAAGCCACTCCGGCGCCACGTTGCGGCCCATGGCGGTAACGATGGTGTCCTTGGAGCGGCCCTGGATGGTTAAAAAGCCGTCTTCCGACAAGTGCCCCAGGTCCCCTGTGGCGAGCCACTCGCTTTGCTGCTCGCTCTCCCCCAGATACCCAAGGAAGCTGTTGCCGCGCACCAGCACTTCGCCGCTGTCGCTGAGTTTTACCTCTACATGGGGCAGCACCTTACCCACAGTGCCAAGGCGCTGGGCGCCAGGGCTGTTAAGGGCCACCACTGAAGCCGCCTCTGACAGGCCATAACCTTCAAACACCGGCAGCCCCAGTTGCGCGGCTTGTGCAAGCACACCTTGGGCACTTTTGCCGCCGCCAAGGGCGATAAAGCGGTAGCTGTCGGCCATGCCCTGGGCTTTGCCCGCCAGCAACACCGGCAATAATCCGGGCACCAGAATAAGGCTATGGGGCTGATACTGGCCGAGGGTGGCCAGCATTTTGCCCGCATCCAGGCCACTGGCGCCGGTCATGCCAAGGCTTGCCATGGGCAGCAAGGTAACGCTGGCGCCAGCCAGCCAGGGCACATAAAGGCCGCCGAGGTTTTCAAGCAGTACGGCCAGCGGCAACACGCAAAGGTGGCGCTCGACGCCCAGGTTTTGGGTGGCGGCCACCAGGCTGCTGGCCACCGCCAGCATGTTGGCTTCTGACAGGCAAACCCCTTTGGGAGTGCCTGTGGTGCCAGAGGTGTAGGTGATTTTGGCGGTGCCTTCTGGCAAGGGCTTAACGCCCTCGACACTCAGCAGGCTAAGCACGCCTTGGCCGGTCTCAATGGTTTTACTGGCCATGGGCAGCGCCACCGGCGCCAGCACCGCGTCCAGCCCGGCATCGCCAATCAGGTGCATCTGCTGGCCACGGCTAAAAAAGGTCGGAATAGGCACCAACACCCGTTTGGCCTTGAGGGCGGCCAAGTCGGCCACGGCCCAGGCAGGCTCGTTGTCCATCAACAAGCCCAGGCGCTTAACCCCAAGGCTGGTGAGGCGGTCGGCCAGTTCGCTGGCCGCTGCTAACAGCTCAGGGCCGCTCAGCTGGCAAGAATCGGTGGTAAGGGCGCAAGGGTTATTGGCAAGAGCTTTAGCCAGAGCGTCATACAGCATCGTTAATCTCCTGGCCTATGGCCTCCAACATACGTACCAGCACCGGCTGCTGCTGGATGGCTTCCCACCCTTTGGCAACAGAGCCGGCAAAGACCGCCGGTTTGGTCTGGTAATAACGGCCCCAGTCGGCAGCGCCGTCACTCAGGCGGCTGGCGCTAGCTTGAGCCAGGAACCAGGGCTCAAGGCCCAGGCGGCCAAAGGCCGATTGCAATTCGCGGGTGGCGGTAAAGACCACATAATCGACACCGCTAAGGGCCAGATAACGGGTGATAACCAAGATCATCAAGCGCGAGCCACCGGCTTCACCGGCCAGGTTGCCCACCTCGACGATTTGCTTGCGCGCCACCTCGGCATTTAGGCGCTGGCCCAAAATCTGGTCGATATCGCCATCGAGGTATTGCTCGAGGTACAGGCGGTGGCCTGCGGCGCTGCGCATGCCGCAGCTGGCCAGCCAGTTGTCTTGGCTGGTCAACAAAAACTGAGTAGGAAGAAAATGCCGCAACTTGGCATCGTGACAATCGGCATAACGTAGACAGGCAAACTGCTTAATGCGATCGAAGGCATCCATGCCCTCTACTGCGCGATGAATAGCCATCGCAGAAGGTGCAAATTTGGCCAACATAACCTTACCTCGCCGTAACCTTGAGCCCAGACTGGCTGCTCAAACTTAAGACAGCGTTAAACCGTCTTTGAGCTGGGATCCGCTACCTTGCAGGCAAGAAGCCAAAGCGCCAGGCCGTTACAAGGTATCTGGTAACTAGCCTGGCCAATGAAACTTAAGAAAGACTTAAGCGACGATTTAATCGCCTGAATCGGCAAATAAAAAAGGCGGCCAAGGCCGCCAAACGCTTAGGAACTACTGTGGTGCTCAATGGAACTGGTCTTCTTCTGTGGACCCTTTAAGGGCAGTTACCGAGGACTGGCCGCCCTGAATAACAGTGGTCATGTCATCGAAGTAGCCGGTGCCCACTTCTTGCTGGTGAGCCACGAAGGTGTAGCCTCGCTCGGCGGCGGCAAACTCCGCTTCCTGCATCTTCACGTAGGCCGACATGTCGTTGCGGGCATAGTCGTAGGCCAGGTTGAACATGTTGAACCACATGTTGTGGATACCGGCCAGGGTAATGAACTGGAACTTGTAACCCATGGCCGACAGCTCGCGCTGGAACTTGGCGATGGTGGCGTCGTCCAGGTTCTTCTTCCAGTTAAAGGACGGCGAGCAGTTGTAGGCCAGCAGTTTGCCAGGGAACTTGGCATGGATAGCCTCGGCAAAGCGGCGCGCCTCGTCCAGATCCGGCTTGGCGGTTTCGCACCACAACAGATCGGCATAAGGGGCGTAGGCCAGGCCACGGGCAATGGCTTGCTCGATACCGGCACGTACCCGGTAGAAGCCTTCGCTGGTGCGTTCACCGGTAACAAAGGGCTTGTCGTAGTCGTCGCAGTCGCTGGTGATAAGGTCAGCGGCGTTGGCGTCGGTACGGGCCAGCACTATGGTGGGCACGCCGGCTACATCAGCCGCCAGGCGGGCGGAGATGAGCTTTTGCACCGCTTCTTGGGTGGGCACCAAAACCTTGCCGCCCATGTGGCCGCATTTTTTGACAGACGCCAGTTGGTCTTCAAAGTGCACGCCAGCGGCGCCCGCTTCAATCATCGACTTCATCAGCTCGTAGGCGTTCAGCACGCCGCCAAAGCCCGCTTCGGCGTCGGCAACGATAGGGGCGAAGTAGTCGATGTAGCCGTCATCGCCGGGGTTCTTGCCTTTTTGCCATTGAATTTGGTCGGCGCGGCGAAAGGCGTTGTTGATGCGGGTGACCACCGCTGGCACCGAGTCTACCGGGTACAGGGACTGATCGGGGTACATGGACTGGTAGCTGTTGTTATCCGCCGCCACCTGCCAGCCAGACAGATAAATCGCCTGGATACCGGCCTTGACCTGTTGCACTGCCTGGCCACCGGTCAGGGCGCCCATGGCGTTAACGAAATCCTTCTCGGGGCGAAAGCTCGGGCGGGCCCCTTCATTCACCAGCGCCCAGAGTTTCTCGGCGCCCAGACGGGCCAGGGTGCTTTCGGGCTGAACGGAGCCGCGAAGGCGCACCACATCCTCGGCACTGTAGGTACGTTCAATACCTTTCCAGCGGGGATTTTCGGCCCAGTCCTGTTTCAGGGCATCGATTTGCTGTTGACGAGTCATGGGTTGGTCCTTCTGTCAGTCGATTAAGGTGTAACCGGGTTCAGTCAAAAAAGGCACGAAGCTGTCGGATACGGTGATCCGGGTCAGCAGCTGCGCCGCCTCGCGAAAACGCCCGCTCTCAAAGCGCTCGCTGCCAAGCTCTTCGCTTACCTGTGCCATTTCTTCCTTCAAAAAACGGGTAAAGAGTTCAGCGGTAACCTTCTGGCCGCCGGCCAGGCTCTTGCCATGGCGCAGCCATTGCCAGATGGAGGCCCGGCAGATCTCGGCGGTGGCGGCGTCTTCCATCAGGCCGTAGATGGGTACGCAGCCGTTGCCGCCGATCCAGGCCTCGATGTACTGCAATGCCACCCGAATATTGGTGCGCATCCCCGCCTCGGTACGCTCGCCCTCGCAAGGGGCCAGCAGGTCAGCGGCATTGATGGGGTCGTCCCCATCCCGGCTGACATCCAGCTGATTGGGTTTATCGCCAAGGTACTGGTCGAACACCGCCAGCGCGGTTTCGGCCAGGCCTGGGTGCGCTATCCAGGTGCCGTCGTGGCCGTTACGGGCCTCCAGCTCTTTGTCCTGGCGCACCTTGTTCAGCACCCACTGGTTGCGGTCGGCTTCCTTGGACGGAATAAAGGCCGCCATGCCGCCCATGGCCAGGGCGCCGCGTTTATGGCAGGTGCGAATAAGCAGCCGCGAGTAGGCACTCAAAAAAGGCTGGTCCATAGTGACCACCTGGCGGTCTGGCAGTACCCGGTCGGGGTGATTACCCAGGGTTTTGATGTAGCTGAAGATGTAATCCCAGCGGCCGCAGTTGAGCGCCACGATATGGTCTTTGAGTTCGAAGAGGATCTCGTCCATCTCAAACACCGCCGGCAGGGTTTCAATCAGTACCGTGGCCTTGATGGTGCCGCGCTCAAGGCCAAAGCGGTCTTCGGTAAAAGAGAACACCTGGCTCCAAAAGCGCGCCTCCAGGTGGCTTTGCAGCTTGGGCAGGTAGAAGTACGGGCCAGAGCCGTTTTCCAGCAGCCGCTTATGGTTGTGGAAGAAATACAAAGCAAAGTCCCATAGGCAGCCCGGCACAACCTTGCCATTGAAGGTGACGTGCTTTTCCGGCAGGTGCAGGCCACGCACCCGGCAGATCAGCACCGCAGGCTGCTCGTTCAGGCTGTAGTACTTACCCGATTGCGGATCGGTGTAGGAGATGGTGCGATCGAGTGCATCACGCAGGTTTACCTGCCCTTGCATCACCGCCGGCCAAGTTGGCGACAAAGAATCCTCGAAGTCGGCCATAAACACCTTGGTGCCGGCATTGAGGGCATTGATCACCATCTTGCGCTCGGTAGGCCCGGTTATCTCGACACGGCGGTCTTTAAGGGCGGCCGGGATACCGCGGATCTGCCACTGCCCTTCGCGGATGCCTTGGGTCTGGGGCAAAAAGTCGGGCAGCTGCCCTTCGTCAAACTGGCGCTGACGTTGGTTACGGGCCTCAAGCAAGGCTGGCACCTTGTCTGCGAACGCCGACATCAACTCCTGGATCCAGCCCTGAGCCGATTCACTCAGCAGCTGCTTTTGCTCGCCAGTCAGGCCGTTTTGCACCTTCAGCATTCCGCCTCCAATTACATTTGAAATGTAGCAACCACAAACAAGGGATTCCTGAAACCGTTTGCAGTTGCCTAAAACCTGCCAAAAACACTGAGACATTTTTCAACGTCAATCAACAACAAAATTTAAACAACAGCAAATGTAAAATACAAACTATTGATTTTAAATGACTTTTTAATATTAAAAATTTAGAGCTTAAGCACTAATTGGTATTACCAAATAACCTTTATTATCTGATTAGCCACTTTCAACACGGAAAGTAAAAATGAAAGTAAAATGAAATATTTTTACAAAAAGAGAAAAGCCAAAAATACCGAAGACAAACAAAAACCTATTAAATCAATAAGTTGATGTTTAACGGGTTTTCTCGGCCACATGGCCATCTGGAAGGCAGGACAAAAAAAGCGAAAGTTGAGAGGATGAGTGTAAGAGAAGTACAAGATATGGCGGCCAGACAGCCGCTCAAACAAAACGCCGGCACAAGGCCGGCGTTTGGGGTGTTGAGGTAAAGCGAGCTTACAGTAGAGACTCGGGCAGCTCTTTGGCGATCAGCTCCCCTAAGCGCCGGTAGGTACGGATGCGGCTGGAGGTTTGGCGCCATACCAGGCCGATTTCGCGATAGGCGTTTTCATCAGCCATGCGGCTGGCCACCAGATCGGTGCCGGTCAGAATGCCGGCATCGATGGCCAACTGCGGCAAGAAAGTAGTGCCCAGCTTGGCGTTAACCATCTGCACCAGGGTGTGGAGGCTGGTAGCGGCAAAGGGGTTTATCTTGGTGGAGTCGGTCAAGTGACAGGCGCTGACGGCGTGATCGGTCAGGCAGTGCTCCTTTTCCAGCAAGAACACGCTGCGGTCCGGCAGTTTTTTCGGGTCTGGGTCCTGGCCCCACTTTTCAAACAGTTCCTTGTGCATCACCTGGCTGAAGGGGTCCTTGCCCAGGCGCATGGTGTGAAAGCCCTTGGTGTCTACCGGCAGGGCCAGCAAGATCAAGTCCAGCTCGCCGCGCTCCAGCATGGCCAGCAGGTTCTGGGTGGTGTCTTCCCGCAGCAGCAGCTTGAGCTCCGGATAGGCGTCATTGGCCTGGGTCACCACCTTGGAAAGCAGGAAAGGCGCGATGGTGGGAATACAGCCCAGGCGCACTTCCCCGCTCATGGGCGAAGCCTGGTTTTGCACGAACTCCACCAGATCGCGGGTGTGATTAACGATATCGCGGGCGCGGTTAATGGCTTCAAGGCCAGTTGCGGTAAACAGGAACGACTTGTTGTCCCGCTCAATCAGCTGGCAGCCCAACTGCTCTTCAAGGTTTTGAATACCGGCAGAAAGGGTGGATTGGGAGACATTGCAGGCCTTGGCGGCACGGTTGAAGTTCTGATGTTCTTCCAGTGCCAGCAAGTAGGTCAGATTCTTGATGCTCGGCAATCTCATAATAGGGGGTTCCGATTAAAGTCATCACTTTTCTTCGCTTCGATGATAGTGCATTCGGCGCGTAGACTGTAGCGGTTTTCTCAAGAGGCGAGTGATTTGCCGTTATGGCCCGTCGTCTCCTGAACCAAACATCTCCCTTTTATTCCTGTCCTTGAAATTGCACAGCTTGCCGGGTTTATCCCGGCTTTTTTTTGCCTGTCCGAAAGTAATGAGAAAAATCACGGATAAAAAAACAAGTAGCCAAGGCTACTTGTGAAGAGGGTTCGTATTGGGGGAAATCTCGCTGTCTTTCGCTTAGTCCTCACAGTCCCACATCATGCTTTCATCCAGCACCAGACCGGGGTCAAGCTGGGATACATGGGCGATGGTGGTATGGCTGTGGTCAAGATCGCGGATAGTAACCATTTCGTCCTTTTCACTTATCGCGATGATACGTCCAATGCCGTTGAGGCGCTTGTAGAACATACCAACGGATAAATCGTCCTTACTAACCATGGAAGCTCCTCCTGTGTGTTGCTAGGCTGCCACTAAAAACTATGGCACAGGGAATTTGATATGCCCCATTGGTTGATGAAAACCGAGCCGGATCTGTTTTCTATTCGTGATCTATTCAGGCAAAAAACCAGTCCTTGGGACGGTGTGCGTAACTATCAGGCCCGAAATTTCATGGATCAGATGCGCCTTGGCGACACTGTGTTTATCTATCACTCCAGCTGCAAGGACGTGGGTATTGCCGGTATTGGCGAAGTCGTCAGAGAAAGCTACCCCGACGTCAGCCAGTTTGATGAAAAAAGCCCTTACTTCGATGCCAAATCCGATCCAGCCAAACCGCGCTGGCGCCGAGTGGACATCGGCTTTGTCGAAGCTTGGCCGGCGGTACTGCCCCTGGCCAGGCTCAAAAGCGACCCGGCGCTGAGTGACATGGCCCTGGTGCAAAAAGGCAGCCGCCTTTCAGTGATGCCGGTTACCGAGCAGCAATGGCAGTACATTCTGGGGCTAAAACCATGAAAAAAGACAAATACCTGGAGGCGTTAGCGCCTTTGCAAAAAGAGCTGGTGGCATTGCAGCAGTGGATCCAGGACCAGGGCCTGAGGGTAATAGTGGTGTTTGAGGGGCGCGACGCTGCCGGTAAGGGCGGCATCATCAAAACCATTACTGCCAACCTCAACCCTCGCCATGTAAAAGTGGCGGCTCTTGGGGTGCCCACGGAGCGGGAAGAGGGCCAGTGGTATTTCCAGCGCTACGTGGCGCACCTGCCGGCAAAAGGGGAAATGGTGCTGTTCGACCGCTCCTGGTACAACCGCGCCGGGGTAGAAAAGGTGATGGGCTTTTGCAGCGAGCAGCAATACGAGGATTTTCTCAGCGCCTGCCCTACCTTTGAAAAACTGCTGGTGGACGACGGCATCGTTCTTATCAAGTATTGGCTTAACGTCTCGCCAGATGAGCAGCAAAAGCGTTTTCAGGCCCGCCTGGATAGCCCCCTTAAACGCTGGAAGTTCTCACAAATGGACTTGGAAGGGCGCGAGCGCTGGCAGGCCTACGCCCATGCACGCGACCGCATGTTCAAGGACACCGACAGCCGCCACTGCCCCTGGTTTATCGTCGATGCCAACGACAAGAAAAAGGCGCGCCTTAACTGCATCAGCCACCTGCTGAGCCAACTGCCCTACCGCCCGCCGCATTACCCAGAAGTGACGTTGGGTGAAGTCAAAGGCAAGGAACTAGCCCCAGACAAAGACTGCAACTGGGTACCAGAGCGGTACTGAAAAGGCGCCCTTAGGCGCCTTTTTTATTGGCCTTTGATGTCCATTTCAAAGTCGGCCCGGGCGATATGGCGCACGTCCTTGCCTTTGACGAAATAGATAATGTATTCGCAGATGTTTTGGCAGCGGTCACCGATACGCTCCAGGGCGCGTGCGGCCCACATCACTTCAATGACCTTGGGGATGGAACGGGGATCTTCCATCATGTAGGTCATCAATTCCCGAAACAGCGACTCATACTCCCGGTCAACCCGTACGTCTTCGGCGTGCAGCGTCAGGGCGGCGTCAACGTCCATGCGGGCAAAGGCGTCCAGGGTGTCGCGCACCATCTTCAGCACGTGATAGGCCATGGACTCGAGGCTCACCAGCAGGGTCATGTGGGAGCTTTCGTAGCTGCCAAGGGCAATTTTGGCGATGCGCTCAGCGGTGTCACCTATGCGCTCCAAGTCGGCAATGGTCTTGATAATGGCAATCACCAGGCGAAGGTCTGACGCTGCCGGCTGGCGCTTGGCAATGATACGGGTGCATTCCTCGTCGATGGCCACTTCCATGGCATTCACTTGGCGGTCACCCTCTACTACCTTTTCAGCCAGGTTGCCGTCGCGGTCGTGCACGGCGCGAATGGCGTCGTCCAGCTGCTTTTCCACCAGGCCGCCCATGGTCAGCACCATGTTGCGCACATGCTCCAGCTCATGGTTGAACTGGCCGGAGATGTGCCGTGAAAGGTTCATGTTGTCCATCTTGGCTCCTTAACCGTAACGACCCGTGATGTAATCTTCGGTCTTTTTCTTCATCGGCTTGGTGAAAATGCTGTTGGTGTCGGCGTACTCGATAAGCTCGCCCAGGTACATAAAGGCGGTTTGGTCTGAAACCCGGGCCGCCTGCTGCATATTGTGGGTGACGATCACCACCGTGAACTGCTTTTTCAAATCGTTGATCAGCTCTTCGATGGTGAGGGTGGAAATAGGGTCAAGGGCCGAGGTGGGTTCGTCCAGCAGCAGCACTTCGGGCTCGATGGCGATGGCGCGGGCGATCACCAGGCGCTGCTGCTGGCCACCGGAAAGGCCAAAGGCATTGTCATGCAGCCGGTCTTTCACCTCGTCCCACAGCGCCGCCCCCTTGAGGGATTTTTCCACCGCTTCGTCCAGCACTCGCCTGTCGTTAATGCCTTGCAGGCGAAGGCCATACACCACGTTCTCGTAAATGGATTTGGGGAAAGGGTTGGGGCGCTGGAACACCATGCCAACCTGGCGGCGCAGCGCTGCCACATCCACCCCTTTGGCGTAGACATTATTGCCATTAAGGGCAATGGCGCCCTCCACCCGGCAGCCATCCACCAGATCGTTCATCCGGTTGATGCAGCGCAGCAAGGTGGACTTACCGCAACCAGACGGCCCGATAAAGGCGGTGACCTGGCGCTTGGGAATGGCCATGGAAATATCAAACAGCGCCTGCTTCTGGCCGTAGTAAAGGCTCAGGGCGTCGATAGTCAGAGCGGTTTTGTCGGCAGGCAGCCGGTTCAAGTCCAGCTTCTGCTCGTTAGGGGTCATGTCGGGTCTGATGGAGATCATGGGTTACCCCTTAAGCTTAGTGTTCCAGCGACCGGAATTTTTCCCGCAAGTGATTGCGAATTCCGATAGCGGTGATGTTCAAGGTCATGATGACGGTGACCAGCAAAAATGCCGTGGCGTAGACCAGGGGCCGGGCCGCCTCGACATTGGGGCTTTGAAAGCCCACATCGTAGATATGAAAGCCAAGATGCATGAACTTGCGATCAAGGTGCACAAAGGGAAAGTTGGCGTCCACCGGCAAGGTCGGCGCCAGTTTCACCACCCCCACCAGCATCAGCGGCGCCACTTCCCCGGCGGCGCGGGCTACCGCCAGAATAAGGCCGGTCATGATGGCGGGGCTGGCCATGGGAATAACAATGCGCCACAGGGTCTCGGCCTTGGTGGCCCCCAGCGCCAAGGAGCCCTGGCGCAGGCTCGACGGAATGCGGGTCAGGCCCTCTTCGGTGGAGACGATAACCACCGGCAAGGTAAGAATGGCCAGGGTCAGGGCCGACCACAGCACCCCAGGGGTGCCGAAGGTGGGGGTGGGCAGCGCTTCGGGGAAGAACAGTTTGTCGATGTTCGAGCCCATGAAGTACACAAAAAAGCCCAGGCCAAACACCCCGTAGACAATAGACGGAACACCGGCCAGGTTGATGACCGCGATGCGGATGATTTTGGTGGCGACGTTTTTGCCGGCGTATTCGTGCAGGTAAATGGCGGCAATGACCCCAAAGGGGGTGACGATAACCGACATCAGCAGCACCATGAACACAGTACCAAAGATGGCCGGGAACACCCCGCCTTCGGTATTGGCCTCGCGGGGCGCGTCAGAAACAAAATGCCAAAGCCCACTGAAGTAGCGGCCAATCTTTTGGCCGGTAGACATGTCGTTGGGGTAGGTTACATCCAGCACCTTGGCCAGAGGCAAGCGCACCGATTTGCCCCCCATCATCTGCACCGTCACAAAGCTCTTGTCCATGGCGCCGCGTAGGGCAAACAGGGATTTCTCCATGCCCTGATATTGCTGGTGCAGTGCGTCACGGGCGCCGGCGAGCTCGGCTTTGGCTCTGTCATCGAGCTTGCCGTCCAGCGCCAAGCGCCGCTCTTTTAAGCGAAGCTTTTCCAACTCGAAGTTCACCCGGCCAATATCGCGGCTTTGCAGGGTTTGGGCCTCGGCGCGCAGCGCATCAACCTTGGCAATCTCACCCGCCAGAGCCGCCTTCAGAGGCTCACCGGAAATGGTCTTACCATTAACGTCCAGCTGCTCGACAAAGCCATAGAAGTTGCCGTTTTCTTCGCGCTCCAATACCGCAATGCCCTTGGGGTGGCTCTGGGTAATAACGTCTGGCGCCAGCAGGGTGCGAAAATCCAGGCCCAACTGGTCACGGTTACCGGTTTTGATGAGGTAACGGGTCACATCAGCGTCAGGGGCAAGGCCCTCAAGCTTGATGCCGCTGTTGCGAAGGCGCTCCACCGGCACCTGTTCGCGGTCATAAATCTCCCCGATCACCTGCTGGGCGGTGCCGTCAGCTTGGCGCACTTCGAACTGGTACACATCGGCAGGCCAGAAGTAGGTCAAGCCACGCCAGGCGATAAGCAGTAGCAGCCCGATCACCGAGATAAGGCTGATGCTGACAGCCCCGGCGGTCATCCAGATCCACGGCGAGCCTGATTTGAACCATGTCTTCATACCGGTCCTCACGACGGTTACAGGGAGCTATAGCGTTCACGCAGCCGCTGGCGGATAAACTCGGCCACGGTGTTGAACAAAAAGGTAAAGATAAAGAGCACGAAAGCGGCCAGGAACAGCACTCGGTAATGGGAGCTGCCCACTTCTGACTCGCCCATCTCCACGGCGATGTTGGCCGACAAGGTGCGCATGCCCTCAAAGATGTTCCAGTCCATGACCGGGGTGTTGCCGGTAGCCATCAGCACAATCATGGTTTCGCCCACGGCGCGGCCAAGGCCCATCATCACCGCCGAGAAAATACCGGGGCTGGCGGTAAGCAGCACCACCCGGGTAAGGGTCTGCCAGGGAGTGGCGCCAAGGGCCAGCGAGCCTTGCGTCAGATGCTTGGGTACCGAGAACACCGCGTCTTCGGCGATGGTAAAAATGGTAGGAATAACCGCAAAGCCCATGGCAATGCCCACCACCAGGGCGTTGCGCTGGTCAAAGTCCATGCCCAACACATTGGTGAGATAAAGGCGGGTGTCGCCCCCAAACAGCCAGTGTTCCAGCACCGGGCTGAGCGCCATGGTGCCGTAGCCCACCAACACCAGCGGCGGCACCAGCACCAGGGCATGCCAGCCCTCAGGCACCTTGTGGCGAAGCTTTTGCGGCAAGCGCTGCCACAGCACCGCCACCAGCAGCATGGTAAGCGGCAGCATAATCAACAGCGCGACGATGCCCGGCAGGTGCTCTTCCACCAACGGCGCTAGCCAAAGGCCGGCCAAAAAGCCGAGGATAACCGTCGGCAGCGCTTCCATGATCTCCACCGTCGGCTTGATAAAGCGGCGCATGCCAGCAGACATGAAATAAGCAGTGTAGATGGCGCCCGCCAATGCCAGGGGCGTGGCGAACAGCATGGCGTAAAAGGCGGCCTTGATGGTGCCAAAAGCCAGGGGGGCAAGACTCAACTTGGGCTCAAAATCGTCAGAACCCGAGGTGGACTGCCAGACGTAATCCGGGGCCTGATACCCCTCGTACCACACCTTCTGCCACAGCGCCTTGAAGCTCACTTCCGGGTGCTGGTTATCCACCTTAAAAAAATGCAGCGCTTTATCGTCGCTTACCAGCAGGCCGTTGGCCCTTGGGGCGTAAGCCATATCACCGGCGGCGCCCGGCAGGGTTAAATCTGCCAGCTCTACCTCAGAGGTGGCATGAAAAAGCGCCACCTTGCCTTGGCTACCGGCTGCCACAAAGCCCTTACGATTAAACTCCCCCGCCAGCGCCACCACCGATTGGCCCAGCTTGAAGTCGCGGATATGGGCAAAATGGCGGCCGTTGCTCCCGACCACCTCAAACCACTGGCTGATGGTGCCGTTACGGGTACCGGCCAAAATGGAGTTGGCGCCGGACAAAAACGCCAGGGCCGTCACCGGGTTTTTGGCATCGGCCAAATCCAGCACCTGGGTCAGGGAGGCGTGCTCGGGGTCACGAATGTCGTACACCACCAGCTGCGAGCCAGCCAGGGCGTAAATCTGGCGAAGGTTGGGGTTTACCCGCAGCGCGCTCAGTACCCGGCCATCGGTGGCCAGCTCCAGGCGGCTTTGCTGCCATTCCCTCTCGCCGGTCAGAAAGTTTTCTTCGGCGCTAAGGCGGGTCAGCCACAACCGGCCGGTATCACCAAGGGCGAGGATCACGGCGCCGTCAGAGCGGTATTCAAAACCCAGGGCTTTTATGGTGCGCCCGGCCGGCAGCACCTCGATGGCGTCTTCTCCTAGGGGATACGCCAGGGCCGGGGTGGTTTGCCGGCCCTTGTCGCCATAGCTGACGTTAAAACTGGGTTTGATGACCTTCACGCTGTTGCCGCCTGTGGCGACGGCGTAGCTTTGCTGTACCGGCAAGGTAGCGGCAATGGCTGACACAGCGCCGCCCAAGTTGAAGGCTTTGAGGGTTTTACCGGCCTCGGCGCCTTTGACGGCAAAAAAGTCCAGCTCGCCGGTGTCGCTGATGCGATAGCCAAGGCTGTTTTGCTCATCCAGGCCCAACGCCAAGGTACGGCCGGCGCCTTGCTGCCAACTGGCGTCCTGGGTGATTTCGGCGCCTTTGAACAGCGGCAAAATCACGTACAGCAGGTAAAAGAAGATCAACAACAAGGCAACCAGCACCATGACGCCGCCCAGAGTCACGCCATACTTGGCAAGGCGGTCTTTGATAAGACGCCTGCGATTGGCTGACAAGTGCACTGATTGCGCCTGCGACATGGTTACCTCAGGGGAAAAGTGAAGAGCGGAATTATATGGAAGTTTTATGACAGTTACGTTACAAGCCGCTGCCTTTACATAGGGGTGAGTAACTGCTAATTCTTTTTATAACAGTAACATAAGGAATACTTATGCGACACTTGGCTTTGTGTGTTTTCGGTCCCGACAAGCCCGGGATCGTCGAAAAGTTGTCCAGACTGGTATTTGAGCACCAGGGTAGCTGGTTTGGCGCCAGCCTGGCCCACCTGGCCGGCCGTTTTGCCGGTATTGTCGATGTCAAAATCCCCGAGGAGCACTACATCGCCTTTGCCGCCGCGCTCCAGGATATTGAAGATCTGGATATCCGCATTGCCGAAGGTGGCCTGCTGCCCCCGGCCAGCGCCGATGGCCATGACTGCCAGCTGAGCCTGGTGGCCAATGACCGCACCGGTATCGTCCACGAGCTGACCAGTACCCTCTCCAAGCTCGGGGTCAATATCGAGGAGATGACCACCAAGTGCCGCCCGGCCCACAATTACGGCGAGCTTTTTATCGCCAAGGCCCGGCTGCGGGTGCCCAAAGACGTAACCCATGAGCAGATCCGCGAGTTGCTGGAGGCCTGCGGTGACGACTGGATGCTGGAGCTGGATGAGCCAAGTGTCACATAACCGTCATATTGGAGACTCCCCTGCCCTCTAGAATGCGGGCAGTCACCAACCTTCATGGATTTGCTGTTGATGAGCGCTGTCGCCCCCTTTTTTGAAAAAGAACTGTCCTGGCTGTCATTTAATGAACGGGTATTGCAGGAGGCGGCAGACAAGTCGGTTCCCATTGTTGAGCGGATCCGCTTTTTGGGGATCTACTCCAACAACATGGACGAATTCTTCCGGGTGCGGGTAGCCGATGTACGCCGCCGCGCCCAGCATCACGAAGAAACGGGCCAAGACCCAGAGGCCCTGGTGCTGCTGGCCAAAATTCAGCAAAAGGTGATGGCGCTGCAAAGCCGTTTTGACGAGCTTTACCACGAGTGCATGATGGCCCTGGCCCGCTACCACATCGTGCTGGTGAACGAAAAGCAGCTCACCGACGCCCAAAAAGCCTGGGTAGACGATTACTTCCAGCAAAAGATTTTGCGCCACGTGGCCCCCATCATCATCCAAAAAGGGGTGGACCTGGTGGTCAGCCTCAAAGACGACGCCACCTACCTGGTGGTAGACATCAAAAATGGTGACGACAGCCAGTACGCCATGGTGGAAGTGCCCGCCACCTCGGTGCCCCGTTTCGTCAAGGTGCCGGACGACAGCCCCCGCCAGCGCACTACTCTCATCTTGCTCGACAACATTCTGCGCCTTTGCCTGACCCAGGTGTTCAAGGGCTTTTTCGAGTTCGACAGCCTCGCGGCCTACTCCATGAAGATGACCCGCGACGCCGATTACGAGCTGGAAGACGAAATATCCCTAAGCCTTCTGGAGCAAACCAGCCTTGGCCTAAAGCAGCGCCTTACCGCCGAGCCGGTACGCCTGGTGTACGACAGGGAAATGCCGCAACCGATGCTGGACATGCTGGTAAAAGAGCTTGGCATCTCCAACCTCGACGCCATGGTGCCGGGGGGCCGCTACCACAACTTCAAGGATTTCATCGCCTTCCCCAACGTGGGCCGCAAATACCTTGAAAGCGATAAGCTGCCGCCGCTCACCAGCCGCGCTTTTGCCAAGCACGACACCGTGTTCGACGCCATCAGCGCCGGCGACATCCTGGTCTATTACCCCTATTACAAGTTCCGCCACTTTACCGAGTTTGTCCGCCAGGCCGCCTTTGACCCCAAGGTCAAAACCATTCGCATCAACTTCTATCGCCTGGCCCGCAATTCGCGCATCGTCCAATCCCTTATTGACGCGGTCAACAACGGCAAACAGGTGCTGGCGGTGATTGAACTGAGGGCCCGCTTTGACGAAGCGGCCAATATCGAGTGGGCCCGCAAAATGACCGAAGCCGGCATTCGGGTGGCCTTTGGTATTCCGAGCCTGAAAGTGCACTGCAAACTGTGCGTGGTAGGGCGGGAAGAAAACGGCGAGATAAAGCGCTACGCCCATATCGGTACCGGCAACTTCCACGAGAAAACCGCCAAGATCTACACCGATTACAGCCTGTTCACCACTCACCCGGAGCTGACCCAGGAAGCCGAGAACGTCTTCGACTTCATCATCAACTCCTACAAAAGGTTCAAGTTCAATCACCTGTTGGTATCGCCGGTAAACGCCCGGCGGCGGCTGCTGGCCCTTATCGACCAGGAGATAGACAACGCCAAGAAGGGGCTGCCTGCGTCCATCACCTTCAAGATCAACAATCTGGTGGACAAAGAGATCAACCAACGCCTCTACCATGCCGGCCAGAGCGGAGTGAAAGTGCGGCTGATTGTGCGCGGCATGTGCTCGCTGCGCCCAGGGGTGCCGGGGCTGTCGGAGAACATCCAGGCCATCAGCATTGTTGGCCGCTTCCTCGAACACCCCCGGGTAATGGTGTTTCACAACAACGGCCAGCCCCAGGTATTTATCAGCTCGGCCGACCTGATGACCCGTAACCTCGACCACCGGGTTGAAGTAGGCACACCCATCCTTGACCCGGTGCTCAGGGACCGTATTCTCGACATGCTTGCCTTACATTTTCGTGACACCACCAAGGCACGGGTCCTGGACATGGACCAACAGAACCAGTACGTGCGGCGCGGCAATCGCCGTAAACTGCAATCCCAGGTGGCCATTTACGAATACCTTAAGCGTGTCGAAGAAGGAGACAACATTTGACAGAAGAGCAGGAAGTGCCGCTGGTTTGCGTGGATTTAGGGTCGAACTCCTTCCATCTACTAAAAGCCAGCCACTTTAAGGGCGCCTTTCGCATCCTCAACAAAGCCAAGGAGCGGGTGCGCCTTGCCGAAGGCTTAAGCGACAACTACGAACTGACCGACGCCGCCATGGCCAGGGGCCTCGATTGCCTGGCCAAGTTTCGCGAAATCATCGGCAACCTGCCGGCCAGCCGGGTCCGCACCGTGGCCACCTACACCCTGCGCCGCGCCTCCAACGGCGACGCCTTTTTAAAAGCCGCCAAGGCCGTGTACCCCTACCCCATCGAGGTGATCTCCGGGGCCGAGGAAGCGCGGCTTATCTACCACGGCGTGGCCCACACCCAGCCGGGCAACGACAGCCGCTTGGTGATGGACATCGGTGGCGGCTCTACCGAATTTATCATCGGCCGTGGCCTTGAAACCCGGCGCTTGGCGAGCCTTGGCATGGGCTGCGTCAGTTTCCAGCAGCGCTATTTTGAGGGCGGCAAACTCAGCGATTCGGCCTTCAATAAAGCCGAAACCGCCGCCGCCCAAGAGCTGGAAACCATCGAACAAAGCTACAAGGACGAGGGCTGGCAACAGGCCATTGGCTGCTCCGGCACCATTAAAGCAGTGCAGGCCTGCATTCAGGCCAAATGGCCGGGGGAAAGCGCCATCACCCTGAAAAAGCTCAAGGCGCTGCGTAAGATTTGCCAGCAGGCGGGCGACGTGGCCAAGCTCAAGCTGCCAGCGGTGAACGACGAGCGCATTCAGGTGTTCCCGGCTGGCCTTGCCATCCTTATCGCCTCCTTCAAAGCCCTGGGCATCGAGGCATTAACCTTCTCAGATGCCGCCCTTCGTGAAGGGCTGATGTTTCAAATGGCGCCAGGGGCCGGCCACCTGGACCCAAGAGACAGAACCACCCTCGCCCTTGCCGCCCAATACCATGTAGACAGGCCCCAGGCGATGCGGGTGCGCAGCAAGGCCATCAGGCTTTTTAGCCAAGTGAAAAAAGACCGCGAGCTCGAAGCCCTGCTGGGCTGGGCCGCCGAGCTGCACGAGGTGGGGCTGCAAATCAACTTTCACGGCATTCAGCGCCACTCGGCTTACATCCTTGAAAACAGCGACCTTATCGGTTTTAACCAAGAGCAGCAGCAACTGCTGGCCACCCTGGTGCGCTATTCCCGAAAAGGCCTCAAGCAGTTTTCTCTGCCCCGCTTCAACCTCTTTAACGACCAAGATGCGATGCTGATGCTAAGGGTGCTGCGCCTGTCGATACTGCTGCATCGGCGCCGCCAAAACCTGCGCCTGCCGGAGCTGACGCTGAGCCTCACCGACGACAAAACTCTGGTGTTGAGCTGTCCGGCCATCTGGCTTAAACGCCATGAATTGGTGAGCGCCGACCTGCACCAAGAAGTGCTCTACCAGGCCCAGGCCGGTTGGCCACTGGTAATAGATGCCCAGGGCGCTTAAAAACAAAGCCGGCAATTGCCGGCTTTGTTAATTGCGGGTGAGGTTAAAGCGGTTTAGCAGCCCATCGAGCAAATAGGCGAAGATCATCAGCACCGCCATGGCGCACACCACCGAGGTCAGCCGATAAGCGGTGCCATAGAGGATGTCTTTATCGGGCTGCATATACTGGCCAAAGAGGATGCCCACCGTGGTCAGGGCGCCAAAGCCAAGGCCAGAGCCGGCCCTCTCCACCAGGTGCAGCCTCGCTACCATCAGCACGGTGATAAACATGGCCACCGTCACCAGCAGCAGGTGGCTGATAAGGTCGTACATCAGTAGCTGCATTGCAATCGCCAGGGCGCAGCCATAGGCGACACCTTTACAACGCTTCCAGGCCGCAATCAGCGTGCCTTGGTAGGTCATGGGAAAAAGCACCAGCATGGTGGCCACCTGAGCCGACAGCGAGTCTTTAAGATCCAGGGTTTGGAACACCATGAACGACAAGGTGCCGAGGATGGCGCCCATAAAGGTACGGTGATTGATCTGTGAGGGGGTCAGAGCCTGCCGAGGCGGCATGGGCGCTGGCTCACCTTCGGGGATAAGCCAATAAAGCACTGCGGCCAGCACCACCGACAATATCGAGGCCAGGATGGTGGAAGCCACCATATCCATGATGTTGGTGTCTACGTAGCTCGAAAAGTGCAGCAGCGTCGACAAGGTCACCAGGCCGGTAGCCCCCAGCAAGAAATAGGGGGTACTGGCCATCAAGCGAAAGTGAAAGCAGTAAACCGCAAACACCCCCATGGTCATCAGCAGCGGATAGGGCTCAAAGAAGGTGTAAAGGAACCACACCTCCGCCACATTCATAAAGGCGCCAATCACAAACTGGGCGGCGATAAGGCGGTCAAACTTGGGCAACATCCCCAGCAGCAGCATCGGGAAGACGGTAAAGAACACCCCATAGGGCCAGCCCATCAGCTTGCAGATAAAAAAGCCGCCGCAACTGCCAAAAGCAATGCGCAGCAACCGGAGCTGCTCGGCGCTGGTTAGCTGACTTGAGGCGGCGGCAGTCGCTGCCGCCATCGGCTTAGTAGACATAATGGAGCAGGCTCACGATGTTCATCTGCAGCTTACCAACCCAGCGCAGCAGGCCGCTGTCGGTGCCGGTTAGCATCACCGTGGCGCGCGAGCCGGTGACCAAGGCTTGGGGCAGCTTGTTGTCATCGAGCTTCACGTAGATGCGGATGCGCTGGGCATCGCGCACCCAACGGTCGCTGTCGTCGGGTTGGGCCAATTGGCCATTGGGCGACAGCTGGCCCTGGGCAACACCGAGGTCGCGGCTGCTGAGCACCGCCGGGAAAACCTTGCCCGGCAAGGCGTCAAATACCACCCAGGCCGGCGCATCGGCAGCGACGTCCTTGAGGGTTTTTTCACGAAAATCGGCAGCAATGCGCTCACGGCCGGTTACCACCAGCGACAACAAAGACTGTTTGGCCTGGGCCTGGATACCAGACACCAGTTGCAGGTTGGATACCACGCCGTCTTCCGGGGCCCGCACCTCGGTGCGAGACAAATCCAGCCGCGCTTGGTCTAGCTGATTCTGGGCCTGTTGCAGGCGCAGGTTCTGATCGCCTTCGCCGCCCAGATCGATAGCGATAGCCCGGCGTTTTTCCTGGGCGGCCAAGAGCTGCGCGGCAGCGGCGTCTACATCGGTGGCCGCTTGGTCTACCTGTTGCTGGCTAACCAGTTTGCGCTGATGCAAGGCGCGCAGCCGTTTGAGTTCACGGCGCTTTTCAAGGTCTTCAGCTTTGGCCTCGGTAATGGCGGCATCGGCCTGGGCCAGCTGCGCCTTGAGGTTGTCGTTGGTTTGCTGGGCTTCACGCAGCGCCAGCTCAGCCTTTTGCACCGCTAGCTGGTAATCGCTCGGGTCAATGCGAAACAGCAGATCGCCAGCTTTGACAGCCTGGTTATTGGTGACATCCACTTCCACCACTTCCCCTGCCACCCGTGGCGCAATGGTCAGCACCGGGCGCTGCACCATGGCATGGGGGGTCATGGGGATGGCCATGTCGGCCATCAATACATAAGCAAGCACCAGCAGGAACACCACGCCAGCGCGGCGCATCCAACGGTTAAAATGCTTATCGGCGGTCATGATTTTTCTCCTTCGAGCACGGCTTGGGCATTGCCAATAACAATTTCGAGCATCTGGTGCATGGCTAGGCGCTGCTCACTGGAGAGGCCTTTGAGCAGCAGCTCCCGGCCCTCGGCAGCCACCAGCTCCATTTTGCTCAGCAGCTCTTTACCGGCCGGGGTAAACCAAACGGTGCGGCAGCGGGCATCATCGGGGGAGGGGCGACGCGCAATCAGGCCGGCTTCTTCGAGCTGCCCCAAGGTGCGCACCAAAGAGGGCTGCTCAACCCCAACATTGGCCGCCAGCACCGTCTGGGTGCAGCCTTCACCAACCTTATCGAGTACCAGCAGCGTGACCCAGCGGGTCTGGGTGAGGCCAAGCTCCGCCATGTAGCGGTCCACCACGGTGCGCCAGATAAGGCCGGCGCGGTTCATCAGCCAACCGAGGTTACGTTCCATAGCCCACTCCAATTACTTAGCATGCTAAGAATAATAGCATATAGTTAGCAGGCTAAACAATTAGTCAAAGCAAAACTAAAAAACCGGAACAATCCGAGCCAGGCAAAGCCATTATCATCATGGGGTTAGAAAAGGAGGCCTGATGCTCACATCCACCCAATTACAGCGTTACCTGGCCCGGCTGGGAGTTAGCCCGCGCTCATCCCTTGCCGATCTGCACTTGGCGCACCTTTATGCCCTGCCCTTTGAGAACCTGGATATCACCTTTAAAAGGCCCATAGTGCTGAGCCATGAGGCCATCCTTGCCAAGCTGCTTGATGAGCAACGCGGCGGCTTTTGCTACGAGCTCAACTACGGCTTTTATTGCCTGCTGCTAAGCCTCGGCTTTGAAACCACCTTGATACAGGCCAGGGTCTTTAACCCAAGCGGCGTACCGGGCCCCGACTTCGACCATTTACTGCTTAAGGTAAAAGAAGGCAGCAAGACGCTGCTGACAGACGTGGGCTTTGGTGACAGCTTCTTAGCGCCTTTGACGCTCGCCAGCGGCGAGCAACAGGACAGGGCCGGCGTTTTTACGCTCACCGCCCAACAAGAAAAATGGCTGATGCAAAGAGAGGGGAAAGCCGAGCTGCTGATAGACCCAAGGCCCAGGCAACTTCAGGCGTTTCAAGCCATGGCCGACTGGCACCAAAGCGCCGAGGCCTCGCCTTTTACCCGCAAGAGCATTTGCTCAAAGGCAACCGCCACCGGCCGCATTAGCCTGAGTGACAACACCTTGCTGGTGACAAAAGGCAAGACGCGCCAGCAATGGCCCATCAATAACGAAGCCCACTACCGCCAATTGCTGGCAGAGCACTTTGGCATCACGCTGCCCTTTGCCGACATCGCCCAGTGGCTGGCAAAGTGGCATTAAAAAAGCCGGGCAAGCCCGGCTTTTCTTACTCGATACCGAGCTTGGTTAATTCCCGCTTGGCAACAACAGCTGGCAGCGGTACGTAACCGTCTTTTTCCACCACTTGCTGGCCGGTCTTGGACAGCACCATTTTCACAAACTCGGCCTGCATTGGGTCCAGGGGTTTGTTGGGGTGCTTGTTGACGTAGATATAAAGGAAGCGCGACAGCGGATAGGCCCCTTTAACGGCATTTTGCGGGGTGGCATCAATGTAGGTTTTACCGCCATCTTTGGACAGCGGCACAGTGCGCACCCCGGAGGTTTTATAACCGATACCGGAATAACCGATGCCGTTAAGGGAGGTGCTGACTGACTGTACCACTGAGGCCGAGCCGGGCTGCTCGTTCACCGAGCTCTTGAAATCGCCCTTGCAGAGCGCTTCTTCCTTGAAGTAACCGTAGGTGCCAGACACCGAGTTACGGCCATAGAGCTGGATGTCACGCGCCGCCCAGTCGCCGGTCAGGCCCAGTTGGCCCCAACGGTCGATGGCGCCTTCGCCGCAGCGCAGGGTTGAAGAAAACACCCCGTCCACCTGCTCCATGGTCATGCCCTTGATGGGGTTGTCTTTATTGACGTAAACCGCCAAGGCATCAATAGCCACCCGGATCTCGGTAGGCTTGTAGCCATAGCGCTTTTCAAAGGCTTCAATCTCACCGGATTTCATCTGCCGGCTCATGGGGCCGAACTGGGCAGTGCCCTCGGTCAACGCCGGCGGCGCCGTGGAGGAACCGGCAGCCTGGATTTGAATATTGACGTTGGGGTACTGGCGCTTGAACTCTTCAGCCCAGAAAGTCATCAGGTTAGCCAGGGTATCGGAGCCCACTGACGACAGGTTGCCGGAGATCCCGGACACCTTTTTGTAGTCAGGCAGGTTGCGGTCCACGGCGGCAGCAGCGGACAGCGCGAAAGTGGTCAGGGCGGCGAACCCGATAACGCCAACCAGTTGCTTGATTTTCATAGCATCGCTCCTTTGAAGCGGTGTTAATAAAACGTTACCCGTGCAGTATCTGGCGCCTCAATGACACTTAGGTTACCCATTGATGACGCTCTGATGACCACTCACCAGCTCTTTGGGAATATCGAACCAAAAGGTGCTGCCCTTACCCAAAGTGGAGCGGATCTCCAGCCTGGAGCGATGGCGGCTCAGTACGTGCTTAACAATAGACAACCCCAAGCCCGAACCACCTGTATTGCGGCTACGGGCCTTATCCACCCGGTAGAAACGCTCGGTGATGCGCAGAATATGCTCAGGTGCGATGCCGTCACCGGTATCGGTAACAGAAAAGCGGGCGCGCCCATCAGGCAGCTTTTTCCAGCTCACCTCGATATTGCCGCCAGCCGGCGTGTAATGAATGGCATTGGCCACCAGGTTGGCAAAGGCCGAGGTCATCTGTTCGCTGTCACCCTGCATGTGCAGGTTGTCGATATCAAAGCGAATGCTGTGCTGCTTGTCGCTGTTGAGTGCCTGACTGTCAGACTCCAGCTTGTGCATCAGTGCTGGCACGTCCACATCACGGGGGGTTTCGGTTTCGCCGCGAGCTTCAAGGCGCGACAAAGCCAAAAGCTGCTCAACCAGGCTGTACATACGGCCTACCTGGTCGGTCATCATCTTGTGGGGTTTGCCCCAGGGGCCGGCGTCCAGGCGCGGATCGTCGCCGATCATCTCCAGATACCCACGTAGCACGGTCAGCGGCGTACGCAGCTCATGGGAGACGTTGGCCACAAAATCGCGGCGCATCTGCTCCAATTGCTGCAGACGAGTCACGTCCCTTGCCACCATCAGGGTTTCGTTGGCGGTATAGGGAATGACGCGGATCTCAACGCTGGCCATGGACTGGGCCGGTGACGGAATAATGAGGGGCTCCTGAAACTGCTGCTTCTTGATATAGGCAACAAATTCCGGGCGGCGCAGCAGGTTGTCGATACGCTGGCCGTTATCGTCAGGCCAACGCACACCAAGAATATGGGTGGCCAACTTGTTACACCAGACAATCTCGCGCTCTTCGTTGATCACCACCACCGCGTCAGGCAGGGCTTCGGTGCCTTCCCGAAACCGCTTGAGCAGGCGGCCAAGTTCTTTGCGGCGCTTGAGGTTTTTGCGCTGCAGGAAGTAGACGCCATCAAAGGCGAACTGCCAGGTGCCACTGCCCCTTGGCGGCGTAAACTGGCGACCGTCCCAAAGCCAGCGCACCAGCAAAAACAGCTGCCAGTAATGCCACAGCACCAGCGCCAGGGCGCCGATGAGCAAAACCAGCAAGGGGGCGCCAACAACCACCCCCACCACGGCCAAAATGGACCCATACAGAAGCAGGGTCCAGGCAAGACGCCACCAGGAAAAATGGTGCATTAATTACACCCGGCTGGAGAAGCGATAACCGGCGCCGCGTACCGTCTGTACCAGGCGGTCGTGGCCGTGGTTCTCCAGCGCTTTACGCAGTCGGCGGATATGCACGTCAACAGTGCGGTCTTCCACATAAACGTTGGTGCCCCAAACGTTGTCCAGCAACTGCTCACGACTGTACACCCGCTCCGGGTGGGTCATGAAGAAATGCAGCAGCTTGAATTCGGTGGGGCCCATGTCGACAGAGTCTTCATGAGCGGTGACACGGTGGGATACCGGGTCCAGGCGCAGCCCCTGCACTTCGATGACATCGTCCACGTTGGTGGGTGAAGTGCGGCGCATCACGGCTTTGATCCGCGCCATCAGTTCCTTGGGCGAGAAAGGCTTGGTGATGTAATCGTCGGCGCCCACTTCCAGGCCACGCACCTTGTCTTCTTCTTCACCGCGGGCGGTGATCATGATGATGGGGATCTGACGGGTGTATTCGTTCTGCTTCATGGTTTTGGCCAGTTGCAGACCGGACCCACCGGGCAGCATCCAGTCCAGCAACACCAGATCAGGATAGGGCTCCTGAAGCCTGGCCTGGGCCATGGGCAGATCTTCAGCTTCAACCGGCTGATAGCCGTTTTGATCGAGGATAAAGGCCAGCATCTCCCTGATCGGAGCCTCGTCCTCAACTATCAATACACGTCGTGCCATGGGATGATCTCTACTCATTGCAATCGGCTGACATTATTGTGAACTATTGTGACACTTTTATGACCCGATAGCGGCATCGGACCTCTTTAATGCATTTAAGCCACTGATAAATTTAAAAAAGCAGAACATCGCCACAAAACGACAACTCGCCGTTTTTTTGTTCATCAGCACTTAAGCGCGGTTAGGGTCCACGGAAAAACGCGAATAAAAAAGGAGGCTTTCGCCTCCTTCTTCATACCGGGGGAGCTTAGAACTTCTGTTCGATGCCCACAGCCAGGTAGTCAGCATCTTCAGCGCCGGATACGGCGGAGAATTTGGTGTAGAAGCCGAATACTTTGGTGGTGTTACCCAGTTTGTAATCGATACCGGCAGAAACGGCATCTTTGTAAGAAGTAGAGCCCAGGTCGTGCAGGTCAGAGTCTTGGTACTGCACTTTGAAGGTGGCTTTGTTCAGCTCATAAGCGGCGCTGACCATGAAGCCGCTGTAGTCTTGGCTGCTGTCGGCAGATTTTTCGCCGCGCTGATACATACCGCCCAGAACGAAATCACCAACCTTGCCTTGAACAGTGGCGCGGGTGGTGTCCCAGCCGGCTACGTCGTTGTCATAAGCCACAGAAGCGAAGTAAGGGGCTTTTTTGAATTTGGCGTCACCGTACATCAAGGCCAGAGAGGCGCCGGACTTGTACTTGGTGCCGTCAGGGCCGTCGCCGTCAACGCGTTGGTCATCGTTGTCTTGACCAATGTAGGTGATACCGGCTTGGAACAGGCCAATGGACGGAGTCATATAGGTGATGGAGTCACCCATACGGTTTTCGCCTTTGAACAGGGTCTTGATGTCGCCGTCCAGGTCGTTGAACTGGTCAACGTTGCCTTGAGACTGCTTGAGCATGGTGTCGTTACGGCCTACCAGGGCGGTACCGAAGCTGCCTTTCAGACCAACGAAGGTGTTACGGGCTTTGAACTGGTCTTCGGAGCTGTTGGCGTGGGATTGGTCAGTGGCGTTCACTTCCCATTCCATTTGGTAAACGGCTTCCAGGTCGTCGCTCAGGGCAGCGGCACCTTTCACACCAAAGCGAGAAGCGTTGCTTTTCAGTTCGGTTTGAGAGTCGCCTTTGTCGACGTTTTCGAAAGTGACGTTCAGTTTACCGTATACGGAAACCGGTACGTCGGCAGCAACGGCGGAACCGGCGAAACCCAGCAGCATGGAAGCAGCAACAGCAGACTTTACAAAGTTCATTTTCTTACCCCAGAAAAGTGTAAAAACACTAAAAAATGCCTCTCGGCGAACGGTGGGCATCTTGGCAAAGCTTTGTGACAGTTTTATTGCTCAGACGGGGCAGAATCGAAAAAATCGCAAACGTTTTTCTAACAGCCCGCGCATGGCGCAGGCTGGGAGGGAGAACAGCCGGATAGGAAAAGGTTCTTAGGCTATTTGCTGAAGGTTAGCGACACATTGCTGCCAGATAACCGCTTGTTCGGCGTCGAAACCCACCAGCCAGATTTGTTTGGACAGCACACATTGCTCGAGAGCGGCGTTCAATGCCGTTATCGCCACTTCTGCCGCTTCCTTGGCAGGATAACCATAAACGCCACAACTGATGGCCGGAAAAGCAATGCTGACAATGCCTTCACGGTCAGCCAGCAACAGGCTGTTTTGGTAACATTGCGCCAGCAACTCGGCTTCGTTTTCGCCGCCGCCATGCCAAACCGGGCCCACGGTATGCACCACATACTGGCTGGGCAGGTTAAAGCCGGGGCTTAACTTGGTCTCGCCGGTGTTGCAGCCACCCAGGCCAGCACAGTACTGTTTGAGGTCAGGCCCGGCGGCCTTGTGAATGGCGCCATCGACGCCACCGCCCCCCAACAGGCTGGGATTGGCGGCATTGACGATGGCATCAACGGGTAATTGGGTAATGTCCCCTTGCCAGACCCGCATAAAAAAAGTGACGTTGCTCGATTTCATTTATTCTCATCCGACCAGTTTAATGAGAAAGCGTTTTCGCCATTTTTATCAGCTGAAATTCTGTCTTACCCTAGCTAAGCTGATTTTTCCAGTTGCCAAAAACGACCTTTTGTAAGAAATTTTCATACATTCCAAGACAGAGGGAAGCATGTCCAATCAATTAGTTCAGCTCAGCGCCTTTACCACCATAGTGGCAGATACCGGCGAAATCGATGCCATCCGCCGCTATGCACCCCAGGATGCGACCACCAACCCGTCGCTGATCCTCAAGGCGGCCGGCCTGGACGAATACCAGCACTTGGTAACGGATGCCCTCGAGTATGCCCGCGCCCTGGGTGGCGACCAAGCCACAGTAGTAGACAACGCCATGGACAAACTGGCGGTCAATTTCGGGGTTGCCATCCTCGGTATCATCCCCGGCCGCATCTCCACCGAAGTGGATGCCCGCCTCTCTTTCGACACCCAAGGCACCATCGACAAGGCTCACAAGCTGGTGGCGCTCTACAAAGATGCCGGCATCGAAAAAGACCGCATCCTCATTAAAGTCGCCGCCACCTGGGAAGGTATTCGCGCCGCCGAAGTGCTGGAGCAAGAAGGCATCAACTGTAACCTGACCCTGCTGTTCTCCTTTGCCCAGGCCCGCGCTTGCGCCGAAGCAGGCGTGTACCTTATCTCCCCCTTTGTTGGCCGCATCCTCGACTGGTACAAAGCCAGCACCGGTAAAGACTACGGCGCCGAGGACGACCCGGGCGTGGTATCGGTTAGCCGCATCTACGACTACTTCAAAACCCACGGCTACGGCACTGTGGTAATGGGCGCCTCTTTCCGTAACACAGGGGAAATTCTGGCCCTGGCCGGTTGCGACCGCCTGACCATAGGCCCGGCCCTGCTTGAGCAACTCGAGCAGAGCGAAGAACCTATCAGCCGCCGCCTGGAACCCGGCACTGAGCGCCAGCCACGGCCGCAGCCCCTGACTGAAGCCCAATACCGCTGGCAGCACAACGAAGATGCCATGGCGGTGGAGAAACTCTCCGAGGGCATCCGCAAATTTGCCGAGGACCAGCAAAAGCTGGAAGCCTTACTGTTGAAAAAGCTTTGAAGCAAAAAGGGGCGTCAAGCCCCTTACTTTTAGAGGACGCCATGACCGGATTGACCCGTTACCCCAGCAATGACGCACTGGCCAGCCATCTTCACAACCTGCCGGATCTTAAAAGCCTGTTTGCCGCCGACCCTAAACGCGGCGAAACCTTCTCCCTGAGCGCTGCCGGCCTGACCCTCGATTACAGCAAAAACCATCTGACCAGCGAGACCCTGGCTCTGTTTGAAAAGCTGGCTGAAGAGGCGGGCCTTGGGGATAAAATCCAGGCCATGTTCAATGGCGCCCTTATCAACCACACCGAGGGGCGCGCCGTGCTGCACACCGCCCTTCGCGGCAGCGTGGATGACAGCGTTATCAGCGAAGGCAGCCAAGTCACCCAAGAGGTGGCCGCTACCCTGGCGCGCATGGCCCGCTTTGTTGAAGCCCTCTACAGCGGCCAGTGGCTGGGCTTTACCGGCAAGGCCATTACCGATGTGGTGAGTATCGGTATCGGCGGCTCCTTTCTTGGCCCCAAAATCGTCACCGAGGCGTTAAAGCCGTTCTGGCAGCACAAGGTCAAAGTACATTATGTAGCCAATATCGACGGCGCCGCCCTTAGCGGCAAACTGGCGGACCTTGACCCTCAAACCACCCTCTTTATTACCGCTTCCAAATCCTTCGGCACCCAGGAAACCCTCACCAACAGCGAAAGCGCCCGCGATTGGCTTAAAGCCGCCGGCGCCGACTTTAGCGATCTTGCCAAACACTTCGTGGCAGTGACCGCCAACGTGCCCAAGGCCGAGGCCTTTGGCATCAGCGCCGACAACTGTTTTCCCATGTGGGATTGGGTAGGAGGCCGCTATTCGCTGTGGTCTGCCATCGGCCTGCCCATCGCGCTTGCTATCGGCATGGACAACTTCAAGGCGCTGCTGGGCGGGGCCAACGCCATGGACCAGCACTTTAAAACGGCACCGCTGAAACAAAACATGCCGATGCTGCTGGCCCTGACCGGCATTGCCTACATCAACTATTTTGGCGCCACCTCCCATGTGCTGCTGCCCTACGACCACGGCCTGCGCGCCCTGCCCGGCTACGTGCAGCAGCTAGACATGGAGTCCAACGGCAAGAGCTGCCATAACGATGCCAGCGCCATTGAGCATCTCACCGGCCCTGTTATCTGGGGCGCCGAGGGCACCAACGGCCAGCACGCCTTCCACCAGTTATTGCACCAGGGCAAACAGCTCATTCCGGCCGATTTTATCCTGCCGCTGACCAGCCATTACCCCCTTGGCCGCCACCACGCCATGCTGGCCTCAAATTGCTTTGCCCAAAGCCAGGCGCTGATGGAAGGCAAAAGCCTTGATAAAGCCAAGCAAGAACTGGCTGCCAGCGGCCTTAGCGAGGCAGAAATTGCAAAACTGGCGCCCCATAAGGTGATGCCGGGCAACCGCCCCTCCAACACCTTGCTGATGGACAGTGTCAGCCCCGCCACCCTGGGTGCCCTTATCGCCCTTTATGAGCATAAGGTATTGGTTCAAGGGATCTTTTGGGACTTGAACTCCTTTGACCAATGGGGGGTTGAGCTGGGTAAGGTGCTGGGTAACGAGGTGCTTAGCCGCCTGGAAGACGACAGCGCGCTACTGGATCTGGACAGCTCCACCAATGCCCTCATTGCCCGTTTCCGGGCCTTGGCCGCAAAAAAGCGCGAGGGATAACACAACTGCAACAAAAGTGTTTTACTTTTAGCCCGTGCGTGGTAATTAGTTGGTTGTCAACAACGCCTTAAAACGGGAGTTTCCATGGAAGATATTCAGGATCTGCAGTTGGCTCTTACCGGTGGGAAGCGTGATGCCAAAGGCCGTGGCGCAAGCAACAAGAAACGGCGGTGGCGCGAGATCGAAGACCTCAAAGAGAAATACCGTTTAAAGCGCGAACTCGAAGAAATCGACTGGAACAGCGACTATTCCCTTGACCGCATCGACCTTTAAGTAAAACCCAAACAGCAAAAAGCCCGGCCATCGCCGGGCTTTTTATTTACTCTTCCTCTTCCTGCTTCAGGCGCTCCCACAAGGCCCGGTGATCGGCCCTGACTTCGGCGCCAAACAGAGGATCTTTTTGGGCCTTCTCTTCCAGGGTAGCGGCCAGTTGCTGCCAGTCGGCTTCAGAAAGCTCGCCTTCCAGAAGCGGGAACAGCTTTTCTTCCTCAAAGGCCAGGTGGGCGCGCTGCTCGCAGACAAAATCCTCTAGGGCGCGCAGCATTTCGTCGCAGGGAACAACGGCGTCCATCAGCACCATCTCTACCCGCTGGCCAAGGCATTGGGTGGCCTCATCCAGTTTGCGGTGCTGGCCGGTCAGCTCGGCCTTGAGCTTGTCGTTATCAATCTTGCCGACCAGCTCGTCTTCTTCACTGTGATGCACGCCATCAACATAGTGGTGAAGATAGTCCAGCACATCCTTGAGCAGGTCATAACGCACCTCCTGGCCGGCACGAATGGCCGCCGCTTTGGCGTCCAGGAGCGCCAGCAAACGGCGGATGCGATGATGGTCCTGGCGAAGCAAATCCAACATGGGCACAACCTCCTAACGGCTCCCCTAAGGATAGACCCGCCAGGGCCCTAACGCGCCGGCTCAGCTTTGCCAGTCGATGGGCTCAAGGCCCTGGCGCATCAAGATGGCATTGGCCTGAGAGAAGTGCCGGCAGCCAAGAAATCCGCGGTGGGCCGACAGTGGAGACGGGTGCGGCGCACTCAGCACGTGGTGGCGCTGGCGGTCGATCATGGCGCCCTTTTTCTGGGCATGGCTGCCCCACAGCAAAAACACCAGCCCCTGGCGCTGCTCGTTAAGGGCCGCTATCACGGCGTCGGTAAAGGTTTCCCAGCCCCAGCCAGCGTGGGAGTGGGCATTGCCATCCTGCACCGTGAGCACCGTATTGAGCAGCAGCACCCCTTGTTGGGCCCAGCTTTCCAGGTTGCCATGCTCGGGAATGCGGTAGCCGGGAATATCCCCCGCCAGCTCTTTGAACATGTTCTTAAGGGAAGGGGGCGGCGCGATGCCGTCTTTGACCGAAAAACACAGGCCGTGGGCCTGGCCCGGGCCGTGGTAAGGGTCCTGGCCGAGGATAACCACCCGCACCTTGTCAAACTCGGTATAACGAAAGGCGTTGAAGACCTCGTCTTTTGGGGGATAGATCACTTGGCCGGCGTCCCTGGCTGCCTGTACTCTGGACATCACTGCCTGGAAGTAAGGCTTTTGCTTCTCGCCACCGATGATGTCGCTCCATTCTTTACTCATGGCTCGGCTCCTGTCTCGTTGTGGCGCACATGCTGCCCAAGCTGCCCCCCTGGCGCAAGAAAAGGATGCCAATGAACCCCATCAGTCACACCTTTCGCGCTTACTGGCAGGATTTTCTGCACTTGACCGGCAAAGCCAGCCTCTGTTTTGCCGAGGCCGATTGGCAGGGATTGCAGCAACTAAGCCGGGCCCGCTTCGAGCGCCATGACGATATCGTCGGCCAACTGGTGGCGAGCCTTAACGGCAGCCTGCTGGACTGGCCAGCCCTGAAGCAAGATTTTGTCGAGTCGCTCAAAGACCACCCGGCCCGGGAGTTGGCGCTGACCTTTTTCAACTCGGTCTACGCCAGGTTGCAACCGGGCATGCCTCGGCCCTTTAACGGCCGCGAGTTGGCCAAGGTGGCAACGGTGCCTTACCTTCGCCTGCCAATGCAGGGGGATTTAACCGATGTGATGCAAAGGGTGTTGGAAAGCGCCAGCCTGCCGCTTCCCATCCGCTACCTTGCCAACCAGGCCACCAAGCTTGCCCAGGCGCTAAAGCCGGCCCTTAATCCCCACGACTACCCCTTACACCTGGACCTACTCACCGAGCCTTTTTACCGCAACAAGGGGTGCTACTTGGTGGGCTGCCTTAACACCGATCAGATGGCGGTGCCCTTTGCCATCGCCTTTTTGCAAAAAGACGGCGCCCTCAAAGTGGATGCGCTGCTCCTGCAACGCGACCACCTGTCGGTGCTGTTCGGCTTTGCCCGCTCCGATTTTTTAAGCCTGAGCCCGGCGCCGTCGGCGCAGATCGCCTTTTTAGAAACCCTGATGCCCCACAAGCCGCATTCGGAGCTCTATAACGCCCTGGGCTACTACAAGCACGGTAAAACCCTGCTGGTTACCGAGCTGGAAGACGCCTTGGCCCGCAAAGGCCGCTTTATCACCGCACCAGGGATACCGGGCCTGGTGATGATGGTGTTTACCCTCGAAGGCCAGGATTTGGTGTTCAAGGTGATCCGCGACCAATTTGGGGATTCCAAAAAAGTGACCCCCCAGCAGGTGGTAGAGCGCTACCACCTGGTGCAGCGCCACGACAGGGTGGGCCGCATGGCAGACACCCAGGAGTTTATCGACCTGCGCCTGCCGCTGGCCCATTTTGACCCGGCGCCCCTGCAAGAGCTGTTGGCCACCTGCGCCGGGCGGGCCCGGATAGAGGGCGACATGCTGCACCTGAGCCACTGTTTTACCGAGCGGCGCATGACCCCCATGAACCTCGCCCTGAAAGAACGCAGCGGCGAAAGCAAAGCCATCCTTCGTGAATACGGCCACGCCTTAAAGGACATCGCCACCGCCGGCATTTTCCCCGGCGACATGCTCTTTAAAAACTTCGGGGTCACCCGCCACGGCCGGGTGATTTTCTACGACTACGACGAGCTGTGCCCCCTGGGCGACGTGACCTTCAGAGCCATCCCCAAAAGCGAGTACGAACAGGATATGCTGAGCGCCGAGCCTTGGTACCCGGTCAACGAAGGGGACGTGTTCCCAGAGGAGTTCCGGCATTTTCTGTGCGCCCGCCAGGACGCGGCCGAGGTATTGGGCCAGGAATTTGCCGAGCTGTTCACCCCCGATTTCTGGTTAAAAGCGCAGGAAAATGCCAAAAAGGGGCAACTGGAAGATTTCTTCCCCTACCCTCAGGCCCTTCGCTTCCCGGGTTAAGTTCCTGCTAGACTGGCCAGATAAAACATCCAAGAGACAAGAAGATGCGTTATTTCATCGCGCTGCTCGCCGCCCTGCTAACGACCCAACTGCAAGCCAAAGAGCCACGCAATATCATCATCATGATTGGCGATGGCATGGGCCCGGCCTACACCACCGGCTACCGCTACTTTGCCGATGACCCCACCACCCCCAAAGTGGAATCCACCGTCTTCGACCAGATGCTGACCGGCATGGCCAGCACCTACCCTGACGAGCCCGACACCGTGGTCACCGACTCGGCTGCGGCCGCCACCGCCCTTGCCACCGGCCATAAAACCTACAACGGCGCCATTGCCGTTGACCGCCAGAAAGTGGCGCTGTCCTCCATCATGGACATGGCCAAACGGCTGGGTAAAAGCACCGGTATCGCGGTGACCTCGCAGATCAACCACGCCACCCCGGCGGCGTTTTTGGTGCACAACGAAAACCGCTCCAACTACAACGCCATTGCCGATGCCTATTTTGACGACCGCATCGACGGCAAATTTCGCGCCGACGTGATGTTTGGCGGCGGCACCCAGTACTTCAAGCGCCCCGACCGCGATCTGGTGGCCGAATTTGAAGCCGCCGGTTACCACTTTGCCAGCGACAGCGCCAGCCTTGCCGCCCTCAGCCAAGGGCCGGCGCTGGGGCTGTTTGCCGATGTGGGCCTGCCAAGCGCCATCGACGACACCCAAGGCCCGCGCCTCGATGCCATGACCGCCAAAGCGGTGGAGCTTCTAAACCAGAACCCCAAGGGTTTTGTGTTGATGGTGGAAGGCAGCCAGATTGACTGGGCCGGGCACAGCAACGACATCGTCACCGCCATGCACGAGATGAAGGACTTTGCCAAAGCCATCCGCTGGGCCAAAGACTTTGCCGACAGCCGGGACGATACCCTGGTGGTGGTAACCGCCGACCATTCCACTGGCGGCCTGACCCTGGGCGCCGCCGGCAAGTACCAGTGGCGCGCCGATTTTCTGAGAAAGATCCCCAACTCACCAGGGGTGATAGCGGCTCGCCTGGCGCAAGAGTCCGAACCAGCCAAAGCCCTGCCGGCACTGCTGGGCTTTACCCCTTCCAAGGATGAGGCCAGCAATTTGATGGACGCCATGAGCGATGGCCAAGAAGCCCTGGTCAGCGCCATCAAATCCCTTATCGACAAGCGCAGCCTCACCGGCTGGACCACTTCAGGCCACACGGCGGTAGACGTGCCCATCTTCGCTGACGGGGTCGACAAAGACCGCTTTGAAGGCTTTATGGATAACACCGAGATTGCCAAGCGGCTCTTTGCTCTGCTGCAACCGGGTGAGCAGCTGATTGGCCAGTTCCAGACGCCGCCTGCGCCAAAAGCCGAGGCCACCAAGGCTCCGGTTGTTGCGACTCCGGCTCCCGCCGCTCCCACGGCCATGCCGCTGCCAAGCACGCCCAAGGCGCAAAGCCCGGCGCCCAAAGCAGAAGAGCCAGCGGCCAAGCCGCAAGCAGCACCAGCACCAGCACCAGCACCAGCACCAGCACCCAAGGATGCGCCAGTAAAAGACGAGACGGCGCAACCCGCAGCGCCGGTGTCGGCCGCCGAAGCAACTCCCACCGAGGCCCCTAAAGCCGCCTCAGAGCAGCTTGTTGAGGATAAACAGCAGCAGCTTTAAATCCCGCTCACCGGCCCGGTGCAGGCTTTCTAATGCCCACTGGGCCGGTATCTCTTCGCCGCCGATGGCGGCCTTGGCCAGTACCGCTTCCAACCGCTGGCGCGCCGTAGCCAACAAGCCGTCGTCCACCTCTGCCACTTGGGTTTGCTCGGGCAGCTGTTGCAGGCTGTAGGCGTAGAGCATCACCGCCTGGCCAAGATTCAGCGAAGGCTGGGTTTGGGATAGAGGCAGGTAAGAGCGCAGCTGGCATTGCTCCAGCTCGTCGTTGGCCAGCCCAGACTCCTCGCAGCCAAACACCACCGCCATTCTGGCCACAGCCCCTTGTTGGCGAAGGGCCTGGCTTTTTAGCTCTTGTGGGGTCAGGTATTGGTGCTTGCCGCTTCGCATTCGCGCCGTGGTGCCCACCGCCAGGGTGCAATCGGCCAGGGCTTCGCTCAGGGTGTCAAAATCGCGGGCCTGGCTTATCAGCTCCTGGGCACCGTGGGCAACCCACTGGGCCTGGGGTTCGAGGTGGGCCTTGGAGCCCACAATGCGCAGATCGCCAAAGCCCATGGTCTTCATGGCTCTGGCCGCCGCACCGATGTTCTCCGGGCGGGCGGGGCGAACCAGCACAAAACAAATATCCATCACGCCTCCTTTAGGGCCCCAAAGCTTAATGATTTGCCGGGCACTAAACTAGAGAGAACCACAAGGGGAGTACGCCGCCATGCACCTGAGCGAAGATATTCATAACCTGATGGAACGCCTGCTGACCGAAGAACTGACCCAACATCCTCCCGCCATCAGCTCCGAGCAGCTGGCTGACCTCTGCTGCCTGGTTCTTAACAAAGTACCGCCCCGCTATGTGCGGCATGACGTAGACAACGCCTACTTCACCACCGAGCAGGAAAAGCAGCAGCTTGAGCGCAAAATAAGAGTGGCTATAACTGAGTCGCTGGATTTTCTCACCAGCCGCGATGTGCGCTACTGAGCCTGAGCCAGAGCCTTGAGGCCGCGGTTAAGGATGGCCTGCCAGCGCTGGCCCCGGTCACCGCGGCGAAAATTGACATACAGGGCTTTGTTTTCCAGTAACTGGGGGGAAGCGGCCAGCGCATCTTTGAAGGGCGCCAGTTTCTCATCGTGTTCCAGCCAGTAGGCCATGACTTTAAGATCCACCACAGCGCCATCAACCCGGCCATAGGCCAGCTTCAGCAGGTTCTGGCGGTCTGAATCGGCTTGGTCGATGGGTTGCAAGCCGTGCTCCACGGCGTTGTCAAAAAGCGCCGTGTTGACGTAATCGCGCACCACCCCGATGCGGTACTTGTACAGGTCCGCCTGGCGCTTCCAAACAAGAGGGTGGGCCTTTCGATAGGCGATACCCAAAGGTCCGTACCCCACCACACCGGAGCTGATAAACATCAGGTCCCGATCACCATCCTGGTATTCGGGGCCGTAGGCCACGTAATCGGAGTCTTGGTTGACCAACAACAAGGCCCGTTGCCAGGGCAGGAAGGTAACTTGCAGCTGGTGCCCCTGGGTTGCCAGCGCCGCCCGCAGTTTACTGATCACAGTGCCCTGGCCAGGCAGTTTGCTGCCGGCATAGGGCGGCCATTCCAGGCTGGCCATCTTCATGACATCGGCTTGGGCCAGGGAGCAGGCGAACAGCAGCACAACAATCAGCAAACGCATGGCGGCATTCCTCGGCAAGAGATCTTCAAACTAACCGAAGAAAAAAAGTAAATGAAGTGTTAAACGGTGATTTTTAAACACAAAAAAACCTGCATAAAGCAGGTTTTAATGTTTGGTGCCTAGGGCCGGACTCGAACCGGCACGGTTTTACCCGGCTGATTTTGAATCAGCTGCGTCTACCAATTTCGCCACCCAGGCAGGTGCAGGGCATTATACGCATTTAGTCTCGCCTTGCAAGCCTTCTTGAATTGGCGAAATTTGCTACAATTCTAAGCGCTTAGCTATCGGAGCACACCATGAAGGGCCACTTTCCAAGAGCCTCGTTCGGGCGTCGTCTGGCCGCCCTCTGTTATGACTACCTGCTGGCCTGTGCCGTATTCATGCTGGCCCACTTCTTGGGCTTTGCGGTGCTGACGCTGGCCATCCAGCTCTTCCCTTCCCTGCTGGACGGTTATCCCGACCAAGCAAGCTTTATGCGCGACCAGCCGCTCTACAGCCTTTACCTGCTGTTATGCGTACTCGGCTTTTTTTTGTGGTTCTGGACCCACGGTGGCCAAACCCTTGGCATGCGCGCCTGGCGCCTTAAATTGCAAAGCCAGCAAGGCGGGCCGGTGAGCCTTAAGCAAGCACTGCTTAGGGCCCTGTGTGCGCTATTGGGGGCAGGTACCCTGGGGGTGCTGCTCGGTTCGCGGCGCCTGGCGCTGCAAGACAGGGCCAGCCAAACAGAAGTGGTGCTGGTGGATACGCCAAAGCAATAACTCGCAGGCAGCAAAAAGGGCACTTTAAGCGCCCTTTTTTGGGTTTATGCCGGCCTTCGCAGTAAATACACCGAAATGCCGATAAACAGCAGCCCCGGCAATATCGCTCCCAGCAGCGGCGGCACCTCGTACACCAGGCTCAAGGGCCCGAAGATCTCGCTTAACAGGAAGAAGCTAAAGCCTGCGATGATGCCAAGGATGATACGGGCGCCCATGGGCACGGTGCGCAGTGGCCCAAACACGAAAGAACAGGCCAGCAGCAGCATCACAGCAAGGTTTAGCGGCGCAAAAATCTTGCGCCAAAACGCCAGCTTATAGCGAGAGCCATCTTGCTTGTTGGCCACCAGATATTCCACGTATTGGGTAAGACCGCGCAGAGACAAGGCTTCGGGTTTGACCGTGACTACACCGAGCTTTTCCGGGGTCAGGTCGGATTTGAGCATCATGGTGGGCCGCGAATCGACCCGGGTGCTGTCTTTGTCTATCCAGGTTTCCTGCACTTGGCTGAGCTCCCAGCCGTTTTTATTCCAGCGGGCATGGTCGGCATGCAGCAGCCGTTTAAGTTGCAGGCCGTCAAACTCATACAGGGTGACATCGCCTATTTCATCGGCCTCCAGCAGCTGCTGGATATGTACAAAACGGTTGCCGTCCCGCGCCCACAAGCCATTGGAATCGGACAGCAAGGTCCCCCCCGACATGGCCTGGGTACGCATGTCCCGGGCGTAACGCTCGGCCCCCGGCGCCACAAACTCGCTCAGCAGCACCACCATGATCATCAGCAGGAACATGGTCTTCATGGCCGAGGCGATGATATTGAACTTGGACATGCCGGAGGCCTGCATCACCGTCAGCTCGGAGTTGCTGGCCATCATGCCAAGACCAATAAGACCGCCCAGCAGCACCCCCATGGGGAAGAACACTTCGAGGTCGCGCGGCATGGAGAACAGCACAAAGATGCCGGCATCGGCCGTGTCATAAAGGCCGCGGCCCACGTATTTGAGCTGGTCGACAAACTTGATAAGCCCAGACAACCCCACCAGTACCGCCAGGCACAGTAAAGTGGTGGTGAGGATCACCCGCCCGATGTACAAATCGATAATTTTCATCGGCTACCCCTCAGCCAGCCACGAATGCGGGTGCCGAGGGTTCGGCCCTTGATGATAAGCGCGATACCGATAAAGAGTGCGCTGCCATGGATCCACCAAAGTCCCAGGGCAATGGGAATTTTGCCGTCTTCAAGCGCCCTGTTACCGGCAAGCAGCAACAACAGATACCCCAGGAACAGGCCAAGGGCGGGCAGCATTTTGGAAAATTTGCCCTGGCGCGGCCCGGTTTGGGCCATAGGTACGGCAATCAAGGACAACAGCAACACCGCGATAGGCAGTGCCATGCGCCACTGCAGCTCGGCACGGGCATCCACCGAATCGTCTTTGAGCAGCTCGCCAAGAGGCAGCGCCGAGAGTTTACGGTTGCGCTTTTGCACTTCCTGGTCGCCAATCTGCATCTTGTAGAGGCCAAAATGCACTTCCTGCAGCGCCGCCTGCCCGGCTTCGCCTTCATAGCGATAGCCCTGATTGAGCTCCATGGTGTCCATGCCCTTGTCGTTCTGAGACACCACGCCGCCTTCGGCCATCAGCACCGAGGGGGAATCGCCAGTACCGGGCAATTGGGCCACAAACACTTTGTCCAGGTGGCCATCGTCGATGTTTTCGATAAACACCACCGCCCTGTTATTGGCGGTGCGCTGAAAGCGCCCTTCCTGCAAGGTGGCAAGGCCGCTGCTGGAATGGGCCTTTTCCACCATCTGGTATTCCTGCTCTTTGGCCCAGGGAGCAAACCAGAGGGTGATGGAAGCGGCAATCAAGGAGAACAGCAGAGCTACAGTCAGGGTAACCCGCGCCACGTACCACTCTGAGATGCCGCAGGCATGCAGCACCGTCATTTCATGTTCGGAGTACATCCGGCTGTGGGCCATCAGGATGCCGATAAAGACCGACAACGGCATCACCATCACCAGCAACGACGGCAGGTGCAGGCCGATAACCTGGGCCACTATGGTGCCGGGAATGTCGCCGTCGGCGGCGTCGGAGAGCACCGAGACAAACTCCCGGCTGACGAAGATGGCCATCAGCACCAGCAGCACGGCGATGGTGGACTTGAATGCTTCAGCGAAGAGGTAACGGAAAACTATCAAGAGAATGCCCTGTTTTCGCGAATATTTGCTGTTTTACTAAAATCCGGCCAAATCTTGGAGCTAACACTTGTTTTTGCAAGTTTAAGTAGCTTTAATCGACCTATCAGGCTTTTTGACAAGTCCTGGCGGATAAAATTTCAGGCGTTAGCGAGCCCTTTCGTCCCGCTAAATCAATTGCCTGCATTATCCATAGATCCGCCGCCCTTGTCTTTAATGACTCTTAGGAGTGTGCATGGAATTTAGCGTAAAAAGTGGTAGCCCGGAAAAACAGCGCAGCGCCTGCATTGTGGTCGGTGTCTACGAACCCCGCCGCCTTTCCCCCGTTGCCGAACAGCTCGATCGCATCAGTGACGGCTATATCTCCAACTTGCTGCGCCGTGGCGACCTTGAAGGAAAGGTAGGCCAGACCCTGCTGCTGCACCATGTCCCAGGCGTCCTTTCCGAACGGGTGCTGCTCATTGGCTGTGGTAAAGAGCGGGAGCTGGACGAGCGCCAATACCGCCAAATCGTTCAAAAAACCATTTCCACCCTTAACGATACCGGCTCCATGGAAGCGGTGTGTTTCCTGACCGAGCTGCACGTTAAGGGCCGCGACACCTACTGGAAGGTGCGCCAAGCCGTAGAAGCCACCGAAAGCAGCCTCTACAGCTTTACCCAGCTTAAATCCAAGAAGGAAGAGCCCCGCCGCCCCCTTCGCAAGTTGACCTTCAACGTGCCGACCCGCCGCGAGCTCTCTTTGGGCGAGAAGGCCATTCGTCACGGCCTGGGCATCACTAAAGGCATGGCCATGTGCCGCAATGTGGCCAACATGCCGCCCAATATCTGTAACCCGGCTTACCTGGCAGAATCAGCCAAGGAACTGGCCAAGGAACACAGTAAGCTGGCCATCGAAGTGGTGGGTGAAGCGCAAATGGCCGAGATTGGCATGCACTCCTACCTGGCGGTAGGCCGTGGCAGCGCCAACGAATCGATGATGACCATCATGCGCTATAACGGCGCCCCTGACGCCTCTGCCAAGCCCATAGTGCTGGTAGGCAAGGGCCTGACCTTCGACGCCGGTGGTATCTCCATCAAGCCTGCCGAAGGCATGGACGAGATGAAGTACGACATGGGCGGCGCCGCCGGCGTGCTGGGCACCATGACCGCCCTGGCCGAGCTGGATTTGCCGCTGAATGTGATTGGCGTGCTGGCCGGCTGTGAAAACATGCCCGATGCCAACGCTTATCGCCCCGGTGACATCCTCACTACTCTTTCTGGCCAGACCGTCGAGGTGCTTAACACCGACGCCGAAGGCCGCCTGGTGCTGTGCGACGTGCTCACCTATGTAGAGCGCTTCGAGCCTGAGTGCGTGATTGACACCGCCACCCTCACCGGTGCCTGTGTGATTGCCCTGGGTAAGGTGGCCTCCGGTTTGATGTCCACCCACAATCCGCTGGCCCATGAGCTGATTAACGCCTCCGAGCAATCCGGCGACAAAGCCTGGCGCCTGCCGCTCTTTGACGAGTACCAAGAGCAGCTGGAAAGCCCCTTTGCCGACATGGCCAACATCGGTGGCCGCCCGGCCGGTGCCATCACCGCCGGCGCCTTCCTGAGCCGCTTTACCAAGAAGTACAACTGGGCTCACCTCGATATCGCCGGCACCGCCTGGGTATCGGGCAAGAACAAAGGCTCTACCGGTCGCCCGGTGCCGCTTCTGACCCAGTTCCTCTTGAACCGCGCTGGTGAAAAGCCCGAAGATTAAGGGCAACCCCACGGAACCAAGGGCAGCTCTGACTGCCCTTTTTCCTTTTTGGAGTCTTTATGGCCGATGTCACTTTTTGCTCCCTGCCGGACGATAACCTGGTGGAGTTTGCCTGCCAGGTGGCCGCGCATTTTTACCAATTGCGCCAACCGGTGCTGATCACCTGCCAAGACAAAGCCCAGGCCGACGCCGTTGACGAAGCGCTGTGGATAAAGGAGCCGGCCTCCTTCGTGCCCCATAACCTGGCCGACGAAGGCCCCAAAAGCGGCTCACCGGTGGCCATTTACTGGCCCCAAGCGCCAGCGCCCAGAGGCCGGGCGGTGTTGATTAATCTCCATGAAGCCATCCCCCATGTTGCGGTACAATGTGCGCAAATTTTTGAGGCCGTGCCAAACAGCGAGGCACTCAAGGTGGCGGCGCGAACCCGGTTTCGCAGCTACCAACAACAGGGCGCAGCCCCTAAGCACTTGTCACTCGCGGACTTTTTGGCGCAAACCCACTGAGATACAGCAAAACCATGGATAAGACTTACAATCCTTCCGCCATCGAAGAGGCGCTCTACCAGGCCTGGGAAGAAAAAGGCTATTTCAAACCCAGCGGTGCGGCCGGCGCCGACAGCTATTGCATCATGATCCCGCCGCCCAACGTCACCGGCAGCCTGCACATGGGTCATGCCTTCCAGCAGACCATCATGGACGCCCTCACCCGCTACCAGCGCATGCAGGGTAAAAACACCCTCTGGCAAGTGGGCACCGACCATGCCGGTATTGCCACCCAGATGGTGGTGGAGCGTAAACTGGCCGCCGAAGGTGCACCTGACCGCCACGCCCTTGGCCGCGACAAGTTCATCGACAAAATCTGGGAATGGAAGGAAGAGTCCGGCGGCACCATCACCCGCCAGATGCGCCGCCTGGGTAACTCCGTGGATTGGGAGCGTGAGCGCTTCACCATGGACGAAGGCCTGTCCAATGCGGTGCTGGAAGTCTTTGTACGTCTGTACGAAGACGACCTTATCTACCGCGGCAAGCGCCTGGTGAACTGGGACCCTAAACTGCACACCGCCATTTCCGACCTGGAAGTAGAAAACAAAGAGCAAAAGGGCCACATGTGGCACCTGCGCTACCCCCTGGCGGACGGCGCCAAGACCACCGAAGGCAAAGACTATCTGGTGGTGGCCACCACCCGCCCCGAGACCATGCTGGGTGATACCGGTGTCGCCGTTAACCCCGAAGATCCGCGCTACAAGGACCTTATCGGCAAGTTTATCGAACTGCCGCTGGTAGGGCGCCGCATTCCCATCGTTGGCGACGAACACGCCGATATGGAAAAGGGCACCGGTTGCGTGAAGATCACCCCGGCCCACGATTTTAACGACTACGAAGTGGGCAAGCGCCACGGCCTGCCCATGGTCAATATCCTGACCCTGGACGCCCATATCCGGGTTGAGGCCGAGTGCGTGCACACTGACGGCACCGCCAACACCGAGATGGACGGCTCCATTCCGGCCGAATTCCAGGGCCTGGAGCGCTTTGCCGCCCGTAAGGCCATCGTCGCCAAGTTTGACGCCTTGGGCCTCTTGGAAAAAGTCGACGACCACAACCTCTCAGTGCCTTACGGCGACCGTGGCGGCGTGGTTATCGAGCCCATGCTCACCGACCAGTGGTACGTGCGGGTCGCCCCGCTTGCCAAACCCGCTATCGAAGCGGTGGAAGACGGCCGTATCCAGTTTGTGCCCAAGCAGTACGAGAACATGTACTTTGCCTGGATGCGCGACATTCAAGACTGGTGCATCAGCCGCCAGCTGTGGTGGGGCCACCGCATTCCCGCTTGGTACGACGAAACCGGCAAGGTTTATGTCGGCCGTAGCGAAGACGAAGTACGCGCCAAACACAACCTCGGCAGCGAGGTGGTGCTCAAACAAGACAACGACGTGCTGGACACCTGGTTCAGCTCGGCCCTTTGGACCTTCTCCACCCTGGGCTGGCCCGAGAAGCTTGAAGACCTGAAAGTCTTCCACCCCACCGATGTGCTGGTGACTGGCTTTGACATCATCTTCTTCTGGGTGGCGCGCATGATCATGATGACCATGCACTTCATCAAGAACGACGACGGCACGCCGCAGGTGCCCTTCAAGACCGTCTACGTGACCGGCCTTATTCGCGACGACGAAGGCCAGAAGATGTCCAAATCCAAGGGCAACGTTATCGATCCCTTGGACATGATTGACGGCATCAGCTTGCCCGAACTTCTGGAAAAGCGTACCGGCAACATGATGCAGCCGCAGCTGGCCGAGAAGATTGCCAAGCGCACCGAAGCCCAGTTCCCCGAAGGTATCGTTGCCCACGGCACCGACGCCCTGCGCTTTACCCTGGCGGCCCTGGCCTCTACCGGCCGCGACATCAACTGGGACATGCGCCGCCTGGAAGGCTACCGCAACTTCTGCAACAAGCTGTGGAACGCCAGCCGCTTTGTGCTGATGAACACCGAAGACAAAGATTGCGGCTTTAACGGCGGTGAACTGGAGTTGAGCCTGGCTGACCGCTGGGTGCTGGGTCAGTTTGAAGAAACCGTCAAGGCGGTGCGCCAGGCCATGGACAGCTACCGCTTCGACTTGGCCGCCAACACCCTGTACGAGTTCACCTGGAACCAGTTCTGCGACTGGTATCTGGAGCTCACCAAGCCGGTGCTGTTCAAAGGCTCAGAAGCCCAGCAGCGCGGCACTCGCCACACCCTGGTGACAGTACTGGAAGCGCTGCTGCGCCTGATGCACCCGGTCATGCCTTACATCACCGAGACCATCTGGCAGCGGGTGAAAGTGCTGGCCGGCATCGATGGCGACACCATCATGCTCCAGTCCTACCCCGAATTTGACGCCGCCAAGGTTAACGCCGATGCCATGGCCGATTTGGAGTGGGTGAAGCAGTTTATCGTGGCCATTCGCAACATCCGCGCCGAGATGGACATTGCCCCCAGCAAGCTCCTCGAAGTGCTGCTGGTGAATGTGTCTGAGACCGACCAACGCCGCCTGGAAGAGAACCTGAGCTTCCTCACCAATATGGCCAAGCTTGAGTCCATCACCGTGGCCAGCGGCGAGCTGCCCCCCACCGTTACCCAACTGGTGGGCGCCATGGAAGTGCGTATTCCCATGGCAGGCCTGATTGACAAGGACGCGGAGCTTGCCCGCCTTGCCAAGCAGCTTGAAAAGGTGGAGCAAGAGCGTGGCCGGGTAGCCGGCAAGCTGGGTAATGAAGGTTTCGTGGCCAAGGCCCCGGAAGCGGTAATTGCCAAAGAGCGTGAAAAGCTTGCCGAGCTTGAGGAAACCCAGGCCAAACTCAAGGCCCAATACGCCAGTATCGAGGCGCTCTAAGCAAATTAAGGCCCGGCTGATAGGACCGGGCCTTTTTATTCGCCATCAGAAATGGCTACATTAATGTAACGACAATAATACTGAGGACGGCCGTGGCCAACACGGATACCTTGCTTGAACACCTTCCTTGTCCTTTAGCCTGGCTGGAACCGGGCGGGACCCTATTGGGTTTCAACCCGGCCTTTGCCGATCTGGTTGAAGACCCACAGCACTTCTTTACCCAAGGCGCCGGCAGCCACTGGCTGACCAAATGCCAGGACAGCCACTTTTGGCGCGACGCCCTGCCCGGCAAAGGGCTGATGCGGGTGCATGTCAGCCACTTGCCGGGCAGCAAGGCCTATCTCTTTTTCGTCCAGCCGGTGGTGGACTTGCACGGCTCGGTGCTGGACCTGCTGGCCCACCCCATCTTTATTCAGTGCCCCGACGGCAGCCTGCTGGCCAGCAACAACAGCTTTGCCAACTTCATGGGCTCCGAGCGCAGCGCCCTTATCGGCCTTGAGGCCAGCCGCCTTTTTGGTGGCGACGGCCAGCAAGGAATCGACAGTGGCCGCGAGCAACTGCTTGAAAATGGCAGCCTTGAGCCCATCAAGGTCAGCCGCCCCGATGGCAAAATTTGGTGGATCCAAAAGCGCCTTATCACCCAAAACGACCAACACTTGGCCATTATCAGCGAGATGTGGGACATCACCCGCCAGTTGCAAATGGAGGCCGAACTCTCTGCCATGCAGTCAGCGGACAAGCTCACCGGCTTGATGTCCCGCGACGAGTTTTTGCATCAGCTCGATGAACAGCTCCATGTGGCCAAACGCATCCAGATGAAACTGGGGTTGATGCTGCTGGATCTGAAAAGCTTCCAGCAGATCAACGACGACTTTGGCCACCAGGTGGGGGATGCGCTGCTAAGAGCCGTGGCCCAGCGCATTCAGCAAACCTTGCGGGAAACCGACATCCTGGCTCGCCAGGAAGGTGACCGCTTTGCCATCATGGCGGTGCACCTTAAAAACTCCGAGGCCATGGCCCAGGTGCACCACAAGCTGGCGTTGGCCTTTGAGCAACCTTTTGAGATAGATGGTAAACCGGTGCCGATGGGCTTTCGGGCCGGGGTGGCCATTTACCCGGACGACGCCGACAACGCCAACAGCCTCTTTAACAACGCCGAGCTAACCCTGCACCAACTGAAAAGAGACGGCGGCGATGTGCGTTTTTACGACGAGCGCATCGATGCCATGGTGCGCCTGACCCGCGAGCTGGGTAAGGATCTGCGCGGCGCCACCGACCGGGGCGAGTTCTTCCTGCGCTACCAGCCTATTGTCAGCGCCTATGGTAACAAGCTGTTGGGGGTGGAAACCCTGGTCCGCTGGGAACACCCCCAGCACGGCACCCTGGTGCCCCAGGAGTTTGTCTATATCGCCGAACATGTGGGGCTGATTAACGAGCTGGGCGAACACGTGCTGGCAATGCTGACCCGCGATTTGAACCAGTGGCTGGATTACGGGGTCTACAACCTGTGCCTGACCGTGAACATCTCGCCGCAGCAGTTAAAGGGCCAGGGGCTTTTTGACAAGACCCGTGAATTACTGGCCCAGCTTGGCGGCGCCGATCAGTTCACTCTGGAGCTTGAGCTTAACGAAGCGGCCATTCACAACGACGGCCAGCGCTATGCCCAGCAGCTCCATGAACTGAAAAAAATGGGCATTAGGCTCTCTATCGACGAGTTCGGCTCCATCAACGGCGCCCTTAACAACCTCACCAAGCTGCCCATCGACACCATCAAGATTGACCGGCACTTTATCGCCAAGCTGGGTAAAGATCCCGATGCCGAGACCTTGGTCAAAGCCATCTTGCGGCTGGGTAAAGACTTGGGTATTCGCACCAGCGCCGTGGGGGTTGAAGAGCTGGACCAGCTTAACTTCCTGCGTAACGAGCACTGCGATCAGGTACAAGGCTTTGCGGTATCCGAGCCCATGGGCAGTGAAGACTTCATCACCTGGTACCACAACTTCAACCTGGTACGAGGCGGCATTCAGCCATAAAAAACGGGAGCATCGGCTCCCGTTTTTTTATGACACCAACTTAAGCCCCACCAGGGACACCACCAGCAGGGTTAAAAAGCCCATCCGCGCCAAGGTGGCCGGATCGTTGAAAAAGCACACCCCCACCAGCGCCGTACCCAGCGCGCCGATACCGGTCCAGATGGCATAAGCGGTGCCTACCGGGATTTGGGCCATGGCCTTGGTCAGGCAGTAAAAGCTGGCCGCCCCCAACGCGATAAACGCCGCCGTGGCCCAGTGCCGGGTAAAGCCCTCGGACAACTTCAGGCAGCTGGCAAAGCCCACTTCAAAGACACCGGCCAAAACAAGAAAACCCCAGGGACCCATAGACACCTCCAACTATCTTCCCAGAAAGATATTTCGCCGTGATAGTATCTTCCCGGAAAGATAAATTCAAGGAGTCTTCCATGGCCCGTGCCCGCGCCGCGTTAAGCGAACTCAAGGACAACTGGCAGAACCATTGGCCCCAGGCCTGCGACAAGGCTGGCGAGCTGGTAGCCGCGCTCTATCGCCTGCAGGAATATTTCGCCGAGCTCGACGGCGCCGTGTTTGCCCGCTTTGGTCTGCAACCGGCCGAGTTTGAAGTGCTGGCCACCTTGCGCTCGGTGGGCGGCGAGCATTGCCTGAGCCCTACCGAGCTGTACCGCTTGATGCTGGTGTCCTCCGGCGGCATGACCAAAATCTTGCTGCGCATGGAAGACAAAGCCCTGATAAGCCGCCCTGCCAACCCCGATGACGGCCGCTCCAAGCGGGTAAAACTCACCGATAAAGGCCTGGCTTTGGTGGAGAGTTGCAACCAGGCCTTGCTGGCTGCTGAAGCCCAAAGCTGCGCCAGCCTTGGTGGGCACCTGCCGGCCCTTAGCCGGCAATTACAGGACTGGCTTGGCAAATTAGAAAAGCGTTAACTGTCACCAAACTGTCACCGAAGTGTCATCGCGATAACCAGCCTGGCCGCCACAATACGCTCCCGGATGGGTCATGTTCAGACCCTGATAGCAGTTCAAGGGAGTCTTTCGGCCTATGGCTATCCTGCCCACGAGACTTTTCACGCCGTTTGCCCGCCTTGGGCGCCTGGTGCCGAAACTTTCCATAACCCAGAAAGTGATGCTGGGTTTTCTGCTGCTGGTACTGTGCCTGCTGGCCAGCAGCCTGGTGACCTTATTGGCCGGGCAACAAATTCGCACCCAAATTCAGGCCATGACCACCAAGGCCACCCCGCTGGTGCTGCAAACCAGCCAGCTGTCGGTTGTGCTGCTCAACGCCGACCGCCAATTAAAGGCGGTGCCGGGTAGCACCGACCCCCATATCGCCATTACCACCATGAACAACTTTGGCGATCTCAAGGCCAGCTTCCAAGGCACCCTCGATAAGCTCAAAACCCTGGCCAAAGACTCCAAGGACGTATTGGACCTGCTCGAACCCCTCGGCACCCTAGACCAGGACTACTTTGCCCTGGGCCAGGAGCTGGGCGACAAACAGCAGGCGCTGCTCAAGGCCCAGGAAGATATCAACAGCGCCCGCCAGCAGTGGCGACAGGCCCTGCAAGGCGCCAAGCTGGCAAGCGAAATCGCCATCCAGGAAAACATCGACGAAGTGCTGGCCGCCACTGACAGCTTTGCTATCAACAGGCCCAAACAGGCTTTGGATACGCTGCTGGCCGGTAACAGCGCCCTGGCAGGCGATGCCCAGCAGCTGATGGATGCCAAAGAGCAGTACCTGGCTTTAAAAGACGAAGTGGCCGCCCTTGCCGACCAGACCAGCGGCACCATCGATTACGCCATCGCCGTGATGGGCACCGTCGACCAGACCGCCCATGACCGGGTCGACAGTGGCGCGGCAACCGTCAATCGCTCATTGAGCTTGAGCTTCTGGCTGACCTTGCTGGCCCTTGGCATTTCCTTGCTGCTGGCGGCATTGGTGGCCTGGAGCGTGTACCGCTCCATCAAAAAACCGCTGGCCGAGCTGTTGTCGGTACAAAGGGCGGCGGCCCATGGCGACATCACCCAAGAAGTGGCCTTTACCAGCCATAACGAGTTTGGTCTGCTCTCGGCCAGCACCAACCAACTGCTGAGCCACCTTCGCCAGTTGATAAGCCAGCTTAGCGACGGTGCCCGCCAGTTGGGCGAGGTGTCGCAACTGAACCGCGACCAATCCCTTGAGACCCGCCAGGCCCTGGAGCTGCAACGGCGCCAGACCCAGCAGGTCACCACCGCCATGGCAGAGATGGAAAAGGCGGTGCAGGAAGTGGCCCAGTCCACCGCCCGTACCTTAAGCCGGGTGATGGAGATGGACGATGCGGTCGGCCAGGGCCAAAAACTGGTGAACGGCAGCAGCGACGCCAGCCACAGCCTGGCTCAGCGCCTGGATAATACCGGCAAGGCCATTGACGACGCGCACAATTACTCCCAGCAGATAGGCAGTGTGCTGGATGTTATTCAAGGGGTGGCGGAGCAGACCAATCTGCTGGCCCTGAACGCCGCCATCGAGGCGGCCCGGGCCGGCGACCATGGCCGCGGCTTTGCGGTGGTGGCCAGTGAAGTCAGAGGCCTTGCCCAGCAAACCTCTGAATCGGCCAAGACCATTCACGGCATGATTGATAGCCTCCAGCAAAGCACCCGCCAGGCTGTCTCCCTGATGAAAGACAGCCAGCAACAGATGGAAAAGGGGCTGGAGCAAAACAGCAGGGCCGCCGAGGCCATGGGGCAGATCCGCGCCCTTATCAGCGATGTCACCGCCAACAGCGAGCACATTGCCTCCGCCGCCACCCAGCAGCAGGCCACCACCGAAGACATCGCCCAGAGCCTTAGCCAAATCGCCCACATCACCGAGCAAAACCACCAGGGCGTGGCGGCGTTCAGTGATTCGAGCCAACGTATCGAAGAGCTTATCCAGGCCCAGGAAGAGTTGGTCCGGCACTTTCAGCACCGCTGAGCCGGTTGGGCTGGCCAGGGGGCTTCTGGTAGCATGGGCGGTTTTCTCCCCTCCCCGAGCGCAGTATGAATCAAGCACAGAGCATTCAGGTCCGGCCCCAAGGCACGGGCCTGGCCGAGTTTTCCCTGGCCGTTGGCGGCCTTGCCATCGGCACCGGCGAGTTCGCCGCCATGGGCATCTTGCCAAACCTAGCCCAAGGCATTGGCGTGGATATTCCTACCGCTGGCCACACCATCAGCGCCTATGCCCTGGGTGTGGTGGTAGGGGCGCCGCTCTTTGCCATCTTGGGCGCCCGTATGCCAAGGCGCATGCTGCTAGTGCTGCTGATGGCCATCTTTGCCTTCGGTAACCTGCTGAGCGCCGCTATGAGCCAGTACCTGCCGCTCATTGCCGCCCGTTTCGTAGCGGGCCTGCCCCACGGCGCCTACTTTGGGGTGGCCTCGTTGGTGGCCGCTTCCATCGTCCCCCATAGCCAGCGCGCCTCGGCGGTAGGCCGAGTGATGCTCGGGCTCAGTACCGCCAACGTCATTGGCGTGCCCCTTGCCACCTGGGCAGGCCAATGGCTGGGTTGGCGCAGCCTGTTTGTGATAGTGGGTGCCCTGGCGGTGCTGACCGCAGTGATGGTGAGGCTATTTGTGCCACGGGTGGCAGTGGCCGAGGGCGCCAGTGTGCGCAACGAATTGAGCGCCTTTAAAGAAGGGCAAATTTGGCTGACCCTGCTGGCCGCATCTGTAGGCTTTGGAGGCATCTTTGCGGTGTACAGCTACATCACCCCCACCCTCACCGAGGTCACCGGCATCCAGGAAAGCACCGTGCCCTGGCTGCTGTCCCTGTTTGGCCTAGGCAACATTGCCGGCAATATCTTTGGCGGCAAACTGGCCGACCGCTCCCTCAAAGGCACCATTCTCGGCTCCTTTATCTGGAGCGCCGTGGCACTGGGGCTCTTTGTGTTTGCCGCAAAGGCGCTGTGGAGCGCGGCGCTGCTGGTGTTTTGTATCGGCTGCAGCGTGGCGGTGGTGCCAGCCATGCAAACCCGGCTGATGGACGTGGGCAAAAAGGCCCAGACCCTGTCGGCCGCCCTTAACCACTCGGCCTTTAACATCGGCAATGCCAACGGCGCCTGGCTGGGCGGCCTTGCCATCAGCGCCGGCCTTGGCTGGACCGCCACCGGCTGGGTAGGCGCCCTGCTTGCCCTGGGAGGGCTGTTGGTTATTTGGCTGGCCTTTGCCATTGAAAAGCGCAGCAACCCTTGAAAAAAGGCCGTCATCGACGGCCTTTTTGTTAACGAAATTAACTTTACCGCTCGGCCCTAACCGTTGGCCGAAGGGCGCTGTCGGCCAGCCAAACCTTGTGTGATGCTTATTTGAACAACTGCTTTGCCTGCCGTCACAGCCATAACCACATCCTAAGGCGGGCGCCCATACCAGCGCGAGGCCCCCTCGCAACCGCTCAAGGAGGACGCCGTGGCGTATCAACTTAAGATAAATGGCCAACAGCTTCAGGCTGACGTCGACGCCGACACCCCGTTGCTGTGGGTCCTGAGGGACACCCTCGATATGAAGGGCACCAAGTTCGGCTGCGGCATGTCGCTGTGCGGCGCCTGCACCGTGCATCTTAACGGCAACCCCATCCGTAGCTGCGTGACCCCGGTGGCGGCGGTGGGCGATGGCGCTATTACCACGGTGGAGGGCATCAGTGACGACGAGCTTGGCCAGCGCATTCAACACATTTGGAAGAGCCTTGACGTGCCCCAGTGTGGCTATTGCCAGGCCGGGCAGATGATGAGTGCCCTCGCCCTGCTGCGCCAGCACCCCAAGCCCACCGACGAGCAAATTGACATCGGCATGGGCATGAACCTGTGCCGTTGCAGTACCTACCTTCGTATTCGCCAAGCCATCCACCAGGTAGCCGGTGAACTGGCGCCAGCAAAGGAGAGCGAAGATGCAGCCCATAGCTGAGCAAGGTTTGTCACGGCGCGCCTTTTTAAAGGCGGGGGCTGCCCTTGGCGGCGGCCTGATGGTAAGCCTCTACCTGCCGCCTCTGGCCGCCGCCGGCGCGCCGCAAAAAGCGGCCCTTAATGCTTATATCCGCATCACCCCGGACGGCACGGTCGAAATCATGTCGGTGGCACCGGAGATAGGCCAGGGGATTAAAACCTCGCTGCCAATGATCATCGCCGATGAACTGGACGCCGATTGGGCCAAGGTCAAAGTGCAGCAAGCGCCATTGGCACCAGAGATTTACGGGCGCCAATCCGCCGGCGGCAGCCGCAGCATGCCCACCCATTTTGACGAGCACCGCCGTATCGGCGCTACCGCCAGGCAGATGCTCAAAGCCGCTGCCGCCAAGCGCTGGCAGGTACCGGTTGCGCAGTGCCATACCGAGCTAGGCGAAGTTGTCCACAAGGCCACGGGCCGCCGCCTGGGCTATGGCCAGTTAGCCAGTGACGCCGCCGCCATGGCGGTGCCAGAGAAGGTAGCCCTTAAAAAACCAGGGGAGTTTCGCCTTATCGGCCAGTTCACCCCTGGGGTAGACAACGACGACATCGTCAACGGCCGGCCGCTTTTTGGTATCGATGTCACCCTGCCCGGCATGCTCTACGCCGTTTACCAAAAGGGCCCGGTATTCGGGGCCAAGGTGAAAAGCGCCAACCTGGCCGAGTTGCAGCAAATGCCAGGGGTAAAAAAAGCCTTTGTTATTGAAGGCGACGGCGACTTTTACGGCCTGCAAGGCGGAGTAGCCATAGTGGCAAGCAGCTGGTGGCAAGCGCAAAAGGCCCGCCGCGCCCTCAAGGTTGAATGGCATCAAACCCCTGGAGATAACCAAAACAGCAGCGACTTTGGCCGCCAGGCCCAGGCGCTATGGCAAAAGCCGCCACAACAAGCCATTGCCCGGCAAGGCGATGTCGCCAAGGCGCTGAGCGAGGCCAGCCAGGTGGTTGAAGCCGATTATCAATACCCCTTCGTTGCCCACGGCCAGCTTGAGCCCATCAACTGCACCGCCCAGTGGCAAGGCGGCAAACTGACCTTTTGGGCACCAACCCAAAACCCGGCCGGTGGCCGCCAGCAGGTGGCCAAGGTGCTGGGTATGGCCGAGGGCGACATCACAGTGAACGTGACCCGCATGGGGGGCGGCTTTGGCCGGCGCCTTTTTAACGACTACATGGCCGAGGCCGGCTGGATAGCCCGCGCCCTTGATGGCGCCCCTGTGAAATTGCTGTGGTCCCGCGAGGATGACTTTCAGCACGATTACTACCGCCCAGGCGGCTATCACCGCTTCAAGGCGGCCCTTAACCAGGCCGGAGAGCTGACGGCGCTGAGTGACCACTTTGTCAGCTTTGCCAGTCAAGGCCGGCCGCTACTGGCCGCCAGCATGGGCGACAACCAGTTCCCGGCTGGTTTTGTCGATAACCTGCGTTATGACAGCTCTCTTATCGAGGCCCAGATCCCCACCGGCTGGCTGCGGGCACCGTCCAGTAATGCCCTGGCCTGGGTGTTTCAGTCCATCCTCGATGAGGCGGCCCATGCCGCCGGTAAAGATCCGCTGGCTTTTCAAAGGGCGCTGCTGGCGCGCCAAGCTCAAGGCAATACCAACTTCAACGCTACGCGGATGCAAAGCGTGTTAAAGGCAGTTGCCGAGCGCAGTGGCTGGGGCCGTAAACCGGCCGAGGGGCGGGGCCTTGGGTTTGGCTGCTATTTCAGTCACGCCGGTTACTTTGCCGAAGTGGTGGAGGCCAGTGTTAGCGGCGGCCAGGTAGTGGTACACAAGGTGTGGGCGGTAGGAGACGTGGGAGAGTTTATCGTTAACCCCAGCGGCGCCATGCAACAGGCCCAGGGCGCCATCATCGAGGGGCTAAGCCAGGCACTTTACCAGCAGGTGCCGATTGAGGGGGGCGCGCAAGTGAGTAACTTCCACCAGCACCGGTTGATGAGCATGCCCCAGGTGCCAGAGATTGACGTGCATTTCCTGCCCTCAAGCTACCCCACCACCGGCTTGGGGGAACCGGCGCTGCCGCCGGTGTTACCAGCCCTATGTAACGCCCTCTTTGCTGCCACCGGTAAACGCATCCGCCGTTTGCCCATAGACCCCGGACAATTGAGCTAATCCGCTGAAAAGGCCGTCAATGACGGCCTTTTTTATACCAAGGTATTAACAGCACACCACAGGATATAACAATGCCCAACCCCACGTATGACAGACAACCAGGCTCCCCCCTTATAGGATTAATTCAACGCTGGATGTTAAGGGCTCCAGCGTTTTCAGAGACATTCTTTGCTGCTTGTCTCGTGTGTCCCTGCGGCGCCCCTCGGGGTTGCCACGGAAGTTGATTGGTTATCACTTATCCGCATTTCCATCAGGTCTTGGTCGTTTTCCATCTCGACACCTGGCTTCTCCCCCGAGCCAGGTTTTTTTTGCCCAAAATTTGCCACCTCAAACCAAACGCCTCACTCATGGCGGCCATTTCCTGAAAACAATAAATGGCGTTTTTATGCCCCAGAGCCGAGTTCCGGACAAAGCGCCCTGAATATGTGCCAAGCCGTTTTCTTTTTGAGCAATCCTTGTCTTTACTCAGTTGCGATATGAAGGAACGGGCGCAGTAGGCGCAAGACCTGCCCGCCAACAATGACAACCTGAGGGACAAACCGTGACACCCAAGCTTTCATTCAAGCTCAGCCCTTTGATGCTGACGCTGGTGGCTGCGTCCGCTACTGCCGCAACGCTCAGCCCATCGACCCACTTTTCAGTACTGGACCAGGCCACACTTCACACCGAACAGGTGGATAAATCGGCCCTGCCCCAGCGCCAGTCTATTCCCGACCAGTACATTGTCGAATTCAGCGACACCCCGGTAGCCGCCACTACGGTGGCCAGTGCCAGTGCCCTGAAAACCAAGCTCGATTTGGCCAGCAGCAAGGTGCAAAGCCGCCGCGCCAACCTCAAAGCGGCGCAGGCCAATGCCATTCGCAGCCTTAACCGCCAATACCCCAACGCCAAGGTGCGCCGCCAGTTCAACCTGGTCTTTAACGGCATGGTGGTACAGGGCAAAGACATCGACATGGCCGAGCTGAAAAAGCTGCCCAATGTGAAGGCGGTGTACCGGGATGAAATCATCACCGTGAAAATGGACCAGTCGCTGCCCATCATCAAGGCGCCGGCCGTCTGGGCCGAGCTCGGTGGCCGCGCCAGTGCCGGGCAAGGCATCAGGGTTGCGGTGGTGGACTCGGGTATTCGCCCGGAAAACCCCATGTTTGACGATACCGGCATGGCACCGCCGGCCAGCCTGCCGAGCGACGATTACTGCCACACCACCGATCCGAGCTTTTGTAACAACAAGCTGATCGTGGCCCGCTTTTACCCCGCCTCTTCCAGCACTGCCAGTTACGAATACACCGACAGCCCGCTGGGCTGGAACGGCCACGGCACCCACGTGGCAGGCACCGCCGTGGGTATACCGGTCGAAGTTAGCTATGGCGCGCAAAGTTATGACTTGTCAGGGGTTGCCCCCGGCGCTTACCTGATGGCTTATAAGGCCCTTTATTACAACGGCACCACCGGCAGCGGCATGGGCAGCAGCCTTATCGCCGCCGTGGAAGACGCAGTGGCGGACGGCGCCGATGTCATCAACAACTCCTGGGGTGGTGGCCCTGGTGGCGATCCGAACCAGAGCGCTTACAAGCAGGTGTGGGAAAACGCCGAAGCGGCCGGGGTGGTGGTGGTCACTGCCGCCGGTAACGACGGCAACGAGGCCAGCACCATCGGCTGCCCAGGCTGCGTGGAATCGGGCATTACCGTTGCCAACACCCAAACCGGGCGCAGCTTTGTCGAAACCGTCTCGGTAGATGGGGTGGGCGATTTCAACGCCGTGGAAGGCTCTTCCCCTGCCCGGGTGGCAGACCTGAGTGATTTCAGCGCGCCGCTGGTGGCCGCTGCCAGCCTCGATAGCGCCAATGTGGAGGGCTGTAGCGCCTTTGCCAGCGACGCGTTTGCCGGCAGCTTCGCCCTGGTATCCCGTGGCACTTGCGCCTTCTCGGCCAAAGCCGCCAACGCCGCTGCCGCCGGTGCCAAAGGCATCATTGTTTACAACAACGCCGCTGGCGCCCCCATCACCATGGCCATGGACGATGCCACCATCCCCGGGGTCATGGTAAGCCAAGACGATGGCGCTACCTTGGTGGCCGCCGCGAGCACAGCCAGCCTCAGCGCTACCCTCGACCCCGCCCTTCGCTCCTATGTCAACGAGGCGCTGGTCGATGTGATGAACAGCTCTTCGTCCCGCGGCCCCAACGGCGATGCCAGCTTTATTAAGCCGGATCTCGCCGCGCCGGGCACCAATATCCTCTCGGCCTATTCCCCGGATCAGGCCGGTAACCCCGACACCCAGTTTGCGGTGCTGACCGGCACCTCCATGGCCAGCCCCCATGTGGCCGGCGCGGCAGCATTGCTCAAGGCCGCTCACCCCGACTGGAGCCCGCTGCAAATCAAATCGGCGCTGGTAAACACCAGTAACGGCGCGATACTGGACGACGACGGCATCACCCCGGCCACGCCCTTTGCCAAAGGCGCCGGGCGCCTGGATGTCAGCCAGGCCATCGACAGCCCTATGGCGCTGGCGCCAGTGTCCCTGGCAGCGCCAAGCTGTATGTCGGCCTGTAGCTTTGAGGTCAACGCCACCAGCCTTATCGGCCAGCGGGCCACCTGGCAGGCCGAGCTGAGCTTTGACGACCCCAACATCAAGGGCAGCGTCGCCACACCGGGCCACCACGGGCCGCTGAAGGCGCCGGGGCAATTCGCTCTAAAAGCAGGGGGCGAAGCGAGCTTTGATGTCACGGTAGACACCCACCTTGGCGAGCGTGACCGTTGGTATTTCGGCACCCTAACCCTCACCAGCCCCCGCCAGGCGCTGCCGGCCATGCATATGGCCATTGCCGTTTATGCCGGTAACAGCACCGACGCCGCCTTGCTGCGCTCAAGCGCCGGCACCACCGAGGCCGGTACGCCGGCCCTTGGCCAAACCGTCTTTACCAACCAAGGCATCACCGGCGCCGCCACTGTCACCGTAAGCTTCCCAGAGGCGGTGACGGTCAGTACCGAGCCGGTGGCAAACGTGGTTAACGGCAGCGGTAGCCTCGCCTTTGACGGTGCCACCAAAACCGCGACCTGGACTGGTACCGTCAACACCCCAGAAGGCAGCCTGCAACCAGGCCCGGCCTGGCTCGACAGCCTGCCGTCGCTGACCGATGGCTTTAACCCCAGCTTCTTGAGCTGTGGGGCGGCCTGTGACGAGGGCACCCTCACCCTCAACCTCGCTGGCCTTGGCGCCTACTTTATGGGCCAGCCCATCTCTACCCTGACCCTGGGCACCAACGGTTATGTGACCTTCAACGGCGCCACCATCAGCGCCTCCTACTACAACGACACCATGCCCAGTACCAAGGTCAGCGGCGCCGCCCTTGCCCCGTTCTGGACCGACTTGGACATGACCAACACCGGCGGCTGGTACTATCAGTTCCTCAATGACGGCAGCGCCGATTACTTGGTGTTCGAGTGGAAGGATGTGCCGCTGTGGGATGATGCCAGTGGCAACACCTATACCTTCCAGGTGCTGTTCAAACTGGGTAGTGACGAGGCCTACGTGCATTACGTGGCCATGGGCGATATGCCGGCCAACGTCACTGCCGGCCTGCAAAACGCCATCGGCACCGGCAGCTCGCTCTATGTTGACGGCACCGGCAGCGCCCCGGCTTCGGCCTCGACCTATCAGGTCAGCCATCAAGAAGGCGGCAGCGTTACCCTCGACTACGCCATCACCGCCAGCGCCATCCATGCCGAAGACCTAAGCGTTGACACCCATCAGCGCACCGCCGTGACTATCGACCTTGGCGCCGGCCTGACCGGCAGTCGCCATGTTATTGACTCGGCACTAGCCAGCGCCGAGAAAAGCGCCAGCGCCAAGGCGCTGCTGGTAGTCACGCCAGCAGGCAATGCTGCCAGCGCCGTTATTCTCCGCCAGCCCAAGCACGGCTGGGTGACAGTGGATAACGCTGGCATCGCCACCTACACCCCAAGGGGCGGCTTTATCGGCACCGACAGCTTCGGCTATCGCCTGACCGACGAAGCCGGCAGCACCAGCAGCCCAGGGGTGGTAACCATCACCATCAGTAAAGATGACAGCGCCCACCCAGGCCCGGGCCACATTCCGCCCCGCCGCTAACAACGCTGCATAAGTAAAAGCCCCGCAGTGCGGGGCTTTTTCATAACGCGGCTCAAGCATCCGCTGCCAACAAAAAAGCCGGCTTGCGCCGGCTTTTTTGTGAGATGAGAGGTTACTCGTCTTCGTCTTCTTCTTCGTAGTCTTCGTCGACTTCTTCACCGAAGTAGGTGCCCCAGCCGTCGTAGTCGACGCCAAAGCGGTCGGCGAGCTTCATCAGGGTGTCGGTGTCTTCGTTGAGTTCTTCGAGCACCAATGGGCCTTCGCGGACGGCGTCGAAGCAGAACAGGATGTTGCGCCCTTCGCGCATCTCTTCGGCATCGGTAACGTCAAAGCCCAGCTTGAACACCTCTACCGCCAGCTTCTCCAATTTGTCGAAATTGGCGCAGGCAAAGTGGTGTTCCACCACGAATTCGTCATTCAGATCGGCACCGTCTTCAATGAGGGTATCGACAATATCCTGGTTGTCCTGATGTTGGGCTTCCAGGCGGGCGGCAAGGGACATAACGACCTCCAATAGCAAGTGGCGATAGCCTAGCACGAAATGGTGTTGTTACTCGCTGCCCTTTTGGGCCGTGGCGCCATTGAGTTCGCCAAGGGTCTGGCTCATCAGTTGGTAGCAGCGCTCGGTCAGTTCCCGGGCATCGCTTTTATCCAGATCTTTGGTCTCGATGGCCGGCAGGTAGCGCACCACCACTTGGCCGTTATTCCACTTGTTGAGGCGAATATTATCGAGGCTCGATACCGCGATGGGCACGACCGGCACTTTGGCGGCAATGGCGGTGTGAAAGGCGCCGGTTTTAAAGGGCAGCAGACCGCGGCCATAGCTGCGGGTGCCTTCGGGGAACAGCCATACCGACAGATGTTCATCGCGGATGCGCTTGGCGGTCTGGTCGATGGTGCCCTTGGCCTTGGAGCTGTTCTTGCGGTCAATCAGGATATTGCCGGTCAGCCAGTAAAGGGGGCCGAAAAAGGGGATCCACACCAGGCTCTTTTTACCCACGGTAACGGTGCCGGGGCGCACCGCTTTGGAGGCGGTAAACAGATCCCAGGTGCTTTGGTGGTTACCGATGAAAACGGCGTTGCCCTTGGGCAGATGCTCGCTCCCTTCCACCTTGATCTTGATGCCCAGCATCGGCGCAAAAGCGGCAAACAGGTGCGAAAAGCGGTAAACGTGGTTGGCGTGGAAGGGCCGGAGCAGGCAGAACAGTGAGCCCAGCACACAAACCAGCAGGAAGAAAACAGCCAACAACAGCAGACGTAGTAAAGCGAGCATGGCGATACCTGTTTATAGAGCGGCTGGCATTATAACGGCTGTGCCCGGCAGTGCACCTCCGATCAGCGAACAATTGTTCACTTAATCAATAAGGGCTTGAGCCGGCCTATCACTTCGTCGACGCCGATACCGGCCATCAGGTGGTCACCCTTGGCTCGCTGGCCCCAGGGCAGCTCGGTCCAAGGCTTGGCGGTTTGGGCAAGGATATTGGCGTCGTAGCGATTCACCACCAGTTTTTGGTGATTGTAGGGGCCGGTGCGCCGGGGGTTGGAGTGGGCGTAGAGCCCCACTGTGGGCACCTTCTGGCTGGACGCCATATGGGTTGGGCCGGTGTCGGGGGCCAGTACCGCACTGGCGCGCCCCAAAATCGCCCACAGGGTTTTAAGGTCGGTCTGGCCGGTAAGGTTGACCAGCTTCTCGCTGGCTTCTTCCTCTATGGCTTTGCCAAGGGCCAGCTCCGCCGGCGCCGGGCCGCCACAAAGCAGCACCCGAATGCCCTCGCCCACCGCCCAGTCGGCCACCGCCGCGTAACGCTCGGCCAGCCAGGCCCGCTGGGGCTTGGAGGCGCTGTGGCAAATCACCAGGGTCTTTTTGCCGTCGGGAATGAGCTCTTTGGCCTTTTCCAGCGCCTGCTGCGGCACCGGCAATTGCCAGTTGGGCCTAGGGTCGTCAATGCCAAGGTAACGGGCAAATTCGAGGAAGTTATCCAGTACATGGTACCCCTCGGGCCTGGCGATACTTTCGCGGGTAAAAAGCCACTGGCCTTCCCCGGCGCGGCTGCGGTCAAAACCGATGCGCCGTTCGGCTTTGATGCCGGTACTGAGCAAGGAAGCGCGCAGGGCAATTTGCATGTGCAGCAAGGCGTCAAAACGGCGGCCTTTAAGCTGCTGCCATACCGCCTTCATCCCTTTGAAACCGGCCTTTTTGTCAAAGACCACCAGCTCCACGCCCTCAAGGCCCGCCATCAGCTGCGCTTCTGCCTTACCCAATACCCAGGTAATGGCGCACTCGGGCCAACGGGCTTTAAGCACATTGACCAGAGCCAGGGCATGGCAGACATCACCGATAGCGGAAAGGCGCAGGATACAGACGGATTTCATGGGGGCTCCCTAAAGACGCGGCCATTATGCAGGGCTAAATTGCTGATGTACAATGGCCGCCTGCGTTTTTGAGGGCCTTTATGGACAGCCAACACCAGCTCTGGAGCCGCCGCCATTTTCTGCTGCACGACAGGGCTCTGATGCCCCTGGCCGGGCCCGACGAATTCTCCCCAAAATACTGGCAGGACCGAGACGCCGTCACCGGCACCTCCCATGGCCGCGGCACCACCTACTTTGTGCGCCAAGACCAGCAAAACTGGGTGCTGCGCCACTATCGCCGTGGCGGCATGGTGGGCAAGCTGGTCAAAGACAGCTACCTCTACACCGGGATCGAGCGCACCCGCCCTGTGGCCGAATACAGGCTGCTGGCCAAGCTCCACCAGATGGGGCTGCCGGTACCCAAGCCGGTAGCGGCCCATGTGGAGCGCCTTGGCATCCGTTATCGCGGCGACATCCTTATCGAGCAGATACCCGGCGCCCGGGATTTGGTGGCCTGGCTCAAAGAAAAGGCGCTCTCAGCCCAGCAGTGGCAAGCCGTCGGCGCGCTGGTGCGCCGCTTTCACGATGCCGGGGTCTATCACGCTGACCTCAACGCCCACAACATCCTGATGGCAGAAGATGGCGAGCTGTGGCTTATCGATTTTGATCGCGGCGCCTGCCGCGCCGATGGGGTCTGGAAGGAAGACAACCTGGCAAGGCTGCTGCGCTCTTTTAACAAAGAGCAAGGCAAGCTGCCCGGCTTTCACTGGCAGGCCCAGCAAGACTGGCAGGCCCTGATGGCCGGTTACGAAAAAGGCGCCTAAAGGCGCCTTTTTCTTACTCTTCGTCCACGCCCTGTGGCTCGCTCTGGCTGCTGCCAGGGGCGCTCACTTCCACCTCGTCTACCCGTTGCAGGCCTCGGGGCAGCTTGGCGCCGCGGCGGCCACGCTCACCCAGGTAGTGCTCCAGGTCGTCAGGTTTGAGGGTCAGCTTGCGCTTGCCGGCATAGGCTACCAGGCTGTCGCCGGGGCGCAGCACGGTCAGCTGGCGCACCACTTCTTCGCGGCTGGCGGCCCGGGCCGAGGGAATGGAGATGATCTTATTGCCCTTGCCCTTGGCCAGCGCCGGTAAATCGGCCAGCGGGAACAGCAACATCCGCCCTTCGTTGGTGATGGCCAAGACCCTGGCATCTTCAGCGGCCTTGCCGATGGCCACCGGCGGCAGCAACTTGGCGCCGGTGGGCAGGCTCACCAGTGCCTTACCGGCTTTTTGGCGGCTGACCATGTCGCTGAATTTACAGACAAAACCGTAACCGGCGTCGGAGGCCATCAAGAACAGGTCGTTATCCTCGCCCAGCAATACCTGGTCGAAGGTCTCCCCTGCCACCGGGTTAAAGCGGGTGGTCAGCGGCTCGCCCTGGGAGCGGGCCGACGGCAGCGCAAAGGCGTCGCAGGCAAAGCTGCGCCCGGAGCTGTCGATAAACACCACCGGCTGGTTGCTCTTGCCGCGCGCCGCCGCCTTGAAGCCGTCGCCGGATTTGTAACTTAAATTCTCGGGCTCGATGTCGTGGCCCTTGGCGGTGCGGGCCCAGCCATTGGTGGACAGCACCACGGTCACCGCTTCGGTGGGCATCAGCTCTTTTTCGCTAAGGGCCTTGGCCTCGCTGCGCACCACCAGTGGTGAACGGCGGTCGTCACCGTAGGTTTTGGCGTCCGCTTCCAGTTCTTTCTTGATAAGGGCTTTGAGTGCCTTTTCAGAGCCCAGCAGGCGGTTAAGCTCGTCGCGCTCTTTGGCCAGCTCATCCTGCTCGCCGCGAATTTTCATCTCTTCGAGCTTGGCCAAGTGGCGCAATTTCAGCTCAAGGATGGCTTCGGCCTGGGTAGCGGAGAGGCCAAAGCGGGCCATCAGCGCCGGCTTGGGCTGGTCTTCGGTGCGGATGATGTGAATGACTTCATCGATATTGAGAAAAGCAATCAACAGGCCGGCCAGCACGTGCAGGCGGGCTTCCACTTTGTCGAGGCGATATTGCAGTCGGCGGGTCACGACCCCGGTGCGATATTGCAGCCATTCGCCCAGCATCACATTGAGCGGCTTGACCTGGGGCCGGCCATCGAGGCCGATGACGTTAAGGTTGACCCGGTAGCTCTTCTCAAGGTCGGTGGTGGCAAAAAGGTGCGCCATCACCGCGTCCAAATCGACCCGGTTGGACTTGGGCACGATCACCAGCCGCACCGGGTTTTCGTGGTCGGACTCGTCGCGAAGGTCGGCCACCATCGGCAGCTTCTTGGCCTGCATCTGGGCGGCAATTTGCTCCAAAATTTTACCGGAGCTGGCCTGGTGCGGCAGCGCCGTGACCACCACTTCGCCGTCGGCCACTTCATACTTGGCGCGCATCTTCACGCTGCCACGGCCGGTCTCGTAGAGTTTTCTGAGGTCGTCGCCGGGGGTGATTATCTCAGCCTCGGTGGGGTAATCGGGCCCCGGCACAAAGTGCATCAGCTCTTCTACCGTGGCCTTGGGGTGAGCCAGCAGGTGCACACAGGCCGCCGTCAGCTCCCGCGCGTTATGGGGCGGAATGTCGGTAGCCATGCCCACGGCAATGCCGGTGGTGCCGTTGATGAGCACATGAGGCAGGCGCGCCGGCAACACCGCCGGCTCGTCCAGGGTGCCATCGAAGTTGGGTACCCAGTCCACCGTGCCCTGGCCCAGCTCAGACAGCAGCACCTCGGAGAATTTCGCCAGCCGCGACTCGGTGTAACGCATGGCGGCGAAGGATTTGGGGTCGTCCGGTGCCCCCCAGTTACCCTGGCCGTCTACCAGCGGGTAACGGTAGGAAAAGGGCTGGGCCATCAGCACCATGGCTTCGTAGCAGGCGCTGTCGCCGTGGGGGTGGTATTTACCCAGCACGTCACCGACGGTACGGGCCGACTTCTTGTACTTGGCGGCAGCGCTCAGGCCCAGCTCGCTCATGGCGTACACGATACGGCGCTGCACCGGCTTGAGGCCGTCCCCCAGGTGCGGCAGGGCGCGGTCCTGGATAACGTACATGGAATAGTTCAAATAGGCCGATTCGGTGAAGCGGCGCAGGGGCATGCGTTCGATGCCGTCGAGACTCGCTGCGATGTCATCCATGGGCTTATCCGGTTTTATCAATCAATAGGTTACGCTACGGCCATATCGGGCCAGAGCACGTCTGCCGCCTGGGGCTTGCCGAACAGGTAGCCCTGCATGAAGCTGACCTGCAGGATATCCAGCAGCTCGGCCACTTCTTCGTCTTCGACAAATTCGGCAATGGTGCGGTAGCCAAAATGGCTGGCGATCTCCACCAGGGCGCGCACGAAAATAGAGTCGGCATCCTGGCTGGCAAGGCCGCGAATAAAGGAGCCGTCAATCTTGATGAAATCAACCGGCAGGGTCTTGAGGGTATGGAAGGACGAATACCCTACCCCGAAGTCGTCCAGCGCAAAATGGCAACCGATGGCCTTGAGCTGCTGGATGGAGCGGCGCGCCTGCTCGAGGTTGGTCAGCGCCGCCGTTTCGGTGATCTCGATAATGAGCTTGTGCGCCAGCTGCGACTTTTGCTGCAGCTCTTCGGCTATTTGAGCCATGGCGTCCAACTCGCTGAAGGTCTTGGGCGAGAGGTTGACCGAGAATCGCACCCGGTCATCGACCGGCAGCTTCTCCATCAATGCCAGCAGGCTTCTAAAGACCCACAGGTCCAGCTCGGCGGTGCGGCCGGTCTGCTCGGCAGCACGGATGAAATCTACCGGCGACACCCAGGCGCCGTCCCGGTCACGGGTACGCAGCAGGGTCTCGAAATGGGCCACATCGCGGGTTTCGGTGTCGACGATGGGCTGGAAGTACAAACACAGGTTGCTGGCATTGATGCCGTGCTTGGATTTTTCCAGCCAGTAGAGGTGGCGGCCAAGCTCTTGCTCGCTGCCCTGGCCGGTGGCCCGCACAAAGCGGTTTTTACCCAGCTCCTTGGCCTTGTACATGGCCACGTCCACCCGGGCCATCACTTCTTCAAGGTCATCGCCGTCTTGCGGCAGCCGCGCCACACCAATGGAAACCGACGGCGAGTGCAGCTGGCCACCGCCACTCACCCGCACTTCACGAAGGGCCCGAAACAGCTTGGCCAGCAGCGCTTCTTCACCGGCCTCAGAAAGCCCCGGAATAAGCACCGCAAACTCGTCGCCACCGACCCGGCACACGCTGGCACTCTCAGGCATTAGTTGCTGTAGCACCTTGGCGACCCGCACCAGGAGGCGGTCGCCCACCTTGTGGCCAGCCACGTCGTTGACGAATTTAAAGTCGTCGAGATCCATAAACAGCAGGGTCATCACCCGGCGGCTTTTCAGATAACCCTGCAGTTCGTTTTCAAAACGGCGCCGGTTCATCAGGTTGGTGAGCACATCGTGGCTGGCCAGCCATTCCAGCTCATCGGCGCGGCGCTGTAGCTGGCTTTCCATGCTCTCAAGCTGCAGCGACATCTCTTCGAGGCGCTGGGCCAGCAAGGTGGGCTCGTCTAGCAGCTTTTGCTGGCGGCCGATGGCGCGCAGGCGAATGCGAAAGCCCTCGTAGGCGCCACGCGCCAAGAGCGGCAGGGCATCACTGATGGCGCTAAGCCGCTCCAAGGGGCGGCGCAGCAGCAAGTAAAAGAGCCCCAAACACACCAGCAGCCCCAATACGCCGGGGATAAGTGAGGTCAGCAGCGCCTGGTCTTTTTCGCCAAGAAGGGATTGGGCGTCCAGCACCCCCACCAGCATCAGATCGCCACTTTTTAGCATCGGGATATACCAGTAGCCGTCCACGTCGCAGACGGCGCGGCTCAGGCACTGGTGGCTAAGGTGGGGTTTGAGTGCGGCCGTGCTTTGCACTATTGCCACACTGCCTTGGTCTTTAATCACCATCAGCGGCAGGTTGACCTGCTGGCTAAGGGTTTGCAAAGACAGGCTGCCCTCGCCACTTTGCACCCGGCAGCCGTCGGCGCAATTTAAGGTCGCGTTGGCGTATTGCTGGCGGTCAAGGCGGTAGAGCACATCGCTTTGGGTGTACTGGCCGGCCATGTCGCGAATTTTGCCATAGAGGTTATCGAGGCTGCGCTGATGCACCGCCACAAAGCCGGCAAAGATAAGCACCAGCAGGCAGAAGACCGGCACTAGCAACTGCCAGCGCAGGCTTAACATGGCACCTTGTGGTTTCACGCCAGCTCCGCCTGGTGGCCGTTGGCTTCGAGCCACTCTTTACGATCGCCAGAGCGCTTCTTGGCCAGCAACATGTCCATCAGCGCCAGGGTTTGCTCGGCGTCATCGACGGTGAGCTGCACCAGGCGGCGGGTGGCTGGATCCATGGTGGTTTCGCGCAGTTGCAGCGGGTTCATTTCGCCAAGGCCCTTAAAGCGGGTGACCTGGGGTTTGCCGCGCCGGCCTTCGCCGCTCAGGCGGTCAAGCACGCCCTGCTTTTCTTCTTCATCAAGGGCATAGAACACGTCTTTACCCAGGTCGATACGAAACAGCGGCGGCATGGCCACATAGACATGGCCGTTATCCACCAGCGGCCTAAAGTGGCGCAGGAACAGCGCGCACAGCAAGGTGGCGATGTGCAGGCCGTCGGAGTCGGCATCGGCAAGGATACAGACCTTGCCGTAGCGAAGCCCGTCCATCACCGCAGAATCCGGGTCCATGCCGATGGCCACCGAAATATCGTGCACTTCCTGGCTGGCAAGGATCTCCCCTGAGTCCACTTCCCAGGTGTTGAGGATTTTACCGCGAAGCGGCATCACCGCCTGAAAATCCCGGTCGCGGGCCTGCTTGGCGCTGCCGCCGGCCGAGTCCCCTTCCACCAAAAACAGCTCGGTGCGGGCCGGGTCGTCGCTGGTGCAATCGGTGAGTTTGCCCGGCAGGGCCGGGCCTGAGGTGACCTTCTTACGGGCCACCTTCTTGGCGCTGCGGGTGCGGCGCTGGGCGTTGGAGATAAAGTGCTCGGCCAGCATCTCCGCCACTTCGGTGTTGGAGTTCAGCCACAGGCTGAAGCTGTCCTTGACCACCCCGGACACAAAGCTGGCGCACTGGCGCGAGGACAAGCGCTCTTTGGTCTGGCCGGCAAACTGCGGGTCCTGCATTTTCACGCTAAGCACAAAGGCGCAGCGTTCCCAGACATCTTCCGGGGTTAATTTCAGGCCACGGGGCAAGAGGTTACGAAATTCGCAAAACTCGCGCATGGCCTCCAGCAGGCCCTGGCGCAAACCGTTCACGTGGGTGCCGCCCTGGGCGGTGGGGATGAGGTTAACGTAGGATTCCTGGGTCAGCTCGCCGCCTTCGTGCAGCCACAATACCGCCCAGTCCACCGCTTCGGTGGCCGCCGCCATACAGCCCACAAAAGGCGCCTGGGGGAGTTTGGGCCAATCGGCCACGGCGTCACTCAAGTAATCTTCCAGGCCCCGCTCGAAATGCCACTCATGGCTTTCCTTGTTGACCCTGTCGTCGAACTTTATGGTCAGGCCCGGGCACAGTACCGCCTTGGCCTTGAGGATGTGCTTAAGGCGATTGACCGAAAAACGAGGAGAGTCAAAATAGCTGGCGTCCGGCCAAAAGCGCACCCGGGTGCCGGTGTTGCGCTTGCCGACGGTGCCCACCACGGTCAAGTCTTCGACTTTGGCGCCGTGTTCAAAGGCGATGGTGTATTCCTGGCCGTCACGCTTGATGCCCACTTCCACCCGGCTGGAAAGCGCGTTCACCACCGAAATACCCACCCCGTGCAAACCGCCGGAGAACTGGTAGTTCTTGCTGGAGAACTTACCGCCAGCATGGAGTTTACAGAGGATCAGCTCCACCCCCGGCACGCCTTTTTCGGGGTGGATATCCACCGGCATGCCGCGGCCGTCGTCGATGACCTCCAGAGACTGGTCTTCATGCAGTATCACCTCCACCTTGCTGGCGTGCCCGGCCAGGGCTTCGTCGACGGAGTTGTCGATGACTTCCTGACCAAGGTGGTTGGGCCTGGTGGTGTCGGTGTACATGCCGGGGCGGCGTTTTACCGGTTCCAGGCCTTCGAGGACTTCCAGATCTTGTGAGGTGTACTGATTGCTCATGACAGGGCTAATTAAGCTGAGTTAGGGGCAATGGTCTTCATTGCCAGAAAACTTGTCAACACAAGTCTAAAAAGGCGGCCATCTGGCCCAGGTGCTTATCCAGGTCAGTAAAGGCATGGTCGCCGCCGGCTTCAATGGTTTGGCGCGCCCCTTGGTAGTGGTCGCGGGCCTGGCGCCAGTCGAGCACTTCATCCCCTTCTTTTTGCAACAGCCACAACCGCTGGGGGTGGCTGAGCACCGGTACAAAAAGGGCTTGCAGCTCAGCCATGTGCCGGTGGCTGACCTCAAAGGTCTCGCCGGTATAGGGGTTCACCTGGGGGCCGAGATAATCGGCCAACAGCTCAAAGGGCCTGACCGCCGGGTTCATCAGCACCGCTTTTAGGCCATGGCGCTCGGCCAGATAAGTGGCGTAAAAGCCGCCAAGGGAGCTGCCAATCAAGGCCTTGGGGCCAGGGTGGGCGGCAATGTCGGCATTCAAAAGGGCAATCGCCTCGGCGGGCGCAAAATGCAGCGTCGGCAACACCAGCTCAGTGCCGGGGCAATGTTTGGTTACATAATGGCTCACCACCCTGGCCTTGTCGGACTGGGGTGAGGAGTTGAAGCCGTGCAGGTAATAGAGCCGCATCAGTAGCCGCTGGCGTGTTTGTCCACCGCGAACTGCTCTGGCGCCACCCGCAGCACCCGGGTTTCGATGCGCCCGTCTGCCAGCAATTTAAGCTGGCGACAACCGGGCCCCAGGGCGTCCACGGCAAAATCCTGGCTGTTGGGCATGAACTGCACGCAGGTAGAAGGGGTAGCCAGCAGCCGGACATCTCCGGCCAGGCGATCCACTTCCTGGTGGATATGGCCAAAGAGCACCGCCTTGGCCTTGGGCAGGTTGGCCATGCGCGCCAGCAGCGCCTCGCCGTTTTTCAGCTGGTGCTGGTCAAGCCAGGAAGAACCGCAGGGCAAGGGGTGATGGTGCACCACCACCAGGGTGTGCAGGTTGTCGTTAGCAGCCTCGTCGATAAGGGCAAGCTCGGCGTCGCTCAGCCAGCCGCTTACTTTGCCCGGGTCGTGCGAGTCGAGCAGCAATACCTGCCAGTGCTTGGCGCGCAAACGTTTTACAGGCTCACCGAAAACAGCACGCATGGCGGCGGGGTCGTCATGGTTGCCGGGAATGGCAAACCAGGGACGATCGGCCAGCTCGTCTTTAAGCAGCTGATAGGTTTGTGGTTTATGGTCCTGCGCCAAATCGCCGGTCAACAACCAGGCGTCGGCCTCTTCGTCCAGAAGCTGCTGGGCCGCAGCAAAGCTTTGCCAGGTGGGTATGCCCATCAGGGCACCACTGTCATCTTTAAAAAGATGGGGATCGGTCAACACCCAAAAGCTCAGGACGTCCTTTTTAGGAACAAGGGTCTGCAGGGTCAAATAAGGCCTCTATTGCAAGCTGGCAAGAAAATCTGAACTGCTCCTCCCGTCCTTGAGACACAGCTTGAGCCACTCGGTAAGGAACAGATTAACCTGCATTTTTTCGTCAGGCAGATGCATCTTATCATTGGGGTATGGGTAGCGGGGTGCCAGGCGTGAAAAGTGCTGGCTCGCGCACACTTCAGCCATACGTACATCATGGTAGAGGCGCACCATCATCAAGGCTTTGAGGTACTGGGGTAAACCGCCCTGCTGCTCGATAGTGATGGTAGAGGTGTAAGGGAAATCTTCGTCCAGGCGCAGCCGATAACGCTGGCTGTGGCCAACCTGGTAGGACACGCTGTCACCCACGTTATTGAGCCGCCGCGCCAGCTTCATCAGCGCCGCATAGTTGTGCTCGCAGGTGGTGTGTAAGGCCCGTAAACTGGGCCGGTAGCCTTTCTTCTTTACCGCCATAAGGCGCGCAGTTCCTCAACATGAAGCGCCAGCCATTGCAGTCCGATAACACTGGCGGCGTTGTCTATCCGGCCTTGTTCCAACATGGCCAGGGCTTCTTTGCGGGGCAGGCGATAAACGGCGATGTCTTCGCCTTCTTCGTCCAGGCCATGAACGCCTTGCGCCTTACTGGCGTCGACCTCCACGGCAAAGATATGCAGGCGCTCGGTGGTGCCGCCGGGGGAGGCGAGATAACTCAGCACCGGCTTGACCCGGCCGACGGTCAGTCCCGATTCCTCGGCGGTTTCTCGCACCGCCACTTCTTCTGGCGACTCCCCTTCTTCTATGATCCCGGCCACCAGTTCATAGAGCCAGGGGTCCTGGGAAGTGGCCATGGCGCCAACGCGAAACTGGCGCAGCAGCACCACTTCGTCGGTGCGGGGATCGTAAGGCAAAGCCACGGCGGCATGGCCCCGCTCGAACACTTCGCGGGTCAGCCAGGGGCTCCAGCCACCGTCGAATTTCCGGTGGCGCAAAACGTAGCGCATCATGGTGAAAAACCCCCGGTAAAGCGGCTGTTTTTCCTTTACTTCAACATCGGATGCCGTGAAATTCTGGTGCATGTTCATTCTCCGCAGGCCGGCAGTTTGAGGCGTCAGCCAGAACCTGTCAGGCAGGTAACACATTGTTACCTGCAAGCGTGCCCAATTTATAATCTGTTACACTTGCGACTTGATGTGAAATCAGTCCCTTAATTACTGTTCCAGCCATTGTCGCCGTTGCGGACATGAGGAAGCAAACGAATGAAGCGTACCCTTTTGAGTCTACTGGTCAGTGCCGGTTTTGTAGCACAAGCTCAGGCCGTAAACCTGGTAGAAGTGTATCAGCAGGCTCTGCAGCATGATCCGGTATTGCAACAGGCCGATGCCCAGCGCAAGGTGGCCATGTCCGGTGTGGACATCAGCAAAGCCGACCTGCTGCCGCAGTTGACTGGCCAGTTGGACTACCAATTCCAACCCAAATACGAATCTGTGACCAGCACGACCGATGCCAACGGTAACCTGGCCATGGTGAAACAAAAAGGCGACACCAAATCCTGGGGCGCCACCCTGAACCTGCAACAGCTGATCTTCGACCATGGTGTGTGGGTCAAGCTGGACCAGGCCGAAAAGACCGCGGCCCAGACTGAAGTCAGCTACGGCTCTGCCCGCCAGGACCTTATCAACCGTGTGGCCAACGCCTACTTTGCCGTGCTGCAAGCCCAGGACACCCTGGCCTTCCGTAAAGCCGAGCAAAAGGCCATCGAGCGTCAGTTGGAGCAAACCAAGCAGCGCTTTGCCGTGGGCCTGACCGCCATCACCGATGTGCACGAAGCCCAGGCGCAATACGATGCCTCCGTTGCCAACGTGATCAACGCCCAGAACACCCTGGACAACAGCTACGAAGGCCTGACCGAGATCACCGGTGTTAACTACACCAACCTGGACGTGCTCAATACCAACAAATTTGACCCCAACCTGCCCCAGGGTGCGGTCAGCGATTGGGTCAAGCGCGCCGAGGACAACAACCTCAGCCTGCAAGCCCAGCGCATGAGCGTGGATATTGCCCGCGACCAGATCAAATATGCCCAGTCCGGCCACTACCCCACCGTCAACCTGACCGGTAGCTACGGCACCAGCAAGACCGACGTCAACCTGGACGAGCCGGTTAACCGCGACTTGGACCAGCCGTCACTGAACAATGCCAGCATCGGTATTGGTGTCAGCGTACCTATCTTCTCTGGTTTCCGTACCTCCAGCCAGGTCGAACAGGCCCAAAGCCAGTTCCTGATCAGCTCCGAGGAACTGGAGCGTATCCACCGCCAAGTGGTGCGTAACGTGCGCAACACCTACAACAACGTCAAAGCCAGCCTGTCGTCGGTAAAAGCCTACGAGCAGTCGGTCATTTCCAGCCAGTCTGCGCTGGAAGCCACCGAAGCCGGCTTTGAAGTGGGTACCCGTACCATCGTTGACGTGCTCAACTCCAACCAGAACCTGTATCAGGCCAAACAGCAGCTGGCCCAAGCCCGCTACAACTTCATCCTGAACAACCTGGCCCTGAAGCAGTACGACGGCACCCTGGCCGATTCCGACCTGGACATGATCAACCGCATCCTGAGCCCGGCCGCCGAAGCGCCCAAACCGCAATAACGGTTGCTTGATAAAGAAAAGGCCCTCAGATGAGGGCCTTTTTTATGCCAGCAGTTCGAGGCTGCGGCGGATGGCGCCGCTGTTGGCCTCCAGCACCTTGAGCCCGGCTTGGCCGGCGGCCTGGCGCTTGGCTGGGTCGGCAAAGAGCGCGGCAAGAGCTGGGGCCAGCTCATTGGCGCTCACCACCTGGCAGTTACCGGCCGCCACCAGGGCGTCAGTGATGTCCTTGAAGTTAAAATACACCGGGCCGGTTAGGGTAGGCAGGGCAAAGGCCGCCGGCTCCAACAGGTTATGGCCGCCAACATTGACAAAAGAGCCCGCCACCACCGCCACCTGGGCGGCGGCCAGCAAGGTCATCATCTCGCCCATGGTGTCACAAAGATACACAGCGGTTTCCAGGCCAACCGGCTCCTCGCGGCTGCGCCGGGCCGCCTGCCAGCCTTGGCGCTCAAGGAGCTTAGCCACTTCCTCAAAACGCTGGGGATGGCGGGGCACTAGCAGCAACAAGGCATCGGAATACTGCTCACGAAGGGCCTTGTGGGCGGCGAGCATCAGGGTGTCTTCCCCCTGGTGGGTAGAGGCCGCTATCCACACTGGCCGCTCGCCAAACCCTTCGGCCAGGGCTTGCCCGGCAGCGCGCTGCTCGTGGCTAACCTCCAAATCGAACTTCACCGACCCGGTAACCGCCAGCTTACTGGCCGCCAACCCCAGCGCCTTAAAGCGCGCCGCCTCTTCGGCGGTTTGCGCCAGCACCTTATCCAGGCCCTGCATTAGGCCACGGGACAACCCAGCAAAACGGCGGTAGCGCTTGGCAGAGCTGGCCGACAAGCGGGCATTGACTAGCTTGACCGGGATATCACGGCAGCGGCAAAAGGCCAGCCAGTTGGGCCACAGCTCGGTCTCCATCACCCACAAGGCTTTGGGTTTAACCCGGCGAAAGAACAGCCACACGCAGGGCCAGAAATCATAAGGGGCATAGCTGTGCAGGAGCTTGTCGCCAAAGGCGGCCTTGAGGCGGTCATAACCGGTGCGGGAGCTGGTGGTTAGCAGCAGCCGCGCCTTGGGGTATTGCAGCCGCCAGGCCTTGATAAGGGCGATGGCAGCCATGGACTCGCCAACACTGACCGCGTGCACCCACAGGTCTACCTCGCCGATGCGCGGCCCAAAACCGAAGTGCTCAAAGGCGCGCCCGGCAAAATCCGGCTTGCGCCCCGGCCAATACAGCCAGAGCACAATCAGCGGAAACAGGCATAGCAACGCGAGGTTATAAAGGAAGCGGCTCATTTGCTTTTAATGCGGTTGATGATGGCGGTGGTGGACACCCCGTCTTCAAACCCCAGCACCCGAACCTCGCCGCCGTTGGCAATCACTTCCTTGCCACCGGCGATATCTTCTGGCTTGTAATCGCCGCCTTTGACCAAAAGATTGGGCAGCACTCGGGCAATAAGGCGCTGGGGGGTGTCTTCGCCAAAATCCACCACCCAGTCCACGGCGCCAAGGGCCGCCAGCACCGCCATGCGCCGCTCCAGGTTGTTGACCGGCCGGCCGTCGCCTTTGAGGCGGCGCACCGAGTCGTCGCTGTTGACCGCCACGATCAACCGGTCACCCTGGGCTCTGGCCTGTTGCAGGTAGCTGACGTGGCCGGCATGAAGAATGTCAAAGCAGCCGTTGGTCATCACCACCTTTTCGCCGCGGCGCTGGGCATCGCGCACCGCCAGCACCAGTTGGTCTTCGCTCAGGGCGCCAAAGCCCAATTCGCGGTCCTGGCCCAAAATGGCGGCCAGCTCAACGGTGGAAACGGTGGAGGTACCCACTTTGCCCACCACGATACCGGCGGCAAGGTTGGCCAGGGCGCAAGATTCAGCCAGGGTGCAACCGGCGGAAAGGGCCGAAGCCAAGGTGGAGATAACGGTATCCCCGGCGCCGGTCACATCGAACACTTCCTTGGCGGTGGCCGGCAGGTGCACCGGTGGCAGGCCTTTTTGCAGCAAGGTCATGCCGTGCTCTGAGCGGGTAACCAGCATGGCTTGCAGTTCAAAGCGCTCAATAAGCTCCAGCCCTTTGCTGACCAGGGTCTCTTCGTCGGCGCAGTGCCCCACCACCGCTTCAAACTCGCTGAGATTGGGGGTGAGCAGGGTGGCGCCCCGGTAGCGGCCAAAGTCAGTGCCCTTGGGGTCGACCAACACCGGCTTGCCGGCCAGCCGCGCCTCAACAATCAAATGCTCAACATCAGCCAGGGCGCCTTTGGCGTAATCAGACAGCACCACCACATCGCACTGGCCCAGGGCTTTGGCGAAAGGGGCACGCAACAGGGCGGCGTTTTCGGCGCTAAAAGCGTCTTCAAAATCGAGACGCAGCAGCTGCTGGTGGCGTGACAGCACCCGCAGCTTGGTGATAGTGGGGTGGGTGTCTACCGTGACTAGTTCGCTCTGTACCCCAACACTACCCAGGCTGTCTTTGAGGGTCTGGGCCGGCTCGTCGTTACCCACCAGCCCTTGCAGCAGGGTTTTGCCCCCCAAGGCCGCCACGTTCAGGGCCACGTTGGCGGCGCCGCCGGGCCTGTCTTCGCGCTGCTCTACCTTCACCACCGGCACCGGCGCTTCCGGGGAGATGCGCTTGGTGGCGCCATGCCAATAGCGGTCCAGCATCACATCACCGACCACCAGCACTTTGGCCTTTTCGAAAGCGGGCAAATTCAGTTTCATTGGGGGATTGCTTCCTCTGACTCAGTTGGCGGCGATCTTACCATAGCAATTGCCCCCTACAGAGCCTTCCGCTTTGGGGTAAACTTGCCGCCTGTTGCTCGAAGGAAGGAGGCTCAGCCCTTGGCAATCAACAAAATCGAAGCCCCGCGTTTTTCCGCCCGGCTGCTCCATCCCCGCTACTGGCTTACCTGGCTGGGGGTGATAGTGATGTACCTGCTGTCCTGGCTGCCCTACCGGTTGCAGGTTGCCCTGGGTAAGGGCCTTGGCCGCCTTTTGGGAAAAATCTTGAAAAAGCGGGCGCGCATTGCCAAGCGCAACTTAGAGCTGTGCTTTCCCGAGCAAAGCGAAGACGAGCGCCAGCGGCTGCTGGTAGCCAACTTCGAGGCAACCGGGGTGGCGATGCTGGAAACCGGCATGGCCTGGTGGTGGCCCCAGTGGCGCATTAAAAAGCACATGCAGGTGGAGAACTTCCAATACGTACAAGAAGTGCTGGACCGGGGCCAGGGCGTGATCCTGATGGCCATGCACTTTGTGACCCTGGAGATAGGCGCCCGGATGTTCGGCACCTTGCAGCCGGGGGTGGGCTTTTATCGCCCCCACAACAACGCGCTGATGGAGTACCTGCAATACCACGGCCGGGTGCGCTCCAATAAATACCTAGTGGACAAGCGCGATGTGCGCGGCATGGTCCAAGCCCTTCGCCAGGGCGATGTGGTGTGGTACGCCCCCGACCAGGACTACGGCCGCCGCCGCGCCGTGTTCGTGCCCTTTTTCGCGGTGCCGGACGCCGCCACCGTTACCGCCACCTCCATGTTTGCCAAGCAGGGCAAGGCCAAGGTGGTGCCCTTCGTGCAGACCCGCCTGGCAGACGGCTCAGGCTACAAGCTGAGCTTCTCCCCGGCCCTCAATACCCTGCCAAGCGGCGACGAGGTACAAGACACCAAGCTTGTGAACCATATCGTGGCCCGGGAGATCCAAAAACAGCCGGAGCAATACATGTGGGTGCACCGGCGCTTTAAAACCCGCCCCAACGAGGACGACCCCTCTTACTACTAAGCCTCGCCCATTGTCTTGTCCCAGAGCGCGCCCACAAAGGCGCGCTCTTCGCTAAAGCAGCTGTCTTCTACCAACCGGCCGCCTTCGTCCAGGCTCTGGCGATGCTGCTGTTGGCGAAGTGCCACGTAAATCTCGGCCAGGCGCTCGGCGGTGGCGTCATCTATCACCTGGCTTTGGCTGAGGGCCTCAAGTTGACGAATGTTGTCGCTGTAGCGCAGCAGCGCCGGCTCGGCGCTTGCCAGTAGCCAGTACTGAACCAAAAACTCGATATCGGTAATGCCGCCCCTGCCCTGTTTGAGGTCAAAAAGGCCCTTGCCGGATTTATCCAGGTGGCCGCGCATCTTCTGGCGCATGGCCCGCACTTCTTCCTTGAGGGCCGCCGCGTCCCGCGCCTTGCCAAGGGCCTTGAGGCGAATACCGGCAAAACGCTCGCGAAGGGCGTTGTCGCCAAGCACCGGCCGGGTCCTGACCAGCGCCTGATGCTCCCAGAGCCAGGCTTCGTTGAGCTGGTAATCTTCAAAGCTCTCCAGGGTGCTCACCAACAGCCCCGAGGCGCCGGAGGGGCGAAGCCGCATGTCGATTTCATAGAGCACGCCGCTTAGGGTGCGGGTGGTGAGCCAGTGGCTGAGCCGCTGCACCAATTTAAAGAAGAACTCTTTGACGGTGATGGCCCTTGGCCCTGGGGTTTCGCTGTCGGCCTGCTCGGCGCCAAGGTCGGTTAAAAACACGATATCCAGATCCGAGCTGTAGCCCAGTTCCAGGCCGCCGAGCTTACCGTAGGCCACCACCAAGATGCCGGGGTGCTCCGGGCTCAGCCCCGGCGGCTCGCCGTGGCGCTTAACCAAGTCTTGCCAGGCCAGGGGCAGGCAAGCGGCCAACAGGGTCTCGGCCAGGATGCTCAAGTGATCGCTCACCTTCATCAGCGGCAGCACCCCGGTGACATCGGCGGCGGCAATGCGCAGGGTTTGCGCCGCTTTGAACTGGCGCAGCGCCTCCATCTGCCCTTCCAAGTCACCCGGCTCGATACGCAGCATAAAGCGGCGCAGCTCTGAGCCGTAATCTTCCAGGGCCAGCGGCGCATAAAGATGGCGCGGGTCGATAAGCTCGTCCAGCAAGATGGGCATCTGGGTGAGGCTGTCGCTGATAAAAGCAGACTCCCCCATCAGCTTGATAAGCTGGGCCCGGGCGCCGGGGTTTTCCACCAGCAGCTCTAGGTAGGCGGTGCGGCTGGCGATTTGCTCTAGCAGCTTGCCAAGGCGGCGTAGGGTGCGCACCCCCTGGGGTTGGTCTTTAAGGCCAAGCAGCAGCTGGGGCAGCAGTTTGTCGAGCTGTTTGCGGCCCCGCTCGCCCATGCTGCGCTTTTCAAGGCTGTCTTTGAGCGACACAAAAACGGCGGCCAGGGCCTCTGGCTCGGCCAGGCCCTCTTCACTCAGGCTGCCGGCCACCTCATCTACCGACCAGTCGGCCTCCATCAAGGAGCGCAGGCCGCCGGGGAGGTCGTCCTCGGGGTTGTCTTCGCTCACCACATCCCGAAACAGGCTGTGCACCAGTTGCAGGTGCTGCTCAAGGCGGGCCATAAAGGCGCCAAAACTGCCAAAGCCCTGCATGGCGGCAAGGCGGGCCTGGTTGAGGGCATCGTCTGGCAGGGTCTGGGTTTGCTCGTCGTTGATGGCTTGCAGGTTGTTCTCGCTGGCGCGAAGGAAGAGATAGGCCTCGGCCAGCGCTTGGGCCTCCGCTTCGCTCATTACCCCCAGCCCCGGCAGCATGGCCAGCGCCGCCAGCAAGGAAGGCGTGCGAAGCTTGGGCTCGCGGCCGCCACGAATAAGCTGGAACACCTGCACCAGGAATTCCACCTCCCGGATCCCCCCGGCCCCCAGCTTGATGTTGCCCTTAAGGCCCCGGCGCCGCACTTCGGCCTCGATAAGCCGCTTCATGTCGCGCAGCGAATGGATGGCCGAGTAATCAAGGTAACGGCGATAGACAAAGGGCCGCAGCAGCTGCGACAGCTCCTCTTCATAACCAAAGCCGCCGCCCATCAACCGCCCTTTGACCATGGCGTAGCGTTCCCACTCGCGGCCCTGGGACTGGTAGTAATCTTCCAGCGCGTCAAAGGACATCACCAGCGGCCCCGAATCACCAAAGGGGCGCAGGCGCATATCCACCCGGTAGACAAAGCCGTCGGTGGTGACCGCATCCAAAAGCGCAATCAGCCGCTGGCCAAGGCGGGCGAAGAACTCGTGGTTGTCGATTTCCTTGCGCCCGCCCTCGGTGACCCCGCCTCGGGGGTAGATGAAGATAAGGTCAATATCGGAAGAAAAGTTCAGCTCGCCGCCGCCCAGCTTACCCATGCCCAGCACCAACAGCGGCACTGCCTTGCCTTCGCTATCGCGGGGGGTGCCCCGGCTCTGGCAAAGGTCTTGATAAGCCCAGTTGCGGGCGCAATCGATAAGCCCCTCGGCAAGCTTTGACAGCGCCGCCAGCCGCGCTTCTTCGCTGATGTCTTGGTTGGCCCCCAACAGCGCCAAAGCGCAAAGATAGCGGTGGCGAAAAAGCCGCAGCTCGCGCTGCACCTGCGCCTCGGTGGCGCCCGCCTCCAAAGGCGGTTGCCAGGGGCCGCCAGCCAGGCTTTGCTCGCTCTGGGCCAGCAGCCAGGGCAGCCAGTCGGGGCGGCGCAGCAAGTGGGTGAGCAGGAAGTCGGAACAGGCCAGGCCTTGGCGCAATCGCTCCAGGCGCGCCTCGTCCAGCCCTTCCAGGCAATGGGGGTGACGTTCGATAAGGCTGGCCAGGGCTTTGTCGGCCTGGCCGGTCAGGAGGCGCTCGGTAGACATATTATGTCGAATTTGGTAGACAAAGGACCTCAAGAGCATAAAACCCAAAGGCCCCTCAGTGCCAGCACCACAGCCTGTTACCACCGATATCATCGCGCGCCATCTCAATGGTTTAGGCCGCGACAGCCACACCGGCTACAGTTTTGACTGCCTGCCCATCAGCGGCGAGGTGGAAGTGCTGCAAATTGTGGTGCAGGGCCGCGAAGAGCTGCCAGTGTTTTTGTCGGTGGCCGAAGATCAGGTACTGGTGATGAGCTTTTTATGGGACGAAAGCGAAGTGCTGGCCGAGCGGCGCCTGGCCATGCTGGAGACCATGCTCGAGCTCAATATTCCCATGCCGCTGTCGGCTTTTGCCAAGATGGGCGAGCGCTTTGTGATCTTCGGGGCGCTGTCGGTGCATTCGAGCCTTTTTGACATCGAACACGAACTGGTGGTGCTGTCGGACAACACCCTGGACATCCTCGATGACATGAGCCACTTCCTGGAGGCGGTATGACGCTGATAAAGGATCTGCTGGCCAGCGACATCAAGGGCGACGCCAAGAGCCTTAACCTGCAACTGCAAGACACCCGCCAGCGCCTGGCGCAGCTGCAAGACCAAGCTCCCCATTGGCAGGCCCGCCTGGACACCATCGCCAGCGACCACGCCCAGTGCCAGCAGGCGGCAGTGGAGCAGGAAGCGGCCCTTCGCGCGGTGCTGGCCAAAGGCGATATGAAAGCCGCCCAGCACGGCGCTGAGCTGCTCGCCAACCTGGAAAACCAGTTGCTGCTTATCGCCAGCCGCCGCCAGGCCGTTGAAGAAGAAGAGCGCCTTTACCGGCAACTGGAGCGGCAACTGGTGGACCTTCGCCGCCAGCTCATCCTGGTGAGTGCCGCCCGGGAGCTAGCCCGCATGCAGCACACCCTGGACCCACTCTTAAAGCGCCAGGGCACCAGTACCCAAGCCGCCCTCAAGGCCATTCGCCAGCGCGAAGCCTGCACCGACACCGAGGCCAAAGTGCCGGCCCCCAGCTCTGCCGCCACTGTGCTGGCACGGCTCAAGGGGCAGGCCGATGAGTAGAAAGCTGGAACAGAAATGGGCCTCGTCCATCGCCGTGATGAAGGCGGTGCAGGTAGCCTTTGACCTGGACAGCAAGCTCCAGTACGCCATTCGCCTGGCCGCCCTTGAAGAAGGCTTGAGCCCGTCGGACCAAATCCGCGCCATGCTTGATCTGCCAGTCACCACCCGCCCCAAACGGCCCCGCCTGACCGTGACCTTAAGCGGCGACGACTACCTGCGCCTTGGCGAGCGTTACGGGGTGCTGCCTGACGATCAATTGGAAATTAAGAAAAGGGTCATGCAAGAATTGGCCGAACAGGCAGATGCGTTACTAAAGGACGATTAGCGTGAAACCCGAGCTCAGGGTACTGGCCCCCACCCCCATCGAACTGGCGATGATGATCCTCTCGATCATTGCCGTAGCGGTGGTGCTGGTGTTGCAGTTTGCGCCCCTCGACAGAGACGAGCGGGAATTGCTGCTGCTGATGGACACCGTCATCTGCGTGATATTCCTGACCCGCTTTGCCATTGGCCTGGTAAAAGCCCAGGACAAATGGGCTTATGTGCGTGCCCACTGGATAGATGTGCTGTCCAGTATCCCGGCGGTGGATGTGCTGCGTTACGGCCGGCTGTTCCAGGTATTGCGGGTACTTAGGGTACTGCGCATGGCCAACCAGGTTATCCAGCAGCTGTTAAAGGAAAGCACCCATGCGGTGCTGGCCACCATCTTGGTGACCCTGGTGGTGGTGATAGGGGGCAGCTCCATCGCCATTTTGCTGGCCGAGAGCAACAACCCCGCCTCCAATATCCACACCGCCGAAGACGCCATCTGGTGGTCGCTGGTGACTATTTCCACCGTCGGTTATGGCGACTATTACCCCATTACCACCGCCGGGCGCATCATCAGCGCCCTGGTGATCATCACCGGGGTGTCTATTTTCGGGGGATTAAGCGGTTTGATGGCGGCCCGGCTGACCCGCAGCGGCGAGACCGAAGAGCTGCACCACAGGACGGTGCAGCATAAGCTCGATAATCTTGAGCAGCAGGTGCAGGCACTGAGCGCGCAGCTTGGCGCGCTCAGCGACCAACTCAAGGCCAGTAAATCGGCTGATCCAGCCCCAGCTGACGAGACTGATCCATCGCCACCACCAACGACTGGCGCTTGCGATTAAGCCAGGCTTCCAGCTGCTCTTCGTCCTCGTCGGACAAATCCAGGCGGCCAGCCAGTTGCCCCAGCCCTTCCAGGCGGCGCGCTTCTTCCAGACCGAACAGGAAATCCTGCCACAGCTCCAGCGCCGCCATGGCCAGGCCGTCCTGATAGAGGCCGGCGAAAGTGCGGCAGCACGTGAGGTAACGCAGTACCCGCCCTTCCTGATCCACATATTGCGTCAGACTCATGCCCCGGGTCAGGTGCCGCTTGATATCGGCAAAGGCCTTGGCGAGGTGGGTATCAGCAAACCATTTGATGGGTTTGTCGAGCTCGGCAAGCGCCGAGGCGTCAAGCTTGACTCGCCACTCTTTGAGCGCCACAAACTTCAGGGCTGAAAGTTTCAGGCGATTGGCGCGCTCACCGGCCAGCAGTTGGGTAAAGAAGGCCAGGTTCGGCAGCGCCTGTTGGCGGGCATTGGCCTGCTCCAAAAGCTCATCGCTGATGCTGAGCTTTCGAAAGCCGCTGCCTTTGCTGCCCAGCACCTTGGCAATGCGCACCTGGGCTTGGGCCTGGGCCAGCTGGTCGGCCAGCCATTGGCATTCTTGGCGCAGCTCGCTTGAGGCCTTGCGCGGCACCAGGCCGCCAAAGAGGCTCAATACTTGGCGGAAGTACTGCAAGGCCTCGCTGATGGCCAGCAGTGCCTGCCAGCCCGGTTGCAGCAAAAACGCATCTTCGGCTTGCTGCCACTCGCTGATGGCACAGGCCAGCGCTTGTTGCAGCACGTCGTCATTGCTCATTTGCCGGTCAACGGCGGGCACCGGGGCGTCCATGTCGAGACTGCCCTGGCCCTTGGCCAGCCAGTTGCCGCGGGCAGCCTTGGACAGGCCAAAGCACTGCACGCCGTCGCGCAGCAAGCCGCTGGCAAAATCAAACAGGGCCTTGAGGTCCTCGCCCTGCATTTCCAGCTCAAGCTCGCGAATGGGCAGGCAGCGCTCGCCGGCGCACACTTCGCCCTGGTCCCAGCAGAACTCCACTTGGCCATTGGCCACCAGGGTTTTCTGGCGGGCAAAGTCGGTGGAGAACACCGGCACCAGCGCTTGCGCCAGGGCAGATAAATCAGTGCCCTGGGGCCAGACCTCGGCCGGGAAAGCATGCAAGTCTGGCTTGTCGCCGTCGATGGGCAGGTTATATTCAGGTCTGGCAGAGAGCGCCGAACCCGAATTGCCAGCCAGCTTGAGGGTTTGCTCCCGCTGGCCGTCTACTTCGCGGATGCGAAGGCCCATGCGCCAGCCGGCCAACAGACCGTCAGCGGTGTCAAAGTAGGTGTTTTTGAGGTGGCGACTGGCCGCCTCACCGAGAAGGGGCGCAAGCCAGCTGTCGGTGTCGACCTGGCTTGCTACGCGTAATTTAAGTTCAGTTTCGATGGCCATCGTGGCTTTTGGTTGACAGGTGTCGGGCTGATTATAACGGCCATAGCCACAAAAAAAACGCCATTACCGTTTTATTACAGCAGACCTTTGCGCTATTCTTCGCGCCGCATTGGCCTGATGCCGACATTATCGTCAAATATGAGGGGCAACCATGCCTGCAAACAGTATCTTAGGTCTTTTCGCCAAATCGCCGATCCGGCCCCTGCAGCAACACATGGACAAGGTCCACGAATGCTGCCAGAAATTGTTGCCATTCTTTGAGGCGGTCCTCGCCGACGACTGGCACCAAGCCGGGGAATTGCGCAACCTTATCAGCCAGCTTGAAAAAGAAGCCGACGCACTGAAGCGGGAGATCCGCCTGACGCTGCCGTCCGGCCTATTCATGCCGGTTGAACGTACCGACCTGCTGGAACTGGTCAAAGAGCAAGACCGTATCGCCAACAAGGCCAAGGACATTGCTGGCCGGGTGCTGGGTCGTAAGCTCAAGATCCCTTCCATCTTCGCTGAAGAATTCGGCGCCTACCTTTCCCGTTGCCTGGATGCAACAGCGCTTGCCGCCAAGGCCATCAACGAACTGGACGAGTTACTCGAAACCGGTTTCCGTGGCCGTGAGGTTGAGCTGGTCAATCGGATGATCAACGAGCTCGATGACATCGAGCACGATACCGACGAGTTGCAGATCCGCCTGCGTCGCCAACTGCTGGCGATTGAGAAAGATCTGAGCCCGATCGACGTCATGTTCCTTTACTCCATCCTCGAATGGGTTGGCGATCTGGCCGACCGTGCCGAGGGCGTGGGGTCACGCTTGGAGCTGCTCCTGGCGCGCAGCTAACAGGAAACAAACATGGATATCATCGCTAACTACGGTACCGTTCTGGTGCTGCTTGCGGCTTTTGTCGGCTTTTTGATGGCATGGGGTATTGGTGCCAACGACGTAGCCAACGCCATGGGTACCTCCGTAGGCACCCGTTCTCTGACCGTAAAACAAGCCATCATCATTGCCATGGTGTTCGAGTTTGCCGGGGCCTACCTGGCCGGCGGCGAAGTCACCTCCACCATTCGCAAGGGCATTATCGATTCCAGCGCCTTTGTCGGCCACGCTGACGTGTTGGTGCTGGGGATGATAGCCTCCCTGCTGGCCGCCGGGATCTGGCTGATTGTGGCCTCCCACTATGGCTGGCCGGTGTCCACCACCCACTCCATCATCGGTGCCATCATCGGCTTTGCCACCGTGGCCCTTGGCAGTGACGCGGTGCAGTGGGGCAAGACCCTGGGCATTGTCGGCTCCTGGATAATCACCCCCGCCATCTCAGGCCTTATCGCCTACTTTATCTTCGTCAGCGTGCAGCGCTTTATCTTCGACACCGAAGATCCGCTGAAAAATGCCAAGCGCTTCGTGCCGGTGTACATGTTCCTGACCGCTTTCGTCATCAGCCTGGTCACCCTGAAAAAGGGCTTGTCCCACATCGGCCTGAACCTGAGCAACGGCGAAGACTGGCTCTACTCCTTCCTCACCTCCCTGGTGGTGATGATTGGCGGCTACCTCTTTATCGGCCGCAAGCAGTACAACCCCTCCGACGACAAGGACATGGGTTTTGCCAACGTTGAGAAGGTGTTCGCCATCCTGATGGTACTGACCGCCTGCGCCATGGCTTTTGCCCATGGCTCCAATGACGTGGCCAACGCCATTGGGCCGCTGTCGGCGGTCGTGAGCGTGGTGGAAGCGGGCGGCGTGATCGCCTCCAAATCCTCTATCGCCTGGTGGATATTGCCCCTTGGCGGCTTCGGTATCGTACTGGGCCTGGCGGTGATGGGTAAAAAGGTGATGGCAACTGTCGGCACCGGCATTACTCACCTCACCCCCAGCCGCGGTTTTGCTGCCCAGTTTGCCACCGCCACCACTGTGGTATTGGCATCAGGCACCGGCCTGCCCATCTCCACCACCCAGACCCTGGTAGGGGCCATCATGGGTGTAGGCCTGGCCCGCGGTATCGCCGCCCTTAACCTGTCGGTTATCCGCAACATCGTGGTGTCTTGGGTTGTTACCCTGCCGGCAGGGGCTTTGCTGTCCATCATCATCTTCTGGATCCTCGAAGCACTGATCCTCTCCTGAACATCAAAGGCCATGGCACTTGCCATGGCCTTTTTTGCTATCTAGGATTGTGCGGCGACTTTTATTCGGATAATCAACACAATGCTAAAGCGTGCGCTGCTTCTGCTGCTGGCTTTGACGCCAGGGCTTTCCTTTGCCGATCCTGCCTACGTCAGTGAAGACGTATACATTTTCTTGCACTCCGGTCCGTCCCGCGATTACCGCATCATCGGTTCAATCAACGCCGGTACCGAGCTCAAAGTGCTGGACCACAGCGGTGATTTCACCAAAGTGGAAGACGATCAGGGCCGTGACGGCTGGGTTGAAAGCCAGTTCGTAACCACCACCCCGTCGTTCAGGGTCACCATTCCCAAGCTCCAGGCCTCCCTTAAGGCTGCCCAGGACAAAATCACTGAGCTGTCTTCCGGCCACGAGGCGCTTGCCAGCACCCTGGACAACCTCAAGCAGGACAAAGTGCAGCTGACCCAACAGGTGCAGGAACAACAGGCCACCATCAGCCAGTTGCAAAGCCAGGTGAAAGGCATGGACCAAAGCAACCTGATGCGTTGGTTCATGTACGGTGGCGGCGTAGCCGGTGCCGGTTTGCTGCTGGGGTTGGTGCTGCCGCACCTAGTGCCCCGCAAGAAGCGCAAGGACATGTGGGTTTAATATATTGCCCCCAAATAAAAAGGCCGCGACAAGCGGCCTTTTTATTTGTATACCGAACGCAACGGATGAAATAAAAAACCAAAAATACAGAATTAAAATCCAAATGCAGCAGCATTCAAAAGAACACCATTCCTGCCATAACACCCGCCACAGGCGGCGCTTGTCATTTTAGAGCCCACGCTCTAGTCATGCAGCCAACCCATCTAACCGCAAAGCCTTATTTTTAGTGCCTTAACAGCACAATCATTCGCACTGTAAACAGTTGACCATCAATGATAGAAGGGAGCGGTAAAGGGGCGTTTTGTGAGCCATTCTTCAGTGCTTTCACGCGCTGCTCAAATGCGGTGAAAAGGGGATTTTCATGCACCGTGTATATTGTATACTCTGCGCCGTCCTGCCCGCCGAGGGTGGAAAATTCATCAGCCTTTGGCTCACAAAAGAGCCCTGTAGCAAAGGTGTCTAGCCCTATGTTCAATCCAAGCCAGGTGATTGCACCGGATTACCAGCTGCCCAGCCTCGATGCGCTGCGCCAAGCCATTACCGACAACTACGCGGTAGATGAAGAAAGCTACCTGACCGAGCTGTTAAAGCTGGTGCCAAGCGCCGAAGAGCAGGTGCAGGCGACCACCAAGGAAACCGAGCGGCTGGTCACCAAGATCCGCGCCCACCACGACAACGGCGACGGTATCCAGGCCTTCTTGCAGCAATACAGCCTAGACACCCAGGAAGGCATTATCCTGATGTGCCTGGCAGAAGCCTTGCTGCGCATTCCCGACCCAGACACCGCCGACGCCCTCATCAAGGACAAGCTGTCCGGCGCCGATTGGGCCAGGCACTTTAATCAGTCCGAATCCTTGCTGGTGAACGCTTCCACCTGGGGCCTGATGCTGACCGGTAAAGTGATCACCATGGACCGCCGCATTGACGGCAGCCCGGCGAACCTATTGAACCGCATGGTCAATCGCCTGGGCGAGCCGGTGGTGCGTAAGGCCATGTACGCGGCCATGAAGATCATGGGTAAGCAGTTCGTGCTGGGGCGCACCATCAAGGAAGCCCTGAAGAACTCGCAAAAGTCCCGCAAGCTGGGCTACACCCACTCCTACGACATGCTGGGCGAAGCGGCCCTGACTGCCAAAGACGCCCGCAAGTATTTTGACGACTACGCCAGCGCCATTGCCGCCCTGGGTAGCGCCGAGTACGACGAAAAACAGGCCCCCCGCCCCACCATCTCCATCAAGCTCTCGGCCCTGCACCCGCGCTACGACGTGCAGAACGTCGATAGGGTACGCACCGAGATGGTGGAGATCGTTCGCCAACTGGTCGAAAAGGCTCGCGCCGCCAATATCGGCCTGCAAATTGATGCCGAAGAAGCCGACCGCCTGGAGATCTCCCTGGATATCTTTGAAGCGGTGTATCGCAGCGATGCCGCCAAGGGCTGGGGCAATTTCGGCCTGGTGGTACAGGCCTTTTCCAAACGCGCCCTGCCGGTACTGAACTGGCTGGCCCGCCTTGGCCAAGAGCAAGGGGACCTTATCCCGGTGCGGCTGGTAAAAGGCGCTTACTGGGATACCGAGATCAAGCTGTGCCAGGCCGCGGGCCTCAGTGGCTACCCGGTTTATACCCGTAAAGCCAGCACCGATGCCTCCTACCTGGCCTGTGCCCGCTTCTTGCTGAGCGAGCACACCAAAGGCGTGATTTACCCGCAGTTTGCGTCCCACAACGCCCACACAGTCACCGCCATCAAGGCTATGGCCGCTGGCCGGCCTTTTGAATATCAGCGGCTGTGGGGCATGGGCGACGAGCTGTACGACACCGTGCTGGAAGAAAACCCCGGCCAGTCAGTTCGTATCTACGCCCCGGTGGGCAGCCACAAAGATCTGCTGCCCTACCTGGTGCGCCGCCTGCTGGAAAACGGCGCCAACAGCTCCTTTGTACACAAGCTGGTGGACCCGAAAACTCCGGTTGAGAGCCTGGCCACCCACCCGTTGAAAACCCTGGCCGAGGCCCCGAGCCTGGCCAACCACAAAATTCCGATGCCCGCGGCCATTTACGGCACCCGCAAGAATTCCGGAGGCACCAACTTGCATATCCAGTCTGAAGCCAAGCCTTTCTTCGACGCCCTGGCGCCCTTTAAAAATCACCAGTGGCAAGCCGGCCCCATCATCGGCGGCAAGGTACAAAGCGGCGAGCCGCAGCAGGTGGTGTCGCCCCATAACCACAGCGATGTGGTAGGCACCGTCGGTTTTGCCGGCGCCGCCCAGGCCAAAGAAGCCATCACCTTGGCCAAGGCCGCCTTCCCGGCCTGGCGCAACAGCAACGTCGAAGTGCGGGCCAAGGCCCTGGAAACCTTCGCCGACCTGATGGAAGAGCATCAGGCAGAGCTGATCGCCCTGGTTGCCCGTGAAGCTGGCCGTATCCTGCAAGACGGCATCGACGAAGTGCGCGAAGCCGTGGATTTCTGCCGCTATTACGCCCAGCAGGCCCGCAAGATGTTCAACGGCGCCGAAGTGCTGCCTGGCCCCACCGGCGAGCTCAACGAGCTGTACGTGCAAGGCAAAGGCGTGTTCGTTTGTATCAGCCCCTGGAACTTCCCGCTGGCCATCTTTGTTGGCCAGGTAGCGGCGGCCCTCGCCACCGGTAACACCGTGATTGCCAAACCGGCCGAGCAAACCTGCCTGGTGGCGTTTCGCGCCATTGAGCTGGCCCTCAAAGCTGGTGTCCCCGGCGACGTGCTGCACTTCCTGCCCGGTGACGGCGCCGGTGTCGGCGCGGCCCTGACCGGCGACGACCGTATCGCTGGCGTGGTATTTACCGGCTCTACCGCTACCGCCAAAGCCATCAACAAGGCCCTGGCCGACCACGACGGCGCCATCAAGACCCTGATCGCCGAAACTGGTGGCCAGAACGCCATGATCGTCGACTCCACCGCCCTCCCCGAGCAGGTGGTGAACGATGTCATTGGCTCTTCCTTTACCTCCGCCGGCCAGCGCTGCTCAGCCCTTAGGGTCCTGTACGTGCAAGCCGACGTGGCCGACCGCATTCTGGAGCTGTTAAAAGGCGCCATGCAGGAGCTGGTGGTAGGGGACCCCTGGGATTACAAAACCGACATCGGCGCCGTTATCGACAACGATGCCAAGGCCCAGCTGGAAGCTCACCTCGAAGCGCTCAAAGGCTTTGCCAAGCCCATCGCCACCACCCCCATGGGTGAGGCCACCCGCAACGGCTCTTTTGTCACCCCGACCGCGGTTGAGATAAGCAGCATCGACCAGCTGACCAAAGAGAATTTCGGCCCCATCCTGCACGTGGTGCGCTTCAAGGCCGAAGAACTGGACAGCGTGGTAGACGCCATCAACGCCACCGGCTACGGCCTGACCCTCGGTGTGCACAGCCGTAACGAAGGCCTGGCCTTGGAAATCGCCGACAAGGCCAACGTGGGTAACTGCTACATCAACCGTAACCAGATAGGCGCCATGGTCGGCACCCAGCCCTTCGGCGGCCAGGGCCTGTCCGGCACCGGCCCCAAAGCCGGTGGCCCGCACTACCTGTTCCGGTTTGTCACCGAAAAGACCCGCACCAACAACATCACCGCCGTGGGTGGTAACGCCACCCTGCTGACCCTGGGCGACTAAGGGCGCAAGCTAGGCAAAAGCCGCAGCATCCGCTGCGGCTTTTTTATTCCAGTCCTCATCACCCTGAGCGCGGTTATGACTGCCATGACCCGGCATAGCGGTATGTTTCAGGACGATGACAGCGCTCGTTCACATTCAAGACAGGCGCCTTAAGAAAACATTAAGGTTTTGCCGTACTTGGTATTTGATGATGCGCCCTGCTCCTTTTGACGCCCACTGGCGTCTGCGTCCACTTTTGACGCTCAACGTCCTTTCCCTGCTGCTGCTCGCTTCCTGGCTCTGGCCCGTGACCCGGGCTTTGTGGGACAGTTTTGACGACCAGCTTTTTACCCTGCTCAACAGCCCCTTGCAGCATTCCCACTCCTACGCCCTGGTGTGGGCGCTGGGTAGCATCAGGCCCATGGACATCGCCGTGGGCTTGGTGATGATGTGGTTTCTGGTGCGCCGGGATCTGGTATTTAGCGCCCTGCACCTTCGCAAAGCCCTGTTTGGCTTTTTAATTTTGCTGGCGGTGCTGCTGGTCACCCGGATACTGTTCACCTCGGTGTCCTACAAGCTCGGCTGGGAGCACGCCAGCCCGTCGCTGATAGAGTCTCACGCGGTGCGCCTGACCGAACTCTTCCCCGATTGGGAAAAGGTGGCCCTCAAAGACAGCGCAGGCCATAGCTTCCCAGGGGATCACGCCTCGGTGGTGCTGCTGTGGGCGCTCTTTTTAAGCTTCTTTGCCCGGGGCTGGAAGCTTGCCTTGGTGTGGGCCCTGACGGCACTTTTCATGCTGCCAAGGCTGGTGGCCGGAGCCCATTGGGGCTCGGATGATTTTGTCGGCGGGCTCTTTATCAGCCTGATGTCCATCGCCTGGGGCTGTTACACCCCCTTCCTAGCGCGGGCAGAGGCTTTGGTGGAGCGCCTGGCGGCGCCGCTGATGAACCGCCTTGGCAAGCTGCCGCTACTAACCCACAGCCGGCTCTTCAACCCGCAGCCTTAACTTTCGTTAATCGGCGGTCTTGGTATTGGCTGGTCCCTGGGCGCTGTTGTCCAGGGGCCAGTTGGTCAGAGCATTTAGCCAGATTATCTTGCCGTCAAAGCGCACCTTGGCGCTGTCCGGCCCTATCTCCAGCACATCAATCTGCTCATAGCTCTCGCCCTGGTGCAGCTTGCGGCCGTTAAATTTCACCCAGCGCTCAGAGGGTTCTGAGGCGTAAAAATGGCCGGTATAAAAGATATGGTCAGCCTTGATGCCGCGAGATGCAGGCGCGGCGTCGTCTTTTAACACCGGCGCCGAGACCGGTTTTTGGGCGTTGATAAAGAAAGGGTCCTGGCTGATGGCCGGCTCTCGTACCCGCACCATAGGAGCGGTGGAGTCGTTGCTGGGCGCCGGCGCCGCCTTGGGGATGATGGCGTTGGGCGCAGTTAACACCGGCTCCAGGGCCGACAGGCTCAGCCAGGACGCCAGCGCCAAGGCCAGCAACGCCACCAAGGTAAAGGCGCGGCGCCACCACAGGCGCGTGTCGGCGATAAAGCCCCCTTCAATAGCTGCAGGGGCTGGCTGCGGCTGGCGCCGGGCCAGGGCTTTGGCAAGCAGGCTCATAACACGGGTCCGGGCGCCCCAAGGGCGCGGTTAAGGCGTACCAGGGTGTTTTCTCCGGCAAGGCCGTCGGCCTTTAGGCCAGACTGGCGCTGGAAACTGCGCACCCGGTTTTGCATGGCGTCGTCATAACGCTGGGTATTTTGGGGCTGGTCGTGCAGCACCTGGCTTAGGGCGCCATCGAGCCAGGCCACCAGATCGCCCTGATTACCAGGCACCAGAGCGTTGTCGAATTGCGGCGGCGGGCGCCACAGCAAAATGGCGTTGCCGCGATAATGCTGGTCCAGCCAATGGCTGCTCACCGACACCGTTTTGTTGCTGAGCACCAGTTGGTAATCCTTGCCTGCCTTGGTAAGGGCGGCAAAAAAGCGCTCGCCGCTGTCATCCAGCAGCTCCAGCACCGCAGGGCGGCCAAGGGCGACCAGTTCTCGCCAGGGGCCTTCTTGGCGCAGGCAACGAAAGCCAAGGCGCTGGGCCTGGGTGCAGGGCTCGCCGTCCGGAGCCTGCATGCCCCAGGCGGCAAAAAGCGCATCAAAAGCGGCTAGGGAAATACGGTCTCGGGCCGCCGGCACAATATCGGCAACGGCAGCCACATCAGTACTGGCCTTGGTAACGGGCGCCGCAACCGGTGCCATTGGGGCTGGCGCACTGTGCTGGCCTTGCTGCATCCAGGGGTAGGCGGCCATGGCGCCAGCTCCTGCCAAGGCCAGCAGCGCCCAAGGCCACCAGGGCATCGGCCTTTTGGCCGGGCACAGCTCCTGGCCGATGATCTCACGGGCCGCTTCGTCCATCATCCGCGCGTCTACTTTGTCTTGCTGGGCGCCGTAGGCCCCCATCATCGCCCTGTCGCACAGCAGGTTCATCAGCCGCGGAATGCCGCCGCTGTGTTTGTGCAGGCGGCTAACGGCGGCGCGGGTAAAGAGTGGGCGCTCACGCCCGGCAATGCGCAGGCGGTGCAGCACATACTGGGCGCAATCTTTGCGGCTAAGCGGCAACAGGTGGTAGCGGGCGGTAATGCGCTGCGAGAGCTGGCGAAGCTCCTGGCGGCGCAGTAGCTGATTAAGCTCCGGCTGGCCGATAAGGATGATTTTCAGGAGCTTTTGGGTATCGGTTTCAAGATTGGTCAAGAGCCTCAGTTGCTCGAGCACCGACACCTTGAGGTGCTGGGCTTCGTCTACCAGCAGCACCGTTTGCCGGCCTTGCTGATGGTTTTGCAGCAAGAACGCCTGAATCACGTCGGTCAACTGCTTGAGGCTCGGCTGCTCGGGATAAGGGATCTTGAGCTCGTCGCACAAGGTGGCCAGCAGCTCACTCTCGGTGAGCATGGGGTTGAGCACAAAAGCAAGGTCAGTCAGTTCGGGCAGCTCTTTGAGCAGGCGGCGCGACACCGTGGTTTTGCCGGTACCCACTTCGCCGGTCAGCAGCACAAAACCGCCGGTATCGCGCAGCCCAAACTTCAAATGCGCCAGGGCCTCGCGGTGGCGCTCGCTCATATAAAGGAAGTGTGGGTTTGGCGCGATGGAGAACGGGTTTTCCGTCAGCCCAAAGAAAGATTCGTACATGGCTCGTCTGTTGTGCAGTTTTCCGCCCATATGGTTACGCGCCAGTGCTGCTTTGGCAAGGTATAATGGCCGCTCAAGCAGGAGGATTTGTGAACTGTTATCTGGTTGGCGGCGCTGTCCGCGATGAGCTGTTGGGTTTTGAGGTCCAGGACCGCGATTGGGTGGTGGTAGGCGAAACAATCGATGCCATGAAAAAAAACGGTTTCGAGCAAGTTGGCCGGGATTTCCCGGTGTTCTTGCACCCCAAGACCCATGAAGAGTATGCCCTGGCCCGCACCGAGCGTAAAAAAGGCAGCGGCTATACCGGCTTTGAAGTGTCGGCCAGCCCCGATGTCACCCTGGAAGAAGACCTTATCCGCCGCGACTTGACCATCAACGCCATGGCCAAAGCCGAAGACGGCACCCTGATTGACCCTTACGGCGGCAAGCGCGACTTGGATAGCCGGCTGCTGCGCCATGTCTCAGACGCCTTTGTCGAAGACCCTCTGCGGGTGCTGCGCCTGGCCCGTTTTGCCGCCCGCTTTGCCCATCTGGGCTTTACCGTGGCACCAGAGACCCAGGCGCTGCTGCAAACCATGGCCGCCTCCGGCGAGCTGGATGCCCTGACCCCGGAGCGAGTATGGAAAGAGCTGGAAAAGGCCCTTAACACCCCCTCGCCCCAGGTGTTTTTTGAGGTGCTTCGCGCCTGCGGCGCCCTTGATGTGCTGTTCCCGGAACTGGCCAACCTCTTTGGGGTGCCAGCCCCTGAAAAGTGGCACCCGGAGGTGGATACCGGCATTCACACCCTGCTGGTGCTGGCCCAGGCCGCCAAGCTCACCACTGACATCGAAGTGCGCTTTGCCGCCCTGTGTCACGACTTTGGCAAGGGGCTGACCCCGCCGGAAAAATGGCCCAGCCATCACGGCCATGGCCAAAGCGGCCTGCCCCTTATCAAAAACTTTTGCGAACGGTTTCGGGTGCCCAATGGCTGCCGGGATTTGGCGCTCTTGGTCTCCGACCTCCACTGCCAGGTACACACCGCCTTTGAGTTGAGGGCCGCCACCCTTATCCGGCTTTTTGACAAGCTGGACGCCTGGCGCAAACCCGAGCGGGTTGAAAAACTGGTGCTGGCCTGCATTGCCGATATCCGTGGCCGCACCGGTTTTGAGCAGCACCCCTACCCCCAGGCCGACTGGGTAAGACGGTGCTTTAGCGAAGCAAGAACGGTGGATGTGAAGGCCATAGTGGCGCAGGGCCTCAAAGGCCCTGCGGTAGGTGAGGCGGTAAATCGCGCCCGTATCGAGAAGGTTCAGGCCTTAAAAAACGCCGAGAAACACAAAAAGGCCGATGCCTAAGGCCTGGCGATACAGCACGAACGGCAACATGCCAAGGCGCGCCAGTATCTTTAAAAACCAGTGAATACAGGCCAGGGCGCTGGCAAAGGAAATGGCCGTACCCAGGGCGATTTCGTTCCAATCGACCATAGCCCCGGCCTTGACCATCTTCAGGCCCTCGTAGCCCCCCGCCATGACGATGACCGGAATGGACATCAAAAACGAAAAGCGCGCCGCCGCCACCCGGTTAAGACCCAGCATCAAGGCGGCGGTCATTGTTACCCCAGAGCGGGAGGTGCCGGGGATAAGCGCCAGCGCCTGGGCAAAACCGATAAGGATGGCGTCTTTCCAGCTGGCCTGATGCTCATCCTTATTACCCTTGGCTTTGGCATCGCTCCACCACAGCAATAAACCGAAGAGGATGGTGGTGCTGGCAATCACATAGGCCGAGCGGCCGTATTGTTCGATGAGATCAGACGCCAGCAGCCCAAAGGCGCCAGCCGGGATAGTGGCCACGATGATTTGCCAGGCCAGGCGGCTGTCTTGGTCACGCCGGCCGCTAAAAGACTGCACCCAGGCCACCAGCATGCGGCCCACGTCCTGGCGAAAATACCACACCACCGCCAACAAGGTGCCTACGTGCACCGCTACGTCAAAGCCCACGCCCTGATCCTGCCAGCCCAGCAACTGGGACGGCAAAATCAGGTGAGCAGAGGATGAAATGGGCAAAAATTCGGTGAGGCCCTGCAGCAACGCCAGGACAATAATTTCAATAAAACTCAAGACTTATTCCTCGAATGGCACTTTCCACAGGGGTTGGTTCTTGTCGAACCCCTGCCATAGGCTCTTGTAGCTGTACTGGGTGCCCGGCAAGGTTTCATCAGGCACCAGTTCGGCCAGGGGCCAGAGCACAAAGGCGAGTTTGAGGATATCGGGCCTTGGTAGCACGGTGGGTTCCAGGCAAACCCGGTCGCCGAAGGTCAAAAGGTCGATATCCAGGGTGCGGGGGGCGTATTTCTTGGCGTTTTCGGGGCGGCCGTGGGCAAATTCCACGTCTTTTATCCAGGCCAGCACCGCATCCACGGGCCAGTCGGTCCAGGCTTTGACCGCCATGTTCAAAAAATTGGTGCCGTTAAACCCCACCGGCTCGGCCTCAAACACTGGCGAACACTGAATGTCGCCAAAGGCGTCGCGCAGGGCCTTGAGCCCGGCCCGCAAGTGCAGCTCCGGGGTAACATTGGAGCCGAGGCTAAAGAGCATTGGGGTCATGCGCGGCGCTCGATGATCAGCCCCACATTGCGGGCATTGGGCACGGCGCCGGGTTTGGAGAGCTTCATCTTCAGCCAGCTGACCCCAAATTGGCTCAGCAACTGCTCGGCAATACGCTCGGCCAGGGTCTCAATTAACTCGAATTGGTGGGTTTCGGCAAATTGGCTAATAAAAGCGCTGATTTTCCCGTAACATAAGGCCTGACCGTAGTCATCGCCCCTGGCTGCGGCCTGAATGTCGGTAGCCAGTTCCAAGTCAAACACCAGCTTGCGCTTGTGGGTCTTTTCCCAGTCGAAAATACCAATGACGGCATAGACTTCCAGGCCTTCTATAAAGATGCGATCGGTCACAGGTCGGTTCTCGTTTAGGCGCCGGCCCTGTTAAGCTTTGGGCCTGCTGGTGTGACAACGGCAGCCGAGTTTACCTTATCGATTAAACGGAAAAAACTAAGCCCTATCATGATAGCCACTGCCGTACTGATGACCCTGCTTGCCTACCTGATGGGATCAGTCTCCAGTGCCGTGATCGTTTGCCGCCTCTTTGCCCTACCCGACCCGCGCCAGCACGGCTCCGGCAACCCCGGCGCCACCAACGTGTTGCGCCTGGGCGGCAAAGGCGCTGCCGCCATGGTGCTGGTAAGCGATGTACTCAAGGGCACCATCCCGGTGTGGACCAGTTACTTCCTGGGTATCGAGGCCATCTGGCTGGGGGTTATCGCCATTGCCGCCTGCCTCGGCCATATCTTCCCCATTTTCTTTCATTTTCGTGGTGGTAAAGGCGTGGCAACCGCCTTTGGCGCCATGCTGCCCATCGGTTTGAGCCTCGCCGGGCTGCAAATTCTCACTTGGCTGCTGCTGGTGATTCTGACCCGGCTCTCTTCCCTGGCGGCCATTCTCACCGCCGGGCTGTCACCGCTCTTTACCTGGTTTATCAAGCCAGCCTATGTGATCCCGGTGGCCATGTTGTCGCTGCTGATAATCATCCGCCACAAGGACAACCTGCGCCGCTTGTGGAACGGCACCGAGCCCAAGATGAAGTTTCGCCGCTCCAAGCCGCAATAAAGGTGACAGTGGGCATTAAAAAAGGCGGCCTAGGCCGCCTTTTTTAGTCGATGCTCGCCAAGGATTCGAGGGACCAGCGCGGCTGGGCTTTTACCCCCAATTCACGGTTGCCTTCTTTGGCCAGGCGCAGGGCACCTGCCAGCGCGATCATGGCGCCGTTGTCGGTGCAGAACTCGGGGCGGGCGTAGAACACCTCGCCTTTTCTGCCAGCCATCAGTTTTTCCAAGGCAGCGCGCAGGCGCTTGTTGGCACTGACGCCACCGGCGATAACGATGCGGTTATAGCCGGTTTCCTTGAGTGCGCGGCGGCATTTGATAACCAGGGTATCCACTACCGCTTCTTCAAAGGCGCGGGCGATATCGGCCTGGGTCTGCTCGTCGTCCCCTTCGCTGCGAATGACATTAGCGGCGGCGGTTTTAAGGCCTGAGAAGCTAAAATCCAGGCCCGGCCTGTCGGTCATGGGCCGCGGGAAGGTAAAGCGCTCGGGGTTACCCTTTTCAGCCAGCATCGCCAAGCGCGGGCCGCCGGGGTAATCAAGGCCCAGGAGCTTGGCGGTTTTATCAAAGGCTTCACCTGCAGCGTCATCGATAGACTCGCCAAGAATGCGGTATTTGCCTATGCCTTCTACCGCCACCAACTGGGTGTGGCCACCGGAGACCAGCAGCGCCACAAAAGGAAATTCAGGCGGGCGCTCTTCAAGCATGGGCGCCAGCAGGTGCCCTTCCATGTGGTGTACGCCAATGGCGGGAATGTTCCAGCCGTAAGCCAGGCTTTTACCTATGGTGGCCCCTACCAGCAAGGCGCCAACCAGCCCTGGGCCAGCGGTGTAGGCCACGCCGTCGAGGTCTTCACCGCTAAGGCCCACCTCGTTCAGCGCTTCTTTTATCAGCGGCAGGGTTTTACGCACGTGGTCGCGAGACGCCAGCTCAGGCACCACACCGCCGTAATCGGCGTGCAGCTTTACCTGGCTATAGAGCCGGTGGGCCAACAAGCCTTGCTCGGTGTCGTAGATGGCAATGCCGGTTTCGTCACAGGAGGTTTCGATACCTAAAACGCGCATGGGGAGCCTCGCAACCACAGGGGGCCGCTATCTTACCCATAGCCAGACCCCATCTCCACCTTTATGGTGACATATCGGCTTTACATTGCCCTTTGGGCTACGTTAGAATTCCGCACCATTTTTAGTCATATGTGGTCATATTGCAGACCACCTAACCGTATAACCCCTGAGGTGATGGTACATGCCGGTAATCAAAGTACGTGAGAACGAACCTTTCGACGTAGCCCTGCGTCGTTTCAAGCGCTCCTGTGAAAAAGCAGGCGTGCTGGCCGAGTGTCGCAAGCGCGAATTCTACGAGAAGCCCACCACTGAGCGTAAGCGCAAGAAAGCTGCTGCCGTTAAGCGTCACGCCAAGAAACTGGCTCGCGAAAACGCTCGTCGCGTTCGTCTGTACTAATTCGTTCAGGCATCCGGAGCCGTTATGAGTCTCAGAGAGCAACTCACCGACGCGCAAAAAGATGCTATGCGTGCCAAGGACAAACCGCGCCTTGGCACGTTGCGCCTCGCCCTTTCTGCCATTAAACAGGTAGAAGTGGATGAGCGTCGCGAACTGAGTGACGACGATATCATTGCCATCATCACCAAGATGATTAAGCAACGCCGTGACTCCATCTCCCAGTATGAAGCTGCAGGCCGCCAAGAACTGGCCGATGCCGAAGCTGGCGAGATAACAGTTCTGCAGGATTTCCTGCCCAAGCAGCTCAGCAGCGACGAAGTCGCCGCGCTGATTGACCAAGCCATTCAAGAAACCGGTGCCAACGGCCCGGCGGACATGGGCAAGGTCATGGGGTGGCTCAAGCCCAAGCTGCAAGGCCGTGCCGAGATGGGCCCCATCAGCGGCCAGGTCAAGGCCAAATTAAGCGCCTGACAATTCTGATACGGGTGATAGGATAACTCCTTCACCCGATCCCTTATTTTTCGCGCTGGCTGGAGCATCATGGCTGGAACCATTCCCCGTGATTTCATCGACGATCTGTTGGCCAGAACCGACATCGTTGAGCTAGTCAGTAGCCGCGTCAAACTCAAGAAAGCCGGTAAGAACTACAGCGCCTGCTGCCCTTTTCACAGCGAAAAGACGCCGTCTTTCTCAGTCAGCCCGCAAAAACAGTTTTATTACTGCTTTGGCTGTGGTGCCAAAGGCGATGCCATCAAGTTTGTCGAAGAGTTCGACCGCATCAACTTTGCCGAAGCCGTCGAAGAGCTGGCCGCCATGCACGGCCTGGAAGTGCCCCGCGAAGCCCAAGGCCCGCAGCGTAATGCCAAGGCCCAGGAGCGCCGGGAAGACGCCTACGCCCTGATGCAAAGCATCCAGCACCAGTACTACCAGAATTTAAAAGAGCACCCGGCGGCAGTGGACTACCTCAAGGGCCGCGGCTTGTCGGGAGATATCGTCAAGCAGTTCGGTATCGGCTTTGTGCCCGACGAATGGGACAGCGTCCTTAAAAAGTTCGGCACCAGCTTTGAGCGCCAACAGCTGCTGATGGACACCGGCATGCTGGTGCAAAACGACAGCGGCCGCCGTTATGACCGCTTTCGTGACCGGGTCATGTTCCCCATTCGTGACCGCCGCGGCCGCACCATCGCCTTTGGTGGCCGGGTGCTGGGAGACGGCACTCCCAAATACTTAAACTCGCCGGAAACCCGCATTTACCACAAGGGCTCCGAGCTGTACGGCTTATATGAGGCCCGCCAAGCCAACCGCGATTTAGAGCGGTTGGTGGTGGTGGAAGGTTATATGGACGTGGTGGCGCTGTTCCAGGCTGGTATCACCTATGCGGTGGCAAGCCTTGGCACCTCCACCACCAGTGACCAGCTCGAACTGCTGTTTCGCTCCAGCCCGGAAGTGATTTGCTGTTACGACGGTGACCGCGCTGGCCGCGAAGCTGCCTGGCGCGCCATGGAAAACGCCCTACCGCTGCTGCGCGACGGCCGCACCTTGAAGTTTATCTTCCTGGCCGATGGCGAAGATCCAGACTCCATGGTGCGAAAAGAAGGCAAAGCCGCCTTTGAAGCAGCCCTGGCCGGTGCCCTGCCCTTGTCGCAGTTTCTGTTTCAGGAGCTGGAAAAGAGCATCGACATGAGCAGCCCCGACAGCCGCTCGCGCCTGGCAGAAAAGGCGGTGCCGCTGCTCGATAGGCTGCCCGACTCGGTCTACCGGGTGATGCTGCGGGAAAACCTGGCCAAGCGCCTTGGGGTTGCCGAGGAACAATTAGAACGTTTTGTGGCCAAAACCCCTGCCAACGCAGCTGGGGCCGCCAACAAAACCAAAGGCAAAGCCGGAAGGCCGCCACTGATGCGGCTGACCATCGCCATTTTGGTGCAACACCCGGCCTTGGCCAACGATTTACCTGATATGGATTTTCGTGCATTACGTCTGCCCGGGGCAGAGGTACTGGACGAAGCGGTGCGGGTTATAAAGGAAGGCAGTATCCCGACAACGGGTCAATTACTGCGCAGGCTTGAAAATAGCCAACATGCCCCCATCTATAACAAGCTGGCAGAACTTGACCTTTCTGCCGTCGAAGACAATCTGGCCCCGGAACTACTTGGCGCCGTTGAGCGCCTATTGAACGAATCGCTTGAGATTCGCTACCAAGAGCTTGTTGCCAAGCAAGACAGGAAACAGGCTACAGAAGAAGAAATTCAAGAACTTATGGCATTGATTTCGGCGAAGGCCGGGATTGATTGACACACAGACTGTGCTAGCAGTGAGCAGTACGACTCGCTATACTGTCGTATTCACTTTTTGGCATGGCTATTCAACCTGAGCGGATGATGTCTATGGAGCAAACCCCACAGTCGCAGCTTAAACTTCTGGTCGCTAAAGGTAAAGAACAGGGCTACCTGACTTATGCCGAAGTGAACGACCATCTGCCGGACGACATCGTCGATTCCGATCAGATAGAAGACATCATACAGATGATCAATGACATGGGTATCCAGGTGTTCGAAAGTGCACCTGACGCCGATACCCTGATGATGTCTGAAGATTCCACCGACGAAGATGCCGTCGAAGCTGCTGCCCAAGCTCTTGCCACCGTTGAAAGCGAACTGGGCCGCACTACCGACCCGGTACGCATGTATATGCGCGAAATGGGTACCGTTGAACTGCTGACTCGTGAAGGCGAAATCGACATCGCCAAGCGTATCGAAGACGGTATCAACCAGGTACAGAGCTCTGTTGCCGAATACCCTGAAGCCATCACCTACCTGCTCGATCAATACGACCGAGTAGAAGCAGGCGAAGCGCGTCTGTCCGACATTATTGCCGGTTTCATCGACCCTAACGCTGTTGAAGATGCGGCACCGACCGCGACCCATGTCGGTTCTGAACTGACTCAGGATCAGCAGAACGAAGATGAAGACGACGAGGAAGAAGAAGAGGACAACTCCGAGGACGACAACAGCCTCGACCCGGAGCTGGCCCGTGAAAAATTCGCCGCGTTGCGCGCTCAGTACGAGACCGCCCGTGTTGCCATCAAGGCCAAGGGCCGTGCTTCTGACGAAGCCCGAGACGAAGTACTGAAACTGGCGGAGATCTTCAAAGAATTCCGCCTGGTGCCCAAGCAGTTCGACCGTCTGGTTGCCGAGATGCGCGACATGATGGACCGCGTCCGTACTCAGGAACGGTTGATCATGAAGCTGGCGGTGGACGATTCCAAAATGCCCCGCAAGGTGTTTATCAAAACCTTCCCGGGCAACGAGTCCAACATGGGCTGGCTAGACGGCCACCTGGAAGCGGCCAAGCCGTATTCCGACACCATGAAGGCCCTCGAAGAAGATCTGCGCCGCTGCGTACAGAAGCTGCAACAGATCGAGCAGGAAACCGGCCTGACCATCGAGTCCATCAAGGACATCAACCGCCGCATGAGCATTGGCGAAGCCAAGGCCCGTCGTGCCAAGAAAGAGATGGTGGAAGCCAACTTGCGTCTGGTTATTTCTATCGCCAAGAAATACACCAACCGCGGCCTGCAGTTCCTGGACCTCATCCAGGAAGGCAACATCGGCCTGATGAAGGCGGTAGACAAGTTCGAATACCGCCGCGGCTACAAGTTCTCAACCTACGCCACTTGGTGGATCCGTCAGGCCATTACCCGCTCTATCGCGGACCAGGCCCGCACCATCCGTATCCCGGTGCACATGATTGAGACCATCAACAAGCTCAACCGTATTTCCCGCCAAATGCTGCAGGAAATGGGCCGCGAACCGACCCCGGAAGAGCTGGCCATTCGCATGGCTATGCCGGAAGACAAAATCCGCAAGGTGCTGAAGATCGCCAAAGAGCCGATCTCCATGGAAACTCCCATCGGTGACGATGAAGATTCGCATCTGGGGGATTTCATCGAGGACAACACCCTCGAGCTGCCAGCGGACGCGGCCACCAGCGAAAGCCTCAAGTTTGCCACTCAGGAAGTGCTGTCCAGCCTCACCCCCCGTGAAGCCAAGGTACTGCGCATGCGGTTCGGTATCGATATGAACACCGACCACACCCTGGAAGAAGTGGGCAAGCAGTTTGACGTTACCCGTGAGCGTATCCGTCAAATCGAGGCCAAGGCCCTGCGTAAACTGCGCCACCCTTCTCGCTCCGAGATTTTGCGCAGCTTCCTCGACGAATAAGCTCAGCGCTTAACAAAAACGGCACCCTAGGGTGCCGTTTTTTTATGGCGGGTAAAACACCGCCAACCAGATGGTGGGGGCGTCTGGGCAGGTCCAGTTCACCCTATGCTTGCAACCAGGCGGCAGCTCAATGTAGTTGCCCGGCCCCAATCTCACGGCGCTGCCGTCTTCAAATCCCAGCTCCGCCTCGCCAGCCAGCACCAACACCCATTCTCCTTCGCTTTGCTCGTACCAAAAGCCATCCGGCGAGCTTTGGCCATGGGAGACAATACGCTCGACGCGCATATCGCTGCGCCTTAGCAGGGTTTCAAAGACTTCGCCGTCAAAGGCATCGGGTAGCGGCGTAAACAAGTTGGCTTTGTTCATGCCAAGAGTATGGCCATCAATACCGGGGTTGCCAGGCTCAGCATAAAACCCGAGACAATGGCCACCGGCACGGCGCTGGCGCCGCCACTTTTTTGGATAACCGGCAGGGAAAAGTCCATGGCGGTAGCCCCGGCATAGCCTATGGCCAGCGGCAAAGCCCGCTGCATCAAAGTAGGAATAAGCGCCAGGGCCACCAGTTCGCGGAAAAGGTCCACAAAGAAGCTGGTGGCACCCCACAGCGGCCCCAGGGCATCGCTCACCAGAATGCCCGACAAGCTGTACCAGCCAAAACCACTCACCACCCCCATGGCATGGCGCACCGGCAACCCCAGCCAAGGGGCCAGCAGGGCACCGGCCAGCAAGGTACTGGCAAAGACCGTCAAAGCGATAAAGACGCCGAGGCGATTTAAGAACAGCTGGCGCAGGCTCATGCCGGCCGCGCGCAGCTGCATACCGATGAGCAGTAAAAGCAGGATAAGCGCAGCCTCTGAAAAGAGATGGGCATTAACGGGTAACACCAGGCCCAGCAAGGTGCCTGCCGCCACAGTGCCAATCAGGATGCCGGAATCCTTAAAGACGCTGGCCCAGGCGATGGGCTGGCGCTCCCCTTGCCGGCCATGGTCGTGAAAGAGCCTGGACAGCCCCCACAGCCCCAGCACATTGGCAGCGGTGATGGCAGCGAATATACCGGCGGTGGTACCGGCCATTTTCATTAAAGCCGGCCCTAGGTTGTCGATAGCCGCCAACCCCATACCCATGAAAAATAAGATGAAATAAACGAGGTAGCTGACAGCCCGGTTAACCCGGGCCATCCAGGATGCATTCAAAACAGGTACAGCGTAGCCCACCAGCAGGGGCACCAGGATCACAAGCAGGGAGGCAAGCATGGATAACTCAGAGACGGCAATAAAGGCCGCAGGTTATCACCTTTTTACATGCTCAGCATGGCCCTGTGCGCTTGGCGCCGCAGGGCTCTGACACGCCCCTGCAAGCCAAGTGCGGCGCGCCCTGCCAGGCTGCCGGTGGCGGCTGCCATCAACGCCAGATTGCGCACTATCACCGACCCCAGCACCACCAGGGACAAAACCAGGGCAAAAGCTGCCTGCAGCGATGCCAAAACGAAACGGATAACCATGACCTTGTCTCCGGCCGAAAAATGATGCGTATAGGATTACCGATTTGAATACACGCATCTAACTGAGAAAACCGAACAGCATGTTCGCCATGCTTAATTCTTCGCCAAACCCTTCAATCCCTTGGGTTTTGGCCCGGTCAAGGTGATGACAAGCCAAGTCCAAACCCCTTATACTCCCCAGCCACGGCCCCTTAGCTCAGTTGGTTAGAGCAGTCGACTCATAATCGATTGGTCGCCCGTTCAAGTCGGGCAGGGGCCACCAAATACCAAAAGGGCTAGCCGGTTTTGCCGCTAGCCCTTTTTGCGTTTGTGAGGCTGCATTGCCAAGCCTCTCTCAACACGCCAAACTCGCTCCGGCAATCTTGCCATTCCAGCTCCCCCAACATCCTCTGTTCCAGACACTCACCTTTGCACTACCGGCCTATACCAAAGGCTTATCCCTGACCTTTTTCCAGTGCTGCTTCACCTGAACAACGACCTTTTTCTCAATGGTATTTACGAAGCGCGATAACGGCTGAAAGCCTTGCCATTAGCGACTTCCAGCCACATTGACTGTTTTTAATGCCAGGGGCCAAAAACAGACATTTTTGGACCAAAAGGCGTTTTTTATACCTAGGCATAGTTTCTGCATTTTTGACGGTGTTTTAACTTTATACCAAGCGACATCAGTGGTTTGCCGCGCACTTTAAGAGGGTATTTTGCCCCTCGCTTATCAGTACATTGGCAAGAGTTCAGGAGGAGTTATGGACAGGTTAACAGCTATGGAGTCCTTCCAGGCGGTGGTTGACGCCGGAAGTTTCAGTGGCGCTGCCATGCGCCTGCATCTTTCCAAAGCCGTGGTCAGCAAGAGGGTCTCTTCCCTTGAACGCCACCTTGGAGTGCAGTTGCTGAACCGTAACACCCGCCAGGTGTGTGTAACCAGCCAAGGTGCGGCATTTTATAACTACTGCAGCAATATTGTTCGCGATTTCAACCAGGCCAGCGAGACCCTGCGCCAGGGCCAGGACAAACCCGAAGGTGAGCTGAAACTGGCCATTCCCCTGTGTGTTGCCAAGCTGCTGCAACCGATTTTGATGGATTTTATCAACCATTACCCCGATATCCATCTCAAGCTTCACCAAGCCGGCCGCCAGCTTAACCCCATTGCCGATGGCTATGACATGGCCCTGTGTGTGGGCCGCCTGGATGATTGCAACCTGGTCGCCAGACGTCTGGCCAGCCTTGAGCGTTGCTTTTGCGCCTCACCGGCCTACGCCAAGGGCAAAAATGCCGTTATCGGCTTTGAACAACTCAAATTCCAACGCTTCCTGGCCCTGCGCCAAGAGCCCAAGTGGGAAGTCATGCAATCTCATGACAACAGCGCTCAAGAGCTGCCCACCGTTTTTACCGCAGACAGCTACGAAATGCTGATGGGCGCTGCGCTGGATGGCCAGGGTATTGCCCTGATGCCTCGCAGCCTCATCCAACCCTATCTGGACAGCGGCCAACTGGTTGAGCAACACCTGCCTACCCTTGAGCCTCTGCCCATCGAGATCTTCGCGGTGTGGCCACCCAACCTGGGGATGCCGGTACGCCAACGCCTACTGATTGAGCACCTCGTCGACAACTTGGATTGATGCGCTAAAACTACACTACTTCATGACCCCCAGAAGTCTACTGGGTGGAGACAATCCGTCTCCACCCAGACTGCAAAGAACACATCCCGTTTACATTACACTCCCTTAGATAAACCAAACGATAGCAACTCTCACTATCACTATTACTATGAAAAAACCAGCCTAATCATATGATTAGGTTAAACAAGCCAGCCTAGGAGCTATAAGCATGGCCGATACTAAACTCGAAGTCCTGACACCTGATAACTGCCAAATCATCTTCATTGACCACCAGCCGCAAATGGCCTTCGGTGTGCAATCTATCGACCGTCAGGTATTGAAAAACAACACCGTTGCCCTGGCCAAAGCCGCCAAGGTGTTCGGTATCCCTACCACCATCACCACCGTTGAAACCGAGAGCTTCTCCGGCCACACCTATCCCGAGTTGCTGGACGTCTTCCCTGACAACAAGCTGCTTGAGCGTACTTCCATGAACTCCTGGGACGACCAGAAAGTACGTGACGCCCTGGCAGCCAACGGCAAAAAGAAAGTTATCGTCTCCGGCCTTTGGACCGAAGTGTGTAACAACAGCTTTGCCCTGTGCGCCATGCTCGAAGGCGACTACGAGATCTACATGGTGGCTGACGCTTCCGGTGGTACCTCTCTGGCCGCTCACGACTACGCCATGCAGCGTATGGTGCAAGCTGGCGTCGTGCCGGTAACCTGGCAACAGGTCATGCTGGAGTGGCAACGCGACTGGGCTCGCCGCGACACTTATGACGCCGTTATGGCTATCGTTAAGGAGCACTCCGGTGCCTACGGTATGGGCGTAGATTACGCTTACACCATGGTGCACGGTGCCCCTGAGCGCACCAAGGTTGAGCACCAGATCCTGGCTGCCGTACCTGCCAAGTAACACAAAAAAGGGGGCCACCGGCCCCTTTTTTACTCAGCGATTTTGGGACCCGGCCAACGCCGGGCCTTGCCGTTTTCAGGCGCAGTGAGTTTTCGGCACAAGGATACACCCTGACATGTCTTCATCTCCCCCAACATCTTCCCAGGCCTCGCCATCGGCGATGGCGCCCTTCTCACATGCCAGCTTTACAGTGCTGTGGCTGGCCACCGTGTTGTCCAACGTCGGCACCTGGATGCACGACGTGGGGGCCGGCTGGTTGATGACCTCCATGGCGCCCTCGCCGCTGCTGGTGGCCTTGGTGCAAACCGCCACCAGCCTGCCATTGTTCCTGTTTGCGCTGCCAGCCGGTGCCCTGGCCGACATCCTCGATAAACGCAAATTATTGCTGTCGGTGCAATGCGTGCTGGCCGTTACCGCTTTGTCGTTGGGGTACGTGGTTTACACCGGACTTATCACCCCCACCCTGCTGCTGATCTTCACCTTTGTTATGGGGATTGGCGCAGCCCTGACAGCTCCGGCTTGGCAGGCCATCGTGCCGAGCCTGGTACCCAAACCGGTGCTGCAACAGGCGGTGGCCATCAACAGCGTGGGCATCAATATCAGCCGCGCCATAGGGCCGGCCCTTGGCGGCATCATCATCGGTATTTCGGTGGCCATGCCGTTTTTCAGCAACGGCCTGAGCTTTTTGATGGTGATCATGGCCCTGCTATGGTGGAAGCCGCCGCAAAAGCCCGAGCGCCTGTTGCCCAATGAAGACTTGTGGGGAGCGGTAAGAGCCGGCGTGCGTTATGCGCTGCACAGTGCGCCCTTGAAGGCCACCATGGCCAGGGCCCTAGGGTTCTTCCTGTTTGCCAGTGCCTACTGGGCGCTGCTGCCGCTCATTGCCCGCAACGTACTTAAGGGAGACGCCTCCCTGTACGGCATGATGATGGGGGCCGTTGGGGTAGGCGCGGTTTCCGGCGCCTTTATCATGCCCTTTTTCAAAGCCAGACTCGGCGCCGACAAACTGGTGGCCCTTGGCACTATCGGCACCGCCAGCGCCATGCTGATCCTCGCCGCCGGTTTTGGCCACCTGGTTGCCGTCGCGGTCTGTTTGCTGGCCGGTGTGTCCTGGATCTTCGTGCTCACCAGCCTTAACGTCTCGGCCCAGGTAGCACTGCCCGAGTGGGTCAGGGCCAGGGGCCTTGCCATCTTCGTCACCGTGTTCTTCGGTGCCATGAGTGCCGGCAGCCTTATCTGGGGCCAGCTGTCCACCAAGGTGGGTATTCCCATGGCCCTGACCATCGCCGCCTGTGGAGCCTTGCTGGCCATTCCCCTGACCTGGCGCAATAAGTTGCAGGTAGGTGCCAGCCTCGATTTGGCGCCGTCCATGCACTGGCCAGAGCCGGTGGTGGAAGCCCAGGTAGATGAAGACCAAGGCCCGGTGATGATCACCGTCGAGTATTTAATCGACCCGGCCAAGGGCGCCGATTTTTGCCGCGCCGCCCAAGACCTTCGCCGCCACCGCCAGCGCGACGGCGCCTACGCTTGGGGATTGTTCGAAGACACCGCCAAGCCTGGCCGCTACCTTGAGTATTTTTTGGTCCAATCCTGGCTTGAACACCTTCGCCAGCACCACAGGGCAACTCGCTCCGACCAAGATCTGCAAAAGAACATGCTGGCCTTTCACATTGGCGAGCAGCCTCCCAAGGTTGAGCACTTTGTGGCGCCCAAACCGGTGCTGCCCAAAGGCGCTAAAGAATCGACCTAAAAAAGCGGCCTCAGGGCCGCTTTTTCATAACTCGCTCATCAATAGCGCGATCAGCTCGGCGGCTGGCAGGGCGCGGGCCAGTGGCGCCCCCTGCCCGGCCCACTGCACCGCAAAATCCTCACTTCCTGAGGCTTTGGCGGCCGCTACCAGGGCTTTACCGGCGTCATAGGCGATGGGGTAATCCGGCAGCGCTGGCGCTAAATCATCAAGCGGCTGGTAAAAGCGGTTAGGTAGGCCCCGGGCCGGGCGGCCGGAGATATTGCTGGTAATGGCGGTATGCAGGGCGCGCTCGCTTTTCATGGCGGCGCGGTAGGCGTCGTTAGCCGCCGATTCGGGGCAAAGAATAAAGGCGGTGCCCAGCTGCACCCCTTGCGCCCCAAGCGCCATGGCGGCGCGAATACCGGCGCCGTCCATAATGCCGCCAGCGGCCATAACCGGCACTTGGCAGGCCTGGGTAAGCTGCCTGACCAGCGCCAGGGTGCCAATTTCATCGTCATCAACAGGGTTAAATACGCCCCGGTGGCCACCGGCTTCTACCCCTTGGGCAACGATGGCATCAATACCGGCCGCTTCAATCTGCTTGGCTTCTGCCAGATTGGTGGCGGTGGCCAGCAAGGTGATACCGGCCTTTTTCAGGGCGTCAATGGCCCCTTGCGGCGGCAGGCCAAAATGAAAGCTCACCACCGCCGGCTTTTCTTCCAGCAGCATGGCGAGCATCGCCTCGTCGCCTACAAAGCTTTGATAAATCTCGCCAATGGCCGCGGGCGCCTTGGCGCCCAATTCGGCAAAGAAGGGGGCCAGGTGCGCCAGCCAGGCCGCCTCTCGCAGCGGGTCGGCCTGGGCCGGCTGATGGCAAAACAGGTTGAGGTTAAAAGGCTTGTCAGTGAGGACCCGCACCTCGGCGATTTGCGCCCTGGCCTGTTCGGCAGTGCTGGCACCGGCGCCAATGCTGCCAAGGCCACCGGCGTTCGACACCGCCGCCGCCAGCCGGGCCGTAGACACCCCCACCATGGGCGCTTGGATAATGGGCACTGTCATACCGAGACGCGACAGCAACTGGGATTTCATGGCACCTCCTGCTTGGCTTTCATGCCTGCCAGATAACCGGCAGGGCTTTTACCTTGCCATTTAATAGACGGTTGGTCTAAATTAATTTTCCATGGAAAATCCGACCCAACCCAAACGCCGGGGCCGCCCGCCCCGCCAGGACCGAAGCCCCGAGCAAATCAAAGCCGACTTGCTAAGGGCCGGTATCGAAACCTATACCAGCCAAGGCTTTAGCGCCACCGGCCTTGACGCCATTTTGCGCTCGGTAGCCGTGCCCAAAGGCTCTTTTTACTACTACTTTGCCAGCAAGGAGGCCTACGGCCTGGCGGTGCTGGACAGCTACGACGCCTTCTTTTGCCACCTGCTGGATAAATGCCTGACCAACCCTGCCCGCCCGGCCCTTGCAAGGCTCACCGACTTTGCCGAAGAGGCCAAGGCCGGCATGGTCAGATACCACTTTGAGCGCGGTTGCCTGGTGGGCAACCTCGGCCAGGAGGTTACCTTGTTGCCGGCGCCTTTTCGTGAGCGCTTAGAAGCGGTGTTGACCGGCTGGCAGCGCCGCCTGGCCCAGTGCCTGGAACGTGCCAAAACAGAAGGCGCCTTGGCCGAAAACGCCGACACCCAAGAGCTTGCCGCCTTTTTCTGGATAGGTTGGGAGGGCGCCGTGCTGCGCGCTCGCCTAAGCCGCTCGGCGGCCCCTCTGAACACCTTTATCAACGGCTTTATGGCCGGTCTGCCACAGTCACGGAGTTAACATGTTCAACGCATTGGTTGTCGAAAAAGACCAGCAAGGTTACCGCTGCAATCTGCAAAGCCTGGACGAAAGCGCCCTGCCCCAAGGGGACGTGCAGGTGGATATCAGCCACAGCACCCTCAACTACAAAGACGCCCTGGCCATTTGTGGCACCAGCCCGGTGGTGCGCCGCTTTCCCATGGTGCCGGGTATCGACTTTGCCGGCACCGTCTGCCACAGCCAGCACCCGGATTTCAAGACCGGCGACAAGGTGGTGCTGAACGGCTGGGGGGTTGGCGAACAGCACTGGGGCGGGCTGTCCCAAAAGGCCTCGGTGAGCGGCGACTGGTTGGTGCCCCTGCCCGAGGCCTTTGATAGCCGCCAGGCCATGGCCATCGGCACCGCCGGCTACACCGCCATGCTTTGCATCCTCGCCCTTGAGCGCCACGGCCTGACCCCAAGTAAAGGCGAAGTGCTGGTGACCGGCGCCAACGGCGGCGTGGGCAGCGTCGCCATCGCCCTTTTAGCCAAGCTCGGTTATCAGGTTACCGCCGCCACCGGCCGCCCGGTACTGGCCGATGGCTTAAAGGCCCTTGGCGCCAGCCACATCGTCGACAGGCGCGAGCTGAGCGAGCCCGGCAAGCCGCTAGCCAAAGAGCGTTTTGCTGCGGTGGTAGACTCGGTGGGCAGCCATACCCTCGCCAACGCCTGCGCCGCAACCCAAAGTGACGGCCTGGTGGCGGCTTGTGGTCTTGCCCAAGGCATGGATCTGCCCGCCACTGTGGCGCCCTTTATCCTGCGTGGGGTGAGCCTTTTAGGCATCAACAGCGTCACCCGCCCCAAGGCCGAGCGCCTGATTGCCTGGCAGCGGCTGGCAAAGGACTTAGACCCTGCAAAGCTTGCCGCCATCACCGAAGAAATCATCCTTGGCGAAGCGGTCAGCAAGGCTCAGGCCCTGCTCGATGGCAAGGTTCGTGGCCGGCTGGTGGTGGACGTAAACCGCTGACACTTTTTTCTGCCGCGCCTTAACCGTCAGGCGCCCTTAACTGGTAGCCTTGGCGGCTCTGACAATGCTTGAAGAGGCCACCATGGAAGCAGATTTTTGGCACCAAAAATGGGCCAAAGGCGAGACCGGGTTTCACCAAAATGATGTCAACCCGCTGCTGGCCGCCCACTTTGACCAGGTTAAGCCCCCTGCCGGCAGCCGCCTGTTCGTGCCCCTTTGCGGCAAGACCCGCGACATCGCCTGGCTGCTGGCAAAAGGCTACCCGGTGGCTGGCGCCGAGCTGAGCGAGACCGCCGTCAAAGCGCTGTTTGACGACCTAAAACTGGCGCCAACAGTGTCGCGCCACGGCGCCCTGAGTCACTACCAGGGGCCGATGCTGGATGTGTGGGTAGGGGATATTTTCGCCCTCACCCCGGCGCTACTTGGTCAGGTGGATTGGGTGTACGACAGGGCCGCGCTGGTGGCCATGCCCGCTGCCATGCGCGCCGATTATGTGCGCCAGTTAAAGACGCTAAGCGCCGGCGCCCCGCAGCTCCTTATCACCATGGAATACGACCAAAGCGCGCTCAAAGGCCCGCCCTTTGCGGTAATGCCCCAGGAAGTGGCCAGCCACTACGGCGCCAGCCATCGGCTCACCCTGCTCACCCAAGAGCCCCTGGCCGGCGGCTTTAAAGGGGTCGAGGCCAGTGAAGCGCTCTGGCAACTTGCCAAACCCTGATAAGAAAAGCCCGGCCAAGCCGGGCTTTTTTGTTTCAGACGCAAGATGTCTGAAATCATAACCATAAACGACATTTCGGACACCCCACTCCCTCCTATGATGAAAACCTGAACTGCACACAGCGCATTTAATCAGGAGAAACATCATGAGTAACAAAGAGTTGGGGACAGCTGTCATCACTGGCGCTTCATCCGGTATCGGCGCCATCTATGCCGACCGCCTGGCCAAACGTGGCTACAACCTGATCTTGGTTGCCCGCAGCCGAGACCGCCTCAATGCCCTGGCCAAACGCATCAGCGATGAGACCGGCCAAAGTGTCGAGGTGATAGCGGCCGATCTGGCCAACCCTGGTGACCTTCATGCCGTGGAAGACGCCCTGCGCCAAGACGCCAGCATCACCCTGCTGGTCAACAACGCCGGGGTCGGTACCCACACCCCGCTCCTTGATAGCGATATCGAGCAGATGGACAGCATGATCGCCCTTAACGTCACCGCGCTGACCCGCCTCACCTACGCCGTTACGCCGGGGCTCGCCAAGCGAGGCCTGGGCGCCATCATCAACATTTCTTCTATCGTCAGCATCGGCCCCGAGATCCTTAACGGCGTTTACGGCGGCTCCAAGGCGTATGTCCATGCCTTCAGCACCTCGTTGCACCATGAGCTGGGCGGCAAAGGCGTGCAGGTGCAGGCAGTGCTGCCCGGCGCCACCGCCACCGATTTTTGGGCGACCGGTGGCCTGCCCATCGAGCACCTTGACCCGCAAATCGTGATGAGCGCCGAAGCCATGGTGGATGCCGCGCTGGTGGGCTTTGACCGTAACGAGCAAGTGACCATCCCCTCCCTGCACGACGCCGCCTTGTGGGACGCCTATGAGCAGGCCCGCCAAGCCATGTTGCCAAACCTCGGCAGCAACAGCCCCGCCAGCCGTTACACCAACACTCACTAATTCCGTTAAAGACACTTAAGAGGAAATCCCATGAATATGTCAGGCAACACTATCTTCATCACCGGTGGTACCTCCGGCATTGGCCGGGCGCTGGCCGAGCAGTTTCACCAGGCCGGTAACCAGGTGATCATCTCCGGGCGCCGCAAGGCCTTGCTACAAGAGGTCACCGCCGCCAACCCGGGAATGGATTACGTGGAACTGGATGTTACCGATCCGGCCCAGATAGCGGCGGTAGCAAAAGACCTTATCGCCCGTTACCCCAAGCTCAATGCGGTGCTGAACAACGCTGGGGTCATGCCCTTTGACGACCCGTCCCAAGGGCAGTTTGACGACGAGCAACTGGTCGCCATGGTGGATACCAACCTGCTGGGCCCGGCCCGCATCAGCGCCGCCTTTATCGAACACCTCAAAACCCAGCCCCAGGCTTACCTTATCAACAACAGCTCGGTGGTGGCGTTCCTGCCCCTGGCTAACAACGCCTTGTACTCCGCCACCAAAGCCGCCGTGCATTCCTACACCCTGTCCCAGCGCTTTGCCCTGCGAGACAGCTCGGTGAAGGTGATTGAGATAGCGCCGCCCTGGGTGGATACCGACCTGATTTATAAAAGCGGCGACCCGCGCGCCATGCCGTTGGACGCCTTTGTCCGTGAAACCCTGGCCGGCCTTGCCGAGGGCAACATCGAGGTACTGGTGCAAAGCATCGCCCCCATCCGTGACAACCCGGGCAGCAACGAACATGCACTGATTAACCAGTTCAACCAGTCCCTGGTGGATAACCCCATCCCCTTGCAATAACCCGTTCTTGGCCACACAAGGTGGCCAAGGTTTTACCCCTCGTATAGGGTGATGGCAACTTGGCTCAGGAAAGACAGACATGCACAAGGTAGCTTTTATCGTCGAGCCGGGGTTTCAGATCCTCTCGCTCTCGGCCCAGGCGGTTTTTGAATTTGCCAACAAGGTTGCCGGCGAGCCTTTCTACCAGATAAGCCTTTATTCCCTTGAAGGGGGCAGCGTTCCCTCATCCCTCGCTGTGGGGGTAGAGACCCGGCCCCTTAGCGGGCAGGACGTTCAGGCCGACACCTGGGTGGTTACCGGTGTCAACGACCCGCACTTGCTGCCCGAGGTGGTGGAGCGCAGCCACTTTTTACGCAAGGCCAGCGGCCAGACCCGGCGCCTTGCCGCCATCTGTACCGGCGCCTACTTCCTGGCCCAGGCTGGGCTGCTTGACGGGCGCCGCGCCACCACCCACTGGGCCCTGGCAGACATCATGCAGCAGCAGTTCCCAAACATCGCCATGGATGCCAACCGCATCTACATCATCGATGGCCATATCTGGACCTCAGCCGGCATGACCTCAGGCCTGGACATGGCCCTGGCCATGGTGGAAAAAGACCTTGGCAACGACGTGGCCCGCTCTGTTGCCCACCTGCTGGTGATGAACCAAAAACGGGCCGGCGGCCAAAGCCAACATTCACAGATGCTGGCCCTTTCCCCCAAATCAGACCGCATTCAAAGTGCCCTCGATTACGCCCGCAACCACCTGCGCCAACCTTTGACGGTGGACGACTTAGCAGCAGCGGTGCATTTAAGCCCCCGCCAGTTCAGCCGTATTTTCAGGGAGGAAACCGGTAGGACACCGGCCAAAGGCATTGAGCTGCTGCGCCTGGAAGCGGCGCGGCTAATGATAGAAAAAAGCCGCCACAGCCTGGATGTGGTGGCCCGGGAGACCGGTTTTCGGGACCGGCGCCATATGCGGGAAGTGTTTGTGCGCAGTTTTGGCCTCTCGCCACAGCTGCTGCGCCAGCAGGCAAGGGCCGAGCCCATCGCCGGATAAAAAAAGGGGTAAGGGCTCTGCCCTTACCCCTTTGGGATTTTAGCCTTTGAGCACCTCATCCAGCACCTGCTGGGGCGCACCGGCATAGTGCTTGAACTCCATGCTGAAGGTGGCGCGGCCCTGGGTTAGGGAACGCAGCGAGGTGGAATAGCCGAACATCTCCGACAATGGCACCAGCGCCTTGATTTGCTTGGTGCCGCCGGGAATGTCGTCCATGCCCTGCATCACCCCGCGCCGGGAAGTGAGATCGCCAATCACGTTACCCATAAACTCCTCAGGGGTTTCCACTTCCACGTCCATCATCGGCTCCAGCAGTACCGGCCTTGCTTTTCGCATACCGTCCTTAAAGGCCATGGAGGCAGCGGTACGAAAGGCGTTCTCGTTAGAGTCCACGTCGTGGTAGGAGCCGTCTACCAGGGTGACTTTGACATCCACCACCGGAAAGCCCGCCAGCACACCGGTGCCAAGGGTTTCCTGGATGCCTTTGTCCACCGCCGGGATGTATTCCCGTGGCACCACCCCGCCCTTGATGGCGTCTACAAACTGGTAGCCGCCGCCTTCGGGTAAAGGCTCAATGTTCAGCACCACATGGCCATACTGGCCGCGCCCGCCCGATTGTTTGACGAACTTGCCTTCCACATCGGCCACCGGCGCCTGTATGGTCTCGCGGTACGCCACCTGGGGCTTACCAACGTTGGCCTCGACGCCAAACTCGCGGCGCATACGGTCAACGATTATGTCCAGGTGCAGCTCGCCCATACCGGCGATGATGGTCTGGCCCGATTCCTCGTCGGTGTAGACCCTAAAGGACGGGTCTTCCTGAGCCAGGCGGCCAAGGGCCAGGCCCATTTTCTCCTGGTCGGTCTTGGTCTTGGGCTCGATGGCCTGGGCAATCACCGGCTCGGGAAAGGTCATCTTCTCAAGCACAATCAGTTTGTTAGGGTCACTCAGGGTGTCCCCCGTGGTGACGCTTTTGAGGCCCACGGCGGCGGCAATTTCCCCGGCGTGCACTTCTTTTATCTCCTGGCGGCTGTTGGCGTGCATCTGCAGGATGCGCCCCAAACGCTCACGCTGGCCCTTGGTGGGGTTGAACACCATATCGCCGGTTTTGGCGACACCGGAGTACACCCTAAAGAAGGTCAGCTGGCCGACAAAAGGGTCGGTCATTATCTTAAAGGCGAGCGCCGAGAAGGGCTCGTCGTCACTGGGGTGGCGCTCGGCTTCCACATCGTCCATGTCGTGGCCGTTAATGGCCGGCACGTCCAGCGGCGACGGCAGATATTCCACCACCGCGTCCAAAAGCGCCTGCACGCCACGGTTTTTATAGGCGCTACCGGCCAGCATCGGCACTATTTCATTGTTGATGGTGCGCGCCCTGAGCCCGGCTTTGATCTCGGCTTCGCTAAGGGCCTCACCGGCCAGGTATTTGTCCAAAAGCTCTGCTGAGCCTTCGGCGGCGGCCTCTACCATCTGCTCGCGCCAATGCTCGGCATCGGCCTGCATCTCGGCAGGGATGTCCTGGTAGCTGAACGTCACACCCTGGCTGGCATCGTCCCAGTAGATAGCCTGCATCTTCACCAAGTCGATAACGCCGTGAAACTCGTCCTCGGCTCCCAGGGGCAGCTGGATGGGCACGGCCTGGCCTTTGAGGCGCTCGGCTATCTGCTTTTGCACCCTTAGAAAGTTGGCACCGATGCGGTCCATCTTGTTGACAAAGGCAATGCGCGGCACCCGGTATTTATTGGCCTGGCGCCAGACGGTTTCCGATTGCGGCTGCACGCCGCCCACGGCGTCGTACACCATCACCGCGCCGTCCAGCACCCGCATGGAGCGTTCCACCTCGATGGTGAAATCCACGTGGCCGGGGGTGTCGATGATGTTGATGCGGTGCTCGTCAAAATTACCGGCCATGCCCTTCCACGAGGTAGTGGTGGCCGCCGAGGTAATAGTGATACCGCGTTCCTGTTCCTGGGCCATCCAGTCCATGACGGCGGAGCCTTCGTGCACTTCGCCTATCTTGTGACTGATCCCGGTGTAAAACAGAATGCGCTCTGTGGTGGTGGTTTTACCGGCATCAATGTGAGCACTGATACCGATGTTCCTGTATCGCTCGATAGGGATCTTGCGGGTCATGGTATGTCTCCAGGTTAGGAATGCGCGGTGCCAAGCTTTGAGTATTCTCCAGCCCGGGGCACGGCGCCTGCTTATTTGCAGGACAGAAGGTATGCCTCTGTTTTTGCACTAACAACTGCCCATAACCGAAAGCTGCGTTGCCTTTTAGGGTAGTAATGGCTGCAAGCGGCGCCGCCGCTCGTTTGGCGGGGTGTGAGGGTTTTACCCTATTGTCACTATCGTTTTAAAAGTCTTGCCAAACAGGCACAAAAAAGCCCGGCGCTGCCGGGCTTTGGCTTATTTGCCTTTGGGCATCGGGCCGCCCATCACCTCTTCCATCAGCGGCCCTTGCGGGGCGCCGGAGAGCAGGCCGATGGAGCCGTCCGGTTTTTGATAGAAGATGGCCGGAGTGGCGCTCAGGCCCAGCTCCTGCATCAGCTCGGCATTGGCCTGCACCTTGTCGTGGGCAGACTGGGGCACCTTGCTGGCATCCAGTTGGTTTTTGCCTTCGCCGCGGTAGTTTTGCTCGTGCTTGGCCAGCAGCGCCGCAGGATCTTTGGAAGCAAGAATAACCGCTGCTTCGTCCGGGCTGTTGCGGGTGATGATGCCTACCATCACGTGGCGAATTTGTACCTTGCCGGCATCCACCCAGGGGCGGGCTTCCTTCCAGAATTTATGGCAGTAGGGGCATTCGGGGTCGTCGAACATGTAGATGATGCGCGGCGCATCTTCCTTGCCGTCACGTACCCAGCCGCTTTCGGGGAGTTTTTTCCAGGCTGCTTCGTTGCGGGGGCCATTAACCAGCTTGTCCAGGGGCGCCGAGGTCAAGTCCTTGCCGTGCTCGTCCAGCAGGTTACCCACCACCACATGCTTGCCGTCGGAAGTGAGATACACCGCGATGGGCTGGCCTTGCACGGTACCGGCATAACCGGTGAGGCCGCCAGGGGCGGCAAAGGTGCCCACCACTTCCAGGCCGCGCTCGGTCAGGGCCTTAACGGGGGCTGGCAGTTCGCTGGTACTGGCCGCCATGGCCTGTCCCACAAAAAGGGCGGATAACAAGGCCACACGGGCGCTTTTAAAGACCATACAGGCTCCTTTTGGTCGTCATGGCTGGCCAGGTTCGGGGCCAGGGCTTACCTCCAAGACCGTTGCCCGGGAGGTTTTATTGCAAAGCTGACTACTTTGCCCTAAACCCGGGCCACAAAAAAGCCGCACTATCGTGCGGCATTATCTGTCAGGCCCTTGGGGCGCTGCTTTTTACTTGTCGGTATCCAAAGAACCGAGGATGGACCAGGCAAAATCGAGGCGCAGTACGCCGTCAAAGGTGGTGTCGTCCAGGCTCATGTAATAGTCGGTGCCGTAGGGCCGCTCCCGGTTGGCGCCGTTGTCGGCCTGGTAATCGGTGCTGGGGGAATACAGGGCCAGGTTGTGGCAGGTCATGCAGTTGGTTTGCACCCCGTACTGGTTCATCTGCACCGCGCTGGGCGACTTGGTCACGGCTTTCAAAATTTGAAAGACGCCAGGGTCAAAGCCCGCTTCCAGGTGGGGGTTGTAGGCGATAACCGACTCCCCTTCACTGGCGCCGCCGTTAATGGGCTGGGCCGGCGACACCATCTGATAGGCAAGGCTCATGGCGTAATGGCCGGCGGCTTCATCCAGCTCCTTGGGCCGCAGCTTGGCAATGGTATCTGAGCTTGGCAGTTTCGGGCTGTTGGCATCGGCCGACCACCAGAAGGTTTGCCAGGCCCAGCGTTTTATCTCGCGGGTGGTGACATGCATGCCCACCAAAATGGCGATATCCCCGGCCTTGGCGGTCAGCCCCAACTGGCTGTTGAGGTAAGCGGCGTCGTCCTTGCTGATGGTCTGGTGGATGAAGTTATTCAGGTAGAAGGTGTTGCTGGCATTGGGGTTGGCGCAGCTTGGGTCGATGCTGTTGCCGCCCTTGCCGGTGCCTTTGACCGCCACATAAACGCAGTTGGCCCAATCACTTTCGGGGAAGGTGCGGGCCGGGTCTGGGGTGCCGGGCCAGCCGGGGAAGGTGTAGATACCGTCTACCACCTTGCTTTGGGTGATCACCTTATACACCGGCTTGATGGTGATGGCGTTGGCCGGGAAATTGGGGATCTCCTTATAACCCTCTTTGATGTAGTTCTTCAGGGTGCTGGCATAAAAGAGCTTGTTGGATACCGCATGGCTGGACGCCGGCGGGTTATAAGCCACCGACACAAAGATATTGGTGTCGGCCGAGGTGGCCGCTTTGGCTGATTGCCACTCTTTTAGCAGCAGCTTTAAATCGCCCTTGGCCTTGGCGGTGTTACGAAACTGGTGCGGCAGTTGCAGGCGCAGCCCCTGTGCTTTTCGCACCTCGCTACCCAGCATTTTGGTTTTGGCCTTACTGGCCTGGCCTATGGCGTAGAGCATGTTATCCGGGGTATCCCAGGTTTCAAAGGCCCGCAGTTCGGCGCCGCCAACAGTGCCCACATAGTGGGTCAGCCCCGCCCAAATGCCCCAGCCGTGGCGATACATAGCGGTGTTGTCACTGCCGTATACCCAGCTGTTTATCTCGCTCTCGGCACGGGGAAACTCAAAGCCCGCCACCACCTTGGGTAAGTCCGGCATGCACACCAGGCTGCCGTTGAGGTTGGCAATATCGCCGTAGTGGGTGATGGAATTCATGCACTGGCCCAGCTCAACCAGGGTGGTTTTTAGCTGGCTGCCAGAGAGGGTGGTGCAGCTGGCGCTCAGGCTGTCTCCCGACACGCTGATATTGGTGCAGCTGCGCTGATAGCTGCCATAAGGTACAAAGTTGGCGGCAGGGGCGGCCACCGTAAAGATGGCGCCAAACAAGGCAGCCCCCCAAAGCAAGGTCCTTTTCATAACCGATTCTCCATTGAGATGATGGCCCGGGCATCCCGAAGCCCCAGGCAGGCACGGTTAAAATTCAGTCATTAGTAATACGCTTACAACTGATGAAAAATACGGTGTGACAAAGTCGCTCTCTTGGACAGGTCTACAAAGGCTGACAAAAAAAGCGGCCACTAGGGCCGCCTCCGGGTATTAAAAAAGGGGCCTAAGCCCCTTTATCAAAACGCCATGCTGGCGCTCAGGCTAAAGGTGCGGGGCGCGCCCTGCACCAGGTAACCATTGCCGGGGTAGCCACCCACTGAGGCCCAGTATTCTTTGTCGGTGAGGTTTTCCAGGCGGGCGTGGAAGGTCACGTCGTGGTTCATCACCGTGGTGCCGTATTTGGCGCCAAGGTCATAGCGGGTCCAGCCAGCCACTTCCAGGGTGTTGGCGGCATCGGCATAACGGGCGCCGGTGCTGATGGCTTGCATATCCAGGCTCAGGCCATAGACCCAGGGCAGGTCCCATTGCAGGCCAAGGTTACCCTGCCACTTGGCGGTACCAATCACCCGGTTGCCTTCGTTGGCGGCGATTTTGACATCCTTTTGCTTGGCATCAAGGTAGGTTACCCCGCCCAGAACCCGCAGCCCTTCAACCGGCTCGCCAAAGACGGTCAACTCGGCGCCGCGATGGCGGTCCTTGCCGTATTCACCAAAGATGTTCTGCTCGTTGACATAACCGCCGGGCTTGGAGGTGGTAAAGACCGCAAAGGTACCGCCCAGGCTACCGGTATCGACCTTCACCCCCAGCTCTTTTTGCTTGGAGACATAAGGCGACAGCATGGTGCCGGGGTTCAAGGTAGTGGTACCGGCGGTATCGCCCTGGGCCAAGGCCTCGATGTAGTTGGCATACAGGGAGACAGCATCAGTGGCCTTGTACACCAGCCCGGCCGAGGGCGAGAAGCGCGACTTGCTGTACTTGCTGGTCTGGTCGGCAGTGCCGTAGGCGTAGCTGCGCAGATCCATATGCTGGTAGCGGCCACCTAAGGTCAGCAGCAGTTTGTCGTCCCAAAAGCCCAGAGTGTCGGAGAAAGCCAGGCTCGGCAGCTTAGTGGTGCTGGTGGTTCTTGGGTCGCTCATGTCACCGCCGGTAAAGCCGTCGGTGATGGGGCGGGCCAGCTGCACCGGGTGGTACAGGTTGGTGGCCAGGCCCAGGTAGCTGCTCCAGGCGTAGGCGTTTTTGGAGTCCAGATCGTAATAGGAGCCGGCAACCACCCATTTATGGCTGACAGGGCCGGTATCAAAATGGCCGCGCACCCCCACTTCGCCGCTGTACACCGTATCTTCACGGGCGTTGTCGGCCCGGTAGGTGTTGGCCGCGCCGCTTTGGCTGTCGGTGACATAGAGGTTGGCCAGGGAGTTGTCTTCTTTGGAGTAACGGCCACCCACCGCCGCCCAGGCAGTGATGTTGTCACTCAGATCGTATTCACCGCGCAGGGTGCCGAACCAGTCTTTCTCGTTGGAGTGGGTCCAGTCCTGGGCGTAGTTGGCGTCGGCCTTGGGCGGCGCCGGTACGTCGCTGGTGCCAGACAAGGTCACGTTGGGGCGGCCGCCGTACAGCTTGTGCTCCTGGAAGGTGGCATCGGCCGACACCCGGGCCCGCTCGCCGCGCCAGTCATAACCCAGTGAAGCCAGGTCGGTTTTTTCCTTCTCGCCGTCTACGCCGGTGTCACCGTCACGGTGGGCAACGTTAACCCGGATGCCGTGCTGGCCGTCGCTGCCGAAGCGGCGGCTGACATCGGCCGAGCCGTAGCCCTGGCCCTGGTCGTTAAAGCCGAGGGTGATGTCGGTTTTCTCGTCGTTACTGGCGCGCTTGGGCACCAGGTTGATGCTGCCGCCGATGGCGCCGCCACCGGGGGCCATGCCATTCAAAAAGGCGCTGGCTCCGCGCAGCACTTCAACCCGCTCAATCAGCTCCGCCGCCACGTATTGGCGCGGCAGCACCCCATAAAGGCCGTTGTAGGCGATTTCGTCAGAAGAAAGGGTAAAGCCGCGGATAAAGTAGCTTTCCTGGAAGTTGCCAAAACCGCGCGCCACCCGCACACCAGGGTCGTTTTGAATGACATCGCCAATGCCCTGGGCCTGGATGTCCTTCATGTACTGGTCGGTAAAGGCCAGGCCGCTAAAGGGGCTGTCCATGTAGTCGGTGGTGCCCAGCAGGCCGGCTTTTTGGCCACGGGCCACCTGGCCGCCGGCGTAAGCGCCGATAAGGCCGTCGGCACTGGCGTCAGCGCTGGCGGTAACGGTGATGGTTTCCACGTCGTTGTCGCCGTCTTTGGCTTTGTCGGCCGCAAAGGCGCCGCCACTGAGGGCCAGTTGAACACCAAGGGCTATCGGGAGAAGAGTGAGGGAGCGTTGCTTCACGGTTACGCCTTAAGACTGCAGCAGGAAATGCGCATGATTATCATCTTTGTAAAAGATGAGATCAAATCTTATTAGCAATCGCTTTTGTATTGCCCGCTTTTTGTCACTTTCAAGCTTGCTGGGCAACAGCATAAAAAAACCGGCCAAAAGGCCGGCTTTTCTGTATTGCCCTTAGTACCAGGGCCAGGCTTTGAGGGGGTAGTCGCCACTGGTGCCGCCAGCCAGGTGCTCGATAAAGTAATCCCAGCGCGCCTTGGTAATGTAAGGCGTGGCGTAGCCGTAAGCATGGCGGGCATTGGGAATGGCCATCATGTCGAACTTCTTGTTGGCCTTGATAAGGGCCTCAATCACCACCTGGGTGTTCTGGGGCGGTACGTTGTCGTCCAGGGTGCCGTAGGTGAGCATCAACTTACCTTTGAGGTTTTTCACCAGCGCCGGGTTGGATTGGTTGTCGTAGCTGGTGGTGCCGTCGGCGTTTTTCACCAGCAGGCCCTGGTAGCGCTCACCCCAGTCCGCCTCATAGATGCGGTTGTCGTGGTTGCCGGACTCGGCCCAACCCACCTTGAAGAAATCCGGGTAGCGGAACATGGCATCGGCGGTGGTGTTGCCGCCACCGGAGTGGCCCCAGATGCCGATGCGGCTCATGTCTATCCACTGGTATTTGGCGCCCAGCTCCTTCACAGCTTTCACCTGATCCGGCAAGGTGTTGTCGCCCATGTCGCCATACCAGGTGTCGTGGAAGGATTTAGAGCGCCAAGGGGTGCCCATGCCGTCGATGGCCACCACGATAAAGCCAAGCTCCGCCAGGGCCTGGTGGTCAGCGCGAGCAGCCAGGAAGCTGCGGCCCCGCACCGAGCCGGTTTGCGGGCCGGGATAGACGTAATCGATGATGGGGTACTTCTTGCTGGGGTCAAAGTTCGTCGGTTTGAACATCAACCCGTAGAGGGTGGTTTTGCCGTCACGGCCGGTCACGGTGATTTGCTCCGGCGCTACCCAGCCAGCGGCTTTGAGGCGGGAGATATCCGCTTTGGCCAGCGTCGCCAGCACTTTGCCGTCCTTTGCCGAGCGTAGCACCGTTACCGCCGGGGTGGTGGGGGTGGAGTAGCTGTCGACAAAATAGCTGCCATCTTCAGAGACGCTGATGCTGTGGTCAGCCACTTCCGGGGTCAGCAACTGCGGTTGGCCACCGTCCAGCGGCGCCTTGTAGAACTGGCGATAGTAAGGGTTAACCCCCTTTTCCCGGCCGACGGCAGTAAACCAGACTTCCCGCTGGTTGGCGTCCAGGTGTTTAACATCCACCACCGGGCCTTGGCCGCTGGTGACCGGGTTAATCAGCTTGCCGGATTTAATGTCATAGAGATACAGGTTGCCCCAGTCGCTGCGCTCGGAGTACCAGAGAATTTGCTGGCTGGCCGAGAGATAACGCCAGCTCACGCCTTTGACGCCGCTTTCAAAGTAAGTGGGTACCGACTCTTCAAAAGAGGTGAAGATGGCGCCGGTGTCGGGGTTGGCAATGCGCACCCACTCGTGTTTGTGGTCACGGGAGGTGGAAACAAAAGCCAGGCTCTTGCTGTCGGCGGCCCATTGCACGTCGTCCCAGGCGCCGTGGCCGTGGCAGCTGACATCGTCGCAAAGGGTGGAGCGGCGATAGTCCGCGTCCATTTGCAGCGGCACCACCTTGGCTTTGGCCACGTCAATCACCACCCGGCGCAGCATGAACACATGCTCGTCACCGGCGAAGGGGTACTTCCATTTCTCAATCTTGGGATTACCCAGCTCGGCGCTGGCCAGCACAAAATCGGCAACCTTGCGCTGATCTTGCTGGTAGGTGGCGATGCGCTTGGAATCAGGGGACCACACCAGCACCGCTTGCTCTGAGTGCATCCAGCCGGAGTTGTCGGTGGCGTAGCCAAAATCGGTTACGCCATCGGTGGTGAGCTGGCGCTCCTTGCCACTGGCAATGTCATGCTCCCAGAGGTTCCAGTCGCGGATAAAGGCCACTTTCTTGCCATCTGGCGAGGTGACGCCGTGCAGCTTGGTAATGTCGGCCTTGTCTTTGTTACCGGCCAACAGCGCACTGAGCTCACCGCTTTGGCAGGCTTTGAGGGCGGGGTAATCGCAGCTGTAAACATCGCCTTCGAGGGTCAGCTGGATATGGCCGTCTGTTGGCAGGCGGATATCGGAGATGGCCAGCTTGCTGGCGTCCAGGGCCTTGGGTTTGTCTTTGGCTTTTTTGTCTTCGGCAGCGGCTTTGGCGCGCACCTTATCAATGGCCTTGGCCAGCTTTTTCTGGTCGAAAAGGGGCTCGGGCTTGAGGCTGGCCACATCCATGCGCAGGTAGGTTTTCACCTCGTGGTCGGTGTCGACAAACCAGAACTGGCGGTCGTTAAACCAGTGGGCGCTGCGCACATCGTGGTCCACCAGCGGCTGGGTTTTATAACTGAGGAATTTCTCCGCCCTGGCGTAATCGTCTTTTGTTACCGCGCTGGCGCCCAGGGTTACCAGGGCCAGCGACACGCCAACTCCCAGCATCGAGACTCTGCTCTTCATCCATCCCACCTTGTGATTGTTATGTTTTATTGGCGTATCTCGCCACGAAACTGCGTTAAAGCATCGATTCTAAGCTGTTGGCGGCTAACAATCCTACCGCTGGGCGGCGATAAGGGGCGGCTGGTCGTGGCGCTTTTGGCCCCAAAACCGCTTCTTAAGCTGACAGCACCCTGAAGCCGGTTGCTTATCCGTAACCAAAAATCAATATCTTGCAAACTTTCTGCACAATGTTCAGAGCCCCTTTTGGCGGGGGCTTTTACCTTGGCAGCAGTCCGAAGACGGAGGAAACCGCCATGAAAAAGATAACAACCAGTCTTGCCATCGCCGCCTTTATCCTGGCTCCCATGGGAGCCTATGCCCATGGCAACGGCAATGGCCACGGCCATGACAAAGGCCGCGGTCACGACCACCACCAGCGCCATGACAACCATGACCGCTGGGACCGCGGCGGCCACCACTACAGCCGCGACCGGGTGATAGTAGTGCGAGAGGGTTACCATCACCGTGGCCCGGCGCCCCGCCACCGTTACTACCACCGCAGCGATCTCGCCAACATTGCCACCTTTGCGGTGCTGGCCGGGGTGACTTACGCCATCGTTGATAACGTCTACTACAAGCAGCGCGGCGAGCGTTACGAGTATGTCTCGGCGCCTCCCGCCGGCAGCTACCAGGTTGTCGACTACCGCTGATAAAAAGCCGCCCGCGGGCGGCTTTTTTGATGCTCAGTGCGAGGCAATAAAGTCTCCCGCCGCCTTGGGCGGCAAGGCAAAAGCCTGGCGCAGCCGCCGCGCCTCCTGCTGGGGCGTTAACGCAAACAGCCTTTTAAACTCGCGGCTGAACTGCGACGGGCTCTCGTACCCCACGGCAATGGCGGCCGCAGCGGCGTTTACCCCTTCGCGCACCATCAGTAGCCGCGCCTGATGCAGGCGAATGGATTTTAAGTACTGCATGGGCGAGGTTTGGGTAACGGCGCGAAAGTGGCTGTGAAAGGTGGCATGGCTCATACCGGCAAGGCCGGCGAGCGCTGCCACCTCTAGGTGCTCGGCAAAATGGCCATGGATATGGCGAAGGGCCTGGGAGATTTGGCCAAATGCCCCTTGCTGGGTCAGCGCCGAGCGCAGCTGGCCGCCCTGCTCCCCGGCCAGCACATGAAAGTAAATCTCCCGCACCAGCCCCGGCCCCAACAGCTTTGCCTCCAGGGGGCTGCGAAGGGCTTTGAGCAGCCGCAGCAAAGACAGGCGCAAAGTGCCATCAAGGGGCGTTGATTGCATGCCGGTCGGCGGGTGGTCAAAGCTCGCGCCCCCTTGCAGCATTTGCAGCAACAGCTCGGCCACCACCGGTAAATCCAGGTGCATATAAATAGCCAGCAGCGGCGCATCGGCGCTGGCGTCGGTTTCCATGGTAAAGGGCACCGGCACCGACACCGCCAGGTAGTGCTCAGCGTCATAGAGATACACCTGGTCGCCAAAAAAGCCGCGCTTGGTGCCTTGCAGCACAAAGACAATGCCTGGGTCGTAAAGCACCGGGGTGCGAGCCAGGGGGCGGTTGGAGCGCAGCAGGCGCACGTCATCCAGGGGCGTCAGGTTATAGCCCTCAAGGGGCGCCAGCTCGGCCAGCAGCGGGATAAGGCTTAAGTCGGTCATGGCGAGGATTATGCAGCATATCTGGCCAATCACCACCATAACAACCAAAAACCCAGAGTTTTAGGCAAGGACGGCAGAGCAACGGGTCTCATCATCGGCCTTAACTACCGGCATGCTGGACGCCCCTGGATTTTAAGGAGCGCAACATGAAAACCTTACTGATTACCGGCGTGAGCAGCGGCTTTGGCCAAGCCTTGGCCCAAAAGGCCCTGAAAGCTGGCCACAAGGTGCTGGGCACAGTGCGCAGCCAAGCCGCCCTTGATAGCTTTGCCGCCCTGGCGCCAGGGCGCGCCCATGGCGCCTTGCTGGACGTTACCGACTTTGCCCGCATCCCGGCCCTGGTGGCCGAGCTTGAGGCGCGCCATGGCGCCATCGACGTGCTGGTCAATAACGCCGGCTACGGCCACGAGGGCATCTTTGAAGAAGCCAGCCTGGAGCAAATGCGCCACCAGTTCGACGTGAACGTCTGGGGCGCAGTGGCGATGATGAAGGCGCTGGTACCGCGCTTTCGGGCGCGCCGCGCCGGGCACATCATCAACATCACCTCCATGGGCGGCTTTATCACCATGCCCGGTATCAGCGATTACTGTGCCAGCAAGTTCGCCCTGGAGGCCTTTAGCGAGACCCTGAGCCAAGAGCTGACCGGCTTTAACATTGCCGTGACCGCCGTGGCGCCGGGCTCCTTTCGCACCGACTGGGCCGGCCGCTCCATGGTGCGAAGCGAGCGCGCCATCAGCGATTACGACGCCCTCTTTGACCCGGTGCGCCAGGCCCGCCAGCAAAAAAGCGGCAAGCAATTGGGCGACCCGCAAAAGGCCGCCGAGGCTATCCTCGCGCTTATCCGCCACCCCAAGCCCCCGGCCCACTTGCTACTGGGCAGCGATGCCCTGGCCCTGGTGCAGCAAAAGCTGGCAAGCCTTGGCGCCAGTTTTGAGGAGTGGCAAGCCCTTACCCGCTCCACCGACGGATAAAAAAGGCCCCTTTCGGGGCCTTTTTTAGTGCTTATTCCAATCCGGCGTCGCTTCACCCTTGAGGTGATTGAGGAAGAAGTCGAACTGGCGGCGCCAGGCGTAGCGGGTGGGGCCGGTGGAGCTGAGGCAACCGGTTGAAGGCAAAACAGTTATTCCGGGGTAAAAAAGCGGTATGGTTTTCAATACCAGTGCCGATCTGGCACCCAAAGGCCAAGGTTTCGCTTAAGCCCATCGACCGCTCAGCTACACAGGCGGCCGTTGCGCCCAGCGCCACCAAGGGCATTGCCCAAGCTGACGTGACCAAGGGGAAGGTGTGGATAGGTTTCAAGAAATGCAGGTGCTTATCGCGGTGTCGGAGCAGGAAAGTTTCAGCGCCGCAGCGCAGCGGTTGGGGATGTCTGCGCCCAGCGTCACCAGGGCCATTTCAGCCATGGAAAGCCGACTCGGTATATTGTTGCTGGCCCGCACCACCCGCAGTGTTCGCCTCACCGATGCCGGCCGGCGTTATGTGGAAGACTGCAAACGCATTCTGAGCGAGCTCCATGAGGCAGAAGAACTGGCAGCCGGTAACCAAACCAAGGCTTGCGGCCAGTTGCTGGTCACGGCGCCAGTGCTCTTTGGCGAACTTTATGTGGTTCCGTTGATGGCACAGTACTTGGCCAAGCATTCTGAGGTTAACATCAACGCCATGCTGGTCGACCGGGTAGTCAACCTCATCGATGAGGGGGTCGACGTGGCCTTTCGTATCGGCAACCTGCCTGACGGCGGCATGTGCGCAGTAACGGTGGGCCATATCCGGCCGGTTATCTGTGCCGCGCCGTCCTTCCTTGACCGCCGCACGCGTCCTGCTCGCCCCAGCGACCTCATCGATGCACCGGTAGTGCAATCCTCGGCAAGCGCCCTGCTTACCGAATGGCAGTTCCAAACCGGCCAGGGCACCTTGAGTTTTCACCCCCAGTCCCGGTTGGTGGTTAACTCCAATCAGGCGGCCATTAACGCGGCCAGCCTGGGCTGGGGCTTTACTAGGGTGCTGTCCTATCAGGTGGCGGACAAGGTGGCAGCTGGCGAGTTGGAAATTGTTCTGGATGAGTTTGAAACGCCGCCCCTGCCCATAAGACTCTTCTATCAAGGCGGGCGAATGCTGCCGGCAAAGGTAACCACCTTTGTCGACCACTGTGTGGCGGCACTCAAGGCCAACCCGGCTCTGCAATTACAGGGCAGGAGCTGAACGTGGACCGGTTCCAGGAAATGACGATTTTCAGGGCAATCAGCCAAACCGACAGCCTCGCTGGCGCGGCGCGGACCTTGGCATTATCGGAGGCGACAGTCAGCCGCGCCCTTGGCAACCTGGAGCGGCGCCTAGGCGCAACTTTTGCTGAGCGCAGCACCCGGGGCATAGTGTTGACCAAAGCAGGGAAAGCCTTTGCCGAACGCTGCGCCCATATCCTTGACGCCACTATCTCGGCGGCCGATTCAGCCAAAGGCATACATGGAGAAGCCAGCGGCCAACTGATCCTGGCGATGCCGCTGATAATGGCACAGCAACTTTTTTTGCCGGTCCTGCTTGAGTACCTAAAAGCCTATCCCAAGATGAATTTGTCACTGCGTTGCGTCGAGACCCCAGTCAACCTCCACGAACAGGGGATCGACCTGGCCGTAACCCTGGGGGCGCAGCCCGATTCATCGGCCTTTGCCCTGCCCCTAGGCCAAGTACGCCCACTTTTTTGCGCCACCCCTGCTTATTTGGCGAAACACGGCACACCCAAGAGCCTGGAGCAGGTCGCCCTGCACCCTCTGGTGCAGTCCCGGGCCTACTCCCAGCAGCTGGACTGGCGCATCCCCGAGCTTGCACAGCTTAAGTGCCGGCCCATTTTGTCCTGCACAACTCAGCAAGGGGCCATCAGTGCCGTTAAAGAGGGGCTAGGCATCGGCCGTTTTTCAAGCCACGAGGTTTACCATGAGCTTCAACAAGGGCTGCTGGTTGAACTTTTGGCTGGGTCAACCGAACCTGCCCGCCCCGTATACCTGGTTTACCGCGAAGGCCGCAAAGCGGCGGCACGGATACGCTCCTTTATCGATTTTGTACTGCCGCTGATGCGGGCCCACCCGGCCATAACACCACAATGAGCCTCCTTGACTCTGGCCATTCTTTCAGGAGGTGAAATAGTGGATTGTTATTCTTAGCCGTTCTCCAATCCCGGCTCGAGGATCAGTATGAATCCCATCAGCGCGCCAATCCGGCCCTGACATCTGACCTCAAAAGGAGCCATGCCATGACCAACGCCATCAAACTTTATCGCCATCCCCTGTCCGGCCATTCTCATCGTGTCGAGCTGATGTTGTCTTTGCTGGGGCAGCACACTGAAATCATCAATGTCGATTTAGCCAAGGGCGCCCATAAACAGCCCGAGTTCTTGGCACTCAACAGCTTTGGCCAGGTACCGGTTATCGACGATAACGGCACAGTACTGGCAGATTCCAACGCCATTTTGGTGTATCTGGCCAAGCGCTACGGCAAAGGCAAATGGCTGCCAGAAGAGCCGGTGGCCGCCGCCAAAACCCAGCGCTGGATGTCGGTGGTTGCGGGGCAGATAGCCTATGGCCCAGCTCGCGCCCGTCTGGTGACTGTTTTTGGTGCCCCATACCATGCCCCTGACCTCATCGCACAATCTCACAGCCTGCTTAACGTACTGGAGCAGGAGCTAGGGCAAAGCGCCTTCCTCGTGGGGAACGAGGCCACCATCGCCGACATCGCGGCATACGCCTACATTGCCCACGCTCCCGAAGGCAACGTGTCGCTGTCAGACTACCCCCATGTTCGGGCCTGGCTAAAACGTATCGAAGCCCTGCCTGATTTCGTGCCGATGCAGAAAACTGCTGTCGGCCTGCAAAGCCTCTAACACCGGTCTGGGTCGCCGCTGCGGCCCTTTCTCTCTCAGGGGAAACGCGCCATGGACAACTTATCTAAGCTAGCCTCCTCACCTTGGCATCAAGGGGAAAAACTGCTCCAGGAGAAAGTAGGTGTCTCCGAGCGCATGGACGATATAGGTCAGCGGGTAATCCGCGATTTCATGCCCGACCAGCACCGCGACTTTTATCATCAATTGCCGTTCATGGTGGTAGGTGCGGTGGACGATAAAGGCTACCCCTGGGCGACCTTACTGGAGGGGAAGCCGGGTTTTGTTACCTCCCCTAACCCTCAGCAACTGCGCATCGCCAGCCGGCCTGCGCCAAGCGATCCGGCCGCGCCAGGTATCGGCCCAGGGCGGGCGTTGGGGTTATTGGGTATCGAGTTGCATAGCCGCAGGCGAAACCGTATCAACGGCCACGTTCAGGCTCTGGACGGGGACGCTTTGATGGTCAAGGTCGAGCATTCTTACGGTAACTGCCCCCAATACATCCAATTGCGTGAAATGGAGGCCGTACCGCCAAGCCAAGCCGAGCAAAGCATTGCCGAGCATCACAGCCAGCTCGACAGCGCCGCAGCCGCCTTTATCGCTACCGCCGACACACTGTTTGTCGCCAGCTATGTGGACCACCCGGGCGGCGGCCGCTCAGTTGATGTTTCCCACCGGGGCGGCCAGTCCGGTTTTGTCGGTGTAGAGGGCAACACCCTGATCATCCCCGATTACTCGGGTAACAAGTTCTTCAACACCCTGGGCAACCTGGCCGTCAACCCCAAAGCTGGCTTGGTATTCATTGATTTTGTCAGCGGCGATCTGCTGCAAATTAGTGGCCACACCGAGTTGGTACTGGAAGGACCGGAAGTGGAGGTATTTTCCGGAGCCGAGCGGCTGTGGAAAGTGCATGTCGATAAAATGGTGCGTCGTCCTGCCGCCCTGGCACTGCGTTGGCGTTTTGAAGCGTACTCGCCCTACAGCCTGGAAACCGGCACTTATTTGGATGCCAAGGCCAGGTTGCAGTCCACCAGCCAGCAATGGCAAGACATGAAAGTGATGGCGGTGCAGGACGAAGCCGAGCAGATCCGCTCTTTTTATCTCGCTCCCCAGGGCGCTGCCTTACCGGACTTCGCCCCCGGCCAGCATTTGGCCCTGCGCCTGGCAGTACCCGGACAGGACAAGGCGGTGGTGCGCACTTATAGCCTGTCTTGTGCGCCGGCGGACGAGTTCTTGCGCATCAGCGTCAAGCGCGAGGGCCTGGCGTCGAGCTTTTTGCACGATGCCATCGTGGCCGGCAGTGTGCTGCAAACCCGAGCCCCCGAAGGCAACTTTTACATCGACGTCGAGTCGTCCCGGCCCTTGGTGCTGCTGGCTGGCGGTATCGGCATCACACCGCTGCTGTCTATGGCCCGCGAGGCCCTGGCCCGCAATGCCCAAAGAGCCGAGCCAAGACGGGTCTACCTCTTTCACAGCGCCCGCAGCCTGGCGCAGCTGCCCTTTCTCCAGGAGCTGGACGACCTGGTGGCCGGCAGCCAGGGTGTATTCAAGGTCGTTCGGCTGCTTAGCGAACCCGAGCCGGAGGCCACAGTGGGTGAGGCATTCGACCATGTCGGGCGCCTGAGTATGGATCACCTCAAAGCGGTGCTGCCCTTTGACGACTACGACTTCTACCTCTGTGGCCCCGGCCCTTACACCCAGGGCGTTTACGACGGCCTGCGGGCCATGGGTATGGACGATTGCCGTATCCACGCCGAGGCTTTTGGCCCTTCCAGCCTGCGCCGCCATACCGATGGCAAGGGCGCCGTGCTGGTTCAGCCGCCGGCCGCCACCGAGGCGGTGCCTGTGATGTTTTCGGCCTCGAAAAAAGAAGCCAGATGGCAGCCTGACAGCGGCTCCTTGCTGGAGTTGTCCGAGAGCAGCGGCCTCAATCCGGACTTCAGCTGTAGGGGCGGCTCCTGTGGTACCTGCCGTACCCGCCTGCTAAGTGGCCAAGTGCACTACCCCAATCCACCGGCACAAATGCCCCCAAACGGTGAGGTGCTGATCTGCTGCGCCGTGCCGGCCAAGGGCGAAGATAACGGCCCCCCCCTTGTTCTGGATTTATAAGGAGCCCCCCATGAGACCCTATTACGATGCACCGATCCTGCTGGTGGAATCCCAGTACGAGATAATGTTTTATTCGCCGTACGGCGACTACGGCAGCGAGCTTCACGGCCCGGAGCCGGCCACCGAGCCACAAGGGCATGGGCTGCTACGACTCTGGCATTGGTTTCAAAGCGGGTTTGGTGGTCACTCCCAGAGCAGCACGGCCGCCAACCAGGAGCGCCACCATGACTGAGAAATCTGCATCAAGGCCACCTTTGCCGCCCTTTACCCGGGAAAGTGCCATCGAGAAGATCCGTCTGGCCGAAGACGGCTGGAACAGCCGCGACCCTGAAAAGGTGTCTTTGGCCTACACCGAGGACACTCGCTGGCGCAACCGTGCCGAGTTCGCCAGCAGCCGAACCGAAGCCAAGGCCTTTTTGGCCCGTAAATGGGCTAAAGAGCTGGATTACCGGCTCATCAAGGAACTGTGGGCATTCACCGACAACCGCATCGCCGTACGTTACGCCTACGAATGGCATGACGAAGCCGGCAACTGGTTCCGCTCCTACGGTAACGAAAACTGGGAATTCAATGAGCAAGGCCTGATGGCAAGACGTTTTGCCTGTATCAACGATCTGCCGATAAGCCCATCCGAGCGGCTATTTCACTGGCCGCTCGGGCGGCGCCCTGACGACCACCCCGGTTTGTCCGAGTTGGGCTTGTAACAGCGCGATGTACCTGCAAAAAGGCCCCTTGCGGGGCCTTTTTTAGTGCTTGTTCCAATCCGGCGTCGCTTCGCCCTTGAGGTGATTGAGGAAGAAGTCGAACTGGCGGCGCCAGGCGTAGCGGGTGGGGCCGGTGGAGCGGCCCGCCGAGTGCTCGCCGCCGGGTACTTCCAGCAGATCAAAGTCTTTACCAGCCTTGATGAGGGCATTGACCAGTTGCAAGGACGAGGACGGGTCAACATTGCTGTCTTGCTCGCCAAAGACAATCAATACGTTGCCCTTGAGATTGGCGGCATGTTCCACCGCCGAGGCTTTTTTGTAGCTGTCGTCCACCGGCCAGCCCATCCACTGCTCGTTCCAGCTGATCTTGTCCATACGGTTGTCATAGCAACCGGCATAGGCCACGCCAACGCTATAGAACTCGGGGTGGAACACCAGGGCGCTCAGGGTGCTTTGGCCACCAGCCGAGCCGCCGTAAATGCCCACGCCCTTGGCAATGTCATACCAGGGATACTTTTTGGCGGCCGCCTGGTGCCAGAGGATGCGGTCAGGGAAGCCGGAATCGCCAAGGTTCTTCCAGGCCACGTCCTGAAAGGCTTTGGAGCGGTTGGCGGTGCCCATGCCGTCAATCTGCACCACGATAAAGCCGAGGTTGGCCAGCGACTGCATGCCAATCACCTTGTCGCCACCGCTGTGGTAGCCAAAGGGCCAAAAATCCTTGGGCACAAAGCTGTCGTGGGGGCCGGCGTAGATGTTCTCAATCACCGGGTAGCGTTTGTTCGGGTCAAAGTTCAGGGGCTTGACGATGAGCCCGTAAATATCGGTTTTGCCGTCGCGGCCCTTGGCCACGAAAGGCTCTGGGAATTTGAAACCCGCCGCCAGCAGTTTGGAGATGTCGCCTTTGGCGATGGTGCGCACCAGGCTGCCATCGGCTTTATGGAGCTCGGCGATATTGGGAAGGTCTACCCGCGAATAAACGTCCACGTAGTACTGCATGTCGTCCGAGAAGGCCAGGTGATGGTTGGCTGGCGCCTTGGTCAGCTCGGTGAGGTTTGAGCCGTCAAAATCGATGCGGTAGTAGTGCACAAAGTAAGGGTCTTCCCCTTGGTGCATGCCGCTGGCAGCAAACCAGATCTGGCGCTTGGCATCGTCCACCTTCACCACTTCCCGTACCGGCCAGTCGCCTTTGGTGATACGGTTTTTCACCTTGCCGGTGCGGCCGTCGTAGAGGTAGAGATGGGCCCAGCCGTCACGCTCGGACAGCCAGATGAACTCTTTAGCGAGGCCATTCACGTCATGGCCGAATTCCCGGTCCTGGTAGATAAAGGTTTTGGCGGTTTCATTCACCACGGCGCGGGCCTTGCCGGTGGCGGTGCTCACTTCAATTACCCGGGCCGCTTGAAAGCCGCGCTGGTTGTAGCGAAAGGCAAAGCTGTTGCCGTCTTTTCGCCAGCGCAGGTCGGTGAGCTGGTAGGGGTTGGGAAACAGGGCGTTATCAATCACGGTTTCCTTGCCGGTTGCCACCTCAAAGAGCACCGGCTGTTCGATGTCGATGGCGTCGCCCGGTTTGGGGTAGAGCTGTTTCACTACCTTGGGTTGCAGTTGGTCGGTGGGGGAAGAGAGCACCCGGGTCACAAAGCGGGCATAACCGGGGCGCACCCGGTACAGCACGATGTGCTTGGAATCGGGGGACCACGCAATGGTCTCGGGATCGTAGAAGTTACCGGCGCTGCCGTCTTGGCTGAGGATGCGCTTGTGGCCGTCTTTATCGACCAGCACCAGGTTGTGGCCCTCGACCATGGCGCTTAGCTTACCGTTGGGAGCGGCGCGCAGGTGGTTGTCGGCCGGGAAGCGCAGGTCACGCACCACCCCAAAGCCCGAGGGGCGGCCCGGCCAGCTGCCGGCTTCACACTGGGCCACTTTCAGGCTGCAATGCCAGGGCTCGTAGTCGATATCAAAATCGATGCGGCCATCACTTAGGCTGAAATGCTTGATGGGCAGCTGCAAGGGCGTGACGGTTTTGCCCAAGGCGGCGGTGAGGCCCTTGGCAACAATGGCCTTGTCAAAGGCCGGGCGGGTTTGGCCGGTCTCGGCGTTTTCCATCACAAAGTCGTAGCCGCCGGCGACCGTCTTGCGGTAATAAAAATCGTGGCTGCCCGGCATCCACTGGGCAGGAAACACGATATCCCGGGTCAAGCCAATCCAATGCTCACGCAGATCCAGACTGGCGTTGATGTCAGCAGCGCTAGGGGCGGCCTGAACCTGGCTGGCCATGGCCAGCAGCAGGCCTGACAGGCCTTTAAAGACGAAATTTCTCACCGGACTTCCACCTCACAAAACGGTATACGATATACGTTACTGTAAAGCGGGACGGCGCCCAACACAATGCGGCCAATGCCTGCTGGCAAAAGACAAACCGCCAGCCAAGGCCAGTTGCACATTTGTCGCCATTATTGCGCCAAATTTCCCCGAACTTGCCGTTGACCGCAGCGATTGAGTGCGGAAAATGCGTGACCCCACTCACTCACAACAACAAGGGCACCATGCCGAGCATCAAACGGATCCTCTGTTATGCCCTGGTGGTTTTTCTGCTGTCATTGGCTTTGGCCCTAGCCTTGCTGGAATGGAAAAAGCCGTCGCCGCAAAGCCAACATTTACCCCCCAAAGCCCACAGCCAGGGCCTTGCTGCTGGCTTACCTCGGGTTCATTACTCTCAGGGTAATGATTAAACACTAAAGTTCATTGATAGCCTGGCAACCTCACCATAACGTTGACGTAAACGCTATGACGAGGAGCCGCCATGCAGGCCGATACCCAACGCAACTGGTGCAGCCGCCGCCAGGACAAAGCCCGGCGCATAAGCCAGCTTGAATCGCTCGCCACCGGTAAGGAAATCCCCACCGCCCGCATTGTCGAGGCCCTGGAATTGCTGCTCGAACCGGGCGACAAAGTGGTGCTGGAAGGCAACAACCAGAAGCAGGCCGATTTTCTCTCCCGCTCCCTAGGCCAGGTGGACAGCAGCAAAATCCACGACCTGCACATGGTGATGCCAAGCGTCGGCCGCCCCGAGCACCTGGATTTGTTTGAAAACGGCGTGGCCCGCAAACTGGACTTTTCCTTCTCCGGCCCCCAGAGCCTTCGCATCGGCCAGCTGATGGAAGACGGCCTCTTGGAAGTGGGCGCCATCCACACCTATATCGAACTTTACGCCCGGCTCTTTGTGGACCTCACCCCCAGGATGGCGCTGCTGGCCGGCTTTAAAGCCGACCGGGCCGGCAATATCTACACCGGGCCATCTACCGAAGACACCCCGGCGCTAGTGGAAGCCGCCGCCTTTAAAGACGGCATCGTTATCTTCCAGGTTAATGAAATCGTTGACGATGTAAGCGACCTGCCACGAGTGGATATCCCCGCCAGCTGGGTCGATTTTATCGTGCTGGCCGACAAGCCCTTTTATATCGAGCCGCTCTTTACCCGCGACCCGCGCCTTATTACCGACGTGCACGTACTGATGGCGATGATGGCCCTAAAAGGCATCTACGCCCGCCACCAGGTGCAATCGTTGAACCACGGCATCGGCTTTAACACCGCCGCCATCGAGCTGTTGCTGCCCACCTACGGCGAAGAGCTGGGCCTCAAAGGCAAAATTTGCCGCAACTGGACCCTAAACCCCCACCCGACCCTTATCCCCGCCATCGAAAGCGGCTGGGTGGAAAGCGTGCACTGCTTTGGCACTGAGCTGGGCATGGAAGACTACGTGGCCGCCCGCCCCGACATCTTCTTTACCGGCAGCGACGGCTCCTTGCGCTCCAACCGCGCCTTTTGCCAGTTGGCCGGCCAGTACGCAGTGGACATGTTTATCGGCGCCACCTTGCAGGTGGACGGCGATGGCAACTCTTCAACCGTGACCCGGGGCCGGGTAGCAGGCTTTGGCGGCGCCCCCAACATGGGCCACGACCCAGGCGGCCGCCGCCACGCCAGCCCGGCGTGGCTCGATATGCGCACCGACACCAATCCCCTGACCAAGGGTAAAAAGCTGGTGGTGCAGATGGTGGAGACCTTCCAGGACGCCAACAAACCCACCCTGGTGGCCGAGCTGGATGCCATCGCCATGGCCAGCGATTACCAGATGCCCCTGGCGCCAGTGATGATCTACGCCAGCGACGTGACCCACGTGCTCACCGAAGAAGGCATTGCCTACCTGTATCTGGCCAAATCCCCAGAGGAGCGCCGGGCCATGGTGGCGGCGGTGGCGGGCATTACCGCCATTGGCCTTGCCCGCGACCCGGTTGAGACCGCACGCCTTCGCGCCGAAGGGCTGGTGGCCTACCCGGAAGATTTGGGCATCAAACGCTCGGAGGCCACCCGCGACAAACTGGCCGCCAAGAGCATCAGCGAGCTGCAGGCCTGGTCCGGCGGCCTCTATCAGCCCCCTGCCAAATTTCGGAGCTGGTGATGAAAGCCCTCGCCCTCACCCCTTCGGCGCACAAAGCGGCCCTGGCCCGCTGGGCCTTGCTGGCCGAGGCCGAACTCACCCCCAAACCGGCGTTGGTGGACAGGCGCTCAAGCGGCGCCCATGGCGATATGGACTTGGCGCTGATGCGCCGCTCCGCCGCCGCCCTTGAGCCCTGGTTTGAAAAAATGGCGGCGCTAACCGGCCCCCGCAACGGAGATTTTCGCGCCGCCCTTGGCCTTTTAGGCCGTGAGGCCGAAAGCGCCATGCTTGCCGCCACCGGCGGCATCAATACCCACAAGGGCGCCATCTGGGCCTTGGGGTTACTGCTGGCCGCGCCTGACGCTCCCCAGGCAGAAGCGCTGCTGGCAAGCGCCGGGACCCTTGCCCAACTGGCAGACCCGTTCTCCCCGGCCCTGCCCCCAAGCCACGGCGAGCAGGCCATGGCCCGCTATAAGCTTGGCGGCGCCCGGGCCCAGGCCCAGGCCGGTTTCCCACAAATTCGTGACCAGGGCCTGCCGGCCCTTCGCCAAAGCCGCGCGCGTGGCGACAGCGAACAGACCGCTCGCCTTAACAGCCTTTTGGCCATCATGACGGCGCTCAGCGACACCTGCGTGCTGCACCGCGCCGGGCTCAAGGGCCTTGATGCCATGCAGCAAGGCGCCCAGGCCGTGCTGGACGCCGGCGGCGCCGGCACCCTCGCTGGCAGGCGCGCCCTCAAACGGCTGGACGCCACCCTTTTAGCCCTAAATGCCTCGGCCGGGGGCGCTGCCGATCTGCTGGCCGCCACCTTGCTGACCGACAAGCTTTGCCCAGAACAGGAGGGGTAATGGAAACCTTCGCACTGACCCAAGACGCCACCAACCAGCCCCTGGGCCGGGCCCTGGTAGGCTGCGTTGCCTCAGGGGACCTGGAAGTGATGATTGAGCCGGCCACCGATGCCAAGGCGCAGATCCACATCACCAGCAACAGCGCCAACCCCGGCCGCTGGCAACAAATACTGAGCGCCATCGCCCAAAGCCAGCCGCTGCCGGCCATGCGCATGGACATTCACGACTTTGCCGCCACCCCGGGAGTGATTCGCCTGCGCATCGAGCAGGCCCTGGAACTGGCCAAAGAGGAGGCTAACCATGTCGCATAACTTTGCCGACGCCAGCGCCCGCCAGCGGGCCAAATTGCTGCTCGATGACGGCAGCTTTCGCGAACTCCTAGGCCCCTTTGACCGCCTCACATCTCCCTGGCTTGAGCGCCAGGGCATAGTGCCGCAGTTTGACGACGGCGTGGTGATCGCCAAAGGCCGCATCGACGGCCAAAGCGCCGTGGTAGCGGCCATCGAAGGGGGCTTTCAGGGCGGCAGCCTTGGCGAAGTCGCCGGCGCCAAAATCGCCGGCGCCCTGGAGCTGGCCCTGGAAGACAACCAAAAGGGCATTCCCACCGCTGCCGTGCTGGTGCTGGAAACCGGCGGCGTGCGCCTGCAAGAGGCCAACCTGGGCCTGGCCGCCATCGCCGAAATTCAATCGGCCATTGTTGCCCTTCGCGCCCACCAGCCGGTTATCGGCATTATCACCGGGCCCGTGGGCTGCTTTGGCGGCATGTCCATCGCCGCTGGCCTTTGCAGCTACCTCATCATGACCCGCGAGGGGCGCCTGGGCCTTAACGGCCCGCTGGTTATCGAGCAAGAAGCGGGCATTGGCGAATACAACGCCGCCGACCGCCCCTTTATCTGGAGCCTTTCTGGCGGCGAGCAGCGCCTGGCCGGCGGCCTGGTTGACGCCTGCACCGGCGAGAGCACAGGCAGCGTTGCCAGCGCCCTGCGTTACTACCTGAAAAAGGGCCTGCCCAAGGTGCAGCGTAGCGACGCCTTTGACCGTTTCCTGCCGGCCCTTTTGGAACTCGACAACAGCCAGCAGCTGGACGCCGCCGGCGCCCGGGCCATTTTAAAAGGAGTGCAAGCATGAGCCGTGGCCAACACTGGTTTGACGCCCTGACCCAGAACATGCAGCAAAAGCCTGGCCCCGTGCCCTCGGTGTGCGTTGCCGACGGCGAGCTGGCCGGCCGCCCCTGCCGGGTCATTTTGGTGCGCCCCGATGCCGCCAACCCCTTCCCCCGCGCCCGCCATGGCGAAGTGGGGCTGCTGGAAGGCTGGGCGCTGGCCAAGGTGGTGCAAGAAGCCACCGGCGATAAGCGCACCCTGCTGGCCATTGTCGATGTGCCCAGCCAAGCCTATGGGCGGCGCGAAGAGGCGCTGGGTATTCACCAGGCCCTGGCCGCCGCGGCCGGCGCCTACGCCAAGGCCCGCCAGGCCGGGCACCCGGTGCTGGCGCTGTTGGTAGGCAAGGCCATGTCCGGCGCCTTTTTGGCCCACGGCTACCAAGCCAACGCCATCCTGGCCCTGGACGATGCCGGTGTCATGGTGCACGCCATGGGCAAAGCCGCTGCGGCCAGGGTCACCCAGCGCAGCGAAGAAGACTTGGACCGCCTGGCCGCCAGCATCCCGCCCATGGCCTACGACCTTAAAAACTACGCCTCTTTGGGGCTGCTGAGCGGCCGCATTGAGGTGTCAAGCGCCGAGGCCCCCAGCGGCAGCGACCTTGAAAAGGTCAACGCGGCCCTTGCCGCTGCCCAGCAGCAAGCCCTTGGCAGCACCAGCCTTGCCCACCGCCTGGACGGCGAAAACCGCCAAGCCTCCAAGAAAGTGCGCCAGCTGCTGCGCCAGCAATGGGGGCTGGAGTCATGAACTGGCAGCCCCACGACTTGTTGTGGGTGAAACCCGGCAGCCTGTTGGCGCCGGCCGGGGAGCAGCTGGCGCCCTGGGCCAATACGCTTACCGGCCCGGTGGTGGTGCGCCGGGCCCCCAGTAGCGCCACCTTGGTGCCGGTGGGGCTTCGCGGCAGCAATAAGGCCGAGCGCCAGGGCGCCTTTGTACCCAAGGCCGCGGTGGAAAAGGCCCTGACGCCCTTTGATCTGGTGCGCCACAAAAGCTGGTTCGGCCACCCTCTTCGCGGCCAGCACCCGGTGCTGGTAACCCTTGACCGGGTAGCCGGGCTCCTTGGCGATTATCAGTGGGGCATCACCGGCAGCCTGGGGTATGAACTGGCAAGCGGCATCCGCCAGCTGACCGACAGCTCAGACCTTGACCTGCTGCTGCGCTGCCAGGGGCCTTTGGCAAGAAGCGAGGCCAAAGCGCTTTGGCAGGCGCTCAACCTTGGCCCTTGCCAGCTCGACGTGCAGCTGGCTCTGCCGGGGGGCGCCGTGGCGCTTGCCGAGTGGGCAGGCCCCAGCACCAAGGTCCTTTTAAAAACCGACCAGGGGCCGCTTTTGACCAGCCAGCCCTGGCAGGAGTTGGTGGCATGAGCGCCGTCTTTACCTGCCCAGGCCAGGGGGCCCAGCGCCCCGGCATGCTGCAAAAGCTGCCGGCGCATCCTGCCGCCCAAGCAGTCGCTGCCAGCGCCGAGGCGGTGCTGGGCCTGGCCCTCGGCGCCCTCGACAGCCCCCAGGCCCTTGGCCACAGTCGCAACGTGCAGTTGTCGCTTTTGATAAGTAGCGTTGCCTGGGGCCGCTACCTGCTGAGCGAAGGCTGCAAGCCGCGCTTTGTGCTGGGGCTTTCCATCGGCGCCTTCCCGGCGGCGGTGCTGGCCGACAGCCTGGCTTTTGAAGACGCTTTGCAACTGGTGGCCCTGCGCGGGGACCTGATGCAAAACGCCTTTCCCAGCGGCTTTGGCATGATGGCGGTAACGGGCCTGGACCGTTACCAGGTACAAGCCCTGCTGGACCAGCAAGACTCCAACGGGCTGTATCTGGCCAATATCAATGCCGACAACCAGTGCGTGCTCTCAGGCTCTTGGGCCGAGCTGGACGCCCTTAAGCCGCTGATTGCCAATGCAGGCGGCCATTGCCAGGCCCTGAGTGTCACGGTGCCGTCGCACTGCCCGCTGCTGGACGAGCAGGCCCTGGTACTGAGATCCGCCTTGGACAAGGTAAGCATGCAGGCGCCCCGCATCGGCTATGTCAGCGCCAGCAAGGCGCGACTGCTGCGGGACAAAGACGCCATCCGGGACGATTTGGCCATGAACATGGCGCGGCAGGTGCACTGGCTCGATGCCAGCCGCCTGCTGGCCGAGCGCGGCATCCAAGCCGCCATCGAACTGCCCCCCAGCGGCACTCTCACCGGCTTATTTCGCCGGGTGATGCCGCAGGGGCACTGCGTCGGGGCAGACAGCACCCGGCTCGATAGCCTTCAGCTTTTATGCAGCGGCTGAAGGCCAACACCGGGGCGCGTCAGCTGTACGCCCTGGCACATAAAAACGACGACAGCGGAGAAACAACATGATCATCTACGGCGTTACCTTACTGGCGGTATGCACCTTGCTGGGTGTGGCCATCGGCCAGGTTCTTGGCACCTTGATAGGGATACCCGCCAACGTGGGCGGCGTCGGTATCGCCATGGTGCTGTTGGTCTTGGTGGGCAGTGCCTTGCAAAAACGCGGCGTGCTGGACATCAAAAGCGAACAGGGCATCGAGTTCTTCAGTGCCATTTACATCCCGGTCGTGGTGGCCATGGCCGCCAAGCAAAACGTCTACGGCGCTCTCACCGGTGGCCCAATGGCCATTACCGCTGGCGTAACCGCGGTGGTAATTGGCTTTGCGCTGGTGCCGGTACTGGACCGCTGGGGGCGGGAAAGTCGAAGCGAAGACCCCACCGAACCCCTGACCGCCGAGGAGAGCCGCCATGTTTGAAGCACTGCTTAAGGTATCCAACACCTACAGCATGGTGGTGGGCTTCGCGGTTATCGGCCTTATCATGTGGCTGTCGTACTGGCTGTCGGCCAAGCTCACCTCCGGCCGCATCCACGGCAGCGCCATCGCCATCCTTTGCGGCCTGGTGCTGGCCTACATCGGCGGCGTTATCAGCGGCGGCAAGCACGGCCTGATGGATCTGCCACTGCTCTCTGGCATCGGTATTGTCGGCGGCACCATGCTGCGGGACTTTGCCATCGTTGCCACCGGCTTCGGGGTTAACGTGCAGGAGCTGAAAAAAGCCGGCATCTCCGGGGTGGTGGCGCTGCTGCTGGGGGTCCTTTCCTCCTTTGTGGCCGGGGTAGCGGTGGCCATGGCCTTTGGCTATACCGACGCGGTGAGCCTGACCACCATCGGCGCTGGCGCCGTAACCTACATCGTTGGCCCGGTTACCGGCGCCGCCATCGGTGCCAGCTCGGAAGTGATGGCGCTGTCCATCGCCGCCGGTTTGGTTAAATCCATCCTGGTGATGGTCACCACCCCCTTTGTGGCCAAGTACATCGGCCTTAACAACCCCCGCACCGCCGTGCTGTTCGGCGGCCTGATGGGCACCTCCAGCGGCGTGGCAGCCGGCCTTGCCGCTACCGACCCGAAACTGGTGCCTTACGGCTGCCTGACCGCCGCCTTCTACACCGCCGCCGGCTGCCTGATGGGCCCGTCGGTACTGTTCCTGGCGATGCTGGCCATCACCGGCCACCACTAAAGTCCCATTGCCTGCCATGGCTTGGCAGCAGATAGTCAAAGGGCCGGGCAACCGGCCCTTTTTGTTGGGGGCGTCGTGGACGACGGAATAACACTTAAAAAACTCGATATTTTTCTGACCTTTATGCGCACCGGCACCTTAGCGGAAGCGGCCGATCAGCTGGGGCTGAGCGTGGTGAGCGTGCACAGAGCCATCCATTCCCTGGAAGAGGCATTGAAATGCCCGCTGTTTCGCCAGGAGGGGCGCTTGCTGGTGCCGCTGCCCAGCGCCCAGGTATTGGCCGAGCAAGGCCAGCAGGTGCTGGCGTCCCTCGACGATGCCATCAAGGCGGTGCGGGAAACCGCCGGGGTGTATTCCAACCAGTTCAAGTTGGGGGCGCTCTATTCGCTGACCCTCGGCACTGTGCCGCAGCTTATTGCCGGCCTTAAGCTTCGCAAGGGCGAGCTCAACATTGAGCTGACCCTCGACTCCAACACCCAGCTTTTTGCCAAGCTCAAGGCCCTGGAGCTGGACGTGATCCTGGTGGCGCTGGAGCCCGGCTTTGAAGATCCGGAGTTCATCACCCTGCCCCTCTACCAAGACGATATCTGCCTGGCGGTGCCGCCAGATTCGCCCTTACAGGCCCTGCCCCAGACCAACCTTGATAACCTCAACGACGCCACCTTCGTGACCCTGGCCAAGGGCTTTGCCACCAGCCAGGACAGCTACCGTGCCTTTAACAAGGCCGGCATGACCCCCAATGTGGTGATGCAGGTGTCGGATATTTTCTCGCTTATTTCCATGGTCAGCGCCGGGGTGGGCTTGGCGCTGCTACCACGGCGAGTCGAAGCGGTGTTCGAGAATAAAATCCGCCTTATTCCCCTGACTCCCGAGTGCCAGGTGACCCAGCAAATTTCCATGGTGTGCCTGGCGAGCCGCGAGCGGGACCCGCGCATTTTAAGCTGCATTGCAGAGTGCCGCAGTTACGCCCGCAAGGTGGCAGGCTAGGTAAAGCTGCACCATCTTTCCCCAAACTCGCGCCGCGTCGCCCGGTCACAGCAGGCACACTCTACAGGAGCTGCCGATGCTGTTATCACGCCTTGCCTACCCTGCCGCCCTGGTGGCCTTTTTTATCGCCCTTGGCGCCAAACTATGGCCGGACGATACGCCGCCAGCACCCCCAGGTGCCTTCACCCCGCCCCCAAGCCGCCCAGGCGGCGAGCCCCAGGTGCTAAAGCCTGCCCATTTTCAAGCCAACGCCCGCCCCCACACCGGGCTTTGGGATATCAACAGCAGCGGGGCGCTTCGCGAGTACCTTGGCCAAAAGGGCAAAGCCAATGGCGGCCATCTTCAGGCGCTGCTGGCCGAGCCACGCCTTGGGGACTTTATCGATAACCTAGACGCTCTGGCTGATGGCCTCGCCGCCGAGCGCCTGGACGCCCTAGTCGATGCCTTTCAACACCAATTTGGCAACACCGCCGGGGATTATCACTACGGCTGCGCCGCCGACCTCTGCGCCCTCGTCTTTACCAGTTACAGCGAAACCGACAAAAAAGCCGTTACCGCGCTGGGCGGTAACGGCAGTGAGGCACATGTGGCACTGAGGGCTCCCAAAGATGGGCTACAGCAGGTACGCGCTCTGTTCCTGTATTAAATGCTGCCGAAGGGGCCGCTGGGCACCAGCGGGCTGTCGTGGGGGCTGACCAGGGCGTAGTTAAAATCGCTGTCTGACCAATACCGTGCCAACAGGCCGCCGTCTTGGCGCTGGCCCTTGGGCAGCAAGTGATGGCGCGGCCCCGGCGGGCGGATAAAGTACAGCAGCGCTTGGCCTTCGTCGTTGCGATACAGCACCATGGCGGCCGGCCCCTCGGCGGTGGCCATCAACTCGGCGCTTACCCGTTTCAGGCCATAGTTGTTCAGCTCAGGCGGCAGGCTGGCACCCTTGAAATGGTCGTTAAACAGCGCCGTCAACTGGGCTTGGCTGATGCGCTCGCCAGGGGCCTGGCTAAAGAGCCGGTAAGCCTCTACCGCATCGTTCATGGGCAAGGTGGCCTTGGCATAAAGGTGACTTTGCCATTGGCTGCCACCCAGCCAACCACCGCCCAGGGCCAGCACCAGGGTGGCGGCGGTGGCAAAGCGGCGCCGGCGCCGGGCTTTGAGCTCCCGGCGCACCGCAAAGGGGTGCAGCGCCGGGTTAGCAGCCTGAGGCAAGGCTTTTAACCCCTTACGCAGCACCTCGGCGTCGCGGCGGTAGCGGGCCAGCTGCTCGGCCGCCTCGGGGTTGCGGGCCAGGTAGTCTTCCACCATGGCGCGCTCGGTGGCGGCCAGTTCGTCGTCCAGGTACGCCTGGAGCTGCTCTTCGCTCGGTTTCATCGGATCACCCTCAGCCGGCCCTTGGCATTGCTTTGGGCCGGAACCTCTTCAAGTAACTGGCGATAGGCCTGGCGGGCCCGCGACAACCGCGACATCACGGTACCCATGGGAATATCAAGGGCCTCGCTCACTTCCTGGTAGCTCATGCCCTCTACCGACACCAGCACCAGAATGCTGCGCTGCTGCTCAGGAAGCTTCGCAAAAAGGGCCAGGGAGTGGTCCTCTTCCAGTTGCTGCTCCAAGGTGGCGGTTTCGCCCTCATCACCGCTAAAAAGCTGCATCAGCTTTTTAAAGCGGCCGGCGCGGCGCTGGCCGTCGATAAAATGGCGATAAAGAATGGAGAACAGCCAAGGCCTTACCGCACCTTCCTGCTGGCGTTGGTGCCAGCCGAGGATGGCTTTTTCCACCGTGGCCTGGACCAGGTCGTCAGCGTCATAGGGCGTGCGGGTCAGCGACAGGGCGAAGCGCCTCAGGCTTGGCAGTTGGTCAACAATGACCGAATCCAGTTCATTCATGTCCGAGTTCATCCACTAAGTACGCTTATAAAACGTGTGGCGCTTTTTTTTATTCCCGTGGAATAAAAAAAAGTCCCGGGCGTCTTGCTTGAGTAGTTAACCACAAGGACATCACATGGACACTCCCAACACCAAGCTGCGTCTGGCCATTATCGCCGTGGCGGTAGCGGTGCCGGCAGCTTTTTTTGCCTACTCGGCCGGCTGGCTGAGCCCATCAAGGCTAACCCCGGCTAAGTTCGTCAACCAATTGCAAGCCAACGGTGGCGACAACATCGGTGAGCGGCGCAACCACACCAAAGGCCTGTGTGTCAGTGGTTACTTCGAGGGCAACGGCATGGGCTCGGCCATCTCCAGCGCCACGGTGTTTGCGAAAGGCCGCTACCCGGTAAGCGGGCGCTTTTCGCTCCCCGGCGGCAACCCCCACGGCAATGACGCCAAAGCGGCGCCCCGCGCCCTGGGCCTTAAGATTGACGGTGGCGCCGGCCAGCAGTGGCGTATGGCCATGCTGTCTTCACCGGTGTTTGTACTGAGCTACCCCAAGGATTTTTACCGCCTGATGCAACTTCAGCAGCCAGATCCTGCCACCGGCAAGCCCGATGGCGCCAAGATTGGCGCTTTCTTCAAGGCGCACCCCGAGAGCGCGCCCTTCCTTGACTGGGCCAAAAACCACAAGCGCTCCGACAGCTTTGCCAGCACGCCGTTTAACAGCCTCAACGCCTTTGAAGCCACCAACGCCAATGGCGAGCATCACTTTGTGCGCTGGTCCTTCCTGCCGCAAACCCCTTTTGCCGCCCAGCCGGCAGACGCTGGCCCTGACTTTTTGTTTGACGACATCACCCAGCGCCTCAAAAAAGGCCCGGTCAGCTGGCAGCTGCAATTGCAGGTGGCCAACCCCGGCGACCCCATCGTTGATGCCACCAAGGCCTGGCCTGCCGATCGCCAGCATATCGACGTAGGTACCCTGGTGCTGATCCAAACCGAGCCAGAGAGTAGCGGCGCCTGCCGCGACACCAACTTCGACCCCACCATCCTGCCGGACGGCCTGAGCCCCTCGGCCGACCCGCTGCTGCCGGCCCGTTCGGCCGTGTATTCCGACGACTTCACCCGCCGCATTGGTGAACAGGCCAAGCTGGAGAAAAAATGATGAAAGAACAATTTCATATTGTTATTCGCCTGCTGCACTGGCTGATGGCCCTGGCCATCTTCACCATGCTGTTTGTGGGAGCCGGCATGGTGAGCTCGGTAGCCAATCGCGATTGGCTATACGACCTGCACAAGCCTCTGGGCATCACCATTTTGGTGTTGGCCATTTTGCGGCTGGTAGTGCGCCTCAGTACCCGCACCCCGCCCCTGCCCAGCGACATGCCGCTCTTTATGCAGTTGGTGGCAAAGTTCTCCCATGTGCTGCTCTACGGCCTGATGCTGGCCCTGCCGATGATCGGCTGGCTGATGCTAAGTGCCGGCGGCTACCCGGTAACCTTGGGCGGCGGCATCGAACTGCCGGCATTGGTGGCTAAATCCAATAGCCTTTACGCCGTGCTTCGCCCCCTGCACACCTTGCTGGCCTACAGCCTGTTGCTGCTGGTGCTGGGGCATATGGCGGCGGCGCTGTTCCACGGCCTTATCCGCCGTGACGGCGTGCTCAGGAGCATCACTTTCGGTAAGTAATTCACGTCTTCCAGTGTGGTAGCTGGTTGCTTCCCCGGCGCAGTTGTTGCGCCGGGGCTTTTTGCTGTCTATAGTTTGAGCATTAATTTAGTCAATCGATTAACTAACTTATGCCAGACACCGCCAGCCGCGGCATCGACACCCGCGACGCCCTCATTAAAACCGCCACCCAGGTGTTTGCCCAGCAGGGCTTTCACGGGGTCAGCACCCGCGCCATTGCCACCGCCGCCGGGGTCAATCAGGCGCTGATTGGCTATCACTTTGGCAACAAAGAAGGGCTGTATCTGGCGGTGTTCGAGGCCATAGGCCAAAGCCTTGGCCAGCACCTCTCGCCCCTTGGCCAGAAACTGCGCCAGGTGGTGGACGACGCCCCGGCCAACCTTGACCGCCCTGCCCGCCTGGCCCTGTACCTGCCGCTTTTGGATAACCTCTGCAACGTGATGAGCGAGCTGCTGCTGAGCCCGCAAACCGAATACTGGGCCCAGCTGATCCTGCGCGAGCAGCAGAACCCCAGCCAGGCCTTCGAGCTGTTATTCGAGCGTTTAATGCAGCCCATGCTGGGCGCCCTTACCCGGCTGTTGGCCGAGCTGCGAGGCGATCTCGACGCCAAGGGCCACGCCATGCTGGCCATCAGCCTGCTGGGGCAAATTCTGGTGTGGCGCTTTGCCAGGGAGGCGGTAGCGCGCCATATGGGGTGGCAACAACAGCCGGATCTGGCCGCCATCCAACAGCTGCTGCACCAGAACATCCGCCTCTTGGTAAAAGGAGAACTGTGATGAAAAAGCCGCTGCTCCTGCTGCTGGCCCTGGCGATATTGGCCCTGGCCGGTTACGGCTGGTACCGAAGCCAGCAGCCACAAAACGCCCCCCTGACCCTCTACGGCAACGTGGATATTCGCGAGTTGTCGCTGGCCTTTCGCCAAAGCGGGCGCCTGGCAAGCCTTGCCTTGCAAGAAGGCGATAGCCTCAGCGCCGGGCAAGAGGTGGCCACCCTTGACGACCAGCCCTTTCGCGAGGCCCTGGCCGCCGCCAAGGCCCAGCAGCAGCAAGCGAAGGCCGAGCTCGACAAGCTAACCGCCGGCAACCGCCGCCAGGAAATAACCCAGGCCCAGGCGCTCTTGGCACAAAAAGAAGCGGCATTGGCTGACCGCCAGCGCGAACTCAAGCGCCAGCAAGGCCTTGAGCAAAGCGGTTCTACCAGCAAGCAGGCCCTGGACAGCGCCCGCTACGCCTTTGCCGAAGCCATCGCCAGCCGCGACTCGGCCAAGGCCAACCTGTCGTTGCTGCAAGAAGGGGCCCGCAGCGAAGACATTGCCGCCGCCACCGCCAACCTTGCCGCCGCCAAGGCGAGGGTCGACCAAGCCAGCACCGCCCTTGCGGACACCCGGCTGATAGCGCCATCAGACGCGGTGGTACTGAGCCGCCTGGTAGAGCCGGGGGCCATGGTTAGTGCCGCCAGCCCGGTTTATAACCTGGCGCTACGGGATCCTGTGTATATCCGCGCCTATGTCTCGGAAGCCCAACTGGGCCTGGTGCCTCCCGGCACCAAAGTGCACATCCGCACCGACAGCTCAGCCAAGAGCTTCGACGGCCAGGTGGGCTTTGTCTCTCCCCGGGCCGAATTCACCCCCAAATCGGTGCAGACCCCCGGGCTTCGCACCGACTTGGTGTACCGGCTTCGCATCGTGGTCAGCCACGGCGACAACGGCCTGCAACAGGGCATGCCGGTCACCATCACCCTGGCCCGGTAATGAGCGCCGTCCGCTTTGACAAGCTAAGCAAGGCCTTTGGCGGCAAGGCCGCCTTGAAGGGCTTGTCGGCAAACATTGCCGCTGGCCGCCTGACCGGTCTGGTGGGCCCCGACGGCGCCGGCAAAACCACCTTGCTGCGGCTGATGGCAGGGCTGCTGGCCCCCAGCAGCGGCGCCTTGGCAGTGGCAGGCAGGGAGCCGCTGGCTTCCACCGACCTGGCAACAGTGGTGGGCTACATGCCCCAGCGCTTTGGCCTTTACGAAGATTTATCGGTTATCGAGAACCTCAATCTCTATGCCGACCTCAAATCCCTGCCGCCCCAAAGCCGCCAAGCCGATATCGCCAAGCTGCTGAGCTTTACCCAACTGGCGCCCTTTACCGCGCGCCTGGCCGGCAAGCTCTCCGGCGGTATGAAACAAAAGCTGGGGCTGGCCTGCGCCCTGATGGGTAGCCCCAAGGTGTTGCTGCTGGACGAACCCGGGGTTGGGGTCGACCCGGTGAGCCGCCAGGAGCTGTGGCGGATGGTCAAGGCGCTCACCGACGACGGCATGGCGGTGCTGTGGGCCACGGCTTATCTCGACGAAGCCGAGCGCTGTGAAGACGTGCTGCTGCTAAGCGAAGGCGAGCTGGTATTCCAAGGGCCGCCGGCCCGCCTGACCGGCCGCCTTGAAGGGCGCTGCGTTCGGCTCAGCAAAACCGACGAGGACAAACGCCAGCTCCTGGCCCGCGCCCTGGCAATGCCGGCGGTGCGAGACGGGGTTATCGAAGGCGAAGCGCTGCGCCTGGTGCTGGCCGAAGGGCAAACCGCCGAGGCGCTTGGCGACCTTGGCGGCACCTTAAGCCCGGTGGCGCCACGCTTTGAAGATGCCTTTGTGGATTTGCTAGGGGGCGGCCCCGGCGGCCATTCGGCCCTGGCCGACACTTTTTCGCCCCTGCCACGCCAAGAGGCGCCGGTGGTGCAATGCGAGCACCTTTGCCGCCGCTTTGGCGATTTCGTGGCTACCGCCGACAGTACCTTTGCGGTGCGCCAGGGGGAAATTTTTGGCCTGCTGGGCCCCAACGGCGCCGGCAAATCCACCACCTTCAAGATGCTGTGCGGGCTGTTAAAACCCAGCGCCGGCACCGCCCGGGTGCTGGGCATCGACCTCGCCCGCGCCCCCAGCGCCGCCAAAAGCCAGCTCGGCTACATGGCTCAGAAGTTCTCCCTGTACGGTTTGTTGTCGGTGGCCCAGAACCTGCGTTTTAGCGCCGGGGTGTACGGCCTTGCCGGTAAGGCGGCCGCCAAGCGCATCGACGAGATGGTGGATTGCTTTTCACTGGCGCCACTCCTTGGCAGCGCCCCTGACGCCCTGTCGCTAGGGTTCAAGCAGCGCCTGGCCCTGGCCTGCGCCTTGATGCACAGCCCGCCCATCCTCTTTTTGGACGAACCCACCTCAGGGGTCGACCCTTTGACCCGCCGCGAATTCTGGACCCACATCAACGGTCTGGTGCGAAAAGGGGTAACGGTGCTGGTAACCACCCATTTCATGGACGAAGCCGAATACTGCGACCGGGTAGCCCTGATGCACCGTGGCAACATCATCGCCCTTGGCAGCCCCGACCAGCTTCGCCAGCAGGCCGGTAGCGATTCGATGGAAGCGGCCTTTATCAAGCTTATCGAGGAGGCCGAGGCATGCTGAGCGGCAAACGGCTATGGGCCTTGGTGGTAAAAGAGAGCCGGCAGGTACTGCGGGACCCGGCCGCCATCCTCATTGCCTTTGTGCTGCCGGTGGTGCTGCTGTTTTTGTTTGCCTATGCGGTGTCGCTGGACATCAGCCATATCCGCCTGGGAGTGGTGCGCGAAAGCGACAGCGCCAAGGCCCAGGCCTTGAGTAGCGCTTTTGCCGCCAGCCGTTACTTTGACGTGGTGCCGCTGCGTGACCGCCGCCCGGCCCAGGCCCTGCTGAGTGAAGGGCGCATCAAGGGCTTTGTGGTGATCCCCGCCGACTTTGACCAGCGCCTGGCCCGGCGCCGCCCGCCTTTGGTGCAGGTGGTTACCGACGGCACCCAGCCCAATACCGCCAACTTTGTGGCCCTTTATGCCGAAGGGGTGGTGTCCGGCTGGCAAGGTATCAGCCCCGCCACCGAGGTAGTGCCACGGGTCTGGTACAACCCCGAGGTGGAGAGCCGCCGCTTTTTGGTGCCGGGGGCCATCGCCATCATCATGACCATGATTGGCACCCTGCTCACCGCCCTGGTGGTGGCCCGGGAATGGGAGCGGGGCACCATGGAGGCGCTGCTGGCCACCCCGGCCCGGGTGGTGGAAATTTTGCTGGGCAAACTGCTGCCCTACTTTGCTCTGGGGCTACTGGCCACCCTGGGCTCGGCGCTGCTGGCCATAGGGGTGTTCGATGTGCCGCTGCGGGGCAGTTGGCTGAGCCTGATGGCGCTGTCGGCGGTGTTTTTAATCCCCGCCCTTGGCCAGGGGCTGGTGATCTCGGCGCTGGCCAAAAACCAGTTTATTGCCGCCCAGGCCGCCCTGTTCTCAGGTTTCTTGCCGGCCTTTTTGTTGTCGGGCTTTTTGTTTGAAATCGACTCCATGCCCGCCCCCATCCGCTGGCTGACCCAGCTTATTCCGGCCCGCTACTTTATCGAGTCGTTGCAGACGGTGTTTTTGGTGGGAGATTTGTGGCCGCTCTTTTTAAAAGACATGGCCGCCATGGCGGGCATCGGCCTGCTGTTTTTCGCCCTGGCCCGGGCCAAAACCCGTAAAAGCCTGGAGGGATGATGCCAAGCTGGCCGCGCCTTAAAGCGCAAATCATCAAAGAATGGCTCAGCCTGCTGCGCGACCCCAGGGCCAGGGCCATTCTGGTGCTGCCGCCCCTGCTGCAACTGTGCGTTTTTGCCTTTGCCGCCACTCTGGAAGTCAAAAACGCCAACATTGCCTTATACAGCGAAGACCAGGGCGCCCCGGCGGTGGCCCTGGCTAGCGATATCCGCCACGCCAGCTTTGTCGGTACCCTCACCCGGGTGCAAAACCCGGCCGAGCTTGGCCGCTTGCTTGATAACCGCAAAGTGCTGCTGGCGGTGCACATTCCCCAGGATTATTCGCGTAAACGCCTGGCCGGCCAAAGCGCCCCCATTCAGGTGCTGCTGGATGGCCGGCGCGCCAACGCCGCTCAGGTGGCCCTGGGATATTTGCAGCGCATTGCGGCGCGCCAGGGCGGTAGCCTGGAGCCGGTGGCCCTTCGCCACCAGTTCAACCCCAACCTCATTTACCGCTGGTTTGTGGTGCCGGGGTTGGCGGGGATACTGGCGATGTTTATCTCCCTTATCGTCACGGCGCTGTCTATCGCCCGGGAGCGGGAGCTGGGCACCTTCGACCAACTGCTGGTGTCCCCCACCACGCCCATGGAGATCATCATCGCCAAATGCCTGCCGGCGGTGCTGGTGGGCTTTAGCCTGGGGCTGGTGATGGTGCTGGCGGCCCATTGGGTCTTTGCCGTGCCCTTTACCGGCCAGGTGCTGTGGCTGCTGGCTTCGCTACTGGTGTTTATTCTGTCGGTGGTGGGGATCGGCCTGATGGTCTCGGCCCTGGCCGCCACCCAGCAGCAAGCCATATTAGGGGCCTTTGCCCTGGGGGTGCCGATGATCTTGATGTCGGGCTTTGCCACCCCGGTAGAGAACATGCCGCTGTTGCTGCAATACCTGGCCCAGGCCATTCCCCTCACCCATTTTCTGGTGATAGTGCAAGGCAGCTTTTTAAAGGCCCTGGCGCCTGCGGTTATCTTAAGCCACCTCTGGCCCATGGCCCTGGCCGCCCTATTGAGCCTGGGCGGCGCCACGGCGCTGGTGCGAAGCCGGCTGTCATAAAAAACGCCACCTCAAGGTGGCGCTTTTGCAGTGTGTTTTTTCAAGCAGCAAGGTGCGCTCGGCGAAGGGGGCTAAAGAAAAGTGCGTAACGCAGCGCCACGTAGCTCACTATCACCGTCGCTACCCACAGCTCCAGTTCCGCCAGGAAGGTGAGCTGGGCGATTGAGGTGCTGTCGATACCCCAGGCGGCGAACAGATGCACCACCTTAAAGAGCGCGGTGGCGCCAATCACCATGGGGAAGGTAAAGGCGGCGTAGCCAGGGCTAAAGGGCAGGCGCAGCAGCTTGGCAAAGGCCAGGTAGATGATGGCGGTCATCAGCACCGCAATGCCCAGCAGCAGGTCCACCAGCAGCGGCGAAGGATGGGCCACCACGGTCAGGTAACCGGCCAAAGACAGGCTGGCCGGAGCCGCCAGGATGGCGATGGTGGGCTTGGCGGCATCCGGCACCTCGGCGGCGAAAATCAGCCGGTACAGCATCACCGGCAGCATCACGGCGTAACAGGCGATACCAAACCACAGCAGGCCGTGAGCCAAGGGCGCCAGGGCGCCGCCGGGGCTGGCTACGTCGGCAACGATAATCCCCACCGGCGGCACGAACCAGCTGGGCACCATGTGGTGCAGTTTAAAATCCCTGGCCCGGTGCCAGGCAAAGGTGGCCAAAAACACCAGGTGCAGCGCCACGGCAAAGAGCCACAGGCCGCTGCCTAACTGACCGCCAATGGCCTTGGACACCACCATGGTAGCCATGGCGAAGGTGGGCACCACACTGCCTACCACAGGGTGGGCTAAATCGTCTTTCAACAGGTGCGGGTGCAGCAGGAATTTAATGGCCAGCACCAGCAGCAGCACGCCGGCAATGGCAGCGCCCAGGGCCTGGGCCTTGCCATCGAAAATGCCCATGTTCTCCCAGCTCCAGCCGAGGCTGCCAATACCTAGGGCAAGGCCGGCCATGGGGGTGGGGGCGCCGGCAAAACGGGTTAAGTCACGCATGAGGGGATACTCCCTTCGCTGTTTTGATGGCGTCATCATAGAAAGGCATTCGTGTTCGTGATATCTAAATGATCCAAACCAAACGTTTAGAAAAACCAAATGCCAAGCATCAAGCAACTCAAGGTTTTTGCCAGCATTGCCCGCCATGGCAACCTGGGCCAGGCCGCCGACGAGGTGTTCCTCAGTAAGGGCGCAGTGTCGCAGGCACTGGGGGAACTGGAAAAACGCCTGGGCACCCCGCTCTTTGACCGGGTTCACCCCCGCCTCAAACTCAACGATCAAGGCCGGGCGCTACAGCCACTGGCCGAAGAGGTGCTGAGCCGCATCCAGGATATCGAGCATCTCTTTGACGATGGCGGTGCCCCCACTGGCACCCTTATCCTGGGTGCCAGCCAGACCATCGGCAATTACCTGCTGCCGGTGCTGCTGGCCAAGGTGCCCGGCGCCGAGGCCAGGGTGCAGATCAACAACACCTTCGAGCTTTGCGAAAAGCTGGCCCACTTTGAGCTGGACCTTGCCCTAATCGAAGGGGAAAACCACCACCCCGACCTCGTCACCCAGCCCTGGCTGGAAGACGAAATGCTGGTGGTGTGCGCCCCCAGCCACCCCCTGGCCGCCCAAAGGGCAGTAAGCCTCAAGGCGCTGGGCGGTAACGACTGGGTATTGCGGGAGAACCACTCGGGCAGCCGCGAGCAGTTTGACCGGGAACTGGCGCCCCGCATCGGCGCTGTGGGCAAGGTGTTGGAGCTTAACGCCCTGGAGGCGGTAATGCTGGCGGTGGAGCAAAACCTGGGGCTGACCTTCGTCTCAAAGCTGGCGGTGCAAGACCGCCTGGCCAGTGGCCGCCTCTGCGCCTTGCCGGTCGCCGGCCGCTACCCGCGCCAGCTGAGCCTTGCCTGGCACAAAAACAAATACCACAGCGCCCTGCTGCGCCACTTTATCCATTTTTGCCAACAGCAAGCCGGCCAATAAAAAAGCTCCCGAACGGGAGCTTTTTTCTGTTATTGCCGAGGGGCAGCCAGCTTGGCCCTGGCTTTTAGCTCGGCCCGCATCTGTGCCACCTCTTCGGCCTTGATGGGCACGGCGCCATTGCCCCAACTGTTGCGCACATAGTTGAGCACCAACGCGACCTGCCCGTCGCTGAGCTTCCAGGCAAAGGACGGCATACCGGCAGCGGTTTGCACCTTGGCGGTATGAGGTGCCCGGGTGCCCATGAGCATGGCGTGGATAAGGTTGGTTGGGTCGTCCGACAGCAAGGCATGGTTGCCAGCAAAAGCCGGGGCCAACCCTTCGATGCCTTCCCCTTGCAAGCCGTGACAGGCTGAACAGTTCACCTCGTAACTGAGCGCCCCCTCGGCAGCGGCTTTGCCAGCAAGGGCCATGGGCTGGCGCGACTTGCCCGGTGAAGGCGGCACGGTTTTAAGGTAGGTAGCGACCGCCTTGAGGTCAGCCTCGGTGAAGTACTGGGTAGAGTGCTCCACCGCCTCGGCCATGTCGCCACCGGCAACGGCCACACCGTCGGTACCGGTTTGCAGGTAACGGGCTAAGTCGGCAACGCTGCTGGCACCAATACCGGTGTGAGGGTTGGAGGTAATGTCTGGCGCCCGCCATTCACCAAGGTTGCCGCCATGGAGATACTGGCCGCCCTTCTCGCCGCCCAAGGCATTACGGGGGCTATGGCAGGCCGAGCAGTGGCCACCGCCATCCACGATGTATTTGCCACGGTTCCACTGGGCATCTTGGTGCGGGTCGGGCTCAAAACCCTGGTTGTTAAAGAACAACAGGTCCCAACCGGCCATGGCCAGGCGAATGTTGTAGGGAAAGCTCATGCCGCCGTTCTCGTCCACCGGGTTGGCCACCGGTTTGATGGTGGAGAAGTAGGCCCACAGATCGTGCATGTCCTGGTCGCTGAACTGGGTGTAAGCAGTAAAGGGCATGGCCGGGTAAAGCAGGCCATGGGAGCCGATGCCTTGGCGCACGGCATTGAAAAAATCACGCTCGGTCATGCTGCCGATGCCGGTTTTAAGGTCAGGGGTGATGTTCGAGCTGACCAAAGTACCAAAGGGCGTGGCAATGGCGTAACCACCGGCAAAAGCGCCTTTGCCAGCGGTGTGGCAGGCCGCGCAGTCTCCCAGGCGCATCACGTATTCGCCGCGTTGGATAGCGGCCTGGTCGGTGATGTTGACCTTGGCCAGCGGCGTGGTGGCGTCGGCAACGTTCGAGCGGGAGGTATCCAGGGTCTTCCACAACCAAAGGCTGGCGCCAAGGGCTGCTACCACTACCAGAGCCGCCGCGCCTTTGGCGGTTTTTTTCCAGTTAACCATGCCTTACACCCCCACCAGTTTGCCGGGATTTTTCACGTACTGCTCGGCAATGGCCCGCGCCGCCCGCACTGCCAGGGCGCCCACCGTCAGAGTGGGGTTGTAGCCGCCGTTATTGGGGAAGGCCGAGGCCCCCACCACAAAGACGTTGGGTACGTCCCAGCTTTGCAGGTAAGTGTTAAGGGCTGAGGTGGCAGGGTCAGCCCCCATCACAGCGCCGCCTATGGTGTGGGAGCTGTGCTGCTTGTAGGGGTTCCAGCTGCTGTCGGCCTGGTTGTCGATACTGATGTCTTTGCCGCCCACTTCTTTCATGATCTGCACCGCTTTGTCGGTAACGAAACGGGCCATCTTTTTGTCGTTGTCGTTCCAGTCGAACGTCAGGCGCAGTAAAGGCTGGCCATGGCGGTCCCGGTAGTGGGTGTCCAGATCAAGATAGGCTTCGCGCATGGGCATGGAGGTACCCTGGCAGAAGATGGTGGCCGCTTCCTGGTAGTCGCGGGCGTAGCCTTTTTTCCACTCGCTGCCCCAGCGTTTGGTGCCGGGGCGCAGGCCGTTCATGTTCTGGATCGGCCTGCCGTTGGTGCTAAAGCCCATAATGCCGGCGCCACCGATAAAATCGAGGTCGCTGTGGTCGAAGTTGTCGCCGTTAAAGTCGTCTATCTGCACGGCCAGGGCGCCGCCGCCGATAAAGGGGTTCATCTTCTGGCCGGTAAAAAAGCCGGTCACCGAGGAGCAGGTCTGGTAGCTGTAGTTACGCCCCACCGTGCCTTTGCCGGTAACAGGATCGTACTGGGTGCCAATGCCAGACAGCAGCATCAGCCGCACGTTGTCCATCTGGTAGGCGGTGATACAGACCACATCGGCGGGCTGGAAGCCCAGCTCCCCCTCTTTGGTGATGAATTTCACCCCTTTGGCGGTTTTGCCGTCGTCATGTTTTACCGCATGAAGCACTTCGGTCTCGGTAAGCACCGTGAAGTTGGGGCGGCGCATCAGTGCTGGCAGGATGCAGGCCTGAGGCGACGATTTGGAGAAGTTGCCGCAGCCGTGGAAATCGCAAAAGCCGCAGTAGGTACAAGGCCCCATGCTGACCCCAAGGGGGTTTACATAGGCCTGGGAGATATTACCGGCCGGCACCGTGAAGGGGTTGTAGCCCATCCTCTCAACGGTTTCGCGGTACATGCGCATCCAGTGCGTGTCTTTGAGGGCCGGCGTGGGGTAATCGCGGCGCCGCGCCCCTTCAAAAACGTTGCCGCCTTTACGCTGCTGGCCTTGCAGGTTACCGGCATAACCGGAGGTACCGGCAATGCGCTCGAAACGGTCGTAGAAAGGCTCCATGTCTTCGTAGGTAACGCCCCAGTCCTGCAATTGCAGGCCTTCGGTGCGCTTTTTACCGTAACGCTCGGCAGTGCGGCTGGCCACCTGGAAATCCCAGGGGGTAAAGCGCCAGGACATACCGGCCCAGTGGGTACCGGCGCCACCGACGTTCCAGCCGAACTGATAGGCAGACCAGTTGCGCACCGGCGCCGCCTCTTGGTTACTGCGATTACGAAAGGTGGTGGTCTCCACGCTCATCGGTTGCAGCAGCTCGCGGCGGGTGTGCCAGCGAAGCTCGTCGGGGTCGACTGCCGGGGGGAAATCGGTGGAGGTGTCACGCCAGGCGCCACGCTCAATGGCCACCACGTTAAGGCCGGCACGGGTCAGTTCTTCGGCCATGATTGAACCGGCCCAGCCCAGGCCACAAATCACTACATCGGCTTTTGGACGTATTTTCATGATGGAATTTCCTTGGCTCAATCTTCAGGAACGAGGCTGACCGGGATCAGTTGCAGATCTTCGCCGCGGCGATCGATATAGGGGCGGTAGTCGTAACGGGCGCCGGGAAAGCCAATCATCTTCCAGCCGGCCATGCCTTTGTTGCCGCCGTATAAGGGGTCGGCCAGGTAGCCTTCGCGGACGTTTTGCAGCATCAGCTCGAAAAAGGCCTGGCCATCCACCTCGTTGCCAAGGCTGACAGTGCCGGCTTCCAGGCCCCCAAGCAGCTGGTCGATGGCGTCGTCCCCCAGCTCGGCAAAAGCCTTGCCGTGTTGCTGGCGGGCATATGCCTCCAGGGCTTTAAGGCCGGTGAGGTAGCGCTCTTTAGGGGTAGCCAGAAACTGGGGCGCACCCATGATGGCCGCCTCGTTCTTGGGGTTGAGGGGTTTGTCGAGGTACAGGGCCTTGCCGTTGCCGTAATCACCGGCCAACTGGTTGTCGATAAACTCAAGGCAACCGGCTTCAACCGCCGAGGGCCCGTATTGGTCAGCCGGGATCAAACGGTTAAACACCGCGGCCAGGGTGGCGCGGTCGGTGGGGTCGGTCAGTACCTGGGCGCCACCAAGGCGCGCCGCCTTGGGCAGGCTGTCGGCATTTAGCTGCGTCTCTTTGGGAAAGCCCGTTAATTCTTTTGCCGCGACGGCGGGGGCCACGACTAAAGCGGCTATCTTCCCAAGGGAAAATAGAGCGTCTCTGCGGTTCATAACCTGCCTCTTTGTCTTTTTTTAAAATGACGTCACTGCTAAACCTAGCCTGCTCACAAAGCCACAGAGGTAAATACAAGAAAAGGCGTGGCCCAGGCCGATTTGGGCTGGGCAATATAGCGCCATTGGCAGGGCCCTTGCCAACCAGACCCAGGGCACGGGGCGAGGCCTTTAACGGGTGTCCAAGAAAAGAAAAAAGCCTGATTTTGGAAAGTATGAACAGGAAAAACCCCCGCAGGGGCGCGGCGTTAGCGGCTTAGGCATTATTTGATTGAAATCAAAAATGGGGGCAAAAAACCCGGTTTTTACCGGGCAATTTGTTTGGCGCGCAAATCACTTTTTTATAGCATCGAAAATTAAACGCCTTTTTTCGCCATGCCTGCTCAAAGCGAAAAACGGGGCTGATAAAAATCCAAAAATGCTTGGATACGTTTAGAAAGACCGCTGTTGCGGTAATACACCGCGTTAACGCTCTGGCGCTCCGGTTGGTCAACCTGATGCTGAACCAGCACCTTGACCAGGGTCCCGGCTTTCAGATCGGCCGCCACCATAAAGTTGGACAAGCAGGCAATGCCGTTGCCAGCCAAGGCCAACTGGCGCAGGGTTTCGCCGCTAGACACCCTAATGGCGGGCTCTACCTGGGGCTTACCCGGCAGCGGCCAGCGGTTGAGGCTGGCCGGGCTCACAAACCCCAGCAGCTGATGCTGGCCAAGCTCCGAAGGGTGCTGGGGCACCCCGCGTTTGGCGAGATAGGCCGGGCTTGCCACCAGATGCAGCGGGCTTTGGCCAAGGGCGCGGGCGTGCAGGCTCGAATCACTCAGGCCACCGATACGAATGGCCAGGTCGGTGCGCTTCTCCAAAAGGTCGATGATGCCGTCGCTGCTGGTCAGCTCCAGCTCGATGGCCGGAAACTCGGCCCGAAACTCGCTGACAAAAGGCACTATCTGGTGCAGCACAAAGGGGCTGGCCGCATCCACACGCAGCCGCCCCCGAGGCTTGCCCTGGCTGGCGTCCAGCTCCTCTTCGGCTTCTTCCAATAATTTCAAACCCTGGCGCACCCTTTGGACAAAGTGGCGGCCCTCTTCGGTCAGCTCCAGGCGGCGAGTGGTGCGGGCCAGCAAGGTGGTGCCCAGCTCCGCCTCGATGCGGCTGACCGCCTTGGACACTGTGGCTACCTGCACGTCCAGCTGCTCGGCGGCCCGAGAGAAACTGCCGCTGTCCACCACCGCCAGCAGCACCGCAAGGTTGTCGGAACGGGTTTTCATTTTCCACCTTGGAAAAAATCATTTCAGATAACGCACATTTATCACAAAAGTAAGCTTGGCAAGAATGCCGTCATCAAAAACTGACGGAGATTTGTCATGCCCATCGCCTTGCTGGCGCTCACCTTAAGCGCCTTTGCCATAGGCACCACCGAGTTTGTAATAGTCGGTTTGGTGCCCACCATCGCCAATGACCTTGGCGTTACCCTGCCCTCGGCCGGCCTCTTGGTCAGCCTCTATGCCCTGGGGGTGGCCATCGGCGCCCCGGTGCTAACCGCCCTTACCGGCCGCTGGAACCGCAAAACGGTGCTGCTGTCGGTGATGACCCTCTTTGTGCTGGGTAACCTGTTGGCCTGGCAGGCCCCCAGTTATTCGAGCCTGATTTTGGCGCGGATACTGACCGGCCTTGCCCACGGGGTGTTCTTTTCCATCGGCTCGACCATCGCCACCAGCCTGGTCAGCAAGGATAAAGAAGCCAGCGCCATCGCCATCATGTTTACCGGCCTCACTGTGGCCCTGGTCACCGGTGTGCCGCTGGGTACCTTTATCGGCCAGCATCTGGGGTGGCGCACCACCTTCCTGGTGGTATCTGCGCTGGGGCTGTTGGCCCTTATCGGCAGCGCCTTGCTGGTGCCCAAGGACCTCAAGCAACCGGCTCCGGCCAGGCTTTCTTCGCAACTGAAAGTGCTGACCCAGCCCCGGCTGCTGCTGGTGTACGCCATGACGGCGGTGGGCTACGGCGGCACCTTCGTGGCCTTTACCTACCTGGCCCCCATTTTGGAGCAGGTGTCTGGGTTCCAGTCCAGCGCTGTGGGTCTCATCATGCTGGTGTACGGGGTGTCGGTAGCCGTGGGCAACATCTGGGGCGGCCGCCTGGCCGACCGCATGGGCCCAATCAAAGCGCTGCACATCATCTTTACCGCCCTGGCGCTGGTGCTGCTGGCCTTCACCTTCACCGCTCAAAGCCCGGTAGGCGCGGTGCTGACCGTGCTGCTGTGGGGCGCCTTTGCCTTTGGCAACGTGCCCGGCCTGCAGGTGTACGTGGTGCAGCTGGCCGAGAAATACACCCCGCACGCAGTAGACGTGGCCTCTGGCCTCAATATCGCCGCCTTTAACGTCGGCATTGCCCTTGGCTCCATCATCGGCGGCACTGTTATCGACAGCCTCAACCTGATGGACACCCCCTGGATAGGCGCCCTCATCGTGGTGCTGGCCCTGCTGCTGACCCGCTTGTCCGGCTTCTTGGACCGCCGTGGCGAGGCCCAAGCCCTTTAACCCAATCAAGGGGCAGGGCTGACCTGCCCCGGGAGTGCACCATGAGCATCAATACCCTCACTCAAGGCGGCTTTTCCATCGGCGTTGAGCTGCCACTGGACAACGACTGGACACCTCAAGGTGAAGCCCGCCGCCTGGCCACCGGCCGCAAACCGGGCGAGCCAGACATGAGCCAGCACCAAGCGCTGGTAAAACTGGCCGACCAACTGGGCTTTCGGGCCGCCTGGGTCAGAGACGTACCCTTGTACGACCCTGCCTTTGGCGACGCCGCCCAGGTATTTGAAACCTTCAGCTACCTTGGCTACCTGGCCGGCGTGACCCAGAACATCTTGCTAGGCACGGCGGCGGTGGTGTTGCCGCTGCGCCAGTCCTGGCTGGTCAGAAAGGCCGCCGCCTCAGTACAAGCCCTTAGCCACAACCGCCTGCTGTTGGGGGTGGCCAGTGGCGACAGGCCGGCCGAATACCCCCTTTTTGGTGAAGATTTTGCCAGCCGAGGGGACGCCTTTCGCGAAAGCGTGGCGGTGCTTAAAGGGGAGCGGGACCACCAACTCGCCCCCGGCCAGGCCATTTTGCCCAAAGCCCCACAGCCGCCGCTGTTGGTGGCCGGTTTTGCCCAGCAATCACTGCAATGGGTGGCGGACAACATCCAGGGTCTTTTGGCCTACCCCGGCACCCCAAGCGACCACAAGCGCCGGGTTGCCCAGTGGCGGCAATTGGCTGGCAACAAGCCCTATGTGAGCTTTATCCACCTGGATCTGCAGGCCGACAAAAACGCTCCCCTAAAGCGCCACCACTTTGGCATGAGCGGCGGCAGCAAGGCGCTGGTGGCGGAGCTTGCCGCCATGCAAGAGGTAGGCGTGGACCATATCGGCCTGCACTTTCGCCGCAACCAGCGGCCCCTTAGCGAAACCTTTATGGAGATCGCCAGCGACGTGCTGCCGCAGTTTCATGGCCAGAAGCCATTAATCGATTAACTGCAACAGCCTTTTTTGCCCAGGCGCTTTTCAATTGCGGCGGGGCGCAGTAGCATGTGCCCGCCGTTTTGTGACGGCAATCACCTTTGTTGATTACTTATTCTCAGGGCGGGGCGAAATTCCCCACCGGCGGTAGGCCCCCAGGGGCAAGCCCGCGAGCGCCCGGCACAGCCGGGGTCTAGCAGATCTGGTCAAAGTCCAGAGCCGACGGTCATAGTCCGGATGGAAGAGGATAAGGGTATAGGCGCGGCCTGGCTGCGCCCATGCCTGCATGCAGTTTTTTGCAGCCATTCCTGTGCCCTGATTCTGGTAGCTTTAGGAGCGTTATTACCATGAGTCAGACCAACCACACGTCTTTACTGGCCGAATTCGGCAGTCCCATCGAGCGCGTTGAAGCCGCCCTTGCCGCCTTGCAACAAGGCCAAGGGGTACTGGTGGTGGACGATGAAGATCGCGAAAACGAAGGCGACCTCATCTATAGCACCGACCACCTCACCGCTGCCCAGATGGCGCTGATGATCCGCGAGTGCTCCGGCATTGTTTGCCTGTGCCTTACCGACGCCCAGGCCAACCAACTGGAGCTGCCGCCCATGGTGGCCGCCAACAACTCCAAGAACCAAACCGCCTTTACCGTGACCATTGAGGCCAAAGAAGGTGTGACCACCGGCGTTAGCGCTGCCGACCGGGTAACCACCATCAAGACCGCCGTGGCCCAAGGCGCCAAGCCCGAGCACCTGGCCCGCCCCGGCCATGTGTTTCCGCTGCGCGCCAAGGCTGGCGGCGTGCTGGAGCGCCGCGGCCACACCGAAGGCACCGTCGATTTAATGCGCCTGGCAGGGCTGACCCCGGCCGGGGTCTTGTGTGAAGTCACCTTGGAAGACGGCACCATGGCCCGCCTGCCCGAAATTATCGCCTTTGGTAAAAAGCACGCTATGCCGGTGCTCAGCATTGAAGACTTAGTGCAATACCGCCTGGCCACCCAGCAACAAGCGGTATAACAGCGGTTACAGCGCACAAAAGCGGGCCCAAGGGCCCGCTTTTTGATTCCCACCAAGCAAACAAGACAGCAGCGCCGCCAGCGGTTACAATCCTGCTGTTTTTTTAATTAGCCAAGAAGAATTCCCATGGGCCGAGCGTTTAACAACCGTAAAGAATCCATGGCCAAAACGGCCGCCACCAAAACCAAGATCTATTCCAAGTACGGCCGCAGCATTTATGTCTGCGCCAAGCAAGGCGGTACCGATCCCAACGGTAACACCACCCTGCGCAGCCTGATTGACCGCGCCAAGAAAGACCAGGTGCCTACCCACGTTATCGAAAAGGCCCTCGACAAGGCCGCCGGTGCCGGTGGTGAAGACTTCCTGCCCGCCGTCTACGAAGGCATTGCCCCCGGCGGCGCCCTGGTGCTGATCAGCGCCCTGACCGACAACCCCAACCGCACCTTTGGCGAAATTCGCGGCGTGTTCTCCCGCTGCAAAGCCAAACTGGGCAGCCAGGGTTCCGTGTCCCACATGTTCGACCACCGCGCCATGTTTGTTTTTGCCGGTGACGACGATGAGCCGGTACTGGAAGCGCTGATGGAAGCCGACGTAGACGTCTCCGACGTGGAAGCGGACGAAGGCATGGTCACCGTGCTGGTGCCGCCTACCGAGTTCTTCAAAGCCAAGACCGCGCTGCAGGAAATGAACCCCGACATCGATTTCGAAGTCGAGGAGATCACCTACCTGCCCCACGTTGACCACGAGCTGGCCGGTGACGACGCCGAGCAGTTCGAGCGCTTCGTGGGCATGATGAACGATCTGGAAGACGTACAAGACGTGTACCACAACGGCAAATTTGCCTAAGCGGTAACGGCTAGAAAAAATGGCGCCCAAGGGCGCCGTTTTTTTATGGGCTTATTCCAGCCCCAGCTTGATGCGCATGTCTTTTTCCAGCATGGCCTTGGCCATGGCGGCCTGGAACACTTTAAAGAACAGGCCGCTGACAAAAGCCGACAGGGTCAGGGTAAAGAAGGCCGAGACTATCCAGTCCACCCACAGCGCACCGCTTGCCACCAGCACCGGCCGGTAGATGGCGATACCGGCAAAGACCACCCAGTGGCTAAAGCAGTAAAAGCATTTGAAAAGATAACCAATCATGTGGTTTCTGGCGGCAATCCATTCCCGCCAGGGCCGAAACAGCTCGGTCTGGGTGACGGTGATAGCAATGCTGCTGGCCGCCACGGCCACCACCAGGCATTGCCAGAGCGCCAGCAGGGCGCCAGAAGGTAGTAGATCAGTCATGGTGTTCTCCAAGGTGTTTAGGGGCGGCGTGCCAGGGATAGGCCAGAAATTCTTTGCCGATATCCAGCAGGGTCAGGGTGCCAAATTCCTTTAACAGCAACGCTTCGGCGCTGGCCAAGGTTTGGTTCATCACCCGGTTGACCCCTTGCTCTACCAGGCATTGGGGGTTGTCGTTGCGGTTACCTATGGCAAAAAGCCCGGGGGAGCCAAGGGCCTGGTAAACATCCAGCAAGGTGATGTGCGCCAGCGGCTTTTTCAGCTGCCAGCCGCCCTTGTGGCCCTTATCCGACTGCACCAGTTGATGCTCGCGAAGGCCGCCCAGCATCTTCCTGACCACCACCGGGTTGGTATCCAAAAAGGTGGCCAGTTGCTCTGAGGTCACGGCTTTGTCCTCCTGCGCCATATGCAGCAGCAGGTGCAGGCAGGAAGAAAGACTGTTGTTTTGCTTCATGTAACTTTATCCGTTACGATTTAATGTAACAAACAATATTACGTGAATCATCACAGGTCAAGCCAACTCGGAGCCGCCATGAACAACGACGCGTTAATCGCCCTCTTCGACCAACAAGCCCAAGGCTACGACCAGCACTGGGCAAGGCTTGCCCCCATCAACCACAGCCTTTACCTGCTGCTGGGCTCAGTGTTTGCAGGCTTGCCTCAAAACGCCCATCTACTTTGTGTGGGCGCTGGCACCGGCCGCGAATTGCTCCACCTCGCCTCGGCCTTTCCCGGCTGGCGCTTTAGTGCCGTAGAGCCCTCGGCAGCCATGCTAGCGGTGTGCCGCCAGAAAGCCGAAGCCGCCGGCATCAGCGAACGCTGCACCTTTATCGAAGGCTACCTCGATGCCCTACCCCCAAGGCCCGCCTTTGATGGCGCCACCTGCTTGCTGGTCTCCCAGTTCTTGCTGGAAGACAAAGCACGAATCGACTTTTTCAAGGCCATTGCCCGGCGCCTGCACCCCGGCGCCATACTGGCCAGCTGCGACCTTGCCGCCGATCTTGATAGCGCCGAAGGCGAAGCGCAGCTGGCGCTGTGGTTCAAGGTGATGTCCCAGGCCCTGCCCTCTGCCGAAGCCCTCGCCAAGATGCGCCAAGCCTACCGCCAAGATGTCGCAGTACTACCCTCCCCCCAGGTCGCCGCCCTTATCCGCCAAGGCGGTTTTACCGGAGTGACCCCCTTCTTCCAGGCAGGGCTTATCCATGGCTGGTTTGGGCAACGAGGGGATGACGAGATTTTGTGATGATTCAGCCTGTTAGCGGCTTTACCCATTAGCGGGTGCTTGTTAAGTTACTGTTATTGCTTGGCGAGTGGCGCCATTGAGCTTGGGCAGCTTTACCCCTGGCCCCCGGAAGGCCGAGCCGGCAGGCCCACCAAGGAAGGGTCCAGAGTAAGGACCTTTTACTGATAACAGGGACGACATCAGCATGTGGGAGCTGCGACTCAGGGGGTGAACCTCGAAGTCAAAGCACTGCTTTGACGCAGGTGAACGCGAGTACAGAGGATGTACGAGCTGGGTGACGCGCCAGGGAAGGTTTGCCAACGCTTGGCTAAGTGATAACAGGGACGCTATCAGCATGTGGGAGCTGTGACTCAGGGGCGGTAGCGTCAATTTTGGTTCTTAGAACAATGCGTGTAGGCCACTGATTTTATTGCGTTCATTTTTCCCTGAACGTTGTTCTATACGCCGGTTCGCGCACCGGCAGGCGCCCTACTTTTGTTTCGCCAAAAGTAGGCAAAAGCATCGCCCATGTTCCGCGATGTCTTTGCTTCTGGTCGCTCCCGGTTCACCGGTTCATACGCGTGTCCCGACACGTATTCACCTGCCTCGACATCCTTGTCTCGGCTGACCCTCCACGTCAGCTCGCGGACAAGCCGCTCGCGCTCACCAGCTAAAATCAGTCCACCGACTGATTTCTTAACGCGCTCGCCCCGCCAGCAAAGCGCTCCACTTAACGGGCAAAAGAGGTGCCGCCTGGATTTTACCCGCGCTAACGCACGCCGCTGCTTTGGGCGTTAGAAGCTAAATATGGAGTTGATTTTGAATATAGGTGCTTTTTTAAATTTAGATTCCTTAAAAACACTAAGCTCCGTTATTGGCATGATTGGTGGTCTCTTAGGTTTTTTTGTTTTCTTCGATAATTACATCTTGAAATTTAAACCAAGACTGAACATTTCAAATAGATTGTTTTTTCGTTATAAAACTGAAGAGAAAAACCCAGCAATTCAAGGGAGAACTCTTGAATCTCTCATATTGAAGATTGAAGCCATTAATGGGAGAAACAAAATTGGTCGAATTGATGATTTTGCAGTAAGGGTATATGACTCAAGAGCGACTTGCCCTTCAGGCTATATGCTTTATGCTGAGAATGTTCTTGAGCGGCTACCAAGTATATCTTCATCTTTCGCAAAAGATGAATTTCACTCATTTTCTCCCGTTTCTATTTTAGGGCGATCAACTAAAAATATTGTTGTCGAATTTAAGACTGAAAAATATATGGGAGCCACCATAAACCCTGAAGGAAGCTTAAAAATGGATTTGCTATATTATCTTCCCAAAAAGGGCTGGAGATTTGTTGGCACTTTTTCACCGCATTACTTTAAGGGGCACAACGATCAAGAAGACCCAAATGGAATCATAGAATACTCCTTATTAGATAATGCAGTTACAAGGAAAGAAGCTTCCAAATCATTAAAACAGCCTGAAGTCGGAATTTATAAAGGAGTAGCGGGGAATATATAGGTTTTTATTTAATGAAACCTGTTTGGGTTCTAAAAAAGATGGCTGCCTATCCTGTCAAGGTCATTCAATTAATTGGTGCTCTTTTGGAGGCTCTAATAAGACAGGTTTCATCTTACTGTATAGTTTTGCCTCTGATTAAATTGAAATCAAAAACTCTTCCAAGGGTGCAATTTAGTAATCCAAGATCTCATTTAGTTGGTGATACAACAGCAGCACTTGAAAAGTGCAAAAACAATATTGAGAAAATAGCTGAAAAGATAAACTCCAAGGCAGATAGTAAAGCAAAGATTACTATTAGAAATGAAAGCTTTGGCTTCTGTATTCAAAGAGGCGGATTGGAAGTGAAGTTTTATAAAAGTGGTGATGGTCATATTCGAGCGAACGATACTGGCGGATATCCTCAAATGTTTACTTTTTCTATGGGGTTGGTTGAATACCCTTTTGGTCTTCGTTTGTGGAAAGTGAACAATAAAATTATGACAGTCAAATCAGCGTGTATTCACGTCATGGACTCGTTCATTTTACTTGCCCATTAATGTGGTTCGTATAAATGAAAACGCAAAAAATAAGAAAAATAAAGGACATCCATCTTCTGAAGAACCAAAAATCTATTTTTCGCAATACATCGACAGTGCGGTATTAATCAGCCTTGAAGGATTTCAAGGGGACACCCACTTTGATTCTTTTTTAAGATCAAAATCTTACAAATTACGGGGCAAAGCTGCAGATCTTCTTATCTTCATCCACATCCTGTAGGTGGGACCCCGGAGCCCCTTTAAGTGGAGCGCTTTGCCGTTGGGAGTGTGAGCTGGCGCGAGACAGGGATGGGAGGCGGCCAGCTTGGTCGAGCGGAGGACGCGTCGGGGCGAAGCTTGCGCATCAAAGTGCGGCTTTAATGCTGCTGAGCACGAGCACAGGACGTGCGAGCAGGGAATAACCACCAGGGAAGGTTTCAAAGACCCTCATTTTTCTATTGCATCGAGCGACCAGAGGTAAGGACATCGCGTAACGTCGGGGGCGATGCCGTTGGGTGGGCAGCCCCGCTGACTTTGTGCGACAAAATTGTCGGGAACAGTTTTGAACATTGGAACGCAGCGACGATGGTCCGAGTTAAACAAAGTACCTCGCCTGCCGGGGCGAGACCCGGCATACAAATGAGCTCGATTAGTGCCGCAGATTTTATATTCAAGCCCAATCTATTCAAACCAATAACTTTTTCACGAAATGCGCTTCGTCGCTGAAATAACTAACAAAGCTGTCGTAAACGGTTCTTATCCTGCTGGGCACCGGGCCGCTTTGCGGGCGGTAGATAAAAAGCTCCCAAGGGCCTTGGCGTTCAAGGTGGCTAAGCACTGGCACCAATTTGCCTGCGGCGATAAGGGGGGCGGCAAGGCTCAGTGGCAGGTGGCCAAAGCCCATGCCGTTTTTCACGGCTTCAAATTCGCTGTCGGCATCGTTGCTAACAATCACCGGGTTTTCTGGCCGAAAGGTGGTGTTGTTTTTAAAAAACCAGGGCCAGAGCTGCTGCTTTGCAAGGTTATAAAGGGCAACGGTGGGGCGCTGGTTTAGTGCTTCAAGGCTGGCTGGGGCGCCGTATTGTGCAATCAGTGCCGGGGTTGCCACCACCACAAAGTTAAAGGGGCCAAAGGAGCGGGCAATAAAGCGGTTGTCGTTAATGCCAGCGCCAATACGAAAGCCAATATCGATACGTTCTGACACCACATCTGAGCGGGCATCCGAGAGGCGAAGGTCAAAATGAATGTCGCTGTAGTCCTGGCGAAGCTTGGCAATGGGGGCCTGCATCAGGTGTTTATAAAGTAGCGCCGGAGCGGCGATGCGCACCGGTGCCAAGGCGGCGTTTTGCTGGGTAAAGACTTGGTCTAGGGAGTCAATGGCGGGTTGGGCCTGGCGATACACCGCTTCACCAAAGGGGGTGATTTGCACCTTGCGAGTACTGCGTAAAAACAAAATCTCGCCCAGGGTCTTTTCCAGTTCCTGAATGCTGCGGGTAACGGCTTGCGCCGAGATGTGCAGCTTTATGGCGGCCTCTTTAAAGGTGGCACTGTCGGCGACGGTACAAAACACGTGCAGGTTATCTAAACGGCTGGCCATGTTTGCCTTAGCGGATGCGGTGGGGACGACAATATTATCTCTTAAAATTTATCTTTTTAATTTAATTATTCCAATTGGGGGATAATGAATTCCTAACATCGCCATATATCTGGCGGTCTTGGCTGGGGTACTTTTTTGGCATCAACTTTGACTGCCAGCGGAGTGCTTATGTCCCCTAAAGTTAACCAACCCTTTGTTTTTAATAACGGAACTGAAATTCGTAACCCGGTGGTGATGGCCCCTATGACTACCTGGGCCGGTAATGACAAAGGCGAGCTGAGTGAGCAAGAGCTGGCCTATTACCGGGCGCGCGCCAAGGAAGTGGGAATGGTAATAACCGCCACCAGCCATACCTTGGCCAATGGCCGTGGTTTTCCCGGGCAGTTCTTTTGCGGCAACGATGCTTGTTTAGCGCAACTCACGGCGCTGGCCGAGGCTATTCACAGCGGCGGTGCAAAGGCGATATTGCAAATTTTCCATGCTGGGCGCTCAACCAGCCCGGAGCTGTCTGACGATATCGTTAGCGCCTCGGCCATCCGGGAGCGTTTTCAATACCACACCAACCCACGTGAAATAAGCGAAGCGGAGATGCTGCAACTGCTGCAATCCTTCGCCGAGGTTACCCACCGCGCCATTGCCGCTGGCTTTGACGGCATTGAGATCCACGGGGCAAACGGCTATCTGTTTCAGCAGTTTTTATCTGCCGCCACCAACCAGCGCAGTGACGATTGGGGCGGCACCCTCGAAAAACGTTGCCGTTTTCCGTTAGCGGCTGTCGATACAGTGATAAAGGCGGCGGCAGAGGCAAAGCGCCCCGATTTCATTATCGGTTACCGCTTAACCCCGGAAGAGGTACCGGAAATTGAAAACGGCTTAACCCTGCAAGAAGCCGCCTATTTTGTTGACCAGCTGGCGACGCGGGCACTGAGTTATCTACATATTTCCTTGCAGCACTATCGCCAGACTTCAAGGCGCAACCCAGGCAGTACAGAACCGGTTGCCGAAGGCATTGCCAAGGTGTTGGCCGGGCGCTTGGCGCTGGTGGGGGTTGGCCAGGTTAAAACCGCTGACGAGCTAGCCGATGCTTTGCGTCTTTATGATTTGGTGGCGGTTGGCCGGGCACTCATTACCGACCCGCATTGGCTGAGTAAGGTACAAGCCGCCAAGCCACTGACGCAGACCGTAAGTGCAGCCAGCCTCAACGCCCAAGTGATACCGCCCTTGATGTTTGAGCAGCTTAAAACCTTCTTTCCTGACATCACCACTGCCTAACAAAGAGCCAGCAAATGCTGGCTTTTTGATTGCCAGGGTAGGGCGTCGAACCAGTGTCTTTTCGCCTACAACCCTAAGTTGTTAGCGTCACAACTTAGGCGCCCTTTATTGCTTAAACGCCTGCGCTTAGGCTGGCCTTTTTCACAACAAAGGTGTCTTAAATGGCGATTTACCTGGTCAGGATGGACCACCCCGACGGCCCGGCGTGGGGCCAGTTTGTGGTGGAGCATGTGCAGTATCTAAAAGGGCTTATTGCGAAGGGCAAGCTCATCGCTTCTGGCCCGCTAGTGGGCACGCCGGCTTTTTGATTTTTAACGCCAATGATGCCGGCGAAGTGCAAGCCTTGGTGGCGGCCGACCCATTCAGTCGGGAAGGGCTCATTGACGCCTTGGATATTCAACAGTGGCAACCGTTTTTCAAAATAAAGGACATCCACCTTCTGAATAACCAAAAATTTATTTTTCGCAATACATCGACAGTGCTCTACTAATCAGTCTTGAGGGTGTTTGCTTTGCGCTGATACCGCGTTTTGTCGTTAAAAACGCAAATCCGCGGCGAGCGGGATTGTCAGCGAAAAAAAACAAAGGACATCCATCTTCTGAATAACCAAAATCTATTTTTCGCAATGCACCGACAGTGCTCTACTAATCAGCATGATGGAATGGGTGTCCTTTTTCTCTTTTTCTTGCTTTTTCTTGCTTTTTCTTGTTGTTTTTCTTTTTTTGTGTGTGGGCGGCTATACTCATGATTGGCACAATTTATGACTCCCAGCAACAGCATCGGCTTTTCCGCCGCTGCTTTTGTGGCTTAAGGCTACACCACCACAAAACATTAACTACAAAGCTGCGCGTTCTGGCGGCGTTACATTTACTTTTAGCTCAGAGTATTAGTGGAACATTTATGCCAATTAAAAAATGGATGATTCAATACACTATAGCCCTACCTATAATTTTTGTTTTGCTAGCTGGCGTTCAATATCTGAAAGGCAGAAGTCTAGAATACTCTATTGAATTCGGTATATTTTGGGCACTGGTATCGTTAACCATTTTTGCGATTAGGCGTTTCTACAATTATCGCAAAAAAATTAATTGTGCCGTTTGCAATGATTTACCAAATAACAATCAAGGTTCTGATGGCAATGGACCTCATCCGCCTTAACGGACACGCATCACCTACCTGCCGAGAGGAAAGGTAGCCGCGATAACGTATCACCGATACACTAAAAGTAAGCCGTTGAATAACGATCGCGTGTCCATTTTATCGGGTGAACATCATCAGCTGACCGCGTTATATTTCTCAATTAGTACACAGTATATTGAGGACTCAAGCATTTATTTATTTTTTCATTTACAACTTGACTCATATAAATAGCACCTTCTTTATTAAGATGATCGCCATTCAAAAAATATTTATCTGCCAAAGGGTAGTTCATTAAGTTTATATAGCATCTACCAAAAATTGATTGCATATCATGAGTGAACTGACGGAGACCTAATAAATGATATTCGTTAAATTTTCTTTCCATATTTGTGACATACCTATGGTTCAAAGGCATAGATATGACAACTACTTTAAATTCGCTCTTGGAAAACACGTCGACAATTTTAGATAAATTTTCGTAATACATTTTTTTATTTTTTATAAAAAAAGTCTTTTTATAATGAGAAGCTCTTATCCAATCTTTAGTGGCTCCATATTCTTTGCTGTCCAAGAGTCTACGACCATTTCCAGCAAAACCAGCATCATCTTCCTCAACAATTGCGTTAGCATGGGAAAGAGAAACAAAACTTAGTATATTATAGAAAAAATTAGAAAAGTTTACGGTAAAACTTCTTTCAAGCATACTTAAATACACTTCTTGACTATATTCAAATAAGAACATGTTATCAGATGAATATTCCAGAAGCCGATTGGTATACATTTCCACCGGGGTAATATTAATAATTACGTATTTTAAACTTCTGAAATGCTCTTTTGAGTAAGAGAATTCCTTTATAGCGTCAAGTATTACACCGCCAGGTTCATTTAAATAAAAAATACTATTACTATTTAATAGTATTCTGTTAGCATGCGAATTCCCAATCACAACCCCTTCTATTCCATCTGAATTCAATATACTTCTGTATTTAAATTCCCTACTGTGGATTATGATGACTAACACTGTAATAAGCGTTATTATGCATAGACTGACAAGCATCCTATATATTTTAAAACTGCGCATAATAAAATTGCCCATCAACATTTCTCACAAAAAATGATATTGTCACAAAAATCAAACTAACTGCAATAACAAGAGCTGGACTAAAGGAGATGATTTTTCTAACTTTCCTATAAAAGAAAAAATCAAATAAAAATAAAGTTGCTAATGATAAAACAAATAAAACCCCATATTTATAACCAATCACTGGAAAAATGCAATTAGGGACTACGCCATTAAATGTATATCCGACCAAGAAGTAAAAAAATATCTGACTCATTATTAAAACATTGCGATATTTTTTTATTTTATTCTGCATTAAAAAGTAGGTTATATTAAAAACACCAAAAGATATAAAATTAAATGTTAATCCATGCCACAAAGATAGAACAGATACACTGACAATAATATTAATATACGCTTTATATTTTCTAAATTTTTTGTTTGCTGAAATTTTAAAAAAGTCATTGCACCATTTAAAAACCGTAATATTCCAACGGCTATAAAATTGAGATATATTTCGACAAAAGAACGGGGCTCTAAAACTCAGTGGCATTTTAAATCCAGCCAAGCCAGCTATACCTATTCCCATTAATGACCAAGATAGATAATCCGAGTACATATAAGAGAACCAAAACACAGAGTTTAATAAGCTTTCATCTTCTGAAAATATTTTCTCAGTTACACATGAGATATAAATCTTAAAAAACAATCCAACAGCAAAAATCAGGTGATACAAAGCCAGTGATTTAATGTTGATTTTTTTTAACCTATCAAATCCAGAAGGTTTTACTATTGGGCCACAATATAACTGCGGGAAAAAGCTAAGCTTACTAATTAACTCACCACAACTTATATTATTTTTTATATAATAACACACTTGAAATAGCGCAAAGCTGACTCCAACAAGCTGATAACCATTAGCCCCACTAAAAAAAGTATTTTTTAATAAAATTAAAACCAATACTGTTAATGCCATATATAGATCGTTAATAACTACATATGTTGAGAGGATTTTCACCAGACAAGAAATAACACATATGATGATGAATGTTTCTGGATACAATAAAAATGAAAATATGACACCACTCAATATCACTATTTTTTTTGAATTAGTGAGAGCAGCAATAAAATATAGAACAATAAGAGAGGTAACCAATCTTGCATTCCTTTGCATCAATTAAAATTTTTATTATCAATTGCATCATTCACTAATTTATCTCAATAGTCAATAACTATCAGCCGCAGCAAGGGCTGAACTTCAAGTAACAAGTCGACCTCACCCGCTTTAGCAGACACGCATCACTAACCTGCGAGGAAAAGTAGCCTCGATTACATGTCACCGATACGGTACGAGCAAGCCGCTTAATAACAACTGCGTTGTCCGTTTTATCGTGTGAGCGTCACAAGCGTTATGCGTAAGAAATAGTTGCTATGACTAGAAAGTATTGATAGAAGAGTTCAATCCTACTTAAAGTACCAAAGTGTTAGTAACCACACTCAAGGGCGGTAGCTTCTTTTTATCTTCAACTGCGCTGCCCACTTATCTTAAAAGCCGCCGAAAACCGCCATTCAAAAAGGATTCTGCTCTTGAAATATCTGCCTTGGGCAACACTTGGGTTCTGTGTGGCCCCATTTATGGCTTGTGCCATTGTTATCAATCCTAATGTCCCTGATAGCAAGTATCTGGTGCCTGAGAGTGTGTTCCCGGCCTTGGCAGAATTACCCGGCGAGGGCCAGGGTACACTTATTGCGCCACGTTGGGTTGTCACGGCCGCGCATGCCACTCAGGGTTACATGCTGATGCGCGTAAAAATAAACGGCCAATGGCGCAGTGTCTCTGAGGTACATCTTTATCCGGGTTTCTTGGCAGAGTTTGAAAAGGTCAAGCTCGCAGCTGAACACCCGACGCTGGAGAATTACCCCAACATCGAAGCTGCCTTTACATCCATGCACGATATTGCGCTTATCGAGCTGGCCAACCCCGTAGAGGATGTAAAAGCGGTTCCCCTGTATCTGGCTTCAGATGAAGAAAATCACGTTATCCAACTCTTGGGAAAAGGTGCAACGGGGAACGGCGATACCGGCCAATATCCAAACTCACCACACCGGGGGCAATTGCGGCAGGCTGAAAACCGTATCACCAAGGCTGACGGGCAATGGCTGGACTACCGCTTCGATTGCCACACGGGCAGCTTGCCACTTGAGGGGGTGATAGGCGATGGCGACAGTGGCGGCCCTGTGCTTATCCGGTCAACAAAGGGTTGGGCGCTTGCCGGCGTATCAGACTGGAAGCACTGGCCTGAAGGTCATTCACAATTCGTGGCCGGCGTTTGCAATCAAGTCTATTCCAGTTCACGTATCTCATATTATGCCCCGTGGATAAAAAAGGTTATCAGCGCCAAATAAGATTAAGGGAGCTGTAAATAGCCCGGCTTACAGTCAGAATTTCCTAGCAATAGAATAACGATTAGAATCGAGACGATGAAAATAAAAACCGTGTTCAGAATGTTTTTGTATGGCGCACTGGGTTATACAGGTGCCATGTTTGGCAATGCCTATCGTATTAGCGAAGACTTTGTCAGCAGGCAGAAGCTTTGCTTAGAGGGCGCCACTCAATCATGCGTATCTCCTGATACAGCTAAAGTGATGTTAGCTGGCTGGTCTCCACACAGCATGAATTATCTGTTGTGCGCCATTATCAGCCTAGTGGCGATTGTCTTATTAGATGACGCAATTAACTTACTCTCGAAGAGACATCGCCAACATCAATAAAATACGCATCTTTTGCCTCGCATCTTTCAAGCCCATTTGAGTACAGTGCCGAACTGCCGGGGCTGTCTTCTTAGGATAAAGAAAAAGTTACTCGCCCTGAGGCAATCCCGTCTTAAATGATAAGGGTAACTTCAAAAGGAGATGTGCGATGAGGAAGTCTCTACTGTTGATGCTCTTGGTTTTCCTATCAGGATGCGCTCAAAATTCCGGTGTCATTCCCATGGGTGATGATACCTATATGGTCTCCAGGCAAGCTGCATCAGCATTCACGGGCATGGGTACGTTAAAAGCCGATGCTTTGAAGGAAGCCGCAGCGTACTGCCAATCGCAGCACAAAGGGTTAAAGGTTATTCAGGTGATAGATGCGCAGCCGCCCTTTGTGATGGGCAATTTTCCTAAGTCGGAAGTGCAGTTTTCCTGTGCTCAATGAGTATCAGCTCAGCGGCATGCCTCTATAAGCTACTGATTTAAAACTCGTTAAGACTACAGACGAAGGATCAACTACCCTAATAAACACACTATAAAAACAGGGAACAGGTTATGCAGAGCAAGTATCAATCCTTTAAAGATTTCTACCCCTTTTACCTTGAGCAGCACCGCAACCAAACGTGCCGGCAGCTGCATTTTTGGGGCTCGACGGTGGTGGTGTTGCTGGTGTTGGCAGCGGCGGTAACCGAGCAGTGGTGGTATCTGGCCTTAACGCCGGTGGCAGGGTATGGCTTTGCCTGGGTGGGGCACTTCTTCTTTGAAAAGAACCGGCCTGCGACCTTTAGCCACCCCTTTTACAGCCTGATGGGGGATTGGGTGATGTACAAGGACATGCTGGTGGGTAAGTTGCCGTTTCAGGCCCAGCACTGAGCTTGCCAATAAAAAAGGCCCGCAAGGGCCTTTTTTATTGGCATTAAGGTGAGTTCAGCGCTTCACGCATACGAAGATGGCGTTACCTGAGGCCTGGTCCCAGGGCAGTATCTTGTCGTAGTCATGCTCGAAGATATGCACCTCGAATAGCGGCGCAAGCAAAGCCTCAAGTTCAGCGAAGGTCACCGCCACCATGGGGTGTTCGTCCTGCCAGAATTCGATATCTCCCTGGTGGTGGCGCTCGATATGCAGGCGCAGGGATTGGCGCTCCCCTTCCCCGCCGTAGTGCCAACCGGAGCGGAACCAGAACAGGGCGTCGTCCTGGCTGGCGCTGTGGCTCACCGAGGAGCTGTTGTCTATTTTCAGCCTGTCTACGGCGTTAAAGGCAGAGACCCCGCCGCTCCCCAGAGCCCGGTGTACCTGAGCGATACAGGCCTTGAGGTTGGCAATGCCATCGCAGTAGTGAAGGGAATACAAAAAGCAGGTGATGAGATCCAGCGGCGCCTCAACCTCGAAATCGCACATGTTTTGCAACATGAAACGGGCCTCGGGGCAGCGCTTGGCGGCTAAATCCAGCATCGGCTGGTTGATGTCGAGGCCGCTACTGTCAAACCCTGCATCCAGGAAGTGGCGCACATGGGGGCCGGTGCCGCAGGCCAAGTCCAGGTGGCGGGTGCCCTGGTTGCCAAAGATCTGATGCAGCCGTTGCAGGCTCTGGCTTTGCGCCTGGTAGTTGATGTCGGCACACATCAGATCGTAATAGCCGGAAAGGTCGGTATAAAGAGCGGTGCAAGACATGCAATACAGCGCCTGAAGCTGAGGGTGGCGCATAGTACACTGAGCCGGTGAAAAAGTATTCGATAAATTCCCCCCAAAGGAGCGCGCCGTGAGTGGCATTACCCATCTTGAAACCTTGCTTAAATCCATGTCGCCCGAGCTTAAGGCCGGGGACTTTGTGTTTTGCACCCTGCCCGGCAGCCTCGCCGATTACGTTAGCTTGTCGCCCCTCGCCAGCTTTATTGAAGCCGAAGGGCTGACCCTTATATTGGACGCCGCCACCGCCGCCGAACATCGCCTGCCGGCATCGCCCCCTTACCGGCAAATTACCCTTAATGTGCATTCCAGCCTGGAAGCGGTGGGGCTAACCGCCGCCTTTGCCACTACCCTTACCCAGCATGGCATCAGCGCCAATGTGGTGGCCGGTTACTATCACGACCATATCTTTGTGCCCACCGCCAAAGCCGAGCAGGCCCTGGCAGCCCTTCAAGCCCTTAGCCAGTGCGACTAACCCCAGGAGAATGGATGCTCCACCTTATTAGCCAATGGATAACCGCCACCAACCAGCGCTTTGCCCATCAGCGCCTGCCATGTAGCCGCTTTAGTGGCCCATTCGCCGGGTTTTACTCACCCGAGTTTCTGGCAACCAGTTACTACGTGGTGACAGAACAACTGCCCAAACCCGACTACCCCGAGCTAAGAGCGGCAGGCTTTAGCGACTTTATCGATATGCCCGCCTGCGCCATTACCTACCTTGATACCTACTACATCACGCCAGCCGCCATGGCGTCGCTGCGCACCCATTTTCACGAGCTGGTGCATGTGCAGCAGTGGCTGCAGCTGGGCCAGGAAGGCTTTATTGCCCGTTATATGGCAGAGCTTGGCCAGCATGGATATGACCAGGCTCCGCTGGAACGAATGGCGTATGAGCTGGACGGCCACTTCAATGCACGGGGCGCGGCGCTATCCGTGGCGCAGTTTGTGGCAAAAAATCTGTAAGCACTTGTTATAAAACTACTATCCAGCCTTTAAACCGGCCAACAAATACAGTAGACATGGAAATTACTGCTGACGAAGGAAGAGGTATCAGCATGGATTCTGTCACTACTCCCGACAAACGCCCCCCTGTCGCCCTGTGGGTAAAAGCTCTGTGGTATCCGGTTGTCGCACTGGGCATTTGGGGCATTTACGCTGATTTTGTCCCATCAGACAGGCTAGCTTTTTACAGTGTTCGGTTAACGCTGCTGTTGTCGGTGGTGCTGACGTTCTGGGTTTGGTGGGCCTTTATTTCCGGGCGCGCCAAGGTGAAAGCAGGCACTCCCGATGTTATGAAGTTCTTGGCCATGCTGATGGTGCCACCGGTGATGTGGTTTCTAATCTGGTTAGCATTGGCTCAAGGTCTGCCGGCGCTTATTACCCGCTTTACAGGCAGCCCTTACCAAGAGGCCGCCCGCTTTGAAAAACAACACCAGCATGACCGTTATATGTGTGATTACCGCTTAAACAGCGATTTTCTATTCAATGCTTTCCCAAGCTTTCTTTGCAGCAATAAAGAATTTGTATTGGCTAAGCCAAAAGACGCGGTGCTAAGCCTCAAGGGCTATCGCAATGCTTTGGGGTTTGACATCACCGACTACCAGCTGTTTTATCCCAAAGCGCTGCACCGTATCGAGCCGCACTACCCGCCAGCAGCGGCAGCGAAAGGTATTGAAGGCTATGTAGAAATGGCTTTTGACATAGACCCGAGTGGAGTGCCGGTGAACATTCATATAGCCGATGCTAAACCCCGGGGCGTTTTCGACAGCGCCGCAGCCGAGGCGCTCAAGCAATGGCGCTACCAGCCGCTGATCATCAACGGCTATCACGCTACCCTGCCCGCGCAGCACCTAAAATTTCGCTTCAGGTTAAAAGGCGAGGCTCACGCCCACAGCTAACCCTCGGTTTGGGTGATATCAAACTGGCGGATGGTTTCAACAAGAGCCGTAGCAGCAGCCGACAAACTGGTGTCGGCCAGGGTGACAATGCCGATGCCGCGGGCAATTTGCGGCTCATCAAGGGCGAGGCAGCGGCACCCCAGCGCCTGCATGTCATCAATACAAATGCTTGGCACTATGCTCACCCCCAAACCGCTCGCCACCATTTTGCCCAAGGTGCCCAGCTGGTGGCTTTCAAAGGCCACCTCCAGCCGCTGGTGAGTCAGGGCCAGTTGCTGCTCGATAAGGCTTCGCACCACAGAGGGGCGCTGCAAGGCAACAAAGGGGTAGTGGCGCAGCTGCGCCCAGGTTAAGGAACTGGCACCGGCCAGCTCGCTCTGGCCCGGCACCACAGCCACAAAGCGGTCTTGGTAAAGCGGAGTAAACGCCAGCTCGCCCAAAAACTCTGGTGCAAAGCACAGCCCCACTTCCACCTCGTGGCTGCGCACCCTGTCCAGCACCTGTTCGTTGATTACGTCATGCACGGCCACATGCACATCGGGGTAGCGGCGCTGAAAAGCCACCAGCATTCCCGGCAGCAAGGTGGCCGACACCGAGGGCATGGCGGCAATGCCCACCTTGCCGCTTTTAAGGGTGAAGTAGTGGCGCATGGTGTCTTCGGCGTTTTCCATGTCCACCACGATGCGCCGGGCCATGGGCAAAAAGAGTTTGCCCTCAGGGGTAAGGGCCACCTTGCGGGTGCTGCGAGTAAAAAGGGCGCCTCCAAGGCTGGCTTCCAGCTCTTTGATGGCCAGGCTCAAGGCCGGGCGAGAAAGAAACACCAACTCGCTGGCAGCAGCAAAGTTAAGGGTTTGCGCCACCGCCAAAAACGCCTTTAACTGCTTTAAGGTCATACCGTTACACCAAATCAGCCCAAGCCCCAGCATACCCTGCCACCGGTTCCTGGCAAGCCATCTGCTCTGGCAACAAAAAAGCCCCGCAATTGCGGGGCTTTTTATTGGTGCTGGCCTTACAGGGAGTAACGGATCCCCAGGGCAAAGGTGCGGCTGTAGAGCGAGTTGCCGAAGTTGTAGATGTCTTCGTTCTGATAGTAGGACTTGTAAATCTCTTTGGTGAGATTGGTGGCGTCCAGGGTCACCATCAGGTTGTCGGAGACGTTGTAACTGAGCTGGAAGTCCAGGCTCTGCTCGGGGCGGCGATACACACCACGCGGGTTGGCGAACAGCGCAGCCTCGTAGTTGTTGAGCCAACGGTCACGCCACACATAAGAGAGGCGAGCATCAAAAGGACCGTGCTCGTAAATCAGCACTGTGCTGTAGGACTTCTTGGACACCCCAAACATATCGCGGCTGATGGTGCCGGTTTTCTCGCCGGTTTCGGTGTTGTACTGCGGCACATCCTGGCTGGAATCGAGGAAGGTGGCGCTGGCCTGGATGCCAATACCGTCAAGCCAGGACGGCAGGCCATCCGGGAAGTAGACTCCACCGATCTCCACCCCTTCCAGCTCACCATTGGAGGTGTTGTCGGGCTGGCTGAGGATGTACTCGTAAGGCTCGGCGTCGGTTGGGTCTTGGTGGGTTACCAAGCGCAGCGAGTCATACACCAGGCCATCGATTTTGCGTTTGAAGTAAGTACCGTAAAGGGCGTTACCTTCACCGAAGTACCATTCCAGCGACAAATCGTAGTTTTTAGACTTCACCGGTTTGAGGCTAGGGTTACCTGCCGCCGCCTGGCCGCGTTTGTTGCCGGTCAGGTCCTTGGTGTAAGTCACGTGCGGGTTAAGCTGGCCAAACTCGGGGCGACGCAGGGTTTCGGTGTAGGCAAAACGCGCCATCAGGTCGTCAGTGATGTAGAAGCGGCCGATAAAGCTGGGCAGCAATTTGTCGTTGCTGGTTTTACCGTCCTTCGACTCCATGGTGGTGGGCAGGCGATTGCCGTCTTCATCCTGCTGCTTGGTGTAGGTGTTGAAGGTCATGTCGGTATCCGACTTGACGTAACGCACCCCCATTTCACCATCGACCCGGTGCCCGAACAGGTCAGTGTCAAAGTCGGTTTCCAGATAGGCAGCGTAGCTTTTCTCTGTGATATCAAAGGTCTTTTGCAGCACCAAATCGTAAGGGCTAAAGCCATACAGGCTGCGGTAAGCATCACGCTGGTCATACAGGTTGTAGCCATTGGCCACTACCCAGCCGCTGGGTACATCGGCTTCGCCGTCAAAGAAGCTGGGGTTGATGTAGGTCATGTCGTCGGCAAGGGCGGTATTGCTGGCAGACAAATCGCTATCCACACCTCGGGCATAGCTCTCGGCGCCTCGGCGCTCATAACGCACCCCGGCCTTAAGACGGTTGAAGATACCGGCATCGAGCAGGTAGTCGCCGTCCATGGTCCAGGCGATGGAATCGCCCTCGTCCTTGCCGCCGTTGTCGTACATCTGCGCCAGGTTCCACTGCACATCTTGCAGGTTTACCCGGGTTTGATAGTCGTCTTGCACAAAGGCCCAGGCAGGCAGGCCGTTGTCGGCATTAAAGTCTACCGCGACGTTGGGAATGCCGATGGCATTGGCCCTAAGCGCTACAAAATCGGTCTTGTACTTACTGGTTTGGTAGACCACTTCGGATTTGAGCTGAAAATCGGAGCTGATATCCCACTTACCACCCAAGGCATAGACATAGCTGTCGGTTTTGCTCTTGGTGTAGTCGCCACTGCTCCACACCGCCGGGCTACCAACGATACGGGATTTCACCACATTGGTGCCGTCGTAGTAGGTGGGCGCCGGGGTATTGGCCAAGTCGCCCCACCAATCTACATAGCTGAACAACATGGAGTTGAAGCTTTCGTTGCGAAAACCGTTGTAGAAGGTCTCGAACAGGTATTGGGATTTGTCGTTGGGTGCCCATTGCAGCGAGATATTAAACGCCGGGCGTTCGCGCTTGCCGTTGAGATCGTTCTCAAAGATGGCATCGCGTGAGAGCACATAAGGCACGTCGGCTTCGGTAACGTTGCCTTCGCTGTCTACCAGATCGAAGGTGGAACCCGGCGCATTGGGCAGGCCGTTATCCAGGCCTTGAGGCCAGCCTTCAAAGATACGCACCAGATCATCGGCCCGAAACGGCACCACGGCGCCGGGGGTCACGTTCTGGTCGCGATAATGGGTGCGGGCGTAAGAAACGTTCACCAGGGCGCCTACTTCACCAATGTTGGTGTCCCAGCGATTACTGGCCAGGGCGCTGACTACAGGGTCGGTTTTGTCCGGTTGGTCGGCATAAACGCCACGGGCGGCCAGCACGAATTTGCTGCCGTCAAAGTCAAAGGGGCGCTGGGTGTGGATGTCGATTTGCCCGGCAATACCACTGGAGAGTTGGTGGGCGCCACGGGTCTTGTAGACATCCACACTTTTCAAAAGGGCGGCGGGAATGTCTGCCACCGCCACCTGGCGGCCAGCGGCGGTAAAGATCTGGCGGCCATTGACGGTGGTGGTCACGTCGGTAAGGCCACGGATGGTTACGGTGCTGACTTCACCGCCCCCACGGTCGGTGGTCTGCACGCCAGTAACCCGTTGCAGGGCCTCTACCAGGTTGTTATCCGGAAATTTGCCGATGTCTTCGGCAACGATGGAGTCCACCACCTGCACGCTTTGCTGCTTGATGGCCATGGACTTGTTCAAACTGCCACGAATACCGGTAACTTCAATAACCTCGGTATCGTCATCTTCTTTTTTCTTGGCTTTCTGGGCTGGGCCATCAGGCTGTTGCTGATCAGCCGAAACGGCGGCATTGCGGGCCAGAGCCTGGTCGTCCTCCGGTGTGGCGGCCATGGCACCCATGGACGACAGCACCAGCGCGACTGAGGCGCTCAACATGCTTTTCTTGAACATTCGTTCCCCCAACAGGTTTTTGTAACCGCAGGTCTTTGCCTGCACACTTTTTGTTTGCTGCTAATGATAAAAAGTATTGTATGAAGATTAAATTTTCAACATTTATTTGTAATATTTTCAATTATTTATGAATTAAAAATCACAAAAAAAGGCACTACCCACCATGTAGTGGGTAAAGCCTTCTTCATTGACAAACACAGCCTTTACCAAAGCCCTCTTAAGGCGGCGTAAAGTGCATTTTGCTGTTCCTCATCAGGGGCGGCGCACAAAAAAGTGCTGGCAGCGCCCGTCGGTTGCCGGCGCCTGGTTAATGGCGGCGCCATCAGCCAGGGCGCAGCTGGCCAGATCCAGGCTCTGCTGGCTGTGGCGGTTGATAAACTGCACCGCGCCATCCCCTTTCAAATCCATCGACCATTGGCTTTGTGGCCCGTAGCAGGCCGCCATGACCACAGCCGCCCCCGCCGCCAGGGATTTGTCTTTTACTGCCAGGCACTGCTGGCTGCCTTCGGGTGAAAGCTGCACATAGCCGCTGTCGGTTGCTTTCACTTGCCAGCGTTGGTCTTGGCCTTGGTTATAAGCGCGCTGCACCAGCTGCCCCTTGGCAAGGCTCATTACCTTGCCGCTTTGGGCCGACACCAGGGCAACCGCGCCCAGAGGCAGGGCTTGCCACTGGCCAAGGGGTTGGCCTTGCTGACTCAGGCTAATCAGGCCGTCTTTACCGGCGCCAAGCTGCCATTGCTGGCAGGCCAGGTTTTGCCAGGGTTGCAGCGCCGCGCCGCAACTGTGGCCGGTCAAAAACCGGCCCTGGCTGTCTGCCAGGCGATACTGGCCGCCAAGCGTTGGGTCCAGCACCCAGGCTTTTTGCCCTTCGAGGAGTTTGCCGTTTTGGCTGAACTGCCAGGTTGCGCCTTGCGGCACCACCGTTAACGGGCCGTTTTCCCCACTGGGGGCGGCAATCGTGGTTTGCTCGGAGGCCGGCTGGCCAAAATCGGGGCTGCCGTCTTTATGCCAGCCAAAAGGCTGGGCACGCAGGGAGCGGGTCAGGCCGCAGCCTTGGCTTTCCTTGCTGTTGCCGTGGTAGACCAGCCAGTTTTCTTTGCCATCCGGGGATTTGAAAAAGCCGTTGTGGCCTGGGCCAAAGACACCATTGCCCCGCTCAAACACCGGTTTGGCGGCATGGGTCCAGGCTTTAGGGTCTAGCGGGTTGTCGCCGGTCAGCTCAATTTGCGCCAGCTTGTAATCGGGGGTGTCGCAAAAACTCGCCGAGTAAATCACAAAGGTGCGGCCATCGTGCTTGAGCACTTCCGGGCCCTCGTTCACCTTTCGGCCTGACTGGGCCCAGGGCTGGGTGGGCCGGGTCAGCACCACTTTGGGGCCGGTGATGGTCCAGGGGTTTTTCATCTCGGCGATGAAGTTGCGCTGCTCGTCTCCTACCCATTCGGACCACAACAGATAAAGCTTGCCGCCATGTTCGAGGTAGGTGCCGTCGATATTCCAGGTACCCGGCATGGGCGAGCCTTTGTAGCTGTAGGGGCCCATGGGGTCGTCACCGGCGCTTTCCAGTACCGACAGGTGCTGGCCATCGTAGTTTTCCTGCGTGCCGGAGGTGAACATCAAAAACCAACGGTAGCCTTCGGGGCGCTTGAGGCGATGAAACTCAAAAGCCCAGAAGTTACAGCAACTTTTAGGGTCGGTTTCTGACCACAGATAAACCGGCGGCGCATCTTTGAGGCCAGCCAGGGTTGGGGATTTGCGCATCACCAGCTGCGAGGTCCAGGTGGTGGTGGTCAGGTAGTAGTTGCCGTCGAAGTACTCAAGCCAGGGATCGGCCCCGTTGGGAAAGATGGGGTTGGTGAAGCTGCCATCGGCCTTGGCCACGGTCGCAGCCCCTGGTTGCTGGCTGGCACTGCAACCTCCCAGGGCCAACGCCATGGCCAGGCTCAAAATGGCTATCTTCGGTGCTGACATGCTTTTCTTACTCCCCACATTTCGCTACCGGAGCGAGGTGCTGCGCCTCAGGCCCGGCAGGCCAGGTTGCCTGGCACGGCAACCAAATTCACATTTGTATTACTATATGACCGGAGTGTAAGAAGAACTGTTATCAGGTTCAACCCCAAAGTTAACCTTTTGGGAATGCCGTGAACGTAAAGATAAAAAATGCGAGATGGAAAGCGGGCTGCAAGACTGGTCTGACCAAAAAAGCCCCTCCGTGCAGGCGAAGGGGCGTAGGTACTCAGGGCTCCAGTTGGCTTTTAAAGCTATCCAGCACTTTGGGGTCGACGGTCGGCCAGCCGTCTTGCCACGTAATGGGGGCGATTTTTAGCTTTTGCAGGCCGTTGTCGGCCGCTTCATAGGCGTGGAACACCAGATAATCCTTGCCATCCCAGTGATAGGCGCTGTTATGGCCAAGGCCCGGCCAGGCTTTGTTGCCCTTGAGGAATACGGTGCCGCCGCCCATGGCCATGTCTTTGCCGGTTTTATCCAGATAAGGCCCGGTAATGGCCTTGGCGCGGCCCACCGCCAGGTGATAGGTACTGTTGACACCACGGCAGCAAAGCCCAAAGGAAACAAAGAGATAGTAGTAATCGCCATGCTTGAAGATAAAGGGCCCTTCAATCTCGCCGGGGCCGGCTTCGCTGTCGGGGGTAAAGGCGGGGCGCGCTTGCCGGGCCAGGGAATACCACTGCTGGGGCTCGGCGATTTTGGTGAGGCTTTTATCCAGTTTCACCAGCTTGATGCCGTCCCAGAACGAGCCGAAGCTCATCCAGGCGGCGCCGTTATCGTCGAAGGCCACTTGCGGGTCGATGGCGTTCCACAGATCCCGGTGCGGCACCGATTGCAGCACGATGCCTTGGTCCTGCCAGCCGTAGTCTGGGCTATGCATATCCAGGGTTTTGGTTACCGTCACACCGATGGCAGAGGTGTTTTTACCAAAGGCCGACGCCGAGTAGTAAAGGTAAAACTTGCCGTCATGGTGCACCACATCGGGCGCCCACAGGTGGCCGGCAAAGTTGGGAATGGCGGTGCGAGCCCAAGTGGGCTCTGGCTTGAATACCGGGCCGTCGAGGGTCCAGTGCTCCTTGTCTTTGGATTCATAAACCGTGATGCCGGGGCCGGTGGAGAACAGGTAATAGGTGTCGCCGTCTTTGGCCATGGCCGGGTCGTGAATACTCACCTGCTGGGCACAGGCGCTGGCACCCAAGCCCAGCAGCAGGGTAGCGACCAGGGAGCGGATAAGGGGGTGGCGGGGCTGCATAACATCTCCTGTTAATATTGTATTACTTTTTAATCACAGTGAGTCTACCTGTGTTACCGGCAATGGCAAGGCCGCCCATTGCCCTGCGCGTCAACCACTCTCGGGATTGAAAATGCCGCCCTCGCCCTGAAAGCGCCAATAAAAAACCTAGCAAGCATCAGATTTAAAAGGAAAAAACTAGGTATACAGTAAGGCGCCAGGTGGGACAATCAGGCAGGCTTGCGCCCCAAACCATTAAGTAATACGATACGACCTTACGTAGACGTTAACAAAATCAACCCTACGCCATTACGACCCCGTAAAGCAGCATTTATACAAGGGATCGAATGGTTAAAACAACTTGGGGGAAGCGGTGTGAAAACCCAGAAACTGTCGGTACTGGAAAAGGTCGGCTTCGGGGCCGGTGACATGGCCGTGAACGTGGTGATGTCGTCGATGATGTTGATCATCACCTACTTTTACACCGACGTGTTCGGCATGAAGGCCTCGGATGTGGGCCTGCTGCTGCTGTTGGTGCGTTTTGTCGATGCCTTTACCGACCCGATGATGGGCATGATCACCGACCGCTACACCACCCGCTGGGGCCGCTACCGCCCCTACTTCTTGTTTGTGTCGGTGCCTTTTGGCATCGCGGTGTTTTTAACCTTCTCCACCCCAGACTGGGATTACAACGCCAAACTGGTGTGGGCCTACGCCACCTATATTTTTGTGACCCTGATGTTTACCGCGGTCACCATTCCTTATATCTCCATCATCGGCGTACTGACCGACGACCCCAAAGAGCGCCTCTCCGCCAACGGCTACCGGCTGTTTTTTGCCAAGATAGCGGCCTTTTTGGTGACCATCATCGTGCCCATTCTGGCCGAGAGCTGGGGCGGTAAAGACCAGGTGGCCGCCGGTTACCAAGCCGCCATGGGCATCATGGCGCTGATGGCAACCTTGCTGTTTTTGTTCTGCTTTTTCACCACCACCGAACGGGTTGAGCACAAGGTCGAGCACAAACCATTCGGCCAGCAACTGCGGCTGCTGGTGAAGAACGATCAGTGGCTTATTCTCTGCGCGGTGTGCGTGGTGGGCACCATCGGTTATGTGGTGCGCGGCTCGGTGGCGGCTTATTACGCCAAGTATTACCTAGGCGGCGACGCCAAAATGATGTCGATGTTCCTGTCCACCGGGGTGGTGGCCGCCATCCTCGCCATGGTGGTGTCTACCTGGATCACCAAACGCTTTTGCAAGGTAAAACTGTTTCGTATCAGCCAGATAGCAGTAGCCGTTATCTCCATCGTGATGTACTTCGCGGTGGGCCAAAACGACGTGGTGCTGGCCTTCGTGATTTACTTTTTGCTGTCTTTGGTCGTAGACCTGCACGCCCCGGTGTTCTGGTCGGCCATTGCCGAAGCGGTGGACTACGGCCAGGCCAAAACCGGCAAGCGGGTGTCGGGCCTGGCGTTTGGCGGTATCAGTTTTTGCCAGAAGGCGGGCATGGGCCTGGCGGGCTTTTTGGTGGGCTCACTTTTGACCTACTTCAACTACCAGCCGGACCAAGTACAAAGCGGCTTTACCCTTAACGGTATCGCCCTGATGCTCTCCATTATCCCCGGCTTCTTCCACTTCCTGATGGGCGCCCTGATGTACCGCTACAAGATAACGGACAGCTTCTACCAGGAAATCAAAAATGGCGTTTTGGAAGAGAGCGAGCCACAAGCGGTGGCCGCCCCAGTCGAGAACCGCCAGTTTATTAACGCCAAGTAAGTTTCGGAGCCCTTGTGACCTTACTGACCCCCCTTATCGAGCAGCGTGCCGACCCTTTTATCTACAAGCACAGCGACGGCTACTACTACTTTACCGCCTCGGTGCCAGCGTACGACGGCATCGAGCTGCGCCGGGCCAAGACCATTGCCGGCCTCAAAGACGCCGAAACGGTGATGGTGTGGCATAAGCCCGACACCGGCCCTTATTCGGATTTGGTCTGGGCGCCGGAAATCCACTTTAACCAAGGCGCCTGGTACGTCTATTTTGCCGCCGCGCCCAGCCGGGAAATCAAAGACGCTCTCTTCCAGCACCGCATGTATGTGATCCGCTGCGAAGAGGCCAACCCGCTGACCGGCACCTGGGAATTTTTGGGCCAAATCGATACCGGCATCGACACCTTCTGCCTGGACGCCACCACCTTCAGCCACCAGGGCCAGCTCTATTACCTGTGGGCCCAGAAGGCCAACGACATCCCCGGCAACTCCAACCTTTATATCGCCAAGATGGATAAACCCTGGGCTATCGCCAGCGAGCCGGTGCTGCTGACGGTGCCCGAGTTCGAATGGGAATGCCGCGGCTTTATGGTTAACGAAGGGCCGGCGGTGCTGCACCGCAATGGCAAGTTCTTCATTACCTATTCGGCCAGTGCCACCGACGAGAACTACGCCATGGGCCTGCTGTGGGCCGATGACAACAGCGATCTTTTAGACCCAAAAAGCTGGACCAAATCCAAAACCCCGGTGCTGGGCAGCGCCATTGAGCACAAGATCTTCGGCCCCGGCCACAACAGCTTTACCCTCAGCGAAGATGGCCAGACCGATCTCTTGGTCTACCACGCCCGCACCTACACCGAGATTGAAGGCGACCCATTGTGGGACCCGAACCGCCACACCTTCGTCAAGCCGCTGCGCTGGGATGAAAACGGCATGCCCGTTTTCGGCAGCGCCGCCATCGCTGACTGACCCGAGCACGACTCATTTCCCCGCCCTTGTGGCGGGGCTTTTTTCTGAGGTACGCCATGAGAAAACTGCTACTGGCGCTGGCCCTTGCACCTGTTTTTGCCAATGCCGCCCCCGTCACCACCCTGCCCTTGCAAGATGTGCGGCTATTGCCGAGCCCCTTTAAAACCGCCGAAGACACCAACCGCCATTACCTGATGGAACTGGATGCCGACCGCCTCTTGGCGCCTTACCGGCGTGAAGCCGGCCTGCCGGTGTCCAAACCCAGCTACGGCAACTGGGAGGCAGAAGGCCTGGGCGGCCACATGGGCGGCCATTATCTCAGTGCACTGTCGCTGATGTACGCCTCAACCGGTGACAAGGCCATCCTTGAGCGCCTCAACTACATGGTGGCTGAGCTGAAAAAATGCCAGGGGCAAATCGGCAGCGGTTATCTGGGCGGCGTGCCCGGCGGCATCGCCATGTGGCAGCAAATTCATGGCGGCGACATTCGCGCCGACCTTTTTACCCTCAACGACAAATGGGTGCCCTGGTATAACCTGCACAAGCTCTTTGCCGGGCTGCGCGACGCTTACCAATACACCGGCAATAAAGACGCCCTGGTGATGCTGATAAAGCTCAGCGACTGGGCCGGCTGGTTGACCGAAAACCTCAGTGACGCCCAAGTCCAGCAGATGCTGGTGACCGAGCACGGCGGCATGAACGAGATTTTTGCCGACCTTTTTGCCATTACCGGCCAGGAAAAGTACCTGACCTTAGCGCGCCGCTTCTCGCAAAAGACCATTCTCGAGCCTTTGGAGCGCCGCCAAGATAAGCTCGACGGCCTGCACGCCAACACCCAGATCCCCAAAGTGATTGGTTATGAGCGAATAGGTGAAGTGTCAGGAGATAACCGCTACAGCGACGCGGCCGATTACTTTTGGCATGAAGTGGTGGACAAACGCAGCGTGTCCATCGGTGGCAACAGCGTGCGCGAGCACTTCAATCCCAAAGACGACTTTTCCAGCATGATTGAGGATGTGGAAGGCCCCGAGAGCTGCAACACCTATAACATGCTGAAACTCGCCAGATTTTTGTATCAGCGCAAAGGCAGCACCGAGTACGTGCGCTACTACGAGCGGGCCATCTACAACCAGATGCTCTCCACCCAGCACCCCCACGACGGCGGCCTGGTGTACTTCACCCCCATGCGCCCCGAGCATTACCGGGTGTATTCCAAGGTGGACGAAGCCATGTGGTGCTGTGTTGGCTCCGGCATCGAAACCCAGAGTAAATACGGCGCCATGATCTACGCCGGCGACGCCGACAGTCTGTACGTAAACCTCTTTATTCCCTCCAAGCTCAACTGGCGCGAGGGCGGCGTGCAATTGAGCCTTAACACCCACTTCCCTGACGACGACAAAGTGGACATCCGCATTGAGGCCGACACCACCAAGGCGCTCAAGCTCCGTTACCCCGCCTGGGTCAAAGCCGGCGCGCTGCGGCTAACCGTCAACGGTAAAGTGCAAACCGTGGCTGCCGAGCCTGGCTCCTACCTCACCCTAAAAGGCCCCTTTAAAAAGGGTGACAGCATCCAGCTGGTGCTGCCGATGCACCTTAAGCTGGAGCAGCTGCCGGACAAATCCAACTACTACTCGGTGCTTTACGGGCCCATCGTGCTGGCCGCCAAGGTCAACCCTTATCCCACCGAACAGCGCCGTATCTTTGCCGACGACTCGCGCATGGGCCACATCGCCGACGGCCAGAAATTCCCCCTGGAAGAAGCGCCGATGTTTGTCGCCCCCAGCACCGACTTGTTAGGCCACTTCAAGAAGGTGCCGGGTAAATTGGCCTTCACCACCCAAGACCTTATTTACCCGAAAAAAGACGGCCCCGAGACCTTGGAGCCTTTCTTTCGCATCCACGACTCGCGCTATATCGTCTATTGGCCCTACAGCACCCCGGCGGGCTTTGCCGATATCAAGGCCAAACAAAAAGCCAAGGAAGCGGCCAAGGAAGCGCTGGCCAAAATCACCGTCGATGCCATCGCCCCCGGCGAGCAGCAACCGGAAGCCGACCATTACTTTAAAGGGGAAGGCAGCCGCGCCGGAGTCAATATGGAGCGGCACTGGCGCGACGCCACTGGCTGGTTCAGCTACCGCCTCAATAACCCCGAGCACCAAGCCAAGACCTTGCGCCTGACCTTCTTTGGCCTGGACGCCAACCGCCAGTTCAAGGTGCTGCTGGACGGCAAGCCCCTTGCCGACATCAGCCTTGATGGCAGCCATGGCCCCGGCTTTTTTACAACCGATTTTGCCCTGCCGGACTGGGCACAGCAGCAAGCGCACCTGCGCCTGCGCTTTGAAGCCGCCCCCGGCTCCATTGCCGGCGGCCTTTACGGTATCCGGCTACTGAGCCAATAACCGAAAAAGGCGCCATATGGCGCCTTTTTCTTCACTACCCAAGCACTTGGCGTAACAGTAACACCTTAAATTAAAAAGCCCTTTTATAGAGCGCCACCACGCCAGCTACCATAAGCCCTTACCTCAAGGATTGAGAGGACAGCCAGGGATGCCACGAGGAAATATCACCGTCAGCACGGTTTCGGGGGAAGCGTACGAGCTTACCGACCGAAACAGTCCCGAGATCTTAGACCCCATCAACTCGGTCAAAGACCACAGTTTTCTTAACAAGGTCACGCCCCAGGACAAAGGGCGCATGGCCGAGCATTGGCGTCAGTACAGCTCCGGCAATATCACCCCCGGCAACGACGACCAAGCCTTTGAGCAGTTCAAAGATTCGATACATAACGGCGACACCCTCGTCTTTTTGCAAAGCAGTGAATTGGATGCTGCGGCAAACTCTCAAGTGGGTAGCTCAGAAGCCAGCACTAATAGTCAGATGACAGCTGGCACTGAAAACCCTAGAGTACAAACAACTGCCCCATCTAAAAAACGTAAGCGTGCTGACGACCCAGAGGAAGATAGGGTCGTTAAAAAGCTAAAAAAACATCGTGCGGGAAATCAACAAATCAAAGCTGACGGTCGGCATTGGCACCTTCCAGAAGATAAATCAATTGATGATTTACCTCAGAGTGATGACGTCGGAGACCGTCTTCAAGAATTGACAACCGAAGCAGCAAAAAAATGGAATAGAAATAAAAATTTATCAATCAACGAGCAAGAAGCCATTCAAGAAGCTATCGAAGAAAAAGAGTATTGGAGAGCCAACCTGTTAGAGAAGCAGGCTAAAGGGCGGTGGGTCGAGAATCAGGTAAAAAAAGCCACTGAATCGATGCAGATGAACTTGAAATGGAGTAAGCGTGGAGTAGATGTAACGGATATGAATACCGGTATAAAATATGATATTCTGTCCGGTACTAGCTCGAACATTGACTTGCACGCCAAGCGAATGTCAGATGAGCTTTTTCGAATGATAACGTTTTGAGATGAGCCATGAAAATACAAAACCAGTCAATTTCATCCAAAGACATCATAATTAACGATGAAGATCATAACGTTTTGGGCCCTGAGCTTTTTATAGACAAATGCCACATAAAGAATCACTCTGATTCTGAAAGTTTAGTACTGATCGGTGTAACAATAACCAACAGTTACTTTGAGCAAATTGTTCCTTTGGTAAACTTTCATTTTGAAGGGGCGCATTTTCAAAACACAAAATTTTCAGGCGTTTTTTCTGGTTGTGATTTTGGAGATTGGGATTCACCAGAGCGTTCATCAATTAGCGAATGTGACTTTTCAAACGCTGAGCTTGACGGGGTAAGATTCATTAATTGTGACATGCAAAAGATTAAACTGCCGGGTTGGCCGTTTTTTGCTATTACCCCATCACCTGAAGCAATTTCTTTTGTAAAAGAAAATGATTGGCCAGCACGTTTAGGCTCTACGCTAAAAATTTATACTGGTGCGGAATGCAGCGCAGTAATTGGCAACGCCAAAAGGCTAGCACAAAAAAATAAATTGACGCTCAGCCAGATGAAAGAACTTATTACAAAGATCCCCGGCACAACCGTCTAGTGTTACATCACCTCAATACAATTGCGCCCTTTGGCTTTGGCTTGGTAGAGGGCGCGGTCGGCGCGGGTTAGCAGTTGCGACAGCGACTCGCCGCTTTGGTACTGGGTGACACCGAAACTGGCGGTTTTGTTGCCCACCTCTTCAAAATGAAACTGGTTGATACGCTGGCGAAGATCCTGGGCCACGGCGCTGGCTTGGGCTGCGTCGGTTTCGGGGAGCAGGATAAAGAATTCTTCGCCGCCGTGGCGGCCAACGTGGTCTTGCTGGCGTACATGGCGGCGCAACAGTGTGGCAAAACTGCCCAGCACCTTGTCGCCGACACTGTGGCCGAAGGTGTCGTTAACGGTTTTAAAAAAGTCGATATCCAGCATGATAACCGCCAGCGGCTGTGCCTGGGCCTGCCCCTTTTGCTTCTCCAGCTCGAAAAGGCCGGCCATTTTTTCGCGGTTCCAAAGCCCGGTGAGATCGTCAGTGCTGGCCGAGTGCAACAAAGCGCATTGCTGGCGATAAAGGCAGCGGTACGCCCACTCCAGCACCAATGCCGTTACCAAGCCAAACAGATAAGCCGAGAGCATCCACAAAAGATGCAGGCCGATAAAGGGCCCACCCACGCCTTTTAATACCCCCGCCAGCAGGGTCACCAACACGGCACTGGTGGCGGCAACAGCGGCGTAGCTTAAGGTTAGGCCGGAAATGGCAAAGCTCCACACGATATTGAGGTACAGCTCGGGGGCAAAATAGGCAAAAGAGGGGGTGCCCAGGTTGAAATAGAGGTTACCGAGTACCGCCACCACCGGCGCCAACATCAGCAGCACCCGCATCGCACCATGCATAGGCGGGAAAAAGCTAAAAGTACCAATCAGCACCAATGCCAGGGGCACCAGCAAGCCATGAAACCACAGCCTTTGTGCGCCTAAATGCAGGCTGTATTCCAAGGCGGCGTATATGAGGTAGAGCGCGGCGGTGATAAAGGCGATATAGCGGATCTGCGGCAGCTTGGCCTCTTGGTACCACTGCCCAAAGGTCTGGCGCTTATCAAGCGAACTAGGAGTGAGGTTGAATGGTTCTGACACGCCGGCGCCCTGCCTTTGAGCTTTACCGAAAGCTTAAGGACAATAACAAGCACTTCTGTTTTGAACAACGCATAGGCGCATAAAGCGCCATCAAGACGCGTTGTAACGCCCGGCTTTGTGGTTGGTGGCAAGGATGAAGTTAAGGGCAATGGCCCCCACCACGGAGCACAACAGCAACCAGGGGCTGAGCGTAAAGAACGAGGCGACAACGATGGTGCAATCCAGCGCCATCTGCACTTTACCGGCGCGAATGTTAAAGCGCTCCTGCAGATAGAGCGCAAAGATATTAAAGCCGCCCAGGCTCGCCTTATGGCGAAAGAAGATAAGCAGCCCCACCCCCATCATCAGGCCGCCCACCAAGCCTGCAAAAAAGGGATGCACATAACCAATCTGAATGACCTGCCCCAGGTTATCGCTCAGCAGCGACACCACCACGATGGAGAGGATGGTGCGCAGGGTAAAAGCCAGGCCCATTTTCTTCCAGGCAAGATAAAAGAACGGCAGATTCAGCGCCATAAACAGCTGGCCAAAGCTGAAAGGGGAAAAATGCGTGAGCAGCAAGGCAAGGCCGGCGGTGCCGCCGGTAATAAGGCCGCAATCACGCAGCATAAAAACCCCAAACGCCACAAAGCAGGAGGCGGTCAGCAGCGCCGTGGCATCTTCAATAACAGAGTGGCTGGAGGCCGGGGCTTTGGTAATGGCGGTCATCTGCGCGGCTCAAAGGTGGACGATGCCCTTGACCATAGCCGAGAGCCGCCGCCCCCTTGAAGGGTTGTGCATTTAATTTATTTGCATGGTTATTCATTTAAAACTGTCAGGGCTTTTGCACACTTCCCCATACGAAAACAATGATTTACGCGAACGTAAAGCAATCAAATGCTTGAATAGAAATAAAAAATTGATTCAGCAGGCAGAGTGCTGGCAACAGTGGGGCGTAAAACAGGCCTATTTAGCCGTAAAGACGTGTTTACATTGAAGGGCCAGGAGGGCGGCCCGGGGCAAAATCGGCCCCGAGCCTTTGGGTTATTTGATTTTTACTTCGGTGTCCGGGTCGCTTACTTCCACTCCCAGCAGAATACCGAAGAAGCGGTCATCGTGCTGAACCACGGTTTTAAGGCCGCCTTTTACGGTTTTTTGCAGCTTTTCAGAACTTGCGATGCCGTCCAGCGCCTTGCTGACGGTATCGCGGCTATCGCCGGAGAGCACCAGTCCACACACTTTGTCTGAGCAACCGATGTTGTCGGTGAAGATCCCCTGCTCGGTGGTATTGCTGGCCAGCAGGGAGTTCAGTAGCGCCTCGTTGCTGCGAGCCGCTTCGGTGGTTTGTGCAAAAGTCAGGGTGGCCACGGCGTTTTGCAGCTCGTTAAGGGGCATGTTTTTAAGGGGGGCGGCATCAAACACCATATCGCCTTCGTCATCCTGACTGACCAGCTTGTCGAGCTGCGGCAGTTCGGCCTGGCCCTGGGTGTCGTCTTGTTCAGCACTGGGCGCCGGGGTGGATTTAGCCGGTTGCTGGTTACGAATGTCGTCCAGGGGCCGGGCTTTACGGTCGTCGGTGCGGCCATGCCAGGTATCTTCTGGGCCTTGCAGGGCGGTATTGTCGGTTAATAGCGGCTGGTCGAGGTCGCTGCGCTCAGAGAAATGGCTGTGGAAAAACAGGGCAACCAGGGCCACAACGGCGACCAAGGCGCCAAAAAACAAGCTCTTCATTAACGACTCCAACGGGTATCCAGGCCCCAATTTCTCGAAAATGAGTCGCCATTGCAACGCCAACAGTCCGTCAAAGTTCAGTGCTTGAGGATTATGTCGCCGCGGAAGAACACCTCAAGGCGCAGGTTCACCTCCCAGCTGGGGTCAAACCCCACTTCGCGTGGAAAATGCAGTGACGGTGCCACGTCCACAAAGATAAAGCCCTTGTGGATGTTGCGCCGGTAGAGGGTTTCGAGGAAGTAGTCGTTGATGCGCGGGTCGCTGGCGCCCTCCCCCACCACCACCGCCGAGTAGCGAATGGCGCTGCGGCGGTTGATGATGCGGTTGTATTCGGCGCGCTGGTAGAACTCCAGGTGGTCGTAATCTTCCTGCCACTGCACCTGGCTGACAAAGCGCAGGTAATGGCGGTCATCGAGGTGGCGGCCAATATCCACCAAGCCCCGTGCCGAAAAGCCGTCGCTGTTAAACCACGACAACCGCCCGTCAAACTCCAAGGTCCAGGGGGATTGGCCCAACTGCCAAAGGCGTTCACTGGTAAAACGCACGTAAGGGTCGGGGGGCAGGCGCAGTTTCACGCCGCCGGAGAGGCTGTTGTCCCAGGCCACGGTTTTGTCTTCACCCTGCTGTTTTTCAAGGCCGATAACGGCGCCCTGGCCACCGTCAAAACGGCCGGTGCGGGTGTCACGGGCGGCTTGTTGTTGCAAGGTGCCGAGGGTTTCTTCCGGGTCACTTTCAACGATGAGCTTGAGCCGCTCCTGAGTGGTGGGCAGTTGCAACCGGTAACGAATGCCGGTGTCAGTGTCATTGGAGCGGTGCTGGCGCAGCAAAAATTCCTGGCTGATACGCAGGTAGGAGTGGTTTTCTACCTTCAGGGATTCATCGGTACCAAAGAAGCCGTCGATATTGCGGGAGGTGCTGTTTACCCAGCCTGAGACCATGTTGTAAACCGGGTCGATACGCTCTACTGCCCAGCCTGGCAGGTCGGTGCTTTGGCGGTCTTCACTTATATCTTCTTCGTCCGCCCACACCACCTGGCTGGTGGCCAGTACCAGTAAGAATAAGGCGCAGGATACGCCTGAAAATCGACAAGCTGGGGAGTTAACAGCCAGCATAGCAAGCCCGGTAATATCATTATCGTTAACCAGATTATTACACCAGCAACAACCTTTGCTCAGCCCAAAATGAAAAAAGTCACAGATCCTGGCTCTCCAATGGCCGAGATCCGAGGTAGGCTAAGGCCTTTAGAACATTGAACATTTTTGCGAGGCCGCCATCACACTCTTGCCGGCAGCCTCCTCTGGAGCCCAGATGAGCAGTACCGACGGCCTCCCCATGCCAAGGCGCCTTGGCGCCATTCTTGCGATAGCCTTAGGGATAACCATGGCAGTGCTGGACGGCATGATTGCCAACGTTGCCCTGCCCACCATCGCCGACGATCTCGGCACCAGCCCGGCCAACTCCATCTGGGTGGTTAACGCCTACCAGCTCACCATCACCATGACCTTGCTGTCGCTCTCCTCCCTTGGGGATCTATGGAGTTACCGCAAGGTTTACCTTATCGGCCTTGGCCTTTTTTCGCTGACTTCCGGCCTTTGCGCCTTGAGCGACTCCCTGGCCACCCTGACCGGTGCCCGGGTGCTGCAAGGCCTGGGGGGGGCCGCGCTGATGAGCGTTAACGGCGCGCTGCTTAGGCTTATCTACCCCAAACGGATGCTGGGCCGAGGCATCGGCATCAACACTCTGGTGGTGGCGGTGTCTACCGCCGCCGGGCCAACGGTGGCGGCCGGGATCTTATCGGTGGCCAACTGGCCCTGGCTCTTTGCCGTTAACCTGCCCATCGGCCTTGCCGCCTTGGTGATGGGTTTTCGGTTTTTGCCCCACAACGATGGCGCCAAAGAGCAGCGCTTCGATAAAGCCAGCGCCCTGTTAAATGCCCTGACCTTTGGCCTGTTCTTTGCCGCCTTTAGCGGCTTTGCCCAGGGCCAGCCGCTTTGGCTGACCGCGCTGGAGCTTGCCGCCACCCTGGTGGCCGGGCACTTTTTCGTGCGCCGCCAGCTGCACCAGGCTTACCCGCTGCTGCCGGTAGATTTGCTGCGCATTCCTATCTTTTCGCTGTCTATCTGCACCTCTATCTGCTCGTTTTGGGCGCAGATGCTGGCCATGGTGTCCATTCCCTTTTATTTCCAAAAGACCTTGGGCCTGAGCGAGATAGAAACGGGCCTGTTGATGACCCCATGGCCTTTGGCCACCATGGTGATGGCGCCTATTGCCGGGCGGCTGGTAGAGCGCTTTCATGGCGGTATGTTGGGGGCCATTGGCTTAGGCGTCTTTGCCCTTGGCTTGTTGCTGCTGGCGCTGTTGCCAGCAGCCCCTTCGCACCTTGAGATAGTGCTGCGCATGTTGGTGTGCGGCGCCGGTTTTGGACTCTTTCAATCGCCCAATAACCACACCATTTTGAGCTCGGCGCCACGGCATAGAAGCGGCGGCGCCAGCGGCATGTTAAGTACGGCAAGATTAATTGGCCAAACCTCGGGAGCGGCCATGGTGGCCTTGCTGTTTAACCTCTTTGGCGGCAACGGCACCCATGCCGCCTTGATTGGCGCCGCACTTTTTGCCGCCGTGGCGGCCTTGGTGAGCGCCTTGCGCCTCACTCAACCTCGGGTGCAATAGCCGTTAGTGGGCCACCTCGTTACCAGCCAGCACCGTGTGCAACAGTTGCTGGCTGGTGGTAGGCGCCACACCTTGGGTTTTAAGGGCATGGAGTAGCTGCGTGCCCATCTGGCGCTCGGCGCAGTTGAGCATCATCTGGGTGCGGTTGCACTGGCGGTGGTGGTGGCGGCAGCTATCGAGCTGGGCTTTTAATTCGAGGTAGCGGCCAAGGCCGCTTTCCATTCGCCCTTGCTGGAAATACAGCTCCGCCAGATTGGCAAAGCTCACCACCAGCGCCGCAATCACCTCTTCGGCTTGGCTGTCATTGGCGGCAAGCCGCGCCTGCACGCAGTGGCAGGCATCAAGGTAACGGTGCTCGGCAAGGCCCCATTCGCCCTGGCTAAAGGCATGGTTGGCCGCGCAAATCGCTACTTTCCATTCATCCATCACAGTTCCCCCTTCGCTGTTGTTGCTGTTATAGCAGCAACAATGAAGTGAGAACAATTATCATTAAATAAAAATGCGCTAGTCGTTAAGCTTGCCTGCCGGCTCTGGCGGGCAGACATAAAAAGCCCGGCATCTGCCGGGCTTTTTAACGGGCCACAAAGTCGGGGCCATAAAAGCGGCGCCTGGGGTTGCCGCGCTCAAGGGCTTGGTGCTGCTGCCAGCGAGCCTGCTCCTCGGCGCTTTGCTGGGCCGCCGCCAAGGCCGCCAGCTTATGGGCGATAAGCGCCCGGGCCAGCCGCTTATTGGCATGCTGGCTGCGTTCACTGGCTACCCAGACACTGATGCCGCTTTGGCGATGGGTGGCCTGGATAGCCGACTCGGTTTTATTGACATGCTGGCCGCCAGGGCCACCCGCCTTGGTGGCCTTGAATGTAATGGCATCGTCAAACACCGCCTCTTGCGCCACAAAAAGCTGCCCCGAGAAGTACCAGTTTTTACGCCTATGGCCGGGGCGAAGCCCGCTTTCGCAATGCCACAACATCGGCCCTTGCCACGTTTCACAAAAGGCTTGGGCGCCTTCCCCCTGCACTGCCAGCAGCAATGATTTCAGGCTCTGCGGCACATTACCGGGCACCGATTCCAGCGCCGCCAGCGTCAAGCCACGCTCACTCGCTTCTGCCTCAAGGCGCCTGGCCGCCAGCCATACGGCGCGGGCGCATTCGTCAGGGCCCTGGCCTGCGGAAAGTTGCAATAGATGCATCAGCAGCACTCCCCTTGCGTTTTGAAGGTCAGCACCGGCTTGAGCCTTGCCACCAGCTCCACCAGCCCGGCATCGAGCAAGGCCTCAATCACCGTATGGCAAGGCTTGTAGGCCTGGGGCGCTTCGTCAAACAGCAGGGTTTTGTCATTGCAAATCACCTGGCTGCCAAAGGCGGTGCGCAGCAGATCTTCGCGCCGATACTTGTGGCTAAGCCGGCTTTTGCAATCGCCCCGCTGCCATTTTCGCCCGGCGCCATGGGCCAGGGAGGAGAGCCCAAGTTCGCTTTGGGCGGGGCGCACCAGATAGCTGTGGTCGCCTCTGGAGCCAGGGATAACCACCAGCCCCTGGGTGCTTGGGGTGGCGCCTTTGCGGTGCAGCCACCCCTCGCCGGTCTCGCTGACCAGGTTGTGATTTACATCCAACAGGCAATGCCCGCTGCTGCCGATGGCGTCCATAAAACGCCGGGCAATCAACTCCCGGTTAAGCTCGGCCCAGCGCAGCGCCTGATTGTGGCGAGCAAGGTACAGCTCAGCCTCCTCGGTGTTTGCAATGAGGCCCTGGTGGCCAAAGGCCGCCAGATGCTGCTGCAATACCGCCTGGCCAAGGCCCCGAGAACCCGAGTGCACCAACAGCAACAGCTGCTTTGGGTCCAGCAGGTCTTTTTGATAGAGGCGCTCCACCGCCTGGAACTCGGCAAAGTGATTGCCGCCACCAATGGTGCCAAGGGCGCCGTCGTATCCGTGCTCGCTCACTCCCAGGGCCGCTTTGCGCTCGGCCACCAGGCTGTGCCAGCTTTCATCCAGCGGTCCTTCAACGGCGTCAAGGCGCCTGGCCAGTTTGTCGGGCTTGGCCTTGGCAAGGGGCACATCGCATTGCCACAGCGCCATGCCGCAGCCGATGTCGTTGCCCACCAGCGCCGGGTAAAAGCGCTCGATGCTTAAAAAGGCGGCGCCCACAGGGTAACCCCGGCCCGGGTGCAGATCAGGCATGCCTACCACCCGCACCATGCCGGGCAGTTCTGCGGTTTTTTGTAACTGTTCGATAGCCAATCCTTCCACCCAGGTACGGGGTGAGGCGATCAGCGAAACCTTGTCAGACAGTGTCTGGACTGAATTGCCCATATACCAATTCCATCTGTTAATTACATTCAGAAGTTAATTGGCAGGCCGGGAAAACGCGGGGCTTTAGAAAAGAAGCGAAAGGTCAGCCACGGCCTGCAAAGAGTGTATGTTGTTGGTTCATCGTCATATCTCCTTTGCAGTAAGTGGTTGATAAAGATGGCGCGCACTCTAATGGGCCTTGCCTAAAAAAGCAACTGCCAGCGGCGCATTTTTGCGCCATGATGGCGCTTCCTTACCCACGGAATTACACCAATGAAAAAAACCTTGCTGCTCTTTCCCCTGGCTTTGGCACTTTTTGGCTGCGGCGGCGTGGAGGCCCTGAAACAGGGCTTGGCCCAATCACAGGCGATTTCAACCGACCTGAAAAAAGCCCTGGCCACCGACAACCTGGTAAGCATGAATTGGCAAAATGGCGCTTTGAGTAATGTCACCGTTACCTTTAACACCATTCCCAAAGAGAAAAACCTCGACGACATCTACCAAAGAGCCAGCGCCGTGGTGGCAGCGCACCTTAGCGAGCGCCCGCAGCAGTTGGTGATTGCCTTTGCCCTGCCGCCAGCCCCAGGGGAAGCCAAGACCTTGGTCGCATTGCCAAAAGAGGCCAATGCCGATAAAGGTTAACCCTTCGAACGGCTGAAAAAACAACGGGAAACCCTGCCATGTCCCTGGTTCTTATTCTGCTGGCGATCATCGCCTTTATCGTGGTGGCCACCACCAAACTGAAGATGCACCCCTTCCTGGCGTTGCTGCTGGCCGCCTTTATCGCGGCCTTTGCCTACGGGCTGCCGGCGGCCAGCATTGCCAAGACGGTGTCCAGCGGTTTTGGCGGCATCCTTGGCTACATTGGCCTGGTGATAGTGCTGGGCACCATCATCGGCGTGATCCTGGAAAAGAGCGGCGCCGCCATCACCATGGCCGACACCATCATCACGCTTTTAGGAGAGCGTTTTCCGGGGCTGACCATGAGCCTTATCGGCTATCTGGTGTCTATCCCGGTGTTTTGCGACTCGGGCTTTGTCATTCTCAATTCCTTGAAAGAATCCCTGGCCAAGCGCCTTGAGGTGTCCAGCGTGGCCATGAGTGTGGCGCTGGCCACCGGCCTTTATGCCACCCACACCTTTGTGCCACCCACCCCTGGCCCCATCGCCGCCGCCGGTAACCTGGGGCTGGAGAGTAACCTGGGCTTGGTGATTGGTATCGGCCTGGTGGTGGCGGCGGTGGCGGCGCTGGCCGGGCTCTTTTGGGCCAGCCGCTTTAAAACCGTGGACCCAGACGGCAGCGAACACGAGCTTAACCACCAGGATTGGCAGGCCCTTCGCGCCTCTTACGGCAAACTGCCCAGCACCTGGCAGGCGTTCTCGCCCATTTTTGTGCCTATTTTGCTTATCTGCCTTGGCTCGGTGGCCAAGTTCCCCAGCCATCCTTTTGGTGAAGGCGGCCTGTTAACCCTGTTCACCTTCCTGGGCGATCCGCTGCCAGCGCTGCTGATTGGCCTGCTGCTGGCCGTGCCGCTACTAAAAGGCGACAGCAAAGCCGAGGCCTTTGGCAACGCCATTACCGAAGGCATCAAAGCCGCCGCGCCCATTTTGCTAATAACCGGGGCCGGCGGCGCCTTTGGCGCGGTATTAAAAGCCTCGCCCCTTGGCGATTACCTTGGCGCCACCCTCTCGGCCTGGGGCGTGGGTATTTTGATGCCGTTCTTGGTGTCGGCTGCGCTCAAAACCGCTCAGGGTTCCTCCACTGTGGCGCTGGTCACCACCTCGGCTTTGGTGGCGCCCATGTTGGCGCAACTGGGGCTCGACAGCGAAATGGGCCGGGCGCTCACGGTAATGGCCATTGGCGCCGGTGCCATGACGGTATCTCACGCCAACGACAGCTTCTTCTGGGTGGTGTCGCAATTTAGCGGCATGAAGGTGGGCCTTGCCTATCGCGCCCAAACCATGGCCACTCTAGTGCAAGGGGTTACCGCCATGGTGCTGGTGTACTTACTGAGCCTGGTGCTGCTTTAAAGGCAGCATGTAAGAAGCCTCGGCAGAATGCCGGGGCTTTCGTATTGAGCAAACAAAATCAGCCAAAGCTAAATAAAGGCATTTTGCCATGGGCAGCGACGCCAATGGCCGCTAGTATGTTCACAAACCAATACACAATTCAGACAAAATGCGGTTTGGTTGCAGGTTAAAGTCCAATGCCTATTCCAGTTAAAACTGATTTAGCCAAGCTGGTTAACCAGCTGCTGGATACGGTTTTTGTCGTTGATGAAGCCGGTCATATCGTTTTTGTCAGCCAGTCTTGCAAGGCGCTGCTTGGCTATGGCCAGGAGGAACTGGTTGGCACCTCTATCCAAGAACTGATGCACCCTGAGGATATCGAACGCACATTAGCAGCGGCGCAGCGGGTGATGAATGGCAAATCTCACACCGATTTTGAAAACCGCTACCTGCACAAAAATGGCCAGGCAGTCGATTTGCAATGGTCTGCCCGGTGGGCGAGCGAAGAAAAATTGCGGATTGCCGTTGCACGCGACGTTACCGGCCTAAAAAATGCTCAGCGGTTTCGAGCTGCTCTTTATATGGTCACCCAGGCCGCGCACAGCGCCGACAACTTAGGCGCGCTATGCAAAGTCATAACCGAGGTGGTTACGCCATTACCCTGGATTGAACAGCTGCACATTCTGTTTTTTGATAAAAAATCGCAACGACTTTATCACCCGCTGGGGCCGGCCAGCACCGATGGCCCATTGCGACCGGGCACAGCCTTAGAGAAAGTGTTGGGCCAAGGCATTGCGATTAAAGCCAAGCGCCACCCTGAGCTACCGGCTCAGGGCCTACTGCGCACTGGCCCTAGCAACTGGTTGGCAGTACCGCTGCTGCGCTCCCAAGAGGTACTGGGGGCTGTGGTGTTGGAATTTTCAGAAAAGGTTTCTGCAAACGCCCGTGAGCAACTGCAATTTCTGGCTAGCCAACTGGCTGCAACTCTGGAGCGCAAGCAAGCAGACGACCACCTGCGTTACCTTGCTCTACACGACGCTCTGACAGGCTTAGCCAACCGCGCTCGTTTCTACGACCTGCTGCAAAGCAGCCTGATCCAACAACAGCCTCTGGCCTTGCTGTATCTTGATCTCGATGATTTCAAAGCTATTAACGATAACTTTGGTCACCACTGGGGCGACCAACTACTGTGCGAAGTAGCCTGCCGGCTGCGCCAAAACGCCCCGACCGATACCGTGGTAGCCAGAATGGGCGGCGACGAATTCACCCTGTTGCTTCCGGGCAAATACAGTAATGAGAGCCTGGCAGTACAGCTTCGCTGCCTTAAAGCCGCTATGGCCCTGCCTTTTGATATAGGCGGTCAGCCGCTGCGAGTAAGTTTTAGCCTAGGCTTTGCACTTTCCCCTCAACAAGGTATGGAGCCGGAGCAGCTGATGCGCCAAGCCGACGGCGCCATGTACCGACAGAAACGCCAACGCCAGGCCTGATTTAAGAAAAGCGGGCACAAGCCCGCCATTTACTTACGGGCGATCACCCAAACGGCGTGAATAATACCGGGAATATAACCAAGGCAAGTCAGCAGGATATTGAGCCAAAACGCCAGCCCGATACCCACCTGAAGAAACACCCCCAAGGGCGGCAGGATGATGGCAAAGATAATTCGTATCAAATCCATGAATAGCCTCCTTTTCGAGTTGCTTTAGTTTTAACAGCTCACCGCCCCCCTTACCCCCAAAGCCTTGGTTTTGTTCAGCAATAGCCCAGTTAAATCGCCCTACCTCTTTCTTTAATCAAAAAGGTTTAACTGACTCGCCGCGCTGGGTTTTAAGGCTGTGCGGCGGAAAATACTGGTCAACACCAAGCTATTGGCTTGAGGCTGACGGCCCTGGAGTTTTTAAGGTCGGGAAGACAAATGTCCCTTTTAAAAGATGCCTTTGCCAAGGTCTGGTCGCAGCACAATATCGACATGATACTGCCCGCCTTTACCAATGCCCGGCTTTATGTGGTGTGCGCCGAAGCCCAGCCCGGCGAATTAACGTTATTTCACACCCGCTTCCCAACCCCGAGCGCTGGTGCATCAACGCTTCACAAAGCGAGGCCGCTTTTAATAGCATCCCCTAGCCCAAACAGGGCTACACCAGCTTAGAGAAATAATAGGGGGCATATATGGACGCCCCGTTTTTTGCAACTGTCGATGAAAAGCGGTTTACGGACACATATCCGGCATCGTTATAGCGCCAAAGATTGGCACTGCGCCTTGATGTATTCCGAATGCCGCCGCCTTTACACCCACTCGGCCTCTAAGGCGCTGGTCTGTTATCAGGCTCTGGCGAAACCGGTTAACCGTTTATCATCAGGTGTTGCAAACTCAACGCCTCGAAAACCAGAAGGTCTGGTACAAGGAAGTGCTCGGCTGGATGGACAAACACACCGGCAACACCGAACCGGCGGCCGACGCCAAAAAATAACGGTTACCCGCGATTGAAAAGGCGCCCTGGTGGCGCCTTTTTTGTCGATATTTGATGGGCTTAGCTTTACTTGCCATGGGCAGGGTCGTTAAGGTTAGGTTCAAGCTGGGCTGCGCTAAAGGGCTGCCTAGGCCGATGGCAGGGAAGGCATCAGCAAGTTGGAGGCTGCGATCCAAGGGCGGTAGCGTGGGTGTTGGATGTGCCTGCCGGCACGGCTGATTGTTCGCGGGGGGCGCCCAGCTGCGAGTTACTTTTACTCGGCCCCACGCTTCGCTGCTCCTTCGCCTCTGGTCGTTCTCAGGACATCGGTTCATACGCGCTCTCGGCACGTATTCGCCTGCACCTGGGCGGCCCCCTGCCATCCTGTCTCAGCTGCCCTTTCACTTCCGGCAGCTCAGCGCTGCGCTTAACGGGACGAAAGAGCCTCACCCCGGTAGGCATGGCAGACTGTCAGATAGAGGTTGCGTCGTTCAGGTTTTTGGATGGGCACACAGTATATCCAGTCGAAGTTTGGCAATCTGGCACCTTTATTACGCACCCTTGGCTCATATATTCCGATAGGGTGTCTACAAGGTGTTGATTAATATAAGTTAGTAATGAGGTCCGACTTCAAGATAAGAAGCCGGTCCAACCAGCAAAAGAAGCTGGCGCGTTTTCACGCAAGACGATCAATAGAGTCGTAGATATCGTTAGGAAAATCAGATGGTTAAAACCGACATTCTAAGTGATCTGATGAGTGAAAACGAGCCAGCTTCATAACTATTGTTAGGCATAAATGGAATAAAGTATGTCAAATGAAATGATTGACGCATTAACTAGAGGGATTGGAGTCGAGCTTGGCAAGCCTATTCGAATTGCCTTCTTTGAAAAAGAAAAGCTATTTATGAAGAACGCCGCCTTTCAGCAATGCACTAGCTGGCAGAAGCAACTTATTACTGATATGGCTGCACTATCTATCTTCAATCAGTCAGTTATTCTCCCGTATCATGGTGCAAGCAATTTTTATAGTGATTCAAAAAAATCGGGGGTCACCAGGGTTCGAGTTGGTTCCCAACATATAGATAGAGAGTTTATTGCTTCAACTTCAAGAATCACTCGCCAATTCTTCGCGATCATTAGTGAATATGAGATTGATATTAATCATCTTCACATCTCTAATATTGCTGTTTTCGTGAATTTTTGGAAAGAAAGATCAAGAAACTATGGCTAAGTCACCGTACAAGGACAGAAAGCAACTGCTAAAAGATATTTCGTCATTTACAACAAGAAATGGCGCATTCTTTAAGCAAAATGCAAAACGAATGAGCGATCTATTTGAGATGTCTGTCTACAATGACGCAGTCAAGTACTACCGCCGAAAGAAATACACAATCTCAATAAATAATTTAATGCGAGATGGAACCTTTAAATACAAACTCACACCCGCAGGTTTGAGTGAGAATTTCTCGTACTTTGTTGCAACCAAGAAAAATAATAAACAGCCTGATGATGTTGTCGAAATCCACCACAACATCAAAGTTCAGTCACACCATGATTCGCATATCTATTTCACTGCGGACGTATCAGTTACCAATAAAGATGGCGTAACAACGCAAAAACAAAAGAATAGGAAGTCACATAGCTTCATACCCAGCAACGCTTTGTTAACATTTTTCGAGGTTAAGAATATGAACCCATTTCCTGAGGTTCTCTTTAGCTTCACTGGCATACTCTACGAGGTAAAACCAGAATTTGTTATTAACTCTTCAGCTTTAGGTATCTCTACTGGCAAGAAGCACTTGACTCCATCATTAGTTTTTTCTGGTTCTGGAGGTGCGCACGTAGAATCTGTTGCAGATAAGTTGGGGAAACGATACGGTTGCAATATTATTCGAGGACTTTACGCGAATAAGGGAAAAATTTATTCATACGACAAACTTAGGTCATATGATGCCTAACAATTACATCAAGATCGCTTACTCGCGTTCGCTGGGACGCTCCGCTTCGCTGCGCGCCCCTTATGTGTAGCGTTATACAACAGAAGGTAATTTCTATTGAAAATCATCAGCATATTTAACAATAAGGGCGGTGTTGGAAAGACAACCTATCTCTTTCATTTAGCACATCTTCTTGAGCGCGCTGGGAAGACGGTTCTTATTGTTGATCTAGATAGCCAATGTAATGCATCCGCTTACGCTCTAAATGAAGCCGACTTAGAGAGAAGCTGGCGAACAGATCGAGGGAACAGCATTTGGAATGCAATTGAGCGAGTATATAGCGGCATGGGGGATATTAGGCAGCGGCGTCCATCCAACATAAATCCTGCATATCCAAATCTATATCTGGTCCCAGGAGATATCGCGCTCAGTAACTATGAAGACCGGCTCGGAGATACTTGGAACAGTGCAAAGGGCGGCGATGAGCCCGCCCTTCGTGTCCAATCAGCAATATTCAGGTACATACTTTGGTGCGCTCGCGAGGTCAATGCAGATATTGTAATGCTTGACCTCGGACCAAATTTGGGCTCATTAAATCGTGCGGTACTTTCGGGGAGTGACTATTTTATTGTCCCCATGTCTCCTGATCTTTTCTCAATCAGAGGAACAGAGAATCTCGGAAACAAACTGGTTTTATGGCGTCAAAACTGGGATCAATGCAATCAATCCTGGCACGGCAACAGTCTGGAAATTCCAACGGGCAAGCCCACATTCCTTGGTTATGTAATGCAGCAACACAACATACGTCAGAATGATGCCGGAATGACAAGAGGATGGGGAATTTTTGGCGGAAGAGTTGAGCAAGCGGTCCAAGAAAACATCATAGATAAACTTAGACCAATCGGGCAGGTTCATGACTGGGGTAATAACAACTGGAATCTTGGTCAAATTCCAAATCTTCACAGCCTTGTTCCATATTCGCTCGAAGCCAGAAAGCCTGTTTTTGATTGCAATAGCACAGACGGCCTAAACGGCGCACATATAAGCAGAGCGAGAGATTCTCGGCAGCATTTCTTACCAATTGTTCAGAAGATTCTCGCTGTTGTATAACAAATCGCTCAAAGCCGAACTGATACACGATAATCACTTCGGTACGGTAGCGTCACTGCGCCAACAAGTAGGCCATTACATCCAGCATTTTTACAACAAGGTGCGGCTGCACAGTAGCCTCGATTACGTATCACCGATACAGTACGAGAAAGCCGCTTAATAACAACTGCGTGTCCGTTTTATCGGGTGAACATCACCGCAAGCGGGCTGGGACCTCAAAAGCTACGCTTTTTCGGCCCCTTAGTTGAGCGTTATATGGCCAATGCGAAAACCGAGTAGTATATGACATTAGATGAGCTAGAAAAAAAATGTGTTTTCCGTTACAGAACAATGAATAAAAACACAATGAACGAGGTGCTTAACGAAGAAATATGGCACTCCACCATTGATGGACTTAATGATCCTTTCGAATTTCCAATCACGCTGGATTGGAGCAATCTAAAAGACTGTGATAATGGTGTTCTGGCGAAGTATGCTCTGCATTTTAAAATACTACCGACCAATGAAATGGCTGCATACTTTTTACGTGGAATGTCAGATAAAGTTCGTGAGATAGTAGTTTCAAATTTAGATAAATTGAAGATTTCGTTGCCGGAGTATTATGGCGGTTTGTTTGTTGCGTGTTTTAGTAAAAACATGAGATCACCACTTATGTGGTCTCATTATTCAGATGGTATGAAAGGGGTTTGTATTGCTTATGATAGGAGCCGACTGGAAGAGTCTGAACTGTATGATTTGCGCCCGGTTCAATATAACGAAGCCCCACTAAAACTAGATTATACACACCTACATATGGTTGATGCTGGCGATGAATTCAAATGTTTCGATTTTGTAAATAATGAACAATCCCTTGCGAAGGGGTACTTAGTTCGATTGGTATCGTATGATTATCTTTATCAAAAGCACAAGCGGTGGAGTTATGAATATGAGCTGAGAAATATAATTGATCCAAATAATAGTCGATCAAATCCAAAATTTGGCAATGCGATTTCGCGCCCTAAAGGAGTAATATCAGCAATAGTTATTGGTAGCAAGATGAAGAAAATTCACATCAATATGGTTAATAAATACTGTGATTTTCATGACATTCCAACTTATGTTGCCTCACCTAAGTTTGATGACTATTCAGTAGAAATTAAGCCATATAAAAAGTGACTGTGGCGTTCTGTCAATGAATTAAGCCTCTTTTTCAGTCCATTTCTCGCCGTTTTTAACCATGGTATTGAGGATGACAATGAGCTTTCTCATACAGGCGATGAACGCGACTTTAGGAAGCTTTCCGGCGGCTTTGAGGGGGTTGTAGTAACGGCTAAATACCGGGTTGCACTGGATGGCAGACATCATCGCCATAAACGTCACGGTACGCACCCGGTGGCGGCCTCCTCGGATACGACGCTTGCCCTGGTATGAGCCACTCTCCTTGTTCATGGGAGCTACGCCGACAAGGGCAGCTATCTCTTTTCGATTAAGGGCAAGCGGTATGAACAGCTTCAAACTCGAACTGCATCCCTCAGAACTGAAATTAGTGCTAGAAGGGTTGATGCAGCTGGAAAACAGAGATGGCAGAACGCTGTGCAGCCAGTGACGATCCGGATGTTGTAGCCGACACAGGGAATGATTCAATCGAACTTAGGTTGCTACTAAAGCCGCCACAGGAACGGGCCGTTGCAACTTATGGTCAGAGCATTCTTAACTTTCCTCGAGACGAGCTATAGCACGCTGCCTTCCTTACTTTAATAAGGGTATATCCATTGCTATCCACAAAAACGGCGCCCTTAGGCGCCGTTTTTTATTCCTTCAATAACACCAAGCTCAGAACGAATAATCCCCCTCGTCCTGCCCAAAATCCGGCATGCCGTTTTTATCCCAGGAGATGCGCTTTAACCGCGCGTCGCGGTTGGGGTCGTCCAAAGGCGAGCCTTTAAGGTCGCGGTAGTAGCGGGCGTGGTAGACCAGGATGTCTCGGCCCTGGCTGTCTTGGGTGAAGCTGTTATGGCCGGGGCCAAAGCGTTTTAGCGTGGCGTTGGTGGTGAGCACCGGTTTGGGGAGTTTGTGCCAGCTGTTGGCATCTAACAGATCGGCGCCGTCTTTGGCCCAGAGCATGCCCATGGCGTAGTTGGCGTCGGTGGCGGACGCCGAGAAGGTAACAAACACCTTGCCGTGGCTTTGCAGCACCGCCGGGCCTTCGTTAACGGAGTAGCCGATGGTCTCCCAAGGGAGGGTTGGCTCGCTGATGCGGGTTTGTGGCCCCAGGCTGGTGGGGCCGGTCAGCTCTGCGATATAGAGCGCCGAGTTGTATTTTTTGTCCGGCGGGTGCTGGGCCCAAAGCAGGTAGTTTTTGCCTTGGTAGTGAAACTGGGTGGCGTCGAGGTTGAAAGTGTCCCACTGGGTTTGCATCCGCCCCAGCACTTGCCAGTGGCCGGTGGTGGGGTCTGGGCTTTTATTTTCCAGCACTTGGGTGCGCACCTGAAAGGGCTGCTTCTCAGAACCCACCGCCACATAGAGATACCAGGCGCCATCAATAAGGTGCAGCTCTGGCGCCCACACAAAGCCCGCCAGCTTGCCGTGGGCAGGGCGCTGCCAGGCGGTAACTTCCGGGGCGTTGGCCAAGCCTTCAAGGCTTGCGGCCTTTCGCAGCACTACTTTGTCAAAGCTCGGTACCGAGGCGGTGAAGTAGTACTGACCACCGGTTTTTATCACCCAAGGGTCGGCCCGCTGGGGGATAAAATCGGCCAGCGCCTGGGCTGAGACCAGGGCGGCCAATAGCGCCAGCGCCTTAACCATGGCAAACGGCCTCGGCATCGATAAGGCCCCGGTAGGGGGTTTCAAAAATGAGCAGGCTGCCAGCCAGGGGCTCGGCTAAAAGCTGCTGTTCGCTCAGGCCATCGGTGGCGGTGGTGACAAACAGCAGGTTCATCTCCGGGCCGCCCAGGGCCACGCAGGTGGGCTGGGAAACCGGCAGCGGGTGGATGCTGTCCAGCTCGCCATTGGGGGCAAAGCGGGCCAGGGCACTACCGCCCCACAGCGCGCAGATAAGGTGGTCGTCGGCGTCGATAATGGCGCCGTCAGGCTCGCCTTGGGGCACGGTGGCAAAGTGCCTGCCCTGCCCTACTTCGCCGCTTTGCGGGTCAAACTCGTAGCGCCAAATCTCTTTGGAGGGCATGTCGGTGTGGTACATGCGCTTGGAATCGCTGCTCCAACACAGGGCATTGGGAATACGCAGGTTGTCGATTTGCGCCACGCAGTCTTTGCCGTCAAGGCGGTAGAGCACGCCGCGCTGCTGGCCTTGGTCGTCCTCCACCATGGTGGCCGACCAAAACCGGCCCTGGCGGTCGAGACGGCCGTCATTGAAGCGGTTACCTTCGATATGGGCCTCGGGGCGGGCCAGCCATTCGATATGGCCCGATTGCGGCCAGCAATAGGCAAAGCCGGATTTAAAGCTGCCGAGGATCTTCACCGGCTTGGTTTCCAGCACTGTAAAGGCGGTAAGGCCCTCGGGCAGGGTCCAGTGGGAGAGGATTTGCTTTTGCCAGTCCAGCCGGTACAGGAGCTGGCCGTGAATATCGCTCCACCACAGGCTTTGGCTGGGGGCATGCCACAGCACCGACTCGCCCAATATATTTTTTACATCAAGGGTTTGAATAAGCTTAAGCATGGGCAGCGCGCCTTAAGGTCATGACCTTTTGCAAGGCAATAAACACGAACAGCAAAATGCCGATAACGATTTTGGTCCACCAACTGTTGAGGGTGCCGTCAAAGACGATGTAGGTCTGGATGGTGCCCATCAGCAGCACCCCCAGCACCGTGCCCAGCACATAGCCGGAGCCGCCGCTTAGCAAGGTGCCGCCAATCACTACGGCGGCAATGGCGTCCAGCTCGGTGCCGATGCCAGTCAAGGCGTAGCCCGAGAAGGTGTAGAAGGTAAACACAATACCGGCCAGGGCCGCCAGGAAGCTGGAGATGGCGTAAATGCCGATGGTGGTGCGCGCCATAGGCACCCCCATCAGCGCCGCCGATTGGCTGTTGCCACCCAGGGCGTAAATGTAACCGCCAAAGCGGCTGTAATGGGCCAGCAAAAATACCGCCGCCAGCACCACAAACAGAATGAGCGCCGAGCAGCTTAGCCAGGCCCCGCCGGGCAGGTTGATGCCAAACTCAGACACCGCATCGTAGAAAGGGTCTTCAATGGCGATAGACTGCTCGCTGATGGTGGTAGCCAGGCCCCGGGCCAGGAACATGCCAGCCAGGGTAACGATAAAGGGCTGCAACTTGTAGTAGTGGACAAGGCAGCCCATCAGGGCGCCAAAGCCGGTGCCAGCCAGCAACACTACCGCAAAGGCCGCCAGCGGGTGCCAGCCAAGCTTGGTAATAAGCACCCCGCACAGCACACCACTTAGGGCGATGACCGCCCCCACCGACAAATCAATGCCGCCAGAGAGAATAACCAGGGTCATGCCCAGGGCGGTTATCAGCAAAAAGGCGTTGTCGGTAAAGAGGTTGGCAACCACGCGCAGGCTGCCAAAGCCATCAAATTGGACTGCCCCTACCGCAAACATCACCACGAGCAGCAACGCGGTAATGCCAAGGGGCAGATAACGACTGGATATCATTTGGACCTCCCGGCCAGGCGCTTGAGCTGAGCACGAAACTGCGTTGATTGCAGCAGCAGCACCAGCAGCACCACCAGGGCTTTGATAAGCAGGTTAAAGCGGGGATCGATACCGCTAACGATGATGGTGGTAGAAAGGCTCTGAATAATGAGCACCCCCACCAAAGACAAAGGAATGGAAAAGCGCCCGCCGGTTAAGGACGCACCGCCAATCACCACCGCCAAGATGGCGTCCAGCTCCAGCCACAGGCCGGTGTTGTTGCCGTCGGCGCCCTGGATATCGGCGGTGGCTATCATCCCGGCCAGCGCCGCGCAGGCCCCGGCCACCAGATAGGTAAAGAGCTTAACGCCCCGGTCGTTCACCCCCAGGTAGCGGCTGGCGCTGGCGTTGCAGCCCACCGCCTCGATAAAGAGCCCAAGGGCAGTGCGGCGCAGCAGCGCCTGGCAGATTACCGCCACCAGCAGCACCAGCCACACCGGCATGGGAAAGCCCAAAAAACTGCCGGAGCCCAAAAAGGCAAAGCCGGCATCTTGGAAGGTGACAATTTGCCCGGCGTTAATGAGCTGGGCAATGCCGCGCCCAGCCACCATCAGCAGCAAAGTCGCTACGATGGGCTGGATGCCCATGTAACTGACCAGGGCGCCGTTGACCAGGCCGCAAATCAGGCCCGTTGCCAGGCCCGCTGCAATCACCAGCGGCAGGCTGGCACCGGCGACCAGCAGGTTGGCGCACACCGCCCCTGCCACCGCCATTACCGCCCCTACCGACAAATCAATGCCGCCAGTGGCTATTACCAGGGTCATGCCGATGGCCAGCAGCGCCACCGGCGCGGCGCGGTTCAAAATATCAATGGGGGTACCAAAGAGGCGGCCGTCTTGCAGGTGAATGCTGAAAAAGCCGGGGTCCAGCACCAGGTTTACCGTCAGCAGCAGCGCCAGGGCCAGCAGCGGCCAGCCGTAGCGGGGGTTAAAGCGCAGCCCGGTTTTAGGCGCCTTGGCCGGCGCTTGTTGTTCTAGGGTCATGGGTTTGTTCATTTCAGGCCTCGGCAATGGCATGCATGATGCGTTGCTCGGAGATCTCCTCGCCCTTAAGCTCGGCCACTTTTTTGCGGTCGCGCATCACCACTACCCGGTTAGCAAAGGCCACCAGTTCTTCCAGCTCGGAAGAAGCCACCAGCAGCGACATACCGTCTTTACACAGGGTTTTGATGAGCTTGAGGATCTCGGCGTGGGCGCCGATATCGATGCCACGGGTGGGCTCGTCGAGGATCAACAGTTGCGGATCTGTGGCCAGCCAGCGAGCCAAAATCACCTTCTGCTGGTTACCGCCGGACAGCTCGCCAATGGCCTTGACGGCATTGGGGGTAGCCACCTTGAATTTCTTGATGAAATCCTCGGCCAGGGCCTGCTGTTTGGCGGGGCTGATATAGCGCCACCAGCCTAGGCGCGCTTGCAGCGCCAGGATGATGTTCTCGCGTATCGACAGCGGCCCGATAATGCCGTCGGCCTTGCGGTCCTCCGGGCACAAGGCAATGCCGGCGCGAATGGCGTCGCGGGCACCGGTAAGCTTCAGCCGCTCTCCGGCCAGCACCATCTCGCCCCGGCTAAGGGCATCAATGCCAAAAGCGGCGCGGCAAACCTCGGTGCGCCCCGAGCCCAGCAAGCCTGCCAGGCCCACCGCTTCACCCCGGCCAACGTTTAAGGTCACGCCGTCAATGGAGCGCGCCGCGCTCACCTCACGCATCTCGAACAGCAGCTCTGGAATGTCAGCCGCGGCCGCGCCCTGGTGGCCGGTCATGCCTTGCAGCTCGGCCCCCAGCATGGCTTCAATCAGCTTGGTGCGGGGCAGCTCGCGGGTGAGATATTCCCCCACCAAGGTGCCGGAGCGCAGCACCGTGATGCGGTCGGACACCGCATACACCTGGTCGAGAAAGTGGGTGATAAAGACGATGGCAATGCCGTCTTTTTTGAGCTTTTCCAAAATGCTGAACAGCATCGCCACTTCGCCTGCGTCGAGGCTGGCGGTGGGTTCGTCCAGCACCAGCACCTTGGCGTCCATGCCCACGCCGCGGGCTATGGCGATCAGTTGCTGCACCGCCACCGAGTAGTGGTTAAGGGGGGCGGTAACGTCAATATCCAGCTTGAACTGGGCCAGCAGCGCCTGGGCATCGGCCGCCATTTTGCGCCAATGAATAAGCCCAAGTCGCTTGGGCTCGCGGCCCAAAAAGAGGTTATGGGCCACCGACAAATTCGGCAGCAGGTTTACTTCCTGGTAGACGGTGGCGATACCCAGATCCTGGGCATCTTTGGTGCTGGCCGGGGTTATCTCGGCGCCGCCAAGGCGGATATGGCCGGCGTCCTTTTGGTAGGCGCCGGTCATGACTTTTACCAGGGTCGATTTACCGGCGCCGTTCTCGCCCAAAAGGGCGTGTACTTCGCCGGCAAAGAGCCGCAGGTTAACCCCCTGCAGCGCTTTGACACCGGGAAAAGCCTTCTCAATACCGGTCAGGGCCAGTAACGGGGTTGGCTCGCTCATGACCCATTCCCTTACTGCTGACGGCGCTTGGCGTACTCGGCGGCGGCGGTGTCTTGGCCGAACACATCGCCGGTGGTGCTGATGAGCTTGGGAATGTCTTTACCCTCGCCTTTGAGCACTTTTTCTACCACGTCGTAAGCCGGGGCGCCCAGGTGCGGGTTGAGCTCAACGGTGATGTTGGCATCGCCATCGGCCATGGCCTTGAAGTAATCCGGCACACCGTCAACAGACACTACCAGGATGTCTTTGCCGGGCTTGAGGCCTGCTTCTTTGATGGCCTGGATGGCGCCAAGGGCCATTTCGTCGTTGTGGGAGAACAGGGCGCAGATTTGCTTGGGATCTTCGGCTTTGAGGAAGCTTTCCATCACCTCTTTACCCTTGGCACGGGTGAAATCGGCGGTTTGGCTGCGGACGATCTTGGCGCCGGGGTATTTGGCAATGGCTTCACGGAAGCCCTTGGCGCGGTCGATGGCGGCGGTGGCGCCCACTGTGCCTTGCAGCTCGACGATATTGCACTTGCCGCCGGTTTTGTTCATCAGCCAGTTGCCCACCTTTTCCCCTTCTTCTTCGAAGTTGGAGGCAATGCGGGTGACATAGAGGTTGTTGCTGGCCTTGATGTTGCGGTCAAGGATGATAACCGGAATATGGGCCCGCTTGGCTTCGCGCAGCACTGGGGTCCAGCCGGTTTCTACCACCGGGGCGATAATGATGGCATCTACCCCCTGGGCGATAAAACCGCGCACAGCGCGAATTTGGTTTTCCTGCTTTTGCTGGCCGTCGGAGAATTTCAAATCGATGCCGCGCTTTTGGGCTTCGGCTTTCATGTCTTCGCTAAAGGCGGTGCGCCAGCCACTTTCTGACCCCACCTGAGAAAAGCCGACGGTGATGGCGAGTGCGCTGTGGCTGAGGGCCAGAAGGCCTGCCGCGAACAGAGCTTTGAATTTCATTGTTTCCCCCTACTACTGCTGACTGTTGGTTATGGGTTTTAGGTCACGCTGAACCGGTAAATGCTGCGCTGGGTGTATTGCTGATGGGCTTTGACCAGCACGCTGGGAAAGCCGGAGTGGTTGATGGCATCAGGGTGGATATGCGGCTCAAGGCAAATGCCGCCGTGGCGGATAAGCGCCCGGCCCTCGCCGCCCTTGATGGCGCCATCGAGAAAATTGCCGCTGTAGAACTGCACACCGGGCTCGGTGCTCAGCAGTTCCAGGGTCCGCCCGGATTTGGGGTCACGCAGGGTAGCGATAAGTTCGGGATCGGCTGCTTTCTGATCCCGCGCTACCCAAAAGTGGTCGTAGCCACCTTTGACGGCCTCAATCTCCAGGCCAATGGCCTTGGGCTTTAGAAAATCCATGGGCGTGCCTGCCACTAAGGGCAGCTCGCCGGTGGGAATAAGTTCGCCGTCTACGGCGATATAACGCCCGGCGTGTAAGGTCAGCTCCTGGCCTAAGACATCGCCGGAGCCTGCCAGGTTGAAATAGCTGTGGTTGGTGAGGTTGATGGGGCCGTCGGCATCAGACTCGGCGGCGTAATCAATGGTGATATCCCCTGCCTCATCAAGGCTGTAGGACACCTGGGCCTTGAAGTTACCCGGGTAGCCTTCGTCGCCGTCTTCACTTTGGATAACAAAAGTCACCCCTACCTTGCCCGCCACTTGCCAGGACCAGCTGTCCCAAAAGCGCTTGGACAGCCCCTTGGCGCCGCCGTGCAGGTGGTTGTTGCCGTCGTTACGGGTGAGCTGGTAGCGCCGGCCTGCCAGTTCAAACTGGCCTTTGCCGATACGGTTGGCGCAGCGCCCCACCGTTACCCCGAAAAAGTACGGGTTGGCGATATAGAGGCTGGGGTTTTGGTAAGTGAGGGTAACGTCTTTGATGCCGTCGTTGCCCGGCGCCTTGAGCGACCAAACGGCGGCGCCGAAGTCGCTCAGGGTAACCGAAAGCCCTTGGCCGTTTTCCAGGGTGTAGAGGGTAACCGGCTTATCAAAAGCCGGTTCCTGCAATTCCCTTTGCGTGACGGTCAGCGCCATCTTAGCCTCCGATGGCGCCGCTGGTGCGCTCACCGTTCACCCAGCGGCTAATGCCCCAGGCATTGCCGTTTTTGAGCGGCTCTGGCAGCAGATCGTGCGGGTAGTTCTGGAAGCAAATGGGGCGCACGAAACGGTCGATGGCCTTGGTGCCCACCGAGGTAAAGCGCGCATCGGTAGCCGCCGGGAAGGGGCCGCCGTGCATCATGGCGTGGCACACTTCCACCCCGGTGGGGTAGTTGTTAAATACCACCCGGCCCACTTTTTCTTGCAGCATGGCCAGCAGCTCTGGGTAGTGAGCCAGCTCTTCGCTGGTGGCCTGCAAAGTGCCGGTGAGCTGGCCTTTAAGGCAGCTTACCGCCTGGGCCAGCTCGCTGGCGTCGGCGCACTGAATCACCACCGAGCTCGGGCCGAACACCTCTTCTTGCAGGTGCTCGTTGGCAATGAAATCGGCGCCGTTGACGGTCAGAATTTGGGCCTGGCCGCAAAAACCTGCGCCCTCAGCGGCTTTACCTTTGGCGGCAATGGTGACGCCTTTTTGGCCCGCCAGGTGCTCGGCGCCTTTGCCGTAGGTGTTGGCAATGCCTTCGTTGAGCATGACGCCGGCCGGCACATCACCGAGCTTGGCGCTGGCGGTTTCAATAAAGGCGTCAAGCTCGCTGCCTTTGATACCCAGCACCAGGCCAGGGTTTACGCAAAACTGGCCCACGCCCAGGGTAAGGGACCCAACAAAGCCTTCGGCAATACCGGCGGCATTGGCTTTAAGGGCCTCTGGCAATACCACCACCGGGTTAACCGAACCCATTTCGGCAAACACAGGGATAGGCTCGGGGCGCTGGTTGGCCAGATTAAAGAGCGCCATACCGCCGCCCAGGGAGCCGGTGAAGCCCACGGCTTTAACCTCGGGCGCTGTTACCAGCGCCGCGCCTACATCCTTGCCCGGGCCGGTGACAAAGGAGAACACCCCGGCAGGCAGGTTGCAGGCTTTCACAGCTTTAGCCAGGGCCTGTGCGACCAGTTCACCGGAACCCGGATGGGAGTTGTGACCTTTGACGATCACAGGACAGCCGGCGGCAAGCGCAGAAGCGGTATCCCCACCGGCCACGGAAAAGGCCATGGGGAAGTTGGAGGCGCCAAAGACCACTACCGGGCCAATGGGCTGCTTGTAAAAACGGATATCGGCGCGCGGCAGCGGCTGGCGATCGGGCATGGCCAAATCAATGCGGGCGTCCAGGTATTCGCCGTTTTGAATGGTGCTGGCAAAGAGTTTGAGCTGGCCACAGGTACGGCCACGCTCACCTTCCACCCGGGCGCGGGGGTAGCCGGTTTCGGCCATCAACCGCTCTAAAAGCTCGTCGCCCAGCGCCATTATCTCGTCGGCACAGCGCTCCAAAAAGGCGCCACGTTCTTTCAGGCTGGTGGCGCCAAAGGCGTGTACCGCGGCTTTGGCGGCAGCGGCGGCGGCTTTCACCTGCTCGCCGTCGGCAAAGGTCAGGGTGGGTTCGATTTTCTGGCCGGTGGCGGGGTTAACACCCTGGTATTCGCCGCCTTTGCCTTGTACCCATTCGCCGTTGATCAGTTGCTTACCGGTAATGCTCATAACGCTAAATCCTTTGTCTGTGAATTCGGCCGCCTTGGGGCGGCACGCTCAGCTCGGCCAAGGGCCTTAGATCCAGCCGCCGTCGACCACAAAGTCTTGGGCGGTGCACATCTTGGCGTCGTCCGAGGCCAAAAACAGCGCCATGGCGGCGATGTTTTCTGGCATCAGGGGATCTTTAACACATTGATTTTTTTCGATGTCTTTTTTCGTTTCCGGGGTCACCCACAGCTTTAGCTGACGCTCGGTCATCACCCAGCCTGGGGTCAGGGTATTAACCCGGATATGGTCGCCGCCCATGTCGCGGGCAAGGCCACGGGTCAGGCCCAACACCGCTGACTTGGAGCTGGTGTAACCGGGCATGCCGCCTTGGCCTTCGTGCCAGCTCATGGAGCCGAAGTTGATGATGGAGCCGCCGCCCAGGGCCTTCATTTGCGGATACACCGCCTGGCAGCAGAAGAACTGCGGGCGCAGGTTGATGTTGATGCGCTCATCCCAGTACTCGGGGGTGACTTCACGAAAATCGTGGCGGGTGTCGCTGGCGGCGTTGTTAACCAGCACCCCGATATTGCCAAGGGTCTCGCCAACGCGGGCGATCACCGCTTTAAGCGCAGCGATATCGACAATATTGCAGGGGTAGAAGTGGGCCAGGCCCTGGCCCAGCTCGTCGTTCAGTTTGGCAGCCAGGGCCTCGCCTTCATCGGCCAGGATGTCCACAAAGGCCACCTTGGCGCCCTGGCGGCAAAAGGCCTCGACCAGGGTGGCGCCGATGCCGGAGCCGCCGCCGGTGATAAACACCACTTTGCCATTGAGGCTGGGGTATTGGTTGGTCAAATCCATCTTGGCCATCCTTAATGGGAATGTTTGGGTACGTCGGCGCCGCGGCAACCTACCAGGAAGTCGAAATCGCAGCCCTCATCAGCCTGCAATACCCGCTCGCGGTACATCTCGAGGTAACCGCCGGTGCGGGCGATCACTCGGCTGGCTTTCAGTTTTTCAAGGCGGTTGGCCAGCTCTTCATCGGACACTTCCAGGTGCAGCAAGCCCTCGTAGGCGTCCAGCTGGATGAAGTCGCCGTTGTATACTGCGGCCAAGGGGCCAAACTCCATGGCCTCGGGGGCCACATGCAGCACCACGGTGCCAAAGGCGGTGCCGCTCATGCGCGCATCGGAGATACGCACCATGTCCTTAATGCCTTTTTTCAGCACCTTGGGCGGCAGGCCCATATTGCCCACTTCGGCCATGCCCGGGTAGCCCTTGGGCCCGCAGTTCTTCAAGACCATGACGCAGGTTTCGTCGATATCCAAGTCAGGATCGTTGATGCGTGCCTTGTAGTCGTCGAAATCCTCGAACACCACGGCGCGGCCACGGTGCTTCATCAGCTCGGGGCTGGCGGCAGAGGGCTTGAGTACGGCGCCACGGGGCGAGAGGTTGCCACGCAGAATGCAGATGCCGCCGCTCTCTACCAGGGGGTTGTCCATGGTGCGGATAACGTCGTCGTTGTAGCAGGGGGCGTCTTTGGTGTTTTCCCAGATGGATTTGCCGTTCACGGTCAGCGCGTCTTTGTTGAGCTTACCGGTCTCGCCCATACGGCGGTGCACCACCGGCAGGCCGCCAGCGTAATAGAACTCTTCCATCAGGTACTTACCGGACGGCTGCAAGTTGACGATGGTGGGCACGTCGCGGCCGTAGTGCCAGTCTTCCAGGCTCAAGTCCACACCGATGCGCCCGGCAATGGCTTTTAAATGGATAACGGCGTTGGTGGAGCCACCGATGGCGGCGTTGGTGCGAATGGCGTTGATAAAGGCGTCGCGGGTCAGCACCTTGGACAGGGTTAAGTCTTCATGGACCATCTCGACGATGCGCATGCCAGAGAGGTGCGCCAGCACGTAGCGGCGCGAGTCCACCGCCGGAATGGCGGCGTTGCCCGGCAGGCTGGTGCCCAGGGATTCGGCCATACAGGCCATGGTAGAGGCGGTGCCCATGGTGTTGCAGGTACCGGCGGAGCGGGACATGGAGGCCTCGGCGTCCATGAATTCCTGCAAGGTGATGTTGCCGGCCTTGTATTCCTCGTTAAGGCGCCACACCAGGGTGCCGGAGCCTACGTCCTGGCCGTGGTGTTTGCCGTTCAGCATCGGCCCGCCGGTGACCACGATAGTGGGCACGTCACAGCTGGCGGCGCCCATCAGCAGCGCCGGGGTGGTTTTGTCGCAGCCCACCAGCAGCACCACGCCGTCGATGGGGTTGCCGCGAATGGCCTCTTCGGTGTCCATGGCGGCCAGGTTGCGGGTCAGCATGGCGGTGGGGCGCAGGTTGGACTCACCGTTGGAAAACACCGGGAATTCCACCGGAATGCCGCCCGCTTCACGAATGCCGTTTTTCACCCTTTCAGCGATTTGACGGAAATGGGCATTGCAGGGAGTGAGTTCGGACCAGGTGTTGCACACCCCGATAACGGGGCGGCCGTCGAAGTGGTGATCAGGAATGCCTTGGTTCTTCATCCAACTGCGGTACATGAAGCCGTTTTTGTCGTTGGTACCGAACCAACTGGCGGAACGGAGTTTCTTTTTGTTGTCGCTGCTCATTGTGTCGCCCACTGACAATTAGTAATACAATAAGATCTATGTGTGCATGTTTACGTCTTCGTCGTATTTTGTCAACTGCACTAAAGTCGAACGGTTGGCGCCAGGCGCCGCCCCGCCGGGCAAGAGAAAAAGGCCACACACCTTTAATAACAAGGCCTGCAATGCCAAGCGCAAAGCAAATCCGCCTTTGGGCTTGCCTCGCAATAACAAGTCATACAATATCACTTTAACGTCAACGGAAATCAATGGACAGCAAGATGACAACAAAAATCAGCACCCTCGCAGCCGGTGCATTGCTGCTGAGCAGCCAGGCCTTTGCCGCCAACCCGCTCTTTACCGATCAGTACCGCACCGCCGATCCGGCCGCCCTGGTACACGACGGCACCGTTTACCTCTACACCGGCCACGACGAAGCCAAAGACAACAAGACCTTCTTTCATATGAATGACTGGCTGGTGTTCTCGTCCACCGACATGGTGCACTGGCAAAGCCACGGGCCGCGGTTGTCGGTCAAAGACTTCAAATGGGCCAAGAGTGATGCCTGGGCGTCCCAGGCCATTGAAAGGAATGGCAAGTTTTACTGGTATGTGGCGGTGCGCCACGACGACAGCCACCCCGGCTTTGCCATCGGGGTGGCGGTGGGCGACAGCCCCATCGGCCCTTTTAAAGACGCCATCGGCAAGGCTCTTATCACCAACGACATGACCACCGACACCCCCAACGACTGGGACGACATCGACCCGTCGGTGTTTATCGACGACGACGGCCAGGCTTATCTCTTTTGGGGCAACACCAAGCCGCGCTACGTCAAACTCAAGGCCAACATGGTGGAGATGGACGGCCCCATCCACGCCCTGGATCTGCCCCACTTCACCGAAGCGCTGTGGATCAACAAGCACAAAGACACTTACTACCTGTCTTATGCCACCGGCTTCCCGGAGAAAATTGCCTACGCCACCAGTAAATCGGTGACCGGCCCCTGGCACTATCAGGGCATCCTCAACGAAGTGGCCGGCAACAGCCCCACCAACCACCAGGCCATCATCGACTTCAAAGGCAAGTCCTACTTTATCTACCACAACGGCGCGGCCCAGCCCGATGGCGGCGAGTTCCGCCGCTCGGTGGCCATAGACCGGCTCTACTACAACCCTGACGGCACCATGAAACGGGTGGTGATGACCAGCGAAGGCATCACCACCCCGGCCAAGTAAGGAATAGACGCCGAGGCCTTGACCCTGGCGTCAACCTGCTTTTATATTTTGAGTATTATTGTAATACAAATACAGCAGCACGAGGGCAGCATGCGTTTAATCCAATTTATGACTTCCGGCCACGAACGGGCCGTGGGCCTGGTGGCTTCCGCTACCGAAATCAAACCCTTGAATGATGTGTCCAGCGTCTATCAGTTGGCCAAGGCCGCCATCGCCAAGCAGGCGTCACTGACCGATCTGGTTAACCAATTGGTGGCAGACGAGACCCTGAGCTACGACGCCATCGTCAATGATGGCCGCCTGCTGGCGCCCTTTGATCATCCCGATCCGGCCCACCTTTATGTGACCGGCACCGGCCTGACTCACCTGGGCAGCGCCGATACCCGCGCCAACATGCACGCCGCTACCAGCAAGAAAGACGCTGAACTCACCGACAGCATGAAGATGTTCAAGATGGGTGTCGAAGGCGGCAAACCGGCCGATGGCGAGCTGGGTGTGCAACCGGAGTGGTTCTACAAAGGTGATGGCAGCATCGTCGTGGCCCCGGGCCAGGCGCTCACCTCTCCCGCTTTTGCCCTGGACGGCGGCGAAGAGCCGGAGATCGCCGGCTTTTATGTCAACGATGACAAAGGCCAGCCCTGGCGCATCGGTTTTGCCATCGGCAACGAGTTCTCCGACCACGTCACCGAGCGCCAAAACTACCTGTACTTGGCCCACTCCAAGCTGCGCCCCTGCGCCGTGGGCCCGGAGCTGCTGATCGGCGAGCTACCCAAGGACATTCGCGGTTATTCACGCATTGTGCGGGGCGGCCAAGTGCTGTGGGAAAAACCCTTCTTGTCAGGCGAGGACAACATGTCCCACACCATCGCCAACCTTGAAGGCCACCATTTCAAATACGGGGTGTTCTGCCGCCCGGGAGATGCGCACCTGCATTTCTTTGGCACCGCCACCTTGAGCTTTGGCGACGGTATTGAAACCCAGGAAGGGGATATTTTTGAAATTGCCGCCCCGGAATTTGGCCGGCCGCTACAAAACCCGCTGAGAAAAGCCAGCGACCCATTGGTGAAAGTAAAAAGCCTTTAAAAAGAAAAACCGGCCTGATGGCCGGTTTTTTTTATGAGGCATTGGCAGCGCGCTGCGCGCTCATGTCTTTTAAGGTTTGTTCCAGCGCCTTTTTGGAATTAGTGAGAATCGCTTGCATTTCGAATTTGGCGCGGGAAGGGTCACCTTCCTTTATGGCCTGAAATACCGCTTTGTGGCCAGGCAAGGAGGTAACAAATTCATTGGCGGTGGCACTGGAAAGGCGAAATGAACTTTCCAAAGCACGTTCGATGGTCATCCCCAGGGAGGCCATAAATTCATTATTGGTGGCATCCAACAAGGCGATATGAAAATTCAAATCGCTGGTATAAACCGCATCGGTGCCGTGCTCGGCCTTTTCCATCTCCAGGTAGGCTTCTTCGAGGGTGTTTACCTGCTGCTCAGTGCGGTGCATGGCCGCCAGGGCCGCCGCGCTGGGCTCAAAGATCTCGCGCATTTCATACAGGGAGATATAAAACTTGGGCTCGGGGTTATTATCAAAACACCAGCGCAGCACGTCTGGGTCAAACATGTTCCAGTTTTTGCGTGGGCGAACACGAGTGCCTAATTTAGGGCGGGATTCAATCAAACCTTTGGCGCTTAACATTTTAAAAGCTTCGCGCAGCGCGGTGCGGGAAACGCCCATTTCTTCGCCAATACTGGTTTCGTTGGGAATATAATCGCCAGGCGCATAGACCCCGCTGACAATTCTTGAACCCAATTCCTGGGCTACCCAAGAGTGAATACTTTGCGGTCTATTCTTAGCAGGACTTGCCATGCATATTCCTTTGTATGGGCACCATTCGACCCAATAAGCCAGAATTCAGAGGCCACCCGGGCAGGCAATAATACGGTGGCTAACGTTCATATGATAAGAGTTATCCTAGCGTATTATCTCGCCCAAGCCTATCGGCTGTTCGGCCATAGATAGCGCGCAGTGTACCTCGCTACCGTCAAGAAATAACCACTGCCGTCACACTTCCTAGGCATATACAAACCAATACACATTCGATTTGCTTGCCAACGATTGGTTGTGCATTCAAGATGATAAGACCAACGCCCAACCAAAGGACGCCCTGGTTACCATGCTAAGACCCATCTGGCTATGGTTGACTGCAAGCCTGGTGTTCTTGGCCGTTCTGGTTCTTGCCGAGTATGTGGTCCGGCTGCAAGAACTTCATGCCAGGGAGGCAATGCGCGCCAAGCAAATGGCTTCCCTGACCGAACTGCGCACAGCAATCGAGTCAGATCTGAATGCCACCCTGTATTTGGGCGGCGGCCTTGTGTCTTTTATTCGTGCCCGCCCCGATGCCAGCCAAGGCGACATCGATGCGCTGATGGCCGACATCTACCACAACAGCCACCACTTAACGCACCTGGTTACTGCGCCAAACCTAGTGATCCGCGACATCTACCCGCTGACCCCCAGTAACGCCAATGTGCTCGGCCTCGATTACCGCAAAGTACCGGCCCAGTGGCCGGCGGTGGAAGCAGCCATTGCAGCCAGGCGCACTGTCATCGACGGCCCGGTGCGGCTGGTACAGGGTGGCACGGCCATCATCAGTCGCACACCGGTATTTTTACCAGGGGGCAAACTCTGGGGCATGGTGGGCATGGTGCTGGATTTAGACGCGGTGTTAGCTGACAGCGGCTTTCATCGCTTGAGCCGCCAGTTTGCGCTGCGCTTGGTCAACCCGGACAAAAAAGACAGCCTTATCGCCGGGGTCGACAAACTGCCAAGCGCTCAGTTCAACCTGCCGGTGCGGGTGCTGGGCGATACCTGGCAGCTGCAGGCCAGCCCCCTTGAGGCGCCCACGTCTTCGCTCTTGTCCCATGCAGTTGCACTGCTGGTGGCGCTGCTGGCAGCAGTGATGGTGTATCTCATCCTCGCCGAGCACCGTAAGGTGCAGTTTTTGGCCCACCACGACACGCTCACCGGCTTGCCCAATCGCCGCCACTTTATTGGGCAACTGGAGCAGGTGCTGCACCAATGGCGCCAGCGCCGCCGGCCCTTCGCGCTTTTTTATCTCGATCTCAACGGCTTTAAAGGCATTAACGACCAGTACGGCCATCAAATGGGGGATGCGGTATTGGTGGAGGTGGCCAAACGGCTGCGCCAAGCGGCCAGAGGCCACGACTTGGTAGCACGTATTGGCGGCGACGAGTTTGTGCTGTTGCTGTCGGACTTGGCCTCAACCAAAGACGGTGATGAAACCGCCAGGCGCTTTTGCCTGGCGGTACAAAAGCCCATGGTGCTTAACGGCCACACTTTGCTGGTAAAAGTGGCCATGGGTAGGGCCCGCCCCGGCCAGGGCCGGGACGACGCCGATGGCCTTATTCGTCAGGCAGACATGGCCATGTACCGGCAAAAAACCGAACTTACTTCTTAACCCACTGCCCTTCAGGGGTCTTGATGTACTCGCCTTTGGCGGTGCGCTCAATGGCCTTTTGCCCGGCCAGCGCCGCCACTTGCTCGAGGCTGATACCGTTTTTGCGGGCAATGCTCAGGTAGGCATCACGGCGCTTTTGGTTTACCTCCTGGGCCAGGGCCACGGCGTCAGGGGTTGCTTTTACCACCCCGAGAAAGCCATCAGGCTGCTCGCCAAGCAGGCCCTGGCTCTTGGCCTGGTCCAAAGTCATGGCGAAGGCCGCCAGCGGAAGCATCAGCGCGGCAGCCAGGGTCCAAAGTCGTTTTTTCATGGGATACCTCAAAACAGTCCGCTTTCTTTGTCAAAAAGGGCGTCCAGATCCTTGTCTACTTTTACCCGGATCTCGTGCTCGATTTTGACGTTGAGATTGATGGTGATGGGTTCCTTGGGCGCCTCAAGGGCCACCCTGGGTGAACAGGCCGCCAGCATCATGGTGGTCAGTGCCATGGGCACCACCCATATTTTCATGGTTTGTCTCCCTGCTCTTTGAGTTGTGCTTTGACTTTGTCTGCCACTTCTTCCCCTATCCGCAGGCTGCGCAGCAACTGCCGCAGGTTCTCCTGGTGAGAGTAATGAAGATTTACCGGCAAGTCTTGCTGAGGATTATGACCCTTTATCAACACCTTGAGGGTGGCTTGTCCGTCTTTGTTCATATCGAACCCGGCATTGAGGGTATCTACCGCCAGGTTGCCAAGGGCGTCCATGGCAATTTTCACGCCGCTGTTGCTGGCCTTGAGGCTTTGCACCGAATCCACATTCAGCACCTCGATGGCCACAGGCCCAGTGTTGGCGAGCTCGCCCCCTACAATGCTGATGCCATCATGGCCCAGTACCATGGGAATGCGCCCCGACACCCGGCCGCTCAAGGCCACCACCGGCTTGGCCTGCAAGGCGGCGATGCTGGCTAGGTTAAGGTCATCAAGGGCGACTGGTTGCGGTGTGCCGCCGGGCCAATCGAGGGCCTTGGCGCTAAGGCTGCCGCCCAATAGCGCGGCCTGGATATCACGAAAATGCCACTGGCCCTGTTGGTAGTTCGCCTTACCTTCAAGGCCGGTTACCGAGGTGCCGATGTCGATGCTGGTAAGGCTGGCACTGCCGTTGGCACTGAGCGCTTTGTCAAAATTGACCTTGAAATCCGCCGCGCCGCCTTGAAAAGCGCTGGCACCCCAAAGCCCCGAAGCCTGGCGCACCGTGAGTTCCCCCGCCGCCTTTAGCGCCGGCCATTGCCAGTTACCGCCAAGGGCCAGCTCGCCCCCCTCAAAGGTCACCGGCAGCGCCTGGCTCACCCCAGCACCCAAAGCCAGATGCCCTTGAACCTTGCCGCGCCAGCGCTGCAATTGGCGCTGAAAATCGCCGTCAAGCTGGCCTTGCCAGCGGGGAATACTGAGTTGCCAGCGGCCTTGTTGCCCGGCAAGGATAAACTGCCCCTGCCAGGCCGGCACCCTCGCGTCAGAGCGCACCAGCCCCTGGCCCTTGATGGCCAGCTGCCCATTAAGGCCGTCTTTAAACAACAGGTTAGTGGCCAGGCTCAGCTCGGCAGGCAGCAGCAGATTTTGCTGGATAAGCCCTTCGTCAAAGCGGATGTAAGAGCCTGCCAGCAGCATCGGCTCCGGGCTTAGCCGGTAGGCCCCTACCAGATGCGCCGCGCCGCCTTTATCCAAGAGCGCCGAACTGTCGGCCTTGATGCCCCCCAGCAAACCGGTTTGGTCCTTGGCGAGGGTCACAGTGCCGTTTACGCGTTTACCCTGATACTGCCAATCGAGGCCCAGGCTCAGGGCCGGCTGGTTAAAATGCAGCACTTGGGTAGCGCTGTTTGCAAGGGCCCCTGTGCCGTAATCGCCACTGACCGCCAAGGTAAAAGGCGCGAGACTCAGCTGCGCTTGGCTGAGCTCAAAGGGCACCTTGCCTTTGATGTCCTGGCTTTCAACACGCCCGCTAAGCCCAGCGTTGCCAGCAAGATTCACCTGCCCAGGCTGCCAGCTAAGCTGCCCTTGGCTATCAAGCCTTAGCTGCTGGTATTGGCCAGCAAGGCTAATGGGCGCCTCGCCTTCGCCCGCAAGCGCCAATTGCAAGGGTGCTGTGAGGTTGAGCTCACCACCGGCGCGCGCCAGCTTAGCGCTGCTGACCGTCAACCACTGGCGGTCAATAGTGCCTTGGGCAGCGACGCCCTGGCCGCCGAGCTGCCAGCTTGCTTGTTGTAAATCGCGGCTGCTGGCTGCCAGGTGCAGCGGGCCAAGAGGCGAGCCGACATCGGCGCTACCAGTCAGGGCCAGGTTGCCATCAAGGCGCCCCTCGCCATGGAGTTGCCAGTCAGCCGTAAAAGAAGCAACAACCAGAGGCGCACGGCTTTGGGCATCCAGCTGCCAGGCATCGCCTGTTAGTTTGGCATCGGCCACAAAGGCAAGCCGTTGGCCGGCGACAGTCAGCCCGTCGCTTTGGGCCTTGGCGCTCACCTGTTGCAGCTTGCCGTCAAAAAGGCCGCTGCCGCTTAGGCTAACCACGCCTTCGGTTGGCGAAACATCCTCAAGGGTGCCGGTAAAGGTGAACTGGCCATCAGGCAGCTGCCAGTGAAGGGCAAGCCGAGATTGTTGGTAATGAACCTTGGCCTCAAGACTGTCGCCCAGACTGGTGAGCTGCACGCGAACAGTGGGGAAATCCTGGTAGGAAAGCTTGGCGATACTGAGCTGGCCTTTGGGTAAAGCCGGAATGCCGGCGCTAGCGCCGCCCGGGCAAGGGGTAACAGCAAGCGCATCGGCGCTTAGTTGCAGCGGCCAAATGCCACTGAGGCTAAGGCCACGGGCTTTCACCAGCTCGCAGCCTTGTTGGCGGTAAACCAGCTGCTCGGCATGCCCCCAGCCAAGGCCGGTGAGGCTAAGGCCGCGCGGCCACAGCCAGGCTAGCGCCAGGGCAACCACCACCGCCAGCCCAACCAGCACCGCCGCCCCCCACTTCAACACCGCCATGGCCGCCCTTTTCGTTGTGTTCCATTTACTTAAGGCTAGCGCCCTGTCTTGAACCGGCCGTTAATTGCAAGGTTCAGACCCGCCATCATATTGGGCATAATGGGCCTCAAATTGAAAGCGTCAGGGAAGTCTATGCACCGTCAGTTTGCCGTTATCGGCTTGGGCCAATTTGGCCAGACCATCGCCCTTGAACTCATGCGCCAGGGCCACGAAGTATTGGGCCTGGACAGCGACCAGAAAGTGGTCAATCAACTTGCACCGCAGCTTACCCAAGCCCTGGTGGTCGATGCCACCGACGAAAACGCTCTGGCCGAGCTGGGCCTGGGCCACTGCGACGCGGTAGTGGTGGCCATCGGCGAAGATATTCAGTCCTCCATTCTTTGCACCCTGCATTTAAAGACCCTCAAGGTAAAACAGGTGTGGGTAAAGGCCCTGAACCCGGCTCACCATAAAATTGTTGCCAAGCTGGGGGCCGACCGTATCGTCCACCCAGAGTATGAAATGGGCCTGCGCGTAGCCCAGAGCCTGAACTACCCGGCAGTGCAGGACTACATCGCCCTTGGCAACGAGAGTTTTATTGTCGAGGTGGAGGCCTCCGAGGCGCTGGACGATAAAACTGTGGCCGACTTGGCCTTGAACGACAACGAAGTGGCGCTGGTAGCCCACAAGCGCGGCACCGATCTGATTAAAACGCCGCCGGAGTCGCTGGCCCTCGCCAAAGGCGACACCCTGGTATTGCTGGGCAAACTGCCGGCCCTGCAAGCACTGTCGAAAACCCTATGAAACAGTGGCACCAGACCATTCGCCCACGGCAATGGCAAAACCAGAAGAGCCTGGCTGCCAGCCCGCCCATGGTGCTGGCCGGCGGTTTTTTCGTGCTGATCCTGTTGGGGGCCGCGCTGCTGCTGTTGCCCTGGTCGCGGGTTGGGCCACTGTCGGTGGGGGATGCGCTCTTTACCGCCACCTCGGCGGTCACCGTGACCGGCCTTGGGGTGGTGGATACCGCCACCCACTTTACCTATCTGGGCCAAGGCATATTGCTGCTGCTTATCCAGTTTGGCGGCCTGGGCTTTATGACCTTCGGGGTGCTGGTGTTGCTGCTGCTCTCAGGAAGGGTCTCGTTCAGCCACCAGTTTTTGGTCAAGGAAAGCTTAAACCAGACCCAGCTAAGTGACGTGATGCGGCTGGTGCGACACCTCGCCAGGTTCGTGCTGATAGCCGAGGGCCTTGGCATAGTGCTGCTGGCGCTGTGCTGGGTGCCGCAGATGGGCTGGCACAAGGGCCTGTGGCATGCGCTCTTCTACACCATTTCCGCCTTTAACAACGCCGGTTTTGCGCTGTCGTCCGACAGCCTCAGCCAGTACGTAGACTCAGGCCCGGTGAACCTCATTATCACCGCCTTGTTCATGACCGGCGGCATCGGCTTTGCGGTGGTGTCGGAACTGGCGCAAAAGCGCAGCTACAGCCGCCTTAGCCTGCACTCGCGGGTGATGCTGCTGGGAACCTTGATGCTGGCGCTGGGGGGCATGGCTCTCTTTTTACTGATTGAATGGCAAAACCCCGCCACCCTTGGGCACCTGAGCACCGGCGGCAAGCTGTGGGCAGCCTGGTTCCAGTCGGTTACCGCCCGCACCGCCGGCTTTAACACCATCGACATGGCCGCCATGACCCCGGCCGCAGTGATGCTGTTTTTGCTGCTGATGCTGATTGGCGCCGGCCCCGGCTCAACCGCCTCTGGTATTAAGGTCACCACCTTTGCGGTGTTGCTGGCCGCCACCCGCGCCTTTTTGCTGCGCCGTCCCCAAACCAAGCTTTTGAACCGGGCAGTGCCGGCGGTATCGGTGTTTAAGGCGTTGGCGGTCACCCTGCTAAGCCTGATGCTGATATTCCTGGCGGTGTTTGTACTGGCCATCAGCGACCACGACAAACCCTTTTTAGACCTGTGCTTCGAGGTGGTGTCGGCCTTTGGCACAGTGGGGCTGACCCGGGGCATTACCCCCGAGCTCAGCGCCACCGGTAAAGCGGTGATCATGGTGATGATGTTCCTGGGCCGGGTTGGACCTTTGACCCTGGGCTTTTTGCTGGCCACCCCACGAGTGCACCGGGTGCGTTATGCAGAGGAGCCGGTGGCCATCGGCTGACAAAAAAGCCCGGCTTAGCCGGGCTTTTTCATACCCCTTCGCGCTGATGGGGTATGAGCCAGTCAAGATCTGGCCCTTTGGGCACCACAGCTGTGGGGTTGATGGTGCGGTGCGAGCCGTAGTAGTGCCCCTTGATGTGGGTGAAATCCACGGTCTCGCTGATGCCGGGGTACTGATAGAGCTCTTTAACGTACTCAAACAGGTGCGGGAATTCGCTGAGCTTTTGGCGGTTGCACTTGAAGTGGCCGTGGTAGACCGCGTCAAAACGGATAAGGCTGGTAAAAAGCCGCCAGTCCGCTTCGGTCAGGTGCTTGCCCACCAGGTAGCGCTGGCGCGCTAGGCGGTCTTCTAACGCGTCGAGGGTGGCAAAAACGCTATCGTAGGCCGCTTCGTAGGCCTCTTGGCTGGTGGCAAAGCCGGCCTTGTAAACGCCGTTATTGATGTTGTCGTAAACAATGGCGTTGATGTCGTCTATCTCCCCGGCCAGGGCCTCGGGGTAGAAATCACGCTCGTTACCGGTCAGCTCGTTAAAGGCGCTATTGAACATGCGGATAATTTCCGCCGATTCATTGGAGACGATGCGGTTGGTGTGGGTGTCCCACAACACCGGCACCGTTACCCGGCCCGAGTAGTCGGCCTTGTTGCGGGTGTAGAGCTGGTGCAGGAAGGATTGGTCAAAGAGTGCATCGCCGCTGGAGCCGGTGTCTTTATCAAAAGTCCAGCCGTCTTCGAGCATCAGATAGCTCACCACTGTCACCGGAATATGGCTCTCAAGGCCCTTTAACTTGCGAAAGATGAGGGTGCGGTGGGCCCAGGGGCAGGCCAGGGACACATACAGATGATAGCGGCCACTTTCGGCAGCAAAGCCGCCATCACCACTGGGGCCAGGGCTGCCGTCTGCGGTTACCCAGTTACGCAGCTGCGCCGCTTCGCGCTTGAACTCGCCACCGCTTTTGCTGGTGTCGTACCACTTGTCCTGCCATTGGCCGTTGACCAGAAGTCCCATCACTCACCTCCATTCTTTATCTGCCCCAATGGCAACACAGCACAAGCTTAGACGCCACTTTAAAAAAACGAACAAATCCCTTCGCTTAACTGAAAGAAAGCCGCCTGCGGCAAGGTCTTACAAGGGGCTGAAGTGGAAGGTGAGCGATGGCGTTATTTATTCGAGCAGTACTGGTGCTGTTTCTGACCTGGCAGGGGCTCTCTACCCTGATGTCCAAGGGCATGAACCTTAATTTCCTGATGACCAGGGGGCCATTGATGTTCCCTGACTGGCTGCCCATGGGCTGGGCCGGGCTACAGCTGCTGCTGGCGATCTGGCTGCTTACCCCGCGATACCGCCAGGCACTTTGGCCATTGTTGCTGGTGCTGGCCGCGCCGATGCTGGCGCTTTTTTGCTACCCGGTGTGGATGCAAAGTAGCGGCGGTTTTCCCGCCATCGGTGCCGGGCAAACCCTCATCAAACAACTGGCGGTATGTGCCCTGCCCCTTTGGCTGCTGGGCTATCGCCAGCAAAGCAAATGGCTGGGTATGACGGGGCTGGCGCTGGTGTTTATCTGGCTTGGCGCCATGAATTTTACCCAGGCCCAGGCCGGTGATTTGGCCATGCTGGTACAAAGCTCGCCGCTCACCCGTTGGCTAGACACCTTGCTTGGCTCAAAAAACGTCGCCACCCTGGCCGGAGCCTGGGATCTGCTGGCCGCCGCCCTATTCCTGATACCCGCCAGCCGCCTTTGGGGCGCCCTTGCCATCAGCCTGGCGCTCCTTATCAAGCTGCACTTTCTGGCCACCTTCGACGACGCCCTGATGTACTGCTGGCTCACCGCCACCGGCGCTGACCTACTTAAAAGTGCGCTATTACTGGTGGTTGCCTGGTTGTGGCCAGAGAAGTCGACAAAACCGAAACAGTGAAACTCCTGATTTGGGCGGCCGGGTCGTTGCGACGCTGCGCTCAGTTGATGACACTGAGGCCAGTAACTCCCAAACGACGCTCGTAATAAGGATTTCCCATGACTAGACCCAAGCTCGTGTTCCTGGCCGGTTCCGCCAGGAAAGACTCTCTCAATAAAAAACTCGCCGCCTATGCCGCCAAAGTCGCTGACCAGCATGGCGCCGACGTCACTCTGGTCGATCTCGCCGACTACCCCATGCCCCTGTATGACGGCGACCTGGAAGCCGCTGAAGGGATCCCGGCCAATGCCAAGGCGCTGCGCGACCTTTTTGCTGGCCATGACGGCTTTTGTATCGCCTCCCCCGAATACAACTCGGCTTTCAGCCCTTTGCTGAAAAACACCATCGACTGGATGTCCCGCCCCGACGGTGCCGTGCCCGGCCTTGTCGCCTTTCACGGCAAGACCGCGCAATTGCTGGCCACCAGCCCTGGCGGCCTTGGCGGCCTGCGTGGCCTAGTGATGCTGCGGATGCTGCTGGGTAATATCGGCGTGCTGGTGATGCCTGACCAACTGGCCATCCCCGCTGGCCACGAGGCCCTTGAAGCTGACGGCAGCCTGAAAGCGGGTCCCTTCAAAGAAATGCTGGCTGGCCAGCTTTCTCACTTTGTGGCGCGCAGCAAAGCCTGAATTTCAGCCATAAAAAAGGGCTCACCGAGGTGAGCCCTTTTTTTGTCTCTTATTTTACTGTTCCAGCGGTCTTGGCTCTTCCTTAGCGCCCGCCAATTGCAAGCCGGGACAGCTGGTGTACCAGTCGTTGGCGTTTTGGTAGAGCTTGGTTTTCACGCCCATGATCCCCAGCAAGGAGTGGAAGATATCGTCCTGAGAGTGGGGCATGTCGGCCCGTTTTTGCAGGCACTGGTCATCCACGCCCAGTTGCTGTTGCAGGCCGGCTGACAGCCAGGTGATACCGGGAATATGGGTTTGCTGGGGTGGCGCCATCCAGCGCGGCGCGCCGTGCAGGTAGATGCCGTATTCGCCAAGGGACTCACCGTGGTCAGACAGGTACAGCATGCCGGTGTCATAGCCCTTGACCCCTTTAAGGAAGGTGATGAGCTGCGCCAGCACATGGTCGGTGTAGAGAATGGAGTTGTCGTAGGTGTTAGTGAGCGCTTCCTGGCTGCAATCCTTAGGCTCGTTACTTTTGCAAACGGGCTTGAAACGCTCAAATTCCGGCGGATAACGCTTGTAATAGGCCGGGCCATGGCTGCCCATCATGTGCAGCACAATGAGCACGTCACGAGGCTTAGGCGGTAGCACTTTGTCGAGCTGATACAGTAGCCCCATATCAAAGCACTCTTTGTTGCAGTTACCGGGTTGCTCGAGGCTCTCCACGGTTTGGTAGCTCACCCGGGTACAGACATCCTTACAGCCGGAGTTGTTGTCGCGCCAGACCACATCTACCCCGGCGCGGGCCAGGATATCCAGCACGTTGTCACTGTATTTGGATTTTTCTACGTCAAAATTGCTCTGGTTTTCATAAGAGAACATGCAGGGCACGGAGATAGCCGTGGCGGTGCCGCAAGAAGAGAGCTTGGGAAAGTTCACTACACCGGCCTTGGCCAGTTCAGGGGTGGTATTGTTCCGAGAGCCATTAAGGCCAAAATCATCGGCGCGGGCGGTTTCACCTACCACCATCACCACCAGCCGTGGCCGTTCAGGCGTTTTCAAGGTGGCATCCAGGCCCAGTTGCTGGTGCTTGAGCGGCGCGCGGGTCAGGCTGGCCACATATTTACCGGTACCCACCATCCAGTTGGCGGGGCTGACATCATGGCGCAGCTCGCGGTAGTTACGCACAGTACCGGCCAGCAGGTCATATTGCATCCAGGGCACGGCAACCGTTGCCACCAGTGCTGCCACCAGCCAGATGCCGCGTACACCGAGGCCACGCAGGCCTTTGGGGTAAGTCAGGGGCAGGCGCCAGAACAATACCAGCAGCGCCACCACCGCCAGGATCACACCGATAAGGGCGGGGCTGACCAGATCGGAGACTTCAGCAGTATCGGTTTCCATGACGTTACGGATCATGTCCTGGTCGATACCGATGCCGTAGCTCCAGGTGAAATAGGTGGCCATGGCAGTGATGAAAAACAGCACCGACACCACAGGTTTAAACAGGGGTTTGAAGGTAAAGAGCATCAGCAGCAGCGTGATGACGCCGGTAACCAGCCAAGACACCACCAAGCCCATGTCGATCCGCTCGGCAATGGGAATGGGCAGCGCGGCAATTTTGCCGTACAGCACCAAGTTACCAACAATAACGATAAGCAGTGCAGACAGCACCGCCCAAGTGAGCGATTTACGGAACATGGCAAGACCCCTGAATAAACCCAGCCAAGGCTATGCCAGTCAACTTAAGCGCTTCTTAAAAAGCACTTTGAAAAATTTAAGGAAAATTTAAGTTTCTACGGCGGCAAAAATTCGCCGGAAAAAAGACACGCTAAAAGAGCCCTTTTTATAGCGGGCGTGGCTTATCTAAGCCTTAACAGGCCGCGGCTGAGTGCGGATTTAAGCCACCGCGTAACTTCTGCCCCCAAGCGCCGGAGCAAAAGGTAGAATGGCGTTTTACCAACGAGAGCTGCCATGACCATCTGGGTTGACGCCGACGCCTGCCCCCGGGTTATCAAGGACATTCTTTTTCGCGCCGCCGAGCGCACCCAGACGCCAGTGATCCTGGTTGCCAACCAGTCACTGGCGGTGCCGCCCGGCAAGTGGGTGCGCAGCATTACCGTGCCCAAGGGCTTTGATATTGCCGACAACCATATCGCCGCCGAGGTGCAAAAAGGCGATTTGGTAGTGACCGCCGACATCCCCCTGGCCGCCGAAGTCATGGAAAAAGGCGCCCAGGCCCTTAACCCGCGTGGTGAGCTGTACCGCGACGACACCATCCGCCAGCGCCTGAACATGCGCGATTTCATGGACACCTTGCGTGCCAGCGGTATTCAAACCGGCGGGCCGCCGCCCATCAGCCAGAGCGACCGCCAGGACTTTGCCAACGCCCTGGACCGCTACCTGCAACAGCAAGCTAAACCCTAACCCAACCCCAAGGCGTGGCGCCGCTGGTCAAAAAGCCGCCCACAGGGCATAGTGAGGTAACGGGGCCATGGGCCAGGCCCGCCCCAAGCAACACCGCCTCTAAGACCTTGGGAGTGAAGGATGCCAAAAGCAGATACCCTTCTGGTCAAACAGGGCCGCTACGGCTCTGTCGCTACCATGGCGCCGGTCAGCGCCAATGCCCTTTATCACCGCTACCCCATTATCGCCCCGCGCTACTGGCAAGCCCTTGGCTGGCTGATGAGCCACTACCACCAGCAGTTCCACCCCGCCACGCCCCAATGGCCGCATAACTGCATCGACCCTATTTCCTACCACTACAGCAAGCTGCTGGCCTTGTCGGACAAGCCCCATGCCGAGCCCCGGGAGGCGATGAGCGAACTGGGTTTTAGCTTTATGCTGGGGCCAAGCGCCCAACTGCGTTTGGATTTGGCTGAGCAAGGAGAATCGCGTGCGCCGATGTCTATGGCCAATTGGTATTTCGAGGCGCTGCAGGGCTTTAGCCACAAACTCGACGCCCTTATTCAGGTGGGCAGCGAAGTGGTACTCAAACAAGACGTGACCTTAAAGGCCCTGGACGAGATATTGCTGGCGCTAACGCCGCTGGTGGGCCGCGGTATCAAGAGCCCGCACCCCTTTCACGACACCGACTGGGTGGCAGTGCAGGAAAGCGGCATTAAGCTCAGCCACCAGCAGCTTAACGATCGTAGCTACCGGCTGCGCCTTACCAACCAGGAAAAAGACCCCACCCAGCGCCACAAGCTCAATTACTTCAGGCTCAAGTGGCAGCCCCACGGCGGCGACCTCACCTTCTGCCGGCTAAGGCGCAAAGGCGAGGCGGTGCCCAGCATCAGCTTTAACGCCAGCCCCCATTAAAAAAGCCGCCCTGGGGGCGGCTTTTGGGTATCAGCGCAGCTGGCCTTTAAGGACCTTGGCGTAGGCCTCCATCAGGCGGCGATGGCCCTGGGTGGGAGTGTCAGGGTCCAGTTTGCCAAGCTCCGGGAAGCGCTCAGTGCCTGCCACCAAGGCTTTGGCCAGCGCCAGTTTGTCAGCGCCAAAGTAATTCACCAGGCTCGGCTCAAAATCGCTCAGGTCTTTACCTTCCACGGTCAGCTCCAGCACCGCGAAGATGGCGCGGTACAACAGGCGCTCGTCATCGGTGAGATGGCCGGAGGCCAGCACCGAGCCCAGTTGCTCGTAGGCTTCTTCTTGCTCGGAGAGCGCCAGCAGCAGCCACAAGCGCAGCTCGCCGATACGTAGCCGCGCCCAGGGGGTGCCCTTGTCGCCAACGATGCCGGCCCATTCCAGTACCCGCAGCTGGTCGTTAACGGAATATTGGTCCAGGGCTTCTAATAGCTCGCGGTGGTCTTCCTCAGTGGCGCCGTTCAGGTCGAACAGCACCGGGCGAAAATCGAGAGCTTGGTTGTTGTTGTGCCACACCAGCTCGTCGGCCGGGTAGATGTCGGAGAAACCCGGCACCAGGATGCGGCAGGCGTAGGCGCCAAGGGCAGTGTGCTCGCTGATATAAACCTGGTGGCCTTCTTCGTGCAGAAGGTCAATCAGTGCCTGGCGCTCGAAGGCGTTGTCGTGCTGGTCGTCCCAGTCGGCAAACTCGACATCAGGCTTGTCGGACAAAAAGCCCCAACCCACGTAGCCGGAGCTGTCGATAAAGTGCAGCTCCAGGTTGTGCGGGTCGGTAACTTGCTCCATGTCGGTGGTAGGGGCCGGGAAGCCTTCCAGCTCATCCAGGGCGCGGCCTTGCAGAAGCTCGGTCAGGGCCCGCTCCAGCGCCACGCCAAATTTGGGGTGGGCACCGAAGGAAGCGTAAACGCCGCCGTCTTTGGGATGCTGCAACACCACACACATCACCGGGTAGCGGCCGCCGAGGGAAGCGTCCAGGGCGCGAATGCCAAAGCCTTCGGCTTGCAGGGCCTTGATGCCGGCGTCGATGTGGGGGTAGCGGTCCAGCACGCTTTGCGGCACCAGCGGCAGGGCGATATCTTCGACGATGATGCGGTTTTTGATGGCCCGCTCAAAAATCTCGGACAGCCCCTGCACCTGGGCTTCGGCCTGGGTGTTACCGGCGCTCATGCCGTTGGACACAAAAATATTGCCGATAAGGTTGACCGGCACATAGACGGTTTGGCCGTCGCTTTGGCGCACATAAGGCAGGGCGCAGACACCTTTGCCGGAGTCGCCGCCGTTGTGGTCGATAAGGTCGGAAAGCTCCAAGTCACCTTCCGGGTCATAGATCGCGCGGCAATGCTCGTCTAAGAGTTCTTCGGGCCACTCGCCTTCTACGTCGTACCAGCGCTCGTCACTCTGGTGCACATGGCCAAATTCGTTAAGGGCGCCAGTTAAGCGAAAATCGGCCCACAGGTAGCGGGTGGACAAGCGCTCGATCAGCTCGCCATAGGCGGATGCCAAAGAGGCCTCGCGGGTGGCACCTTTGCCGTTGGAGAACACCTGGGGGCAGTCCTTATCGCGGATATGCACGGACCAGATATAAGGGGCTGGGTTTAACCAGCGGGCTTCTTCGATGGTAAAGCCCAGCGCCTCGATGGCGCCGCCGATACGGGCGATGGAGTCTTCCAGGGCCGCGTCTTTACCGGGAATAAAGGTCTTTTCCATGGGGGTTCTCAACGGGTATTCACAAAGGCCGCGAGTCTAGCACGAGTTTGTGTCACTCGCCCTGCAGCCAACGATAAAGAGTGCGGCGGGTCACGCCTAAAATATCGGCGGCCTGCACCTTGTTGCCCTGGGTCTTGTCGAGCACGTAATGCACGTAATCCTGCTGCACCTTGGAAAGGGGCGGCAACGCCCCCTGGCCGAGGCTGTCAAAGAGGCTTTGGTCGTCACCCGTTGCGGCGCCTTGCAGCCGTGCGGGTAAGTCTGCCGGAACAATAGCCTCGCCTTCACAAAACACCGCCGCCCGCTCCATGGCGTTTTGCAGCTCCCGAACATTACCGGGAAAGTCGTACCCCAAAAGCCGCTGCCAGGCAGCAGGGCTGAGGTGCTGGGCCCGGGTTTTGCCGGCCGCTTGCTGCTGGCCAAGAAAGTGGCGCGCCAGCAGCGCAATATCGTCGCCCCGATCCCGAAGGGGCGGCACCTTAAGGCTGAAGGTCTCCAGGCGGTAGAACAAATCCTCACGGAAATCCCCCTGGGCCACCCGCAGCTCAAGGTCGCGGTGCGTAGCAGCCAGGATGCGCACATCCACCGCCACTTCTTTGTCGGCGCCCACCGGCCGCAAGGTGCCTTCTTGCAAAACCCGCAGCAGCTTGGCCTGCAAGGCCGGGGGCATTTCGCCTATTTCATCCAGGAGCAAGGTGCCGCCGTCGGCTTCACGCAGCAGCCCCTGGCGGGCCTTGCTGGCCCCGGTGTAGGCGCCGGCCGCGTGGCCGAAAAACTCGCTCTCTAAAAGCTCACCGGGAATACCGGCGCAGTTGACCGCTAAAAACGGCGCCTGGCGGCGTGGGCTCTGGCGGTGAATGGCCCTTGCTACCAACTCTTTGCCGGTACCGCTTTCACCGAGAATTAGCACCGGGCCGTCAGCCCTTGCCACCTGCTCAATGTTTTTAAAGAGCCGCTGCATGGCCGGGCTCTCGCCCAACATGCCATGAAAACCGCTGCCGGCCACCTTGGCCCGAAGCTGGCGATGCTCAAGGAGGCGATTGACGGTGAGCAGGCAGTGGTCCATGTCAAAAGGCTTGGTGAGGAAATCATCGACCCCGGCCTTAAGAGCCTGCACCGCTTGGTCGACCGTGCCAAAGGCGGTAATAAGCAGCATTGCCGGGGCCTGGGGCTGGGCCTTGACCTTGGGCAGCAGGCTCATGCCGCTTTGCCCGGGTAGGCGCAGATCGGAGATAACCAGTTCGGCGCTGTTGCCATCAAGCCAGTCGCTGGCGGCCTCGGCGCTACCCAGGGCCGCAACTTGGTAGCCCTCGGCTTCCAGCTCATCACATAACAGCTCGGCCAGGGCCGAATCGTCTTCTACCAGCAAAATTTGCATCAGCACTCCTTGGGAAAATGCAGGGCCAGGCAAAGCCCGCCTTTCGCCGAGGCGGCCAAGGCCAGCTCGCCGCCGTGGTCAGTCATCACGTTTTGGGCGATGGCAAGGCCAAGGCCGGTGCCCTGCCCTTTGGGTTTGGTGGTAAAAAAGGGCTCGAGCAGGGTTTGCGGGTCGGTGTCTGCCGGCAGGCCCGGACCGTCATCCTCGATGATGAGCTGCCAATGGTGCTCGTCCTCTTCAAGGCGGATCACCAGTTCGTTGCAAGGGGCCTGGCAGGCATTGCGAATAAGGTTTACCAGAGCCAGCTCCAGGCGCGGGCCGTCGGCCAGCAGCCGCTGGCTTTGGGGCACATCCAGCTCAACGTTGGGCATCGCGCCTTGCTGCTCTTCGGCCACCGACAAGAGCGCCGCCTCTAACAGATCTTTGAGTGGCAAGGGGCGAAACTGGGCGCCGCTTCGGCTGAAATCGAGAAGTTGGCGCACGATGCGGGTAAGGCGCCCGACCTGGCTGCGAATGGCGGCCAGCTCTTTTTGGGCTTTGGGTTCGTCGTCAAAGCGAGCCAGGCGGCGAGCCCTGCCATCAATAACGTTAAGGGGCGCTCCCAGCTCATGGGCAATGCCGCTGACCAAGCGCCCTAAGGTGGCCATGCGCTGCTGGCGCTCAAGGGAGCGGCTAAGGTGCGCTTCCTGCTCGCGGTGCTCGGCAAGGGCCAGCTCGGCGCCGGCCATATCATCAAGCATGCGGTTAAAGGCCAGAGCGATGGTTTGAAACTCCGGCGCGCCGTTCATGGGCGCCCGCAGCCCTCGCTGCCCGGCGCCTACCGCCGCCATCACCCGGGTGAGGCGCCCGACTTCACGGCCCACCGTTTGGCGATACCCCCACAGCACGATGGTGAGGGTTAAAAGGCCAAGGGCGGCCCAAGCCGACCAGGCCCAGTAGGTTAGCCGCTCCAAATACGCTGAGAAATCACTGGCCTTGCGGGTTACCTCGACCAGGCCGGTGATTTGGCCGCTGGTGTCGGTGACTGGCACAAAGTGGGAGAACACCCGCCGCCCGGCTTGGCGCTGATAAGCGTCACGGTCGCGACCGGTTTCCACCAGATGCAGCGCCAGCGGGTTGTCTTGATTGTCGCGCTTGGCTATGCCGGCGGCGGCGATACGCTGGCCTTCACGGTCATAGACGGCGGCGCCGTAGATCTGGCCAAGGCTGAACACCGCATCCAGGGTGTGGCGCACCGTGTCCATGTCGCCCTGGTTGATGGCTTCGCCAATGGGCGCCCGAATGGCCCTGGCCACCAGTTTGAGATCGTCCTTTAACTTGCGGGTTTGTTGGTCGCCCAGGTAATGCATGCCAAGGCCCACCGAGGCGCCGGTTAGTAGCCACAATGGCAAGAACATCAGCAATAGCACCCGCCAGGTTAAGGTCAGGCTGTATCTTTTTGTCACACTCGCTCCCGTTGCCCTGTGACATAAGGACACACCGGGTAGCCGCCAAAGGCCAGCAAAGGCTGGCCTGGGTTCAAACTTTCTTTATGTAAAACAGTAATCTATTGATTTCTTGAGCGGGTTGGCACGGTTCTCGCCTTAGTCAGAGTGAGAATTTAAGCCAACAGGAGATTACTATGCGTAAGTTGACTCTCACCGCCATGCTGACCGCTTCCCTGGCCGCCCTGCCGGCTGCTTCTGTGATGGCTGCCCAGCAGACCCCGGCCCCGAAAGCCCAGCAGCAAGTCAATGTGAGTGACGCCAAGTTAGAGCAGTTTGTGGCGGCACAAAAATCCATCACCAGTATCCGTGACAGTGCCATGGAAAAGCTCAACAAGAGCGAGAACCCAGACCAGGCCCAGCAAATTCAGCAGCAAGCCAATCAAGACATGGTGGAAGCAGTAAAGGACGCGGGGCTCAGCGTTGAGGACTACAACCTCATTGCCAGGGCAGTGCAAACCGACCCGAACATGCGCTCACGGGTGGCCGACATCCAGTAACGACAAACGCCGCATTCGCGGCGTTTTTCATATCAGCTCGATATCCAGCCACACCGGGCGGTGGTCCGACACCGCAACCTGCTGCTCCCTCTGCCCAGCCTCGGGCCAGTACACACCGCTATCGCGCACCTTAATGCCTCTTTTGGACGGCAGCACATAGTCGGCCCTTAACCCCCAATCGGCGGTCATAGCGCCATGGCCACGGCGAAGGCCTGCCTGACTGATAGGAATGTGGCGGCTGTCGATAAAGGGGTGGCTCAGCAATTGGTCAATGGCGCCGGGGTGGCTGTCGCCCCGGTCTGGGTCGGCGTTGAGATCGCCAAGCACCACAAAAGGTGCCTCCCCCACAAAGCCGCCTTTGAGGCCGCTGTCGTCCTCAATGTAATCGCCCAACCCCGGCGACAGGTAATCAGCCCAGAAGCGAATTTCGTCGAAGTTGCGTTTTTGGTTGGCCTTTTCAGGCCCGTCAAACACCGGCGGCGTGGGGTGACTTGCCAGCAGATGCAGTGGTTTTCCCTGCACATCCACGCGCAGATCCCAGTGGGATTTGGACGATAATCGCAACATTTCCCACTGTTTTTGCGGATAAAAGTCGGCTTCCCCCAGCATCGGGCGCATGGCCCCCGGCATCTTAGCCCAGCGAAAGTGTTGAAAGGTCCGGCAATTGGCTTGCTCGATGGGATAGCGGCTTAGTAGCGCCATGGCGTATTGGCCTGGGTAGGCGCCAAAGCCGAAGTACTCGCCGGGAAAGCCGGGGATAGGCTGTCCGGTGTTGGACTCGCCCACAAAGTACCAGGGGTATTGCAGCGGATTGGTTCCGTCTTCCAGATAGTGGCGGCAAAAGGCCTCAATGCCAAAACGCGGTTCGGCTATCCAATCAAACTCGTTTAGCAGCAGGATATCCGGCCTTAAGGTCTTGATGATATTGGCAACCTGTTGAAGCCGAGGATGGCGCTTGGCAGCAATGGCTTTGGCCAGAGATTCAGGATCAAGAGCTTGATCACTTTTTTTGCAAAAAGCCGATGCCTCTAAAGCGGCATTAAAAGTTGCAATCCTTAACAGCGGGTTGGGCAAATAACCACCTTTGCATTAACGATAGCAGCACGTTCAGCGAAAATGACGACAAAAGAACACTAAGACAACGTTTTCTCAGAACCGCTCAACATCGCAATTTGACCATTCAGACTAATGACAGTTCCGTTTCTCTTTTGTTACAGTTGCTCCCCGAAAAGGCAACTGTACATAAAAATGTCAAAAACTCCGTGTAAAAACGGAAACCGTTGCACTTTTTTGCAGCAGACAACAACAACGCAAACGTGTTCTAAACCTTCATTTCACAGGAAACTGACATGATCAAGGGACTCGTAAAAAGTCGCCTGGCTTTGGCCCTGAGCCTTGCCTTGGGCGCTTCTTCCGTGGCTTACGCGGATGACACCAGCTCATCCATCCGTGGTACCATCACTGGCCCGCAAGGCCAACCCGCCGCTAACACCAAAGTCATCCTGATGCACCAGCCCACCGGCACCGTCACTGAAGTGATGACCAAAGCCGATGGTAGCTATAGTGCTACCGGCCTGCGGGTAGGTGGTCCTTACCTGGTTGTGGTTGACTCTGACACCTTCCAAGACGTTCAGCAGGACGGTATTTTCCTGCAGCTGGGCCAGACCCTGCGCCTGAACGAGCAGCTCAAAGCTGAAGGTGACGACACCGAAAAACTGACCGTTTACGGCCAGAAAATCACCTCCAACAAAGGCTCTTCCAGCGTCTTTGGCGAAGATGATATCCAAGGTGCGCCGACCTTTAACCGCGACCTCAAAGAAGTTGCTCGTAACAACCCTTACGCCAACATGCTGCCGGGCGACACCGCCCCCATGAGCTTCGCGGGCTCTAACCCCCGTTACAACTCCATCACCGTTGACGGCGTAGCCATCAACGATGACTTTGGTCTGAACAGCAACGGTTACCCGACTCAGCGATCACCGATCTCCATCGATGCCATCGAGCAGGTAGCCGTTGAGGTTGCGCCCTTTGACGCCTCTGAAGGCGGCTTTACCGGTGGCCATATCAACGCCGTCACCAAATCCGGTACCAACGAGTTCCACGGCTCTTTGGGCTACGAGTACATGAGCGATTCTCTCGCCGGTACTCCCGAGAACCCGGAAACCGGTAACGACGTTCCCCTGGATTTTGAGCGCAAAACCTACAGCGTGACTCTGGGTGGCCCCATCATCAAAGACAAGCTGTTCTTCTTTGGTGCCTATGAAGAGTCCACCGAGCCATCTCAGGTAAGCTGGGGCCCAGCAGGCTCTGGCGCTGCCAACGAAGCCAACTTTACCGAAGAGCAATTGGCGCAAGTCACCCAGATCGCCAAAGATGTCTACGGCATCGATATCGGTGGTTGGGATTCAGCTCCGGATACCAAAAACAAAAACTGGCTTATTAAACTGGACTGGAACGTTAACGCAGACCACCGTCTGGCCTTCACTTACAACAAGACCGAAGGCAACGTCATCAACAACCAGACCACCAAAGACACCACCCTGCAGTTGGATACCAACTGGTATAACTACGAGCAGGATATGGATGTTTACAAACTGCAGTGGTATGCAGATTGGACGCCTGACTTCTCCAGTGAAGTCTACGCCAGCTACAAGAAGGTTAACTCCATCTCCGGCCTGAAAACCAAGGCCTATGGCGACATTACCATCAAAACCCTTGTGCCGGATCCTGAAGATCCGACAAAGACCATTGGTGCTGACCTGAACTTTGGTCCGGACTACAACCGCCACGCCAACGAGCTGAACAACAAAACCTATAAGCTGGGTGCCAAGTTCAACTACAGCGTCGGCGACCACCAGCTCAAATTTGGTGGTGAGTACCAGAAACTGGATGTTTTCAACATCTTCGTTCGAAACTCTCTGGGTTCTTACACCTTCGGTACCTCCAAAAATGGTGGTGGTATTGATGCCTTCTTGAACCAACAAGCAGACAGCTTTTATTACGAAAATGCCTACACCAACAACCCGAATGACGCTGCGGCCGACTTCAGCCTGGGTATGGGTAACGCCTATGTGCAAGACACCTGGTACCTCTCCGACAAGTGGGAGCTGGGTCTTGGCATGCGTTACGAGCGTTACTTCGTAAGCGACAAGCCAACCTTTAACCAGAACTTCTATGACCGTTACGGCTACTCCAACCAGGAGAACCTGGACGGCCTGGATATCTGGTTGCCCCGCGTGTCTCTGACCTGGTACGCAACCGACGACCTGACCGTGAACGGTGGTTTTGGTCGCTTTACCGGTGGCCGTCCCAACGTGTGGCTGTCCAACTCCTTCTCCAACGACGGCTACACCCTGGTGCAGTTTGACCGTAGTGAAGTGACTCCGGACCAGTACCTGGACAACGTTACCCTTACCGATATTCCGACTGCGGTAACCGACGCCATGCATGCTGGTGATGGTTCTACCAACAGCATCGACCCCAACTACAAACTGCCCTCTGACTGGGTTGCCCGCATTGCAACTGACTATCGCTTCGATATTCCGTCCGTGGGTAACGACTTCAACTGGCACTTTGAAGTGATGCGTAAGTGGATGACCGATAACAGCGCCTGGAAAGACATTTCCCGCTGCGTATCCGGCCAAACCGCCGCTGGCGTTAACATCTACGAGCCCTGTGACTCTACTGCAGCCAGCGATCACTACGATTTGCAGCTGACCAACGAGAACAAGGACGGCAAGGCCTGGATCATCAGCACCAGCCTGCAAAAAGACTGGGATAGCGGTGTCAGTCTGTACACCTCTTATACCCACCAAAACATCGACGAAGGTAACCCCGGTACCTCTTCTACTGCGACCTCTAACTATCAGTACAACATCGTTAAAGATCGCAACATGGAAGAGCTCGGCACTGCTGACTACGAAGTTGAGCACAGCTTTAAGGTGACTCTGGGTTATACCCACGAGTTCTTTGAAGGTTACGCCTCTCGCTTCAACCTGTTCTTCCAGCGCCGCTCCGGTACCCATTACAGCTACACCATGGGTATGTATAAAGACGGTGACTTCGGTGATAACAGCAGCTTCTACAATGCTGGTAGTTACCTGCCGTACATCCCGACTGGCCCGAACGACCCTGCTCTGAGTCCTGACAGCCCGCTGTCTTATGAGGAAATCATGCAGTACGCCGCTAATGCTGGCGTAGGCAGTGGTTTCGTTGGCAAAGGCACAGGCACCAGCCCATGGGTAACCACTCTGGACTTCCAATTCCAGCAAGAGGTTCCCGGCTTTGCCAAGGGTCAGAAAGGTATCTTCTACTTCACCATCCAGAACTTGGCTAACCTGCTGAACAAGGATTGGGGACAAGTGAAGACCATGCAGTACACTGACGTGACCTTCATCGACTTTGCTGGCCTGGATAGCCAAGGCCGTTACATGTACGACAAACCGAACTCTGGTTATAGCGGCGGCAACTGGGATACCTTCGAAGCTGAAGAATCCACCTGGCGCATCAAAGCCGGTATCAAGTACACCTTCTAATCAAGGTCTGTACCGATACAGCAAAAGCCAGCCTTCGGGCTGGCTTTTTATTGTCTATCTAAAATAACTTCAATCAGAGACGGCTTTAGATACCCAATAAAATTGTTAATTCTGCTACCAATTTTTCATGGAGTTAATTAAAGTAATATATAGTAGTCAATGGATGGGCTTAAAAGTGGAAAAAGAGAATATATTAAATAGGAATAGCAAATCACCATACATTCCTTTCAAAATATCTAATATTGACTTTAATGAAGTCGAATCTATAGTCCCAAATAAAACAAACTTATTCTCTGAATTAGATATTGAAACAATAATCTATCGATATATTTCTGGTGGGATAGCACTCAGAGAGGCAAGAAACGTACCAGTAAAAAATTTATTTTTAAGTAAAGAGGCTCTTACCAAAGATGATTACTTAACTCTGTCTCTATTAAAAAAATCTAGCGAGTTCAAGAAAACAGTAGAATGTATTGAAGGCTCTATAACCCTAGATAAACTAAATGAAATCAATGCAAAAATATTAATGAAGTCAACATCAAAGGTTAGAAAAAACCAGAATTGGATTGGGGGAGGAGGGATAAAAAGTGCATTGTTTATCCCCCCCAGGCCTGAAAAATTGTATGAATATCTAAACGATTTAATATCTTTTACTTCACGAGACGACTTAAGCTCTTCTTTGAAAGCTATAGTATTTCACAACCAGCTGATATCATTACACCCTTTCAATGATGGAAATGGACGTACCGCTAGAGCTTTCTTAGAATCAATGACAAGTTCTAACAAGAGAAGCATTCCTTTATCCGCCTATCGATTAGCAAGTAATCAAGATTATGGTTCGAGTTTAGAAGAATCAAGGATTAGCATCGGCACATTAGCAAATGAAAAATACTGGTTAAGGGCAAAAGATTGGGTTAACAATCTGCAGATCAGCTTGGAAAAGCACCTGTCAGAGTCAAAAAAGATAATATCTAGCAATTTTATCCTTTCAAATAATAAATTCGATATAAATAGACTAGTAAGGACATTCATAAAAAAACCTTTGATATGTCTAGATAATTTCCCTGATTACTTGCGCATCGGGGTTAATGATTTCGATGCTGTACTGAAAACTCTTTCTCATTCAAAACAATTTAAACTCTGGAGGTGCAATAACAGAGTCGTTATAGAGTGCGTAACTTCAATGGAAATTTATGAAGTTTTTGAAACCGAACTGTTTAAGGATAATCATGAACACTAGTTTAAAAATAGCGCTATCTAGCATTCTATTGCTCGGTAATATCGACATTAGCACTCCTGTGCTAGACGATATAAATGATAACCATTCTCATATAATGCCATCGAGTATTAGGTCGGGATGGGGATGGAACTTTAGCGTTAATAAAGCATCTGCCACAGGTAATAATGATGATAATTGCTGGACTGAAGACGTATATGACTCTCATGGAAATAAGACGACTGTGACTCATTGCTTCGATGCATCCGACCATTCGGATACTCAGTTTGAAGCAACACAGACAAGATTTGATGAAGACTCATCGGGATGCTGGTATGAAGATTTCTCACCTCGCGGAACTATCAATGTTGATAAGAAAATTGGGTGGACAGGCACCAATGATGAGCAAGGAAACCAAATTTACAAAGCTGGATGGGACTATCGAAATATAAGTCAGTCCAATGTTAAAGTGTCAGCTTTTCTAACCCTAACAATAACAAGTGTAGAGTTAAAGAATAATCGATACTACTTAAAGGCCTTTGATGGGACAAGAGCTGACAGTGGATTTAGGATCTATTATAATAATCTTGTAAACGTAAGTGGCAATGTCAGAGTCGGGAATACAATAAGCTGGAAAAATTCTGTTGGTGAGGTTGCTCCTGGAGAAAAAATGGAGCTAGAGATATTTAACCCATCATTTAAGGATAGCGATCATGAAAATTACTACGTTTACCCGAGATATGTGTTGGAGTACTCCCAAATAACACATCCTAACACTTATAGATGCGATGACCGAATTTCAAACTAAGTGGAATTGATGCTATAGCCACAATAGTGTGGCTATAGCATAGAAGTCATTTTTTATTTTTATATTCACTTTCAATAGACACTATTTCTCCTATAAAAAATAGGAACGCTGTTGATAATATTTTCCATATTATAATACCCCTAGTATCCAATTAATAATTCACCATCGACCTGGGATAACAGCTTTATCCCGAGGATCTTGGCGACGGTGGGGTAGACATCGACATTATCAAAAGCCGGCAGCATCACCCCTTTTTTAAATGCGGGGCCCTCGGCCACAAAGAGGGCCCCCATATCCTTGGTGTAGGTGTAACCGTGGTTGCCACCGATGCCGTGAAAGTCTTTCTTGTCTTTATCGGTAAACACCAGCGGCGCCTGGGTCTCCAGAATAATATCGGCGATACGGGGGCTGTCGGTGTAATGGCGCTCGGCCAGATCGGCTTTTGACAGCAATTGATAGCGCGCATCGCCCAGCAGCTTTTGCTTTTGCCGGGCAATGGCCATGTCATCGACACCGGGCTTGGCGTACAGCATCAGCCGGGTACTGGCATTGACCACGTTAAAATCTTCGCTGATGGGCAACTTTCGATAATCAATAGCCTTATCGAGGTCAACCGCCGACATGCCGTGGTCCGAGACCACGATAAGGTTCACCGGTTGGCTCACTTCACTTTTCAAGCGGGCGCGAAGCTCGCCTATCAAGGCATCAACCTTTTTCACCGCATCTCGGGTTTGCTCCGCATCAGGCCCAAAACGATGGCCCATGGTATCTACCAGGGAGAAATAGCCCGCCACAAACTGGGGGCGCTGGTCGGCGGGTAGCTTCAGCCAGTCGACGATTTGGTTAATCCGCTCCTCGTAATCGGCCTGCTTCGAGTAGTGGTAGTAATAGTTGGGGGTCATACCGCCGATAAGGGCGTCCGACTCTGGCCAGAAATAGGTCGCAGACTTCAGGCCATTAAGCTCAGCCAGGTTCCAAAGGGGAATGCCTTTAAGCCAGGTACTGTCCTTGCCGCCGTCGCCAAGGGAATAGCACTCCTGGCGCTGTTTGTCGCAAAAATGGTTATCCACGATACCGTGGTGAGTCGGGTAAAGCCCGGTGACCAGGGTCAGGTGGTTGGGGAAGGTCTTGGTGGGATAAGCCGGGCGCATTTGCTCGGCGCGGACGCCATCAGCCGCCATGGCAGCCAGGTTGGGCGCGCCGTGCTTTTCGATGTAGTCCCAGCGAAAGCCATCGAGGGAGATCATCACCACGCTTTGCTGCTCGGCCGCAGGGGCTTCTTTGCCGGCCGGCACACTCTGGCAGCCCCCCAGCATCGCCAGGGCCAGTAAGCTCAGGGAAAGTTTATTCATGTTGCAATACATCCTGTTAGCCAAAGAGTCTTTCTATCAGGCCTGAATGACAAGCCAAGGAATAAACGCCAAGAGGCGCGGATATGGGTCAAACCGTCTGGTTGAGGCTCTGCCAGCGGCCGGGGCTCTGCCCCATGACCTGCCGGAACACCTGGCAAAAGGCGCTGACGGTGTCGTAGCCCACCGCCAGAGCGGCGTCACTAACCCGGCCCCCCTCCCCCAACAGCACCAGGCTGTGATGGATACGGGCCAGCTGCAGCCACTGGCCGTAACTCAGGCCGGTCTGCTGCTTGAAGTGCCTGGAAAAGCTGCGCCGCGATAGCGCAACCTGAGTGGCCGCCAGCTCAAGAGGGGGCGCCAAAGCAGGGCTCGTGGCAATGGTTTCGCAAAGGGCTTTAAGGCGCTCCGAATAGGGCAGCGGCAGGCCAACCGACAACGGCTTGGCCGCCTTGATTTCATCGCCCAGGGCCGCAAGACGCCGCTGGCTGACATCACTCGGCACCTTTTGCGTCAGAGATTTGAGTAGCGCTTGGCAAAGCTCGGAGCCTTCAAACACTGTTGGGTAGTCGAGCCAGTTACAACGCAGATAAAGGCTAAAGCCGGTGACCGGCGTTATCACCCTACCCCGGTGAGGTTCACGCCCCGGGAACCAACCCATGCGCCCGGCAGGCACCAGCCACCGCCCGGCGGCGGTTTCCATACTGGCGCAGCCGCTGGTTACCCACATCAGCTGCGCTTCTTCGTGAGCGTGCCAGGCCATGCCCTTGCTGCGGTCGTCATGGAGAATTTTGATGCGCACATCCTGCATCGACTCCAAGGCGTTATCGCCAAGGTAATTGGCGATCTCCAGCACCGTGACATCTTGGCCAATCTGCAACATTTATTGGCAACCTATCGATAATGGGCAAAAGCCTTTCCAGGCTAACGTATCACCACAAAGGAGGAAAGCCATGAAACCGGAACACGTACTGCCAGATGACCAAGACAAGCTGACCATTGCCGATGTCACCGTACGCAAGGGTACCGTTGGCGCCTTTTTGCATAATGCGAGGTTACTGATGAAAAACGACTTGAGCGAAAAGGCCCGTCGACAGGCCGAAAAAGATACCCAGGAATTGCTGCCGGCACTGGACGCCCTGGGCTTTTTTGAGGTGCTGGGAATACGGGATGAGATTTTATCTGCCTGTATCAACAGACTGCGCCAGGCCCCCACAGAAAAGCCCGCATAATGCGGGCTTTTTTTACAGGATACGGTTCTCATTCCAGACCGCTTCCTTGGCCTTGCGCTTGGCTTCATCTTTGGCCATGCGCGCCTTGCGTTTGTCGCAAGGGTCCGGGCAATCACAGGCTTTTTTCATACCCAGGCCGCTAATACCGCCACAGGAGCCGGAGATGGTCTTCTTCTGGAAGATGTACCCGACCGCCATGGCCAGGATCACCAGCAGAAACAGGCCGAATGTATAAACAACAATCATCAGTGCCTCTTTACCGGATTGGCTTTGAGGGCGACAGTTTACCGCTCCTGGCCGCCCTTGTCAGTTTCGGTGGCTAAAAATACCCCGTTCATCTCGCCGCAATTTTCGCCACCAAAGAAAATGGCCAGCCACCAGGCCAGCCATTTTGGACGTTACATCGTGCTCAGACGCGGTTAGCCACCGAAGTCGTCCAGCAGGATGTTCTCGTCTTCAACGCCCAAGTCTTTGAGCATTTTGATGACGGAGGCGTTCATGATCGGCGGTCCACACATGTAGAACTCGCAATCTTCCGGCGCCGGGTGATCCTTGAGGTGGTTTTCAAAAACCACGTTATGGATGAAACCGGTGTAGCCGTTCCAGTTGTCCTCGGGCTGAGGATCAGACAGGGCTACGTGCCAGTTGAAGTTGTCGTTCTCTTCCTGAAGCATGTCGAAATCTTCAACGTAGAACATTTCACGCTTGGAACGAGCACCGTACCAGAAGGTGATCTTACGTTTGGATTTCAGACGACGCAGCTGGTCGAAAATGTGGCTACGCATCGGCGCCATACCGGCACCACCACCAATGAATACCATCTCGGCTTCGGTATCTTTGGCGAAGAACTCACCAAAAGGACCGGAGATAGTAACCTTGTCGCCAGGCTTGCAAGACCAGATGAACGAAGACATCTTGCCGCAAGGCAGGCTCAGGTTGTTCGGCGGCGGCGTGGCGATACGGACGTTCAGCATGATGATGCCTTTCTCGTCCGGATAGTTGGCCATGGAGTAAGCGCGGATGGTGGTGTCGTCAACCTTGGACTCAAGGTTGAAGAAGCCAAAGCGCTCCCAGTCAGGGCGGTATTCTGCCGGCACATCAAAATCGCTGTACTTGATGTGGTGCGGCGGCGCCTCGATCTGGATGTAACCACCGGCGCGGAACGGCACTGATTCGCCTTCCGGGATAGCCAGTTTGAATTCCTTGATGAAGGTGGCCTTGTTGTCGTTGGAGATAACAGTGCATTCCCACTGCTTCACACCAAAGATCTCTTCAGGCACTTCAATGTTCATGTCCTGCTTCACGGCAACCTGGCAAGACAGACGGCAGCCTTCTTTGGCTTCGCGCTTGGAGATGTGCGACAGCTCGGTCGGCAGGATATCGCCGCCACCGTCGTTCACCGTTACGCGGCACTGGCCACAGGAACCGCCGCCGCCACAGGCGGAGGACACGAAGATACCGCTGGAGGCCAAGGCGCCCAGCAGTTTGCCACCGGCAGGCACGGTAATGGCCTTTTCCGGATCGTTATTAATGGTAATGGTCACGTCACCGCTGCTAACCAGCTTGGCACGGGCAACCAGGATGATGGCTACCAGTACCATGATGATCACGGTGAACATACCAACGCCGAGAATGATTTCCATCGACTTATCCTTTGCGTTTTGGGCGCGGCAAAGCCGCGCTTACAACTGAACCCCTGAGAAAGACATAAAGCCCAGCGCCATCAGGCCAGCGGTGATAAACACGCTGCCCAGACCACGTACGGCTTCAGGCATATCGGCATACTTGAGCTTCTCGCGGATACCCGCCAGCAGCACGATAGCCAGCATCCAGCCCACACCAGAACCGAAACCGAACACCACGGACTCGCCAAAGGTGTATTCACGCAGGGCCATGAAGGACACGGCACCGAAGATCGCGCAGTTAACGGTTATGAGCGGCAGGAAGATACCCAGGGCGTTGTAGAGGACCGGGAAGAACTTATCCAGGATCATCTCCAGGATCTGAACGATGGCCGCAATAACACCAATCCAGGTAATAAAGCTCAGGAAGCTCAGATCCATCCCCTTAACCAGGGCATCGGGAGCCAGGATGTAATGGGTTACCAGTTGGTTGACCGGTACAGAGATGGTCAGAACCACGGTAACGGCAATGCCCAGGCCCATGGCAGTGGAGATCTTCTTGGACACCGCCAGGAAGGTACACATACCCAGGAAGAAGGACAGAGCCATGTTCTCGATGAAAATCGAGCGAACCAGAAGGCTGATGTAATGTTCCACAGCGATTACTCCTTAGGTTCTACTTGCTCGGGGCGGAAGGTGCGCAGGGCCCAGATGATACCGCCGATGATGAAGAAGGCGCTGGGGGGCAGCAGCAACAGACCGTTAGGCTGATACCAACCACCGTTTTTAATCAGCGGCAGCACTTCAAAACCGAACACGGTGCCGGAACCCAGCAGCTCACGGATAAAGCCAACGGTCAGCAGCATGGCGCTGTAACCCAGGCCGTTCCCGATACCGTCCAGGAAGGACATCAGCGGCGGGCTCTTCATGGCGTAGGCTTCGGCGCGACCCATCACGATACAGTTGGTGATGATAAGACCAACGAATACCGACAGTTCCTTGGACAAGCCATAGGCGTAGGCACGCAGCACCTGGTCAACCACGATAACCAAGGACGCGATGATGGCCATCTGCACGATGATCCGCACGCTGTTGGGAATGTGGTTGCGAATGAGCGAGATAAACAGGTTGGAAAAGCCGGTAACCAGTGTCAGGGCGATACCCATAACGAAGGCTTTATCCATACGGCCGGTAACCGCCAGCGCCGAACAGATACCCAGCACCTGAAGGGCGATGGGGTTGTTGGCGAGCAGCGGCCCCAGCAGAACCTTTTTAATTTCTTTGCTGTTAGCCATTGTTCAATTCTCCGTTGCGGACGTTGGTCAGGAAAGGACCAAAGCCGTTGTCACCCATCCAGTAGGTAAAGGTGTGTTGAACACCGTTACTGGTCAGGGTGGCACCGGACAGGGCATCGATACCGTGCTTGTCGCCGGGGGCAGCGCCACCTTTGACAACCTTGATGGCAGGCTTGCCATCTTTGCCGTAGATCTCTTTGCCAACCCACTTGGCGCGCCATACCGGGTTTTCTACCTCACCGCCGAGTCCGGGGGTTTCACCCTGCTCGTAGTAGGTCAGGCCGGAGATGGTGTCGCCATCGGTTTTCACCGCGACGTAGGCGTACATCATGGACCACAGGCCGTTACCGTGAACCGGCACAACCACGGAAGTCACTTGGCCGGCGTCATCTTTGGCAAGGTAGACGGAGGCGTAGTTGGAGCGACGCTTGATGGACGCAACGTCCTCGTCAGCGGGCACTTCGGTGTTGAGCTTGGGATCTTTGGAAGCTTTGCGCTGGTCAAAATGAGCAGCATCTTGGCCATCCACTTCCTTGACGAACTTGCCGGTCTTGAGCTCGACGATACGCGGCTCGATGTGAGCGGCATAAGCGGCGCGAACTTCAGCGGCAGACATGCCGGGCTTGAGCAGGCCGGCAGCGTCGAGGATGTGGCGCTGGTTATCCAGGCGCTTGTTTTGCTCCTGGGTCGGCTTCAGGGCCACGGCGGCGCCAGAAACCACCACCGAGCACACCAAGCTGATGGCCAGAACAACACCGATGGTCTTGCCGATGCTTTCGTTGTTTTTAGACATTACGAGCGAGCCTCCGCTTGATGTTGGCCTGAACAACAAAGTGGTCAAACAGGGGGGCGAAGAGGTTGGCAAACAGAATGGCCAGCATCATGCCTTCAGGGAAGGCCGGGTTGACCACACGGATAAGCACTACCATGACACCGATCAGCGCGCCGTAAGCCCACTTACCGTTGTTGGTAAAGGAAGCAGAGACCGGGTCGGTGGCCATGAACATCATGCCGAAGGCAAAACCGCCCAGCACCAGGTGCCAGTACCAAGGCATGGCAAACATGTTATTGGTGTCAGAGCCGATGGCGTTGAACACCAGAGACATCACCACCATACCCACAAAGGTACCCAGCACGATGCGCCAGGAGGCGATGCGCAGGAAGATGAGGGCCAGGCCGCCAATCAGGATGGCCAGAGTGGAGGTTTCGCCCATGGAGCCTTGGATGTTGCCGTAGAAGGCATCCCACCAGTTGTTGTCCAGCACATACTGCAGCTGGCCAGCAGCGGCCTGGCTCAGGTAGGTAGCACCGGAGAAACCGTCAACGGCGGTCCAGACGCTGTCACCGGACATATAGGCCGGGTAAGCAAAGAACAGGAAGGCACGGCCAGCCAGAGCCGGGTTCAGGAAGTTACGGCCAGTACCGCCGAAGATTTCCTTGGCCAGCACCACACCGAAGCTGATGCCCAGAGCCGCTTGCCACAACGGAATGGTGGGCGGCAGGATCAGCGCAAACAGGATGGAGGTAACGAAGAAGCCTTCGTTGATCTCGTGTTTGCGGATGGAGGCAAACAGCACTTCCCAGAAGCCGCCAACGATAAAGACGGTGGCATAAACCGGGATGTAGAAGCAGGCGCCGTACCACATCATGCTGGCCCAGCCTGAGTCGGCGCTCAGCGAGCCGCCCAGAGCGTGGAACAGACCCACCTGCCAAACGTCGGCCAGGTGATAACCGGCAGCCAGGGCGTGTTGCGCCTGGTGGCCGATGTTGTACATGCCGTAGAACATGGCCGGGAATACAGACAGCCAAACCAGGATCATGATGCGCTTGAGATCGATCGCATCACGCACGTGGGTTTGGCCGCGGTTTACCTGACCAGGGGTATAAAAAATGGTCGCTGCCGCTTCATAAAGGGCATACCACTTTTCATATTTGCCGCCTTTTTCAAACTGCGGCTCGATTTTTTCCAAGAAGTTCTTCAGGCCCATGATTAACCTTCCTTCTCGATCTTGGTCAGGCAGGTACGCAGGTAGGAACCGTAATCGTACTTACCCGGACACACAAAGGTACACAGCGCCAGATCTTCTTCATCCAGTTCCAGAACGCCAAGTTGCTGGGCACTGTCGGTATCACCGGACAGAATGTCGCGCAGCAGCAGGGTCGGCAGGATGTCCAGCGGCATCACGCGCTCGTAGTTGCCGATCGGCACCATGGAGCGGGGAGAACCGTTGGTGGTGGTGGTCATGCCAAACACTTTCTTGCCGAAGTGGCCAAGGTAGGCACGGGTCACGGAGAACTTGTCGCTGCCAGGAGCCAGCCAGCCGAAGAGCACTTTTTCGCGATCTTCAGACAGGGCGCTGACCTGCACGTGGTAGCGACCAAGGAAGTCATGAGCCCCTTGAGCGATGGAACCGGTCAGAACGGTGCCAGACACCACACGGGTTTCGCCGTCGGTGAGCTCGCCGCTGGTCAGCTGGCTGATGTTGGCACCCAGTTGGGTACGCACCAAGCGCGGCTTTTTGACGCTGGGGCCGGCCAGGGAGATCACCCGGCTGCTATCGAGCTTGCCTTCGGTGAACAGCTTGCCGAAAGCGATGACGTCCTGATAACCAAGATGCCAAGCCACACGGCGCAAAGAGGCGCCGAACAGCTTGTGGATCTGGGTACCGACCAAGCCAGCCGGATGCGGGCCGCTGACGTCATGCACTTCCACTTGGGCGCCGGAAACGCTCAGGTCACTACCGGAGGCCTTGCTGAGGTAAATCTTGCCATCGGTCAGGCGAGACAGCACGGTCAGGCCCTGTTTAAAGGCCTCGAGCTGTTCTTTGATGATGATGGCAGGGTCAGCGGCAAGCGGATTGGTGTCCAGGGCGGAGATGAAAATGGCACCGGGAGCGCTGTCGATCGCAGGGATCTTGGAGTAAGGACGAGTTCGAAGGGCAGTCCAGAGACCGGACTCTACCAGTTGGTCAACCACAACCTGACGGTCGAGGCTACCGAGCTGGCCAGCGTCATAAGCCTGGAAGCTGACTTCTTCGTTGCCATCGATTTCGATAACAACGGATTGCAGCACCCGCTTCTCACCACGATTGATCGCAACTACCTTACCGGCAGCTGGCGCGGTGAATTTGACACCAGGGTTTTTCTTATCGTCGAAAATGATCTGGCCTTTCTTGACAAGATCACCTTCCCGGACGTGCATGGTCGGCCGCATGCCGATGTACTCTTCGCCCAGGACGGCAACTGTCTTGATGGCAGGACCATCGTGGATCACTTGCTCGGGCGCTCCACTAATAGGAACGTCCAGTCCTTTCTTGATGGTTATCATACGCACTTTGCACAACAGTTAAGGGAATTCTGTAGGCTGACCGCCACCCCGACTGTTGACCGATCAAGGCGGCGAAAAAGCGTTTGTGTGTCGAAGTTTAACTTCGCTCTTATTACAAGCCGCGTATTTTAGCACCCCTTGGCGCGCCGTTGCCATGGCTATTGAACGGCTTAGGGGAACTTTTCCACGCGTGCAGAGTCTAGTCGAACCGTCTGACAAGGTACGAAAAAAGGGACCTTGGTCCCTTCCTTTCAGCCCCCGCAACAGACTGTTACGACTCATTAACCCAGTTTGGATCCCCCAAGACAGGCAGGAGAGGCTGGCACCTGGCCGTAATATTGTTGCCATTCTTCCGGGGTATAAGTGTGGAGCGCCAGCGCATGCACGGGGCCGGCCAGCTCTTCGGCCAGGGTGTGATTGACCGCCCGGTGGCGGCTGACCAGGCGCTGGCCGTCAAACTCGGAGCTGACGATCACCACCTTGAAATGGGTTTCGGCATCGGCGGGAACCGAATGCATGAAGGACTCGTTACTGACCTGCAAATGCTCGGGCTTGAACGCGACATGCAACTTGTCTTCGATGTGACGCTGAACGGACATAGGCTCACTCCTTCTGGCAAGGGTCGGTTTGTACGCCCTCACGGGTCCCGATGCAAGGGGTACACCTGACGAAACGTAAGGCTGATACGCCCCTGTGTCACCCTCGCTCTGGTCGGCAGACTGTGTTGCCACTGTTGCTGTAGCCCGGCTCCCATCACCAGCAGGCTACCGCTGGGCAACGCCACCTTGAATCCTTCGCCCTTCCCCCTTGGCTTGAACGCCAGTTCTCGCTCGGCGCCAAGGCTAATCATCGCTATCACCGGTGCCAGCTCGGCTTCATCGTCACTGTGCCAGCCCATATGGTCTTTACCATCACGGTAGTGGTTGGCAAGGACAGAGTTAAAGGGCTGATGCAGAAAAGCCGACAGCTCATAAGCCCAGTGGCGCAGTAGCGGGTGCCAGGGGTGCGGGCTAAAGGCGCTGGACGAATAAGTATAGTGCGCCGCTTCATCGCCAACCCAGCTTTGCATTCTCGGTATGGGGTGACTTTTGCCAAAAACCGTGAGCTCGGGCTGGGCCCATTTGAGCTCGGCCCGCAACAGCTCAAAGGCTTTGGCCGCCTCATCATCACCGAGCACCGCCGGCCAAAGCGCCAGCGTATCGGGGGGCAGATGAGGCTGTACCGCGTGGGGCAATGTGTCAAAATGCAGCTTTACGTCCTTTGGAACCTGGCCGTGCTCGCCCTTACCCATACACTTCCTCAACTACAACGTTTTTCCGGCAACCCCAAGGACGATCTGCAGGCCTTTGACAGTGCCGACGAATACCTTTTGCAAAGTCTACTGCCCCAGGGGCTCGATAGCAGCAAGCCGATACTGATATTGGGCGACAACTTCGGCGCCCTGACCTGCGCCCTGGCCGAGTTCAAGGTCACCAGCGTCAGCGATTCCGTGGTCAGCCACAATGCCATCGCCGCCAACCTCAACGCCCTTGGCCGCCAGGCCGCGCTTGTCGACCCTCTGGCCCCTTGGCCGGCCGAGCCGCAGTTGGTGCTGGCCCGCATTCCCAAGCAGCTGTCGCTGCTGGAGCTGTGGCTGGCAACCTTAAAGCCGCTACTGGCCAAAGACACTTTAGTGCTGCTAGCCGGCCGCGACCGCGACATTCCGGCCAGCGCCGAGGCAATGATAAGCCGCCATATCGGCCCAACCGACAAACTGCTGGGCTGGAAAAAGGCCCGCGCCTTTGTCTGCCAAAGCGACGGTAAAGCGCCGCTGCCATTGCCGCCGCCTCTTAGCTGGCCGCTGGAGGGTAGCGGCTTTACCTTGAGCCACTTTGCCAACGTTTTTTCCCGCCAAAGTCTCGATATCGGCGCCAGGCTGATGCTGGCCAACCTGCCCCAGGGCCGTTTTGACAAGGTGGTCGACCTTGGCTGTGGCAACGGCGTGCTGGGGCTAATGATGGCCAGCCAGTATCCTGACGCCCATTACACCTTGGTGGACGAATCCTATCTGGCGGTCGCTTCGGCTCGCCACAACCTGTCACAGAACCTTCCCGAGGTTAAGGCAGACTGTATCGCCAACGATTGCCTCAGGGGCTTTACCGCCAGCAGCGTCGATTTGGTGCTGTGCAATCCACCGTTTCATCAGCAACAGGTCATTACCGATCACATAGCCTGGCAGATGTTCAAAGACGCCTTCAGGGTGCTGCGCCCCGGCGGAGAATTGTGGATAGTCGGCAACCGGCACCTGGGTTACCACCTCAAGCTCAAGCGTCTGTTCGGGGGCTGCAAGGTGGTGGCATCAGACCGCAAGTTCGTGATTTTAAGAACCATAAAAAGGAGAACCTCATGAGATACCTGCTTCTGACCGCCCTGCTGCTGGCCGGCTGCGCCACCCTGCCCAAAACCGCCTGGCTCGACCCGCAAGCGCCGGCGGTCACCCAGGCCTCATCGAGCCTGGTGCCCATTCGTTTTGATTTTCAGGACAACAGGGCCGACCAAACCGTGCTCTTTTTGCCCAAGGGCAATGTCAGCAGCGACCCAGGCCTAGATGAGCGCCTGGCCAGCCGTCTGCGCCAGGGGCTCAAAGCCCACGGCTACAGCGTGCAGCCCGGCACCGGTGCTCGGCTATCGGTGCGGCTTATCAGTGTTGAAGCGGTGGTCACCGAAGGCATGGCCAGCCATAGCAGCAAGCAAAAAGTGGTGATGGAGGCTTATGCCGAGCGTGACGGCCAAACCATGACCAAACGCTTTACCAGCACCGGCAGTTTCGAGGCGCCCCTGGGCCCCGACCTTGGCCGCCTGGAGCAGGAGCTCAACAACCTGCTGGAGCAGAACATGAGTTCGCTGATTAATGATCCCGAGCTCACCCGCCTGTTCTCGGCCTGAGCTACACTGGCGGCAGAACCTACTTTTATTGACCTCCATGGTATCTGTCGCCCTTATCTTCGATCCTCTCCCCAGCGCCGCCATCCAAGACTGCCTGGCCCGCTGGCAAGGGCTGTGGCCCGAGTCGCGGTTACAGCGCCATGGCCCCTTTATCCTCTTTGCCAGCAGCCCCCAGGCACTGGTGGGAGAAGCGTTGGTAGTGGGCCAACCGGTTCCCGAGCAAACGCTACCGGCGCTCTTGGAAAAACCCCTTGGCCACCTTGGCGCCTGCCAGGGGCCCTTTGCGCTGCTCGCCCCTATCGGGCCTTGCTACCTGGCCAGCTCTGATGCCAGGGGCCTGGTACCCCTTTTTAAACGTCAGTTGGGCCAAAGCTGGGCCATCAGCTCCAACCCGGCGCTGCTGCTGGATTTAGCGCCGGCAAAATTGGTGCCCGACACCCTTTTTGATTGCCTGACCCTCGGCGCCCCCCTTGGCAACGAACTGTACTTTGAAGACATCAAGGTACTGCCCTGCGGCCAATACTGGCTCGATGGCCGCGCCTACCCTTACCCCAAACTGCAACCGGCCGAAGGCAAAGAACTGCGCCCCACCCTGCCCTGGCGCATGGCCGACGAAGGCCTGGGCGATATCAGCCCACCTCCCGCCACTCGCCTGGCCAAATGGCTACTGGGGAGCAGCGAAGACGGCCTTCGCCGCCAGCGCCTTCGGCTAAACCACCTTGAACACAGTACGCCAGAGGCCCTCAAGGCTGAGCTTTGGCGCTGGTATTGGCTGGGTAAAGCAGCGCGAGAAGGTATTGAACTCTACCTGTGGTCGCTTCCTCACTTAGAGCCGCAGCTGGCCCTATTTCCTCCCGTGCCCGACACCGCCTCAAGGTGGTCTTGGTTCAGGCACAACCTCAACTGGCAGGCCATCAAGGCAGGGCTGTCTCCAAGCGCTGGCGCCATGCGCTTGGCAACCGAGCATTGGCTTTTCAACAAGGCCCCGTTAACCTGAGCCCTTTTTCAAGACCGGAGAATTCCATGAGAAGGCTTCTCGCCGCCTGCCTGTGCCTGGCCAGCTTCCTTGGCCAAGCGGCCACCATCAAGACCGACGATCTGCAACCGGATAACCTCTTTCCCCAGGTGAAGATGGAAACCAGCATGGGCGATATCGTGGTGGAGCTGGACCGCACCAAGGCGCCTATCACGGTGAACAACTTCCTGCGCTACGTGGTGGACGGCACCTACAACAACACCGTGTTTCACCGGGTCATTAAAGGCTTTGTGGTACAAGGCGGCGGCTACGACCTGAAGTACAACGCCCGCAAAGAGCGTGAGCCCATCTTCAACGAATCGGGTAACGGCCTTAAAAACCGCCTGGGCACCATCGCCATGGCCCGCACCGACGACCCCCACTCGGCCACCAGCCAGTTTTACTTCAACATGGCCGACAACGATGGCCTGGACCCAAGCCCGCGCCACTGGGGCTACACGGTGTTCGGTGAGGTAATGGACGGCCTGGACGTACTGGAGAAAATTGAAACCGTACCCACCGAATACAACAGCGCCATCAGTTCGCCTGATGTGCCCACGGCGCCGGTCATGCTGAAAAAAGTCACCTTGATGAAGCCCCAGTTTTGAGTTTGTGAAGAAATTCAAAACTGAGTGTTTTTTCGCTATGCCCTTAACTTCTGCCTCTACAATGAAGCAGATGATTAATGCATACATTAGCGAAACCAATGTGTCCTTGACCCGTTTTATCAGCGATAAAGTGCCTGAGCTGCTGGCCCTTGCCGATGGTCTGCTGGCCTACCGCCTCAGCACCGAAGAGTTGGAAAACGGCATTTGGGATCTGATGGAAGGCTGGCTCTCCCTGGGCCAGCCGAAGACCGCTACCCCCAGTGATAAAGAAAGGGTGTTCTGGGATCTGCTGGGCATGATGCACCGCCACGCGCCTTACCAGTTAAGAGGGCACATGGCACTGCGCCAGCAACTGACCAGCCGCATGGATTTTCTGCGCCTGCCCTCTGCCCCCCTGCCTGCCAACCTGTCCACCCCGGCGCTTTAGGTTTACCTGACAGGGCAGTTGTGATTACCTTGCCAGGCCACCGGCCCTGTTTGAGCAAGGACTTCCATTGACAGACCAACCCTGGTGGCGACTGGTATTCAGTCGCCGCATGATGCTGTGTGTTTTAACCGGTTTTGCCTCCGGCCTGCCGCTGTTCTTTTTATTCCAACTGGTGCCGGGCTGGCTCAGGGATCAGCAGGTCGATTTAGGCACCATAGGGCTTTTTGCCCTGGTGCAATTTCCCTACACCTGGAAGTTCCTGTGGTCACCGCTGATGGACAGGTTCGAGCTGCCGCTTTTGGGGCTGCGCCGCGGCTGGATGCTGCTTACCCAACTGGGCTTGTTGCTGGCCTTGGGCTCCTTTGCCTTTATCTCCCCGCAAAACGGCCTAAGCATGGTGATCGTCGCCGCCGTGCTGGTGGCGGTGTTTTCCGCCTCGCAAGATATCGTTATCGACGCCTTTCGCCGGGAGATCCTCTCTGACCAGGAATTGGGCCTTGGCAATGCCGTGCACATTAACGCCTACCGCCTGGCGGGGCTGGTGCCGGGCTCCTTGTCGTTGATCCTGGCCGACCACCTCCCCTGGTCCACGGTGTTTTTAATTACCGCCGCCTTTATGGGCGTGGGGTTACTGCTCACCGCCATTGCCCCAGAGCCAGCGCACGAGCGCCACCCCATGAGCCTGGAGCAGGCAGTGGTGGAACCCTTCAAGGATTTTTTCAGCCGCCACGGGGTGCAACATGCCATCGCGGTGCTGGTGTTCATGGTGCTCTACAAGCTCGGTGACAACATGGCGGTGGCGCTGCAAACCCCCTTTTATATGGACATGGGGTACAGCAAGTCGGAGATAGGCCTGGTGGCCAAGCACGCCGCCCTGTGGCCGGTGCTGGTGGGTAGCCTCATCGGTGGCCTGGTGATGCTCAAAGTCGGTATCAACCGCTCCCTGTGGCTGTTCGGAGTGGTGCAGTGCGCCAGTATCTTCGGTTATGCCCTGCTCGCTTCTCTTAACCCCGAAGCCCGCAATCTGTGGTGGCTGGCCGGGGTGGTAGGAGCCGAATACTTAGGGGTGGGCCTGGGGGCGGCGGCCCTGACCGCTTATATCGCCCGCGAGGCCAGCCGCACCTACCTGGCTACCCAACTTGCGCTGCTGACAGCGCTCACCGCCGTTCCCAGGGTCATCGCCAACGCCGCCACCGGCTACATGGTGGAATCAATGGGCTGGGTGCACTTTTTTATGCTGTGCGCGCTGGTGGCCATCCCCGGTTTGTTGATGTTGCCCAAGGTCGCCCCTTGGGCCCGTAGCCAGGATTGAGCAACACTTTGTTCACCCTTGAGCAAGGCGCCAGCCACTAGGTTAGACTGGCGCGAATCGAACAACGGAGACCGGATGCAGGCTGTGCTGCTCTCACCTAGAACCTATCAAATTCTGCTGGCACTGGCGCTGCTCACCACAGCGCTTTTTGCCATTACCAAAAGCAGCTATCCCCAACCCGGTGGCGACAAAACCATGCACGCCACCGCCTTTTTTGTGTTGAGCCTGCTGACCTACGGCGCCTGGCGCCGTTATCTCATCCCCCAATGGCTGGGCCTGGCGGCCTACGGCGCCCTCATCGAGCTGGTGCAGTGGTATCTGCCCTACCGCGATGCCAGCCTCTATGACTGGTGCGCCGACATGGTCGGTGTCGCCATCGCCTACAGCCTGGTGTGGGTAGTACGCAAATGGCCAAAGTAGGCATATTGGGCGCAGGCGCCATCGGCAGCCTGGTGGCCGAGCGCCTGAGAAAGGCAGACCAAGAGGTCATCCTCAAAGGCCGCGAGCCGGCTCAAAAAAGCGACGCCGAGCTGTGGCTTATCTGCACCAAAAGCTATCAGGTTAAAGAGGCGGTGGCCGCCCTGTCACCGCCTTGTGACGTGCCACTGGTGCTGCTTTGTAACGGCCTTGGCCCCCATGAAGCCCTGGCCGAGCTAGTGAGCAACCCCCTTTACCTGGGCACCACCACTTATGGCGCCCGCAAAAGCGAAGGGGGTGTTCAGATGACAGGCCGTGGCCAATGCTGGTACGGCCATTACCGGGGCAGCAAGGCGCAGCTGGGGTTGGTGCACCACGTTCTCAACCTGGCACTACCGCCGGCGCAGTGTTTTGAAGCGGTGCTGACGCCCCTTTGGCGAAAGCTGGCCATCAACGCGGTGATAAACCCGCTGACCGCCCGCGATAAGGTGCCCAACGGCGCCTTGCTGGCAGATACCTATCGGGCCGAGATAACGGCTCTGGTCACAGAAATGCTGCCGGTACTGGCCGCTGAAGGGCAGGCCTTTACAAAAGATGCCCTGCTGGCGCAGATCCTTGCCGTGGCTGAAGCCACCGCCGCCAATACCTCGTCAATGCTGGCTGACCGCCTGGCCCACAGGCGCACCGAGATTGACGCCATCAACGGTTATCTTTGCCAAAAAGCGCAAATGCACGGGCTTAACACCCCGCGCCACCTGGCGCTTTGGCAGCAGATAACGGCGCTGGCCGAACATTAAAAAAGCCCGGCAGTCGCCGGGCTTTTTTTCAGTGGGGGCGATAGACCCTGACGTTGTCAAAGCCTTGCTCTTGCAGGTACAGGGCCTGGAGCTTGCTCATCACGCCTTTGGCGCAATAGAGATAGTAGAGCTGCTCTTTGGGCAGGTCGCCAAACTGGGTGGCGAGCTTGTAGAAGGGGATGGTTTTGACCTCGACCCCAGCCACTTCCAGCGGTTTGTCTTCTTCTTCATCCGGGGCGCGGATATCGAGGATAACGCCGTTGTCAGGCACCAGGGCGAAAGTCTCCACTTCCACCACCTGTTGGCTGGATTCGGTGGCGATATCACGAATATCCATGACCTTGGCTGATTCCAGCGCTTGGTCCAGCACCGCAAAATCAAAGTCCGCTTCGGTGGCTTCCACCTTTTTGATATCGGCGCGGACATTGGGGCTTTTGGATATCACGCCGCAGAACTCCGGCATGGTCTCGGCGATTTCAAAGGTGCCAATGGCGCGGGCGGTGTCCACTATCTCTTGCTTGTCGGTGAAAATCAGCGGCCGCAGGATAAGGGTGTCGACACTGCGCTCAATCACGGTGAGGTTGGTCAGAGTCTGGCTGGACACCTGCCCTACCGCTTCGCCGGTCACCAGCGCCTGGATCCCCATGCGCTCGGCTACCTTGGCGGCGGCGCGCATCATCATCCGCTTGAGCACCACCCCCATCAGGCCGTCGTCAATCTTCTCAAGGATCTCCCCCACCACCCCTTCAAAAGGCACGGTGACAAATTTCACCCGGTGCGAGGCGCCGAAACGGTCCCACAGTTGATAGGCCATCTGCTTGGTGCCAATCTCGTGGGCGTTGCCGCCGAGGTTGAAAAAGCAGTAATGGGTGCGCGAGCCCCGGCGAATGGCCTGGTAGCTGGCCACCCCTGAGTCAAAGCCACCGGAGATAAGGCTCAGCAAGTCTTCTTGGGTTTTGATGGGGAAGCCGCCAAGTCCCGGGTGGCGCTGGGTCACGAGATAGAGCTTGTCGTCTTCAATCTCGATATTGAGGGTCACGTCAGGGTTTTTCAGGCGCACACCGCCGGTGGCGTTGTTCTGGTTAAGGCCGCCGCCCACATAACGCTCCACCTCGATGGAGGTAAAGCTGTGCTTGCCGCTGCGCTTCACCCGCACGCAGAAGGTTTTGCCAGCCAGGGTGTGGCCCCAAGCCTGCTGGGCCACCAGGTAGATGTCGTGCACATCGTTAAAGGCAAACTGGGACACTTCCAGCGCGTGAGCCACACCGGGGGTGGAGCAAATCTTCTCGATAACAGCGGCGCGGTCGGCACTGTCCGGCACCCGCACTTCCAACTTGTCCCAGAAGCGGTCCACCTTGGTTTCTTCCTCCACCCGGCGCACGGCTACCCGCAGATTGGATTCCAACAGCTTGATAAAGCGCAGTCTGACCGACTTGCTCTTAATGGTGATTTCCGAATGGAGCTTGATGATGAACTTCACGAGATAACCCTGACTGACGCAAAAGCGTGCGGATTATACGCTTGATAGGCGGCGCTTTCACCCCAGCGCCGCCGTTAGTTAGTGTGAACCGGCAGGAATTTCGTCGCTGAACTTGGGTTTGCCCTGGTTGATGGCAATTTCCACCCGGCGATTCTTGGCCCGGTTCAGCGCCGAGGTGTTAGGCACTAACGGGTGGGTGTCGGCAAAACCGCGCACCACCAGGCGGTTGCGGTCCAGCCCCGGCACCTTCAACAGTTCATGGGTCACCGCCAAGGCCCGCTGGATGGACAGATCCCAGTTTGAGCTGTACAGCTCGGAGCTGATTTGCATGTCGTCGGTGTAACCGGACACCGTTATCTCGCCGGGTACGTTTTTCAGCAGCGCGCCCACTTCACGAATAATGGGCCGGAACTGCGGCTGCAAGAACGCCGAGCCCGAAGGAAAAGATCCTTTCTCACGGATGCGAATAACCAACTGCTGACCCAGGGCTTCAAGCTCGATGGCGCCGTCTTTGATCTCCGAGCTCAGGGCCTGGGCCATGTTCTTGGCCAGCTCCTTCATTTGCTCAGGGTCCTGGGGCTGCTCCTGCTCGGGCTGCTCCACGCTGCTTTGCTGGCCGCTGGTGTTGGCCTCGCCGCCCATTTTGTTGTCGCGTTGGGTATTCTCGCCGCCAACGTAAGAGCTTTCGCCGTCCTGGAACTCCAGGCTCTGCTGGGTCATCTCCATGGTTTGCTGCTGCACCGTCTCGATGGGGGTCGGCTCCGGCTTGCCGGGGCTGAATTCCTGGGCGATCACCGAGGTGCCCTTGGGAATGTCTTTGACCTCGATGCGGTTTTGCACCCCGAAGGCGTACTTCATCGAGCCCGCTATCTGCTTGAACTTGAGCACGTCCATTTCCGAAAACGACAACAGCAGCACGAAAAAGCACATCAGCAGCGACATCAGGTCGGCAAAAGTGCCCATCCAGGCCGGTAGACCGGGCGGTGGACACTTGCACTTGGGAGTATCGTCACTCATGCCTTATTCGTCCGTGGTCTTCACCTGGCGCTTGGACTCGGCCAGGTAATTTTTCAGCATGTTTTCGATAACGCGGGGGTTAAGGCCGGCCTGGATCCCCAGCACCGCATCGAGAATAAGGCGGCGGTTGAGCATCTCTTCATTCATGCGCAGGCTGAGCTTGTCGGCGATGGGAATGGCCACCATGTTGGCCAGCACGGCGCCGTAGAGGGTAGTGAGCAAGGCCACCGCCATGGCCGGGCCTATGGCTTTGGGGTCGTCCATGTTTTTGAGCATGGCCACCAACCCCACCAGGGTACCGATCATCCCCATGGCAGGGCCCACGTCGGCCATGGCCTTGAAGATGGAGATACCGCGCTCGTGGCGCTCAGTGGTCTCGTTGATGTCTTTGTTGAGGTTTTCTTTAACCACATCGACATCGTGGCCATCCACCAGCAGATCGATGCCTTTACGGAAAAAGTTATTTTTGACTTCGGCTTCTTCCAGGGCCAAAAAGCCCCCTTTACGGGCGGCATCAGCCATCTCGACCGCCTTCTCAATCAACTCTTCGGGCTTTTCCAGCTTGAACATGAACGCCTTCATGGCGATCTTGGTGGCGCCGAAGAACTGGCCCATATTGAATTTGACCAACACTACGCAGAGGGAACCGCCGATCACGATAAGCACAGAAGGGGTGTCGTAGAATGCGCTCAGCGAGCCACCTTGCACCATTGCCATGACAACGAAGGCAAAGGAGCCAATAAGACCGATAAGTGTTGCAAGATCCAAGGTAAGCCTCTCCTGATTTTTTACGCCATTAGAATGACTATCTAGCCAACAGCGTGTTTATTCTTGCCTGATGATAACGGATGAACAAGGGCAGAAGTTTGCGTTCAGGCAAGCTAGGCAGTAATTTGTGCGCCCAGACCTTCATCGACCGACAGCCACCAGGACTTAAGGGTAAAAGATGGCCAAAAAACAGCCGGAAAACATGACCTTTGAAGAAAACCTCAAAGAACTGGAAGCGGTAGTGACCCAGCTCGAACAAGGTGAGCTCAGTCTAGACGAGGCTTTAAAGCAGTTCGAGCGCGGGGTGGCGTTGAGTCGTGAAAGCGAGCACAAGCTCAAGGCTGCCGAACAAAAAGTGCAGATGCTGCTGGCCGACGGCCAGACCCTGGCCCCTTTTGAAAACGAGCCCGACGCATGACTCTTGCCGAGCAACAGCAGCATTATCGCCAGCGCATCGATGGCTATCTTGGCGCCCTGATTGATGGCCTGCCGGCCCTGGCCCCCAACTTGAAGGCCGCCATGAAGCACGGCCTGCTGCTGGGCGGCAAAAGGGTCAGGCCCTTTTTGGTTTACAGCACCGGCGCCATGCTGGGGCTGGATGAGCCGCGCCTGGACCCAATGGCGGCAGCGGTCGAATGTATCCACGCCTATTCCCTTATTCATGACGACTTACCCGCCATGGACGACGACGAACTGCGCCGCGGCCAACCGACGGTGCATGTCGCCTTTGATGAAGCCACCGCCATCCTGGCCGGTGACGCCCTGCAAGCGCTCGCCTTTGAAGAACTGGCCAAGTGCCAGGTGGCCAGCATTGATGACTTCAAAGCCCTGCTGGTGCTGTTTTCTCAGGCGGCCGGTTACCAGGGCATGGTGGCAGGCCAGGCTATGGACATGGCCGCCACCGGCCAGACCCTGAGCCTGGCGGCCCTTGAGCAGGTACATGCCCACAAGACCGGCGCCCTTATCCGCGCCAGCGTACTGATGCCAACGCTGATGGCTGGCAGTGCGCTTGGGCACGTTGAGGCCCTGGCCACCTTTTCCGAAAAACTGGGGCTGGCCTTTCAGGTTCAAGACGACATTTTGGATGTCACCGCCAACACCGAAACCCTCGGCAAGACCCAGGGCAAGGACCAGCGGGACCACAAGGCCACCTACCCGGCCCTGCTTGGACTGAACCAGGCCCAAACCAAAGCCCAGACTCTGGTAGACGAAGCGCTGTCCTGCTTGGCTTCATTACCCTACAATAGCGAGCATTTAGCGGCCCTTGCCCGCTATGTCATCACTCGAGAGCGCTGATCGCGCCAGCAAAGCAATGATGAGCATCGATAACAAAAATTACCCGCTGTTAAGTGGCATCTCCTCTCCTGAGGATCTGCGTAAGATCCCTCAAGACCAGCTCGCGGAAGTATCCGACGAGCTGCGCCGCTATTTGTTGGAGTCGGTCAGCCAATCCTCCGGCCACCTGGCCTCCGGCCTTGGCGCCGTGGAGCTGACCGTCGCCCTGCATTACATCTACCAGACCCCTTTTGACCGGCTGGTTTGGGACGTAGGCCACCAGGCCTACCCCCATAAGATATTGACCGGCCGGCGCGAGCAAATGGGCACCATTCGCCAGAAGAATGGCCTGCACCCCTTCCCCTGGCGGGAAGAGAGCGAGTACGACGTGTTGTCGGTAGGCCACTCTTCCACCTCCATCTCCGCCGCCCTCGGCATGGCCATTGCCGCCGAGAAGGAAGCCGCCGGGCGCAAGGTGGTGTCGGTAATTGGCGACGGCGCCATGACCGCCGGCATGGTCTTTGAGGCCATGAACCACGCCGGGGATGTCGGTACCGACATGGTGGTGGTGCTAAATGACAACGAGATGTCCATCTCCGAGAACGTCGGCGCCCTCAATAAACACATGGCGCGTTTGCTGTCAGGTAGCCTCTATACCTCCTTTCGTGAAGGCGGCAAGAAGATGCTGTCCGGTATTCCTCCCATCAAGGCCCTGGCCAAAAAGGCCGAGGAACACCTCAAGGGCATGGTGGTACCGGGCACTTTGTTTGAAGAGCTTGGCTTTAACTACATCGGCCCCATCGACGGCCACGACGTAGACGCCCTGGTCGATTGCCTTCGCAACATGCGTAACCTCAAAGGGCCGCAGCTGCTGCACGTGATGACCAAAAAAGGCAAAGGCTACGCCCCTGCCGAGAAAGACCCCATTGGCTATCACGGCGTACCTAAGTTCGACCCGGCTAAAGACTGCCTGCCCAAATCCCAGGGCGGCAAACCCAGCTTCTCGGCCATCTTTGGCGACTGGCTGTGCGACATGGCCGCCAAGGACCCCAAACTGATGGGCATTACCCCGGCCATGCGCGAAGGCTCGGGTATGGTCAAATTCAGCCAGGAATTCCCCGGCCAGTACTTTGACGTGGCCATAGCCGAGCAACACGCCGTGACCCTGGCCGCCGGTTTTGCCATCGAAGGCTTAAAGCCCGTTGTTGCCATCTACTCAAGCTTTTTGCAGCGCGCCTACGATCAGCTCATTCACGACGTGGCCACCATGAACCTGCCGGTGCTGTTTGCCATCGACCGCGCCGGCATTGTTGGCGCCGACGGCCCCACCCATCAGGGCGCCTTTGATTTAAGTTACCTGCGGGCCATCCCCAACATGGTGGTTATGACCCCAAGCGACGAAAACCAATGTCGCCAGATGCTCTACACCGGTTACCAGCACAACGGCCCTGCCGCCGTACGCTACCCCCGAGGCAGTGGCACCGGCATCAGCGTAGACAAAACCATGACCGCCCTCCCCATCGGCAAGGGTGAGCAGGTACGCAGCGGCAAAAAAGTGGCCATCCTCGCCTTCGGCACCCTGCTCACAGAAGCACTGCAAGCCGCAGAGGAGCTGGATGCCAGCGTCTGTGACATGCGCTTTGTCAAACCCCTGGACGGCGCCTTGGTAGAAGCCATGGCCGCCAGCCATGAGCTGCTGGTGACACTGGAAGAAAACGTCATCATGGGCGGCGCCGGTTCGGCCGTTGCCGAGCACCTCAACAAAGCCCAACTCCCCACCGCCTTGTTGCAGCTGGGCCTGCCGGATGAGTTCATCAAACACGGCACCCAAAGCGAGATCCTCGAAGAGCTGCAACTGGATGCCAAAGGGATTGTTAGCCAAGTAAGAACCAGGCTGGCGTAACGTCGGTTTGAATACAAAAGGCCTGCTTTGCAGGCCTTTTTATTGGCATAAAAAAAGTGGCGCAAGCGCCACTTTTAACAGCCAGTTACTTGCCTTAGAAGCGATAGTTCGCGCCCAGGAAGTAAGCACGGCCCAGGGTGTCGTAGTAACCCGCACCATCATAGGTAACAGGGTTACGAGGCGGCGCCTTGTCGAAGGCATTCTTCACGCCGAAACGCAGCTGCAACTTGTCGCTCATCAGCAGGTAGGAACCGGTGAAGTCCCACACGGTCTGCGACGGAATGTTGTTGTAGTCGATTGTTTCGATGGTGTAGGTGCGGTCAACAACGGCATGGTGGCGATACTTGGCCACAGCGTTCAGGGTCAGCCTGTCGTAGGTCCAACTGGTGGTGAAGCGTGCTTTCCAACGGGGATTGGTGTACTCACCCACGTCCACATCCAGGTCTGACGCGAAACCGGTGGGATTGTAGCGCCAGTCGTCCACATAGGTCGCAATAAGGTTGATACGGAAATCGCCATAGCCGTCGGTAGACAGGCTGTAGTCGGATTCCAGATCCACACCTTTGGTTTTGTAGGTTGCCACGTTGATGGGCGATTGGACGTAGTCAACGATGTCGCCGGTGACACTGTCACGGGTAAAGCGTGAGCAGTAGGGGTTATCGAGACTTTCAGAGTCGTAGCAGTATTTAACCGCCGTATCGACAGCAATGGTGTTGATGGCGTTCTTGATGTCAAAGCTCCAGAAGTCGGCGGTCAGGGTCAGACCTTCGACATAGCTGGGGGTATAAACCACACCAAAAGTGTAATCGTCAGAGGTTTCCTCTTTCAGATCCGGGTTACCGGCGTTATAGCCGGAACGGGTACCGAGGTACCAGTTATCGGTGGGGTTAAAGCCTTCGGGCAAACCTGCCAGATGGCAGTTGGCGGCGCGATACTGACTGGCCTCTGACGCACCGATATGCTGTTGGTCACAAACGTCAGTAATGCTTGAATAAGTCTGACCTTTGGGATCGTAAAGCTCACTGACAGTTGGTGCCCGCACTGACTTGGACTTGGTGGCACGCAACTTCAGATCGTCGGTCACCGCCCAGTTCAGGCCCAGCTTCCACGCATCATTGGTCCCCACAGAGGTGTAATCCATGTAGCGGTAGGCCGCGCTCAAATCCAGGCTTTTAACCAAGAATATATCCGACAGCAGCGGGACCTCGAACTCAGCCGCCAGTTCGGTAACCTCGTAAGCGCCATAAGAGGGCAAAGAGCTGTTACCGAAGATCTTACCTTCCACCATGTTCTGGTCTGGCGTGGTGCGAGCCTGTTCACGGCGCCATTCACCAGAAATGGCGGTAGACAGCGCACCGGCGGGCAACTCGAACAGATCGCCACTCACTACAAAACCGGCATTCTTCTGCTCGGATTTGGCCTTACGATTGGCGTCGGTCATTACCCAGTCAATCGCTTCCTGGCTGGCCTGGCCCTGGCCCAGCAGGTTCATGGGTACACAACCGTTACTTTGGTCACGGCAAACGATATTGCCATTGCCATCACGGACGGCGTCAAAGGCCTGATAGTAGCGGTCGTCAAATACCTGGCCTGTCCAGTGGGTTTTCTGCTCCAGATGCCCTTCTTGATAGAACAGGCTGTAATCCCAATCACCGATGTAGCCTTTGATACCAATCAGCGCGCGCCAGGTATCGCGTTTTTGGTGGTACTCACGGTTGCCAAACTCGGTATCCATGCGGTTAACACCCACCACACCGTCTTCTTCTCCCGCAATGATCTGGCTTGCTTCATCGCTTAAGTAGGCGTTGTCAGCGTAAAGAGGAATGTTCTTGTGGAATACCGGCGAACTTTCACCGTAGGCCTTGTAACTGGAGTAGCTCAACTCGGTAAAGAGCTGGGTGCTGTCATTCAGCGAAAACTCGCCGTTCAGGTTATAAGCCTGGCGCTCCAGCGGAGTCTTGATGATGCCGTAGTCGACCGGATCGTACCCTTCACAGCCACCGGCACAGTAGTTGTGGTTAGTGCTTTTATCAGAACCTGCGAGTTTGCCATCACCAAAGTTGAATGGACGGAAGCTACCGTCTTTACCCCAGGTGTACTGGTTGCCATTGGCGGTCTCGAAGGTACCGGCCTCATTGATCCAAGACAGCGGTTTGCGGCCGGTATAAGCAATACGCCTAGGAATACCGTCCGAGTTCGACGTGTTGGCAATGTTATCAATTGCACTTACTGGGTTACGGGTAAAGTCGCGGTCGGTCTGGCGGATTTGATCTTCTTTGGCGTAAACGGCGCTCAGCATCACGCTGGCACGGCCGTCCAACAGCTTGTCGGTGCCATAAGCCAGCGAAAACTGTTTCTCGGTACCACCACTTTGCTCGGGCTGGGTATAGGAGAGGTCAACTTCCAGACCATCGGTTTTCTTGCGGGTGATGATGTTGATCACCCCTGCCACCGCATCGGAGCCGTAAACAGCAGAGGCGCCGCCGGTGATGATCTCGATGCGCTCGATCATGGTGGACGGAATGTTGTTCAGGTCAACGGCATTATCACCGGCAGAACCGCCGATAAAACGACGCCCGTTGACCAGTACCAGGGTACGTTCTGCACCCAGGCCACGCAGGTCGGTCTGGTTGAGGCCGCTGGCAAAAACGGTGTTGTTGGATGTTTCAGGGGAGATCCCAACGGTTGACTGGGGTAGCTTGTTGAGCAGCTCACCGACGTTGGTAATACCCATATTTTGCAGCACGTCACCACTAATCACGGTTAGTGGCGTTGGCGAAACGGCTCCCATTCGCTTGATCCTGGAGCCAGTCACTTCGATACGTTCGGTTTGCGCACTGGCATTGGCATCGTCGTTTTCACCTGCCAGAGCAGCATGAACGGGAATAATGGCTGACGCGAATATACCGATAGCTAATGCTTTATTGATCGCCTGATAAAGTTGACTGGTTTTCACACACATCTCCCTGTTATTGATTTTATTTTTACGTCATCAAAACAAATTTAAAATAAAGATGACGGCAGGTAAGAAATTAGTGAAAGCCCATACAGGTGTAAACAATTTATCCTTAATCACAAAAACGATGCACCAGCCGTGCCGTTAGTAACCACAAACAACGCAAGTCAATGAAATATAAAAAATTAGTCAGAACTAAAACAAATGTCACGCATCTAAAGGCGAACATTGAAACAATTAGAAACAAGTTAAAACAAGATAAAAACCACAGAGAAATAAATACCTTAAAAATAGAGATTAGATGTACATCAACATGGAGTGTTTTTTTAAAACAACCTCCGCGAGATTGTTTTTTGATCAAGGAAAACCATTTCCCGATCAATAAACAGACAACAACACCATTTTCTAATTAATAAAACATGCAACATAAAAACAAAAAATCCTGATCAGGCATATATGAATACCCTAATACCAATTCACCCTGTACTTTGGCACTGAAGTTTCTACTCTCAGCAGCACAGAATTTGCTAAAGGCCCGGCAAAATGCCCCGACACTACCCCCTCATCCGTTTCAGCCTGTCGCTGACCACACCCCTGGCGGCCTTGGCCATGGTCAGCGCGCTGTTGGTACTGACCGCCTACCCTTTGCATCTCAATCAATTGATAAGGCCAGTGCTGCAAGGCCCCGGGTCTCACCCGCTTACGGCAAGCTGCGTGCTGCTGCTGGGTATGGCACTTATGGCCAAGCGGGGCAGTTGGCAAGGGTTGCTGCTGGCCATGCTGGCGCTATTGCTGTGCCTGGCGCGGTTGCTATTGCCAAGCGAAGCAGCCCTTTCGGCGCTGGTGCCCTTTAAGGCGGAGCTCGACGCCATCAACCAGTTGGGCCGCCCGGTCAGTTTTGGCTTTCACAGCGCCTTTTGCCTAGGGGCGGCCGCTGCCGGGGTGCTGGCCTATCACCGCTTTTTGCCGCGAATCTCCCAGCTATTTGCACTGCTGAGCTTTGCCGTACCCCAGGTAGCCATGACGGGCTATGCCTTTGGCTTGGAGCGTTTTTACGGAGAGATGTCGGTCACTACGGTGCTGATGGCCACGCCGCTGTCGGTGGCGGTGCTGCTGAAAAGCGCCCATCGCGGTGGCGTACGGGCCATTCTCAGCCCCTGGGCCGGAGGCCGGGTGGCGCGAGTGCAGTTGCTGCTGGGGATGGCCATTCCCTTCCTGCTGGGGCTGTTTTTGGTCAACACCGCGAAAAAGGCGCCGGATGTCTCCTTTGGGCTCTTGATCGTCTCGGTAAGCCAGGCCATGGCCATGCTCATCGCCACTTCCGCCATCCTCTACGAGCAAATGGACAGAGGCAGGCGCAATTACCATCGCCAATTGGAGCGGCTGGCCACTCGGGACCCGCTCACCGGCGCCTTTAATCGCTACGCCCTGGAGCGTCGAGCCGAGGTGGAGCTGGCCCGCAGCCGCCGCCATGGCCATCCGCTGTCAGTGCTCATCGTCGATGCCGACCATTTCAAGCGCATCAACGACACCCACGGCCACGGCACCGGAGACAAGGTGCTAAGCCGCTTGGCCCTGCTGCTGCAAAGTCACAGTCGCCGTGAAGACGTGGTGGCCCGTTGGGGCGGAGAGGAGTTTGTATTGCTGCTGCCGGATACCCCGGCCAGAAACGCCGTGGCGGTAGCCCAGAAGATGCGCGCGGCCATTGCCAACGCCGATTTTACCGACCTGGCCGAACGCCTTGAAGTGACCATTTCAGTAGGGGCCGCAGAGCTGTTGGCAAAGGAAAGTATCAGCGACCTATTGCGCCGGGCCGATATGGCGCTCTATCAGGCCAAGGACGGGGGCCGTAATAAGGTGTGCAAAGCAAGCCCGCAAAATGCGGCAATGCCGGCTTAAAAGCCAGCATTGCCCTTCAGCCCAGCCAGACCAACAATCCCTGCAGGCAGGCGAAAGCCAAAAAGCCCGCCAGCACATCGTCAATCATGATGCCAAATCCGCCGTGAATATGCCGGTCGCACCAACTGATGGGCCAGGGTTTGAGCACGTCAAAAAACCGGAACAGCAAAAAGCCGGTCAGCAGCCATTGCCATGTAACAGGGGCCATAAAAAGGGTGATGAGCATGCCGGCCACTTCGTCCCAAACGATGGCGCTGTGGTCGTGCACCCCCATGTCGCGGCTGGCACGGGCGCAGATATAAACGCCGCCATAGATGGCCACCAGGGTCAGGGCCAGATAAGCCAGCCAGGGCAAGGGGCTTAGCAGCAAAAACACCGGGATGGCGGCCAGGCTGCCAAAAGTACCCGGCGCCTTGGGCGCCAGCCCCGAGCCAAAACCCAAGGCCAGGAAATGCCAGGGGTTTTTCAGGCTAAGCCGTTTCACCGGGTTAGGCGCAGCGCTCATGACCAGCAATGCTCATAACCCCGCACATCCAGCTCCACCGTCTGGCCGTGATTGAGGTAGCTGATGCCCTCGCCGCCGCGCAGCTGGCCAACGCAGCTGTGTTTGACGCCGCAATGGGCCAGCGCGGTGTCCAGGGCGCCTTTTTGCGCTTCGGGCACGGTAAAGAGCAGCTCGTAGTCGTCGCCGCCGCCAAGGGCCAACTGCCAGGCACTTTCCAGGGCCATGGTGCCCAGCAGGGCCTGGCTCAGGGGGAGCTTATCCAGGAACAGGTTGGCGCCGCAGTGGCTGGCACTGAGGATATGGCCAAGGTCGGAGGCCAGGCCATCGGAGATATCAATAGCGCTAGAGGCCACGCCGCGCAGGGCCTGGCCGGCCAATAGCCTTGGGGTTGGGTAGTTAAGGCGACCCACCAAAAACTCGTGGTGATCGCTGCTGGCCTGCTCCCGGCCTTGTACCAGTGCCAGGCCAAGGGCAGCATCGCCCAGGGTGCCGGTGACATAAAGCCAGTCGCCGGGCTTGGCGCCGCTGCGGGTCAGCTGCTTGCCAGCCGGAATTTTACCTTGGGCAGTGAGGGTAACCGACAACGGGCCGCGGGTGGTGTCGCCCCCGACCAGGGTCACGCCGTAGTAGTCGCACACTTCCACTACGGCGCTGGCAAATTCGGCCAGCCAAGCATCGTCGGCATCAGGTAAGGTCAGGGCCAGAGACACCCAGGCTGCTTCGGCGCCCATGGCGGCCAAGTCGGAGAGGTTTACCGCCACCGCCTTGTGGCCAACGGCCCGGGCCGGGGTGTCGAGGGGAAAGTGGACGCCGGCCACTAGGGTGTCGGTGGTCACCGCCAGCAGGGTGCTGTCGGAGACGGCGAGCAGGGCGCAGTCGTCGCCAATGCCCAGCACCACGTCTTTGCGCTGGTGGCCCTTGCCTTTGAAATAGGTGTCGATCAGTGCGAATTCACGGCTTGCCATCAATAAAAAGCCAGCATTACTGCTGGCCCTCCTGAGGTTCCGGTCGGGCTTACTTGCCCTGCTGGTCCCTGATAAATTTGTCCAGTACGCCGTTGACGAACTTGTGGCTGTCCTCGGCGGCAAAGGTCTTGGCCAGTTCAATGGCCTCGTTCAGTGCCACTTTGTACGGCACGTCCTTGCGGCGGGTCAGCTCGTAGAGCCCCAGGCGCAGGGCCGCTTTCTCCACCAGATCCACGTCGTCCAGCGGGCGGCTGACATAACGGGTCAGGATGGTGTCCAGTTCATCGGTATGGGTAGCCACACCGACGATGAGGTCGCGAAAATAATCCACGTCCACTTCGTTCATGTCCTGCTCGGTCAGGAACTGGTGCTCCACCTCGGCGATGGGATCTTTGGTCATCTGCCATTGGTAAATGGCTTGCAGCGCCAGGCGGCGCGCTTTGCGACGAAAAGCCGGTTTCATCAGCCCTCCAGCGCGTCGATGACGTTGACCATTTCCAGGGCAGACAGGGCCGCTTCGGCGCCCTTGTTACCGGCCTTGGTACCGGCACGCTCAATGGCCTGCTCGATGGTGTCGGTGGTCAGTACACCGAAGGCAACGGGGATGTCGTAATCCATGGCCACGGAAGCCAGGCCCTTGTTGCACTCGGCACAGACGTATTCGAAATGGGGAGTACCGCCACGGATCACGGCGCCAAGGGAGATGATGGCGTCGTATTTTTTGCTGGCCGCCACTTTCTTGGCTGCCAGAGGCAGTTCGACCGCACCGGGCACACGCACGATGGTGATGTGCTCTTCCGGCACCTGGCCGTGACGCTTCAGAGCGTCGATAGCGCCGTCCACCAGGGAATCGACAATAAAGCTATTAAAACGGGACACCACCAGCGCAAACTTGTGCTTGGGCGCCGCGAAACCGCCTTCGATGATCTTCATAGCGTGACTCTTGACCCGAGAAAAACGGCGCTATGGTAGCACAGCGCCTGACAATGGCCTACTGCTTACAAGGCCCCTTATTCGGCGACGTATTCCACCACTTCCAGCCCAAATCCACTCAAGGAGTGGTAGCGCTTGTCGGAGCTGGACAGCAGCCGCATTTTACCGACCCCAAGGTCAGCGAGAATTTGCGACCCTACCCCTACCCGGCGGCTGGTGCCGCTCCACTGGGCCGGTGCTGGCTCCTGGCCACAGTCTTGGGCGGCAAAGTGCAACAATTTACGCACCAGGTCGCTGTCGCTCTCTTCCGAGCCCAGCAGCACCAGCACCCCGCCTTCACTGCCGATGCGCTCCATGGCCTTGTACAACGGCCAGCTGCGCGACACGGTGCGGTCTGACAGCAGCAAATCGGTCAGGCGGTTATGCAGATGCACCCGTACCAGGGTGGGAGTGTCTGTCGCCACTTCGCCATTTTTCAGGGCAAAGTGCAGGCGGCCATCTATGGTGTCGCGGTAGGTCACCAAGTCAAACTCGCCGTACAGGGTTGGCAGTTTGCACTGGGTGATGCGCTCGATGGTGGTCTCGTGCAAGGAGCGGTATTCAATGAGGTCGGCAATGGTGCCCACCTTGATACCATGCTTCTCGCCAAAGACTTCCAGCTGTGGCCGGCGGGCCATGGTGCCGTCGTCGTTGAGAATTTCAACGATAACGCCGGAGGGCTCAAACCCGGCCAGGCGCGCCAGATCGCACCCGGCTTCAGTGTGGCCGGCGCGGGTCAGCACCCCGCCGTCTTGGGCCATGATCGGGAAGATATGCCCCGGCTGGACAACATCGGCGGCCACGGCGTTTTTATCTACTGCCGCCAGCACGGTGCGGGCCCGGTCGGCGGCGCTGATACCGGTAGTCACCCCTTCGGCGGCCTCGATGGATACGGTAAAGGCAGTGCCGAACTGGGCGTTGTTGTCTTTGGCCATCAGCGGCAGGTTCAGGCGCTGGCAGCGGTCGCGGGTCATGGTCAGGCAGATAAGGCCACGGCCATGGGTGGCCATGAAGTTGATGATCTCGGGGGTTATCTTCTCGGCGGCGACAATCAGATCGCCTTCGTTTTCCCGGTCTTCATCGTCCATGAGAATGACCATCTTGCCGGCACGAATGTCGTCGATGATGTCTTTGATGGGTGACAGGGCCATGGGTAGTCCTTATTTCAAGAAGCCGCTGCGGGCTAACAAATCCAGTGTAACCGTTTCTTTTTTATCCGGGCTCGGGGCCAGCAACCGCTCCACGTAGCGGGCCAGCAAGTCCACCTCCAGGTTGACCTCGCTACCGGCTTTCCAGCCGCCTATTGTGGTCTCCCCCTGGGTGTGGGGCACTATGGTCAACAGGAAACGCTGTCCTTCCACAGCGTTGACGGTAAGGCTGATGCCGTCCACCGTTACCGAGCCCTTCTCGGCGATATAGCGAGCAAGCTCAGCCGGCGCTGTTAGCCAAAATTCGATAGCCCGGCCGGTGCTGTGGCGGCTCTCGACCTTTGCCACCCCGTCCACATGGCCGGAGACCAAATGGCCCCCCAGGCGGGTGGTGGGCAGCAGCGCTTTCTCAAGGTTCACAGGATCCCCGGCTTTGAGCTTGGCAAAGCCGGTGCGCTTTAAGGTTTCGCTGGAGACATCAGCGCTGTAGCCGTCGCCGTGCAGCGCGGTTACCGTCAGGCAAACGCCATTGGTGGCGATGGAGTCGCCCAGTTTGACGTCGCTCAAGTCCAGCTTGCCGCTGGCAATGCGCACTATGGCATCGCCGCCGCTGGCCTTGATGCTAGCCACCTTGCCTACCGCTTCAATAATACCGGTAAACATCACACCTCCAGGGTCAGGCGGATGTCATTCCCCACCTGACGCACATCTTTGATTGTAAAGCGCGGCGCCTGGGCCATGTCGGTAAAGACCGGCAGCTCCACCAAACCCCGGCTGACATCCCCCATCAGGGTCGGCGCCAGGTACAGCACCAGTTCGTCCACTAGGCCTTCACTTAAGAAGGCGCCCGCCAGCTTGGCACCGGCTTCCACCAGCACCGAGTTCACCGGCAGTTTCTTGAGTAAGGTCTTGAGAAAATCCTTCTCTCCCAGGCGCAGCTTTTCCACGTGGTCGGGGAAATCGCGGTGATCGGTATGGTGGCTCACCACCCAGGCCGGGCTCGGCACCTGGAAAAAACCGTTTTCAGAGCCCAGCCGCTGGCGCCTGTCCAGCACCACCCGTAGTGGCTGGCGCAGGGTCTCAAGGGGGTAGGGGTCGGGAAACTGCTCGGCGCGCACGTTAAGAGACGGCTCGTCGGTCAGCACAGTGCCAGCGCCGGTGATGATGGCGCCGCTCATGGCGCGAAGGCGCTGCACGTCGGCCCGGGCGTCAGGACCGGTTATCCACTTGGACTGGCCGTTTTTAAGGGCGGTGCGGCCATCGAGGCTGGCCGCGAGTTTTAAGCGCACAAAAGGCAGGCCGGTTTCCATTTTCTTCAAAAAGCCGGGGTTGAGCGCCCGAGCGTCGGCTTCCAAAAGGCCATGCTGGGTTTGAATGCCGGCGTCTTCGAGAATTTTCAGGCCCTTGCCGGCCACCTTGGGGTTGGGGTCCACCATGGCGGCAATCACCTTGGCTACCCCGGCCTTAACCAGCGCCTCGGCGCACGGGGGGGTGCGGCCATAATGGGCGCAGGGCTCCAAGGTCACATAAGCGGTGGCACCTCGGGCCCGGTCACCGGCCATATTAAGGGCGTGTACCTCGGCGTGTGCAGTACCGGCTTGCTGGTGCCAGCCCTCCCCTACCAACTCGCCATCTTTAACGATAACGCAGCCCACGGCGGGGTTGGGTTCGGTGGTGTAGCGGCCCTGGGCCGCCAGCTTGATGGCGCGGGCCATCCACTTTGCATCGGTCATGGGGTTCTCAGTCTTCCAGGCGGGCTATGGCCTCGCCGAATTCCTTGACGTCTTCGAAACTGCGGTACACGGAAGCAAAGCGGATGTAGGCCACTTTATCCAGGCCCTTGAGGGCATCCATGACCAGCTCGCCTATCATGCCGGAATTGACTTCCCGCTCGCCGGTGGCGCGCAGGGTACTTTGAATCTTGTTGATGGCCTGTTCGACCTTTTCGGCCGACACCGGCCGTTTTTCCAGGGCCCGCATGATGCCGCCACGCAGCTTCACCTCGTCAAAAGGCACGCGGATACCGTCGCGCTTGATGACGCGAGGCATCACCAGCTCGGCGGTTTCAAAGGTGGTAAAACGTTCGTGACAGGCCAGGCATTCGCGGCGACGGCGAACCTGGTGGCCGTCCGCCACCAGCCGTGAGTCAATCACCTTGGTGTCGTCGGCGCTACAGAAAGGGCAATGCATGTTGGGGCCTCCCAAAGAAAACTGGCCGCTTGCGCGGCCAGTGAAGGATACCCGAATCCTTGGTTTTTATTAACCGTAAACCGGGAAGCGGCGGCAAAGATCAAGCACTTGGCCTTTAACGCGCTCAATGGTGGCTTCGTCGTTGATGTTGTCCAGCACGTCGCAGATCCAACCGGCCAGGGCGGTGACTTCAGCTTCGCCAAAACCACGGCTGGTGACCGCCGGGGTGCCCAGGCGCAGGCCTGAGGTCACGAAGGGTGAACGGGGGTCGTTGGGCACGGAGTTCTTGTTGACGGTGATGTTAGCGCGGCCAAGGGCGGCGTCGGCATCTTTACCGGTGATGTCTTTGTCGATGAGGTCGACCAGGAACAGGTGGTTCTCGGTGCCGCCAGAAACAATCTTGTAGCCGCGCTCTTGCAGCACCTTGACCATGGCCTTGGCGTTTTTCACCACTTGCTGCTGCATGGCCTTGAACTCGGGGCTCAGGGCTTCTTTGAAGGCCACGGCTTTAGCGGCAATCACGTGCATCAGCGGGCCGCCCTGGCCACCGGGGAACACGGCGGAGTTGAGCTTCTTGTAAACCGCTTCGTCGCCGCTGGCAGAGAGAATCAAACCGCCACGGGGACCAGCCAGGGTTTTGTGGGTGGTGGTGGTGACCACATGGGCGTGGGGCAGCGGTGAAGGGTAAACACCGGCGGCGATAAGGCCGGCCACGTGGGCCATGTCCACAAACAGGTAGGCGCCTACTTCGTCGGCGATTTCACGGAACTTGGCCCAGTCGATCACCTGGCTGTAGGCGGAGAAGCCGGCCACGATCATCTTCGGCTGGTGCTCTTTAGCCAGGGCACGCACTTCTTCGTAGTCGATGAGGCCGGTTTCCTGGTTGATGCCGTACTGCACCGCTTTGTACATTTTGCCGGAGAAGCTGACAGACGCGCCGTGGGTCAGGTGGCCGCCGTGAGCCAGGCTCATGCCCAGTACCACGTCGCCCGGCTCGCAAAGGGCCATGTAAACGGCGCTGTTGGCCTGGGAGCCGGAGTGGGGCTGCACGTTAACGTAGTCGGCGCCAAACAGCTCTTTGGCACGGTTGATGGCCAGCTCTTCAGCAATGTCCACATACTCACAGCCGCCGTAGTAACGCTTGTGGGGGTAGCCCTCGGCGTATTTGTTGGTCAGCTGGGAACCCTGGGCTTCCATCACGCGCTTGGAGGTATAGTTTTCAGAGGCGATCAGCTCAACGTGATCCTCCTGGCGCTGCACTTCCTGCTGCATGGCTTCCCACAGGGCGGGATCGAATTCGGCGATGGACATTTTTGAATCCAGCATGGTTTCTCCAGGGCAAGCTACCCGTCAGTTCGTCATTAGGAAAAAAGTGGCCGGTATTTTACCCCGATACGCAATCGGTTTCCTATCCCGGATCGCTGGCAAGGCCAACTCGATGGGATACAATAGGCCGCATTTCACATCCTCAATAGAGAGAGGCATATGGCTCAGTACATCTATACCATGAGCCGGGTGAGCAAGGTCGTACCACCCAAGAAGTACATTTTGAAAAACATTTCATTGTCCTTCTTCCCGGGTGCCAAGATCGGCGTACTCGGCCTTAACGGTGCCGGTAAGTCTACCTTGCTGCGCATCATGGCAGGGGCTGATAAGGAAATCGACGGCGAAGCCCGGCCTCAGCCCGGCATCAATGTTGGCTACCTGCCCCAGGAACCACAGCTCGATCCGACTAAAACCGTGCGCGGCAACGTTGAAGAAGCGGTGCAGGACGTAATAGACGCCATGCGCCAACTGGACGAGGTGTATGCCGCCTACGCCGACCCGGACGCGGATTTCGACAAGCTGGCCAAAAAACAGGGCGAGCTGGAAAACCTCATCCAAGCCAAAGACGGCCATAACCTCGACAACACCCTGGAGCGCGCCGCAGAAGCCCTGCGCCTGCCCGCCTGGGATGCCGACGTGACCAAGCTGTCCGGTGGTGAGCGCCGCCGCGTGGCACTGTGCCGCTTGCTGCTGTCGCGCCCCGATATGCTGTTGCTGGACGAACCCACCAACCACTTGGACGCCGAATCCGTGGCCTGGCTGGAGCGCTTCTTGCACGACTACACCGGCACCGTAGTGGCCATTACCCACGACCGTTACTTCCTGGACAACGTGGCCGGCTGGATCTTGGAACTGGACCGCGGCGAAGGCATTCCCTGGGAAGGCAACTACTCCTCCTGGCTTGAGCAAAAAGAAAAACGCCTGGAGCAGGAAGAGAAATCCGAAGCGGCCCGCCAAAAATCCATCCAGAAGGAATTGGAGTGGGTGCGCCAAAACCCCAAAGGGCGCCAGGCCAAATCCAAGGCCCGTATGGCCCGCTTTGAAGAGCTGCAAAGCCAAGATTTCCAAAAGCGCAACGAGACCAACGAGCTGTTCATTCCCCCTGGCCCGCGCCTGGGTGACAAGGTGCTGGAAGTAAGCAACCTGAAGAAGAGTTACGGCGACCGGGTGCTGATTGACGACCTGAGCTTCAGCGTACCCAAGGGCGCCATCGTCGGCATCATCGGCCCCAACGGCGCCGGTAAGTCCACCCTATTTCGGATGATCCAGGGAGCCGAGAGCCCGGATTCCGGCGCCATCTCCCTGGGTGAAACCGTGCAAGTGGCGGCCGTGGACCAGTTCCGCGACAGCATGGACGGCAAGAAAACCGTCTGGGAAGAAGTGTCTGGCGGCCAGGACATCCTGAAAGTCGGCAATATCGAGATCCCCAGCCGCGCCTACGTGGGCCGTTTTAACTTCCGTGGCAACGACCAGCAAAAGCGGGTTGGCGAACTCTCCGGTGGTGAGCGTGGCCGTCTGCATCTGGCCAAACTGCTGCAATCGGGCGGCAACTTCCTGCTGCTGGACGAACCGACCAACGATCTGGACATCGAGACCCTGCGCGCCCTGGAGAACGCCCTGTTGGATTTCCCCGGCTGCGCCATGGTCATCTCGCACGACCGTTGGTTCCTCGACCGGGTAGCCACCCATATCCTCGACTACCGTGACGAAGGCCAGGTGAACTTCTTCGAAGGCAGCTACACCGACTACGAGGAATACATGAAGGCCAAGTTCGGCGCCCAGGCCATGGAGCCGCACCGCATCAAATACAAGAAACTGGGCTAACCTTAGCCATGGCTAAACAAATGCCGCCTTCAGGCGGCATTTTTATTGGTCGCTTCTATACTTAGGCAACCTAAAACGGAACACAGCCATGGTTGAGCGAAGTCGTTTCATCCAATTTGTTGGCAATACGCCAGTACGTATCTGCAAAGGCGAGCGCTGCTGGGATTTCACCCTTCTCGATCTCTCGTTGCAAGGTGCCGTGGTCTGCGGCGCCCTTCCTTCCGATCTACTGCTGGGCGATCACGCCACTTTGAGTCTGCGCCTGCCCGAGGGCGATGCCTTTATTCAGATGCACACCCAGGTGCGCTATCTGGAAGGGGAACGCCTGGGGATGGAGTGCCTGAAGATCTGCACCGATTCTTCCGGCCACCTCAAACGCATGGCCGCCCTCTATCTTGGCTCGACCAACTGGCTGTACCGCGATTGTTTTACCTTGTGGGAGGACCAATGGTGACCATTGAACGCCGCGACTTTACCCGTATTCCGTTCCAGCGCACCGCCAGCCTCTGCCTTGGCAGCCAGTGCTGGGCCACCGAGGTTCAGGACTTGTCTCTCAAAGGTGCCCTGGTCACCCGGCCTGGCCACTGGCCGGCCCGCATTGGCGAGTATTGCCAGCTGACCCTGGCCCTGGATGACGTAGGCGACGACATCCGCCTGAGCTGTACCCTAGTGGGGGCCAGCGAAGGGCGCCTGCATTTGCTGGTTAACGAAATGGACGTGGAATCGGCCAGCCGGCTGCGCCGTCTGGTGGAACTCAACCTCGGCAACCCCGAGCTGTTGGAGCGAAACCTCGGCAACCTTATCGACAACCAACTGCACCATTAAAAAGCCGCCCGGTGGGCGGCTTTTTCACATCAAGGCCTCCAGGGCCTCCGATAGTTTGGTTACCCCTATCACCTGCATGCCTTTGGGTAAGGTCTTGGGCACATTGCCCTTGGGCACAATGGCGCGGGTAAAACCGTGTTTGGCCGCTTCGTTAAGGCGCTCAGAGCCCGAGGGCACCGGGCGAATTTCCCCTGACAGCCCCACTTCCCCGAAGATCACCATATCCCGTGGCAACACCTTGCTGCGAAAGCTCGACACCATGGCCAGCAGCATGGCCAGATCGGCGCTGGTCTCGGCCACCCGTACCCCGCCCACCACGTTCACGAACACGTCTTGGTCAGACATCTGCAAACCGCCATGGCGGTGCATCACCGCCAGCAGCATCGATAGGCGGTTTTGCTCCAGGCCCACCGCCACCCGGCGCGGGTTATTCAAGGGCGAGGCATCCACCAGGGCCTGCAATTCCACCAGCAGCGGCCGGGTACCTTCCCAGATCACCATAACGATGGAGCCCGGCGCCTGCTCCTCGGCCCGTTGCAAGAAGATGGCCGAGGGGTTGGACACTTCCTTGAGGCCCTGGCCGGTCATGGCAAAGACTCCCAGCTCGTTGACGGCGCCAAAGCGGTTTTTCTGGCCGCGCAGGGTACGAAAGCGCGAATCGCTGTCCCCTTCCAGTAAAATCGAGCAGTCAATGCAGTGCTCCAGCACCTTGGGGCCGGCCAGGGTGCCGTCCTTGGTGACATGCCCCACCATGATGATGGCCACGTTGTTCTGCTTGGCAAAGCGGGTGAGATAAGCGGCCGATTCACGAACCTGGGACACCGAACCCGGCGCCGACTGGATGTCGGCCATGTGCATCACCTGGATGGAGTCGATAACCATCACCTTGGGCTTTTCCTGCTCGGCGATGGCCATGATGGTTTCGATGCTGGTTTCGGTGAGCATCTTGAGTTTGCCGGTGGGTAGCCCCAGGCGCTTGGCGCGCATCGCCACCTGCTGCAAGGACTCCTCGCCGGTGACATAAAGGGTGGGCATAGTCTCTGCCAGGCCGCACATGGTTTGCAGCAGCAAGGTGGATTTACCGGCGCCGGGGTGGCCGCCAATCAGCACCGCCGAGCCCGGCACTATGCCGCCGCCCAGTACCCGGTCCAACTCGCCAAAACCGCTGTGGATACGGGGCAGTTCGGTTAGATCCACATCGGCCAGGGTAGTGACCTGGGCAGTGGTGGCGCCAGCATAACCGGTGCGACTGGCCGGGCCCGACGGCGCCGGGGCCAGGCGCATCTCGCTGATGGTGTTCCAGGCACCGCATTCACTGCACTGGCCTTGCCAGCGGGGAAAATCGGCACCGCAATCGCTGCAAACGTAGGCGGTTTTACGTTTCGCCATGAGATCCTCTTAACATCATTGTTACCGGCCGACTCGACAGCCCTGCTGCGGCGCCACATAATGGACGTAATACTGGTTCCAGCGTCTTTTCTGTGTTCGAAATCCGTTCTGAATTCAAGGATGTATCCAATCATCCCATTATCAGCCAACTCCGCGCCCTGGTGGGCGAGCCGGAGTTCGAGGCCCTGTTTAATCAATTAACCGAAGGCGAAGACACCAATACTCGCTTTTTATTGCGCATGGAACTGCGCCGGGTAGCGGCGCCCTGCCAACGGGTGATTGACCTTCGCCCCAAGGGTATCAAACGCTGCCAGTTGGTTGAGCACAAAGGCCAGACCCACTACATGGACGAAGGCGCCAGGCGCATCTTCGAGGCTGGCCTCAAGGAATTTGCCGGCCGTTATACCATGGCCATTTACGAGGACATAGACCGCTATGCCCTCTCGGCCAGGCAGCTGAGCCAAGACGCCGAGGAAGAAGACGACACCCATTGGCTGGAACTGGTGCCCTTTGGCAATAGCCTGAGCCGCGACAGCGAGCGCATGCATTTTGCCACGCCGGTGCTGATAAGCCAGGGCGGCAACACCGAACTGCGCGGCTCCACCACCGACATTTCCGCCGGTGGCGTGCAGGTGAACCTGTCCCAGAACGCCTACATCAACCCTGAAGTCGATGTGGAGCTAACCTTCCCCAAGCTCACCGATGCCAACAACCGCCCCTGGCCAGCCCTGACCTACCAGTTTATTTCCCAGCAAGACAACAAGGTCAAACTCAAGCTAAAAGACCCCGACAGCTTTGTCAGGAGCTTGATTGACGCCCTGATTGACCAGCACCAGCGCCGCTACAAGCTCGATATCCGCCACGTGCAGGAAAGCACCCGCTCGCGGGGTTTTGAGCAGATGCTGCTTAACCATTCATCGGCCCTGCCAGTGTTTTTGGACAGCAGCTTCAAGGCCCGCTATTGCCTGACCACCCAGCATAACCGCCACTTGCAGCACCAGCTCTTTAAAGACGAGCAAAGCCTGCTGCCAGAGTTATTGTCGCCCCGGCGCATGGCGCCGCTGCTGGCCCGCCCCGAGCATCAGCGGGAGACTTATCTGCTGCGCTTTGAGCACCGCCAGCAAGGCAAGGTGTTTCATTTTGCCGCCGAGGTGGACCACCTTCGCGAACAGGGCCTGCTTGCTGGCTTCTTGCGCTTTGCGGTTACCAAACCGGGCTGGCAGGTGCTAAAACTCAACCTGTTCCACACCGAGGTCAGCACCGAGGTCCAGGAGCAAAAGCCGGGCAGCGAGCTGATGCTAACCGACACCCCTCTGCCCGCTCCGCCCCAGGAGCTGAGCCGGCTCAAGGTGCTGGCGCTGCTGCGCGACGTCACCCAGCAGTGGCTGACCGAGGCTTGCCTGCAAAAGCCAGACCCAGGCCAGGACCCTAACCAGCTGGCGCCGTTTTGCATCCAATGGCAGGCCGGAGTGCAGTGCATCGCCATGCGCTTTAACGACATGCGCATCGAGCCGCGCTATCGCTACAAGACCCCGGTGCAGCTCTATGTCGACGGCAAGAACATCGACGCCGAGATGAGCGATTTTTCCACCCAGGGCCTGTGCCTGACCTTCAACCAGCCCATCGACGGCCTACCCAATGACATGGACGTGGCCCTGCCCAGGCTGCAAAAGCTGTCCAGCCGCTTTGATCTGATGAAACTGCCTTACCGGCTGGTGCACTTTGACGCCAAGCACCAGCGGGCCCACCTGATGGTGCAAAACACCGGCCAGGCCCACCCGGCCAAGCGTTTTTTCAAGCAGCTGATCGCCGCCAATGAAGGGCGCCTGCAGATGCTCGAAGAAGACGAAGCCACCTTCGCTATCGCCCGGGCGCTGCGCCAAAGCCTGGTGGCCTCGGCCCTGCCCTGCTGTATCTTCGTGCAAAAGGAAAACGGCCGGGTACTGCCCCATTGGCTGGGCCTGCCACTGAGCGCCCTGCCGCTGCCGGCGATGCTGGCCCAGCTTAGCCAGTTAAGCGAAGGCCAGCTGGCGCTGGAAAGCCTGATGAGCCTGCAGCATTTTCGCCAGTTGCTGGAAGATTGGCGCCAGCAGCAGCTGGCTGGCCAGTCGTTGCTGGTGGCCTTGGATAATGCGGGAATGCCGGTTATGAGCCGGCTGCAGCGGTTGCTGCCGGGTATTGAAACCCGGCGCTTTGTGGACCAAGCCAAGGAAAAAGGCAGTGCCATGGTGCTGCTGCTGGAGCTGGCCCGCACCCCCAAACCGGATATGCACTACATCCAGGATGAGCTCAACTACATTGGCCGCCAGGCCCTGCACCGGGCCAAACGCCTGGAGGCAGATCTGTGGAGCACGGTGGCGATGATAGAGCTGACCGACATCACCGCCCTTAGCGAGCTGATGGCTGGCCACTGAGCCAGGCACTGACCAGCGGGAACAGCTCAGTGGCCGCGTCATGGCCCACCAGCATGTCGAGGTGGTTGTAGTCGCGGCGAAAGCCGGTGCTTTTGGCCAGTAGCGTCAGCTCCCCTGGCGCGCCCATTTCAGCCTGAAAGCGGGCCACATCGGCGGGGTTGCCAAGGGCCTTGTCACCTTTACCGGCCAGCAACCAAAGCCTTGGCCAGCAGACCTTGGCGGCAGCTTCGCCGTAGTCAAAACCGTCTTGCGGGTCCCGCCAGGGACCCTTTTTAACCCAGGCGATAGAATCGGCCAGCGATGACGCCGTTTCATCATCGGCGCCTATTTTCTTGGCCCTGGCCGGCAGGTAGCCGTGCTTGGCCACCCAGCGCGGCCCGAGGCGGTTCCACACCAGCTCCACCTTGAGTAGCCGCTCGACGCTCCAGCTGTGGATGCTGCGTTTGCTGCCAAAAAACACCAGGCTGGCCACCGTCTGGGCAAGGGCGGGAAAGCGCGCCAGGGTGGAAGCCATCAGCACCCCGCCCCAGGAGTGGGCCAACCAGTGCACCGGCTGGCCCGGGTGGCGCCCTTGAATAAAACGCTGCACCGCGGGAAGGTCGTCCCGGATGGCTTCCAACTGGCCATGGCTGGCGCCGGCGGCAATAGCCGGCTCGCTTTGGCCGCGACCACGAAGGTCCAGCACGTAGGCGCGAAAGCCCTGCTCGCCCAAAAAAGGCGCCAGGCCCTTGCCGGAGTCTGAATAAAACACCCGGCCGTTGCTGATGGCGCCATGGACCAGCAGCACAGGCGCGCCTAGCTCTGGGCCAAAGCAGCGCAGATGCAATTGGGCATCGCTGCTTTCAACAAAGAGCGACTCAGCCACTGACCGGTTCCAGCATCGCCTGCAGCGCCTTCATGTCCAGGCTAACGATGGCGCCTCCTGCTTGCTGGCGCACCTTGGGTTTGCCGTGGTAGGCCACCCCAAGCCCGGCTTCGCCGAGCATCAGCAGATCGTTGGCACCATCCCCCAGGGCAATCACCTGCCCCGGCGGTAAACCAGCCTGGTCCCGCAGCCGCATCAGCATCGCCTTTTTAAAGGCGGCATCGACAATGGTGCCCAGCACCTTGCCAGAGAGCTTACCGTCGACAATCTCCAGCACGTTGGCTTCGGCCCAATCGAGCCCCAGGTGCTCCTGCACCCGGTGGGCAAAGAAGGTAAAGCCGCCAGAAACCAGGGCAGTTTGCCAGCCAGCTTCTTGCAGCCGTTTGACCAGCCCTTCAATACCGGGGGTGTAGCGGATGTTCTCGGCCACTTTTTCCAGCACCTCGGTGGGGGTCGCCGCCAGTTTGGCCACCCGCTCGGTGAGGCTCTGGGCAAAATCCAGCTCGCCGCGCATGGCTCTGGCAGTGACATCCGCCACCGCCTGGCCGCAACCGGCCAGCTCGGCGATATCGTCGATGCACTCGCCTTCGATGGCGGTGGAGTCCATGTCCATGATCAACAGCCCAGGCTCGGCCAGCGACGGAAAAGGCCCCGGCATCAGCTCCAGGCCCAGATGCTCGGCCCGCTCCAGGTACTGGGCTTTATCCGGTGCGCTTTCAAACCAGATATCGAAGGTGTCGGCCTGGCGCCAGCCAAGCTCGCTCCAGGCCCAGCCGGCCAGCAGCTCGGTGAGCTTATTAAGGGTGATGCCGGGGGCATGGCAACGAAAGTGCACCTTGGCTTGGCGCGCCACCGGGCTCGCCTCGGTCAGGGGCCAGGCGGTGCGGGTCAGGGCATTGGAGCCGACAAAAGCCGGGCCCTGCTCGGCTGGCAGCAAACGCCGCTCGGCGAGGGGCAGGGCCTGCATGGCAAGGGTCAGGGAAATATCGCTGGGGACGTGAAAAATTACCTGCTGAGTCAAGGCGCTGTTCCAAATGGGGGTCCTGCGGCTATCATAGCGCCATGATGAAAAAGGCAACACCCACTTTCCCTGGCCGGCGTCGGCGCTGGCTGCGCCTGACCGCGCTGACCCTGGCCTTGGCCCTGCTGGGCGCCCTGCTTTGGCGCTGGCAAACCCTGGCCCAGGCTGGCCTTGAAGTTGAGCGCCAACAGATAGGCGTGATGGCAAGAGCCCTGACCTCCCAGGCCGCCTATGCTGCTGGCCAGTTGATGAGCCAGGGGGAAGACGCCGCCCTTGGCGGCCTAACCGACCGCTTGGCAAAAGAGCCGCAGCTGCTGGACGCCGCCATTTATGACGCCACCGGCACCGTGCTGGCCCGAAGTGGCAGCGACAAAACCGTGCTGGGCATCTTGCAGCAAGCCGACGAGCACCACCTGATCCCCTACGTCTCGGAAATTCGCTCCGACAATCAAGTACTGGGGTACCTGCGCATCACCCTGTCGGAAGATCAGGTAGTGCACAACGCCCGTACCTATCGCCACCAAGTGGCCAAGAGCCTGAAGGTGATGCTGCTGATGGCCATCTTCATGGGCCTGTTGCTGGCCTTTGTGGTGCGGCGATAAAAAAGGCGCCCTACGGCGCCTTTTTTGATGCTTGATGGCTTAGGCCTTGTCGCCCAGCAGCACTGAATCCAGTGCAATCTCAATCATCTCGCTAAAGGTGTTCTGACGCTCCTCGGCGGTGGTCTCTTCACCGGTGCGGATATGGTCAGACACGGTGACGATACACACCGCCTTGGCGCCAAACTCCGCCGCCACGCCATAAAGGCCGGCCGCTTCCATTTCTACCCCCAGGATGCCGTGCTTTTCCATGACATCGAACATGGAAAAATCGGGGTTGTAGAAGAGGTCGGCAGAGAAGATATTGCCCACTCGCACCGCCACGCCTTTGCTGGCGGCGGCGTCCACGGCGTTCTTCACCAGGTCAAAATCGGCCAGGGCGGCGAAATCGTGGCCCTTAAAGCGCATGCGGTTGACCTTGGAATCGGTGCTGGCACCAAGCCCAATGATCACGTCACGCACTTTGACATCGGTGCTGATGGCGCCGCAGGAGCCGACCCGGATCAGTTTTTTCACGCCAAATTCGGTGATCAGTTCCTTGGCGTAAATGGACACCGAGGGAATGCCCATGCCGTGGCCCATCACGGAGACGCGGCGGCCTTTATAAGTACCGGTGTAGCCCAGCATGTTGCGGACGTTGTTCACTTCAACCGCGTTTTCCAGGAAGGTTTCGGCGATGTACTTGGCGCGCAGGGGGTCGCCCGGCATCAGTACCACGTCGGCGAAATCGCCCGGGTTTGCATTAATGTGCGGCGTAGCCATAACGGTTCCTTTTATCTCTCAAAAGCGTTTCGCGTTGCTATAAAGCTTTGCCCATGGTCCATGGCCGGCAAGCCAAAATAAGCCGCCAGGGACTGTCCGATATCGGCAAAGCTGTGTCTTTTACCCAGGCTGCCCGGCACCAGGCCAGCGCCGCTGGCCAGCACCGGGATATGCTCCCGGGTATGGTCCGAGCCGGGCCAGCTTGGGTCGCAGCCGTGATCGGCGGTTAACACTAACAGATCGTCACCACCGAGCCGTGCCTGTAATTCTGGCAACCTGGCATCAAAGGCCTCCAGGGCATCGGCATAACCGGCAATGTCGCGCCGGTGGCCGTAGCTGGAGTCAAAGTCCACAAAGTTGGTAAACACCAGGCTGTTGTCACCGGCCCGCGCCACCTCAGCCAGGGTGGCATCAAACAGCGCATCGATGCCGGTGGCCTTGACCTTGCGGCTGATACCGCTGTGGGCATAGATATCCGCTATCTTGCCCACCGACACCACCTCGCCACCGGCGTCCACCAGCTTGTTCAGCACGGTGGGGCTGGGGGGCTCGACGGCGTAGTCGCGGCGGTTGCCGGTGCGTTCAAAGCCGGTTTCAACCGAGCCCACAAAGGGCCGGGCAATGACGCGGCCGATATTGTAGGGTGCCAGGCGCGCTCTCGCCAACTCACAAAGGGCATAAAGACGCTCAAGGCCAAAATGCTGTTCGTGAGCGGCTATCTGAAACACCGAGTCGGCCGAGGTGTAGAAGATGGGTTTGCCGCTGTCGATATGCTGCTGGCCGAGCTCTTCCAAGATGGTGGTGCCCGAGGCATGGCAGTTGCCAAGGTAACCGGGCAGCGCCGCCCCTGCGACCAGCTCGTCCAGCAGCGCCTGGGGAAAGCTGTTTTCCTTATCGAGAAAATAACCCCACTCAAAGAGCACCGGCACCCCGGCAATTTCCCAGTGGCCAGAGGGGGTGTCCTTACCGGACGACAGCTCCTCGGCATAACCAAAAGCGCCTGTCACCTCAACAGGCAGGCTGACCCCGGCCGCCACGCTGCCGGTGCTTTCGCTATGGGCGTGAAAAAGCCCCAGGCGCGCAAGATTGGGTAGCTGCAGCGGCTTACCTGCTGCGGCCCGGTAACGAGCGATGGCGCCCAGGGTATCGGCGCCCTCGTCGCCAAAACGCCCGGCATCCAAAGTGGCGCCGATGCCAAAGGAGTCCAGCACCAAAATGATGGCTCTTTTCATCGCACCACCTCGTACACCACCGGCGTGGCTTGATACTGGCCCAGGGTAACGGCGCGTTGCACCGCCGCTTCGGCCGCGTCAAGGGCCGCTTCGCTGCGGCCATGAACCACCGCCAGGGGCCGGTCGGTGCTTTGGCCCAGCCCGATAAGCTCGGTCAGGCCCACGCTGTGGTCGATGGCATCGCTCGCCTGGCGCCGCCCGCCACCCAAAGCCACCACCGCCAGGCCAAGGGCCCGGGTATCCATGGCGCTTACCACGCCTTCGCCTTTGGCATACACGGCCCGGCTCAGGGGCGCCTTGGGCAGGTAGCGGGCGCTTTGTTCAAGAAAATCGCTCGGGCCGCCTAGGGCGCTCACCATTTTGGCAAAACGCTCGGCGGCGGCGCCGCTGGCAAGGGCTTGGCTCAGCTTGGCTCTGGCCTCGGTATCGTCTTTGGCAAGCTTGCCGAGCATCAGCATCTCGCTGCCAAGGGCCATCACCACCTCGTTAATGCGCGTATTGGCGCCCTCGCCTTTGAGGTAGCGCACCGTCTCGGCGATTTCCACGGCGTTACCGGCGCTGGAGGCCAGCACCTGGTTCATGTCGGTCAACAGCGCCCGGGTGCGGGTACCGGCGCCATTGGCCACATCGACAATGGATTTGGCCAGGGCTTGGGAGTCTTCATAGCTCGGCATAAAGGCGCCGGAGCCGACTTTGACGTCCATCACCAGGGCGTCCAGCCCACAGGCCAGTTTCTTGGAAAGGATGGAGGCGGTGATAAGAGCGATAGACTCCACCGTAGAGCTGATATCGCGGGTGGCGTAAAAGCGCTTGTCAGCCGGGGCCAGGCTGCCGGTTTGGCCGATAATGGCGATGCCGTTATCCCTGACCAATTGCCGAAAGTGGGCGTCGCTCGGGGTAACGTTATAGCCGGGGATGGCCTCGAGCTTGTCGAGGGTGCCACCGGTGTGGCCAAGGCCCCGGCCGGAGATCATCGGTACATAGCCGCCGCAGGCCGCCACCAGCGGCCCCAGCACCAAAGACACCAAATCCCCCACCCCGCCGGTGGAATGTTTATCCAGCACCGGGCCGGGGAGATGAAGGTCATCCCAGCGCAGCACCGTGCCCGAGTCGCGCATGGCGCTGGTCAGCGCCACCCGTTCGTCCAGGCTCATATCGTTGAAATAGATGGCCATGGCCAGCGCGGCAATTTGCCCTTCGCTGACCTTGTTGTCACGAATGCCGTTCACAAAGAAGCTCAGTTCCTGGCTGGACAAAGGCAGGCCATCACGCTTTTTGCGGATGATTTCCTGCGCCAGCATCAGTAGCCCTCTTGCTGCTCCTGGATAGACACACCCAGGGTGCCCAGCAGGCTCCCCAAGAGACTGGAGGCGCCGAAGCGAAAATGCGCCGGGCTTAGCCAGCCCGGGCCCATGATGCGCTCGGCAAGCTCAAGGTATTGGGCGGCATCTTCGGCGGTGCGCACGCCACCAGCAGGCTTGAAGCTGATGTCTTTGCCGCATTCTTTGATGGCGGTGAGCATGATTTCAGCTGCTTCCAAGGTGGCGTTAACAGCCACTTTGCCGGTGGAGGTCTTGATGAAGTCGGCGCCGGCGGCAATGGCGATGTCGGAGGCCTTGCGGATAAGGGCCGGTTCTTTAAGCTCGCCGCTTTCAATGATGACTTTGAGCAGCACGTCGCCGCAGGCTTCTTTGCAGGCCTTAACCAGCTCAAAGCCCACTTGCTCGTTACCGGCCATCAGGGCGCGGTAGGGAAAGACCACGTCCACTTCGTCGGCGCCGTAGGCCACGGCGGCGCGGGTTTCACTGACGGCAATGGCGATATCGTCGCCGCCGTGAGGGAAATTGGTAACGGTGGCGATCTTCACTTGGCCTTCCACCCCCAGCTCGCCCAGGGTCTTGCGCGCCACCGGGATAAAACGCGGGTAGATACAAATGGCCGCGGTGTTACCCACAGGGGTGACGGCGTCGTGGCACAAGGCCACCACTTTGGCATCGGTGTCGTTGTCATTGAGGGTGGTGAGATCCATCAGGCCAAGAGCCTGGCGGGCAGCGGTTTGCAGGTCAGTCATGGGTTTGTCCCCTAGTCATGGCGCCGGGCAATGCAGGGGTTCGGCGAAGCCAAAAAAGCCGAACCACCCAACCGGGCACCTGAAAAAACACAGCCTCGACGAGGCCAACGGGGGCGGACTTGGTTCCGTGAAGATTCTAGACTGGTCGGAAAATCCATTTTCCCTCGCCATTGCTTATTGCGCCCATTTTGGGCGTCGTGAGTATGCCAGAATGCGCCCTTTGGCGATACTGCGGCGCCGAACAGGCACAAAAAAGCCCTCCGAAGAGGGCTTTTTTTAGAACAGGTAGTTAAGGCTTAGGTAATGGCCAAAACCGGAGGTGTCTTGGCGTACGCCAGTTGCCTGGGCGTTGTCTTTGAAGAACGCCATGTTGTTGTAGTACTTCAGGCCATAGCCCACGGCGTAATGAGCGCTGTGGTAGTAAATGCCGTTAAACCACTCGGTACTGTTGGGGCTGTAACCGGGGACGCGGCCAATCTTGCTGGCGCCGAACTGGTAATCGAGATACCCCTGGTAGGCGATAAAGTCGCCACTGGCAAAGCGGTACACCGGCGTAAACCAGTTGCTGGAGACCTTGTAGCCGTCCCACTTTTTCTCGTTGGCGTTGCCGTAGTTTTCCCGCACATAGCGGGCATAGAGGTTAAGGCCCATCTTCCCAAACCAGGGCACCTCGATATCGCTGCCAAGACCCAGATACTGGTTCCAAAGACCGCCGTTGTCGCCGCTGTTGTCACCGATATTCAATTCGGTGGCAAGGTATAGCTCTTTTACCGGGCCGAAGGATAAATCCCGGCCGCTGATAGCGTTGAGGGAAAAGCGCGGCACTATCTTGGCGTAAAGGTTGTCACCGCCGCTTCTGTCGTCGCTGCCGTCGTCGAGGATATCGAACAGATCCACATAGCCGTAGAGATCGAGGATGCCGGAGCGGCCGCCAAACTCTATCTCCAGGTAAGTGTCTTTGTGGTTTTGGAAAGGAAGGCGGTTGTCTTCGCTGTGCATCAGGTTGAAGCTCAACCATTTGTTGTCGGCGCTGTGAAGGTCGCCGGCGCTTTCGGTTGCTTGGGCACCAAAGGTGCCACTGGCCAACATCACAGCAAGCAGCTGTCTGGTCAGTTTCATCAAATTGTCCTGCAAGTAACGCTATTACGAGAACCGGCCAAAGGAGCCGGTATGAAGCCGGCCGGGATTTAAAAGAAATCGGCGGCGCGCTGCAAGGGCATCAGCAGGAAAAAGCAATCCAAACGAGACAAGGCTCAAACTCGGTAGTGAGCATTAACTCAAGCATAAAAAAAGAGGAGCCAAAGCTCCTCTTTTTCTTAACATCAACCTGGGTTGTTACAGGGCGCCCAGGGCCAGAAAGAGCCCGGCCAGAGTGGCGCTCATCAGGTTGGAGAGCGAACCGGCAATAACCGCCTTGATACCCATGCGGGCAATGTCGTGGCGCCGGGTTGGTGCCATACCACCAAGGCCGCCCAGCAGGATGGCGATGGAGGACAGGTTGGCAAAACCGCACAGGGCAAAGGTGATAATGGCCTGGGTATGACCAGACAGATCCTTGGCTTGGTCGAGGAAGCTCACGTAAGCCACAAACTCGTTCAGCACCAGCTTCTGGCCGATAAAGGAGCCGGCGGTCACCGCCTCGTGCCAGGGCACACCAATCAAAAACGCCAGGGGTGCAAAGACATAGCCCAGCACCAATTGCAGCGACAGCTCAGGCATACCAAACCAGCCGCCAATGCCTCCCAGCAGAATGTTGACCAGCGCAATCAGGCCGATAAAGGCCAGCAGCATGGCACCAACGTTAAGGGCCAGTTGCAGGCCGGCAGAGGCGCCACTGGCGGCGGCGTCGATGACGTTGGCCGGGGCATCGTCGTTGTCTTCCAGTACCTGCTCGAGGTTCTGGTTGGGGGTCTCGGTCTCGGGCTTGATGATCTTGGCCATCAGCAAGCCGCCGGGAGCCGCCATAAAGGACGCGGCAATCAGGTATTTAAGCTCTACCCCCATTTGGGCGTAACCGGCCAGCACCGAGCCAGCCACCGACGCCAGGCCGCCGACCATGATCGCAAAGAGCTCCGATTGGGTCATTTTGGCGATAAAGGGCCGCACTACTAAAGGCGCTTCGGTTTGGCCAACGAAGATGTTGGCCGTGGCCGACAAAGACTCTGGGCGCGAGGTGCCGAGAGCCTTTTGCAGGGCACCACCGATGATGTTGATCACCCAGCTCATCACCCCCAGATAATAGAGCACGGCAATAAGGGAAGAGAAAAACACGATGATCGGCAGTACCCGCAGGGCAAAGACAAAGCCGCCATCACCGAACACTGCAAACATCTTGGGCGACACCAGGCCGCCGAACAGGAAGGAGATACCCTGTTGGGACGCATCAATGACCGCCTGCACGCCACTGGAAACGCCTTGCAGCAGGTCCTTACCAAAGGGTACGTAGAGCACCAAGGCGGCAAAGGCGGCCTGGATGGCGAAGGCACCGCCGACGGTGCGCAATTTGATCGCCTTACGGTTGTCAGACAACAGCACAGCGATGGCAAGCAGGGTAACTATCCCCACCAGACCCATCAGAATATTCATGAAGCCACCATTCCTCGAAAAAGCATTTTTAATAGTCCTGTTACTGACGAACAGGTCGCGCGCATTATATCGAAAGGGCCGGGGTTGCCCAGCCGACCCGGCCCTTTTCTTGAGCCTTATCCCGTTTCAGCGCCCTTGGAAAAGGCGCCTCGCATTGGCGCTGAGTGTTAGCGCCAAGGCGTTAGGGTCAGCCTGGAGAGTTTCAGATAACGCCTTGTGAATAAAGGGTAAATTGACAGGACTGTTATGTGCGCCCGCTAATCCTTCAGGCAGCATGGAAGGCGCATCGGTTTCCAGCAGCAACCAATCTTGGGGTACAGCGTGAAGCGCATCGCGGGTTTTATTGGCACTCGCCCTCGTTACAACACCGCCAACCCCCAGATAAAACCCTAGCTTCACGAATTCCCGGGCCTGTTCGCTACTGCCGGAAAAGGCATGAATAACGCCCCGCACGCCGGGGTATTGCTTGAGGATGGCAGTCAGCCTGGCATGGGTGCCGACGCTGTGCAGGATGATGGGTTTATCAAGGGCCAGGGCCAGCTCCAACTGGCGCGCCAGCCACCATTCCTGGGTGGCGGCATCAGGCCCTTTAAACTTATCGAGCCCCGCCTCGCCGATGGCCACCAACTCTTCGCTATGACGGCGGGCAAAGTCTTCCAGCACGCCGAAGGCCCCTTGCTCCTCTGGCAGATACCAGGGGTGAAAGCCGGCGGCCGGCCATAGCATGGGGTGCTGCCGGCTCAGTTGCCAGGGCCGCTCAAGGTGCGCCAGGCTGACCCCTGGCACCACCAGCGCCTCGACCCCGGCCTGGCGGCAGGCATCCAGTAGCGGCCCCAGGGGCGCCAGTTCGTCAAAATCGATGTGGCAGTGGCTGTCGATAAGCATAAAAAAGCCCCGCAACGCGGGGCTCTCCGTTAGTGTTCCCGGGTCTTATGGAAGATGATATCCGGGTAACGCTCGGCGGTCAGGTTCAAATTGACCATGGTCGGCGCGATGTAGGTGAGGTTGTCGCCGCCATCCAGGGCCAGGTTCAAGGAGCACTTGCGCTCGAACTCATCCAGCTTCTTGGCATCTTTACATTCCACCCAGCGAGCGGTGGCCACGTTGATGGCCTCGTAAATGGCCTCGACGTTGTATTCAGCCTTAAGGCGCGCCACCACCACGTCAAACTGCAGCACACCCACGGCGCCAACGATCAAATCGTTGTTGTCGATAGGGCGGAACACCTGCACAGCACCTTCTTCGGAGAGCTGCACCAGGCCTTTTAGAAGCTGCTTTTGCTTGAGCGGATCTTTGAGGCGAATGCGGCGGAACAGTTCCGGGGCGAAGTTCGGGATACCGGTGAACTTCATTTTCTCGCCTTGGGTGAAGGTGTCACCAATCTGGATGGTGCCATGGTTGTGCAGGCCGATGATATCACCTGGGTAGGCTTCTTCCACGGCGCTGCGATCCCCAGCCATAAAGGTCAGGGCGTCGGCGATATTTACATCTTTGCCGATACGCACATGGTGCATCTTCATGCCCTTCTGGTACTTGCCGGAGACAATACGCAGGAAGGCGACACGGTCCCGGTGTTTGGGGTCCATGTTGGCCTGAATTTTAAAGACGAAACCGGAAAAAGCCGGGTCGGCGGCGGTTATCTCACGGTCGTCGGTCTGGCGCGGCTGCGGGGTGGGCGCCCAGTCGGTGAGGCCGTCCAGCATATGGTCAACGCCGAAGTTACCCAGTGCGGTGCCCCAGAATACCGGGGTCAGCTCGCCTTTTAAGAAGGCGTCCAGCTCGAATTCGTTGGAGGCGCCTTGCACCAGCTCCAACTCGTCGCGAAGCGCCTGGGCCTCGCTACCCAGCAGGGTTTCGAGCTCGGGGTTATCAAGGCCTTTGATGACCCGGCGCTCTTGAATGGTGTGGCCCTGGCCGGATTTATAGAGAATGATTTCGTCGTTGGCGATGTGGTAAACGCCCTTGAAGCCCTTGCCGCAGCCGATGGGCCAAGTAATGGGGGCGCAGCGGATCTTCAGCACGCTCTCGACTTCGTCCATCAGCTCCATGGGGTCGCGAATGTCACGGTCCAGTTTATTCATGAAGGTGAGGATAGGGGTGTCACGCAGCCGGGTCACTTCCATCAGCTTGATGGTGCGGTCTTCTACACCTTTGGACGAATCGATAACCATCAGGCACGAGTCCACTGCCGTCAGGGTGCGGTAGGTATCTTCGGAGAAGTCTTCGTGGCCGGGGGTGTCCAGCAGGTTCACCAGAGCCTCACGGTAGGGGAACTGCATTACCGAGGTAGTCACGGAAATGCCCCGTTCCTTTTCCATCTCCATCCAGTCGGACTTGGCGTGCTGACCGGAGCCGCGGCCTTTGACGGTACCGGCTTTCTGGATGGCCTGCCCGAACAGCAACACCTTCTCGGTGATGGTGGTCTTACCGGCGTCGGGGTGACTGATAATGGCGAAGGTTCGGCGCTTGGCGACCTCGGCAGGGATGGACATGAGCTACTCACCAACTGTCAAAAACGTAGCCGCGGATTATACCTTGTCCAGACTAAAGCGCATAACCAGAGCGTCTTCCCTGCCCGAGGCAGTAGGGTAATAGCCTTTGCGGCGCCCCACTTCTTCAAACCCCATGCGCCGGTAAAGGCCGATGGCGTCGCTGTTACTGGCCCTCACTTCGAGAAAAATGGCGCTGTCGCCGAAAGCGCGGGCGTCAGCAATAAGGTCACGCATCAGCGCCTTACCCAGGCCCTGGCCTCGACACTGCGGTAGCAGGCAAAGGTTGAACAGGGTGCTTTCATCCAGCACCCGCTGGCAAATGGAAAAGCCCACGGCCAAGCTGCCTTGCCACAACAGCCGTACCCGGTAGCCCTCGCCAAAGCAGCTGGCAAGTTGCGCATCGCTCCAGGGGTAGTCCTGATGGCTTTCGATAAACTGCAGTGCCGGCAGATCAGCCGGGCTTGCTGTGCTGAACGTCATATAGGCTGTAGAGCTGTTGCCAGAGCTGGCGTTTGGCGTCGGCCGAGGTCAAACAAAGCTGGGGGTCTAGGGTGATGTCGCCATCGGGGGCCCAATGCAGCATAGCGGCGCCTTCCACCAGGTTCAGCCCCAGCGCTTCGGCCACTGCCTGGCAAAAACGGCGGCTCTCGTCAGTCAAAGAGAAGCTGACACCGAGCAGTGAAGGGTCGTCATGGGGGCTTTTGAGCCGGTACTTGACCAGTCCCAGGTGCTGCAGGTAATCCACGAGGCCTATCCGATGATGAAGGGCTTTTGAGTGTAAAAGGCTTGGCCCGCCGGGAAAAGAAAAAGCCCGCTCGAATGAGCGGGCTTTTTCTTTAATTTGGCAGGGGCGGAGGGACTCGAACCCCCAACTTTCGGTTTTGGAGACCGACGCTCTACCAATTGAACTACGCCCCTGTAAAGCGAGTGCAATTATATCGACTCGCGCTTGGAGGTAAAGGGCTTTTCACACCAAAACCAACTGTTTGCTTTCTTTTTATACGGCCATCAGGAAAGGGCTGCCGTCGCGGGCTACCGCTTCTTGCGCCGAGACCAGTGCGGGCCAGTCCAGCCCCACTTTCTTGGCCACTTGTTCCGGCCAGGACGGCGGCGGCTCATCGCCCTTACGCAGCTGAACGCCCAAGGTCATGGCTAGGTTTTCGGACCATTCAGGGCGAGCTTCGGCCCCACCGCCCTGCTCCACCAGCCAGGTGCTGAGGTAAACCAGTGCCGCTTCGGGAGAAAAATTACCGTTCAGGGGAGAAAACTGATGTTTGAGACCGTTCACCACGGTCAAGGGGAACTGCCAGCGGCGAGCCAGCTCGGCTCCGATTTCGGCACTGGTAAAGCCAAGCACCGCCTGCTCAGCCTTGACTCGGCCCTGGCGGGAAGTCAGCGCCATGATGTCGTCCGCTTCTTTGGGGTGCGAGACCACCAGGATCAACAGGCCAATATCGTGGAGCATGCCACATGTAAACTGCTGCTCGGCCGGTAAGCCTGCCGATACTGCCAATTGCCGGCAAAGCTCGGCAGTTAAAAAGCTGTTTTCCCAGAATTTCTTGAGATCGATCCCCGGCAACCCCGTTGTCGCCGAAATAAGTCCCGACGCGATCACCAAGGTCCGCAGGCGCTCCAACCCCAGGCGAATAGAGGCTTCCTTCACCGACGCAATCTCCCTTACTCCCCCAAAACGGGAAGAATTGGCCAGCCGCAGCACCTTGGCCGAAAGCACAGGATCGCGGCTCAGATCGTCGATGATGCGAAAGATATCCGGGTCCGGATCGTTGAAAGTGGCAATAAGATCCTGAACGACTTCCGGAATATTGGGAAGCAGATGGGGTTTGTCGAAAAACTCTTGTAACTGCATTGTCCATTCCTCTTAACGGTGCATGGTCAGTGTAGTAGAGGAACCCCTGCGTCGAATATTTATCCTTTTCATAACAATGCACTGCATCACATCAATACCTTTGAGGTTAGGCAGTTAGATAGCTGGAATAAGTGCCGCTGCAAGCACCAGGTATGTTTTTGAGGAGAGGACAGCTTTTTTAAAATGGAGCAGCTTACAACGATAGCCGAGAGTGTCTAATGAAGGCTAGCGGCGGCCAGCTCAGGAACAAGCCCTTAGCAACGTGGTTGAGCCTGTTTCGTTCAATGTGGCGAAGGGGCCTCTACAGAGGCAGCATCACATGGCGACCAAATCGTCAGGAACGATTTGGAACATCGGCGCTTGCGACGATGGCCCGAAGGGCGAGCGCCAGGGAGGGCGCGAGTCATGCCACACCGCTAGCGGCGGTGGCCGTGATGGGCGGGTGGATCACCGCCGGGCGGTGCCCAAATGCAAAAAGCCGGGGGCGCCGAGCCCCGGCCTTTCGGTCGCCCGAGGTGGGCCCAGACTTTTGCGTTTCGTGTTAGGTGCCTGGCGGTGGCCAGCTCAGGGGCAAGCCCTTCGCGCTACAAGCCTGAGCCAGTGCCCCCGGCACTGCCTCTCGCGTTGCGACCGGCTCTTCGCCCTCCTCTCACACGGGAAGGACGCTGCCTGCGGCAGCGGCTTGTTTGCGTTCGCCATGTGCGGTTAACGAAGCAGCATCACATGGCGACAAGCGCGTCGGGAACCGGCGCTTGGACGTGCGCAGCACGGTCCCGCAGGGACGGTTGGCAGGGATGCCAACCGCCATGCCGCACCGCTAGCGGCGGTGGCCGTGATGTGAGGATGGGCGCCGTTAGGCGCTATAAACGAAAAAACCCCAGCCGTAGGGCTGGGGTTCTTCGTTTATTAGGTGCCTGGCGGTGACCTACTCTCACATGGCGAATGCCACACTACCATCGGCGCGGCTGCGTTTCACTTCTGAGTTCGGAATGGAGTCAGGTGGTTCCACAGCGCTATTGCCGCCAGGCGAATTCGTTTAAGTCCGCTCTTGCGAGCCAACTTATCAATTCGGATTAAGCTGATAACAGTGCTTTCGATTCTCTCGCCTTACTTTGGCGTCCCACAAAACCCTTTGGGTGTTGTATGGTTAAGCCGCACGGGCAATTAGTACTGGTTAGCTCAACGTATCGCTACGCTTACACACCCAGCCTATCAACGTCGTAGTCTTCAACGACCCTTTAGGAGACTCGAAGTCTCAGGGATGACTCATCTCAGGGCTCGCTTCCCGCTTAGATGCTTTCAGCGGTTATCGATTCCGAACTTAGCTACCGGGCAGTGCCACTGGCGTGACAACCCGAACACCAGAGGTTCGTTCACTCCGGTCCTCTCGTACTAGGAGCAACTCCCTTCAATCATCCAACGCCCACGGCAGATAGGGACCGAACTGTCTCACGACGTTCTGAACCCAGCTCGCGTACCACTTTAAATGGCGAACAGCCATACCCTTGGGACCGACTTCAGCCCCAGGATGTGATGAGCCGACATCGAGGTGCCAAACACCGCCGTCGATATGAACTCTTGGGCGGTATCAGCCTGTTATCCCCGGAGTACCTTTTATCCGTTGAGCGATGGCCCTTCCATTCAGAACCACCGGATCACTATGACCTACTTTCGTACCTGCTCGACGTGTCTGTCTCGCAGTTAAGCTGGCTTATGCCATTGCACTAACCTCCTGATGTCCGACCAGGATTAGCCAACCTTCGTGCTCCTCCGTTACGCTTTAGGAGGAGACCGCCCCAGTCAAACTACCCACCAGACACTGTCCTCAACCCGGATAACGGGTCTAAGTTAGAACATCAAACATACCAGGGTGGTATTTCAAGGTTGGCTCCACCCGAACTGGCGTCCGGGTTTCATAGCCTCCCACCTATCCTACACAAGTAGGCTCAATGTTCAGTGTCAAGCTGTAGTAAAGGTTCACGGGGTCTTTCCGTCTAGCCGCGGGTACACTGCATCTTCACAGCGATTTCAATTTCACTGAGTCTCGGATGGAGACAGCATGGCCATGGTTACACCATTCGTGCAGGTCGGAACTTACCCGACAAGGAATTTCGCTACCTTAGGACCGTTATAGTTACGGCCGCCGTTTACCGGGGCTTCGATCAAGAGCTTCACCTTACGGCTAACCCCATCAATTAACCTTCCGGCACCGGGCAGGTGTCACACCGTATACGTCCTCTTTCGAGTTTGCACAGTGCTGTGTTTTTGATAAACAGTCCCAGCCATCTGGTCACTGCGACTCTCGTCTGCTTACGGAGCAAGTCCTTCACAAACAAGAGCGTACCTTCTCCCGAAGTTACGGTACTATTTTGCCTAGTTCCTTCACCCGAGTTCTCTCAAGCGCCTTAGTATTCTCTACCTGACCACCAGTGTTGGTTTGGGGTACGGTTCCTATGCAACTGAAGCTTAGAGGCTTTTCCTGGAAGCGTGGCATCAACAGCTTCGTCACCGTGGTGACTCGTCTCGTGTCTCGGAATTAAGCGCCCGGATTTACCTAAGCACTCTCCCTACGCACTTTCACATGGACAACCAACGCCATGCCTGCCTAGCCTTCTCCGTCCCCCCATCGCATTGCATAGAAGTACAGAAATATTAATCTGTTTCCCATCGACTACGGCTTTCGCCCTCGCCTTAGGAGCCGACTCACCCTGCCCCGATTAACGTTGGACAGGAACCCTTGGTCTTCCGGCGTGGAGGTTTTTCACCCCCATTAACGTTACTCATGTCAGCATTCGCACTTCTGATACCTCCAGCATGCCTCCCGACACACCTTCGCAGGCTTACAGAACGCTCCTCTACCGCTCACGCTAAGCGTGAACCCGTAGCTTCGGTGCATAGCTTAGCCCCGTTACATCTTCCGCGCAGACCGACTCGACTAGTGAGCTATTACGCTTTCTTTAAAGGGTGGCTGCTTCTAAGCCAACCTCCTAGCTGTCTAAGCCTTTCCACATCGTTTCCCACTTAGCTATGACTTTGGGACCTTAGCTGACGGTCTGGGTTGTTTCCCTTTTGACAACGGACGTTAGCACCCGCTGTCTGTCTCCCGGATAGTACTCTTGGGTATTCGGAGTTTGCATGGGTTTGGTAAGTCGGGATGACCCCCTAGCCCAAACAGTGCTCTACCCCCCAAGGTATTCGTCCGAGGCGCTACCTAAATAGCTTTCGAGGAGAACCAGCTATCTCCCGGTTTGATTGGCCTTTCACCCCTAATCACAGGTCATCCCCTACTTTTGCAACAGTAGTGGGTTCGGTCCTCCAGTACCTGTTACGGCACCTTCAACCTGCCCATGACTAGATCACCGGGTTTCGGGTCTATACCTTGCGACTGGACGCCCAGTTAAGACTCGGTTTCCCTACGGCTCCCCTATTCGGTTAACCTCGCCACAAAATATAAGTCGCTGACCCATTATACAAAAGGTACGCAGTCACACCACGAAGGTGCTCCTACTGCTTGTACGTACAGGGTTTCAGGTTCTATTTCACTCCCCTCGCCGGGGTTCTTTTCGCCTTTCCCTCACGGTACTGGTTCACTATCGGTCAGTTAGGAGTATTTAGCCTTGGAGGATGGTCCCCCCATATTCAGTCAAGATACCACGTGTCCCGACCTACTCATCGTGTGCAACAACAGCTGGCATTTCATGTACGGGACTATCACCCTGTATCGCGGCACTTTCCAGAGCCTTCCACTATACCAACCGCTGATAAACACACTGGGCTCTTTCCCGTTCGCTCGCCGCTACTGAGGAAATCTCAATTGATTTCTGTTCCTCGGGGTACTTAGATGTTTCAGTTCTCCCGGTTCGCCTCTGCACCCTATGTATTCAGATACAGATACTGACTTATGTCAGTGGGTTTCCCCATTCGGAAATCATTGGCTCAAGCGGTTCTTATCACCTCACCAATGCTTATCGCAGATTAGCACGTCCTTCATCGCCTCTAACTGCCTAGGCATCCACCCTGTACGCTTAGTCACTTAACCATACAACCCCTAAGGGTTTCGCTTGTGCGAACATATCGCCCGTTAATGGCGACATCCGTATGTGACTAACACCTGGTTTTTCGCCGGACGCTCAAAGTAAAACTTGAGAATCTCGTTTAAATTGCAGTGTTATCAGCTTTCCGAATTGTTAAAGAACAGGCTTAAAAAGCCTAAGGTAAGTCGTTGACTTAACTTAGTCTTCTCTCGAGCGAACCTTATTGATGGCGTCCCCTAGGGGATTCGAACCCCTGTTACCGCCGTGAAAGGGCGGTGTCCTAGGCCTCTAGACGAAGGGGACATCAATAATGGTGGAGCTAAGCGGGATCGAACCGCTGACCTCCTGCGTGCAAAGCAGGCGCTCTCCCAGCTGAGCTATAGCCCCAAAAGTGTGGTGGGTCTGAGTGGACTTGAACCACCGACCTCACCCTTATCAGGGGTGCGCTCTAACCAGCTGAGCTACAGACCCACACTTGTATACGCTCTTACCTTTAACCCAAGTAATCTGTGTGGACACTGCAACAGCAGGTATCTCTTTAGTAAGGAGGTGATCCAGCCGCAGGTTCCCCTACGGCTACCTTGTTACGACTTCACCCCAGTCATGAACCACACCGTGGTAAACGCCCTCCCGAAGGTTAAGCTATCTACTTCTGGTGCAGCCCACTCCCATGGTGTGACGGGCGGTGTGTACAAGGCCCGGGAACGTATTCACCGTGGCATTCTGATCCACGATTACTAGCGATTCCGACTTCACGGAGTCGAGTTGCAGACTCCGATCCGGACTACGACGCGCTTTTTGGGATCCGCTTACTATCGCTAGCTTGCTTCCCTCTGTACGCGCCATTGTAGCACGTGTGTAGCCCTACTCGTAAGGGCCATGATGACTTGACGTCGTCCCCACCTTCCTCCGGTTTATCACCGGCAGTCTCCTTTGAGTTCCCGACATTACTCGCTGGCAACAAAGGATAAGGGTTGCGCTCGTTGCGGGACTTAACCCAACATTTCACAACACGAGCTGACGACAGCCATGCAGCACCTGTCTTAGCGTTCCCGAAGGCACCAAGGTATCTCTACCAAGTTCGCTAGATGTCAAGAGTAGGTAAGGTTCTTCGCGTTGCATCGAATTAAACCACATGCTCCACCGCTTGTGCGGGCCCCCGTCAATTCATTTGAGTTTTAACCTTGCGGCCGTACTCCCCAGGCGGTCAACTTAACGCGTTAGCTCCGGAGTCCACGTTTCAAGAACACAAACTCCAAGTTGACATCGTTTACGGCGTGGACTACCAGGGTATCTAATCCTGTTTGCTCCCCACGCTTTCGCACCTGAGCGTCAGTCTTTGGCCAGGGGGTTGCCTTCGCCATTGATGTTCCTTCCGATCTCTACGCATTTCACCGCTACACCGGAAATTCCACCCCCCTCTCCAAGACTCTAGCTTGCCAGTCTTAAATGCAATTCCCAGGTTAAGCCCGGGGCTTTCACATCTAACTTAACAAGCCGCCTGCGTGCGCTTTACGCCCAGTAATTCCGATTAACGCTTGCACCCTCCGTATTACCGCGGCTGCTGGCACGGAGTTAGCCGGTGCTTCTTCTGCGAGTAACGTCACAGCTGATACGTATTAAGCATCAACCTTTCCTCCTCGCTGAAAGTGCTTTACAACCCGAAGGCCTTCTTCACACACGCGGCATGGCTGGATCAGGCTTGCGCCCATTGTCCAATATTCCCCACTGCTGCCTCCCGTAGGAGTCTGGGCCGTGTCTCAGTCCCAGTGTGGCTGATCATCCTCTCAGACCAGCTAGGGATCGTCGCCTTGGTGAGCCGTTACCTCACCAACTAGCTAATCCCACGTAGGTGCATCTGATAGCAAGAGGCCCGAAGGTCCCCCTCTTTGGTCCGTAGACATCATGCGGTATTAGCCATCGTTTCCAATGGTTATCCCCCACTATCAGGCAGCTCCCTACGTATTACTCACCCGTCCGCCGCTCTCAAGGGAAGCAAGCTCCCCTCTACCGCTCGACTTGCATGTGTTAGGCCTGCCGCCAGCGTTCAATCTGAGCCATGATCAAACTCTTCAATTAAAAGCGTTTGATGCTCAATGAATTGCTGAAGTGTTGAACACTTCACTTCATCGAGTAGTTCTCAATTTTTGAGTCTACCCAACTGTGAGTGCCCACACAGATTACTTGGATTTAATTGTTAAAGAGCATCGCTTTCTCAAGCGAGGAGGCGCATTCTACATGAGCCTCACAGCCTGTCAAGCATTTTGCTTTCAAGGCCCTTCAACTTGTTTCGCGTTGCCGCTGTCCCCGTCGAAGTGCTGCGCATTCTAGCGATCTCAGCGAAGGAGTCAACGCCCAAAATCACACAAAAATACCGACTGCCGAGTAAATAAACAAAAAGGGCCATTCAAGGCCCTTTTTGTTTATTTAGCGTACGAAAAACGCCGTTACGGCTGGTCTTTTTTATCTTTGTCGCACTCGAAGTCGGCATCATCGTTGTCACCGACCACATGCTCCATCTTCAATTCTTTTACGGAACGCACGGTTATTACCGGGCCAGACAGGGCATAAAGGCTAAAAACAATGAAAAGAACCAAGGCCGGCTGCAAAGAGACGATCACCAGCACGCCCACCACAATCAAGATGGCGAGGAAGGAGCCGCCCTTCCAATCGAATTCCTTAAAGGAGGGGTAACGGAAGTTGGAGACCATCAGCAGACCACACAGCAAGGTAACGATAGCCGCCAGCCAGGACAGGCTGGACCCTTCGATATCAAAGTCGCTACCGACCCAAACCAGCCCTACGACAATGGCCGCCGCAGCTGGGCTCGCCAGCCCCTGGAAGTAACGTTTGTCGGCAATGCCGACCTGGGTGTTAAAACGCGCCAAGCGCAGCGCGGCGCCGGCGGTATAAATGAAGGCGGCAAGCCAGCCCACTTTCCCCAAGCCGGAAAGCGCCCAGTTATAGGACACCAAGGCAGGTGCGATACCGAAGGACACCATATCTGCCATGGAGTCATATTCGGCACCAAAGGCACTCTGGGTATTGGTCATGCGGGCAATACGGCCATCAAAGCTGTCGAAGATCATCGCCACAAAAACGGCAACGGCAGCGGCGGTAAAGTGCCCCTGCATCGAAGCAATCACAGCATAAAAGCCAGAGAACAGGCCGGCGGTAGTAAAGAGATTGGGCAGCAGATAGATACCTTTACTGCGCTGAAGATCACTCATTATCGAAATCTCGCTTGGCTTTGCCTGAACAGGTTAGACTGGTAAAGATATCACAGCCGCTTGGCGGCCCCCAAGACGGCAGGAGAGGCAAGGATATGTACAAATACAGCTTGTTGTTACCCCTTATGTTTGCATTGAACGCAGCAGCGGCAACCGGCGACAAAGATCCCAACTTGGTTTACCGCTGGGTAGATAACAAGGGCAATGTACATTTCTCCCAACTTCCCCCTCCAGGCCAAAAAGCCGAAGCCGTACAGATAGAGGCGCCAGAGCCCAGCTCAACACCGGTGCCGGTCAAGGCCGCCGCCCAAACCGATCAGCCAAGTGCCCATGACGATCAATTGGCCCAGTTGCAGCAGCAACTGAAAAGCGCCTGTAAGCAAGCCAAGGAAAACCTGGCCACCCTTACTACTTTTGATCGGGTACGTCAGGTTGATGCCAACGGCGAATACAAGATGCTGAGCGACGAAGAAAAGGCCGCGCAGATAGCGCAATACCAAAAGCAGATAAAAGAAGCCTGTAAGGAATAACAAAGAAGCCGGCAATTGCCGGCTTCTTTCTTTACTGGGTAATCACCAGTTCCCCTTCGCTGACATCCACCTTGATCGGTTTACCCGGCAGCAAGGCGCCACGAAGGATTTGGTTGGCCAGGGCATTCTCTAGGCGATTCTGGATAGCCCGTTTGAGCGGCCTGGCACCAAAGACCGGGTCAAAACCGGCTTCGGCCAACAGATCCATCGCCCCTTCGGTCAAAGACAACTGGTAGTCCCGCTCGGCCAGACGCTTTTTAAGGCCCGCCAGCTGAATATCCGCGATTTGGCGAATAATGCTGTTGCTGAGCGGATGGAACACCACGGTTTCATCAATCCGGTTGATAAATTCCGGCCTGAAGTGCTGTCCTACCACATCCATGACCATGGCCTTCATCACGTCGTAGTCTTCGTTGGCATGCTCTTGGATACGATCCGACCCCAGGTTGGAGGTCATGATCACCACCGTATTGCGAAAATCGACGGTACGACCCTGGCTGTCGGTGAGGCGACCGTCGTCCAGCACCTGCAAGAGGATGTTGAACACATCCGGATGCGCCTTCTCCACTTCGTCGAGCAATATCACCGAGTAAGGCCGGCGACGCACCGCTTCGGTGAGATAGCCCCCTTCCTCATACCCCACATACCCCGGAGGTGCGCCCACCAGGCGCGATACGGCGTGTTTTTCCATAAACTCGGACATGTCGAGGCGCACCATGGCGTCGTCGGTGTCAAAGAGGAAGCTTGCCAGCGCTTTACAAAGCTCGGTCTTACCCACCCCGGTCGGGCCCAGGAATAAGAAAGAACCGATGGGCCGGTTGGGGTCGGAAAGGCCGGCGCGGCTACGGCGAATGGCGTTGGCCACGGCGCTAACGGCTTCTTCCTGGCCCACCACCCTTTTGTGCAGGTTGTCTTCCATCTGCAGTAGCTTGTCACGCTCGCCTTCAAGCATCTTGGCCACCGGAATGCCGGTTGAGCGAGACACCACTTCGGCTATCTCGGCATCGCTGACCTTATGCTTGAGTAGCTTCATCTCTTGCATTTCGGCGGCGCTGGCCAAATCCAGCTGTTTCTCAAGCTCGGGGATACGGCCGTACTGAAGCTCGGACATCCGCTCGTAGTTGGCGGCGCGGCGGGCGATCTCCAACTCCTGGCGCGCATCTTCAAGCTGCGCCTTGATTTGTTGGGTACCGGACAGCGCCGCTTTCTCCGCCGTCCAGACTTCGTCCAGCTCTTCAAAGCGGGTGTCGAGTTCGGCCAGTTCTTCTTCCAGCAACCCTAGGCGCTTTTTCGACGCGTCATCGGTTTCTTTGGTCAGTGCCTGACGCTCTAACTTCAGCTGGATCATCCGCCGTTCGAGGCGGTCCATCTCCTCCGGTTTGGAGTCGATTTGCATGCGGATGCTGGACGCCGCTTCGTCGATAAGGTCGATGGCCTTGTCGGGCAGTTGGCGGTCGGTAATGTACCGGTGCGACAAGGTGGCTGCCGCAACAATAGCCGGGTCAGTTATCTCGACGCTGTGGTGAATTTCGTAGCGCTCTTTAAGGCCACGCAAAATCGCGATGGTGTCCTCGACGCTGGGTTCTTCCACCAGCACTTTTTGGAAGCGGCGCTCAAGAGCGGCGTCCTTCTCAATGTATTGGCGATATTCGTCGAGGGTGGTGGCGCCCACACAATGCAGCTCGCCACGGGCCAAGGCCGGTTTGAGCATGTTGCCGGCATCCATGGCGCCATCGGCCTTACCGGCGCCAACCATGGTATGCAGCTCATCAATAAAGAGGATGATTTGCCCTTCTTCCTTGGCCAGCTCGTTGAGCAGCGCTTTTAAACGCTCTTCGAATTCGCCGCGGTATTTGGCGCCGGCCAGCAGCGCCCCAAGGTCTAGGGACAACACCCTTTTGTTTTTAAGGCCTTCCGGCACTTCACCGTTGACGATGCGCTGGGCCAGGCCTTCTACGATGGCGGTTTTACCCACACCGGGCTCGCCGATCAGCACCGGGTTGTTCTTGGTGCGGCGCTGCAGCACCTGGATGGTGCGGCGAATTTCTTCGTCACGGCCGATGACGGGGTCAAGCTTGCCCTGCTCTGCCCGCTCGGTGAGGTCAACGGTGTAGCGCTCCAGCGCCTGGCGGGTGTCTTCGGCGTTGGGATCGTCCACCTTCTGGCCGCCACGCAGCAGCTCGATAGACTGCTCCACCTTGGGTTTGGTGAGGTTGTGTTTACGCAGCAGCTCACCCAGCTCGCCTTGGTCTTCAAGGGCCGCCAGGATAAAAAGCTCGGAAGAGATGAACTTGTCTTTGCGCTTTTGGGCCAGCTTGTCACAAAGGTTCAGCAGATTGGCCAGGGCGCGGGAGACTTGCACATCGCCGCCTGTACCCTCGACTTGCGGGAATTTCTCCAGCACTTGGCCAAGCTCGGAACGGAAGCGATTGAAATCCACCTTGTTCTGGCTGAACAAAGGTTTGACCACGCTGCTGTCTTGATTAAGCAGCGCCATCATCAAATGGGCAGGTTCGATAAACTGGTTGTCGCGACCCAGTGCCAGGGATTGGGCATCGGACAGGGCCAGTTGGAATTTACTGGTAAAACGTTCGGGATGCATCTGGGCCTCCTAGTGAATCAGATGCCTTTTATGTGGGAGCTTAACCCCGAACTTTCAAGTCAGCTTTTGCGACAGATCACAAAAGCCATTCGCCCGGTGACCGCTTCGCGGCGGTAGGAAAAGTAATGTTCGGCGTCGTCAAAGGTGCAGGCAGGCTCACGAGCCATCTCGACTAGGCCCAAACGTTGCAGCCGGTTGGCGGCCAGTTGCTGCAGGTCGGCCAGGTATTTGTCGCCCCGCCCCGCCTTGAAGGCAGCGCCGTCGTCAGGGTGTTGCCGGATAAAAGCCTCGCGTACCTCAGGGCCCACTTCAAAAGCCCCGGCACCGATACAAGGCCCAAGCCAGGCCAAAAGCGTTGTTGGAGCCGCGGCGAGTTTTTCAACGGTGGCTTCCAATACGCCGCCAGCGAGCCCCCGCCAACCGGCGTGGGCGGCGCCAATCACGCTGCCATCGCGGCTAGCAAAGAGTACCGGCAGGCAATCGGCGGTCATGATGGCAAGCGGCAAACCCAGCTCTTGGGTTACGGCGGCATCGGCGCAACCGAGTACCGGATAGGCGTCTTGCTGCACTGCCGTGCCGTGGACTTGGTTTAGCCACAGCGGTTGGCGCTCAAAACCGCAGGCTCGCTGCAATATGTAGCGGTTGTAAGCAACACGGGAGGGAACATCCCCTACATGGCTGCCGAGGTTAAAGCCGCCATAAGGCCCTTGGCTGACCCCTTCCAGGCGGTCTGTAAAAAAGGCTTCCACCCCATCAGGGAAGAAGCCTTTGATGGCATTAATTGCCATGGCTTGCCAAGTCGTCGCGGAGCAGGTCGTAAAGGCCCAGCATGTCTTGTGGCACCGGAGCCTCCCAGCTCATGTCCTCGCCAGTTATCGGGTGCTCGAGCATCAGGCGGGCGGCATGCAGCGCTTGGCGAGGGAAGAGACGCAGCTTGTCCTGGGTGTCAGGGTCGGTCCCTTTCAGCAACCGGCTGCGGCCGCCATAGAGCGGGTCTCCCACCAGCGGATGGCCAATATGGGCCATATGCACCCTTATTTGGTGGGTACGGCCGGACTCCAGGCGCAACCGCAAACGGGTATGCAAACGAAACTTCTCGGCGACCCGGTAATGGGTCACTGCCGGTTTGCCGTCTCGCACTACCGCCATATGGGTACGCTTGGTGGGGTGGCGGCCAATGGGGGCGTCCACGCTGCCGCCAGCTGTCATCAAACCGATGGCCAGGGCCTCGTACTCACGGGTGATGTCGCGAGCCTGGAGCTTTTCCACCAGATGGGTTTGGGCAGCCAGGGTTTTCGCCACCACCATCAGACCGGTAGTGTCTTTATCCAGGCGGTGCACAATACCGGCCCGAGGCACCACACCAATCTCAGGGCTGTGATGCAACAAGGCGTTGAGCAACGTACCGTCGGCATTGCCGGCACCGGGGTGCACAACCAGGCCGGCCGGTTTATTGATCACCAAAATGTGTTCGTCTTCAAAGACGATATTCAGGTCGATAGCTTCGGCCTGGAAACGCTCATCAGCTTCAACTTCTGCATTAACATCAATCACTTCCAAGCCAAGCAACTTGTGCCGGGGCTTGTCTATCACCTGACTGTCAACACGGACATTGCCAGCAAGGATCCATTCTTTTAGCCTTGACCGGGAATGATCAGGGAACAAATCGGCCAAAACCTGATCCAAGCGATGACCAAGGTGCTCGGGCCGGGCCTGAGCACTTAATTCAATAACTTCACGCATAGATGACTCATTGTCGCCCCTGTGACATGACAGGGTACTGGGTTAGAATGCGCCAAAAGAGATATAGTTTACTCCCCTTTGGCACACATCACAGTGCCTTTGAGACAAGGTATGGGAAATAACCACGAATGATGATGACAAAAGGACGCTGCCTCACCCTGCTGTTAACCCTGGGGCTAGCCCTGAGTGGTTGCGCCAGCCACAAAGACGAAGATGAAAAGGCTAAGCAGAGCTCGCCGCAGCAAAGCTTTGAAGGTGCCGAGTCAGCGCTGGCATTGGGCAACTACAGCAAAGCCATCCAATTGCTTGAGGGTCTGGACTCCCGTTACCCCTTTGGCCCCTACTCCCACCAGGTGCAGCTTGACCTGATGTATGGCTACTACAAGCAGGGCGACTTCGCCTCGGCCATTTCGGTTATTGACCGCTTTACCAAGCTCAATCCGCAACATGCCGATCTGGATTATGCCTACTACATGCGTGGCCTCAACCACATGGCCATGGACCACAACTTCTTCCAAGAACTGCTGTGGGTAGACCGGACCGATAAGGACCCTTCCAGCTCGCGCCAGGCTTTTGAAGATTTTTCCAACCTGCTCAAGCGTTTCCCAAACTCCAAGTACGCGGCCGATGCCAAACAGCGCATGGTGTTCTTGAAAAACCGCCTAGCCAACTACGAGCTGGCTGTCGCCCGTTACTATGTGAAACGCAAAGCCTGGGTAGCTGCCGCCAACCGCGCGCAAAGCGTGGTTGATGACTACAAAGGCACCGAGGCTCAGGAACGTGCTTTGGAACTGCTGGTCAATTGCTATGACGAGCTGGGTATCAACGAGCTTAAGCAAAACGCCTTGGCGGTGCTCAAAGCCAACTACCCGAATAACTCGCTGGTAAGATGAAAAAAGCGGCCTGATGGCCGCTTTTTTTATATCGCTTCTTCGTTCTCTTCACCGGTTCGGATCCGGATAACCCGCACCACATCGGTCACGAAGATCTTACCGTCACCGATCTTGCCGGTCTGCGCCGTCTGCATGATGGCATCGATACAGCGCTCTAGCTCATCGTCTTGCACAATAAGCTCCACTTTCACTTTCGGCAGAAAGTCCACCATGTACTCGGCGCCACGATAAAGCTCGGTATGCCCTTTCTGGCGGCCAAAACCCTTTACTTCACAAACCGTCATGCCATTGACGCCCACTTCCGCCAGCGCCTCGCGAACGTCGTCCAGTTTGAAAGGCTTGATAATGGCTTCAATTTTTTTCATCGATACACCCGATACCTAAATCGCTTTTGCTCAGCATAACGGCTCAGCAGAGGTCGCAACAACATCAGTTGCACTTGTTATTGGCAACCACCTGCGCCGAGCACATGGTAACGGTTCCACCGGCCACAATGCCATTGGCATCGGCCTGGGTAGCGATGTTTACCGACACGCTGGTCGGCTTGAAGGTAAAGCCGGTGTAGCTGAAGTTAAGCTGGCCCACCCAACTACTACTAAAACCGGTGCAGCTGTATGCAGGCTTGGCGTTGTTACCGCCGGCGCTCACCACCGAACATTGAATGTCCGGATCCGCCGCGCCGGTAGCGCTGTTGACCGCCACAATGGTGGCAGCCTCGGGAATACTGTTGTCGCAATCGGTCGTGGCGTTACCGGAGCTTTTCATCACCCGGCACACCAAGCTGCCTTTGACAGCACTGGAAGCGCCGGTTAACGACACTACCAGGCTGTCTTCAAGGTATTGGGTGGCGTCGGATTCATCGGTTGGCAGGGAGCCGGTAATACCGGTGTTGCCCTTTCTGGCCCGCACCGCAACGCTACCACTGGAGCTGTTGGCAACGGTTAATGCGCCGCGGCTATAAGTACCGTAGTAGTCGGAGCTGGGGTCGGAATCCACCGACTGAATGCTTTCATTGGTGACCGACAATCCGCTCCCAGAGGGTATCTTCCAATCCGCCAGCAATGTCAGGTTCACGTCGTAAAATGGCACCAGGGATGGCCAGTCGCTGTCACTGCCGTTGATGATTGAGCTCAGGTAAGCAATGTCCTGGGCGTCCAGGTAATCCACATAAATCCCCCGGGCCATCAGTTGGGTCACCCCTGAGCCACTGATAAGCAGCCCGTCGGGCGAAACCGTGTCTCGCAGGCTATTTCTGTCAGCGGTGCTGCTGCCGGTAATGAAATCCTTAACCTTGGCCAGCACATAGGTCTGGTAAGCCGTTTGATTGGCAGCGCTTTCCAACCAATCTTTACGCATCATCACCAAGTCAATCAGCCGCCAGTCCTGGGTAACACGGTAGTAACCATCGACCCGTAGCAAACGGCAAGCTTCCAGGTAGTTACCACTGGTTGCCAAGGCAAAATTGGAGCCGCTGAAGGTGGACGCGTTAAAGGTGTTGTAACTGGTGCTGTTAAAACGGTAGTGGGAATGGGGGCTGGTCCGGTCCGGGTCAAACCCCGGGTAGCCGCCGCTGGCAGCATCGAAGTGGTTGGCGCAGCACACGGTGCAATAGCTGGATGCGTTGTTGGTAGAGGGTGTGCCGGAGCTTTTGCTCAGCAGCGTACCGTCTTCCACTATCACCTGATGTTCGTTAACAGTGCCATCGTCATTAAGATCAGGCTTGGAGCGAAACGGCGTGTAGACCTGGGCCGTACTGGCCAGTAAGGAACACTCACAGTTGATGGTGGCAAAGTCTTCCCGTATCAGCGTGGTACTGTTGGGTTTGTAGGTCACGGTATCGAATTTGACCAGGGTGCTGTTGCCCTGTTTGATAACCTCCGGCAAGGGTTTGCTGGTTTCTCGCTTGTTTCCCTGGCCGGCGGTATTAAGGTTCAAGGCGATAACATCAGGCGCTTGCCCAGGGGTGTAAGCAACCTGAGGGCCGGCTGAGCTGGGGGTTGGGTCCAGCGATTGTTTTTTCTCCGCTGTGGAGCTGGCTGAAAGGGATGAATTAAGGGCTACCGACTCCGTGCCATCGACATTACTCCAACTGACATTGATGGCCACCAGTTTTTGGTCGGAGGACACAGCGCCATTGGGCATTACCGTGGACCAACTGTTGGTGCTTTTGTCGTAATAAAGGTCGGTAATACCCCAGGTGCGGCTGTAGTTTTGGCCGCCAACAGCCACGGTGTCATTGCCGCTGACAATATCCACATAGTTAGCGGTACCGGAGACTACATCGTCAAAACGCCTAAAGTCCTCCAGCTTTGACTTGGCCAGCTCCATGGCCACACTGCGGTTCATGTTTTCACTGCTACTGCGCAAGAAGGTCTTTTGCAGCACCACTAGGCCAGTGACACCGATACCAATGACCGCAATGGCCACCATCACTTCTATCAGCCCAAAACCTCGATTACGCCCGTTCATTGCCAATCTCTCCAACTGCCGGGCAGGCGCCAAACCCGTTGGAAGGCGCTACCGGTTTTCACATTGCCCAATGCCAGTTCGTCAAAGCGGACCCCAAAGGTGCCTGAGGAAATATCCACATCGTGGTTGGCAAGCAGGGCACCGTTCATTTCAGCGGTACCGTTAGCCTTGAGGCTGGTACTGACGCTGGGGTCGGTATGGAAGCTGAAAATTACCCCGTAGTAGTTTTTGTTGGCGTTTAGCGTCAGGTCGCCGTCCACCACCAGTATCAATGCCGGGTTGGTTTGCGAGCCAATGTTGGCTTTAAGATCGCAATCGCCCTCCACCACGATAAGCCCGGTTTCGCTGCCGGTTAGGCTGCTGCAACTGGTCAGGAGGTAAGAAGCATCGCTTTTCACATCCTGCCAATTGGCGCTGCTGTAACCGAACACGTAGGCAAACAAATCGCTGGGGAAACTGGGGTCGTTATCGACGATATCGATACCGGGATTATTCTTGGAGGAATAGATGGCCGAGGTGCAATCCCCGCCATTCCACTCCTGCTGGCCACAGGTTTTAACGCTGCCGCTTAAATCCACCGGTTCTTTCATCCAAATGGACACCGGCACGCCACGGCCGCTGCCATTTGGGTTGGCAGCCACGCTAAAAGAGCCGCCAACTGTCATGTTGCCCCCTACTGTCAGCGGTGACGTTGGCCCTACGGTGACGATGGGGGTAACGACCACCGTCTCAAGATGGGTCTCGGTGGTGGAATTGTCCTGGGAGCTGCCGCTGGCCGTGAGGCGGGCGATGGGGTAAATCACGCTTTCCCCCGAAGTGCTGGTGAACGCGACCGAATCTTCCACCGAAGTTACCGAGAAGGTCGTCTGCGCGCCCGAGACGTTGGCGTTGGTCATGGTAAAACCAAGGGCCCCAACCGTTGCGTCTTTACGAAGCCTGGCAAGGGCGTATTCCAGGCCGCTCTCGGCCGCTTCAAAAGCCTGCTCGTGGCGAATTTCATTTAGCAGAATGCGGTTCTCGGTCACCTTGTTGCGGGCCGTAAACACCGCAACCCCAACCGCCATCACCATGATGATGAGGGTGATGGTCAAGGTCACAAAGCCGCGGGAATTAGATGTCGTCATTGCGCAGCCTCACTTCCTGGCTGATGGTCATCTTCAGCTCCGGGGTCCTGCCGTTGTAGCCACTGATGGAGACCAGCACCGAGCGGATACCGGTACCGGTGGCGCCGGACTGATAAGTGAAAGTGAGCGCGTTCACCGTAAGGTCGTCAGGCAGGGCCATGGCCTCTTTGGTATTGACGGCACTGCACCCCGGCGCACCGTTCCAACTGGTGACAAAGTGCACCATCTGATTGTCAAAGAGATAGCCACGGACTTCGTCTTTATTGACGTCCAAGGCGCCGTTGTCATTGCTGTCCATCCGTGCCACCACGCAACTGCTGGTGATGTCCCGGCTGGCTTTAAAGGCGAAGGGGCAATTGGTTTCGTAGTCGCTAGTGCAGGCCGCTTTCCCAAAGGCATCGGTGGCATCGGCGGTATAGCCGGCACGGCGCAGATCGGAGGTGATCATGTTGGCGACGATGTTGAGATCGCTGCGCAGCACCGTCATCCGCGCCGAGATGGAACTGGCCCCCACAGTGGCAGAAAACAAAGTGGTTGCTGCCAAGATAACCACCAGCCCCATGGACATGGCGACCATCAGCTCGACCAGCGTCATACCGGTTTGCCGCATTCTTGAAGTCAGGGGCATGAGGAGCAGCTCCCGATGTTGTCGACGATGGCAATCTTGCCGAAGGAAGAGATGGTAATGCAGCGGCCCTGGCTGGCGTCGTCATCCTCGACGACGCAAATGTTGCCCGCTTCCGCGCCGCGATTACGGGCGTTGAGCACAAAAAGGTTATCCGAAGGGCTGGCGTAGACTGTTACGCCTTTGAGATCTTGCGGCAGTACAGCCCGTGCCGTGCTGCCATCCAATGTGCATTGGCCAGAGCTGACCGCATTGCCGAGAAAAAAGGCGCAGTCACAATCATCGCCATCGGTGATGCTGACACTGGTTACCCCGGCACACCAAGGGGCATCGGCGGAGGTGGAATGTGCCGACAGGAAAAAGCGCAGATCTTTATTAAGCCGGATCGCCTCACTTTTACCCAGCAGCAATTGTGTTCTCAAGGTTTCGGCCGCCTGCGCCAGTTGCCGCTGTTTAATAACGGACTTAAAGGAAGGCACGGCAATACTGGCCAGGATCCCTAGCAACACAATGGTGATAAGCAATTCAAGCAAGGTAAATCCCGGTTGTCTGTCAGCGTGTTTCACCGCTCGTCTCCCGGTTGTGACCTATAGTTTTTTCCAAGAGTATAGACGAGCCTTTAAGGGACAACTGATGAAGAGAATGCTGGGTGTGACATTGTTGGAATTGATGATCGTCATCGCGATTCTGGCCATCTTGGCAGGTATCGCCTACCCCAGTTATCAGCGTTATGTTCTTGAAGCCAATCGCACCGATATCGAAGGCGAGTTACTCAAATTGCAGTTGTCTCAGGAAAGCTATCGGGTGAAAAACAACGCCTTTGCTACCCTGGCGCAATTAGGCGGCCTGACCAGCAAGCACTACACCGTTACCGTATCCAATGTGGGGGTTTCCACATATACCTTGCAGGCGGTGGCCACGGGCAGCCAGCAGGCAGATACCAATTGCACCACCCTGACCGTCGACCAAAGCGACAATCGCCTGCCCGCCAGCTGTTGGAAAAACTAGGCGCGCGAGGGCTACCTTTTGTTAACATGGAGCTGCCAATACAGATAATCAGAGGCACTTCATGAGGGAAAGAGGATTCACGCTTGTCGAGCTGATGGTAACGCTGGTGGTAGCCGGTATTCTGGTCACCATCAGTTATCCGTCACTCAGCCGCTTTTTCAGGGACAACCAACTGGGTTCCGACGCCAGCCAACTGCAATCGATGCTGGTCACAGCCCGCCACCACGCCCTTAACTACCAGATGCCGGTCATTGTTTGCCCGCTGGTCAATGGCGCCTGTTCCAACAACTGGAGTGGTGAGCTGAGCGCCTTTGTCGACAGTGACGGCAATGGCAGCAAGGGCAATGACGAAGAGGTATTGCTGACACTGGAAGCGGTGAGCTACCAGCGGGTGTATGCCCAAACCAGCATCCGCTTCGGGGCCGATGGCATGTTGACGACCAACGCCGGTACCATCCGCATCTGCGAAGGGGACGACAGCAGCCTTTACAACGGGGTTATCGTGACCAAGACCGGGCGCAGCAGGGTTGCCGAGGACGACGACCACAACGGTAAACGCGACGACCTCAACGGCAACCCCATTTCCTGCACTTAAAAGACCTGCTCTTTTTCCTGCTTGCGTGCCGCATTGGAAGAAAAGCTTTGGCTGGCTTCAACGCATTCGTGCACTTTGCTCACCGTGGGTGAGCCAGCCATATGAAGCTTGGTGTAGGGCAACGAAAAGGCCAGGGACTTGGCCTTGGTTTTGCTGAGTACAAAGTGAGCCACAAAAGGGGTTTTGCCATTTAGCTCGACAAAACATTTGTACTCGACGTTCTGTTCCGCCTGGGCAGAACCCGCCAGCCCCGCCACCAGCAACAACGCCCATTTACCAACACCCATTTGAACCTCCATTGCTGCTGTTCTTGGCCGCTTTCTTACCGGTTTCATCGACGGTCATCACGGCGCAATCAGGGTCTTTCCCGGATTGGTCAGAAGAGGCCGTCGCGGTCAGGGTCAAGCTGTCGGTGGCGCCATTGGCAGAAATGGTAAAAGCCCCTTTGGCCACGGTGTAGGTGCTGCCGCTGGCACCAAGCTTGGTGAGATCGCTGACATAGGTACGATGATCGATGCGGTACTGCTCTTCCAAGCTGGCCAAGCGCATCAGCTCGGTCTGAGCCTCGGCGCGGCGCGACTTGGCCAGGTAATTGATATAACTGGGATAAGCGATGGCCGAGATGATCCCCACCACCACCACCGCCACCATCAACTCGATCAGGGTGAAGCCTTTTGCCCTGCTGCTCATCACTTCTCACCCACGTAGTAATAGATCCGGTCGGCGTCCATGGACATGTTAACCGGCAGGGTCGGTTTGGTTTCACCACTCCCATCGCCGGTGTCTACCCGCCCGATACCGAAGATGCGGATAACACTGTCGCCGTTGGCATTTTCACCGGCGTGGATAACCGGGGTATCGGGCAGCTTGCCTGGTATCTCCACCACGCCCCAGTTGTAGGCGTTAAAGGCGTGGTGCAGATCAAGTGCATACAAGCGGCCCATGCCTTCGGCAAGACAGCTCTCAGAACTGTCGGTCACCGACGCAGGCGGCGTATAGGTAGTAAAGTACGCCACGCCATTAACCACGATGGGGGTCGACAGTGACTTCTCACCGGTATGGCTCAAGGTCAGATACCAACCATCAGCGTTGCCCAGGGCCAGTTCTTGGGTCTGCAACTCGGTGTCGCTCAAGTTACTGCTAAAAGGCTGGTTGGACATGTCATAGAGATTACTGATGGTCAGTGCCGTCGGGGTGTTACTGGTCGTTACCGAGCGGGTCACGATATTGGTGTCACGAAGCGCAAACAGCTCGTCGGTTACATCGGTACCCATAGGGTCGGGCCTTTTACCCGTACCGATAACCACCGCATCGTAAGGCAGCACCTGGGTTGTCACCACTTGCTGCTCCTGGCCTTCGCCATCGGTGTAACTGGTGGTCACCGTCTGGGTGTATTGGGTTTGCACTATGGTGGGCGCCTGATAAAGGCGCCTATCGGTGCTGCCGCTACCACCCAGGCTGGCAAATTTGTATACCGTCCAGGGTTTACTGGTGCTAAAGGGCGAGGCCGAAGGCATATCCACACGCCAGACATTACCGGCTACGTCGCTGGCATAGAGGCGGTCTACCAGACCGTCGCCATCGCTGTCGAGGGTGGCAATTTTATTGGGAATGGAGGCCGGGAACGCCACGTGCAGGTTAGTGCCACTGGTATCGGCCGGGGTTGCGCTCCACACCAGGGCGCCGGTTTGGGCATCAATAATGTAGATGCCACGGCCCTTGGTGGCGGTAGTTGGGTCACCGCTGTCGCTCACCGAATCGTAACCTGCACCCACTATGACCACCGGGCCAGTATGCCCTGGGATTTTGGTAATAACCGGGGTTGACCAAGTGTCGCCCAACTCGCCAAAACCCGGAGTCTGGTTATCAATACGCCACAGCAGCGAAGGGCTGTCAGGGGTGCTGATATCCAATCCGTAGTAAGCATTACCGCCACGGCGCTGGCCGATATAGGCCCAGACCTTGTCGCCATCAGCCGGTTCGATAACGCCGTCGTCGTCTTTGTCGTAGACATAGGCAGAAGGTGAACCGTCCATGGAGTAAATCTTGCCGGTGTCTTCGCTGTTTACACGCAGCGCATAGGCTTTGGAGAGTTCTTGATAAGGGAAGAAGGCCCAGCTTTCACTGGCGGTGTCGCCTTCATCCTTGAACATGTGAACCGCCCCTTGGTTGGTACCCACCAGCAGGCGAACATCGCTGGTGTTGTTGGCACCGCCATAGTTAATGGCCAGCGGTTTGGAGTGCAGCGGGTCACCCAGGATCACGTTACGGATATCGGTGGTACTGCCATTGCCGTTGTCATCGTCCACGTCATAGCCGTAAAGCCAGTCGAGGGTGCTCTGAATGTTATCGGCGCTGGTATCCATCACCGCCGCCAGCTCACTTTCACCGCCGGCAATGTTTTGCAGGTTACTCTTGGTCAAGGCCACCAGGCCGCTACTGCCATTGGTCAGCAAGTGGCGGTCCCCATTTGCGGCCTGGGCAACCAATTGCTCGTTGATACCGCCCGATTCGGTTTTATTACCGTCCTTATCGGAGCTCCAATAGGTAGTTGCGCTCTCGTCGATATCACCCGATGCAGTGATGGCAGACAGACCATTCACGTCCTCGATGTCGTCATCGTTGGTTACATGCAATTTCTTGATGTTACCCAGCCAATGGGGGCCTGCTGACGGCAGGAACATGGCGTAATACACCGAATCGAGGGAACGGGTACGGTCAAAGTTGTTGGCCGCAATAGAAGGCGAGGTAAAGGCGGCCGATTTGGTCGACACCTCTGCCACCACCTTTTGCAACGCGCCGCTAAGCTCGGACGCCTTCTTGGCAGAGAAATACTCACCACCGCCTCTGGCCGCCGCTTCGGTCAGAATCGGCTCGGCATCGTCACCGTCATCCAGGGCAAAACCGATGGTATAAAAATCGACGCTCTGCTTACCGGCAAGGGAGCTGTTGAGGTCGTTGTCATGCATCCAGCCAGCCAAGGCCGGCAACCAAGTGGTAGTGCGGTTCGCCGTATAAGAGCTGCCAATGTTCTCAAGGTGGCTGACCGCATAGTTGGCGTCAGAATCCGAGGTGGGCTCACCGTCGGTTATCATCACCACATAAATTTTTTCCTGGCAGCTGCCAAAGGGCGATAAATACACGCCAGCGCCATTTTCTGCTGTGGTATCGCGCCTTGGCGTCATGGTGCCACCATCCTTACCATAAATGACGCTTTGGCCACTTAAGTAGCGCATCACCTCGTAGGTGGTTTCGCAAAGGGGGGTGTTGGTGTCAGCGCCAAGGCCTTCTACGATGGAGTCAAAATCGCTCATGTCGCTGCGCTGCTTCAGCGCTTGTACTACCCGGCCACCGGAGGTATCCGAACTGGTATTGCGGTTAAACACCACCAAACCAAAGTTCACGCCAGGGGCAGTGGCGATAATGTCTTTAACCGCCTCTTTGGCCACTTCCAGCCGCGATTTGGGCCCACTTAACCAACCCGCCTCAATTTGTGCCAGATAGCGCAGGTAGTTGGCAGTAAAGAGGGTAAAGCCGTTGCGGTTACGGTAGAAGTTCCAAAAATCGCTGTCGCCGGCATACACGTTGTTGCCATAGAGCCAGTAATTGCTGGTGTAGGGATTGCCATTTTTGCTGGGGTTATAGCGGGGCCAGCCGTCGGAATAGCCGTCGGCATTGGTGTCATCGTTATTCATGAAGTCATCAAGACAGTCCACCACCGGCTTATTACCGAGGCCGGAGTTGTCCGGCAATGGCAGCCATTGGCCGGATTGGCCCTGGTACTTGATGTACTTGACCACCCCTGAGTAACGCCCCTCTTTGGCAAGCGGCTCTAAACTGGCGGCGCAGCCGTTCTCTATTTCATTAAAGCGGCGTTTTTTACCGTCAAAGTCAGCTAAATCAGGCGCTTCAAGGTTGTCACTAACCTCCCCGTTGGGCAGGTAGTAGATGATGTCATCTTGGTATTGGTGCGCCGAGTCTACCGGATCGTAGTGGGTATCAGGGTCATAGGAATCGAAAGCGCTTTCCAGCTGGGTAGCCATGGAGCCGGAGTTGTCGAAGATGATCAACAACTGCGGCCGGTAATTACTCTGGCCACCGTTACGCAGTACGTAGAGGTCAATATCTTCTGCCGGCGCCTTAGGCGCTGCCAGCAGGGTTAACAGGAAAGCAGCAAGCAAGGATGTTTTTTTCATTTTTTAGCTTCCTGTGGGAGAGATAAGGGGCTGCGAAACACCGTTTACCACTTCGAGCTGCCCTAACTGGTGGCGCCCAAAGGTAATGTCGGCCGAGTCAGTAAAGTGGCGGCAGATAAAGACATCGGAGCTGCTACCGTTTCGGCTGCGGGGGCAGCTGGACTCTTGCTTGAACTCGACCGTAGCCTGGCGAGCGTTGCCGCTGCTGTCGGTCAAACTGGTATCAACCTGGTGCGGGTAGGCCGTTAAGTCTTGTAAGAAGGCCCTGGAGGTGTTGGCGTTTTTCATTACGTCCCCCAACACACCGTTGCCGGCTTGCAAGGCGTCGGTTCTGTCACTGACAGCCCCGGCCATCTTGGCATCCATGGCGCTGTTAGACAGCAGCGCCACCCCGAGAATGGTGATGATCAACAAGAAGATCAGCGCGACAAAAAGTACCAAACCGGATTGCTGGTTTCGCATAGGCACCTCTATAGACCGACTTGCAGGTACTGAGGGTTAGGCAAGGTTACCGTGGTCTGCAACAGCAGCCGCCGGAAATGATCGCCCGGGGTATAAGCGGCTTGATCGCCAAGGGTGTAACTGACTGCCGAGGTGTAGTTGCTGTCCTCGCGCACGGTACGCACCAGCACATAAATGCGCGCCGAGACCACTCGTTGGCCATCAGAGCCTATCCAGTCGGCGTCGGTCACGTTGTCAGCGCTGGCGTAGAAGTTGGGCATGGCATCGTCATCGGTGTCGATGCCATAGAGGATGTGGAAACGCTCTACCCCTTCAACCAGGGTTTCATCGGCCATGCAAGGTGCCACGCCCGGCGAGCAGTCGCTGGCACTGGCACTGAGATAGCGCCTTTTAAGCACCGGCACCGTAGTCGTGCCACGCACCTCATTGGCCAAGTAATAGACGTGGTGCAGATACGGCCAATACTCGCCGTTGGTAATGGGCGGCGCCACAAAATCGGCGGCGGTGCTACCCAGCCAGAAACGGGCGTTGTTGTTGTTGGCCAGCAGATATACCTTGCCGGTCTGCCAAGTGGCAGCGGTGGCCACGGGCCCGGCCAGGCGTTTAACTTGCAAAATATCAGTGCCATTGATGGCAGTGCTACCCAGGCAGGTCATCACGCCATTGGCGGCAATACCGCCCCAGAGCATCAAAAAGCTGCCGGCAGGGGCCGTGTCCCGAGGCAAGGAAGCATTGTTCACGCCGCCACCCAGGCAGTCACTGGCGCCTTGCACCGTAACGCCGTTGAGCTCGGTGTTGGTGTTGATAATAAGCGGGGTGCCGGTCATCGGCCCCAGCATGTTGGCCTGGCGCAAATCTTCGCTGATAAGGCGCAGGGCAAAACTGGCGTTTTCCTGTAGCTCCCCCACCTGCTCGGTGGAGCGTACGCCTCTTTTTGATGCCACGAACACCGCCGAGATGGCTGCTGCCATCACCAGGCCCAGGGTCATGGCGATCATCAATTCGATAAGAGAAAAACCGCGCTGCTTCATCACCACACCACGCTCGTCACTTGTACCTGGCGACGCCGGGTAGAGGCCGTGCCGCAGGTGTTATCAATGGCGCCGTCGGTTGAGGCTTCTGTACCTTGCCAGGACAGCGTCACGGTGATCATGTTGTTGGCGACCGCCACGCAGCCCACGGCACTTTGCAAAAGGGGAAGGTTGTTGCCGCCTTCGGTGGTGCTGCCCCCCAGCAATTCGCGGTGCCATTGGTATTTGTCCCAAACGGCCAGGGCGGCGCTGTCGCAGGTGGATGCCCGGCTGCAGCCGGAAGAGGTGGCAATATTCTGCTGATAGCCCATGGTACCGGCGTAAGCGGCTATGGTGAGCGGATTGCTGCGCGCGCGCTCGATATAGTCGTTAGCCAGGTTCATGGCCTGGGTGCGTTCAAGGGCGCCAAAGCTGCCGCGCTTGGCCGCCAGTTGCATGGCCACGGCACCAAGAATGCCGAAACTCAATACAACCAGTGCAACCAGCACTTCCAGCAGTGAAAAACCCTTGGAGCGTTGACGACAGGTTCCCTCAAACACTGTCTTTCTCCTAGCAAGCAAGGTTTATGTTTTTTTATGTGCGACGGCTAATTTACCAGCGCTTTAACATTCAGGCAAAAAAATGTCGCCATAAAGGCGACATCTCAATAATGCTAAATTATAATGCCTAGTTCAGCGCAATTCGGCCGGTACCGCAAAGACGATGTTCTCTTCCCGGCCCTGGGTTTCCACCACATCGGCGCCGCCCCAGCTTTTCAGCTTTTCAATAACCTGCTGCACCAGGATCTCCGGCGCTGACGCGCCTGCCGTTACCCCAACCGCGTTAACGTTCTCCAGCCAGGACTGCTCGATATCCTGAGCGGTGTCGATAAGGTAAGCGCGAGCACCTACCTTCTCGGCCAGTTCACGCAGGCGATTGGAGTTAGAGGAGTTCTTGGCGCCCACCACCAGCACCACCTCGGCCTGATGCGCCAGGGCCCGCACCGCATCCTGGCGGTTTTGGGTGGCATAACAGATATCGTCCTTACGGGGGCCTTCAATTTCAGGCCAGCGTGAACGCAGCGCATCAATCACGTCAGAGGTGTCGTCAACCGACAAGGTGGTCTGGGTGACAAAGCACAGGTTTGCCGGATCTTTTACCGCCAGGGTGGCCACATCGGCGGGGGATTCCACCAGGTAGATCCCCCCATCCGGGCTGTGGTACTGGCCCATGGTGCCTTCCACTTCCGGGTGGCCGGCGTGGCCAATCAGAATGGTCTCCATGCCTTTTTTGGAGGCACGGGCCACTTCCATATGTACCTTGGTTACCAGCGGGCAAGTGGCATCGAACACCCGCAAGCCACGGCCTTTGGCTTCGTCACGTACCGCCTGGGATACGCCGTGGGCACTGAAGATAACGATGGCGTCATCCGGCACCTCAACCAGCTCGTCCACAAACACGGCGCCGCGGTCGCGAAGGCTCCCCACCACGTATTTGTTGTGTACCACTTCATGGCGCACGTAGATGGGCGCACCGAACAGTTCCAGCGCCCGCTCAACAATACTGATGGCGCGATCTACCCCGGCACAAAAACCACGGGGGTTGGCGAGGAGCACTTGCATCAGGGGTTAACCTCCAGGATCTCCACCTCAAAGGTCAGGGTTTGGCCTGCCAGGGGGTGGTTGAAATCGACGGTGACCGAATCGCCGGCCACGGCGCGGATGATGCCAGGGATCTCGGCGCCATTGGGCTGTTCGAACAGCATCACAGCGCCCTCTTCCGGCACCTCGTCGGCAAACTTGGTCCGGTCCACATGATAGATGTTGTCCGGGTTCGGTTCGCCAAAGGCATCTTTGGGTTCCAGCACAAAGCTTTTTTGCTCGCCGGCGGTCAGGCCCAGCAGGCAGGTCTCGAAATTCTCGGTCAGGCTGCCGTCACCCATACGGAATTTGGCGGGCTTGCCGCTCATTTTGGTGCTATCGGCGGCGCTGCCGTCGCTGAGCTTGATGGTGAAGTGCATGATCACTTCACTGCTTGCGGTGATGGAATTGCTCATTTTGCCTTGTCGTCTTTTTTGAAAGAGGCCAGTACCAGCAATATGGCACCGACACAAATAGCAGAATCCGCTACGTTAAACGCCGGCCAGCTCCATTGGCCCAGGTGGAAGTCGAGAAAATCCACCACAAAACCGTGCACCATGCGGTCGTACAGGTTGCCCAGGGCTCCGCCGATAATGAGCGCGCTGCCGCCGGCCTGCAGGAAGTCCTTGGCCGGCAGGCGGCGCATCCACACCAGCAGTGCCACACAGATGGCAATGGCAAGGCCGGTAAAGAACCAACGCTGCCAGCCGCCGGCATCGCTCAAAAACGAGAAGGCGGCGCCGTAGTTACGCACATATACCAGGTTGAAAAAGCCGGTCATGACTTTGCGCTCATAGAGCGCAAAGTTGGCCAGCACCGCGTATTTGGTGGCGAGATCAACGGCGATAACCACCACCGTCAACCACAGCCAACGAAGGCCACTGGACATCATACGAAGTGACGCTCCTCGCCTTCACCGTCCACGTTGCTGACGCAGCGCAGGCAGATGGTGGGGTGGGCGGGGTTTTGGCCCACATCCAGGCGGTAGTGCCAGCAGCGCTCGCATTTTTCGCCTTCGGCTTTTTCCACCAGCACCGCAAAACCGGCCAGCTCAGTGCTTTGCCAGGCAGCATCGTTGCTGCCGGTGTCCAGTTTGGCGCCGGAGGTAAGCAGCGCAAAACGCAGCTCGTCACCCAGGGCCGCCAGGCGCTCTTTAAGCTCGTTGGCGCAATAAAGGGTAACACTGGCATCCAGCGGGCCACCGATAAGGCCGTCTTTACGGGCCAGCTCCAGGGCTTTGTTCACTTCGTCACGCACGGTCAGCAGCTCAAGCCAGAACTCGTCGCCCAGTTTGGCAACGTCATCCACACCGGCCAGGCCGTCAAACCATTCGGCGGTAAACACGTATTGGCCGCGCTTGCCGGGCATGGCTTCCCAGATCTCCTGGGCGGTAAAGCTCAGTACCGGCGCCATCCAGCGCACCAGCGCCTCGCAGATGAGGTACAGCGCGCTTTGACAGCTGCGCCGCGCATTGGAGTCGCTCTTGGCGGTGTACTGGCGGTCTTTGATGACATCCAGGTAGAAGCTGCCCAGCTCAATGGAGCAAAAGTGCATCAGCTTTTGATACACCAGGTGGAACTGGTAGTCGTTGTAAGCCTGGGTGATCTCTGCTTGCACCTTGGCAGCGCGGCTGACCATCCAGCGGTCCAGGGCCACCATGTCGTCCAACGCCACCAAGTCGGTCTCGGGGTTAAAGCCGCTCATGTTGGCCAGCAGGAAGCGGCCGGTGTTGCGGATGCGGCGATAGGCATCGGCGGCGCGCTTGAGGATTTCGTCAGAGACGGTCATCTCAGCGCTGTAGTTGGTGGAAGCCACCCACAGGCGCAGGATGTCGGCGCCCAGGGTATCCATCACCTTCTGGGGCGCAACCACGTTACCCAGGGATTTAGACATCTTGCGGCCCTGGGCATCCACGGTAAAGCCATGGGTCAGCAGCGCTTTATAAGGCGCGTGGCCGTCGATGGCGGAGCCGGTCAGCAAGGAAGAGTGGAACCAGCCACGGTGCTGGTCAGAGCCTTCCAGGTACAGGTCGGCGATAGGGCCGGTTTGGTGGCCCATGGGGTGGGAGCCGCGCAGCACGTGCCAGTGGGTGGTGCCGGAGTCAAACCACACGTCCAGGGTGTCGGAAATTTTCTCGTACTGGTCGGCCTCATCCCCCAGCAGGGTTTTGGGGTCCAGTTGGAACCAGGCTTCAATGCCCTGCTCTTCCACCAGTTTGGCCACGTCTTCCATCAGCCCCAGGGTGTTGGGGTGCAGCTCGCCGCTGGCTTTGTGCAAGAAGAACGGAATGGGCACGCCCCAGTTGCGCTGGCGCGAGATACACCAGTCCGGGCGGCCGGCAATCATGTTGTGCAGGCGCGGTTTGCCCCAGGCCGGTACAAATTGGGTGTCTTCGATGGCAGCCAGGGCGGTTTCGCGCAGGGTCTTGCCGTCGCCGCCTTGGATATCCATACCGATGAACCACTGGGCGGTGGCACGGTAGATAACCGGGGTCTTGTGGCGCCAGCAGTGCATGTAGCTGTGGGTGATGCGTTTGTGGTCCAGCAGGTTGCCGGACTCTTTGAGCTTCTCGACGATCTTGGGGTTGGCATCCCAGATCTTCAGGCCGCCAAAGAACGGCAGGTCGTCAACGTACAGGCCATCACCCTGCACCGGGCTCAGGATATCGTCGTTGGTCATGCCCTGATTTTTGCAGCTGCGGAAATCGTCTTCGCCGTAGGCAGGGGCGGAGTGGACGATACCGGTACCGGCGTCCATTTCCACGTAATCGGCGAGGAAAATGGGCGACAGGCGGCTGTAGAAATCGTCCGTGCCATAGAGCGGGTGGCGAAAGGCGATGTGGTCGAGCTTTTCACCTTCGGTGGTGGCCAGCACTGTGCCCTCGAGGCCAAAGCGCTTGAGGCAATCTTCAGCCAGCTCGGCGGCCAGCAGCAGGATGCGCTCGCCGGTATCCACCAGAGCGTACTGGTGCTCGGGGTGGACGTTAAGGGCCTGGTTGGCCGGGATGGTCCAGGGGGTGGTGGTCCAGATAACCACCGCCGCTGGCTTATCAAGGCGCTCAAGACCAAAGGCGGCAGCCAGCTTGGCGCTGTCATCGACCGGGAAGGCCACGTCGATGGCGTCGGATTTTTTGTCCTGGTATTCCACTTCGGCTTCGGCGAGGGCCGAGCCACAGTCAAAGCACCAGTTGACGGGTTTGAGGCCCTTGAACACGAAACCGGCTTCGACAATCTTGGCCAGGGCGCGGATTTCGCCGGCTTCGTTGGCAAAGTTCATGGTCAGGTAGGGATTGTCCCAATCGCCAAACACGCCCAGGCGTTTAAAGCCGGCCATCTGGCCTTTGACCTGCTCGGCGGCATAGGCGCGGGACAGCTCGCGGGTTTTCTCACCGCCCAGCTGTTTTCCGTGCAGGGTTTCGATTTTGTGTTCGATGGGCAGGCCGTGGCAGTCCCAACCCGGCACATAAGGGGCATCAAAGCCAGCCAAAGTTTTGGACTTGACGATGATGTCCTTGAGAATTTTGTTTACCGAGTGGCCCAGGTGAATGTCACCGTTGGCATAGGGAGGGCCATCGTGAAGGATGAACTGGCTGCGCCCGGCACGCGCCTCACGGATCGCCTTATAAATGCCAGCAGCCTCCCAGTTTTGCAGCATTTCAGGCTCGCGCTTGGCAAGGTTGCCGCGCATGGGGAAGGCCGTGTCCGGCAAGTTAAGGGTGGCTTTATAATCCATGGTCGGGTTCACTCAAGAGATTGCTTACGATTGGCAAAAAAGACACGAGCGCCCTGCTCGTCCTTTTCGATTTGGTCGCGCAGCGCATCCAAGGATGCAAAACGCTGCTCGTCACGCAGTTTTTTTCTCAGTACCACTTCCAGCTGGCTACCGTAAAGGTCGCCGTCAAAATCCAGCAGGTGGACTTCCAAGGTCGGTACTTTGCCATTAACGGTGGGCTTGACGCCAATATTGGCGATGCCCGGCCAGGCGCTGTCGTCGGCGCCCAGCACGTCTACCGCAAAGACGCCCTTAACCGGGCTGACCTTGCGTTTCAATGGCAGGTTGACGGTGGGAAAACCAATGGTGCGGCCCATCTTGGCGCCGTGATGGACACGGCCACTGATACTGTAGGGCCGGCCCAGCATGGTTTCGGCATCCGCCAGGCGACTGTCTTGCAAGGCTTCGCGGATACGGGTGCTGGAAACCCTGTCATCCACCAGGCAAAAGCTGTCGGTGTTGGTCACGGTAAAACCGTGCTGGGCGGCAGCGGCCTCCAGCATGGCAAAATCGCCTTTGCGGCCGTGGCCAAAGCGAAAATCGTCCCCCACCACCAAAAATTGCACCCCCAACCGCTCAACCAACTGTTGCTGGATAAAAGCCTGGGGTTCAAGGCTGGCAAAATGCGAGGTAAAGGGCTCGACAATGACCCTGTCCATCCCCAGCCGTTCAAGGGCGGCCAGCTTGTCACGCAACCGCGATAACCGGGCCGGGGCCTTGTCGCCTAAAAACAGCTCCAAGGGCTGGGGTTCGAACAGCATCAAGGTGGCCGGCAGCGACAATTCACGAGCTTTATCAATGAGTTTTTTCAGCACCGCTTGGTGGCCGAGATGCACGCCATCGAAGTTGCCGATGGTCAGCACACAGCCCCGGTGCTGGGGCCGGACGTTATAAAGTCCGCGAATAAGCTCCATGAATACTGCCAGCTTGCCTGAGAAATCGCCCGATTATACCCAAGTGCCCCCGGTGGATCACCCGTCCTGGTTAGAACTGGCTGCCCGCCTTGAGATGCCTTGGCCGAAAACCTGTCAACAGCAAGACCACCACGTAGGTTGCAGCGCCGCCAGCAATCAAACCCACCAGCCACAATGGCCGCTCGGCCAGGCTCAGCTGCTTCCAGGACAGCGGGTCGGGATTGAAGTACCACAGCACCGCCACCATGGCGGCCGTTGCCGCCACAATGCGGCCCAGGGTCAGCCAGGTCAAGCGCCCGGGACGATAGACATTGCGCTTCCAAAGCCCTCTGGCCAACAGCCCCGCGTTCAAAAACGCCGACATGGAAGTGGCAGCGGCCAGACCGATGTAGCCGAGCTTATCTCCCAGCAAGGTCGCCAGGATGATGTTGAACACCATATTGCAGACCATGGCGATGATGCCGATACGCACTGGGGTTTTGGTGTCGTGCTTGGCGTAAAAGCCCGGCGCCAGGATTTTAATCAGCATAAACGCCACCAACCCCGAGCCGTAGGCCCACAGCGCCATGGAGGCGCCCATGGCAGCGTTCACGTCAAAGGCCCCGTGCAGGAACAACACCATCAGCAAGGGAGCCGACAGCACCATGATCCCCGCCGCCGCCGGCATGCCCAGCAGCAGCACCATCCGCACTCCCCAGTCCATGGTGTGGGCAAAGGCGTCGGATTCCTTATCGGCGTGGCGGCGCGACAGGGTCGGCAGGATAACGGTGGCAATGGCGATGCCGAAAATGCCCAGCGGAAATTCCAGCAACCGGTCCGAGTAATAAAGCCAGGAGATGGAGCCCCCCACCAACCAGGACGCAATAAAGGTATCGAGCAGCAGGTTGATTTGGCTCACCGACACCCCGAACAGGGCTGGCACCATCAATTTGCGAATGCGGGTAACCCCTTCGTCATGCCAGGCCCAGCGCGGGCGCACCAGAAAACCGGTTTTGAGCATGAAGGGTATTTGAAACAGCAGTTGGATCACCCCGCCCAGGAACACCCCCCAAGCAAGGCCAATCTCCGGCTGAGCCAGTTTTGGCGACAGCCAGATGGCGCAGCCGATAATGGCCACATTCAAAAATACCGGGGTAAAAGCGGCCACCGCAAACCGGCCCAGGGTGTTGAGCACGGCCCCGGCCAGTGCGGTGAGGCTGATAAACCACAAATAAGGAAAGGTGATTTTGAGCATCACCGAGGCCAGCTCGAACTTGGCGCCGTCCGCCTCGCCGTGCAGCCAGGCCACGAACCAGCCGGTACCGAACAGCATGGTCACCACCGGCGAGCCGACAATGCCCAGCACCGTCACCACCGTAATGATAAGGCCCAAGGTGCCCGATACCTTGGCCACCAACTGGCGCATGGCATCTTCGCCCTGGTTTTGCTGCACATCGGCCAGAACCGGCACAAAGGCCTGGGAAAAAGCGCCTTCGGCAAAGAGGCGGCGCAAGAAGTTGGGGATCTTCTGGGCGAAAAAGTAGACGTCAGCGGCGTTACCGGCCCCCAACAGATTGGCGATAACCACGTCGCGCAGCAGGCCCAAAATGCGGGAAATCAGGGTCATAAAACTGACCAGGGCACTGGCTTTTAATAATTTACGGCTCAAAGGGTGTTCCCATCGACAAAAATGCCTGTAGGCGGGCGCTGGAATTCTGCTAGAATGCGCGCCATCTTATCGCTGTATGGTCACGGTTGCCAACGATGAACGGCGGCACAAAAATTGTGCGATCCGTTTGACAATGGTGCTTAAAACGGGCATATTCCGTGGCCTTTTTATTATTGGACCTACCGATTTTAGGAGTTAGACCTTGGCTAACATCAAGTCTGCGAAGAAGCGCGCGATCCAGGCTGAGAAGCGTCGTCAGCACAACGCCAGCCGCCGTTCCATGCTGCGCACCTTCGTTAAGAAAGTACGTGCCGCTATTGCCACCGGCGACAAAGCTGTTGCTCAAGAAGCTTTCACCACTGCCCAGCCGATCATCGATCGTATGGCAACCAAAGGCCTGATCCACAAAAACGCTGCGGCTCGCCACAAGGCTCGCCTGAACGCGCAGATCAACGCCCTGTAAGGTCAGCTTACTGAGCTCGAAAAAAAACCGGCTTTCGCCGGTTTTTTTATTTAGGCACTTTTTCGTTAGTGACTGAACAGCCTGTCCAACAGTTCGATGACCCTTTCCGCCTCATCGCTTTGCAACGAGTAGAAAACGGTCTGAGCTTCCTTGCGCGTCCGAACCAGTCCATCCCGGCGTAACCATGCCAGATGTTGAGAAAGGGCAGATTGGCTGAGGTTGAGCCTGTCGTTCAGCTCCCCCACAGATAACTCCCCTTCTTGAAGGTTTTTGAGAATGCACAAGCGCCTCTCGTTGGCCATGGCTTTCAGCAGGGTAACGGCAGGGGTCGCCTCTTCAACCAAGCTCTCACTGCAATACGTCATAACAACGTCTCCTTCTGAATAGCCAACGCAACACGTCTACAACTGGTCGAGTAAAACCGCACAGTAATAGACTGCGTGATAAGTTAACCGCGAATTAGCTGAAGCTTGACTGAACTTCTAAGGGAATAACCATGCGTAAGTTGCTTGTTTCTTTGCTTTTCGCCAGTTTGCCGGCGGCTGCCGCCGTCTCAAAGCAGGATATCCAGACCGCAGAAAAACTGAGGGACCAAGCACTGGCCAGTCATCAGGCTTACGACTTGGTCAAATCCCTGGTGGTGGAAGTGGGCCCGCGCCTGGCTGGCTCCGAAAACAACAAGAAGGCTGAAACCTGGGCCGTAGCCAAGCTCAAAAGCCTGGGCTTTGACAAGGTCTACACCGAGGCCCTGACCATCCCCACCTGGGCCCGCGGCACCATTCACGCCGAGATAAGCGCCCCTTATCGCCAACACCTGGTGCTGACCGCCCTTGGCGGCTCGGTGGGTACCGATGCCAAAGGCATTGATGCCGAGGTGGTGCGCTTTGCCGATATCGATGCCCTCAAGGCGGCAGACCGCAACGCCGTTGCTGGCAAAATTGTCTTTATCGATAAACCCATGGCCCGAGTGCAAAACGGCTTTCAGTACGGCACCACCGTCGCCGGGCGCGCCATGGGCGCCGTAGAAGCGGGCAAACTGGGCGCCAAAGCGGTGCTTATCCGCTCGGTGGGCACCGGCCTTAGCCGCTTTCCCCACACCGGCATGATGCACTACCAGGACGATGTCACCAAGATCCCGGCTGCAGCCCTTGCCGTGCCCGATGCCAACCTAGTGGCCGCCATGCTGCAAGCTGGCAAGCCGGTCAAACTGCACCTGACCATGACCGCCGAGCCCGGCCCACAAACCACGGTGCATAACGTGATTGCCGAGGTGACCGGCAGCGAAAAGCCTGACGAGATAGTGCTCATCGCCGGCCACCTGGACTCCTGGGACGAAGGCCAGGGCGCCATCGACGACGGCGCCGGTATCGCCATTGCCGCAGCCGCAGGCAAGCTCATCAAGGACTTGCCCAAGCGTCCCAAGCGCACCATCCGGGTGGTGTTCTTCGCCGCCGAAGAAACCGGCCTTTGGGGCGGCAAAGCCTATGTTGAGCAGCACAAGGGCAAAGACTTGGCCAAGCATGTGCTGGCTGGCGAGTCTGACTTTGGCGCCGACCGGGTTTATCGCATCGACACCCGCTTCGGCCCTGAAGGCGAGGCGCTGCGCGGCGCCCTTAACAAGGTGCTGAGCCCCATCGGTGTGGACATGGGCGACAACCAGGCCGGTGGCGGCTCGGAAGTGAGCCTGCTGCCTTACCAGGGCGTGCCGGTCGTTAGCCTGCGCCAGGACGGCACCTACTACTTTGATTATCACCACACCGCCGACGACACCCTCAACAAGATTGACCCGGCCCAGTTGGCCCAGAACGTGGCGGCCTGGGTAGCCACTGTCTATCTTGCCGCGCAGAACGACAGCCCGCTGCGCCCCATTCCCGAAGGCAACTTCGGCGAATAAGCGACAAAAGCCCGCCACCAGGCGGGCTTTTTCATAGAAGCGTCATGCAATCGTCAAGGCTCTGTCACTGCGCCTGCCTAGCCTGAATTCCCGAACTCATGTTCGGAGCATCCAACCATGACCCAGCCACACCGCGCCGTATTTCTGTCGGATCTGCACCTTGGCAGCAAGGACTGCAAAGCCGATTACCTGCTGGCCCTGCTCAGGGACCTGCATTGCGACACGCTGTACCTGCTTGGAGATGTCATTGATCTCTGGGCCATGAGTAAACGCAGCCACTGGCCGGCCAGCCACTCCCAGGTATTGCTGGAGTTTGAACGGCTCGCCGCCAAAGGCACCCGCATTCTCTACATTCCCGGCAATCACGACGCCCCGCTGCGGCGCTTTTGTGGCCGGGCCCTGGCCAACATGGCGGTTGAGCGCCGAGGCCGCCACACCCTTAAAGATGGCCGAGTCCTGCTGCTGACCCACGGCGACGAGTTTGACGCCGCAGTCTGCCTGGGCCGCTTCGAGGCGCTGGTGGGCAACCTCGGCTACGACGTGCTGATGTGGCTGAACAGGCTGTGCCAGGGGCTGCGCCGGCGTTTGGGGCTGTCTTACTGGTCGCTGGCCGGTTACATCAAAAGGCGTATCGGCAAGGCTCAGGCCGCCATTGGCCGTTATCGCCAGGCCGCCATTCAGGCTGCCGAGCAGGCGGGCTGCGCCGGGGTGGTGCTGGGCCATATCCATCAGCCAGCCATGGAGAACTGCCAGGGATTGCTCTATCTCAACACCGGCGACTTCGTGGACAGCTGCTCTTTTATCGTCGAGAAAGCAGACGGCGAGCTGGAGCTTATCCACTGGACAGAGCAACAGAAGGTGTTGGCCCAAAGCCAGCAAGGCGCTCTGGTTGAGGCGGCCTAACTGGTCATAAAAGCGTCACCAAAGTGTTAGCGAAACGCCATCTTGGGTCCCTAGGCTGTGGTCAGTATCCGCCGACAGGACCCACACCATGTTCACCGTCGAAAATGTACTGGAACGTCATTTTCCCCAGCTGCCTTACAAAAAGGCGCTGACCCCGGTTCTCCGCCAGCTGCTCAAGGAAAAGGAATTTCACCAGTTTAAAGAGCAGCACCGCCACGCTAAGGGCCTGGATTTTGTCGAAGAAGTGCTGAACTACTTCGATTTCTCCTACCAGGTGGCTGACCGCGAAAAAGAGCGGATCCCGGCAAGCGGGCGGGTGGTGATCATCGCCAACCACCCTATCGGCTCCCTGGACGGCCTGGCGCTGTTAAAGCTGGTCAGTGAAGTGCGCCGCGATGTCAAAGTGGTGGCCAACGCCTTGCTGAGTGAAGTCGAGCCGCTGCAATCCTTGCTGTGCCCGGTCAATAACATGGTGGGCAGCACTCAAAAGAGCCAGCTGCTGGCCATCCAAGAATGCCTGAACCAAAACCAAGCGGTGATCATCTTCCCGTCCGGGGAAGTGTCCCGGCTGCGCCCCCAAGGGGTGCGTGACACCCGCTGGCAATCAGGCTTTTTACGCCTGGCCCGCCAGAGCAAGGCGCCCATTCTGCCCATTCGCCTCGAAGCCCGTAACTCGGCGCTATTTTACTCCACCTCCATGCTCTATAAGCCGCTGGCCACTGGCCTTTTGGTGCAAGAGATGTTCAAGCAGCGCCACAAGAAGCTGCAGGTGCATATCGGCGAGCTGATCCCCCACAGCCAGCTCGACAGCATCCAGGCCCTGCCCAAGCGGACCCAAATCAAGCTCTTTAAAAAGCACCTGTACCGGGTGGGCACCCAAAAGCGCCTGCCGTTCAAGACCGAAACCGCCATCGCCCCCCGTGAAGACCGCCAGGTGCTATTGCAGGTGCTGAGCCACTGCCAACTGCTAGGCCAGACCCCAGACGGCATGCAAATTCACCTCTATCACTACCAGCCCGACTGCCCCCTGATGCGTGAAGTCGGCCGGCTGCGGGAAATCGCCTTTCGCGCCGTGGGTGAAGGCACCGGCAAGCGCCGCGATATCGACCAGTTCGACGTTAACTACCTGCACCTGGTGCTGTGGGACCCAAAACGCCTGGAGATCGCCGGTGCCTACCGCCTGGCCGATGCCAAGCGCCTTGGCCGCGAGGGCCTGTACAGCCAAACCCTGTTCAATTACGGCCCGGACATGGACCCTATCCTCGAACAGGGTCTGGAGCTTGGCCGCAGCTTCGTGCAGCCGGCCTACTGGGGCAAACGAGCCCTCGATTACCTATGGCTCGGCATCGGCGCCTTTCTGGCCAAAAACCCCCACTACCGCTACCTGTTCGGGCCGGTGTCGCTGTCGGCCAACTTCCCGCCTGCAGCAAGGGATCTGATGGTGTACTTCTACCGTCACTATTTCGGTAAAGACAACCTCAGCACCCGCCACCACACCCCCTATCAGCTGGACAGCCAGACCCTCGAGGCGCTGACCGCCACCTTCAAGGGTGACGATTACAAGCACGACTTCGTGCAGCTCAAGGACAAACTGGCCAGCATGGGCGCCAGCGTCCCTACCCTCTACAAGCAATACGCCGAAGTCTGTGAGCCGGGCGGCGTCAAGTTCCTCGATTTCGGGGTAGACCCGGATTTTGGCGACTGCGTCGACGGCCTGGTGCTGGTGGATGTCAGCCAGCTCAAGGACAACAAGCGCGCCCGCTACATCGAAAGTCATCAGTGATAAAAAAGGCCCCGCGAGGGGCCTTTTTTACAGGCTCAGCAGTAAGGTCTCGTAGATATCGATAAGGCGCAGATACTCGGCCTTGCTGACCCGCTCGTTAGCCTGGTGGATGGTGGCGTTGGGTAGGCCGAGCTCAATCACCTGAGCGCCGTGGGCACGGAAGAAACGCCCATCGGAGCTGCCGCCGGCGGTAGAGAGCACCGGGAACTGGCCAAGGCCGGCAAACACCGCCTTTTCCACCACCGTCAAAAAGTTGGGCTGCTGTTCGTCAAAGCTCGAAAAATACGGCTCACAGGGCCGGCTCCAACTAAGCTCGCCCACCAAATCCGCTGGCATCAAGGCGCGGATGCGCCGGTCAATCAGCTCGGCGTTGGTGTGGTGGGAATAACGCAGGTTAAAGCGCAGCGTTACCTTGCCCGGGGTGACGTTATCCAGCCATTGGCCGTGCTCAAGGCCGGTCAGGTGAAAGGCAGTGCCGGGAAAATCCGGCGCGCCCTGGTCCCAAGGTAAGGCACAAAGTTCGGCGCCCAGCATCATGGCCCGGTGCAGCAGGTTCTCCCGCGATTGCAGATAGGCCACGTGCCCGGCTTTGCCGCTCAGGGTCAGCTCCCCGGAGATGGCGCCGCGCCGCCCCACTCGCAAGGTATCGCCGCTCAGTCTGCGGGCGGTGGGCTCTCCTACCAGCACCCAGGGCGGCAATTTCCCCTGGCGCGCCAGAAACTCGGCAATCACCCTCGAGCCGTGTTCGGCTTCCCCTTCTTCATCGGCAGTGAGCAGCACCATCAGGCCGTCGAGGTTGGCGCCCTGCGCCAAGGCCCGCTCAATGGCGGTAAGAAAGGCGGCAATGCCGCCTTTCATGTCGGCGATACCGCGGCCAAACAGCTCGCCCCCCACTTCGGTGAGGGTAAAGGGGTCTACCTGCCAATGCAGCCCGGCGGGCACCACATCGGTGTGGCCGCAAAAAGCCAACTTTGGCGTACCGGGGCGCCAGGCGATGAGGTTGGCTACCCCCTGGCTTGGCAGGTGCAGAATTTCAAAGCCCAGGCGACTTAGCTGCGCTGCGATATAGGGCTGGCAACCGGCGTCGTCGGGGGTAATGGAGGGGCGGTCGATAAGGGCTTGCAGATGGGCAAGCTCGGACTGGCATTGAGCAGCAACAAGAAGTGGCATAGTGGCGTCCAGGTGACAAACCTGGACGCCATCTAAGCAGACGGCTTTGACAGTTTAATGATCAAAGAAGCTATGAAAACGCAGCGTCTCCGGCTCCAGGTTGCAAAGCCTGGCCACCGCCGGGTGCTGGATCATCCGCTCGGCAAAAATCACGTAGTAACGTTCTTTCACCGCGTCGGTTTCGCCCAGGCAATGCACCCCGAAGTTCTGCTCGAACTGCTGGTTGTTGACCGCTGGCGCTACGAAGATCTCGCGGCCCACGGCGCCAAAGGCCTGCATCAGGCCCGAGTCGTCAAACTCGCCGCCAATGGTGGGGTTAAGGCCCTGCTCATCCAGCCAGCTTTTAAGCTCGCGCCCGGCTGCGGTCTTGCGGCTTGGCAGCAGCAGCGGCCGCTCTTCCAGGCAGAACGGGAAAGGCAGCTCAAGCTTGTCGCGGCAGAAAAAAGCCAGGGAGTAATCGGCGATGGCCCGCGAATGCAGCCCCGGCTCGGCGGCTGAATCGATGGGGCAGTCGGAGACTATCATGTCCAGCTTGTGGCTTTTCAGCTCATCGAGCAGCAGCTCGTGGCGCGACTCAAAGCAGCTCAGCGCCACTTCCATGTCCGGGGGCGAGGCCACACGCAGCAGCTGCGCCACCACCCATTTGGACAGGGCATCGGCCACCCCCACATCAAAACGCACCGACTCGTGCTTTTGATAGTCGAGGATGTCGATAAGCTCGTAGGACAGGTTGAACATACGGTCGGCATAGCGAAACACCATGCGGCCAAGCTCGGTGGTGTCGAGGCGACGGCCACGCTTGGTCAGCAAGGGTCCCATGCGCCCTTCCAGCAGCTTGAGCTGGCCGGAGATGGTCTGGGGGGTTACGCAAAGCGCCTCGGAAGCGGCCGCAAGGGAACCCTTGCGAACCAACATCCAGAAATAATACAGGTGGTTATAGTTCAGGTGCGCCATATCACTGACAACTGAATGCCTTGTTCAAGTAGGTGAGAAGATCCTGCTCTGATTGAATACCGGCATCGTTGATCTCGGTACGCAGTTCCTTGAGCAGCTTGTCTTTATCGGGGTTGGGTGTTTCGCACAGGCGACTGCGCATGTAATCCATGCGTCCGCCGATGCGCTGGGATTTCGCCCTGTCCAGGTAGCCCTGGTTGGCTGCCGCGCCGCTGTCGTGTTGCATCTTGACACCATCGACCACGCCAATCAGGTAGTCGCGGCAGCGGGTAGAGTCTTTCTGGCCAAGGCACACTTCTTCAAAGTGCGACAGCGGCTCCTGGGCCATAGCCAGGGGGCTAAACAGCCCCAGCGCGAGCAGAGCAGCTTTCATCAGGTGACCTCCTCTTTGGGCGGTGCCAGGGAGCGCTTCATCAGCCAGTAACCTGCCACGGCCGCGATGGTGGAGCCGGCCAAGATCCCTAAGCGCGAATAGGTGTCATACATGACATGTTCATGCTGGTAAGCCAAAGAGGCGATGAACATGGACATGGTAAAGCCGATACCGCACAGCACCGCCAGAGCAAAAATCTGCCGCCAGTTGGTGTTTTCCGGCAGCGACGCCATGCCGCCTTTAACCGCCAGCCAGGTGGCGCTGAACACCCCCAGCGGCTTACCGATAAAGAGGCCCAACATAATGCCGAGCGGCAGCGGCGCCAGCAGGCTGTCAAGACTCAGGCCCTTGAGGGACACGCCAGCATTGGCCAGGGCAAACAGCGGCAGGATAAGCACGGCGGTGTAGTCCGACAGCATGTGCTCCAGGCGATGGGCAGGTTTGTCCTTGCCCACCTTGTGGGGAATAAGAAAGCCGATGATGACACCGGCAAGGGTGGCATGGACGCCAGACTTCAGTACGCTGACCCAAAGCACAGCCCCCACCAGCAGATAGGGCAGCAGCCGTTTTACGTTCAGCAGATTCAATGCCACCAGCGCCACGATGGCCCCACCGGCAACCGCCAGGCTGAGGGTGGACAGTTCGCTGGTGTAGAAAAGCGCGATGATGATGATAACGCCCAGATCATCAATGATGGCCAGCGCCAACAGGAAGATCTTAAGGGCCGGCGGCACCCTTTTTCCCAGCAGCGCCAGCACACCCACGGCAAAGGCGATGTCGGTGGCGGCCGGAATGGCCCAGCCCTGGCGGTTGATGGGGTCGCCCATGTTGAAGATCAAAAACACCAGCGCTGGTGCCAGCATGCCGCCAAGGGCGGCGATAACCGGCAGCACCGCCTTTTTGGGGCTCGATAGAGCGCCACTGACCATCTCGTGTTTGACCTCGATACCGATCAGCAAGAAGAAGATCGCCATCAGGCCGTCGTTCACCCAGGCCAGCCAGGGCTTGTCTACCAGCAAAGGCCCGGCCTGCACCACCAGAGGGGTTTCCAGCCACCGTTCGTAATACCCCGCCCAAGGTGAGTTGGCCAACACCATGGCCAGCACGGCCGCCAGGATCAGCAAGGTGCCGCCGCGGGTTTCGGGGGTAAATAACGATCGGAAAAAAGCCTTCATCGGCAGACACTTCGCCTCAATTGCGCAACATCTGCCCAGACTAAAGGAGATGTTAATTAGAGAAAATTCCTTTCTTCTCACCAAAAGATAAGAATTAACCGAAGTGTAGTACAAAAAAGAAAGCCGCACAGGGCGGCTTCATTTAGATGGCGACAGGGGCCTTGATATGGGGGTGGGGGTCGTAGCCTTCGATGACAAAATCCTCGAAGCGGTAGTCAAAGAGGCTGTCCGGTTTACGCAATATTTTGAGCTGGGGCAGCGCCCTTGGCTCGCGGGACAATTGCAGCCGGGTTTGTTCCAGGTGGTTGCTGTAAAGGTGCACGTCGCCACCTGTCCAAACAAAGTCCCCCACCTCAAGCCCGGCCTGCTGGGCCACCATGTGGGTCAACAGCGCGTAGCTGGCGATATTGAACGGCAAGCCAAGGAACACGTCGCAGCTGCGCTGGTAGAGCTGGCAGGAGAGCTTGCCGTCTGCCACATAGAACTGGAACAGGGCGTGGCAAGGCGCCAAGGCCATGTTGTCCAGTTCCCCTACGTTCCAGGCCGACACGATGATGCGCCGGGAGTCGGGGTCATTTTTAAGCTGCGCCATCACCTTGGCCAACTGGTCGATATGACGGCCATCGGCGGCTGGCCAGCTGCGCCACTGGGCGCCGTATACCGGCCCCAGGTTGCCGTCCTCGTCGGCCCATTCGTCCCAGATGGAGACGCCGTTTTCCTTGAGGTAGGCGATGTTGGTGTCGCCGTTCAAAAACCACAGCAGCTCGTGAATGATGGAGCGCAGGTGGCACTTTTTGGTGGTGACCAGCGGGAAGCCTTCTTGCAGGTTAAACCGCATCTGGTGCCCGAAGATGGACAAGGTGCCGGTGCCGGTGCGGTCGGCTTTCTGAGCGCCCTCATCGAGGATCTTCTGCATCAGGTCAAGGTAGGCCTTCATGCCTTGTCTCCTTTGTGTTTAACGCTCCACACCAGCAGCACGATGCCAAATATGATCATCGGCAGCGACAATACCTGGCCCATGGTGATAAAGCCGCCCAGCTCACCGAGCTGCGGGTCGGGCTCGCGCACAAATTCCACCAGGCTTCTAAAGACGCCGTACAGCAGCAAGAACAGACCTGAGATGCTGCCACGGGGCCGGGGTTTGGAAGAGAACCACCACAGGATGCAAAACAGCACCAAGCCCTCGAGGGTGGCTTCATAGAGCTGGCTGGGGTGGCGCGGCACCGGGCCGCCGGTGGGGAAGATCATGCCCCAGGGCAAGTCGGTAGGCCGGCCCCACAGCTCGCCGTTGATGAAGTTACCAATGCGGCCCATGCCAAGGCCGATAGGCACCATGGGCGCCACGAAGTCCGCCACGGTGAAGAAGGTTTTCTTGGTCTTGCGGCCAAAATAGAGCATGGCCAGGATGACGCCGATAAGGCCGCCGTGGAAGGACATGCCGCCCTGGTCGACCCGGAACAGATAAAGCGGATTTTCCTGGAACAGGTCGAAGTGATAGAAGATCACATAACCGATACGGCCACCCAGCAAGACCCCGAGGAAGGCATAGAACAGCAGATCGCTGACTTGTTGGCGGTCCCAGCCGGAACCGGGTTTGTCGGCGCGGCGGTTGGCCAGGAACATGGCGGCGAAAAAGCCCACCAGATACATAATGCCGTACCAGTGCACCGGCAGCGGCCCTATCTTGAAGGCAACAGGGTCGATATGGGGAAAATGAAGCGGTGTGGACATATTCCTTCCTAGTTAATAAGCATTTCCAGCCCCACCAGAACCAGCAGCACTGAAAAACCGATTTTCACCTTCTCGGCAGGCACCCGGTGCAGTAAGCGCACACCGACCGGTGCCATGAAAAAAGCCCCTGGCAACAAGGCCAGCAGGGCCGGTAGATACAAAAAGCCCAGGCTGCCGTGGGGCAACCCGGTTTGGTGCATGCCGCTGATGGCGTATGACAAGGTACCGGCCACCGCCACTGCCAGGGTGCAGGTGGCGGCAGCGGCCACGGCCTGGGTCATGGCCATGCCGGCAAAGGTCAATAGCGGCACCAGCAGGGTACCACCGCCAATGCCGAGCATGGATGACAGCATACCGACACCGATGTTAATGGACCCCAGCAGCGGGTTGGAAAGGCGCAGGGCATCAGAAGGGGTCGAGGCTTGCTTCTTCCTGGCCAGCATCCGCCAGGCCGAGAAGAACAAAAAGCCCCCAAAAAACTTCTTGAGCATCATCCCGCCTACCAGGGATGCCACCTGGGCTCCCAGCAGGCCACCGACGATCATCCCGGCAACCAGCCAGCGGGCCTGGGCCCAAGGCACCGAATGGCGCCGCTGGTGCGCCATCACCGACGACATGCCAGTCACGCAGATGGTGGCAAGGGAAGTGGCAAGGGCCATGGGCATCACCAGATCGTGGCTTATCCCCATTTTGGGCAGCAACCAAGCCAGGGTGGGCACGATAACCAGGCCGCCGCCTATCCCCAGTAGCCCCGACAACACGCCGGCGATAAGGCCAAGGACAAGGCAAACCCCTACAACAAGCAGCACCGGTGACTCCTGGGCTCAAAAAAGGCGTCCATAGTACCCTAGCGGCCCGCCCTTAACCAATGGGCAAAACCGGCCTGGGTCAGGGGCTCGCGTAGCTGCCAACCCAGCTCGTCGGCGTCGAGGCTGGCCAAAAGTTGCGGGCGCAGTTTTTCCAAATCAGCCAAGGACAGCTTCTTCAACAGGTGCTTGGCTCTGGCCACTTGGCTGGCATTCATGGAAAGATGGCGGTAGCCCAGCGCCAGCAAAAGCGTAAAGCCCAGGGGCTCTCCGGCCATTTCCCCGCATACCGACACCGGTAATCCCAGCTCCTGGCATTGGCGCTGAATTTGGGCAAGGGCCTGTACCACCGCCGGGTGGAATGGCCGGAACAATTCCGCCACCCGGGGGTTGTTGCGGTCCACCGCCAACAGGTATTGAGTGAGGTCGTTACTGCCAACGGAAACAAACTGTACCCGTTCTGCCAGTGCTGGCAGCAGGTATAAGGAAGCGGGCACCTCCACCATCACCCCAACCTTGGGCAACTCAAAGGCGCCCATGGCTTCGCAAAGCTCGAAATGGGCCTGGCGCATCAGGCGCAGGGCCTCGTCTACCTCGGCTACTGAGGAAATCATCGGCAGCAGAATTTGCAGGTTGCCGTGGTGCTGGTGGGCCCTGAGCATGGCTTTGAGCTGGATAAGGAAGATATCCGGCTGGTCCAGGGTGATGCGAATGCCGCGCCAACCCAGGAAGGGGTTGTCCTCTTCGATAGGCAAGTAAGGCAGCGGTTTATCGCCGCCCACATCGAGGGTGCGCAGCGTAACCGGCAACCCGGGGTAGCGCGACAGCACATGGGAATAGAGCCGGAACTGCTCTTCTTCTCCCGGAAAACGGCTGGCCAGCATAAAGGGCACTTCAGTGCGATACAGGCCAACACCGTCCGCTCCCTGCCCCGCCGCCACGTCGGTGTCGGCAGACAACCCAGCATTGATGTACACCTTGACCCGCTCGCCATCCTGGCTGAGGGCCGGGCCCTGGGCACTGGCCAGCACGTCCTTGGAAATGGTGGCTTCTTCGAGGATAAGGCGGCGATATTCGCGCTCTAGGCCGGGCTCCGGGTCGATAAAGCAGCGCCCGGTGTAACCGTCGATGATCATCCGCCGGCCCGGCAACGCCGACAGCGGCAGTGACGACACCCCCAGCACCGCCGGAATGCCGATGGCCCTGGCCAGGATGGCGGCATGGGAATGGCCCGAGCCCCGGCGCGAAACAATACCTTTAAGGCGCTCGCGGGGCACTTCGGCCACCATGGTGGCGGTGACTTCGTCGGCGACCAAGATCAGGTCATCGTCAGGAATGGCCCTGTTGATTTGCCCGATGCAGAGCGCCTGCAACAGCCGCAGGCCCACGTCTTTAAGGTCAGTGGCCCGCTCCTTGAGGTAGCTGTCTTCCATGGCCGAAAATTTGTCGATGGCCTCTTCTACTACCGCTTTAAGGGCCCACTCGGCACTGGTGCCGGCGCGAATAAGAGCTCGCACTGGGTCACCAAGGCTCGCCGGTGCCAGCAACTGTACGTAAAGCTCGAAAATAGCCTGGGTCTGGCTCGGCAAATCCAGCCGTTTGGCAAGGGCTCTGAGGCTTTGCTGGGTGCTGTCGATGGCTTGGTCAAAGCGTTTGAGCTCAAGGCTGACCTCCACCTCCCCACCGTGGGGCAGGTCGTCGAAAGTCATGGCCGGAATACGCACCAGACACGCGCCCATGCCGATACCCGGCGAGCCGGCAAGGCCGGTGGCCGAGCGCTTCCAGCCGGTTTGCGCCCGCAAAAGGCGGGTGCGCTCTTCCACGTTGGCCAGTGCCGGTGCCAACTGGTTGGCCAGGGTGACCAGGCAGGCTTCTTCTTCGGAATCAAAGACCCGGGCGTCGCGCTGCTGGACGGTTAATACCCCCAGTACCCGGCGCCGATAGATAATGGGCACCCCGAGGAAGGACTGGAACAGCTCTTCGTTAAGTTCTTCGATGAGTTTAAAAGCAGGGTGGTTTTGGGCGTCGGCCAGGTTGATGGCTTCTTCACGGGAGGCGACCAGCCCGACCAGGCCTTCTTGGTAAGACAAGGTGCAGATGGTGCCGGGGGGCAATGTCAGGCCCTGTGTGGCCAGCAATTGCAATTGGCCAACATCAGCGTCTGCCAGGTAGATGGAGCAGACTTCCGTATTCATCAGCTCGCAGATGGCAGTGACCAGCCAGCTGACCGCCTGATCCAATGAGGCGGCGCTGTTGACCTGCTGCACTATCCGCTGCAACTGCGTCAACATCTATGGTTCCCCCAAAATGACCAAAGCCACCTTTGGCGCAAGGCCGGGCGTTCAGGCCCTTCTTCTATCCTGGCGACCAAAAGGCATGGCTTGGGTTGCAAACTCCTTCATTACTCGGCGGTAGACATCGCGTTTAAACGACACTACCTGCCTTACTGGATACCAGTAGCTGACCCAGCGCCAATCATCAAATTCCGGGTGCCCGGTGGCCCCCAGGTCCACGGCCGATTCGGCTGAGGTGAGTTGCAGCAGGAACCATTTCTGCTTCTGGCCGATACAGACCGGTGCCTGTTCCTTACGTACCATGCGCTTGGGCAGGCGATAGCGCAGCCAGTGGCGCGATACCGCCAGGACCTTCACGTCCTTGCGTTTGAGTCCGACTTCTTCCCAGAGCTCGCGATACATGGCCTGCTCTGCCGATTCCCCATCATTGATACCGCCTTGGGGAAACTGCCAGGAATGTTGTCCCCGGCGACGGGCCCACAGCACCTGGCCCTGCTGATTGCAAATCACTATGCCGACATTTGGACGGAAACCGTCGTTATCGATCATGCCAGCCTCAAAACAGTGCGTTATTGCTTGGATTGTTCCACAGATATGATTGACCAGCAAAAGGAATTCGAGGCCAGGAGCCGGGGCTGTGGAACAACTATCCCATCAACCCAAGGTTATCCACAGCCCCACACTGTCATCCATGCACATATTCTGTGGACAGTGGTGTTGATAAACTGGTGAGTAAAATCAGGAGAGTGGATGGGTGTCAGGCAAGCGGCGAACTATGCGAACCAATGAATCAAATTAGACATTGTTTTTAAAAGGATTAATTTATAAAAAGCGATCGCTTCGATCCATTGACAGCACTTGGGGATCTGATCGTTTGTGTTTTCCGATGTGGGTAACTTTATTCGCTCAGGAGTTAATCAACAGCATTTAATCCACAGATAAAGGCCGATTTCTACACAGCGGCAGGCGCCCACTGCCCACCTTTGGCAGTTATCCCAGATTTTTGTGCATGAGAATGTGGATAGTTAGCCCCAAGCCCTTGGGTATTCATGGATCTGCAGCAAGTTGCTGAAAAGAATCCTTTAAAGATCATGCAGTAATGGAACGATCGCGCTGTGTATAAACCAAGATCCGGCGACTGCCCAAGATCTGTACACCCAAAGCGCTGTTTTGCCAGTAGAATCGTGACCATGCAAACGCCCCATCCGCACCCCGAACCACCGCAAAGCCTTGAGCAGCTGATGGCCAGAGCCAACAGCCTGGCTGGCTACAACCTTGGCCAGTTGGGCGAAATTGCCGGTCTTGGGATCCCGGGGCACCTGCGCCGCGAGAAAGGCTGGATGGGCATGCTGCTCGAAACCCTCTTGGGCGCCAAGGCTGGCTCCAAGCCAGAGCCCGACTTCCCCCATCTGGGCGTAGAGCTCAAGACCCTGCCGGTGGACAGACACGGCAAACCGCTGGAAAGCACCTTTGTGGCCGTCGCGCCAGCCGAGGGCTGGCAGGGCGTTACCTGGGAAACCAGCCATGTGCGCCAAAAGCTGGCCTGCGTGCTGTGGATCCCCATCCTGGCCGAGCGGCAACTGGCCCCGGCCGAGCGGGTTATTGCCACGCCGCTGCTGTGGCGCCCCAACCCCGCCCAAGAGCAAGCGCTGCGCCAAGACTGGGAAGAGCTGGTGGAGCAACTTGCCCTGGGGCGCTTTGATGAGATAAGCGCCCACAAGGGCCAGGTGCTGCAGCTGAGGCCCAAAGCCGCCAACGGCAAGGTCAAGGTCCAGGCCCGCAATGCCGAGGGCCAACTGGTGGCTGTCCAGCCCAAGGGCTTTTACCTACGCGCACTTTTTACCCGCCAACTACTGGCAGAAGCCTTCAGCCTCGTATAACCTAGCCATTGTTGATAATGGTTATCATTTAATGAGGTTGAAGATGGTTCTGCCTACAGGGATACGTATCGGCTTACTGTCGCTGGTCGCCTTGGCCTGGTGGCCTATCCACCACAGCGAGGTTTGGCTGGCCCATGGCTTCTTTGGCATGGCCTTGGTGTTCCTGTTATTCAGCCCGGTTGTCGCCATCAGGCTTTGCGCCCCTATCTTGTGCTTAAGCACAGTATTGACATTGATCCCCTGACAGCCCCGATAAAGGGGGTTATGCTGGTTTACAAAGCACCCAGGCAGTCAAGAGGTTGATATGACTAGTATCGCCATCATCGGCGCCGGGTTAAGTGGTATCACCGCTGCCCGGATCTTGCAGGGACACGGACTCACCCCCACCATCTTTGAAAAAAGCCAAGCCAGCGGCGGCCGCATGTGCAGCCGTACCAGCCAATGGGGGAGTTTTGACCTTGGCGCCCAGTACTTTACTGCCCGGCATCCGCGCTTTATCGACGAATTAGGCAACTGGATAGCCCAGGGGATCGCCACCGAATGGCTGGTCACTCCTTATCAACTGTCCAGCAGCAGCCGTCTGCATACCCAGGATGTGGTGCAGCGTTACGTCGGCCTGCCCCATATGGGCGCCATTACCCGTTTTCTGGAAAGCAACCTGGATGTCCGCTGCGGCCAGACCATCTGCGGTTGCCATCACCGGGACGACCAATGGTGGCTGGAAAACACCCAAGGTGAAGCCTTTGGCCCCTTTGACGGGTTATTGGTCACCACCCCGGCGCCCCAGGCCGTGCCATTGGTGAGCGCCAGCCCACGCCTGGCCATGCTGGCCCGCAAGGTGCGCATGCAGCCGACCTGGGCCCTGGGCCTAGCTTTTACCCAGGCTCTTGATACCGAGATCAATGCCGCCTTTGTCGAAAGCGACAGCATCGATTGGCTGGCCCTGGACTCCGACAAACCCGGCCGCCTGGCCCAGCCCCAGCGCTGGGTTGTTCACGCCACCAGTGACTGGAGTGCCAGCCACATGGAGCTTGAGCCCGAAGAGGTCGCAAGCATCCTCAGTGAACAGTTCTTCAAGCTACTGGGTGTGCCGGCCCGCAAACCAGATGAAGCCATCGCCAAACGCTGGCGCTTTGCAAGAGGCAACCTCGACGGTGCCAGTGGTTTTGATCAGCGCCTGCGTCTCGGTTGTGGTGGCGATTGGAGCCACGGCGCCCGGGTGGAAGGGGCCTGGCTGGCCGGCCAGGAGCTGGCCGAGCGGATGCTGGCCGCCTTGCAAAAAGACGGCTAGGCCAACGCCTGCCATAAAAAAAGCCGCCCGAAGGCGGCTTTTTTCGTAGTGAAGTCGCGAAGCTTAGGCTTCGGCAACCACAACCACTTTAACGTTAGCGAATACATCGCTGTGCAGTTGCAGCTCGATGTCGAACTCGCCGGTAGAGCGCAGGGCGCCTTCGGGCAGTTTAACTTCGGACTTGGCAACGGCTACGCCTTTGGCGCTGATGGCGTCGGCGATATCGCGAGTACCGATAGAACCGAACAGTTTGCCTTCATCACCGGCTTTGGCAGCGATTTCAACGCTTTCCAGACCTTTAACCTGCTCGGCACGAGCTTCGGCAGCAGCCAGAACTTCAGCCAGTTTGGCTTCCAGTTCGGCGCGACGCGCTTCGAAGTGAGCAACGTTGTCGCGGGTAGCCATAACAGCTTTACCCTGCGGGATCAGGAAGTTACGAGCGTAACCAGCTTTAACTTTGACTTGATCACCCAGGCTGCCCAGGTTAGCGATCTTGTCCAACAGAATAACGTTCATTGACGATTCCTCTCAACTCTATCCCAGGACGGACCTTACTTGTGCAGGTCGGTGTAAGGCAGCAGAGCCAGGTAGCGGGCGCGCTTGATAGCACGGGCCAGCTGGCGCTGATACTTGGCGCTGGTACCGGTGATACGGCTAGGTACGATCTTGCCGCTCTCGGTGATGTAGTTCTTCAGAGTTGCGATGTCTTTGTAATCGATTTCAGTGACGCCTTCTGCAGTGAAACGGCAGAACTTGCGACGACGGAAGAAACGGGCCATGGGGCTTATCTCCTAATTCAACAATTCGATGTGCTGGGCATGCAGTACCACTTTGGCCAGGCCGTCTCGGCCCATATGGCTGACCAGAAATCCGGTCACGGTCACTGCCGACCCCATCTCTAATAGCCGGGTTTGTTGTTCAAGGTCTTCACCACTGGCAACCACTGCTATTCGCAGCTTCGCCTGCCTGGCCATATTGGCCTCGCTCTGAGAGGAGTAATGCTCCAGCCAGAACTGGCAGTGTGGGATCCCAACCGGACTCTTGCTGCGCCTTGGCGCCTTGGCAAGATGCCCGTCCAACTGCACCCGATTACGTTGCACTTGCCTTACTCGGCGCTGGCCTCTTCGGCTTCAACGCTATCTTCGCGATCGTCACGACGGTCACGACGCTCTTCCTTGGCCTTGGCCATAGGAGAAACTTCGGTCACAGCGTGCTTGGTACGCATGATGGCGTGACGCAGAATAGCGTCGTTGAAGCGGAAGGTGTTTTCCAGCTCGTCAACCACTTCTTGAGAGGTTTCAACGTTCAGCAGAACGTAGTGAGCCTTGTGCAGCTTGTTGATCGGGTAAGCCAGTTGACGGCGGCCCCAGTCTTCCAGGCGAGTTACTTCACCGCCGCCATTTTTGATGGCACCAGTGTAGCGCTCGATCATGCCCGGAACCTGCTCGCTTTGATCAGGGTGAACCATGATCACGATTTCGTAATGACGCATGATTGCTCCTTACGGGTTAGTAGCCTCACAACCCGGCTCGACCGCGGACCGGTGGGGAGGCAAGGAGATTGTTAGAACGGCCGATACAAGGGCGCAAATTCTACAGAATCGAGGATTTTCATACAAGGCAGATTTTTATACCCTAGCGAGGCTGGCATACTGGCGCAGTCAGGGCAGGGAAAGCCGTCTTACAAGGGGATGAGAGAGATGCGTTTTTTGGGGTTGTTATTGCTGTTGATGGTGTCCAACGCCTGGGCACTGGTGCCGCCTTATTATGGCAAGTCCAAAGCAGAATACCGTTTCGCCTCGGAAGCGGAAGTCGGCCTGTCTTATTACAACGGCAACACCAACACCGAAAGCTACAACACCCGCCTGAAAGTAGCCATGGACACCGACCAAACCCACCAAGAAGTGGTGTTTATGTCCAACTACGCCCAGGACAGCAACTCCACCAGCGCCGAAGAATACCAATTGCAGCTGCAGTCAGACTTAAAGATGTGGGCCGACCACTACCTGTTCCTACGTGGCAGCCAGATCTTCGACCGCTTCGGCTCCTACAGCTCGGAAACCTCACTGTCGTCCGGTTACGGTACCAACCTCATCAGCCGCCGTTTTACCTCGCTCAAGTTCGAGATAGGCCCGGGTTATCGCCTGCAGGCGCCGCCCGATGACAGCGATAAAAGCCAAATTAACGAGGCCATTGTCCGCACCGCGCTGAAGTTTGAGCGCCGTATTCACGAGCGAACCCGCTTTAACATCGGTTTGGATCTGGAAGCCGGTATACAAAACACCACCGGCGTACTGGATGCGTCCCTCACTAACCAGCTGTGGGACGATTTGGCGTTGAAACTGGGCTTTTATTACCGCTATTCAGAAGTGGTGGATGCCGACAAATCCAACTTCGACACCCACTCCACCTTGAACCTGCTTTATACGTTCTGACGCTGGCGCACGATTTCGAACAGGCACACGCCGGTAGCCACCGACACGTTGAGGCTGGATACCAGCCCCGCCATGGGAATGGCCACCAGTTCGTCGCAGTGCTCGCGGGTCAGGCGGCGAAGCCCTTTGCCCTCGGCCCCCATGACCAGCGCCATCGGGCCGGTCAGGCGGGTGCCATAAAGGGTTTTATCGGTTTCGCCGGCCGTTCCCACTATCCACACCCCCTGCTCTTTCAAGCTGCGAAGGGTGCGGGCCAGGTTGGTCACTTCGACCAAAGGCACCGTCTCTGCCGCGCCACAGGCGACTTTACGCACCGTGGCGTTGAGGCTGGCCGAGTTGTTCTTGGGCACGATAACCGCCGTGGCACCGGCGGCATCGGCCGTACGCAGACACGCCCCCAGGTTGTGGGGGTCGGTCACGCCATCCAGTACCAGCAGCAGCGGCTGCTCGGCCTTTTCCAGTAACTCGGCCAGTTTGTTCTCGTTGAGCGCTTTGGCCGCTTTGATCTCGGCCATCACGCCCTGATGCACGGCGCCTTTGGATTTCTCGTCCAGGGTCTTTTTGGCCACCCATTCGATGGCCAGGCCCATGCTTTGCGCGTCGGCAACGACATCGGCTAAACGTTGGTCCTGGCGCTCGCGGGCAACCCAGAGCTTAAGCAGTGTCTCCGGCTGGCGCTCGATGGCGCCTTCAATGGCATGAATACCGAAGATCCAATCCTGACTCATGATGCCTCTTAGTTCTTGTTACGGGGTTTCTTGCCGCCTTTGGACGGCTTGGGCTTGTGCTTGCCCTTTTTCTTGCCGGCAAAGCCGTCGGCCAGAACCTGGGCGGCGTCTTTTTTGCCGCCTTTTTTGACGATCTTGCCGCTCTTGAGCCCTTCGCGGACCGAGGGCCGGCCGCTGTTTCGCCCTTCGCTGGCCAGCACCAGATCGATTTTGCGCGAATCCAGGTTCACCGCCGCTACCCGCACCTCGATGCTGTCGCCCAAGCGATAGCGTTTGCCGGTGCGTTCACCCACCAGGGCTTGCTGGGTGGCGTCGAAGTGGTAGTAGTCGTTTTCCAGGCTGGTGACATGCAGCAGGCCTTCGATCAGCAGATCGTTCAGGCGCACGAACAGGCCAAAAGAGGTGGCGGACGATATCACACCGCCAAAGATGTCGCCCACATGATCCTGCATGTATTCGCACTTGAGCCAATCGGCCACTTCGCGGGTGGCGTCATCAGCGCGGCGCTCGGTCATGGAGCAATGTTCGCCCATGGCGTCCATTTTCTCTTCGGTGTAGACAAAGCCGCCCTTGCCGGTGACGTCTTCCTTGGCCAGCACCGCCTTGATGGCACGGTGCAGGATAAGATCGGGATAACGGCGAATGGGGGAGGTAAAGTGGGCATAGGCCGACAGCGCCAAGCCGAAGTGGCCGCGGCAATCCGCTTCATAGACCGCCTGCTTCATGGAGCGCAGCAGCATGGTCTGGATAAGCTCGCCGTCGGGGCGATCACCCAGTTTCTCAAGCAGTTTGGTGAAGTCCTTGGGCTCGGGCTCGAGGCCGCCGCCCATGGAAAGCCCCAACTCGCCCAAGAACTGGTGGAAGTTGGAGATCTTTTCTTCGTCCGGTAGGTCGTGCACCCGGTACAGGCAAGGCACCTTGTGCTTTTGCACAAACTTGGCCGAGGCAACGTTGGCGAGGATCATGCACTCTTCGATGATCATGTGCGCCGTTACCCGGTGCAGCGGCACCACCTTTTCTATCTTGCGCTCTTCGTTGAACAGGAATTTGGTTTCCTGGGTTTCAAACTCGATAGCGCCCCGCTCACGGCGGCTACCCTTGAGGGCTTCAAAGAGTCGGTTCAGCTCTTCAACGTGGGGCAGCACGGCACTGTATTGCTCGCGCAGCGGTTCGTCGCCGTCGAGCATGGCCTGCACCTTGTTGTAGGTGAGCCGTGCCTTGGAGTGCATCACGGCCGGGTAGAACTTGTAGCCGGACAAGGCGCCTTTATCAGACACCGTCATCTCGCACACCATACAGAGGCGATCCACGGCCGGGTTCAGTGAACAAAGGCCGTTGGAGAGCACCTCGGGCAGCATAGGTATCACCTGGGAGGGGAAATACACCGAGTTGCCGCGGTTGTAGGCTTCTTTGTCGAGCGCCGTGCCCAGACGTACGTAATGGGATACGTCGGCAATGGCCACCCACAGGCGCCAGCCGCCGGACTTTTTGGCTTCGCAGTAAACGGCATCGTCAAAGTCGCGAGCGTCTTCGCCATCGATGGTGACCAGTGGCAGGTCGCGAAGATCCACCCGGCCTTGCTTGTCTTCTTCTAAGACTTCTTCACTCAAGCCTGCAATTTCAGCCTTGAGCTCATCAGGCCAAGTGTGGGGGAGATCGTGGCTGCGAAGGGCGATTTCGATTTCCATGCCCGGCGCCATGTGCTCGCCGAGGATCTCGACAATCTTACCTACAGGGCTGAAACGGGTGCTGGGGCGCTGGGTCAGTTCCAGCACCACCACTTGCCCGGCGCGAGCGCCGCCACGGGCTTCGTCGGGGATCAGGATATCCTGGGCAATGCGCTTGTCGTCCGGCACCACAAAACCGATGCCGTCGTCGCGAAAATAGCGGCCAACCAGCTGCGAGGAGCGGGCCTCCAACACGCGCACGATGCGCCCTTCCAGGCGGCCACGGCGGTCAGTTTTGATGGCTTGGGCCAGCACCAGATCGCCGTTGAAGGCTTTGTACATTTCGGTCGGCGACAGGAACAAGTCTTGGCCTTCGTCCACTTTGACGAAACCAAAGCCGTCAGGGTGGCCCTGGACACGGCCTTTGATAAGGTCCATCCGCTCGGTCAGGGCATAGGCTTTTTGGCGGGTAAAGACCAATTGGCCATCACGTTCCATGGCTCGTAGCCGGCGGCGCAATCCTTCCTGCTGGTTTTCATCGTCCAGTTGCAGGTGATTAATCATGGCGCGAAGGCTCTGGGGTTTGCCCAGCGTGCGCATTTCTTCGAGGATGGCTTCCCGGCTCGGGATGGGATTGTCGTATTTCTCTGCTTCGCGGTCGGCGAAGGGGTCCTTTATCTGATCGCGCATGGCGCTCTCATTTGCTGAATTTGCCACCATTATACCCTTGAGCACCGAGTAACATAGTGTTTCTCTTTAATGCTTGGGGAATAAAGAAGGCGAATGCACAATATAAGGCGCTTTTTTCCCTAGGTTTTATGACATGTCGTTGATGTCTCGGGTCGGCCGCTTCTGGCTGATGGCCCTGCTGCCTGTGGCAGTGCTGCTTTGGCAATTTACCGCTTTCATGCCCCACCTCACCACCGCACCGCTAAGCTACCTGCTGCTGGCGATGTTGGGGTGGTACGGCCTTATCGCCGGCCTTTGCGCCCTTTTCAGCTGGCCTTTGGCCTTGCTGCTGCGGGGTTTTTCCGGCTGGCTGCTGGTGCCAGGGGCGGCGGTGGTCGGCCTGCTGCTGTGGGTAGACCTGGAAGTCTTTGAGCAGTACCGCTTTCACCTTAGCCCTTTTGTGTTTCAGCTTTTTTTAAGCCAGCCCGGGGAAGTGATTGAATTCTCCTGGCTTACCTGGCTAATCAGCATCGGCGCCTTGTTGCTGTCGTTGCTGCTGTTTACCGGGTTTTGGCGTATCAGCAGCAAGCAATGGCGACAGTGGCCAGTGTGGGCGGCAATTCTTATGGCTTTCTTAAGTAGTCAGATTTGGCATGCCGTCGCCGACGCCAGGGGCATCAACCACATCACCATCCTGACCCGTAACCTGCCCATCTACCAGCCCGTTACCGCCAAGCGCTTTATGGCCAAACACGGCTGGGCCACCGCCCATCCCGAGAGCGATGCCCTTAATGTCCACGAAAAAGGGGCCCTGCATTATCCGCTAAGCCCAGTAACGGCAACGGTGACGCCCAAGCTCAACGTACTGTACGTGCTGATTGATACCTGGCGGGCCGATGAGCTCAACAGCACCGTCAGCCCCAACATCACCGCCTTTGCCACCAGCCCCGACACCAAGCGTTACATGGACCATTTCAGTGGCGGCAATTCCACCCAGGCCGGGATCTTCTCGCTGTTCTACAGCCTGCCCGCCACTTACTGGGGCGCTTTTGACGACAGCCAGCAGTCGCCGGTCTTGATGGACCTTTTTGAAAACGCCGGATATCAATTCGGGGTTTATGGCTCGGCTACCCTGCGCAGCCCCGCCTTTGATAAAACCGTGTTCTCCGGCATTCGCCCCATTCATTCCGAAGCCGGCGAGGAACGCCGCTGGAAGCGCGACCGCAATGCCGTCAACCAGTTCGAGTCGTTCCTGAATAGCCGTGACAAGCAAAAGCCCTTCTTTGGCTTTTTGTTCTTCGACACCGTCCATGCCTACGATTTCCCGGACGATTTCGAGCCTAAATTCCAGCCCTACTGGGACAGGGTCGACCACATCAAGCTCAACAATGATTTTGACCCCGCCCCCTATCGCAACCGCTACCGCACCGCGGTGCGCTATGCCGACAGCCTGGTCGGCAAGTTGCTGGCCAACCTCAAGCAGCAGGGGCTGTTGGACAACACCGTTATTATCATCAGCGCCGACCATGGCGAGGAATTTAACGACCACCATAAGAATTACTGGGGCCACGGCTCCAACTACTCTGACGCCCAGGTCAAGGTGCCGTTGGTGATCCACTGGCCGGGGCAAGGCCAGGGTGAGGTGGACTATCGCACCAGCCATTTCGATCTGGTACCGACTCTGGCACAAGGGGTGTTTGGTGCCAAGGCGCCGCTCGCCGACTACAGCGTTGGCAAACTGCTGTCAGACAGCAGCCCGCGCCCCTGGCTGCTGGTGGGCAGTTATTACAACTATGCGCTAAAGAGCCCTAAGGAATTGGTGGTGACCTACCCGACCGGGCAAACCGAGGTGATGGACAACAACCTAAACCCCAGCAGCAGCCAGCCGCCAGCCAGCGCCATTAAAGACGCCTTAGGAATGATGGGGCATTTTTACCGCTGAGAAAGCTGCGCCACCACGGTGGCCGGCAGTTGCCTTTCGAGGCGCGCCACCAGGTTGTTGGCTTGGCGCCATTGGTCGCGGTTGGGGATGATGGCGCCTTTGAGTTCACGAAGGGCCAGCTCTTTGTCCTGCGGGATGCCATAGCCTTTGATGGCCAAGTCGGCAAAGCGCAGGGTGGCTTTGAGGTTGTGTTCCATGACCGCCATGCGCAGCAGCTGCATGGCCTTGTTCATGTCGGTCTGCACCCATTTGCCGGTGGCGTAATAGCGCCCCAGCTGCTCCAAGGCCTCAGGCAGGCCCTGGTCGGCAGAACGTTGGATGTACGATATCCCCAAGGTGACATTGGTGGGCACGCAGATACCGTGGGCCAGCATATCGCCCCAGGTGAATTCGTAAGCGGGAATTTTGGCGACTTCAGCGCGGGCTTCGATGTCCTGCACCAGTTGGCAGTCATCGTCCAGTACCCGGCGCAGGTGCTTGTTCTTGGCAATAAGCTCCAGCAGCTCGTCCTGGCCATAAACCTGGACGGGCTTGAGATCCTCGGCCATCACCGGGCCGGATAACGCCAAGACAATAAAAAGACTGCGGCCAAACATAGGTACCTCCACACCCTAGTCTATCGGCAATCACGGGTTTTGCTTTAACAAAAAAGGCCGCTTGATAGCGGCCTTTTTCACAAAGTGTGCATCACGCGAAGGGGTGGCGCAGCACCATGGTCTCAACACGGTCAGGGCCAGTGCTGATGATGTCGATGGGCACACCGGTCAGCTCTTCGATGCGCTTGATGTAAGCGCGAGCAGCAGCCGGCAGGCCTTCGAGGGTAGTGACGCCAACAGTGCTTTCGCTCCAGCCCGGCATCTCTTCGTACACCAGTTCGATGCCATCGAAGTCTTCGGCAGCCAGGGGCGACACTTCAACGACTTCGCCGCTGGGCAGCTTGTAGGCGGTGCAGATCTTCACGGTTTCCAGGCCATCCAAGACGTCGAGCTTGGTCAGACAGAAGCCGGTGATGGAGTTGATCTGCACGGCGCGGCGCATCACTACAGCGTCAAACCAGCCAGTGCGGCGCTTACGGCCGGTAGTGGCACCAAATTCTTTGCCCACGGTACCCAGGTGGTGACCGACTTCGCAATCAAGCTCAGTGGGGAAAGGACCGCCGCCAACACGGGTGGTGTAGGCCTTGACGATACCCAGCACGTAGTCGAGGTGGCAAGGGCCGAAACCGGAGCCTGTGGCCACGCCACCGGCGGTGGTGTTGGACGAGGTCACGTAGGGGTAAGTGCCGTGGTCAACGTCCAGCAGGGTGCCCTGGGCACCTTCGAACATGATGGGCTCACCGGCTTTACGGGCCTTGTCCAGCAGATCGGTTACATCAACGGTCATGCCCTTGAGGTACTCGGCAGTTGCCTTGGCTTCGGCCAGGGTTTCTTCGAAGGAAACCGGCTCAACCTTGTAGTACTGGGTCAGCATGAAGTTGTGGTGGTCCAGCACCTCTTTGAGCTTCTCGGCGAAGCGCTCGGGATGGAACAGGTCGCCAACGCGCAGGGCACGGCGGGCCACCTTGTCCTCATAGGCAGGTCCGATACCACGACCGGTGGTACCGATAGCCTTAGCACCACGGGCCTTTTCACGGGCCTGGTCGATGGCGACATGGTATTTGAGGATAAGCGGGCAGGCTTCGGAGATCTTCAGGCGCTCTTTAACCGGCACACCTTTTTCTTCCAGCATGGCGATTTCGCGCATCAGGGCGTCAGGCGCCAGCACCACACCGTTACCGATGAGGCATTGCACGTCTTCGCGAAGAATACCGGAGGGAATGAGGTGCAGAACGGTTTTTTCACCGTTGATGACCAGGGTGTGCCCCGCATTGTGACCGCCTTGATAACGGACCACGTAAGCGGCTTTGTCGGTTAGCAGGTCGACTACCTTTCCTTTGCCTTCGTCACCCCATTGGGTGCCAAGGACCACAACATTTTTGCCCATTGTCTCTCTAGGAACGTTGCTTAAAAACAGATTCTACCAAAAAACCCCCGAAGGAATTAAGGCCTAATGTTTGACCAGCCAGGCCAACAGCCCGCCCAGCACCAGCATAACCAGCCCTATTTGCCTGATTACGCGGGGATTTTGCTGGGAAAGTTCAGCCATCAGTTGTTGCCACTTTTTTGGCATCAGGGCCGGCCCAAGACCTTCGAGCACCAGCCAGAGGGCACAAAGTTGCAGGAAAGTGCTCATAGTTCCCTCAATGCCTGCAGCCGGATATCGGCCAGTTCATGGTAGGGAGCAAAGCCAAAACGCAAACGGTTGCCTCTGTGGTCGGTGAGTATACCTTGGGTACGCAAAAAGTCAGCCAGTCTCTGGGTGGCCGCGTCGTCCGGCAGCGCGAAAGTCAAAAAATGCCCATGCCGGTCAAGGTTATGGCAGAGCAGCTGGCCGCGATGAAGCAGCGGGCTGGCAATGGCATCAAGCTCGGCCAAAAAAGCCTGCTGCAGCTGCTGCACGTGGCTGTGGATGGCCTCAATGGTGATGCCGTCACGCTGGTACCAGTCCAGCACACTCAGCACCCGGTAAAGGGCCGACATGTCAAAGGTGGAGCCGGCAAAGCGCATGCCGTTGCTGGCATAGGCGGCGGTTTGGCCCCGGCTTTGTTCCAAGGCGCCAAACTCGGCATACCAGCCGGTGTTGACCGGCCGCAAGGTGCAACCCGGCGGTACCGCCAAGAAGCAGCAGCCTTCGCCGCCCTGGGCATATTTGTAGCTGCCGGCAAGGTAGAAGGCGCGGTGGGCAATGGCGCTTAAATCGGTCGGGATGGCGCAAAAGCCGTGGTAGCCGTCGATGGCAATCAAAGTTTGCGGGTCAGGTATAGCATTGACGATGGCGCCAAGGTCACTCACCGCCACCCCGGAGTTAAAAAACACCTGGCTGAAAAACAGCAGATCCCAGCCGCCTTTGGCCGCTTCGCTAATAAGCCTTGCCTCGAAGCTGGCAAAAGGCTGGGTCGCTACCCGCACCACCTCGGCAAGGCCTGCTTCTTCGAGGCGTTGGCACTGGCGGCTGAACGAGTGGAACTCGCTGTCGGTGGTGAGGATCCGCACCTTAGGGTGGTTTGGCAGGCAAGACAGTAGCCGCAGCACGAATTCGTGGGTGTTGGGAGCAAAGACCAGCTGCTCGGCTTGGGGCAACGACAACAATCTGGCGATGTGGCGTTGCAGCGCCGGCACCTTTTCGCTGAAAAACATCCCCCACTTTTCGTCGGCCAGGCGGGCGCTGTCGTCCCAGTAGGCCAGTTGCGCGCTGCGGGTAATGTCGGGCCAGAAGTGGTGGCTATGGCAGGCGTAGTGCTGCTTGCCCTGATGGTGGCTTAAAAAGCGCTGATAGTGCTGCTTGAGCATGTTTCCCCCATGAAAAAGCCCGGCGAACCGGGCTTTGTTTTTTATTTTTTCTTGTCCGCGTCTTTGAGGTAGCGGAAGAACTCGCCATCAGGTTTTAGCACCATGATGTCGTTCCCGCCGTTGAAGCTCTTTTTGTAGGCTTCGAGGCTGCGGATAAAGCTGAAGAACTCCGGGTCCTTATCGTAGGCCTTGGCGTAGATGTCGGCCGCCACCGCGTCGCCTTCACCACGGGTGGTGCGGGCTTTACGCTCGGCATCGGCCAGCAATACCGTGACCTTGTTGTCGATATCGGCGCGGATCACCTCGGCCTTCTCCTTACCTTCGGAGCGGTGCTTTTTGGCAACGGCGTTACGCTCGGCACGCATCCGGTCGTAGATGGAGTTGGAGATCTCGGTGGGCAGGTTGATTTGCTTGACCCGCACGTCCACCACGTCGATGCCCAGCTCGCGAGAGCTTTCCTTGACCTGTTTAAGGGCGTCGGCCATCACTTCGGAGCGCTCGCCGGAGACGATATCGGTGATGGTACGGGTACCGAACTCGCTACGAAGACCGTTGTTGATCTTGTTCTTGAGCAGGCTCTCGGCGGTGGCCATGTTGCCGCGGTTGGTGGAGTCGTAGAACTTGCCGAAATCGCTGATCTTCCACTTCACGTAGGAATCGACGATAAGGTCTTTCTTCTCGGAGGTCACAAAACGGTCCTGCTCGCCTTCCAGGCTTTGCAGGCGCGCGTCAAGGAGCCGTACCGAATCCACAAAAGGCGCCTTGAAGTGCAGGCCTGGGCCATAAACCACCGCGTTGCCTTGGGCGTCGGTGTTAACCCGCTGGAAGCGCAGCACCAGGCCGCGCTGGCCTTCGGAGACCACAAATACCGAGTTGTAACCCAGGAACACCGCCAGGATAACCAGGATAAATAACAGCTTTTTCATGGTTTAGTCCCTCCCTGTACGACCGGCATTGCGGTTGACACCGCGCGGGTCAGAACTGGACAAGCCGCTGTCGCTGGCCTGGCCTTGGCGCTGCTGGATTTGGAACAGCTCGTCACCGTTATTGTCGTTGGCTTTGCTGCTCTGCTGTTTATCTAGCAGTTTGTCCAGCGGCAGGTACATCAGGTTGCCACTGCCACCGTCCACCAGCACTTTCGAGCTGTTGCCGTACACCTGTTCCATGGTTTCGAGATACAGGCGGGTACGGGTGACTTTCGGGCTGGCCTCGTACTCGGGCAGCAATTTATTAAAGCGTGACACTTCACCCTGGGCTTTCAGTACTACCTGCTGCTTGTAGGCATCGGCTTCCTGCAGGATGCGGGTTGCCTTACCACGGGCAATAGGCTCGACTTCAGAGGCGTAAGCTTCGGCTTCACGGATGTAGCGCTGCTCGTCTTCCTTGGCGGCGATGGCGTCGTCAAACGCGGCTTTAACCGCATCGGGCGCCCGGGCCGGCAGGAAGTTCACGTCCTGAATATCGATACCCAAGTGATACTGGGCGATGGTTTTGTTGATGAGGTCCCAGGTATCACGGCGCACCTGCTCACGGCCGGTGGTGAGGATATCGTCCATGGTGGTGTGACCCACCACGTAACGCAGGGACGCATCCACCGCCTGGCTCAAGGAGTCGACCGCGTCGGTGACGTTGAACTTGTAGGCCTTGGGATCGTTAACCTTGTACTGCACTTCGATTTGCACCCTGACCACGTTCTCGTCTTTGGTCAGCATGTAGCCCGAAGCGGGGATGGAGCGTACGGTACGGGTATCGACCGGGTACACCTTGTCGATAAAGGTGGGCTTCCAGTGCAGGCCGGAAGACACGGTTTCCTTGTACTGGCCAAAGTGCAGCACCACGCCTTGCTCGGCGTTCTTGATGGTGTAGAAGCCGGAAATGCCCCACACCACCGCTGCCAGTATCAGCACCACCACCACAGCGCCCCAGGAGAAGCCGCCGTTACCTTTGCCGCCAAAGACGCCACCCATGCGGGACCCGAGCTTTTTCATCAGCTCATCAAAGTCGGGCGGACCCTGGTCGTTGCCGCCACGGGGTTTATTACCCCAGGGGTCCTTGTCTTTGTTGTTGCCCGGCTCATTCCAAGCCATTGTCTTCTCCCGTTAATTCTCGTGACTTAAAGCACTTTATCAGCAGCACCAGAGACGATAAAGCGCTCAGGGGCGCCCTGGTTCTGCTTGTTGAGTCGTTGCCAGTCCACCTGGGGCATCCTCACCCAGAGTAACCACTGGCCCTGCTCATCGATTTGTTCTTTGGCCACAGCCTGCATCGAAAACAGCTCTGCCCGCAGTTTACCTTGTGCCGGCGGCAGCTGCAGAGTGCCAACAAAGGTATCTTCGGCCAACCGCTCGGATAACGCCTGGAACAGTAGCTCAAGGCCCAGGCGTTTTTGGGCCGACAACCAAACCGCCACCGGTTTGCCGTCGTCCGCCCTGTCGATACGGGGCGCCACGTCATCCAGTTTATCGAGCTTGTTGTAGACCATCAGCACCGGCACGTCGTCGGCTTCGATTTCCTTGAGTACCACGTTGACCTGCTGGGTATTGTCGCTGGCCCGCTCGTCGGCGGCGTCCACCACATGCAGCAGCAGGTTGGCCTCGCGGGTCTCTTCCAAGGTGGCCTTGAAGGCCGCCACCAGATCGTGGGGCAAATGGCGGATAAAACCCACGGTATCGGCCAGGATAACCGGGCCTACATCAGCCAGCTGCACCTTGCGAAGGGTCGGGTCCAAAGTGGCAAAGAGCTGGTCGGCGGCGTAGACATCGGCGCTGGTCAGGCCGTTAAACAGTGTCGACTTGCCGGCGTTGGTGTACCCCACCAGCGACAGGGTCGGCACTTCGCGGCGGCTGCGGGCACGGCGGCCCTGTTCGCGCTGCTTGGCCACTTTTTCCAGCCGCTTTTCAATATGGTTTATCCGGTCGCGCAACAGGCGACGGTCTGTTTCCAGCTGGGTTTCACCCGGGCCGCGCAGGCCGATACCGCCTTTTTGGCGCTCAAGGTGAGTCCAGCCCCGCACCAAACGGGTAGAAAGGTGCTTGAGCTGGGCCAGCTCTACCTGCAGCTTGCCCTCGTGCGTACGGGCTCGCTGGGCAAAGATATCCAGAATAAGCGTGGTTCTGTCCAAGACCCGGCATTCAAACAACCGCTCCAGGTTCCGCTCTTGGGCGGGACTCAGGGCATGGTTGAAGATCACCACCTCGGCGCCCAGCATACGCACGGTTTCGGCGACTTCTTCAGCCTTGCCGGTACCGATATAAAATTTGGGATGGGGAGCACTGCGGCGGGTGGTGAGTACGGCCAGGGTGGTAACACCCGCCGAGTCTACGAGCATTTTCAGCTCATCCAGGTCTTCCCGGTCAGACTCGGCGGAAAAGTCCACGTGAACAAGGACAGCCTGTTCGCCTCCTTCATAACGGTCAAACAAGCTTTAATAACCTCTTGAAACGTTAGACGTTCTCTTCGGCGCCACCGGCATTGGTGCCTGCGGCATACTGATGCATGGACACGGGGCGTGCCGGCACCACGGTGGAGATCGCGTGTTTGTAGACCATCTGGCTAACTGTGTTTTTCAGAAGAACCACGAATTGATCGAAAGACTCGATTTGTCCCTGCAATTTGATGCCATTAACCAGGTAAATGGATACTGGTACGCGTTCCTTGCGTAGTGCGTTCAGGAAAGGATCCTGTAAAGATTGCCCCTTAGCCATGTTGAAATTCCTTGTTGTGATTAGGGTAGTTATTTCAAACGATTAGACCGCGTCAGAACCCTAGTATGAACCATCATTTAAGAGGGATCTAGTTCACAAAGCAGCGTGTCCAGGTTCTTCGGATGGCCCGTTTCCAGCTGCAGTAACGGCCACTTCCAGCCATTTAGCCACGTACTTTGTCTTTTGGCCAGTTGTCCGGTGGCAATAATGGCTTTTTCTACAGCCTCGTCCAGACTGCACTCGCCGTCGAGGTAAGCCCAGAGCTGGCGATAGCCGACACAGCGCACCGACGGCAACTCGGGGTGCAGGTCTTCTCGTTGATGAAGCTGCTTTACCTCATCCAAAAAACCCTGCGCCATCATTTGCTTAAAACGTAACCGGATGCGTTCTCTTAATAAAACGCGGTCTGCGGGCATGATAGCGACTTGAACTGTCGGGTAAGTGAACGGTGAACCCGACTCGGCCTGTAACTGGGTCAGGCTCTGGCCGCTGATGCGATACACCTCCAACGCCCGGCTAAGGCGCTGCGGGTCGTTGACGTGAATGCGGGCCGCCGCCACAGGGTCGATGGCCTGAAGCTGCTGGTGCAGCGCTTGCCAACCAAGGGCTTGTGCTTCGGCTTCAATCTCGGCGCGCACCAAAGGGTCGGCCTTTGGCAGTGGCGACAGCCCTTCGAGCAGCGCCTTGTAATAAAGCATGGTGCCCCCCACCAGCACCGGCAGTTTGCTCGCGGCCAGGGCCTTTTCGATAAGGCCTTGCACGTCATCGACAAAGTCGGCGGCCGAGTAGCTCTCGGCGGGGTCGAGGATATCGATAAGGTGATGGGGGTAGCGGGCCAGCTCCTCTGGGCTTGGCTTGGCGGTGCCGATGTCCATGCCCTTGTAGATAAGAGCCGAGTCGACACTAATAAGCTCGCAGGGCAGACGGTCAAAAAGCCCCATGGCCAAGTCGGTTTTGCCTGAGGCGGTGGGCCCCATCAGCATCACCACGGGAAGAGTCATCAGGAATCCTTCAATAACGCGTGCAAATCCAGGGGCTTAAGCGCCGCCTGTTGTTGACTATGGTCCAGCCCCTGCCACAGTGCCAGGGCCTCTTGCCAGCGATAGCGCCGGGGGTTAGCGGCCAGAGCCTGCTCAAGGGCATCGATGGGGGCAAGGCTTTCCAGGTGGCCAAGGAGTGCCGGTAGCCACTGGCTGACATCCAGCTCCCGAAGGGGCTGAGGCACGGCCCGCACCATCAGCTTACCGGCGCCGGGCTGATGTAGCGCCAGCCCCCAGGCTTCGAGCTGCTCTTGGTGGCGCTCAAAGGCGGCCAGCATCGGCCCATCGAGGGGCAAGGTCACCGGCAACAATAATGGCTGGGACGGCGCGCCCTGCGCGACCCCTTTGGCCGCCGTTTTTGCCCCCAGAGGCCGAAGGTCGGCCGCCAGCAACTGCCCGCCCTTGGAGAGCAGCAACCAGCGCCCCCGCTCCAGATGCAAGGGGGCATCGGAGGCAGCGATTTCCACCTGGGGCATGGGAGCCGGGCGCACCGGCGCCTGCCAGCGGGCAAAGGCGTCCAGCGCTTCACTGACTTCACTGCGCCCCGGCGCTGACGCTGGTTGATAAGGCCTGCTGCCGGTAGCCCGCTCCGATTGGCCCCAACTGCTGGCAGCGCCGGTTGCGGCGCCAACAGCAGGCCCTTGGCTGGTGGCGTTTGGCCAGTCGCTCGGTGCGGCCTGAGCCAGGGCATCGGCCAGGGCTCTTGCAATAAAATCGTGCACCAGCCGGGCGTCGTGGAAACGCACCTCGTGCTTGGCCGGGTGAACGTTGACATCCACCTGAGCGGCCGGCAGCTCTACAAAGAGTACAAAGGCGCCGTGTTGCCCCTCGGCCAGCACCGCGCCATAAGCGTCACGCACCGCGTGGTTGATGAGCTTGTCGCGCATCATCCGGCCGTTAACGTAACAATACTGCAGATCCGGGTGGTTGCGGGGCTGCTCGCTGAGCCAGCCCCAGAGCCGAAGCTGCTGGTGCTGGTTGTCGATAAAAAGGCATTGGCCGGCAAAATCGTTGCCGCACACCGCCGCCAGCCGCTGCTGGAAGTGCTCCCCCTGGGCAGGCGGGTATTGGCGCACGGTTTTGCCGTTGTGGCGCAGCACCAGCGCCACATCCATACGGCTAAGGGCAATACGGCGCACCAGCTCGTCGATATGGGCAAACTCGGTTTTCTCGGCTTTTAAAAACTTGCGGCGGGCCGGGGTGTTGAAGAACAAGTCGTGCACTTCCACCGTGGTACCTACCGGGTGCGCCGCCGGGCTCAGCTTGACGTCCATGTCGCGGCCCTCGGCCTGGGCCGCCCAAGCCTCAGTCGCCTCTGGGGTGCGGGAGGTGAGGGTAAGGCGCGATACCGAGGACACCGAGGCCAGGGCCTCGCCCCGAAACCCCAGGGAGAAAATGGCTTCCAGATCGTCCAGGCTGGCGATTTTCGAGGTGGCGTGGCGGCTTAGCGCCAGGGTCAGCTCGTCTTTGGGGATACCGCTGCCGTTGTCGCGGATGCGAATAAGCCGCTGGCCACCCTTCTCGATGTCGATGTCGATACGGGTGGCACCGGCATCGATGCTGTTTTCCACCAGCTCCTTGACTACGGAAGCGGGCCGTTCCACCACCTCACCGGCAGCGATCTGGTTGGCCAGGCGGGCTGGCAGAATACGAATGGGCATCAGCTTGAGGGTATTGTCAGTTTCTGGCCGACCAGCAGCGCATTGGATTTGAGGCCGTTGGCGGCCTTGATGGCAGAGACCGAGGTATTGTAACGCGACGCCAGTACCGACAGCGACTCGCCGCTACGCACCACGTGCACCTTGCCGTTTTGCTGGGCAAAGAGGCTGCCCGGGGGCGGCCAGGCGGTGAAGTATTCCTTAAGGGCCGTGGCCAGCGCGCCGGCGATACGGCCCTGGTGCCAGCTGTTGGCCAGCAGTTTTTCTTCGTCGGGGTTGGACAAAAAGCCGGTCTCTACCAGCACCGAGGGAATGTCCGGCGCGGTCAGCACCCCAAGGCTCTTGGGTTGAGGGCGGTCTTTGTGCAGACGGGTCACCTTGCCCAGCTCTTTTAACATCAAAGAGCCGATGTCCTGGCCCACCGAACGGCTGTGGTCCATGGACATGTCCAGCAGCGCCTGGGCCAAGTATTGCTCTTGCTTGGTGTCTTCTATCACCTCGGCGGCGCCGCCAAGAAGCTCGGAGTGGCGGTCTTTTTCGTCAACCCACTTACCTATAACCCGGTTGGCACGGCTGGTGTTAAGCACCCACACCGAGGCGCCCCTAGGCTGGGAAGAGCCGATGGAGTCGGCATGAATGGACACCAGTATGTCGGCTTTCTTTTCACGGGCGATATCGGCCCGCTCCACCACCCCGATGTATTTGTCGGAGCTGCGGGTCAGCACCGCCTTGATACCGGGGATGCGGTCAAGGTCGGCTTTCAGCTTCTTGGCGATGGCCAGGGTCACGTTCTTTTCATAGGTCTTGTGACGGCCAATGGAGCCTGGGTCATGGCCGCCGTGGCCGGGGTCGATGGCAACGATAATATCCCGGCCCTGGGCTGGCGGCGTGATGGGCACCGGTTTTGGCGCCGGGGTCTGGGCCTGGCTGCTGTGGCTTGGGGCACTGGCGCTGGCGCCTTTGCCGGCCACATCAATCACCAGGCGGTTACCGTTGCCGTCACTGGGGGCCAGGGCAAACAACTCGGCCTTGGCGCTGCGGCTAAGCTCCAACACCAGCCGAATGCCGCCCTTGTTCTTGGGGGTGGAGTTGCGGATTTTGGTCAGCACCTCTGAGTCCCCCACGGCCATGGGCAGTTTCACCTTTTGCTGGGTATCGGCAAGATCCACCACCAGCCGGTCGGGGTTTTTCAGGGTGAAATAGGAAAAGTCGGGCGCGGCGCCCATATCCAGCACCACCCGGGTTTTGGCCTCTGAGGGCCAGACACGCACTTCGTCGAGGCTGTTGGCCCACAGCGGCAGGCAACACAACCACAGCAACAACCCAGGCAGCAGACGCTTCATATTAGGGGGACAACCTCTCCAGAGTCTTGGCGCCTTGAATGCTTCGGGCATGGAGGCTCACCGACCTGCCATCGCCCTGATAAACCAGGGATAACACTAGGTCGGCCTCGGGCAGCGCGCCCTCGCCTTTTTGCGGCCATTCAATCAGGCAGATGCAATCTTTGCCAAAGTAATCACGCACGCCCATGAATTCAAGTTCTTCAGGGTCAGAAAGTCGATAGAGATCAAAATGATAGACTCTCACCCCCGGCAGTTCGTAAGGCTCCACAAGGGTATAGGTGGGACTCTTGACCCGACCTGAATGCCCAAGGCCCTGGATAAAACCCCGGCTTAAGGTCGTTTTACCGGCCCCCAGATCTCCCAGCAGATGGATGGTGATGCCCGGGGTGACCGCCTTGGCCAGGCGCTCGCCCAGCGCCACGGTGGCGGTGTCGTCCGCCAGAAAGATGTCATGCATTGATAAGGTTCCGCACCCAGTCAAAAAGATCGCTGGCCAGGGTGCCTATGGCCCCCTGCTCTGCCGCCTTGCTGCCGGCCTCGCCATGCAGGGCCGCACCGAGCAGCGCCGCATCCAAAGGCGTGAGGCCCTGCGCCAAAAGTGCGCCAATGATACCAGAAAGCACGTCGCCCATACCGCCTACCGCCATGGCCGGGCTGCCCACCGCCAGCAGCCAGCTTTGCTTGCCGTCTGACACCAGAGTACCGGCGCCTTTTAAAAGCGCCACGCAGCGGTATTGTTGAGCCAGGGCCAGTACCGCCGCCAGCCGGTCCCGTTCGATATCGCCAATGCTTACCCCCAGCAATCTTGCCGCTTCGCCAGGGTGAGGAGTGATAACGGCGCCTACCAGCGCCTGGGGCTTTTGTGCCACCAGGTTCAGGGCGTCGGCGTCCACCACCTTGGCAAGAGGCAGGGCAAGGGCGCCGGCGCACATGGTTTGGCCCCAAGGGTCTTGGCCCAGCCCAGGGCCCAGCACCAGGGCCTTGGCGGCAAAGCCGGGGGCGCGCCAATCGGCAGCGGGTTCAACCATCAGCTCCGGCCTTCCCAGGCTTACCGCCAGGGCGCTTTGCGGGTGGGTCAGCACTTTCACCAGGCCAGCGCCACTACGAAGGGCCGCTTCCCCGGCCAGGCGAATGGCGCCGCTCATGCCAAGATTGCCTCCCACCAGCAGCAGCCGGCCGCTGTCGCCTTTATGGGCGGTGGCCTTGCGGCTGGGGCGCAGCGCTTTGAGGGCAGCAAAATCCACGGCGTTAAACGCTGTCTCGGCGCGGGGGTTAAGGTCTAAGTCGGCAAGCCAGGCCTGCTGCCAGGCTGCCCTGCCCTGGCCGGTCAAGAGTCCAGCTTTGGGGAAGATAAAAGTCACCACAGCGCTTGCGCTAAAGGGCTTGCCCCACCAATGGCCGCTGTCGCTGCCAAGGCCGCTTGGCACATCGAGGGCCAAAATGGGCAGCGCCGTGGTGGCCAAAAAGGCCTGCAAGGCTTTGGCGGCGCCGCGCACCTCGCTGATAAGGCCCATACCCAGCAGGCCGTCTACCACCAGTTCATGATCAAGAGGAGCCGGCAAGCTAAACAGGGTTTTACCGCCAGCCTCCAGCCATGCCTTGGCGGCTTGGCAGGCCTCCTGCGCTTTGGGCTCGCCGCTGGCCACCAAGGTAACCGCCAAGCCATCAGCCAGCGCCAGGCGGGCCAGCACATAGGCGTCGCCGCCGTTGTTGCCGGTGCCAGCCAACACCAGCAGCTTTTTGGCAGCGGGCCTGCGCTGGCGCAGCAGGCCATAAGCGGCAAGGCCGGCCTTTTCCATCAGCTGATACAGGCTCAGGCCCTTGGCTGCGGCTAGGCGCGGCTCCAGTTCCTTTAGCTCGGCTGCCAGGGGCAACGGACAAGGCAGGGCGTTTAGCAAAGGGGTCAGCATGGCTACCTCACAAGACGTTTTGATGAGCTTACCAACAGCGCGGCGCCGGGCCCAGATATGCTACCCTGCGCCCTGCAATACAGGGGGCGCCGTGACCGACTACCAACAACTCGCCAATGACATCAAGGCCTGGGGCCGTGAGCTGGGGTTTGCCCAGGTTGGGATCACCGATACCGACCTGAAAAGTCACGAAGCGGCCCTGCAAGCATGGCTGGACGCCGGCCACCATGGCGACATGGACTACATGGCCCGTTATGGCATGCTCCGGGCCCGCCCCCAGGAACTCTTGCCCGGTACCTTGCGGGTAATAAGCGCCCGCATGGATTACCTGCCTCCCAAGGCCCGTTTCGGGGAAATTCTGGGTAACCCCGAAAAGGGCTATGTCTCGCGCTATGCCCTGGGCCGCGATTACCACAAGCTGCTGAGAAACCGCCTGAAAAAGCTCGGCGAGAAAATTCAGGCGGCGCTCGGTGAGTATCAGTTCCGCCCCTTTGTAGACTCGGCGCCGGTGCTGGAGCGGCCTTTGGCCGAGAAGGCAGGCCTTGGCTGGGTGGGCAAACACAGCCTGCTGCTAAACCCCGAAGGCGGGTCGTTCTTCTTTTTGGGTGAGCTGCTGGTGGACTTGCCGCTGCCTGTCGACCCGCCTTTTGGCGAGGAGAAATGCGGCAAGTGCGTGGCCTGCATGACCATCTGCCCGACCCAGGCTATTGTCGAGCCTTACGTGGTGGATGCCCGCCGCTGTATCTCCTACCTCACCATCGAGCTTAAAGGCCCCATTCCCGAGCCCTTTAGGCCGCTGATTGGCAACCGCATCTACGGCTGCGACGACTGCCAGCTCATCTGCCCCTGGAACCGCTTTGCCCATTTAAGCAGCGAGCCGGACTTTGCCCCGCGCGCCCCCCTGCACGCCCCTGACCTGTTGGCGCTTTGGGCCTGGGACGAGGCCACCTTTTTGAAGGTGACCGAAGGCTCGCCCATCCGCCGCATCGGCTTTGAGCATTGGCAGCGCAACCTGGCGGTGGCCCTGGGTAACGCGCCTTACAGCCTTGACATCATCGCCGCCCTTGAGGCGCGCCTTGAGGACGCCAGCGAACTGGTGGCAGAACACATCCACTGGGCCTTGGGCCAGCAGCACCAAAAGCCCCAGGAAGGCGACGGCAGCGGCAAAATCGGCCAGAAAAAAGCCCGCTTGGTGCGGGCCGTTGAAAAGGGCTTGCCAGACAGCGCTTAAGGGGTGGGCACCGGCATGTCCCGGCTCCAGACAATAATGCCGTTGGCCAGGGTCATTACCCGCAGCCGCAGGCTGTCGCCGCTCTCACGAATTTGTCCGTACAAAAGATACTGATGCCCACCTTGGCGCCCGGCCTGGCGGGCCGAGAGCAGATCGAAGGCGTCGGCGCTCGCCGACAAGTCCGCCGCCTCGCGGCCGTCCTTATCCAGCTCGCTGACAATGCGCTCGGTCAGGGCCTGGGTGTCGATACGGCGGTTGGAATAGTTGGCCACTTTCACCACCGCCACGTCGCCGTCCGGCAAGGTGGCCACCAGCGCCTTGATATTCTGGGCCAGGGCGTCCTGCTCGGCGGCCTGCGGCGCTTCCACCACCGGCGGCTGGGCCGGCGGCCTAGTAGGGCTTGTCTGGGTACAACCGGCCATGGCCACCACCATGGCCAGGCTGAAAAGCTTGATTTTGTGCATGCCGCTCCTCCTCGGGACAGCTTGCAAATTCATCCGTAAACTACGGATGAATTAACGTTTTTTGGGAACCCAGGCCCAAAGATAGCGCGCTTGCACCGGTTGTTCACCTTCTTCATCGGTGATAATCACCTCCACTGCCACTTCCCCTTTCTCGAGGCTGCGGATCTGGGCGATTTGCTCATCGCTCAACCGGGCCACCGCCTTGAGGCTGCCTTTGGCGCGGCGCACGTAGTTGATGTCCATGGCTTTTAGAAGAGGCAGGCGGTCGTCCGGCACGTTAAGACCAAACACCAAACCGGTAACCGACTCGCCCAGCAGCGCCGTGGCGGCGGCGTGCACGCCCTTGATGTGGTTTTGCACCTTTTTGCGGTTGCCAAGCACCATCTCGGCTTGTTGGTAGTCGGCCTGGTTGATGCGAATGCCGGCGGTGCCGGCAAACTTGACGGCACCATTGAACAGCCGGGACAGCGCGGCGCTTTGCCACTTTTTGGGAAGACGCTTACAGAGCCGCACCATGCGGCCAAGGCGGTTAACGGGTTTCATAAAGACTCCAACTGGTCAAACCAGAAGAGTCTGACACAGTTACCCAGGCACGGCTACAGGTCCTGCATGCGCATGGTCTGGTGCACGAAGCGTTGCTGAATGTTCTTGGCGGAACTCAGTAGCCCTTCAAGGTACTGGCGGCTTTCCTGGCCAGGGCACAGGGGCAGCAGGGCCTCGATATCGGCCAGCAGTTTGTTGTCCAGCTCCAGCGCCAGGCTCAGCACGTCATCGAGGGTGGCATTGGCCTTGATACCCACATAGGTGAGCTGCTTGATGAAATCGCTGTCCGCCGCCTTATCAAACCAGGTGTCGAAGGCGCCGTGGGGGTGTTTGAGGTAGTCGCGGTAGTCGTCCGCCACCTTTTGCTCATGATCCACCAGGTAGTGGAGCATCATGCGAGTGCGTTCGGCATCAGCATTGCTGGCCAGGCGCTGGTAGAGCTTGCTGAGGGCAAAGTGGGACTCGGCCAGATGGTCTATCAGGTCACGTACGGTTTTAAAGCGCATGCTGCTCTCTCCTTGAAACTCACTTGAGCTTAACCTCAGCCAGAATGACCCAGCCTTGCGGCAAGTCAAGCCCATGCCTTTTTACGGTCAAAAAACATTCACGGCCAGGAAACCCAAGCGAAACGTTTTCGTCACACCCCGTTCCCACAATGCGCTCTATTTATTCGCAAGGGAAAAAATCATGACAAATCACAAACTTCTCCTTCCCAGCCTGCTTGCCTCCAGCATCGCAGTGGTATTCAGTTCCTGCGCTTTGGCCGACGACGACGCCGGTAAAGACACCGAGGTGATCTCGGTGGTGGGCGCCCGTATCGCCTACGCCAACAACAGCACCGACGACAACATCAAATCTTTCTCAAGCCCGCTATCGAGCGTCAACGACCTTATCAACATGCTGCCCGGGGTGAGCGTGGGTGAAGGCGGCGTGTTCGGCTCCGACGACTGGTCTACCACCATCACCATGCGCGGCTTTGCCCTTAACGGCTCAGACCAGCAACTGGGCATGACCATCGACGGCCTGCCCAACGGCGGCTCCGGCTACGGCGGCGGCTCCAAGGCCAACCGCTACCTGCTGACCGAAGACACCGCCCGGGTGGAAGTCATGCAGGGCACCTCCGATATCGGCTCCCCCTCCCTCGACGCCCTGGGCGGCACCTTCAACTACATCTCCGCCAACCCCAATGACGAAAAGGGCGCCGTGGCGGCGGTGAGCGGCGGCGATTATGACTCCCGCAAATACTACCTGCGCTTTGACACCGGCCGCTTCTGGAACGACACCACCACCAGTTACCTGAGCCTCGCCGACAGTCGCACCAAGCGCTGGATAGGTTCTGGCTCCAACGGCGACTCCACCGATTTTCACGCCGCCTACAAGCTGGTGTCAGAATTGAGCTGGGCCACCCTGACCGGCCGCATCAGCTATGACGACGTGGACGAAACCAACTACAACGGTATCTCCCTGGCCCAGTTCAAGCAAAACCCCCGCTGGGACCGCCTGACCTGGAACTGGACCGGCGACCCGGTAGAAGACCAAAACTTTGCCGAAGCCTGGCGCACCTTGCGCAAAAACACCTTTGCCTACCTGCGCCTGGACACCCGCCCGAGCGACAGCACCCGCCTGGAAGTCACCCCTTATTACCACCACATGAAAGGCCGTGGCGACTGGCTACCCCCTTACCAGGTGCTGGTGGACGACGCCGGTAAACCCATCCTTGATGCCGACGGCAACCTGCAAACTTTTACCCATTTTGATGCCAGCGGCGCCCCGGTGCTGAACCCGGCCGACTGCGACGATTCCTGCACCCTGGCTTCCAGCTACCGCCACACCCACTACGGCAAGGACCGCTACGGTATGACCTCGCGCTTTAGCTGGGACATCACCATGGACAACACCCTGACCCTGGGCCTGTGGGCCGAGCGCCAGGACCGTGACGAATACCGCGACTGGCACGGCGTACTGGACCCGAAAGTGGGCCCGGCTTACGACAACACCGCCTACTGGCGCCAGTATGACCGCACCTACACCACCGACACCCTCAACTACTACGCCCAGGACAAGTGGGTGCTGGGGGATCTGACCCTGACCGCCGGGGTGCGCAAGTTCCTGGTGGATATCGACCGTAAAGACAACTTTGTGGGCCAAAAGACCGGGTCGCTGTCCAGCGACTCCGATCTGCTGCCCATGGCCGGTGCGGTGTGGAATTTCGCCCCCAGCTGGGAGCTCTACGGCGGCTACTCCGAGAACTTCAAAGCCATCTCCGACAGCATCCTTGAGACCGATCAGGACTACGGCAAGCTGGAGGCCGAAACCGCCAAGAACACCGACCTTGGCCTGCGTTATTTCGGCTCCAGCCTGCAAGTCACCGCCGCCTTCTACCACATCAAGTTTGATAACCGCATCACCTACATCGCCGCCACCGCCGGTAGCGGCATCGACTACTTGGGCGAGTTGGACGGCCAGTACGTCAACGTTGGCGGTATCAAGTCCAAGGGCTTTGAAGGCAGCATCAACTGGCAGTTCGCGCCGATGTGGAGCCTGTACAGCTCGCTGACCCTCAACGATTCCGAGTACTCCGACCGCAGCCTGGTGCCGGCAACCGACGCCGGCGGCAACGCCATCTTGAGTGACATCAAAGGCATGGAAGTGGCCGGTGCGCCGCGCCGCATGGGTGTGGTAGCGGTGAACTACAGCGACGGCAACTATCGCGGCGGCCTGGAAGCCAAGTACACCGGCGACTACTACGGCGACTACTTCAACAAGGACACCATCGAGTCTCACACCGTGATGTCCCTGTACGCCGGTTATCACCTGGATTTCGCCACCAAAGGCATCAAGGGCCTGGATCTCACCCTCAACGTAACCAACCTGGGTGACACCAACTACCTGGCCGGCGGCTCCAACGGCGGCTACTACATCGGTGTTGGCCGCACCGTCACCGCCAACGCCACCCTTTCATTCTGACCCCTTTGGCCCCGGTTTAGCCGGGGCTTCTTTTTTGAGGTAAAAGCCGATGGTTGACCAACAACGTCGCCGCTTTTTAAAGCTTTCTTCGGCTGCCGGCATCGCCGGTATCGCCACCGCCGCCACCCTGCCCGCCACCATCCGAAAAGCCCTTGCCATCGAGCCTGCCCGCCACAGCGGCACCATTGAAGACGTCAAACACGTGGTTATCTTCATGCAAGAGAACCGCTCCTTTGACCACTACTTTGGCAGCCTGCGCGGGGTGCGGGGTTTTGACGACCCCAGGGCCATGCAAAGCCGTCCCGGCCAATCGGTGTGGCAGCAGGCGTGCAGCAAGACCCCGGCGCCGGTGCTGCCTTTTCATCTCGACAGCACCGGCAGCTCAGCCCAAACCATGCACGACCTCAACCACGACTGGCGCGGCCCGGTAAAAGACTGGGCCTGCAACGATGTATGGGCCGAGCAGAAAACCCCCATGACCATGGGGTATTTCAAACGGGACGACATGCCCTTTTACTACGCCCTGGCCGACGCCTTTACCATCTGCGACGGTTACCACTGCTCGCTGTTTGGGCCCACCAACCCCAACCGCATGTTCCTGTGGACCGGCACCAGCGGCCTGACGGTAGGCAACAGCGGCCCGCAAGTGGTGGCCAACAAGGACGACGGCAACTGGACCTCGGACATGGGCCGCGACCACGGCGAGTTCACACCCTATGACTGGACCACCTACGCCGAGCGCCTGGACAAAGCCGGGGTCAGCTGGCGGGTCTATCAGGAGTACGACAACTTCGGCGATAACGCCCTGCAATCGTTCAAGGCCTTTCGCGGCCTCGACCCGGACTCGCACCGCTACCGCCAGGGCCGCGCCTGGGTGGCAGGCTCCAGCGCCGAGAACGCCGTAGCCTCCCGAGGCGAGCACCTGGTGGCGGCCTTTGCCGAAGACGTGAAAAACGGCACCTTGCCGGAAGTCTCCTGGCTTATCGCTCCTTATATCCTCTCCGAGCACCCTGAAGCCTCGCCGGGCTACGGCGCCTCCTTGACCGCGCGTTTACTCGAAGCGCTGATGAGCAACCCCGAGGTCTGGTCAAAAACGGTGTTCCTGCTGAACTACGACGAGAACGGCGGCTTTTTCGACCACGTACCGGTGCCGGTGCCGCCGGCAGGCAGCGCCCTTGGCAAAAGCAACGTTGCTCTCGATGGCGAGGATTATCACGGCGAGACGCTGGGCCTTGGGCCACGGGTACCGATGATGGTGATCTCCCCCTGGAGCCGGGGTGGCTGGGTGAACTCAGAGCTCTTTGACCACACCTCGGTATTGCGCTTTTTAGAGCAGCGCTTTGGGGTCAGGGAGCCCAATATTTCCCCTTGGCGCCGAGCAGTGGCGGGGGATCTCACCAGCACCCTCGATTTTACCGGCCAAAACGCCACCTGGCCCAAGCTGCCGGATACCGGGCACTACATCGGCCAAGTGGATAAAGCCGCCAAGCTGCCGGCCCCCACCTTGCCGCCCCTGGCCGCCATGCCCCGCCAGGAGCCCGGCCAGCGCCCCGCCCGGCCGCTGCCATACGAGATGGAAGTCAGCGCTCGGGCCAAAGGCGGCCAACTGGCCCTTGCCATCCACAACCAAAGCACGGTGGCAGTGGCCCTTGGGCTTTATGATGATAAAGCTGAGCATGGGCCGCGGCACTACACCGCCGCCGCCCACAGCCGCCTGGAAGACAGCATCGAGACCGGCGCTGACTACCAGCTGACCCTGCATGGCCCCAACGGATACCTGCGCCATTTCGCCGGCCAAGGGGACGATGGCCTAGAGGCCAGCCTCAGCCGGGGTGCCACCCCCAACCTGCTGATGCTGACCTTAAGCAACCGCTCTGGCGAACCTCAGGCCTTTGAGATAACGGATGCTTACAGCGGCAAGACCCAGCGCTACACGCTGGCCCCCGGCCAGCAACAGAGCCTGAGCTGGCATATTGCCGAACAGGCCCATTGGTACGATCTGGCCCTTAGCGCCGGGCACTACCGGCGCCGCTGGTGTGGCCATATGGAAACCGGCCAACCGAGCTTTAGCGATCCGCTGATCGGCAGGGCGTAACCCTCGCTCAAAGGCCGCCTAGATGGCGGCCTTTGTTTAGATGGGAAGAAAGACGACGCTCTTTAGCCCTATGTTCTGAGCCGCAATAGGCCCAAATGCAAAAAGGTCGTCCTGATGGACGGCCTTTTCTAATTGGAGCGGGAAACGAGACTAGCCTCTGCCGACACTCGGCTCGCGACCGGCGCGTCTGCGCGCCACAGGCCATTGAATTAACCCACTCGACATTAGATAGACGGATTGCAGGGTAGTCGCTTCAACCCCTGCCGCAGTTGCTGGAGAGCCAAATGCAAAAAGGCCGTCCTGGTGGACGCCCTTTTCTAATTGGAGCGGGAAACGAGACTAGCCTCTGCCGACACTCGGCTCGCGACCGGCGCGTCTGCGCGCCACAGACCATTGAATTAACCCACTCGACATTAGATAGACGGATTGCAGGGAGTCGCTTAACCCCTGCAGCGCAATTGCTGGAGAGCCAAATGCAAAAAGGCCGCCCTGATGGACGGCCTTTTCTAATTGGAGCGGGAAACGAGACTTGAACTCGCGACCCCAACCTTGGCAAGGTTGTGCTCTACCACTGAGCTATTCCCGCATTGTGTGCGCTGCCTTGGCAACGACTTTTGGCTTTCGCCGTGACCCTGGCCTAAACCCGAATCATCAAAATTTGGAGCGGGAAACGAGACTTGACTGGGCCGACATTCGGCTCGCGACGGTCGCGATTCTCACACCTCGTAGTCAATTAATCTAACCAACTACGCCTTAAATTTGGAGCGGGAAACGAGACTTGAACTCGCGACCCCAACCTTGGCAAGGTTGTGCTCTACCACTGAGCTATTCCCGCATTGTATGCGCTGCCTGGGCAACGACTTTTGGCTTTCGCCGTGACCCTGGCCTAAACCCGAATCATCAAAATTTGGAGCGGGAAACGAGACTTGAACTCGCGACCCCAACCTTGGCAAGGTTGTGCTCTACCACTGAGCTATTCCCGCGCTTTGGCCTTACAGCCCGCCGCCGGTATTCCCCGACAGCGGAGCGCATTGTACCTAAAAATTTCGTCTGCGCAACAGCCTCAAATACTGTTTGGCGCCTTTTTAGGCAACCGGCAGTTTCAGGAAATGGTCACGGTAGTAACGCAGCTCCTCTATGGACTCGCGGATGTCGTCCAGGGCCAGGTGGGTTTCTTTCTTCTTGATGCCGCCAAGTACTGCCGGTGCCCAGCGACGGGCCAGCTCCTTGAGGGTGCTGACATCGAGGTTACGATAGTGAAAGTACGCCTCAAGCTCTGGCATGTATTTGACCAAAAAGCGCCGGTCTTGGCCGATGGAGTTACCGCAGATGGGCGAGGCGCCCTTGTCGACCCACTTTTGCAAAAAGGCGATGGTTTGCTGCTCGGCGTCGGCTTCAGATAAGGCACTTGCCTTAACTCTGGCCACCAAGCCGTTGGCGGTGTGGGTACGGGTGCACCATTCGTCCATGGCGTTCAGCAGCACATCGCTCTGATGCACGGCCAGCACCGGCCCTTCGGCTAGGATATTGAGGTCTTTGTCGGTGACGATGGTGGCGATCTCGATGATCCGCTCTTTTTCCGGGTCCAGGCCGGTCATTTCCAGATCAATCCAAATCAGGTTGTCTTTGCTCATGGGTTTTCTTCTGAAGGGGCACCTCGGTGTATCATAGGGTTTTACGTCAGCAGCAGCCAGGAACAAAGTGGCGAAACGCAGCAAACTGACCCACGGCCAGCAGCGCCGGGTTAAAGCCAATCAGGCCAAACGTCTTAAGCAGCAGGACGAGGTCGCCATCGACGACGCCTTGCTGGGTAGCCCCGAGGAAGGGCTAGTGCTCTCACGCTTTGGCCAGCACGCCGATGTGGAAGATGCAGAGGGCAAAGTGCACCGCCTGAACCTGAGGCGCACCATCGGCTCGCTGGTCACCGGCGACAAAGTGGTGTGGCGCCGGGGCAACGAGGCCCTGGCCGGTATCAGCGGCGTGATTGAGGCGGTACACGAGCGCCATTCGGTGCTGACTCGCCCGGATTTCTACGACGGCATCAAGCCGGTGGCCGCCAACATCGACCAGATGTACATCGTCTCCTCGGTGCTGCCGGTGCTCTCCACCCACATCATTGACCGCTACCTGGTGGCCGGCGAGACCTTGGGGGTCGAGTCGGTGATCATCCTTAATAAAACCGACCTATTGGACGAGGCGGCCCGCCAGGACGCCGAGCAGCAGCTTGCCCTGTACCGTGACATTGGCTACCAGGTGCTGCTGGTATCGGTGAAAAAAGGCGAAGGCATGGCAGCGCTTGAAGCCACGCTGCAAGACGAAGTGAGCATTTTTGTCGGCCAGTCAGGGGTAGGGAAATCGTCCCTGGTGAACCGGCTGCTGCCGGACGCCGAAGCCCAGGTAGGGGACGTGTCGGAGAACTCCGGCCTTGGCCAGCACACCACCACGGTGGCAAGGCTCTTTCACTTCCCCACCGGCGGCGACTTGATTGATTCTCCCGGCATTCGCGAATTTGCGCTCTGGCACCTGGATGAAACCACCATCGCCCGCGGTTTTCGCGAGTTTCGGGCCTTTTTGGGCACCTGCAAGTTCCGCGACTGCAAGCACAAGGCCGATCCGGGTTGTGCCCTGCATGCCGCCATTGCCCGTGGAGAGCTGGCCCAAAGCCGCCTGGACAGTTACCATCGCATAGTTGACTCGCTGGCCGAGAGCCGGCCCAGTTTCGCCTAACAGCACCCTATAATCGCCAAGGAATTCATCGGTGTTAGACCAACTGAAAATCACCCTGCAGTACCTTATTCCCCAGCACGGCCTGTCCCGGCTGACCGGGTTTCTGGCCAGCGCCAAGGCCGGGTTTATTACCCGCGCCTTTATCCGCTTTTTCATCAACAAGTACAAAGTGGACATGAGCGAGGCCAAGCTGCAGGACCCGGCGGACTTTGCCACCTTCAACGATTTCTTCACCCGCGAGCTCAAACCCGGCCTGCGCCCCCTGGCTGACACCGACCTGGTGTTGCCGGTGGACGGCGCCGTCAGCCAGTTGGGCCCGGTAACCGCCGGGCGCATTATCCAGGCCAAGGGCCACGACTACAGCGCAGAAGCCCTGCTGGGGGTTCCTGCTCTTGCCGAGCCCTACCAGAACGGCAGCTTTGCCACCATATACCTGGCGCCGCGCGACTATCACCGCATTCACATGCCCATTAAAGGCACCCTCACCGACATGGTGTACGTGCCCGGCGACCTGTTCTCGGTAAACCCCTTGACCGCCGAAAACGTGCCTGGCCTTTTTGCCCGTAACGAGCGGGTGGTGACCCTGTGGGAAACCGAGGCCGGCCCCATGGCGCTGGTACTGGTGGGCGCCACTATCGTTGCCAGCATCGAAACGGTGTGGGCCGGTACCGTGAGCCCGCCAACCGGCAAAGAAGTGCGCCACTGGGATTATCGCCACCTCAAGCCCATCACTCTGGATAAGGGCGAAGAAATGGGCCGCTTCAAGCTGGGCAGCACCGTGGTATTGCTGTTTGGCCAGCAGGCCGTGGCCTTTGCCGAGGAACTGGCTCCCGGAGTAACCACCCGCCTGGGCGGAGCCTTCGCCAGCAAGTCCAGCTGATGCCCTCTTCCCGAAGTCTTTGGGAACTGCATATCGCGGTGTTGCTGTTTGGCGGCACCGCGCTCTTTGCCAAACTCATTCCCCTTGGCGCCCTGGACATGACGGTGCTGCGCTGCGTCATTGCCGCCCTCACCCTGGCGCTGGTGGTCAAAGCCACCAAAGGCCGGTTGCGCCTTGGCAGTGGCCGCGAATACGCCACCGCCCTGGCCCTTGGAGTGGTGGTGAGCCTGCACTGGGTCACCTATTTTGCTTCCATGCAGGTCTCCACCGTGGCGGTGGGGATGATCGCCTTTTTCACCTACCCGGTAATGGCGGTGCTGCTCGAGCCGATGATAAAGCGCCAACTGCCCCACCCTCGCGATCTGTTGGCCGCCGCCATTGTGCTGGTGGGCATCGTGCTTATCGTGCCGGACACCAACCTCGATAACAGCACCACTCAAGGGGTGGCGCTGGGGGTGCTGTCGGCGCTGCTCTTTACCTTGAGAAACCTGCTGCACAAACACCGCTTCAGCCACCACTCCGGTCCCAAGGCCATGTTCTACCAGTGCCTGGTGGCGGCTGTGGTGCTGGCGCCCTTTCAAAGCAGCGCCGCGCTTTCTATGCCGCTGTGGGGTTGGGGGCTGCTGCTGGTGCTGGGTATTGGCTTTACCGCTACCCCTCACGCCCTGCTGGCCCAGGCCCTTGGCAACCTCAAAGTAAAAAGCGTGGCGCTGATTTCCTGTCTGCAACCTATCTACGCCACGGTTTTAGCGGCCTTGGTGCTGCATGAAATCCCCGATTGGCGTACTCTCGTCGGCGGCGTGCTGGTGGTCAGCGCAGCCGTGTTCGAGACCCTGGCGGCCCGTTCCCAAAAGCCCTGAACCCCAGCCCTTGGCTGTGGCGGGCCAGGGTAAAAAGCCCTAGGATGAGAAAGACTTAAGTTCCGGGATCGGTTATGCCCCTATTGTTTCGTATCTGCCTTGCCCTGGCATTGCTGCTCAGTGTTGGCGCCCAGGCCAACACCCCTTTTCAAAAGCTGCTCAAAGAGCAGATGCAAACCAAGGCCCAGGCCGCCAAGAAGGCTGCCGATCCCCAAAGCGAACAACTGGCGTCCCTCTATGGCGAGGCAGCCCAGTTGCTGGGCCAGCGTGACGATCACCTCAAGGTAGCCAAGCAATATCAGGATGTTATCGACAACTTCCCCAAGCTGCTGCCCCAAAAAGAGGCCGAGCTGGCCCGCTACCAATCCCCGGCCCTGGCCAATTACAAAAGCTGGAGCGAAACCCGCCTCGACCAGGAGCTGCCCCAGGTTATCAGCGACCAGCAGAGCCTGAACGACCAGCTGGACAAGGTGATCAGCGACCAAAGCCGCATCTCCAGCCGCCTGGGCCAGGGCAGCGCCCAGGCCGCCAACCTGCGTAACGAGCTAAACCAACAGCAGCAAGACCTGGACAACCTCTCCGGCACCGACGCCATGAGCCAGGCCCACATGGCGGTGGCGCAAGCCAAGGTGGCCATGCTGCAAGCCTGGATCCGTCGCCTGGAGCTGGAAGATGCCTCGGCAAGCCAGCGGCTGCGCCTAAAGGAAGTGGACCAAGAGCTGCTGAGCCTGCAAATCGCCGACAAGGTGGCCCAGCAATCGGCGATGCAATCGGCCCTTAATGAAAAGCGCCAGGCGCGTATTCAGGCCACCTTGGTCGAAAGCCTGGACCACGACTACCAAAACCCCTTTTTGGACCAGCTGGCCCAGGAGAGCGTCGGTTACGCCGATGCGCTGACCGACCTTAACAATCAAATTGTCTCTGCGCTGTCCAAGCTAAGGGAAGTCAAACAAAAGAACCTGGAGTGGCGCGAGTATCAATCGTCGGTACAAAAGCAGATTGAGTGGCTGAAAGTGAGCGCCGCCTTTGGCGAGACCCTGCGTATCCGCTACGACCAGCTGCCCCGGGACTTTCAGCACAAGCAGCTGATCAACGCCATCAACCAGGCCCGCATCGACAAATACGAGTACGACCAGAAGCTCAAGGCCGGCGCGCCGGACGACGCCCTGGCCCAGCTTTCTGCCAAGCAGGCCCAGCAAGCCAAAAAGCTCATCGACACCCGCCGCCAGCTCCTTAAAAAGCTCTCGGAGCGGACCTTTGAATACTTAAACCACCTGACCCAGCTGGAGATTGCCACCGGGGATCTCGAAAAAACCGTTGGCGAGCTCAAGACCCTGATTGAGGGGCACCTCTTTTGGATACCCAATGCCCGGCCCCTAAGCTGGGACTGGCTTACCTCCCTGGTAGACGACAGCTACCAGTTTGTGCGCCACAAATTGGTGGAGGGCAACGAGTTCAGGGTCAGCCACCACCCGCTACTGGTGGCACTGGTGCTGGGGCTGATGGTGCTGGCGATGGTGATCCGCTGGCTGGAGCTCAACCGCCTGCGTAAACGCCTGGCAGAGCTTGCCAAGCCGGTGGGAAATGTCACCCGCGACACCATCCGCACCACGGTCAAGGCCCTGGCGTTAACCCTCGGCTATGCCACGCCGCTGCCGCTGCTGTTTTTGGTATTGGGCCTGATTGCCAAAGAAACCCAGCCGGCTCTTGCCATGGCCTTGATGGCCGGCGCCGCTGGCAGCGCCATCTGGCTTACCGTGCGTAACCTCACCCACGACGAGGGCATACTGCAAAGCCACTTTCGCTGGCGCGCCGCCGGGGTGAAACGGCTGCGGCTGCTGGTGCGGCGCCTGGCGCTGATTGCCACGCCGCTATTGATGGTGACGGTGTATTGCCAACTGCAAAACGACGAGGCCATTCGCCAGGGCCTGGGCCGGCTCACCTTTATGGCGCTGGCCGGGGGCCTGGCGGTGTTCTACCAGCAGCTTTATAAGCACCGCGCGCTGCTGGTGTACAACCTGGAAAAAGGGGTCAGGCCCCGCAACTGGCATTACCTGCTGTGGTGGGTGGCCATTCTGCTGCCTGCGGTATCCCTGGTGCTGGCCATTACCGGTTATTACTACACCGCCCAGCAAATCCTCTGGCTAGAGCAGCTTTCCCTGCTGATGCTGTGCGGCTTTGCCTTTGCTTATTACCTTTCCAAGCGCTGGCTGCTGATTGAGCGGCGCAAAATCGCCTTTGCCCAGGCCAAAATCAAGCGGGCCGAACTGCTCGCCCAGCGCACCAAAGAGCAGCAAACCGAAGAGGCCGACCCCGGCCCCGAGGTGCCGTCGGAAGAATCCCTTATCGACGTGGACACCATCTCCAGCCAGTCCATCGCCCTGATGCGCACCCTCTTTAAACTGGCGGCGGTGATAGCCCTGGTGGCGCTGTGGTCGTCCATGTACGACTCCCTGAGCTACTTCGAGCACATCAACCTCTACAGCGTTACCACCACCATCGACGGTGAAGAACAAGACGTGCCGGTAACCCTGATGGCCCTTATCTGGGCGCTGCTGGCGCTGACGCTGATGGTGATTGGCAGCCGCAACCTGCCCGGCCTTTTGGAGCTGGCGCTGCTGCAACGGATGCAGCTCAGCCCCGGTACCGGCTTTGCCATCACCACAGTGTCACGTTACCTGGTTATCGTGGTGGGTGTGGCGACCACCTTTGGCCTGTTGGGCATCGAGTGGTCCAAGGCGCAGTGGCTGGTAGCGGCCCTGACGGTAGGCCTGGGTTTTGGCTTGCAGGAGATCTTCGCCAACTTTGTGTCGGGCCTTATCATCCTGTTTGAAAAGCCCATTCGCATCGGCGATACGGTCACCATTCGCGATCTTTCCGGCACCGTGACCCGCATCAACACCCGCGCCACCACCATAGTGGATTGGGATCACAAAGAGATCATTGTGCCCAACAAGGCCTTTATCACCGAGCAGTTGGTGAACTGGTCGCTGTCGGACCCCACCACCCGGCTTATCATCCGTATCAGCGTCAACCACGGCTCCGATACGGACCTGGTGCAACAGTTGATGCTGGAGGCAGCCAAGCGATGCCCCATGGTATTGGACCAACCCGAACCTTCGGCTTACCTGCTGGGTATCGGGCTGTCGTCTCTGGATTTCGAACTGCGTGCCTACGTGGGCGACACCGACCATCGCCTGCGCACCTGCCACGCGCTCTACAGCGACATTCACCGCCAGCTCAAGGCCCGTGGCATTACCCTCGCCTGGCCCAAGGTGGACGTCAACATGCTGCAATCCCCTTCCGCCCCCAAAGGGCCTTGAGTAGCAACGCGCCATGAAGATCTTTGCCCACAGAGGCGCCTCCGGTGAGGCGCCCGACAACACCCTGACCGCCTTCAAACTGGCCCTTGAGCAAGGCGCCGAAGCCATCGAGCTGGATTTGCAGCGTTACCAGGACGAGATTTACATCCTCCACGACCGCTGGCTGCACCACTGCACCAAGACCGGCCATGGCCTGCTGGAAAACCAGACGCCCCAAGACTTGGCGGCGGTGGACGCCGGTGACGGCAAACCCATCCCCACCCTGTGGCAGGTGCTGGAGCTGTGCGCCGGGCGCTGCCAGCTCAACCTGGAGCTAAAAGCCCATGACCTGCTGCCGGTACTGGTGCCGCTGCTGGAGCGGGCCGTTGACGAGCTGGGCTGGCAGCCAGAGGATCTGCTTATCTCCTCTTTCCACCACCGCCAGTTGGCCGCTTTCCAGGCCCTCAAACCCGACTGGCCCATTGGCCTGTTGATAAGCCACATTCCTCTGGAGCTGCCCAGCATGCTGGGGCCGCTCAAGGTGTTCTCGTTGCACTTAGATTGCAGCTTTATCGACAAGCACCTGGTGTACGAGGCCCAGGCCCTGGGGCTCAAGGTGTATGTGTACACGGTGGACGAACCCGAAGATCTGCATCGCCTGCAGCGGTTGGGGGTGGATGGCATCTTCAGCAACTACCCGGCCCGTAGCCGGGAATGGTTACTTAGCCATATAACCTGACGTTCTGAAACAATTGTTAACCATTGGGGCTGGACGGCCGGATGGCAACTGGGTAAGGTGTTCGCCTCTGTTAGGTAATAACATCCGCTCTATGACATTGCTTCGCCCACAACGCCGCTCTCGGTTATGGATGCTACTGGCCCTCTGGCTGGTGGTCATTCAGGGCTATGCAATTATCCACGCCAGCAAACACAGCCTGGTCCAAGACCAACAAAGCTGTCAGCTGTGTAATTTTGCTGAACACTCCGACCTAGGCCCCAGCTTCGCGCTGCCGGTCGTTACCGCCCTGATGGTCCCTGCCCCCGAGCAGGGCCTGGGCTATCAAAATCCCCAACCGCCTCGCTATCGCCGCATGCCGGTACGCGGGCCGCCAGCCTGACCTTAACAACAGCCCGCATTAAAACCTTTTAGAAATTTGCTGTTTTTAAGGACAGAAAAATGAAGTTTGCTCCTTTATATCTGGCGCTGGCTGCGGCTGGCCTGGCTACCCCTGCTTTTGCCGCCGTCGTGACCGGCACCGTATCCGATGCCTCCGGCAGCCCCATTGTTGGCGCCGCGGTTTCCGTTGATGGTGCCGCCACCCAAGCCGTAACCGACAAAAACGGCAACTACAGCCTGAAAGTGGCCGACAACAGCCACCTGCACCTGCACGCCGGTGCTGATAACTATGCCCACTCGGAAGTCGAGATAGACACCGCGACCGGCACCCTCAGTAAAGATTTTGTGCTGGCACCGGTAAACGTTGAGAACATCGTGGTGACCGGCAGCCCATTGGGCCGCACCGCGCTTGAGAGCACCACCCCGGTGTCGGTGCTGTCTGACGATGCACTGCGTAAAGCCACCGCCCCTTCACTGGGTGACACCCTGGAAAACCAGCCTGGCGTGCAAGCCTCCCACTTTGGCCCCGCCGCCAGCCGCCCCATTATTCGCGGCATGGACGGCCCTCGGGTGCAGGTGCTGGAAAACGGCCTGGGGGTAGGTGACGCCTCAACCGTATCGGCCGACCACGCCGTTACCACCGAGGCCAGCACCGCCCGGCAAATCGAGATCCTCCGTGGCCCGGCCACCCTGCTGTACGGTAACGGCGCCATTGGCGGCGTGGTCAACGTGGTGGATTACCGCTACTCCGACCAACCCATTGACGGCATGACCGGCAGCGTCGGCGCCCGCTACAGCACGGTTGACGACGGCAAAACCGCCGTGGCCAACCTCAACACCGGTAACGGCAAATACTACTGGCACGTGGACGGCACCCACAGACGCGCCAGCGACGAAGACATCCCCGGCCAAGCCATCGAAGGGGTAGACAACCCCTCCGGCAAACTGGCCAACAGCCAGCTGAGCCTGGACGACTTTGGCTTTGGTACCGGTTACACCGGCGATGACGGCTACATTGGCGTGTCCGGCAGCCGCACCGAGAACAAGTACGGCATTCCCCCCTCTGAAGCGGGCAGCGACGAGCCGACGGTCAGCATCGACATGCGCAAAACCGCCTGGCAGCTGCACAGTGGCCTGAACGACCCGTTCAAAGGCTTTAAGAGCCTGAAATTTGACGGCGGTTACACCCACTACACCCACGCCGAGCTGGAAAACGGCGACCCAGACACCGTCTTTACCAACAAGTACAGCGAAGGCCGCGTGACCCTGGCCAACGACCCTTGGGGTGAATGGCAAGGGGTAGTAGGCCTGCACGCCACCCACCGCGATTACCGCATCGACGGCGAAGAGTCCCTGACCCCCAACACCAAAACCGACAGCGTTGCCGCCTTTATCGTGCAGGAGCGCAAGGTAGGGGACCTGCGTTACCAGTTGGGCGGCCGCCTGGAGAACTACCACCTCAAATCCGGCTCCATGGACCTAGAAAGCCTGGCCGGTGACCAGGAGTATTCCCCCAGCGACATCAAGGACAACGATCTGAGCCTGTCGGCCGGTACCGTTTGGGATTTCACTCCCGGCTACAACTTCAGCGTTTCTTTGAGCCGCGCCGAGCGTAGCGCCACCGCCGAAGAGCTCTACAGCTACGGCCCCCATGATGCGACCCGCACCTTTGAAGTGGGCTCGCTGTACGACATCAACGGCGGCAACGTTATCCCGGTTGGCAGCGACCCGAAAAAGGAAACCGCCAACAACCTGGACCTGACCCTGCGTAAGTTCGACGGCGCCTGGTCCGGCACCTTGAGCGTGTTCTACAACAAGGTGGATAACTACTTCTATGAGCACAACACTGGCCTGGTCGCCTCCGACCTTGGCGACGTAGAAGACGGCGACCTGCCCGTTTATCAGTTCAGCCAGGCCGACGCCACCCTGTACGGCTTTGAGGCGCAAGTGAACGTGCCCATCGGCGATTACTGGTCTATCGACGCCATGAGCGACTACACCCGTGGCAAGCTCAAAGACGGTGGCAACCTGCCGCGCATCTCGCCGCTGCGTGTTGGCTCTACCTTGAACTTCGACTACCAGGACTGGCATGCCGATGTGGGCGCCACCGCCTACAGCAAGCAAGACAAAACCGCCGAGAACGAAACCGACACCGCCGGTTACACCCTGGTCAACGCCTCGGTGGGCTACCACGTCTACCAAAGCAGCGGTGACCTGTTTGTGTTCTTGCAAGGCAACAACCTGACCGACAAGGAAGCGCGGCCTGCCACCTCCTTCCTCAAGGACACCGTGCCCCTGCCGGGCCGCAACCTGACCCTGGGCGTGCGTTACAGCTTCTAAGCCCCACAAGCCGGCCTCTGGGCCGGCTTTCTTTTATCCTGCCTTTGTTACTGTCTAACATATTTCACTTTACCCCTGGCCGCCGGGGCTTTAGGGTAGCGCCGTGCTGTTAACGGACCCGACATGACCTTCCTCAACCCCTTTCGTCATCGACCAACTTGGTTGCTGCTGGCCCTGTGGCTGGTGGTTGCCCAGTGCTGGGCCATCGCCCATGACGACACCGATCATTTGGGGGATCAGCACCGTTGCAGCCTTTGCCACCATCATCACCAGCACCAGGACAAAGCCCTTCATAGCTCCACCACCCCACCGCCGGCCGAACCGGCGCGGCTGCCCCCCCATGTGCTGGTGGCCCAACTGCTGCGCCCGGCCCATGAGCTGGTGCTTAGGGCCCGTGGCCCACCGCTTCTCTGACAGCCCCAAGACAACCTAACGCTTCATTTTGTTTGCTGTTTTAGAGGACCGGCAGTATGAAACTTGCCCCCCTTTGCCTGGCGCTCGGCGCCGCAGGCATGGCTGCCCCTGTGTGGGCCGCCCAAGTACAAGGCACCATCACCGACGAACAAGGTAACCCCATCGTCGGCGTCGAAATTCAAAGCGCCCAAAAGCGTATCTACACCGATCAGCAAGGCCGCTACCAACTGACGGTGGCCGACAACCAACACCTGCATCTGCATTTTGGCGCCGGCGCCTTTGTGCACCAGGAGCGGGATTTGGACCTGACCACCGGCACCACCACCCTTAATCTGGTGCTGCGCGCCAGCAACATCGAGAACATCACCGTCACCGGCACCGCCCTTGGCCGCTCGGTGCTGGAAAGCGCCACCCCGGTCACGGTGCTGGCCGACGACAAACTGCTGCGCGCCACCGAGCCCACCCTGGGGGAAACCCTGGCCAGGGAGCCTGGGGTGCAATCGAGCTATTTCGGGCCCGTGGCCAGCCGCCCCATCATTCGCGGCATGGACGGCCCCCGGGTCAAGGTGCTGCAAAACGGCTTGTCGGTCTCTGACGCCTCAACCCTCTCGGCCGACCACAGCGTTACCGCCGAGGCCGGCACCGCCCGGCAAATCGAGATTTTGCGCGGCCCTGGCACCTTGCTGTACGGCAACGGCGCCATTGGCGGCGTGGTGAACGTGGTGGACGACCGTATCGCCCAGCACCCGGTAGAGGCGCTGTCGGGCAATGTGGATGCCCGCTACGGCACCGGCGCCGACGAGCGTACCGTCAGCGGTAGCCTCAACGGCGGCAATGGCGCGCTGGCCTTTCACCTCGACGGCAACCGCCGCCGCACCCATGACGTGGATATCCCAGGCTACGGCGAGCAAAACCCGGACGAGCCCCAGCCTTATGGCAAGCTGGACAACTCCGATATCAAGCAAGACGACGCCACCGCCGGCCTTTCCTACACCGGCGAACGGGGCTTTATCGGGGTGTCGGCCAACCGTTTGGAGTCCAACTACGGCATCGTCGGCCATGAACACGAACACGACGAAGAAGAAGAGGAAGGCGAACACGAGGAAGAGGGCCACCAGGGGGTGCGCATCGACCTTAAAAAGACCCACTACCAGTTGCTGGCCGGCCTTAACGATCCCCTGGCGGGCTTTAGCCGGCTGAGCTTTGCCGCGGCGTACACCGATTACCAGCATCAGGAGCTGGAAGAGGGCCTGGCCGCCACCACCTTTAAAAACAAGGCCTCGGAAGCGCGCCTTAGCCTCTACCACAAGCCGCTGGCGGAATGGCAAGGGGTTATCGGCCTGCACGGCAGCCACCGGGATTTCTCTGCCACCGGCGAAGAAGCCATCACCCCCAGCTCCAAAACCGATTCCCTGGCCGCCTTTTTGGTAGAAGAGCGCCAGTTTGGCAACCTCAACCTGGAGCTGGGAGCGCGGGTAGAGCACTACCAGATCAAGGCCGACACCATCATCCTCGAAGGCCACGACGGCGATGAGCTGTTCAGCCCAGAGAAGCAATCAGACACCAACCTCAGCCTCTCGGCTGGCAGCGTCTGGGAATATCGCCCCGGCTACACCCTGGGCCTGGCGCTGACCCACGCCGAGCGCAGCGCCACCGCCGAAGAGCTTTACAGCTACGGCCCGCACCTGGCCACCGGCACCTTTGAAGTGGGCGCCCTATATCACCTCCATGGCGACCACGCCCACCCCGAAGACGGCAGCTTGAGCCAGGAAAAGGCCAACAACCTGGATCTGACCTTACGTAAATTCGAGGGTGACTGGTCCTGGTCGCTGAACCTCTTCTACAACGAGGTGGATAACTACTTCTACCAGCGCAACACCGGCACCCTGGTGGGCGAAGACGAAGAAGAAGGCGCCGAGGAAGAAGAAGAGCACCATCATCACGGCGAAGGCCTGCCCATTTACCAATACAGCCAGGCCGATGCCCGCCTCTACGGCTTTGAAGCGGCGCTCAATATCCCCCTTGGCCGCGATTGGTCAATCGATGCCTTTGGCGACTACACCCGTGGCAAGCTCAAAGACGGTGGCAACCTGCCGCGTATCTCGCCGCTGCGCCTGGGGCTGACCCTCAACTACGACTGGCAGGACTGGCACGGCGAGCTGGGGGCGGTGCGCTATGCCCGCCAGGACAAGGTGGCCGACTTTGAAAGCGAAAGCGCCGGTTACACCCTGGTGGATGCCAGCGTCAGCTACCGCTACTTCACCACCGCCGGCGATGTGTTGTTCTACCTAAAAGGCACCAACCTTACCGACCGCGAAGCCCGGCCCCACACCTCCTTTTTGAAGGACAAGGCGCCGCTGCCAGGGCGCAACCTGACCTTAGGGGTGCGCTACGCCTTCTAAGGCGGCGCCCAACAACAAAAAAGCCCGCCATTTGGCGGGCTTTTTTCGCATCGGCGCTGTTAGGCGGCGATGGGGTTACCGGCAATGCCTTTGGGGTTGGGGCCGTATTCGTTGCTGCCAATCTGGCTATCGAGGCACACAAACACCAGGAACACGATGCCACCGACGGCGGGGATCATCTGCACGAAAATCCACCAGCCGCTGCGGCCGGTATCGTGCAGGCGGCGCACGGTCAGGGCCAGAACAGGCACCAGGGTGGCCAGGGCGTAGATACCGATAAGGAAAGCCAGTGCCGGTACATTCAGCACGCTGACGACGATAGCCAAGGCGATATAAATCAGGATGTTAACCAAAAAGAACATCCAGTATTCCTGGCGGCGGGCGCGGCCAGAGAAGTTAGCGTATTGCTTGAGTACAGAAATGTAGTTTTCCATGGCGATTTCCTTATCAGAAATAGGAGGTTAGGAGCCGGTGTCCAGCCGGGCGCTTAAGTTAACTCTGATTAAACAAAAGTAAAAGCGGCAATATCTGTAATTGCGATAGGCAATTTCGCACAACTGGACAACCAAGCCTTAAATGATAATAATTCGCGTTAATGAAAATTACTATCTAAAGGTGTTTGATGCGCGTCCTACTCTGGCTGATATGGCTGCCCTTCGCGGCACTGGCAACTCCGAGGGTGGTCACCACCGGTGCCAGTGTCACCCAGATAGTCGAAGCCCTTGGCGGCCAGCAGTGGATAGTCGGTACCGACTCCACCAGCCAGGGCAACTACCCCAAGCTCGGCTATTTTCGCCAACTGGGCGCTGAAGGGGTGCTGAGCCTCAAGCCAGACGAGCTATGGGCCGCCCCCGGCACCGGCCCGGCAGCGGTGCTGGAGCAACTGGCCGCCAGCGGCGTTAAGGTGCGAGAGCTGCCTCCGGCCCCCGGTATCGACGGCCTTTACAGCCACATAGTGCTGCTGGGCCAATGGCTGGATAAACCCCAGGTGGCAGCAGCGCTGGTGAGCCGCATCAAAGACGGCCTCAACCACCTTGAGCCCCTGGCAGCCAAGCCCCGGGTGCTGTTTTTGCTCAGCGCCTCAGACCGGGGCCTGATAGCGGCCGGCACCCAAACCTGGCCAGACACCCTGATGGCACTGGCCGGTTTTGACAACGTGGCGGCCAGCCAGCAAGGCTACAAGCCCTTTTCCCGGGAGATGCTGCTGTCCGGTATCGACCTTATCCTGGTGCCCGAGCACCTGAGTGCCACGCCCCAGGCCCTTTGCCAGCAGCCACCGCTGAACCTGCTGGGCCAGCGCTGTAAGGTCCGGGCCCTGCCCGCCACCTTGGTGATGTCCCAGGGGCCAGAGGTTATCGCCGCTGTGAAGGCCCTTCGCCATGCACTTGATTAAATCCCACCCGCGCGGGCTTTGGCTGCTGGCGGCCCTGGCCCTTTGCTGGCTGAGCCTCTCTACCGGCCCGGCCGGCTCAGATCCCTGGCTGCTGTGGCAATACCTGGCAGATAAACACCAAGGCAGCCTCAGCCCGGCGGCCCTTGCCCTTGAACAAATTCGCCTGCCCCGGCTGCTGCTGGCGATGTTAGTGGGCGCGGCGCTGGCCGGCAGCGGCGCCGTGCTGCAAGGGCTTTGCCGCAATCCGCTGGCCGACCCCGGGCTGATGGGGCTTTCCTCCGGCGCCGCCTTGGCCGCCCTTGGCTCCATTGTCTTTGGCATCCATTGGGGGCTGCCGCCGCTGTGGCGCCTGCCGCTGGCCGCCTTTGTCGGCGCCCTGGTGACCGGCTTTATCGTGATCCGCTTTGGCTACCGGCAAAACCGCTTGTCCATCACCCACCTTATTCTCGCCGGGGTCGGAATCAATGCCCTGGCTGGCGCCCTGATGGGGCTGCTTAGCCACATTGCCGACGAGTCCAGCCTGAAACTGATGACCTACTGGACCCTCGGCAGCGTTGCCGGCGCCAGTTGGCCGCAACTGGCTCTCGCCGCGCCATTGCTGGTGCTGGCACTGGCGCTGCTGTGGCCCTGGCGGCTGGGGCTGACCTTATGGCTGCTGGGTGAACGGGACGCCCAAACCCTCGGCGTGGACGTCAAAAAGATGCAACAACGGCTGCTGGTGCTGGTCTCTGTACTGGTGGCCATCGCCACCGCCTTTACCGGCGTCATTGGTTTTGTGGGGCTGGTGGTGCCGCACCTTTGCCGAATGCTGTTTGGTGGCGATTATCGCCAATTGCTGCCGGCAAGCCTTTGGGGCGGGGCGCTGCTGATGGTGTTGTCAGACTGGCTGGCCCGTACTCTGGTGTCTCCCCAGGAGCTGCCGGTGGGCATCATCACCGCGCTGATGGGAACGCCGGTATTTTTGTATCTGCTGCGGAGGCAACATGCTTGAGGTAAGCGGGCTCAGCCTGACCCTGGCCGGGGGTAAAACGCTGCTGAGCAATATCGCCTTTGCCGCCGAGCCCGGCGAGTTGATTGCGGTGCTGGGAGAAAACGGCGCCGGTAAGTCTACCCTCTTGCACCAAGTAGCGGACGCCCGGCAAAACGCCATTAGCCTCGATGAGCGGCCGCTGCCAGGCTGGCAACCCTTGATGCTGGCCCGCCGCCGCGCTTTTTTGGGCCAGCAACCGGCAAGCCCAGGCGCCATGACCGGCCGCCAACTGGTAACCCTCGGCCGCGCCCCTTTTGAAGAATCGGCGCAAGCAAGCGCTGCTGCCTGCCACCATTGGCTGTCGCGGTGCCGCTGCCAGGGCCTTGCCGAACGCCCCTTGGCCGAGCTTTCCGGTGGCCAGCTGGCCCGGCTGCATCTGGCCCGGGTGCTTTGCCAGCTGCACGGCGTGTCGCGGCCGGTGCTGCTGCTTGACGAGCCCACCGCCGCCCTTGACCTTGCCGCCCAGCACCAGTTGCTGGCTGAAGTCAAAGCCCTTTGCCAGCAAGGCGCCCTGGTGCTGTGGGTGGTGCACGACCTCAACCTCGCCTGCCAATACGCCAGCCGCCTGCTGCTGCTAAAAGCTGGTAAGTTGCTGGCCGACCTGCCGCCAACAGAGCTGACCCCAGCCCTTGCCAGCCGCCTTTATAATCATCCGATGCAAAGCATCCCCCTTCCCGGCCTTGCCGCCCCTTTGTGGCAAGCCAAGACAGGAGTACCCCTCGATGCGTAACAGTGCCGTACATCAAGCCCGCCAGCTGCTTTTGACTATTCAGTCAGGGGTGCTGGCCACCCACTCCAAGGCCCTGCCGGGCTATCCTTTCGGCTCGGTCACGCCCTTTGTGCTGGACCGCGACGGCAGCCTTTTGCTGTTTATCTCCGACATCGCCCAGCACAGCCGCAACCTCACCATGGACCCAAAGTGCTCGGTCACCGTCTTTGAGCAGACCGTCGAGACCGACCAAAACACCCAGGGCCGGGTAACGGTGCTGGGAGACGCGCAAAAGCTGGCCGAAGGAGAAGACGAAGCGGCCTTTGCCCGCTACGCCAGCCAGTTCCCTGAATCCTTAGGCTATCGCCAAGCCCACGATTTTGCGGTGTGGCGCCTGCTGCCCAAGCGCATCCGTTTTATCGGTGGTTTTGGCAAGATTTTCTGGCTGGAACTTGCCGAATGGCAGGGCGCCACAGGCGATTGGGACCAAGAGGCCGAAGCGGGCATGATTGGCCACATGCACCGCGACCACCTCGATGCCATCAGCGCCATGGGCCAGCATTTCTTTGGTAAAGACGGCGGCGGCGAGCTGCTGGCCATCCACCCCGAGGGTTGCCTGCTGCGCCTGAGCGGTGAGGAGCGCGCAAGGTTGCTGGCCTTTGCCGAACCGGCCATGGACGCCATGGCGGTGCGAAAGGCACTGGTGGCCCTTACCCAGCAAAGCCGGGCCGCCATCGAGGCATAAAAAAAGCCGGCATCAGCCGGCTTTTTCTTTTCGGTCAATTACTTGACGCGAGAGACGTACTCGCCAGAGCGGGTATCGACCTTAACCACTTCGCCAATCTGTACGAACAGCGGCACTTTAACTACGGCGCCGGTGGTCAGGGTGGCAGGCTTGCCGCCGGTACCGGCGGTGTCACCTTTGAGGCCGGGGTCGGTCTCGGTGATTTCCAGCTCAACGAAGTTGGGCGGGGTTACGGCGATAGGGGCGCCGTTCCACAGGGTCAGGGTGCAGACGTTCTGCTCAACCAGCCACTTGGCGCTGTCGCCGACGGCTTTGGCGTCGGCGGCCAGCTGCTCGAAGGTCTCGTTGTTCATGAAGTGGTAGAACTCGCCGTCGTTGTAGAGGTAGGCCAGTTCCATGTCCATGACATCGGCGCCTTCAACGGTTTCACCGGATTTGAAGGTCTTTTCCAGGGTCTTGCCGGAGATCAGCTTCTTGATGCGCACGCGGTTAAAGGCTTGGCCTTTACCGGGTTTGACCAGCTCGTTATCGATGATGTTGCAGGGCTCACCGTCCTGCATGATTTTGAGACCGGCCTTGAATTCGTTGGTACTATAGGACGCCATTTTTGCCTCTTGTACAATCTGTTGTCGCGAACATAATGCCGCAAATAATAACCGCAAAAGCCCCAATGTGGGAGCTTTGCTGGCGTGATGAACTCAAAGCCGCCATTTCCGACCCTAAAGTGCTGCTCGAAGCCCTCGGTTTGCCCCTGCAAAACCGCGAGTACGACCTGGCTGCCCGGCGCCTTTTTGCGCTGCGGGTGCCCCGGCCCTTCCTGGCCTTGATGGAAAAAGGCAACGCCCAAGATCCCCTGCTCAGGCAGGTAATGACAGACCAGGCCGAGTTTACCGACGCCCAGGGGTTTTCTACCGATCCCTTGGACGAGCAAGACGCCGCCGTGCCGGGCCTGCTGCACAAATACCAAAGCCGGGTGCTGTTTATCTTAAAAGGCGGCTGCGCCGTCAATTGCCGCTATTGTTTTCGCCGCCACTTTCCCTACCAGGACAACCCCGGCAACAAGGCCAGTTGGCAGCAAGCCCTGGACTACATCGCTTCGCGCCCCGAAATAGAAGAGGTGATCCTCTCCGGCGGCGACCCGCTGATGGCCAAAGACGACGAGCTGGCCTGGCTGATTGAGCGGCTCAACGGCATCAAACACCTCAAATTGCTGCGCATTCACAGCCGGCTGCCGGTGGTGATCCCCAGCCGTATCGACCAGTCCTTCCTCGATACCTTGGCCCAAAGCGCGCTGCCGGTGACCCTGGTGCTGCACATCAACCACGGCAACGAGATTGGCGAAGATCTGATAAAAGCCTGCGCTGCCCTTCGCGCCGCCAATGTCACGCTGCTTAACCAAAGCGTACTGCTGGCCGGCATCAACGACGACGCCGAGGTGCTGGTGGCGCTGTCGCACCGGCTTTTTGCCGTCGGTATCTTGCCCTATTACCTGCATGTGCTGGACAAGGTACAGGGCGCGGCCCATTTTCTGGTGGACGACGAGCGCGCCCGCGCTATCATGCGCCAGCTCAACGCCCGCCTTTCCGGTTACCTGGTGCCACGCCTGGCCCGGGAAGAAGCCGGCAAGCCCGGCAAAACCCTGATGGATTTAAAGCTATGAACGACACCCAACGCCAGGCCCTGCTCGGCCACCTGAAAAACAGCCTCAAGGCCGCCTATCAGCAGGCCCTGGATGCCGACGCCAAACTGGCGGCCCTGGCCAGCGAAAACCTGGCCCAGTTCGAGTCGGTGTTAAAGCCCGGCACCGGCTTTACCGTCGAAGCGGTGCGTTTTAAGCCTTATGTTGAAGAGCTGGGCCAGGATCTGCTGGCCCTGGAGCAAAGCACGGATTTTAGCAGCGACCTGGAAAAGGTCACCCGCAAGCTGCAACTGCTTTTAAAAACCCTCTCTCGATTCAAAAACTTAGAGCTGTAAACTCCCCTATCTTCGGGCCTGCTGTGGTATATCTAAGGCAGGCCCTCAATCACCAGCAGACATGAGCAGAAAACCCAACCTCAAGGACGTGGCCAAGGTTGCCGGGGTCAGCGCCATTACGGTGTCCCGGGCGCTGTCCGACCCGGACAAGGTGTCAGAAAAACTGCGCGCCAAAGTGGAGATGGCGGTCAGGCAGACCGGTTATATCCGCAACCAGGCCGCCAGTGCCCTGGCCTCCTCCCGCTCCGGGGTGATTGGGGTGATTATCCCGTCCTTATCCAACATCGTGTTCAACGAGGTGTTGGCCGGCATCTACGAGATGGCCCAGCCGAGCAAGTTGCAGGTGCTGCTGGGGGATTGCCACTACTCGCCCCTGGAAGAAGAAAAGCTGCTGGCCACCTTGCTCAGCCAGTCTCCCGAAGGGCTTATCCTCACCGGCACCGACCAGACCGACCATGCCCGGCGCCTGCTGCAAAACGCCGAGATCCCCATAGTGCAGATCATGGAGCTGACCGACAGCCCCATCGACATGAACGTGGGGTTCTCCCACTTTCAGGCCGGTTTTGACATGACCCGCTACCTGCTGGCCAAGGGCTACCGGCGCATCGCCTTTTTAGGGGCCCGCATGGACCCGCGCACCCAGCAGCGCCTGGCCGGTTTTTCCCAGGCCATGGCCGATGCCGGCCTTGAGCCGCTGGTACAAAGCACGCCTCAGGCATCGTCCATCAAACTGGGGGGGCAATTGCTGCGCTCGGCGCTGTCGGGCAACCAGGGCCAGCTCGATGCGGTGTTCTGCTGCAACGACGATTTAGCCCTTGGCGCCCTCTTTGAGGCGCGGCGCATGAACATCAATGTGCCCAGCCAACTGGCCATCTGCGGCTTTAACGACCTGGAAGCCTCGGCCCTGGTGGAGCCTGCCATCACCTCCGTTGCCGCCTCCCGCTTCGAGATGGGCAAAACGGCGGTGCAGATGCTGCTCAAACCCGAGCAGTATCGCCATCAAGGCGGCGGCATCATCGACCTTGGTTTTAACATCGTCGGCCGCGCCTCGGCCTGAGCCTTTCTTGCCCCAAAAAAAAGTGCGCCGAAGCGCACTGTTAACAAGCCTGCTGGGGCAGCCTTAGAATCGCACCTTGAGCTTGGCGCCAAACTGACGGGGGTTTTGCCACATGAAATTGGGCACATCGTCGTTGAAGTTGCGGCCCTGATCGCTCTTGATCTTCTTGTCGGTCAGGTTGTCTACGTAGAACTCCAGGTTCCAGTTACCCGAGGCCGGCTCGTAAATGACGCTGGTGTCCCACTTGGCGTAGGCGTCCTGGCGGTCGATGTCGGCAAAGTAGGGTTCGTTCTTGAAGCCTGCGGGGCGGTCGCCACGGTTGGCTGGATCAAACCAGATCTCGGAGCTGTAGGTCAGGCGCACTCTGGGGCGCAGTGAGCCGCCGTTCTTCAGGTAGAAGTAGTGCTGGTATTCCAAGGTAGCGGCAAAGTCCGGGGCATTGACCAGGTGGTTGCCGCTGAAATCCAGCAGGTTGGGGAGATTGGGGTTACCGGCAGAGGGGTTAAAGGCAATGCCGTCGGCCCCGTACTTGGAATCGGTGGTTTTAAAGTCGTCGTAGGTGGCGTCCAGCACCGAGATTGAGCCGGTGAACTTGCCGTTCTCACCTACCAGCCATTTGCTCTCCACTTCCATGCCATTGATGGTGGCCTTACCGGCGTTGGTTTTACGCAGCAAGTCGGCGCCGGTGGGGCTGGTGACGTTGGAAGTGACCTGCAAATCCTTGTAGCGGGTGGAGAACAGGGTCACGAACAGCTGCATGCGGCTGTCGAGAAAATCCCCCTTCATGCCCAGCTCGTAGCTGGTGTTGGTCTCCGGGGCCACGTAGGCGGCGGTCTGGTTGTGCTCGTCGTTGTTGGCCTTGATGATGGCGTCCAGATCGCGCTGGGTAAAAGGCCCGGTGCCGGTGTAATGGCCGCCGTCCTGCAAGGTGCCGGATTTAAAGCCGGTGGCCACCGAGGCGTAGAACATCACGTCGCTGGAAAAATCCCACTCGATACGGCCAAGGCCGGTGGTTTTGTCCCATTTGGGGCTGGCGTCGTTGTAGGTGTCGACCCAGCACTGGCCAGGGGCGGTGGTGTTTTTGTTGGGAGCAAGGCCCCCCAGCAGGCCGCCGTCGTCATAAGGCGCGGTGTTGGGCTCCAGCGGCGCGGTGGTGCGCACTTCTTGCGGGCACATGATGTTGCGGCCGCCGCGATCCCAGCGTTTGTCCTCGGTGTAGCGGGCGCCAAGGGTGACCCGCCAGTCGTCGGTCAGCGAGTAGGTGCCCTGGGCGTAGAGGCTGTTGGACTCCAGGCCACGGTCCGGCTGGCGATAGGTGCCGTAGAGGTTGGGGTTGTTGCCGGTGCCGCCGTCCCAGTCGTTGTCAGGGTGGACGATATCGAAGATAACGTCGTTGTTTTCCTTGAAGTAGAAGTAGCCCACCGTCCATTGCAGCCGTGAGTCGTCGGCGTTTTGCAATTGCAGCTCGTGCTGCACCGCCTTGTGGCCGCAATCGACGCAGCCGCCCCATTCAAAATTGCCGGGGCGCCAGCTTCTGTCCCAGGTGGAGACCCGGGACGACTTGGTGTAGCCGCCGATATAAGAGGCGGTAATGCCGCCATCAAAGTGGTAGTCGAGGCGGGTGCGGTAGCTGTCGACGTTGTAGTCGTTGTAACCGGGCACCTGGATATAGGCGCTGGGGTGAGAGCCGCCTTGGCGAGTGGGAATTTGGCCGCTGCCTTGGTCGATGAAGTTCTCGTAGGAGAGGAACCAGCTCAGCTTGTCGCTGGGCACATAAAGGGAACTCAAGCGCACCGCTTTCATGTCGGTGGAGCCGTATTTGTCGCCGATAACCGAGCCCGGAGTGGGGTTGACGTTGCCATCGGCGGTGTCGGTGGCCACCGCCACCCGCACCGCCCAGTCGTCGGCCAGGGGCATGTTGACCATGCCACGGGTGGTGCGTTTGTTGTAGTTGCCAATGCCCAGTTCCACATAGGCATCAAAGCCATCAAGGCGCGGTTTGACAGTATGAAGGTTCACCACGCCGCCGGTGGCGTTGCGGCCAAAGAGGGTGCCTTGGGGGCCGCGCAAGATCTCGGCGCTTTCCAAATCGAACATCAGGGTAGACGCCCCCTGGGAGCGGGCCGAGTAGACACCGTCAACGTGAAAAGCCACCGCCGGGTCGCCGCTTTCGGTTTGGTCGGACGAACCAATACCGCGGATATACACCATGGGGGTGTTCTGGGAGCCGTTTTGGGAGATATGCAGGCTGGGCACCATGCCTTGCAGATCGGACAGTTGCTGGACGTGGTTGTCATCCAGGGCGTCCTGGCTGAACGCCGACACCGCCACCGGCGTGGAGCGCAGGCTGGTCACCCGCCGGGTGGCGGTCACTTCGATGGTTTCAATTTCCTGGCTGGCGGCTTTGGCCTTGGGCTGCTCGTCTGCGGCCATGGCCGGGGTCAACCCCTGTAAGGCGGCCATGACGCTGGCGGCCAGAAAACCCAACTTCTTCGCGTTGATGCTGTTCACTCGCCTTTCCTTCATTGTTATTCGCTTCGCTGCTGCTGATATCCGGCCCAGGGCCGGTGCGTTCCGCCGCTTCGCTCCCCTGGCGTTTGACTGCAAAATGTTAGCGCAATCATAAGCTGACGTTGACGTAAGACTCTAGTTACCAGCCGTTAGCGATGTCAAGGAAAAGTAACAAAGGTTTTTCAATCAAGGCAGTACTATGCAAAGGGCAACATGCCCGCAATAACAGGCGCGGCGCCTATAAAATCAGGCCCAAGCCCATCACTGGACGGCATTAGGGATGGCAACGGATTGGCAGCATAACCATTGCGTCAACGTTAATGATTGCGCAATCACAAATGACAATGCTAGGCTCTCAAACAGTTCGACAAGCCGGAGTCAGCGACAGGCAATGGAGCAACAGCAAAAACGGGATCTGGTGGTGATGGGGGTGGCCGGCAGCGGCAAAACCACCCTGGCCCAATACCTTGGCCAGGCGCTGGGATACCACTATCTGGAAGGGGACGATTTTCACAGCCCCGAAGGCAAGGCGCTGATGGCCAGCGGCCAGCCCTTGAGCAGCAGCCTGCGCGAGCGCTGGGTAGAAGCCTTATGCCAGCAGCTTGGCCAGCATCGGCGTGCCGGCCAGCCGGTGGTGCTGAGCTATTCGGGCCTTATCGCCCGCCACCGACAGCAGATCCGCCAAGCCGGCAACCGGCCGCTCTTTATTTACCTTTGTGGCGACCGCGCCCTTCTGCTACGCCGCCTTGAGCAGCGCCAGGGCCACTTTATGCCGCCGTCGCAGCTCGACAACCAGCTCAGCACTATGGAGCCGCCCACCGGCGAGGCCGACGTGCTGACCCTGGCCCTCGATTGCCCGCCAGCCGAGGCGCTGATGCAGGTGCTTGCTCAGCTGGGCCAGGGGCAATAGGGTAGCCGGGACAACCAACAGGAAAACACCATGGCAGATAACAATGCAGCACGCCCCATGGGTTTTGGCGAAAAGGTAGGTTATGGCCTGGGGGACATGGGCTTTAACTTTTACTGGGCCAACATCTCCGCCTTCTTGATGATCTTCTACACCGACGTGTTTGGCATTACCGCCGCTGCCGCCGGCACCATGATGCTCATCACCAAAATCGTCGACGCCTTTACCGATCCGGTAATGGGCGCCATTGCCGATCGCACCCAAAGCCGGTTCGGTAAATTCCGGCCTTATCTGCTGTGGCTGGCGCTGCCCATGGCCGGCGCCGGGGTACTGACCTACAGCACCCCCGACCTTGGCGACACCGGTAAGCTGGTGTGGGCCTATGGCACCTATACCCTGATGATGCTTGTCTACACCATCATCAACATCCCCTACTCGGCGCTGTCGGGGGTGATGACCGCCAACAGCCAAGACCGCACTACCCTGATTAGCTTTCGCTTTATCGGCGGCTTCTCCGGCGGCATTTTGGTGACCTATCTGACTCCCAAACTGGTGGCCTGGCTGGGGGCCGGTGACCCCAAACTTGGCTGGCAACTGACCATGGCGGTGTTCGGCATTGCCGCCGCTTTCCTGTTTCTGGTGACCTTCGCCAGCACCCGCGAGCGCATCCAGCCCATTCGCCGCGAGGCCAATTCGGTGCTTGGCGATCTTAACGATCTCAAGGGCAACAAGCCCTGGCTGGTGCTGTTTAGTCTGGCGCTGATCATCATGATCACCATCACCATGCGCGCCAGCACCCTGGTCTATTACCTCAAGTACTACGTGGGCCAGCCCGATTTAACCGGCGAGTTTTTATCAAGCTACATGCTGGCCCTGGCCCTGGGCTCCGCCGCCACGCCGCTGCTAACCCGGCTGATGGACAAGAAAAAGCTGATGGTGCTGCTGATGAGCCTGGCCGGGGCGCTGTCCATCGCGTTTTTCTTCCTGCCCAAGGATGCGGTGGGCTGGATGTTTGCCCTCAATATCGCCATCGGCCTGACCCTGGGGCCCAAATCGCCCCTGGCCTTTTCCATGTATGCCGACACCGCCGATTACAACGAATGGCGCACCGGCCGCCGCGCCACCGCCATGACCTTCTCCGCCGCCACCTTCTCGCAAAAACTGGGTGGCGCCATGGCCTCGGCCCTGATTGGCTGGGTGCTGGCGTCCATCGGTTATGTGGCCAACGGCGCCCAAAGCGGCGGCGCTCAGCTGGGTATCGTGCTGCTGATGTCGGTGATCCCTGGGGCCTTTGCCCTGCTGGCGGCCCTGGTGATGCGCTTTTATCCCCTGGACAACCAAACCCTGGCCAAGGTGCACCGCGAGTTAGCCCAGCGCCAGCGCGAGCCTCAAGGCCACCCGGACACACCTGCCAAGGCGCTACGCACCGCCTCGGCCTGAATGATTAAGCGCCGCTGCGGCGGCCTGGAGTAAGCCCATGATGGGACCCACAGACCAAGGCGCCAACTACCGCCTGACTAGCCCCACCGCCATGCCCAAGGCCTCGGCCTTTTTGTGGAACCGGCGGATGATGATAAGCCTGACCTGCCGCGGCTTTGCCACCGCCCAGTTTATGCAGCCGGAGCCGGCCAAATACGCCCACGCCCCCAACCTTGAAGCCAAAACCTTCATGCAGCCGGAAAACCCCTACTACGCCCACCACCCGGGGCGTTTTGTCTACGTAAGGGACGATGCGGCAGGCGACGTTTACTCGATTCCTCATGAGCCGGTGCGCCGCCCCTGGGAGGATTTTGCCTTTATCGCTGGCCAAAGCGAGGTGCGCTGGGCTCTTGGCCAGCCGGGGCTGGCCTTTGAGTGGGTGCTGAGCCTGAGCGAAGACGACTTGGTGGAGCTTTGGACCCTCAAGGTGCGCAACACCGGCACCGAGGCCCGCGCCCTGAGCCTTTATCCCTACTTCCCGGTGGGGTACATGTCTTGGATGAACCAGTCTGGGCAATATCATCCTGCCCTCGCCGCCATTATCTGCTCCTCGGTCACCCCTTATCAGAAGGTCGAGGATTACTTTAAAAACAAAGACTTTAAAGACAAAACCTTCCTGATGGCGCAAACCGCGCCCGACGCCTTTGAAGTGCGCCAGGAAGCCTTTGAAGGCGAAGGGGGGCTGATGCACCCGGATGCCCTTCGCGAGGAACACCTTGGCTGCAACGATGCCCGCTACGAGACCCCTGTGTGCGCCATGCAATACCGCCTGACCCTGGCCCCGGGGGAAGAGCGCAGCTACCGCTTCTTGTTCGGCCCGGCCTTTGACGAAGCCGAAGTGGCCGCCCTGCGTGAACGCTATTTCAGCCAAGACGGCTTTACCCAGGCCAAAGATGCCTACCGGCGCTATGTGGCAAGTGGCCGTGGCAGCCTGCGCATCGAGACCCCGGATGCGGCCCTGGATAACTTCGTTAACCACTGGCTGGACCGCCAGGTGTTCTACCACGGCGACGTGAACCGCCTGTCCACCGACCCCCAGACCCGCAACTATTTGCAAGACAACATGGGCATGGTCTACCTGCAGCCGCAAAAGGCCAGGGCCGCTTTTCTAAAGGCCCTGAGCCAGCAGCACCGGGCCGGGGAAATGCCCGACGGCATCCTGTTGCACCCGGGGGCCGAGCTCAAATACATCAACCAGATCCCCCACTACGACCAGAATGTCTGGCTGCCGGTGTGCCTGAGCGCTTACCTCGACGAAACCGGCGACCGCGCCATCCTCGATGAGCGGCTGCCTTATGGCGACAGCGGCGAGCAGGCCACGGTACTGGCCAAAATCAACCAGGCCATGGCCTGGCTTGAGCAAAACGTCGATGAGCGCGGCCTGTCTTACATTGCCCAGGGCGACTGGTGTGACCCCATGAACATGGTGGGTTACCAAGGCAAGGGGGTGTCTATCTGGCTGACCCTGGCCAGCGCCTACGCCATGAAGCTGTGGGCCGACATCTGCGAGGGCAACGGCGAGCCTGCATTAGCCGCCCACCACAGGGCGGTAGCCGAGCGCTTTAACGACGCGGCCAACCGCCACGGCTGGGACGGCCACTGGTATGGCCGCGGCATCAGCGACAACGGCCAGGCCTTTGGGGTCGCCAGTGACGAGGAAGGGCGCATCTTCTTAAACCCCCAGAGTTGGGCCATGCTGAGCGGCGCCGCCAGCCCCGAGCAGCAGCAGCGGCTGATGGCAGCGGTCACCGAGCAGCTTGAAACCCCTTATGGGGTGGCGATGCTGGCCCCGGCCTACACCCGCATGCACGAGCACATAGGCCGGGTGACCCAAAAGCACCCCGGCTCTGCCGAAAACGGCTCGGTGTATAACCACGCCAGCGCCTTTTACGTGTACGCCCTTTATGAAGCGGGCCTTGCCGACAAGGGCTATACCCTGCTGCGCCAGATGCTGCCCTGCGATGACACCGCCCTCGCCCGTGGCCAGCTGCCGGTGTTTATCCCCAACTACTACCGGGGCGCCTACCACCAGTTCCCCCGCACTGCCGGCCGTTCCAGCCAGCTATTTAACACCGGCACCATCCATTGGTTTTACCGCTGCCTGGTCGATGGCCTGTTTGGCCTCAAAGGGGACGGCGACGCATTGCAGGTAAACCCCAAACTCCCCGCCCATTGGCAAAACGCCAAAGTGACCCGCCGTTTTCGCGGCGCCGAGCTTGAAGTTGAGATGCGGCGAGAACCTGGGGTGAGCGCCATTACCCTGGAGCTGGACGGCAAAACCGTGGCCGGCCAGCGCCTAACCGGCTTAGAACCCGGCCGCCGATACCAATTGCGGGTAAGGCTCCCTGAGGCATCGGCATGAGCCTTCGCATCGGCATTTTGGGGGCGGCCGCCATCGCCCCCCAGGCCATTATCGAGCCGGCCCGGCTGCTAGGGGTGACCATCCAGGCGGTGGCGACCTCAAATGAAGCCAAAGCCGAGGCCTATGCCCGCCAGCACGGCATCAAAAACGTCAGCCCCAGCTACCAGGCGTTGGTGGAGCGGGATGACATCGACCTTATCTACAACGCCCTCCCACCCAGCCTGCACGGGCCCTGGACCTTAAAGGCGCTGGACGCCGGCAAGGCGGTGCTGTGCGAAAAGCCCTTTGCCATGAACGCCACCGAAGCCGCCGCCATGGTGGCGGCGGCCAAGGCCAAAGGGCTGCTGCTGATGGAAGCATTTCACTACCGCTTCCACCCCTTTTTTATTGAACTGGAACGGCTGTTGGCCGAGGGCGTTGTTGGCCGGGTGCATACCTTGCGGGCCAATTTCGAGGCGCAGATCCCCTACCGGGCCGATTCGCTGCGCCACAACCCGGCCCTTGGTGGCGGCGCCCTGATGGACCTTGGCTGCTACCCGGTGCATTGGCTGCGCACCCTGATGGGCGGCGAGCCAGAGGTTACCCTGGCCCAGGCCATTTCTAACGGCCAGGTGGATGTGGCGACCCAGGCCACACTCGCTTTTGCCGGCGGCGTAACCGGCTATATCGGCTGCGCCATGGGCGAGCACCTCAAAAAAGGCGGCGACAGCCACATCAGCATCGAAGGGGAGCGCGGCCTTATCGAGGCCATTAACCCCATCAGCCCCCAGCGCCACCACCTTTTTCGCATCCACAGCGCCGAGGGCTGCCGCCAATACAGCATCGACGCCAGCCAAAGCACCTTTTACTACCAGCTTATGCACCTAAAGGCCTGCCTTGAAGACGGCCAGAAGCCCCTTACCGGCGGCCAGGACGCCGTCGCCAACATGGCGGTCATTGACCGCATAAAGGCCCTTAGCCGTGCACGCTAGCCAGGCGTTGCCATAGGCAAGCCACACTAAAACGCCTACACTCTTGAGCATTCTCCCTGCCACGATACGAGGGTGCCATGCGGCTATTGGCGGTGCTTATTCTGATGCTGTGCTGCCTGCCCGCCCTTGCCGGGCAATGCCAGTTGAGCACCGACTCAGACAGCCAGGACGCAGCCCTTAACGGCCCGCAACGGGCCATTGCCATAGCGGGCGGCAAGGTTGCCATCACCATTCGCTGCCAAGACCTTGCCACTAAGGCAGTGTTGCAATTTCGCGCCCTGGCCCTGCATCAACCAAAGCTACAGCGAGCGGGCATTGCCATTGAGGCCGAGCCCAATCATCGCCTGGCCTATCCCATTCCCAAAGGGAGTAGCAGCGCCGTCTTTACCGTTGAAAGCGACCTGCCACGGCCACTGAGTTTTCAGCTCAGCGACCGGCGCCATTACCGCCAGGCCAATATCCTCCATAACGCCATGATGTTCGGCTACCTTGGGGTCGCGTTGGCTTTGTCGTTTTATAACCTGCTGCTGTGGCTGCGCATGGGGGAGTGGCAGTTTGGGCTCTACGGCGCCTACACCCTGGCCACGGCCTGGTTCTTCGCAACCCAGGAGGGCATCCCTCTGCTGCTGGCCGGGCAAAGTTACTGGTTGGTGCCTTCCCTGCCCCTGGCGGGGTTAACGGTATTTACCGGCACCCTCTTTTTTGCCCAGTTCCTGGCGCTGCCAAGGCATCACCCGCGCTTTTGCCGCTGGCTGGTGCAGCTGCCGGCGCTGCTGGTCCTGCTCTTTTCGTTGGCCACCCTGGCATTCAACAGTGCCCACCAGTTGCTCGACACCCTGATGGGCCTGTTAACCATCTGGTTGCTGGTGTGCCTGATGGGGCTGGCGCTGCTGCGGGCCGTAAAGGGGGACCGTGACGGGGTATGGACGACAGTGGCCCTGGCGCTGCTGCTGGTGGGGATACTGACCCGCCGCCAGACCGAAAATGGCGGCGACTTTATCGCCTATTACGGCCTTATCATCGCCGCCCTGCTGGAGGCCATGCTGCTCGCTTACATGGTGGCACGGCGCCTGAGGGTTATAAAACAAGAACACCGCCAGGCCCTGCATATGGCGCTGACCGATCCACTAACCGGCATTCTTAACCGCCAGGGCTGGCAAAAGGCGGTAGCCGGCCAATCCTGCATTGCCCCAGAGCAGTGGCAAGCGGTGTATTTTATCGACCTCAACGCCTTTAAGGCGGTGAATGACCAACACGGCCACCTGGGAGGCGATAAGGCGCTGGTCACCGTTGCCAATGTCACCCAGCGCCTGCTGGGGCGCGAGGCCACCTTGGGCCGTTACGCCGGTGACGAATTTGTGGTGTACAGCCGCGGCCAGCGCGAGCAACTGACCGAGCTGACCCAGAGGCTGCGCCGCCAGCTGGCAGCGGTGATGGTGCCGGGCCACCCCAACTTCAAGGTCAGTGCCACAGTCGGCGTTCACTACCAGCAAGGCCCTTGTAGCCTTGAAGAACTGCTGGCCGCCGCCGACAGCAGCATGTATGCACTCAAAGCCGGCGCCGATTAGCTGGCGCCCTGCTGGAAACGCTGCGTTGCCCAGCCTTTGCCTGCCGCCGTAAAAAGGACAGGGCTCTGGCCAGTTTAATGTGATGAAAGCCGCCGCCAACAAAGGTTTGGGCTACTCACACCCGCCACTTATCCTTTTACCAAGACTCTCTTGGCAGACGATATTCGGACATTGCCACCTCTTCGCAAGGCGCTGGCCCTGACAAGGTGCCAGCCGCTAGTGTGTCAGAACCCCTTCTACCCAGGTAACGCACCATGACTGACACCATTCGCCCCCGCGACATGGCCAGAGCCTTTACCCCGGCGCTGGCCGATTTTGTTGACGACCCCTTGTTCTCGAAAGTGTGGGCCAGTGAAGGCCTGGCCAAGCGCGACCGCAGCCTTATCACGGTAGCGGCGCTGGTGATCCTCAACCGCCCACAGGAGCTGGCCGCCCATCTGCGCAGGGCCGTGGAAAATGGGGTATCGAAGCAAGAACTCAGTGAAGTGATCACCCACCTGGCGTTTTATGGCGGTTTTCCGGCGGCGATCAGCGCGTCGGTGGTTGCCAAGGAAACCCTGGGAGCCCTTGACGCATGACACTCATCGCCGTTGCCGCGAGGTGGCAACGGCGATGAGCTGCGTCACTGCCCTTCGCTGAACATGGCCGCCATGCGCTGGCCAAGCTGCTCCAGGCCCACATCTTCCACATGGGTGCCCAGAGTCCAGATATGGCCGAAAGGATCTTTCAAGGTGCCGGAGCGGTCGCCATAAAACTGGTTTTGCACCGGCATTACCTCTACCGCTCCGGCTTCAAGGGCGCGGGCAAAGGCGGTGTCCACATCCGGCACATAAAACATCAGCGACAACGGTGAACCGCCGAGGGTGGTGGGGCTGACGCTGTTCCACTGAGGGTTCTCCTCACTCAGCATCAGATGGCTGCTGCCCAATTTAAGCTCGGCATGGGCCACTTGCTGGGTGCCCGGAATGTCCAAGCGCATCATCAGTTCAGCGCCAAAGGCACGCTGGTAAAAGGCAATGGCGTCAGCAGCGTTGTTGACAACAAGATAGGGAGTGAGGCTGTGGTAACCGTCGGGGATGGGTTTGACGGACATGGGTTGCTCCTTGCAGTGATAGGCACAAGGAGTATAGAAGGGCAGGCCAGGCCTGCCCCTTGGCTTAACCTGGCAGCAGCTTCATCACCTCGCTGCTGTAGCGCGTGCCGGCGGCCACTTCGGGCGGGAAGATGGCGTCAATCTCGGCCAGCTGCTGCGTGCTCAGCTTAACCTCCAAGGCGCCCAAGTTATCCAGCAGATAAGGGCGGCGCTTGGTGCCAAAAAGCGGCACAACATGCTCGCCCTTGGCCAGCAGCCAGGCCAAGGCCAACTGGCTGGCACTGACGCCCTTATCCCTGGCAAGGGCGGTTATCGCATCCACCAGCGCCAGGTTCTTTTGAAAGTTCTCCCCCATAAAACGCGGGTTGTTGCGGCGAAAATCATCGGCGTCAAAATCCTCTACCGAGCGAATGGCACCGCTTAAAAAGCCTCGCCCCAGGGGGCTGTAGGCCACAAAGCTCACCCCCAATTCGCTGCAGCAATCCAGCACCTCGCGCTCGGGGTCGCGGGTCCAGAGGGAATATTCGCTTTGCACGGCGCTGATGGGGTGCTCCTTGTGGGCTCGCCGCAAGGTGGCGGCGTCCACTTCGCTTAGGCCCAAAAAACGCACCTTGCCTTCCTTGACCAGCTCGCCCATGGCGCCGACCGTTTCTTCTACCGGCACCATGGGGTCAGGGCGGTGCTGGTAGTAGAGATCGAGATGGTCCGTACCCAGCCGTTTCAGGCTGCCTTCGACCGAGCGGCGCACGTAATCGGGGCGGCCGTTGACGCCTCTTTTGGCCGGGTCGCCAGGGTCTCGCACTATGCCAAACTTGCTGGCCAAAAAGACCTGGCTGCGCCGGCCCTTGAGGGCTTTGGCCAGTAACGCCTCATTGCTGTAGGGGCCATAGATATCGGCGGTATCCCAAAAGCTGACGCCTTTTTCCAAAGCGAGATCCAATGTCGCTAAGGATTCGGCGTCATCGCCTTTGCCATAAAACTCGCTCATGCCCATGCAGCCCAGGGCCAGAGCCGATACCAGCGGGCCCTTGGCGCCCAATTGACGTTGTTTCATCACTACCTCCATCAATGCAGGGCTCCAGCATGCGCCTTTTGGGTGTTTGCGATAAACCGGGGTATAAGGGTTTTACTGTTTGTAAATCACGAACAATTTATGGACCGCCTTCGTACCCTGGCCATCTTTTTGCGGGTTTGCGATGCCCGCAGCTTTACCCGGGCCGCCAGCAGTTTGAACCTGCCCCGCTCCACTGTCACTCAGGCCGTGCAGCGCCTGGAGAACCAACTTAAGGTGCAGCTGCTGGTGCGCACCACCCGCCAAGTCAGCTTGACGCAAGAGGGGGAAGCGTTTAGCCACAAGGCAAGGCAACTGGTGGCCGACTGGGACGAGTTGGAGACCCTCTTTTTGCCCGGCCGCCCCGCAAGCGGCACTTTGCACCTGAACCTGCCCACCCGCCTGGCTCGGCTGGTGGTGGTGCCAAAGCTCGCCCAATTTCAGCAGCGCTATCCCGGCATCACCTTGCAGCTGAGCATTGCCGACCAGCCCATCGACTTGGTCAAAGATGGGGTAGATGCGGTGCTGCGGGCCGGCCCTTTAAAAGACAGCAGCCTTATCGCCAAACCTTTAGGGCAGATGCCTCAGGCAACGCTGGCTTCCCCTTCATACCTGGCCCGCCATGGCACTCCCGAGCACCCGGCAGAGCTTACCCGGCACCGGATGGTGGCCTTTGCCCTGCCCTCCAATGGCCGCATCGAGCCGCTGGAGTTCAAGGTAGAGGGGAGCTATCAGCCACAGATGCTGGCCTTTGATTTAAGTACCAACGGCGCCGACACCTATGTGGCGGCAGGCCTGGCTGGCTTTGGCCTGATCCAGGGCCCCCGCTACGATCTCAAGGAGCAAGTGGACAAAGGCCTCTTAGTGGAAGTGCTGGCCGACTACCCGCCGCCGCCCATGCCCCTTGCCATCCTCTACCCGCAACAACGCCACCAGAGCCAGCAGCTCAGGCTCTTTGCCGATTGGCTGGGGCAACTGGTGACGCAGCTGGGTATCACCAGCCCTTAAATCCAGCAAGCTGTGAACATTGCCCTAAAATAGTCGCACGCCCCAGCCCATTTAAGGCGATAATGTCGCCGACCCATCTTTAAGGATCCGCCCATGACCCAATGGCAAAAAAGCTACGATACCTTCCTTGCAAACATTCAGCGCACCGGCGAACTGTGGAGCCTGAGCTGTGAAGAAGGCTGGGTGATCTGCGACTCCGCCGAGTTCGAAGACACCGAAGTCATGCCTTTTTGGTCCAGCAAGGAAGAAGCCCAGCGTCATTGCGTTGACCAATGGGCGGATTACCAGGCCGAGCGCATCAGCCTGGCCGATTTTGTCGAACTGTGGCTGCCCAATCTGGCCGAGGACGACATCCTGGTAGGCCCCGACTGGAACGACGATCTGGAAGGGCTGGAAGTAGAACCCGGCGATATCGCCGAGTCTTTGATGGAGGCGTGATGAACGTAAATAGCGTACAGGTTGGCGGCCAATACGAAGCCATTGCCGCAAACTACACCAACTCCCAGATCCGCCAGCAGGGCGCCATGGCACTCAACCTGATTGAGAGCGCCGGCAGCGTTGACGACGCCCAGATGTCAGCGCCCCCTGCCGATGGCCCAAAGGGCCAGAACATAGACCTTCAGGTCTAAGCCCCAAAAGCCCTGCCCAGCAGGGCTTTTTTGTATCTGCTTTTTCTGTTCATCCCGCCAACCTGGCAGTTCATAAGAAAATAAATAAGAATAATACTTATTTGATATTGATTCTCATTTGCGAGATGATAACCTCTGGCCATCTTTGCTGAACCAAGGGAATCACACGCAATGAAACCGTCCCCCCAATGGGCATTGCTGGCGCTGTGCTGCGCCGGCCAGGCCGTGGCAGACCAACAGACGCCGGACGCCACCAACAAGGACATGGAACGTATCGTGGTGCAAGGCCAGCGGGCCCAGCAGGCCAAGCCCGACACCGCCATCGTCTCCATTGATGCGCAGCAAATCAGCCGCAACCTCAGCGCCGATCTGAGCGACGTGCTGCGTTATGAGCCCGGGGTGTCGGTCACCCGTGACGAGCGTTTTGGCATTGGCAGCATTAATATCCGGGGCATGGACGGCAACAGGGTGAAGATCCTGGTAGACGGCGTGGAGCTTGCCGACAGCTACGGCCCAACCACCACCTACCTGCAATCGGGCCGCAACACCGTGGACATGGACGCCCTGGCCCGCATGGACATCATCAAAGGCGGTGATGTCAGCGCCGGCTCCGGCGCTCTTGGCGGTGTGGTGCAGTTTCGCACCAAAGATCCGGCTGATTTCCTGAGCGCCAACGGCAACGACAGCTACCTGTCGCTGCAAGCCGGTTACCGCAGCGACGCCGAGCGTTACAGCGAAACCGCTACCCTCGCCAACCGCCATGGCGCGGTGGAATCCCTGCTGGTGTATACCCGCCGCGACGGCCAGGAAACCGAAAACCACGGCGGCGGCAGCGATATTCGCGGCCCAGGCCGGGGCGCCGTCAACCCGGGGGACAACCAGTCTGACAACGTCCTGGGCAAGGCCATTTGGCACATCAGTAGCGACAACCAGCTTGGGGTCGTCGGTGAGCACTTCAACGGCCAGTCGGCCATCAAGCTCTATTCAGAAAGTAGCGCCACCGCCCTTAACCGCTCCGACGACGACATCACCCGCAACCGCCTGGGGCTGTTCCAAACCCTGGGGGGCGATTATGCGCTGTTTGATCAGTTGCACTGGCAGCTCGATTACCAGAAAACCCGCACCGAGAACGGCACCTTGATTGACAGCGACACCAACCATCGCTTCGTCAATCGCTTTTACGACCAAAAGGGCTACCAGGGGCGCATTAGCCTGGCCAAGCAGCTGGGCAGCCACAGCCTTCGCTACGGCGCCAACTACCAGCACCAGGACTACGAAAACCTCAACCACAACACCGTGGACGGAGTGACCGACACCAGCCGCTTCTCCCCCAAGGCCGACGGCAACATTTACGGCCTCTACCTTGAAGACAACTGGCAACTGAGCCCCAATTTGGCATTGCTGCCGGCGGTGCGTTATGACAACTACCACTACAGCACCCAGGCCGACAGCTATGTGGCAGACTGGGGCGACAGCAAAAACCACAAGCTGACCGGCCAGCTGGGGTTCAACTGGCAAGTGGCCGGCCCCGTGGCGCTCTTTGGCCGCTACGGCAGCGGCTTTCGCGCCCCCAGCATCAACGATCTCTACTACTACTACGAGAACAACGTCAGCTTTGGCGGCAACAACTACTCGTACATCATCAGGCCCAACCCCAACCTCAAATCCGAGCAAAGCACCTTTAGTGAGCTGGGGCTGCGCCTGAGCACCAGCCATGGCGACGCCGAGCTGACTTTCTTTGAAAACCACTACCGCGACTTCATCGAAAGCCAGGTGCCCCTAGGCGCCTCGGCCGAGTACAGCCTGGGAGAATTTACCTCCCAGAACCTCGACAAGGTGCGCATCAAAGGGGTGGAATTCAAAGGCGCCCTGGACATTGGCACTTTTTGGGGGAGCGCCGAAGGCCTGCGCCTCAAAGGCGCAGCAGCCTATGCCGACGGTAAAAACACCGGCGACGATGAGCCGCTGGACTCGGTCTCGCCGCTGCAACTCTACACTGGCCTCGACTACGACGCCCCGGCCGGCAATTGGGGCAGCAGCCTCAATGTCACCTGGACAGCGCGTAAAAAGCCCAGCGACATCACCACCGCCAACCAGTGGCTGGCCACCCCGAGTTTTACCGTGGTGGACATGACCGCCTACTACCGGCCTGTTGAACAACTGCAACTCTCGGCCGGCCTTTTTAACCTCTTGGATAAAAAGTATTGGGTGTGGAGCCAGGTGCGCACCTTGAGCACCCAAAGCCAGAACATCGAGCGCTACAGCCAGCCGGGCCGCAATGTCGGCGTTGGCATCAAGTACAGCTTCTGAGGTAAAAAAGCCCGCCGATTGGCGGGCTTTTTCGTGGCGCTTACAGCCAGCGCTCGAAGCTGAATTCTTCGGAGCGCTCGCCGTCGGTGAGCAGCCACTGGCCTTCCATCAAGGTAGCGCTAAGGGCCATGTTCTTTTTGGCAAAGGCCGCCAGGGCTGGCAGCTGCTCAAAGCCGATGTTCAGCACTTCCAGGCGTTTAAGGGCCTTTATTTCGTCACCGAACTGCTTCCACCACTGCTCGGCGCCGCGGGCGCCGTAGGAATACACCAGCACCTTCTCGGCCCGAGACAAGCCCTGCTTGATGCGTTTGACCGTTGGCTCGCCCAGCTCTATCCACAGCAGGATGCGGCCATCGGGCGCCTTGAGCCACAGGTCGGGCTCGTCGTCGCTGCTCAGACCCTTGGTAAAGGTCAGGTCGTCATCGGCGTGGGCGATAAAGGCCAGCAGCCGCACCATCAGCCGGGTTTCGGTTTCCGATGGGTGGCAGGCCAGGGTCAGCTGATGCTCACCATAGTAGTGCCGTTCCAGATCGCTGATATTCAGCTGCGCCTTATAGATAGTGGCACCCAACGCCATGGTGGTTCTCCGAGCCCGCAAAAGGGGGCAGTTTCCGGTAATGGCGCCGTGCTGTCCAGCCTTGTAACGGCTGTGTGGCGTAGAGCGGCTAACAGCGAGCCAAGCCATGGAGCCAGGGGCTTAATCCAGTAGCCTCTCTAAGCCTTCGGCAGCCATGGTCGCTGTGAACTCGATTACCTCGTAACTCGCCACCCCGGCCTGGTGGAAAGGGTCTTGCTCGATAAAAGCCGAGACCAGCTCACGGTCAGCCAAACGGCAGAGGATAACGCCACCGCTGCGAGGGTTTTTGGGACCAGATACCAGCACCAACCCGGCCTGATAGGCGCTCTTTAACCAGGCGCGGTGAGCCTCAAGGTGCTGGTCAACCTCATCCAAGGGTTTGATATAGCTAAGGGACAAAATAAACATCACGGCAAGCCTTATGGGGGAAAGGGGCGTTCAGTCTATCACCATCAGGGCCCGGTATTCGTCGTAGGCAAATTGGTCGGTCATGCCACTGACGTAGTCCTGAAGCAGCCGGCAGCGGTAATAAAACTCGGTGGCATCATCCTGGTCCTTTACCGCCTGCTGGTAAGCATGGACATGCTTGCCGGAGAGTTTTTTAAAGAGTCGTTTTTCCAGCAGCGGCGCCTTGGGCTCCTGAGCCATCACCAGGTTGAACTGGGCTCGCGGGCATTGCAGCAGCGGCCGGTAAATATCCAAAAGCCCGGTGATCACCTTGTAGCCCTGCAATTCCCTGGCTTCGACTTCCTTATCGCAAAAGGCGTATTTAAAGGCGACGTTTTTGAGCGCTTGGGTGATAGCGTGGGCGTAGCTGTTATCTTCCAGCAAGGCTTCGTTTAAATGGCCATGGTAGATGGCGTCAATATTGTTGATAAAGCGCTCGGCGGCATATTGCACCAGGGGATGGAGGATCTTCAGCCTGAACTCGATAAAAAATTGGCTAACGGCGGTGGCATCAAACTGGGCAGCCTTGGCCTTTGCTTTATCAAGCATGGCCGGTAAATCAAAGGTCTCGGGGGGCTGGGTAGCCAGGTGCGAGAAACCTTTAACGATGTCAGCAAACTCGCTTTTTAATGCCCCGCTTAATTTATTCAGGTCGAGAATGTCTTTTTCTACCGCATCTTCCAGATCGGCGATGCAATAAGAAATATCGTCAGCCGCTTCCATGATGTAACTAATAGGGTGGCGACAACCCGGCGCCATATGCAGCTGCTCCCGCAACTGGCCAACATATTCTTGCTCGCTAAAATAAAAGCCCACTTTCTTTTTCAGATAATGGCCGGGCGCCCCCTTGGCCGGTTTAGGCTCTATGCCGCAGCGGGTGTATTTCAAAATGCCCGCCACCTGGGTAAAGGTGAGGTTGAGATTGAGCAGGCTATGCACCAGGCGAATGGCTTGGGCGTTACCTTCAAAACCACAAATATCCCGGACCAAATCATCAGGCAGTTGCAGCGCTTCACCGGCCACCACCGGGTAACAGCTCGCCAGGTTACGGCCAAACCAATCGTTGATGGCTTGCTCGCCAAAATGGCCAAAGGGCGGATTGCCGATGTCGTGCATCAGGCAGGCCATCTCCACCAGGCTTTCTACGTGGCGCTCAAGGCCAGCCAGGCCGGTTTTAGCCAGCAGCCCCTGTTTTTCAAGCCGGGAAAAAATGGTCTGCACGATAAAGCGGCCGACTTGCTGCACTTCCATGGAATGGGTCAGCCGGCTGCGCACCGCCGAGTTGCGCTCAAGGGGAAAAACCTGGGTCTTTTGCTGCAGGCGCCGGACGGCGGCCGAATTGATAATACGGCCCCGGTCGCTTTCAAAAACGGAAAGCTCAAGAGGTTTTGTACTGCGTTGGTAATAACGAGAAGAAGAGATCTTGTTGCGAAAATCCACCGCCGCACCTTTTAGCAATCTTTTGCACCAGCTTACTGCTTATCCTTTTTTAGGGCAGCCTGTCAAAAATGCCGTCAGGGGCGCTCATGAAAATACAGCTGATGGCGAATGCCAGGGTCTGAGCCGCCGCCCACTTCGGCGTCCCAATAGCCCTCGGTAACCAGGGTGGCTTCGGTAACGCCTCGGTCCCAGAGCCAGCGGCACGCTTCTTGGGAAGCGCTAAAACGCAGCAGCTCTCCCTTTGCATTTTTTACCCACAGCAGCTCATCACCGATGCGCACCCGCAGCAGGAAAATCACCATCTCGGTGGCGACGATTTCCAAGGGTGGCCGAAAGCCATTGGCCAGCGCCGTTTCAAATTCGGATTGAGTCATACCGCACTCCTTAGTGACTTCCAGCATAACAAAGCCCAAAGGCTAAGGTGTGTTGGTTAAGGAGTGACGACAACAGGGCATTTTTTACAAGGAAGACGGGGTAAGCAAAGTGGCCATAACCGACTGGCTTTGCAGCTTTTTCCAAAGGGCTTCGGTGCGCTTGGGCTCGTAACCGCGAATAACCTCATCCCCCATCACCAAAATGGGCAGCGGCCCTTCACCAAAACGCTTTTTAATGTCGTCGGCTTGCGCCGAGTAATCAAGGTTAACCCGCTGCACCGGCATATTCAGGGTCTTAACCAGCGCTTCGGTGCGCACGCAGGCAACGCACCAGTCGTTGGTGTAAAGCTCAGCTTTTGCTTGCCCAAAGGGCCAGATATCGTGTGCCTTGGCCACGGCTTTAAGGCTGTCGCTCTGCTGGACAAGCAGTACCAGCAGCGCCAACCACATCCAACGACGCATCTTTTTATCATCCTTGTAAGCGATTAAAACATGCGCAATTGAACCCATTTCGCCTAAACCCTTGCTTAACAGCAAAAAACTCAGGCGTTAGCCGAAATTAGAGGTATTTAAATGCCTTTTACTGGTTTTTCTGGCTTTCCCTCAACAGGCTAAAAACGGTGATGAATTGCCAGTCGCACCGATAAAAAACCCCGCATTAGCGGGGTCTTTTAAATGGGGTGATGGGTTATTTGGCATCCCGGCCAGGGCCAAACCATTGCACTGTTGGTTGACGCTGGGACTGGCTAAGCTTTTTAGCAGCCGTCACCGAATCGGTGATTTGGAAATAGACGTCCTTGATACGGTAGTTATCCAGTTGGGTATCTATTCCAATGGTTCCTTCCCGTTGCAGCTTCTGGAAATCAGCCCAGCTGATACCATCGCCGTACCCTCTCAGGTAAACATCCATGCTCTGGAGATTAATATCGCCAAGTTGATTGGCCAATGCCGTGGGTAAATTGAGATCTGGGATCTCACCTTTTACCGGCCCAGAGATAAGCCAGGAGACGTTATTACCACTGGTGTCAATGCCCGCAACAACGACACTGAAACTGCTCATGCCGTCCGCTTCGCTGCTGAAATCGTAATAGTACGGTGCATCCCCTTCCATATCTTGCAGCAACGCCAGGGTACTGCCCCAAAATGCCTGGCCGACAACAGGCACCGTAGGTTCATCGACACTACCGTCGGCTGCGACCCGAGCCCGAATAGAGGCATAGCTGGACGCCACAACGCCATCGGCGGGGATTTGATCGCCAATCTGATAGAGCGTGACGAAGTTGTTCTGACTGACCGCAGGGTAGATCAGCGCCGCGGTATTGCCCATATCGGCGTTGTTAGTCCAGCCCCAATAGTCACCTCGTTTGCCTCGGGCAGTGACCTGGTAAGCGTTGAAGTACTGGCTGCCGGCCACCGCGACACCCGGGGCAGTAAAGTCATCTTGCCTCAGGGTTAGCGCATTGGTTACCGCGCTTAAATCCAGTTTGCCGCCTTTGGCAGTGCCGTCGGTATCAATCAGCTGAATATCCAAAGGCTGGTCACTCGAACTAGCCAGACTGGAACAGCTGTTGAAAATAACGTCTGTTTGACCATTAAGGGAGTAAGACGACGACCCCAGCAACAGTTTTGCGCCACTGTTGGAAAAGGCGAAGGCGCTGACATCTACCGTGATATCCCGGCAGCTGCACCCGTCCTCGTTACTCAAATCACTGAAGTAAACGGTGCCCTGCTCGCCAGGCGTCGCATCCAGGGTGGTGCTGGCATCTAAGCCACCGTGGGCGTTGACGACGGTCAGGTGTTTGGCAGTAGAGGGCCAGGCACCATCGATATGGCCTTGGCTGTCGGTCTGGTAATGAGCCACCACTTGACCTGCGCTGTCTTGCAGCACCGCATCCACGCCGGCCAGCGGGCTTTCCACGTTACAGGCGTTGTAGCTCATAGCCGTCAGGCTGATACGTTGGGTAGGCGTAGTAACAGGAGGTTGGCTTGGGGTTGTGTCTTGGGGAGTCTCTGAAGAACCACCGCCGCCGCCACAAGCGGTGAGTAGAAGTGCAACAGGAAAAATTCCTAACTTTTTCATTTTTAATTCCTTTTTTAATGGCGATGGCAATGTATCAGGGCATAAAAGCTTCGTCCAGAGTTGAATATGCTTAAGATAAAGGCGCGCTTTTAGCGCCGCTTTTTCGTATTTCCACAGGCAGGGCAAGGTTTTTTAGGCAAAAAGCAGTTTGCAACAGGCAATAAAAAAGCCCCGCAATGCGGGGCTTTTTTGGGGCTCAATGAGCTGGCATTACATCATGCCGCCCATGCCACCCATACCGCCCATATCGGGGGCTGAAGGAGCATCGGACTTAGGCAGTTCGGTGACCATGGCTTCGGTGGTGATCATCAGACCGGCCACAGAAGAGGCGAACTGCAGGGCGCTGCGGGTGACCTTGGTTGGGTCCAGGATGCCCATTTCCAGCATGTCGCCAAAGGTGTCGTTACCGGCGTTGTAACCGAAGTTAGCGCTGCCGTCTTTGATTTTGGCGGCGATAACGGAGGCTTCACCACCGGCGTTGGAGACGATCTGGCGCAGCGGCGCTTCCATGGCGCGCAGGGCGATCTTGATGCCGTGGTTCTGGTCTTCGTTGTCAGCGGTCAGCTCGCCCAGTTTGGAGGCAACGCGTACCAGGGCAACACCACCGCCAGGGACCACGCCTTCTTCCACTGCGGCGCGGGTAGCGTGCAGGGCGTCTTCAACGCGGGCTTTCTTCTCTTTCATTTCCACTTCGGTAGCGGCGCCGACTTTGATAACGGCAACACCGCCAGCCAGCTTGGCCACGCGCTCTTGCAGTTTTTCTTTGTCGTAGTCGGAAGTGGACTCTTCGATTTGGGCGCGGATTTGTTTAACGCGCGCTTCGATGGCAGCAGCTTCACCGATACCGTCGATGATGGTGGTTTCGTCTTTGGTGATAACCACGCGCTTGGCTTGACCCAACTCTTCCAGGCCAGCCTTTTCCAGCTCCATGCCAATCTCTTCGGAGATCACGGTACCGCCGGTGAGGATGGCGATATCTTGCAGCATGGCTTTACGACGGTCGCCAAAGCCAGGGGCTTTAACGGCAGCAACCTTGACGATACCGCGCATGGTGTTCACCACCAGGGTAGCCAGGGCTTCGCCTTCTACGTCTTCAGCGATCACCAGCAGCGGCTTGCCAGACTTGGCCACGCCTTCGAGGGTCGGCAGCATCTCGCGGATGTTGGAGATTTTTTTGTCAACCAGCAGGATGAAGGGGCTGTCCAGCTCAACGCTGCCGTTGTCAGGGTTGTTGATGAAGTAGGGAGACAGGTAGCCGCGGTCAAACTGCATACCTTCAACCACGTCCAGCTCGTCTTGCAGGCCTTGGCCTTCTTCAACGGTGATAACGCCTTCTTTGCCCACTTTGTCCATGGCTTCGGCCAGGATATTGCCGATGGTTTCATCGGAGTTGGCGGAGATGGTGCCAACCTGGGCAATGGCTTTGGAATCGGAGCAAGGTACGGACAGGGCTTTGAGCTCTTCCACGGCCTTGATAACGGCTTTGTCGATGCCGCGCTTGAGATCCATCGGGTTCATGCCGGCGGCAACGGCTTTAAGGCCTTCGTTAACGATGGCTTGGGCCAGTACGGTGGCGGTGGTGGTGCCGTCACCGGCTTCGTCGTTGGCCTTGGAAGCGACTTCCTTGACCATCTGGGCGCCCATGTTCTCGAACTTGTCTTCCAGTTCGATTTCTTTGGCCACGGACACACCGTCTTTGGTGATCAGCGGCGCGCCGAAGGACTTGTCCAGTACCACGTTACGGCCTTTGGGGCCCAGGGTGACTTTTACTGCGTCAGCCAGGATGTTCACACCCTTGAGCATTTTAACGCGGGCATCGTTACCGAATTTGACTTCTTTTGCTGCCATTTTTCTAAATCCTCTAAAAAACGGTCAATTAACCTTCGACAATCGCCAGGATGTCGGACTCGCTCATGATCAGCACTTCTTGGCCGTCGAGCTTCTCGGTTTTGACACCGTAGCCGTCGTTGAAGATAACCTTGTCACCCACCTTCACATCCAGGGGTTTGACGTCGCCGTTATCCAATACACGGCCCTGACCTACGGCCAGCACTTCGCCGCGAGTGGATTTTTCAGCGGCAGAGCCGGTCAGCACGATGCCGCCAGCAGATTTGGCTTCAACTTCGATGCGCTTGACGATGACGCGGTCATGCAACGGACGCAGTTTCATCTGAAAGTCTCCTAAACGTTTAAGTCAGAACGTTTTTAATAAAGGGCCGTCGTGGCCCAAATCGGTGTTGCACCCTATATGGGGAGCCATCAGAGGCTTTCCAAGAGGGGCGGCGAAAAATTTTTAATCCTTGCGCTCAAACTCACCGTCGATGGTGGTGCGCTCACGGTATTGGCCTGGTTGCCCTTGCTGGCCGCCCATAGGGCCGGCGCCAGCAACGGTTTGCACCACCATGCGCTTACCCAGCTGCGCCGCCAGTTTGCGGCGCACACCCGGCAGCAACAGCGCAATACCGGCGATATCGGTCAACAAGCCTGGGGTGACCAGCATGACACCGGCAATCAGCAGCACCAGGCCTTCGCAAATTTGCTGGCCGGGCATTTCGCCGGCCGCCATGCGCCGCTGGGCTTCCATCCAGGTGGAAAAACCGGCCTGGCGGACCAGCCGGGCACCAATCACGGCAGTGATGATCATCAGGGCAATGGTGGGTACCACGCCGATAATGCCCCCCAGCTTGATCAGCAAGGTGATCTCGACAAAGGGAACAATCAGAAACAGCAGGAAGAGTCGGCCGAACATGAGGCCTCCTTAAAAGGGCTTGAAAGAAAGCTGGGGGCGGGCGGGTCCGTTTTCAAGCCGGTTTGGGGATTTGTCTGCTTTTGCCCACCACGGCGACAGGTTAAGGTAAGGCAGCCGCCTGAAATGGAGATGAACATGACCGAGGCATTGGTGGTGCTGTGCACCTGCCCAGACCTTGCCAGCGCAGAGCAGTTGGCAAGGCAGCTTTTGACAGAGCGGCTGGCAGCCTGCGTTAATCTGCTCCCTAAAGTGCGCTCCCTCTATCTTTGGCAAGGCCAACTTTGTGACGACCAAGAAGTGCAGATGATCATTAAAACCACGCAGCAACGCTACCCTGCCCTGGAGGCGGCCTTGAGCGCCGCCCATCCCTACGAGAACCCCGAGATCCTGGCCCTAGCGGCAGCTGATGGCGCCAAGGCTTACCTGGGCTGGCTGAGCGAGGTCACCCATGATTAAGCGCTTGTGGCTGCTCCTGGCACTGACGCTACCGCTCTTTGCCCAGGCGGGCGGCATTCCCCTGCCCAAGGCCGATAAATTGCTGGCCCAGCAGGAGCCGCAGTTTTTGCCGGAAGACCAAGCCTTTGCCTTTAACTTCCAGCAAGACGGCCAGCAGCTGAAACTGAATTGGGACATCGCCGACGGCTATTACCTATACAAAATTCGCTTCAAGGTTGAAGGCAAAGGGGTCAGCACCGGTACCCTCACCCTGCCCCAGGGCCAAGATCACGAAGACGAGTTCTTCGGCAAGACCGAGGTGTACCACCAGCAAGTGGCCTTTACTGTGCCCCTTAGCGCCATCACCCAGGGCGCCACCGTGGTGGTGAGCTACCAAGGCTGTGCCGATAAGGGCCTTTGCTACCCGCCCACCCGCAAAACGGTGCCGGTCGACCCGGTAGCGGCAACGGCGGCTCCATCCCATGCGCCCGCCCAAGGTTATGTCAGCGAGCAAAATAAGCTGGCCGCCATGCTGGCCGGTAGCGGCCTTGGGCTGACCTTGCTGGCCTTCTTTGGCGCAGGGGTGCTTATCGCCTTTACCCCCTGCGTTTTTCCCATGTACCCCATTTTGACCGGCATCATCGCCGGCGCCGGCAACAAACTCACCACCGGCCGGGCGGTGTGGTTGTCCTTTATCTATGTGCAGGGCATGGCCATTACCTACACGGCGCTGGGCTTACTGGTGGCGAGTGCCGGTGCCCAGGTACAGGCCCTCTTTCAAAGCCCGGTGGTGCTGATTGGCCTGTCGCTGCTGTTTGTGATGCTGGCGGTGGTGATGTTCAGCGGCGCCAACCCGCAACTGCCGCCGGCGCTGCAAGAGCGGCTTAACCGGGTATCCAACCAGCAACGGGCCGGCTCGGTAACCGGAGTGCTGGTGATGGGGGTTATCTCCGGCCTGGTGGCCAGCCCTTGCACCACGGCCCCCTTAACCGGCGCCCTGCTGTTTGTGGCCCAGAGCGGCAACCTGCTGACCGGCGCCCTGGCCCTTTATGTGCTTTCCCTCGGCATGGGCCTGCCACTGATGCTGATTGGCTCCACCGGCAGCAAATGGCTGCCCAAAGCTGGCGCTTGGATGGAAACCATCAAGCACCTCTTTGGGTTTATCCTGCTGGCAGTGCCTATCCTGCTGCTGGGCCGGCTGGTGCCGGACAGCTGGGCGCTGAGCGCCTGGGCATTGTGGCTGCTGGTAACCTTTGCCTTCCTGGCCCAGGCCAACAGCACTAGCCAGCCGGGCTTTTGGAAAGGGGTCCGTACCCTGGTGGCCTTCCTGGGGCTCTTTGCCGGCGCCATGCTGGGTTATCAAACCCTCTTTGCACCGCAGGTTGCCACGCCGGTTGTTAGCACTACGCAAGACGGCCACTTTAAACGGGTCAGGAACCTTGCCGAAATGCAGGCCGCCATCAAGGCCGCCGCCAGCGAAGGTAAACCCATCATGGTGGATTTCTATGCCGACTGGTGCGTGGCCTGTAAGGAGTTCGAGAAGTACACCTTCTCCGACCCCCAGGTGAAGGCCCGCTTTGCCAAGATGGTGCTGCTGCAAACCGATGTTACCGAGAGCACCACCGAGCAAGTGGCCACGCTCAACCACTTCGATATTCTCGGCCTACCGACCCTGCTGTTTTTCGACAAAAACGGTAACGAGATAACGGCGCTAAGGGTAACCGGCTTTCAAAAACCGGCGCAGTTCCTAAAAACCCTGGACCAGTTGCAGTAAACAAAAAACCCGCCGGATGGCGGGTTTTTTTATGATGCTGGCGTTATTCGAGCAGCATGGAGTAGGCAGAGCCTTCGTCGCGTACCTTGAGCTTGGCTTCCAGCGCAAAGGCCCAGTCGATATTGAGCTTGATGGCCAGTTGCAGCGGCCAGTCCACCGGGGTGTCTTCACCGGCATCTTCCAGACGCTCAAGATAAGAGGCCATGTACACCAGGGCCGCATATTGGCTGAAAGGCTCGGCCAGCAACGGCACCCGCTGGTTGCGGATGGCCAGTTGAATAACGTCGGGGAACAACCAGCGGCTGGAGAGCTCGGCGCCCACTTCGGCGTAGGTAAAACCCAGCACCGCATGTTCGGCGTAGGCACGGGCCTCACCGGCTGAAACCCGCTCGTCCAGCTCGGCGGCCAGATCCGGCTCAGCTGCGTGGATGATCAGCTCACCGATGTTGTGCAACATGCCGCAGGTAAAGCTCAGCTCACTGTCGCAGCCAGATTTAGCGGCCAACAGCCGGCACAGCTCACCGACATTAAATGATTGGCGCCAAAAACCTTTGAGATCGAAATGCGGCACGTTGGGGTAGATATCCACCAGGCCAGCGGCAAGCACCATATTGCGCAGCACATCCAGGCCCAGGCGCACCGACGCTTCGGTGACGGTGGCAACCTGGCGGGAACGGCCATAGCGGGCCGAGTTGGCCAGGCGCAGGGTTTTGGCGGTGATCACCGCATCCTTGCCAATTTTGCCGGCAACGGTGCGCACGTCGGTATCGGGATCATTGAAGGTGGCGATAAGATCCTTCACCACCTGCGGGATCTGGGGCAGGTTCTGCGGACGTGAAAAAAATTGTTCTAAGGATTTCTTGGACATTCAGGCTCCAACTCCCTTGGGTGCTCCCATTGGGGCGATACGCTTTAAAACGAGCCGGTTTCTCAACAAAAGCAGGTGCATCCTGCAAACTTGGCTAACCGCATGACCCTAATATTTGCTGCAGTAAATGCAAAAGGCATTTTTACCATAAAAAGATGACAGGATGCCTGCGCAAGACTGCCTTAACCTTTTTAATTAGCACTGCTGCCAGGTATTGCTACCCGCTTTTATCCAGGTTCCTAACGCTTGGATGATAGCCTTCTCAAAGCCCAGCGCCAAGGCGCCTTTGGTAAATCTCAGGCCAGCTCACAGTCTGCTGGCGGTGCCTTATTAAGACAGCGGCGGCTGGTTATCCAGCGCCTCCAAAATACTGCAGTTGTTCGCCCCTTCCTGGCCACCCTGGCAAGCGCTGCTCATGGCACTGAGAGCACGGTGGATCTGTTGCAGCTGGGCCAAACGTAATTCGACCTGTTGCAGGTGAGCATCGACGACGGATTTAACCTCACCACAGGTATGGCTGTCGATATCGACCCGGATATCTAACAGCTCGCGAATATCTTCAAGGGAAAAGCCCAGTGATTTCATGGAAAGAATAAAATGCAGGGTACTTAACGAACCATCATCGTAATAGCGATAACCGTTGTCGCCCCTTTTGGCTTCAAGCAGCCCCTGCTTTTCCCAAAAACGCAGGGTATCTACCGTCACGCCGGTAGCCTGTGCCAGTTCACCAATTTTCATTACTCACCTCGTTTCGCCCTGGGCGATCAGGCATATATAAGATTGCTTATTACAGCCCTGCTTTTTATGCCACCAGCAACAGCGCCTAGACTGTCTTTGCAGACTACCAGATCTGTTTTGGTTCGCACCGCAAACACTCTGTACCATTACAGCGCCGCTGGCCAGGAGCAAGGCCCGCATTACCCAGACAAGGATGCCATCATGGGAAAACCCGCCGCTACCATCACCCACATGCATGTTTGCCCAAAAACCACCGGTACCGTCCCTCACGTGGGCGGCCCTATCGTGGTGGGATCGCCCAATGTGTTGATTGGCTGCCTGCCTGCTGCCCGGGTAGGGGACATGCTGGTCTGCGTTGGGCCGCCGGATAAAGTCAAAAGCGGTTCGGGCACGGTGCTAATTAACGGTAAGAAGGCCGCGCGGATGGGTGACAGTACCGATCACGGCGGCGTTATCGTGGTGGGTAACCCCACGGTGCTGATTGGCGGCTAACCCAGAAGAAGATGACGGCCATCAACAACGGGCCTGAAAATGACGAAGGTCCTGTTGTTGGCATTGGAACTTGTCATAATAAAAGTTAACTTGATACAAAATGCCTAAGTGCATTAGCTATCCCCGGAGGTAAAAGCCTCCCAGTGCAGTGATTAGCACGTCCACGCCATGTAAGGCCTCTGATGTATTTTGTGTAAAGAGGCGTTATGGCGACCTACCTTATTACCCTCGAACTCACCAAAGGCATGGACTACATGCCCCTGCACAATACCTTGGTCAGCTGGCACGCCCAGAAACTCACCAGCACAACCTGGCTGCTGGAATCCGCCGTTGTGGAGCTTGCATCACCGCTATTGGACGAATTACGCAAATTGGTTAAGGACGGCGACCGAATATTGGTAAGCCAGAGTCAATTGCTGGTGGGTTGGAATACGGTTGGCAGGCTGCCGGTGAACTAAAAGAAGGGGACGATGGAGCGGGTGAAGGGAATCGAACCCTCGTATGCAGCTTGGGAAGCTGCCGTTCTACCATTGAACTACACCCGCATCGGAGCCTGATTATAGGGAAATTCCTCCACAAGAAAAGCCCTTCACGTGCAACTGGTTAGAAGTCGCGCAGACCGTTAAACTGGTACGACTTGTTGGGAGAGAGGAAAAACCCATGTCTTTTGATTTCACCGGGAAAGCGGTTTTTGTGATGGGCGGCACCAGCGGCATCAATCTGGGCATCGCCCAGGGCTTTGCCAAAGCGGGGGCCAGGGTCTGTGTGGCCAGCCGCAGCCAGGACAAAGTCGACGCAGCAGTAGCGGGCCTCGGAGACGGCGCCTTTGGTTACAGCGTTGATGTGCGTGACAGCGAAGCCGTAGCCGACGTTTTTGCCAAGGCAGCAGCGGCTTTTGGCCAGCCCATTGATGTGCTGGTGAGCGGCGCCGCTGGTAACTTCCCGGCGCCGGCCAAGGACTTGTCGGCCAATGGCTTTAAAGCCGTGGTGGATATCGACCTGCAAGGCACCTTCAATGTGATGAAAGGCGCTTACCCGCACCTGACCCGTCCCGGTTGCATCATCAATATCTCGGCGCCTCAGGCTTATGTACCCATGGGCCTGCAAGCCCATGTTTGCGCAGCCAAAGCCGGGGTAGACATGATCACCCGCACCCTGGCCATGGAATGGGGCCCCGAGGGCATTCGCGTTAACTCCCTGGTACCCGGCCCCATCGCCGGCACCGAAGGCATGGCCCGCCTAGCGCCAACGCCGCAGCTGTTGGCCATGGTGGAAGATTCTGTGCCGCTAAAGCGCAACGGCGCCCCGGAAGATTTGGCCAATGCCGCCCAATTCCTGGCCTCGCCCATGGCCAGTTACATCAGTGGGGTGGTGTTGCCGGTAGACGGTGGCTGGTCTTTGGCGGGGGTCAGCTATGCCATGGACAATATTGCCAGGCAGCTGACCGGTAATAAGCCGTAAAAAAAGGCGCCGTAAGGCGCCTTTTTCATGAGGCTTTGGACTGACTTTCCAAGGCGCTGATTTTTTGCGACAGCTGATAGCCCTCGTCGGTGATGATGGCTTCAAGCACCCGGATACGCTCCTCCATCTGGGCAATCTTTGCCTCCAAGGCACCACTGCTCTGGCTTGATTTGCCGGCTTGCAGCTCTTTTTCCTTGTGCTTGAGGTGCTTGTTGTACATGTCGTACAAGGTACCGAAACCAACGCTGACCAAGACGATCAGCACCACCATAGTCGAGCCATCCATCAGCTTGCCTCCTTGTTAGAGTTTGTCCAAAGCCAGTTGCCCCCAACCGATCAGCTTGTCGTTGCTGAAGATCAGTGGCGTGCATTCGTCGCGGGTGGTCATACCGTCACCATGCTTACGCTGAGTACGGTAAAACAATACGCGGTGCCCGTCTGTGAGCTGGTCATCAAAGTCCGGTGTGCCCATTTTACTGGTGACATCGGCACGGCTCATGCCAGTAGAAAGCCCGGCGATGCCGTCACGGTTGTGCCGTTCTATTTTAGTGTGGTCACTGTGGTCGTTATCGGAATCGCCATCAGCGATCACCACACAAGCAGACAAAGGCAGTAGGAAAACGGTCATTAACGCGAGACGGGCAACAGACTTTTTCATTGTTATTTCTCTCCTGAAATAAGGCTTTCCCTGGTTAAAGCAAGGGGCGTACCAACATCATAACCAACTGTATTTATTAGATAAAATCATCATGAGACAATTTAGTCTTCGGCATTCTCACCACCATGTGGCGAAATCGACCACACAGCGGTTTATCCGATAATCGCTATTGTGAATAACAACAGGACCGTTGCCACCAACTGCGATAGACTGCCAGCCTTTCAGATTTCATCCGAGGTACGAGTGATGGATAAACAGATCCGCGACAATCTCAAGCTGGACAACCAGCTTTGCTTCGCCCTGTACTCAGCGTCCCTGGCGATGAACAAGATATACAAACCGCTATTGCAAGGGCTGGACCTTACCTACCCGCAATACCTCATCATGTTGGTGCTGTGGGAAGAAGACGGCATTACCGCCACCACCTTGGGTAAAAAGCTGATGCAGGATCTGGGCGCTTTGAGCCCCGTGATAAAACGCCTGGAAGTACAAGGCCTGGTGGAACGCCGCCGCAGCCAGGAAGACGAGCGGAAAGTCGAGCTGCACCTCACCGCCGCTGGCAAGGCCATGCAACAGCAGGCAGGCTCACTGCCCGAGCAAATTTTGTGCGCATCAGAACTCAACATTGACGACCTCAAAACCCTCAAGGCCCGGCTTGATGAGCTGCGTGAGTCTTTGCAAAAGCAGCTGTGACCGCATTACCGCCTTGGTTACGACAAAGAGCCCTCTTAAGGGCTTTTTTTGTGCCGGTTTGCTATCTGTTCATGGCTAAGAGAAAGAATCGTTAGACGCAATCGGGTTATTTGATTATCGCAATTACAGTTATCGCGATAACATCATTCCAGTAGCAAAAAACAACCTTACTCAACCGCGAGGAACACATCATGCAAGTACTGTACAAAGCAATCGCAACTTCTACCGGTGGCCGCGATGGTCGTTCCAAGTCTTCCGACGGCGTACTGGAAGTGAAACTGAGCACCCCAAAATCCCTGGGCGGCGCCGGTGGCGACGGCACCAACCCTGAGCAACTCTTTGCCGCCGGTTACTCCGCCTGTTTTATCGGTGCCATCAAGTTTGTCGGCGGCCAAGAAAAAATCGCCATTCCGGCTGACACCAACATCCGCGCCGAAGTCGGCATCGGCCAGATCCCCGGCGGTTTCGGCCTGGATATCGACCTGTTCGTGACCCTGCCGGGTTTGGACCAGGCCAAGGCTGAAGAGATTGTGGCCAAAGCCCACCAGGTCTGCCCCTACTCCAACGCCACCCGTGGCAACGTGGATGTGCGCCTGCACGTCGCCGTGTAACACGCCCGCATTGAAAAACCCCGCCACTGGCGGGGTTTTCGTTTTTTAGGGCCCGATAACCGCTTTTGCCTGTTAAATGCCCCCGCCTTTCGTAAAATGGCCGGCGATTGATAAATAACAAGCACAAAGAGGCTTTATGAAACTGCGTGTCCTGGCCCTGCTGCCCTTGCTGGCAAGCACTGCCGTTTTTGCTAAAACCGCCCCAGCTCCTGTTGACCTTGCCGTACAAAACACCCAGGCGGTGCTGTGGATGCAACGCTCCGGCGAATACCGGGCCCTTTGCTACCAGGCCTTCAACATGGCCAAGCTCGCCTTCGACAAAGCCCGCGCCGCCAACAAAGGCAAACTGGCGGTGATGGTGGACCTGGACGAAACCATGCTGGACAACAGCCCCTACGCCGGCTGGCAAATCAAGCACCAGCAGGGTTACAACCAAACCACCTGGGACCAATGGGTCAACAGCATTCAAACCGCCGCCCTGCCCGGCGCCGTAGACTTTGCCAACTACGTGGACAGCCACGGCGGCACCATGTTCTACGTGTCCAACCGCTCCGACCGTACCTTTGATGCCACCGCGGCCAACCTCAAGAAAGACGGCTTTCCCAAGGTCAACAAGACCACTCTGCGCCTAAAAACCACCACCTCCGACAAGGCGCCGCGCCTGGAGGCCATCCAGGGCGAAGGCTACCAAGTGGTGTTGATGATGGGGGACAACCTCAACGATTTTCCCGACCTTGGCACCTACCATCAGCTGAACGCCGAACGTAACGACGCGGTAGACACCAACCAGGCCGCCTTTGGCAGCCAGTTCATCCTGCTGCCCAATCCCTCTTACGGCGATTGGGAGCCGGGCCTTGGCAAGGATTACTACCAGCTTGACGATGCCGGCAAAGCCAAGCTGCGCAGCGACAGCCTCAAAATCTGGGACGGCAAATAAGCCGCCTTTAAGCTGCGCTTTCGCCGACAAAAAAGCCCGCCAATCGGCGGGCTTTTTCAGGCCAGGGCCTGGGCAAGGTCGGCAATCAAGTCCTCGGCGTCTTCCACGCCGATACTGAGCCGCACCAAATCGTCACTGACTCCGGCCGCTTGCCGCGCCTCTTCGCTCATGGCGGCATGGGTGGTGCTGGCCGGGTGGCAAGCCAGGCTTTCGAGATCCCCCAGGCTCACCGCCTGGGTAAAGAGCGCCAGCTTGTCCAAAAACGCGGCGCAGCGGGCAAAGCCGCCTTCAAGCTCGATGCTCACCATACCGCCAAAGCCGCGGCTCACCTCTTTTAGCGCCTGGTGCCCAGGGTGCTGGGCAAGGCCCGGGTACACCACCTTTTTAACGCCGGGGTGGCTGCTGAGAAACTCGGCCACCTGACTGGCGTTTTCCAAATGGGCGGCCATGCGCAGCGGCAGGGTTTTAAGGCCTCTTTGCAGCAGGTAAGCCTCTTGGGGGCCGATGGGCGAGCCGATGTGTTTTAAGGCCACGGTACGCACCTTGGCCATCAGCTCATGAGAGCCCGCCACCACGCCGGCGATAATATCGCCGTGGCCACCCAAATATTTGGTGCCGCTGTGCATCACCAAATCCACACCCAGCGCCAAAGGCTGCATCAGGTAAGGGGTCAAAAAGGTGTTGTCGCACACCGTGATGGCGCCTACTTTGCGGGCCGCCGCCACCACCTTACGGGGGTCTATCACCTTGAGGTTGGGGTTGGTGACGGTTTCAAACAGCACCAGCCGGGTATTGGGGCTGATGTTGTCCAGCAGTTCCTGGTCGGAGCCATAACGGGTAACGGTAATACCGGCCCGCACCAGAGTCTGCTTTAAAAAGGCATCGGTACCGCCGTAAAGCGGGTCGACAAAGGCCACTTCCTGGCCGCTGTCGACCAGGGCGTACATGATGGCCGACACCGCGGCCATGCCCGAGGCCACCACCAGCGCCTCGTCGGCTCCTTCCAGGGCCGCCAGCTTTTGCTCCAGCGGCGTTACCGTGGGGTTACCAAAGCGGCTGTAGATAAAGCCGGGGTTCTGGCCGCTAAAACGGGCCCGCCCTTCCTCGGCGGTAAAGTAGCTGAAGGTGCTGCTTTGGTAGACAGGGGTGGTCAGGGCGCCGGTCTGGGGATCCAGCGCCTGCCCGGCATGCACACTCAGGGTTTTGAACTTCATCAACATCTCCAAATATCAGGCTGACGCACGTATCAGGTCGCCATAGTGGCGCGTCGCCACGTCGGTGTGGGAACGAAGCCGCCCTTTGAGGACGTTTTCCCCCACCTCGAAAAACAAGGGGTTGGCCGGGTCGCTCTGGGGCCCTTTGGCCTCACGGGCAAGATGCGGCGGCAACGAGAGCAGCGGTACCCGCGAATCGAGCCTGGCCGCCATGAAAAAGGCGCAAGACAACCGCTCCACACCTTCGGGCGGGCTCACCACCCGGTGCAAGGTGGCCCGCAGGTAGCCGTTGGAGGCAAGCTCCAGCAGCTCACCGATATTGACCACAAAGGCCCCTTCAATGGGCTCGGCGCTTACCCAGCCCTTATCGGTCTCAACCTCAAGGCCAGACTGGCCATCCTGCATCACCAGAGTGAGGTAGCCCGGGTCCTTATGGGCGCCAACCCCCTGGCTGGACGCTCCCGTCGCCCGGCCCGGGTAGCGAATCAGCTTCATGTGCTGATAGGGGCCAGCGGCTACGTTTTCGGCAAAAATAGCTGGGTCTTGCTCCAGCGCCTCGGCAAAGGCGTCCAACAGGCGCACCGTGATATCGCTCAGCCGCTGCTGCCAGTCCAGTAGCGCCGCTTTCATGCTCGGTAACGCCGCCGGCCACTGGTTAGGGCCATAAAGCCGTTGCCAGGGCTCGTTAATTAAAGAAGGGGGTAATGCCGGCTGTTCGTTCATGATATCAAACTGCTCGCGCATGTCCGGTTTGCCCCGGGTAATTTCACCCTGCATTTTTGTATAGCCACGAAAATGCGGTGAGTTGGCCATCTGTACTTCCATCTTTTCTTTTTCGGTTAACCCAAAAAAGCGACGGGCCAAATCCAGTATGCCTTTTTGTTCAGACACAGAAAGGCCATGGCCAACCAGATAAAAGAAGCCATAGTCGCGAGCCGCGCTGCGCAAGGCCTTGAGGAAGTTTACCCGTTCAGATGCAGTGCCGTCGAGCAGGCTCAAATCCAGCACAGGTAATGTCGGATTTTTCATTATCGCCTCCACAAAACAGGGGATAGCCCGAGAGGAATATCAATGGCAGCCATCCTAGATCCTTTAATTAAAGAACAATAAATAGCCTTTTCTTCTGAGTTAGAGAGAAAAAAGATATGAGGATGTAAGGAAGCCTTTCCTTTTAAATGGATAGACGTCTAAAAATAAGATACCGTTTTAATGACCGCGTTAAAAAAATGTATGGACTGGCTTTTACTAAAGCCTCTGCAACTCAAGGCCCGTATCGGCAATTGACCGGTCAGGCTTGCCTCTCTTGTTGCCAGGGCCAAGCACCATGCCTCTCTCCACTTAGGTCGAATAGACAGGCAGCCCCAAGGCTGCCTTTTTTGTCTAATGTCTACAGCAATGGCCAAAAAGGCCGATGCAGGACAAAACAATAAAAATCCAAGGAGAAGGTTATGTGGCAAGTCTTGGGTAAAAGTGTCGTCGTGGGCGGGGTTCTCGGCGTCAGCCTGTGGTGGCCCGGCTGGCCCTGGCTGGCTGTGCTGCTGGCCATGGCGGCAGTGGTGGTGCTGTTTTGGCCCCGCACCCTGGTGGTGGCAGAGCCGCCCAAGCCGCGCCTGGACCCAGCCCCCATCAGCGATGCGGTAACCCGTATCGCGGTGGAGTCGGCCAATGCCTCCCATTTTGTCGACGGCATCAAGGGGCACCTGGGGGAGCAAAAGGCACTTTCGGCCAAAATTCTCGAGCGGGTAGAAAGCCTGGAGCAAGCCGGCCTTGCCATGGAGCAAGGCGCCAGCGACGCCCGCCAGCAAGTGGACAGCGCCGCCGTTGCCACCGAACAGGGCCAGGGGCAGATGGAAAAGCTCAACCAGGCCCGCCATGAGCAGCACCAGAAGCTGACCATAGCCCAAAGCCAAGTGGGCCAGCTAAAGGAGCAGTCTGACTCCATCAAGGGCATTACCCAATCCATCGAGCAGCTGGCCGAACAAACCAATATGCTGGCCCTCAACGCCGCTATCGAGGCGGCCAGGGCCGGTGACCAGGGCCGCGGCTTTGCGGTAGTCGCCGATGAAGTGCGCCACCTTGCCCAGCAAACCCGGGAAGCCACCCAGAATATCGAGAAGCTGCTCGGCGCCATGGTAGAGCAGACCTACGGTGTTACCGCCGCCATGGATGCCCTGCAGGCGGTGGATGCCACCATGACCGAGCTGATTGAAGACACCAGCCACCAGCTGCGGCAGATCATGGGGATGATGGGCCAGGCCCGCGACAGCTCCCAGACCATGGCCCAGCTGCAACAGGATTTTCAGCGAGACAACGCCGGCATCAGCGGCCATGTGGAGCATCTGCACAGCTCCATGGGCGCCATCGAACACGCCATCGGCGAGGCTTCTCAGCGCATTTTGGAGCTGAGCACCCATACCGAAGGCATTTTCGTGGCCCTGTCCGGCAGCGATATCGACGACCAGCACAGCCGTATGGCCAATGCCGCCCGCCAGGGCGCCGCCGCTATTGCCAGTGCCCTGGAAGCGGCCATCAACGGCGGGCAGATAAGCGAGCAAGAGCTGTTTCGCTTCGACTACAAGCCCATCGCCAACACCCAGCCGCAAAAATTCAGCACCGGCTTTGACCGCCTCACCGATCAGCTCTTCCCCCCCATTCAGGAGCCGCTGCTGGCGGGACTTGATGGCGCAGTGTTTGCGGGAGCGGTCGATATCAACGGCTACTTTCCCACCCACAATAAGAAGTTCAGCCAGCCGCTCACCGGCGACCCGAAAAAAGACGTGGCAGGCAACAGGACCAAACGCCTCTTTAACGACCGCACCGGCAAGCGCTGCGGCAGCCATACTGAGCCCTTTTTGCTGCAAACCTACAAGCGCGATACCGGCGAAGTGATGCACGACATCTCGGCGCCCATTTACGTGCGGGGCCGGCATTGGGGCGGCTTTCGTATCGGCTACCACAGCCGCTGAGCCGTTGGGCGAGTCCGGCTTGCCCTGCCTGGGCAGCCGGGCGTAGGCTGGGTTTTTCTATGGCCACGGAGTAAACGCCATGAAACCCAATGTCTTTGTATTTAGCCGCCTGAGCGATGCCCACTTGGCGGAACTCAGGGAGCGCTACCAGGTAACGGTGCTGGACCCCAAATGGGATATCGACGCCCAGTACGCCGCCGCCCTGCCAAGTGCCCAGGGCATGATAGGGGTTGGCCGCAAGCTTGGCCCCGCACAGCTTTCCCAGGCTGGGCAGTTAAAGGTGATCAGCTCCATCTCGGTGGGCTATGACAACTACGATCTGCCCTACCTCACCGAGCGCGGCATCATGCTCACCAACACCCCCGACGTACTCACCGAAACCACCGCCGACCTTGGCTTTACCCTGCTGATGAGCGCCGCCCGCCGGGTGCCGGAGCTGGACGCCTGGACCAAAGCCGGCCATTGGCAACGCACACTGAGCACGGAGCGGTTTGGAGTCGATATTCACCACAAGACCCTCGGCATTGTCGGCATGGGCCGCATTGGCGCCGCCATCGCCCGCCGGGGCCATTTCGGCTTCAACATGCCGGTGCTCTACACCGCTAATAGCCCCAAGCCAGCACTTGAAGCCGAGCTTAACGCCCGCTTCTGCGGGCTGGACGAACTGCTGCAACAAGCCGACTTTGTGGTGCTGGTGGTGCCCCTTGGGCCCCAGACCCGGCACTTGATTGGCGAGCAGCAACTGGCGCAAATGAAAGCCACCGCCATTTTGGTCAACGTGGCCCGCGGCGCCGTGGTGGACGAAAACGCCCTGATAGCCGCCCTTGAAAAGGGCACCATCCGCGGCGCAGGGCTTGACGTGTACGAGCGCGAGCCGCTCAATGATTCGCCGCTCTTTAGCTTGGCAAACGCCGTGACTCTGCCTCACATCGGCTCGGCCACGGTGCAAACCCGCGACGCCATGGCGCGCCTGGCGCTGGACAACTTCCACCAGGCCATGGCTGGCCAGCGCCCCGCCAACCTGGTTAATGGCGAGATTGGGTCATAAGGTTGTCATCTATCGATTGCGATGATAGAAACCCTTGCCGCGACACCGGCCCATGGCTGTGTCAGTATTTGCAGCAAGTTACTCAATCACAAGGAATTGCCTGAACCAGACAATCGACTAAGCCGAATGAAACGATTTGATTTAGCAATTTTAATCGATTTATAAAACCGCTTAGGATAGACACTGTTTTAGGGAATCTTTCATTCAAGACATTTAATCGAGGAGTCGACATGTCCGTATCCATCAACACCGAAATCAAGCCGTTTAAAGCCACCGCTTTCAAACAAGGCAAATTCGTAGACATCACCGAAGCCGACGTTAAAGGCAAGTGGTCTGTATTCTTCTTCTACCCTGCCGACTTCACTTTCGTATGCCCCACCGAACTGGGCGACGTGGCTGACCACTACGAAGAGCTGCAAAAGCTGGGCGTAGAAGTGTTCTCCGTGTCCACCGACACCCACTTCACCCACAAAGCCTGGCATGACAGCTCCGACACCATCGGCAAAATCAACTACTTCATGGTTGGCGACCAAACCGGCACCATCACCAACAACTTCGGCGTAATGCGTGAAGGCCAAGGCCTGGCTGACCGCGCCACCTTCGTTATCGACCCTGAAGGTGTGATCCAAGCTGTTGAAATCACTGCTGAAGGCATCGGCCGTGACGCTTCTGACCTGCTGCGCAAAATCAAAGCTGCCCAGTACGTTGCTGCTCACCCGGGCGAAGTTTGCCCTGCCAAATGGAAAGAAGGCGAAGCCACTCTGGCTCCTTCTCTGGACCTGGTCGGCAAGATCTAAGTCCCTTTTTGAAACCCGGCCCGCTGCGGTGCTTGCGCACCCGGTTGGCGGGCCGGGTTTTTTACGCCCAAAATTCCGTAATTTGCATAGGACACGCACATGTTAGACGTCAATTTGAAGAAGCAATTGGACACCTACCTGCAAAATATCAAGCAGCCGATCGAAGTCAGCGTGTCCGCCGATAGCAGCCCCAAAGGCCAAGAACTGAAAGAACTGGTTACCGAAATTGCCGAGCTGTCCAGCCAGATAGATCTGGTGGAAGCCGCCAATGCCCGTACCCCCAGCATGAGCGTTGCCCCCAAAGGCCAGGCACCTCGCGTGCACTTTGCCGGCATCCCCATGGGGCACGAATTCACTTCCCTGGTACTGGCCCTGTTGCAGGCCGGCGGTCACCCTTCCAAGGCAGACCCGGCCCTTCTTGAACAGATCAAGAACATCAAGGGCGAGTTCCATTTCGAGACCTACATCTCCCTGTCCTGCCATAACTGCCCGGACGTGGTGCAGGCTCTGAACCTGATGGCCAACCTCAACCCCAACATCACCCACGTGATGATTGACGGCGGCCTGTTCCAACAAGAAGTGGACGAGCGCCAAGTGATGGCCGTGCCGTCCGTTTATCTGAACGGTGAACACTTCGGCCAGGGCCGCATGACCCTCGAAGAAATTGTCGCCAAAATCGATACCGGCGCTGCCGAAGAAAAAGCCGCCGCCCTTAACGACAAAGACACCTACGACGTACTGGTTGTAGGGGGTGGCCCGGCTGGCGCCGCCGCCGCCATTTACGCGGCCCGCAAAGGCATTCGCACCGGCCTGGTGGCCGAGCGCTTCGGTGGCCAGGTGATGGACACCATGGGTATCGAGAACTTTATCTCCGTGCCTTACACCGAGGGCCCGAAACTGGCCGCCAGCCTCGAAGCCCACGTTAAGGAATACGGCGTTGACATCATCTCCGGCCAACGCGTTGCCAATGTCAGCCGCGATGGCGAGGTGCAAGTGGCCCTGGAAAGCGGCGCAACGCTGAAAAGCCGCAGCGTGGTGCTGGCTACCGGCGCCCGCTGGCGCTCCCTCGGCGTACCCGGCGAAGCCGAGTACAAAACCAAGGGCGTGGCTTACTGCCCGCACTGTGACGGCCCCTTCTTCAAAGGCAAGAAAGTGGCGGTGATTGGCGGCGGTAACTCCGGTATCGAAGCGGCCATCGACTTGGCCGGTATTGTCGAGCACGTCACCGTGCTGGAATTTGCCGACACCCTGCGCGCCGACGACGTGCTGGTGAAAAAGGCCAAGAGCCTCGATAACGTGGACATCATCACCAACGCCCAAACCACCGAGGTGCTGGGTGACGGCAGCAAGGTCAACGGCTTGGCTTACACCGACCGCGTCAGCGGCGAAGCCAAAAAGCTCGATTTGGCCGGTGTCTTCGTGCAAATCGGTCTGGTGCCCAACACCGAGTTTTTGAAAGAAAGCGAGATTGAGCTGACCCGTTTTGGCGAAGTGATCATCGACGCCAAAGGCGCCACCTCCCTGGCGGGTGTGTTTGCCGCCGGCGACGCCACCACCGTGCCCTATAAGCAGATCATCATCTCCATGGGCGCCGGTGCCACTGCGGCCCTGTCCGCCTTCGACTACCTCATTCGCAGCTAAGCTGCCGGTGAGTAAAAAGGCCGCCCTCAGGGCGGCCTTTTTTGTTTAACGCCCCATCTACCGGCTTTGATCTAGCGCAAAAGCCCCTGCAAAACGCCCTTTCTCGCCTAAAGTTCAAATTTAACAACCCGATAACCCATCTACACTGAGTAACGTTTTGCTCCTTGCTTGCACCTTGTTCCTGACGAGAGGCCAACATGACGCTGACCATAAAAGCCAGGCTGATCCTATTAGGTACCCTGCTCACCTTTGTGCCCACCGCGCTGGTGAGCATCGTATTGAGTTACGCGCTGATGGACGAAGCCGAAAACTCCCTGCGCCACCAGGCCGAGGGCAAGCTGGTGGCGGTGCGTAATGCCACCGCCAAGCACATCGAGAGTTACTTCGAGACCATCGAGCACCAGGCAGCCACCATGGCCGCCGAGCCCACCACCATTGACGCCATGAAGATGTTGGCAACGGCTTACAAAGCCTACCCCCAGACCTTGAGTGCCACAGAGCTGGCCGAAGACAAAACCGGCCTTGCTGGCTATTACCAAAGCCAGTTCGACAATAAATTCAAAAGCATGAACGGCGGCGCCAGCAGCAACCCCAGCACGCTGATGGCAGCGCTCTCGGAAAACGCCATTGCCCTGCAGCACGATTACATCAGCGCCAACAGCGCGCCGCTGGGAGAAAAAGACAGCCTGCTGCGCGCGCCGGCCGACAACAACTACAACCGCCTGCACGCCCGCTTTCACCCCAGTTTCAAGCAGTTCCAGCAGACCTTCGGCTTTTATGACGTGTTTTTGGTAGACGCTGCCAGCGGCGATGTGGTGTACACCGTCTTTAAGGAGCTGGATTTTGCCACCTCGCTAAAGGACGGCCCCTTTGCCAAGTCGGGCCTGGCCGAGGCCTACCGCATGGGCATGACCAGCAGCAGCGCCCAGTTCACCGACTTCGCCCCTTATGTACCGTCCTACAACGCGGCCGCCGCCTTTGTCTCGGCGCCGATAGTCGATGACGGCAAAAAGATTGGCGTGCTTATCTTCCAGATGCCGGTCGACCGCCTCAACGCGGTAATGACCCACGACCAGCAATGGCAAAGTAACGGCCTTGGCAGCAGCGGCGAGACTTACCTGGTCGGCCAGGATGGCACCATGCGCAGCGACAGCCGCGCCCTGCTGGAGAATAAAAGCGCCTTCCTCGATACCCTAAAAGCCGAGGGCCAGAGCCCAAGCCTGATTGACAGCATTGGCCGAAACGACAGCACTATGGGCCTTTTGAAGGTGGATAATCCGGCGGTGACCGCCGCCCTTGATGGCCAAACCGGCTTTACCACCACCCAAGGTGACAACCCGCAATTGCTGGCCTACCGGCCGCTAAAAATTGGCCAGCAGCGCTGGGCCCTTATTAGCGCGATGAGCCAGCAAGAAGCCTTTGCACCGGTGGCGCTACTTCGCCAGCACGCCATCACCAAAACCCTGGTCGCCTCCGCCGTGGCGCTGCTGGTGGGGGGCCTTTTGGGCTGGCTGGTGGCAAACCTTATCGTGCGCCCCATCCATACCCTGATTTACACCCTGGACAACCTGGCCAGTGGCGAGGGGGACCTCAGCCAGCGGCTCAATGTCAAAGGCAAGGACGAGCTGGCCCAACTGGCCGGCAAGGTGAACACCTTTATCGACAAGCTCGACACCACCTTTGCCGAACTGATTGGCTCGGTGATGCGCTTGGTGCCCATCTCCAGCGAGCAGGCCGACATCAACGGCTCGCTCTCCGATGCCATCGCGGTGCAAAAACGCGAGGCCGACTCGGTGGCCCTTTACCTTGAGCGCACCGACGAAGCCAGCAAGGTGGTAGACAGCGAGCTGGTGGCCATTACCGACGCCACCTTCCAGGGCAATAAAACCGTGGACGACAGCCACCGGGTGGTGGAGTCGGCCGCCGGTACCATGCACCAACTCTCCGGCAGCATGGCGGAGATGGTTTCGGCCATCGATCTCTTAAAAGGTGATACCGACCGCATCGCCAAGGTGATTGACGTTATCAACAGCATCTCCGAACAGACCAACTTGTTGGCCCTTAACGCCGCCATCGAGGCAGCCCGTGCCGGGGAAGCCGGCCGCGGCTTTGCGGTGGTGGCCGACGAAGTGCGCAATCTGGCGGCCAAGACTCGGGAGTCCACCGGTGAGGTAACCGACATGGTTCACACCATCCAAACCAGCACCATGAAGGTGGTGCGGCTGATGGAAGAAGGCAAACACAACCTGGACAATTCGTCCGAGCGGATGAGCGAGGCCACCGAGCAGCTGAGCTCGGTAACCCAGGCCATGGGCGCCATCAGCCAGCGGGTGGACAACATCAACGAGGCTATCCAGACCCAACAGGCGATTTTTGGCAAGGTGTCGGGGCATTACGACGAAATGAACGCCAGCTTTGCCCAGGCTCAGCAAACCTCCGAGCTGGCCAATACCCTGGGCCAGGACATCCGTAACCTGGGGGATAAACTCACCGGCCTTATTCAGCGCTTCAAGGTGACCGAGGCCAATTGGTCGACCAAACGGCGCAGTAAAACCCGGGTGGGCGAAGAGACCGAGCGGCAAATCAAAGACGAGCTGGCGCTGCGGCGCCGGGCCTGAAAAAAGCCGCCAACAGGCGGCTTTTTCTTTACCCCACCCAGCCGCGCTTATCGGCCAGCTTTGCCACCAGCAACTGGGCCAGGGTCAGCACCAGCACAAAAAGCGGCATGGCAAGGGAGCCGGTACCCAGCACCTTGAGGCTGTCAACCACCCCAAAGCTGTAAAACTGCTGCACCAACACCCCGGCCAGGGACACCAGATAACAGCCAAAAGCCTGGCGCCGCCCCAGCATCAGGGCGCCGGCCCCGGCCAGCCCCGCTACCACTGCCACGGCAAACGCCAGCACCGACCACCAGGGCTCGCTGGCATAAAGGGCCTGATGCTCCGGCGGCAAGCGGCCAAGCTCGGGCTTGGAAAGCGCATGCAGGGCAAAGGTGGCTACCCCCAGCAGGTTCCACATCACCATCACCCAGGCAAAAACGGTAAACCACAAGGGCTTGTTGTTGTTATCAATGGACATGTGCGTCTCCCAACGACAGGGCCGGTGCTTTGCACCGAGGCTCGAGATAACGCCATAATGCCAGCATTTCCCGGCGCCAATCCTTATCCAGATCATGAAGTTGTCACCTAAAGCGCGCTATCAGGCCCGGCTGGCAGAGCCTGGCTTTGTGGCCGACCCCAATCAGCAGCAGGCCATCGATGCCTTAGAAGCCCTCTACCAGGCCCTGCAACAGCCGGGCAATCCTCGCGGGCTTTACCTTTGGGGGGATGTGGGGCGCGGCAAAACCATGCTGATGGACTTGTTCTTTGCGGCGCTGCCCGAAGGCATGGCGGTGCGCCAGCACTTTCACCACTTTATGAAATGGCTGCACAAGGCCTTGAATGACCATGCTGGGCAGGCCGATCCGCTGGTGGCCATTGCCAACGAGCTGGGAAAAAGCTGCAAGGTATTGTGCTTTGACGAGTTTTTTGTGGCCGACATCGGCGATGCCATGCTGATCCAGCGGCTGTTCCAGGCCCTTTTTGCCAAAGGCCTGGTACTGGTGGCTACCTCCAACATCGCCATTGGCGGCCTCTTTCAACAAGCCTTGCAGCGCGAACGTTTCGCGCCAGGCATTGCCCTGCTGACCCGCCACTGCCAGGAGCTGCATCTCGATGGCGGCGACGATCACCGCCTTCGCCACTTGCGCCGGGTACAAACCTGCTTTGCGCCGGGGCAAGCCGACTTTGCCGCGTTATTTGCCGCTTTGGAGCCAGCTCCAGATAACCGCCGCCATATCCGTCTTTGCGGGCGCGAGCTTGGGGTGCGGGCCGCCGGCAGCCGCAGCGTCTGGATGGACTTTGCCACCCTTTGTGGTGGGCCGCGCTCGGCCTTGGATTACATCGACCTTGCCGGGCAGTTTCGCCAGGTGTTGGTCAGCCAGGTGCCGGTGCTTGGGGGTAAGGCCCATGAATGGATCAAAGCCCGTGGCACCGAAGATGGCGCCGAAGCCACCCAGACCGGTGAACGCCAGGTGTTCTACGCCGAGGGCGACGACCCGGCGCGGCGTTTTATCAGCCTGGTGGACGAACTTTACGACCGCCACGTCGCTCTTTATTTGGAAGTCCCTTTGCCGCTGGCCAATCTCTACCAGGGCGAAACCCTTAACTTCGAATTCCGCCGCACCTTGAGCCGCCTGACCGAGATGCAGTCTGCCGAGTACCTAGACAATGGCCTGGGTTAGCCCCGGCCCCTGGTCCAGCAGCTTTTTCAGCACCCCCAGCGCCTCGGCCAACTGGGCATGGCCCGCCGGTTGGCTGATGCTAAGGCGCACCCCTTGGGGCACCGCAAAACGCCCCACCGCGTAGTCTTCACCGGTGCGCACCTTCACCCCCTGCTCCAGGGCGGCTCTGGCAAAATCAGCGGCCCGCCAGGGTTCGGGCAACATCAGCCAGCAGTTAAAGCTGCTGGGGTCCCCTTGCAGTAAATCTTCGCCGAGAATGCTGTCGGCTAGGCGCCGCCGGGCCCGCATTTCCTCGCCAAGCCAGGCTTCCAGGCGCTGCATCTGGCCGTCGGCCAGCCAGCGGCTGACCAGCTCCAATTGCAAGGGCGAGACGGTCCACACCGAGGCGCGCAGGCAAAACAGCAGCCGCTGGTAGAGGGCGCTGTCGAACAGCATGAATCCCACTCGCATTGACCCGCTGTAACGCTTTGAAAAGCTTGAGACAAACACCGTGATATCCGGCGCCAGGGTGAAAAAGGCAGGGGGCTTGATGGCAGGGTCCACAAACTGCACGTCGTCTTCGATGATGCGCACATCAAACTGGCGGCAAAGGGCCAGGATGCGCTGGCGCCGCGCCAGCGGCAGAGTGGCGCAGCTGGGGTTTTGCAGGTTGGCGGTCAGGTACAGCACCCGTGGCCGGTACTGGCGGCAGGCCGCTTCCAGAGCGTCGGGCAGCAGGCCCTGCTCGTCCATGGCCAGGCCTACGGCTTTGAGGCCCTGGCGCTCGCAGGCCATGCGGATCCCGGGAAAGGACATGCCTTCGGCCAGCACCGTATCGCCGCTTTGGCACAAGGCCTCCAGCGCCAGGCTCAGGCCATGCTGGCCGCCACAAGTCAGCAACAGCTGCTGGTCGGTAACCGGCAAGGACATGGCCGCCAGCCAATCGATAAAACGCTGGCGCTGGTGGGCAAGGCCGTTTTCCTGAGGGTATGGCAGGCACTGATACAGGCAGTTGGCGTCAGCGGCCAGGGCCTGCAGCGCCTCGCTCATCATCTGCCCTTGTGGCCCAAGCGGCGCCATGGCGCCGTCCATGGCCAGGGGGCCGCCCATGGGCACCACCGGCATCGGCCGCTCATTCCCCCGCACATAGGTGCCGCTGCCCACCCGCGCCTCCAACTGGCCGCGGCGGCGCCCTTCGTCATAGGCCCGAGTGACGGTGCCTACCGTTACCCCCAGTTTGTCGGCCAATTGCCGCTGTGGCGGCAGCCGGGCACCGGCTTCCAGCTCGCCACGGGCAATGGCGGCGGCAATGGCATCGGCCAGCATCAGGTACTTGGGCCCGCTAAAGGGGCTAAGGTCGGGAGTCCAGATTGTCACCATAACAATAAAATTGTTGCCATACAAAATAACGCAATTGCATCATTCTGACAGAGCCAACCCCACTATGCCAGTCAGGAGTTCCCATGTGGTGCCACCAGGGTGATGTGCTGCTCAGCGACGACAACGCCATGATGCAGCTGGACGTGATCCACGGTTTTCTTAGCCAGAGCTATTGGGCGGCGGGGATCAGCCGCGCCCAGGTCGGTAAAGCCCTGGCCGGCTCCTACTGCTTCGGGCTATTTAAGGGCAACCAGCAAATCGCCTTTGGCCGCCTGATAACCGACAAGGCCACCTTTGCCTACCTGGCCGATGTGTTTGTGCTGCCCGAATACCGGGGCTTGGGCCTGGCCAAATGGATGCTGAGTGAAGTCTTTGCCCAGCCCTGGGCTCAGGCATTACGGCGCATCTTACTGGCCACCCGCGACGCCCACCCGCTGTACCGGCAACTGGGCTTTACTGCCCCCGCCGCGCCCCAAAACCTGATGGAGGTGCACCGCCCCGGTATCTACCAACATTGCACCCATACAATTGAGGAATCCTTGTGAGCCACGACCTGATCGCCACTTTTGGGGCAGCCCTGCTCTTTACCCTGGCCGCCACCGGCACCCCGGGCCCCAACAACATGTTGCTGACCGCCAGCGGCGCCCAGTTTGGGCTCTGGCGCAGCCTGCCGTTCTGGCTCGGGATCCGCATCGGCACCACGGTGATGCTGCTGGGGGTAGCTGCCGGCCTTGGCGATCTGCTGGCCCGCTACCCCAAGGTGCACCTGGCCTTGCAAGTGCTGGCCGCCTGTTACCTTTTGTATCTGGCCTGGAAGATAAGCCAAAGCCAGCTCAGTAACGCCCGCGAGCAGCAAAAGCCGCTGGGAGTTGCAGGCGCGGCGGTGTTTCAATTCATCAACCCCAAGATCTGGGCCACCAGCCTGGCGTCGGTGAGCGCTTTTAGCCTGCCCGGTGACAGCTACTGGCCGTCCATCCTGTTATTGATCCTGGCCTGGAACCTCACCGGCTCGGCCATGAACCTGATGTGGATAGTGTTTGGGGTCGGCATCAAGCAGCTGCTGCACAGCGCTCGGCGCCAGCGCTGGTTTGCCCGCACCATGGGCGGCCTGACCGCCGCCACGGTGTTATTGATCTTCTGGTAAGCAGCCTGGTCAGTGGCTGGCGGCGTCCTTCATCAGCAAGGTGTAAAAGCGGGTGGCGGCCGCCATGTTAGCCACCGTTATCCGCTCATTGATGCCGTGGAACATGCCAAGCTCGTCCTTTTTAAGAACCATGGGGTTAAAGCGATAGGCGTTCTGGACGGCGCTGTCGTAATAGCTGCTGTCGGTGGCGCCTACCGTCAATCCCGGCGTTACCACCACGTCGCCATAGACTTCGCGGCTGGCCTTGGCCAGGGCCAGGAAGCCGGGGCCTTGGCTGTCGGAGACACTGGAGGCATTGCGCCCATCCCGCACCGCGATGCTGACCCTGTTGTCGTCGATGGTCTTTTGCACGTAACGTAGCACCGAGTCGACGTTGTCCCTGGGGTGCAGCCTGAAGTTGATCACCGCCTCGGCAGTTACCGGCAGCACGTTGGATTTAACGCTGCCAGAGAGCATGGTTGGGGCCGTGGTGGTACGCAGGGTGGCGTTGGTGGTGGCACTTTTGGAGAGCTCTGCATTGAGCAAAGCGCCGAACAGCCAGCGGTTGGCAAACAACAGCCGTTTATCAAACGGCATGTAGCGGGCCAGGTTGTCGAACATCTCGGCGCTAAGGCCGTCCAGGCCCCCCGGTACCGGCGCGTTTTGCAGCCGCACCAGGGCCTGGGCCAAAATGCCCACCGCCGTCTGATGAGGCGGCATGGAGCTGTGGCCGCCCTGGCCATGGGCGGTGACATCGATGGTGAGATAGCCCTTCTCGGCCACGTTGATGCTGGCCACCGGCAGCGCTACCCCTGGCACGACCCCGTCTAGCACAAAAGAGCCTTCATCCAGCGACCAGAGCGGCTCGATGTGCCGGGCCTTGAGCATGGCGGCAATGGCTTTGGCGCCCTGCTCGGAGCCCACTTCTTCGTCGAAATTAAGGGCCACCATCAGGGTGCGCCGGGGCGAAAAGCCAGCGTTAACCAGGCCGCTTAAGCTCTCCATCAGCGCCACTGCCGCGCTTTTATCGTCCAGGGCGCCCCGGCCCCAGATGTATCCGTCTTTAATAAGGCCGCTAAAAGGCGGCTGTTGCCAGAGCCCGGCGGTGCTTTGCTGGACCGGCACCACGTCGTAGTGCGCCGACAGCAAGATGGGGGCAAGGCTTGGGTCAGATCCCGGCCAGGTAAAGAGCCGGCCGTAGTGGTTGATGGCCTCGACCTTCAGATTGGCGTGCACCTTGGGGTAGGTAGCAGCCAGCCAGGCCAGAAAGCCCTCGAAAGGGGCGCGGTCAATCTGGGCCGGGTCGTCATACGAAACGGTGGCAAAAGCGATGGCCTCACTCAGGTGGCCGGCAATACGCTGCGAGTCCACCGCCAACTCGGCTTTGGCCAGATGCGGCTGGGGCTTGGGCGTAAATAGAAGGGTCCGTACCACCACTACCGCCGCCAATACCAACAGCGCCAGGGACGCCACCGCCAGGGGTTTTCGAAATGTCATGCCTTGACCTCTCAAGCAAAAGGCCCCGTGGGGCCGGTTGCCTGTAGCTGTATCGCAAAGCCAAAGGCGCTGCCTCCGACTTTGCAAATCGCCATCAAAAAGCTCAGGCCGGGGTCAGGGCCAGTTGCCGGCGGTACTCCCTTGGGGTTTGGTCGAAGCGTTTTTTAAAGTGGGCAAAGAAGGTGGAGTTGGAGTTGAAACCGGCCTGGAAGCCGATGTCGGTTACCGACAAATGGGCCATGGCCGGGTCGGCCAGCAGCCGCAGCGCTTCGTCCAGGCGGTAGCGGTTGATGAAGTCGTAAAAGCTCTGCTCGGCATAGCCGTTGATGGTTTCGGACAGGTGATGCACCGGTACCTTGAGCCGCGTGGCCAGCTCCGAGATTTTAAGGCCGTGCTCCAGATAGGGGCTGTCGCTGCTCATCAGCCCTTGCAGCCGCACCCAAAGGGCTTTGGCGTCGGCTCGGGTAAGGCTGCTGGTCTGGTATTTGCTGCTGTGAAGGGGCGGCGCCGGCTCGGCCGCCACTGCCGGTGAGGGCGCGGCGTAGGCTTCCCCCTGCTCGGCCAAAACCCGCTGGCGAAAGCCGTAGCGGGCAATCATCAGCGACCAGACAATGGGCCCCCAGGCCTGGAGATTGCCGCCGTTAAGGGGCAGCAGCCAGCCCAGCCAATGGGCCACTTCCAGCACCACCGCAAAGAGGGTCAGGCCGATAAAGCCGAAGATCATGTTGCGAAGCCAGGCAAGGTTGATGCCGTCGATATCCGAGTAACAGGCGCGGATCTGCGCTTCATAAGGCTTGAGCAGGCCAAGGGACAGCGCCCCGTAACCCAGCAGCGACACCCAAGTAGCGGCGCGGTGTACAAAGCGGCTTTGATTGAGCAGATCGCAAGGCTCGGCGCCAACGCAGCCGAGGCTCAGCCAGTCGCCGGGTTTAAGGGGTAGCTGCCATTGCCATAACAGGGCCAGCAATGCCGCCGGCAGCAGGTGCCAAAGCTGGCTGGGGTGCCAGCGAAAATCGCTTTGGGTTTGGCTGCAGGTATAGAGGTAGAGCAAGGGGCCGAGGGCCATCTGCAATGAGGTGACGGTGAGCGCCAGGTTGGTGTAGTAGAGGCTTTCACGTTGCCAAACGTGAGCCAGGGCCAGCACCGCCGTCAACACCAACAAAGCCCCCAGGTAATTGCGGGCCGGTTTGCTGGTTTTGGCGCTGCACCACATGAAAAATCCCAGCCCTGCCCCCAGGCAAAGACCGAGCAAAATGATAAGGCTGTTGAGCTGCAAGGTAACGGGTTGATCCAGTAGCGCTTTCATCTGTGCTTCCTTTGGCGCTTTTTTCCCTACCTTACAAAATCCGCCGCCTGTGGGGGAGGCCCAGAGTGTTAGCGACTTAACAGTTCCGGCGCCAAATCATGACGAAATGACCGACAAAGACTCCTAAAAAAGCCATTTTGTGCTGATTTGCAAAGTCGGAAGAGCGGCCAGCGGGGCCGGGCTATAAGAGAACAAGCTGTCCTTGGTTGTAACAGGGCATCCCTTAAGGTCAGCCGCCGTCAGAGCGGGCTACCCAGAACAACACCGACATTGTGAGGAGATGGACATTGAACACCAGCAACCCGACCCGCAAGGCCCTGCCCGGCCTGCTGCTGATGCTGCCACTGGCAAGCGCCCTGGCCCAGGAACAGGCCGACACCAAGGACGAGGGCCTAGCGATTGAACAAATCACCGTCACCGCCCAGAAGCGGGGCGAGAACCTTCAGGAAGTGCCCCTGGCGGTGTCGGTACTGACCAACAAGGATTTGGAGCGGGGCAATATCCAGACCTTCCAGGACATCCAGTACTCGGTGCCCAACCTCACCATGGCCACCTATTCCCCCTTTGCCACCACCGTCAACATGCGCGGCGTGCCCTCCAACCCCAACGGCGTGTTCAACTCCGGCACCAGCCCAGGCCTGGGCATTTATGTCGACGGTGTGGTGTACGGCCGGGCTACCGGCTTTAACCAAGAACTGAGTAATATCGAGCGGGTGGAAGTGCTGCGCGGCCCTCAAGGCACCCTCTTTGGCCAGAACACCAACCTGGGGGTGGTCAACATCACCACCCGCAAACCTTCCGATCTCCTCGAAGGCAAACTGAAGCTGGATTTGGGCAACTATGACCTTCGCCGCGTCAACGGTTATGTCTCAGGCCCCCTGGTGGAAAACCTGCTGGCCGCCAGCCTCACCGGCTTTAGCGTTAAGCGGGACGGCTTTCAAACCAACCTTGCCGACGGCAGCAAATTGCAGGACGAAGACCGCTACGGCGGCCGCGCCCAGTTCCGGCTGACCCCAAGCGACAAACTCACCATTGATATCAGCGCCGACCGCCTCAAGGAAGACAGCACCCCGCCGGGCAACCGGCTGACCGCCATCAGCCCCTATGGCCTAGCCGCCGTGGCTTTTTACAACGCCAGCGCCACCGCCAGCGATTTCACCACCAGCGACAAGCGCGATCTCTACGCCAACAGCAACCGCCTGTTCGGCAAGCGCGACAACTGGGGCCTGGACGCCACCCTGAGTTACCTTTTCGATAACGGCTACCAGTTCAAGTCCATCACCGCCCGCAAGCAATACGACTCCACCGCCGGTACCGATCTTGACGGCACCAGCCTCGACATCTACTACAGCGTCGAGCAGGAAAACGACGACCAGTTCACCCAGGAGTTCCAGCTGATATCCCCGGCCGATAAGGCGCTGCGTTACGTGGCCGGTCTCTTTTACCTCCATAACGACTCGGACAACGACCAGTTCTTTGGCACCGGCACCGGCATTTACGGCATCCCCACCGGCCTTAGCGCCCCCTACCCCACCAGCTTCAACGCCGATGCCGGTAACGGAGTCACCCTCGGCGGTGACGTGAAAACCGAAAGCGCCGCCGCCTTCGGTAACCTCACCTATGACTTCACCGACCGTTACAGCGGCTTTGTGGGGCTGCGTTACTCCGAGGTGGAGAAAAAGATGGCCTTCTTCCAGCAAGGTTTTGCCACCTCCCTGCCCGGGCTTTATCTCAACAACTACGTGGACATTCCCGAGACGCACCAGAAGCAGAACGACAACTTCGTGTCTTGGACCACCGGCCTTAACGCCAGCATCAGCGGCCTGACCGAGCTGCCCATGCACGGCTACGCCAAGGTATCGCGCGGTTACAAGGAAGGGGGGTATAACTTCAGGCCCCAGTCCCTTGAGGCCATCGGCGGCGACGCCAGCCACCCGGACATGAGCTTTGGCAAGGAAACCGTCACCAGCTATGAGATTGGCCTCAAAAGCGACCTGCTGGACCGGCGCATGCGCCTGAACCTGGCGGCCTTCTACCTCGATTATGAAGACATTCAAACCCGGGTGGTGGACGACAGCGGTGTCAACCGGGTGGTTAACGGCCCGGCGGCCACCAGCAAGGGCCTGGAAGCCGAGCTGACCTTCAGGGCTACAGAGGGCCTGTCCATCAAGGCCTCAGGCGGTTATGCCGATGCTACCTTCGACAGCTTCCATAACTGCGCCAGCAACAGCGATTGCACCGGCAACCAACTGCCCGGCGCCTCCAAATGGACCGCTACGCTGGGCCTGAGCTACACCCGCACTGTGATAAAAGACTGGGATCTGCTGGCCGGCGCCGATTACAGCTACCATAGCCGCATGTACCAAGACGCTCGTAATCTGGAGGCCACCCGCCTCAACGCCAGCAACCGGGTGGATGCCCGTCTCGGCCTGGTGAGCGCCAGTGGCAATTTGGAAGTGATGCTGTGGGCCAAGAACCTGTTCAACCAAGACGACCAAGCCTACCTGCAGGATGTGGCAACCTCGGATCTGTCCATCAGTACCGACCTGTACGCCCCGCCCCGTACCTTTGGGGTGAGTTTTACCTATAGCTACTATTAAAAAAGCGGGCAACAGCCCGCTTTTTTATTGCCAGGCCTGCCATCGATTGAGGCTGTAAAGCGTGCCCTTGGGCACTTTGAAGGTCACCTCCACCCCGCAGGACAGGGTATGAGTGCCGGGGCTTATTTCCATCTGCTCGCCAAAGCTGCGGTGCGCGTAGTGCCCGTCCAGCACCACCCTGTTGCAGCGCCCGCCGTTGGTGCTGTTAACACTCAGGTAAGTGCGGCCATCTTCGGAGAAGCTCACCTTGCCGTAGGGGGTTTCGCCGTCCCCGGCCCACAGGCCAGAGCAGCCCGCCAGCAGGGTTAAAGAACAGGTGATGAGCAGGGGTCTTAGCATGACTGATTCCTTGGCGTACCGGCGTCCTGAACGGGGGTTTAAACGCAACATAGCGTTATGGTCCCTGATGGACATCAACCGGGACTAAGAATTCACAGCTGCGTCACAATTTATGTGCAGGAGTGGCTTTTCAGCCACGCCATAGTCCCTTAAAGCGCCTCGAAGCCACCCTTGCCAAGGCCATGAAAACCACAATATTGCCAAGCGGTTAGCGCATTGTTTCTTGAAAAGTGAACAACCACTTCCCCAGCCGGCTTTTAAAAACGTGATCCTGTTCCTTTTCCCTCACCGCAAAAGGTTTATGATGAACAAAACTTAAACAGCGACCTTGCCTGCACCGTGAAAACCCTGTTGCCCCTACTGCTGCTGCTTTGCCCCTGGTTGTGCCTGGCTTCGCCCATGGCCGACATGGTGGTGGTGCACAAGTCCAGCTACAGCCTGGCACTGATGAAAGACGGCAAGGTGTTGCAGCGGTTTTGGATAGCCCTGGGGCCGGCGCCCTATGGCCCAAAGCTCCGTGAAGGGGACCAGCGCACCCCCGAAGGCCGCTACCTGCTGGATTACAAGAAAGCCGACTCGGCCTTTTACAAAGCCATTCACATCAGTTACCCCAACGACACCGACCTCGCCAAGGCCCGCTCCCGTGGTTTTAGCCCAGGCGGGCGGATTATGATCCACGGCCAGCGCAACGGCTTTAACCCCAAGGTACAGCCCTCCAACTGGACCAACGGCTGCATCGCCCTGCTCAACGCCGACATGGACAGGTTGTGGCGCGCCATCGCCCCCGGCACCCCCATCGTTATTTACCCTTGAGCGCTTAAAACCGGCAGTACGGCCCGGCGCTGCTCCCCTCGCTTTACATTGCTGCGGTACAGGTGTACCTTCCTGCGCCATTGATAATAACTATCATTTGCAAACTCATTAACTCTAAAGGAGATAGAGATGGCGCGCCCCATACCGGCCACTGTATCCGCGGTCAGTGCCCTGACCCTGGCCCTTTGCACCTGCCTGGCCCAAGCCAAAGACCAAGACTCCGAGCACCTTAAAAAGACCCAGGTGGATGAAAAGATCACGGTGCTGGGCAGCGCCGAGGAGCAAATCAAGCAGTCGCTGGGGGTGTCCATCATCTCCGCCGAAGATCTTATTCGCCGGCCACCGGCTAACGATCTGTCGGAGATCATCCGCAAAATGCCGGGGGTCAACCTCACTGGCAACAGCGCCTCCGGCCAATACGGCAACAGCCGGCAAATCGATATCCGCGGCATGGGCCCGGAGAACACCTTGATCTTGATTGACGGCAAACCGGTCAGCTCCCGCGATGCCATCCGCATGGGGAAATCCGGCGAGCGCAACACCCGGGGCGACTCCAACTGGGTACCGGTTGAAGCGGTAGAACGCATCGAAGTGCTGCGGGGCCCGGCCGCCGCCCGTTACGGCTCGGGGGCCGCTGGCGGCGTGGTGAACATCATCACCAAAAAGCCGGCCAAAGACTTTAAAGGCTCGGTCAGCCTCTATGCCAACGAGCCCGAAGACAGCCGCGAAGGCGCCTCGCGCCGGGCCGGTTTTAACCTCTCAAGCGGCCTCACCGACACCTTGTCTTTCCGCCTCTACGGCAACGTCAATAAAACCGACGCCGATAGCCCTGAGCTCAACGGCGCCTACGCCAGCAGCGATACCGCCACCGCCCCGGCTGGCCGCGAAGGGGTACGCAACAAAGACATTAACGGCTTATTGCGCTGGGATTTATCAAAGCAGCAGGTCATTGAATTTGAAAGTGCCTTTAGTCGCCAAGGCAATATCTACAGCGGTGACCGCGCAGTGAGCAGCGGCGGCTCGGAGCTGTTAAGCAGCCTCGCCGGCGACGGCGCCGAAACCAATATCCTCTATCGCAGCAGCGGCGCGGTCAGCCACCGTGGCAACTGGGATTGGGGCAGTACCCAGTTGTCGCTCTCCGTTGAGCGAACCCGCAACCACCGCCTCAACGAAGGCCTGGCCGGCGGCGTGGAAGGCAGCATCACCAGTGATGCCAGTTGGTCCACCTCCACCTACGACAGCTACCTGCTGAGCGGTAACACCGTTATTCCCTTCAGTCTCGGTAAAGTCGCCCAAACCGGCACCCTGGGTTTTGAGCTCGGCCGCGACCAGCTGGACGACCCTTACTCCATGTCCCAAAGCCTTGGCGGCGGCGACATTGACGGCCTGAGCGACCAGCGGGACGGCAAAAACGACAGCCGTTATTACGCCCTCTATTTGGAAGACAACATTGAGCTCAGCCTCGATTGGATAGTCACCCCCGGGGTGCGCTTTGACCATTACAGCCAGTTTGGCGGTAACTGGAGCCCCTACATCAGTACCTCCTACCAGCTGACCGACGACATCACGGTGCGGGCCGGGGTAGCCAAAGCCTTCAAGGCGCCCAACCTTTACCAGGCTGACCCCAACTACCTCTACTACACCCGTGGCAACGGCTGCCCCCAGGATTACCCCAGCCAGGGCAAGGGCTGCTATATCCTCGGCAACGACAGCCTGGAGCAGGAGACCAGCGTCAACAAGGAGCTGGGGCTGCAATACCAGCACCATGGCTGGAACGCCTCGGTGGCCTACTTTCGCAACGATTACAAAAACAAGATTGTCTCGGGCATGGTGCCGGTGGGCCAGAACGCCTCTGGCGCCTGGATAATGCAGTGGACCAATGCGTCCAAGGCCCGTATCGAAGGGGTTGAGGGCAGCCTGCGGGTGCCGCTGCTGGGCCGGGGTGGCGAGGTACTGAGCTGGAATACCAACGTCACCTACATGGACAAAAACAAGAACCTCGATACCGACCAGCCGCTGTCGGTGATCCCCCGCTACACCGTCAATTCCTTTATCGATTGGCAGCTGAGCGAGGCGTTGTCGTTGTCTTTTACCGCCACCCGCTACGGCAAGCAAAAGCCCCAGACCATCAACTTCAACGGCAGTGAAGCCGAAGGCGACGCCCTGGAAACCCGAAGCCCCTACAGCCTCTTTAGCCTGGGCGGCAACTACCGGTTCAGCCCCAGCCTGCGCCTGGGCTTTGGGGTGTCCAACCTCACTGACCGCCAGCTGTTCCGCCAGTCCACCGGCTCCAGCGCCGGGGCCAATACCTACAACGAACCGGGCCGGGCCTACTACGCCTCAGCTACCTACTCGTTCTAACGCCAGCCCGCCGCCGTGCGGGCTTTTTTCAAGGAATCGCCATGAAACTGCTGTTTTGGCTGCTGTGCCTGCCAATGGCCGCCTTCGCCGCCCCGGATCTCAGCAACCCCCTCGGCCCCACCATCGCCGATACCGGTTCGGCCTATTACCACTTTGACACCCATGCCTTTACCTCGGCCGACGGCCAGCGCCATTACCGGGTGGTGACAGCCCTGCCCAACAAGGCGCCACCGGCCAGTGGCTACCCGGTGATTTACCTGCTGGATGGCAACAGCGCCCTGGCAAGCCTTAACGACGCCATGCTGGCCACCTTGCAGGACGACCCGCCGGTGATTGTCACCGTTGGCTACCAGACCAAGCTGCGCTTTGATGTCAGAGCCAGGGCCTTTGATTACACCGAGCCCAGGCTCGATGGCAAAGCCATCAATGAAGCTCGCCCCGGTGGCGGCAGCGATGCCTTTTTGGCGCTGCTGACCGGCCCCATCAAGGCCCATGTCAGGGCCTTGGTAAAAACCGACCCGGCGCGGCAAACCCTCTGGGGCCACTCCTTTGGCGGGCTCTTTGTGCTCTACGCCCTGACCCAGACAGAAGGGGAATTTAGCGGCTATGCCGCCGCCGATCCGGCGCTGTGGTGGCAAGGGGGCGATATGCTCGCGCGCCTGGCGGCTTTTGCTGGCAAGGAAGGGGGCAAGAACCAGGTGCTTATCATGCATGGCGGCGCCAAGGCTCCCGAGCGGGTCTTGGATGGCGCCCAGCAGGCCAGGCTCAAGGCCCGCCAACAGATGATGGGCGCCGTGCCCAAGGACGCCGCTCTGGAGGCCGCGCGCCGTTTGGCGGGTAAGGCCGGCGTCACCAGCCATTACCGGGAGTTTCCGGCCCTCTCCCACGGCCCGTTGTTTGGCGCCGCCTTGATGCCGGCGCTACGCCTGGCTCAGGGGCACCTGGCGGACTAAGGCTTATTGCAACGCGGCCAGTACCGCCGCCACGTCCTTTTCCAAGGCCCGCAGCAGAGCCTTGGCTGGCCCTGTGGGTACCCTTCGCCCCTGCTCCCAATGGCGCAGGGTGCCCATATTCACTTCAATCAGTTCGGCAAAGGCTTTTTGGGTTAAACCTGTCTTGGCCCTGATGGCCTTGATGCGCTCGGCATCGAATTCCTGCTCATCCTGCATACAGCATCTCCTTGGCATTGCCCGAGCATTATGGCATTGATAAGTGCCCATGTTATATCAACATCGACCTTTGGGAGACAGGGATATGTCCATAGTTAAACACTTGTACGGCTTGGTTTTTCTGATGATTTCCAGCCAGGCTTTGGCGGCTGTTGAACCCGGCGAACTTCCCCCTTCGTTTTTAGGCAACACCCCGGACGGCAAGCCGGTGGAGCTTAGCCAGCGCAAGGGCAAAGTGGTGGTGGCCACCTTCTGGGCCAGCTGGTGCGGGCCCTGCCTGCAAGAAATGAAAGTGCTGGAAGGTATTCAGCGCCAGGTAGGTAAGGATCAATTGGAGATCGTCGCCATCAATTTTCACGAACCGCCACGGCGCTACCGGGCCATAGTGCGCAAGCTCAAAGACTTTCAAGTGACCTTTACCCATGACGCCCACGGCGCCATCAGCGACAGGTACGGGGTGAAGGCCCTGCCCAACATGTTTATCGTCAACAAGAACGGCTTGGTGGTCGAGCATCACCTGGGCTACAACCCGGACGGCACCGGTGAGTTAGTCGACGAACTCAACAAGCTGATGAGCGATCCGGCGCCGCAGACATAAAAAAACCCGCCATCTGGCGGGTTTTTTCAAGCACCTTGCTTACTCGGCGTAAGCGTCGGTGGGCACACAGGCGCAGAACAGGTTGCGGTCACCGTACACATCGTCGATGCGGTTAACGGTGGGCCAGAACTTGTTGAGGCGCACGTCGTCATTGGGGAACACCGCCAGGGCGCGCTCGTAGGCACGGTTCCAGTTGGGGTCCATGACGTCGTCCTGGGTGTGGGGCGCGTTCACCAGCGGGTTGTCTTCCAAGGTCCACTCACCACGGCCAACCTTTTGAATTTCTTCAAAGATCGCAGTCATGGCATTGATGAAGCGGTCCAGCTCGGCCTTGGACTCTGACTCGGTGGGTTCCACCATCAGGGTGCCGGCCACCGGGAAGGACATGGTGGGGCTGTGGAAACCGAAGTCCATCAGGCGCTTGGCCACGTCCATCTCGCTGATGCCGCTTTCCTCTTTGAGGGGGCGCAGGTCCAGGATGCACTCGTGGGCTACCCGGCCGTTACGGCCGCTGTAGAGTACCGGGAACTTGTCGCCCAGGCACTTGGCCACGTAGTTGGCGTTGAGGATGGCGTACTCGGTGGCTTTTTTCAGGCCAACCGAACCCATCATGGCGATGTACATCCAGGAGATGGGCAGGATGCCGGCCGAGCCGAACTGGGCGGCAGACACGGCGCCGCTGTCGGCGTTGGGGCCTTCAAGCTGCATCACCGCGTGGTTGGGCACGAAGGGCGCCAGGTGGCTTTTGACACCGATGGGGCCCATGCCGGGGCCGCCGCCACCGTGGGGGATACAGAAGGTCTTGTGCAGGTTGAGATGCGACACGTCAGAGCCGATAAAGCCCGGCGCGGTCAGGCCCACCTGGGCGTTCATGTTGGCACCGTCCATGTACACCTGGCCACCGTGCTGGTGGATGATGTCACACACCTCACGGATGGTCTCTTCGTAGACGCCGTGGGTGGATGGGTAGGTCACCATGATACAGGCCAGGTTGTCGGACACTTCCTCGGCCTTGGCGCGAAGGTCAGCCAAATCGATGTTGCCCTGCTTGTCGCAGGCCACCACCACCACCTTGTAAGACACCATCTGGGCGGTAGCCGGGTTGGTGCCGTGGGCGGAGCTGGGGATAAGGCAGACGTTACGGTGCGCTTCGCCGCGAGACTCGTGGTAGCCGCGAATGGCCAAGAGGCCCGCGTACTCGCCCTGGGCGCCGGAGTTGGGCTGCATGGCGATTTGGTCGTAACCGGTGATGTTCACCAGCCAGTCGGCCAACAGGTTAATCATGCCGTGGTAACCCTGGGCCTGGTTGTCCGGGCAGAAGGGGTGCAGGGCAGCGAACTCGGGCCAGGTGATGGGGATCATCTCGGCGGTGGCGTTCAGCTTCATGGTGCAAGAACCGAGGCTGATCATGGAGTGGTTCAGGGCCAGGTCCTTGTTCTCGAGGCGCTTGATGTAACGCAGCATCTCGGTTTCGGAGTGGTACTGGTTGAACACCTCATGCTTGAGCACCGCGTCTGCACGCTTGAGGGAAGCCGGAATGGACTCGATTTCGCCGTCTTGAATACGCCCATCCAGGGCCGCTACGTCCATGCCGTGGCCGGCGCCCAGCAGGATGTCAAAGAGCTCCGCCACGTCTTCACGGGTGGTAGCTTCGGAAAGGGTCACGCCCACGGCGCCGTCGAGGTCACGGCGCAGGTTAACGCCTTTAGCTTCAGCGGCGGCCAGGGTGGCGGCCTTGTCTTTGACATGGATGGTCAGGGTGTCAAACCAGTGGCCGTTGGCAATGGCCAGGCCCTTGTCTTTGAGGCCCAGAGCCAGGATGTCGGTCAGGCGGTGAATGCGCTGGGCAATGCGTTTGAGGCCTTCGGGGCCATGGTAAACGGCGTAGAAGGAGGCCATGTTGGCCAGCAACACCTGGGCGGTACAGATGTTGGAGTTGGCCTTTTCGCGGCGGATATGCTGCTCGCGAGTCTGCATGGCCATACGCAGCGCCGGCTTGCCACGGGCGTCTTTGGAGACACCGATGATGCGGCCAGGCATGGAACGCTTGTAGGCGTCGCGGGTGGCAAAGAAGGCGGCGTGGGGGCCACCATAGGCCATGGGCACACCGAAGCGTTGGGCAGAACCCAGCACCACGTCGGCGCCCAGGGTGCCGGGGGATTTCAGGAGCAGCAGCGCCATGATGTCGGCGGCCACGGCCACGATACCCTTCTGGGCCTGGATGGCGGCAATGAGATCGCTATGGTCAACCACGTCACCCTGGGTGCCGGGGTATTGCAGCAGGGCACCGAAGATGTCCATGCCTTGGGCGCTGGCAGCAGGGCCAACCACCACCTCAAAACCAAAAGCGCTGGCGCGGGTTTTCACCACACCGATGGTTTGCGGGTGGCACTCTTGGTCCACAAAGAAGGTGTTGGACTTGCTCTTGGCCACACGCTTGGCGAGCGCCATGGCTTCGGCGGCGGCGGTGCCTTCGTCCAGCAAGGAGGCAGAGGCCAGGTCCATGCCGGTGAGATCCATGGACAGTTGCTGGAAGTTCAAAATGGCTTCCAGGCGGCCTTGGGCGATCTCCGGCTGGTAAGGGGTGTAGGCGGTGTACCAACCCGGGTTTTCCAGCACGTTACGCAGGATAACGTTGGGGGTCAGGGTCGGGTGGTAACCCATGCCGATGTAGGATTTAAAGACCTTGTTCTTATCGGCCAGGGCTTTTAATTGAGCCAGGGCTTCTTCTTCGGTCTTGGGCGCGCCGATGGTCAGCTCTTTATCCAGGCGGATGGAGCCGGGCACGGTTTCTTCAATCAGGGCTTCAACGGACGCGGCGCCAATGGTGGCCAGCATGGCAGCAGTTTCAGCGGCATCCGGGCCGATATGGCGGTCGATGAAGGCGTCTTTGTATTCGAGTTCGGTCAAGGAACGGCGGGTATCAGACATGTTCACCTCTGATGGTAAGCAAAGCCCCGGCGATACGCCGGGGCTTTGAACAACAATACGTTAGCTTATTCTTCGTCGATGACGTTCTGGTAGCCTTCGGCATCCAGCAGCTCGGCGAGCTCGGCATCGTCGGTGGCTTTGACACGGAACAGCCAGCCGTCGGTGTAGGGCTCGTTGTTCACGGTCTCGGGGGCGTCTTCCAGGGCCTCGTTAACGGCAACGATCTCGCCGGTCAGCGGGCTGTACACGTCGGAGGCGGCTTTTACAGACTCCACCACAGCCACGTCGTCACCGCTGTTCACGGTGCTGCCCACTTCCGGCAGTTCAACGAAAACCATGTCACCCAGCAGCTCTTGGGCGTGCTCGGTGATGCCGATGGTGTAGCTGCCGTCGGACTCTTTGCGGATCCACTCGTGGGAGGCGGTGTATTTCAGATCTGCAGGGATATTGCTCATTGTTATTCCGTTCCTTTAATGCCTGAGTTTGGTGAACTGAATTAGGTTAGCAAACCTTCTTGCCGTTACGCACGAATGCTGGCTTGACGACCTTCACATCCACCAACTTATTACGAATTTCTACCTGGGCATCGGTGAAGTCACCGGCCGGAACCCGGGCCATGGCGATGGCAAAACCCAGGGTCGGAGAGAAGGTGCCGGAGGTGATCTCACCTTCGCCATTGGCGGTCACCACCTTCTGGCCGTGACGCAGCACGCCTTTTTGCTCCATTACCAGGCCAACCAGTTGCATGGTGCCGGCGGCTTTTTGGGCTTCAAGGGCGCTGCGGCCGATAAAGTCGCGGTCCTGGGGTTCCCAGGCGATGGTCCAGCCCATGTTGGCGGCCAGCGGAGAAACGGTCTCGTCCATGTCCTGGCCGTAGAGGTTCATGCCAGCTTCCAGGCGCAGGGTGTCGCGGGCACCCAGGCCAGCGGGCTTGACGCCGGCGGCCAGCAGGGCGTTCCACAGGGCCACGGCCTGGTCTTGGGGGACGACGATTTCGTAGCCGGCTTCGCCGGTGTAACCGGTGGTGGCGATGAAAAGGTCACCGGCCTGCACACCAAAGAAGGGCTTCATGCCTTCAACGGCGGCGTTTTGCTCGGCGCTGAATACGGTAGCGGCCTTGGCTTTGGCATTGGGGCCTTGCACGGCGATCATGGCCAGTTCCGGGCGCTCGGTGACAGTCACCTCAAAAGCGGCGGCCTGCTTGGTGATCCAAGCCAGGTCTTTTTCGCGGGTGGCGGAGTTCACCACCAGGCGGAAGAAATCTTCAGACAGGAAGTAGACGATAAGGTCGTCAATCACACCAGCGTTGTCATCGAGCATACCGGTGTAGAGGGCCTTGCCCGGCACGGTGAGCTTGGCCACATCGTTGGCCAGCAGGTAGCGCAGGAAGTCACGGGTTTTGGCGCCGGTGAGATCCACCACCGTCATGTGGGAAACGTCGAACATGCCGGCATCGCTGCGCACCGCTTTGTGCTCTTCAATCTGCGAGCCGTAGTGCAGCGGCATATCCCAGCCGTGGAAGTCGACCATCTTGGCGCCACAGGCGTTGTGGGAATCAAAAAGCACGGTTTGTTGGGTCATGGCGTTTCCCTTATCTGTTCATTCTGGCGGTAAGGTCCAGGGATGAGCAGCAAAAGAAAACGATTACCTGCCCATCATGGCAGGGCATTATAACGCCGCGATGACAACAATTTAATGTGAGAATATTTGATGCTTTTCTTGCACAGATGAAAGCTGCTCAAGCACCGCCACACCCCTAGCTTCTTCAATAAAAACCCGTTTAACCGGTGCCACCAAAGACACCCCATTCAGCCCCAGGTTACGCATTACTTTAAGTAATGGATTGGCAACACCGAACAAGGTTTTCAGGCCATTCATGGCCGCCAGCATCTTAATAGCGGCCGCTTTACGGGCCCGGCCATAAGGGGCCAGCACCTTGAGGCAGCCAAAATCGCGCTCATCCATGGCGGCGTCCAGCAGCATTTGGGCCAGCGCCAGGGCATCGGCCAGGCCCAGGTTGACCCCTTGGCCAGCCAGAGGGTGGATGGTGTGGGCGGCGTCTCCCACCAGGGCAATACGGGGTTTGACAAAATCCCGGGCGTAACGGGCCATCAGCGGCAGCCTTTGCACCCCGCTCAACAGCTCTATGGCGCCCAGGCGATTATCAAAAGCCAGGCGCAGCTGGTTGGCAAAATCGGTGCTCTCAAGGGCCATCAGGGCATCGGCCTCTTGCGGCACCGTCGACCAGACAATGGAACACTGGTTAGCGTCCCAAAGCGGCAAGAAAGCCAGTGGCCCCTGGGGGCGGAAGATTTGCCGGGCAGCGCCCTGGTGGGGCAGCTCGGTTTTTACCGTTGCCACCAAGGCGTGGTGGCCGTAGTCGTGAAACACGATGGGAATGTCGGCCAGGGCCCGCACCTGGGAATTGGCACCGTCGGCCCCTACCAGCAGGCGGGTCGCCACCATGTCGCCGTTATCCAGGCTCAGCATCAGGTTTTGCTCGCCTTCGTTGATGGCGGCAAGCTTGGCCGGGGTCTTGAAGGTGATGGCCGGGCACTGGCGAATTTCCTGCCACAGCGCCAACTGAATTTGCCGGTTCTCGACAATGTGGCCAAGTACTTCGGCTTTGACGTCTTGGGCGGAAAAGGCCAGCTTACCGAAGCTGTCTTTTTCCCAGACTTCCATGGCCTGATAGGGGCCTTTACGGGCAATGTGCTGCCAGGCGCCAAGGCCGGCCAGGATTTGCCGCGAACCCTCGGAAATGGCGCTGACCCGTGTGTCAGCCACCGGGCCAAAGTCCTGGCTGGGCTCATGGCCGTCCACCAACACCACCTTGATGCCACCGCGGCCCAGCATCAGCGCTAGGGCGGCGCCAACCATACCGCCACCCACCACGGTGACCTGCGCTTCCATAAAGGCCATCAGTTTTCCCATCCAAGCATTTGCCAGGCCAGCTTACGCTTGGCCATCGGCAGGTGATTCAAAAGACCCAGGCCTGCATTGCGCCCGAGATAGAGCGGGGTCAGATCCCAGGTAAAGAGGCGGGCCAGCAGATCGGTAGTGGCGATGGTGCGGCCAAGGTCGCCCTGGCGCTTCGCCTCCCAACGGGCCAGGCCCTGCCAATGGCCGGGGTCGCCAGGGGCAAGACTTTCAAGCAGCACCAACACATCACGAAGGCCGAGGTTAAAGCCCTGGCCAGCAATGGGGTGCAGGCTGTGGGCGGCGTTACCCAGCACCACCGCCCTGTGGGCGCGCAAACTGGCCGCCTCGATTAGGTGCAGCGGGTAACAATAGCGCTCACCGATATCGACAAAAGCCCCCAGGCGCCAGCCAAAACGCTGCTGCAACAAGGCGGCAAAGCCTTGGTTGCAAAGCGCCATGGTCTGCGCCACCTCTTCGGGGCGCACGCACAGCACCAAGTTCATTCGCCCCTCAGTCATGGGCAGCAGCGCCAGGGGGCCGGTGCCGGTGAAACGCTCATAGGCCCAGCCCTGGTGGGGCTTGTCGGTTTTGATATTGGCGATGATGGCGCTTTGGCCATAGGGCTTGTCGCTGGCGGCGATACCCAGCAGCTTGCGGGTTTGCGACTGGCCGCCGTCGGCCACCACCAGCAACTTGCACTGCAGTTGCAGGCCAGAGGCCAGGGTGACCTGATAGCCGTCATCCAACGATTCGATATGGGCAATGCGGTCTGGGCAAAACCACTGGCAAGGCAGCTTTTCACGCAGCACCTGGCCAAAGGCCCGCACCGGGATCACTTGCCCTAAAGCCTCGACCTTGTGGTCGGCGGCGTGAATTTGAGCGCGGCCAAAGCCGCCGCGCTCGGCCACATGAATATGGCGGATAGCCTCAGCATCGGCCTTTAGATGGGGCCACAGCCCCATCATCTCCAGGCCTTCGACAGAGCCGGCCGACAGGGCAATAACGCGATCATCAAAGCTTGGCTGCTGGCTCTGGTCAAACCGGGCCGGCTCGACAATGCCGACCTGCCAATGCCCGAAGCGGCGGGCCAAACCCCAGGCCAGGGTAGCCCCGACCATACCGCCGCCGACAATGAGAATATCGAGCTTCATGACATCAATGCAGGGTCTTGGCGGCGCTGGGTTTAGGAGCCTTGGCAAAATTGCTGAACACCAGCATGGCGACAACCCGCAGGTATTCTTCCACTTCGACAAAAGCCGACTCGGCGGCGCTGTCGTCTTCTTCCACTTCGGTGGAGAGGTTGGCAATTTCAGCCAAGTCTTCAAGGGCTTCGCTGATGTCTTCGCTGACCTTCACCTTACCGGCCTGCACGCCGTAACCGGCCAAAAAGCCCTGGGCCCAGTCGCAAAGCCCTTGGATACGGTCCGGCAGGGCTTCTTCTTCGTCAGGCAGCAGCACTTCAAATTCAAAATTGGCTTCGACCAGTTGCTGGCAAAGCTGCTGGAACAGCGGCTCCAGCACGTCTTTAACCGCCTGGGTATAAGCCAGGCCGTTGTTGGTCAGGTCATAGAGGGGAACCAGGTAGTTTGTGCCATCCATCTCATGGCCGGCCGCTACCAGGCCGGTAAGAATGCCGTGGATCTCGGCCGGGGAAGCGGTAACCTGGTTGCTGGCCAGCAAGCGGGCCAGGCTTTCGTAGGCATTGGGATTCTGGCCGTTAGGGCTCATATTCATCTTCCAGCAAGGGGCATGGACGTTATCCTAACACGAAGGATGCGCTCATCAGCCAGCGCATCCCTTGATCCATCGCAATGGCATCGCTATAGTGCGCCACCTTAACGCGCGCCTACGGATGCAGACTGATTACCCAAGGACACTGCATGGCAGAGCAATCGTTGCAAGAGACGTTGGAAATTGTCGTACTGGGCAGACGCTTTCGCGTAGCCTGCCCTCGTGGACACGAGCAATCTTTGAAAGAAGCCGCCCGTGACCTAGACGACCGCTTGAAAACCCTGCGTAATCAGTCCGAATTAGGCAACCGCGAACAATTGCTGACCATGGCAGCTCTGAACCTCACCCATGAACTGCGCCTTGCTGAGGCCCGCAGCCGTGAGTATGCTGATGCCATGGACTCCAAGATCAAGACACTGCAGCAAACCATTGAGCAGGCCTTGATCCACCAGGCGAAAGAATAAGTCCCTGGGATGTTTGCCAGCGGATCTATGTCCCTGAGCCGATATCTACGTCTAAGGGTGCTTTCTCTGCTGCTATTGCGCAAGCTCAGCCCGTACTGAGACGCCTACGGCGGCAACCAAGTACCCGCCTTGAACCATTGGGTTCAAGGGCTAACATCTGCAGCGGCATTCCGGGGCCCTCTTATTGAATGACTGACCGAAACGGCATTCGCCGCTGGGCACGCCAGCAACGAAGCGCCCTCTCCCCTACTGAGCAAGACCACGCCGCCAAGGCCGCCGCCCAGCAAGCGCTGGGCCTGACGGAACTGGCCGGCGCCACCACCCTCGCCCTTTATCTTGCCAACGATGGCGAGCTGAACCCTCAGCCGCTGCTCGATGCGCTGGCCGGCGCCGGAAAAACAGTGTTGCTGCCGGTGCTACATCCCTTTGTGCAAGGACACCTGCTGTTTATGCAATACCAGCGCGGTGAAGCCATGACCCTCAACCGTTTTGGCATTCCCGAACCGCAGCTGGATGTCGGCAAAGTGGTGCCGGTTGGAGACATCGATGTGGTTTTTACCCCCTTGGTGGCTTTTGACGATGCTGGCCACCGTTTGGGCATGGGCGGCGGCTTTTACGACCGTAGCCTCGCCTCTTACCAGGGGTTGGTGGTAGGTCTTGCCCATGATTGCCAGCTGCACCCGGCGCTGCCGGTGGCCAGTTGGGACAAACCCTTGAGCCTTATCGTCACGCCAAAGGGGATAAAACGTTTTCGTAGCTGATATAATGCCAGCCCCATTCCCCTTGGAGCCCTGGTAATGACGCAAGATGAACTGAAAAAAGCCGTTGGTTGGAAAGCGCTGGATTATGTGGTCAAAGACAGCATAGTGGGCGTGGGCACCGGCTCTACCGTCAACCACTTCATCGACGCTCTGGGCACCATCAAGCACCAAATCAAAGGTGCCGTTTCTTCCTCTGAAGCCTCCACCGCCAAGCTCAAGGCCATGGGCATCGAGATTTTTGATCTCAACAGCGTGCCGGAGTTGTCTGTCTATGTAGACGGCGCCGATGAAATAAACGGCCAGAACCATATGATCAAAGGCGGCGGCGCGGCCCTTACCCGCGAGAAAATCGTCGCCGCCGTGGCCGACAAGTTCGTGTGCATCGTCGACGCCAGCAAAACCGTTGAGGTGCTGGGCGCCTTCCCGCTGCCGGTGGAAGTGATCCCCATGGCTCGCTCCTATGTGGCTCGCGAGATGGTCAAACTGGGCGGCGACCCGGTCTACCGCGAAGGAGTGGTGACCGACAACGGCAATGTGATCCTCGATGTGCATAACCTGCAGATCGTCGATGCGGTTGATGTTGAAGCCAAGATCAACGCCATCGTCGGCGTGGTTACCAACGGCCTCTTTGCCGCCCGCGGCGCCGATGTGGTGCTGGTTGGCACCAGTGACGGGGTAAAAATCCGTTGACTTTTAGACGGCCATCTGGCCGTCTATACACCCCTGGCGAAAAATGCGCCTGACGCGCCCCACCAGGTACACCGATTCTCCAAGCTAGCAACACCAGGTGAAACATGGCCCAGTACTCCCTCGACAAAGACAAGATCCGCTTCCTGCTCCTTGAAGGTGTTCACCAAAGCGCCCTGGACACCCTCAAGGCCCAGGGTTACACCAATATCGAGTACATCAAGACTTCCCTCTCCGGCGCCGAGCTGGCCGAGAAGGTCAAAGACGCCCACTTTATTGGCCTGCGCTCCCGTACCCAGATCACCAAGGATGTGCTGGCCCACGCCGAGAAACTCTGCGCCATCGGCTGTTTTTGCATCGGTACCAACCAGGTGGATCTTGGCGAAGCGGAATCGCTGGGCGTGCCGGTCTTCAACGCCCCGTTCTCCAATACCCGTTCTGTTGCCGAGCTGGTGATTGGCGAAACCATCATGCTGCTTCGCAACATTCCAGCCAAAGCAGCCGCTGCCAAAGTGGGCGGCTGGGACAAGAGCGCCAACGGCAGCTTTGAAGCCCGGGGCAAAACCCTTGGCATTATCGGTTACGGCCATATCGGCACCCAGCTTGGGGTACTGGCCGAGACTCTGGGCATGAACGTGATTTTCTACGATATCGAGAGCAAGCTGCCCTTGGGTAACGCCCGGCAGGTCAGCCAGGCAGAGTTGCTGGCCCAGGCCGATGTGGTCAGCCTGCACGTGCCGGAAACGCCCTCCACCAAGAACATGTTCGGGGCCGAGCAAATCAACCAGATGAAGGCCGGCGCCATCCTCATTAACGCGTCGCGCGGCACCGTGGTGGATATCGACGCTCTGGCTGGCGCCCTGGAAAGCAAACACTTGGCCGGCGCCGCCATCGACGTGTTCCCGGTAGAGCCCAAAGGTAACGACGAAGCGTTCGTCAGCCCGCTGCAGGCTTTTGACAACGTCATCCTCACTCCCCATATCGGCGGCTCCACCGTGGAAGCCCAGGCCAATATCGGTGTGGAAGTGGCCAACAAGCTGGCCAAGTACTCAGACAACGGCTCCACCTTGTCGGCGGTCAACTTCCCCGAGGTGTCCTTGCCCCAGCATGACGGCCGTTCCCGCCTGCTGCACATTCACCGCAACCAGCCAGGTGTAATTAACAGCATCAACCAAATCTTTGCAGAGACCGGCGTGAACATCGCCGCCCAGTACCTGCAAACCACCCAGCAAATCGGTTATGTGGTGATGGATGTGGATGCCGCCTACGCCGACGACGTGCTTGAAAAGCTCAAGGCAGTGAAAGGCACCGTCAAAGCACGGGTACTGCACTGAGTTCTCTTGCATGCAAAAAGGCCTCCCTCGGGAGGCCTTTTTTATGGGCGAAGACAGCGCATTTACCAACAACTCCGTCTCCAGCAGGAAGCCGCCCTCAACCGGGGTTGCTCCGCCACTCGCTATTGGGGCTGGGGTAAGGGCGAGTGCCGTCCAGATTGCGAAAGATCTTCAAAGACCACATGAAGTCGGCCGGGAAACGGCTGATGAGCTTCTCGTAGGTTTGGTTCATCTGGGTGGCAGAGGCTAGGTCGTCGGTTTCAAGCGCCGCCAAGGGCTCCTCTACATGCAGCACGAACTGGTGGGTGTAAGGGTCGTAACCCACTATCACCGGCACCACCTGGGCTCGGGCTGCCTGAGCCAGCCGCCCCATGGTTGGCAAGGTGCATTTGGGAGTGCCAAAAAAGGGCGCAAACACCGACGACGCCATGCCGTGGTCCTGGTCAGCCACGTACAGGCAGGAATAGCCGCTACGGATACTCTTGACCAGGGTACGCATCCCTTCGCCCCGGCTAAATTGCACACCTCCTTGGGAGGTGCGGTACTTGAACATCAGGTAGTCAAAGACCGGTTTACCGGTAGGCTTAAAGATGTTGGACATAGGGAAACCGGCCAGGATCAGGGCTCGGGCAGTCCAATCCAGGCCAAAGGTATGGGGAGTCAGAAAAAGCAGCGGCTTGCCATTGGCTTTGAGCTTGGCCAAACGACCATCATCCTCGATGCGGATACGCCGTTGCTGAGCTTTCTTGGAACGCCACATCAGTTCGCCAAGGCTCAACACCGTTTGGCAAAAGGCCCTGACGTTTTCCCGTGCCATTTGCTCGTAAGCGCTGTCGGGCAGGTCTGGGAAACAGCGCTCAAGATTACAGCGGATCACCAAGCGACGCTTTTTCAGAAAGTCACGGTTAATCATCCAACTGGCAATAACATCAGCCAGACGGTCTCTCACTAACAGGGGAATAAACGCCATAAACAGCATGGCCAGCACAATCAACCAGTGCCCCCAATATCGGGGGCGCAGCAGGCGCAGATGAAAAGAAGAATGGTAAGGGCCTTGGTCAGACATCAGAGTCAGCTAATCAGAAATACTGAACCGAATATTACACCCTAGTATCACGCCAGAGGCCAGGGCTGCTGCGCTTTGTCGTGATAATTCGCCCAAATTAATGCAGCGATTTGGGCGGCATGATGTAGCCCTGGTAACCGGTCAGCCCCAACTCTTTGAGCAGCTCCAGTTGCTCGCTCCTTTCCACCCGGGTGGCGATAACTTGGATCTTCATGCTTTTTCCTACTCGGGCAAGGGCCCTGACCACTTCCTGGCCCACGTCTTCGCTCTGCTCATAGCAAGCCAGGCTTTGGTCCAGCTTGATGTGATCCGGTGCCAAGTCATGAAGATAGCGAAGGGAATTAATATGGCGCCCCACATGGTCAAAACCCAGCCCCAATCCGCGCAGCCGCAGCTGTTCGGCAAAAGCGCGGGCGGCCGGTAAATCGGCCAACACCGCATCTTCACTGACCTCAAACGCCAACGGGTAAGTATGGGGGTGGCGATCTAGCAGTAGTAGCAGCGGGTCGGGGTCACGCATGGTGGCCAAGGTGAGGTTAACGACATTGAGTACCGATTTATCCAGCACTTCGCTGCCCAGCAGTTTGCTGAGCACCGCCATATCCATAGACTGGCCCTGGTTGAACTGTTCCACAAAAGCCAGGAAGGCGCTGGCCGGATACCGCTGAGCCCCAATCGACAGGGAAGCAAACCACTCCAGGTGCAGAGGTTCGTTACCTTCCAAATTCATCGCCGATTGTTGCAACAAGCCGAAATCCTGACGGTCGATGGCATCGGCCACCGCCAAGCGCCATTTCTCCTGGCTTGGCGCACTGTCTTCTGCCAGATGGGCAAAATAAAGCTGTGGGTGGTTTTGCCAGGCTTGGTGCAGGGCACTGTCAGCACTGCTCATTAGGCTGGAGGGGCTGGAATGGTTGCCTCTTGGCACTAAGGCCATGGCAAAGTCGCCTCCGCTTTGGCCCTGCTGCATGGAAAAGGCCAGCAGCTCTTGGTGTACCTGTTCAAGCCAGGCTTTTAACTGCTGCTCGTCAGCGCTGGCGCAAAGCGCCGCAAACTCGGTGTGGCTGATACGGGCGAAAATACAGCGACTGCCTTTCACGCAAAGCCCCTTGAACCGCTCGGCCAGGGCTTTTATCAGGTCGTCCCGCGCCTTGTAGCCCTGCTGCAGGCGCAGGCCGTCTAGCCACTTGATGTCCATCAGCATCAGGCCACCGGTACCGGGCTCCGACAGCCAGGCGTTGAGGTGAGCCATCAGATGGGTACGGTTTGAGAGCCCAGACACCGGATCGGTTTGGGTAGCCAGGCGCAGCCGCCCTATTTGTTCATCCTGCCCCTCGAACATCAATTTGACCCGTTCGGCCATTTCGTTAATGGCCATGACCAGGGTTCTGAGCTCGCGGGTTTTCGGCTCGGCGATAGGCTCGCCAAACTGGCGCTTGGTGATCCGCCTTGCCTGGCGAGCAACGGCATGCAAAGGCCGCATCAGTACCCGCAGGCCTCGCCAAATCACCAGCAGCAAGATGAGGTAAATCACGAACAAGGTTGCCAACAGCTGCACGCCGGTGCGCCAAAGCGCCTGGTAGGCCACCGCCGGGTTCCCCACCACTTTCAGGTTGGCGACCTGCAACCAGCCGGACGTAATCACCTGCTCTTGGGCCACGGCGGCAAAAAGCGGCAACCCCATAAACCATTGCGGCACATCCACGGCCCGGGGCTGCTGCCGCTTGTTTATCACTTCGCCCTTGGCGTACCAGTCGAGCCGGATCTCGCTGTAAAAGCCGGCGTCGAACACCGCCTGCATAACGGTATCCACACCGCCTCTGTCTTCGCTATCCAAAAACGCGGTCAAGGTCAGCCCCAAGGCGGTAGAAGCGTTCTGAACATCGGTCTCCATCTGCTTGTTGATGGCATCCCTTGAGGTATTGAATTCCACCGCATACACCACCAGCACCACCACTAGAAAACTGATGTTGAGCAACCACAGGATTTGTTTTTGTAGGGTCATAGGCGTCCTCTATTCCAAGGTAAGCTGCGGTTTATTGAGGTGATTGATGCCGAAGCGACTTTGCAGGTCCTGCCAGCGTTTCAGGCGAGAGCTTCCTCCCACCAGTTGGCCGCTGCCTTTTTCTTTACTGAGCCACAACTGCTGACCATTGAACGAATAAATGGGGAGCAGATCCGGGCGTTGGTCGGCACGGCGGATATCTGGCACCAGATTGTCGAGGATAAAGGGCACGGCGTTGGGGCTGGGATAAAAGGCCAGCACCATGTGGTATTGGTTAACGGACAACGCCTTGACGTAGGTAATGCGCATCTTCTGTTCTGGCACCCCCATGGACAGCAAGGTAAAAAACTTGGCGATGGCAAAGTCTTCACAGTCGCCGCCGTTAGCGCCAATAAACTCCAGCGGTGTTGCCCAGTAGTCGTTCAGGTGCCAGAGCTTGTCGTCATCTATGAAGTGGAACTGGTTGAAAAAGTTGTTCACCAGCTCCATCTGCATGGCCTCGGGGCGGCCTTGGTTCTCGGCCATCAGCGCCTGCCAGCTATCCAACCTTTTCCCGGCCCGCTCACCATAGACCTGCACCACCTTGAGCCTGGCCTGGCTCAAATCCAATTGGGAAAGCCCGGCCCATAACAGGCCGGGCAACAATGGCAGCAACCAGAGCCACTTTTTCATTCACGCCATCGCCGGATCATTGGTCCACTGTGTAGATGGTCCACTGCATGACAGGCAGATTCTTGGCACCGGACAGTTCGGCAACCACCCGGCGGTTCTTGCGGTGGGCCTCTTCGGTCATGGACGTATCCAATGGCCGGTTAAAGCCATAGCCCACCGTTTTGACCCTGTCCTTGGCGATGGAAAATTGCTGTTCCAGCACCTTGGCCACGGCGTCGACCCGCCGCTGCGACAAGGCAACGTTGTAGTCGGCCGAGCCCACTTTCGAGCAATGGCCTTCGAGGGTCAGTTTGGCCTCGGGGTATTTCTTCATGAAGTCGGCCACTTTGCCAATTTCGCTGTAATAGCGTGGGTCTATGTAGTCGGAGTCGTTGGCGAACAGCACTTTGAGATCGAAGCGCTGGATGTTGTCGGCACGGTCGCCGCAACCGTAGTTGTCTATTTCGGCGCCCGTCAAGGTGTCGGCGCACTTGTCACGGGCATTGATGACACCGTCACTGTCGGGATCGTTGAGATCGTTGACCTGTGCGGTGTGTTGGTCGTAATCCACCGTATCGTGCACGGCGCAGCCAGCCAGGCTAATGACAGAGGCCAGCATGAGGATCAGGGTTTTCATAACGCCTCCTTATTCTTCACCTTTCCAGATGGCCGGGCGGGTTACCCGCAACGAATCGAGCAATTTACCTTCGGCATTGAGCACCCGGTAACGGGCATAAATCTCATCGTATTGGGCGTTGAGATAATCCCGGCGGGCCTCAAACAGCTCGTTTTCGGTATCCAGAAGGTCAAGCAAGGTGCGCTTGCCCAGATTGAATTGCTTGCCGTAAGCCACCTGGGTTTCCTTGCTGGCCTCGACATGACGACGGATATAGGTTTTTTGTAATCCCAGGCTTTGCAGCGCATTCCAGGAAAGGCGCATACCTTCGGACACTTCTCGCCATGCGCGCTGCTGGATCTCCTTGGCTTCGCCAATCTTGTAGATGGTTTCGCGCACCCGCGCTGAATCGCTGCCGCCGGCAAAGAGGTTGTAGCGCATCCGAACCATAGCGGTCAGATCGTTATAGTGACCCTCGAAACCATCCAGATCGTTGTTGGCGGTCTGCTCAACCTCGATATAGAAGTTCGGATAGTAAGCTGACTTGGCACCACGTTTTTCGGCTTCGGCCGCCGCCACATCAAAGCCGCTGGATTTCAAAATGGGGTGGTTTTCCTTGGCCAGTTCCAACCCTTTGGCCAAAGTGCCTGGCAGCATGTCGGCGTCGGGCACCGGCACCACCAGGTTTTGTGGTTCGACATTGACCTCGCGGATATAGCTGGCCACAGCGTCTTCGTAGTTGTTCTCGGCTGCCATCACATTGGCCTGGGCCCGGGCCAAACGGCCGGTGATTTGGGATAAGTCAGAGCTGGAGCCAACCCCAGATTCGGTGCGCTGGCGAATGCTTTCAAAGATCTTCTGGTGAGCATCGAGGTTGCGTTTGGCTAGTTCCAGAACGGATTTTTGCCGGATCACATCGAGGTACACCTTGGAGACTTTCAGCGCGGTGTTTTCAGCACTGGAAAAAAGGGAATACTGCTCCGCCCTCGCCTCGTTAGTCAGGCGATCCACTTCAGAAGATACCCGAAAGCCGTCGAACAATAACTGGCGCAGGGAGATGGAGGCTTCACCCCGGTCAAGCTCCTGGCGATGCCGCCCGGTTACCGCCCGGCTGGAGGGGCTGTCGGTGTCTTCATAGCCGTATCCAAGGCCAATATCCACTTGCGGATAATATCCGCCCCGAGCCTGATTGACCTGCTCCTCATAAGCTTTGAAACGTGAAAAAACCACCCGCAGATCCGGGTGTGATTCCAGTGTATCGGCCACCGTTTGTTCCAGTGACGCCGCCATTCCCTGTGCCGATAAACTGCTGACAAGGACGGCAAGCGAAAACAACCTTAGCTTGTCTTTCATACAAACCCCCTCTTCCCTTTAATTATCTTTCACGTAGCGCAGTGCTTTGCGCCCTTTTGATTGGTTTAAGCAAGTAATCGAGTATGGTGTGTTCCCCGGTGATGACATCCACTTCGGTGAGCATCCCCGGAATGATGGGTAACTCCTTGTTGTTTCTGACCAGATAGGGTTTGTCGGTGCGAACCCTGATCAAGTAATAGGCGTTGCCATCGTCATCTACCAGTGAATCGGCACTGATGTGGTCAAGGATGCCTTTGAGGCCGCCGTAAATAGTGAAGTCGTAGGCACTGAGCCGTACCACCGCATCCTGGCCCGGCCTTAAAAAGGCAATATCGCGCGGGCTGACTTTGGCCTCGACCAGCAGTTGTCCTTCCATCGGTACGATTTCCACTACCGGCGTGGCCGCTTGCACCACGGCGCCAACGGTATTGACGTGCAGTGTCTTGATGGTGCCTCTAACCGGCGACACCAGTTGAGTGCGAGCTACCCGGTCCTCAAGGCCAGCAGTGGTTTCCTGTTGGGAATTGAGCTGCAACTCAGTGCGGCGCAGCTCTTCTTGCACCTGGGTGCGATAGGCCAGCACGGCGTCGCGGCGCTTGAGAATGGCTTCGTCCCTCGCGGCAACAATTTTGGGTTTATTCGCCCTTGCCATGGCGACATCGCCGCGCATGTCGTTAACCTGGCGGCGTAATTTGAGGATCTCAACTTCCGACACCACTCCCTGAGAGGCCAGGGGCTCGGTCAGTTGCAGCTCTTTGAGCGCCAGCTCCAAGCTCTGCTGCTGGTGCGTGACTTTGGCATCCAGTTCCGAGAGTTCTTGCTGGCGCTGGGTGATCTGCTCGGCCAGCATCGCCACCTGGTTGGTGAGGTTGTTCAGTCGGTCCTTGTATTCGGAGGTTTGCCTGGCCACCAGGTCGCCATAGTTGCGGGTGAGCTCCTCAGGGAAGGTCAAGGGTTGAGCGGCAATGCTTATTTGCTGTTGCCAATCGGCATCCTGATGAATTTGCACGCTGGCCAGTTCGGCATCCAACCTTACCGCCGCGCTCTTAAGCCCCACCAGTTCGCGGGCATTCTGGCGGTAGTCGGATTGGAAGCGGACGTCGTTGATCCGCAGCAGCGGCTGGCCTGCATTCACCACCTGCCCCTCTTGCACGTAAATAGCTTCTACAACGCCACCATCAACACTTTGCACCACTTGCAACTGCTGGGATGGGATGATTTTGCCTTGCCCTCTGGTTACCTCATCAAGCTTGGAAAAGGTGGCCCAGAGCAGAAAGCACATCATCAGCAGCGCCAGTATCCACAGCAGTACCCGGTGATAGCGCAGTTGGGTCTTCATCAATTGGCTGTGATAGTCCAGTGACCAGCTATTCATGGCGGCCCCCTTGTTCCTTCAGCCAGGCAAGGACCTTTTCTTTGGGACCATCCACCACCAGATGGCCGTGGTCCAGCACCACCAGGCGGTCAACCAGCTGCAGCATGCTTTGTTTGTGGGTGACCAGTAGCAAGGTGCAGTCTCTGCCGATGGCGGCCAGCTTTTCCATCACCTGATGTTCGGTGGCAGGGTCAAGACTGGCGGTAGGCTCATCAAGAATAAGCACCTTGGGTTTGAGCACCAGCGCCCGAGCCAGCGCCACCAGATGGCGCTGACCAAGGGAGAGCTGGGCACCACCTTCTCCTACTTTGCGGGAAAGGCCGCTTTCGTCGATATCGGTAAAGGCACTTAGCCCGGCCTGCTCGGCCGCGTCGAGGATTTGCCCTTCAGGTACTGGACCCAACCCAAAAACGATGTTGTCACGGATGGTGCCGGCCACCAGCCGGGCATCTTGGGCGAGATAACCGATACCTCGGCGCAGATCCATGGGGTGGCGTTGGCGGATATCCACACCATCGACCAGCAGGTGCCCTTTATCGGGCTTATAAAGCCCCAGCAGCAACCTGGCCAGGGTGGTTTTGCCACAACCGGTGCGACCAATAATGCCGATGCGTTCGCCGGGGCGAACGGTGAGGCTGAGGTTATCGATAGCCGGCAGGTTACTTTGCGGGTAGCAAAAGGACACGGAGTCGAAATGAAAGGCGCCGCGCCCCACCGGCCTTCTTAAGGTCTCGGACGCTTCGGCAAACTCGTCAGGTTCTTCCAGAGAATCAGACAACGCCTTCATGCCCACTTTTGCCTGCTGATACCGGCCAATCAGGTTGGCTATCTGGGCGAAGGGGCCAATGGTGCGGCTCGACAGCATCACCACCGCGACGATGGCCCCCAGGCTACTGTTACCGCCTGACAGGTTCCAAACCCCCAGTACCACCACACCGACCATGGTCAGCTGCACCATCAGGTTGGAGATGGTGGCCAGCCTTTGTTGCAGGTCGCGCATCCGGTTTTGCACCTGTGACTGGGCGGCAACCAGCTGCTCCCAGCCGTGCTGGCAGCGGTGCTCTGCCCCGCAGGCCTTGATGTATTCCGGCATGGCCAGCATCTCGGCCAGCTGTGTCTGGCGAAGACCGGCTATCTGGGCATTGAGCGCCACCGTTTTATGCAGGCTCCTGGCCAGCACCAAGGCCCCCAGGATGAGGGACAGTGCCGCCACCAATGGCACTACCACCAGTTCGCCGCCGATAAAGCCGATCACCAAGAGAAACAGCAGGGCAAAAGGCAGGTCGGCAACCAGGGCGATGGTCGATGAGGAAATAAACTCCCTCAGATAATCAAAGTCTTGAAAGCGCCGCATGGCCTGGCCAAGGCTGCTGGCCTTGTTGGCAAGGGGCATGCCGAGGCTTCGTTCCATCAACACTTGCGACAGTTGCTGCTCGGCCTGGCGCCCGGCCAAGTCCAGCAGCTTTGAGCGAATAAGCCGCAATGAGCAGTCAAAGGCAAAGGCCAGCAAGGCCCCTGCTGCCAACACCCACAGCGAATCAAAGGCGAGGTTGGGCACCACTTTGTCGTAGACGTTCATGATGAACAGCGGCACCACGAGGGCAAAGAAGTTAATAAGGCATGAGGCCAGCAACGCATCCCGATACAAGCCACGGCGCTGCCAGAGGGTCCGCCAGAACAGCTTTTTATCAGCCTGAGGTTTGTGCTGGTCCTGCTGCGGCTCATCAAGGGCATGCAGAGTAAAGCAGTAGCCCATGTAGTTGGCTTTGAGTTCTTGTATCGGAGCGGTGGTGGACTGACGCTGGGGGAAACGCATCCAAGTGGCGGTGTCCCCCTTAAGTTCAGTAATGACAACGCATTCTTTGTCGTTCAGCAGCAACAATACCGGCGTCGACACCTGCGCCAAATCGTCAATGCCCAGGCTCAGCAGTTGGCTGTCAAAACCGCCCCGGGCAGCGGCCCGAGGAAAGCTGTCGGTGGTTAGGCAACCTTGCTCAAGTGGCAACCCGGCCAACAAGGCCTGGCCCGATAAGGCCCGGCCTTCTTTAGCCAACAACCATTGCAACGCATCCAACAAGGCATCGACGTGCTGCGCTTGCGAGACCTTCCACTGTGGAGCATGAACACCCATACCCAGCTCCGTTACATGTAAACGTGCAATTGATCGTCGGTATCACCGGGAGTTGTCTCGGGTACCAATACGGCCGAACTGGAAGAGGAAGTGGTATCAACAATCAGTGAGCCACTGCCCAGCAGGGACTGAATGATCTCGCTGTTGCTGTTACCCAGCGCAGTCAGGTCCACCCCGTCGAGCACGATGGTTTGGTCCACATCAGCACCGACGCCGTCGGCATTGATGCTGATATGGGTACTGCCATCAACCAGCGTGAAACTCAGGTAATTGTCGAGCTGACCGCTCTCTTCACCCTGCAATAGCTGTGACAGATCAAGAGCGTCTTCGCCGACACTGAAGTCCCCGATATGGTCAATGCCCTGCTCACCGGCGTGCCAGCTGAAACGGTCAGCACCGGTGCCGCCGAACATCAGGTCATTACCCTGGCCACCGGAGATTTGGTCATCCCCACCTTGGCCGAAGATAAGGTCGTTACCGGCGCCGCCTTGGATAACGTCATCCCCTCCCCGCTCGTCACCGGCAGCGTTCAGGGCTGAGGCGTTGTAGCGGATAAAGTCACGCAGCTGCTCGTCGGTTGGTGCGCTGCCGTTAACGCTTTGCAGGTAGTCCACCAAGGCTTGCAGGCCCTGCCCGTCATGGCTACCGGCTGCGTGGCCGTCCCAGGACAGGAAATCGGTATTGAGCACGTCACCGAAGATGATGTCGTTACCCTCACCGCCAATTAGGGTGTCGCTGCCCACGGCATTGGGGTTGGCCTGGTCAAAGCCGTCTTGCAAGGCGGCATCAAGATCTTCGGCCGTATTGATGATGGTAGGCTCCCCAACGGTTCCGGTTACCTCCCTGGCATTGTTGCCCCAGCCGAAGTGGATAGTGTCCTGGCCGGTGGTGTCGGTATTGTCGAAGAACCGCAGATAATCGCTGTTGACGCCGTCACCGATACCAATGGCGTTGAAGATAATGGGGTTTGCACCATTGCCATTGAGCATGGAAGAGACAGCATTGACGGAGTGATCCATCACTTCATAGTCGGTTCTGTCGCCAGGCCCCTGGTTATTGCCATAGGCGGTGGGGTTGCCGTCTGTCAGGAAGAACGACAGGTTGATGAAGTCTTCTGTGCTGCTTTGTCCGCCGGTGACGCTGTTGAACCAGGCGACGGCGTCGTTGAATGCCGCTTCATAGTTGGTAGAGCCATTGGCGTGAAGGTTGTCGATGGCATTGAGCAGCAGCTGCACATTGCTGCTGTTAAGACCCATAACGGTAGTGGCGGTGCCCAAAGTCGAAGAGAAGGGGATCAGGCGCACATTCACGGTGCCGGAATGGCCTTCCAACTCATGGGCCAGGTTGGCTAGGGCGTTTTTCGCCAAAGCCATACGGCTCATGTTACTGCCGGACTGGTCATTCATGCTGCCAGAGGTATCCACCAGCAGGGTGATGTTGTAGTTGGCCCCCGGCACGGTAATGATGGAAGTGCCACCGACATCCCCAACCAGAATGTCATTACCGTCGCCACCGGTTACCTGCCCAGAGCCTGAGCCGATGATAAAGGGCGTGGAGCTGCCGTTATTATCGGAGCTGTTGTCGCCAACAATAATGATGCTGTCTGGCGTAGCCCCAGCGTCGATGGTCACGTTGAATGGGCTGTGGGTGCTGTCGCCATCACCATCAACCACTTCAACGTCAAAATTCAAGGTTTGGCTATCTGGCAATATTTCGACCGATGTACTCATGCCCAGCAGCCGAACATCGCTGCCACTCTCATGGATGACATTGACACCGTAGAAGTCGCTGATCCCCACGTCAGCAGCATTGATGGTCACAATGCCGCTGTCCGATACGCTGACATGGCTGACTGTCGCCAGCACGTTGCCATTGGCATCCAGCAGTTCAAAGCTCAAGGTGGCGGAGCTACCGTTGACCTTAAAGGTCAAGCTCACCTCATCCACCGCCTTTTGCACTGTCGAATGGCTGGTAGCGTCGGCATCGCCGTCCCCGTTAAAGAAGTTGGCTGTCAGGCTCTCCCCTGGGTCAAGCCAGTTGCTTCCCACCCCCAAGCCAACAGTACTGGTGTTGATGTATCCGGACTCCGAAGTAAAGCGGATGTCGGTATCCAAGGTTGCGGTCGGAGAGCTTTTCAGCAGAATTTCTTCGGCCCACAACACGGCGCGGTGAGCACCTATGTTTTGGTTGAAGGTGACCTGCTCGGTACTACTGGGGTTGGGTGTAACCAGATTGAATTCGTACGTGCCATCAGCCTTCATCAGCAAGGTGAAGAAGGTTTGACCGTCGTATTGAACGGTCAACTGCTCGCCGACGTAGTCGCTGCCATTGTAGATATCTACCCGGCTGACATCGGCATTTTCCCCCAGGTCGCTAAGCAGGTTGACGTTGATCCCCTGGGCAGAATTGAGCAGGTGGAGCGGATCACTGCTAAAGCCATCGGTGCCGCTGTCCACTGTCCAAGTTCCGGTATAAAGGCCAGCCTGGTTATCCACGGAGAAACTGTCCATGTCCACGGTGGGGCCATCGTCCAGGAAGGTCACAGTGAAATTATCTTGGGCCGGATCGCCTTCGTTGTCGGTCACCACCATGGTCACGTTGACCACGATTGGGTCGTTCGGGTTGGTGTTGTCCGGGTGGCTCATGGCCTGCAACTGGGTCACGGTGTAGGTGCCGTCGTTGTTGACCACGATCTGCCAGTCGCCGTTGTTGGCGGTCAGGGTTTGGGTGGTGCTGTCCCAGGTGGCATTGGCGGCGCTCAGGCTCAGGGTGCCGGCACTGTCGTTGCCGTAGCTGGCGCTGAAGTTATAGGTGTTGCTGTCCAGCCCGCCGGTTTCATCCAGCTGGGCATCGTCCACGCTCAAGGTCGGGGTGGAATCGTCACCGAGGGTGATGGTCAGTGTGGCCTGGTCGGTATCACCGTCGCCGTCGGTCAGGGTGTAGGTGATGATCACCGTGCCTTCTTCACCGGCTGCCGGGGTGTAGGTGACGGTGCCGTCGCTGTTGAAGGCGACGCTGCCGCTGCCTTGGGTCAGCACCGCGCCGGTCAGGCTCGCACCGTCGGCGCCGAGGGTGTCGTTACTCAGGACGTTGTAGATAACCGCCGCATCTTCCGCGCCTTGGCTGGTCACGTCATTCACGGCCACCGGGCCATCGTCCAGGAAGGTGACGCTGAAGGTGTCTTGGGCCGGATCGCCTTCGTTGTCGGTCACCACCATGGTCACGTTGACCACGATAGGGTCATTCGGGTTGGTGTTGTCCGGGTGGCTCATGGCCTGCAACTGGGTCACGGTGTAGGTGCCGTCGTTGTTGACCACAATCTGCCAGTCGCCGTTGTTGGCGGTCAGGGTTTGGGTGGTGCTGTCCCAGGTGGCATTGGCGGCGCTCAGGCTCAGGGTGCCGGCACTGTCGTTGCCGTAGCTGGCACTGAAGTTATAGGTGTTACTGTCCAGCCCGCCGGTTTCATCCAACTGGGCATCGTCCACGCTCAAGGTCGGGGTGGAGTCATCACCGAGGGTGATGGTCAGTGTGGCCTGGTCGGTATCACCGTCGCCGTCGGTCAGGGTGTAGGTGATGATCACTGTCCCTTCTTCGCCAGCCGCCGGGGTGTAGGTGACGGTGCCGTCGCTGTTGAAGGCGACGCTGCCGCTGCCTTGGGTCAGCACCGCGCCGGTCAGGCTCGCACCGTCGGCGCCGAGGGTGTCGTTACTCAGGACGTTGTAGATAACTGCCGCATCTTCCGCGCCTTGGCTGGTCACGTCATTCACGGCCACCGGGCCATCATCCAAGAAAGTGACGCTGAAGGTGTCTTGGGCCGGATCGCCTTCGTTGTCGGTCACCACCATGGTCACGTTGACCACGATAGGGTCATTCGGGTTGGTGTTGTCCGGGTGGCTCATGGCCTGCAACTGGGTCACGGTGTAGGTGCCGTCGTTGTTGACCACGATCTGCCAGTCGCCGTTGTTGGCGGTCAGGGTTTGGGTGGTGCTGTCCCAGGTGGCATTGGCGGCGCTCAGGCTCAGGGTGCCGGCACTGTCGTTGCCGTAGCTGGCACTGAAGTTATAGGTGTTGCTGTCCAGCCCGCCGGTTTCATCCAGCTGGGCATCGTCCACGCTCAAGGTCGGGGTGGAGTCATCACCGAGGGTGATGGTCAGTGTGGCCTGGTCGGTATCACCGTCGCCGTCGGTCAGGGTGTAGGTGATGATCACTGTCCCTTCTTCGCCAGCCGCCGGGGTGTAGGTGACGGTGCCGTCGCTGTTGAAGGCGACGCTGCCGCTGCCTTGGGTCAGCACCGCGCCGGTCAGGCTCGCACCGTCGGCGCCGAGGGTGTCGTTACTCAGGACGTTGTAGATAACTGCCGCATCTTCCGCGCCTTGGCTGGTCACGTCATTCACGGCCACCGGGCCATCATCCAAGAAGGTGACGCTGAAGGTGTCTTGGGCCGGATCGCCTTCGTTGTCGGTCACCACCATGGTCACGTTGACCACGATAGGGTCATTCGGGTTGGTGTTGTCCGGGTGGCTCATGGCCTGCAACTGGGTCACGGTGTAGGTGCCGTCGTTGTTGACCACGATCTGCCAGTCGCCGTTGTTGGCGGTCAGGGTTTGGGTGGTGCTGTCCCAGGTGGCATTGGCGGCGCTCAGGCTCAGGGTGCCGGCACTGTCGTTGCCGTAGCTGGCGCTGAAGTTATAGGTGTTACTGTCCAGCCCGCCGGTTTCATCCAGCTGGGCATCGTCCACGCTCAAGGTCGGGGTGGAGTCGTCACCGAGGGTGATGGTCAGTGTGGCCTGGTCGGTATCACCGTCGCCGTCGGTCAGGGTGTAGGTGATGATCACTGTCCCTTCTTCGCCAGCCGCCGGGGTGTAGGTGACGGTGCCATTGCTGTTGAAGGCGACGCTGCCGCTGCCTTGGGTCAGCACCGCGCCGGTCAGGCTCGCACCGTCGGCGCCGAGGGTGTCGTTACTCAGGACGTTGTAAATAACTGCCGCATCTTCCGCGCCTTGGCTGGTCACGTCATTCACGGCCACCGGGCCATCATCCAAGAAAGTGACGCTGAAGGTGTCTTGGGCCGGATCGCCTTCGTTGTCGGTCACCACCATGGTCACGTTGACCACGATTGAGTCGTTCGGGTTGGTGTTGTCCGGGTGGCTCATGGCCTGCAACTGGGTCACGGTGTAGGTGCCGTCGTTGTTGACCACGATCTGCCAGTCGCCGTTGTTGGCGGTCAGGGTTTGGGTGGTGCTGTCCCAGGTGGCATTGGCGGCGCTCAGGCTCAGGGTGCCGGCACTGTCGTTGCCGTAGCTGGCACTGAAGTTATAGGTGTTGCTGTCCAGCCCGCCGGTTTCATCCAGCTGGGCATCGTCCACGCTCAAGGTCGGGGTGGAATCGTCACCGAGGGTGATGGTCAGTGTGGCCTGGTCGGTATCACCGTCGCCGTCGGTCAGGGTGTAGGTGATGATCACTGTCCCTTCTTCGCCAGCCGCCGGGGTGTAGGTGACGGTGCCGTCGCTGTTGAAGGCGACGCTGCCGCTGCCTTGGGTCAGCACCGCGCCGGTCAGGCTCGCACCATCGGCGCCGAGGGTGTCGTTACTCAGGACGTTGTAAATAACTGCCGCATCTTCCGCGCCTTGGCTGGTCACGTCATTCACGGCCACCGGGCCATCGTCCAAGAAGGTGACGCTGAAGGTGTCTTGGGCCGGATCACCTTCGTTGTCGGTCACCACCATGGTCACGTTGACCACGATAGGGTCATTCGGGTTGGTGTTGTCCGGGTGGCTCATGGCCTGCAACTGGGTCACGGTGTAGGTGCCGTCGTTGTTGACCACGATCTGCCAGTCGCCGTTGTTGGCGGTCAGGGTTTGGGTGGTGCTGTCCCAGGTGGCATTGGCGGCGCTCAGGCTCAGGGTACCGGCACTGTCGTTGCCGTAACTGGCGCTGAAGTTATAGGTGTTACTGTCCAGCCCGCCGGTTTCATCCAGCTGGGCATCTTCCACGCTCAAGGTCGGGGTGGAGTCGTCACCGAGGGTGATGGTCAGTGTGGCCTGGTCGGTATCACCGTCGCCGTCGGTCAGGGTGTAGGTGATGATCACTGTCCCTTCTTCGCCAGCCGCCGGGGTGTAGGTGACGGTGCCGTCGCTGTTGAAGGCGACGCTGCCGCTGCCTTGGGTCAGCACCGCGCCGGTCAGGCTCGCACCGTCGGCGCCGAGGGTGTCGTTACTCAGGACGTTGTAGATAACTGCCGCATCTTCCGCGCCTTGGCTGGTCACGTCATTCACGGCCACCGGGCCATCGTCCAAGAAGGTGACGCTGAAGGTGTCTTGGGCCGGATCGCCTTCGTTGTCGGTCACCACCATGGTCACGTTGACCACGATAGGGTCATTCGGGTTGGTGTTGTCCGGGTGGCTCATGGCCTGCAACTGGGTCACGGTGTAGGTGCCGTCGTTGTTGACCACGATCTGCCAGTCGCCGTTGTTGGCGGTCAGGGTTTGGGTGGTGCTGTCCCAGGTGGCATTGGCGGCGCTCAGGCTCAGGGTACCGGCACTGTCGTTGCCGTAGCTGGCACTGAAGTTATAGGTGTTGCTGTCCAGCCCGCCGGTTTCATCCAGCTGGGCATCGTCCACGCTCAAGGTCGGGGTGGAATCGTCACCGAGGGTGATGGTCAGTGTGGCCTGGTCGGTATCACCGTCGCCGTCGGTCAGGGTGTAGGTGATGATCACTGTCCCTTCTTCACCGGCCGCCGGGGTGTAGGTGACGGTGCCGTCGCTGTTGAAGGCGACGCTGCCGCTGCCTTGGGTCAGCACCGCGCCGGTCAGGCTCGCACCATCGGCGCCGAGGGTGTCGTTACTCAGGACGTTGTAGATAACTGCCGCATCTTCCGCGCCTTGGCTGGCAATATCATCTACCGCTTGCGGTACGTCGTCGTTGATCGCCATATCCAGGCTGCCATTGGCAGTGGAGCCGTCAACGTCGGTCACCACCACCGCGAAGCTGTCGGTGTAGCCATCGCCGGTGGCGCCGTTTTGGGTATCGTTATCCACCTGCCCGGTCAGGGTGTAGGTGTAGCTGATGGTGCCGCCGCTGGCGTCGCCACTGAAGCTGGTCAGGGTCAAGGTGCCATAGGCGGTGGTCAGCACGGCGTTGCTGCCCGCCAACGCTTGCAGCTCGGCCAGGGTGAAGCTCTGGCCACCGATACTGATGCTTTGCAGGCCATCCACGCTCTCGAAGCTAAAGCTACCGCTTTGGGCCAGCGCGCCGCTGTCCGGCGCTGAGCCCGTGGCCAGGTTGGCTTCGAACACCACTTGCTCGCCACCTTCGACATCCAGGTCGCTCAGTGTTACCCCGTCATTGGCACCGTTGATGGTGATGGTCAGGGTGGCACCGCTGGTGTCGCCGTCGCCATCCACCAGGCTGTAGTTGAAGGTATCAGTGAGGGTCTCCCCTTCACTCAGCCCTTGCACTGCCGCCAGGTTGTTGTTGAGGGTGTAGGTGTAGCTACCGTCGCTATTCAAGACCAAGGTGCCGTACAGGCCGGTGAAGGTGCCGACGGTGCTGACGCTGGCGCCATCCGCCCCTTGGGTGTCATTGCTGGTCAGTACGTTGCCGGTGGCACTCAGCGGGCCATCTTCGGTGACGCTGTTGACGTCGTTCACCGCGCTCGGCACGTCGTCCTTGATCGCCACATCCAGGCTGCCATTGGCAGTGGAGCCGTCGACGTCGGTCACCACCACTGCGAATTGGTCAAGCACATCGCCACCGCTGTGATCAGCGGCGCCGGTCAGCTGGTAGCTGTACTGCACGTTAGTGCCGTCAAAACCGGTGATGGTCAACACCCCATATTGGCCAACCACCTGAATAGTGCCGCCCAGGTACTGGCCATTGACCACCACGTTGATACCATTGATGGTGATGTTTGCCAGGCCATCAGGAGCATTGACGCCAAAACTGCCGTTCTGGGTGAGGCTGGCTGCGTCGGGGTTGGAACCATCACTAAGGTTGGCCTCACTCACCACCTGCTCGCCACCTTCTACATCCAGGCCAGTGAGAGTAACGCCATCGTCGGTGCCGTTGATGGTAATGGTCAGGGTGGCAATGGAAGTGGCACCGAACTCGTCGGTCAGAGTGTAGCTGAAGGTATCAGTCAGGGACTCGCCTTCGCTCAGGCCCTGCACCGCCGCCAAGGAGTTATCGAGGTTGTAGCTGTAGGTACCGTCGCTGTTCCACACCAGAGTGCCAAATTGCCCCTGGACCGAGCCGCTGGTATCGCCGCTGACCGATTGAATACTGAGCTGGGCGCCGTTATCGATATCGCTGTCCACCCCGGCACCGTCGTCGTCGGTGATCATGTTGCCTTGGGCACTCAAGGGGCCGTCTTCACTGACCCCATTGAGGTTGGCGGTGGCTACAGGGGCATCGTTGGTGCCTTGAATAACAACAGTCAGGGTCGAAGTAGAGGTGCCGCCGTTGCCGTCACTGATCTGGTAGGTAAAGGTTTCGGTCAGGGTTTCACCCTGAGCCAGAGATTGGACTTGCTCGTTATTGAGCTGGTAGGAAAAATTGCCGTCAGCGGTCCAGCTCAAGGTACCGAACTGGCCGCTGACAGTAGTGACAGCAGAGCCGTTGACCAGGGTAACGGCAAGAGTATCGCCATCGGCATCGCTGTCGTTTGCAAGCAAGGAGCCTGTTACGTTGGTTATCAGGTCTTCTTGTAACAAGGCTTGATCAGGCTGAGCGACGGGTGCTGTGTTGTCCGCTTCTAATATCAGCTGATCGGCTTCGGCCGGAACCGGCCCACCTTCCCCTGGATTTCCAGCAGTCGCGTAGCCCGCGTCTGCCAATAATTCGCTGCCAGTCCGTGACACGGTCACGAAACCGGAATCCCCACCGCCACCACCAGCCCCGGCGGCCGGTGCAGCGCCAGCAGCGGAGGCTTCAAACAATTGGGTGGGGTCTAACCCTTCGAGGATCGCCTGTTGCAGCTTGGCCTGCTCCGAGGCATTGCTGGCAGCACTGAACTCCTGCTGGCCGGGCATCTCCACATTAATGTCGGGTGAGGCAGCATATTCGGCTTGGCCGCCGTTATCCTGCTGCAGCTCAAAACTGGCACCGTCGGTGATGAAAAGTTCGGTGCCCTTGACGACCCGGTCGCCCTCGAACAGCTGCACCCTTGACCCGTCGGCCTGTTCAACCCATACCTGACCTTTCACATTGGTCAGCAGCCCATCAGCCTGAACAGTAAAGCGTTGCATAACCCACCTCGCACTATCGCGGATTCATATCCTTGAATTTGGACGGCGAGATGAATTGGTAAGTAATTGATTATGCTCGTCGTCTTGCCCCTGGTGTAACACCAGTTAAACAAGCATAGTCAAAATATTGACAGTCATAGGCACAAAAAAAGCGGCTTTCGCCGCTTTTGCCTAAAAACTATACAGCAGTGTGAACGACGTCTCAGTATCTGTCTTTTCGGTATCTGCCGGCACATCCGAGGTGTACTTGATGCGGTAGGACACCTTCATGGCCAGGTTGCCCATCACGTTGGCCTGCAGCGAGGTCACGGACTCGGTAATGGAGTTACCGTCTTCCAGGCCAATCTCGGTGTTCAGCTCCTGGCGGAACAGCGAGGTGTCGGTGAGGTGATACTCAAATTTAGCCGCCAGGCGGCCAATGGCGCCACGGTCAGACTCGTCCCCTTCTTGGTAATCGCTGCTGTCGCGGTCAATTTCGTTGCTGCGATAACCGATACCGGCGGACGCTTCAAAAAAGGAACCATCTTCGACCTGCCAGAAGCGGTTACCGTAACCGGTAGAGACGCTGCTCTGGTAATCGTAACCGGAGAAGCGGTCCTTCTCGTAAGCGCCGCGAACGTACCAAAATTCTTTGTCGTTGAATTTATAGTCACCCTGCACAGCGCCACGGTAACGCTCGGCGGTGGTTTCCTCGTCAGAATCGGTATAGAGAGATTCCAGGTTGTAGGTATTACGCCAATGCTCCATATCTTGGGTAACGTTGAGCTTACCGTTGATATTGGTGGATTTGCTGTTCCCGGAGGTTACCAGCACCCCCAGCTCCATCGACCCTTTCCAAGTCTTTTTTTCACCTGGGGCGGTGGCCGCGTCATCGGCGTGGGCAGCCTGGGCGACAAGCATCGCCAACACAGGCAGGCTGTACTTCAACTTCATAAAACCTCTCCTCTGCAAAAGCGGGTAAAGTGTGCCTTAGCTACCCTTAAAACTCAAAAACTGAGTGTACATTCGAAAACCCTGTTATTTATCGGCTCGATCAACAAGATAAGAATGAGCAAAACCAAGGCATCAAGCAGCATGCCGGCCAGCTTAACAAGGCTGATGGGGGTATTTAAGGAGTCTTTGGGTAAATTGAGGCCTCAAACCCGCTTTTTATCGGTATTTGATGGCGTAATCCAACCCATGAGCAAGCGGTGAAGAGCAGACATTAAAAAAGGCGGCCTGGGCCGCCTTTTGCGTACTTAGTTGACCTTGGGGTCCAGCTCGCCTTTGGCGTAGCGCTCGGACATGGCGTCCAGAGACAGCGCTTTAATCTTGCTGGCTTGGCCGGCCGCGCCGAACGCCTCGTAGCGGGCGATACAGATATCGCGCATGGCATCGGTGCTGGCTTTGAGGAATTTACGGGGGTCGAATTCGCTGGGCTTTTGAGCCATGGCGCGGCGCATGGCACCGGTGGACGCCAGGCGCAGATCGGTATCGATGTTCACCTTGCGCACACCGTGCTTGATGCCTTCAACGATTTCTTCAACCGGCACACCGTAGGTTTCGGGGATGGCGCCGCCAAACTCGTTGATCACCTTCAGCCACTCTTGAGGCACAGAGGAAGAGCCGTGCATCACCAGGTGGGTGTTGGGGATGCGGCGGTGAATTTCCTTGATGCGCTCGATGGCCAGGATATCTCCTGACGGCGGGCGGCTGAACTTGTAGGCGCCGTGGCTGGTACCGATGGCGATGGCCAAGGCATCAACGTGGGTCAGTTTCACGAACTGGGCCGCTTCTTCCGGGTCGGTCAGCAGTTGGCTGTGGTCCAGCACGCCTTCGGCGCCGATGCCGTCTTCTTCACCGGCGGTGCCGGTTTCCAGGCTGCCCAGCACACCCAGCTCACCTTCCACAGACACGCCGCAAGCGTGGGCCATATCTACGGTGCGCTTGGTGACATCAACGTTGTAATCCCAGTCGGCCGGGGTTTTACCGTCGTCTTTCAAAGAGCCGTCCATCATCACCGAGCTGAAACCCAGTTGGATGGAGCGCTGGCACACAGCCGGGCTGGTGCCGTGGTCCTGGTGCATACACACCGGGATATGCGGGAATTCTTCAATGGCCGCCAGAATGAGGTGGCGCAGGAAGGGGGCGCCGGCGTATTTGCGGGCACCGGCAGAGGCCTGCACGATCACCGGGGCGTCCATTTTATCGGCCGCTTCCATGATGGCGCGCATCTGTTCGAGGTTGTTGACGTTGAAAGCAGGCAGGCCATAGCTGTGCTCGGCTGCATGGTCCAGTAGTTGACGTAGTGAAATCAGGGCCATGTTTCTAATCTCCTTATGGTGTGGGAAGCTGCCTGCTCCCCTCTTATGTAATCGTTTGAATGAGTCTAACAAAACAAGGCGACGCCAGGCGCCGCCTTATCCTGCTGTGTCAGCCTTTACTCAGCCGCGACTTTCCAGCATGGCCACTGCCGGCAGTACCTTGCCCTCGACAAACTCGAGGAAGGCGCCGCCGCCGGTAGAAATGTAGGATACCTGGCTCTTGATGCCGTACTTGTCGATGGCGGCCAGGGTGTCGCCACCACCGGCAATGGAAAAGGCGTCAGACTCGGCAATGGCCTTGGCCAGCACCTCGGTGCCTTTACCGAACTGGTCGAACTCGAATACCCCTACCGGGCCATTCCAGAGGATGGTTTTGGCAGATTTCAAAAGCTCAGCCAGGGCCTTGGCGCTGTCGGGGCCAATGTCGAGGATCATGTCGTCATCGCTAACGTCCTCAGCCGCCTTGATGGTGGCTTCGGCGTCCTCACTAAAGGCCTTGGCCACCACCACATCGGTGGGCAGCGGAATGGCCACTTTGTCCATCAGGGCGCGGGCGGTATCGAGCAGGTCGGCCTCATAAAGGGATTTACCCATGGGCTTGCCGGCTGCCGCCAGGAAGGTATTGGCGATGCCGCCGCCGACGATGATCTGGTCGCAGATGGTCGAAAGGCTGTTCAGCACATCCAGCTTGGTTGAGACCTTGGAGCCAGCAACGATAGCCACCAGCGGGCGCTGAGGGGCTTTCAGGGCCTTGCCAAGGGCGTCCAGTTCGGCAGCCAGCAAAGGACCGGCGCAGGCCACAGCGGCAAACTTACCCACGCCGTGGGTGGAGGCCTGAGCGCGGTGAGCGGTGCCAAAGGCGTCCATCACGAATACGTCGCAAAGGGCAGCGTATTGCTTGGCCAGGGTCTCGTCGTCTTTCTTCTCGCCCTTGTTAAAGCGCACGTTCTCCAGCAGCACCACTTCCCCGGCTTTGGCATCAACGCCACCGAGATAGTCGCGCACCAGGCGCACCGGCACACCCAACAGATCCTGCAGGTAGTCGGCCACCGGCTGCAAAGAGCTTTCTTCGTCAAAGACGCCTTCTTCCGGGCGGCCCAGGTGGCTCATCACCAGCACCTTGGCGCCTTGGTCCAGGGCCAGTTGAATGGTGGGCAGCGCCGCCTGGATACGGGCGTCGGAAGTGACTTTGCCGTCCTTGACGGGCACGTTGAGATCTTCGCGGATCAGGACCTTTTTACCGGCCAGATCCAGGTCTGTCATCTTGATGACGGCCATCAGTGCATCCTCGCAGAGAATAATCAGTTAACAGGTTTTGAGAGCCAGCAGTGGGCGGTGTCCACCAACCGGTTGGCAAAGCCCCATTCATTGTCGAACCACAGCAGCAACTTCAGCAGGCTGCCATCGGTCACCCGGGTTTGGGTGCCGTCGACGATCACCGAATGGGGGTTATGGTTGTGGTCCACCGACACCAGCGGCGCCGTGGTGAATTCCAAAATGCCCTTAAAGCGACCAAGGGCGGCCTGCTGCAACAGGGCGTTGACGGCGTCCACCGTCACTTCGCCAGCCATCTGCAGGCTCAAGTCCAGGGCCGACACGTTAATGGTGGGCACCCGCACCGAGATCGCCTCGAACTTGTCTTTGAACTTGGGCAGTACCCGGCCAACACCTCGGCCCAGTTGGGTATCCACCGGCACCATCGACTGGCTCATGGCCCGGCTCAGGCGCAGGTTGGGCTGGTAGCTGTCCAGCACCTGCTGGTCGTTCATGGCGGCATGGATGGAGGTGATCAGGCCCCGCTCTATGCCAAAGGCCTCATCCAGCAGCTGTACCACCGGCACCAGGCAGTTGGTGGTGCAAGAGGCGTTGGAGACGATACGATGGCTGGCTTTAAGCTCGCCGTCGTTAACCCCCATCACCACGGTGGCGTCCACGCCCTCGTCAGCGGGGTTTGACAGCAGCACCTTCTTGGCGCCAGCCAGCAAGTAAGCCTCGGCGTCGAGATGGTGGCGAATCATACCGGTGCAATCGATAACCAAGTCCACATCCGCCAGAGGCAGTTTTTCCGGATCAGGTTCGCTCAGCAACTCGATGGCATGCTCGCCAAGATAAAAGGTGGAACCTTCCAGGCGCATGGGCGCATCCAGGCGGCCATGGGTGGAGTCGTATTTGAACAGGTGGGCCATAGCAGCAGGTTCGGCAAGGTCGTTCACCGCCACTACCTTCAGCTCGCCCAGCAGGTTGCGTTCAAAAAGAGCGCGCAGCACGGCACGGCCGATGCGCCCAAAGCCATTGATGGCAACCGAATAGCTCATGTGCTTCCTTGAAAAAAGGCAGGCCACCGGCCTGCCTTTGCTACCTTACAGGCCCTCAGCAACGCTGACGACGTTCTCGACGGTAAAGCCGAACAGCTTGAACAGCTCACCGGCCGGGGCCGATTCACCGAAGGTGGTCATGCCCACCACAGCGCCGTTCAGGCCCACGTACTTGTACCAGTAGTCGGCGATAAGGGCTTCGATAGCCACCCGCTTGGTAACGGCCGCCGGCAGCACCGACTCTTTGTATTCTTTGCTCTGGGCATCGAAGACATCGGTAGCAGGCATGGACACCACGCGCACGGCGCGGCCTTTACCGGCCAATACCTCGGCAGCGTTCAGTGCCAGCTCCACTTCGGAGCCGGTGGCAATGAGGATGATCTCCGGGGTGCCTTCGCTGTCCTTGATGATGTAACCGCCTTTACGCACATCGGCTATCTGCTGGGCGCTGCGGGGCAGGCAAGGCAGGTTTTGGCGGCTGAAGATAAGGGCGGTGGGGCCATCGGCGCGCTCAACGGCGTGCAACCAAGCCACGGCGCTTTCGACGGTGTCGGCCGGGCGCCAGGTGCTCATGTTGGGGGTCAGGCGCAGGCTGGCCACTTGCTCCACCGGCTGGTGGGTGGGGCCGTCTTCACCCAGGCCGATAGAATCGTGGGTGTAAACGAAGATGCTGCGCTGCTTCATTAGCGCAGCCATGCGCACGGCGTTACGGGCGTATTCCATAAACATTAGGAAGGTGGCGCCGTAAGGAATGAAACCGCCGTGCAGGGCGATACCGTTCATGATGGCGCTCATGCCGAACTCGCGCACCCCGTACCAAATGTAGTTGCCGGAGGCATCGTCTTTGGTCAGCGGTTTGGAGCCAGACCACAGGGTCAGGTTGGAACCGGCCAAGTCGGCAGAGCCGCCCATGAATTCTGGCAACAAAGCGGCATAGGCTTCGATGGCGTTCTGGGACGCCTTACGGGTAGCAATCTTCTCGCCTTTTTCCTGGCAGGCCTGGATGTAGGCCTCGGCCTTGGCGGCAAAATCGGCCGGCAACTCACCGTTTTGGCGGCGAACAAATTCAGCAGCCAGCTCAGGGAAGGCGGCTTCATAGGCGTCGAACTTGGCGTTCCAGTCGCTCTCGACCTTGGTGCCTTTTTCTTTGGCGTCCCAACCGGCGTAGATGTCGGCCGGAATTTCAAAAGGCGCATAGTCCCACTTGAGGAATTCGCGCGCGGCTTTAATTTCGTCGTCACCCAGGGGGGCGCCGTGGCAGTCGTGGCTGCCGGCCTTATTGGGGCTACCGAAACCGATGATGGTTTTGGTGATGATAAGGGTTGGGCGGGTCAAGTCGCTGCGCGCTTCTTCAATAGCAGCCTTGATGGCGTCAGAGGAGTGGCCGTCCACGTCCCGCACCACTTGCCAGCCGTAGGCTTCAAAACGCTTGGCGGTGTCGTCGGTAAACCAGCCTTCAACGTGGCCGTCGATGGAGATGCCGTTGTCGTCATAGAAGGCAATCAGCTTGCCAAGGCCCAGGGTGCCGGCCAGGGAGCAGGCTTCGTGGGAGATACCTTCCATCAAGCAGCCGTCGCCCAAGAAGGCGTAGGTGAAGTGGTTGACGATGTCGTGGCCGGGGCGGTTGAACTGGGCCGCCAGGCTCTTCTCGGCGATGGCCATGCCCACGGCATTGGTGATGCCCTGGCCCAGGGGGCCGGTGGTGGTTTCTACACCGGGGGCGTAGCCGTACTCGGGGTGGCCCGGGGTGCGGCTGTGCAGTTGGCGGAACTGTTTGAGGTCGTCGATACCCAGATCGTAGCCAGAGAGGTGCAGCAGGGAATAGATAAGCATGGAGCCATGGCCGTTGGACAGCACGAAGCGGTCACGGTCAAACCACTGGGGGTTCTGGGGGTTGTGGCTCAGGTAATCGTTCCACAGCACTTCAGCAATATCAGCCATCCCCATAGGGGCGCCGGGGTGACCGGATTTGGCTTTCTGGACCGCGTCCATAGAGAGGGCGCGGATGGCATTGGCGAGCTGGCGACGGGAGGGCATCAATGTCTCCTGGATGGGTCCGTACACAGGGTAAAAAATCGGCCTTAGTTTCGCCCATTTGTAGCCCCGGGGGCAAATCAGTTGCGCCTTTCATGTTGCGGCGCGATGGGCTTTAATGGTGAGGGTCACAGGCCGGGGAATTTTTGCACAGAAGTACTGGAGTCTAGACGGCCATCTGTGTAATATCGCCGCCTTAATTTTGGGGCGTGGCGCCACTAACCGTGAGGCCGCGCTTTTCTTACCGACATTCAATGAGTTGAGTGGGAAATGACCAGACGTCTGTTTACTTCCGAGTCCGTTTCTGAAGGCCATCCTGATAAGATCGCCGACCAAATCTCCGACGCCGTCCTTGACGCTATCCTGGCCCAGGACCCGAAAGCCCGGGTTGCCTGTGAGACCTACGTCAAAACCGGTATGGTTATCGTCGGTGGTGAGATCACCACCTCCGCCTGGGTAGACATCGAAGCCCTGGCCCGTAAGACCGTTCGCGAGATCGGCTACACCAGTTCAGACATGGGCTTTGACGGTGACAGCTGTGCCGTACTGAATGCCATCGGCAAGCAATCCCCCGACATCGCCATGGGCGTTGACCGCAAAGACCCTTACGAGCAGGGTGCTGGCGACCAAGGCCTGATGTTCGGCTACGCGTCCAACGAAACCGACGTGCTGATGCCTGCCCCTATCACTTACGCCCACCGTCTGGTTAAGCGCCAGGCCCACGTGCGTAAGTCCAAGGAACTGTCCTGGCTGCGCCCCGACGCCAAGTCTCAGGTGACCTTCGTCTACGAAGACGGCAAGCCGGTGGCCATCGACGCCGTGGTACTGTCTACCCAGCACAGCCCCGACATCGACCAGCCTACCCTGCGCGAAGCGGTGATGGAGCACATCATCAAGCCGGTTCTGCCAGAAGAGTGGCTGACCGACAAGACCAAATACTTCATCAACCCCACCGGTAACTTCGTGATTGGCGGCCCCATGGGCGACTGCGGCCTGACCGGCCGTAAGATCATCGTTGATACCTACGGCGGCATGGCCCGTCATGGTGGCGGCGCCTTCTCCGGTAAAGATCCGTCCAAGGTTGACCGCTCCGCTGCCTACGCTGCCCGCTACGTTGCCAAAAACATCGTGGCTGCCGGCCTGGCTGACCGCTGTGAGATCCAGGTTTCCTACGCCATCGGCGTGGCCGAACCCACTTCCATCTCCGTGGAAACCTTCGGCACCGGCAAAATTGCCGAGGAAAAGATCGACGCCCTGGTTCGCGAGCACTTCGATCTGCGCCCTTACGGCCTTATCCAGATGCTGGATCTCAACAAGCCTATCTACCAGCCGACCGCCGCCTATGGCCACTTTGGCCGCGACGAGTTCCCCTGGGAGCGCACCGACAAAGCCGACGCCCTGCGTCAGGCTGCCGGCCTCAAGTAAGCTGCAAGCATCAAAAAAGGCGCCCGATGGGCGCCTTTTTTATTGGCCTTATCGGCCCTTGCCCTTAGGCATCAACAGCACCAAGAGATCGGTCCCCCGCTTCCCCTGCTGGCGAGCCAGCCCCTCAAGATTCTGGGCCGGGCTTACGACCTCAAAACCACTCTTTTTCAAGGTGGCAGTGACATCATCCAGCGATTGGCCCAACACCGGCGCCAGGGTGCTAAGGGGCGCCTGGGTCAGCAGCCCAACGGCCTGGAATATGGCGCCGCGGCCGCCACCGCCCTGCGGCTTGGCCATGGGCACCATGGAGGCGCCGGTCAGTACCAGGCACAACAGGATGATGCCCAGCGCCAGCCCCTTCCTGAAGTAGCCTTTAAAGCCCTTCCAGTGCAGCGCCAGGTGGAACACCACCCCCAGGATCATCAGCCAGCTCAGCCACTCGTGGGCCGGGCGTACCAAACCGATATTGATGTGGAAAAAGATCACCACACCGGTGACCGCTGAAATGACAAAACCCCCGATAGTCAGGGGAGTCGCCCATGCTTTCAAAGACATAACTAACTCAAAGGCAAATAAAAACCATTTTGCCCTGAGCCTTCACCAACAATTGTTAAATAGTGTTAACGCCCCAGATCTTCGAGGCGGCTGTTACCCACATTGGGGAACTGTTTGCGGTCCGCGTCGGTGGCTGTTTCGTTGCATTCACCGGTCAGGCGTTGAAAGCGCCCGGCCCGGGCGTTATCCAACTCCATATAGCCGGAGCGGCAATAACCGGTATCCAGCAATTTCTGGTTCACCTGGTCACTAAGATCCACGCTCTGATCGCTGTCATCGCCGCCTCTTTTACCGCCGCCTCCCGCCCCGTCTTGCGGGCCACCACGGCCACCACCAGGGCCTCCCATACCGCCTCCAGGCCCACCCTGACGGCCATGGCCGCCGGCCATTTCCTGGCTGAACACAAAGCGTTTGGAGCCATCACTGGTGATGTAAGTGGAAAAGTAGGTGCTGGGGCCATTATCATCGGGGCCGTCGTTGCGCCCCTGGCGGTCGCAACTGCAACAGGCCGTCAGCGCCATGACGCCGGCAAAGGAGAGCAGCAGGTGTCGCATGGGAATTCCTTATCAGGTGGAGTGGTTGTCCCCATCTGACCTCACAAGGATGCAACTAAAGCGCAAAGAAAGGTAAAGGGTGAGCAAAGAAGTGTTGGACCGGGCCGTAGAGGCCTGTTTTCAAAAAGCCGAAGCGCAATTTGGCCGCCGTTTTAGCCGCCCACGGGTCACCTTGGATCTGCGTGGCCGGGCCGCTGGCCAGGCCCATATGGGTAAGGGCCTGCTGCGTTTTAACCGCGCCATGTACCTTGCCAACCATCAGGCCTTTATCGACGAAGTGGTGCCCCATGAAGTAGCCCACTGGCTGGCCTGGCAACTCCATGGACCCCGCATCCAACCCCACGGCCCCCAATGGCAGGGGCTAATGACCGGGCTCTTTGGCCTGCCAGCTAAGCGCACCCATGATTTTGACGTGCAGGAACAAACCTTTAGCTACCACTGTGGCTGTCGCCAGCATCAGCTGACCATCAGGCGGCATAACAAGGTATTAAGAGGCGAGCGGTATCTGTGCCGGCGCTGCGGCGAACCGTTAAACCCCGGCAGCGCCGGTGGCGACGGCGGTCTGGCCTGAGCCTTCGCCGTTAAGGGAATTGAATTCCAGGGCAACCCCCATGGACAAAGCCTTGGACTGGGTTACGGTGGTGGCTTGGGGGTAGCTGACATTGAGCTGCTTATCACCCTTCCAGCTGACCGAGATCTCGGACGGCGGCACCTTGGCGGCCCACACCAGCTGGTGGTTGGCAAAATGCCAGAATGACTGAGGCTCGAGCATCACCTCGGTGACCGGTTGCTCACCACAGGTTCGCACCATCACCACGGCTTTATAGAATTGATTGGGGGAGGTTACGGTAGCGGTGACGTTTTTGTCACTGCAGGACGCCAACCACAAGGGGCTGGAAGCGATAAGCATTAGCTTGAGTCCTGGTGCATTGATCACGGTTTGCTCCGAACCAAAAGGCCTGAACTGGCCGAGGCTCATCATTACCCGAATATCAGCCGCTTGTCATCCTTTCTGCGCCGTAAAAGTCGACCGGATCCCAGCTCTTGGTAAGGAATATTGCCATTTGGCCACTTTCCCCGCTTGCCAAGGTTGATGGGCAATGGCAAGGTCGAGAGGTCATCAACAACGGTGTACACAACCCCCCTATGAGATAACTCTTTTCTAGCAGGAATTAACATGTGTTCTATCTTCGGTATTCTGGATCTTAAGACCGACCCTCAAGAGCTGCGTAAAACCGCCCTTGAGATGTCCAAGCGCATGCGCCACCGTGGCCCCGACTGGTCCGGTATCTATGCAGACAATAACGCCATCATTGCCCACGAGCGCCTGGCCATTGTCGACATGAATAATGGTGCCCAGCCGCTGTTGAATGCCGAGAAGAATAATGTGTTGGCCGTAAATGGTGAGATTTACAACCACAAGGCCATCCGCAAGCAGTACCAGGACAAATACCCGTTCCAGACCGAGTCTGACTGCGAAGTGATCCTGGCACTGTATCAGGAAAAGGGCGAAGCCTTCCTGGATGAGCTCAACGGCATCTTTGCCTTCGTGCTCTATGACGCCACCGACAACAGCTATCTTATCGGCCGCGACCACATGGGCATCATCCCGCTTTACATCGGCTGGGACAAAGACGGCAACTTCTATGTGGCCTCCGAGCTCAAGGCCCTGACCCCGGTGTGCAACCGGGTGGAGACCTTCCCTCCCGGCCATTACCTGTCGTCCAAGGACGGCGAGATAAAACGCTACTACCAGCGCGACTGGCAAAGCTTTGAGGCGGTCGAGAGTAACCAGAGCAGCGTCACCGAGCTGCGCGACGCCCTGGACGCCGCCGTCAAACGCCAGTTGATGTCCGACGTGCCCTACGGCGTGCTGCTCTCAGGCGGCCTGGACTCGTCCGTTATCTCGGCCCTGGCCCAGCGCCACGCCGAGCGGCGCATCGAAGACGACGACCAAAGCCAGGCCTGGTGGCCCCGGCTGCACTCCTTTGCCGTTGGCCTCAAAGGCTCGCCAGACTTGCTGGCAGCCCAAGACGTGGCCAAGCATATCGGCACCGTGCACCATGAAATCCACTTTACGGTGCAAGAAGGTCTGGATGCGGTGCGCGACGTTATCTACCACCTTGAAACCTACGATGTAACCACCATCCGCGCCTCCACCCCCATGTATCTGATGGCCCGTAAAATCAAGGCTATGGGTATCAAGATGGTGCTCTCAGGGGAAGGCTCTGACGAACTGTTCGGCGGCTATCTCTACTTCCACAAGGCCCCCAACGCCCAGGAGTTCCACGAAGAGACCCTGCGCAAACTCGACAAGCTCTACCTGTTCGACTGCCTGCGCGCCAACAAGGCCATGGCGGCCTGGGGCGTCGAAGCACGGGTGCCGTTTTTGGATAAAGAATTCATGGATGTGGCCATGCGCCTCAACCCCCAGGACAAAATGTGCGGCAACGGCAAGATTGAGAAGCACATTGTCCGTGAAGCCTTCGCCGATCTGCTGCCCGAAAAAGTGGCCTGGCGCCAGAAGGAGCAGTTCTCAGACGGGGTCGGCTACAGCTGGATAGACAGTCTCAAGGAGGTGACCGCAGCCGAGGTGAGCGATCACCAGCTGAAAACGGCCCAGTACCGTTTCCCGGTCAACACCCCTGACACCAAAGAAGCCTATTACTACCGCCAGATCTTCGAGGAGCATTTCGGTAACCTCGATTCGGTGGTAACCACCGTGCCCCACGGCAAGTCCGTGGCCTGCTCCACTCCGGCCGCGTTGGCCTGGGACGCCAGTTTCCAGAACAACGCCGATCCCTCCGGGCGGGCGGCCAAAGGGGTTCACCAAAGCGCCTATTGACCAGGAGTCGTATTCGTCATGGCACAAATCAGCGTCAAAGCCGTCCGCTACCAAGTAGACGGCATCACCTTTGAAGGCCACCTTGTCTACCAAGCTGGCAGCGCCCCCAGCCGGGGCCTGCTGATGGCACCGAATTTCTTCGGTATCAGCGACGCCGCCATTGCCCAGGCCAAACGGCAGGTGCGTGAAAACAGCGTGATCTTCGTGGCCGACCCTTTCGGCGTGGACACCCGTCCTCAAACCCCGGAAGAGGCCATGGCCGCTATGGGCCCGGTACGTGCCGACAACGCCATGCTGCGTCGGCGCATGAACGCCGCCCTGGATGTGCTCAAGGATGAAGCCGGCAAACTGGGTGTGGCCGCCGATAACCTGGCTGCCTTCGGCTTTTGCTTTGGCGGTGCCTGTGTGCTGGAGCTGGCCCGCCAGGCCGCTCCGGTCAAGGCAGTGGCCTCTTTCCACGGCCTGCTGCAAACCCCAGACCCAGCCAGCACCAAAACCCCGCAAGGGGCGGTACTGGTGCTAAACGGCGCCGCCGATCCGCTGGTACCCAGCGAGGCTATCGCCGGTTTCGAGCAGGAGATGAACAGCGTCAAGGCCGACTGGCAGCTGGTTAACTTCGGCGGCGCGGTGCACTCCTTCACCGACGAAGGGGCCGACCGCCCGGGCGAAAACCAATACAACGCCAAGGTCAGCCGCCGGGCCTTTGCCATGATGCACGACCTCTTCGACGAGGTGCTGGCGTAAAAAAAGCGGCCTTTTGGCCGCTTTTTTATTCCCCGTAAGCCCGCCTTAACAGCAGCTCCAAATCCGTACCGCCCGCCAGGGTGCCAAAGCTGTGCCCCCCTTCCCCCAATCTTGAGCGAATAAAGGCGTCGGCCACCGGCCCCGGCGCGCCCTTGGCCAGCAGCGCCCCTTGCAGGGTCAGCGCCAACAACTCGGTGATACGCCGCGCCTGGCTTAACGGGTCGCCCTTTAAAAGATGCTGCAGCTGGCGCCAGGCCATGGCCAGCAGCGGATGCTCGCCAAAGGTGCCGTCCAGCTCGCGCTGCCAGGCATCCAGGCACTCTGGCGCCTTTTGCAGGGCCCGCAGCACATCCAGCGCCTGGATATTGCCAGAGCCCTCCCAAATGGCATTGATAGGTGCCTCGCGGTAAAGCCTGGCGGTAATAAAGCTTTCCATCACGCCATTGCCGCCCAGGCATTCCATGGCCTCATAGGCATGCTGGGGGGTGCGTTTACAGATCCAATACTTGCCCGCAGCCGTGCCCAGGCGCAGCAGCAATTGCTCATAGGGGTGACTGGCGTTATCCAAAGCCCTTGCCATACGCAAGCTCATGGCCAGGCTCCCTTCTACCTCCAGTTGCAGATCGGCCAGCACCGCCGCCATCACCGGTTGCTCGACAAGGCGCTTGCCAAAGGCCTGGCGGTGGCGAGCGTGATGCACCGCCTGCAACAGCGCCTGGCGCTGTCCACCGCTGGAGCCCAGCATGCAGTCAAAACGGGTCAAAGACACCATCTCGATAATGGTCTGCACGCCTTTACCTTCTTCTCCCAGCAACCAGCCGCAGGCACCCTTGAGCTCCACTTCGCTGGAGGCGTTGGAGCGGTTACCGAGCTTGTCTTTGAGGCGTTGTACCTCGATGGCGTTTTTTTGGCCCTGCCACCAGCGCGGCACCAAAAAGCACGACAGCCCCGCTGGCGCCTGGGCCAGCATCAAAAAACCGTCAGACATGGGGGCCGATAAGAACCATTTGTGGCCCACCAGCTCATAACTGCCGTCCCCCAACGGCAGGGCGCGGGTCTCGTTGGTCCGTACATCCGAGCCGCCCTGTTTTTCGGTCATGCCCATGCCAAGGGTCAGGCCAGGCTTTTGTTGCCAGGGCTGGTTGGTGCCGTCGTATTGGCGCGACATCAGCTTTTGATGCCAATCGGGCTTGAAGCGTTTGAGTACCGGGGCGGCGGCAAAGGTCATGGTGATGGGGCAACCATGGCCCGCTTCCAACTGGCAGTGCAGGTAATATTTGGCGGCGCGGGTCACATGCATGCCTGGTACTGGGCTTTGCCAGGGCGAGGCGTGCAGCCCTTCCCCCACCGCCAGGGCCATCAGCTGATGGTAACTGGGGTGATACTCCACCACATCGATACGATGGCCAGTGCGGTCGTGGCTTTCAAAGACAGGGGGATGGGCGTTAGCGGCAAAGCCCAGAGCCAGCATGTCGGGCTGGGTCAACAGGCGGCCGTAACGGTGCAGATCGTCGATGCTGGCAGCCGCCCCTTCGCGGCGCACCCCCTCGACCAGGGCGGTATCCAGGGCAAAACCATCCACATCCTCTAAAGGCGGCGTCTGGTTTTGGACGTCATGGGTGGAAAACATGATCACCTCCTTATGGTCCAACCACCATGGCACCGCCCCGGCAGCAGGTCAAAAAAACCTTGCTGAAGGAAGCCTTGCAAAATTGCCATTGGCCGCCCTTTGCCACCGCCAGCCCCGGCCTTGGGGACTAGACTATAAACATGTGCTCAGGAGGTGCTATGGAACATCGGGATCGTCTGCGTACCTTGCGTATTCGCACGCAACATCTGTGGCGGGATGCCCTCAAGGAAAGGTTGGGAACCTTCCCGCTTTGGGATGCCAACGAAGTGGTAGATCACCTAAAAGGCGTGCCGACCATGGCCGCCGACACCCTCTGCCAGCAACTGGCTGAGCAGGGCTTTTTATTGGAGCTGATTTGGGGTGACGAGCTGCGCTACCCGGCGTTTATGGTGGCCGGCGGCGAGGTATTTGAGGAAATGCCCAAGCTGATATCCCTTATCAATCAGCGCCTTGATAACGAGCTGGACCGCTACCTGTGGCTAACCCAATACCAGATGGAACTGAACTCGGTGCCTGCCGAGTTGCTGTCCAGCAGGGAAGGCCGGTTACTGCTGATGGCCTTCCTGAGCGAATAACGGCGCGGCCAAGCCGCGCCTTGGCCTCAGCGCCGCAACACTCCCACCAATCCCAGCACAATGCACACCGCCCCGGCGATGTAGAAGGTCATGGTACGGCTATCAAGCTCACCGGTGAGCTGCGACTCCAGGGTTTTACTTAAGGTCTGACTTTCCTGGTAACCCCACCAGGCCAAGGCCACGCCCACCACCAGTAACACCAAACCTATGATCCGCTTATTCATTTCGATCTCCTTTTCATCAGGGTGCTGCTGGTGACAGCTTCCCACACCTAATCTAAATATTCTATTAAACCGAACTGAAACACCCATTTTTAACAATGGAATACCTTCCGTAGACTGGCCTGGTCAATTCGGAGGAACAGCAATGACCAAGCCCGTCTACACATTACAAAATGGTGCACCCGTTACCCAGGATGAGATCTCCACCACCGCCGGCCGCCGTGGCCCGCTGACATTCGACAATATTCATCTCTTTGAAAAACTAGCGCATTTTAACCGCGAGCGGATCCCAGAACGGGTCGTGCACGCTCGTGGCAGCGCCGCCCATGGCACTTTTACCCTGACCCAGAGCCTGTCGGATCTGTCCATTGCTGATTTCCTGCAACAAGAAGGCCAGCAAACCCAGGTCTTCCTGCGCTTTTCCACCGTCGCCGGCGGCCAGGATTCGGCCGACCATGTACGAGACGTGCGCGGCTTTGCCCTGCGCTTTTACACCCAACAGGGCAACTACGACATCGTCGGCAACAACACCCCGGTGTTTTTTATCCGCGACCCGCTCAAATTCCCGGACTTCATCCACTCCCAGAAAAAAGATCCCCGTACCAACCTGCCCAACCCGGCGCACCATTTCGAGTTCTGGGCGCACCACCCCCAGTCCTTGCATCAAGTCACCATCTTGATGTCTGACCGGGGCATCCCCAAAAGCTACCGCCACCTCAACGGCTACGGCTCCCATACCCTGAGCCTTTACAACGCCAAGGGCGAACGCGTCTGGGTAAAATGGCATTTCAAAACCAACCAGGGCATTGCCAACCTCAGCGGCGAAGAAGCGGCCCGCCAGGCGCCTTTCGCTGCCCAGCAGGACTTGGTCAGCAGCATCGATAACGGCGATTTCCCGTCCTGGACCGTGAAGATCCAAGTGATGAGCGAGGCCGAAGCCCGCCAGTACCGCATCAACCCCTTCGACTTGACCAAGGTCTGGCCGCACCAGGACTTCCCGCTCCGTACCATCGGCACCCTAGAGCTCAACCGCAACGTGGACAACTACTTTGCCGAGACCGAACAGGTGACCTTCAGCCCCGCCAACCTGGTGCCCGGTACCGGAGTGTCACCCGACAAAGTGCTGCAAGGCCGCCTCTTTGCCTACGCCGATGCTCACCGCTACCGGGTGGGGACCAACCACAACCAGTTGCCGGTCAACAGCCCGCGCTGCCCGGTTAACCACTTCCAACGTGACGGGGCAATGGCCGGCATGGGTTGCCCGGTGCATCAAGGTGCTGGGGTGAACTTCTCGCCCAACCATCGCAGCGACGCGCCGGTTGCCGCCCCGGCCCTCGCCGAGCCGCCCATGCCCCTGGAAAGCGACGCCTGGCTTGGCCAGTTCGACGACCAGGACAGCGACAACTTCAGCCAGGCCGGTGACCTGTTCCGGCTCTTTGACGACGCCCACAAAGACCGCCTGGCCGCCAACATCGCCGGGGGCCTGAGCCAGGCCAGCCCCGACATCCAGACGCTGATGCTGGCCCAGTTCGAAAAAGCCGATCCTGATTATCGGGCCCGGGTAGAGGCTGCCCTGGCAAAACTGGCCTAAGCTCAAAACTCGTGTCGAGGGGAGACCAATATGAGTGCACTTTGGGATTATCTGGCTGACATGGCCTTCAACGGCTAAAAGAAAAAGCCTCCGTCAGGAGGCTTTTTTTTGCGTGGATTTTTGTGTTTTCTTATCAGGGTTCTTAGGTGCAGGGGGCGCGGCCTTTTCAACCTTGGGCTGGCATTGCCGGGTTTCTGGGCGCTCGCCAAAATGGTTAACCGGGGTACAAGTACCACCGGCCAAGGCCGACACCAGCAGTAGTGTGAACACTGGCATATCCTGTTTGTGTTGACCGCTTCATGCTAATAAAAGCCCCTGCAAAGCTCAATCCACCGCCACCGGATCGCCCTGCCAATGGAAGAATACGACGACATCCTCACATTTTGGTTTGGCCTGCTGGATGACAACGGCATGTCGGCGCCGCTGTATCAAAAGCGCTGGTTTGCCACCGACCCCGGCCTTGATAACGAGCTGCGCCAGCTGTTTGGCGCCGATCTCAGCGCCGCGGCCAAAGGCCACCATCTCGACTGGCGGGAAACTCCCGAAGGCCGGTTGGCCCTAATACTGCTGTTGGACCAGTTCAGCCGCAACATCCACCGCGGTACCGCTCAGGCCTTCGCCCAGGACCACAAAGCCCAGCAACTGGTGGAAGAGGGCCTTGCCATCGGCCATGACCAGGCCCTGGCTCCGGCCCAGCGTATCTTCTTCTACATGCCACTGATGCACGCCGAAGACCGGGCCCGGCAGGCTTTGGGGGTAGAGTGTTTTGCGCGTCTGCTGCGCCTGGTACCCGCGGCCATCAAGCCCAGTATTGAGGACAACCTGCGCTTTGCCTGCCTGCACCGGGACATCATTTACCAGTTCGGCCGTTTCCCATATAGAAACAAAGTGTTAGGTAGAGCTTCGTCGCCAGAAGAGCAACAATGGCTGGCTGATAACCCCGGCGGATTCGGCCAGGGCTGAGCGCCCGCCCCTGCCTTGCCCGGCGTAAACAGGGGGAGTAAGGTGATTTGACAACCACGCACAGGGACCCGCCCATGAAAAACCTGATTGCCTTTGCCACCCTCCTGGCCGCCAGCACCGGCGCTTTTGCCACCAGCGCACCGCAAGGGGCCAAGGAATACATTATTTCTCCCAAAGATGGCGCCACTGTTGGCACCACCTTTACCGTGAAATTTGGCCTCAAAGGCATGGGTGTTGCCCCGGCCGGCACCAATGTGCCCAATACTGGCCACCATCACCTGCTGATCGATGTGGATAAACTGCCCGACATGGCCCTGCCCCTGCCGGCAACCGACCACATCAAACACTACGGCGGCGGCCAGACCGAAACCCAAATGACCCTGCCCCCCGGCAAACACACCCTGCAACTGGTACTGGGAGACTACGCCCATGTGCCGTTCCAGCCGGTGGTGGAGTCCAAGAAAATCACCGTTACCGTCAAATAAGGCAAAGGCGCCAAGCGGGCGCCTTTTTTAGTGGAGTTTTTATGAGCGATCTCAGCCAGCACCCCGAGTTGCAACCTTGCCCGGCAGGGGCTGCCCGCCCCGAGCACGAGGCCTACCCCATGAAAGGGCGCGAGCTCAACCCGGGGCTGATGGTGGCGCGGGCCCTGCCCCAGCGCCAACGCCGCCTGATTGGCGCCTGGTGCTTTTTGGATCGCATGGGGCCGCTGGATGTCACCGAAGACCATCGCCTTAACGTTGCCCCGCATCCCCACATCGGTTTGCAAACCGTGACCTGGCTTATCAGTGGCGCCATCCGCCACCGCGACACCCTGGGCATCAACCAGGTTATTGAGCCGGGCCAGCTCAACCTGATGACCGCCGGCACCGGCATTGCCCACAGCGAAGAGGGGCTCACCCCCATCGGCCAGCAGCTGTTCGGGGTGCAGTTTTGGGTGGCACTGCCCAAGGAGCAGGCCAATTGTCCCCCGGCTTTTGAGCACTTTACCGATCTGCCCCGCTATACCGAAGGCAAGGTCACCCTGACCCTTTTTGCTGGCGATTACGCCAGCCAGAGCGCCCCGGCCAAGTACTTTACGCCACTGTTTGGCGCCGAGCTCAAGGGCAGTGGCGAGTTCGAGCAGGTGCTGGAGCCTGGCTTTGAATACGGCTTTTTGCTGGTCAAGGGCGAGGCCCGCCTCGACGGCCAGGCGATGAGCACCGACCAGCTTTATTACCTGGGTACCGGCCACCACCAGACCCGCCTTGAACTCACCGACGCGGTGATCATCTGCCTGGGCGGCAAACCTTTTGGCGAAGACATCGTGATGTGGTGGAACTTCGTGGGTCGCAGCACCCAAGAAATAGCCGACGCCCGCGCCCGCTGGCAGGCCGGCGGCTTTGGCGACATTCCCCAGTACCCGGGCTCCCCCACCCCGGCGCCGGAGTTGCAAGGCAACCTCAAGGCGGGGCATTAATCCGAAAAAAACGACAATTTAAACCTAAATTTCGCCATTTAAATCCGCAAATCCGAACATTATCCTTAGCTCATACCCTGTTCGGAGGATTGAATATGACTCAGCCACGCACCATCAAAGGCCTGGTACCGGGCCAAAACACCAGCGACGGCGCCGGTGTAAAACTGAAAAGGCTGATCGGCACCCAAATGCTGCCGGACCTGGACCCGTTCCTGCTGCTGGACGAGTTCAGCTCCGACAGCCCTGACGATTACCTGGCCGGCTTTCCCAACCACCCGCACCGCGGCTTTGAAACCGTGACCTACATGCTCAATGGCCGCATGCGCCACCGCGACAACAAGGGCAACGAAGGCCTGTTGGAAAGCGGCGACGTGCAGTGGATGACCGCCGGCTCCGGCCTTATCCACTCGGAAATGCCCGAGCAAGAGCAAGGGCTGATGCGCGGTTTTCAGCTGTGGGTGAACCTGCCCCGGCGCGAGAAGATGAAAGCTCCTCGCTACCAGGACATTGCCAGCGCCAACATTCCGGTGGTCAGCGATAGTAACGGCAACAGCGTCAAGGTGATTGCCGGCCGTTATGGCGAAGCCACAGGCCCGGTAGACGGCGTGACCCTGGACCCTTTGTATCTGGATATCACCCTGGCTCCCGGCCAGCCGTTGACGGTGCCGGTACCCAAGGGCCACAACGCCCTGGTTAACGTCTTTGAAGGGGCAGTCAGCATTGGCGGCAGCGCCATTGCCAAAGGCAATATGGCGGTCCTTAAAGACGGCGACGCCGTGACCTTCGAAGGTGGCAGCGAGCCGGGGCGCTTTTTGCTTATCGCCGGCCAGCCGCTGCTGGAGCCGGTGGTCCGTTACGGGCCCTTCGTGATGAACAGCTCCGAAGAAATCGCCCAAGCCGTTCAGGACTACCAGGCCGGTCTCTTCTAACAAAAACGCCGCTGATGCGGCGTTTTTTATGGTCGTCTGGAAATAGTAATCATCATCAAAAACAGTCAGTTATTAAATAACCTCTGAACCGGCTGGCAGTTGCCGGCTACACCAACTCCCGGCCTCGGTTGCAAGGAGTATGCTGGGCCTAGCCACTTTTTCACCAAGGCCGCGTGACCGGCCCTTGGCTTGCTGAAACTGACGAGGGACGCCATGTCACAGACCATTGCCGACTACATCATCGAAGTGCTGTCCCTTGCCGGGGTTAAACGCATTTGGGGGGTCACCGGTGATTCCCTGAACGGCCTGAGCGACAGCATGCAGCAGCGGGGCGATATTCAGTGGATGGCCACCCGCCATGAAGAAGTCGCGGCCTTTGCCAGCGGCGCCGAGGGCCAGATAAGCCAGCAATTGACCGTCTGCGCCGGCTCCTGCGGCCCCGGCAACATGCACCTTATCAATGGCCTGTTCGATTGCCATCGCAGCCGGGTATCCACCCTGGCCATTGCCGCCCATATTCCATCAAACGAAATCGGCGCCAATTACTTCCAAGAAACCCATCCCCAAGAGCTGTTCAAGGAATGCAGCGTCTATTGCGAGCTGGTCAGCAACCCAGAGCAAATGCCCTATGTGCTGGAGCTGGCCATGCGCAAGGCCATTTTGGAGCGTGATGTGGCGGTGATCGTGCTGCCCGGCGACATTGCCCTTAAAGCCATGCCAGAAGGCGCCAAGGCCAAATGGCAAACCCCGCAGCTGCCGCGTATTACCCCGGCGCAGCCAGAGCTGGAAAAACTGGCTGGTATCCTCAACAGTGCCTCGCGCATCACTTTGCTGTGCGGCGCCGGCTGTAAAGGCGCCCATGAGCAGGTGGTGGCATTGGCCGATACCCTCAAGGCGCCCATCGTTCATGCCCTTCGCGGCAAGGAATACCTGGAATACGACAACCCCTTTGACGTGGGCATGACCGGGCTTATCGGCTTTTCCTCCGGCTACCACGCCATGGAAAACGCCTCCACTCTGGTCATTTTGGGGAGCAGCTTTCCCTACCGGCCCTTTTACCCCAAGGGCGCCACCGTTATCCAACTGGACCAAAACCCCGGCGCCCTAGGAGCCCATACCCAACTGGACATGGGCCTGGTGGGCAACGTTAAGGAAAGCCTGGAAGCGCTGCTGCCGCTGCTAACGCCCCACCAGGACCGCCAGTTTCTGGACCAGGCCCTGAGCCATTACCACCAAGCGCGCAGCGAGCTGGACGAGTTGGCATCGGGCGAGTCGCGCCAGGGCATTATTCACCCCCAATACCTGGCAAGGCTCCTGAGCGACATGGCCAGCGAAGACGCCATTTTCAGCTGCGATGTGGGTACGCCAACGGTGTGGGCCGCCCGCTACCTTAAGATGAACGGCAAGCGGCGCCTGCTGGGCTCCTTTAACCACGGCTCCATGGCCAACGCCCTGGCCCAGGCCATTGGTGCCCAGTCGTTGGACAGTGGCCGCCAGGTGATCGCGATGTGCGGCGACGGCGGGCTGAGCATGCTGATGGGGGATCTGCTAAGCCTCAAGCAGTTGCAGCTGCCGGCCAAAATCGTGGTCTTTGACAACCGTTCCTTAGGCTTTGTGGCCATGGAGATGAAGGCCTCGGGGTTCTTCTCTCACCATACAGATCTTGAGAATCCCGATTTTGCCGAGGTGGCCCGTGCCATCCATATCGATGCCGAATCGGTTACCGCCCCCAAGGCCCTGCCCGATGCCATCGCCAGGATGCTGGCCAGCAGCGGCCCTTATCTTTTGAGCGTGCGCACCGCCAAGCAAGAACTGGCCATGCCGCCCAAGGTGAAACTCGAACACGCCAAGGGCTTTGGCCTGTACATGCTAAAAGCGGTGCTGAACGGCGATGCCAGCCAGCTGGTAGAGCTGGGCAAAACCAACTGGCTGCGCTGACTCAGAAGAGCATCAGAACAAGGGCGGCAACCGCTACCGCGCCGCCCAACCCCAGCCACACATAGCGCCCCAGCACCACGCCGCCGGCATACAGCGCCAAGCATCCTTTAACCAAGGTGTTGGTGATACCGGCCAGCACAATGCCAAACACGGCGGTATCACCGCTGATGGCGCCATGGGCCATGCGCGCCAGGCTGAGGGTGATGGCGTCCACATCGGCAAGGCCGGCCGCCACCGCCACCAGCCACAGCTTGTCTTCGCCAAACCAATGGGTGATGGCGTTTGAGAGCAGCAAGATCCCGGCGATCAATAAACCAAATTGCACGGCCGGCCACAGCTGAAAGGGTTGCGGGCTGGCCGCGCCCTGGCTGACGGCGCTGCTGCGCCGCCACAATAAAATCGCCACCACAGCGCTCACCAAAAACATGGCGCCGATGGGCAGCCACAGCGCCGGCAGCAGCTCGCGATTAACCACCGCCACTATCACCAGCATTCGCGGGAACATGATGGTGCAAGCCATGACGATCCCTGCCGCCAGCAATCTTGGCCGGTTAAGGCCACGGTTCAGCCGCGCCAGGCTCAGGGTGGTGGCGGTGCTGGAGGCCAGGCCACCGAAGATGCTGGTCACCAAGATGCCCCGGTCGGTACCAATAAGCTTAAGGGCAAAGTAGCCGGCAAGGCTCAAGCTAGCGATGAGCACCACCATCCACCAGATGTTGTAGGGATTAAGGGCGCCCCAGGGCCCCAGCCGCTCGTTGGGCAGAATGGGCAGCAGCACTAGCGACACCACCAGCAGCTGCAAAATGGCCCGAAATTCGTCGGCGCTCAGCCGGCTCAGCCACTGGTGCATACGCTCTTTAAGGTGCAGTACCACCGCCGTGACCACCGCCGCCGCCACCGCCTCGGTTTGCAGACCCTGGGTGACCGCCAGCCCCAGGCACCAGGTAACCAGGGCAGCCACTACCGTGGTCAGGCCGTAATCGCGCTCGTTGTTGATATCCAGCCAGTGAGCCACCGCCAGCAGTATGGCCACCGCCAGCCCCATCACCGCCACTATCCAGACCCCAAGCCCTTCGCTCAGCAGCCCCGACAAACAGCCGAGCAGGCTCACCAGGGCAAAGGTGCGAATGCCCGCTACCCGGCTGCCGCTGGCGCCGTCTCGCTCCCGCCAGCCCCGTTCCGAGCCAACGATAAGCCCCAGCCCCAGGGCCAGCAGTAATTGCAACAGCGGAGATAATGGCACAAAGTGCATAGGGCGCATCCTTGACAGCTACAAACTAAATGTCTGATTTAAATAACCTATTAGCGCAAATAAGCCAATGTTGCCTGTGCCGGGCCCATCTTCCCTTGGGACCAAGGCCGGTGGTCAGGGCCGAGGCGGGCGCAAGGCTACTGATCATCGGCCAGGCGCCTGGCACCAAGGTACATGCCACCGGCATTCCCTTTAACGACCCCTCAGGTGACCGGCTGCGCCAGTGGCTGGGCCAGGATAAAAGCCAATTTTACGACCAGAGCCGGGTGGCCATCATGCCCATGGGCTTTTGCTACCCCGGCAAGGGCAAGAGCGGCGATCTGCCGCCCCGCCCCGAATGCGCCCCCACCTGGCACCCGGCGCTGCTGGATGCCATGCCAGCCATTGAACTGGTTTTGCTGGTGGGGCGTTATGCGCAGGATCATTATCTTGACGACAATCGCACCCTCACTGAGCGGGTGCGCCACTTTGGCGACTACGGGCCGCGGTTTTTCCCGCTGCCCCATCCCAGCCCCCGCAACCTGCTGTGGCTTAAGCGTAATGCGTGGTTTGAAGAGGAGGTGCTGCCGGCCCTCAAACGGCGCCTCGACGCCCTGCAACTGTGGCCGTAACTGGCCAACCACTGAACTCAAGCATCGGGAATATCGAACTAAAGCCAGGTAAAATAGCCACCCCTGCGGCTTTGAGTAGTATCTGATGTCGAGTCCCTTCTTGTTGCGCCATGGCGCCTTCTTGCGATTTTGGCTGGGCCAGACCGCCTCTTCCCTTGCTTACCAGATGCTGGTGGTGGGCATTGGCTGGCAAATGTATGACCTCACCGACAGCGCCTTGAGCCTGGGCCTGATTGGTCTCGCCCAGTTTGTGCCGCAACTGCTGCTGACCCTGGTGGCTGGCCATGTGGCCGACCAGTACAACAGGCGGGTGATTGTAATTGTCTGCCGCCTGGTGCTGGCAGGCACCATGGGCGGCCTGGTCTATGCCAACCTCAGCGGCCAGCTAAGCCCGGCCATCATCTATGTGTGCGGCGCCCTGATGGGAGCCACCCGCGCCTTTGAGTCCCCCGCCACCCAGGCGCTGCTCCCCAACCTCATTACCCCGGACCAGTTCCCAAGGGCCCTGGCCCTGACCTCCGGCACCCGCGAGGCCACGGTAATAGCCGGCCCCGCCCTTGGCGGCCTGGTGTACCTGATTGGCGCCTCCTGGCTCTATGGCGCCTCAGTGGTGTTCTTTTTGGTCTCGGCGCTGGTGCTGTTGTCGCTGCAATACGAATACCAGGCCCCTCGCAAAGAGCCGGCCAGCCTGAAAAGCCTCTTTAGCGGCATTCACTTTATTCGCGACAACCCGGTGGTGCTGGGGGCTATTTCCCTAGATTTGTTCTCGGTGCTGCTGGGGGGTGCTACGGCGCTGCTGCCCATCGTAGCCCGCGATATCCTGCACACCGGCTCCTGGGGGCTTGGCCTGCTGCGCTCGGCGCCGGCGCTGGGGGCTTTGCTGATGTCCATTTGGCTGGCCCGCTTCCCGCTGGAAAAACGGGTGGGCAAGACCATGTTCTATGCCGTTGCCCTTTTTGGCCTGGCCACCATCGTCTTTGGCCTTTCACAGAACCTGTGGCTGTCCATGGGGGCGCTGCTGGTGCTGGGGGCGTCGGACATGGTGAGCGTCATCATCCGCTCTACCCTTATCCAGCTTGAAACCCCCGATGCCATGCGCGGCCGGGTCAGCGCCGTTAACTACATCTTTATCGGCACCTCCAACCAGCTTGGGGAGTTCGAGTCGGGTGTTACGGCGGCCTGGTTCGGGGTGGTGCCAGCCATCATCATCGGCGGTATCGGCACCCTGGCGGTGGTGGCGCTGTGGATGAAAGTGTTCCCGGCTCTGACCCACAGGGACAAGCTGTCCAGTTAAAAAAAGGCCCCTTGCGGGGCCTTTTTTATAACGCGTTGTCCATCTGGGCTTCAAGCTTTTTGACCTCGGCCATAAAGGCTGGCCTGTCTTTGCCGTCCACCGAGGCCGCCATGGGAATTTTGGCGGTCATGGGGTTTACCGGGTGGCCATTGATGTGCAGCTCGTAATGCAGGTGCGGGCCGGTAACCCGGCCGGTAGCGCCGGACAGGGCTATCTTCTGGCCACGGCTCACTATCTGGCCCTTGTGCACCAGGGATTTACTCAGGTGCAGGTAGCGGCTCAAGTACTTACCACCGTGTTGGATAACGATGTATTTGCCGGCATAGGGGTGGTTGGTGACCCGGGTAACTACGCCGTCGGCGGTAGCCAGCACCGCGGTGCCGCTGGGGCAGGCGAAATCGGTGCCGTTATGCGGCGCGTAGCGGCCCGTCACCGGGTGGTGGCGGTGCGGGTCAAAGGGCGAGCTTATCCGGTAATGGCGGGCGGTGGGGTAGCGCAAAAAGGCCCGGGCCAGGCTGTCGCCGTCTTTATCGTAGTAACTGCCGTCGCTAAAGAGGTAGGCGGTCAGCACCTTGTCGCGGTTGAAGATACGGATGGCGTCCAGCTCGGTATCGCCGGTGGCCTGCCCTTGTACAAACTGGCTCTGGCGCACCACCTGGAAGCGGTCGCCGGCGCGCAGGTCGCGGGCAAAATTGAGTTTGTCTTTAAAGAGGGCGGCGATGCGGGCAATTTCCGCATCCGACAGCCCGGCCTTCTGGGCCGAGACATAGAAGCTGCCGTTAATTTCGCCGCTCAGGGGCTCGCTTTGCCAGGTGCCGGGAATATCGACTTTCTGGAACTCAAAATGGCTGTCGTCCACCCGCGAGAAAATCACCTGGTGGGCAAGGTTAAAGCGCAGCTCCAGCTTCTCAAGCTCGGTGCCGCTGTCGCCGCCCAGCCAAAAGCGCAGGGTGTCTCCCGGTTGCAGGGTGTCGAGGGCAAGAATTTCCTGGTCAGACTCAAGCACCTGGTACATGGCGCTTTGGCCCACGCCCAGGTGGTTGAAAATATCGCTGAGGGTATCGCCGGGGCGGATCTGGTATTCGATATCCGGCAAGGCAATACCGGCCTTGGTCGCGTCCTCGGCCGTGGCGACCGGCGCCTCTTCGGCAGGCGCTGTGGTATCGGCATCTTGGGCGGCAGGCTGAACAAGAGGCGGGTCCAGTACCAACGGCACCGGTTGATGCTCTTTGGGCATCATCAGGGCAGCGGCCACCAACAAGGTTACCGAGGCAATGGCGAGCTTGTGCACCTTGGGCAGGCGGGTGAATGTCTGGATTAACTTGTCAGTCGTGTCATTGCGACGCATCAGCGTTCGGCCCTCTCAATTCACCTTTACTGCTGGCAAATACCTTGGATGGACTGCCTGGCTGGTGAGAGCGCCTGGCCCTGAAAAAGTTCAGGCCCTCCCACGTCGAACTGTGACCTTATAACAAAAACGCCGCCACTTCACAAATAGCCCGCGTTAGCGCACCAGCCGCACCACCGTCTCCACATGCAGGCTATGGGGGAACATGTCCACCGGTTGCACCTTGTCGAGGCGGTAGCCGCCAGCGCACAGTTTGGCCAAGTCCCGCGCCAGGGAGTCCGGGTCGCACGACACATAGACCACGGTGGCCGGCGCCATTGCCAGCAGGGTGTCCAGCACCGCGCCGTCGCAGCCCTTGCGGGGCGGGTCCAGCAGCACCACATCGGCGTTATGGCCTTGCTGGTTCAGCTCGGCCAGCAGCAGCTCGGCCTTACCGGCGTGAAACTCGGCATTGCTGATACCGTTGCGCTCGGCGTTGGCACGGGCGTCAATGATGGCCTGCTCCACCAGCTCGATACCCACCACCGACTTGGCTTTTTTGGCCAGCAGCAGCGAAATGGTGCCGATACCGCAATAAAGGTCGAACACCTGCTCGGCACCGGTCAGTGCGGCAAAGTCCAGGGCGGTAGTGTAGAGCTTTTCGGTCTGCTCTGGATTGATCTGGAAGAAAGATTGGCCGGAAAGGGCGAAATTAAGGCCGCCGAGGCAGTCTTCAATCACGGCGCTGCCCAGCAGTACCCGCTCTTCATGGCCGAGGATACGGTTGCCCCGCTCGGGGTTGATGTTCAGCACCAAGCTGGTCAGCCAGGGGCAGCTCTTGGCAAGGGCGCTGGCCAGGGCATCAAGGCCCGGCAGGCTGTCGCCAAGGGCCACCAGTACCAGCATCCACTGACCGGTGGCGCGACCTTCGCGCACCATCACCCCGCGCAGCTGGCCGCTGTGCTCGGCCTCGTTATAGCCTTGGATGGCAAAATCGTGCATCCAGCGGCGCACCTCGGCCAGCAGCGCCGGCACCTTGTCGCCCTGCACCGGGCAATCGTCGGCGGCCACCAGTTGGTGGCTGTGCTTTTTGAAAAAGCCGATGTCACTGACGCCGTCCTGAGCCAGCACGTTATAAAGCGACTTGTTGCGATAGCCAAGGGGGCTGCTCATGCCAAGGCAGGGCGCAATGTCGGCCTCAAGGCCACGGGCGGCCAGGGCTTTACCCACCCGCTCGGTCTTCATCGTCAGCTGCGCCTGGTAATCGAGGGTACCAAGCTGGCAGCCGCCGCACTCGCTGTGGCGGCAAAAGGGCTCACGCCGCGCCGGCGAAGGTTGCAGCACCTCCAGCAGCTGGCCCTGGGCATAACCGGCCTTGATACCAAACAGCTCGGCGGTGACGGTTTCCCCCGGCAAGGCACCTGCAACAAAGACGCGGCGCGAGCCCAGGCTGGCAATGCCATCGCCCTTATCGGTCAGGGAAGTGATATCAAGCGTCTCGATGACCTTGGACATGGTGGCTCCGGGGGAATTGGGGGAGGCGCATCTTACGGCTGGCAAGGCCCGGCCACAACAAATAATCACCAGATCTTGCCCCTGTTCACAGGCCTTGCTAGTTTGAGCCGACCGCAGCCAGCCCGTACCCGCCATGGACACGCCATTCGCCTGGGATCATCCGGCCCCCTTCACCTGGGAATTGACCGTTGATGCCAGCCATATCGATGAACTGGGCCATACCAACAATGCCGTTTATGTCGGCTGGTGTGGCGACATCGCCTGGCGCCACACCACGGCCTTGGGCCTGGGGCTGGCGTGCTATCGCGAACTGGACCGCGCCATGGCCATGGCCCATGCCGAATACGATTATCTGGCCGCCGCCCTTGAAGGCGACAAACTGCTGCTGGGCACCTGGGTCTTGGATACCGACGGCAAGCTCAGCTCCCGGCGGGGCTTTCAGCTCATTCGGGTGGCGGACGGTAAAACCCTGTTTCGCGGCGAAGCGCGCTTCGTGTGCATCGAGATGAGTACAGGCCGCCCGCGCCGGATGCCGAACGCCTTTATCGAAGGATACGGTAATGCGGCGGTCTGCAAAGCCGGTTAAGGTAAAGGCCTTACACTGTTTGAATGTTTGATCCAAAGGAAAAGAAACCATGCTCCCGAATGACGATCTGCGAATTCTCGAGATCAAAGAACTGCTCCCCCCCATCGCCATTCTGGAAAAGTTTCCAACCACGGACCAGGCTGCCAAGACCGTGTCCGATGCCCGCAACGCCATCCATGAAATCCTCAACGACCGCGACGACCGCCTGCTGGTGATTGTTGGCCCTTGCTCTATCCACGACCCCAAGGCCGCCGTGGAATACGCCGCCAAGCTCAAGGTACTGCGCGAAGAGCTCAAGGACGATCTGGAAGTGGTGATGCGGGTCTACTTTGAAAAGCCCCGCACCACGGTGGGCTGGAAGGGCCTTATCAACGACCCCTACATGGACAACAGCTGCAACATCAACGACGGCTTGCGCATTGGCCGCAAACTGCTGCTGGATCTCACCGACATGGGCGTGCCCACGGCGGTGGAGTTCTTGGACATGATCACCCCCCAGTACCTGGCAGACCTCATCAGCTGGGGCGCTATCGGCGCCCGCACCACCGAATCCCAGGTGCACCGGGAGCTTGCCTCCGGCCTTTCTTGCCCGGTGGGCTTTAAAAACGGCACCGACGGCAACATTAAAATCGCCGCCGACGCCATCCGCAGCGCCTCGGCGCCGCACCACTTTTTGTCGGTGACCAAGTTCGGCCACAGCGCCATTGTCTCCACCGCCGGTAACGAAGACTGCCACATCATCCTGCGCGGCGGCCAAGCCCCCAACTACAGCAAAGAAGACGTGCAGGACGTAACTGACAAGCTGGCCAAGGCCAAGCTTCGCCAGAAGATCATGATTGATTTCTCCCACGCCAACAGCCTCAAGCAATACCAGAAGCAGCTGGACGTAGCCGAAGACGTGGGCGGGCAAATCGCCGGCGGCAACAGCGCCGTGTTCGGGGTGATGATTGAAAGCCACCTGATAGAAGGCCGCCAGGACCTAGTAGAAGGCAAGGCGCCGGTTTACGGCCAGTCCATCACCGATGCCTGTATCGGCTGGGACGCCACCGACAAGGTGCTGCGCGAACTGGCCGCCTGCGTCAGAAAACGCCGCACCTCCTGACAAAAAAGCCGCTCACTGAGCGGCTTTTTTGTGACTCAGGCCAATACCGGGATAAAGACAGGCCTTAATGCCAGCGGCATAATGACAGCACCATAACAAAAAGGAATTTATCTTATGCCTTGCTTGAAGCAAAAAGGCCTTGTCGTCGCCGTCACCCTGCTGCTCAGTGCCTGCACCGCCAACACCCACCTGACAGCAACCCACCCCAACACCAACATCGAAATAAAGGCCGCCAAGGGCAATGCTAGCCCGCGAGATGAAACCCTCGCTGCCACCAGCTTTGGCAACTATGAATTTAAAGTTGAAGGGCCGGGACAAGCCCCTTTTTACGGCATCCTGCCCTTGAAGTTTAACGGGGGGTATCTGGCAGCCGACATCATCTTTTTCGCGCCAGCACTGCTTTATAACTTGCGGGAAGTCTACCCCTTCTACGAATTTGACCCGACAAACGGCTTGGTTCGTTACCGTAAAACCGAACAAAGCGATTGGGTAGAGTACGCTCCGAGCAAAGCCGAGGCTCAACGCGCCAAACGGTACTTCGAAAAACAAGCTACCCCGCCACCAGCCAAGGGCAGCCACTGATAAAAAAGCCGCCTCAGGGCGGCTTTTTTAGTAGCGGATAAAATCCGCCATCACCTTGGCCACTGCCAGGCCGTCGTGGCCCTGCTGGTAGCTTTCAAGGGCTGGCCCTGCCCTGTCTTCGCCGATATCGGCCCAGCGCTTTTTCAAGAGCGCCGCGCCGTAGTCAGCGGTAAATTCCGGGTGGCCTTGGAAGGCCAGCACCTTGTCGCCCATATGAAAGGCGGCATGGGGGCAAAAGGCATTGGCCGCCAGCAAGGTGGCACCGGGAGGCAAGGCGGTAACCTGGTCGCGGTGGCTGCAAATAAGCTTGAAGGCGGGCGCTTCGGCCTTGAGCCAGGCTGGCTGGCTTTGCCACTGATAATCCATCACCCCCACTCCCCAGCCTCCTTGGGCGCGCTCGGCGCGCCCGCCCAGGGCATGGGCCAGCAACTGGTGGCCAAAGCAGATCCCCAGCAGCTTTTGCCCCTGCTGGTGGCGCGCTCGCAGGTAATCGGCCAGCTGCAACACCCAGGGTTCATCGCTAAAGGCATCGGCCTTGGAGCCGGTTACCAAGAGGGCGTCGAAGGCGCCGGGGTTTTCGGGATAGATACCGTCGATAACGCTGAAGATCTCGCTTTGTACCTCAAGGCCAGCGGCGCCAAACAGCTGCTGGAACATATGGCCATAGCCCAGGTACTTATCGAGAAACTCGGGATGCAGAATATCGGTTTGCAGCAGGGCGACTTTCACAGGGCGGGCTCCAAAAAAAACGGCAAGGTCACCTTGCCGTTTTTTCACCTGGGCATCAAGCCGTGCCTTTAAGGGCCTTAAGATCGTTGCTGCGCCGCTTTTCGGCGCGCCGCACCAGCAGCCAGCTGATAAAGGCGGCCAACGACACCACCAGGATAATCAGCGTTGCCAGGGCATTGACCTTGGGGGAGATACCCATACGCACCGAGCTGAACACTTCCATCGGCAAGGTGGTGGCGCCGGGGCCGGACACGAAACTGGCTATCACCAAATCGTCGATAGACAAGGTAAAGGACAGCAGCCAGGCCGCCGCCAGGGCCGGGGTCAGCAGTGGCAGGGTGATGGTCATAAAGGTCTTGAAGGGCGCCGCGCCCAAGTCCATGGCGGCTTCTTCCAGGCTTAAGTCCATTTCCCGCAGCCGCGAGGTGATCACCACCGCCGCATAGGCCGAGCAGAAGGTGACGTGGGCTATCCAGATGGTGACCATGCCCCTGTCCTGGGGCCAGCCCAGGGTGTTGGCCATGGCCACAAACAGCAGCAGCAGGGACAAGCCGATAATGACATCGGGCATCACCAGCGGCGCCGTTACCATGCTGGAAAACGCCGTCTTCCAGCGGCTGGGGCGAAAGCGCACCAGCACAAAGGCGGCCATGGTGCCCAGCACCACGGCGGTGCAGGCGGTAAAGAACGCCACCCGCAGGCTGACCCACACCGCGCTCATCAGCTGGTTGTCGCTAAACAGCTCGCCGTACCATTTGGTGGAAAAACCGGCCCACACCGTCACCACCCGGGCGCTGTTGAACGAGTAGATGATGAGGATCACCATCGGCGCGTACAGGAAGATAAGGCCCAGCACAAACCAGACCCGGGCCGGGCTCAGGCCACGCAGCGAAAACCGGCTCATTGTTCCCCCTCCAGTTCCTTGGCTTGCTGGTGGTTGAAATAGGCGATCGGCAGGCACAACAGCGCCAGCATCACCACCGCCAGGGCGGCCGCTACCGGCCAGTCGCGGTTAGCGAAGAACTCGTTCCACAGCACTTTGCCTATCATCAGGCTCTGGGGCCCACCCAGCAGCTCGGGGATCACAAACTCCCCGACCACCGGGATAAACACCAGCATGGCACCGGCAATCATGCCGGCCTTGGACAAGGGCAAGGTCACGGTGAAAAACGCCTTCCAGCCCCGGGCGCCAAGGTCGGAGGCCGCTTCCAGCAGGGACTGGTCGTGGCGGCTCAGGTTGGCGTAAAGGGGCAGTACCATAAACGGCAGGTAGGCATAGACCACGCCGATATAAAGGGCGGTGTTGGTGTTGAGGATATGCAGCGGCTCGTGAATAACCCCCAGCCACATCAAAAACTGGTTCAGCAGCCCCTGGTTCTTGAGGATGCCTATCCAGGCATAGATGCGGATCAGAAAGCTGGTCCAGCTGGGCAGCATGATCAGCAGCAACAGCGCCGGCTGGGTGCTGGGCTTGGCGCGGGCAATGGCATAAGCCATGGGGTAGCCCACCAGCAAGCACAGCAAGGTGCTGATGGCCGCCACCTTCAGGGAGTTGAAATAGGCATCGAAGTAGAGGCCGTCACCGGCCAGCCACACGAAGTTGCCAAAGTTCATCACCACCTTGAGGGTGTCGTCAGCCCATTCCAGCAGCGGCTTGTAGGGCGGAATGCCGACAATGCTCTCGGAGAGGCTGATCTTCAGGACGATGATAAAAGGCACCACGAAGAACAGCAGCAGCCAGGCAAAGGGGATGCCCATTACAAAGCGGCGACCGGGGATCTTCATCATCAGCTCCTCAGCACCATGGCGCTGGCGGACTCCCACCACACGTATACATCGTCACCCCAGGTGGGGCGCTCGCCGCGGCGCTCGATGTTGGTGTACTGGCTCTGGATAAGCTGGCCGGAGCTCAGGCGGATGTAATAGACCGAGTGAGAGCCAAGATAGGCAATGTCGTGAACCTTGCCCTGGGCCCAGTTGTATTGGCTGTCTTCCGGCGCTTCAAAACTGACCTGCATTTTTTCGGGGCGCACCGCTACAAACACCATGGGATCTTCCATGGAGGTGGTGACGCCGCGGGACACAAACACCGGCACCGGCAGCTCGGGAACCTGGATAATCGCATGGTCGGGGGCGTCGTCGGTCAGCTCCCCTTCAAACATATTCACCGAGCCGACAAACTCGGCGGTCATGCGGCTATTGGGGCTTTCGTAGATGTCCAGCGGGCTGCCCTGCTGCACTATCCAGCCTTCGTTCATGATGGCGATGCGCTGGGCCATGGTCATGGCCTCTTCCTGGTCGTGGGTTACCATGACACAGGTTACCCCCACCGACTCGATGATCTGCACCAGCTCCAGCTGCATCTGGGTGCGCAGCTTTTTGTCCAGCGCCCCCATGGGCTCATCCAGCAGCAGCAGCTTGGGCTTTTTCGCCAAACTGCGGGCAAGAGCCACCCGTTGGCGCTGGCCACCGGAAAGTTGCTGGGGTTTGCGCTGGGCGTAATCGGTCATGCGCACCAGGCGCAGCATTTCATCGACCCTGGCCGCGATTTCCGCTTTCCCCAGGCCGTCCTGCTTAAGGCCATAGGCAATGTTCTGGGCCACCGTCATATGCGGGAACAAGGCATAGGACTGGAACATCATGTTGATGGGGCGCTTATAGGGGGGCAGTTCGGTGATGTCGACACCGTCTACCAGGATGCGGCCACTGGAGGGCTGCTCAAAGCCTGCCAGCATCCTTAGCAGGGTACTTTTACCCGAGCCGGAACCGCCCAGCAGGGCAAAGATCTCGCCCTTGTTGATCTCCAGGCTGACGTTGTCCACTGCCTTGACCTGGCCAAAGAATTTGCTGACGCCTTCAATGGTCAGCAGCACTGGGGGCGTTGCGATAGGCGCTTCGCTGCCAGTTGTTGCCATTGCTACCTCCAAAAACAACAGGGCCGGGCTAAACCCGGCCGCTTTGATTACTGACCAGATTTGACCTTGGTCCAGACTCGGGTCCGAACACGCTCTACCTTCTGCGGCAAGATGGCGAAGGTAAAGAGGTGGGCCTCGGCCTCGGCGGTGGGATACACACCGGGGTTATTACGTACCTTCTCGTCCACCAGCGGTGTAGCAGCGCTGTTGGCGTTGGCGTAAGACACAAAGTCAGACACCCGGGCGATGTTTTTCGGGTCAAGCATGAAGTTCATGAACTTGTAGGCCTGTTCCGGATGCGGGGCATCGGCGGGGATGGCCATCATGTCAAACCACATGCCAGCGCCTTCCTTGGGAATGACGTAAGACACATTGACGCCGTTTTTGGCTTCTTCGGCGCGGGTGGCAGCCTGCAGCACGTCACCGGAGAAACCGATGGCCACGCAGATGTCGCCGTTGGCGAGATCGTCAATGTACTTGGAGCTGTGGAAGTAGGTGACATAAGGCGCCACTTTGCCCAGCATCGCTTCAACCTTGGCGTAGTCGCCGGGGTTTTCGGAGTTGGGGTTCAGGCCCATGTAGTTAAGGGCAGCAGGCAGCACTTCGGAAGGGGCGTCCAAAAAGGCCACGCCGCACTTACTGAGCTTTTCCATGTTCTTGGGGTCGAACACCAGGGCCCAGCTGTCGGTGGGGGCATCGGCGCCCAGCACCTCCTTGACTTTATCGGGGTTAAAACCGATACCGGTGGTGCCCCACATGTAGGGGAAGGCGTGCTCGTTACCCGGGTCGTAGGTTTCGAGGATCTTCATCAGCTTGGGGTTGAGGTTGTGCCAGTTGGGCAGCTTGCTCTTGTCCAGCTTCATAAAGGCGCCGGCCTGAATTTGTTTACCCAGGAACTGGCCGGAAGGCACCACCACGTCAAAACCGCTACGCCCGGCCAGCAGTTTGGCTTCGAGCATTTCGTTGCTGTCGAAAACGTCGTAGGTAACCTTGATACCGGTCTCTTTCTCGAACAGCGGAATGCTCTGCTCGTCGATATAGTCAGACCAGTTATAGATGTGCAGGCTGGCGTCATCGGCCAGGGCAGTGGCGCTCATCAGGGCTAGGCCTGCCAGGGCGAACACGGACTTGTGCATGGAAGTCTCCTTCAGGTTTTGGTCAAACCTGCCTTGCCGGGGGCAGCCGAAACGGCGCACCGCACTCGAAAGCACGTTAAGACCCACTTCAACGGCAACCCGGAAAGCCGGGCGCTTACATCCCAATCAAAACCCTGGCAGGCAAGCCAGGACCCTATTGCCCAAAACCGGCAGCATCCACTGCCAAGGTTTGGAATGCTTTGCTTTTTACGCCTAGAGGTGGGTCGCACCCCAGGTTTGGAAAGGAGCTCAAATTTTCGCGTAATATAATCGCAAATCCGGCCTTGCCAAACGGTTTTTTCATCCCTCGGGCAGATTTTTTTTATCTATGAGAGCTGCACCAAAATGCAGGTGCCACGTCGCCCCTTCCCAGGCCATTCCTGCGGCCGGGGCCGCGCCCGTCAAGCATAGGAACAACAAGGGAAAAATGCGAAAAATCAGGGCGATTTCCAGGCCCGCTTTGGCGCTGCCCGCCACGCCATTGCCCTGCATGAATACGCACCAGGGGGATAAGAAAAACGCCGCAGCAGCGGCGTTTTTTTAGCGTTAGAACAAGCCCAGCGGCTTTTCGTCGTAACTCATCAAGATGCACTTGGTCTGCTGGTAGTGGTCCAGCATCATCTTGTGGGTTTCGCGGCCAATACCTGAGCGTTTGTAGCCCCCGAACGCGGCGTGGGCCGGGTACAGGTGGTAGCAGTTGGTCCAAACCCGGCCAGATTGAATACCCCGTCCCAGGCGATAGGCACGGGCGGTGTCGCGGGTCCAGACCCCTGCGCCAAGGCCAAAGCTGGTGTCGTTGGCAATGGCCAGCGCTTCGGCCTCGTCCTTGAAGGTGGTAATGGCAAGGGTTGGCCCGAAGATCTCTTCTTGGAACACCCGCATGCTGTTGTTGCCCTTGAGCATGGTGGGCTGCACATAAAAGCCCGACTCCAAGCCCGACACGGTAGCCCGAGCGCCGCCCATCAGCACCTCGGCCCCTTCACTGCGGCCGATATCCATGTAAGAAAGAATTTTCTCCAGCTGCTGGTTGGAGGCCTGGGCGCCAATCATGGTCTCGGTGTCCAGCGGGTTACCCTGGCGCAGCCCTTTGGCACGGGCCATGACCTTCTCCATAAAGCGGTCGTAGATGGACTCCTGAATAAGGGCCCGCGACGGGCAGGTACACACCTCACCTTGGTTGAAGAAGGTCATCAGCAGGCCCTCGACGCATTTGTCGAGGAAGGCATCGCCGTGGTCCATCACGTCTTCAAAGAAGATGTTGGGGGACTTGCCGCCCAGCTCGAGGGTCGCGGGGATCAACAGCTTGGCGGCGTTGGACATGATCCGCGAGCCCACCGGGGTGGAGCCGGTAAAGGCGATTTTGGCAATGCCGGTATGGGTGCCAAGGGCTTCCCCGGCTTCGACGCCAAGGCCGTGAACGATGTTCACCACCCCGGGCGGCAACAAATCGCCAATCACTTCCATCAGCACACAGATGGAAGCCGGGGTCTGCTCGGCGGGTTTGAGCACCACGCAGTTACCCGCCGCCAGCGCTGGTGCCAGCTTCCAGGCCGCCATCAGCAGCGGGAAGTTCCAGGGAATGATCTGCCCCACCACCCCAAACGGCTCGTGGAAATGGTAAGCCACGGTGTTTTCGTCAATCTCGCTGATGCTGCCTTCCTGGGCGCGGATACAACCGGCGTAGTAACGGAAGTGGTCCACCACCAACGGCACGTCGGCATTGAGGGTTTCGCGGACCGACTTGCCGTTGTCCCAGGTTTCGGCCACGGCCAGCATCTCGACATTTTGCTCGATGCGATCGGCAATGCGCAGCAGCAGGTTGGAGCGTTCGGTGACCGAGGTTTTGGTCCAGGTGGCGGCCGCCTTGTGAGCCGCAGCCACGGCTTTGTCTACGTCTGCCGCGCTGGAGCGAGGCACCTTACAAAAAACCTTGCCGTTGACCGGCGAGAGATTGTCCAGGTACTGGCCTTCTACCGGCGGCTGCCATTGGCCACCGATGAAGTTTTCGTAACGATCTTTAAAGTTAACCACAGCGTTAGCTTGACCAGGTTGAGCATAAATCATGCTGCATTCCTCTCTTGTTGTATTGCGGTTACTATGGCTGCCTACTGCCAAGGACACTTGCCCCTGAGTTGCAAAGACTTGCCTCACACACTCATCGGGCCAGATAAGGATAGACGCTTACGTTAAGGTGATGTGCCACCGGAGGAATTGCGTTCATGCAAAAGCTCGAATTACTGCACGGCGATAAAAGACGAAAGGAAGCGGTCGAAAACCGGCTCTGTTTCAACGGCCCCCAGGTCGAGCTGGCCATTTACGACACCTACGAGCCGGCCAGCCAGGTGGCGCTCAGTTCTGAGAACCTGCTGTACTGCGCCATGCTCAGCGGTACCAAGAGCATGCACGGCGTCAGCGACAGCCCGCAGCTGTTTTTGCCCCATGAATCCTTTGTGCTGGCGCCGGGCCAACCGGTGTGGATAGATTTCCCCGACGCCCGCCCGCAAACCCCCACCACCTGCCTTGCCATCGACATCACCCCGGCCCGTATCGAGCAGGTGGCGCAGATGCTAAGCGACCAGCGCGACCCGGCCCTTGGCCCCTGCCAGTACCAGGCCAAAGCGGTGCATTGCCGCCATAACGGCGAGACCCAGCGGCTGCTGGAACGCCTGATAGGCACCTTTATCGAACCGGTGGCGGAGCAGAAGATCCTCATCGAACTGCAACTGACCGAACTGGTGATGCGCCTGTTGCGCCAGCAAAGCCGTGACCTGCTGTTAAGCGCCGTCGAACAAGGGCAGATCCACCACGGCCTGCTGGCCGCCATGCAGCAGCTAAAAGACGACCCCAGCCAGCACCTGGACATGGACCTGCTAAGCCGGGCCGCTTGTATCTCCAAGGCCCAGCTTTACCGGCTTTTTAAACAGGAGCTGGGCCAGACCCCGGGGGAATACCTGCAGCAGCTGCGCATCGAGCAGGCCCGGCGCTGGCTGAGTGAAGGCCAGATGAGCGTGACCGAAATCGCCTTTGAACTGGGCTACCAGAGCCTGTCGCACTTTAACCGCCGCTTTAAGGCCGCGGCCGGGGTCACCCCCGGGCGCTATCGCCAAAAGCTCAATTAAAAAGCCCGCCAATCGGCGGGCTTTTTGTTGCCAGCATCCCTTAGAGGGCAGACCGGAAGATCTCCACCACCTGAGCGTGGGTGGCAAGGCGCGGGTTGGTGAGCATGCAGGCGTCCTTCTGGGCGTTCTCGGACATCACCCCAAGGTCCGCCTCTTTCACTCCCAGAACACTGAGGTTCGCAGGAATGCCGATGGCCGCTGCCAACTCACGAATGGCGCCAATACCGGCCTCGGCCGCTTCGGTGACGGTCATACCCAGGGTATCAAGACCCATGAAATCGGCGATGTCGGCATAGCGCTCGGGACAGGCAATCAGGTTGAACTCGCACACATGGGGCAGCAGCACCGCGTTACAAACCCCGTGGGGCAGATTGTAAAAGCCGCCCAACTGGTGCGCCATGGCGTGTACATACCCCAAAGAGGCGTTGTTAAAGGCCATGCCCGCCAGGTACTGGGCGTAACACATGGCATCGCGGGCCTCGAGGTTCTGGCCGTTGGCGACCGCCGGGCGCAACCATTGGGCGATGAGGCGAATGGCCTTTTCCGCGCAGGCATCGGTGATGGGGTTGGCGGCGGTAGAGACATAGGCCTCGATGGCGTGAGTCAGGGCATCCATGCCGGTGGCGGCGGTCAGGGCTGGCGGCTTGCCGACCATCAGCTTGGGGTCGTCAATAGCCACCAGTGGGGTGCAGCGCCAATCGACAATGGCCATCTTCACATGAGTGTCGGTATTGGTGATGATGCAAAAGCGGGTCATCTCAGAGGCGGTGCCAGCGGTGGTGTTCACGGCAATCAAGGGGGTCATGGGCACGGTGCTCTTATCCACCCCTTCGTAATCGCGGATATGGCCGCCACCGGCGGTCACCAGGCCGATGCCCTTGGCGCAATCGTGGGCGCTGCCGCCACCGAGGGAGACGATAAAGTCGCAGTCGTTATCCTGGTAGACCTTGACCCCGTCGTGGACATTGGTATCGGTGGGGTTGGGCTCGGCGCCAGGGAAGATAACCGCATCCACGTCGGCGGCCTTGAGGAAGGTGGCGATTTGGTCCGACACCCCCATTTTGTGCAGACCAGCGTCGGTCACGATAAGGGCACGGCGCGCCCCCAGTTCACGGGCCTTGGGGCCCACTTCGGCGGCGCTGCCCAGCCCCATCAGGGTGACGCAGGGAATGAAGAATCCAAAGGTTTGATCGGCAAGTGCTTTGATAGCCATGACATGCTCCTTCATTGGAAGATGGCTGTTATGAAGTAGGCCCAGTCTGCGCTCAAGATCCCTATGACAACCGGATCTCGATCAAAGAGCGGGCCCTTGCTGCGCTAATAACCCTACGAAGAGTGAGCCCATCAAACTTGCCTGCCAGAGTCATCGGGCCAGTAAAAAAGCCTTTACTGAAAAGCCCCACCCGGCGCCGCCGGTTCAGCAATGAGGTGATAAGCTTCTAAAAAACGCACCCGAAGACACTCCCATGAAAAAACTCGTTATCGCCCTTGGCATGCTGGCCCTGGCCGGCTGCGCCCAACTTGCCAGCCTGACCGGCTTTAGCATCAGCCAAAGCGAGCTGCAAAGCCGCCTCAACCAGCAACTGGACGGTTGGAGCCAGGACTTGGGTAAGGAATTGGGCGTAGAAACCCATATCGACCAGCTGGATATCAAACTGGCCGACCAAAAAGCGCGGATAGATGTTGGCGGTGAAGCCGCCCTCAGCAGGCTCTTCAAGGCGGTGCCACTGGCCATTCACCTGTCGGTGGAAGGCACCCCGTCACTGGAAGGCAAAGCGGTGTATCTGCGTAACGTGCGGCTCTTGGCCGCCAAGGCCGACTTACTCGGCTACAGCGGCAGCCTGGGCCCCGACACCAGCGCCATGGGCAAATGGCTGACCCAGTATCTCGACAACCACCCGGTGTATCGCATCCCCGACAGCAGCCCCTTCGCCCATATCCCTCTTAACATGACGGTGGGCGACGGCAAGCTGCAGTTCAAAGCCGCTAATTAAGGCCCCCTGATTTGCCGTATTGCGGCGCCGGTCGCTCGGCCTTGCCCTCTTGGGCCAGCAATTCGGCCAGAGGCTGCGGGTGGCTGAAGAAATATCCCTGGGCGTAGTCGAGCCCCAGCTTGTGCATCAGGTTGGCGGTAACGTCGTCCTCCACCCACTCGGCAATGCTCTTGGCCTGCATCCGGTGGGCGATGTTGCTGACCGAGGAGATGATGGTCCTGTCCAGGGGGTTTTGGGCGGCGTTTTGCACAAAGCAGCCGTCAATCTTGATGAAATCCACCTGGAAGTGACGCAGATAGGCAAAAGAGCTGAGCCCCGAGCCGAAGTCGTCGATGGCCACCTTGGCGCCGATGGAGCGGATCTGCTGCACCAGGCGGATGGCGTTGGACATCTGGTTGATAAGGGCGGTTTCGGTTATCTCAAAGCAGATGCGATGGGCCGCCAGGGGGCTGTTGTTGAGCCACTCCAAAAGGTGGTGGGCAAAACGCTCGCTGCCAAGGGAATTGGCCGAGAGGTTAACGAAGAAGCAGTCGATGGGCGCCTCGGCAAGGCTGGGCCCTTGCTTGACCAGCACCTGTTCCAGCACCCATAAGTCGAGCTGTTCCATCAGATCGTAGCGCTCTGCCGCCGGAATAAAGGCGCCGGGGCCGATGATGCCGCCGTCGTCCGAACGCAGCCGCAGCAGCAGCTCCACCATCCGCTCCTCACCGTCAAAGGGCTGAATAAGCTGGCTGTAGAGCAAGAAGCGCTGCTGGGAGATGGCGGCCTTGAGCCTAGAAGCCATCATCAGCTCCTGGTGGCTCATCTGCGCCATGTCATCGCCGCTGTAGATACAGACCCGGGCCCGGCCCGAGGCCTTGGCGGCATAACAGGCCACATCGGCATGGGACATCACCTCCGCCAGTGACTGGGTGCCGGGGGTAATGCTGGCAATGCCCACACAGGCAGTCACGTCGTAATCCTGGCCTTCCCAGCGGAAGTTGAGCTTGCGGGCCTCGTCGAGCATTTGCTCGGCGATCTGCTTGGCCTTTTCCTGGCTGCAATGCTCCAGCAACAAGCCAAATTCATCGCCCCCCAGCCGGGCCAGGGTGTCTTCCTCGCTGCGAATAAGGCTGCGCCACAGCTGCCCCAGCTCGATAAGGAGCGCATCACCGGCGCTGTGGCCGGCGCTGTCGTTCAGCACCTTGAAGCTGTCGAGGTCAAAAAAGCACAGCTGCGCCGATTTACCGGAGCGCTGCACCTTGTCGATGCAATGCTCGACACATTGCTCGAACTGGGCGCGGTTAAGAAGGTCTGTTAAGGCGTCGTGAGCGGCGGCGTGGCTGAGCTCACGCTGCAACGACTTGGTGCGGGTCATGTCCTGGAACACCATCACCGTGCCGGTAACCGCGCCCTGGGGGCTTCGCACCGGCGCCACCGAGGAGAGGATGTCAAAGCGCTTGCCACGGCGGTTGACCATCACCACATCCTGGGCCGGGTGTTGCAGGCTGTTGAGGCTCAGGCAGCGATGGATGGGGTTATCCAGCAGCTGATCGCTGTGCTCGTCGTACAGGGTGAACACCAACTCGGCGTCCCGGCCCATGACCTCGTCACTGCTCCAGGCCAGCAGCTCTTCGGCCACATGGTTGAGATAAGTGATACGTCCCTCGGCGTCGGTGCATAGCACCGCATCGCCAATGGCGCCAAGGGTGACATTGAGGCGCTCTTTTTCTTCGGCCAGGGCCTGCTCGGCCAGCTTGAACTCGGTGACATCCCAGTTGCATCCCACCACCCGCACCACCTTGCCCTGCTCGTCGCGGATGGCATGGGCCATGGTGCGGATAAAGCGCGGCGCACCGTCATCCAGCTGCACCCGGAACTGGGAATCGAGAGGCAGGCCCAGCTTGAGGGTATCGTCAAAGCGCTTTTGCAGATCCGGCAGATCGTCGTGATGCACCCGGGCCCGCCAGCGGGTCAGCAGATCCTTGTCTTGGTCCGGCTCCAACTGATAGAGGCTGTACATCAGTTCGTCCCAGTGCAGCTCGCCGGCGCTCACCTGGTATTCCCAAATACCGATACGCCCGGCCTTGGTGGCCATGTCCAGCCGCTCGGACACGCTTTGCTGCTGCTGTTGCAGCAGGCGGATCACCGTAACATCGCGCATCTGGAACACATAATGGCGCAGTTGCCCGCCCCGGCCCCGTACCGCCGCGATGTGGGTTTCCAGCAGCAGATCGTCGTCCAGCTCGTATTCGAAACGCAGGTCAATCTGGCGATGCTTGACCCCACCTTCTTTAAGGGACATCAGCGCCGCCCGCAGCCGGTCACGGCTGTCGTGGCTGACCATGGCCACTACGCTTTTGCCTTCCAAGGCGGCCGGCTTATTGCCAAGCACCTTGGCCAGCCACAAGTTGACCCGCTGCCATTTCAGCTCGGTATCCACCAGCGCGATGCCCTCGGGGGCGTTGTCAAAGGTGGCCCGCAGCAGCTGTTCGCTTTCTTGTTTGTCGGCCTCCAGGGCCACCCGCTCGCTGATGTTCTCCTGAAAGACGATGATGCCGCCCTGGCGGTCGCCACTGTCATACCAGGGCACCACTTCCCAGCGCAGCCACTGCACCCGGTCGCCCACCATAAAGCTGTCGCTATCGCGTTTTTGGCTTTCGCCGCGCAGGGAGCGGGCATGGATGCTGCGCCACTCTTCCGATTCCCCTACAAAAAGGTCGTAATGGTTGCGGCCCTTGTAGTGCATGGCGTCCAGGCCGTGGCTGGCGATCCATTGGTCGCTGGCCGCCACATAGCGCATGCCCATGTCGAAAATGGCCACCTCGCAGGGCACCTTGGACAAGAACAAGGCGAAGCGGTCTTTGTTTTGGGTCAGCTCAATCTCCCTGTCCTTCAGGCGATTGAGCATATGGGTAAAGTCGTCGGTCAGGCGCCGAAGCTCCTTGGAGTTGGCCGCCGGCAGCGCCGCGCCGTAGTTGCCCCTGGCAACCTGATAGGTGGCCTGGCCCAGCAGCCGCAGCGGGTACAGCAGCCGCCGGATGCCGAAGGTCAGCAGCAGGAACATCAGCACCACCAATGCCAGCAGCTGCAACAGGAAGATATTGCGAAATTTCAGGGCATCGGCCAGCAAAAAATGCTGCGGCAGGGCCCGAACCACAAACCAGTAACGGCCTTCGCCGTTGGCGGTGTAGTAGACCGGGCTGATGAAAAAGTAGCGCCCGTCCTGGTGCACCATGTTGCTCAGCAAGTCCAGCCGGCCATCCTCGGTGAGCTTGAAGGCAGAGTGCATCAGGCTCGGGAATTTGTCCTGCAGGCGAAGGTCGCTCCCCAGCTCAAAGGCAAAGCTCTCGTTGGGCTGGGGCGAGAACAACACTTGCCCCTTTTCATTGAGCAGATATGTGTAGGACTCGTTACGGTCGTCCACCAGATAGCTGTTGAGGTCGTAGCGAAAATCCACGTTAAGGGCGGCAAAACCGAGGCGCTTGCCGGTTTCGTCTACCACCGGCGCCAACAAGCGGACCGTGGGCAGATGGGGGATCTGGATGCGGCCAAATTCCTGGTTGAGGTTCATGGGGGAGATATAGAGCTCCCCTGGCGCTAGGCCCTGGCTGTTAATCATGTAGTCGCGGTCGCTTTTGTCCTGAAGCAGGTCATCGGCCACCTGGTGGATGCGGCCGTTGTCCTGGCGCTCTACCTTCAGCACCTCGCGGCCGTCGGCATCCAGCAACCGCACCTGAAAGTAATCAGGGGTGTACTCCATCATCTCGGCGAAGGTATCCACTAGGGAAGCCGGGGCCGGGGCGCGGGGAGATTGGGCCAGCCAGCGTTTTACCTCGCCAAGGCCCGCCAGCAGCTGGGCGTCGTCGCGGTAGCTGTCCATGGCTTGTTGCAGGTTGAGGGTCTTGGATTGCAGCAGCTGCTGCTGTTCTTTGGTCAGGCCGTTGGCCATCTGAGAGAAGGTGAGCCATTGCACCAGGATGCCGGTAACCAGAACGGCAACCACCGCCAGCAAGGCCACTCTGTTGGTGAGGGAGACTCTGTGCATCCTGCCTTCCTTACATCCCTTGGGGATCTGAGTATCGGCAGGAAACAAAGAGAAAACAAACACCAGCAACAAAAAGCCCCCTAGAAGGGGGCTTTTACTCAACCGTGGTAGGGGCGAGAGAGGCGATTGACCGCCTCGATAAAGGCGCCGGCATTGGCCGGGTCTACATCGGGGTGGATGCCGTGGCCCAGGTTGAAAACATGGCCGGGGCCTTGGCCGAAACCGGCCAGAATGCGCGCCACTTCCTGCTCGATAACCGCCGGCGGCGCATAGAGCATGGACGGGTCCATGTTGCCCTGGAGCGCCACTTTGTCGCCGATGCGCTGGCGGGCGTCGGCTATGTCCACTGTCCAGTCGAGGCCCACGGCGTCACAACCACTGGCGGCGATGTCTTCGAGCCACAGGCCGCCGCCCTTGGTAAAGAGCACCACCGGCACCCGGCGACCCTCGTGCTCGCGGATAAGGCCGGCCACGATTTTCTCCATGTACTTGAGGGAGAACTCGCGGTACGCCGGGCCAGACAGCACCCCGCCCCAGGTATCGAAGATCTGCACCGCCTGGGCGCCGGCCTTGATTTGGGCGTTGAGGTAAAGGGTGACGGCATCGGCCAATTTATCCAGCATCAGGTGGGCCAGGGCCGGCTCTGAGAAAATCAGCTTTTTGATCTTGGAGAAGGTCTTGGTCGGGCCCCCTTCCACCATGTAGGTGGCCAGGGTCCAGGGGCTGCCGGAAAAGCCAATCAGCGGCACTTGGCCGTCAAGAGCGGTGCGGATGGTACGCACCGCGTTCATCACGTAACCCAGCTCTTGCTCTGGGTCCGGCACCGGCAAGGCCTTGATGTCGGCGGCACTTTGCAGCGGGCGCTCGAACTTGGGGCCTTCGCCGGTTTCAAAATACAGGCCCAGCCCCATGGCGTCGGGGATGGTGAGAATGTCGGAGAACAGAATGGCGGCGTCTAGGGCGTAACGGCGCAGCGGCTGCAAGGTCACTTCACAGGCCAGCTCGGCGTTCTTGCAAAGGTCCATGAAACTGCCTGCCTCGGCGCGAGTGGCCTTATATTCAGGCAGGTAACGGCCTGCCTGGCGCATCATCCACACCGGGGTTTGGTCCACCGGCTGGCGAAGCAGGGCTTTCAGGTAACGATCGTTTTTCAACTCGCGCATAATGCCGCCTCAATGTTCACAACGGGCGCATTGTAACAGCAGTTGCCGCCGAACCCTTGCCGTAAATCAATACAAATCGCTGTGCAGCCGCCCTTGCCGCTGTAGCGCGGCCATTGCGCCTTCGCCCAGTTGCTCACCAAGCAGCGCCATCACCCCTTTGCCAATGCCATCCACGGCGCCGCAAAGGTAAATATGGGCGCCGCCGGCCAGGTAGCGCTCAAGCAAATCCGATTGCTCGGCAAGGCAATGCTGCACGTATTGGCCCTGGTCGCGGGACCAGGCATTGTCCAATTGGCTTATGAGCCCAAGCTCCTCATAAGCGGCCAGCTCGGCGTGGTAATAATCGTCTTGCTGGGCGTGGCGCTCACCAAAAATGAGCCACAGTGGCGCCTTGTGCCCCAGGCGCCGGCGCGCCTCCAAAAAGCCAAGATAAGGCGCCAGGCCAGTGCCGGCCCCCAGCAGGATAAGCGGCTTGTCATCGCTGGGCAGGTGAAAGCTGCCGTGGTGGCGCAGCCGCACCTTGAGGCTCTGGCCTGGCCGGCAGCTCGCCAACAGGCCAGATGCCAGCCCAGAGCCGCCACCGGCCAGACGCTGCTCACGCACCATCAGCCGGATCGGCCCCTGGTCACTGGCCACCGAGTAGGTGCGGGGCCGAAGCGGGGTGAGCTGGTCAACATAATCCTGGGCGCCAAGACCGGTCAGCGGCGCAAATTCGCGGTGCAGGGCGATGGCTTGCCAAAGGGGCAGTAGCTGGTTGTCCACCAGCACCAGAGCGGCTGGGTCGAGCCCGATGCTCGCCAGCTGCGCGCGGGCCCAGGGTTCCTCCCGCTGGGGTAAGACTTCCAGGAGATCGCCCGCCTGATAGGCGCCATCGACAGCCAGGTGCAGGTCATGCACCGGCCTTTGGCTGCCGGGGTTCAAGCAGCGGTTGGCCATGACCATGGCCTCTTGCCAGTCGTCGACGGTTTCGGCCGCTTCCAGGGCCAGGCGCCCGGCCAGGTTATGGTGCCAGGCATCGATGGCGCCCGGCGCGCCTCTGTCCACCTCGGTAACCGGCAACAGCAGGCTGGCCCCCAGTTCGGTCAGCTGCGCCGCCAGCCAGTGGCCAAAGGCGCAGAAATGCTGATATTGGCGGTCGCCAAAGGCCAGTACCGCGACGTCAAGCCCGTGTAGCGACACCCCACCCTGGCTCAGCCGCTGCTGGAACCCCAGCACCGCATCGGGAGCCTGCCCTTCGCCATAGGTGGCGGCCAGCAACAACACCTGCCGGTATTGGGTGAGCTGGGCCGGCTCCAGGGTGGCAAGGGTGGCTAGGTGGCTGTTCACGCCCTGGCCGTCCAGCCAGCGTTTAAGGCGCTCTGAGCAAGCGGCGGCGGTGCCGCTTTGGCTGGCATAGGCGATAAGGGTATCGGCGGCGCCAGCCTGGCTGTTTTTGGGCCGGGCCCGGCGCACCACAAAGAGCCAGACCCCGGTGACCGCAAAAGAGCCAAAGGCAAGGGCTGCCAACGACCAGATAATGTGCCCCGGCAGGCCAAAGTAAAGGCCGGTGTGCAGCGCATAGAGGTTGGCGAGTAGCGCGTCGCCGCCGCGTAGCTCGGAGTAGCGCTTATGGGCCAGCACCTTGCCGCTCACGGCGTCCAGGCTGACAAAGGAATAGGCATGATGATGGGGGGCGTCCGCTTCGAGGTAACGCACCACCAGCGCCCCTTTGGGGCCGCGGGGCATTTGCCAGCGGGCATAGTGGCCATCGGGCCGCACCTTGAGATACCCCTGCCAGGCCGCCTCAAGGTTTAACCCCTTGGTCTCACTGGCTGGCGCCTTGGCCACGCTTTGTGATGCCAGCAGTGAGGTGGCCCCTTGGCGGTACCAGTCAAAGGCGAAATAAGGGCCGGTCAGGGCCATGATCAGCAGCGGAATAAAAAACCAGGTGCCGAGCAAGGCGTGAAACTGCCACAGGGCGTGGCGGCCCTTGGCGCCTTTTTTCCAGGCCAGCCAGTCTTTGAGGCGGCCGATACGATCCGGCGCCCGGCGTATCAGGCCAGCGATCAGCAACACGATGGCGCAAAGCGCGGCGCTGCCTGTTATCAAACTGCCGGCGGACCGGGGCAGCAGCAACCAGCGATGGATGGCCATCACCTCGGCAAAAAAGCCGCTCACCGCAGGCCGTGGCCCGAGAATTTGCCCGGTGTAGGGGTTGAAGGCGCGCCAGTAAAGCTCTTGGCTGTTATCGACAAAATACAGGGCCCGGCCAGGCAGGGCCGGGTCGTCTTCAAGATAGATGCGGCTTAAGGTCTTGCCCGGCAAGGCCAGGGCCGGCACCAGCTGCGGCGGGCTTAGCACAGCTCCGGTAACCGCCACCTTGGGAGCAGGCCAGAGACTGGTGATAGGATCTTCAAGAGCCAGCAAGGCGCCGGTCAGACCCACGACCAACAACACGGCAGCGCTAGCCAGCCCTAGCCATTGGTGCACCCTGAAACTGATCCGCTGCGTCCACTTCTTTGATGACATCTGCTTATGATAACGATTTTCATTAAGAGAGAGGCCATCTTACCCGCACCCCAGGTGCGGGCAAAGTGTTTTACAACGAGCTGCGGATCTCGGCCAGCGCCTGTTCAATCAGGTGCCGGGCAATGGTGCCCTTAACCGGCAGCGGCGGCAGGGCGTCGAGATCAAAAAAGGCGGCGTCTTCCAGCTCGGCCGGGTCGACCCGGATCTCGCCGCTGTCATAATCGGCGATAAAGCCCACCATCATCGAGTGCGGGAATGGCCAGTTCTGGGAGCACACATAACGGATGTTCTTCACCGTTACCCCCACCTCTTCCATCACCTCGCGGCGCACCGTGTCTTCCATGGACTCACCGGGCTCGGTAAAACCGGCCAGGGTGGAGTACATACCGTTTTTAAAGCGCGTTGACCGGCCCAGCAGCAATTGCCGGCCGTGTTTGATGGCCACGATCATCGACGGCGAGATACGCGGGTAACAGCGGTGCTGGCAATGGTCACAGTGGGTCGCCAGCTCTTCCTGCACCACCCGCATCCGCGCGCCGCACTGGCCGCAAAAACGATGGGTACGGAAAAAATTGGCCAATTGCACGCCTCGGCCAGCCAGTTGGAACAGTTGCGACTGGCCCTGCTCCATGAAGGGCCGCAGGCCGCTGAAGGCGCCGCGCTCCGGCTCGGCATTGCGGTCGGGCCATTCCACCATCAGCACGGTGCGCCCTTGCCAGAGCCCGACATTAATGGCCGGTGCCTCTGAGTCAAAACTGGGGAGAACCGCCTTGTTTCCTGTGGGTAACTGGCCGTCATCCAGCCACACCTGATCACCCCTGACCAGTAACCACAACGCCTCATCGGTATATGAGGGGAAAGACACATACAGCTCTGACATGTTGGATTCCTTGTGGAAAAGTGTTGATCCCATCCGGCCTTTTCATTAGAGATAGAGACATGGCAGCCGTACCCGCCATGGCCAAATGAGGGAGACCACTATGCTCACCCAGCTCGAACAAGCCAAAGAAAAATGGGGCGGCGCCAGCGACACCATCGATCGCTGGCTGGCAACCCGCCAACAACTCCTGGTCACCTACTGCAAGCTGGCAGCCAAGGGCCCGGGCCAGTCCGCTCTGCCGGATGCCGATCAACTGGAGAACTTCTGCGCTATTTTGCTCGATTACATCTCTGCTGGCCACTTCGAGGTCTTTGAGCAGGTGGTGATGGGCTGCGAAAAACGCAGTGAAGAAGGCAAGGCGCTGGCCCAGCGCATCTACCCGAAGATAACCGACACCACCCAGTTGGTGCTGGACTTCAATGACAAATACCAGGACTTGGAAGACGAAGACAGCTTGCTGAGCCTTGATGGCGACTTGTCGGCCCTGGGGGAGACCCTGGAGCAGCGCTTCGCCCTTGAAGACAAGCTGATCGCCGCCCTTTACCAGCACCAAACCCAACTGGCCTAACGCTCCACTCCTCGGGCGCCGTTGGCCATGATGCGGCGCCCCACAACCCGGCCCCGGGCTTACAGGTGCTGGGCCATTACCTGAGCCTCGTCCCCGTAGTCGGGCGGTGCCTGGCGGGTACTGGGCGCAAAGCCGCAACCTTGCCAAAACCCTTGTGACCCCTGCACCGACACCAAGGTAACCTTCTTAAAGCCCTGCCGTTTAGCACGCATGAGCACCGCTGCAACCAGCGATTTCGCCCGGCCCTTGCCTCTGGCCGAGGGCGCTATGGCCAAGTCGTGAAGATAGAGCCGCTCACCGTCAGCAGGGGCGGTTTTCACCCCAAGCTTGGGTAGCGCTTCGCCATTCCAGGGGTGAGCCAGGCAATACCCTACTAGCCTGTCTTGGGCGTCGGCCAAGGCCAGGCAGGTGGCGGGCGCCAACTGCCATTTACTTTTAAGGGCCGCTTCGCTCTCTGGCTCAAGTTCTGTGTAACAGGCGGCCTGCACTGCCATCAATGCTGGCCAGTCGCGGCTTTCGATAGTTCTGATATTCATGGCTCGGGCAGGCGGTATTGAAAGTTGTAAAAGTGCTGGCCGTCTTTGATGTCTATCTGCAACCGGCCACTGATGCCCTTGAGGGCGCCGCTGCCGCTGCCCGGCACCACAGAGACCTCCAGTTGCTGCTGGCCTTGGTCCATTTCCCCTTTATGGGCAAGGGCAAAGCCCCCTTCCTTACCATCAATGCTGCCGGTAAAGACCTCCAGCGCCACATAGCCGGCCGAGCCGCTACGCGGATCGCCATAGGCCAGCATCTGGCCAAGGCTGTGGCCTTTGAGGTCGCCGGTGAAGGTTTTGTCCAGCAGCCAGCGGCCCAGGGGGCTGTTGGCATCTTGCTGGGCATCGAGTTTCACCTCAAAGGTGCCGGTTGCCGTGTGTTGACTCATCAGCGTCTCTCCTTGGGCCGGTAAAACCAGCAGCCATAACAGGGTCAGTATTGCGCGCATGTCACGTCCTTATAACGCCAGCAGGTAACGGGCCAGAATGGCCAACACGCAAAGCGCCATGGCCGAGAAAGTAAGCGCCATGCCGGTAATGCGAAACTTAAAGGGCTCATCCAGCTGCGCTACCCCGTAGCCATGCAAAAGCCGCCCCACCAGCAGCAACATACCCGGCAGGTGCAGCAAGGCTGCGCCCTGCCCCCACAGACTCTCAGTCAGCCACATCAGGAGCAGCGTCATGGGCACGTATTCGGTGAAGTTACCTTGCACCCGCATGGCGCGCTCAAGCCGCTTGTCGCCACCACAGCCAATGGCCACCCTGGCGCGGCGCCGCTCACGGATGGTACGGACACTCAATGCGATCAGCAGCACCGCCAGCATGGCGGCATAAAGGGGAGTCAGCGGCACCTTGCTTTCCTTGTCAGGGCAATTTCTTCGAGCTTACCAAAGTGCCGGCCATAGAGAATAAAAAAGCCGCTCGAGGCGGCTTTTTCTTAAAAACTCCAGGTCAGGGAGGCGGTGTAACTGCGGGGGGAGCCGTAAAAGGCCTGGTCCCAATAAAGGCTGCTGTAATAGCTCTTGTCGGTGATGTTATTGAGGTTCAGCTGCCCGGTAATGTTGGGGGTGAACTGGTATTTGGCAAAAAGCCCGTAAAGCGCAAAGGCGCCTTGGCTAATCCGCACCGTGTTGCCGGCGTCGTTATAGGTGGCATCCACATAGATGTTCGATTGCCAGCGCATGCTGGCCCCCAGTTTCAGGCCTTCGACTTGGCTTGGGCTGTAGCTGGCCAGGGCCTTGAAGCTCTGTTTGGGCACATAACGGCGGGTGGTATTGCCGTCGGCGTCTTCAATGTTCTGCTGGGTGTAGCCAAGCAGCACTGAGACCTCGTCGCTCAGCTCGCCGCTCAGCTGCGCTTCAAAGCCCTTGGTTTGAAAATCTCGGCCCTCATAGATGGTTTGGCCCTGATAGCGGCCAACACTGGTGGCCAAGTTGTTGAACTCGTTTTTAAACACCGACAGGCTGGCGTTGAGGCCGCCGTTAAACCATTCGCCCTTGATACCCCCTTCCAGGGTTTTGCCTTCGGACGGCGCCATATGGCCGGTAAGGGTGCGCTCGGTTTGCGGGTCAAAGGTTTTGGCGTAGCTGGTGTAGAGCGACAAGGCATCGGTTACGTCGAATACCACCCCGCCGTAAGGAATCACCTTGTCATTAACCTTGGTGTCTTCGGGCTGATCGTAGCTGGTGCCTTGGCTGTGGTAGCGAACCACTCGGCTGCCGGCAATAACATGCAGGGCATCGGTGATGTTAAGGCGAGTCGCGCCGTAAATGGCCTTTTGGGTGTCTTTGATATCGGAGCCGGTGGCGCCATCAACCAGGTTGGGGTAAGGCGCCTGGCCCTGCCACTGGGTGAAATCACCGATAGGCGGAAAGCCGTTCACGTAGTCATACAAGGATTGGTCAGTGAGCTGGTTTTGGACCCAATTGGCCCCCAGCATCAGCTCGTGGCTCTGGCCCCACAGCTGATATTGGCCGGAAAGAGACAAGTCCACCTGGTTGGCGTGGCTATCCAGGGTGTAACGGCTGGCATAGCCGGTAAGGCCAACATTGGTATCCCGGTCGATAGTGCCGTACACATAGAACAGGTCGCCGCTTTGGGTGGATGCTCGGTAGTTGTAAGCCAGCTTGGCGCGCCAGCCGTTGGCAAAGCGGTGTTCAAGCTCGGCAAAGGCCTGGGTGTTGTAGCTGTTCCAATAAGCCCAATCCGCCGAGGTGCTGGACGAGCGATCAAAGTGAGTTGGCGAGCCGTCGGTGTAGGCCAAGGTCAGCGCGCCCCACATCGGCGAATCAGGCTTGCTCTCCTGGTAATTAACACCGACCGTCAGCAGGGTGTTGTCGCCCAGGCGGGTATCCAGCACACCGTAAAGGGACGACAGGGTCTTACTGTATAAGTCGATGTAGGAGTCTTTGTCCTGATAGCTGCCCACAAAACGGCCGCGCAGGTTGCTGGCCAGGCTGCCTGACACATCGACCTCGCCGCGATAATCATTCCAGCGCCCGGCACTCAAATTCACATAACCCCGGGTGTCATCGGTGGGGCGTTTTCGCACCAGATTGATGGTGGCGGCCGGGTTACCTATCCCCGCCATCAGGCCGCCGGCGCCGCGCAGCACCTGCACTTGGTCATACATGCTCAGGTCAATGTCGCCATTGACCACATCGGCATAAAAAGGAGCACCCAGGCCATCGACCTGGATGTTGTTTATCTCAAAGCCACGGGAGGTGAAATAGGTGCGGTCCGTCTCCACCCGCTCAACCGTTACCCCTGGGGTGTAATCCAACACCTCGTTGAGGGTGCTGAGCCGGTAATCGCTCAGCACATCCTGGCCTATCACCGTCATTGATTGCGGGGTCTGGCGCTCATCCAGGCCAAGGCCGGTGCCCAAGTCGGTGATATTGCCCTGGCTGCCCACCACCTCGATACGCTCTACCTGGTCGTCGTCGGCCCAACCGGGTTGGCTGAGCAAAATGGTCGTTACGGCGATGGCCAGATGGGAAAATCGCGGGGTCATGGCAAGTCCTTTCGAGTAAAGGGCGCGCTGCCAATACCTGTTGGCCAGCACGCCGGTTAAGGAATGTTATTTCCACACATGATAATTATTATCAATATCATGTGCAACATACCAAACCCTTACCACACCAATAAAAAACCGGGTTGCCCCGGCTTTTTTATCCTTGCCTCAACGCATAGAGGTTTTTACACAACCCGAAGCCAAAGGCCGTGCCCACAGGGAATAGCGGTAGCAGGGCTACGCCCACTACCCACATCACCCAATACCCCCATTTATGGCGCTTTCGCAGCGCCCTTCTCAAGGTAAAACTCAGCGTAAAAAACAGGCCGTATCCTACCCAGGTGTGCAGGTTTTGATGTTTCGAAAAGAGGTAAAAACCAAAGGCGACCAAGGGGATCCATAAAAACAGCCAATTGGCGGTTTGTACAACCGTGTCATAAGGCGAAATGTCCGGCGTTTCAGGATGGTATGTGGCCTGCTCCCAGTGGGGTTGTGGCTTTGCCACCTGCTTTGGTTCGGCCAGAGTACCGCCACGCAGCCCTTCAAGGGCCCGCTGGGTTTGGGCGCTGCTGTCCTCGTCCAGTCCTTTTAAGATCTCGGCCACCGCCTTTTGCCCAAAAGCCGACACCAAACCGGGCACCCTGCTTTGCCAATTGAACAGTTCATCGAGGTAGCGGCGCACCGGCCGGCTGAGCTGGTTATAGCGCCGTTTTCGCCGTGAAGAGCCCTTGCCCGTGGGATTGAGAAACCCCATTACCATGGCAAATACGGCGTCACCGACCCGCAGGTTAATCTGGTTATCCAAAAGCGCATCGGCCTGACCCAAAAAGGCCCAGTTGGATAGGCGATTGGCCTTGAGGCTGTTATCGAGGAGCTTGGCCACTTGGCTCAGCAAGGCTTCTTCATCAAACCCGGTATCGGGCACCAGGTTTTGCCCGACATCGTTATCTGGCCAGGGGCCGCTCTCTTCTTCACGAAGCACGGCCAGTACCGGGTCAGGCACATCGTTGTCCGGCCACGGCTCCTCATGGGGGTCTTGAGGTCCGTTCTGCGCGGCATCAGGCACATCGTTTTGCGGCCAGGATGGCGCTATGTCCTCAAGGGGCATCGCTTGTTCCGGCTCTTCCTGTGGCGCAAAGGCCTGCTCGAACTCTTCCTGGGTTAGGCGTATAACCCGTTCCTCGCCCTGGGCTTTGGCCCATTGCTGAGCGGCCTTGTAGGCCTGATGCAAAGCCTGAAAGGCGGCCGGTTCTTCGTCGGGTTTTACCTTCTTCAGGCGCTGGGCATAGGCCTTTTTAATGGCCCTGATATCGGTGGTGGGCGCGATGCCAAGGGGAGCCCAATCAAGCATCAGTACCAGTCTCCGTCGTCCAGGCCCTTGAGCGCTTCCTCGATACGTACCCGGGCCCGGGCAATTTCCGCCTGGTTCTGGGTATTGAGCACGGCGTCAAACTGGCCGATAAGCTGGCCGATGTACTCGCGCTTATTGCCCAAGCTGTATTCGTACAATCGGTCGGCCTTTGCCATCAGCTGCAGGTTCTCTTCCTGGTCGCGGGGGTGGAACTTGAGCTTGGCGAGCTTGGCGCGGGAACGGGCCACTTCCTCGGCCGACATCTGGGTGGGAGAGTTTTGGATAACGGTGTTGTAGCGCTTGCCGGTGGACACCACTTCCACGTCTACTTCCAGCAGGCCGTTCATGTCATAGCTGTAGCGGATATCAGCCCGTTCCTTACCGGCGGGGCCTGAGGGCACATCGCAATAGAGGTTGCCCAAAAACACGTTTTTGCTGACCTTGCGGTTCTCACCTTGGAACACGTCAACATTAAGCCGGGTTTGGTTGTCGTGGGCGGTGTAAACGCTGCGCACAATGGATACCGGCACCACCGAATTGCGCTCAATGATCGGCAGGAAGTAGCCATCTTGGCGGTCTGGGCCTATGACGCTGGTACCCAGGGTGTAGGGGCAGACATCGGTCAGCACAACATCATCCAGGGCCTGATCTTTGGCCACCAACCCCGACTGAATACCGGCGCCCATGGCCACCACCAGATCCGGGTCAAGGGAGCAGGACGGAAAGCGGCCAAAAATTTTGGCCACCGTTGCCCGAAAATGCTTGAGCTTGGTGGCGCCCCCCACCAGCAGCACGTCATCGATATCGCTGTTTTCCATGTTGGCGTCAGACATAGCCTGGGCAATGGGCCGTCTGACCTTGATCAGCAGCGGCGTAACCTGGCGCACAAACCACTCGTCGGTGAACAGCCATTGGTGGGTGGTGCCGGCCAGCACCAGTTCAAGAGACTGTTCGGTCTTTTCCCCCAAGCGCCGCTTGGCCGCTTCCAATTGGCCGTAAAGGCGCTGGCGTTCCTGCTGGCTGAGCTTGTCTTCGCTCACCTTTAGCTCGTCGAGCATGCCCTTTAGCATGGCGTCGACAAAATCTTCGCCGCCCAAGAAGTTGTCGCCGGCGCTGGCATGCACCTCCATCACCCCGTCGAAGTACTCGAGGATGGACACGTCAAAGGTGCCGCCGCCCATGTCGAGGATGATAAAGGTGCCTTCTTTTTGCTCGTGCAGGCCATAGGCCATGGCAGCAGCGGTAGGCTCGTTGACCAGGCGTTTGACCACCAGCCCGGCCAGCTCGCCGGCGGCCTTGGTGGCATGGCGCTGGTTGTGGTTGAAGTAGGCCGGCACGCTGATCACCGCTTCTGTGACCGGCTCACCGAGGTAGGCTTCGGCGTCTTCCTTGAGCGATTGCAGCAGCAAAGAGGAAAGCTCGGTGGCATTAAAGCGGCGTGCCCCCAGTTTTATCTCATGCTCGGTGCCCATCAGGCGCTTGAAAAGGCTAACGGTACTTTGGCTGTGGGTCAGCAGGCGCTCCTTGGCCACCTGCCCGGTCACCACGTTGCCCTTGTCGTCCACACCCACCACAGAAGGGGTCAGCAGCGCCCCCAGGCGGTTGGGGATCATCTCCACCTCGCCGTTGCGCCACACCGAGCAGGCACTGTTGGTGGTGCCTAAATCAATTCCAATTACAGCCATGGGAAAACAACCTGCATTAATCCATCAAATAGGGAAGGGCCCGGGCCAAAGTGAAGGAGAAGAGAATACGCGAAGGGAAACCACCATCTTCCATCCCTGGCACCAGGCGCATTGTGTTAAACGTCTGGTATTAAAGCCGCTAAACCATATCGAAAAAAGCGTATCGACTACCAGCCTTAACTGAAACGCCTTGTTGATTAGTCAAAGCGTCCCACAAGGCCCCTGGCTTAAACCCCGGACGAAATGCCATAAAAAAACCCGGCCTGAGCCGGGTTTTGGGTAGCTTTGCAGCTTATTTTTTGGCTTCGGCTTTAGGCTTTTCAGCCTTGGACTCGTCGGCCTTGTCGCCTTTGTCAATGCCCAGCAGTTCCACTTCAAACACCAGTACGGAGTTGGGGGGAATGGTCTGCATGTTGCGGTCGCCATAGGCCAAGTCGGCAGGGATCACGAAGCGGTACTTGGAGCCCACGGTCATCAGCTGTACGCCTTCGGTCCAGCCGGGGATAACGCGGTTCAGGGCGAAAGTAATAGGCTCGCCACGGTCGTAGGAGCTGTCGAACTGGGTGCCGTCAGTCAGGGTGCCTTTGTAGTTAACAGTGACGCGGTCGGTGGCCTTGGGATGCTCACCGGTACCTTCCTTGAGCACTTCGTACTGCAGGCCGGATTTGGTGACTTTCACGCCGTCTTTCTTGGCGTTTTCAGCCAGGTATTTCTCACCGGCGGCTTTGTTCTTGTCAGCTTCTTCTTTGGCTTTGGTGGCCATTTTCTCGGAAGCAGCTTTGTCCAGAGCCTGGAGCTGGGTTTTGACGGTTTCTTCGTCCAGTTGGGCTTTGTTGTGGATGCCGTCTTCAAAACCGGCGATCACCAGCTCTTTGTCCAGCTTGATACCCAGTTCTTCCTGCTTTTCCATGGTGGTACGGATGTACTCGGCAATGCTGGAACCAATGGCGTAAGCCTGTTTCTCTTGATCGGACTTCAGCTCAACCTTTGTGTCGGTGGCCTTGTCGGTTTTTTCTTCTTTTTGTTGACAGGCTGTCACTGCCAGAACGAAGGCAGGGATCACCGCCAGCTTGAACCAGGGTTTCATAAAAATGCTCCTTAAGTGAAAGGGGCCATCCCCTTCCGTCTTTGATAAAGTCCTTATACTAAACACAAATTCCGGCATTATTAAATCTATGCCCAGAGTCCTTTTATTTTGCGTTGTGCTGCTGTTCGGTTGCAGCCCCAAACCTCAGTCACTGGCTAGCTGGCCAGTGGTGGGGAACGGTGCCTATGGCGCTGACATCAGCGTACCGGCCGGATTGGCCGCCATCAGTGGCGATCCCGAGGGGGTCGTGGTTTGGAGTTTAAAAGACAACAAACCGCGCTATAGGTTGCAAATGAATGTGGCGCCGCCAACAAAAGCCGCCCTGACCCGGGATGGCTACAAGCCGGATGACAGGCTACCAGCCGAGCCGCTGCCGGTCACCCTGGTCCGTTTTTCAGTCAATGGCGACTACCTGGTCACGGCCGACCAAACCCGCATCGCCCTTTGGAAAAGCGATGACGGTGAAAACCTCGGCTATTGGCAGGCCGGCAGCTACCGGGGCGGCCCCCGCATCGACGAGCCCGGCACCAGCCAGGTACAGACCCTGCGCGATGTGGCGGTATCGAGCGGCGGCAACTTCATTGCCTACGCCCAGGCCGACGGCGTTGTCACCCACTTCAACCGCATTACCGGCCGGCGCCTGGAATTTTTGGGCCACAGCGAGAAGGTCAATTCCATCGCCATGTCCGGCAACGGCCTTTATGTGCTGTCTGGCGGCAACGATCACCGCGCCTTTTTGTGGAACAGCCAGACCGGCCAGGTGGTCAGGAAGTTTGACGCCAGCAACCGCGTGGTGCTGGTGGCCATGACCGACGACGGTCGCTACGCCTTTACCGACGACGCCGACAACAATGCCGTGGTGTGGGATATCCGCACCGGCGAGGTTAAGGCTCGCCTCGTCACCAAAGCCAAGCAAGAGCTGTTTACCGCAGCCCGTTTTAACATCGACGGCAGCCGCCTGCTCACCGGTGGCCCCGGCCGCCAGCTCATCATGTGGGACACCCAAAGCGGCCAGCGCCTGTGGCAAACCGAAGTGGGGGTATCCAAAGGCTTTGGGCCGCGCTCGGCGGTGGTTTACGCAACAGCCTTTGCCAGAGACCGGGTCTATTCGGTAAGCTCCGCCGGCCTGTTAGAAGCCTGGCCGCTGGAGAAACCCCATGAGTGATGAACGCCTAACCGATCTGGAAAGCCGCCTGGCCTTTCAAGAGATAGCCCTCCAGGAGCTGTCGGACGAGATGGCCAGCCTGCAGCGGCTGGTGGAAAAGCAGCGTGAGCAACTGACGCTGATGGCCAGGAAGCTCAAAGGGGTCTCGGGTAGCAACATCGCTGGCGAGCATGAAGAAACCCCGCCTCCCCATTATTGAAAAGGGCGCCGCTGGCGCCCTTATTCGGGTTTAAACAGCCCGATGATGCTTTCCTTGTCGCCCTTGGCGGCGCCTTCGGCGTCGCGGCTGGTCTGGGTCTGTTTATAACCGCAGGATACACATTCGATGCGCTCGACGTTGTTTTCAATGATGAGCTGAATGCTGTCCTGCTGCTCGCACTGCGGGCACTTGGCCCCGGCGATAAAACGACGCTTTGCCATACTGACTTCCAACCTAGTAGGATTGCCGACATCACGGCAGATGTAGACCGCACATGATACACCTTCAAGACCTGCAATTGATCCGCGGCGGCCAGAAACTCTTCGACGGCGCCTCCCTCACCGTACACGCTGGCCACCGGGTGGGCCTGGTAGGCGCCAATGGCTGCGGCAAATCCACCCTCTTTGCGCTGCTGCGCGGCGAGCTGGAGGTGGATGGCGGCGACGTCAAACTGCCCGCCAACTGGACCATTGCCTCGGTCAAGCAGGAAACCCCGGCTCTTGAACGCCCCGCCATCGATTATGTGATTGACGGCGACGCCCGCTACCGGGCCCTGGAGGCCAAACTGGCCACCGCCCAGGCGCACAACGACGGCGATGCCATTGCCCGCATCATGGGCGACATAGAGCAGGCCGGCGGCTACGACATTCGCGCCCGGGCAGGCAGCCTGATGCACGGCTTGGGTTTTAACGGCGGTGACGAACTGCGGGCGGTTTCATCCTTCTCGGGCGGCTGGCGGATGCGCCTTAACCTGGCCCAGGCGCTCATTTGCCCCTCAGATCTGTTGCTGCTGGACGAACCCACCAACCACCTGGACTTGGACGCGGTGTTCTGGTTGGCCGACTGGCTGACCAGCTATAAGGGCACCTTGCTGCTTATTTCCCACGACCGGGATTTTCTCGACGATGTGGTCACCCACATTTGCCATGTGGAGCACCAGAAACTCAACAGCTACACCGGCAACTACGAGAGCTTCGAGCGCCAGCGCGCCGCGCGCCTGGCCCAGCAGCAAGCCATGTTCGAGCGCCAGCAAACCCAGCGCGCCCACCTGCAAAGCTTTATCGACCGCTTCAAAGCCAAGGCCACCAAGGCCCGCCAGGCCCAAAGCCGCATCAAAGCCCTGGAGCGGATGGAAGAGCTGCAAGCGGCCCACGTGGACTCGCCCTTCTCCTTTGTCTTTGAAAATGCTGCCACCCTACCCTCACCGCTGCTGGCCATCGACAAAGTCATCCTGGGTTACGGCGACAAGCAAATTTTAAGTAACGTCAGCCTGCGGCTGCAGCCCGGCGAGCGCATTGGCCTGTTGGGCCCCAACGGCGCCGGTAAATCCACCCTGATTAAGTTCCTGGCTGGCGGCCTTGCCCCGCAAAGTGGCGAGCTGGTACCGGCCCAGGGCCTGAAGGTGGGCTATTTTGCCCAGCACCAGTTGGAATACCTGGACGCGGGCGCCTCGGCGCTCTTGCACCTGCAGCGCTTGGCGCCGCAAGTGCGCGAACAGGAGCTGCGCGATTTTCTCGGCCACTTTGATTTTCGTGGCGACAAGGCCTTAGAGCCTATTGCCCCTTTCTCCGGTGGCGAAAAGGCGCGCCTGGCCCTGGCCCTGATTGTTTGGCAGCGCCCCAACCTGTTGCTGCTGGACGAACCCACCAACCACCTGGATCTCGAGATGCGCGAGGCCCTAACCCTGGCCCTGCAGGATTTTGACGGCGCCATGGTCATCGTTTCTCACGACCGCCACCTGCTGCGCACCACCACCGACACCTTCTTGCGGGTGTCCCACGGCGAGGTGGCGCCTTTTGACGGCGATCTCGACGATTACCACAAATGGCTCAAAGACCGCGAAAAGCTCGCCAACGCTGGCGCCGATGCGACCCCTGCCAAGGACAACTCGGCCCAGTCCCGCAAAGACCGCAAGCGCCTGGAAGCCGAGCACCGCACCAAAACCCGGCCGCTAAAGCAAAAGATTGAAAAGCTCGATAAAACCATGGCCAGCCTCGGCGACAAGCTGGGCAGCATCGAGGGCCGCCTGGGGGAAGCCGATATCTACGAAGCGGCCAACAAAGCCGAGCTGACCCGGCTCCTTAAAGAACAAGGGGATGCCAAGGCCGAGCTGGAAACGGTGGAAATGGAATGGATGGCCCTGTCCGAAGAGCTTGAGGGCCTGGACAGCGCCTTTGAGGAGCAGTTTGCATGAGCGAGACCTTCTGGGATTACTGCCGGCTGGTCTACCCCCAATGGGAAAAGCAATTGCTGGCCTGGCAGCAAAGCCACGAGCTGGATGTGAACCTCTACCTGCTGGCGGCCTGGCTGGACGAAGAAGCGCTGTATCTCGAGCAAGCCACCTGGCTGGCGCTTTTGGCCGAGAGCCGCCGCATCCAGGCCCAGTGGCTGGCCCCTTACCGGGCGCTGCGCCACAGCCTTAAGGCCGAGGTTAGCCAACGCCATTATGACGAGCTTAAAACCCAGGAGCTGCGCCTGGAACGGGAAGCCCAGCGCCAATTTCTGGCCCTGGTGGGCCGCGACAGCAGCGCCCAGGATTACCCCCAAAACAAAGCGGCAGGTCCCAAGAACCTGCCGCGATTAAAAGCGCTCTATCAGCTGCCTTGAGGCAGCGGCCTTAGTGGGCTGACAGCGCTTCGGCGCGTGCCTTGGGCGGCATGGCCCGCAGCTTGGTCACTACCGCCACCGGCAACCTCACTACCGAGCCTTGCAGCGCCTTATTCCCCTGAAAATCCCAGGCATTTTTACTGGCGGCCACATTGCTGGCCTTGAGCAGGCGGCATTCCTCGCGGCTGGGGGCATACCCCAGCTTGCCGGCGTAGGCGGCCAGGTAGCGTTGGGACACCGCCCCCTTGAGGGCGCAATACTTCTGGTTTGAATAGACATCGGCGGCCAGGGCCTGGCCACAGAGCAGCAGAGAGGCAAACGCAAGCAGGGACTTTTTCACGCACGGCTCCTTAAAGTGCCAATCGGTAATCAACTGCGCACAGCGTAAAAAAGCACCGTGACAAGGCGGTGATGTTCAGGCCAGTCTTTTTGCGGCTTTTGCCCCAGATTTTCTTATCTCAGACCTTGATAAAGATCTGCCGCCGGTAAAGCCAGGCGAGCACCAGCCATTGCACCGCCAGCAAGGCCAAAGCCGCCACCAAGGGCTGGGCGGCCGGGCTCAGCGTCGCTATCCACTGGCCAAAAAGGCTGTTGGCGATATAACGCCAGTCCACCAGGCTGGAGGCGAGATAAATCACGATGGCGTTGGCGCCGATAACGGCAAAAAACCAGCCCAACCAGCGTAAGCGCAGCACATCAATCAGGGCGTAGAACAGCGCCAACAGCAAGGCGCTCCAACCGCTGGTGACCAGCACGAAACTGGAGGTCCAGAGGGTCTTATTCAGGGGCAACACCAGGGCCCACAAATACCCCAGCAGCAACAGGCCAAGCCCCATGGCCGCCAACCTTGCTGCCTTTTGCCAGGGTGGCAAGGCGCCTTTTAACAGCCGCCCCGCCAGCACGCCTAACAGCGCATTAACCACCGCCGGCAAAGTAGAGAGCAGCCCTTCAGGGTCGGCAGGCATCTGATGGTAATGAACACCTGGTAAAAAGCGGGCATCCACCCAGGCATTGGGGGTAAGGGCCGGGTTGTCCAGGTGCCCAGCCAGCAATGCCCAGTAGCCCAGCAAGATGGCCAAGGCCACTCCCAACCAGACTCTGGGCTGGCAATGCCAAACCAGCATGGCCGCCACAAACCAGGCAAGGCCGATACGCCCCAGCACCGAGGCGTAACGCACCTCGCCCCACTCGGCCGGCAGGCCGCTGCCCCAGCCGTGGTTGTAGAGCACCCCAAACACCAGCAGCAGCGTCAGACGCTTTAGTGCCATGAGGTAAAGCCGCCGCCGCGCGGCAAAGGGCTGCCCGGCCACAGCCTCGCTCCCCAGCCCCAGGGCCGTGCCGGCCAGGAAGATAAACAGCGGGAAGATACCGTCGTAGGCGGTAAAGCCGTGCCAGGGCGAGTGGTGCACCTGTGTGTCCAAGCGCTGCCAAAGAGGCTGCCCGGTCAAGTGATACAGGGCGGCAAACAGCAGCTCGCCCCCGAGGATCCAGAACATATCGAAACCGCGCAGGGCATCGACACTTAACAAGCGTGAAGAAGAACTCACTGCCACCTCCCTGTTTTTTGCCAAGATGACAGCGCTGTCTTTTTATTGCAAGGCCAGCCCCGTTCAGGGCCGGCAACACTTCTTAACTCAGGCTCCACAATGCTGCCCAAAGGGGGCGCTAGTCTGGCAAAAGGTGCTTAATGGGAGTGTTGTGATGATCCGGCAACTAAAGAGCCAGGCGGACCGGCAGATGGTCAGCGATATCTGGTTGGCATCAGCCCCCAAGGCCCTTGCCTACCTGCCGCGCCACCAATGGCAACAGGAACTGTGTTGGCTTAACGAGCAGCTGCTGGCCCAAAGCGAGGCCTGGCTCTATGACGACGGCCGGGTGCGCGGCTTTGTGCTGCTGTCTAGAGACGGCCTCAACCACCTCTGCGTAGACCCAGACGCCGAGCGGCGCGGCATAGGCCGGGCCTTGCTCAGCTTTGCCCAGTCCCGCCGCCACCCGCTGCGGCTCAGCGCCCCTTGCCAGCACAAAGACGCCATCGCCTTTTTTCGCCACCAGGGCTTTAAGCCGGTCAGCGAGCAGTTGGACGGGCGCACCGGCCAGTGGCAGCTCTTGATGATCCACAGCACCAGCCAGGGTTATTTCCAACGCTAAGGCCTTGGTGTGTAAATGTTAATGAAAGGGCTTTTCTACATATTTGCTAACGCAAATCTGCAAGCCAAAGGCAATGGTGGGCCTTAGCATGGCTAAGGGATCTCAGTGAAGGAGTAGGTAGATGATCCGTGAAGCCCAATCGGCCCAGGACAGAAGCGTTATCGTGGCGCTTTGGCAGGCCGCCGCCCAGCAGCTGGACCCGCAATTTGCCGCGCCCAAGTGGCAGTCCTTTGCCCTGTGGCTAGACAGCGAGCTGCTGCCCCAAAGCCAGGTTTTTATCTACGACTATCACGGCGTACAGGGTTTTGCTCAGCTCAAGGGCCGTAAGCTCGGCGCCCTTTGCGTGCACCCGGCGGCCCAAGGCAAAGGCATTGGTAAGGCGCTGCTCTACTACACCATGAGCCGCTTTAGCGATCTGGAAGTGCAGCTCTTTACTGCAGCAAGCGAAGGCCAGCAGTACTTCAAGCGCCAGGGCTTTCACCCCGTTCAGGAACTGCTGGACAGCCAGACCGGCCTGTTGCAGGTGCAGATGGTCTCCACCCGCTCTAACCGCTACTTCAGTTACTGACCAGCGCCCCTTCCCGGGCGCTTGCCCAGTGGCGCAGCAGCAAGCAGAGGCTAAAGGTCAGGGCCAGGATGATAAGGGACCCCAGTACCACCCCGGCCCACTGGCCATGGTGCCAAAACGGCGCCAGATAGGTGCCGCCAAGGCTTGCCCCCAGGTAGTAAAACACCAGATACAGCGACGAAGCGCTGGCTTTGGCGTGGCGGGCATTGTGGCTAACCCAGCTTGAGCAGTTGGCGTGGCACAAAAAGAAGCCGAAGGCACTGAACAAAAAGCCCAGCATGATAACGCTGATGCTTTCGCCGAGGCTGACCAGGGTTCCCACCACCATCAGGCCGATACCCATCATCATCACCACCGGCTGGCTGAACCTGGCCGACACCTTGCCGGACAAAGCCGAGCCCAGGGTGCCGGAGAGATAGGTTAAAAACAGCAGCCCTAAGTAACGGGCCGGCAGGTTGTAGGGCACATCCGAGAGCCGGAAGGTCAAAAAGCTGTACTGATTAACGAAGATAAAGAAGTTCAGGCCGCCAATGGCGTAACTCACCACCAGCAGGCGGTTTTTCAAGTGCCCCACCAAGTCGCGCACCATCTGTTTGGGGTGCAGCTTTTGGCGGACAAACTGCTGGCTGGGCGGCAACAGCCAGGCAAACACCCCCAGCAGCACCAGGCTCAGGGCGCCGGTGATGGCAAAGCCCATCTGCCAGCCCAGGGTATCGGCCAAAAAGCCCCCCAGCAGCCGGCCGCAGATACCGCCCAGGCTGTTGGCGCTGATATAAAACCCCACCGCCGACACCAGCGCCTTGCGGCTCATCTCGTCGCCCATGTAGGCAATGGCAATGGCCGGCAAGCCACCGAGGAAGAACCCCTGCAAGGCCCGCAGCGCCAACAGCGCCCCGAAGCTGTGCACTTGAGACAGCAGCAAGGTGCAGCCCACGGCGCCAACCATGGTGGTGAGCATGATGGCGCGGCGCCCCAGGGCGTCGGATAGGGGTCCGTACAGCAGCAGCGACACCCCCAGCATCAGGGTGGAGAGGGTAAAGCTGTAAGAGGCCGTCAACGGAGACACCCCAAATTCGCTGGCCAACATCGGCAGCAGCGGCTGGGTGAAATACAGGTTGGCGAAGATCAGGAAGGAGCCCAGGCTCATGGCCAGGGTTGCGCGCCAGAAGGCTTTGGTGCCGACCTCTATCATGGTGATTCCTCGGGTGACGAAGATCACATGATAAAGGCCGGCACCATCATCAAGAAAATATATTCAACTTATAGGTTTGATAATCAAACCTTATGCGCTTCCATCCAAGCGGCGGAACCGGTCAGGGCCGAGTGGGTCTCGATAGCCAGATACACAGGAATATCAGCCATATAGGCAGACATCACGCCCTTGTCGGTAAAGCCTTTGACGAAGTTGCTCTTCAAGAAGAACTCCAAGAAGCGCGGCAGGATGCCGCCCCCCAGGTACAGGCCGCCACGGGCGCCCTGGGCCAGGGTGATGTCTGCCGCCATGCCGCCCAGCCATTCACAGAACAGGCTCAGGGTCTCGTAGCAGGTCGGCTCGCCGTCCAGGGCCATCTCGCTGATATCGGCCGAGGTCAGCGCCTTGGGCTGCACGCCCCGTACCTTGGCCACGGCCCGGTACAGGTTGGGCAGGCCGGAGCCGGACAGCGCCAGCTCGGCCGAGACAAACTCCAGCTCCTCGGCCATGGCGCACAGTACTTTGCGCTGCATCTCGGTGGAGGCGCCAAGGGCAATGTGGCCGCCTTCGCAGCCGATGGCACTCCAGCCGCCTTTACCGTCAGGAATAAGGCTTGCCACTCCCAGGCCGGTGCCTGGGCCCAGCACCGCGATAGGGGCGGTTTCCAGGGGTTTACCGTCACGCACCTGCACCAGGGCCTGGGGCGGCAACAGCGGGATGGAGCTGGCGTAGGCCACGAAGTCGTTGATGACTTCCAGCTGGGTCAGGCCCAGGTTCTGCTGGGTTTCCTTGATGGAAAAGTGCCAGGACAAGTTGGTCAGGCGCACTTCGTCGCCGCCCACCGGGCCAGCCACTGCCAGGCAGGCGTGCTGGGGGGCGTAGTCGGAGACAATCTCGAGATAATGGGCGACCAGAGACTGCATGTCTGGGAAGTCGCAGCTGGCGAAGCGTTCCTGGTGAATGATGTCAAAGCGGCCGTCTGTTTTGCCAGTGACCAGACCAAAGCGGGCGTTGGTGCCGCCAATGTCTGCGACGACGAATGGAGATGTCTGCGTTGCCATGGATACCGTACCGTCTTCTTATAAAACAAATTCGTGGTAATTTATTTCCTCGGACCCTGGCGCGAAAACGTAAAAGACCCTTCCCGATGCGTAACAAAGGCAAAGCCACATCTTTTGACATCGCCCATAAAGCGGGCGTTTCGCAGTCCACTGTCTCCCGCGCCTTGCGCGGCAGCCCCCTGGTCAACAAGGAAACCCGTGATCGCATCCAGGCCATTGCCCGCGAACTCAACTACAAGGTGGACAAAAATGCCTCCAACCTGCGTAGCCAGCATTCCGGCACTCTGGCCCTGCTGTTGTTCGAGGACCCAACCCCGGACGACTCCCTGATCAACCCATTTTTCCTGTCCATGCTGGGGTCCATCACCCGCGCCTGTGCCCAGGCCGGGTTTGATCTGCTGGTGTCCTTCCAACAGCTTAGCGATGACTGGCACGCCGATTATGAAGACAGCAACAAGGCTGACGGCATTATTTTGTTAGGGTACGGTGATTATGTCGCGTACCAGTCAAAGCTTGACCAACTGGTGGCCCAGGGCACCCACTTTGTTCGCTGGGGTGCGGTGCTGCAAGAGCAGCCGGGCCTGTCCATTGGCTGTGACAACTTCCAGGGTGGCCGCGATTTGGTGCGCCACCTGCTGTCCCTGGGCCGTCGAAGGGTAGCCTTTCTTGGCCACGCTTCCAATCATTACCCGGAGTTTTTTGAGCGCTACCAGGGCTACGGCGCCGCCTTGGCCGAGGCCGGCCTTAAGGCTGACCCGGCGCTGCAACTGGACGCCATCACCACCGAGCAGGCCGGCTACGAAGCCGTGTGCGCCCTGCTCGATGCCGGCCAGTCCTTCGACGCCATTTTCGGCGCCAGCGACCTTATCGCCCTTGGCGCCATGCGCGCCCTGGCCGACCGTGGCATCAAGGTGCCCGAGCAGGTGGCGGTGGTGGGCTTTGACGACATCCACATGGCCGCCTTTGCCAACCCACCGCTCACCACGGTGCGCCAGAACACCAAGCTGGCTGGCGAGATGCTGGTGCAGTCCTTGCTCAAGACCATTCACAAGCTGCCAGCGCACAGCGCCAAAATTCCTGCCGAGCTGGTTATTCGCCGCTCTTGTGGTCAACCGGCCGGGCCATCAGCCGGTTAAGGGCCTTGGCCAGTGCCGGGTCGGTGACCGGCGCGTCCAGCAACAACACGCGAAGCGAATGGGGCTGGACGCGAAGCGCCAGGCCATCTTTTACCCGAATCTTTTCACCGCTGACAGCATCAACCCAGTTACCGGTCTGCAATGGCCCCCGAGCGGTTGTATCCAACACCTTATCGCCCTTGTTGAGCACCACCAGCGCCTGCTGGTGGGTTCCCTGGTGCTGGTAGACCCGTAAAAACTGGGCCTCGTTGCCTTGCAGTTTCAAATCCAGTTGCAGCCCTTTTTGCAGCGCCACATTGGCGGCGCGCAGTTGCCCTACCCGCCTTAAGTTCTGGTAGATGGGGCTTTGAGGGGCGGCGTCGATGCGGGCTTGGCCAAAGTAGTTGCGGTTGCCGGCGTGCTCGGCGGCGCCGCGCATAAAGCCCACTTCCGAGCCCTGGTAAATCACCGGTATGCCGCGGGCGGTAAAGAGCCAGTTGTTGGCATCGATAAAGCCGTTGTCGCTGGCATTCATGCGCGGCATGTCGTGGTTGTCGTAGAAGGTGGTGAGCTCGTAGGGGTTTTGGTAGGGCCCTTTATCCAAGTAAAGGGCCGGCGTTAATGCCTCAAAGCCCTCACCCTTGGCAAACACCTTGTCCAGCGCCGCCTTGAGCGGGAAATCCAGCACACTAATGGCGCCGTTTTGTGGCCAGGTGTGGGGCGCTATCTTGGCCGGGTTGTAATCGTAGGCCTCGCCGAACATGAAAAAGCCCGGGTGCTTGGCGCGGATGCGGTCGCTGAAGGTCTTCCAGAAGGCGTTGTCCACCCACATGATGGTGTCGATACGAAAGGCATCGGCCCCGGCGTCTATCCACTTCTGGTAGGCGCCAACGAAGTAATCAATCACCGCTGGGTTGTCTTCGTTGAAGTTAGAGAGCTGCACCATCTCCGCCTTGCGGTGGAAAAAGGCCGTCAACGGGTCCTTTGGGTCCAGCTGGTCTGGGGGCAGGTTGTGATGGTCGGCAATGAGCTTGCCGTTTTTATCGAATAGCTGGCCGAACTTGGGCTGCGCAACGGGCATGTCGTAGGCCGGCGAGCCGTGGTTAACCACGATATCCAGCACCGTTTTCAGGCCCTGCTGGCGCATCTTGGCGGTGAACTGGCTAAAGGAGAGGTCTTTGCTCTCCAGGTGCTCGTCCACCTTGTAAAAATTATCGCCCCAGTAGCCGTGGTAACCGGTCTTGCCCTGGTCGGTAAAGCTGCTGCCAAAGCTCACCGCCTTGCCGCCGGTAAAGGCCTGGTCTGGGTTATCGACGATGGGGGTTATCCACACCGCCCCAAAGCCCATGCCGTGGATGTACCCGGCGTTGTCGAGAATGCCCTTAAAATCCCCGCCCAGGTAACCGATGTTGGCGCTTTGGCCGTCTGGGCCTTTGACGGGGATATCAAAGGTGGGGTGAGCGCCGCCCTGGTGGCGATGGTCGTTACTGGTGTCGCCATTAACGAAGCGGTCGGTCATCACGAAGTAAATGGCGTTACTGGCAAAGGGCTCGGTGGTGCCGTAGTAGTCGGTTGCCTGCGCTGGCGCACCTAACAGCGCCAGGGCGCCAAGGGCCAGGGCCTTCATTTGCTGCCCGCCAACGCCCCTTCAGGCGCGGCGCTGCCGTCTTGCACCCGCAGCACGCAAAGGCCGGAAATCACTAGGCTCACCCCGCCAATCACCAGGGCGTAGACCGGCTGGTTGCCAAAGAAGCTTTTGAGCATAAAGCCCAGCACGCTGGCCGCCAGCAGCTGCGGTATCACGATAAAGAAGTTGAAGATCCCCATGTAGATGCCCATTTTCTCGGCTGGCAGGCTGTCGGAAAGCAGCGCATAGGGCAGCGACAAAATCGAGGCCCAGGCAAAGCCCACCCCCACCATGGACAGCAGCAGCCAGTCGGGGTCTTTGATAAGGACGATGGAAATAAGCCCCGCCGCCCCCAGGCAGACGTTCACCAGGTGCGCCACCCGCAGCCCCCAGGCCTTGACCATCAGCGGGATAATCAGCGCCGCCACAGCCGCAAAACCGTTATAGGCGGCAAACAGCACCCCCACCCAGTTGGCGCCGTCGTTGTAGGCGGCAGAACTTGGGTCGGTGGCGCCAAAGTGAATGCCGGTTACCGCCGAGGTGGTGTAGATCCACATGGCAAAGAGGGCAAACCAGGAGAAAAACTGCACCACCGCCAGGCGGCGCATGGCCTCCGGCATCTGGTAGAGGTCGGTCATGATGGTGCTGAACATACCGTGGCCGCTACGAAGAGACAGCAATAGCAGCGCCAAGCCATAAATACCGACCCCGGCCGCCAGCAGGTACAGCTCTTTCTCAAGCTGCCAAAACGCCACCCCGGCCCCTAAAAGCACGCCGGCCACCAGCCATTTAAGGCCGCTGCTGCGGGCGCGGTTTTTATTCAAAGGCTGTTCGCTGCTTTGCTGGCCCTCGAAGCCTTTGAGGGCCTCGGGCGGATACTCGCGGGTGGACACCACTGTCCAGCCCACCGCCAAAAAGAGCACCAGGCCGCCAAAGTAAAAGGCGTATTTGACGGTGTCGGGAATGGCGCCGGGCTCGGCCACGTTACTGGCCCCGCACTTGGCGAGGATCCACGGCAGCATGGACGCCACCACGGCGCCGATGCCGATAAAGAAGCTTTGCAGGGTGTAACCCAAGGGTCGCTGTTTGGCAGGCAGTTGGTCGCCAACAAAGGCGCGAAACGGCTCCATGGAGATATTGATGGAGGCGTCCATGATCCACAGCAGCCCGGCCGCCACCCACAAGGTGGGGGAGTTGGGCATGGCAAAGAGCGCCAGGGTGGTGAGCACGGCGCCCGCTAAAAAGTAGGGGCGGCGGCGGCCAAGGCCGGTCCAGGTGCGGTCGCTCAGGTAACCCACCACCGGCTGCACCAGCAGGCCGGTCAATGGCGCGGCTATCCAGAGGATGGGAATGTCGTCTACCGAGGCCCCCAGGGTCTGGAAAATACGGCTGACGTTGGCGTTTTGCAGGGCAAAGCCGAACTGGATCCCCAGAAAGCCGAAGCACATGTTCCAGATCTGCCAGAAGGACAACTGCGGTTTAGTGGTCATCTTGTTATTCCTCGTTGGGGCCCCGGCTGGCGCCCTGCCGGAGCCTCGCCCCGAACACCTTACCTTTACGTTGGCGACATGTTCGCCTGCACCCCGGCTGCGGACAACGCCCTGCATACGTATTCATGGCCAAGCCGCCCCCTTGATGGCTGCCCCAGCCCAGGCATGATAAGGGAAAAACACATTAACTACCGGGCCTTTATTCCCAAAAGCGCAACCGCCCAAAAGGTTGACGCCAAGGTAAAGATTTTACCCTGCATACGTATGCAGCTGGTTGTGAGCCCGAAGGCCCCTGCCTTAAGCTGCACGGCAGACAAAACAAGCCTGAAAAGGCGCAGTAAACGAATTTGGGGTACCTATGAGTCAAGCTCCTTGGTGGCGTGGCGCCGTTATTTACCAGATCTATCCTCGCAGTTTCAGCGACACCAACGGTGACGGCGTGGGCGATCTGCCGGGTATCATCGACCGCCTGGACTACATCCAGTCCCTGGGTGTGGATGCCATCTGGATCTCCCCCTTCTTCAAATCCCCCATGGCCGATTTTGGCTACGATATCGCCGATTATCGCGACGTAGACCCGCTGTTTGGCAAGCTGGACGACTTCGACCGGTTGCTGGCCGGCGCCCATCAGCGCGGCATCAAGGTGATGATTGACCAGGTGCTGTCTCACACCTCGGTGGAGCATGACTGGTTCAAGGAAAGCCGCGAGAACCGCGACAACCCCAAGGCCGACTGGTACGTCTGGGCCGACGCGCGGGAAGACGGCACCCCGCCCAACAACTGGCTGAGCCTCTTTGGTGGCGTGGCCTGGCGCTGGGAGCCGCGCCGCGGCCAGTACTACCTGCACAACTTTTTGTCCTCCCAGCCGGATTTGAACTTCCACAACCCAGAGGTGCAACAAGCCACCCTGGATAACGTCAAGTTCTGGCTGGACAAAGGCGTGGACGGCTTTCGCCTGGACGCCATCAATTTTTGCTTCCACGACCAGGCACTGCGGGACAACCCCGCCAAGCCCAAGGAAGTGCGGGTAGGCCGCGGCTTTAGCGCCGACAACCCCTACGCCTTCCAATACCACTATTACAACAACACCCGGCCCGAGAACCTGCCGTTCCTCGAAGAGCTGCGCGCCCTGGTGGACCACTACCCCGGCGCCACCACCCTTGGCGAGATCTCCGCCGAGGACTCCCTGGCCACCACCGCCGAATACACCCAGCAGGGCCGCCTGCACATGGGCTACAGCTTCGAGCTGCTGGTGAATGATTTCTCGGTGGCCTACATCCGCAGCACCGTCGAGGGCCTGGAGCAGAAAATGACCGTGGGCTGGCCCTGCTGGGCCATCTCCAACCACGACGTACCCCGTGCCATCAGCCGCTGGGGCGGTCAAGAGGCGCCAGCGCACATGGCCAAAATGCTGAGCGCTATGGTGTGCTCGCTGCGCGGCTCGGTGTGCATCTACCAGGGTGAAGAGCTGGGGCTGGACGAGGCCGAAGTGGCCTTTGAAGATCTGCAAGACCCTTACGGCATGACCTTCTGGCCCGAGTTTAAAGGCCGCGACGGTTGCCGCACCCCCATGCCTTGGACCAGCGGCGAATACGGCGGTTTCAGCACCACCAAGCCCTGGCTGCCGGTGCCGGACAGCCACAAGCAAAAAGCGGTGGCCCACCAGGAACAGGACAGCGCCTCGGTGCTGAACGGTTTTCGCCAGTTCCTGGCCTGGCGCAAGCAGTTCCCGGCCCTGGTGGCGGGCAGCATCCACTTCTTGAATACCGCCGAGCCGGTGCTGGCCTTCGAGCGGGAGCTGGACGGCCAAAAACTGCTGGTGGCCTTTAACCTCTCCAACCAGCCGGTGAGCCAGACGCTGGCCGTTACCGGCAACATCAGTGCCCTGGGCGAGCATGGGCTGGTCAGTGGCGATATGGCAGGAACAGTGCTGAACTTGCCGCCATACGGCAGCTTCTACGGCCAAGTGCAGTAATAAAGTCGCCTTCGGGCGACTTTTTCATTTAGCCACTGACATCCCCCCTTGGCCGCAGTAAGGTGAAGCATCAAACACCGTACCGGTAACCTGTCATGGCCTTTTCCGAGCAGTTGGTCCAAAAAGCCCTTATTCAGCAACAAAACGAAATCAACGACTACAGCATCTACACCCTGTTGGCCCGCCACGAGCCAGACCCCCACAACGTCAAACTGCTCCATAAAATCGCCGAGGAAGAAAAGGCCCACTACCACTTCTGCCGCACCATTACCGGCAAGGAGCTGAAGGCCTCCCGGCCGCTGGTGCTGTTTTACCTGATATTGATAAAACTGCTGGGCCCGTCCTTTGCCGCCAAATTCATGGAGAGCCGCGAGGTAGACGCCGAGGCCTTTTACCTGGATCTGGCCAAAGACATCCCCGAAGCCAAGCAGATTTACGACCAGGAAACCCGCCACGAAAACCGGCTGCTGACCTTGCTGCACGACAAAAAGCTCAACTACGCTGGCGCCATTGTGCTGGGCATGAACGATGCCCTGGTAGAACTCACCGGCACCCTGTGCGGGGTGGCCCTGGCCTTTAGCAAAACCGCTACCGTGGGGGTAACCGGCCTTATCATGGGCATTGCCGCCAGCCTCTCCATGGCCGGCTCGGCTTACCTTGAGTCCAAGGAAAGCCCCGTTGATGCCATAGACCCCAAGCTCTACGCCCTTAACACCGGCCTTGCCTACATTGGCACCACGGCTCTGCTGGTGGCGCCCTACTTTGTGTTTGGCTCCATGGCCCTGGCCCTTGGCACCATGTTTGTCTTTGCGGTGCTGGTGATCTGGCTGTACAGCTTTTACATCTCGGTGGCCAAGGACGCTCCCTTTGGCTCGCGTTTTATCAGCATGATGGCCCTGACTTTCGGGGTCGCGCTTATCTCCTTTGGCATCGGCTTTGCCGCCAAGCGCTACATGGGGGTGGATCTCTAGGCCAAAAGTCAGGGGCAATAAAGTGACTTTTGGCACCTGTGCAAAAAGCGGGCAGCTTCTAGGATAAGGCCATACCTCAAACGCAAGGAGCTGCCCGATGAAAACCCTGTTTGCCCTGCTGCTGGCCCCCACCCTGGGCATGGCCCAAAACCTGGATGTCACCGTTACCGGATACCCCACCGACACCGGCACCACCTGGGTGTCGTTGTACGACTCCCAAGCCGCCTTTAACGGCAAAGGCCAGCCGGTAGCGGCCAGCCGGGTAAAACCCCATGACGGCCAAAGCCACCTGAGCTTTCACGACCTGCCCGAAGGCCAGTACGCCATCAAGCTGTTTCACGATGCCAACGACAACGGCAAGCTCGACACCAACCTCATCGGTATTCCCACCGAGCCTTATGGGTTTTCCGGCAAGCCCGGCGGCCATGGCCCGGCCCAGTTTGAAGACGCCGCCTTTGCCGTCGAGGGCGATACCCAAATCACCATCAAGCTGAGGTAAGCCATGGAAAGGCGCGATTTTTTAAAAGCCCTTGGCGCCCTGGGCGGCGCCACAGCCCTTGGCGCCCTGCCGCTGCCGGGCCTGGCAGCGAGCCTCGACAAAACCTGGCTGAGCGGCGTTAGCGGCGATTTCGCGCCGCTGGCCATGAGCTTGCAGGGCAACTGGCCCAAGCAACTGACCGGCACCCTCTACCGTAACGGCCCGGCGCTGTTTCGCCGCGCCGGCGAGCAGCAACGCCACTGGTTTGACGGCGACGGCATGGTGCAGGCCTTTCGCATCGGCCCGGGCGGCATAAGCCACAGCGGCAAGCTGGTGCGCACCGAGAAATACCAGACCGAGCAGCAGGCCAAGCGCTTTCTCTACCCCGGCGTTGGTTCCCAGCGGCACGGCGCGCCCATTGCCCACAACGACAGCGCCAACCCGGCCAATATCAGCGTCCGCCGCTTTGGTAACCGCTATATGGCGCTCTGGGAAGCGGGCAGCGCCTATGAAATCGACCCAGACACCCTGGACACCAAAGGCTTGGTGTCTTTCGCGCCGGAGCTGACCCACCTGCCGTTCTCAGCACACCCCCAGTTTGAGCCCGACGGCTCGGCCTGGAATATCGGCTCGCTGTTCTACAACGGCCTGGCCAAGGCGGTGATTTACCGCTTCGATGCGGGCGGTAAACTCAGCCGCTACCAGCTGATTGACCTGCCGCGAGACGGCTACATGCACGCCTTTGCCCTGAGCGAGCGTTACCTGGTGCTCTTTAACACCGCCCTTCGCTACCACAAGGGCGACAGCTTCCTGGCCGGTTTGCGTTTTGACGGCGCCAGCGACAACCAGATCATCCTGGTGGACAAAAACAGCCTGCAGATACACAAGGTGGTGTCGGTGCCGGCCAGCTTTGCATTCCACTTGGGCACCGCCATTGAAGAAAAGGGCACCTTGGAGCTGACAGTGGCCGAGTACCCCAACGCCGACATCATGCTAAAGGGCATGGATACCCGCCATCTTGGCCAGCAGCCCTACCCCAGCGCCATGGTCCGCTACCGGGTGGATTTAGCCAGCGGCCGCTGCCAGCGCCAGGCCCTGGCGGTAGATTTGGAATTTCCCCAGTTCGACTGGCGCGCCCCCTACCGGCGCCAAACCCAGTTCGGGGTGGCCAGCACCCAAAAAGACCGTGGCCTTGGCAACGCCATTGCCGCCATCAGCCCCGGCAACCACATCCAGCTGCACCGCTTTGACGACAACATCGCCGTTGAAGAGCCGCTGCTGGTAACCGCCCGCGATGGCCACAACTACCTGCTGCACACCCTGCTCGACAAAAACCGGCTGCAAACCGGCCTTGCCCTGTTTGACCCGGCCAAGGTCCAGCAAGGGCCCATTGCCACCGCCACCATGCCACGGGCCCTGCCGCTGGGCTTTCACGGCGCCTTTTACGGTTAAAGGCAGCCCTTGAGGGCCGCCATGGCGGCTGGAATGGCTTCAAGGGCGATGGGGCCAAGGCCCAGCAGCAGCAAGTTGCCCTCTTTGCCAAAGAGGCTGCTGTGGCAAAGGTTAATGCCAGCCTGCTGGGCCCGTTTGGCCACCTCGGCGAGCGGCCGGCCGTCGCTTGCCTCCAGGGCCATATGCACTCCGGTCAGCATCTGCACCGGCCGCAATACGGTACCGGCCAGGGCCTCGCCAATGGCCAGGTATTTGGCCCGGTAGTGCTGGCGCATGGTGCGGATATGGCGGCGCAAATCGCCTTGGCGGATAAAGTCGGCCAGGGCCAGCTGCACCGTCATGGCGCCAACCAGGTCAGCGCTTTGCCGGGCCAGCACCAGGGCGTCGGCGGCCCAGTCGGGCACGATGAGGTAACCCAGGCGCAGGTCGTGGAACATGCACTTGGAAAAGGAGCCCACGTACAGCACCCGCCCGTCTTGGTCGAGGGTCTGCAAGGCGTCGATGGGCTGGCCGGCCAGCAGGAATTCCGAGTCGTAGTCGTCTTCAATCACCAACAAGTCTCGGGCCTTGGCCAGTGCCAGCAATGCCAGCCGCCGCTGCTGGGACATCACCACCGTGGTGGGGAACTGGTGTGACGGGGTGACGTACACCAAATCGACCCCTTCGGGGATGGCATCTACCACCAGGCCGTCCTGGTCTACCGGCACCTCGACAATGCGGGCGCCGGCGGCCTCAAAGGCCTGGCGGGCCATGGGGTAGCCGGGAGATTCCACCGCCACCGTGGTCACGCCAGGGGTAACCAGGGCCGCGCCTATCAGGCTGAAGGCCTGCTGGGCGCCATTGCACACCAGCACCTGCCGCCCAGCGCAAGACACCGCCCGCGACTGCGACACAAAGCGGCCAATCAGCTCGCGAAGGGGCGGATACCCCTGCCAGTGCAGCGGCTGGGGCTGGCTCTCTTGCTGGCGCAGCGCCCGGTTCATATAGCGGCGCCAAAGGGCGGCGGGAAAGTGGCGGGTATCGGCCAGGCCCAAGCCAAAATCAAAGCGCAGCTCGGCCATCTCGGGCATGGCAAACAGCTGGCGCTGCTGCCACAAGGGCCTCACCCACCTTTTGGCGTCTGGCCGGGCGGCGGCGCTGGGCGCCGGGCGCTGCAATTGGCAGACCCGGGTGCCGCTACCGGCCTGGCTTTCTACCAGCCCCTCGCTTGCCAGCCGCTCATAGACCTGCACCACGGTGTTGCGCGCCACCCCCAGATGCTGGGCCAATTGCCGGCTGGCCGGCAGCCAGGTACCGGCTTGCAGGCGCTGCTCAACAATGGCCCGGCTCAGCTGGCGATAGAGCTGCACGGCAAGGGGCTCGGCCAGTTGCCGGTCCAGCTGCAGGTGCAGGCCGAAAATTGGCTCCATAACATTCCTTAAAATTGGACCTCTGACAGGGCCAATATAGCTGGCAAGCTGCGCCCATCCCAAATCCACCCTGAGGCTTCTATGAAACTGCCTGCACTCCTCGCCGCCTGCTGTCTGCTGCTGAGCACCTGGGCCGGCGCCCAAACGGCCGACTACCAGCGCATTGCCTTGCAACGCTTTCCGGATCTCGCCGCCGTCAACCTCGACAGCCTGCCCAAGGGTAAGCCGCTGTACCTCAAATTCTGGGCCAGTTGGTGCAAACCCTGCATGGCGCAGATGCCCCACTTTGAGCACGCCTACCAGCAGTACCATGACCGCATCAATGTGCTGGCGCTGGATATCAACATCAACGAGCGCAAGGCCGCCATCCAGCGGGTGATCCAGCGCTTTGGTTTGAGCATGCCGGTGTGGCTGGACCAGGACGGCGCCCTGGGGGTGGCGCTTGGCTTGGTGGGCACGCCCTACCATGTGCTTATCGATGCCAAGGGCCAGGTGGTGTACACCAGCCACGAAGCGGACGCCGAGCTGGACCGCCACCTGGCGCTGCTGGCAGACGGCAAGGCCAGCCCGGCCGCCGACACCGGGGCTCTCTCTGCCAGCCAAAGCCAGGCGCTGCTCAAGCCCTGGCTGCAAGGCCGGCACCTGCTGTTCTTTACCGCCACCTGGTGCGACTGGTATCTGGCCGACACCCGCCCGGCCATGTCACAGCGCTGCATCAAGGTCCAAAAAGGTCTGGCCGCCCTGCACCAGAAACTGGCCGGCCAACCCTGGCAAGGCTTTGTGAACCACCTCTGGACCACTCAGGACGATGTCAGCAAGTTCGAGCAGCAATACCAGATGCCGATCCCCTTCGCGATTGACACCCAGGGGGTGCTGTTCAACCACTTTGCCATCCGCGAGCTGCCGACCCTGCTGCTGCTGGAAGACGGCAAGGTCAAAGCCCGCATCACCGACTTTGACTCCCCTGAGGCCATCGCCGCCCAAATCAGCGCCCGCTAAAGCGCGCCGGGGCCTTGTGCCCCGGCAGCTTTCCCTTTGCCGGTAACTTGCCATGAGAAAACTGCTTTTATTGTGCCTGCTGGCACTGACTAGCCTGGGCGCCCGCGCCGAGGCCGACTTCCTGCCGGTTGACCAAGCGTTCGGCTTTCATGTCGAGCAGCGGGGCAACCAACTGCTGCTGAGCTGGCGTATCGCTGACGGCTACTACCTCTACCAGGACCAGTTCAAAACCGAGCTGCAAGACGCCGAGCTGGCGCCGCCGAATTTCAGCCCCGAGGCCGAGCACCACCAAGACCCTTACTTTGGGGACACGCCGGTGTTTCGCCACCAGGTGCAGCTGCGCTACGCCATTTTGAGCGCCGCCCAGGATGGGGTGGTGAAGATAAGCTACCGCGGCTGCGCCGATGCCGGGCTTTGCTACCCGCCGGTCACCCGCATCCTCTACCTCGATGCCGTCAAAGCCGCGCCCAAGCCATCTCCCGCCGCAGAGAGCCAGTCAACCAGCCTTGCCAAGCGCCTGGCCGGTGGCCAGCACCGGGCATTGACGCTGCTGCTTTTTTTGGGCCTTGGGGTGCTGCTGGCTTTTACGCCCTGCGTCTTTCCCATGTACCCCATCGTCTCTGCCATTGTGCTCGGCGGCGGCGCCAAGAGCCGGGGCCGTACCTTGGCCCTGAGCCTGGCCTATGTGCAGGGCATGGCCCTGACCTATTCGCTGATGGGGTTGGCAGTGGCATCCTTGGGGGTGGGCTTCCAGGCCGCCTTGCAGCAGCCTTGGCTGCTGATCACCATCGCCATACTGTTTGTGGCCCTGGCCTTGGCCATGTTCGGCTTTTGGGAGCTGCGCCTGCCCGAGCGCTGGCAGCTGCGCCTCAATGAGGCCAGCAATCGCCAACAAGGCGGCCGACTGGCCGGGGTGTTCCTGATGGGGGCACTGTCGGGGCTGGTGGCCTCGCCCTGCACCACGGCGCCGCTGGCCGGAATACTGCTCTTTATCGCCCAAAGCGGTAACCTCGGCTTTGGCTGGCTGGCACTGTACCTGTTGAGCCTGGGCATGGGCCTGCCGCTGATACTGTTTGCCATGACCGGCAGCAAATTGCTGCCCAAGGCCGGCGCATGGATGCAGGCGGTCAAAGTGCTGTTCGGCTTTATGCTGCTGGCGGTGGCCCTGATCTTTATCGAGCGGCTGGTCAGCAACTTATGGACAGCCCTCACCTGGAGCCTGCTGGGGCTGGCCGCCTTTAGTTACCTGTCGGTAATTAACCAGGACTCGGCCGCCAGCGCCGCCAAAGGGGTGCGCAGCGCCATTATCTTTGCCGGGCTCTTCGCCAGCCTGCAATACGGTTACCTGCACTGGCAGCGCCAGGCCAGCACGGCTCCCACTGCCAGCCAGGCCGCCGCGCCGCTGGCCTTTACCCGGGTGGCCAGCCTTGATGCCTTAAACCGCCAACTGACCGACGCCAAGGCGCGCGGCCAGCCGGTGATGCTGGATCTTTACGCCGACTGGTGCGTGGCCTGCAAAGAGTTCGAGCACAACAGCTTCCCGGCCCCCGAGGTGAAGGCGGCCCTGGCCCAGAGCCTGCTGCTGCAGGTGGATTTGAGCCGCAACGACGCCAACAGCCAGGCCTTTACCCAGGCCCTGGCGGTGCTTGGCCTGCCCAGCATCTTGTTCTTTGACGGCCAAGGCCAAGAGCTGCGGGCCGCCCGGGTGACCGGCTTTATGGCCGCCGGCCCCTTTGCCGCCCACATCAGGCAAACCCTGGGCGTGGCGCCCAACTAACCCCTTGTTCAGCGCCGGCCTTTTCTATCGGGCCAGCGCTGTTTAGGATGGGGTTTTGCCGGAACCTCGCCATGACCCCAGCGCAGCTTCGCCAGTATCTTTTAAGCAAACCCGAAGCCATCGAAGACTTCCCCTTCGGCCCAGAGGCCGCCGTCTATAAAATTCGCGGCAAAATGTTTGCCCTGACCGGCCATTTCCTGGGGGGCGACGCCGTTAACCTAAAATGCGACCCCCACCAAGCCCTCGCCCTTCGCGATATCTTCAGCGCCGTCAAACCGGCCTATCACATGAACAAACTGCACTGGAACACCCTGCTGCTGGACGGCACCGTGCCCACCGGAGAAATAGAACGGATGGTAGACAGCTCTTATGCGCTGGTGGTGACGGGGCTAAAAAAGAAAGACCGCGAAGCCATCAAGGCCAAGTACGGTATAGGGAGCGTTGTTTCCTAAATCAGATGAACCATTCTGCTTGGCTGTGATCCGATCCTCGACGTATCAAGCAGCTCAGCGTCGATGGCGGCTTGTGACAGCAAAGCCTGCCACGGTCTACGGCAAAAGAAAGGCGCCAAAGCCTGTATTCCGCCCCGTAAAACAGCGGGGTTCTGGGAGGAAGACCATCCTCGAAACGAAGCGGTAGCTACTCTTAAGGGCGGGCAACTGGCGGAGTGGAAAAGGGAAAGCGGATATCACCAACGGTCAAAAGCAGAAGTGGCGATGTCGCGATACAAACAGCTTATCAGCCCGAAACTCAGCCTGCGCAGTTACAACGGGCAGGTTGCCGAGGCCCTGGCTGGGGTGAAAGTGATGAACAAAATGCTGACCTTAGGCATGCCAGTTCGCCAGGCGGTCAGCCCTTTAGGGGACTGCGTTTGCTTGTCGGATTTAGGAAACAACACCGGGCAATACCAACCGGCGATGGCGGCCTTATCCATCCAAAAGCCCAGCAAACCTCGATTGATCAACACGCGGTTGTACTTAGCCCAGTTGCGGATTGGGTGTTTGGCCTTGCCCATGGGTTGCTCCCCTTCGATATGTTGGGGATCGGATCACAGTCAGGCGGATTGGTTCAGTGAATTTGGGAAACAACGTCATCCTGAGCTATCGATACATTGCGAAAACTGGACTTTGGTTACTCAGAAAATGGATGTCCTTTATTTCCGTTGCAAAAAACAGGGCGTCCATATATGCCCCTTATACTGTTACACTGTTCTTTACCCTCTCTTTTCTCTCTATAAAACAACGCTAAGATCATTAAAATAACCAATGTTTTCTAAATTAATTTCATCTAGATATTCACTTAGTTTTTTATAATCATTATTTTTAATGATCTCTAATAGTTCACGACTTTGCTTTGCTATGGGATTCTCAAAAACCATTTTACCCTGAACACTTTCAAGTGTATATAAAGCTTTATCAATACGGCCATCTTTTAAAAGCGTTAGCGCATATTGAACTTTAGAGTATGGAGAAATCAACCATTGCGACTCGTTTTTTGACAGAAAGTCGACCAACTCATGATAGCTAGAAGCTCCATCTAATATGTTAAGATTAATTTTAATGCATTCAACAATTTCGGCAACCAAAACATCCTTCGCAACATTTGAAAAATTCCAACGCAACTCCCCTTTACTACCATTTCCTTTATTTAATTCATGACATTGAAAAGCGGGTCCACCGATTCCTCTAAAATGAATAATAGGAGATATCCAGATAGACAGCATCATCGAAAACTGAGACTCTGACACTCGAAAACCTTTAACTAGCTCTCGGTTAGATCCACTTTCATATAGCATCAACTCCTTACGTTTAAAATTTAATACTTTCAAACTAGGAATAGACGAAATAATTTCTTTCACAAAAGATTTATTCATTCTCCCCTCATTAATGACTAATTTGTTTCAGAAGCACTAAATCTGTTTTTGGCACATTCATTTGATAGTATGCAGCTTGCAGCCTTGATATTCCTACGATACCAGTTTTGAGCTCGAAAGCGATATAAAGTTGACCTACAGAGAAGGTGGATGTCCCTTATACTTTGGGTTTTAATATTTTCTATTCTCCACAAAAGCCTCTTTAAAAAATTACAATTTTCACACAAGCCAAGTAAAAAAACACTATATCAACCAACTTTTACATTATTTTTTCTTATAAATGAGTTCTTTTGTGGGTTTTCCATCCACTGCATAAAGCCCGCTATCATAAAATTCAAAGCTATCGCCTTTACGAAGAAAGGAATAAATATAGACTTTTCCTTTATAAAAATCACCATAGCCATCTTCTCTCTTTTTTCCAAACAGCAATCGTTGAGATGCATTATCAACTATCCTTAAAACTTTACCGTCCTTAAAATCACAAATAAAATAAAGACCATAATTTTCATCTCTCTCACCGAAATAGCCAAGTGCACCATGGACAAAGCCAGCTGTAGACATACGTTTGCTTTCTTGTACGTAAACCCTGTCTATGTGATTATCAATACGCCCTACTGACTTAACATAAGCAGAAGCACATTTCTCAACAGCCATTTGGGCGTTATTTTCGTCGGCTAACACACTGAAGCTGGTATTACAGAAGAAGAAAAAGAAAGCGAAGATCCATTTCATTTTATAATCCTTGTTGGTTTAGTGTCACAAATCGCAATTGTACATGGCTGATATTTGCAATATACACCGCTTACTCTACCACCCGTTATCGCCTCCATATATATCGCACTCATTGCTTGCCCTCCGGTGTGCTCATCTCTCCATTCAGGGCCAATAGGCACAAAAAAGGGAGGCCTAAGCCTCCCTTTTTCAGATGGTTGCGCGAGCTTAGAAAGCTACGCTGCCTTTGAGGGTCGCAACCCAGGCGTTGTCGTTTTCGCTCAGGCCACCCGGGTTGTGGATGTACTGAATTTCAGGACGTACCGCCAGAGCGGGAGTGACCTGGAATTTGTAGTAGGAAGCGAACACCATTTCGTCGTCTTGTACCGGCATGTCGCCACCCATCACAGCGGCGTTAAAGAGGCGCTGGCTGTCAGACAGGCGATCGGAGACGTGCAGGTACTGGCCTGCCAGGCCCCACTGGTCTTTCGGGCGGGACGCGAAAGGCCCTTTGTAGACGATACCGACGTTGAAGGAGCGGTCTACAGTGGTGATGTCACGGTCGTTGAGGGTGATGTTGGAGAACACGCTCAGGCCGCGGCTGCTGTCGCCGTCAACAGAGGTGATCTGCTGGTCAACCACGAAGTAAGCACCGGACTTGTTGCTGTGGGTGCGCGCTACGCCACCGTCGAGGATCAGCGGCTGGCCTTGCTCGTTGTAGTACAGGTCGTTGCCACCGGCAGTGTCATACCAGTAACCCAGTTTCCAGGTACCTGGCAGGCCGTTCAGGGTCGGGGTCCAGCCCAGTTCGGCCGGAATGGTCAGGCCTTTGGTGCCGTGGGGGCTACCGAAGTTCAGGCCTTGGCTGTTTTTCAGCCAGCTGGGGTTCATTTGGTAAACGCCCAGTTTCACGTACCACTCGGGGTTGAGGTTGTACTTGGCGGTACCGGCCCATTGGCTGATCGGCCAGTTGTACAGAGTGGAGTTGAAGTTACCCGGCTGGGAGCCGCAGAAGCCCAGGTAGGAGAATTCGCACTGGAAGTCGCCAAACTCGGCGCCGACGTTCATTCGGCCCAGTTTCAGGTCCAGGTCGCCGCCCAGCAGCTTCTGCTCGTAGAAGAATTCGGAGATACGGGTAGTGCGGCCACGGCCGTACACTTCCAGAGACTGCATCAACTGGCCAATTTCGGCTTTGTTGTTGATGTTCTGGGCCTGACCGCCACGGTTGGTCAGGGAGAAGCGGAAACGGCCGCCGTCGAGGCCGAACAGCTTGTTGAGATCGAAGTCGAAGCCCAGTACTGTCTGGTCGGCATAGCTGTAGGCATGACGCTCACCGCCGCTCAGGTTGCCACCGGTTTCGAAGGTGTAACCCAGGCTGACATCGATGCCGTCGTTATGAAGCTGGCTGCGGTAACCCCCAAGATCACCGAACAGGTAGTTGTCTGCGTTAAAATCGTCGGCATGTGCTGCATAGCCGCTGCTGATAAGCCACAGTACTGAGGCTGCGGTAAGGGTCTTTTTACAGTTCATGGTTTGCTTCTTCTTGTCCAAGGGGAAAACACTTCCCTGAAGTGAATGCATGACAAAAGCGTAGAGCCCGGTTGCGGATGCGATGTGAACAGACCGTCAACCAGTTAACGTCAACGGCGCCTTTCTATCACAGGCGCTATTTTAAAAGCCGCAGGATTTACCTGAGTGGTCGTATGGGCATTGTTGGCGGTGTTATAGGCGCCCAGAGCAAATAGGGGCAATCGCCTCTTCACAGGGACTCAAGGACACAACAGATGGACACCAAAGCGCTGCGCTATTTCCACGAAGTGGCCAAGTTGCAAAGCTTCACCCTGGCCGCCCAACAGTTGGGGGTGGCCCAGCCGGCGGTAAGCATGGCCATTCGCAAGCTCGAATCGGAGCTGAATCTGAGCCTCTTTCACCGCCAGGACCGCAAGGTGAACCTGACCGACGAGGGCCGCCGCCTGCTGCCCCACGCCGAGCGCATTCTCACCGCCCTGACCGACGCCGAACACGAGATGGACGAGCTTAGGGGCCTGGGTACCGGCGAGGTGCGGGTGGGGATCCCGTCGATGCTGGGCTCTTATTACTTCCCGCCCATTTTGATGGCCTTTCGCCACCGCCACCCGAGCCTCAACCTGTCGGTGATTGAAGCCGGCACCTGGCAGCTGCGCCAAATGCTGGAAGCCGGTGAGCTGGACTTGGCGGTGATCGTCTCCGAATTTTTACCGCCAGAGCTGGAAGCGCGGGTGTTTTTGACCGAGGAAATGCGGGTCACGGTAGCCAAGGATCACCCCTTTGCCAGCCGCCAAAGCATCGACCCTCAAACCTTTTTTGACCAGGAACTGGTGATGTTCCAAGAAGGTTATTTTCACCGCAAAATTGTCGACCGGCTGGCCCGCGAGGCCGGGCGTACCCCCAACATCGTGTTTCAAACCAACCTTATTCCGCTGATTAAATCCATTGTTAAACAAGGCTTTGGCATCAGCACCTTGCTGAAATTAGCCGTCGATGGCGAGCCGGATCTGGTCTCCATCCCCTTTAGCGAACCGGTGTGGCTGGAGCTGTCCATCGCCTGGCGCAGGGGCAGTTACCTGTCGCGGGCCAACACCGCCTTTGTTAATTTCCTGCTCGACGCCTGAAAAAGCGGCCCCGAAAGGCCGCTTGGGTGAACCCGGGCCGGTTTAAAACCCAGCGCTGACCGACTGGCTCTGGCCGGTGTTAAAGCTGTTGTTATCCCCACCCTGCCACTGCACGCCGGCATTGGGGTCGGCCTCTTCGCGCTTGAGGCACTTCCAGGCTACGGCGGTATCGCTGGGTAAGTTGATGGTACCGGTCCAAGTGGGGTAGCTGGTGGGTGAGAGTTTCACCGCCGCGGCCGGGTCCCAACCGCCGAGGGCCGCGACATCCCCCACCACATACACGCTTTGGCCTTGGTAGGTGGTGCCGTTGTTGCAGCTAAAGCTCACCGCCACGCTGGCGCTGCCGCCGCCCGAGCCCGAGCAATTGCCGCTGCAGCCAGCGCCCAGGTAGATGGCGGCGGCGTCCATGGCGGGCACGGTCACCGTCAACTGCCCTCCTGACACCGTCAGGTAATGGCTGTTGCCGCTGTCGTCCAGGCAGCCGTTTTCAGGGTCGCCCTTGATGACATTGCAGTAACTGCCATCGCTCATGCCGGTGCTGAAACTCTGGGTGAGGCTGCTGCCTTCACGGTTAATCACCACAAAGCCCTTGCCGCTGCGGCCAAAGGCCACCTGGTTGTTGCCGTTGTCCCACCAGTTGCTGAGCGCGCCGCCGTCGGTGGCGTTACGAAAGCCCACCATGTTGGCGATGGGCCGCCAGCGGTGCTCGCAGGCAAAGGTGCTGTAACAGCCGGAGGGCTGGCCGTTTTGCCAGACGCTGGCACCTCCCGGGCCGGCATCGGTGTCGGTGAAGTAGAAGCTCGACATCACCTTGGGATAACCGTAGGGGTAGGCCAGCATAAAGACGTTGGCCAGGGTGTAGAGGCTACCGTCCTTGTAGGTGAGGATATCGCTGCCGCCGGCGCCATGGCCGCGCTGGTTGTCGTGGTTGTCGGTAAAGACCACCGCCGACTGGTCGCCCACAAAACCCCAGGCGCTGCCGAAGTTACTCAGGTAGCTGAGCTTTTGGTAACGGAACACGTTGCCGATATTGGCCGAGTAGCGAAACTCGGTGACCTTGCCCATGGCGGTGTAGTCGTTGGCGCTGACCGCTTCGCCGCCAAGGTCTATCACTTCCTGGAAGATAAGCGGGTTGCCATTGAGCTTGCTGTAGATGCCAGCCAGGTCGCTCGGCGCCATGTGTTTGGCGGCGTCGATGCGAAAGCCGGCCACGCCCATGGCGGTCAAGCCGTTGAGGTAGTTAGCCAGGGTTTGCTGCACGTAATTGCTGGCGGTGTTGAGATCTGGCAGGCCCACCAGCCGGCAGTTTTGTACCCGCCAGGCATCGCTTGCGTAGTCGCTGCCCTGGATATCACAGCTGCTGTGAAAATCGTTGCTGCTGTAGACAGGGTAACTCAGGCTGGCACTGTCAAAGCTGGAACCGGCCACCCCGGTGCCGCTACCGGCGGCGGTGTGGTTGATCACCGCATCCACATACACGTCCACACCGGCTGCTTTGCAGCGGTTGACCATGTCCTGGAACTGCGCGGCGCTGCCGCCACGGCTCTGCAGTTGGTAAGACACCGGCTGGTAGCGGGTCCACCACTGGCTGCCCTGGATATGCTCGTTGGGCGGTGAAACCTGTACCGCGCTGTAGCCCTTGGGCCCCAGAAACTGCTCGCATTCCTGGGCTACGTCGGTCCATTTCCATTCGAAAAGGTGTACGAAGGCACCGGCCTGTGATTGGGCAGAGGCAAGGCTCAGCCCGGCGGCCAAGTACCATAAGGCACTGACTTTCATTGGTTTATCCTTAAATCTTATTATTTGCTGCATACCCGGCCCATGCTGTTGGGCCGGCCCCGGGAGAGGGCATTGTTGACCCTAGATGAGCCATGGGGCGCCGACAAAGCCAACCGCCTTGAATACGTTTTCATAAGGCAGGGGCGCGTTGGTGGTGGCATAAAAAGAGGTTTGGGTGGCGATCCGGGTGGCGGCTTGTTGCGTAGAGCAAGGCTTAACAAGGAGCCCTCATGCTTACCCTTCATCATCTTGAACGTTCCCGCTCACACCGGGTGTTGTGGCTGCTCGAAGAGCTTGGCCTTGAATACCGCATCCAAAGCTACCAGCGCGACGCCAAAACCATGCTGGCCCCGGCCTCGCTACAGGCGGTGCATCCGCTGGGTAAATCCCCGGTGCTGGAAGACGGCGAGCTGGTGATTGCCGAGTCCGGCGCCATCCTCGAATACCTGCTGGACACCTACGGCCAGGGCCGCCTCAAGCCTGCCGCTGGCCAGGCCCTGGTGGACTACCGCTACTGGATGCACTACGCCGAAGGCTCATTGATGCCGCTGCTGGTGATGAAACTGGTCTTTAGCCGCATTCCCAAAGGCCCGATGCCCTTTTTGGTGCGCCCGGTGGCCCGTAAACTGATGGCCAAGGTTACCCAGAGTTTTTTGCAGCCCCAGCTGAGCCGCCACCTAGCCTTTATCGAGCAGCACTTGAGCAGGGGCGACTGGTTTGCCGGGGAATTTAGCGCCGCCGATATCCAGATGAGTTTTGTGCTGGAGGCCGCCGCCAGCCGCGCCGGGCTTGATGATTGCCCCAATATCATGGCGTTCATCGAACGTTGTCGAAAAAACTCGCAGTATCAAGAAGCCATAAGGAAAGGTGGGCCGGTGATTTTACAGGCCGATTAACGCAGGACGCACAGCAAAGGCAGGAACAGATGATGGCGAAAAGCACAGAGTGTAATGCAGGCCCCTTGTTGGCGAAGGCCAGAGGCAATGCGTGTGCCCAAAGCAAAGCGGCCGAGGCCGCCCCCAGCGAAGCGCAGTTCCTGCAAGAGGTGCTGCACCAGCTGCGAGACGCCCAACAGCCGCTTAAATGGCGTTATCGTCTACTGGCAAAACTGCGCCGCTTAAAAGGCCCAGTCCAGCCCTAAGCTCCATTGCCGCCCCGGCAGGGGCTCCACATAGCGCCCGGCGCTTTGGTTAACCACGACCGCCCCTGCCAGCTTCTCATCCGCCAGGTTTTCCACCCGCGCCCACAGGTTCACCGGCCCAAAGCCGCCCTGCCAGCCCAAGTCCCAACGGTTACCGCCCGGCACATAGACGCTGTTGTCGGTGGTGGCGGCAGTGCGGCTGCGATGGTGCCAGTCCAGCGCCAGTGACTGCGCGTCGGCAAAGAACCAGGACAAGCGCTGGCTCATGTCCAGCTTGGCGATGCCAGGAATGCGCTCGCCGGTGTCAAAGCTGGCATCCAGCCAAGTGCCGCTGAGGCGGTATTGCCAGTCGCCAAACTGGCGTACCAGCTCCCCTTCCAGGCCCTTGCGTTTAGAGTCTTCACCGTTGTCATAAACGGTACGGCCGTTATCGCTTTGCACCACCACCAGCTCGCGGCTGCTGTCGATATAAAAGCCGGTAACGGTGGCGTGCCATTGCCCCATCTCGGTGCTGACACCAATCTCGGCCTGGCGATGCTTGCTGCTTTGAAGGTCTTTGTTAAAGCCGCCGCCGTCCACCGAATAGGCCATCTCGGTGAGGGTCGGGGTTTCAAAACCTTCACCGATGCTGGCAAAACCGGTCCAGCCCGGCGCCAGTTCATGGCGATAGCCAAGGGCCCAGGCCAGCTCGTTAAAGTTGCCGCTGCCGCTGTCGTCATTTTCAAAACGGTCATCGACGCTAAAGCGGCTGTGGCTATAGCGCACCCCGGCAGTAACACCAGCTACATCGGCAATGGCGTAGGTGTCGAGGCTACGGATACGGCCGGTTTCGTCGCGGCGCAGCACGCCCTGGTGGCCAAACTGGTTGGCATAGCCCTGGCGGTCGTCCTTTTGGCGGCGATACTCACTGCCCAGGGTCCAGTTGACGTTTTGCCAAGTTGGGGTCCATTCCACCCGGGCGCCCTGGTTTTCACGGTCCAGATCGACAATACCGCCGGCGCTGGTATCGCCCACAAAGGTGAGGTATTGCAATACTTTGCGGTCGCCACTCCAACCGGACAAATGCCAGTCGCCCTGGTTGTAATTCACGCCGCTCAGGCGGTCACGCACGCTCTTGTGGGCGTCAAACTTGATGGCGGCAGCGTTGCCAGCATCAGGGTCGGTTTGCCATTGGCTAAGGGTTTCAGATTGGGGGTCATTCAGGCGCGGCTCGACGCTTTGCTGGGTGAAGGCGGTCAGCCCGCCGCTGCCGCCTGCCAGGCGCCACTGGTTGCGGCTAGCCTCGCTGTGGGGGCGAAAACCGTCCATTTCCAGGCGCTGGCCACTCAGGCTCAGCCAGTTGTCGCCATCGCGGTAATTGCCGGTCGCGTTTAGGCGGCGCTGGCCGTCCTGCCCCACCATGGCGCCGACCTTGCCGCCGCTTTGCTCGGGCAGGCTGGAGCGCAATTGCAACACGCCCCCGGTGGCGTTGCCATAAAGGGCCGCCAGCGGGCCTTTGCTCAGCAAGGCGTGGTCAATACTGCCAGCCTGCACCGCCGACAATTGCCCCTGGCCGTCAGCACTGGAAATAGGAATGCCGTCTTGCTCGATACGCAGGCTGCGCACCCCAAAGCTGGACGTGGCACCAAAACCGCGCACCACCAGGCGGGTGTCTTGGGCCATGTTGACCCGCGAGTCCACCTGCAAGCCGGGCAGGCCTTGCAACCAGTCGCCGTTATCCAGCAGCGGCCCGGCCTCTGGCTCGGCCAAGGAAGCCGACGGCAAGGTGGCCCCCAGGCGGTGGCCCTGCACCTCAATCACCTCGGTGTCGGCGCTGTCGGCAGCCTTTGGCAGGTCCTGAGCGCTCAGGCTCGCCATCATGATCCATGCGACTGGTGTCATTTTCTTTCCGAATTAGTGTCAGCGGGCCGGCAGAATAGCGGCTTTAAGCCTCTTTTTCTCGTAAAAAGACTACATACCTTTGTGCAATAAAGCTCACCACCATGATGACTCCCTCTGCCAGTGGCTTACCGATAAAGGGCGAAATGCCCATGCCGTAAAAGCCTTTGGTAAGGAAATAACCCAGCCCAATCAGGGAAATGGCCAAGATGCTGTAACGACTGGCCTCTTTGAGCAGGCTGCCCTGGCTGCCAAAGACCCAGAGCCGGTTGCAGCCGAAATTAAAGACTGCCGAGCAGGCCCTTGCCAGCACCATGGCCAGCAAGATCTCGCCACTGACCATGTAGAGCAGCGCAAACAGCAGGTAATCGAGCCCCGCCGAGGCCAGCCCTACCCCGGCGAAACGGAAAAAGCGGCTGTAGATACGCAGCGAGTCGGCCAGGGGCCGAAAATGGCTGCTGGGGTTGCCGGCTTCATAAACGGTGGTGATGGTCTTCTCGCCAATGGATATGCCGTTGTCCTTGGCCGCAAGCAGCATGTCCAGCTCGAACTCGTAACCGTTGGCCTTGATGGCCAGCAGTGCCGGGAAATACGCCTTGGGTATGGCCCTCAGGCCAGTTTGGGTGTCGCTAAGATGCTGGCCGGTGGCCAGGGCAAACACCTTCTCGGTGAGCTTGTTGCCAAAGCGCGAGCGCAACGGCACTTGCTGGTCAAACTGGCGCGCCCCCAGCCACAGCTTGCGAGGGTAGGCCTCCAGGCGCCGTGCCAGGGCCAGAATGTCATCGGCCAGGTGCTGGCCGTCGGCGTCGGCGGTGACCACTCCCGGGCAGTTATCGGCCCCATGGTCATCGACCCAGGCCAAGCCGGTTTTAATGGCGGCGCCTTTACCCTGGTTACGCAGATGATGGATAACCTCCACCCCGCGCAGCTCGGCCAGGGCATCGAACAGGGGTTTGAGGTGGCGATTGGAGCCGTCATCCACCACCAGCACCGGGTAATGGGGGCCACGGGCCTTGAGGGTCAACACCAGTTGGTAGAGGGTTTCATCCGGCTGGTAGGCAGGGATCAGAATAACGGGCCTTGCCGTATTAACACTGTTCACGACGTCCTCCTTGTGTCCGGCCTTGGCGCCGCCTGACGCGGCGCCCTTTATTCCAGCCTTACAAGACGCCCCTGTATGAACAATGAAACCCTTTGTTTAATAAGACATTCATTCAGATTGGGCTCAGCTCCTGGGGGCTGGCTCCAGGCGAATAAGGCGGCCGTCGTCGGCGTCGGTGAGCAGGTAGAGGTAACCGTCAGGCCCTTGTTTTACGTCGCGAATGCGCTGGCCGATAGGCACCATCAGCATCCGCTCTTCGCCTGTGATGCGGTTGCCGTCCAGCTCCAGGCGCACCAGCTGCATGAATTTAAGGGAGCCGACAAACAAGTCTCCCTTCCAGTTGGGAAAACGGTCGCCGGTATAAAAGGCCATGCCGGAGGGGGCAATGGACGGCACCCAGGTGTGGATGGCCGGTTCCATGCCAGCTTTGGCGCTGCCCTCGCCGATTTTGCCGCCGCCGTATTCCTCACCCATGGTGACCACCGGCCAGCCGTAGTTCTTGCCGGCCCGGTCAATGTTCACCTCGTCGCCGCCCTGAGGGCCGTGCTCGTTGGTCCACAGCTCACCGGTACGGGGGTTGATGGCGGCGCCCTGCACGTTGCGGTGGCCATAAGACCAGATCTCGGGGCGCGCTCCCAGTTGGCCCACAAAGGGGTTGTCTTCGGGGATGGAGCCATTTGGCCAGATGCGCACCACCTTGCCCAGGTCGTTGGCCAGGTTTTGAGCTTGGTCGCGGGCGCTGTAGCGCTCTCCTAGGGTAATAAAGAGACTGCCGTCCGGGGCAAAAGCGAGCCGCGAGCCAAAGTGGGCGTAAGAGCTGAACTTGGGCACCTGGCTGAAAATCACCTTGAACTGAGTAAGGGTGTCGCCTTTGAGCCGGGCTCTTGCCACGGCGGTGGAGTTGGTGCCGCGTTGCTCTGAGGGCTCGGAATAAGAGAAGTACACCCAGCCCTGGCGGTAGGCCACATCCAGCAAGCCGCCCTGGCCGCCCACGGCGATGGCGGGCAGGCCCTTGACCGGCTCGCTGAGCTTGCCGCCCAGCTCCAAGATGCGCAGCTGGCCGCTGCGCTCGGTAATAAGGATGCGGCCATCGTCCATAAAGGCCATGCCCCAGGGGTGGTCCAGCCCTTGGGCCAGGGTTTGCACTTTCACCTCGGCCTGCTCGGTGGTCACCGCCAGCGCCGGGGTGGCCAGCAGCGCCAACCACAAATAAAAGAGGGGTTTCATGCCAGGCTCCTATTTCTGCTTTGTTTTCAGCCTAGTCCGGTTGTAGCAACCGGATAGTGCTAATCGATTAATGACATTTGGTATAGGCTGGAAAGCTCAGTATGGTGTGCACCTCCTTGGTTGGATCAGAGCCGTTATGATCTCAGAGAGCCGTTTTGTTCCCGCGCTGGGGCTGGCCAACAGCCACGCCCAAACCCTGTTCCCTACTCTCAATCGCTCCAAGCCCTGGGTGGCTACCCGTGGCGAGTGGCTCACCACCCCCGACGGCGATCAGCTGGGGCTGATGACCCCAAAACCTGTTGTGGACGACCCGGCCCGGCCCCTGGTGCTGGTGCTGCACGGCCTTGAGGGCTCGGTAAGCTCCCCTTATGTGCAAGGGCTGATGGAGGCGCTGCAAAAGGCCGATTTTCAGGTGGCGGTGATGCATTTTCGCGGCTGCGGCGGGGTGCCCAACAAGTTGCCACGGGCCTATCACAGCGGCGAAAGCGGCGACCCGCGCTGGCTGGCCGGGGTGCTCAAGGCTCGCTACCCCAACACGCCGCTGATGGCGGTGGGTTACTCATTGGGGGGCAATGTGCTGCTCAAATGGCTGGGCGAAGACGCCGGCCAAAGCCCACTGGCCGCGGCGGTGGCGGTGTCGGCGCCCATGGATTTACTGGCGTCGTCCAAACGCATTGGCAAGGGCTTGTCTCGGGTTTACCAGCGCCACCTGTTAAACTGCCTGGCCCGCAGCCTTCGCCAAAAGGCTACCGATCCGGCCCTGGCGATGGCCATGCCCGATGTCGCCGACAGCCGGTTGTTTCGTGATTTCGCCACCTTCGACCACGCCTTTACCGCGCCGCTGCACGGCTTTGAAAGTGGCCGCGATTACTACGCCCGCGCCTCCAGCAAGCCGCTGCTGGCCGGCATTTGCCAGCCGACCTTGATAATCCACGCCAAGGACGACCCCTTTATCAGCCACAGCGCCATTCCCACCGAGGCCGAGCTCAGCCCCAGCACCACCTTGGAACTCAGTGCCAAAGGCGGCCATGTGGGCTTTGTGAGCGGCAGCATCTGGCGGCCCAGCTATTACCTGGAGAGCCGCATTCCGGCCTTCTTGCAGCAGTTTCGCTAAGAAAAAAGCCCGCTTTCGCGGGCTTTGTCTTACTGGGTGGGGTTGATGGTCTTGGGCACCAGGTTGACCCTGATATTGCCCGAGGCCCCAGGGTAGTTGCTGTACACCTGGTTTTGCTCAAGGGTGTAGAAGGCGTCCAGGTAGTCGTCGTCGTTGGTAAACCAGCTGCTGGGCATGGCCTCGATGATCTGCTGGCCAAGCTGGGCAAAAGGCAGGGCCTCTGGCACGCCACCGGCAGAAAGGGCCTGGCCCAGTACCTGCACCAACAAGCTGGCCAGATCCTGGAAGTTGTAGTCTGAATCCTGCTCGAAGAACACCACGTCTGCCGCGCCCCACCGGTACCTGTCCCAGTACACCAGAATTTGGTTGGGGTAATAGGTTTTGTCTTCGTCGTCGAGATACGGCATGTCGACAATATCCACCTGGGGTTCGTCGGCGAAGGGGTCGATGCCCGCCACCACCGCAAAGACTTCGGCATTGCCCAAAAGCCAAGGCTCTTGCACATCGTTAGCGCGGATGGACTGCACCAAGGTGGTGGAAAGGGGCGCGGTGTCGGCGCTGATAACGGGGCTACTCAAGCCCGCGTCCACCAATGCCTGGCGCACCAGTTTCAGGCCGGCGCTTTGCGCCTTGTGGCCGTCTTGGCCCACCACAAATACCGGCCGGGCCGGCAGTTGGTGTACGTCCAGCATCTGGCTGCTGCCGTCGGCCGCAAAGGCTTCAATGGCGCTCCATTGCGACTCGTCGCCGTCTGGCACGTAGGCCACCAGCGGCGCGGCGCCTTTATCCAACGCCGCCTTCATGCTGGGATGCGCCAGGCGCACCTGCATCAGGCTGTCCACTTTGCCGGTCAGGCCGCGTTTGGCTTGTACCGCCAACTCGCGCTGCGCCGCCTCTGTGGCCAAGGCGTCAAGATGATGCTGCTTTATCAGGGTACCGAGGGGTACGGCATAATCCTTGGCCACCGTGGCGGGCTGCCATTGGCCAAGATCCCGGGCAAGGTCCAGGGCCAGTTGGCGGTCACTATTGGCGGCAAGGGCGGGGGCAGAGCACAGGCTCGCCACCAGGGTCAGTAACAGGGTTTTGTTCATCATTATCTCCATCTATCCGTGATGGGAGAGGGCCGGGCCAGCATGGCGGCCCGGCGAGAGACGATGAAGGGCAAAAAATATTGTGACGAAAAAGTTAATGCTTATTTTCTAAGCGATAACGTGGCCTGCATTACCGCTTCAGTGAGGGCCTGCAGCGGGCCGGCGTCCAGGCGGCGTTGGTGCCAATAGAGCCGCACCTTGATGCGATCTTTGGGGGTCAGCTCCACCACCTTGCCACTGTCGATGGCTTCCTGGGCCTGCCAAACCGGCACTAAGGTCCAGGCCAGGCCTTTGATGGCGGCGTCCACAAAGCTTTGGGCGGCCGGCATTGTGTGTACCGGGAAATCGCCGTCTTTAAGCTGCCAGGGATTTAAAAACTGCAACAGCAGGTGGTCGTGGTGGCCGTACACCATGGCGGTAGCAGCCTTGAACGCTTCGCTGGTGGGGCCATCCGGGAAGTAGTCGGCGGCATAGCTGGGGCTGGCGATGGCGGTATACGGCATGGTGCCAAGGAAGGTGGCGTTGCAGCCCTGCACCGCCTGGCCAAAGGCGCTGACCGCCGCCAGCACGTCGCCGTCTTTGAGCTTTTCGTGGGTGATGTCTTGGTCCATCACCAGCAGGTCCACCAGCAGTTTGTCCTTTACCTGCACCACCGCATCCAAAAACCAGGTGGCCAGGCTGTCGGCGTTAAGGGCGATGCGAATGCGGGGCCGCTCCTCATTAAGCTGCGGCAAGCGCGCCGCCAGTTCGGCCGACAACAGTTGCAGCTCTTGATAGTGGCGGTAGAGCACCTGGCCCAGCTCGGTCAGCCGGATCGGCTGGCTGCGCACCACCACCGGCCCCCCCAGCCGCTCCTCCAAGGCGCGAATGCGCAACGAGATGGAGCCTTGGGTCAGGTTGAGCCAGCGGGCGGCCTGTTCAAAGGAACCTTGTTCGACAACGGCGGCCAGGGCGGCCAGGTGTTTAGGGTCAAGCTGCATAATTTTATTTAATGACTTATTTGAATATATTTCTTTTTATAATACCGAAAGCCCCCTAGCCTTACATCCAGAATGTTTTTCTGGGTTTGTCGCATGTTTATTCTTGTCTTCACCAAGGGCCTGCTCACGGCCATGGGCCTTATTGTCGCCATAGGCGCGCAAAATACCTTTGTATTAAGCCAGGGCCTGCGCCGCGAGCACCATTGGCTGGTCGCATCGGTATGCACTTTCTTTGATCTGCTGTTTATCCTGCTGGGGGTGCTGGGGCTGGCGACCTTCCTGCAAAGCCTGCCGTGGTTGGTGGCCTTGTTGCAATACCTGGGCGCGGCGTACCTCTTGTACCTGGCCTGGCAGGCGGCCAAGCGTGTGAAAGACTTACATGGCCTGAGCGCCCTGCCCGAGCGGCGCCTGAGCCGGAAAAAAGCGCTGATGACAGCCCTTGCCGTGACCCTTGCCAACCCCCAGGTGTTTTTGGAAACCGCCTTTATCATCGGCACCCTGGCGGGCGACCAGGGCCCGGCCAAATGGGCCTTTGCCTTTGGCGCCATGACCACTTCCCTGCTCTGGTTTTACGGCCTGAGCCTGCTGGCCAGCCGCCTGGCACCGCTGCTGGCGCGGCCCCGGGCCTGGCAATGTATCGACGCCTTTACGGCGGTGCTGATGACCGCGCTTGCGCTGTCGCTGGTGCTCTAGCCCGGTGGTTGGCAGCGGCGGCATTCTTGCTACACTGGAGGGCCTGGCTTAACTGAGTAACTCCGATGATCGTGCCCTGGCAGGCGTTGGCAGCCGACACCCTCGACAACATCATTGAGCACTTCGTGCTCCGCGAGGGCACCGATTACGGCGGCCAGGAAGTCCCCCTGGCCCAGAAGGTGGCCCAGGTAAAAGCGCAGCTGGCCAGGGGCGAAGCGGTGCTGTTATGGTCAGAGCACCATGAAACCCTGAACATTGTCTCCAAGGATCAGGTTCCCCATGTCTAAGCGCCATCCCGTTATTGCGGTTACCGGCTCCAGCGGCGCCGGTACCACCACCACCAGCCTGGCTTTTCAGCACATCTTTGCCGCCGAAGGGGTTAACGCCGCCTTTGTAAACGGCGACGCCTTCCACCGTTATACCCGCCAGGAAATGCAAGCCGCCGTGCGCAAGGCCCGCGACGAAGGCCGCCACATCAGCCACTTTGGCGAAGAGTCCAACGACCTTGAGCGCCTGGAAAGGCTCTTTGCCCAATACGGCAAGCAAGGCACCGGTGACACCCGTAAATACCTGCACACCTTCGACGAAGCGGTGCCCCACAACCAGCTGCCCGGTACCTTCACCCCCTGGCAAAGCCTGCCGGAGAACACCGATTTGATGTTCTACGAAGGGCTGCACGGCGGCGTGAAGACCGACCACGTCGACGTGGCCCAGCATGTGGATCTGCTGGTGGGCATGGTGCCCATCGTCAACCTCGAGTGGATCCAGAAGATCATCCGCGACACCGAAGAGCGCGGCCACAGCCGCGAGAAGGTGCGCGAGTCCATCGTTCGCTCCATGGACGACTACTTCAACTTCATCACTCCGCAGTTCTCCCGCACCCATATCAACTTCCAGCGGGTGCCCATGGTGGATACCTCCAACCCCTTTTCCGCCAAGGCCATTCCCACCGCCGACGAAACCCTGGTGGTGGTGCGGTTTCGCAATATGCCGCAGGTGGATTTCCCCTACCTGTTGCAGATGATCCACGGCTCCTTCATCTCCCGCATGAATACCCTGGTGGTGCCCGGCGGCAAAATGGGCCTGGCCATGGAGCTTATCTTGCGCCCCATAGTGCGTAAGATCTTGGAGCAGCGTTATGCATGAAGAATGGATGGTGGAGGTGGATGACCGTGACCAGCCCCTCGGCCGGGTGCTGCGCAGCACCTTCCCCTTCGGCGAAAAGATTCACCGCACCACCTTTATCTTTGTGCTGAGCGACGACAACCAGCTTTGCGTACAGACCCGCGCCACCAGCAAGGGCTACTGCCCCGGCCTTCGAGATCTGGCCGCCGGCGGCGTGGTGGACTGGCAAGAAAGCTACCTTACCTGCGCCCAGCGGGAGCTGGCCGAAGAGCTGGGCCTTGAGGGCAAGCTGACGCTACTAGGTAAATTCCTCCATAAAAGCCAAGGCAACTACAGCTTTGGGGTGGCCTACGGCTGCCGCCACAACGGCCCGGTCAACCCGCAAGATGACGAAGTAACCAGCTTTCAATGGTTGGCGCTGGATGAAGTGCTGCAAAGCCCAGGCCCCGCCTTTACCCCCGACAGCCTCGACGCCTTTCACCGCTTTAAAGGATTTTTGCCCTACCTATGAACTGGCTTATCACGCACCAGCAAGACTTGAGCACGAGCGAGCTTTACGCCTGCCTTGCCCTTCGCACCGCCGTGTTTGTGGTGGAGCAAAACTGCCCCTACCAGGAAGTGGACGGCAGCGATCTCACCGGCGACACCTACCACCTGATGGCCTGGGAACACGGCAAGCTGCTGGCTTACCTTCGCATCCTCGACCCGGCGCTTAATCAAGGCCGGGTGATCATAGGCCGGGTCGTCACCGACGCTAGCGCCCGCGACCGCAAACTGGGCCACGCCATGATGGAACGGGCCCTGGCCTTTATCGCCGAGCGCTTCCCGGGTTTGACCATTAAGCTCGGGGCGCAGGCGCATTTGCAGGGGTTTTATGGGCGGTATGGGTTTGTGGCAGAAGGCGAGGAGTATCTAGAGGATGGGATACCGCATATTGATATGGTTAAGGAGGAATCATGTGGGATATCCCTGAGTTAAGAAAATATCTAGAGCTTCGTGGAGAACAGTTTAAACAGTGTATCGACTATCTTGAGTCGGTAGCGCGTACTATTGATATCTTTGAATATCATAAAATCGAAGCATTTAAAATCGTTAGCGAATTGGACTCAACAGAGCCTGAATCTATGATGGACTTTATCTTTGCCACTGGCATCGAAGAGCATAGATTAAGTCATAAAGTACTCATTGCTCAGGCTCATTTGCAAGCTGCACTACATAACTCTAGAGCGATGTATGACATTTTAGCTCAATTACTAAATGTCCTGTTAATTCCGAAGCCAAAAAAAATTCATGATTGTTATATCGGTAGAATTTATAATGAGCTACCAAATGGAAAAATGCAGGATGAGTTAAGTAGTATCTTGGATAGCAATGAGTACAAGTATGTCAATGGCTTTGTCAATACGATAAAACATCGCAACCTCATTCAATTACATCGCATTTTAGACTTTCAGGAAAGCAGAGCAGCAATAAGAATAAAATCGTTCTCCTTTTCTGGTAATTACTATGAACAATTGTGGGCAATCGATGCTTTACGTTATGCATTGGAAGTAAAAAACAGGTTGATTAAATTCGGTGAATTACTAAACCTAGAATATTGTATTGATAAAAAAATTAACTAAAACATTCCCTCCTATCCACTTTCTGATTTCCATATTGAACTAGCCGAATATAGCTGATGTGCCTTCGGCACCGCTTATTGCTTGCCGGTTCCCGCACCGGCGGGCGGGGTACTTTGTTTTACTCAGGCCATCCCTGGCCTTCGCCCTTCGGGCCATCGTCGCTATGCTCCGATGTTCAAAATCGTTCCTGACGATTTTGTCGCACAAAGTAGGCGGGGCCTCCCGGGCAAAAGCACCGCCCATGTTTACTCGGACCGTCCTTGGTCCTCGCCCTTCGGGCCATCGTCGCGGTGCTCCGATGTTCAAAATCGTTCCCGGCAATTTTGTCGCGATGTCTTCGCTTCTAGTCGTTCCCGGTTCACCGGTTCATACGCGCTCCCGGCACGTATTCACCTGCACCTAGGCGGCCCCTTCGCATCTTTGTCTCAGCTGCCCCTCCACGTCAGTTCGCGGACAAGCCGCTCTCGCTCACTAGCTAAAATCAGTCCTCCGGACTGATTTCTTAACGCGCTCGCCCTGCCAGCGAAGTGCTCCACTTAACGGGCTCCAGGGTTTCACCAGCAGTACCGGATATATTGAAAGGTCCGTCGCTTCGTTTCAGCGAAATAACGAAAAGACTTCCAAAGGAGCGCCGTTTACTCGACGCAACTTGTTTCGATATCAGAACGAAGTCAGTCGATCGGCAGATGAAGAGGATCGGATGGGATTGCTTTGGGGCCCCTTTAAGTGGAGCGCCTTACTGGCGGGAGCGGGAGCTGATGTGAGTCAGGGATGACGAACAAGCGGAAGACGCGCCTGGAGCGCGTGTGGAGCGGTCAGCGGCAAGCGACCAGAAGTAAGGACGTCGCGTAACGCCGGGGGGTCCTTCTTTGCTTACTTTCTTGGACAAGCAAGAAAGTAAGTCGCCCGCCGGGGCGAGTCCCGGCTGTTAAAACAACCTGAGGTGTATCCGAACTTAAGCCCCAAGAACAGATAACCATTAACCACAAATAACGACCATCCCCAACTTACTTAGTCAGGCAAGCAAACCAAGGTTACCGCTCCAGAGTAGATTACGACTCTGCCAGCGCCGCAGCAGTATCCTCAGATACCACCTTATCCTTCCGATGATCCCTGGCGATCAGCATATAAAGGCTGGGCACCACCCAGAGGGTAAAGAGGGTGCCAAGGGCCATGCCGCCCACCAGCACCAGGCCGATGGAGTTGCGGGCGGCAGCGCCGGGGCCGTCGACCAGGGTCAGGGGGAAGTGGCCGGCGACGGTGGCCACCGAGGTCATCAGCACCGGGCGCAACCGGGTCATGGCGGCGTCGTGGATGGCTTCCAGCTTATCCTTGCCCTGCTCTTGCAGCTTGTTGGCAAACTCGACAATCAAGATGCCGTTTTTGGCCACCAGCCCCACCAGGGTCACCAGCCCCACCTGAGCGTAGATATTGAGGGTGGTGGTCCAGCCGTTGGTCCAAAAGGGGATATCCGGGTTGGGCATTTTCAGCACCGTAAACAGTAAGGCGCCGAACATGGCCAGCGGCACCGAGCCCAGCAGGATCACCAATGGATCGCGAAAGGAATTAAACTGCACCGCCAGCACCAGGAAGATCATCAATATCGCCATACCCAGCGCCGGCAGGAATTTCCCCCCTTCGGTGCGCAGCTGCCGCGACTCGCCGGTGTAGTTGACGCTGTAATTGGGGGGCAATACCTCGGCCGCGGCTTTATCCAGGGCATTAAGGCCCTCGTCGAGGCGAGTGGTGAGGCCCGAGAGCTTGATGGCGTTCAGTTGCTGAAAGCGGTTAAGGCTGCGGGGCACTGTGCTGTTTTCGATATGGGCAAAGGTGCTTACCGGCACCAGCTGGCCAGCGGGGCCTGTGACATAAAGGCCCTCAAGCTGCTGAGGAGTAAGCCGTTCAGCCCGCACCAGCTGCGGTATCACCTTGTAGGCGCGGCCCTCGATATTGAAGCGGTTCACGTAATTGCCGCCCATGGCGGCGCCCAGATCCCGGCCCACATCGCGGTTGGTGAGCCCCATGGCCGCCAGCTTTTCGTGGTCCAGCACGATGCTGGCCTGGGGCTGGTCAATCTTCAAATCGATTTGCGGCGGGAAGTAAAAGAGCCCGCTTTCCATGGCCTTTTGCTGAAGCTGCTGGGCGTAGGCCAGCATCTGCTTGGGCTCGTCGGTGGAGAGCAGCAAAAACTCCACCGGGAAGTTGGAGCCCCCCGGCAGCGCCGGAGGCTGGGCGGCGAAAATTTGCATGCCGGGAATGTTGGACAGCCCCGCCTGCACCTCGGGCACTATTTCACGCACCGCGCGGCTGCGCTGGTTCCAGGGTTTGACCACCATGCCGGAAAAGCCCCCCACATCGAGGGCGGCGGCAAAGGGGTCTGAGGGGGAGAGCAGAATTTGAAAAGTGGCGTCGCACTCGGGGGTATCCAAAAACACCTGCTGGGCCGCCTCGCCGTAAAGGCGTTTTTGGTCGGCCGAGGCATTGGCGGCGTTGTAGAGAATGCCGAACATAAAGCCTTGATCTTCAAGGGGCGCTAGCTCCTTGGGCGAGAAGATATACATGGGCACCACCATCAGGCTAAGCCCGCCCCACAGCACATAGACGGCGCTGCGGCGCTTGAGCACAGCCCCGAGGGCCCGGCCATAACCGAGGCGCAGCCGGTCAAACTTGTGGTTCACCCAGCCGGTAAAGCCGCGCTCTTCCTTGTCGGCGCTTCGCAGCAATTTGGCGCTCATCATCGGCGATAAGGTCAGGGCGACGATGCCGGAGATGGTCACGGCGCCGGCCAGGGTCAGGGCAAATTCGCGGAACAAGGCGCCGGTCAGGCCCCCTTGCAGGCCGATAGGGGTGTAAACGGCGGCCAGGGTCAGGGTCATGGCGATCACCGGGCCCACCAGCTCCCGAGCTCCAATCAGCGCCGCCTCTTTTGGAGTGCGCCCTTCGCGAAGGTGGCGCTCGACGTTCTCCACCACCACTATGGCGTCGTCCACCACCAACCCCACCGACAGCACTATGGCCAGCAGGGTTAATAGGTTGAGGGTAAAGCCGAAGATCTGCATCAGGAACACGGCGCCAATCAAGGACACCGGTATTGCCACTATGGGCACCAGCACCGAGCGCACCGAGCCCAGGAACAGGAAAATCACGATGATAACGATGACCAAGGTGTCCAGCAGGGTGCCCAGCACCTCGTGAATGGCGCTGGAGATGTACTCGGAAGCGTCGTAGCCCACCAGGGCCGTCATGCCCGCCGGTAAGTCGGCCTGCAGAGCGGCCAAGTCTTCACGGACCCGTTTTATCACCGAGATGGTGTTGGAATTGGGCAGCGGGAATATGCCCATGAACACCGCCGTCTGGCCGTTGAAACTGGCCTGGGTGTCGTAATCTTCGGCGCCCAGCTCCACCTTGGCCACATCTTCGAGGCGCACTATGGTGTCGTTTTGCTGGCGCACCACCAGCTTTTTAAAGGCCTGGGCGGTGTGCAGGTCGGTGTTGGCAGTGAGGTAGGTTTGCACCAAGGCGCCCTTGGTCTGGCCCACCGCCGACAAAAAGTTGTTGGCGGCCAGGGCGTCAAACACCTGGGCCGGGCTGACGTTAAGGGCCGCCAGCTTTGCCGGCTCCAGCCACACCCTCATGGCATAGGTGCGGGCGCCGTAAATCTCCACCCGCTGCACCCCGGTCAGGGCCGACAGCCGCGGCTGCACCACCCGCACCAGGTAGTCGGTTATCTGGCTTTGCGACAAGGTCTTGGAGGCAAAGCTCAGGTAAGCGGCGGCAAATTCAGAATCAGCCGACTGCACGCTGATGGCCGGCAGCTCGGCCTCAGGCGGCAGCTGGTTGCGCACCTGGTTGACCTTGGCGGTGATGTCCGCCAGGGCCTTGGTGGTATCCACATTGAGCTTGAGCCGGGCTGTGACCATGGACAGCCCCAGCAGGCTTTTCGATTCCACGTAATCGATGCCGTCAGCCGAGGCGATGGCCCCTTCGATGGCGGTGGTGACAAAGCCCCGCACCACCTCGGCGCTGGCGCCAATATAGGGGGTGGCAACGGTAACAGAGGCGTTTTCACTGCGCGGATATTGGCGCACCGACAGCGAGTTGGCGGCCTGCAGCCCGGCGATGATGATGAGGATATTGACCACCAGGGCCAATACCGGGCGCGTAACGAACAGATCGGTGATGGCTTTCATGGCGGCGCTCAGGTGTTGTCGGGCTTGGGATCAAGCTGGAAGTGCGGGGCAAGACTGTTGTCCACCTCCACCGCCATCCCCGGGAACAGCTTGAACACCCCGGTGCTCACCACTTGCTGGCCGGCTTCAAGGCCCTTTTGCACCACCACAAAATCCCCCCGCTGCTCACCCAATTCCACCGGCTGTTGGCGAAGGCTGAGCTTGTCGCCAGCCTTTTCCACCACAAACACCGAATCGCCGTAAGCCCCCGGCTGCACGGCGGTGATGGGGATCAGCAGCACGGTTCGACTTTCTGCTTCCGCCAGGCTCACCGTCACATACATGCCGGGGCGCAGTTGGCCCTCGGGGTTGGCAAAGGTGGCCTGCACCCGCAGGTTGCGGGTGGCAGGGTCAAGGTCAGGGTTGAGGGCGCTCACCTTGCCGGTGAGTTGCTGGCCGCCGAAGGCGTCAATACCGGCGGTTACCGCCAGGCCATCGGCCAGCAGCGCCAGGTAGCGCTGGGGCAGGGAGAACTCCACATAGATGGGGTCCAAAGACTGCAACGACACCACAGTGCTGCCCTTGTCGAGGAACTGCCCCAGGCTCACCTGGCGAATACCCAGGCGCCCGGCAAAGGGGGCGCGTAGGATTTTCTTGTCGATAAGGGCCTGGATATAGGCCACCTGGGCCTGGGTTTGCTGCACCGTGGCCCGGGCCTGGTCCAGCTCCCCCTGGGAGATGTTGTGGCTGGTGATAAGCTCACGGGCCCGCTTTTCGGTCAGTTGTGCCAGGGCGGCGGCGGCCTGGGCTTCTTTCAGCTGGGCTTGTTCTACTTCGTCGTCCAGGTATAAAAGCGGCGCCCCGCTCGCCACTTCAGCGCCAGCGGTAAAGGCGATGGTTTTGACCCGGCCTTCGGCCTCTACCCTCAGCTGCGCCCCCTGCATGGCCACCACTGTGCCCACCGCCGGCAGCCGGTTACGCCACTGGCTTTGTTGCACCTCGGCCACATTGACCTTCTGGGGCGGCATCTGCATCTGGGCACCAGCCGCCGCCATGGCTTGAAATTGGCTGCCCTTTATCAGCACCAGCATTGCCGCCACCAGCAGTGCCAGCAGCAACCCCAAACCCGACCACAGGAATTTTCTCAGCATCGAATGCCCGCTCCCCACAGGCAACCTGACCGCACCTGGCATGTTGCCAAAGTGTAGCAGCGCCACAGATAAAGCCTTGGATAGCAAAAGCGCCCCGAAGGGCGCTTTTATCTCAGTGTGATCAGCAAGTTAGTGGCAGCAGCTTAGTGGCTGGACTCGAACTCGGCTTCCTGCTCGGCCAAGTGCAGCACTTCGCGCACCGTAAAGTCGGTACGGCCGGCAAAGAGGGCGCGGCCGAGCTGGCGGCGGCAGCTGTCCCAGGTGTGGCTGGACTCGCCGGTGATCTGCATGAAATCGCGCTTGTCGCAGAACAGGGCGTAAGCGAGATAACGGTGGTTGGGCAGCTTGCCTAAGGACTTTTTCAGCGCCCAGTCCACCTGGGCCGGGGTGTAGCTTGGCAAGGAAGAAAACTGCTTAACCAGCAGTTGCGGGGTAGCCCGTAACAGGCGACGGGCGCGCATGGATTGGAATATATCCCTGAGCATGATGACGTCCTTGTGTCGGTGTGGTTACTTGCGGCCGGGGCCGGCAAAAAACCAGATGATGAGTCCAATCAATGGCAACACCAGTATCAACAAGACCCACAGTAATTTCTCGACCGGTTTGGCGCCACTCTTTAGCACCTGCACTATGGCGTAGATATCGGCGATGAGAATAATAAGACCGATGATCCCTTTCATTGGCTCTCCTTCTGTGTGCCGTCTTTCCCAGTCTAGATCAGTGTCAGCACATGACCAGACTAAAATAACGCTTGTTTATCAATAAAAAAGCCCCGCTAAAAAGCGGGGCTTTTGGCTACAGGGTGCGCTTAGGAGCCAATCATGCCGCGCAGCACATGGTGCAAGATGCCGCCGCTCTTGAGGTACTCAAGCTCGGTGTTGGTATCCACCCGGGCAATCACCTCCTGCTCTACCTTGTCGCCGTTGGCGCGCTCGATAACCAGCGTCAAGGCAGCGCGAGGTTTGAGGGAGGCCAGGCCCAGCAGGCTGATTTTCTCGTCGCCGGTGAGCTTTAGGCTCTCTTTGGAGACCCCGTCGGGGAACTGCACCGGCAGCACGCCCATGCCCACCAGGTTGGAGCGGTGAATCCGCTCGAAGCTCTGGGCTACCACCGCTTTGATGCCTTGCAAGGTGGTGCCTTTGGCGGCCCAGTCGCGGCTAGAGCCGGTGCCGTATTCCTTACCGGCGATCACCACCAGCGGCGTGCCCTCTTGCTGGTAGCGCATGGCGGCATCATAGATGGCCAGCTGCTCGCCGGAGGGTATATGGCGGGTGTAACCCCCTTCAACGCCATCGAGCATCTGGTTTTTGATGCGGATGTTGGCGAAGGTGCCGCGCATCATCACCTCGTGGTTGCCGCGGCGCGAGCCGTAGGAGTTGAAATCCTTGGGCGCCACGCCGTGCTCTTGCAGGTAACGGCCGGCCGGGCTGTCGGCCTTGATGTTACCGGCCGGGGAGATGTGGTCGGTGGTGATGGAATCGCCAAACAGCGCCAGGATACGGGCACTTTCGATATCTTGGAGCGGTTTGACCGGCTCGGTGATGTGGTCGAAGTACGGCGGGTTCTGCACGTACGTGGAATCATTCGACCAGTTGTAGGTTTTGCCGGGGCTGACCTTGATGGCCTGCCAGTCGGCGTCACCTTCAAACACCTCGGCGTATTCCTTCTGGAACATGCCTTCGTCCACCAGCCGCACCACGGCTTGGATCTCGGCAGAGGTGGGCCAGATGTCCTTGAGGTACACCGGGTTGCCGTCCATGTCCTCGCCCAGGGGCTCGGATTGCAGGTCGATACGGGTGGTACCGGCCAGGGCAAAGGCCACCACCAGCGGCGGTGACGCCAGCCAGTTGGCTTTCACCAACGGGTGTACCCGGCCTTCGAAGTTGCGGTTACCGGACAACACCGAGCTGACCGTCAAATCCCCTTCTTCCACCGCCTTGCCAATGGCATCGGGCAGCGGGCCGGAGTTACCGATACAAGTGGTACAGCCATAACCCACCAGGTTGAAACCCAGTTCGTTCAGATATTGCTGCAAGTCGGCCTTGGCCAAGTAGTCGGTGACCACCTTGGAGCCGGGGGCCAGGGAGGATTTCACCCAGGGCTTGCGCTTGAGGCCCTTTTCCACCGCCTTTTTGGCCACTAGGCCGGCCGCCATCATCACGCTGGGGTTGGAGGTATTGGTACAGCTGGTAATGGCGGCAATCACCACGTCGCCGTGGCAAAGCTGGAAGCTCTCGCCGTCAACCGGTACTCGCTGGTCTTTGTCGACACCGGCAAGATCCAGCACGCCGTCGATGGCGCTGCCAAGCTCAGGCAGGGCAACCCGGTCTTGGGGGCGTTTGGGGCCGGCCAGGCTGGGCACTACGTCGTTCAAATCCAGCTCAAGGGAGTCGGTAAAGAACGGCTCGGGGGCGGCAGAATCGCGCCAGAAGCCGTTCTCTTTGGCGTAGCTTTCCACCAGTTTGATGGTGTGCGGGTCGCGACCAGAGAGCGCCATATAGCGAAGGGTTTCGCCGTCGATGGGGAAGAAGCCGCAGGTGGCGCCGTATTCCGGGGCCATGTTGGCAATGGTGGCGCGGTCGGCCAGGGGCAAGTCGTCGAGGCCCGGGCCGTAGAATTCCACAAACTTACCCACCACGCCTTTTTTACGCAGCATCTGGGTCACGGTCAGCACCAGGTCGGTGGCGGTCATGCCTTCCTTGAGCTTGCCCTTGAGGCGAAAACCGATGACTTCGGGGATGAGCATGGAGATAGGCTGGCCCAGCATGGCCGCTTCCGCCTCGATACCGCCCACGCCCCAGCCCAACACGCCTAAGCCGTTGATCATGGTGGTATGGGAGTCGGTGCCCACCAGGGTGTCGGGGTAGGCCATACCGTCCTGGCTCCACACCGCTTTACCCAGGTATTCGAGGTTCACCTGGTGGCAGATACCGGTGCCCGGCGGCACCACCCGGAAGTTGTCAAAGGCTTGCTGGCCCCAGCGCAGGAACTGGTAACGCTCCTGGTTACGCTCCATCTCGATGGCGACGTTTTCGGCAAAGGCCTGGGGGCTGGCGAAGGCGTCTACCATCACCGAGTGGTCGATAACGAGGTCTACAGCAGAAAGGGGGTTGATACGTTCAGGATCGCCACCAGCTTTGGCCATGGCATCGCGCATGGCGGCCAGGTCCACCACCGCCGGCACCCCGGTGAAATCCTGCATCAGCACCCGCGCCGGGCGGTATTGGATCTCACGGTCAGACCTTTTGGTCTTGAGCCAGTCGATAAGGGCGTGGATATCCTCGGTGGTGACAGTGTCACCGTCTTCGAAACGCAGGAGGTTTTCCAGCAACACCCGTAATGAAAACGGCAGTCTTGCTACCTCACCGAGGTCCTTGACTGCCGCCAGGCTGAAATAATCGTAGGACTTGCCGTCCACAACCAGGGATTTGCGGGCTTTAAAGCTGTCCTTTGATGCATTGGCATTACTCACAACATTGCTCCTTGACGCTTTTTTATCCTGTTCATCAATGCTAGCACCCTAACTAATTCAATAAAACAGTCAAACTTAATGGCAGTTAATCGGATAGTCCGAATGTCGCTGGTTCGGTTAATGGCGGGTGCTGTTTTGGAAAATAACCCAGGCTGAAAATGTAGAGCGTTAATAACAACAGCGTTATCAAAAGGATAGAAAGCAGGAAAAGCGGTATGAAAAGTAACAGCCAGCTGTCGACAGGCTGAACTGAAATGGCAAAATCATATTTCGTTAAGGCTTTTCACGCTTAAGTACCGGGCGCCCCTGGCTGCCTTAACGCCGCTATCAGGTCACCCCTGGTGGCGCGGCGCCAAAGGGCCTCGCAAAAGGTTAACCTGTTGAATCAAATAATTTTTTCATAATCACATCTGAAGGTTCCTGACATGATTTCTTTCTCTTCCAAAAAGTCCCTTTCCGTTCTCAGTGCCGCTCTGCTGCTGGGCAGCCTCTCCGTCAGCGCCCAAGCCGCCTCCCTTAGCGCCAAAGTGGGCGCCTACCCTGGCACCAGCCAGACCGTTACCGGCAAGGTAAAAGTGAGTTTCCACGACGGCCGCACCATGGTCCATTACGACCTCAAGGGCCTGGCCCCTGTGACCAACGGCGGCCTGCATATTCACGTGGGTAAAACCTGTGACGACGCCGAAAAAGTAGGCGGCCACTACTTCTCCCCCACCACCGCCGGTGATTACTGGAAGAGCGGGCTGTGGTCTGCCGACAGCAAGGGTGAAGCCATCGGCTCCTTCGCTGTGGTATCTGACCTCGGTTACAAAGACGACAAAGGCCACGCCATCGTGGTTCACGGCCCCGACGGCGCTCGTATCGGCTGCGGCATCTTGAAATAAGCGGCGATAACGCCAAAGACAACCCGCTTCACGGCGGGTTTTTTATGGGCGAAAAACAGGCAAAAAAAAACGGCGGCTTCGGCTCAAGAAGGACAACATGCCGAAAACCGCCGTAAGACTAAAGTCACGAGGAAGTGGGGTCTCCCCCACTTCGAGCATCATCTGCGGGACGAATTCACACGCAAAGAGTGCTGATGATTAAGCGCCCTGACCCATCTAAAACATCGTGCGTACAGTCTGGATTTTTAGAGCTGTCCAGACATCAGCTGAGCAACCAGCGAAGGCCGTAGGCCACAACCGACAGCGCCACAACGCTGCCCAGATAAAGGCCAACAAACCAAAACCATTTTTGCTTGAGCATCAGTAACCCTCCTCGAAGTCATGCACCTTGCCACGGAAGATCCGGTAGCCCCAGAAGGTGTAAGCCAGAATGAGCGGCACAAAGATAAGCGCCCCGGGCAGCATGAACTTGAGGCTGTGGGCAGGAGCCGCCGCCTCAAAGAGATTCAAGCGCCCCGGCACCAGTTCCGGGAACAAGCCCACCACCAGGCCGATAAAGCCCATCACAAAGAGCGCCACGGCACAGAAAAACGGCGCCACTTCCGAGTGCTTGAGGCTTTTGAGCAGTGCAAAGGCCAGCACTGCGGTAATAAAGGGAATGGGCCACAGCCAGCCGATGTTCTCCAGCCAGCGGCTGTGTACCGACGGCACCGCCGCAAAGTTCCACAGGCTCACCGCCAACATGGCCAGCACCACCGCCGCCAGCAGCGGCTTGACCAGAGCCTTGGCCTTGCTTTGCAGCTCCCCTGAGGTTTTCACCACCAGGTAGGTGGCGCCCAGCAGGGCGTAACCCGCCATCACCGCAAAGGCGGTCAGCACGCTAAAGGGGCTAAGCAGCACTTCGCCGCCGGACTGCACCAGGCTGCCCAGCATCAGGCCCTGGCAGAACGCGGCTACCGAGGAGCCCAGGCCAAAGGCGAGATCCCACCATTGGCGCGAGCTATGGGCCTTGAAGCGGTATTCAAAGGCGATGCCCCGGAAAATCAGCGCCACCAGCATCAGGCAGATGGGCAAATACAAAGTGGGCAGCAAGGTGGCGTAGGCCGCCGGGAAGGCGCCCATCAAAATCACGCCGCCAAACACCAGCCAGGTTTCGTTGCCGTCCCAGACGTGGGAGACCGAGCGCATCATCATGTCGCGGTCGTGCTGCTCGTGCAGGGCCGGGTAGAGGATACCCAGGCCCAGGTCAAAGCCGTCCAGCACCACATACATCAGGATGGCAAAACCCAGCAGCAGGAAATAAAAGAGTTCCATCAGAAGCCCTCCTTCTTGAGCTCACGTACCCAGTTCAGGGCATAGCCGGGGGCCTGCATGCCCACCAGTTGGCTTTCGAGCTTGGCCATATCCGGCGGGCCCTTGCGGATAAGCTTGCGGTAGAAGTGCAAGAAGGCCGCCAACAACACCAGGTAAGTCACCACGAACAGGGCCAGGGTCAGCGCTACCCGCTCGGCAGGAAGCTTGGACACCACCTGCTCGGTGCGCACCAGGCCATAGACCAGCCAGGGTTGGCGGCCAATTTCCACCACCCACCAGCCGGCGATAGTGGCAATCAGGCCAGCCGGGGTCATGCACACCAGCAGGCGCAGCAGCCACTTGTCTTGCCACAGCTTGCCGCCACGGCGCCGCCAGTTGGCCCAGAACGCCACCAGCACCATCAGCACACCCAAGCCCACCATCACCCGAAAGCTGAAGAACACCGGGGTAACGGGGGGGCGGTCTTGTGGCGCAAAGGCTTTAAGGCCAGTTACTTCGCCGTCAAGGCTGTGGGTGAGGATGATGGAGGCGAGATACGGCACTTCCACTTCCAGATGGTTGGTCTCGGCCTTTTCATCGGGAATGGCAAAAAGGCGCAGGCCGGGGCTTTTCTCAACCTTGTCCCAGATGCCTTCCATCGCCGCCAGCTTGGCCGGTTGGTGCTCTTTGACCACAAGGCCGTGCTCGTCGCCGACAAAAGCCTGCAACGGCGCCAGCACCAGGATGAACCATAAGGTCATGGACAAGCCGCGCTTGGCAAACTCGCGGTCGTAACCTTTAAGGAGGTACCAGGCGCTGATGCCCGCCACCAGGAAGCTGGCGGTGAGGAAGGTGGCCAGCAGCATGTGCACCAGGCGCAGCGGGAAGCTGGGGTTGAAAATCACCTTGAACCAGTCCACCGGTACGTACTGGCCGTTCACGAATTCATAGCCCGCCGGGGTTTGCATCCAGGAGTTGGCGGCCAGGATCCAGAACGCCGAGAGCAAGGTGCCCAGGGCCACAATCAGGGTTGCAAAAAAGTGCAGCCGCTCGCCGACCCGTTGCCAGCCAAACAGCATTACCCCCAAAAAGCCCGCTTCCAGGAAGAAGGCGGTCAGCACCTCGTAGGTCATCAGTGGGCCCAGCACCGGGCCGACCAGATGGGAAAATTCACTGAAGTTGGTACCGAACTCGTAAGACAGCACGATACCGGTCACCACCCCGGAGCCAAAAGTGATGGCAAAGGGTTTGATCCAGAACTTGGCCAATTGCAGGTAGCGGGGATTGCGGGTTTTCAACCACAAGCCTTCCCAGGTGGCGATCAGCACCGCCAGACCTATGGTCATGGTGGGGAACAGAATATGAAAGCTCACGGTCCAGGCGAACTGGATCCGCGACAGCAGCGCGGCATCCATGGTTTACCTCCGCAACCAGCGGCTGACCACCCAAGGCGATGCCGCTAGGGCGACGGATGCAACAACGAACAGCAGGTCGGGGAAAAATTGGCTCATGGTCTACTCCTTGCTAAGGACTGCGTGCCAACTTTTGCAAAAGCCGCGCCAACTGCGCCAACCCTTGATTTATATCAATTTCAGGGGCTAAGCTGCCGGCAATTCGTCAACGACGTTGACGATAACAACGAGGTAACTGTCAACGATGTTTACACCCGAGCTGGTGCTGGTGTTTGAAGTGGCCATGGGTGCCACCCTGCTCAGCGGCTTGGCCACTGCCCTGTGGCTGTGGCGCCAGACCGACTTGCGCCCTCTGGCCGGGTTTGTCACCGTGATGGGGCTGTGGTGCCTTGGCCATTTGCTAAGTCCCTATTCGAGCCTGCTGGCGCTGCCGCTGCTGCTGGCCAACCCCTTCATGCCCAATGCCTTTTTGCACTTTGCCCTGGGTTACCTCACCACCACCCCGGCCCGAAAGCAGCACCTGCTGCGCCTAAGCTACGGCACCAGCACCTTTATCTTTTTGTGCAGCCTGCTGGGGGGCGCCAGCATTCAGCCCTGGCCGCCCTTCAGCGGCTTTATCCACTTGCATCCTCTGGGCTGGCTGAACCTGGGTTGGACGGTGTTTTTGGGGATTTGCGCCCACGGGGTGCTGCTCAAAGCCTGGGGCGAGCAAAAAAGCACGGTGCGCCGCTCCATCCTCGCCATCTTTATGGTGGGGGGCTGGGGCTTGCTGCTGGCATCGAGCTTCGTGTTTCCGTCTCTGGATATCGACTACTTCCCTTACTCGATGCTGGCGCTGCCAAGCTACGTGCTGCTACTGGTGTTCGCGGTGCTGCGTTATCGGATGCTGGAGGTCAATCTCTGGGCCAGCCGCATCCTTATCGCCCTGGGCCTGGCGCTGGTGGCAGGGGTGCTCTCGGCGCTGGCCGCCAGCCTCGGCTTTACCCGCTCGGGCTTGCTGCTGTGGATTTACTCGTTGCTGACCTTAGGGGCCAGCGCCCTGCTCTACCCCATGTTGAGCCGTTGGGTGCGCCAGCTCATTTACCCCGGCGCCCGCCTTGACGAGCAACTGCTGGGCCGCTGGCGTGACCAACTGGGCACCACCAGCGACTGGCAGGGCCTGATGCAGGGCGCCGAGGCACTGCTCCAAGAAGACCTTGGCCTTGCCATCAGCGTTAGCCAGCAAAGCGCCGCCGGCCCCCATATTCATTGCTACCGCCAGGGCCCCATGTGGCAGGCAGAAGTGATGGGGGGGCAGGAACTGCTGCCAGCCCAGCACCTGCAAGTGGAGGTGTTTGCCTCCTTGCTGGCCAGCGCCTGCGACAACCTCGAGCGCACCCTGGCGCTCGCTGAAGAAGAAAAGCGCCGCCTCGACCAGCAGCACCTGGTAGAGCTGGGGGAACTCTCGGCGGCCATGGCCCACGAGCTTAGAAACCCCCTTAATATCATCGCCATGGCCTCGGCCCGCACCGAAGAAAAAACCCGCCGCCACATTCAGGACCAACTGACTCGCGCCGACCGCCTGATCCAGGATTTGCTCTCCTACGGCGGCAACGTGACCGTCGATAAGCAAGCCGTAACCTTGCTGGCTCTGGTGCAAAGCCTACCCCAGGCCGCCGGAGTGGAACTCAAGGTACCCCAGGCGCTGGTGCTGAGCGCCGACCCTCACCGCCTGACCCAGGTGCTGGTAAACCTCTTGGAAAACGCCCGCGCCTTTGCCCAGCACATCTGCCTTGAGGCCGAGGGCAACCGGGTGTTCATCCACAACGACGGCCCGCCGGTCCCCGCCGAGCTTGCCGACAAACTGTTCCGGCCCTTTGTGTCCAAACGCCCCGGCGGCTCAGGCCTGGGCCTTGCCATAGTGCAGCGCATCATGAAGGCCCACGGCGGCAGCGTCAGGCTGCGCACCGATCTCGGTTGGCCCACCACCTTTGAACTGGAGTTTCCCCTATGACCGGCCGCATCCTGCTGGTGGACGACGAAGTCGCCTTTTGTGAACTGGCCAGCGCCTGGCTCGAAGAAGACGGCTACCAGGTCAAAAGTGCCCACAACCTGGACCAGGCCCGCAGCCAGTTGGCGAGCTTCGACGCCGACCTCATCCTGCTGGATTTGGCGCTACCGCCCCAGATGGACCCCAGCCACACCCTCGAAGCCCTGCCAAGCCTGGGTGACAGGCCCATTATCATCCTCACCGGCCATGCCGAGCGGCAACTGGCCCTTAACGCCATGGCCCGTGGCGCCTGGGACTTTTTGTCCAAACCGGTGGACCCGGACATGCTGGCGGTGGTTATTCGCCGGGCGCTCACCAAGCAGAACCTGACCCGCGAACTCGGCCGCCTCAAACAAGCCGGCCAGGGCCCTCTGGACGAGCTGGTGGGCAACGGCCAGGCCATGGGCAACCTCAAGGCCCTTATTCAGCGCATCGCCCCCACCGATGTGCCGGTGCTGGTAACCGGCCCCTCCGGCACCGGTAAAGAGATGGTCAGCCGCGCCCTGCATAAATTGTCACGCCGGGCCGAGGGGCCTTTTATCTCGGTGCACTGCGGCGCCATTCCGGCCGAGCTTTTGGAGAGCGAGCTGTTCGGTTACAAAAAGGGCGCCTTTACCGGCGCCGACAAAGACAGGCCGGGCCTATTGGCCATGGCCGACGGCGGCACCCTGTTTTTGGATGAAATTGGCGACATGCCGCTGTCGATGCAGGTGAAATTGCTGCGGGTGCTGCAAGAAGGCACCTTCTACCCGGTGGGCGGGCGCGAGCAGCAGAGCATCGACGTGCGGGTGGTATCGGCCACCAATGCCGACCTGCAACACCGGGTGGCGGACGGCCGCTTTCGTGAAGATCTTTACTACCGTATCAAGGGGGTTAACCTGCAAACCCCGGCCCTGGACGACAGGCCGGAAGACCTGCCGCTTTTGTGCGAAAGCCTGTTGGCCGGCTGGTGCCGACGAAGCGGCCGCAGCCTGCGCCTTTCCTCTTCGGCGCGTCAATGGTTTTTGGGGCGCAGCTGGCCCGGTAACGTGCGGGAGCTGAAAAACACCCTCGAATCAGTGGCGGCCATCAGCCAGGGCCAAGTAATTGGGCTGGACGACATCGCCCTGCTCTACCCCACAGACGCCACCGCCGAGCCTCAAGGCGACAGCCTCGAAGAACAGGTGCGGGCCCTTGAAATTCGCCTTATCAGCCAAGCCCTTGGCCAGCAGCAGGGCAACCGCTCCGCCGCCGCCCGCCAATTGGGGCTGTCGCGCCAGGGATTGCTGAAAAAACTGGAACGCTACGGCTTGGAATAACGGTGGGGGGTAGATCTCAAAATACTGACAGGCATATAATTGACGTGTCATTTATTTAACTCGTCATCGATATGAATGCCAATCATCAGGTACTGGGCAGCCTTATCGCCCAAGTCAGCCGCCAATGGCGCCAGACCCTCGACAAGAAACTGCAACCTTTCGGCCTGACCCAGGCCACCTGGCTGCCCCTGTGGTACATAGCCAGGGCCAGTGAACCGCTGCGCCAAAAAGACCTGGCCAAACTGCTGGCAGTAGACGGCTCGGCGCTGGTGCGCATCCTCGACACCCTGGAGAAGCAGCAGCTTATCACCCGCCAGGAAGGCCAGGACCGCCGGGTAAAAACCCTGCACCTGACCGACCAAGGCCAGGCCATTTCCGAGCAAGTCAACCGGGTCGGTAATGAAGTGCGCCAGCAGGTACTGGGCCCTATCGATGACAAAGACTTGGACACCACCCTAGCCGTGCTGCAAGGGCTCTTGGTCAGCTTGGGTGCCCTGGAACAGGAGCCGAAGTCGTGAGCAGTACCCCCCGCCGCATTACCCCCAAAACCTGGCTCTTTGTGATTGCCGCCCTGGTGGTGGCCGCCGCCGTAGTGCTGTGGCTGACCAGCCGCGCCGGCAAGGTCCACGAAACCGACGCCCGTATCGAAGGCGAGATGATTAACCTGGCCAGCCGCCTCGACGGCTGGGTGATGGCCCGCCCTGTCACCGAAGGCGATACCATCCACAAAGGCGAGCTGTTGGCGCAAATCGACGACCGCAACACCAAGCTGGAACTGAGCGACATCAACGCCCAAATCGGCGCCGGTGAGCTGACCGTCAGCCAGTTGCAGGCCCAAAAAGCGCTGACCGACAGCCAAAACAGCGCCGCCCTCGACGAAGCCCGTGCCAACCTGCAAGCGGCCCAGGCGAGCCTCGACACCAGCCAGCATCAGCTGACCCTGGCCAAGAGCACCTTTAAACGTACCGACGAGCTGCTGAAAAAAGGGCTATCCAACCACCAACAATGGGACGACGACCACACCCAACTGCTGCAAGCCGAAGACCAGCACCAACAAGCCCAGGCCAATCTTGGCGCGGCCCAGGCCAAGCTCGCCAGGGCTCAGGCCACCCTTGGCCAAACAGCGGTGCTGAACCAGCAAATCCAGGTGCAGCAGCAACAGATCCAGGCCTTAAAGGCCCAGGCTGCCCAGACCCAGCAAAGCATCAATGACCTGAGCCTTCGTTCCCCGGTCGATGGGGTGGTGGATAAAACCTTGATTGAAAAGGGCGACTACGCCCAGGCCGGGCAATGGCTGATGCTGGTACACGACCCGGCCCAGATTTGGATTGAGGCCAACGTCAAAGAGACCAAGATTGGCCAGGTTAAACTGGGCCAGAGCGTGGATATCAGTGTCGATGCCTACCCCGACGCCCATTTCACCGGCACCGTCACCCGCATCGGCAACAGCGCCACCAACCAGTTTGCGCTGCTGCCAAGCCCCAACCCGTCCGGCAACTTCACCAAGATCACCCAGCGGGTGCCGGTGCGGATCCGCTTTGACCAAACCGATCCCCGCCTCAAGCCCGGCTTGATGGTGGAGGTGGATATCCATGTCGGTTCTTGAAAGCTACGGGGTCCGCTTCGGGCCCTGGTATCGGTGGCTGGCCACCGGCACCGTGATGATGGGTACCATCGCCACCACTGCCACCGCCACCATTGTTAACGTCGCCCTGACCGACATCATGGGCGCCTTCGGCATGGGGTCTGACCAAATCCAGTGGCTGTCCACCGGCTTTCTGGCCGCCATGACTGCCACCATGCTGATGACCGCCTGGGCCCTCGACCACCTGGGTTACCGGGCCACTTTTGCCGGCGCCATGGCGCTTTTTATCTTCGGCTCGATACTGGGGGCCGCCAGCACCGGCAGTGACACCGTTATCCTGGCCAGGGTCATTCAGGGGGCGGCCTCAGGAATAGTGCAGCCCATGGCGATGGTGGTGATGTCGCAGGTGTTTCCCGCCGAGCAGCGCGGTAAGGCCATGGGCATTTACGGGGTCGGTATCGTGCTGGCACCGGCCCTTGGGCCGACAGTGGGCGGCATTTTGGTGGACCAATACAGCTGGCGCGACGTGTTCCTGGTAGTGGTGCCCTTTTGCCTTATCGGCCTGCTGGCCGCCAATGTGCTCTTTCCCGGCAAGCACCAAGACCACCACAAACCCCATGTGCCCTTTGACCTGTTAGGCTTTTTGCTGCTTTGCAGCGGCCTGACCGCACTGCTGGCCGGGCTCTCCAATGGCCAGCGCCACGGCTGGGATTCTGACTTCATCTTGGGCTGCTTTGCGCTGTCGCTGCTGGCTACCGCGCTTTTTATCTGGTGGGAGCTGCGCTGCCCGCACCCGCTGCTGCATTTGCGGGTATTTCGGGTCGGGCCTTTTGTGGCGGCCTGCCTGGTGGCCTTTGCCCTTGGCGCCGGCATTTACGGCTCCACCTACATCATTCCGCTTTTCCTGCAAACGGTGCAGGGCTACACCCCCACCCGCTCGGGGCTGCTGATGATGCCGGCGGGGCTGATCCTCGCCCTGGTGTTTCCCATCGCCGGGCAACTGAGCGACAAGGTCCGGCCCCAGTGGCCGGTGATGGCGGGGCTGGCTATCTTCGGGCTGTCTTGCTGGCTGTCACGTAAGGTGGATATCGACACCGCTTTTTGGCAGATGGCGCTGTGGGTACTGATTGGCCGCATCGGCCTGGGGTTGATGTTGCCGGCGCTGAACGCCGGCGGCCTTCGCACCCTGCCCCCGGAGCTGCTGGCCCAAGGGGCCGGCAGCCTCAACTTTATCCGCCAACTGGGCGGCGCCTTTGGAGTAAACCTGCTGTCGGTGCTGGTGGACAGGCGCACCTTTTTACACTCCGACGCCCTGGCCCAAACCTTGACCCCGGCCAACCCCGCCTTTGCCGAAGAAGTGCGGCGCCTGGGGCTGTTCTTCGGCCATTGGGGCAACCCCTTTGGCGAAACTCTGTCGCTGAAGGTGAACCCCGGCATTATGGAATACATGCAGCAGGTGGTGCTGCCCAAGGCGCGGCTGCTGGCCTATCAAGACGGTTTTTTGATCGTCGCCATCGTGTTCTTCCTGGCGGTGATCCCGGCCTGGATGATGGGTCAAAAGTCCAAGGCCTAAATTACGCCCATAAAAAAAGCCCGCATGATGCGGGCTTTTTTGTCAGCAAGCGGTATTAACCGTTGTTGCTGTCGAGGCGCAGTTTCATCGGCCTGGAGCAGATGAACACGCGCTGGAACTGACGCTCGATGTCCTTGGGCATGCCCTTGGGCAGCATCACCACGCTGTGCTCGTCGTGAATTTTGATCTGGCCGATGAACTTGGAGCTGATCTTAGCCTCGTTGGCGATGGCGCCGACGATGTGGCGCGGGGTGGCGCCGTGGCTGCGACCTACGTCCAGACGGTAGGCTTCCATGTCGGCGTTGCTGCGCTCAGGGCGGTCGCTACGCTCGGCACGGTCACGACGCGGACGCTCATCGGCGCCACGGTCAAAGCGACGCTCGCCGCCGCGCTCAGCGCCACGGTCGTTGCTGCGGGGGCCACGGTCGTTACGGTCAAAACGGCGCTCGCCACGGTCGTTGCCACGACGGTCACGGTCGAACTCGCGGCGCGGACGGTCGTCACGGGGGCCACGGTCAGACGGCATCTTCGGATCGTTACCCACAGCCAGCGGCTGGAAGCCTTCCAGCAGCGCCAGCAGGCTGGCAGCCAGCTCGGCCGGGCTTTGCTCCAGTTCTTCACCCAGGCGGGCAACCAGCGCCAGGCGCTCGTCACGGTCAGCGGCAGCCAGGTTCTCTTTGAGCTTGCCCAGGCGGCGCTCGAAAATGGCGTCGCTGTTAGGCAGTTCCATGGCGTCCACCTTCTGGCGGGTTACCTTCTCGATACGGCCCAGCAGGAAGCGCTCACGCGGGGTGTACAGCAGCACGGCGGTACCGGTGCGGCCGGCGCGGCCAGTACGGCCGATACGGTGTACGTAGGCGTCAGGCTCGCGGGGGATGTCGTAGTTCACCACCAGGCCGATACGCTCTACGTCCAGACCACGGGCGGCAACGTCGGTTGCAACCACGATGTCCAGGCGGCCGTCTTTGAGGGCTTCAACGGCGGCTTCACGTTCTTTCTGGCCCAGGTCGCCGTTCATGGCGGTGGCTTTGAAGCCGTTCTGGTTCAGGTGCTCGGCCAGGGTAACGGTAGCGTCCTTGGTGCGGGCGAAGATGATGGCAGCGTCGAATTCTTCGGCTTCCAGTACGCGGGTCAGCACCGCCGGCTTGTGCTCTTCGAACACCATGATGCCTTTTTGGGTGATGCGGTCCACGGTCTGGGCCGGGGCAGACACCTTCACTTCCTGGTAGTCGTTCATGAACTTGGCAACCAGGTTACGTATCATCGGCGGCAAGGTGGCGGAGAACAGCGCGGTCTGGCGGTCTTCCGGGGTTTCGCCAAGGATGCGTTCTACGTCTTCGATAAAGCCCATGCGCAGCATTTCGTCGGCTTCGTCGAGCACCACGGCCTGGATGGTGTCCAGGGTCAGGGAGCCACGGTCGAGGTGGTCGATCATCCGGCCAGGGGTCGCTACCACCACCTGGGCGCCACGGCGCAGTTCGTTGCGCTGGGGACCGAAAGGAGAGCCGCCGTACAGGGTGACGACTTTCAGGCCAGTCATGTGACGGCCGAAGTCTTCCAGGGCAGCAGCTACCTGCTGGGCCAGCTCACGGGTCGGGGCCAGCACCAGCATCTGGGGTACGCCCTGGCGGGTGTCGATACCCGCCAGCAGCGGCAGACCAAAGGCAGCGGTTTTACCGGTACCAGTCTGTGCAATACCCAGGACATCGCGACCTTCCAAAAGCAGCGGGATACAACTGGCCTGAATGGGGGATGGAGTTACGAAACCCAGGTCATCCAAGGCTTGCATGATCGGCTGAGGCAAGGAAAGCTCTGTAAAGGTCGCGGTCATAGCGGCTCTCTGTAGCGTAAAAGGTCGCGCATTATACGGGTATTTTTTGCGCAATGCGCATTTTTTTTCGTGAAGTTGTCAGGCTGGCCTGGCACTCTTTAGCAAAAGGTAAAAAGGGGCCCTTTTATGCAACATGGCGATACCCATTCAAAACTCTTTGGCTACTTGCTGTGGCTGTTTGGCTTTACTGGTTCACACCGGTTTTACTACGGCAAACCCATTACCGGCACCATCTGGTTCTTTACTCTGGGGTTGTTTTTTGTGGGCTGGATCATCGACTTATTCCTTATCCCGGCCATGGACAGGGAAGCAGACCAGCGATTCACCCCCGGCCCCATCGACTACAACATCGCCTGGCTGCTGCTGACCTTCCTCGGGGTATTCGGCATTCACCGCTTCTACCAGGGCAAAATCATCACCGGCATTATTTACCTGCTGACCGGCGGCCTGTTCCTGGTGGGCTTGCTGTATGACTTTTGGACCCTGAACGAACAAATCTCGATGAAAAACGGCATCTTCGGGCGCCGCTAAGCACCGGCCCATAAAAAAAGGCCCCTTGCGGGGCCTTTTCTTATTTTACGTCCGGGATGTTGCGGCCGTAGTAGATCTCTTGCATCTCTTTCCAGAGCTTCTCGGTGATCTCTTCGACTTCGTGACCGGTGAGGTCGTTCTTGCTGACCCCGAACAGGTAATGGTCCAGATCGTACTCTTTGAGCATCATCTTGGTATGGAAGATGTTCTCCTGGTACATGTTCACATCCACCATCTGGTAATGACTCTTGGTGTCTTCAGACAGGAAGTTCTGGATGGAATTGATCTCGTGGTCGATGTAGTGCTTGGTGCCACGCACGTCGCGGGTAAAGCCGCGAACCCGGTAGTCGACGGTGACAATGTCGGACTCCAGGGCGTGGATCAGGTAGTTCAGCGCCTTGAGCGGGGAGATCACACCACAGGTAGACACTTCGATATCGGCACGGAAGGTACAGATGCCGTCATCGGGGTGCACTTCCGGGTAGGTGTGTACACAAATATGGGATTTATTCAGGTGCGCCACCACGGAAGAGTCCGACGGGATAGGGCCGGGCTTTTCGGAGGTATCAACCTGCTGGGAGTCCTTGAGAGGCTCTTCTGACACCAGGATGGTGACGGAGGCGCCTTGGGGATCGTAGTCCTGACGAGCCACATTGAGGATGTTGGCACCGATGATGTCGCAGACTTCGGTCAGGATGTCGGTCAGACGATCCGCGTTGTACTGCTCATCGATGTACTCGATGTACTCCTGACGCTGCTGTTCCGTCTTGGCATAGCAGATGTCGTAAAGACAGAAACTGAGGCTCTTGGTCAGATTATTAAAGCCGTGCAGCTTGAGCTTGGACTCTTCCACTTATCGGGTTCCTCGCCTACCTGGCCGCAAAGCGACCTTGCGTTAACACTGGTTGCATCCCCGATGGATACAACGCACACCTTGCCGACTGAGCGGCAGACAGAGCCATTGCTGGTCTGCATGTCGAGACGCTAAAGCATTGAAGCGCCTTGATATGCATTCGCTTGCGCGAGAACAACGACGCCGCGACCAGCCTTAGGGCCAGTCACGGTGTAACGCACCAAGATTGCTTGATGCCAGGTTACGGCAGGTCGACTATGCGGTAGCTGTGGCGGACATTGGCCGCCTTTTCCAGCATCTTCGACACCGAACAGTATTTTTCCATGGACAGGTTCACGGCACGCTCAACGTGCTTTTCCTGTACCCCACGGCCGGTGATAACAAACACCAGCTCGATGTCGGTAAATACCCGGGGGTGGTCGTCGGCGCGCAGGCCTTTGAGTTCCACTTCGCAGTCGGTCACGTCCTGGCGGGCCTTTTGCAAAATGGACACCACGTCCACCGAGCTGCAACCACCTATGGCCAGCAGGATCATTTCCATGGGGCTGGGGGCCGAGCCGGGGTTGTCGCCGTCCATCACCAGGTCATGGCCACTGCCACTGGTGCCGACAAAGCGCATACCTTCAAGCCAGCGGACCTTCGCTTCCATTAACTGCTTACCCGAGCACTCCCAAAGTGGGCGCAACGATACCACAACGAAATGCCATTTAAAGGATCAATTTATGCTTGATGCCCCACGTCGACCCTGCCAAAGTGTGATAACGTCCATAAATTCAATGGGTAGAAGTGAGGCAAAACCATGGCAATCCTTGGTCGCATTCCAAACGACCCCGTGCTTGAACGGTTTCTCTCCCACTGCCACGTCAAACAGTACGGTGCCAAGGCACCCATCATCCATGCCGGCGAAAAGGCCGATACCCTTTACTACGTGGTAAAGGGCTCAGTGGTAGTACTGATCAAGGATGATGAAGGCAAAGAGATGATCCTGTCCTACCTCAACCAGGGGGACTTTTTCGGGGAATTGGGGCTTTTTGAAGAAGAACCCGTGCGTACTGCCTGGGTGAGAACCAAAAGCCAATGCCAGATAGCGGAAATGAGCTATCAGAAATTTCGCCAGATCATTCAGCAGGACCCCGAGATCCTGTTAAAACTCAGCGCCCAGATGGCCAAACGCATTCGTTCCACCAGCCGTAAGGTGGGCGACCTGGCCTTTTTGGATGTGGCGGGCCGTATCGCCCAGACCCTGCTGAATCTCGCCAAGCAACCGGACGCCATGACCCACCCTGACGGCATGCAAATCAAAATTACCCGCCAGGAGATTGGTCAGATTGTTGGCTGTTCCCGCGAAACCGTGGGCCGGGTGCTGAAAATGCTTGAAGAACAGAGCCTTATTCACGCTCGTGGCAAAACTATCGTCGTTTACGGCACCCGCTGAGCCACCCAGTCTCGCACCTCTGCCAGGACCGCCTTGCGCGGTCCTAGTTTTTCAAAGGCCTCCCCGGCCAACCACCGCCGCATCAGCAGCGGGCATTCTCCTTCAGCCGCCGCTTGCCAGGCCAGTTTCCAAAGAGGCAGCTGCAAGGTATCGAGGTTGGCGCCGCCCGCCACCAGCCGGGCCAAGTCGCGTTTGTCCCAGTCACTGAGCGCCACGGCTTCAGCCCCTTGGTAAAGGCGATTGATAAGCTCGGCCGGCAAGCCCGGCTGCCAGGGCAGAATTTCGGTAAAACGGGCCCAGGATTTAGCCACCAAAGCTTGGCTTTTGTCTTCAAGGCCCTTGGCCATCATCACCGACGGCAACCCCGAGGCGGCATCGATGCTGCTGCCAAGGCGCAGCACCTGCCAGCCGGAGCGCTGCCAGAACCGGCACAGCTCTTCATCGGCGGCAAAGCTCACCAGCAGCAGCTTGGCGCGCCGTTCGAGCTCTTCCAGTAGCCAGCTGCCAAGACCCTGGCGGCGATTGAGCACGGCAATGCGCATTACCCGTTGCCCCTCAAAAGCCGGCGCTTCCTTTATACCCAGATGCGCGCTCAACGACTGCAACACCAAGTGCCCTTTAAGGCGCCTTTTGCCCAGGTACACCGCCTCGCAAAGGGCCGGGTCCAGGCCGCCCTCGGCTACCAGTGCCATCACCCCTTGCACCTGGTCCTGGCAGGTGGCCACGGCAAAGGTCACCTTGTCGTCGGTCAGCCAATGCTGGATATCCGAAGGGGCGGTCTGGTAGTGGGCGCTGACCAAAAGCCCCATCACCGCCTTTAACCAGGCCGGGCGCGCCACCAATTCGCTGCCACTGAGCCAATGCAGGGCCAGCGGGCCGGCGGCGATAGTGTCGGGCTCGGCGTCCAGCAGCAGCATTTGGTTGATGTCCCGCTCTACCGGGCAACCGGCGGCCCAGCGAACCGGCTCACTCAGGTGCACAGCTTGGGTGCCGGGGTAGAGGGCTTTGAGCCTGGGTAAAAAGCGCAGGGCAAAACCGCGCCCCGAGCCCTCGTAACCGTGCAAGGTGGTAGAGAGCACCAGCCGTTTGTAGTGGCCGGCTATCCGGTCCAGCAAGCTGGTGGGAATGGCCGCCGCTTCGTCCACCAGCAGCAGCGCCGCCTCGGGTTGCTCGGCCAGGAGCCGGTCCGGTGGATAAAAGGCGATGGTCTGCCCCTGCCAATAAAGGGCCTGGCCGCGGCGCTCGGCGCCGTCCAGTATCCGCTCGGCAAAATTAAAAAGTGGCGCCAGCGCCTCAAAGCGCGGCGCCGTCACCCATACCGGCCCGCGCCCCGCCTTGAGGGCTTCTGCGGCCAGCAGCCCCAGGGTGGCAGTTTTGCCCCGGCCCCGGTCGGCAGTCATCACCAGTGGCCGGCCGCGATGGCCGGTCAGTACCTTAAGCCCCGCCGCCAGCGCGATTTGCTGATCGTTGCTCAGCCCGTTAAGGGGCACGTGCTGGCTTGCCCCTTTTGGAGTGCGCCCGGCCAACACCGCCGCCAGCCAGGCGCCCAGCGGGCTTTGGGCCGCCAATATCTCTAGCGGCGGGCTAAGCAGTACCAGCACACCGCCGCCGCGCAAGCAGCCCGCCAGGGCGCCAAGGGCATCGAGGTGAATGCCCTGGTGCCAGTCCACCACCAGCAGCTCGCATTCCTGGCCCAGGTAATGGCGCGCATCTTTGGGGGCGATGCCGTCAGCACCAAGCCACAAGCTTGACGCGACACTCTCGGCCATGGCCCGGGCCTTGGCTTGGTTCTGCTCGGGCTCGCCGGTCAGCAACAGCAAGCGGCGCTGCCAGCTTTGGGCGGCTTCGGCCTTTAAGGTATTGAAATCATTCATGTGGGCATTTTCACCGATCGGGGCAGCGCCCGCACCCGCCTTTTCAGCTCGCGCACCAGCGCCGGCTCGGCCTGGGCGTAACGCAGCCGCTGATAAAGGCCGGTGATGTGGTTCCAGTGGGCCGCCAGTGGCGGGTAGGTTGCCGCCACCCGCCGCGCATAGGCTTCAGCCCCCTCCCCCGGTAACCTCTCAAGGCCAATGCGTTTGCAGCCCTTAAGGTACAGGCGGCTGACTTCGGCCAAGGGCTGGCGCCGTTCGCGGCGGGTCCACCAGTGCATCAGCAGCAAGGCCCCCAGCAAGAGGCCACCAAACAGCAGCGCCGCCGGTAGCCAGTCGCTGGTGCCCAGCAGCCACGACAGCAACTGCTCGCGCTGGCCGCTGCCGTAGTTAAGCACCCAGCGGTTCCAGCGGTAATCCATCAAGGCAGCCTGGTAACGCAGCCACTTCATGGCCGGCTGCTGCTTGAGTTGCCACAGCCAGCCACCGCCAGCGCTGAAGGCCGGGTTGCTAGCAAGACCGCTCAGCCCCTGGCTGAGGCGAGTGGGTGCCACCTGGGCGGTGGGGTCAAACCGGGTCCAGCCAGCCGGTGGCAGCCAGGCCTCTACCCAGGCATGGGCATCGTATTGATAAAGGGCGTAAAAACCGGCCTCCGGCACGTATTGCCCCCCTTGATACCCGGCCACCACCCGAGCCGGGACGCCGGCGGCGCGCAGCATAAACGCCAGGGCCGAGGCGTAGTGGCCGCAAAAGCCGGTTTGGGTGTCGAACAAGAATGCATCGACGGCGTTTTCCCCAAGGGGTGGCGGTGACAGGCTGTAGCGAAACGCCGGGTTGGCAAAATAGCGGTTCATGGCCTGGGCCAGGGCGCCATCACTGGGGTACTGGCGGCGAAGGGACAGCGCCAATTGGCGGGCCCTGGGATTGCCGCTTTGGGGCAGGCGCTGGTCAAAGGCCAGCACCGCGTCGCTGTCTTTGTCGCGCAAAGGCGTACCCTGGCGCAGCTTAAGCTGGGTGGTTTTGGCCAGCGGCTCTTTACTCAGCACCCGCCGGTCACTGGTGTAAACCAGCCCGGTAGAAAGGGGCTTAGTGCCGTCCAGCACCGGTAGCCAGGGTTTGCTGGATGGCGACATCATCAGGGTCCAGTCCCGGCCCTGGCCTGGGTTTGGGCTGCTGGCCCGCTCCTCTTCGGCTTTTCGAAAATCGGCCTGGCGCCAGGCCCGGCCGTCGAAAGCCTCCAACGTCAGGGCGCGCCAATAAAGGCTGCTACCGGCTGGGCGCCAGGGCAATTCGGCCCGAAAGGCCAGCTCGGTCGATTGCGCCAGGGAGGAAAAATCCCCCGGGCTCATCACATCGGAAAGCCCGGTGGTGCCGGACTGGGCGTCCGGCATTTGCCACAGCGGCGAGAGCCGGGGCAGCAGCAAAAACAGCAGCAGGGTCAGCGGCAGGCTGGCCAGGCTCATCCGGCCCAGGGCCCGCACCAACCGGGGCCAGGGCAAGGTGTTTTGCAGGCTCAGCAGCACCGACAGCTGCACCAGGGCCGCCAGCAGCAAATACAGCGCCATGGCCATGGACTGGTAGCGCACCAGGTTGGTAGCCAGCAAGAAGGTGCCGAACAGCACCAGGGCGAACAGGTCCCGTGGCGCCTTTATCTCCAGCACCTTGAGGCTGTAACCCAGCACCAGCAAAGACACCATGGCCAGGTACACCCCTTTGCCGGGCAGGCTAATGCCAAGGGCAATGGCGCCGCCCACCGCCAGCGCCACCAACAGCCAGCGCGGCGGCTGGCCAAAGCGACCCAGGCAAATGCCGCTGCACCAAGCAAGGCAAAACAGGTTTACCGCCACCAGCACCAGCCCGACCCTGTCCCAGGTGGGCAGCACCGCCATCAACTGCGAGACGATCAGCAGCACCAGGGTACGCCGGGGCAAATACCATCTCATGCCGGCTCTCCATAACAAGCCAGGGCTTCAAGGCAGCGCCGGCAGTGGCCATGGCCGCTGCCGAGGTTGATTTTCACGCCACCCAAATCCAGGCCGTACTGGGCCTGGCGCTGCTCGCTGTCCAATACCAGCCAGGCCAGCCGAGCCAGGCGCTGCTCAAGGCTGGCGCCTTTTATTTCACTCAGGCGCAGCCAGCGGCTGTCTTGCTCGGGGCGGGCAAATTCCTTGGACCACATGCCACGGCCCTGGGCCAATTGCTTCCAGGCCACCCGTTTGAGGGGGTCGCCGGGCTGATAATTTTTAAGGCCCTGCCAGTCGTCCTCGCCATGGTGCCGGCCCTGCACCGCGCCTTTATCCAGATCCAGCCCCAGACCCCGCTGCCAGGGCTCGGGCCGCGGATAGAGCAGCAGCTCCTGGTCTAAATCGGGGTAGCTCCAGGCCCGAAACAACCCGAGTGGAAAGCGGCAAGCCACGGTCAGCCGCCCCGGCCGGTGGCGGCCCCTGGCCCCAGGCGGCGCCAGGAGCACCAGCCTTTTCAGGCCATCCACATCGCTTTTACGCACCGGCCCCTGACCGTAGCAAAATTCCAGACCCCAATGGCCCTTGCCATCGGCTTGCAGGTCAAGGCGAAGATCGTCTCCCGCCACCTGGGGCTCAAGAGCCAGGCGATGCAGGGTCAAACCGGCTAGGTTGCGGTGGGTAAAGTACATGGCGGTGGTAAAGAGGCTGATCAGGAAGAAGGCCAGCAGCAACACCAGGTTGTTTTGGTAATTGGTGCCGAGCAGGAAAATGGCCATCACCAGCGCCAAAAAGGCGTAACCAAAGGCCGTGGGCAGAATATAGATGTTGGCATTACCCAAGCGGCACTGGCTGGCAGCCGGTTGCCTTTTTGCCAAAAACCGCGCCAGCAGCCATTGGCGCCAGCCGGTCATGACAGCACCGGATCCACGGCGCCCAGCACCAGGCTGGCGTAGGCCTGCTGGCCGCCCTGCACCACCGGGCTCAGCCGGTGCTCGGCCACCGCCGGGAAGATGGCTTGAATATCCTCAGGCAGCACGTAATCGCGCCCGGCCAGAAAGGCCCAGGCCTTGGCCGCCGCCAGCAGCGCCTTGCCGGCCCGGGGAGAGAGCGGCCTTGGCACATCAGGAAGCTCCCGCGAGGCCTTAAGCAGCGCCAGCAGGTAATCGAGGAGGTCGTCCGAAGCGCTGACCGCCGCCACCTTGGCCCGCAACTGGGCAAGGGTTTTGTCATCCAGCAGCGGCGCCAGGGCCTGGTGCGCCAAGGCCTCGCCTTTTAACAGCCGCTTCTCGGCATCCCTTGGCGGAAAGCCCAGGGTAATGCGCATGGTGAAGCGGTCGAGCTGCGACTCGGGCAGCGGGTAGGTGCCGGCCTGCTCCACCGGGTTTTGGGTGGCGATAACGAAAAAGGGTTTGGGCAGCTCGTAGGTGCGACCATCCACGCTCACCTGCCCTTCGGCCATGGCTTCTAAGAGCGCGCTCTGGGTCTTGGGGCTGGCCCGGTTGATTTCATCGGCCAGCAGCACCTGGCTGAACAAAGGGCCGGGCTGGAAGTCAAAATGGCCCTGCTCCTGGCGAAAAATCGACACCCCAATCAAGTCGGCCGGTAGCATGTCGGAGGTAAATTGCACCCGGTGGTAATCGAGCCCCAGGGTGGCGGCCAGGGCATGGGACAAAGTGGTTTTGCCGGTACCGGGCAAGTCTTCAATCAGCAGGTGGCCGCCGCTTAGCAAACAGCACAGCGCCAGGCGCACCGGCTCGTCTTTGCCCAGCAACACACCGTTGAGTTGGCTCAGGATTTGATTGGAAAGGGACACGCAAGCTACCTCTTTTTGTTTTCTTAAGCCTACGTCTTTAAAAGCAAAGTACCAAGCATGAGCGCTATCGCCTAAGATAAAGCTGACCAGCGGCTCTAGGAGTACACCAATGAAAAGTAAGATCTTTCCCCTGGTACTACTGATGGTGGCCGGCGTAGCCCAGGCCGCCGAATTGCGTCTGAGGGGGCCAGACGATTATCCCTTTACCGGCACGCCCGGTACTGACCATCCCGGCTTCTTCGTTGAGGCAGCCGAAGCCATTTTCGCCAGCCATGGCGAGCAAACCGATTACAAAATGGTTCCCTGGAACGCCATGATCGCCGGTGGCGAAAGCGGCCTCTATGATTGCCTGCTGGGCATTCATACCTCGGAAGCGCCGGATCTTAACTTCACCTCCGAGGCCTGGACCGTGATGTCGCCGCACCTTTTTGTGCGCACTGAAGATCCCCTCAAGTACGAAGACCTAAGCAGCTTTCAAAGCCGCCGGGTGGGGGTGATCAAGGGCTCACGGATGGAAGCGGCGCTGGAGCCATTGAAGAAATTCAAGCCCGGCCAGCTCAAGGTGATCTCCGTGAACGCCGGCATGGACGAACTGGTGCGCCAACTGCGTTTTGGCGAGATAGACGTTATCGCCTCGCCGCAGCGGGAGATGCTCAACTACATGAAAAGCCACGATCTCGGTAAGCTGTTCCGTGATGCCGGCTCATTCACCAAACCGGTGCCGCTCTACGTGGCCTGCTCCAACAAACGCAACGGCCCCGAGCTGGTCGAGTGGCTCAACCAGGGCCGCCTGGACTTGATGCGCTCCGGCAAGTGGCGGGAATTAAAAGAAAAATACGACGTGGAATAACAAAAAAGGCCGCTTAAAGCGGCCTTTTTTCTTGCCTGAGGTATCAGGCGTTGCACTGCACCTTGGCGTTAGTGCTCTCAAAAATCTTGTCGGCGCTGGCCGCCACAAAGCCGGTGTAGAGCTTGCCATCGGCCAGGGGGTAACGGCGGGCAAACTCGTAGAAGCAGCTGGGGATGGCAACCTTGCCATCGGTGAAGCTCACCTCGGCCTTGTCGGCCATGGTGGAAGACTGCTCCAGACACACCTCTGGGCTGCCTTTTATTTCGCCACCAGAGGTGTTGAGGGTGAAACCGGCATCCTTGAGGGCCTGGTTCACCGATTCGAGGGTCTCGAAGTTGCTCAGGTGGTTAACAGACACGGTGAAGTGGTTGGCGCGGTAGCCGTAGGCCGCCATCCAAGCCGCGTACTCGCTCTCAGCCAGCAGGGCTTCATAATCGCTGTGAGACACCTGCCAGTGGGTGCAGGAGTAGAGGAAATCGTCAGCGCTTACCGCGCCAGCATCCACTTGCTCGACCATCTTGTGCACCAGGGCCTGCAGCGCCGGGCTGCATTTTTCTACCAAAAGCTCGGAGATAAACACCTTGGGCTGGGTGTCGTCCGGGTGCTCGAAATGCTTGGCGTAGAGCTTCTTGGCCTCGAAGTGGTATTCACCTTTTTCTTCGTAGCCCAGGGCCAGGAAGTGGGCGGCCAGTTTGTCCAGGCCAACCTTGCCGATGTTGAAGGTACGGAAGGCAACGTGGTCGTTGATGATGTCGTCGCCCTGCTCGGAGCTGGCCAGCAGCTGATGCACCTTCTTGGCGCTGGGGGTAACCTCCAGGTAGTTATTCCAGAGGCACTCAAATAGGGTATTGATGTCCTTGTGCATACGAACCTCTTCTCGTTGTAAAAAACGGCAGCCTTAGGCTGCCGTTTATCGTCATTACAGGCTCAGGCCGGGGGCCAGAGTGGCTGGGGCGCTGACCGCCTCCGCTTCCACGCTGGCAACAGGGTAAGCACAGTAATCGGCTGCATAGTAGGCGCTGGGCCTATGGTTGCCGGAGGCGCCCACGCCACCGAAGGGCGCGGCACCGGAGGCACCGGTGGTCTGCTTGTTCCAGTTGACAATACCAGCACGAATACGACGGAAAAAGTAGTCCCAGTCGTCGCGGCTATCGGCCAACAGCCCGGCAGACAAGCCGTAGCGGGTGTTGTTGGCCTGCTCGATGGCGGCGTCGAAATCGCTGTAACGAATAAGCTGTACCAGCGGCCCGAAGTATTCTTCATCAGGCAGGTCAGCGATCGCTGTAACATCGATAAGGCCCGGGCTCACCCGGCCGGTACCGGCTTGCAGGTGTTTGAGCTCCACCAGTACCTCGCCGCCCAGGGCCTTGAGGTTGTTCTGGGCCGCCACCATGCCAAGGGCCGCTTTTTCGGAGATAAGCGGGCCCATAAAGGGCTGCTCTTGGTCAAACTGGCCGCCCACTTTGATGGCGTTAACGGCAGTAACCAGGGCGCTGACCAGCTCATCGCCCTTGGCGCCCTTGGGCACAAAGAGGCGGCGGGCACAGGTGCAGCGCTGGCCGGTAGAGATATAGCCCGATTGCAAAATCTCGTGCACCGCGCCTTTGATATCGGCCACGTCGCGCACCAGCAGCGGGTTGTTGCCACCCATTTCCAGGGCCAGAATTTTCTCCGGGCGGCCACCAAATTGCTTGTGCAGCAGTTGGCCGGTGTTGGACGAGCCGGTAAAGAACAGGCCGTCGATACCAGCGTGCCCTGCCAGGGCCTTGCCGGTTTCAAGCTCCCCTTGCACCAGGTTGATTACCCCAGCCGGCAGGCCAGCGGCTTGCCAGAGTTTCAAGGTGTGCTCGGCGGTTTTCGGGGTCAGCTCGGAAGGCTTGAACACCACCACGTTACCGGCAATGAGCGCCGGCACCATGTGGCCGTTGGGCAGGTGGCCGGGGAAGTTATAGGGGCCAAACACCGCTACCACGCCGTGGGGCTTGTGGCGAATGTAGGCGCGGCCACCGGCTACGTCGTTTTCCACCAGGCCAGTGCGCTCTTCATAAGCGCGGGTAGAGATGGCGATTTTGCCAATCATGGCCGCCACTTCGGTCTGGGTTTCCCAGAACGGCTTGCCGGTTTCTTCGGCGATGGTGCGGGCCAAGGCCTCTTTGTTGGCTTTAAGCTGCTCGCCAAAGGCGTTGATGATGGCCAGGCGCGCTTCAACCGATTGGTCGGCCCAGGCCACAAAGGCGCTGCGGGCGGCAGCCACTGCGGCGTCCACCTGCGCCGGGCTGGCCCCTTGGCCTTCCCAAATGGTTTGGCCATCGGCAGGGTTTAGGGAACGGAAGGCCTGGCCTTCGCCGGCCAGCCATTGGCCGTTAATCAATTGGCTCATGGGTTACTCCTTCTCAAAGGCAATGGCGCGCACCCAGTCACCGGCTTTGACGCCCAGGGCGTCGGCGGTGGCCTGGTCAATAACCAGGTCGCCTTTACGGTGGCAGGCCTGGGCCAGGGTGCAGCGAAATTGCTGAATATGGGTGGTGGCGATCATGGTCTGCACGCCTTCAGAGGCGTCGCCAATGGCCACTTCCAACCGCTCGCTTTCGCGAATGGCCTTGATATGGTCGATGTCGCACTCGACAGTGGGGCCGGCGTCAAAGACATCCACATAACCGCGCCAGCGAAAGCCTTCGGCTTTCAAAAGCTTAAGGGCTGGCCGGGTTTTGTCGTGCACCTGGCCAATCACGCCTTGGGCGGCCTGGGGCAGCATGTCCACATAAATGGGGTGGCGTGGCATCAGCTCGGCGATAAAGGTCTTCTTACCAAGGCCGGAGAGATAGTCGGCCTGGGGGAATTCCATGTCGAAAAAGTGCTCTTGCAGCCAGCTCCAGAACGGCGATTTGCCTTCGCTGTCGGAGACGCCGCGCATCTCGGCGATCACCACGTCGGAGAAGCGGTCGCGAAACTCGGCCAGGAACATAAAGCGGCACTTGGATAGCAGCTTGCCGTTATAGCCCTGGCGGTGGCTCTCGCTCAAAAACAAGGTGCACAGCTCTGAAACCCCGGAATAGTCGTTACACAAACTCAGGGTTTTCAGCTCTTTATGTACGCCAAGAGAGGGCGACGAATGCACTGCGCTGCCCAGGTGGTAGTGCCAGAAAGCGTCGGTCTGGCCGACTCTCGCTTCCAGGGCGGTGGTACCCACCACTTCGCCTGTGTCGGTGTCTTCCAGCACCAGCAGATAGCCTTGCTCGCCAGACTGACACTGGCTGTCACTCAGGGCAAAGGAGGCTTCCGAATGGGCGATTTTCGCCGCCAGCCGTTCTTCGTTGACCGGCAGTGAGGTAAAGCCAACGCCGGATTCTTCGGCGATGCGCAGCAGGGCAACCAGATCTCGGCTGGTAATAGGACGGATAACCAGCATAGATGGCTCCTATGATTGGTGTGAGTCACAAGGGCGGCGCCAAGCGCCGCCCAAGTCGGCTCAGGCGCCGACCACCTTGGCCACGGCGCGCTCGAAGCGGGCCATACCTTCCTTGATGTCTTCTTCGCTAATAACCAGCGACGGGGCAAAACGCACCACGTCCATGCCGGCTACCAGCACCATCAGCTGCTGGTCAACGGCAGCGGTCAAAAAGTCGCGGGCACGGCCTTGGTATTGGTCATTGAGCACGGCGCCCAGCAACATGCCCATGCCGCGCACTTCTTTGAAGACGTTGTACTTGGCGTTGATGGCTTCGAGGTGCTCGCGGAACCAGGCTTCGCGCTGCTTCACGCCGTTCAGCACTTGCGGGGTGTTCACCACGTCCAGTACCGCTTCGGCAACGGCGCAGGCCAACGGGTTACCACCGTAGGTAGAACCGTGGGTGCCCACTTTCAGGCTGGCCGCAACTTTGGCGGTGGTCAGCATGGCGCCGATGGGGAAGCCGCCGCCCAGAGATTTGGCGGAGGTGAGGATGTCCGGGGTAACGCCGTATTTTTGGTAGGCGTACAGGTGGCCGGAGCGGCCCATGCCGGTTTGCACTTCATCGAACACCAGCAGGGCGTTGTGTTTGTCACACAAGGCGCGCACGCCTTCGATAAAGGCTTGCTCGGCGGGGATGATGCCGCCCTCGCCTTGCATCGGCTCCATGATAACAGCGCAGGTTTTGTCGCTGATAAGCGCCTCAAGACCGGCCAGATCGTTGAAATCCAGGTGGTCGATGGCGCCAGGCTTGGGCCCGAAACCGTCGGAGTAAGCCGCTTGGCCACCCACGGTCACGGTGAAGAAGGTGCGGCCGTGGAAGGACTTGTTGAAGGAGATGATTTGGTCTTTGCCTTCACCGAAGTGGTCCAGGGCATAACGGCGCGCCAGCTTAAAGGCCGCTTCGTTGGCCTCGGCGCCGGAGTTGGCAAAATAGATGCGCTCGGCAAAGGTGGCGTCGGTCAATTTCTTGGCCAGGCGCAGGGCCGGCTCGTTGGTCATGACGTTGGACAGGTGCCAGAGCTTCTCGCCCTGCTCCTTCAGCGCGCCTACCAGCGCCGGGTGGCAATGGCCCAGCACGTTAACGGCGATGCCGCCGGCGAAATCCACAAACTCTTTGCCTTCCTGGTCCCATACCCGGGCACCTTTACCACGTACCGGAATGATGGCCGCCGGGTTGTAGTTGGGGACCATCACTTCATCGAACGTGGCACGACTGACTGACATTTGCTCGGACATATTGATTCTCCAATGGGTTGCGCCAGCGAGGGGAGAGAGAGTGTAAAAGGCTTGCCCCCGCGGGCCGGGCAGGACGGTGGCCTGATTATTTCAAAGGACTCAGGCACTGTCTTTGGCGTCTTACCCTTAGATAACTGGCCTGCTCGATTGTCGCAAAAAATTTTGCTTATCCAAGATAATGAAACATTAGCCAGGCTAATTTGCTAACAAGTCGGCAAAAATGCCCTTAAAGGGCCAGAAAGTTGGCCAGCAGCGCGTGGCCGGCTTCGGTGAGGATGGCTTCGGGGTGAAATTGCACGCCGTGCAGCGGCAATTGACGGTGGGCAAAGCCCATGATCAGGCCCTCTTCGGTCCAGGCATTGGCCCGTAGCGACGCCGGCAGGCTTTGCGCCTCAACCAGCAAGGAATGGTAACGGGTCACGGTAAGGGGGTTGGGCAGGCCGGCAAAAAGGCCGCTGTTGTCATGATCGATTCGCGAAGTTTTGCCGTGCATCACCTTGGGCGCCCGTACCACCTGCCCGCCCAGAGCCTGAGCTATGGCCTGGTGGCCAAGGCAAACCCCCAGCACCGGCAGCCGGGTCATAAAATGCTCGATAGCCGCCAGGGAAATACCCGCCTCACGGGGCGAGCAAGGGCCGGGGGAGATCACCAACCGCTCGGGGCCCATGGCCTCCAGCTCGCGCAAGGTCGCCGCATCGTTACGCACCACCCGCACCTGCTGCCCCAGCTCCTGGAAATACTGCACCAGGTTGTAGGTAAAGGAGTCGTAGTTGTCGATAACCAGTAGCATGCCAGACCTAAGGAATTGATTTAATTAAACTAAAACATCAAAATCAGAAAACGATACCCGCAATTTTTCTCGCTGCATCGGCCAGTAACACCCCGTACCCGAGCAAGGGGCGCTATTGTCACCGAAGCCCACCGCTAATGAAATAGTCCAAGCAGTCCCGTCTTCTCACCGCCACTAAGCGTGATTGAAGGTCATCAGTCCGGTATTGGGCCGCGCTCGAGAAAGGTAGAAAGCGCGATATAGCTTCGTACCGACCGCACCCCTTCCAAGCGCTGTACCTCCATCAGAAAGGCTTCCAATGATTCTGTGTCGTTGGCACGCACCTTTATCATCACACTCGAGTCGCCGGCGACGCTGTGGATCTCCTCCACATCAGGCCTGACGTTGAATGCCAGAAGTTCACGGGTTGCCGCATAGCTACTGGTATCAACCAGAACAAAGGTCAACAAGGTACGGCCTAGCTTGCATCCATCGAGGCGAGCAACGGTGCCGGTGATCACTTCATCTCGTTTGAGTCTTTTCACCCGGTCATGAACGGCAGCGGTAGACAAATGCACTGACTGGCTCAGTTCGGCATAACTCTGGGATGCATCCCTTGCCAGCTCCCTTAATATTTTTCGGTCAATGTCATCCAGTTCCACCGGTTTATGGCGTCTTTGCCGAACCTCATCTCTTTCTTTATCTGACATCAAAACACCTCCTTCACAGCAGAATATTATTCTGGATAATTCGAAAAATACAGAATCTGGTTAGATTAAATAAAGTTTCTATTGGAGGTTATTCATGCCCATTGCTCTATTGGCTTTAGCGGTAGGCGCTTTCGGTATCGGCATGACGGAGTTCGTCATCGCCGGCATCCTACCCCAGGTAGCATCGGGATTCGGCATCGACATTCCTCAGGCTGGAATGATGGCTACCGTCTATGCCTTGGGTGTATTTGTGGGAGCCCCCTTGTTAACGGTGCTCGGTTCCAGGGTGCCACGTAAGAAGATGCTCATTGGTCTGGCAACCCTTTTCACCCTTGGCAACATCATCACCGCGATAGCCCCGACCTTGACTATCGCATTAGCCGGGCGGCTATTGACATCCTTCAACCATGGCGCCTTTTTTGGTATCGGCTCTATCATTGCCGCATCTTTGGTGGCCCCCAACCGCCAGGCCAGTGCCATTGCCTTGATGTTTTCAGGGCTGACGCTGGCAAATCTGGTGGGTGTGCCGGTGGGTACCTGGTTGGCTCAGGTAGCAGGCTGGCGGTTGGTTTTTTGGATCATTGCCGGTATCGGCCTACTGACCATACTGGGTGTGCTACTGCTGGTTCCGAATATCAAAAATGGCGAACGATTCTCGGTAAAAACAGAGTTGAGTGCCTTCACCGATCCGCAGGTGCTACTGACCATGGGCATTACGGTGCTTGGCCCTGCAGCCTTCTTCACCTCTATTACATACATTGCTCCCATGATGATGGAGCAGGCTGGCTTTAGTGAAAGTGGCGTCGCCAAACTAATGATCTTGTTCGGTTTGGGCCTGGTGGTGGGTAACAGCATTGGTGGTCGCTTTGCTGACCGGGCGCTGTTTAAAACACTATACATTTCGCTGGCCGCACAGGCTGCGGTACTGTTCGCGTTTTGGCTTTGGGCCGACAACCCAGTTGTGGCCTCCTTGTCTATCTTCCTGATGGCCGCCTTTGGCTTTTCTACGGTTTCCCCAATTCAGAAATTGGTCATGGACAGGGCCAACAAGGCAGGCGCTCCGACCATGGCGGCCTCAGTCAATATCGGCATGTTCAACCTTGGTAATGCCCTTGGCGCCTGGGCTGGCGGCGCCACCATCGCGGCCGGCTTTGGCCTGGCTTCCCCCAACTGGGCCGGTGCCCTACTGTCCCTCGGCGCTTTGCTGCTGGCCCTGCTCGCCGGTTGGATAACGAAGCGTGAGCGAACGGCCTGCCTGGCATAATCGAGCAATAGGCACGGCACCGTTAGATAGGCCAGGCTCAGCAGATGAAAAAGGCGCCCTTAGGCGCCTTTTTTCTCGGCCTTATTGCAAACCCACTTCGAAGGTCAGGGTCAGGTTGTCACGGCGTTGGTCGGCCTTGACGCCGTCGGCTTGGCTTGCCAGGCCGGTTTCCACCAGATAGCGGCCGGCAACAGCCGGAGTCAGGGTCAGCTGGCCCTGATCATTGGTAGTGAGGTGCTGGCGGCCCGGCTGGTTGCGGTACAGCTCGCCGCCTCGGGACACAGTCACTTCCAGGCCCTTGGCCGGTTTGCCGTCCAGAGTGAAAGTGAAGGTCACAGGCTCCTTTTCCACCAGGTCGGCCGGATGGGTGCCCAGAGTCACTTCCAGGCCATGACCGGTGGTGGCCAGGGCTGCGTCGCTTGGACCATTGACGGTCACAAAGGCCAGGGACTTACCGTTGACCATTAACGACCGAACCTCAGTGGCGTCTTTGGGCAGCTGGCCTTTGGCGGCTACCTTGTCCGCGAACAGCCGTTTCTGCTCGCCCTTTTCCTTGTAGAAGGTCATATAACGGGGAGCGCCCGAAAGCTCCAGACGGTAGGTACCGTCTTCCTTGAGCAGAAAAGAATAAAGGACACCCATCCAATCATGGTGAAATTGCCCATCGAAAACTAGCCTTGAAAGACCCCTCTCTTGATAAAGGTTCCGGCCATGACCCGTCCTCGTGCTGAACTGGTGTCGGTGAACGACACGCCCTATTACCACTGCATTGGTCGTTGTGTTCGCCGTGCCTTTCTCTGTGGCAAAGACACACTCACCGGCCAGGATTTTAGTCACCGCAAGACCTGGGTGATGGAACGGCTAAAGGTGTTGCAGTCTGTCTTTACCATCGAGCTTTGCGCCTATGCGGTGATGTCCAACCATTACCACTTGGTGGTGCATGTGGACGCCAAAGCCGCAGCGGCGTTAGACGATGACGCGGTAATGGCCCGTTGGGAGGTGCTGTTTGCTTTGCCGCTGCTCATCAGCCGCTACCGGGCCGGTAAGTTGACCTGTGAGGCTGAGCGGATTGTGGCGCGGTCACATATCGAGAAGTTGCGGCAGCGCTTGTGTGACCTGTCCTGGTTTATGCGTTGCTTGAACGAGCATATTGCCCGTCGGGCTAATGAAGAAGACAAGTGTAAGGGGCGATTTTGGGAGGCCCGGTTTAAGTCGCAAGCCATTTTAGATGAAGCAGGGTTATTGGCCTGTATGGCGTATGTGGACCTCAACCCGCTTCGCGCCAAGATAGTGGATACCCCGGAAGCCTCAGCCGATGTGTCACTCTCAGCACGGCTTAATACTGACGACAGCAAGCCAGCGTTATTGCCCTTTGTTACCCAGTTTAAAGACAGCCCCAAAGGCATTCCCTTTGCGCTGGCTGATTACTTGGCGCTGGTGGATTGGACTGGCCGGGCGCAACGAGAAGACAAGCGCGGCTTTATCACCCCAGAAACCCCTGCCATTTTGGAACGCTTAGGCCTCGATGCCGACAGCTTCCTTATTGCCCTTGGCCAACATCAACTTTCCCGAGGCTCTGTGATTGGCCACAAGCAAGCCCAAAGTGCCTACGCCAAAGCCCATCATCGACGACACGTGGTCGGCCCACCGATAAAAGCCGCTTAATCTCCTCACAGCACCACGCTCACAGACCATCGGCACCCGCTGACAATCTCGCTCCTCTTGGATTTGCGTTTTTAACAACAAAACGCGGTATCAGAACAAAGCAAACACCCTCAAGACTGATTAGTAGAGCACTGTCGATGTATTGCGAAAAATAAATTTTTGGTTACTCAGGAGATGGATGTCCTTTATTCCTTTATTCTCATGCAAAAAATTAAGCCTACAGGGCGCCAACTCATGGCTTAATACGCCAGACGGTAAACTAGATGAAACGCCGAGGGCCCATTTTCTTATGACTCCCCCTTCCCGCCTTTGGCCGCTTTTTTTGGCGTTTTTGCGCCTGGGGTTGACTGCTTTTGGCGGCCCGGTGGCACACCTGGGGTATTTTCGCGCCGAGTTTGTAGAGCGGCGCCGCTGGCTTACTGGCAGCCGCTATGGCGAGTTGGTGGCCTTGTGCCAATTTTTGCCGGGCCCGGCCAGCAGCCAGGTGGGAATGGCCATCGGTTATGACCGCGCCGGTTACCGTGGCGCCCTGGTCGCCTGGCTGGCCTTCACGCTGCCCTCGGCGCTGCTGATGCTGCTGTTTGCTCTGGGAGTTAGCCATATCGAGGGGCTGGCGGCATCGGGCGCGGTCCATGGCTTAAAAGTGGTGGCTGTGGCGGTGGTGGCGCAGGCCCTGTTAGCCATGGGCCGCCAGCATTGTGCTGGCGTACCCCGCCTGGCTTTGATGCTGGCCAGTTGCCTGTTGGTGTTGTGGCTACCGGGCAGCGGCGGGCAACTGCTGGCCATCGCCCTTGGCGCGGCCAGCGGCTGGCTGTGGCTGGACGCTGCCCCCGCACCGGCAACGCACACACCACCGGGCAAGCACTGGCATTGCTTTGGCTGGCTTGGGCTTTTTGCATTGTTGTTGTTCACCCTGCCCTGGCTGGCAGATATGGGGCTACCTCTGGCCATTGCCGATGCCTTTTACCGAAGCGGCGCCCTGGTGTTTGGCGGCGGCCATGTGGTGTTGCCGCTGCTTGATGCCCAAATGCAAAGCCACCACTGGCTCGGTAGCAACACTTTTCTGGCCGGTTACGGGGCGGCCCAGGCCGTGCCTGGCCCGCTCTTTACCTTTGCCGCCTTTTTGGGTGGGGCCATAGACGGCTGGCGAGGCGGCCTGGTTGCGCTGCTGGCCATTTTTACGCCGGCCGCGCTGCTGGTCTTTGCGGTGTTGCCGCTCTGGGAACGGCTGCGCCAGCAACGGGCCATTCGCAAGGCCCTTGGCGGCATTAACGCCGCCGTGGTGGGCCTGCTGCTGGCCGCTTTGATAACACCGGTTTGGCCGGCGGCCATCGGCAGCCTTGGCGATCTGCTACTGGCGCTGCTGGCACTGCTGATGCTAAGCCGCTGGCGTGTTGCGCCCTGGCAAGTGGTGGCCTTGGGCGCCTTGTGGGGCGAACTGGCAGGGGTTAGTTAGGAGCGGCCTCAAGGGCGGCAATGCGGTTTATCAGCGCCGGTAATCACTCAGAAGATGGATGTCAAAAATACGCACCCTCTCAAAATTAGCCCTGGAGAACATCGTAGAGCCAAGCCTCAAAGCTCGGCAGCTCATAAACTCTCTCTTTGTTGCCTAAATCAATGACGACAACCTTGGGGTCGCCACTTAAGTCATCGCCATCAAAAAAAGCAGCATCATCATTTAGCTGTGCAAAGGGTATTAGATTTCTCCCTTCTAAACCCACCCATGCACCATAACTTCCCCGCAATTTCCACGACAACTGACCGCCTTCCGTGCTTGCATCGTCAAACCACCAGGAAAAATCTTTAGGCAGACCAATAGACTTGGCAAAGTCCAAATATCTACTGGGATATTTAAAACCAGCAGGCAATTGATCGACAGAATAAGGACAAAACTCCTCTTGCATTTTCATAACCTCGTAATCTAAGTAAAGAAAAGGGACACCCATCCAATCATGCTAACAAAAAAAACCGACATCAGCGTAAAGCAAACACCTTGTAAGACTGATTAATACCGCACTGTCGATACAATGCGAAACTGGATATTTGTCTACTCATAAGTAGAATGTCCTTTATCTTTAATTTTCATTCTTTTCTTCCATCAACAAGCCACTGGGGAATATAGTCAGTTTCAAAATTCATTTGGTAACCGTTACGCGCCTTGGCAACGGCAGCCAACGCAGTCAGAGGGAGCGATACCCAACCAGTCTTATTGTATTTGTCACCATTCCAGTACTTTTGGTGCTTTAACACGGCCTCTTTCAAGAAACCATTAAACTCGGCATCGGCATTGCTAGAAAAAATACAGCGGATAATCGGCAGCAGGGGCAGTAAAATGTGGTTCACATATTTCACCCTCTTCTTCTCGCCCTGTACTTCTGCCTTTAATGCTGCTTCCAACAAGGCTCCCATGTCTTTACCCTGCTGGAACATCCCCTTTAACACAGCGACCAACGCCAAATCGAAAGGATCGTTACGAATGTTGGACACAGCAAAATGTTCTGGCATAACCTTTTGCAGGCGCTCTACAGCATTCATATCACGTAATAGAATCGCGGAAAAATACACTCTACACCAGGCATTGGTGTCGGTGTAATCACCTTTTCTACGACCAGTGAACTCATAAACCTCGTTATTGATAGTAGCGGTGAATCTTTCACCTTGCCGCACCAACATATCAAAGTGAGCCACGCCAAACTCTTTAGCGACAGTTAAGTAATAGAGAGTCCTTTTAAGATTCTCATCGGCCATAATTGAGTAGCAAAAAGCCTTGAGGGACTCGCTAACATACAGCCCCATAACATTCCCACCATTATTATTTCCAATATTAGAAACAAGCCCTTGTCCATTCAAAATATCTTCAAAATCACTTAGTTGAACAAAAGCTATTTCCTTTTTAAGAACAACATGACGTTTTATCATGGGTGGGTCCCCCTATATATCCAAACCACTACAATATCCTTAGTCATACTTCACACCCCATTTATCTGAGAAGAAGGTCTTCAATGGTGGCGTTAAAATTCAATGGGTGCGATTAGCTCCCCCGAGCGGTATTTTTCCGCCAGGGGAATGGCGCGCTCAAAAAATTCTTGTTTGATAAGGGGGATAAAATCCATGCGGTCGCCCCGCTCAAAGGCAGCAAGATAGCCTTTAAGGCGCTCCACGTCCCCTTTAATGATGCAGGCGGTGATATGGGTAAACTGCCAGCCGCCGCCCCTGTCGTAGACATCGTAATGAATGCGCAGCTTTCGGGCGATATGTTCGGGTTTGAGCTGCTCTTCAAACCAGGCAAAAGCCTTGGCCTGCAACTCGCCAAGGCGGTCTATCTCAAGGGGGCCGGCCTCACTTCGAATTTCAACATCGCCGGCGCTTGCACCCAAAAGATAAGAGCCACCTTCGACAAAGACCTGCTCTTGGATATCGATAAACCACCTGGGGTTACCTACCAGGCTCAAATAGCACCATTGCCTATTGGGCAACGAACGCAAATTGGGCCTGGCCTGGAGAAACCCCTGTTCATCGTCCTTGAAAAAGAAAGCCCAACCCCCCCCCCCATCATTCCTTGAGGGGAAACGCGCCTTAAAATACTTGACCAGTTCTGCTTTTTTCATAACGCCATCCAACCCCGCTGATATTCCATGTAATAAGTCCTGTTACTTGTGGGCTGATAACGCACTGGGCACAGCTGCACTTCGTTGTTGCGAACTTATCAAAAAACGGCGCGAGAAGGTCGCCTTTATCAGCACCGACTCGCCATGCAGTTATTGGCAGCTGTTGCCATAGGGCAAGCCCGAACGCAGGGGATAACGTAGATATGAGCCAGTGCAAAGGATGAGTGAAAGGAGGTGCTGAGCGTTTGATTAGCCAGGAGCAGGATGGCCCCTGGCGCAGGAGGCGGTTTAGAGCAAACCGGCTTCGAAGGTGAGGGTGAGGTTGTCGCGGCGGCGGTCGGCTTTGATGCCGTCGGCTTTACCTTGCAGGCCGGTTTCCAGCAGGTAGCGGCCGGCAACGCTTGGGGTCAGGGTGAGTTGGCCTTTGCCGTCGGTAACCAGGTGCTGGCGGCCTGGGTCGTTACGGTACAGCTCGCCGCCGTGAGACAAGGTGACTTCCAGCTTGGGCACGGGTTTACCGTCCAGGGTGAAGGTGAAGGTCACCGGTTCTTTTTCAACGATGTCGGCGGGGTGTTTGCTTAAGGTCACTTCCAGGCCATGGCCGGTGGCTTTGAGGGGAGCGTCGGTGGGGCCGTTGACGGTAACAAAGGCCAGGGCCTTGCCGACAACCTGCATGGTCTGCACCTCGGTCGCGTCTTTAGGCAGCTTGGCCTTGGCTTGTTGTTTATCCAAGAACAGCCGTTTGCGCTCGTCGCCTTCTTTATAGAAGGTCATGTAACGGGGCGCCCCGGACAGCTCCAGGCGGTAGGTGCCGTCGGTTTTCAACAATGCCTCGGCCAGGGACTGGCGTTTGCCCTGGTAGTGGGAGGCAATGGTTTGTTGCTTGCCGTCGGGGCCGAACAGTTTGAGGTTGTCGGCGCTGACCGGTTTGTCGACCACGAAGGTCATGTTACCGGCGGTGACGGTGACCTCAATCCAGGTGTTGTCGCTGGAGAGGGTGTATTGGCTTGGCATCACCCAAACGGTGTGGGCACTGGCGGCGGCGCTGACAAAAGCAAAGCCGGCCAAAAGGTGGCGCAGTTTCATGGTTAGTTGCTCCTTGCAGGATAAGAGAGGGTGACCGGGCCAAGCTCGGGCTTGGCAGCCAGGGTTTTGGTGAATGCCTGGCCGGCAAAATGCAGCTTCTCGCTGAGGATGCTGCGCCCGCCGTGCTCGCGGGCCGCCTCAAAATAGATGCTGTAGTCGCCGTCGGGCAGCAGCTGGCCGCTGTCGTCTTTGCCGTCCCAGCTCAGCTGGTAGTTGCCGGGCAGGCGGGTGGCGCTGCTGAGTGCGTCCACCAGTTGGCTGTCGCGGCGGCCGACCTTGCGCCAAAAGGCGCGCAGATCCTTGAGCCAGTCGTCTTCGCCGCGCCACAGCGCCAGGGTGCGCACCGGCTTGCCGTTGGCATCCTCAATCCAGGCGGCCACATAGGGGCGCTGGTATTCGTGGGTGTCGATGCTGGGTACACCAAGGCTGATATCCAGGCTTGGCGCGGCGGCCAGCGGCAAACTGCTGCACAGCAGCACGGGCAATAACAGGCCCTTGACCATAAGAGGCTCCTTCTACGTATGGGAAGACAATAAAAAGGCCAGCACCATCAGCAGGCCCCCGAACAGGGAAGTCAGCAGCCCGGCGTTACGGCGCGACAGTTGCCGCCACAACAGGTAAAAGCCGCTCAGCGCGAACAGCACGCAGATAACCGCCACCACATCAATCAGCCAGCGCCAGCTGCCACCGGCGTGGCGGCCTTTATGCAGATCGTTGGCCAGGCTCAGGTAACCGGCGAAATCGTCCACCAGGTAAAACTGCTGCTCGGCCAGGTTGATGTCGGCCAGGGCATAACCGCCGGGTCGCTTGATATCCAGCTCGATGCGCTGCTCTGACTCGTCAAAGGTTTGGGTGAGCTCGCCCCCCGGCATGCCGTGAGCCTGTTCCAACCACTGGCGCAGCCGGGCGGCCAGGGCCCGGCGCTGGTCGCTACCGGCCGGCAGCGCCGTGGGAAATTGCCCTTCAGGCAGGCGCTGTTCCAGCTCCCGGTAATGCTTACCGGCATCGCTGCCCCAGTCGCCGTGATTGAGGGTGACCCCGGTCAGGGAAAAGAACAGCAGCGCCAGCAGCACCGCCATGGAGCTGTAGATATGGATAAGGCGGATATTTTTAAGCAGCCATTGCTGACGTTTGGAAAGGCGCATCGACAAAGTGGGTTAGCCAAAGTGCGCGAATGATAACTGATAACCATTGTCATTTTCACCTTTGCACGAGCCGCTTTCGATAAAAGGCATAAAAAAAGGCGCCAAACGGCGCCTTTTCAATAAAACCCGGCTTAGGGGCGGGGTACAAAACCCACGGCCTCGTAGACCTTTTTAAGGGTCTGGGCGGCGCGGGCGCTGGCTTCCTGGGCCCCGGCGCGCATGATGGCGTCTAGGGTGGTGCGGTCTTCGCGCAGCTCCTTGTAACGGGCTTGCAAAGGCTCAAGGAAGTTCACCACGGCGTCGGCTACATCGCCTTTAAGGTGGCCGTACATGCGCCCTTCAAACTCGCCTTCGAGGGTTTCGATGCTCTTGCCACTGATGGCAGAGAGAATACCCAGCAGGTTGGAAACACCGGCTTTGTTCTCGGCATCAAAACGGACCAAAGGCGGCTCGTCGGAGTCGGTAACGGCGCGTTTGATCTTCTTGGTAATGACCTTGGGATCTTCCAAGAGGCCGATGAAGTTGCCCTGGTTGTCGTCAGACTTGGACATCTTCTTGGTGGGGTCTTGCAGACTCATCACCCGCGCCGCCACCTTGGGAATAAAGGGTTCGGGAACAGTGAACACGTCGCCGTAGATGTTGTTGAAGCGGAAGGCCACATCACGAGACAGCTCCAGGTGCTGCTTTTGGTCCTGGCCGACCGGGATTTGGTTGGCCTGGTACAAGAGGATGTCGGCCGCCATCAGCGCCGGGTAGGTAAAGAGGCCGGCGTTGATGTTGTCGGCAAAGCGGGCGGACTTGTCCTTGAACTGGGTCATGCGCGACAGCTCGCCAAACTGGGTGTAGCAGTTGAGCACCCAGGCCAGCTGGGCGTGCTCGGGCACATGGGATTGCACAAAGACGCTGGAGCGCTTGGGGTCGATGCCGCAGGCCAGGTACAGTGCCAGGCTGTCGAGGGTGGCCTCGTACAGTTTTTTCGGGTCCTGGCGCACGGTAATGGCGTGCAGGTCGACGATGCAATACAGGCAGTCGTAGTCAGATTGCATCTGGTCCCACTGCCGCAACGCGCCCAGGTAGTTGCCAAGGGTAAGCTGGCCGGAGGGTTGCGCGCCGCTCAAGACAATGGGTTTGGACATGACTAACTGTACCTCTGTTGCAGGGCGCCAAGCGTTTTGAGCTGCGCCAACGAATCAATAATAAAATCGGGGTGACAAAGGCCGATATCTTCCCCGTAGTTGTAACCACCCGTCAAGCCGACCGAGACGCAGCCGGCCCCTTGGGCAGCCTGGATGTCGTTTTTCGAGTCGCCCACCAGCATCAGCTCGCCAGGGGCGATGTGCCACTGCTGGCACAGCCAGGTGAGCGGCAAAGGATCGGGCTTTTTAGCGGCCAGGGTGTCGCCGCACAGCAGGTGCTCAAAGTAAGGCTCAAGGCCCAACTCGCGCACCAGCGGCACCGCAAAATGGGTGGCCTTGTTGGTCACCAGCGCCAGCTTGAAGCCGCGCGCCTCAAGCTCGGCCAGCACCGCGATAGCATCGGCCAGCAGGGTGGAATCCACCGCCAGGTGGCTCTCGTAGGCCGACTCGAACAGCGCCAGGGCGTTGGCCGGCTCGCCAAGCTCGGCGCAGGCCCGCTCCACCAGCTTTTTAATGCCGTTGCCTATCCATTGGCCCACCGTTGCCTCACTGACCGCCGCCAGCCCCAACTGGCGGCGCATGGCGTTGGCGGCCCAGGCGAGATCCGGCAGGCTGTGCACCAAGGTGCCGTCGAGGTCGAACGCGACCGCCTTTATCATGCGCAGGCCTTGGCCAGTTCGCTGCGCATGGCGTCGATCACCGCTTGGTAATCGGGCTTGCCGAAGATGGCGGAGCCGGCCACAAACATGTCAGCGCCGGCAGCGGCGATTTCACCGATGTTGTCCACTTTGACGCCGCCGTCGATTTCCAGGCGGATGTCACGGCCGCTCTCGATGATTCGCTGGCGCACCTGGCGCAGCTTGTCGAGGGTGCCGGGAATAAAAGACTGGCCGCCAAAGCCGGGGTTGACCGACATCAGCAAAATCACGTCGAGCTTGTCCATCACGTAATCGAGGTAATGGAGCGGAGTGGCAGGGTTAAACACCAGGCCGGCCTGGCAGCCGCTGTCCTTAATCAGGCCCAGGGTGCGGTCGACATGTTCGGAGGCCTCTGGATGAAAGGTAATAATGCTGGCGCCAGCCTTGGCAAAATCCGGCACGATGCGGTCTACGGGCTTGACCATCAGGTGCACATCGATGGGAGCCTTAATGCCGTAATTGCGCAGCGCGTCGCAGACCATGGGCCCAATGGTGAGGTTGGGCACATAGTGGTTATCCATGACGTCAAAATGCACCACGTCGGCGCCGGCAGCCAGCACATTGGCTACCTCTTCGCCCAGGCGGGCAAAGTCGGCCGACAAAATAGAAGGGGCAATCAAAAAGTCTTTCATGGGCAGGCTCCAGATTCAGTCCGGCGCTATTGTAAACCAAGCGATAGCGTTCATGGGTAATGAAGCCGGACTTTGCTATGGTCTGGCGGTAGTGAACAAGGAGGCAGTATGCAATTACGCGACCCCGAGTTACTTAAATCCCAGGCCTATATTGACGGCCAATGGCAGCAAGCCGGCAAGAGCTTTGAAGTTACCAACCCCGCCGACGGCAGCGTGCTGGCCCAGGTACCGAGCCTGAGCGAAGCCGATGTAAAAGTTGCCATCGACGCCGCCCACAACGCCCTGCCCGCCTGGCGTGCGGCCACCGCCAAGGAACGCAGCCAAAAGCTGCGCCGCTGGTTTGAGCTCATCATGAGCAACCAGCAGGATTTGGCCCAAATCATGAGCGCCGAACAAGGCAAACCCGTTGCCGAGGCGCGCGGCGAAATCGCCTACGCCGCCTCTTTTGTCGAGTGGTTTGCCGAAGAAGCCAAGCGCGCCTACGGCGATATTATCCCCGCTCCGCAAGCTGGCCAGCAGCTGCTGGTGCAACGGGCCCCGGTTGGGGTGGTTGCCACCATTACCCCCTGGAACTTCCCCGCCGCCATGATCACCCGCAAGGTGGCCCCGGCCCTCGCCGCCGGTTGCACCGTGGTTTCTCGCCCCGCCTCGCAAACGCCGCTAACGGCCCTGGCACTGGCTGAACTCGCCCACCGCGCCGAAATTCCGGCCGGGGTATTCAATGTGGTTACCGGCGACGCCGGCAGCATCGGCAAGGTGCTCACCAGCAGCACCAAGGTGCGCAAGCTCTCCTTTACCGGCTCCACCGCCGTGGGTGCCCTGTTGATGGAGCAATGTGCCCACGACATCAAAAAGCTGTCGCTGGAGCTGGGCGGCAACGCGCCTTTTATTGTCTTTGACGACGCCGACCTCGACGCCGCTGTTGAAGGGGCCATGGCCGCCAAGTTTCGTAACGCCGGGCAAACCTGCGTCTGCGCCAACCGCTTTTATGTCCACGACAAAGTCATGGAGCGCTTTACCGAAAAGCTGCAACAGGCCATGCACACCCTCAAGGTGGGCGCCGGCACCGAAGCGGGAGTGACCACAGGCCCGTTGATTGATTTAAAAGCGGTTGAGAAAGTCGAGGCCCACGTCAAAGACGCCCTGGATAAAGGCGCCACCCTGCATATGGGCGGCAAACGCCATAGCCGTGGCGGCAGCTTCTTCGAGCCCACCCTGTTAAGCGGCATGACTCAGGAAATGCGAATAGCCGAAGAAGAAACCTTCGGCCCAGTGGCGACGCTCTTTCCCTTTGAGGACGAAGCCCAGGCCATTGCCATGGCCAACGACACTCCCTTTGGCCTGGCTGCCTACTTTTACAGCCAGGATCTGGCCCGGGTGTTCCGGGTCGCAGGCCAGCTCGAATCGGGCATGGTGGGCATCAATACCGGGTTGGTCTCCAACGAGGTGGCCCCTTTTGGTGGCGTTAAATCCTCGGGGCTGGGCCGGGAAGGCTCCAAATACGGCCTGGATGAATACCTGGAAATGAAATACCTGTGCCTGGCCGGGCTGGGTAAATAATTGTTCAAGGCGGCCCCAAAATAACCATTGGCCTGACCAATGTGTATTTTATCAACCGGGGCCGCAACTTAGCTTCACCATAAGTACTCACTTCCCGTAAAACATAGAAAACTAGCTAAACAAACTCCTCCTTCCTGTCGATTTGCCAATTGCATCGCCCCCTTTTCTTCAAGTAAAGTCCGCCTTCGCCTTTTTTCACAAAGGTAAATTGGTATTACCATTTTAAATAATAGGGAACGACGTGCTCAAGACGTATACGCCGTTTATCCTGGCGATGACTGCCAGCGCTTTCGCAGTTCACGCCGACGAGATTAACGATCACATTCAAGTCAGCCAGGCCATTACCTTTGCCAACAACTATGTCTCCCGTGGAGTCAGCGGTTCGTCTAACGATCCAGTGGTGCAGGGATATATCGATATTGCCCACGACAGCGGCGCTTACGTGGGGCTGTGGGGAACGTCCGGAGATGAAGGGGGCGAAATTGACTGGTGGGGCGGCTATGTCTACCAGCTCAATGCCGATTACGCGCTGGATTTTCGCCTGGCCCGTTTTTATTACCCTGGCGGCAGCAACCATCAAACCGAAGGTTCAGTCACCCTGATGACGCCCTGGTTCAATCTCTCAGCCCGCCACGACTGGGACTATGGCCACAACTATTACGAACTGAACAAGGCCCTGCCCCTGGCTGACAACTGGCAGCTGCAACTGCACGCCGGCTACAAGCATTACGGTGAGAAGCGCTATTCCCCGGATTATTGGGCTTATGGCAAAGCCTACGCCGACGCCGCCGTCAAACTGGGTTATGCCCTTAGCCAGCACCAAAGCCTCTTTGTGGGCTACAGCTGGCATCAGGACAACGACAAGGCCCACGCCACCGAAGGCAAAATATTGTTCGGCCTTACCGCCAGCTTTTGATTTTCCCATCCTTGCGTCGATTTGACCGCTCGGGGCCTTTGGCCCCTTTTTTATTGGCCAGGATTTAAACAGTTGGGTATACTCAGCAACTGTTTAGCCAATTGCTTAAGGAGGACAGAATGCCAATCAGAAAAGCCGCCGCGCTGGGTCTGATCGTTGCTTTGCTGGCCTCCATGGCCATTTGGCTTGCCCGCCCCGCTGCCAGCAGCGAAGAGTCAGAAGCCCAGGTCAGCTGGGGACAGTGGTTGATCGGTAAAAGCGGTTCGGTGCAGATGCACTTTCTGGACTTGCTTGAGCTGGTAACCCGTCACGAAAATGGCCAGCAGGTCAAAAAGTAACAAACCCCGCTCCAACCTTTTCCTGAGTATTGCAGGCGCCCTTTTTGGTGTGCAAAGCAGCAAGCGCCATGCCCAGGATTTCGCCTCGCAATCACCCCTGCCTTACATAATCGGCGGCATTGTCGGTGTGGTGCTGTTCGTTCTGCTGCTCTGGCTGCTGGTGAGCCTGGTGCTCGGCTGAGCGATACAGGGCCAGAAGCTCACCCACCTTTTGCCGGCCACTGCCGTTGCGGCTGATGCTGCGTTTTACCTGCACCGTATTGAGGGCGGCGTCCCGGTAAAGCCAGCGGGTGTGCTCGGTGTCGTGGTTGGAGATAAGCACCGACACCCCGCGGCGGCTCGATTCCAGCGCCGTCTTGGCCAGCATTGCCTGGTCGTCCAGGGTAAAGCCCGGGCTGGCGTAGGTAGTAAAACTGGCGGTCACCGAAAGCGGCACATAGGGCGGGTCGCAATACACCACATGGCGGCTGCCGGCGTTATGCATGGCGCTGACAAAATGCTGGCAGGTAAACACGGCCCGGCGCGCTCTTTCTGCAAAAAAGCCCAGCTCGTCTTCGGGAAAGTAAGGCGCCTTATAGGAGCCAAAGGGCACGTTGAAGCCGCCTTTGCGGTTGTAACGGCACAGGCCGTTGTAGCCGTGGCGGTTTAAGTACAAAAACAGCAAGGAGCGCTGGTAACTGTCGCGGCTGGCGTTGAACTGCTCCCTGTGCCGGTAGTAAACCGCTCGCTGGTTGGTGGCAGGGGTAAACAGCTGCCGGGCGTCGCGGATAAAGCGGTTAGGGTCTGCGGTCAGGTGCTGGTAGAGGGCAATCAAGTCAGGGTTGATGTCGTTCAGCACGTAGCGATCGAAGTCGCTATTAAGAAACACCGAGCCGGCGCCCACGAAGGGTTCCACCAGTACCTCACCCTCGGGAAGATGGCGGCGAATATCGTCAACCAGCGAGTATTTGCCGCCAGCCCATTTTAAAAAGGCACGGTGTTTCTTCATGAGGGCCAATAGAGGTAAAGACAGTCCGCCATTCTAGCCTTTGCCAGCCTTAATTTCTGCCTTGATTTTGTCGTAACGCTTGGGCCAGGCCCCCGCTTTGCGAAAGGTGGCCGGCAGCTTGGCAATGGCCGCCTTGGCGTCGTCCAGATTGGCGTAGTTGCCCTGCACCACCAAGTAAAAATCCTGGCCGTTGCGGCGGGTTTTCACCAGTTGCCAGTCGCTGACGCCTTGCCCAGCCATAGCCGCCTGAACCTTGCCTTGGTCTTGCCCGGCAATAAGTTGCAGCGCGTAGTGGCTGTCGGGGATACCGGCAGGCCAGGCATCATTTTTAGGTTCGGCTTTGGCCGGGGCGGGCTGGGCTGGCTCGGTTTTGGGCTCAGGCTTGGGCTGCTGGGCCACTTGCGGCTTGGGCTGAGGGTCGGCCTTTTCAGCCTCTGGCTTTGGCTCACTGGCGGTGGGCGCAGTAGCAGCGGGCTCAGTAGCCGGCGCGCTGGCATTGGCATCGACATGGATGATGTCTGCCCGGGCTTCGGCCATGTCTTTGCGCTGCTCAGCGTTCATCTGCGGCGGCGCCGCAGGCTTGTCCGACTCTGGCTCGGCATGAGTCGCATTGGGCACAGAGGTGCTGTTTTGTACCGGCTGCGGCTTCAAGGCCACGGCGCCAGGACTGGCATTGCCGGTCACGCCAGGTAACGGCACCGATACCGATTGCGGCGCATCGGCCTCTTTGCCTTTATAAAGCACGGCCAGCACAACCATCGCCAACACCAGGGCGGCCGCCACAATCAGCAGCAGCGGTTTGGGCTTTTTAGACTTGGTTTCGGCCTTGGCACTGGCCGGCGCTTCCTTCTGGCCAATGTCGCCCAGCCAGATTGGTTGCCAACGCAGCGCCGGGACCGCGGCGGTGTCGGGGGCGATCACCAGCAGGCCCATTTGGTCGTCGGTATGTTCGCTAAGGGCGAGGAATTCTCTGAAGATATCGGCTTCCAAAGGGCAGGAGCCATCAACAATCAATAGCCGCTGCGCGCCTTGCTGCGACAGGCGCAGGTAGCTCTCGGCTAGGGTATCGTCCGGGTTGATAACGGGGTCGGAGAACCACTGGGAAAGGATATCGGTGCGCAGCTTGCGCATGCCCGGGGACTTTTTGTAACGCAGCAGGGCCACGTCTTGGCCGTCGGGGAGTTTATCCAGCAGACGGTTGATCAGTAGGCCTCGGTCGGCATTGTCAGGCTCGATGACCACCACAGGGTCCTGGCCAAAATGCAGCAGGTGTTGGATCCGGCTTAGCAGGGCCTCAAGGGCATTTGGCATAGCTCAACTCAATGGTTGGCCGTCTGAACAGCCGCGATGGCAGCCAGGATCTCCGCTTCGGTGGCGTCACTGACCACAACGGCCTGACCCAGGCCCTTTGGCAATACCAGTCGCAACTTGCCGGCCAGTACTTTTTTGTCACGCATCATCAGCGGCAGGTACTGCTCCGGCGTCATTTGGGCTGGCCCTTTGAGAGGCAAACCGGCAGCTTTATTCAGACGGTAAAGGCGCATCAGCTGCTCATCATCCAGCATCCCCCTGGACTTGGCAAGTTCGGCCGCCATCAGCATACCGGCGCCGACAGCTTCGCCGTGGAGCCAGTTGCCGTACCCCTGATTAGCCTCGATGGCATGGCCGAAAGTGTGGCCAAGATTGAGGTGGGCACGTACCCCTTGCTCGCGCTCGTCCTGGGCAACGATGTCGGCCTTGATGGCCAAAGAGGTGGCAATGGCATGAGAAAGCAGGGCTTTATCCTTGGCTCTCAGCCCGGCCATATTGGCTTCAAGCCAGAGGAAGAAATCGGCATCGGCAATGACGCCGTATTTGATGACTTCGGCAAGACCGGCCGACATTTCATTGTCTGGCAAGGTATCGAGCCAGTGCAGATCCACATGCACCGCCTGGGGCTGATGGAAGGCACCGATAAGGTTCTTGCCCAGCGGATGGTTGACAGCGGTTTTACCGCCTACCGCCGAGTCCACCTGGGACAACAAGGTGGTGGGCAGCTGGATAAAATCCATGCCCCGCTGGTAGCAGGCAGCCGCAAAGCCGGTGATATCCCCCACCACACCGCCGCCCAGGGCGATGAGCATACCGTCACGCCCAAGGCCAGCTTCAATCAGGCAGCCGATGAGGCGCTCGAGCTCACCCAGGTTTTTGGCACCTTCGCCATTGGGCAGTTCAAAGCAGGTCAGGGATTTTGGGGCGTCCCCCAGGAAAGATTTCAGGGTTTGCAGGTGACCGGCCAGGGGCGCCTGGCTAACAACAACAACCGAACGCCCCTGAACCTGATCTTTAAGACTGGGATGCAACCCTAGGCCTATGAGTATCGGATAACTTCTCTCACCAAGGCCTACATCCAGTCTTTTCATAACGTTAGAAACCCAGTTGGTCAATGATTTGGCTGGCCACGCTGCGGGCACTTTGATCGTCGGTACGAACCACGATATCGGCCACTTCTTCGTACAGCGGGTTGCGCTCTTCTGCCAGGCGAACCAGGGTGTCCTTCGGCTCGCCTTTTTGCAGCAACGGGCGACGCTTGTCTTTTTGGGTACGGGCCAACTGTTTGTCGATGGTGGTTTCAAGGTAAACCACGATCCCCCGCGCGGAAATGCGGTTGCGGGTATCTTTGTTGATGACGGCACCACCACCGGTGGCCAGGACAATGCCCTGCAGCTCAGTCAGCTCTTCAATAACACTGCATTCGCGCTTGCGAAAGCCATCTTCACCCTCGACATCAAACACCCAGTTGATATCGGCACCGGTGCGGCGCTCTATCTCATGGTCTGAGTCGTAGAATTCCAGATGGAGATCTTGGGCAAGTTGACGGCCAATGGTGCTTTTGCCAGCCCCCATGGGGCCAATAAGAATGATATTGCGTTTTTCTGCCATATTGGTGATTACGTCTTCGCTATCTGAAACAGGGGGCGGAACGCCCTGGTGAAAGTTCCCCACAGGTCGTTAGGTGACGGCGGATTATCGCAATTGTACGCCCATCAGGCAACTGAACATGGCAAGCATCTTGTCAGCGCTTACAAAATAAAGGGGCCCTGCCAAGCAGGGCCCCTTGCCATTGAAGGGTAGATTTTCAGGCTCTGGCCGCTAAATTCGGTGCCAGAGCCTTGTTTTCATTAAAATCTAGTCCAGGTCCTCGGTGACGATCCGTGGCGTAACGAAGATCAGCAGCTCGCTCTTCACATTGGAGTCTGAGGTGTTGCGGAACAGCCAGCCAAGGCCGGGGATATCACCCAGCAGCGGCACCTTGTACACCACTTTCGAGCGCTCCTGCTGGAAGATACCGCCCAGCACTATGGTTTCGCCGTTATCCACCAGTACCTGGGTACCGATTTCCTTGGTGTCGATGGCAACGGCGCTACCGGTTGCGGTCTGTACTGTGTCGCCACGGGTATCTTCGGTGATCACCAGGTCCAGAATAATCTTGTTATCCGGGGTGATCTGCGGGGTCACCTGCAGACTCAGCACCGCTTTTTTGAAGGTAACCGAGGTGGCACCAGAAGAAGTGCTTTGCACGTAGGGGATCTCGGTACCCTGCTCGATGTAGGCCGCCTTCTGGTTAGCCGTGGTCAAGCGCGGGTTGGAGATGATCTCGCCTTTGTTCTCCTGCTCCAGAGCCGACAGCTCCAAGTCCAGCAGTTTGCCGTCCGCCAATTTCGCGATATGGAAACCAATGGAAGCGGCATTGTCGACACTGGCTGGCAGGTTGACGTTCAGGCGGTCCGCCAAGTCCACAGAGCTGCTGCCACCGTTGGCGGCGCCGTTGGCTCCTTCCAGGGTACCAGACACGCCGTTACTGCCGTTGGCGTCGGTAAAGCCCAGGCGCACACCCAAGTCTTCCACCACGCTGTCTTTTACGGTGACGATGCGCGACTCAATCAACACCTGTTTAACCGGCACATCAAGCACCTTGATGAGGTTCTTGATTTCTTTGAGCTTGTCTTCGGTGTCTTGCACCAACAGAGTGTTGGTCCGCTCATCGATGGTCACGGTGCCACGCTCGGAGAGCAGGCTTGCTTCACTGCTTTTGAGCAAGTCAGCCAGATCCTTAGCCTTGGCGTAGTTTATCTGGATGAACTCGGAGAACAGCGGTACCAGAGTCTGCACCTTGTTCTGGGCTTCCAGCTCCTGGGCTTCACGGGCGGTGAGCTCATCGGCCGGGGCCACCATCAGAATGTTGCCATCAACCCGTTTGCCCAACCCTTTGACTTTAAGCACGATGTCCAGCGCCTGGTCCCAGGGCACACCATCGAGACGCAAGGTGATATTGCCGTTGACGGTATCGGAGGTCACCAGGTTGAAGTTGTTGTAGTCGGCAATGATCTGCAACACGGTACGCACCGGAATGTCCTGGAAGTTCAGGGAGATGCGTTTGCCGTCGTAAGAGGCTTTTTCTTTCTCCTTGGCGGTTTCCTTTTTAGGCAGCACTTCCAGAGAGAACAGGTTATTAGACTGCTGGTATTTGAAGGTGAAATTACCAGTGGGCTTGATCACTATCCGGGTTTTGTCGCCATCGCGGAAGGTTTCAATATTCTGCACCGGCGTACCAAAGTCGGTTACATCCAGCTGGTAGATCAACTTGTCCGGGATAGCGGTGTTGAGGAACTCGGCAACAATACGCGGCCCTTGCTGGTGCACGTCCACCGCAGCGGAGGTGTTTTGCATAAACACCAGCATCTTGCCTTCGTCGTCCTTGCCACGGCGAAAATCAATGGCCTTGATGGCATTGATTTGTTTGCCGTCACCCTCTTCACTACCGCCGGCAATGGCCTGACCCAGCGACACCACATAACGGTTGTCGACACGTTTGGTCTGGTAGGACATCAGTTTGTCCAGATGCAGTACCGCCCGCACCCCATCGTTGATATGGGTGGTGGTGATCTTATCGAGGCCCCCCGCCGCGACAGCCAGCTCCGACATGGCCAGCTTGGAGTCGACACCGCGAAAATCGATGTAGAGCTCGGCCGGGTTGTAGGAGATACGGGTACGGGGTTCGATAAAGTCCCCGTCCATCACGAATTCCAGTTCTATCCCTTGTCTGCCAAGGGTGTTTTCCTTCACATCCACCAAGGAAGTCGCCAGAGCCTGGGCTACCGGCATGGCCAGCAGCAGCCCCAGGGCGATTTGTTTAGCCCGACGCCATACAGAAAAGGCCGGGGTTCTAGGGGATTTGCAAGCATTCATCACATCATGTCCCTTCGAGAATCTCATTGTTATTCACTGACCAAGTCGAGCGACGCATCACGCTCTTGCCAGCACCCCGCCCCATCCGGAACCAGCTCCCGTATCTTGATGCCGCTACGGGAGATCTCCTGAATTAAGCCGTTATATAGCCCCAGATAGTTACCGGTGGTGACCCTGTACAGGTTGCCGTCGCCAGCCCTGACCAGGGCCCACAACTCACCTGCGCTGCCCAGGGTGCCTTTCATAGAAAGGGTATCCAGCGGGAACTGCTCCAAAGGCTCTTTGACCCGATCAAAATCGGGCTGCAAACAATCGGGGTTACGGTTAGCCGCACTTTCCGCCAGCAGTTCGGGACTCGGCGGGGTAAAGGGACTGCGCCGGTCACCGGGCTCGTAGCGGAAGTGCTCAAAGGATTTGAGCTCTGGCATCGGTTCAATACCGGGCACTGGGCGCTGCTTCACTTCGGCGACGAAGGCCTGCAGGTCACTGGTGTCGTCATTACAACCGGCCAGCCCCAGCACCGATACCAGCAGCAGCCATTTAGCGTTTCTTCTTGGCATTGCTGTCCTCCTTATATCGGTATGTCTTGGCCTGCAGCTTCATCAGCAGCTTGCCGTCAGGCAGGGCCTTGATATCGAAGTTGTGGAGGGTGACGATGCGCGGCAGCGCCGCCACGTCACTGACAAAGGTGCCAAGCTGGTGGTAATCCCCTACCACCTCTATATCGATGGGCAGCTCGATATAGAATTCCTTTTCCTGTGGTGCCTGCCATTGGATAACCCGGAAATCCAGGCCGCTGGAGGTGCCCACAAAGTTAATGTCGTCAAGCAAGCCAGCTGTTTCGTCCTCGGTTGGCAACTGCTTCAAGAACTGGGAGAAGGTCGCTTCCAGTTGCAGCATCTGCGCGCGGTAGGCCTCAAGGTTGGCCGCCATTCGCTGCTTGCTTTCAAAGGTATGCTTAAGCTCTTCTTCCTTTTTCTGCTCGGCAAACAGCTGGTCGAGGTTGTCGCTGATTTGCACGTAGTAGAAAAGCGCCGCCACCACGATGCAGACAAAGCCGATAAAGACCGCTTTGGCGGCCTTGGGCCAGCTGCCGATTTCCGAGAGGTCTAGTTCGTTGATGTTCATTTTTTACCTCCCGCAGCCGGTGCCGGGGCAACGCCGTCCAGGCGAACCTGTACGCCCAGGTCAAAGTCTGAAAGAGCACTGGACTTGTTAACCGACTGAATACGCCGCGGCTCGGGATTGGCCAGCCACTCGGATTCCTTGATGTAGCGGATAAGGCTGGACACCCGGTTGTTGGACTCGGTTTTCCCTTTCACCGACAAATCGTCGCCATCGCGCTTCATTTCGGTCAGGTACATGCCGGGAGGTACGGAGTCGGCCACGGTATCGAAAATATGCGCGGTCACGTTCCGGCTGGCCCGCAGGCGAGCGATGAGGCCCATGCGCTGTTGCAGGTCGGCTTTACGCTTTTTCAGCAGTTCGATTTCGGAGATAGCCTGCTCCAGCTCTTTGATTTGCCCTTGCAGGTAGGCGTTACGCTGGCGCTGACCATCGACATATTGGCTGACTATCCAGTTAGCCAGAAAGGCCAGCAGCACGGTCAGCACCACCATGCCGATAAGGGTGGCGGTGAACTCCTTTTTCTCCTTTTCCCTGGCTTCTTCCCGCCAGGGCAGAAGGTTGATGTTTGCCATTAACCGAAACTCCTCTGGGCCAGGCCTGTGGCAATCGCCAGGGCCGCGTTGTAGCGCTCGAAGTCGCGTTTATTAACGTCAGCCCCAACCTTCATGCCGGCAAAGACATCGGCCACCAACACTTGGTAGCCCAGCTCTTCGGTCAGAGTTTCAGGCAGGCCTTCTACCATGGCCGAGCCGCCGGTCAGCAGCAGTGCGTCCAGTTCGTCATGGCCGGAGGTGGTGTAGAAAAGTTGCAGGGAGCGACGGGCCAGTTGCAGGAATTCGGTTTGAAAAGGGGCCAGCACTTCAAGGGCCGCGCTGCTGGGCAGCTCGCCGCGCAATTTCACGCGCTCGGCCTCGTCCACGCTCATGTCGTAAGTGGACTGGATGATCTGGTTAAGGTGCTCGCCGCCAAAGGCCTCTTCCCGGGTGTAAATCACCTCGCCGTTTTCCATCACCGCCAGGGTGCTGGTACGGGCACCGATATCGATGACTCCCACCAGCTTGGCGTCGGCCAAACCGGGCTGGCGCGCCGCGACCGACGCCATGGCTCTCCCCAGAGCGTAGGCTTCGATGTCCATGATGCCGGTATCAAGACCGGCGATTTCCATGGCGCTGACCCTGGCCACCACCGACTCGGAGCGGGCCGCCGACAGCAGCACGTCTACCCGGGAAGGGTCGTTGGCATGAGGATGGAGGCGTTCAAAATCCAGGTTAACCTCGTCCAGTGGGTGGGGGATGAGGTTCTCGGCCTCCACCTCTATCTGGCTCATCATTTCATCGTCGCTTAAGGAAGCGTCCATGAGAATGATCTTGGTCATCACCGACGAACCGGCCACTGCCATGGCGGCAGTCTGGATTTTCGAGGGCAAGCGGCGCACCAGACGACGCAGTGCCTCACCCACGGGTTCGATGTCTTGGATTTCGTGGTCGACTACAGCCCCTTTGGGTGTGGGTTCAACGGCCACCGCTTCAACTTTGAACGTGTTACCATTTTTCGCCAGTAACACGGCCTTGATCGAGTGTGAACCGATATCAACGCCAACCATGATGGGGGCTTGCCGACGGAAGAGTTTTGCAAGCATAGGACCGTCGTAAATTTTTTGTTATGTGGTGAACAAGAATAGTGCTCTTTTTGCAAGCGGTCTAGTTGAGCGTTTATAGTTTTGCCGCCTAATCAAGCAGATAATAGGGCAAGCCCGGGGGCAATTGCGAGGTGATAAGTGAAGTGGCTGGTTAGAATTTTGTTTGCCCTGGGGGCGATGGCCATCGTTGGCGCCCTTGGTGTGGTGGGTATGTACTACTACATCAAGCCGGAATTACCCAGTGTTGCCGTGCTCAAGGACGTGCGCTTGCAGACCCCGATGCGGGTCTATTCCGCCGATGGCGAATTGATCTCCCAATTTGGTGAAAAGCGTCGTATCCCGTTGAATATCGAGGATATGCCGCCGCTTTTGATCAAGGCCTTCCTCGACACCGAGGACAGCCGCTTTTACGAACACCCCGGTATCGACTTCGTCGGTCTCGGCCGGGCGGCAGTCAACCTGGTACTGACCGGCCATAAAAGCCAGGGCGCCAGTACCATTACCATGCAGCTGGCCCGTAACTTCTTCCTGACCCGCGAAAAAACCTATATCCGCAAGATAAAGGAGATGTTTATTGCCTGGCATATCGAGCAGTTGCTGAGCAAAAACGAAATCCTTGAGCTGTATCTCAACAAAATCGAGCTGGGGCACCGTGCCTTTGGGGTCGGTGCTGCCGCGCAGGTCTATTACGGCAAAGATGTAAAAGACCTCACCCTGCCGGAAATGGCGGTGTTGGCCGGCCTGCCTAAAGCCCCCTCCACCTTGAACCCCATCTCCAGCCCGGAGCGGGCTCTGGCCCGGCGCAACGTGGTACTGGCCCGCATGAAGGACATGGGTGATATCACCCAGGCCCAGTATGACGACGCCTCCAAAGCCCCCAACACCGCCAAATACCATGGCGCCGAGATAACGTTGTCGGCCCACTACGTAGCGGAAATGGTGCGCCAGGAAATGGTCGACCTGTTTGGTGAAGACGCCGCTTACGGCGAGGGCTACCAAGTCTTTACCACCATTAACAGCAAAGACCAGCGTGCCGCCCAGCAGGCGGTGATCACCAATGTGCTCAATTACGACCGCCGCCACGGCTGGCGCGGCGCGGCGCAGAAACTCAAAGACTGGCCCTGGGATGAAAGCAAAATTCAGGATTTCCTGAAAAGCCAGATGACCTACACCCCTCTGATACCCGCCGTGGTGACTGCCGTGCAAGACCAGTCAGCCACCGTCGAGGTGAAGGGCAAAGGTAAACTTGAGTTGGATTGGTCGGCCATGGACTGGGCGCGGCCCTTTATCGATGAAAACCGTCAAGGCCCGGCGCCTGACAAAGCCAGCGAAATTGTCGCCCCCGGTGACCTTGTCTACGTGCGCCCCCACGGCGATGGCTGGTTGCTGGCGCAGATCCCCGAGGTGAACTCTGCCTTTGTATCACTGCGCCCTAAAGACGGCGCCATCGAGGCGCTGGTTGGCGGCTTTAACTATTACCTGAGCAAGTACAACAGGGTCACCCAAGCCAAACGCCAGGTAGGCTCTAACATCAAGCCCTTCATCTATTCGGCGGCCTTGGATAACGGCTTTACCTTGGCCTCTTTGGTCAACGACGCTCCCATCAATCAGTGGGACCGCTCTCAGGGCTACGCTTGGCGCCCCAAAAACTCGCCGCCGGTGTATAACGGCCCGACCCGCCTGCGCATGGGTCTGGCGGAGTCGAAAAACGTGATGTCGGTGCGGCTGCTAAGAGCCGTGGGTATCGATACCGTTATCAACCGCCTGAGCGATTTCGGCTTCCCCCGCGAAGACTTGCCCCGCAACGAGTCCCTGGCGCTGGGTTCGGCGTCATTAACGCCGATGAATGTGGCCCGTGGCTTTAGCGCCATTGCCAACGGCGGCTTCCTGGTCACCCCTTATCTGATAGACAAAGTGGAAGACGGCTACGGTAACCTGGTGTGGATGGCCACCCCCAAAGTCGCCTGCGCCGAATGCGAGCAGATGTTGGCCAAAGCCAAACCCTGGCCTGTTGCCAACGACCAAGAAGCAGCCATGGACGCCGCCTTTGCCCAGCTCCAGGGCAGTGGCGATGTCAGCTGGCAGGAACAATGCCCGGTGTCCTATATCGGCAGTAACCGCCTGGCGCCCCGAGCCATCAGTGCCCAAACCGCCTTTTTGGTCACCCAGGCCATGGAAAGCACCATCTGGGGCGGCGGCTCCTGGAACCACGGCACCGGTTGGAACGGCACCGGCTGGCGCGCTGCCCGCGAGCTCAAGCGCCATGATATCGCCGGTAAAACCGGTACCACCAACGAGTCTAAAGACGCTTGGTTCTCCGGCTTCATGCCAGATCTGCAAGCCACTTCCTGGATTGGTTACGACACCTACCAGCATGAGCTGGGGGGCACCACCCGCATGAAGGCCATTACCGACGACCCTATCTTCGGCAAGGAAGGCGGTGCTAAGAGCGCCCAGCCGGCCTGGAACGCCTATATGAAGGTGGCGCTGGACGGCATGCCGGAAGAAGGCTTCCCGGTACCGCCCGGCATCGTGACGGTGCGTATCGACCGCGAAACCGGCAAATTGACTCGGGCCACCGACTACACCAGCCGTTTTGAGTACTTCAAGGCCGGTACCGAGCCCAAGACCTTTGCCCGCGATACCCTGGCCAATCCCTTCGACGGCCCGTTGCAGCCCAGCCAAAGCAGCAACGACGATATTTTCGCCCCGGCGGAGCCAGAGAAGACCGGAAACTGACATTGAAATAAAAACAGTTCGCATTTATAATCCGGTCCACTGTTCTCAGTAGGCCGGATTTTTTTATGTATGTTTGCCTCTGCAATGCTGTAACCGACAAGGCAATTCGCAAAGCGGCCGCTTCCGGTTGTCATTCCCTGGCTCAGTTGCGCTGTGAACTGGGCGTTGCCGGCCAATGTGGCAAGTGCGCCCGCCAAGCAAAAGCCGTGCTAAATGAAGCCACTACCAAAGCCACCTCTCAGCGCCCTCCGCAAACGCTTCTCATTACTCAAATAGCTGTTTGACAAGACTTTTTTATCAGCCCATGCTTTCTGGTTAGTAGCATCAGGAGCATTGCATGAAAGGCGATAAGAAAGTCATTCAGATCCTCAACCAGGTACTGGGCAACGAGTTGGTTGCCATCAACCAGTACTTTCTTCACGCCCGCATGTACAAAAACTGGGGCCTGGAAAAGTTGGCTGACCACGAGTACCACGAGTCCATCGACGAGATGAAACACGCCGATTGGCTGATCGAGCGCATCTTGTTCCTAGAAGGCCTGCCCAACCTGCAGGACTTAGGCAAACTCTCTATTGGTGAAGATCCCAAAGAGTGCTTGGAGTGCGACTTGGACCTGGAGCAAAAAGCGCTGCCCGACCTCAAAGACGGCATTGAGTATTGCGAAAAGGTACGTGATTACGTCAGCCGCGACCTGCTGCGCAAAATTCTGAGCTCTGAAGAAGACCACATCGATTGGCTGGAAACCCAACTTGACCTGATAGCCACCGTGGGCCAGCAAAACTACCTGCAATCGCAGATGCACGACGAAGACTGAGCAGCACCGCCAGTACATCACAGATGTCGCAATTTGTATGACATCACAGACGGGCAAAGGTTAAGCAGTTACAATCCGCTGTCCCTTTGCCTGTTTGTTGTTCCCCCTGTGCCAAAGACCCTGATATCCCTTATTTTTTTGCTCTCCAGCCTGGCAGCTCATGCCCAGGAGCTGAGCACTATCGCTGCCGGCCAGTGGGAAGTGGGGCTGGCAGTTGGGGCTGGCCATAAGCAAAATCCGCTGGCCACAAAAGGGGACAACCGCTACTACCTGTTGCCGCAACTGGCCTACTACGCCGATTGGGGTTATTTCGACAACGGCGAGTTGGCCGCCAACCTCTATGACGACGGCGATAACCAGCTGTTTGTCATGGTCAGTTATTCTGACGACGCCTTTTACTTTCATCACTGGAAACGTGTTTCTCTGGCCTCTTCCCGTTTGCCGGCCTTTTGCAATGAATGCAATAAAGTGATGACCACAGAAGAAGTCGTTACCCAACAAGACCACGACCCGCAGTGGGCTTGGTTAGGGGGCCTGGGGTTCAGCCACTACGGGCAACAGGGGTTTGTGCGGCTCAAACTGCTCAACGACATCAGCGGCCGTCACAACGGCGCCTTTGCCAGCCTGCGCTTGGGTCGGGGCTTTGAGTTTTACGGCCAGTGGCAATTTAGCGGCGGTTTTGATTGGAAAAGCGCCGAATTGGTCGACTACTACTATGGAACGGAAAGCCTCGACCAGGATGGTATGGGCTACCAAGGCCGCAGCAGTGTCGACTGGGTCGTCAGCGGCCAATGGCTTTATCCCCTTTCCGAACACCTTGGGTTGCTGGTCAACCTCAATAGCCGTCGCCTTGGAAGCGGCATCGCCAATAGCCCGCTGGTAGACGAAAGGACCGTCTTGGACAGTTTTATCGGCATCACCCTGACCTTTTAGAAACGATGAAATGGCTTGGCCTGGTTTTTCTCATGGGTAACTCAGGGGCGCTAACGGCGCCCCAGGTTGAGTTGCAGCCGAAATGGTGCGTGGCTGCCCCCACTGAGTCCAGTTGCAAAGCCGAGGTCCAGCTTCAATGGTCCCAACCCGAGCCGCTGCCGCTGTGCCTTTATCGCCAGGAGCAGCAGCTCAAATGCTGGCCGGCTAACCGTCAGGGCCATTGGCAAGGCGAGGTCAAAGCCGACACACCCCAGCTGTTCAAACTGATCCTCAACGACGGCACCGTCATCTGGCAGGGAAGCTGGCAGGTGCTTTTCACCCAACACGTAAAGCGGCGTAACCGCATGCCATGGAGCCTTCATTGATAACATCCGACCCCAAAGCCCGTTTGTTGCTGGTTGAAGACGACAGGCGTCTTGCCGAGCTGGTGCAGTTATATCTGCGAGAGCAGGGTTACTTTGTGCACTGGGTTGCCAACGGGAGCCGAGTGCTGCCATTGGCCAGAGAGTTGCAGCCGGACCTTATCATCCTCGATTTGATGCTGCCGGATACCGACGGTTTTACCCTGTGCAGCCAGTTGGCAGAGCAATACAACGGCCCGGTGCTGATCCTGTCGGCCCTGAGCAATAGCCGCGACCAAATTCAGGGCCTGAACCTTGGCGCCGCCGATTACGTGGTCAAGCCGGTTGAGCCCGAGCTGCTGCTGGCCCGTATCGAAAACCTGCTGCGCCGCCAAAACCGGGTGCCGCTCTCCACCAAGCTGCAATTTGGCTCGCTGGTGCTCAACGGTGACACCCGTACCGTCGAGTACCAGGCCAAAGAAGTGGCGCTGACCAGCAACGAATTTGCCCTGCTGTGGGCCCTGGCCAGCCAGGCCGGCAAAGCGCTCAGCCGTGATTATCTCTACGAGAGCCTGCTGGGCTTTAGCTACGATGGCAGCGACCGCAAGCTGGACCAACGCATTTCCAGGCTGCGTAAAAAACTGGGGGACGACAGCGACAGCCCTACCCGCATCAAAACCATCTGGGGCCACGGCTACCTGTTCGCACCCGACTCCTGGTTATGAAACGCCTTTTTATCAGCCTCTATGGCTTGCTGACGCTGGCATTGCTGTCTCTGGGCTACGGCCTGGACCAGCTCTGGCAGCACATTAACAGTGAACCGGCACCAGCCACCGCCAGCCAGGTGCAACTGGTACGGCTGATAAAAAGTGACTTGGCCCCGCTGCCGGCCGAGCAGTGGCAGGCCTACCTTGACCAGCACGGAGTCAAGGCAAAGCTGCTAAGCCCAAGCGATATCCAGCTCACCGCGCCTTTGAGCAAAGAGCAAATTCTGCCTCTAACCCAAGGCAAGCAAGACTTCCTACTCACTCCCCAAGGCAGCCAGTTGCTGCTGATAGGCCCTTTTGAGGAAGGCCCCCGAGCCAGCAGCTTTGGCCTGGAAGCGCTGTTTTTCATTCTGCTGGCGCTCTTTGTGCTGCTGTGGCAATGGCCGCTGGCCCGCGAGCTTGCCGCCTTAAAAAAGGCCGCCCAGGCGTTCGGGCGCGGTTTTTGGCAGCAAAGGGTGAAGGTGCGCCGCGGCGGTTATCTGTCGGACTTGGCCCAGAGTTTTAACCGGATGGCCCAGCGCATCGAGCAGCTGCTGGCCGACCAAGCCCTGATGACTCGCGCCGTCAGCCACGACCTTCGCACCCCTCTGACCCGGCTGCGTTTTGCCCTGGCCATGAATGGCAAAGGCCCTCATTCCGACAGCATCAAGGCCGACCTCGATTACCTGGAACAGATCATCGACCACTGGAGCCAGTTCCACGAACTGGAGGCGGTGGACAGCATCCAGCGCCAAACCATTGCCCTGCCCGCTTTTCTGGCAAAGCTACTGGCAGGGGAAGCGGTGCAGATCAGCGGCGCCCTGCCGGCTACCCTGGCCGCCGACCCGCACCTTTTAACCCGCTGCCTGCAAAACCTGTTGGATAATGCCAAGCGTTACGCCAAAGCGCAGATCCGCCTGGGCTGGCAAGACGACGCCTTGTATCTGGAAGACGACGGCCCCGGCCTTAGCGAAGAAGAAAAACAGCGCGCTACCCAGCTTTTTTACCGGGGCGACAGCGCCCGCAGCCAGGATCAGGCGCCGCACCTGGGCCTGGGGCTCGCCATGTGCGCCCGTATCATGCACCTGCACGGCGGCGAGCTGCGCCTGGAAGATTCGCCCTTGGGCGGCGCCCGTATCGTGCTGCATTTCGGGCAATAAAAAACCCCGCCGAAGCGGGGTTTTTTATTCGTTAGAGCCGGTGCTCCATGGCGATTTCATCGCAGTTGTCCTGGCGCGGGCAGAGCTTGCAGTCCTTCATCACCTTTTCGGGCAGGGTGTCCTTGAAGATCACCTTGAAGCCCTGCTTGTCGAAGAAGCCCGCCACCCGGGTCAGCACGATAACGCGCTTGAGTTTCAGCGACCTGGCTTCGTCCATCAGGATCTGCACCATGGCTTGGCCAAGGCCTTTGCCGTGGGCGTTTTCGTTCAGCCCCAAAGAGCGGATCTCGGCAAGGCCGGTGGAGTAGATGTACAGGCTGGCACAACCGGCCACCTTGCCGTCCACTTCTGCCACCACAAAATCCTGGATGGAGTGGATGATGTCTTCCCGGGAACGGGGCAGGTTTTCACCTTCGCCGGCCCAGTGGCCAATCAGCTTGACGATGGCATCCACGTCTTCGAGGTTGGCGCGGCGCACCGCCTTGGCAGCCAGGCGGCCATTAAAGGCCTTGATGGCTTCCTGTTGGCGCGCCAGCGACACACCGCCTTGAGCGCAGCGTTTTTCCAGCGCCGCCAACAAATCCAGCGCCGGGTAGACATCGTCTTCGATAACCTCTGCCACTTGCTTCATCTGGGCCAGCGGCAGGGCTTCGAGGGGCAGTTGCTGCTCGATGGCCATACGCACCAGCACCCCAACCATGTGGTGGGCTTCGCGGAACGGGATGCCCTTGGCCACCAGGTAGTCGGCCAGTTCGGTGGCGTTGGAGTAGCCTCCGGCGGCCGCCTTGGCGCAGGCTTCCTTGTTCACTTCGATGGTGGCCAGCACTTCACGGGTCAGCAGCAGGCAGTCGCTCCAGGTGTCCAGGGCGTCGAAGAGGCCGTTTTTGTCTTCCTGCAGGTCCTTGTTGTAAGACAAGGGCAGGGCTTTGACGGTCATGGCAAAACCGGCCATGGAGCCAAAGATACGGCCGCTTTTGCCACGGATAAGCTCCAGGGCGTCGGGGTTTTTCTTCTGCGGCATCAGGGACGAGCCGGAGCTGACAGTGTCAGAAAACTTCACGAAACCCGCTTCACCGGTGCCAAAGAAGATAAGGTCTTCGGCCAGCCGTGACAGGTGCAAACCGGAGGTGGAGGCCACCTGCAGCAGTTCCAGCACGAAGTCGCGGTCGGAGATGGCATCCAGGCTGTTACGGGCAGCCCGGTCAAAACCCAGCTCCTTGGCCAGCTTATCCCGGTCGATGGGATAGGCGGTGCCGGCCAGGGCGCCGCAACCGAGCGGGCAGACATTCACCCGCTTGATGGCGTCTTCCAGGCGCTCGGCGTCGCGCTCCAGCATCTCGGCATAAGCCATCACCCAGTGCCCGAAGGTCACCGGCTGAGCCCGTTGCAGGTGGGTATAACCCGGCATCAAGGTGCCGTGCTCGCGCTCGGCCAGCACCGCCATGATCTCCAGGGTCTGGTAGACCTCGCCCAGCAGGCCACGGGCACGGTTACGGCACCAAAGCCGAAAATCGGTAGCCACCTGGTCGTTACGGGAACGGCCGGTGTGCAGCTTTTTGCCAAGATCGCCCACTTCATTGATCAGCCAAGACTCCACAAAACTGTGGATGTCTTCTTCGCTACTGGCATGCAGCGGGCTGGGGTCACTGGCCAGCTGACCGGCCAGTTTGCCAAGGGCGCCTTGCAGCACCTCGGCTTCGCTCTGGGTCAGTACACCCACGTCGGCCAGGGCACCCGCCCAGGCCTGGGAGCCTTGGATGTCCTCGGCCCAAAATCGCCAATCGACAGGTAAAGAGGCATTGAACCGCGCAAAGGCCTCGCTGGCACCTTGCTCAAAACGACCTCCCCAGAGCGCCGCCATGTTATTTACCCTCTTTCTTCAGCGCTTTGATGCGCGCTGGCAGGCTGTACAGACGAATGAAACCGGCCGCGTCTTTCTGGTTGTACACCTCATCGGCGCCGAAAGTCGCGAAGGCTTCGGAGAACAGGCTGTTGGGCGACTCGCTGCCCAGCACGGTGGCGCGGCCTTTATAGAGCTCCACTTTCACCTTGCCGGTCAGTTCCTGGTTGAGGCTCTCAACGCCGGCGACAATGGCTTCGCGCAGCGGGGTGAACCAACGCCCGTCATAGAGCAGCTGGGCAAATTGCAGGCCCAGGTATTTCAGGTGTTGCGAGCAGACCTTGTCCAGTACCAGGTGCGACAGCGCCTGGTGGGCGGCCAACAGTACGGTACCGGCAGGGGTCTCGTAGCAACCGCGGGACTTCATGCCCACCAGACGGTTCTCAACGATGTCGACCCGGCCCACGCCGTGGGCGCTGGCGATGGTGTTGAGTTTTTCAATCAGGGCAGCGCCGGACAACTTCTGGCCGTTCAGAGATACCGGTATGCCGGCGTCAAAATCCAGCTCCACCACTTCGGCGGTGTCCGGGGCTTCTTTGGGGTCAACGGTCCAGGCCCAGCAGTTAACGCCGGCGGTGGTCCAGGTGTCTTCCAGCTCGCCACCTTCGGTGGAGATGTGCCACAGGTTGGCGTCGCGGCTGTAGATTTTGGTCAGGCTGGCGCTACAGGGGATGTTGCGCTCGTCCAGGTAGTTGAGCAGCTCTTCACGGCTGCGCATGGTCCACTCGCGCCAGGGGGCGATGACTTTAAGATCAGGGGCCAGGGCGGCGAAGCAGGACTCGAAACGCACCTGGTCGTTGCCTTTACCGGTACAGCCGTGGGCCAGGGCGTCGGCGCCCACTTTACGGGCCACCATCACCTGGGCTTTGGCGATCACCGGGCGGGCCACGGAGGTGCCCAGCATGTAGTCGTCTTCGTAGATGGACTCGGCCTTGAGCATCGGCCAGATGTACTCGTTGGCCAGCTCTTCTTTGAGGTCGACAATGTGGCACTCGGAGGCGCCAGAGGCCAAAGCCTTGGCTTCCACGCCTTCCAGCTCTTCAGCGCCCTGGCCTACGTCGGCCACGAAGGCGACCACTTCGCAGTCGTAGTTTTCTTTGAGCCACGGCACGATGGCTGAGGTGTCGAGACCGCCCGAATAGGCCAATACCACTTTGGATACAGACATCTGTATTAATCCTCTTTAAGAAGCTTCAAATAAACGGCTTTTTGCACGTGCAGGCGGTTCTCGGCCTGGCGCAGCACGATAGATTGCGGGCCCTCGAGCACTTCGGTGGTCACTTCCTTGCCGCGGTAGGCAGGCAGGCAGTGCATGAAGGCCTTGGCCCCGTATTTTTTCATCATCTCGCTGTTCACCTGGTAAGGCAGGAAGGTGCGCAGCACGTCTTCCGGATCCTTGTCGTCCCCCATGGAGACCCAGGTGTCGGTGTAGATGGCATCTACCCCTTCCAAAGCAGCAAGGTCGTCGGTCACGGTAAAGCCGGTGGCTTCAACGATGTCCGCCGCCGGCTCACAGCCTTTGGGAGTGATAATCACCATCTCTACGCCCAACAGCTTGGACAGTATCATCAGCGATTGAGTGACATTATTACCGTCCCCCACATAAGCCAGCTTCACCCCTTCGAGCTTGCCGAACACCTCGTACAGGCTCAGCATGTCGGCCAGGGCCTGGCAGGGATGGTAACGGTCAGACAGGGCATTGATCACCGACACCGATCCTTTGTCCGCCAGCTCATCAATGGTGGTCTGGCTGAAGGTACGGGCCACGATGCAGTCCACCCAGCACGACAGGTTCTGGGCAAAATCCCCCACCGGCTCACGCTTACCCAGGGCGCCATGGTTCTGGTCAAGATAGACCACAAAAGCGCCCAACTGCTGGGCGCCCAGCTCGAAGGTGACCCGGGTGCGCAGGGAGGGCTTTTCAAAAATCATTGCCACCGACTTGCCGGCCAGGGCCTGGGCGTAGTCGGCTGGCTTGGCCTTTACGGTCGCTGCCTTTTGTAAAAGCGCCTTCAGTTCGCCTTCGGTCCAGTCAAAGTCTGTCAATAAGTGTTTCATGTCGTCCTCAGGGTGCGATCTGGGTGCCAAGGGCGGCGTTGCTGATGGACTGGGGGTCACGCCAGGAGGCAAGGCGTACCGCCCGGCCCAGTTTCCCGGCGGCAAACAGCGCCGCGTCCACCTTCACCACCATGCCGCCGTTGATCACCCCGTCGGCCTTGAGGGCAGCAATATCAGCCGCCGTCAACGACGGGATCAGCTGTTTGTTGCCATCAAGCACGCCGGGTACGTCACTGAGCAGCACCAACTCGGCATCCAGAAGTTCGGCCACCTTGGCCGCCGCTTCATCAGCATTGATATTCAAAAGATCCCCGCCTTTGCTGGCCGCAATGGAGCTCACCACCGGGATGAACCCGCCTTGCAGCAACAACGACAGCAGGGTGTCGGAACCTTCGGTGAGTACGCCCACGGCGCCCCACTCTTGCCCGGCCGGTTCGGCAAAGGCGATGCCGTCGGCCAGGGACAGGCCAACAGGTTCACCGCCTAAGGCACGCATCTTGGCGGCCAGGGTTTTGTTGATTTCACCGGCCAGGGTGCCCACCACCAGTGGCAGGCTGGCGGCATCGGTAATGCGCTTGCCGTTGAACTTACGGGGCTCGATACCGGCTTGTTTCAGCACCTGGTCAACCCGGTCACCACCGCCGTGCACCAGCACTACCGGGCGGTCTTTGATGGCCACCAAGGCACTGAGCAGGCTTTCCAGGGCTTGGCCAGCGTCCAGTACGGCGCCACCGATTTTCACTACCAGCGGCTTCATAGGGCCTCCCAACCGTAGCCCGGCAGCGGCCGGAGCTTGAATCCGAAGTGCGTATTTATGCACTCAACTGCCTGGCTTGCCGCGCCTTTGAGCAGGTTGTCGATGGCAGACGACAGCACCACCAAGTTGCGGGTCTCGTCCACCGCCCAGCCGATTTGTGCATAAGGGGTATAGGCCACGTTCTTGATGGCCGGGGATTTTTCCCGAAGATTGCCGGTCAGCTGTACCGACGGATGATTGCCGTAACAGTCGTTGTAGAGCGCGTCCAACTGGCCCTGGGTGGTACCGGCCTTCACCGGCACGGTGATGGTGGCCAGGATGCCGCGGTCAAAGGCGCCCAGGTGCGGGGTAAAAATGAGGTCGCAGCCCAGGTGCTGGGCAATTTCCGGCTGATGGCGATGGCCCAGCACCCCGTAGGCGCTGAGGCTCACCTCACAAAACTGGGTGTGGGGCTTATTGGATTTACCGGCACCGGATACACCGCTGACCGCATTGATAATGGGCAGGCCATCAATAAGGCCCGCTTTCATCAGCGGTTTGAGGGCCAGCAGGCTGGCGGTGGGGTAACAGCCAGGGGCGGCAATCAGGCGGCTTTTTTTGATGGCGTCATCGTTCCAGCCCACCAGGCCGTAAACGGCGCCGGCCAGCAGATCCTTTGAGGGGTGCTCGAAGCCGTACCATTTGGGATAAGCTGAGGCGTCCAGGCGAAAGCCGCCGGACAAGTCCACAATCAGCGCGTCGCTGTGCCTGACCAAATCCGGCACCAGCTCAGCAGAGGCTTCATGGGGGGTGGCCAGCAGGATCACCTGGGCGTCTTTGGCGGCGGCCAGGATGGCTTCGAGGTTGCCGTCTTCAATCACGCCCTTGATGCCCAAAGGCAGCGGCTCACCGGCATTTTTGGAGCCGGCGGAGGCAAAGACATGTCCGAGTTTCAGCTGGGGATGGGAGGTAACCAGTTTGCACAGTTCCTGGCCTGTGTAACCGGCGCCACCAATAATAAGGGTTTTCAACATGGCAACAGCTCTCAAGAATCAATGACACCAAGTCTAGATGAGCAGTAGTGAAGCCTGATGCAACGCGCCTGCTCCCGGGCAGGCTTTAAAAAAGCGGTCCCGGATTCAATGGAATACGCAGTTGTATCGTCGCATCGGTTGAAACATTTTTATCCCTGGATGGTGGATTTTAATTCAATGCTCGATAGACTACCCAAACCTAAATTTTAATGCAACACCACCGGGAATTTATTCATGCAGAAATTACCCTCTCTGGCGCAGATGTTTAACCGGTTGCTGACCCTGCCTTCGGTGTCGGCCACCGATCCGGCGCTGGATACCGGCAACAAGGCGGTGATCGAGCAATTGGCCCAGTGGTGCGAGACTCTGGGCTTTAAGGTGACCTTGCAGCCGGTGGGCCACAACAAGTTGAACCTGTGGGCCGAGCTGGGCAGTGGCCCTGGCGGCCTGCTGCTGGCAGGCCATGCCGACACCGTGCCCTTCGACGAGGGCCGATGGAATAAAAATCCACTGGCAATGACCGAAGCCGACGGCAAATGGTTTGGCCTGGGTGCCACCGACATGAAGGGCTTTTTCGCCCTGGTGCTGGCGGCCCTGGAGGGCATGGATTTAAGCCAACTCAAGGCGCCGCTGCGTATCGCCGCCACCGCCGATGAAGAAACCTCTATGGAAGGGGCCCGCCGCCTGGCCGAGGCTGCCCCGTTCAGCCCGGCCCTGACCCTGGTGGGGGAGCCAACCGAGCTCAAACCCATCGGCCGCCATAAGGGCCATATCAGCGCCGGTATCCGCATTACCGGCAAGAGTGGCCATTCATCAGACCCCGGCGCCGGCCTTAACGCCATGGAGCTGATGCACGGCGTGCTGGGCGATTTGATTGTGCTCAAACAGGAGTTGGCCGAGCGCTACTGCGACCATCACTTCGCGGTGCCCTACCCGACCCTGAACCTCGGCCACATTCACGGCGGCGACAACGCCAACCGCATCTGCGGCTGCTGCGAGCTGCATATCGACATGCGCCCGCTGCCGGGCATGAGCATTCCCGAATTAGAAGGGCTTTTGAAAGAAAAGCTGTCAAATGTAGAAAAAGCACATCCCGGCGCCTTGCAGTGGCAGCACCTGCACGAGCCCTGCCCGGCCTTTGTCAGCCCGGATGGGCCCTGGAAAGACGAAGTCAGCCGGCTGCTGGGCCAACCGGTGGAAACCGCCAACTACGCCACCGAAGCCCCCTTCTTTGCCAGCCTGGGCAGCGAGGTGCTGGTGCTGGGCCCGGGTTCCATCCGCCAGGCCCATCAGCCCGACGAGTTTATGGCCATGGATCAGATAGGCCCGGCCATGGAACTGGTGCAAGGCATGGTCAAGCGGCTGTGTCTCACGTAACATCGGGGAAGCGTTGTCTTTTAACAACAGGTTTACATCATGGAATGGTTAACCGATCCCAGCGCCTGGGCCGCCTTGGCGACCCTAACCCTGCTTGAGATCGTCCTTGGCATCGACAACATCATTTTTATCTCGGTGCTGGTAGGCAGGCTGCCCGAGCAGCAACGGCAAAAGGGGCGCCTGCTTGGCCTGGGATTGGCCATGCTGACCCGCATCCTGTTGCTGCTGAGCCTGTCCTGGGTGATGGGGCTGACCAGCCCCTGGTTTGAAATTGGCGATTTCGCGGTGACCGGTCGCGACAGCATCCTTATTCTCGGCGGGCTATTCCTTATCTGGAAAAGCACCCATGAGATCCACAACAGCCTGGAGGGCGAGCAAGAGAGCCACGAAGCCCCCAAGTCTGCCGCCTTTGCCGCCACCCTGGTGCAAATTGCCATTATCGATATCGTCTTCTCCCTAGACTCGGTGATCACCGCCGTCGGCCTTGCCAACCATATTGAGGTGATGATCATCGCCATCGTGCTGTCGGTAGTGGTTATGATGCTGGCAGCCAAGGCCATCGGCGATTTTGTCGACCGCCACCCCACCATCAAGATGCTGGCCCTGTCGTTTTTGATTCTGGTGGGCTTTACCCTCACCGGCGAAGGCTTTGGCCTGGACATCCCCAAAGGCTACGTGTACTTCGCCATGGCCTTCTCGCTGGGGGTGGAAGTGCTCAATATTCGCGCCCGCAAGGGCCGCCGCAAGGTGGTGCAGCTGCGTAAACGCCAACCCGGTGACGGCGCATGAGCCTGGCACTGGTGCTGCCGGGGCGCGGCGGCGAGGGTTTGGCCAAGCGACTAAAGGCGCTGGATGAGCAGTTGGATATTCAGCTGTGGCCCGATTGCCCCGCTCCCCAGACCGTAGCGTTTGCTGTTGCCTGGCAGCCGCCAGCCGGCGCCTTGGCGCAGTTTCCCAATCTCAAAGTGGTGCAAAGCCTGGGCGCCGGGGTCGACGGCCTGGCCGCCGAGATGCCTTCCGGGGTGACGCTCTGTCGCACCATCAGCCCCAACCTCAAAACCGATATGCGTGATTACGTGCTGCTGGCCATCCTTGCCGAGCAGCGCCAGTGGCAGGCCATGGCCAGCGACCAAGCCAACCAAGATTGGCAGCAGCGCCATTATCGCCGGGGCGGCTGCGTTGGGGTGATGGGCCTTGGGCAATTGGGCGGCTATGTGGCGGGCCAGCTTGCCGGCCTTGGCTTTAGCGTCAAAGGCTGGAGCCGCAGCCCCCGGCAGCTGCCGGGCATCGACTGCTTTAGCGGCGAGGCAGCCCTTGGCGATTTTCTTGCCGGGCTCGACTATCTGGTGTGCCTGCTGCCGCTAACGCCCCAAACCCAGGGGCTGATGAACGGCGCCTTTTTTGCCCGGCTCAATAGCGCCCCTTATCTTATTCATGTTGGGCGCGGCGCCCAGCTTGACGAGCAGGCCCTGCTGGCAGCCCTTGACGGCGGCCAGCTGCGCGGCGCCTGCCTCGATGTGTTTATCCAAGAACCCCTACCCCGCCAGCACCCGTTCTGGCGGCATCCAACCATAACAGTCACTCCCCACAACGCCAGCATCACAAGCGGTAACGATTTGGCCAGGGTGGTCTATCAAAACTATCTTGCAATGCGCCAAGGCACGGCGCTTAACCATGTCGTCAATACGACCCTCGGTTATTGAAGGAGGATTCTCATGGCTGACCAATACGGCGCCCTGAAACGACAAGTTCACATGCTCGGCGACATGCTGGGCCAGACCATCGCCCACGATCAGGGCGAGGCTTATCTCGATCGCATCGAGGCCATTCGCCAGTTGGCCAAGGCTGCCCGCTTTGGCGACCGCGCCCGGCGCGACGAGCTGCTGGAAACCCTCACCAGCCTGCCCGACGACGAGCTGGTGCCAGTGGCCCGGGCCTTTAACCAGTTTTTGAATTTGGCCAACATCGCCGAGCAGCATTTTAGCGTCACCAACAACATGGACAGCGTCGGCCGCCGCCTCGACGAACTGCTGGCCGGCCTTAATGCCGAGCAAAAAGCCAAACTGCCCCAGGTGCTCAAGGAGATGGACATCGAGCTGGTGCTCACCGCCCACCCCACCGAGGTGACCCGCCGCACCCTCATCGTCAAATACGACGAGATTGCCGACTGCCTCAAGGCCCTTGAGAACCCCAACATTGGCACCAGCGAGCAGCAAAAGTGGCAAGACCGGCTGCGCCAGCTCATTGCCCAGGCCTGGCACACCAATGAAATTCGCTCCGCCCGCCCCACCCCGGTGGATGAGGCCAAATGGGGCTTTGCCACGGTAGAAAACGCCCTGTGGGACGCAGTGCCGGACTTTATCCGCCAGTGCAACGCCAAGCTGGGCCAGTTCGAGCTGGAACTGCCCTGGGAGAAAAGCCCGGTGCGCTTTGCCTCCTGGATGGGCGGTGACCGCGACGGCAACCCCAATGTGACCGCCAAAATCACCGAGCGGGTGCTGCTGCTGGCTCGCTGGACGGCGGCCGATTTGTTCCTGCGCGACATCAGCCCGCTTATCTCCGAGCTGTCCATGCACCAGGCCAATAGCGAAGTCATGGCCATGGGCGACAACAGCAAGGAGCCCTACCGGGTGGCCCTTCGCAAAGTGCGCCGCCAGCTGCGCAACACCATCGATTACATCGAGGCGACCCTGCGCGGCGAACAGGCCGACAGCGACAACATCCTCTGGCAGGACGAGGACTTCCTCAAGCCACTGCTGGCGGTCCACAAGAGCCTCTACGAGTGCAAGATGGAGCAAATCGCCGACGGCCCGCTGCTGGATATGATCATCCGCGCCCGCTGCTTCGGCCTGAACCTCATTCGCCTCGATATCCGCCAAGACTCGGGCCGCCACGCCGAGGCCGTAGACGAAGTCACTCGCTATCTTGGCCTGGGCTCCTACCTCGAATGGGACGAAGCCAAGCGCCAACAGTTTTTGCTGGCCGAGCTCAACTCCAAGCGGCCCCTTATTCCCCGCAACTGGCAACCGGGCGCCGACACCCAGGAGGTGCTGGACACCTTTGCGGTGGTGGCCCGCCAGCCCAAAGAAGCCTTGGGCATTTACATCATCTCCATGGCCTCCCAGCCCTCGGACGTGCTGGCGGTGGCGCTGTTCTTTAAAGAGGCTGGCATGCGGTGGGCCATGCCCATAGCGCCGCTCTTTGAAACCCTGGACGATCTCAACAACGCCGCCGATGTGATAACGGCGCTGCTGGACGTGCCCTGGTACCGCGACTACGCCAACCACCACCAGGAGGTGATGATTGGCTACTCGGATTCGGCCAAGGACGCCGGGGTGATTGCCGCCGCCTGGGCCCAGTACCGGGCTCAGGAAGCGCTGGTGAATATCGGTAAGGAACGGGGCATCAGCCTGCGGCTCTTCCACGGCCGCGGCGGCACCGTTGGCCGCGGCGGCGGCCCGGCCCAGGGGGCCATTCTGTCGCAGCCGCCAGGCTCGGTGGACGGCGGCCTGCGGGTTACCGAGCAAGGGGAGATGATCCGCTTCAAGTTCGGCCAACCGGCCATTGCCGTGAACAGCCTGATGATCTACATCACCGCCATTTTGGAAGCGCGCTTGTCGCCGCCTCCCGAGCCCGAGCAAAGCTGGCGCGAGGTGATGGACAAAATGGCCGACGACGCCTGCACCGCCTACCGGGCCGTGGTGCGCGGCCATAAGGACTTTGTGCCCTATTTTCGCGCCGCCACCCCCGAGCAGGAGCTGGCCAGCCTGCCTCTTGGCAGCCGCCCCTCCAAACGCCGCCCCGATGGCGGTGTGGAGTCGCTTAGGGCCATTCCCTGGATCTTCTCCTGGACCCAAAACCGGCTGATGCTGCCGGCCTGGCTGGGCGCCGGCCAGGCCCTTCGTAACATGATTGAGGCTGGCCGCCAGCAGGAGCTGGAAACCCTCTACCAACGCTGGCCCTTCTTCAAGGCGCGGCTGGATATGCTGGAGATGGTGTACATGAAGACCGACTCGGAGCTGTCGGCTTATTACGATCAGCGCCTGGTTCCGGAGCACCTGTGGCCGCTGGGTAAACAGCTGCGGGCGCTGCTCCACGAGGGCATTCACACCCTGCTGACCTTGTCCAAGGAAGAGTTCCTGATGGACCAGGACCCCTGGCTGCAAGAGTCCATCAAGCTTCGCAACCCCTACACCGACCCGCTCAACATCCTGCAGGCGGAGTTGTTGCGCCGGGCCCGGGCTTCGGAGACGGCGCCAGAGCCGGTCAAACAGGCGTTGATGGTCACCATGGCCGGTATTGCCGCCGGTATGCGTAACACCGGCTAATTCGGGCCGGGCTAATGCAGCGACGCCTAACTTGGCAAAGCGGCGTCGCTGCACTAGTATCCGCTATGGCATGGATTGCAATAGTTGTTAATAATCAATTCGTTATATACATGGAAAGGATTCCCATGGCTAAAACCGCCGCGTCAAAGCCGAGCCAGGACCGGCTCGCCACACCTCACCAGGCTCCACCTTCGTTATTGATCACCCTGCTGCTGGGCGCCTGCCTCTTTGGCGGCTTTGGGGTATTCCTTTATTTGCTGGTGTCCTGACGGGCCAGCACCAGATCGGTCATGTCGTAGATCAATACCGCCATGTGGGTCACATCGCCGGTCAGGCCGGTGATGGGGAACAAGGTGACGTTCTGGTACATGAACTCGGCGGTGCCGGTGATGGGCCGGTAGTTGTTGAACCGCAGCAGGTAGGGGCGCTGCTCCCAGGTGACAAAGGCGCGGCTTTTGAGGGTAAAGACCATGGCCGCCTTACGCTCGAACCAGGGCCGCTCCAACTCGGGAAAGACGTCAAACAGCACCCGGTCTTTGACCTGGCTTGGCAACATGCCGCTGTGGTTTTCCAAAAAGCCGTTCCAGCTCTGCACCTTGTAGTCGCGGTCCAGCACCATCATGCCCACATCGACATTCTGCAACAGCTCCACCAGCCAATGGATCTCGTTGAGTTCGGAAAGCGCGCTCATCAGTTACTCCAGCAGGTGGGCGATTTTGAAATTGAGGGTATGCAGGGACGATTCGGTCAGCAGGATCAACAAGTCGAAGGTGAGCTTGTAGTCCTCCAGGCCGTAGCTTATCTCCACCGCCAGCAACCGCTGCCAGGATTTGGCGTGGCGCAGCAGCTCGTGCAGGTCTCGATGCAGGCCAAGCACCGTGGGGTGGCCTTGGCAAAAACGCACGTCCAGCTGCTCGGCAAGGCCGGCAAGGCAGGCGCTGGTCAGCACATTGGCGATGTCGGTCAGCAGCTCCACTTCCACCGCCGGGGTCAACTCGCCCTCGTATTTGAGCAGCCGGGCCAGATCGCCCAGGTCGGCGTCGTCCAGCAGCAATAATGCCTCACCAGACAGCCCCGGGCCGATAAAGCCCTGGCAGATGGCAGAAACCCGGTCTGACATGGCCGACTGCAGCGCCATCTGCATTTCGCTGAGCTCCAAGAGGTCAACCTTGGGGATAGGCAGCTTGACGAAGATCCCCAGCATCTGGGCCAGCATGGCACCGGCCTGGCCCATGGCCACGTTCACCACTTCCTGGTAACCGTCGCGAAGCTCGGGAGACAACTCCAGGGCCGGGCGCTGTTGGCGCTGCGGTTCGGCCACCGGGGGGGCGGGCGCCGCCTCGGGCGCTTTGGCGGCGGCTTTTCGGTAAAGGCCGGTGGCCTCCAGGGCCGCCAGCAGTTTGTCTGCGGCCATGGGTTTTTTGATGAAATCCAGTGCCCCCAGGGCTTTTACCCGCCGGTGAGCCTCTTCCTGGATGTCCCCAGACACCACGATCACCGGCAGCTGGATGTTGGCGCGTTTGAGCACCTCCAGCACCTGGTAGCCGTCCACGTCGGGCATGTTGAGATCCAGAAACAGCAGCTCGGGCTTGTCGGCCTTGATCAATTGCAGGCCTTCGCGCCCATCCTTGGCAAACTGGACATCGACCTCCCAGTCGGCGGGCAGGGAACGGGCCATTTGCTTGCGGGCCATCCCTGAGTCGTCGCAGATAAGAATTCGGGTTGCCATAAGGCCTTCTTGGCGGGCTTGGATAGGCCAAAGACTAGAAAGGAAGTGGCTGTTTAGCAAAGGAAGATAGTGGCCGGCCTTGAAAAAACGGCGTTTTCGCTCACTTTTGCAGCAAAGGGCCAGCCACTTAACGGAGCAAAGGTGCAACCTACCCGGCCTGGCTGGTCCTGCCTGGGGAAATTCCCTATCATGCCGCCACCTTCAAGCCCACGGACGGACACATGCTGGCAATCCTCAAGGATATTTTCCTCGCCCCCCGCCAAAGCCTCGACAGAACCCGCTTTTTTATCGGCCTGACCCTGCTGTTGCAGTTGGAACTGTCCAGCACCCTGGGCCAGCGTTACCTGATAAGTGTCATCGAAAACGCAGACCGTAACGGCACTGACCCCTTCATCGTCAACAAGCTGCAAGTGCTGCTGGAATTCTTTCAGCCGACCTGGGTACTGGGCGACCTGCCGATGCTGGCCATTTGCTACCTGCTGGCGCGGGGTGTTTGTGGGCGCTTTTTGGCGCCGTTGCTGGCCTTCGGCTGTTACGTGCTGACCCGGCTGCCAAGGCGCCTGGCAGGCATGAACTCCAACTTCGAGAACGCCTTGAACGACGGCGCCCAGCCCTACCTTTTCGCGCTGGGGCTGGTGACGCTGGCAACATGCTTCGCCCTGGTGGCTGTTGCCGCCTTCAGGCCCGGCATTGGCCGCCACCCACTGGCGGCATTGAATCCGGCACGAGCCGCCAGCACCCAGATCAGTGCCGGCGCCTTTTTCTACAAAAACCTGGTAATGGCCTTGGTGGTGCTGGTGGTGGGGGCGCTGCTGTCGTGGATGGCGAGCCTCAGCCTTGTCATGCTCACGGTGGCCACCATGGCCATGGTGTTGCTGTTTGCCGCCACCGTCATCTACTGGCTGGTGCTGGTGGTCAAGCGCCTCAATAACGCCGGGCTGGCCAAGGCGCCATTTATCGGCACTTATCTGGGGTTGTCGGCCCTTATCGGCCTTTGCCAGTGGGTACTCAGCCTTGAGGGCGAGGCCTGGCAGTTGATGCTGGCCTGTATCCTGGCTGGCACCAGCCAGATGGTGCTGACCCTGATGACCATGACGCTGCTGGTGTTGCCCGCCAAGGCCACGCTTGAGGCGCAGCCATGAGGCCCTTGGTGCTACTGGCGTTGCTGCTGCTCGGTGGCTGCAACGACGATTTGGTGTTCTCCCCCAAGCTTGGGGACGAGCAAAGCTACCAGGTAGTGACCAGCACCCTGGTCAAGCCGGACGGCCACTACCCCAGCCAGCACGTGGACAGCCAGTCTCTGGTGCGTTACCGGGTCACCGAAACCGGCAAGGTACTGCGCTTTGATATCGCCAACGACTACATGGCGCTGGACGCCAGTGGCCAAGGGCGGCTGCGTAGCGACCAGCCAAACAGCGGTGACAAGGAATGGCGCCAGTTGATGGCCGCCGGCTTTGAGCTGGCCGTAGACGCCAAAAGCGGCGCGCTGGTCACGCTTCAAGGCCACGACCAGGCTCTGTGGCAAAAGGCCCTTGAGCGCGGCGGCAGCGAGCTTATCCGCCAGTTGCGCCAGGGCATGGCGGTGCCGGGTTTTGTCAGCGCCATTCCTGCCACCCCGGGCGCCACCCTGGCCTTGCCGGATATCCAGGGCCACAGAGCCACCCTCACCGTGGACGAGGTAACCCCTTCGCAGCTACACGCCCACTTCAGCGCCGAGGCCGAGCAAACCCGCCTTTACGGGCGCCTGCAATTTGACAGAAAAACCACCTGGCTGACCCACATGGCCCTGGTGATGGAGGCGCCTTTTGAGCGCTTTGGCATCACCGGCCAGCTGCGCACCTTGATGGTGATGGCGCCCAAGGGCAGATCGCTCACCTCCTTGAGTTATCGCACCAGCTACCAGCAGCTGGACGACGAGCCCTTTGCCATTCCCACGCCCCCCGAGCAGCAAAGCCATGCCCCGGCCACCGACCACCTCTACGCCGAGGGCTACATCGACCCGCGCCATGACGACTTGCGCCTAAGCTACTTCTTACCCGGCAACCCGGACCGCCAGGAGCTGGCGCTGGATAACATCGAGGCGCTGGACGCTGGCGGCCAGGTGATAAAAGACGCCTTGCTCATCCAGGAGCGCTCGCGCTACCCGCTCTACGGCGATATCGCCCGCATCGACACCTCCCTTGCTCGCACCGGCTGGCAAGAAAACCCCGCCGCCATTGCCAGCATCAGGGCCGACGCCAAGCTCTACACCACCACAGTGCGCGCCAAAAGCCTGACCTTGCAGCCCGGTAAAACCCAGCAGCTGCGCCTTGGCGGCCAAATCCTCACCTTAAGCTCGTCGCCCAACGCGCCCCTTGAGCTCACCCTGAGCCACACCAACACCGCCACCAGTTGGCTGCTGCTGGGCTTTGACGGCCTGCAAGGCACCATGAACTGGCAAAGCGATACCAAGGCCCTGCCAGACTGGCTGCAACCGGTAGAGAAAGAGGCCATCGCCAGCATCACAGGCCAGGGCGCCGAGCGCCTAGTGTTTCACCTGGATAAGGCGCCGGGCCAGGTTACCTTTTATGTGCTGGAGCGAAGCTCCGAGCCGGTGCTGCGCCGGCAAGTGGGTTTTATCAGCCCCAATCGTTACCTTGCCAACCCCCACTACCCGTCCCCCGAAGCATTGACCCTCTTTGAAGGCAGTGACAGCGCCCCTCTGGAACCGGCGCTGCACCTGGATAAAGGCCAGGGGCTGCTGCTGACCTTACCCACCGCCTGGCAGCCTTTGTGCAAGCTAAGCCTCGACAAGGGCTTTAGCGAGAACGGCCACCCCGTTACCTGGCAGCCCGCGGCCGTGCCTGAGGCGGGTTATCTTGGCTTTGCCGCGCCGGGGCAACAAATGGTGCTGGCCACCGACGACGGTAAACGCCGCTACTTTTACGGCCAATCGGTTACCACCCGCCTTGACTGCACCGGCACGCCCGGCTGGCAGCCTCTTGCCTTTAGCGCCGATCCCGCCAGCCCCTGGCTGGTCAACATCGACGGGCTGGATGGCAATGCCACGGTAGAGGCCACCCTGGCCCGGTTGCAGCTGCTGGATGGCGAAGGCCGGCCACTGGCCCTACTTGATGGCCACAGCGGCATGCCCGCCAAACCCGGCGATACCCTGGCCAGCATCGGCGTTGACGGTTACCTGCGGGTGGCCGGCCTGCCAGTTAAAGCCCGGCAGTTGGTGGTGGCACCCGTCCCCTACCAGCGCCAATGGACCACCGATTTCCCGCCCCTGCCATGAGGACAGCCACCATGCGTTTTATCTTGATGTTGCTGCTGCCCCTGGCGCTGAAGGTGAGCGCCGCCCAGGTGTGGCTGGACGATCACTGGAACCGCACCGCCCCCGGCCAGGCCAGCTTTTATCTGGCCGAGCCGCTGGCCGAAAAAGACGGCCGCTGGTTTGGCACCATCTACTACAAAAGCAGCGGCCAGCAGCGCTTTGTCGGCAGTTTTGACCGCCAGGACATCAACAGCGCCGTGGCCGTCGGCCCCTACCGGTACTTTCATGAAAACGGTCAGCTTGAGGCGGTAGGCCAGCGCGACAGCCAGGGCTATATCAACGGAGTGGTCAGTTACTACAACAGCGACGGTAAGCTCAGCCGTGAGCAGCACTATGTCAAAGACCGCCAAGTGGGCGAAGAAAAGCAATATGGCGAAGGCGGCCAACTGATCGCCCTTCGCCACTACAACTCGCGCAGCCAGCTTGATGGCCGCCAGGCCTACTTTTGGGGCAGCGGTAAGCGGCGCAGCGAAACCTTCTATAAAAACGGCAGGCGCGACGGCACCGACAAAGACTGGCGCGAAGACGGCAGCCTAAGCCACGAAACAGCCTACCGGGCTGGCCGCCAGCACGGCGAGTCCCGAAGCTTTGACAAGCACGGCACCCTGGTGCGCGTCGAGCACTACCAAGGCGGCAAACGCACCGGTGAGCAAAAGCGCTTTTATAGCTCGGGGGTGCTCAATGAGCTGGCGGTCTACGACAGCCAAGGGCGCCTTAGCCAAACCCGCCGCTTTACCGAGGCCGGCACCCTGAGCTACCACCAAACCCTGGCCTACCAGGGCAAAAACCGCCTGGAAACCGAGCAGTACTATAAAGACGGCAAGCTTGAGCGGCGCCGCCAGAGCGATAACGCCCGGCGCTGGACCCTAGTGGAAACCTTTGCAGGTGGCGACCAGCCCATCACCCGCCAAGAAACCCTGGCCGGGCGCCGCCAGGGGCTGATGCTTGAGCAATACACCGATTTCCAAGGCCGCCGCCATATCACCCGCAGCCACTACCAGAATGGCGAGCGCCATGGCCCCTACAGCGAAAGCCGCGAGGGCACCTTGCTGGCAGAAGGCCAATACCAGCAAGGCAACAAGGTGGGCACCTGGCACTATCACCAACAAACCCTTAAAACCGAGCATTACAACCAGGCTGGCGAGCTCGACGGCGAAGTGCGCGAACAAACCCCGGCAGGCCAGCTGTTGCTGCTTGCCCATTACCGGCGCGGCCAGGAACACGGCCAGTGGCTGCAATACGATGAAGACGGCCGCTTGCTGGGTAAGGGCTTGATGGAAAAAGGCCTTCGCACTGGCGAGTGGGTCTTCCAGGCCCCCTATGAGCAAGCCCCCCGGCTCTGGCATGGCCGCTACCAGGCCGGCAACCAGGTGGGCAAGTGGCAGGCCAAAGATGAGGCCGGTTACCTGCTGGGCACGGCCCAGTACGACCAGCAAGGCCGCCCCCAGGGCACCTTTTACCGCTTTGCCGCCAATGGCCTGCTGGAGGAAGTGAGCCGCTACCAAGATGGGGAGCTTGACGGCGAGCAGCGCCGTTACAGCGGCGGCGTGCTCTACAGCACCGAGCATTACCGCCAAGGCGTGCCGGTGGCAGAGGATGCCAAACCCTGCCCAGCAGGCGACACCGACTGCCTGCTTTTTGGCAACTAAACGGGGTTAGTCGGCGGCCAGCACCTTTTTCAGGCAGGCCTGGGTACTGGCCACGATATGCTGGGGTTGGCAGGTCAGCAGCTGCGCCTTGACCTTAGCCAGGGGCCAGCTGATGCGCCCTTCGCGGCGCAGCTCGCACTGGGCCGCCACCACGCTGCTGTAGGCCAGCATTTCATCTTTGAAACTGCTGGTCAGATCCAGGCCGTGAACCTGCTCGACCAAGTCACGAAAGGGCCCTTCGGCGAGGCGCGGCTCGCTCTGGGTTTGGTAGAGGGTGCGGGCCATCAGCGCCCAGTTGCGGTCCTTGCGGGCTTGGTCCCAGTCCTTGCTGCGGATATTCCACTTAAGCCCCGCCAGCACCCCGGCCAGGGTGGACTCTGCCTCGCATTGCGGGTCTTGGCTAAGGGGCGGCGGCGTGCTGGCGCAGGCCTGAAGTAACAGCGCCAGCAGCGCTACAGCGGCAATTCTCATCGATTCTCCATCGCGCCAGGCTTCACTGCCCGGCTATTTATTCCGGCTGGCGCGCCAGGCGCCAAAGGCGCCGGGCCCTTGCCAAAAAGAGGCCACTTAGCACCCCATAGAGCAGGCAGAGCATGGCCACCACGGCCGGCTCGGCCAACAACTGGCTGTGCAGCGCGCTCAGCACGCCCACCAGGTACTTGGTTAAGAAGATGCCGAGGATCAGCAGCAATGGCAACCAACTGCCCTCCACATGAAACTGGCCGCTGTGGGCGTGATAGCGCGCCTTAACCAGCGTGAACAGCTCGCCCGCCACCAGTGCCGTTACCGCCAGGCCCGCCAGCCACAGCCCCAGGTGCAGCGCCGTGGCGCCAAAACTGCTGATAAGGCCAAGGGCCGAGAGCACCACCATGACCATGGGCAGCATCAGGGCTCGGGTGCGAGAAAGCTGGCGGGGGCGGGTTTGGGTCACGCCCAGATACAGCAAGCCCAGCAGTAATCCGTAAACCCACAGCGGGGTGTGTTTGAGTATCTCAAGTACCATGACAGGCTCCTTTTGCGTAGGTTGCCTGGCAAGGTTATCGGCCCGCTAGCGGCGCAACAATGTGCCAGAAGTCACGGGTTGGCGGGCCTTGGGAGCATTACCTGGCCAGCAGGAATTCCAGGGCGCCGCACACTGCTGCCACCTGGGCGGCGTTGCAGATGGCCGGGGTTGCTTTGGGGCTGTCCGGGTACACCTCGGTGGTGCAGGTATAGGGGGCGGTGGTTACGCTGGCGCACAGGCCCAGCTTTTTCAGCGGGTATTCAATCACCCCGGGCGCCACCACTTTGGAGCCAATGATGGTGCCGTCCGGGTCGGCCGGGGCGATATGGGTCACCTTGGCTACCGCTTCGACAATGGCCTGCTGAAAGGCCGGCTGCGGGGACTCGGTGTTGTCAACCACGTAGAAGCCATCGGGGATGGTGCCGGGCTCAAAGGCTTTGCCGTCGCGGGCCGCCAAGGCCGGGCGGAACTCGGACTCGTCGCTGTCGGTAGTTTCGTGCAGGTCGATATGGCAAAGAAATTCGGCCCCGATATCGGCAACCAGTTTTTGCAGGGCGGCCGCTTCTTCCGACGGGCTGTCAGCAATAAAAGACCGGTTAGGGTCCAGCGCCAGCGGGTTCCAGCGGTTGATCACCTCATACCCCCAAGGGCTGATGCAGGGGCAGATCAGCAGGTTGAAGTACTGGCCGTAGTGGCCGGCCTTCTCTCTGGCAAAGGCTATCGCCCCCTGCACCCCGGAGGTTTCGTAGCCGTGCATGCCACCGGTGACCAGCACATAGGGTTTACCCGGCTGCCAGTTGGGGGACTTGAGCGCCAGCAGCGGGTAGCGCTCGGGGTCGTAACTCAGGGCGCCGTATTGCACCAGTTCCAAGCCTGCGGCCAGGGCCTGAACCTGACTGACAACTTCGTCCTGGTAGCTGCGCTGCAGATGGCGCTCGGCCAGCCACTGGGCCTTTTCCTGCTCGCCCCAGGGCGAGCCTGGGGTACCAATGTGATAGGTCATCTCTGTTGCCTTTGCTGCTGACGAAAAGACCACAGGGTAGCAAAGTTATGCCGCCAGCAGCAGGGGCCGGCCCCCTCAGCCAAGCCGCCCCTCTACCGCCAGCACCTGCCCCGCCTTGCCGCGAATCACAAAACAATCCTGGCCACAGGCTTCGGCCGGCTGGCCGCCCACCAGCAACTGCTGCCAACGCTTACCTTTGGGCAGGCGCAGGGTCAGGGTCAGCGCCTCAGGCAGCCTTTGAGGCAGCGTGACGGTGCCACTCAGGCGGCCCTCGCCCAAGTGCAGTTGCAGGCGATACCCCACCTTGCCCCAGGGGGTGGGGATAGCCTCACAGGCGACGGTTTTACCGCTTTGCCACCAGGCATGGGGCACCGCCTTTGCCAGGTGCAACTGGGGGCCGTCGTCAAACACCAACGCCCAGCGCAGCAGCAGCGGGATGGTGAGCTGGGCCGGCATGCAAAACAGTGGCATGCCACCGGTGATATCGCTCACCTCGCCGGCGGTCCAGCTGCCGGGGGTGTGGGCGTGGTAGCGATGGGCGAACATAAACAGCAGGTACTCATCAACCCGCCCCAGGCGCAGCAGCTGCAAAGCATAGCCGTAGGAGATAAAGCCCAGCAGGTTGCGCTCTTTGTCGTTCGGCGCCGTGATATTGGCCACCACGCCCATGCTGGTGGCGCCATAGGCGCGCATGCAATCGATCACCAGGTTGGCCAGATCCGCCGGTAACACGTCGGCGTGCAGCAGCTCGGCATAAACCCGGTGCGGCCAGCCTTGCTCGCTGGGTTGCTGCTGGGCAAGGGCCTGGCGGAAGGTGAGCGCTACCCCAGGCAGCGGGCCAATGTAGGGCGGGCTCATATCGTGGCGGATATTGGCCCTGATGCTGGTTTCAAGGCGGGCCTTTAAGGTGTCGGCGCGCTGGCGCCAGCGCCCTGCCAGAGCCGGTTCGCCCCCCAGTTTTGGCCAGATGGCGGCGATATCCACTAGGCCACGAACGGTCATGGCGCTGTTGGCGTAATAGGGCTTCCACCAAATGGACGGGTCTTCAAACAGGCAGGCATCCGACTCGTTCCAGCCATGGATAAGGCCATAGCCCGGCGCCGTTTTGGGTAATGCCAGGGCGGCGTCGTGCAGCTCAAGCAGCAATGCGGCGGTGGCCGCAATCTTGCCTCGGTGCTTTTGCAGCAGGGCTTTGTCGCCGGTGAGCTGAAAATAACGGGCCAGCAGCGACAAGGTCAGGCCGAACTGGCCGGTCTCGGGGCCGCGCATGTTGATCATGCCGTCCTCATAGACAAAGTCGCTGAAGTATTGGTCCAGCACCGCACTGGCTTGCGCAAAGCGGCCCCATTCGAGGTTGGCGTAGAGCGAGCTGGTGAAGGTGTCTTGGAAGCCGTCGTACTCGGGGCCGTAGTAGTCACGGTCAACGGCGCCGTATTTGGGATAGGTGCCACCGGGGCGCACCACCAATTCACGGGCAAAGGCAAAGCGGGCCATGTCGCTCCAGCTGGGGTCAGGCAGCTGGCAGGGTGCCATGTCGGCCAATTGCTGTTGCCAGTAGCCGGCAAAACGCAGCAACGCCCGGTAGAAATCGGCGGCCGGCGGCGGCTCGCGGCGCGGCGGATAGGCCGGGTAGCTGTGGGCGTAATGCACCTCCAGCACCTTGCCTTTTTCCATCAGCGCCGAGCGGTGCCAGGTTTGGGCAATAAAGGTGTCGGTAGCGTCCACATCGGCAAACACCAGCAGCTCGTAGTAGCGGCCGTCCCCCAAGGGGATCACCTTATGCACCGCTGGCATCCAGCCCCCTACCAGCCCTTCAAAGCGCTTGGCGGCCAGCTCATCCGAGCCTGCGCCTTTAAGCACTTGGCGCGGGTGATAAGTACGGGTGCGGCCATTGGGGTAGACCATCATGGTGTCGTTGCACTGGCGGGTGCCCACAAAGCTGTTCCAGGGCAGGCGACCGCCGTACTCGGCCGGGTTGAGCTTGGAGGCGAGCGGCGGCGCGGCGGTGCGCACGGCAGTTTCATCTGGCTCGCCGTTGGCCAGCAGGGCATCGGCGAGCAGGTCTGCATCGCTGAGGGCGACTTTGGAAAGCGCCATGCCAAGGTAAGGCGGGGTATCGCCGGCAAAGGTGGCCTCCAGCCTTTTGGTCAGCACTAGCGCCTGCTGGCCCTGGGTAAAGACCAGGGCACCATCCTGACGCTGCCAGTCTTCATAGACGGCCCAGCGTTTACCTTGCTCGTCAAAATGGCAAACCAGGCTGTACCCGCTTAAATCGACATCCGCCAGGGGCGCCGTTTTCACCGCCCCCCACAGTGGCGCCGGGGCGGCCTTGGCATCCATCACCGCCAACGCGGCGGTTGCGGCCGCCATGGATTGCAAAAAGTGTCGTCTGTCCATCCCACCCTCTTGGTGTCGTAAAGCCCAGGCATTTACGTATACCGTATAATATATTTATTTTTATAACAGCCATGAGAGCATGATCTGGGCCACAGTTCGGGCGCCTAAACCGGGAAGGATCAAAAAGATAGCGATAAAAAAGGCCGCGCGAGGCGGCCTTGGGTCAGAGGTTGGGGGCGGTGATAAGGCCGCGCCCCAAGGTGCGGTCAAAGAAGTGGCTGATGGTTTTATACATGTGGATGCGGGTTTCCCGGCCATAGAGGGAATGCTTGGCGCCAGGATAGGCCATCAGTTCGAACAGTTTGCCCTGCTGCTGCAACTGGTTGGCAAGCTTGGTGGTGTTGCTAAACAGCACGTTGTCGTCGGCCATGCCGTGGTAGATAAGAAGCTCCCCTGCAAGGCCATCGGTGTAGGGAAAGACTGCCGAGCGCTCATAGCCAGCGCCGTTGGCCTGGGGGGTATTGAGGTAACGCTCGGTGTAGTGGCTGTCGTAGAGATACCAGTCGGTTACCGGCGCCCCGGACACCCCAGCGGCAAAGGTCTCGCCTGAGCGGAACATCGCCATTAACGTCATAAAGCCGCCGTAGCTGTGGCCGTAGATGCCCACCCGGCTGCCATCAACAAAACCCTGGGCTTTGAGCCACTGGGCGCCTTGCACTTGGTCGGCAAGCTCGGCCACCGCCAGTTGCTGGTAAATGGCATCTTCAAAGGCCTTGCCACGGTTGAAGCTGCCGCGGTTATCCAATTGGAACACCACATATCCGCGCTGCACCATGTATTGGGTCCAGAGGTTGGCCTCGCTCCAGGCGTTGACCACCAGCTGCGCATGGGGGCCGCCATAAACCCGCACTATGGCCGGGTAGCCCTGTGGCGGCATCGGCGTAGACGGCTTGAACACCTGATAGTGCAGGGTTTGGCCGTCTTCTGCCGCTAAGGTGCCGTATTGCGGCGCCGTCCACTGGCCAAGATAAGGGCTCAAGGGGTGGCGCTCATCGAGGCGGTTTTCAACCAGGTACGCTAGGCGCTGCCCGGTGGCGTCATGAAGGGCAACCTGGGGCGGTTGGTCAAAACGCGAATACAAATCCAGGTAATGGCTGGCATCCGGGCTGAAGGTAACCTCATGCCAACCGGCCTCTTTGGAGACAAGCTCGGGGCTGGCGCTGCTGCCATTGAGGCGGACTCGATAAAGCTGGCGCTCTTTGGGGTCGCTAAGCCAGCCGCTGAAGTACACCCAGCCACTGGCTTCGTCCACGGCCTTCACAGCATCCAGCTGCCATTGGCCCTGCGTGAGCGGGGCCAGCTCGCCGTCTTTTAGGTGGTAAAGGTGCTTAAAGCCGCTGCGCTCAGACGCCCACAGCAGGCTGTTGTCAGCTTTTAGAAAGCGCAGGTCGTCGTGAAGGTTTACCCAGGTGTCTGCGTTTTCTGCCAGCAGCAGCCGGGTGTGGCCGGTGGCAAGGTCAACACCGCGCAGCTCAAGGCGCTGCTGGTTGCGGTTTTGCCACTGGTAGGTCAGCAGGCTGGCGTCATGGCTCCAATCGACCCGGGCTATGTAGATGTCTTCTTCACTGCCAAGGTCAAGCCAGGTCACACTGCCGCTCTCTACGCTGAGTACGCCCAGCTTCACCCTGACATTGGCATCGCCCGCCGCCGGGTAGCGCTGCTGGATAAGCTCGATACGCTCGGCGTAAATCTCGTTACGGGTCACCTCTGGCACCGGGCTTTCGTCCACCTGCAAGAAGGCGATTTGGCGGCTGTCGGGTGACCACCAATAACCGCTCAGCCGCGCCATCTCCTCCTGGGCCACAAACTCGGCCATACCGTTTTTAATGGGGCCGGCGCCGTCTTGGGTCAGGGGCCGCTCCTGGCCGCTGGCAAGGTCCAGCACCCGGAGGTTCTGGTCGCGCACAAAGGCCACCTGGGTGTCGTCGGGGCTGAACTTGGCGTCGAGATCAAAAGCCGCAGAATCGGTGAGCTGGCGGGCCTGCCCCCCTTGCAACGGGTAGTAGTAAAGGTTGCCAGCCAGGGGGAACAGCAGTGCCTTGCCGTCGTGGGACCAGTGGTACTCGACAATGCCCGAGGCAAAGAGGCGCTGGCGCTCGCGGCGGGCCTTTTCCTCGTCGCTGAGGGATTCGTCACCATGGTGCAGTTGGTCGGCATCCACCAGCAGCCGTAATGTGCCGCTGGCGATGTCATAGGCCCATAAGTCCAGCCGACTGGGGTCGCTGTCGCGGCCTTGTAAGAAGGTCACCAGGCGCCCGTCGGGAGAAAAGGACGGCGCCCGTAAGGCGGCACCGGAAAGCCCCGGCGCCGAGAAGATACGCTCGAGAGTCAGTGCGTTGGTCATGGCCGCTCCTTACAGATGGTGGCGGACCAACGCCATGCCGGCTACGGCCAACAAGATGGTCAAACTCAGATTGAGGAAGATATTGAGGCCGGCTTTTAAAAAGTCGCCCTGCTCCAGCAGCAGCACGTTGTCCATGGCAAAAGTGGAGAAGGTGGTCAAAGCCCCCAGAAAACCGATGCCAACAAGGTTACGCCAGGGGTAGGTTTCCATCTGCCCGGAGAGGATAAAGCCCATCAGAATGCCCATCAGCAGGGAGCCCAGCAGGTTTACCGCCAGGGTACCGTAGGGAAAGCCTCGGCCCAGTAGCCAGACCGCAAACTCGCTGATGCCAAAACGCAACATGGCGCCCACGGCGCCGCCCAGGGCAACAAACAACAATGCCTGCATGATGTACAACTCATAAGAAAAGGAAGAATAACCAGAGCCTACCGATGCTGGCTTTGAGATACCAGCCTCAAGGCCCGGCAAGAGGGAGCAAATTCTCAACAAACTCCGTTCCCAAGACGGCAACCTCACTGGCAGCAAAGCCTGCTAATGCCTATAAGTGATAGTGACTTACGGACAATCTAACCGCCGGGCAGCCGCCGGTTAAGACAGGCAGCAGGAATAACTATGATCAGGAACGATCTTTTTGAGTTTGCCGTGGAAAAGACTGGGGCCAAGGAAATCAGCCCCCAACAGGACGCCGCTCCCTGGCGCATTCTCTCGGTTGAAGATGACCCGGGGTTTCAGGCCTCCATTCTCTATTCCTTATCCAACCTGCACTACCTTGGCCGCCGAGTCGAGGTGCTCACTGCCAACTCCATCCCCACCGCCATTGACGCCATCAACTCCCACAGCGATATCGCCCTGATCCTGCTGGACGTGGTGATGGAGGTAGACGATGCCGGGCTGCGGCTGGTGGAGACCATCCGTAATGTGATTGGCAACCAGTCGGTGCGCATCGTGCTGTTGACCGGCCAGCCCGGCGTGGCACCGCGCAATGATGTGATCGACAACTACGACATCAACGAATATTGGGATAAATCCGAACTCAAAGGCCGGTTGCCGTCTATCGTCACCACCAACCTGCGCTCCTGGCAGACCCTTATCGAGCTGGAACAGGCCCGCAACGGCCTGCAGATGATCGCCGATGCCTCCCGCGCCATGATCAACCGCCAAAACACCGAGCAGTTTGCCCAATCCATTTTGGAGCAGGTGTCGGAGATCATCGGCTTGTCGGCCACCGCCGACGGTATCGTTGCCCTGCTTTACGACGATGGTGTTCCGCAACGGGTACTGTGCGCCAGCGGCGCCTTTAGCGGCATGACGGTGGCAGAGCTGGGGGACGAGGCAACAGCCCTGGCGCCACTGACGGACGACATCCGCAGCGCCATAAGAAATGCCCTTAAAAACCAGGCCAATACCATCAACGAGAATTGCTCGGTGTTTTACTTCAAATCACAGGAGCACCGCGAATTTAGCTCTGAGCTCAACCAGCATTACCTGATCGTGGTGAAATCCCCCATCAAGCTCAGTACCAGCCATATCAGGCTATTGCAGGTCTTTGCCGAGAACGCTCGCATCGGCTTTACCCAAATCACCCTGACCAATCGCCTCAATGAGCTCGCATACCTGGACTCGTCTTTGAAGATCCACAACCGCAACTGGCTGTTGCGAGAGCTGTCTTTGCTCAACGAAGAAGAGCGCCAGGCCACCTCCCTTATCGCCATCTCCATCGACGACCACTTCTCTTGCAGCCTGACCTTCGGCCACGACCATATCGAGCGCATCATCCAGCAACTGGTGCTGCAACTGGCGGCCGGCGACCCGATATTCAGAGACATCGCCCGCATCGCCTCAGACACCCTGGCGGTGATGGTCAGCCAAGACGCCATGCCGGGAGAAGAACAACTCAAACGGCTGGACTCCTTTGAAGTAACGGTCGATGCGGTGCTCCACTCCCTGCCGCTGACCGTCACCAGCATCGGCCTTAGCGAAGTGGGAGAGCTGAGCGGCGAAGACGTGCTGAACCTGGCGCGAGTAAGCCTGACCCGAGCCCATGAAAAAGGCCTTTCCTACCTGCCTTATTGCCCGCAGATAGCGCGCCAGCAGCGGGAACACTACGAGATATTGCAGCGCTCGTTCAGCGCCTTGGAAAACAACGAGTTCTTTTTGGTGTTCCAGCCAAAGGTAAAGCTGGGCGATGGCCGGCCACTGGGGCTGGAGGCGTTGATCCGCTGGCAAACCGCAGACGGCACCATGATCTCGCCGGAGCTGTTCATGCGCCTGGCCGAGGCCTCCGGCACCAGCCACGTTATCGATATCTTTGTTTTTGAAGAGTGCATCAAAGCTATCAAGCAGTTGCACCAACTCGGCTTCTACCTGCAATTGTCCTTCAACGCCTGCCTTAAGGATCTGGTCAATCCCCGCTACATGGAGCGGCTGACCAATGTGCTGACACAAAACCCGTTGCTGGCCCCCTTCTTGGAGCTGGAGATCACCGAATCCCAGGCCATGGCCGACTATGACGAAATCAGCCCGCTGCTGGAGCGGCTGCGGCAAACCGGGCTGAAGATCGCCCTGGATGACTTTGGTACCGGGTATTCGTCCCTGGCCCATCTAGCCTGGATGCCTATCGATATCATCAAGCTGGACCGCAGTTTTGTGCATGACCTGCTACTTAGCGAAGTAACGCATTCCCTTGCAGACATGGTGATAAGGCTGGGGGAGAAGTTTGACTACACCATCGTCGCCGAAGGTATTGAGACGGAAGAACAATCAAGCATGCTGTTGCAACTGGGCTGCACCCTGGGCCAGGGCTACTACTACGCAAGGCCCATGCCTTTGCCCGCTTTGCTCGATTGGCTTGCCACCCAGGCCCAGGCCCGTTGATGGCAAGTCGCCGTTACCATAACCGCAGTTACCTGCAGATACTTTACCTAACGGTGCTGCTGCTGCCGTTGCTGATAGCGGGCTTTTGGTACAAAACCAAGCTCGCAGAGCTTCAAAGCGACATGGAGCGGGATCACCACAATCTGCTGACCAGCGGTATCGCCCTTATTAACCGCGAGCTCGGGGATATTCGCAATGCCCTGAACCTGCTACACCTCGACCACTCCCTCAATATCGCCCTGGACCGGCAACAGGCTCCTCAACTCGGCATAGCCGCCGATGTTTTTACCCGCTTTGGGCTGTCCATCCGTAATCTCCAGCAGGTGCGCTGGCTGGATGAAAACGGCATGGAAATGGTGAGGGTCGACATCAAGAACCAAAAGACAGTGATTGCCCAACCTTGGCAGCTACAAAACAAGGCCAGCCGCTATTACTTTGCCGATGCCATGAAAACCATGCCGCCGGCTTTGTACTTTTCCCCTATCGACCTCAACGTTGAACATGGCGAAGTGGAGCGACCTTTTAAACCGACGGTAAGGGTGGCCTTTCATACCGGCATTATCGACCCCATGCCCAACGGGGTATTGATCCTCAACTACGATCTCACCAACTTATTCAAACGCTTAAGCGCGCTCAAGCAACACCAGACCCAACTCAGCATCGCCGACGACAACGGCTACTGGTTGCTATCACCACAAAGTGACTGGCAGTGGGGGCGCGACCTCAACCACCCTCAATACAATCTGAAAACACAGACACCGGCATTGTGGCAGGGGCTGACCAAGGATAAGACAGACAATGCCGTAACCTTTAAACTTGGCACCGTATCCAGCGAACGCAGCAGCCTGATGGCAGATGGCAGCCGCGATATTTTCCTGTTGGCTATCACCCCGGCTGAACAAGCCCAGGCAAACCGACAGCGCGTGCTGTGGGAGGCAGGCGTGATTGCTTTGGTGCTTTTTATCCCAGGGATTTGGCTTATCAGGCACGAGCGCAATTACCTGCACAGCCTCAAGGGGCTAAATGATCAGCTGGACCGCGATAATCAGCGCCTGTTTGAGGCCCAGCAACAGGCCCAAACCCTGCTTGAGCAGCAGCAAGTCCTGCAAGATGACTTGGTCGAAGCCAGGAAGCTGTCTTCTCTCGGCATGATGGTGGCGGGTGTTGCCCATGAGCTCAACACCCCTATCGGCAGCGCCATGATGGCTATATCCAAACAACAAAGTGACTTGGACACCCTCAAGGTTCAAATTAGCGGCGGCCTCACCCGCTCTGATCTGGATAGCTTTCTTGTCAATGCCGAACAGGGACTGGCCTTGGCAGAGCAGAACTTGGCCCGTTCCGTTACCCTAGTGCAACGCTTTAAACGGCTGGCCATAGACCGCAGTAATGAAGACGTGGTTGCTTTTAAACTGCTGCAAGTAGCAAACGACCTTACCGACGCCATAAAGATACGAGCGGCCAAACAGCATGTCACGATAGTGCTGGATATACCGCCAGAGATTGAAATGCGTTCGCAGCCTGGCACCCTGTCCCAGGTGCTACAGAACCTAATCACAAACGCCTTGGATCATGGCTTTGACACTAACAGCAAAGGCAGCATCACCATCAATGCCACGCTGGATAAAGGTTGGGTATCAATAACGGTATCTGACAACGGCAAGGGCATTGAGCCTAGCCTTATCCCCCAGATCTTCGACCCATTCGTTACCACAGGTCGCGGTAAGGGCAACTCTGGCCTGGGACTGCACTTTGTCTACAACTGGGTGGTAAGCGTGCTGCGCGGCAAAGTTAAAGTCCAATCCCAGCCAGGCCAAGGCACCACATTCTTCCTGCAACTCCCACAAAATCTCGAAACACCGGCGCTGTGATCTCGATAAATAAGAGAGGTTTGACGGTGTATGAAGCCCGCGAATCTCACAAGCAGCATCACCTAGCGACAAGCGCGTCGGGAACCGGCGCTTGGACGTGCGCAGCACGGTCCCGCAGGGACGACGCACAAGGACGTGCGTCGCCATGCCACACCGCTAGCGGCGGTGGGTGAGCCTTGAAGTGAAAGCGCCGCTTTCACGCAGGCGACTTTAGCTGGCGAACGCGAGCAGCTTGCCTGTGAGCTGTGGACGGCCAGGGGCGAAGCTCGAAGCCAAGGCGCTGCCTTGGTGCAGCTGAGCGTGAGGCCTGGATGGCCGAACCGGCAGGAGCCGTCAGGACGACAACCACTCCGGACTGTCAAATAGCCAAGAGCCGTTAATGAAGCCTGCGGTGGCCAGCTCAGGGGCAAGCCCTTCGCGCTGCAAGCCTGAGCCAGTGCCACCGGCACTGCCTCTCGCGTTGCGACCGGCTTTTCGCCCTACTCTCACAGGGTGTTGAAGCGGCCTTTGGCCGCGCTGTTGATGTCGCCATGTGAGAGCGGGTCATCAAACACCGGATAAACAAAAAACCCCAGCCGTAAGGCTGGGGTTCTTCGTTTATTAGGTGCCTGGCGGTGACCTACTCTCACATGGCGAATGCCACACTACCATCGGCGCGGCTGCGTTTCACTTCTGAGTTCGGAATGGAGTCAGGTGGTTCCACAGCGCTATTGCCGCCAGGCGAATTCGTTTAAGTCCGCTCTTGCGAGCCAACTTATCAATTCGGATTAAGCTGATAACAGTGCTTTCGATTCTCTCGCCTTACTTTGGCGTCCCACAAAACCCTTTGGGTGTTGTATGGTTAAGCCGCACGGGCAATTAGTACTGGTTAGCTCAACGTATCGCTACGCTTACACACCCAGCCTATCAACGTCGTAGTCTTCAACGACCCTTTAGGAGACTCGAAGTCTCAGGGATGACTCATCTCAGGGCTCGCTTCCCGCTTAGATGCTTTCAGCGGTTATCGATTCCGAACTTAGCTACCGGGCAGTGCCACTGGCGTGACAACCCGAACACCAGAGGTTCGTTCACTCCGGTCCTCTCGTACTAGGAGCAACTCCCTTCAATCATCCAACGCCCACGGCAGATAGGGACCGAACTGTCTCACGACGTTCTGAACCCAGCTCGCGTACCACTTTAAATGGCGAACAGCCATACCCTTGGGACCGACTTCAGCCCCAGGATGTGATGAGCCGACATCGAGGTGCCAAACACCGCCGTCGATATGAACTCTTGGGCGGTATCAGCCTGTTATCCCCGGAGTACCTTTTATCCGTTGAGCGATGGCCCTTCCATTCAGAACCACCGGATCACTATGACCTACTTTCGTACCTGCTCGACGTGTCTGTCTCGCAGTTAAGCTGGCTTATGCCATTGCACTAACCTCCTGATGTCCGACCAGGATTAGCCAACCTTCGTGCTCCTCCGTTACGCTTTAGGAGGAGACCGCCCCAGTCAAACTACCCACCAGACACTGTCCTCAACCCGGATAACGGGTCTAAGTTAGAACATCAAACATACCAGGGTGGTATTTCAAGGTTGGCTCCACCCGAACTGGCGTCCGGGTTTCATAGCCTCCCACCTATCCTACACAAGTAGGCTCAATGTTCAGTGTCAAGCTGTAGTAAAGGTTCACGGGGTCTTTCCGTCTAGCCGCGGGTACACTGCATCTTCACAGCGATTTCAATTTCACTGAGTCTCGGATGGAGACAGCATGGCCATGGTTACACCATTCGTGCAGGTCGGAACTTACCCGACAAGGAATTTCGCTACCTTAGGACCGTTATAGTTACGGCCGCCGTTTACCGGGGCTTCGATCAAGAGCTTCACCTTACGGCTAACCCCATCAATTAACCTTCCGGCACCGGGCAGGTGTCACACCGTATACGTCCTCTTTCGAGTTTGCACAGTGCTGTGTTTTTGATAAACAGTCCCAGCCATCTGGTCACTGCGACTCTCGTCTGCTTACGGAGCAAGTCCTTCACAAACAAGAGCGTACCTTCTCCCGAAGTTACGGTACTATTTTGCCTAGTTCCTTCACCCGAGTTCTCTCAAGCGCCTTAGTATTCTCTACCTGACCACCAGTGTTGGTTTGGGGTACGGTTCCTATGCAACTGAAGCTTAGAGGCTTTTCCTGGAAGCGTGGCATCAACAGCTTCGTCACCGTAGTGACTCGTCTCGTGTCTCGGAATTAAGCGCCCGGATTTACCTAAGCACTCTCCCTACGCACTTTCACATGGACAACCAACGCCATGCCTGCCTAGCCTTCTCCGTCCCCCCATCGCATTGCATAGAAGTACAGAAATATTAATCTGTTTCCCATCGACTACGGCTTTCGCCCTCGCCTTAGGAGCCGACTCACCCTGCCCCGATTAACGTTGGACAGGAACCCTTGGTCTTCCGGCGTGGAGGTTTTTCACCCCCATTAACGTTACTCATGTCAGCATTCGCACTTCTGATACCTCCAGCATGCCTCCCGACACACCTTCGCAGGCTTACAGAACGCTCCTCTACCGCTCACGCTAAGCGTGAACCCGTAGCTTCGGTGCATAGCTTAGCCCCGTTACATCTTCCGCGCAGACCGACTCGACTAGTGAGCTATTACGCTTTCTTTAAAGGGTGGCTGCTTCTAAGCCAACCTCCTAGCTGTCTAAGCCTTTCCACATCGTTTCCCACTTAGCTATGACTTTGGGACCTTAGCTGACGGTCTGGGTTGTTTCCCTTTTGACAACGGACGTTAGCACCCGCTGTCTGTCTCCCGGATAGTACTCTTGGGTATTCGGAGTTTGCATGGGTTTGGTAAGTCGGGATGACCCCCTAGCCCAAACAGTGCTCTACCCCCCAAGGTATTCGTCCGAGGCGCTACCTAAATAGCTTTCGAGGAGAACCAGCTATCTCCCGGTTTGATTGGCCTTTCACCCCTAATCACAGGTCATCCCCTACTTTTGCAACAGTAGTGGGTTCGGTCCTCCAGTACCTGTTACGGCACCTTCAACCTGCCCATGACTAGATCACCGGGTTTCGGGTCTATACCTTGCGACTGGACGCCCAGTTAAGACTCGGTTTCCCTACGGCTCCCCTATTCGGTTAACCTCGCCACAAAATATAAGTCGCTGACCCATTATACAAAAGGTACGCAGTCACACCACGAAGGTGCTCCTACTGCTTGTACGTACAGGGTTTCAGGTTCTATTTCACTCCCCTCGCCGGGGTTCTTTTCGCCTTTCCCTCACGGTACTGGTTCACTATCGGTCAGTTAGGAGTATTTAGCCTTGGAGGATGGTCCCCCCATATTCAGTCAAGATACCACGTGTCCCGACCTACTCATCGTGTGCAACAACAGCTGGCATTTCATGTACGGGACTATCACCCTGTATCGCGGCACTTTCCAGAGCCTTCCACTATACCAACCGCTGATAAACACACTGGGCTCTTTCCCGTTCGCTCGCCGCTACTGAGGAAATCTCAATTGATTTCTGTTCCTCGGGGTACTTAGATGTTTCAGTTCTCCCGGTTCGCCTCTGCACCCTATGTATTCAGATACAGATACTGACTTATGTCAGTGGGTTTCCCCATTCGGAAATCATTGGCTCAAGCGGTTCTTATCACCTCACCAATGCTTATCGCAGATTAGCACGTCCTTCATCGCCTCTAACTGCCTAGGCATCCACCCTGTACGCTTAGTCACTTAACCATACAACCCCTAAGGGTTTCGCTTGTGCGAACATATCGCCCGTTAATGGCGACATCCGTATGTGACTAACACCTGGTTTTTCGCCGGACGCTCAAAGTAAAACTTGAGAATCTCGTTTAAATTGCAGTGTTATCAGCTTTCCGAATTGTTAAAGAACAGGCTTAAAAAGCCTAAGGTAAGTCGTTGACTTAACTTAGTCTTCTCTCGAGCGAACCTTATTGATGGCGTCCCCTAGGGGATTCGAACCCCTGTTACCGCCGTGAAAGGGCGGTGTCCTAGGCCTCTAGACGAAGGGGACATCAATAATGGTGGAGCTAAGCGGGATCGAACCGCTGACCTCCTGCGTGCAAAGCAGGCGCTCTCCCAGCTGAGCTATAGCCCCAAAAGTGTGGTGGGTCTGAGTGGACTTGAACCACCGACCTCACCCTTATCAGGGGTGCGCTCTAACCAGCTGAGCTACAGACCCACACTTGTATACGCTCTTACCTTTAACCCAAGTAATCTGTGTGGACACTGCAACAGCAGGTATCTCTTTAGTAAGGAGGTGATCCAGCCGCAGGTTCCCCTACGGCTACCTTGTTACGACTTCACCCCAGTCATGAACCACACCGTGGTAAACGCCCTCCCGAAGGTTAAGCTATCTACTTCTGGTGCAGCCCACTCCCATGGTGTGACGGGCGGTGTGTACAAGGCCCGGGAACGTATTCACCGTGGCATTCTGATCCACGATTACTAGCGATTCCGACTTCACGGAGTCGAGTTGCAGACTCCGATCCGGACTACGACGCGCTTTTTGGGATCCGCTTACTATCGCTAGCTTGCTTCCCTCTGTACGCGCCATTGTAGCACGTGTGTAGCCCTACTCGTAAGGGCCATGATGACTTGACGTCGTCCCCACCTTCCTCCGGTTTATCACCGGCAGTCTCCTTTGAGTTCCCGACATTACTCGCTGGCAACAAAGGATAAGGGTTGCGCTCGTTGCGGGACTTAACCCAACATTTCACAACACGAGCTGACGACAGCCATGCAGCACCTGTCTTAGCGTTCCCGAAGGCACCAAGGTATCTCTACCAAGTTCGCTAGATGTCAAGAGTAGGTAAGGTTCTTCGCGTTGCATCGAATTAAACCACATGCTCCACCGCTTGTGCGGGCCCCCGTCAATTCATTTGAGTTTTAACCTTGCGGCCGTACTCCCCAGGCGGTCAACTTAACGCGTTAGCTCCGGAGTCCACGTTTCAAGAACACAAACTCCAAGTTGACATCGTTTACGGCGTGGACTACCAGGGTATCTAATCCTGTTTGCTCCCCACGCTTTCGCACCTGAGCGTCAGTCTTTGGCCAGGGGGTTGCCTTCGCCATTGATGTTCCTTCCGATCTCTACGCATTTCACCGCTACACCGGAAATTCCACCCCCCTCTCCAAGACTCTAGCTTGCCAGTCTTAAATGCAATTCCCAGGTTAAGCCCGGGGCTTTCACATCTAACTTAACAAGCCGCCTGCGTGCGCTTTACGCCCAGTAATTCCGATTAACGCTTGCACCCTCCGTATTACCGCGGCTGCTGGCACGGAGTTAGCCGGTGCTTCTTCTGCGAGTAACGTCACAGCTGATACGTATTAAGCATCAACCTTTCCTCCTCGCTGAAAGTGCTTTACAACCCGAAGGCCTTCTTCACACACGCGGCATGGCTGGATCAGGCTTGCGCCCATTGTCCAATATTCCCCACTGCTGCCTCCCGTAGGAGTCTGGGCCGTGTCTCAGTCCCAGTGTGGCTGATCATCCTCTCAGACCAGCTAGGGATCGTCGCCTTGGTGAGCCGTTACCTCACCAACTAGCTAATCCCACGTAGGTGCATCTGATAGCAAGAGGCCCGAAGGTCCCCCTCTTTGGTCCGTAGACATCATGCGGTATTAGCCATCGTTTCCAATGGTTATCCCCCACTATCAGGCAGCTCCCTACGTATTACTCACCCGTCCGCCGCTCTCAAGGGAAGCAAGCTCCCCTCTACCGCTCGACTTGCATGTGTTAGGCCTGCCGCCAGCGTTCAATCTGAGCCATGATCAAACTCTTCAATTAAAAGCGTTTGATGCTCAATGAATTGCTGAAGTGTTGAACACTTCACTTCATCGAGTAGTTCTCAATTTTTGAGTCTACCCAACTGTGAGTGCCCACACAGATTACTTGGATTCAATTGTTAAAGAGCGTCGCTTTCTCAAGCGAGGAGGCGCATTCTACAGCCTCCCAATACAGTGTCAAGCCCTTTCGCTTCACACTAAACTTCGTTTTTTAAGCCTTTCGACTCAATCCCCGAAGCGAGCCGCCATTCTACTCACTTATCTTTATCGGTCAAGGCCTTTTTAAGCACCGCTTAATCAGCCCTCAACCGCGCTTTCCCTTGGCGACGAGGCGGCATTATAGGGATCTTGTTTCAGATCACAAGATCTTTTTTTAGGGCTCGCAGGAAAAACTAAATAAGGCTAAAACATAAGCAAACTATCTCGGATTAATGCAGTCTGAAGATAGGTAAAGAATAAGAAAGTCATATAGAGAGGGGTCTATGCGTCTGGTACCAAACTATTGCGTACTGCTAGCTACATTGAGCTTGTGCAGCTTGCCGGCACTTGCTGGTCAGGCTTCCCTTCATGATCTGCTAGAAAACCAGGTTGCCCAAAATAATTCTGTCCCCAAAGCAGTGAGCATTCTGGTGCAGAATTACCCGAATGCTTCGGAAGTCATCCTTAATGAAGCGTACCGTAGCTACCCCGATGCCATACCTAAGATCATCAGTGGTATTGCGCAGCAACAACCTGGGTTGTTGTCCCTTGCAGTCGACCAGGCACTGAAACTTCCTGGAGTCGATACGGACGCAGTGGTCCAAGCAGCTATCCATGCCGATCCTGCCTGTTCAGATGTGGTCGTCAATTCTGCTGTTAATGATGAGCCAGCCAGATTCAGCCAGATCATGACCGTGGCACTTTCTACCGAACCGCTGGCTGTAGACAGTATTGTGCAGGTAACAGCCGAGCAGCACCCTGACCATATTAATGAGCTGTTAGCACTGGTGAAAAAGCTGGTGCCCGATCAGGCTGATGAAGCAATGGCCACTGTAAAAGCCATGTTTGCACTCAAGAAAGAAGATGATGTGTCTGCGCAACAAGGAGCGCATCAGCCCTGAAGAAAAAACGCCAATAAAAAAGCCGAGGCAAATGCCTCGGCTTTTTTACAGGTCTGCAGCTTACTCGGCAGCGGCTTCTTCAGCAGCTACGGCAGCAACAGGACGATCAACCAGTTCTACGAATGCCATGGGGGCGTTATCGCCGGCACGGAAACCGCACTTCAGAATGCGCAGGTAACCGCCGGGGCGATCTTGGTAACGCGGACCCAGTTCGTTGAACAGTTTACCCACGACTTCTTTATCACGAGTGCGGGCAAAGGCCAGACGACGGTTAGCAACGCTGTCGATCTTGGCCAGGGTGATCAACGGCTCAACAACGCGACGCAGTTCTTTCGCCTTCGGCACGGTAGTCTTGATAACTTCATGACGAACCAGTGAACTGGCCATGTTACGGAACATGGCCTGGCGATGGCTGCTGTTGCGATTTAGTTGACGACCACTCTTACGATGGCGCATGGGAGTTTCCTTTTAACTAAATCAGTTGAACACGTAACCCGGATTAATCTCTGTCGACCAGACTGGCAGGCGGCCAGTTCTCGAGGCGCATGCCCAGAGAAAGACCACGAGAGGCCAATACGTCTTTGATTTCGGTCAGAGACTTCTTACCCAGGTTAGGCGTTTTGAGGAGCTCTACCTCGGTACGCTGTACCAGGTCACCGATGTAGTGGATGGCTTCTGCTTTGAGGCAGTTAGCCGAACGCACGGTCAGCTCCAAATCATCAACAGGACGCAGCAGGATCGGATCGAACTCCGGCTTCTCTTCTTTCTGTTCCGGCTCGCTCATGTCGCGCAGCTCGACGAAGGCTTCCAGTTGCTCGGCCATAATGGTGGCAGCGCGACGGATAGCTTCCTCGGGATCGATGGTACCGTTGGTTTCCATGTCGATAACGAGTTTGTCGAGGTCAGTGCGTTGTTCAACACGAGCACGTTCCACGTTGTAAGCAATACGCTCAACGGGAGAGAAACCGGCGTCGACCAGCAGGCGGCCCACGGGACGGTCATCCTCTTCCAGAGTCAGACGAGAAGAAGCAGGTACGTAACCGCGACCCATCTCTACTTTGATGCGCATGGAAATTTCCGCGTCGCCAGTCAAAGTGCAGATGTGGTGCTCGGGGTTCATGATTTCCACATCACCGTCAGTAGTGATGTCTGCCGCAACGACAGCGCCAGCGCCACTCTTGGTGAGTGTCAGCATGGCTTCGTTTTTACCGTGCAGCTTCACAGCCAGGCCTTTCAGGTTCAGAAGGATCTCAATAACATCCTCTTGAACACCTTCTTTGCTGGAGTACTCGTGCAGTACGCCATCAATTTCCACTTCCGTTACGGCACAGCCGGGCATGGAAGACAGGAGAATGCGGCGCAGCGCATTGCCAAGTGTGTGGCCGAAACCGCGTTCAAGCGGCTCCAGGGTCACTTTGGCTCGAGTCGGGCTGAGGCTTTCAATGTCCACCAGCCGCGGCTTGAGAAAATCAGTAACAGAACCCTGCATATAGTCCTCTCTAGTGCGTTAAGCTTTACTTGGAGTAAAGCTCGACGATCAGCTGTTCGTTGATGTCGGCGGACAGATCAGTACGCTCAGGAAGACGCTTGTAGGTGCCTTCCATCTTGTCTTTGTCAACTTCCAGCCAGGTCGGCTTTTCACGCTGTTCAGCCAGTTCCAGAGCTGCTTTGATGCGAGCCTGTTTCTTGGCTTTCTCACGGATGGAGACGACGTCATTGACGGAGACCTGGAAGGAGGCAACGTTTACTACTTTGCCATTAACCAGGACCGCTTTGTGGCTCACCAGCTGGCGAGATTCAGCGCGAGTAGCACCGAAACCCATGCGGTAAACCACGTTATCAAGACGGCCTTCCAGCAGTTGCAACAGGTTTGCACCGGTGTTGCCTTTCAGGCGGGCGGCCTCTTTGTAGTAGTTACGGAATTGCTTTTCCAGTACGCCGTAGATACGACGAACTTTTTGCTTCTCGCGCAGCTGTACACCGTAGTCAGACAGACGGGGCTTACGGGCACCGTGTTGACCAGGGGCTTGCTCGAGTTTGCATTTGGAATCAATCGCGCGTACACCGCTTTTCAGGAACAGATCAGTACCTTCGCGGCGGCTGAGCTTGAGCTTAGGACCCAAATATCTTGCCATGTTCTTTCTCCACTATCCTCTAGAAGCGAATTACACGCGACGCTTCTTGGGCGGACGACAACCGTTGTGCGGGATCGGCGTGACGTCGGTGATGTTGGTGATCCGGAAACCGGCAGCATTCAAAGCGCGGATTGCGGATTCACGGCCCGGACCGGGACCTTTCACATTCACTTCCAGGTTTTTCACACCGTACTCAGCAGCAACTACACCAGCACGCTCAGCAGCAACCTGCGCAGCGAAAGGAGTAGACTTACGAGAGCCACGGAAACCAGAGCCACCAGCGGTAGCCCAGGACAGGGCGTTGCCCTGACGGTCAGTGATAGTCACGATAGTGTTGTTGAAAGAAGCATGTACGTGGGCGATACCATCAACCACTTGCTTCTTAACGCGCTTACGTGCGCGAGTCGGAGTTTTAGCCATCGTTTACCTTCCCAAATTATTTCTTGATCGGCTTACGAGGACCCTTACGGGTACGCGCATTGGTTTTGGTGCGCTGACCACGTACGGGCAGACCGCGACGGTGGCGCAGGCCACGGAAGCAACCCAGGTCCATCAGACGTTTGATAGACAGGGTGACTTCACGGCGCAGATCACCTTCAACGGTGTACTTACCGACTTCGTCACGAAGTTTGTCGATTTGCGCTTCATCCAACTCGCGGATTTTCACGCTTTCTTCGATACCAGCGGCGGCACAAATGGCCTTAGCGCGGGTACGACCGACGCCAAAAATGGCAGTCAGTGCGATCACAGCATGTTTATGATCAGGAATGTTAATGCCGGCTATACGGGCCATCAACTGCACTCCTAAAGTAGTGGCTATCTGCGGAAAGCCCGTAAGGATACCCAACAGAAAGCCTGTTTTCAATTAAGCTGACCAGCTATTTGCTGGTCAGCCCCGGATTAGCCTTGCCGTTGCTTGTGCTTCGGCTCAGTGCAAATCACGCGAACCACGCCGTGGCGCTTGATGATTTTGCAGTTGCGGCAAATTTTCTTAACGGATGCACGAACTTTCATTGCTTACTCCGTATGTTCAACGACACCAAAGGCCGGGCTTATCGCCCGTAGCCCTTGAGGTTCGCCTTCTTCATGACCGACTCATACTGATGGGTCATCAGATGAGTCTGCACTTGCGCCATAAAGTCCATGATCACGACGACGATAATGAGCAGTGAGGTACCACCGAAGTAGAACTGCACATTAAAGGCCACCATCATGAACTCAGGGATCAGACACACCAAGGTGATGTAGATCGCACCGGCCAGAGTGAGGCGAGTCATCACTTTGTCGATATAACGAGCAGTTTGCTCGCCTGGGCGAATGCCCGGAATAAAGGCACCGCTCTTCTTCAGGTTTTCAGCTGTTTCACGCGGGTTGAATACCAGCCCGGTGTAGAAGAAACAGAAGAAGATGATGGCTGCTGAATACAGCATCACGTACAACGGCTGACCTGGTGACAGCGACAGAGCAATATCCTGCAACCAAGACAGTGACTGGTTCTGACCGAACCATTGAGCCACAGTGCCCGGGAACAGAATAATGGAGCTGGCGAAGATCGGCGGGATAACCCCAGCCATGTTGATCTTCAGCGGCAGATGCGTACTTTGCGCGGCAAAGACGCGACGGCCTTGCTGACGTTTGGCATAGTTGACGACGATGCGGCGCTGGCCGCGCTCAACGAAAACAACACCAAAGGTGACAGCAACAACTACAACTGCAATCAGGATCGCTACCAGGAAATTCAAATCCCCTTGACGCGCCTGCTCTATTGTCTTGCCGATCGCCGGGGCCAGGCCCGCGACGATACCGGAAAAGATCAGAATGGAGATACCGTTGCCGATACCCCGTTCAGTGATCTGCTCACCCAGCCACATCAGGAACATAGTACCGGTCACCAAGCTGACTACTGCGGTGAAGTAGAAAGCCGGGCCTGGATCCAGCACAAGGCCGTTAACCAGGTTAGGGAGACCGGTTGCGATCCCGAAGGACTGGACAATCGCCAGCGCCAATGTACCCCAGCGTGTGTACTGGCTGATTTTGCGGCGGCCTGCTTCACCTTCCTTTTTCAGTTCGGCGAGCGCAGGGTGCACCACGGTCAGCAGCTGCACGATGATCGATGCCGAAATGTACGGCATGATCCCCAGTGCAAACACGGAGGCACGGGACAAGGCACCACCGCTGAACATGTTAAACATGGCAACGATGGTGTCTTTTTGCTGTGCAAACAGATCGGCAAGAACAGCAGCGTCAATACCAGGAATGGGGACGAAGGAGCCGGCCCGGAAAACGATAATCGCCCCGAGCACGAACAGCAGTCGGCGTTTAAGTTCCGACAGCCCGCCTTGTGCCTTTTGAGTATCCAGTCCTGGTTTAGCCATTGCCTATTATTCCTCGACCTTTCCGCCAGCGGCTTCAATGGCAGCACGGGCACCTTTGGTGACGCGCAGACCACGTACAGTCACAGGACGCTCAATGGCGCCGGACAGTACAACCTTGGCGAATTCAATGTTACGGGTGATGACGTTAGCGTCTTTCAGGCTGTTCAGATCAACCACATCACCTTCTACCTTGGCCAGCTCGGACAGGCGCACTTCGGAAGTCACCAGGGACTTACGAGAAGTGAAGCCGAACTTCGGCAGACGGCGTTGCAGCGGCATTTGACCGCCTTCAAAACCGGCACGTACTTTACCACCACTGCGGCTCTTTTGACCTTTATGGCCACGGCCACCGGTTTTACCCAGGCCAGAACCGATACCACGGCCAACACGCTTAGGTGCGGACTTGGAACCAGCGGCGGGGGACAGGGTATTCAGTTTCATCCGATTAGCCCTCCACCTTCACCATGTAATAGACCTGGTTGATCATGCCACGTACAGCAGGAGTATCTTCCAGCTCTACAGTGTGGTTGATCTTACGCAGGCCCAGACCGCGCAGCGTGGCCTTGTGCTTAGGCAGACGGCCGATAGAGCTGCGAGTTTGAGTCACTTTTACAGTTTTGTTAGCCATTGTGATTACCCCAGAATTTCTTCAACGGTGAGACCACGTTTGGCCGCTACGGCTTCCGGAGACTTAACGTCTACCAGGGCACCGATGGTCGCACGAACCACGTTGATCGGGTTGGTGGAACCATAGGCCTTGGACAGCACGTTGTGCACGCCAGCAACTTCCAGCACGGCGCGCATGGCACCGCCGGCGATGATACCGGTACCCTCAGAGGCAGGCTGCATGTACACCTGGGAGCCGGAGTGACGGCCCTTAACAGGGTGATGCAGGGTGGTGCCGTTCAGAGAGACGGTAACCATGTTGCGGCGAGCTTGTTCCATAGCCTTTTGAATGGCAGCAGGAACTTCACGGGCTTTACCGTAACCAAAACCGATGCGACCGTTGCCGTCGCCCACTACAGTCAATGCAGTGAAGCTGAAGATACGGCCGCCCTTAACTACTTTAGAAACACGGTTAACACTGATCAGCTTTTCGATCAGGTCACCGGCTTGCTTTTCTACGTTCGCCATGACTGCTCCTTAGAACTTCAGGCCGGCTTCACGGGCAGCGTCCGCCAGGGCAGCTACACGACCGTGATATTTAAAACCGGAACGATCGAATGCAACGGTGCTCACGCCTTTTTCAAGAGCGCGCTCGGCGATGGCTTTACCCACTGCTTTGGCAGCATCGATGTTGCCGGAGTATTTCACTTGCTCGGCCAGTGCTTTCTCCAGAGTGGAGGCAGAGGCGATCACTTCAGAACCGTTGGCTGCGATCAGCTGCGCGTAAATGTGGCGCGGTGTACGGTGAACCACCAGACGATTCGCACCCAGCTCTTTAATCTGCTTGCGTACGCGCAGAGCGCGACGAAGACGAGATGCTTTCTTGTCCATAGTGTTACCTTACTTCTTCTTAGCCTCTTTACGCAGAACAGTTTCGTCAGCGTAGCGAACACCTTTGCCTTTGTAGGGCTCGGGCGGACGGTAGCCGCGAACGTTGGCAGCAACTTGGCCGACCAACTGTTTGTCTGCGCCTTTGATAACCACTTCAGTTTGGCTCGGGCACTCGGCAGTGATGCCTTGCGGCAGTTCATGCTCTACCGGGTGAGAGAAGCCCAGGGCCAGGTTCAGCTTGGAACCTTGTACCTGTACTTTGTAACCCACGCCAATCAGTTGCAGCTTACGGCTGAAGCCCTCAGTAACACCGATGACCATGTTATTGATCAGGGCGCGGGCAGTGCCGGCCTGAGCAATTTCAGTAGCACCGTCTTTCAGGCTAACTTTCAGCTGGTTGTCTTCTTGGTTCACGGTCACAGCGTTGTTCAGAACGCGGCTGAGAGTACCGTTTTTACCCTTAACTGTGATTTCCTGGCCGTCGAATTTAACTTCAACGCCGGCAGGAATGGTCACAGGTGCTTTAGCGACACGAGACATTGTTCTACCCCCTTACGCTACGTAGCAGATGATTTCGCCACCCATGCCGGCTTTACGCGCAGCACGGTCGCTCATCACGCCCTTGGACGTAGAGACGATAGCAACGCCCAGACCACCCATTACTTTCGGCAGCTCATCTTTTTTCTTATAGATGCGCAGGCCAGGGCGGGAAACGCGTTGAATGCTCTCGACAACCGGCTTGCCCTGGAAATATTTCAGGGTCACTTCCAGCTCGGGCTTGACGTCGCCAGAAACTTGATAACCGGCGATATAACCTTCTTTCTTCAGCGTCTCGGCGATAGCCACCTTCAGCTTGGAAGAAGGCATGATGACCGCAACCTTGCGGGCCTGTTGGCCGTTGCGGATGCGAGTCAGCATGTCAGCGATAGGATCTTGCATGCTCATAATGCTTCACTCCCGTAAGTGGCTTACCAGCTGGCCTTTTTGAGGCCAGGAATTTCACCGCGCATCGCAGCTTCACGCACCTTGATACGGCTCAGGCCGAACTTGCGCAGGAAGGCGTGCGGACGACCAGTCACACGGCAGCGGTTACGCTGACGGCTGCGGCTGGAATCACGCGGCAGGGATTGCAGTTTGAGCACGGCGTCCCAACGCTCTTCGTCAGAGCTGTTGACGCTGCTGATAGTAGCTTTCAGGGTCGCACGTTTTTCAGCGAACTGAGCTACCAGCTTGGCGCGCTTGGCCTCGCGGGCCTTCATTGATTGCTTTGCCATAACCCTAATTCCTTACTTTTTGAACGGGAAGTTAAAGGCAGCCAGCAGAGCACGACCTTCCTCGTCATTCTTCGCGCTGGTGGTGATGGTGATATCCAGACCACGTACGCGATCGACTTTGTCGTAGTCGATTTCAGGGAAGATGATTTGCTCGCGAACACCCATGCTGTAGTTGCCACGACCGTCGAAAGATTTCGGGTTGAGGCCACGGAAGTCACGGATACGGGGGATAGAAATCGAGACCAAACGCTCGAAGAATTCCCACATACGTTCGCCACGCAGGGTTACTTTGCAACCAATGGGGTAACCTTCACGGATTTTGAAGCCCGCCACGGATTTACGCGCTTTGGTGATGAGCGGCTTCTGACCGGAAATGGCTGCCAGATCGGCAGAGGCATTATCCAGCAGCTTTTTATCAGCCACAGCTTCACCTACACCCATGTTAAGGGTGATTTTCTCAATCCGAGGGACTTGCATGACTGTCTTGTAGCCGAACTCGGTAACGAGCCCAGGCACTACAGTCTCTTTGTAGAAATCATGCAGTTTCGCCATCGTTTACTCCAAAAATCAGTTGATGACTTCGTTATTGGATTTGAAGAAACGGACCTTTTGGCCTTCTTCAAAACGGAAACCGACACGGTCAGCCTTGCCAGTTTTGGGGTTGTAGATGGCTACGTTGGAAACCTGAATAGGGGCTTCTTTTTCAACAATGCCACCCTGAACACCCAGGTAGGGGTTGGGCTTTTGGTGTTTTTTGATGACGTTTACGCCTTCAACGATCAGCTTGCCGGTAGCCAGGACCTTGGTGACTTTGCCACGCTTGCCCTTGTCTTTGCCGGTCAGCACGATCACTTCATCGTCACGACGAATTTTCGCTGCCATTGGGATACTCCTTACAGTACTTCCGGCGCCAGAGAGATGATCTTCATGAACTTCTCAGAACGCAGTTCACGAGTCACCGGGCCGAAGATACGGGTGCCAATGGGTTCCTGCTTAGCATTAAGCAGTACCGCAGCGTTACGATCGAAACGGATCAGTGACCCGTCAGGACGACGCACACCTTTCTTGGTACGCACTACCACCGCGTTAACCACATCACCTTTTTTCACTTTACCGCGCGGAATTGCTTCCTTAACGGTAACTTTGATGATGTCGCCAACAGCGGCATAACGGCGGTGCGAACCACCCAGAACCTTAATACACATTACGCTGCGAGCGCCGCTGTTATCAGCAACGTCGAGCATACTTTGCATTTGGATCATGTTAGTGCTCCGCTAAAAAATAACTACGGCCCAGAATTGGGCCACCTTTGGCTGCCTATAGCAAAGGCGCGACAGTTTAACACCATCACTTTGCAATGGGTAGCGCTAAGGCTAATAAAAATACAATGACCCCGTTGCCGGGGTCATTGCGGTTTTGCGCAGGCTAAGGCGATTAAACCTTGGCCGGACGCTCAACGATTTGCACCAGAGTCCAGGACTTGGTCTTGGACAGCGGGCGACATTCGCGAATAGTCACGACGTCACCAGCTTGGCACTCGTTGTTCTCGTCATGCACGTGCAGCTTGGTGGTACGCTTGATGAACTTACCGTAGATCGGGTGCTTCACAAAGCGCTCGATAGCAACAGTGATGGACTTGTCCATCTTGTCGCTGACCACGCGGCCCTGCAGCGTACGAACAGTCTTCTCAGTCATTACGCACCTGCCTTCTCGTTGAGAACAGTCTTCACGCGTGCAATATTGCGACGCACTTTCTTGAGCTCGTGAGACTGTGACAGCTGACCAGTTGCTGACTGCATGCGCAGGTTGAATTGCTCACGCAGCAGATTGATCAGCTCAGCGTTCAGCTCTTCAACGCTCTTGTTACGAAGATCAGTCGCTTTCATTACAGTACCGTCCGAATCACAAAGGTGGTCTTAAACGGCAGTTTGGCGGCCGCCAGGGCGAACGCTTCACGTGCCAGCTCTTCGGAGACACCGTCCATTTCATACAGGACTTTGCCGGGTTTGATTTCGGCGACCCAGTATTCAACGGAGCCTTTACCTTTACCCATCCGCACTTCCAGAGGCTTCTCGGAGATCGGCTTGTCGGGGAATACCCGGATCCAGATCTTACCTTGACGCTTGACGTGACGGGTCATGGCACGACGGGCAGCTTCAATTTGACGAGCAGTCATGCGACCACGGCCAATGGCTTTCAGACCAAAGGTACCGAAGGAAACCTTGGCACCGGCTTGCGCCAGACCACGGTTACGCATCTTGTGCTGCTTACGGAATTTTGTACGTTTCGGTTGCAACATCGCTGGAACTCCTTACTTGCCACCTTTGCCTTTCTTCTTGGGCTCAGGCTGGACTTCGGCAACCGGCATACCGCCCAGGATCTCACCTTTGAAGACCCAGACTTTAGTGCCGATCACGCCGTAAGTGGTGTGAGCTTCGGAAGTGGCATAATCGATGTCAGCGCGCAGGGTGTGCAGCGGCACACGGCCTTCACGGTACCATTCGGTGCGAGCGATTTCGGCGCCACCAAGACGGCCGTTCACTTCTACCTTGATACCCTTGGCACCCAGACGCATGGCGTTTTGTACCGCACGCTTCATAGCGCGACGGAACATGACGCGGCGCTCCAGCTGGCTGCTGATGCTGTCAGCTACCAGTTGCGCGTCCAGCTCAGGCTTGCGCACTTCGCTGATGTTGATTTGCGCGGGCACGCCGGCAATTTTGGCAACAGCTTTGCGCAGCTTCTCAACGTCTTCACCTTTCTTACCAATCACCACACCCGGACGGGCAGTGTGAATGGTAACGCGGATGGACTTAGCCGGGCGCTCGATAACGATGCGGGATACAGAAGCGGCTTTCAGTTCCTTTTTCAGGAACTGACGCACTTCGTGATCGCCATGCAGGTTGTCAGCAAAATCTTTGGTGTCCGCGTACCAGGTCGCGTTCCAAGGCTTCACGATGCCCAGGCGGATACCATTAGGATGTACTTTCTGTCCCATTGCTTATCTCCTGGATTAACGCTCAGCGACAACCACAGTAATGTGGCTGGTGCGCTTGAGGATACGATCCGCACGACCTTTGGCGCGGGGCATGATGCGTTTCATGGACGGACCTTCGTCAACGAAGATCTTCGCCACTTTCAATTCATCAATGTCCAGACCGAAGTTGTGCTCGGCATTGGCAATGGCTGAATCCAGTACCTTCTTGACCAGGGCGGCAGCTTTCTTGTCGCTGAAGGTCAGAGTGTCGATGGCCTTAGCCACGGGCAGACCGCGAACCTGATCAGCAACCAGGCGAGCCTTCTGCGCAGAGGTACGGGCAAAACGATGTTTAGCGATAGCTTCCATCTTTTACTCCTTAACGCTTCTTGGCTTTCTTGTCCGCGGCGTGACCACGGTAAGTACGGGTCGGCGCGAACTCGCCCAGCTTGTGACCGATCATTTCGTCGGAAACGTATACCGGAACGTGCTGACGACCATTATGGACAGCGATGGTCAAACCGATCATGTTCGGAATGATCATTGAACGACGGGACCAAGTCTTGATTGGTTTCTTGTCCCCGCTTTCCACCGCTTTCTCTACCTTCTTCAGCAAGTGCAGGTCGATAAACGGACCTTTCTTGAGAGAACGTGGCATGGTGATTCCTCTAGCTTATTTACTTGCTACGACGGCGTACGATGAACTTATCGGTACGCTTGTTCTTGCGGGTTTTGGCGCCCTTGGTAGGCTTGCCCCACGGAGAAACCGGGTGACGACCACCAGAGGTACGGCCTTCACCACCACCGTGCGGGTGATCTACCGGGTTCATGGCAACACCACGAACGGTCGGACGAACACCGCGCCAGCGTTTGGCACCAGCTTTACCCAGTTGACGCAGCATGTGCTCAGCGTTGCCCACTTCACCTACGGTGGCGCGGCAATCAGCAGGCACTTTGCGCATTTCGCCACTGCGCAGACGCACAGTCACGTAAGCACCGTCGCGAGCAACGATCTGAACATAAGCACCAGCGGAACGAGCCAGCTGAGCGCCTTTGCCAGGCTTCATTTCTACAGCGTGAACGGTAGAACCAACAGGGATGTTGCGCATCGGCAGGGCGTTACCTGCTTTGATAGGCGCATCTACACCGGATTGGATCTTGTCGCCAGCCTGCAGGCCTTTGGGGGCCAGGATGTAACGACGCTCACCGTCAGCGTACAGAACCAGCGCGATGTTGGCGCTACGGTTCGGATCGTATTCCAGACGCTCAACAGTGGCAGGAACGCCATCTTTGGTGCGTTTGAAATCGATGATCCGGTAATGCTGCTTGTGACCACCACCGATATGACGGGTAGTGATGCGGCCAGCATTGTTACGACCACCAGACTTGGACTTTTTGTCCAGCAGGGCGGCGTGCGGTTTGCCTTTGTGCAGCTCAGGGTTAACCACTTTAACAACGTGGCGGCGACCCGGAGATGTCGGCTTACATTTAACGATAGCCATAGCTCTGAATCCTCCCCTTACTCAGCGCCGCCGAAGTCGATCGCTTGACCGGCCTTCAGGGTCACATAGGCTTTTTTCCAATCACTGCGACGGCCGGTACGGGCGCCGTGGCGTTTGGTTTTGCCTTTGACGTTTACGGTGCGAACTGCGTCCACTTCCACTTCGAAGAGCTTTTCTACGGCAGCCTTAACTTCGGCCTTGGTAGCGTCAGTAGCGATTTTCAACACAACAGTGTTGAACTTCTCGGCTACCAGCGTGCTCTTTTCAGAGACGTGAGGGGCGCGAATGACTTTCAGAATGCGTTCTTCACGGATCATGCCAGCATCTCCTCGAGTTGCTTAACAGCACCAGCGGTCATCAGCACCTTGTCGAAGGCGATCAGAGACACCGGGTCGATACCGGCCACGTCGCGCACGTCGACCTTGTACAGGTTGCGAGCAGCCAGGAACAGATTCTCGTCGACTTCTTGAGTCACGATCAGCACGTCCTTCAGCTCCAGCTCGCCGAGCTTGGCAACCAGTTCTTTGGTCTTGGGTGCAGAAACACCGAAGTTCTCGACAACAACCAAACGCTCCTGACGAACCAGTTCAGACAGGATGCTTTTGATCGCGCCGCGATACATTTTCTTGTTAACTTTTTGCTCGTAATTTTGCGGTTTGGCCGCAAAATTCACACCACCGGAGCGCCAGATCGGGCTGCGGATGGTGCCGGCACGGGCACGGCCGGTGCCTTTTTGACGGAAGGGCTTCTTGCCGCCACCGGATACTTCTGAGCGGGTCTTCTGAGCGCGGGTACCCTGACGAGCAGCAGCAGCGTAGGCTACAACTACTTGGTGTACCAGGGCTTCATTCAGCTCACGCCCAAAGGTAGCTTCGGAAACTTCAAGAGCGCCTTGCGCGTCTTTCAATACCAATTCCATCACCTATCTCCTCAGACGTTACGCTTTCACAGCGGGTTTAACGATGAGGTCACCACCGGTGGCGCCGGGTACAGCACCTTTTACCAGCAGCAGGCCGCGCTCGGCATCTACACGAACCAGTTCGAGGTTCTGAGTAGTGACGCGCTCGTCGCCCATGTGACCAGCCATCTTCTTGCCCTTGAATACCTTACCCGGGGATTGGTTTTGACCAATAGAACCGTGTACGCGGTGAGACAGGGAGTTACCGTGAGTAGCGTCTTGAGTGCGGAAGTTCCAACGCTTAACGGCACCTGCGAAGCCTTTACCTTTAGAGGTACCGGTCACGTCAACTTTCTTGACGTCTTCGAACAGGGTTACGCTCAGCTCGGCACCCAGCTCCAGGCCTTCGCCTTCGCCGTCTGCCAGACGGAATTCCCACAGGCCACGGCCGGCTTCAACACCAGCTTTGGCAAAGTGACCCGCTTGCGGTTTAGTCACACGGTTGGCTTTCTTGGAGCCAGTGGTGATTTGCAGCGCGCGGTAACCGTCGGTATCCAGAGTCTTAACCTGGGTAACGCGGTTGCTTTCTACTTGGATTACGGTCACGGGAATGGAAACGCCGTCTTCAGTGAAGATACGGGTCATCCCGATTTTTTTACCGACTAGACCAATAGCCATTATAAACCTCTAAGACTGTTCAGAGTGTTGCCACGCAGAGGATCAGCCCAGGCTGATCTGTACGTCGACGCCAGCGGCCAGATCAAGGCGCATCAGGGCGTCAACAGTCTTGTCGGTGGGTTCTACGATATCCACCAGACGCTTGTGAGTACGGATCTCATACTGATCCCGCGCATCTTTGTTGACGTGCGGGGAGATCAGCACGGTGAAACGCTCTTTGCGAGTAGGCAGCGGAATAGGACCGCGAACCTGGGCACCAGTGCGCTTAGCCGTTTCCACGATTTCCGCAGTAGACTGATCGATCAAACGGTGATCGAAAGCCTTCAGGCGGATACGGATACGCTGATTAGCCATTGCAATTGACTCCGTTAAAAAGAACTAAAGAGCTACAGACAAAAAAACACACTTCTACCACATCTCTAATGAGATGGGAGAAGCGATTCTCTTATCCGTCAGCCCCATATCGGGGCTGCTGTAGTGGCGAACCAATTGTTCACCTGTTTCAGCAAGAGCATTACCTTCACATAGAAGGTCGGGGCATTATACGTAGCCGTCAGCCAATTTCAACCCCAGCGCACAAAAATCCAGCACTGCCCTGCCCTTCACGCAAAAAAAGGGGCGCCGAGGCGCCCCTTCTTCTGGCAATCACCGCGATTAGGCGATGATTTTGGCTACTACGCCGGCGCCTACAGTACGGCCACCTTCGCGGATAGCGAAACGCAGACCTTCATCCATGGCGATAGGAGCGATCAGCTCTACTACCATCTGGATGTTGTCGCCAGGCATTACCATCTCTACGCCTTCTGGCAGTTCGATGGTGCCGGTCACGTCAGTAGTACGGAAGTAGAACTGCGGACGGTAGCCTTTGAAGAACGGAGTATGACGACCACCTTCTTCTTTGCTCAGCACGTACACTTCGGATTCGAACTTGGTGTGCGGCTTGATGGAGCCAGGCTTACACAGTACTTGGCCACGCTCGACTTCGTCACGCTTGGTACCACGCAGCAGAACACCTACGTTCTCACCAGCGCGGCCTTCGTCCAGCAGCTTGCGGAACATTTCTACGCCGGTACAAGTGGTTTTGGTGGTCGGGTTGATACCGACGATTTCCACTTCTTCACCAACTTTAACGATGCCTTGCTCTACACGACCGGTTACTACGGTACCGCGGCCGGAGATGGAGAACACGTCTTCCACGGGCAGGATGAACGGCTTGTCGATAGCGCGCTCCGGCTCAGGGATGTAGGTGTCCAGGGCTTCGCCCAGCTCGATGATCTTGGCTTCCCACTCAGCGTCGCCTTCCAGCGCTTTCAGAGCAGAACCCTTGATGACCGGCAGGTCGTCGCCAGGGAAGTCGTAGGCGGACAGCAGTTCGCGCACTTCCATTTCGACCAGCTCTTGCAGCTCTTCGTCATCAACCATGTCGCACTTGTTCATGAACACGATGATGTAAGGAACGCCTACCTGGCGACCCAGCAGGATGTGCTCACGGGTTTGCGGCATCGGGCCGTCGGTGGCTGCTACTACCAGGATCGCGCCGTCCATCTGGGCAGCACCGGTGATCATGTTTTTGACGTAGTCGGCGTGGCCGGGGCAGTCAACGTGGGCGTAGTGACGAGTCGGGGTATCGTACTCAACGTGAGAGGTGTTGATGGTGATACCACGAGCCTTTTCTTCCGGCGCGTTATCGATTTGATCGAAAGCGCGGGCAGCACCGCCGTAGGTTTTGGCCAGTACGGAAGTGATGGCGGCAGTCAGGGTGGTTTTACCGTGGTCAACGTGACCGATGGTACCTACGTTGACGTGGGGTTTTGTACGTTCAAATTTTTCTTTAGACACGGCTAAAATCCTTCATGTAAAAGGGGGCCAGCCACTGAGCTGGCCCTTTTTCGCTATGTATTACTCGCCAGCTTTGCGAGCTTCGATAACTTCTTTGGCGATGTTGTTCGGACACTCTTGGTACTTCAAGAACTCCATGGAGTAAGAAGCACGGCCTTGAGTGGCAGAACGCAGGTCGGTAGCGTAACCGAACATTTCGGAAAGCGGTACCTGGCCACGGACGATCTTACCGGACGGGCCGTCATCCATGCCTTCGATGAGGCCACGGCGACGGTTGATGTCACCGATCACATCACCCATGTTTTCCTCGGGCGTTTCGACTTCTACCTTCATGATAGGTTCGAGCAGCACGGGGTTGGCTTTCATAAAGCCGGTTTTGAAACCCATAGAGGCAGCGATTTTAAACGCCATCTCGTTGGAGTCCACGTCGTGGTAAGAACCGTCGTACAGGGTAACTTTCAGGTCTTCGATGGGGAAGCCGGCGAGAACACCGTTCTTCATCTGTTCCTGAACACCTTTATCAACGGCCGGGATGTATTCCTTAGGAACCACACCGCCCACGATGGCGTTGACGAATTCGTAGCCTTTGCCTTCTTCGACTGGCTCAATGCGCAGCCAAACGTGACCGAACTGACCGCGGCCACCGGACTGACGTACGAACTTACCTTCGACTTCAACGCTGTTGCGGATGGTTTCGCGGTAGGAAACCTGCGGCTTACCTACGTTGGCTTCAACCTTGAATTCACGTTTCATACGGTCAACGAGAATTTCCAGGTGCAGCTCACCCATACCAGCGATGATGGTTTGGCCAGACTCTTCGTCGGTCCAAACGCGGAAGGAGGGGTCTTCCTTGGCCAGACGACCCAGAGCCAGACCCATTTTTTCTTGGTCAGACTTGGTCTTCGGCTCAACGGCAACGGAGATTACCGGCTCAGGGAATTCCATGCGCTCCAGGATGATCGGATCAGCTTCGGTACAGAGGGTTTCACCGGTGGTGACGTCCTTCAGGCCGATGGCAGCGGCGATGTCGCCGGCGCGAACTTCGCTGATCTCTTCACGCTTGTTGGCGTGCATCTGTACGATACGGCCGATACGCTCACGCTTGTCTTTGGTGGCGTTCAGAACCGAGTCACCGGAGTTAACCACACCGGAGTAAACGCGGAAGAAGGTCAGAGAGCCAACGAACGGGTCGGTAGCAATCTTGAACGCCAGAGAAGAGAAGGGCTCGTCATCGCTAGACTTACGCACAGCGACTTCACCGTTGGGCAGTTCACCCTTGATCGGCGGAACGTCGGTAGGCGCAGGCAGGAACTCGATAACGGCATCCAGCATGGCCTGAACACCCTTGTTCTTGAACGCAGAACCCAGGGTACAAAGAATGATGTCAGTGCTCAGCACGCGTGCGCGCAGGCCTTCTTTGATTTCCTCTTCGGTCAGCTCTTCGCCGCCGAGGTACTTTTCCATCAGTTCTTCGTTGGCTTCAGCGGCTGCTTCCACCATGTTCATGCGCCATTCGTCGGCCAGGTCCTGCATGTCGGCAGGAATGTCTTCGTAGGTGAAAGTGGTACCCATATCTTCTTCAGACCAGTTGATGGCCTTCATCTTGATAAGGTCGATAACACCTTTGAAGTGCTCTTCGGCGCCGATAGGCAGCTGAATTGGAACCGGGGTGGCTTTCAGGCGGGTTTTGATTTGATCAACAACGCGCAGGAAGTTGGCACCGGTACGGTCCATTTTGTTGACGAAGGCGATACGGGGTACGTGGTACTTGTTCGCCTGGCGCCATACGGTTTCGGACTGGGGCTGAACGCCGCCCACAGCGCAGTAAACCATTACCGCACCATCCAGAACACGCATTGAACGCTCTACCTCGATGGTAAAGTCAACGTGTCCGGGAGTGTCGATGATGTTGATGCGGTGCTCGGGGAACTGCTTACCCATGCCGCTCCAGAAAGCGGTGGTGGCAGCGGAGGTAATGGTGATACCACGCTCCTGCTCCTGCTCCATCCAGTCCATGGTGGCAGCGCCATCATGTACTTCACCGATCTTGTGAGAAACACCGGTATAGAACAGGACCCGCTCAGTGGTGGTCGTTTTACCTGCATCGATGTGAGCGCTGATACCGATATTGCGGTAGCGCTCGATAGGTGTTTTGCGAGCCACGATAGCTTTCCTCTAATTAAGAAACCTATGGTGATGCTGTGAAATAGGTGGCCCCCGAAAGGGGCCACAACAGCATTACCAGCGGTAGTGAGCGAATGCTTTGTTCGCTTCTGCCATGCGATGCACGTCTTCGCGCTTCTTAACGGCAGAACCTTTGTTATCGGCAGCGTCCAGCAGTTCACCGGCCAGACGAGCAGCCATGGATTTTTCACCGCGCTTACGGGCAGCATCTACCAGCCAGCGCATAGCCAGGGTGTTACGACGCACAGTACGTACTTCAACAGGCACCTGGTAGGTGGAACCACCCACACGGCGGGACTTAACCTCGACCGCAGGACGAACGTTGTCCAGGGCGGTTTCGAACAGTTCCAGGTGCGACTTGCCGGTTTTCTCGTTCATGATGTCCAGGGCACCGTAAACGATCTTCTCGGCAGTAGATTTCTTACCGTCAACCATTACAACGTTGACAAATTTGGCAATGATCTCGGATCCGAATTTCGGATCAGGCAGGATCTTGCGTTGACCAATCACGCGACGTCTTGGCATGACTTATTCTCCGTATGCTTCAGGGATTACCCAAAACCTAATTAATGAATACTTAGCTTGGCCTTACTTAACGGAGAACCATTAAGACTTGGGCCGCTTGGCGCCGTATTTGGAACGGGCTTGCTTACGATCTTTAACGCCAGCACAGTCAAGGGTGCCGCGTACGGTGTGATAACGCACACCTGGCAGGTCTTTTACACGACCGCCACGGATCAGAACAACGGAGTGCTCCTGCAGGTTGTGGCCTTCGCCACCGATGTAGGAAGTCACTTCGAAGCCGTTGGTCAGACGCACACGGCAAACTTTACGCAGTGCGGAGTTCGGCTTCTTCGGGGTGGTGGTGTACACACGAGTACATACACCACGCTTTTGGGGGCAGGCTTCCAGCGCAGGAACGTTGCTCTTAGCAACTTTCTTGACGCGGGGCTTGCGCACCAGCTGGTTAATTGTAGCCATTAGCTTGCTAACTCCTGGTTAGATGCTTTTTACGGTGAAAAATCGCCCCAATAAGGGCCGCGGCATTCTAAATGCCGCTCAAAAAAGTGTCAAGACAACAAAGGCCGTCCACTTTAGGGACGGCCTTTGACGTTGTTATGACAACTTTTACTCTTCGCCACCCAGATCAGCGTTCAGCAGATCGGTCAGCGCTTTTTCTGCATCGTCGGCAGTCATCTGCGGCTCGGCAATAACGGCACCACGGTTCCGTTGACGGTTGCGCTCCTGGTGATAGGAGTAACCGGTACCGGCCGGGATCAGACGGCCCACAATGACGTTCTCTTTCAGACCACGCAGGTCATCAGCCTTACCGGACACAGCCGCTTCGGTCAGTACGCGGGTGGTCTCCTGGAAGGAGGCCGCGGAGATGAACGACTCGGTAGCCAGAGAGGCTTTGGTGATACCCAGCAGCTGACGCTCAAAGCTCGCAGGTTGCTTGCCGGCTTCTTCCAGCTCACGGTTAGCGATCTTGACGCGGGCCACTTCCTGGGTTTCGCCTTCCAAGAACTCGGAATCACCCGGGTTGTTGATGGTGCACTTACGCAGCATCTGGCGAACGATAGTTTCGATGTGCTTGTCGTTGATCTTAACGCCCTGCAGACGGTAAACGTCTTGCACTTCGTTAACGATGTAACGGGCAACGGCTTCGATACCACGCAGGCGCAGGATGTCCTGAGGTGCTTCCGGACCGTCGGCGATAACTTCACCACGTTGAACCTGTTCACCTTCGAACACGTTGAGCTGACGCCATTTCGGGATCATCTCTTCGTAAGCGGTGCCTTCGGCCGGGGTGATCACCAGGCGACGTTTACCTTTGGTTTCTTTACCGAAGGAAATGGTACCGGTGATTTCCGCCAGAATGGCAGGCTCTTTCGGGCGACGGGCTTCGAACAAGTCGGCAACCCGTGGCAGACCACCGGTGATGTCGCGGGTCTTGGACGTTTCCTGCGGAATACGCGCCAGGGCGTCACCCACGTTCACTTCGACGTTGTCATCGAGGTTAACGATGGCGTTACCGGGCAGGAAGTACTGGGCCGGAATATCGGTACCAGCGATGTTGACGTCCTTACCCTTTTCGTCCACCAGTTTCACCATCGGACGCATCTCTTTACCGGCGCTTGGGCGCTGAGACGGCTCGAGGATAACGATGCTGGACAGACCGGTCAGGTCATCGGTCTGGCGGCTCATGGTCACGCCGTCAAGCATGTCCACGAACTTGATGCGACCTTTTACCTCGGTGATGATCGGGTGGGTGTGCGGGTCCCAGTTGGCAACGATGTCGCCACCGGTCACAGCCTCACCGTCCTTCTTGGACAGCACGGCACCGTAGGGCAGCTTGTAGCGCTCACGCTCGCGGCCGTTTTCGTCGGTTACGGTCAGCTCGGTGGAGCGAGAAGTTACTACCACTTTACCGTCAACGTTCTCAACGAACTTGGCGTTGTGCAGCTTCAGAGAACCGGTGTTTTTCACCTGTACGGAGTTCTCTGCAGTCGCCCGGGATGCGGCACCACCGATGTGGAAGGTACGCATGGTGAGCTGGGTACCCGGCTCACCGATGGACTGGGCAGCGATAACACCGATGGACTCACCGCCGTTGATGATGTGGCCACGGGCCAGGTCGCGGCCGTAACAGTGAGCACAAACACCGAAGTCGGTATCACAGGTGATAACGGAGCGCACTTTTACCTGGTCAACGGAGTTGGCTTCAAGGATATCCACCTTGGCCTCGTCCAGCAGGGTGTTACGCGGCATCAGCACTTCGTCGCTGCCGGGAACCAGTACGTCTTCACAGACCACACGGCCCAGTACGCGCTCGCGCAGCGGCTCTACTACGTCACCACCTTCGATCAGCGGAGTCATCCACAGACCTTCGAGGGTGCCACAGTCGGATTCGGTAATAACCAAATCTTGCGCCACGTCGACCAGACGACGAGTCAGGTAACCGGAGTTCGCGGTTTTCAGTGCGGTATCCGCCAGACCTTTACGCGCACCGTGGGTGGAGATGAAGTACTGCAGTACGTTCAAGCCTTCACGGAAGTTCGCGGTGATAGGGGTCTCGATGATGGAGCCATCGGGCTTGGCCATCAGGCCCCGCATACCGGCCAACTGACGGATCTGAGCCGCACTACCCCGGGCGCCGGAGTCCGCCATCATGTAGATGGAATTGAAGGACGCCTGAGTTTCCATTTCGCCGTCGCGGTTCTCTACTTCTTCGGTAGAGAGGTTGCTCATCATGGCTTTGGAAACGCGCTCGTTCGCGGTTGACCAGATATCGATTACTTTGTTGTAACGCTCGCCGGCGGTTACCAGACCAGAGGAGAACTGCTCCTGGATCTCGGCAACTTCCGCTTCCGCCTCGGCAATGATGGCCGCTTTGGCATCGGGGATGACCATGTCATCGATACCAACAGAGGCACCCGCCAGGGTGGCGTAATGGAAACCGGTGTACATCAGCTGGTCAGCAAAGATAACGGTATCTTTCAGGCCCAGGCGACGATAACAGGCGTTCAGCAGACGAGAGATCTGCTTTTTACCCATGTTCTGGTTGATCAGCTCAAAGGGCATGCCCTTGGGCTGAATGAGGCTCAGAATGGCGCGGCCAACAGTGGTGTCGGTCAGACGGATGTCAGCAACGTATTCGCCGTTCTCGGCTTCCACCCAGTGGGTGATACGCACTTTGACGCGAGCATGCAGGTCAGCCAGGCCAGCGCGATAGACTTTCTCGGCTTCCTTGGGACCACGCAGCACCATGCCTTCACCTTTGGCATTGATGCGCTCACGGCTCATGTAATAGAGGCCCAGTACAACGTCCTGAGAGGGAACGATGATAGGTTCACCGTTGGCCGGGGACAGGATGTTGTTGGTGGACATCATCAGCGCGCGGGCTTCAAGCTGGGCTTCCAGAGTCAGCGGTACGTGGACCGCCATCTGGTCACCGTCGAAGTCGGCGTTGTACGCGGCACAGACCAGCGGGTGCAGTTGAATGGCTTTACCTTCAATCAGCACGGGCTCGAACGCCTGGATACCCAGACGGTGCAGGGTCGGTGCACGGTTCAGCAGCACAGGGTGTTCGCGGATCACTTCATCCAGAACATCCCATACCTCGGCCACTTCGCGCTCAACCATTTTCTTGGCGGCTTTGATGGTGGTGGCCAAGCCACGCGCTTCCAGCTTGCCGTAGATGAAGGGCTTGAACAGCTCAAGGGCCATCTTCTTGGGCAGGCCGCACTGATGCAGGCGCAGGGTCGGGCCTACGGTGATAACGGAACGACCAGAGTAGTCGACACGTTTACCCAGCAGGTTCTGACGGAAACGACCTTGCTTACCCTTGATCATGTCAGCCAAGGATTTCAGCGGACGACGGTTGGAGCCGGTGATGGCACGGCCACGGCGGCCGTTATCCAGCAGGGCGTCAACCGCTTCTTGCAGCATCCGCTTTTCGTTGCGCACGATGATATCGGGCGCAGCCAAGTCCAGCAGACGCTTGAGACGGTTGTTACGGTTGATCACGCGGCGGTACAGATCGTTAAGATCCGAAGTCGCGAAACGGCCACCGTCCAGGGGTACCAGCGGACGCAGGTCCGGCGGCAGCACTGGCAGCACAGCCATGATCATCCACTCCGGCTTGTTGCCGGATTTGAAGAAGGCTTCCATCAACTTCAGACGCTTGGTCACTTTCTTGCGACGGGTCTCGGAGTTGATAGAGGGCAGCTCTTCACGCATCTGCTCGATTTCTTTTTCGAGCTCGATACGCTTGAGAAGCTCCTGTACGGCTTCCGCACCCATGCGGGCGTCGAACTCGTCACCCCACTGCTCGAGGGCGTCCAGGTACTGATCTTCGGTCAGCATGGCGCTCTTTTCGAGGTTGGTCATGCCCGGCTCGATAACCACGTAGCTTTCGAAATAAAGCACGCGCTCGATATCACGCAGGGTCATGTCCAGCAGCAGGCCGATACGGGACGGCAGGGACTTAAGGAACCAGATGTGGGCAACGGGGCTGGCCAGCTCGATGTGACCCATGCGCTCACGGCGCACTTTGGTCAGAGTGACTTCAACACCACATTTTTCACAGATAACGCCACGGTGCTTGAGGCGTTTGTACTTACCGCACAGGCACTCGTAGTCTTTTACCGGGCCGAAAATACGGGCACAGAAAAGACCGTCACGCTCCGGCTTGAAGGTACGGTAGTTGATGGTCTCAGGCTTTTTGACTTCGCCGTAAGACCAAGAGCGAATCATGTCAGGAGACGCAAGACCGATGCGAATGGCATCGAATTCTTCAGTCTTGTTCTGCTGTTTCAAAAACTTGAGTAAGTCTTTCACGCTTTTCTCCTATCGGAGTTAAACCCTGCGGGGCGGCGCGAACGCCGCCCCCAAACCTCGATTCACTTCGGCCTTGCGGCTTACTCTTCGTCCAGCTCGATGTTGATACCCAAAGAGCGGATTTCCTTCAGCAATACGTTGAAGGACTCGGGCATGCCCGGCTCCATGGAGTAATCGCCATCCACGATGTTTTTGTACATCTTGGTACGGCCGTTCACATCGTCCGACTTGACGGTGAGCATTTCCTGCAGGGTGTAGGCGGCGCCGTAGGCTTCCAGAGCCCAGACTTCCATCTCCCCGAACCGCTGACCACCGAACTGAGCCTTACCACCCAGCGGCTGCTGGGTAACCAGGCTGTAGGAGCCGGTGGAACGGGCGTGCATCTTGTCGTCAACCAAGTGGTTCAGTTTCAGCATGTACATGTAACCCACGGTTACCGCACGCTCAAACTCGTTACCGGTACGACCATCATGCAACTTAATCTGGCCTGAACGGGGCAGACCAGCCAGTTCCAGCATGTCTTTGATGGTGGCTTCGGCGCAGCCATCGAAAGCCGGAGTGGCGATCGGCACACCACCTTTAAGGTGTTTGGCCAGACGGATGACTTCGTCATCGCTGAAGCTGTCGATGTCCACTTCCTGACGGTAGTTGCCCAGGGCATAAACCTTTTTCAGGAAGTCGCGCAGTTCGGCGATTTCACGCTGCTCTTGCAGCATCTCGTTGATGCGCTCGCCCACACCTTTGGCAGCCATGCCCAGGTGAGTTTCGAGGATCTGACCGATGTTCATCCGCGACGGTACACCCAGCGGGTTCAGTACGATGTCAACGGGGTTGCCGTTTTCGTCGTAAGGCATGTCTTCCACAGGAACGATGGTGGAGATAACACCTTTGTTACCGTGGCGACCGGCCATCTTGTCACCGGGTTGTACGCGGCGTTTAACGGCCAGGTAAACCTTGACGATCTTCAGCACGCCAGGAGCCAGGTCATCACCTTGGATGATCTTGGCGCGCTTGGCTTCGAACTTCTTGTCGAAGTCGGCTTTGATCTCGATGAGCTGTTCGGCGATCTTCTCCAGCTCAACCTGCTTGGCTTCGTCATCGATGGACTGTTCCAGCAGCTTGGCTTTCTCAAGCTTGGCCAATTTGGCTTCGTCGAAACCAGAAGACAGCAGCAGGTTCTTGGCGCGGTCATAGATACCGGCTTCGAGGATTTGGAACTCTTCGGTCAGGTCTTTCTTGGCCTGCTTGAGTTGCATCTCTTCGATTTCAAGAGCGCGCTTGTCTTTCTCTACGCCGTCACGGGTGAACACCTGTACGTCGATTACGGTGCCGTAAGTGGAACCGGGCACACGCAGGGAGGTGTCCTTAACGTCGGAGGCCTTCTCACCAAAGATGGCGCGCAGCAGTTTTTCTTCCGGGGTCAGCTGGGTTTCACCTTTGGGGGTGACCTTACCGACCAGGATGTCGCCAGGCTTCACTTCGGCACCGATGTAGCAGATACCGGACTCATCCAGTTTGGAGAGGGCAGACTCACCGACGTTGGGGATATCGGCAGTGATTTCTTCCGGCCCCAGCTTGGTGTCACGCGCCACACAGGACAGTTCCTGAATGTGGATGGTGGTGAAGCGATCTTCTTGCACCACGCGCTCGGAGATGAGGATGGAGTCTTCGAAGTTGTAACCGTTCCAGGGCATGAACGCGACACGCATGTTCTGGCCCAGAGCAAGGTCGCCCAGGTCAGTGGACGGACCGTCAGCCAGCACGTCGCCACGCACGATGGGGTCACCCACGTTACATACCGGCTTCTGGTTGATACAGGTGTTCTGGTTGGAACGGGTGTATTTGATCAGGTTGTAGATGTCGATGCCGGCTTCGCCAGGCAGCATTTCATCTTCATTGACCTTAACCACGATACGGGAGGCGTCGACGTAGTCGATGGTGCCGCCACGTTTGGCCACCACACAGACGCCGGAGTCCACCGCTACGGTGCGCTCCATACCGGTACCTACCAGCGGCTTGTCAGCGCGCAGGGTCGGAACGGCCTGACGTTGCATGTTCGAGCCCATCAGGGCGCGGTTGGCGTCATCGTGTTCAAGGAAGGGGATCAATGACGCCGCAACAGAAACGATCTGCTGGGGACTTACGTCCATCAGCTGAATGTCGCTGGCGTTCATGTAGGTTGATTCACCCTTGTGACGGCAAGGCACAAGCTCATCCAGCAGACGATTGTTTTCGTCTACGGAAGCGTTGGCCTGGGCCACCACGTACTGGCCTTCTTCGATGGCAGACAGGTACTCGACATCGTCGGTCACCTGGCCGTCCACAACCTTACGGTACGGGGTTTCGAGGAAACCGTACTCGTTGGTGCGGGCAAAGCAGGACAGTGAGTTGATCAGACCGATGTTCGGGCCTTCAGGGGTTTCGATGGGGCACAGACGACCGTAGTGGGTCGGGTGTACGTCACGAACCTCAAAGCCGGCACGCTCACGGGTCAGACCGCCCGGGCCCAGAGCCGAGATACGGCGCTTGTGGGTAACCTCGGACAGCGGGTTGTTTTGGTCCATGAACTGAGACAGCTGGCTGGAACCGAAGAACTCTTTAACGGCAGCGCTAATAGGCTTGGCGTTAATCAAGTCTTGCGGCATCAGGCCGTCCATGTCGCCCAGAGACAGACGTTCGCGCACGGCACGTTCTACACGTACCAGGCCAACGCGGAACTGGTTCTCGGCCATCTCGCCCACAGAGCGGATGCGACGGTTACCCAGGTGGTCGATGTCGTCCACTTCACCGCGACCGTTACGGATCTCGATGAGGGTCTTCATGACATCGATGATGTCCTGGTTATCCAGTACGCCAGAGCCTTCGATGGTATCGCGGCCCACGCGGCGGTTGAACTTCATCCGGCCAACGGTAGACAGGTCATAACGCTCTTCAGAGAAGAAGAGGTTATTGAATAGGGCTTCGGCGGCTTCGCGGGTCGGCGGCTCACCGGGACGCATCATGCGATAGATCTCAACCAGCGCTTCAAGGCGGCTATTGGTGGAGTCGACACGCACGGTCTCGGACATGTAAGCGCCGTGGTCCAGATCGTTGAAATACAGGGTTTCAACGGCCTTGTAACCGGCTTGAGACAGCTTGGCCAGCAGATCCAGGGACAGCTCCTGGTTAGCCACTGCAATCACTTCACCGCTGGATTGGTCAACATAGTCTTTGGCCAGCACCTTACCGATAATGTAATCGGTAGGTACTTCCAGTTTGTCCATGCCGTCCTTTTCCATCTGGCGAACGTGACGGGCAGTCACGCGGCGGCCGGTCTCGACCAGCACTTCGCCATCGATACCCTTGATGTCAAAGCTGGCGGTGTCGCCACGCAGACGCTCGGGTACCAGAGTCATCATCAACTTGTCTTTCTTGATCTCGAAAGTCACCTTGTCGAAGAACAGATCAAGAATTTCCTCGGTGCTGTAATCCAAGGCACGCAGGATGATGGACGCCGGCAGTTTGCGGCGACGGTCGATACGCACAAAGAGGTTGTCTTTGGGATCGAACTCGAAATCCAGCCAGGAACCACGATAAGGAATGATGCGAGCGTTGTAGAGGACCTTACCGGAAGAGTGGGTCTTACCACGATCGTGATCGAAGAACACGCCAGGAGAGCGGTGCAACTGAGACACGATAACGCGCTCGGTACCGTTGATAACAAAGGTACCGTTGTCAGTCATCAGGGGGATTTCACCCATGTAGACTTCTTGTTCGCGGATATCTTTTACGGTGCCGGGCGCCGCTTCTTTGTCAAACAGCACCAGGCGCAGTTTGACCCGCAGCGGGGCTGCGTAAGTAACACCACGGATCTGGCATTCTTGCACGTCAAAGACGGGCTCACCCAGACGGTAGCTGACGTATTGGAGCTCGGCATTGCCGGAATAGCTCTTGATCGGGAAAACAGAACGGAAAGCGGCTTCCAGGCCGTTTTGACCGTCTGGGTCCATCTCGATGAACTTGGTAAAAGAGTCCAACTGGATGGATAACAGGAAAGGCACGTCCAGAACTTGTGAACGTTTACCAAAATCCTTACGGATGCGTTTTTTCTCTGTGTAAGAGTACACCATGGGGTTCCTCAGCTCGCGAAAGTGTGACCCACTAATGTCCGACGGGACAGTCTCAGCGCAACGTCGTTTTGTCGTTGGCAATCCGGGTGACCGAACTGCCGGAATAGGCAAAATAAACGACGCGAAATTTTGCCTATTCCTACAGCGCGAAAAGGCCGGTGGCGCTACGCCACCAGCCTTTGCCCCCGTGAAGGGGCTGTAATCTATTAACTAGATTACTTGATCTCAACAGAAGCACCGGCTTCTTCGAGTTCTTTCTTGAGCGCTTCGGCTTCGCCTTTGGAGATAGCTTCTTTGATAACAGCAGGAGCAGACTCAACCAGGTCTTTAGCTTCTTTCAGGCCCAGACCGGTGGCGCCGCGAACGGCTTTGATAGCAGCAACTTTGTTCGCGCCAGCAGCGGTCAGAACAACGTTGAACTCAGTTTGCTCTTCGACGGCAGCAGCAGCGTCGCCAGCAACGGCAACAGCAGCAGCGGCAGAAACGCCGAATTTCTCTTCCATGGCTTCAACCAGCTCAACCACTTCCATTACGGACATGGCGGCTACGGCTTCAAGGATTTGATCTTTAGTTACGGACATGACTCAAGTTCCTAATTACTGAAGTATTTGTTACACCCAAACAGCCCTTAGGCAGCTTCGGCTTCTTTTTTCTCGCGCAGTGCGGCCAGGGTACGAACCAGCTTGCCAGCGGCGGCTTCTTTCATAGTCGCCATCAGCTTCGCCAGAGCTTCTTCGTAGGTCGGCAGTTTTGCGAGACGGTCAATGTCTGCTGCAGGGATAAATTCCCCGTTAAAGGCAGCACCTTTTACCTCAAACTTGTCGTTCTCTTTGGCAAAGTCTTTGAACAGACGCGCCGCAGCACCAGGGTGCTCGTTAGAGAAAGCGATCAGAGTTGGGCCAACAAAGACGTCAGACAGTACTGAATAATCGGTACCTTCTACAGCACGACGCGCGAGGGTGTTACGAACAACCTTCACGAAAATACCCTGAGAACGGGCAGTCGCACGCAGCTGAGTCATTGCTGCTACAGTTACGCCGCGAGAATCGGCAACAACTGCAGAAAGCGCGCCTTTGGCAGCTTCGTTGACTTCAGCAACAATTGCTTTTTTGTCGTCGAGTCTTAATGCCATTGGCTTACTCCTGGATTTCACCGGTCAAACCGGTAGTAATACATGTCAGGGGAAATCCCTGACAACCTCACGGTGACAGCATCCAAGAGAGAAAATCTCTTAGGGCCTACACCGTCTGCGTAGGAAAGGTTTAAGCCCGAAGGCTCCTACGGTCTTGGACGAACGTTCAAAACTTGAACGTCGACCCATGCGAAAGCGCCAGAGTATAACACCTGCTGACGCTTTCGCCAATCTCTCTCAAAGCCGCTGGATTATTGAACGTCCAGAGAGCTTTGATCGATAGAAACACCAGCGCCCATGGTGGTGGACAGGCTGATTTTCTTAATGAACTGACCTTTGGAAGTAGCGGGCTTCGCTTTCTTCAGGGCAGCCAGCAGAGCTTCAAGGTTTTCTTTCAGCTTGCTGTCTTCGAAATCAACCTTACCAATGGTGGTGTGGATGATACCGTTTTTGTCGTTGCGATAACGCACCTGACCAGCCTTGGCGTTCTTAACCGCTTCGGCAACGTTAGGGGTTACAGTACCGACTTTCGGGTTCGGCATCAGGCCGCGGGGACCCAGGATCTGGCCCAGCATACCCACAACACGCATGGCGTCGGGAGAAGCGATAACCACGTCGAAGTCCATTTGACCGGCTTTAACTTGCTCGGCCAGGTCTTCCATACCCACGATGTCAGCGCCAGCAGCCTTGGCGGCTTCAGCGTTGGCACCTTGGGTGAATACGGCTACGCGAACGCTACGGCCAGTACCGTTGGGCAGCACGGTGGCGCCACGAACGTTTTGGTCGGATTTACGTGCGTCGATACCGAGGTTCACGGCAACGTCGATGCTCTCAACGAATTTGGCGGTGGCCAGCTCTTTGAGCAGGGCAACGGCTTCGTTGATGGCGTAGTCTTGGGTGGCGTTGACTTTCTCACGGATGAGACGCATACGCTTGGTCAGCTTAGCCATGTCTTAGTCCTCCACTACCAGGCCCATGGAACGGGCAGAGCCAGCGATGGTACGCACGGCGGCGTCCATGTCGGCTGCGGTCAGATCCGGCTCTTTGAGCTTGGCAATTTCTTCCAGCTGAGCGCGGTTAACCTTACCCACTTTATCAACGTGCGGCTTTTTGGAACCGCTCTTGATACCGGCCGCTTTCTTCAGCAGGAAGCTGGCAGGCGGGGTTTTGGTGATGAAGGTGAAGGAACGGTCGCTGTACACGGTGATAACCACAGGCAGCGGCATGCCTTTTTCCAAGGACTCGGTACGGGCGTTGAAGCCTTTACAGAATTCCATGATGTTCACGCCGTGCTGACCCAGGGCAGGACCGATCGGCGGGCTGGGGTTAGCCATACCAGCTGCAACCTGCAGCTTGATGTAGGCTGTTACTTTCTTAGCCATGATTTACCTCATTATTTGGGTTCTAGCGCCTCAAAAGAGGCTCCCCTTTGGGGTCCCTAAAGAAATTAGGGCAGCGAATTCTACTGAATCTCGCTGCCCCTGCCAAGCGACTTGACGATTTTTCGTGCGTTAGCCTTTTTCGACCTGCCCGAAATCCAGCTCTACCGGAGTGGAACGGCCGAAGATCATCACAGACACTTTCACGCGGCTCTTCTCGTAGTCGACTTCTTCGACCACGCCGTTGAAGTCGGCAAAAGGACCATCGGTAACACGTACCACTTCGCCGGGCTCGAACAGGGTCTTGTGACGCGGCTTGTCTACTGCTTCTTGCAGACGGTTGAGGATGGCATCGGCCTCTTTATCAGAGATCGGCGCCGGGCGGTCGGAGGTACCGCCGATGAACCCCATCACCCGGGGAATGGAACGCACCAGGTGCCAGGATTCGTCATTCATAGCCATGTGCACCAGCACGTAGCCTGGGAAGAATTTACGCTCGGACTTGCGCTTCTGGCCGGCACGCATTTCTACCACTTCTTCGGTAGGAACCAGCACTTCGCCGAAATGCTCTTCCATGCCATGCATCTTGATGTGCTCGCGCAGCGACTGAGCTACACGGGACTCAAAGCCAGAGAAGGCCTGGACCACATACCAGCGTTTTTTCTGTTCTGACATAGGTATTAGATCTCCAAACCAGTGAACCAGCCGATCACCCGTACCAGGATGCCATCCATTGCCCACAACAGCAGGCCCATAACGGCTACGGCCGCCATGATGATAAGCGTAGTGTGGACGGTTTCCTGACGAGTCGGCCAAACAACCTTGCGAACTTCAGTGCGTGATTCCTTGGCAAAGGCCAGCGCTTGCTTGCCCTTGCGGGTCAATGCAGCCAAACCAATAGCAATGGCGAAAGCTGCCACACCAATCACAGCACGGATCAGCATGGAAGTGTCTTGGCCATAGAAGTGGTTAACCACTACCAGGCCACACAGCAGAGCAACAACCAGGATCCACAAAACTACATCCAGCGCACCGCCTTTGGGCTGCTGTTGATGTTCAGTATTCACACTCATCATGACCAACCTAGTCAATTTTCGTCGATTCGGAGCCATCCTGCGAATGGCGCCTCTGGCAGCGGAAACGGGGAGTCATTTTATCGTTCTCTCCCAGACGCTTCAGCGTCTTTTCCCACTACCCTTCCAGTAGTTAATTTGCGACCTCGCGCAAGCGAGCTGCCGATACTAACAGAATGTGCGCAATATTTCTTCTGGGATTATGAAGCCGCAGGATTTTTTTCGTTTACTCAGAAAAACAGGGCGCCGAGGCGCCCTGTTTTCTGGCAATCACCGCGATTAGGCGATGATTTTGGCTACAACGCCGGCGCCTACGGTACGGCCACCTTCGCGGATAGCGAAGCGCAGACCTTCATCCATCGCGATAGGAGCGATCAGCTCTACTACCATCTGAATGTTGTCGCCAGGCATTACCATCTCTACGCCTTCTGGCAGTTCGATGGTGCCGGTCACGTCAGTAGTACGGAAGTAGAACTGCGGACGGTAGCCTTTGAAGAACGGAGTATGACGACCACCTTCTTCTTTGCTCAGCACGTACACTTCGGATTCGAACTTGGTGTGCGGCTTGATTGAACCAGGCTTACACAGTACTTGGCCACGCTCGACTTCGTCACGCTTGGTACCACGCAGCAGAACACCTACGTTCTCGCCAGCACGGCCTTCGTCCAGCAGCTTGCGGAACATTTCTACGCCGGTACAAGTGGTTTTGGTGGTCGGGTTGATACCGACGATTTCCACTTCTTCACCAACTTTAACGATGCCTTGCTCTACACGACCGGTTACCACGGTACCGCGGCCGGAGATGGAGAACACGTCTTCCACGGGCAGGATGAACGGCTTGTCGATAGCGCGCTCCGGCTCAGGGATGTAGGTGTCCAGGGCTTCGCCCAGCTCGATGATCTTGGCTTCCCACTCAGCGTCGCCTTCCAGCGCTTTCAGAGCAGAACCTTTGATGACCGGCAGGTCGTCGCCAGGGAAGTCGTAGGCGGACAGCAGTTCGCGCACTTCCATTTCGACCAGCTCTTGCAGCTCTTCGTCATCAACCATGTCGCACTTGTTCATGAACACGATGATGTAAGGAACGCCTACCTGGCGACCCAGCAGGATGTGCTCACGGGTTTGCGGCATCGGGCCGTCGGTGGCTGCTACTACCAGGATCGCGCCGTCCATCTGGGCAGCACCGGTGATCATGTTTTTGACGTAGTCGGCGTGGCCGGGGCAGTCAACGTGGGCGTAGTGACGAGTCGGAGTATCGTACTCAACGTGAGAGGTGTTGATGGTGATACCACGAGCCTTTTCTTCCGGCGCGTTATCGATTTGGTCGAAAGCGCGGGCAGCACCGCCGTAGGTTTTGGCCAGTACGGAGGTGATGGCGGCAGTCAGGGTGGTTTTACCGTGGTCAACGTGACCGATGGTACCTACGTTGACGTGCGGCTTCGTACGCTCGAATTTTTCTTTAGACATGATAGTCCCTCGGTTCACAATTTGACTGGCCACAAGGCAGTCTTCAAAAATGGCATTTACAAGAAAGATATTATGGCTTGAAAGGCAGGGAGGGAAAAGTGGTGCTGATAGGCAGATTCGAACTGCCGACCTCACCCTTACCAAGGGTGCGCTCTACCAACTGAGCTATATCAGCACACATTATTTGGAGCGGGCAGCGGGAATCGAACCCGCATCATCAGCTTGGAAGGCTGAGGTAATAGCCATTATACGATGCCCGCTAACTATCCCTTTTTGAGAGGCGACCTCAAACCATGAATATGGTGGTGGGGGAAGGATTCGAACCTTCGAAGGCTGAGCCGTCAGATTTACAGTCTGATCCCTTTGGCCACTCGGGAACCCCACCGAATTTTCCTGTCCTGATTCGAGCGTATTGCACGCTGCAGGCCGGTCAGAAGCCCATTAAGTGGTGCGCATTCTAAGAGAGAGTGAAAGCCAGGGCAATAGCTTGTTGCAGCTATTTGCCTGTAAAAGCGGTCATTTGTGCAAACTTTGGCCAATGCCTAGGAGTAGAGCGCCAGCCCTTCAAGCACCAGGTCTGGCCGGTACGCTCCCAAAGACCCCATTGAATTGGGCAAGTGGCGAATGCCACCGCCAGTAAGGAACAGGGGAATGTCCTGGCCAATCTGGGCCTTTGCCGTGGCGATGGCTGAGCTTACAAAGCCTGTGACCATGGCACGGCAACCAGCATATAAACCGGTGCCGGTACTTGCGCCAAAAGCCAGTTCCCCTTCGGTGGGTTCAAGGCCAATGACCTTTGCCGTCCGGCTCAATACCGCATCGGTCATCATTTGAAAGCCAGGGGCGATCCAACCGCCAAGGTGCCGGCCGTTGTTATCGATAAGGTCCGCTGTGGCGGCAGTACCGATATCCAGCACCAAGCAGGCGCCTTTAGCTTCATTAAAAGCGGCCAGCATGGCGAGCCAACGGTCAACCCCCAAGCGCTGCGGCTCGGCATAGGCACTGGTTACTCCAAAAGCCCTGGCCTCACTTTTAATCTCTAGGCACTCAATACCCTGCGACTTGGCAAACGAGAAAAACGCATTGGCTATTGCCTCATTACCCACGGAAGCAAAAACCATCCGCTGGCAATCTGCCGGCACCGGCATCGCCGCGATCTGCTCAGCTTGAAAACGTAGAGAGGGGGACAACTTTGCCCCCGAAAGCACCGCCGATTTAAGGAAGCTGTTACCGGCTTCAACCAAGAGCGTTGTCATGGCTTCTCATTGATAACTCGCCGCCATAGATGCGGGTAACTTGGCCGCCGGCTTCCAGCAGCAAAGCGCCATCACCTTCAATGCCCCGGCAAATACCCACCTGCTGGCTCTTCTCGTTTTTAAGGACAACGGCCTGCCCCCAAAAGCAATCCAAGCGATTCCAATCATCAACAAAGGCGGCAAGGCCTTTATCGGCAAAAAGGGTGAGAGCTTCACGCAAGGCACTGATCACCTGATTAGCAAGCTCAGTACGGTCGACTTGCTGACCATAGATTTGCTGTAAGTCTACCCAGGGTTGGTCGACCCTACTGGCCGATTCGGGTGGCATGGCCACATTGAGGCCGACACCGATAATGATGTTCACCGGCCCATTAGCTTGGCCAACCATCTCTACTAGAATACCGCCAAGCTTGCGGCCATTGTGGTAAAGGTCGTTTGGCCACTTAAGACGTACCGCATCACCCAGCCAATCATTGATGGCCTTGGCTACGGCGACGCCGGTCACCAGGCTCAGCCCTTGCAACGCGGCATGGCGGCTATCTAATTGCCAGAACAGGCTGAAATAGAGATGGGCTCCAAAGGGTGAAACCCAAGTCTGCCCGCGCCTCCCCCTGCCGGCGGTTTGACACTCGGCCAGCACCACGTCGCCGCTGGTCAGGCTAGCAGCGTCTTTTAGTAGATCGTTGGTTGAACCAACTTCGGACCATACCTGGAGGTTGTCGCCAAGGGACGCTTTGAGCCTGGATTCATCCAGTAAGGAGATGGGATACGGCAGGCGGTAACCTTTACCTTTGACGCTGAACACGTCCAGGCCAAGGCGCCTGAGTTCTGCCATCCGTTTGGAGATTGATGCGCGGGACAGGGACAGCATTTCTCCCAGTTCCTCGCCTGAATGGAAGCGCCCATCAGCAAGCTGCGCCAACAGCAGCTGATTGGCGGGGTCGAGTTTTTTCATTTGAACGCATCTATTTAAAGTGAAAATTCTCCCGATGCGCCAATCAACCGGATCTCAGGGACCAGTCGGATACCAAACTTGGCTTCTACGTCATCCCGGATCTGACGCGCCAGCGTCAGAACATCGTCGGCCGTTGCTTGGCCATAGTTGACCAAAACCAGTGCCTGATGCTGGTGCACGCCTGCTCCCCCCAGACGCTTGCCCTTCCACCCGGCCTTATCGATAAGCCAAGCGGCTGGCACCTTGACCAGCTCATCGGCTTGGATAAAGCCTGGCAAGTCGGGATAACCTTCTTTCAACGCATCGAATGCTGTTCTTGTAATTGTTGGATTCTTATAAAAGCTACCGGCGTTACCCAAAAGAGAGGGATCGGGTAATTTAGCCCGGCGAACCGACTTGACCAGCTCGCTAATCTGGTGCGGTTCAGCGCCATCATATGCCAGTTCACTAAGCGGTGCATAGTCCAGTACCGGTTGCCACTGCTTTTCCAGTCGCAGGCCAAGGGCGGTGATAAACACCTTGCCTTGCAGCTCACCTTTAAAGATGGAGTCCCGATAGTCAAAGCGGCATTCCTCGCGACTCAGCCGGTGCAGGCCGCCGCCGTCAAAATCGATAAACTCGACGTACTCGCAGCGCTCGGCCAGTTCCAACCCATAGGCACCGATATTCTGGATGGGCGCCGCTCCGGCTGTCCCCGGGATCAGCGCAAGGTTCTCAAGGCCACCAAGGCCCTGTGCAACTGTCCAATCCACCAGTTCAGGCCAGCTTTCCCCCCCCATCACATGCAGGTGATAAGCGTCATCGCTCTCACGCACTGCTCGCCCTTGAAGGGCGTTCTTGAGAATGAGCCCTTCATAGTCTTCGCAGAACAGCACATTGGAACCGCCACCGAGAGCCAAGACATTGGCACCGGCAGCCAAGGGCAGTGTTTCGCGCAATGTACTGATGTCTTCCAGCAGGCAAAAACCTGAGCTATTGGCCGCAAGGCCGAATGTATTAAAAGGCTGAAGGGGAGTGTTGGACAGGATGTGCATGGTGAGAACCGCTTTTAAGAGGCGCTTAGTGTATCCAAGATGCCAGAAACGAAAAAGCCCCGGTCAAAAGACCGGGGCTCATTCATTTTAGTGGTGCTGATAGGCAGATTCGAACTGCCGACCTCACCCTTACCAAGGGTGCGCTCTACCAACTGAGCTATATCAGCACGCATATTAGGTGCCTGGCGGTGACCTACTCTCACATGGCGAATGCCACACTACCATCGGCGCGGCTGCGTTTCACTTCTGAGTTCGGAATGGAGTCAGGTGGTTCCACAGCGCTATTGCCGCCAGGCGAATTCGTTTAAGTCCGCTCTTGCGAGCCAACTTATCAATTCGGATTAAGCTGATAACAGTGCTTTCGATTCTCTCGCCTTACTTTGGCGTCCCACAAAACCCTTTGGGTGTTGTATGGTTAAGCCGCACGGGCAATTAGTACTGGTTAGCTCAACGTATCGCTACGCTTACACACCCAGCCTATCAACGTCGTAGTCTTCAACGACCCTTTAGGAGACTCGAAGTCTCAGGGATGACTCATCTCAGGGCTCGCTTCCCGCTTAGATGCTTTCAGCGGTTATCGATTCCGAACTTAGCTACCGGGCAGTGCCACTGGCGTGACAACCCGAACACCAGAGGTTCGTTCACTCCGGTCCTCTCGTACTAGGAGCAACTCCCTTCAATCATCCAACGCCCACGGCAGATAGGGACCGAACTGTCTCACGACGTTCTGAACCCAGCTCGCGTACCACTTTAAATGGCGAACAGCCATACCCTTGGGACCGACTTCAGCCCCAGGATGTGATGAGCCGACATCGAGGTGCCAAACACCGCCGTCGATATGAACTCTTGGGCGGTATCAGCCTGTTATCCCCGGAGTACCTTTTATCCGTTGAGCGATGGCCCTTCCATTCAGAACCACCGGATCACTATGACCTACTTTCGTACCTGCTCGACGTGTCTGTCTCGCAGTTAAGCTGGCTTATGCCATTGCACTAACCTCCTGATGTCCGACCAGGATTAGCCAACCTTCGTGCTCCTCCGTTACGCTTTAGGAGGAGACCGCCCCAGTCAAACTACCCACCAGACACTGTCCTCAACCCGGATAACGGGTCTAAGTTAGAACATCAAACATACCAGGGTGGTATTTCAAGGTTGGCTCCACCCGAACTGGCGTCCGGGTTTCATAGCCTCCCACCTATCCTACACAAGTAGGCTCAATGTTCAGTGTCAAGCTGTAGTAAAGGTTCACGGGGTCTTTCCGTCTAGCCGCGGGTACACTGCATCTTCACAGCGATTTCAATTTCACTGAGTCTCGGATGGAGACAGCATGGCCATGGTTACACCATTCGTGCAGGTCGGAACTTACCCGACAAGGAATTTCGCTACCTTAGGACCGTTATAGTTACGGCCGCCGTTTACCGGGGCTTCGATCAAGAGCTTCACCTTACGGCTAACCCCATCAATTAACCTTCCGGCACCGGGCAGGTGTCACACCGTATACGTCCTCTTTCGAGTTTGCACAGTGCTGTGTTTTTGATAAACAGTCCCAGCCATCTGGTCACTGCGACTCTCGTCTGCTTACGGAGCAAGTCCTTCACAAACAAGAGCGTACCTTCTCCCGAAGTTACGGTACTATTTTGCCTAGTTCCTTCACCCGAGTTCTCTCAAGCGCCTTAGTATTCTCTACCTGACCACCAGTGTTGGTTTGGGGTACGGTTCCTATGCAACTGAAGCTTAGAGGCTTTTCCTGGAAGCGTGGCATCAACAGCTTCGTCACCGTAGTGACTCGTCTCGTGTCTCGGAATTAAGCGCCCGGATTTACCTAAGCACTCTCCCTACGCACTTTCACATGGACAACCAACGCCATGCCTGCCTAGCCTTCTCCGTCCCCCCATCGCATTGCATAGAAGTACAGAAATATTAATCTGTTTCCCATCGACTACGGCTTTCGCCCTCGCCTTAGGAGCCGACTCACCCTGCCCCGATTAACGTTGGACAGGAACCCTTGGTCTTCCGGCGTGGAGGTTTTTCACCCCCATTAACGTTACTCATGTCAGCATTCGCACTTCTGATACCTCCAGCATGCCTCCCGACACACCTTCGCAGGCTTACAGAACGCTCCTCTACCGCTCACGCTAAGCGTGAACCCGTAGCTTCGGTGCATAGCTTAGCCCCGTTACATCTTCCGCGCAGACCGACTCGACTAGTGAGCTATTACGCTTTCTTTAAAGGGTGGCTGCTTCTAAGCCAACCTCCTAGCTGTCTAAGCCTTTCCACATCGTTTCCCACTTAGCTATGACTTTGGGACCTTAGCTGACGGTCTGGGTTGTTTCCCTTTTGACAACGGACGTTAGCACCCGCTGTCTGTCTCCCGGATAGTACTCTTGGGTATTCGGAGTTTGCATGGGTTTGGTAAGTCGGGATGACCCCCTAGCCCAAACAGTGCTCTACCCCCCAAGGTATTCGTCCGAGGCGCTACCTAAATAGCTTTCGAGGAGAACCAGCTATCTCCCGGTTTGATTGGCCTTTCACCCCTAATCACAGGTCATCCCCTACTTTTGCAACAGTAGTGGGTTCGGTCCTCCAGTACCTGTTACGGCACCTTCAACCTGCCCATGACTAGATCACCGGGTTTCGGGTCTATACCTTGCGACTGGACGCCCAGTTAAGACTCGGTTTCCCTACGGCTCCCCTATTCGGTTAACCTCGCCACAAAATATAAGTCGCTGACCCATTATACAAAAGGTACGCAGTCACACCACGAAGGTGCTCCTACTGCTTGTACGTACAGGGTTTCAGGTTCTATTTCACTCCCCTCGCCGGGGTTCTTTTCGCCTTTCCCTCACGGTACTGGTTCACTATCGGTCAGTTAGGAGTATTTAGCCTTGGAGGATGGTCCCCCCATATTCAGTCAAGATACCACGTGTCCCGACCTACTCATCGTGTGCAACAACAGCTGGCATTTCATGTACGGGACTATCACCCTGTATCGCGGCACTTTCCAGAGCCTTCCACTATACCAACCGCTGATAAACACACTGGGCTCTTTCCCGTTCGCTCGCCGCTACTGAGGAAATCTCAATTGATTTCTGTTCCTCGGGGTACTTAGATGTTTCAGTTCTCCCGGTTCGCCTCTGCACCCTATGTATTCAGATACAGATACTGACTTATGTCAGTGGGTTTCCCCATTCGGAAATCATTGGCTCAAGCGGTTCTTATCACCTCACCAATGCTTATCGCAGATTAGCACGTCCTTCATCGCCTCTAACTGCCTAGGCATCCACCCTGTACGCTTAGTCACTTAACCATACAACCCCTAAGGGTTTCGCTTGTGCGAACATATCGCCCGTTAATGGCGACATCCGTATGTGACTAACACCTGGTTTTTCGCCGGACGCTCAAAGTAAAACTTGAGAATCTCGTTTAAATTGCAGTGTTATCAGCTTTCCGAATTGTTAAAGAACTAGAAAGCCCGCTCGAAAGCGGGCTTTTCCAAATAATCTGTGTGGACACTGCAACAGCAGGTATCTCTTTAGTAAGGAGGTGATCCAGCCGCAGGTTCCCCTACGGCTACCTTGTTACGACTTCACCCCAGTCATGAACCACACCGTGGTAAACGCCCTCCCGAAGGTTAAGCTATCTACTTCTGGTGCAGCCCACTCCCATGGTGTGACGGGCGGTGTGTACAAGGCCCGGGAACGTATTCACCGTGGCATTCTGATCCACGATTACTAGCGATTCCGACTTCACGGAGTCGAGTTGCAGACTCCGATCCGGACTACGACGCGCTTTTTGGGATCCGCTTACTATCGCTAGCTTGCTTCCCTCTGTACGCGCCATTGTAGCACGTGTGTAGCCCTACTCGTAAGGGCCATGATGACTTGACGTCGTCCCCACCTTCCTCCGGTTTATCACCGGCAGTCTCCTTTGAGTTCCCGACATTACTCGCTGGCAACAAAGGATAAGGGTTGCGCTCGTTGCGGGACTTAACCCAACATTTCACAACACGAGCTGACGACAGCCATGCAGCACCTGTCTTAGCGTTCCCGAAGGCACCAAGGTATCTCTACCAAGTTCGCTAGATGTCAAGAGTAGGTAAGGTTCTTCGCGTTGCATCGAATTAAACCACATGCTCCACCGCTTGTGCGGGCCCCCGTCAATTCATTTGAGTTTTAACCTTGCGGCCGTACTCCCCAGGCGGTCAACTTAACGCGTTAGCTCCGGAGTCCACGTTTCAAGAACACAAACTCCAAGTTGACATCGTTTACGGCGTGGACTACCAGGGTATCTAATCCTGTTTGCTCCCCACGCTTTCGCACCTGAGCGTCAGTCTTTGGCCAGGGGGTTGCCTTCGCCATTGATGTTCCTTCCGATCTCTACGCATTTCACCGCTACACCGGAAATTCCACCCCCCTCTCCAAGACTCTAGCTTGCCAGTCTTAAATGCAATTCCCAGGTTAAGCCCGGGGCTTTCACATCTAACTTAACAAGCCGCCTGCGTGCGCTTTACGCCCAGTAATTCCGATTAACGCTTGCACCCTCCGTATTACCGCGGCTGCTGGCACGGAGTTAGCCGGTGCTTCTTCTGCGAGTAACGTCACAGCTGATACGTATTAAGCATCAACCTTTCCTCCTCGCTGAAAGTGCTTTACAACCCGAAGGCCTTCTTCACACACGCGGCATGGCTGGATCAGGCTTGCGCCCATTGTCCAATATTCCCCACTGCTGCCTCCCGTAGGAGTCTGGGCCGTGTCTCAGTCCCAGTGTGGCTGATCATCCTCTCAGACCAGCTAGGGATCGTCGCCTTGGTGAGCCGTTACCTCACCAACTAGCTAATCCCACGTAGGTGCATCTGATAGCAAGAGGCCCGAAGGTCCCCCTCTTTGGTCCGTAGACATCATGCGGTATTAGCCATCGTTTCCAATGGTTATCCCCCACTATCAGGCAGCTCCCTACGTATTACTCACCCGTCCGCCGCTCTCAAGGGAAGCAAGCTCCCCTCTACCGCTCGACTTGCATGTGTTAGGCCTGCCGCCAGCGTTCAATCTGAGCCATGATCAAACTCTTCAATTAAAAGTGTTTGATGCTCAATGAATTGCTGAAGTGTTGAACACTTCACTTCATCGAGTAGTTCTCAATTTTTTTGAGTCTACCCAACTGTGAGTGCCCACACAGATTACTTGGATTCAATTGTTAAAGAGCGTCGCTTTCTCAAGCGAGGAGGCGCATTCTACAGCCTCCCAATACAGTGTCAAGCCCTTTCGCTTCACACTAAACTTCGTTTTTTAAGCCTTTCGACTCAATCCCCGAAGCGAGCCGCCATTCTACTCACTTATCTTTATCGGTCAAGGCCTTTTTAAGCACCGCTTAATCAGCTCTCAACCGCGCTTTCCCTTGGCGACGAGGCGGCATTATAGGGATCGGATTTTGGAGCGCAAGTGCTTTTTAATACAGGCGAACTGATCGGTGAAATCTTCACCTGGCGGCCCTTTCTTTGCGCAATGATGTAAATAAAGTTAACATGCTCGCGCATTCCCCTTATCAAATTCACTGTACCTGTACACTTTAACGAGCTAAACCATGCATCCAGCTATTACCCTTTTCGTCGTTGCGATTCTGGGATCGGTCTTACTGTCTTTCGTCCCTGTCGAATTTCCTTACTCACGCCCGACCTTCTTTGGGCTCGGTATCCTTTTGGGGGGCGTTGTTGCCTTCTTTATGGGGCGCCCTAAAGCGCAAGCTACCCGTACCGAGGATATTGCTACCGTCACCCTGTATGTCGGTAACCTGCCCTATCGTGCCAATGAGCATTCGGTGCAGCAGACCTTCGAGCGTTTCGGCAAGGTATTGTCGGTACGACTGATGAAGGATCGCCAAACCGGCCGCCGCCGCGGCTTTGGGTTTGTCGAGATGCTGACTGAAGATGCCCAGGCCGCCATTAACGGCCTTAATGACCAGCAGTTCCAAGACCGTACCCTGAAAGTCAGGGAAGCCAAGGAACGCCGGGATCAAGAAGAAGAGTAAAGCGGTAGGTATTCGGGCAAGGCGCTTTCTTGCAGCCAGGCCCGCAATAGCTCCAGCCCCTTGGGGTTGGAGGCCGTGTGATAAAGGTGGCTCAGGCCACCTTTTTTATTGCCAGCGCCAACCGGCAATAAGCTGCGCACCCGCCGGGCAATGGCTTCACCGGAGTCCACCAAAGTCACATCACTCCCCAAGACCTTCGCCAGTTCCTCTTTTACTAGGGGAAAATGAGTGCAACCCAGCACCACGGTGTCAGGCTTGGGGGCATGCAGCCAAGGGGCAAGAATGTCGGCCAGCCGGTCAATATCCAGCTCTTGGCCACGCAGTTTGGCTTCTGCCATGGTGACCAGCTCACTGGAGCCGAGCCGCAAGACTTGCTTGCCAGCGGCAAAGTCGGCTTCGAGTTGATGCGTATAAGGGCGGTTGACGGTGCCGGGAGTTGCCAACAGGCCAATGACGCCGCTACGAGTAAGCCGCGCCGCCGGCTTGATAGCAGGCACCACGCCAACCACCGGGAAGCTAAAGCGCTGGCGAAGATGGGGCAACACCAGGGTAGACGCGGTATTACAAGCTACCACGGCCAGGCTGATGTCGTGGCGCTGGGTGACGGCGTCAAACACCGCCAACACCCGCTCGACCAGCACGGACTCACTCAGCTCGCCATAAGGGAAGGCGGCATCGTCCATGGCATAAACCGCCTCAACACCGGGCAGGGCCTGATGGACCTGTTGCCAGATGGAAAGACCGCCTACCCCTGAATCGAAAAAGAGCAACTGACTCATGCTGTTTGCCAATGACCTACCTGATATTTTTGCCCGCCCAGTTTACCAGCACTGGACATTGAGTGCGCCTTGCCTATCATTTGCTCCCCTATAAAGGAGGCAAGCATGCAACAACCGGGCGCGGTTTACCCCGACAACTACCAAACACAACTGGCCGAGAAGGTCAGCCGGCTCAATGCGCTGATGCAGCCGTTCGGTGCGCCGGCGCCAGAGGTGTTTGCCTCCAGCCCCAGTCATTACCGGATGCGGGCCGAGTTTCGCGTCTGGCACCAGGGGGATGACCTCTTCTATATCATGTTCGACCAAGAGTCCCATGAGCGCATTCGGGTCGACAGCTACCCCATGGGCAGCGCCCTGATCAACACCCTGATGCCGGCCCTTATCGAGCTGCTCAAGCCCAACACCCTGCTGCGCAAAAAGTTGTTCCAAGTGGAGTTTCTGACCAGCCAGAGCGGCGAGGCGGTAGTGAGTCTGCTCTATCACAAACCACTGACCGATGAATGGGAAGTGGAAGCCAGCCAGCTAAAAGACAAGCTCCAGCAGTACGGCCGGGTTGACCTCATTGGCCGTGCCAAGAAGCAAAAGAAGGTGCTGGACCGCGACTTTGTGGTGGAGAAGCTGGCCGTTAAAGGCCGCAGCTGGACCTTTCAGCAGGTGGAGAACAGCTTCACCCAGCCCAACGCTGGCATTAACGAGAAGATGCTGACCTGGGCCCTGGACTGCACCGCCGGCATTGGCGGCGATTTGCTGGAGCTTTACTGCGGCAACGGCAACTTCACCCTGCCGCTGGCCAGCCAGTTCGACAAGGTGCTGGCCACCGAGATCGCTACCAGTTCGGTGGCATCCGCTCAGTACAACATGCGCGCCAACGGCGTGGATAACGTCACCGTCGCCCGCCTGGCCGCCGAGGAATTTACCGAGGCCATGGAAGGTAAGCGCGAGTTCCGCCGCCTAAAAGGGGTCGACCTCAAGGCCTTTAATTGCCGCACCATAGTAGTGGACCCGCCCCGGGCCGGCCTTGACCCAGCCACCGAGCAGCTGGTGGCAGCCTATGAGCATATCCTTTATATCTCCTGTAACCCCCAGACGCTGGCCAAGAACCTCGAAACCCTGACCCAAACCCACAGGGTCGAGAAGCTGGCGCTCTTTGACCAGTTCCCCTACAGCCACCATATGGAATCTGGCGTCTGGCTGGTAATGCGTTGATAAAAAGGCCGGTTTAACCGGCCTTTTTCATGGATGCTTACATCTGAAGGTTTGACTGAACAAAAGTTAAATAATAGCGTGGGAGCATTGTCACCAAAGGGATATGGGCCATGTGGGACTTTATTTTGGCCAGCGGTAACCTGCCTTTTTCTCTCGCCTTTGTGCTGGTCTGCGCCATTGGCCTGTTGCAGCTGCTCAGCCTGCTGCTGGGCCTGGGCCTGAGTGAACTCATCGACACCGCCCTACCGGACTTCGACATCGACAACCCCGGCTTTTTTGCCAACGGTTTTAACTGGTTGTGCCTGGGGCGCCTGCCTTTTCTGATTTGGCTGCTGCTGTGGCTGCTGCTGTTTGCGGTTGTCGGCTGGACCTTCCAGTGGCTGCTGATGAACCTGCTGGGCGGCCTACTGCCACCTTTGCCTGTGGCCATTGCCGCCCTGGCGGTATCCTTGCCGCTCCAGCGGCGCCTGAGCCTGCTGCTGGTCAAACTGTTACCCACGACCGAGACCAATGCGGTATTCCAGCGCGAACTTATCGGCCTGGTAGGCGAAGTGGTGATAGGGGAAGCCAGCCGCGAACGCGCCGCCGAGGTGTCGGTGACCGACAAACAAGGACACAAGCATTACGTCATGGCCAAGCCCTATGACGATCTGGTGCTGAGCCAAGGTCAGCAGGTACTGCTGTTTGACCTGGAAGACGGCATCTATTTAGTAAGCCCTTACCCGGGCTGAGTACAAGGAAGACCCATGGAAAATCTCAACTTCATACTGATGGTTGCCGGCGCCGTTGTAGCCGGTTTGCTGTTCATCGGCCTTATTTTCACCAAGCTCTACCACCGGGCTTCCAAGGAAGTGGCCTTTGTGCGCACCGGCATGGGCGGCGAGAAGGTCGTCAAAGACGGCGGCACCCTGGTGCTTCCGGTGCTGCAGGAAGTGATCAACGTCAACATGAACACCCTGCGCCTGGAAGTGCGCCGGGCCAACGAAGCGGCGCTTATTACCCGCGACCGGATGCGGGTAGACGTTACCGCCGAGTTTTACGTGCGGGTGGCCCCGACCGTGGAAGCCATCAGCGTGGCGGCCCAAACCTTGGGTAACCGCACCCTCGAGGTAGACGCCCTTAAATCCCTGATTGAAGGTAAGTTTGTTGACGTATTGCGGGCCGTGGCCGCTGAAATGGCCATGGAAGAGCTGCATGAGAAACGCTCTGACTTCGTGCAGCGGGTGCAGAACAATGTGCGGGTGGACCTTGAGAAGAACGGCCTGGAGCTGGAGTCGGTGTCCCTGACCGGCCTTGACCAAACCGACCCTAAATTCTTCCGGGTCGATAACGCCTTTGACGCCGAGGGTCTGACCCAGCTCACCAAAATAACCGAGTCGCGCCGCAAGCAGCGCAACGACATCGAGCGCGAGACCGAAGTGCAAATTCAGGAGCGTAACCTCGAAACCGAGCAGCGCTCCCTGGCCATCAAGCGGGAGAGCGAATACGCCCGCCTGCAGCAAGAAAAAGAAGTGGAGCTGCGCCGCGCCGCGCAAACTACCGATATTGCCAAGGAACGCGCCGACAAAAACCGCGAAGCGGAGCTGGTGACCATCGAGGCCGACCGGGCCATAGAGGAAGCACGCATCGCCAAGGAGCGGGAAGTAGAAGCCCGCGAAATTGATAAGCGCCGCCAGTTGGAAGAAGCGGAGATCGTCCGTAAGCGCGCCCTGGAACTGGCCGAGCAGGAAAAGGCCATTGCCCTTGCCCGCAAGTCAGAAGAAGAGTCCGCCGCCAGAGCAAAGGCCTCCGAGGCCGAAGCGCTGTCGGTGGCGGCGCAAGAGAATGTGCGCACCGTCCAGGAAACCGCCGTTGCCGAGCGTGACAAGCAAATCGAGATCATCGAAGCCAGCAAAGCGGCCGAAATGGATGCGGTGAAGATCCGTGTCGCCGCCGAGACCGAAAAGGCCGCCGCCGAAGACCGCGCCCAGGCCCTCTTGACCGAAGCCAAAGCCCACGCCGAGAAGGCGGAGATTGAAGCCCAGGCCGAAGCCGAAGCCGAGAAGACCCGCGCCGACGCCAAGGCCAAGAGCTACGAAGTGGAAGCAGCCGGCCAACGCGCCCTGCACGAAGCCAGCAACGTGCTCTCCCCCGAGCAGGTGGAAATGCAGCTCAAGCTGGCGCTGTACAAGTACCTGCCTGACATTATCCGCGAGTCGGTCAAACCGCTGGAGAACATCGACGGCATCAAGATAGTGCAGATGGACGGCTTTGCCGGCCAGGCCAGCGGCCATGGCGACGACAAACGGGAAGGGTCAGGCAACCTGGCCGATTCAGTGACCGAGGCGGCGCTGCGTTATCGCACCCAGGCGCCTCTGGTGGACGCCCTGCTCGGCGAGATTGGCCTCAAGGACGGCATCACCAAGCTCGACAAGCTCAACTCTTAAATCCAAAAGCGGCCCAAGGGCCGCTTTTTACTTCTTGGCTTTCAGGGTGGCTGCCCCTCTTGCCACCATTCTTAGCTGCATCATCACTTTTTCCGCCAGCCCCTGGCGGGCACTTTTGGACAAATCCAGCGCTTCGGCACCGGCTGAGAACACCAGGATCACCATGGCATCGGCCTGCACCCGGGCTTCGTCTTCGGCAAAACCCAGCTCCTTTTGCAGGTAATCCCCAAGCTCGGCAATAAAGTGCTGGATCTCGCGGCTGACCGCCGCCCGGAACGCCGCCGAGGTGCCGGAGCGCTCCCGCAGCAGCAGCCGGAACACGTTGCCGTTGTCGTTGATGAACTCCATAAAGGTTTCCACCGAGGTGCGGATCACCGAGCCACCGCTGGTATCGGCGATGCGGGCGCGGGCCTGGCGCATCAGTTGGCGCAAGGTCAGGCCGGCTTCGTCCACCAGGGTCAGCCCCAGTTCGTCCATGTCTTTGAAATGGCGATAAAAGGAGGTGGGGGCTATACCGGCTTCCCGGGTGACTTCCCGCAGCGAGAGGTTGGAAAAACTGGTCTCGGCACTGAGCTGGTTCAAGGCGGCATCGATAATGGTGCGGCGAGTCTTGAATTTTTGTTGTGCGCGGGGGCCCATGAATAGCTCCAGAAAACAAAGAGGCCTAGTTTAGCGCCATTTTTCAGCGAGATCCCAAAGCCAATAGCCAGCCAAAGCTTAACCCTGATCAAGATTCCACTTAAATCGCATTGACAGTAAAGGCCCCTCCCCCTAGATTGGCGAACAGTTGTAAGCCGAAATCAGGATATCCGATGGAAAAGCCCCGTATCATTTGGGCCAACGTCATCTTCTTCGTTGTCTCTACCCTCTTGGCATTGGTTGCCGTACCGCTGTGGGGAGTCTTCCACGGGTTCAGCGCCGGGCAATGGATAGCCTTCGCGGTTCTGTTCTGTTTTTGCAACCTGTCCATTACCGCTGGCTACCACCGGCTCTGGTCCCACAAGACCTACCAGGCTCACCCGGCGCTGCGCTGGCTGTTTGCCCTGGGCGGCGCCTTGGCCATCGAGAACTCGGTGGTGCATTGGGCCTCTGACCACCGCATTCATCACCGCCACGTGGATAACGACGAGGTAGACCCTTACTCTGCCGGCCGCGGCTTCTGGTATTCCCACATGGGCTGGATGATGCGCGAGTATCAGGCCGAGCGTTACAACGACTATTCCAACGTCCGCGATCTCTTCAAAGATCCGGTGGTGGATTTCCAGCATCGCCACTATATGAAGCTGGTCTGGGGCCTGAACCTGGGCCTGACCATCGCCCTTGGGCTGATGATGGGTGACGTGATTGGTACCGTGCTGCTGGCCGGTTTCCTGCGTATCTTCGTGACCCACCACACCACCTTTTTTATCAACTCCCTGGCGCATATCTGGGGCCGTAACAGCTTCAGCGACAAGCATTCGGCCAAAGACAACGGCTTCCTGGCGCTGCTGACCTTTGGTGAGGGTTACCACAACTTCCACCACACCTTCGAGAACGACTATCGCAACGGCATTCGCTGGTTCGACTACGACCCTACCAAGTGGCTTATTAAAGCTGCCAGCAAGCTGGGGCTGGCCCAGGGCCTTCGCAAAACCCCGGACGAGCTGATCGTCAAGGCGCGCCTGACCCGTCAACTGGAAGAAGCCAAAGAACAGGCCCAGGCCCAGGGTTTGTGTTTTGCCGAGCTGCATCGCCACTACGACGAAACCCTGGCCACTGCCCAGCACTACTTCCAGTTGCGTAAACGCTGGCTGCAAATGAAAAAGGCCAAGCTCAAACGTTCGGTGGAGGCCCTGGAGCTTCGCAAGCAAATCGAGGAGATGGGCGAGAAGCTTCGCCACCTGCAATTGCACTGGCAGCAACTTCGCACCCAGATAGCTTGATAAAAAGGCGCCCTAAGGCGCCTTTTTTAATGGCCTTTGGCCACCCGCAAACTGTTGGCCACCAGCAAGGCCGCCAGCACCATGGTGCCCCACAGCGCCCATTGGGGCGCCAGCGGCAAGGCCACCGCCGTGATACCGATAAGCGAAGCGCCGGCCATCTGCAGGCACAGTACCAAGGCGGCGGCGACGCCGGCTTCATCCCCAAAAGGCGCCAACGCCATACTGGTGGCCGGCCCCAGGCTACAGGCAAACCCGGCACAGGCCAGCGCCACTGGTAGCATGTAACCCCAGGCAGGGGCCGCCTCACCCCATGTCGTGGCGGCCAGCGCCAGCACTGCTGCCAGCAGCCAGGCCAGGGCAAAGCCCAGGCAGGCCCGGCGGCCAAAGCGGCGGATAACCCAGTTGGCCAGCAGGCTCGCCGTCAGTATCCACAGGGCATTGGCCCCAAACACCAGGGAAAATCCCAGCGGGCTCAGCCCGGCTTGGTTCATCAGCACCGTCGGCGCCAAAGAGACGTAGGTGAGAACCATGCCCATGCCGGTGGCATTAACCAAGGCAAAAGCCAGGAACGGCCCCTGGCGCAATATCGCCAGGTAACGGCCAAAGGGAATACCCCTTTTGACCTGGGTGCCAGCCGGCAGGGTTTCGGGCAAAAAGCGCCACACCACCAGCAGCAGGGCCAGGGCATAGAGGGCCAAAAACCAAAAGGGTGCCTGCCAGCCAAAGCGCTCAGCCAAGAGCCCGCCCCAAAGCGGCGCCAGCGCCGGCACAATGTTCAACGCGCCGTTGAGAAAGGAATAGGCCTGGGCGCTTTGCTGGCCGTCCATCCGGTCTCGCACCGCCGAGAAGGCCACCACCGAGGTGGCACAAACAGCGCTGCCTTGGATAAGCCTTGAGAGCACAAAGAGCCAGCCGCTGGTGCTCAGCACCGCCAGCAAGGCGCCGGCAAGGTAAATCACGATACCGGCCATGGCCACCGGGCGGCGGCCGAAGCGGTCGGCCAGGGGACCCGCCACCAGCTGCCCAAGGCCCATCATCAGCAGAAAGAGACTGACGGTGCTTTGCACCAACCCCTGGGAGCTGCCCAGGCTATCAGCGATAGCCGGGATGGCCGGCAGATAAATATCGATACCCAGCGGACTGAACAACACCAGACACAGCAGCAACCACTTGAACCACACCATGCACGCCTCCTGAAAATCGGCGCCACTGTACTGGCCAATAAACATGAACACCAATGATATGATTTCAGGTAAAGCATTCCTGTGAGGCATAACCATGGATCTCAGCCGCCTGGCCAAAACCGACCTCAACCTGCTGGTGAGCCTCAATGCCTTGCTGGACCATTGCTCGGTGTCTCAGGCCGCCGCCAGCCTGCATTTGACCCAGTCGGCCATGTCCAAAACCCTGACCCGACTGCGCGCCCTGTTTGACGACCCGCTGCTGGTGCGTCGCGGCCAGGGCATGAAGGCAAGCCCCAGGGCCGAAGCCCTGCACCGCCAACTGCAGCTATTGCTGCCTCAGCTCGACCAACTGCTGCAGCCACCGGCCTTTGACCCGGCCAGCAGCGACCGCACCTTTCGGCTGAACGTGATAGACGGTGCCTACACTCTGTTTTTGCCCCAGTGGCTGCCGGCCCTTCGCGCCAAGGCGCCCCACATTCGCCTGGAATGCTTCCCGGCCCAAGATCTCGGCCTTGAGGGCCTTACCAGCGGCCAGCAGGAACTGGCCATCACCGCCCAGGACGAACCCATAGCGCCGCTGCCCGAGGGCTTTCGCAGCCACACCCTGATGACAGACCACTACCTGTGCGTGGCGAGCGCCAACAACCCCCGGCTCCACCAGCCCTGGGACTTGGAGACCTTTCTTGGCTGGCCCCAGGTGCATATCCATTGCCAATGGGACGGTGACTGGCTGCTGGATGCAGAGCTTGCCCGCCTGGGCCACCGCCGCCAGCTGATGATGCAGGTGTCGAGCCTGCAGGCGGCGCTGCAAACCGTGCTTTGGTCCGACATGCTCACTATCCTGCCGGCCGCCTACGCCGCCAAGGTCGCCGAGGGTTACCCCATCGCCCTTCGCGAATTGCCGCTGGCCCTGCCCATCGACCTGCCGCCATTGCAGCAGCGGCTTATCTGGCATGAGCGCAGTGACAACGATCCTGGCCTGAAATGGCTGATCGAATTTTTCGCGAAGGCTGTGCAACAATAAGCCAGCACAATCAGGAGGTAGCAGTGGCTCAATACCAGTACGACACCCTTATCATCGGCACAGGCCCGGGCGGTGAAGGGGCCGCCATGCAGCTGGCCAAGCACGGCCAAAAAGTGGCGGTTATCGAGCGCCATGTCGAGGTGGGGGGCGGCTGCACCCATTGGGGCACTATTCCCTCCAAGGCGCTGCGCCACTCGGTATCGCGCCTGGTGGAGTACAACCAGAGCCCGCTGTTTGCCGACGTGCAACCGGCCCACCGGCTGACCTTCAAGCACATCCTTGGCCACACCTCTTCGGTGATAGGCAAGCAGGTAAAACTGCGCGGCGGCTTTTACAACCGCAACGATGTGGAAGTCATTAAAGGCGAGGCCCGTTTTACCGACGAGCACACCCTGGCCATTCGCCAGAGCGACGGCTCCGAGGAGTTTATCTCTGCCGCCAATATCGTTATCGCCACCGGCTCGCGCCCCTACCGGCCCCGCGATATCGATTTCAACCACCCGCGCATCTACGACTCCGACACCATTCTTAGCCTCAAGCACGAGCCGCGTTCGGTGATCATTTACGGCGCCGGGGTCATCGGCAGCGAATACGCCTCCATCTTCCGCGGCCTGTCGGTGAAGGTGGACCTCATCAACACCCGCGACCGGCTGCTGTCCTTCCTGGACGCCGAGATCTCCGACGCCCTGTCTTATCACCTGCGAAGCTCCGGCACCGTTATTCGCCATAACGAGGAGTACGAGCGGGTGGAAGGCACCGACGACGGCGTGGTGATGCACTTTAAATCCGGCAAACGCCTTAAGGCTGACTGCCTGCTGTTTGCCAACGGCCGTACCGGCAATACCGACCGCCTGAACCTCGAAGCCGTAGGGCTCAAGGCCAACGGCCGCGGCCAGTTGGATGTCAACGAGCGCTACCAGACCAACGTGCCCCACATCATCGCCGTGGGTGATGTCATCGGTTACCCGTCGCTGGCGTCGGCCGCCTATGACCAGGGCCGCCTGGCCGCCACCGGCATTTTGGAGGCAGACAAGGATCTGGGTAACCTCATCCCCGATATCCCCACCGGCATCTACACCATTCCCGAAATAAGCTCGGTGGGCAAAACCGAGGAAGAACTCACCGCCGCCAAGGTGCCTTACGAAGTGGGCCGCGCCCAGTTCCAGCACCTGGCCCGGGCGCAGATCGCCGGCTCGCCGGTGGGGTGTTTGAAGATCCTCTTTCACCGGGAAACCAAGGCTATCCTCGGCATTCACTGCTTTGGGGAGCGGGCCTCGGAGATCATTCACATCGGCCAGGCCATCATGGAGCAAAAGGGCGAAGGCAACTGCATCGAGTACTTCGTCAATACCACCTTCAACTACCCCACCATGGCCGAGGCCTACCGGGTAGCGGCCCTGAATGGCTTGAACCGGTTGTTCTGACAAGAGCCGCAGCGCGGCGCCACCAAGGAGCGAGAATATGAAAGGAACACTCATCACAGCGCTGTTATTACTGCTCGGCTGTCAACGCGCCTTGGCAGCCGACTACCAGATAGAAGAGGTCAAGGACGGCCTTTATCGCTTCACCGCCGGTAACTACAAATCGGTATTTTTGGTGGCTGATGGCGGCATTCTGGTCACCGACCCTATCAACCCCAGCGCCGCCAGTTGGCTCAAAGGCGAGCTCAACCGGCGCTACCCCGGCAAGCCCATTCGCTACTTGGTATATAGCCATAACCACGTCGACCACGCCTTGGGGGCCGCACAATTGGTAGACCCAACCACCACTATGGTGGCGCAGCGCCTGGCTCGTGAAGACATGGCACATACCCGCTTGCCGGCCAAACTGCCAGATCTTGTCTTCGATAACTCGGCCACCCTGTATCTGGGCGACAACAGCGTCACCTTGCAGTACTGGGGAACCAATAATGGTCGAGGCTCGGTCAGCATGCTGTTTAAACCGCAAAAGGTGCTGTACGTGGTGGACTGGGTCGTGCTGGGGCGCATGCCCTATCGAGACCTCAAAGGTTACGATATCGAAGGCATGATCCACTCCACCCAGGGGGTGCTCAATCTGGACTTTGACCGCTTTGTCGGCGGCCATGGCGAGATGGGCAGCAAGGCCGATGTGCGCCATTATCTTGGGTACCTGCAAGCGCTGTATGACAGCGTCCGCGACGGCATGCTGGCCGGCAAGTCGTTGGCACAACTGAAAAGCGAGATCAGACTGCCGCAATACAGTAATCTACCGCGCTATAACGAATGGCTGGGGCTCAATATCGAGGGGGTTTACCGTACCCTCAATGATGCTTCCTATGTCGATATGCGCCCCGATGTCCCCCAGGGCTAAGCCCTTTTGAGAGAAACAATGGAACGTTTTATTGAGTCTTTGATGTATTCCTCCCGCTGGCTGCTGGCGCCCATTTACCTGGGATTGAGCCTGACCCTGGTGGCGCTTTTGATAAAGTTCGTGCAGGAAATCATCCACATGGCCCCCACCATCTTCGAGATGACCGACACCAACCTCATTCTGGCGGTGCTGACCTTGATTGACGTGGCGCTGGTGGGCGGGCTTATCGTGATGGTGATGCTGTCAGGCTACGAGAACTTCGTTTCGCGCCTCGACCTCGACGAGAGCAACGAGAAGCTGGGCTGGCTGGGCAAAATGGACTCCGGCAGCCTCAAGACCAAGGTGTCGGCCTCTATTGTGGCCATCTCCGCCATTCACCTTTTAAAAGTGTTTATGAACGCCAAGGACATCGCCGACAACAAGCTGATGTGGTACTGCCTTATCCACCTCACCTTTGTGGTGTCGGCCTTCGGCATGGGCTATCTCGACAAGATGTCCGGTAAGAAATCCAGCCAGTAGGCCAAGGCCTGCTCGCAAAAAAGGCGCCTTGGGCGCCTTTTTGTTTATCACCATTAGCTTAAGAATAGATATTCACTTTTAATAGATAACAATTTAAAAAACAAAAAGCGAGGGCAATTTTTTATTTTTTGACCATCAATACATTATTACAAATGTATCTAACCTGTAGGTGTATTTTTATGCACTATGCGAATAGCTGTAATAAAGGAGTTTCAGATGTATCGCTATTCGCTGCTTACCCTGGCCCTGGCCAGCTCTCTCACTTTCCCCGCTTTTGCCGACGCTGACAACGACCAAACCGAGAAAATCGAAGTGGTCGGCTCTCGCCTGGCCCTGCGTACCGCCACCGACAGTGCCTCGCCGGTGGACATCATTACCGGCCAGGATCTGGCAGCCACCGGCATGACCGAGACCGCCAAGGCCCTGCAATTTCTGGCCCCCAGTTTTAACTTCCCGCAGTCTTCCGTGACCGACGGCTCTGACGCCGTGCGCCCAGCCAACCTGCGCGGCATGAGCCCTGACCATACCCTGGTGCTGGTCAATGGCAAGCGCCGCCATGGTTCGGCCCTGGTGCACCTTAACGGCACCGCCAGCAAGGGCTCGTCCAACGTCGACCTCAATGCCATTCCCATGACCGCCATCAAGCGCATCGAGATCCTGCGCGACGGCGCCGCTGCCCAATATGGCTCAGACGCCATTGCCGGGGTGATCAACATCGTGCTCAAAGACAGCGCCGAGGGCGGCAGCCTGGAGGCCAAAGGCGGCCAAACCTACGCCGGTGACGGCCAATCCTGGGAGCTGGGCTGGAACCAGGGTTTGACGCTGCTGGGCGACGGCTTCGTTAACCTCTCTTTGCAGGCCGAACATAAAAACCGCACCAACAGGGCCGGCCCTGACAGCCGCCAGCAATACCCGCTGCTGGCCGACGGCTCCCCCGACCCACGGGAACAGACCTTTGACCGCAAGAGCTTTCAAATCGGCCAGGGGGAATATAAAAACACGGCGCTGTTTGTTAACGCCGCCAAGCCGGTGGGCGACAACGGCAAGCTTTACGCCTTTGGCGGCATCTCAGAGCGCGAGAACATCTCCGGCGCCTTCTACCGCCGCGCTCTCGATAGCCGCAACAACATCAACATCTACCCCAACGGTTTCCTGCCGCAGCTGGCGCCGAAGATCCGCGACCAGTCCCTCTACGGTGGCTACAAGTTCACCGTCGCCGATTGGGACATCGACAGCTCTCTTGGCTACGGCAAAAACCGCTTCAAATACTACGTGGACAACAGCCTGAACGTGGACTTGGGTGACGACTCCCAGTCCCACTTCTATGCCGGCGCCCTGTCCACCAGTGAAATCAACGCCAACCTTGATGCCTCCCGGTTCGTGCCCTTCGTTAACGGCTCCGATCTGCTGGTGGCGGTGGGCGCGGCTTGGCGTAAAAACCAGTACCAGATTGAGGCAGGCGAGCCCAACTCTTACTACGGCTCGGGCAGCCAGGGCTTTGTGGGCTTCAACCAAGAATCCACCGTCAAGCAGGACCGCCATAACCTGGGTTTTTACCTGGAATTGGAAAACCAGCTGACCGACGCCTTTTACTGGTCCAGCGCGGTGCGCCGTGAGGATTATTCCGACTTTGGCTCCAACACCAGTTGGAAGCTGGCTGGCCGCTACCAGCTGAGCGACCACTGGGCGGTGCGTGGTGCCACCAACACCGGTTTTCGGGCGCCAAGCGTGCAGCAGCTGTACTTTACCAACGTCTCGACCCTGTTCGTGACCAACCCCGATACCGGCCAGCTCGAGCCGCAAGAATCCGGTACCTTCAACAGCCAGTCCGAGGTGGCCAGCGCCCTTGGCATCAGTGAGCTCAAACCGGAAAAATCCAAGTCTTACAGCCTGGGCCTGGTTTACACCGGCGACAGCGGCCTGTCGGTGACCCTGGACGCCTACCAAATCAAGGTGGATAACCGCATCGTGCTGTCTTCGTCTTTGGAGAGCGACGACGCCGCCCTGCCCGACTCGGTGCGCAGCCTTATCAGCAGCGCCGGCGCCGATTCGGCCCGCTTCTTTATCAACGCCGTAGACACCACCACCAAAGGGGTTGATCTGGTGGCGTCCCAAAACTGGGATCTGGGCAGTTACGGCAGCCTCAAAGGCAGCGCGTCCTTCGGTTACAACAAAACCGACATCGACAGCGTGCACCTGCCCAGTATCCTTGGCGGCCTGGAAGACGAGCTGTTCAACAATGTCGAGCAGGTACGGATGACCAAATCCAACCCGCGCAGCAAAGGCAGCCTCAACCTCACCCACTCCCTGGGCGATTTTGATACCACCTTGCGGCTTAGCTACTTCGGCACCTACTCGGTGGGCTACACCAACGAAACGGTGAAGTACGACGCCAAGTGGGTGACCGATCTGGCAGTGAAGTATCACTACAACAGCCAACTGGCCTTCACCCTGGGAGCCCAGAACCTGTTTGATACCTACCCGGAGCGCACCGTGGCAGACCAAACCTACAACGGGGTATTCAAATACCCGGTGGGCAACACGCCCTTTGGCATGAACGGCGGTTATTACTACCTGCAGGCCGACTACAGGTACTGAGAAAAAGGCGCCTTACGGCGCCTTTTTTAATGGCTGTGGCCGGTGGCCAGGGGTTGGCCCTGGTCGTTATACACGGCGTGTTCGCGGTGTTCGATAAAGCCCTGATTGATCATCTTGGCCAGGAAGGGGTCGTTTTCCATGTCGCCGATGTCGGCAAAGTCGGTCTCGCGATAACGCTGCCAGGTGGCAAAGCGGGCGTTGACCGCGTCTTTGTCCAGCAGTTTGTCCGCCTGCCAGCGCCGCTCCACCTCGCCTTTGCGGGTAACGATGGCCAAGGGCGCAGCCAATACCGGGCTCCACAGCAGCTCGTAACTAACGCCGCTTATCTCGCCTTGGTAGCGATCGGCATGCTCGCAAGGGCTGCTGCCTTGCTTGGTGAGTTGGCCAAGCAGGTGGCGGGCGGCAAAGCTTTCTACCTCTTCTTGCTGTGCATGTACGCCAAGGGCGCGCAAATCGCCCATGTAGTAGTCGATACGGCGCTGCTGCTGGTCAAACACCCGGCTAAAACCAGGGCGCTTGGGGTCTTCAAAGTGCCACCACTCGGCCATCTGGTGCTCAGGGCTGTAAAGCGCGGTCTGGGCGCCACGGCGCAATAGCTGCACCTGGCGAGGCTCGGCGCCGCTCTGGTTGGCGCTGACCTGGTACTCAAGGCCCCAGGCACCTTCTGGCGCGGTGGCCGGGCACACGCTGGCGCCATGGGCGCTGAGGCTCCCCAGAGCCAATAACATCAAGGCTTTATAAAACATCGGGTTACTCCTTTTCGCCAAAAGAAGGCCGGGCAATGCCCGGCCCTTCACAGGCCCGGCTTAGGGCTGATTGGCTTCGGCGCGCGCTTCAAGGTCAGCGGCGTAGTTCATCACGTGGAACAGCATGTTCTGCTCGACCGAACCGGTTACCAGCTGGGCACCGGGGCCCATGGCGTATACCGCGACGTCTTCACCGGCGTGGGTTTCGCTGCCCAGTGGCACGGTGGCCTCTTGGCGGTAATCCACATCGGTGACGTCGTAGAGGTTCAGGTCTGGGCGGGCGCTGTCCATGTTCACCGGGCTGCTGCCAAAGCCAAAGCCGGGGCCATTGGCATAACCCAAGGTGGTATAGGGCATGCCGTTGGCATCCGTGCTCAGGGTTTTGGCCGCTTCGCCGTTTTCATCGACGCTGCGTACTAGGCCGAGGATGGGGTTACCCCGCACCGGGTAGCCGGCGATGGTGAACACGTGGCTGTGGTCGGCCGTCACCAGGATAAGGGTGTCGGGGCCGGCCTTTTCCATGGCCACACGCACCGCCTCGGACAAAGCAACGGTGTCTTCCAGGGCGCGGGCGGCGTTACCGGCGTGGTGGGCGTGGTCGATACGACCCCCTTCCACCATCAGGAAGTAGCCTTTGTCGTTCTGTTTGAGCATATCCAGGGCGCGGCTGGTCATCTGCGCCAGGGACGGCTCGCCGGCGCTGTCGTCGCTGCGGTCCGCTTCGTACTGCATGTGGGAGTTTTCAAACAGGCCCAGCAGGTGCTTGGTGGTGGCCAAGTCCACGTTCATGAACTGGTCGAGGTTCCACACATAGCTGCTGCCAGCGTGTTTGGTGGTCCACTCGCTGGTGAGATCGCGGCCATCGTTGCGGCGGCCAGCGCTGCCGTATTCCGGGTCGTTCTCGGTATTGGGCATGAAGTAGGTGCGGCCGCCACCCAGAGCTACTTCGATACCGTCCCCGTAGGGGAAGTCGATGAGCTGGGAGGCGATGTCGGTGCAGCCGGCGGTGATGGCGGCGGCAGGCATGTTGCTGTCGGCTTCCCAGTTACGCTCCACGCTATGGGCGTAGGTGGCGGCCGGGGTGGCGTGAGTGAGACGGGCGGTGGACACCACGCCGGTGCTCATGCCGGCCATTTCCGCCAGCGCCAGGGCGCTGACCATTTCATGTCCCTGGCCGGAGGCGCAATCGCCACGCACCGCATCGTCGGTGATGGACAACATGCCGTCCTTGGTTTTGGCACCGGTGACGATGGCGCTCATGGTGGGCGCGGAGTCTGGGGTCTGCTGGTTGGACGAATAGGTTTTTACCAGGCCCGAGTAGGGGAAGGTCTCGAAGCTCAGGCGGTTTTCTTCGCCGCTTTTACCCTGCTGCTGGCCTTCAAAAATACGGGCGGCGGTGAGGGTGGAAACCCCCATGCCATCACCGACAAACAAAATCACGTTCTTGGCTTTGCCGGCCGGGTCGCTGATGCTGGACTCAGCGGCTTTGGCCACGGTGGATTGGCCAGCCAGGTACCACTGGTTGACGGCGGTAAAGTCGCGGCCGTCGGTGCCGTTGTTGCCATTGGCGCCGTCGGCGCCGGGGGTACCGGCAACGCCGTCGTCACCGTCATTGCAGCCGGCCAGGCCCAGGGCGGCGATGGTGGCCATCACCAGAGCGAGTTTTTTCATTTCCATGGTAATCATCCCTTTATCAGTACTTGCTGCCGCCCAGGGCACCGGCCTGGTTCATGACGTGGAAAATAACGTTCTGTTCCACATTGCCCTGGAACAGGTAAGCACCGGGGCCGGTGGCGTAGATGGCCACGTCTTCGGCGGCGTGGGTCTCGCTGCCCATGGGCACCTGGGCCTGTTGCAGGAAGTCCACGTCGGTGGTGTCGATACCGGACAAGTCGCTACGGGCGCCTTGCTTGGCGCCGGGGCCATTGGCATAGCCCAGGGTGGTGTAAGGCAGGCCGTCGGCGGCGGTGGCAGCGTTAACGGCGATGGCTTCGTCGTTGGGCTCGTGTACCAGGCCAAGGATGGGGTTACCACGGGCCGGGTAACCGGCGATGGTGAAGGTATGGCTGTGGTCGGCAGAGACGATGATCAGGGTGTCTTCGAGGTTCACCTTACCCAGGGCAGCCTGCACCGCGTCAGACAGCGCCACGGTGTCGGCCAGGGCGCGGGCGGCGTTACCGGCGTGGTGGGCGTGGTCGATACGACCCCCTTCCACCATCAGGAAGTAGCCTTTGTCGTTCTTGGCCAGCATGTCGATGGCTTTGGTGGTCATCTCGGCCAGAGAGGGCTCACCGGCGGTATCGTCGGCTCGGTCCGCTTCGTACTGCATGTGGGAGGCTTCAAAGAGGCCCAGCAGATGGTCAGTTTTGGTCACATCGATGGCATCGAACTGTGCTTGGTTCCACACGTAGGCCGCGTTGGCATAGGTGCTGGTCCAGGCGGTGGTGAGGTCGTTACCGTCTTTGCGGCGGCCCTTGGCGCCTTCGCCGTCGGTGACGGTATTGGGCAGGAAGTAGCTGCGCCCGCCACCCAGTGCCACTTCCAGGCCGTCGCCCGGTGCGTCCATCACCAGTTGATAGGCGATATCGTGGCAGCCGTTGGCGACCGCTTCGGCGGTCAGGTTGCTGTCGGCTTCCCAGTCACGCTCGGGGGTGTGAGCGTAAGTGGCGGCCGGGGTGGCGTGGGTGATGCGGGCGGTGCTGACAATCCCGGTGGATTTACCCAGATCTTCGGCCAGCTCCAGGGCGGTTTTCAGCTCGTTACCCTGGCTGGACAAGCAGTTGCCGCGGATGGAGTCGGCAGATACCGACAGCATGCCATCTTCGGTTTTGACGCCTGTCACCATGGCGGTCATGGTCGGGGCGGAGTCCGGGGTCTGCTGGTTTACCGAATAGGTTTTGGACAGGGCGCTGTAAGGGAAGGTCTCAAAGCTCAGGCGGTTTTCTTCGCCGCTGTTGCCTGCCTGCTGGCCCTGGTAGATGCGGGCGGCGGTCAGGGTAGAAACCCCCATGCCATCGCCAACAAAGAAAATGATGTTCTTGGCGGTGCCGGTGTTGCGGGCCTGGGCCACTTTGGCGGCCACGGCAGCAGCGCCGTCCTGGTACCAGCTGCTGTCGGTTTGGGTGGTGGGCAGCACCGCCGCATCGGCAGCCATGGCCACCAGGGCGGTGGCGACGGCAGCGCCCAGCGCGGACATCACTTGTGGAATCTTTTTCATGCCAATCCTCGCGTTTAGCTTTCCTGGTTGGGTCATCGGCGTGAAGGGGCCGATGTGCGGCGGATTGTGCGCGAGTAACGTGACGAAAACGTTTCCGTATCGTTAAATGATTTATCAGGATTTAAACATGTAAGAACACAAAGCCCGGCCACCAGGGCGCGCCGGGCTTTTTGACAATCCAGTGACAGCTTAAGGCAGGGTCTTGATGTTGTAGGTGGCGTCTAGGTAGCTGGTGTTGGGGCCAAGCAGCAACGGCTCAAGGGGCGTAACCGACACGCCGTTAAGGGTGCCCCGGTAAAACTGGCCGCCCTTAAGGTAGGCAAGGCCCGCCACGTCGTGAATAACCCAGGGCTTGCCGTCCACCCTGCCCAGCAGCATGGCCACATGGCCGGGCAGGTAAATCAGGCTGCCCACCGGCGCCGTTGCCAGCACCTTGAGCTTGGCCGCTACCTGGCCCTTGCCGAAGAGGTGGTCGTGGCCATAGCGGCCATGGCCCTGCTCGCCGGAGTTGCGCGGCATCACCAGCCCGAAGCTGCGATACACCTCCCCCACAAAACCGGTGCAATCCCGGCCCTGGTAGTCATGGCCCCAGCCGTAGCGCTCCCCCAGGAACTTAAAGCTCTGGCGCACCAGATTGGCCTGGGTCAGGGGCAGGTAGCCCTGGTGTACATCCTGGCTGCGGGGGATAAGAGCTGCCTTGAAATCCAGGCTGCCGTCGCCGTTTCTGACCGGCAACCGCACCACAAAACCGGCATAGGGGTTTTGGCCATAGAGGCTGTGGCGGCTCGGCATCAGCGGCAGCCTGAGGCCCATGTCGAGGCGCAGCTTCGACACCCTCGGCTCCTCTGGATTAAAGACGGTCTCCACCTGGCTACCGGTGGTCACCAAAAAAGGCGCTGCCTTGCCATAAGCCAGCACCGCCTGGCGCGAGCCAATGGCCAGATCGGCGGCCGGCACCCAGGCCCGGTAATTTTGAGACTGGGCAAAGTACCAGTGGCCGTCGCGGCTTTTGGCCAGCAGCGCCAGGGCGTCACCGGGGAAGAGCCCGCTTTCTTGAAAGCGGTCAAGGTCGAGGTTGAGCCCCTTGTTAAAGACCCGCTCGAAGGTGGGATAGGTGCGCAGTACGGTGCGCCGCACCACCAGGGCAAAGGCCAGCTTTTGCGGCCCCTTAATGGCGCCAAGGTTGAGGTTGGTGCGATAGCGAGCCCAGTCGGCCGGGCTAAGGGCGCGGCCGTTGGCATAAAAACGGGGCGGCTCCTTGGCAAGCGCGGTGATTTGGCTTTTTACTTGGTCCGCCGCCAGCAAAGCCGGCAGGGTATCCAGTGCCACCATCTCGGGCAGGGTTTTAAATTGCCGGGCGTTAAAGGCGATTATCTCTTTGGGGGTCATTAGCGGCTGGTTGGGGGCCTTGAGGCGATTTACCCAATACCAGGGCGCTAGCTGCGCTTCTTTAACCTCGGGCACATCGCTTTGCCAGGGGGCCGCCAGCAGGCCAAAACTTACCAACCACAACAGTAGCGCCAGTCGCATGGGGAGTCCTTGAAAGCTCTTTGCCCCCATGGTCGCACATCAGCGGCTATTGGGCAGCCCGGCCTTGGCCAGCAGTTGGCTTGGCGGCACGCCGAACTGGCGCTTAAAGGCGGTGGAGAAATGGGACAAGTCCTCAAAGCCCAGCTCCAGGTAGACATCCGACGGGCGCCGCCCTTCCCTGGCGATTAGAAAATGCGCTTCATCGAGGCGCTTTTTGGTCAGCCAGCTGCCGGGGGCCTCGCCAAATTCCTTGCGAAAATCCCGTTTGAAGGCCGACAGGCTGCGGCCTGTCATCAAGGCAAAGCGCTCGAGGCTGACGTTAAAGCGGTAGTGGCTTTGCATAAAAGTGCGGATATCGAGCTTGCCGGGCGGGCTGAAGTCAAACAGCACCGCCCCCAGCTCGGGTTGCTGCTCCAACAGCACCAGCAGCAACTCTTCGCGTTTGAGGTCGGCAAAGCCTGGGTGCAGTTGCCCGCCCTGGCGGTAATAGGCCGACAGCGAGCTGAGAAAATTCTCCAGCAGCGGCCCTCGTTGCAGCCGCACAAAGGCCCCGGCCGGTGGCGCGGCGGCGGGCAGCACCTGGGGATGGCGCTCTAAAAAGCGGCCGAGAAAGGCGCTGTCGAGCACCATGACGATTTTCTCGAACTGCCCGTCCTTGGGCGCCTTGTTGTAGCGGATCAGCCGATTGCGGCGCACCAGGCAGCCCTGGCCCGGCGCCAGCCGGTAGTGGCGGGCGCCGTCAAACCCTTCTATCCGCCCTTTTATCAGGAACAAAAAGAAGTGCTCTGGCACGAACTGCTCCGGGGAAATATCCGGCCCCAGGTAACAGGAACGTATTTGACTGAGCTTCATCAAGGCTCCAACGACTTGAAGGTCAACATGCTCTCTACCGATGCCAGTATGGCCTCTTGGTTGCTGCGCGGCGCCCAGCCCAGCATCTGGCGGGCCTTTTCGTTGGAGGCCTGGCGATACACCCCCAGCAGCGGCTTGATGGCCTTGGCCTTGTCGCTAAACAGCGCCGCCAGCCGGACTTGCCAGTCGGGCAGGGTTTGGGTTGGCGCCTTGGCGGCCGCCTCGGGGAAATGCTGGCGCAGCAGCGCCGCTATCTGGGCCAGGCTCAGGGTGCCACCAGCCAGGGCCAAAAAACGCTGCCCGGCGGCGTCCGGCGCCACCATGGCACGAATGTGCAGATCGGCCACGTCCCGCACGTCCACTATCCCGAGTGTCAGGTTGGGCAGCTTTTTCATCTTGCCGCTCAAGATGTTGCGTAGCAGCTCAAGGCCGCTGGAGAGCACTGGGCTTAAAGTGGGCCCGAAGATGCCCATGGGGTTGACCACCGCCAGCTCCAGGGCGCCGCCCTCTTTGGCCATAAAATCCCAGGCGGCCCGCTCGGCCCGCACCTTGGATTTGTTGTAAGCCGACAGCCCAGGCTCGTTGATGTCAGTCCAGTCGTGCTCGTCGATAAGCCGGGTTCTGTCCTTGTGGCTGTATCCTACAGCGCCGAAATTGGAGGTCATCACCACCCGTTTGACGCCGGCGTCCCGGGCGGCTTTAAGCACCCGCAGGGTGCCCTGCACCGCCGGTTTTATCATTTCGTCCTCGTGCTTGGGCAAGCGCAGGAAGATGGGCGAGGCGATATGCAGCACGTAATCGCAACCGGCGGCCGCTTCGTGCCAGTTGTGGTCGGCCAGCAGATCCGCCTCGATAAAGCTCAGCGCCTCGGTGCTGGTGATACCGCCATGGGCCAGGGCCGCCAGCACCTGGGGCCGTTTGGCCAGGTCCCGCACCGTGGTGCGCACCCGGTAACCCTGGGCCAACAACTGGCTGATGGCATGCACCGCCACAAAACCGCTACCACCCGTTACCAAAACCTGCTGTGTCATAACGCCTCCAAGATACTGTTGATGCCAGCATCTTAAGGCCCGTTGCCGCAAGGCCGGTTTGGCCAGCGGCTCAGAATGACTTTGCTCAAAAGGTCAGGTTCAGCGTTCCGGGTGGCGCTCGTGATCCTCGATGATCACCGCTTGGCGCCGGTCACGCCAGCGGCGGTATTCGTCAAATTCGTCAAAGGGATAGGCGGCTTCAGCCTGATCGCCAATGCGGCTGACCAGCTCCTTGGTAAACATGGCCTTCTGGCCGATGTGGTCGGCAAGGCCAACCCCGATGTGCTGTAAAAAGCCTGACAAACCACCCTGGCTGCCGGCCAGGTGCAGCGCTTTGAGCGGCCCGATGGAGGCCCAGCGAATGCCGAGGGAATTGGTGACAATGGCATCGAGGTCGTGCACGCTCACCACTCCTGTGTCCACCAGCCGGATGGCCTCGCTGGCCAGGGCCATTTGCAAGCGGTTGGCCACGAAGCCCGGCACTTCCTTGTTGAGCTTTACCGGTACCTTGCCGAGCTTTTTATAAAAGCCCATCACCCGGTCCAGATAGAGGGACGGGGTGCGGTCGTCGCTGCACACTTCCACCAGCGGCAGGATATGGGGCGGGTTGAAGGGGTGGCCGATAATAAGCCGCTCTGGCGCCTTCATCAGCGCGCCTTGCTCACTGGCAACGATGCCGGAAGAGGACGACAGCAACAGCGCGTCGATGGGAGCCGCCTCTTCAATCTGCTGCCAAAGGTGCTGCTTGAAACTCACCTGCTCGGGGCCGGACTCCTGGATAAAGTCGGCATGTTCTACCGCCGCTTTTAGGTCGCCGGTGGCGCTGATGCGGTCCATGATGATGCCCGGGTCTTCGTGGATACCCGGCACCTGGGGAATAAACACCGGCAGATACCGGGCCATATGGCTGTAGAGATCGGCGCGGGGGTCAAAGAGCCGCACCCTGTGGCCACGGGCAGCAAACAGCGCCGCCCAGGACAAGCCAATGACACCGGCGCCAATCACGGCCACCAGGCCGTTTTCCTTAAAATCCATGATCACCTCCTACATCGGCACGACTCAGGTGCCAGGGCGGGCACAAGGCCCATTCGCTCAGCCGATATTTTCACCATCACCGAGCCACCACAAGCCCACTAACACCAATTACCTAGGCAGGGAAATCATCAGGGCATAAAAAAACGCGCCAGAGGCGCGCTTTTTTAAACTCCGTCCGCCGGGGACAAGGTTCGCTTAGCGACATCGGCAGCTGATTTTTGCTGCCATACCGGCCAGTACTCGTTGTACTTGGATTTGATGTCAGCCTTGTTCTTTTCAAACCAAGCCTTAGCCTTGTCAGATAGGGTGTAGAGCTTGGTGTCTTCCAGCCATTCTTTGAAGTCTTTGCTGTCGATGCGGTATTCGGCAGCTGGATCTTTCTTAATTGGCCACAACGAAAAACGCGCTTTCCACATCCCCATTCGAGGAGTGGTCAGGCTGTAATAGTTACGGCCTGAGTTAAGATCGGCTTCCAAAAAATCGGCCGCTTCAGAAACCACCATGAAAGTGTGCTTGCCGGGTGTGGTCTGGTAAGCCACTTTGGTGCCGTTATCCAAAATACCAATAAAAATCAGTTGGCCGTCGGTAACATCATAAAGCGAAGCACCAATGGCCTGGCCCAGAAAGGCATCCCGCATAAACACCACTTGAGCTTTATCTGCGGTGGTTTTGGAGATTTGCTGGTTGGTAGCCAGTTGCATGGGGTTGGAGGCGCAGCCAACAAAAAAAAGCACACTTATCAGCGCCAGAATACGAAACATCATCAAGTAACATCCTTTGTCGAATTAACATTAATGAAAGGCAATAAATAACGATTAATTTTTAAAATGCCTTTAACAAAGAATGGTACCGCCAGCGCCAAATCACTGTAAAGGAGTTCTACCTTAGGGCCTGCAGCCCTATCAATCCCGCCCGGCAAAGCCCCGCCCTAGATAGCCGCCGCCACGGCGCTGAACGTGAGCAGCCAAAAAAGACCGCCCAGCAGCAGCTGCACCAAGGCGCTGAATATCGGGGCGCTGGCATTGCTGGCAAGCAGGCCGTGGTAGGAAGGTACCTTGCCGCTGATATGCACCAACCCAAGCAGCAGCAACACCAGGAGCGCCATCAGCGCCAAAAAGCCAGCCAGGTGCAGGCTAGTGGCTAGGCTGACGCCGCGCATCACCAAAGCCGCGATGGCCGCGCCGCCGCCGAGGGTCCACAGCACCCGTTTTAGCGAGGAGCGCAGATACCGGCGCCCGGCAAAAAAGCCGGTGTAGGGAATGTTGCGCTTGTCCAATTCTCTCGCCAGGGCCTTGACCTGATTGGGGTGGCCAAGGCTTGCCCGCCGCTCCCACTGTACGAAGAGCGCTTGGTCGGATAGGTGCTGATAATCCGGCGCATAAACCTGGGGGTCGACCATGACATGACTTCCTTGTTGGGGTTACACCATCGCCAAGGATGCCAGGAAGTAGAGCACCAGGCTCACTCCCCCTGCCACCAGGGCGTAGGGCATCTGGGTGCGTACGTGCTCAAGCAGATCGCAGCCCGAGGCGATGGACGACACCGCCGTGGTGTCGGAGATGGGCGAGCAGTGGTCGCCAAAAATGCCGCCACCAAGGATGGCCGCCAGCACCAGCTCGGGGGGCAGCCCCAGGCTTTGCACCAGCGGCATGCCAAGTGGGATAAGGATGGCAAAGGTGCCCCAGCTGGTACCGGTGGTAAAGGACATGGCCGCCCCGGCCAGAAACAACACCGGCGCCACCAGCACCAGCGGCAAAAACTCTCCCACCAAACCGGCGATATAAACCCCGGTGCCCAGCACCTTGAGGCTGGCACCCAGGGCAATGGAAAGCAGCACAATACTCACCAGCTGCAACAGCTCGCCCATGCCGGTAAAGCAAAGGTCAATCAAACGCTTGTGGGTAAAGGCCGGGTCAAAAATCAGCAGCAGGTAGGCCACCAAAATGCCGCAAAGAGTGGCATAGAGCATGGACAGCGAGCCGTTGCCTTGGGTGAGATCGCCATGGCCGCTCCAAAGCATAAAGCCGGCCATACCGCCAACCAGGGTGATAAGGGGCAGCGCCATGTAGCGCACCTTGGTGGCCGGCACCGAGCTAAGGCCGGCCATCCCCTGCTCGAGGCGCTTTTCGCTCTCCTTCATGGGGCCAAACACCTTGCCGGTCCAGGCCACGTAAAAGGCGATAGCCAAAGTCACCAGGGCGTAGAAGTTAAGGGGCACAGTGCCCCACAGCACCGACACCGCGCCGCCGGGCAGGTCATAATCGGCCAGCAGCCCCAGCACATAGGCGCCCCAGCCGTTCAGCAAAATCAGGATACAAACCGGCGCCGAGGTGGAATCCACCAAGTAGGCCAGTTGGGCCCGGCTCATCTTGAATTTGTCGAAGAGGCCACGGGAGAGGATACCGGCGGTGAGCACGCTGAGGTTGGATTCAACAAACACCGCCACCCCGGCCAGCATGGTAATGAGCCGCGAGCGCCGGGCGGTACTGGCCAGGCCCTTACCCACCAGCCAGGCCACCGTGGCCGCCACACCGCCAGACTCGCGGATAAGCGCCAGGAAGGCGCCAATCAACACGCTGAACATAATGAGCTGCACGTTACCGGCCGAGCTGAACACCGCCACCACCCTGTCGACGCTGTTGACGCCGGTCTGGGCGAGACTCGGGGTGCCCTTGGCCACCAGTTGCAAGGCTTCGGAGCTGACAATGGCCAGCACCAGGGCGCCTATCACGTCTTTTTTCCAAAACACGAAGGCGATGGCCACCAGGGGCGGTAACAGGGAATACCAATGCACTATGGGCTCACTTTTGCTTATTTTTGGGATGCCGCTCTTTGATAGCAAAAACCGCTACCAAACTGAAACGCCCTGTTAAAGAATGAGATGCTGACTGGATAAAGAGGCGCCAACCACCATGTATCGCATCCTGTTGTTACTGCTGCTCCCCCTTAAGGTGATGGCCGCCGATCTGCAGGCGCGGCAGCTGATCGTGGTCACCACAGGCAACTGGCAAGCCCCCCAAGGCCAATTGCAAACCCTTGAGCAGCAAGACGGCCACTGGCGCGCCGGCCCGGTGGCCACCCCGGTCAGCCTGGGTAGAAGCGGCCTGGCCTGGGGCCTTGGCATCTACCCCCAACAGCCCCTTAACCCGCAAAAGGCCGAGGGCGACGGCAAGACCCCGGCCGGTATTTTCGCCCTGGGTAACGCTTTTGGCTACGCCCCTACCCTGGCCACGGCCCTGCCCTATCTTGCCACCAGCGCCAGCAGTTATTGCATGGACGTGCCCACCTCTCCCTATTACAACCAACTGGTAGACAGCAACCAGGTGGGCCAGGCGGCGGTAGCCGGTTCGAGCGAGCCGCTGCGCCTCGACCTCAAAACCCCCGGTGACAGGCGCTATCAAGAAGCGCTGGTGGTGCTGCACAACCCGGCCAACATCAAAAATGCAGGCAGCTGCATCTTCCTGCATGTCTGGAAAGGCCCAGGGGAGACCACCGCCGGTTGCACTGCCATGGCCGAGCCCGCCCTGCACCAACTGCTGGGCTGGCTGGACCCGAAAGCCTCGCCGCTGCTGGTGGTGATGCCAAAGCCGGTGTACTGGCGGCTGGCGCCCAAACTGGGGCTGCCGCGCCTGCCCCAATAAAGCCTGTAGTAACAGCCTGTTACCTGGCCGCATTGTTATCGGCTAGGGTAAAGTATGGCTTTGCACCCGCCCAGAAGGACCCCCATTGGACGCCATTACCATCAACAGCCTTTACATCATCGGTGCCGTGCTGGTGGGTGCCAGCGTGCTGGTCAGCTCCTTGTCGTCGCGGCTGGGCATTCCCATTCTGGTGATTTTCCTGGCGGTGGGCATTCTGGCCGGCGAAGACGGCCCCGGCGGCATCCATTTCGACAACTACCCGGTGGCCTATCTGGTCAGCAACCTGGCGCTGGCCATTATCCTGTTGGACGGCGGCCTGCAAACCCGGGCCGCCACCTTCAGGGTGGCGCTGTGGCCGGCGCTGTCCCTGGCCACCATTGGGGTCGCCATCACCACCGCCCTGACCGGGCTGGCGGCCGCTTACCTTTTTGATTTCAACTGGATGGAAGGGCTGCTGGTGGGGGCCATTGTCGGCTCCACCGACGCGGCAGCGGTGTTCTCCCTGCTGGGCGGGCGCAGCCTCAACCAGCGGGTGGGGGCCACCCTGGAGATTGAGTCGGGCTCCAACGACCCCATGGCGGTGTTTCTCACCGTGACCCTCATTGCCATCATCAGCCACAGCACCCAGCCCGGCCCCATGCTGCTGCTGAGCCTGGTGCAGCAGTTCGGCCTGGGTATTGGCCTGGGCCTTGCCGGTGGCTGGGGGCTTTGGCAACTGGTAAACCGCGCCAACCTCGCCGCCGGGCTCTACCCCATCCTAGTGGTGAGCGGCGGCCTGCTGCTGTTTGCCATCACCAACGCCTTGGGGGGCAGCGGCATTCTGGCCATTTATCTGGCCGGGCTTTTTATGGGCAACAAGCCGCTTCGCAGCAACAGCACCATTCTGAGCGTGCTGGACGCCTTGGCCTGGCTGGCGCAAATTGGCATGTTCCTGGTGCTGGGGTTGCTGCTGACCCCCAGCGATCTGCTGCCCATCGCCCTGCCCGCCCTGGCCCTGGCGCTTTGGATGATCCTCTTTGCCCGGCCGGTAGCGGTGTGGGCGAGCCTGGGGTTTTTCAAGAACTTCAAGGCCAGGGAGCGCTGGTTTATCTCCTGGGTGGGGCTGCGCGGAGCGGTACCCATCATCCTGGCGGTATTCCCGATGATGGCAGGGCTTGAGCACGCGCAAATCTTCTTCAACCTGGCGTTCTTCGTGGTGCTGGTATCCTTGCTGCTGCAAGGCAGTACCTTGCCCCTGGCTACCCGCCTGGCCAAGGTGGAAGTGCCGGCCAAACCTTCGCCCATCTCCCGCGCCGGTTTGGAAATTTACCCCACCAGCCAGTGGGAGCTCTTTGTTTACCGGCTGGGGCCGGAAAAGTGGTTTATCGGCTCCGAGCTTCGCCACCTGCATATGCCAGAGGGCACCCGTATCGCCGCCTTGTTCCGGCACAAGCAGCTGCTGCACCCCAAGGGCTCTACCTGCATGGAGGCCGGCGACATTCTCTGTGTTATCGGTAAAGAAGGGCATCTTAGCGAGCTGGGCACCCTGTTTAGCGAGCCCCCAAAACGGGGCCTGGACAACACCTTCTTTGGCGACTTCGTGCTGGATGGCGCGGCGCCCCTGGCCGATATCGCTCCGCTTTACGGCCTGGCCCTGGACGACACCCAGCAGCAGCAAACCCTGGCCGAGTTCATCACCCATGCCCTTGGCGCCAAGGTGGTGGAGGGGGACCAGCTGCACTGGAACAACCTGGTGTGGACTGTGGTGTCGGTGTCTGACAGCGGCATTGCCAAGGTGGGGGTCAAACTCTCGGTGGCAGAAGAAGAGGCCGAATAAGGCCTTAGCAACAGCAACAAAAAAGGAGGCGTCAGCCTCCTTTTTTATTTCCCTCGCACTCAGGCCGCTGTTGGCCGGCGGCGATACCAGGCCAGGGCCAGCAACAGTAGCCAGGGCCAGGCCAGGGCGCCGCCGTGGCCTTTCACCCCATAGCGCAGCCCCCAGGGTTGGCCCAGGGTGTCGCTGGTGCTGTTGTTGCTAAAGTCTGGGTCGCCGGCGGTGCCGTCCACCCTGGCGCCAAGCTGCGCTTTGGCAAGACTTGCATTGCCTTGCGCCAGCAAGGTCAGCTGCACCTCGGCGCCGCTGGCAAGGGTACCGAGGCTACATTGCCACCCCACCTGGCTTTGTACACAGCCCGCTGGCCATTGGGCCACGGTGACACTGGCCGGCACCTGCACCGTCAGCACCGCTTGGTCAACACTGGCCGGGCCGTTGTTTTGCACCTTCAGCTGGTAGCGGGTCTGATACTCGGTGCTGGTGGCGGTGAGCTCGCTGGTCAACGCCAAATCGGCGCTGGGGCCCAGCAACAAGCTGGCAAGGCCGTCGTAGATGGTCCAGGAGCCGTCGCCGATGTCGGTCAGGAGGATATCGGCCATGCCGTCGCCATTGAAATCCCCCACCAGGCCCAGGCTGTCCGGGTGGAACAGGGTCTGGTTGTTGGCGATAAAGCTCGAGGCAGAACCGAGGTTGGTCATCAGCTGCCAACTGCCGTTGTCATGCTGAGCCAGCAGGTCCAGGTCGCCATCGCCATCAAAGTCCGCTACCAACAGATCGTTAACCGCGGCATCGCCAACATGGGTGAGAGTATCCATGGTGCCGTCGCCAGCATCACTCAGTACCGCCACACCGCCGCCCTCGCCGTTGGCATCCAGGCCATAGCTGGCCACCGCTTCAGCCTCGCCGTTACCGTCGAGGTCAGCCACCCGCAAGGTGCGGATCTGGCCGGTAGCCGGGTCGTCGGCCAAGGCCGCCATCATCGGCACGCTGGCCACGCTGCCACCGGTCTGGTCGGCCACGGTATCAAGGGCCATCAGCGACAGCTGGCTGCCGTCGGTCACCAACACCCGGCCGTCTGGCCAGAGCGCAAATTCCTTGACGATGAAGGGCACGTTGGCCACTTCAAGCCCGGCCATGGCGCCGCCATCGTTGCCACGGAACAGGTAAAGCCCCTGGCCTCCCACCAGCAGATCCGGATAGGTGTCGCCATCCACATCCGCCACCTTGACCTTGCGGCCATAAGGCAGGGTTTGCAGGGCGCTAAAGTGCAGATCCCCCTGGTTGAGGTAAATGGCCGAGGCGTCGCCGCTGCTATTGATGACCACCAGATCCTCAAGGCCGTCCTGGTTCCAGTCCAGCACCGCCAGGGCCCGGGTGTGGCCCAGGTTGGCAAGGCTGGCCTCGGCCACCAGGGTTTGGCCACTGAAGCTGTAGAAGGTGATGTCATCGCCTTCGCTGGTACCGGCCACCAGCAGCTGCTGGCCCTGGTCGTGGATAAGGGCCAGGGCGGTGGCCTTGGCGATCACCGCCGCCCTGTCACCTTGGGAAAGGGCATCGGCCGCCAGGGTAACGTCGGTAGTCAGCTCACTGAGCGGGTTGCCGTCTGCATCCAGCACCCGGGCCATGACCGTTTGGTCGCCCTGGTTTTGGCTGCTGACCGGCAGGGTCCACTGCTGCTGGGCGCCACTGGCCAGCGCCAGCGGGCAGCGCTGCACCGCGCCACTTAAGGTACAGCCGCTGATGCTGCTCATGGCCGCGCCGCTTAGCTGCACCTCAAGGGTGGCGCCGCTTAGCGCCGGGCCGCCTTGATGCTGGGCCGACAGCACCAGCGCCAGGGGCCGGCCTACCTTGGCAGGTAAACCCTGCCAAGTACCGGTGAGGCCCACCAGGCTTTGCTGCGGCTCGGTAATGGTCAGCACAAAGCGCTGGGTAGCAGTCTTAGCCCCATCGCTGGCCAACAGTTCAACCGTAACCTGGCCGCTGCCATCGGCCGGCACTGTGCCCGCCAGCACATTGTCTTCCAGGGTCAGCCAGGCCGGCGCCGTGACCAGGGTCAGGGTAACGGCGCTGTCCGGGTCTTCCACCACCACCTGGTAACTGAAGGTAGCGCCGGCTATCGCCGATGTGGGGGCGATGCTGGTAAAGCGCGGCGCATCGTTCACCGGGTGAATGGTCAGGGAGACGATGGCTGAAGCCACACCGCCCTGGCCGTCGCTGACCTGGTAACTGAAGCTGTCGCTGCCGCCTTCACTGCCATCGTGCTGGTAGCTAAAACTACCGTCACTGTTGAGGTTAAAGGCGGTGGCGTGGGCCGGGCCGCTCAGTAGCTGGGCGCTCAGGGTGTCGCCATCCGGGTCGCTGTCGTTGGCCAGCACCCCTTCAAAGGCGCCGATGGTCAGCAGGCTGCCTTCAAGCAGACCGTAGCTGTCTGCTTGGGCGGTCGGAGCATCGTTGACGTTGATAACGGTGATGCTGAACGCCGGCAGGCTACTGACAGCGGTGCCGTCGCTGACCGAGATCACGATGTTGCTGCTGGTACCCACGTCGGCGTTACCGGGAGTACCGGCAAGCACCCCGGTAGCCACGTCGAAGCTGGCCCAAGCCGGTTTGTTTTGGATGCTGAAGGTGAGGCTGTCACCGTCGGCATCGCTGGCGGTGGGGGCAAAGCGGTAGCTGGCCCCTTGCTGCACCGAGGTTGCCGGTGTGCCACTGATAAGCGGCGCGGCATTGGCCGGGGTCACTGTCAGGTTGACTGTTGCGGGAGTAGACAGGCCGCCTTCGTCATCTACCGCCACATAGGTGAAGCTGTCACTGCCTTGGTAGTCGACAAGTGCGGTGTAGGTGACGCTGCCATCACCCTGCACCACGGCGCTGCCATGGGCCGGCATTTGCTGCAGCTGGGCCGAGACCACCGAGCCGTCGCTGTCGCTGTCATTGGCCAGCACGTCAATGTTGCTGGCCACCCCAGCCACCACGGATTGGCTGTCGTCTTGGGCTTGGGGCAACTGGTTGATACGTTGCACCCGCACCTGCACCAAGGCTGTGTTGGACAGCTGGCCTTGGTCGTCCGCGACCTGGTAACTAAAGCTATCGTCGCCATGGAAGCCGGCGGCCGGGGTGTAGAGCACCTGCCCTGAACCTTGCAGTGTGGCCACCCCGTTGGCGGGCGCCGTCACCAAGGCCAGGCTGGGCGCGTCCAGGCTGCCGTCAGCATCGCTGTCGTTACTCAGCAGGTTGAAGGTCACCGCTTCGTTTTGGCGAGTACTGGCCTGGTCGTCCACCGCCAGCGGCGGCTGGTTGGGCAGGCTGGCTACCAGGTTGACCGTTACCGATGCCGAGACGGCGCCGGAGGGGTCGCGCAACCGGTACTGGAAGCTGTCGCTGACTGGCGAACCCGAGGGCTGGTAATGCACCAGGCGGCCGTTGAGGCTGAGGCTGCCACTGGCTGGCGCGCCGGTAAACTGGATGGTCAGGTCGCCAATGGCGTCATCCACATCGCTGTCGTTACCCAGCACGTTGATGTCCATGGCGCCGGTGGTCACCATCACGGCGGTGTCGGCCACGGCCACCGGCGGGTCGTTGACCGGGTTGATGGTGAGGGTCACGGTGGCGGCGCTGGAGGTCAGCCCCGAGGCATCCGCTACCCGGTAACTGAAGCTGTCGCTGCCAAAATAATCCGCCTCCGGCACATAGCGCAGCATTCCCGAGACCAGGCTAACCGCGCCGTGGCTGGGGGCCAGCACCACGGCTAGAGTGTCAGGGTCCAGGCCATTGCCGCTGTCATTGGCCAAGACATCGATGTCCACACTGGTGTCTTCATCCAAGGTGGCGGTGTCGGCATTGGCAACCGGCGCGCCGCTGGCCAACACGGTGAGGGTCAGGGTGGCTTCGTTGGACAAGGCCCCCTGGCTGGTATCACCCACTTGGTAGCGCAAGGTCACCACGCCGCTGAAGTCGTTGTCGGCCTGATAGAGGATTTGCCCGCCCTGCACAGTGGCGCTGCCATGCTGGGGCTTGGCAACAATCACCAGGGTGGCGGGATTGATGCTGTCACCGCTGTCCACCTCTTGGTCATTGGCCAGCACATCCACGCTGAGGTTAGCGCCCGATTGCAGGCTGGCGCTGTCGTCCTGGGCCCGTGGCGGGTCGTTTACCGCCGCCAAGGTCAGGGTGGCGGTGGCGGTGTTGCTCAAGGTGCCGTAGCTGTCCTGTACCTGGTAGGTAAAGCTGTCCGCGCCGTTGTAATCGGCATCCGGGGTATAAGTGAAGATGCCGGTGCCGGTATTGAGGGCCAGGGTGCCGTGCTGGGGCGCGGTGACCACCACCAGGCTGGCGTTGTTAAAGCTCCCTCTGACAGCCGCGTCGTTGGCCAGCACCGCCAGCTGCGCCGGGGTGTCTTCGGTGAGCGCAAAGCTGTCGTTATTGGCCACCGGCGTGGTGTCTTGGGCGGTAAAGCTAAGGCTGCCGCCGCCATAAGGGTTGCCGGCGAGGTCGGTCAGGGCATCGGCTCCGACCGACAGAGTATGCACCAGGGCCGGCACCAGTTCCTGGCTGGGGGTAAAGCTGACCGCCGCGCCACTGATTGATACCGCAGCGCCATTGGCGGCGCCGTCAAAAACCACGGTGCTGTTGGAGGCGGTCAGGGTGATGTGGTTGCTGCCATTGGTGCCGGGTGCCATGTCTTCGCTGAAGGTCAGGCTGGGCGAGACCCCCAGGGCCACATCGGTAGCGCTGTCGGCCGGAGTGCTGATTTGCAGGGTCGGCGCCACCGTGTCCTTGGTAATACTGCCCGTGGCCGGCGCACCGGCGTTACCAGCCGCGTCGGTCAGCACCAGGCTAAGGCTTATGGTGCCGTCGGCAAGGGCGCTGAGGTTCAAGCCGTTCAGGGTCAGGCTGGTGCCGGTGAGGGTGCCGCTGCGGCTGACATCGTTGGCGCCATTGCTGATGGTGAGCTGATAATCGGCGCCATTTTCGCCACCGCTGATGGTGACAGACTGGGCCGCTTGGTTGGCGATATTGACAAAGCTGGCGCCAAAGCTGGCGCTGTAGCCTGTAGGGGCCGCGCTGTCTTTGAGTACCGTGGAGGTGGCCGCAATGCCGCTGTTACCGGCGGTGTCGGTAAGGGTCAGGCTGTAGCTCAAGGTGCCGTCTACCAAGCTGCTGACATTCAGCCCGGTCAACTGCTGGTTGGCGGCGCTGATGGTGCCGCTACCGGTGACCGGCGTACCGCCGCCACTGCTGGAAATGCTCAGTTGGTAGGCCGCGCCGACTTCGGCCCCGGCCAGGGTGACCGACGTGGTGCTTTGGTTGGCGATATTCACGGCGCTTTGGTCCACCGTCAGGCTGTAGCCGCTGGGGGCCGCCGTATCAATGGTTAGGCTAAGGGCCGCCGAAGGGCTGGAGGTGTTGCCGGCCGTGTCACTTTGGGTGGCGGTCAGGTTGTGACTACCACTGTTCAGGTTACTGGTGGTGATGCTCCAGTTGCCGCTGCCATCTGCCACGCCGCTACCCACCTGAGCAGCGCCGTCTTGGATGGCAATAGCGGCATTGGCTTCGCTGGTCCCCGTCAGGGTTGGGGTAGTGACGTTGGTGCGGCCATCTCCCAGGGTACCGCTGTCGGAGCCGGCGCTCAGTGCCGGCGCTGAAGGGGCAGCCGGCGCCACGTTATCCACGGTGGCATTGGTGGAATCACCGGCAGTGGTGCTGTTGCCAGCATTGTCGACGGCAGTCACCGCCACATTGCGGTTATTCGCTTCGATGGCGCCGGCGGTAATGGTGTAGGTGGCCGTCCAGGTACCAGAGCTGTTACTGGCCACAACAGCGCTCCCACCACCGAATGCAGAGAAGTCGACAAAGACGCTGCCAATGGTGTCGCTGTTGTTATCCCCGCCAGCGGTGTTGTTCCAGGTGGCGCTGACGGTATCGCCAATGATGTAGGCCGAGCCGTTGCCACTGGCGCCGCCGATGCTGATATTGCCATCGGTGACGGTGGGCGGGATGTTGTCGACGGTAACGTTATTGGTGCCACTAACGGTAGTGGTGCCGACACTGTCGGTTGCCGAGACGCTGACGTTGCGGTTGGGAGCGTCAATGCCGCCCGACACAATGGTGTAAGTGGCCGTCCAGTTCCCGCCGCTGTTGCTGGCAGTAACGGCAGCGCCACCGCCAAACTGGCTGAAATCGACGGTAACGCCAGTCACGCCACTGTTGTTATCACCGCCGCTGGTGTTGTTCCAAGTGGCGGACACAGTATCCCCTACTTTGTATGCACCGCCGGTGCCGCTATGGCCACTGACACTGATATTGCCAGCCGTAACGGTTGGCCCAGATGTAACAGCGGCTGAGACTGTTATGTCATCCATCAGAACGTCGAGGTCGCCACCAGTAATATGCAGTGAGTCAATATTGGAAAAGGCACTGTTACCGCTCAAATTGACGGTGCCGGTAGACGCCGTGGTGCTGCCAATCTCGACACCGTTCCTATAGCCATGGAGGGTAACGCTGGCATTCCCGGCATTGGTATCGAGAAAAAAGGAATCGAGCTTAAATTCAGAGCCGTCCTGGCTACTTACGTGTACCTCGGTTACGTCGCCGATGTTGGTGCTATAAAAGTAAAGCCAGTAAGAACCACGAGGAGCGTTACCGTTAACGCTTTGGAGACCGTTCACATAGAAAGGGTCGTGGCCAGTACTGTTGTTGCTGTAGAAGACAAAGGAGTTACCGATGTTGGAGTTGTTGGGGAAGTAAGCGGGGCTGCCGCTAATGCTTTCAAAGTCTTCATTGCTCACCGCCAGCAAGATGGGCAGCTGGGCCAGCAGAGCATTGTTAGCTGCACGGCCTTGGCCATATTCAAGAATGAGATTCCCCCCCAGCGCCGCCGGGCCTGTGGCATCGGTTGAGGCCAACACCGGCCGGCCGACACTCTTTGCCAGCACATCTACTAGGTTATGCCCCTCTCCCTTAGCCACATCACACCCCCAGAGTTCCACCTGGGCACCTGGCGTCAGTTGTTTTCGCCAGGCATCCAAAAATCCGGGGTGCTGGTTGAGAAAGCTTTGGTCGAGAAGCGTGTTACCCAGTTGCAGGGTGCCAGGCTGGCCGTGGCTGATAAGACTCACCCTGCTCCACTGGCCGCCGGCCAGAGCGCCTGGCAATTGGTCAAGGCGACTGATGGCCCTGACCTCGGTGCCGGCTTCGGCTTTGATCAGGGGCGCCAGTGCGGTATCTACCAACACCAGCTCCTTGGCACTTCCCGCAAAAGCGGCCAACAATCCCAACCACAGCCAAGCTCGACTCATGGCAACTTCCTTATTTAATTAGAGTAAAAGACACAGTGTCTGTTCAAAACCAAAGGCGAAAGGCCGCCTCTTACGAGGCAGCCTTCACCAAGCCTGTTCCGGGCCCACTCAGGAGCGCGGCGGAAAAATGCCATAAAGGCTGATGATGAAGTTCAAGCCCAGGTAGGGCTGCTTGTTGTTATGGGGCTGACTGCCCCCACTCGCCCCTAGGGCCAGGGGCGACATGGCCGTTTTGTCGCCACCGCCCCCATAAAGTGACAGGGGGAGTCGGCCTGCAACGAGCTGAGCCCAGTAGGCGCCTTCAGGGTCTGTCTCTGTGCCGGTGGCATTGACGGCATTGGCAAGGTGGTTATGGCCAGGCATCTCGGATTGAAGCAAGGTAACGGTGCCTGTGCCGACCTGCTCTCCCAGCTCCCTTGAGGTCAGGCCCGGGCCTTGCCCCCAGTGCATGGGTGCTTGGCACTGGAGGTTGGGCAGGGCAAAAGTGCTGATCCCGTCACCGCCATAAGTGGTGCCAAGCAGGGAAAAGAGCGCCGTATTCTGGGAAATGGGCAGCAACTGGCCGTTGCACAGGGCCCAGGCTCTGGGGGCAAAGTTACCCGCGAAGATGCGGATCTCACCGACATACGAATCCATTTGTGTGCTCCTTAGCCTCGGCTCGGGAAAATGCCCTGGATGGCGATACAGAAGTTGGCCACCAGGAAGGGCTGCATATTGTTGTGGGGTTGGCTGCCACCGGTATTGCCAATGGCGTTGGCAGCCATGGCGGTGCCGGCCTGGTTGGCATAGGGGCTGGCCTGGGCGCTGGCCGCCCAGTAGCCGTCACTAGGAGAGACGCTGGTGGCATCGGCTGAGTCCGCCACCACCATATGGTTGTGGGCAGGCATCTCCGATACCGTCAGGGTGTGGGTTTCCTCGCCGGCACTCTCGCCCAGAGACACCGTCTGCCCCTGATAAGAACCGGCATGGACCGGCGCGCGCCCCTGGAGGTTGGGCAGGGCGAAGTTGGTGGTGCCATTACCGCCGTAAGTGGTACCGAGAATGGCAAACAGTGCCTGGTTCTGGTTGATGGGCAGCAACTGGCCATTGCAGGCTGCCCAGCCTTTGGGGACCACATTGGAGGCGAATGTGCGTACTTCGCCGAGAAAGGGTTCAGCCATGACGAGTCCTCCTCAAGTTGCTGACGGGTAAATGCCGTAAAGGGCGATGATGAAGCTCAATGCCTGGCTCGGCATCATGTTCTCGTGGGGCTGGTTGCCACCGGCCACAGACACAGCCTGGGGGGCCATGGTGGTGTTAGGGTTGGCCTTGGAAAAGGCTGAACCCGCGCTGGAGCCAGCCCAAACGGCGTTGCTCGGGCTCTCAACGCCACCGCTAGCGGCGGCCAGAGCCTGGTGGCTGTGCTGGGGAAGCTGAGTCGAGAGCAAAGTGACTTCCTCGCTGCCAGCCCGCTCGCCCAATACATAGTGGCTGCCGGTGTTCAAATTACCCATATGCAGTGGCAGTCGGCCACGGAGATCGGGCAGGGCAAAGGTGGTCTGGCCGTTACCGCCGTAGATGGTGCCAATCAAGGAGAAGAGCGAGTCGTATTCACTGATGGCCAATATCTGACCGTTACAAAAGGCCCAGCCCGCCGGGGCAAAATTGCCGCCGAAGATCCGGATCTCTCCGATATAGGGTTCCATTGCGTATCCTCTTCCGTTATTGATACCCCGTTGCCATGCCAAGGACAGGAAACGGATCCATGCTTAACGCTTTGCCACCCGGCATCAGCCTTCGTCCGATAACGGACCATGACAAAGTCTTTATGGCCGCACTCTATGCCGCCAACCGCCGCGCTGAAGTCGCAGCCTTTCCATTTAACGACCAGCAAAAAGCGCTGTTCCTGCAAAACCAGTTCGAGGCGCAATACCATCACTATTTCGCGCACTACCCCAGCCAACGCTTTGCCCTTATCGAGCAGCAGGGCCAGCCCATTGGCCGCTTGCTGGTAGCCGAACAACCGGACCACCTGCGCCTAGTGGACATCGCCTTGCTGCCCAGCCACCAGGGGCTTGGTATTGGCAGTGCACTGCTGCGCCAGCTGCAGGCCGAAGCCACCACCAAAGCGCTCGCTATAAAACTGCAGGTTGCCCCTGCCAGCCCGGCCCAAAGGCTCTATCTGCGCCTCGGCTTTGTGGCTGGCGAAGGCGACGCCTTTTACCTGGCCATGGCCTGGTTGCCGCCGACCTTCGCTTGCTAAATAAAGATGCGGTATGGGGTAGGGCTGCCCGGCACAAAGAACCTCAGCAACCCACCCCGGGCCTTTTGCTCGGCGTAGCCAGCACCTTTCGCAGCGAACGGCTTAACAGCGCGCAAGCTCAAGGCGAACAGGCCTAAAGAGTGGTCGAGGGAGCTGTGGTTGAGAACGCCGGTCAGGCGAAGAGGGAGGGCAACGTCATGGCTGCGCTTTAGGTATAGAGGACTGTCGATACAGGCCTGAGACTGATTAACGTCAAACCTTCCCTGCATGTGCTGCATAACCTACCTTGGCACCGCATTAGTGGCCTGAATGTTAATACAAGGTAATGAACTTAGACAGCGCTAAACAAAAGAAATCCTACCGAAGGGAAACGTAACCCCTTGTTTTTCATTAAACAAAGCAAAGATGAACAAGTGGTTTAATTTCGAGCATGTGACAAGTGTCACGATTTTGACGCTGCGCGGCTAAGGAGTCTGGTCGGTGAGCTTGATGGCACCGTCGGGCCCGAGGGTGCAGCTGAGGATATCGTTGTGGCCCTTGTCGCTGATTTGATAGCGATTGTCGGCAAGCCTTTTAATGCGCATGCCCTGAAAGCCGTAATGGGCCTGGATGGCGTTCAGGCACTGGCTTTGCAGCATGGCGTCGTCCAGTTGGCGATGCACGTTCTCAAGGGTCTGTTTAGGAAGTGGCGCCTGCGGGTCGTCCTTACCACCCAGCGCCAGCATGCGTACCATGGCCAGCAATACCAGCACCGCCACCACCAGCATCAGCACACGCATGGACAGGTTTCCTTAAGGGAACAGCTGGGCCGCAGCCAATTGCCCCAGCACCCCGTAGTTGGGGTTTTCCAGGCTCTCGCTGCGGTTGAAGGTGAGCGGCTTGCCATCCAAATCTACAATAGCCCCGCCGGCTTCCACCACGATGGCCCAACTGGCGGCAGTATCCCACTCACCGGTGGGACCGATGCGCACGTAGGCGTCGGCCACCCCTTCGGCCACCATGCAAGATTTCAAGCTGGCCGAGCCAAAGGCCAGGGCCTCGAAATCCAGCGCCTCTTTGAGGTGGCTCTTCAAGGTAGCCAGGGATTGGTGCCGCGACACCGCCAGCAGTGGCGGCGAGCTAGGTTTGCGGGTATGGATGGGCTGGCCGTTTTTAAAGACCCCATGGCCTTTGACCGCCCAGTAGCAATCGCCCGACACCGGCGCGTGGATCACCCCCATCACCGGCTCGTTGTCTACCACCAGCGCGATGTTCACCGCAAAGTCCGGCGAGCCACCGACAAACTCCCGGGTGCCGTCCAGCGGGTCCACCAGCCAGTAGCATTGCCATTGGCGACGCTCGGCAAAGGGTTTGTGGCCAGATTCTTCCGAGAGGATGGGAATGTCCGGGGTCAGGGCTTTGAGGCCCTTTAAAATCACCTTGTTGGCGGCGATATCGGCGTTAGTTACCGGGCTGTCGTCAGCCTTGTGTTCGGTTATCAGTTGGTCGGAGCGAAACCAGGGCAGGATGGCGTCGCCAGCCTGGCGGGCAAGGTGGATAATGTCGTCAATCAGGGCTTGGGGATTCATAGCAGTGCCTGTTCCTCCAACCAGTCCCTGGCCAGCAGCAAAGCGGTCAGGCTGCGCGCTTCTGAAAAATCCTTTTGATAGCGTAGCTCATTGAGCCGGGCCAGCGGCCAGGGCACCACTTCGATGGGCTCGGGCTCGTCCCCTTCCAGCCTTGAGGGGTAGAGATCGCGGGCAATGAGCAGCGTCATCTGCGAGCCAAAGTAGCCCGGCGCCATGGACACGTCCCGCAGCACTGTCCAGTCACGGGCGCCATAACCTATCTCTTCTTGCAGCTCGCGGTTGGCCGCCTCGATGGCGTCTTCACCCGGGTCAATCAGGCCCTTGGGAAAGCCCAGCTCATAGGCGTGGAGGCCCGCCGCATACTCGCGGCCCAGCAGCAGGGTGTCGTCGTTGAGCAGCGGCACTATCATCACCGAGCCTCGGCCCTTGCCCGCCATGCGCTCATAGATGCGCTCGGCGCCGTTGGAAAACCGCAGGTGCAACTGCTCAACCTTGAACAGCCGGCTCTGGGCCACTATCTCGGAATCGAGCACTTCGGGGAGTTTGGCAGATTTCGTCATGGGCATACCGCTGGCTTAGAATAGCTCCCCCATTACACCCAATCACGAAGGCAGATACCAGATGCGAAATGACCAAAGGCTAAATTGGTCGGAAATTGACACCGTTTTACTGGATATGGACGGTACCCTGCTGGATCTGCATTTTGACAGCCACTTCTGGATGGAGCGGGTGCCGGTGCTGCTGGCCGAGAAAGACGGCATCACCCTGGCCCAGGCCCAGGCCCGTATTGACGCCGAGTACGCCGCCGTGTTCGGTACCCTCAACTGGTACTGCTACGACTACTGGACCGCCCGCCTGGGGCTGGATATCGATTTGGCCAGCCGCGACATTCAGCACCTCATCAGCCTGCGAAGCGACACCCTGCCCTTTTTAAAGGCGCTGCGCGAGTCAGGCCGGCAGGTGGTGCTGCTCACCAACGCCCATCCCAAGAGCCTGTCGTTGAAGGTAGAGCTGACGGCGCTCGACAAGCACTTAGACCAGCTCATCAGCACCCACAGTTACCGGGCTTCCAAAGAATCCCAGCTGCTTTGGCAAGGGGTGCACCAAGATCTCAAGTTCGACCCACAGCGCACCCTTTTTGTGGACGACTCCCAGCCAATCCTTGAGGCGGCCCACCAGTTTGGCATCCGCTACCTGCTTGGCGTAGAAAACCCCGACTCCCAACGCCCTCATAAAACCTTCAACGGTTTTCCCTCCACCAGCGACTACCTGGGCTTTATCGAGGACATAAAAAAAACGGCCATATAAATGGCCGGGGGTAAGAAAATACGTTGTTTATCGTTATAGGTATGCACCGGCGGCGCCCTCGGGCGCCGTTTCAGTACTTGTAAGAAAGGCTCAACCCGTAGCTGACCCCTTCTTCTTTTTCCTGAACAATGTTTCCATCTTGCTCGATTGACGTCTTCTCATCCAACAGGTTTTTCAGAACCAATTTCACGGACCAGTCCAGGGTCGGATAGTAGGTGTAGGTGAAATTGACCGAATGAAACGGCTGCTCCATAGCGTCCGGCCGGCCCATGGTGCCGGCAAAGGCAATGCGCTCGCCAAAAACGTTATAGCTAAGGTTGGCGGAATGCTTGCCGTTGACCGAGTCATACCCCAGCTGCACGTTGGCCACGTATTTGGAATGGCCGGTCATGCGCCGCTTAAGGTGAGTAAGGTTGGTCTCGGCTAGCTGCTCGATGCGGATCTCAGAGTCAGACAACGTCAGGTTGCCCGCCACAAAGAGGCCGTTCCAGGGGCTATCACCGCTGTCAGTAAGGAACGAAAAGTCCCGCAGGCCTTCAATCTCCACCCCATAGACTTTGCCGTTGCGGGCATTACGAAAGGAGATCTGACGATCGCCGTCCGAGCCCTGCAACTCCAGGGTTTCAATGGGTTTGTCGAGCTTCTTGTAAAAGCCCCCCACCGACAGGTTGGCGCCGCTGGCCAGATACCACTCCCAACGTAGGTCGAAGTTGGTCATGTCTGTACTTTCAAGGCGGCTGTAACCGGTCACCTTGAAGTCGGTCACCGGGTCCACGTACAACACCGGCGTCACTTCCCGCAGGTCGGGGCGTACCACCGTTTGGCCGTAACCAAAGCGCAGTTGCATGTCATCGGTCAAAAAATAGGTGGCGGAGAGGGCTGGGTAGAGGTCGTCTTCGGCCCGCACCATGTCGATCACCGCTCCTTCAATCTGCCCAGTGGTGGGGTTGAAGGGGACCGAGGCCTGGCGGAAGTTTTCGTAGCGCAAGCCACCGGTAAAGCGCCAGTCAAAGCCCAATCGCCAGTCAAAACCCACATAGCCCATGTCAAGCTGCTGAGCCGAGCGGTAATCGTCGGCCCGAGTGGCAGTATCCGAAATGGCAAAACCGTTGGCTTCATTGAGGATATTGTCGTCTGAGAAAATATCCGCAAAGCTGCCGGCCAGAATGTCATTACTAAAGCCACGGGTATCAAAGCCATAACGGCGGGTTGTGGAATCGCGCTCACGCTCGAAGTAGTTGTACCCGGCCAACAAATCGAAACTGGAGTCGCCCACTTCAAACGGCAGCTTAAAGTCCACAGAGCCGTTCTTGGTTTTGTCCTTCATGTCGCCAAACTGGTAAACGGCGGCATTGTTGGAACGGCGCAGCCGCGAGCTTTGCAGGGCGCCGCTGTCGTCATACTCGTTGTAGTAACGGTACTCCAACTCACCAGGGGCGTAACGGCGAGCGCGGGCTTCGGTGTATTGCCAGTCGGTTTCCAAGTTGAACAGCCAGCTCCACATGTGCTTGCCACGCAGTTGGTTGGCCACCATGGAGCGCTCTTCGTAGCGAATGTTGTTGATGCTGTAGTTGGCGTTGCTTTCGTTGATGGTCTCGACGGTATCGCCAATCTTGCGTTTAACCTCGTCGCTGGTGTCTTTGAGGTAAGTGGTGGTGAAGGTCACCTTGTTGTAAGTGTCCAAGTCAAAGCCCACCGACACCACGCCGGAATTCTTCTCGTCGTACTGGGTACCCCGGATGTTGTCGAATTTTTCCAACGGGTCCAGACCCTCGGCAGACAGGGAGTAAAAGCGCTCTCGCTGCTTGAGGTTCTTGGCCTCTGTTTCGTGAGCCACCCCTACCATGAAGCCCAGCACGCTTTGCTCACCGATATCAAAACGGTTACCAAGGGCCACCGAGAAATCGTAGTCAGGGTCGATGCTGCTGTTCTTAAGGTCCATACGGCGGTTGAAACTGGTACCCAACTCGCGGTTAATGACCTCGGCCCGCTCCAGGTTGGCAGCGGTCAGCCCACCCAAGCCGTTGGCAATGTTGATGGGGTTGATGGAGCCATACTGGCTGGAAGCGGCGCTAACGTCATCCGGCAGACCACGGCTGCTATCATCGCCCCAAAAATCCTGGCCACCACCGTCGTAATCCAGGCCGTCGCTATCGTTAAGGCTGGTGGTCGAAAGCCCCACCTTGGCAGCAAAGGTAAATTCCAGCGGAAAGCTTAAGGTGCGGATATCAACATTGCCGCCACCAAAGGCCGCTGGCTTGTTGACCGAATAGGCCTTTTGCACTTCCAGCGAGTCGATGATGGAGGCCGGGAACATGTCCACCGGGATCACCGACCGGGTCGGATCGGGGGACGGTACCAAAGCGCCGTTGAGGGTGGTGCTGGAATACCGCTCCCCCAGGCCACGTACATAGATGAATTTGTCCTGCACCAGCGTCAGGCCGGTGATTCGGCGCAGCGCCTCGGCAGCATCGGAGTCACCGGTGCGGCTGATCTGCTCGGCATCCATTAGGTCCGCTACCACCGCTTTTTCACGGCGCTCGGCCATCACCGATGACAGGGTACTGATCTGGCGGCCCACCACTTCTATGCGCTCAACGTTGAACTCGTCCTTAGCGCTTTGCTCGGTTTCGGCAGCCAATCCGGGAAGGCTTACCAGTGCGGCCAGTACGGCCAATGACACCGGGGTCCGGGTCGGGAATCGACGCATCATATTAAATCCTTGCGACACAGATAAATAAGAGGAGCGCCCAGGCGGGCGCTCCCGGTGCCGTTAGTGCAGGCCGTAGGTCCAACCGGCGGTCCAATCAGCACTCTGGCTGACCGCGCCGATGTAGTCGGTCTGGTCGAAGAAGCTGTCGGCAGACAAGTCAACCGGCGCGGTGGTGTCGATGGTGAAGATGCCGTTGACCACATCACTCATCTGGGCTGCGGTGCTGTTGCCTTCTTGGCCCAAGAACCAGGCTTGAGCATCCAGAGTGCCTGCGCTCTTGAAGGGCTCAGGGCAGGCAATAACCGAGTGGGTCATCACGATGTCGCCAGCAGCGGCAAGGTCGTTACTTTCGGTGCCGTCGATCTCCAGGCATTCGCCCATGCCAGCAGGGCCAGTCACTACCATGTTGTACAGATGGCCGGCAGAGCCTTCGCGCAGCAATACGCCTTCGGAGTCGTCATCACCGTCAAAGGCGTTACCGATAATGGTCATGTTGGCCACCACCGGGTCGGTCAGCGGGGTAGCAGCAGGATTGGCTTTGGAGTTGTCCCCTTCAATGCCGCGGTTAGCCTTGGCGTTGTCGGCATCTTCCTTAACCAACACGTACTGGGCTTTGCCCTGCCAGCCATCGGACCAATCGAGGGAATCGTCACCGTTACTGGTCAGGACAATGTGCTTGAGGTTGACGTTGCCGCCCCAAAGCTCGATGCCGTCATCCAGGTTCTGGTGCACCTGCACAAAGTCGATGGTGGTGCCGGAGCCCACACCGCCCAGGGTCAGGCCGTTCAGCTCGTTGTCGGGCAGCACTTCGTAACCGGCGTGTTTGATCACCACATATTTGAGGCTGCCGGAGTTGTCGGCGCTGTTGTTACCGCCGTAAGGGCCGGCGTCGCCTTCGGCTTCCACATCACAGGCGCTCAAATCGGCACACTGGTTGGAGGGCGCATTACCCAGCAGCACTACGCCGCCCCACTGGCCAGCCGCAGTGCTGGAACCGATAACGTCCTGTACCGAAGTCAGAGTAATGGGCGCCTGGGCAGTGCCTTCGGCAATGATTTTCGAACCGCGAGAAACCACCAGGAAATCAGCAGTGCCTTTACCGAACACGGTGACACCTGGCTCGATGGTCAGGGTGGCGGAATCAGCGTTGTCGTGGCCCACGGCAACCTTGCCGGACAACACATAATCGGCGCCCGCTTTGAGGGTCAGATCGCTGGTGATGTCACCGCTCACCTGGCAGTTGAGCTTGTCGGTAACGGTCGCCACTTGGGTAGTGCCATTAGGGCAGGCCGCCAAGGCCGGGGTTTCGTCGTGCAAGCCGTGGGTCCAGCCCAGGGTCCAATCGGAGGTGCCGTCGAAGGCGCCGATGTAATCAACACTTTGGAACCAGCTATCGACATTGTTGGCCACGTCATAACCACCGCCGATGGCAGGGGATGTGGCTGCCGGGGTATACCCCCCCAGTTGAGCATCACCCAGCACGTTCTGGCGGGTCGGATCGGTAAACCAGGTTTCGAGGTCGGTCAGCGGGTTGCCGGCATCATCCTCGGCGTCCTTGAACGGCTCGGCGCAGTCAATAATGGAGTTACGGAGCACGATGTTGCCGGCGTCAAACTGGTCAACAGTCGCTTGGTTGTTGATTTCAAAGCACTCGCCCATGCCAGCCGGGCCGGTAATGATGAAGTTGTACAGCTCCGCCTGGGTGCCTTCGCGCAGCAGTACCCCTTCGGAGTCGTCATCGCCGTCGAAGTTGTTGCCGATGATGGTCATGTTGGCGATTTTCGGGTGGGTCAGAGGGGTAGCAAGGTTGTCGTTCTTGTTACCGTCACCTTCGATACCGCGGTTGGCATGCAGGTCGTCTTTACTTTGCTGCACGAACACAAACTGGGCCTTGCCCTGCCAGCCATCGGTCCAATCCAGGGAGTCGTCTTCGTTACCCAACAGCACGATATTGCGAAGGTTAACGGCGCCACCAAACAGTTCGATACCGTCGTCAGAGCTGTTCATCACTTCAACATGGTCAACGGTGGTGCCAGAGCCAACGGCAGCAAAGGTGATGCCGTTCAGCTCGTTGTCCGGCAGCACTTCAAAGCCGGAGTAACGCACCTGTACATAACGCAGCACCCCAGAGTTGTCGGCGTTGTCATTACCGCCGTAAGGGCCGGCGTCACCCTCGGCCTCTACAGTGCAGTTATCCGCGTCTTCACAGCTGTTGGTCAGGCCCTTGCCCAGCAGCACCAAACCGCCCCACTGGCCGGAAGAGGCATTGTCGGTATTGCCAAGGACATCTTGCAGGGAGGTCATCACGATGGGCGCGGCTTCGGTGCCAGCGGCATTGATCTTCGAGCCACGGGACACCACCAATACGTCGGCGCCGGATTGGCCGAATACCGTGGTCCCAGCCTGGATAGTGAGGGTAGCGGCATCGGCGTTGTCGTTACCCACAGCCACACGGCCACTGAGAGCCCAGAGGGTATCGGCAGTCAAGGTGGCGTCAGCGGTAATGGCCCCGGACAGTACACAGACCGGCTCGCTGTGGCCAGCAATGGCGGTACCATCAGTAGCAAAGCTTGGGCACTGGGCTACCGGAGTCTCAGAACCGCCGCCGCTGTTGCCACTGTTGCTGGTGTTTTCATTGATGTTGATGTCACCGCCGCAACCGGCGAGGGCCATGGCCAACGTCAGGGCGCTGAATTTGGCCGCTACCTTGAAAGTCATAAAAGGGTCTCTCCCGAAACTGATGAAGTTACAAACCGGGACAGACCCTAACTATATTTCTTTACAATTTAGATACATTGAAATTACTAGGATGCTGCATTTATGTTGCAGCAACGGCGTTTATTTTCGGCAAAAACAGGCGAATTGCCAGTATTGCCGGGGGCTGCAGCGTTAAAAAATTGTTGTAAAAAAGCCCTCGTTTGAGGGCTTTTTTTTCACCAATGCGGTAAATACCTTTTATCGGGGCAAGGCGCCCTGAAACTGCACCGGGTAGCGGCCGTCGGCGGCGGGGCGCCCGAAGAAAGCGAAGGCATCGCGCAGGTTCTTGGGCTGATCGGCGGCAGGTTTGGCAAAGCCACGAATATGATAGCGCTGGCCGTCAAGGCGCGCTTCCAGCTCCAGGCCAAGGCGCGGCGGCGTGTCACGGATAACGGCAGTCACCGCGCCCTTGTCGCAATCAAGGTCGGCATCGATGCGGCCCAGATTGAAGTCGCCAAACTTGTTGGTGACCGAGGCATCCAGCCACTGGGCCTTGCCTTTGAGGGCCTCGCACCAGGGTTGGCCCTGGCGATACTGGGCGATGGCCACCGACAACTCACCGCCCACCTGGCTGGGAATGGGCAAGCGCACCCCGGCTACCAGCGGCGCCACGGGCACCCGCACAATGAGGTTATCCAGGGCCAGCTTGCCGCCAAAGCCAACGGCAAGATCGCCACTCAAGCGGGTGCGGTCTGGCCGGCTTTTAATGCTGGCAGCCACCTTGCCGGTAAAAAGCGCCAGGGGATGGAGCTGCCAGGTCACGTCCTTAAAGGCGGTGCCAGCCAGACTGAGGCTCTCTACCCTGCCCTGCCACACCGTGCCGGAAACGCCCTCTATGCCCACTTCTTTTGGCAGCTTGGCATAACCCAGCACCACCGCTGCTGGCAGTTGCCACACCAGGGCCACCAGGAAGAACACCAGGCCCAGCACTGTCCATTTTGCTGCTTTCATCAGGCCCCCGTCAGTTCCAGCCGCCGCACTTTCACCATGCCCGGCTTACCGGTGGCAGCGATATCGGCCTGGGCCACACTCAGCCCTTCTTTGAGTTGCAGCTGGGTCAACCAACCCACCAGCTTTTCAAAGGGCACTTCGTCCACCCAGACGTTGATGTTGCCGTTACCCGGCTGCAGGCGGTCGATGCGAATGCTGAACTGGTTGGCACTGCGGGTGACCCGGTCGGTCAGGCTGCCGGCGCCGCTGGCCAGCTTGCCGCCCTTGGCCGCCAGCACCCGGCTGCCCTGCTCGCGCAGAAAGCTCAAGTCGCCCTGGCGGTTGGTCAGCGTCTGGCGGGCCGAGGCCTCGGCCCCTTGCAGGGGCTGCCAGATAACAAAGTAAAAGAGTCCCAGGGCAAAAAAGGGAGAGGCCCAGGTGAGGATCTGGCGGTCACGGGGCGCCAGGTTGTTCCAATAGTCCTTGATCATCCCTTGCTCCTTAAGATGAGGGTGCCGGAGACGCCCCCTTCTACCGTGCTTTGGCCGCCGGTTTCCACGCTGTAACGATCGCTCAGGGCCGCTTTGAGTTTTTCAAAGGCGGCAAAATCCGGGGCCGTGGTCAGTAGCCTCAGCTCGCCGCGGCTGGCGTCAAAACGCAGGTTGTCCGGCTTGATGTTGCCCACCTTGGCAAAGGTGAGCGACAGATCGTTAAGCATGGCCAGCAGGCTGGCGTTGGCAGAGCCGCTGACCAGGTTCTTCAGTTTGCCGCGCAGCTGGGCCCGCACCGCACCGGCGCTCACCAGCCTTTCGCCGGGAAAGAGGCGCCCGTAATCGCGGGCAATTTGCTGCTCAAGAGCCGACGACTGGGCAGACAACTGATAAATGGCCACCCCTTTACCCACCAGTGCCACCAGCAACAGCACCCCGAAGCTGGCCGCCACCGGCCACCAGCGTTTGACCAGGGTATTGGACTGGGATTTGCGCTGGTAAGGGCCGCTTAGCAGGTCGACATTCAGGGCATCGGCCTGCTTGGCCGGCACTGCCAGCGGCAGCTCGGCACTCAGTTGAGTCTGGGTGCAGGTGAGGGGCAAGGTGACATCGCCATAGGCTTCCACCGGCTGCACGTCGTCGCCCACCAGGGGCGCTACCACCCACTCGGCCAACTCTTGGGGCACGGTAAGGCCGGTGTAGGCGCCGGTGCGCAGCAGCAGCTCGCCGTCGATACCCAGGGCCGACCAAGCCCCTTCCACCAGCGGCAGGGCCAGAAAATCGGGCACCAGTTTCCAGGGCTCGATACCGGCCTCTTCCAGCCAGCCCAGCCATTCCTGCATCAGCTGGTGGCGCACCGCCAGCACCGCCACTTGCTCGCCCTGGGGCTTGAGCAAAAAGTGCAGGCTGTCGACATCGTCCGCCAGCTCTTCTTCGAGCATGAACGGCACCGCCTTTAAAAACTGGCGGCTCTTGTTGGCCTGCTTGAGGGCGGTGCAAAAAAAGCTGCTGCCCGGCGCCAGTACCAGCACCCGGCCGTCAAGGCCGGCCAAATCGCCCAGCCGGTTGGTGCTGGCCAGGGTACCGCTGGCCAGCACCTGGCTGTCGCTTGCAGACCAGTGCAACCAGGAAACCGGCTGGCTTGCCGTCACTGGCAGCCGTATAACCAGGGTATTCATTACAAGCGTCCTCCCAGACGGCGCCACAGCACCGTCAGCTTGTTATCGTCATCTTTTTTAAGAAGGCTTTGCATATACAAGGGCCGTTCCTGGAAGCGCCCTTCCAGGTCGACAAAATAACGGTCCGAGGTGATCACCAAGGCATCCTTGGCGCCCTCGGGCAGATTCTTCACGGCGGCCAGGGTCGGGTCGGCCCAGGCCCCCTCGACGGTGTCGTACCCTTTCTCGGGGCGGTCTGCCAGTACCCGCTTGGCGTCTTCCAAGGTCATGGGCGCCAGCACCGCCGCCAGCACCACCGCATCGTCTTGCGCCAAGGTGTTGATGTTCAGTTGCAGCTTGGTGTCGTCGAGGGCGCACACATAGGGGCTCACCTTCTGGTAAATGGCAGCGGTAACACCGTTGACCATGCGCAGCTCGGAGCGGTCGGCCATGGGGCCGTTGGCAGCGAGGTAGGGATGCTCGCGGCCCTGGTATTCGGCGTCTTCGGCGCCAAAACTGGAGCTCAGATCGCTGTCGTCATCAAGCCAATCGCGCAGAGAAAAGGCGATGGTCTCGGCCTGGAAGCTCTCGACATCCAAGTCTTCCAGCAGCGCCTGAAACTGGGCGCGGTGGCTGGCGCCGTCGTCGCCGGCCAGGCTGTTGAGGTTAAAGCAGGTGCGGGCGTCACGAATATGGCCGCGAATACCGCCGCCTTCCACCGGAAAGCTCTGCTCCTTGTTCCAGTCCTGGCTAAGGTTGAGCTTGCCATCTTTGTCGTCCAGCAACCGGTGCAGGGCAAGCTCGGCATAGGCCTCGCCGGACAGGGCGTAAAAATAGGCCTGGTGCTGCCCCAGTTGGTTGCCGGTGCGCCGGATATTAAGGCCAAGGCGCGAGGTCATGCTGGCAGCCACCACCACAATGGCAGCCAGGATCAGCATAACGGTGATAAGGGCTACCCCTTGCTGGCGCCGCATCAGCTGTCCTCCTTGGCCTTGCCCCGGCCTTTGGAAGGGGTGGCAAAGCGGCGCACTATCTCGCCGTAATCCTTGAGCTTGAGGGTAATGGCGATGGCCTGGGGCAACTCGGAAGCGGCCCAGTTGTCTTGCCAGTTTTCGCCGTCGTAGTAGCGAATTTTCAGCTCTTCAACCCCGGTGAGCAGCACCTGGCGCTGGGGCTCTACCCCGACTTCGGGGTCGGGATAAAAGTAGTACTGCTTGATAAGCTCGCCCTTTTCCAGGCGGTAGGCGGCCAGCTGGATCTCGCTTCTGGGCAGCATCGCCGAGGGGTTTTGCCAGCCCCGGCGGGTAAAGAGGATGCCGTCGTCTTCGCTGTCGAGGAAAAAATGCTTACCGGCCAGCACTTCCGATTGCTTGTCGCCATTGGGAAACCGCACCTGGCGGCTGGAGAGCTGGGTCATGTCCCGCTCTATGGTGAGCATGGCCTGTTGCACCTCGGCCAGGCGTTTGGAGGCCTCCTGGCTGGAGCGGTCGGCCAGGCTGACCTGGTTGAATACCGAGTAAGCCGCCACCCCAATCAAGGCGAAGATGGCCATGGCCACCATCATCTCAATCAGGGTAAAGCCGCGCTGGCGCCTCATTTCTTTTGCTCCTGCACGGCGCCGTAGCGGCGCAGCACCGCCTCGGGGTGGGAGAGATCGCTGTTTTTAGAGACCGTCACTTCCAGGGCGTAAAAGTCTTTGTCTTCGGTTTTAAGCTTCTTGATTTGCCAGTACCACTCTACCCCGGCCTGGGTTTCGGTGCCTTTGGCGCCGTCTTTAACGGCGCTGTAGAGGCTGTCGTTGAGCTTGTTGGTGGCCACCCAGTCGGCCAGGGTTTTGTCCTTGAGGATGGACAGGCTGCGGATATTGGCGGTTACCGCATTGATGATGGCAATGGCGGCAATGGCGAAGATGGCCATGGCCACCAGCACCTCGATAAGGGTAAAGCCCCTGGCCCTTACCATTTCACCTCTCCCTTGCTCCAATCCAGGTCTGGGTCTTGCGGCTGGCTCAAGGAGCCATTGGCGTGGCCGTCGATGCAGGTGGCCACCACCGCGTCCGGGTCGCTACTGGCCAGCAAGGCGCGCTCGCGGCTCTGGCGCTGGCTGTCAAAGAGGCCATCCAGTAGCGAGCTGTGCACCTTATACAGACACAGCTCGAAGGGCATGAACTCGCCGGAGGAGAGGAAGAACAGGTGGGGAGTCAGGCGTTTATCCTTGCCGTCTTTGCTGTCTTTGTTGGCGCTTTTGTCATCGTCGCCGCTTTTAAAGGCGTCGTCCGGGATCAGGCTTTCCCCCAGGGACAAGCCATCCAGCACCAAGCTGCCGTGAATGCCCGGCTGGCTTTGCCAGTTTTTAAGGACATTGTCGTCATTAAGGTCGACCCAGGCGCCCTTGGGGCCGTCTGGGTCGTCTTCGGTGCCGGGCACCGGGGCGTCGGGGTCAAAGCGCATCACTTCCACGCCGCCCTTGCCGTCAAATTTCAGCCCCAGCTCTTCGGAGCGCATGATGGCTTCGTCGTGCATCAGGGCAAAGCGCGCCTGCCAGGTATCGGCTTCCTTATCCACCAGCTTACCGTCGCTGGGGCCGCCAAAGGAGACGGAGACCATAGCCACCATCAGCCCCATCAGCAGCAGGACCACCAGGATCTCGATAAGGGTAAAGCCAAGGCCTTGGGCGCGCGGGGCTGTCATCGTTTACTTCTGGAAGTCCTTGAGGTTCCAGTTGCCGATGTCGGCATTGAGCTCATCGCCCCCTTCCTGGCCATCGGCGCCCAGGGTGTAGAGGTCGTAACGGCCATGCTCACCGGGGTTGATGTAGATGTAGTCGCGGCCCCAAGGGTCGGTAGGCAGACGCTTGATGTAACCGCCCTGGCGGTAGTTGCGAGGCGCCGGGGTGGGCTCTTGCACCAGTGCTTGCAGGCCCTGCTCGGTGGTGGGCAGGGTGGAGTTGTCCAGGTAATACATCTCAAGGGCCGACTCCAGGCCGTTGATGTCGGCCACCGCTTTTTGAACCATGGCCTTGTCTTTGTTACCCAACACGTTGGGGGCGACGATGGCAATCAGCATGCCGATGATCACCACCACCACCATGATTTCGATAAGGGTAAAACCCTGTTGTTTCTTGTTCATACAGCGACTCCTTGGCAGCTCAGGCCACCATGTTGTTCATTTCCAGAATGGGTTGCAGGATAGAGATCATGATGAAAAACACAATGGCGGCCATGGTCACCACCATGGCCGGGGTCAGCACCCCGAGGGTCACAGTAACCAGGTTGGAAAACTCCCGGTCCTGGTTGTCGGCGGCGCGCTCCAGCATCTGGGTCAGCTCGCCGGACTTCTCCCCGGAGGCGATCATGTGCAGCATCATTGGCGGAAACAGTTTGGTCTGAGTCAGGGCCTGGCGAAGGCTGGTGCCCTCGCGGACCTTGGTGGTGGCCTCGGCCACCGATTCTTTCATCACCACGTTGGTCAGCACGTCACCGCTGATGCGCATGCCCTCCAAAAGCGGCACCGACGAGGCAGAGCAGATGGCAAGGGTACGGGCAAAACGGGCGGTGTTAACGCCGCGCACCACCTTACCCAGCACCGCCATACGCAGCAAATAGCCGTGCACCTTGCGCCTAAAGCCTATTTTCTTCATGGCCCGGCTAAAACCGACCCCGGCCAGGATAACCCCCGCCAGTACCAACAGCCCCCAGTCGCGGACAAAATCCGAGGCGCCAATCAAAAAGCGGGTACTGGCCGGCAACGTGGCGTTCATGTGTTCAAACTGGCCCACCACCTGCGGCACTACCGAGGTCAGCAGCAACGACACCACGCCGATGGCCACCAGGGTCAGCATGATGGGGTAGATCATGGCCTGCTGGATTTGCTGCTTCACGGTCTGGCGCTGCTCGGTGTAGTCGGCCAGGCGGTTTTGTACCGTATCCAGGTGCCCCGATTTTTCACCGGCTGCCACCATGGCGCAGTACAGCTCGTCAAAGACATTGGGAAACTCGGCCATGGAGTCGGCCAGGCTATAGCCTTCCACCACCTTGGAGCGCACCGCCATCAGGATGCGCTGAAGGCGCGGCTTCTCGGTTTGGTCCGCCACCGCTTTCAAGCATTCTTCCAGCGGCAGCGCCGATTGCACCAGGGTGGAGAGCTGGCGGCTGATAAGCGCCAAATCGCTCACCGACACCTTGGTGCCAAAACCCAGGCCGCGGGCTTTGCCACGGGCCTTTTCCTGCTGCACGCTCTCGGCCAGAGAAACCGGCATCAGCCCCTGGTCGCGCAGCGCGCTTCGGGCAGCGCGGGGGCTGTCGGCTTCCAAAATGCCTTTTTTCTGTTTGCCTTTGGCATCCAGGGCAACGTATTCAAAAGCCGCCATCAGTCCTCCCGGGTAACCCGCAGCACTTCCTCAAGGGAGGTGATACCGGCTTGGACCTTGGCAAAGCCGTCGTCGCGGATGCTGGGCACGGACTTGCGCACCTGCTTGACGATGGCCTGCTCGCCGCGGCCATTGTGGATAAGCTCGCGCAGCTTCTCATCGATGATGATGAACTCGTGGATGCCGGTCCGGCCGCGATAGCCGGTCATGTTGCAGTGTTCGCAGCCCTTGGGGTGGAACAGGGTGAGCTTTTTCTCTTCGATGCCCATCAGCTCCAACTCGCCTTTGCTGGCCTGGTAAGGGCTGCGGCATTGCGGGCAGAGGCGGCGCACCAGGCGCTGGGCAAGGACCCCCAACAGGGAGCTGGAGATCAAAAACGGCTCGACCCCCATGTCTTCCAAGCGGGTAATGGCCCCGGAGGCAGTGTTGGTGTGCAGGGTGGAGAGCACCAAGTGGCCGGTGAGGGACGCCTGCACCGCGATCTGCGCGGTTTCCAAATCGCGGATTTCCCCCACCATCACCACGTCGGGGTCTTGGCGCAAAATGGCGCGCAGGCCACGGGCGAAGGTCATGTCCACCTTGGGGTTGACCTGGGTCTGGCCTATGCCTTCGAGGTCAAACTCGATGGGGTCTTCGACGGTGAGGATGTTGCGGTCCTTGGAGTTGATCTCCGACAGCCCCGCATAGAGGGTGGTGGACTTACCAGAACCGGTGGGGCCGGTAACCAGGATAATGCCGTGGGGCTTGCGGATAAGGCCCTCGAACTGGTCGCGCACCGACTGCACCATGCCCAGGTCTTCGAGATCCAGGCGCACCGCGTTTTTGTCCAATAGCCGCAGCACCACCCGCTCGCCGTGGTTAGACGGCATGGTAGACACCCGCACGTCAACGGCGCGGCCAGCAATGCGCAGGCCAATACGGCCGTCCTGAGGCACCCGCTTCTCGGCGATGTCCATGCGGGACATAACCTTGATGCGCGATACCAGCAGGTTGGCGAGCTTGCGGCTGGGTTTGAGCACTTCTTTCAAAACGCCATCGACCCGGAACCGCACCACCAGCGCCTGCTCGAAGGTCTCGATATGGATATCCGAGGCCCCTTCTTTGATGGCCTCAGACAGCAGGGCGTTGATAAGGCGTATCACCGGCGCGTCGTCGTCGGAGTCCAGCAGATCTTCGGTCTGGGGCAACTCTTCGGCCAGGGCGTTCAAATCAAGGTCGGCGCCGATGTCTTCCATCAACTGGCGGGCAGCGCTGGAATCGCGCTGGTAGGCGGCCACCAGCTGCTCTTCAAAATCGTGGCCATTGATGGGGGTAGGCGCCACGCCGGTGCCGAGGAAGCGCCAGGCCTCCAGCAGCGCCGCCGGCTCGGCGCCGTCACGCAGGTACAGCTGGCCTTCGGTAAACAGCACCCCGTGGCGCTTGGCAAAGGCAAAGGGCAGGCGCCCTGCCGCACGCTCCTGTTCGGGGCTGAGCTCGGCCGCCTCTGTGGCCTCGGCCAGTTCAGCGTTGAGGCTCTGTTCAGTCATGCTTGTTATCCCGGTCGCGGATAAATTCGGTCAGCCCCGGCGGTTGGGCCAGGCTGTCGTCCCAGGCCGGCATTTCGGGCACGTCCATAAAGGGCATCAGGCTGATACCCTCTTCCTTGCGGCGCATTTGCTCGTCGTGCACCAGGTTGTATTTCTCGCGGCTCAGACCACGCATGGTTTCATCGTCACGGACAATCACCGGGTGGATGAACACCATCAATTTACGCTTTTGCTTGGTGCTGGAGGTGGACTTGAACAGGTTGCCGATGATGGGAATATCCCCCAGCAGCGGCACCTTGGACACCGATTCCTGGGTCTGCTCGTCAATCAAACCGCCCAGCACTATGGTGTCGCCGTTGTGCACCAGCACCGTGGTGTTCACTTCCCGCTTGTTGAGGGTGATATCCACAGCGGTGTTACCGGAGCGGCTGGACACTTCCTGTTTGATGGCCAGCTGCACCGAGTCGCCGTTGTTGATCTGCGGGGTGACGTTGAGCTTCACACCCAGCTGTTCACGCTCGATGGTCTGGAAGGGGTTGGAGTTGTCAGAGCTGGGGGTAGAACCGGTCAGCAGCGGCACATCCTCACCAGACACAAAAGAGGCTTCCTTGTTGTCCAGGGTAGTGACCGAGGGGGTCGACAGGATGTTGGCCTTGGTGTCGGAGCTCACCGCGTTGACCAGCGCGCCCCAGTCGCCTTTCACCACGCCCCACAGCGCGCCGTTGACCCCGCCCAGGGCCGAGGCCAGGTCGGAATAGTCGGCGGTATTGTTGGTAGAAGTGGTGGTGGTGATGTTGGTAGACGGGTCCACCGTGGTGGTGGTGGTGCCGCTGTTGACCGTGGCAGCGCTGTAGGCGCCGTACAGGGTAGTCAAGCTGGGAGCCGAGCCGTTGGAGAACTGCTGGGCACCGTATTTGCTGGAGAACCACTGTACGCCAAGGTCGGTACCGTCGGAGTCATACAGCTCGACGATCATCGCTTCCACATGCACCTGGGCGCGGCGGATATCCAGTTTTTTGACCACGTTCACCAGGTTGTTGATGAGGTCCGGCTGGCCGGTGATCACCAGGGCGTTGGTTTCTTCGTGGGCCTTGATGGACACCTGCTGGCGGCCACTGCTGGCGGTGCGGGTAGTCCCCTTGTCACCTTTTTGATCTTCGGCCTGGATGGTGTCAGACACTCCTTGCAGCACGTCGACCAAGTCTTTGGCCTTGGCGTACTGGAGGTACACCACCCGGGTGTTACCGGTGCTTTGCTGGTCGGTATCCAGGCCCTTGATGGTCTTGATGATGCGGTCGCGGGCCTTGGACTCGCCAGACACCAGCACCGAGTTGGTGCGCTCGTCCGCCACCACCTTCACCGCCAGCGGCGAGGAAGTATTGTTGTTGGCAGTCGAGCCCTTGTTGAGGTCGTTGATGATGGACACCACCTGGGCGGCGGAGGCGTATTTGAGCTTAACCACTGCCACTTCCTGGTCGCCGGCCTTGTCCACCCGCTGGATGATCTGGCCGATGCGGTCCACCACGCCACTGCGGCCGGTGACGATCAGCACGTTGGAGTCGTCGTAATGCACCACGTTGCCAGCGCCGGCGTTGTCCACCAGTTGGCGCAGCAGCGGCGACAGTTCCCGCACCGCCACGTTATGCACCTGGAAGACCCGGGTGATCATCTCGTCACCGCCTTCCTTGCCAAGCTTACCGTCCACCACCGGGATGGCGCCGGTCTTGGCGTCTTTGGCTTTGACCACCTTCAGCACGCCGTTGGGCATTTCCACTACCGCAAAGCCGTACACGTCCAGCACGTTCTGGAAGAACTGGTAGTACTCGTCGGCGGTCATTTGGTCGTAGGAACGCACGTCGATCTTGCCGCGCACCGACGGGTCAACCACGATGGTTTTTTTCAGTACCGCCGACACGGTGGAGATGAATTCGTTGATGTCGGTGTCGCGGAACTGGGCGGAATAGGTATTGGGCTTGGCCGATTCGGCGGCCTGCAACGGCAGGGCCGGGGCGCTCAGCAAGGATGCCAGCAGCATGGCCGCCAGGGTCGGCTTGAGGCCTTTATTGATGACCATAGGTTTTCCTTTATTCTTCATGGCGGTCATTGCGCAATATTGATGTTCAGGCTCATAGGCTGGCCACCGCGCTCGATGTCGAGGCTCAGGCTGTCGAGCCCTTGCAGCTGGCCGAGGATATCCAGGGCCTGGGCCGGGTCGCTCAAGTCATAGCCATTGATGGATTTGACCAAATCGCCACTTTCGAGACCCAACTGCTTAAACATGGCCGGGTCGCGGCCCGGGGCGACCCGGTAACCGGTGATGTTGTCCCCTTCGCGGGCCGGGCTGAAACGCACCAGATCGCCAATGGACTGCGGGTTGTTACGCACCTGCCTTAAGGTGGCTTGGACTTCGGCAGCCGGCACCGTAGCGGTGGGGGCAGGCTGGCGAGCAACGGGGGCTGCCGGCACGGTCAGGGGTTTGTATTCCTTGCCGTCTACCATCAGCGCTTCGGTCTTGCCGCTGTTATCCAGCAGCACCCTGTCCCAGAGGATGCGGGCCACCTTGGCGCGGGTGCCTTTGATGTCGTCGCCAACCCGGTAGGCCATCTGGCTGCCCTGGCTTTCAATAATGGCCACGCCGCTGCCGGTATGGCTTTCTGCCACCAGGCCGGTGAGGCGCAATTTCAGGCGGGTTTCCGGAGCGTCGACCAGTTGTTGGGTGGGCTGGGCTTGCTCGGCGCCCACATCGGCCACCCCGAACATGGGGTAACCATTCAGGCCACTCAAATCAAGGTCGGTGCCAGAAGCGTTATCCTGCTGGGGCTGCCAGGGCGATGGCCCTGGGGTAGGTGTCAGCAGTAGCCACACCAGCCCTGCCAGCAGCCACAAGGCCACCATGGCGGGCACTATAGTCAGCCACCTGCGCAAAGCAGATTCGGGAAGACGCCGGGCCAGAGTGCCAGCGCGCTCAAGAAGTAATTCAGAATTCATTATCTTTACAGCTCCCTGCATAACCCCACATCCATGGTGGAAGCTGCGACCCCTTCAAAAAGTGATGCGCAAAATGTGCACTAATTGTTTCTAATTGGTTTATCAACAGCAACTTGCTAGTTAAAACCATGGCTTTGGCAATTGCAACGCAAGCCTTGGCGTTTCCAGAGTAAAGTCTCAGCATGACGACCAAGTTGCAATAGATGGATAAGACAGGTTCACCCCATGGTGAGACCCTGCCCACAAAACTGCATCTGCGCCTGATCTTGGTCATAATGCCCCAAGCAAGTGAAGGTGCCTATGACTGACAAGCAAAACGATCAAAAAGTTCGCCTGGACAAATGGCTCTGGGCAGCCCGATTTTTCAAGACCCGCTCCCTGGCCCGCGCCCAGGTGGAAGGGGGTAAGGTGCATTACAACGGCAACAGGGTAAAAGCGGCAAAAATCGTGGAAGTGGGGGCCCTGGTCAAACTCTGGGCCGGCAGTGACGAAAAAGAAGTGGTTGTCCTGGCGCTGACCGAGACCCGGGGCCCGGCCGCCGTTGCCCAGCAGCTCTATGAAGAGACGGCCCAAAGCGCCGAAAAAAGAGCCAAAAATGCCGAGGCGCGCAAGCTCAATGCCCTGTACAATCCGCACCCCGACAGCAAGCCGGACAAAAAGCAGCGCCGGCAGCTGAGAGATTTCAAGCATCAGGAGTAACCATGGCCCAAGACAAGCTGTATCGCTTTGTGTTTGAAAACGCACAGGTAAGGGGCGAACTGGTCCAGCTCGATGAGAGCTTTGAGGCCATCATCGCCAACCACAACTACCCGCAGCCCATCCAGCGCCTGCTGGGCCAGCTGATGGCAGCCACCAGCCTGCTGACGGCAACGGTCAAATTCGAAGGCGAAATCACCGTGCAACTGCAAGGGGACGGCCCGGTCAGCCTGGCGGTGATCAACGGCACCCACCAGCAGGTATTGCGCGGTGTGGCCCGCTACCAGGGTGAAGTACCGGACGGCACCCTGGCCGAGATGGTGGGTAAAGGCTACCTGGTGATCACCATTTCCCCCAAAGACGGCGAGCGCTATCAAGGTGTTGTTGGCCTGGAAGGGGACAACCTGGCCCAAGTGCTGGAAGGCTACTTTGCCAACTCCGAGCAGCTGCCTACCCGGCTTTGGCTCTTTGCCGAAGGCCAAAAGGCCGCCGGCATGATGCTGCAGGTGCTGCCTGCCGCCGAGGACGAGGAAAGCCAGTTCGAACACCTGACCACCCTCACCGACACCATCAAAGCCGAAGAGCTGTTCGAACTTGGCGCCGAAGATGTGCTGCACCGCCTGTTCCACCAGGAAGAAGTGCGCCTCTTTGAGCCGCAACCGGTCAGCTTCCAGTGCACCTGCTCCCGCGAACGCTGCGAGAGCGCCCTTATCTCCCTGGGCCAGGACGAAGTGCTCAAGCTGGTCGCCGAGCACGATGGCACCCTGGACATGGACTGCGAATACTGCCGCAAGCAATACCGCTTCGACAGCGTTGATGTAGCCGGTATTTTCGCCGGAGCCAAAGACGCTCCCCAAAGCACCCAGTAAAAAAGCGCCAAACGGCAGATAAAGAAAAGGCCCCTTGCGGGGCCTTTTTTATGGGCAGGATTTATCAGGCCTTACGGCGACGCATCCACATCAGAGGCGCCATCAGCAGGGCCAGGATGCCGAAGGCACCGCCACCACCGCCACCGGTGTTGGTAGCAGGCTCGGCCGCTACGTTGACGGTGACAGTACCGGTAGTGGTTGTCAGATCGGCACTATCGGTAAGGGTATAGCTATAGCTATCCGTACCAGTGAAGCCTTCGTTGGGCGTGTAGGTGGCAAGACCCGTTTTGTTAACCACCAGCTTGCCATTGGCAGGCTGAGTGGTGATGGTAATGCCATCTTCGGCAGCGACACCATTCGGGTCGGCTATCAGCAAGGAGAGAGCTTGAGCCTCTGCATCATCAGAAGACACTGTCGAGGTAATGATGTGATGAGCGGCTTTGAGATGTGCACTCAGATCAACTGTTGCAGGCTCTTTACCTACCACTGAGAGAGTGGCGTCCTCAGCTGCAGCTTTCCCTGACAGATCGTAATCCAGAGTGACACTGCCACCGTCCTGATATTCGACCGCATAGCTGCTGCCGGCAACAGGGGCAGTGCCATCACCATTGAGGTACAGAGCCTTGCCTCGGGTAGTAGTGGCGTCTTGCACACCAGCGGTCATAGACTCAGGCAAGCTGTCGAGACTGACATAGTGTACATAAGCAGCATCGCCATCCAGTTGCAGTGCAACTTGGAAAGTGAACTTACGACCACTGGTATCACCATACTCGACAATATCCTTCCACTCGAAGATCAAGTAGTCGTTAGTACCATCGTTGAGCAGTTGGTAATACCACTTACCGGTGTTGGTCAGGTCAAGATCTGTCCACATCGGAGCCAACATGGCACCACTTACTCTGGCTGAAGGTAAATCGTCGTTAGCGTAAGAGCTGGATACCGCCGCACCGTTGAACGTCACGTACCCGTTGGGACTGAGTGCAAGCGTGGAAACATTAGCCCCCATAAACTTCAAACCCCAAGACGCAGGAATCGTCAGGGTCAAAGTACCTTCGTCACATACAGAGTCACAATCAAAAGAGTCGAAATCAACGCCATCATCAGTAATAGAAGGCAGACTGTTCAACCAGCTTGGAACGCCTGATGCGGTAAGTTGGCCGTATGCCTTGTTAACTGAACCAACCCAGGTCGCAACTTGGCTGTCAGCATCATAGGAGTAGGACTGCTGTGTCGCATTAACCAGAGTGACCTCAGGTTGTGCGGCCATCGTTACTCCTTCAGGAGCAGCCACTTTCAGGGTTGCTGTACCGTCAATCAAGCTATTGGTCAGTACAGTCTGGCCGTGGACTTCATCACCAGCCGCAGCCTCACCTGCAGTCGAAGTCAACAGGTTATCATTGGTGCTGTTACCGGCATAAATAGCTACCGGCATATGGGCCTGAGGCGCGTTCCCACTGTTGGGAGTAAACGTGATAGTGCCAAAGTACCACTTGTTCTTCACCGCTGACGAGGCATCAGCCGTCAGAGTAAAGGGACTGGAGGCGCCCGCACCAAGGCTCATGGTACTGGTAGAAACAGTTCCACTAATAGTCGGATCGGTAAAGCTGACACTGACCCGCCAATCCACTGCGTCTTGTGCCAAGTTGGTAGCATTAACCGTAGAACTACAGCTAGTTACGCAGTTCTGCATGGAAATAGACACAGGTGCAACCGCAAGCCCTGCGTTGATTGCCTTGGAGACATCAATACGGCCAGCGCCCATGGCAAAAGGTGTTGCCGCTTTCTCACCGTCATCATCTTTAACGGCAGTGGTACTGGTGGTGGTCAAAGCGGCTTTTACTTCTGCGGGCGTCCAGTCACTGTGCGCCGCCAGAACGAGTGCCGCCGCGCCAGCTACATGAGGGCTGGCCATGGAGGTACCGGTCAGAGAATCAAAGACAGGATCAGTACCGCCAATACCCAACTCATCTGGAGAGAATGCCGACAGAATGTTGGTACCGGGGGCAGCCAGGTCAGGTTTGATAAAGCTGCTGTCGCCATTGGGGCCACGTGAAGAGGAGCTGTTCATCACGTCAACCAAAGAGCTATCCACATAAGAGTGAACTGCAGGATCCAGGGTGACATTGATAGAACCGGTGCCCATAGCAGCCAGCACTTTCTCGGCGTCGGCTTGGCTGATCATCACACCAAAGATGGTGGATTCATCCATGGACATCTGAACAACACCACCGCCATTGTCATAGACAACCAGGCCTTTGGCACCGGCAGCCTGAGCATTGGCAGCCTTAAGGGTAAAGTTACAGCTGCCGCGGGAGATAAAGGCAAAACTGTCGGCAAAAGTGCCGGCAGGGAAGGCATCGCAGCCGTCTGCATTCTCGGCATCAACATTGGCAGCAGCAACCAGAGGCGCAGTGAGGTCAGCCGCAGCCAAGCTGGACAGCTGTACCGAAGAGCTGCCTTCAACCATCTGCAAATCACCGAGACCGTCGACATTCATTTCCTGAACAAAGCTGCGGCCGGTTTGAGTGTTAGCTACAGTAATGCCGGACTCGACACAGCCTGGGCAACCGATGGTCTGGGCGCCGTTACCGTCGTTACCAGCAGCACTGACTACCACTACACCAGCAGCTTCGGCATTTTCAAATACCGACTTGTAGGGGCTGTTATTCGGGTTCCCACCAGGACCGCCGCCCCAGGAGTTGTTGATAACGTCAGCGCCATCCTTGACCGCATCCTCAACCGCTGAGGCCAAGCTGAGGCTGGACCCTGAAGCAGTGGTGTCATTTTGGTAAAGCGCTTTGTACACCATCAAATAGGCGCCAGGCGCGACACCGGAAAGGGAGTAATCGGTGCCTTCGTAATCGGCAGTTACCGGCATACCAGTTGCAGTACCAGCAACGTGGGTACCATGACCGTTCCAACCCAGTGGCTTATCAGTATATTCCTCGGCAATGGTGCCAGAAGGGGCAGGATAATAACGGGCGACTATCAGCTTGTTGTTACAGAAACTGGCATCGACGGTATGGCAGTAGTCATCGGTAGGCAGGGTGCTGGCGTCGGGAGCGGTCATGCCAGCATCATCAAACATGGGGTTTTCTGGACGAATACCGGAGTCCACTACGGCAACGCGAATACCCTGCCCTGCTGTAGCCTGGCCACCAAGAGCCTCCCACGCTGCGGGAGCTTTGATAATGGGCAAGGACTGATCCATTTGGACATGGATAATTTGGTCACGATACACGTGCTTAACATTCGGCAGCGCTTTCAGCTTGTCGATGTCAAGGTTAGTGCCCTCGATTGCCAGCCCGTTGAGTACGGTGTTGAAGTTACGCAGCACTTTGACTGAAGGGTACAGGGTGCTCAGTGCCTTCGCCGTCTGTGCTTGTTGGGAAGCCAGTTGGCTTTTTACCGAAACTGTTGCTGAAGCAGCAAAGTCCACTTTACCGTTGGCAGTTCGAGCAACAGATCCAACGCCTTTGGCACTGCGTGTCGCGACAGGTTCACCAGTCAACTCAATGATGTAACGGTTGGGGATCACCTCACGCAATGGGCCTTTAGCTGACTTGTCAGCAAGGCTTTGTTTAGTGACCGGATTATCAAAAACAACGTGGCGTGTACCATTCGACAACGCAGCAACAGACGAAGCAGAAGCCAGCGCCAGGACCAGCGGGCTCAGCTTGAAGGCGGTTTGGAGTTTCAAGGTTTCATTCCTTCTAAGTGTGAAACATCTCTGCGGCGGCTCTACTGGCCGCTCGCAACATCCTTGCAAAGGAGCCCTTGTATTAACATCAGAAAAATCAACAATCAACAACTAGAAAACAAATGAAACCTTTGCTCACACTTTTGTCTTAAAAGCGTATCACCCATCCATTATGTAACCCGACCTGAAAGTCTTTCATTTTCGTGACTGCTCGGCGTTCTCTCACCCTCACCTTTGGGCTACAATGCCGCCAGAAAACAGACAGACAAATCCCTACAGCTAGACACTACGTACCCTAGGAGCCATCCCCCATGAGTCAGATCGATCTGGGCCAGTACGGCATCAATGCCGTCCAGGAAATCGTTTACAACCCCTCCTACGAGCAACTTTTCATCGAAGAAACCCGTGAAGGCCTCGAAGGCTATGAAAAGGGAGTGGTTACCAGCCTGGGGGCTGTAGCCGTGGATACCGGTATCTTTACCGGCCGTTCTCCGAAGGACAAATACATCGTTCGCGACGACACCACCAGGGATACCGTCTGGTGGTCAGATCAGGGCAAAAATGACAACAAGCCCATCAGCACCGAGGTGTGGAACGATCTTAAAGGCCTGGTTACCGAGCAGCTGTCTGGCAAGCGCCTGTTTGTGGTGGACACCTACTGCGGCGCCAACAGCGACACCCGCCTTAGCGTGCGCTTCATCACCGAAGTGGCCTGGCAGGCACACTTCGTGAAAAACATGTTCATCCGCCCCACGGAAGCAGAACTGAAAGACTTTCAGCCTGACTTTATCGTCATGAACGGCGCCAAGACTTCCAACCCCAACTGGGAAAAGCAGGGTCTGAACAGCGAAAACTTCGTGGCCTTCAACCTCACCGAACGCATGCAGCTTATCGGCGGCACCTGGTACGGTGGCGAGATGAAAAAAGGCATGTTCTCGATGATGAACTACCTGCTGCCATTGAAGGGCATTGCCTCCATGCACTGCTCTGCCAACGTCGGCAAAGACGGCGACGTGGCCATTTTCTTCGGCCTGTCCGGCACCGGCAAAACCACCCTCTCCACCGACCCTAAGCGTGAGCTGATTGGCGACGACGAGCACGGCTGGGACGACGACGGCGTGTTCAACTTCGAAGGTGGCTGCTACGCCAAGACCATCAACCTCAGCCAGGAAGCCGAGCCGGATATCTATAACGCCATCCGCCGCGACGCCCTCTTGGAAAACGTTACCGTGCTGAGCGATAACAGCGTTGACTTCGACGACGGCTCCAAGACCGAGAACACCCGGGTTTCCTACCCCATCTACCACATCGACAACATCGTCAAACCGGTGTCCAAGGCTGGCCACGCCAAGAAGGTGATCTTCCTGACCGCCGACGCCTTCGGGGTACTGCCGCCGGTAAGCAAGCTCACCAAAGCCCAGGCCGAGTACTACTTCCTGTCCGGCTTCACCGCCAAGCTGGCCGGTACCGAGCGTGGCGTTACCGAACCCACACCCACCTTCTCCAGCTGCTTTGGTGCCGCCTTCCTGAGCTTGCACCCCACCAAATACGCCGAAGTGTTGGTCAAGCGCATGGAAGCGGTGGGCGCCGAGGCCTACCTGGTCAACACCGGCTGGAACGGTACCGGTAAGCGCATTTCCATCAAGGCCACCCGCGCCATTATCGATGCCATCCTCGACGGCAGCATCGAGAACGCCGAGTTCGTGCAGCTGCCTTACTTCAACCTGGCGGTGCCCCAGGCCCTGGCCGGTGTTGAAGATGCCTCCATCCTCGACCCCCGCGCCACCTATGGTGACGCCGCCCAGTGGGATGTCAAGGCTCAGGATCTGGCCCAGCGTTTTGTCAGCAACTTCGAGAAGTTCACCGACAACGCCGAAGGCAAGGCGCTGGTAGCAGCCGGCCCACAACTGTAAGCTTAAAATTGAAAAAGGCCGCGTAAGCGGCCTTTTTTATTGGCTAAAAAAAGCGCACAACCGTGCGCTGAAAAATACGGGAAAAGAGCTTTTCGTTTTACTATCTTGTTGATTTAAAAAACCTATTTAAGATCTCAGGCCTGCTTTGTTAGTTTAGAGCAATCACTCAGCCGGAGGTCACCCGTGCAACCGAAAGCCAGTAAAGCCCTTATTGTTGAAGGCGGCGCCATGCGCGGTATCTTTGCCGCAGGGGTGCTGGACAGCTTTATCCAGCAACAGCATTACGCCTTTGACCTGATCCTGGCCGTCTCCGCCGGCGCCACCAATTCGGTGGGTTATCTCAGCCGCCGCCAGGGCCGCAGCCGCAAAATCATCACCCGGCTGGCCACCACCCGCCGCTTCTTCAATCCCCGGCGTTTTGCCTTCGGTGGCCACCTCACCGATGTGCATTGGCTCTGGCACGAGTCGCGCAAACTGCTGCCACTGCACCTTGACTGCCTGACCAACGGCCCGCAACTGGTGGCGGTGGTCACCGACGTGCACAGCGGCGGCGCCCGCTACATGAGCGTCACCCCTGACAACCTCGACGACGTGATGCTGGCCACCTGCGCCCTGCCCATCGCTTTTAAAGAGATGCCAGAAATTGACCACCAACCCTTTACCGACGGCGGCATGGCCGACTCCATCCCGGTGCAGGAAGCGTACCGGCGCGGCGCCCGCGACTTGACCGTGGTGCTGTCCCACCCCCTAGGCTATCGCATGAAGCCAAGCCGCCTGCCCTGGCTGACCCAGCACCTCTTTCGCGACCACCCCGAGCTTGCCCAGACCCTGCTGGACAGGGCCCGCCATTACAACGCCGCCCTGGATTTCATCGCCCACCCTCCGGCGGACTGCCAGTTGAGGGTCATCGCCCCGCCCCAGGATTTTGCCGTAGGCCGCCTGACCATGGACAAAGCCAAGCTCGACGCCGGTTACCGCATGGGGCTGGGTGCCGGCCGTGATTACCTGGCCATGGAGCAGCGCCTGGCCAAGAGCGCCTAGCGAAACACCGAAGGCACGGCGCCGGTCCAGCGTTTGAAGGAGCGGCGAAAGTTGTGCACGTCCGAGTAACCCAGCCGCTGCGCCAGCACCTCGTTGGGCAGCTGGCCATAGCAAAGCCAGTGCAGGGCGCGAAGCTTTTTCACCTCGTCACCGCATTGGCCAAAACTGGTGCCCTGGGCCTTGAGTTGGCGCTTGAGGCTGGCAGGGCTGAGCCCGGCAAGGGTTGCTACCTGCTCCAGCCCCAGCTGCGCCGTTAAATGCCGGTGCTGTAGCCGGGCCAACCATTCCAGTAACCCCAAGGGCGCAAGCTCAGCCACCATGGCCGCTTTGGCGTCGGCAAAGGCGGAGGCATCCGCCTCGGCAAAGCCCGCTTGCCACCAGCTGCGCGGCAGGCTCAGGCAGTCTTGCTCGGCGCCGAAGGTCAGTGCCAGGCCGAGGTGGGCCTGGTAATGGTGCAGGCCTTTGGGGGCTTTTTGGCTAAGGCTGATCTCAAGGGCCTGGCGCCCGTTAAGCTGCAAACGCAACAAGGCGCTCAGCAGCCCCAGGGTCACCTGGCAGAAAAACGCCCTCGCCTCCCCCAACCCCACCACGTCTTGCAGATAGAGATAAAGCCGGTCATGGCTGGCTTCCAGGCGCAGGTATTGCAGCAACTGCCACTGGCTTCGGTAGCGGGCGAGCCCCATCAGGGCCCGGCGAAGGTCAGGCGCGGCGCGCAGCAGCTTCGCCAAGGGGTGGTCCTGGCGCAGCAGGTGATGGCCCACCAGAAAACCCAGCTCTCCCTGGGGCAGCAGCTTTTGTGCCTGGCAAGCCAGGCGCACCAGTTGTGCCGGGCTTATCAGCGGGTCGCCCTCAAAAATTCCGGTGCCCCTTAATAGCCGCTCGGGGGCCACGCCTCGGCGCTCGGCCACGGTAATAATGGCCTTGGCCTGCAAGGCCGGCAGCTGTTTGTCGTCACTGCCAAACCAGGGGCGCATCAGGCCTCCCTGGCAAAGGGGCCTGGCCCTTTGTCCTTGTCCAACTGCACCTGAAGCCGCGCCAGCAGGGTATCGACACTATCGGCCTCCCCTGCTTGCAATAGCTCGGTTTTCAGGCTGACCCTGTTGCCAAGCCAGGGCCGTTCTTGCAGCTGCCGGGACAGGGCTTCCCCCAGTGCGCGAGCTTCACCGGCGCCGGTGCCTGGCAGCAGGGCCACGAAGCGGTCTCCGCCCAGGCGGCATAGCAGGTCCTGGGGGCGCAGCCCGGCCAGCAAGAATTCAGCGAGGCCTTTCAGTGCCTTGTCACCGGCCAGCTCACCGTGGCGCAAGTTAAAGCGGCCAAAGCCGCGAATGTCCCAGGCCAGCAGCGTGAGCGGCTTGGCCCCTTGCTGGTGTAGCCCCAGCTCCCGCTCCAACACCAGTTGCAAGTAGGGCTGGGTATAAAGGCGGGTGAGCGGGTCCACCAATTGGTGTTCGCGAAAGAAATGCTCGCGGCTTTTGAGCTGCGCACTGATAGCAAGCTGCTCGCGGTGCCAGCCCCACAGGCCCCAAGTGAGCATGACCAGGCCAAAGGGCGCGGGCAGGCTCTCGGTCCAGCTCATCAGGTGGCTACCGTCGGGGTAATGGAGGAATTCGTCCAGCCAGTCGAGCCAGCTGGAGCAGCAGAACATCAGCCCGCCGCTAAAGAGCAGCAAGGTTACCCGGCCATGGGGGCGGCTTTTGAGCACCATCAGCACCCAGGCGAGGCTGACCAACAGCACGCAGCCTTCTCCCACCACGTCCAGCCAGTCGATTAGCGCCCAGGGCTTGAGCTCGCCCATATGCCGGGCAAGGGCGCCCAGGGCCAGCAGCATAAGGAAGGTCAGCAGCAGTTTGAGTTTGTGTCGGGACATAGGCACTCCTTGGCCTATTGTCTTGGCCGCTTTTTACAAAAAAGTGACAGCGCGGCGAAGCCCTGAGCCGATCGGACCCGGGTCAGCCCGGCTCAGGCTGTTACACCAGCCTAGGCCCCTAAAAACGTTAAGGCAGACTTAAGGCTAAAAAACTGCAACCACATTGTCACAAAGGGCTTTCAGAGTCGGCGCCAGACTTATTCAGCGGACCCGACATCATGAAAAAAGCACCCTTGTTTGCAGTGACGGCCCTGGCTCTGTGCGCCCAGGCCTGGGCTGACGGCCGAATTCAGGGCCAGTTGCTGGACAGCGCCGGCCAAAAACTACTTGGCGCCACCATCCACCTGGAAGACAGCCCCTATCGCACCCAAACCGGCCCCGAAGGCCGCTTTGTGCTGCCCTCGGTTCGAAAGGGCCGGTACCAGCTTTTGATCCAATATCCGGGCCTGGCCAGCGAAACCCGCACCATTGACGTGCAAGACGACCACACCCTGGAGCTGCCCCTGACCCTCGCCGCCAAGGTGGAGCGCATCACGGTGGTGGGCCAGGTGGCCAGCCTTGGTCGCGCCCTTAATATCCAGAAAAATGCCGACAACATCGTTACCGTGGCCTCCGCTGACGGCATAGGCCAGTACCCCGACGACAACGCCACCGAGGCGCTGCAGCGGCTGCCGGGCATTTCCATCGAGCGCGACCAGGGCGAAGGGCGCTTTGTGCGCATCCGTGGCCTGGCGCCAGATCTGAACACCGTGACATACAACGGCGCCAACATCCCGGCGCCGGAGTCGGGCCGCCGTGCCGTGGCGCTGGATGTCATTCCCTCCGATTTGCTGGGCACCCTGGAAGTGGCCAAGAGCCTGACCCCAGAAATGGACGCCAACACCCTGGGCGGCAACGTGGAAATGAAGAGCCTGACCGCCTTTGACCACGACGGCCGCTTTTTCAGCTTCACCGCTGAGGGCAGCTACAACAAGCTCAGGGACAAAACCAGCCCCAAGGCCTCTGCCGCCTGGTCTGACACCTTTGACCTTGGCAGCCAGGTCGACGCCCTGGGTATTGCCCTCGCCGCCAGCTATTACGACCGCAAGTTCGGCTCCGACAACGTTGAAACCGGCGGCGCCTGGGACGGCGCCTTGCTGGAAGAAACCGACATGCGCGACTACACCATCTCCCGCAAGCGCAAGGGCCTGGCCGCCAACATCGACTACCGCCCCAGCGACAACCACCAGTTTTACCTGCGCGGCCTCTACTCCCAGTTCAAGGACCACGAGACCCGCCAGTCCTACAGCGCCGAGTGGGAAGATGCCGCCGAGCCGGGGCTGGATGGCCCGGCCGACCTGACCCGCGCCCTGAAAGACCGCGTCGAAGACCAGTTCATTAAATCCCTGAGCGTCGGCGGTAAGTCCAACTGGCAGGACTGGACCCTCAAATACCAGCTTTCCACCAGCAGCGCCGAAGAAAAGCTGCCCTTTGGGGTCAAGGCCGCCAAGTTCGAATACAGCGGCAATATCCATTACGCCAGCGGCGATAAGCCGGTATTCGAGGGCGATGACAGCCTGCTGGACGCCACCAATTACCAGCTCGGCAAAATCGAGATGTACCAGCACGACGCTACCGACCATAACCGCAGTGTCAGGGCCGATTTGACCCGCCACCTGGATTTGGGCGCCAGCACCCTGGATATCCAGGGCGGCATCAAGCTCGGTGAGCGCAAGAAGGACATGGACGAAGACACCTTCACCTACAAGAAGCTGGCCATCCCAGACACCCTCGCCGATTACGCCGGCGCCAACGCCGACTACGGCCTGGCACCCTTCGGCCCCACCATCAGCACCAGCGCCATCCTGGCCGCCATCAGCAGCTACGACCGGGCCGACTACCGCGACCAAGTGGATTCTTTGATCAACGACTACCACGTCAAGGAAGACAACAAAGCGGCCTACCTGATGGCCACCAGCCGCTGGGACGACTTACTGCTAGTGGGCGGCCTTCGCTATGAGAAGACCCGCCGCGACACCCGTGGCTACAGCATCTTTGAAGACCAGGACGACGCCGCCACCGTCAGCGAGTACCACAAGGACGAAGACCGCTGGTTGCCGTCGCTGAACCTCAAGTACAACCTGGACGACGACACCCTGGTGCGGGCCGCCTACTCCAACTCCTTTGTGCGCCCCACCTATGACCAGCTGGCACCGGGCCTTTACCGCGAAGGGGACGCCGGCGATTTTGAAGCCGAATTCGGCAACCCCGAGCTTCGCTCCATGACCAGCGCCAACTACGATTTGAGCCTTGAGCACTACAGCGGCGATATTGGCGTGGCCAGCATCGGCGCCTTCTACAAGGACATCAAACACTTCATCTACCGGGCCGACTTGGCCGGTTCCGCCGGCTTTGAGGACTACGACCAGGCCCTGACCTACATCAACGGCAACAGCGCCGATCTGTACGGGGTCGAGCTTAACTTCGTGACCCGCTTTGACAGCCTGCCGGCGCCCTTTAACCACCTTATTTTCTCGGCCAACGGCACCTGGACCGACTCTAACGCCACCTTAAGCTGGGACAGCGGCAACCGCGACGTGCCCTTCCCCAGCCAGTCTGACAAGACCGCCAACCTGGCCCTGGGCTACGACGACGGCACCCTGTCGCTGCGCATCTCTGCCGCTTACCAGTCCAAATACCTGCTGGAAGTGGACGATGTCACCGACAGCCGTTACGACCTCTACGCAGACTCGCACCTGCAGTGGGACTTTATCGCCAAGTGGTCCGCCACCCCCAACCTGCAACTGTCCTTCAAGGCGCTGAACCTCAACGACGAGCCCTACTACGTCTACACCGGCCGCTCGGCCCTCAACGCCCAATACGAAACCTATGGCCGCACCTTTCAGTTGGGCCTGCAGTACCACGCGTTTTAATAAGGAATGGCCATGAAAGCATTACTAACCCTGACCCTATTGGCCCAAGGCGCCCTGGCAAGCCAGCTGCCCTACCAGGGCAGCGAGCTGGACATCAGCCAGCAAGGCCTTAGCTGGCAAGGCAAGACCCTGGTCAAAGGCGCGGTGGACCCGGTCAACCTCAGCCAAGACGGCGCCTTGTTGATGGCGGTAGATAAAGCCGACCAACAGCTGCGCCTGTGGCAGGGGGCCAAAGAAGTATTCTCGGCGCCGGTTACCGACCGGGTGGTAGAAGCGGTATGCAGCTACCAAAGCCCAAGGGACGGCAGCCTGCATCTTTTTATCCTCGACGACAGGGGCAGCGGCGAGGAGTGGCTGGTTAAAACCGGCCACTGGCTCAAGGCGCCCAAGCGACTGCGCACCCTGAACATCCCTTATAAATCCACGGCCTGCGCCACCGACAGCGCCTCGGAATCGCTCTTTATCAGCGAAGACGACCAGGCCCTGTGGCGCTACAGCGCCGAGCTCGAAGCCGAGCCCAAACGCCAGTTGCTGGACGCCGCCGCCCCCTTTGGCACCCTCGTTGGCGAAACCAAAGCCCTGGCGGTGAGGCCCGACGGCCTGCTGGTGCGCCTGGGCACCCAAAGCCTCGACCTTTACCCCAACGCCACCCGCCCCAAGGCCCCCGAGCAAGGCACCCAACGCCTGGCATTGAGGAAACCCGGCGCCGAGCTGCTGGCCGTCAACGGCAATAGCGTTAACCTCGGGGGCACGGTGCAGGCGCTGCCCAAACTGGCAGTCAGCCACTATCAGGCGCCGGTTATTGCCCAGGTGCAGGCCATCGCCCAAACCCTGCCGGCCGATCGCATCGGCGACGCCATGGACGACCCGGCCATTTGGGTTAACCACCAGCACCCCGAGCAAAGCCGGGTACTGGGCACCGACAAACGCGGCGCCCTGGAGGTGTATGACCTCAATGGCCAACGCCTGCAGCGGCTGGCCGTGGGCCGGGTTAACAACGTGGATGTGCGCCAGGGTTTTCGCCTTGGTGGCAAGACCGTGGATATTGCCACCGCCAGCCACCGCGACCATAACGCCATCAGCGTCTTTGCCATCGCACCGGACAGCGGCGACGTCAGCCTGCTGGGGGAAGTGCCCACTCCTCTTAAAGACATCTACGGCCTTTGCATGTACCAGCCCCAAGGGGAGATGCAGGTGTTTGTGAACGACAAGAACGGCCGGGTGCTGCAATACCGCCTGGACGACAACCATGGCGCCATTAAAGGCACCCTGGTAAGGGATTTTCGCGTTAACACCCAGCCCGAGGGCTGCGTGGCTGACGACAAGCGCGGCCGCTTTTTCCTGGGAGAAGAAGACGTGGGCATCTGGGCCTTTAACGCCGACGACACCCAGGCGCCCGCTGGCACCCTTATCGCCAAGGTCGGCCCCATGCTCCACGCCGACGTAGAAGGCCTCGCCCTTTGGCAAGGCGAGCGGCCCATCTTGGTGGCCTCCAGCCAGGGTAACGACAGCTACGTGGCGTACAGCGCCCTGCCCCCCTACCAGCTGCTGGGCCGCTTTCGCATCGGCCTTAACAGCGAGGCGGGCATCGACGGCACCAGCGAAACCGACGGCATCGACATCACCAGCCTCGCCCTTGGCAAGGCTTACCCCCAAGGCCTGTTGGCAGTGCAGGACGGGCGAAAACGCCTGCCAGAGCAAGGCCAGAACTTCAAACTGGTGCCCTTCGATGCGGTGCTGAAATTACTCCAACAATAAGCATCGTCTTACCCCTTTTGGCAGGCCTCGCGCCTGCCTTTTTATTTTCCAAGCCAGTCCCGGTAGAAATCCACAAAGGCGCGGACCCGGGCGGGGATAAAGGCGCCAGGGGGGAAGACGGCGTAAATGCCGCCGCTCGGTAGCCGCCAGCCGGGCAGCAGCGGCACCAGCTCTGGGTCCAGCTGCTGGCCGAAATGGCCAATCACCGAGATCCCGGCGCCGGCTTTGATAAGGCTGATAAGGGCGGCGGTGTTGTCCACCTTGAGGCGGCTGTGCAGCTGCACCTGATGGGTTTCCCCCGGGCGGGTGAAGGTCCAGGTCAGGGCGCTGGGTAACGGGGTGAATTCGAGCCAGCGGTGCTGGCCAAGCTCACTGGGGTGCTCAATGTTACCGTGCGCCGCCAAGTAACCCTTGGAGCCCACCAGCAGCTGCTCGAAGGTGCCGAGCTTCTGGGCCCGCAGGCTTGAGTCTTTGAGCCAGCCCATGCGGATGGCCACATCAATGCCTTCCCGCACCATATCTGCCACCTTGTCGCCGCTGCGAAGCTCGATGGTCAGCCCCGGGTGGCGCTCACCAAAGGCGGCGGCAACCCCAGCCAACTGATGACTCATATGGTCCACCGGCGCGGTGATCCGCAAGGTGCCGCTTAACGCCTGGGCGCTGCTGCCCACTTCCTGCACCGTTTCCCCCAGCCTTGCCAGCAGCGGCTTGCTGCCAAGATAAAGCTGCTGGCCAGCGTCGGTAAGGGTGATCTGCCGGGTGGTCCGGGTAAAAAGCGCGACCCCCAGCCGCTGCTCCAAAGCGCGGATACTCAGGCTGATCTTGGTTTTGGTGCACCCCAGGCGCTCGGCGGCAGCGGTAAAAGACCCGGCTTCCACCGTGGCGATAAAAAGCGGCAGGTTGTTGAGATCGAGTTCGCTGGCCACGGCAATACCGTTATGAATTTAATAACAATGAATTATTGATTGCGGCGTTTTTCAAATCAATAACCCGACTCACAATGGCGCCATCAACGTCAGACAACGAGGAATACCCCATGAAAATTGCCCTGATCGGTGCCAGCGGTTTTATCGGTTCTGCCCTGCGTGAAGAGGCCCTGAGCCGCGGCCACAGCGTTACCGCCCTGGTCAGCCGCCCCGAGCGCCTGGCTGCCAAGTCAGGCCTGACCGTGGTTAAAGCCGACGTGCAGGACACCCAGGCCCTGGCGGCGCAGCTTGCCGGTTTTGATGCGGTGCTGAGCGCCTTCTCCGGCCACGCCCAACAAGACATCCAAGGCTATTACGCCAAGGGTTTTGACAGCATCCTGGCCGCCGCCAACAGCGCTGGCGTCAAGCGCCTGCTGGTGGTGGGGGGTGCCGGCTCCCTGGAAGTGGCACCGGGCCAACTGCTGATTGATACCCCTGCCTTCCCGGCCGAATACAAGGCCACTGCCGAAGGCGCCCGCTACGCCCTGAACAAGCTGCGCGGCCAATCCGAGGTTACCTGGACCATGCTGTCACCGGCCGCCGTCATCGCCCCTGGCCAGCGCACCGGTCACTATCGCCTCGGCACCGACCAGCTGCTGGTGGATGGCGAGGGTAACAGCCAGATTTCGGTCGAGGATTACGCCAAAGCCATGATTGACGAGCTGGAAAGCGCAGACTTTATCAACCAGCGCTTCACCTTGGCCTACTGATAAAAAACGCCGCGAAAGCGGCGTTTTTTTATTTGGCGTCCAGTAGCGCTTTGCTAAAGGCGCTGAGGCTGTCAAGGCCCTGGATGTCATCCTCCCAGAGCGGCACCGTGACCCTGGCAACTTTGCCAAGCCGCGCCTCAATATCCTCCAAATGGCGCTGCTGGCGCTCGCGGCGCGCCGCCCAAAAGGCGCTGTCGGCGGCGGCCGGCAGCACCCGGTTGACCACCGCGCCGGCCACCGGGATCTTCGATTCCAGCAAGGCCGCCACCGCCCGTTCGGTTTCCAGGATGGGCAGCTTTTCCGGAGTCAGCACAAACAAAAAGGCGGTGCGGGCCGCATCGGCCAGCAGGTGGCGGGTGCGGTGAAACAGCCGCTGGCGTTTAAGCAGGGTTTCGGCCAGCTGCTTGCCTTTGTCGTCCAGCCCTTCCAGGGCGTTTTCCTTGGGATCGCCCATGGGATTATTGACGCTACGGCCGGGGGTGAGGTGCGACAACACTTCGCCCAGCTTTTCCGAGCGCTTGTTGTGCTTTAACAGGCCGTCGGTCCAGGCCGCCATCACCTCCGGCAGGGAAAGCAGCCGCAGGGTATGGCCGGTGGGAGCGGTGTCGAACACCAACAGATCGTACTCTTGCAAGCCCTCTTCCATCAGCTTGGCCATACGCTCCAAAAGCGCCGCCTCCTGGGCACCGGGGGACTGGCGGGTCAGGCGCAGCTGGCGGCTCAGCTCCGCCACCTGGTCCGGGCCCACATAGCGGCGCATCTGCCCCAGCACCCGCTCGAGGTAGGCGTCCACTTCGGCGTCAGGGTCCAGCTCCAATACCGTCAGGTTCGGGGCCAGCATTTTCTCCTTGCCGCCTATGGTTTTATCAAAGGCGTCAGACAGGCTGTGGGCCGGGTCGGTAGACACCAGCAGCACCTTGCGGCCAGCCTCGGCCGCCGCTACCGCCAGCGAGGACGACACTGTGGTTTTGCCCACGCCGCCTTTGCCACCCACCAGCAGCAGCCGTTTTTCATGAATGAGTTGATTGAGATCCAGCGACATCAGCAACACCGGAAGTTATCAAGGGGGGAATGTTCCATGCCCATGCGCTGGTGCCAGTCGTGAAAGCGTTCCAGCAGCAGGGGTTGGAGTTCAAGGCAGTACCAGGAGGCCGGGTTGGGCACCCCCATCATCTCGGAGAACACCAACAGCATGAACAGATCGTCTTCCTCACGCTTGGCCCGAGCAATGGCGGCGCGGTAAGGGGCGTTGTAGTACTGGGCCCCCAGTTCACCGGCCTTTTGATACCAGAATTTGAGTTTGGACAGGGTTTCTTTCACTTGGGCTGCACTCCTCTTACAAAATACACCGGCGCCACAGGGCGCCGGTTTTTTTGCAGCCAAAGCCAGCAGGCTTATTCAGCCTCGGCGGCCTTGCGTTTTTCGTCTTTGAGGGCGGCGGCGCACTCCAGGGTAACCAGGATGGCGGCAACCAGCACCACGATATCCAGGCCCAGCAGGAACCATTTCTGCTGGTCGTAGAACCCTTTGAGTTGCAGCAGCAGCGCTGCCAGGGTCATCACCAACAAGAACACCAGGGGTGCCAGGGTGTAGATGGTGGGCGCCTTGCGACGCACCAGCATCACGGTGATCACCAGCAGGGTCAGGCCCGCCAGCAACTGGTTGGTGGTACCGAACAGCGGCCAAATCAGCAGGCCACCGGAGCCGTCGGCGCCACCGGCACCAAAGGCCAGCACCAGGCAGGACGCTACCGCCAGCAAGGTGGCCGGCAGGGCTTTGCCCATCCACTTGATGTTATAAATCTCGCCCCACTCCTGGAAGATGTAGCGCTGCAGGCGCAGGCCGGTATCCATGGTGGTGCCGGCAAAAAGCGCGGCCATTACCGTCAGCATGGTGGAGGCTACCGCTGCGTCGATACCGGTACCGGCGTGGAGGATGGTGGCGCCGCCGTTAACGAAGGCCAGTACGCCGCCTTTACCGAAGGCGCTGTATACCGCCTGCCAGTCGGCCAGGGAGGCAAAACCGGCGGTGGCGGCAATGATGGCGGCCAGGGCCAGGGCGCCTTCACCCACGGCACCGAAGTAGCCCACGAAGCGGGCGTCAGTTTCCTTGTTGAGCTGCTTGGAGGTGGTGCCAGATGCCACCAGGCCGTGGAAGCCGGAGATGGCCCCACAGGCGATGGTCACAAAGAGTAGTGGCACCATCGACGGCGTATTGGCCGGCACGTCCATGTTGATCATCGGCGCCACCACGCTGGGGTTGGCGATAATCACAGCAGCGTAGAGCAGGATAAGCCCCACGAACAGCTGCAGGCCGTTGATGTAGTCACGGGGCTGAAGCAGCATCCACACCGGCAACAAGGAAGCGATGGCGGCGTACAGGAACAGCAGCAAGATCCAGCTGGCTGATGCAGAAAGGCCAAAAGTGCTGTCAGGCAGGGTGATAGGCACCGACGGCCCGATGTAGATCAGCCAATAGAGCACGACGATGCCAATCAGCGACACCCAAGCCAGGTTGAACTTGAAGCGGTAAATCAGCTGGCCAATCACCAGCGCCACCGCCACCGCGCCCCACACCGGCACTACGGCGCCGGGGTTGTTAATCAGCAGCTTGGCGATCACCACCCCGAACACGGCGTTGACCATCAGCAGCACCAGGAAGATGACAATCATAAACACCGAGCGGGCCCGCTTGCCCACCACTTCACCGGTGAGCGAACCCACCGATTTGGCGCGGTTGCGGATACTGGCCCAAATGGCGCCGAAGTCATGGACACCGGCAAAGAAGATGGTGCCGAAGGTGACCCACAAAAAGGCTGGCAACCAGCCCCAAATCACGGCGATGGCCGGGCCCACTATGGGCGCGGCCCCGGCCACCGAGGTGAAGTGGTGGCCCCAAAGCACGAACTTGTTGGTAGGAACGAAATCGACACCGTCTTCCATCTCGTGGGCCGGGGTCTTGAAGTTTTCGTCGAGTTTGTAGATGTGGTTGGCAATAAAACGGGAGTAGAAGAAATAGCCCAGGGCCATGCCTCCCAACCCCAATACCAGCAATACGATGGCGCTCATGTGCTGTCCTTATCGTTTTCTGCAACTTTTGAATAATAGTTGTGTAAGCGTTACACCTTTGCTGCAAAAACGACCCGGGCACAATACGACTTTTCGCTAATACACCTCGCCAGGCCTTATTCCACCGGGCTTAGGGAAGATAGTGGCAGGCGTATCTCCACCAGCAGCCCCCCTTGGGTGGATTGGCCCAGCAGAATGCGGCCATGGTAGGAATCGACAATCTTCTTGATGATGGCAAGGCCCAGGCCTGAGCCGTGGGTGCTGCGGGCTTTGTCGCCCCGCTCAAAGGGCATGAACAGCCGCTCGCGCTCGGCCTCGGGAATACCGGGGCCGTTGTCCCCCACTTTGAGCACCAGTTCCTTGCTGTTAAGAGACAACCTGGCCTCGACCCTGGCTTCGCCCCGGCCGTAGCGCTCGGCGTTTTCCAAAAGGTTGTAGACAAGCCGCTTGATGGATAGCGGCCTTAACCACAGCTCGGGGATGGGCTCTACCGCCAGCACAGTGCGCAGCGGCCGCTCGGCAAAGGCGCTGACCGCGTCTTCCAGCAAGGCTTCAACATCCGACGGCTCGGGGCTGTCTTCCCGGTCCTGGCGCACGTAGGCGATGAACTGGTCGATGATGGCGTTCATGTCTTCGATGTCGTCGATGATGCCGTCTTTGAGGTAACCCTCGGAGCTTTGCATCATCTCGGTGGCCAGGCGAATGCGGGTCAGGGGGGTGCGAAGGTCATGGGAGATACCGGCCATCAGCAAGGCGCGGTCTTCTTCCAATTGCGCCACCCCTTTGGCCATCTGGTTAAAGGCCCGGGTTACCGCCGCCACTTCGCTGGAGCCGACATCGTCAGAAAGCGTTGCCGGGCGCTCGCCGCGGCCCACCTGGTGAGCGGCCACTTCCAGTTTTTTCAGCGGCCGGTTAAGGCGCCGGGCAAAGAGCCAGCCCCCCAACACCGAAAGCACCCCAATCAGCGCCAAATAAAGCGGCAGCGGCGAGAACTGAAAGCCCTCAAAGCCGCTTAGCGGCACCTTCAGCCAATACTTGGGGGCCATGGGCGGGCGTACCCAGATATCAAACTGCTTGCCCTGGTTGATACGCACTTCGGTGGGGCCGCCCAGCTCGCGGCCCAGCTCTTCGGAGAGGTAGCTGTAATAGGTGGCCTGGTCGAGCCCGGCCTTGCGGGCCGATTGCTCGCTGTAAAGCTCTATACCGGTGGCCTCAAAAAAACGCTCGCGCATTTCATCGGGCAGCTCCAGCCGCTTGCGGCCATTGATGGGCTCGTCGAGGAACACCACCTTGACCTGCTTGGCCAGCAGATCGTTGATTTGGTCGTAGCTGGGTTTGATGACGTACATCACCACTATGGTGTAGCTTACCAGCTGGTTGATCAGCAGCAGGCCCGCCAGCAGCATCACCGTCTGGCCGAAGGCGGACCGGGGCAGCAGCTTCATGGCCGGGCGCGGCCGTCGGGCACAAACACGTAACCCAGGCCCCAGACGGTCTGGATATAACGGGGGTGAGAAGGGTCCGGCTCAATCATGCGGCGCAGGCGCGAGACTTGCACGTCGATGCTGCGCTCAAGGGCCGAGTAATCGCGGCCACGGGCCAGGTTCATCAACTTGTCGCGGGAAAGGGGCTCTCGGGGATGGCTGACCAGGGCCTTGAGCACCGCAAATTCGCCGGAGGTAAGGGGCATGTGCTCATCGCCCCGGAACATCTCGCGGGTACCGAGGTTGAGGCGAAACTCGCCGAAGGTGATTTCCTGCTCCTCGGTGGACGGCGCCCCCGGCGCTTCCATGGTGCGCCGGCGCAGCACGGCGCGGATACGGGCCAGCAATTCGCGGGGGTTAAAGGGCTTGGCCAGGTAATCGTCGGCCCCCAGTTCCAGGCCGATGATACGGTCCACCTCGTCGCCTTTGGCGGTGAGCATGATGATGGGAATGTTTTCACCACGGGAGCGCAGCCGCTTGCAGATGGCCAGACCATCTTCCCCGGGCAGCATCAAGTCCAGCACCATCAGGTGGAAATTCTCCCGCTCGAGCAGGCGGTCCATCTGCTCGCTGTTGGCCACAGCCCGCACCTGGAACTCCTGCTCCATCAGATACCGTTCCAAAAGCGCGCGCAGGCGCATGTCGTCGTCCACTACCAGGATCTTGGTGCTTTCCTGTGCCATCGTTGTTCTCACCCAGGGCTTAACCGTCGGCTTTTACTATAAAAAGTTCCGCCAGCAACCACCACTGGCCTTTGTTACAAGTCGTGTCATGGCCGGCCGTTGCCGGATGTCGTTACTCCCCTTGCGGGTAGTGAATGCTAACCACGATAAAAGGCTTGGGGCCGTGGGGGGTGCTGACCATCACTTCGTCGTCCACTTCCTTTTTCAACAGCGCCCGGGCCATGGGGGCGTCGATGGAGATGTAATCCTTGCGGCCATAAATCTCGTCAGGGCCGACAATACGAAAGCGCAGCAGATCCCCTGCTTCGTTCTCTACCTCCACCCAGGCACCAAAGAACACCTTGCCGTCTTGCTGGGGGGAATAATCCACCACCCGCAGCACTTCCAGGCGCTTTCGTAAAAAGCGCACCCGCCGGTCAATCTCCCTAAGCCGCTTTTTGTTGTATTGGTAGTCGGCGTTCTCAGACCTGTCCCCCAGGCTGGCCGCCCAGGCCACCTTTTGGGTGACCTCGGGACGCTCGGTGCGCCATAAGAAATCCAGTTCTTCTTTCAGGGCGTTAAAGCCCTCGCGGGTGATAAGGTCGGTTCTCATAGTGGCCGGCAACAGAATGTCTTGAGCGCTTTGTATCGCCTCAGCTCGCCATTGGCAAGGCGGCTGGCAAGCATTTGCTGAACGGGCCGGTGCTCATGGTAAAAAGGCCATTCGTCATCACCGCCCTGCGTGGCACAATGACGCTCTCGCCGTCCGCACGAAAGACAAGTGGTAAGGATGATCAACAGAAAAATTGCCGAGGAACTCGGCGTTCGTGAAACCCAGGTCAGCGCCGCCGTGGCCCTGCTGGACGAAGGTTCCACCGTCCCCTTTATTGCCCGTTACCGTAAAGAGGTAACCGGCGGCCTGGACGACACCCAGCTGCGTAACCTCGAGTCTCGCCTGGGTTACCTGCGCGAGCTGGAAGACCGCCGCCAGGCCATCATCAAAAGCATCGACGAGCAGGGCAAACTCACCGACCAGCTCAAAAGAGAGCTGCTGGGCGCCGACACCAAAACGGTGCTGGAAGAGTTGTACCTGCCTTACAAACCCAAGCGCCGCACCAAGGGCCAAATCGCCATAGAGCAGGGCCTTGAGCCCCTGGCCGATGAGCTGCTTAAGAACGCCAGCTGCGACCCGCAGCAACTTGCCGAGCAGTTTGTCACCGGTGACGTTGCCGACGTAAAAGCCGCCCTGGAAGGGGCCCGCTACATCCTGATGGAGCGCTTTGCCGAAGACGCGGCGCTTTTGGAGAAGATCCGCAGCTACCTGTGGAGCAACGCCCAGCTCACCGCCAAAGTGATGGACGGCAAAGAGATTGAGGGCGCCAAGTTCAGTGACTACTTCAGCCACTCAGAGCCCCTGGCCAAGGTGCCCTCGCACCGGGCACTGGCCATGCTGCGCGGCCGCAACGAAGGCATTTTGGCGCTGGCCATCAACGCCGACCCGGGCCAGGAAGAGAGCGTGAAAACCTCTTACTGCGAGCTGATCATCGCTAAACATCTCGGCCTTAACTTGGGTGACAGCCCCCGCGACACCTGGCTTAAGCAGGTGGTGAGCTGGACCTGGCGCATCAAGATTTTGATGTACATGGAAACCGAGCTGATGGGCCGGGTGCGTGACGCCGCCGAGGCGGAAGCCATCAAGGTATTCGGCGACAACCTCAAAGACTTGCTGATGGCCGCCCCCGCCGGCCCGAAAGTGGTAATGGGCCTGGACCCGGGCATCCGCACCGGCTGCAAGGTGGCGCTGGTGGACGACACCGGCAAGGTGCTGGGCACCGCCACCATCTACCCCTTTGAACCCAAGCGCCAATACGCCCAGTCCATCGACGCCCTGGAGCAGCTGTGCCGCAAGTTCAAGGTGGACTTGATTGCCATCGGCAACGGCACCGCCAGCCGCGAGACCGACCGCATGGTGGCCGAGATGTTTAAAAAGGCCCCGGATCTGAAAGTCACCAAGGTGGTGGTGAGCGAAGCCGGCGCTTCTGTCTATTCCGCCTCGGAACTGGCCGCCAACGAATTCCCGGACATGGACGTGTCCCTGCGCGGCGCCGTTTCCATCGCCCGCCGCCTGCAAGACCCGCTGGCCGAACTGGTGAAAATCGACCCCAAATCCATCGGTGTCGGCCAGTACCAGCACGATGTCAACCAAAGCCAGTTGGCCAAGGCCCTGGACGCTGTGGTGGAAGACTGCGTAAACGGCGTGGGAGTGGATCTCAATACCGCCTCGGTGCCGCTCTTGGCGCGGGTATCGGGCCTTAACAGCACCCTGGCCGGCAACCTGGTGGCCTGGCGCAACGAAAACGGCGCTTTTAAGAGCCGCAAGCAGCTGTTGAAAGTGCCGCGCCTGGGGCCCAAAGCCTTCGAGCAATGCGCCGGCTTCCTGCGCATCATGAACGGCGACAACCCCCTGGACGCCTCAGGCGTGCACCCCGAAGCCTACCCGGTGGTGGAGAAAATCAAAGCCAACACCGGCAAGATGGAAGCGGCGCTCATTGGTAACTCCGATGTACTGCGCAAGCTCAAGCCCGGCGACTTTGTGGACGAGCAGTTCGGCCTGCCCACCGTCACCGATATCTTGAAAGAGCTGGACAAACCCGGCCGCGACCCGCGCCCCGAGTTCACCACCGCCAGCTTTGCCGAAGGGGTGGAAACCCTTAACGACCTCAAGCCCGGCATGGTCCTTGAAGGGGTGGTGACCAACGTCACCAACTTCGGCGCCTTTGTGGATATCGGGGTGCACCAGGACGGCCTGGTGCACATCAGCGCCATGAGCGAACGCCGCATCAACGACCCAAGGGAAGTGGTGAAAGCGGGCCTGGTGGTGAAGGTCAAAGTGATGGAAGTGGACATACCGCGCAAGCGCATCGCCCTTTCCATGCGCCTTAGTGACGAGCCCGGCCAGCAGGCCGGCGGCGCCCGCAGCAGCGGCCCTCGCCCCGAGCGCACTGGCAATAACCGCAGCGCCGGCAAGCCCCAGGCCCAAAGCCTCGGTGGCAGCAGCGGCAACTCGGCCATGGCCGACGCCCTTAAAGCCGCGCTAAAGCGCTAATCAAAAAACCGGGGCCAAGCCCCGGTTTTTATTGCGCTCAGCGGCCGTCTTCAAAGGTGGCGGTAGCGGAGACTTCTGTGGTGGTGCCGGCGTCGAGGTCAATCAAGGTTGCGGTGGCCTTAAAAGGAACAAAGGCGCGGATCACGGCGGTACAGGTGGTGGCGTTGGCGGCGCAGGCCGGGGTATCCCAGTCGATGTAGTAATTGGCCGGCAGGTTATCTACCCGAAATACCGCCGTGGCGGTTGTGGCGCCCCAAACGATATTCAGGCAGTGGTTGGGGGTGAACTCGTCATAAGCGCGGGTATCGATATAGCAGCTCATGCCGGTGGCAAAAACGCTGCTGGAACCCAGGGCCAACAAGGCGGCGGCGAGGTAACGCTTTTTCATTCTTTCTCTCCTTGAATTTCCTTGAATATGAAGGCGTTAAACTGCGAACGCCTATTCATTGGAAAAAACAGGAGTGCAAAAAACAACCTGTCGTCAATCCCTGGGGTTTTTCCCTGTTGCTTTCCGGCCAAACGCGGCCCGAAGCGGCATCAGGCTTTGCCGTCCAGCCCGTACCAATCCAGATTACGGGTGAGATACATCACCAGGGCCAATACCGCAAACAAACCAATAGCCCCCATCAGCAGTGCCAAGTCTTCGAGCTGCAAGATGACATAGATATACCCGTAAAGCAGGGTCAGTATCCCCATGACCAGTAGCGCCAATTTCCGGCTTTTCAGCACGGCCAGGCTGTAACTGCCAATGAGCCCGATGGTCGCCACACTCGCCACCAGATAGGCGGCACCAAAGCCGGTGTGCTCGCTAAAGGCCAGCAGCAGAATATAGAAAATGCCAAGGGCAAGGCCTATCAGCAGGTACTGAAGCGGATGCACGCGGCTTTTGAGCAAAGCTTCAACGAAGAAAAAGGTCATGAAAGTAAGCGCAATGACCAAAATGGCGTATTTGCTGATACGCATGGCCTGTTGGTAGCTGTCGGCAGTGACCAGGAAGCTGACCCCAAATTCACTGCCCTCGCTGTGATAGAGGCCTTGTTCGAAGAACTGTGGGTAGTCGCGGTTAAAGTGCAGCACCTGCCAATCGGCCGAAAAGCCTTTGCCACTCACTTGGCGCTCGCTGGGCAGGAAGGCGCCATCAAAGCTTGGGCTGGGCCAGCTTGAAGCAACGTGCACCTTGGTGGTTTCACCTACCGGCACAAAGCTCAGCCGCGCCGAACCGCGCAGCGACACGGTAACCGAGAAGGGCAAGGTGCCGCTGCGGTTAAGGTTAACGCCGGCTGCCACACCCGAACCAAAGAAGTCTGAGCGCATACCCGGCTCCAGTGTCTGGGGCTTGCCGTCTAAGGTCAGGGCCAGGCTGCTTTGCACCCCTTTCATATCGCTGATCCCCACCAACAGCTCCGCTTTTTGCGGCATCAGCCCAGGATCGTCGGCCAGGTGCCGAGCCAACTCGTCCAGATCGAAGCGCCCACTCAAGGTTAATTGGGTGCTGTAGACGACCGTTTGGTAGAGGCTGCGGCTTCTCACCTGTGGCTCAACCCCGGCATTGATATCCAGGGTCTTTGGCAGAAAGTAAGAGACATAAGACTGGCTGCGCAGGCTGCCATCGGACTGCCTGACTTGCCGCTGCCCGGGGATCATCAACACCGGCCCGGCAAGCTGTTGGGCGCGGCCCCAGGTAGAGGCAATATCATTGACTACCGCGTCCCGGCGATTGGTGCGGTCTCCTATCACCATCTGTACTAGCAGTACTGGGATCAGCAGCAGGATGGCCATTATGCCGATCATAAAGGCCTTGGTTGTCACCGAAGGAGGGTTAGTGCTCATGGGGTTCATCCTTGAATAAAGAGGGTTTTATATACCCTCTTTCCCCATAAGCTGCTGAACAAGTTGCCGTTATTACTGCCCTGGCAAGGATTCCAACGCCCCTTGCAGGGTTGGGTAAAAACGGCTGACCCCTTCAACCGGTGCCACCTTGGCCCGGGCCAGGGTTTTAAGGGGCTGGAACTGCAGGTCGGCGATCAATAGCTGGGTCTGCTCTTTTTGGCAGCGCTCCACCAGCTTGTTGAGGGCTGCCAGGCCGCCGGCATCCAGCAGGGGCACCCCGTCCATGTAAAGCACCATACCCTTGGCATCGCGGCTCATGGCGGCCAATTCCCCAAAGATCCGGTCAGCGGCGGCAAAAAACAGCGGGCCGCTTATTTTAAAGACATGCCAGCCGGGGGGCAGCGGATTGGGCACCTGGCGGCGGTTGTCAGAGATGTCGCTGATACGGGTCATGGCGGCGATATCTTTCATAAACAGCACACAGGCCAGCAAGATACCGGCAGTGATGGCCACCACCATGTCAAACAGCACCGTCAGGCTAAAGCAGGTGACCAGCACCCAGATATCGCCCTTGGGAGCGGATTTGAGCATTTTCAGCGACTTGGGCGCCTCGCTCATGTTCCAGGCCACCAGCATCAGCAAGGCGGCCATGGCCGGCATCGGCAGGTAAGCAAGCCATGGGCCCAGCAGCACCAGGCCCAGCAGTACCACCAAGGCATGGATAACCGCTGCCAGGGGCGAGCTGGCCCCGGCCCGGAAGTTAGCGGTCGAGCGGGCGATAGCGGCGGTGGCGGTAATGCCGCCAAAAAACGGGGTGATGATATTGCCTATGCCCTGGCCCAACAGCTCGCTGTTGGCGCTGTGGCGCCGGCCTGTCATGCCGTCCAGTACCACGGCGCACAGCAGCGACTCGATAGCCCCCAGCATGGCGATGGCAAAGGCCGCTGGCAGTAGCGCCTTGAACAGCCCCCAGCTCAGCTCAAGGGGCTGGCCATCAGGGCCGGCTTGCAGCCAGGGCAGGGAAAAATGCGGCAGCAGCGGCGGAATACCGGCCCCCTGGCTGCCGTCGGCCAGCACATAGCTGAACCGCGAGCCGATGGTAGCCACATCCAGCCCCATCAGGTTTAGGGCATAAGCCACCACCGTGCCCAGCAACACCGCTGGCAGGTGCGGCGGCACCGGGGTTTTGAGTTTGGGCCAAATCAGCAGCATGGCCAGGGTCAGCCCCGCCACCAGCAGCGACGGCCAATGGGCCGTGGGCAGCGCCTCAATCAGGGCCAGCACCTTGTGCAGGTAATCTTCCGGCATCTGGGTAAGGGTGAGGCCGAGAAAGTCCTTGAGCTGCAAGGTGGCAATCACCACCGCTATGCCCCCGGTAAAGCCCAGGGTAACCGCCTCGGGAATGTATTCAATCAGCCGCCCCAGGCGCAGTAGCGCCATCAGCAGCAGCATGACCCCGGCCATGGTGGAGGCCAGTAACAAGCCGCCCAGGCCAAACTGCTGGGCAATGGGATAGAGGATCACCACAAAGGCGGCGGTCGGGCCGGAGATGGAGAACCGCGAGCCACCGGTGAGCGCAATAAGGGTACCGGCAATGATGGCGGTATACAGGCCATATTGCGGCGGCACACCACTGGCGATGGCCAAGGCCATAGACAGCGGAATGGCGATAATGCCGACGGTCAGGCCGGCCAAAACGTCTTTAAGCAGGCGGGCGGGGCCATAGCCTTCGGCTAGGGCTTCTCTAAGGGCAAAGGCCAACTTAAGGGAAAAAAGATGCGCGCGGTGGGGCACAAGGTCCTCCAGACCAAAAGGGTGAAACCCAAGGCGCCATTATAAAGCCGGGGACTGGTCCTACAATATCCCCTTATTTATTAAGGAATAATTTTCAGGCACAAAAAAGCCACCTCTTGGTGGCTTTGGCGGCGCGGGCAAGTGCTCAGGCCGTGGTGTCGATAATGGTGCCGAGCATTTCATCGGCGGTCTTGATGACCTTGGTAGCGGCCGCAGACTCGGTCTTGGCCACTTGCAGTTCAACCAGAGGCTCGGCGTCAACATTGCCCCGCGCCAGGGTATAGGCCGCGTCGCTGGCCCGGGTCTCGGCAGTGTATTGCAGGTTAACGCCATGGTTCATGATGGTATTCATGAAGCACCTCCTTATCGGTTCACGCAGTGTACGCCATTTGCACAGCACTGGCCAAACTTTCGGCAATGGCCCGCGCTAAAGGTTCCATGAGGGTCGACCTTACTGGCCCTCGAACTGGCCGATAAAGGCGCGCACCGCTGCTGCCGTCTCTTCTGGGTGGGAAATAAAAGGCGCGTGGGAGCTGTGCTCAAACACCTGGTGGCGGCTACTTGGCGCCAGGGCGTCTACCAGTTCGGCCTGCTTGACGGGCACCAGGGCGTCGAGGCGGCCATAGAGGCGCAAAAACGGCAGGCGCAGCGCCGCCAGCTCGCCGCGAAGGTCGGTGTTATCGAGAATGGCCAGGCCCCCGGCCAGGGCCTCAAGGCTTGGCAGAGGCCGCTCGGCTACCTTTTCGCGCAGCAGCCTGATATCGGCTTTGGCACTGGGCGTCCCCATGGCCTGAATGGCCAGGAAGCGGTCAATCACCTGCTGCAGGTCCCCTGCAAGGGCGCCGGCAAACTGCTTGAGCACCAAAGGCTTAATGCCAGGCCAATGCTCCTCGGCCACAAAGGAAGGGCTGGAGGCAAGGGTGATAAGCCCCCGGGGCCGGCCATACCCCTTGATGGCGGCCTGGGTGGCAGCCAGCCCCCCCAAAGACCAACCCAGCCACACCGCGTCTTCGGGCACTTTGTCGGCCAGGGCCCTGGCCAGGCCGTCTATTTCACGGTGTGCCGGCTCATTGGCGGCATCGCCAAATCCGGGTAGATCGACCACCCTTATGTCCAGGCCCTCTAGATGGGGCAACAGGGAAGAAAACACTGCACCGTTGACACCCCAACCGTGCAGCATCACCAAGGTGGGTGCTGACATATGACCTCCGCTTTTGCGCGCATCCTAGCCCGGCTGGGCGCCCAGGCCAAGCCCGAGGGGCTCTGTTGGCTATGCCTGGAGCCAAGCCCGCTGCCGCTTTGTAGATGCTGCCTAGCAGACTTGCACCGGCCGCAGTCTCGCTGCCGGCGCTGCGCCGAGCCGGGGCCTGCCCTTTGCCGCCAGTGCGCCCGCCAGCCACCACCCTTTGATGAGGTACATACCGGAGTGCCTTACGGCCCGCCCTTTTCGCATTTAATTCATCGCTTTAAATATCAGCGCCAATGGTGGCTCGACGCCCCGCTATGCCAGCCGCTGCTGGCCAGCCTTAGGATGGTGGACCTGCCCGACTGCCTGGTGCCGGTGCCCATGCACTGGTCGCGGCGGCTGTGGCGGGGCTTTAATCAGTCGGCGCTGCTGGCAAATTACCTGGGTAAGGCGTTAGGGGTGCCGGTGGCGACCGGGTTGGTGCAAAGCAATCGCGCCACCGCTCATCAGCAGGGTCTTGGCAAAAGGGCGCGCCGGCAAAACCTCAAAGGCGCCTTTAGCCTCACAGGAAAAGTCCCCCAACATCTGGCCTTGGTGGATGATGTGATGACCACCGGCACCACGGTGTCGGCCCTGGCGCAGCTACTCAAGGCCGCAGGCTGTGAACGGGTGCAGGTGTGGTGCCTGGCCAGGGCATGAGGAATTGACAACTGTTTGAAAAAAAAGCAAACAATCTGCCCCCCGATGACAGCAGCCCAGTAATTCGATACAAATGCAGCTCTGCTTAATTACCCTGTTGCCGCCGTGAACCTCGACCTGTTCACCATCATTCTGACCGCTCTCTTTGCCCTTTGCGGCCTTGTCAGCCTGCACCTGCTGAGCCAGTTGCTGGGGCTGGTGCTGTTCCGTAACGACGGCAAAGCCGGCCGCCGTATCGACCGGCTGCTGGTGTCATTGTGTATCAGCCTCACCAGCCTGCTGCTGTTGATGACCATGCCCCAGACCATGGGCATTCGCCCTCTGTGGTTTATGGGCTAGGGCCAAGCGGCCCCGCCAGCTATCAAAAGTTGAAATAAAGGGCGTTGCTGAGCCAGCGCTCCGAGCCGCGCTGCACGCCGCGAAAACTCACGTCGTCCAAAAACGCCACCACCGTGCCCTGGCCAAAATGCTGGGCCACAGCGGCGGCGGTGCCAGCCAGGGCCTTGCTGTTTTGCGGCGCCATAAAGCCTGCCAGCAGCGGTTTGGCGTCATAGCGGGCCGGCACCGTGAACTCGCCGGCCACCTTGGCCAGCATCACTTCGTGGTCTCGCATCAGCGCCAGGGTGTCGCTGCCCAAGCCGTAATTGAGGGGGTGGCTCGGGTCCAGATCCGCCAACACCTGGGTGCCGGCAATGAGGGTTTGGGCCCGGTGGCTGCCCTTGTCACCATAACCCTGGCCGTCGGTAGCAAAGCTTGCCAGGCGGGCTTTGTCGTCCACCAGTTCGGCATTGAGCAGGCCGCTGTGCACGCCCCAGGCCACAGCGTCGGTCATCAGGATCAGGCGGCCGCCCTGCTGCACCCACTGGGCTAGGCGCTGGCTTTGCAGGGGGTTGAGGGCAATAGGGGCCGCCGCCGGCACGATAAGGTGGGTGAATTCGCGAAGATCCAGCCAGGGCAGCACGCTGTCGTCAAGCAGCGTTACCGCCAGCCCGGCCTTGGTATCAAGGCTCTGCCAGACGCCACCGGCGCGCTGGGCGTTGATATCCCGCCCCACCAGCAGCCCCACTTTGGGCAAGGTGACCCGTTGCAGGCCGCGGCTGCCAAGGCTGACACCGCTTTGAGAAAAGCCGCTGTCCATGCCTTGGATGGCAAGCCCATGGCGGCGGCTGAGTTTGCCCAGGGTCGCCACCAACTCCGCCGGTTGCTGGGCGCCAGCCGGGATCAGCATATCACCCGCTTTGAGGTGCACCTGGCCGTTGTCGGCCTCTCCTGGCAGCGCAAACACCTTGATACCGGCCCGCAGCACATCAGCCAGCAGCGCCGGAGCCCGGCTGTCGGCCCAGTCAAAGGCCCAGGCGTAGTGAGCCGTTACCGGCGCCAGCGCGGCTTTGGCCGGCTGCCAGGGTTTACCATTAAGCGCCTTGCTGTAGGACCAGCTGCCCACCGGCACCACCTCGATGTTGTAGGCCAGGCCCAGGTTCCAGGCGGAGACGTCGTAGAAGGTGTTGTCTTCGAACTCGGTTTGGCGGCTAAACACCGATTTGAGCAAGCGGTATTGGGGCTGGCGCGCGTCGATAAAAAGGTCGCGGCCCTTGTGCAGCTGCTCGCCACCAAGGCTGATGTCTTCACCAAGCTCACTGACCTTGATGCCATGCTGGCTCAGCAGCGCCGCCAGATCGTACAGCCGCGCCTCATCTCCCGGGTTTTTCAGCACATAGCCTTTGGTTTTGTCCTGATCGGCCAGGGCCAGGGCGTTTTTGAAAAAGGTGCCCTGGTAGCTTGCCAGCGCCGCCTTGTTGGCCAGCACCCCGGCCAGCAGCGCCTTGCTGGCGGTGAGCTGGTTTTCGATGGTGAAGGTAAAGCTCATCTCCCCAAACGGCGTGGCTACCTGCATGCCACGGGCGCGGGCCTGCTCGTAGAGGATGCCGATGGCCCCCAGGGCGTCGCCGTAACTGGAGGCCTTACCCCAGTAGAAATCGTCATAAGACTCGCCGGTAAAATAGAGCCGCTGCTGCTGGTCCATGCCCTTGGCCACCGACTGGGCCAATTGGCGAGTCAGGGCCTGGTTTTGCGCCGGGGTCAGGGGATTGACCCGGCTGGCCACCCCGGGCTGCATGAAAAAGGTGCTGTCAGGGCCCATTTCGTGAAAATCCCCAAACACCGCCGGCAGCCATTGCTGCCAAAAACGGATACGGTTTTGGGAGGCCGGGTGGGTCAGTAGTAGCCAGTCACGGTTGAGGTCAAAACCATAGTGCGACAGGCGCCCAGCAGGGAAGTCTTGCCAGCGGGTGCGGTGGCTCAGGGAATCGGAATTATGCTGGCCTTGCATGTTGTTGGCGTAATTGGCGTAACGGTCCAGGCCGTCGGGGTTGAGGGCCGGGTCCATCAGCACCACGGTGTTGTCGAGGATGGCGCCCATCTCTTGGGTATCGCTGGCCGCCAGCCAGTAAGCCACCAGCGGCGCGGCATTGGCGCCGGAGGGCTCGTCGCCGTGCACCGAGTAGCCCAGCCAGACAATGCTGGGCAAATCATCCTGGGTTTTACCCTCCAGTACCTGAAGGTGTTGGCTGCGAATAGCCTCCAGCCGCGCCAGGTTTTTAGGGCTGGAGATGGCCAGCAGCACCTGTTGCCGCCCCTCGAGGGTCTGGCCAATGTTGATGGTTTTGATGCGGTCAGATTGCCCCGCCAGCGCCGCCAGGTAGCGCTGCTGCTCGTCAAAACGCAGGTGGCGCTCACCAATGCCAAAGCCCAGCACCGCCTCCGGGCTTGGCAGCGCCGGGTTGAAGCTTTCGCCGGGAAAATACTCGCTACTGGACTGGGCCCAGGCCAAAAGCGGGGTAAGTAGCAGGGGAATAAGGCGTTTCATGGCGTGCCGCTATCAAGGAAACCTGGGGTTAGGCTACCTAAAGCAACAGCGGCATAACAGGTTGATTACCTTTTCAAAGCGGCGGCTGAACGGCCAGCAGCGCGGCCAAGTGGGCAAGGCGGCGCTTTTTTTGGCGCCAAGGTAGATAGGCCAGCAGCGCCGCCAGCACCACAGCCGGAAGGGTAGCCAGCTCGGCGGCCAGGGTCAGCCCCTGGTGTCGCAGGTAGCCAATGGCCATGCCGCTCAGCACCATAGCCACCAACAGCGCCAGCCACAGGCTGTTACCCACCGCCAGGGGCCGCTGGGCCACCTCAATCTGTAGCCACAGAGCCAGCTGTTGTTGCTGGTGGGTATCGAGGCGGTGATAGCTTTGCTGCCAATCTGCTTTGGCGGCCTCATCGAGGCGCCGGGCGGCCATCAGTCCCAAAGCGCGGCGCGCCAGGCTGCGAAGGCCAAGGGGCAAGGCTTTTTGACGCATCAGCCCTTACCTGCCAGCAGCAGCGCCAGGTTGCGCTGGCGCAACTTAAGGCGGGTGCGGTGAGCCACCACTGCCCCCAACAGCAACAGCAGCGGCGGCAAGAACACCCAGAAGAACACTGTACTCTGGGCCTTTGGGTCCAGCAGCAACAGGGCGCCGGCGATCATCAGCGCCGCCAGCGCCACAAACCGGCGCAGCCAGGCGGGGTATTTTTCACGGTTGCCGGCCGCCACCGATTTTTGCAGCCAGTTTGCAACGCGCTCCTGGTCTCGCTCGGCCAGGGCGGCAAAGCGCTGCTGCCAAAGGCCGAGGGCTTCGCTTTGGCTCAGCCTTGCGCTACCCAGCAGGGTCCAGCCTTCCTGGGCCAGGGCATTGAGGGGGTCGGGCAATTGGGGGCTCATGGGCAACGGCTTTTTGGTTAAGGCGATTAGGGCGACCAATTTACTGCTTTGTGCTTTGGCTACCAAGCGCGTTATCATAACCCAGTAAAGTAGTCAGGTTTTATGAGAGGCACCATGATCCGCATCTCCGAGGCCGCCCAGGCCCATTTCAGCAAACTGCTGGCCGACCAGCCCGACGGCACCAACATTCGGGTTTTTGTGGTCAACCCCGGCACCACCAACGCCGAGTGCGGTGTGTCCTATTGCCCGCCGGACTCCGTGGAAGCCACCGATATTCGCCTGTCTTTCAGCGGCTTTGACGCCGTGGTCGACGAAGCCTCCACGCCCTTTTTGGAAGAGGCAGAGATTGATTTCGTGACCGACCAGATGGGCTCCCAGCTGACCCTCAAGGCGCCCAACGCCAAGGTCCGCAAGGTTGCCGACGACGCTCCGCTTATCGAGCGGGTCGAGTACATGATCCAATCCCAGGTCAACCCTCAGCTGGCGGGGCACGGCGGCCGGGTGGCAGTGATGGAAATCACCAAAGACGGCGTGGCGGTGCTGCAATTTGGCGGCGGCTGCAACGGCTGCTCCATGGTGGACGTCACCCTCAAAGAAGGCATCGAGAAAGAACTGCTGGCCGCCTTCCCGGGCGAGCTGAGCGGTGTCAAAGACATGACCGAGCACCAAGCCGGCGAGCACTCCTACTACTGATGCGTCAGCTCATTTATCGCCTGGGCAGTGAGCCCAGGCGGTCCATGCGCCGCTTCCTCTCCGGCTTTGCACTGTTCGTGCTGGGCCTTTTCTTCGTTTATATGGGCGCCAAGGGCAACCCGCTGCTGCAGGTGCCTGGCCTGTGCTTTGCCATTCCCGGTTTCGCGCTGGCGGCCTGGGGTTATCTTGGCATCTTCTGCAACCGCTTCAGCCAGTTTCTTGACCGCTGATAAACCCTGGTTTTCGGTAGATATACCAAAGGCTTAAGCCTCGCATCCCCATAAAGGCGGTCAGCGCCAGCCACAAACCGTGGTTACCCAGGCCCTGGCTAACAAACCACAGCGGAAAAAACACCCCGAAGGTAGACAGCACCATGCTGTTGCGCATGTCCCGGCCCCGGGTAGCGCCAATAAAAACCCCGTCAAAGAGATAACACCACAGTGCCACCAGCGGCAGCGCCACCAGCCAGGGCAGGTATTGCTCCGCCACTTGGCGCACTGCTGGCAGGTCGGTCAGCAGCGCCACCAAATGCTGCCCCGCCAGGGCAAAGAGCGCCGTAAAAGCCAGGGCAAAACCCAAGGACCAAGCGCCGCAAAGCCGCACCCAGTGGCGAAAAGCCTTTTCGTCTCCTTGGCCTGCGGCCTTGCCGGTCAGGGCCTCGGCGGCGTAGGCAATGCCGTCCAGGGCGTAGGAGATAAGCATCAAAAAATTGAGCAGCACCGCGTTGGCGGCCACGATGTCATCGCCCAGGCGCGCGCCCTGGAAGGTCACAAACAAAAAGCACAGTTGCAGGCAAAAGCTTCGCAGCAGGATGTCGCGGTTAAGGCTCAATAGCCGCCGCCAGCCGCTGTGGCCAAGGGCGGCGCGCCAGTCAAAGGCCGGCAGGTGCCGTTTCACCAACCACAGCCCCAGGGCCAGGGTGGCGTAATCGGCCAGCACCGAGGCAAAAGCAGCGCCCTTGACCTGCCAACCCAGCCCCACCACAAACCATAAATCCAGCACGATATTGAGGCTGTTACCGAGGATAAGCAGCAGCATCGGGCCGCGGGTGTCCTGGCGCCCCACCAAAAAGCCCAGCAGCACCATGTTCATCAGTGCCGCAGGGGCACTCCAGATGCGGGTAAAGAAGTAGTGCCCGGCCTGGGTGGCCACCTCGCTGGAGGCGCCACTGAGCTTGATGGCCAACAGGCCAATGGGCCATTGCAGCACCACCATGGCCAGCGCCAGCAGCAGTGCCATGGCCAGGGCCTTGGCCAGCCAAGCTGCCAGCAAAGGGCCGTCTTGGCGGCCATGGGCCTGGGCCACCAGGCCGGTGGTGGCCATGCGTAAAAAGCCGCACAGCCAGAACAAAAAGCTCACCAGCATGGTGCCTACCGCCACGCCGCCGAGAAAGGCCGGGTCAGACAAATGGCCGATAACGGCGGTATCCACCAGCCCCAGCAGCGGCACCGTGACATTGGAGAGGATCATGGGCAGGGCCAGGGCCAGCACCCTTTTATGGTCAGACAACAAAGGCGTATTCCGTGACGTGCGACTAAAGTGCTGAGTCTGACGCCCTGTGCAACGCCGGGCAAGGTGGTTACACTTGGGGGCTTTGAGAATAAAGGAAGCACGCATAATGAAAGGGGCACTTTGCAGCCTGGCCTTGTTGTCAGCCGCCGCCACGGCGGCCACCGACATCAACTCCTACGGCAACACCGACCAGGTCAAGATCACTCACCTGGGCCTGGATCTCACCGTCGATTTCGACAAAAAGCAGCTTGCCGGCAGTGCCACCCTGGATTTCAAACGTGTTGAGCCTTCCGCCAGCACCCTGGTGCTGGATACCCGCGCCCTGGATGTGAGCGACGTGCAGCAGCACGTTGACGGCCAATGGACCGCCGCCAAATGGGCCTGGGGTGAAAAATCCGAGGCCCTGGGCACCGCCATGAAGGTGCAACTGGCGCCCCATGCCGACCAAGTGCGGGTGAACTACCACACCACCGCCGGCGCCACCGGCCTGCAATGGCTGACCCCGGCCCAGACCGCCGGCAAGAAGCATCCCTTCCTCTTTACCCAAGCCGAAGCCATTCAGGCCCGCAGCTTTATTCCGCTGCAAGACAGCCCCTCGGTGCGGGTGACCTACGACGCCACCATCCATGTGCCCAAGGGGCTGATGGCGGTGATGAGCGCCGAGAACAGCCAGAAGGTCAGCCCGGATGGTGTCTACCACTTCCATATGCCCCAGGCGGTGCCGACTTACCTTATCGCCCTTGGCGTAGGTGACCTCAAGTTCAAGGCCATGGGCGAGCGCACCGGCGTTTATGCCGAACCTTCGGTGGTGGACGCTGCCGCCAAGGAATTTGAAGACACCGAGTCGATGATCCAGACGGTAGAGAAGATGTTCGGGCCCTACGCCTGGGGCCGTTACGATCTGTTAATTCTGCCCCCCAGCTTCCCCTTTGGCGGCATGGAAAACCCGCGCCTGAGCTTTATCACCCCCACCGTTATCGCCGGTGACAAATCCTTGGTGTCCCTTATCGCCCACGAGCTGGCCCACTCTTGGTCCGGCAACCTGGTAACCAACGCCAGCTGGCAGGATTTGTGGCTCAACGAGGGCTTTACCACCTACCTGACCTACCGCATCACCGAAGCGGTATACGGCAAGGACCGCGAGCGGATGGAAGCAGTGCTGGGTTACAAGGACCTGCAAGAAGACTTGGCCGCCATCGCCCCGGCCGACACCCGCCTGGTGCCCGATTTAACCGGCCGCGACCCTGACGATGCCTTCTCCGATATTCCGTACGAGAAAGGCTCGCTGATGCTCACCGAAATCGAGCACAAACTGGGCCGCAAGAAGATGGACGCCTTCTTGAAAGGCTACTTCAACAAGTTCCGCTTCCAGTCGGTGTCGACCAGCGATTTCCTCGGGTACGCCAAAGACCAGGGCCTGGATATCGACCGCCTCAAGGAATGGATCTACCAGCCTGGCCTGCCCAAGGGCGCGCCCAAGCCGGAGTCTGATGCCTTTGACAAGGTGCTGGCCGAGCAAAAGCAATGGCTCAGCGGTAAAGAAGCCGCCAGCGACGTGCCGTTCAAGGACTGGACCGCCCAGCAGCAGATCTACTTTGTCTCCGAGCTGCCAGACAGCCTGACCCTGGCCCAGATGAGCGAGCTGGACAAGGCCTTTGCCCTGACCGGCACCCGCAACACCGAAGTGGCCCACGTCTGGTATCGCCAGGCCATCAAGCACGATTACCAGCCGGCCTTTGCCGCCATGAGCGATTACCTGCGCCATATCGGCCGGCGCAAACTCATCGTGCCGCTCTACCAGATGCTGATGGAAAAACCCCAGTATCGGGAAATGGCCAGAAAGGTTTATGCCGAGGCCCGCCCCGGCTACCACCCTCTCGCCCAGAACACCCTGGATGAGATCCTGAAGTAACACCCAGGCCGCCTGGCTAGTCCAGGCGGCCTTTTTGTTGGATTTGCCATGCGTTTTCTTTTACTTGTCGCCGCTTTTGTCATCGCACCCTGCCAGGGCGCCGTGATCCTGCTTTACCACCATGTCGCCACCGACACCCCAGCCAGCACCACCACCTCGCCCCGGGATTTCCTGGCGCACATGCAATACCTCAAGGACGGTGGTTTTCAGGTGGTGCCCATGAGCGATGTGGTGGCCGAAGCCAAGGGCGAAAAGACCCTGGCCGATAAATCCGTGGCCATCACCTTCGACGACGGCTACCAGGACATCGCCGACAACGCCGCCCCCATTCTGGCCAAGTTCGGTTACCCCTACACGGTGTTCATCAACCCGGACCGGACCGCCTACCCCGATATGATGTCCCAGGCCACGCTAAAGGGGCTGAAGGGCGCCACCATCGGCAACCACACCGCCGGCCACGCCCATTTGACGACCTTGCCGCTGCCGCTGGCCCGCCAGGCCATCCTCGATGGCCAACTGCCTGGCGAGCCCAAGTGGCTGGCCTGGCCTTACGGCGAATACAGCCCAGCGCTTGAGAAAATCGCCGCAGACCTTGGCTACGTAGGCTTTGGCCAGCAATCAGGCCCCTCCGGCCCCTTTAGCAGCCTGACCGCCCTACCCCGCTTCCCGGCTGCCGGCCCTTATGCCAACCTCGACACCCTCAAGACCAAGCTGCTAAGCCTGCACATGCCCCTTGAGAGTTCCGATACCAGCATGATGGTCAACGACGACAAATCACCGCCCCTGACCTTAACCCTCAAGGGCAGCGACCCCATGGCCAGCCGCTTTGCCTGTTATTTCCTGGGCCAGCGAGTCAAGCTGACCATCCTTGGCACCACCATCAAGGTACCGGCCATCGCCTTGCCGCCGGGGCGCTCCCGCCTTAACTGCACCGCGCCGAGTAAAACCAAGGAAGGCCGTTACTATTGGTGGTCCCAGGCCTGGCTCTCCGGCAGGGGGCTTGATTGATGGAAAAGCCAGAACCTTTCAAGCGCCTGGCGCCGGGCCACAGGCTCTGCGCCTTGAGTGACCTTAAGGATCCGGGCTCCAAAGGCTTTGTCTTTGAAAGCCCTGGCGGGGAGCGGCTGTCTATTTTTGTGGTGCGAAAAGGCGAGGCGGTGTTTGGCTACGTTAACCGCTGCCCGCACATGGGGGTGCCCTTGAGCGCGCTACCAGACTTATTCCTCGCCTCCGACGGGCAAATCCTTTGCGACAAGCACGGCGCCCTTTTTGATGTACAAAGCGGGCTCTGTACCGAAGGCCCCTGCCGCTACCACTACCTCCAGGAAGTGCCGGTGCAGGTGCAAGGCGGCCAGGTGCTCACCGCCTGACCCAGTTACTGTTCTTGCAACAGTGATTTGCGAAGCTAAACTTTGAAGTCTGCCTTCGCAAATTTCATACTGTCGCCATGAACATCAAAGCCGATAACGCCGCCACCGCCGTTGCCCTGCGCCAGGTGCTGGGCAAGCTCAAGCGCCGCCTCCGTGAAAAAGCCCCAGCCGACCCCTTTAGTTGGTCGCAACTGGCGGTGCTTCGCCACCTGCACAACAAAAGGCAGGCTTCGGTGAGCCAGTTGGCCAAATGGGAAGGTGTGCGCTCCCAGTCCATGGGCGCCACCTTGGCCGCCATGGAGGCTGAAGGCTGGCTGGCACGTTCCCCTGATCCCCAAGACGGCCGCAAGGTGCTGTTTCAGATGAGCCCCCAATGTGAGGTTTGGCTCACCCAGCACCGGGCCCGAAGGGATGACTGGCTGGCGTCGATCATCACCTCGCGCTTCAGCCCGCAAGAACAGGACGTTCTGGCCCAGGCAATGGAACTGCTCGAACGCATCGCCGATGCCGAATAGTCCCGCAGCTTAGGAGACACACATGACCCTTTCCCTCGACCCCAAAACCGCCCTGGTGGTGATTGACCTGCAACACGGCATTGTCCGCCTTGCCAAAAGCCTCAACCTCAGCGAAGCGGTAGACGCCGTCGTGGCCAACAGCATTGCGGTGCTGGACGCCTTTCGCGCCAAAGGCCTGCCGGTGGTGCTGGTGAATGTAGCGGGCGGCGCCCCCGGCCGCACCGAGCAGGCGCGCAGCCATGGCGAGCTGCCGGCCGATTGGGCCGAGCTGCTGCCCGAGCTTAACGCTCAGAACGGCGACATTTTGATCACCAAACACAACTGGGGCGCCTTTATCGGTACCGACCTTGACCAGCAACTTAAAGCCCAGGGCGTTACCCAAGTGGTGGTGCTGGGTATCGCCACCAGCATCGGTGTGGAGTCCACCGCCCGCCAAGCCTATGAGCTCGGCTACAACGTGACCCTGGTTACCGATGCCATGGCCGATGTGGCCGAAGCAACCCACCACAACAGCATCGAGCATATCTTCCCCCGGCTGGGGCAGCGCACCACCAGCGCCCAACTGCTGGATAACCTCAAGGGGTAACCATGGCCGCTCAACGGGGCGGCACCTTCCGCTCCCTTAACAATGCCAACTACCGGGTCTGGGCGGCTGGCGCCCTGGTGTCCAATATCGGCACCTGGATGCAGCGCACCGCCCAGGACTGGCTGGTATTGACCATCCTCACCGACCACAACGCCACCGCCCTTGGCATTATGACCGCGCTGCAGTTCTTCCCGCAGTTGCTGCTACTGCCTCTGACCGGCTTTGCCGCCGACCGTATCGACCGGCGCAAACTGCTGATGGCAACTCAAGGCACCATCGGCCTGCTGGCTCTGGGCCTGGGGCTGTTGACGGTCACCGGCCAGGTGCAGCTGTGGCATGCCTACGGTTTTGCTCTGCTGCTGGGCTGCACCACCGCCTTTGACGGCCCGGTGCGCCAGGCCTTTGTCTCGGAAATGGTGGGAGACGACGAGCTGCCCAACGCGGTGGCCATCAACTCCACCTCTTTTAACAGCGCCCGCATGATAGGGCCGGCCATCGCCGGGCTGTCCATCGCCGCCATCGGCACCGGCTGGGTCTTTATCATCAACGCCTTGTCGTTCATTCCGGTGCTGTGGTCACTGCTGGCCATCAACGAGGCCAGGCTTTTTAAAACCGACAAGCCCCTGGCCAAAAGCGGGCTGTGGGAAGCCTTTCCCTATGTCTGGCAGCAAAAACGCATTCTCTTTACGCTGTTGATGCTGTTTTTGATGGGCAGCGTTGGCCTGAACTTCCCGATTTTTATCTCCACCATGTCGACCCTGGTGTTCCACGGCGATGCCAGCCAGTACGGGCTGATGACCTCGATGCTGGCCATCGGCACCATCAGCGGCGCCTTGCTGGCCGCCCGGCGCGACAAACCCCGGCCCGCCCTGCTGCTGGCAGGCTCCCTGGCCTTTGCCCTGACCATGGTGCTGGCCGCCCTCAGCCCCAACGAGGTGGTGTTCTGCCTGCTGCTGGTGCTGATTGGCTTGGCTGCCCAGACCTTTATCATCACCGCCAACAGCTCGATACAACTGGCCACCCAACCCCAGATGCGCGGCCGGGTGATGGCGATTTTCATGGCCATTTCCCTTGGGGGCATGCCCCTGGGCGGGCCTTTTGTCGGCTGGGTGGTAGACCACTTCGGCGCCCGCTGGGGGCTAGTGGTAGGGGCCTGCGGCGGCCTTGCCGCCAGCCTCGCCGCCTTGTGTTACTGGCTTTGGTTTCACCATAAGGTTCCCTCCGAAAAGCGCTCTGATTCAGTAAGTTAACTGAACAACCTGGCGCCATGGCTCAACACCGGTGGCCGCCGATGCTAGGCTCAATGGTTCTTGCCAGGACAAGGAGCAGGCGCCATGACAGACTCAGAAAAGGCCGTTTCGGATAACGGTTCTGGGCTTTCACAACAGGATCAGAACCGGGCACGCAAGCAGCTGCCACCGGCGGCGCCGGTGCTGCACGAAACCATTCGCCTGCTGGGGGAAGAGGAGCTTAACCGCAACCTTAGCGCCCTGTGGTGGTCGGCCCTGGCTGCTGGGCTTTCCATGGGTTTTTCGCTGATGGCAAGGGGGCTTTTGCAGGCCTATCTCCCTGAAGGCAATGGCTTTTACCTGGTGGAATGCGCCGGCTATTCGGTGGGCTTTGTGATTGTCATCTTAGCCCGCCAGCAACTCTTTACCGAAAACACCATCACCGCCGTGCTGCCGCTGATGTCGAGCGCCAGTTGGCACAAGTTCGGCTGCCTGCTGAGGCTCTGGCTCATCGTTATGCTCGGCAACCTGGCCGGGGTGGCGCTCTACGCCTACGGCCTTGGCCGCATGGAGCTGTTTGAGCCCAAGGTGCTGCACGCCTTTAGCGCCATCGGCGAAGAGGTGATGCACAACAGCCCCTGGCAGATGTTCAGTAAAGGCATCATGGCCGGCTGGCTTATCGCCATGATGGTGTGGATGAACGCCGCCTCCAGCGCCCGGCTGATGGTGGTGTTGATCATGACCTACCTCATCTCCATCGGCGGCTTTACCCACATCATCGTCGGCTCGGCCGAGGTACTGTATTTGGTGTTCCACGGCCAGGCGTCACTGGCAAGTTACGTGGTGGATTTTGCCCTGCCCACCCTTGCCGGCAACATCGTTGGCGGCAGCCTTATCTTTGCCCTAATAAGCCACGCCCAGGTGCGCGGCGATGAACAGCTCAATGTGGAAAAGAGCGCATAAGAGCCTTGGGGCGATTTTCAGGCAAAAAAAAGGCGCCTCTGGGGCGCGCAGGAATGACGTGGAAGTGGGGATAGTCCCCTGGGAGAAAAAACGGCAGAAAACACCAAAGCTAACTATGTCAGAACAGCTGTTATCTTCCGCTACCTGCCCCAGGCTGCCAACTGCCTAAAACAACAGGACAAAAACTCATTGCCCTTGTGGCCGTGCCAGGCAGTGCTGGGTTTTGCCGTCTTTTTCCAGCACCACGTCCAGCTGGCCCTGGTGCTCACGGATGCTTTGCCCCGGCCCCGAATAAAGGGTGCCGCTGGCCGCTTCACGCTGGAACATCACCCAGTTGCCGCCCTGGCCGCTGGCCAGCAGGGATTTGGGGTGGGTGTCGAAGTAACGCACCCGCAGGTTATGGCTGGCGTCGCCGTCACAGACCAGGGTGATGTCATGGCTCATGGTCACCAGGCCGTAGCGGGCTTGCAGCCAGGCAATGCGCTGCACGTAGCCTTCTTGCACGCAGCTGCGCTCGTCGTTGGCCTTCCAGCATTCATCACGCTTTTGGGTCCACTGCTGCTGGCCAAGGCGCAGGGCGTCACTGTCATGGGCTTTGGAAAGGGCCTTGTCATAAACGCCTGCCAGTTGGTCGTCCAGTTCAGAGAGCAGCGGATCTTGGCAGACCATGATGGCAATGCGGCTACCCTTAACCTGCCCACAGTCACGAGCCATGGCTGGCAGCGCGCAGCCTAGGGCCAGTATCAGGGTGATAAAACGGATCATCTCGCCTCCTCAGGCAGCCGCCAAGCCAAGCAAAATAAGGGTAGCAAAGCCGCCAATGAGCAATAGCGCCAACACCAGCCCGGCCAGGGCCAGGCCTTTCTTGTGCCCGGCTTTAACCAGGCCAGCAATGGCTAGGCCCAGCGCCAGCAGCCCCAGCAACAGGGCCACCAGCATCAATAGCCCCAGCACCATCATCACCGGCGACTGCTGGTTCACAAGCTGCGGGTGGTGGCTGCCGATATAGGCGCTCACCGCAAAGGTGCCAACCAGCGTCAGCACACCCACTAGGCTGCTGACAAAGGCGGCGATAGCCAGCCCCGAATGGCGTTGTGGTTCCATGCCCTGCTCCGCTTGTTTAGCCAAGGGGTATCAAAGCATAGCGCCGGAGCGTTGTTAATCACTTGTTTTACATCATCTTATTGCGGTTCAGCATGGCGCTTGGCACGTCTTGCCGCCCACGCAGCCAGCAAAAGCGCGGAAAAACGCTTTCGCGGCTCACAGTAAGGACTAACTGCCAAGGCCCCCTTTTCAAATGGCCCCGGCTCGGTACTATGGTCTGCCGACCTTTGAACAATGCGACCATGGAAAAGAAGATCCTGCTCACCGACTGCCCCGACGCCAAGGGGCTGATCGCCAAGATCACCAACATTTGCTACAAGCATCAGCTCAACATCACCCGCAACAACGAGTTTGTTGACCGGGACCATGGCCGCTTTTTCATGCGCACCGAGCTCAACGGCATTTTCAACGACGAGACCCTGCTGGCCGACCTCGACGACGCCTTGCCGCAATACACCAAGCGCCGCCTGGTGCCGGCCGGGCGCAAGCGCATCGTGATATTGGTGACCAAGGAAGCCCACGCCCTTGGCGATATCTTGATGAAGTGCTTTGAAGGAGCCCTGGACGTGGAGATAGCCGCTGTTATCGGCAACTACGACACCCTGGGCAAGCTGGTGGAGAAGTTCGATATTCCCTTTCACCACGTGGCCCACGAGGGGCTGAGCCGCCCCGAGCACGAGGCCGAGTTGATGAAGGTGGTGGACAGCTACGGCCCAGATTATCTGGTACTGGCCAAGTTCATGCGCATTCTCACCCCCAGTTTTGTGGCGGCCTACCCCCATAAGATCATCAACATCCACCACTCCTTCCTGCCTTCGTTCATCGGCGCCAACCCTTACCGGCAGGCCTTTGAGCGCGGCGTGAAGATGATTGGCGCCACCGCCCACTTCGTTACCGACGACTTGGACGAAGGCCCGATCATCGAGCAGTCAGTGATCCACGTGAACCACGCCATGTCCGCCAATGACATGGCCCGCGCTGGCCGGGATGTGGAGAAATCGGTGCTGAGCCGTGCCCTGCAACTGGTGCTGGACGAGCGAGTGTTCGTCTACGGCAACAAAACGGTGGTGTTCAAGTAACGGGGTTTCAGGGGGCCTGCTGCGGCTCGGTGGGAGGCTCGTCCAGCTTACCGGCCAGGGCCTCAAGCTTGTTGTAGCCCTGGTGGCAATCGAGGCGTTTTTGTACCCCGTCGGGGTTGGTCACCACCAGCCCCTGCACGTCGCTGGGGGGCAAAGGGGTTTTACGGTAGTCGTCGAACAGCAGGTAGTGGCTGCCGTGGCTGGTAAAGCTCAACTGGTAATGCTCGCGCTGCTCACCGCTGATGTGCCGCAGGAAGAAGTCGCTACCTCTACCGAGGTTGAGGCCATTTAGCACCAGGTGCAGACCGGCGCCGCCGGGCGCGCCGCACAGGGCCACCACCTTGGGTTGGCTGCAACTGAAGTAGTTGGTCTCCCCTGCCGGGCAACCGTTGCCCCAACTGGCTGCACTGGTCGTAAAACTGGCCAGCAGCAGGGCGCTGTAAATCAGCCTGATGCCGTGCATTCCCTTGCCTTGCTCTCTTTTCACACAATGAAAGAGGATAGGCGTTAATTTTCGCAAGTTCGCGCACTTTCATGACTTTCAGCTGACTGAACCGGCCGATGGCCGCAGCGGCCCTTTCGCTTAGCGTCCGGCTTTTGCCATGCTGGAGCCTGGACAAGGAGGACACCATGAAAGCCATTCTCGGGATATTGCTGGGCGCCCTGGCCCTGCCACTGCTGGCCGCCACCACCCCGCAGGACGCCATGCTCAGCCACTACGCCTACCCCTATCCGGTGCAGACTTTCGCCCTCACCGCCCAGCAGCAACCCTTGCAGATGGCCTATATGGATGTGCCGCCAGCAACGGGCAAGGCCCCCAAAGACACGGTGGTGTTGCTGCACGGCAAGAACTTCTCCGGTGCTTACTGGCAGCGCACCATCAAGGCCCTAAGCCAGGCCGGTTACCGGGTTATCGCCCCCGATCAACTGGGCTTTGGAAAATCCAGCAAGCCCACCGAGTTCCAATACAGCTTTCAGGCCCTGGCCACCTATACCCACCAGTTGCTGGCAAGCCTTGGGGTGCAAAAAGTGGTGCTGGTCGGCCACTCCATGGGCGGCATGCTGGCCAGCCGCTACAGCCTGATGTTTCCAGAGGATGTGAGCAAACTGGTGCTGGTTAACCCCATTGGCCTTGAAGACTGGAAGCGCCAAGTGCCCTACCAGAGCCTGGACGACGCCATTGCCGCCGAGCACGCCCAGACCCCGGAGTCGGTGAAAAACTACATGACCAAGGCGTATTTTGACGGCAAATGGCAGCCGCAATACGAGCCGCTGCTGGCCATCCAGGCCGGCTGGACCATAGGCCCGGACGCCGGCCTGATGGCCACAGTCGACGCCCTGACCAGCGACATGATCTTTACCCAGCCGGTGCTCTATGAGTTCCCCGATATCAAGGCCAAGACCCTGCTCATCATCGGCACCCGCGACCGCACCGCCATCGGCCGCAACAGGGCCGATGCGAAAACCGCCGCCACCATGGGCCGTTACGATTTACTAGGCAAAGCCACCGCCAAGGCCATGCCCCAGGCGCAACTGGTGGAGCTGCCCGGCATCGGCCATGTGCCGCAGTTCGAGGATTTTGACGACTACATCAAGGCCCTTGAGGGCTTTTTGGCCCAGTAACGCGGTTCTGATTTGAAGCAAAACGCCATCTTGCCGGGCAGCATCCGGCCGCTGTGGTACAAGGGCTTCACACCCTTGGCGGACAGGCCCCATGAGATTGCTGCTGATATTGATGCTGGCGTGGCCGGCCTGGGCCGACCACGCCGAGCCCCGCTACTACCAAAACCCCATTATCCACGCCGATTATGCCGACCCGGACGCCATCCGGGTCGGCGCTCATTACTACCTCATCGCCTCGAGTTTCAACGAGGTGCCGGGGCTACCGCTACTCACCTCCACCGACTTGGTGCACTGGCAATTGGTAGGCCATGCCCTGGCTCGCAATGTGCCCGACGCCCATTACCGGCAAGTGCAGCACGGCAACGGGGTCTGGGCACCGGCGCTGCGCTTTCACGGCGGTAAATTCTGGATCTTCTACCCTGACCCGGACTTTGGCATCTACGTGCTGAGCGCCACGGATTTTCGCGGCCCCTGGAGCCCGCCAAGGTTGCTGCTCCCCGGCAAGGGCATCATCGACCCGGCGCCTTTTTGGGACGACGACGGCCGGGCCTGGCTGCTACATGGCTGGGCCAAAAGTCGGGCGGGGTTTAACAATGTACTGACTTTGCGGGAGATGACCCCCGATGTCAGCCAGATGCTCGAAGATAAGGGCCAATTGGTGGTAGACGGCAATCGCCTGCCCGGCTTTCGCACCCTCGAAGGGCCCAAGCTCTATAAAAAAGACGGCTATTACTACATCTTCGCGCCGGCCGGCGGGGTAAAAGAAGGCTGGCAGACGGTGTTTCGAAGCCGCCAGCTGCAAGGGCCTTACCAGCACCGCATTACCCTCGCTCAGGGCAACACCGCCATCAACGGCCCCCACCAGGGCGCCTGGGTAACGGCAACCGACGGCAGCGACTGGTTTATCCATTTTCAGGACAAAGGCCCCTATGGCCGCATCACCCATCTCGAGCCCATGGTGTGGCGCCAGGGCTGGCCGGTAATGGGCCACCAAGGGGAGCCGGTTGCCCGCCACCCAAGCCCGCCCGGCCCCCCAGGCCCGGCTCTTGCCAGCGGCTCCGACAGCTTTGATAAATCCCTCGCCCTTGCCTGGCAGTGGAACGCCAACCCAGGGGAGGACTGGGCCCGCATCCAAGCAGGGCAGCTCCATCTCAAGGCCCTGGCCGGGCCCGATAACCTTTGGCAGGTGCCCAACCTGCTGCTGCAAAAATTTCCAGCCCAGGGGTTTGGCGCCGAGGTGAACTTGATGGCGCCAGCCCCAGGCGTGCGCCGGGCCGGGCTCCTTATCTACGGCAGCGATTATGGCTGGGTGGGGGCCGAGCAAAACGCCAAAGGCCCGGTTCTGGTGATGGTCTTGTGCCAAAAGGCCAAGCTGGGGTGCCGCGAGCAGCGCTGGCAGGCGCCCTTTACCGGCCAGGTTGCACAGCTTGAGGTACGAGTAAACGCTGCCGCCCAAGTGCAGTTTTTGGCGAACGGCCAGCCCCTCGGGCCGCCTTTTACCGCCCAGCCCGGGCGCTGGATAGGTGCCCGCATCGGCCTTTTTGCCCAGGGCGATGGTCAGCAAGAAGCGCGCTTTGACGACTTCAGCCTCCACTTTTAACGAGGTATCCTTGGCAAAAACCAAGGAGCTGCCCCGTGCTCAAAGCCATTCACCACGCCGCCATCATTTGTAGCGACTACCCGCGCTCCAAGCATTTTTACACCGCCATATTGGGCCTTACCGTGCTGGCAGAGCATTACCGCGAACAGAGGGATTCTTGGAAGCTGGACCTGGCCCTGCCGGACGGCAGCCAGCTGGAGCTGTTTTCCTTTAACCATGCCCCCCAAAGGCCCAGCTACCCGGAGGCCCAGGGCCTGCGCCACCTTGCCTTTGTGGTCGACGATGTTGCCGCCGCTGCCAAGTGGCTTCAAGACCAGGGAGTAGCGGTGGAGCCGGTGCGCACAGACCCATACACCGGCAAGGCCTTTACCTTTTTTGCCGACCCCGATCAGCTGCCCCTGGAGCTCTATCAGGGGTGAGGCATTGCTCACAATTTCGGCTCGCTGGCGCCAGGCTCCCGGCAGGGCAAGGTTGGCAGGCGGGCGAGCAAAAATGCTTAGAGATCAGTACCATCACCAATAAAGTTTACAAAATCAAAAACATAAGTTAACAAAAAGCAACCTGGCGCCGCTAGAAAGCCCTGTCCTTTATCGGTATAACGTTCAGCTTCTCGCTTAATTACAAAAATATACCTATGACAGCCACAGCTTCAGTAGACGCCGCTAAGGGTGCCGAGACCAAAACTCGCCGCGCCTTTATCGCGCTTTTCATGATCGAGATGTGGGAGCGCTTCGGCTTCTACGGCATGCAGATCCTGATGGTGCTTTTTGCCATCGAGTATCTGGGTTTCAACGATGATCGCGCCAACCTGACCTGGGGCGCCTTTGCCGCAATGATCTACATCACCCCGGTTGCCGGCGGTTGGATCGGCGACAAGGTACTGGGCGCGCGGCGCACCACCATGCTTGGCGGCGTGGTACTGGCCCTGGGTTACGGCCTGCTGGCAGTGCCGTGGGACCAGTTTATGGGTAGCAGCGGCCACAGCCTGGTGTTCTTCTCCATGGGTGTGATCGCGGTGGGTAACGGCCTGTTCAAAGCCAACCCCAACAACCTGGTGGCCAAGCTGTACGAAGGGGACGAGTCCAAGCTCGACGGCGCCTTCACCATGTATTACATGTCCATCAACATCGGTGCCTTCCTGTCCCAGTGCCTTACCCCCATCATCCGGGTGCACTACGGCTGGCATTGGGCCTTCCTGATCTGCGCCCTGGGCCTGGTGTTTGGCGTGGCTCAGTTCAAGGTTCAGAGCCGCTACCTCGAGCATGTAGGCTCGGCTCCCGACTTCAAACCCATGAACAAGAGCAAGCTGCTGGGCGTGCTGGGCGGCTCGCTGATCGTGGCGGTGCTGATTGGCCTGGTGGTGCAAAGCACCGAAGTGGCCGAGTGGGTGGTGAACCTGGCCAGCGTCGGCCTGGCGCTGTTCTTCCTGGTGCTGGTGGTCAAGGCCACCACCGCCGAGCGGGCTGGCCTTATCGCCATGGTGATCCTGACCCTGCAGACCATCCTGTTCTTCATCTTCTACCAGCAGATGTCTACCTCTCTGACCCTGTTCGCCAAGAACAACGTCGATCTGCACTTCCTGGGCTACAGCATTCCGCCGGAGCAGTTCCAGGTGCTGAACCCGTTCTGGATAGCGGTGATGAGCCCGGTATTGGCCTGGCTGTACGCCTCTTTGGGCAAGAAGGACAAAGACCCGTCTCTGGCCGGTAAATACGCCTGGGGCTTTGTGCTGCTGGCCATCGGCTTCTTCCTGTACGCCGTGTCCGGCAACTTCGCCAGCGCCCTGGGCCTGGTGTCGCCGCAGTGGATGCTGTGGGGTTACTTCTTCCAGTCCGTGGGTGAGCTGCTGATCTCCGGCCTTGGCCTGGGCATGGTGGCCCGTTACGTGGCTCCTGGCCTGCGTGGCCTGATGATGGGCGCCTGGCTGCTGGCCACCGGCTTGTCCCAGTACTTGGGTAGCGTGGTGGCCAACTTTGCCAGCGTGCCGGAAAACATCACCAGCCCGCTGCAAACCCTGCCGCTGTACACCGACCTCTTTATGAAGCTCGGCTGGGTTGCCCTGGCTGGCGCCGTGGTGGCCATCGTGCTGGTGCCCTACCTCAAGCGCCTCGATAGCCGTAGCAAAGAAGCTGCCACCCTGTGGGCCAAGCAATAAGGCTTTAAAAACCCATAAAAAAACGCGCCATCAGGCGCGTTTTTTATTTAAGCAGAAAGCAATTAAAAATTGTGAATTAAAAATCTGCCTAAGAAAAGCACTAAGGCGCGTGTTAGATTAGTTGCCTAACCTTCAGTTAAGTAATAAGGATATTCTTAATGACCGGTAAATCTCCTTCTACATCATCACTCCCCTATAACCTGCCTATGGATACTAAAGGGCAACTTCGGGAACTCGCTAAAATTATCAATATTCCGCCGTCTTTAGTTGCCAATGGTGATCAGAATACTGTTGATGCAATTTGTGCCACCATTCTCTATAGACATATGGAGCAAGCTCAAAGACACGAGGCAATGAAAATCATTAGGTCTCTGCCCAACAGAGAGCTTGTAGGTAAGCTTGTAACGAAAGTGGTGGATACATCCTTTGTCAACCCGACATGGGGTATGTGGTCGCTAACCAATGAAGAGTTACTAGATAAAGAGAGTTTCCATTCCGCTGTTGATAGCTACGCATCATATGTTGGACTCAGTGCATCCGCACTAGGTGGAAAAGATTTAATAAAGCAGGCTTGGCAAAGAAGAGCAATTACAAGAGGCGGTATCGCTACACTTGTCATTTGGGGTGTCGTTGCACTGAATAAATATCAGCTCAATAAGCTCCAGGAAGAAAAATCTCGAAGAAGCACCCTAAACAGTTCTTCATACTACTAAAATGAAGTTATATTCTTTCATAAACATTATTATTTACGCACTCATTCTATTGGGTGTTTTCTGGCGTTGGGAAACTGCAAGCAATGAACAGAAAACACCTTTTTTCCTTGTAGTATTTTTCACTTCTTTTTTCTTGGGATTATATCTTACATCGCGTTATCGAAAGCTTACGAAAGCATTAAGGGAGAAAAAATGAAAATCCATTCATTTTTCATATCCTCATTTTTTCTAATAATATCCTTCTATACCGATGCTTACACTCAGTCTCTCTGCGGGTCACAACCAACGAAACTGGAAAATCATTCAACCAGTGAGACCACGCAAAATAATGTAAGGAAAACTGAGATCAGCTTTTCTTACCAAGATAACTTTTGGATAGCAACACTGTATCTATTTCCTGAAAATCCATCATCTATCCCTCTAATAAAAGGAATAACGAATAGTGATTCATCATCAAGAAAATACCAAGTTTTATATGAAAACTCGAAAAAAATTCTTATAGAAAACGGAATCGCCTCCAATGTTTCAAAATACAAACTTCTAGGACAAAATAAAAGCAAACTTATATATTTCTTGGCTGAATCAGAGTATGGCGATGATTATTTTGCCTATCACCAAGAGGTTAAAAACAATAAGTTATTTTTAGTTAGACTCTATTCTGCATCCAGACCCAAGACTCATAAAAAAAACATGGAAAAGGAAATTACATACATCTATTCTATCCTAGAAAAAAACTGTGGAGAACAAATTGACTAGCATGATACTCCTAGTTTTCTTTTATAGTCTAACACTCTCATGTTGGTTTTTATTCGATGAATCAAGAGAGTATTTATTCTATTTATTTTTTATTTCATCTATTGGATATAACACTTTCATATCCCTTAAGATAAAAAACATTGAAAATAATTTAGATCGTACCGATTAGAAACAGAAAGAGTACTACGTTTACTTTTTATCGATAGTAGCCCATTTTTGATAAAATACAGCTGGGTAAGCTAAAGTATATTAAGTTACTTTCTAATAAAAAACGCGCCATCAGGCGCGTTTTTTATTGCCGAAATTACAGCTCGGCGTGGGGGCCGAAGGCCTCGTAATGGATGCGCTCACCGCTCACCCCCAGGGCCAGCAACTGGCCCTTGATGGCCGCCATAAAACCGATGGGGCCGCAGAGATAAAAGAGGCCATCGGCCAGGGGCAGCTCATAACGGATGAGGGCAAGGTCCATCAAACCATGCTGGTCGTTATACCAGTAGCGAAGGGGCACGCCATGAGCCTTGGCCAGCGCCTGCTGGCGGGCCTTGAAGCTGTGCTGGGATTCGTTTTCGCAGGCATGAAGAAACTGCACCGCCCGCCCAGGCTGCTGCTGGGTAAGGGTTTCGAGCATGCTCATCATCGGCGTCAGGCCCACCCCGGCAGACACCAACACCACCGGCGCCTGGCTTTGGGTATCGAGGAAGAAATCACCTGCTGGCGGCATCAGGGCCACTTCATCCCCCACCGCCAGCTCGTCGTGCAAGAAGTTGGATACCAGCCCTTGGTCTTCACGCTTTACGCTGATGCGATAGCCCTTGCCGTTAGCCGCCGCTGACAGGCTGTACTGGCGAATTTCCTGGTAGTCGCCCTGGCTGGGTTTGACCTTGATGCCGATGTATTGGCCGCTCTTAAAGGCCATTACCGCGCCGCCGTCGGCCGGCTCAAAGTAGAAGCTGGTCACTTTTTCAGATTCCGCCACCTTGGCGGCCAGGCGAAAGGCCCTTTCCCCTTCCCAACCGCCTTCGGCCGCCTTGTGCTGGGCATAGAGGGTGCCTTCACGGTCGATAAAGATGCCGGCTAAAAACTGGTAAGCCTCGGCCCAGGCGGCGGTAGTGTCACTGTCGAAGGTGTCGGGAGCCAGCTCCTGCAAGGTCGCCAGCAGATGCTTGCCGACGATGGCGTATTGCTCGGGTTTGACCACAAAGCTGGTGTGCTTCTGGGCGATACGCTCCACCGCTGCCGCCAGCACTTGTGGGTTTTCAATGTGCTGGGCGTAAGCGGCCACGGCGGCAAACAGCGCCGCCGGCTGGCGCCCTGAGCGCTGGTTGGAGAGATTGAAGACGTCTTTAAGCTCAGGGTTGTGCACAAACATGCGCTGATAAAAATGCTGGGTAACGGCCGGGCCGGCGCTGGCAAGGACCGGAATAGTGGCTTTAACGCGGGCAATGGTCTGGGCGCTTAACATCAGGTGGCTCCTTGAAAGGACATAAACTGCCTTAGCCATTACAAGGGCCGTGCCATGTCAGCCTCACTATACATATCAATGCTTTACAAAATACGCCTTGTCATAACGAGTCATTATGACTCACACTTTGGGCTGTCACTTTCGCACCATGGAGTCATATTGACTCATGCCTGAACCCGGCCAACACCTGCTGCTGGAAATCGCCCTCGACCTTGCCAGCAGCCTCACCAACGATGACCGTTTTGACCGCCTGCTCACCGCGCTCAGAAAGGCCATTCCCTGCGACGCCATCGCCTTGCTGGCCTATCGCACTCCCCATGCCATTCCCCTGGCCATTCAGGGGCTGAGCCCCGACACCCGGGGCCGGCGTTTTGCCGTTGGCGAGCACCCACGCTTTGCAGCCATGGCCGAGGCTCAAAAGCCGGTGCGCTTTCCCGCCGACAGCCCCCTGCCCGACCCTTACGACGGCCTGTTGCTTAACGACGACAGCGCCATTCCCATTCATGCCTGCATGGGGTTGCCGCTTTTTGTCGACGGCCAGCTGCTGGGCTTTTTGACCTTTGACAGCCTCTCTCCTGGGGTATTCGACCACATAGCTGAGCGCACCCTGGACATGGTGTCAGCATTGGCCGCCGCCACCCTCAAGGCCGCCATCCAGCTCGATGCCCTGGAGCGCCAAGCCCAGCACAACACCCAGGTGATGCAGACCCTCACCCTCGATGCCATGGCCCAAGGCGGTAATACCCTGCTGGGCGACAGCCTGCCGATGCTGGCCCTCAAGCAAGAGCTGGCGCTGGTGGCGCCCTCGGATTTCACGGTGCTGGTGCTGGGGGAAACCGGGGTCGGCAAGGAGCTGGTGGCCCGGACCCTGCACGCCCAATCGGCCAGGAAGGGGGCACCGCTGGTGCACCTCAATTGCGCCGCGCTGCCCGAGCAACTGATTGAAAGCGAGCTTTTTGGCCACACCAAGGGTGCCTTCACCGGCGCCGACAGCGCCCGGCCGGGGAAATTCCTGTTGGCCGACGGCGGCACCCTGTTTCTGGACGAAGTGGGCGAGCTGAGCCCCGGCACCCAGAGCAAGCTACTGCGGGCCCTGCAAAGTGGCGAGATCCAACCGGTGGGCCAGGATAAAGTGCGCCAAGTGGATGTGCGGGTGATCGCCGCTACCAACCGCGATCTTAAAACCGAAGTGGCGGCCGGGCGTTTTCGGGCCGATCTCTACCATCGGCTCAGCGTTTACCCCATTTTGGTGCCGCCCCTGCGAGAAAGGGGCGGCGATATCCTGCTGCTGGCCGGGTTCTTTTTGGAAAACACCCGCCGCAAGCTCGGCCTGGCACAGCTCAAGCTGGCCCAGGCCACTCAGGAGCTGCTGATGCGTTACGACTGGCCGGGCAATGTGCGGGAACTGGAGCACTGCATCAGCCGGGCCGCCCTCAATGCCATCCGCGAGCAGGGCCGCCATGGGGTGCTGACCCTGGCCCCCGGCCACTGCGCCCTGGAGCCAGTTACCCCAGCTCCGCTGCCCACAGCGCCGCCTCCTGGCACGGCCCCGGCCGACCTTCGGCTGGCGGTGGAGGATTACCAGCGCCAATTGATCCGCGAAGCGCTGCTGGCCAACGACCACAGCTGGGCCGGCGCCGCCCGGGCCCTTAACCTGGACAGGGCCAACTTGCAGCGCCTGGGCAAACGACTGGGAGTGGTGGTGAGCAAAGGGCTTTAGTGGTGGCTTATCACCGCCAAGTCGGCAATAAGCTGGCGGGTGTCCACCAGCGGCAGGTTGCCCTCGGCGGGCCGGAACATGGCCTCCAACTGGCCCTGGGGATTGATCAGCACCATGCCGGCCGAGTGGCTGATATCGCCATTGGCACTTTGCCGGTACATCAGCCCCAACTGGCGGGTAAAGGGGTCGAGCACCGCAGACTCTGCGCGCAGGGCGATAAATTCCGGGCGAAAAAAATGAATGTAGGCGGCCAGTTTTTCGGTGCTGTCTCGGGCCGGATCGGCACTTAAAAACAACACCTGCACCGGCGCACCGGCCGCCTCTTCCAGTTGGGGGTAGCTGGCCGACAGTCGGCTCAAGGTGGCGGGGCAGACATCGGGGCAGCTGGTGTAACCCAGGAACAACAGGCTCCAATGGCCTTTGAGGTTTTCCTGGGTGAAAGGCTGGCCGCGTTGGTCACCCAGCTCAAAGGGGCTCAACTGGCGGGCCGGCTGGTACCACAGCGCCTCCACATGGGGCGGGGTGATTATCCAAAAATACAATCCCAGCCCGGCACAAAAGGCCAAGGCCAACACCAGGCTCCATACCGCTTTCATCAGGCCACTCCATGGTCCACCAGCAATACCACAAACAATAACATCAGTTGCCAGATGCTGACCCTGAAGGTGCGCATGGCCTGGCCGGGGCTGTCCCACCATTTGAGCCTGGCGGCGTGCCAGATAAACCAGCCGCCCAGCACCAAGGCGGCGGCCAGGTACAAAAGGCCGCTCATGCCGGTCAGGTAGGGCAGCAGCAGCAAGGCTTGCAGCAGCAGGGTGTAGAGCAGCACGCAGGTTTTGGTGTACTCGATGCCATGGGTCACCGGCAGCATGGGGATACCGGCGCGCTGGTAATCGTTGCACCGGGCGATGGCCAGGGCCCAGAAATGAGGCGGTGTCCAGGCGAAGATAATCAGCACCAGCAGCCAGGCGTTGGCGTCCATGCTGTTGGTGATAGCGGTCCAGCCCAGCAGCGGCGGCATGGCACCAGCCAGGCCACCAATCACGATGTTCTGCGGGGTCATGCGTTTTAAAAACACGGTGTAAATCACCGCATAACCCACCATGGCGGCGAAGGTCAGCAAAGCGGTGAGGCCATTGACCCAAAGCGCCAGCTGCATCAGCCCAAGGGCAATCACCACCACGGCAAAAACCCAGGCCTGGCCCTGGCTTAACCGGCCTTGCACCAGAGGCCGCATCCGGGTGCGGGCCATTTTATGGTCGATATGTTGATCGAGGATGTGGTTGATGGCGGCGGCCCCGGCCGACACCAGGCCGATGCCCATCAGGCCGTTGATAACCAACCAGGGATTTGGCCAGGTGTCTTGGGCCAGGATCATGCCCACCAGGGCGGTAAGTAACAGCAGCATCACCACCCGAGGCTTGGTGATGGCCAGAAAATCCCGCCAGGGCCAATGCCCGGCGGCCAACAGGCTCAGTGACTTCATATCCACTCCACAAGCCGTGATTGAGGGTGAGCAGCAGCAAAAACAACAGCAGCGCCACCAGGTTATGAGCCAGGGCCACCGCCAGCGGCACACTCAGCACCACGTTGGCCAAGCCCAGGCAAAGTTGTACGCCAAGCAGCGCCACCAGGCCCAGAGCCATGGCTTTTTGCCCCCGCCGCCACAAACCAGAGGCCAATAAGATGAGCAGCGCCGACGTCACCATCGCCCCAAAGCGGTGGGCGATATGGATGGTCATGCGCGCCTCGTAGCCCAGCACCCCGTACTGGTAATTGTCGGCCGGAGGCGAGAGCAGGTTGAAGGCCGCTTCAGGATGCAGGCGGCCCCACCAATCCCCCTCGCACACCGGCAACTGGGTACAGGCAAGGGAAGCGTAGTTGGCGGCGGTCCAGCCGCCAAGGGCGATTTGCCCCACCACCACCAGGGCGACGACAACCGCCAGCCAGCGCAAGTAAAAAGGCGCACGGGGGCGGGCGGTGGCCGGGCCCAAGCGCAGGGCCAGCCACCACAAGAGCGCCAGGGTGGCCATGCCGCCCAGCAGATGCCCCGTCACCACTAGCGGCCGCAGGTTCAGGGTCACGGTCAGCATGCCCAGGGTGGCCTGGAACAGCAGCAAGCTCAGCAACGCCACCACCCAGGGCCGCTGGGCCCTGAAGCGCCAGAAGGCCAGCGCCGCCAGCAGGCCGATGCAAAGGGCCAGCGCGCCAGCAAAATAGCGGTGCACCATCTCGTTCCAGGCTTTGTGCACTTCAATCTTGGCGCCGGGAAAGGCTTGCTCGGCATGAGCCAGATGCTGGTCGGTGTAGGGCGCCACCAGGGCGCCGTAGCAACCTGGCCAGTCCGGGCAGCCAAGGCCGGCGTCGGTCAACCGGGTGTAGGCGCCAAGGGCGATCACCATCAGGGCCAGAGCTATCGCAATGCGGGTCAGGGTTCTCATGGTCAGCCCACCTGGGAATGCTTGAGGAGCCGTTTGAGGTCGGTCAGCATGTCCTTGCCAAGGGCCAGGGTTTGGGGGCGCTCACTGGCAGGGGGGTAGCTCAGCATCACAAAGCCCCTGGGGTCGGCGATATAAAGGCGATTGGGCTGAAGTGGTGCCCCCCCCGGGCCGCCCTGCACCAAACCAGGCGCGGTGTCGGCAGGCAGCGAAACGGTGCCCAAGACCACCGGCACCACCCTGTCCATCTCCCGACCCAGGGCGAGATGGGTTTGGCCAAGGATATAGAGGCTCTCATGGCAAGCCTGGTGGCAGATTGGCGGCATCACGTAGACCAGCCGCCAGTGGTGGTCATTGGCAAAGAGCGCGGCGGCAGAGAGCGGCGGATTGATAAGCTCGCCCTTGTTAACAGTGGGGCTACCGGTCAGCCAGCCTCCCATAAAGGCCATTTGGGCCAGAGCCACCGGCAGGATAAAGAGCGCCAAAAAGGCCAGCAGCAATGTCTTTTGCTTACTCATGTTTCCTCCTGTGCTCGGCCCGCAACCAGCAGCCAAAGGCCACCATCAGCGCCAGCGCCATGCTGGCCCATTGCAGGGAATAGGCGCGGTGTTTTTCCGGCGGCATCACCACCAGCGGCCAGTGGGCAATAAGGCCCGGGCCGCTCGGCTCCTGGCTCAGCACCCAGTTTTGCAACGGCAGGCCCAGGCTTTCGGTCAGCGCTTCGGGGGCAGGGCTTTGCACCCGGTAACCGTCGCCAAGCTTCTCGGGCACGGTGGCTTTGAGCGAGAAGCCGGGGTCGACTTGCCGCAAGCGCCCAGTAATGGCGGCTTCACCTTGAGCCAAGGGAGCGCTGGGCAGCAGGTCGCGGCGGGCAGCGCCGGCCAACCAGCCTCGGTCAATCAAGAAAACGCCCCAGCTGGTGGCAAAGGGTTGCAGCAGGTCATAACCCACTTGGCCATCAAGGGTGCGGTTGTCCCAATAGATGGCGGTGGGCAGCCAGCGCCCCTTCATTGTTACCGGCCAGTAATCGGGGTTGGCTTTGGCCAAGGCCTCTTCCAGCGCCAGCACCGGGCGATTTGCCACTTCGCTGAGCAGTGCGGCTTTTTGCTCGGCCCTTTGCCATTGCCAGAGGCTCAATTTGCCAAAGAGCACCAGCAGCGCCACAGTGAATAACCAGGGCAACCATTTACTTTTGGAGAACCCATGCTGGTGAAGGTGCTTATTCTGGGGTTGGTGCTGTATGTGCTGGTGAACCTGTTTCTGGCGCTCTTTGTCATGCTCCGCCACGGCGAGCAGGGCCAGATGAGCCGCTTCCTTGGCCGGCGCCTGCTGGCTTCCTTCCTGGTGCTGTTGCTGGTGGTGGTGTTGATCGCGCTCGGCGTTATCGAACCGCATTCAACCCCCTACTAGAGGATGTACACGAACAGGAACAGGCACAGCCACACCACGTCTACAAAGTGCCAGTACCAACTGGCCGCCATGAAGCCGAAGTGCTTTTGCGCCGAAAAATGCCCCGCCAGCACCCGCAGCCACATCACCAGCAGCATCAAGGTGCCCAAGGTGACGTGCATGCCGTGAAAACCGGTGAGCAGAAAGAAGGTGTTGCCGTAGATGCCGGCATCAAGCTTGAGCCCCATCTCGGTGTAGGCGTGGATGTACTCGACCCCTTGCAGATACAAAAAGCAGCTGCCCAGCACGATGGTGGCCAGCAGCCACAGCTTGAGCGCCAATCGGTTGCCCTTCTCCAAAGACAGGTGCGCCAGATGCACAGTGACCGATGAGCTGAGCAAAATCAGGGTGTTGTATAGCGGCAGCCCCATCCAGGGCATCACCTCGGTGCTTTTGCCGCCCGGGGTGGTGGCCACCGGCCAGGTGCCGCTGAAATCGGGCCACAGCAATTGGTGAGTCAGGATGTTGTTGGACCCGCCCCCCAGCCAAGGCACGGCAAAGGTCCGGGCATAAAAGAGCGCCCCGAAAAAGGCGCAGAAGAACATCACTTCCGAGAAGATGAACCAGCTCATACCCTGGCGAAAGGAGCGGTCCATCTGCCCCGAATAGAGGCCAGCCATGGACTCGCGGATAACCGCCGCAAACCAGCCAAAGCACATCAGTACGATAACCAGTACCCCGGCCAGCAGCAGCCAACCCCCATAACCCCCTTGTTGGCCGCTGGTCACCTGGGGCACGAAATGCCCGGCCCCAAAAGCGATAAGGAACAGGCCGAGGGCGCCCGTGATCGGCCAATAGGATTTGGCGGGCACATAGTAGTGTTCGTGTTTCATGACGAGCCCCTCACGCTGAGGTTGTAGAGGGTGTAGGAAAGGGTCAGGGTTTGGATGTCATCCGGCAGCGCCGTATCCAGGAAAAACAGCAGCGGCATTTCCACCTCCTGGCCAGGAGCCAGGTGCTGCTGCTGGAAACAAAAGCATTCAATCTTGTGGAAATATTTGGCCCCCAGCCCCGGCGCCACCGAGGGCACCGCCTGGGCGACAATATCGCCCCTGGCGCGGTTCTTGACGTAGAAGTGCACCAGCCTTCGCTCGCCGGGGTGAACCTTGATCTCGGTAACGTCAGGGCGAAATTCCCAGGGCAGGCCCTCATTGATATAGGCCACGAACTGCACGGTAATGAGCCGGCTTTTGTCCTCTGGCTCCACCAGGGTGGCGGCTACTGGGCCACCGGTTTTACCGTTGATACCGGTCACCTGGCAAAACACGTTGTAAAGGGGCACCAGGGCAAAGGCAAAACCGAACATCAGCGCCACCAGCAACAGCAGGCGTTTGGTCAGCAGGCCATGGCCCTGGCCGGTCATGGTTTGATCTCCGGCGGGGTTTCAAAGGTGTGGTAGGGCGCCGGGCTTGGCACTTCCCATTCGAGCCCCTCGGCTCCTTCCCAGGGTTTGGCAGGTGCCGGCGTGCCGCCTTTGATGCACTTGATCACCACCCACAGGAAGATGAGCTGGCTAAGCCCGAAGGCAAAGCCACCGATGGAGACAATTTTGTTCAGATCGGCAAATTGCAGGGCGTAATCGGGGATCCGCCTTGGCATGCCCGCCAGCCCGAGAAAATGCATGGGAAAGAACAACACGTTCACCGACACCAGCGAGCACCAAAAATGCAGCTTGGCCAGGCCCTCGTCGAACATGTGGCCGGTCCACTTAGGTAGCCAGTAATAGGCCGCCGCCATGATCGAGAAGATGGCGCCGGTCACCAGCACGTAGTGGAAGTGCGCCACCACGAAGTAGGTATCGTGGTATTGGAAATCGGCCGGGGTGATGGCCAGCATCAAGCCGGAAAAGCCACCGATGGTAAAGAGCACCACAAAGGCCAGGGCAAACAGCATCGGCACTTCAAAACTGATGGAGCCGCGCCACAGGGTGGCCACCCAGTTAAACACCTTCACCCCGGTGGGCACGGCGATCAGCATAGTGCAATACATAAAGAACAGTTCGCCAAAAAGCGGCATGCCGGTGGTGAACATGTGATGCGCCCACACCACAAAACTCAGCCCGGCAATGCTGGCCGTGGCGTACACCATACTGGCGTAGCCGAACAGCCGCTTGCGGGCGAAGGTGGGCAGGATGGCGCTGATGATGCCAAAACTCGGCAAGATCATGATGTACACCTCGGGGTGGCCGAAGAACCAGAAGATGTGCTGGAACATTACCGGGTCACCACCGCCCACGGCGTTGAAGAAATCGGTGCCGAAGTACTTGTCGGTGAGCACCATGGTCACGGCGCCGGCCAATACCGGCATCACCGCAATCAGCAAGAAGGCGGTGATGAGCCAGGTCCACACAAACAGCGGCAGTTTCATCCAGGTCATGCCCGGCGCCCGCAGGTTGAAGATGGTCACAATCACATTGATAGCGCCCATGATCGAGCTGATACCCATGATGTGAATGGAGAACACGAACAGTGCCGTGGAATTACCCGAGTAGGTGGTGGAAAGCGGCGCGTAGAAGGTCCAGCCGAAAGCCGGCCCGCCGCCCTCCATAAAGAGGCTGGACAGCAAAATGGCAAAGGCGAAGGGCAAAATCCAAAAGCTCCAGTTGTTCATCCTCGGCAGCGCCATGTCCGGCGCGCCAATCATCATCGGGATCATCCAGTTGGCCAGCCCCACAAAGGCTGGCATAACCGCCCCAAACACCATCACTAGGCCGTGCACCGTGGTCATCTGGTTGAAAAACTGCGGCTCTACCAACTGCAAGCCCGGCTGGAACAGCTCGGCGCGGATCACCATAGCCATGGAGCCGCCGGTCAGGAACATCAGAAAGCTGAACCACAAGTAGAGGCTGCCGATGTCCTTGTGGTTGGTGGTAGTAACCCAGCGCATCAGGCCACGGGCCGGGCCGTGATGCACCTCATGCTGGGCGGCGTCGAGCCCCTTGGGGGCATCCATGTCTCGTGAGACCTGCATTGGTGCCTCCTAGGGGTTGTCGCCGCTGAGGAAACGGTGCAAGTCGGCGGCCTGTACGGCGTCACCGGTGCTGTTCCCCCAGGCATTGCGTTCATAGGTGATGATGGCGGCCAGCTCCGACAAACTGAGCTGTTTGCCAAAGGCCTGCATGGCGGTGCCGGCTTTGCCGTTGAGCACGATATCGATGTGGGCATGGACATCACCGGTGGCGATGGCGCTGCCTTTAAGGCCCGGAATGGCCCCGGGCAGCCCTTCGCCATTGGGCTGGTGGCACATGGCGCAGCGCGCCTCGTAAAGGGCTTTGCCGTCGCGCATCAGTTCGTCCAGGGAGCGGTTCATGGCCAGTAGTTTTTGCTCTTCGGCCTTTTTGGCGGCCAGACGAGCCTGCTCGGCACTGAGCCAGTCGTCAAAGGCCGCCGGCGTCTTGGCAATCACCACGATAGGCATGAAGCCGTGGTCCTTGCCACAGAGCTCCGCGCATTGGCCACGGTAGAGCCCTGGCTCCTTGATGCGGGTCTGCACCTGATTGATAAAGCCGGGGATGGCGTCTTTTTTCACGGCGAAGGCCGGAACCCACCAGGAGTGGATGACGTCTTCGGAGGTGATCACAAAACGGATATTGCGGTCGGTGGGCAGCACCAGGGGCCTGTCCACCTCGAGAAGGTAGTTGTCGCCCTTGTCCAGGCGGTTAGTTATCTGGTCCGGCAGGGTCGCCAGCAGCGAATAAAAACCTACGTCGGTGCCCAGGTATTGGTAATGCCATTTCCATTGGGAGCCGGTGACCTGCACCGTAAGGTCGGCCGGGCCGGAGCCGTCGTCATCGCCTGCCACCAGGGCTTTGGTGGCCGGTACCGCCATGGCGATGAGGATGACAAAGGGAATGAGCGTCCAAAGGATCTCGACCCGGGTGGACTCATGAAAGTTGGCCGCTTTGGCGCCGCGGGATTTACGGTGGCGGATCAGGCTGTAAAACAACAGGCCAAAGACCACGGCCCCGATGGCACAGCAAATCCAAAAGATGGTCATGTGCAGACCATAAACCCGCTGGCTGAAGTCCGTAACGCCGCGGGTCATGTTGTATCCGTCCGCCAAGGCAGTGAATGGCCAGCACCAGGCCAGCACCGCCCAGGCCCCCAATGCCTGATGACGTCTGCTGCTCACTTGCTGCTCCTGTCAGTAGAAGCGAGAGCCCTGCCCAGGTACGACCCAGCCCTTTGCCGGCCCTTCCCTACCCCGTCCAGCAAGCGCCCTTAAGAGTGACGATTAGTGGCGGGATCGTTGTGATTGTGTGTATCGCTGCAAAACTGCTGATGTTTTTATAGTCAGACTAAGCCTTATCCAAGAAAGGGTTATCGTCCAGTTGGTGGGGGAATAAATGCAAAGAAGGCGGCAAGGGGGGTGCCCCTGCCGCCTTCTGCTAAAAGCCGTTACGCCTTAAAACTGGCTGTTGCGGATCACTCCGACGGCCAGGCCTTCGATGGTAACGGGCGTCTCCCGAAGGTCGACCAGGATGTCGTCAAAATCGTCGTTCTCGGCAATCAGGCGCAGGCTGTGGCCGTGCTGGTCCAAGCGTTTTACGGTGACATCATCTTCTACTCTGGCCACCACCACCTGGCCATTGCGGGCCTGGCTGGTGCGGTGCACCGCCAGCAGGTCGCCGTCCATGATGCCGATGTTCTTCATGCTCTCGCCCTTAACCCGCAGCAGGAAGTCGGCACGGGGATGGAACAGCTCCGGGTCCATCTGGTAGTGGGACTCAATATGCTGGGTCGCCAGAATGGGCTCGCCGGCAGCCACCTGGCCAATCAGCGGCAGGCCCGGCTCGTCGTTGGCGCTGTCGTCATCCAGTAGGCGAATGCCACGGGAGGTGCCGGCCAAAATTTCGATAACCCCTTTTTTGGCCAGGGCCTTGAGGTGCTCTTCGGCGGCATTGGCAGACTTAAAACCCAGCTGCTGGGCAATCTCGGCACGGGTGGGGGGCATGCCGCTTTCCGAAATGCGGGCGCGGATCAGATCCAGGATCTGTTGCTGGCGGGGAGTAAGGGGGCGCATCGGATGCCTCAACTGGTTTTATTTACAGTAACTGTCAGTATATCCAGTTCTTTGGAGATGGCAAGGCGCTTGGCCTGCACAGCGACCAACCCACAGGCACCGGATTTTTACTCACAGAGTTATCAACAGGCAGCGAGGATCCGCTCCAGGCCGTTGGCCAAGGCGTCGCGGTCGTGGCGATAGAAGATTTGCTCGGACGCCAACGGCATTTCCAGGCGCCTGATGCCCATTGGCAGTTGCTGCCAGTCAAGGCCGGGCCGGGCCAACACCCAGTCGACGGCGCTAAACCCCAGCTGCCGGTGCAACCAGGCCAAGCGCTGGCCAGGGGTTAACGCACGCACCGGGCTTTGTTCTACTCCCAGGTTCTCCACCCAGACCTTGACCGCTTTGCTGGCCCGAAAGGCCCCGGCCAGTTCCGGCAACAGCAGCGGCGGCATCACCGAGGTTAAAAACGAGCCCGGCCCCAAAATCAACAGGTCCGCTTCCCTTACCGCATCCACCGCTTCCTTGGTGGCCGCTACCTTGGGCGACAAGGTCAGCTGGCGCGGCATGGTGGCAAGGCTGTCCACCCGCTGTTCCCCCAGGTGCTCAAGGCCCTCTTCACAAAGCGCCAGCAGGTCGGCGGGGCTCTCGGTCATGGGCAGCAACTCGCATTTCACCCTAAGCACCTGGCGCACCAGGTTGATGGCTTCGAGCGGCCGCACACAGAGATCGTCCAGCGCCAGCAGAATGAGGTTACCGAGGTTATGGCCGCCCAGCTCCCCTTCGGCGCCGAAGCGGTATTCAAAAAGGCGGCTACCGGTGGAGGGTTGGGTGACCAGCTGATTGATACAGTTGCGCACATCGCCCCAGGCGATGCAGTGGTGCGAGCGGCGCAGGCGCCCCGTGGAGCCGCCGTTGTCGGTGGTGGTGACGATGCCGGTAAGGCGGGGGCCCAGAAAGTTGAGCGCCGAGAGCATCCGCCCCAGGCCGTGGCCGCCCCCCAGGGCAACAACCCGTTCCAGGGCCGCCAGATGGGGGCGATAAGGTGATTCTGCCATTCAAAGATCCAGCCATGGACTGCGTCCCAAGGTTACCCCGGCTGCAAAGACTTTGACAAAGACTTCTGCTAAGCTAGCCGGCCGGCTAAAAACTTCTCCGGGACATATTCGTGCTGCCGAGTTTTCTACTCAAGGCCCTCAAGTGGCCTGTTTCACTGACCGTTAAAAGCAAACTGGTACCGCAAGATCCCGTCAAGGAGCTTGGCCTGGACCCCAGCAAGCCCATTGTTTACGCCTTTAAATCCGCTTCGGCGTCCGATCTGCTGGCGGTGCGCCGCCTGTGCCTGGGCATGGGCTTGCCAGACCCTACAGCGCCGCTGCAATTGGCCGGCCAAACGGTGCCCCGCTGCCTGTTTATGGATAAACCGGTAACCTTGCTGACCCGCAAGCGCCGCCACGGCAACTTCCGCGATGCCCTTAAAGCGCTGCTCAAACCCTTGCGGGAAGACCGCCAACAAGACGTGCAGCTGCTGCCGGTTTCCCTGTTCTGGGGCCGCCAGCCGGGTCACGAAAACCCCTCGCTGCTGGGCTCGATGCTGTCTGACTACGACTCCCCCTCCTGGCTGCGCAAGATGCTGATCATCGCCTTTTATGGCCGTGACAACTTCGTGCGCTTTGCCCGGCCGGTGTCCCTTCGCAATCTCTTGGACCAGCGCGACGACAGCGACGACAACCTCAGCCACAAGCTGGCCCGGGTGGCGCGGGTGCATTTTTCCCGCCAGCGCCTGGTGATGACAGGCCCACGCCTGCCCGACCGCGAAACCATGCTGGCCGCCCTGCTCAAGACCGAGCCCATGAAAAGGGCCATCGAAGACGAAGCACGTTCGCGCAAGGAAGATTTTGGCCAGGCCGAGCAACGCGCCAACCAGTACCTGCAGGAAATCGCCGCCAAGTTCTCCCCCGGCTTTATCCGCTTTTTAGACCGCCTGCTGGGCTGGATCTGGAACCGCATCTACAAGGGCATCAAGGTGTCCAATGCCGAGGTGGTGCGCCAGTTGGCCCACGATGGCAACGAAATCGTGTTCGTGCCCTGCCACCGCTCCCACATGGACTACCTGCTGCTCTCTTACGTGATTTACCAGCAGGGCATGGTGCCGCCGCACATCGCTGCCGGGGTCAACCTCAACTTCTTCCCGGCCGGGCCGCTGTTCCGCCGGGGCGGCGCCTTTTTTATCCGCCGCAGCTTCAAGGGCAACAAGCTCTATTCCACGGTGTTTCGCGAGTACCTCTACAGCCTCTTTCAAAAGGGCTACTCGGTGAAATACTTCACCGAAGGCGGTCGCTCTCGCACCGGCCGGCTACTGCCGCCCAAAACCGGCATGCTGGCGATGACGGTGCAAAGTTTGCTGCGCTCTTCCGAGCGCCCCATCAGCCTGGTGCCGGTGTACATCGGCTATGAGCACGTGATGGAAGTAGGCTCCTACCTCAAGGAGCTGCGCGGCAACTCCAAAGAGAAGGAGTCAGGCTGGCAGGCCTTTAAATCCACCATCAAGGCATTGCGCCAGGATTTTGGCCAGGGCTTTGTCAATTTTGGCCAGCCCATTGCCTTGTCCCAATACCTCACCGAGCAGGTGCCGGACTGGCGTAAAAGCAGCGGCGATGCCGACGCCAAACCCAGTTGGCTGACCCCTCTGGTCAACCGCCTGGGCGATGAAATGCTGACCCGCATCAACGACGCGGCGGCCCTTAACGGCGTGACCCTGGTGTCGCTGGCGCTGCTGTGCGCCGAGCGCCGGGCCCTGTCGCGGGAAGTGCTGGAAAACCAGTTGGATTTATTGCTGGCCCTGGCCCGCCAGGCGCCCTACTCGGCTCATGTCACCCTGCCCGAGCAAGACGGCAAGGCGCTGCTGGAGCAGGTGCTCAAAGGCGACAAATTCCAGGTCAGCGAAGACGGCCTTGGCGAGCTCATCAGCCTGGATGAAACCCAGGCCATCGCCATGACCTACTATCGCAACAACATCCTGCATCTATACATGCTGCCCTCTTTGGTGGCGCGGCTGCTGCTGGACGGCCCCAAAAGCATGGATACCCTTTGCGAGCAGGTGCTGGCGCTTTATCCGCTGCTGAAAGCCGAGCTCTTTATGGGGATTGATGAAGCGGCCCTTGGCGAGCATATCCAGGCGCTGCTTCGCGCTCTTGAGCAGCAAGGCCTGGTGAGCCTTGATGGCGAGCATTGGCAGGCCGCCAGCCCCCAACGCCCGGGCTATCGCAAGCTGTGGCTGCTAAGCGGGGTTATCGAAGAGTCCTTGCAGCGCTACGCCATCGTGCTGACGCTGCTGCGAAGCCCAGAGCCTCTGGGCCGGGCCGAGCTTGAGAACCGCGCTCAGGCGGTGGCCGAGCGGCTATCGGCGCTCTTTGGCATCCAGGCGCCAGAGTTTTTCGACAAAAAACTCATCGCGTCCCTGGCTGCTACCTTGCGCGAGGCAGAACTGGTGGTGCTTGGGGAGCAAAGCGAGCTGCTGCCCACCCCCAAAGCCCAGGCCCTGGACGAGCTGGTGCTCAACCTGCTCTCCAACGAGGTGGCCGACACGGTGCGCCACGTCTTGTGCAAAGATTGCTGACACTGACCACAAAAAAGCCGCTCACCGAGCGGCTTTTTTTCAGGCCAGCGGATGGGCGTCGCGGCGGAACCAACCGGCGATGGAGTAGCGGTCGTCCCCCGCCGGCAGCACCTCGTGAGGAAACTCTTCCGATAAAAAGCACACCAAAGTGCCGGGCGCCGGGTCCACCTTGCCCAGCAGCTGGTCGTTGCTGTCGTAAAGGGCCAGTTCGCCACCGGCCCCTTGTGGCCACCAGGCATTGAGGTAGGTTACCGCCGACACCACCCGGTTGGAGCGTCCGCGAAAGGCGTCCAGGTGTTTTTGGTAGAAATGCCCCTTGGGGTAGTGGGCAAAGTGGCACTCGTAGTCATTAAGGCCCAGAAACAGGCTGCGGTTGATGGCCAGACGCAGCTCGTCCATCAACCCCAGGTAACGCTGCTGCTGCAAAGACAGGCCATCGAGCCAGAGGGTGTTGTCGTTGCGCACATCTTGGCGCTGCTGGTGGTCACTTTCGCGGCCGATGCCAGCCCGGGTCAGTTCGTCACGGCGCACCAGCAGTTCGCTACGCAGGGCATCGCGCAGCTCGTCGTCCAGCCACTGGGGGATCACCACAAAGCCGTTACTGGCCAATCCGTCAATTACCGCCTGCAGTTTCTGGTCCATGGTCCCCCCAAATACAAAGGCCCCGAACGCTAGAAGGTTCGGGGCCCGGTGACAATTCATTTTACTTGTCGTTACGACAAGCCATTGCCTTATTGCATCAGGTAATCGGCGTAGATCCCCATGGCCACCACCATGCCGGCGTAGTTGTTGTTGAGAAAGGCCTTGAAGCAGTTATCGCGGTCGCGGTTGCGCACCAGCCATTGCTGGTAAACAAAGAACACCGCCATCGCCAGCACTCCCAGGTAATAAGGCAGCCCAAGGCTGGCCACCACCCCGGCTTGCAGCAACATCAGCAACGCCGCCAGTTGCAGAAGACCGGTGATGAGCTTGTCGGAGCGGCCAAACAGGATAGCGGTGGATTTCACCCCAATACGGATGTCGTCGTCCCTGTCCACCATTGCGTAGAAGGTGTCGTAAGCCACGGTCCAGGCGATGTTGGCGGCAAACAGCCACCAGATGGACTCGTCAATTCGCCCGGTTTGCGCCGCCGATGCCATGGGTATGCCCCAGCCAAAGGCCATGCCCAGCACTACCTGGGGCAGGTGGGTAAAGCGCTTCATAAAGGGGTAGCTAAAGGCCAGGGCCAAGGCCACCAGCGACAACAAGATAGTGAGCCGGTTGAGGGTCAGCACCAAGCCAAAGGAGACCAGGCACAACACACCAAAGAGAATGATCGCCTCGCGGCTGGTCACCGAGCCCCGGGCCAGGGGCCGCTGGGCGGTGCGCTTAACGTGGCCGTCGACCTTTCGGTCGGCAAAGTCGTTGATCACGCAGCCGGCCGAGCGCATCAAAAACACGCCGGCAAAAAACACGAAAGTGATCCAAGGGTCTGGCAAACCGTTGGAGGAAACCAGCAAAGCCCAGAGGGTGGGCCAGAACAAAAGCAGCGAACCGATAGGTTTATCGGCGCGCATCAGCTGCATATAGCTTTTATATTTTTCTTTCATCGGTTCCATCTCAAAGGTCAAAGACGGCGGGCAGAAACACTTCCATCACCCAAACCGGGCTTTGACCAGGCGCACGAAAATCAGAACAGCGAGCCCACAGGGTCTGCGCTGCCAACCCAAGGGCACTACCCTCTACCTGGGCCAGCAGGATATCACCTCGGGTCCAGCCGTCATCGGCAAAGAGCCGCTCACCCAGCGGCTGTTCGCCTAGGCTGGTAAAACCTTGCTGGCTGACAAAGAGGCTGCGGGCGTAAATGCAGGTTTTGTCGTCGGCCTCCAGCAGCACGGTGCGTTCGCTCACCACCGCCGGCAACGACAACCAGGCTTGCTGCCGGGCATTGAGTTCAATTTGGGTCAACGACTGTAACTTGACCCTGAAATGTTTGCTGTGGCGTTTCAAACGCCGAGTCAGCGAGCCTTGGTCAAGCAACCAGTCACGTTGCTGGCTGCCAAGACCTTCGGCCTCAGCCACTGACATCCACTGCCAATCAGACCACATGCGGGAACAGGCTTGTTTTGAAGGTGCCCCATGATATCACCGGCATCTGGCGAGCCAAGTGCTTTACTGGCAAAGTATGAGCGCCAATTTTGAAAGGGGACATCCATGCGTTATCTGTTACCACTGCTGTTGCTTGCCACCACCGCCCTGCCCGTCCTGGCGCAGGCCGCCGAGGAAGAAAAAGCCGGTGAAGCCAAGGCAGCAACCCAGTACGGCTATTACGAGCTGGAGCCTGACATCATCACCAACTATGTCAGCCAAGGTAACAGGTTGGGCTATATCCGGGTGACGGTGCAGCTGATGCTCAAAGACGACAGCAAGAAGGATTTGGTAGAGCACCATGCGCCGCTGATCCGCGACGCCCTTATCGAGATCTTCGGCAACCAGACCGGCGACGATATCCGCTCCCTGCAGGGCCGCGAGCAGATCCGCAAAGCCTGCCTGAAAACCACTCAAGACCTGCTGCTAAAAGAAACCGGCGAGCCGATTGTCGCCGATTTGCTCTTCACCAAGTATCTGTATTACTGAGCTTTACTGCCCTTAAATGGCAGCGCCGCCAGGGCGCAGCCGGCTACCAGGCCCCACAGGTGGGCCTGGTTAGCAATGGGCAGGCCAATGCCCACAAAGCCCAGCACCAGCCAAGCCAGCATGAACAGCACCAGGGAGTTGGGCAGCATGATGCCGCGCCGCGGGTAGAGTAGCCCCGACACCCAGAAGTACCCGAACAGGCCGTACACCACCCCAGAGAGGCCGCCAAAGGCCGGCCCCGCCGCCAGAAACTGCGCCAGGTTGCCGGCAAAGCCGGTCACCAGGGTGATAAGGGCCAGATGCAGGCTGCCTTCTTGCTTTTCCACAATGCCGCCCAGCTGCCACCACCACAGCAGGTTGAAACCGATATGCAGCAGGGAAAAGTGCAGCAAAATCGGCGTCACCAGCCGGTAGGCGTTGGTCAGGGTAACGGCATCGAGGCTGGCCGGGAACGACAGTGCTTGATAGAGCCCGGCATAGCCCAGCATCCACGGCAGGTACACCAGTACGCACACCACCAACAAACCCAGCGTCAGGGGGCCAGCAACAAAGCGCAACTGCAACTGGCTGTTGTAGCGAAAGGGCGACGGCCTGTCGCCGCCGCTTTGCCAGCTGGCCGAGCTGTAGCGCGGGTCGTGGGGTTGGGTCAGGAAATGTTGCCAGGCTTCATCGAGCCACTCCGGCGCCGGCAGCGCCACCTCAACGGCAACGTCGCTACCGGCTAAGGCCAGCCTGGCTTTTACGCCACGGGTTGCCAGGTAGTCGACAAAGCCCTGAGCCAGCCTCGGGTCAGGAAAGTGACCCAGTATCTTGGTCGCGGACATAGGGGTAGGCTTTTCTCCAGGCTTCGAAGCCGCCGTCGAGGCTGTACACTTCTTCAAAGCCCTGTTGCAGCAGGTATTGCGCCGCGCCCTGGCTGGACACGCCATGGTAGCAGCAGACGATAACAGGGGTGTCGAACTCGGCTTCGGTCATAAACCGATGCAAGGTCCCGTTGGTCAGATGGTAGGCACCATCGATATGACCGCCGGCAAAACTGGCCTCGTCGCGGATGTCCACCAGCCTTGCTTGGCCATCATTGAGCTTATGAAACGCTTCATCGATTGATATATGGGCGAACTGCTCCATACAATACCTCTCTTGATTTGCTGCCCTAGCATACCTCTTTAATGGCAGTGGGCGTTAACTTGGCCAAGGGTTTTGGTTAAGCTTTACGCAGAGCTCCCGCAGGATTAGTTCATGGCCACCATAAAAGATGTCGCCAACAAAGCTGGCGTCAGTATCTCTACCGTCTCTCACGTGCTCAACAGCACCCGTTTTGTGGCCGAAGCCACCAAGGAACGGGTGTTCCTGGCCATCAAGGAGCTCAACTACGCCCCTTCGGCGGTCGCCCGCAGCCTCAAGGTCAACCGCACCCGCACTATCGGCATGCTGGTTACCACCTCCACCAACCCCTTCTTCGCCGAGGTGATCCGCGGGGTTGAGGAGGCCTGTTCCGCCCAGGGTTACACCCTCATTCTCTCCAACTCCGGTGGCGAAGTTGCCCGCCAGCAGGCCAGCCTGCGCATGCTGATTGAAAAGCGGGTCGACGGCATCCTGGTGATGCTCTCCGAAGACGCCTCCGAGGTCTACGAACTGCTGGGCACCCACCCGGAGCTGCCGCAGGTGATCATGGAATGGGGCGATACCCAAGGGGATATCTACCGCATCCAGGACAACGCCGAACAGGGCGGTTATCTGGCCACCCGGCACCTGATTGATAAAGGCCATAAGGCAATCGGTTGCATCACCGGCCCGGCCAGCAAGAGCCTGACCGTAGAGCGCCTAGCCGGGTTTAAGCGGGCCATGAAAGAGGCAGGGCTTGCCATAAATCCAGACTGGATCCTCGAAGGGGATTTCGAGCCTGAAGGGGGCTGCGCCGCCATGGAGCAGCTGCTGACCCAGCAAAGCCGCCCCACCGCGCTGTTCGTGTTCTCCGACCCCATGGCCCTTGGCGTTATTAGCGCTGCCCATATGGCCGGCCTGCACGTGCCGGAAGATCTCTCGGTTATCGGCTACGACGATGTGCCCATGGCCGGCTTTTTCAGCCCGCCGCTGACCACTATCCATCAGCCCAAATATCGCCTCGGCCACAAGGCCGCCAAGATTTTGCTGGCCAAGGTCAATAAGGAAGAGAGCGACAGCAAGGTGCTGACCCTGCATCCGGAATTGATTGAGCGGAGCTCGGTACGTGAATTGGTTTAAAAACTGGCTGGCCCGGTACGATGCCTGGTCGCTGCGCTGGGGCCTGCACCCGGTGTATAAGCGCAGCTGCGTACCTCAAAAAAAAGAGCGGGATTAACCCGCTCTTTTTTGTGGCGCTGACCTTAAAGGGACAGCGGCATTACCCGGTTGCGGCCCAGGCGCTTGGCCTCGTACAGCAAGGCATCGGCCTTATCCACCAGCTGAATGCTGTTGTCACCGCCCTGGCCCTGGGCCACCCCCAGGGAGGCGGTAATTTTGTCAATCTTCTGGCCGGTGCGTTTGTCGGTTACCGTGACCTTGGCAATCAGGCTGCGCAGACTCTCGGCCTTGCGCCGGGCCACCGCCAGTGGCGCATCCACCAGCACCGCAAATTCCTCGCCGCCAAAACGAAACGCCAGGGCTTCGTCCTTTAAAAACAGGCTGATTTGCCGGGCCGTGGCTTTGAGTACCTGGTCACCGAGCAGGTGGCCGTAGTTGTCGTTAACGGCCTTGAAATGGTCGAGGTCCAGCAGGATAAGCGACACCGGGCCTGTCATGCTGGCCAGTTCCATGTCGAAGGCGCGGCGGTTGCGAAGGCCGGTCAATACGTCCACCAGCGCTTCTTCGCGGCTCTTGGCCAGGGCCTCTTTGAGCCTGGACACCTCGTCTTCGGCGGTGCTGAGCCGGCTTTGCAGGTGATCGGCACTGCCGTTCATCCACTTGGCGTCTTTCACCAGGTTACGCACTTCGTCCATCAAGGTGTCGAGGCTGATATTGCCATCCTCGATGCCGCTCAGGCGCGCAAAGCGCTCGTTCAGGGCCCGCTGGAATTGGGCGGTGTCTTGGCGAGTGTCTTGCAGAGTTGAGCTCAGCTCCTGCGTCAGGGCCTGCAAGCTGTCGTTAAGGCCCTGGGTGTCGCGCCAGCGGCTGTCGGCCAGGTGCGCCTGGTATAAAAGCGCCGCCGAGCTCGGGCCCAGTTCGTCGTTTTTCGCCAGGGTTTGGTCCAGAGCCCGGTTCAGCTCGGGATTTTCTTCGCTGACATAGACATACCAGAGACTGTAATGCTCTGGCGTCGGCGGCAGCCGGTATTTGGATAGCAAGCCAAGGGTTTTTTTGAAGATGTCGTAGACAGTGCTCATGACTACCCAGTCTTTTTGTTAGGTCCTAAACCAGTGTGGACAGCCTGGACGGAAAAAACAGGTCCGGGCCCATTTTTATCCGGCTACGCCGTTACTGTTGGCGATGAATGGCCAGCAGTTTTTCCAGGTTGCGGTGCATGTCGAACTTGCTTTTCACCAATGCCTGGCCACTTTGCACCATCTGCGCCGTTAATGTCTTGTTATTGATCAAGTCTTCAATTTTCGCGGCCATGTCGGCCACATCAAAGGCCTTGGCCAACAAACCGGTTTGGCCGTGCACCACCACTTCCGGGTTGGAAGAGGCGTCAAAGGCCACCACCGGCACTCCGTGGTACAGGGCTTCGATCAGGGTGTTGGCGCTGCCTTCGTACTTGGAGGTAAAGGCCAGCAGGTCGATAGCCGCCATAAAACCGGCCATATCGCTGACATGGCCCAGCAGCCGGATATCCTCCCCCAGCCCCGCCGCCTCGATAGCCGCTTCCAGCTCCGCCCGTTTTTCACCTTCACCGGCGATATCGATACGCACCTGATGGCCCTTGGCCTTGAGGCGCTGGCAGATCTCCACCAGCCACAGCTGGCCCTTTTGGTCCACCAGCCGCCCGACACTGCCGATGACCAGCGGCGCCTTATCGGCCGCCAGCGCCTTGGGCGCGGGAAAGGGCAGCCGGGTATCGACCCCGTTGTAAATGATGCTGGTCTTAGCCACCGGGAACCAGGCCTCATTACCCTTGACCATCTTGTCGACGATCTCCTGGGAATTACCGACAACATGGGTGATAACGTCGTTGAACAGCCATTTATTGAGCGCGCTGGCGCTGGGCTTTTTGGGCATGCCGCGCCGGTAGACAATGTGCCTGACCCCGGCAAGCCTGGCGGCAAGACCGGCAAACTTGGCATCGGACGGCAGGTTCAGCACCACGGTGCTGACGCCGTTGTCTTTGAAAAAGTTAACCAATTTAAACAGCTTGAGCGGGTTTAGCAGGCTGAGGTTGCCAATTTGCATGGCCAGGGGCGAAAAGCCCGCTTGGGTGGCTGCCCGGTACAGGGCCGAATCGCGGTTGGTCACCATCAGGGTGGGGACCTGCTGATCCCTGAAATAACAGGCGGTGGACAGGTGCCATTTCTCGCCCCCGCCCCACTGGCCATTGGTGTTTACAAAGCAGATCGCATTCTTGGCAGCTGTCACTGGCGCCCTTTCCAATGCCCCGCCGGGGCGGCATACGGTTGATTATTCGCGCAAGATACCAGATCCCGGCGCCAACCGGCATGGCAGAGGGTGAATTCGCCTCCCCCTTTTATCTCCCGCCTTTAACCTCCCCCTGCTACCGCTCATCGCAGATGTAGCGAAAAGGAAAAACCAGTCACATCAATGAAACAACTCACCATTAGGGTGTGCGCCATCAAAAACCCTGAGGTGTGCAGCCATGACCAAACGCTTTTCCCTTATCGCCCTGGCCCTTTTAGGCCTGAGCGCCTGTGATGACAACGATAACGATACGCCGCCGGTGGTTACGCCTGAGCCGGCTCCGGCCAAGGTCGACATCAAATTGTCGGTGTTGGGCCGCTACAGCGCCGGCGTGATTGGCGAGAGCGCCGCCGAAATCGTCGATTTTGACCCGGCCAGCAAACAGCTGTTTGTGATTAACGCTGCCGCCGGCACCGTGGACGTGCTGGACGCCGCCAACCCGGCCACCCCCACCAAGACCGCCACCCTGGACGTGGCCGCCCTCATCGGTGAAGCCATCGGCGGCGTCAACTCGGTGGCGGTGAAAAACGGCCTAGTGGCCGTCGCGGTGGAGAACGACAACAAGCAAGCCGCGGGTTACATCGCCTTCTACAAGGCCGATGGCCTGCAGGCGCTGGGCTTTGTGGGCGCCGGCGCCCTGCCGGATATGGTGACCTTCAGCCCCGACGGCCGTTATGTGCTGAGCGCCAACGAAGGCGAGCCCAACGCCGCCTACGACAACGACCCCGAAGGCTCGGTGACCCTGGTGGACTTAGGCGAAGACCCCCTGACCAAAGCGGCCAGCCTCAAGCCAGAAGACGTCAAACAGCTCAACTTCAACGCCTTTGACGCGCAAAAAGACAGCTTGATGGCGAGCGGCGTGCGCATCTTTGGCCCCAATGCCAGCGTCAGCCAAGACCTCGAACCCGAATACATCGCCGTCAGCAGCGACAGCACCAAAGCCTATGTGACCTTGCAGGAAAACAACGCCGTGGCGGTGGTGGACTTGGCCTCTGCCAGCATCACCGGCATCTCGGCCCTGGGCTTTAAAGACCACAGTGTCGAAGGCAACGGCCTGGACGCCTCCGACAAAGACGATGCCATCAACATCAAAACCTGGCCGGTGATGGGCATGTACATGCCCGACTCGGTGGCCAGCTTCACCGTTGACGGCGTTACCTACCTGGTCACCGCCAACGAAGGCGACAGCCGCGACTACGACGGCTTCTCCGAAGAAGCCCGGGTTAAAGACTTGGCTCTCGACCCAACCGTCTTTGCCGACGCCAGCTTGCAAGACAACGCCAACCTGGGCCGTTTGCAGGTCACCACCACCCTCGGCCAGGACGCCACCACCGGCTTCTACACCCAGCTCTACAGCTTCGGTGGCCGCTCCTTTAGCGTCTGGAAGGACGAAGGCGGCGTGGTCAGCCAGGTGTGGGACAGCGGCGATGCCTTCGAGCAATACCTGGCCGAGGCCCTGCCAGAAGACTTCAACTCCGATAACGAAGAGCAAGACAGCTTCGACAGCCGCTCCGACAACAAGGGCCCCGAGCCGGAAGGCATAGCGGTGGGCACCATCGGCGAGCAGCACTTTGCCTTTGTGGGCCTGGAGCGCATCGGCGGCATCATGGTCTACGACGTCACCGACCCGGCCGCGCCTGTGTTTCAGGACTACATCAACAGCCGCGATTTTGCCGCCGAAACCCTGGAAGCCGCCGGCGACCTGGGCCCGGAAGGGGTGCACTTTGTCAGCACCGAAGACTCCCCAAGCGGCGAGCCGATGCTGATTGTCGGCCATGAGGTGTCCGGCACCACGGTGCTCTACCAGATAGCCACCAGCCCCCGCAGTTAAGGGAGAGGGTGATAAAAAAACCGGCCTTTTGGCCGGTTTTTTTGTTTAGCTCCAGTCGAGAATGACTTTGCCGCTTTGGCCGGAGCCCATGGTGTCAAAGCCTTTCTGGAACTCCTCCACCTTGAACTGGTGGGTGATGATGGGGGTGAGATCCAGGCCCGATTGCACCAAAGAGGCCATCTTGTACCAGGTTTCGAACATTTCCCGGCCGTAGATGCCTTTGATAACCAGGCCCTTGAAGATCACCTTGTTCCAGTCGATGGCCATGTCGGAAGGCGGAATCCCCAGCATGGCAATTTTGCCGCCGTGGTTCATGGTGTCGAGCATCAGCCTGAAGGCGGACGGTACCCCAGACATCTCCAGGCCCACGTCGAAGCCTTCGGTCATGCCCAGTTCTTTCATCACGTCCTTGAGGTTTTCCTTGGCGACGTTAACGGCGCGGGTAGCGCCCATCTTCTTGGCAAGCTCCAGGCGGTATTCGTTGACGTCGGTTATCACCACATGGCGGGCACCGACGTGACGGGCAATGGCCGCGGCCATGATGCCGATGGGGCCGGCGCCGCTGATAAGCACGTCTTCACCCACCAAATCGAAACTCAGGGCGGTGTGCACGGCGTTGCCGAAGGGGTCGAAAATGGCGGCCACTTCGTCAGGGATGTTGTCGGGCAGTTTGAACACGTTGTAAGCCGGAATAACCAGGTATTCGGCAAAGGCGCCGGCACGGTTAACACCGACCCCAGTGGTGTTGCGGCACAGGTGCACACGGCCAGCGCGGCAGTTGCGGCAATGGCCGCAGGTGATATGGCCTTCACCGGAAACGCGGTCGCCAATCTTGTAGCCGCGCACTTCCTCGCCCATGGCGACAATCTCGCCCACGTACTCGTGGCCCACCACCATGGGCACCGGAATGGTGTTTTGCGCCCATTCGTCCCACTTGTAGATGTGCATGTCGGTGCCGCAGATGGCGGTCTTTTTAATCTTGATCATCACGTCGTTGTGGCCCATTTCGGGTTTCTCCACATCGACCATCCAGATCCCTTCTTGTGAATGCAGTTTGCTGAGCGCTTTCATGGCTTACACTCCAGAACCCTTGCGGGCGAAATTCGGTTAAATCACGCCCAGTTCTTTGCCTGTGGCGATAAAGGCGTCGATAGCCTTGTCCAGCTGCTCGCGGTTGTGGGCAGCAGACATCTGGGTGCGAATACGGGCCTGGCCCTTGGGCACTACCGGGAAGCTAAAGCCCACCACGTAGATACCCTTTTCCAGCATTTTGTCGGCAAAGGCCTTGGCCAGCTTGGCGTCGCCCAGCATCACCGGGATGATGGCGTGGTCTTTACCGGCCAGGGTGAAACCAGCGGCGCTCATGCGCTCACGGAAGTAAGCGCTGTTGTCCCAGAGTTTTTGGCGCAGCTCGCTGCCTTCGCCCAGCATGTCCAGCACCTTGATGGAGGCGCTGACAATGGCCGGGGCCAGGGAGTTGGAAAAGAGGTAGGGGCGGCTGCGGTTACGCAGCATGTCCACCACTTCCTTGCTGGCGGCGGTGTAGCCGCCAGAGGCGCCGCCCAGGGCCTTGCCCAGGGTGCCGGTGATGATGTGTACCCGGTCCAGGCAGTTATGGAATTCGTGTACGCCGCGGCCACCTTGGCCGACAAAACCCACGGCGTGGGAGTCGTCCACCATCACCAGGGCGTCATATTTCTCGGCAAGGTCACAAACACCGGGCAGGTCGGCGATGATGCCGTCCATGGAGAACACGCCGTCGGTGGCAATGAGCTTGAAGCGAGCGCCGGCGGCATCGGCCGCTTTGAGCTGCTCTTCGAGGCTGGCCATGTCGTTGTTTTTGTAGCGGAACCGCTTGGCCTTACAGAGGCGCACGCCGTCAATGATAGAGGCGTGGTTCAGTTCGTCGGAGATGATGGCATCTTCCGGGCCCAGCAGGGTTTCAAAGAGGCCTGCATTGGCGTCAAAGCAGGAGCTGTAGAGGATGGCGTCTTCCATGTTCAGGAAGGTGGCAATCTTTTGCTCCAGCACTTTGTGGTTGTCCTGGGTGCCGCAGATAAAGCGCACCGAGGCCATGCCGAAGCCGTGAGTGTCCAGGCCCGCCTTGGCGGCCTTGATGAGCTCAGGGTGGTCGGCCAGGCCCAGGTAGTTGTTGGCACAGAAGTTCAGCACGTCCTTGTTACCGACGTGGATGGCAGCCTGCTGGGCGCTGGTGATGATGCGCTCGTCTTTGTACAGGCCTTCTTCTTTCAAAGTGGCCAGTTCCTGGCGCAGGTGGTCGAACAGCTTGGCACTCATGGGTGGCTCCGAAAAATCGATTTCGGCGCTATTGTAGCGAATACCGGGGCAAGAAACAGTCGGACCAGGGCCAGCTGCTTGACGCTTTCGTCAAGCAGCCCTGACAGCCCCGTCGGCCGTGGCCTTAGCGGGTGCGAAGGGCCAGGCGGCGGTAGTGATCTTCGAGGCGGGCAATGGTGTCGCGGGCATCCGGCGCCAGGTAGGGGCGAATGAGGAACAGTACCTTCAATACTCCCTGGTAAATCACCGGCCGGGTAATGGCGGCGTCCACTGCCTGGGTGGTCTGGTAGCTAATCCAGAAGGTGACCATGATCTTCACCGTATGGGCCAGATCGGGCAGGTCGGCCTCGTCGATGGCAAGAATGCCCTCGGCCTTGAGGGTATGGAGTATCGCCACCACTCGGTCGGCCAGTTGGGTTTGCACCAGAAAGTATTCCTGATGCAGGGCCGGATTGCGGGCCAGGATATCGGGCAGGCTGGCGTAGAAGAACCGGAACTCCCACATGGTGTAGAAAACCCCGTCCAGGTAAGACATCAGCACGTCCAGGGTGGGGCCGTTTTCCTTGGGGGTAAAGGCGGTTTCAAGGTGGCGCACGTACTCGCCGAAGATGGCGTGGACAATGTCCTCCTTATTGCGAAAGTGGTAGTATAAATTCCCTGGGCTGATACCCAGATGCGCCGCAATATGGTTGGTGGTGACGTTCCGCTCACCCTTTTCGTTAAACAGCGCCAGGCTGGCTTTCAGAATTTTGTCTCTGGTTTTCACATGCTTAGGCCTTCTAGCCAAATTAACCAGAGTCTACCATGTAGCCAATGCGCTTGGCACACAGGGGAAATTGATGATCATCGTAACGGGGGGTGCCGGTTTTATCGGCGCTAACATCGTCAAGGCGCTCAACGAGCGTGGTTATAAAGACATTCTGGTGGTGGACGACCTCACCGACGGCACCAAATTCAAGAATCTCGCCGACTTGGACATCGCCGATTACCTGGACAAAGACGACTTCATCGCCCGCATCGTTTCCGGCGACGAGTTCGGCCCCGTAGATGCCATTTTCCATGAAGGTGCCTGCTCTGCCACCACCGAGTGGGACGGCAAGTTCATGATGGAGAACAACTACGAGTACTCCAAGGAGCTGCTGCACTGGTGTTTGGAGCGGGAAGTGCCCTTCCTCTATGCCTCCAGCGCCGCCGTTTATGGCGGTTCAGAAGAGTTTCGCGAAGACCGCGAATGCGAAGGCCCGCTCAACGTCTACGGCTACTCCAAGTGGCAGTTCGACCAGTACGTGCGCCGCATCCTGCCCCAGGCCGACAGCCAAGTGGTGGGCTTTCGTTACTTCAATGTCTATGGCCCCCGCGAGCACCACAAGGGCAAGATGGCCTCGGTGGCCTATCACCTGCACAACCAGCTGCTGGAAGACAAAAACCCGCGCCTGTTCGAAGGCTACGACGGCTACCCCAACGGCGGCCAGCAGCGCGATTTTGTCTACGTAGGCGACGTGTGCAAGGTCAACCTCTGGTTCTTCGACCACCCGCATTTGTCCGGCATCTTCAACCTGGGTACCGGCCGCGCCGAGCCCTTCCAGAACGTGGCCGAAGCGGTAATAGCGCACCACGGCAAGGGCCAGGTGGAATACATCCCCTTCCCCGACGAGCTTAAAGGCCGCTACCAGAGCTTTACCCAGGCCGACATCAGCAAGCTGCGCACCGTGGGCTACAAAGAGCCCTTCAAAACCGTGGCCGAAGGGGTTGGCGAATACCTGCAATGGCTCGACGCCAAGGCATGAAGCTACTGGTAGTGGGCCCGTCCTGGGTCGGTGACATGGTCATGGCCCAGGCACTGTTCATCGATATCCAAAAGCGCCACCCCGATGCCGTTATCGACGTGCTGGCACCGGGCTGGTCGCTGCCGATCATCGCCCGTATGCCGCAGGTGCGCCGGGGTATTGCCGCCCCTTGGGGCCACGGCAAGCTCAACCTCAAGGGCCAATGGCAACTGGCCAGAACCTTAAAAAAAGAAGGCTACGACAAGGCCCTGGTGCTGCCCCGCTCCTTTAAATCGGCGCTGATTCCCTTTATGGCCGGCATTCCCGAGCGGGTTGGTTTTAGCGGCGAAGGGCGGAGCTTTATGCTGAGCGATGCCCGCAAACGCCGCCCTACCCGCAGTGGCAATGTCGTTACCGACAAAACGGTGTGGCGCTACATGGCCATGGGGGTCAGCAAAGCTGACTACCAGCGTTACCAGTTCGAGGTGCCGAGCCCGGCGCTGATCATCGATAAAGACAACCTCAAGGCGGTGATGGCCAAACTGGCACTGCCGCTGGATAAGCCAGCAATAGCGCTGTGCCCAGGCGCCGAATACGGCCCCTCAAAGCAGTGGCCGCTGGAAAGCCACCGCACCCTCGCCGCCCGGCTGGTGGCCAAAGGCTATCAGGTGTGGGTGATGGGCGGCCCCAAGGATGTGGACGCCGGTCAGGTGATAAGCGACGGCCAAGCGTTTGTTTTCAACCTCTGTGGCAAGACCCGCCTGGAAGACACCGTGGATCTGTTCGCCCACTGCCAACAGGTGGTGAGCCACGACTCGGGGCTGATGCACGTTGCCGCCGCTGCCGGCGCGCCGGTGGTGGCCATTTACGGCTCCACCAGCCCGGATTTCACGCCGCCACTCACAGGCAAGGCCACCATAGTGCGCCACCCCATCGAATGCAGCCCCTGCTTTGAGCGCACCTGCCGCTTTGGCCATTACCGGTGCCTGACCGAAATTGGTGTCGAGCAGGTGCTGGAGACCCTTGCATGAAACTTTCTGCGGTGATCATCAGCAAAAATGTCGGCAAGGACTTGCCAAATTGCCTGAAAAGCCTCGATTTCGTCGATGAGATTGTGGTGCTGGACTCCGGCTCCACCGACGACACCCTGGCCCAGGCCGAAGCCTTTGGCGCCCGTATTTTCCAAAGTGACGGCTGGCCCGGTTTTGGCCCCCAGCGCCAACGGGCCCAGCAGCATGCAAAAGGGGAATGGCTATTCTGGATAGACGCCGACGAGGTGGTCACCCCGGAGCTCAAAGCCGGCATTCTGGCCGCCATTGAGGACAGCACCCCGCAGCAGGTGTACCGCGCCAACCGGCTCACCGATTTTTTCGGCCGCTTTATCAAGACCTCCGGCTGGTACCCGGACCGCATCGTGCGGCTGCACCGCAATAGCGAATACCGCTACGACGATGCCCTGGTGCATGAAAAGGTGGACTGCAAAGGTGCCAAGGTCAAAGACCTGCCCGGGCACCTTTTGCACTACACCACCGGCGACCTGACCAGTTACCTGCAAAAGTCGGTGCGCTACGCCAACGACTGGGCCGATAACAAGGCGCGCAAGGGGAAAAAGGCGGGGGTGTCGTCGGCAGTGCTGCACAGCATGTCGACCTTTTTACGAAAGTTCGTGTTCCAGCGCGGCTTTATGGACGGCAAACACGGCTTTTTGCTGGCCGTGTTCGCCGCCCATTATTCCTTCAACAAATACGCGGCACTGTGGCTTAAAACGCGCCGTTAACGGTGTCTTTGATGACCTTGGCCAGATCCCTGGCTGACTGCGCCACGTTAAAATGCTCGCCAATGCGCTGGCGGGCATTTTCGCCCATGGCGCGGCACAGCTCGCGGTCATTGAAAAGGCGCATTACCCCTTCGGCCATGGCCTTTACATCACCCGGCGCTATCTTGATGCCGCTGATGCCGTCTTCAATCAGCTCGGCGCTGCCGCCGGTGTCAGACACTATGGGCGCCACCCCGTAGACCATGGCTTCAATCACGGTCTTGGGCAGGCCTTCGCGCTTGGTTGAGGCGAGGATAGAGACATCGCAGCCGGCGATAATGGCCGGGGCGTCTTTACGAAAGCCGGCCAGGTGGATGCGGCCCTTCATGGGGCTGGCGTCAATCATCGCCTGCACTTCGGGCTTGTCCATGCCGCCGCCCACCAGCAACAGGTGGATGTTGGCGTCCTCGGGCAACTGATGAGTCATTTCCATCAACACCGGCAACCCCTTGCGGGGCCGCAGGTTGGCCACCGAGCCCATCACAAAGGCGCCCTCGGGGATCTCAAATTCGCTCAAATCCACCGGGGTGTCGTTGTACCAGGCGAGGTCGTGGCCCTTATAAACGGTGCAAACCTTGTTCTTGTTACCCCACACCTGAGGGCGCAAATCCACCTCGGTGGCCTTAGCCACACAGACGATGCGGTCTACCCGCGGGTTGAGGTGGGTGAGATAACCGGCGGGGTTCCACTTCTCAATGTTGCCGGTCTGGCCACGGTAAGTGAGCACTTTCACCGGCAGGCCGATGGCGGCAAAGTTGGTGTTGCAGATGGCCTTGTTGTTAAAGCCGTAAACGGCGTCAAAGCGGCCCTCTTTCAGTACCCGGCGAATGTATTTGATGCTGGCCAGGCTGAATTTCTTCTTGGGGTGATAGGGGTGGACCTTCACGCCCATTTCTTCGAAACGGCGCACATATTCGGCGTCGCCCTGGGTCATCACTTCCAGCTCGATGCCGTGCTCTTTTAAGCCAATGAGCATCTCGGCTTCCGGCCGCACCGAGTTCCAAGTGTCTTTGTAGGAACTGATCACCAGCAGTTTCATGGCGTTATCTCCCCTTAAAATCGGCGCCAACATAGCACAAATACCGGGGACATTCGTCATTGAAAAGCAAGTCTATAACTTATGAATCAATCTATTACAAGCTGCTTGGAATGTCAGCTTTTTCAGATTTCATAAATGTGGATAGGTAGTAAGTAGTCCCAAAGATGGGGCATTGATGCAATTCTATTTAGGAGAAGGATTTTAAAGTGAAAAGGATCTTATTGCTTAGCGCATTCATTTCATGCACTCCCCTGAGCGTTTTAGCTGCGTCCGCTTCAGTGACGTCCGCAACCTTTTACAAGGACTCAAATTTTTCAGGCCAGTCGGCATCAATAGTCGGAGCAGCCTCAGTTAACTCAACTCAAGCAACTTATGATCTTCATGACTCTATATCATCATTGAAGGTGGCCAATGGCTATTGCGCTATTTTGTTCAAAGATAAAGGATTTGAAGGAACCCAAAAATTCTTCGGGCCGGGGGAGTATCCGGATTTGATAGCATATGGGTTTAACGATCAAACGTCCTCGCTTCATGTCGTAAATACCTATAGTTGCGATAACAGCGACCTCACGACGCTTTTTGTAGATAGTAACTATTCAGGTACAAGCATCAGTCTTCCAATCGGCTATATCGCAAACCGCATAGATGACGCCAACTGGTCACATAACCTTAATGACAAGCTGACATCCATCAAATTGGGAAGTGATGCCTGCGTGATTCTTTATCAGGACTCCAATTTATCAGGTGCAAGTATTCAGATTAAAGGCAGTAATGTTTCGACTCTGGTGGACTATGGCTTTAACGACAAAGTCTCTTCCTTCGCAGTAGTAAACGCCAGTCAGTGTACCTCTCCTGCAACTCCTGGAACCGGCTCAGGTGGCGGCACTGGTGGTGGTGGTGGTGGCAGCCACGATCAAAACTAAAAGAACAAAACGAAGAGTATATCAGGGGCCATTTGGCTCCTTTTTTATGTCTGCCATTCACTTGGGATACCGCTATGAGGTACTGGCTCCGCCCCGGCGCTGATATACTCAGCGCTCAAGATGGCGGCGCGCCCCGCCTTTACCAGACCAAGGAATGCCAAGACGTGTCGTCCCCCAGGTTCCCGGCCCAGAATGCGTTAAAAAGACTGCTCAACCGTTTTTTACCCCGGGGCCGGGTCGGCACTGACCCCGCCCTTGCAGGCAGCCAAGGCCGGTACCGGCCGGTACCGGTTTACAACCTGAAGATGCCCTGGCTGGCCGCAAGAGACCTGCGCCGCTCCCGCCAGCCCAGCGAGTTTGCCTTTGAAGAAGGCAAGAAGCTGACGGTGATCATCCCCTTTCGTAACCGTGACGAGCACCTGGCGGCGCTGCGCCCGGCATTGGAAGCGCAGCTCGATGGCCAACACATCGATTACCGCATTTTGGTGGTGGAGCAAGCCGGCGACGGCATCTTCAACAAGGCCCGGCTGATCAACACCGGCATCCTCCACGCCGCCGCCGACAGCGACTATTACTGCATCCACGATGTGGACAATATCCCGGTCAACGCCGACTACCGCTGCCCCAGCCTGCCGCTGCGGCTGGTGACCAAGCTGCAAACCACCCACAGACGTGAAACCGAATACAAAGACCACTACTTCTCCGGCGCCATCACCTTTCGCAAGGAACATGCCTTTGCCGCCAATGGCTTGTCCAACCAATACTGGGGCTGGGGCAAGGAAGACGACGACTTCTTCTTCCGGCTGCTGATGCAGGGCCTTTGCTGCTTTGCCGATTACCAAGGGGTTTACCGGGATTTGGCCAACCCCCAGTCGCAGCATTTCACCAAAGCCACCCAAAAGCGGGTGTCGCCGCAGCTTAGCGCCAACCGCCACCGGCGCAACAGTATGTTACGTTTGCAACTGGACCCGGCCCGCGATGGCCTTAACTCGCTGACCTATAGTATTCTCGCCGCACAAACCGAAGGCCGATTCGAGAAGATCGTCGTCGATATCGGCAGCCAAGGATGATAGCCAGGAGCCAGCTATGACTGTCAGGGTGATCTACCCCGGAACCTTCGACCCCATCACCAACGGCCATACCGATTTGGTGGAGCGGGCTTCAAGGCTGTTCAGCCAGGTGATTGTCGGCGTTGCCGCCAACCCGTCCAAGAAACCCATGTTCAGCCTCGACGAGCGAGTGGCACTGGCCAAGCAGGTGGTGTCGCATCTGAGTAACGTGTCGGTGGTAGGCTTTTCCGGGTTGCTGATCGACTTTGCCAGTAAGAACCAGGCAACGGTGCTGATCCGCGGCCTGCGCGCGGTGTCGGATTTCGAATACGAGTTCCAGCTGGCCAATATGAACCGCCGCCTCAAGCCGGATCTGGAGTCGGTGTTTTTGACCCCGGCCGAAGAAAATTCCTTTATCTCCTCGACTCTGGTCAAGGAAGTGGCCCTTCACGGCGGCGACGTTTCGCAGTTCGTTCATCCCGATGTTGCAAAGGCTTTGTTAGAAAAAGTCCAACAGAGACAAGGATAAATCCATGTTGTTACGCCTTAGCGCCCTGGCCTCACTGGTGCTGGTCAGCACCGCTGCCGCCGCCAAGGGTGTCAGCCCCTATTTGCCCCTCAACCAGTACCCCGAGCTGGAGCACCAGGTGGAGCGGGCCATGGCCATTGCCGGCCGCGCGCCTCTGAAAAAACCCTATAGCGCCGCCGAGGTGCAAGACGCCCTGCCAGCCATTTGTGGTAAGGACCAGGCCCTTTGCGGCCAGATCAAACGCTTTTTGGAGCGCTACAAACAGCGGCTGTCGCTGACCCAGGCCAGCCTGACTGCCCGGGTCGACTCCGGCGACGGTAAAACCCTGGACCCAAACCAGCGCGGCCTGAGCTCTGACGATAACCTGCGGGTGGATGTCAGCGGCTATTGGCAGTTCTCCGACTACGGCATCGTCACCGTCGGCGGCCAGTTCACTGAAGACAACGCCCAGCCGGTGGACACCATGCTGTCTCTGGGTTTTGACTGGGCCCAGCTCGATATCGGCTACCGCTCGCACTGGTACTCGCCGATGCACGACAGCGCTATGTTGTTGTCGACCCAGGCCGAGAACATGCCGGGCATCACCTTGTCCAACACCCGGCCACTGACCGATTTCAATATCCGCTACGAATTCTTCGTGGGGGAGATGTCATACAGCAGCCACATCGCCTACCAAGGTGGCTACACCGCCGGCAAGCCGAAGATAACCGGGCTGCACCTGTCCATGGAGCCTCTGGACGGCTGGTCCATCGGCTTTAACCGCATCATGCAGTTTGGCGGTGGCGCCCGTGGCGGCGACTCCCTGAGTGATATCGGCAAGGCGTTTTTTAACCCCACCGGCAACGACAACACCGGCCAGGGGGTCAACGAGGACACCGAATTCGGTAACCAGGCGGCGTCTGTTACCACCCAGTTCCACTTTGACGGCGACACCCCCTTTAACCTCTATTTCGAGTACGCTGGCGAAGACACCTCCCATGCCACAAACTGGCGCCTGGGTAATGTCTCGCTGTCTGGCGGGCTTTATATCCCTCGTATCGCCGACAACTGGGATCTCACCTACGAGTTTTCTGAGTGGCAGAACAGCTGGTATGTGCATCACATCTACCAGGATGGTCTTAGCAATAAAGGGGTGATCATCGGTCACTGGGGCGCCACCGAGCGCCAGTTTGGCGACGGCGTCGGCGCCCAAGCCCATACCCTGATCCTCGGCTGGACCCCTTCTGCCACCGACATGTGGCGCTTTAAATACCGCACCCTGCAAAACCAGGGCTACTCCAGCATCGATTACAGCCGCTTCCAGCAGCTAAGCGCCGCCTATTCAACGGTTTGGCGCCGCTACATGGTGGGCGGTGAAGTGACAGTGCAACGCGACGTCTTTGGCGACAGCTCCGCCATGCTGAGCGGCTATATCCGTTGGTAAGGAATCGACAATGAAGAAAATCGCATTTTTGGCCCTGGCTGGCCTGATGACCTTTGAGGCCTCCGCCACCACGGTTATGACCGAAGTGGGGGCCAATTTCAGCCGCGAGAAGGTGGATTTGGGCTCGCCCACCATGGAGCCTTTTAACCGCAGCAGCGAGGTTACCCCGCACCTGATGGCTGGCGTCTATCGCCCGGCCGGCAATGGCCTTTTTGGCGTGGCCCTGGATTGGGACCGCAGCAACGGCCGCAACCTTTTGGGGCTGCGGGCCCTGGATTATCACTATCCGCTGGGTGACAGCTTCGAGGTGCACGGCTTTTTGGGGGGCGCCCGCTTGTCTGACACCCGCCCGGCCTATGGCTATTACTACGGGGCCGGTGTCAGCTACAAACTGCCCTACCAAGGCTGGTCGATAGGGCTGGATTTTCGCAAGGCCGACAAGCTGGCCCGCGACAAGGAGCCTAGCGACCCGGCAGGGCGGCAAGATGTCTACTTCGACATCCAAAGCGCCACCCTGTCGATCCAAAAGCGGTTCTGATCAGAAGATGTAGGGCAGCCAACGCAGTTTGACTGCCCGACCCGCCAGCTCCATCACAGCGCCGTAATGGCGCTTTTTCTTACTGAGCTTGTAGCGGCGCATGATCTCGTCCCGCTCCTGGCCTGGGCTGATACCCATGGCCTGGTAGTAGCCGCCTTCGGGATTGACCGGCCGGGTGTGGGTGACCGCCGCGGCATCGATAATGCCAAGCGGGCCCCAGCCGCGCTCACGCACCAGCTTGTTCCAGTAGTAATCCACGCCCCAACCGGTCTTGTTGAGGGTAAAGGTGGGCAGCAACATCTCCAGGGTGTCGCTGGTCATCACCGGCACCATCACTTCAACGTAATTGGTAAAGCGCAGCTGGGCCCAATCCCGCTGGCGGGTGATCTTGAGGCTGATGTAGCTGTCCTGGGTCAGCGCTGGCTGAGCCAGCTTCAGCTGATACTGGTGGAACAGGGCAAAGATGCGGTTGATGTTGGCGGCATCGGTTTTGATGTCGTCATCGGGCAACCAGATGGCGTCGTACTCTTTGATCCAATCCCAATTGGCCGCGATCTGGCTGCTCAGCAGCTGCCACTTGCTGCCCTTTGCCTCGGCATAATGCTGGCATTGCTCCCGGTAGAGACCCGACTGGTCACCAAAGTAAATCAGGAACAAATCAAAGTCCTTTTGGCCTTCCAGCCACTGGGGATGCAAGGAGCCGTCCCCGACACAACAGATCACCAGGTTTTTCATTGCGCCAGCATCTCCTCAACGGCGGGGGGGAAAGTCAGGCCGGGGTCGGCCTTGAAGGCCCGGGCAAAGGCCAGGGTTTCGAGGATCACCAAATCCATATTGAGGTAGCGATACGAGCCCAGCCGGCCGATAAAGGACACCCCGGCGGTTTGCTTGGCCAGCGCCGCATATTGCCCGAACAGGGCTTTGTCGGCCGGGCGGCTGACCGGGTAGTAGGGGATGTCGCCATCCTCAGTGGCCTTGCTGAACTCGGTAAAGACGATGGTCTTGTCGTGCTGTTCCCAGGGGGTGAAGTGCTTGTGCTCGTGCTTGCGGGTAAAGGGCACGCTCATATCCGGGTAGTTGAGCACAGCGTTGCCCAGGGCGTCGCCATCGAAACGCTGTTCGGTCCAGTAGACGGTGCGATACCCGAGCTTGCCCAGCTGGCAACCGAAGTACTGGTCCAGCGGGCCGCTCCAGAACAGGTGGTCAAAGCCCGCGCCGTCCCCCGGTGCTACGGCCTGGCCCAGCTCTACCTTAATGCCGGGGTGGTCCAAAATGGCCTCCACCATGGCGGTATAGCCTGCCTCGGGGATGCCCTGGTAGCGAGCGTTGTAGTAGTTGTCGTCGTAGTTGAAGCGCACCGGCAGGCGTTTTAGCACCGAGGCCGGCAGCTCGCTGGGCTCGCAGCCCCACTGCTTGCGGGTGTAGCCGTCAAAGAAGGTTTCATACAGCGCCGAGCCCAGCAGCTTGCGGCCTTGTTCTTCGAAGTTGGCCGGCTCGGCAATGTCGTCCCCCAGGCCTTCGACAAAAGTGCGGGCCTCGGCCGGGCTGAACGCCTCGCCAAAGAACTGGTTGATGGTATGCAGGTTCACCGGCAGGCTGAACACCCCTTTGTGGGTGACCGCCTTGACCCTGTTGATAAAGGGCCGAAACGGCGTGAAGCGGTTAACGTATTGCCAGGCTTCATCGCTGTTGGTGTTGAAGATGTGGGGCCCGTAGCGGTGCACCATGACCCCGGTTTCAGCGTCACGCTCGGTGTGGCAGTTACCGGCCACATGGGGGCGCTCATCCCTCACCACCACTTCGGCTCCGCCTTCGGCCAGCTCCCGGGCCAGTACCGCCCCGGCAAGGCCTGCCCCTGCAATCAAATACCGCGCCATAGCACCATCACTCCACAATTCAGCGCTGACAAAGGGCGCAGTATACCGTGCTGCGTCCACCAATGCGCACTTCCCTAAGCTCTGCGCCGCAGGCCGGGCAAGGCAGTCCCTTGCGGCCATAGACCTTGAGCTCCTGGGCAAAGTAGCCGGGCTTGCCGTCGGCGGCAGTGAAATCCTTCAAGGTGGTGCCGCCCTGCTCGATGGCCCGGGCCAGCACTGCCTTGATAGCTTCGGCGAGCTTCAGGTAGCGCTCCTGGCTGACATTGCCGGCCGGGCGGCGCGGGTCGATACCGGCCATAAACAGCGCTTCGTTGGCGTAGATGTTGCCCACCCCCACCACCACGGCGTTATCCATGATGAAGGTTTTGACCGGGATCTGCCGCTTGCGGCTGAGCTCAAACAGGCGCTGGCCGTCAAAGGCCTCGGTAAGCGGCTCCGGCCCCAGCTTGCCAAGCAGTTGATGCTGCTCGCCGGGGGGCACATAGAGCCAGGCGCCAAAGCGGCGCGGATCGGTGTAGCGCATCACCTGGCCACCGGCCAGCACCAAATCCACGTGGTCGTGCTTACCGGGCGCCTGGGCTTCAGTGAGGATACGCAGCGCTCCGCTCATGCCCAGGTGTACGAGGGCGCTGCCCATGGCGGTTTCGATTAAGAGATACTTGGCACGGCGGCTGACCTTTTCAATAACCTGGCCTTCCAGCAGCGCCAGCGCCTCCGGTACCGGCCAGCGCAGGCCGCGCTGGCGCACTTCGATACGGGCAATACGCTGGCCCAGCAAAAAGGGAGAGACACCGCGGCGGGTGGTTTCAACTTCCGGTAATTCCGGCATCAAGGTTCCTTACAGCGGATAACAGAAGCAATAGTCGCCAAGCCCGGGGAAGCGGGCCGCCAGCCGGGCGCGCCAGCTGTTAAGACGGGGCTCATCAGCCAGGAAATCAACAGGCCAGGTGGCGGCGCCCCACAGCATCGAGCCCAGCAGGCTCAAATCGCTGTAACCGGGTTCGTTACCGGCAAAAAACGGCTTATCGCCCAGCTCCTCGGCAAACTGTGCCAGCACTGCGTTAAAAGCAGCCTGGTCGGCCTTTTGCGAGCACGCTTCCAGGGCCATGCCGATCTGCGCCTCGCGGGTGGCGCGAAAATAGCGCTGGTCGCCCGGGGTCAGCAGCGGGTAGATGGCCGGCAGCAAAAACCAGCGAATGGCGACATTGAACACCTTGTCGCAGCGCTCCATAAAGGTTTTGGCCTGGGCTTGGCCTTCCGGGAACAGCGACGGCCCCTCTGGGTAGTGAGCCTCCAAGTAACAGGCAATATCCCAGGATTCCCACAGCACTTGCTCGCCATCAAACAACACCGGCACCTTGCCTTGGCCGGAGGCTGCGATCAGCGGTTTGTCGTTATAACGCCAGGCGCGGGCATCAAAGCTCACCCCTTTAAGCCACAGCGCCAGGTGAATGCGCCAGCAGTAAGGGCTGAAACGGCGCTGCGGATTGGCGCCAGCCAGCTCATAAAGAATACGGGACATGCAAACCTCCTTGGTCGGCGCCTAGCATAGCCGGGGCCAGGGTGGTTTGTCAGTCGCCGCTCAATTTTCTAGGAAGCGCAGTGGCTGGCCCAGGGGCTGCCCGAGCAGGGTTTCGTCACGCATCACCACTTGGCCGCGCACCACGGTGTGGATAGGCCAGCCGGTCACGGTCATGCCGTCATAGGGCGTCCAGCCGCTGATGCTGGCGATCCAGCTATTGCTGATGGTACGTCTGGCAGCCAAGTCTACCAGGGTCAGGTCGGCGTCGTACCCCAGGGCGATGCGGCCCTTGCCGGCCAGGCCGAAAACCCGGGCCGGACCACTGCTGGTGAGATCCACCAGCCGCGGCAGGTTCAGCCGGCCGGCGTTAACATGGTCCAGCATCACCGGCAGCAGGGTCTGTACCCCGGTCATACCGCTGGGGGATTGTGGGTAGGGGCGGGCTTTTTCGGCCAGAGTGTGGGGCGCATGATCACTGCCAATCACGTCGACCACACCGTCTTGAATCGCCTGCCACAGCGCCTCCTGATGGCGCCGTTCCCGCACCGGTGGGTTCATCTGCGCCAAGCTGCCCAACCGCTGGTAGCATTCCGGGGCAACCAGGGTCAGATGGTGAGGGGTGACTTCCACCGTCACCCGTTCCTTATGATGAGCCAACAACGCCATCTCCTCAGCCGTGGACACATGCAACAGATGCAGCCGCCGGCCGGTTTCACCGGCAATGGCCAGGATCCGGCGCGTAGCCCGCAACGCACTTTCCACATCCCGCCACAGCGGATGCAGACCCACGTCCCCGGCCGCCAGTGCCTGGCGTTCCCGTAGCCTGGCCTCATCTTCGGCATGGACCGCCAGCCGCCGCCGGCCGTAACCCAGAATGCGGCGCAGCACGGCATCATCGTCGGCTAGCAAGTCGCCGAAGGAACTGCCCATGAACACCTTGACCCCAGCGCAGCCGGGCAGGTTTTCCAGCGTTGCCAACTCAGTGGCGTTGGCAGCACTGCCACCGATGTAAAAGGCATAATCACACCAAGCCCGGTCCTGGGCCCTTGCCAACTTGGCCTGCAAATCGGCCGCGGTCAGGGTCAATGGCTGGGTATTGGGCATTTCAAAAACACCGGTCACACCGCCCAAAACGGCACCGCGGGTCCCGGCTTCCAGGGTTTCTTTGTGGGTCAGGCCCGGTTCGCGAAAATGCACTTGGCTGTCAATGACCCCCGGCAGCACATGCAGGCCCCTGGCCCGGATATGGCTGTCGCCTTGCCAGCGACCGCCCAGATCGCCCAGATCGCCCAGATCGCCCAGATCGCCCAGGGCGACAATGCGCCCATCAAGGCAGGCAATATCCAGCGTTTCGAGACCGTTTGGCGTGACTGCGGTGGCACCGCTGATCAGCAGATCAGCCCGGCGCTGCGCTACGGTGGATCCGGCCATCACCTAGAACTCGTTCTGCAATTGCTTGTAACCTGTCACCAACTGGTTGTTGGTGCGGGCCACATCTTCGGAAAACGCACTGGCATCAACCGGTACCTGCGGCAAGGACGCCAAGTCGGTGTGGACGCCGACCCGCTCGGTGGAGCGCACGTAAAAGCCGGAAGGCAGGGTGCAGCCATCGACTACGGCGTTGTAACGCACCACACAACCGTCACCAATGGAGCAGTTGAACAGCACGCTGTTAAAACCGATAAAAACGTCGTTACCAACAGTGCAGGGGCCATGCACTATGGCGCGATGGGCGATGGAACTGTGTTGCCCTACGGTAACTGCCGCCCCTGACTTGGAATGGATCACCACGCCGTCCTGGATGTTGGAATGGGCACCGATGATGATGGGCTCAATATGCCCTTCACTGTCCAGTTCATCGGCGCGGATCACCGCATAGGGGCCGATAAAGACGTTTTCTTCAACAATGACCTTACCGCACAGAATGGCGGTAGGGTCGACAAAAGCACTGGGGTGGATCTGCGGCTGGTCGCCGCGGGGGTTCTTGCGGATCATCGCTGATTACTCTTGTTGGGGTTGGCTGCCGCTCCAAGCCACCGCGTCATGGGGGTGCAGGCTTTCCATATGGCGCACCTTGATTTTGGCCTCCGGGTAATGCGCCAACGCCCCTTGCAAACGCCGGGCGGCGTCTTCCACAAACATCAGGTTCTGGCCATTAAGGGCGGCAAAGGCTTGTTCGTCGGCCCGTTTGACGGCGGTTTGCACCGGCGTCGCCAGGGCCTGCTCGATGGTGTCGATAAGTCCCAGCAGCCCAAAATGACCGGCGCCGCTGTTATGGCTAACCGACACTTCGGCGAGGCTCCGCTGGCTGTGTGGGGTAGCGAGGGTGCCGTGCTGGCGTAGCCAGGCGGCAACCGTTTGTGGTGCCAGCAACCCTTGGCCGGCAAAGGCCGCTAGAAAACCCTGCTCTTGCAGTTGGCGCGCCAGCGCCGCCGAGCAGGGGCAAGTTGAGGAGTAGGCCACCGTTACCTGGCCAGTAAGGGCCACTTGGCCACCAACCAGGCTGGCGTCAATCACCACCGGGTAGGCCTTCCACCCCGATAGCCCGTCGCTTTTCAGCGCGGCACGGCGCACCAGCAGCGAAAAGTGCAGCCGCACCCGGGCATGGCGGCTGTGGCAATCGCCATGGCTGGCCACCATGGCGCGCAGTAGTTGGCGAAGGCGCCCGGGCAGCAGTGCCCGGCCATTGGCCAAGGGTTCCAGCAATCGGTACAGCCGGGACATGTGAATGCCCTTGATGCCGGGCTCGGGCAAGTCCACCTGCATATCGACCTTGGCATGGAGCTGGCGCCGGTAGCCGGGCTCGGCCAGGGTAATGGGTAAATCGATGCCCTCCATCCCCACCCATTCCAGGGCACTGGCGTTTAGTGGCGATTCGCTAAGGGAGACATCGGGCAGGGCATGGGTCATGGTCGGGTCTGTTGGGCTGGCAAAAAGGTGGCCACAACCTTACACGTTATAACATCACAAATTCAATGCAGAGATCGCCGCTATCGGCGGTGGCGAAAATGGCGCTTTGGGCACTCGCTAAATTGCGGGCACAAAAAAGCCCGGCTTGAGCCGGGCTTTTTCGCAAGGAAGCAAATCTTATTTGATTTTGGCTTCTTTGTAGAGAACGTGCTGACGAACAACCGGATCAAACTTTTTGATTTCCATCTTTTCCGGCATGTTGCGCTTGTTCTTGTCGGTGGTGTAGAAGTGACCGGTGCCAGCAGAGGAAACCAGCTTGATCTTCTCACGAATACCTTTTGCCATGGTTTATCCCCTTAGATCTTCTCACCGCGGGCACGCAGGTCAGCCAGTACGGCGTCGATGCCCTTCTTGTCGATAATACGCATACCCTTGGTGGACAGACGCAGCTTAACGAAACGGTTTTCGCTGGCTACCCAAAAACGGTGGGTTTGCAGGTTAGGCAGAAAACGGCGGCGGGTCTTGTTGTTAGCGTGGGAAACGTTGTTACCCACAACCGGACCCTTGCCGGTTACTTGGCATACTCGGGACATTGTAATTAATCTCCAAAAACATCAGCTCGAGCGATTATCACCTCGAGGCCGTCGCCTCAGGCGCAGAGAGGGCGCAATTTATACAGAAAAGTCCCGCCAAGATCAACAACGATCACAGCCATCCTCGCTCCGCAAAGGAAATCGCCTCGCCATCCCCTATCACTAAGTGGTCCAGCACCCGCACTTCCACCAGCCCCAGGGCGGCCCCCAGGCGTTCGGTCAGTTGCCTGTCGGCCCGGCTGGGCTCGGCGATGCCGGACGGGTGATTATGCACCAAAATCACCGCGGCGGCATTAGCGGCCAGCACTGCTTTTACCACTTCCCGCGGATAAACGGCGGCGCCATCGAGGGTGCCAAAGAAAAGCTCGTGGAGTTTGATGACTCGGTGCTGGGCGTCCAATAGCAGCAGGCAGAACACCTCCCGGGGTTGGTCTCGCAGCCGGCTGATAAGGTAGCGGCGCACATCATCGGGGCAGCTCAGCACCGCCTCGCGGCTGAGCTTTTCCCCTAAAAAGCGGCGGCTCAGCTCCACTGCTGCCTGCAACTGGGCAAATTTGGCCGGGCCCATGCCAGGGGCTTGGCAAAAAAGGCCAGCGTCGGCATTGATAAGGCTGCGCAGGCTGCCAAAGTGGCCCAGCAGCTCACGGGCCAGGGTAACGGCGTCTTTGCCGGCCACCCCCACTCGCAAGAAGATGGCCAGCAGTTCGGCGTCGCTCAGCGCACCGGCGCCTTTACTGAGCAGCTTTTCCCGGGGGCGCTCGGCCTCGGGCCAATCTCGAATCGCCATGTAGTCCTCCTTGACCCATGGGTGTTAGCCGTTAAATGCGAAATTGCCCCAGCAACCTGCTCAGCGACTGGCTGGCTCCGGCCAGCTCGGCGCCGGTGCTTTGCGCCTCATGGGCGCCTTGGGCCAAGTGCTCGACGATGTCGGAGATAGCCGACAGATTGCGGTTAATCTCCTCAGACACGGCGTTTTGCTCCTCGGCGGCGCTGGCAATTTGCATGTTCATCTCGTTGATGGTGCCCACCGCCATGGCCACCACGTTGAGGGTACTGACCACCCGGCTGGCCTCTTCTACCGTCACCTGGCTGCGCTGTTGGCCAGTCTCTACCGCCTCCACCGCCCGTTTGACGCCACTTTGCAGGTTGCCGAGCATCAGGCTTATCTCGCCGGTGCTTTGCTGGGTGCGCGCCGCCAGGCCACGCACCTCGTCGGCCACCACCGCAAAACCCCGGCCTTGCTCACCGGCCCTGGCCGCCTCGATGGCGGCGTTAAGGGCCAGCAGGTTGGTTTGTTCGGCGATGGCGGAAATGGCTGCCACCACCTGGGAGATTTTGTCGGTTTCCTTATCCAGCTCGGTGATCACCCGCCCGGCTTGTTCTACGTCTCGCACCAGTTCGTCGATGCTGGCAATGGCCCCCTGCACCACCTGGGTGGCGGTGGCCGATTCGTGCTCGGCATTGGCGGTAGCGTCGGCGGCGCGGCTGGCACTGGCCGCCACTTCCTGGGCGGTGGCGCTCATCTCGGTCACTGCCGCCACCACCTGCTCGGTTTGCTGGCGATGGCGCTGCATCTGCTGCTGGTGGTCCTGCGCCTGGCGCTCAATCACATCGGCGCTGCTACCCAGTTTGCCGGACACCCCGGCCACTTCGCTGATGGATTGTTGGATGCGGCTGACAAAGCGGTTAAAGGCCTGGGCCACCTGGCCCAGCTCGTCGCGCCCTTCCACCGCCAGGCGGCGGGTCAGGTCCCCTTCCCCTTCGGATATGTCATTAAGGCCGGTCAGCAGATGCTGCAACGGGGTGTTGATGCGGCTGGCTGCCAGCAGCGCCAGCAACGCCGCCACTACCACCAATGCCAGGCTGCCCAGCACCACAAAGGCCATCAGCGCATGCAGCTTGGCCTTTTCTGCGGCGGAGAAAGCGGCGACCTGCTCGTCTACATCGTCAATATAAAAACCGGTGCCCAGCACCCAGCCCCATTTGGGCAGGGCCTTGGCCAGGGCCAGCTTGGGCTCTTCGCTCCCCTTGGAGGGTTTGTTCCAATAAAAACGGGTAAAGCCGTCACCGCTCTTGGCGGCGGCCAGGATGTCCTGGATAACGGTATTGCCCATTTTGTCTTTCATGGCCAGCAGGTCCTTGCCTTCCAGGGCCGGGTTGGCACCGTGCACCACGTTCACGCCTTTTTCGTCGTAAACGTAGTAGTAGCCGTCATCCTGGTAGCGCAGCCCCCGCAGCACTTTTTTGGCTTCTTCCTTACTTTGGGGCGTGTCTTGCTTATACAGATCGTCGATGGCGGTGAGCGCCAGGCGGATATAACTGGTGAGCTGAGCCTGGTGCTGGGCCATCATTTGCTGGCGCATCTGGGCCACGCTCTGGCGCAGCGAGCCGCTCTCTTTGAACCACAACATGCCGTTGACCACCAACGACACCAACAACACCGGCATCACCGCCAGCAATATCATGCGCGCTTTGACTGAAAGGCCTTTCATGCAGTTTCCTCCCCCAAGGTTGCACTGCTGTTTTAACCTGTAACGGCCGACAACACTCAAGCTGAAGCTTAGTCAGGCGGGGCGGGAAATGTGCTATCGTAGCGGCCTTAGCGAGCAGGACCTGCCAATCATGAGTCTTTCGACAAAACGCATATTGCTGGGCATCAGCGGCGGCATTGCCGCCTATAAAAGCGCCGACTTGGTGCGCCGCCTCAAAGAGCGCGGCGCCGACGTGCGGGTGGTGATGACCGATTCCGCCAAGGAGTTCATCACCCCGCTGACCCTGCAGGCGCTGTCGGGTAACCCGGTGGGCGACAGCCTGCTCGACCCTTCTGCCGAAGCGGCTATGAGCCATATCGAGCTGGCCCGCTGGGCCGATTTGATTCTGGTGGCCCCGGCCACCGCCAGCCTGCTGGCCCGCATCAGCGCCGGCCTCGCCGACGACCTGCTCACTACCCTGATTTTGGCCTCCAGCGCTCCGTTGGCGGTGGCGCCGGCCATGAACCAGCAGATGTACAAAGCGGTAGCGACTCAGGAAAACCTGGCTACCCTCAAGCGCCGCGGCGTGCACATCTGGGGCCCCAATGGTGGCGAGCAGGCCTGCGGCGATGTGGGCCCAGGGCGCATGAAAGAGCCGCTGGAACTGGTGGCTGAGGTTGAAGGGCTGTTCGGGCCCAAGCCCCTGGCTGGCAAGCGCCTGGTGCTGACCGCCGGCCCTACCCGCGAGCCGCTGGACCCAGTGCGTTATCTCTCCAACCACAGCTCCGGCAAGATGGGCTTTGCCATTGCCGCCGCCGCCGCCGCCATGGGCGCCGAGGTGGCGCTCATCAGCGGCCCGGTGGCGCTGGCTACCCCGGCGGGCGTAAAGCGCACCGACGTGGGCTCGGCCCTTGAGATGCACGCCGCGGCCCTTGAACTTGCCGGCGGCTGCGATATTTTCATCGGCTGCGCGGCCGTGGCCGATTACCGGCCGGTGGCAGTCGGCGAGCACAAAATCAAAAAAGACGGCGACACCCTGTCGGTGGAGATGGTTAAAAACCCCGACATCATCAGCGACGTGGCCGCCATGGCGGCGCGCCCGGCCCTGGTGGTGGGCTTTGCCGCCGAGACCCGCGATGTGGAGCAGTACGCCAAAAGCAAACTGGCACGCAAGGGCCTTGACCTTATCGCCGCCAACGCCGTGGGCAACGGCCTGGCCTTCGGCACTGACGACAACCAGCTGACCCTGATCAGCAAAGACCAGACCCAGGTATTGCCCCAGGCTTCCAAGGCCAAACTGGCCGAGCAATTGCTGGCAATCCTGGCCAACCGACTGAGCGAGCACTGATGAAACACGCTATCCAACTGAAGATCCTCGACCCCCGGGTCGGCACCGAATTCCCCCTGCCCGCTTACGCTACCGAAGGCTCGGCTGGCCTCGACTTGCGCGCCGTTATCGACGCCGCCATCGAGCTGGCCCCAGGCCAGACCACCCTCATTCCCACCGGCCTTGCCATTTACATTCAAGACCCGAACCTGTGCGCCACCATCCTGCCCCGCAGCGGCCTTGGCCATAAACACGGCATCGTGCTGGGTAACCTGGTGGGCCTGATTGATTCCGACTACCAAGGCCAACTGATGGTGTCGGTGTGGAACCGCGGCAACGACAGCTTCACCATCGCCCCCGGTGAGCGCATTGCCCAGCTGGTGTTGTTACCGGTAGTGCAGGCGCAATTTGAGGTGGTGGAAGAGTTCCAGGCAACCGAACGCGGTGAAGGGGGCTTCGGACACTCCGGGCGGCACTGACAGGCGCTTTTTTCCATCCTGAACACAAGATAAACTATGCCTACTTCTTGGGGTCTCGCACTGGAGGCCCCGTTTCATTTTGCAGGGAAGTAGTACCATGGCCAACGCCAAAACCAGCCGCCGGGAGCAGATCCTGCAAAGTCTGGCACAGATGCTGGAAACCCAAGCAGGACAACGGATCACCACTGCTAAACTGGCCGCCCAGGTCGGGGTGTCCGAAGCCGCCCTGTATCGCCATTTCCCCTCCAAGGCCCGGATGTTTGAAGGCCTCATCGACTTTATCGAAGAGTCCTTGCTGTCCCGCATCAACCTGATTTTGCGCGACGAAAAAGACACCCTGACCCGCATCCACCACATGCTGCACTTGCTGCTGGTGTTTGCCGAGAAGAACCCCGGCCTGACCCGTATCATCAACGGCGACGCCTTGCAGGGCGAGCAAGAAAGGCTGCGCGACCGCATCGAACTGCTGTTCCAAAAGCTCGAAACCCAGCTCAAGCAGGTATTGCGTGAGCGCCGCCTGCGCGAAGGCAAAGCCTTTAGCGTCGACGAAAGCGTGCTGGCCAACCTGCTGCTGGCCTTTACCGAGGGCCGCATTGGCCAGTTCGTGCGCTCGGGCTTTAAACACAAGCCCACTGACGGCTTTAATGCCCAGTGGCAGCTTATCGAACAACAGCTGCTCTGAGTTTTTTGCCAGGGAAGCCACCACCAACCAAGGAGAGATCGTTATGGAAACCGAACAGCAAAGCCTGGTGCAAAAGCTGTCCAGCCCCCTGTTCCAGGCCAAAGGCTGGATGAAGTTTGTCGGCGTGATGGGCATCATCACCGGCGCCTTGCAAGCCATTACCCTGGTGGGCCTGCTGTGGGCCTGGCTGCCGATATGGATGGGGGTACTGCTGATGCAGGCCAGCTCCGCCATTGAAGCGGCCGAGCGCAGCGGCTCGGCCGAAGCCTTCGCCGATGCCTTGGCCAAGCTCAAGACCTACTTCACCCTGATGGGGGTGACCATGTTGATTGGTTTGGCGATCACCGTGCTGTTTATGCTGCTTGGCGGCATGACCCTCTTGGCAGGTATGGCCGGCATGGGCGGCTACCACTAAGCCGCACCCCAATAAAAAAGGCGCCGAAAGGCGCCTTTTTTATTAGAACCGGTAACTGGCCGAGGCGTATACCCGGCGCCGCTCGCCGGGGAACTGGCCGGTGCGCCCTAAAAGGCCGCTTACCGCATAGGCCTTGTCAAAGAGGTTTTTGACATTGAGCTGGAACTGCCAGGCCTGCCACTGGGTTTGCCAGGAGGCATCAAACACGGTGTAGGGCTTGATGCGGTTGCCGTCCTGGTCGAACTGCTCGGACACATAGTCAGCGCCAAAGGCGATGGCCGAATCCAAGGCGGAGATGTCATAGCGGGTCCAGAGCCCGAACTGATGGCGCGGAGCATTGGCAAAACGCTTGCCCACCGAACGGCTGATACCGCTGGTGGCGTCTTTTACCACCGCGTCGTTGTAGGCGTAGTTGGCGTTGATCACCCAGTTTTCGCTGAGATCCCCCAATAAATCCACTTCCACACCCTGGCTGCGCACCTTCCCCAGGGCAATTTGCCGGTCGGTGTCGTCCGGGTCGGTCTGCAGGATGTTTTTGCGCTCGATATGGTAGGCCGCCAGGTTGAGGTTGATGGCGCTATCAAACCAGTAGCTGCGCAGCCCAAGCTCGGCTTGCTTGCTCTCTTCCGGGTCGAAAGGCCCGCCATTGCTGGCCAGCTGGCTTGAGACATCCTGAGGGGTAAAGCCGGTAGACCAGCTTACATAGGGGTGTAAGTGCTCGTTGATTTTATAGGTGCTGCCCAAACGGTAGGAAAAACCGGTGTCGTTATAGTGCTCTTCGCCGCCGGCGATGTTGTCCAGCACCTTGTCGTCAAAGCCGTCCAGGCGGGCGCTGCCGGTAATATCCCAGGCTTGGGTGATACGCCACTGGTCCTGCAGGTAAAAGCCGTAACGCTCGGCGGTGGTGTCAGAATCGGTTATTAGCCGCATCCGGTAACTGGCCGGGTCGGTCACTCCGTATTGGGGGTTGCTGTAACTGAGCCCCACTACGCCATCGGCAGTACGGGCCCGCTGGTAGTAAAAATCTTCTTTTTGATGGGAAAAATCGCCCCCCAAAAGCAGGGTATGGGCGCCCAGTTCGGCCACCAGGTTGGCGGTAACCGAGCCGGCCTTGGTGTCGCGGGTTTGGTCGCGGTACTGGCGCTCGGTGTAGTCGGCCAGGCCATCGCCGTTGGTGTCGTCGGCGCTGGCCGGCTCATGGTACTTCTGGCGCTCGGTGTTATCGAAATAACGCACCGTTACGTCGGCCGACAGCCAGTCGTTAAAATCGTGGTCGAGCCTTGCCTGGTACACGGTGGCAGTTAAGCGCAGAAAATCGGACTTCTCGTTGGCGTTCCAGCGCATGCTGGCCAGGAAGTTACCCTGGCTGTCGGCCGGAATGCCGCGGAGCCGGGCGCCCGCTTCGTTTTGGCGCACGTCGGTCAGTTGCAGAGTCAGGGTGCTGGCATCACTCAGATCGATGGCATAGCCGGTATCGATGATGCGGCGGCGGTTGTCGGTATTCCAGCGGTAGGGGTTTTCGTGGTCCTGATAGAGCCCGAGGCGATAGCGCTGGTCGGCGGCTTGGGTCAAGGGGCCTGAGAGCTCCAGGCTGCCACTGACAAAATCGTCGTTACCGGCGGTGAGCTTGATGCGGTTATCGCTCTGGTAGCCGGGCTTTTTGGTGACGTAGTTAATCAGGCCGCCCGGGTCGCCGGCGCCATAGAGGGCGCCGCTGGGGCCTTTGAGCACCTGCACCTGCTGGATATTAAAAAGCTGCGGCGTGGAAACATCGCCATAAGGGTCGCCCCGCACACCGTCGTAGCGCACGTCATTTTGGCGAAAGCCCCTGAAGGTCACCGAGGCGTAGTTGTATTGGCTCACCCCGCTGATAGAGCGGTAGAGGTCGGTCACCTCGGTGGCGGCCTGATCTTCAATCAAGGACAGCGGCAGGATTTGCACCGACTGCGGGGTGCGCTCCAGGGGAGTGGCGGTTTTCATGGCCACCGAGCCGTCGTCAATGCGGTACATGGACTGGGCCCGCCCCTTGACGGTGATGCGTTCTATGTCGCTGTTGTTGGCGTCATCGGTCGCTGCCAGTACCGGCAGGGTGTAGGCCGCCGCAAAGGCCGCCAGGGGGAGCAAGGCAAAAGACTTCATTTCCAGCCCGGGTTGAAACCACAATGGCGGAAGAATTTAAATGAAAAACATTCTCATTTCAATGCAAAATCCACCGGCGCGGGTGTTAGCGGGGTGTAGATAAAAGAAAGGCCAGACATTACATCTGGCCATAGTCCTTGCAGACAATTGAAAAAGGCGTAACGCCTAAACATCCGTGTTTACTTGCAACGCCGGGTTAGACGCCGTACTGCTGGCGATAGTTCCGTACCGCTTGTAAAGATTCTGCCAGCTCCGGCTTTTGCTCCAGGTAGCTGATGAGGTCGGCCAGGGTGATGATGCTCACCACGGCGCAGCCGAAATCGCGCTCCACTTCCTGAATAGCCGACAGCTCGCCTTTGCCCTTCTCTTGGCGGTCCAGGGCAATCAGCACCCCGGCAAGCTCGGCGCCTTCGGCTTGGATGATCTCCATGGACTCGCGAATGGCGGTACCGGCGGTGATCACATCGTCCACCAGCATGACCCGGCCTTTAAGGGGGCTACCTACCAGGCTGCCGCCTTCGCCGTGGTCTTTTTTCTCTTTGCGGTTAAAGCAGTAGGGGTAGTCTTTGTCGTGGTGGTCATTGAGGGCCACAGCGGTGGTGGTGGCGATGGGAATACCCTTGTAAGCCGGGCCGAACAGCAGGTCGAAGGCGATGCCGGAATCCACCAGGGCGTCGGCATAAAAGCGGCCCAGTTTGGCCAGATCGCGGCCGGTGTTAAAGAGGCCGGCGTTGAAGAAATACGGGCTCTGGCGGCCAGATTTGAGGGTAAAGCTGCCAAAGCGCAGCACCTGGCGTTCGATGGCAAATTCGATAAAGGCTTTTTGATAGGCTTTCATGGGGTTTGTCCTATAAAAAACGGGGCCAATGCCCCGTCAATACAATCAAGCCAGCGCAGCGCGCTGGGCGGCAAAGAGATCGCGAATGCCGCTGTCGGCCAAATCCAGCATGGCGTTCAGTTCCTGGCGGCTAAAGGGCTCGGCCTCGGCGGTGCCCTGCACTTCAATCATGCGGCCATCTTCGGTCATCACCACGTTCATATCGGTTTGTGCGCTGGAGTCTTCGATGTAGTCGAGGTCACACACCGCGTCTCCCGCGACAATACCCACCGACAGCGCCGCCACCATCTGCTTGAAGGGGTTTTCCTTGACCTTCTTCTGCTCAACCATCCAGTTAAGGGCGTCAAACAGCGCCACGCAGCCGCCGGTAATGGCCGCGGTGCGGGTGCCGCCGTCGGCCTGGATCACGTCGCAGTCCACGGTGATGGTGACATCGCCCAGTTTGGTCAGATCCACCGCTGCGCGCAGGCTGCGGGCAATAAGGCGCTGAATTTCCATGGTGCGGCCAGACTGCTTGCCACGAGCCGCTTCCCGGTCGTTGCGAGTGTGGGTGGAGCGAGGCAGCATGCCGTATTCGGCGGTCACCCAGCCTTGGCCCTTGCCTTTGAGCCAACGGGGCGCGCCATCCACCACAGAGGCGGTGCACAGCACCTTGGTGTTACCAAAAGCTACCAGCACCGAGCCTTCGGCATGGGCTGTGAAGTTGCGGGTAAGGGTGACCTGACGGGTCTGGCTGGGGGTTCTGCCGCTGTGTCGCATGGATAATCCTGTGGGTCCGAGGTGGCGCCATTATAGGGGAAGCGGCCATCTGCGGCCACGGCCAGGGGCCACAAGGTGAGCGCCGCCACAGAAGCGGTTTTCACGGCAAGGGCCTCTGTGGGTATACTGGGCCCAAACCAATAAGGACAGCCCTTATGACTTACAGCATGACCGCCTTTGCCCGTAAAGATGTCCGGGCCGATTGGGGCACCGCCTCCTGGGAAATTCGCTCGGTAAACCAGCGCTACCTCGAGGCCTACCTGCGCCTGCCCGAATCCTTCCGAAGCTTTGACCCTGTCATCCGCGAAAAACTGCGCGCCAAACTGAACCGCGGCAAAGTGGAAATCCAGCTGCGCTTTGACGCCGCCACCGCCGACGCCAACGCCCTGGCCTTTAACAGCGCCCTGGCCGAGATGCTGATGGCCCGCGCCAGCGAACTGGCCGCCAAGGCGCCCCAAGCGCAAATCAACGTGCTGGACGTGCTGCGCTGGCCCGGCGTGATGAACGCCCCGGAAGCCGATCTCGACGCCATCAGCGAAGCGCTGCTGGCCGCCTTTGACGAAGGCCTGGAAGACTTTATCGCCGCCCGTGGCCGCGAAGGGGAAAACCTCAAAGCCCTGATCGAAGCCCGCCTCGACGGCGTGCTGGCAGAAGTAGCCAAAGTGCGCGAAAAAATGCCGGAGGTACTGGCCTGGCAGCGCGAGCGCATGCAAAGCCGCTTTGAAGAAGCCAAGGTGGAGCTGGACCCTGCCCGCCTCGAACAGGAAATGGTGATGCTGGCCAGCCGCGTTGACGTGGCCGAAGAGCTTGACCGCCTCGAGTCTCATGTCAAAGAAACCCGCAAAATCCTCAAGACCAAAGGCGCCATCGGCCGCCGCCTGGACTTTATGATGCAGGAGTTCAACCGCGAGGCGAACACCCTGGGCTCTAAGTCCATCAACAGTGATATCACCGCCAGCTCGGTCGAACTTAAAGTGTTGATTGAGCAGATGCGCGAGCAGATCCAAAACATCGAATAAGCGCTTTTGCCTTTGTTTATTCTGAAAAGCCCGGCAATGCCGGGTTTTTTCGTTGCGGTCTTTCAACACTGAATTGCCAGTGGTTTGGTAGACGCATTGTCGCTAACGCCACAGACTGCCCCTTCAATGTGCACCGGCTTTTTCGCCTCGGCGTTTATTCGCTGCTGGTCGGTGCGCCGTCTGAAAAAGGGGGGCATTTGATGAGCCGCGTTCTGTTTGGCCCTTCGCTATCGGTGAACCTGGCGTTTCTCTCCGGCTACGCCGATACGGTGGCCTTTGTGCATATGAAAGGGCTGTTTGTCGCCCACATCACCGGTAACTTCGTGTTGCTTGGGGCGAGCTTCGTGGCCCTTGGAGCGGACCACGGCCTTGGCGCAGGGGATTTATTGAAGATGTTGGCGTTTCCGGTGTTTTTGGTCTCGGCAGGGCTGGCGGCGGTGATCGCGGGGTTTATTCCCAAAGAGCGCCAAACCCCGGTATTGCTGTGGCTTACCGCCATATTGGTTGCCGCCGTGGGTGCTGGCGCCTTGTGGCCCGGCCAATGGGACGCCTGGCTTGCCATGGTGCTGGTAGTGGCCATGGGCGTGCTTAACGCCACCCACCGCATGGACACCCGGCTGGGGCCGCCGTTTACAGTGATGACCGGCAACGTGACCTCCGTTGCCATTGAGGCTGTGCGCCGCTTGCGTTTGGGCCCAGATGAACCACAAAGCCCGGCACCCACCACCACTCGCGCCATGGCCTTGCTGATCGCAGGCTTTGCCTTAGGCTGCGCCCTTGGGGCGGGTTCGCAGCTGCTCATGGGCTTTGGCGCCATGCTGCTGCCGGCGTTGGTGTTGGCGTATCGCTTGTGGCGCGGGTAAGCGCAGGCAAACCCGCCAGGGCTCTTAATAAGCCCAAACCATACTTCGGTATATTATTAATTTACCTACGGATCTGTTATTAAAAGGCTTTACCTACGAGGCTCCAAGCCTCCATTTTGCTCTTGGCCTGACGGCTTTGGGCCCTTGCAGCAGCCACCGAAAAGACGCCCGCCAATACTGGGCGAAAGGTCACAGCCATGGCAATCAGTCAGCTCCTTGGCAGGGATAGCGAGCTTGCACAAATAGAGCAAGCCTATAACCGCGTAGCCCGTACCGGCTACTGCGAGATAGTGCTCATTTCTGGCACCGCCGGTGTTGGCAAAACAGCCTTGGCCAAAGCATTCCTGAACCGCCACCCTAGTTACTCGGCCGCCATCGCCAAGGCGGACCAAAGCCAGTTCAAAGTGCCCTACTCCAGCCTTGCCAAAGCGCTGCGCTCAGTGACCGGCCCCCAAGCCCATGCCACTCAGCAGGAGCTTTTTAACAAGGGCTTTAATGAGTTCACCGTGTTGCCCTACGACGAGCACTTTGGCCGCGAGCTGGTGCCCACCGCCACCTTGTCTTCGGCCCAGGCTCAGAGCAACCTGCACCAGCGGTTTTTGGGCTGCTTTGAGCAACTCTCCTCTCCCGGGCACCCGCTGGTGGTGGTACTGGACGACTTGCAATGGCTCGACCAAGGTTCCCTGACCCTGCTGCCCGCTTTTGCCCTTGGCGCCCAGCAGGATATTTTGCTGATCGGCACCTACCGCACCGAGCTTGATGCCGGCGCCCTGAGCCAGGTGCTAAACAAGGTGCACCAGGGCGCATTGAAGGTCACCCACCTGCAACTGGCTGGCCTGACGCAAAGCGCGGTACAGACCTGGCTTGCCCATTCGCTCCCCGGCCACAACCAACCACAGTTATCAACGCGCATCTTTCAAGAAACCGGCGGCAACCCTTTTTATGTTGGCTTGCTGCTGGAGCGGATAAAAAGCCTTGGCGAAGAGGGCCAGCACCCGCTGCCCAGCAGTGACGACTTAAAAAGGCTACTTCGCGACAAGATTAATCAGCTGCCAGAGCAAACCCGTGAGCTGCTGAAACTGGCAGCCGGTATTGGCGCCACCGTCGAGGGGCCTTTGCTCAGCAAGTGCGCCAACCTGCCCGAGCAGGAGCTAGGCCCGGCCTTGAATGCGGCCCTGGCGCAGTCCCTTTTATACCGGGACGCCTGTAACTGGAATTTCTGCCACGACACCGTGCAAGACGCCGCCTACCGGCTGCTGTCGGCAACAGAACGCCAGGCCCTGCACCGGCGCATTGCCATCGCCATGCTGGCGCTCAATTACAACAAATCGCGGGACAACCTGCTGCTGTTGGCCGGGCAGCTGGCCAAATCGGCGCAGCTACCGGTAAGCCCCATTGATGCCGAGCGTTTTATCCAGGTACTGAAAACCGCTGCTACCCTGGCCCGCAAAATCGGTGTGCTGGACAGTGCCCGGCTGTATTTGGACGCAGCCACGGCCTTTAGCAAAAGCGCCGGTTACAACCCGGCGCAGCTTTGGGAGATTGAAGCGCTGCGCTGCGAAGGCTTGCTGGACGATGCTGGCGCCGACAGCACCGCCCTGGCCATTGAATCGCTCATCAACAGCTCGGCCAGCCCCCAGCAGCTGGCCCAAGCCATCGCCTTCAAAGCCAGCATGATGACCCTGCGAGGCCGTTATGAGGAAGCCACCGAGATAACCCTGGACGGCCTCAAGCAGCTGCATATCGACTTGCCTCGCCAGCCCAGCCCGCAACTACTGGACCAGACCTACCAGTCGGTCATGGCCAAGATAAACGCCCTGGGGCCGGACGGCCTGCTGGCGCTGCCGCTACTGAAAGACCCAGCCACTGAAACCGCCATGGGGCTGCTGGCAACCCTGCACTCATCGTTCTTCGCCAATGACGGCCTGATGTTTTTGCACCTGGCCAAAATGGTGGAGCTGACCCTCAAGCATGGCCTGACCGATGCGTCGTGCCATGCCCTGGCCTGGTTTGGGGTCTCCATCGCCAGCCGTCACGACGCGGTTCGCGACGGCTTGAGCCTGGCGCAGGCAGCGAAGCAGTTAATCGACAAGCACCATTTTCTCAGCTCAAAAACGGCGGTGTTGATCGCGCTTGACCAGGTGAGTGCCTGGACGCTGCCGCTCAGCTACGCCTTAGAGCAAGCCCGCGAGGCCTTTGCCTTTGGCAAAACCAGTGGCGACCTATCTATGGCCTGCTACGCCTGTAACCATGTGGCTGGCAACATGATGGTGGCTGGCGAGCACCTGCAACTGGTGCAAGATGAAATTGGCCGGGGCCTGCTTATTGCCAGGCAGGTGGGCTACCGGGATGTTGAGGATATCCTCAATACCCAGCGGGCCTATGCCTGTGCCATTGCCCAGGATGGCTTTAAGCCTGGCCACATCATTAAAACCGCTGGCCAAAGCACCCTGTCGCCGCTGCTGTTTTGGCGGCAACTCTTTGAAGGGATGGCAGCCTTTTTGTTTCGCGACCTGGGCGCCGCCATGGCGGCGCTGGCCGAAGCCAAAGAGTGGCGCTGGGCAACTCCGGCGCACATCCAACTGGCCGACTGGTACCTGTTCAGTGCGCTTTGTCATATTCAAAGTCGCCACCCACAAGCCGCGCGCCATGCATTGGAGTGCCGCGCCGTGCTGGCCAGTTACGCACAGCGCAACCCCTTTACCTTCAACAACAAAGTGTTGCTGCTTGATGCCGAGTTGGCGCTGATGGCCGGCGACAGCATTGCTGCCCTAGCCGCCTATGAAGGCTCTGCTCGCGCCGCCCAGGCAGCGAGCCTCATCCATGAAAATGCCCTGGCCTACGAGTTGGCGGCCCGCTGCGCCAGCGCCTGCCACCTGCAAGAAGTGGCCGGCAATTACCTGCAAAAGGCCCTAGCGGCATACCGGGACTGGGGAGCACATGCCAAGGTCAAGCAGCTCGGCGCCGAGTTTGGGGCCGAGCTGGCCCCCCAAACCGAACTGGCGCTAAAACCCCTGCGCGACATCAGCCACAGCGCCGGCCGCCAGTTGCTGATTGAAAAGGTGCTCGAAGACGCTCTGGCACTCAGCTCGGCCCAAACCGTGCTCTTTATCTGCGTGCAGCAACAGCAGTTGCAACTGACCGCGAGCGCCAGCCTGGCGGGCAATAAAGTGCAGCTTTATCAAGATGCAACGCCCCTTACCAACCAGCATGCGCCGCTCTCCATCGTGGCCCTGGCGGCGCAAACCGGTAAAACCGTGGTGTTCGACAACGCCATTGCCGAGGCCACCGAACTGCACACCAGCAGTTTGGAGCAGCACCCGGTCCACTCCTTGCTCTGTTTGCCGTTAAAAGCGCAAGGCAGCACCGTGGCCGTGCTCTACCTCGAGAACAACTCCCGGACCCACGCCTTTGCTTTGTCGGAAGTGGACGCCCTAAAGCAGTTTGCCGATTACGCAGCCATTGCCCTGCACCAAAGCCACCTCTATGCCGAGTTGCTGGGCCGAAGTACCCGGCAGCTGGAAACAGAGTCGGCTCTGAACAGCGCCCGCCACGAGCTTATCCATACCTCTCACCTGCGGGTGTTGGGGGGCTTTGCCGCCTCTTTGGCTCACGAGATAAACCAACCGCTGCTGGCCATGGTGGCCAATGCTGCGGCAGCCAGCCGCTGGCTGAAACTCACGCCCCCCAATATGGACGAGGTGGCCACTAACCTACAGGCCATTGAGTCGGCAGGCCTGCGGGCCGGTGATATTGTCAGAGCCGTGCGCACCCTCGCCCGCCAAGCGCCAGAGCAGCTCAGCCTGCTTGAATTCGACCAGGTGGTAGAAGCAGTACTGGGGGTACTGAGCGCCGAACTGACCGACTCGGCCGCCGATATAGAAACGCAGCTCAATGCCAAAGAGCTGGTGCTGGCTGACAGTACCCAGTTGCAACAAGTGGTCTTGAACCTGGTGACAAACGCCCTGGACGCCATGACTGAGACAGAGCCCGGCAACCGGCACCTGCGTATCACCTCCAGCCGCCGTGACAACTTCGTGGTACTGACCATTGAAGATAACGGCAGCGGCATTACCGCCGCTGACCGCGACCAGATCTTCAATCCCTTTTTCACCACCAAAGACAGCGGCCTGGGCATGGGCCTGGCCATTTGCCGCTCTATTGCCCAGGTGCATGGCGGCACCCTCGATATCGCCAGCACCAGCCCCAACGGCACCGTTATGGTGCTCACCCTGCCGGTAGCCCAGCCCCAGGCCAGCACCGGCGGCTTATAAAAAAGCCCGGCAATGCCGGGCTTTTTTGTGCGCGTTAATCTCAGCTCTTTTGCATGTAATCGAGGGTGAGGTTGGAGAGCAGTTTTACGCCCAATTTCATGCCGGCGTCGTCTACGTAAAAATCCGGGGTGTGGTGGGAGGGCGCTTTGTCTTCGGGTACATCCAGGGGTTTGCCGCCCACAAAGAGGAACAGGCCCGGGACTTTTTCCTGGTAGAACGAGAAGTCCTCGGCGCCGGTTACGGCCTGGGCTTCTTTGACGTGGCCTTCCCCTGCGGTGCGGCTTAAGGTGGGCAGCATCTTGGCCATCAGCGCCGGGTCGTTGTAGGTGATGGGGTAGGAGTCGCCATAGGGCATGGTCAGGGTAGCGGTGGCGCCCATGCTGTCGGCAATGCCTTTGACCTTACGGGCCATGGCTTCATACACCAGCTCCCGCGCCTTGGGGTTGAGGGTGCGCACGGTACCGGCCAGCTCCACCTCGGCAGGGATGATGTTGGTGCGGTTGCCGCCTTTGATCATGCCCACGCTCACCACGGCGCCGTTGTCGATGACTTTCACTTCACGGCTGACGATGGTTTGCAGCGCCATCACCATTTGCGCCGAAGTCACCACAGGGTCGACGCTCATCCAGGGGTAGGCGCCATGAGATTGCTTGCCGTGCACTTCAATCTTGAACGGGTCCACCGCCGCCATCACCCCGCCAGCGCGGTATTTGACGGTGCCGATGTCGGTCTGGGAATTGATGTGCAGGCCAAATACCACGTCCACATCGGGGTTCTTCAGTACCCCTTCTTTGACCATCAGCTTGGCGCCGCCCTCTTCTCCCACCGGCGCGCCCTCTTCGGCGGGCTGGAAGATAAACTTCACCTTGCCCTTGAGCTCGCCCTTCATGGCCACCAGCACCTTGGCGGCGCCCATCAGCATGGCGATATGGGTGTCGTGGCCGCAGGCATGCATCACCGGCACCGTTTCACCGTTGTATTCGCCGGTGACTTCGGAGCGGTAGGGCAGGTTGTTCACTTCTTTAACCGGCAGGGCGTCCATGTCGGCGCGAAGGGCCACCACCGGGCCCGGCTTGCCGCTGTCCAGCACCGCCACCACCCCGGTTTTGGCAACGCCGGTCTGCACCTCAAGGCCCAGGCTTTTGAGGTACTTAGCCACATAAGCCGCGGTTTGAAACTCGCGGTTGGACAATTCCGGGTGTTGGTGGAAATGGTGGCGCCACTCCACCACCTGGGGCTGAACCTTATCGGCCAGCTCTTCAACGGAGCCGGCCCAGGCCAGGTTGCTGGCCAGCAGGCTGAGGGCGAAAAGACCTTGGTATTGCATGGGCTGATACTCAAAAAGGAACCTGGGATCAGGCTACTACAGAAGGTTGCAATAATGTAAAGCCGCTGCGACAAGCTGCTGCCTTCAGGCGTTTGCCCCGTCCTTGCCAGCAAAAGCGATGGTCTCAAGCTATTTTACCAAGCATTTATTGATAACGATTCTCTTTTGATCTTTATGGGAAAGTGCTTTACTGAACTCCCCTCGCCAGGGCTCAAGGCCTGGCGACACCCACAGCCAAGGAGATCAGCTTATGGCACACCAACTCCCCACCCTGCCCTACGCCTATACCGCCCTCGAACCCCACATTGACGCGCTGACCATGGAAATTCACCACAGCCGCCATCACCAGGCCTATGTGGATAAACTCAACGACGCCCTGAGCGGCACCGGCTTTGCAGCCATGCCGGTTGAGCAGCTGCTGCGCCATTTAAGTGACCTGCCTGACGCCAAACGCCAGGCGGTTATCAATAACGGCGGCGGCCACGCCAACCATTCGCTGTTCTGGCAGGTCATGTCGCCTGAGGGCGGCGGCGCCCCCAAGGGCCAGCTGGCCGACGCCATCGATAAAGAGCTGGGCGGCTTTGACGCCTTCAAAGAGGCCTTCACCACTGCCGCCGTGGCCCGCTTTGGCTCCGGCTGGGCCTGGTTGTCGGTAACCGGCGACAAAAAGCTGGTGGTGGAAAATACCCTCAACCAGGACAGCCCGCTGATGCACGGCCACACCCCCATTTTGGGGCTGGACGTGTGGGAGCACGCCTATTACCTCAAGTACCAAAACAAGCGCCCCGAGTACATTCAGGCCTTCTACCAGGTGGTTGACTGGGCCGAGGTGGAAGCGCGCTATCAAGCCGCCCTCGCTTGAGGGTAAAAAGGCGGCCTGAGCGCCGCCTTTTTTCCCTATTCCCGCCTCCCCATCGGGAAAGGGCGTTTCCCTGACTGGGAAAGCCGCTTTCCCGTCCATTTGTTGTCGCAATTGCGTTAAATCTTCCAGCCAGGCCCGCAACAGGGCCGATGCAGCCAAAACCAAAAAACACAGCAGGAAGACAACGTGAATAAGAAAATTGCATTTGCGCCACTGGCCGCCGCCGTGGTGATTGGGGGTCTGTCGTGCGCCGCCCATGGCCAAACCGTCTATAAAGATGCCGATAACACCCTGGATATCTACGGCCGTTTGCAGGCCCAGGTCGGTAACGACTGGGAACGCTCGGAAGATACCGGCGCCGACACCCACATGGGTGGCCGCCTGGGTATCAGCATGTCCCGGGCTCTGTCTGCCTTTGACGACTCGCCCCTGGAAGGCACCCGGGTGGTGGGCAAATACGAGTGGCAGGTCAATACCGAGAAGTACGAGACCAACACCAATGCCGACGGCACCTGGAACGCCCGCTACGCCTACCTGGGGCTGAGCAACAAAAAATACGGCGACCTGCTGTTTGGCCGCACCCAGAACCCGCTCTGGCAGGCCATCAAGATCACCTACAAGTACATGAACTGGGTGCCCAACACCAACAGCTACCTGCTGACCCGCATCGACAACTCCTATCAGTTCAACCGCCAGGACGGCACCATCCAATGGAACTTCAGCCACGGTAACCACCTGTTCGAGGCCGCCTACGTGATGGGCAACGGCAACTCCAGCGACAAGGTGGACGACGGCACCATGGCCAGTTACCGCTACACCTATAAAAGCGGCGACATGACCCTGATCCCGGTGCTGGCCTACAGCGATTTCAACGCCTCCCAAGCCAGCATCGAAGACAAAAACGAAAAAGAGCACCAGCAGTTCATCGGTGGCCTGGATTTCTACTACGGCGACCTCAACATCGGCTTCACCGCCAACCACCAAATCCTCACCGATTACGACAACTCCGAGCGCAAATTCAACGGTTTTGACGGCCTGGTGGCCTACGATATGGGCCGCACCCGCCTGACCCTGGGCTATTCCAGCATCCAAGAGGTGTCGGTTACCCGCAAAAAAGAAGACTGGCGGGCCGAACTGCGCTACCGCTTGGCCTCTCAAACCTATCTGTCGGCCACCTATCTGAGCGACAGGGTGAAAGACGAAAACAGCTATGTTTTCGGGCTGCGTTTCTACTTCTAAACCGAAGGGGTGACTCATGAGAATGCTATTTGCAATGCTGGTGTCGCTGCTGTCCTTTGCCGCCAGCGCCGCCCTGGAACAGGGCTATCACACCTACGACTACAACCTGCCGGCCGCCACCGGCAAAAACGGCCAGGTGATGAAGGTGTGGTACTACAAGCCGTCCCACTACACCGCCGACACTCCGGTGCTGTTTGTCTTTCACGGCCGCAAGCGCGACGCCGACAACTACTCAGCCCAGTGGAAGGCGCTGGCCGAAAAATACAACCTGATGCTGCTGGTGCCCGAGTACTCCACCCAGCTCTACCCCGGCGCCAACGGCTATAACCTCGGCAATGTCTATCACGCCGTCAGCCGCGCCGAGCTCAAAGGCCTGGTGGTGCCCAAGGAGATCAACCCCAAAGACCAGTGGAGCTTTACCCTGGCCGATAAGATCTTCGCCGATTTTAAAACCCGTGAAGACTCCCACGCCACTCGCTACTACGCCTACGGCCACGGCGGCGGCAGCCAATACCTGCTGCGCATGCTGATGTTCTACCCCGAGGCCAAAATCAAGATGGCCATCGTCGCCAACCCCGGCTGGTACACCCTGCCCAGCCGCGACGAAAGGTGGCCCTACGGCCTGCGCGGTGTGGACGTGATTGACACCGCCACCCTGAAGCGGTTCTTCGCCCTGCCCCTGACCCTGATGCTGGGCGACCACGACGACGACTTTAACCACTACCTGTTCCGCAACGAGCCCGAGGCTAACCGCACCGGCATCGACGGCCGATTTGAACGAGGCCATTACTACTTCAACTACGCCCGCGACGTGGCCAAAGCCCTTAATACCCCCCTGAACTGGCAGGAACACACCGTCAAAGGGGCCGAGCACGACAACTTCATCGTTCAGCTCGACGCTGTCCAAGCCATCATGGGAGACATCAATGAAAGCAAATAACCTGCTGGCCATTGCCGCCCTGCTGCTGGGTAGCGCACCGGTGCTCGCCAACGACTACCAACTGGGCGCCCCCACCTATGCCAACGGCAAGGAAACCACCTACTACCCCGGCGGCCAAGTCAAAGCCGTGGTCGCGGTTAGCGGCAACAAACACCACCGCGACGGCGAGGCCCTGGCCTACTACCCAGACGGCAAGCTGCTCTCCAAAGGGCAGTACCGCAAAAATAAGCCTTTTGGCCCCTATACCCAGTACTTTGAGAACGGCAAAGTTCGCCTCAGTGCGAGCTACGACAAAAAGGGCAAGATGGCTGGCCCGGTAGAGGAGTACTACGACAACGGCCAGCTGAAAATGGCCACCACCTACGACAACGGCCATGCCCGCAGCACCAAGGAAGTGCACTACTACCCCAGCGGGGAAGTGCTAAGCCGCCTTGAGCGCAACAGCCATGGCCGTAAAACCGGTATGCGGGTCGATTATTTTAAAAACGGTAAAGTCTCCCAGGAAATTCCCTATAAGAGTTCTTCTCGGGAGGGCACCCGTAAAATTTATAATGACCAAGGTCAACTTATTACCAAAGTCGAATACAAAAAAGATAAACCGCTTTATGCCGTTATTTATCAAGACGGTAAAGAAGTGAAAAAGATAACCGACGCCAAAGGCCTGCACCCTTATTTATTGAAAGACTAACCAACCGTTAACCTTCTGTAGTGGACTTGGCCCTGTTTTAACAAGCAGGGCCCTTTTTTATGGGAAGGTATTAAATTCACCAAAAAGGGATTCCAGGGCATCCATTCGCGACTTATCCATATGATCGAGCGCGATTTTTCGAAGCAGCGCTTCAATCAATACCAGGCCACTGCTGCGGCTTTGAAAAATACTGCCGGACTTGCTGGCCACAATCAGCTCGATGTCGCTATGGGGGCTGTAAGGGTTGGCCGAGGTGTTGCTGAGCACCACGATCTTGGCGCCCCTGGCCCGAAACCACTTGGTGACCTTGGCCGCATCGACATTGAACCGGTAGAAGGAAATCACGAACAGCACGCTGTGCTCATCTACATCCAGCAGGCTGTGAGGCAGCAGCGAGGTGTCCAGCGACAGCTGCTGCACGTCGCCCCGGATGTAGCGAATGAAGGTGGTGAAGTACACCGCCAGCGAGCCGCTAGACGCCGGGCCAATCACATAGAGTTTTTTAGATAAATCAGCAAGATAACTAGCAGCCTGGTCAAAGTCGCTGGCGCTTATCTGGTCCAGGGAGTCATAGAGGTTGCCCACCACATCTTTGACGTGGCAGGCAAACACCGCCTGGTCGTCAGACATCAGCCCCCGGTTGGCGGCCTCCCACGGCGAAGGGGAGCGGCCTTGCTCCAGGGAGCTGACCACCGCCGCCTTGAAGCGGGCATAGCCTAAAAAGCCTATTTTATTGAGAAAGCGCCCTATGGTGGCCTTGCTGACACCGCAGGTGTTGGCGATATCGGTAATGCCGTAAAACGGCAGTTCTTTGAAGATGCCCTCGATGTAATGGGCCACTTTCAGCTCGGCTTCCGGCAGGTGTTGCAGGCTGGCCAGCCGCTCCCGGTAATCGGCAAGGTGCAGGGTTTGCGGACCGGGCATAACGACCTCTTTTGATCCTGATAATGGTTACCCCGGGATGGGAATAGGGATTTCCCATTCTCCCAGGCAAAAACATGTGCACAATGGCAAAAGCAGAAAATAAAGCAGTACTGGCACTTATAACAAAATATCGCCATTTAAGGAACAAAGATGATTGCACTCCTCGCCATTCCTATCGTGATAGGCGCTGGTTATCTGGTAATAAAACGCTACCAAACCTCAGCCGTTTTATTTGCCGCCGGCTTATTAATGATGGCCATCGGTTGTTATTTTTCCAATGCCTCCTTCTTGCCCGGAAAATTAACCACATCGGGCAGCCATTTCATCGATTTCTTTTTAATCATCAAATATTTCAGCGCCACCACCCTGGGTAACCTGGGGCTTATCATCATGGCGGTGGGGGGCTTTTCCAAATACATGAACCACATCGGCGCCGCCGATGCCATGGTTGAGGTGGCCACCAAGCCGCTGTCGTGGATCAAAAACCCTTACCTGATCCTCGCCTTTACCTACCTGCTGGGCCAGGTGCTGAATATCTTTATCCCCAGCGCCGTGGGCCTGGCCATGTTGTTGCTGGTGGCCCTGTACCCGGTGCTTATCAAGGTAGGCTGCTCGCCGGCGGCGTCGGCGGCGGTGATCGCCACCACCGCTTGCCTGGATTTGGGCCCGGCCTCCGGCGCCTCCAACAAGGCGGCAGACGTGATTGGCATCGACGCCGCCACCTATTTTGTGCAGCACCAGATGCTGTACGCGCCGGTGGTGATGCTGGTGATAGCAGTGCTGCATTACCTGTCTCAGTCCTATTTTGACCGGCGCGAGCAGCGCAAGGGTTCGCTCAAGGCCGTTGAAAAACCCAAAGACAGCGCCCAGGCCCCTCGCTGGTTTGCCTTCTTGCCGGTGATGCCCCTGGCGCTGCTGCTGACCTTCAGCAAATACGGCATCGCCAGCATCCAGGTGGACGTGATCACCGCCATGTTCATCAGCCTGTTCGTGGCCATGGCCTGCCAGTACCTGTATTGCCGCGACGGCAAGACGGTGGCGGCGTCGCTGTCGGTGTACCTGCAAGGCATGGGCGCCATTTTCGCCTCGGTGGTGTCGCTTATCATCGCCGCCCAAACCTTTGTCGCCGGCCTCAAGGCCATGGGTTTTATCGATTTGTTGCTGTCCACCTCCGAGCACCTGGGCTTTGGCTACGTGGCCATCACCATCGTGCTTATCGCCATTATCGGCCTGACCGCGATTTTGTCGGGCTCGGGCAACGCCGCCTTTTTTAGCTTCTCAAGCCTGGCGCCCGGCGTGGCGGCCCAGGCCGGGGTCAGCACCGCCGTTATCGCCATGCCCATGCAACTGGCGGCGGGGCTGTTTCGGTCCTTCTCGCCGGTGTCAGGGGTGATCATCGCCTGCGCCGGGGTGGCCGAGGTGTCACCGATGGACTTGGTTAAACGCACGGCGCTACCGATGCTGGGCGGCATCGTCACCCTTATCATCCTAAGCAGTATGGGAGCCTGACATGGACCGCAGCGCACGCAGCACCTCCGTTTACGATTCAACACTTTACGGGCCGCTCTTTAGCAACCCAGCCATGGCGGCGCTGTGGTCGGACGATGAAATGGTAAAGAGCTGGCTGAGCGTGGAAACCGCCCTGGCTCAGGTGCAGGCAGAGCTGGGGGTGATCCCCACCGAGGCGGCCCAGGCCATTACCCAAGCGGCCTTGGTGGACAACCTGGATTGGTCGCGCCTGGCGCTGGACACCGCCGAAGTGGGCATGGCCATCAAGCCGGTGATAGACCAGATAGCGGCGGCCGGTGGCCCGCTGGCGCAAAAGTACCTGCATTGGGGCGCCACCACTCAGGATGTGCTGGACAGCGGCCAGGCGTTGCGCCTGCAACGGGCCCTGGCCCTTATCAAGACGCAGCTTAGCGAGCTTATCGCCTCGCTCTCGGCCATGGTCGAGACCCACCGCCACACGCTGATGGTGGCCCGCACCAACGCCCAGGACGCCGCCCCCAGCACCTGGGGTTTTCATGCCAGCTCGTACCTCACCGAGCTTTGCCGGCACTGGCAGCGCCTTGAGGAGCTGACCCCAAGAGCAACCATGGGCATGTATGGCGGCGCCATCGGCAACCTGGCGTCGGTAGGCAGCCAGGGCATGGCAATACGCAACCGGCTGCTGGCCAAGTTGGGGCTGCCTTGCCCCCAAGGCCAATGGAACGCCAGCCATGACGGCCTGGTGGAAGTGGTGCAGTTTTTCGCCCTGGTGCACGGCACCTTGCTGCGCATCGCCAACGACGTGGAGCTAATGAGCCGCGCCCCCATCGCCGAGGTGCAAGAAGGGGAAAGCGGCGGCGGCTCCAGCACCATGCCCCACAAGGCCAACCCTCGCGCCGCCAATATGATCCAGGCCCTGGCCCGGTTGGGCTGGATGTACGCCAGCAGCGCCCCGGCCATGCTCGACCAGCAGGATGTGCGCTCCTCCTCGGCCCGCATGTTGGACTGGTCGTTACTGCCCGAGGCCTGCCTGGCGGTGTCGGGGGGCTTGTTGCGGGCCAATAAGTTGCTGGCCAAGCTGCACATCAACAGCCAGCGGATGCGCGATAACTTCCAGGCCTCGCGCCACCTTATCCTCTCTGAGGCAGTGATGATGAAACTGGCCGAGAAGGTGGGCCGCGAGCAGGCCTACGGCTTGGTCAAAGACGCCATAGCTCGCCATCCCGAGCCGCACTGGCAGTTGCTGGCGCTGCTGCGCGACACCCCGGCGGTGATGGCCCATTTCAGCGACGACGAGCTGGCCAGGGCCTGCGACCCGGCCGGCCACCTAGGGGCCAGCGACGCCCTGATCGACGAAGCCCTGGCTCTGGCCGCTTCTATCAAGTGATGCACAAAAGCGGCCAGATGGCCGCTTTTCATTGGTGTTTTGGCTTTTTTAACAGCACGTTACATTGCATCAGTTTTTTCTTTAACAGCCGCTTTTTTCCGTGCGCCCGATCACCTTTTAGGCCTGATGACATTGTACTCAGCCCCCGCCATGACAAGTTGCCAAAGCTAAGCCCTGGGTTCTTCTTTGCTTCGATTAAGCCGAGGCATCACTTTTTGGCGACCTTATGAACACCAAAACCAAGCAGCTTCTCAACATTGCCAGCATGACCTTCTGGAGCATGTTTGCCAGCTACACCTTTGTCGGCATTTTGATTGTGTTTTTTACCATGCCGGTGGCCCAGGACGGCCTGGGGATGGACGACCACGACGCCTACCTGATGTACGGCGTGGTGCAAGCCATGGGCTATATCCTGCCGGTGGTTGGTGGCTATCTGGCCGACAAGGTGCTGGGGGTCAGGCGGGCCATGAATATCGGCGCCTGCCTGCTGGCTTTTGCCTACCTTATTTTGGTGGTGGCCACCGACGCCTTTAAAAGCAACATGCGCGAAGCCTTCTTGCTGGCCTATGCGCTGGTGCCCATCGGCAGCTCCCTTTATACCGGCACCGCTTCGGCGCTGATCGGCCGCATCTACGAAGGTGACGAGCAGGGTGCCAAGCGCGGTATGACCGTCTACTACGTGATGGTCAACATCGGCTCCATGCTCGGTATCGGCCTGGCCCCTTACCTGCTGCATTCGAGCCTGGGGCCCATGTCTATCTTCCTGGTGGCCTTTGCCGGCAAGTTTATTGCCTGGCTCAACTTCGCCCTGCGCGGCAAACTCTACCGTGACGTGCTGTTTGGCAAGGACTCTCAAGCCATTGGCCGCCGCGACATAGGGCTGCTGGTCGGCTATTTTGCTGCCGCTTACGCCGTTACCTGCTTCTTGTTCTCCCAGCCTGGGCTGTCGTTCTACCTCATTGGCACCTGCATTGCCGTGACCCTGGTGTTCTACGTCCGTAAAACCCTCACCTTGCAAGGGGTTAGCCGTTCCAAGCAGCTGATGTCTATTTATCTGTTGCTGGCGGTATTCGTGTTCTTCGTGCTCTACACCCAGATGAACACCAGCCTCATCCTCTTTACCAAGAACAACTCCAACCACGAACTGCTGGGCTTTACCCTGTATCCGGCCTCGTTCCAGCTGATAAACCCCATTGCCATCATCTTGATTGGCTCCTTTATCTCCAAGGTTTATAAGCGCTTTCCGGGCTTTAACATTCCCTACCAATTCTCGGCCGGGCTGCTGCTGGGGGCCTTTGGCATCTTCTTGCTCTACGCCTCCGGCTTTAGTGAGCACAACGGCCTGGTGAACGGCGATTACATCGGCCTTTCCTACCTGACCCTGACCATCTCTGAGCTACTGATCAGCGCCATCGGCCTGTCGATGATCTCCCTCTACTGCCACATGGAGATGATGGCCTTTGCCATGGGGGTGTTCTATCTGGTGGTGTCTCTGTCCAACCTGGTGTCGGGCAAACTGAGCGGCCTGGTGGCTCTGCCGGAGAAAAAGCTGGCCCCCGAGCTCACCCTGCCCATTTACACCCATTACTACCTGGAGCTGGCCATCGCCACCTTGGTGTGCGGCGCCCTTTTCATGCTGGTTTCCAAAACCCTGATGAAACGTTTCCAAGCCCGGGGTATCGCTTTGCCGTAAAGGGTTTTACCTTGGAAAACGCACTGTTCTATTGCATCTTCTTGGTACTTGGGTAGGCTCTACGAACAGCGTTTTTTTGCGTTAACAAATCTCAACCAGTCCCGGACAGCTGCCGGGACTGATTTTTGATGGTTATCCGGCCGGCAACCGGTTAACCCAAAGCCACTCTCTCCCGACGCCAAGGGTGGATGCGAATGCACAAGGAACCAGGCAAAGGCCTCATCACCCCACTGTGGTTGGGGCTTTGTTTACTGCTGGCGAGCTGTACGGCTCCCGAGCGCCCCAAACCCGAATTCTCCCTGCGCGACCAGGCACCCCTGGCCGGGCTGCCAGACAGCGCGCCCGGCTGGCCCGCCGCCAATTGGTGGCAGAATTTCCATGACCCGCAATTAGATAAGCTGATGGCGACCGCCATGGCTGGCGCTCCAACCCTGGATGTGGCCATGGCCCGCTACCGCCAGGCCAGCAGCGATATCGCCCGTAAAGAAGCCGACAAAAACATCGAAATCACAGGTTATGGCACGGCGGGCTACAGCCTGAGCGATATCGATGCCGACTCCGGCGACAGCCATATCAACAACACCACCCAAGGCGTGGCCGGTATTGTTGGCGCCAGGCTGAGCTGGGACTTAGACCTTTGGGGCAAGAAAGAAGCGGCCCTCAAGCAAGCCATTGACACCGCCCATGCCCAAAAGGCCAGCCAGGCCGCAGCCTTAAGCGCCCTGCAATACAACCTCTCGGCGCTGTATTTCCAGTGGCAGGCCATCGCTGCAAGGCTCAAGGTCAGCCAGGGGAGCTTGGCCACCGCCAACGAATACCTGCGGGTGGTTAAAGTACGCGTAGCTGCCGGGGTAGAAGAGGAAGACAGCCTCGATAAAGCCCGGGCTCAATTGGCGCAGGTTCGCCAGCAACAAGCCATGCTGGCTGGCCAACAGCGCATTATCCATGCCCAGATAGCCGCGCTGATGGGCATCAGTGATAAACAACTGGGCGCCCTTGAGGGCAAACCGCTGCCCACCCCAGCCGGGGCGCTGCCTGCCGATGCCGGCCTTGGCCTGATTGGCCGCCGCCCCGATATCGTCGCCGCCCGTTGGCAAGTAGAAGCCGCCAGCCAGGGCATAGAGCAGGCCCGCGCCGCCTATTACCCCAACATCAGCCTGAGCGGCCTGGCCGGCTTTTTGAAAAGCTTCCCAGACCTTGGGAGCGGTGACGACGCCCAGCTCACCCTGGGCACGGTAGGGCCGTCCATCAGCTTGCCCATTTTCGAGGCCGGCCGCCTGGACGCCGCCTTTGCTGCCAGCAATGCCCAGCTCAACAGCGCCATTGCCAATTACAACCAAACCGTGGTGCAGGCCGCCTCCCAGGTGGCTCAGCAGGTACTGACCCTGGGGCAACTGACCGATGCCGCTGGCGAATTGCAAAAACGCTGGCTGGCCAGCCGCTCCCAGTACCAACGGGCCAGCCTGCGGGTCAAGCAAGGGGTAGACGACCCCCGCCAGGCCCTCGGCGCCAGCCTGGAGCTGGACAGCCAAACCGACAGCCAGCTGCAACTGACCGCCCAGCGCCTGGACGCCCAGCTGCAGCTTATCCATGAACTGGGAGGTGGCTATCAGGAGCCCGCCCCCACAGCAACAGACAACGCCCAACCTGCGGCCCTTGAGGACTCACCATGACAGAACAGGACAACAACAAGCCGCCGCAGGAAACCTCACCCACCAAGCGCCGCGTGGTGCTGGCGATCATCGCCCTGGTGTTTATCGTGGCCGGTGGCGCCTGGTACGCCTACGACAAACTGGTGCTGGCCTACCAGGAAGAAACCGACGACGCCTACGTCACCGGCGATCAGGTAAGCATTTCTTCACGCAGCAACGGCACCGTGATTACGGTGATGGCCGACAGCACCGATTTGGTCAAAAAAGGCCAAGTGCTGGTTTCCTTGGACCCGGTAGACACCGAGTTGGCGCTGGCCCGCGCCGAAGGCCAGCTCAGCCAAGCGGTACGCCAGGCCCAGCAACAAATTGCCCAAGCCGCCGAGGCCGACGCTGCCGTGGCCCAAAGTGAAGCGGCCTATGTGCGCGCCGAAGAAGACTACCAGCGCCGCAAACCGCTGCTGGCTGAACGGGCCGCCGCCAAAGAAAACGTCGACGCCGCCCGTCGCCAGATGGAAGCCACCAAGGCCGCCTTTGAGCAGGCCAAGGCCAGCGCCCGCGCCGCCCATGTGGCGGTAGACGGCATGGCCGTACCCCGCTTCCCGGCGGTGCAGCAGGCCGAGGCCGCTTACGTGAGCGCCTGGATAGACAACAAGCGCCGCGAGATCCGCTCGCCCATTGACGGTTACGTGGCCAAGCGCCAGGTGCAAGCCGGCCAGCATATCCAGGCCGGGCAAAACCTGCTGACGGTGGTGCCGCTCCATAACGCCTGGATTGAAGCCAACTTCAAGGAAACCCAAATTGCCCATATCCGGGTAGGCCAGCCGGTCACCCTCAAAGTGGATGCCCACAGCGACATGACCTACCACGGCAAGGTAGTGGGCCTGACCGCCGGCACCGGCAGCGTGTTCTCGCTGCTGCCGGCCCAGAACGCCACCGGCAACTGGATCAAGGTGATCCAGCGGCTGCCGGTGCGTATCGCCATCGACCCACAAGAACTGGCCCAAAAACCGCTGCAACTGGGGCTCTCGACCCTGGTGACCATCGACACCCACGACCGTAACGGCAGCGCCCTGCCCCAGCAGCCAGCAGATAAAGACGTGATGAGCACCGACATCTACCAAGGCCAGCAAGCCGCTGCCCGCGCCGATGCCCAGGCCATCATCAACGCCAACCTGGTTGCCAGATGACAGGGTTTTTCAGCCGCGAACAGAGCGGCGAGCCGTTAAAAGGCGCGCCGCTTATCGCCCTGACCGCCGGGGTGGCCATGGCCACCTTCATGGAGGTGCTGGACATCTCCATCGTCAACGTGTCGGTGCACACCATCGCCGGCGATGTGGGGGTGAGCGCCTCGGAAGGCACCATGGCCATCAGCGCCTACTCCCTGGCCAGCGCCATCATGCAGCCCTTGACCGGCTGGATCTCCCAGCGCTTTGGCGAGGTGCGCACCTTTGCGGTGTCGGTGGCGCTGTTCGTGGTGTTCTCGTTCCTGTGCGGCTTGTCTACCAGCATGGACATGCTGATCTTCTTTCGGCTGCTGCAAGGCTTGGTATCCGGCCCCATGGTGCCACTGTCCCAGACCCTGCTGCTGAACAACTATCCTCCCCAGCGGCGCTCCATCGCCCTGGCGCTATGGGTGATGATGGTGGTGATAGCGCCGGTATTTGGCCCCATTTTGGGGGGCTGGATCACCGACAACTTCTCCTGGCCCTGGATCTTCTATATCAACATTCCGGTGGGCATTTTCTCACTGCTGGTGACCTTGAGCCTGCTGAGAAAGCGCGAGACCAAAACCGTGCACAAACCCATCGATGCCGTGGGCCTGGTGCTGCTGACGGTGGGCGTGGGCTCCTTGCAGTTCATGCTGGATAACGGCAACGACAAAGACTGGTTCTCCTCCAACCTCATCACCACCCTGGCGGTGGTCGCGGTGGTGGGCATTACCTTCCTGATCGCCTGGGAGCTAATGCACAAAAACCCGGTGATAGACCTTCGCCTGCTGGGCCGGCGCAACTTCCTGGTGGGGGTGGCGTGTCTGTCCCTTGGCATGTTCGCCTTCTTCGGCGGCACCGTGGTGCTGCCCAACTGGTTGCAGTCGGTGATGGGGTATACCGCCACCTGGGCCGGCTTTGCGGTAGCGCCGGTGGGGCTGGCAGCCATTTTTATGTCGCCCATCATCGGCGCCAACCAGGACAAGTTCGACCTGCGGGTGCTCAACACCTTGGGCTTTGCCGTCTTTGCGGCCGCCTCGTTCTGGATGGCCTCCTCGGCCACCAACATGGATTACTGGGATGTAGCCGAACCGCGGCTGCTGATGGGGGCCGGCATCGCCCTGTTCTTTGTGCCGGTGAACCAAATCATCCTCTCGGGGCTGCCCCCAGAGCAGCTGGCCTCGGCTTCGGGGTTGTCTAACTTCTTTCGGACCCTGGCCGCCTCGGTAGCCACGGCGGTCAGCACCACCTTGTACGACCATCGCACCATCTACCACCATGCGGTGCTCACCGAAAGTACCCAAAGCGGCGGCGCAGCCACCGAAGCCTTCTTGCAAGGGATGCAGCAGCAGGGGCTACCCCCGCAAAGCGCCGATGCTGCCCTTAACCAGGTGATCAACACCCAGGCCGCGACCCTGGCCCTCAATGATATATTCTGGCTGTTCGGCATCATCTTCCTGGCCATTACCGTGGTTATCTGGTTTGCTAAGCCTCCCTTTGCCGAGGGCGGCAAACCGGGCCACTGACCAACACAAGGACGTACCATGGCTGAGCCAAACCGCCCCCAACTGCACCTGCCGGACGGCGAGGACAAACTACTGCTGCATTCGTGCTGCGCCCCTTGCTCAGGGGAAGTGATGGAAGCCCTCCATGCCAGCGGCATCGACTACACCATCTTCTTCTACAACCCCAATATCCATCCCGAGCGCGAGTACCTGCTGCGAAAAGAAGAGAACATCCGCTTTGCCGAGCAGCACCAAGTCCCCTTTATCGATGCCGACTACGACACCGACAACTGGTTCGAGCGGGCCCGGGGCATGGAGTGGGAGCCCGAGCGCGGCGTGCGCTGCACCATGTGCTTTGACATGCGCTTCGAGCGCACCGCCCTCTATGCCCATGAGCACGGCTTTAAAGTGATCTCCAGTTCCCTTGGCATTTCCCGCTGGAAGAACATGGAGCAGATCAACGGCTGCGGCCAGCGGGCCGTGGCGCCCTACCCCGGCATGCATTACTGGGACTACAACTGGCGCAAAGGCGGCGGTGCCGCCCGCATGGTGGAGATCAGTAAACGCGAGCGCTTCTACCAGCAAGAATATTGCGGCTGCGTTTACTCCCTGCGCGACACCAACCAACACCGCAAGGCCCAGGGCCGGGGCATCATCAAACTCGGCGTCCAGTATTACGGCGACGACGAATAAAGCTGACACGGAACACACACCATGGATTGGTTACTGACCCAACTGGACTGGCGCCTGCTGTGCGCCGACATCGCCCTGGTGGCGGCCTACCCCTTCTACCGTACTCGCCTGCCCGGCAACGGCGTCACGGCGCTGCTGGGTGTGCTGGGCATAGTGCCGCTGCTGGCCCAGTACTTCTGGCTGCACTGGGCCTTCAGTGCCCTGGCCGCCTTTTTTATCCTGGCCATTGAAAGCCACCTGGAGCAGCGCGAAAAAAACCACGGCACCGGCTGCGCGCTGCTGGTGATATTGGTATTTGCCCTGGGCGCCTCCATAGGCTTGCACCTGCTGATAAGCCTCACCGGCCGGCTGGCCCACAGCCAGCTGCAAGGGGGCGTAGCCACAGGCTGGTCGGCCTTGGTGCTAAGCCTTTACGGGCTCTGCGCCCTGGTGGCCTGCGCTTACACCTTTGCGGCCTGGCAAAGCGCGGACAGCGAGCAGAGCCTGCGCCGTTATGACATGAACGTGCTGCTACCCATCGCCACCGCCATCTTGCCCCATTTTGTGCCGAACTTTGGCTTTGGACTGGCCCTCGGCGCCGCGTTATGCGCCCTGCCCTGGCTGGCGTCTTGGCCTCTTGAGCGCCGCTTTGGCCCGCCATTGGCCCAAAGCCGGCAAGATTTCAGCCGCCTTTTTGCCGTTACCTGGGGCATCAGCCTGCTGGTGTGGGGGCTGCGCCAGTTCAGCTGACTGCCCAAAGCGGCGCCAGCTTGCTAAAATGGCTGTTTTTCACCATCAGGTTCAGCCCATGCGACGCGGAAACCTCTTTATCGTCTCGGCCCCCAGCGGCGCCGGAAAATCAAGCCTTATCAAGGCTTTGCTTGAGCGCCATTCCCTGGACAACTCCATGGCCGTTTCCGTGTCCCACACCACCCGCGCCACACGCCCCGGCGAGCAGCACGGGGTGCACTACCACTTTGTGTCGGTGGACGATTTCAAGGCATTGATCAACCAAGACGCCTTTTTCGAGTGGGCCGAAGTGTTCGGCAACTTCTACGGCACCTCCCGCCTGGCGGTAGAGCAGCAACTGGAAAACGGCATTGACGTGTTCCTGGATATCGACTGGCAAGGCGCCCGCCAAGTGCGGGAAATGATGCCCCACGCCATCGGCATTTTTATCCTGCCCCCCAGCCGCGAAGAGCTGGAACGGCGCTTGGTGGGCCGCGGCCAGGACAGCAGCGAGACCATCGCCAAGCGCATGAACGAGGCGGTGTCCGAGATGTCGCATTTTGACGAATACGACTACCTGCTTATCAACGACGACTTCGAAACCACCCTCGACAGGTTCCGCTCGGTGGTGCTGGCAGCCCGCCAAAGCCTGGACAATCAACGCCAGGCCAACACCACACTGCTGGACGCCTTATTGGCGGTTAAGTAAACTAGCAGGCTACCTTTGAAGACTTGTTTTGCCTGATGGGAGTAATTCATGGCTCGTGTAACCGTTGAAGACGCCGTAGATAAAGTCGGTAACCGTTTTGACCTGGTGCTGCTGGCTGCCCGCCGCGCCCGTCAGATCTCCACTCAGGGCAAAGACACCCTGGTCGATCCTGAGAACGACAAAGCCACCGTTATCGCCCTGCGCGAAATCGAAGCTGGCCTGATTGACGGCGACAAACTGGACGCCGAAGACGCCCGTATGCAAAAGGAGCAGGAAGCCGCCGAGCTGGCTGCCGTTTCCGCTATCGCCAACGGCGGTCTGGAATAAGCCACTAACCAAGGGGCAGCGGTGTATCTGTTTGAGGGCTTGAAAGGGCGCCTGACCAGTTATCTGGACCCGGCGCAAGTGGAACTCATCAGGCAGGCCTATGTGCTGGCCCGGGACGCCCACGAAGGGCAGTCCCGCTCCTCTGGCGAGCCCTACATCACCCACCCCGTGGCGGTGACCGGCATCCTGGCGGACATGAGGCTCGATCACGAGACCTTGTGCGCCGCCCTGATGCACGACACCATCGAAGACACCCCCGTTACCAAGGAACAGATCGCCGAGCAATTTGGCGAGCCCGTTGCCGAGCTGGTGGAAGGGGTGTCCAAGCTCGATAAAATCAAGTTCAACTCCAAGGAAGAGGCCCAGGCCGAGAACTTTCGCAAGATGATCATGGCCATGACCCAGGACATCCGCGTCATTCTCATCAAACTGGCTGACCGCACCCACAATATGCGTACCCTCGGTGCCCTGCGCCCCGACAAGAAACGCCGTATTGCCCGGGAAACCCTGGAGATTTACGCGCCGCTGGCCAACCGTCTTGGTATCCACAACATCAAGAACGAGCTTGAGGAGCTGGGCTTTGAGGCCCTCTACCCCATGCGCCAACGGGTGCTGCGCGAATCGGTAAAACGCGCCACCGGCAACCGCAAGCAACTGGTTAACAACATCCTGGACGGCATCCGTGCCCGCCTGGACGAGCAGCATATCCAGTGCGAGGTAAAAGGCCGCGAGAAGCACCTCTACTCCCTGTACAACAAGATGCGCAACAAGGAACTGCAGTTCCACGAGGTGATGGACATCATCGCCTTTCGCATCATCGTCAAGGATCTCGACACCTGTTACCGGGTGCTGGGCGCCATGCATAACCTGTACAAACCCAAGCCCGGCCGCTTCAAGGATTACATCGCCATTCCCAAGGCCAACGGTTACCAGTCGCTGCACAGCACCTTGGTCGGCCCCCATGGGGTGCCCATCGAGATTCAGATCCGCACCGACGACATGGATCTGATGGCCGACCGCGGGGTGGCGGCCCACTGGCTGTACAAGAAAGACGGCGAGAACTCCGGCACCACCGCCCAGGTACGGGCGCGGCGCTGGATGCAAAGCCTGCTGGACTTACAACAAAGCGCGGGCAACTCCTTCGAGTTTATCGAGAACGTTAAAAGCGACCTGTTCCCCGACGAAATCTACGTCTTTACCCCGGACGGGCGCATCCTCGAGCTGCCCGCCGGCGCCACCCCGGTGGACTTTGCCTACGCGGTGCACACCGACGTGGGCCACGCCTGCGTTGGCGCCCGGGTAGACCGCCAGCCTTATCCGCTGTCCATGCCGCTGGAAAACGGCCAGACGGTGGAGGTGATCACCAGCCCCGGCGCGCGCCCCAATGCCGCTTGGCTGAACTTCGTGGTAACTAGCCGGGCGCGGGCCAAGATTCGCTCGCACCTCAAATTGCTCAAATCCGAAGAAGCCATCGTGCTGGGCAAACGGCTGCTCAATCATGCCCTGGGCGGCACCAAGCTCGACGACTTGCCCAAAGAAAAGGTCCAGGCGGTACTGGAAAGCACCCACAGCGACAGCATCGACGACCTGCTGGCCAATATCGGCCTGGGTAACGCCATGAGCATCGTGGTGGCGCGCCGCCTGCAAGATGGCGACGCAGAAGAAGACACCGCCAAGAAGGCCACCGCCAGCAGCGGCGGCCGCAAGCTGCCGATACGGGGCGCCGAAGGCATGTTGGTGACCTTTGCCCGCTGCTGCCGCCCCATTCCCGGCGACGCCATCGTTGGCCATATGAGCCCGGGCCGTGGCCTGGTGGTGCACCAGGAGTCCTGCGGCAACATCAGCGGCTGGCAGTCTGACCCGGTGCGCTTTATCCCGGTGCAGTGGGAAGACGGCATCGACGGCGAGTTCATCACCGAAGTGCGGGTGGATATCCTTAACCACCAGGGCGCCCTGGCGACCCTCACCTCCGCCATCTCCGCCGCCGGCGCCAGTATCCAGAACCTCAATACCGAGGAGCGGGACAGCCGCCTCTACTCCATCTACGTGCAGCTCACCACCCATAACCGGGTGCATCTGGCCAACGTGATGCGCCGCATTCGCAAAGTGCCCGAGGTGGTGCGTATCGCCCGGGCCAAGCGCGGATGAGCCCAGAGCGTTTCGCGAAGATAAAAGCGGTGCTGGCCATGCGCCAGCCCGATCTCACGGTCTGCATGGAAGAGGTGCACAAGGCCCACAACCTCAGTGCCGTGGTGCGGACCGCTGATGCCATTGGCATTCACGAGGTGCACGCCATCTTCCCGCAAAAGGGCGTGCGCATGCGCCCCCACACCGCTGGCGGCAGCCTCAACTGGGTCAAGGTGCACCGCCACCGCCATATCGAAGAAGCGGTAACAGCCCTGCGTAGCCAGGGCATGCAGATTGTGGCCACCAATCTCTCGGCAAAGGCCAAGGATTTTCGCGACATCGACTACACCCAGCCCACCGCGCTGCTGGTGGGCCAGGAGCTGCAAGGCATCAGCCCCGAGGCCTTAGCCCTAGCCGACCACCATGTGGTGATCCCGATGCTGGGCATGGTGCAGTCGCTGAATGTGTCGGTGGCCAGCGCCCTTATCCTTTACGAGGCCCAGCGCCAGCGGCAAAACGCCGGCATGTACGGCCACAGCCGCCTGCCCGAGGCCGAATGGCAACGGCTGCTGTTTGAGCGCGGCTACCCGCAGCTGGCCCAGCAGTGCAACCGCAAGGGGCTGCCCTTCCCGCTGATTGACGAGGCCGGCGAGGTGCAGGCTGACGAGGACTGGTGGCAGGCGATGCGCGCCGCCACCCCTGCCAAGGAGGCGTAAACATGGCCCCGGACCTTGGCCTGGTAACCCCCATCAGCGCCCTCAAGGGCGTCGGCCCCAAGGTTGTCGAGAAACTCGAACGGCTGGGGCTTCGCACCATTCCCGATCTCTGGTTCCACCTGCCGCTGCGCTATGAAGACCGCACCCGCATCTGCCCCATCAGCGATTTGCTGCCGGGCATGCATATCGCGGTCATGGCCGAGGTGGTCAAAGCCGAGATTGTCTATGGCCGGCGGCGGATGATGGTGGTAACGGTGGCCGATGCCTCCGGCGCCGCCACCTTGCGGTTTTTCAACTTCTCGGCGGCCCAGAAGAACAGCTTTACCCCCGGTAAATGGGTGCGGGCCTTTGGGGAAATTCGCACCGGCAAGGTGCGCTTTGAAATCATCCACCCCGAATACAAGCTGCTGGACGAAGGCAGCGAGCCCGAGCTGGAAGAAAGCCTGACGGCTGTCTACCCCACCACCGAGGGCCTTCGCCAGCAGACGCTGCGCAGCATTGTCGAGCAGGGCCTGGGGTATTTGTCAGACGCCATTCCCGAGCTGATCCCGCCGCTATTAAATCCCCATAAGTTGCCGCTGGTGGAGGCCCTTCGCATCGTGCACCGGCCGCCGCCGGACGTGTCGCTGGCGCTTTTGGAAGAAGGCCAGCACCCGGCCCAGCAGCGCCTGGCCCTGGAAGAATTGCTGGCCCAGCAGCTCTCCCTTTTAAAGCTGCGTGCCCACCACCAGCACCACCAAGCGGTGGCGATGTACCCCAAAGGCGATTTGGAGCAGCGCTTCCTGGCTGCCCTGCCCTACAGCCCCACTGGCGCCCAAAGCCGGGTGGTGGCTGACATTCACCGGGATCTGGCCGACCACAAACCGATGATGCGGCTGGTGCAAGGGGATGTAGGGGCCGGCAAGACCCTGGTGGCAGCGCTGGCGGCACTTAGGGCCATCAGCAACGGCTACCAGGTGGCGCTGATGGCGCCCACCGAGATCCTGGCCGAGCAGCACGCCATTAACTTCAGCCAGTGGCTCGAACCTTTAGGCATTGGCGTCAGCTGGTTGGCCGGCAAGCTCAAGGCCAAGGCCCGCGCCCAGGCATTAAGCGATCTGGCGAGCGGCGCCAGCCAACTGGCGGTGGGCACCCATGCCCTGTTCCAAAACGACGTGGACTTTGCCAACCTGGCGCTGGTGATCATCGACGAGCAGCACCGTTTTGGGGTGCACCAGCGGCTGACGCTCCGTGAAAAGGGCCGCCAGGGCGAGCATTACCCGCATCAGCTGATCATGACCGCCACCCCCATTCCCCGCACCTTGGCCATGGCCGCCTACGCCGACTTGGACAGCTCCATCATCGACGAGCTGCCGCCTGGCCGCACCCCGGTCACCACGGTGGCAGTGCCGGACGGCCGCCGCGAACAGGTGATAGCGCGGGTCCGTGACGCCTGCCTGGAAGGGCGCCAAGCCTACTGGGTCTGTACCCTGGTGGAAGAATCCGAAGTGCTGGAAGCCCAGGCCGCCGAAGCCACCGCCGAAGCCCTGAAAACGGCGCTGCCACAGCTTCGCGTCGGCCTGGTGCACGGCCGCATGAAAAGCGATGAAAAGCAGGCGGTGATGGCCGCCTTTAAAGCAGGCACGCTGAACTTACTGGTGGCCACCACCGTGATTGAAGTGGGGGTAGACGTACCCAACGCCTCTTTGATGATCATCGAAAACCCCGAGCGCCTGGGTCTCGCCCAACTGCACCAGCTGCGCGGCCGGGTTGGCCGGGGCAGCACGGCGTCCCACTGCGTGCTGCTCTACCACGCGCCGCTCTCCCCCACTGCCACCGCCCGGCTGGGGGTGCTGCGCGACTCTAACGACGGCTTTGTGATTGCCCAGCGAGACTTGGAGATTCGCGGCCCAGGTGAACTGCTTGGCACCCGCCAGACCGGGGTGGCGGAGCTGCGTATCGCCGACCTGGTAAGGGACGCTCATCTCCTGCCCAAGGTGCAACACGCCGCGCAGCAGCTGCTACGCAGCCACCCCGCCAACGCCGACGCCCTTATTCAGCGCTGGCTGGCCGGCCGAGAAGGCTACGCCAACGCCTGATATAAAAAAGCCCCTCGCGGGGCTTTTTTATTACTGGGCGAGGTATTGCCACTGCCGGTCAAGGCAGGCTTGGCTGTCGCAGGCTTTGGGCATCTCCCCTGTCACTGGCTGCTGGCCCTGGCTCCACAGCAGGTAGCGGCCGGCACCGTTATGGACGATGTCACGTTGGTAAAACGCCAGCATGTCGCCCAATTGCAGAGCCTTGACCGCTGCCACCAGTTGCTCGCGCCAATCAAAGGGCCGGTCGTTGTTCAAATAAGACCAGTAGCGATTGGTTTTATCGCCAAGCTGCTTGTCGGCCTCATTGATGCTGTTGATAAGCCCGGCTTTTTGCTCCTCGAATTGCTCGGGGCTCATGCCGGCCAGCTCGATGCCAAACTGGGTCAGAAAATCCTCCACATGGCCTTTGAGGCTGTAAGGGTCGGCCACCGGTGACTGGATGATAAATTGCAGCACCGGCGATAGCCCGACACTGCTGGCACCGGCCTGCACCACGTAGCCCAGCTGCTGTTCGGTGCGTAGCTTGGCAAAGAACGGCTGGCCAATCACCTGCCCCAAGAGCGCCCAACGGGCCTTGGCCGCCGCGTCGGTGTGGTGGCCTTGGTAAATCAGTACCAGCGCCGAGTCGTGATGGTCGATGGTCAGTTGCCGGGCCAGCTCGGCACCGGCCGGGATCTCGGCGTAGTGGGTTTGGGGCTTGTCGATGCGCTGGGCGTCACGCACCAGCATGTTCTCCATGGATTTACCCCAGCTGGCCGCTTCGCCCGGGCTGATGTTGCCGATGGCCAGGGCCTGCAAATACAGCTGGTCACGGTAGTGCTGCACAAAGCCCATGAATTGGCGGTAGTTAACGCGGCTCAGGGCATCAGCCCGTTCTGCCGGTGGGTAGGCTTCTTTGACCATGGAGGCGTTGAGGCTGGCAAACAGCTGGCGCACCGGCCAATCCTGGCTGAAGTTGCGCAGCTGGCGCACCATCTGGTCGCGATACTGGCGGAACTTGCTACGGCTGAGGTCACTCAGGGCCAGGGCCGTCCAGATTTTATCTTCTAAAAGCGGCTGCTTCTCGTCGTAGCCCGACAAGCTGTAAATCAGGCCGTTACTAATGGCCGACAGGTTGTAATAGAGCCCGGCCTGGCTGGCAGGATAAGCCTCAGACTCCAGGGCCTCGTTCACCAGATCGGCGTAAAGGCTATTCATCACGCTGTCTTGGATATTGTCGATGGGCCGCATCAGCGCCACCCGTTTTTCGGCCTTGGGCACCCGAAATTGCGGGTCTTGCAGGGCCCAGACACTGATCCCCGGCTCTTTGACGATTTCCACCGGCAAGGTGGCGCCGCCCTTGATGGTTTTGACCTTGGGATCGTCCGGCAAATAGGGGTTGGCCGGTGGCAGCGCCAGCTCGGCCTCGGCCTTGGCCCAACTGTCTTTGAGCTCGGGGCTCAGGGCCTTGATGGCATAAGGCGCCTGGTAATGGGGCTCTACTTTGTCGGTTTTCACCCCGGGCAAAATCACCACCTGGCGCAGGTTGCTTGGGGTCAACCGTGACAGATAATCGTGGATAAGGGCCGGGTTGTAGGTTTGGTAGACAAAACCAGCGTCCATCAAGTGGGCTGGCGCCACCTCCTGCATATTACCGGCCAGGTAATTGGCCAGGGCTTGGCTGTTGGCCTTGTCCTGGAAGCGAAAATCGAGGTTGCCGGCCTTTTTCAGCTCGTTGAAGAAGTCGTCACTCACCCCTTCACGCTGCAGTTTATGCAGATAGGCAAAGGTGGCAGCAGTGATGTCGTCCACATGCTTGGCCCCTTGCTCGGTGAGGTTGAAGTTGATGCTGAACAGTTGGTAGTCGTCGGGGCCGTCCTGGTAAGCCGACATGCTGTCTACCCAGCCGCTTTCCTTAAGGGTGGTGTAGAGGCTGCCCGGCGCGGCATTGGAGAGCATGGAGGCGATGTAATCCAGCGGCTTTTCCAGGTAATAAGGCTGGCTGGAGGGCACCGGGAAACGCAGCATCAGGCTGCGAAAATCCTTGAGCGGCGCGATGTCGATGCGCACGCCGAGCTGGCTCGGCATAAAGGGCGCTTCGGTGATGCGCACCGGGTTGGCCGGCCCGGCAGGAATGGCGGTAAAGGTTTGGCGCGCCAGTTTTTCCAGGTCATCGAGGCTGTCTTTGCCCACCAGCGCCAGCGTCATGTTGCCAGCGTGGTAGTAACGGTCATGAAAGGCCTTGAGATCGCTCCACACTTTATCGCCCTGGCGGTCGGCCAGGGTATCTAGATCCCCCACCGCAAAACGGGCAGCAGGGTTAGCGGGGTTGCCGGTGGCATTGAGCACCGCATTGATGCGCCGGCCGTCGTCTTTTTTCTTGAGCTGATACTCGGAGTAAACGGCGTGCTTTTCGCGGTCAACGTATTGCGGGTCCAGAGTGGGGGCGATAAAGAACTGGGCGAAGCGGTCCAGCGCCGGGGCAAACTTGTCCGGCGCCACGTCGAAGAAGAAATCGGTCTTGGTTTGGGCGGTATAGGCGTTGGTGCTGCCGCCGTTGGCCTCGATGAAATGCATGTACTCGTCCACCTTGGGGTATTTGTCAGTGGAGATAAACAGCATGTGCTCAAGAAAGTGCGCCAGGCCCTCGCGGCCCTTGGGGTCGGCCGTGCTACCCACGCCCACCATCAGCGACGCCGCCGCTTTGTCGGCTTTTGGGTCCGACGCCAGCACCACCCGCAGGCCGTTATCTAGGGTGAGATAACGGTAGCTAAAGGTATCGGCCGGGCTGGTGATAACGGCATTGGGGTCAACCAGGGGCGTCGCGGTATGTTGGCAACCAGTCAGTGAGGCCGCCATCAACACCACCAGGGCGGTGGCTCTTAGCACCATGAGCAAAATCCTTCGCATCAATAAAATCCCTATGACCATGCCATAGCCGCAAAGGTCAATCCAGATGCGCCAAGCCAAGTTGTAACAACAACCGGTTAGTTGTCACCACCAAAATCGCCACCAGCCACTTGGGCCAGCAACTGTTGGCTAAACATGGCGCCGTTATGGGTCGTTACTATGAATAAGGCCTTGAGTGAGCCGGGGCACAGCGTCAGAAAAAGTATCCAGGCCACATATCCGGACATTCCTTGCGTCTCAAGGCTTTAACAAAAAATAAGCATGACGTATCGTTGCCGGGCAGTTATTGCCATGGCCAGTGACGGCCATAGAGGGAATAGTGCCATAGCCCAAGGAAGGGTCAGCCGACAGAACAGAAAATGACATTGGCGAAGACCTTGTTTGCATGAAAGACATTCTGCACATCACCGTTAGCAGTAACAGTGGCACCCGCCACCTTGCTCTGACCGTTAAGCGGCGCAACGCCCTACTGGGAACCCTGGTGGGCTTTGTGGTCTTTTTGCTGTTGATGTTCGGCTATATCCGCTTCCTGCAATGGCAGGCTGACGACTCCGACTCCAGGCTGGCCCGCAACCGCGAGGCGCTGGTTACCCTGAAGCAGGATCTGCAGTCCGCCAAGGCAGCTTTCCAGGAGGTTGAAGAACAGCGGCAACTGTTGGAAAGCAGCATTGCCCGTAAAACCGAAGAACTCACCGCAGCGTCCGACCGGCTCGACAGCCTGGAAGACAAGCTCGGTGGTGGCATTAGCGCATCGGCTGATAGCGAAAACCTGGCCCAGCGCCTGGATTTGGCAGCCATCGCCATGGGCAGCCGGGAGGTCACCTTAAACCTGATCCCCAACGGCCAGCCCCTGGACTACGCCTATATCAGCTCCGGCTTTGGCAAACGCATGCACCCCATTAAGGGCCGCTTGATTGAGCACGCCGGCGACGACTTGGCAGCCAATACCGGCACCGCGGTGCACGCAACCGCCGACGGAGTGGTGGAAATTGTCAGCCACCGCAAGTCCGGCTACGGCAACATGGTACTGCTGAGCCACGCCTTCGGTTTTAAAACCCGTTACGCGCACCTCAAAACCATCAAGGTCGCGCGGGGGGCTTATGTTCACAAGGGCGATATCATCGCCTACTCGGGCAACAGCGGTTCCAGTACCGGCCCGCATCTTCACTACGAAGTGACGTATGCAGGTATCCCACTGAACCCAAAACCCTTTTTGAACTGGCAGCTGGACAACTACGAACAGCTTTTTGACTCGGAGAACCAAGTGCCATGGCAATCTTTACTGGCGACAATCGAAAATCTCAGGACCCTATGGCAACCACCGTTATCGCAGCAGGCACCTACCTCAGTGGCGAAATCGAGCTCAGCTGCAACCTTCACCTCGATGGAGAAATTCACGGCACCATCAGAGCAGACCACGCCGTTCGTGTTGGCCGAGACGGCCAGATAAAAGGCGAGCTCAAGGCCGACGGCCTGGTGGTAGCGGGCAAGGTGGACGGCACCATCAATGCCAAGGTGGTTGAGATAGTGGAAGGCGGCCTGGTGGAAGGCACCGTTTACTGTGACGAGCTCATTATCGCCAAGGGGGGCCGCTTCTTCGGCGAATCCAAGCCGCTGAAGAACAACATCACCCCCCTGAAATCGGAAAGCAAAGCCGGTTCAGACGACGCCGACAATCTCAGCGCCCAAGGCTGACCCCTAAAAAGCTGAACAATCTTAGCAAGATAGGGACAACACGCTCGCCAGAGGCGTAAAGTAGAGGCTCATAGGAGGTGCCATGAGCCGCTACTTTGCCGAAGGATTGGCGTTGCTGTACGCCGCGTTGTTTATCGCCCTGGGCTGGCAGGTTGCCGACCGTACCGTCTGGTACGCCGAAGTGACGCCACTGCTGCTGGTTTACGCCGCCTTGCTGCTCACCGCCCGGCGCTTTCGCTTTGGTAACCTCTCCTACCTGTTTATCTTCGTGCCGCTGCTCTGGCACGCCATTGGCGCCCACTACACCTTCTCCAAAGTGCCATTTGGCTGGCTGATGGATTTACTTCATCTCGAACGTAACCCCTATGATCGCATCGGCCACTTTATGGTGGGCTTTTTCGCGGTCCCTATTATGGAATGGCTGCTGCGCCGCAGGCTCGCCACCAAGGCCATTGCCGCCTGCTTTGCCGTTTTCGCGGTTGGCACCGTTGCCGCGGTTTACGAGATCATCGAGTGGGCCTACGCCGCCCTTGAAGGAGGCGATGCCGGTGTCAGCTTCCTTGGCGCTCAAGGGGATGAATGGGATGCCCAAAAAGATATGCTGGCCGACCTGCTTGGCGCGCTACTGGGGGCAACCATAGGTTGGTTTGCGATAAATGAAGCGCCTAAGGTGGTGAGGTAGGGGAAACTTAATGACATGTAACGGTGAACGGCATGGCTTTTATAGCTTAACCAACTTTTTACCCGTGAAAGTGAATGTCGATGATGTCCCTTCAGATTAAACACTTAAAAACAGAATTAGACATAAAACTACCAAAAAAAATTTAAAATGTTATTACTAGCCTTAATAAGGCTATCCAATTAACTTCCCACATTCACTTTCAGGAATGCCGATACTCATAACCCCTTCACTTCTCTTATTTAAAATCGAGACAATAGGCTGATAATCAGGACCACCATATTTTACAACGACATGGTCACTACCATTTGAGAACTCTTGGCGCCCATCCATATGGTTGACTATTTTATCTATTGCGACCTTTAACATTTCAAAAGTTGATTTCTCAACAATCAGCTCTTCTTCAACACCATCGACAAAAAATTCACTTTTGTAGTGGCACTTAAGCTGCACTTCATCTTCGGAAGATAAAACTTCAAGCATATAATCCTTCTTCCCAATCATGGTTATAAATCTCCTAGACTAACCAAACGATGGTCGACAGTGTTCAATTTCCAGCCTGTCTTTCCTTTCGACAACATCAACTCTCGACCACCTAACTCACCTGACTCATTCATAGTTGCACCAAATCCTGTATAGAGTTTATTTGCAGAAAAGTCTTCACTCAACCCTTCCCTGAATCGCATATATTTCATCAGTTCCTCATCTGTTAACCCTCTTGGTTTTGCACCTACCGGAGTCGATTCAGCGTTGTCAAAAAAGCCACTGACCGCATCTCTATCCAAATTATATGCGCTCATCTTGTCCATGAAATCATCGTTGGCTAAAGCTTTGTCTTTGAGTTGCTCCCATTCAAGATGATTGATATCACCAAAAGCGCTATCGGAATGCGTATCAACGATACAAGCCACTATCTCTTCGCCTTTACATTTTTCTATCCATTCGTCTGTCCATCCCACCTTTCTCATGGCTTCTTCTGCGCTTAAACCTCGCAGATCGGCGGGCTCTGCGGCAAAGGCAAATTCCTTACTGGGGTTGGCAAAGGTACCGTGAGCAAAATTATTCTTCGGCCCCACCCTGACCAAGTAGCGGGGGATATGGCCCGATTCGATGGCAAGCAACATCTCTCGAGTGGTTCTGGCGGTGCCGTTGGTCATCAGTTGCTCCTGTTGCTCGAGGCTGTAGCTGTCTTCCCGCTGATTATTGGCTTCGGTTGCATCAAGTTCGCCCTTCGTTGCCGGGGCGCCCATAAATTCCTGCCGCGCCACCTTGCCACCGGTGATACCAGGGTCTGCGGCGATGGCGCTTTGCGCCTTTTTCACCGAAGGGGCTGGTGCTTTGACCTGGCTGCTGCCAGCGCTTTGCAAACGGGGGGCGTCGCTACTGGCTTTGGGTGGCGCCGGGGACTGGCTTGGTACACCGCCAGAATCTTGCAGCCAGTGGTCGCTCTCCAACAGGTAGACCTTGATCTCCCCTGCCTCAAGGGCGTCAACCAGCCGTTTTTTGGCGAAATAGGGGCTAACACCAAAGGCACCTAAGCCGTCGACAAGCCGTAGCAGGCTCGCCAGCACGGCGTGGTCCTGGCCTGCCAGCCGGTTTAAGAGGCGCTCGGGGGGATCGATGAAGGTAAAACTCTGGCCAAACAGCAGCCGGTGAGAAACGCTACCGGCCCTGACCAAGGCGTACCTGTCGCCAAAGATATCCACCAATTCCACTGTGTCTTGTTGAGCCATCCTTGCTCATATCCCTGCCTGGGGCACAGAGATTAAATGTTGGTCACTTTTCGCCCTTTGGCAACATCCATGGGCCAAATGCCCTGCCGCTTCTCGGCGCACGGTTGGTTAGGTTTGGGAGAGGCGGCTTTGCGGTATGGCCTGGGCATACGCCCAGGCCAGGCAAGTCAGGATTTTTGGTGGCTTTGCAGGTAATCGAGGGCCAGGCCGGATAGCGCCCTGACGCCGTTTTCCAGGCCCTTTTCATTGACGATAAAGTGCGGCGAGTGGTTGGCGGCCACTTGGTCCAGCGGTACCCCGTCCGGGGCGACCCCCAGGAAGAAGAACACCCCCGGCACCTTTTGTTGGAAGTAGGAAAAATCCTCGGCACCGGTAATGGGTTTGATGGTGCCCACCCCTTCCTTGCCGGCGGCCCAAGCCAGGGTTGGCGCGGCCCAGTCGGTAAGCTTGGCGTCGTTCCAGGTAACGGCGGCGCCGCTTTTCACGCTCAGGGTGGCAGTGGCACCGGCAGCTTGGGCAACGTGGGTCACGGTGCGCTGCATCTTATCGATGATGTCTTGGCGCATGCCTTCGTCAAAGGTGCGGATGGTGCCCACCAGGGTGGCGTCGTCGGGGATGATATTAAAGCGGATGCCGCTTTTTACCTGGCCGATGGAGATCACCGCTGGCGCCTGGGTAACGTCCACCTGCCTTGAGGGGATCAGCTCCAGGGCTTCTATCATCGAGCCGGTAACGGTGATGGGGTCAACGCCGCGCCATGGACTGGAGCCGTGGGTCTGTTTGCCTTTGATATGCACTTCAAAGCGGTCGGAGGCCGCCATGGTGCCTTCGGGGCGCACGTAAATCTTGCCCGCTTCCATGGGCCAGACATGCAGGCCGAAGATGGCGTCCGGTTTGGGATTGTTGAATACCCCTTCTTTGAGCATCAACGCCGCCCCCCCTTCTTCACCGGGAGGCGCCCCTTCTTCGGCCGGCTGGAACACGAACATCACGGTGCCGGGGATCTGCGCGCGAATGCTGCTAAGGGCCTTGGCCACCCCCAGCAACATGGCGGTGTGGGCATCATGGCCACAGGCATGCATCACCCCCACTTGCTCGCCGTTAAAGGTGGCGGTGACCTTGGAGGCAAAAGGCAGGCCGGTTTGCTCTTTGACCGGCAGGGCGTCCATGTCGGCACGCAAGGCCACTACCGGCCCCGGTTGGCCGCCTTTGAGGATCCCCACTACGCCGTGGTGAGCAATGCCGGTACGCACCTCGAGGCCCAGCGCTTTTAGCTCATCGGCCACCAGCTTGCTGGTGCGCACTTCGCTGTTGGACAGCTCCGGGTGGGTGTGAATATCCCGCCGCCAGTCAATGACCTGGGGCATCAGCTGATGAATGGTGGGGGCGAGGGTGGATTTGAGGTCTGCAGCAAGGCTGGGCAGGGAGCAGCTAGCGAGAATGGCGGCGCTCAGTAAGGTCCGTTTCATCATGGGGTCCTGTGACGGCGTTAAACAATTTATCAACATAGTCATGAATACTGTCACAGTACCCTTTTTCCGCCTTGTTGCGCGCTGTTGGCGACTTTCTATTCATCGTGAAAATTTAACAACTTAGCGTGCAACTAAGTTCACAATTTATGACGTTTTACATTTAAAAAGACAAACAGAACCCGTAAAGTCGCGCACCGCGGAAACGTTTTCATAATTAAAGAAGAGAAACGCCGTATTCCCCCCAACAAAAAAACACGGGTATCGCAGATGATGAGCAAAAAATCGACGCTCTTTTTGAGCATCCAGGCGGCGCTGCTTGCCTCCAGTTCACTGGCCTATGCGGCCGATGACAATGGCAAGAAAAGCGACACAACCGACGACGGCAAGCTGGAGCGGATCATGGTTACCGCCCAAAAGCGGGTCCAAAACGCCCAGGAAGTGCCGGTTTCCATTACCTCCCTCAAGGGTGACACCCTCAACGCCTTCGGCGCCGCCGGCCAGGACGTACGCGCCCTGTCGGCCCGGGTACCCAGCCTGACCATCGAGTCGTCCTTCGGCCGTACCTTCCCGCGCTTTTATATCCGCGGCCTGGGTAACACCGATTTCGATTTGAACTCATCCCAGCCGGTATCCGTTGTCCTTGACGATGTGGTGCAGGAAAACGCCATCCTCAAGGGCTTCCCGATTTTTGACGTGGACCGTGTCGAAGTGCTGCGTGGCCCGCAGGGCTCGCTGTTCGGCCGTAACACCACCGCCGGTATCGTCAAGTTCGACTCCAAGAAGCCCACCCAGGATTTCGACGCCTACTTCAAAGGCTCCCTGGGCACCTACAACACCCGTAACCTCGAGGGTGCCGTGGGTGGTGGCCTGACCGACACCCTGTCGGCCCGCTTCTCCTTGCTGGACCAACACCGCGACGACTGGGTCGATAACAAAGCACCTGGTTTTGAGAAAAACGACCAGCTCGAAGGCTACCGCGACAGCGCTGGCCGCCTGCAACTGCTGTGGGACCCAAGCGCCCAGCTCAAAGTGCTGTTCAACGCCCACTTCCGTGACCTGAACGGTACCCCCCGCGTGTTCCGCGCCAACATCATCCAGCGCGGCACCGACAACTTCGTGCCCGGTTTTGACCGCGACACCGTTTACCAGGATGCCGCTGCCCGCGCCACCCAAGACGTGAAAACCCGTGGCGGCAGCATCAAGGTTGATTACGACTTCGGCGACTACACCCTGACCTCCATCACCGGTTACGAGCGCGCCCGCGCTTTCTCCCGCGGTGATGTTGACGGCGGTTACCTGGGAACCCCTGGCAACCCTGGCGTGGTCACTTCCTCTGCCGAGTCCGGTGACGGCCTGCCTGGCCACCACCAGTGGACCCAGGAGCTGCGCCTGGCCACCAACGAACTGGGCCGTCTGGACTATCAAGTAGGCATGTTCTATTTCGACGAATCCCTGGACATCGACAGCTTCAACTACGATGACAACGGCATCCAGAACGGTTACGCCTACCAGAAACAAGACACCAAAGCATGGGCGGTCTTCGGCTCTGCCGACTACGACCTCACCGACGACTTCAAAGTCACCGCCGGTGTACGTTACTCCCACGACAAGAAAGATTACGAGGCCCAGCGCCTGCAATCGCCATTGTCTTTCCTGGGTATTGGCCCTACAGAGAAGCTGTACGCCAACCCGTCTGACGGTGAAGTGAGCTGGGATCTGAGCGGTGTTTACACCGTCAACAGCGACGTCAACGTCTACGGCCGCCTGGCCAAAGGCTTCCGCGCCCCATCCATCCAGGGTCGCCTGCTGTTCGGTGACGAAGTAACCGTCGCCAAGTCTGAAACCATGTACAGCGGTGAAGTGGGTATCAAATCCGATATCCTCGACAACCGTGGCCGCGTTAACGTCGACACCTATTACTACCAGCTCAACGACCAGCAGCTGACTGCCGTTGGTGGCGGCGCCAACTTCAACCGCCTGATCAACGCCGACAAGACCATCGGTTACGGTGTGGAGCTGGACAGCCAGTTCGCCATCACCAGTGACTTCCTGGTCACCGCTGGTCTGAGCTACAACAAAACCGAGATCAAAGACCCGGGCCTGGCCGTGGGTATCTGTGGTAGCGGCTGTACCGTCACCGACCCTCTGGATGCCAACGGCAACGCCATCATCGACGGTAACTCCCTGCCCCACGCGCCTAAGTGGATAGCCAACATCACCGCTACCTACACCTACCCGCTCACCACCGGCGAGCTGTTTGTGTTCACCGACTGGGCCTGGCGCTCACGGGACCACTTCTTCCTGTACGAGTCCAAGGAATACCAGGACGCGTCCATGCTTGAAGGCGGCCTGCGCCTCGGTTACCGCTGGAGCACCGACGGCACCGATTACGAGATCGCTGCCTACGGTCGTAACATCAACAACGACCAGAGCATGACCGGCGGTATCGACTTCAACAACCTGACCGGCTTCGTCAACGACCCGCGCATCGTCGGTGTCGAGTTCAAAGCCAACTTCTATTAAGAAGTCAGCCCTCAAAAAGCCCCGCCGATGCGGGGCTTTTTTTTGGTTATCACCGCTTGTAGTGGCGGAATCAAAGCACTGAATTAAAAGGAAAAGATATAAAAAAGATAAAAAAAAGACCGCCTCTTAGTTGAGCCCCTTCTCTGTGTTTGCCAGCGTGCACAAAGCCGTAACAAAACCAAAACACTAACGACATACACAGAGAGTACAGCCACCATGTCCCGCTCCCTTGCCCTCAGTCGCTGCTGCCTGGCCATACTGGGTGCCCTGACCCTGGCCCCGGCATCCGCCAATGTCACCAGGCCCACGGCCCCCGCTCAAAGCCCGGCCCACACCCAAACCTATTTGGCCATCCTGGACACCACCCTGCCCAAGGATATGGACAGCGCCAGCCGCCTGCGCCAGATAACCACCAGCCAACGGCAGCTGACTGCCGCCCTGGCGCAACTGGACCCCAGCATCGAGGTTACCGCCAGCGGCCAGCAACTGGATGACAGCCTGACCCTGCAAATGACCCCGGCCCAGGCCGCCAAAGTAAGCAAATTGCCCGGCATTGCCCGGTTGGCCCCGGCCGGCGAGCGCCTGCCATCAAGCCTGCTGCTTGGCCGGATAGCCGGCACAGTGAGCGCTGCCGCCCAGGCAACGCCGCCACTGCTGGCCACCCCCAGCGCCGATGACGGCAAAGGGGTGCGGGTGGCGATTCTTTCCACCGGTATCGACTACACCCACGCCCTGCTGGGCGGCGCCGGCACCGAAGCGGCCTACAACGACGCCGTGGCCAATGCCAACGCCCCTTATGACGGCTTCCCCACCCAGGTGGTGGTTGCCGGCCGCGATTTCGTGTCGGACACCGGCAACGGCGCCGATCTCAACCCCATAGACCAAAACCTGACCCTGCCCGATGCCAACGGCGAGAACACCTTTCCCACCGGCCGGGGCACCTTGCTGGCGTCTATCGTTCATGAACAGGCCCCTGGCGCCGAACTGATGGCGGCCAAAATTTACGGTATCAATGCCAACGCTGGCTTCGGCCCGTCCCTGGCCCAACTGACCGCCGCCCTGGAATGGGCCCGCGACCCCAACCAGGATGGCGATACCAGCGATGGCGCCGATATCATCGTGTTAGACCTGCCCCTGCCTGGGCACGGCATCTATGTACGTAACGAGTTGTCGGTCGACAGCTACGGCCTGTGGGTCGACCAGATTCAAAAGGCCGCCGCCGGCGCGCTGCTGATCACCGACCAGGGCAACCTGCAAATCGGCACCCGCTACGCCACCCCCTATAACGCCGCGCCGCCGTCGGTGATGTCGGTTGGCAGCGCCTATAGCGAGGATGACAGCCTCAAGGTCGACAGCACCTCGGTACACGGCCCCGTGCGGGGTGATACCGACCAGATCAAGCCGGATCTAGTGAGTTACAGCGTGGCCGTGGAAGGGGCCATGGTCGGCGGCGCCACCGCGACCACCACCAGCCCCACCCAGGGTATTTACGGTGCCGCCCGGGTCGCAGCAGCAGCAGCGGTGCTGAAAAGCCAGCGCCCTGCCCTTGCCGCCACCGAGCTTCGTGCCCTGCTGGACAACACCGCCGACCACCAGGTACTGACCCCAGACGGCCAAAGCCAGGCAGAAGTGACCTGGATTGGCCACGGCGTGGAAAACCTGGCCAAGGCCTTGGCCAGCCCGGTTGTGGCCTGGGATGCCAGCAGTTACTTAAGCGGCATCAACTTTGGCATGCAGGACGTGGGGCCTTATCCCACCACCTTAAGCCGCCAGCTCTACCTGCGTAACGATTCCAGTGCCGATGTCACCTACCAGCTCAGCGCCACCGCACTGCCCGGCACCGACCAGCAAGCCCTGACCTGGCGTTTACCGGCCAGCGTCACAGTGCCAGCCGGCCGGGCGGTGCTGGTGCCGGTGTCGGTAACCATTGATGGCGCCAAACTGCCGGCCTGGCCCATGGTCAGCGGCGACAACGCCAAGGCCAGCGACTGGCGCGCCACCGAGATGGACGGCTACCTCACCCTCAGCAGCGACGACCAGCCGACCCTCAACCTCGCCTGGCTGCTGCGCGCCCGCCCCAAAGGCGACATTCAAAAGGAGTTCAGTACCTACACCGAGTCCTTCGGTAATACCGACTACGCCTACCCGGCGCCGTCGGCCATAGGTGAAGCCACCTTTCCCGACAACTACGCGGTACTCAGCCAGAACTTCACCAACAACACCGACCATGCCCAAACCTACGTGGCCTATGCCACAGTAGCCCACCGCACCGCGCCGCCAGAAAACCTGACCATGACCGAGGGCCATGTGATGCAGGCCATTGGCAGTGGCGTCTTTGACGACCAGCGCTGCACCAGCGGCAAAAAACTGAGCGTGGCAGTCAGCACCTTCAACCGCCATGAAGTGGCCCTGGCCAGCTACTTTGACCGCGGCAGCTTTGCCTTTGCCTTCAGCCTCTATAACGCCCAGTTCACCCAGGACAACGCCGAGCTGCCCGCCAACCAGATCGTGGGCACCGACGCCGATGAAATCATCAACGGCTGGGTCTACTTCGACGACCAAGGCATTCCCCGCGCTTATTACGACGACCTCACCCTGGCCTTCGACCCCAGTAACCCCACCGCCCGTTACCGGGTCAGCAAGTTGCCGGTGCTGTTCGGCTCAGACGCTCGCAACATGGTGGCCGAGTACTGCCTGGAAGACATGGCTCCCTGGGGCATAGTGCCTGACGACCTTAATGCCAACCTGGGCTATATCGTTGGCACCGACCGCGACGTGATGCCCGGCGCCAGCGAGCACATCTTGCAGTTCAACCCGGTCAATATGGGCCCGGTGGTCACCACTACCGTCACCGACTGGTTTGGCAACGACGTTGAGCAACAAACCAACCTGGCCAACGTGGTGCTGATGAAGCCCGCCAGCGCCGAGGATCTGCCGGCCAACTACCAACACCAAATCGTCCTGGCGCCAGGGGAGTCAGCCACCCTGGCTGGGGTGCGTGACGGCAACTGCGCCTTTGATACCTGTGGCGACGGCTTCTTGCTGCTGGGTCTTGAGGGGGATTTCAGGCTCTGGTCGCAAATTCGCCTGGGCGACGTGCAAAGCACGGTGTCACGGGTACGCGCAGGCCAGCAGTTCTCGGTGGCCGAGCACACCGCCAGCGACACCGTGATTGGCCAGATAGCCCTGGACGCCTACGGCTTCTTTGAAGATCCGCTGCTCGACTACAACGGCGACCAAGCCGGCAAGGTATCGCTGATGACCAGCCTGCCCGGTGACCCGATCCGTATCGACGACACCGGCGTGATCCGGGTCAACAACCCGGCGGCCCTGGATTTTGCCCTGAGCCCCACCCTTACCTTCGATGTGCAGGTGCAGCGAGAAAACATGCTGGGCGACAAGGTGCCGGTCACCCTTCACGTGACCGACGTTAACGAAAATCCGCCGGCCCTGGCCGACGGCGCCAGCACCAGCTTCAGCTTTACCCCGGGCAGCGCCATCAGCCTGGACCTGGCCACCCTGATGACCGACGCCGACGGCGACAACCTGCGCTTTAGCGCTAGCGAACTGCCCTCAGGCCTTAGCTTGAGCGCCGCCGGCCTGCTGAGCGGTACCCTGGCCAGCGGCCAACACGCCCTGGCGGTGATGGTCTCCGACGGCACCAACACCACCGCGTTGGATCTGACCCTGACCGTTGCCGACACCCCGGCGCCCGGCAGCGAGGGTGGCTCAGGCGGCGGTAGCTTCGGCGCCTTGCTGCTCACCTTCTGTGCCCTGGCCGGCCTTCGCCGTCGCCGTTGATAACAACAGGCCGGCAGCGCGCTGCCGGCCATAAAAATGCAGGACAACACCATGAATCTGAAGAAAACTTCCTTGCTGCTGGCGATGTTTGGCCTGGCTGTCAGTAGCGGCGCCCACAGCGCTGAAGACGACGGCCCCGGCGTGGCTGTAGCCAAGCCTTTGACCCAGGCGGCCAGCCAGCAAAAGCACCGCTACTTTATCTATTTCAAGGAACCGTCTCTGGCCATGGCGGCCAGCGCCAAGCGGGACAAAGGCGGCATCATCGACGCCAAATCTGCCAGCAGCCAAGCCTATGTGTCGCACCTGGCCGCCGAGCAAAAGTCGGTGATGAGCACTCTCTCCGCCCGAGTCGGCCGGCCCCTTAACAGCATCCTGAGCTACCGCTACAGCCTTAACGCCGTTACCGCCGACCTGACCCCCAACGAGGCGGTGGCCATTGCCAAAAGCGGAGACGTACTAAAAGTTGAGCCTCGGCAGATCCGCTACATCACCACCGACTCAGGCCCGGCCTTTATCGGTGCCAAGCAAGTGTGGGCCGGGGTGGCCGGCCAGGTAGCCAGCCAGGGCGAGGGGGTGATAGTGGGTATCCTCGATACCGGCATCAACGCCAGCAACCCGGCCTTTGCCGACATCGGCGGCGACGGCTACGACCACATCAACCCCTGGGGCGCCGGCAACTATATCGGCGATTGCGTAGACCACCCTGGCTACTGCAACGACAAGCTGATTGGTATCGTCAGCTACTCTGCTATCACCGCCCAGTATCCGGATGTGTCCGCCGACTACCCGGACCTTGGCGACAAGGTCACGGTAGGCTGGGATTTTAACGGCCACGGCTCCCACACCGCCTCCACCGTCGCCGGTAACGTGCTGCATGACGTTACCGCCATCAATGCCGTGGGCGAGCAGGCCAGCTTCCAGTTCCCTGAAATCAGCGGCGTGGCGCCCCATGCCAATATCGTCGCCTACCAGGTGTGTTTGCCCGGTACCGGCAACGACGCCCTGGCCGGTTGTTATAACGATCTGGCCGCTCAGGCGGTGGAAGATGCCATCGAGCACGGCATCAAGGTGCTGAACTACTCCATTGGCGGCTCCAGTTACAGCCCCTGGCAGTCTGCCGATGCCCTAGCCTTCCTTAATGCCCGCAGTTTCGGTATCCACGTGGCCACCTCGGCCGGTAACTCAGGCCCAGAAGCGGCCACCGTCGGCACCCCCGGCAATGCGCCCTGGATAACCACCGTTGCGGCCTATACCCATGACCGCGGCTACACCGCCAATAGCCTGTCGGGCTTTTCCGGCAGCACCATGCCGGCATCCATCAGCGGCACCGGGGTGTCCAAGGGCTTGAGCGCGACCGTGGTGGACGCCGCCGACTACGGCGACGGCTACTGTATGACGCCCTTTGCCGCCAATACTTTCAGCGGCCAGATAGTGCTGTGCCGCCGGGGTGAAATTGCACGGGTGGAAAAAGGCAGCAACGTGCTGGCCGGTGGCGCCGGTGGCATGATTTTGGTGAACGTGGCCGGAGGCGACGATAACCTCGCCAACGACTACCACGTCCTGCCCGCCATCCAACTCAGCGCCGCCGACGGCCAGCTGGTGCTGGACTGGCTGGCTACCGGCAGCGACCACCAGGCCACCATCGCCGGTGGCGAGCCCACCCAGGACTCAAGCGTGGCCAACATTGCCGGCAGCTTCTCCTCCCGTGGCCCCTCGGCGCCTTTTGCCAGCTATCTGAGCCCGGACGTGGCCGCCCCCGGGGTGGATATCTTTGCCGCCAATGCCGACGTGCAGCCCTTTACCGCCAACCCGGCCGAGTCCGAGTTTATCTTTATGAGCGGCACCTCCATGGCCAGCCCCCATGTGGCCGGTTCCCTGGCGCTGCTGGCCGCCCTGCACCCAGACTGGACCCCAGCCGAGGCGCAATCGGCGCTGATGCTCACCGCCAACAGCAACACCTGGACCGACGATGATGGCGACGGCACCAAGACCGACTCCACCTTCTTCGACATGGGCGCCGGTATGGTGCAGGTAGCCGCTGCCGCCCAAGCCGGCTTGCTGCTGGACGAAACCAAGGCCAATTACCTGGCGGCCGACCCCGACCAGGGCGGCGACCCCACCACCCTTAACCTGGCCAGCCTGACCCAGGACAAATGCGTGGTGAGCTGCCAGTGGACCCGCACCGTGACCGCCGCCCAAAGCGGCAGTTGGCAAGCCAGCTACATCAACCGACTGGGCGCCATGACAGTGAGCGTCAGCCCGGCCAGTTTCAGCCTGCAAAAAGGCGAGAGCCAGACCCTCACCTTTACCGCCACCCGCACCAGCAACGACAGCCGCTACTGGCAGTTTGGCCAGGTGCAGCTGGATGACGGCGTGCAGCCGCTGAAAATGCCGGTATCGGTGCACTTCCTGTCAGGCACCGGCCCTGCCGGGCTGGTGCTGAGTGACGGCGGCAGTGCCGGCAGCGCCAAGGTGGCGGGCTTCCAGGCCCAGTTCCCTGACGATGTGGTGGTCAAAGCCATCGGCCTGACCAAGGCCAGCCGCTATGACTTCAGCCTCAAGGCCCCTACCGAGACCCCGTACAGTAACCAGTGGGTAACCGACACCGACGGCACCTTTGTCCTGCCGCTGACCGTGACCGCCAGCACCAAGCGATTGGTGGTGCGCATCACCAAAACCAGCGCCCAGGACTTGGATCTGTTTATCGGCCCCGATTACGACCTCAACGGCAAGCCTGACTACAGCGAGGCCTACAACCTCTACTGCACCAGCGCCACCGAGGCGGCATTGGAGTCGTGCGACATTATCGATCCGGTACCCGGCAGCTACTGGCTGGCGGTGAACAACTTTGCCGGCGGCGATGCCAGCGGCACCGACACCGTGACCCTGCAAGTGGCCCAGGTCAAAGACAACACCACCCCGACCTTCACCGCCCAGGTGGTGGATATTGAGGCAGGCGGCCAGTTCGGCCTAGCCCTTGACTGGCTCAACCAAGCCAGCGAAGGAGACCTGCTGCTGGGCCTGGTTAAACTGGCCTCCAGCAGCGATGCCAGTGAAGACGACGACGTGGCCAGCACCCGGCTCGACCTGACCGTCGCGCCGACCCTGGTAAGCCTTGGCCTTGAAGTGGCCGCAGTAACGGCGCCGGACGACATCGTCTACCAGCTCACTTTGCCAGCCAACACTGGCAGCGACGCCAAGCAGTATCAGCTCGATGGCAGCGGCCTTGGCGCCCTGCTGCCCCTGAGCCTTGATGGCCAGCCCCTGACCGCCACCGAGCAAGGCTTTAGCGCCACCCTCACCCAGGCTGCCGGCAGCGCAGAGCGCGTGGTGCCCCTGGTGCTGGGCAGCAGCCAGGTTACCGCCAGCGGCGCCTTGAGCTGGCAATTGGCAGTAAGCGAAGGCGAGCAAAGCGCCCGCCTTGGCGCCCCGGCAGTTACGGTAACAGTGCCGGCCCAGGCCCTTATCAACGGCCAGACCAGCCTGAACCTGGCCGCCAATGCCGGTGCCAGCCTCAGCCTCTCTGGCGCCCAAAGCCACGGTGATGGCGCCCTGAGCTACGCCTGGCACCAAGCCAGTGGCCCGGCCGCCACCTTAAGCGGCGAAGAGACCGCCACCCTGACCGTCACAGTCCCGGCAGACAGCGCCGGCCAGAGCCTGGTGTTTGAGCTGGTGGTCACCGACAGCCAGGGCACCAGCAGCCCGGCTACCGCTACCCTGACCGTTGCCGCCGACACCAGCGGCAACCAGGGTGGCGGCGGTGGCGGTGGCGGCTCGCTGCCCCCGGCACTGCTGCTACTGGCGGCAGCCACGGCCTGGCTGCGAAGAAAAGCCCACTGATAAAAAAGCCCCGCTGATGCGGGGCTTTTTATTGGCCCTTTTGCAGGGCGTCGAAATAGTGCACCAGCTCGTCCATAAAGCGGCGGCTGCGCTGCGGCAGGTAATCGCGGCTGGGATATAGCAGCTGGATATCGGCGCCGCCGTCCACGCCCTTTTTCTCAAAATCCAGGGCGCAGTCGTCCAGCACCGTTACCAGGCGGCCAGCGGCGAGGTCGGCGGCCACGTCCCAGTAGGATTTCATGGCAATACCGGCCCCTTCAACGGCCCAGCGCCGCACCAGGGCGCCGTCGCTGGCCAGGCGCGCCGGGGTGATGGGTACCGACACCGGGCCGCCAGGGCTGTTGAAGTGCCAGGTGGCCAGGGGCTCGGCGCTACGCACCATCACCAGGCAGCGATGCTGGCGAAGGTCGTCTGGGTGGCGGGGAGTGCCCTGTGTTGCCAGGTAGGCCGGGGCCGCGCACAACACCCGGCGGCTGCGGGCCAGGCGGCGGCTGATAAGACGGCTGTCGCCCGGCAGGCCATAGCGGACACCGAGATCAAAGCCGTCTTCGATGATGTTCACCAGGCCATCCCCCAGGTGCAGATAAACGCTGACCCCAGGGTGGCGCTGCTGAAAGCGGTCCAGCAGCGGCGCAATGTGCTGCTGGCCAAGGTCGGCGGTGGTGGTCACCCGCAGCTGGCCGCTCAGGGCCTGGCTGGCGCTCACCAGCCGCGACTCGGTTTCGTCGATGGCGTCTAGCACCCGCACACAGTCTTCAAAAAAGCGCCGCCCCTCATCGGTGAGGGTAATGCGGCGGGTGGAGCGGATCAGCAGCCGCACCCCGTAGCGGTCTTCCAGGCCTTTGATGCGGGCGCTCATGCTGGCAGGGGACAAGCCCACCTCCCGGCCGGCCGCTGCCAAACCCTTGTTTTTTACCACCCTCACGAAGAGGTCCATATCGCCAAGCTTGTCCATACTCTTTAGCTTTTCTGAAGATTGATTTCATATTGGCGCCAATTGTTCGGGCCAGCAACAGAACTTAGCCTGTGGGCAACACCATTTTTGGAGCCCATCATGAGCCTATCCACGTTGTTTACACCGCTCGACAAAGGGGCGTTGCACCTGCCCAGCCGTATTGTCATGGCCCCCATGACCCGTGCCCGCTCGGCCCAACCGGGGGACATTCCCACCGCCCTGATGGCCCAATACTATGCCCAGCGGGCCTCCGCCGGGCTGATAGTGACCGAGGCCTCGCAAATCTCGCCCCAGGGTAAGGGCTATTCCTTTACTCCCGGTATTTACAGCCAGGCGCAAATTGCCGGTTGGCAGCTGGTTACCCGCGCCGTGCATGAGGCCGGTGGCCGCATCTTCTTGCAGCTGTGGCATGTGGGGCGGATGTCACACGGTTCGCTGCACCCGGACGGCAAGCCGGTGGCGCCCTCGGCTATCGCGCCGCAATCCCAGGTGTGGATAGTGGGGGAAGATGGCGAGGGCCGGATGCTGGACTGCCCCGAGCCTCGGGCCCTTGGTACCGATGAGGTGGCGCAGGTGGTGGCCGATTACCGCCAGGCCGCTTTGAATGCAATAGAGGCCGGCTTTGACGGCGTCGAGGTACACGGCGGCAACGGCTATCTGGTGGACCAGTTCCTGCGGCGCACCTCCAACCACCGCCAGGACCAATACGGTGGCCCCCTGGAAAACCGCATCCGCTTTGCCCGGGAAGTGGTTGAAGCCATCAGCGGCGCCATAGGCCCGGAGCGCACCGCCATCCGCCTGGCGCCCTTTATCACCCAAAGGGGCATGGACGACCCAGAGGCTATCGACGCCATCCTGGCCCTAGGCCACGCCTTCGACAAGCTGGGCATCGCCTACATGCACCTGGCAGAAGCCGACTGGGACGACGCTCCCACCGTCTCTGAAGATTTTCGCCACGCCTTTCGCGCCGCCTTCAGTGGCCCGGTGATCGTGGCCGGTAACTACAGCGCCGAGTCTGGCGCCGCCTTGATAGAAAGCGGCTTGGTGGATCTGGTGGCCTTTGGCCGCAAGTTCATCGCCAACCCCGACTTGCCAGCCCGGCTCCAGCAAGGCCAGCCCCTGGCCGAGGTAACAGATCCCAGCACGCTGTTTGGCGGCGACGCCAGGGGTTACACCGATTATCCGGCCCTGGGTACCGGCACCCCCGAGGGCGCCCATCATGGCCGGTAAAGCCGTGGCGCTGGCAGCGCTTGCCGCCTGGGCTCTCTCCTCTGGGACCCTGGCTGCCGAAGAGCTGGTCAAGCCACAGCAACTGATGGTGGACAGCAGCCTGCCCAAAGCGGTGGCAGACGCGGCAGTGCTGGCGGCCCGCCGCTACGACACCTTCTGGGCCACCGGCGACAAAACCTTGGCCCTTAAAGCCCTGGCCCCTGATTTTATGGACCGTACCCTGCCCCCACACCGGGCGCAGGGCATAGCCGGGCCCTTGGCCGCCTCGCAAGGGTTTCGCCAGGCGGTGCCAGACCTAAACTGCACCGTCGAGCAGATGCTGGTGGTGGCAGACCGGGTGGTGGCGCACCTTCACTTTACCGGCCATTTCACCGGCCAGTTCAACGGGGTGCAGGGTAAAGGCCAAGCCATTGATTTTATTGCTACCGATATCTACCGGGTGGCGGATGGCGTTATCAAAGAGAACTGGCATATCGAGGACAACCTCACCCTCCTGACCCAGATGGGGGTGGTGAAGTAATGCAAAGCCCCGCTGATGCGGGGCTTTTTTATGGCCGGTACTGCTTAATCTGCTGGCTCAAAAAGTCCTTCAAAGCCACCACCGCCGGGGTGATGGAGAGCCGGTGCGGGCATACCAGGTAAAGGGGGGTCGGCTCGGTGGGCCAGCCTTCCAGCAAGGGCTTGAGGCGGCCGGCGGCGATGTCGGCGCTGACATCCAGGGCCGATTTATAGGCGATGCCCTGGCCGCTGATGGCCCAGCGGCGCACGCAATCGGCGTCGTCACTGACCCTGTTGCCGCTGACCTTGACCTTGTCGCTGCCAAACAGCCATTGCTCGTAGACTCTGTCTCCCAGCACAAAGCGCAGGCAGTTGTGATCTTTGAGCTCGGCCGGGCTCTGGGGGGCGCCATGGCGGGCAATGTAGGCCGGCGAGGCCACCAGCAGGCGCTTATTGCTGGTATCCAAAGGCAGCGCCACCAGGCTGGAGTCTTCCGGCACACCGTAACGCAGCGCCACATCTACCGGTTGGCGAAACAAGTCGCTGATGCGGTCGCTGACCCTGAGCCGCAGTTGCAGGGCCGGGTGGCGGGCCATAAAGGCATCGAGCCAGCCCAGCAGCAGGTTGCGGCCCAGATCGGAGGGCATAGACAGGGTTAATTCCCCCGCCACCTGTTGGCGGCCGCGGCTCAGCTCTTGCTGGCCTTGCTGCAAGGCCGCCAGGGCCGCCTTGGCATGCACCAGATAATGGGAGCCCTCCGGGGTGGGCCGCAGGCTGCGGGTAGAGCGCACTAAAAGCCGCAGGCCAAGGGCATCTTCCAGCCGTTTGACGGCGGCGCTGGCCACCGCCGGGGTGATGTCCAACTCCCGGGCTGCCGCCGACAAGCTGCCTTGCTCGGCGGCCAGTACCAGCACTTGCAGGTCGTCCAATCGCACCATGATTTTCAAATTCCAGGCGAAACTGTTACCGAGTTTACCCGCTTTTTTAAGAAAAACCCCTTAGGCATGCTGGGGCCACTTACCGCCACAGGAACCGACCCCATGAAAGCCATTGCCTTTACCCAAAGCCTGCCCATCAGCGATGCCAACGCCCTGCAAGAGATGGAGCTGCCAATGCCCGCCCCCGGCCCCCACGATATTCGGGTGGCCGTCAGCGCCGTGTCGGTTAACCCGGTGGACATAAAAGTGCGCGCCGGCGCGCAGCCAAAGCCCGGCGAGCCGCGCATCCTCGGTTTTGACGCCGTGGGCGTGGTCGATGCCATCGGTAGCCAGGTCACGCGCTTTAAAGCCGGCGACCGGGTCTGGTACGCAGGCGACATCACCCGCCCCGGCTCCAATGCCGAGTTTCAGCTGGTGGACGAGCGCATTGCCGCCCTCGCCCCCCAAAATCTTGGTGACGGCGAAGCCGCAGCCATGCCCCTGACCGCCATTACCGCCTGGGAGCTGCTGTTTGACCGCCTGGAGCTAGATAAGCGCGACACCCTGGGCAAGACCCTGCTGGTGGTAGGCGCGGCCGGCGGCGTGGGCTCGATTTTGGTGCAGCTGGCCAAGACCCTTACCGGGCTCACCGTGATTGGCACCGCCTCGCGGCCGCAAAGCCAAGAGTGGGTGTTGTCGCTGGGGGCCGACGCCGTTATCGACCACCGCCAGCCCCTGGACCAAGCCCTGCAAGCCGCCGGCTTCGAGCAGGTGGATTTTGTGGTGAGCCTTAACCAGACCGACCATCACTTCGACGCCATCATCGAGGCCCTCAAACCCCAGGGTAAGCTGGCGCTTATTGACGACCCCGAGCTGATTGACGTGCGCAAGCTCAAGCGCAAAAGCCTGTCGCTGCACTGGGAACTGATGTTTACCCGCCCCATGTTCGGCACCGACGACATAGAACGGCAGCACCAGCTGCTGACCCAGGTGGCCGCCATGGTGGATAAAGGCCAGTTGAAGACCACCCTGGCCGAGGTTTTGGGTACCATCAGTGCCGCAAACCTTAAAAAGGCCCATGCACTTATCGAAAGCAACGCCACCATCGGCAAGCTGGTCCTGGCCGGCTTTACAGGCTGACTTGTACATTCGCTAAAGGTGAACTACCAATAAGGCGGCCAACCTCACCAGGAAAAGGAGTTCGAATGTCCGTCTTTGCCGCCTTTAACCAGCTCGATGAGCTACTCGCCGAGCTGGGCCCCGACCTTAACAGCGACAGCCTGCGCGCCCTGCTGGCAAAGGGCCTACCCTCATCCGTTAAAGACAAGCTGGCCGCCAACGGCATCAACACCGACTTTTTGGTGGCCCTTTGCTCGCCGCTGGGGGAGGTTAACCAGGATTTTGGGTACCAGTTGGCCAAAGCCAGCCCCGGCGGCAGCGCCCTTGGCTTTGACGCCGGCGCAAAGGCCCTGCTGGATGTGGTGCAGGCAGATGAAGCCGCCGACTACCCGCATTTTGCCACCAGTGCCGACCGGCGCCTGGTGATAAGCCAGCTCCAGGCGAGCCTCGCCGTCAACGCCGAAGGCGACGCCGGCGTGCTCAGCGGCGGCATCGACAGCAGCCTCAAGGTGGATTATCAGGTGGCCTGCTCGGCGCCCCAGCAAAGCGACTTGTGGGCGCTGGTGAGCAGCCAGGGCGCCCAGCCCTTTAAACTGTTGGATGCCAAAGCTCTGGCCGCCGCCCTGGCGCTGCCCAGCACCGGCGCGCGCCTTGAGGGGCTTAGCCTGCTGCGCAGCCACAGCCTTGGGGTGCATTTTAAGGTGCAGGCCGGCAAGAGTTATCAGCTGGGCAGCACGGTGTCGGCCGGGGTGAGCCTGAGCGGCGCCATCGGCTTTACCGGCCAGTTTGACGGCCAGTTCCGGCTGGTTGTCAAAGGGGTCAAGGGGCAACCGGCGCAGCTGGCCCTGAGCCTTTATCGCCAGCACAAGAACAGCCAGCAACACAGCCTCTCCTTGGGGGCCGACATCGCCATCGACGGTTTGGCGCAATGGACAGACCAACTGCTGGCGCCCCTAGACAGCCAGGCCACCAGCCTTGGCGCCGTGCTGGAAGAATGGAAAAAGCCCGGCGACAAGCTGTGCCAATGGCTGGGGGACGAGCTCACTTCGGCCGCCGGTGACAACCTTCAGGCCACCGTCAGCGCCATCAGCCAGTACCTGACCGGCCAGAACGAGAACCTGGGCCCGGTGAAAACCCTGTTGAGCGATAAAGTCAGCGCCCTGATGGACGCGCAACTTGCCCCCTACCAGCAAGATGCCAACACCCTGGCCCAGAGCCAGAGCCTGGCCGCCAAGCTCGGCGCCAGTTTGAAGCTGCCGGCAAACCTCACCGCCCAGCTGCAAGACAGCCTCAGCGGCGGTATCGACCAGCTCTACGGCAAACTGACCGAGGCCATCAACCAATGGGCCAGCAGCAAGGGCGGCGCTGCCATTGACGAGGCCCAGCAGCAGCTGGCCCGCTCCAAAGACGCGCTGGCGGCCCTGGCTGGCGGCATCAACACCACCACGGCGCCACTGGTGCAAGGGGTGTATCACTGGCTTAACGATTACCAGGCCTTTCGCAAGAAGGTGAGCGACGCCCTGGGCCAAAGCGCCCGTATGAAGGTGGGTATCGCCTTTTTGGCCGAAGCCGGCGAAGACCAGGAACAAGAGGCGATGCTGGCCTTTACCCTGCTGGATGCCGGCTCACCGGCGGGCAGCGCCCTTTACCGCAAGCTGCTGGCCGGCCAGGGGCTGGACCTTGACGAGCTGGCGGCCGCCAACCAGCAGGGGCTTATCAGCACCCCACAAGGCTGGCTGATGGCCCGCCACCAGCACAGCCGCAAGCTGGGGGTAACCTGCCAGCTGTTTGGCTTTGAACTCAGTCAACAGCGCGCCTTTAACGACATCAGCACCGTCAAGGTGGCGGCCAATGGCGATCTGTTGCTGGCCACCAGCGAGATAGCCCAAACCGACAGCTCCAGCTTCTGGGGCGAATCGCGCAGCGCCGGCTTCCTGTGCACCTACGATCTGGCTCGCGCCTTGAGTGACGGCACCTTGCCGCAACTGGGGCTGAGTTTTAGCTTTGTGGACGACAAAGGCATGAGCCAGAAGGAATTCAAACAGCTGCTTTCGCCCCTGACCACCACCCAGCCACCACTGCTGGCAGCCAGCGCCTACCAAAGTGCCTACCAGTGGTACAGCCAGGTGGTGCTGCCCACCGGCAGCAAGCGCTCGGCGGTGCAATGCACCACCCAGCTCAGCCCCCAGCAGCTGCACACCCTGCTAGGTGCCAGCGCCCAGCAATGGCTGGCAACCGGCGCCAAGGTGGTGCTGGAGCGAATTAACCAGAAGCCGGATTTAGCCAAGCTGATGAAGATGACGGTGGGCAACAGCCAGAGCGACGCCCTGACCGTGCTGCGCACCTTTGATACCAAGGTGGATGGGGTGGTCAGCCAGTTCAACGAGTCCACCAACCAGGGCCGTGAGGCCAACAAGGCCCGGCGCATTCGCGGCGCCATCAAGCACCTTGACCAGCTGGCGGCCCTGCCCGGCTATCTGGCCCAGTTAAAAACGGCGGTGGCGACCCTCAAAGACCAGCCCGAGGAACTGCTGGCGGCCCTGGACGCCCTGAACCGGGATATCCAGCAAGCCGTCAAGGGCTGGCTTGAGTGCCAAAACGTGCTGATGGGCCTGCTGGCTACCGAGTCCCTGACCGATTCGATGCTGGACCTGCAACTGATCCTGGCCCGGCTTATCGGCAGCGAGCAGCCGCTGCTGGTGCCCGTTATCACCCTGGGCAGCGGTGTTGACGCCGAAGTGCGGGTGCTGGCCTAGCGCAAAAAGCCCAGGGCCTCGGCCAGCAACAACTCGGGCGCTTCCTCGGCGATGTAATGGCCGCAGGCAAGCGCCTTGCCGTTGACATCCAGTGCCACCTTTTGCCACTCACCGAGGGCGTCAAAACACTGCTCGATGGCGCCCTCGGCGCCCCACAACACCAAAGTGGGGCAGGCCAGTTTCACCCCGGCGTCAATGTCGGCTTGGTCGTGTAGCAAGTCGATGCCGGCGCTGGCGCGATAGTCGCCACAAATGCCCCTGGCTGTGCCGGGCAGCGCCAGGCAGCGCTCGTATTCGGCCAGAGCCTCGGGGCTAAACGGCGCCATGCCGGCGCTGCGGGCACCCATCACCGACTTCAGATATTGGGCTGGATTGGCCTCAATCAGCATCTCCGGCAGCGGCTGGGGGCGAATCAAAAAGAACCAGTGCCAGTAGGCCCGGGCAAAGGCTTCGCTGGTGCCCCGGTACATGGCGAGGGTTGGGGCGATATCCAGCAGCACCATTTTCTCGACCCGCGCGGCGTGGTCTACCGCCAGCCGGTGCGCCACCCGCGCGCCGCGGTCGTGGGCCAGCACCTTAAAGCGGGCAAAGCCAAGGGCGGCCATCAGCTCGGCCATGTCGTTGGCCATTTCCCGCTTGGAATAGTTAAGGTGCTGTGGGTCGTCCTCGGGCTTGGCGCTGTCGCCGTAGCCGCGAAGGTCGGCCGCCACCACCGTGAAATGCCGGGCCAGGGTGGGCGCGACCTTGTGCCAGATGGCGGAGGTCTGGGGGTGGCCGTGGAGCAGCAGCAGGGCCGGGCCGCTGCCGCCGATGCGAAAGGCAATTTCAACGCCGTTAACTTCCAGCCGTTTCTTTTCAAATCCTGCAAACATGGGGGCTACTCGCTTGCCTCTGATATCCGCCATCCTATATACAGACACTTTGGCCATAAAGCGCACTAAAGGAACAGCAATGAACACGGTTCGTCAACAATACCCGCTACCGGACGATCTGCGGGTGTTCCTGGTGGTGGTACGCAAGGGCAGTTTTGTGGCCGCGGCCGACGAGCTGGGCCAATCTCCGGCCTATGTCAGCAAACGCATCAGCTTGCTGGAAAAGACCCTGGGCTGCCGTTTGTTGCACCGCACCACCCGGGTGGTAGCGCTGACCGAAGACGGCGAGCGGCTGCAACGCTCGGCGCTGCAAGTGCTGGACGACATGGACAGCCTCCTGGACCAGCTCAACCAAAACCGGCTTTCCCCCCGTGGCAGCCTGCATATCTGCGCCAGTTTCGGCTTTGGCCGCCAGCACCTGGCCCCGGCCCTGGCGGCCTTGCAAAGCCAATACCCGGAGCTGGAAGTGCGCCTCGACGTGTTTGACCGCCATGTGGATCTGGTCAGCGAAGGCTTTGACTTGGAGATCCGGGTCGGCGACGACCTGCCGGAGCGCTACATCAGCAAGCAATTGCTGGCCAACCAGCGGCTGCTGGTGGCTGCCCCCGCTTACCTTGCCCGCTACGGCACCCCGCAAAAACTGGCCGACCTCGCCAACCACCAGTGCCTGGTACTCAAGGAGCGCAACGTCTCCTTTGGCCACTGGCAACTCGACAGCAGCAGCGGCCGCAAGGATGTGAAAATCAGCGGCGCCTTGTCTTCCAACAACGGCGAGATCATCCTGCAATGGGCCCTGGCCGGCAAAGGCATAGCGCTGCGCTCCAGCTGGGATTTAGCGCCTTACCTGGCCAGTGGCGAACTGGTGCAGCTGCTGCCTGGCTACAGCCAGAGCGCCAATGTCTGGGCCATTTACCCCACCCGGCTCAGCCATTCTGCCAAGCTGCGCTGCGCCGTGGAGTTCTTGCAGCAGTATTTTGCTGGCTAATCATTCACGAATCGTGTTTTTCACTGTCACATAAGGCGCATTTTTAGGCTCCAGCGTATGCAATAGCCTGAAGGGACACTGCCAACCGGAGCCCGCGCCATGGCCAAGACCCTTTACCACAAGCATATCGACAGTCACACCATTGCCCGCCTGGATGACGACGGCCATGTGCTGCTCTACATCGACCGCCAGGTGCTGAATGAATACACCAGCCCCCAGGCCTTCAGCGGCCTGCGCCAAGCCGGGCGCAAGGTGGCAAGGCCCCAGGCGCAGCTGACGGTGGTAGACCACGTCAACCCCACCACCCCTGACCGCATCGCCCTGGTCACCGACAGCCAGGCGGCGCGGCAAATCAGCTATCTGGCCGAAAACTGCCGCGATTTCGGGCTCGAACACCTGGATATCCTCGATGCGCACCAAGGCATAGAGCACGTAGTGGCGCCTGAGCTGGGCTTTATTCTGCCCGGTATGGTGGTAGCCGCCGGCGACAGCCACACCACCACCTATGGCGCCCTGGGGGCCTTTGGTTTCGGTATCGGCACCTCCCAGATTGAGCACCTGCTGGCCACCCAGACCCTGGTTTACAAACGGCTGAAAACCATGAGGGTGACGCTGAGCGGCGCCCTTGGCCCCTGGGTTAGCGCCAAAGACATCATCATGGCCCTGGTTGCCAAAATCGGGGCCGACGGCGCTACCGGCTATGCCATTGAATTTGCAGGCACCACTCTTGAGGACATCAGTGTCGAAGGGCGGATGACCATCTGCAATATGGCGGTGGAAGCCGGTGCCAGGGGCGCTTTTATGGCCCCTGACGAGAAGGTCTTTGCCTACCTCAAAGACAAACCCCGCGCCCCCAAAGGCGAGCTGTGGGACCAAGCCCTGGCCCAGTGGCAGCAGCTCTACTCGGACCCTGGCGCCCACTTTGACCAGGAAGTGGCGCTGGACGTAGGCGCCCTGGCGCCCATGGTGAGCTGGGGAACCAGCCCGGACCAGGCCACCACCATTGGCGGCGCCGTGCCTAGCGACGCCAGCGCGCAACATCGCCGCGCCCTGGACTACATGGCGCTGAGCCCGGCCCAGGCCTTGAGCGGCCTTGCCATCAGCCACGCTTTTATCGGCTCCTGTACCAATGCCCGCATTGAAGACTTGCGCCTGGCGGCCCAGGTTGCCAAGGGCCGTAAAGTAGCCAAAGGAGTGCGGGCGCTGGTGGTACCGGGCTCCAGCGCGGTGCGCCGCCAGGCCGAAGCCGAAGGGCTGGCCCAGACCCTGATGGAAGCCGGTTTTGAGTGGCGACAGTCGGGCTGCTCCATGTGCCTGGCCATGAACGATGACGTGCTGGGCCCTGGGGACCGCTGCGCCTCCAGCACCAACCGCAACTTTGAAGGCCGCCAGGGAGCGGGTGCCCGCACCCACCTGATGAGCCCAGCCATGGTGGCCGCCGCCGCGGTTACCGGCGCCCTGGTGGATGTTCGTACCCTGATGAAGGAGTCAGTCTGATGCGCCCTTTTGACGTTGAAACCGGTATCGCCGCCCCCTATGGCGCCGCCAATGTCGACACCGACGTGATCATGCCCAAGCAATTCTTAAAAGGCATAGACCGCAGCGGCCTGGATAAGGGGGTGTTCTTCGACCAGCGCTTTTTGCATGGCCAGCCCAATCCGGACTTTATCCTCAACCAGGCGCCCTGGCAGCAGGCCGCGTTTTTAGTAGTGGGGCCCAACTTCGGCTGTGGTTCGAGCCGCGAACACGCGGTGTGGGGGCTGATGCAGCTGGGGATCCGCGCCATTATCGGCAGCAGTTTTGCCGGCATCTTCTTCGATAACTGCCAGCGTAACGGCCTGCTGCTTATCGAGTTGCCTGAGCCAGAGATAGCGGCGCTGCTGGCGCGGGTCAGCCAGCCCCGGCATAACCGCCTGACCATCAACCTCGGCGCCCAGCGCATCAGCGCCGATGGCATGGCCGACATCGCCTTTGATATTGACGGCCTTCGTAAAGCCGCCATCCTGGCCGGCCAGGACGCCATCGGCGTTACCTTGCAGCGGGCCGCCGACATCGCCGCCTTTGAGCAGCACTACCTAGGCGAGCGCCCCTGGCTTTAGCGGCTAAAGGCCCGGTTGTTGCAGCCGGGCCAGGTATTTGCGGGGCGGCATGCCCATCACCCGGGTAAAGACGGCGGTAAAGGCGCTGGCACTTTGGTAGCCCAGATCCAGGGCGATGGTGATGATGCTTTGGCCTGACACCAGCCGGTCTATGGCCACCACGATGCGCAATCGCTCGCGCCAGCGGCTAAAGCTCATGCCGGTTTCCTTTTCAAAGAGCCGCGCCAGGGTGCGTGGGCTGGTAAAGGCGCGCTCGGCAAGGGCCGCCAGCTCGTCGGTGCTGCCGGGGTGGCTGCGCAGCCAGCCGGTAACCGCCCGCAATCTTTTATCTTCCCCCTGTGGCACATAAAGCTCGGTTTGTACGGCATGGCCCTGCAACTGGCGAAGTACCAGCGCCCGAATGGGCCCCTGGGCATCGTCATTTTTCTCCAGCCGGCTGGCTTCTCTGGCCAGCTCCCGCAGCAGCGCCGACACCATCACCAGGCAACAATCACCGGGGGCTTTATCGCCCACTTCGACGTCCAGCAGCAGGTTGATGATATCGGCCTGCTCCTGGTAACTGGCGCAGTGGCGTACACCGGGCGGCACCCACACCGCGCTGCCGGCGGTGGCCAGCCACCAGCCTTGGTCGTTATGGATATTGGCCGTGCCGCCCAGCACCAGAGTCAGCTGCCCCTGAGGGTGGCTGTGCAGGCTTATCTCGTGGCCTTTTTGGTGAGACAGGGTCTGGGCGCTAAAAAGCGACATGGCAGGAACTCAATGGCAGTTGGCCGTTACACGACAGATTAAGTTCTTTATATAGCGAAAATACAAGGCGTCAACGCGATAATGTCGAGGCCCTTATGAAACCCCTGAATATCCTTGGTATTGCCGGCAGCCTGCGCGGCCAGTCCTATTCCCACGCTGTACTGGCGAGCCTTAGCGACATGCTGCCAGCCGGCAGCACCTTCAAGCTGCTGGATATTGGCGCCCTGCCCTATTACAACCAGGACCTGGAAGCTGGCCAGCTGCCGGACAGCGTCAAGCAAGCCAGATCCATGGCGGCCAACGCCGACGCGGTGTTGCTGGCGGTACCCGAGTACAACCACGGCATCCCCGGCGTGCTCAAAAACAGCCTGGACTGGTTGTCCCGCCCCTTTAAAGCCAGCCCCATGGCCGGTAAGCCGGTGTTTTTTGTCACCCAGTCCGAAGGTGGCCTGGGCGGGGTACGAGCCCAGTACCAGCTGCGCGAGACGCTCTCCTCCATGCTCTGCGTGCTGCCGCCCATGCCGGAAATGGCCATCACCTTTGTCCACCAGAAGGTCAAGGACGGCAAGCTCAGCGACGACGCCACCCTGAGCTTTATCGGCGCCCAGCTGAACGGCTTTTTGGCCGGGCTCTGAGGAGGCGTGATGCAATATCTGCTGGCACTTTGCGCCGGGCTCTCTGCCGGGGCCTTTTTCACCTGGCTGAAATTGCCACTGCCGGCGCCACCGACGCTCAGTGGGATCATCGGTGCCTTTGGGGTCTTTCTGGGGGCGGTGTTGGTCAATCTCGCCAGGCGCCACTTCGGCCATTAAAAAAGCCCGCTCAGGCGGGCTTTTTGGCAACTTGGATAAGGTCTTTGTCTTCACGCACCACCTTCAGGCCGGTGCCTTTGATGGCCACCTTTACTGCCTGGCGGATGGTCATGTAACCCTTGACGGGATTGGGCTTAACGGCGCCGGTTTGCGCCAAATCGGTCTCGATAAAACAGCCGGTGGCGTGGGCCAGTTGCTGGGCCAGCTCGTCAAAGCGCGGCGCCTTGATATCGTACTTGGCCCCCACATCGCAGGTGCCGCCCAGATCCACTATCCAGGGTTTATTGGCCGAACAACCGGCCAGGGCCAATAAGGCCAGCAGGGGGAGTAATCGCCGGGTCATGGTTACCTCCAATGGCGCCATGCTAAGCCGCCTTGCCCAAACCTCGGCTGACCCTCACACCGCCTGGCCGGCGGCCCAGCCGGAGCTCCAGGCCCACTGGAAGTTGTAGCCTCCCAACCAGCCGGTAACGTCCATCACTTCACCAATAAAATAGAGCCCCGGCACCTGTTTGCTCTCCATGGTTTTGGAGGACAACGCATCGGTATCCAGGCCTCCAAGAGTCACCTCGGCGGTGCGATAACCCTCGGTGCCGTTGGGGTGAACCCGAAATTCACCCAGCGCCATGGCCAGCTTTTTCATGCGCCCGGCATCCAAGGCTTTTAGTGGCATTTCGCCGTCGATGGCGCCATGTTCGCTCAATATCTCTACAAGGCGCTTGGGCAGCAACCGCGCCAGGGCGGTTTTTAACGCCTGGTTGGGGTGCTTGGCCGCCATCTTGCCAAGGGCGTCGCCAATATCCAGCCCCGGCAGCAGGTTAAGGGTCACGTCCTGGCCTGGCTGCCAGAAGCTGGAGATCTGTAAAATGGCCGGGCCGGACAAGCCTCGGTGGGTAAAGAGCAGCGCTTCTTTGAAAGCAGTGCCGTCTTCGCTGTGGGCGCTGACGGGCAGAGACACCCCGGCCAGCTCGGCGAATTTATCCAAATCCGGTTTGTCGAGGGTAAAGGGCACCAGCCCGGCGCGGGTGGGCAATATGGGCAGGCCGAACTGCTCGGCTATCTGGTAGCCCAAAGGGGTGGCGCAGAGCTTGGGCATGGACAACCCACCGCAGGCCACCACCAGGCTTTGGCAAGTCACCGCCTCGCCATTGACCTTGAGGCTAAAGCCAGCGGCGGTCTTTTCAATCTGGCTGACCTGGCATTTGATCTGCACCTTGGCGCCGGCCCAGTCGCACTCGGTGAGCAGCAGCTGCACTATGTCTTTGGCCGAATCGTCGCAAAACAGCTGGCCCAGGGTCTTTTCGTGGTAGGCCACGCCGTGGCGCTCCACCAGCTCGATAAAGTCGTGCTGGGTAAAGCGGGCCAGGGCCGATTTGACGAAGTGAGGGTTGCGGCACAGGTAGTTGGCCGGGCTGGCATAAAGGTTGGTGAAGTTGCAGCGCCCGCCGCCACTGATGAGGATTTTCTTGCCGGCCTGTTTGGCGTGATCCACCACCAGCACCTTGCGGCCCCGGTAACCGGCCTGGGCGGCGCACATCAAACCGGCGGCACCGGCGCCAATGATCACAACGTCAAACTGGGCCATGGGGCTCCCCTCTCAATCAGGGCCGCTAGTCTACACAAGGCCAGCCAAGAAAAAACCACCTCTGGGAGGTGGTTTTTTCATCATCAAGCGGCAACGCGACTCAGGCGCTGAGTTTGGCCACCGCGGCTTTCAGCTGGGCATCAATTTCGGCGTTGGTTACCTGGCCGCTGGCCAGGTCGAAGTTGTCGAAGAAGCTCGGTACCGACACCGCCGCTTTGACGTTGCCGCCAAAGAAGGGGGCCGAGGTTTGGGCGGCCGCCAGCACCGACTTGGCGCCACCTGGGCCTGGGGAGGTGGCCAGGTACAGGGCGGGCTTTTCATTGAACAGATTGCGCTCGATGCGGGTGGCCCAGTCAAAAAGGTTCTTGTAGGCCGCCGGATAGTGGCCGTTGTGCTCGGCGTAGGAGATAACAAAAGCGTCCGCCTGGGCAAGGTCTGCCAGGAACTGCTTGGCGCCTTCGGCCTGGCCGATTTCCTTTTCCAGATCCTGGCTGAACATGGGCACGTCGTAGTCGCGAATGTCCAATACCTTGACCTCGGCGCCGGGCACCAGGCCGGCGGTGTAAGTAGCCAGGGCCTTATTGATGGAGGTTGAGCTGTTGCTGGCACCGAAGGCAATGATTTTCATGGTAAATATCTCTGTCGTTACGCTGATGCCTTAACGGTATCGTTCTAAAGCCATCACCACAATGACAAAAAATGCCCCTATGCATTCGATTTTATGAAACAAAAAAGCCGGCCCTGAGGCCGGCTGCAACGTGCAAGGTCAGGCCGCGCCAGGTTCGCCGGCCGGCCGGCCAAAGCCCTCGGGCAAAGACTCGATATGCAGGGTCTGAGTGGGAAAGGCGCAATCTGCCCCCAACTCGTGGATGATGTGAATGATCTTCAACATCACATCCTGCTTTACCTGGTGGTACTCGGCCCACACCGTGGTTTTGGTGAAGGTGTAGATAAAGAAATCGAGGCTGGAGGGGCCAAAGGCGTTGAAGTTCACCATCAGCGTCTTCTGCTGGTCGATATCTGGGTGGTTTTCCAGCATATCCTTCACTTTGGCTACCACATCGCCCATTTTGTCGGCGTCTTCGTAGCGGATACCAATGGTCTCGTTGATGCGGCGGTTGAGCATCCTTGAGGGGTTTTCCACCGAGATCTGGGTAAACACCGAGTTGGGAACATAAAGCGGCCGCTGGTCGAAGGTGCGGATTTGGGTGACCCGAAAGCCGATACGCTCCACCGTACCCTCGATTTGCCGGTCGGGGCTGCGGATCCAATCCCCTACCTTGAACGGTTTGTCAAAATACACCACCAGGGAGCCGAAGAAGTTGGCCAGCAAATCCTTGGCGGCCATACCGATCACCAGGCCTCCGACGCCGCCCAGGGCCAGGATGCCGGAGATATTCACCCCCAGGGTCTGGAACAGGGTCAGCAGGAACACCACGATGATGGAGGCTTTAAGCAGCTTGCCTACCGCCTGCACCGTGGTGATGTCTCGCCCACGGCGGATAAACTCGTTCTCGCCGCCGTTGGTGAGGCGCCACAGGCTCCAGGCGATGAGGCACTCGAACAACACCTTGCGCAGCACCGGCAGGTAGTTGGCCAGCTCCGAGTCGATGCGGCCAGCCACCGTTTGCGCCACCATGGACACGCCCACCAGCAAAATCAGCCAGTTAACCGGGCCGTTGAGGCTGTCCCAGAGCATGTCGTCCCAAGTGGAAGAAGACCGTCCCACCAGGTTCACCAATCGCTTGGCTACCACCCGCCACAGCACGGTCACCAGCAGGGTGACGGCGATAATCACCAGCACATCCACCAGCCAACCTTCGCCCAGCCAGTCGGTCATGGCGCGGTACAGGCTTTGCCAAAGGGATTTCAGTTGAGCCATCAGAGTGCCGCCAGTACCACTTCCGCCTTGGAGTTTTCAAAGGTCTTAGGTGGCTCGACGTTAAGCAGCGTTACCACACCGCCATCCACCACCATGGCATAGCGGCGCGAACGCAGGCCGCCAAAGGCGCCGGTGTCTACATCCAGGCCAAGGGCTTTGGTAAAGCTGCCGTCGCCGTCGCCCCACATCAGGAGCTCACTGGCGTTTTGGGCTTTGCCCCAGGCGTCCATGACGAAGGCATCGTTCACCGCCAGGCAGACGATGGCGTCTATTCCCTTGGCTTTAATCTCATCAGCCAGCACTACATAACCGGGCAAGTGCGCGGCGCTGCAGGTGGGAGTAAAGGCGCCGGGCACCGCGAACAGCACTACCTTTTTGCCTTTGAAAAAGTCCTGGGTATGCACCTCGGCAGGCTTGCCGTCGATCATCTGCTGCACACTGGCGGCGGGGATGTTGTCACCAACCTGGATCATGTCGCGCTCCTTGAGGAAAAATCTGCAAAGAGCCTACCCCAGGCCACACTAAGCCGCCACCCCGGGGCGCATTGCCATTAAGGCAACACAGCAAATGCAGTTGCCAAATGAAACATCTAAATTACAATTGCTAAATAAAAATTTAGCAATCAAGAAGATGCCCCCGACACATTCCCTCTTCCACCGCCGCAACGGGTTGATCGCGCTGCCACTGCTGGTGGGTTTTTACTGCTATCTGTGTTGGCGGCCAGGCACCTTGGTGGAGTCCTGGCTCGGTATCTATTGGCCAGCGGCCAGCCAAGGGCTAGACAACCTGCGCCAATGGCTTCTGCTCCCGAAAATTCCCGTTATCAGCGCCGTGCTGCCCGATTTTTGCTGGGCCTTCGCACTCACCGCCTCCCTGGCTCGCCTCGGCCATCGCAAGCCTTGGTGGGCGCTGGGCCTGGCCCTTGGCACCGAGCTGGCCCAATGGCCAGGCTGGCTACCGGGCACCTTCGATTGGCTGGATATGGCAGCAATATCGCTGGCCGTGCCGGCGGCACACTTTCTTTCAAACTCTGCTGTGGAGCAAAACCATGACCCTATGGAAAACCCTGGCCTCATTGGCCGTTAGTGCCCTTTTCATTCTGCTGGCCGCTGGCTCGGCCAGCGAACCGGCTTCCTACGACACCACTAACTGGTCACCGGTGAAGGTGCCTGGCGGGGTGGTGGCCAATAAAGACATCAAGATTGTCGCTGAAGACGGCAGCTTCACCCTCCAAGGTGGCCAGCGCTTCACCACGCCCTTTGACATCTACGGCTGGAAAAACAGCAATGCCTTCGCCAGCGACGACAAGCTGCTGGAAAACTACAACAACGCTCTGGCTAATGGCGCCCGCAAGGTTCGCATCTACCAGCAGGGTATCAGCGAGCCGCTTTACGGGGTATTGCTGTTCAACCAGGCCATTGTCAGTGCCCATGGCCCCGGTGCCCGCTCATACATGGTGCAGATCCCCGAAGACAAACTGCTCGCGGCCCGCAATGGCGTTACCTCGGTAGCCTTTGAGCGCATGTACTGGACCGCCTCCTGGAGCAGCGGCTCCAAGAGCGAGAAACACTGGTACGGCTGGGCACTGTGGGTTTCGGCCTATCCCTTTTAAGGAATCGCCATGAAACCAAGCACTTTGTTGCTGGCTACCCTGCTGCTCTCAGCCACCGCCCAGGCCGAGCCGAAACTGCGTATCGGCAACACCTGGTTTGCCATCCCGGCCGATTGCATCCCTTCGCGCAGCCTTGGCGCCAAGCAAGACAGCAGGGGCTTTGGTGCCAGCGAAGATAAACGCGGCTTTGGCAGCAGTGCCGACCAGCGTGATTTGGGTGCCAGCAGCGACAAGCGGGCCTTTGGCAGCGGCGCCGATAAAAGGGCTTTCGGCGACGACGCAGACAAACGGGGCTTCGGCGACGACGCTGGCGACCGCGCCTTTGGGGATGATGCCGGTCAGCGCGAGTTTGGCAGCAATGCTGACCAGCGGGCCCTGGGCAGTGAGGCCGACAAACGTGGCTTTGGCAGCGCCGCCGACGGCCGCGCTCTGGGTAGCGACGCCGACCAACGCGCCTTGGGTAGCGATGCCGACAAACGCGGCTTTGGCGCCGACCAACAGCTACTGAAATGCAAAAAGCTCAGCGACGACAGCGGCTTTTACCTGATCGCCGTCAGCCCACAGGCTGACGTTGGCCTGGCATCAGCGGTCAATGGTGAAGTGAAATGGGACGGCAGCCGCTGGCTGGTACTGACCGACGACCTGAGCCTGGCCCTTAAATAGGGTAGATATCGAAGCGGTTTTTCTTGGTGGGCACCGAGGAAGCAGGCTTCACCCCAGCCAAAGGCTCGGCATAGTCGGGCCTTTTGACTACCACCTTAACGCGCGCCGCCGCCTTGGCGGCGGCCAGCAGCGCGTCGGCATCCAAATCGGCCCCCACCAGGGTCTGGAAGATGCGCATTTCCTTTTTCACCAGCGCCGACTTTTCCCGGTGCGGGTACATCGGGTCCAGGTACACCACGTCGGCGTTGAGGCTGGGCAGCACATCCAGCGAAGGCCCGAAATGCAGCGTCATGCGGGCGGCAATATCGTCCACCTCGCTGCCCCTGGCGCGCTCCAGGCCATCTTCCAGCAAGGCGGCCACCGCCGGGTGGCGCTCCACTAAGGTCACGGTGCAACCCAGGGTGGCCAGCACAAAGGCGTCGCGGCCAAGGCCAGCGGTGCCATCAATCACCGAGGGATTAGCGCCCTTTTTCAACCCCACCGCCTTGGCAATGGCCTGGCCCCGGCCGCCACCAAACTTGCGCCGGTGCGCCGCCGCCCCTTCCACAAAATCGACGAAAATGGCCCCCAGCTTGGGCTCGTCGGTCTTGCGAAGCTCCAGGCGCGCCTCGGTCAGCACCAACACGCAAGGGGCTTCGCCTAGGTCTGCTGAAAAGCCGTAGCGCTGGCGCAATAGCTCGGCCTGGGGCTCGCGGGCGGGACTTTCGCAGATAAGAGGCACGGCCATGGGTTTCTCCTGTTGGGCGGGGCAAGTCTACTGCCCTGCCCGGCTGGCGACAACGGCCCGCACCATTAAATAAACAAATGACTTTACAAAATAAGCGAAGAGGACCAGATTAAATAAACAAATCACTTTGCAAAACGAGTTACCCATGGCCGCACCCTATGTCGAACACCAGAACATCACGGTGCCGGACCTGTCCGCCACCATTGACGCCCTGCTGGCGCTGTTCCCGGCCTGGCGGCTTCGGGCCCGGCGCCGCGAATTCATCCAGCCTACCTTCGGCAACCGCCCCTTCGAGCTGGACTGGGCCCATGTGGGCACCGAGCACAGCTATCTGGCGCTGCAGGCTCCGCCAGATAACGCCGGCTTTATCCCCAATCCCCAGCCCTACTTCAGCCACCTGGGCATTGTGGTGACCGATCTGGCTGCCTGCCTGCAACGGGCCATGCAGCTGGGGTTATTAGCCAAGGAAAGCCCCCCTCATCCCGGCCGTAGACGGGCCTATGTGCAGGTAGCCACCGGCTTGATGTTGGAGCTGATTGAATACCAAACCGAAGATCAGGCGCTGCGCCACAGCTATAGCTAAATCCAAGGAGCGAGCCATGAACCTTAACCAAGTCACCCTGCCGGTCCACGACCTTGCCCTGGCCAACCGTTTCTACCTGGCCCTTGGCTTTACCCAGATAGTCGATAGCCCGCATTACGCCCGCTTCGCCTGCCCTGAGGGTGATGCCAGTTTTTCGCTGATGGCAAAGGAGCCTCCTTGCGGCAACAGCGCGGTTATCTATTTTGAATGTGAAGACTTAGATGCCCAGGTGGCACGGCTTAAAGCCAAGGGGATCGCCTTTGAACAAGACCCCCAGGACCAGCCTTACTTGTGGCGAGAAGCGGTATTGAAAGACCCGTCCGGTAACAAGATCAAACTGTTCTGGGCCGGTCAATACCGGCTCAATCCCCCTTGGCGGGTCACTATCCAAGGCCAGTAATCATCCGCGTCACTATCGCAAAGGAAACGCAATGAGCACTATCACCCTGCTGGGCAGCGCCCGCGGCAACGGCTACACCGCCGCCCTGTGCGAGGCCATTGGCTTTAAGACACTGAATTTGAATGACTATCAGATAAGGCCCTATGACTATCGCAGTGATGGCCGCGGCGATGGCTTTCTCGGGCTAGTCGAAGAGCTGCTGCGCCATGACCGCATCCTGCTGGCCAGCCCCCTGTACTGGTACAGCATGAGCGGCCAGATGAAGGTGTTTTTGGACCGCCTTACTGATCTCTTAAACCACCACAAGCACCTGGGCCGGCAGTTAAGGGGCAAGGCAGCCGGGGTGATTGCCAGCGGCGGCGCCAGGGTGCCACCGCCCTGTTTTGAAGAGCCGTTTAGGCTGACTTTTGAGTACCTTGGCATGCATTACCAAGGCATGAGTTACCTGGACACCAGCAAAGGCCTGGACGGCGCCATGCTGGCCAGGGTGGCCGCCAGCCACCCCTTCAAGGACGATTACGCTTTAACCGCCAGCGGGAACTGGGCAAACGCCACCCCGGCCTGACCGCTTTGCATGAAATTACGGATATTGGCGTGGTCGCTGCCGTCTGGGTTGCCCAGCACGTCCTCGCGGTAAAAGCGGCCAAAGAGGGCCAGGGTCTGGTCTTTATCCAGCTCAAGGTATTGGCCCAAGGCCAGCAGCTTGCACGAACCGTTGTTCTGGCCCGCCTCGTTATTCACCTCGCCGTTGCTAAAAGCGCTGGGGGTGAACACGAACTTTGCATCGATAAGGGCGATAACGTCGGCAAATTCGATGGTGTCGGGGCGGGTAGCCAGCTGCGCCTTGAGCGCATCCAAAGAAGCAAAAGACATGAGGGTTCCTTACCGCCAGGGCCTGATGGCCCCAGCGTTAGTTGGCCAGGTTATCGCCCACTGAATAGGCGATGGTCTGGCTGATTTCGTTGAAGCTGCGGCCGGATTCTTGCTGCCAGGCATTAAAAGCGGCCTGGATGGCCTGCTGGGACTTCTGACTGCTTAGGCCGCCGTCGACGATGGCGGTGTGTTTGAGGTAATGCTCCACATCCTGGCTCAGCATAAAGCAGTCCACCCCCAACCGGCGCAGGGCGTAAGGCCCGGTGTTGCCGCCCAGGCGTTTGCCGTGACGCTTGAGATACTGCCAAAGCCCCACCAGATCGCTACTGGGCCAAGCCTTGAGCCAAGCCACGGCGCTGCCGTGTTTATCAGCCAAATCAGCCAGCATCTGGGCGTTTTCGCGGATGGTCATCACCTTGGAGAGGTTGCGGATGATGCGCGGGTCCTGGGCTTTTTGCTCCCACATTTCATCGGGGAGCAGCAGCATTTTCTCGATATCAAAGCCAAAAAACAGCGCCTCAAAATCCGGCCACTTGTTCTCCACCACCCGCCACACGAAACCGCTTTGGAAGATCTGGCGGGTAAAAGCCGCCAGCAGCCGGTCGTCGGTGAGGGTATCAAGAGAGCCGTAATGGGCCGGTGGCCGCAGCAGGGCTTCAAGGGCGGCGTCGCCGCCCTTACGGTCTGAAGCGCGGGCCCAGATGGTGGCAAAGGGCTCGCGCATCAGGCCGCTATCCCGCTGTGGCGCAGCAGCGGCTCAACCGACGGCTCGCGGCCACGGAAAGCCTTAAACAGCGCCATCGGCTCTTGGGAGCCGCCCTGGCTGAGGATGCAGTCGAGGAAGTCCTGCCCGGTTTGGGGGTTAAACACCCCTTCTTCCTCGAAGCGGCCAAAAGCGTCGGCGCTCAGCACCTCGGCCCACTTGTAGGAGTAGTAACCGGCCGCATAGCCACCGGCAAAGATGTGGGCAAAGCCGTGCTGGAAGCGGTTGTAGCTGGGGGGTACCGATACCGCCACCTGGCTGCGCACATCATCCAAAATGGCCTGTACCCGCCCGCCCTGGGCCGGGTCGTACTCGGCGTGCAGGCGAAAATCGAACAGCGAAAACTCCAACTGCCGCAGCATCTGCATGGCGCTTTGGAAGTTGCGGGCCGCCAGCAGGTTGTCCAGCAAGGATTGGGGCAGCGGCTCGCCGGTTTCGACATGGCCGGAGATGATGGCCAGCGCCTCCGGCGCCCAGCACCAGTTTTCCAGGAACTGGCTGGGCAGCTCTACTGCGTCCCAAGGCACACCGTTAATGCCAGCCACCTCAGACACGTCCACCTTGGTCAGCATATGATGCAGGCCATGGCCGAACTCGTGGAACAGGGTGGTGACTTCGTCGTGGGTAAAGAGCGCTGGCTTGCCGCCGATGGGCCGCGAGAAGTTACAGGTGAGGTAGGCCACCGGTTTTTGGCGAGAGCCGTCTGGCAAGTGGCGGCTGCCACGGCAGTCGTCCATCCAGGCGCCGCCACGCTTGCCTTCACGGGCGTAGAGGTCGAGGTAGAAGCTGCCCAGGTGCTCACCGTCTTTGTGGATCTCGAAAAAACGCACCTGCGGGTGGTAGAGGTCGACGTCTTTGCGCTCCTGGATCTCGATACCGAACAACTTGTTCACTACCGCAAAGAGGCCGGGCACCACTTTGGTTTCTGGAAAATAGGGTTTGAGCTTCTCGTCGCTCACCGCATAGCGGGCTTCCTTGAGCTGCTCGCCGTAGTAGCCGGCATCCCAGGATTTGAAGTCTTCACAGCCTTTGCTGGCGGCAAAGGCCTTGAGCTCGTCCAGATCCTTTTGGCCCTGGGCCTTGGAGCGGCGCGCCAGGTCGTTCAAGAAGCTCAGTACCTGATCGGTACTTTGGGCCATTTTGGTGGCCAGGCTCAGCTCGGCGTAGTTGGCAAAACCCAGCAGCTGGGCCAGCTCAAAGCGCAGCGCCAGGATTTCGTCCATCAGGGCGCTGTTGTCGAACTGGGCGTCGCCCTGGTCAGAGGCGCGGGTGCAGTAGGCCTGGTACATCTCTTCGCGCAGGGCGCGGTTGTCGGCGTAGGTGATAACCGCCAGGTAGACGGGGATATCCAGGGTCAGCAGGTAACCCTCTTTGCCTTTGCTTTGGGCCATTTCGCTGAGCATGGCCTTAGCGTCATCCGGCAGGCCGGCAAGTTCGGCTTCATCAGCGATGTGCTTTTGCCAGGCTTGGGTGGCATCCAAAAGGTTGTTGGAGAACTTGCTGGAAAGCTCGGAGAGCCTTGCTTTGATTTCGCCATAGCGCTGCTTTTTATCGTCGGCGAGATCAACGCCGCCCAGGCGAAAATCGCGCAGGGTGTTGTTGATGGCCTTTTGCTGGGCCGCAGAAAGCGTGGCAAAGGCGGGGCTGTCGGCCAGTTTTTTATAGGCGGCAAAAAGGCCCTGGTGCTGGCCAACCCAGGTGGAAAATTCGCTCAAAAGCGGCAAGCAAGACTCATAGGCTTCGCGCCACTGGGGGCTGCTCATCACCGAATTGAGGTGCGACACCGGCGACCAGGCCTTGGCCAGGCGGTCGTTGCTTTCTTCCAGGGGCTCAATCAGGGTCTGCCAGCTGGGCTCATCGGTACTGGCCACCACGGCTTCAACGGCGCTTTTGCATTCGGCCAGCAAAGCTTCAACGGCAGGCTTGATGTGCTCTACCTTGATGGCACTGAAAGGGGGCAGGACAGGATTTGCTAATAACGGATTCGACATGATGATTTCTCTTTGTCCAGGTCTTACAGAAGTAAGGCCAGACTCCGGGAAATCAAGGGGCACCATGACCCCTTAGAGCTTCTCGAAGTCCTTTTTCAGCTGATATTCGCTGTCGGTAACGATGCGCTCCAGCGCCGCTACCCGCTCTTTGAGCTGGGCCATTTCCCGGTTCAATTCAGGGTCAGGCTGGCTGGTTTGACTGGCTTTGCTGGCCATCCAGGCACGGACGATACGGCCCAGCGTCACCACGATAACCACCCACAAAATAAAGACAAAGACGTTCATACCATCCTCCCGATATCGATGAACCTACTTTACCTTATATTCAGGTTGCCAAAACCAGCCGACATATTTGTTTACCCTTTTGCCTCGGTGCGCATGGTGACGAACTCTTCGGCGGAGGTGGGGTGAATGCCGATGGTGCTGTCAAACACCGCCTTGGTAGCGCCGGCCTTCATGGCCACCGCGAAACCCTGGGTAATTTCACCCGCATCTGCCCCCACCATATGCAGGCCCACTACCCGGTCTGAGGCACGGTCGACGATCAGCTTCATAAAGCTGCGCTCGCTGCTGCCAGACAAGGTGTGTTTGAGGGGCCGAAAATCGGATTTAAAAAGGGCGATATCACCGTACTTTTCCCGGGCTTGGGCCTCGGTGAGGCCCACAGTGCCCACATTGGGGTGGGTAAAGACGGCGGTGGGGATGGTCTCGTAGTCCATCACCCGGGTGCCGTCGCCAAACAGTTGGTTGACCACCGTCATCGCCTCGGCCAGGGCCACAGGAGTGAGCTGGAAGCGGTCAATCACGTCCCCTAGGGCGTAGATGCTGGGCACGCTGGTTTGAAAGCGCTCGTCCACCTTGATGGCGCCGCTTTCACTGAGCTCAACGCCCACCTGATCCAGGCCCAGGTTCATGGTGCGCGGCACCCGGCCTGTGGCAAAGAGCACTTGGTCAACTTCGAGGGGCTCGCCGTCGTCCAGTTGCAACAGCAGGCCGGTGGCGGTTTTCTCGATGGCGGTGACGTTGTTATTAAAGCGAAAAGCGATGCCGTCTTTGACCATTTCGTCGGTCACAAACTGGCGGATGTCTTCATCAAAGCCGCGCAGCAGTTTGTCGTTGCGGTAGATCTGGGTCACCTGGCTGCCAAGACCGTGGAAGATAGAGGCAAATTCAGAGGCGATATAACCGCCCCCCACCACCGCCAGGCGCGCCGGGAACTGGGCTAAGTCAAAAATCTCGTTGGAGGTGATGGCGTGTTCTTTACCGGCGATTTCGGGCACGAAGGGCCAGCCGCCCACCGCCACCAGAATGCGCTCGGCGCTGATGTCGGCACCGCCGACGGTAACGGTGTGGGCGTCTTTAATGGTGGCAAAGTCGCGGTAAACCGTGACCTTGGCGCCGTCCATCAGGCCGTCGTAAATGCCGTTGAGGCGAGAGATCTCGGTGGCGCGGTTGGCCTTGAGTTTTTGCCAGTCAAAGGCTGGGCGCTCGGACTGCCAGCCAAAGCCGCGTGCATCAATAAAGCCGTGGCCGTAATCGGCGGCGTAGGCATAGAGTTTTTTCGGCACGCAGCCTAAGTTGACGCAGGTCCCGCCCATGGCACTGCCTTCGGCCACCGCAACCCTGGCGCCGGTGGCTGCCGCCATGCGGCTGGCCCTGACGCCGCCGGAGCCGGCGCCGATAACAAAGAGGTCGTATTGGTATTGGGACATGCTGCTCTCCAAGTTTTTGCTGTGGCCAGGCCACGTTAGCGTGAAGGCATTATGCCGAAACTTGCCCGCTTTCGCTGCCGTTGCCTCAGATTGTCATAATCGTTAAGATGCGCGGCTAGATTTTGTTCAAGGAAGAAGTACATGGACAAGGATGCTGTATCCCGCCCGGGCCGCCGGCCCAAGCTCGACAATTCCGAACTCACCAAAACCGGTTTCTGGGTTGGCCAGATCTTCATGCTGATCGCCACCGTGCTGGGGGTCTTCCTCGCTTCCCAGGAAGGGCTTACCCAGGCCATCACCTTCAATGACTTGGACGACCAGCAGAAGAACTACTACCTGCGCCGCTCCCTGCACGACGAACTGGCCGACAACATTAAGCTGGTGCGCCAGTACGCCGAGGTGATCAAGGACCAAAGCCCCATGCACTTCAAGCGCTACCACCCGCGCCTGCAGTTTTACGTGTGGGAGAGCATGAAGTACAACCCCAACACCTTGCAGACCCCCAGTGAATATATCGCCGGGGTGCGCCGCTATTACGCCGAGTTGGACGAAATCATCGACAACGGCGAACGCATGAGTTTCAGCACCGCTTACTTCCTGCAGCAGCTCAAAGAAAAAACCGACGCCGCCGAACAAGACACCCTCAAGGGCCTGGAACACAACATTCAGGGCTTGAAGGGCTCATTACAAAAATCCGGCATCTCAGTGGAGTAACCCCAACACATGAAGAACTGCCCTCATTGCCAGTCAGCCAAACTACAACCCACCCGTTATCACGGTGAGGAAGTAGACGTGTGCCGCCAGTGCGGCGGGCTCTGGTTTGAAAAAGGCGAGCTCGACCAAGTGCTGGCCGCCGCCGATGACGACTACGACAAGGTCGAGGTGGAAAACACCCCCGGCTATGACCTGGGTAAAACCACCCTCAAGTGCCCCAACTGCAGCGAGCTGATGGTGCGCAACCACCTGCTGCCGGGCTACGAAGTGGAAGTGGACCGCTGCCCCAACGGCCACGGGCTCTGGATAGACAAAGACGAACTGGAAGAGACCCACAACGCCAGCCAACTGCACAGCCACCTTGGCCAGCTGAACGGTAAGGTGAACTGGAAGACCTGGGTGTTCCAGTTCCTGACCCAGATGCCGGTGGAGTACAACATCAAGCCCAAGCGCCGCCCCTGGATGACCTGGCTGCTGGTGCTGCTAAACAGCGTTATCTTTATTGCTGGCATCCTCTCGCCGGAGCTTGGCGAGCTGTTCTACAGCGGCGCCATGGTGCCCAACGAGGTTAGCCACGGCGAGCACCTTAGCGCCCTTATCAGCAGCCAGTTCCTACACGGCGGCTGGATGCACCTTATCGGCAACATGTACTTCCTGTGGCTGACCGGCGACAACCTCGAAGATGCCCTGGGCCATTGGCGCTTTTTGGGACTGTACCTGCTTTGTGGCCTGGCTGCGGCCCTGGCGCAGACCCTGATTGACCCGGCGTCGGTTATCCCCACCATCGGTGCCTCAGGCGCCATTGCCGGCCTGTTCGGCATGTACCTGCTGTGGTTTCGCAAGGCCAGCATCACCTTCATGTTCTTTGTCTACCAGAAGAAGCTGCCGCCCTGGGTGTTCTTCCTTATCTGGGTGGGCATCAACATTTTCGGCATGCTGACCGGCGGCCAGGGCGTCGCCTACATGGCGCACCTGGGCGGCTTTGCTGCCGGCCTGCTGCTGGGCTGGGCCTTGCTGGGCTGGGTGCGGCGCCGCTACCCGGTGCTGCTGGCACTGGACCATCCCAAGTTGATGGTCGCTCGTTGACAGAACCGGGCCAAGGCCCGGTTTTTTGCATTGATTCATTTGCTGTAGCTGTGAAAAAAAAGAAGGACCCGACCATGGAAACAAACTCCCCCAAACGCCGCCCTAAACTGGACAACTCGGAACTGGTGAAAACCGGCTTCTGGGTAGGGCAAATCTTTATGCTGATGGCCACCGTGCTGGGTGTGTATCTCGCCTCCCAACAAGGCCTGAGCCAAGCCATTGCCTTTAGCGACATCGACGATCTGCAAAAGAACTATTACCTGCGCAGCTCGCTGCATGACGAGCTGGCCGACAACGTGCAGGTGATCCGCGATTACATCAAAGCGGTGAAGGAAGACAAACCCTACGACCTGAAGCTCTACCACCCGCAACTGGAGTTCTATATCTGGGACGCCATGAAGTTCAACAGCAACACCCTGCAAACCCCCAGCGCCTACCTCTCGGCGGTGCGCCGTTACTACAGTCAGATAAAGCACCTGATAGACAGGGGTGAGCACCGTACTTATGGCCGTGACTACTTTCTGGATCTGCTGGCCAAGAAGACAGACGCCATCGAGCAAGGAGCGCTCAAGGACCTGGCCGCCAACGCCGCAGCGTTGAAGCAGGACCTCAAAGCCAACAACGTTGCCGTTGAGTAAGGTAAATTAAGACTTTTCTTCCTTATTCAGGGAGATAGCCCCTTGCCAGGGCCGGGCTGCTGGCCATAATAACGCCTCAATTCAAGACGCACGGATGTGGTTGTTATGGAAAGCGAACAAAAACCCCGGCCCAGGCTGGATAACTCCGAGCTGGTAAAAACCGGCTTTTGGGTCGGCCAGGTCTTTATGCTGCTGGCCACCGTGCTGGGGGTTTACCTGGCCGCCCAGCAGGGCCTGAGCCAGGCCATTACCTTCAGCGATATCGACGATCAGCAAAAAAATTACTACCTGCGCCGCTCGTTGCACGACGAACTGGCCGACAACGTGCGTATCGTCCGCGAATACGCCGATACGGTGGAAAAGGAACGGCCGTTCGACCTCACCGAATATCACCCCAGGTTGCAGACCTTTATCTGGAACAACATGCGTTATTCCGACCAGACCCTGCAAACGCCCAGCGAATTTCTCACCGCCGCCCGGCGCTTTTATGCCGGCGTTGACGAACTGGTGGGTAAAGGGGAAAAGGCCATTTATGCCCGCGCCTATTTTGTGCCCCGGCTGCGGGCCCTGGCCGATGACATGGAGCAGCACACCCTCAAGGACATGCAGGCCGACACCGACCAGCTCAAGGCGCAGCTGGCCAGCCTCGGAGTGACCGTCAATTAACCTTTGGCGTTGCCGTAGAGCTGCTCGGCGCGGTTGAACATCACCCAGGATGTGAGGATGTATTTGTCCCCCGACAGGGGGGCATTACCCCTGTGGCTGTGGGTAAAGCCGGCCGGGGCGATAACCATGCGGCCTTTTTTGGGCTGCACCCGGTGGCGCTGGTAGAAGAACTCGGTCTCGCCGCCGTCGGCCACGTCATTGAGGTAATACATCCACAGCAATACCCGGTGCAGCGGCTCGTTGTGAGGGGACTGGGGGAACACCTCGGAATGCCAATGAGGGTAACCACCGGTTTGCTGCTGGTAATGCTGCAGGTTGATATAGCCGCTGCGGTAGAAATGGCGCACCAGAGCGTTCAGGTTGGGGCGCCCGGCCTCCAGGTAATTCTCAGGGGTGAGGGTCACCGGCTGGCCCGTTGCCGGGTGTACCACCTGAGGCGATACCGCTCCCATCAGCAGCATGAAATGCTTGTCCAGGTAGGCGCGGATATGGGGGTAGGTCTGGGCCATGATGGCCTGGTGCATGTCCTGCCAGTGCGGGTGCCTGTCCAGGGTGATGTCGCGGCTGCGCTTCTTGCTGGTATCAACGCCGCCACCGGTGAGGCCCGGCGCCACCGCCGGCTCTTCGGCAAAGCGGGCCAGCAGCGTGTCGCAAAGGTCAGCCGGCAAGGCATTATCAATCACTTCAATAAATTGCATGGTCTTTTAACTTCCCTATCCAGAGCCCCTACCTTGCCTTGCCCCCCGGCAAATGAAAAGGAAAAGGCGGCCATGGCCGCCTCTCATGTTGCCCTCAGGGGCAGGCCTTGTCGGCCACCTTCCACATCACCGGCTCCCAGAACTGCGACTTGTAGGTCTTGAAGCGGTTTTCAGGCAGGAACTTGGCCGCCATGTAATAGACCTTGTTGGGCTCGACATCGATGGTCAGGAGCTTCGCGTTCTCCATCCCCATACCGCGATGAGACAGGCGGTAATCGGTAATGAGCTCATGCAAGGCAATAGTGTGGCGCCCAGGGGGCAGCTCGAAGCTGTCGATGGTACGCAGTACCCCCTTGCCGTCGATACTGTTCACATAGGCAGGGTAGAGGTCGCGGGCCTGGGGCGGAGTAAAGAACACCGATACCCGGCCACACTGGCCAGGGTCGATGGCGGCAGTGGCGGCCTTAGGCTGGATCTCCAAGCGCCAGGCGGGGATCACTTTGACGTGTACTTCGGTAGAAAAGCTGCTCTTCTCCTTGCCTCTTTGCACCTGCACGCTAAGGGCAGCGCCGTTTTCTAATTCATTGAGCTGGGCCAGCACGTCCTTGAGTTCGCGTCTGTTGGTCAACTTGCCATTGACCGACAACACCTTGTCACCCTTTTGAATGCCCATCTGGGCGGCGTCGGAGCCCGGTGTTACCGCCACCACCTCGAAATCCTTGTTCATCACCGCGCCCCAGTCGTAAAAGCGCCGGGCTGGCTCTTCCAGTACCTGGTGTTTGATGTTGCCGTCGCTCTCTGCCGCCATCACTGCCGCCCGGGCCCGCTCTCGGGCCAACTGCTCGGCGTCGTTATCGGCCGCCATGGTCGGCAGCGAAGTCAGGACCAGTAAGCCCAACAACCAAAGTGCTCTCATGATTACTCCTCAGGGCGTGATGCCATGTCATCAAGGATCTGCTGGCGCCGCTGCCACTGGGCATTGAGCGCCTGGTCGGAATCGGCATAAAGGTAAGCCTGCTGCAATTGCCGATCTTGCTGAGTCAATTCGTAAGGCACCATGGGGCCGGCCACCTCGGGCTTTGGCCACAGCAACAGTGCCAGCAGCGCCACCGCCGCCGAGCCCGCCCAGGACCATACCCGCACCGGGCGTTTGAGCCCGCCGTCAATGCCCTGCCACAAGGTTTCATCCAAGGGTTGGCTGGGTAGTCGCTGTAAGCGGGCTGCTAAGTGCCGCTCAAAATCCTGTTCAGCCTGCATCTTGCCAATCTCCGTTACTTGCCCAGACCGCCAGTTTTGCCAGGGCCCGGCGATAACGCTGGCGCACCGCCGCTTCCTTCATGGCAAAAAGGGTTGCCAGTTCCCGGTGCTCGAAGCCTTCTACCGCATAGAGCCAAACCAGCGCCCGCTCCAGATCCGGCAGCCGGACCAGCAAAGCATCGATATCGTCCAGTACCGCCAGTTGCTCGGTGGCGTTGCTCCAGTCCGGCGCCAGTTCGGCGCTGTCGAGGCTTTGCTCAAGGCGCTGCCCTTTAAAACCGTCGAGCGCCAGGTTGACCACCAGCCTTTTCAGCCAACCACCAAAAGCGCCGGGCTCTTGCAAGGACGGCAAGGCAGTAAAGGCCTTGATAAAGGCGTCTTGCACCAGATCCCGGGCATCCGCCTCATGGCGGGTCATCGCTAGCGCCAGGCGATAAACCGGGTCGTAGAACACCTCAAACAGCTGTCGCTGCGCCCGGCGCTGCCCTTTGGCGGCACGCCGGATCACGTCTTTGTCGATGTCCCTTGCAAAGCCCGTCGCCACAGCTTCTCCACTGGATTTTGGTCATAAGACGATAGCAGCCACCAAAGTGTGACAACGACAGGCACAAAAAATCCGTCTGTGGACAGACAGTTGCCTGAAAACACCGCGCCGCCCAGCGTCAATGCACGACATTCAGGAAAAGGGCTTATTTCTAAAAAATGAGATTGAGGAGGGGGCCAAGAAGTTGAACAAGGAGTCAGGCGTAAATGAAGCCCAGCGGTGGCCAGCTCAGGGACAAGCCCTTCGCGCTACAAGCCTGAGCCAGTGCCACCGGCACTGCCTCTCGCGTTGCGACCGGCTTTTCGCTCTCCTCTCATCTGGGAAGGACGCTGCCTGCGGCAGCGGCTTGTTTGCGTTCGCCATGTGCGGTTAACGAAGCAGCATCACATGGCGACAAGCGCGTCGGGAACCGGCGCTTGGACGTGCGCAGCACGGTCCCGCAGGGACGGTTGGCAGGGATGCCAACCGCCATGCCACACCGCTAGCGGCGGTGGCCGTGATGTGAGGATGGGCGCCGTTAGGCGCTATAAACGAAAAAACCCCAGCCGTAGGGCTGGGGTTCTTCGTTTATTAGGTGCCTGGCGGTGACCTACTCTCACATGGCGAATGCCACACTACCATCGGCGCGGCTGCGTTTCACTTCTGAGTTCGGAATGGAGTCAGGTGGTTCCACAGCGCTATTGCCGCCAGGCGAATTCGTTTAAGTCCGCTCTTGCGAGCCAACTTATCAATTCGGATTAAGCTGATAACAGTGCTTTCGATTCTCTCGCCTTACTTTGGCGTCCCACAAAACCCTTTGGGTGTTGTATGGTTAAGCCGCACGGGCAATTAGTACTGGTTAGCTCAACGTATCGCTACGCTTACACACCCAGCCTATCAACGTCGTAGTCTTCAACGACCCTTTAGGAGACTCGAAGTCTCAGGGATGACTCATCTCAGGGCTCGCTTCCCGCTTAGATGCTTTCAGCGGTTATCGATTCCGAACTTAGCTACCGGGCAGTGCCACTGGCGTGACAACCCGAACACCAGAGGTTCGTTCACTCCGGTCCTCTCGTACTAGGAGCAACTCCCTTCAATCATCCAACGCCCACGGCAGATAGGGACCGAACTGTCTCACGACGTTCTGAACCCAGCTCGCGTACCACTTTAAATGGCGAACAGCCATACCCTTGGGACCGACTTCAGCCCCAGGATGTGATGAGCCGACATCGAGGTGCCAAACACCGCCGTCGATATGAACTCTTGGGCGGTATCAGCCTGTTATCCCCGGAGTACCTTTTATCCGTTGAGCGATGGCCCTTCCATTCAGAACCACCGGATCACTATGACCTACTTTCGTACCTGCTCGACGTGTCTGTCTCGCAGTTAAGCTGGCTTATGCCATTGCACTAACCTCCTGATGTCCGACCAGGATTAGCCAACCTTCGTGCTCCTCCGTTACGCTTTAGGAGGAGACCGCCCCAGTCAAACTACCCACCAGACACTGTCCTCAACCCGGATAACGGGTCTAAGTTAGAACATCAAACATACCAGGGTGGTATTTCAAGGTTGGCTCCACCCGAACTGGCGTCCGGGTTTCATAGCCTCCCACCTATCCTACACAAGTAGGCTCAATGTTCAGTGTCAAGCTGTAGTAAAGGTTCACGGGGTCTTTCCGTCTAGCCGCGGGTACACTGCATCTTCACAGCGATTTCAATTTCACTGAGTCTCGGATGGAGACAGCATGGCCATGGTTACACCATTCGTGCAGGTCGGAACTTACCCGACAAGGAATTTCGCTACCTTAGGACCGTTATAGTTACGGCCGCCGTTTACCGGGGCTTCGATCAAGAGCTTCACCTTACGGCTAACCCCATCAATTAACCTTCCGGCACCGGGCAGGTGTCACACCGTATACGTCCTCTTTCGAGTTTGCACAGTGCTGTGTTTTTGATAAACAGTCCCAGCCATCTGGTCACTGCGACTCTCGTCTGCTTACGGAGCAAGTCCTTCACAAACAAGAGCGTACCTTCTCCCGAAGTTACGGTACTATTTTGCCTAGTTCCTTCACCCGAGTTCTCTCAAGCGCCTTAGTATTCTCTACCTGACCACCAGTGTTGGTTTGGGGTACGGTTCCTATGCAACTGAAGCTTAGAGGCTTTTCCTGGAAGCGTGGCATCAACAGCTTCGTCACCGTGGTGACTCGTCTCGTGTCTCGGAATTAAGCGCCCGGATTTACCTAAGCACTCTCCCTACGCACTTTCACATGGACAACCAACGCCATGCCTGCCTAGCCTTCTCCGTCCCCCCATCGCATTGCATAGAAGTACAGAAATATTAATCTGTTTCCCATCGACTACGGCTTTCGCCCTCGCCTTAGGAGCCGACTCACCCTGCCCCGATTAACGTTGGACAGGAACCCTTGGTCTTCCGGCGTGGAGGTTTTTCACCCCCATTAACGTTACTCATGTCAGCATTCGCACTTCTGATACCTCCAGCATGCCTCCCGACACACCTTCGCAGGCTTACAGAACGCTCCTCTACCGCTCACGCTAAGCGTGAACCCGTAGCTTCGGTGCATAGCTTAGCCCCGTTACATCTTCCGCGCAGACCGACTCGACTAGTGAGCTATTACGCTTTCTTTAAAGGGTGGCTGCTTCTAAGCCAACCTCCTAGCTGTCTAAGCCTTTCCACATCGTTTCCCACTTAGCTATGACTTTGGGACCTTAGCTGACGGTCTGGGTTGTTTCCCTTTTGACAACGGACGTTAGCACCCGCTGTCTGTCTCCCGGATAGTACTCTTGGGTATTCGGAGTTTGCATGGGTTTGGTAAGTCGGGATGACCCCCTAGCCCAAACAGTGCTCTACCCCCCAAGGTATTCGTCCGAGGCGCTACCTAAATAGCTTTCGAGGAGAACCAGCTATCTCCCGGTTTGATTGGCCTTTCACCCCTAATCACAGGTCATCCCCTACTTTTGCAACAGTAGTGGGTTCGGTCCTCCAGTACCTGTTACGGCACCTTCAACCTGCCCATGACTAGATCACCGGGTTTCGGGTCTATACCTTGCGACTGGACGCCCAGTTAAGACTCGGTTTCCCTACGGCTCCCCTATTCGGTTAACCTCGCCACAAAATATAAGTCGCTGACCCATTATACAAAAGGTACGCAGTCACACCACGAAGGTGCTCCTACTGCTTGTACGTACAGGGTTTCAGGTTCTATTTCACTCCCCTCGCCGGGGTTCTTTTCGCCTTTCCCTCACGGTACTGGTTCACTATCGGTCAGTTAGGAGTATTTAGCCTTGGAGGATGGTCCCCCCATATTCAGTCAAGATACCACGTGTCCCGACCTACTCATCGTGTGCAACAACAGCTGGCATTTCATGTACGGGACTATCACCCTGTATCGCGGCACTTTCCAGAGCCTTCCACTATACCAACCGCTGATAAACACACTGGGCTCTTTCCCGTTCGCTCGCCGCTACTGAGGAAATCTCAATTGATTTCTGTTCCTCGGGGTACTTAGATGTTTCAGTTCTCCCGGTTCGCCTCTGCACCCTATGTATTCAGATACAGATACTGACTTATGTCAGTGGGTTTCCCCATTCGGAAATCATTGGCTCAAGCGGTTCTTATCACCTCACCAATGCTTATCGCAGATTAGCACGTCCTTCATCGCCTCTAACTGCCTAGGCATCCACCCTGTACGCTTAGTCACTTAACCATACAACCCCTAAGGGTTTCGCTTGCGCGAACATATCGCCCGTTAATGGCGACATCCGTATGTGACTAACACCTGGTTTTTCGCCGGACGCTCAAAGTAAAACTTGAGAATCTCGTTTAAATTGCAGTGTTATCAGCTTTCCGAATTGTTAAAGAACTAGAAAGCCCGCTCGAAAGCGGGCTTTTCCAAATAATCTGTGTGGACACTGCAACAGCAGGTATCTCTTTAGTAAGGAGGTGATCCAGCCGCAGGTTCCCCTACGGCTACCTTGTTACGACTTCACCCCAGTCATGAACCACACCGTGGTAAACGCCCTCCCGAAGGTTAAGCTATCTACTTCTGGTGCAGCCCACTCCCATGGTGTGACGGGCGGTGTGTACAAGGCCCGGGAACGTATTCACCGTGGCATTCTGATCCACGATTACTAGCGATTCCGACTTCACGGAGTCGAGTTGCAGACTCCGATCCGGACTACGACGCGCTTTTTGGGATCCGCTTACTATCGCTAGCTTGCTTCCCTCTGTACGCGCCATTGTAGCACGTGTGTAGCCCTACTCGTAAGGGCCATGATGACTTGACGTCGTCCCCACCTTCCTCCGGTTTATCACCGGCAGTCTCCTTTGAGTTCCCGACATTACTCGCTGGCAACAAAGGATAAGGGTTGCGCTCGTTGCGGGACTTAACCCAACATTTCACAACACGAGCTGACGACAGCCATGCAGCACCTGTCTTAGCGTTCCCGAAGGCACCAAGGTATCTCTACCAAGTTCGCTAGATGTCAAGAGTAGGTAAGGTTCTTCGCGTTGCATCGAATTAAACCACATGCTCCACCGCTTGTGCGGGCCCCCGTCAATTCATTTGAGTTTTAACCTTGCGGCCGTACTCCCCAGGCGGTCAACTTAACGCGTTAGCTCCGGAGTCCACGTTTCAAGAACACAAACTCCAAGTTGACATCGTTTACGGCGTGGACTACCAGGGTATCTAATCCTGTTTGCTCCCCACGCTTTCGCACCTGAGCGTCAGTCTTTGGCCAGGGGGTTGCCTTCGCCATTGATGTTCCTTCCGATCTCTACGCATTTCACCGCTACACCGGAAATTCCACCCCCCTCTCCAAGACTCTAGCTTGCCAGTCTTAAATGCAATTCCCAGGTTAAGCCCGGGGCTTTCACATCTAACTTAACAAGCCGCCTGCGTGCGCTTTACGCCCAGTAATTCCGATTAACGCTTGCACCCTCCGTATTACCGCGGCTGCTGGCACGGAGTTAGCCGGTGCTTCTTCTGCGAGTAACGTCACAGCTGATACGTATTAAGCATCAACCTTTCCTCCTCGCTGAAAGTGCTTTACAACCCGAAGGCCTTCTTCACACACGCGGCATGGCTGGATCAGGCTTGCGCCCATTGTCCAATATTCCCCACTGCTGCCTCCCGTAGGAGTCTGGGCCGTGTCTCAGTCCCAGTGTGGCTGATCATCCTCTCAGACCAGCTAGGGATCGTCGCCTTGGTGAGCCGTTACCTCACCAACTAGCTAATCCCACGTAGGTGCATCTGATAGCAAGAGGCCCGAAGGTCCCCCTCTTTGGTCCGTAGACATCATGCGGTATTAGCCATCGTTTCCAATGGTTATCCCCCACTATCAGGCAGCTCCCTACGTATTACTCACCCGTCCGCCGCTCTCAAGGGAAGCAAGCTCCCCTCTACCGCTCGACTTGCATGTGTTAGGCCTGCCGCCAGCGTTCAATCTGAGCCATGATCAAACTCTTCAATTAAAAGTGTTTGATGCTCAATGAATTGCTGAAGTGTTGAACACTTCACTTCATCGAGTAGTTCTCAATTTTTGAGTCTACCCAACTGTGAGTGCCCACACAGATTACTTGGATTCAATTGTTAAAGAGCGTCGTTCTCGTCGAACGTGGGAGCGCATTCTACACTCCCGAGATTCAAAGTCAACACCTTGAATCGCAAAAAGTTAAGTTAACATGTTGTTATCATTTAACTTTTTACCCTTCGTTTTGCTCGCTTCAGCGCTGGCGTCCCGTCGGTGAAGTGGCATTATAGGGATGGCGCGCCGGCCTGCAAGGGGTATTTGAAAGTTTTCTTTCAACCGCTGTTTTATTAAACGAAAGGCGCGAAAAACGTTGGTTTATTAGACGAAAGGGGCCTCGAATGAGCCTTGAAAGCTATAAAGGTGTCCTGCCTGCCTTGGGCGAAGGGACTTATGTACACGGTAGCAGTGTGCTGGTTGGCGATATTGTGGTCGGTAAGGACAGTTCCATCTGGCCTTTGGTGGCCGCCAGGGGGGATGTGAACCATATCCGCATCGGTGAGCGCTCCAATGTGCAGGACGGAACCGTACTGCATGTAACCCGCAAACATAAGGAAGTGCCGGAGGGTTACCCGCTTATCATCGGTGACGATGTGACGGTGGGGCATAAATGCATGCTCCATGGCTGCCAGCTGGGTAACCGCATTCTGGTGGGCATGGGCGCTATCGTGATGGACGGGGTAGTAGTAGAAGACGATGTGATCATCGGTGCCGGTAGCCTGGTGCCGCCGGGCAAGCATTTGGCCTCGGGCTACCTTTATGTCGGCTCACCGGTAAAGCAGGTGCGCCCCCTTAATGAAGGAGAGCGCGCTTTCTTGTCTGTCTCGGCCGACAACTACGTGCGGCTCAAGAACGAATACCTGGCTTAATCGAAATGCAGTTCGCCCTGGACATCCAGGGCTTCTGCGGCGATTGCCTCTTCTATTACTTCTTCCATGCGCAACTGCTCACGGGTGATGAGGTCCTCGGCCTGGGCGGCCAGCAGCTGTGGCTCGTCAAACCAGCTGGCATGGAAGAAACAGGGAATGCGCCAGCCGTTCAAGGTGGCATCCAGGCGGATGCTGCCGCTGGCCTCGTCAAAGACCGCGCTTTCGAGAAACTGAATAGCCTGGTTCATGCCCCCTCCTTCATCTGTGCCAACACCTGCTGCCAGTCAGGCTCGATGCCTCGCCATAACCTGAAGCTTTCTGCCCCCTGGGCCACCAGCATGCCAAGGCCGTCACTGCTGATCTTGCAGCCGTTCTCCAAAGCCCAGCGCTCAAAGGTAGTGCCGCCGGGTTTGTACACCAGATCATAGGCCAGACTGGCGCCTGCAAAGATACCGGGGGATACCAGAGGCAATTCCCCTGTTAATGAGGCGGCAGTGGCGTTGAGGATAATGTCAAAGTGCCGGCCCGCCAGCCCATCCATAGCGGCCACCTCTATGGCGAAGATCTCGGCTAGCGCCTGTGCCTTGCCAAGGGTACGGTTGGCAAGGGTCAGGCTTTGGGGGGTTTCATCCAGTAAAGGGCCGAGGATACCGCGGGTGGCACCGCCAGCCCCCAGCACCAAAATCCGGCTGCCGCAAAGCTCGGCGCCAAGGCGCTTAAGGTCTGCCACCAAGCCAACACCATCGGTGTTATCCCCCAGCCAACTGCCATCAGCTTGCAGGGCCAAGGTGTTAACCGCGCCGGCGAGTGTGGCCCTTGGGGTTAATCGGCTGGCCCAGGCAAAGGCTTCTTCTTTAAAGGGAACTGTGACATTGGCGCCTTTGAGGCCACCGACAACCAAGGCGTTAAGGGTCTCGGCGAAACCGCCCAGAGGTGCCAGGGTGCGGTCGTAGCTGATATGATCGCCGGCCAATTGGGCAAAACGGGCATGCATGGCGGGAGAACGGCTGTGCTCAACCGGATTGCCAATCACAGTGTAGTGGTCCATAGAAGCGCTTATGTTGAAGTGGTTGAAGTCGAAGATGAGCATATCAGCACACCCCAGTCCTGAACGCACCCCTTATCAGCTGCTCGGCGGAGAGGCGGCGGTGCGGCGGCTGGCCGAGACCTTTTATGACATTATGGCCACCGACCCCAAAGCCGCCGAGCTGCTGGCCATTCACCCCCAGCCCATGGATTCCATCCGCCAGCGGTTTTTTGAATTCTTAAGTGGCTGGTTGGGCGGCCCGGGCCTGTTTGAGCAAAAATACGGCCACCCCATGCTAAGGGCCAGGCATATGCCCTTCCCTGTTACCCAGACTCTGCGCGACCAATGGATGTATTGCATGGAAGAAGCGCTGAACCGCGAGGTGAAGCACCCGCCGCTGAAAAAGTCGTTGCTGAACGCCTTCTCGCCCCTGGCGACCCATATGATCAACCAGTAAAAAAGCGGCCTAAAGGCCGCTTTTTTATTCCGCCAGCCACTCTCGTGGGTGCAGATAATCTTGCAGCTCGGCCTCCCGGCTGCCGGGCTCCGGCTGGTAGCTGTATTCCCAGCGGGCCAGAGGCGGCATGGACATCAAGATGCTCTCGGTGCGGCCGCCAGTTTGCAGGCCAAAGAGAGTGCCTCTGTCCCACACCAGATTGAATTCAACATAGCGGCCACGGCGGTAAAGCTGGAATTGGCGCTCGGCCTCGGTGGTGGGAGTGTCCTTGCGGCGGTTGAGGATTGGCACATAGGCCTGGCAATAACCCTTGCCCACCGCCTGCATGTAGGCAAAGCAGGTGTCGAAATCCCATTGGTTGAGATCGTCAAAGAACAAACCGCCCACACCACGGGTCTCGCCCCGGTGTTTGAGATAGAAGTAGTCGTCGCACCAGGTTTTAAAGCGCGGGTAGACATCTTCGCCAAAAGGCAGCGACAGCTCCATTGCCACCTGGTGCCAGTGTTTGACGTCGTCCAGCACCGGGTAGAAAGGGGTGAGATCAAACCCGCCGCCAAACCACCACACCGGCTCTTCCCCTTCCTTCTCGGCAAAGAAGAAGCGGACATTGGCGTGGCTGGTGGGCACATGGGGGTTTTTGGGGTGGATAACCAGGCTGACCCCAAGAGCATGAAAGCTGCGCCCTTCAAGCTCGGGGCGATGGGCCGTGGCTGACGCCGGCATCTTGTCACCAAACACATGGGAAAAGTTGACCCCGCCCTGCTCGATAACAGCGCCGGCCGCCAGCACCCGGGTACGGCCACCACCGCCGCCCGGCCTTTGCCAGGCGTCTTCCACGAATTTGCCTTGGCCGTCGGCCGCTTCCAGTTGGGCGCAGATATCGTCTTGCAGCGCCAACAAAAAGGCTTTTACTTCTTCCAGGCGGGGGTGGCTCATATTAGTCCCTGTACTGCTGGCCGGTAATGGCATCAAAGATCTGGGTGGGTTTTTCAAGGCCGCCCACGTCACCCTCAACCACCAGTACCGCATCGCCAAAGTGCTGGCGTACTGCTTCGGCGGTCATCAGCGGTGGCTCGCCAGCCTTGTTGCAGCTGGTGGATACGATGGGCTTGCCGTACGCCTCGCAAAGACTGCGCACCAAGGGGTGGTCGCTGACCCTGACCGCCAGGCTGTCATGTTTGCCTTTAAGCCAATTCGGCACGTCCTTTTTAGCGGGCATTACCCAGGTAACCGGGCCTGGCCAGCGGGAAAACACCGCAAAGCGCCGGTCTTGGGGAATGTCGTTGTCACGGATGTATTTGAGGGCGTGGGAATAACTGGCAGCCACCACGATAAGGCCCTTGGCCGGGTCGCGCTCCTTAAGCGCCAGCAAGGCACGGACAGCCTCTTCGTTGTCCGGGTCACAGCCCAGGCCAAACACCGCTTCGGTGGGATAGGCGATGAGGCCGCCATTTTGCAGATGTTCTATAACAGCGTCGTACATGGTCAGGTGCAGCTAATAGGTATTGGCCACATTCTAGCCCCGTTGCTGGCCGGGTTGAATGCAAGATGGCCTCAGGGCAGCGATTTTTGTCCCTCGCAGCCCTTCACCGGGCAGCGCAGCACCTCTTGCCCCTTTTGGCTGCGCCGCACCATGACGGCCCAACCGCAAACAGGGCAGGATTCTTTGACCGGCGGGTCGTTAAGGACATATTTGCACTTGGGGTAACGGTCACAGGCGTAAAAGGTTTTACCGAAACGGTTAACCCGCTCCAGCAACTCACCTTCGCCGCAGCTGGGGCAGGAGGTGCCGGTGTCTTTTTCGTCCTGGTCTTCGGCAATGTAGTGGCAGACCGGGAAGGCGCTACACCCGATAAACATGCCATAGCGGCCTTGTTTTACCGCCAGCGGCGCACCGCATTGCGGGCATGGCGCTTCGTCGAGCACTTTGAGCACGGCGCTTTCATGGCCCTTGACCGGCCGGGTGTAATCGCACCCCGGATAGCCGCTACAACCGATGAAGCTGCTTTTGCCCACATGGCGCATCACCAGCGCCTGGCCACACTGGGGGCAAGCTTCATCGAGGCGCTCGTGGCTGTGGGTGTCAAAGAGACTGTGATCAATTTTGGACATGCACCACCTTTTAACATTGCGGTCACAGGGGTAAGGTTGAGCGTCAGTCGTAACCCTTGTTGCCAATCCATATGCTCAATGCCCCAGTACCGCCGCACATTCTAAACCAGATCCTCGCCAAGGCCGATGCCGGAGACAGTACCGCCCGCCAACAAGCGGCCTTGCTGCTGGCCTGCGCCCCGTTCGTGGCCGCCGATTTAAAGGCGGCCGCCCGATATCAACACGGCGTGGCATTGCCACCAGCGGTGACCATCAAGACAGCTTACACCTTGGAACATTGGCCCGAGGCGCAGCTTATCGAGCGGCTGCTGGCGACCCACAACGCCGAAATGCAGCTGCTGGCCGCCCTTATTCTTGATTGCCGGAGCCAACGGCAACAGGCGCTCGAGCTGATGCAGGGGTTGGACACCCAGGCTTTGCCACTGCTGGGTTACCTGCTTTCCTACGGTACTGATAACCCGACAACTTGGCTGGCTAAGAGCCCGGCCCAGCATCCGCTGGTGCAACTTCGCCAGCAGGAGCTCAATGCCCCCTACCCGGCCGTCACGGCCAGCGACACCGAGCTGCCTGCCAGCATGGCGCTAATGGAGGGCTTTATCAGCCCCATGGCCTGCGCCTATCTGAAATGGACTTCTGCCCCCTGGCTGGCGCCGGCACAAACAGTGGACCCTAAGACCGGCAAATCCCTCACTCACCAAATACGAACCAATGCCTCGATGACCTTCAGCAGCGGCCTGGCCTGCCCTTTTGTGATCTGGCTGGAAAGGCAGATAGCCGAGGCCGTTGGCCTGCCGGCCCAATGCCAGGAGGGGACAGGAGTGCTGCATTACCAGCCTGGCCAGGCGTTTCGGCCCCACTTCGATGCCTTCGACCCAAGCCAGGGCGGCGCCCAGCATTTGCTTGCCGACGGCGGGCAGCGGGCCACCACGGTGCTGATTTATCTCAACGAAGATTTTACGGGGGGAGAAACCGACTTTCCCCGGCTGAACTTCAGGTTCAGGGGCAAGATGGGCGACTTGCTGACCTTCAGCAACCTAGATGCCGAAGGCCAGCGAGACGAATTGTCCCTTCATCAGGGACTGTCAACCGGTGCTGGCGTGAAGTGGCTGTTATCCAAATGGATAAGGCAGAAGCCCACCGATCACGGCCAGCGCCTGCACGGGTCAGTGTAGAAGCTCGCCCGGTTCCTCAAAGAGCAGGTTTTCCATCTTGGCGTAGGCGTTTTCCTGACCTGGCACGTTAAACAGCACCATCAGTACCACCCACTTGAGGTCTTCAAGGGAGATCACTGATTGTTCCAGATCCATCAGACGGTCTATCGCCATTTCCCTGGTTTCCCCACTCAGCACCTGGATCTGCTCCAAGAACATCAGAAAGCCACGGCACTGGGCGTCCAGGCGCAGCATTTCTTCGTCGGTGTAGATGCGGATGCTGTACTGAGGCACATTGACCAGAAAAGGTCTTTCGCCATTTTCCTGCAGCGCTGCCAGACGCTCCAGCCAAGCCAATGCCTTGAAGATCTCTTCGTGGCGAAAGCCTGCCCGGGATAACTCGTCGGTGAGCTGCTCGTGGTCCATCATGATTTCCACTTCGGAATGGACATAGTTTTCAAACAAATACATGAGGACATCAAACATGCGACTGCCTCCTCTGTCGGACATACCCGCCCGGGACACGGCACACCAAGCCTTGCATCTCCAGGTCGAGCAAATATGAGAGGACGACTTCCACCGCCAGCTTTGACCGTTCCACGATCTCATCAAGCGGTGTGGTGTCATCTCCTACATTATCCAGAACCGGATGCGCTGGCAATCCTCGCGGCGCTTCCACTGCTTTGATCGGCCCCAAATGCCAGCTCTTTAGGGCCAGCATCACATCTTCGGCATCACTGGCAAGGATTGCCCCTTCCTTGATCAGTTGCAGGCAACCGGCCGCCTGAGGATTAAAGGGCGTACCGGGCACCGCCAGCACCTCGCGCCCCGCTTCTCCCGCCAACCTGGCGGTGATAAGCGACCCAGACTGTATACCGGCTTCAATCACCAGGGTTGCCAGACTCAGACCGGCAATAATGCGATTTCGTTGCGGGAACAGCGGCGCCATGGAGGCGGTGCCCGGCGGCATTTCGCTGATGAGCGCCCCTTGGGCCGCGATTTGCTCGAACAGGGCCTGATGGCGCCGGGGATAGCAACAATCAAGCCCGCCGGCCAATACTGCCAGGGTCGGCGCGCCAGCATTAAGCGCTAACTGATGAGCAAGGCCATCAATGCCCAGCGCCAGCCCGGACGTAATGGCAAGGCCGCTGCCAAGCAAGGGTTCAAGGATGGCCAGGGCCGAGCGCCCGGCCGGGGTGGGTTTGCGGCTACCCACCACCGCCAGTTGCGGCCTCTCAAGTAGCGCGCAATCTCCTCTGACAAAAAGCCGCACCGGCGGCCAGGGGCTTTCGCTCAATAACGCCGGGTAATCGTCGTCCCCCAGAAATAGCAGCCGAGCTTCGCTTTGCGCCACCCAAGCCAGAATGCTGTCGACCTTGGCCCAGTCCAGGCTCTGGCGGCTCTTGATAAAGCCTGCGGGTACGCCCGCTTGTGCCAACTCATCGGGACTTGCCGCCAACAAAAACGCCGGTGACCAAAAGGCCAGCCGGCGCCACTGTGTTGCCCTGACACCCGGCAGCAGAGATAAGGCCAACTGCTGCCTGATGTCGTCCATGGGGGTTACTCCGGGTTGGTTGCGGTGTCCATCTCGCGAATGGGCTTCTCGGCCTTGAGGATCAGCGCCAGGCTGAGCTTGTCGAAGGTGCGGAACACCATCATGTGGCCAATGGCCTCAGACGGTTGCACCACTGTCACTTCGCTTGGCTTGTTGGAGGAGAACCAGCGGTCAAACACCGAGGCGTCTTCTTTGTACTCCACCTTGTCTTTCATCAGTACCGTGGCCCCGTCGCGGCGGGCATCCAGCACCATGCCGGGGTCGATGCCGTCACGGGCGCCTTTGTTGAGGACAACCACATCAAACTTGCCCAGGGCACGGGTTTTACGGGAAGAGTCGATGATACGGGCTTCCACCAGAGCGCCAGGAGCATGGGGCTGGAAGTACACTGGCAGCTCGTGGTCGTCCAGCGGCAGCAGGTAATCGCCGGGGCTTATCTCACGCTCCACCTGCACCACCTTGAGGGAGGCCAAGTCGAAGGTTTTACCGTCTTCGGCGTCACCAATCTGCACTTTTTGGATGTCTTCGGTTTTGACAACCGACACCAGCACCGCCTCGGTTCCCAGGTCTTCCTTGGTTTCCGGGTCGATGTAGTGGTTACCCTTGCGGTAGACCCCGTAGAGACGGCCGTTGACCAGGTTGTCGCCGCGGGCGTACATCTCCATGTTGGAGGTCAGGCGGCGGGTCAAATCGGCGCCGCCCGTTACCCTCGGCGCACCGGCCAACAGATCTTCGTCGATGATCTGCTGATGGGTCAGGAAGTTACGGATGTAAGCGGTTGGCAAGGTGGGAATGGCGTCTTTTTTGTCCACCACCCGTACCGTGGGCGACAATTTCACCATGGGTTTTCTCACCAACTGCGGTACGCCGTCGATGATCACCAAGCTGAGCTTATCCCCCGGATAAATCAGATGAGGGTTATCGACCTGCTCGTTGGATTGCCAGAGCTTTGGCCACAACCAAGGGTTTTTCAGGTATTTGGCTGAAATATCCCACAGAGTGTCGCCTTTTTTAACGACATAGCTCTCTGGAAAATCATTTTTCAATTGTAAATCGTCGGCAAAAGCCAGCCATGTGATGGCCGCCGTCACCAGTGCAAGCAGGATTTTTTTCATTTTTTTCGTCCTTTAGCCAGCCCCTCGCTGGCCGCTGAGAACCTTGGTTGATTATTATGGCTGTCATTGCCAGGTTCAAATGACTAAAATTACAGCATATTAGTCTGGCTTCATATCCATATTAGCGCAGTAATCAGAAACTTATGGCAGTTCTTAACGTTTTGCACTACCCAGATGAACGTCTCCGTACTGTGGCCAAACCGGTCGCAGAGGTCAATGACGCCATCCGTGAATTGGTCAGCGACATGTTTGAAACCATGTACGCCGAAAATGGTATCGGCCTGGCCGCCACTCAGGTGGATGTCCACCTGCAGGTGGTGGTGATGGACATCTCCGAAGAGCGCAACGAGCGGCGCGTCTTCATCAACCCCAAAATCATTGAAGCCGATGGCCATGCCATGGGCGACGAAGGTTGTCTGTCTGTACCCGGCTCCTACGCCGAGGTAGAACGGGCCGAGCATATCAAGGTCAAAGCCCTGGACGAGCAAGGCCAGGAGTTCATCCTGGAGGCCGATGGCCTGCTGGCCGTGTGTGTCCAGCATGAGCTGGACCACCTCAAAGGCAAGCTCTTCATCGATTACCTCTCTCCGCTCAAGCGCGAACGTATCCGTAAGAAGCTGGAAAAAGAGGCCCGTCAACAAGCCCGTCACGCCTCCACCATCTGACGAGGACTCCCTTGACTAAATTGCGTATTGTCTTCGCGGGCACGCCGGATTTCGCGGCCCGCCATCTGTCGTCTTTGCTGGCCAGCCATCACGAAGTGGTGGCGGTGTTCACCCAACCGGACCGCCCGGCCGGGCGCGGCAAAAAGCTCACTCCCAGCCCGGTAAAAGTGCTGGCCGAAGCCCACGGGGTGCCGGTGCACCAGCCGGTCAGCCTGAAAAAGCCCGAAGGCCAGGCCGAACTGGCTCAATACCAGGCCGACGTGATGGTGGTGGTGGCCTACGGGCTTATTCTGCCGCAAGCGGTGCTAGACATGCCGCGCCTTGGCTGCCTGAACGTGCATGGCTCCTTGCTGCCCCGCTGGCGCGGCGCGGCGCCTATCCAGCGCGCGATTTGGGCCGGCGACAAGGACACCGGGGTCACCATCATGCAGATGGACAAAGGCCTTGATACCGGCGCCATGCTGCAAAAGGCGAGCTTGGCCATCGAAGCCAATGACACCTCGGCCAGCCTTTACGAGAAGCTGGCCGAGCTTGGCCCTGTGGCGCTACTTGAGACCCTCGACAAGCTCGAGAGCCTGGTGCCGCAAACCCAGGACGACAGCCTCGCCAACTACGCAGAGAAACTCAGTAAAGAAGAAGCCCGCATCGATTGGCACCAAGAGGCTGCCTTTATCGAGCGCTGCGTCAGGGCTTTTAACCCTTGGCCGGTCAGCCATTTTGAGGTGCAGGAACAAAGCGTCAAGCTGTGGCAGGCCGAGGTGCTAAATACCCCCTGTAGCGACAGCCCCGGCACCATCGTCGCCTGCGGCAAAAGCGGTATCGACGTTGCCACGGGCAACGGGGTGCTGCGCATCCTGCAATTGCAGCTCCCCAACAAAAAGGCCATGTCTGCCAGCGACGTGCTTAACGCCCGCCAGGATTGGTTTGCCGTTGGCACGGTGCTGTCATGAGCGCCAAGCTTCGCGCTCAGGGCGCCCGGGTTTTGAGCGCGGTACTGGACGAAGGCAAGTCTCTCAATGAAGCCCTGCCCGTCGCCCAGGCAAGCCTTGCCAACCCCAAAGACAAGGCACTGCTCCAAGCCCTGTGCTTTGGTGCCCTGCGCCAATACCGCCTGCTGGAGGCAGCCCTTGGCCAGTTGATGGATAAACCCCTCAAGGGTAAGACTCGTATCCTGCAGCGGCTGCTGGTGCTGGGGCTCTATCAGCTCTATTTCAGCCGTATTCCGGCCCACGCCGCCGTTGGCGAAACCGTGGCGGCAGCGCCGCTGCTGGGCCAGGGCAAACTCAAAGGCCTGGTCAACGGCGTGTTGCGTAACGCCGAGCGCCAGGGTGAGGCTCTGCTGGAAAAGGCGGCCAAGAATAAGGCGGTAGCCACCTTGCATCCTGACTGGCTGATCGCCCGCCTCAAGGCCGCTTACCCGAGCAACTGGCAGGAGCTGACAGAAGCCAACAACCAGCAGGCGCCGCTGTGGTTGCGGGTTAACGGCCGCCAGGGCGACAAAGCCCAGTACCTTGACGCCCTCAGCCAAGCTGGCATCGAGGTAGTAAGTGAAGAATCACTTACCTGCGGCTTTTATCTTGCAGAGGCCCAGGATGTAACCGCCCTGCCCGGCTTTGCCGGCGGCGCGGTCAGCGTCCAGGATGGGGCCGCCCAATTTGCCGCCCAGCTGTTGGCGCCAGCCGACGGTGAGCGTATCCTCGACGCCTGCGCGGCCCCCGGTGGCAAAACCGCCCATATTCTGGAGCTGGCCGATGCCGAAGTAACGGCCCTTGATGTCAGCGAGCAGCGCTTGGCGCGGGTGCAGGAAAACCTGGCCCGGCTCAAGCTCAGCGCCAAGGTGGTGGCCGCCGACGCCAGCCAGCGTGATTGGTGGGACGGCAAGGCCTTTGATCGCATTTTGCTGGACGCTCCCTGCTCCGCCACCGGCGTTATTCGCCGCCACCCGGACATCCGCTGGCTGCGCCGCGACCAGGACATCGCCGAGCTGGCCGCCTTGCAGGCCCGCATCCTCGATAACTGCTGGCAGATGCTCAAACCGGGCGGCACCCTGCTCTACGCCACCTGCTCGGTATTACCTGTGGAAAACCGCGAGCAGGTGCAAGGGTTCTTGGCCCGCACCCCGGATGCCGAGCTGCTGCCCATCAGGGACGACGAGAGCGCACAACAACCCGGCTGGCAGCTGCTGCCCGGACAAAACAAGATGGATGGCTTCTTCTATGCAAGGGTGCTAAAAAAGCCGTAGTCCATTCCAAAGCCCTTTTGAAACGGGAACTTGGGTAATGAAAATCATCATTCTGGGTGCTGGCCAAGTGGGCGGCACCCTGGTTGAAAACCTGGTCGGCGAACAGAACGATATCACCCTGGTCGACCAGAACCTGGACCGCCTGCGCGAGTTGCAGGACCGCTTCGATATCCAGGTGATCCACGGCAATGCCGCCCATCCCGACACCCTGCGCCGGGCCGGCGCCGAAGACGGCGACATGCTGATCGCGGTAACCAACAGCGACGAAACCAACATGATCGCCTGCCAGGTGGCCTACACGCTGTTCCACACCCCCACCAAGATTGCCCGGATTCGCGCCGACCAATACCTCAAGCAGCGCGAAAACCTGTTTGGGGACGACGCCATCCCGGTGGACCACATCATTTCTCCCGAATCCTTGGTGACCAACTACATCCGCCGCCTGGTGGACTACCCCGGCGCCTTACAGGTGCTGGACTTTGCCGACGGTAAAGTAGGACTAGTGGCGGTCAAAGCCTATTACGGCGGGCCGCTGGTGGGTAATGCGCTCTCTACCCTGCGCGAGCACATGCCCAACGTCGATACCCGGGTGGCGGCCATCTTCCGCCAGGGCCGAGCCATCAAGCCCCAGGGCACCACGGTGATTGAAGCGGACGACGAAGTGTTTTTTATCGCCGCCTCCAACCATATCCGAGCGGTGATGAGCGAGCTGCAGCGCCTGGAACAGCCCTATCGCAAAGTGATGATCGCCGGTGGCGGCAACATCGGGGCCGGCCTTGCCAAGCAGCTCGAGAAGAAATACGCGGTCAAACTCATTGAGCGCAGCCCGGCCCGCGCCGCTTACCTCTCCGAGAAGCTCAGCGACACCATCGTCTTTACCGGCGACGCCTCCGACCAGGAGCTGCTGCTGGAAGAGCACATCGACCAGACCGATGTTTTTATCGCCGTCACCAACGACGACGAGGTAAACATCATGTCGGCAATGCTGGCCAAGCAGCTGGGCGCCCACAAGGTGATGGTACTTATCCAGCGCGGCGCCTACGTGGACTTGGTGCAAGGCGGCACCATCGACATCGCCATTTCGCCCCAGACTGCCACCATCTCGGCGCTGCTGACCCACATCCGCCGCGCCGACATCGTCAACGTCTACAGCCTGCGCCGGGGCGCGGCCGAGGCCATCGAAACCGTGGCCCACGGCGACCCTGGCACCTCCCACGTGGTAGGCCGGGCGGTGGCCGACATCAAGTTGCCGCCGGGGGCCAGTATCGGCGCCATAGTGCGGGACGACGAAGTGCTCATCGCCCACGACAAGACCATTATCGAAAGCGGCGACCATGTGATTTTGTTCCTGGTGAACAAGCAGCACATCACAGCGGTCGAGAAACTGTTCCAGCCCAGCGCTCTGTTCTTCTAGGCCGCCTATGTTCAATTACAAACCTGTCCTGTTCATCATCGGCGTCTTCCTCAACGTACTGGCGGTGATGATGCTGCTGCCCACCGCCCTGGCCTTCTGGGACGGCGAGCACGGCACGGTACAGTTTTTGGAGTCGGCCGCCATCACCTATGCCGCAGCGCTGCTGTGCATAACCAAGGGCAGCCGCGAGCTGGGCCGGTTCAAGGTGCGGGACATGTTCCTGCTCACCTCCATGACCTGGGTGCTGGTGTCGGGTTTTGCCGCCCTGCCGCTGGTGTTTGTGGAGCACATCTCCTACACCGACGCCTACTTCGAGACCATGTCCGGCATCACCACCACCGGCTCGACGGTGCTGACCGGCCTGGACACCATGCCCCATTCCATCCTGCTGTGGCGCTCCTTGTTGCAGTGGCTGGGGGGCGTGGGCTTTATCGTGATGGGGGTAGCGGTACTGCCCTTCCTGGGGGTTGGTGGTATGCGGCTGTTCCGCACCGAATCTTCGGAGTGGACCGATAAAAGCGCACCCCGTACCGCCACCCTGGCCCGGGACATTCTCTGGGTTTATCTCACCCTCACCGGCCTTTGCCTACTGTGCTACTGGCTGTCGGGCATGAACTGGTTTGACGCCGTCAACCACGCCATGACCACCATCTCCACCGGCGGTTACTCCACCTCGGACGCCTCCATGGCGCACTTTGGCAAGGCCAGCCACTGGGTGGGCACATTATTTATGATGACCGGCGGCATGCCGTTTTTGCTGCTGGTAAACGCGGTACGCAAGAACCAGTGGAACCTGTGGCGTGACGAGCAGTTCCGGGGCTACGTGCTGTTTTTAACGGCGGTGTCGGTGGTGCTGGCAACCTGGATGAGCCTGCATTCTGGCGAGCCCTTCCTCGATGCGCTGCGGATGTCGGCTTTTAACGTGGTGTCGGTGGTAACCACCACCGGTTATGCTCTCACCGACTACAGCCTGTGGGGCCCCTTTGCGGTGACCGCCTTCCTGCTGCTGATGTTTGTGGGCGGTTGTTCCGGGTCAACTTCGGGTGGCATCAAGATCTTCCGCTTCCAATTGGCAGCCGGCATGCTGCACCTGCAGCTCAAGCAGCTTATTCACCCCAATGCTGTGTTTGTGCAGAACTACAACCGCCGGCCGGTGAGCGACGACATCATCCGCTCTCTGGTGGCGTTTAGCTTCGCCTTCTTCCTGGTAGTGGCCTTTATCACCCTGGCCCTGGGTCTGTTGGGGCTGGACATGGTGACCGCCTTTACCGCTTCCATAACGGCGGTAACCAACGTCGGCCCCGGCCTTGGCGACATCATAGGCCCGGCCGGCAACTTTGCCAGTCTGCCCGATACCGCCAAGTGGTTGCTGGCCCTGGGCATGTTGCTGGGCCGCCTGGAGATCCTGACCGTGGTGGCGGTGCTTACCCCGTCTTTTTGGCGCCACTGAGCGCCTTGGCAAAGGCCTTTACCGCCGCCCAGTCGGTCAGTTCGACATTCTGGCGGGTATCGGTGGGGCCTTTGGTCAACCACATGATGAAGCGGATCATCAGCTTGTCGATAAAACGGTACTTATCCCACTGCAAAGCCCCGGCAAACACCGCCAACCGCTGCGGATGCCAGGGGCTCTTTTCCAGAAATTTCTGCATATAACGCGAGCCCTCAGGGGTGTCCTTGCCGGGTTTGCGGGCGGTCATGTTCACCGAGAAAAAGGCGTTGGGCCTGGCGGTCAATTCCACCGCATGGGCTTTTACAAAGTCGTACAGGCAAGACCGGTGGTCGCCATAACGCACCGCCGCGCCCACAATCACATCGTCAATCCCTTCCCATTCCGGCTCGCCATGGCGCTCGATATCGCAAAAGCGCACCTGGTGCCCGGCCTGCTGCAACTGTTCGGCTATGCGGTGCATGATGGTGCGGGTCTGGCCGTCGACAGATGAATAGGCCAACAGGAAAGTTGAATGAGCCATGACTGTTCCATGTGTTAAGAGTTGATGATATTGCAGGAATTCTTGATAAATCTCGCAAAACGGTGATTTTTGAACCAAAAAACACCCGTTCCCGGCTTCCATTATTTGACTAAGGAAAGATTCGTCAATATATTGACGCACTATTTTTACAAATGATTTCAGGCCTTTCCTACCGGTTTGGGCGACGCCTGCGCGAAGTAACGGATGTACTGAGATGATGCGTTGGCTTCTTGCCCTTTTTATCAGCTTTCATACTTGGGCTTCGACCAGCGACAGCGTTGCCTTTTTCTATGGCCAACACCAACCGCTGGCCGAGATGACCTTCTATCCTGGCGTGGTGGTCCAGCCCGATAATATCAGTGCCGAAGAGCTCAAATGGCTGAACGAAAGAGGCATTAAAACCTATGCCTACCTGAGCGTTGGCGAGTCCGATGCCAAAGACGCCAAGGGTCTCAAAGTCAACGCCAGTTGGCAAAGCCAGATCATGGACCTGACCAGCGACCGCTGGAAAAACCACCTTAGTACCCGTGCCAAGGAACTCAAAGCCAGGGGTTTTTACGGCCTGTTCCTCGATACCCTCGACAGCTACCAACAACTGCCGCAAGACCAGCAACCCGCCCAGCGCCAGGCACTGCTGGCTGCCGTGCAATCCTTGTCGGAGCAGTTTCAGCACCACCTGATTTTAAACCGCGGTTTTGAGTTGCTGCCCTGGCTCAAGGGCCAGGCCGAGCGGGTGGTGGCTGAAGGCTTGTTGAGCCATTTCAATCCCGAAGACAACAGCTACAAAGGCACCAACCAGGCCGACCAGCAATGGCTGAGCGCCCAGCTCAATACCGCCAAGGCCCTGGGCTTTGCGGTGCAAGTCATTGACTACGCCCCCTTTGCCAAAAGAGCCGCCATGGCCCAGCAGATCGTCAAGGCCGGCTTTGCCCCCTGGGTAACCGACGGCCACCTGCTGACCTGGGGCAGCTCCGAGCTGACCCCGGTGCCACGGCGGGTAATAGTGCCCTTCGACAGCACCCTCAAGCCACTCATCAATACCCAAGTGCACCAGCGCCTGTCCACCTTGATTGAATACCTAGGTTACCTGCCCGATTACATCGACATCAGCAAGGAGCCGCTGCCTCCGGCTGACAAGGCGCTCTTTGCCGGGGTCGTGGTGTGGGCCGAAAGCGCCGCTTTCTACCGCCCCGAGCTGGTGAGCTGGCTGGAAAAGGTGCAGGGCAAGTTGCCGGAACTGCTGCTGGGGGAGATCCCGCAGTCTCCCGCGTTATTAGCCGGCCTGGGCCTTAATCTGCAAAGCCTCTCGCCCAAAGGCCCCTTCAGCCAGACCGAGATGGCCCCCTGGCTTAAAGGCGAGACGGCGTTGTCGCTGAAAAACCTCGAGCCCTACTCTGCCACCCTGGCCGAAGGCGCCGAGGCGCTGATCAGCATCAAGGCCGGTAACGGCGAGCCGGTACTGCAGGGCGCCCGCACCGATAAAGGCGCCGTGGTGCTGTCACCTTGGCTTATTGATGCCTTGCCGCTCGAAGAAAACCGCTGGCTGATAAACCCCGTCGCCCTGTTGCAAAAAGGCCTGGGGCTGGCGCCTATTCCGGCCCCTGATGTCACCACCGAAAGCGGCCGGCGCCTCTTTACCCTGCATATCGACGGCGATGCCTTCCCCAGCCGCGCCCGCTTCCCGGGCCAACCCTTTGCCGGGGAAGTGATTGAAAAGCAGATCATCGAGCACTACCAGCTGCCTATTACCGTGTCGGTTATCCAAGGGGAAGTGGGCCCCACCGGCATGTACCCCAAGGAAAGCCCGCAGCTTGAGGCTATCGCCAGGGACATCTTCAAAAAGCCCTATGTGGAAATCGCCTCCCACACCTACAGCCACCCCTTTTTCTGGTCGCAAATCGCCGGGCGCGAGAAGCTCACCGAGGAAGACACCGAGTACGGCTTTCATTTGACCATCCCCGGCTACAACAAGATTGATCTCACCAAGGAAATCGACGGCTCTATCGACTACATCAACGAGCGCCTGGCCCCTAAAGATAAGAAAGTGGTGATGATGCTGTGGAGCGGTGACGCCGCCCCCGGCCCGGTGGCCCTGGCCCACGCCCGCAAGATGGGGGTACTCAACGTCAACGGCGGCAACACCGTGATGACCCGCGACAACCCCAGCCTCTCCGAGATCTGGCCCATCGGCCGCCCCGAGGGCGACCTGCTGTATCAGGTGTACGCCCCCATCATGAACGAGAACGTCTACACCGATCTCTGGCATGGCCCCTATTTCGGCTTCCGGCGGGTCAGGGAAACCTTCGACATCACCGGCCACCCCTACCGGCTCAAGCCGTTCGGGCTGTACTTCCACTTTTACTCCGGCACCAACCCGGCAGGCCTCCAAGCCCTTAGGGACGACATCGGCTATGTGCTGAGCCGCCCCAATACCCCGGCGCACTTGAGCCACTACGCCCGCATGGCTAAGGATTTCTACTTCAGCGCCCTGGCCCGCGATGCCAAAGGTGACTGGCTGCTGAGCAGCAAATACCTGCGCACCCTGCGCCTGCCAAAAGCGCTGGGTTATGCCCAGCTCGACGCCAGCCAGGGTCTGGCCGGGGCCACCGAAGATGGCCGCTACCTGCATGTGGTAAACGGCGATGCCCGCTTTGCCCTGGCAGGTAGCGCCAGCCCTCGCAAGCCTTATCTGGTGTCGGCCAACGTGCTGCTGAAAAGCTGGCAGTTGCCGGGCAAGGTGGCCTTCAAGGCCTGGCAAAAAGCGGACCTTATCCTCGCTAACGCCGAGGGCTGCCGTTTTGTCAGCGACCAAGGCCCCTCTTACAGCGGCCAGCAAAAAGGCCGGCTGACCGAGTTTTCACTGCCTGAAGGCGACTTTGCCGGGCACTTTGCGTGCGGGACTCAACAGTGAAAAAGCTCATCACAAAAGCCAGGCCGTCCCTTATTTCCCTGCCGGCAGCGGTATTGATGCTGCTGGTGACCTTTTTGCTGCTTTATATCCTGTTCCCAAGCTCGCTGTTTTTTGAAAACGATCAGGTACCCAAAGACCCCAACCTCGGAAGGGCCTACCTGCGCGCCGCCCTGGCTCAGGACCCAAACAACGAACACCTCAAGCAAAAGCTGGCCGAGGTGGAAATCAAACTTGGCGACCTGACCAGCGCCGCGGCGCTGCTGGCAGAGATCTCTGCTAGCAAGGAAAAGGCCGCCATCGAGCAGCAGCTTTACTACGCCAAGTTCCAGGCCGGCACGCTTAGCGCCAACGACAAAGCCAAGCTGGTCAGCAGCCTTGAGAGCAACCGCGACTGGACTCCCCAGCAGCTGCAGTATGCCCAGGCGCTGGGCCTGGAAGCGCAGCTCGCCCAGTATTATCAGGACCACGACCAGCCGCTGCTGGCCGCTCGCACCTGGCTGGCCGCCAACCACCCGGAAAAGGCCAGCGAGCTTTACGGCCAGCATTTGTCCAAAGACACCCTCAATGACGCCATCGCCGCCGCCCTGGCCGCCGGCCAACCGGTGCTGGCCTACCAGTGGTGGCAGCAATACGGCGACCAGAGCGATCTGCAGCGCGCCCTGAAGCTGGCCCAACTGGCCGGCAACAGCAAGGACACCCAGCGGCTGGCCGACCAGCTGCTGGCCCAGGATCCAAACAATGCCCAGCGCCAGGCCCTGGCCGAGCAGGCCCACCTGGCCAATGGCGACATCCAGGGCGCCGAGGTCATCTTGGAGCAGCGCCTGGCCCTGCAACCCAACAACCAGGCCCTGCATCAGCGGCGCTGGCAATTGCTGCGCTGGCTCAATCGCCCCGCCGACGCCCTGGACGAGCTGCGCTGGTTGATGGCCGACGGCAGTGCCACGCCAGCAGATGTGGAAGCGAGCCTCAATGATGCCAACGGCTTGTTCCGCTATGACGACCAGATAGCCATCTACCGCTACCTGGCTGGCCATCACCGGCTGAGCCCCCAGCGCTTTGACAGCTGGCTCGACGCCCAGGAATGGCAAGGCACCCCGGAGCAGGCGGTAGCCGACATTCACCACTACCAGCAGCGTTACGGCAAAGACAGCCAGAGCGACGGCTGGCTGGCCAGGCTCAACCACGAAATGGGTGACCAAGACGCCCTGCGCACCCTGTGGCCCACCTACAAAGGCCCCCGTGATGACCAACACCTGATTTGGTTTGCCCGCGCCTACTGGCTCGAGAACGATTACAAGGCGGCGCTGGCGGTGCTGAAAAACGGCAACACCAGCAAGGACATCAGCTTTTGGGATGCCCGCGCCGAAATGGCCTGGCGGGTTGGCAACAAGGCCGAAGCCACCTTTGCCTACCAGCGCCTGCATCAGCTGGCCCCCAACCTGCCCGGCCTGGAATACCGTTATCAGCAGGCTCGCTTTGGCGACGACAAGCCCGGCCTGCTGGCCTACCTGTGGACCCGCCCGCGCACTGCCAGCAACGTGGCCCGTATTGCCGAGCTGTGCTGGCAGCTGCAAGACGAGCAAGGCTTTGCCCGGCTGGCTGCGGTGCTGCCCAGCCAGCCGGCCGACCGCCAACTGGCCAGTGCCTGGCTCTATGTCGGGACCTGGCAGCAGCAACATCAACAGCTTGAAGAGGCCCGCGCGTCGCTGCGCCAAGCCAAACTGCTGGCCCCTGGCAGCACCGAAGTGGCGCTGTCTCAAGGCTGGCTGGCCCTGGCCCTGCAGGACAAAAAGGCGGCCCAGGCCATACTGGACGAGCACCAGCAGCAGCCAGCCTCCGATGCTTGGGCGCCATTGCTGGGCAGCCTTGCCCAGTTCTTGGGTGACCACCGCCAGGCCTATTTCTATTTCCGCTACATGGCCAAGCGTCATCCCAAGGATCTGGCCAACCTGGTGAACCTCGCTTCCGAGATAGAAGCTCTTGGCCGCCATGACGACGCCTTCCGCCTTAACCGTTACCTGGCCCGCCAGTTGCCCCAGAACCAACAGGCCTATGCCGATCTGCAGCTGAACTGGTGGGGCGAGCGGGTGGTGCCCTTCTTGCAGGCGCGCCTGGGCATGGACACCATCGCGCCCATGGCTCCCGAGCAGGCTGCCTCCTATTGGTGGCTACACCGCCAGGCCGCCAAACGCCTGTTGCCCTGGCAACAGTTGCAACTGGCGATGCTGGACGGCGATTTCCATACCGTGAAATCCCTGCTGGCCAAGGGGCAGGTCAGCCAGACTACCGACAAGGTCAGTGCCTGGCTTTACCTCAACCGCCCCTACCAGGCTATGGAAGCCTGGGACAAAGGCGTGACCAGGGAGGCCACCGAGACTGAGCTAGATCTGGCAAGGGCGGCCCGCCCGGCCCACTTCCGGGCCCTGGCGTTCTGGCTGCAACCCGATGCCGGCCTCAAAAGCGCCCAGCAGCAGGTAGAGCTGTATCTGCCCTTTGCCCAGGCCCAATGGAAATTCAGCGCCGGCTATCAAGATAACCAGGGTAACGACGGCAACCTGATGGCGGCCAACGCCGACTGGCAATACCAGCGCTGGCACCTGAACTTGGATGTGGACCATCACCAAGGTGAAGGCGCGGTGCGCTCTGGTCTGGCGGTGGCGGTGGACTACCAATGGGACCAGCGCACCCGCCTTGGCCTGGATCTGGCCACCAGCCAGGAGAGCCGCCAGTCTGACGTGCTGCTAGCCTGGGGCGAGCAAAGCCTGTTTGGGGTGAACGCCAATTACCGCCTGGATAACCGCCAGTCGCTGGCGTTGTCTGCCGCCCACCTCAAGGTAGGGCTGCGTGACGGCCCTTCTTTGGCGAGCGGCCAACAGTACGACGCCCGCTATCAATTTGATCTGTTGGCCGACCGCCCAGGCTGGGCCCTCTATGGCGCCGCCATCTGGCAAAGCTTTCCCAATCGCCCGCCGGTACCGGTGCCGCATCACCCTGAATACCAGGCGCTGGTGGAGCCGTTTAGGCGCTACGCCATCGGTTCTGTCTGGGGGCCGGGAGCCGAACTGACCCCGCCGCACCTCGGTGCGGAGCCGGCCTGGACGGTGGATGTCAGCGTCGGTTACCAGCCCCGAATAGGCCAGGCCGACTTTACCCTCAGTACCGGCGCCGGCTGGTCGGTCACCGGTGACGACCTGTTGCAGCTGAAACTCAATTACCAGAGCAGTAACCGTCAGGGTGCCAGCGACACCCAGGTCCAGCTCGGTTACTACCTTCATTTTTAACAAGGAGACGCTATGTTGCGGTTCATTCTGCCCTGTCTGGCTTTGCTGCTGGGCGCCTGTACCACTGCCCAGGTGGGCGACACCGTTACCCTGGCCAGCAATAGCCGGGTGGCACTGATGCCTCTGGTCAACCACGCCCAAACCCCGTTGGCCGGTGAAAAGGCCGAAGACATCCTGGCTAGCCTCTGGCAGCAGCGCCAGTTGCCCAAGCTCAGCCGCTACCCTCGCCAAGCCCAGGCCGATTTGCCGCCTCTGGACGACCAGTACCGCCTGACCCAGGCTCAAAAATGGCTGGCCGGCCAGCAGGTCGGTTATGTGCTGAGCGGCACCATTGAAGAATGGCGCTACAAGGCAGGCCTCGACGGCGAACCGGTGGTGGCAGTGACCCTTAACCTCACCAAACTGGGCGAAGACACTCCGGTCTGGACCGGCACCATCGCCAAGAGCGGTTGGGGCCGCGACAGCCTGGCCGCCACTGCCCAGGACGTGCTCTCTGATCTTCTCGACCAGATTGAGGCCGGCCAGTGAAACCCTCTTTGCGCAAAGCCCGGCAGGTACCCGAGCCCCAGGCCTGGCTGGAAGTTTTAGTCTTCACCGCCCTGGCCCTGGCCATTCCGGCCTGGCTGCGCCCCAGTGACCCCTTCTGGCAGCACGGCGATTTCGCCTGGCCGATGTTGGGCCCGTTGCTGGTGGCCTTGCGCTACGGCTTTGCCAAGGGTTTGGCCAGCGTGTTGCTGCTGGTGGCAGGGCAATTGCTGCTGCGCCGGGTCGACGCCCTGATAACAGCCCAGCACTACCCTTTTGGCACCATGGTCGGTTACGCCCTGGTGGCCATGGTGGCCGGTGAGTTTCGTGACCTTTGGGAGCGCACCAACGAGCAGCAAAAGCTGCAGCTCGACTACGTGCGTGACCGCCTCGACACCTTTACCCGCCACTACCACCTGCTGCGCAGCTCCCACGATCGCCTGGAGCAGATGCTGGCTGGCCACGCCCTTAGCCTGCGCGAGTCTTTGCAGGCGGTGCGCTCGGCCATCGGCCAATTGCAGGAGCGGCGCCTGGACAAGGCAGCTCGCGCCATCCTGGGCCTCTTTGTGGAATACGGCGGCCTGCAAAGCGTCAGCCTCTATGCCGTGGAAGACGGCAAAATCATCGGCGAGCCCCTGGCCCGGGTCGGCCAAACCCAGCCTGCCAACAGCAAAGACCCCATGGTGCTGGCCATGTTCGAGCAGCGCGAGCTGATCTCGGTGGCCCAGTTGCAAAGCCGGGCCGAGCAGAGCCAGTACCAGATTGTCATTCCCCTTATCGACGTCAACGACCGGGTCTATGGGGTGCTGCTGGTGGAGCAAATCCAGTTCTTTACCCTACGCGAAGCCACCCTGACCCTGATGGCGGTTATGGCCGGCCACGTGGGCGACCTGCTGCGCCATGCCCTGGCCAACCCGGTCATGGGGCCGGACGAGAAACCTTATTTCCACGCCCAGGTACTGCGCGCCCAGCGCGAGGCCAAGCGTTACGCCATTCCGGCCCAGCTGATGAAAATTCGCGCCACCGAGCCCTCACCTCAGGCCGAAAGGGTACTGGAGCACCTCAACGCCACCCGCCGCGGCCTGGACGTTTACCTTTACGACGCACAATCCCTGACCTTGCTGCTGCTGATGCCCCTGGCCGACGAGCTGGACCAGGCCGGTTTTATCGGCCGGATCAACAGCTGGAGCGTCGAGCGATTGGGTAAATCCCTGGCAGAGCTCAATATTCAGGTGGAAGAGCAACGGTCGCTACCGGTGGATGAAGAGGCCATCAACCACTTCATGGAGCTCGGCAGATGAGGACCCTCTGGGCATTTGCCGGGGCCGTGGTGCTGGACGCCTTCGCCGGCTGGTTGTTCTTCAGTGGCCACGCCCCCCTGGCCCTGGTCACCCACCTGCTGGCCAGCATGCTGCTGGCCGGCGCCATGCTCTACCTGTTGCCGGTGCAATACCAAAAGCCGGTGCGGCCAACCCTGGCGTTTTTGTTCGTGCTGTTCTTTGCCCTGCCCGGCCTTGGCACCATCGGCATCAGTGCCGCCATGCTCTACGCCCTGTACCGGCCACTCAAAGACAAGGACATGGCGCTGGAGGAACACCCCATTCCCGAGTTGCCCTTCGAGCCCAAAGCGCTCTCCGCCAAGCCGGTTTACTCCCTTGGCGGGCTGCGGGCCATTCTCAAGAACGCCTCCGAGCCCAACAAGCGGCTGGCGGCGGTGATGGCAACCCGCAACATGCCGGACCAAGAAGCCATTCCCATCCTGCGCCTGGCCCTAAAGGACCTCGAAGACGACGTGCGGCTGCTGGCCTACTCGCTGCTGGACGGCAAGGAAAACAGCATCAACAAGCAAATCAACCAGTTGCAGAGCCAACTGAAAGATCCGGCCCAGCAGGCCCAGCACTGGCGCTTTAACCGTCAGCTGGCCGAGAAGTTCTGGGAACTGAGCTACCTGGGCCTGGCCCAGGGCGAGCTGCGCCAATATGTGCTGGGCCGGGCCGCCCAATACGCCCAGGCCAGTATCGAGCAGCATCCCACCACCGCCACCGAGGTGTTCTTGGGCCGGGTGTACCTGGCTCTTGGCCGCTACCAAGAGGCCCAGCCCCTTTTTGAACGGGCTGCCGACACAACCATAGCCCGGCGCCACGTGATGCCTTACCTGGCGGAAATCGCCTTTTACCAGCGCCGCTACGACGACTGCCGGGCGCACCTGGCGGCCTTGCCGCCCCAGGCCAACGGCAGTGCTTTGCAACAATTGAGGGAGTATTGGCATGGTCAAAGCTGATGTACTGCTGATCCTCGAAGGCACCTACCCCTATGTCAGGGGCGGCGTGTCGAGTTGGGTACACCAGCTCATCCTCGGGCTGCCGGAGCTGAAATTCGAGCTGCTGTTTTTAGGTGGCCACCCCAGTCATTACGGCCCCATTCAATACACGCTGCCAGACAACGTGACCGGCCTTAGCGTCCATTACATGATGGACGACGAAGACAGCCTGCTGGGCCCTACTTCCCGGCCCGGTAACAGCGAGCGCTTTGAGCTGTGGCGCCAAGTGCAGGACCATTTTCGCGACTCACGGCAGCCGATTCCGGCCGAGCTGTTAAAGGCGCTGTTTGAGTCCCTGGGTAAAAGCGACGGCCTGCCGGAAGAGGACTTTCTTTATTCCCAGGCCTCCTGGCAGGTGCTGGCCGACTACTACCTGCAATATTGCGACGAGCCTTCCTTCGTGGATTTTTTCTGGGCTTATCGCAATATCTACCGGCCGCTGTTCAAAATCGCCCGCATTGCCAGGGAGCTGCCCAAAGTCAGGCTGCTACATGCCATTTCCACCGGTTATGCCGGGTTCCTGGGTGCCGGCGCCAGCCAGCTGACCCAGACCCCTTTTGCCCTTACCGAGCACGGCATCTACACCAAAGAGCGCAAGATTGACCTTATTCAGGCCGGCTGGATAAAGGAATCGGAAGACCGCCTCGGCCCCAATCTCAATGCCGAGATGGGCTATATCCGCCGCATGTGGATCCACTTTTTCGAGCAGCTGGGGCGCACCGCTTACCAGCACGCCAGCCCCATCGTCGCCCTCTATGAAGGCAACCGCCAACGGCAAATCCGTGACGGCGCGCCGCCGGAGCAGACCCAGGTGATCCCCAACGGTATCCGCCTGGGCCGCTTTGCCAAGGCCCTGGCCGCCCGTGGCCCCGAGATCCCCAAAGTGGCCGGGCTGATTGGCCGGGTGGTGCCCATCAAGGACATCAAAACCTTTATCCGTGCCATCAAAGAGGCCTTGCCAGCCCTGCCTGAGCTGGAAGGTTGGATAGTGGGCCCCACCGAGGAAGACCCCAACTATCTGCACGAATGCCAGTTGCTGGTAGACAGCCTGGACCTGGCAGGCAAGGTGAAGTTCCTCGGCATGCAGGATGTCAGCGCCATCCTGCCGCAGCTGGGGGTGGTGGCACTGACCTCCATCTCCGAGGCCCAGCCGCTGGTACTGCTGGAAGCCATGGCCGCCGGAGTGCCGGTGCTGGCCACCGATGTTGGCTCCTGCCGGGAGATAATCGAGGGCCTGGGCGAAGAAGACCGCGCCTTGGGCAAAGCCGGCGCCGTGGTGTCCATCGCCTCGCCCGGCGCAGCGGCCAGGGCCATGGTGGACATTCTCACCGACAGCGACAGCTGGCAGGCCTACCAACAGGCCGGCCTGAAACGGGTTGAACGCTATTACGACGAGCGCCTGATGTTCGAGCGCTACCAACAGCTTTACAAGGAAGCCATGTCATGGCCGGAATAGGTTTTGAGATCCGCAAGATACTGCGTAAGAACACCTTATTGTCAGTATTCGAAGCCTACGGCTATGCCGGCCTTATCGGCTCCGGCCCCTGGGTGCTGTCCATCCTGGGACTGATGCTGATCGGTATCTTCAGCCTGGGTTATGTGGTGCCCCAGGGGCTTATCGTGCAGTTTCTGACGGCCGTTACCTACCTGATGGCTGGCTCGCTTATCCTCACCGGCGGCTCCCAGCTGATGCTGACCCGCTACGTGTCCGATCTCTTCTTCCTCAAGCGCGACGATGAAGTGCTGCCCAATCTCTTGGGCTCGGTGCTGGTAACCAGCATCGGCGCGGTGGTGATCGCCGCCATCGTCTGGCCTTTTATTCCGGCCAGCGTCGAGGTCAAGGTGCTGATGGCCAGCGCCTTTGTCAGCCTCAGCGACCTGTGGCTGGTGGTGATCTTCCTGTCGGGGATGAAAGACTACCGGCTTATTCTCACCACCATGCTTGGCGGTTATACCCTGATGGTGCTGCTGGCTCTGGCCCTGCGCCATTGGCAGCTCGAAGGGCTGCTGCTGGCATTTTTGATTGGCAAGACGGTGCTGCTGTTTAGCTTCTTGTTTGTGATCATGCGCCGCTACCCAGGTAGCAGTTTGATTTCATTCGGCTTCTTGCAGAAAAAGCACGTTTTTTACAGCCTATTCTTCTGCGGGCTCTTCTATAACCTGGGGGTTTGGGCCGACAAGTTCATCTTCTGGTACTACCCCACCACCTCGGAAGCCATCCTCGGGCCGCTGCGGGCCAGCCCCATCTACGACTTGCCCATCTTCCTGGCCTATCTGTCCATCATCCCGGGCATGGCGGTGTTTTTGGTGCGTATGGAAACCGATTTTGCCGAGCAGTACGACCGCTTCTATAACGCCGTGCGCGAAGGCGCGTCCTTGCAGGAAATTTACCACCTCAAGGACGAGATGGTCCGTACCGCCCGTACCGGCATCTACGACATCTTCAAGATCCAGGGCATCACCGTGGTGGTACTGCTGCTGTGGGGCCAGAACCTGCTTGAGCTGATTGGTATCGACCCCAACTACGCCACGCTGCTCTACATCGACGTGGTGGGTGTCGGGGTGCAAGTGGTGCTGCTATCCATTCTCAACGTGATGTTCTACCTGGATAAAAGGCACAGCGCCCTGGTGCTGACCGGGCTATTCATGGCCTGTAACGCCAGCCTGACCTACTTGTCGATATTGGCCGGGCCGCACTTCTACGGTTACGGCTTCGCCTTGGCGACGGTGATCAGCTCCATGGTGGGCTTGGTGGTGTTGTCTCGCCAGTTCCAGGAACTGGAATACGAGACCTTCATGTTGCAGCGCTGAAGCGGATATTCAAGCGCCTGAGTTCAGCGCCGAAGGCCTCGGCGCTGGTCAGGGGCACGGTGAGGGTGCAATTGAGCTTTTCACCAAACTGGGTGTCGATGCAGCGGCCATCAAACTGGCCCAGCAACCAGTCAAGCTGGCTTTGCAGGGCATAATCAAGCTCTGCCACCAGCTTTGCCTGGGGCACATAAAGCCGGGTTGGCAGCAGCTTCAACGCCGCTCCCACGCCGCCGCCATAGGCTTTGACCAGGCCACCGGTGCCAAGCTTTACCCCACCGTAATAACGCACCACCACCGCACTTATCTCCCCCACGCCGCTGCCCAGTAGCTGCGCCAGCATCGGTTTACCGGCGGTGCCGGCCGGCTCGCCGTCGTCGCTCATGGCATATTGCTGGCCGTCTGTGGGGTGGCCGGCCACAGCCGCAAAGCACCAATGGCGGGCGCCGGGGTGCTGCTCGCGGCAATGCTGCCAAAAGGCCTTGGCCTCATCCAGCCCGGTGGTATGGGCCAGCAGGGTGATAAAGCGGCTTTTTTTGACCAGCTCTTCAGCCGAAGCGCCAGCAGCGGGGATGGGGTAGGACATGGCAAAAACGGGGTTTCACGTGAAACCCCGGAGTCTATCAGGCCAGGCCCAGCTTGCGGGTCATGTTTTCAACGCCGTCGCTGTGGACAATAACATCGTCTTCGATGCGGATACCGCCAAAGGGTTTGAAGCTTTCTACCTTTTCCCAGTTCACCAGTTCGCTGTGCGCACCGGCTTGCACCTCTTCGAGCAGGCTGTCGATAAAGTACAGGCCCGGCTCGATGGTCAGCACGTTACCGGCTTCGACGGTGCGGGTGGTGCGCAAGAAGGGATGCTGAGCCGGCGCTGGTTCGCGGTCACCAAAATCGTTGGCCATAAAGCCGCCCACATCGTGCACCTGCAGGCCCAGGTGGTGGCCTAGGCCATGGGGGAAGAAGGCGCGGTTGATGCCGGTGGCCAAGGAGGTTTCGGCGTCGCAGCGGATAAGGCCGAAGTCCTTGAGGATACCTGCAATGCCCAGGTGGCACTGATGGTGCAGCTCGGCATATTTGAGGCCCGGTTTGAGGCCGGCCACTAGGGATTTCTCCAGCTCGGTCACCGCAGCGATAAGCTCGGCAAAGGCGTTGTCTTCACGGGCGTAGGTGCGGGTGATGTCGGCGGCAAAGCCGTTAAAGCTGGCACCGGCATCAATCAGGAAACTGCGGCTGTCAGCCTTGGTCTGGCGGTCAAAATGCATGTAGTGAAGGATGGCGCCGTTGCGGTTCAGCGCCACGATGTTGCCATAGGGCAGGTCATTTTCGCCCTGCTCGGTGGCACTCAGATAAGCCTGGTTGATGGCAAACTCGCTGGCCCCGGCCAAAAATGCCGCCTTGGCCGCCAGGTGGCCCTTCACGGCAATGGCGTTGGCCTTGCGCATACAGGCCTGCTCCCACTCGGTTTTGTAGGCGCGGTGGTAGTGCAGGTAGTTGAGTACCGGCCCGGGGTTACAGTCGCTAAAGCCGAGGCGCTTGGCGTAGTCGAGGTGCTCGCCGATATAGGCGACCCGGCCCTTATTTTGCGGCAGGGCCTTGGTGGCCGCTTCGGGGGAGTCAATCAATACGATATCAAAGGCTTCGGCCCAGTATGCGCTGGGCACATCGGCCACCTTGTGCCAAAAATCCACCGGGCGGAAGAACAGCAACTTGGGCTTGTCGACACCGTTGACGATGACCCAGCAATGGGGATTATCGATGACCGGCAGCCACTGCTTGAAGTGGGGATTGACCTTGAACGGGTAGTGGTTGTCATCCAGGAAAATGCCCAGCTGCTGGCCACCGTGAATGGCCAGCGCCTCGAAGCCACTGCGCTCAAGGGCGGCCCGGGTGCGCTTTTGCAACTCGTTGATATGGTCAGGGTAAAGGCGTGCCAGATGTTCCATACTGTTCACCGTCAATCGATTTTAAGATGCGCCATCCTATCATCGCCCCGGCACCGACCCAAGGCAGCCGCCTTTGGGGTGCCCTAAGTGGCTGTAAGGCAACTTAAACAGGCAACTTAAACGGATGTTTGAAAACCCTATTGCATTCCGCGCAAATTACTACCATCATGCCTTGACTGGTTTGACCACCTGCCAAGAGGCACAAAGGGAGAACGCCAAATGCTTTACCAAGGTGAAAACCTCAAGGTGGCGCTGGAGTCTGACGGCATCGCCGTTCTGACTTTTGACGCCCCAGGTTCCGTTAACAAATTTGACCGCCAGACCCTGTCCGAACTGGACGCCGCCCTGGACGCCATCAGCGCCAGCCAAGGCGTGAAGGCGCTGGTACTGGCCTCCGGCAAAGACACCTTTATTGTCGGCGCCGACATCACCGAATTCCTCGAAACCTTCAAGCTGCCCGAGCCCGAACTGCTGGCCTGGGTACAAAAAGCCAATGCCATTTTCAGCAAGCTTGAAGATCTGCCCTTCCCCACCGTGTCAGCCGTTAACGGCTTTGCCCTGGGCGGCGGCTGCGAGTGCATTTTGGCCACCGATATCCGCGTGGCCGACGCCACCGCCAAAATCGGCCTGCCGGAAGTAAAACTGGGCCTCATCCCCGGCTTTGGCGGCACCGTGCGTCTGCCTCGGGTGATTGGCGCCGATAATGCCATGGAGCTCATCACCACCGGCAAGGACAACCGTGCCGATGCCGCCCTGAAAGTGGGCATGGTGGACGCCGTGGTAGCCCCGGAGAAACTCTTTGAAGCCGCGTTGACCATGGCCAAGAGCGCCGTCGCCGGCAAGCTGGATTGGCAAGCGCGCCGCGCCGCCAAGCAATCAGCCCTCAAGCTCGACAAGCTGGAAGCGGGCATGAGCTTTGCCACCGCAACCGCCATGGTGGCGGCCCAGGCCGGCAAGCACTACCCAGCCCCCATGACCGCCGTTAAAGGTATCGAAGCCGCTGCCCGCATGGGCCGCGACGAGGCCCTGGCCATCGAGCACCAAGGCTTTATCAAGCTGGCCAAGACCGATGTGGCCACCGCCCTTATCGGTATCTTCCTGAACGACCAGCTGATCAAAGGCAAAGCCAAGAAAGCCGGTAAGGCCGCTCACGCCATCGACAAAGCGGCGGTGCTGGGCGCCGGCATCATGGGTGGCGGTATCGCTTACCAGTCCGCCTCCACCGGCACCCCCATCATCATGAAGGACATCAACGACAAAGCCCTGCACTTGGGCCTGTCCGAGGCGTCCAAGCTTTTGAACAAGCAACTTGAGCGCGGCAAGATCAACGGCGCCAAGATGGCAGGCGTGCTGAACAACATCGTGCCGAGCCTGAGCTACGACAGCGTCAAAGACGTGAACATCGTCGTTGAAGCGGTAGTGGAAAATCCCAAGGTTAAAGCCAGTGTGCTGGCCGAAGTGGAAGGCGTGGTAGGCGAAGACGCCATCCTTACCTCCAACACCTCCACCATTTCCATCAACCAGCTGGCCCAAAGCCTGAAGAAGCCCGAGCGCTTCTGCGGCATGCACTTTTTCAACCCGGTGCACCGCATGCCGTTGGTGGAAGTTATCCGTGGCGAGCACACCTCCGACGAAACCGTGGCGACCGTGGTGGCCTACGCCGCCAAGATGGGTAAATCCCCCATCGTCGTTAACGACTGCCCCGGCTTCTTCGTCAACCGTGTGCTGTTCCCCTACTTCCAGGGCTTTAGCCTGCTGGTACGTGACGGCGCCGACTTCCAGGCCGTGGACAAGGTCATGGAGAAGCAATTCGGTTGGCCCATGGGCCCGGCCTATTTGCTGGACGTAGTGGGTATCGACACCGGCCACCATGCCCAAGCGGTGATGGCCGAAGGCTTCCCCACCCGCATGAGCAAGACCGACAAAGACGCCATCGACGTAATGTTCGAGAACCAGCGCTTCGGCCAGAAAAACGGTAAGGGCTTCTACGTCTACACCGAGGACAAGCGCGGCAAGCCCAAGAAAGAAGCCACCGCCGAGAGCTACGAACTGCTCAAAGCCGTGGTCAAGGCCCAAGGCGAGTTCAGCCCGGACGAAATCATCAACCGCACCATGCTGCCGATGATCATCGAGACCGTGCGCTGCCTCGAAGAAGGCATCATTGCCAGCCCGGCTGAAGCCGACATGGGCCTGGTCTATGGCCTGGGCTTCCCTCCCTTCCGTGGTGGGGTATTCCGCTATATCGATACCGTCGGCCTCGACAAGATTGTCGCCATCGCCGACCAGTACGCTCACCTGGGTGAGCTCTATCAGGTCACCGACACCATGCGTGAAATGGCGGCCAGCGGCAAAACCTACTACGGCCAATAAGGACGGAGAACGAACATGATTAAAGAAGCTGTCATCGTCGACTGTATCCGCACTCCCATGGGCCGCTCCAAAGCCGGTGTGTTCCGCAACGTTCGCGCCGAAGACCTGTCAGCCCACCTGATGAAAGGCCTGCTGGCACGCAACAGCGCCCTGAACCCGGCCGACATCGAAGACGTGATCTGGGGCTGCGTGCAGCAGACCCTGGAGCAGGGCTTTAACATCGCCCGTAACGCCTCCTTGCTGGCCGGCCTGCCCAAGAGCGTGGCCGGTACCACCATCAACCGCCTGTGCGGCTCCTCCATGGACGCCCTGCACCACGCGGCCCGCGCCATCATGGTTGGCCAGGGCGACGTGTTCATCATCGGCGGCGTTGAGCACATGGGCCACGTGCCCATGAACCACGGTGTGGACTTCCACCCCGGCCTTGCCAAAAACGTGGCCAAGGCCGCCGGCATGATGGGTATGACCGCCGAGATGCTGGGCCGCCTGCACGGCATTACTCGCGAGCAGCAGGACGCCTTTGGCGCCCGTTCCCACCAGCGCGCCTGGGCCGCCACCCAGGAAGGGCGCTTTAAGAACGAAATTCTGCCGATACTGGGCCACAATGCCGACGGTATCTTGGAACTGATTGATTTCGACGAAGTTATTCGCCCCGAGACCACCGTTGAATCCCTGGCCGCCCTGCGCCCGGTATTCGACCCGGTCAACGGCACCGTGACTGCCGGCACCTCCTCTGCCCTGTCAGACGGCGCCAGCGCCATGCTGGTGATGTCTGCCGACAAGGCCAAAGAGTTGGGCCTCAAGCCTCGCGCCAAAATTCGCTCCATGGCCGTGGCTGGCTGCGACCCGTCCATCATGGGTTACGGCCCGGTGCCCGCCACCCAGAAGGCCCTCAAGCGTGCTGGTTTGACTGTCGACGACATCGACCTGTTCGAGCTGAACGAAGCCTTTGCCGCGCAGTCTCTGCCTTGCGTGAAAGACCTGGGCCTGGCCGACAAGGTAGACGACAAGGTCAACCTCAACGGCGGCGCCATCGCCCTTGGCCACCCCCTGGGTTGCTCCGGTGCCCGTATCTCCACCACCCTTATCAACCTCATGGAAGCCAAAGACGCCACTCTGGGCGTGGCCACCATGTGTATTGGTCTGGGCCAGGGCATCGCCACCGTCTTCGAACGGGTGTAAGGTTCCCTCTGGTCAAAAGCCGGCCCTGGTGGCCGGCTTTTTGTTTTTCGGGTAGAATTCGCCCACTTTTTCACCGGAGTTTGCCATGAGCCATTTTGCCAAACCTGACCACGAGCTGGATGTACTGGGCCTACGCTGCCCCGAACCGGTGATGATGGTACGAGGTAAGATCCGCAAATTGTCTGACGGCGAGACTTTGCTGGTGTTGGCGGACGACCCGGCCACCACCCGCGACATTCCCTCTTTTTGCCGCTTTATGGACCACACCCTGGTGGCCAGCGAAACCACTGAGGCGCCTTACCGATACCTTATCCGTAAAGGCCTGCCACAAGAGTAAGCAACCACTCACCCGCCAGACACCGCAACTGCTCAAGAATGCTGCAAATTTGCTGCTAAAGCGCGTTATACTGGCGGTCTTAATCAGGAAACTCGGCTGAAAACAGCCCTTTTAGCGCAAATATCATGCAAAATTACGATCTCAAGACCTTTCAAGGGCTGATCCTCGCCTTGCAGGATTACTGGGCCCGCCAAGGCTGCGCCGTTATCCAGCCTTTAGACATGGAAGTGGGTGCCGGTACTTTCCACCCCATGACCTTCCTGCGCGCCGTTGGCCCGGAGCCTATCTCCAGCGCCTATGTGCAGCCGTCCCGCCGTCCTACCGACGGCCGCTACGGTGAAAACCCCAACCGCCTGCAGCACTATTACCAGTTCCAGGTGATGCTCAAGCCCTCTCCAGACAACATCCAGGAGCTGTACCTGGGCTCACTGGAAGCCTTGGGTATCGACACCCTGGTGCACGATATTCGCTTTGTGGAAGACAACTGGGAGTCCCCCACCCTGGGTGCCTGGGGTCTGGGTTGGGAAGTGTGGCTCAACGGCATGGAAGTGACCCAGTTCACCTACTTCCAGCAGGTGGGCGGCCTGGAATGCAGCCCGGTTACCGGCGAGATCACCTATGGCCTTGAGCGTCTGGCCATGTATATCCAGGGCGTGGACTCGGTCTACGACCTGGTGTGGACCGACGGCCCCCTGGGCAAGATCACCTACGGTGACGTGTTCCACCAGAACGAAGTGGAACAGTCCACCTACAACTTTGAGCACGCCAATGTCGACTTTCTGTTCCAGGTCTTCGACGAGTGCGAGCGCCAGTGCCAAACCCTGCTGGCCCTGGAAAAGCCCCTGCCGCTGCCGGCCTATGAGCAAGTGATGAAAGCCTCCCACGCCTTCAACCTGCTGGACGCTCGCCACGCTATCTCGGTCACCGAGCGCCAGCGTTACATACTGCGGGTCCGCGCCCTGTCCAAGGCCTGCGCCGAAGCCTTTTATGCCGCCCGCGAGGCGCTGGGCTTCCCCATGTGCAAGGAGGCAAAATAATGGCCCAGAACCTACTGGTAGAAATCGGTACCGAAGAGCTGCCACCCAAGGCCCTTCGTGCCCTGGCCGAAGCCTTTGCCGCCAACCTGGGCGCCGAGCTGACCGAAGCCGAGCTGGCCTTTGATGCTATTCAATGGCACGCCGCCCCTCGCCGCCTGGCCCTGACCGTCAAGGCCCTGGCTGCCCAGCAGCCCGACAAAGAAGTAGAGAAACGCGGCCCCGCTGTGCAAGCCGCTTTTGACGCCGAAGGTAACGCCACCAAGGCTGCCCTGGGCTGGGCCGCCGGTTGCGGTATCGACATCAAGGACGCCGGCCGCATGGTCACCGACAAGGGCGAATGGCTGCTGCACAAGGCCCAGATCAAAGGCCAGCCGGTGCAAGCCCTGGTACCCGCCATGGTGGAAAGTGCTCTCAAAAAGCTGCCCATTCCCAAGCCCATGCGTTGGGGCGCCAAGCGCACCCAGTTTATCCGCCCGGTACACACCATCACCGCCCTGTACGGCGATGAGCTGATTAACGGCGCCGTGCTGGACATCACCATCGGCCGCACCGTCCGTGGCCACCGCTTTATGGGCGAGCGCCAGTTCGAGCTGGCCCATGCCGACCACTACCTTGGCGACCTTGAAAGCAAGGGCAAGGTGCTGGCCGATTTTGCAAGCCGCAAGGCCAAGATCAAGGCCGCCGCCGAAGCCAAGGCCCAGGAACTGGGCGGCAAGGCGGACCTGGAAGACAGCCTGCTGGAAGAAGTGGCCTCCCTGGTGGAATGGCCGGTGGTGCTGGTGGCGAGCTTTGAAGAGAAGTTCCTGACCGTGCCTCCTGAGGCCCTGGTCTACACCATGAAAGGTGACCAGAAGTACTTCCCGGTCTACGGCAACGACGGCAAGCTGCTCAACAAGTTCATCTTTGTGACCAACATCGAGTCCAAGGACCCGCAGCAGATCATCGCCGGTAACGAGAAGGTGGTGCGCCCCCGTCTGGCCGACGCCGAGTTCTTCTTCAAAACCGACCGCAAGCACAAGCTCTCCGACCGCCTGGACAGCCTGGCGACCGTGCTGTTCCAAAAGGAGCTTGGCACCCTTCGCGACAAGGTTGAGCGCATCAGCGCCCTGGCCGGCTTTATCGCCGCCGAACTGGGTGCCAATGTGAGCGATGCCCAGCGCGCCGGCTTGCTGTCCAAGTGTGACCTGATGACCCAGATGGTCATGGAGTTCACCGACACCCAAGGCACCATGGGCATGCACTATGCGCGCCTGGACGGTGAGCCAGAAGCGGTAGCCCAGGCCCTGGAAGACCAGTACCTGCCCCGTTTCGCCGGTGACGCCCTGCCCTCTGCCTCTGTGTCCTGCGCCGTGGCCCTGGCCGACAAGCTGGATACCCTAGTGGGCATTTTTGGCATTGGCCAAGCTCCCAAAGGCGACAAGGACCCCTTCGCCCTGCGCCGCGCCGCCCTGGGTGCCCTGCGCATCATCAAGGAAAATGGCCTTAAGCTGGACCTCACTGACCTTATCCGCGAAGCCAAGGTCCTGCTGGGTAGCAAAGTCAGCAACGCCAAGGTGGAAGAAGACGTGCTGGAATTCCTGCTGGGCCGCTTCAAGGCCTGGTACCAGGACGAAGGCTTTGGCGGCGACGTGATCAACGCCGTACTGGCCCGCCGCCCCACCAAGCCGGTGGACTTTGACCAGCGCGTGAAAGCGGTATCCGCCTTCCGCGCCCTGGAAGCCGCCGAGGCCCTGGCCGCCGCCAACAAGCGGGTAGGTAATATCCTCTCCAAAGTGGACGGCGAGCTGCCAACCGAGGTTGTCAAAGAACGCCTGGTGGAAGCCGCCGAAGTGGCTCTGTTCGCCGAGGTAAGCCGCCTGGAAGAAGAATTGGCGCCGCTCTTTGCAGCCGGTGACTACACCCCTGCCCTGACCGCCCTGGCCGCCCTGCGCGAGCCGGTGGACGCTTTCTTCGACGGCGTTATGGTGATGGCCGAGGATGCCGCCCTGAAGCAGAACCGCCTGGCCCTGCTGGGTCGCCTGCGCGGCCTGTTCCTGCAGGTGGCAGACATCTCCGTGCTGCAATAAGGCGAGAGCCTAAAAAGAAAAGGCGCCGCAAGGCGCCTTTTTTGTTTCACGTGAAACCTAGTCGGCCAGGTGGATGGCAAAGCCGCCTTCACCGCCTTTGATATGGTCTTTGAGCTCCAATGCCGGAATGGCATAGTCGCCGTGGTTTTGGCGCCGGTAGGGAATGACCGGCGCGCTTTGCAGGGTATCGAGACGCTGCTCCAGTTCATTACACAGCTCACCGTAGCGCGCCTCATCCACCTTGCTGGTGCGATAGACAACCATAGGTTCCAACACCGAAAACCCCGGGTAGAACAGCAAACCGTGCTGGATGGGGAAAAGGATATCGTCGATGGGGCCATTGATGCCCCGAGCGCTATAGTGGCTGGCCCAGCCGCCCGTGGTGACCAGCAGCATGGCCCTTTTACCGGCAAACTTACCTTCACCATAACGGTCGCCCCAATGATGATCGGAATGCTCGCCTACCCCATAGGCAAAGCCGTAGGCGTAGACTCTGTCGAACCAGCCCTTCATGATCGCCGGCACCGAGAACCACCACAGCGGAAACTGGAAGATCACCGTATCGGCCCATTCCAGCTTGGCTTGCTCGGCCGCAATATCGGCACTTTGACTGCCATTGGCGTAAGCCAGCTTGGAGTCCAGGGAGGCGTGGAAAGGCTGGCTTGGGTCCCGCTCCGGGAAATCGGCGGCGTCCAGCGCTGCCTTCCAGTTCATGGCATACAGATCGGAAAGCTGCACCTCATGCCCTGCCTTACGCAGGTGCTGCAATGCATGGTCACGCAGCGCCCCGTTCAGGGACGACGCTTCAGGGTGGGCATAAATCACTAAGGCCTTCATGGCGAACTCCTCAACTTAACAGCCGCCATGATGAGCAAGGCTCGGGTATAGTGAAAATGAATTGCTACTATACGAGCCATAGCCATGATTAATTCCCAGCTGTTAGACCTTAACCTACTGATGACGCTGGATGTGCTGCTTAAAGAGCGCAACGTTACCCGCGCCGCCCAGCGCCTGCATCTCTCGCAGCCGTCGGTCAGCGTGCAGCTGAAAAAATTGCGGGAAATGTTTGGTGACCCTTTGCTGCTGCCGGGCCCAAGAGGGATGACGCCAACGGTGCTGGCGGAGTCGCTCCAGGCCCCCCTAGCCGATGCATTAACTGCCTTGGAACAAGCGGTGCAGCCGGCCAGGGAATTTGACCCGGCCACCGCCAAAGGCACTTGGCGCCTCGCCGCCGCCGACTACGGCGAAGCCACCATTTTGCGCCAAGCCCTACCCTCCATTTTGCGCCAGGCGCCCCAATGTCGCATCGCTGTTAGCCAGGTCAAACCCAGTGCTCTGACGGCCAGCATGGAGAGTGGCGAGCTGGAACTGGCCTTTCATACCGCCGATGGCGCTCCTCCCGGCTTGAAGAGCAGCACCCTTTTTACCGAGCACTATGTGCTGGCCGGGCGCCAAGACCACCCGCAGCTGCGGCAGCCACTGGATGTGGACCGCTTTTGTCGCCTGGAGCATGTGATGGTTTCCCCCAACGGCGGCGGCTTCAGTGGCGGCACCGATCAGGTACTGGCCATGCTCGGCCACAAGCGCAAGGTGGTGCTGTCCGTGCCGCACTTCAACTTCATGTGCCAGCTGCTGGAAAGTTCTGACTTGGTGGCCATGGTGCCCTCCCGGCTTGTACCGGGCACCGGGCTTAAAACACACCCCGTTCCTTTTCAGGCACCTAGCTTCCAAATGGTGATGCTATGGCACGAGAAGCACCATAACGATGCCGCCCATCGCTGGCTGCGCCAGTCCGTCAGGGATTCGGTAAATGCGCACGCAGCACCGGGTTCCTAATGTTCCACGCGAAACAGCCTCATTATCTGCTTGCACCGTAGCGCGCCTTTTCCCTAGCATAGGGCTTCTTACCAACCACCGAGGGTTAGTCCAATGCGCAATTGATACCCCCGTCTTTTGACGGCTTCTTCTTCCTCCGCCAACCGGCGGTGGCTGAGTACCGGTATCTTTGGAGCATTGCATGACGACCCCTTATCTGACGTTGGATAACGTCTCCTATGTGCTGCCTGACGGCAGAACCCTCTTCTCGAACCTGAGTGCCCAACTGGACATTCGCCGCTCCGCCTTGGTTGGCCGCAACGGTGTAGGGAAATCTATTCTGGCGCAGCTGATGGCCGGGCTACGCCAGCCCAGCTCGGGGCAATGCCTGCGACAGGGTCGCATCCACTACCTGGCACAACAACGTAACTTCCCTCCTGAAGTCACACTGGCTCAGCTGCTGGGTGTTGAGGGTCGACTGGCGGCGCTTGAACGCATTGCCGCCGGCAGTATTGAAATGGATGACTTCGAGATCATCAGCAGTGATTGGGATCTGCCACAGCGGCTCCAGCAGCAGTTGGAACGATTGGAGCTGGGCCATCTCAGCCTCGACATGCCGGCCCAGAGCGTCAGCGGCGGCGAGGCCATGCAGGTAGCCCTGCTTGGTGCCACCCTGGCTGAAGCCGATTGCCTGATCCTTGATGAACCCAGCAACCATTTGGATGCCCAGGCTCGGCGGCGGCTGGCACAACAGCTTGCCGACTGGCAAGGTGCCCTGCTGCTGATAAGCCATGACCGGCAGCTGTTGGCCATGGTAGAGCGGATCTACGAACTGTCGCCAGCCGGACTCAAGAGCTACGGTGGCAATTACCAGCATTACCACCAGCAGAAGCAGGAGGAGCAGGAACAAGCCAACGATAAACTGCAGCATCTGCAACAGCAGCGACGTAAGGAAAATCGCGCCATGCAGCAGCAACAGGAGCGGCAGCAAAAACGTCAGGCCAAAGCCGGTCGTGACGACCATAACCAAGCCAAGATCCTGCTGGGTGGCCGAAAGCAAAACAGCGAAAAAACCCTGGGAAAGATCCAAAAGCAACAGCAACAACGCAAGGAGCAGCTGGACAGTGACATCGCCAATGCCTCGAGCCATTTGGATCAGCAGTTACCGGTGCACGTCCACCTCGATGCCCAAGCGGCCAACGGTAGCAGGCGCCAGGTGCTGATCATGGAAGAGCTGGTGTTGCCGATGACGGCTCCCCTACAGCCTCTTAACCTGACCCTGCGCGCCGGGCAACGGCTGGCGGTAATGGGCACTAATGGCGCCGGTAAATCGACGCTGCTAAAAGTGATAGCCGGGGTAATGGCAGCATCAGCAGGAGAGGTGAAACAAAGCTGCCGACTGGGTTATCTCGACCAACAGGCGTCCCTGCTCGACCCCGACCAACCGCTGCTGGCCCAGTTGCCGACAGGACAAGGCAAGACCCAGGGCCAACTGCGAACCTGGCTGGCGCAGCTGGGCCTGGATGCGCAGAAGCTGGCCATACCCACAGACCAGCTCAGCGGCGGAGAGCGGATAAAGGCGGCGTTGGCGTTACTGCTTTATGGTGGCGAGCTCCCCGAGCTATTGCTACTGGATGAGCCCAGTAACCACCTTGACCTCTCCTCCCTGCAGGCACTGGAAGCCATGCTCGGCCAATATCAGGGAGCCCTGGTAGTGGTTTCACACGATCAGACGTTTCTCGACCAGCTGCAGTTGACCGACACTCTGCGGCTTAGCCCACCCGTCTGGCAACTCACCCCTTGCTGAGGGGCGTTTCACGTGAAACATCAAAATGCGGCCTTAGGGCGCCGGCCGCGCTCTACCCTGCATTGGCAATCCGTGTGCATGTTGCCTTTGGAGCGAGCACCGCTGCGTAAAAAGAAAAAGGGGTAGCTTGCGCTACCCCCTTTTCATGCTCGGTACCAGAACGGCTTAAACGTCCAGGTTAGCCACTTTCAGGGCGTTGGTTTCGATGAAGTCGCGGCGCGGCTCCACGTGGTCGCCCATCAGGGTGGTGAACAGCTGGTCGGCGGCCACGGCGTCTTCAATCCGTACTCGCAGCATGCGGCGCACTTCCGGGTCCATGGTGGTTTCCCAAAGCTGCTCGGGGTTCATCTCGCCCAGACCTTTATAGCGCTGTACGTAGAGACCGCGGCGCCCCTCGTGCATCAGCCAGTTAAGGGCCTGCTCGAAGGTTTTAACCGGCTGCTTGCGCTCGCCACGCTGTACGTAGCCACTTTCCTCGATGAGGTTGTGGATGGCTTCGCCCAGGGCCACCAGCTTGCCGTATTCGGCAGACGCAAAGAAGTCGGGGCCAAAGCGATACTCGTGGTCCACACCGTGGGTGCGGATGGTAAAGCGCGGCACCCACAGGCTGCGCTCGGCATCTTCCACCAAGTCGGCAAGGTAAGTGGAGCCGGACAGCTCTTTGCCGTTGAGGACAGCCACCAGTTCAGCCAGCCACTGCTCGGTCTTAGCCTTGTCTTTGAGCGCTTCGGATGCCAGCGCGGCGTGATAAATCAGCTCGCGGGTCACTGCCACCGGGTACTTGCGTGACAGGCGTTCAATCATGGCTTCCACATCGCGGAACTGGGTCACCATGTTTTCCAGGGCTAGGCCGGCAATGGCCGGAGCCTCGGCGTTGACGTGCAGCTCGGCACCGTCCAGGGCAATGGAGGTGAGGTACTGGGTCATGGCCGCGTCGTCTTTGATGTACTGTTCCTGCTTGCCCTTCTTCACTTTATACAGCGGCGGCTGAGCGATATAGATGTAGCCACGCTCTACCAGCTCAGGCATCTGGCGATAGAAGAAGGTCAGCAGCAAGGTACGGATGTGCGAACCGTCGACGTCAGCATCGGTCATGATGATGATGCTGTGATAGCGCAGCTTGTCTGGATCGTATTCGTCACGGCCGATGCCGCAGCCCAGAGCGGTAATGAGGGTAGCCACCTCCTGGGAGGACAGCATCTTGTCGAAACGGGCCTTCTCGACGTTGAGGATCTTACCTTTGAGGGGCAGGATGGCCTGGTTCTTACGGTTACGACCCTGCTTGGCACTACCGCCCGCAGAGTCACCCTCCACTATGTAGAGTTCGGACAGCGCCGGGTCTTTTTCCTGGCAGTCGGCCAGTTTGCCGGGCAAGCCGGCCAAATCCAGGGCGCCTTTGCGGCGGGTCATCTCGCGGGCCTTACGGGCCGCTTCCCGGGCGCGGGCGGCATCGATGATCTTGCCCACAACGGTCTTGGCATCGCTGGGGTTTTCCAGCAGGTATTCCTGGAATTTCTCGGCCATGGCCGATTCCACGGCGGATTTCACCTCGGAAGAAACCAGCTTGTCCTTGGTCTGGGAGCTGAATTTCGGGTCAGGCACCTTCACCGAGATAACAGCGGTCAGGCCTTCACGGGAGTCGTCACCTGTGGTGCTGATCTTGGCCTTTTTGGCATGGCCTTCCGCTTCCATGTAGTTGTTCATGGTGCGGGTCAGAGCAGCCCGGAAGCCAGCCAGGTGAGTACCACCATCGCGCTGGGGAATATTGTTGGTAAAGCAGTAGAGGTTTTCCTGGAAGGAGTCGTTCCACTGCATGGCCACCTCGACGGCGATACCGTCTTCCCGCTCCAGAGTGAAATGAAACACCTTGGGGTGGATAGGGGTCTTGTTGCGGTTGAGGTAGTCGACAAACGCTTGGATGCCCCCTTCATACATGAAGTGGTCGCTGCGGTCGTCACGCTCGTCCTGCAGACGAATAGACACCCCGGAGTTCAGGAAAGACAGCTCACGCAGGCGCTTGGCCAGGATGTCGTAGTGGAACAGGGTGTCGGAGAAAATGGTGGGGCTGGGCCAGAAACGGATCTCGGTACCGGTGCTCTGGGCTTCGCCGATAACGGCCAGCGGTGCCTGGGGTTCGCCCAGGTGATAAATCTGCTGGTGCACCTGGCCTTTACGGCGGATGGTCAGCTCCAGCTTGTCGGACAGGGCGTTCACCACCGACACACCCACACCGTGCAAGCCGCCGGAAACCTTGTAGGAGTTGTCGTCGAACTTACCGCCGGCGTGCAGCACGGTCATGATGACTTCGGCCGCACTCTTGCCTTCTTCGTGCTGCTCGGTGGGAATACCCCGACCATCGTCACGAACAGAGACGGAGCCATCGGCATGGATGGTCACCAGGATATCGCTGCAGTAGCCGGCCAGGGCCTCGTCGATGGAGTTATCCACGACCTCGAACACCATGTGGTGCAGGCCTGAACCGTCGTCGGTATCACCGATGTACATGCCAGGACGTTTACGCACCGCATCCAGGCCCTTCAGGACCTTGATACTCGAGGAATCGTATTCGTTCGCCATTATCCGTCTCTCTTTTTATCCGTCGGCGCCGCTAAGCCGCCCCTGTTTCACGTGAAACAGGCGAACGTCGCTCAGCGGGGCAACCATGTCATCAACTTTGTCTGCATCTATGGCCGTGACAAAAACCTGAGCCTGGGTATCAGCCAGGGCGGCGGTCAGTGCCAGCCGCTTGTCGCTATCCAGTTCAGCGGGCAGGTCATCGATAAGAAAACTCACCTGCCTTTGCCTCTTGTCCTTGAGCAAGGCGGCCTGGGCCAGTTTAAGGGCACAGACCAGCAGCTTCAGTTCCCCTCGGGAGAAAAACTCCTGAACCGGAATGCCATCAACCTTGATGCGCAAATCGGCCTTATGTGGGCCAGCCTGGGTAAAGCCCAGCATCTGGTCCCGTTCAAATTGGCTTTTCAGTACCGCATCCAGCGCCAGGGACTTGTCCCAGCCCTGGGCAAATTCCAGGGACACCTGATAGCGCGGTAGCAGCCTTGCCAGCATGGGTTCGAGGGCCGGTAGCAGCTCCTCGACGTAAGCCTGCCTGAGCGCCGTTAACTGGCCGCTGTAACGGGCAAACTCTCCATCCCAGTAAGACAGTTCATCATACCTTTTTGGGCGCCGTTTTAGCAGGGCATTTCGCTGTTTTAATAGTCTTTTTACCCGTGACCAGGCAGCCAGGAAGCCGCTTTCCACGTGGAACACGCCCCAATCGAGAAACTGGCGGCGATTGGCCGGGCCACCGGTAAGCAGATCGAAGCTCTCAGGAGTGATGAGTTGCAGCGGCAGCACTTCGGCAAAGGTGGCCAGGCGGTCAGGGGTGTCACCGTTGAGGCGCAGGCTGAGGTTCCCTGCCCTGTCCCGCTGCATACCCAGTTGGTGGGTCCTGTCCCCTTCTTCCTTGCGGGCAAACAGCAAAAAATCGCCCTGGCCGTCCTGGATGGCACGGGCAGGCTGATGGGTACGAAAGGAACGGCCAAGGCCAAGAAAATGCAGCCCTTCTAGCACCGCGGTCTTGCCGCTGCCGTTGGGGCCGATAATACAGTTGAAGCCCGCTCCGGGCTCCAACTGTAGGGTCTCGATATTACGAAACCGGCTTAACGCGAGATGGCTTACGCTCAAGAAGGCCTCATTACAGGCGCATGGGCATGACCACGTAGACCGCCTCGTCGGAGGCGGCGTCCTCGATCAAGGTGCTGGAATTGGCATCCCCGAACGACATCTGGGCCGTCTCGCATTTGAGGGTGTTAAGCACATCCAGCAGGTAGCTGACGTTAAAGCCGATTTCCAGCGGCTGGCCCTGGTAGGCCACTTCCAGGTTCTCTTCGGCTTCTTCCTGCTCGGGGTTGTTGGCGGTGATTTTCAGCTCACTGCCGTCCAGGTTCAGGCGCACACCGCGAAACTTCTCGTTGGAGAGAATAGAAGCGCGGGCAAAGGCCTGGCGCAGCACTTCCCGGTCGGCTTGCAGGCGGTTGTCGGCCTGACGCGGCAACACCCGGCGATAATCGGGGAAGCGGCCATCCACCAGCTTGGAGGTGAAGGTGAAATCGTCGGTTATTACCCGAATATGGTTGGCACCGATCAGCACCCGTACCAACGCTTCGTCGTGGTTAAGCAGCCGCACCAGCTCCAGCACACCCTTGCGGGGTACGATCACCTGATGCTCGGGCAGGTTCACCCCTTCGATTATCTGATAAGCCATGGCCAGGCGGTGACCGTCGGTGGAGACGGTACGCAGCTTGTTGCCTTCGGTCTCGAACAGCATGCCGTTGAGGTAATAACGGACATCCTGGTTGGCCATGGAGAAATGGGTGGAATCAATCAGCTTGCGCAGGCTGCTCTGGGCGGTAACGAACTCAATGTCGCTCTGCCAGGCATCGATATTGGGGTAGTCTTCTGCCGCCAGGGTGGACAGCGAGAAGCGGCTGCGGCCGGAGCGGATAAGTAAACGCTCACCATCCACATCCACTTTGATTTCCGCGCCATCCGGCAGGCCGCGGATAATATCCACCAGCTTCTTTGCCGGCACGGTGATACGGCCGTTCTGGCTGGCGTCAAGCAGGGTCAACTGACCAATCAGCTCCACTTCCAGGTCGGTACCGGTCAATGACAGCACGCCGTCACTGACCTCGATAAGGACGTTGGCCAGAATAGGCAAGGTGTGGCGGCGCTCTACGGCACCGGCGACCTGCTGCAAAGGCCGAAGAAGTTGTTCCCTGTTTATGACAAATTTCATGACCGATTTCCGCTATCAGGAAGACAAGGTTCGGATCAGGTTGGCGTAGTCTTCTTTGATGTCGTGGGAGCTTTCACGAAGCTCCTGAATTTTACGACAGGCATGAAGCACTGTCGTGTGATCTCGCCCACCAAAGGCATCCCCAATCTCGGGGAGGCTGTGGTTGGTCAGTTCCTTGGCCAGGGCCATGGCCAGTTGCCTGGGCCTGGCGACGGAACGGGACCGCCGTTTGGAGAGCAGATCAGCCACCTTGATCTTGTAATACTCTGCAACGGTTTTCTGTATGTTGTCGATGGTTACCAGCTTTTCCTGCAAGGCCAGCAGGTCGCGAAGGGCCTCGCGGACAAAATCGATGGTAATGGCACGGCCGGTAAAATTGGCGTTGGCAATGACCCGGTTAAGGGCTCCTTCCAGCTCACGCACGTTAGAGCGTAGGCGTTTGGCCACAAAAAAGGCTACCTCGTCAGAGAGGTGAATACCGTGTTCTTCGGCCTTGCGCATCAAAATGGCGACCCGGGTTTCCAGCTCCGGCGGCTCAATGGCCACGGTCAGGCCCCAGCCGAAGCGGGATTTAAGCCGGTCTTCAACGCCATCAATCTCCTTGGGATACCGGTCGGAGGTGAGGATGATCTGCTGGTTACCTTCCAGCAAGGCGTTGAAGGTATGGAAAAATTCTTCCTGTGAGCGCTCTTTATTGGCAAAGAACTGGATGTCATCGATGAGCAGCGCATCAACGCTGCGGTAATAGCGTTTAAATTCTTCGATGGCATTGTTTTGCAGCGCCCGCACCATGTCCTGCACGAAACGCTCGGAGTGCATGTACACCACCTTGGCGCCGGGCTTGTTGGCAAGGATGGCGTTACCGACAGAATAAAGAAGGTGGGTTTTACCAAGGCCAGTGCCGCCATAAAGAAACAGCGGGTTATAGGCCTTGCCGGGGTTGTCGGCTACCTGGCCGGCAGCGGCGCGGGCCAATTGGTTCGACTTACCCTCAACGAAGTTGTCGAAGGTGTACACCGGGTTGATATTGGAGCGGTATTGAACGTCGCTGTCGGCTTTTTCGGCTGGCTGCTGCCAGCTTGGCACCACTTTGGGCTTAGCTGCCTGGCGGGGCGCGGCCGGCGGCGCGGCGGCTACCGCAGGGGCAGGCACTTCGGCCTGGACTTTGCGGGAACCGACTTCAAAGAATAAGGAAGGGGCGTCCTGGCCGCAAAATTCGCCCAATAACTCATTGATGCGGCTCATGTATTTGTCGCGCACCCAATCCAGCACAAAACGGTTGGGGGCAAAGAGTGTCAGGACTTCCTCGCCCAGCTCTACCTGAAGAGGCCTGATCCACATGCTGAATTGCTGAGTTGGCAACTCATCCTGCAGCCTGTCCAGACATTGCTGCCAAAGCGACGCTCCCAC